>OZ255825.1:0-4646186 GCA_965277535.1 Ilyomonas sp. | reverse complement strand
CATTTTGCATCCATTTATCGGGCATAGCAGTCAATGCATTGATGCGCATTCTGCCATCTTCACCACGCTTGGTATCGTGCGTTGAAGTAGCATTTAATGAATATGGATTGTTCTCCTGCCTGCTTTTCATTTTTCGGTGAAATTCATCAACTGCAATACCCAGTTGTGATGGCGAATCGCCAACTTCATTATGCGAAATCAAAGGATTGTAAACATAAAACGTTGTGTCCTCAACACCTTTGGCGGCAAGCGGTCCGGTGAATTGCATCAAACGCATTAAGAACAGCAACTTGTTTTCATCGCCGGGTTGCTCGCCATCTGCATCAAACACGGTTTGTAAAAGCTTCAATTCTTGTTGCGCATCTTCAACTTTTTGTGCGGCTTTTTCAAACGCTTTTTTTACAATTGGCATTGCTTCTTCGTGCAATGGATAAGCATCAGGATAAATGCGATACACAGGAAAAGAAGCCATTAAAATGCCCAGCGCTTTTTTTAATCCATCATGGCTGAAAGTAGCGCCAGCAAAGATTTGTAGCTCTTGGGCAAGATGTATTAGATTATCCAGTTCGCCCTGCATTTGTGAGTATAAAAACGTATGCTTTTTTTCAAACACAATGTCTTCATACAATTGAGATTGAGGTACGAGTTCTTTGTAGAAAGACAACAGCTTTTCTGCACCTTTTTTATCCGTTAGCAGTTGGTTGGTAAACGATAAAAATTCATAACCGCTTGTGCCTTGCAACTCCCAGTCACGTGAAATGTCTTCGTTGTATTCGAGTATTTTTTCGGCAACGATGTAACAATCTTCACCTAAACTTTTTCGCAACCTATCAACGTATTCCTGCGGATGATATAAGCCATCAATATGATCAATGCGAACACCCTGTATCAAGCCTTTTTGGTACAAGGAAAAGATGAACTGATGATAATTGGTAAAAACAAATTCATCTTCCATGCAAAGGCAAATCAATTGGTTGACGGTGAAGAACCTTCTAAAATTGATTTCGCTTTCAGTTACCTTAAACCAGGTTAACAAATAATGCTGCTGATTGATAAACTCGTGCAGCAAAGCTTTGTTTTCGTTGATTCTTTTTATGGCTTCGCTGATGGTTTCCGCTTCGCTTTTTATTGTGCCATGCCATTCTCTTTTTGCATTGTTCCACTCGTCTTTGCTCTGTTTGGTTTTGCCCAATAAATTGGCTGTTTCTTCTTCAAATGTTTGATTATTTATCAATGAAGAAATGAACGGTAATGAACTTGCTGCAACCGGATATTTTGTATCAAAATAAGACAAATAAAAATCCTCATCAAACACCAACTTGATTTCGTTATCGCTGATAGCTTCATTCAAATCTTTACCAATAAACGGAACCATTAGTTTGCCTTTGTAAGTCGCATCAAAATGATTCCAGTTAATGTCAAAATAATTATAATACGGCGATTGTTCGCCACGTTCAAAAACATCCATCAATCGTTCATTATCGGTGATGAATGCCATGTGGTTGGGTACAATATCCTGTAACCAACTCATGCTCTTTTCCTTCAGTTGTTGACTGATATTTTCAAACTCTTCCATCGTGCCAATTTCAGAATTCAACTGGTCTGGATTGCAAACATCATAACCATGCGTGCTGCCTTTCATTGATGTTGTAACCGGCGCAGCATAAATGGTTGAAATGCCGAGTTTATGCAAATAATTGATGATGGTTTGTAACTGCGAAAAAGGATAAGAGCTATTGAGTTGAACACGATATGTTGCAGAAGGAAAATACATGAATGCTTTGTTTTAAAAAATGTGCAAAAACAAAGCAAAGATTGTGCAGAAGCAATTGCAATAAGTTCTGCGTAGAGTAAGCAAACACTATGAATGCAGCTACTTTAATAATTCGCAAGGTTTTAAACCTGTATGTTTTTTAAACGCAGAAGAAAAATGAGAGATAGAAGAATAGCCAAGCAAATGGGAAACATCGGTTACGCTTAAGCTCTTTTCGTACAATAAATATTTAGCATGTTCCATTCGCTGTTGCTGATAAAAATCAAATATGGTGGTACCAAATACTTCTTTAAAACCTTTTTTCAAATAGCATTCATTTATCGCAACTTTGCGGCTCAATTCTTTGATGGTTATCGGTTCGCCAATGCGTTGCAATAAAATATCTCTTGCCTGATAAATTCGCTCGCGCCCGCCTTCATCGGCTAAAAAACGACAGGAAAAAACGTCTTCTTTTTCATCAATTAAACATTCGATGCTGTACAACAAAAGCTCATGCACTTTTGCGTTGATGAATACATTTTGTACAGCTCCCTTATAATCGTTGGTTAATAAAGCTTCCAACACATTTAATCTGCGATTGCACAGAGGAAACAATTTGGTGAATGAATAAGGATAATGAAAAGCAAGCACTTCGTCTTTTTTGCTGGCAAGCTTTACATTTTGAACAAACTGATTGAGAAAATGGGGCGTAAAATGAAACTGAAAAAGGTCTGTTGTTTCGCTAACAGTTGTATTGTTTTTTTCTGCTGAGAGTCTGTTGCGTGTAATACAAAACTGAAGCTCTAAACAATTGTTTGCAGGTTCTGCTTTATCAATGATATAAGATAATATACCTGTGTCTTCCTCTAAAAAAGTGTTGTTTGAATAAAAGCGTGTGATGGTATAATTAACGGAATGCGGAAGCTGGTGGTTTCTTTCAAAAACAATATCACCAGATAGCGGAATGCCATTTTTAAAAACAGTTTTTGCAGATTGTGTGAGTTGACTCATCTGTGCGAAAGTACAACAAGAATAAAGGGATAAAAAGAACGCAAAACCAAATGATGTTTTAATGACAATTGAATGAAACACATAGAATCATAGAAACATAAGGAAAGCACATAGAAAAGCTGTGTGAAACCTATGTTTCTATGATTCTATCCCGACTCGTCGGGACAAGTTATGTTTCAAAATATCCCTTTACACGTTTTGAACCTCTGCCTGCTTTTGTTTTTGCCCTTTTTCTCAAAACAAAAATGCCATTTCTGAAACTATCAGAAACGGCATTTGAATATTGAAATCAAAAGATTCTTACAATGTACGTTTTACTTCTTCCTCTTCAAATGCAATGACAGTATCGCCAACATTGATGTCGGAAAAATTCTTAAGGGTTAAACCGCATTCATAACCTGTGGCTACTTCTTTTACATCGTCTTTAAATCGCTTCAGGCTGCCCAATTCTGCAAATCCGCCTTCTGTTCTTGGATAGATTAAAATGCCATCGCGGAACAAACGGATTTTACTATCGCGGCGTATTTTACCATCCGTAACATAACAACCTGCAACTGTTGCTTTATCAAATTTATATACCTCGCGAATTTCAACCGTAGCTACTTCTTTTTCCTGAATCTTCGGTTCCAGCAAACCTTCCATTGCGCTCTTCACTTCTTCTATGGCGTTGTAAATGATGGAATACATTTTAATTTGTACACCTTCCTGCTCTGCCAACCGGTTGGCTTGCGTGCTGGGACGAACGTTAAAGCCAATTAAAATAGCATCCGATGCAGTGGCTAATAACACATCGCTTTCGGAAATCTGACCTACCGCTTTATGAACTACGTTCACTGCAATTTCTTCGGTTGATAATTTTTGTAGCGAATCGCTTAACGCTTCTACTGAGCCATCCACATCACCTTTAATGATAACATTCAGTTCTTTAAAATTACCCAAAGCCAAACGGCGTCCGATTTCATCCAATGTAATGTGCTTTTTCGCACGCAAACCCTGCTCACGTGAAATTTGTGCGCGTTTGGTAGCCATTTCTTTAGCTTCAGCTTCATCAATATATACTTTGAATTTTTCACCGGCTTGCGGTGCACCGTTCAAACCTAAAATTTGCACCGGCGTTGAAGGAGGCGCTTCATTCACACGTTGGTTACGCTCATTAAACATGGCTTTGATGCGACCATAATGTTGTCCTGACACTAAAATATCTCCAATCTTTAATGTGCCATTTTGCACCAATACAGTTGCCACAAAACCACGACCTTTATCGAGAGAAGCTTCGATAACGCTACCAGCAGCTTCTTTATCAGGATTGGCTTTCAGGTCTAATATTTCTGCCTCGAGCAATATTTTTTCGAGCAAAGCATCTACATTTAAACCTTTCTTCGCACTCAGTTCCTGACTTTGGTATTTGCCGCCCCATTCTTCCACCAAGATATTCATCTGGGAAAGCTGTTCATAAATTTTTTGTGGATTAGCTCCGTCTTTATCTATTTTATTTACGGCAAAAATCATGGGTACACCGGCTGCCTGCGCATGGCTGATGGCTTCTTTGGTTTGAGGCATTACAGCGTCATCGGCAGCTACCACAATTACAGCAATATCAGTAACTTTTGCACCACGTGCACGCATAGCAGTAAAGGCTTCGTGGCCGGGTGTATCCAAAAACGTAATGTGATCTTCGGTAGGCAACGTAACTTCATAAGCACCGATGTGCTGGGTGATGCCACCGGCTTCACCTGCCACCACATTCGCATTTCGGATGTAATCGAGCAGCGATGTTTTACCATGGTCAACGTGCCCCATAATGGTAACAATTGGTGCCCGTTTTTGTAAATCTTCGTCTTCGTCGAACTCATCATCGCCCTCTTCTTCATCCATGTCATCCAAGCCCAAAAATTCAACTTCATAGCCAAATTCACCGGCAACCAACTCAATCACTTCTGCATCTAACCGCTGGTTGATGGAAACCATAATGCCAAGGCTCATACACTTGCTGATAATATCGGTAAAGTTTACATCCATTAGATTAGCAAGTTCGCTAACGGTTACAAACTCAGTTACCTGCAGCTTGTTATCTTCACTTATGTTGCCCATTGCTTCGGCCGCTTCATGTCGTTTTTCGCGACGATGACGCGCCTTCAGGCTCTTACCACGACCGCCTTGGCCTGCCAGTTTCGCCTGTGTTTCGCGAATTTTATCCTGGATTTGTTTTTGGTCAATTTCTTTGTCGTCCTGACGTTGAAATCTATCATTTCTTCCATGACCCGAGCCGGATTGACCACCTCTGTTGTTGCCAGCGTTGCGGTTGATTTGTATGCGAGGGCCGGTACTACCAGCAGCTTGTCCGGCTTTGTTTTGAAAGGCAGGGCGATTAGCTCCTTGCTGAGCCGCATTGCCTTGTCCGTTGGCATTGGCCCTTTGCGGCGTGATATTACGTTCACGGTTAAAGGGTTGCTGCCCCCCGTTTGCACTGCCGCGTGCCTGTGGGTTAAAGGAAGTTTGCCCTTGCGGAGATGATGTTTCACCTTTTTTATCAACCGGTATGCGTTTGCGTTTGCGTTTTTCGTCCCGTGTAAAGTGTTTGGGACGCGTATCGCTGTCAACCGGCAGATTGATTTTGCCTAATATTTTCGGACCTTCTATTTTCTCTGCTTTTATATTTTCAACCACAGGAGCAAGCTCTTCTTGCTCAGGCAGTTCTTCTTGCTCTTCAGGCTCTTCCTCCTGTGGTTGCATCTCTTCCTCTTCCACTTCAGGCGCAATTACCACTTCAGGTTGTTCGTCCACAACTTCAACTTCAGGTTCAGTTGGCTCTTCCTGTTTAGCTACCACGTTTTTACGTGGACGTGTGGATGAATCAATAGTAGACAAATCAATTTTATCTACAATCTTAGGTGCTTCAATTTCCGGAGCTTCAAGGCGCAGCGTTTCTGGCTCAGACGGCTCAGTTTGTGAAACTACCGGCGCTTCTTCTACTTCTGCTTCCGGCTCAACAGGCACTATCAATTCGGGTTCAGGTTGTTTAGATTCGGGCACAAGAAGGGGCTGCGGTTGAGGTTCTTCCTTAACAACAGCAACAGGTTCTGCCACTTCTTCCTTGTGATGGGTAATTTTTTTCTCGTCCCTTTTGATGCTGAGGTCTTCCTCTTCTCTGCGAGGTTTGCGCTCAATTTGCGATTTAGGAATTTCGACAAGATCAGCTTTGTTTTTAGCTGTTTTATCGTTATGAAATTCCTGCTGCAAAGCACGATACATAGCTTCGTTAAGCTTTGCGGTAGGCTTCAATTCATCGCGATTGAATCCTTTACCAACAAGAAAGTTTAACAAGGTATCTTGTCCAACATTGAACTCTTTTGCGGCGGCTAATAATCTCGGTAACTTCAGTTCTGACATTCAGTGTTTTTATTTGTCGTCGCTGTTGCATGTATTCATGAACAGCGTTTTTATTTTTTGTAAAGTTTATATTTAAAAAACTTACGAGCAAATTATGTTTTGCTTTTGTTTTTATCCTCTTTTTTACTTTCTTATTCCTGTTCTTTTCTGATTTTCTCTACCTAAAAATTGTAATAAAATAAAATGCGAAATTAATTCTTTGCAAAGGTTAAACCGAATGATAAATACTAATTTCTCAAATCAATAAGAAACGTACGAACCGCCGCAAAAGAAGCTGTTTTGCCTTTGTAAAGTGATGTTAGAAAATAAGGTAAAAACAAACTTACCTTTTCAATCTTTTCCCTTTTTCTAAAGCAAAAAAATTAACTACGATCAAATTCAGCCTGCAACACATGAATCAAATCTGCAATGGTTTCTTTTTCCAAATCGGTACGACGTTCCAGTTCTTCTTCACTTAAATTCAATACGCTTCGCCCCGTATCGCATCCAACTCTTTTTAATTCATCTATAATCCAGGGCTCGATTTCATCAGCAAATTCATCCAAATCAATATCGTATTCTTCTTCCTGTCCTTCACTTTCGCGGAATACATCAATATCGAAACCCGTTAATTCCTGCGCTAATTTTATGTTTACGCCGCGTCTGCCAATAGCAAGCGAAACCTGATCGGCTTTCAAATACACATCAGCTTGTTTTTGCTCGGTGTCTAAATTCATGTAGCTGATTTTTGCCGGCGTTAACGAACGTTGAATAAGCAATTGTACGTTCGATGTAAAGTTGATGACATCAATGTTTTCATTCTTTAATTCACGCACAATTCCGTGAATGCGACTGCCTTTCATACCCACGCAGGCGCCTACCGGGTCAATTCGGTCGTCAAAGCTTTCAACTGCTATTTTTGCCCGCTCACCAGGTTCGCGAACAATTTTGCGGATGCTAATCAATCCATCAAAAATTTCAGGTACTTCTATTTCTAACAGCTTTGCCAGAAACTCAGGCGCAGTGCGGCTTACAATGATAACAGGCGAACTGTTTTTTAAATCAACACGGCGAACAATAGCGCGTATGTTTTCTCCTTTTTTAAAAAAGTCCTGCGGTATTTGTTCCGACTTTGGAAGAATCAGTTCATTGCCTTCCTCATCCAGCAGTAACACTTCTTTTTTCCATACCTGATATACTTCTGCCGTAATGATTTCATTAATGCGATCGGCATATTTTTTTACCAGCACATTCTTCTTTAAATCAGAAATGCGGCTTGCTAAAGTTTGCTTTGCAGCAAGAATAGCACGTCTGCCAAAGTCGAGGATATCCATTTCCTGAAACAGCTCTTCACCCACTTCAAAGTCGGGCTCAATTTTTACGGCTTCAGTGTATTCCACTTCAGCCAGCGGGTCCATCACTTCGCCATCTTCCACTATCATGCGGCGGCGAAATATTTCAAGGTCGCCTTTTTCGGCATTTACAATCACATCAAAGTTTTCATCGCTGCCAAACTTTTTACGAAGCAATGTTTTAAATACATCTTCCACCACTTTCATCATGGTAGGACGGTCAATGTTTTCAGCGTCTTTAAATTCCTGAAAAGCATCTATCAGGTTAATACTTGCCATTTTCTGGTCGATTTATGTTGTCGTTGAATAAGCTGCGAACTATTAGCTATGAGCTACAAGTGCATACAAAAAAATGATTGTAGCTTGCGGTTAACGGCTTGCGGCTATTTTAAAATTGTATTTGAACGGTTGTTGTTTTTACATTTTCAAATGGAATAACGGTTTGTTGCACTGTCTTTTTTTTACCCTTACCAATCGTTTCTTCCAGAATAAAATCGGCATCTGCAACGTGCAATAGCTTCCCGGTTTTTTTAGTTTCATCCTTAAAAACCACTTCAATAGTTCTGCTGATGTTCTTTGTATATTGACGGTGCGATTTCAACGGTTCATCAACACCTGGTGACGACACTTCCAACGAAAAATCGCCTTCGGGAAACAAATGCGCTTCTTCAAGAAGCTTATAAATTTTTCTATTGAAATAAACACATTTTTCAATAGGCAAACCGGCATCACCATCCAAATAAAGTTTTACATTATTGGTAGGCTTGATGCGCAATGAAACCAAAAAAAATTCCGGTTCTTCCTTAAGGACCTCATTTACCAGAGATTCTATCTTTTGTAATTGTTCGGTTAACGTCATGTTAGATAACAGAGAAGGGAACGGCTTCCGTTCCCTTCTACTCATTTTTCTTTTGCAAATATAAAAAATTAAGAGCAAGCATCCAAATAGGTTTGCTGTTAACCGTTTGTAAAAAACGAATCTTCTTTTGATCTCGGCGTATTATGCAGGGTTATCTTTGCAACATCATGCAGTTAGGAGAACTTATTTTTGCCATTTTTATAATTTACCTCATTTATAAATTGGTGTTCAATATTATTGTGCCGGTTGCTAAAGTGTCAAATACCGTTCGCGATCATATGCAACAAATGCAGCAAAACCAAACTTCAACTCCAACACAAAATACGGCAACCCGAGCGACTACATCAACAACAAAAGCTGCCGATAACAAGAATAGTGAGTACATAGATTTTGAAGAAATCAAATAACCGTTTTATTTTTTGGAAGAACCGCAAAGGCTTCTATTTTTGCGTTCGTTTTAAAAGGGGGAATTAGCAGCGATTGGCAGAGCAGTTGCATAATGTGAGGAATGTTGAGGATTCAATAAAATAATGGAATTAGCTCAGTTGGTAGAGCAGTCCCGACATATCGGGAAGGTCAGCGGTTCGATAATTGAAATAGGGGAATTAGCTCAGTTGGTAGAGCGCTTGCATGGCATGCAAGAGGTCAGCGGTTCGAACCCGCTATTCTCCACTGAAAAATCTTAGCGATGAGCTAAGATTTTTTATTTGTACAAGCTTATCTTTTTATTATTTTTTTCCATAACGATTGAAGTTTGTTTTTGCCGTTTTTCTGGCTTTATTTTTTGTGATAAAAACAAAAACAAAGCACTATGAAAAAAGAAAACAAAAAAGCATCACCTATGGGGGGTTTATTTAAATATTAATCTTACAAAGAAATAACTAAAACGTGCAAAAATTGCACAACTCAATATGGGATTATGTTTCAGCCGGTAAAAGTATCTAATTTTTGAAATGAGGAGGGCGAATGATAAATATTAATGCTTCCATTTGGTTCATTTATAGTTCCATTGGAGGCATAAAAAAGCCACTAAAATGGTAGCGGCGATGGAAGTTTTAATACAATTGTGTTCTATTAAACCCTTTACTGGCTTGCTTTTGAGGCATCTGCTCCAAAATATCCCTCAATAATATTCTCTGTATCGAAATTTTTAATCTCAGAATAAAAAGTGCTTATCGCTTTGGCAAATTTTGATATAGCGGGTTGAATTGTACTGAGTGTTTCAAGTTCTTGGAGAAAGTCTTTTTTGTACTTTTCGTAATCAATTTTATCGTCAGAAATGTATTTTAGTGAGCTATGAAGTTGTAATTGAATCTTATTAAAATATTTAGAATTCAGAGAAAGAATTACAAACTCTAAGTTCATTATTTCGTTTAATTCATCAAATAGTTCAATGAGTTGAGTATGATTTTTTTCTACATCATCTTGTAATCTCCTCTCATAAATCCCGCTCAGTTTTCTGTTTTTCTCTTCCCAATACAAGTGAGGATAGGTAGAATTTATGGAATCCCAAAAAGCTTTGTCAAGTACTTCTTTTTCTTCTTTTTTGTTTTCTTCCTGAGTCACCCCTGAGTTTTTACCCTTGATTTTATCAATACCGATATTTTCGTTATCGCCGTAAATTTCCCCTGATTTTAAAGTAAATTCTTTCTGTAATTTTTGAGCAACACGTTTGCTTATACCAATCCTACCTCTTTCTATATCCGTTATTGTACCCTGTGAAACCCCTATTTTAGATGCTAACTCTATCTGAGACAAGCCTAAACGTTTGCGTAAATTCTTAAAGTGTGTATTTGGTTGCATAACGAATACCGAAATTAAATTTTAATAAAATGTTGTAATAACGAAATAAATTGCGTTATTTTTGTCAAAAATTAGGATGAAGCTATGAAAAAAGTTGCTATAAATAACGCAAAATTAAAAGAAGTGCTGCCACATGGAGCATGTAAAGAGGTAGCAAAACGCTCTAAAACCAGTATTTATACCGTTTCAAGGGTACTAAATGGTAGGTCTAATAACATGAATGTTGTAAATGAAATCAGGAAGTACGTTGAAGAATTAAGAACAACGAAAGAACAAATCAATGAAACTGTTGAAGCTTTAAATGTTAACTAAGATGGCAGCCAACATCATACTAAAATCCAATCAAATCTGGATAGCCAACAGCTTCGCCAAAAAATATCTTCCCGGTAAAACGGTAGAAGGATGGGCGGCGAGTGTTGACATAATCCGTGAAGTAATAGAGGGTGAAGTTTACACTCTTTATGAATCAATATCAAAGCAATCAAGAAAGAAACTACCCTCATTACAAACCATAAAGAAAATTTACAAAAACACAATTGAAGGCGATAAAGAGGCATCTATTTTTCAAGTTCTCGACGAGGCGAAGAATATCGATTATGTTAATCACTTGAAGGAATATCAGCAATATTCTGACATTAAACCGGCTCATGTTTCAGAGGCTGCTAAGCTTCACGCGGTTTTTATTTGCTTGCTTAAGATGCAGGATGATGGATGTAAAGACTTGCTGAATAAACACAAAGCATTCTGCTCTTTATATCCGGGCAAGTATTCTGCAAAGGAAGCATTCAGTAAGGCTTTAAAAGATGCCAGGGAGAAAGGGTTGTTTTTCGTATGCGTAAACAAAAAATGGTTTGGCAATAACCAGAGAGCGAAGAAAGCAGACACCGTTCAGGAAGATTATATGACGGCGATACTGACAGCCAGTCCGCAAATGCTCACCTGCACGCAAATGATGGCAAAGGGAAATGAATATTTCCGCGAGCAAAGCATGAAAGAGAAAAAGCTTACCTGGTACAAAATGCAGCGCAGGGCATGGCTAAAAAATGTGGAGGTTTATAAATCGCGGCGCGGAGCAATAGAGCTAAACAAACTGATGCCATACGCGACCATGAAAAAGCCTGATTATGCAAATACGGTATGGCAAATGGATGGTGTGCGCCTTCCTTTTTGGGGTAAACTGCCAGGTAGTAAAGGGTATGACAGCTATGATCTTGTTTTTGTAATTGATACCAACAGCAAAAAGATTGTTGGCCGCGCCTTTGGCGAAAAGGAAAACACAGCGGTTATCATGGAAGCTTTGCGCGATGCCGTAAACAAAACAGGTGTGTTGCCGTTGGAATTGATAACTGACAGGCATTCGGCTAACAAAACAAATGAACTTATCAATGTAAAAGAATTGCTTGCAGAGAAAGGCGCAAAGTGGCGGGTAACTTCCAATGCACAGGAAAAAGCGTTTGTAGAAAGATACATTCAATACCTGAACGGAATTTGGAAAACATGCTATGGCTTTAACGGCATCGGCATCAGAGCCAGGATAGCCGATGCGCAGCCAAAAGATGAACTGAAAGCAGAATATGCAAAGAACTTTCTGAGTGTTGACACCATACAAGCTTATGCGTATTTAGCCGTGCACCAGTTTAATGAAACACTGCTCAAAACCGGCAAAACGCCAAACCAGCAATACGAAGAAAGCCAGCACCCGCACCCGCTATTTGTCAATGAAATGGAGCGGGCAAGGCTGCTTACCATGCAGACAGAAAAGAAGGTATTACACGGACAGATTACCATCATGCGGGGCATTACTAAATATGAATTTCCCTTGCCTGCCAGATGGTTTGAAGTGTATAACAATACCATTGTTCTTGTGCAATACGATTGCTTGCAGGATGGTATTTATGCCTTTGACAGAAAAACGAAAGAGCCGATTGCTTACCTGCCACTTAAAGATAGCATCCGCAGCGCACAGTCAGAGCAAACAGAAGATGATATAAAAGCGTTGCAACGGAATGCCGGGCGTATTAAAGGCATCAAGACCCAGGCAAAGAATAGACTGGAAGACCTGACAGAAAGAGCACACAGAACCGACCCTGATGTATATGCCCGTGTGAGCGCATTAACCGAAAGTAAGGACGTGATAAAAGAACTAAAGCGCGATTCTTCACTTCGCTATATGCTGGAAGATAACGGAACCAACATTGAGCAAATACACATACCAGGCAATACAAACGATTCGCTTACCAGTGCTTTGAAGCCAAAAGAAAAAAAGCAAAAGGAACCGTTCACACCTAAGAACCACACCATTGAAATTATTAACCCTTTAAAGCAATTCGACAATGATTAGCGCACAGAAAACACCCGTTTTAAGATACAATATTGCACCCTTTTTCACGCGTAACCATAGGGATAATGACCCAAAAACGCGTGTATAATGAGGGATAATGCCCGTTTTCCGACACTAAAAACAGCGTAAACAATTGAAAATAAAGATATTAATAAAAAAAGAGGGAGCAAAAAAATGACATTTTCGGCTAAAAGTCAATACAGATAAGCGTTTCAGCGCGGAAAAAACAAAAAAAGAAAAAAACATTTTTTCAGATAAAAAAAGAGCCTCACAACGCGAATGTGAAGCTCTCATTATTCATTTATAAAAATCAAATAAAGCATGGCAAACTTACCAAAAAATGAAGACATCCGCACCGCAATGAAAGAGTATTGCAGCGCAAAGAAGATCAGCCAGAATGAACTGGCAGTGCAAATCGGTATCAATTCTTCTTACCTGAGCCTGCTGGAAACCGGCAAAGGTGAAACCATTGCAAAAGCGAAACTGCGTAAAATCTGGAATTATGTAAGTGCAGTAAACAGTGCGCCGGAACGATTTAAAACGGCTGATTACAAAGCGGCGATTGATGCCTGCCAGTCAGCAAAAGAAAATCAGTTCATGATAGCTGTTATAGGTGATACTGGCATGGGTAAAACCACTGCCTTAACCGATTACTCGTTACAGGAAAATGTTTTTTACGTGGTATGCGAAAGAGCCATTAAACCAAAGCAGTTCTTTCTTGCCTTGTTGCGTAAAATGGGAGTTGCTTTTGAAGGTAGCATTTATGAAATGTGCAACCGCATTGCTGATGAACTGAACACCTTGGATGAACCGTTACTCATCATTGATGAAGCCGGTATGATAAACGATACCATGATGAGTTATATACAAAACCTACGTGATAAGACAGTCAAAAACTGCGGTATCATCTTAGGCGGGATGCCTTATTTCAGAACCAACCTGCAAAAGTTTAGCGACAAGGGCAAACAAGGGGTAGCTGAATTTATGAGACGTATAAACATCTGGCAAACGCTGGAAGGATTAAGCAACGGCGAAGTTGAATTTGTATGCAATTCAAACGGGATTGCTGACAAAGAAATGGTGCGTGAAATGAAGCGTTATAAACGCTTTGGCGACCTGCAAAATGCCATCACATTGTATAACCTCAATAACAACGAAGAAGCATGAAAACAGTACAAAACATAACGAAAGGGCAGCTTAGTAAAATTCATGTGTTGCTTACTCAAATGAACCTGCTTGGTGAGAAGCAAAGCATTGTTCACCAGTTCACAAACGGAAGAGAGACAAGCAGTAAAGAAATGACAATGAAGGAAGCGAGCGACCTATTGCGATGGTTAAGCCAGTTTGACCCATGCGATAGAATGCGCGGCAAAGTGTTCGCCCTGGCTTATGATTGTGGCATCATTTACGGCGACACGCCGGAAGACAAAAAGATGAACGCTGCTAAGCTTAACGTGTTTTTGCTTCATCAAGGCACTGTAAAAAAAGAGATTAAAGCCATGAATAAAGACGAACTTATTAAAGTGGTAAGCCAGTTTGAACAAATGAAAAAGAACATAGGCAAAAGCAACACCAATAAAGCCATTACAGCTATGTTGGAAAGCATGAACATACAATCATCGGGTAACCGCTAAAAAAGCGCACTTAAGCGGCGTTTGAGCGGTATTTAAAACAAGATTAAAGAATAGATTATTATGGAATGTTATAAAAAATGCGGCACATGTATTCATCAGAAATGGTGTTTTCACTTTGGCAATCCAAGTTATTGTCTTTTTGTGCAATCAGATGCTTATTCTACTTACAACACTGGGGGCAAAAACAAAAAAATTAATATACCAGAAGAGCGAACATTATGGTTAGAACGTCTTGCAACATTTAATGAAGAACACGTCAATTAGAAATATATGAAACACGCAACACCGGAAACAATCCAACGAGCCAGAAGGCTATTTGTAAAAGATGGCTTGCCACCCATGCACATTGCAGCTAAGGTGAATACAGAGGTCGCTAATGTGAGAACCTGGATAAATAAAAATGGCTGGAAAGCTGAAAGAGAAGCTTACCTACAAGATGCAACCAGTGTAAATCTTGATGAGATTGAAGCAAAGCCGTATGCTGAAAATTTTAAAGTAAAGCATGAACAAGCAAGGGTTCTGTTTACCGAAAAAGGCTATAACTTTTCAGAAATAGAAAAGCTTATTAAAGTCAGCCGCGCCACATTGCTTAAATGGGCAAAAGAAGAAGCCTGGCATCAGGATAAAGAACAGAACCGGCTCAAAGCTGCGGGTGTAGATGTATTGTCGTTGCCAACGAAGATCATGCAAGAACCCTTGAACCTGCAAAAGGCAAAAGCTAAAATCTTATATACAGAAACAGGCTATGAACCTTCTGAAATTGTTGACATGCTTAACCTCAATTCGCAAACACTTATGGCGTGGGTTCATCAGGAAGATTGGGATGATGAACGTGTAAACAATATTCTGTTACAGCTAAGAGGAATCGGTTTGATAGAGAAGAAAAAACTTTCAGATTCCATATTGGCAAAGCAACTGAAAGCAAAATATCTGATACAGGTAAAAGGGTACAATCAAAAGGAGGTGGCTGAAAAACTTACTGTGTCCGAAAAAACGATGTCCAAATGGGCAAAAGAAAATGGATGGCAGGATGAACTAAAAAAGAAATATAAGCTAAAAGGCGGCTTTGCTGAATTGATGGAAGGCTTTGTAAAGATGGTGAAGCTTAAAGCACCTGGCATGGCGAAAGATGTTTTAAAGTTATGGGGTAAATATCTGCACGAACTGGAACAACACGCATTCCATGTATAAACCTTTTAGGGTATGAGCTTTCATGTTTAATGGAAGTATTATGATGAAGCCTGATGTTTTCACATCGGGCTTGTTTTATTCTGAAGGTTCAATAAAACTTCTTGATTTAAAGCAATAAAATATATAATCTCAAATATGAAATACCACCTCTTGTATTTATTTCCCTAAAATGAAGGTTGAATAATAAGCAGTTATTGCGGTCATTATACCAGTGATCTTATCAAACTTGTCTTGCCCGATTTGAGATTTTAAAGCTTTGACTTCTGTTAATAATTTTTCAAATTGAATTCCTAACATTTCTTCTTCTGCGACAAATCCACCATGTTGGGCAAAGTCATGCGCTTCCATTTTAAAGTTTATTAGCATTTCTCCACCCATGAAGGCTTGATATTCTAACAAACCTTTGCGACTAAAATATTTAATACATTCCGAAAAAAAGCTTTGAGCAACTTCAATTTTCTCCGCTTCTTCATCTACATTAATCGTCCGCATTCCGAAAAGCGGGGTTGTGTCAATTAAATAATTCAATACTTTGTCCTTTAATTCTGCAAGCATTTTTTTGATGTGTTATTTGTAATGGACAATTTTAAATATTAATTCGGGTAAAGGCAAAATTCATTATATATTTAAGCCCGAATCTCGTTTGTTGCTTTATGACTTTAATAGACTTTCCATATCCAAAAACTCTTGGAAAACTGAATAACAATGACATTCTTTATGGTGCTCATATACCAGCTATCGAAAAAATAAAAATTATCTCCAATGAGCAGTTTGAAAATTTAATTCGGGAATGGATTGTTGGTTATATCATTCCTAAAAAGGCAACATACAATGCTTGCAAAAAATGCTCGGGAGCTGGCGACAAGGGCAGAGATGTGATAGGCGTTATCTCAGATGAACAGATTTATGATAATTTTCAGTGTAAACATTACGATCATCCATTAACACCAGGTGATGTATGGAAAGAAATAGGCAAAATGTGTTATTACTCTTATAAGGGAGAATACGTAGTGCCTAAAGCTTACTACTTCGTTTCTCCGCAAGGTATTGGACCGAAATTAAATGGTTATTTTGAAAAACCAGACGAACTTAAAAACCAGTTTCTTCTTGCCTGGAATGATTACTGCAAAACACAAATAAGTAAAGGTGGAATTATCGAACTTGATAAAGCCTTAAATGGCTATATAACAGGGATAGATTTTTCAATCTTTAAAGGATATGACCCCCAACAACTGATAGAAGAATATAGGCAAACACCGTATTATGCGGCTATGTTTGGGGGTGGTTTACAAAAGCGCAGAGATATAGTTGCGGCTGCTCCAAAATCTCTGGCTGATAGAGAGCTAACATACACCTGTCAGCTTTTCGAGGCGTATAGTGATTTTACAAAAAAGACTCTTTCAAGCAGAGAGGACTTAAGTTTTAATATTGAGTTACTTAGCCATTTTGACAGGCAGCGAGAAAGTTTTTATTCCGCTGATGCGCTGAATCAATTCAGTAGAGATTGTCTCCCGCCTGATACTGATTATTTTGAAGACTTAAAACATGAATTTTATGCCGGCGTTATAGATGTTGTTGAAGAAGATTATTGCGATGGTTACAAACGTCTGAAGGCAACAACTAATTTCGCTAAACAACTTAAAGCAGATTCAAGTCCTTTATTTTCTTACATGCGTATTTCTGATAAGGAAGGCGTATGCCACCATCTTGCAAATGAAAAAAGGATTGTATGGGTGAAGAAATGAATGGTTATGAAGAAAGGGATAGTAGTCTATTCAACACACCTCTTGAAATAAGCTTAAGATGTATGTTTTTGCTATCAAAGTTTCATTCAGAAAAACTTTCAATAGACAAGCTTATATATTTGGATTATTTCATCGTGCATTCGAGCGATGTAATTAAAAAATCAAAAAGCTTACACCCTAAATATCCGTTTAGAAGTACAGAAATTGTAGTTAAGCGTGAAGTTTTGAACAAAGCTTTAATTCTGCTTATTAGTAAAGAATTAATTAAAGTCGGCTTTTCTGATATTGGGATTGACTACCAAATTAGCGACATAGGGATGAAGGTTTTGCAATACTTTGAAAGCCCTTACGCAAAACTTATTAAAGAAATGAGCGAACTGGTTTATAATAACTTTAAGGATTACACCGAACAGCAGCTTTTAGATGTAATCAATTCAAATATTGAAAAATGGGGAAGTGAATTTACTAATGAATCAAAATTCAGAGGAAAGCTATAATGCAAGAAGGGTTCTTTATAAAAAAGTTGAGAATTACAGGTACAAATAAAAAGCCAGCGGAAATCGATTTTACGCAAGGCTTAAATGTTGTTGCTGGTGCTTCTAATACTGGCAAAAGTTACATTTACCAGTGTATAGACTTTATGCTGGGTGGCAAAACCCCTCCGAAATATATAATTGAAAGTGAAGGGTACGAGTGGATTCAATTAGTGATTCAAGCTTATGAAGGCGAGAATTATACTTTAAGAAGAAATATTGTTGGTAATAAGTTTTTTATAAAGAAAGGAGACGTAGATAGTGTAGAGATTGAAACTGAATACGCTGAAAAATTCAGCGCAACTAATTCACAAAATATATCGACTTTTTTATTAGAGATGTGTGGTTTAAAAGACATTCAATTAAAGCAAAATGAGCAAAACAAAAAAGCGAATCTGAGCTTTAGAGATGTAATCCGTTTATGCTTAGTTGACGAAAAAAATATACTGAGTGAAATTTCACCAGCACTTTCTGGAGAAAGCACAACCAGAACAAAAGAAAAATCTTTGTTTTACTATTTTCTCACCCAAACCGATGCTTCAAAGTTCGTTGAAGTCGAAGACCCGAGGACGTTGAAGAGTAAAATATCAGGAAAAATAGAGTTCGTAAAGGACACAATCAAGCGTCTTCAAGCAAAGCTCGATGAATTTAAAGAAGTTGAAATTGAGACATTAAAAGTTCAAATTAAACAGCAATACGATTCTTTGAGTTTGGAGTATAATAATACTATTATAAAAATCAATGAGCTGCAAAATATTCGTAATAATTTGGTTACAAATCTTGAGCGATTAAAGACGAAAATCCTCTTCAAATCGGAGCTGATTGAAAGATTCTTATTACTTGAAAAGCACTACAAAAGCGACCTTCAAAGGCTTGAATTTATAGATGAAGGAAACTATTTACTACAACAGTTAAATTCTGTTTCCTGTCCTTTATGTGGTTCAGAAATTACAGAGAATCACTACGAACACATAAAGCAATTTCAAAAGAATAACGATAAGTTAGAAACATCAATAAATGCAGAAGCTGAGAAATTGAAATTGAAGGTGTCAGAGTTAACGGATACACTCAATAACTTAAAAACAGAAAGCGAAAAACAGAATAAAAAAATTGATGTACTTACTGGTAAAATACAAGTGATAGAAAATGAATTAACTTTAAGGCTTACACCCGTAAACCAAACATTAAGAACGCAATTAAATACTTTAACTAACAGAGAGAAAGAGCTTGAACGTTATACTTCATTAAAAAACGAAATTGCCACATACGCCGGTCATTTAAACACTCTTGAAGCACAACTCCATTCACGTCTACAGCAAAACGAAAATGCAACTTATGTAAATGATACGGCCTTTACTGAGTTTAGCAAGGCTATTGAAATAGTTTTGACGGCATGGGAATATCCCAATCTTACAAGCTTATTCTTTAATAATTCATCATCAGAGTTTGATATAAGAATTAACAATTTACCAAGAAAAAGCAATGGGAAAGGCTACCGAGCAATAATTACACTGCTTTTTTAATTGGGCTTATGAGTTACTGCTTTAATAAGCAGTATAAGCACCCATTCTTTTTAGTAATAGATTCCCCACTCACTCCTTATAAAGGCAGCGATATACAGACAAACGATACAATCAACACAGATATTGAAGACGCTTTTTTTGATTATTTGTCTATGTATCAATCATCTTGTCAAGTTATCATCTTAGAAAATAAAGAGCCTAACATAAGCACTAAAGGAGCCATTAACTATATACACTTTTCAGGACAGAAAGGAATCGGAAGAGCTGGTTTCTTTGAGTAAAAGTTACTGCATTAACCTACGAATAATTAGACATTTAAACATTACTTACTCACTAAATTCTGCTGTAATTATTTTTGTTTAATTCGGTAGGTTATTGCAATTTTACATTATCATAATACAAGAGCAATTACAGCTCACATTTCATTAAATGTTTAAGGGAAAAACAATATAGCAGGCAGCTTTGTGCTTGTCTTAGCTGTAATAAAAAACCAGCCTTACGGGGCTGGTTAACGCTTATTTCTCAAATACCAAAAAATGAATAATGATTCAAATTTAGTATGAGAGGAAAAAGGAAACAAAAGCAATATCTATGATACGGAATAAAGTGAATAACCAAAACAAAAAGAAGCTTTAAATGGATGCAAAAACCGACGAAATAAGAACACAACTAACCTCATTTGTAAAAAACCAGCATCACTATAGCATTGTCTCTGCAACCGTTACCGCTATCAACGATGATGACACAGTTGCCATTGTTTTAGCTGACGGCAATCCTGTTGAAGATGCCCGACTGAAAAGTATTGTCTTAAATAGTCTGACAAAAGCAATCATTGTCCCCGCTGTAGGAAGCCAGGTACTACTGGCGAGCATAGAAAACAGCGGCGAATATGTTGTGATTGCAGAGAGCGAAATACAGGAGATTGTTTCTAAAATTAATGATGCAAATTATAGTTTGACAAGTGATGGTTTCTTAATCAAAAAAGGAAATGATACCCTATTGGCTGCCTTATTAAATATGATTGAAGCTGTGCAACAAATAGCCATTGTTTTTGGCAACAATCCAAACTATGAAAAGCTTACAACAGCTACAACGCAATTGAAAAATATTCTGAGATCTGAATAATCAAACCAGTCTTAAAAAAGCAAATCCAATATCTATGACGCGAAATAATTTATACAACCAAAACAAAAAGCAAAATGAAAATTGAGAAAGAGTATGTGCTGAGTGACAGTGGTATTAACTGTTATGGTTTCAGGCTACTTACCAGCGGCTATCAGTTAAGCGAGTTTCAACGCAACCCTATTGGCTTCTACATGCACCAGCGCGAGGGTGGCGTAGTCGTTAGATGGGAAGATTTGACCATAAAAGGCGATTCAATTGTAGGTAAGCCAAATATCAATCTCGATAATGAGAGAGGACAACGTACGTACGATGAAGTAACGCAAGGCTTTTTGAATGCTGCATCTGTTGGTAATATTTATGTACTTGCTTATAGTGAAGACCCTAAAGATATGTTGCCCGGACAAACCGGCATTACCGTTACGAAATGGTACAACCAGGAGTGTTCATTAGTTGATATGCCAGGCAACCCGAATGCAATGGCTCTTTATAATTCAAAAGGAAGTTTGATGAACCTAAGCAGTATAAATACCAAACATCTGAATATTTATTTGCAGGCAGAATTAGGGGAACTTTTGAAACTTAGTGGTGAGCAGTTATGGCATGAGGGAAAATTTGAAAGGCTCAAAGAGCTAAGCTATTCCGATTTTCAATTCAAATTTAAACAACAATTCGGCGTGTTCTATAAAGAGGAAAAAACACCTCGTCTCAGCAATCAGTTAGCAAACACTCTTATGGAGAACATTTACAAAAATGAAATTGATGAATTGATAAAGCTCGACGGTAAAGAATTGCATCTCACCGGAAAACTGGAACGGCTTAAACAGTTAAGCATGACTGCTTTTAAGAGCAAGTTCAAAGAGTGTTTCAAGGTAGAATATCAAGGTAATTAAACCATGTTTTAATCATCCAAATAATAAGAAAGAAATGCGACAAACAGTGACTTTACCAGCTGATGGTTTTGAAATGGAATTGCAAAATTATGAACCGTTGCTGAACCTGCTTTATGGTTATAACAGCGATGAGATTGCTAAGCTTTTAGATTCTGCAACAAGCATTATCAAAGAAGCGAAAGGCTTAGACGATCATTTGAAGATTGCTGATTCGGAAGAAGCCTGTTTACTTATTCAATTGTCAGAAGCATTCAAAGAGCTAAGGGAAAAACCAGTTGTTTATTTATGTAAGGGTTAATCTTAATCACAGTATAAATTCAGAATATCATGTTTGTACTTGGCAGCAGCATTACAATAGACGAATATCAAAACATCAAACCTCATGAAGTCAAGATTAAAAAAGGCGTTTACAGCTTCGTAGATAAAGCCCTTATTAAGGTGCCCATACGTGTTGGGATTCCGCAACGTTACGGTAAAGAAGATACCTTGCAGCCAGCATCAACTTTTTTTAAAGAAGGAATGGCTGTTACAATAAATCTTGGTTACAATGGTCAAAACGTAAAGGAGTTTAAAGGCTTTATTAACCGGATAAATGCGACTTCGCCTTGTGAAATTTCATGTGAAGGATACAGCTACCAGCTAAAAAATCAAACCTACCAGCAAACGTTTAAGAACACTACTCTTATTGCCATTTTAAAATATCTCATTATTGGTACGGATATTATTTTGAGCAACAAGATTCCTGATATTCCCATTGTAAAATTTTTGTGTCGAAACGAAAGTGGTACAGAGATTTTAAACAAGCTGATAAAAACTTGCGTGGATGCTATTTCATTTCGATTTGATGATAACATACTAATTGCAGAAGTGTTTCCTCTTAATCCGGATACAGGTACTTTACAATATCAAATGGGATGGAATGTGATAAGGGGCGACGACTTAAAAAAAGCTGACCCCATTAATATGGATGTTGAAGTGAATATTATTGGTGAAGTGAAAGACGGCACCAAAGTGCAAGTACAGACGAAGACCCGTAAATACACGAAGGACAATGTAATTAAAACAGTGGGGCAAGCTGGTACAACAGGAGAAAAGAAAGTTTATATTACTCATGCCATTACCGACCCGAATGCGCTTACAATGCTTTCTGGCTCTAAGCTTAACCGCCTAACTTTCGCCGGCTACACGGGTAATATAACAGCCTTCTTGCAGCCTTTTTGTGCTTGTGGCTATAAAGTCATTCTTACAGATAAAAGGTACCCTGAAAGAAGCGGCAATTATATTGTAGATAGCATTGAAGTAACGTATGGGATGAGTGGCGCCAGGCGCATTGTTGGTTTGCTTCAAATCTAACTACAACACGACTTGTAAATTATCAATATCAAATCAGAAAGTAAAGTTTATGGTTAGAGGCAGCAGAAGTATATACAAAGACATATTTGAAGCGCGCGAGCCGATTGAAAAATGTGATGCAGAACGCAAAGGAAGAAGTGAGATTTTAATTAAGCAGCGTAACACCTGCCTTTTGTATCGCTTTGCTTATTATGTAAAAGTGCATGATTTGAAATACGTGCAGGCATTGAATAAGGTAAGCACAGAGTTCTTTCTTAGTCCAAGAACAATCACAGACCTTTTACAAAGTGAAACGGAAGCCTTAAAACAAGCCCGTGAGGAAGTAAAGAATATAAAGCATTTAAAAACCATGTTTCCCTTTCTTTCATGGGAAGCAAAAGCATAAATTTTCCAATTATCAAAACAAAAAAACAAACAGTTATTATGGACAACATTTTAATGGCTATTGACACTACAACTTACGAAAACAGAGTTCTGGAAATGGGTAAGTTTAATAGTTTCTTCAATGAAGTATTTGAACAGTACCAAACTCTCAATTTGCCACAGCTTAACAACGTAGAAGAGTTTAAAAAGCTTATGCACACTCCCGCAGATTTGGTATTTGATAAAATGACCAATGGCGCACCATTGACTTTAAACGGTTTGCCGGTGAACAGGCATAAAGCACTTGAAATTGTTTCTATGCCGGCAGGCTTTGATGACTTGGCGAACAGAATAACAGAATTAAAAAAGAAACATCCTCATATCCTGAACAGCTTATCATACATTGATATTGCAGATTCAGAAGTTGTCGTTAGCCAAGCCGTAAAAGATGCCGAATTGGAACATCATAAATACTATGCAACAACTGATGATGAGAAAGCTTTGTTTGGATTTGCGCAGGATGTGATTGCATCAGCAAAAGCAAGGTTTGGAGAAGATGGTAAATATAGTTTAGAGTATCTTGTTGGACGCTGTGTTTATACCGATGGATTGACCGATGCAAACCCAAAAGGTTACCGCATCAACGTAAAAAAAGTACAGGGTTTTAATGAGCCATATTAAACAGTTAAGCGGCACTTAATGAGCGTTTAAGTGCCGCTTAAATCCTATCCAGTAACAATACCAAACATTGTAAAGTTTTTTCAGTATAAGACATAGCTATTTTAGAACGAGACATCTTTATACTTCCTCTATAGATACTCCCTACATTCGTCATACATAGTTCAAGGAGAGTTCATGGAAAGGGTTTATGGCAAGTGGGAAAAGGGGGTTAATTGTAACATAAAAAATTAAATTCAATTTAGCCAAAATCATTAATATTTAAAAATGCCATTGTTATTTTTGGAATGTTTAAGCCATTAATATTTATTCATCGCCCTAATTAATATTTATTTTCGCCCGTTATACACCCCAAAAAGCAAAAATCGCCAAATCCAAATCTTCACAACCAGAGAAAGATGATGCAACCATTCATACCACAAACCCGTTCACAGGCGAGAAATCTGACATTACTCCCGAAGATTTAGAAAACTTGGAAAAATGGAATGAAGCGCAAACCGAACGGGATTAAATAAGTAATGAATGTTTGGTTTTACTCATTTTTTTTAACGGCTTTATACGTTCCATTCGGTTGAATGAATAAGACCTCGGTTATCTTGCCGTCCTTATCCTCATTGAATTGCAGCGTGTAACCGCTTAGGATTTTTATGTTGAATTTATTGCTGTCAAATTAAAGATGTCATAAGTTTTGTGTTGATAATAAACAGGTCGTAAAGAGTTAACCATAAGGAGGGAATCATGAACCAAATGATCGAGATAAGCTCACTCGCAATTTACTCAGAGGGAGGCAGTTCTTTTGTTGCCCAGTTGGGGTTTACCAAATCAACCGGCTTTGTTTGCGCAAAAGAGTGGTGAATCAATAGTAAAAAAGAAAAAAGCAAAGCAGTACAACAGGAGGTCATTAAACTGTTTTTTATTGCTCTGAGAGATAACCGATTCAATCTTACTAAAATCCTTGCTGAATAAGTCAAATGAATAGTAAGAAAAGACTGATAAAAGAATACAAGCTTTTTTATCTCATCATAAAAATTAATGTTTTTGTTTTTGCATTACTAACATTTGTTAGCTTACTTCGCGCCATATTTTATGAACTTACATTTTACTGAAGAACAACAATGGATACAAACCGCTGCCCACGATTTTGCCTGGCAGGAATGTCTGCCCGGCGTAATTGAACGGGATGAAAAAGCGATGTTTCCAAAAGAACAAATTGTAAAACTGGCGGAGCTTGGATTTATGGGGATGATGGTTTCGCCGGAATGGGGCGGCGCTGGTTTAGATACCATTAGCTACGTGTTGGCAATGCAGGAAATATGTAGTGTTGATGCCAGTGTTGGTGTAATCATGAGCGTAAACAATAGCTTAGTTTGCTATGGTTTGCAAGCCTTTGGCAGCGATGAACAAAAACAAAAATACTTAATGCCCTTAGCAGGTGGAAAAAAAGACAACGAGTTGTACATCGGTGCCTTTTTATTGAGTGAACCTGAAGCCGGCAGCGATGCAACGCAGCAAAAAACAACTGCGGAGGACAAAGGCGATTATTACTTACTGAACGGCACCAAAAACTGGATAACCAATGGTTCAACGGCAAGTGTGTTTTTGGTGATGGCGCAAGCCGAAAGGAGCAAAGGCTCGCATGGCATTGTTACCCTTATTGTTGAACGAAGCTGGGAAGGCATAACTGTTGGAGCCAAAGAAAATAAAATGGGCATTCGTGCCAGCGATACGACAACCATTTCCTTTACCGATGTAAAAGTGCCAAAGGAAAACCGCATTGGCGATGAAGGCTTTGGCTTTACATTCGCCATGAGAACATTGGCCGGAGGCCGCATTGGCATTGCATCGCAGGCATTGGGGATTGCGAAAGGCGCATTTGAACGTTCACTTACATATTCTAAAAACCGAAAGAGCTTTGGAGAAGAATTGAGCAAACACCAGGCAATACAATTTAAGCTTGCAGATATGGCAACACGTATTGATGCAGCACGTTTATTATGTTTCAAAGCAGCCTGGTTAAAAGATAATGATTTGGATTATTCCGGTGCTTCTTCAATGGCAAAAGTGTTCGCCAGCGAAACAGCAATGTGGGTAACCACCGAAGCAGTGCAAATTCATGGCGGCTATGGTTATGTAAAAGAATATCATGTAGAAAGAATGATGCGCGATGCGAAAATCACTCAGATTTACGAGGGCACAAGCGAAGTGCAACGCATTGTGATCAGCAGAAATGTTTTGAAATAAATTTTATGGGCAAAACCAAATGGGCATCAAACGATGTTTTGTTTTTGTAAACAATTGATGTATAAATGATCAATGGCGATTACTTCTTTGTCTTTTGAAAATTGTTCCTGCACAAAAGCTTTTCCCTTCTCTCCCATTTCAATCCGCAAAGCTTTGTCGTGAATGAGTTGCTTCAATTTTTCAACCGCATCCTCAACATTAAAATTTTGGATTAAAAACCCTGTTTGATTAGCCACCAAAGTATCTCTAACACCGCCAACATTGGTTGCTATTACCGGCTTGCCAAACAGTTGCGCTTCCAGCAAGGATACTGGTGTTCCTTCGTTCAATGAAGTCAGCATTACAATATCACTGTCATTCAAAGCAGAAGTAATGTTGGTAATCCAAGAAGTGAAATAAATGCTTGCTTTTTTATTTTGCTCAGCCCCTTCCTGCCAGAAAATTTGCTGTTGTGAAAGTCCTTTTTTTATCGCTCTTTTTTGATGTCCGTCACCGATGATAAAAAAGCAAACTTTCTTTTCCTCTTTCAAAATCTGCTCTGCGATCTTTATAAAAAGGGAATGATTTTTAATCGGCACCAATCTGCCGATGATGGCAACAATTAGAATATCTTCAGGAATGTGGTATTGCTTTCGCAAACCTTCGCCTGTCAGAGAATAATCGGCCTTATCTATGCCCAGATAAATGGTGCTTATTTTATTTGCAGGTGTAATTTGATATACTTCCGTCAATTCAAAAGCCTGTTGCGGACTGATGGCAACGATATGTGTTGTGAAGGACGCCAGCCTTCTTTCGATACGGCAAATAATGGACGAAACAAAACGGTTGTAATAAGAGTGAAACAAATGCCCATGATACGTGTGAATGATAACAGGGACGCCCATTTTACGCGCTGCCAATCTTCCTAATAAACCGCTTTTGAAGCCATGTGTATGAACAATCTGAGGACGATATTTTTTCAATAAAAACAAAAGTTGCCGGTAAGCTTTTGCATCGTAAAAAGGGTGAATGGCGCGATGTAAAGAAGGGATTTTGATAAATGAAAGCTCCGGATAATTTTGAATGAATGAAGATACTTCAATTTCATCTGTTTCCTTTTCGCCATATACAATGGTGATGCTATACGTAGCACTCAACCGATGCGCCAGCGACACAGCATCTGCCGTATTCCCGCCAAGCACAAGCCGGTTAATAATAAGAAACAATTTTATTTTTTGAGCCAATTTTTATTCGTTGTAAAGCAGTTATTTTTTTGAACCACAAAGACACAAAGAGCACAAAGTTTCACCAAGAATAATAAAAGCTTTGTGTAACCTGCCTGTCGGTAGGCAGGCTTCTTTACTTCAAGCCTTCGTGGTTCAAACCGTCTTAATAGTTCAACTGATTCTTTCCTTACCAAAATAAGTATGCAAAATTTGTGGTAACACAATACCTTCTTCTGTTTGATTGTTTTCCAGCAAAGCCGCTACAATTCTCGGCAAGGCAAGCGAACTTCCATTTAAGCTGTGTGCAAGCACTGTTTTGCCTTCTCCATTTTTGAAACGGCATTTCATCCTGTTCGTTTGATAACTTTCAAAATTGCTTACACTGCTTACTTCGAGCCAGCGTTCCTGTGCGGCACTCCACACTTCAAAATCGTAAGTAAGTGCGCTGGTAAAGCCCATATCGCCACCACATAATTTTAGTATGCGATGTGGTAATTGCAATGTTTGCAGTAAGCCTTCCACATGCGCCACCATATCTTCCAAAACATCATAGCTTTTTTCAGGATGAACGATTTCAATAATCTCTACTTTTTCAAATTGATGTACACGATTTAAACCCCGAACATCTTTTCCAAAACTTCCGGCTTCGCGGCGAAAGCATGGAGAATAAGCCGTCATTTTTATAGGCAAATCGCTCTCTTTTAAAATCGTATCGCGGTAGATGTTTGTAATGGGCACTTCCGAAGTGGGAATTAAAAACAAATTGTCTTCTGTTACGTGATACATCTGTCCTTCTTTATCGGGCAATTGTCCTGTGCCGTAAGCCGATGCTTCGTTCACCATAAACGGCGGTAAATATTCGGTATAACCGCGTTCTGTGTTGTAATCTAAAAAGTATTGCACCAATGCACGTTGTAGCTTTGCGCCGTTGCCTTTATACAGAGGAAAACCGGAGCCGGTAATTTTTGCGCCCGTGGCAAAATCAATTAAGTCGTATTGTTGAATCAAATCCCAATGCGGCTTTGCGCCAGCGTACAGGTTTGGTTTTGCCCCATTTTCTTTCACCACAACATTGTCTTCAGGTGAAGTGCCCGCAGGTACTTTTTCGGAAGGAAGATTGGGTAATTGAACCAACTTATTTTGGAGTTCTTTTTCTGTTTTCGTTAGTTGTTCATTAATGCTGGTTACATTTTTTTTATTGTCGGCAACTTCATTTTTTAATGCATCTGCTTCTTCCTTTTTCCCGGATGACATGAGCTTTCCAATTTCTTTCGAAGTGCTATTTATTTTCGCTTGTGAAGTATCAAAAGAAACCTGCAACGCGCGGCGTTGTTCATCCAGTTTGATGATCTCATCAACCAATTCAGGTTGTTTAAAATTTCTTACTGCCAATCGTTCTTTCACCCAGTCCGGCTTTTCTTTCAACACTTGTATTTGAAGCATACACTTTGAATTTGGCGGCAAATATAACCTTTGGCATCAAACCTTATCTTTGCCTTTATGACGAATGTGAGTGATGATTTGCAGCAACGTTGGTGGACACTGGAAGCAAAGCTGGCTGAGCACTTTGGCAAGAAGCCGGACATGGAAGCGGTTTTGTTTTTAATTGGATTGCAGGAAACAGGTTTTATCAGAGAAAAAATTACGAAAGAACAAAAGCAGGATTTGATGCACGTTGCGATTTGCACCGTACTATGCAGAAGCGGTTATTATGAATTGCAGGGACTTGATGATGAAGGCTGGCCACATTTTACACAGCTAAAAGATTTGCCATCCTTATCTTTACACGACCAGGAAAATTTTTTAAAAGACCATATCCTATTTTACTTCAACGAGCACGGATTTTAATATCAAATCATGAAACGGATCCTCTTTGTTTTTGCCTTAATTTGTATAACGACTATCGGTTTTACACAAACCAAAACTCCATCCAAAAAGCCACTTACTGTACCTGCAAAAAAAATGGTGGATAAAGAAAGACTGGTGGGCATTACAACGCCTTATGGTGTGATTGTGGTGAAGTTGTATGACAGTACGCCGCTACACCGTGATAACTTTGTAAAACTGGTGCAGCAAGGGTTTTATGATAGCTTGTTGTTTCATCGTGTGATTGATGGTTTTATGATTCAGGGTGGCGATCCGACCAGTAAGAATGCACCCGATTCAGTGCAATTAGGAAGCGGTGAAGCGCCGGGAAACCGCATTCCGGCAGAGTTTAATACTGCCTATTTTCATAAGCGGGGTGCATTGGCTGCAGCCCGTGATAACAATCCTGAAAAAGCCAGCAGCAATTGCCAATTCTATATTGTACAAGGCAAGCCGGTAAGCGATACGGAGTTGAATATGATGGAATGCCAGATAAGAAATGAAAAGCCGTTATTTCGCTATACTGATGCACAGCACACGATATATAACACCATTGGTGGCACACCTTTTTTAGATCAGAATTATACTGTGTTTGGTGAAGTAATCAAAGGCATGGAAGTAATTGATAAAATTGCAAAGCTGCCACGCGATAGCAACGACCGTCCCTTGCAAAATGTGATGATGAAAATGAGAATGCTGAATTAGTGAGTGGCCAGTAGTGAATAGTGAGTTTGGCTGCTATGCTCACAACTCACCACTCACTTCAATTAAAAATAATCAATTAAAAATAAATTATGACTATCATTGACGACATTAAGTACACAAAAGATCACGAATGGCTGAAGATGATTGACGATGAACATGCTTACATTGGAATTACCGATTTCGCGCAGGGAGAATTGGGCGACATTGTTTATGTTGACATTACTACCGTTGGCCAAACACTTGAAGCTGAAACCGTATTTGGAACAGTGGAAGCTGTAAAGACGGTGAGCGACCTGTATTTGCCTCTTGCCGCAACTATTGAAGAAGTAAATCCTGCGTTGCAAGACGAGCCGGAACTGATAAACAGCGATCCATACGGCAAAGGCTGGATGGTGCGAATTAAATTGAATAATGTGGCTGATGCCGATAACTTGTTAAGTGCCGAAGCTTATCAGAAGTTGGTTGACTAAGCTGCTTTTATTTTGTTGCAAACATTGCAAAGCCTGCTATTGTTTAGCAGGCTTTGCAATGTTTGTTTTTGCCATTTATTCCTCTGTATCTTTCGCGCTTTCTTTATAATGTTCTAACGCTTTATCAGGAACATTGATTTCTTCTTTTTTCTTTTCATCATTGCCTGCGTTGTTTTGCTTTGTTACATCATTTGGCGGGTCTTCCGATGCGCCGGTTGCAGCCGCTTTTGCATCTTTATCATCCGGGAAAAAGTATTTTTTCATAGATATTTATTTCAAAAGAAAAAGCAAATGATAAGCCAGTAAACTTTGCTTTGTTTTCATGATTCTAAAAATGAGCCAATCGATTGCTCACTTTTTGCCCCAATTATCCTCAAGCTTTTTATAATTTTCTTTCGATACTGTGCTTTTCTTTTTGGGTTTGGATTTGCCGCTTTTTTTCTTTTCATTGATGTTATTCACCAACGAATTTTTTACTCCTAATTTGTTCTTTTTTGTACCGGCTTTCTTTAGTGCGGTTTTTTTAGGAGAAGCTTTTTTTATTCTTACTTTTTTAGTGGCTGCTTTGTTGGCGGTGGCTTTTTTAGTTCCTGCTTTCTTAGCTGTTCCTTTTTTTCTGACTGCTTTTTTTATAGTTGCCATACAAACGTTTATTAAATGTTTAAAAATAATTTTATTATCATTTATACGTCATAGCCATAACTGCGGATGCAAGGCTTCCAATACTCTTGCTGGTTTTTTATCCAGCCATGAATGCCAAATGGTAAGCCGTTACAATTACTGTTTGAAAATGGCAAATCTTCTACTTTAAATTTTACAAAATCGGCACCAAATTGTTGCGCAACGGTTTTGGGTGCAATGGTAAATTTTGAAAGCAGCTTTGGATAATGAAGTGAATGAAACAAATCATCATAAAAGCCCTTCTTGCGAAGCTTTCTTTGCCAGTGATAAAAATCAATATACAGCTTGAAACGCGAAGTGATTTTGTAAAAGCTTCTCACTTTTTTTAATGAAAAACCGCCATTTCCAAAGTAATCAGGATTGGTGTATGTGGTGATGATTTTAAACAACGTATCTTTCATTATAAAGTTCGTATTGTATATTACGGAACCGATATAATCGTAATTGAGTGAACACCATTTGTCCAGTTCATCGCGAAAAACAAATGCATCCAAATGGCAGGTAAGTAGATATTCGTACTCTAAAAAACGTTCATAAAAATGAGCCTGCGTTTGCAACGTACCATAGCCTTCATATCCTTTCCAATCAAAGTATTCTACTGTTGCTTCAACATTATACTGTTTGCAAAAATCAACATACCATTTAGCAGATAAGTGTTTGGGCGTCATAAACACTATGGGGTAGTTAAACAAAACAGTAAGGGTTTGTTTGAGCGAAATTTGCTCAAGTTTCGAGGCTTCGGGTGTTTGAAGTGGAATAACAATAATAACTTGCCGGTTTTTCATGTATCGGGTTTACACAATATTTAGGAGGAAACTTAGCATATACGAATCAATTGTTTACATTGGTTTTTAATATACTCACTGCCAACAGTTATGTGGTTTTAGTATTTTCAAAAATTATAGTTATCTGCAAAGCTTTTCAAATTAAGACGCTATGATCTGCTGTAAAGAAACGGATTTTAGAGATTAAATTTTAAAAGATAATACAGATTCTCAATATAAAAGGTTCGTTAAGCTAATCGTAATCCAATTTCTATTTTCAATCAATTGCATCATCTTCAATTCCGCTATTTTTGCGTTCTAATTTATGAGTACATTCAGCACACTTGCCGAAAGCATGAGCGGCTCCGAAATTGTGAAGTTGGGAAATCAAATCAGTGAACGCATCCGCAACGGAGAAAAGATTTACAATTATACAATCGGTGATTTTGATTCGTCTGTTTTTCCTATTCCTCAACAATTGCAGGACTTAATAATTGAAGCTTATAAAGAAAAGCATACCACCTACCCGCCAGCCGAAGGTTTGTTTTTGTTAAGAAAAGCAGTAGCGCAATTTATCGAACAAAGAGAAGGCTTGCATTTTGAAACGGATGAAATCCAAATTTCATGCGGCGGACGACCTTTAATTTATACGCTTTTCCAAACTCTGATTGATACAAATGATAAAATAATTTATGCGGTTCCTTCGTGGAATAACAACCATTACACCAATCTCAATCATGGCAGCCATGTAGCAGTAAATACGTTGCCCGAAAACAATTTTATGCCAACGGCTGACGACATTGCACCGCACTTGAAAGGTGCTGCCCTGCTGTGTCTTTGCACGCCGCAAAACCCCACGGGCACTACATTAGACAAGGAAGAGCTTAAGAAAATTTGTCAGTTGGTTTTAGACGAAAACAAAAGCCGCAAAGAAGATGAAAAGAAGCTGTATGTAATGTTCGACCAAATGTATTGGACATTAACGTACGGTGAAACGCAGCATTACAACCCTCTTTCATTGCAACCCGAAATGAAAGCCTATACTGTTTTTATAGATGGCATTTCCAAAGCATTTGCGGCAACAGGCGTTCGGGTGGGATGGGCATTGGGACCTAAACCTATCATTGCAAAAATGAAAGCATTTTTAAGTCATATCGGTGCCTGGGCACCAATGGCTGAACAATACGCCACTGCTCAATTTTTGGTTGATACAAAAGCGGTTAATGATTATCTGGTTCAGTTCAAAAAAGCTATCGAAATGCGATTGGATAAGATATTTGCAGGCTTTCAGCAATTGAAACAAAAAGGATATGCGGTAGATGCCATTGTACCACAGGCGGCAATATATTTAACTGTATTGCTCAACTTAAAAAATAAAACAACAGCCGTCGGAAAGCGGTTGGAAACGCAGGAAGATGTAACGGACTATATTTTGAGTGAAGCCAAACTGGCATTGGTTCCGTTTTATGCGTTTGGAGGAGAAAGAACTTCGCCCTGGTATCGGTTGAGCGTTGGAACCTGCAGGTATGAAGAACTTGATCAAATGTTTGCCATGTTAGAAGCTGCGCTAAGCAAGCTGCGATAGCAATCTAATGAAAATTAAAAGTAAATTCAGCTTTTTGTGGCTTGAGAAACAGATAGGGATTCAAAAGCTTTAATTTTTATTGTTGATAAATACAAACGAAGGCAATGTATCGCTGCTGATGACTTGCTGAATAAGATGCTGCTTTGTAATGATTTTACATCGGTTAACATCTAAAATTTCATTGGCTACACAAAACACATTCAATTGTTCAACCTGCACAAGCAAACTGTTTAACAAACGAACCTGCTTTTCAAGTTCATCTTTGTTCATCGTTTTATTGCCTGTCATTACTAATAAGTCGTGATATGGAGTCCTCATAACTTACTTGTGTGTATTTACATTTATAAAATTCATACGCAAAAGATCAACCAACAATTCCGCGGTGTGCTGGACAGCCGCAGTTTTTACTTTTTTTGCCATTGTATGTATAGGTGCGTGCACCGCAGGAGGCTAGCAAAGTGCCAATGACAATTAAAAAGACAAACAATCGAAGAACTGTTTTTATCATAAAATATAAATGTAAGCGTAAATATTATTTCACATTGAAAAAGGATAAATTATTTTGAAAAAAAAGTTTTCATCCAACGTTATTGTTGCGCCGCTCGATTGGGGTTTAGGCCATGCTACCCGGTGTATTCCGGTTATTAAATCCTTACTGAATGCAGGTTGCAGCGTTTACGTTGCCTGTAATGAAAACGCGCGAAGTTTGTTTTTACAGGAATTTTCTAACCTTCACTTTTTGCCGTTGCGGGGCTACAATATTCGCTATGCTTCTTCAAAACGCTTGTTCGCTTTTAAAATTTTACAACAAATTCCCAAAATTTTATTTTCTATTTGGTATGAACACCGATGGTTACATAAAGCAGTGAAACAATACAATTTTGATTTTATTATTTCCGATAACCGATATGGATTTTATCACAAAAACAAACCTTCTTTTTTTATTACTCACCAGCTCAATATTCAAACTCCGTTTCCCTCGCTATCAAAGAAAGTTCAAAAGATAAATTATCGTTTTATCAATCGCTTTCGCCAATGCTGGGTTCCTGATTTTGGTTTTGAACCAAACTTGGCAGGCATCTTATCTCATCCAAAACAATTGCCTTCCATTCCCGTTCATTACGTGGGATTGTTATCGCGGTTTACAAACAAAAAAGAGGCAAAAACAAAGTACAAATGGCTGTTTGTGGTTTCGGGCCCCGAACCACAACGAACGATTTTTGAAACACTTTGTTGTAAAGTGATTGAACAATTAGAGGAAGACGTTCTGCTCATTCGCGGCTTGCCGCAAAGTGAAGAATCATTGAATGTTCCCACACATTGCACTGTGTTCAATCATCTGCCTACACGAGAATTGGAAATGGCATTTGCGCAAAGCGAATACATTATCAGCCGTGCTGGTTATACAACAATAATGGAAATTATTTCGATGCAAAAAAAAGCTATCCTCATTCCAACGCCCGGACAAACAGAACAGGAATACCTGGCGAAGCATTTACTACAACAACAATGGTGCTTCGCCTGTGAACAAGGAGATGATTTATATGTGCAAATACAAAAAGCCCAAACATTTTCGTATCAGCTTCCGCCATTGGCTACATCAACATTGCAGGATGTGGCAAATAGTGCCGTTTTAAAAGCGATTTCAATTGAGTAGTTGTTCCGCAGATCTACCAGATCATCGCAGAAAGAATAAAAAATATCTTCGTCATCTGCAGGCTCATCATTCAAATTCATACATTATCAAATCGTTTTGCTTTCGCTCTACTTCGCATTTCTTCTTTACCTTTAGCCTTTCTTTTCAGCAACTTTATTCTTCAATTTGCATCTAACAAAACACTTGTCATGGGTATAATAAAAGATCGTTTTAAAGCCAGGTCCGACGCCGACAATGCCGATATAAAATCACTTTTAAAAGAGAACGGAACAAAGAAAATTGGAGAGGTAATGCTCTCGCAAATTTACCAGGGGATGCGCGGCATTACAGGTTTGGTATCGGAAACCAGTTTGCTGGATGCACAGGAAGGAATCAGGTTTCGTGGCTACACCATTCCTGAATTGCAGGAAAAATTACCAAAGGCGCATGATGGAAACGAACCATTACCCGAAGGTTTGTTTTATTTGATGCTCGTAGGCGATTTACCTTCGGAAGATGATGTGCATCATGTGTCAGCCGTGTTGCAACGGCGAAGCAATGTTCCCATGCACGTATTTGCTGCGGTAGATGCATTGCCCATCAGCGCACATCCTATGACGATGTTTGTTACCGGAATTATGGCTTTGCAAACAGAAAGCATCTTTGCTAAAGAATACAATAAAGGCATCAACAAAAAAGACTACTGGGATTGCACCGTTGAAGATACGCTTAATCTTTTAGCAAGACTGCCTCGGCTGGCAGCTTACATTTACCGGCGCAAATATAAAGAGGGCAAAAATATTGAACCGGATGGTGAACTGGATTGGGCCGGAAACTTAGCTCACATGCTGGGTTATGATTCAGCAGGTTTTATGGAACTGATGCGCTTGTACATGACCATTCATGCCGACCATGAAGGAGGCAATGTAAGTGCGCATACTACGCATTTGGTTGGCTCGGCATTGAGTGATCCTTATTTAAGTTTTGCTGCAGGAATGAATGGTTTGGCGGGTCCGCTTCACGGACTTGCGAACCAGGAAGTGATCAAATGGATTTTTGAAATGCGTGAAGAATTAAAAACCGAGCTGCCAACCAAAGAACAGATTGAAGAATACGTAAAAAAGACTTTACAGGCCGGTAAGGTTGTACCTGGATATGGTCATGCAGTGCTACGCAAAACCGATCCGCGCTTTACTGCCCAAATGGAATTTGGCAAAAAACACATGCCCGATGATAACCTCGTGCAAACAGTTTGGAACATTTATGAAGCTGTTCCGCCTATTTTACAATCTTTAGGCAAAATCAAAAATCCATGGCCTAATGTTGATGCACATAGCGGCGCTTTGCTGGTACATTATGGTTTGGTTGAGTATGAATTTTATACAGTATTATTTGGTGTGAGTCGCGCAATGGGTGTGCTTGCCAGCTTGTGTTGGGACAGAGCGTTGGGCTTTCCGTTAGAGCGTCCGAAATCGGTAACCACAGCCGCTGTAAAGCAATGGCTCGAAGGCAAAGACGAAATCTGGGAATGAATGCAGTGAGTGGTGAATGGTGAGAGTAATGAAAATCTCTTATCGTCTTATATCACTTTCGATTGACAACTCACCATTCACTACTCAGCACTCACCATTATGAAACTAAAACACAAAATCACTTTTTCATCTATAGCCAACAAGACCTTGCAGTATTTTTTGCAAGGTCTTGTTGTAATAGCTCCGGTTGTTATTACAGTGTATGTTTTGGCGTGGCTGTTTACTACGGTTGACGACATATTGCCTAACATCGTTCATCAGATCTTTCCTCATAACCCCAACATTGAAAAGAAAATAATCACGATTCCCGGAATCAATTTTTTAATTGTCGTTATTTTATTTATTCTCATCGGCTGGCTGTCGTCCTTATTTTTTGTAAGCCGCATTGTGGGTTTGTTCGATTATTTGTTTGAGCATATTCCCGGTATCAAGTTCATTTACACACCCATAAAAGATTTTTTTGAAGCTTTTACCGGAAACAAAAAAAAGTTTGATAAACCGGTGTTGGTAAATGTAGATGCTGTTGATGTTTGGCGAGTTGGTTTCATTACCGAAGAAACCGCTGCTAAATTTGATTTACCGCAACATGCGGTGGTTTATGTGCCACATTCGTATGCAGTGTCGGGCATCACTTATATTGTGCCGAAAGAAAAAATCAAATTGCTTTCTAATATAGCGTCCGCCAATGCTATGAAGTTTGCTATCTCAGGCGGCATTGCCGGAGTGGATTAAAAAAATGTTTTATGTTTTGAAATGTATGATGGTGCTGCTTCAATGATTCAGTACGCCTGTGAATATTCGTTTTCAAATGTTTCGTCAGAACGTTAGGTGAGTAGAAAATCGTGCAAAACCAAAAATGGCTCCGTTCCGTCCGGAACGATAGGTGGGTAGAAGAAGATGATAGATGAAGAGGTGTATTCCGTTCCGCCAGGAACGGTACTCTTTGCTGATCGAATGTTGATGAGTATCGTTCCTGACGGAACGTTTGCCCGACGCTTACCATTTACTTCTATGAGATAGAAAATGCCACTTACATTTCAAAGCACGACTTAAAAAGAAATCAACCTTACAATTTCTTCCAAATATTGTTTATCGGCTTTGTCAAAATTGTCTACGTGTTCGCTGTCAACATCGAGTACAGCAAGCACTTCCACGTTTTTTATAATCGGCACAACAATCTCTGAACGCGATGCGCTGCTGCAAGCGATATGCCCTGGAAACTGTTCAACATCAGGCACTATCAAGGTTTGTTTTTGCTGCCATGCTGTTCCGCAAACACCGCGTCCTTTTTTGATGCGTGTGCAAGCTACCGGACCTTGAAACGGAGCTAATACAAGCTCATCCTCTTTCACCAGATAAAAACCAACCCACCACCAGTTAAACTGTTCTTTCAGCGCAGCGCAAACATTGGCTAAGTTGGCAATCAAATCAGGCTCACCTTCTATCAGGGCTTTAATTTGCGGCAGCAGTATTTGGTATTGTTCTTCTTTGGTTCCTGTTGCAACTTGTAAGTCTTCTGCCATAAAATTTATTTTGTTGAACGATGCTTTTCTTTTTCTACCAAGTATTCCAGCCACAAAATTTTGTAATAAGCAGGACAATAAAAAAAATAATAGACATAGCTCCAATAGAGAAAGATTTGCTTTAGAAAAACCGGATATGAAAAAGCGGCACGTGCCTGAAAAAACACAAACTGTTTTTGGTTGCTCCTTTCAAAATCAGCAATTGTAAATTGAGGGACTTCTGGCGCGCTGCCGTTCAAACGAAGCAAAGAAGTTCGTAACATTAGTTGCTCCATTACATTATTACACATGGTGAGTTGTTGCTGAATATCGTGTATCAATTGTGGTTTGTATGGCTCTAATTCTTTGATTGAAAACTTGCCCATCAGCCTCGCAATATGATACAACAACACTGATGTTTTTACATAATACGGCGAAATAAAAACCGGCGATTTAAGGTAGTCGCGGGCTGCGATCATTTGCTTCAGCAAATCAATCGTTGCACTGTCTTGCTTTGCAAACGGCATCTTTTTCTCCAGCATAAAATACATAACATTGCAATGCACACCGAAATCAAAATCAACCGGCATTCGCTGCCCGGTCCAGGTTGAATAAGCAGCAATGTTTCGATATTTTTTTAAAGTAGAAATGATTTTTTTACGGGAAAGATTACTTGTTTCAACCAATCTTTTTTTCAAAGCGATATTATCACTGTCATTGTTATTCAACCCGAGTAAAGCCATCACGCTATCGTCAGCATCTTCACTTTGACCGAACACTGTTTTTAAATATTGAAAAACAAAAGTGTGAGGCATGATGACATCGTTCTGCGCCCAGAAATTGTAAAATGGTAAGTTGTTTTTGTTGCGATACAATTGGTAAGATTCTGTCGCCTTTCGAATAATGTTGGTTATTTTTTGTTGAGCCTTTTGACTAACATAAGGCAACATATTTTTCAATGCAAAAACAGAAACAGCCGTATAAAAGATATTGTTATCTGGTTGATAATTGTGAGGGCTTCCGCCGCATTCTCTGTACGATGGAAACTGGCCTGCGTAAAAATCTTTTGTATTTTGCTGTACCTGTTGCTGTGCTATGTTATCAATTAACTGAGAGATAAGTGCAGTATCGTTTTGCTGTGAATACGAAGAAATATGTAACGCAAAAAAAAGCGCAAAAACAAACATAGGCTTCCGCATCAATCACAGTTTATATTTCTTTGGTTTCGGAGAAGAAGAATGAAACATACGTGGCAATTTGTAAATGTAATACAACCATTCAATGAAGTTCAGCGGCTGTTCCATATCAACAATCATGGCTTTGCGGGACAGCTTCCACCAATTCACCTGCTGCACCGTTTTCTTTTGCGTTCTGATAAACTGATTGATGGCAACCATGCTTCTTGCATTGATGGTGTTCATCACAATGCAAAAATCCTTTTTTAGTTCTTCATCGTAAGGCAACTGCATAATTTTTTCATTTTGCGTGCGAACCCTGTCTAAAAAATGTTGCTTGAACAATTTAAAATTGGCGCAGGTGTTTACCAGGGTGAAAATGTTATCGCGAACATCTTTATACAAATCGAACAAATCATTACCTAACTGGTACAAGCTACCAACATAAAACAAAACGTCCAACATTGCTTCAGATGCTACTGCATTTAAACATTGATGATAAATAACAACCGAGACTGCGCCTTTGGTATAAGTAATGCGCCGGAGTTCAGTGGCGTCAATATTTTTATCCGTTTGCTTTGCCGTTTCTGCCTGGATGGAAAGCACATCCGCAGAAGCTTGCATGTATTCATCCAAATGAGGAACCGTGTCTAATAAATAGGTTTGAATTTCTTTGGCAACATTTTCTTCAAATGTAGTGGCAGCAATACTTTCAGGCTGAAAAGTGAGATTGTAAATGGTTTTCGCATCCAGCTTTCCAACATCAAATAAATCATCGCCCACCGGCGTTAAAATACCGAACAATGTGGCTCGCTTTCGTTCTTCTTCTGTGAGTGTTTTGCCATACAAACGCTTATAGCTGCTGCATAAAAATGAAGTGATAAACAAACCATAATAATATACAATTTTATCTCGTTGTTCGGGCGCGAAACGCCCATTGTACTTCGTTTCTAATTCCGTTAAATAGGGAAGTAAAAACGTTTGATTGAACCGTTTTTGTTGTTTGATTTCTTTCCAAACGGTGGTGAATGCGCTTACGTATCCCATCAGGGCAAATATACCTCATACGAACGCTTCTGTACAAGCAGAGAAGTACAAGAAGGAATGTGTGGAAAAACTGTGCTTTTAAAATAAAAGAAAATAAGGCGGTATAATTAGGCTTCAAACTCTAAGCCTTTACAATTGATACATAGCACTCGCTTAAAAAGCTAAAGCCTTTTCAGAACCTGCCTGCCGGTAGGCGGGCGTACAAGAGTGCAACCTGCCTACCAGCAGGCAGGCGCAACGATGTTTACCCGGAGTTACAAAAGCTCGTAACATAAAAATAAACCTCGAAATACCTGCGTATAATGTGCAATGAGTGTAGCGATTGATTGAAATGCGCTATCGCAAAAACAGTTTTAAAATAATAGCTGCAATGGCATAAACACAGGTAATTATAAAAATGCCCCGGGCTGTACGGTCGCGGCGCGTGTTGATGTACAGTGTGAAAATAACAGCGTTGGCAAACAAAGAAAATGAAATGAGTGCAGTAATTAATGCTTTTTGCATACCCAGAACGTGGAAAAAATCGGCAATAGAAAAAGTTGGGTAAAACTTCCAAAGATAGTATGTGAGCATACCAAACAGGGGTGCAATAACGCCTAAAACCAAGCCCAAACGAAGGTTATCTTTTTGCAGTATCAAGGTACAAGATTTTTTTCAAGTCTTTTTTTCAATTCATAATTCGTAAGGTCGAACTGAACCGGAACCACGCTGATAAAATTGTTTTCCAAAGCCCAAACATCGGTATCGGTGCCGGTATCAAAGTTCATAAATTTGCCGGTAAGCCAGTAATAATTTTTGCCGCTCGGATCTTTACGCTCGGCAAATTCTTCTTCATATTTCGCATAGGCTTGCCGGCACACTTTCAAACCTTTTAATAACTCCAGCGGTGCTGCCGGAATATTTACATTCAGGCACAAATGCTTGTCAATTATCTTTCCTATAATTTGTTCAACCAAATGCTTTGCATACCATTTGGCTGCAGTGAAATCGGCTTCCAAACTGTAATCGAGTAAGCTAAAACCAATGCTGGCAATGCCTTCGATAGAAGCTTCCAGTGCCGCCGACATAGTGCCCGAATAAATGACGTTGATAGAATGATTAGCGCCGTGGTTGATGCCGCTCAAACACATATCAGGCTTGCGATGCAGCACTTTGTCAACCGCAAGTTTCACACAATCCACCGGCGTTCCGCTGCAACTCCAGGATTCTACATTGTCAAACAATTTTACTTTTACCATTCGCAGGGGGAAGCCAATGGTAATGGCATGTCCCATTCCGCTTTGCGGCTTATCCGGTGCCACCACTACTACCCTTCCCAAACCTTTTACTGCTTCCACCAACGCTGCAATGCCCGGCGATGTAATGCCGTCGTCATTCGTAATCAGAATAATTTTTTCGTCTCCCTTCGCTTTTGGTTTTGCCCTTTTTTTTGCCTTCTTAACCATGAGCGCAAGATAGCAAGGAACAAGATTCAAGAAACAAGGAACAACGAACAAGGTTCAAGAGACAAGAAACAAGAATTAAGTTTCAAGAAGTGAGCAGGTAGCTGTTCACCTTAAAGATTGATTCTTGTATCTTGAAACTTAAAACGTATATCTCACGCCAATGCCACCGTAACCAAGTGCTGTTCCGGTTGAACCAATTACGTCAACGGATGGTTGCCAATCGAGACTTATGTTGATAGGTAAATCTGAAAATTTATAATCCAGGCCAATCACGCCGTCAATGCCAACACCTGCATTACTGTTGTTGCTTTTTTTACTGTAATTATTGTTCCAAAAACCAATGTGAGCGCCAGGCCCAACATACCATCGCAATCCATCAATACCCTGAATGTCCCAATTCCACTCATACAAACCAACAACTCTGAAACCATTGTTGATAAACATAGCTTCGGCTTCTACGTTTTGATTCTCTTTTAAAAATTGTTTGTAAGAAACAGCAAAGCCGCCGGGAAATTTTATACCGATAGCACGGTCATAAGTTGCAGTCTGATTACCAGTTTGTGCAAAAACACGGCAAAAACAAAACAGCATACAAAAGGATACAAAAATGATCTTCATAAGAGGTTTTTTAAAGTTAAAAGAGGAACGCATAATTGTGATGTTGTGTTACCAAAAAGTTGTTAAACCGGTATTGTAAAAACAAGCTTTTATAACGAAAGGGTAAGATGTAACTAAACTGCTGAGATTACACAAGCAATGCACGAGCCATTTTGGGTGATGTTTGGTTTTGCCCCAATTATTCAAACAAAAGCTGCTTCCATCGCCGTAAAATTTCGTAATTCTGCACCTCAAAATATGTTTGATATGGCTGACATCCGAACCACTTTGCGGGGAACCGGCGTTGCAGTGGTTACACCTTTTACGGCTGATGAAAAAATAGATTTTCCGGCTCTTGAAAAAGTAATCAATTCTGTAATTGAAAACGGTGTTGAATATGTGGTAACGATGGGCACTACCGGCGAAACGCCAACGCTTTCCAAAGAAGAAAAGAAAGACATTATCCATTTTACTTTTGAAAAAGTGAATGGTCGTGTACCGGTTGTGGTAGGCATTGGTGGCAACAACACGCGCGATTTAATAAACGATTTGCAAACCTTCCCATTAGAAAAAGCAACAGCGGTTTTAAGTGCAGCTCCTTATTATAGTAAGCCCTCGCAGGAAGGCATTTTTCAACATTACAAAGCCTTGGCCGCTGCATCTCCGAAACCTATTGTATTGTATAATGTGCCTGGAAGAACCGGCAAAAATATGGAAGCTGAAACTACGCTTCGGTTAGCGAATGAAGTTGAAAACATTGGTGGCATTAAAGAAGCAGCCAACCACATGGTTCAAATCATGAAAATATTACACAAACGTCCTGATCATTTTTTGGTGTTAAGCGGTGATGATGATTTGGTTTTGCCTCAATTAGCATGTGGCATTGACGGTGTAATCAGCGTAGCTGCCAATTGCTTTCCGAAACAATTTTCAGATATGGTGCGGGCTGGTTTGGCATTTGATTTTAAAACCGCAAAAAGCCTGAATGATGGTTTGCTGGAAGTTTATACGTTATTGTTTATCGAAAACAATCCTGCCGGTGTGAAAGCATTTTTAAGCGAGCAGGGTTTGATACAAAATTATCTTCGTTTGCCGTTGGTTCCGCTAAGCGAAGCGGTGCATAAAAAGGTGAAAGAATACCTGAGGAGTATGTAAGATTTTTGAATTATGATTTTGGATCTATAATTTGATGTTATTTGTTACAGCATAAGATTGATATTAAATCTTAAATCCGAAATCACAAATCCTAAATCTCATACGTGGCTCCTTCCAAAGCAAGTTGTACATTAGGGAATATTTGTTTTGCTTCTTCTTCAAACAAAAACAATTTGTCGTTATCGTATTGGCTGCTAAAGTGACCGATCAATAACTTTTGAACACCCGCGTCTTTTGCAATCAGGGCAGCTTGTTGTGCGGTAGAATGGTTGCGGCTTCCAGCCCGATCTTCCTGGTCTTTTAAATAGGTGGATTCATGATAAACCATCGTTGCACTTTTAAAATGCTTTACCATATTGGGCGAGTAAGAAGTATCTGCGCAATACACATAACTTTTAGGCAACGTGTTGGCAACCGTAACCTCTTCATTTTTTATAATCGAATTATCTTGCAAAACAAAATCTTCGCCTTGTTGCAACCGTTCGTAAAATGAAGTTGGAATAATAGGATACTGTTTTATTTTTTCACCATTGATCTTTCTCCGCTTTCGTTTTTCTCTGATTACAAAACCCCAGGTTTCGATGCCATGAACAACATGAAAACAACTGATTAAGAACTGTGGCTCATCAACCAAAATGCCTTCTGTTTCCAAAGGATGAAAATAAAAGGGAAACGGTAGCTCACTGTCGGACGCCATTACCTGCAACTTTATTATCGTTTCCAAATCGGGCGGTGCAAACAAGTGAAGAGGCGCTTTTCTGTCGCTTAAACTGTACGTCGTAAGCAAGCCCGCCAAACCAAAATAATGGTCGCCATGAAGATGCGAGATAAAAATATGCTGGATGCGGCTTTTACGAACCTTATAGCGGTTCATTTGCATTTGTGTGCCTTCTCCGCAATCGAGTAAAAACAACCTGTCGTTCAGGGTTACAACCTGCGATGTAGGATGCCGGTTGTACGCCGGCAACGCTGAGTTGTTGCCCAAAATGGTTACGCCAAACATAGTAGGCTTGTATAGCAACAATATTACCAAAACAAGTGGCAAGCTAATAGCTGCAAGCTACAAGTGAAAAGTTACAATTGCATGTTGTAACGCTTAAACGTTGTTTTTTTTGCTTACCGCTTGCAGCTAATAGCTTGCGCTTACTGCCCCTTTATCTTTTTTTCATTTTTTTTTAAACGAGGTTTAATCCATCAAATTTTCCCATATTGAAAATTTAGTCCGACATTTATGCCTCCAATCACAGTACCAATATCTTATGAAGGACAAAAATTTTTTAATACATATCCTCGAAGATGACAGGCTTTATAATTCGGTGTTGTCTCATTTTTTGAGTTTGAACCCCGAGCATGAAGTAAAGTCGTTTTCAACAGCAGCTTCGTTTCTAAAATCGTTGTATGAAAAGCCTGATTTAGTAACGCTTGATTATTCTCTGCCCGACGGTACTGCCGATGGAATGCTCAAACAAATAAAGGAAACGCTACCCGATACGCGTGTAATCATTGTTTCGGCGCAACAAGACATTAAAACAGCCATTGATTTGCTGAAAAAAGGGGCTGATGATTACATTGTAAAAGATGCTGATACGCAGGACAGGCTTTGGATTGCAGTAAAAAATTGTAAAGAAAAATCTTTACTCAAAAAAGAAATTGCAACGCTTCAAAAAGAAGTAACCAAAAAATACGATTTTCAAAAAGCCATTATTGGCAATAGCGCACCTATGAAGCAGGTGTTTGGCATGATTGAAAAAGCAGCGCAAACCAATATCACTGTTTCTGTTACCGGCGAAACCGGCACAGGTAAAGATTTGGTGGCAAAAGCCATCCATTACAATTCACCACGAAAAGGCAAGCCGTTTGTTCCCGTAAATATTGCAGCAATTCCTTCTGAATTGATGGAAAGCGAACTGTTCGGACACGAAAAAGGTGCGTTTACCGGCGCAGTTACACAACGCATTGGCAAGTTTGAAGAAGCCAACAAAGGCACTTTGTTTTTGGATGAAATTGGCGAGATGGACATTAACCTGCAAGCCAAGCTGCTGCGCGTGCTGCAGGAAAAAGAAATTACAAAAGTAGGCAGCAATAAAATTACTCCGGTTGATGTGCGCATCGTTGTTGCCACGCATCGCAACCTGATGGCCGAAGTGAAAAAAGGAACGTTTCGTGAAGATTTATATTACCGCTTGCTTGGCTTGCCCATTCAGCTTCCACCCCTGCGGAACAGAGACAACGACATACTTCTGATTGCAAAATTTTTTATTGACCTCTTCTGCGATGAAAACAATTTGTCGCGAAAATATTTATCGCTCGATGCGAAAAAGCAATTGCTCAATTACCAGTTTCCAGGCAACATCCGCGAATTGAAGTCTATTATAGATTTAAGCTGCGTAATGAGCGATGGCGAAGAGATTGAACTCACGCACATGCAGCGCATGAGTGCAGCAACGCCTTCCTCAATGTCGGCATTAGGCGAGCCGTTAACGCTTCGGAAATACACACTGCAATTGTTACAGGATTATCTTGAAAAATATGAGTTTGATGTGCTGAAAGTGGCGCAGGTATTGAATGTAGGTAAATCAACCATTTACCGTCTCATCAAAAACAAAGAACTGAATGTACCCGAAAAAGTATATTAACCATTATTCCAATAAATCCAATACTATGTACAGTTTTGAAAAACTTTACGACTTATCCGGCTTGCACGATATTCACCAGGACGATGAAGCCTTTATCCGTGTTATTAAAGATGCCTTTATCAACCACACACCTTCTGATGCCAACAAGATGCTGAATGCCTGCCATTCAGGCGATTGGGCACAAGTTAGCTTTTTGGCGCACAAACTCAAATCGAGCATTGACATTTTAAAAATCATGTCTATCAAAGACGACATCCGCACTATAGAAGCCAATGCGAAAATGAAAAAAGAGTTAAGCATACTGCCTGAACTGGTGCAAAAAGTAAACATCGTAATCACCATGACGGCAAAACAAATGAACGAGTAAAAGATAGTTTGTTTTTGCATCATTTTTTTTATCAGGAAATACAAAATACAGTTTTATGTACCGGGCTGCATCGCTCCGGTTAAACATCGTTGCGTCGCACTCTTGTACGCTTTGGCAATAATTGAGCATTTCCAAAAGCGGGTATGTCAACCGCAAAGGCCCAAAGAAGCGAAGTAACACAGCGAAAAGACAATACAAGGTAGCGATGCTGCACCTTTGCAGTTGAACCCTTTCCTGTTAAACCTGCTCTTCTCTTCCACCCTTATTTCAACCTCGCGTATCTTTGCACCATGCATTATGTATCAGCAGAAAACCTCACCAAGAGCTTTGGAATAACACCACTTTTCAACAACATTTCTTTTCACATTAACGAAGGTGATAAAATTGCTTTGGTTGCCCGCAATGGCGTTGGCAAAAGCACTTTGCTACGCATTCTCGCCGGCAGCGAAACGCCCGATGAAGGCAAGCTTTGGATTCACAAAGATGTAACCGTTGCTCTTTTTGAACAAGACCCAAAACTGGATGAAAACAAAACGGTAATTGAAAATATTTTTCACGTTTCACATCCGGTAATGAAAGCCATCCGCGCTTATGAAGAAGCCGAAGAAAACGAGGATGCAACAGCTATTACCGATGCCATTACTATGATGGATGAACTGAATGCGTGGGAATTTGAATCGAAGGTGAAACAGATCATGGGCAAACTCAATATTCATCATCTTCATCAAAACGTAAATGAGTTAAGCGGTGGTCAGCGCAAGCGTGTGGCATTGGCTGCAACCCTTATTGACATTGGCTTTGAGCACCAACACACGCTGCTGATGATGGATGAGCCGACCAACCATTTGGATGTGGAAATGATTGAATGGCTGGAGCATTATTTAAGTGGTGAAAACATAACCTTGCTGCTCGTTACGCACGATCGTTATTTTTTAGATGCCGTTACCAGCGAAATCTGGGAGCTTGAGCGCAGCAATATGTACGTTTACAAAGGCGATTATCAAAATTACCTGGAACGAAAAGCGGCGCGCATAGAAAGCGAAGCAGCAAGCATTGACAAAGCTAAAAATGAATATCGCAAAGAGTTGGAATGGATGCGCAAACAGCCCAAAGCCCGCACCACAAAAAGCAAGTCGCGACAAGATAATTTCTACGAAGTAGAAAAACAGGCAAAACAAAAGATTGAAGATACGCAAATGCAACTGCAGGTAAAGATGAGCCGGTTGGGTGGTAAGATTGTGGAGATGAAAAAAGTATATAAAAGCTTTGGCGATAATCCCATTTTAAAAGGCTTCGATTACACATTCAGTAAAGGTGAGCGCATTGGTGTCATTGGTAAAAACGGCGTTGGAAAGTCAACGTTCTTAAATATTCTGCAAGGCATTGAGCCTGCGGATAGCGGCAAAATAAATATAGGCGATACGGTTATTTTTGGCAATTTTTCACAACAAGGTTTGGAGATAAAAGACAACCTTCGAGTGATTGAATATGTAAAAACATTTGCCGAAAGTTTTCCGCTGGCAAAAGGCGGAAGCTTAAGCGCAGCGCAGTTTTTAGAGTTGTTTCTGTTTCCGCCGGAGAAGCAATACACGTATCTGAATTCATTAAGCGGTGGCGAAAAAAAGCGGTTGCAATTGCTTACCATTTTATTTCGCAATCCCAATTTTTTAATTCTTGACGAACCTACCAACGATTTGGATTTGCCAACGTTAGGTGTGCTGGAAAATTTCTTAAGCGATTACCAGGGTTGCATTTTGATAGTATCGCACGACCGGTATTTTATGGATCGCTTGGTTGACCATTTGTTTGTGTTTGAAGGCGATGGCAGAGTAATTGATTTTCCCGGAAACTATACGCTATATCGCCTGGACGAAAGAGCAAAAGAAGGGCAAAAACAAACTTCTGAATCAGCAAGCAAAAAGCAACCAACTGTCATTATTCAGCAACCAAAAACTTCTTTGGACAATAAGGTAAAAATAGGTTACAAAGAAAGGCGTGAGTTTGAATTCCTGGAAAAAGAAATTGCCGATTTGGAAACTGAAAAGCAACAGTTGGAATCGCAGTTAAGCGACAGCAATGCTTCGTACGAACAAATCAGTACTTGGAGCAATCGCATTGGCAGCATTACAAACGAAATTTCAACCAAAGAAATGCGCTGGTTAGAGTTAAGCGAGATGATGTAAGTATTATAAATAAGAGTCCGCTTCTTTGCTTCCGAAGGCCTCTTTTAGTTGTAACAACTGCTTTCTTATATCATTTATTTTAAACCAGTAAATAAAGAGCAGAATTGTAGCAGGAATGAAAAGTATTCTCCAAAAAAAAGCTGCAAGCAAACAAATTGCCCATGCCAAACCTAAACCAAACGTTGCTTTTTGTTGATTAAATACACCATATTTCTCTGTTTGTTGCTTGCAACTGTTTGCAATTGCGATAACAACAAGAAAAGCGTAAACAAAACCAACCAGCGGTATTAGCATCAACCAAACGTGTTCTGGCTTCATTCTTCGGTTTTCCGGTTCAACAACTTTCATTGTTTTTTGTAACGTAACAAGAAAGAGAACAGCAAGAATCAGAAACAATAGAAAAATTCCGATTGTAATAAAAGAGTTAATTAAAGCAGTTTGATTCATGAAAAGTTCTGATTGTAAAATTGGAAAATGCGATTGTGTAAAGATAAATTATAAGACCATTTTTGTTTATTTATTGCATTAAAATTTCCTTTAGAAAATAATGTATGCGCAACATTACAAAATCGCTTTACTTCTATGTGCTTCTTGCTATCACTGCAGGTATTCTGCTCGGTCATTTTTATCCCGACTTTGCTAAAAGCCTGAAACCGCTTGGCGATGCGTTTATCAGGTTGATAAAAATGATGATTGCGCCCCTCATTTTTTGCACCATCACTACCGGCATTGCAGGAATGCAGGATACAAAAAAAATAGGTCGTGTTGGCTTAAAAGCTATCATGTATTTTGAAGTGATGACAACACTTGCCCTTATCATCGGTTTGGTTTTAATCAATTTATTTCATCCGGGTTCCCACATGCACATCAACCCTGCAAAGCTAGATGCTTCAGCCATTACAGCGAAGGGAACAGAACAGACAACGGTTGTTGATTTTCTTTTGCACATTATTCCCGAAACTATTGTCGGTGCTTTTACACAAAGCGATTTATTGCCAATCTTACTCATTTCCGTCTTGTTTGGTTTTGGCTTATCTAAAGTAGGTGCAAAAGCAAAGCCCCTTTTGTCAGGCATTCAGTCGCTATCACAAGCTTTGTTTGCCGTTATCAACATCATCATGAAAGTCGCTCCTATCGGGGCTTTCGGCGCGATGAGCTATACCATTGGCGCGTATGGCATTGCACAATTGAAGCCATTGGCAGGCCTAATGGGTACGTTTTATTTTACCTGTATTTTGTTCATCGTTGTTGTGTTGGGTGCTGTTTTAAAAGCCTTTGGTTTCAACATTTTTAAATTGCTTTCTTACATCAAAAATGAAATACTGATTGTGCTTGGCACTTCATCATCCGAATCGGCATTGCCGCCATTAATTGAAAAATTAGAAGAAGCCGGCTGTTCAAAATCGGTGGTGGGTTTGGTGGTCCCGGCGGGTTATTCTTTCAATTTAGATGGCACTTCCATTTACTTAACCATGGCTGCGGTGTTTATTGCGCAAGCTACCGATACACCGCTAACGTTATCGCATCAGCTTGCTTTGTTAGCCGTTTTATTGTTGACTTCAAAAGGTGCAGCAGGTGTTACAGGAAGCGGCTTTATTACGTTGGCAGCAACACTTCCAACCGTTGGGCATGTGCCCGTTGCAGGTTTGACTTTAATTTTAGGAATTGACCGTTTTATGAGCGAAGCGCGAGCCATTACCAACATCATTGGCAATGCGGCGGCAACGTTGATTATTTCGAAATGGGAGCATGAATTGGATGAAGAAAAAGCAAAGGTTGTAATGTAATTCATTTACTGGCAACTGGTAACCGGAAACTGGTATCTAACAACTCTCAATCAAACAAAGTGGCTTGCGGACGGATAGAATGAATAGGAGGAAAATGAACCGGACTATTTGCATTGATTTCTTCTATCAAATATTTATTGAGTTGCGGTGAATTCAGACTGTTGTTTTGGTGCATAAAAAAATAGACGTTTTTAATGCCTTCTTTCATCCACAATTGCAAACGCCCCACCCATTGCTGAATGCGTGCATAATCGGTGGTATGCAAACCATTTCCCACAAACCTTATAAATGTTTCCGGCTTGCTCAGGTGCATGTGCACATTATCGCGTTTGCCGGCAGCATCGGTTATTACTAACCCAATATTATATTCTCTTACAAAATCGTAGAGTTGTTCATTCAATCCCTCTTCAAACCAACTGCTGTGGCGAAGCTCAACAAACACATCTAAAGAAGAAGGCAATCGTTCAATAAATCGTTTGATAATGGGCAATTCGGCCACTCCCATTTGCGGGTTGGGCATTAAAAACACAGGACCCAAAGTTTCCTCAAATAGAGCGATAGAATTTACAAACTCGCTCACTTCTTTATCGCAATGTTGCAGCCGCATAACATGCGTAATGTACTGCGGAAATTTCGGGCAAAACCGAAAGCTGCTGCTGACTTGGCTTTTCCAATGTCTTACTTGTTCAACAGAAGGAACATGATAATAAGTGGTGTTCAGTTCAACACAATTAAACAGCTTTGAATAGTAATAGAGGTAATCTTTTTCTTTTATGTTATCGGGATAAAAATGTCCTAACCATTCTTTCGTTCCCCATCGTGCGCATCCGATATAGAGTTGAGTGTTGGATTTTATTTTTTTATTGAGGATAGACAAATTTTCGGCAGGCTCCGGCGGTAGCACGAAGTTAATTTTGTTTAATTGCTGTATATCAATTTTGCCCCATTCCATCTTGAAAGAATTTACCAAAAATGTTCTCCTCTTTTTGAAGAAGAGAACATTTTTCGTCAGCTAACTTTAACCAAGACTTCTTAACCACTTGATTAAATCGTCTTTTGCCCGTCCGGTTTTTTGCTGCAATCTTCCCAAAAATTCATCGTCTTTGCCTTCTTCATATTTTAGGTCGTCGTCGGTAAGGTCGGCATGTTCTTGTTTTACTTTGCCTTTAATTTCATTCCACTTACCTTTTAGTTCTAATTTGTCCATGAGCTGCAATCGTTTATTGGTGAATAATAGTTTACAAACGCACGATTTTTATGCCAATAAAGTTAGTGAACATTTACAAATTCATCAAAAATTGTAAAGTATCGGTACCATCTGCAAAGTCGGTGAAGCAAGGCTTTTGGGCATTTCCAAAAGGTATGTGATGGTGACCAACAATGCACTGAACATCGCTGTTGTTTTGCAGAGTAGAAACGGTTTCTTTTATCGAATTGTAATAACTAAAATTGAGTTGGGCAACCGGGGCAAAAGCAGATACATTTTCGGCTAATAAAACAGAACCGTTGTTCATGTAAAACTTGTTGCTCATAATCAAAAGTGCAAGATGATAATCGTAATTGTTTTTGTATTTGTGAAACTCCAAAAAATAATCATACTTTTTCAAAGCTTCGAGAAGCGGAATAAAATCGTAGCCTTCAGGTACAAACAGCTTCGTTACATTGCGGCAACCCAAACCAAAATACAGCGAAATATCATCGGCAAGTAAACTCAACTCTTTGTCAGTTTCATTGCCTTCTATAATGGCAACAGAGGTTTTATTTTTGCGGATAATATGAGGATATTTTGCAAAGTAAAATTCAAAATAACGGCTTGAATTGTTGCTTCCTGTGGCAATGTAAGCATCGCAGTTTTTCAATGTTTCGGCAACGGTTACATAAGTTACAAACTCATCATTCCAGCTCTTCATTTTACTCAATAAGAACGGAAGCAACACATCGTCTTTGGAGGATAATTTTATAGCTGCATGATGACCACTCAAAAACACGCATAAAAAATCGTGAAAGCCAACCAGGGGAACGTTTCCAGCCATTACAATGCCTACGGTTTTTGGTTGAATGGGTTCGCCAATTTTATATTGCTGAACTACACTTTGCAACACTTCTTGTTGCAGATATTCATTGCAGATATTAGTTACAGCCAATTGAATAAACTGAGGAATAAACCATTGATTTTTTAAATAAGCCCTGTGCTTTGCAGCGTTCCAATCTTCGCTATCGCTTTGCATGTAGTTGCCCAACTGCACTAATAAATTCAGCCGTTCTTGCACATTCATTTTTCAGCACTATTTTTGGGCTGCAAAAGTAGTTTGTAAACCTTGATAAAAAGAACATAATATGGCAATAAAGATAACCGATGAATGTATTAACTGTGGCGCCTGTGAGCCGGAATGCCCGAACAATGCCATTTATGAAGGTGGTGTTGAATGGGCGATAAAAGATGGCACCAGCGTAACCGGCAGTTTTACATTAATGGATGGACAATTAGTAAATGCCGATGATCGCTTCACTCCTGTTTCTGTTGACACTTATTATATTACGCCCAATAAATGCACTGAATGCCAGGGCTTTCATGAAGAGCCGCAATGCGCCGCTGTGTGCCCTGTGGATTGTTGTGTGCCAGATGAAATGTATCGGGAAACAGTAGACGAACTCTTGGGAAAAAAGGAAAAGTTGCACATGTAGAAGAAACTGCGAGCGATGAGCTTTGAGCTACGAGAAAAACAAAAAGTGAAGAATCAAATTCTTCATTTTTTGTTTTTGCAGGAATATTCTGCAACAAAAAAGAGTTGATGCGACATCAACTCTTTTTCTTTTGTGAACACAAAACAATTCGTTTAATTTCTGCTGCTTGCGAGGCGGCTCAACAATTTCAGCACTTCAATGTACAGCCAAACCATGGTAACCAATAAGCCCCAGGCACTGTACCATTCCATATATTTAGGCGCACCGGTTTGCGCACCCACTTCAATGTTTTCAAAATCTAATATTAAACTCATAGAAGCAATGGCCACCACAAATAAACTAATGCCAATGCCAAGCGGGCTGCTATCGGTGATGCTCATAAACTGCATATGAACGCCAAAAGCAGAAAGCAAAATTGTAATCAAATAAAACAACATAATGCCCAGCACCGAGCCCATAATGATAGCCCTGAACTTTTGCGTTGGACGAATAATTCTGAAATTGTATAAAAGAAACATTGCAATGGCAACGCCGAATGTTAAACCCACAGCCGTTAATACAAGGTTCGGAAATTTAGTGGCAAACATGGCATTCACAATGGCTGATAAAGCACCAATTACAAAGCCTTCGAGCAAACCGTAAGCAGGAGCCAAATACTTAGCCAGCGTGGGTTTGAAAGAAACCACAAGACCTGTTACCAAGCCGCCAATCAAACCAACCCACAACATTGTGGTCATTGTTTGTGGTCTGACTTCATACATATTCCAGGTGTAGGCTGCACCGGCAATTACCATCAGCATTAAAAAACCAAACTTGGTAATAGAACCTCTCACGGTCATCACTCCGGTGTCGGCACTGTCAATAGAACGTTCAAAAATTTTTTGGGATAACGTAGGATTTCCCGATTGAAATAAAGCCATAGTTTTCTGAATTTTTATTTTTCAGTATTATAAAATTACACCACAAAGTAAAACCTTTCCATTAAAGAATTGGTAATAATCATGGAATGAAAAATGGGCAAAAATAAAAAGAAATCGCCTGCGGTAATCGGTTCAATCTTCAGAGGCATTTTTACTCAAAAAAACAGGCAAAACCAAAACTAAGATTATTAGCGTTGCACCACCATTTCTGAAATATATTTGCACCTACCTATGGCAAAAAGGAAAGAATTGCAACCGGCAATAGATGACGAACAAATAGAAGTAATCGGGGCACGTGAGCACAACCTGAAAAACATTGATATTAGTATTCCAAAAAACAAACTGGTAGTATTCACCGGCGTGAGCGGCAGCGGCAAATCGTCGCTTGCCTTTGATACCATTTACAACGAAGGTCAGCGCCGTTATATGGAAAGCTTCAGTGCCTATGCACGGCAGTTTATCGGCGATATGGAGCGGCCTGATGTAGATAAAATCATCGGCTTAAGCCCGGTTATTTCTATTGAACAAAAAACAACCGGGAAGAACCCGCGCTCTACCGTTGGTACTATCACCGAAATCTATGATTTTTTGCGACTGTTGTTTGCCCGCATCGGCGAAGCTTATAGTTACAACACGGGCAAAAAAATGGTAAAGTGGAGCGAAGAAGAAATTGTTCAAAATATAACCGAACGGTTTAAAGATCAAAAGATAACACTTCTCGCACCACTTGTGCGCGGACGCAAAGGTCATTACCGGGAATTGTTTGAAGACATACGCAAACGTGGTTTTGTAAAAGTGCGAGTGGATGGTGAAGTAAAAGATATAACGCAAAAAATGCAGGTTGACCGTTATAAGATTCACGACATTGAAGTGGTTGTAGATCGTTTGCCGGTTACCGATGCAATGAAAGTGAGGTTGAGTCAAAGCGTTCAGCAAACTTTGAAGACTGGCAAAGATTTGATGTTTTTATTGGTAAATGATAACGATAAGGCAATTCAATATTCAAAGCAACTGATGTGCGAAGACACAGGCATTTCTTATGAAGAACCATCTCCAAATGCTTTCTCTTTCAATTCGCCGTATGGCGCCTGTCCGACCTGCAAAGGCTTAGGTTCCGTTTACACTGTAAGCATAGATGAAATCATTCCTGATAAAAACAAAAGCATCAAAGATGGCGGCATTGCGCCATTGGGTGAAGAACGCGAAGCCTTTGTTTATAAAAACGTATCGAGCCTTGCTAAAAAAAGAAAGATTGCTTTAGATAAATCCATCAAAGAATTGCCAGAAACCGCCCTTAATTTTTTGTTGTGGGGAAACGAAGAAGGAACTGATGAAGAACGCGATTACAGCCAGCCTTACGACATATATTCCGGCGAGTTTGAAGGCATCATTCCGATGCTCAACCGCTGGTTCAATTCAAGTACCAGCACCGATCACATGCGCGAGTGGGTTGAGAAATTTATGCAATTAAAAACCTGTCCAACCTGTTTGGGAACAAGGCTCAAACGGGAAAGCGTTTGGTTTCGCGTAGATAATCAAAACATATCGCAGCTGAGCGATAAAGATCTGGATAAGCTGTTCCTTTGGTTTGAAGGCGTCGAAAAGCGGTTATCCAACAAACAAAACATCATTGCCAAAGACATCATTAAAGAAATACGTGAACGGCTACAATTCTTACTGGACGTGGGTTTAACGTATCTTACGCTCAATCGCGCTTCGCGAACGTTAAGCGGTGGCGAAGCGCAACGCATACGGCTGGCAACGCAGATCGGCTCGCAACTGCAAGGCATCACTTATATCCTCGATGAACCTTCCATTGGACTTCATCAAAGAGACAATCAAAGGCTGATAAAGGCTTTACAAAATCTTCGCAATATTGGCAACAGCATTTTGGTAGTTGAACACGATAAAGACATTATGATGGCAGCCGACCATCTCGTTGATATTGGTCCTGGCGCGGGTAAACATGGAGGTGTTATTGTCGCAGCAGGTACGCCAAAAATGGTGTTGAAATCAGGCTCGGAAACGGCGCAATATTTAAGCGGGAAAAAAAGCATTGCCATACCAACCGAACGCAGAAAAGGCAATGGAAAAGTGTTGGAGTTGGTTGGCGCCGATGGCAACAATTTAAAAAATGTAACTGCACAATTCCCGTTGGGAAAATTTATTGTGGTATCGGGTGTAAGCGGAAGCGGCAAATCAACTTTAATTAATGAAACCTTATATCCTTTGTTATCGCAACATTGCTATGGCTCGCGCACGGCAGCGTTGGATTATAAAGGGCTCAAAGGGTTAGAACACATTGATAAAGTGATTGAGATAGACCAATCGCCCATTGGCAGAACGCCGCGTAGCAATCCCGCTACTTACTGCGGTTTCTTTACCGACATCCGAACCTTGTTTGCTGCGATTCCCGAAGCAAAAATTAGAGGCTATAATGCGGGCAGGTTTTCTTTTAACGTAAAAGGTGGTCGTTGCGATGTATGCGAAGGCGGTGGTATGCGCGTGATAGAAATGAACTTCTTGCCCGATGTGTATGTGCACTGCGAAAAGTGCAATGGCAGGCGATACAATCGCGAGACTTTGGAAATTCGGTACAAAGGAAAATCCATTTCCGATGTGCTTGACATGACGGTAGATGAAGCCGTTGAGTTCTTTCATGCAGTGCCTTATTTATACCGCAAAATCAAAGTGCTGCAGGATGTTGGCTTGGGTTATATCACGCTTGGACAATCGGCTGTAACGCTGAGTGGCGGTGAAGCGCAGCGCGTGAAGCTGGCAACGGAACTGGCAAAAAAAGACACGGGCAAAACCTTTTATATTTTAGATGAACCCACAACAGGTTTGCATTTTCAGGACATTCAACACTTGCTGGATGTGTTGAATAAATTGGTTGACAGAGGCAATACAGTGCTTGTTATTGAACACAATTTAGACGTCATCAAAGTGGCGGATTACATTATTGATTTGGGACCAGAAGGCGGCGAAGGTGGTGGCAGGGTTTTGTTCACTGGCACACCCGAAGAAATGGTGAACAACAAAGAAAGCCGCACTGCGCCATTTATTAAGGCGGAATTAGGGTTGTGAGGGCGTTTTTGTTATCTAAACTTTGAGATAACTACTGTAAGAGCTATTGCGTAAAGCCAACCACTTGTGGTTGGCTTTACGCAATGTGTGATGGAGGAGTTTCGTATATTTGAGAGTTGCCTGTAATGCTATTTGACACCTTAAAATGATTCGAGTGGACAGATACGAAGAACTAAAATTAACTGCAAAAAAAGTCAACTTAGAAGAAACGTTTACTTTTCTCAAATCCTTGACTCAATTAAAAAAAGGCGTAATAAAATCGGAAATTCCAACGATTAACGGACTTGAAATAGAATTTAAGAAAGGAGACCGTTGCATAGATTTTTCAACTGGACCTATTTTATCTTGCGAATCACCTGTTAAATATCAGCATTCAAGCTATGGATTTCTAAAACCATTTGAAATCTTTGAATCTGGAAATAAATACTCAATCAAGAATGGGGCGGGTTCAGCAAGTATAAAAATGGGACAAGGCTTTTCAAGCGAAGGAAAGCTTTGGGAACTAGAATCCAATTTTTCAGAAGGTTGTGGCTTTTTTCGAGCAATCCTCCCTATCGACGGTTTTACAAAAATTCCAGTACATTATTTTTTGGGGCAACATTTCACTGTCGGCAATTCATTTCGTGAAGCTGGTTTTGTCAAAGTTCAAATTAATGAATACGAAATTGGATTTTACGATTATGACTTAGACAAACAAAGACTCATTTTTATAGAATGTAATAATTTGATTGATTACGCCGTCTTTGAGAAGTTACTAGAAGCTGTTATCTATTCTTTTGCTTTAATTAGTGGCAGTCTTATTAGGAACGAATTGACGATTTTAAAATTTTCTAACAATGATTTTACGAAACTTAGTGGCTTCCAATTTCGAAAAGTTGAAGACAGTATTATTAGTACGATAGAAATAATAAACCCCAGAATTCATAAAGAGTACGAACAGTTAGAAAAGACTGTCTATTTTCCTATAAACATTTTTTCAAAGCTTTCGGAAATATGCTGCAATAATAAACCAATACTGAGAGCGGTAAGAATTATAACTCAAGCTAGACACCAACCAGTAGAAATAGAAGCTGCTTCAATCTTCGTAGCACTTGAAACTGTAAAGCAAATAATCATTGAGGAAAACATTGAAAAAATATCACCCTTTGTAAATTCTACATTTGCAAAAGATACAATTGCTATTCTTAAAGAACATATTTCAGCAATTCCTGAAACGGAATTTAACGATAAATCTTCTGTACTTCGAAAACTTGACAACTTAAATATGGTTGGCAACAACGATAGTTTCAAATTAGCTTTTAGACTTGTCGGTTTACAGTTAGATAAAGATGACGAAAAGTGTATTTCAATGAGAAATCGCTTCTTGCATGGCAATATTCCTTTGGATAATGAACCTGAACAGAAAAAAAAGAAAGAGCTGTTAAACATAACTTTAAATGCACATTTATTGACCTGTTCTTTAATTTTTAAATATGCTGGTTACAATGGAGCAGTGATGAATTTCTTAAAGTATTGGGACTTAGTTAATAAAATTCCAAACGACGCAACACTTTTTAGGACGATTTGATAGAAGCACTACAGGCAACATGGGGTTTGCTGCTATGGCGGGGCGACGAACAAAACTTCAGCTCTGTGCAAGCATCAGCAGTAGTTCCAGCGTGACGAATAACATTTTTGCCTTTGCTGGTGTTCTTCATCAGCGAAAGTTAAGGCTATATGATTATGCTCGCAAGCGTTTCTTATCCCATAATATTTCTATCTTTAAAAAGTATTCGACAAAACACCACTATTCCACAAGAACAGCAAATTGAAGTATTCGATTATCTTCATAACAAGTTTGAAAATAGAAACAAAATGCAAACTATACAAGTAAAAATCAGTGACTCCGATTTTCAGCGTTATCAATTCAATAATTCTGAGATAAAATTTACTGACTTAGTTGACAAGATCAGCCTTGAATTTGCCAGGCAATCTTTGCTTGAATGCAATGCAATTGCTGAAAAGGTTGGCCTTTCAAATATGACACTGGAAGAAATTGATGCAGAAATCAAAGCAGTAAGAGATGCAAAAGCTAATTCTTGACACAAACGTTATTGTGTCGGCTTTAATTTCTAACTCTATTCCAACCCAAATTTTATATCATTTGGTTTTGACCAAAAATGTAAACATTTGTCTGTCCGATGATATTTTCGAAGAATACATAGAAGTGTTGGCAAGAGACAGATTTTCGAAGTATCTAAATTTTAAAAGCAAAGCAGAGGTAGTACTTAATAAGCTACGGGAAATTTCGACCTTCTATTTTCCGAATAAACAAATAGAACTGTTGACAGACGCGAGCGATAATAAATTCTTGGAATTGGCTTCTGTTAGTGTTGCCGATTATTTGGTAACGGGCAATACTTTGCACTTTACGATGAGTGAATTTGAGTATACAAAAATTGCTACGCCGCGAGAGTATTGGGATAAGTATAAACCTTGATGCGTTTCATTCATCATAATAGATTTAAAATCCAATCACCTCAAAATACGGCAAAACAAAACTTAATTATTTACTTGTTATTGCACTTATAGCCTGCAACGCCTTTCGCACCGCAGGTGCAACCACATCTCCAAACAACTCAATCGAACGCATCATAGCTTTATGCGGAATGGCGCCAATGCTCATCTGTGCAAGAAAACGTGTATGACCGAACAACTCGTGCTCATATAAAATTTTATCAATCACTTGTTGTGGACTGCCTACCAGCAAATAGCCTTCTTCGCTGCGCATATAATCAAACTGCTGTCTTGTGGTGGGCGGCCAGCCACGCTCCTTTCCCAGCTGCGTCATTATTTTGGCGTACGGCGGAAAATAAATATCGGCGGCTTCCTGTGAAGTATCAGCAATAAACGCCTGCGAATTAATACCCAACTGAAAGTTTGCCATGTCATGCCCCGCTTTTTGATAACTGTCTTTATAAAACTTTACATGCGGCACAAAACGGTCGGGCGTTCCACCAATAATGGCAAGCGCAAGAGGCAAGCCCAGCTTACCTGCACGAGCAATGGACTCGGGCGTTCCGCCTACCGCAATCCATATCGGCATTTTGTGATAAGGTTGCGGATAAATACCCAGATTTTGAAACGAAGGACGATGTTTTCCCTGCCAGCTTACCACTTCACTTTCGCCTAATTTTAGCAACAGTTCGAGCTTCTCGGTAAACAAAACATTGTAATCATTTAAATCATATCCAAAAAGAGGGAACGACTCGATAAAGGAACCTCTGCCAGCCATGATTTCCGCTCTTCCTTTTGATAGTAAATCAATGGTAGCAAACTGTTGAAACACGCGCACCGGATCATCAGAACTCAATACGGTAACGGTGCTCGTTAATTTAATCTGGTTTGTTTTTACTGCAGCCGCAGCCAGCAATGTGGCAGGAGAAGAAGCCAAAAATTCGTGGCGATGATGTTCGCCAATGCCAAACACATCAAGCCCTAACTGATCAGCCAGTTCTATTTCTTCCATCAAATTTTGGATGCGCTGGTGGTCGCTTATCTTCTCGCTGGTAATGACATCGGGCATTGATTCTACAAACGTATAAATTCCTAACTCCATAACTTACAAATTGTGGTAAAAACAAAAGCAAAGTTAGGTGGGATGATTGCCTTTATTAATCAGAGGAAGTTCATTTTTGTTTTTGCACAATTTTTTTCGTCACTGCGAAGCACGAAGCAGTTTGTGCTAAACCATGCATCATGCTTGTCAGCAATGAAGCTGTTGGCATTGTTTACTCACAACTCACTATTCACAACTCACAAATAACTCGATAATGCTATCCACAGATGGCTTCGTTCCTCGCCATGACGAACAGTCTTACCAACCAATGCCATAGTCCTCACCATTATTGCTACTTCCGCCCCACAAAGTGCCATGCTTCGTATCAAAATAAATGGCATTGATAGGGCCACTGGTGCGCCTGCCGAATGAAAGTTTATAACCCATTTTTTGCAAAGCTGTTTTAGTGCTTTCAGATGTATTGATGTCAACCAAAATAGAGCCGGGATGCGGTACACGGTCGCTCATTTGCATACCACCTAATGATAACCACAATTGGTTGGTGTTGATATTGGGCGCTTCAGTGGCTTCCTGTACTGTCATGTTGAATTCAACCAAGTTTAAAAAGAACTGCAACAAATTTTGGTCTTGTGTATCGCCGCCCTGCACAGCAAAAGCCGCATACGGTTTTCCATCTTTCATGGCTAATGATGGCGTAAGCGTTACCCGAGGACGCTTGCCGGGTTGCACTACATTAAACGGATCAACGATAGAATCGAGCACAAAGCTTTGCATCCGCTGACTCATGCCTACGCCCGTGTGTCCTGCAATGCAGGCAGGCGGCCAGCCGCCACTCGGTGTAACCGAAACCACCCAGCCACTGCTGTCGGCTGCTTCGATACTGGTAGTGCCGCGCCACAAACGATCCATGTACAAACTATCGGATGAAGAAGTATTGATGGCGTATAAATTATTTTTTTCCTTATTATTCATTGAAGTCTTTTGATCATGCTTTGGCAAAAACTGATTGTCACTTTTGTTTTTGCCCATATTTGTCAGCTCTTTTCTTTTTTTTAAAAGAGAAAGATAAGGGTTTTGTTTTCCTTCATATTGATAAGGGTCGCCGGGTGCAATGGTAGAATCATTATAATCCGGGTTGATCAGTTTCGCTCTTTCTTTTGCGTATTCTTTGTTCAGCAAGCCTTTGATGGGTGGTTGGGTGAAGTAAGGATCACCATAATAAAAGTCCCTGTCGGCAAAGGCAAGACTCATCGTTTGATAAATGGTGTTGATGTATTGCGGTGAATTGTAACCCATCTTTTTCAAATCAAAATTTTCCAAAATATTCAGGCTTTGCAGCATGGCTGGTCCTTGTGTCCATTCCTGCAATTTGTAAACATCAATGCCTTTATAGGCCACCTGTAACGGCTCTTCTTCAACAGGCTTCCAACGGGCCAAATCTTCCATGGTTATTAAGCCACCTTGTTCTTTACAACCTCTTACAAATTCCTGCGCAATATCACCTTTGTAAAAACAGTCGTAAGCCGCCATGATGGCTTCTTTGCGGCTCGCTCCTTTTTGCAATGCTTGCTGTTCAGCTTCTACCATTTTGGTCAATGTGTTCAGCAAGTCTTTTTGCACAAATATTTCTCCGGCTTCCGGCGCTTCACGCTGTTCACCAAGATGAGGTAAGAACACCGCTTTGCTGTACGGCCATTCTTTAATCATCTTTTTGCCACGTTCAAAACTATTGGCAGTTTCGGCTTCAATCGGGTAGCCGGCAGCCATTTCCATAGCAGGTTCCAGCACTTGTTGTAAACTCATCGTTCCCCAGTTTGCCAACATCAAACACAAGCCACCCGGCGTGCCTGGCGTAACAGCTGCCAGCGGTCCGTATTCAGGTGGAAATGAATATCCTTTGCCTTTGAAAAAGTCAACGGTTGCGCCGGTTGGTGCAACACCCAATGCATTGATGGCGATTACCTTTTTTGTTTTTGGGTTATAAATGAGGGCCTGTGTTTCGCCACCCCAACTCAACACATCCCACATGGTGCAAACCGCAGCCAACATGCCGCAGGCTGCATCTACCGCATTGCCGCCTCGTTCAAAAATTTTGGCACCGGCTTCGGCTGCCAAAGGCTTGCCTGTAACCGCCATCCAATGCCTGCCGTGCAAGGGTGGCTTTTGTGTTTTTTGCGCGAAACTTTGTGCAAAATGGAACAGGAGCAATGCTAAAAGAAAGGATGTATTTTTCATAATAATTGATTTGGAGAAAAGATGAGATTGGTGTTGTAAAAATAACACAGATGCTACACAATGCCGATGACAATTCGCAATGCCCTTTTGTTGCAAAAAGTTGCGCATACATCATCAAAAACCGCACTGTGTTGTATAGGCTTTCTAAATACTTTTACACAAAGAATCTAAAGCCTTCAGTGCTTAACCATCTATATAAAAAATCATGAAAACAATTCTAACTTTCGCACTACTTATCACTTTGCCTTCTTCGTTACTGCTTGCCCAAATTGATGAACAATTAAAAAATGACATTCGCAACACCGGCTATGTGCATAGCCCGCTGCCATTGGATTACAGCAAGTCGTATGAAACGTTCGGACTTACCAAAAAAGTGACGGACTCTGCACTTTTGTGCGACATGGAAGACCTCAATAAATGGAGCCATAAAGGATTTAGCGGCATGCGACTTACCGGCGAAAGAAGCATTAGAGGCAAAAACAGTTTGCGGTTAGTGTCACAAACCACAAACCCCGATTTTTTGAACTGGGGGATCGGTTTAGGTACATCTATGGCAACGTATGAGGTAGGCGGTGCGAACTGGGAAAAATACAATCGTATTAAAGTGTTTGTGTATCCGCATTGCGAAGGCGCACGCAGCATTTATCTCAATCTAATAGTAGAAAATAATGGCAAAACAAAAGTGCCTGATAAATATGGACGCGAAGGCATTCACGAAATGAATCTAATCAATAACCAGTGGAATGAATGTTTTGTGGAAATGACCGAATTGCCCCGCGATAATGTAACCAAACTTTCCTTCGCCATAGAAGTATTTGGCAAGGAACGCACCATGGGCGATTCTTTGAAATTTGATATTGATGCCGTATCTCTGGAAACGGTTGAAAATCCGGAAGTGGTAAGCGGTTGGATGCCTGCCAACAACCGCATAGTCTATTCTACCAGTGGTTATGGAGTGGAAAGCGAGAAAACGGCTATTGTGCGGGTAGCCAGTCATAACGGACGATTTCAATTGATAGATAATATCAGCCATGCTATCGTATATGAAGGAAAAGTGGTTTCTAAAAAAACAAACATCGGCTCTTTTGAAACGATTGATTTTAGTGATTATAAAAAAGAAGGACAATATACCATTCGTGTTGGCAATATTAGCAGCAAGCCGTTTTACATCAACAGCAATGTGTGGGATAATTCCGCCTGGCGTGTATTGAACTTTTTGTTTTGCGAACGATGCGGTTATCCTGTGCCCGAAAAACATGGTGTTTGCCATAGCGATTTACACGCAGATTTCAGGGGCAAAATTTTTCCTTTTAATGGTGGCTGGCACGATGCAGCCGACATGTCACAACAGGTATTGCAATCAGGAGAAATTATTTTCTCCTTGCTGGAAATGGCAAAGAGGGTTAAAGAAAAAAGCAATGCTGATTTATATAACCGGCTCATCGAAGAAGCCGATTGGGGTATTGACTGTATTTTGAAAGCCAGATTAGGCGATGGTTACAGGGCGCAAACCTGGGGAACCAATTTGTGGACAGATGGCTATATCGGTACAAAAGACGATTCATCTGCCAGACGTAGAGTTCATGTACACAATCGCGCATTTGAGAACTTTGTTTTTGCAGGAATAGAAGCGTATGCTTCGATGATGACGGTGAAGGATAAAGAGCTAAAAGAAAACCTGCGCAAAGTAGCAATTGAAGATTTTGGTTTTGCTAAAAAACGGTTCGACAGTCTGAGCTTTGGCGATCTGAGCAGTATTGGCGGTGGCGGCGATCATGCGGCGATGGCTTCGAACAGCCAGTATTCAGCAAATGTCTCTTTTGCAGCCAGCCTGTTGTATCAACTCACTGGCGATCAATATTATGCCGATGAAGCCGCCAAAGCCATTCAATACACATTGGAATGCCAGCGCACCGAACCTCTGGGTGACAAGGATAAAATCAGGGGTTTCTTTTACCGCGATTTAGATAAAAAGTCCATTGTTCATTATACGCATCAATCGAGAGACCAGGTGTACATGCAGGCACTCACCGCACTTTGCGAAACGCAGCCCAACCACCCCGACAACAAAAAATGGGAAGCCGCCATTCGCTTGTACGGCGATTATTTGAAAACCATTATGCAGTATGTACAACCTTATGGTTTGGTGCCCAGCGGTGTTTATAATATAGATGAAGTAAAAGATTCCGTGAACTTTTATAAAGTGCAGGTTGGCATTTTTAGCGGCGCTGGTGAAGATTATAAAGAGCAACTTCACAATGGTGTTCAACTGGATAAAGAGCACTATCTGCGGGTATTTCCTGTGTGGTTTTCTTTCCGTGGCAATGCAGCCGTTCAGCTTTCCACCGGCAAAGCTGCTGCGCTTTGTGGTAAGTTTTTACACGATAAAGAATTGATGAACATTGCCGAGCAGCAATTGATGTGGATTGTTGGTAAAAATCCGTTTGGGCAATCTATCATTTGGGGCGAAGGCAGCAATTATACGCAATTATACACTGCTCTTCCCGGTGAAACCGTGGGTGGCATTCCGGTGGGCATGGAATCAAGGTTCAATGAAGACAAACCCTATTGGCCTCAATTCAACACCGCTACTTACAAAGAGGTTTGGATTGCACCGGCTGCGAGGTGGTTGTCGTTAGTATCGGAGTTTTAAGGAAACAAGCGATTTCGAGATGGTTATTATTTGTGCAAAAACAAAACCTGGCAGTAAGCAAGCTGGCAGGTTTGTTTTGCAATAAAATACATCAACAAAAACAAATCGGCAATTATTGCTGAGGGTTTGCACAGGGTAAGCTGATCATATTTCTGATCCTTCAACCATACAAAGATCTATCGATAAATTTTATTTTGCGAAAGCACCCACAAAATTTGATTTTATTGATTTGCCATTAAAATCAAACTGACTAACACGAATATTAAACAACCGCTGCAAATCAATACCGGCAAGGGCTACAGGCGATGAAGCTTTCAATTGATAGTTAGTAAATGATGATAATTTATGGACATCAGTAACTTTTGTATTGCCTGCTTTTATAAACGATGGCTTCACATTGATGCCTTTCAATTTACCATTCCATAATTCTTTGTTGTGCTGATGCGCCCACTCCGAAAAATGAAAACAACTATCAATTTTAAACTGATGATCAATGCTCCACCAATCGTTACTTAAAAAATTGTCTTTGCTGTAATCGCCTCGCAGCAAAGCATCTTCGGCAACGAAAATATTGTTGTAAAAACAAAAGTTACTATGCTCACTTTCTGTTGAATATGCTATAGCTGCATTTTTACTATTGTACAAAGTATTGTTGTAAAACAAAAGGTTTTTAAATTGGGATGAATTGTGCGAACTGTTCCAAACATAAGCATTGGCATGGGCTGCTGATGTGTTGCCATCATCTTCACTGATGCAATACCGAATCACATTATCATGCCACGGACTTGCACCATCGTATTGAAAAATGCCAAATGCACTTCCTTCATTTCTGTAGGATAAACAATATTGAATAACAGAGTTTGTGGTACCACCGTCAAAGTCAAAACCACCGCCATCTTCACCACCTTTTGATGTTTTATTTTCATAAGAAATGCAATGCTGAATAACAACACTATCGGCTTCATAACACCAGATGCCAACGGGTCCGTTGCCTTTGCGCGGCATATCCCAGCCATTGTTAAAAGCAGTGCAACTATCAATTAAAACCTGTGTGCAAAAACCAACCAGAATACCGTTACCGCTATGGTTAGTAAGCATCGTTGGATTGCCGGGATTGTTGTATGCATCGCAACCAATAATGCGTATGTTTTTACAATGCAGTTTATCGCCATATTCACCCGACACATAAATACCTGCAAAACCATTCTCATGTGCCGATACATGTTTTGCGGTAACGTTAGTAGAATTATAAATCAGCAAACCTGCTTTTTGAAAGCTGGAAACAGCAACGTTATCAATCTTGATATTATCACTACGATTAATGGCAATTCCATCTTTTGTATTACCGTTTTTTCTCCCGCTACCAACGGCAGAAATATTGCTGATTGTAACAAACGAACAATCGTCCAAAACAATGGCTGAACTATCGTTCGCATTAATAATGACAGGTTTGTTTTTGTTGCATTTTATAACGATAGGCGAATCTTTTTTGCCATGCACATTTCTCAAATAAAGTATTCCGGCGAATGATACGTTTTCCTGTACATGGATATGATCACCAGGTTGTAGCTGCACTGTATTTAAGTTATGGATGGTTCTCCAGGGATGTTGCAATGAACCATCATTATCATCACTTCCTTTTACATTGACATAGTAATGATGACCTTGCGCAAATGCAGTGCAGGTAAGCGTTTGAAGGAAATAAACAGGCAAAAACAAAAGGATGCTATAAAGCAGTGAATGTTTTTTCATAACGATAAAATGAAACTGCTTAGTATGATTCAACACAATGAAAAAGATAAAGCTGCAGCAGTTGATTTCACCCAACAAATCTAACTTACATTTGAACTTTCCATTTACTTATGAAAAAGGAAGATAACAAGCCCCGCATCCTTTCTTTACTGAAACAGTATCGTGGTTTGGTAGCGTTGCTATTGTTGTTTACATTGATTGGAAATGGGTTTAATTTATGGCTGCCAAAGCTCATTTCCAAAAGCATTGATGCTTTTAATACCGGGCAGTATGCACCGCAAAATGTGTTGATTGAATTTATGGGTGCTGTTGCAAGCATTTTTGTTTTTAGCTATTTGCAAAGCATCATACAAACTTATGTTTCGGAACGTGTGGCACGTGAGTTAAGAACCCGTTTGTCAGAACAAATTTCAAAGCAAAGCTATCTGTTCATCGAAAAGGCAAATCCATCCAAACTCCTCACCAACCTCACTGCCGATGTTGATTCTATTAAGCTGTTTATTTCACAGGCAATTGTCTCCATCATTTCTTCTTTGTTCATCATCATTGGTGCAAGCGTTTTGCTCATTACCATCAACTGGAAATTGGCTCTTTGTGTAATTGCAATTATACCTGTTATTGGCATTACTTTTTTTGTTGTTCTGCGCAAGGTAAGAGCTTTGTTTAAGCAAAGCCGTGAAGTGATTGACTGGCTGAACAAAGTGATTACAGAAAGTATTTTAGGAGCGGCTTTAATTCGTGTTGTCAATTCGCAGCAATGGGAATATGATAAATTTTTAAGTGCAAATACAAAAGCCAAAACACTTGGTCTGTCTGTGTTGCGGCTCTTTGCCATGCTCATCCCGGTTATCACATTTTCGGCTAATCTCGCAATGCTGAGCATACTGGCTTTGGGTGGACATTTTGTAATCAGCGGCGGCATGACGCTGGGCAATTTTGCTGCTTTCAACAGCTACCTGGCAATGCTTATTTTCCCTATTCTCATCATTGGTTTTATGAGCAATGTGATAGCCCAGGCAACCGCTTCTTTTGAGCGCATCAGCGGTGTGCTGGCAACGCCCGAACCACCGCCAACAGGAACAATTATTTCCTCTCTGCAAGGCAGCATCGAACTACGAAATATAAATCTTTTGTACGGACAAAAACCAGTGTTGAAAGACGTTTCTTTTACGGTAAAACCAAACTCACGAACTGCGATCATCGGACCGACAGCAGCCGGTAAAACACAGTTGTTGTATTTGCTTACGGGGCTTACCAAACCTACATCAGGAACCATTCTGTTTGATGATCATACGATTGCAGACTACAACAGCGAAAGCTTTTACAGCAATGTTGGCTTTGTGTTCCAGGACAGCGTTTTGTTTAACATGAGCATCCGTGAAAACATTGCATTCAGCGATGTGGCAACCGATGAATCGTTAGCAAAAGCGATTGACACAGCCGAGCTACATAATTTCATTCAAAGCCTACCACAAGGCATAGATACCATCGTATCGGAAAGAGGTGCTTCTTTATCGGGCGGACAAAAGCAGCGCATCATGCTGGCGCGCGCACTGGCAGTGACTCCTACGATTTTGTTATTGGATGATTTTACAGCAAGAGTTGACAACAACACCGAGCAAAAAATATTATCCAATCTGCAACGTAACTATCCACAATTAACGCTGGTTTCTGTTACACAAAAGATAGCTTCAGTTGAACAATATGATGAAATTATTGTTCTTACCGAAGGTGAAATTGCAGCCCGCGGAACACATGAAGAACTAATGCACATCAGCCCCGAATACGTGCAACTGTATCAATCTCAACAAAGCACCAGCCACTATGAATTACAATCTTAACGCACTATCGGCAGGGCAAAAAAAAGCTTCTACTTTTATTGCGCTCAAAAAGCTATTGCAACTCATTTCCGATGAAAGAAAAACCTTGCTTTTGGCATTAGGTGCGATACTGTTGAACAGTGCCCTCAACTTAACCGGACCTTTCCTTATTGGCTATACCATTGACCATTATGTGCAACACAAAAACTATCATGGATTGTTTGTAATGTCGGGCATTTTATTAACCATGTATCTCATTGCTCTGTTCACTTCTTATTTCCAAACCATATTGATGGGCGGCGTTGGTCAGCGCATGTTGTTCAAGCTTCGTAACACCATCTTCAGCAAGCTGCAAGCCTTGCCGGTGGCTTTCTTCAACGCTAACAAAGCCGGCGATGTTATTTCTCGCGTAAACAACGATACCGATAAACTCAACGCATTTTTTTCACAATCGTTGATGCAGTTTATCGGCAGTCTTGTTACTATGTTGGGCGCAGGTATTTTTTTATTGTCTATTCATATTGAACTTGGCGCGGCAGCCTTGCTTCCTGCGGTGTGTATTGTGGTGTTTACATGGCTTACCTCTGCCTGGGTAAAAAAGCGCAATGCCGCAAGCCTGAAAAGCACAGGCAGCCTAAGCGCCGAAATACAGGAAAGTTTGAACAACTTTAAAGTAACCATCGCTTTTAATCGCCGCGATTATTTCAGAAAGCGTTTTGATGATGTGAACCGCAGCAACTATAAAATTTCTGTAGCTGCGGGTTTAGCGAACAACCTGTTGTTGCCAATTTATAATTTCTTTTCAGGCGGGGCGCAATTGATTGTGCTGCTGTTTGGCATTTATCTTATTTCAAAAGGTCAGTTTTCTATAGGCTTATTGGTAAGTTATCTGGCGTATGCCACCAACTTTTATAACCCGTTGCGACAGCTCGCAGCATTGTGGACGGGCTTTCAAACGGCACTCGCAGGCTGGGACAGAATCTCGAATATTTTATCATTAGAAAGTGATGTTGGGTTGATAGAAAAAGGGGCAAAAACAAACCCTTCTCCTCACCTGATGGAGTTTGAAAACGTAAGTTTTTCTTATATTGAAGGAGAAGAAATTTTGCACAACATCAGCCTGCAATTAGAAGAAGGAAAAACATACGCAATGGTAGGACCTACCGGCGGCGGCAAGACCACAACCGCATCTATCATTGCGCGCTTGTATGACCCTACAAAAGGAACTGTGTTGTTACAAGGCAAAGAACTTCGCAGTTATGAAGACAGCGAGCGAACCCAAAAGATTGGTTTTATTTTACAGGAGCCTTTTTTATTTACCGGAACGGTGAAAGACAATTTGATTTATGGCAACGAACGTTATCGCCAATACAGTGATGAAGCGTTAGAAGAAGTGCTTCGCAAATCCACGCTGGATAAGCTTATGAGTCTGTTTGAACAAGGCTTATCAACGCCGGTGACTTCCGGTGGCGATGGCATTAGTTTGGGGCAAAAACAAATCATTGCTTTTATGCGTGCGGTGCTACGCAATCCTGACTTATTGATATTAGACGAAGCCACCGCCAACATTGATACCGTTACTGAACAATTGTTAGAAGAGATACTGAACCAACTGCCTCAGCGCACCACGCGCATCATCATTGCGCACCGCCTCAACACCATTCGCAATGCCGATGAAATTTATTTTGTAAACGCCGGAAATATTGAACGGGCCGGTTCCTTTGAAAACGCCGTTGATATGTTGATGAAAGGACAAAGAGTGAGTTGAGGAACGAAGCAGCTTGCAAACAGATTTTGATATTATAATCAGACAGTCAGAACGTTGGCGCAACGCACTCCGAAAACCTGAAAATATTCTTTACAGTTGCATGGCTTCTTCCATCGTATCTTTTAGTGCGCCGGAAGCTTCGTCAAACAGGGTATCTTTTGTTTTCTTCGAAGCTTTGTTATCGTTCGATTTTTTAACCGTTGCCCTTATCGGGTCCAGCGCTTCAAATAAATAGGCTACTTTTTTCTCATACTGCGGAGCCGCCTCCATTTGCTGCAGCAGTTCTTCATACGCATCCAATAGGCTATATATTTCCTTTACGTTGTCTGCCGTATGCCTGCGGGGAATGCGGTTAAACAGCTCCCTTAACTTTTCTTGCACTTCCTTCATGTTGTTGTATTCAGCGAATACAAATGTACTTTATGTTGAGAACTTATAAACTTGCCCTTAACCCGGCTTATCGCAGATAAATACAAGTCATTACGTTCATCAGCGAAATTTGCGAAATTTGCGGGATAAATTCAAAATGATACAATGCGGGAACATAAGGAATATTGCGTCAAAACAATTTACTTTTATCAAAAGTTGAAATATGAAACTCTTATCCTTCTTACTCAGTTTTACCTTCCTGTGTACATTTGGTTTTGCACAAAAATCTGATGCCTATTTTGTAGATGTATATGACAATTCGGGCAAAAGGATAGATGCTAACAAATATTCCAACATACACGGAAGTCCTTTTTTGTATGATAAATGGGGCACAGGGTCTGTGGTGGTAAACAACCACCAGGAATACACAAATATGCCACTCCAGTTTAATGTTGAAAACAACACTTTGTATTTCAAAAGAGACAACGCCCCTTTTACATTTGCCGATAAAGTTATCTCTTTCAAAATAACGTATGCTGATAGTACAAAGAATGAGTGGGAAGTGTTTTTTAGAAGCGGTTATCCCGATGGGCGAGGTTATCCTACCAATTTCTTATATGAGGTAATGGCTGATGGAGATAATGTACAATATCTAAAATATTTAAGAAGCCATATAGAGCAGCATGTTACCTACGGAAGCAATCCTGTACAGGTGTTTATAACAACAGAAGAGTTATGGTTGTATGATGCAAAAGCAAAACGAATGTTTAAGATAAACAAAAATGAAAAGTCGATTGCAAAAGCGCTTCCCGCTTATGCCCAATTGATACAGCAGTTTGCTACCATTAACCATTATAAACTGGATTCCGATCAACAAATTATTGAGCTTGTTGCGAACTTAAACAAGAGCAAGTAATTTTGGTTGTGATCTAAAATGTATAGTAGGCGGTCCTTCTATTATTCAGTACACTCACATAATGAAAGAATGTTCCGTCAGGAACAGCAGGTGGGTAGAAAATAGTGCAAAACCAAAGATGGCTCCGTTCCGTTAAGAACGGTACTATAGAACTTATAGAGAGTATCGTTCCGATGGAACGAAATTGTTTATACATCCTCTTTCTTCTACCTACCTGCTGTTCCTAACGGAACATTCTCAGAACTCTTATCTTATATGCTTTCCAACAGATAGAAAATAACACATCATACATTTGAGTGCACAACCTTAATTATATCATTTTCGCCTTTGCAGGTGTTCTTTACCAGCGAAGACAAAAAAGTCAACACATTAAAACACTGTTCTATTTTGCCTTTACAAACGATTGAGCAAAAATGATTTCAGGCCTGTTAGAATTTGTAGTATCGGCTATCGTCAGCAATTGTTTAAAGTAGAAAATCGCCTTTGGTTCACCGCCCGATTTCTCTGCCGCAATGCCTGCATTATAAACAGCATTAAAACGATTGGGGCTTTTCGTAAGTACTGCTTCATAAGCCTCCAATGCAGCTTTGTATTGTTTTGTTTCCATCATCATATCACCCAACAATTCTCTTGCGGGCAACACTTCTCCCGGCGTAACCGGATGTTTTTCTGTACTGTCTTCCATGTCTGCGGCAAGCTTCATTTCAACTAAGGCATTTTTTGTATTGCCTTGTTCCAGTTGCAGCCAGGCTTCACCCGCTTTTATTTGTATCGCCACTTCTTTCGCTTTGTAGCCATCTTTTTGTTTGTCAAGCGTATCCTTAAGCTGTTTCAGTATGGCCAATTCATCTTTGGTTTTGCTCAAATTTCCTGTGTGTGCAGTGCCCAGCAATCTTGTAAAATGAATGATAGCTTCCTCCCACGGATAGGCTTTCCACGAAAAATTGGCTTGCGGCAATGGCAGGGAAGCAGCTTCTTTCCAGTCTTTGTTTTCCAGCACATAACGTGAAGGAATAGCGGCAAAGGAGTAAGCAATTTTGAAATCCTCAGGGTAAACAGCTTTGATGTCATTGGTATAGTCAACCAGTTCTTTAGCCTTTTTATTATTGCCTTTTTGCAGGTAGGCATACACAAGATAATCCAGACCATGCAGTTCTTCATCCCAGTGCCCGGGAATCTTTGCCGCCTCTGCATAACATTGCGCAGCCTCTACCGATTGAAGATTTGAACGGATGTCTTCATCCCAGAGACCAAGTCTTGTGAAGATATGCGATGGCATGTGCAGGGCATGGGCAGAGGATGGAGCCACCTCCGCATATCTTCTTGCAGCGGGTAAAGCAAGCTGTGCCAGTTTCGGGTAATCATAAGTATGAATGATGTAGTGAATAATGCCCGGATGATTGGGTTCTTTTGCCGAAAGCGCAGTTAGTATGTCGCCTGCTTTTTTTTGATTCGCATATGTTTTATCTCTGGGATTTGCCGATGCATCCAAAGCCAGTGCATAAAAGATGGCTGCCTCATTATCATCCGGATATTTTATGTGCAAGCCTTCCATTGCTTTTTCAAAATATACACAGCGTGTATGATGGTCTTTTGTATCCCAATCTTTATAAAAAGCGCCTATGGCATTGATGTAGCCCTTTTCCCTGTCGCTCTTTGTTCGAATGCCGTTTGCAATAGCGATTGCTTTGGCACCTTTTTGCAATTCTGCTTTTGTGGGCGGACTCCATAACGGGTGAAAGTTGCACATGGCAGCACCCCAGTAAGCCATGGCACAATTTGGCGATTCATCAATCACTTTTGCAAACACTTTCTCTGCTTCATCATATTCAAAAGAGTGCAACAGTTCAACCGCAAGGTTGAAATCTTCTTTTGTTGAAGCGGCGCAGGTCATATCAAAATCAACGGTTCCAAACTGTGCATCCGGCGGTCCGCAGGAAATTACATCTCCTCTTTTTAATTGTAGCCCGCTGATGATTTCTTTGGATGGAGCGGAACTTTTGTTTTTACACGAAAAAAAGATAACGGGCAATAAAAACAGGGGCAATAATTTTTGTGAATGTCTCATCTTATGCAATGGTCGAGTGTTTATGAAGTAGGGGCAAACAATGAAGCCGATTAAAAAACTAAAATACAAAACAAATTCTATTGCTTAGGCAAGTAGTTGCCTTTGTTGTTGTTCTTACCGCAAGTGTTGAGAAGAAAAGTCAACGCCTTTACTGCGAGCACAGCGAAGCAATCTGTCTATTATCATACATCACAACTATAAATCACAAACCGGATTTTCTGTCTGCCACAGACTGCTTCGCTGTGCTCGCAGTAACGAAATTCGTGCAAAAACAAACACGCAACTATAAACGAATGTGCATGAAATATTTAGTCTTCAGCAACCAGGCTTTCTTCCTTTTCTTCTAATGCGTACAGTTTTGTTTTGCCCTATTTTCTAACTCATTTACCTGTTGTTGCAAGCTTTGTACTTTGGCTACGATGCGTTGTTGTTCAGGAAGTGGAGGAAGAGGAATTAAGCAGGCGTTATAAACTTAGTACATCTATCTCTTTCAGAAAGCAGTTGTTGGGAACTGGACATGGTAAACAGGCAATTGCAAAAAAAGCTTCAAGGTTATTGAAAGCTCAATAATGAATGGCTTTAATCCATGTTTTTTGGGCTGTTGATGGTAATAAAAAAGTAAAAGACCATACCTGCAAGTGAACGTGCAGGTTCTACTATTGTAACGTTTTGCATTTTTTTATGCTAAACGTTATAAGTTTTTTATAATCTCGCTTTTACTTTTTAGTATTGTAGCCATCAAAAACCAAAATACATATAACATGAAACAAATGTTTGTTATTCTCACGGGTTCCTTGCTGATGGCTACTGCCTCTTTTGCGCAAACGGATACTACCACATCGCACAAAACAGTAGTTCATAAACACACAGAAGCACATCACAGCAGTACTTCTACCTCAACAACGCAGCCTGCTGCTACTACCACTCATCATGCAACAAAAGCACACAGCAGTACTACGGGAGGTACCGAAGTAACCACTGATTCTACATCGGTGCATAAGCATGTGAAGAAACCTGCTTAATCGGTAAGATGACCTTTTACTTTCTGAATTTGTTAAGCCGCAGCTTTGTCTGCGGTTTTTGTTTTTGCCGAAAAAAGGAGAGCCGGGATAACTGTGTCTTTGACTTACTAAATTCTGTAACTGCATACATATAACTATACGCTTGGGTAAGTAATTCTTTTAGTTGGTAAGCGTACCAACTTCTGCAAACAAAAAAGAAAAAAGCAAAGATTTTTCCTTTCAAAAAGCGGGTTCGGTTTTGTTTTTGTACTCATAAACACCCATCGTTTGTTTTGCCAAAAAGCCATTGTACGCAGTTTGCTTAGCTTGCTTTAAGGCAGTAGATCTCTTGTATCTCTATCTGTCTTTCCCGGTAAACAACTACATGCGTCCGGCAGGCAAAGAACAAACTAAGACTGGAAAATAAAACCTGAAAAAAATGAAAAGTAACCTCCTGAGACCCATTCAGAAAGTGGACAAACACATCAAGAAAAACTATGTAAAACAAAACGAGACAGGCTCAACCAATTTGGATACCTGCTTAAAATGGGCGCCTCTTGCTGCCTTTGTTGCTTCTGATTTGTTCCTTACAGAAATAAAAAAAGAACTAACGCAGGATATTCTAAAAGCGGCTGTTGGAGAACTCATTCTGAAAGCGACGGTACAACCGTTAAAAACGATTTACAAACGAAGAAGACCCAACGGTAAAAGTGAGTCTTTTCCGTCGGCACATACTGCCACCAGCTTTTTAGGTTCTGAATTATTGCGCCAAAAATGCAAAGAGGAGCATTTTGCTGTTGCCTGTGCAGGTTTTGCAGCCTCTGCAGGTGTAGCGGCTCTCCGTTTATATCATAACAGGCATTGGTTTTCCGATGTTGTATGCGGTGCGATAGTAGGCGTGTTTTCGGCAAGGCTGTCTCATAAGTTGGTTGATAAAGTACTTTCTTAAAATTTTTATCAACTATTAGCAGTATAAATCAGTAAAACCACAGGCAACGCCATTGGGTTTGTAACTGCTGTCCAACAGTTTCGCAAAACGGAAATTGTTATAGCGGAACGTCCGGCTGGTTGAGACAAGCGCCTATTTTCGCCGGATGGATATTACATCATTACAATACCTTATTACCCACCGGTGCAGTTGCAAACCTGCTTTATTCAATGGCAAAAAAATAAACGATTCACTCATTCATCAGTTGCTCCAACTTGCCGACTGGGCGCCTACCCACGCCCATACCGAACCCTGGCGTTTTGTGGTGTTTGCCAATGATGCGGTACGCGCTTTCTGCCGTGATCATGCAGCGTTGTACAAAGAAGCCGCAGGCGATAAATTTGAAACAGCCAAATACGAAAAGATACTGTACAATGGCGATGCTGCTTCGCACCTCATTGCTGTGTATATGAAGCGTGGCGACAACCCAAAAATTACGGTGGTAGAAGAAATTTGCTCCGTAGCTGCGGCTGTGCAAAATCTCTTACTGGGTGCTTCATGCTTGAACATTGCAGCTTTATGGAGCACCGGTGGGCTCTGCTTTCATCCTTCTATGAAAACCTATTTTGGTTTGGCAGAAGACGACCAGATGATCGGGTTTGTCTATCTCGGCTATTCTGATAAAGCACCCAAAGAAGGCGAACGCATTGTTCCCCTGAAAGACAAAGTGGAATGGAGAGGATGAGTTTTTGTAATTTGTTTTTGTATCAAATCAATGTTGGATAAAAGCGTGGTAGTGTTACAGCATGTATCATGAATGCACATGGCTGGTACTCCGTAAGAGTTACATGTTAGCAGGAAAAGGTGTAAAAACAAACCAGCATATATTGATCGCTGTTATAACTGTAAGCTGTTACTAACATAGCGCTTCTATGGAGTTTATGCCTCTCCTTCTTCCATAATACATTCAATAACACAACAAAGCGTTTAATGAGAAAGAGCAAGACTTTCATGCTCTTTCCATTTCTTTTGACCGGCACCAAGCGCGATGCTAAAAAACTGGCATAGTTTTCAATCTTATTCTGTATTCAATCATCTTTTAAATGATATGTTATGCCAGTAGATAAAACAATAGGAAGCCAGGGGCTTGAACAAGGTGGTGCAAATCTTGGTAATGATTATTCGCGTCCGAGCGGACATACAGAGCAAAGCGAAACCACCAATGTTGGCAGTCATGGTACAGCCAACGACGATAAGAAAAAAAATACGGAAGGTGCCATTCCTGATAAAGTAAAAACGGTGGAGCACGACACGGAAGGAAGATAAACAATTTATTTTTCTGTACAAACAAGGTCTCTCTTACCGGAGACCTTGTTTGTAATTTTTATATAGTCTTACTGAAACCTAAGCTCATCCTGTTGTTGCAAACGAACAGGATAACCTTTTCTTTTCCTGCACAAGTGTTTGCCCTATCCCCGTTACTTTATTAGCGCAACTTTTATTGCTTTATTTTCCGAGCTACTCATTCATTAGAGTAGCTGCTCATACAAATACAATCCTTCATTTCTAAATCATCTTCAGGTACAAACAGGAATGTTCAATATGAACAATCATTCATCAATTTTCAGCAAATTGGATAGTTCCAATATGTTTTACATTTACTAAAACATATTGTATGAGAATAGTTCTTATTGTTGCCTGTCTCTTTTATTTGTCCGCCATACATGCGCAAAACAGGCTGGATACTTTGTTGCCTGTGCGCGGCTTTTGCATTGGTGCACCCAAACCAAAAGATGTGGACGACTTTGTGAAATTCATTAAAGAAGAACTGGCGCCCCGCAAAGTGAACACGCTGATTCTTCGGGTAGATTACAATTACCAGTTTCAGTCGCACCCCGAGCTGAGAGATACGGCCGCACTGAGCAAAGCGGATGTTGAAAAAATGGTAAAAGTGTGTAAAGACAACGGTATTCAATTGATACCTCAAATCAACTTGTTAGGACATCAAAGCTGGGCAAACAAAAACGATAAGCTGTTAACTGTGTATCCTCAGTTTGACGAAACACCCTGGGTGCAAACGCCTGCTGTGTATCAATGGCCTAATGCTGATAAGCTTTATTGCAGAAGCTATTGTCCGTTGCACCCCGACGTGCACAAAGTTGTTTTTGATGTAGTGGATGAATTGTGTGATGCTTTTAAAACAACGGCTTTTCATGCAGGCATGGACGAGGTATTTTATTTGGGCGAAGACAAATGCCCGCGTTGTGGCGGCAGAGACAAAGCCGAATTGTTTGCGGGCGAAGTAAGAGTAATCCGCGACCATCTTGCACAAAAGAATCGTAAGCTTTGGATATGGGGCGATAGATTAATTGATGGTAAAACAACCGGGCTGGGTGAATGGGAAGCGAGTTATAACAATACCTACCGTGCCATTGACATGATACCGAAAGATGTGATGATTTGCGACTGGCATTACGAGCGTGCCGATAAAACGCCTGTTTACTTTGCAATGAAAGGTCTGGATATAATAACATGTCCCTGGCGCAAAGCCGCACTGGCATTGGTTCAAACCGATGATATGGTAGCTTTCAGGCAGCAATCATCTAAACAAATGCAACCACATTTTGCAGGCATGATGCAAACCGTTTGGAGTGATGCCCGTTCTTTTATGGATGGTTTTTATGGCAAAACCAAAGACAACGAAGGAGGAAATAGTACACCCTGGGATTGCTTTAAAGCCTTGTATAGCAAAATAGATGGTTTGCAAAAGCAATGATAGAATAAGCCATAAGCTGCAAGCCTCGAGCTACAAGCTTTGAAACAAGAGATGTAAACGTAGTCATAACTTGTAATTGAGATAAAGCCTTAAGTTTGTTTTTGCACATATTTCTGCAACAGGCATCAAAGGTTATATACTTTGAAATACAAAAGAGTCTGTCTCAAAAAATCGAGACAGACTCTTTTGTATTTGAATAAGAACAGTTATAAAATGATTTGAACTTAATACTCCTCAAGCACTTCATTCCAGTTTTAAAATGTGCGAAACCCGTTAAAGCAATTCTATTGTTCTTTATAATAATTCGCACCCCATAACTGGTAACGTTTGTACAGTTCGGGAAGTTCAGAGTTAAATCTGTTTGCATCGCGGCTCTTTTCGGGCGACCAAAGCACTTCGCTTAACGCACTCATTCTCGGGAAAAGCATGTATTCAACCTTTTTGGTATTGCCCATATATTCCGTCCACACATTTGCCTGGGCACCTAACACATAATGCGCTTCCGATTCGGCTAATTCTTTTGGAATTGGCGAATAATTGTAAACAGTATCAAGGGGAAGATAACCGCCAATGGTAACGCTGTCGCTGTTTTTCATTTGAGCATGATCGAAATAAACATATTTGCCGGGCGTCATTATTACGTTGTGCTTTTGTTGCGCCGCAGCAATGCCGCCTTCTTCGCCACGCCAGCTCATTACGGTTGCATCGGGCGCCAATCCACCTTCCAATATCTCATCCCATCCAATTATTTTTCGCCCTTTGCTGTTAAGGTATTTTTCTATTCTCTGGATGAAGTAACTCTGCAATCCCTCCTCGTCTTTTAAGTTTTTATCCTTGATTAGTTTTTGACAGAAAGGGGATTCTTTCCAATAGGTTTTCGGGCATTCATCGCCGCCGATGTGTATGTATTGGGAAGGAAACAATTGCATTACTTCATCCAATACATTTTCCAGAAAAGTAAACGTGTAATCCGAAGGGCAAAACACATCTTTAAAAACACCCCATGTTTGCTGCACCTGTTTGCCATCGCGGCTTCCGGCCCACGGCGTTTTAGAAGAAATAGGCGTGGCGCTGTCGGGAAAACAACTCAGTTGCGGATAAGCGGCAATGGCTGCAGAAGCATGTCCCGGCAATTCAATTTCAGGAATGATGGTAATGAAACGGTCCTGCGCATATTTCACTACTTCTTTTATCTGTTCCTGTGTATAAAAACCGCCGTAATGAAGGCTGTCGTTTCCTGTGCCGGGATAACGGCCAATGACGGTTCCGTTTCTGTAACCACCTACGGAAGTTAAGCGTGGATATTTTTTAATTTCGATTCTCCAACCCTGGTCTTCAGTTAAATGCCAGTGAAACGTATTGTATTTATGATATGCGAGGTAATCAATAAATTGTTTTACAAAATCAACATCAAAAAAATGACGGCCCACATCTAAGTGCATACCGCGATATTGAAAACGCGGATAATCTTTTATCAAGAGCTGAGGAATGGAAAATCCCTGAGCAAAAGATTGTTTTTCTGTTCCCAAAAGCTGAAGCAAGGTTTGCATTCCATAAAACAAACCTTCGTTGGATGCGCTGCTGATGGTAATTTTATCAGAAGCGACTTCCAGGTTATAAGCATCTTTTCTGTCTCCATTTTTTAATAGCGTAAAAACAATAGCACTTCCGCTTTTGGCATTACTTGCTACGCTTTTTTTAGGAAGAGAAAAGCCGTACAGTTTCTTCAAATACACGTTCAGCATTTGGGCTTCATGAGCAGCCTTTTTCTCTGCGATGATAGTCGTTGCCGTACTAAAAGTAAAATTTCCGGAACGCATTTCCATCGAAACCGGCTGTGGCACAATCACCACGTTTGTTTGAGCACTTACCATAACTACCCAAAAAAGAAAAGGAACAAAGAACAGTTTTTTCATGTGTAAAAAATTTCAGAATAACACAGAGCGTGTTTTGATTTAATTAAAAATTGAGGCAATTGAACCACATGGTATCATAGAAACATAAGAAGAAAACACATAGATTATCTATGTGAAATCTTTTTTTCTACTGTGTCTATGTGGTTAAAAAATACATTTAAGCAGCTTATTGGTATGATTGTAAAACGACAATGTTTTAAAGGGTTTTCTATAACCATTACAGTGATTGACTATGAACAAGTTTTTACTTTGTATTGATTCATTTCAGTCTCACACCTTCCCATTCTTAATTTCTTCCACCACATTCGGGTCGAGCAAGGTTGATGTATCGCCCAGATTTTGCGTTTCGCCTTCGGCAATTTTGCGAAGAATGCGGCGCATGATTTTTCCGCTTCTTGTTTTGGGCAAGCCGTTTACAAACTGTATTTTATCCGGCTTTGCAATCGGACCGATTACACGACTAACAGTAGCTACAATGTCTTTCTTCATTAACACATAATCTGTTGACTTTCCATCCCAAATCACATACGCATAAATGCCTTGTCCTTTGATTTCGTGCGGATAACCCACCACTGCGCTTTCTACCACGCCAGCGTGCATGTTAATGGCATTTTCTACTTCTGCCGTACCAATGCGATGACCGCTTACATTCAGTACGTCATCTACCCTACCCGTAATGCGGTAATTGCCCCATTCATCGCGCAACGCACCATCGCCCGTAAAATATAAGTTGGGATACGTGCTGAAATAATTTTTACGGCAACGCTCATGGTCGCGATACGTGGTGCGCAGGATGGAAGGCCAGGGCGCTTTCATACAAAGATTCCCGCTTACGCCGTTGCCTTGCACTTCCTGCCCGTTTTCATCTACCAAAACAGGCTGCACACCCGGCAAGGGCAGCGTAGCAAATGAAGGCTTTGCAGACGTTACACCCGCGAGATTAGAAATTAAAATACCGCCGGTTTCTGTTTGCCACCAGGTATCTACAATAGGGCATTTTGTTTTGCCGATATTTTGATCATACCAATGCCAGGCTTCTTCGTTGATTGGCTCGCCAACGGTACCTAAAGTATTTAACGACGATAAATCTTTTCCTTCTAACGGCTGCAAGCCAAAGCCCATGAGACTGCGAATGGCAGTAGGTGCAGTGTATAAAATATTTACTTTGAATTTATCTACAATGTCCCAAAACCTGCCTGGATTGGGATAAGTTGGAATCCCTTCAAACATAAGCGATGTTGCACCTGCGCCCAAAGGCCCGTACAAGATATAACTATGACCTGTTATCCAGCCAATATCTGCCGTGCAAAAGTGTACATCGCCAGGCTTGTATTGAAACACATTTACAAACGAATACGCCGTATAAACCATGTAGCCGCCACAAGTATGCACCACGCCTTTTGGCTTACCCGTGCTGCCTGAAGTGTATAAAATAAACAAGGGATCTTCGGCATCCATTTCTTCTGCCGGAAAAGAAACAACGCCGTTTTTTTCAACCTGTGCTTCAGCATGTTCCATTTCATCTTCCCACCACACATCTCTTCCTTTTATCATCGAAACGGCGGTGCGGGTACGCGTATAAACAATTACTTTTTTTACCTTTTTGTTTCCTATCAAAGCATCGTCAATCACACTCTTTAACGGTATCACTTTTTCACCCCGAAAAGCACCATCGGCAGTAACAATAAATTCAGCACCTGCATCTTCTAAACGGTCAGCAATGCTTTGCGCTGAAAAACCACCAAACACTACGCTGTGTATGGCTCCGATGCGGGCACAACCGAGCACGGCGTAGGCAAGTTCCGGCACCATGCCCATGTAAATGCAAACCCTGTCGCCCTTCTTTACACCATTGTTTTTTAGCACCTGCGCAAACTGGCAAACCCGCTTGTGCAGGCGATTGTAGGTAACAATGCGCACGCGATCATTCGGGTCGTTGGGTTCCCAAATAATGGCTGGCTTTTCACCCATTAACTGCAAATGGCGGTCAATGCAGTTTTCGGTGATGTTTAGTTTTGCACCAATAAACCATTCAATTTTGGGTTCGGTGAAGTTCCATTCCAAAACTTTTTCCCATTTCTTTTTCCAGTGAAAATGTTGTGCTACATCTGCCCAAAATGCTTCGGGATGTTCAACGCTGTCTTTATAGTCTTTGTGGTATTGCTCTAACGATGTTATCTGGTAAGGATAAGGCATAACAATCAATTTAGAATTTAAAAGTAAATCGTTATTTGATACAAGCAGCAGGAGGTAAAAATGATGGGTTGTTTGGTAAAGAAATTACCATTGTTTTTATTTGAACCACGAAGACAGGAAGAAAAAAAGTTACACGAAGCTTTATTTGGCAACACTTTGTGAACCTTTGCGTTCTTCGTGCCTTCGTGGTTCAAGCTTTTACGAACAACACAATCAAAGAGAATATTTCTTCGCCACTTGCTTCGATGAGCCCAGGCCATCAATGCCCAGTTCGATTACATCACCGGCTTTGATATAAACCGGGTTTGGTTTCATGCCCAAAGCCACTCCGGCTGGCGTTCCCGTAGTGATGATATCGCCGGGCAGCAAGGTCATAAACTGACTCACATACGAAACCAAATGGGGTACTTTAAAAATCATGTTCTTCGTGTTGCCATCCTGCGCCATTTTGCCGTTCAGGGTTAGCCACAAACGCAGGTTGTTTACATCGCCAATTTCATCAGGCGTTGCTATCCAAGGACCCAGCGGTGCAAACGTATCGCAGCTTTTGCCTTTCACCCATTGCCCGGAACGCTCTAACTGAAACTCACGTTCGCTATAATCGTTATGCAAAACATAACCTGCAATGTGGCGGTCTGCATCTTTTTCATCAACATAAGAAGCCTTCTTTCCGATTACCAAAGCAAGTTCTACTTCCCAATCGGTTTTGGTACTTTTTTTTGGAATGATCAAATCGTCATTTGGGCCAACGATGGCTGTTGTTGATTTAAAAAAAAGAATGGGTTCGGTGGGCAATTTCATGTTGCTTTCTTCCGCATGGTCAGTATAATTTAAGCCAATGCAAATGATTTTGGATGGCTTCGCAATGGGTGCTGCCCATCTTTGGTTTTGCCCGATTTCTTCCAGTTCATTCTGATGCTCGCTTAGCCATTGTTGCAAACGATTAATGCCATTATTGGCAAAAAATGCTTCATTGTAATCTTCACCAAATGCAGATGTATCAAGCCTTTTATCGTTTACAACAACACCTGGCTTTTCGGCTTCTTTGTTTCCCCAGCGAATGAGTTTCATAATAGAAATTGAATGATTTAGAAAGATGAATAATTTTTTGAGCCGCAGAGAACAAGAGTTAACTTAATCTACGCAGAGTGAGTAAAAAGTTCCGAACCTTTTATTGAGTTATATAGAAGAAAAGTAATCTCTGCAAAAACTCCTGTTTCTCCGTTCCCTGCGGTTATAGAAAATACGTGCAAAAACAAACCTGACATCATCACAAAGAAACACCGCGAAACCACGGAATAAAATCATCCTGGTTCAATTGCACGGCTTTCGGTGTTACTTCACCGCTTGCCGCTCTGATGCAATATTCCAATATCTCCTCTCCCATTTGTTCAACGGTTTTGAACCCTTCAATAATATCGCCGGTGTTGATGTCAATGATGTCGTTCATGCGCCTTGCCAACGATGTGTTGGTAGCCACTTTTATCACCGGGCAAACGGGATTTCCTGTGGGTGTTCCCAAGCCTGTTGTAAATAAAATTAAGCTTGCACCCGCGGCTGCTTTACCTGTTGTGGCTTCCACATCGTTTCCTGGTGTGCATACCAGATTCAATCCACTTTTCGTAGCTTTTTCCGTGTAATTCAAAACATCAACAACCGGCGAAGTGCCACCTTTTTTTGCGGCACCTGCACTTTTGATAGCGTCTGTTATCAAGCCATCTTTAATGTTTCCGGGAGATGGATTGGCAAAAAATCCCGACCCTGCTGCCACCGCTTTCGCATCGTAATCTTTCATTAAACGAATGAACTTTTCGGCAACCTTTTCATCCACGCAACGGTCAATTAAGTTTTGTTCAACGCCACACAATTCAGGAAATTCAGCAAGCAATACTTTGCCACCCAAAGCCACTACTAAATCGGCGCAATAACCCACCGCAGGATTCGCCGAAATACCGCTGAAACCATCGCTGCCACCACATTTCACGCCAATGGTAAGCGCACCCAAGGGCGCAGGTTCGCGGTGTTGTTTGTTCAGTTCCACCAAGCCTAAAAATGTTTGGTAAATGGCTTCCTGTATCAACATTTCTTCGCTTTGCATAGCCTGTTGTTCGAAGATGAGCAACGGCTTATCAAAGGAAGGATTTCGTTTTATAATATCTTCTTTTAATTGTTGTACCTGCAAGTGCTGGCAGCCCAAACTTAGCACGGTGATGCCGCCAACATTGGGATGATTAGCATAAGCTGCCAGTAAGTTAGAAAGCACATTTGCGTCCTGCCTTGTACTGCCACAACCGCCCTGGTGGTTTAAAAACTTGATACCATCAACGTTTGCAAACAAACGTTTTTTTTCGGGAACAGAAGATAACATTTCAGGCGATGACAGATGACCTTCTTCATACGATGAAACCAACTGCTTTGCAAACGACTTGTATTTTGAGGTAACCGCATAACCCAACTCATTATGCAAGGCTTCGCGAATCACATCAAGGTTGCGGTTTTCGCAAAAAACAGTGGGAAGAAAAATCCAGTAATTCGCAGTGCCAACGCTGCCATCTGAGCGATGATAACCCTTGAATGTTTTGTTTTGGAAACGCGATACATCGGGCGGCTGCCACTGATAATGAAAGTTTCTGAACGCATAACCACCGGCAGCGTGTCTGGTGTTTTCGGTGGTCATGCGCGAGCCTCGTTCCACATCATCTTGCGCTGTGCCAACCAACACGCCGTACATCATTATCGGGTCGCCCCCCTTTTGGTTTTGCATAAAAAATTTATGCTTGGCAGGCACATCGTCCACCAAAAAATATTCTTCGTTTTCAAACACAACAATTTCATGCTTTTTTAAATTATCGAGTGCAACCAAAACATTGTCGTCAGGATGAATATGCAGAACGCGTTGTTTCATTTCTTTCAGAATTGAATGGCAAAGTTGCGAAGAAAAGGTCTTATAAAAAGGCTCAGCTTTTCGTTTATAATTTTGTATCTGGCATTGTATTAAGAATGTCTGAGTTAAACACATAGGAACAGTAGAAACATAGGTTTCGCATAGATTGCCTATGTGTGTTCATCTTATGTTTCTATGATTCTATGTGTTTCATCATAAGCTAAACAATTAATTGTTTAGCTTGATAAAACCGCCATCTATGGGATAATCATTGCCAGTAATGAAAGAAGCTTCATCGCTGCACAAATACAAAATCAAATTGGCAATTTCTTCGGGCTTTGCCATTCGCCCGATGGGTTGGGTTTTAGATAATTTTTCAAACATTTCGGCTTCTTTGCCTGGGTAATTTTTCTGTAAAAAATCATCAACAAACGGTGTATGTACACGTGCCGGTGAAATGCAATTGCAACGGATATTGTGCTTCAAAAAATCTCTTGCCACAGATAATGTCATGCCCAGCACTGCACCTTTCGTCATACTGTAAGCAAAGCGATCGGGCAAGCCAACGTTGTTGGCAATAGAAGCTAAGTTAAGTATCGCACCACCATTTTCTTTCATCAACGGAATGGCTTCGTGCAGGCAATTGTAAACGCCTTTTACGTTTACATTGTATAATCTGTCAAAGTCCTGTTCTGAAGTGGTTTCAATCGTTCCAATGTGCGATATACCTGCACTGTTTACCAAAATATCAATGCGATTCAAATTAGCAAACGCAGACTTTACTTCCTGTTGATTGCTGACATTGCAAATGATAGCTTGCGCTTTGCCGCCATCGGCTGTAACGCTTGCTGCTACTGCGTTTGCGGCTTCTTTATTTATATCAGTGATATACACATCAGCACCTTGCTTGGCAAATAAAACAGCAACGGCTTTTCCTATGCCGCTGCCTCCGCCGGTAACGAGAGCAATTTTGTTTTGCAAGCTGAACATAAGCGTTTGTTTTTACTGGAATTTTTAAACGCTGACAGGGTTTAAAACCCTGTCAGCGTTTGAGGAGTAATCAATGCGGGAAATACTGCCCTGCCGGAATTTTATACACTACACTGCGCAAATACGTTTGCCATTCTTTCATTTCGGTAGCATGATTGTTCATCCATAACTGATAAGCGCTTGTACTGGCAGAAGGCCCGAACAACCATTGATTGTAAGCATCAAACATACCTTGCTGCAATAACATTTGCTGATGTTCAAACAAACGATAATTGTAGGACGGTGTATTGTTTTTGTACCAATCTAAAATAAACCGGGTGCGAATGGCAGTCAATTGTTCAGGCGACAGGTTGTCGTTAAACATACTTGCATAATTGCTGTAAACAGAAGTGATGGCTTTTTCAAAACCATTGTTGCTTGCCGACAAAGCATTCAACACATCGGTGTTTAACAGCTTAAAATAATTGCTCAATAAGATGTCTTTTATTTCAACTGTTCGCTGTGTTAAACTTTCGATGTTTACAAAAGTTTCACTGTATAGCACTGCCCATAAAGGTTTGTTTTTCTGCGAATAATACCGGGCAGCATAATAATAGTTACTGCTGTTATTCGGGTCAACCTGAATACCCTTTTCCCAAAATTTAATAGCTTCACTCAACTTGTTTTGCTGCACCATCAAATCGCCATAATCGGCATACAAAGCACCGCTGTTCGGAAATTCTTTCACTGCTTTTTTGTACATCTTCTCACAACTGGCATAATCGGCTGTTGCCTTATAAGCCATTCCTAAAACCTGGAAGCTTTGTGCGTCGGCACCTGAATGACTTGTAATATTCTTACCAATTTCAATTGCTTTTGCATAATTTCTTTCTAAGTAATAAACATAGGCTTCATCCTTTAAAACATCAATGTTACCGGCATCCATTTCAGCAGCATGGTTCAACACCAATAAAGCATTGTCATAATCGCCCTGGATGATAAATTTTTGCGCCCGCATTCGCAAGGTATCAATGTTTACCTGTGCGTGTAAACATGCAGAAATTAGGACAAAAACAAACGTAGTTAAAAATGATTTCATCATAGTTCGTAAATCAAATGTGTGAATAAGCCGTCTCTTAGTTTCGGCTCAAACCAGGTGCTTTTGGGCGGCATTACGTTTCCACTGTCGGCAACCTTAAACAATTGCTCAATGCTTACCGGAAACAAGCTGAAAGCCACTTTCATTTCGCCGCTGTTTACGCGCTTTTCCAGTTCTTCCATGCCACGGATGCCGCCAACAAAATCAATCCGGCTATCAGTACGAACATCTTTTATGCCAAGCCATTTATCGAGAATATTGTTTTGCAAAATGCTCACATCTAACACACTGATGGCATCTGTGGCAAACGTGGCCTCTTTTGCAGTCAAAAGATACCAGCAACCATCGAGATACGTCCCAAACTGATGTGATTCTGCCGGTTTTACTCTTTCGGCCTCTTTCTTCTCAATTATAAAATCTTCCCCTATTTTCTGTAACAATCCTTCCGGTGTAAAGTCGTTTAAGTCCTTCACCAAACGGTTGTAATCCATGATGTACAATTCAGCAGCAGGAAACAAAGTGGTTAAAAAATAATCAGCCGATTCGTTGTTGTTATTGCTCAATGACTGACGCACTTTGGCAGCCGATGCCGCACGGTGATGGCCGTCGGCAATATAAGTAGCGGGAACCTGTTCGGCAAACAGTTTTGTAATGGCAGCAATAGTTGCATCATCATTTAAAATCCAAACCGTATGTTCAATGCCATCATCAGCTAAAAAGCTATACACCGGACTTTTGGTTTTGCACGAATTTATCAGTTCATCAATTTCAGCCACATTGCGATACGCCATGAAGACGTTGCCTGTTTGTGCACCTGTCGTTGTGATGTGGTTAATTCTATCCTGCTCTTTTTGCGGTCGTGTATATTCATGTTTTTTAATGACATTATTTTCATAATCGTCCACTGAACTTACGCACACTAAACCTGTTTGGCTTTTGCCCCTCATAGTAAGACGATACAAATAATAGCACTCTTTGTTTTCACGAAACAGAACATCGCGTTTGATAAATGCAGTTAAGTTTTCTTTTGCTTTTTGATATACTTCAGGAGAATAAATATCCGTGCTGTCGGGCAGATCAATTTCACTTTTGGTTACATGCAAAAACGAATGATGGTTACCCTGCGCTTCTACCTTGGCTTCTTTACTGGATAACACATCGTAGGGGCGGCTTGCAACTCCTTTTGCTAACTGCGCCTGCGGACGTAATGCCTTGAATGGTTTGATAATAGCCATCTATTTATTGTTTCTAAGGTGCTTATTTATTGTTGATTTTGAAAAGAAGACATGAGATTTACCATCGCGTCTACGCTGCTAAGTGGCATAGCATTATACATCGAAACACGCAAACCACCAACACTGCGATGCCCCTTTACACCAATCATTCCATTTTGCTTGCACAAGTCTAAAAACTGCTTTTCTTTACCTTCCTCTTTTATAGTAAAAGTAGCATTCATCAAACTGCGATCTTCTTTCGCAACAATTGGCGTGAAAAGGGGCAGTGAATCCAAAGCATTGTAAAACAAATCGGCACGCTCTTTTGCACGGCGTTCCATCTGAGGCAAGCCACCTTCTTTTTGTATCCACCGCATGGTTAACATGGAAACATACACGGCAAATACCGGCGGCGTGTTCAACAACGAACCGGCTTCAATGTGCTGGCGATAATCCATGATGGTTGGAATGGGACGTTTGGTTTTGCCTAATATTTCTTTTTTGATTACAACCATGTTCACGCCTGCTGCGCCTGCATTTTTTTGTGCGCCGGCATAAATCAAACTGAACTTGTTCCAACCCATTGGCTTACTGAAAATATCGCTGCTCATATCGGCAATTAGGGGAACTGTTACGTCAGGTATTTCGTGCCACTGCGTACCTTCTACGGTGTTGTTGGTGGTGTAATGAAGATATATCGCATCATCAGGAACGGAAAATTCTTTCGCGATGTAAGAATGATTTTTACCTTTTGTAGAAGATACTTCTGCTACGTTTCCAAACAGCTTCGCTTCCTTAATGGCTTTGCTTCCCCAGATGCCGTTGTTGATGTAAGCCGCTGTTTTGGTTTCGTCCAATAAATTCATTGGCACCTGCATGAACTGTGTGGAAGCGCCGCCGTGCAGAAACAAAACTGCATAGTCATCGTTCAATTGCATCAGTTCTTTTACCAAAGCCTGCGCTTCATCCATCACTTCCCCAAACCACGATGTGCGATGACCAACTTCTAAAATAGACAAGCCAATACCATTAAAATCGTGTATAGCTGCTGCGGCTTGCTCCAACACTTCTTTGGGCAAAATAGAAGGACCCGAATTGAAATTGTGCATCTTCATCGTACTTTCATTGAGGCTGCAAAATAAACGGTTTTGAAGGAATGCCCGTTACAATCAACGTTTGCAGCGCGTTTCATAACTCACAGCTTATACACATTTTCCCGTCATTTGATTTTTGATAAACATTGCAAACTACTTTTACTAAAATAATTAGCTTTTATTTTGCTAATATTTTTCGCTTACTATTCTTTACTACTAAAAACAAACCAATGATTGCGATTGTAGATTGCAACAGCTTTTATTGCTCGTGTGAGCGTGTGTTTCGACCTGATTTATACTACAAGCCTGTTGTGGTGTTAAGCAATAACGACGGCTGCGTGGTATCGCGCACTGATGAAGCGGTAAACATAGGCGTAAGCATGGCTGTGCCTTATTTCCAGGTTAAAAATCTGGTTGAACAAAATGGAATGGAAGTGTTTTCATCCAACTATAATTTGTATGGTGATATGAGTCGGCGCGTGATGGAAATATTGCGGCTGCTTGCGGGTGAAAACAACGTGGAAGTGTATTCAGTTGATGAAGCATTTGTAAACTTAGGCGATATCAAAGATGTGCGCTCTATCTGCGAATCGTTCAAACAAACAGTTGAGCAATGGACAGGTGTGAAAGTGAGTGTAGGCGCGGCTTCTACCAAAGTGTTGGCAAAAATGGCAAACCGCATTGCAAAGAAAAATAAGGCAAAAACGGCTTGTATTGCAGTGCTGGATACGCCCGAAAGAATAGCTTACACTTTGCAAAAAACATCGGTACATGATGTATGGGGAATTGGACGCCGCTATGCCATCAAGCTGGAAAGTTATGGCATTTACACTGCCTACGATTTGCAACTGCAAAGAGAAGACTGGGCAAGCAAACATTTGGGCGGCGTTGTGGGTGTGCGTTTGCTGAAAGAACTAAAAGGCGAGCCATCCATTACGATGCAAAAGCCATTGAGCAATAAAAAAAATATTGCCACTACACGTATGTTTGGAACACCGGTAAGCAGCTTACAATCCATTAAAGAAGCGGTTGCTACCTACGTTTCGCTGGCAGCGGAAAAGCTGCGCCGGCAAAACAGCGCCGCCAGTTTATTAAGCGTTTTTATAGTAAAAAAAATGCCACGCGAAGGAGACAAGTTTCATCATGGCGAAACGGTAAGTAACTATTGCACATTGCCTCACGCCACATCGTGCACCAACGAAATGATAAAGGTTGCGCTTCATTTGGTGGAAACTATTTATCACCCCGAACATCTTTATAAAAAAGCCGGCGTGATGCTAAGTGGTTTGGTGCCCGATGCCTCAGTACAAGCGAACTTGTTTTTGCCCTATTTGCACAATAATAACCGTATGCTGATGAATGTATTGGACAACATCAACTGCGCGATGCGGGATGATAAGATAAAGTTTGCAGCCGCCGGAACAACCAAAAACTGGAAAATGCGGCAAGAGATGCGAAGTCCGCGCTATACCACGCGCTGGGGCGAAATGAGAGAAGTGAAGTGATGGTTTTTTAATTCATCTTACCAATCATTTTACAAACGCTGCCAATCTTTTTGTTTTGCCGTATTTTCACTTTTTATTCGTTCCTATTTTATCATTTACAAAACCGATTTGCTATGCTTCACCGTCGTAAATTTCTTCAGCAATCTTCAGCCTTTATCGGCACCGGCCTTGTAGCTTCTGCCATGGGCAACAGTGCGTTTGGCGCCTTTAAAAAATTCTCTCCCGGCGATCAGATTAACGTTGCCGCCATTGGCATTAATGGCATGGGCTGGACTGATGTAACCGCCGCTTCCAAAGTGCCAGGTGTGAACATAGTGGCGCTTTGCGATGTGGATAAGAATGTGTTGGATAAAAGAATGAACGATCTAAAAGCGATGAACATTGATGCATCGAAAGTAAAAACATACAGCGATTACCGGAAGCTATTGGAACAAAAAGATATTGATGCAGTTATCATAGGTACGCCCGACCATTGGCACGCGCTAATTATGATAGAGGCTGCCGCCGCAGGCAAAGACGTGTATTGTGAAAAACCCGTTGGCAATTCTATTGAAGAATGTCGTGCCATGCAAAAGGCGCAGCAAAAGTACAATCGCGTGGTGCAGGTAGGCCAGTGGCAACGAAGCCAGCAGCATTTTAAAAATGCGGTTGACTTTGTACAGAGCGGACAATTGGGCAACATACGAACTGTGAAAGTTTGGTGCTACCAGGATTGGATGCGCCCCGGACCTATTGTTCCCGACACTGCACCACCAGCCGGTGTTGATTACGCCATGTGGCTGGGACCCGCGCCCACAAGGCCTTTCAACAGCAGCCGCTTTCATTTTAACTTCCGTTGGTTTTGGGATTATGCCGGTGGTTTAATGACAGATTGGGGCGTGCATTTGCTTGATTATGGTTTGTTGGGAATGAATGTGAGCACACCTAAATCGGTATCGGCTTTGGGTGGACGCTTTGCCTATCCTGATTTGTATGAAGAAACGCCCGACACGCTTACCACCTTGTACGAATTTGAAAAATTCAATATGGTGTGGGATTCGGCAATGGGTATCGGCAACGGCTCGTATGGAAGAGACCACGGCATTGCTTACATTGGCAACAATGGCACGCTTGTGTTAAGCCGTGGTGGCTGGGAAGTGCTGGAAGAAAAAGCGGGCAAAAACAAAGTAAGCAAACCATTTGAAAAAGTAATGGACAATGGCGTGCAAAAGCACATGCAGAACTTTATAGATGTTGTACGCAACCGCAAAATGAATGAACTGCATTGTCCTATCAGTGAAGCCGTACATATAGCTACGGTGGCGCAGATGGGCAATATTGCTTATCGCAGCGGTAAGAAAATTGAATGGGATGCAACCAAAGAACAGTTTACCGATGATGCCATCAACAAGCAATATTTTGCCAAAGAGTATCACAATGGGTATAAACTGCCTAAAGTATAACGCAGTGAGAAAAGATATTCAGGCGTAAATGCAGTGTTCTGCGAAAGCCCTTGTAAGAACGTAGTGGTTTAAGTTCTTATGAGGGCTTTTTGCTGAGTTGGGTAAGTCTTGTGGAATGATGAGAAACATAGTTTATTTTATGAAAAACCTGGTACTGTATCAGTTTGAATTTATCCACAGACTCCGCTGATTCGCGCAGATAAAACGGTAGGAATTTGCGTTGATTTGCAGCATCTGCGGGATACTGTATTTTCAAACCGAGAGACTACTTAATTTTCAGGCATGAAAAAGAACTTGCTGTTGGTCATTGCGTGGCCGCTTTTTTTGGCTTCATGCAAAAAAAACAATGTTTCGCCACAGCCTGTTAATACGCAGTTGTTTCCACTTACCGCAGGCAACCAATGGGTGTATGTTGATAGCTTTTTTGATGTTGATGGAACCTATGCAGGCATAGATACATTTCATTTGCAACCAGCAGCCAATGTTGTTCATAACAATCAATCTTATACACCTATCAGCGACCAATATGAACAGGCTGTATTCACTGTGCGAAGCAATGATTCAAGCGTGTTTTTATGGAAACCATCCGGCGAAGTGCTGATGTTTAGTTTATCGTTACCTGCAACTGTTCCCTATATGAACAATTCCTATTTTGGAGATACACTTAATTCAAAAATCTTTACACGCAAAATCAGTACAATGGGCTATCCGTCTTATCAAATTATAGTAACGCAGGATGATGGCTTGTGGTATCATTATGTGCAGGACGAATATTTTTTCAGCATTCGCATTGGTATTATCAAAGGAATTACCAAATGGAAAAACAGCAATCACGAAATTTATATTTCCGATTCGTACAGACTCATTTATTATTATGTGCAATAGGGTTTGTTGGGATGAGAGAATCATCCCAACATTTCTTAAAAATGGGCAAAAACAAATTATGCACGCTTTGTGGTTAACAAATTATGACTTCTTGTTTTTATAAAAAAATGGTATTTATCTTTATTGCTATGCTGTTTCTATAAACTTTAATTTGTTTTCAAACCAATACTTTTGACACATGGAAACGATGCTATCTACTACTGCCGAAAACGAAGCCATGCTTTCTTACGAAGCCTTCCGGAAAGAAGTGTTGAACGATTACACCAAGTGTATGATCAGCCGTGAAGCCAGCCTGATGGGCAGACGCGAAGTGCTTACGGGGAAAGCTAAATTTGGTGTGTTTAGCGATGGCAAAGAAGTAGCACAAACGGCCATGGCGAAATTTTTTCAGCCTGGCGATTTCAGAGCTGGTTATTACCGCGATCAAACGTTTATGTTATCTTCTGGTTTGGCAACACTTGAACAGTTTTTTGCACAGTTGTATGCCGACCCTAATCCGCATCATGAACCCTTTAGTGCAGGCAGGCAAATGGTTGGACATTTTTCAACACCCAATGTAGATAAAGATGGCAACTGGCTCCCGCTGGCACAATTGAAAAATGTGTCGGCAGATTTGTCGCCTACTGCCGGTCAAATGCCACGTGCATTAGGGTTTGCTTTTGCCTCAAAAATGTTTCGTGCAAATGAATCATTGCATCATTTAAAAGAGTTATCGAACGAAGGCAACGAAGTTTGTTTTTGCACCATTGGCGACTCGTCCACTTCTGAAGGTGTGTTCTGGGAAACCATCAATGCAGCCGGTGTGTTGCAGGTGCCTCTCGCTGTGTTTGTTTGGGATGATGGTTATGGCATTTCGGTTCCTGTAAAATATCAAACCACAAAAGGCTCTATTTCGGCAGCTTTAAAAGGTTTTCAAAAGAAGGACAATACGAATGGAATTGACATTTATCGTGTGAAAGGCTGGGATTATGCCGGCTTGTGCGAAGTGTTTGAAGAAGCATTAAAAAAAGTGCGCGAAACGCATGTGCCTGCTGTATTTCATGTAGAAGAGCTTACGCAGCCGCAAGGTCATTCCACATCAGGAAGTCATGAACGTTACAAGAGTGCTGAACGCCTGCACTGGGAACGCGAATGGGATGATGTAAAGAAATTTAAGGAATGGATTATTGAAAACGGCATTGCTGATGAGGCGGAGTTGGATGCCATACGAATGAACATACGAAAAGAAGTGCGGGAAGCACGCGACAAAGCATGGAACCTTTACATAACACCCATAAAAGAAGAAGCTGCCACAGCAGTGAATCTGATAAAAAGCATCACAGCAGGCAACGAAGTAACCGCCAAATTGCTGCAGCAGTTAGCCAACAATTTAGAACGCAACCGCGATCTTTCGCGCCGCGATATTTTGCACTCGCTTGCCCAAACCACCGAACTCGTTTCTAATGAAACTGCGAAGGCCGATGTAGTAGCGTATTACCAGCAATTGGGAGAAGAAAACAGGCATCGCTACGATTCTTACCTGTACAACGAAGGAACCAAAAGTGCGGTAAAAGTAAAAGAAGTAAAAGCCATTGTTCCGGCAGATGCCAAAACAGTAAACGGCTTTGAATTGCTGAATGCGTATTTTGATACCTTGTTTGAAAACAACAAAACCATCTTTGCTTTTGGTGAAGATGTTGGCAAAATCGGCGATGTAAACCAGGGCTTTGCAGGATTGCAGGAAAAATATGGAAAGCATCGAATTTTTGATACCGGCATCCGCGAAAATACAATTATTGGTCAGGGCTACGGGCTTGCCTATCGGGGATTGCGGGCGATTGCCGAAATTCAATACCTTGATTATTTGGTTTACACATTAAATACCTTAACTGATGATGTTGCTTCCCTGCATTACCGCACGGCAGGCACACAAAGTTGTCCGCTGATTGTGCGCACGCGCGGCCATCGTTTGGAAGGCATCTGGCACAGCGGCTCTCCTTTAGGAATGATTATTAACGCACTTCGTGGCATGTACGTTTGCGTGCCGCGCAACATGACGCAGGCTGCCGGCATGTACAATACCTTGCTTCGTGGTAATGATCCGGGGCTGGTGATTGAAAGCCTGAATGGTTATCGGTTAAAAGAAAAACTGCCTTCCAATTTATACGACTTCACCGTTCCGCTTGGCGTGCCTGAAGTGATACGAGAAGGAAGCGATGTAACGATTGTTTCGTATGGCTCAGTGCTTCGCATTATTATGGAAGCGGCTGACCGTTTGCAAACATTAGGTGTTAGCTGTGAAGTAATTGATGTGCAAACCCTTTTACCATTTGATATTGATCATCGCATTGTGCAATCGTTGCAGAAAACCAACCGCATTGTTTTTGTAGATGAAGATGTGCCGGGCGGTGCGTCAGGTTATATGTACAATCGGGTGATGGAAGTGCAAAACGGCTATAAACATTTGGATGTAGCGCCACGAACCCTTACTGCCAAACCACACCGCCCTGCGTATGGCAGCGATGGCGATTATTTCAGCAAACCCAATGCGGAAGATGTGATTGAGGTGGTGAAGAAGATGATGAAGGAGTAAAGCGGTGTTGTGTTTTATAAGACAACAATAGAAAAGCGTGGAAGTTGTATTGGCGAGGATTTTTGTTTTTGCACGTTTTTATATTGTGTTTGATTTGTAAGGTATTGTAGACAAAGTGCGCGGATTTGGTAGGCTAAATAATTGCGTCTATTTTTGAGTTAGCTGCAACCAATTTGCGACACCCAAAAACTTCATAATTTATGAGTTGGAAAGGAAATTTAAGAACAGGCATTGCTATTGCCAGACGTATTGAAAGGTCAGAAAAAAGACGAGCCAGTAATGCTTCAAAGCAGTACAAGTCTATGCTTAAACAAGAAGCATTTGAAAATGGACAAAGAGCAGTTCAGGAATACAATGACTACATAGAATTAATTTCTTCGACACACAAAGACACAAGTGAACAGATTGATTGGCACGACATATTGAGTGAAGCAGAACCAGCCAAACCTATATTGCTAGACAAAAAGCAAAAAGACGCAGAATATAATTTAGCAAACTACACACCTACTTTCTTTGACAAATTATTTGGTTCGACAAAAAAGAAATTGCAGAAATTGGAAGCACTTGTAGTATCTGCAAAAGGTGCAGACAAGAACGACTATGAAAGCAGTTTAAAACAATATAATGCAGACTATAATGAATGGAAAAAGTATCAAGACTTTGCAAAAGGTGTTCTTTCATCGGACACAGAAGCATACAAAAATGTTCTTGAACATTTAGACCCTTTTTCAGACATCAAAGAATTAGGAAGTGGAGTTAACATTGTATTTGAAAAAGAATATTTGACAGTAACATTATCTGCAAATGGCGTAACTGTAATTCCAGACTTCGTTTTGACACAAACATCAACAGGCAAAGTTTCAAAAAAGAAAATGCCAGTTGGTAAATTCTACGAGTTGTATCAAGACTACATTTGCAGTTGTGTTCTTCGTGTTGCAAGGGAAGTTATTTCATTCCTTCCTTTAAACTATGTTTTTGTAAATGTTCAAAGTGAAATGGTAAATCCTATCAATGGACATTTGGAACAACAAATTATTTTATCGGTTGTTATTCCTGCAACAACACTTGACAAATTAAATTTTGAAACAATCGACCCATCAGACTCTATGAAAAACTTCATTCACAATATGAAGTTTTCAAAGACAACAGGTTTTAGTGTGGTTTCTGCTATTTCGCCAAGTGACATAAAACTTTAAACATTTTGGCAGCAGCTAACATGGGGTTTTGTGCAAGCAGGGCTTGACGTTCAAACTTAGGCTGTTTGCATCGCTGTACTTCGGTTCGGGCTGGACGGAATTCTGTTGGGCTTTTAGTTGTTATCTTGTACTTTTATTTCTTTATTGGGCTGCAGTTCCGGGCTGGACAAACAACAATGCCCTGCCTGCACAAAGCCCTGTTCGTTACCTGCTACTTTTTGACAGCCAGCTGTCGTTTTGGTTTTGCTTAGTTTTCTATGTTGACAAGGCTGACAAGCAGCGTTTGGTTTTGTGCCTTTTTCGTTTTGTGTAACTTTGGCTGGCTTGTTCATGTTGACAAACTAAAGCAGCAGGTAACAAGAGGTTTTGTGGCAGCGCGACACATCTCAAGCACGACTGTACGCAATGCGCCGCCACAAAGCCTTAAACGTTGTGTGGCATTTTAATTGACAGACTATGTACTTTTTACTCAACATAAATATAACAACAGTACTTGCAATTTATGGAGCAATAATCTCGACAATTCTTTTTATTTTTCGCTACCTTGAACGAAAAGAACTTAGACGAAATCTTGTAATTGAAGTAAGTAGCTTTGTTAAGAGAAATCACGACAATGAATTAATAGATGGTCGCCGTGGAGGACATTATCTTCTTGTCACAATTATTAATAAAGCAAAAACAGCAACTTACATTGACAGATATTTTTTTAAAGCTTATAATTATCGAATAATACCAACGTCATATTGCGGTTTTACATTCGCGCATGAAAAGATTGACAACAATAAAACAATTCCTTTAAAACTTGAACACGGTGAAAAATTTACAATCACTTATCCTTTGACTAATTATCATACTACGAATGGGGAACAAAATATGAATAGAATTAGAGAAATGGCAAAGTCATGTAAATTTTTAGAAGCATATTGTTGTGACACTTTAAAAAAATGGCATCATGGTAGACCGTTAAATATTCAAATGTTTTGCAGACAGTTTGATTTAGTTGAGCAAAATCTGACGTGAAAAAACGACCGCACAACATGAGTATTTGCAATAGCAGGGCTGGACGGAAGAGCAATCGGCAGCAAATCTATACTCAGCTTCAGTTCTGGCTTGACGTTAATAATTAAGCTGCAAATGTTATCTTCAACAAAATATTTTCAATAAGGCATTTGTACCGGCTGGACGTTCATGAATATCCTGCCATCGCAAATACTTTTTCGTTAGCGACAATTTAAACTAACACCCGATTTGCAAATGTTTTTTGCTTTTACCCATTTTATGTAAAATGGGTAAAAGAAATGAGTATATATTTTAAAATGATTAAGCACAAGCACTAAATTCGGCGAAGCTTAAACAATAGACAACAAGAAAACAAAAAGGCCAACATTGCGTTGACCTTTTTTGCGTTTGGATTCAATAATTTTTATAAAGCGTTATTATAAGAACTTGGTTGGTGAAGAGAACCTGCTACGCCTACTACGGTATAAGTTCCGTCATTTTCAGCCCTATAATATGTATCATCGGGAGATACATAAAGTGTTTGCCCATTCAGCGTAATAGTTCGGCTATTGGCTGGCAATTGAGATACTGTGTCACCCACTTTAGGCGTTGCTGATTGCGGTTGACCACCTTGATCTGTATTATTAATTTCTCCATTTTTACCCACTACTGTATATACTTCATTTCCGTGTGCATCACGGTCTTCTTTATAGTAGGTGCCATTCAGTTCATAAAACTTTTCTCCGTTTACAGAAACCGATTTTGCACCTTGTGGTAAATTGGGCACTTGTGCACCCATTGGCGCATCAACTACCTGGTAGCCATTGTCATAAGGACGATAATATGTACCGTTATAAAAATAATAAGGATCTTGCCCTAAATAGAAAGGAAAATAACCGGGAGGAAGAATGCCAATTTGTAAACCAATGGGCGGAAATATACTGCGGTAATACCCGCCAAACGGACGATAAAACGTGCCACCGTAATAATAGTAAGGATAGCCACCAAAATGAATAGAGATGCTTCCTCTGGGTACGCCATAATAACGCGGACCGAAATATGGCGAATAACCACCTCTGAAAATCATCGGTGCATGTGAGTAAACGGGTCTGTAACCTCCGCCATAAACGCTACCACCACGGTAAATTCCGCCTGCATAACCACCTGCGTAGCCTCGGTTATAAACGCCTGAAGGGCGGCTTACCGCACCTCCTCTTCCATAGCTTCCTCTGTACGAGCGGCTTCCGGAAGAAAATCTTCCGCCTCTTTGCGCGTTAGCAATTGTAGATATGCCAGCGAATAGCAAACTAACGAATAGTACGTTTCTGATTATCGTTTTCATAGCTGTAAAAACAGTAAGACTAAAGATACCGTAAAAGGTTTATTGAGGATTTCTGAAGAAATGAATTATCGGTGCTTTCTATTTTTTGTAAGGGCAATGAAATACAGGGCGATAATAGTATGATACTGCAATGCCACTTAACCGACGCGCACAGAAAGCTATACAATGAGACGTTAATTGCTTACACAGCACCAAATACTGTTCGTTGTATATTGCCGTAAAACAAAACTTCGCTAAATTCAATTTCATCTAACGCTTCCTGATACCCGGGCGATTTTTATAATTTGGCAATTCATGCTGTAAATGAATTCTTTTAAAAAGCAAGCTTACTCTACTTCTTTTATTTTCCTTTAATAGTGTTATTACTTTCGCACAACCAGTTAAAAATACTTCAGAAAGACATCCGTTCCTTATCATTGATTCAGGCAGGATACTCAAACATGTGGTCGCCATGGCCTGCAGCCAGCGTCCTATTTGAAACTTTTGTGCAGCTCTCCGCCCAACATTCACAACCCTTTCATCACTTTTTTCAACAAAAACAAACCTGAACAAAAACAGCTTTTCTTTCATTATCATTTTCACTTTTACCTTCGCAGCCAAATGACCGAAAAAATTATCATCCTCGATTTTGGCAGTCAGTACACACAACTCATTGCACGCGCCGTTCGCGAAGCATCTGTGTATTGCGAAATCATTCCCTACCTCAAACCATTTACCCCCGATCCTTCTTTAAAAGGCATCATTTTAAGTGGCTCACCATTTAGCGTGAACGACAACAACGCGCCAATGGTAGATGTGGCAGGCATTAGTAAAGACTTGCCCGTTTTGGGTTTGTGTTATGGTGCACAATTAACAGCAAAACTATTGGGCGGTGAAGTGAACAAATCGAACAAACGCGAATACGGAAGAGCAAAACTTCACATCAAACAAGACGATCTTTTGCTGCGCGATGTTACTGATATGAGCCAGGTATGGATGAGCCACAGCGATTCTATCCATCAATTGCCCGCAGGGTTTGAAATTACCGCTACCACCGATAGCATCCCGGTGGCTGCGTTTCGGTACCAAACGCACGATACACGCCCGGTGTTTGGCTTACAGTTTCATCCCGAAGTATATCATTCTACCGAAGGAAAAAAAATCATCCGCAACTTTTTGGTGAATGTTTGTCATTGCAAACAGGACTGGACGCCTGCTTCTTTTATACATGAAACCATTGCTTACTTGCAGGAGCAAATTGGCAATGCGCATGTGATTATGGCATTGAGTGGCGGCGTGGATAGCACAGTGGCTGCAACCCTTATCAGTCGCGCCATTGGTGATCGGTTGCATGGTATTTTTGTTGACAACGGCGTGCTTCGCAAAGATGAATTTGAACAGGTTTTATCAACCTATCAAAACATTGGTTTGAATGTTACCGGCATTGATGCAAAAGGATTGTTTTATGAAGCATTAAAAGATAAAACTGATCCGGAACTGAAGCGAAAAGCCATCGGCAAAACGTTCATTGATGTGTTTCAGGAAGAAGCTACAAAAGTACCCCAAGCGCGGTTTCTGGGACAAGGAACCATCTATCCGGACGTGATAGAAAGTGTAAGCGTTCATGGTCCTTCCGTTACCATTAAATCGCATCACAATGTAGGTGGCTTGCCCCAAAAAATGCACCTCAGTTTGGTAGAGCCGTTGCGGTCTCTTTTCAAAGATGAAGTAAGAAAAGTGGGGCTCGAACTGGGCATTCCAAAAGCGATGATTCAGCGCCATCCATTCCCCGGTCCGGGTTTGGCAATCCGCATTTTGGGTGAGATAACAGAAGAAAAAGTGGCGCTGTTGCAGGAAGCAGATGATATTTATATCAGGGCTTTGAAATCGCACCATTTATACGATACCATCTGGCAGGCAGGTGCTATATTGCTGCCCGTGAAAAGTGTTGGCGTCATGGGCGATGAACGCACGTACGAACACACAGTCGCCCTGCGTGCCGTAACTTCAGTGGATGGCATGACGGCTGATTGGGCGCACTTGCCTTACGATTTTCTAGCGCATGTTTCCAACGAAATCATCAACAATGTGCGGGGCATTAACCGCGTTGTTTACGACATTAGCAGCAAGCCGCCTGCAACAATTGAGTGGGAATAACTTTGATCATTTTTTGTGCAAAAACAAACTTCCAAATGAAGCGTTGCCAACCTTTGAAATACCTCTTTTTGGTTTTGCCCCTTTTTTATGCAGCTACGTTGTTTTCACAATCTCTGCCAGGGAGCCAAAAAGTGAAAATAGCTTTGTTATGCCCGTTGTATCTTGATTCGGCTTTCAACGATTATACTTACAAACTCGGCAACAACAACATGCCGCAATATATATTGACCGGGCTTGATTTTTACAACGGTGTCATGCTTGCCATTGATTCGCTCAACAAAGAAAACATCAATGCTGAAGTTTGGATTTACGACACCAAAAAGGCAAATACCAATATTACCAGCATTCTGCAAAGTATGAAGGTGCTCAACTTCTCGCTTATTATTGCTTCGCTTACCAGCAGCACCGAACAAAAAGCCGTTTCCGACTTTTCATTCGCCAGCAACATTCCTGTTGTTTCAGTAACCTATCCCAACGATGCGGGTGTTACCGCCAATCCGTTTTTTGTTTTGCTCAATTCTACCTTGCAAACGCACGTAGGGGCCATCTATCGTTTTGTTGAGCAAAACTATTATTACAACAAACCTTTGTTTATCACCCGAAGCGGAGCATCAGAAAGAAAAGTTCTGGCTGATTTCAGAGCGAACGACAGCCTCATCAAAAATCATTTTGCATACAAGGTTTTGGAATTGAACAACAATGTTTTGTTTGAAAACATAAAGCCTTACCTCGACAGCACGAAACAAAACGTGATTGTTTGCGGCTCACTCAATACCAACTTCGCTGCATCGCTCGTAACTGCGTTGGGAGCCAATCCGAAGTACAAAACCACTCTCATTGGAATGCCCAATTGGGACGGTGTTAAAAAGATACTCAACAACAATTATAATAACATTGACATTGTTTATTCAACACCGTTTTACTATGCGTCAAATGATAGTTTGGTGAAAAATATAACGTCTGATTACAGAGCAAAATTTGTGGGGCGACCCAGCGATATGGTTTATAAAGGTTTTGAAGCCATGTATCATTACACGCACCTGTTAAGTACCGATTCCAGTGCCTTCATCAGTCATGTTTCAGACACAAGCTTTTCTGTAACGAACCGGTTTTTAGTTCAACCTGTCATGCAAACAACTCAATCGCCCGTACCGGATTATTTAGAAAACAAAAACCTGTATTTCATCCGAAACAACAGCGGCACAGTGGTAGCCGTTCAGCAATTGAAGAAGTAAGCCATCGTTTGTTTTTGCCTGTATTTTTAAAGAATAGAAAAATACAAAATACAGTTTTATGTTACCGGCTTTGGTAATTCTTGTTGATCGTCTCTTGCGACGCTCCGTTCAGGGTTCCGAAAATAATTGAGCATGTAAGCGAGCGCTATTTTTAATTGCGAAGGCACTGAGTGATGTAATGCATACACTGAATAAGAAACAAGAATCCGCTAAACAACTTATAGAATAAAAATTGAATGGTAAGAAGTGGATTGTATTAATAACAATACAGAATGTATGACATTAGTCAATTAATTTTCAATTACAATTTTTTTGGAATTGCGTTTACTATCATCAATATTTGTATTACCAGCCATATTATTGTGACACAACAAGACGACATATCACTTGACAAAATACTTGCGACAAAAGCTTTTCAAGACTTTGTTACTGCCGCAAGACATTTCTGTCTGCTCATAGAAATAAAACAAAGTGACAATTTAAAAGAGTTTTTACAAACAATAAAAAGATATTTATCGGCTCTTTATGTTTTAGGACTTGACCTTCCTGACATTTCTCTTTCAAGTGACCTTGACCTCAGCGTTGACTTGTCTGACACAGAAAGGAAAAGCATTCGGCAGTTCATAAGCGACAGAGTTCCCTTTTCTTATTACTGGATCGTTTTAAATCCTGTTGAAGTGGAAAACGATGCAGATGTTGGAGCCGGAGACTTACTCGATGATTTAGAAGAGATGTATCGTGACATCAAGTGCGGACTTATCATGCTTGATAAAGAAGATTTCAGTGCAAAAGAAAATGGTGTATGGAAGTTAAAGTTTGACTACGATAGCCATTGGAGTACTCATTGCATTGAGGCACTTCAAGTTATTCATGACTACACTGCTAACAACTGATAAAATACGGCTGGTAACATATGCTTGCCGAAGTAGCGGCATTCATTGAGCCGTCAGTTCAAAGATAGTTGTATTGCTGAATAAAATTACTACTGCTGATGATTGGCTTGGGTCAGCCGCTATTTGGGCAAGCATTGAGCCGTTAGTGGCAATTTTTTGGCGTGTTAATGAAACTGAAAACGCTAAAGCCAAATAAAGTAAGTAAAAAATAAAATAAGAAAAACAATGGCGCGAATGATTGCAATTTACAAAACACCAAAAGACACACACGCTTTTGACAAGCACTATTTTGAAGTACACATTCCACTGGCAAAACAACTTCCCGGACTGATAAAGTATGATGTTGGCAGAAGCCCGGTTATATCAACAACAGGACATTCAGATACCTATTGCATTGGCACTTTACACTTTGATAGCTTAGATGCAATTAAAACTGCATTTGCCTCACCGGAAGGACAAGCCTGTGCAGCAGATTAGCCCCCGGCAATGATGATGTTCAAATTTACCTATTTGACACTGTAGACGTATAATAACAAAAGGCGTGTGAGCATGCGTTGGTAACATAAAACCGGCTGTAAGAAAATTATCTGTTGCATTTGCTTTTGCACATCATTCGAACTTAGTTTCGCTTTCAATAATTGAATTGATAACGTATCAAACAACAATACAACCATGAAAAAAGTAACAGGAATTGGCGGTATTTTTTTTAAATGCAAAGACCCTAATAAAATGAGAGAATGGTATCAAGCTCATCTTGGTTTAAACACTACTGATTATGGAGCCACTTTTGAGTGGAGAGAATCTGAAGACTCAACTAAAAAAGGCTCTACCACATGGAGTCCGTTTGCTGAAACAACAAAATACTTTGCGCCTTCAACAAAAAACTTTATGATCAATTATAGAGTTGAGAATTTAGAAGCACTTGTTGACCAACTTACAAATGAAGGAGTAACAATTGTTGACAAAATTGAAGATTCTGACTACGGCAAATTCGTTCATATTCTTGATGCAGAAGGTAATAAGGTTGAACTTTGGGAACCCAAGGACGGCGAATAAAAAATCAGGTGAACAAAATAGAAATGCCTGACGCAGAACCGAAACCTTATCAACTGCCATTTTCTTCAATCAAATCATTTGTTTTTGCCATAATTTTGTTAGCCTTTATGCGATAGAAAGGAAAGAGTTTATGTACGCCATTGTAGATATTGAAACGACGGGAAGCCATGCTCACAGCAACGGAATTACTGAAATAGCTATTGTGCTGCACAACGGCAAAGAAGTAGAAGGCAGATATTCATCGCTTGTCAATCCTGGTTATCCCATTCCCCGTTTTGTGGCTGCTCTTACGGGAATTACCAACGATATGGTGGCGGATGCGCCCGATTTTTCCAAGATTGCCGAAACCGTTTACAATCATCTGGAAGGTAGAATCTTTATCGCTCACAATGTAAACTTCGATTACTCATTTGTCAAGTATCATTTAAAAGAAGCCGGCTTTGAGTGGAATGCCCGAAAGCTATGTACGGTACGATTGAGTCGCACTGCTTTCCCCGGCTTGCGCAAATATGGTTTGGATTGGCTTTGCCAGGAACTAAACATATTAAACGGCGAGCGGCACCGTGCCACAGGAGATGCCGAAGCAACAGCCATTTTGTTCGACATGATTATCCGCAACAGCGGCACCAAACTGATAAAGGAGTATCTGAAAAAAGACAACCGCGAACAAATTCTGCCACCCAATTTACCAAAAGAACACATTGCGGCTTTGCCTTATGTTCCGGGCGTATATTACTTTCACGATGCCAAAGGAAAAGTGATTTATGTAGGCAAAGCCAAGAGCATCAAACAGCGCGTAGTCAGCCATTTTACCGGCTTTGATGGCGGCAGCAAACGACAGAATTTTTTAAAGCACATTCATGCCATTTCTTTTCGCGAAACACCAACCGAGTTTACTGCTTATTTGCTGGAAAGCATTGAGATAAAACGGTTGTGGCCGCAGTTCAATTACAGCCAGAAAAAGCTGGAATGGCAGTATGGCATTTATATGTATGAAGACAACCGTGGCTACCTACGATTGGCAATGGATAGAAAACGAAAGCACTTGCATCCGCTGCTCCATTTTAGCACCAAAACCGAAGGTTATCAAATATTGTGGAAGCTGGTAAAAGAGTTTAATCTTCATGCCGGTTTGTGTTTCTTAGATACAACGATGTCTGATGCTGAAGAAGATATACACCAATACAACGAAAAAGTGGCTGGTGCAGTGAAATGGATTTCTGAGCAAAAACAAACGTACCTGATCAAAGAAGAACTGCGCAATGGAACCAGTTGTGTGCTGGTTGAAAAAGGCAAATTTTATGGCATGGGTTTGCTGGACAATGAGCCTTTTTTTTCGTTGGAAGAATTGAAAGAGAAGCTAACGCCTTATCCCGAAAATGAAGTAATTAAAAGTATGATAAGCACCTTTGTCAACAAGCATCCGGCCAAAGTACAACGCATCGAAGAAAAGGTGATGATAGAAGCCTGACATTACTTATTCTTTTATCAATTGCTCATCAAAGCCCAGTTCAATTAATCTTTTATACGCCTGCCAAACATCATTAGGAATTTCCTGGTAAATTTGAAATCCTTTAGCCGGATAAATTTTGATTCGCTGCAAGTCGCCCAACATAATATTGATGACTCTTTGGAGCGGTATCTCTTCCGTAGGATAGTCTTCAAACGAAATTTGCGGAGAGGTTACCACAAATTGTTTGTCTGCCCAATTCTTTGCAAAGGTTGCAAAGGTTCGCCGTTCCATATAAGGCTTTTGCACCAAAATAAAAGTGGTTGGGTCGAGCTTTTTTTCGGCTAACAATCGCTTTACAAACTGAATGTTTTCGCCTGTGTTAGTTGATTTGTTTTCAATCAAAATAGCTTCTTTGCGAACACCTTTTTCTACTGCGATGCGGGCAAATAAATCGGCTTCGCTTTCTGTCCACATACCTTCGGTTAATCTTCCCAAACCACCTGCAAAAATGAGCAGCGGTGCATAACCATCTAAATACAATTGCGCGGCATGGTCAGCAACTCTTGTATCGTGGCTGCCCAAAACAAAAATGCAATCGGACGGAACGATTGTATGATTCACGTGATGATAATCCCAAACAATTTTAGCTAAACTAATCACTTCAGGTGTAAGCATAATGGGGCAAAAATAAAAGCGATGATGTATTGAACGATGCTGTATTTTAGTTTCTTTCAAAAAATAAGTATGTCGTTGTTATTAGGTAGAAACAGTTTTGGAAATGCGGCTGATAAAGGCAATGTGTTGTCAAAAGAAGAAGCCGAAACTTTATTCAATGAATGGGTCTTGAACCCACGTTTGCAACTGCACATGAAGCAGGTTGCAGCTTTGATGAAAAATTGGGCAAAAGAAAAAGAAGCGTTGAATGATAGTGACCAATGGCGTTGGGAATTGGCAGGTTTGCTGCACGATGCCGATTGGGATCAATGGCCTGACCAGCATTGCAAAAAAATAATTGAGGAGCTGGAGCAGCGTCATATTGACCCCCAAATATTGCACGCTATTGCTTCACATGGTCCTGCACATTTTGGTATTGAGCCGGAAACCCAAATGGATAAAATGTTATACGCTTTTGATGAATTAAGCGGTCTCATACATGCTTACTCGCTTATGCGCCCCGTCGGTTATGAAGGCATGGATGTAAAAGGCGTAAAAAAGCGATTGAAAGAAAAATCGTTTGCTGCCAATGTATCGAGAGATGATATTGCTGATGCCTGCGCGCGTGCGGGTGTTGTGTTGGATGAATTGATTGCTTTTATCATTCCAATACAGGCGAAGGTTGTGTGATTTGTATTTGCGTCATTGATAATTGAAAAAGGCGACATCAAAGCGATTGATTAGCAAAGGACGAAGAAATATTTAAGTTCAGATAATTACGTAAATCTTTGCGTTGGGTGTCATAGTATAAATACACGTCAAACCGACAAACTTTAACGAATGAACATTGGAATTTATACTTATGGGACTCGTGGCGATGTGCAACCCTACATTGCATTGGCTTTGGGACTTATGGACAAAGGACACAAAGTAACTCTTTCTGCACCGTCTGACTTTAAGGACTTTGTGGAAGGTTTTGGCGTTCAATTTCATGGGCTTTATGGTAATGCAGAAGAAATCATGAATTCGCCAGAAGGACAAAGTGTGTTACAAACTGAAAACACAATCAAATTGATGAAACATTTTTTCATGGTGCTAAATAATATGAAAGTGCCTTTGCGAAAAAGTTATGTTGATGCCATAAGCAAAGTAGAATTTATCATTGCAAACTCTGCGACACTTCCAATTGTGAGTGCCATTGCAGAAAAACAAAATAAAAAAGTTGCTCTGACCTATTTTATGCCACCTGTTGTACCAACAACAGAATTTCCATTGGGTGACTTTGACTTTCTGAACTTTTCTTGGTACAATAAACTGACTTATAAAATTGCTCAACGTTTTTATTGGAAATTCGTCAAACAGGAAACGAATGAGTACCGACAAGAATTAGGCTTACCTGTTTTGAAGGAAAATTTGATAACACACATTGACAATCAAAAGCCGTTAGATTTGTATTGCATTAGCCCAACTCTAATTCCTCAGCCCAAAGATTGGGAAAGCCATCATAAAATTACAGGCTTCTTGACAGTTCCAAATCAAAAAAGAGAAACACATAGCTTTGATAAAATCTCTACCGAATTGAATGAATGGTTACAACAAGGTGACAAACCAATTTATATAGGCTTTGGAAGTAACGGTGTTGGAAATAAAGAAAAGTTCATCACTATTTTGAATAAAATTTTAGACAAAACAAAAGAGCGAATTTTGTTCTGTACGGGTTGGTCGCTATTTGACAATCTACCGACACACAAAAACCTATTCGTAACAAAATATATAAATCACGAAGCCATTTTACCAAAATGCAAAGTAGGTATTTTTCATGGCGGTGCGGGAACTTTGGCGACGATGATACGAAACGACTTGCCAGTTATTATTGTGTCGTTTTATACTGACCAACCGACTTGGGGCAAAATCGTTGAAAATAGAAAGTTAGGTGTTCATATTCCAGTCAAATCGCTAACAGCAGACAAACTTATTTCTGCTATTCGACTTGCACAGACAGACGAAATTAAAAATAACGTTTTGACAGTTGGAGAAGCAATTAGAAATGAAAACGGTCTTGACAACGCAGTAAATGAGATTGAGAAATATTTTGGCGGACAAAAATACGGCACCTCACATGGGTTTGTAGTAAGTAGGGCGGACGAAAGTTATTGAATATTAGCGATTTATATCGGCAGACGTTCGGGTAAACGAGTTTCAAATCCACCACCTGCTATAAGCCCTGTTCGTTAGCGATCATTGTAAAAATGACAACCCTGCCATTGTAAATAATTGTCTTTGACTGTTTGAAATAGTTTATAACATCGACAGAAAAAATGAAAAATTCAGGCTTATCCGAAACTGACACATCAATTGTAAAGTTTAAGAACTCAACTTCCGTTTCGACACCAAAGGGTTATTCGCATTCAGTTGAAATTGACTTAGGGAATTGCAGAATGATAATTATTTCAGGCCAAGTTCCTCTTGACAAACAAGGAAACTTAGTTGGTAAAGACGATTTAGCAAAGCAGACAGAACAGGTATTTTTAAACATTAAGAATATTATAGAGGAATCAGGCGGGACTATGGGCCATATTGTTAAGACAGGAATTTACATGGTTGACTTAACTCAAATTCAAACTTTTAGAGACATTAGAAACAAATTTATAAATCTTCAAAAGCCCCCGGCAAGTACATTAGTAGAAATAAAGAGCCTATTCAGTGACGATTGGCTTATAGAAATTGACGCAACTGTTATAATTCCAAACCAGACTTAAAAAAGAACAACGAACCGCCAACAAGGGATTTGGCATTATTGAAGCTAGACGTTGTAACATCGGATACAGTTCGCTATCAGCTTCAGTTCTCGCCGACATTAGTAATTTAGCTTTAGTACTTACCTTCAACTTTTAAAACTACATTGAGTTTCAATTGTCGGCTAACGTTTTTCTAATGCCCTTCTAACCGCAAAGCCGATGGCCGTTGTGCGATATTGTATAACCTCTATTTAACTTTACTATGAAAAAGATTTTCACAATTTTCTTGCTGACTTTTACCTTCGGAATTACAATTCATAAGGCTATCGCTCAACAAGCTGATACAACGAAAAATAAAGAAGCTATAAAACAGCTTGTAACAAATTACGAAAACGCGTGGAACAGGCACGATTCCAAAAGTCTTGCCGATAATTATGATACGAATGCAACATGGGTGAATTGGTTTGGTGCTTATTATATTGGCAAAAAAGATATTCAGAATCACTATGAAACTGTTCACACTACTTATTTCAAAACTTCACATTACTATACACGTGCTATAGAAGACATAGTGTTCGTAAAACCTGATGTTGCCATTTCCCACATCCGCACTGGTCTTACAGGGGATGCACGTTATCCCGGACAAACGTTTGAGTTTCGCAGAACGGTTATATTGACAAAACATGACGGCGTGTGGCTTATTTTAGCGGGACAAAATGCAAAGCTTAATGAAGGGATAAAGTAGTTTATTATCATTCTTTAAAATTGGATTATGTCCCATGTTATGGCGCAAGATTGTTTCATTTCGCTCCAATAAAATATTTTCATAGTGCAAACATCCGCTTGTGCCTTATAACACAACCGCAACCTTAATCCTTCGCAATCATCTTTACTTGCCTAAATAAAAATATCGGTAAATCACTTTGAAGTTATTAAAATTTTTTTCACCGCACAACCGAACGCCTGGATGCAGGCGACTATAGCTCGCCAAAGGATTGCTCTTAGTGCTGCCACACATACGTTGCAACAGCCCCGGCATCGAGCTTTGCTGCGGCAGTCATGCCTTTATATTGAATGCTGAATCGCTGCATCGTCCCTTTATCATTTGCAACAATCAATACAATTTTACCCTCGGGTGTTTTAAATGCCACATTCGGTAGCACATCGGCATTACTGATAATGGTTGAACGCATAACATCAGGCTGTTCTTCATCACAGGTAAGGCTAACCACAGCATCGCCCGCTGCAGTTGAAGCAATACGAACCGATCCGGGCCTTACAAACTTAGATGCATGTGCCACTGTATAATAGGCTATATTCCATCCAATATGATCACCATCAATGGTAATAGCCCCCTGGCACATGGGGCATCCGCCGTCGTTAGTGTGCGGGTTATTTAATGAGTCTGCTGCAAGATTCCATAAGATCACATTTTTACTCCAGTTTCTGGGTGCACCGATAATCAATCTTTTTACGGGATCAGCAATCCTCAATGGTACAGCATCGGGTTTCTCCACTGTCATCTGTTCTGTAAAATAGATATTTTTATCAGGCCTTGCCGTATGCACAATTGACAAGGCGCTAATATCTCCCGCATACAAATGAAAACCTGAGCCGTCCACATATTGTGCAGCTTCCGGGTCGCTCAGGATGCTCAATGGATAATCCGGTCTATCGCAATTGTGATCAAATAAAATTATTTTGGTATTGATGCCTGCCTTTTTAAATGCAGGCCCGAGATTATTTTTAATGAACAGTCCTGCATCCTTTGGGTACCATGGCATACTGGGTGTATTGTTGGCATTTAACGGCTCATTTTGAATAGTGACTGCATCTATCACAATTCCTTCTTTCTTCATTGCTTCAATGTATTTCACAAAGTACCTTGCATATACATCATAGTATTCTTTTTTTAAAAAACCTTTTTTTGCTGCATTGTTTGTTTTCATCCAGATTGGCGCCGACCAGGGAGAGCCTAAAATTTTGATGGATGGATTGATGGCTACTATTTGCTTCATCACAGGCACTACATCTTTCAGATCCTGTGCAAGACTGAATTTTTTCAGGTCAACATCTGTTTCCCCGGCAGGCAGATCATCGTAAGAAAATACAAAGCTGTTCATGTCAGATGCTCCAATGCTAAGCCGGATATAACTGACACCAGCGTTGTCATTGTCTGCAGAAAATAATTTTTTTATCAGTTTGGCTCTTTCTCCGGTGCTCATTTTCATCATCAGTTCTGCACTGCCGCCGGTAAGTGCAAAACCAAATCCGTCCATCACCTGCATGGTGTGGTTATCGTCAATAATTATGGGTACACCCCAGCCGCTGTTTTTAGAAGTGAACTGTATGCTGTCATGCTGCTTTTCAAACAAAGCAGAACGGTCTGCTTTTGTAAGCCAGCATTCAATATTTAAAGGAGTGGTCTGCGAAAATGCATGATTAAGTAATCCGGCAAACATTACAACTAAAAATATTTTCTTCATGGTATAGTCTTATGATGCACAAAATAATACTCTTAACCCGTTGTGTGATTGAAAATTTAAAGTTGAATGCAGGCAAGGCTTTCTGCGATTCTAAAATTTTTTGAAACTCAAACCTGGTAAAAATTTTAGCTTCAATTGCACAACGGGTTAAAACTTATGTTCTTCATTATTTTCTCGTGCTTGCTTTTACCTGTTATGGCGCAAGGTTGTATCCTTTCTCTTCAAAGAAAGAATTTTCATGAAAGAAATTTTTTAAGTATGAAACGGTGTACTACAACCGCTGAATTCGTAATAAAAATAACAAGTACCCCGACTCATTGTGATACAAGAAACAGCAGATTTCAAATACCGCCGGAAATGCCAATACGCCTAAGCTTCTTCGCATCATTGATTTGGCGCTTTATTCAACACTTCCCACAACATATCTTTCAACTGAACAATGCCTTGTTGGGTAACCGATGAAATAAAAAGATGCGGAATATTGCCGGGCAATTCTTTCGCAATGGCTTCTTTCAATTCATCATCCAGCATATCGCTTTTGCTGATGGCAATTACAAAATCTTTTTGCAACAATTCAGGGTTGTATTCTTTCAATTCATTCAGCAAAATTTCAAACTCTTTGCGATGGTTGTTGCTATCGGCAGGTATCAAAAAAAGGAGCGCAGCATTGCGTTCAATATGTCGTAAAAAACGATGCCCGAGGCCTTTGCCTTCGGCTGCGCCTTCAATAATGCCGGGCAAATCAGCCATCACAAAGCTTCTTCCATCGCGGTAATCCACAAAGCCCAACTGCGGTGTTAATGTAGTAAAAGCATAGTTTGCAATTTTTGGTTTTGCCGCACTAACCACTGATAACAAAGTTGATTTACCGGCATTTGGAAAACCCACCAAACCCACGTCTGCCAACACTTTCAGCTCCAGTACCTTCCATCCTTCGCTGCCTTCTTCGCCAGGCTGTGCGTGGTCGGGAGCCTGGTTGGTAGGCGTTGCAAAATTGCTGTTGCCAAGTCCTCCTCTGCCACCATGCAGCCATACATATTGCTGACCATCTTCCAGCATCTCTACTTCTTTGGTGCCGCTCTCTTCATTAATGGCTATCGTACCCAATGGTACTTCAATAATAATGTCGGCCCCATCACGCCCCGTGCGATTGTTTTTACTGCCGCCTTCTCCGTTTTCGGCAATTACATTTTTATAATAACGCAAGTGCAGCAAGGTCCACAACTGTTTGTTACCACGCAAAATAATATGACCGCCCCTGCCGCCGTCGCCACCATCGGGTCCGCCTTTCGAGGTTAATTTGTTGCGCATAAAATGGCGGCTTCCTGCACCGCCGTGCCCGCTTTTACACCATACGCGGATGTAATCTATAAAATTGCTTTTTTCCATTGTGTGCAAATATAGAACACGGATGACACGGACTTCGTGCACGGATTATGAGGATTGAATTTTCAATAAGTAAGATTGAATATTATGTGCAAAAACAAACCTCATCCCTATCCCATCAATCCTAAACATCCCATTTATTCCAGTTCAGATTATCTTGCAAATCCGTGCATGAATTCCGTGTCTTCCGTGTTCCATCAATCCGTGTTCTATATCATCCATTTCCTATCTTCGCGCACTTATGAAAGAAGTGGTATTAAGCGGCATTCGCCCAACGGGTTTTTTGCATTTGGGCAACCTGTTTGGCGCTGTTGCCAACTGGGTAAAAATGCAGGATCAATACAACTGTTTGATATGCGTGGTAGATTGGCATAGTCTTACTACGCACCCCGATACAAAAGAGCTCAAACGCAATGTACATAGGCTTTTGTCGGAACTGATTGCCTGTGGCATTGACCCGCAAAGAACGGTTTTGTATGTACAAAGCGACGTGCCGCAGATTGCCGAATTGTACTTGTATTTAAACATGCTGGCTTACAAAGGGGAACTTGAAAAAACAGCAACTTTTAAAGATAAAGTGCGGCAGCATCCCGACAATATAAACGCGGGATTGCTAACTTATCCTGTATTGATGGCGGCCGATGTTTTGATTCATCGCGCAGTGAACGTGCCGGTTGGGAAAGATCAGGAGCAACATTTGGAAATGACAAGAAATTTTGCAGAACGTTTCAATCATCGTTACGGCGATGTCTTTCCCTTGCCCTATCCGTTTAATTATGGCAGCAATCTTATCAAAATCATGAGTTTGGATGGTTCGGGCAAGATGAGCAAAAGCGATAATGAAATGGCAACGTTGTACATTTCTGATGAAGATGATGCCATTCGCAAAAAAATAATGAGGGCAAAAACGGATAGCGGGCCAACAGAAGAAAACAGCGAAAAGCTTGATTACATTGCCAACTTGTTCACATTGATGAACGTGGTAAGCCAACCTGATTCAGTAGCTCATTTTGATGAAGCTTATTCCAACTGCAACATTCGTTATGGTGATATGAAAAAGCAACTGGCGGAAGACATGATTCGTTTTATACAACCCATTCGCGAGAAAGCGAAAGCCATTCAAAATGATAAGACTTATCTTTCGGAAGTCATTCAAATGGGTAAAGAAAAAGCACAACAAAGCGCAGCAAAAACATTAGCGTTGGTGCGGGCTGCAGTAGGCGTGAATTATGTGTGAGAGATAGTTTCGAGCTATGAGTTTTAAGAAACAAAAAATACGATAAAAACAAAAACGATTGCTGATGCTTGCAGCTTGGCACTAAAAGCTCACAGCTTAAATCAAACACAATGTCAAAAGTTCACAAACCCAAGCACGTTGCCGTTGCCGGAAATATTGGTGCAGGTAAAACAACACTCACTGAATTGTTGAGCAAACATTACAAGTGGATTCCACAGTTTGAAGACGTAGATAAAAATCCATACCTGATGGATTTTTACGACGATATGCCACGCTGGAGCTTTAACCTGCAAGTGTATTTTTTAAACAGTCGCCTGAACCAGTTACTTGAAATAAAAGAAGGCACAGAAACCGTTATTCAGGACAGAACCATTTATGAAGACGCCAATATATTCGCGCCGAATTTGCACGATATGGGCTTGATGAGTCAGCGAGATTTTGACAATTATTACAATTTTTTTCAAACCTTGAAGAACATGATTGAGCCGCCTGATTTATTAATTTATTTAAAAGCTTCTGTGCCAACATTAGTAGGGCAAATTCAAAAACGGGGAAGAGAATATGAAGAAAACATAAGGCTGGATTATTTAAAAAAGCTGAACCTTTTATACGAAAAATGGATTGGCAGTTACAAAGAAGGAAAGCTGCTTGTGATTGATGTTGATAAAAACAAATTTGCCGAAAACAGCGAAGACTTGGGCAGCATCATTAACAACGTTGATGCAATGTTGTTTGGTTTGTTTTAAAATTGTTCGAACCACGAAGACACGGAGAACATAAAGATTCACAAAGAAAAACAGAGAATAAAATCACATCTTGTAACTTTATTTCTTCATGTCTTCGTGGTTCTTTACTTATTTTATTTACCTATCTCAAATACCTGTAAAAACAAACATCCGTTGCAAACCAACAAGCTGCAACGGATGTTTGTTTTTGCCCAATTTTTTTCTTACCAGAATCTTACATACAACAGAGAGATAATCAAGAGTGTAACAACAATCATTGCCAGTGTTTCGGGCTTTAGTTTAAACATGTCTTTATCAATAACAAACGCTTTGGGATTGATTTTCGGACCTGCCAAACTAATGATTACCATCAAAATAACGGTAAAAGCAAACGCCAGCCCCATGCAGATATGAAACGGTATTTCATACTCACCTGCGCTGTTGCGGTAAGCGGTGTATAAAATGGTATCCGGGCCAAACCATTTTGGTGCATATACATTGAATAATATAGATAAAAGAAAACCTGTTATCACGCCTGCCACAGCCGCTGCACCTGTTGTTCTTTTCCAGAAAAAGCCCAATAAAAAAATAGCAAACACACCCGGCGAAATAAAGCCTGTGTATTTCTGAATAAAAGTAAAACCACCTTCGCCACCAATACCCAACGTATCGTTCCAGGTTAGCAAAATAGATACTACAAGGGCAGCCATAATAGTGATGCGCCCCGTCCATACCAGCTTCTTTTCAGGCGCTTCTTTGTTCATGTATTTCTTGTAAACATCCAACGTAAAAATGGTGGAAATACTGTTGGCTTTGCCCGCTAAAGAAGCCACAATGGCTGCCGTTAAAGCGGCAAGCGACAAACCAATCAAACCATGTGGTAAATAACCAAGAACAGCAGAATAAGCATTATCTGAAACAACTTGTCCGTTTTTGCTATTTCTCATCATCTCAGCCTGCAGCAATCCTTTTTGATGCAACACATAAGCTGCAATACCGGGCAGCATTACAATCACAGGCATCAATAATTTGATGAAGCCGGCAAATAAAATTCCTTTGCGTGCCGTTTGCAAATCCGCGCCCAGCGCGCGTTGCGTGATGTATTGGTTACAACCCCAATAGTTTAAATTCACAATCCAGATGCCTGCCGCATACGAAAGCAGCCCCGGAATAGTAAGATAATTATTAATGTCCCGCTGTGATGCATTCGGTCCAGGCTTTTCAAATATCATGTGAAAATGATCCGGTGCACTGGCAACCATCGCCTTAAAACCCGCAATCGCACTTTCACCCAAACCAAATTGTTTACTCACCACAAGGAGCGCAACGTAGGTAGTAGCTAACCCGCCGATAATTAAAACGCTTACCTGGATTACATCAGTAAAACCAATTACTTTCATGCCGCCCAGCGTGATAAACACAGCAAAAATAGAAAGCGCAATCACTATCAGATGAAACTGCGCCACATTGCCGCCGGTTAAGTTGTTGATGGCAACGGCGCCCAAAAAAAGAATAGAAGTAAGGTTGACAAATACATACAAAAACAACCAGAATATCGCCATTATCAAACTCACCGATTTGTTGTACCGCGTTTCTAAAAACTGCGGCATCGTAAAGATTTTATTCTTCAGATAAACCGGTATAAACCAAACTGCAACAATAATCAACGCAATGGCAGCAATCCATTCGTAGGCAGCCACTGCAACACCAATAGAGAAGCCGTTACCGCTCATTCCAATAAACTGTTCAGCCGAAATGTTAGAGGCAATTAAAGATGCGCCGATTGCCCACCAGGTAAGCGAACCTTCTGCCAAAAAAAAGTCGTGCGTATCCATCACCGCTTTCTTTTTTTTGCGGTAGATATAATACCCGTAGCTCGAAACAATAAGGAAGTAAACAATAAAAATCAGCTTGTCTTGCAAAAGGAGTTTGTTCATAACAATTCAATCGTTGGTTTAAAAAAATGTTGGGTATTGCAATCAATCTTTAACGAGGCTCAAAGTAAACGATTCAAAAACAAAAAACATCACGGCTTCAGGACAATGGTAAAAAAACATTTATACAAAGAAAAACATTTGGGCTATCGTCTTTTGTTTTTCAATGAATCTGTAGTTCGGGCTGTCCGTTACAAGTCCGCAGCGCAGTGGCTGTTCACTTCTGAAAGCTCGTAGCCCATAGCTCGCAGCTTCTTTTTCGCTGCGCTTTACGGGCTTTCCACTTCCATCCCGCAGCCCATCAGCAGCTGAACATTTATTGGGCAATTCCAAAGCGCATCGTCATAGCGAGGAACGAAGCAGTCTGTGCTGTACAACCAATCATGTTTAAGTGTAATAACGTTGTTAGTGTTACTTATTTACAACTCACCATTCACAACTCACAAACAACTTCGCATTGTCAACCACAGATTGCTTCGATTCTCGCAAGGATGCTTAATTTTTACAACCAAAAAATATGTACAAAACCAAACCTCAGCACTTGCAATGGCTGTATAGAAACCTTTGCTCTGAAAACAGTGCTACAACATAATCATTACCAAAGCAGCACCGCAAACATCTTTTCCGTCAGTATCAAAAACAGAAATTTTTCCGTAAATTCGTTATCAGATGAACATTGAGCAAGCAGCAGTAACCGATTTGGTTTTACCCAAATACAATCTTACCGAAGAGCAGGAGAAAAAAGAAATTCTGCGCTATTACCGCGCCCTTTTGCGCAGCCTTCGCCACAAACTAAAACGTGGCGATAAAGAGATGGTGCGCCATGCCTTTGAAATGGCAGCCGATGCACACAAAACCATGCGCCGCAAAAGCGGTGAACCTTATATTTTGCATCCGTTAGCAGTAGCAATGATTTGTGTGGAAGAAATTGGTTTGGGCGTTCGAAGCACCATCTGTTCCCTGCTGCACGATACGGTAGAAGACACCGACATCACACTGGAAGATGTAGAGCACGAATTTGGCTACGAGATAGCCCGCATTGTAAATGGACTCACCAAAATTTCCAGCGTAATAGACGCAAGCAGCAGCCAGCAGGCGGAAAATTTTAAAAAGATATTGCTTACCCTTACCGATGACCCACGCGTGATTTTGATTAAGCTTGCCGACCGGCTTCACAACATGCGCACGCTCGATTATATGAAGCGCGAAAAGCAATTGAAAATAGCCTCTGAAACGGTTTGGGTGTATGCGCCTCTTGCACATCGCATGGGATTGTACAAGATAAAAACAGAGCTGGAAGATCTGTCAATGAAATATTTGGAGCCGCAGGAATATAAAGCCATTGCTACCAAGCTTTCTGAAACAAAGCGCGAACGCACGCGATACATCAACGAATTTATAAGGCCAATCAAAGAAAAATTGTTGGCAGGCGGCTTCGATTTTGAAATTTATGGTCGCCCCAAAAGCATTCATTCCATTTGGAATAAAATCAAAAAGAAAGGTGTTGATTTTGAAGAAGTGTACGATTTGTTTGCGATCCGCGTGATTCTCAATTCGCCTCCTGAAAAAGAAAAAGAAGATTGCTGGAAAGTGTATTCGATGATTACAGACGAATATACGCCATCGCCGGAACGCCTGCGCGATTGGTTAAGTAACCCCAAAAGCAACGGCTACGAAGCTTTGCACACCACCGTGATGGGACCGCAGGGAAAATGGGTGGAAGTGCAGATACGCACTCAGCGCATGAACGAAATTGCAGAGAAAGGATTGGCTGCGCATTACAAATACAAAGAAGGCAGTAATGATGAAGACCGCTTTGACAAATGGTTTGGGCAAATCCGCGAAATGATTAGCACGCAGGATACTGACAGTGTTGATTTTTTGCAGGATTTTAAACTCAGCTTTTTAGCCGAGGAAATTTATGTTTATACACCCAAAGGCGATGTAAAGATGTTGCCTGTAGGCTGCACTGCGCTTGACTTTGCGTTCGCTATCCACTCGGCAGTAGGTTCAAAATGTATTGGCGCAAAAGTGAATCACAAACTCGTTTCCATCAACCACAAATTGCACAGCGGCGACCAGATTGAAATTATTACCAGCAGCAAGCAAAAACCCACCGAAGACTGGCTTAATTTTGTGGTAACTGCGAAAGCAAAAAGCAAAATTAAAGATGCTTTAAAAGAAGAAAAACGAACCATTGCTGAAGATGGAAAAGCTTTTGCACAGCGCAAAGTAGAAGGCATCGGTGCTGCTTTTACTCAGGGCAACATTGAAGAACTGGTCGCTTTTTATAAACTCAACTCTCAGTTGGATTTGTTTTATGCCATTGCGATCAAACAAATTGATTTAAAGGAGTTGAAAGACTTTCATGTTTTGGGCGATAGGCTGGAAGCGCCAAAGCCTCAAAAGCCATCTTTTGAAACCAAAACGGAATTTGATGTCAAACCACACCATACAAATAAAAAAGATTCGGAGCTTATTATTTTTGGTGAAAGCAGCGACCGCATTATGTACACGCTTGCCCGTTGTTGCAACCCCATTCCCGGCGATGATGTATTTGGTTTTGTTAGCACCGGAAAGGGTTTGATTATTCATCGTACCAACTGCCCTAATGCAACACAAATGATGGCAAATTACGGACATCGAATTGTGAAAACAAAATGGGCTAAAAATAAAGAAATCTCTTTCTTAACCGGATTAAAAATTGTTGGGATGGATGATGTTGGCGTAATCAATAAAATTACCAATATCATTAGTGGCGATATGCGCATCAATATTGCTGCACTCACCATCGAATCAGGTGAAGGTTTGTTTGAAGGAACGGTAAAAGTGTTTGTGCACGACAAAGAAGAATTGGATGAGCTGGTTGATCGTTTAAAAAAGCTAAATGGCATTCAGGAAGTGGAAAGGTTTGATGCCGAAGAAGCCGATACCAAAATGAATGCATCATAATCAAGGTTGTGTTGTTATTGGAAACGCTTATTTTGCGACTTACAAACTTATGAATTGTAATTTTCTTCTTTTGGTTTTGCTCTTTTTTTGCCTGCCTTCTTTTGCGCAGGATAGTGCGCTCGTTCATCAACTTTTGCAACGTATCCAATTCTTACAAAAACAAAGCAACAATAATTTCCCAACTTATATTTCCAACAAAAAACAATTCGCGGTAACAAACAAAGACGACAACATTTTTTATGCTGCGTTAATCAGCTTTACCTTATCGAAACACGCTGCTTCTTTATCAGCAGACAGTTTGTTGATTAATTCTATCCGAAGAAAAATCGACCTTTCATATCCGCATTTTCAAAATCAAAAAGGAAGACTTTCTTACAACTTTTGGCGAACCGATATACCGTTTGTTTTTCCTTATACGAAATGGATTCGCTTATTAAAAAAAAATACATCGTTGCCCGATGATATGGACGACACAGTGTTAAGCCTGATGGCGCAGGATGCAGACAGCACAAGGGCTGCAGAAGCTCATGCCATCATGCAGGAGTATATAAATAAATGGGGCAAAACCAAAACGATTGATAAAAAATACCGCTCCTTCAAAGCTTATTCGGTTTGGTATGGAAAACATTTTCCGCCGGTGTTTGATGTATGTGTGTTGAGCAATGTTTTGAGTTTTGTTCAGCAATATCATTTACAATGGACAGCAGCCGATAGCGCAAGTTTAAATGTGATTGTTCAATCCATCACAAACAATGATTACATCAACAAACCATTGTTTGTTTCGCCGTATTATGGCAACACTTCTTTAATTGTTTATCATGTTGCAAGATTGATGAGCTTTGCCAACATACCAAAGTTGGAAGCGTTGAAAACAAAACTGGTAACAACCATAGCCGTGCAACTGGCAAACACAAATGATCTGCTCCAAAAAGTGATTCTTTCTTCATCCCTTATGAAGTTAGGTTATGATTATCCACTACTTCAACTACCCGATAATAGCGAAGTGATTCATCAGATTGAAAGGAGCTCATTTCCATTCTTTACTGGCAACATTCCTTCTTATTTTTCTCCTGTTTACAAACACATTTTTTATGCAAAAAACTGGTTGTTATTTTATCATTATTGTCCGGCTTATAACGATGCATTGCTGCTGGAATATCTGATGCTGAAGAAACGTATGTCTTCAAACTAAAACAAACGTTTTTATTTTTGCGCAAAAACAAACACATTGGTAAACGAAGAAGCATATCGGCAACACAGTAAAGAATTATCTGAAAAAGGTGTAACATTAATTGCCGTTAGCAAAACAAAACCGCTTGAAGAAATACAAGCTTTATACAATTTTGGTCAGCGCAATTTTGGTGAAAACTATGTGCAGGAATTGGTGCAAAAACAAACTGATTTACCAGCCGACGTTCGCTGGCATTTTATTGGTCATTTGCAAAGCAATAAAGTAAAATATATCGCGCCTTTCGTTCACCTCATTCAAAGCATCGACAACGAAAAATTGCTTCGGGAAGTAAATAAGCAAGCCCTCAAAAATAATCGTACGATTGATTGTTTATTACAGGTTCATATTGCGGAAGAAGAAACAAAGTTTGGATTGAATGAAGAGGAACTGGAACTTCTGATGAACAAGATAAAAACTGATAAAAACAACTTTATAAATATCCGTGTGAAAGGCTTGATGGGCATGGCTTCCAACACAACTGATGAACAAAAAATAAAGAGCGAATTTCAGCGTTTGAAACGCTTATTTGACCAATATTCTTCACTATCAACTAACAACTGCCAATTCACAACTTTATCAATGGGCATGAGCAGCGATTATAACATTGCCATTGCAGAAGGAAGCAATATGGTTCGTGTTGGTAGCCTGTTGTTTGGCGCAAGAAACTATCAGCAATAAAAACTTATAATCCACAAAATCTCCCCAAATCTCCGTCGCCCTATTGCCTTCAATTCGTTCCTTCCTATATCTTTGCACATGGCAACAAACAATACTCTCTCTCCTGCTCAATCAGATAACCGAATTTTTATTGAAGGATTAACGTACGATGATGTACTGCTAATGCCTGCCTACAGTGATGTGCTTCCGCGTGAAGTGAATATTCAATCTCATCTTACAAAATCTATTGTTTTAAACGTTCCTATGCTTTCGGCTGCCATGGATACCGTTACCGAAGCAGCGCTTGCTATTGCATTGGCACGCGAAGGTGGGTTGGGAATTTTGCATAAAAATATGAGCATTGAAAAACAGGCTGAGCAGGTTAGAAAAGTAAAACGCAGTGAGAGTGGTTTGATTATAGACCCAATTACCTTGCATATTGATAATACCATTGGCGACGCCATGCGCTTGATGAGGGAAAATAAAATTGGAGGCATTCCTATTGTTGATAATAACAATATTCTGGTAGGCATTCTTACCAATAGAGATTTACGTTTTGAGAAAGACAAGCAACGGCTGGTGAGTGAAGTAATGACGAAAGAAAACCTGGTTACAGCGCCTGAAGGAACCAATATGAAGCAGGCCGAATCAATACTTCAGGAATACAAGATTGAAAAGCTGCCTGTAGTTGCTAATAACGGCAGACTCATTGGCCTGATTACTTACAGAGACATATTGCAGCTCAGGAATTTCCCAAATGCAGTAAAAGACAATTACGGAAGATTGTTAGTGGGCGCTGCTTTGGGCATTACAAAAGACTTGCTCGATCGGGCAGATGCCTTGCAACAGGTAGGCGTTGATGTGGTGGCTTTGGATAGCGCACACGGCCATAGCCGCGGCGTTATAGAATCATTGAAATTATTAAAGAAAACGTTTACCAACCTACAGGTGATTGCAGGAAATGTTGGTACCGCAAGCGGCGCGAAAGCTTTGGCAGAAGCCGGTGCCGATGCGGTGAAGGTAGGCATTGGTCCGGGTTCTATTTGCACAACGCGCATCGTTGCTGGTGCTGGTGTTCCGCAGTTAACAGCCATCATGCAGGCGTCATCTGAACTGAAGAAAAAAGGCGTATCGTTAATTGCCGATGGTGGCATCCGTTATACCGGCGATATGGTAAAAGCTTTAGCTGCCGGAGCTGACATGGTGATGATGGGTAGTGTGTTTGCCGGTGTGGAAGAAAGTCCTGGTGAAACCATTATTTATGAAGGCAGGAAGTTTAAAGAATACAGAGGCATGGGAAGTATTGGCGCGATGCAACAAGGCAGCAGCGACCGTTATTTTCAGGATGTGGAAGATGACATTAAAAAGCTGGTTCCCGAAGGCATTGAGGGGCGCGTTGCTTACAAAGGCTTTTTGAGCGAAGTAATAGCGCAATATGTGGGTGGCCTGCGTGCTGGAATGGGATATTGTGGTGCCAAAAACATGGCTGCTTTGCAGGAAGCGGACTTTGTGAAAATTACGAATGCTGGTATGCGTGAGAGCCATGCGCATGATATTGAAATCACTAAAGAAGCACCGAATTATAGCAGAAGATAGGTTTGGGTTTTTGATTGATGATTTGTGAATGTTGAAAACCGCATCGCGTCATTCCGCAAGTCTTGTCCCGACTCGTCGGGATGCCCTCAACACGAACTTGCACCTTAACGTTTTAGCGAGGGCTTTGTGCGGAATGACGAATAACGATTGGCTTTCTTTTTGGTTTTACCGAAATTCTTTACATTATCTCTACCTGATTTTTCAATAAATCTTCAAACTGGTCGCGCTTTCTTATGAGTTTGATTTCATCGTTTATTACCAACACTTCTGCGGGTTTCAGCCGCGAATTAAAATTGCTGCTCATTTCAAAGCCATATGCGCCAGCGTTGTAAAATACAAGAATATCTCCTTCACGAACTTCATTTATTTTTCTGTCCCAGGCAAAAGTATCGGTCTCGCAAATGTTGCCCACCACCGTATAAATCCGTTCCGGACCATTGGGATTACTGATGTTTTCGATGCGATGAAAAGCATCGTAAAACATAGGTCTTATCAAATGATTGAAACCGGAGTTGACACCTACAAAAACAGTGGCAGTGGTTTGTTTCACTACGTTTGCTTTTACAACAAAATAACCGGCTTCGCTCACTAAGTATTTGCCTGGCTCAAACCATACTTCAAATTTTCGTCCTGTTTCGTTTTCATAATTGCGAAACGCTTCTGCTACTTTGCTTCCCAATTCGCGCACATCTGTTGATACATCGGATGCCTGGTACGCCACTTTAAAACCACTTCCCAAATCAATAAATTCAAGTTGAGGAAAGTGTGTTGCCATATCAAACATAACTTCCAAACCTTGCAAAAACACATTGATGTCTTTTATCTCGCTGCCTGTGTGCATGTGCAAGCCATTCACATGAAGCTTTGTAGATTTTACAATGCGCTCAATGTGCCGCATCTGATGGATGGAAATGCCAAATTTGCTATCAATGTGCCCGGTTGATATTTTATAATTGCCACCCGCCATGATATGCGGATTGAGTCGAATACAAACAGGATAGGTGTTTCCGTATTTGTTACCAAATTGCTCGAGAATCGAGATGTTATCTATGTTGAGATTAACGCCAAAACTTTTGCCTTCTTCAATTTCTGAAAAATCAACACAATTAGGTGTAAATAAAATACGCTTCGGCTCGAAACCTGCGTGCAGAGCGAGTTTCACTTCGTTGATGCTTACGCAATCTATGTTTGAATCGAACTTATTGATGAGCTTTAAAATATTAATGTTGGTGAGAGCTTTACAGGCATAAAAAAACTTTGCATTGCACTCAGCAAATGCTTCTTTTAACTCTTCTAATTGTTGTTCAATTCTCTCCGCATGATACACATAGGCTGGTGTACCAATGGTGTCGGCAACGCGTAGCAATTGCTCGTTCGATAATACTTTCAACATAGCGGCGAAGATAAGAAGCAAACGATTTCTTATTTATGCAAAAACAAATGTTTGAACCACAAAGGCACAGAGTACACAAAGTGGCAAAAAAGTTCTAAAAGAGCACTTCCTGTATCTTCTTCTCTCTGAGTTATAGTGATTCAGCATTCTTCATTTAAAGATATGCTTTGTGAGGCAGAAGGAACGATTACCGAATAGAATGCAGATCACTTAGAATTTTATCTTTTGAAGCATAACTTTCTTTTCCTTTAACCACCGCTTTTTTCATGATAAAATAAGTAGAGTTCACGCGGGCTGCGGTTTTCAGCACGGTAGCATCGCAGCGTAAAACGTTTGCATTTGGCAAAGTTTGCACTGCTTGCTGAGGGTTTGGCGTTACCACAAATAAGGGAATGTTTGCAGCTTTGCACGCATTGTTTATCTCAGTATAATCGTTTTTCTGTTGCTCCCATTGCTCAAAATTTTGAATGAAAACCAACACATACTTTGGCTGTTGTAAAATGGCTGATGTGGTATCGTTTCCGCTGATGGTTTGCAACGCAAAATCAGCTATCGGTGGTGTGGCGGTTCCCTTTCGTATCAGCTTATCGTAACGGTTTACAAATTCATAAGTGCTGTCGAAATCAGCCGGAAAATGTTCTTCATCAAATTCAACTTTGTTGCCTCCTTTTTTGTATTGAAACGTCATGGCAAAACTATCGCTCACAGCACCGGCAGGCACTTTCATTTGCTCAATAATATCGTTACCTTTTTTATACGGCAAACAATCTAATACCGGCAAATATTTTAGCACATAAATCTGGAATAACGAGACTGCAATGACCGTTAAAAACAAAATAAAAAAAGCCCTTCGCTCCCTTAAAATCAAGGGCCGTATTCTATTTTTGTTGATGAATAAAATCAGAATTAAAACGAATAAAACCAAATCTTTGATAAACGATTGCAATGGCGTTAGCGGCAAACAATCTCCAAAGCAACCGCAACTTGTGAACTTGCCGGAAAGCGTTGCATACCCGGTAAGAAACGTAAAAAAAATAATCAGCAAAAGCAAAAGCCAGCTAAACAATTTGATGCGCCAGCCAACAATAATGGCAACACCTGCAACTACTTCAAACACATTCATCGCCAGTGATAAAGGCAAAGCATATTCATTCAAATATGTAGTGTGCCAGGCGCCAAAAAATTCCTGCATTTTATAACTTAATCCCAGCGGGTCGTTGGCTTTTATCAATCCCGAAAAAATGAATAAAATGCCAACTACCCAACGTATAATAAGCAATATTGAAGCTCTTTTCATGCTTTGTTTTATTGTTCTTTTTCTGCTCCTAATATCAATGCAAAGGCTGCATAATTAATGATGTCAACGTAATTGGCATTAATGCCTTCACTGATGAGCGTTCTTCCATCGTTCAACAAAATTTGCTTGATGCGCAACAGCTTTACTAATATCAAATCAACAAAACTTTGCCCGCTCATATCGCGCCAGGCTTCCCCATAATCGTGGTTCTTAGCCAGCATAATTTGCTTCGCAATTTGTATCTGTTCATTGTATAAGTCGGATGCAGTTTGCGGCTGTAAATCTTCAATGGCAAAAGGCATTTGCAATTGAATCAAACCAATTACAGCATAGTTCAAAATACCCTTGAATTCACCGGGAATATCATCGCTTACCATTTGTTGTTTTATTTCCTGCAAATTGCGGATGCGTAAGGCTTTGATAAAGATTTGATCAACGACTGAAATGGTGCGCAGCACGCGCCACGATGTGCCATAATCTAATGTTTTTTTATCAAATATTTCTTTACAAACGGTAATGACGGCATCATATTGACGACTTGTTTTTTCTACTGCATCTTGTGTCATAAATCAAAATAGTTAGGTAGTATCAATTGTGTGAGCCGCAAGATAAGAAAGAGCAAAATAGGGTTATCTACCAGTCTTGCTCGTTGTCGGCCGTATTGGTTTTTTGCTTTTGTAATTCCTTCTGCAACTGCTTTTCCTGGTCTTCCAGTTCTTTAAATTTTTGCTCCATCATCTGCCGGTTCATTTGCTGCTGTTTTTGTCCTTTTTGGTTTTGCTGCTTTTTCTGGTTTTGTTTTGTTTGTGGCGGCGGCTGTTGTTGCTGTTTTTGTTCTAATGCTTTTTGCAAATTTTCACGGGTATCGTTATCTCCAGGTTGCAAGCGTAACGATTGTTTGAGCGCATCAATGGCTTCATTCAATTTATCTTGTTGCAACAAGGCTAACGCTTTGTTGTAATACGCTTTAGATTGCAAGCTGGCATCGCTTGTATTTTTAATTACATCATCGTACAAACTTGCCGATTTGCCGTGTTCATTGGTGCGTTGTAAGGCATTCGCCATGTTGAATTTTGCAATCTCATTTTTGTTATCTTCTGACAGAGCTTTTGTATAATCTTTTACAGCGGTAACAAAGTCGTTTTTACGATAAGCATCGTTGCCTTGCTGAATGGCTTTTTCTTGTGCAAAAACAAAACAACTCCATAGAAAAAGTGGCAAAAACAAAAGAACAATTTTCAAACACGCTATGGCTTGTTGCTTCTGACTTGTAGCTTTTAGCTTATTACTTGAAGCTTCTCTCTTACACTTCATAACGACTCCCCTTTTTGATTTCAGGAATAAATATTTCAATCACCAGAATGAGCAACATAACAGCAACGAAGTAAGGATATAATGAAGTGTATTCATGGCTGTTTCCTTCTCCGTTTATCAATTTTTTTTCGCCGCTATTCAATTGCGAAGCCAGTTGAATAGCGGTTGTTTCGGAGTTTTCCAAATGGTAATATGCGCCACCGGTTTTTTCGGCAATCAATTTCAATTCCTCTTCATTCAATTTTGATATAACTGGCTTGCCGTTGATGTCGGTTTTAGTGACATTTCCGGGCTCAATAATGGTTGAACCTTCCGGCGTTCCAATGCCTACTGTATAAACAATCACGCCTTCATCATACAATTGTTGCAGGCTGTTTTTCGTTTGTGGGTTGTGGTCTTCACCATCGGTTATCAAAACAACAGCTTTGTATTTTTTTTCTTTTGTATTCAATGCGCTGCTGCATTGCTGCAAAGCGTTATCTATGTCGGTTCCCTGCGTAGGAACTGCATCTGGCGTGGCATTCGAAAGATACAATTTGGCAGCCGCTGCATCGGTAGTTAAAGGCATTTGCAAAACAGCTTGTCCTGCAAAAACAACTAAGCCAACGCGGTTGTCTCCTATGTCATCCATCAATAAACTTACAAACTGTTTGGCAACATCTAACCGCGAAGGTTTTACATCCTGGCTCAACATGCTTTTGCTCACATCCAAAGCAACAATCACATCTATGCCTTCTCGTTGCTCACCGTTTGTTTTTGCCGGTTTTCGCAAATTGGCTAATGCTATTACACCCAATGCAATAGCAATGGCAACTGCAATAAATTTGGCAGCGTATAATTTGGAAGAGTAATTTTTAGTAAGACTTTGAATGAGCGCTTCATCGCCTAAAGCCTTGCCTACCTTGACTTTCCAGCGAAGCACGGCAACAAACAACAGCACCAGCGGAATGAGAACCAACAAGCCGAGCAGAAAAGTATTATTTTGAAACGAAAGCATGAATCAGGATGTAATGGATTAAAGATAAAAGGAAAAATTTAGGCAAAAACAAAGCCCTGGTACAATTAACTTTTATATTTTGTTTTTACTTTTTTCCTTCGAAAAAACCCATGCCTTTTAAAATGCCTTTTAATATATTCATACGGGCAGTTGCCACATCTGCATTGTGTGGTGCTTCAATATTTAATACAAAAAAATAAGGATGCCGGTTCTCTTCAATCCAGCCAACCATCCAGCCAATGGCATTGCCGTTTTCTTTATAACCCAAGCCCGTTTTATAACTGAGTTGATAGTTGGCGTTGCTTTCCTGCAGCATTACTTTTTTTACAATCGCCTGCGGGCGTTTATCAAAAGGCAATTGCGAAAAATATAATTTTTTTACTAAGCCCAATTGCTCGTCTGGCTTTATTTTCAGCGAATTGTCGAGCCAGAAAGTATCAATTCTTGTGGTAATTTTTTGAGTGCCGTAATGTAAGCTGTCTAACCAAATCTGCATCGTATCTTTTCCAATTCGTCGCGCCACTTCCTGGTAGTAGGGAACTGCAGAAAGTTTGAATGCTTCTGCCATAGTTAAGTCCTTGTTCCAGGCAGGATTTTGTCGCACAATGCCATCCCAATTTATCACCATATTTTCATTGTAAATTCTGCCGGTTTGCAAGCCGATGAGCGAATTCACAATTTTAAATGTAGAGGCTGGTAAGTAAGCCGAATCGCGGTAGCGCGAAAGATTATAAATGGTGAAATTCCCACCGCCATTATCAAACAAGCTGAACGTGCCAGTAACTTTGTTTTCGTCAAAATATTTTTGGAGCGAATCATCAATTGTAACGTTGTTAGGAGTGCAGGAAAAAAACAGTATCGGGATAAATAGTGCAAAAACACTTTTCTTCATCATTTGTGTACATCTTTAATTAAAGAACTATTGTTCTTTGTCGTAAATTCTTTCTGATTTCCAGTTGATATTTTGCTTTAAAACAGTTGCCGGAGAACCTCCAATCAGAACGTTTTCCTGACTAAATGGTTTGGTAACTAAGGCACGTGTTGCCACAATGGAGTTGGAAGGGAGATTAGCACCCTTTAAAATGGAAACATGCGAAGCAATCCAAACATGATTGCCAATGGAAATACTCTTTGCATAATTGATTCGCTTGTTGGTTGTAACGTCAATAACAGAGTGAGAATCGCCGGTACGAATGTCTATATCATAAGCAAACAAGCAATCGCTACCAATGATAACTTTTGAGTGCGGCTCGGTAACGGCAAGGCTGGCATCTTCAATTAAAGTTTTCTCACCAATTTTGATTTCACAATAATCATCTTCCATCCACATAGAGCCGGCGGTATTAAAATGGACACCTTTTTCTATCACTATCCGGTTGTGATTTCCTTTGATATGAAAGACGACATTTTTAAAAAAAGTTGTGTCTTTTACAATGATTTCGTTGTCGTTGCCTTTTATAAAAATTGTACAATTGATAAACAAAGATGAACTGCTAAACCGCAATTGATTGTTTTTGCCTTTGATGTCTTTTTTGTAAGAGGAAGAAAACATAGAACCGCTTTGTACAACTCTGTACAACTTCGTTAGCAATGGCTTGCTTTTTACAAACTCTTTTATCTTTTCCTTCATGAACAAATTTATTTTTAATGCCTGTAAAAATTGAATTTCGTTTGCAGACTAACAGGAATGCAAATGTATTACTTTGCAATGGTTTGGATTTCCATTTTCAGCTTATCAATTTTGCGTCAACGATGAATGAAAGTTTATCCTGATTACTGTTTGTTCATTTTATCATTAGGATTATGCGAGATGTTTTAGGTAGGGCAATGCACGATTATTATTTTAATGATGAACCACAAAAGTTATGGATACACAACAACTATGGCGAGCCGGAAGAAATGCCTGTAAAAATTTATTTCAGAGATGAAAAACGGATGCCCAAATTAGAGCAACTGGCATTGAAATTATGCAAAGGAATCGTGCTGGATGTTGGTGCAGGTGTGGGAAGCCATAGTTTGGTTTTGCAGAAAAAAGGCATTGATGTAACCGCCATTGATGTATCGCCAAAAGCAGTGGAAGTAATGCATCATCGTGGTGTGAAACGAGCAATGATTGAAGATGTATTTTCTTATCAAAACAAAACATTCGATACCTTGTTGTTCATGATGAATGGAATTGGTTTTACAGGAAATATTGAAAAGCTACATTTATTTTTACAACACGCCAAAACACTGATTAATAAAGGCGGACAATTGCTTTTCGATTCTTCGGATGTGGCTTATTTGTACGATTACAAACTTCCCAAACGCGAGACGTATTATGGAGAAATTACGTATCAGTATGAATATAAAAAGGAGCGCACTGATTGGTTTACGTGGCTATACATTGATAGTTATTTACTTGCCCGGATTGCAGGAGAAGAAGGCTGGAGAACTGAAGTTTTGGGCGAAGATGATTGGGATCGTTTTCTTGTGAGGCTAACTATAAAATAACACCATGAAACGATTGTGCTTTTTTGTTTTTACCGTTTTATTTTTTGCTTCCTGCGCTTCAAAACATTATGCACATCCGCATGTTTTAATTGAAACCGATGCAGGTGATATTGAAGCTGAAATTTATACCGACAAAGCGCCCAAAACAGCAACCGCTTTTTTACACAATGTTGATAATGGTTTGTACAAACACAGTTCGTTTTACCGCATTTTGAACGATGACAACCAGCCTTCCGACGCATTCAAAAGTGAATTGATTCAAGGTGGTATCTGGACAACGAATTACCAAAAGACTATTTCGCTTCCCCACATTCCGCACGAAACCACACAGCAAACGGGCATTCATCATTTGAACGGAACATTAAGCATGGCAAGGCTTGCGCCGGGCACTGCAACCAGCGAATTTTTTATTTGTGTTGGCGACCAGCCAGGATTTGATTTTGGCGGTGAAAACAATCCCGACCGACAAGGATATGCAGCGTTTGGTAAAGTAGTAAAAGGCATGAGTGTGGTAAACACCATTTACAATCGTCCGGAGAATGGGCAGTCGTTCACACCGCCTGTCCTAATTATTAACATTAAAAGGTTGTAAAAAGATTTTTGATTTGGTATTTGAGATTTATGAATGTACCAATCACTGTGCAAACAGCCAATTTCTTGAGCAAACAATCGTCACATCAATTAACAAAAATCACGAATCCAAAATCAAAAATCATAAATCCGGAATCGCTTTTATTTTTGCCGCATGACGACTTCAAAAGTGCGGGTTCGGTTTGCGCCTTCTCCTACCGGCGGTTTGCATTTGGGTGGTGTGCGAACAGCATTGTTCAACTATTTATTTGCAAAACAAAATGAGGGAACTTTTATTTTACGAATAGAAGATACCGATCAAAACCGTTTTGTCCAGGGCGCAGAAGAATACATCTTTGAAACGCTTGTCTGGTGCGGCTTACAGCCCGATGAAAGTGTTGTGCATGGCGGCCCATTTGCTCCTTACCGGCAAAGTGAACGAAAGGAAATGTATAAACAATATGCTAAACAATTGGTGAAAAGCGGACATGCTTATTATGCATTTGATACGCCGGAAGAATTGGAGCAAATGCGCAATCAATACAAAACAGAAGGAGGCACTGCACAATATGGCTTAGCTACGCGAAACTTCATGCGCAACTCGTTAACATTGGGCGAAGATGAAATCAGAAGATTAATGTCGGAAGGTTTGCCTTATGTCATTCGTATTAAAGTACCTGAGCAGCCGGAAGACATTCGCTTTACCGATATGATTCGTGGCGAAGTGGTTTTCAACACAGCTACAACCGATGATAAAGTATTGCTGAAAGCTGATGGAATGCCAACGTATCATTTAGCAGTTGTGGTTGACGATTTTTTGATGCAAATCACCCATGCGTTTCGTGGAGAAGAATGGCTGCCCAGCACGCCGGTTCATATTTTATTGTGGCGTTATTTATTTGGCGAAAACAAAATGCCACAATGGGCACATTTGCCTCTTATTTTAAAACCTAACGGGCAAGGCAAATTAAGCAAGCGCGACGGCGCTAAGTTTGGCTTTCCTGTATATGCAAAAAACTGGACTGATCTCAATACCGGCGAGGTAACACCCGGTTTTAAGGAAACCGGATTTTTACCCGAAGCGTTTATTAATATGTTAGCTCTTCTTGGTTGGAACGATAGCAGCGGGCAAGAATTGTTTACGCTGGATGAATTGGTTCAAAAATTTTCGATTGAAAGAGTGCACAAAGCCGGAGCTAAATTCGATTATGAAAAAGCGAAATGGTTCAACCACGAATGGCTGAAACGTTTGCCCGTACAGCATTATAGCAATCAGGTAAAGCAACTTTTTGAGCAAAACCAAATCCCCGTTTTAGATGATAACAAGTTTATAAATGTTCTGAATCTGGTGAAAGACCGGTGCACGTTGCTCACTGACTTTATTGAACAAGCTTCTTATTTTTTTCAATCACCCAAGAGCGTTGACGTTGCTTCTATCAAGCCAAAATGGAACGAACAAAAAGCCCTTTTTTTTATAGAAACACGAAAGGCTTTTGAGTTAATGTCAGCATGGAGCGCCGCCGATCTTGAAAAAGAGTTTATAGAGATAGCAGCGGCACATCGTATAAAGCCCGGCGAGTTCATGCTTCCGTTTCGCATTATGCTGGTAGGCAAAAAATTCGGACCCGGCATTTTTGAAATTGCCCAAATGATTGGAAGGGAAGAAACAATAAAACGAATGAATCATACCCTGGAATTGCTTTCTTAAAAGCAAATACAGAGAGTTATCAGAATAAACAAAGTACATTGTTTGAAAGATTATAGCATCGTCTGGAATTTTCCCATACAAAAAAATTTCCCTTTTTGGTAAATTTACACGAGGAGATAAATCTAATTTTGATTCACAACATAACTCAAAAAGCATCGTTTTAGATACAAACTTAACATTGTGCAAGTTCCTTTCATTAAAAACGGTCTTTGATTTGCTTACTGAGGCGCGTTGCCAATTGTGGCGTTTGTTCTTTAATTTTGACACGAATTAAAAGAGTTCACCGGCTGAAACTGCATTCCAATAGCATAAATTACAGTAACTACTGGTAGTCTCTTAAAAATTAACTTAATTATCAAGGAGATAAGCGTTAAAGTTAAGCCACAGGTAAGCGAAATAAAGCATTGTAAGTGAAACCAATTTTAGATTTACAAACCATATCAGGCTAACACCCAAAAACAATCAATTCCATGCAAAAGAATCAAAGCGGTTTTTTGAGTTCGTTGAAGTTCAGGTATCTGCCCTATTGGCCTTTATTTGTAATTTTAATATTGCTGTTTTTATCCTTGGCTTATGTGTACATACGTATCACACCGCCTGTTTACAACATCGCTGCTACCATGTCGGTAAAGGATGAACGCAAAGGTGTAGAAGATTCAAAGTTGTTGGAATCGCTGAATATTTACAACTCAAAAACCATTGTTGAAAACGAAACTGAAGTGTTGCAATCCAAAACGCTGATGCGAAATGTGATAAGAGGCCTGAAATTGTACGCACCGGTTTCGCAGCAGGGTAGGTATCGCCTGGCTTCGGCTTATGTTATTTCGCCTGTTGTTATCGAAGCACAAAACCCCGATTCATTGACTTCGGTTTCAAAAGTCTTCTTTACATTTCATAAAGAAAACGGAGGCAGCATACAAATTGGTAAAGTAATTTATCCAATGAATGCATGGGTAAATACACCTTATGGTGTTTTGAAGTTTACTTCTAATCCTTACCAAACATCTGAGCCAACAGCACCCTTGTTTTTTTCTCTTGATCCGGTTGATAAAGTTGCTAATACATTAATAAAAAGTTTGCAGGTTAGTACATCAAGCAAAACATCAACGATTATGGAGTTGAGCTTTAAAGATGAAGTACCAAAACGTGGTGAAAACATTTTGAACGGACTGATTAAAAGCTATACGGAAGCATCTATCAAACAAAAAAATCTTTTTGCTGAAAAAACTTTGAGTGTTTTAGATGAAAGAGTGGCTGAAATAGGAAAGGAATTGACAGCCATTGAAAGTAAAATACAGCAATACAAACAACAACAAGGTGTAGTTGACTTGAGTGAACAAAGCAAAGTTTATCTGCAAAATGCCGGGCTGAACGATCAAAAAGTGGCTGATATTAACATGCAGATGGCAGCATTGGACAATGTAGAAAATTACACAAAATCTTCAGAAAATACTTCCGGAACAATACCTTCAACCGTTGGCATTAACAACCCGGGTTTAACTGTTTTGGTTGAAAATCTGTACACGGCAGAACTTGATTATGAAAAGCAAAAGAAAATTACAGGCGAAAACAACCCAATTGTAGTTAGCCTTCACGACCGGATAGATAAGTTGAAACCCCTCATTTACGTAAACATTAAAAGCCAGCGAGAAACCTTAAAAGCCAGCCGCAACAATCTGGCTTCTACCAATAGCAACTATTCTTCTACGTTGCAAACCATCCCGCAAAAGGAAAAAGATTTGTTGAGCATCAACCGAGAGCAAGCTATTAAAAGCAGTGAGTATTCGTTCCTGTTACAGAAGCGCGATGAAACGCAATTAACTTATGCTTCAACAGTGGCAGACAGCCGCGTGGTTGACTATGCACAAGCAGAAGAGAAACCGGTAAGCCCCAAAAAATCGTTCGTGTTTCTTGCTGCGCTGGTTGCAGCACTTGGTCTGGGAGCCTGCATTGTAAGCGCAAGAGAAATGTTTAGCAATAAAGTGCTTTTCAGAAATGAAATTGAAGAGTTTTCAGATATTCCAGTAGTGGCTGAACTCACTTATAGTAAAAGCAAAGAACCAATCGCTATCAACCAACCGGATGCTTATTTCATCACTGAACAGTTCAGACATTTACGCGCATCCATTGGCCTGTTCAGCAACAAAAATCTGCAAAAGAAAATTTTGGTTACTTCAAGTATTGCCGGTGAAGGCAAAAGCTTCGTAAGCAATAATCTGGCTGTAAGTTTAGCTGCGACACGAAAAAAAGTAGTACTTGTTGATTTAGATTTGCGCAATCCAAGAACATCTGAGCTCTTTGGTGTACATAAAAAAACAGGAACCATCAACTTCTTGGATGGGGAATGCACGTTAGAAGAAATTGTTACAAAAACAAACTATAAAAATCTTTCGGTAGTTCCTGTAGGTATTGGAACCACCGATCCAACTGAATTGTTGTTAGATGAAAAGCTGAACCATTTGTTTCATTATCTGGAAGCACAATTTGATTACATCATTGTTGACACGGCTCCTGTTGAGCCGGTTGCTGATGCTTACTTACTGAGTGAATATTGCGACATGACATTGTTTGTGGTGCGGCATGGCTACACACCAAAAGCAATTATTCAGAACCTGCAGGAAAGTGGTAAAATGAAAGACCTAAAAAACCCGGTTATTGTATTCAATTCTGTGAAAGGCCGTGGCTTGTTTAAGAAAGGTTATGGACGTGGTTACGGATATGGAAATCGCTATCAGTATGATGATAATACTTACAAGCCTAAAGCTATTGGTGATAAAGAATCATAAATTAAAATATGTGCAAAACCAAACCTGCTGTTGAAGCATGTAGTATGAATGATGACATTCTTTCAACCAGACATCTGTTGTAGTTATGCATTACAAGTTACTTAAGAGATAATTTATGAACCATATATCACAAAAGTGATGCTATTTCAGAACTCTGTCTTTTGCCTTTTAACTATGCGGTTAAATTTCACTGCAAGCGCACCAAAACCTTATTACCAACTATCACTATTGTAAAATTGAGGCAAAACAAAAATGGAGTTATTAAGCAATACAGTAAGCGAAAGGTTAACTAATAAAGCCGAAGATAAAATTAATTATTGGCAACTGCCTGTTAGTGTTGCTGCGCTTATTCTTTGTGGCTCATTTACATATTCTATTTATCCGCCTCCTGTAAATGCGGCTGCTCTGGTGCTAATGACCAGCTTGTTTTATTTTAGTTTACAAAAGCACGATGTATCATCCTTTTTTATTCAATTGATAATTGGAAATTTTTTTACATGGGGAGATAAATGGGGCGGCAACTACAATTTGTCTGCCTCTGCTGCTATTATTATTTATACAGCTATCAACGGAAAAATGGGTTTTCTACGTAAATCGGTGTTAGATAAAACAGTAAAAACAGCAGTGTTAGTTTGGTGCATTTTCGACTTTTTAAGTGCTACCGGCGGAAACACGTTTCCTATTACAGTTGGCCTTGCCAACTTTTGTGCATTCTCTATGATGCTATCATTATTTTATTTTACGTCGAGAATACAATTCACTGAAAACGATTTTTATAGAATTGTATTTGCACTTTGCGTTTTTTTGAGTTACGAATTCGTGGTAGCTTGTAACCAGAAGTACGGATTAATCAATTCCCCATTTCCTTTCTTTCCAAATATAAAAGAAGAAGTTGATTTTGAGTTGGGTATTGTGCGAAGCGCTTCAACATTAGATAATTTTGAAGCTTTTGCCGAGTGGTGCGTATCATTGACGGCCTTATTACTACCCGGAATCTTGAGTGGAAGCTTTATTAGAAAAGATCGTTTCTTTTATTATTTAAGCATTCTCACCATATTATTATCCACTATATGCATTGTATTCTCCGGCACACGTTCTTCCATGTTATTGCTGCCTCTTGTTTTAATAAGTACTTTTATCTTACTGGGCAAACGATTAAAAGCTAAAGTGGTTGTTTACCTCGTGGTGAGTGTTATTGCTTTATTCTTGTTAAACAATTCTTTTAAAATTATTGATTTTAACGTCTTAGCTGAAAGAAGTGAGAATACAATGGATTTTAATCACATGACACTTATGAGCTTTTTAAATGGCGAACAAATGAATCGTGGGGGTTTGTTTCCGTATGGTATGAAACAGGTTGAAAGTACAAATATAATTGGCAGAGGATATTTTGTTACACCCGAAGAATACCATCTGAATCATTTTGCAAGAGGTGCTGGGATGGATGAGTTTGCCGACTACCATAACCTGTACATGAGTTCATATGTGCTTTGGGGGCCCATTGGGTTTATTTGTATGATGTTTTTATTTTTTCATTCAATATGGAGAGGTTGGAAAACATATTGGCAAATTCGCAGAAATAACCACTTCACTACCGATCTTTTATTAGGCTGCAACTTGTTATTTTTGTTTTTAATGATTAACCAACTTAAAATACAATTCATTCGGAATATCACTTATTTTACTATTATAATGCTGATGCTTGCGTTTTATATCGCGCTGACGTGGCATTTGCGTAAAACTATTTTGAAAGAAGAAGAATAGCTACTTTTCACCAGTACTTTTTCCTGAATTTGTTTTTATTATAATTATGGAGATCGCAGTATTAATAACCACTTTTAACCGAAAAGAAAAAACAGTAAACTGTTTGCAGCAACTGCAAAAGCAAACACTTTCGCCGGAAATAAAACTCACTGTTTATCTTACCGATGATGCCTCAAAAGACGGAACGGCAGAAGCTGCAGCCAAAGCGTTTGATAATATACATATTTATCATGGTAACGGCGGTTTATTTTGGGCTGGTGGCATGAGAAAATCGTGGTCTGAGGCCGTAAAAAGCAAGGCTGATTTCTTTCTATTGATAAATGATGATACGGTGCTAACCACTGATGCGGTTAGCCAGTTGGTAGGCGCTTACAAGAAAGCCTTTCAACAATTTGGTAAGCCTGCGGTTTGTGTAGGCAGCACAACAGATGGCATCAATGGAAAAGTAAGCTATGGCGGTAGAAAGCTGATTTCGCCAAAAAAAGTTCATGGTATTTTAGTTGAAAACAATACTGATGTAGCAGAGTGCGATTTAGGCAATGCAAACATCATGTTGGTGCCTCGGAAAATTGTTCAGAAAATTGGTATTTTATCCGGTGAATATACTCACGGCATTGCTGACTACGATTATACCTTGTCGGCAAAAAAAGCAGGTTTTCCGGTTGTGGTTGCACCGGGCATTTTAGGCTACTGTCAGGACGATCACGGCAACAGCTGGAAATCGCAAAATTCAAAATTAAAAGAACGTATTGCTTATTTGTATAGCCCCAAAGGACTGGCTTACAAAGAGTATTTGCATTTTATAAAAAAGCATTTTCCATCACACTATTTAGAAGCTTATACCAAATTGTGGTTAAAAACGTTTTTTCCTTTTATATGGGACAAATGGAAAAATTAGCCCAAAACCAAACCGAAGACTGAATGATGAAAACGAATTCAAAGGTAGTGTACTTAACGCAAGTACCGGGTCCATACCGGGAACGTATGCATGAATTAATTTCCGAACAAAATCCAAATTATTCGGTTTTGTATTGCGCAACAATTGAACCCGACAGGCTTTGGAAAATTGATTATGGCAAATATCCAATGCGGTTTTTAACAGATAAAATTGAACATTTTCGTCCCAACCAACCCAAAGTTTGGAAAGTGTTGAACGAATTGAATCCTGATGTGCTCATCATCACTGCCTTCAAGCCTACTATGTTGTATGGTGTGTTATGGTGTATGATGAAGAGAAGAAAACTAATTGTTTATAATGATGGCACACTCTTATCTGAACGCAATTTTTCTAGGACACAAAAACTCATCCGGCGTTTTACCTTCAAAGCAACCGATGCCTTTGTTGCATGTGGCAAAGGTGGTTTTGATTTGTATAAAAGTTATGGGGTAAAAGAAAGCAAAATGTTCAAAAGTTGCTTGTGTATTGATAACTCTAAGTTTACACCAGAGCCAATAGAAAGCAGAGAATATCACCTGATGTTTTGTGGTCAGATTGTTGAACGGAAATTGCCCATGTTATTTGTTGAAATCGCCAAGACATTAAATAGAGAAATCCCGAACTTTAAGGTACTAATTGTTGGAGAAGGAGCTCAGCGAAAACAAGTGCTTGAGGAGCTTGAGCAAAATAATATAGCTTATTATTTTGCAGGTTATCTTGATCAGAAAACATTGCCAACTTTTTATGCAAAAGCAAAGCTGTTATTGTTTCCAACGATTGGCGATTGTTGGGGAATAGTAGCCAATGAAGCTTGTGCGGCAGGTACTCCTGTGATTACCTGCGAGTACGCCGGTGTGGCAAACGACTTAATTGTTCATGGTAAAAATGGTTATGTGCTTACACTAAATGCAGAACATTGGGCGAAACATGCTTTGCATCTTTTAAAAAATCCGGAACTTCTGAAAACGTTTTCCGATAATGCAGTGGAGTTGGTAAAGCCCTTTAATCATCAGCAAGCGGCAGAAGGCATTTTGCAATCAGTGGCTTTTTCATTATCATAAAAAGAGCATTTAAAACTCGCGAATATTAATGGTGCATGTATCTATCTTACTGGTAAAAGAAAATCAAACCAACGCTGCAAACGTGTAATTATGGCAAAACCAAAAATTCTGTTTATATTACACCTACCGCCGCCTCATCACGGAGCAGCTATGATTGGAAAATACATGCATGATAGCAAAATAATCAATAAAAATTTCGAAGCTGATTTTATTGATTTGGCTACGAACAGAGATTTAAACCAATCGGGTAAAGGCAGTTTTAAAAAGATTGCCACTTTTGCGGGTATTACCAAACATGTAGTTACAGCCCTGCGTAAAAAGAAATATGACTTATGTTACATGACGCTAACCGCGCAAGGTGCAGGTTTTTATAAAGATTTGGTGATTGTATCACTCTTGAAAATATGGCACTGCAACATTATCTTTCATTTTCATAATAAAGGAGTTAATAACAATAAAAGCGCACGGGCACGAATGCTTTATAACTATGCTTTTAAAAACACGAAAAGCATTTTATCAACCCGTTACTTGTATCCTGATATTCAAAATTATGTAAGCCCCCAAAATGTTTTTTACTGTTTATTAGGCATTCCTGTAATTGATAAATTAAACGACCAAACAAAGAGAATTATTCAGGTTAAAAACAATGCCCGTTGCCGCTTGCTATTTTTATCAAATATGATAATTGAAAAAGGTATTTTTGTACTACTAAAGGCTTGTGAGGAAATGTATAAGCAAGGTTTACCTTTTGAATGTCATTATGTAGGTGGCTGGTCGGAAGTTACAGAAGAGGAGTTTAAAAATGAAATAGAACGAAAACATTTGGCAAACGTGGTATTTGCACATGGTCCGAAATACAACGAAGAAAAACAAGCTTTTTATGAGACAGCCGACATATTTGTGCTTCCAACGCGTTATGATACGTTTGGGCTGGTAAACTTAGAAGCGATGCAAAATAGTTTACCCATCATTTCATCGCCTGAGGGTGGCATACCCGATATTGTGGTAGAAGGTGTAACCGGCTTTTTAGTGCCGCACGATAACGCAACTTTGTTGGCGGAAAAGTTAACTATTCTAATAAAAAATCCGACTCTTCGTTGTACGATGGGAGAAAAAGGCAGACAAAGATTTTTTGAATTGTTTACGCTGGAAACTTTTGAAAAAAATATGTCTCAAATCTTATTACAAAATTGTCATCCAAACTAAATTCAGCTTACAAGTTTCTTTCTCATCAATTTCATTTTGCTCTTATTTGTTTTTGTTTAAAAACCGGACAAAAGAATTATCAACTACGAACAAATTGAAGGATAAGATAGCAGCCAGAACAGGATAATAAACGTTTTAAATAAAACAGAAGCCGTATTATTTTTTAGAAAAAAATTTACTATGATAAAAGTTGGTGTAATTGGTGTTGGAAAAATGGGTGTATCGCACCTTGCTATTTTAGGTGCTCATCCTGATGTAGAAGTAGTTGGCGTAAGCGACACTTCGAAGATAACATTGGATGTATTTAAAAAATATACCTCCTTCCCTGTGTTTTCAGATTATGAAGACATGCTGAAAGAAACCGATGCCGATGCAGTGTTCGTGGCTGTTCCTACCAAGCTTCATGCAAGAATGGTAAAGAAAATTATGGAGAGTGGCAGGCATGTGTTTGCCGAAAAGCCATTGTGCTTAACACCAGTAGAAGGCAAGGAATTGGTAGAACTGGCAGAAAGAAAAAAATTGGTGAACCAGGTTGGTTATCACAATAAATTTATTGGTACTTTTCAGGAAGTAAAACGAATTTTAGACAACGGAAGTATTGGCGATATTTTTCATTTTACGGGAGAATCGTACGGCCCTGTTGTGATAAAACCCAAACAGGATACATGGCGTTCCGATCCGGAAGAAGGAGGCGGCTGTTTGATGGATTATGCTTCGCATGTGATTGACTTAATTAATTACATCATTAGCCCGGTTGAGAAAGTAAGTGGAACGCTTCTGAAATCGTTTTATTCAAAAAACGTGGAAGATTCTGTTTTTTCGGTGCTCGAATTATCGTCAAAAGTAAGTGGTGTGTTATCGGTGAACTGGAGCGATGAAACCTATAGAAAAATGTCAACCTCAATCACCATTTTAGGAAGTAAAGGAAAAATTGTTTGTGATGCCAATGAGCTAAGAGTATATTTTAAAACAACCGATTATCCACAGGGCTACACTAAAGGCTGGAATGTAAAATATATAACCGATTTAACTACGCCGGTAGATTTTTACCTTCGTGGAGAAGAATATTCAGCACAAGTGGATTATTTTATCAAAGCCATACAAAACAAAGTGCCCAATAATATTAACACGTTTCAAAGTGCATGGCATACGGATAAAGTAATTTCGCTAATTAAAAACAACGTAAATTAATTCTTATGGAGCGTATCATTTTTGGAGACAACCAATTCTTTGCTGTCAATCATATATCGGACGAAAAATCCAGAGCACAATCAATCAAATTTAAAAACGATAGTGCTATTATAAAAACTTTAGATTATGCAATCAATGCGGGTGTGAACACCTTTATGTGCACTACGCATGATAGAATTGCAAACATCTGTGAATTTATTCGACAAAATCCGGCGAAGTATGCTAATTATTGCATTTATCCCTGTATGCCGTATGCACACAAGTATGCCAACGCTGTTACCGAATTGGGTGTGATGGGAACAATAAAACAGTATGTGCCAGGCAACTTTTTTGGCTCGTTGTTTAAGGGTGGCATGGCTTACTTGTCGAAAGACTATTTATCAATCATGGAACTGATGATTGATTCAGAAATGAAAATGTTCAAGGGCATCAACACGCCGGTTATCTTTTTGCAAAACGTTGTTACTGATTTGTTGTTAGGTTTAGGAATGAAAGAAATTTTGAAAGCTTATCACAGTTACATAAGAGAAAAATACAACGCCGAAGCAGGGTTTATTACTATGAATCTTCCTAAATTATTGAATGCTCTGGAAGATGTGGGCGTACAAAATCCGATTATCTGTGCATCCATTAACAAGGTGGATTTTCGCATGTCGGGTGGAAAAGAATTGTATGAGGAAACGTTGGCTACGCGTAATGTTCGGGTAATTGCTATGCAAGTACTGGCTGCTGGCGCTATTCCACCAAAAGAAGCTATTGAATATGTTTGCAGCTTGCCAAATATCGAATCTATCCTTTTTGGCGCCTCATCAAAAACCAACATTGAAGAAACCGTTTCTTTAATTCATAAATACGATAAAGCTTACCAGGAAGTAATTCATCAATAGCAAGTTTGCTTAGGTTGTTTTATATACAAAACCAAACATAAGGGTATCCTTTTTCAAACCTCCCGAAAATGATTGTTCGCAAAGTAAAAAGACGAATTAAGAGAGTACTAAGCCGCATTCTCATTCGTAACAAACGCTATAAACCCAAAGGCGTTTATAATACTATTGAACAATACACAGAAGCTGTAAAAGAAGCGGTTTGTGTAGAGGCTTATCCCCCTTTCACCTCTTATTTGGATGTATCAGAAGAATTCAGGAACCATTTTATTGGGTATGTTGAAACAACTATGGCTGCTGAAATTCCGGCCGCAAGAGTAGTAGCCATTCCTGACGGCAGAGTTTTTACGGATAACGTTTTTGCCATTTCAGTTATTAGCGGTGATAATCATTTAATTGGTGAATTGTCATACGATTTAAACAGCAGCATTCCTGAAAAGAATGCTGTTTTTAAACAAAATTATTTTAAAGAGCCTGAAAAATATTCAGGAAACGTTTTGGCTCTATTAATCGGAGAAGGTGGAATTGAAAATCCATCTCATTATTTATTAGATTCCATATCGCGGATTGCTTTAGTAAAAAAAGTAGGCTGGTATGATAAAATTGATTGGTTTTTAATTCCAAGTTATAAATATGGCTTTCATCGAGAGGTCATTAAAATGCTTGGCATTAATGAAAGCAAAATTATTGCCGGCGATTTGCACAACCATGTTCAGGCAGATACTTTAATAGCCACTACCTATGTAAGGTATCATGAACACGTTCCCTTTTGGTGCCCTGAATTTTTAAGAACCGAATTTTTACCACACAAATTACCTCTCACAGATAAAAAATTCAACTGCCCTTTCGTTTACATTAGCCGGAAAGATTCACCAAAAAGACGAGTGTTGAATGAAGATGCTTTAACGCAAACACTCATTAAGTATGGTTTCCAATCTTTTGAATTATCAAGTCTCTCATTTCAGGAAAAAATTACTTTATTTTCCAATGCAGAGATTATCATTGCTACTATCGGCGCAGGCCAGATAAATCTTGTTTTTAGCAATAAAAATACTCATGTACTTGAACTGATGGCAGAGGACTTTGCACAACCTATTTTCAATGATTTAGCTAATAAAGTTGGTTTAAAATACGATTATTTGATTTGCAAATCAGATGGCAAGGCGCGTACCTTTAAACAAGGAGAAAAATTAAACTTAATTGTGAATATTGAAGAAGTGGAACGGAAATTGAGTAAAATAATCGCTCTTGAAAGAGAATCCGTAACAAACTAACAGTTAATAATTTTAAAATTAAAATCCGATACTGCCAATGTTAAGAATCATAACTACTCTATCTTTTTATTACCAAAAATAATTTACGCAAAAACAAAACATATTCAACTGACTTTATAATATACTACTATTGTTCAGTTAAACTAAAACGCATTAAAGTCAATCTATAACGGCTCGTAACTTTTTGGTAACAAGTTCGGCAAAAGTAATATGTAAAGACTTAATACTTTTGTCCCAATTTAATATGTAAAAAATGAGACTGCTCATTATCAATTTATTCCCATAACTAAAAATATAAGTGTATCATCAATCAAATTAAACCAAATCAAAAAATGAAAAAAGTAATTGTATTAGGCGGAGGCGGATTTATAGGCGGCCACCTCGCTAAAAAACTTAAAGAAAATGGATGCTATGTAAGAATTTGCGACATTAAAAATCATGAGTATTTCGACCATCAGGACATCTGTCATGAATTTATTTTGGGCGATTTAACCGACCCAAAAATAGTAGAAGTAGTAATAGGTGAAGGTTATGATGAAGTATATCAATTGGCTGCCGATATGGGCGGTGCTGGTTATATTTTTACAGGTCAGAACGATGCGAATGTAATGCACAACTCAGCTATCATTAATTTGAATGTGGCTAAAGAAGCCGTAAGCAAAGGCATCAAAAAATTGTTTTATTCTTCTTCGGCTTGTATGTATCCTGAAAACAACCAGCTCGACCCCAACAATCCGAATTGCGAAGAAAGCTCTGCTTATCCCGCTAACCCCGATTCGGAATATGGATGGGAAAAACTATTTAGCGAACGTTTGTTTTTGGCATTTAATCGTAACTATAATTTAGACGTGCGCATCGCAAGGTTTCATAACATTTTCGGGCCGCAGGGCACATGGCGTGGCGGTAAAGAAAAAGCGCCTGCTGCCATGATTCGCAAAGCTGCTGAAACACCTGATGGCGGCGAATTTGAAGTGTGGGGTGATGGTCAGCAAACACGCTCCTTTTTATACATTGATGAATGTATAAAAGCAGTGTTGGCTTTAATGAAGTCCGACTTCAAAGGGCCTGTAAACATTGGTTCAGAAGAAATGGTAACCATTAATGAACTGGCGCAAATGGCAATTGATATTTCGGGCAAAAACATCACCATCAAAAATATTTATGGTGATGAATTTATAAAGAAATATGGTTTTAAATGTCCGTTGGGCGTAAGGGGCAGGCGTTCCGACAATCGCTTGTTTAAAAGCAAATTAGGATGGGAAGTTTCTGCTCCTTTGATTGATGGTTTAACCAAAACTTTTGAATGGATAAGCCCAATGGTACCAAGCGAAAATTATGCATTAGCCGATTAAATGTTAATCAACCTCATTTACAAATTGTAACCATAAAAACAATGAAAGAGGCGTATAATTCAGTAACAGTTTTGGGATACAAAGTATTTTCAGATGATCTTTCAAAGATCCCACTTCGGGCTGATAGATGCAGAGTCATTAACTGTAGCATTAGTCCTAACAATTATGGACTTGCCAATAAAGATCCTGAGTTTAAAAATGTGCTGAACCATACTGAATACCTTGTGTTGGACGGCGTTTATTTTGCGTTGGCTTCTATATTTTTAAAAGGGAAAAATATTAAGAAGAACCAGGGTCCTGATGTATATAAACACTTTTTAGGAAGAGTAAACGAAGCATCGGGAAAGGTGTTCTTTCTTGGCTCATCTGAAAAGGTGTTGCAACTGATTCGGGACAGGTTAAGCAAAGAATATCCGAACATAAACGTGGCTACTTATTCGCCGCCCTTCAAACAGGTCTTTTCAGATGAAGACAACCAGAATATGGTGAACAGCATCAATGCTTTCAACCCTGACGTTGTATTTGTTGGAATGACGGCGCCGAAGCAGGAAAAGTGGTCGTTTCAGCACAAAACCAAACTGAAGGCAGGGTTAATTATCAGCATCGGAAATGTATTTGACTGGTATGCCGGAACACAAAAAGCAATTCATCCTTTTTATTTTAAAATTAGGATGGCTTGGTTGGTAAGAATCTTTTTGCGACCCGAAATTTTCAAGCGCAACATAGGTAACCAAATGATGTTCTTCAGGCATCTTTTGCTTATGTTATTGGGCTTAAAAAAACAGCCTGCTTAAGAAAAAGTATGTTTTCGAAACTTTATAAAGTATAGACTTCGCTCTATACTTTTTTGTTTTAATGAAAAATGAAAAGCACGATAATGTTATATGATGTTTTCACTCTTGTCATTTCAATTTTTGATAAACAAAATCAACTTCACTTAATGAAGTAACTTATAACACTTTGCTCATCTTTCTTTTACTTATCTTTCCTTAAAAATTAGATATGGAATTTCTAAGAGACTACTGGTGGTTACTCATTATCTTATTTATTATATTCAGTGGTTTGGTTAGTGTGCAGCAAGGCACAGTTTCAGTAATTACATTGTTTGGTAAATATCGCCGCGTTCTTCGTCCGGGGCTAAATTTTAAAATACCCATATTTGAACAAATTTATCGCCGCATCAGCATTCAAAACAGATCAGTTGAACTTGAATTTCAAGCTGTAACGGTTGATCAGGCAAACGTATATTTCAAAAGCATGTTGCTGTATTCAGTGATTGATCAAAATGAAAACACCATTATCAAAGTTGCGTTTAAATTCATCTCCGAAAAAGATTTGATGCAGGCTTTGATCCGCACAGTGGAAGGCTCAATCCGGGCATTTGTGGCAACAAAACGGCAAGCTGAAATCTTGTTACTGAGAAGAGAAATTGTAGAGTACGTAAAAGACCAGATTGATCATTCTTTGGAAGAGTGGGGCTATCATTTGCAAGACCTTCAAATCAACGATATTACATTTGACAAGCAGGTAATGGAGAGCATGAGCAGAGTGGTGGCAAGCAACAACTTAAAAGCCGCTGCCGAAAACGAAGGTCAGGCACTTTTAATTACAAAAACAAAAGGCGCAGAAGCTGAAGGCAACGCTATTAAAATTGCGGCTGAAGCCGAGCGTGAAGCTGCCCGTTTGCGTGGACAAGGCGTGGCTTTGTTTAGAGAAGAGGTAGCAAAAGGTATGAGCCAGGCAGCCGAACAAATGAAGCAGGCAAACCTTGATACGAATGTTATTTTGTTTAGCATGTGGACGGAAGCCATTAAAAACTTTGCAGAGTATGGAAAAGGCAATGTGCTTTTTTTAGACGGCAGTACTGATGGCATGCAAAAAACGATGCAACAACTCATGGGATTGATGAAGATGGATGGACAACCCGTAAATGGAAACGGCAAGGTGGAATTGGTAAAGTAATTGGAATAATAAAAACTTAATTCTGATAAATAAAATCCGGGCTTGAATGAACAACTCAAACGCTGTAAGTTCCGTAGAAAGAAACGTATTGTTTATAATTCCAAATATCCTCACACTTTTAAATCTTGTATTCGGTTGTCTTGCTATTGTTTCCATTCTTCAACCCGGATTAACTACAACCACTGACGATAGTGGAACCAGCCTTGTTGTTCTTCCGCAACAAATGGTTTGGGGTTCTATTTTTATTGGTTGTGCAGCCGTAATAGATTTTTTAGATGGCTTTGTAGCAAGGCTTTTTAAGGCAACATCTTCTTTAGGCGTACAGTTAGATTCGTTGAGCGATGTTGTAAGCTTTGGTGTGGCTCCCGGTTTTATTATTTATACATTTTTGAGGTATAGCTTTTCACAATTGCCAGATGGCTTAAATGTAAATACAGCATGGCTTTTACCGGCTTTTATCATTCCCTGTGCGGGTGCTTATCGCCTTGCCAGATTTAACATTGATACTGGCCAGAGCTATGGCTTCAAGGGCGTTCCTATTCCAGCCGCAGGATTGTTGATTGCATCGTTTCCTCTTATTTATTTCTTCATCAATCGCCCGTTTGTTTTTGCCCTTTTTTTGAATCAATGGTTTTGGTATGCAGTGATTGCAATTGTTAGTTATCTTATGGTTTCTACGTTACCAATGCTCGCTTTGAAATTTACAAACGCGTCTGTAAAATCATTGTTGCCGTTTATCATTATTGCTTTCATTACCATTATTACTGCATTTATCGGTGGCTGGCTGGCGGTGCCTGTTGCGTTTATTGCTTATGTGATTTTATCTTTGATTTTTAAACCATCAACTTTACAACATCATGTATAACGTTCAGATAAAAGTAATGCCGCTAAAAGATTTGTTAGACCCACAGGGGAAAGCCGTTTTAGGTGGTTTGCAAAATCTCAATTTGCATGGTGTGCAGGACGTTCGCATTGGCAAGCACATAACCATGCAGATCAACGCAGCCAGTGAAAATGAAGCCCGTTCACTTGCCGAAGATGCTGCTAAAAAACTGTTGGCAAATCCGGTGATGGAATTTTATGAAATTGAAATGGTGAATTAACCCAATGCTTCACCTTGTCCCCACTCCTATTGGTAATCTAAAAGATATAACACTCCGCTCATTAGAAGTATTGCAAAGCGTTGATGTTATCTTGTGCGAAGACACGCGAACCTCATCTAAACTGCTTAAGCATTATAACATTCAAAAGCCGTTATCATCTTATCATCAGCACAACGAACACAAAATTCTTCAGCAGATTATTCAACAATTAACATCGGGTAAAAACATGGCGCTGATAACCGATGCAGGAACGCCCGGCATTTCTGACCCTGCCTTTTTATTAGTAAGAGAATGTATTAAAAACAACATTCAGGTGGAATGTTTGCCAGGAGCAACGGCCTTTGTACCAGCATTAGTAAACAGCGGCTTGCCCATCAACAGGTTTGTTTTTGAAGGTTTTTTGCCCTTAAAAAAAGGAAGACATACTTTACTTACGTTGTTATCAAATGAAGAAAGAACCATCGTGTTGTACGAAAGCCCCATGCGATTGGTAAAAACATTGAAAGAATTGATTGAGTATTTTGGTGCCGAACGGCAATGCAGCGTAAGTCGAGAACTCACCAAATTATTTGAGGAAAATAAAAAAGGAACACTACAAGAAATACACAATTATTTCTCAGCAAAAGAAGTGAAGGGTGAAATTGTAATTGTGATAGAAGGAAAACAATAAATACCAATTACAATATTCTGTGGTAGTTTTTATACTTACAGCTTTCGTGTGATAGTCATTTTTATAATTGTCTATGCAGCCAATAATGGTATTCTCTTTTACCTTCTTTATAATTAAATACTCATTCCTTTCTCGTTTTATAAACGATAGAATCGGGCTTGACGTAAGCTTGTTGTAGTGCAAAACTGTCTGTTAAAACACTAATCACTACATGATGTAGCAATGATGTAGTAGATAAATATAATTTTTGCTCGCCTATATTCTAATTTTGAAGAATTATTATTTTCTATTGTTGTTTTATTTTCTATTTTATTTACTCAATAAAACATTTGCCAGAATGAAGAAAACGTTCGTATTTGTATTTGTTTTGTTTATTGTTCAATTTGTTTTTGCCCAAAAAAATGGGGTTGGCATCTTTGAAGGACATGGAGATGTGGGCACCAATGTAAAGCAAGGCTCGGCTACTTACATTCCTGAAACGCAGCAATATGTTATCTCCGGTGCCGGTTACAATGTATGGGCAGACCATGATGAATTTCAGTATGTATGGAAGAAGATGACGGGTGATTTTATACTTTATACAAGAGCTGAATTCCTCGGCAACTGGGTTGATTATCACCGCAAGGTAGGCTGGATGGTTCGTAAGAGCTTGGATGGAAACTCAGCGCATGTAAATGCGGTTGAACATGGCGATGGCTTAACGTCATTGCAGTTTCGCAGAACGGCAGGAGCACAAACCGAAGAGCATAAAATGAAAATCACAAAAGCCAACATTCTTCAACTGGAAAGAAAGGGCAATACTTATATGATGCGGGCGGCTGCTTACGGGCAGTTGTTTACTGTTGATTCCATCTCAGGTATTGACTTAGGCGATGATGTGTATGTGGGCTTGTTTGTCGGCTCTCATAACGCCGATGTAGTGGAAACAGGTGTCTTCAGCAACGTAAGAATATCTGTGCCGGCCCCTGCCAGTTTAGTTCCTTATAAACAATATTTAGGCAGCCATCTCGAACTGCTGGATGTTGCAAGCGGCAAACGGGAAATTATTTATTCGGTACCAAATTCTATACAAGCGCCCAATTGGGTACCCGATGGTAAAAGCTTAATCTATAACAGTGAAGGATCTATTTATAAATTCGATTTATCAACCCGGACGCCACAAATGATTAACACAGGCGATATAAAAAATAATAACAATGACCATGTTATTTCTTTTGATGGTAAGATGCTTGGCTTAAGTAGTGGTGTTCAAAACTTAGGCGGCTCAATTGTTTACACTGTTCCTATCACCGGAGGAACACCAAAACAAATTACACCCATCGGTCCTTCTTATACGCATGGCTGGTCGCCCGACGGGCAAAGCCTTGTGTTTACAGGACAGCGGAACAAAGAATTTGATATTTATAAAGTTCCTTCAGGCGGCGGCAAGGAAGTTCGGTTAACTACTGCGCCAGGGCTTGACGACGGGCCTGAATACACGCCTGACGGCAAGTACATTTATTTCAATTCTGTTCGTTCGGGTTTAATGCAGGTCTGGAAAATGAAAGCTGACGGCAGCGAGCAGGAACAGGTAACAAAAGACAGTTTAGACAACTGGTTTCCACATATTTCTCCCGATGGTAAATCAATCGTATTTATTTCTTTTCTTCCCAACGAAGTAAGACCTGACGATCATCCTTTTTACAAACATGTTTACCTGCGGATAATGCCAATTACCGGTGGTGAACCTAAAGTGATTGCTTATGTATATGGTGGCCAGGGAACTATCAATACGCCATCGTGGTCGCCTGATAGTAAGCACATTGCTTTTATCAGTAACTCGGCCGATATAACTGAAACTAAATAACCTCAATTTCGATACAGCAAACCTGCGCTGTTCAACAATGGCTCATGTTTGCTTTTTTAATTATTTAATGTTTGCTTTATGAAAACCAGACGTACTTTTTTGAAAGAAACTTCTTGCCTGGCTGTTGGTAGCTTATTCTTGTCTCATGTAGTAAAAGCAGGTGCTCTTGCAAAGAAAAATGATGTTGGCGTGCAATTGTATTCTGTGCGCAAAGAAATGTTAGAAGATGCCACCGGCACGTTGGTAAAGCTGGCTAAGATTGGTTATAAAGAAATAGAATCTGCAAAAAGTGAAAAGGGTAATTATTATGGTTTGAAGCCAAAAGAAATTAAACAGATTGTAAGCGATCATGGCATGACTTTGCGCAGCGGTCATACACATATTGATAACGATTGGCAACAGTCGATTGACGAAGCGGCTGAAGCAGGTCAGCAGTATTTGATTTGTGCAACATTACCTTCATCGGGACAAACAGTAGCGAATTATCAAAAGAGCGCAGAGTTGTTTAACAAAGCCGGCGAGCAATGTAAAAAAGCCGGTATCACTTTCGGTTATCATAATCATAAAGAAGAATTTGATGAAGAGAACGGTAAGGTATTATACGATGTGTTACTCGATCATGTGCAGCCCGATTTGGTAACGATGGAAATGGATTTGGGCTGGATAATAGCTGCTGGTAAAGATCCTCTCCTTTATTTCAAAAAATATCCCGGCCGCTTTCCTTTATGGCATTTGAAAGATATGAATTTAAAAGAAATGCATAGCGTTGAGTTTGGCAAAGGCGGGGTAAATATTACCGGCATGTTTCAGCATGCGAAAGAAGCAGGAATGAAATATTATTTTATTGAGCAGGAAGAATATGCACATACAGCTTTAGAAAGCCTTGCCTACGATTATGATTATTTAGCTAAGTCTGATATTAAGTTGTGATGTATAGCCTGCTTCTATAAATACAAGGGATGAATGAGTAATTTGCTATGCTAAATAAACACCAATGGATTTTAAAAAGGAAGCAGCTAAGAAAGCCGTTACGTTTATTGAAGATGGCTCTGTTGTTGGTTTAGGCATGGGCACAACGATGGCGTACATGGTTGAATACTTATTGGAACAAAAGAAAACCAACATACGAATTTATACTTCATCCGAAGCCACAAAAGCTTTATTAGAAAAAAATGGTTTTGTGGTACACCATATATCCGGTGTATCGAATCTTCATATTTATTTCGATGGCTGCGATCAGTTTGATAAAGACCTCAATGCTTTTAAAAGCGGCGGTGGCATTCATACGAACGAAAAGTTATTTGCCTCGATGGCAAATGAATTTGTATTGGTAGGAGACGATTCAAAGTACGCCGAACAATTGAATACAACCTTCCCTTTGGTGCTTGAAATTTTACCGCAGGCAGTCAATTTTGTAATGAAAAGGCTGCATCAAAAATTTGTTGATATAAAAGCAGTTATTAGAAAAAACAAAACAACAAACGATGCTATTATTACTGAAAACAACAATCATTTGATTGATGTATGGTTTGCTAAATTGCCCGAACTTTCTCAAATCAATCCTCTAATGAAAAGCATTACCGGCGTAGTTGAAACATCTTTATTTTACAATATGGCAAGCAAAGCCATTATTGCCGGAAAGGAAGGAATTAAAGTGATTGAAAAAAATAAAGTTATTGTATAGGTTTAGCGATTTTATTTTTAAAATAGAAATGGTTATTAACTAATTCTCCTTATTCATCAAGCCAAAAAATTTTTATGAAATATCTTTTTTACAGATTGTTTTTTTCTGTTGCCGTTTTTGTTTTTGCCAATAAAGTTTGGGCACAGGATAATGTGAAACAAGTAAAGCTCACCAACTTTACATTACAATCTTCAGTTATTGTTACGGCGCCGGGCAATGTTGTTTCTGTAGCTAATTATCAGCCGAAAGATTACTGGTTTCCTGTTACAGTTCCCTGTACAGTGCTTACGGGTTTGGTAGCTAATAAAATATACCCCGATCCATACATTGGTATGAACAATATGCTGATACCTGACGCATCAGATTCTTTCAATCATCAATATGGATTAGAAAAATATAGCTTCCTACCAAACGATCCCAATCCCTGGAAAAAACCTTATTGGTATCGCACCGAATTTAGTGTTCCTGCGGGAGACGAAGGCAAGCATTTTCAGCTTATTTTTAAAGGCATCAATTACAGGGCAGACGTTTGGGTAAATGGAAAACAAATTGCCGACTCTTCGCAAATGGCGGGCATGTTTGCCGAGTACAGTTTAGATGTAAGCAATGCGGTACAAGTTGGCGGAAACAATGCGCTGGCTGTAAAAATTTATCCGCTGGATTATCCCGGTTTGCCATCACATCCCCAATTAGATGCTTTGGGTGATTTTTATCCAAATGGCGGACCCACCGGCGATATCGGCAAGAACGTAACCATGCTAAGTTCTGTTGGCTGGGATTGGATTCCTGAAGTGCATGACCGGAACATGGGCATCTGGCTACCAGTGTACTTGCGAACAAGCGGGCAGGTTACCATCAGCCATGCTTTTATAAAAACAGATTTGCCCCATTTGCCCGATACAAGTATTGCCAAATTATCGCTTTCTTTTTCTGTCATCAATCACAGCAATCAACAACAAAAAGGACAATTGCGTGTAACTATCAGTGCTGAAAATTTTACCGGAACTACCATTTTCTTTACAAAAGAGGCTTCTTTAAATTCAGGCGAAAACAAAGATCTGCAGTTTTCTGCCAGCGATGTAAAAGAACTAATCATCAACAAACCGCATCTCTGGTGGCCAAACAATTATGGCGACGCAAATTTGTACCGGCTTCGTTTGCAATATGTAAACGGTAACCAGATTAGTGATGATACTTCTTTTGTTTTTGGTATCCGTACGGTAAGTTCAAATGCAGTAGATGTAAACGGCTGGACACGCCGCGATTTTTATGTAAATGGAAAAAGAGTTCATTTGGATGGCGGCGCATGGGTGCCTGATATGATGCTCAACCGCGATTCTCTTCGATATGATGACGAATTGCATTTGTGCAGGAATGCCAATGTGAATCTCGTGCGCATTTGGGGCGGTGGTTTAGGCGAAACAGACGAATTTTATGAAGCTGCCGACCGTTATGGAATGCTTGTATGGCAAGACTTCTGGGTTACCGGCGATACGCATGGCGAGTTTAAAGGCTCGGTAAATTATCCTTTGCAAAGCAATGTATATATAAAAAATATTGTAAGCACAATTTATCGCATCCGCAATCATGCGAGCTTATTGGTGTGGACGGGTGGCAATGAAGGTCATGCCCGGAAAGAATTGTATGATGCGATGCGCGATAATGTTTCTACGCTTGATGGCACGCGCCCGTTCATTCCTTCTTCTTCCGGTTTTGCCAAACAAGCGCCCGGTTGGAAAGGTTCCTGGCCCGACGATAAACCTGCTGGTGTATATAGCGGCGGCCCTTATACATGGCTGGATGATGCAGAGTATTATAAATTAATTAATGGCGGCAAAGGCTGGGTGTTTAAGGATGAAACCGGTTTGCCTTCGCAGCCGCCTTACAATACACTGGCAAAAAATATAGGCAACCTTGTGCCTGATAGCAGTTTGCCTTATCCATTGAACAATACCTGGGGTTATCATGATGCCTGCTCCGGCAATGGTCATTACGAAACCTATTATAATGCGATGGTTCAGCGTTATGGCGAGCCAATAAGCATGAAAGATTTTTCTTTAAAAATGCAATTGCTGAATGCCGGTGGTTACCGAAGTATTTTTGAAGCCGCCGGGCATAAATTAAATGAAACAGGTGGTGTAATGCTTTGGAAACTGAACGCTGCTTTTCCAAGTGTTATCTGGCAAATTTATGATTGGTATCTGGAGCCGAATGCAGGCTATTATTTTATGAAAGACGCCTGCGAGCCGGTGCATATTCAATTGAACTTAGACGATTCTGCTGTTGCTGTTATCAACCGTACTTATCATGCACAATCTCAACTTTCATTCAGTGTGAATATGACTGACATGAATGGCAGTTCTTTATTTAAACAAACCGGAATTATCAATGCAGATACAACAAGTGAAAAAGAGATTTTACCCATCGCAAATATGTTGCAAAAACAAAAAGGTATTTCATTTGTCAGTTTGCAATTAAAAAATAAAAGTGGAGAGACCATTTCTCAAAATGTATATTGGATGGCGCCAGCTCACAATTTTACTTCTTTGCCGAAAATGTCAAACGCTTCGTTACAGGTGAGAATTATAAAAATAAAAATGGTCTCCAACACATACCAATGGACAGTACAGTTTAGTAATGTTTCCAATCAGCTTGCTTTTTTTATCAATCCTCAATTAATGAATGGCGAAGAAGAAATACTACCCAGTTTCTGGTCGGATAATTATTTTTCTATCCCTGCTGGTGAAAGTAAAACGGTAATTATAAGCTGTAATGCTGATAAATTAAATAACATCGTTCCTTCATTAAAAACCGAGGGCTGGAATATAAAAGAACAATCAATTTCCTTATCATTACCAACAAATTCAACTAGATAACAAACTGATGTAATGTTGATGAGTAGAATCTAAGCCATTTTAATAAGAATTCGATATTCTGATGTAGTGTTGATGTAGTAAAAAAAGTACAGAACGAAGAGTAGATATATAGTTTTGTTTGGCAGTTCATTCTGATTGCCTGCAGCTTAATCTAATCCATATGAAAGTTACGTTTTTACTTTTGCTTTCTTTTTTACAGGTTTTTTGTTTTGCACAAAATTCGGTAGGTATTTTTGATAGCCATGAAGACATTGGCCATCCAAAATTAGCCGGCTCTGCCCGTTATGACGCCGCTACGCAGGAATATACGATTTCGGGTGCGGGTTCTAACATTTGGTTTAACCGCGACGAATTTCAGTTCGTTTATAAGAAGATAAGCGGCAATTTTATTCTGACTGCCGATTTTGCTTTTGCCGGTGATACAGGCAACGCTGTTGGTCATAGAAAAATTGGCTGGATGATACGAGAATCCACTGACGAAGGCGCTGCCAGCATGAATGCCTGTAAGCACATTGATGGATTAACAGTATTACAATGGCGACCTTTTCGAGGCATGTTTATGCGCGACCCGGAAGAAGAAATTTTTTATCCAAAGCAAGGCGGGCAAACCATTCAGCTTGAGCGCAAAGGCAAGGAAGTAACAATGCGCATTGCCCATCCAGGCGAGCCTTTGCAAACGGTTGGTACGGCTGAAATTGATTTAAAAGATTCTGTATTGGTAGGCATTTATATCTGCTCTCACGATTCTGATCATGTGGCTTCTGCTAAAGTATGGAATGTACGCATAGACAAGCCAGTTATTCATCCTTATACATCCAATCCTCATGCAGTAATACCACCATTAAAGGATGAGCTTGGCTCCCGTATGGAAATTATGAATGTATTTGATGGCAAAAGAAAAGTCATTCATGAAGGTACAGGTCGTTTTGAAGCGCCCAATTGGATGCCGGATGGCAGAACATTATTATTTAATGAGAAAGGTTCTTTATATACCATTTCAGTTGATGGCAGTACTCCGCAAAAGCTAAATACAGGTGAGGCAGCCACGATTAATAATGATCATCTTATTTCATCAGATGGAAAAATGCTTGCCATCAGCAACAGTCGCCCTGGCTTATATGGCGGTGGTTCGTCTGTTTATATTCTTCCGCTTTCCGGCGGCACTCCAAAGCTGCTTACGCAACAAACCCCTTCTTACCTGCATGGCTGGAATCCAAACAACAAAGAAGTCGCTTTTGTGGCGCAGCGCGACAGTTCTAAAATCTATAATCTCTACAAACAGTCAATTAATGGAGGAGCCGAAGTGGCGCTCACACACAATACAAAGGGCCATGTGGATGGACCTGAATACTCACCAGATGGCAAATACATTTATTACAATGCCAACCCAACCGGTACTATGCAGGTGTGGCGTATGAAGCCGGATGGATCCGGCAAAGAGCAGATCACTTTCGATCAGTATCACAACTGGTTCCCGCACATTTCACCGGATGGTAAATGGATTGTATTTATTTCATTCCCAATAGATATAGATCCGAATGCGCACCCATCTTATGAAAGGGTAATGTTACGATTAATGCCGGCTTCAGGCGGAGCACCCAAAGTAATTGCTTATTTGTATGGAGGTCAGGGAACTATCAATGTAAACTCATGGTCTCCCGACAGCAAAAGCATTGCTTTTGTAAGCAATTCGGAAAAAGTTACACAGTAAGGATTGTAAATATTAGATTCTACGAGGTTTTATCTGCTAACATCAGCAGAAGGCTATTCTCTTATAATACATTTAATCTCACTTCAAATTTTAAAATATATACTTATGCTTAAGAGATATACTATCCTTTTAAAAAGAAGTTTGTTTTTGCTCCTTTTTTGTATTTCGATGTATCAGGTGTTCGCTCAAAAAACGGTTACGGGAAGAATTATTAACAGTGGCGACAGGCAGCCGGTGCCGGGAGCTACGGTACAGGTAAGAAATACAACAATTGCTACGCAAACCGGAAATAATGGCAACTTCTCTGTACAAGTACCGGTTGATAGCAGCTCATTAATTATTACAGTTGTTGGCTATGAACAATTGGAAATGCCAACCGTTGGTAAAACTTCCTTAGGCGACATTGCAATCAAGTCAAGTATCGCAACATTAAATGACGTAGTCGTAACAGGCTACACAGCCCAGCGTAAGAAGGATATTACGGGCTCAGTTGCGGTAGTTAATATAGCCAATGCAAAGCAAGTTCCCTCCGGCAGCACAGAGAGTGTTTTACAAGGTCAGGCTGCCGGTGTAACCGTTATTAATTCGGGTGCTCCGGGCGGCAACAGCGTAATTCGCATCCGCGGCATTACTTCAGTTGGCAGTTCAGACCCATTGGTGATAATAGATGGAACGCCTGGCAGCCTGCACGATTTGAATATTAATGATGTGGAGTCAATACAAGTGTTGAAAGATGCAGGCGCAGCTTCTATTTATGGTGTGCGCGGTTCCAATGGCGTTATCATCGTAACAACGAAAAGAGGAAAATCAGGCAGAGCGCAGCTGTCTTATGATGCTTACTACGGCACACAGCGACCGCTGAAACATGCTTTCGATTTGGCGAATCCGACACAAACTGGTAATGCATTATGGCAGGAATATTTAAATGATGGATTAACGCCTGCTGACAAACAATATGGTAGTGGTGCAACACCTGTTGTTCCGGATTATATTACGCCGCCCGGTGCGAAAGAAGGCGACCCGGGAACCGATCCTTCAACATATGCTTTGTACACAAACCAAATTACAAAAGCAAACAAAGCAGGTACAGACTGGTTTCATGAAATTTTTAAGCCTGCGCCTATGATGAATCATAATATTTCGGCAAGTGGTGGTGGCGATAAATCAACCTATTTCTTTTCATTCAATTATTTAGATCAGCAAGGCACCTTAATTAACACTTCACTTAACAGATATTCAACCAGAATCAATACCACATTCAGTCTTTTAAATAATCATGTGCGCGTTGGCGAGAATGCTTATGTATTGTATAAACAAAATCCTGGTTATTTAAACCTGCCTGGTGTAAACAGCTCGAACCCTATCACGATGGCATATTCGGCGCCAACCATTATTCCGGTGTATGACATCAAAGGAAATTTTGCAGGAACAGGTTCGCAAGGTCTGGGCAATTCACAACAGCCTGTAGCTGTAATGGACCGGCAAAAAGATAACCACAACAACGATTGGCAAATGAACGGAAACGTATTTGCCGAGGTTGACTTCATGCCTCATTTTACGGCACGTACAAGCGTTGGCGGACAAGTTGATAATTTTTACCGGAACGCTTTTGTTTTTACTGCTTACGAAAACGCAGAGAACAGCACAAATCCAAACAGCTATTTAGAAAACTATGGCTGGAACAGCAACCTGACTTGGACAAATACCATTCGTTATTCAAACTTTTTTGCACAAAAGCACAATCTCACAGCACTGATAGGAAGTGAGTACATTGATTACAACGGTCGCGCAGTAGGTGCAACAAGAGGTGGCTATTTTATTTCAGACCCGAGTAACCTGACAACCGATCCAAACTTATGGACTCTTAATTTTGGATCGCCCGCAGGGCAAACCAATTCCAATATTGTTAGTAACAACGGTTTGCAAACGCCGTATGCATCTTCACTGTTTTCTCTTTTTGGAAGATTGGATTATAGCTTTAACGACAGGTACTTGTTGAGTGCTACGGTTCGCCGGGATGGCTCTTCCGTATTTGCGCCGGGCAAGCGCTATGGTGTGTTTCCTGCCTTTACCGGAGGCTGGCGCATTTCGCAGGAAAACTTCATGCGAAATATAACATGGCTGAATGATTTAAAAATACGCGGCGGCTGGGGTAAATTAGGTTCCATCAGTAACATCACTCCCACCAATCCTTATACATTATTCGGGCAGGCTGCGAATCAATCTTATTACGACATTAATGGCACCAGCACTTCGTCATCGCCAGGTTTGTACACAAGCCAGTATGGCAATACAAATACAAGTTGGGAACGCGATATTCTTACCAATGTCGGGCTTGATGCCAGCCTTTTTAAAAGTAAAATTGACCTGACAGTTGAATGGTACGAAAAGAAAATTAGTGGGCTTATTTTTCAGCCCCTGACGATAGGAACCGGCGGTGGCGCAGCCTTGCCCTATATCAATTCCGGCGATATTGCCAATAAAGGTATTGATGCTTCTATTACCTATCACGGCACAATCAATAAAGGCTTCCGGTTTGATGTTACAGGAACGTTTACATCTTACAACAATAAAGTGTTGAGTTTACCAGCCGGCGAAACCTATGTAAACATCAACAGTGGCAATACCACTTACTCGCGCCTGCAGCCCGGCGAGCCGGTGGGTGCTTTCTATGGTTACCAGGTTATCGGCTTGTTTCAAAGCGCGGCGGATGTTGCGAAATCGCCCACACAGGATGCTGCCGCACCTGGTCGTTTTAAATACAAAGACGTAAATGGTGATGGAAAAATAGACGCTAGCGACAGAACTTTCTTTGGCAATCCGAACCCGAAATTTACGGCAGGTTTAAACATCAACATCAGCTACAAGAGCTTTGATTTTGCCACATTTTTTTACTCTTCTGTTGGCAACGATATTCTTAACAATGTACGCGGCTCTACCGATTTTCCACAACAGTTTGGAAATGCCATGAGTACAAGGGTAGCGTTGCATTCGGCAACCTTAATCAACGATGCCGGACAGCCAACCAATATTTTAGATCCGCAGGCTCATGTTGCTGATCCAAAGAGCACAGTTCCGATACTGGAACGGCAGGCGAACTTTAGTAATGCTACCGTACTGAATTCATACACGTTAGAAAACGGAAGCTTTTTAAGAAACAAAAGCCTAACACTCGGATATACATTTCCAGCAAAAGCCCTTGAACGTTTACACATAGACAGGTTCAGGATTTATGTGCAGGCAATTAATTTATTCACTATAACGAAGTACTCCGGTCTTGATCCTGAAATAGGCGGTTCAAATACACTGTTTGGTATTGATGGCAGCAACTATCCAAACAATCAGAAAACGTTTTATGTAGGATTGAACATTGCCATTCATTAATCTCTAAAAATACTGATATGAAAAAAAATCGCTTACAAATAATAATAGCTGCTTCAGTTTTACTAACGACAGTTATCATTTATGCTTGCAATAAAGATTTGAATAAACCGCCACAGGGATATTTGCTGCCTTCCAACGTAGCGAATAAAACAGGTGTTGATTTATTATTGATAGGTGCTTATGCTTTGCTGGATGGAGAAAATTTACCTGGTGCAGGCAACGCTTATGGCAGTGCGGGTTCCAATTGGGTGTATGGCAGCATTTGCGCGGATGATTCTTACAAAGGTTCAGTACCAAGCGATCAGCCGGATGCTACTTCTGTTGAATCCTGGTCGTTAGCGCAAGCCACCACAGCTTATGTAAATCAAAAATGGACGGTTCTTTATACGGGCATCCAACGTTGCAATGATGTCATTCGCAACATGCGACTGGCAACAGATATGACAGCGGCAGATACCGCAGAAATTGCTGGTGAGGCGCGCTTTTTAAGAGGCTATTATCATTTTGACGGCAAGAAAATTTTCAACAATTTTCCTTATGTTGATGAGTCTGTTTCATTTTTAAATGGCAATCTTGCCGTTTCCAATAATGTTGACATTTGGCCAGCCATCGAAGCCGATCTGCAATATGCAGTCGCTAATCTTCCTGAAACACAACCCAACATTGGCAGGGTAAACAAATGGGCAGCCATGTCGTTACTTGCGAAGGCTTATATGTTTGAACACAAATACACCGATGCTAAAACATTGCTGGATCAAATTGTTATGAATGGCGTAACATCAAACGGGGTAAAATATGCATTGGTTAATTATGAAAGCAACTTTAATGCGCAGCAAAAGAATGGTCCTGAATCTGTGTTTGCCTGCCAGATGTCTGTAAACGATGGTTCTTCTTCTGCTAACGATGGAGGCAATGGTAATATGGGCGATGTATTAAATTATCCAAATGGTGCAGGCGCTCCTGGCGGCTGTTGCGGTTTTAATAATCCTTCCTGGAACCTGGCAAATGCCTATAAAACCGGATCTGATGGCTTGCCGCTGTTAGATGGAAGTTACAACGACGGGCAAACAGTGAGTGATACCAGTAATGCTTATTCAGGAACGTTAGACCCACGTATAGACTGGAATATTGGCAGGCCAGGAATTCCTTATTTAGATTGGGGATTGCATACTGTTGCCTGGATACGCGATCCAACAAGCAACGGACATTTTAGCCCAAAGAAAAATGTATATGCAAAAAGCCAGGCAGGAACTTATTCTTCTACAGCTACTGTATTTTGGGGCGCTACGCAAATCACCGCTAACAATTATAATATTATCCGCTTTTCCGATGTACTGTTATGGGCGGCTGAATGTGAAATAGAAGTGGGCAGTGTAGATAAAGCGGAAGATTATGTAAATATGGTTCGCAACCGCGCCGCCGATCCAAGCGGATGGGTATATGCCAATGCAACTTATAATGCAGCTACTGGTCAGTATACACCACAAACTACACCGGCCGCCAATTACAATATTAAACCTTACCCGGCCGGAGCATTTACTGCAAACGGAGCCGACTATGCACGCAACGCAGTGCGTTTCGAACGCAGACTTGAACTGGCTATGGAAGGCCATCGTTTTTTTGATTTACAACGATGGGACAATGGCACTGGTTTAATGGCTAATATTCTCAACGCTTACGTGGCAAAAGAAAAAACAAGGTATTCCTTTTATTACATCGTAAACACAGCCGTATTTAAAAAAGGCATCAACGAATATTTTGCGATTCCGCAGGTGCAGATAGATGCCGAAAATGCAACGGGCACAATAAAATTAAAACAAAACCCAGGGTATAATTAAATAACAACAAGCAGTCTCTTATTTGGCAGAGTATTTTTATACTCTGCATTATATAATTTAAAAGTTAGTTTTATTATATCTTGCTAAAACAGTTGCTAATAATTTGCGGCTGGCAGTCAAAAATAATTTGTGGTTTTCAATATTTGCTTTTAATTTTCTGAACGATTGTTAACCTATTTATTTGTCTTATGAAAGCCGGGCTATTCACCGTTTTCTTCTTTGTTCTGTTAATAGAATCCTTTGGTCAGAATACTATTGGTATTCCCGATATTATTAATTATTCAAAAGAAAAATACAATGCAGGAACACAAAACCGTGGTATTGTACAGGATAAAAACGGCATTGTTTATTTTGCCAATCAGGAGGGCTTGTTAAGTTATGATGGCACTTACTGGAAAGTGTATCCGTTGCCAAATAAAACAATCATAAGGTCGGTTGTAATTGGTAAAGACAATAAAATATATGTAGGCGGGCAAGATGATTTTGGTTACTTCACACCCGATGCAAATGGTAAACTGGTTTATAAATCGCTTAAAATTTTCCTTTCTAAAACAGACTTTCTTTGCACCGATATTTGGAACACTGTAGCTTTTGGTGATGATATATTTTTTAGATCAAAAGAAAAGATTTACCAGTGGGATAACCATACTGTATCTGTCTATCCGGCTTCTTCGTCATGGGTATTTTTAGGGGTTGATAATAACCTGCTGGTTGCACAGGACACACAAAACGGCTTGCTACAATTTTATAACGGGCTGTGGCAACCTTTTATAAAAGGAACTTTTCTGCCAGATAAATTTATTGTCAGCAGCATTTCCCCGTTTGGAAAAGACAGTTCATTAGTAACTACTATCAACACTGGCTTTTATACACTTTACAACAACCATCTTTCGCCCTTTCATTTTTCAGGTACGAATCCTTTTGCTAACCAGCGCATTTTAACCGCTACGCCAATTACCAAAGACTGGATAGCCGTAGGAACCAATATGGCGGGTTGTTATATCATTAATAAAAAGGGCGAAATCATCCAAAATATTTCCAGGAAAGAAGGCTTGCAGATCAACAACATTTTATACTTGTTTGTTGATGCAAGAAAAAATTTATGGATTGGTTTGGACAATGGCATTGACTTTATTGCTTACAACAATGCCATCAAACATATTTATCCTGAAAAGCTGAATGAAGGTGAGGGATATGCTTCTATCATTTATAAAAATAACTTGTATGTGGGCACATCAAACGGGCTGTACAAAGTGCCGCTTTCTGATAAAAAAGATTTGAGCTATGTGAATGGAGAATTTACTTCCGTGCCCGATACCAAAGGCTCTGCCTGGGGTTTATATGAGGTGAATGATAAGTTGCTGATGGCGCATCATGATGGAGCTTATAAAGTGGAAGATGATAAAGCAACACCCATTGATACACATACAAGCTACTTTACTTTTTTGCCTTTTTATACTGTGCAGCCTTCTTCACTAATTGTTGCCGGCGATGAAAACGGGCTTGACTTTCTCGAGTATAAAAACGATAGCTTTATCTCTAAAGGCAATCTGCCGGGCTTTGCTGAATTCAGCCAGTTTGCTGCTATTGATAATAGCAACAATACCATTTGGGTAGCACATCCTTACCGGGGCGTTTATAAAGTAGATGTTTCAAATCCGTTACATCCACAGAGCCGGTTGTACACTGAAAAAAATGGCTTGCCTTCTTACTTGAACAACCATCTGTTTAAAATTAAAAACCGTATAGTAATTACTACTGAAAAAGGCGTGTATGAATACAACCCAAAGAAAGATAATTTTGAGGCTTCGGAATATTATAAGCCTTTTTTTGATAACAAGAATATACGGTGTTTAAAAGAAGACCCCAATGGCAATATCTGGTTTATAGAGGATAAAAATTTAGGCATAATTGATTACTCTTCCGACAAACCAAAGCTGATATATTTTCCTGAACTGAACAACAAAATGGTAAGCGGCTTCGAGTACGTTTATCCTTATAACGACTATAATATTTTTGTAGGTTCGGAAAAAGGATTTTATCATATTAATTATGAAGAATACAAAAAAAACTCGTATCCAACATCAGTAAAAATCAGTGCTGTAAAAGCTTTGGGAAGAACCGATACCTTGCTGTTCGGCGGTTATTATGGAGATGTAAATACGGTAATTAGCCAACCAGACAAAGCCATTCCGCGGTTAACAAACCAATGGAATTCAGTGCACTTTGAATACGCATCACAGGCTTACGAAAACAGCAACAGTATTGAATATAGTTATTATCTGAAAGGTTTTGACAAAGATTGGTCAGCCTGGTCAAAAAAGGCAGAAAAAGAGTACACAAATTTGCCTGCAGGCACTTATACTTTTGAAGTAAAAGCGCGGAACAACTTAAGCAACGAATCAAAAATAAATGGGTATGCATTTGTAGTACTGCCGCCGTGGTACCAAACTACATGGGCTTACTTACTTTACGTTTTACTTTTAGTTGCTGTTGTGTACACCAGTTATCGTTTGCAAAAACGCATGCTTTTAAAACAAGAGCAAAGGCATGAAGAAGAGCAAAAGAAACTTCTATACCTGCATCAGCTGGAAATGGACAAATCGGAAAAAGAAATTATTAAATTAAAGAATGAAAAACTTGAAGCAGAATTGGAATATAAAAATTCAGAATTAGCTTCTACAGCTTTGCACCTGGTTCAGAAAGGTGAATTGCTGGCCGATATTAAAGACGAACTTGTACGCATCAAAAAGACATCCTCAGACAGACCCAATGATGATTTTAAAAAGATACTACACATACTTAAAGAAGAAAATAAATTAGATAGGGATTGGGAACAATTTGCCAGTCATTTTGATTCGGTGCATACCAGTTTTCATAGAATTTTAAAACAAAAATATCCGCTTGTCAGTGCACACGAATTAAAGCTTTGCGCTTACCTGAGAATGAACTTATCAAGTAAAGAAATTGCCCAGTTAGAAAACATTTCGGTACGTGGCGTTGAGATAAGCCGTTATCGCTTGCGAAAGAAACTACAGATTCCTACTGAAACCAACCTTTTCGATTTTTTGTTACAGCTGAGTTATGATGATTAAGCAATTAACTTTTATCATGCAAACCAATCATAAACAGCTTGCATAATAAAGGTTAATAAGTGCTTTTTTAACTACACTAAATTCTGCTTAATGTACTGGTAGCTTTTTGTAATGCTATCGAACGGATTGCCGGGCGTTTTATCCTGTTCAACAAAAAAGTATTTCATGCCTGCTTTATCGGCATGTTTAAAGATTTCTTTAAAGTCAATGGTGCCGCTTCCAACTTCTGCAAACGATTTTTCGGGCGTTTTATCCATATCTTTTACATGCCACAGCGGAAACCGACCGGGATGCTCGTTAAATATCTTCATCGGGTCTTGTCCGGCTTTGGTAATCCAGTACAAATCCATTTCCATTTTAACTAAATTCTTATCAGTTTCATTCAGTAAAATGTCATAAGGATACTTTTCCTGTTGTTTGTCAAATTCAAAGGCATGATTGTGATAGCAAAACTGGATGCCTGCTTTCTTACAAATTTCGCCAGCCTTATTAAAATCTTCCGCCACTTGCTTATAATGGTCCAAGCCTTTGCGCTCTGTATCCGAAAGGTAGGCGCATACCATATATGACAAGCCTAAGGCAGAAGCATCATCTACTGCTTTTTGCCAGTCGTGCAGTAATGTGCCTTTTACATCAGCCCCTTTTTCCTGATCTTCTCCCAGCCGGTAATGTCCGCTGCGCAGGGTAAGACCATTTTGTTTTGCCAGCTTTGCAAAAGCTGCTGCATCCATTCCATAAAAAGTTTCTGTGCCGGTGTACGTAGCTGTTTCAATAGAATTGTAACCAATCTGAGCCACCTTGGCCAAAGTGCCTGCCGGGTCTGCCTGCATTGCATCGCGAACGGTGTAAAGTTGTAAGCCAATGGCAGAGCGGTCGTACTTAAAAAAAGAACCTCTTGAAACAAGAAAGCTGGCAGATAGCAATGAGGTTGATTTAAGAAAATCGCGTCGGGAAGTCATCGTTTTTGAGTTTGATTTTAAAAAAATAATTAAAACAAAAGAAGATTTATTTATAAAAGTAAATAAGTTCAGTGAAGAGTGGAACTATTTATACTACATCATTACTACGTCATGACGTAAGAATGGTTATTTGCATAGTGTTACGTGCTTGTTTTACTGTAATTTTTCAAAAATTTTTGTCATGAAAAGAGTGTTTGCCTGTTTGTTTTTCATGCTTTTTATTTACTCTGTTTGCTTTGCTTTCGATTCTTCTTCACATCCTACTCTTGCCATTGGCGCTTCGGCTCCCGATTTTAATTTGCCCGGCGTGGATGGAAAAACCTACACACTAAATTCATTTAAAAATGCAAAAATACTTGCTGTGGTTTTTACCTGCGATCATTGCCCCACAGCACAGGCGTATGAAGACAGAATAATTAAGCTTACTTCCGATTATGCTAACAAGGGAGTAGTGGTAGTAGCTATTATGCCAAACGATCCAAAGTCTATTAATTTAGATGAACTCGGCTATACAGATTTAAGCGATTCTTATGAAGAAATGAAAATAAGGGCAAAAGAAAAAGGCTTCAATTTTCCTTATTTATACGATGGAGAAACGGAAGCCACATCGCGTCTTTATGGACCTATTGCCACGCCACACATTTTTATATTTGATAAAGAAAGAAAGCTGCGTTACAGTGGCAGAATTGATGATGTCGAAAAACCAACCAAAACGCCGCATACTTTAGATGCACGCAATGCAATAGAAGCATTATTGAATAATAAAGATGTGCCTGTAACCACAACAAAAGTATTTGGTTGTTCTATTAAATGGGCAGAAAAAAGCAACTGGATAGATAAAGCTACAGCCAACTGGAGTAAAGAACCTGTAACCCTTGATACTATTGGTGTTGATGGTATTAAAGCTCTTATAAAAAACAGTTCTGATAAGCTGCGTGTGATTAATGTCTGGGCTACCTGGTGCGGGCCTTGTGTGGCAGAATTTTCTGAGTTTATTACTATGAACCGCATGTACCGCAGAAGAGATTTTGAGTTTGTCAGCATCAGTGCTGATGACCCCGATAACAAGAACAAAGTGCTTAAGTTTTTACTAAAAGAACAAGCTTCAACCACAAATTATTTATTCAATACAGATGATAAATACAAACTGATTGAAGCCATCGATCCCAAATGGGAAGGGGCATTGCCTTATACATTAATTGTAGAGCCGGGTGGAAAGATTGTGTATGCCAAAGGTGGCGCAATTAACCCCGCAGAAGTGAAAAAGAAAATTGTAGACGATCCTTATATCGGAAGATATTATTAGAAGCTTTTTAAAACGGTTCAGTTTAATTTTTATCGCAGTTAGAGGAATCGCAGAACCACTTTTGTTTGTAAGTCATTCATAATTCAGTGCCATTCTTCTGTTTCTGTCAACCCAGTCATTCTAAATTTTACACAATTATCTATACGCTACCGTACAATGATTTAATTGCGAAGGTTTGGCTTTGTTACCGGTGTTTTAATAACTCCTCATTTTTTATTTGTTCTTTTAGTACATCTATTCTTTTTATAAACTCATTCAACTCTGCTTCTTGCTGTTTGATAAAACCATTATCGTTTAATTTGCCTAATACAATGTCCATTTCTCTTTCATTTTCATACATCATTTTGCGGAAGGGGTTGGTGTAATCTTTTTCTCTTGAACGATAAATAGCATCAACCATCATCTTCTTTATTTCTATTGCTTCATTTAACCATTGCAATAAGTGCGATGTGGCAACATCCTCTTCGTTTATTTTTTTTAATTCAAGCAATGAAGCAATGGCATGTTCTCTTTTTTGTTGATTGTATTGTTCGCCTTGTAAAATGTAAAACCGGTGCACATCATGCCAACTGTTTATCTTCTCTTCTTTAATGCTTATTTTGAAGTGATGCACTTCTTCTTCAGGTATCAATTGCCCACCCACATTCAGCCATTGTGTTCTTTTGTTTTTGTGCAAATATTGCCTGATGTCTGTTTTGTTTTGCCCGCATTCTTCACACAAAAGAATGAGTTGATGAATGCCATAAAAGCAAATCATTTTGGTAAACGCATTATACGCTTTTTGCACTTTAATGAGCACCGTTTTGCGTTTTGTATTTTCAAAGCCAGGCACTGTTATTTCCAGTTCATCAATCACTTTATCGTTTTGCAACAACAGTTCTTTGCCTTTGTTTTTGCACACTTCATCTGTTACCAGTGCTTCTCCGCTTTGCTTTAAAAACGCGGCGCCGGTTGCTGTTTCCAGTAATGAAAGTGCATCAAACATTTCATTTACACTATCAGGCGCTAAATAATCAGTTTCCAACAACTGTATTCGTTCTGTTCGCTTATCGCGGTCAGCATACTTCCAGCTATTGCGTGCAAGTGCATACAGATTGTACAAAAACCAATAAGCCGGCATCACAATTAATTTATCATTCTTAACATCATTACTGATCAATGAAAACGGGATGGGAATGTTCAGTTCGTAAGCATAATCGCCTTTGGCGAGAATTGAAAATGAAGCCAGTTTAGTATTGTGTTTAATGCTTACACACAAGCCAGGCCAGAAGCCGCGTCCGGCAAGGAATTCACCATCCGCACCACGTGAATTGTGATTCGAACCAATGGTAGCACCTGCCGGAATGTTGCTTTGTCCCATTACCACGGCTGCACATAAAAATGAATTGTTATGATGTTGTTCATGCGCAGGAAATATCAATGAATTTAAAACTTCGCAGCACGAAATGGTTGCGTTGTTTCCGAGATAGGAATTGATAAGCCGCGCACCATATTTTAACTGTGAATGCGAAGCCATAATGAAGCGCACCGCTTTCACACCATAAAAAACACGGCAACCATAGCCAATAATGCCATTTACAATTTCGCAACCTTCACCAATTTGAGTTTTGCCTTCTTCACCCGAATTGATGGTTACGTTTTTTATCTTGTTGGCACCTTTTATATAAGCATCTTCGCCAATCCAAACGTCTTTAATAATGCTGGTATTTTTAATCACAGTTCTATTGCCCACCTTGCCATAATAACCCCGTGTTGAAGTAAATTCTTTTTCAGTAAATTGTGCAAAGCGCTTCATAAGCAGTTCATCTTCCCGATACCGACACCAAAGCCATGCATCGCCGGGTTGCATACCGTTAAAAGGCATCACGCTGCGGGCCCCATTTTCGTTAGCAATTTCAAGCCAGATGCGAACACTTTCGGGCTCGCCATCTTTTATAATGCCATTTCCAAACTTAGCGTGATTGGTGGTTACCAATTCGTCAACATTTGTTATCATTACTTCGCTGCCAATAATATAATGCGATACATAATGTGCATTATCAATAGCCACGTTGTCACCAAAATCAGAAGAGATAATAGTGGAATTATACAAGCCAACCGGCAGTTTTAAATCGCCAAAATTGAGAACCACCTGTTCCAATTTTCCTATTCTTACCAGGCCATAAAACTTACAATTTTTTACTAATTCCGGATTGAACTCATCCGACACCAGAAGATTATTCCAGTTATCACTTGTGTTGCGGTTGCGTACAAGTGCTTCAATTTCATAAGCTGTTAACCCACGATAGGTAATGCCGCTACAATTTTGTACGTTGCGCAGGTAGTATTCATCGGCCCCTTTCAGGAATTCATTTTCAACAAAACCGTAGCCTATCGTCTGTACTCTTGTTTTTATAATACTTTTATTTGCCATTGGATTGTGTGGTTGGAATAGGAGCGAATGTAATGCCTTTCAACCGTTGCTGAATAAGTATCCACCACTTATTCCCATTCTATTATTAATTTTTTTGCGGCACGATTTTTTAAACATTGTTTGTTATAATTTCACGTTGTAAATCTCTGCCAACGTTATGCAAAGCAATCAATACGTTACGTCCGGTTCGCCGGTAACAGACAATAAAAAAGAATCTTTCTCGCCGCGCGAATTAATCATGTATCACATTGAAAATCCCGACGAGCCAATTACGGATGAAGACATTCGCAATCTCAATTTAAAGAAGCATAGGAATATTGAGTTTGCATTGGAAGATGTAAAAGAAGACTAAAAATATAGATAAAAACAAAACTGCGAAGCCTCGGCTTCGCAGTTTTGTTTTTATACTTTTTGATGCAAAATCAAATTTGCGAATATCCTGTTGGCACCCAAAACGTGGAAGTTATTTTAGAAACAATTTTAGCATCAGCATATTCAGGAATGGATTTTAGTTTGTTCCATTCGGGGCTGCTGCCGAAGGCCTTCCATGAAGTATCGTGTTCATTCATATCGGCGAACTGAAGCATGTATGTTAAGTTGGGGCGGTTCTCTCCTATTACACATTCACTGAAAAAGACCGGATGAAAACCTGTGTGCAAAAACACATTTATTTCGCCACCTTCATTAAACATTTCTATCTTCTTTTTGCCTGCTGCTTCTCCTGAGCTTTCATATCTTCTCAACTCAAACAGACGTGGTTTTTCATTTCGTATTTTAATTTGCGGATACATCTCAAATGCATGCAGCAATGAGCTTTCGATTCGTTCATACGCAGGTGCAGTAGCAGGCGCATTTAAGTAAGCATCAGCGGCTTTTAAGTAAGCCCCGTCTTTCATCAGTTTGTCAGTGCTATTTTGAAAGTCATCAATAGAATTAAAAGGAACAATGACTAACAATTTTGTTTGAGTGTCGGGCTGCATTTGTGTAAACACACCAACAGGTTTACTGCCTGCTTTATTCAATGCAGGGATAGCTGCATTCTGATAATAATTTTCTACCAGCTCCTGCTGCACATTGTCTTTTAGCAAATACATGCGCAACTCATACCATTGTTGGCTTCCAGCTTTGTTTTCGTTCATATTTTTTGCAATAACTGAAGACTGTAACATGGATGATAATGAACCGGCAAGCAAAGATGTTTTTACAAAAGAACGGCGTTTCATAAGAAGAGATTATGTGATAAAAATAAACGAAAACAAACAGTTTGTTTACCACAGAGAAAAAAGAAACAAGAGTTTACGCGGAGTTCTATTATGTCTCTGCAAAACCTCTGATAACTCTTGTTCTCTGCGGTAAAAAATCATCAATCCAAAAATTGTCCTGTATAGCTTTCCACTACCTTTTTAATACCTGACGGCACACCAGCATATACAAGATTGCCACCTGCATCACCGGCTTCTGGTCCTAAATCAATCAGCCAGTCGGCGTTCTTAATTACATCCGTATTGTGTTCAATTACAATTAGTGAGTGACCGCCTTCAATCAATGCGTAAAAAGAAGTGAGCAATTTATTAATGTCGTGAAAATGCAAACCTGTGGTTGGCTCATCAAAAATAAACAACACTTTACCAGCCGTTTTTCCTTTGCCAAGAAATGAAGCCAGCTTTACACGCTGTGCTTCGCCACCGCTTAATGTATCGCTGCTTTGCCCAAGTTTAATATAACCCAAACCCACGTCCTGCAAGGGTTGCAGCGCTTTAGCCAATCCTTTTTCACTAGCAAAAAAAAGGATGGCATCATCCACACTCGTGTCCAAAACATCATAAATGTTTTTGCCATTGTAACTTACTTCCAGCACTTCTTCTTTAAACCGTTTGCCGTTGCATACTTCGCAAGTGAGATGCACATCAGCCAAAAACTGCATCTCTACAATTTGTTCACCTTCGCCTTTGCAGGTATCGCATCTGCCGCCATCAATGTTGAATGAAAAATGTTTGGTTTGAAAGCCACGCATTTTTGATAGCGGTTGACGTGCATATAAATCCCTGATTTCATCGTAAGCTTTGATGTAAGTAACCGGGTTGCTTCGTGATGATTTACCAATTGGGTTTTGGTCAATCAATTCCATTTGCGCAATGTCGTCAATGTTTCCGGTGATGGCTTTGTGCGAGCCTACTTTATCAGCAAACTCACCTTTTAGTTTGCGTAGCGCAGGATATAAAATTTGCTTTACCAAAGTGGTTTTGCCGCTGCCGCTTACGCCGCTTACAACACACAAAACATTTAGGGGAAATTGAACCGTAATGTCTTTTAAATTGTTCTGCCTTGCGCTTTCAACAGTAATGCTTTTCGTCCACTTGCGCGGTTGTTTATTCAGGTCAATTTGCAAATCACCTTTTAAATATCTTCCAGTTAAACTCTCGGGGTTGGATACGATTTCATGATAGTTGCCGGTAGCAATTACTTCGCCACCCAGATGCGATGCCAGCGGTCCCATGTCAATGATATAATCGGCTTCGCGCATGATGAGTGCATCGTGCTCCACTACAACAACCGTGTTGTTTAAATCGCGCAGCTCTTTCAATACTTTTATTAATCGTTCCGTATCGCGTGAATGCAAGCCAATAGAAGGTTCATCCAATATGTATAACGAGTTAGTAAGATTGCTTCCCAAACTTCTTGTGAGTTGAATACGCTGACTTTCGCCACCGCTTAATGAATTTGCCAAACGATTTAAAGTAAGATAGCCCAAACCCACGTCCACCAAGGTTTGTAAACGTTGTTTGATTTCAATTAAAATGCGTTTGCCAACCTGCTGATCATGTTCGGAAAGAGATAATTGTTGAAACCATTGCTGCAAATCTTTGATTGGCAGCACACACAATTCACCGATTTGTTTTTGCCCGATTTTTACATACAATGCTTCGGGCCGCAAACGATAGCCTTTGCAGGTTGAGCAACCCGTTTTGCCGCGAAAGCGACTTAACAAAACACGATACTGAACCTTGTATAAATTCTGTTCTACTTCTGCAAAAAAATCGTCGATGCCCTGCACGGTGGCATTGCCTTGCCAAAGCAGGTTGTATTGTTGTTCGGTTAAATCACGAATCGCTGTATGAACCGGAAAATGGTAAGCCGCAGAAGCTTTGATAAAACGGTCGCGCCACTGCCCCATCTTCTCTCCTTTCCAGGGTGCAACAGCACCTTCATAAACGCTAGCCTTTTTATCAGGAATTACCAAGTCAGGGTCAATGCCAAGCACCATTCCAAAGCCTTCACATTCGGGACATGCGCCATAAGGATTATTGAACGAAAACAAATTCGGCACCGGCTCTTCAAACTGAATTCCATCCAATTCAAACTTGTTGCTAAACGGAATAAGTTTATCATCTACTTCCAACAGCATTTCGCCTTCGCCCTCATAAAAAGCGGTGTTGACAGAATCGGAAATCCGATGAATATCGTCTTCATCAAATTCTTTCGTAACGATGCGATCCACTAAAATATAAGTTGATGACTGATGGTTTGTTTTTGCACCAATTTCTTGTATCAGTTCTTCTTCATTCAAGGCTAACAAATCTTCAAGTCGCACGGGCTTGCTGTTGATGTACATTCTTGAAAACCCTTTCTGCACAAGAATGTTTAACTCTTCGCGCGGCTCTCGTTTTGCATGTTGCTTAAAACGAACGATGATAACAACTTTGCTTCCTTGCGGCAAAGCTTTTATCGCATTTACTACATCGGCAACATCATCTTTTTTTACTTCGCGGCCGCTAACGGGTGAAATGGTTTTGCCAATGCGTGCAAACAACAAACGCAGATAATCATAAATCTCCGTCATGCTGCCAACGGTACTGCGAGGTGTTCGTGTAATTACCTTTTGTTCTATTGCAATGGCAGGGCACAAGCCTTTGATGTAGTCAACGTCGGGCTTGTTCATTCTTGCCATAAACTGGCGTGCGTAAGCACTTAAACTTTCTGCATAACGGCGCTGCCCTTCGGCAAACAAAGTATCTATTGTTAATGATGATTTGCCACTTCCTGAAACACCAGTTACAACAATCAATTGATTACGAGGAAAAGTAACATCAACGTTTTTTAGGTTATGCGTTCTTGCGCCTTTTATCTCGATGTCTCTTTCTGTTAACTTAGCTTCTTTCTTTTTAACGGGAGCCTTCCTTTCTTTTAACATGCCTCAAAAAATTAAAAAAGTATTTAGCAAGATTAAAATATCATTTTATTTGCATTAATTTTACAATTGTAGTGCATTCACCGTAAAAAATGGTGTTATTTTCACAACCGAAACCGAAAAGTACAAAGCCTATACAGAACTTCTACCCGATTTGTTTTTACACAGATTTTTTAACGTTACTTATTTTTTAAAATTCAGTTTATACCTGTATGAAGCTGTACAATTCAATGACCGACACCCAATTGGTGTTAGCATTTCAGGATGGCAATGTGTATGCTTTTGAATCGCTGATTGCACGCTACAAAGACAAGTTATTTTCTTCCATTTTGTTTTTGGTGAAAGACAAATATCTCGCAGAAGATATGTTCCAGGAAACGTTCATCCGCATTATAGATACGCTGCGCAACAAGCGATACAACGAAGAAGGAAAGTTCCTGCCGTGGGCATTGCGTATTGCGCACAATTTGTGTGTGGATCACTTCCGTAAAATAAAACGGACACCGGCTATTTTAACCGGAGACAACCAGAATATTTTTGAAGTGATTAATGTAGTAGAAGAAACGGCAGAACAAAAAATGATGCGTCGGCAAAGTCATGATACCATGTATGCAATGCTTGATAAATTGCCCGAAGAGCAACGTGAAGTAATAGTGTTGCGACACTTTGGTGATATGAGCTTTAAAGACATTGCGCGGCTTACCAATTGTAGTATTAACACAGCGTTGGGACGTATGCGTTACGGATTGATTAACCTTCGCAAAATGATGACGGAAAAACAAATTGCCTTATAAATTAGCAAGGTTTACGTTATGTCATCCGGTATGATTTTGCAAGAGCTAACGGTTTGCCTGTTGTCATAGTTGCAAATTCATTTCTGGATGACAGCCAAACTTTAAAACGGCTTGCTCAGCTTGAACTGAGCAAGCCGTTTTGTTTTGTAATGATTTATTAAGAATATTGTTTTTGTTTTCACAAATTCGGCATTAAACTTTACGTTCACTTAAAGTCTGATATAATGAAGAACATCTGTTAGTTTTTGGCATACAGATGGACATACAATAATCACAATCATAAAATAAAAACTATGAAACAGGGAATACACAGATTGCAGAAATTAGTACCTGTGATGGTATTGGTTTTTTTTGGGTTTGCACAAATTGGTTGTGCACAAACCAATTATCCAAACAACGATAACGGTGCCTATTCAAACAATGATAACAACGGCAATTACGACAATAACGACCAGGCTTTGATTTCGCCTGATCAGGATGTTAACTACGATGATTTTCAAAGCAGCTTATCTCCCTATGGCAACTGGATGAATTATCCAGGGTATGGTAATGTTTGGGTGTGCAATGTTGCTGGTTTTCAGCCTTATAATACCGGTGGGCATTGGGCTTACACCCGCTTTGGATGGACATGGGTTTCCGATTATGCCTGGGGCTGGGCGCCATTCCATTATGGTCGTTGGTCGTTCGATAATGCGTATGGTTGGTTTTGGGTTCCGGGTTACACATGGGGTCCCGCCTGGGTTAGCTGGCGCACTGGTGGCGACTATTATGGCTGGGCACCGTTGGGACCTGGTTTAAGCGTTGGTGTTAATGTAGGCTTTGGCATTCCGGCAGCAAGTTGGGTGTTTTTGCCTCATCGCTACATGGGCTTTAGAAACGTCAACAACTACTATGTTAACAGAACACAGAATGTCAATATAATTAGAAATACAACTATTATCAACAACACCACTGTTATCAATAATAACAGGTTTGTTGCAGGGCCGCAAAGAACTGAAGTTGAAAGCTACACGGGACAGCGTGTGCAGCCACAAAATATAGTTGTCACTAATCAACGTAACAATGTAGGTCAGGATAGAACGGGTGCTATTCACATGTACAATCCGGCTGTAAGCAGGAATGGAGCTAACAATAACATTAACCGCGCAAACAGATTGCCGAATAATACTGCACCGCAGGATAATGTAAGACAGCAGCCGTTTAACAACAGACAACAGCCAATGCAGAATGGCGTTCAGCAGCCACAGCCAAATGAACAGCAACGGCAGTTGCCAATGCAGCGTCCACAACAAAATGGAACCAACAATAATAATGAAAACAACCGGGTGCCGAATAACGGGCAACCTAATTTTGACCAGGAGCGGCAACAGCAAATGGAACAGCAGCGCCAGCAAATGATGAATAACAGAAGTGAGCAAATACAGCAACAGCAGATAAACCAAAGAAGCCAGCAAATGGAAGCGCAGCGCCAGCAAATGATGCAGCAGCGCAATCAGCAAATGCAGCAACAACGCCAACAGGATGTGCAACGTCAGCAGATGCAGCAACAAAGGCAGCAACAGTTTCAACAACAGCAAAGGCAGCAACAATTTCAGCAGAAGCAGATGAACAATCCTCCCAACAGGAGTTTTAGCCAACCTGCTACTCCGCGTGGTGGCAATAATAACGGAAGAAGAGATTAATAGTGTAAAAAATCATGCAAAAACAAAAGGCTATCCAAACGTGATAGCCTTTTGTTTTTGCATGATTTTATTTTGATATGATGCTACACTTAGCTCAAGCCTTTTCAGAACCTGCCTGGCGGTAGGCAGGCGTTGAAGAGTGCGACCTGCCTACCGGACAGGCAGGCGCAACAGACGATCAACAAGAGTTACAAATGCTCGGTACATAAAACTGTATTTCGAAATCTCACGGAATAATTAGGGCAAAAACAAACTTACGCCGTTTCCATTTGCTCAACTGCCATGTTTAAAAAATTGGGCAAAATATGATTGTGCGTGAACATGATTTTATCAGGATCGTTCAATTGCTCAATCATGCTTTTCCATTTGTCTTCGCCAACACTTTCAATTACGGTTTTCTTTTTATCCTCGCGTTGCAAATACATGCTCATGCCTACAGCATCGGCTTCCGGATGGAACTGTGTGCCGATAAAATACGGATTGAAACGCACTGCCATCACCGCACGTTCGTAATGAGCAACATGCGGACGTTCTTTTTCAATCGCCAGCGCTGTTCCACCTAATTCTGTCAGCCTGCTTTCATCTGGCTGAATGACCTGAAAATCGCGGCTGTCAACTGCATAAAACGGGTCGGTTAAACCTTCAAACACAGGCTCATCAAGGGAACTCGGAAGCATGTGAACCGGAAACACGCCAAATGATGTTTTGTTTCGCCGGCAAACCGTTGCAAAATTGAAATAACGACATGCCAACTGAAAACTATGGCAAATAAAAAACACATGCTTTTTTGGAAAGGCATCTTCGTTGCTATTGTAATCTTCAACCGATTGTATCCAGTCAACAAAACGATTGTCCCATTCCATTCCTTCAGTTTCCAACGGCGATCCGGGACCACCACTCGATATATAAATATCGTAGCTTAAATCAGGCAGTTCCAATTTCTGACGAACGTCAAACTCCGTTACTTGTATGTTGTATTGATTCGCTTCACTCCACTGGTTAAGGATTTCATTGATACATCGCATTCCCTGATTTGGGAGTCCATTATTTAAATCCAACACTGCAATTCTGTATTCCATTATGGTAACGATTTAATCTGCAAATTTAATTCATTTGAAAAAAAGAATGTCGCTTTTGCGTCTTAAGATTGGCTTATAATGAAAACAAAGCGGAAGTAAAAAAGGCAATGTTTCAAAGTAAGGAATGCGCATAACAAAATAATCGGCAATTAAAAAGATGAAGTAAACGAGGATGAGAAATTTGTCAAACCTCTTTGTAAAAAAGCCAATGAGAAAGCTTAACTCCATTACTGTTACTGCAATGTAAATAAGATAGGAAAGCGTTGTATGATTGATAAGAAACAAATACAAATGGGACAGCCAATAATGCGGCGAATTGGTAAGCATTTCTTTGTGTTGTTCCAGCAAAACAGCACTTAACTGAATCTTGTTAAAAACGCTTCCTCTTACAATTTTCCATATCCCTGCTGAAGCAAAAAAGTATAAAAAGAAATAGCGGATGCCATCAAAGAGCAGAAAAAATGTTTCTTCTTTTTTAGGGATGAAAATGATGGGAAAAAGAAGCCACACAACAAAAATGGTGTATGAACTGACGGGAAACAAAAAATAGCATTGGAGATAAATCCAGTTTATAATCAACACATAAATAGCAGCAATTGAAATCCATTTTTGTTTTGCATAAGATGTGGTTAACAACAATAAAGGTGCGGTATAAAAAAGAAGATCGAAGAATAAAAAATGCTTTGTTAGCAACAACCATTTTGGAATGCCGGTTTGTATAAACAACCAACTGAACACATCAAACGTATCATAAATAAAAATGGGTTGCTGCTGATACAGCAACATGTTGTTGTACCATTTAAAAAGGGCGAGCACATAAAAAATAGCGCAAAACCAAATGAGGATGGTATGCCGAAATGAACGTTTCATCAGCGATAGAGAACGTTGTTTTGTTGATGATAAGAAATGATTTTGTATTGAACGTTTGCATTTTGTGATAAATGCAGCATACGGATAATGCGCTGCCGGTACCAGGCATCAAACTGTTGTTGCGAAAGTTGATTTACATAGAAAGAAGAATCAGTTGTATATAACAATCGCTTGATTGTTGTGTTGTAAACTTGGCTATTCCAGTGTTGCGAATTTTGATATTGAATGATGGGCAGTACAATGTTGTCCCAGCCGTTAGGTGTGAAGTTTCTTGTCTGTAAAGGCACACCATTTACGCTTACTTCGGTTGCTTCATAGTTTGGTTTTGCCGTAAAAAGTAATGAGAACATATCATAATGATAGAACGGTGAAAACTCAACGCCATGTTTGTAATTGATGAACAATTGCCCTACTGCAAACAGAACAACGATAACAAACCAAAACCTAGTTTGCCTGTATAGCTTTTTAAAATACATACATAAAAATACCGCGTTAAGAAACGCGGTACAACGATAAATTTTTATTATAAAACCAAAGTTACAAATAATTCAAATCTGTTTCTGGTGTGAGTGTAAGCAATGTTTCATACATCAAACGAATGGTACTTTCAATATCATCTTTTTGAAGCATTTCAACCGTTGTGTGCATGTAGCGCAATGGTATTGAAATGAGCACGCTTGGGCAACCGTCATTTGCATACGCAAAGCTGTCAGTATCTGTTCCGGTGCTGCGACTTACAGTTCGGTTTTGCACCGCTATGTTTTTCTTTTCTGCCACTTCAAGCACTAAATTCAAAAGCTTGTTATGTACAGCGGGTCCATAAGCCAACGAAGGTCCTTTTCCGCAGGTTATATCGCCTTCCATCATTTTGTTTATCATGGGCGTTTGCGTATCGTGCGTAACATCGGTAACAATGGCAATGTTTGGTTTTATGCGCCTTGCAATCATCTCTGCGCCACGCAAACCAATTTCTTCCTGCACAGCATTTACAATGTACAAGCCATAGGGCAGCGTAACGTTGTTTTCTTTTAACAAACGCGCCACTTCAGCAATCATAAATCCGCCCACACGGTTGTCGAAAGCTCTGCCGATAAATGAGTTGTTTGACAGTTCATCAAAACCATCTTGGTAAGTAACCACGGCACCTACATGAATGCCCAATTCTTCTACTTCTTTTTTTGTGCGTGCGCCACAATCAAGCCACAGGTTTTCAACTTTTGGCACCGGCTCTTTTGCATCGTTGTTGCTTAACCGGGTGTGAATAGCAGGCCATCCAAACACCGCTTTTACAGCTCCTTTTTTACCCCAAATCAAAACGCGCATGGAAGGTGCAATCTGATGGTCAACGCCGCCATTTCTTTTTAAATAAATCAAACCTTGGTCATTAATATAATTTACAAACCAACTGATTTCATCAGCATGCGCTTCAATTACCACTTTGAAAGGCGCATCTGGATTGATTACACCTACCGCCGTTCCATAAGGATCTGTAAAATGGGAATGAATATAAGGATTCAGATAATCGAGCCATAAACGCTGTCCGCTGCTTTCAAAGCCAACTGGTGATGCGTTGTTGATATAGTTTTTTAAGAAGGTAAGTGATGATTCGGTTAGCATAGATTTCTTTTCTTCTGTTGCTTCTTTTTGTTTCGCCATATTTTTATTTTAATACTTTTTGAAAGCCGTCAAAGGTAGGTGTGATGAATTATTTTGCCAACATCATTGCTGCAATGCCAAAGAGAGCTTTAACAAGTAATAAACCATCAATGATAATCAAATAATACAAAATGCCTTTACGGCGACGCAACGATGCAGCGGAAATGAATAATAAAAAAAAAGGAATGGTGTTAATGATAATCTGGAGGACTGAAAACTTTACCAGTAAGGCAAACAAAAGAAAAGATATAAAGCTTACAATTATAAGCGGAAGCAAGATAAAAAAAAGGGTACGCCGCAAGCCTTTGGTTACTACAAATGTTTTGAGCTGATAGTTATGATCGGCAGCAAAATCTTTAATATCAAACATAAGTGCAATAGCAGTTGTAAACATCCAGTTGGTGAAAAAATAGCACCCTTCGACCAAAGAAGGATAAAACGTTTGTTTTGTTTGCAACGAATAAAAAAGCATTGGATACACAACAATCAAACCTGTACAAACAAACCCGATAATAAAGGGTTTCAGCCATGCAACGTTGCGTAGTTTAAAGCGGAAACGGGCAGGAAAAATAACATCGTAGTACAGCAGAGCCAGGAAAGGAAAAAGCAGCAAAAGCATCCAGTTTTGTATGCTAAAAACAGAAACGGCAGCCCCATGCCTAATTAACTCATACACACAACCACCTGCAATAACAATGGTAAAAAAAAGCTGTGTAAAAAAGATAAGTTTCCTGTTGTTGGCATACCAAGCCGTGCGGGGATTTGACGATGTTGCCGTTGCATAATCGCCAATGTAAGCATGTGTATAATACACAACTACCGATAAAAAAATGAGCCAATAAAAGCAGGCATCTGTAATTTGGAAACCGTTTTTTATTGCCGTTTCAAAAGATAATGCAACAATGCAAAACGCTAAATAATAATTACCGAATAAAAAAAAACGTGCAAGCTTCCACAGCACGGTTAATCTTTTAACAGCTTAAGGGTTGGCGATTGAACCGTATCGCTTATGTGTCCGGCTTTATCTTTTATCCAAAAACGGAAGTAGCAGGAATCGTCTTTGCCAACACAACTGGATAGATTACTACCCAATTGTAAGTTGATATCTATGTCAGCTTTTAAATCTTTGCGACTTGTGAAGCTGGGAACTGGGTTGCCGGATAAAAGATAACCGTCTGCACCGCATGTATAAGAGTTTTTTTCAAACCACATTGTGTCCTGAATATCGCCTTCCTTATCTGTAACTTCAAATTTAAAATCAATGTTAGATTGTTGAGGAAATACAGTGCCATTTACACTTTTAAAAGAGAGTTTAGGAGTTGAACTGTAAGTATCTTTCGAACAGGCAGCCATTATCATCATGCTTACAACAACTATCAATATTTTTGCTTTCATTTCAGGATATATCTATGGTTCAAATGTAAACAAAACCAATGGAGTGTTTAGTGTGAAGCCTTTTTTTGTTAACAATATTTTTAAGCAAAACAGCTTTGAAGAGAGCGTTGCCATCAGCTTGTTTCATCACCAGTATGAGAACAACCAAGTGTATAATAATTGGTGCCGACTGCTACAAATACAACCAGCAGCCATAACTAACGTTGAACACATTCCGTTTCTTCCCATTTCATTTTTTAAAACACATCAGGTAACAACCGGAACATTTTCGCCACAAGTTATTTTTACCAGCAGTGGTACTACAACAACTATTAATAGCCGGCATTTTGTTAAAGACGTTTCATTTTATGAACAAAGCTTTATCACAGCTTTTCAGCAATTCTATGGGGGTATAGATAAATTTTGCATCCTTGGTTTGCTTCCTTCTTATCTTGAGCGCAAAGGATCTTCGCTGGTGTTTATGGTAGATGAATTGATCCGATTATCAAAGCATCCGGAAAGTGGTTTTTATTTGTACGATTTTGAAGCATTACAAAACACGTTACTGCAATTAAATGCACAAAAACAAAGCACCATTTTAATTGGTGTAACCTACGCCCTGCTTGATTTTGCGGCAGTTTATCCAATGTCTTTACAACACGCTACAATTATGGAAACAGGCGGCATGAAAGGTAGAAAAGAAGAAATGACACGCGAAGAAGTTCATCGTATTTTGTGTGAAGCATTTAAAGTAAAAAGCATTCATTCGGAGTATGGAATGACAGAGCTAATGAGCCAGGCTTATTCAAAAGAAAAAGGCATTTATCATTGCCCTCCCTGGATGAAAGTACTGATACGGAATGCAGATGATCCATTACACGTTTCATCAAGCGGAAAGGGTATTTTAAATATTATTGACCTGGCTAACATAGATAGCTGCGCTTTTATTGCAACAGACGATGCAGGTATTGTTTATGAAGATGGCTCTTTTGAAGTGTTGGGACGAATAGACAACAGCGACCTGCGCGGATGCAGCCTCTTAACATTATAAAAAGGGTTTGTGCAAACCATTCTTCACAATTATATTTGCAGCCCTGCAACATTCACCTGCCCAGGTGGCGAAATTGGTAGACGCACTGTGTTCAGGTCGCAGCGTTCGAAAGGATGTGCTGGTTCGAATCCAGTCCTGGGCACGATAAAAGGCTTGTAAATCGCTGGTTTGCAAGCCTTTTTTATTTTCTAGTTGTCAAAAAAGTATCAGTTCTATATGCTTATTCTTATCATTGTTAAAACAAATACGATACACTTTTATTTGCCAAATTTAATCATGTTCCTTCTTTAACGACTGCATGAATTGTAAAGGTGATTTTCCATATTCTTTTTTAAACGCTCTTGAAAAATTAGAACTGCTTTGCATTCCAATCCTATCTACAATTTCATTCATGGATATGTCTTCATGGGTCATGATATGAACCGCTTTTTTAAGCCGGAAGGTTCTGATAAACTCACCTACCGACTGGTCGGATACACTTTTTATTTTTTGATAAAGCTTTGTACGGCTAATGTGCAGGTGCTTGCATAAAAATTCTACATCGAGATCCGGCTCCTTCATATTGTTTTCAATTAGCGTTAAAAGCTGCTGAAGAAACTCCTTGTCTTTTTCTGATTGCACGAGTTCTGTGGCTTCCGATAAATAATCGTTGGTATACCTGAGCTTCAGTTTTTTGTTTTGTTCAAAAATATTATGAACCGTTAGCAACAAAAAGTGTATGCTTAATGGCTTGGCAAAATAAAAATCGGCGCCCGATTCCATGCCTTCAATTTTGGTATCCAATGCATCTTTCGCTGACAAAATAATGAATGGAATATGACTTGTTTCAAACCGTTCCTTCATAAGCTTGCAAAGCATTATTCCGTTGATGCTCCCCGGCATCATAATGTCGCTGATAATCAAATCAGGTACTTTTTCGATGGCTGTTTCTATTGCAGAAATTCCATCTTTGGCTTCATATATCTGATAAGAAACCTGGAGGGCTTGTTTTAAAAATAAGCGCAACTCTTCATTATCATCTACTAACAAAATACTCTTTTTCCCTTTTGCTTGTGCGGCATTTGTTTCACTGTCGTTATAATGATAAGATAATAGCGTTGATGTATCAATGGGTTCCAATTGCATTTGGGGCTCCGTATCCAAAGCTTTACGTTCGCATTCATCATAATTTTCTTCGCCCCAGGGAATGCCTATTATAATTTGTGTTCCTTTATATCGCTCGCTATAAACATAAATATCTCCTTTATGTAGTTGGGTAAGGCTTTTTACAAGTGCCAGACCTACGCCTGAGCCAAGATGATTTTTGGAAATGCGGTAATACCTGTCAAATATCATAGTGATAGATTCATTGGATATCCCGATTCCTGAATCGGCTATGCAGAAATAGATATATTCCTTTGCCCGATAGCCCTCGTACAACAACCGGAAGCTGTTTTTGTAAGACGGTCTGAATTTCTCAATGTCGAAAAAGATTTGCAAGGAAATCTGCCCGCCGATATTGGTGTATTTGAAAGAATTAATTAAAAGATTAAAAAGGATTTTTTCGAGGATCTGTATGTCGAACCAACCTGTTGCTGTTTGGCTCCTATCGTCAATTATTTCAAATGCAATGTCTTTGCTGATAGCGAGATGTTGAAACTCTAAAGCCAGGTCTTCACAAAACTTATTTACTTCTACCGGCTGTACCTGTAATTTGATAACGCTATCAGTAACCTTTTTAAAATTCATCAACTCACTAATAAGGTTGGTGAGCCGTTTGCCGTTTTTAAGCATCAACTGATATGAGCTATCTGTTTTTTCATCCCGGTTTTGTTTTATCAGGTTTTGTAATGGACCCAGTATTAATGTAAGCGGTGTACGAAATTCATGAGAAACGTTGGTAAAAAACACCAATTGTTGTTGATACAACTCTTCTTTGTGTTTATGTATTTCCTCTTTCTTGTTTTCGTTAATTTCACGAACTGCTATTTCCCTTTTCAGGCGATACCATTTTGCCTGATAAAAATAAATACCTAACAATCCTGATGTGATTAACAGAAGATAGACAATTTTGGCTATGTCCGATTTCCACCAGGGAGGAGTAATCGTAATAAACATCTGAGCTTCACTCTGGCTCCAGATTCCATCGTTGTTTGTAGCTTCTACAATAAACCGGTAACTTTTATAGTCAAGATTATTGTACGTAGCACTTGGGTTTGCTCCATCTGTATATTTCCATTCTTTGTCAAAATCTATCAATTTATAACGATACTTGCACTTAATAGGATTTGCAAAGTGCATGGAAGAAAAAAAGATGACAAAATTGTTATCTAAGTAATCAAGTGTGAGATGTTTGGATTCGCCTGTTTTTCGGTTTATTGATACGTCAGCAGTGGCTGAATCTAAATTATCTGATTGTTGATTGTTGATACGAAAGCCAGTGATAGCTGCCTTAGCCGAAATATTATTTTTTTGAATTTGGTCAGGATAAAAATAATTAAGACCATTGATGCCTCCGAAATACAATCTACCATCTGCTCCTTTGTAAGATGCCGCCACTTTAAAGCTGTTGCCTTGCAAACCATCGTCCATTATGTACCTTACCAGTTTTCCCGTTACAGGGTTAAAACATTCCAATCCGTTTCCTCCCATCCAAAGGTTTCCATTATTATCTATTTCAAGGCTCTCAACATCCTTAAAAATCCCATACTTCTCACTGTAAGAGTGAATACGGTACGAATTGTTTTTTTGTTGCAACGTAAGGCAGTTTAAGCCGCCGCCAATGGTGCCAATCCAGTAAGTGCTGTCGTTTTGCTGGCAAATTGGATATGTATAGTTAGAGCTTAATGAGTTGGCATCGGAAGACGCTTCATATCTAAAGCTTTGAACGATGTTCCCTTTACTATCAATAATTACACGTTGCAACCCATGCGTACTGGAAATAAAAAGTTGTGGCTTCTTTTTATCAGCAATAATAAAAAAGCCTTCCCCATAATATTTTACATGAAAGTGGCCTTTATCATCTTTCCATATTACACCAGACCGGTTAGTATGGTTGCCAAACCATATATTTCCAAAACAATCCTTCACCAGAATATCAATTATATACTTTGGAAAAGAATCACATCCTGACGGCTTCCACAATTCTTTCTTGTTAGGTCTTAAAATTTCAATGCCCACATCGCTGCCTATCCATAAGTTTTTGTCATTGTCCAGAGTGAGGGCTGTGATTACGTCATTTTTTAAGCGTAGAGGCGAATTGTATGTATTATAAAAACTAAATACTCCTGTTTTTGTATTGAATAAATTCAATCCATTTGAAGTCGTGCCGATCCAAAGATTTTCTCCATCTTCCAGAACAGATCGTATATGATTGCCGCTTAACGAATTTAAAAGTTCAGGATTATGCTGAAGAGTATAAAAGCGTTTTTGATTAAGGTCGCAATAATTTACTCCGCCACCAAAAGTGCATACCCATAGGCATTCAGAACGATCAATGAATATTTTACTGAGTGAACTCGAGTTTAAACTATGTAACGAACTATTAGTATTTAAAGAATGTATATAATTAAGGTTATTATCTAATCTTACCAAAGCATTGCCGGCGTTAATCCAATAGTCTGATTTGCCTTGCTGCACAATATTTTTTATACCGTTCAGTTTATCACCACATGTAAATTTCTTAGTAATAATCCATTTGCCATCACCTGTTCCATTCGTCGGTTCTACATTTGTTTTTGCCTGAATTATAGTTTTGCCATTTGCAATCAATAAATTACCAAGGTTATCAAAATAAATTGTTGAAGTATTCTCATCACTCAGCCCTTCTATGGTTATCTTTTTAAGTGTTCTGTTTTTGTTTGCCATCCAAACACCTTTGTTGCTTGCTATGTAAATTGCTCCCTTAGCATCGGATGCCATATCATGAAATTCAACATTGTCGGGAAGGGTTAGATTTTGTTGTCTGATAGTATCATTTTCAATCGAATACAAACTAAGCTGACCGTATAGGATGCCGTAGATATCATTTCCGGCTGGCTTACAAATTTTTTCAAAACGGGGATTGTTTTGCCTGTTATCATTTTTATAGCAGATGTATTGTTCGGAGTGTGTATCAAAACTTTCCAAACCATCTTCTGTGTTAAGCCAAATAATACCGGATTTATCAGGATAAACACTCGTAATGCGATTTCGAAACGCATTTTGTATAGGCAAACTGTTATTGTAATACTTCTTGATTGAGTAACCATCGTACCTGTCAAGTCCAAAATAAGTTCCAATCCAAATATAACCTTCTTCGTCCTGAGCAATATCGTTCGCATCAGTGTGCGACAAACCGGCATCAACAGTCAGGTACTTGAATATATAAGGATTAGGCTGGCATATACTACTATTGGTAATGACTATTAAAAGAGTAAACAAGAAAAGAAAAGAAAATTTCAAGCAATTTCAGTTTTAGATAAATTGGAGTCTCAGGTGTTTCCGATAAAAATAATAAGGTAAATACGGTCAAGAACAATCAGCAATCTAAATGACAACAAGCGTTTAAAGAATAAAAATAGGAAAATATTTAATACCCCGAATTTTATACTTTATCTGTTTTTAGTTAATCAATGGGTATTTATACTTTTCGGATCGAGCTATATTCTTAAAATTTCATTTCATTTTCTAAGGCTTTTTTGCAGAGTTTGTTTTTACAGAAAAAATGTTAGACGATACTGTGATAAATGTATCATAGGTCAAAAAACATGTACAATTTGATTGCTTTATAGAATAATTTAAGGTGAGATTTGTCTTAAATAATCTATAAATTTGGTTATTGATAAAAGGTAAGAATTAAGAGAAAGTAGGATTGCTTGCGCATGTACCCTCAAATTTTAATGAACGGCTGGAAAAGATGTTTCTGATTTTCTCGAATACTTGTCTGTACCCATTTTAATGCTTACTATATTTTTAACGCCAAAAACAAAAACACATGAAAAAAATGTACTGCAGAATCTGCCAAACCTAACGTCTCATCTACACAACTAAAAATGATTTTCTAACTGTTGAAATTGGATTAGCCATGGGTTAATTCATCTAACCATTTCTAATTATAACATCAAGCCAATATGAAGAATATTTTTATACTGTTATTAGTATCGCTTTTCATTTCTTCTACTCTTAATGCGCAATCAGTTACCGTTAAAGGAAGAGTTACTAACGAAAAAGCGGAGCCCGTTCCGCACATCAGCATCCTTATAAAAGATACCCATAATGGATCAACAACTGATGAGAACGGGGAATTTTTAATTAAGGTTCCCAACAGCAATTCGGTGCTCCAGTTTTCTGCCATCGGCTATCAGTCGCAGGAAGTAACTGTAGGCAATCAATCTACCATTAATGTTACGCTAAAAGCAGGCGAAATCAATAACCTGAATGAAGTGGTGGTGGTGGGTTATGGAGCCCAAAGAAAAGTAACGGTAACAGGTGCTGTATCTACCGTAAAAGGTTCGGAACTTGAAAAAACACCAACTGTAAATTTATCAAATTCGCTGGTAGGTCGTTTACCCGGCATCAGTGCCGTGCAATCCTCCGGCGAGCCTGGTTATGATGGCTCTAACATACGCATACGCGGCACGAATACCTTTGGCAACACATCGGCACTCATTGTAGTGGATGGAGTGCCTGATGTAGCCGGTGGCCTTGAGCGCCTTAACCCGGCAGATATAGAAAGTATGTCTGTATTAAAGGATGCATCTTCGGCTATTTATGGAGCAAGAGCAGCCAACGGAGTTATACTTGTAACTACAAAACGTGGCAAGGCAGGCAAGCCACAACTGTCTTATAACTTTAATCATGGATGGGCACAGCCAACACGCATTCCTAAAATGGCGAACGCAGTGGAATACACCCAGATGAATAATGAGACCACAATATTTGATGGTGTGCCTCCTGCCGAATGGGCGGCTGCTGAAGCTGCTTTTAATGCAACAGGAAGTTATACCACTCTGGGTGGCAATGTTGTGCGTGCTCCCTTTCAACCGGCTGATGTGCAAAAATATAAAGATGGCAGTGACCCTTGGGGACATCCTAATACAGACTGGTTTAAGACAACTTTGAAAACATGGTCGCCTCAGGAACAGCATTCTTTACAGTTGCGCGGTGGTTCTGAAAATGTAAAGTACCTCGCCTCTTTGGGCTATGAAGACCAGGATGGTTATTATAAAAATTCTGCAACGGGTTATAAGCAATATGATATGCGCATCAATTTAGATGCGAATGTAAACAAGTACATCAGAACATCTGTAGACTTAACAGCCCGTGAAGAGTATCGTCATTTTCCTACCCAAAGTGCCGGTTCTATATTCAGAATGTTGATGCGTGGCAGACCTACAGATCCTGAAGTATGGCCAAACGGGTTGCCTGGACCGGATATTGAAAACGGACAAAACCCGATAGTGATTGCCACCAATCAAACCGGTTATAACGATGACAGAAGAGATTACTTTCAGGTAAACGGAAGAGTTGAGTTTCTGATACCTGGTGTGGATGGATTGAAAGTAACCGGTACAGCTACCGTTGATAAAGAAATTCAGCGTACCAAAAACTGGCAAATACCATGGTATCTTTATTTCTGGGATCACAGCACTTATGAAGCTGATGGCAAAACGCCTGTTCTTACCAGGAATCTGCGTTCCACATTTACAAGTCCTCAGCTGTCACAGGCAGATTATAATTACCTGAATCTCTTAACCTCAGCTTTTATCAACTACGATAAAAAGATTGGACCTCATACCATCGCGTTGATGGCTGCCGTAACCAAAGAAACAGATAAGGAAGATGATTTTAATGCTTATCGTACCAATTTTATTTCGCCTGCCTTGTCTCAGTTGTTTGCAGGAGGTACGCTGGGACAACAAGTAGGAGGATCTGGTTACAACCGTGCCAGGCTAAGTTATTTTGGCAGGGCTGCTTATAACTATAAAGAAAAATATCTTGCCGAATTTTTATGGCGTGATGATGGTTCTTACTTGTTTCCAAAGGGACACCAGTTTGGATTTTTCCCGGGTATTCTTGCCGGATGGCGTATTTCTGAAGAGGGATTTTTTAAGAACAATATCAAGTTCATCAACTCTTTAAAACTAAGAGGCTCTTACGGCAAATTAGGTAACGACCAGGTATATTATAACAATACACTACAAGAATACCAGTTCCTGTCAACTTACGGATTTAGCAACTATACCGTCAATAACGCAGCTTTCAAAACCCTATACGAGCAAGTAGTTCCCAATCCCGACTTTACATGGGAAGTAGCCAAAAATACCGACGTAGGTATAGAAGGCAGCATGTTTAAAAACAGTATCAATTTCGAGTTTGATTATTTTTATAACAAACGCGATCATATTCTGTGGCAGAAGTCAGGTTCTACACCGCAAACGTCTGGGATTGCTGGTCTTTTACCACCTACTAATATTGGCAAGTCAGAAAATAAAGGATACGATTTTTCTGTAAGTTATAATACTGGTGCACGGGATTTCAGGTTTTCGGTAAGCGTAAATGGTGGTTATGCAAAGAACAAAATCTTATACCAGGATGAGCCACCTGGAGCACCTAAGTGGCAGTTAGCCACAGGGCATCCGTTTAGCAGTGGTGGTGGAGGCGCATTTCTTCCTTATGAATACGATGGTGTTTTTAAAGACCAGGCAGATATTGATAAAAACAAACTTGACTATTCTGGCGTTACTCCTGCGCTCAAACCCGGTGACATGAAGTTTAAAGACATCAATCATGATGGAAAAATAGACGGTAATGACCAGATAAGATTGGACAAAACCAATGAACCTACATTTACAGGCGGGGTGAATTTTAATTTTGCTTATAAAGCATTCGATTTATCTATTCTCTTCCAGGGTGCAACGGGCGGCTTGCTTTACATTGGAACAGAATCCGGTGATATTGGCAACTATCTCCAGTACAGTTACGATCACCAGTGGACTATTGATCATCCAAGCAGTGTAGATCCACGCATCGCAAACAGGGGTAATACTTATTACACAGGAAATAATACTTATTACCTAAGAAGCAGCGATTACCTGCGTTTGAAGAACGTAGAATTAGGATACAATATGCCTGAAAAGCTTGGTGTGAGGGCTGGTATTCATGGATTACGTGTTTACGTTAACGCACTCAATCTTGCCACATGGGATAAGATGAAAATATATGATCCGGAGTCAACATCAGGCAATGGTCAATATTATCCGCAATCTAGGATTCTGAATGCAGGTGTTAGAGTAACTTTTTAAAAACAAACGATGAAAAAAATAACAACTAATAATCTGTTCGCTTTTGCCATCCTTATCATTTTGATAAGTTCATGCAAAAAAGACTTTTTAAACACAACGCCGCTTACCTCTATATCCTCAGCAATTACATGGACCGATGGTGGCTTATCTGAAGCTTTTGTAACTAACATTTACAATGGTTTGGGCAATGGCGGATGGGATGAGCAACAACTGGCATCTTTAAGCGACGAAGCCGTATTTGTACATCCTGGCAGAGGTATCAATACAATTAATGAAGGAACTTTATCACCTTCCAATTTAGGGTGGGTAGATAATACTTATGAATGGGGGAATATGTACAACTACATTCGCCCCTGTAATCTTGCATTGGAGAATTTAAAAACGGCTACTTTTACGGATACGGCCTTAAACAAAAGACTTCAGGGAGAAGCCCATTTTTTAAGAGGCTATTATTATCAGCAATTACTTCGTTACTACGGAGCAGTACCTCTCGTTAATCATTCTTATGGTTTGAATCAAGATTACTCTGTAACGCGTAATACGTATGAAGAATGTGTAAACTTCATTGTTAGCGATTGCGATAGCGCAGCCTTATTACTTGCTGGCAGAACGCTCGCATCTGGCAGAGCTACTCAATTGTCGGCATTGGCTTTAAAATCAAGAGTCTTATTGTATGCAGCTTCTGACTTGCATGATATTCCAACGGCTAAAGCAAAGTCTGCCACCATCGCTGCCTTTTCCAATCCTGAATTGCTGGGTTATGTAAGCGGCGATCGCAATGCAAGATGGATGGCTGCGCAAGCAGCAGCTAAAGCGGTACTTGACTTAGGAAGCGGTTATATGCTTAACTTAACTGCACCCCTATCACCAGCTGCCGGCACGCAGGCTTATACGTCTTTAGCTATGGGCGGCGCCAGTAAAGCGCCTGGCGTAGATGCCGCTGCCTCTAGCGAACTGCTGTTCATGCGGCAGTTTTCTTCAGATGTATATACGGGTGGCCCGGGTACAGATGGTACTTCAGTAGGATTGGACAATGGGCCGAACGGTTATCATAACTGGGCTGGCAATGTGCCAATTCAACAATTAGTAGATGATTATGAAATGATGGACGGAACTAAGTTCGACTGGACAAATCCTGTTGAAGCAGCCGCACCATACAAAAACAGAGATCCCCGCCTTTATGCAACCATATTGTATGACGGCGCAGGTTGGAAGCCGCGTAATAAAATCACCAGTAATCCTGATCCTGTAAACCAAATTCAGTCAGGATCGTACGAAACGGCTCCGGGGGGCAGCTTGTTAGCAGGTTTAGATACAAGGCAGAGTGTTGTTGAGAACTGGAATGCTTCCTGGTCAGGTTATTATATGCGTAAATTTATTGATCCAGATCCAAATGTTGTAGATAACAACACACGCCAATACATCCCTTATCCGTTCTTCCGCTACACCGAGGCCGTGCTAAATTATGTGGAAGCTTCTATCGAGTTAGGGCAGGAAGATGTTGCAACAACATGGTTAAACAAAATCAGGTTTCGTGCGGGAATGCCTGCTATAATATTGTCGGGTGATGCTTTAAAACAGGAATACAGAAATGAAAGAAGAGTAGAAATGGCATTTGAAGAACAGAGATATCACGATGCACGCCGGTGGATGATAGCAGCACAAACATTAGGGCGAAAGCTTGAGTTTATCAATGTTACAGGATTACTGAAGCCAGGTGCAGCGGCTCCCGTGCCTTATCGCCACGATGAAACAGTTTACAACTACAAATACGTAACTTTCAATGATAATTCATTGGAAAACCGTACGTGGATTGATAAAATGTACTTCAGACCGATTAGCAGAGATGAATTAAATAAGAACAGTAAGCTCATTCAAAATCCAGGATATTAATAGAACTACTGAATCTTTGTTTTTGCACTAATTTTTAAAATCAATGCCGGTAACTACCGGCATTGATTTTAAGTTTATATATCTTTCCATTCTAATTATTTTCTCTTGCAACGCTGTGTTTTTTCGATACTTCGCCAATCGCTGTTACTGTGTTTATCGGCCGTTCTCTTGCTGAGATGTTCCACTAAAAAAACAAATGAAATATCTTCTCAAAAAGAAGCTACTGTATTTGAATTATTGCCCGTTGCACAAACCGGCATCAACTTCAACAACGAAGTGAAAGAAGACCTCAACATGAACGTACTCATGTATGAATACTTCTACAACGGCGGCGGCGTTGCAGTGGGTGATGTAAACGGCGATGGCTTACAGGATATTTATTTTTCGGGCAACATCGTTGATAACAAATTGTACCTGAATAGGGGCAATATGCAATTTGAAGACATTACCGACCGTGCCGGTGTTGCCGGCAGACCGGGTCCATGGAAAACCGGCGTAACCATGGCTGATGTAAACGGTGATGGATTACTGGATATTTACGTTTGTTACTCAGGTAAATTGCCGCCTGATAAACGAGTAAACCAATTGTTTATCAACCAGGGTAATGATAAAGAAGGCATACCCTCTTTTAAAGAAGAAGCTGCTAAGTACGGGCTGGCAGATTCGTCGTTCAGCACACAGGCTTATTTCTTCGACTACGACAGAGATGGAGACTTAGACATGCTGTTATTAAATCACAATCCAAATTCATTACCCGTACTAGACGCTGTGAGCACAGCAGCAGAACTCAAACAAACCGACCCTTATATCGGTATCAAACTGTATAGAAACGACAATAATGTTTTTACAAATGTTACCAAAACTTCAGGCATCAGCAGCTCTTCCTTAACGTATGGATTGAGTGCAGGTATCGCCGATTTGAATAACGACGGATGGCCGGATATTTACATTTGTGATGACTACACAGTTCCGGATTATCTATACATTAATAATAAAAACGGAACTTTTACGGATGTAAAAAAAACAGCTTTAGGCCATACCACACATTTTGGGATGGGCAACGATGTAGCTGATATAAACAACGACGGCTTGCCTGATATTTTTTCTTTGGATATGCTGCCTGAAGATAACCATCGCCAGAAGATGCTGATGGCGCCAGATAATTATGAGAAATATGATCTGATGCTGGCAAGCGGATTTTATTATCAATACATGCGCAACATGTTCCAGGTAAACAATGGCAACGGTACGTTTAGTGAAGTAGGACAGCTATCTGGTATTTCAAATACAGACTGGAGCTGGGCTGCGCTGTTTGCGGATTATGACAATGATGGATGGAAAGATTTGCTGGTAACCAACGGTTACACACGCGATTATACCAACCTGGATTTTTTGAAATACATGAATGATTATATCCAAAACAACAATGGCAATATCCGCAGGCAAAACGTACTCGACCTTGTGCAAAAAATGCCAGCAAGTAACGTTGTCAATTATCTTTTCAAAAACAATGGTAATCTCACTTTTAGCAATGTAAGTAGCGATTGGGGGTTCAACCAGCCATCCAATAGCAATGGCGCTGCTTATGCCGATTTAGATAACGATGGCAAACTCGATTTGATCATAAATAACATCAACAAACCGGCTTTTATTTATCACAATGTTGCTCCAAAAAATGCGCACAATTATTTGCAGGTGGCTTTAAAAGGAAGTGACAAAAACACACAGGGCTTAGGTGCAAAAGTATTTGTGTATGCAAAAGGTGCAGAGCAATACGAAGAGCAAATGCCTGCCCGTGGCTATCAATCTTCGGTATCACCTGTCCTTCATTTTGGAATGGGAAATAATGCTCTGATTGATTCGTTGCGAATCGTGTGGCTAAGCGGCAAGGAGCAAGTAATAAAAGAGGCAAAAACAAATCAACTGATTACTTTAGAAGAGAAAAACGCAACGGCACCTTATCATTACAATGCACCCTCGAACAGTTTATTTACAGAAACCAAATCACCCATTTCATTTGAAGAAACAGCCAATACTACCAACGATTTTAAGCGCCAGCCATTACTTGTTAACCCCTTATCATTCTCCGGCCCATGTATGACAAAAGGAGATATAAATGGTGATGGGCTGGAAGATGTATTTGTAGGCGGAGAGCCAGGCACGGCAGGCGCCATTTTTATACAACAAAAAGGCGGTGCATTCACTGCTATGGCGCAACCTGCTTTGGAGGGGGACAAAATGAGTGCAGATGCCGATGCTGCTTTTTTTGATGCCAATGGAGATGGCTTTCCCGATTTGTATGTTGCCAGCGGCGGCTATCACAATTTTGAGCCAGAAGATGCTTTGTTGCAAGACCGTTTATACCTAAATGATGGCAAAGGAAATTTCAGCAAAACCAAAGATGCATTACCCAAGATGCTTACCAGCAAAAGTTGCGTGCGTGTAGCTGATGTGAATGGCGACGGGCATCCTGATGTGTTTGTTGGCAGTCGCGTGATTCCGGGTAATTATCCGCAAACGCCACAAAGCTTTTTATTGATTAACGATGGCAAAGGTCATTTTACAAATGAGATAAAAACAATAGCGCCATCCCTTCAAAATGCAGGAATGATTACCGATGCAGCATGGCTGGATGTAAACGGCGATAAGAAACCGGATTTAATTGTAACAGGTGAATGGATGCCGGTATCTGTTTTTATCAATGCAAATGGCAAGCTGGAAAATAAAACAAATGCTTATTTTGATAAACCCTACTCAGGCTGGTGGAACAAGCTGCTGGTACAGGATATGAATGGCGATGGCAAGCCTGATTTGGTGATTGGAAACCTGGGTTTAAATACGCAATGCAAAGTGAGCGATAAAGAACCCGCTGAGATGTATTACAAAGACTTCGACAATAACGGCTCCATAGACCCGATCCTTTGTTTTTACATTCAGGGGAAAAGTTACCCTTACGTAACACGTGATGAACTGCTGGATCAAATGAGTAGCATGCGTACGAAATATACCAATTATGCTGATTATGCCGATCAAACGGTAACGGATATATTCGATAAAGATGATTTAAAAGAGGCCGGTCATTTAACGGCCAATTGTTTAAGCACGTCTTATTTTCAAATGGGTGCTAATGGAAAATTTGTGCAGAAGCCGTTGCCCATACAAGCACAGGAATCACCCGTGTTTACCATTACACCGCTTGATTATAACATGGATGGAATTGAAGATTTGCTGCTTTGCGGCAACATCAACAAGGCAAGGTTGCGCTTTGGTAAATACGATGCCAACTATGGCGTTTTATTAAAAGGTACTGGCAAAGGTAGTTTTGAATATGTTCCGCAATGGCAATCCGGCTTTAACCTTTGGGGCGATGTAAGAAGCGTACTTCCGATTAATAACACTTTGTTGTTTGGCATCAACGGCGCTCCGGTAAAAGCTTATCAGTACAAAAATAGAAAATAATAAAAGTACAATGGCGAAGGCTCAAAAACAGTAAACGGTTATATATTCAATTCACTTTAAAATATAATCTACATTATTAGTGTTTTCGCACTAATTTGTTTTTGCCGTATTTATTTACGTTCTCATGAAAAAAATTCTGATTAGTGTGATGGTACTGCTCTTACTAAACTGCAGTTGCCAGCAAAGAAAGTCCCCGCAATTAACAAATGTTGAAATAGGCAATGTCATTAATCAAATGACTGAGCTGATGATACATGACATTACGAACCCGCCATTGGCAGCAAGGTTCTTTAGTTATGCATGTCTTGCCGGGTACGAAGTAGTGGCAGAAAATAATGCAACTTATCAATCTATGCACGGCATTGTTCGTGATTATCCCGCTATTGCAAAGCCGGATTCCATTGGGGGATATTCTTCTCAAATTGCGGCTGTTCTTGCTATGATTGAAACAGCCAAAAAAATGCAGCCTTCAGGAAGCTTACTGAATAACTATGAGGACAGCTTTATAAATTCGTGCAAAAACAAAGGCTACAGTAATGAAACTGTACAGCAATCTCTAAAGTATGCGCAGGCAATCAGCAAAGCCATTCTGAAATATGCAAAAGCAGACGGCTACAATAAAATCAGCAATTTGCCACGCTATACACCCATTAATAAAGAAGGTTGCTGGTATCCTACACCGCCTGCATACATAGCTGCTATTGAACCTTACTTTAATACCGTGCGCCCCTTTCTGCTCCACTCAGCCAGCCAGTTTCGTGTATTGCCGCCAACACTTTTTTCCAAAAACAAAAACAGTGCTTTTTATAAATTGATGTATGCTAACTACCGGCAGGATGGGGATAGCTTATCTGATGATCATCGGAATATTGCAGCATTTTGGGACTGCAACCCTTTCGCGGTGCAGGACGAAGGACACCTGATGATAGGATTGAAAAAGATTTCGCCGGGAGCACATTGGCTGGGAATTACCAATATTGTATGCGGGCAAACCAACAAGTCTTTTGAAGAAGCAATGTTTATTCATACAGTTGTAGCCATGGGACTTATGGATAGCTTTATGGCTTGCTGGGATGAAAAATATCGCAGCAACCGCATTCGTCCTGAAACGGCTATCCGGCAGTTAATAGATGTACATTGGAAGCCGCTATTGCAAACGCCGCCCTTTCCCGAATACCTGAGCGGACATTCCTGCATTTCTACTACTTCTGCTGTTATACTTTCTCATTATATCGGCAACAATGTTGGTTTTACTGATACTACCGAAGTGCGTTATGGTTTACCAACAAGGCACTTCAATTCGTTTATGCAAGCTGCTGATGAAGCAGCCATCTCCCGCTTTTATGGCGGCATTCATTTTATGGATGCCATTGAACAGGGAGTGGCACAGGGAAAAGAAGTGGGCGAATGGGTAGTTAAAAAATTGGGGAAGAAGTAAGCCTTTCAAAAACCGGAACTGAGAGTTCTTTATATTTTGTGGCAAAACCAAAAGCTATAGTACGAGATAAGGGCTTGTAAAAAAAGATTGATTGTTATTATCAAAACACGTTCTTTCTGTCTTCAATACCTGCATGCAAAGTTTTCATTACATAGTGCAGCTTAAACAAGATGGCAAATTCTGCCAAAACCAAAAATGCCTGCTTATACTACTTTAAAAAAGCAGCCTTACCGATACATTAGGCGTAGAGAATGGTTCGCACAGAGATAACAAAGTGAACAGAGAATACTGGTATTGTGAACTCTGTTGTTTCTGTGCGCCAGATTTTACTTTTTAATAAACAATACCCGGTATAGATATACCGGGTATGATTGCTTAATTATCACTCAAAAAATAGATAGTCTGAAAATAGTGTAAAACCAAATGTTTGTTTTTACGTGAAAATGAAAAGCATTTACTAACCTTCACAACCAGTATGCATCATACAAATGATGATTTGCTTCAATCGTACTGCTCTTTTATTTGGCAAGATAACTTTTACCGAACAGGCTCTATATGCGCAGCCCAGCCACCATTTCTAACCATTATAATGGTTAGGGTATCGCCCGATTTTACCTGCATTGTTTTCTTCCGGTAGTCCATCGCCTGCCTGCCAGCGTTAATACCATCTTCAAAATAGGTCATAGTGTAGTTCTTTCCCTTCGGCAGAAAGTCAAAACTGAGGGCAACTTCCCGTGTATTCTCTTTGCCATTGGCGATGCCGCCAATAAACCACGCTTCATTTTTTCGCTTTGCAACCACAGCCACTTCACCGGCGATTGCTGAAAGCGCTTTGGTTTCGTCCCAGGTAGTGGGCACACTTGTAATGAACTCGGTGCAATCAGCATTGCGGTAATAAAGGGTGGGGTTATCAGCAAGCATCTGAATGCCGCTTTCAAAAACAACAAACAAAGCAAGCTGGTAAGCCCGTGTTCCAATACTCGCCGAATTGGGACGCTGGGAGCAATAAGCTTCCGGCTGTGTGCTGAACATGGCACCAGGTGTATAATCCATCGGCCCTACGGCGTTTCGCATGAAAGGAAAATAAAGGCTGTTGTCCGGTGTGCAGCCGCCCATTTGTTCCATGCCTCTTACACCTTCGTATGAAATCAGGTTGGGATATTTATACTCTAATCCTGCCGGTTTGAAGGCTCCGTGAAAATCAACAAACAACTGGTATTTGGATGCTTCTTTTGCTACCGCTTCATAATAGTTTACCATCCACTGGTCGCTGCGATCCATAAAGTCAATCTTTACACCTTTCACTCCCCAATCATTAAATGTTTTGAATAAATCCATGTGGTTATGTACAGTGAGCCAGGTTAACCACAGTACAACTCCTACCCCCTTCTCTTTTCCATATCGGATAATCTGGTGCACATCAACATTTGGATTTGGCGTAAAAGGGTCGGTGGTGCTCTTCGCCCAGCCTTCATCCATCACTATATAACGAACCCCGAATTTGGCGGCAAAATCAATAAAGTATTTATAGGTATCTGTATTAAAGCCTGATACGAAATTTACATCAGGACCATAAGGTGTGGCCCCGTTCCACCATTCCCAGCTTGCCTGGCCTGGCTTAATCCACGATGGGTCAGCAATCTCGCTTTTTGGTGCCAGCCGCAACGTCATCGTATTTTCTATTAACTGTTTATCATCTTTTACCACTACAAAATAGCGCCAGGGAAACGTTCTGTTTCCTTTGGTTTTGGCAATATAATCTGCTTGCTGTAATATTTTAAGACTGCGGTCGCCGTCAGGACCAAACTGGAGCGGCACTTTCGGGAAAACAGCCTGAACGCCATTGTCGCCGGTGCTCTTTAAAAACATGCATGGATAATCCTGCAGGTCCGACTCACTGATTAAAATTTTATACCCTTTTTTGGTATCCATCAACACCGGCAGGGTAGACATTTTATCTTCTGGTTTCCAGTTAGATGATGAGATATGAGTATAAGGCTCCTCATAACTTGTTTTAAACCCGTTCGGCTGCAGCAGGTTCAGTAAGTAATCGGCAGGAAAATGCAGCGCCATATCCTCATCCGTTACCTCTATGTCGCCTTCTTTGGTTGTACTGAATCGGTAAGCAATGCCATCGTCAAAAGCACGAAATTCTACCGAATAAGCCCCTTTAAAGAGGAGCAATACAGAATTGTAGTTGCTTTGAACAGTAGCGTATTTTAAAGAAATGTAAGGCTTAATAACTTCCGCACCCTTCGCTTTTTTTGTACTTATAAGTTTTGGATTCCGGCCAAGCGTTTCGTTTGTGAGGCTTAGCATTAAATGATTATTGGTTAATAGCTCTGTTCCGTTGCCTGAAAGAGAATAATATATTTTATCGCTTACCGTAACTGACACTTTCAATTCTCCATTCGGTGATAGCAGGTCAAGTGGTTTACTTTGTGCGTAAAGCTGAAAAGATAAGATTAAAAAAAAGGCGAGGCAGCGAATGGTTTTGTTATTTAAATTCATTTAAGTAGGTTTTATTGTTTGTGTAATTATCATTTGTGGTTCAAAAAGTATGAAAAAACTAAATGGGCGTTATTGTTAGATACAAGCTTTTCTTTTTCGCTTATAAAGTGAAGCTTTTTAGAGCAGTCGGATTTGCTTACCTCTAACTCAAATAAAGGCATCATACTTTTTGAACCACTACCAAAATTTTTCTACCTGCTGATAGTTTTAAAAAATCACATCGAACTATGATCATTATTCCAGTCTAAAGATTCTTATTTTAACTCACCGCTTACTTATTATAAGGTAGAGATTATTTTTTATTGTACCATTGGATATACTCTAACACATTATTGTCTTCATCACAAAAGTAAACCCACGTTTCTTCGTTTTCAATCTGTAGAGGACCTTTTATAACTGTAACTCCTTTTGCATTTAATTCATTTAAAGCTATATTAAGATCTTGTACTTCAATGCAAAAGTGAGGGCAATATAGTTTTGTAATTTCCTTTATTTGATGTTCGTTCGCCAAATCCCGGATGAGCTCTAACCTTGCCTCTCCTAAAGAAACAAAGGCGTATTCTTCCTGTTCTTCTTCATTGATCGTTCTAAAATTTAAACTAAAAGATAATTTTTCAATATAAAATTGTATAGCTTTATCCATATCCCTTACCTGAAAACCACAATGATCCATTTTCATATTATTCGTCTATTTGTTACTCCGTAATTTCAATAAAATTTCCCTCTGTGTCTAAAACAACACTTTCATAATAGCCATCACCTGTTGTTCTTGGTTCACTTTCAATAATAAAGCTATCAGCTCTTAATCTTTCAGTAATATCGTTTACCAATTCTTTACTTCCCATTGAAATTGCAAAATGAGTGAATCCATTAGTAAATCCTTTTTTTCCACTATGCTCTAAAACGTCCGGTTGGTGCATTAACTCAATTCTTATATTACTGTCTTTGAATGAAAGAAAGTAAGAAGTGAATTTTTTTGTAGGGTTGTAATATTTGTTACCACAAACCATGTCAAAATATTTCACATAGAACGCTTTTGCTTTTTCTAAATCTTTTGTCCAAAGAGCTAAATGTTCAATTTTCATTGTTGAATAATTCCTATTAAAAACAGACCGCTAACAGTTTGCTATGTGTAGCTTATGAATAATGTTGCTCATTATCATAACTGCCCTGTTTTATTTTTAATAATTTTATAAACACTTCCCTTTATGTTGCCTGGTCCGTTTTCAAGATTGGTGAGTATAAATAATTCGCCATCCGGATCTTCTCCAAAGCCGGTTATCCTTTTGTTTTCGGGCATATTTTGCAAAAACACAGAGCCTCTTGTCCACGCGTTACCGCTTTGTTGCAGATAAAATACTTTCCCTACCCAGTCGGCAAAAATGTATTTGCCCTTTAGTAATGGTAGTTGCTGTCCGTTATAAACATAACCACCAATAACAGATATGCCTACTTTATGACTGTATTCTGTTATCGGCAGAGTGATTCCGGTAGTATCACAATTGGTAGCCGGGTTGTAACAATGTGTCCCTTCCATTAACCGCCATCCATAATTGGCGCCTTTTTTTATAATATCCACTTCTTCCCATGTATCCTGACCAACATCACCGGCAAATAATTGTCCTGAAGCCTTATCAAAAGAAAAGCGGTAAGGGTTGCGGAAACCATAAGCCCATATTTCAGGTTTTACACCTTTTTTACTGATGAACGGATTGTCTTTAGGTACAATGTAACCGGAAGCCGTATTGACATCAATACGCAAAATTTTTCCCAGCCAGGTATCCATTTTTTGACCGTTTCCAATTTCGCCATGCTTGTCGCCCTGCCCGCCACCATCGCCAAAGCCAAGATATAAATAACCATCTGGACCAAACTGAACACAGCCTCCGTTGTGATTGCCTTCCGGTTCTTCAATTGTAAGAATAACGCGTCCGCTGTTAGGGTCAATAAGTCCTGAACCCGCCGGCAACTGATACTCAGCTAATACGCCTTTGTGGTCTGAATTCTTTTGTGTAGAAGGTGCGCTGTAAAAAACATAAAATTTCCGGTTGGATTTAAAGTCGGGGTGCAACGTAACTTCTAACAAACCACGTTCTTCATAACCATTATTTACTTTTACCATTTTGCCTGACAGGTCAAGCAAAGGCGCCTCACTTAACTTACCGTTTTTCAATACTCTTATCTGACCTTTTTGTTCCGTTACCCAAATATCGCCATTGCCTGGAAAAGCCAAAGCCGTAGGCGCGTCCAAACTATCGGTAAGCGATTGCACGTTTAAAGAAATGCCTGCACTATCGCTCTTGCCACCGGCTGTTAGCGAGTCGTTGCTGCTTTTCGCCGTGTTCGTATTATTAGACTGACAGGAAGAAAAGGACAAGATGATGCAAAAGCCGGAAAGGACAAGAAAGAGGCAGAATTTTCTGTTATGTATTGTTTGCATATTTTTCTTATAATACTGGTTAAGTTTAAAATGAATTAATGTATGAAATCAAACCAGAGTGTACCGGTTATCTTTTTGCCATTAGCATGATTTATTTCACCTTCAGGTCCCATTGCTTTCGCCGGATGAAACTTTGTGCCAATGGCACTGATGGCAGATAAAAAGCCAATGCTACCTTCCGGAAATGGCGGTTCCACATTATTGTTTTCGAGCGCATACATTTCCCTTGCAGGGTGCAGCATTTGGAAATACATATTTTTATCACTGGTGTAAACAGTGAAAGGCGATTCTTTATTTTCAATTACAACCCAGTTTACTTCCGCATAATAACCCTTAAATTCAGGGTATTTCCAGGTTTGCCCGGTAATGGTATTGTTGTAGGCTTTATGCCAAACACCAAACCGCTGTCCTTTCAGCCTGTTTTTCCAAACCCGGTACGGACCCTGTCCAAGCCATTTCATGCCGGTAATTTTTTCTTCTGGATATTGAAAAGTGATACCCCTGTAATCAGCGTCGCTTTGCTGAGTATATTGATATTCCAGCTTAACCGGATGTTCGCTTCTAAATGTCCATTTTATGTGTAAGGTTTCTTTTCCCTCATACGCAGCTTCAACAATGTATTGCCCGTTTTCAGCATGATTTGTAAATTGCTTTAGGCTTGTTTTATACCCTGCCAAAACGGGACCGCCAGATAAAGAAAGCGATCCTGTTGGTTTCACTATTTTTTGAATGTATCCGGTACTTTTATCAAACTGATAAATTATGCCATCGCATGTTACGTTTAGCGAATTGCCTGTTTCGTTTGTTTTTATGGCAGATGTGGATGTATGGTATGAAATCGTTTTTTTATTGATGCTATCCGGTGAGCTGATAACTCGGCTCCAGGTATATATTTCTTTTTTGTCTGGTCCAAAAGCCGTAAGATACAAGGCATCGCTTTTACGCCAGGAAAGGGGTAAATTTAGTTGAAGCATTCCCTTTTTACCCGGTTCCAGATTGAGTTTTGCACCCACGCCAGTTGCCTGCACTGTAGCTTTTATCACGTTATCGGTTGCGGTTGGAAACGTAACTAATTGCCAGGTAAATGTGCATTGACTAAGGTTGGTAAAGGCATATCTATTCTCAACAGCAACCAGCCCATTTAGATTGCTATCAAGCGATTGCATGTTTATGTAAACAGGCGACCAAATTTCTTTTATGGTATAAAAGCTGGCTTCTTTTTCTCGATGTGGTCCTACAATTCCATCTGGCGCATGATTACCATCTCCGTCATAGATTCCGTTTTTATCTGTACGGATAACATCTTCATCCAATAAAGCCCAGATAAAACCGCCCGCCGCATGAGGATGCTGCATCATCAAATTCCAAAAATCGTTAAGCCCTGCTCCGGCTCCGCCATCATACAAACCATGCAGAAATTCTGTAGGGAAAAAAACTTCCTGCCCGTTTGCAACTGATGTAACGATGTAATTATAATCAGGATAATGATGCGTATCGGTTCCATTAAATTTCTCCCAGGGATGAATAACGATGCGCTTTTGCGGATCATACAAAGCATAGTCATCGTCCAGCCCGGTATTCCAGCCGCCTTCGTTGCCATTATCCCAGATAAGAATAGAAGGATGATTTACATCCCGTACTACCAATTCCTTAACCAGTTTGCGACCGACTGTAGTATCATACTTCGCCTGCCATCCGGTTAGCTCATCCAGTACATACAAACCCAATGAATCACAAACGTCAAGAAAGTCCTGGTCGGGCGGATAGTGCGACATGCGCACTGCGTTCATATTCATCTCTTTTATTAAGCCAACATCCAGCAATTGAATATCATGGCTTAGAGTGCGGCCGGTTTGGGGCCAAAAACTGTGACGGTTACAACCTTTTAAAATTATTTTACCTCCGTTTACATAAAGGCCATCATTGGTTCGAAGTCCCACTGTTCGAAAACCAAATTTTTGTATTATTTGGTGAATAATTCGTTGTTTATTTTTTATTGACACAACAACCTGGTACCGGTTAGGAAATTCAGCACTCCATAACAAAGGGTTCGCAAAATTGCTTTGCAGTTGTAGCTTCTCCTCCCCCACGATAGCATTTACAAAAAACGGTTTATCTATATTTTCGCCACTCAGCTTTTGCACCTGCGCTTCAATCGTTTCCTCTCCGGTTATGCCTTTGGGAAATACATCCATTTGAAAAGCGCCGTCCCCTTTTGCGTTGATAGCTATCCTGTCTATAAAAGTAGCCGGAACAATTTCGAGGTAAACAGGGCGGAAGATGCCGCCGAATAACCAGAAGTCGCTGTTGCGTTCTGCATTATTTACCGAAGGATTCGCTGATGTTTTATCAACGGTAACTTCCAATACATTTTTACCGCCGGGCGAAAGCAGGTTAGTGATCTCATACTTAAACCGATAAAAACCACCCTGATGTACTGGCCCTGCCTGCTGGCCATTAACCATTACCTTAGTGTCCGTCATGGAACCTTCAAAAACAATAAATACTTTTTTCCCTTTCCGATTATTTAAAAAAAACGTGTGTTTATAAAGCCCCTGTTCGTTAGCTTTTACTTTATCGTGACCATAATTGTAAGTGCCAAAGCCTTGTAATTCCCAATTTGAGGGTACCGCAATTTTGGTCCATGTACCGCTGTTTCTTCCGGCGGTACAATAAAAATCCCATTTTACGGTATGATCCTTATCGGTACCTGACAGGTATTTGATGTTTGTTTCTTGTGAAAAGGCAGTGAAACAACAAGCCATCGTAAACAACACTAAGGACAAAATTCTTTTCATGGTTACTGTTTCGCCAGTCAATCAAAGGCTTTATTCTTATACTGCGTAAAAGAGGAAAATAGGCAGAATTATTTGGCATTTATGTATCTTTCTGCTGCCTTGTTTTGCCTGTTTAACCTGCATCTTCTTATTTTCTAATCAATTGAATCTGGTAGCTAAAAGTGGAAGGCGTTGTATAAACCCTACATTGCTCCAATGGTCGTGGACCGCAGCCATTGGAACCAACACCAAGCGTTTTGTGGCTGATGCACAACACGGTTCCTTTACTTTGCGGAAGGTCTGTTTTGTAAGCAACATTTTCCATCTCTTCATCACTATAAGGCAAGGCAGATACCTGCAAAAGAGAAGTGTCTTTTTTTATGGCAATACCAAAACCATCCTGAGACGTAAGTTTTGCCCAGCGCACATCTTCATGATTGCCGCATTCCATCGGTTTTTCATAAGGTGTCATTTGTTCTGCTACATAACTCGTATAATGGCCAACATCCGAGCCTTGCTTGCGGTCAGAGTAGTTTTCCATGGGGCCTCTACCTAAGTAATCAAACCCGTTTAAATCTTTTGAAAGAAACATACGTACACCCAGTCTTGCCAATGCCAGGTTCGGATTGCTAAAACTTACCTTGTTCTGCACATCAATGGTACCTGAACTCTTAACAGTATAAACTGCCTGATGACGAACAACAAAGTTTTCTTTGCCCGTTCCCGTCAGGTTTACTTGTATTTCAATGGTATGATCAGAAATTTGTTTTGTTTTTACTTCATCCGTTGTCCAGACAAGATGTTTTAAACCATATTTCTCCCAGCCTTCATAAGCCCACATATCATCTTTCTGATGAGGTGCCCGCCAGAGATGCAGCATAGGACCGCCGTTCTTTTGCAGAATGTCTTTACCGTTTGTTTCCATTTGGGAGAAGGTTCCTTTGGTTTTGTCAAATACAAGATTAAAATCGGTTCCCTTTATGATAACTTCTTTGCTTGAATCCTGCAAAGTGAGTTTGCCACCTTCCGCCTGCTCCTTTAAATCAGGTTTCACAACGGGCAATTCAACCTGTTGAGCCGCTACTTCAAAGCCTTTTTTAGCCCACAACTGATCAGATGCCAAATCAAATGAAACCCTTACAAAGTATTCCGCTCCTGGCTTTGGTTTTATGCTGTAGGGAATTTTAATGTCTTTCTCTTCACCAGGATTGATGAGTCCAAACGGCATGGTGCCGGATGTCAGGCTGTCTCCGTTTTCACTGATTTTCCATCTGGCAACAAAGCCATTTAAGTTGATGAACTGGTAACGGTTTTTGATGGTAAAAATTTGGTTCTTAGTGTCTTTTGCTTTTACACTAATCCATTGATACGCGTGCTTTAATTCAGGGTAATGTGGTTTTGGGGATCTATCAGAAAACACAACGCCTTTGTGAATAAAATATCGGTCGTTGGGAACTTCACCAAAGCCGCCGCCATAAGCCGTAATAGGATGGTTGGGATCGCGATCGTTATAAATCCCCTGATCCTGCCATTCCCAGATGGCGCCGCCAAGTAGTTGCGGGTATTGGTCAAACAGTTCGTTGTAAACATCTACCGAACCCATGGAGTTAAACATGGCGTGCGCATACTCGCATAAATAAAATGGCTTTACCAGCGTTTTGTCTTTTGCCTTTTTTTCCAGATCAGCTATCTGCGTGTACATTTCGCTGTCAATATCAGCCGGATTGTCGTTACCAATTCCAAAACCCTGGTAATGCGTTGGGCGGGTTGAGTCAATCGTTTTGATGGTTTGCAGAATGGCTCTGAAATTAGAGCCGCCACTTCCGCATTCGTTGCCCAGCGACCAGATGATAACCGAAGGATGATTTTTAAAATTTTCTACATTGGCCCTGTTTCTTTCAATTAATGCTGCTTTTATTCTTGGTTCTTCATTAAACTCATCCCAGGAACCATGACTTTCCAAATTTGCTTCAGCAACAAGATAAATCCCATACTCATCACACAGTTCATACCAGCGCGGATCATCGGAATAATGGCAGGTGCGCACATGATTGCAATTGGCTTGTTTGATTAAAACAATATCTCTGATCATTTGCTCTTCGGTAATGGCATGGCCATCATCCGGCCAGTTTTCGTGGCGATTCACGCCTTTTAATTTGATAGGAACACCGTTCACAGTAAACAAGCGATCTTTAATTTCAATCTGCCGGAAGCCAGTGCGGGAAGACACCGTTTCAATGGTGCTTTTTCCATCGTTGAGTGTAAGTACCGTTGTATAAAGTTTTGGTGTTTCAGCCGTCCATTTTTGCGGATTGCTTACGGGGAAAGTAATGTTTACAGTTACTTCTTCACCGGGTTGCAGCGCAGGAACTTCTTTCCTACCAGTAGCACCGGCTACCTTTTCATTTCCATTATACAATGTAACTTCTACCCCGCCTGCCTTCGTAGCTGTTGTACTATAATTTTTTATTTTGGCAGCAATAACAAGTTCTGCATCGCGGAACTGCTTGTCAAGATTTGTTTTAATGAAATAATCCCTAATATGCTCTTGCGGCGAACTCCATAATGTTACGTTTCTAAAAATGCCGCTCAAACGCCACATATCCTGATCTTCTAAATAACTGCCGGTGGTGAACCGATATACTTCAACCGCCAGCGTGTTTTTGCCGGGCTGCACATATTTGGTTAGATCAAATTCCGCTGCATTGCGACTGTTTACACTATAACCCACTTTTTGTCCGTTCACCCAAATAAAAAAACCAGCATCTACACCATCGAATGTAATAAAGATGCGGCGGCCCTGCCAATTGGCTGGCACTTCAAAGTCTCTCCGGTAACTACCCACCGGGTTTCTTTCCTGGTAAGCGGTATAGTTAACAGGTGGCGTACTCATTACCCTTGGAAAATCTTTTTGAAAGATATAAGTAAAGTTGCTGTAATAGGGAGTTCCATAGCCTTTTACCTGAAAACAGGAAGGCACATCAATGTCGTCCCAATGAGAAACATCATATTCCGTTTTGTAAAAATTAACCGGGCGTTTTTGTGGCCAGTCAACCCAGTTGAACTTCCATTTTCCATTTAAAGTTTGGCTGAAAGAAGATGCATGACGATTGGCAGCCAAAGCTTCCTCTAACGAAGCATAAGGCATTATAGTAGCATGGTCGGGCTCTTTGTTGATGCCAAGACATTCAGGATCTTCAATTTCTTTTGGAACCGATGCAGTATCTAAGCCTGAAAAGAGATGATTGGTTGATTGAGATTGGCAAGGAAAGACTTTTGCGACAAAAACAAAAATCAACACAATCATGGCAATTTTTCTGACAACCGAATTTTTTTTCATAGAAATGTGCAGAATTAAAATCTAATTATTTACTCATTTGCATTATACAAAGAACAAGAAACTTTATTTCAATGATTTGGCGTTGTGTTCATTTTTGTTGCCATTATGTACAAGAAAAGAAGTGTATGACAAGTTTTGCTTTTGCCTTTGTTGCTATGCGATTCATAAACATTTTGTTACTCTCTTTTTGTTTTTGCCGCTTTTTTTAGTTTTTCAGGAACAGTTTCTTTTTAAAATAAAAAGAGACAAAACTTTTTTGTTTAACATCATTCAACATAGCTTTCAATATAACAACCGCTTTACTTCTATTTACAACGGCATAATTTTTATGCTTTCTTCTTCAAAAATTGATAATGAAAAATACCATTTTGTTAGCCACGTTGATTATTTTATTTGGGCTTGCCTGCCACAATTCCAATACTACAAATACTACATCTGATAGCACGAACAGCACGGGAAGCAACGACACCACTAATAACAGTAAGTTAGAAGCTGTCTTTACCGACAGCACGTATCAATTTACAGGCATTGCCAAAGAACCGGGCGGGCGGCTGTTTCTTGTCTATCCAAGATGGTCGCCCATTTACCGTTATGCAGTGGTAACTGCAAAAGATTCTTCTGCCGTTACTCCCTATCCAACGGCCGAAATGAATAGCTGGCAACCCGGTCAGCCGGGCGAAAACAAATGGGTTTGCGTACAAAGCATGTACATTGATGAGAAGGGTGATTTTTGGGTGATTGACCCTTCGGCACCGATGCTGAAAACAATACAAGGTAAAGGAGCAAAATTGGTAAAACTGGATAAAACAAACGGTACTGTGTTGAAAAGCTACAATCTTACCGCAACCATTACCGATACCAGTTATGCCAATGATGTAAGAATAGATACACAAAACAATTTTGCTTACATCACCGATTCTAAAACCGGCGGCATCATCATTGTAAATCTTGCAACGAGCGCGATGCGTGAAGTTTTAAAAGGAGACAAATCTACAGTGTCTGATCCGGCCTATCATTTCATCATTGACGGAAGAGAACTGGTGAAAGATGGTAAGGTTGCGAAATTTAATTCTGATGGTATTGCGTTATCTCCCGACAAATCATATCTGTATTACAAGCCGTTAACCGATGATAAATTGTATCGTATCAAAACGTCTTATCTGCGCGATTTTACAACGAAAGATTCAGCTTTGAGCCATGCCGTTGAAGACTTAGGACATTTCAATACAACCGACGGAATGATGTTCGACAAAAGCGGTAATTTGTACATGGGCGATTTACAGAAGTATGAAATTGTAAAGCTCGATAGCAGCTTGCACAAAACAGTTTTGGTAAAAGATTCATCGCTTATCTGGCCCGACACATATTCTATTGCTGATGGGTATTTGTATTTCACCTGCTCGCAAATTAACAAGCAACCCGATTATAACAATGGCGTAAACAAACGAACTACGCCTTATAAAGTGTTTCGGATAAAGCTGTAAAAGCAAATATGCCCAGTTATTCGCCCCTTTTGGTTTTGCCACTTTTTTTATAAAAACAAAAGGCTGATGATACAATACCATCAGCCTTTTGTTTTACTTATATTTTATTTCTTGTCCTTTCTCCCTTGAACCTTGAACCTTGACCCTTGCCCTTTAATCTTCCCACGTAAGCGCACCTTTTTTTAATATGTAATAAAAGCCAATTAAAAAGAAAGCTACAAACAATACCACTTCACCAAAGCCATGCCAGCCAAGGCTTTTAAAGTTCACTGCATAAGGATAAAAGAAAATTACTTCTACGTCAAACAACACAAACAAGATGGCAATTAAAAAATATTTTACTGCCATTGGCTGCCGTGCCGTTCCATGTGTTTCAATACCGCTTGCAAAGTTTTCCAGCTTATCGTTTGTTTTTCGTTTCGGTCCTAAAAAATTAGAGCCGAGCAACATAACAGTTACAAAGCCTGCGGCAAACATCAACTGAAGAGCAATAGGAAAATAATCAGTTGCAGTGCCACCCGATGCAACGCTGGTTTTAGCTTGTAAAAGTGTTGAAAGCAGTAACATATTTTGTAGATTGAGAAAAGCAAAAATAAGATAGTCAAATAAAAAACTCTCCCGAAAAATGAGAGAGTTTTTTATTTATTAAAATGAATGAAATCTTACTTAGTCCCCGATTTTGATTTTGTAGATTTATTGGCAGGCGACTTTGTTGTGCCTGTTGAACGGGGTTGGTTTTGACGTTGCTGCGCTTTCTCTAAAATACTCAGATACTGTTGATACTGCGTCACGTTAGGATCGTACTTCACTGCCTGGCGAAACGCATAAATGGCGCTATCCATATTTTTCGCTGTATTGGCGTAATAGCCACCTTGCAAAGCATAGTAATAAGCGATGGTTTGACCATTTTTTGCTGTATCTTTCGACAAATAAGAAATGTAATCGTTGATCGGGCCTACTGCTGTTTTGCCCGTTGTATCTGATGCCTGCGCATACTTCACAGCAAATGTGTAAGGATACACCTGGTCAGGAAATTTGGCTTTGTATAAAGCAATCGCACTATCGGCATAAGGGTCTTTCGCAGCCACTGCAGCATCAGTTAAATCGTACAATGCGCGGCTCGAAGGATCGGCAACATTACCCATATTAAATCCTTGCTTTACATAAGCGAATCTTTTTTCAGGCTGGTTCGCTCTTTTATAAATGGATGCAATAGAATCAATGTATTTGATTTTATTTTTCTGAACAGTATCAACATCCATTGCCTTTACCAAATAACCAACTGCGGTATCTTCCTGACCCGGAAATTTTGAATATACTTTAGCAGCTAATGTATAATAGTAAGGAGCATCTTCTGCGGATGGACTTTGCGAAGCAAAATACTTGTCAATATAACTTTTTGCATTTACAGAATCGCCCAACCTATCATAGTTGTACGCATACAACATGTTTAGCTTTGGAAAGTTCTTACACTGTCCGGCAGCCATCGCGTCAGCAGCAGCTTTTGATTGATCGTATTTACCGGCACGGAACAAATAGTTGGCTTTAAAATAATCAGTATTACAATCCTGGTCGGCATATTTTACATAATTATTCAAATAATCCTGAGCCGCGTTAATGTCTCTGTATTGATAATAATCGAACCAATTGTAATAAGCAGGCGCGTAAGCAGCATCGGCAGCTATTGCTTTGCCATACCACTGCTCCATGCTTTCTTTGTTTTCCTGGCTTTTATAAATATTGCCAATGCGGGTGTAAGCAGCGGCTGTATATTTAGGATCGCGTGTGACTGCATCCTGAAAAGCAGAAACCGCTTCGCCGCCTTTATCGCTACCCAGCTTTAAATAGTTAATGCCAAGGTTCATTTCAACGTCAGCATTTTTAGGATCAAGCTGTGCTGCTCTTTTTAAAATATCAACCGCATAAGCCGGATCTCCAACCTTACCTCCGCCATACGCATTAGCACGACCAATGGCGTCTAAAATTTCTACATTGTCCTGACCTTTTTTGTTTTTTGATGCGGTAATGGCTTGCTCAAACTTTTGTTTTGCCGCATTTACATCGTTGTTTTGAATTAAATTAAGCTCACCCATACCCACCAAAATGTAAGGGTCGTTTACACCGCTGTTCAATGCGTTTTGATACAATGTTTTTGCGCCCGCTATATCCTGATTGCCGGGTGCCAGTAAAGCCTGACCCAACCAGTAGATGGCGCGTCCGTCTTTCGGGTTTTTGTTCACCACGTTTTGCAAAGCATCTTTTGCACTTTTGTCTTTGCCGTAGTACAAAAATTTAATGCCGTCGTCAACCGATTGGGCTTGCACGAAGGCAGTGGCAAGAACAATACATGCAACCGATAAAAGTGTTTTCTTCATGTTTGTGTTTTTATAATAGTTATTAATTGCTTGAACTTGTTTGTTAGCTTTTGCGTTTGGTTAAAAATCGCTTTTGCGAATGCTGAAATCCATTTTTCCCGGCACAAGATAAGACCTTCTGAATATCAATTGCCCTCTTTCGAGGGTCAGGAAGTTGACAAAACCTGTACCAAGACCTGTGTTATTTTCCTTAATTATGTAATACAAAGGACGTACCATCGGGTATTGGCCATCTACAATTGATTCCTGAGATGGCCTTACAAAATATCCGGTGCCGCAGGTTCGGCATTCTATCAATGCCATCTTTATTTTTTTGGCTTCTTCTACCTGCTCGGGGTCTTCATCATTACCTACCCAGCTCGAGCCAACAAAACCAATGGCATCAACATGGTTCGACACATAATCAATCACTGCTTTGCTGCCGTTGGCTGCTTGTACATTTGTGCTAAACGTCTTTCCTTTCAACACCGTATCCATCAAATACCGAACGGTGCTTGTGGCATGGCTTCCGTCAACCACCACCTGTTTTTTCGAACTGCTATCGGTAAGCAGGCGTTGTAGTTTTTTAATGCTAAAAACAGAATCTTTTCCATTCCGGTTTACAACTACCGTTACTGCATCGTAAGCAACGGCATCCCAGTTTGGACGAAAGCCCCATGCCTTAGTAAGATCTTTTCCTTGCTCATCAGTTAAACCTTGCGCAGTAATAATCATTCTTACACTATCGTTCTGTAAATCTTTAAAACACTCTGCTTCCGATTTGTATTCGGCAATAATATGAGCTTCGGGATAAGAAGATTGATATACTTTGATTTGTTCGGTGATAACAGGTTTAAAGCTTTCATCAACACTTATGTGGATGGTGCCCTGTGTTGGCGAATCGTACACAACAGCTTTGCTTTTGTTTTTGCACGAAAAATAAAATAAGGCAAAAACAAAACAAAGAAAAAGAGAGCCGGTTTTTCCTTTCATTACCATTGTTTTTTTAATCCGCGATAAAGCCTGAAAACGCCATATACAATGCAAAGCCCGCCAAACAGATAACGCAGCAAAGGGTCTATATATCCCAAATAACCGTTTAGCGTATCGTTGTTTATTTTATCTAAAAACAGCATTATCAAACCCATAACCAAAATTATAACGCCAAAGCTAATGTTGTAGATGGTTCTTGCTAAAGCTGCACTTTTTCGTTGTCTTTCTTTGTAATCGTTTATCACAAGTTTGCTTTGAATAAAATGAAACGGTTTGTTTGTGCAATTTACTTATCTCATTTCAACGGCAATAATAGTAAAATGAAAACAGATTGTTAGATTTCTTCGTTATAAGCAAATCAAAACAAGATATTTATGAGGATGCAGAAACAATAAAATTCCATAAAAAGTTATAAGAATCAAGATACAAGGTTTCAAGAAACAAGCAACAAGGCAGAAGAAGCAAACCGGCAACAGAATCAATCAGTTTGTTTTTGCCTCTTTTTTATTTCATACTCTTTCTATGAAGTTTGATGTCTTTTCTCTTCTTATTTCTTGAAAACTTGTTTCCTGAACGTTGGTTCCTTGAAACCTTGATTCTTGAAACCTTGATTCTTGTTCCTTGATTCTTGTTCCTTGGAACTTGACCCCTGAAACCTTACCTTCGCAGCGCAAAAAAAGAGCAATGGCTGGTCAGTTAAAAGAAGTTCGCAATCGCATCAAATCTGTTCAAAGCACGCAGCAAATTACGAAAGCTATGAAAATGGTGAGCGCTGCCAAACTGCGCCGCGCACAGGATAGCATTATGCAAATGCGGCCTTATGCGCAAAAGCTGCAGGAGATGCTGAGTAATATTGTAAGCAATGTTGACAGCAGCGAAATCAACATCAAGCTGGCAACAGAACGACCTGTTGAAAAAGTGTTGCTGATTGTAATTACTTCTGATCGGGGCCTTGCCGGTGCTTACAATTCTAACATTATCAAAGCGGCAAAAGCGGCAATTGCCGAAAGATATTCCACTCAATTTGCCAAAGGCAATGTTGCCATTTGGAACATTGGAAAAAAAGGTTATGAGTCGCTGTCGAAAAGCGGTTATAAAACCAATGCCGATTATAAAGATATTTTTTTAAATCTAAACTTCGAAAACGTTCAAAAGGCATCTTTTGCCGCAATGAAAGCCTTTGAAAACGGCGCGTTTGATGCAGTTGAACTTGTGTACAGCCAGTTTCAAAATGCTGCTTCACAAATATTTAAAACAGAACGTTTTTTACCAATACCAAAAGTAAAACCGAAAGATGGCGCAAAAAAAGCCGACTTTATTTTCGAACCTAATAAAGCGCAACTTATCGCTGAACTGATGCCTAAAATTTTAAACACGCAATTGTACAAAGCCGTGCTTGACGCCAATGCCAGTGAGCATGGCGCACGGATGACGGCAATGGACAAAGCAAGCGATAATGCAAACGAACTGTTGCGCAGTTTGCGCATTTCTTACAACCGCGCACGGCAGGCTGCCATTACTACCGAGCTTACTGAAATTGTGAGCGGTGCAGCAGCTTTGGAAGGATAGTTTGTTTTTACCCATATTTCATGCAGGAAAAAGAATTGAATGATTTTTCGAATATAGCGCTTCATGTTGAGGCGCTTATTTTTGCCTCCGACAAACCGTTATCATCACCCGAGATTACAGAGCTTATCAACAATGCGTTTGCTTTCTTAGAACAGTCGTTTTCAGAAGAACAAATTGAAGATATTATCACAATGGTAGAAGCAAAATATGCTTCACCAGAGGCCGCTTTTACCATCAAAGAAACCAGCGGCGGATGGCAGTTTTTAACCAAACCGGCTTACCACAAAACCATCGCGCAGTTGAATGGCGAAAAATTTTTAAAGCGCTTGTCAACTGCAGCCATGGAAACGCTTGCTATCATCGCTTATAAACAACCCGTTACCAAAGGCGAAATTGAAAACATCCGTGGCGTAAACAGCGATTACAGTATACAAAAATTGCTGGAAAAAGAACTCATTATTATTTCAGGAAGAAACGAAGACGCACCCGGCAAACCCTTGCTGTACGCCACTTCGCGCCATTTTATGGATTATTTTGGAATGAACAGTGTTGCCGATTTGCCCGGAATAAAAGAAGTACTTGCTGAACAAACGGTTGAGCCTACCATCGTAAACGAAGAAAGAGCCAGTGATGAATTGCTTGTTGTGAACAACGAAGGAGCTTTAATCGCTGCGTCTGACAATGTTGGAAAAGATGAGAATTTGAACGACTGATATGGGTAACGTTTCTTAATTTGCCCGCTTTATCGCTACTGCTTTCTAATGAATTTATCCATAGCTGCGCTCATTTGTTTTTATGCTTTTTGTTTGGTGGTTGCCATACAGTTGTTTTATTATTTATTCTATTTTTTCAGGCTCGTATTTTACAAGCCTCCGGTAAAAAATCAATCACAGGAATACCCGGTTTCGGTTATTATCTGCGCCCGTAATGAAGCGCAGAACTTAGCCAACAACCTGTTAGGGGTTTTGCTTCAGCAATACAAAACCACGCACGAAATTATTGTGGTGAACGATAACAGCGAAGATGAAACCAGGTATGTGCTGGAAGAGTTTAAAAAAACGTTCAAAGACCTTGTTATTATACCGCTTACACAGGAAGCTTTAATGATTCCCGGAAAGAAATTTCCCTTGTCAATCGGTATCAAAAGCACAAGGCATGAAGTGCTCTTGTTAACCGATGCCGATTGCATTCCGGCCTCTGAATTCTGGATGCAGAAAATGCAGGAAGCCTATGCGCCCCACATTGAGATTGTGTTGGGTTATGGCGCATATAAAAAGAAGCCCGGCTTATTAAACAAGCTCATTCGTTTTGAAACCTTTCAAACCGCATTGCAATATTTTTCATTTGCGTTGGCGGGACACCCATACATGGGCGTTGGCAGAAATTTAAGTTACAAGAGAAGTTTGTTTTTAAACAATAAAGGGTTCTCATCCATTAATCACATTCCCGGCGGCGATGATGATTTGTTTATCAATAAAGTGGCTAACAAACGCAATACCGCCATTATTTTAGATGCCGATGCGCATACCCTAAGCGAGCCGAAAACCACATGGAGCGAATGGTTGAGCCAAAAACAAAGGCACTACACAACTGCTAAATATTACAAGCCGAAGTATAAATTTTTATTGGGACTGTTTTCGTTTTCCAACTTTTTTGTGTACCCGCTTTTTATTTTATCGCTCCTTTTTTTTAATTGGTGGATAACACTTATCATCTTCATTGTACGGCTGTTTGTTATTGCTTTTACATGGCAAAAAACAATGGCAAAAATGAACGAAGGAGATTTGTTTCCTTTCTTCTTTTTATTTGATTTGTGGATGTTTTTTTATTACATTTTTTTTGCACCCGCATTACTAAAACGGCCTGCTAAAAAATGGAAACGATAATTATAGCAAACGGTGAGTGTTGAATTGCGAGTTGTAAGAATTTGGGCAAAACCAAAAATGCAAAGTACAGTTTTATGTAGCGAACTGCAACGCTCCGATTGATCGTCTGTTGCAATTGCAAATTTGTTCTTTTTTCTCTTTTAAGTAAAGAGAAAAAAGAATCACTCTTGTACGTTCAGAAAATAATTAAGTAAAACATCGTCATATCAAACTTTCAGTTCCTACCGTATATATCTGTTTGATACCATTTACATAATTTTAGAGATGCAACCATCTTTAAATAATAGTTTGTGTTCTCATTATTAGTAGAAAATCAACAATGAAAAATATTTTATTAATTATTATTTTAACAACAGGAATATTATTTCAGCTATATGCAAGCGCACAAAACAGTGATAGTATTGAAATTAAAAAGGTAGAGTCCAACATAATCCCAGTATTACAAATTACAGGAGAACCTTCTCAAACTCTTATAGAGAGGATGAAATACTATCATGTACAAGGGTTAAGTATCGCCGTTATAAAAGATTTTAAGCTGCTTTGGGCAAAAGGCTATGGTTGGGCAGATGAAAGTTTGAAAGTTCCTGTAACGACTAAAACTCTTTTTCAGGCAGCTTCTATTAGTAAATCTTTTAATGCGCTTGGAGTGCTCAAACTTGTTCAGGATAATAAGCTTGATTTAGATGCGGATATTAATAACTATTTAAAAACATGGAAATTCCCATACGACAGCCTTTCAAAAGGCAAAAAAATTACAATCAAAAATCTGTTAAGTCATACAGGTGGCTTAACCGTTCATGGTTTTGATGGATATGCCAGAAATGATTCGCTTCCCACTTTAAAACAAATAATGGATGGAGAGAAACCTGCAAATTCCCCACCAGTGCGTTCTATGTATGAGCCAGGAATAAAGCATGAATATTCAGGCGGCGGAACAACTATTTCACAAATGATAGTTACAGACATAACTCGTGAATCTTATGCAAATTATATGAATCAACATGTGTTGTTGCCACTGGGAATGACACAAAGTACGTTTGCACAGCCACCTATTGGTATTGATACTGTTTTACTTTCAAGTGGCTATGATAATGATGGTAAGTTAATACCCGGAAGGTACCATATATATCCTGAAGAGGCGCCAGCCGGGTTATGGACAAACCCAACAGAACTTTCAAAATTTATTATAGAAATGCAATTAGCGTATCAAGGAAAATCGGAAAAAATTTTAAATCGGAAAACAACGCAGCTAATGCTTACTCCATATATAAATAATGGTGTTGGCTTAGGTATTTTTATATCAGATAGTGATAGTACCCGATACTTTTCGCACAGTGGTTCTAATTTAGGATTTGTAAGTGTATATGATGGCAGTTTCACAGGTGGCAATGGAGTAATAGTAATGGCAAATTCTGACAACGGTGCTATTTTACAAGAAATTGTAAATACTGTTGCCGCTGTTTATGGATTTAAAGGATTGTTATTTACATCCATAAAAACAATTACAAAGGTTGACACTTCTGTACTAAAAAAATACATCGGCGTTTATAAAGCATCACCTGATCTTACAGTTACTGTTATATTAGATGGGCAACAGTTGTATGCACAGCCAAAGGGTCAAGATAAGTTTGCAATTTTTCCCCAATCCACTAATAAATTTTTTACGAAGCGAGCTCCTCTTATTGAGATAGAATTTATTTCAAATAATAAAGGAAATGTCACCAGTGTAATTTTTAATATGCCTTGGAAAAAGATAGAGATACAAAAAGTTGAGTAGCATAATACAACTTAGTTTATTCTAAGTGACATTCTAAAATCTGTAAAGACACAAAACTGCGTACAACACGAACTGTGTAAAAAACCAAATAATTCAAGCCACAATTTTATAATAATCATCTCTGTACAAGACACCGGACGTTAGTGCTGCAAAGACCTGCTTTAAAAGTTTGTTACATACAGCTATCAGTGCCAGCTTTTTATTTTTTCCTTTGGCTACCAGCCGGTCAAAAAGCGCTTTGCAGGCGGGATTGGTAGTTTTGGCATTGAGAGCACACATGTACAAGACATGGCGCAAGTGTTTGCCCCCGGTTTTACTGATGTGTACCTTTCCCTTTATACTTTTGCCACTTCGGTATTCTTTAGGGCTGAATCCTGCATAGCTGATCAGTTGCTGATAACTGTGGGTATGTTTAAATCCCTGTGTAGTTATAATTAAGGTGGCAGTGGCTCTGCTGCCAATGCCTTTCACGCTGCTTACCTGCCTGACCATTTCTGGTTGCCAAAGCAACATTTTTTGATGCAGTTCTTCTTTGAGCGTTTTGAGTTCAGCCTTGAGCAATTTAATGATTCCATTGAAGGATTTGCTCACCGCAGCGCTGTCTGTTTTTTGCTTTCTCTGTGCGTATAGTTTATTGGTAAACGCGGTGATTTCTGCCGTAATGGTTTCAATAGCGTTATTGAGAGTATGACATTCAAAGTATTGCTGGTCGGGCATTTCATACTCTGTGCAGGTCTTCTGCGCTCAATACTATACTGGCAAAGGTGCCATGCATCTTTTTGTCCGTTTTGTTTCGCTCCAGGCTCATTTGTATATACCCCGTTTTACCTGCAGGGCATTTACTTGGCTGTAACTACACTTTTTTTCATGTAAAAAGAAGCAAAGCGGCAGGTGAAAGACGCCGGTGGTCTCCATCACAAAATGATAGCTGCCGGGGCATAGTTGCACTAATTGTTTGCATCCGTTTGTGTCATTGGACAACTGGTGCCAGACGCTATCTCCCCCTCGGGTTGTTGCATGCAGATGTCGAAGCTATCTGCTGAGATATCAATGCCGCAATAAAGAGTTGTAATACTCATTTTTCATCGATTTAAAAATGACAATTTTGATTTACATTTATATCGCAAAACAAAAAAGGAAGAACATTCTTGCTATTGTTTTCATCCTAACACAAGCTCTCGGGCTTATCGAACTGTACAACATAAAGCAATAAAGGAGGCAGGGATAACCGTGTTAGACAAGTTATATGCTTTTGAGGTTTGACTACCTTATTCCGCCTCTGTTCTTTCTGACTTTGAGTGTTTTGAAATACAGCATAAATTTATTGAATTGTAAACATACGACGGGGTTTGGTGGCAACGCGACAATGCGCAAGCACGACTGTACGCAATGCGCCGCCACAACACCCTGAACCGTTAGCAGTAACCTGTGACGACAGCGCAAAATCTCAACTTGACATTTACAAAATATGACAGAGAGAAATAAGTCTACTCTAGGTTTTTTAGGGACAATAACCCTAATTGTTGCGTTTGTTGGAGCAGTGGCCTCACTCTATTTTATGTTCACTGCAGGTCGTAAACAAAATTTCATTATTCTGCTTGCACTTTTTACAGCTTGGATTCTTTCCCCATTCGTTGGACTTTTTATTTCAAATAAAATTTCCAGTCGTTGGACAGCTCCTGCCCGTGCATCGCTTTACTGGTTAACGATTATTCTAACAATTAGTTCTTTGGTTGCTTACAGTGGTGCATTTAATACACCTGAGACAAAAAATGCGTTTAGATTTCTTATTTTTCCGCTGATTTCATGGTTCCTTATTATGATTGTTTTCTTGATAGCGAGAAAAATTTCCAACAAAAATTTAAATTCATGACAAAATTTGCGAACAGTTGTGTGCTGACAACTGACACCATGTTGCGACATTGGGGTTATACTGCTAACAATATGTTTGGCAACAGGCTCGATGAATGAATTTCAATCAGCTACAAATCAATATAAGCAGTAGTTCCAGCAGACAAATAGAAATCAGGCTTTTAATTGTTACGTTTATCGTTAGTAACAATAATTAGCTTCGGTTCTGGGCTTGACATTATAAAATGTCAGCCCAGCGCCAAGCCGTAATCGTTGTACGCCATTTTGCCGACAGAGTAAGACAATCTAAACAGATAAGAAAGTAATAGTTGTTAAATGCTTATAAAGAAAATACAAGATCACAATTATTTGAATGGGTTTTTATTTGTCACAATAGAATTTGTGGTTTTTATTTCTGTTGTTTTACCCTTTACAATTTATTATTTATTAAAAGGGGAAATCCTATTATTGCTTATTGGCATAGGATTGACTTTAAACTTTATTACGGTTGCGTTTTTTTCAGTAAGGTCAATGCTTAGAAAGGACGCTTCACTCGGTATTCATAAGTTATACGATAAAAAAATACGGGATAAAATTCGACTTAGTTATCCTACCTTGACAAAGGACACAACAATCTTATTTATAACATTAATAATTCCATTTATATTAACAATAATTGTTTGTGTGGAGTTATTAAATTCAAGACAAAATTCAACATAATGCCATTCAGGGTTATGAAGCGGCGTACAACACATGCATTTGTAAAAGCATGGCTGACAACCGCAGCTTGTGCAGCAGTAATTCTTATCATCTTTCGTTTAAGCCGACATTTCGCTATTCAGCATTTGTATTTATCTTCAACTTTAGTTTTTCAATTAAGCATTTGTACCGGCTGACTAATCGCTATTGCCTGCACTTCAGCAATACTTTTCCGTTGGCGGTAATGGCACGAAAACCCAAAACTATAGAAGGATTATCGCTTCATTTTGAGCACAAAGAACTTCGTTTCAGACACATGTAGTATTCCTTAAGTTGCAATCTTTGCTTCATAAACAAATAAGGAAAATGAAGTACAAAACTTTAGGAAATACAGGGTTAAAAGTATCAACGCTGTGTTTAGGAACAATGAACTATGGTGGAAAAGGCTTTTTCAGCCACATGGGCGATTTGGGTCAGCAGGAAGTTGACGAACAAATAAAGACAGTAGTAGAAGCAGGTGTAAATTTTATAGACACTGCCAACATTTATTCTGTTGGGCTTTCAGAAACGATGATTGGCAAGGCAATCAAAAACCTTTTGCTCAAAAGAGATGATTTGGTCCTTGCCACTAAAGTAAGAGGCAGCATGGGCAAGGGCGAAAACAACAGAGGGCTTTCCCGCAAGCACATTATGCAACAAGTTGACGAAAGTTTGCAAAGGCTGGGAACTGACTATATAGACCTATATCAACTTCATACATCCGACCCGCTAACACCTGTTGAAGAAACGTTGAGAACGCTTGATGATTTAGTACGCAGCGGTAAAATCAGATATATAGGAGCAAGCAATTTTATGGCATGGCACTTTATGAAAGCCTTAGCCTATTCCACTTACAACGGTGTAGAGAAGTTCGCATCTCTGCAAGCCAACTATTCTTTGGATAACAGAGCATTGGAACGTGAGTTTATTCCATTGCTTCACGACCAGAAAGTGGGCTTGATGGTATACAGTCCTTTGAGTGGCGGCTTTTTAACGGGTAAATACAAACGGGACGGAAACAATGAAAAAGGAAGATATAACGATTTTCCTTTTCCGCCAGCAAACTCGGAACTTGCTTTTAATGTTATTGATGTACTTTCTGCAATGGCAGAAGAAAAAAATGTATCCATTCCTCAGTTGGCCTTAGCCTGGCTGCTACATCAGCCGGCGGTAACAAGTTTAATTATTGGCGCCACAAAAATGACTCAACTTCAGGATAATTTAAAAGCTGTGAATGTATCACTGACTGGAGAAGACCTTACAAAACTGGATGAAGTAAGTAAATTAACTCCCGAATATCCCAAAAATGTAGTTGATATAATGACCGCAGACCGGGCAGTAAGAGACGATTTTTTATCGTAAATTACAGCAATGAAAAAAGTAAGCCCGGCAATCATACATTCTATCAGCGAACTGCACCGTGTTTCGGGACTACACAAGCCCTTAAATCCATTAATTACCATTATCCGGCATAATGAAAAGGTTGCAGACGTAGAATTTCAAAACCAACCCACCGTTTTAAATTTCTACCATATCACTGTTAAGCTGAGTTTTCAGGGACAATTGAAATATGGTAAAACCTATTATGATTTTGACGAGGGAACAATGTCTTTTACCGCTCCTAAACAAATCATCAGCATTGACGACGTGAAGGACAGAAATAAAGATGGCTACAAATGATCTATTAGCAAGGTTTGAAATTATATTGGAAAGATATGTTGATAACAACGCTACTTTTACTTTACCGACCGTTGAAAAATTAGCTAGTGAACTTCATGTTTCATCATCTTATTTAAGTGACATGCTCCGAAACGTAACCGAACAAAACACGCAGCAGCACATTCACAATAAATTAATAGAAAAAGCTAAAGAAGCTTTGACGACAACAGAACTCAGTGTAAGCGAAATTGCATACTGGTTAGGGTTTGAATATTCACAGTCTTTTAGCAAACTTTTTAAAAATAAAACGAATTTGACACCAATTGAATATAGGCATAGTTTCAACTAAAAATCACTACCGTCAACAAGGGTACTGCCAAAATGCAGGCTGACGGAAGGTGTCTTTCAACTTTTGTTTTTCAATTTAGCTCTTGACCCGCCCGACATTATCAATTTAGCTAAGTGCAAATCATCAACTTTTAAATATAAATTTGACTTCAGTTCCAGGCTTGACAGAATTCTATTACCTGGACTTCGGCAATACTTGTTCGTTGCCTGCTACTTTTAGACAAACAAAAGTTTGTCGTTTTTGGTTTTGCCTGTTTTTCAAGTTGACAAGGCTAAGCAAGTGCGTTTGTTTTTGCGCCTTCTTTATCTTCGCTGGCACCAGTAAGCATGTTCATATTGACAAACTAAAGCAGCAGGCAACAAGGGGTTTTGTGTCAGCATGGCTGACACATCTCAGCAGCTACTTCAGTTCTTTTTTCTTCTTTTGTTCCGGCTCGACCCAGCGCTATTGAACCTTTGTTTTTGTTTGTTTCTTTTGTACTATTTTCATCTTCTGTTCGGGCTGACGCAACTGCGCTCGTGCCGCCACAAAGCCTTGAACGTTACCTGCAACCCTTTTGGACACTTTCAAAAGTTAATACAGAAAATTAAACATAAATTAAAGCAAAAAAAGAATAAATTAAATATCATGTCAGGAAAAGTTTGGTTAATAACAGGTAGTTCACGTGGGCTTGGACGAGCACTTGCAGAGGCTGTACTTACAGCGGGCAACCAACTTATAGCAACAGCACGCAATCCTGAACAGCTTAACGATTTAGTAGAACGCTTTGCTGACAATGTGCGTATAGCAGCACTTGATGTGACGAGCGAAACAGATGCTGCGGCTGCTGTTAAAAAAGCCTTTGATGTCTTCGGCAGGTTAGATGTTCTGGTGAACAATGCGGGCTATGGCAATATCAATTCTATTGAGGAAACGAGTGTGGCTGATTTTCGCGCCGAAATTGAAACGAATTTATTCGGTACTATTATCGTTACCAAAGCAGCCCTTCCCCATATGCGTAAACAGGGATTTGGACACATCATTCAATTTTCTTCTATGGGCGGTCGTATGGGACCTATAGGAAGAGGACCGTATGCCGCTGCTAAATGGGGAGTGGAGGGTTTTTCGGAAGTTCTTTCAAAGGAAGTTGCACCGCTTGGAATTAAGGTTACTATTATTGAACCGGGCGGCTTCCGTACAGATTTTGCAGGCAGTTCTACAAACATACGTGAAGGTTTATCTGACTACGATACCACAGTAGGCAAAACCGCCCGTTTTCAGCAAGACTATAATGGCAAGCAACCGGGTGATCCTGTTAAAGCTGCTAATGTAGTAATTCAAATTACAAATCTAGATGAACCGCCTTTGCGGCTTTTGCTGGGAAGTGATGCAGCAGGCGGGGCACAGAAAAATGACCTTGCTAAAATGGAAGCAGACAAAAAGTGGAGACATTTAAGTACTTCAACAGATATTAGCTGAAATGCAAAAACACAATGCCATGATCAGCATGACAGAGAGCGGAGATCCGCTGGAGAATGCTATAGCCGAAAGAGTAAATGGTATACTGAAAACAGAACTCATCAGCCGTAGTTATGCTGATGTACATACGGCATCGGTACACATTGCAAGATGCATAACAATCTATAACCACCGGCGCAGGCACAGCAGCTTAAACTGGCAGATACCGGCTATCGTACATGAACAGAAAGGACCGCAAATAAGAAGATGGAAAAACTATTATTACACAGCAAAACTAAAGGAGGCCGCTATGCAGAAAACATAACCAGCCAACGCACAAAAAATAGTTTCTTAGCTGTTGAAGGCACGAAATTATTTTTTGCCCTCGCACGGCAAACAATGTAATGACTCAACCTTATTCAGGATGAATTATCTTCATCAACCAATGGCAGGATTATTATTTAAAATCACTCAACTTTTATCAGGACGAGTCACATCTTTTTTGTACTTCAGTTCGGGCTGGACGTTCGCTATTTGGCTTTTTATTTTTAACTTCAACACTCGAACTTTATTCAGCTTCAGTTGTCGGCGGAGGTTTTTCAAATTTTCCAACTGCAGCAATACTTGTTCGTTAGCGGTCATTGCAAAGCGACACCGATAACATTTTTTAATCATTTTGAATGGGAGACAGAAATTTTAAGCCGTTTCCGGTTTTGAAAACAGAAAGGCTGACATTGAGACAACTTGTAAGTAGTGATACTAATGAAATATTTGCTCTGCGTTCAAACGGCAACGTAAACAAATATCTTGACAGGAAACGGAGTAAATCAATTGACGATGCAAAGACTTTCATTCAGACTATTAATGAAAACATCCAAAGGAATAATTCAATTTATTGGGCAATCACATTGAGCAATACTGATAAATTAATTGGAACAATCTGTTTATTTGACTTTTCGCACGACAATTCAAAGGCAGAAATTGGATATGAATTATTACCCGACTTTCAGAGAAAAGGAATAATGCGGGAAGCGACTTCAAAAGTAATTGACTTTGGAATTCAACATATCGGACTAAATTCAATAGAAGCATATACACATTCTGAAAATCAAAGTTCAACAAGACTTTTGGAGAAGTCTAATTTTAAAAAGAATGGTGCTGGTGAAGGAAATCTAATGATGTTTAAATAGACATCTAAAGACTGAAAGAAAGAACAACGAACCGCTAACATGAACTGTGTAAAAAACCAAATTAATTTGATGATTTGGCAGAACAGTAATTGGGTTGATATAAAGTGTTGTTTTTGACAACTGCAAAAACCTGTTTGAGCAATTTGTTGCACACGGCAATGAGCGCCAGTTTACCCGATTTTCCTTTACTTTTTAACCGCTCGTACAAAGCTTTGCAGGCTGTGTTGGTTTTGATGGCACTCATGGCACACATATACAGCACATCCCTGATCGGTTTACCTCCTTTTTTACAAATCGTTGGCTTACTATGAATACTCGTTCCGCTGCTGTGTTCCCTTGGGCTTAACCCTGCCAATGAAATCAGTTGCCGGTGAGTATGGGTATAGCGAAAGCCTTGCGTAAAGATGATCAGCATGGCGGTAGCTCTTCTGCCAATGGCTTTGACGCTGCTGATATTTTTTACCTGCTCCGGCTGCCATTGCAGTAGTAATGCTTTGAGCTTTTCTTCCAGATGGTCTATCTCTCTTTCAAACTGTGCGTTCATCTTTTCCAGTGACTTGATCGCTTCTTTATTCTGCACGGGCAGTATGCGTAAGCTATGCAACTGGTTATTGAAGCGCTTAATCTGTTCGGCATATTCCCGGATGGTATTATAGAGCTGCTTGCTCTCAAAATAAAGCGGGTCGGGCATTTGCCACAGCTCAGGCTTTTGCTCTATGGCGTAGCGACAGATCCATCGGGCATCCTTCTTACCCTGCTTTTGTTTCGCTCCAGTTGCATCTGGATATAGCGTTTGATGCTGAGGGCATTGACGACACTCAAGGCAGCTCCCTTTTCATGCAGAAAGAAAGCCAGTCTGACATAATATACTCCGGTAGCGGGCACAAAGTGATAGTCTGCTCCCGTATGTTCGAGGATGGTCTGGAAACCTTTGTTGTTATTACCTACTTTCATATGGAAGATGTCTCCCAGATTATTCTGGTAGGCAACATCCAGTGTGGTTTGAGAAACATCAGGGTACCACAGCATAGCTTTTCCTGATTCATAGCTCATTGTGTTTTTTGATGGAATAAAATGTATTTTAGCCATAGGGAAAACAAGGAAGAACATTCTTACACGGTGCTATCTATCCTAATGCAACCTTTCTTTAGAGAAGGTATATTGAACTGTTCAGCATCTGGTAAGAAAAGGGGCGGTGACGATCATGTTGTAAAGGCTTGCACGCCTATAAGGTTTTACGGTCTTACTCCGCCCTTTGTTCTTTCTTTTTTCTTTACTGAAATTAATGAATTGTAAACATAGGAAGGGGTTTGCCAAAAGCGGGGCTAACACCTCTCACTTCATCATCAAAAATCCTGTTTATCTTCCGTTCGGTATTCGGCTGATGAACAAAAATGCCAGCACAGCAGAAAGCCGAACCGTTATGCGCAAATTTTATGGACACACCAAAAGTGGATAGAGCCAAAGATGTTACAGACGAAGATTTAAACCAAATCTTCGAAAATCTTGACAAAATAGAAAAGCTATTCATTCGAGAAGTAAAATGTTCCTTGGAGCTGGACCTCTTTATACGATACACTTGTACCTTTCAGCGATTATAAATCGTGCAATATCTTTTATTAGAGGATTTAAATTATTGGCTACAGAAAATAATTATATTTCTTCAGTTCCAATTATAAGAATGCAAATTGATAACTGTTTAAGGCTTTATGCAGGTTCAATCGTCACTAATCATTCTGATTTTTTTCATGAGTATTTGAAAGGTACTCATATCCGTAGTTTGAAAGATGTAACTGGAAATAAGTTGACAGATTTATACTTAGTGACACAGTTAGAAAAAAAGACTCCTGAAATCCAAAATCTTTATAATAACACTTCAGGATATATACACTTAAGTAATGAGCATGCATTTTTGCAAAAAAAGATTGTAAAGGATTCTGATAGAACAATCGCAACAAGAATTGGCTACTATGATTTTTACGAAATTGACGAAAAGGTAGATTTTGCCTACAACATGTTTAAAGCAAGTCAATTTCTGTTGGAATTGGTCAGTTCGTGAAGAATAAAAAAAATTAAATCGCACCAAAATTCGGCAGAATAAATCTGCGCATAACAGTGTGTTTATAAAATTGTGGTTGGACGTTAAGCAGTCAACTTTAAATCGCTATTTTGCTTTTGTGGTTAATTGAAACTGACGTATTTCAAATTCCGCCACAAACGCGAAGCCAGTGGGCGTTAGCGGTCATTGAACAACACTCCTCAACTTTAAAGGATTCAATCATTCAAAATATAAAATGAAAGAAAGAAAATCATTAGAATACTATGTCCTAGATGTATTCTCAAATAAAAGTTACAAAGGAAATCCGTTATCAGTTGTTTTTACCGATAGTAACCTCCAATTCAGTGAATACCAAAACATCTCAAGAGAATTTGGTTATTCCGAGACTTCATTTGTTTACTATTCCAAAAAACAAAAGGCGCTTGATGTTCGTTCTTTTTCCCCAACTGGTGTTGAGGTTGGAGCTGGGGCAGGACACAACTTATTAGGAGCTGTTTGCGCTGCATTGCTAAAGGGAATGGAAATATTCCGGGAACAAGATGAAACCAGGCGCTTCGTGATAATGAAAGGTACTGCCATACCCTTAAAAACGAGTTTTGATAATGCTAATCAAATAGCTGTTGTGCAAGCGCAACAAAAACCAGCTATTATTGGACAAACGATACCTGCCGACAAAATAGCAAAGGCTCTTGGTTTAACAATTGATGATTTGAAAATTGACAACCTTGTACCTACTGTGGTTCAAACGGAGGTTGCCCACACAATGGTTCCGATTAAAAACTTGCAACTGCTCAACAGGTGTGTGCCTGACAACAAACAACTTATTGAAATTTCAAAACATTATCAATTTGAAGGATTTTATTGTTTTACCCTTACTGACCAAAATAATGACAATGTTGTAGAATCAAGATTTTTCAATCCCATAGTTGGAATAGACGAGGACGCTGCTACAGGAACTGCTGCCGGACCTTTGATGGGGTTTCTAGCAAAGAATAATTATATACAACTTAATAAAGAATATAAAATATTGCAAGGTGTAAAATTAAACCAGCCCTCACTAATCGAAACAATGGTTAGAGATGGTGATATCTTGGTTGGTGGTTCTTCAATTATAACAATGTATGGCAAAATTTATTTATAAAACAAAACGTCGAATCGCTAACCTCCGGTTTGGCAATAGGCTGGCTGACGAAATAACAATCGGCTACAACTCAATATCAGAAGTAGTTCCAGCTCTACATTATAAATTTAGCTATTAGATGTTATCTTCATCTTTAGTATCAATTTTCAACTTTGGTTGCGGGCTTGAGAGGCAATGAATACCAGCTCATCGCCAAGTTTTCTATGATCCCACAAAATTATTTTTCTTTCATTTATGCACCTACCTTCTGGTATTTTTCCACATAAGGCCGCTGATCTCTTAGCACTGCAAATATTCTTAGCAGCAGTTTATTTCTGATTGCGTTTATCACACTCATTTTGTTTTTTCCTTCTAAAACTTTGCGCTCGTAATAAGCTTTAATTTCTTTATCCCAGCGAAGGGCTGACATAGCACATAAATGCAAAAGGCTTTTTAGTTTTCGGTTGGCAAACGGACTTACGCCTTGTTTAAAGCGAACACTCGTTCCGGAACTTTTACTGAAAGGCACCACACCACAATAACAGGCCAGTTGCTTCGCATTTTCAAACATGGTAAATCCTTTTGTATACACATACAATGATGCTGCTGTTTGCAAACCAACTCCTTTAATACTACACATTAATTGAATGCTTTTATTGATGGTTTCTTCACTGCTGATATAAGATTGTATGGAAGCCTCAATCTTCTCTTTTGCTTTGTTAAGCCCTTTGATGGCCGGAAGTTGAAGCCGCTCTAATTCTGCGGCTTCTTTGCCACCATTACAACTCTTCATTTCTTCAATGGGAACGAGGAGCTGTGTGAGCGCATTCACAATCCGGTCGCGCTGTACGAGGTCATGTTCTTAAGTTTTGAAAGCTTTGTGTCCACTGGCTTCCAGAGCCGTGCGCGATCAATAAAGCGCATGCAATATTCAGCGATCGTAATGGCAGAGGCTTTATCACCTGTTCCTCTTTGAAGGCCCATACTGCGTTTTATTTTGATAGCCATCTCAACCCAAAGATTTGCTTTACGGTCTACCAAAAAGTCAATGATCCCGTTGGTATAAAGACCTGTATGCTCCATGCAAATCAACGTCTCTGATAAAGTTACCTCGTGTGATTTGAGCCATTTTTCAAAGCATTTAAATCCTTCCCTTGTCTGGCTGAAACAATGGTGATGCAATACACCCGTATCGGGGAAAAGAAGGGCAGCATCAAATGATTTTTTAGAGATATCAATCCCTGTAAATACTTTAAATTTGTTCATAACATTTTCATTTAAACGATGAATAAAAGCCTGAATTTTTTGAACAGTTATCAAGACCTTAATAATGGGTCGTGAGCCCTAATTTCTATTTGATTCTTTGTTCAAAAAAGCTACCGGAGATTAAAACTTGGCTTAGGTCTTTGGTCCTTGCCCTAACATAAAGCGCTCCGGTGGCCTTCAGGTTTTTTAAATTTAGTTATTCACTCTTTACTGTGTATTCACAAAAGAAAAAAGTAACAAAAAAGAAAAAGTAATAATAGTAGTAATATCTTCAATAAAAGGTGTAAACAAATCTAAAGGCCTTAATCGTTGGCTGTCATTGTAGTGCGACCCCATTGACTAAATTATCTATAGAAAGTGTTAAACGATTTAGTGACATATAAAAAACTTGTTCGTACGGACATCGTAATGTTGACTGAACTCGTGAACATTTATGCAGAGGTTTTTGACACAGAAAACTTTTCAATGCCAAATAGTGCATACTTCCAGACTTTGCTTGACAATGACGATATAGTTTTCTTCGTTGCGCTTTTGGATAACTCGGTAATTGGTGGTTTGACGGCTTACATATTGCCGTCCGTTTATCATCCGTCAAGCCAAGTTTATATTTACGACTTAGCTGTAAAACAAAATATACAACGACAGGGAGTTGGAAAAAAAATAATCTCATCTTTAAAAAACTACTGCAAGGAAACTGGACACAAAGAAATTTATGTTCAAGCTAATTTTGACGACCAACATGCAGTGGATTTTTATAGAGCAACTGGTGGACATGCTGAAAAAGTAATCCATTTTTCATACGACTTGACAAGAGTAAAATAGAAACAACGAACAGCCAACATGCGGTTTGGCAATATGGCGGGGCGATGAATATATGCTCAACTTTTTGTTCACTATTCAGCTTTAGTTCCAGCTTGATGAATAACGTCGGGCTGTAGTTCTTATCATCAACTTTTGTAACTTTATTCAGCAGTAGTTACGGGCTGACGATTTTCAAATACCGCCACATCGCCAAGCCGTAGACGTTGTGCGTAATTCAACTTAATATGCAGTTTGACAAAGAGCAAATAAGACCCATTACAAATATTCTTGGACTCGCCGTTTTAGATTCGCAAAAATTGGAGTATTCCATTGCATATATGATGCAACTAACAAACGACAAATTTGACTTTACCGACAGAGAACAGGATAAAATGTTGGATGACTATATGCTTAATTTATCAAGGACAAGCCTCGGCGGACTTATCACCAAACTAAAAAGACTGATTACAGTAAGTGACGGCTTTTCGGAAAGACTTTTGGAGGCTCTTGAGGCGAGGAACTATTTGATTCATAGATTCTTCTCGGACCAAGCAGAAAATCTTTTGACAAACGAAGGTAGACAGTTTGCTATGCGACAAGTAAAGGAGAAAAGGAAAATATTACATGACTGTTATTTCTTCTTAGACCCATTTATTCGTTCATTAATGATAATCAGAGGTATTTCTCCTGACTATTTCACAAAAGAAATAGAAGAAAAATATAAAGCTTAAAACCACAACTACGCACAACACGAACTGTGCATAAAAACAAATAAATCAAGCTATTTTCTTATAATAATTTCTGTCGAACAAGCATTCGTTTTTTACCACGCCAAAAACCTGTTTTAAAAGCTTGTTTGCTACAGCGATAACTGCCAGTTTTTTATTCTTTCCTTTGGCTACCAACCGGTCAAATAATTCCTTGCAGGCACCGTTAGTTTCTTTTGCATTCAGTGCACACATATACAAGGTGTGACGCAAAAGCGAACCTCCCTGTTTACAGATCCGCACCTTACCTCTTATGCTGCTGCCGCTGCTATGTTCTTTTGGACTAAGGCCTGCATAGCTGATCAGTTGCTGGTAAGTTTGGGTGTATTTAAAACTTTGTGTGCACACTACCAGGATAGCCGTTGCACGCTTGCCGATACCGACAACACTACGCACCTGCCTGACCACGTCTGGTTGCCAGGCTTCCAGTTTTTTGTACAACTCCGTTTCAAATTTCTTTAGCTCAGCCTGCAGATCGCGGAGTATTTTTTTATAACCGGTTACGATCACATGTATATCAATTTGCAGTTTTGAAAGTGAGTGTACCTTGTTTTTAAAACTGGTGATCTCTGTAGTGATTGTTTCAATGGCGTTGTTTAATGCACGGCACTCAAAGTAAAGCTGGCCGGGCATTTCATAGCAAGCAGGATCATGTTCCACGCCATACATGCAGAGATATGGAAAGCATCTTTTTTGTCTGATTTGTTGCGTTCCAGCTTCATCTGTATGTACCGTTTTATCTGCAAGGCATTTACTACGCTGTACCCTGCTTTTTTTGCTTCCAGGAAAAAACACAACGGCAACTGGTACACGCCCGTTGCCTCCATTATAAAGTGATAATCCTTACCTGTGTGTTGCCAGATTTCTTTGAAGCCTTCGGCATTGTTACTGCACTTGCACCACTCCAGATTGCCCTCAGCTGTTTGGTAACATACATCTAATGTGGCACCCGATACATCGATGCCGCAATACAACTTTTGTTTTGTTTCAATTGCTTTGATAACAGATATTTTACTGTGAATAAATTTGTACATTAGTCTTACGAAAAACAAAATGGAAGAACAATTCTTACGGTGCTATCATCCTAACTTGGGGCTTACATGCTCATCGAACTGTACGGCATAAAGTAAGAAAGGGGAGGCAGGGATAAGCGTGTTAGAAAAGCTTTTCGCTTATGGGGTTTGACTATCTTATTCTGCCTCCTGTTCTTTCAGATTATTGTTGACAAATGCAAGGATAAATTTATTGAATTGTAAACATAGGATGGGGTTTTGTGTCAGCATAGCTTAACTATTAGCCAACGAGTTCTCTTGGCTTACATTATTATTGCAGTTCCTAACTAAGAATACAGTCTGAGATAAAACCAAACGTTCAGCCTTCCTCAACACAATCCCGTACCTTCTCAATTTTGCTATCTTCACAATACCTCTGAATTTGCACAAAAACAAAAGCACATGCCTTACCTGCGTGTTTCGTGCTCTGAACTTGATACGCTACAATATGCTTCCATTGCTTTGGAGCTAACAAATATTGTAAACGATTTGTTCTATCATCCCAAAGCGCGTTTAACACGCGAAGCATTGAGGGAAAGAACAACGGTGCATATTGTTCCGTACAAAGAAGGCGAGTTTTACATTGGTACCAAAACGCCTGTACAAAGAAGACACCCTGATATTACAATCGAGTTGTCCGACTGGTTTATGTCGGTAAAACAACAAAGAAAAGTAGCTGCACAAATGACGCCTGTTGTGGCTAAGCTCTTCGGCATGTTGCCTGCTGAAGTGGGTAACATTAATTTTCGTTTTCATTCTTATCCGCCCACCGATTTTGCAACGGGTGGTAAGTTACTGTCCAACATCATTCCGTACATTGGCAGGCTCGCAAAGCGACTTTTTGAATAAAAACAAATGCAATGCAATTGAAGATAGAAAGAAAGAGCACCACCGAACTGTCGCGTGCACAGGTATTGCTCATGGCAACAGCGGCCGGTGTTTCGGTAGCCAATATTTATTTCAATCAACCCATTCTGCACAGTATTGCAACCTCTTTAAAAGTTAACGATGCAGAAGTCGGCAGCATTGCAGTGCTATCGCAGGCCGGCTATGGTTTAGGTTTGTTCTTTTTAATTCCTTTGGGTGATAAAGTGAGCCGCAAAACCTTGGTGGTCTTATTGTTTTCTATCCTGATCCTTTCCCTTTTATTCATTTCTTTTTGCGATAATTTATTGCCATTGCAAATAGCTTCTTTGGTCATTGGTGTTTTATCGGTATCAGCGCATATTATTTTGCCAATGGCCGCCTCATTAAACAAAGCGTCGCGCGGAAAAACATTGGGCATTGTTTTCAGCGGCGTGCTGGTAGGAATATTGGCGGCGCGTGTGTTCAGTGGCTTTATTTCACATTGGCTGAATTGGCATTGGGTGTACGGCATTTCGGCTGTGTTGGTGCTCATTATGAATGTTTTGATTTACGCATTTTTACCGGCTACACCGCCTGATTTCAAAGGCAATTACTTTCAGTTAATGTCATCTGTTGTATTGCAGCTCAAACGCTTTGCCCTATTGCGTCAGTCATCTCTCATCGGAGCTTTAGCATTTGGCTTGTTCTGCTCGTTCTGGACAACGCTTACCTTTCATTTAAGCGGTGCCCCGTTTTATTTTCAATCCAATACCATTGGGTCTTTTGCACTGGTTGCCATTGTAGGCGCATTGGCAGCTCCTGCCATTGGAAAGTTTGCCGATAAAGGCAATGGTGTTAAGGCCTTGCTTTTAGCAATCGGTCTTATCATTTTTAGTATTGTGCTGATGATGCTGTTTCCCTTATCGGTGGCTTCTTTTATTGTGGCGGTTTTGTTGTTAGACATTGGCGTACAGATGATACAAATTACCAACATTGCCACCATTTATACTTTGGACGAAACGGCGCATAGTCGTATCAACACCGTTTACATGACGCTTTATTTTATTGGCGGTGCTTTGGGAACATCAGTTGGCTTATGGTGTTGGCAACGGGGCGGCTGGCAATGGGTTACGCATCAAATGCTGCTATGGGCTTGCATTGCATTGTGTATTATTGTGTTTGTCAGAAGAAAAAAACAGCCGATTGATTTGTGATTGCTGATTTATGATTTTTGATGGATAGAGATTGCGTAAGCAGCTCATTAATTTTTCGGGCAAAAACAAACTTCTATGCCATGCTACATCTTTGATTCACAAACATAAGCAGGCAGCCTTACATTTGCTTTTGCTCATTATTTGTGAGAAGCATTATTTTATAAACACACTAATTAGTACGGGTTTGAAACGATTGCTTTTTGTTTTGCTCATTTTGTCCTTTTGCAATCGCAATATTTCATTCGGGCAAAATACTCGATCAACTTCTTTATATAGCGATACAGCAGCCAGCCATAAAACCATTGCCCACTTCTTTGCATTGCAGGCAAGTGTGCGTTATATTTATCAAGCATCAATGAACGCAGACGGCACACAGGTTGCATGGAGTGCTGATGATAGCGAAGGTCAATCCATTCATTTTGCAGCCCTTTCAAAAGAGGGCAAAACCAAACGCATTACCGCTTCGCTCAACAACAAGCCTTGCAACGAAATTGAACCTCAATGGTCGCCAAACAGAAAAGAGCTTGCGTTTTTATCAGACGCACAAAGTCCGAATCAACTACAGATTTTTATTGCCGATGCTACTACAGGCGCATTGCATACGCAACAACCACTTACCCATTTTGATGGTTATGTTTCGCATTTGCAATGGTCGCCCGATGGCAAACAGTTGAGTGTTTTGTATGTTGAAAAAGCAAGCCGCGAACCTTCGCCAATGGCTGCTGAAAACCGCGCCGTTGGTGTGATTGATTCGATGCGAAACAATGATGTGCAACGCGTTGCCATCATCAATCGAAAAAACGGCGAAACCAAAGCAGCCACACCAAAAGGATTGTATGTGTTTGAATACGATTGGTCGCCCAACAGCAAACAACTGGCTTATCTGGCAGCTTTGCCACCGGGCGATGACAACTGGTACATCGCTAAATTATATAAGCAAAATGTATTGGATGAAGACACGGTTTTGCTGTATCAACCGCAGTTTCAAACCGCATTGCCACGATGGTCGCCTGATGGCAAACACATCGCTTTTATTGAAGGTTTGATGAGCGACCAGGGTGGCACCGGAGGAGAAATTTTTGTGATTGATTCAAGTGGTAAAAACAAAACGAACCTAACACCCAACCGTGTCTCTACTCCTGCCTGGTTTTCGTGGACAAAAGATGGCAATATGGTGTTCACCGAATTTGTTGGCGGCTCGGTTGCCATCAACCAATTAAATACAAACAATAGTGCAGTACAAGCGTTGTGGAAAGCAGACGAAGCAATACGTGCAGGCAATGAAGAAACGAGTTTATCCATTGCTGAAACCAAAGCCGGGCTTCAGTTTGCGATGATTTCTTCATCATGGAACAGCTTGCCCGAAGTGTGGACAGGAAGCCTTACTTCTCTTACTCAAATCTCACATCTCAACGATAATATTCAAAAACCTTTTGTAAGAGCAAGCAACATACGATGGACAAATGAAAACTTGCAAGTACAAGGCTGGTTATTGTATCCTCAGCATTACGATTCTACTAAAAAATATCCAATGCTGGTGTGCGTTCATGGCGGTCCCGCATGGATTAGTTTGCCCACATGGAGCGCGCCAGATTTCAATACTACTGTTTATCTGCAATTGGGTTATTTTGTTTTCTTTCCCAACCCGCGCGGAAGCTATGGTCAGGGAGAAATATTTACAAAAGCAAATCGCCGTGACTGGGGCTTTGGAGATTTAAGAGACATCTTAAAAGGCATTGATACTGTTGCTACCAAAGCGCCTGTTGATATTGCCCGCATTGGTATTTTAGGCTGGAGTTATGGTGGCTCTATGGCAATGATGGCGCCTACACAAACGCATCGTTTTAAAGCTTCTGTGGTTGGCGCAGGCGCGGGCGATTGGCTGAGTTATTATGGGCAAAACAGCATTGACAAATGGATGAATTCTTATTTCAATGTTTCGCCTTATGACGATCCTGCGCCGTATGCAAAAGTATCAGCCATGACGTCCATTAAACAAACTAAAACACCAACGCTGATACTCGTGGGTGAACGTGATGGCGAATGTCCGCCACCACAATCATTTCAATACTGGCACGCGTTGAAAGAGCTGGGCGTGCCCACTACTTTAAAAGTGTATGCCGATGAAGGTCATAGCTTTTATAAGTTTGAAGATATGATAGATGTTTGCGCACGCACGTTCGATTGGTTTGAAAAATGGATGAAGCCGTAAGGTAAACTGGTAAGTATACCTTACTAATTTTATTTTTATTAAAGTCAAAATATTTTATGTCAACATCACGCCGCAAATTTATTGGTAGTTCCTTTTTGGGTTCTCTTGCTTTGTTCAACAGTCAATCTGTTTTTGCAAAAAAAGAGGCAAAACCAAAAATCGTTACAAACAAACCTGTTGTTATTTCAACCTGGGATTTTGGCAAAACCGCCAACGCAGAAGCCTGGAAAACGTTAAGCACAGGTGGTCGTGCATTGGATGCCGTAGAAGCTGGTGTAAAAATTCCGGAAGCCGATCCTACCATTCAAACCATTGGTTATGGCGGCTTGCCCGACAGAGACGGACATGTAACATTGGATGCCTGCATTATGGATGAAAATTATAACTGTGGTGCGGTAATGTGTTTGGAAAATATCATGCACCCGATTTCGGTAGCAAGGTTAGTAATGGAAAAAACACCGCATGTAATTTTAGTGAGCGATGGTGCCTTGCAGTTTGCTTTGGCAAATGGTTTTAAAAAGCAGAATTTATTAACGCCCGAAAGTGAAAAAGCATGGAAAGAATGGCTGAAAACATCCAAATACAAACCTGAAATAAATATTGAAAACAGGTTATCTCAAAAGGGCAAAGACCCGATGCCCGGCGGGCACGACAACCACGATACCATTGGCATGATGGCCATGGACAGCAACGGCAATTTAAGCGGTGCCTGCACCACCAGCGGCATGGCTTTTAAAATGCGTGGCAGGGTTGGCGATTCGCCTGTAATTGGCGCGGGTTTGTATGTAGATAATGAAGTGGGCGCTGCTACCTCATCGGGCGTGGGCGAAGAGGTCATCCGCATTGTGGGTTCGCATCTGGTGGTTGAATTAATGCGGCAGGGACTGAAACCAAAAGACGCCTGCAAAGCTGCTGTAGAGCGCATCATTCAGCGCAGCCCTGAAAAATCGAAAGACATACAAGTTGGTTTTATTGCTTTGAATAAAGATGGCGAGTACGGCGGTTATGCATTACAACCGGGTTTTACTTATTCGGTAAAAAGCAACGATGTGGAAACTATTTTTAAAGCAGAAAGCCATTACAAGTGAGTGGTGAGAAGCGAGTGGTGAGAAGTTGAGAGGGTACGTTGCGATAATTTAATGTCAAAACAGTAGGCCAATCACTTCAATTATCGAAGTTGCGGTAGGTCTGTTCCGTCAGGAACAGTAGGTGGGTAGAAAATGGCGCAAAAACAAAAATACCATCCGTTCCGTAGGAACGATACTCTTTCAAAGTTCACAGGTACCGTTCCTACGGAACGGATGTCTTAACACTGTCTCTTCTTTCTACCCACCTACTGTTCCTGACGGAACAATCTAAGCGATGTTACTCTACATTGAATAACAGCTATATAACAATAAATCTGACATGTAAGTGCGTTACTGATCATTAAAAATGTGAACAAACTACATAGTTGATAAATTATGAATGATAAACACAAACCCCTGCTTGAAATCTGCGCCTTCCACATTGACTCCTGCATCATTGCTGAAAGAGCCGGTGCAGCAAGAGTTGAACTGTGCGATAATCCATTGGAAGGCGGCACTACACCCAGCTATGCAACCATCAAAAAAGCAAGAGAAAAAATATCCATTTTACTATATCCCATCGTTCGTCCGCGGGCTGGTAATTTTTTTTATAGTGATGATGAAATGGCTATTTTAAAAGAAGACATAGAGATGTGCAAGCAATTGGGTTGTGATGGCATTTCGGCAGGCGTACAAAAGATAAACGGCGAAATAGATATAGAACGGATGCAGCGTGTAGTAGAATGGGCTTCGCCAATGGGCGTTACCTGTCATCGGGTGTTTGATTGTACGCCCGACCCATTTAAGGCTTTGGAAGAGATTATTAATTGCGGCTGCGAGCGGATATTGACATCGGGTTTGCAAAGTACAGCACCAAAAGGAACTGCATTATTGCAAGAACTGGTTGAACAAGCCGCTAACCGCATTATCATTATGCCGGGAGCAGGTGTGAATTCGTCAAATATTGCAAAGCTGAAAGAAGAAACCGGTGCTATAGAATTTCATTCTTCAGCCAAAAGAATTGCACCTAACTCTGTTACTTATTTAAACAAAGAAGTGAGCGATTATGGAAATGTTTATATAGCAGATGAAGAGGAAGTAAGAGCAATGGTGAAGAATATCTGAACTGGGTTGAATGAGATGTTTGAGAAAGGTAGGATAAGGATTGAATGTTGATACCTGAATATTGAAAAAAGGGGCAAAACCAAACTACTTACTTCATCCTTATCTCACCAATCACATAAATCTTAACCATCCCAGTTCAGACTATTTACGCAACCCGTCCAGCATAATGGTTATCATATTTTCTTCCAGTTCTTTATCATTGATTTTTCGTTGGCTGCGGTGCCAGCTTTCAATGCCGCTGATAGCATGAAGCATAATGAGCACAGCCGTAGAAGCATCAATGGGCTTGATTTGTTTTGTCTCTATTCCCTGCTCTACAATGGCAGCAAAACGTTTGCGGAAATTCCTTCGTTGTGTTTGAAAATTCGAAAGATAAGGCTCAGCCAAATGCCGCCATTCGCGGTCGCTTACATGCACTTCATCCCAATGAAAAATCATCTGGTTGATTAAAAAGCGAAGCAAGGCTTCTATTTTTTGAATTGCCCCAATTTCTTCTCCTTCTATTCGCCCCATTTCATCCCAGTAGCGGTTGGCAACTTCAAAACAGATGTCGTGAAGCAAGTCGGTTTTGCTACGGATATGATTGTATAAACTGGCCGCTTCCACGCCTACTTTTTCTGCCAGGTCGCGCATACTTGCTGCTTTGTAGCCTTTCTCCAAAAACAAACCGGCAGCGGCTTGCACAATGATGTCTTTGCGGGATGTGTCTTTGTTAGTTTGTATGCGTGCCATGAGGAAAAGCTTTGAGGTATTAACTGCGAGCCTTAGCTTGTTTTGTTGTTATGAAATAATAATACGGTTACACATTGCCCATCATTGTTCTGAACGTTGAAGTGAGTGACACAACAGGCGATGCCATGAAAAACCAAAGCTCGTCTCACAAAACTGAATTTTGTATTCTTTGTTTTTGCACAAATTTCACAGCTCAAAACTAATAATCAATCACCTGCTCTACAATTGCATCCGGAATTCTTCGCCACTCATATTGCTGATTGCGAAGTTGTGGCTCAAAACCCGCTTCGCGAATGGCTTCTTGTATAGTAGTTGACGTAAAGCGATGCGGCGCACCGGCAGCGCTTACCACGTTTTCTTCTATCATAATGCTGCCCCAATCATTCGCTCCTGCATTTAAACAAAGTTGAGCGGTTTGTTTGCCCACCGTAAGCCAGCTTGCCTGTATGTTCAATACATTTGGAAGCATTATGCGGCTAAGTGCAATCATGCGGATGTATTCTTCTGCGGTGGTTAAATTATGCACGCCACGAATGCGCGTTAATAACGTATCCACATCCTGAAACGTCCACGGAATAAAAGCAAGGAAACCCTTTGCTGTTGCAGGTTTGATGGCTTGTGTATCGCGCAGGCGAACCAAATGAATGAAGCGTTCTTCTATCGTTTCCACATGACCAAACATCATCGTAGCACTTGTAGTAACGTTCTGCTCATGTGCTTCGTGCATGATGAGGAGCCATTCATCAGCACCGCATTTTCCTTTGCTGATTAAGCGCCGTACTCGGTCAACTAAAATTTCTGCGCCAGCGCCAGGTAAGGAATCCATACCCGCTTCGCGTAAGGCTTTAATCACATCATGATGGCTCATCTTTTCCAGCTTGCAGATGTGTGCAATCTCTGGTGGCCCGAGTGTGTGAAGCTTGAGCGTTGGAAATTCCTGTTTTAGCTGGCTGAATGTTTTGGTGTAAAACTCCAATCCTAACTGCGGATGGTGACCACCTTGTAACAACAACTGCTCGCCACCGTATTTGAAGGTTTCATGTATCTTCCGGCGATAGGTATCCATGTCTGTAATGTAGGCATCCGGGCTGCCAGGAATGCGGTAAAAATTACAGAACTTACAGTTGGCAATGCACACGTTAGTAGTGTTCACATTACGGTCTATCTGCCAGGTTACTTTTCCATGCGGCACTTGCTTTTTGCGCAATTCATCAGCAACATACATCAGCTCTGTGAGCGGTGCATGGTGAAACAGGTGCACACCTTCTTCAACCGATAAAAATTCAAAATTGAGGGCTTTATCATACAAGTAGGCTAACTCCATATCTTTTCTTTTGCAATGGCAAAAATACAAGCGGGAATGTTAATAAGAAGGGAGAGTATTGCGGGGAAGATTGGATCGCACAGAGAAAACAAAGCGAACAGAGAGAATGAAAACCTCTGTTCTCTCCTTTACTCTGTGCGATTCTTTCCTGCGATTCACTTCAAATCAGCCGCCGCGGCTTCATCCAAAAACCAATGCAATTCCCCTTTCGGTTTGATGATTTGTGCTGGATAATCATCCGGGTTGTAATCATCTTTCAATATATGCTTTACCGCTTCTGCTTTGCCCTTGCCAGCCACCATAAACATTACTAAAGCCGAATGATTGGCAACGGGATGAGTAATTGTAATGCGATACATACTCTGCTCATCTAAATAAAAAGAATCCACCCATTTGCTGTCTTCGAAAATGATAGGATGATGTGGAAAGAGTGATAACGTATGCGAGTTATCGCCAAGACCGAGCATCAGCAAATCGAACGTTGTAAATGGTGTATTTTCAGGATGATCGTCAGGATGCTGCGTGTGTACTAAAGGAAAGTATTCGTGCAACAATTTTTCGTAAGCCGCAGCCGATTCCTGTGGTGTTGTATTGTCGGTTTGCATGATATGAATATTCTCTTTCCTTACCGGCACTTTATTCAACAAAGTATCAAACGCCATCTTTGCATTGTTGCGCTCATCAGTAAAAGGAACAAAGCGTTCATCGCCCCAAAAAAAATGTATTTTACTCCAGTCAATATGAGGTTTATAAGCATCACTTGCCAGCAACTCGTACAAATCTTTCGGTGTGTTGCCGCCTGTTAATGCAAACGTGTAACGCGATTGTTTTTGCAGTGTTTGGTTGATATGTTCAACAATAAAATCGGCAGTCAGTGTATTGAGTTCGATTGTGTTTTTGGCGATGTGTAATTGCATATTCAAAAGTTTGTTTTTGCCTAAAAAATTTAATCTGTTAGTTCATTCAAAAGTTTCTGATAATCAAATTGCAAATCTTCGTGTAACTGATGTATCAGTTCCTGAATTTTATCCAGTTGAGATTTATAAAGATTCATCGTTGCCTGGTGTTTGTGCGATGCCATTCCATATAGCTTCATGGTATGGCAAAAGTAGAGCCGCAACCCGGTTTCAGCTTCTTTATCGGCCATGTAGCGACAGTATTTGGTAATGTTTTTCAACATCCCCCGCAATCCTTTTTGAATAAAATAACGGCTGGCGGGCAGAGAAGCGAAGGCATCTGTTATTTCGTGTTTGATGGTATCAATGTAAGCTTGCTTATCGCCTGAATCGAACAAAATAAAACTTAGTAATTCTTTGTTTTCTTTTTTAAAACGAGCCAGCCGAAGACACAATTCTACCACTTCTTTTTGAGACAGGCTTTTCAGTTCTTCCTTTATTTCTTGTGTACCTGCGGCTTTCATTCTATCTCTTTTCGTATGACGAAAATAAGCGTTGGTAACAACTTGTTTAGCAATTTGCTAAAGGAAAAAATTGCAATCAATCCCTCACAATAATTTATAACAAAAAATAAGGGCAAAACCAAACCTTCCGGCATGGAAAAACCGCTCTTTTTTAATAGTTTCGCCAGCATGTAAAATATAGTTTTTACACTGCTTTTAGTTAATAAAATATGAACGAAGAAACACTTACCGTAGAAGCGCCTCAACCCAAAACTTATGGCGCAGATAGCATTCAGGTTTTAGAAGGATTGGAAGCCGTGCGCAAGCGACCGGCAATGTACATTGGCGATGTGGGAGTGAAAGGCTTGCACCACCTTGTTTATGAAGTGGTTGATAACTCGATTGACGAAGCAATGGCGGGTTATTGCAAAAACATTATCGTAAATATTCATGAAGACAATTCGATTTCTGTTCAGGATGATGGTCGTGGTATTCCTACCGGAATCAATACAAAGGAACAACGCAGCGCATTAGAGATTGTAATGACGGTGCTTCATGCGGGTGGCAAGTTTGATAAAGATACTTATAAAGTATCTGGTGGTTTGCATGGTGTGGGCGTAAGTTGCGTTAACGCATTAAGCACTGTCTGCCATGTTGTTGTTCACCGCGAAGGAAAAGTGTTTGAGCAGGAATATCATACCGGTATTCCTGAATACCAGGTTCGGGAAATTGGCGTTTCTGATAAAACTGGAACTTATGTTCGCTTCTGGCCTGATTTATCCATTTTCCAGGTTAGCGTTTTCAATAATGATATTCTGGAAGGCCGTTTACGTGAACTGTCTTATCTCAACAAAAAAATAAACATTACCCTAAACGATTATCGTGAGAAAGACGAAGCCGGTGCTTACTACAGCAAAACATTTTACAGCGAAGGCGGCATTATTGAATTTGTAGAAATGCTCGATAAAAACGGCAACCGCGCCTCGCTTATCGGCAAGCCTTTGTATGTTGACGGGCTCGACGCTTCGAGTAATATTGCTGTTGAAGTTGCGCTTACTTACAACGATGATTTTAAAGAGCATATTTTCTCTTACGTTAATAATATCAACACCATTGAAGGCGGTACGCATGTTACTGGTTTCCGGCAGGCGTTAACGCGTGTTTTTAAAACCTATGGCGATAAGCAAGGCTTGTTTGAAAAAGCAAAAGTAGCGGTGGAAGGTGATGATTTTCGCGAAGGTTTGAGTGCGATTATTTCGGTGAAAGTACCGGAGCCGCAATTTGAAGGACAAACCAAAACCAAATTGGGCAACAGTGATGTAAGCGGCGTGGTGCAAACCACTGTAGCGCGCGCATTAGAGCATTATTTAGAAGAAAACCCAAAGGAAGCGAAGAACATCATTAGCAAAGTGGTGCTGGCAGCGCAAGCCCGTGTAGCGGCGAAAAAAGCCCGCGAAATGGTGCAGCGTAAAACGGTATTGAGCGGCAGCGGATTGCCAGGCAAACTGGCAGATTGCAGCGAGCGTGATCCGGAACGTTGCGAGTTGTATTTAGTGGAAGGTGATAGTGCCGGCGGCACTGCCAAACAAGGCCGTGAACGAAGCTTTCAGGCCATTCTTCCGCTGCGTGGTAAGATACTAAACGTGGAAAAAGCAATGGAGCATAAGATTTATGAGAACGAAGAAATCCGCAACATTTTTACCGCAATGGGCGTAACGGTGGGCACGCCGGAAGACCCGAAAGCCCTGAATATTGTAAAGCTGCGTTATCATAAATTGATCATCATGACGGATGCTGATGTGGACGGCTCGCACATTGCAACGTTGATTCTTACTTTTATTTTCCGGTACATGAAAGAACTGGTGCAGCATGGTTATATTTATATCGCGCAGCCCCCATTGTATCTTGTAAAGAAAGGGAAAGAAGCGCATTATGCGTACAGTGAAGAGCAGCGCAAGATGTGGATAGAAAGGATGTCGAACGGTAAAGATGATAGTGTTGGCATTCAGCGGTATAAAGGTTTGGGTGAAATGAATGCTGATCAGTTGTGGGAAACTACGATGGATCCTGCACGCAGAACATTGAAACAGGTAACGATAGAAAGCGCCGCCGAAGCCGACCGCGTTTTTAGTATGCTCATGGGCGATGATGTAGCACCACGCAGAGAGTTCATTGAAACCCATGCGAAGTACGCGAAGCTGGATGTGTAATTAAGTTTGGTTTTACCGATATTTTAAAGCTGCTTCAAATTTGAAGCAGCTTTTTTATGTAATGATGAGCGGATTAGCATCATGGTTTAAATTATCATCAATTAAACAAACTGCTATGAAAAAAATTCTAACGACAACTTTGTTCCTTGCCTTGTTTTTTGCGGCACAATCGCAAACCAAAAACTTTATAGATCAACCTTACATTGACGTAAATGGAAATACAGACACCTCTGTTACCCCAAATGAAATTTATATTAAAATAGTTATCTCTGAGAGCGATACTAAAAACAAAGTATCTGTCGAAGATTTAGAAGTGAAAATGTTTGATGCTCTAAAATCTTCAGGGATTAATACTGAAAAGGATTTAACAGCAAGCGACATAGGAAGTAATTTCAAATATTATTTGTTGAAAAGTAAAGATGTTATAAAAACAAAACAATATAGTTTGAAAGTAACCGATGCTGTAACGGCAACAAAAGTAATCGGGCTGTTGGAAGATTTGAACATCTCAAATACCTCTATTGAACGAGTTGATTATTCTGATATGGAAGAACTTAAAAATAAACTTAGAACAAAAGCAGTTGAAAATGCACGAGCAAGAGCTTTGGCATTAACAAAACCATTGAATCAAACATTAGGCGCTGCTCTTTACATTAGCGAAGCCACGAACAACGATTTCAGTGTAATACGTGGATCGCAGTTAAATGAAGTAGTAGTAACAGGTTATGGAACTGCAAGAAAACAAGCACCGGATTTACCTAAAATTGACTTTGAAAAAATCAAAGTATTCTCAACTGTCAATGTAAAATTCATACTTAAATAGCAAGATGAGTTTCTTTTGACTACTGATGAAAACAAAAGGAGTTGTCGCTTGATAGCTCCTTTTGTTTTTACAGAAAAAATTACCTACAATATTGCATCCCATCCGCTTTTATCTTTCAACAATCGTTCTCTCAACAAGCGCACAGGCGGCATTCCGTTGTCCATCATTTTATCATTAAAATCTTTCAGTGAATACTTATCGCCTTGTTGTTTTTGGTAGTCATTTCGTAATTTTAAAATCTCCAGTTTCCCCAATGTATAAAACAAATAACCCGGATCAAAAGAGCCACGCAAAGATTCCTGGTAAGATGGCTTTTCGCCCTGGTACCAATTGTTCATAAAAAATTTCGTTCCTCCATCAATCGTTGCACCTCCACAGTGAATGCTGATCGAATTGCACAAACGGCACAAGCGTAACAAAGCATCGCCGGATTGTGCAAGTTTATATTTGGCAGCCGTAACAGAATCGCCGTTGTTGCCAAAGCCTTGCTCTATCATCATTTGCTCGCAATAATGCGCCCAGCCTTCTACATAAGCATAGTTACCAAACATCTTTTCCAGCTTGGTTGCAGTCGATGCATTAAGATGAAGGAACTGGGTGTAATGACCCGGATAAGCCTCATGAACCGTAATATTGTCGGTAGTATAATAATCAAACTGACGAAGCCAGTCTTCTTTTTGTTTTGCATTCCATGAAGCATCAACCGGCGTAATGTAGTAATACGATTCAGTGGCTTTCTTTTCAAAAGGTCCTACCACATCCATCGAAGCTGTACTGGTAGCGCGGGCAAACTGAGGCGTTTCCTTTACCTGCACCCTTACTTTAGATGGCATTGTGCAAATATTTTTATCTATTAAAAATTGCCGTATCGCTTCCAAATGTTGTTTGGCTGTAGGTATAAGACTATCTGCAGATGGATGTTCTTTTTGTATATCCGCATACACTTCGGTTGGTTTTTTATTGGGGTTGATGATTTTTGCAGCCGCGTTAAATCGTTCCTGTTCTTCTTTTAATTTTTGCAAGCCGATTGATAGTATTTGTTCGGGTTCCATCGTGATGCCTTCATCAATCAGCAACATTTTTTTATATGCCTCTCTGCCAATGGCATAGCTGTTGTTTGCTTTTGGCGTTTTTTCTTTTTGCAGCCATACAATGAAGTTGTTATAAGCAGCCACCGCGCTGTCGTTCGCGCTGGTAAAGGCTTTCATCAAAGTATCGTTCTTTACGTCTTTCAAAGCGAGCAACAAATCGCCTTTCATAAATGCAGCATTGCCGCCTGCTATTTGTATAGCTGTTTCGATAAAAGGTTTAGGCAATGAATCATCTAAGTTTTGTTTTGCCGCAATAAATAAAGCGGGTATGGACTGCTCGGTTTGAATCAAATCTTTTACGCGTTCATCCAATGGCGCAAAATTTCTTTTTACATACACACTTACATCTACAGCACCGGCGTATGTCATCGGATTGTGCGTATAAGTTTTCATGTTTTCAAACGAAAAAATTTCGCCTTCAATGGCGGAGCGAAGTATGCGGTAATCATACCAGTCTTTCTCACTCAAGCTGCTTGTATCCATTTGAGCCAGCTTTCCTGCAAAGCTGTACAAACGGCTCAGTTCCTTATCCAGTGAGGTTTTGCTGTAATCGGTGGTTTTGCCATCGTATTCATGAAAGCCGAGACTCACCGCTTGCAAGGGTCGCCAGGCTAAATAACCGTTGATGTAATCGTTGGCGATTGAATCGAACGAAGAATTGGATGATGAAGTTTGGGCCGTTTCGGTTGATGAATTGTGGCAACTGGCTAAGCAAAACAAAAGACACGTAAAATAAAGCGAGTATTTCATATTGAGTAGTTGGTGGTTTGGAGAAAGTATGAAGGTTTAAAAGTATAGAGAAACAATGAAAGCTATTCTTTTTGAAGGATTGAATCGTTGGTGTGTTGTTCATCATCGAATGAAACCAAAGAAAAGGAAGCAGCTTTGTTGATTTGTTTTTGTCTGTTTTTTGTAAAACTGATCTACAAAGTATATTTGAGAATGCCAAAAAGTAGGAGGCTAAAGCCCCACACTATACTGTACAGTGTAAGTATAATAAACTACAGTAGTTGCCGATCCAGAAAGTCTCTGTGTAAGCTGGACATTTATTGAGCATCGAACACCTCTTTTCGTTTATCTGGAAAATTTGGAGAAAACATAAGTTTAGAAAATTGTGCTTTTTCTTCATTGATTTCAAATGCATGCTCCCATTGATCATTTATATACTCGTAAATGATTCGTTGTCTTATGACTTTCATTCCTGCAATAAAATCCACAACTAATTCTAACTTTTCAGACCTAAGCATAGGGAGACTAGAATCTCTGAAAATAGGTAGTAGTGTTTCTCTTTCAAATGCTGTAACGCTTGCATACATTTCTGAAAAGTTTTTTGGAACTTGGTTATCTTTTAGCGGCACACCCTGTGGAAGTTTTTTTAATTGACTGAGTGGAATAACAGTTATGTTGAGATTAGTTAGAGCATACTTACCAATCGTTGTAAGAAAAAAATCACCGTAATCCATTGGATTGTTATTGGGGTTGTGCTTAGGAAGCAATTGTAGATAGCAATAAGTTCCTTTTGCAACTTGAAAATCATTAATTTCCTTAAGCACAGCATCTGAGGCTTGGGAAGATTGATATTGTTTGAACGTCCACCAAATTGTACCGATGGCTAAAATCATACTACCAAAAAATATAACCAAAACCGCAGGATTTGATCCTAAAAATTTCCACATAACTTGTATTACTTTTTACAAATTTAAACATGCTAAGTTTTACTTCGTTTACATTGATAAATAACCGCCCAACTTTCAATTATAACGATTTGTCATCGCATTAGTTTCATACCGTTTCTACAGTTGCTACCATTTCAAATCAATGTTGCCTTTGCAGCACAACAAATATTCTATGTTTCTGATGTGCTTTAGTGGCTACATTTTTTCTTTTCACCTCATAATGCCAACAACTTTCCGGCATTCACGACTATTTCAAAAACAGAGAATTCTTTTGACATATATAAAAGCAAAAGCCGTCCCCACAATACTGTGGAACGGCTTTCATCGTAGCGAGAAAGGGAGTTGAACCCTTGACCTTTGGGTTATGAATCCAACGCTCTAACCGCCTGAGCTACCTCGCCAAATGGGGTGCAAATATAATGGAGATTGATGAATGAAGAAAAGGAAACGAAATGTAAAGGCAATTCTTTAAAAGAAAAAACCCATTGTAGAAACAACGGGCGTCTTCGATTGCTTGCCATATGAAAAAGTTGGAAAAATTCTTATTACTAAAAATAATACTTCGTTATCATTTATTTAATTTTCAATGCAAATATAAAACCGAAAATGGAATTGAACAAGTTTAAATAACTATTAATTTATTCCTTATATATTGTTAAGGCTTGCTGCAAACAAGCCAACGCTTTCTTAATTTCTTCATTATTAATAACATAAGCTAAACGAACTTCGTTTTTGCCCAAATTTAAATCACTATAGAAACCGCTTGCAGGTGCCAACATCACGGTTTGATTTTGATATGCAAATTTTTCTAATAACCATTGGCAGAATACATCAGCATCTTTTACAGGCAATTTTGCCATTGCGTAAAAAGCGCCTCCGGGATTGGGACAAAACACCCCAAGTATTTCATTCAACCCTTTTATCAATGTATCGCGCCGGCTCTTGTATTCTTCTTTTGTATCTTCAAAATAGTCAGCGGGCAAATCAACTGCCGCTTCCCCCATTATCTGTGCCATCGAAGGCGGACTTAACCGCGCCTGTGCAAATTTCAAAGCTGCTTCGGTAAGTTTTGTATTGCGTGTAACAAAAGCGCCGATTCTTCCGCCGCAGGCACTGTATCTTTTGCTAATTGTATCTACCACAATCACATTATCATCCACATCTGGTAATTGCAACGCACTAAAATGTTCACCATTGTAACAAAACTCGCGGTAGGCTTCATCTGAAATAAGGTACAACTGATGGCGAGCCGCAATGTCTTTCAATGTTTCTAATTCCTTCCGGCTATACAAATAACCTGTTGGATTGTTAGGATTGCAAATCAGGATGGCTTTTGTTTTTGCCGTAATTTTTGTTTCAAAATCTTCAATCGGCGGCAAGGCGAAACCGGATTCAATATAAGAGGTAACCGGAACGATTTTCACGCCCGCTTCTACCGCAAAGCCGTTATAGTTGGCATAAAATGGTTCGGGTATAATCACTTCATCGCCTGCATCCATACAACACATAAAAGCAAACAAAATCGCTTCTGAGCCGCCCGTAGTTACCAATATATCACCCACATTTACAGCAATGTTATTGCGGCCATAATATTCAACCAGTTTGCGCCGGTAGCTTTCATTGCCTGCGCTATGGCTGTATTCCAATATTTTAAAATCGGAATGCCGGACCGCATCCAGTATAGGTTTCGGCGTTTCAATGTCGGGCTGCCCGATGTTTAAATGATACACGTGAATGCCTCGCTTTTTAGCCGCTTCAGCATACGGAACCAGCTTACGAATGGGCGATGGCGGCATAACCTGTGCGCGGTGGCTGATGGCAAGTGTGTTCATACTGCAAACCTACAAACGCAACCGTAAAAGATGAACGTTAATTTTTCGTGCAAAAACAAAAGGGCGTATGTTTGATTGTATGAGAATTTTGTGCATTGACTGGGGTACTAAGCGAACCGGCATTGCCGTTACTGACCCATTAAAGATTATCGCTTCGGCTTTAACAACAGTAGAAACAAAAGAGGCTATTTCTTTTTTAAAAAATTACATCCAACAGGAATCTGTTGAGCTGATTTTGGTTGGAATGCCATTGAACCTTGATGATTCGCAAACCCATGCCACAAGCGGCGTTCAGCAATTTATCAATCGTTTAAAAAAAGAATTTGCCAATGTTCCGGTGAAAACAATTGATGAACGTTATACATCGAAAATGGCAGTACGAGCAATGATAGACATGGGCATGAAAAAAAAAGATCGTCGCAAAAAAGAAAATGTTGACAGCATTGCTGCAACGCTGATGTTGCAGGAATATTTGAATGGGATTTCTTAAGTTATTGATACATTGAAGCCTTATGTATTGGCCCAGTTTGAAAAGCGATCGTTGATGCCGTCATTCCGCAAATGCCCTCAATACGATGATAGAAGTTATAATTAAATTAGCGAGGGCTTTGTGCGGAATCTGTTCTCTATAATTTGAACAAGCCAATACGTTATAAATTGATTTTATTATTATTCAATAACCTTACAATGCAGTCATCAGATTCCGCACAAAGCGCTCGTGAAAATGTAAAGGTGCAAATTCGTATTGAGGGCATTTGCGGAATGACGCGATGCTGTGATTTCCAAACTAAACAACTTTGCAGTTTTAATATTTACAACACAACTTTTTCTAAAGCTATAAATTACATTTGCGGTTTGCAAAAAACATAAGAATGATTCTACCAATCGTTGCATACGGTGCTCCTGTTCTTAGAAAAAAAGCAATTGACATCACGCAAGATTATCCTCAGTTGGATAAGCTGATAGCTGATATGTGGGAAACCATGTATGCCAGCAATGGCGTGGGTTTGGCGGCTCCGCAAATCAACAAAGACATTCGCTTGTTTGTGGCTGACAGCACTACTATTTTTAATAACCAGGATGATGAGGACAAGGGCAAATATCCCGATGAGCCTGGCATTAAAAAAGTATTTATCAACGCAAAAATAAAAGAGCTTACCGGCAACGAATGGACATACAATGAAGGTTGTTTAAGCATCCCGAAAATAAGAGAAGATGTAATGCGCCCGGAAACCGTTACGCTGGAATATTTGGACGAACACTTTACACCACATATCGAAACGTTTAATGGCATAACCGGAAGAGTAATTCAACACGAATATGACCATACCGAAGGCAAGCTGTTTATAGATTATATGAAGCCCTTGCGCAGAAAATTGTTGTTGGGAAAATTAAATGATATCAGCAAAGGGAAAATTAAAACAGATTATAAAATGTCGTTTGCGAAATGAAGGGTTGCTTTGTAGTTCTTTTTGTTTTTGCCTCTTTTTTTTCTTTCTCTCAGGATACTTCGGTTACAGTGGAAGATCAGGTTTATATTTTGCCGGAAGTGTTTGTTCGGGATAGCAACTATGCCGATATTCTTCGCCGTATTCAAAAAGATACCACGTTTTATAAAGCTTTCAAAACATTGCATACCGTTGGCTTTTCGGCATACAACAACATTACCATGCAGGATAAAGAAGGCAAGCCCGAAGCCACCTACAACAGCAAAACAGTGCAGCAGGTAAGTAATGGTTGTCGTACTATGACGGAGGAAAACAAAACGGCAACCGGCGACTTTTATGACAGAAAAGGTAATTATAATTACATGACGGCGCAAATGTATGCCTCGCTTTTTTTTACCAATGGCACGGCCTGTGGTGAAACCAATGTGGTTGGCAATATGGACTTTGATGCGGATAGCAAAAGCGGCATGGAGAAACACAAGGCACAGTTGAAAATGCTGTTCTTTAATCCGGGGAAAAAGATTCCGGGGATTCCGTTTATCGGCAACAAGTTAGATCTGTACGATGCACGTGCGCACCAGTTATACAACTATCGTTTGGATTATGTAAGCTATCGTGGTACTTATGCGTATGTATTCTCTATCAAACCCAAGCCTGATGCGGCTTCTGGCGATGTGGTGATGGATGAAATGACAACCTGGTTCGACCCGAAAACGATGGAAGTGCTGGCAAGAAACTATCAATTAAGTTATAAAGCCGGCTTGTATGATTTTAATGTGAACATGCAGGTTGAACTAACCAGAATCAACAATATTTTATTGCCACAAACGCTGCGTTACAAAGGTGATTTTCATGCTATTTTTCACGACCGTGAACGGGGAGAATTTACGGCGACGCTGTTTGATTTTAAGTTATAAGGTTGAGGATTTTTACCGCAGATAAAAGAAGTAAAAAGAGATTTCGTAGAGGAAGTTTGTTTTTGATAAAAACATTCAGCGGGAATTAAAGTTTCATGTAACATAACCATCACTGCATTATACTTTTGCGGCTTACAAAAAATTTGTACAACATCGTTTTTATGGCAAAAACAAAGCTTGCAATTGTTGGTTTGGGTTATGTTGGATTACCGTTGGCTGTTGCCTTCGCAAAGAAATATGCAGTTGTTGGTTTTGATATAAAAAAAGAACGCATCAACGAATTGAAGAATGGTTACGATGTCAATTCGGAAGTAGAAACGAACAGTTTGCAAATAGCAATGAAAACAAACAACGATGATGCAATCGGCTTGTTGCTAACCAGCAATGAACAGGCTTTGCAAAACGCAAATATTTTTATTGTTACTGTTCCTACCCCGGTTGATAAGCATCATCATCCCGATCTTACTTTATTAAAAAGGGCAACAGAAACCGTAAGCCATTTTATTACAAAAGAAAGCATCGTTATTTATGAATCTACCGTGTATCCCGGCGTAACCGAAGACGTTTGTGTGCCGATACTCGAGCAAGGTTCTGAACTCATTTTTAATAAAGATTTTTTTGTTGGGTATTCGCCCGAACGTATCAATCCCGGCGATAAAACACACACACTTACCAACATCAAAAAAGTAATTTCCGGCTCTACTACTGAAGCTACAGAAACGATCAACCAATTGTATCAAAGCATCATCACTGCTGGTACTTACGTTGCGCCCTCTATCAAAGTTGCAGAAGCCGCCAAAGTGATTGAAAATGCACAGCGCGACATCAACATTGCGTTCATGAATGAGCTTGCAAAAATCTTTCGTTATCTAAACATTGATACTACCGAAGTGCTGGAAGCTGCTGCCACAAAATGGAATTTTTTGCCATTTAAGCCTGGTCTTGTTGGCGGGCATTGTATTGGTGTTGATCCTTATTATCTCGCGCAAAGGGCGATGGACGTTGGGTTTCAGCCTGAAATTATTTTGGCAGGCAGGAAATTAAATGATGGCATGGGTACATACATTGCTGATGAAGTAATGAAATTGATGCAAAACAAAACCCTCATTTTTAAAGAAAGCAAAGCATTGATATTGGGTTTCGCGTTTAAGGAAAACTGTGCTGATGTTCGCAATACCAAGGTGATTGATATTATTAAAGAATTGCAACACAACGGCATTGAAGTAGATGTTTTTGACCCATGGGTGAAAGAGGAACAAGTAAAAGAAGAATACAACATTTTTGTTTTGAATGAATTGCCAAGGCAACAGTACGATGTTGTGATTGTTGCCGTGGCGCATCGCCAGTTTACTCAAAATTTGATAACAAATTTGTGCAAAAACAAATCGGTGTTGTTTGATGTGAAATCGGTGTTAGATAAGAGTCTGGTGGATGGCAGATTGTAAGCGTTTTCTATCATTGGAGCAAATGGTGTAATATTGCCGCCTGATTGCAATATACATTGTACCAAATATCAATTAGTTTCAACGTAACCTCAACCAACTATCATTATGAATTGCAGATTTTGCAACACGCCTCTTACTGATGTTTTTATTGATTTGATTAACTGTCCTGCTTCCAACTCGTTTCTTACTGAAGAAGAATTGAACGAACCTGAAACGTATTTTCCGCTGAAAGTTTTTACTTGTACCCATTGCTTTTTGGTGCAGGTTGATGAGTATAAAAAAAGCGATAGCATCTTTAACAACGAGTACGTTTATTTTTCGTCTTATTCAACCACCGCTTTGCAACACGCAAAACAATATGTTGAAAAAATGATGGCTCGTTTTCATTTCAACGAAAGGAGCCAGGTCATTGAAATTGCTTCCAACGATGGTTATTTGTTGCAGTATTTTAAAGAAAAAAAGGTTCCGGTTTTAGGCATTGAACCAACAGGCAATACGGCTGAAGTTTCGCGCAGCAAAGGCATCGAAAATATTTCGGAATTTTTTGGAACCACACTTGCCAAAAAATTAGTTGACAACAACCGCAAAGCTGATTTGCTGTTGGGCAACAACGTGCTGGCGCATGTGCCCGATATTGTTGATTTTGTAAGAGGAATGAAAATGGTGTTGAAAGAAGACGGCGTAATTACAATGGAATTTCCACACTTAATGCAGTTGGTTGACAACAATCAGTTTGACACCATTTACCACGAACACTTTTCTTATTTGTCGTTTTATACTGTTAAGCAAATTTTTAAAGCGCAAGGGCTGGAAATGTTTGATGTTGAAGAAGTTCCGGTGCATGGTGGCTCGCTGCGCATTTATGCAAAGCATGAAAATGATGCATCGAAGGCCATTTCTGAAAATGTTCAAAAACTGTTAGATAAAGAAAGGGGCAAAGGCATGAACACGTTAGCTTATTACAATCGGTTTACGGAAGCATCGTTTGACATAAAGCTCCATTTTACTGAGTTTTTAATAGCTCAAAAGAAGGCAGGAAAGAAAGTTGCCGGTTACGGCGCAGCTGCAAAAGGCAATACATTATTGAACTATTGCGGCGTTAAAAACGACCTGATTGATTTTGTGGTTGACGCCAATCCGCACAAGCAAAATAAGTGGTTGCCGGGAAGTCATATACGAGTGGTAAACGAAAATGTATTGAAAGAAAATAAACCCGATTATGTTGTTGTTTTTCCCTGGAATTTGCAGGAAGAAGTAATAAAGCAATTGCATTACATTAAGGAATGGGGCGGCAAGTTTGTAATTCCAATTCCGCATGTGCATATTGTGTAAGCAGCTCATTCAACCCTAAAAAATTTTCGTAGCTTTACCAATGTCAAAACCTAACCAGCGTTTTATATTTTACAAATTTTGCAATCATCTATTTTAACCAAACAATAAACCGTTATGAAAGCAGTTATCCTCGCCGGCGGCTTTGGTACACGCATTTCAGAAGAAAGCGGCATCCGACCCAAACCTATGGTTGAAATTGGCGGCAGGCCTATCCTTTGGCACATCTTGAAAATTTATTCAGCACATGGCATCAACGATTTTATCATTTGCTGCGGTTACAAAGGATATATCATCAAGGAGTATTTTGCAAACTATTGTATGAACAACTCCGATGTTACATTCGACATGCACAAAGGCAGCATGGAAATTCATCGAAACCAAACAGAAGATTGGCGGGTAACATTAGTAAATACAGGTTATCATTCCATGACGGGTGGACGAATGCTACGCGTGCGCGATTACATTGGCGATGAAACGTTTTGCATGACGTATGGTGACGGCGTTAGTGATATTGACATTACGGCGTCTATTAAGTTTCACCGGCAAAACAAAACCCTGGCAACCCTCACTGCGGTGCAGCAGCCTGGCAGGTTTGGCGTGTTTAATTTAGCACCGGAAGATACCGTTATTAAAAGCTTTCAGGAAAAGCCAAATACAAACAATGAAATGCCCTGGATTAACGGTGGCTTTTTTGTTTTGGAGCCAGGTGTGATGGATTATATTGAAGACGAAAGCACAACGTGGGAACGCGAGCCGCTTGAAAATTTATCGCGTGATGGCGAACTTTCGGCATTCCGGCACACTGGTTTCTGGCAACCCATGGATACCCTGCGGGATAAGAATTATCTGGAAGATTTATGGCAAAATGGAACCGCCCCCTGGCAAATCTGGAACAAGCAATTGGTATAACCACCTCGTTTGTTTTCAACGATATTTCTTTGTATTTCATCTATTTTACCTTTTTAAAAACGTACACAGCTCGTTTTTCCTGTTTACGTTTATACAAGTTTGTTTTTAACCTTATTTATAAATTCAGTGTATGAAGATTTTAATTACCGGCAACATGGGTTATATAGGTCCGGTTCTCACAGCTCATCTGCGAAGCTTATATCCTTCTGCCATTCTGATTGGTTATGATGCCGGTTTCTTTGCCGCTAATCTTACCAATGCTTCTGTTCTGCCGGAAAGCTTATTGAATCAACAATATTTTGGTGACATCAGAAATATACAGGAAGAAGTGTTAGAGGGCGTTGATGCGGTCATTCATTTGGCTGCTATTTCCAACGATCCAATGGGTAAGCACTTCGAAGATGTAACCATCAACATTAATTTCGAATCAAGCATAAGAGTTGCTAAACTTGCGAAGAAAGCCGGTGCACGTGCCTTTGTTTTTGCCTCAAGTTGCAGTATTTATGGTGCTGCCGGCGATGCGCCCAAAACCGAACAATCGGAAGTAAGTCCGCTTACTGCTTATGCACGTTCCAAAGTGTTTACGGAACAAGAACTGAAGTTGTTGGCTGATGAAAATTTTACGGTTACTTGTCTTCGTTTTGCAACGGCTTGCGGCATGAGTTCCAGACTGCGGTTAGACCTTGTATTGAACGATTTTGTGGCGAGTGCTGTGGTAACAAAACAAATTAATATTTTGAGTGATGGCAGCCCATGGCGGCCGCTTATTCATGTAAAAGATATGTCTCGTGCCATTGAATGGGCAATTGAAAGAAAAGAAGAAAATGGCGGACAATTTCTTGCTGTAAACACCGGCACGCACACATGGAATTATCAAATTAAAGACCTCGCCGAAACCGTTGCCGAAGTGATACCAGGTACTCAAATTACCATCAATAAAGAAGCGGCACCTGATAAGCGTTCATACCTTATCAACTTCAATTTGTTTGCCTCTTTAGCGCCTGATCATCAACCCAAAATAACATTGGCAGAAACCGTGAAAGAGCTGGAAGAAAACCTAAAAGCAATGAATTTCAATGATGCCGATTTCAGGTCTTCGCACTTCATTCGTTTGAAAGAATTAACCGCATTTCAAAACAGGGGTTTGCTAAACGAAAAACTGGAATGGACAAATAGAAACAACAGAAAAGAAGACAGGAAAATGATGATGGAAGTAACATTGTAACCTTTTGTTTTTGTACAATTTTTTTTGTTTTATTTTTTACTTAACTTCAAAGAGACACGGGAGATGAAGCATATACTTCGTGAAACCTTTGCGCCTATGTGTCTTAGTGGTTCATCTTTGTTTCACATTGCATAAAAAGCGGCAAAACCAAACCAATGATTTTCACCGAAACAAAATTAAAAGGTGCTTATACAATTACCATCGAAACAAAAGATGATGAGCGGGGATATTTTGGAAGAATCTATTGTAAGGAAGAATTTGCAAAGCACCGCATTGATTTCAGCATTGCACAATCCAACATCGGATATAATAAAAAGAAAGCCACGCTGCGCGGAATGCACATGCAGGGAGCGCCTCATAAGGAAGCAAAATTAGTGCAATGCATCTGCGGAAGTTTGTACGATGTGATTGTTGACATGCGCGTCAACTCTCCTACTTTATATCAATGGACAGCTATGGAATTATCGGCAAACAACAACACGCTGCTGTACATTCCCGAAGGCTTTGCACATGGTTATATTACACTGGAAGATGACACGAAGGTTTTGTACATGATGTCGGAATTTTACAAGCCGGGAGCCGAGCAGCCGCTTCTTTGGAACGATCCGTTTTTCAAGATTCATTGGCCTTTACAGCCACAAGTGATGTCGGAAAAAGACAAAGCAATTCCACTTTTTCAGCCGCTTGATTTTCCTTTCAATCAACAATAAAATACAAGATGGTTATCATTGATACGCTGCTGGAAAAAAGGGCAAAAGAAAACAATCCAATTAGAGTGGGTGTGTTAGGTGCTGGCTTTATGGGAGCAGCTGTCATTATGCAAATTTGTAAATACAAGCGGGGCATTAAAGCGGTTGCCGTTTACAACCGTCATCCCGAAAAAGCAAGACAAGTTTATCTCAACGCCGGTATAACTGAAACAGAACACCCAACCACCGTTGCCCAATTAGACCAGAATATAGAGAAAGGAAAATTCAGCATTACAGATGATGCCACTTTGCTTACCGATGCACAAAATATTGATGCCATTATGGAAATCACAGGCACGATTGAATTTGGTGCGCAAATCATTTGGCGGGCTATTCAAAACCGAAAGCATGTTGTATTGATGAATGCCGAATTGGATTGTACAATCGGCCCGTATTTAAAAGTTCAGGCAGACAAAATGGGTGTGATGTACACCAATGTAGATGGCGACCAGCCGGGCGTAATTATGAATGTATATCGCATGGTAAAAGGCATGGGTTTGAAGCCTGTATTGTGTGGCAATATCAAAGGTTTGCAAGACCCATATCGCAATCCCTCTACACAAGAATCGTTTGCCAAACAATGGAACCAAAAGCCTGCTATGGTGGCTTCGTTTGCCGATGGCAGCAAGATGAGCTATGAGCAAGCCATTGTTGCCAATGCTACCGGAATGCACGTTGCCAAACGTGGTATGCACGGTCCCACCGTTCCACCCAATACTACCATAAAAGAAGTGGTGAATTTATATCCGCTGGAAGATGTGTTGAAAGGCGATGGCATTGTAGATTATGCAGTTGGCATCAGCGAACCTGCGCCTGGCGTATTTGTATTGGCTACCACCGATGATCCGGTGCAGCAAATGTTTTTAAAACTGTATAAGTTGGGCGATGGACCTTTGTATTTATTTTATGAACCCTACCATTTGTGCCACTTATTAGCACCTAACACCATTGCCCGGGCTGTGTTGCTGAACGATGCAGCTATTGCTCCTGTTGGTAAGCCTTATGTAGAAGTAGTTGCTACCGCTAAACGCGATCTAAAAAAGGGTGAAACCATTGATGGCATTGGTGGTTACATGACGTATGGCGAATGTGAAAATGCCGATATAAGAAAGGCTGAAAACCTGTTGCCGCTTGGTTTTGCGGAAGGTTGTGTTTTAAAAAAAGATATTCCGCGCGATGCTACCTTGACCTTTGATGATGTCATCATTCCCGAAGGAAGGTTCGCTTATCAATTGTATAAAGAACAGGAAGAATATTTTAGAAATCAGCAAGAAGTGAATTGAACCACTAAGTCTCGAAGAAAGGAAGTTACACAAAGTTTTCTTTTACTTTCCTTTGTGAACTTTGTGCTCTTCGTGTCTTTGTGGTTCAAAAGAATTTAAAAGCGAATCACAAAGTGTTGTTTCGCTTTGTTTTCTTTCCTGAAAAAAATCAGCCCGATAAAAAACAAATCAATGGTTACAGTTACGGCAGCGTGCGATTTGATTTCGTTCCAGGCTTCCTCCATTCCTTCACTCCAATGAATATCATCAAAAACAAAAATGGAATGTTCATTTTGTTTTTGCAACAATTGTTGAAAGTAAGCCAGCGTTGGTTCTTTGCGATGATTGCCATCTACAAAAGCAAAATCAAGAGATGATAAACCGGATGTTATTGGAGGAAGCGTAACATCAAAATTGCCTTCAATCAATTGTATGTTTTGTATTCCCAATTGCTCAAAGTTTTGTTTTGCAACAGACGCAATTGCATGTGAGCCTTCCATCGTTATCACATTTGCATCGCTTTTAGCGCAAGCCAGGTAAGAAGTGGTAATGCCAAGCGAAGTGCCCAATTCCAAAATGGTTTTGGGTTGATAATAATTCACCATTCTAAACAGAAGCTGGCTAAACTTTTTTGTTTTCAACGCTGAAGCTGCAATAGATGAAACGCTGCGTTGTTTAAACTTGGTAAAGTTTGAGCCGGCACCAAAATCTTCAATCGTAAGCATCGTTTGGTTTTGCCTTAATTCTTCACGCAAGGCTTCAATGGTTTCAAAGCAATAAAAGCTGCGGTTATCGTTCAACACATCCTTTGTAAAATGGAACACAAACGGAGAATGAATGCCATGGCCTCTGCCGTTAGAAGACGTTAACCAATACTGTAAATATTTGAATGCAAGTTGCAGCTTACCATACATAAGCGCAATGTTAGTAAATGAAAGTGAATGGTGAATGATGAGTTGTGAGTAGTGAAATTTGTGCAAAAACAAAGGGCTCTATTTTCTTTCCCATACTTCAAAACTGTAAGCGAACTTATGTTTCTCATCGGTCGGAAAATCCTGCTTGCTTTTTCGGACCAATTTGGCTTCATCTATCGAAGGAAAAAACGCATCGGCATTCGTAAAACTGTGATGCACGCGCGTGATGTAAATTCTATCAGCTTTGGCCATCATCAGGTTATAAATTTCGCCGCCACCTATTACCATCAATTCATTATAATCAGCTTCTTTCACAAAGAAAAAAGCATCATCTAAATTGTTTACAACAACAGTCCCATCAGGATGATAATTTTTTTTCCTTGTTAGAATAATATTGGCTCTGCCCCGCAATGGCTTGCCACCGCCGAACGAATCAAATGTTTTTCTTCCCATCAATACAGGTAAGCCCCAGGTGATATTTTTAAAATATTTTAGGTCGTTTGGCAAATGCCAGAGCATTTGATTTTCCTTACCAATAGCATTGTTTTCAGCAGCCGCAACAACGAGGGAAATCTTCATATTTACAATGTTAGATGTGATACGATGTGAAATGTATGATGTACGATGTGAGATGTTTTACAGCGATATTAAATGATGATGACATCGCGCTTTGTACATCTCACATCGTACATAAACTCACACTGCCACAGGCGCTTTAATGTGAGGATGAAACTGATAGTTTTCCAATGCAAAATCTTCAAACTGAAAAGAGAAAATATCATTTACAGCCGGATTGATTTTCATGGAGGGCAGTGGATAAGATTCGCGTGTCAATTGCAATTTCGCCTGCTCAATGTGATTGCTATATAGATGCACATCGCCAAATGTGTGAACAAAATCGCCCAATTTCAAATGACAAACCTGCGCCATCATCATCGTAAGCAAAGCATACGAAGCAATATTGAACGGTACACCCAAAAACACATCTGCACTGCGCTGGTACAACTGGCAACTTAATTCTCCATCCGCTACATAAAACTGAAACAGGGCGTGACAAGGCATCAACGCCATCTTTGGCAGGTCGGCAACATTCCATGCGCTCACCAAAATGCGGCGGCTGTCGGGTGAGTGTTGTATTAATTTTATCGCTTCGCTGATTTGGTCAATTGTAGTTCCCTCGGCACCTTCCCAACTTCGCCATTGCTTGCCATATACCGGCCCTAAATCGCCCTTTTCATCAGCCCATTCGTTCCAGATACTTACATTGTGGTCGGTTAAATATTTAATATTTGTATCGCCCTGCAAAAACCAAAGAAGCTCATAAATAATGCTTTTGATATGCAGCTTTTTTGTGGTTACCAATGGAAAGCCTTTGCTTAAATCAAAGCGCATCTGGTAGCCAAAACAAGAGATGGTTCCGGTTCCGGTGCGGTCGGTTTTTGTTGCGCCGTTTTCTAAAATATGCTGCAGTAATTGATGGTATTGTTGCATAGATGCCCCCAGCCCCTGAAGGGGAGTTTTAAAACACGATTACTAAAAGTCATTTTCATAAAAGCCAATTCAAAAAACTTACGTTGCTCCCAAACTCCCCTTCAGGGGCTGGGGGCCTCCTTTTCCTTCCTCCGCTTCAATTCCTTGCTGATTAGCATTAGCTCTCTGTTTGTTTGCCCGTTCATGCTGCTATTTTCCTGCGCGCGGCGCATGAGATACGGAATCACATCGCGTATCGGACCAAAGGGCACATACTTGCTGACCGAATAGCCTGCTTTGGCTAGGTTAAAAGTGATGTTATCACTCATGCCATACAATTGCGAAAAATGAACATGCGGGTGCTCGTGCGGAATGCCCTTACTGTCCATCAGTTCGGCTGCGTGAAGATTGCTGTATTCGTTGTGCGTAGCAACAATGGCTGCAATGGAATCAATGTTATTAATGCAATATTCAACCGCTTCATTATAATCACCATCAGTAAACGATTTATCTTTTTGTATCGGCGATGGATAGCGCTTTTGCACAGCCCGTGCCCGCTCCTTCTCCATGTAAGCACCGCGCACCAGCTTCACACCTAAAATAAATCCTTTTTCTTTCGCAATACGGTGTGATAATTTCATAAATGAAAGTCTATCGTGCCGGTACAATTGAATGGTGTTGTACACAATAGCTTTTTCTTTATTAAACACTTCCATCATTTCAATCGTAAGCCTGTCAATGGGGTCTTGAATCCAGCTTTCCTCCGCATCTATCAACACGCCAATGCCTTTGATAGAAGCTTCTTCGCAAATGCGGTACGCCCGTTCTTTTACTTTTGCCCATTCTTCCTTCTGTGCTTCATTGTCATGAATGCCACTGCGCAAACGCGGTGCTTCGTTTAGATCTTCCAACAAGCCAAACCTGGCCAAGCCCGTAACTTTTACACTGATAAACGGAATATTTTTTTGCGAAGCAGCATAATCAACCACCCTTATAAATTGTTGCATTGCTTCCTCAAAATTAGCCTCTCCTTCCTTGCCTTCCACACCATAATCGAGTATTACTTTCACATGATATTCGTCGAGCCTACGTGCCACATCTGCGGTTTGAGCCAGCGTTTCACCGCCCACAAATTGTTTAAAAATGGTGTTACGGATAATGCCGTTAATAGGCAACCCCGTTTTCATCAAAAAGGGCGTAAGCCTCACTCCCACTGCCGAAAACATTGGATAATTCATAGTGCTGAATAAAAAGCGGCCACTCTTTAATTCCTTATCATTTTTGTAAGCAAAAGCAACCTTCGTATTGTCGAAAGATAATTCCATAACGCGCGGGTTCGTTATGCGAATATCGGTAAGGATTGGCAAATAAGTACGCCTCTTGAAGAAGATAAGTGGTTGGTTCAAAATTCAAGCATCTGACGAGTAAAAATTGCATACTCATATTATCATCCTTGCCCTATTTTGCAGTTAAAAATAACGGCTTATAATTGTAAGTTGCTCATTTGAATTATGCAATCAGTTGTTCTTATTTTTCCTCATCAGTTGTTTCAACATCATCCTGCATTGCAGAAGGCGTGTCATGTTATTTTAATTGAAGAACGTTTGTTTTTTTCAGAGCTAAATTTTCATAAACAAAAACTCATTTTGCATCGGGCATCAATGCGTTTTTATAAAGAATGGCTGCAAAAGAAAAAACATACGGTAACATACATTGAAGCCAACGATGAAAGAGCCGATGTTAGAAAACTAATAGCGTGGCTTTGCCAGTACAATTGCGGAGCTGTGCACCTTGCAGATGTAACTGATGATTGGCTGAAACGCAGGCTGAATAAGGCCTCCAGCACTGCCGGCATAAACATTTACGACTATCCAACGCCCATGTTTTTAAATGATGCAAAAGAGTGGAACGCTTATTTTGCAACGAACGGCTATCATCAAACCAATTTTTACATTCAACAACGAAAAGAGCAAAAGTTGCTGTTAACGCCTGACAACAAGCCTGAAGGCGGCAAATGGAGCCACGATGAAGCCAACCGCAAACGGTTTCCAAAAAATGGCATTTTGCCATCGTATTCTTTTCCTGAAGAAAACAAATGGGTAGCAGAAGCCAAAGAATATATTGAAAAGAATTTTCCAAACAACTATGGAAACATTCATTGCATTTTGCAGCATCAAAAAGCGGCGTATGCAACCACGTTTGAAGAAGCTGAAAGTTGGCTCGATCAATTTTTACAACATCGTTTTTCACATTTTGGTGTGTATGAAGATGCTATCGTAAAAGGCGAAAACATTTTGTTTCATAGCCAGTTATCGCCCCTGCTGAATATTGGCTTGATAACGCCTGATGTTGTAATTAAAAAAGCTTTGCAGGTTGCCGCCGAATATAAAATACACATTGCTGCCCTTGAGGGTTTTATTCGCCAATTGATTGGCTGGCGCGAGTACGTGCATTTGATTTATGAACGTGAAGGCAGAAAACAACGCACAAAGAATTTTTGGAATTTTAAGAGAAAAATTCCACCACAGTTCTGGACAGGTGAAACAGGCATCGAGCCGGTTGATAACGTCATAAAAAAATTATTGCAGTGCGGCTACACGCATCATATTGAGCGGTTGATGGTGATGGGCAATTTTATGTTGTTGTGCGAGTTCAACCCGCATGAAGTGTACAAATGGTTTATGGAAATGTATGTGGATAGTTACGATTGGGTGATGGTGCCCAACACGTATGGCGTTACGCAGTTTGCCGATGGAGGATTGATGATGACGAAGCCTTACATCAGCGGCAGCAATTATTTACAAAAAATGGGCGATTACAAAAAGGGCGAATGGCAGTTGGTATGGGATGGCTTGTTCTGGCGGTTCATGCACAAGCAACGGCAATTCTTTGAAAGCAACCCACGCCTTTCTTTTTTATTAAAAATGCTGGATAAAATGGATGCAAAAACAAAACAACAGCACTTTACAAAGGCAGATTCTTTTTTACAGCAATTGGATGATTGGAATGAAGAGAATGAACAGCTTTAAAATGAGCAGGTAAAAGAGTTTGTGCAAAACCAAAAGCTTCTTCAGCTTAAGTATATCATCAAATTTATCTTTACTTAATTCAGTCATGTAAAAGTTCCGAACATTTCAAAGGTTCGGAACTTTTAGACTTCTTGGAACAACGGAATGATAGCTTTGATTACTATCAATTGTTTCTGACGAAATGCTTATATCGAAAGAGCTTTTGTTTTTGCACAAAAAATTTTACAAAATATTCAGCGTCGCGCTAACATAATACAAGCCGCCCACCGAAGGATTGCCAAAAGCATTCATGTAATAATGATTGGTAAGATTGGTTGCACCCAGCTTAATCAACACTTTGCTTTGCGAAAGCTTGTAGGTAAGCTGCGCGTCGAGCGTGCTAAATGCAGCTACGTTGCCTGATACAAAATCGCCTTCATAATAAAACGCATCCTGCCAGCGATACACTACATTAAAACCAAATGCGTTTTTGCCCAAAAATCCGGTGTTTCCAAACCCAATGTTGGCGCGATATTTTGGCGTATTAAAACCTGTAATGAATGTTGTAGATGCATCTTTTAAAACATCAGAATATAAGTTAGCATTGATGTTGAAGTTATGCGGCAACAAGTATTGCACCGATAAGCCCCAGCCTTGTGTTTTTATTTTTCCACTGCTGTTAAGCGCAATGGAATATTTATTTGGATTGACAAGACCTGCTGAATCGTAGGCAGTAGTAGAAGATTGCAAGGCAATCACTCTTCCTAAGAAGTTTTTGTACTCAGAATAATATCCGTATACATCAATCAACAGTTTGTTTGCTATCAAACCTTTATAGCCGATTTCATAAGATGAACAGGTTTCAGGTTTAAATTCTCCCAGCTGCTGAATAACAAGTTTTGTTGGATCGCCGGTTTGTGCAAAAGCTCCATAGCTATCCAAAGTATAAATAGGATTGGTATTAAAATTATAAAGCGTTCTGAAAAGGGGCAGGCCGCCAATCAATCGTGTGCCGCCGCCAATATTTAAATTGATGTATTGCTGTTGTGTTGTGGGAAAACGATAGGCAGTTTGATACGACAAGCGAATGTTATGATCTTTTGCAACTGATATTACAGCCGAAATACGCGGTGTAAAATTGCCTTTGAAGTTTTCATTTTTATCATATCTGCCCGATGCGGTAAGCTTTAGTACATCGTTAAACAAGCGCTGTTGTAACTGAAGATAAACACCGTATTCATTGATAGGAATTTTGCCTGCTGTATCAATGAATAAAGTGCCTTTTGAATTCAGTTCATATCGTTTGAAATTACCGCCAATCAAAACATCGGTGCGGCGTTTTGTTGAATCAATATTTAATAAACTGGTTAAATCGTATTGACCTTCTATCATGTATAAAGCTGTATGGTCAACAAACAAACCGCCCGCTGGTATTGGCTTTGAGCGAACGGCATCAAACAAGCTTTTGAAAGTGGAAGAGCCGGCAGCCGGTCTTCCTGCATCAGCATATCCTCGTGCACCATTCAAAAAGTTTTGCGTATTTGCTATCATTACTTGTTGCGCGGTAGCAGCCGCCGCGGCAGCATTACCGCCATTGGCACCATAGGCCTGTTGGTAAGCTTGCGTAAAAGTGGCTACTGCGCCCTGAGCAAACGCACCTGCAAATTGTGGATACCAGCTTGCCGCCGCATTGGCAGGATTGTAGCTCGGTTTCCAGGCTTCGTTCACCAACTGCATCGTTACCGTTGCATTGAACGATTGTCCTGCGTCTTCCTGTGTTGTATAGGCGCGCAAAAACCAGTTCTTGCTTCGGGCTTCCAGTTTGTATTGTGAAATCATAAAGTTCTTAAGCGAATATCTGTCGCTGCCAGTATAAACAGAATTTCCATAACCCAGATTGGCGAGAAATGATAGTTCGGTATTGGGCGAAATCATGTAATACAAACCGCCACTGCCTTTAATGTTACGGGTTGTAGGATCAATCACATCGCTTTCCTTATAACCCGTGCGCGAAACATAAGTGGAAGAGTTAAGGTAAGGCGCCAGAATGGTTTTAGCAAAACCAGTTTGATCCATGGCAGCCACGCCTTGTAAAAACGGCTTAATATTTACCGATGTTTCATCGCCATAAACGTTTACGCCATTATAGTTCGCATCGCTCAAACGGGTTCCAGGTATTGCTTTGCCGGGGCTGCTTGCACTTTGCAGATAGTTGCTCGTATCTCTTGCTAACCAATCCTTTGCTTCAAAGTATTCACCCGATAATTTAAACGCAAACCTGTCACCTATTTTCTTACCAAAACGCAAAGCAAAATCGTAATAAGGCGATGCACTTCTGCTGTAATCGTTAATGTGATTTACTCCCCCTTTTATCTGTACGCTCAAGCCCTGGTATTTGAAGGGGTCTTTGCTCGAAATCAGTAACGTTCCGTTCATGCCGCCGGGACCGTATAATGCTGATGAAGCGCCATTTAACAATTCCATGTTGTCAACATCCAGTTCAGTAGGGCCAACAATAGAACCAACGGCAAAGTTTAAGCCCGGCGCCTGGTTGTCCATACCATCCACCAACTGGTTAAAACGGGTGTTACCGCTTGCATTAAAACCGCGTGTACTGGGCGTTTTAAAAGTTAAGCTTGATGTAGTTAAATCAACTCCGTTTAAATTGCCAATCACATCATAATAAGTTGATGCCGGCGATGCAGCGATGCTGGCAGCACTTACCCGCTGAATGGTTACCGGCGATTCTAATATGCGTTCCGGTGTACGCGTGGCAGATACTACCACTTCCTGCCCCAGCACATAAGCTATTTGAAGACTTATGCTTACAGGTTCTTCTGCATTGCTAACCCTAACTTCCTGCGATGCAAAACCAACAGACGAAATCACTAGAGTAAAGGGAGGATTTTGTTTTGCCGATAATCTAAAATTGCCTTTTTCGTCAGTAAAAGTTCCGGTTGCATTGCTGCTTTTTATCAGCACAGAAGCCGATGTTACCGGTTCGCCTGTTGAAGCATTTTTTACACTACCTGAAATCACAACATTGATTTGTGCTTGTGCAGTGAAGGCGAATAGAATGAGGAGAAAACAAACAACAGAAGTTCTCATACAATAGCTTTGTTTAGATGATTTAGTAAAGAAAGAGAGTTATGTTGAATTGATAGAAAAAAAAGTAAGAGTATTTTTATTTATTAAAATATTTTAATTGGTAAGCAAGTGTTGTAAAATAAAAATGGCAAAGAAAATAACACGTAAAACAAAAAGCTCACATCTCAGATTCCAATAAGTAAATATAAATGGTTTTATCGTTGCAAATAAAACAATTGTTCTTCTATTTTTGTTGTATGATACCACACACGTTTCCTGCACAAACTGCATTTTATAAAGGCAAAGTAAGAGATGTTTACACCATTGGCAACAATACATTGGTGATGATTGCCAGCAACCGCATTTCTGCTTTTGATGTTATTCTGCCAAAGCCCATTCCTTACAAAGGTCAGGTGCTCAATCAGCTTGCGGCATACATGCTTCAACAAACAAAAGATATTTGTTCCAACTGGTTACTGGCAACGCCTGCGCCTGTGGCGGCTGTGGGCAAAAAATGTGTGCCTTTTAAAATTGAAGTGGTGGTACGCGGTAACCTCACCGGTCATGCGTGGAGAACCTATAATGCTGGCGGCCGAACGTTATGCGGCGTTGCTATGCCCGACGGAATGAAAGAAAATGATGCGTTTCCAAACCCTATCATTACACCTTCTACCAAAGCATCGGAAGGACATGATGAAGACATTTCTAAAGAAGAAATTATAAAGACAGGTTTGGCTACTGAAGAAGAATGGAATGTGTTAGAAAGGCATGCGTTGCGCTTGTTCGAAAGAGGAAAAGGGCTTGCGGCAAAGCGCCATTTAATTTTGGTGGATACGAAATACGAGTTTGGTAAAATTGGGAATGAAATTTACTTAATGGATGAAATTCATACGCCCGATTCATCCCGATATTTTTATTCAGACGGCTTTGAAGAACGTCAACAGCGTGGCGAACGGCAAAAGCAGTTGAGCAAAGAATTTGTGCGGGAATGGCTTATCGAAAACAATTTTATGGGAAAGGAAGGACAAACCGTTCCCTACATGAGCGATGAATGGGTGGCCACCATTAGCCAACGATACATCGAACTGTATGAAAACCTTACAGGGCAAGCGTTTCAGCCTATTAATATGAGCGATAAAGAAGTATATGCGAAAGTGGAGGAATGGCTGAATGATTTGTGATTTTAGATTTAGGATTTATGATTGCGGCTTGATGAAATTCGGGCAAAAACAAACTATCTTTATTAGTTTCAAATCACAAATCACAAATCACAAATCACAAATCACAAATCACAAATCACAAATCACAAATCACAAATCACAAATCACAAATCACAAATCACAAATCACAAATCACAAATCACAAATCACAAATCCTTTCCCAGTCTCGGTCTTAATCTTTGCTTCGATTTATTAAACACGTTCCTGCCTTTGTCTGTACCTTTTCTTATTTGGGCTTGCCGTTGCAGGGGCAAGTCAATGGTTTCTTTACATTCTATACTGCAACAACCATTGTATTTAGCAGCACACTCTTCACATTGAATGAACAACAAATGGCAGCCATTGTTTTTGCAGTTGGTATGCAGATCACAGGCTTTCCCGCATTGATGACAATGTGCAATTACATCTTCGGTGATGCGTTCGCCAAGGCGATTATCAAATACAAAATTTTTACCAATGAACTCACTTTCCAATCCCCTCTCTTTTACCTCTTTTGCATAGTTAATAATACCACCTTCTAAATGAAACACATTAGGGAAGCCGTTGTGTAGTAAATAAGCGCTCGCTTTTTCACACCGAATGCCTCCGGTGCAATACATGATGATGTTCTTCTCTTCTTTTCCTTTTAGCATATCAATAGCCATTGGCAGTTGCTCGCGAAACGTATCCGAAGGCACTTCCAGCGCATTTTTAAAATGCCCTACTTCATATTCGTAATGGTTGCGCATGTCAATTACAATGGTGTCATCGCTTTGCAAATATTCATTCATTTGCGCAGCATTTACATACTTGCCTTTCTTGTTCATGCTGAATGTTTCATCTTCAATTCCGTCAGCAACAATTTTATCACGCACTTTTATCTTCAGCACCCAAAACGATTTTCCGTCATCATCCACCGCAATGTTCAAACGCACACCTTCTAAACCGTTAATGGAATACAAGGTTTGTTTGAACAATTCAAAGTTGCTTTGCGGAACGCTTACCTGCGCGTTGATGCCTTCTTTCGCAACATAAATGCGACCGAACACTTTTAACTCATCCAACTGTTTGTATAGAAAGTTGCGAAACTCCAATGGATTCTGAATTTCAAAATAGCGGTAAAAGCTAATGGTGGTGCGGGCTTCCGCTTCCTGATGCAAACGTTGCTTCAGTTCCTCGCCGCTGATGCGATTGTGTAAAATTGCCATAAAAACAAATTTCAGACATCGTGTTTTTCAATACACAATGTTCTATGATGAACAATAGATTCCGTTGCAGGCGGAACAAAATTTCGGCGCAAAAATAAACGCCGGTTTGGAGTAATGAAAGGGTTTTGAAAACAATTAAGGGATTGTTGCAAATCACCTCCTTCTTTTCATGACAAGTATTCTATAAGCGTTCCGTCAGGAACGGCAGGTGGGTAGCAGCATGACAATCCGGTTGCTAGCCATTCGTTCCGTCAGGAACGATACTCATCAACATTCAATCAGCCAAGAGTACCGTTCCGATGGAATGGAATACATCTCTTCATCCATCATCTTCTACCCACCTGCCGTTTCTGACGGAACGGAATCATCTTTGGTTTTGCACGATTTTCTACCTACTTAACGTTCCTACGGAATACTCAAAAACATCCTCTCCATTCTTATTCTTTTCGCCAAAAAAGATGCCTTTGGCGGGATGAAAAACTACCTTATTTTTACCGTCCATCAAATTTTTCTATGACAATAGAAGCTGCAATAACGACCTTGCTTTCCACAATATCTGCCGATACAATTGAACGCATTGTAAAGCTGCCGCAAAGCGGAAGCGACCGTGTGTATTATAGAATTTTCACAACGGATAACACCTTCATTGCTACTTACAACAACAATATCCAGGAGAACAAAACATTCATCTGGTTTTCGGATCATTTTAAACAAAAAAACCTTCCGGTTCCACAGGTGTTTGCCCTGAATGAGGAAGGCACGGTGTACATTCAGGAAGATGCAGGAACCGAATCGTTGTTGGATAAACTTATCGAACATGGCTACTGCGATACAGTTTATCGCCTGTTTCAAAAAAGCTTGCAGCAACTGGCGCGTTTACAAGTTATAGGTGATGAAGGTTTGAATTACAATTTATGCCTCACAGCAAAAGAGTTTGGCAGGCAAGCAATCATGAGCGATTTGCTATACTTTAAATATTATTTTTTAGATACGCTCAAGTTGCCTTACGATAAAAGTGCATTGTATGAAGAGTTTGAAAACATAAGTGAATTTCTGGTGAAGGATGACAACAAATATTTTATGTTTCGCGACTTTCAAAGTCGTAACATAATTGTGAACGAAAACGGGCTTTGTTTTATAGATTACCAGGGCGGAATGCGCGGCGCCTTGCAGTACGATGTAGCCAGTTTGCTTTGGCAGGCAAAAGCCGAATTGAGCCATGAATGGAAAAATAGTTTACTCTATTATTACATGGACGAAGCCGATGCTTTATTGCCGCAAAAGTTAAACAGGCGTTTGTTTGTTGAGCAATACAATGGTTATGTATTGCTGCGCTTGCTGCAGGTTCTCGGTGCTTATGGTTTTCGCGGTTTGTTTGAACGCAAAGCACATTTTTTAACCAGCATTCCTTTGGCATTAAAGAACCTGAAGGGCTTTCTGGATGTGCATTATATCAATGAAGCCACACCCGAATTTGTACGCATTTTGAGAGCGATTGTAAGCGACGACATCATCAGCCGTTTTGAGAATATTGAGGCGAATGAAAACACGCCTCTGGTTATTAATATAAGCAGTTTTTCGTTTAAAAAGAAGCTACCGAAAGATACGTCCGGACATGGCGGTGGCTTTGTGTTTGATTGCCGTGGATTACTGAACCCAGGACGATACGAAGAGTTTAAATGCAGCAGCGGATTGGATAGAAATGTGCAGCATTTTTTAGAAGAAAAAACAAGGATGAATGAGTTCCTGAACAGCATTTATAATCTGGTTGATATTTCGGTAGAAGACTATATCAAACGCGGCTTCGGTTCCCTTTCCATATCGTTCGGCTGCACCGGCGGCCAGCACCGAAGTGTGTACGCAGCCGAACAAACAGCAAGACATCTTAAAAACAAATACAAAGTGAATGTTGAAGTGGTTCATCTCAATCAAAACAATTGGGTGAAGGAAGTGACAGAAACACCGAACATACAACGGCGCAGCAACAAAAGACAACTTCATACAAACAGAATTCCAACACTTGAATCGTAACCATTCCGAAAGAGTTGTTCGCAAAGCCATGATACTCGCTGCCGGTTTGGGAACACGACTGAAACCCTTTACCAATGAGTATCCTAAAGCTTTGGCGTTAGTGAATGGTAAAAGTTTGCTGCAACGCAATATCGAATATCTGCAAGGCTTCGGAATTAAAGACGTAATAATAAACACGCACCATTTTGCAGAACAAATTGAAGAAGCTGTTACAAAAAACAATGGTTGGGGAAGTCAAATCACTTTATCGTTTGAAAAGGATGTTTTAGAAACCGGCGGCGGCCTGTTATTTGCTTCGCAATATTTTGAAAACGCAGAGAACTTTGTGCTGATGAATGCAGATGTACTTACCAACCTGCCTTTGAACGAAATGATAGAACAGCACCTCAAAAATCAATCTTTAGCAACACTTGCCGTAAGCAACCGAAGCACTTCGCGTTATCTTCTGTTTACGAACGAAAACAAACTTTGCGGCTGGCACAACATCGCCACCGGCGAAGTGAAAATAGCCAAACATGCTGAGCATTTGAATGAGAAAGCATTCAGTGGAATTCATGTCATCAATCAAAAAATATTTTCGCTGGTGCAACCTTTGTTTTCAGGCAAATTTTCGATGATTGATGTTTATCTCCAACTGGCTGCAACACAGAGAATACAAGGCTTTGCGCATGATAACTATCAGTTTGTTGATGTAGGCAAACCCGAAAGCATTGCAGTTGCGGAAGGCTTATTTTCTTAGGTTTTCTACCTAACATTGTTGTTGTCATACAAACGATTTTATGTTGCACTTTTGCGGCTTTTGAATCAATTTGTTTTTATGCCATTTTTAATTCTTTCTAACAAAACAAAACAACAGGATAATTCGCATTTTTTGTTGCAGTTACTAATTGAAATTGTGGCAAAACAAAACGTTGGTGTTCATGAATACAGCAGCATAACTGCCGCAAGAAAAGTAGCGACCAAGCATGTAAATGACGCCCTCCTTATCCATCAAAATAATTCTTCACTTTCATTCATCAACCTGTTACAGCTTCGTTCTATCATTAAAAAAAGGAGGATAAAATGGTTGGTACTTTTCAACTATAATCAGGCATATTCTTTTTCTGCGCAACAGTTGCTGGTTGTGAACGATGCTGCGAAATGGAATTCAAAAAAAGCGATTTCATCATCTGTAAAAATGGCTGTTGCTTCAAATGCAGCAAAACAAAACTTAATTGCAAATCATCAAATACCGGAACAGAATATTGAAGTTATTCCTTTTGCAATAGACGAACGTTTTGCAGCGATTGACTGGCCGGAACAACAATCGCAAAAAATGCAATACACACAAGGCAAAGAGTTTTTTATGTGCAACGCACAAAGTAAAACGTATGATACTTTGATGGACTTGCTGAAAGCTTTCTCAACCTTTAAAAAATGGCAGCACAGCAACATGAAGCTGTTGATTTATGGAAGTATCTTTTTTGCACAAAAAGAAGAATGGCAGGAGAAACTAAACACGTACAAATACCGCGATGACATTGTACTGTTACGTGAATCAGAAGTAAATAACCACGCGGCTTTGCTGGCTTCGGCTTATGCTTTCATCCATATACCTTTGTATGACGAAGATGTGATGCCATTATTGCAAGCTATGAGTTGCGAGACGCCCCCTATTTCTTTCACTACAACAAGTGCAAAAGAGTATGCGGAGGAAGCAGCAATATGGATAGCAGCCAACCATTACGAACAGTTTGGTGAGAAGATGATATTGTTGTATAAAGATGAATCCCTGCGAAACAGCTTGATTGAAAGGGGCAAACAGCAAAGTAAAATTTATACAAAAGAAAAAGCAATGCAATTGTTACAATTAGCCCTGCCTTTACATCCATTTGGGTAGAAAAGAGTTGCTACTTTTGCGACTTAACACAAGAGCGCATGACCCAATCGAAAATAACAATTGACGTACTTAGAGACGATGCTAAAATGGTTGAAACCATTAACTGGAACGCTACCGACAGCCTGATGGAAGACACCCAAAAAGCAAAAGCGATGATGCTGGCTTTTTGGGATAATGCCGATAAAACGGCTCTGCGCATTGACCTCTGGACAAAGACCATGATGGTGGATGAGATGACTGACTTTTTTTATCAAATCATGATAACGATGGCTGATACTTACAACCGCGCAACGCGTTATGAAAGCTTATCAAACGACATGAAAACATTTGCGAAGGAATGGATGAAAAAATTTCGTGAACTGCAAATGAAAGAAGCGAAATAAAACGGGTTACCGGATACTGGTTTCCGGTAACTGGTAACTGTTCAAACTGTTCAATTCAAAACAAAATACTATGAGCTTAGAAACACAGGTAATGACTGAAATGAAAGACGCGATGAAAGCGAGGGATGAAGCAGCTTTGCGCGGACTTCGCGCCATTAAAGCTGAAATCATAAAAGCCAAAACCGAACCCGGCGCAAACGGGCAAATTTCAGAAGATGGCGAAATGAAATTGTTACAACGCCTTATTAAGCAGCGGAAAGATTCGCTTGAAATTTTTACGCAGCAAAATCGTAACGATTTAGCTCAAAAAGAAAAAGAAGAAATGGATGTGATTGAGAAATTTATGCCTGCACAATTAAGTAGCGATGAACTGAAAGAAGCGGTGCAAAACATAATTGCTGAAACCGGCGCTTCATCGCCTGCCGACATGGGCAAAGTAATGGGCGTTGCCTCAAAACAACTTGCCGGAAAAGCCGATGGCAAAGCCATTTCAGCAATGGTGAAAGAACAGTTATCAAAGTAATATTTTTAATTGCTAATGATTAATTTCAGGTATTTAAAATTAACCATTAACCATTACTCATTAACAATCATCCATTGCTGATTGACGTTGCCTATATCATCCTTCTGATTTTTGCTGTTTTCAAAGGTTACAGCAAAGGTTTTATTGTAGCTGTATTTTCGTTGTTTGCCATCTTTATTGGTTTGGCAGCCGCGTTAAAATTATCGGCAAGCGTGGCCGCCTGGCTCGGAAGGAGCACAAACATTGGTGAGCGATTGTTGCCCATTCTTGCTTTTGCTATTGTTTTAATTGGCGTTGCTTTTATTACACGGCTAATCGCTGCTGTTATTGAAAAAACATTGCAGATTGCCATGTTGGGATTCGTCAATAGATTGGCAGGTATTGTTTTGTATGTGCTTCTTTATACCATCATTTTTAGTATTGTTTTGTTTTTTGCCACCCACATTTCTTTACTTAAACAACCCACCATTGATGCTTCCTATACCTATCATTTTATAGAGCCGTTAGGACCCAAAGCCATCAACGCTTTCAGCAGCTTTATTCCACCGCTTCAAAATATGTTTCACCAGTTGGAACATTTCTTTGGTGATGTTGTTCTTCACAACAAATAAACATTCATCAAATCAAAAAGGCTACTTTAGCACTACTTACTTAATTTTGGCAAACAGCTATTTTTACAAAGGGGATTTATCATGTATGAAATAAAACAGCACGACAAGTTTAAATTTATCGAAGAAGGGGCCGGCGAGCCGTTGCTGCTGTTGCATGGCTTGTTTGGCGCACTAAGCAATTTCCAGGATTTGATAAACCATTTCAAAACCCGCTACCAGGTGATTGTTCCGATACTGCCACTTTTTGAGTTAGACATATTCCACACTACCGTTGGCGGCATCGAAAAGTTTGTTTATAAATTTATTGAAGCCCGTAACTACAACGGCATTCATCTGTTGGGCAATTCACTGGGCGGCCATGTGGCGCTGGTGCATGTTTTAAAACATCCAGAACGCATAAAATCACTCACTCTTACCGGCAGTTCCGGCTTGTTTGAAAATGGCATGGGCGACAGCTATCCGAAACGCGGCAATATCGAATACATACGAAACAAAACGCAGCTTACGTTTTATGATCCGAACACAGCAACGGACGAGTTGGTAAACGAAGTGTTTGAAATTACCAACAACCGTTTGAAAGTGATAAAAATTATTTCGCTTGCCAAAAGTGCCATCCGCAATAATTTGGGTGAAGAACTGAACCAGATTCAACAGCCCACCTTGTTGATCTGGGGAAAGAACGACACCATTACGCCTCCATTTGTAGCAGAAGAATTTAACAAGCTCATTCCCCATAGCGAATTGCATTTCATAGACAAATGCGGGCACGCACCCATGATGGAAGTGCCGGCTGAGTTTAATGGTATTCTTGATGCATTCCTGAAAAAATTAAAACAACCTGCTGCAACTATGGCGTAGTTTTTTTTGTCTCACTAAAAAAAGATGCAATGCTTGTAAGCCAGCTTCCGATTGTAAATTATCCTGTGCTTCATTTTAGCGATACCGTTTCCCTTGCCCTGCAGTTGATGGACGATTACGATGTGCAGCATTTGCCCCTCGAAGACGATGAAACGTTTGCAGGTATTATTTCAAAAAACGATTTGTTTGATGAAGAGGAATCGGCAACACTCGCTGCGTTACCATTGAGCATAATTAAAACATCTGTGCAGCCGCAGGAACATTTTTTATCTGCGCTGAAAGCCGTATCAGGAAACGATTTGACGCTTTTGCCCGTGGTGAACGCCGACATGCAATTGCAAGGTATAATTACCAATATCGAACTCTTACATGCCGCTGCCGTGTTTCAAAATGTGGAAGAGCCGGGCGCCATTATCGTACTCGAAATGGAACGCATTAATTATTCGGTGGGAGAACTATCGCGCCTTGTAGAAACCAACAATGCCAGCATTTTGCAACTGAACACCTTTACCGAAAACGGCACGGGTTTGTTTATTGTTACCCTGAAGCTAAACAAAACCGAAGTGTCGGATGTACTGGCAACTTTACAACGGTACGATTATATTATCCGTTATTTTTTTGGCGAAGAAACGTACGAAAACGAACTCCGCGAGAACTACGATTTATTGATGAATTATCTCAAAATATAAAGTTTGTTTTTGCAGGTTTTTTTGGAACCACGAAGGCACGAAGACGCAAAGGTTCACGAAGAAAAAGTAAGGTTTGTTTTCGCCTGTTTTTTATCAACAAGAAATACAAAATACAGTTTTATGTTACGAGCGTCTGTAACTCCGATGTATCGTCTGTTGCGTCGCACACTTGTACGTTCTGAAAAAAATTTAGCAAAACCAAACTACTGTCAGCTTTCAACTTTCATCCGTCATCTAAAAACTGTCATCTAACTATGGGCGAATATCACATCGGCGCAGCCATTAAAAATCTGGTCAATAAGAGCAATTTAAAAAACGGCATTCGTTCTGTGCAGATTGAAGAAGTGTGGCAGCAAATCATGGGCAGCACCATTTCTAAATACACAGATAGTGTTCAGATTCTCAACGGCACATTGTTCATCAATACATCGGTGGGTCCTTTAAAAAATGAACTGATGTATCAAAAAGAAAAAATTATGGAGCGCGTAAACGAAGCGTTCGGCGAAAAGGTAATTACGAATGTGGTGGTGCAGTGAGAAGGTTTGTTTTTGTTGAAATTTTAGTAGGCAAATAAATAGAACATAGCATTCAGCAAGATGAAAATATTAAAATATCTGCTTCTTTTGCTTTTGTGCCTATCATTACTAAATTGCAAACAGCCACCGAAGCAAGTTCAGATTTATACAACTGCTCACAACGTACTAAATGCGATAAAAGAGAACGATGAACAGGAATTTGTATCATTAATCGGTATCGACTTATCTTCTATAGGAAAAGATAAAGAAATTTTAAACCTTGATTTCAAACAAATCCGTACGAATTATTTTCAATACATTGGAAATAATGAGCCCGAAATAAATATCACGAAAAAGCATGATGGAATTGGACGACTTATAATTGAGATTCCTTTTTACACAAAAAAAGACAGTACTGATTCACACGATAACGTGAAATTGGTTTTACTTTTTGGCCCACGCGCTTTCGTTCCTTTAAATAAAATTTCTGGTTATCATTTAGTGCTACAAGATAGATTTAATTATTATTAAGTTCATGTTATCAATTTATAAATAGTTTCATACCTTACTAATGTAATTTCTTGTCAAACCTTGTTTTCCTCCCCACAATCTCACTTGTTAATCTTGCATTTTACCACCACTCTTTTCCGATATTTGTAACCAAATATTTTAGCAATTTCACTCACGCCATCTATACTCATTTCGCCCATTGAATACCTGAAAGGCGTTGGGCCTTTGCGCGGCGACATGCTGCGTAAGGATCTTAACATTCTTGCGTTTCGCGATCTGCTCGAATACTACCCTATCCGCCACATAGATAAAACAAAAGTTTCTCTCATTTCATCCATTGATTCTGAAACGGAATTTACACAGGTAAGCGGCCGGTTGGTATATGTTGAAGTGATGGGCGAAAAGCACTCACGGCGTTTGATAGCGCATCTTAAAGACAGCACCGGAACGCTTGAATTAACCTGGTTTCAGAGCATCAACTGGATAGAGAAGATAATGAAAGAAGGCGAGTATTATTTGGTGTATGGCAAGCCATCTTTTTTTAACGGCAAGCCGCAAATGACGCATCCCGAAATTGAAGCCGTGAGTGATGCGAAAGCCGATGGCAAAGCGTTTTTAGAACCCATTTATTCAACTACCGAAAAACTAAAAGCCCGGGGTTTAAACGGGCGGCAAATCGGCAAGTTCACTTACACATTGTTATCACAGCTTTCTGTAAAAGATGTGCCTGAAATATTGCCCCATTCCATCATCCAAAATCTAAACCTCGTATCGCGTTTTGCGGCGTTTCAAAACATCCACTTCCCTCCTTCTGCACAGCACTATTCTGAAGCGTTGCGAAGATTGAAATTTGAAGAATTGTTTTTGGCACAAATTCGTTTGAACATTATTCGCATCAATCGCCACAAAGTGAGCAAAGGCATTGTGTTTGAAAAAGTGGGCGATTTGTTCAATAACTTTTATACCAACGATTTGCCTTTTGAATTAACAGGTGCGCAAAAGCGGGTGCTTCGCGAAATCAGAAACGATACGGCGCATGGCCATCAGATGAACCGCTTGCTGCAAGGCGATGTGGGTAGCGGCAAAACCATTGTGGCGTTGCTTTCCATGCTGCTGGCTGCCGATAACGGTTATCAGAGTTGTTTGATGGCGCCTACAGAAATTTTGGCAAAGCAACATTTTGATGGGCTATCTCATCTGTTGAAAGATATGCCGGTAAATATTGCACTGCTAACAGGCAGCACAAAAACAAAAAAGCGAAAAGAGATTTTGCAACAGCTGGCTGATGGCACATTGCACATCATTATTGGCACACATGCCATTATTGAAGACAGTGTTCGGTTTCAAAACTTCGGGCTTGCCATTGTTGATGAACAACACCGTTTTGGCGTGGCGCAACGGGCAAAGCTTTGGAACAAATCAAACATTCATCCGCATGTGCTGGTAATGACGGCAACGCCCATCCCGCGCACACTTGCCATGACGGCTTACGGCGATTTGGATTACAGTGTAATTGACGAACTCCCACCGGGCCGTAAACCTGTTACCACCGTGCATCGCAGCGAGATGCACCGCGCCAACATCATGGGTTTTATTCGTAGCGAAATTGACAAAGGCAGGCAGGCTTACATCATTTATCCCCTGATTGAAGAAAGCGAGAAGTTGAGCTATGAAGATTTGATGCAGGGTTATGAGCAGGTAAAAAGTTTTTTCCCTGAACCGAAGTTTTACATCAGCATGGTGCATGGCAGACAAACGAGCGAGCAAAAAGAAACGAACATGCAACGTTTTGTTTCGGGCGATACCAATATCATGGTGAGCACAACGGTAATTGAAGTAGGCGTGAATGTGCCCAACGCAAGTGTGATGGTAATAGAAAGTGCTGAAAAGTTTGGCTTGTCGCAATTGCATCAGTTGCGCGGCAGAGTAGGCAGGGGCAGCGAGCAAAGTTTTTGCATTCTTTTAACCGGCTCAAAAACCGGAACGGATGCGCGGCAACGTATTGATATAATGTGCAGCACCAACGATGGTTTTAAGATAGCCGAAAAAGATTTGGAACTGCGCGGGCCCGGCGAAATTGAAGGTACAAGACAAAGCGGAGCGCTGAATTTTAAACTGGCAAGTTTGGTCGACGATAAGGATTTGCTGATGACCGCAAGAACCTATGCAGAAACAATAGTTGAAGCCGATCCGAATTTGCAAAAAGATGAACACAAAGCGCTACAGCAATTTTTAGGAACGCAGCAAGGCAAAACGGCGTGGAGCAAAATTTCGTAATTCAGCTAACAAAGTTATCTTTTTAGCATCTTTCTTTTTGTAAAGAAAAATACCACTGGCGCAGTAAACGAAAAGGCAAATAAAAAGTGTGCTGCTTTTAAAAAATGTCTAAATTTATCGGGTAAGACGGATTGCTTACATAACCTGCGCCATTTGTTTTTGCACAAAAAAGCATCCGCGTTTTGCAAGCCTGAAGCTAATAAATATGCGGTTGCCTTCGTTCTTATTATAACATTTTTACCACATAGCTTTTTGCTTTGTTCAGTAAAAAATTTGGCTTTTATAATTTGGGTTGAACAGATAGGTTGTATTTGATAAAACTGTTTTGCTTTAAAGAAGAATAATGAAAACAATAGCCTTGAAATCTATTATACTTTTTCTCTCAGCCATTTTGCTTTTTGTTTTTGCTTCAAAAGCGCAATACATTCAGTTTGTTGAAAACAGAGGACAATGGGATGCCCGTGTAAATTATGCGGGTCAGATCAACGGCGGCGGTTTTTTTATCGAAAAAAATGGCTATCGTGTGTTGCTCAACAGCAGCAGCGACTGGCAAAAGATAGCTGATTATTATGGCGGTCATCACGATTCGGCAACCCTTGCTGTTTTAAAAAGCAATGGCAAGTCGTGGCAAACACAAAACGCAACAAAAGCCGTTGCAAATAACAATGCAAATAGCAATCTTGTTCTTCATTCTCATGCTTACGAAGTAACGTTTGTAAACGCAGCCACATCGCCGGAAACCGCGCCGGACAAGGCTTTGGACACTTACAATAATTATTTTATTGGTAACGATAAAAGCAAATGGGCAACGGGTTGCAAAATTTATGGGGCGGTGGTTTACAAAAACATGTATCCTAATATTGATGTTCGGTATTACACTGCCAACAGTCAATTAAAGTACGATATTATTGTGCATCCGGGTGGTGATGTAAGCCAGATTGCAATGCGGTTCGACGGCACCAATGGCTTGCGTGTAAAAAAAGGCGATTTGCTGGTGTCAACATCTCTTGGCGATGTAACCGAATTGTCGCCGGAATCTTACCAAACATCAATTACGGCAAAAACAAACGTGAATGTAAGCTATGCGGTAAGTGGCAATACAGTTCGTTTTAAAGCAGACAATTACGACAAAAACACCACACTCATCATTGATCCGCAAATTGTGTTTTGTTCCTTCACAGGAAGTACAGCAGACAATTGGGGCTATACTGCAACTTATGATGGGCAGGGAAACTTTTATGCCGGAGGCATTGTGTTCAATAATGGTTTTCCCACCACTTTGGGCGCATATAGCAGAACATTTACGCCAGGCAGCTATGGATTGGAAGGCACAGAACCGATTGATGTGGGCATTGTAAAATTTAATAAAACAGGAAGTAAGCTTTTGTTTGGCACTTACTTAGGCGGTTATGGCGATGAGCAGCCGCACAGCTTAATAGTTGATGCCGACGGAAACCTTATCATCAGCGGCAGAACGTCTTCCAAAAATTACCCGTCAACAGTTCCTAAATATGGTCCTGATAACAACGCGGCAGACATTGATATTTTTCTCACCAAACTCAACAGCAGTGGCGGTTTGGTGGCTTCGCGGCGGTTTGGAGGAAACAACAATGATGGTGTGAATATACAACCAAAAGACAAACAGGGAGTGGCCGCTGTTAGTATCCGGCAAAACTATGGTGATGATGCGCGAAGCGAAGTAATTGTAGATGGCAGCCGCAACATTTACCTGGCATCCTGTACACAATCGGGCGATTATCCGGTTACCGACAACGCTTTTGAAAAAAACTTTAATAATGGAAGCACTACCGGCAGTCAGGATGGCGTCATCATAAAAACATCACCCGATTTGAAAACAGTTTTTTTATCGTCTTATCTCGGTGGATCGGCTAACGACGCGGCTTTTGTTTTAGCCTTAAATCCTACCGATAATAATATTTATACTGCCGGTGCCACTGAAAGCAACAATATGCCGGGCATTGCTGCCAGCAGTGCCACTTTTAAAAATTACAATGGTGCTTCGGATGGTTTTGTTTCAGTGATTGATAACAACACCTATCAGCTTATCAAAACATCGTATTTCGGAACACCTGGTATTGATTTGATTTATGGTATTCAGTTCGATAAATTCAGTTTCCCATACATTATGGGCACTACTACCGGAAGCTGGCCTGTTATTAATGCAGCGTGGAGCCAGGCAGGCGGAAAACAATTTATTGCCAAATTAAAAACCGATTTAAGCGATTGGGTGTATTCCACAACGTTTGGTAAAGGCAGTACTATTCCCGATATTTCGCCGGATGCTTTCCTGGTTGACCGATGCGAGAACGTGTATGTTTCCGGCTGGTCGGGTGGCATTAATGAACTATATCAGCCAGGGCAAAGTTCTATTGGCTTGTATGTATCGCCAAGCGCACCGGCACAATTTCGTTCAACCGACGGAAAAGATTTTTACTTTTTTGTGTTGGAACGCAATGCCGCATCGCCGTTATACGCCCAGTTTTTTGGGCAAAAAGGTGGTTTTGGCGATCATGTGGATGGAGGCACCAGTCGCTTCGACAGGCAAGGCATTATTTACCAGGCGGTTTGTGCCAATTGCGAGTTTAAACAAAATCCTCCCCAAAGCCGCTTTCCTACTACATTAGGTGTTGTAGCTCCTAACAACGGCGCTACAATGGACGCATACTGCAACGAAGCTGCCGTAAAAATTGCATTTCAACTGGCAGGCATTGGCAACGGCGTTCGCGCCAGTATTCTGGGCAGGGAATATGATACAACGGGTTGTGTGCCGGTTACGGTAAACTTTATTGATACCATTGCTTTGGGCAAGCAGTATGTTTGGAATTTTGGCGATGGAACAGCAGATGTTACTACCTTGATTGATTCTGTTTCTCACACCTACACACAAATCGGAGATTACAGAGTGAGATTGATTTCGATTGACTCTTCTGCCTGCAATATTGCAGATACATCATACACTACCATTCGTGTAAGAAAGGACAAAGCCAACTTAGGATTTACATCTGCAAAGCTGCCACCCTGTACTTCGCTGGCGTTTCAGTTTACCAATACTTCTACCGCGCCTGCCAATAAGCCGTTTACCAATTCTTCATTTGTATGGGATTTTGGTGATGGCACATTCGATACTACGATTCAACCTCAACCGCATACGTATGCTGCGCAGGGAACTTACATTGTAAAACTAAGTTTAATTGACTCGAATTACTGCAATGCGCCAGATGAACTGGTTGACACCATAAGAATTGCGGCAAATGTAAAAGCACAATTTACCACACCGCCCGCCGGTTGCGCACCTTATACAGCTACGTTCAATAATACGTCGCTGGCAGGGCAAACCTTTTTATGGAATTTTGGAGATGGTGCTACGTCAACCGACGATTCGCCAACGCACTTGTACAACACACCCGGAACATACAATGTATCACTCAAAGCTACCGATAGCGCTACCTGTAATAAAGAGGATTCAACTTCGCTGACCATTGTTGTGAGCGACAAACCCACAGCCAGCTTTACTTACAGCCCCTTGGTAGCACAAAACAATACGCCTACTTCTTTCTTTAATACCTCAACCGGCGCTACTTCGTACAAATGGCTTTGGGGCGATGGAACGCAGTTGGCAACTTCTAATTCCGATTCGGTTCTTCAACACATGTACAACGTTACCGATACGTTTTTAGTAACGCTCATTGCCTACAATCAATACGGCTGTACCGATACCGTTACGCACGTAGTTGCTTCTTTAGTTACACCATTGGTTGATGTGCCCAATGCCATTGCGCCAACCGGCGTAAACCGCACCATCAATGTAAAAGGCTATGGCATTGCTAAAATGGACTGGCGCATTTACAACCGCTGGGGCACAATGATATTTGTTTCAACCAGCCAAAAGTTTGGATGGGATGGCACTTACAAAGGTGTGCTGCAACCGCAGGAAGTATATACCTATGTTTTGAATGTTGAATTTACAGACGGAAAAAAATACTCAAAAACCGGAGATATTACCTTACTAAGATAACACGATTAAATGAAACAGCTATGAAACCCAACACCGTTTTTTATATATGCCTGATGTTTGTTTTTGCCCAATTTTTTGCTGTAACAATTGATGCACAAGATCTTCATTTTTCGCAATATTTCAATGCTCCTTTACTCGTGAATCCTGCCAACACAGGCTTCTCGCCGGATGTTGACTGGCGCGCTGGTATGAATTACCGAAACCAATATTCGAGTCTTACATCAAACCCTTATAAAACCATGAATGCATGGGGTGATGCACAGTTGTTCAACAATCGTTTTGAGAACGGCTGGATGGGCATTGGTGGAACCATTATGAAAGATGTAGCCGGAGCCGGCAGTCTTGCTTCTACACGGGCTTATGCTTCTGTGGCTTATCATCAATTAGTAGGATTAGCCAGTTTGCTGAGCATCGGTTTTAATGTTGGCTATGTTTCTAAAAAAGTTGATCTTACCAAACTTACCTTCAACGATCAATGGAATGATGAAGGGCAGTTTTTTGACGTAACCATACCTTCCGGCGAGCAATTCGCTTACAGTCAGGTTGGTTATTTTGATTTGCAGACTGGACTCAATTATGCTTACTTTCCTAACGATAACACTTACGTGAATGCAGGCGTAAGCATCTCTCATATCAACCGTCCGAGCGAAAGTTTTTTTTCGTCTAAAAGCAACGTTGATTCACGCATTGATGTTCGCTACACTGCTTTTTTAAATGCAGCTTACAAGTTAAATAGTCAATGGATCATCAACCCAAATGCTTATGTAAGTAAAATGGGAAACGCTTACGAAGTAGTCGGCGGCATAAATGCCAATTATAATTTGAGTGGTGATGGCAGTAAGCAAATGATTGGCGGTTTGTATTATCGTTACCAGGATGCAGCAATTCCCATGGTTGGCTTTCAGTTGAACGATTTTAAATTGACTTTCAGCTATGATGCTACCGTTTCATCTTTGGGAACTTACAACGGCACTTATGGCGCTTACGAATTGTCGCTTGTAAAAACCGGAACGTATGGCAGTGGCAGCAAGCAACTGAAATGCCCGGTGGTAAGGTTTTGAGAATACGCTATTTGATTTCGCAGGTTTGATGCAACGTTACTTATATGATGATTATCATGTTAAAAAACATCATGAAGTACTTAAAATCTTTTACCATTTTTATAATAATTATTTTAGGTTCTTGTAAAAAGGAAAGCGCAACTCCAGGCATCGTTGGACAATGGAAATGGATATACTACCAGGGCGATAGTCCAAGCAACTATAGAACGCCACAAAATACAGGTATTCAGCAAACCGCTTTCCTTTGCTAATGGCAGCTATAGTTTGGTTCAAAATGGAATTGTTGTAAATTCAGGAACTTACAAAACTTCAACGGCTACCAGCAGTTATGGAACTCGGGTATTAAGTATTTTGTTTAGTAATTCCAGAGTTACTGATTCTGCGCAATATTATTCGTTTGCGAGTCATAGCGATACAGTATTTTTTCATATGACCTGATTGGAACGGCAGGTTCGGGTGTTGATTGTTATTTTAAACAATAGGAAGAAAAGTAGTAAGTTAAATCAGGTAAAGCCACAGTTTGTAGAAATATAATAATTGAAACCAAAACAACAATTCAAATGTGGGCCGCATTCATCATTGCATTAAAATTATCGCGGAAGCTTTCGCTGATGGGGATGTTTATATCGTTCACCGTTGTTATCTGGCTTTTGCTCACCACTTTTATTTTATGAATAGCGATGATATAAGAACGATGTACCCTGATAAATTCGTTTTTGGGAAGCAAGCCTTCTATCGCTTTCAAGCTTTTTAAGGTAAGAACATTACCCGACGTTGTATAAATTTTTGAATAATCTTTCAATCCTTCCACATAAATAATATCAGGCAAATCAATGCGGTAGGTTTTGTATTCCGATTTTATAAAAATGTGTTTCTGAGCCGAATGATTCAACACCGCAGTACCGTTTGTGGATGGATGCAAACGTATATTTACTTTATGAATCGCTTTTAAAAATCGTTCAAAAGAAAATGGCTTTAGTAAATAATCGGTTACATCTAACTCATAACTTTCCAATGCGTGCTGGCTGTGCGCTGTAGTAAACACCACAAGCGGCCGGTTCTTCATTTTTAATGATTGCAGGAAAGCAATACCATCTGTTTCAGGCATATTAATATCGAGAAACATAAGTTGCACATCATATTTCTCCAATGCTTTATGGGCAGAAGCAGCGTTCTGGCAACGCGCCACCAGTTTCAGATCGTGAACCTGATGGATGTAATCTTCCAGTAAATCCAAAGCCAGCGGCTCATCATCTACAATAATGCAATGAATCATGAATGCGTTTTATTTTTTCAGCAAAAACAAAAATGGCAGATTAAAATAGACAAAACAAAAAGTACCCATCTCTTTTATAACAACACAATGACAACAAGAATAAAGTAAAGAATGCAAGCCAACTGTTAAAAAACAAAAAGCATCCCGATGTATCGGGATGCTTTTAAAATAGTAAGAAGTATTAATTAATGAGGTAGCTGAATGTTCAGTTGTTCTAAATCTTGTGGCGAGATGTAAGGCATTTTATGATAAGCCGCCATTTTTTGCACCGCAAGTTTACCAACCTTTTCTGCGTCTTCGCGTGTTGCGAATGAATGATTGCCCTCTACTGAGGGAATGTATGTTTGTTGAATATAAAGCTTTTTATCAGTATATATTTTATAACCCCAGCCCGTTGCCGTTTTAAAAGGCTCTACAGTAACATACATTTGACCTGTGTGCGATGCGTTTTGCTTCTCGTTACTGGTTTGTTGCTGGCAACCGATGCAACACAACAAGCCAAAAAAGAGGCAAAAACAAACTTTAATCAAGAGAATTGTATGCTTCATCAGGATGAAATTCCCATACATCATCATAGTAAGTAGAGCTGCTTTTTCCGCAAGTAATATAACCTCTGTTCTTTACTGCAAAACCAACAGCACCGCTGCGGGATGCACCTTCAAAAGCGGTTCTTCTTATCCAGGTATCGTTTGAAATAATATAAGCCCATGTTTTGCTGATGTAGCCGCTGCTCTCTCCGGTTGAAATAAAAGCGGTATCACCCATCACAAACGCTGCTGCGTTGGAACGAACAATATCGGTATAATCATCGTCATAATTGTCGGTAGAGATATTGGCAATCTTACGCATTTCAGTCCAGCTCGTTCCATCATATTTCCAAAAGTCATTTACCAGTGTACCATTGTTGGTTCCGGTTACCACGTAAGCTGCATTATTATATACAAAAGCAACAGCCGCACTGCGTTTCGTGCCAATACCATCAGGCTTTTGCGCCCATGTATCGGTTGAAGGATCGTACTGCCAGAAATCTTTTAAATATGAACCATCAAAACCGGTGGTAACATATCCTTTATTATTCAGCGAGAAAGCAACCGCATCGTAACGTGCGCTGCCCGCAAAATTGGCTTTTTGCATCCATTGGTTAGTAGCAGGATCGTATTGCCAGAAGTCTTTTAGCATATTAATGCCATCAAAGCCAGTTCCAAAATATCCTTTACCTGCTGCTGCAAAAGCAACGCCTGAATTGCGGGGCGTTCCCGGAAAATTGGCAGTTTGATACCACGAATTGGTAGTAGCATCAAAAGCGTAAAAATCGCTCAGTCGCTCAACACCATCGAAGCCGGAGCCAACATAAGCCGTATCACCAATCACAAAGCCTGCCGCCTCGCCACGCACATTACCGTTCATTTCATAACGGTTTACCCAGTTGCCCACATCAGAATTATTGGGGTCAGTGCTAGTCTTTTTACAAGCAGTTAGAAACAGCAGTGAAACCAAAGAAATGCTTAACCAATTTTTTGCGCTGTACATAAAAGAAAAAATGTTTTGCGGCTGAAATTATCTGGTGCAGTTTGGGTGGTTTCGTTAAAATGGATTATCGCGATAATTATAAAGATGAACTGCTTTATTTTATCCGTTAGCGAAGGAACAAACAGCGTTTGGTTTTGCCTCTTTTTTACAAAAAAACGAGTTTTTAAAACTCCAATTCATCTATATTTTTATATTAGTAAATCGAGACAAACAACGCAATGGCAGATAAAAACAAAACAGTGATAAATACTAACAAATTTGTAACAGCGGCTGCCTATAACATTGCATCATGCTACGATATAAATGTAAAGAGGAAGCAATGACGGGAGTAAAAATAATTGCTTTTCTTACATTCCTTTTTTCTTTACACGCCTGCACCAAAGCCGACGTAAATGTGGGTACGCAACTCGCCGATGATCAGTACACACAAATTGTAATGACCGATACTTTTACAACAAATGTAAGCACCGTTTACATTGATTCATTTGTTACATCCGCAACCGGAACCGGTTTGGCAGGATCGTATAACGACAATGCGTTCGGCCAGGTGAATGTGTCATCGTATTATCAGTTAAAACAGCCTTCTTTCTCTGATCAATATGTGGCTTTCGATTCGCTGAAACTTCTTTTAAAGTCCAATCATAATTATTATGGAGATACAACACAGCCATTGCAACTGGGCGTGTACCGTCTTTCCAACCTGATTTTTAAAACTTACAATACTTCTTTTTATAACTACGATGTTATTTCGCATTATTCAACACCGCTTGGCGAAACTACATTACAATATTATCCTTCCATTACCGATACGGTTTCTATTCGTTTGTCGGATGACTTAGGCAAACAGCTTCTTCAGGTTTTGAAAGACAGCACACAGTACTTGTCTTCAAACGACAATTTTGTGAATTACTTTAATGGTATTTACATTGTTCCGCAACAAACCAATGCTTTTGTTTTTGGCTTTAAAGACAGCGTTACCATGCGCTTGTACTATCACGAAACGTCGGACATATACTCAACCAGCAAAACGGCTGATTTCAGTTTGTATAACAACCAGCGCCAGTTCAATCATATTGATGTAAACCGTGCTGGTACTGCATTGTCAAATTTAAACATGCAAACCAAGGCATTGCCCAGCCTGCTTACCAACAATGCAGGTTATACGCAGCCAGCCACAAATTGCATGGCCAAAATAAGAATACCCAACATACGCGAGTTGTTTAATATTCCCAACTTTTTAAAAATTGAACGTGCATTGCTTGTAGTAAAGCCGGTAGCTGGCACTTACAGTGGTTATTATACATTGCCTGATAGCTTGCGGCTCACTACCACAGACATCAATAATACTGTTGAAACTGATTTAACATATTCCACTGGTCAGGTTCAGTATGGCTCGTTTCAGAGAGATTATTTGTATGAACAAAATACGCGGTATTCTTACGATGTTACCAATTATCTGATTTCGCAATTGAACGTTGCCAACGCCAACGAAAACGGCTTACTGGTGAGGCTTGGTAATAACACGCAAAATGTTAGTTCTTTTCGACGTGTAATTCTCGGCGACCAGCAAAACAAAACGAGCGCACTTCAGTTACAGGTTTATTATCTTACCGTAAAACAAAATTAAGAAACAGATTATGCAAAAGATGCTGTTATTGCTTTGTGGCTCCTTGTTGCTGATAACGGCTGCTACGTTTGCACAAACCAATACATCGCCCTATTCTATTATTGGCATCGGCGACATTGAACAAAGCTATTCCGACAGGTCGGCAGGCATGGCTGATGCAGGCGTTAGCTTATCATCAAAACGAAACTTATATCACGCTAATCCGGCTTCTTATGCCGGCTTGGACGACCATTTCTTTTCAGTTGAATTAAGTGGTCGTATGCAAGCAATCAACTATGCAGGCAACAACGTTTCAACTGGCAACAAAAATTCGGTTGACATGCAAATGATGAAGCTTGCCATGGCCGTTAAAGTAAAAAAATGGTGGGGTGCTTCCATTGGTTTACTGCCTTATAGTTCCAGCAATTATTCTTTTTACAGCAATAAATCTATCTACGGAACAGATCAAACTACACAAGCCCATTATGACGGCTCAGGCGGCTTGTACCAGTTTTATTTTGGTAATGGTTTTGCATTGGGCAAAAACCTTTCAATAGGTGTACAGGCAACGGTTTTGTTTGGTTCTTTAATTCAAAACGAAACCTTACTAACGAGCATTCTTAGTGATTCAATTGTTACTTCACGCAATTTGTTTTTAAGCAAAATTGTTCCGAAAGCTGGCTTTCAATACAAAGCCAAACTTTCAAAGAACCTGAAATTCGCTATTGGTGGTTCAGCTTCGCCTACCACTAATTTAAACACAAGTTCTACTTTAGATGTAACGCAGGCAGGTGTTTCGCTGGTAACCAATAAATCCCTCGCCAATTCACACTTTACACTGCCTTATAGTTATAGCGGTGGTGCTTCTGTCAATTACAACAACAGCTTTACCGTTGCAGCCGATTACAGTGCACAGCAATGGAGCACCGTTAACTATACTGGCTTGGGTTATTCGCTCGCTAACAGCAATCGCGCTTCGCTTGGCTTTGAATATTCGAACCAGAAAAAAGTTTCCAACTTCACTTATGAAAGCTTCTTTTTGCAAGGCGGCATTTATTATGGCAACAGTTATCTTGTAATTAACAACCAACAGCTTACTGATAAAGGCTTTACAGTTGGCATTGGTGGCAACACCAAACGTAGTACGCTTGGCTACCAGCTTTACCTGCAGGAAGGCACAAGAGGCGCATCAAGTGGTAATGTACTAAAACAAAACTACACACGCATTGGCTTTATTCTTTTCTATCGCGACATCTGGTACACTAAGGTAAAACGCTACGATTAATGATTTCGTAAGTTTGCGCATGTTTTCGTTATTCAATAAGAAGGTAAGTGCAGATCTTTCTTTCATTGGTGCCGACATGCACTCGCACTTGTTGCCCGCTTTGGACGATGGTTTGCAAACGATGGAGCAAACCATCGAATTTGTATCGGGCTTGCATCAATTAGGTTATAGCAAATTGATATGCACGCCACATATCATTTCCGATATTCATCCCAATTCGCCACAAACTATTTTACCTCGATTAAAAGAAGTGCAAAAACAAATTGCTGCACACAATATTCCGGTTCAGATTGAAGCCGCTGCTGAATATCTGGTGGACATGGACTTTGAAGAATTGCTTCGAAATAATGAGCCGTTGCTAACCTTTGGATCCAATTATATTTTAATTGAGATGAGCTTTATTGCTCCGTCGCCAAACATTGAAAGTGCCATTTTTGAGCTTTGCATAAAAGGCTTGCAACCCGTGATGGCGCACCCTGAACGCTATGTTTATTTTCATGATTCATTTGATAAATACCAACGCCTCATTGACCTTGGTTGTATTTTGCAGGTAAACCTTTTGTCGCTGTCGGGATACTATGGAGGTTATGTAAAAAAAGCAGCCGAAAAGCTCATTAAAAACAATATGGTTCAGTTTGTAGGAACCGATATGCACCACGAAAAACACAAAGAAGCCCTGATGAATTTAGCTACCAAAAAAGAGTTTTACCAATTATTGCAAAGTGTTGATTTAAAAAACAAATCATTGTTGTAATGGAATACCGCGTGGTTTGTTTTTGCACGAATTATATTACACGTTTTTAGTGAATAAGGCTGGCGTCATTCCAACTCCAAACATTTGTTTTTGCGGCAAAAACAGACATGAAAAAAATCAGGCGAAAACAAACACCAGCAACAAGCTTATTACAATTCCATTTCGCAGTTGTTTGATTGCTTTGGTAAGATGGTTGTCAACCGATTTTACAGAGATAGAAAGCAGTTGTGCGGTTTCTTTATAAGAATAACCCTGCAAACGAATCAACTGAAATACTTTGCGACGCAGTTCCGGCATTAAAGCCAATAAACTTGTCAATTGAGAAGACAATGAAGACGACAAAGCAGGAAGAAAGTAAGCGTTGTTTTCAGCTTGTGTGCGCATTTGTTGCTGAAGATGCGCACGCTTGTTTTCTTTTCGCAGGTAGTCTATAAAAACAGTTCTGGCAATATAAAACAACTGTTGTTCAACCGGGTAATTTTGAGATAAGGATGCACGATACTGCCACAATTTTAAGAAAGTGGTTTGCATTAAGTCCAGTGCATCATCAGCCGTTGCCTTTCGTTTAAAATACGCATATACAGCATCGCAATGCTGATGATAAATGTGTTGAAAAGCAACAGCATCTTCATTTTGTATATCATCGGAGGTAACTGAATGGGTGAAGTTGTAAATCATAAGCAGCCAATTCGTTACAACAAATCTAACAATAAAAAAAGGATAAAAACAAACACAGTAGCGATGTAAAAAACTGCTTTTCTTTTACTTTTATAAGCCTTTCTTTGCTTCAAGCGCGATGGGAATTACATCTGTAAGCTGAAGCGATTTTACCATTCTTTCAACCGTGTTTTTGTATTTTTGGAAATGTAGCGGTTGTAACAAAAAGAATAATTTCCACAAATTCTCTTGATTGAAAAGTTTGTAACGTTTCTACCGTTAATCGTTCACGGCGATCTTGTTTTGCTGTTTTTATTTGGGCAATTCCAAAAACAACAGCCACAATCAAGGATAAGGTAAGTGTGATGTTTGCTATTTCAGTAATCTATTCTGCTAACATATTTTTTGTTCCATATATTCAATCTTTAGGTTCCCACAATTCAACTTTATTTCCTTCTGCATCAAGGATATGTACAAATTTACCGTAATCAACAGATTCGATAGTGTCCACAATGGTTACACCATTCTTTTTTAGTTCCTCAACAAGTGCTTCCAGGTTTTCAACCCTGTAATTTATCATAAAGTCCTTTGTTGAAGGTTCAAAGTATTTTGTCGTTTCGGGAAACGGAGTCCATTGTGTTTGCCCTTTCTTTGTGCTGTCTGCACCTTCATACCACTCAAATGTTGCCCCATATGGGTTTGTGGTCAAACCGAGATTTTTTTGATACCATTCTGTCATTTTTTTGGGGTCTTTGCATTTGAAAAAAATGCCACCGATGCCTGTAACTTTTTTCATTCTTGTTGTTTCGTTTTGGTTTGTAATTGCTGTATTCAATGCGAAACCCGAAAGAAAGGATGCTGCAATAACTAAAATTATTATAGATGCCTTTTTCATTTTATCTGAATGTTTCTTGTTTATAATGTTGTTCGTTATGCTTACTGCTAAAGGACAAGTATTGCCGAATTGCAGGCAATAGCATTTCGTCAGCCGAATATATTACAAAAGATTTATTGAAAAACGGATGATAAGTTTTGTTCGTCAGCCTGCATTTTGGCAATACCGTTGTTGTAGGTAAGATTTATCCTACGTAAGTTTTGGTTGAATAAATAATCCGGTAAAATTCAATAATATAAGAATAAAATTTAGTATAACAAATTCGGTAAATGAAACTGTCCAATAGTAAATTTTAAAATGACCAGCACCTGCTAAAAGAATAATTGTCAGAATGATTGTTGTCAGAAGCAGGGTTAAATATTTAAATTTCGTTCTGGATAGATATTTTTGTCCAGTTAAAATGAGTCCAAAATTTATAACTGTTAATAGAATTACATAAGGCAAATAGATAATTGTCCCAAGAATGACATTTGCATTATCCCAGCTTGCCCTGTAATAAAATGATAAGAAAACAGCTAATGTCAAAACAATAAAAGGGGTAATAATAAATCCAAAGATTTTCACAATGATTATTTTGTCTTAATGTGAAATTTAAGAATGTCAACGCCTTACCTACAACTCTCAAATATAAGAAGGTTTGTTTTTATACAATTAATTTCAATAAGACAATTGTTTAGTTGATAATTATCATGATAAAGTCAATCCGTAAATTTCGTATTTAACTTGCTTTTATTCGTAAACTTAGTTTACAATTTATCCTATAACAATGCTTGAACGTCTTCAGACGTTCTAATGATGTAAACCGAATCTTAGCTCGATGTTGTCTCTCATTATGCAACATTTCCAAAAATCTCCCGAATTGTAATTGCATTCACAATCAACATTATTCATCTTTTACAAACATAAAAAACAGGCAAAAACAAAACCTATCGCACCCCCAAATTTGATACATCATCTTTATCAAAAATCATCCATTCGTTGGCTGAAGACAAAGCCCAGTTTGTGTTTCCGGCGGCTATAAAAATCTTTCTTCTTATCGTGTGATCTACCGCAGCTTTGGATTGATTGGATATAGTCCAACTTGTTCCAGGATCAACGCCAATCATACCAAACAAGTCAATCACCACTCCATCTTTTTCAAGTGTAATTACATCGTTGCCATTGAAGCCGCAAACAGGAGAATTGTGTGCAACAACACCCTGCAACAACTGCAAATTGGCAGACGGATACTTCGCTACAATAATACCACCCGGAGGCAAGTTTGCGCCATGAAACAAGGTATCTAAACCCGCAGTATTGCTGGGCGATGTTGTTCCATTTTTAAACAGCTTCAATTTGTAATGCGAAAGATCAGCAGCAGCAGAACCAGCGTTGTAAACTTCAAGGTATTTATTGTTGGAAGAACCTTCCACATACTCCGAAATGAGCAAATCAGAAGCGGCGGAAGGTGTGGTGGTTGTATCAATTGCAACGTCATTCAAATTGCGGATTTGAAACTGCGCAGTGGTATTGTAAAAGCTGCCATATCCTATCCAATCGTTGATGTTAGTTGGTAAAAATGAAGTGGCAAAATTTGCCGAAGGCGATGTGTACAATGCCATGCTTCCGGTGTTATCCATTAATGTTTGGTTGCCGCTATAGGTGGCTGTTCCGCTGGCAGCCGCATCTTTTATTCTCACTAAAGTATATTCAATATCCCGCAACGAATTTTTAAGTTGCTCAATCGTTAGCTCAGAGGGAATAACAGTTCTATTCACGGCAACTGGTGTTGGAAGAAGAGAGCTTTTGGCAACCTTAATTTCAAGTGAACCATTGTAGTTCAACAATGTATCGTTGGTAAGTGTTACTACAATCGAATCACCAATATTGTAGTAAACCGGAGTGCTGAAATAAACAGAGATGCCACGATCGCCATCCTGCAACACTACGCCTCCACTGCTTATATTTTTGCTGGCCACATCAGAAATAACAACGCCGCCAATCTGATAAGCTCCTAACACAACAGCAGCACCATTGTACATAGCCCGAATGCCTTTGATTGATGTAAGCGTTGGTGTAACCGGCTGCGAAACGCTGTTGCAGCGCGGGTTTCGGAATTGAACATCCGATGTATCGCGAAGAATAACCTGCGGCGTTATTTTATTGTTGTAAGGGCTTTTATAATACGCATAAATGGCAGTAAGCGTACCATTGCCATTCGGCACAGCAGCATTGGCAAAATAAGCATAGCCGCTGGTGCGAATTACTAAAGTGTCTGTGCTATTGCATCCTTTCACGGTAATACTGGCACCTGCTTTTACAGTGGGTGTTGCGTAAGCATAGGTTTTAGAAGTATCTCTTTCTTTTGCTTCCACATTGTTGAATTGAACCAAGGTGTAAACATATTTATCAGGGTTTATTTTTACGTCATTTATTGTAACAACAGTTGGTATAACGGGTGTATTTGTCTTACCTTTTACCACAAAACTATTGAGCAATTTTGTAGCAATGCCCGACAGCGCACCTGCATTATCAGGCGAAGCACCAATGTAGGGCAAGCCAGCGTTATCAGCGATGTATAAGCCTTTTAGTTTTACCCATATTTTTCTGCCGATAGGGAACGATGTATATAAATTGTAATCATCAATGTTAACGGCAATGCCACCCGTTGAATCCTGTATGATGATTTGCTTGTAAAAGTTTCCAGTTGAATCGTTGGCAATCACAACGCCACCAATAATAGCATCATTTGTGAACGCATCAACATTGCCCGAAACGTGTGCAGCTTTTATGTTCTTAATGGTTGCGTTCGCAGCAATATCAGGCGGAATATAAGACGGTGGCGCATCGAATTTTCTGTTACAGGAAACGAAAACAATGGCAATAATCATCACCGAAAAAAATGGGCAAAACAAAACGGGATGCAGCTTTGGTTTCATAACAAAAATATTAAACAGTCAGGTTAAGAATGAAGAAAGAAATGTTTTAAAAACGCAGCGCACAATTGAAGGAATAATTCAAGCCGTAAGCATAATAATATTTGGGTGGAAATAACTTTAAATTTTGCTCCGGTGATGTAGAAAAGTTATATCGCAATTGTTCATAGCCACCGGCAATAATGTTTTTATTATTGGCAAGATTATTTACGCTGGCACTCATTACTACATATACTGGTTTCTTTCTTCTACTGTTATGAGAATGGCGAATGCGCCACGAATAACCGGCATACAAATTCGCCTCAAATGCTGATAGTAAGCGAGTTTGCGCAAGTATAGATTTAGTGGCTTCGCTGTTGGCATCATTCATTCCATCGGTGGCTGCATACGTGCGGCGAAGCGGGTTAAACTGGAGCCACATTTGATCACAATAAACGCCCTTTATATTTACAAACCAATACTTAGGCGAACGATATGTAATGCCAACACTATACGCTTCCTGCGGTGTTCCTGCAATCCTGAAATTGTTTGCATAAACAGTTGCTTCCTTCACCGTTTGAGCTGTGTTATCAACAGTAACAACAGCATGTTGGCGGCTATTGTAATACCCTCTTCCAACAGCAGCCACTGCGTTAACTGTAATGCGGTTGGTTAATTTTATTTCAGTTCCCCATTCACTACCAAAATACACCCTGTTGATATTGCTTACTGCATAATTGACAAAGGTTTGATAGTTGTCGTAATAAAAAGTGCTCACATTAAAGCCATGCTGCATCGAAGTGTAATAACCTGTTATCCTAAGCTTTATTTTGGGTGCATTTAATACATAACCTCCTTCTACACTTTGCACTGTTTCATTGCGCAAATCCTTTTGTACATCATCACGCGTACGTGGCGAAACATAAGCATCTTCAAAGTAAGGAGCGCGTGAAAGCAAAGCACCGTTTATATACAAATAATTCCGTCCGTTCAGCTTGTAAGTAATGCCGCCTTTTACAGCATCGTTGTCAAAAATATTTAGGGCTGATTTGCCAAGTGAATGTGTTGGAAACAAACCATTTTGAACATTGCCAACGCGCCAGTATTTGGTTTGCGATACCTGCACTGCCGCATAAGCATCTATCTTATTTCCATGATACACCAACTGCAACCATTCCTCCGGTTTGTTGATGTTGATGTTGTAATCATAACCATATTTACCGCCTTTATAAACGATGCGATTTGGATTCTGCAAATCGTTTTGATATGCATTTTTATCATCCGGAAAATCGCGCTGTGCAAATGAATTTAAGTTCACCCAAAATTGTCCGCCGAGCAAATCATTGATTCTTTGGAAATAATGATTTCGTGCCGACTGAAACGAAATACCAGCCGTCAATTGAATGTGTTCACCTATTGATGTATTCACACCTATATTAGCTGCAAAACGCCGTTCGTTAACAACGCGTTCTCCCAAAATATAGTAAGAGCGATTACCTCTAATTGTGTTACCTGAAATGCCGTTGGCATCTTCAATCGTTGCTTCATTGTTTCGGTTGATGTTATAAAAGGCATCCCAGTTCAATTGTCTTTTGTCTTCATTATTGCTCATGGCAGATTTGATTTGCTGAGCAGCCGCGGGGTTATCATTGGCTTCATAATAAGATGGCAAATTGCGATAGTAGTCAGGTCGCGGATCAGGTGCATTGTACCAATCAATGTTTGACAAGAAATGTTCTCCAAACGAGTACATTACAGATGATACAAGGTTTGTTTTTGTTGATATTTTATACTCATGCAAAAGCATAACAACCGGCTGACGAATACTGGCTACACTGGCATTGCGCTTCTTACCGTTTTGATAACCCCAGCTTGCATTGTAATAATGCGTTCCGGCTAAATTCATCATCTCTTTAGTTGCAGCAGAACTTCTTCCGTTTATGCTGGGTGAAGCAAAGGCAATGAAAGACAGCGTTTGTTTTTGACCGATTTTTTTATCGGTTGCAAAAAATAAGCTGCCACCATTATAAAATGTGCCTGATACATAACCTTCGTTTGCATAACGATAATTGAATGATGATGTAAACGCCCATCCTTTCTTCATCAAACCTGTACTGTGTGTTATTGAAAGGGAGTGATGATACGTTCGGTTTGAAGCCACAGTGCTCACAAGCGTTTGCAGTTGTTGCTTGCTTGCGCGAATATCAATGTTTGTTGTTGCTGAAATAGAGCCAAAAGCAAACGTATTGTATTTGATTCCGAAGCTTGCATCGCGGTTTCGGAATACATCATTCAAGCCACTCCATAAACTCCAGTCGGCATAGCCATCATCCAAACCATTCATCGGAATGCCATTGATATAAACGCTTGATAAATCGGCATCATAACCCCGCAAACGAAAGCGCATGAAACTAAAATTGAAAGACGCTTCGCTGTAAAATGGATCTCTTCCGGCAGTAAGTTGCGAAGAAGCAAATGTGCTGCCCGCATTCCTAAAATCGTTATCATCTAAAGTAATGGTTGGAATATTATCAGGCGTGTTATCTATAGCTCCTTCAACACGCGCAGAGTCAAAAGAAATAATGGCTGTATCGGCAGCATTGTGAAGAGGTTCGTTCTGGGCATCTGCAATCGTTTGGAAAAATATGCAAAGGCAAGCCAGCAATAGCTTTTGCATGTAGGTAATTTTGGTTTAGGGCGTAAAATAAACTCAAAATTCTTATTATTAAAGTTTATTTAATTGCATTAGAAACAAAACGTTATTTATTTTACCGCCGTAATCATGAATCATTCAGAATCAAGTTGTATTCATAAATATAAAACCAAGAATAACTTCAATGCTTTTTAATTCGATCGGATTTGCAATTTTTTTACCTGTCGTTTTTGTTTTATACTGGTTTTTTCTTAGTAAGAAATTACAATTACAAAACTTCTTTTTGTTATTTGCCAGCTATTTTTTTTACGCTTGTTGGGATTGGCGTTTTTTATTTTTATTAGCCTTTTCAACCTTTTTAGATTATTTCACCGGATTACAAATGTTTAATTCGAAAACCAAAGTATACAAAAGATTTTGGTTTTGGTTAAGCATAGTAGTTAACGTGGGCTTTTTAGGTATTTTTAAATACTACAATTTTTTTTCTCATTCTTTTGCAGAAGCCATTTCTCACTTTGGCTTTTACGTTAGTCCCTGGACCATAAATGTAATTCTGCCCATAGGTATTTCTTTTTATACTTTTCATGGTTTATCCTATGTCATTGACATTTATAATAACAAAACAAAACCAGAAAAAAATTTTATTGACTACGCTTTGTTTGTAAGCTTCTTTCCGCTGTTGGTTGCCGGGCCAATCGAAAGAGCGTCGCACTTGCTTCCACAAGTAAAGCAACCACGAAGTTTTGATTATGTAAAAGCAGTTGATGGATTGCGGCAAATTTTGTGGGGTTTATTTAAAAAAATAGCTATCGCAGACAATTGTGCACAATTCGCAAATATTATTTTCAACAACTCATCACATTTTTCAGGGGCCACGCTTGCGCTGGGAGCTCTGTTCTTTACTATCCAAATTTATTGTGATTTTTCGGGTTATTCAGATATTGCGTTGGGCACAGCCCGGTTGTTTGGTTTTGAATTGCTGAGAAACTTCGCTTTCCCTTACTTTTCGAGAGACATCGCAGAGTTCTGGCGACGTTGGCACATTTCACTTTCTACCTGGTTTCGCGATTATCTGTATATTCCTCTTGGTGGCAGTAAAGGTGGCACCTGGATGCGCATCCGCAATACCTTTATCATCTTTATAGTGAGCGGATTCTGGCACGGTGCGAACTGGACATTCATTGCATGGGGAGCATTAAACGCGGTGTACTTTTTACCTCTTTTACTTACCAATAATAACAGGAACAACTTAGATATTGTAGCACAGGGAAAGCTATTACCGTCATTCAGAGAAGCCTGGAGTATGTTACTTACTTTTAGTTTAACTGTAATCGCCTGGGTGTTTTTCCGGTCACGAACCATAGGGCAGGCAGTGTCATTTGTGTACCATATGATAACAGGGTTGTTTCAAAAATCAACCTATACCGAAGCGGCCAACTTTGTTTCAGAAAACATCAAACCGGTATTGTTTGTTTTCATTGGAATTTTCTCTTTGATTGAATGGTTAGGAAGAGAGCACCAATACGCCCTCGCAACCGTTGGTATAAAATGGAAACGACCTTTGCGCTATGCAATGTATTACGCTTTGATTGTTGCTATATTTTGGTTTGATAATAAAGAACAATTTATTTATTTCCAGTTTTAGTGTTGGCTTATGAGAAAGTTTATTCGTCTTTTGCTTTGGTTCTTCATTCCCATATCGCTTCTTTTTATTTCAGGTTTGTTTTTACCTACCACACCACGGGCATCAACATCGCTGTTATTATCTTCTGTAAAAAAAGATTCGTTATTGAAAACCGTTCCATCTCCCAGGTTGCTTCTGGTTGGCGGTTCTAATGTTAGTTTCAGCCTGGTGGGTCAAATGATAAAAGATTCTTTGCACATCAATCCTATCAATACAGCCATTCATGCCAGTATTGGCTTGAAATACATGCTCGACAATACCATTCGATACGTAAAAGAAGGGGATACAATCGTTTTAATGCCGGAGTATGATCATTTTTTTAATGACTATAATGCCGGCTCTGAAGAACTGTTGCGAGTGGTATTTGATGTTAATGCATCGAAACTAAAACTCCTGAATATAAGTCAGATGATCAGTCTTATTCCATATATCCCAAGATACACATTTTCGAAGTTCAAATTGGGTGAATATTTTCATGTAACTGATAACGATATATATGGAGTGAACTCATTCGATCAATATGGCGATGCCTATAAACATTGGGGGAAGCCAAAGCCGCAGTATTTGCCGTATGAAAAGATTTCGGGCGAATACAATCCTGTTGTGATACAAAAAATAAAAGATTTTCAATCAGAGGTTATCAAAAGGAAAGCAGTATTGTTTATTTCTTTTCCTGGTTATCAGGATAGCTCTTACTTGCGTTCAGCTCTACCAATTAAGAAAGTGGAAGAAGAGTTGACCAGAAACAATTTTAAAATCCTTGGTTCACCGGAACGTTATATAATACCAGATTCTCTGACTTTTGATACGCCATATCATTTACAAAAAAAAGGTGCTGAATATCGAACAAAGTTATTCATTGCAGATTTTAAAAAAGCAAGATTGATTTACAAAAAGACCAATGAATAACTTATCTATGAATTTTTAAACTTAGTTGTAATTTCCATCATTGTTACATAAATAAAAACAATTTCAGATTTGCTCAACTTATTATTTATAAAGAGACTGATTCTGATTTCAGTTTTTATTATTTCGACTTATCATTTATTTGCACAAAAACAAACTTACAAGATTGCTATTGCAGCTTTTTACAATTGCGAGAATTTTTACGATACAACCGATAATCCAAGCGTTGATGATAACGATTTTACCCCTAACGGAATACGGAATTATACAAGCCAGCGTTACAACGAAAAGGTTGCACACATTGCTACTGTGCTATCGCAAATTGGCACAGATATAAGTGCTGACGGTGCTGCTTTCATTGGCCTTGCAGAAATTGAAAATGATACTGTACTGAACGATTTAATTCATCATCCGTTGCTGCAAAACCGCAACTACCAAATCATTCATTATGACTCGAAAGACATCCGCGGTATTGATGTTGCCTTTTTGTACAATCCAAAATACTTTAGTGTGATTGGAAGCAAAAAGCTGCCGGTAAAAATTCATACCGGCACATCAGGCTTCTATTTTTCGCGCGATGTGTTGTGGGTGAAAGGCTTGCTGGATGGAGATACGGTTCATGTATTGGTAAACCATTGGCCCAGCAGAAGAGGCGGCGAAGAACGCAGTAGCGGCGGACGATTTACAGCAGCGCAGGTAAATAAGAACATCATTGATTCCATCCACCACTTTCAACCAGCCCAGAAAATTATTTTGATGGGTGATTTGAATGATGATCCTGTGAGCCCGAGCATTACGCAAGTATTAAAAGCCAAAGGAAAAATGGATGAAGTTCGCGCAGGTGAATTGTACAATCCGTGGGTTGATTTATACAAGCGGGGCATTGGCACTTTGGCGTATAATGACGCCTGGAGTTTGTTTGATCAAATCATCATTAATTATAACTGGTTACCCAAAAAACAAAATGGTTATTTCTTTTACCAGCCGCATGTTTTTAATAAAGATTTGATGGTAGAAAATATGGGCAAATACAAAGGCTATCCAATGCGCACCTACGATGGCAACACGTATCGCGGCGGCTACAGCGATCACTTCCCGACCTATCTTGTGTTCTTGAAAAAGATGCCATAAATAAAAAAGAAGTGCTGTTCACAGCACTTCTTTTTTACTGGAGGAGAGAGATCATATTATCCCTTTACATCATTACTCCACTTGCTGATTTTTATTTCTTTTACAGCCACGCCTTGCGGACGTTGCGTAGCCGGAACGGGTAATTGTGCGGGTTGTATTGTTTCAGATAGCATTCCATCTTCATCAACAGAAAGTGCATGTAAATAATTGAAATTACCAACCGTAAAATCGGGGTTTGTGTATTGACTAACTACATATAAAAACTTTCCGTTTGAAGAAAAATTTAGTGAGAAAGCCTGGCTGGTGGTAAACATAGCACCGTTGCCTGCAGCATACAGAGGACCTGAGTATTTAAGCGTTAATTTACCCAGTAAAACAGGCGATGAAGGAACGGTTGTGTTATAAATACCAACAGTATTTTCAGCACTATTCAGCACATATAGCCTGTCGCCTTTTTTATTGGTCCGTATCCAGCATGAAGCCGCACCACCATTCACGGCTGTTTGAAAACTAAGCTCGCCAGTGCTTCCGTTAATGTTATAAACGCCCACTTTTGCAGCGGCAGGAAAACCAACATACAGTGTGTTGCTGTTTGGATTTTGCCACAAACCTAACGCACCGCCATCGCCTGCAGGTACGGCGTAAGGAGTACCTGCCACCGGTGATAAGGTTCCTTTATCAATCTTGAAAGAACGCAAGGTTCCAACAGGTGGCATCAGCGTAAAACCCAGGAAATCAGCACCAAATAAAAATCTACCGTCATTAGAAATCAAAGCTTGCGCAGGCGAACTGCCAACGGTGGTAGTAAATGTAGAACCCGCAACAGGCATGAGTTTGCCGTTGTTATCAATGGTAAACGTGGTGTAGTTGGGAGCTTGGGTAATGGGATGAGAAAAGTCGGTACTCTTATTTACCACAAACACATATTTTCCTCTGATGTCAATACTGGATGGCGTTTGCCCGCCGGAAGGAAAGGGAGAGCCTGGTACAGGAGTAAGCAGTCCATCGGCACTAATTTCAAATACGGCAATGGTATTGGTTCCTGGATTGATTGCCAATAAAAATTTACCATCAGATGTAATCTTTAATTGCGAATCAGAATCCTCAGGTCCCAACTTTTGCATCAAATTTCCAACACCTTCTCCATTGGTATAAAACGGGCCGCCGGGAAGCGGCAACAGGTTTCCATCTCCCGTGTTTATATACGCCAGCAACGCATTGTTTTGGTTAGAAAAATCATTGGTTTCAACATAAACCACATCAGCGTCAATCTTGTTTCCTGGAAGATGACCGTTTACTTTTTGACAGGAGGCTAACAGCAGTGGTGAAGCGAATAAAACGGCTTTTAAAAATGATATTTTCCCAGCAAGTTCGGCTTGCTGAAAAAGTTTGGTAATGCCTGATTTCATAGATAAATTTTAACAGCAAAACTATTCACCCACCTCTCAAATAAGTATCACAGAGACATCACATATTGTACTAAAAGTGTCCGCTATTAATTATGATAAACAGGTAGACTGAAGGAAAAACAATTGCCTGATTCAACATTGCTTTCCGCTATCAATTTCGAGCGGTGCAATTCTAATATCCGCTTTACAATCATCAACCCCAAACCAGCGTGGGGCTTAGTTCTTGACTGCAAAGCGTTTACTTTTTCATTGCTGTTTGTCCAATCTAGCAAGGCTTGCGGCAAGAGCTTACCCTCATTTTTAAATATAACCGTAAGCTGCCCGTTCTTCTGTTCCAGTTTAATTATAATTTGCCCTTTATCCGGTGTATTTTTGATTGCATTTCCTATCAAATTTTGCAACACTCTTTCCATCATTTTAATATCACCTTTCGTCCAGATTACTTCCTGGCAACCTATACAAATAAGCTTACAATTTTTCTGTGCAGCCGACATTGAAAAACTACTGGTTATCTCTTGCAAAATCTCTGAAAATATAAATGGTTCTTCTTGCGGCCTGGCATCAACAGCATCCAATCGCGATAGCTCAAACAACTGCATTACCATGTCTTCAACCTGCTTTATTTTGCTTACTACCAATTGCAAGTATCCTCTCTGTTTACTATCGCTAATTTCCTTTTGTTCATTCATCAATGTCTCGGCATAACCACTGGCAATGGACAAAGGCGTTCGCAAATCATGCGAAATATTGGCAATAAAATTCTTTCGTTCCTGTTCCGCATTTTTCAGTTGGTTGATGTGATGCGAAAGCAACTCTGCCATTGTATTAAACGATGACGTTACGGGTGTAAATTCATCGTTGTTATCTTCATTAAACCGCGCATCAAAATTGCCTTGTTTGTATTCGTTTAAAACATTAACCACTGCGCTGTATCTGCGTTGCAGCCGCTTGATGTAATAAAAGCTAATGGCAAATGAAGCAATAACAATAAGTGCAAACGCTTCCAGCGCCAACGTTCCGGCATGACTGCTGAACAATAATTCACTTGTGTTGTTGTATTGTTTGCTACCGAGAATCACATAAATATACCCCAGCTTTTTACTGTCTTTAATTACCTCTGCAGCTGAAAAAATTTTATTTTGTGTTGGATCTTTTGGATCCGGCGAAGTGATATACGCTGTACCCTTTGAAAGGATGAGTTTGTTGATATTGTGAAGCGGTATTTGCCATAGTTTAATAGCACTGTCGGGTGCTTCAAAATAAATGACTTTACCTGTGCTATCTAAAAAATAAACTTCAATACTTGGGCTTACCACCATCGCGTTGTAAAACACAGAATCAGCTTTGTTTTTGTTGATTTTATTTTCTTCGAAAGGCGATGTAAACTTAGCAATGTGTGCTGCAACATCTTTATTTACCAATTGAGTACTGGCGTTAAAAAAGTAAGTGGCAGATAAGTAAGTAATGATAATAAACAACAAGCTAAGGATGGTGATTAGCATGAACACAAGCAAGCCGATGCGTTTAAAAATAGTTGTCTTCATGTTACTCTGTAAAACGGTAGCCAATGCCCCATGTGGTTAAAATATAAACCGGCTCGTTAATGTCGGGTTCTATTTTCATTCGCAGGCGGTTAATGTGTGATGTAACGGTATGTTCGTAGCCCTTAAATGAATAACCCCAAACGTCTTCCAGCATTTGCTGGCGGCTAAATGTTTTGCCCTGGTTGCAGGCTAACAAATACAGTAAATCGAACTCTTTTACGGTTAATTCAAGATGCTGATTGTTGATTGTAACCTGCCGCTTTTCTTTATTGATAAATAAGCTCTTAATGCGGATTTCATCCGCTGTATTGCCACCGTTTTGTTTTGCATAAGGCTGTTCTAAGCGTCGAAGCATTGCCTTAACCCGTGCCATTAATTCGCGCACGCTGAAAGGCTTGGTAACATAGTCGTCAGCGCCTAATTCAAGCGCCAGCACTTTATCAATTTCTTCTGCGCGTGATGTTAGCATGATGACCGGCGTAAGGATTTTTTTCTGGCGAAGCCATTTGCAAATTTCGATGCCATCAATATCGGGCAACATAATGTCTAAAAGAATTAAGCCATATTGATGGGAAGTCAAAAGCTCGATAGCTTTTTTACCATTATCGCATGTAATGAGATGATAATTTGGCTCAATGAAATGCAGTTGTAGCAACTGAACAATGTCTGCATCATCTTCAATTAAAAGTATTGTTTTGTCAGACATGATTTGATTTTGTGTTCAATGATGAGAAGTTGCGAACGAACAAGCTGCTTGCTTTTTTATTTGCAAAGCACCATTATTATTGCCATTGGAGCGATTTTTAATTCTCAATTTTTGATAACATTTTTATTGAATGAAGATAGGCAAATAAAAAAGCCGCAAAAACAAATGCGGCTTTCCTGTACAGTAAACATGTTGTTTTTATACCACTACATTGATCATTTTGCCCTTTACAAAAATGAACTTTTTGATAGGTTTATCATCTGTATATTTCTTCACTTTTTCGTCATTCAAAACCTGAGCTTCGGCTTCTGTTGGTAGAATGTCCAAAGGCAATACCATTGTGGTTCGCAGCTTGCCGTTGATGCTTACCGGGTATTCTTTGGTTGATTCAATTAAATAGGCTTCGTTCAAGGTTGGATAAGCTGCATCCAGCACTGATGTTGTGTTGCCCAATTGCTTGTACAACTCTTCTGCGATATGCGGTGCATACGGTACGAGTAAGATTAATAAGGCTTCCAACACTTCACGCTTGTGGCATTTGGCATCGGTTAATTCATTAACGCAGACCATGAATGCGCTGACAGCAGTGTTGAATGAAAACCGCTCTGTATCGTCTTCAATTTTTTTGATGGCTTTGTGAAGAATTTTGAGTTCAGATGACGTAGCTTTTTCGCCCTCACCCCCCCGCCCCTCACCATACACGGAGAGGGGAGCTTGCTCATCATTAAACAAACGCCATAATTTTTTTAAGAAGCGATGCACGCCTTCGATGCCTTTGGTATCCCAGGGTTTGCTTTGCTCTACCGGACCTAAAAACATTTCGTACATGCGGAAGGTGTCTGCGCCGTAATGTTCAACTATTTCATCCGGATTATCAACATTAAATTTTGATTTTGACATCTTTTCTATAACCATTCCTGATAAATATTTTTCTCCATTTTCACTTTCACCGTCCCATATAGGAATAACTTCCTGATTTAGCCAAGAACCATCTTCTCTTTCTATTTCGTGTTGATATTTCAACCATTCTTTTTCTGTCAACCTCCCTTGTGCATCTAAATATTTATGCGCATATCTTAATCTAACATTACGAAATTCCCCTATAGTCTTATTATAAATTTCGCCTTTATACTCTCTTGTTTGTGGTAGTTGTATCTTATTGTTTATCGAGGTTATAACTCTAAAAGATTTTGTCTCATCTGAATTTGCATACGCAGCTAAATCAAGAAGAACAAAAAAAGATTTACCAGTTATCATTCCCTGATTCACCAACCTTTTAAACGGTTCATCAAAACTTATATATCCCAAGTCAAACAAAAACTTCGTCCACATGCGGCTGTATAATAAATGCCCAACCGCATGTTCCGTTCCGCCCACATATACATCAACCTGGTTCCAGTAATCGCTTGCTTGTTTATTGCAAAAAGCTTCATCGTTGTGCGGATCCATGTATCGTAAAAAATACCAGGACGAACCTGCGTAGCCGGGCATGGTGTTGGTTTCCCTCATCCCCTGCCCTTCTCCACGAGTGGAGAAGGGAGCGTTTGAAACAGCCGCTCTTTGAAGTTTGTTTTTGATGGTTTCTAATACAAAAGGAAGATTATGAGTAACTTCATCATTGGTGAAACGAATTACGGTAAAGCCAATCTCAGTCAACACTTTGGTTCGGTTCTCATCATATTCTTTTTGCTCCTGATTATTGTGATAACCACCATCCACTTCAACAATCAAATTATTTTGTAAAGCAATAAAATCAACGATGTAAGCATCAATAGGATGCTGCCTTCTAAACTTAACCTCTAACTGGTTGTTCCGCAAAGCCTGCCACAACACATCTTCCGCTTCCGTGTATTCTTTTCGCATCAATTTCGCCATCTCATATTGCATAGGTGTATACACTCCATACTTTAGCACATTCGCCGCTCCTCCTTTTTCCTGCTTGTGTTCTATTTCAGCGGCTGTTCCAAATGCCCCCTTCTCCACCTGTGGAGAAGGGTTGGGGATGAGGACCCACTCCTTCACATTCGCCAACGGTCCTTCACCTTCCGGTCCCGGACCGTATTTTTCAACATAAGGCAACTTTAACGGCAGTTCATTTTCATCCAATGGATATGCAATGCCCTCTTTCCAAACAATCGGGAATGGCTCACCCCAATAGCGTTGCCGGCTAAAAGCAGCATCGCGCATTTTATAATTCACTTTCCGCTTGCCATCGCCAACTTGTTCCAAATTTTTTATTACAACTTCTATCGCATTGCGCATTAAAGTGCCATTTAAAAAATCACTGTTGGTAAGCGCGGCTTCTTTGGTTGGGTTGGCTTCTTCGCCATTAAAATAATCGCCGATAATATTGGTGATAGGAATATTAAAATGCTTCGCGAATCTAAAATCTCGCTCATCGCCGCAAGGCACCGCCATGATGGCTCCTGTGCCATATCCAGCCAGCACATATTCAGAAATCCAGATTGGAATTGGACGATTATTAAAACGGTTAATGGCATAGCCGCCGGTAAACACACCGGTTATTTTTTTCTCTGCCATGCGCTCGCGTTCGCTGCGACTTTTTACATACTCCAAATAGTCGTCAACCGCTTTTCGTTGTTCATCAGACGTGATTACATCTATTAACTCATGCTCCGGTGAAACCACCATAAAATCAACACCAAAAATGGTATCGGGTCTTGTGGTGTAAACGCGCAGTTTGCGTTGTTCTTCATCTTTGTTTTTATCTAATTTTTCACTGTGGATGGCGAAGTCAATTTCAGCACCATAACTTTTGCCAATCCAGTTGCTTTGCATTTCTTTCATCGCATCGCTGAAATCCACTGTTTCCAAGCCTTTTAGCAAACGGTCGGCATAATCGGTAATGCGCAGATACCACTGCCGCAATTTCTTTTTTACCACCGGATAACCACCGCGTTCACTAACGCCGTTAATTACTTCGTCATTCGCCAAAACGGTTCCCAACGCTTCGCACCAATTCACTTCACCATAGCCGCAATAACAAAGACGGTAATTCATCAAAATATCCTGCTTTTGTTTTTGCGTAAATTCTTTCCATTCATCAGCAGTGAAGATGACAGATGACTGTTGAAAGTTGACAGATTGATTGCCTTCTTTTTCAAATTTTTGAACCAATATTTCAATCGGTTCTGCCTTATCGGTTTCCTTGTTGTACCAGCTCTTGAAGAGTTGCAAAAATATCCACTGCGTCCATTTGTAATAGTGCGGCTCGCTGGTGTTCACTTCGCGGCTCCAGTCAAAAGAAAATCCGATTTTATCCAACTGACTTCTAAAATTAGCAATGTTTTTTTGTGTTGATTCGGCTGGATGAATGCCATGTTCAATGGCATATTGTTCTGCGGGCAAACCAAACGCATCATAACCCATCGGATGCAATACATTAAATCCTTTCAGCCTTTTGAAACGTGCATAAATATCAGATGCAATGTAGCCCAACGGATGCCCAACATGCAAGCCGGCACCGCTTGGATACGGAAACATATCCAGCACATAATATTTAGGTTTGGAGCTGTGGTTGCTTACTTTATAAATGCCTTCTTCCTGCCAGATGCGCTGCCACTTTTGTTCTATGTCTCTGAAGTTGTATTCCATGATGTTTTATTTTGTTTTTGCCACAAAGTCACCAAGACTCGAAGGTTTGTTTTTATTCAAAAACGTAAAAGAAAAGTATTTGATGAAATCGCTTTAAAGAATCAAAAAATTCTTTACCTCTTTGTGCCTTCGTGGCAATTTATGATATACTAAGCTTGCTAAAACCGCGTTAAACAATGGGCGCAAATGTAAGCGAAACCCCTAAATTTGTCGCCCTCACTATCAACAGTAAATAACGCAAACGTATGGCTCAGTTCGGCAAAGGTTCTTCCAGCAAACGCAGCAAAGCAAGCTATGTGTACAGCATCATTGGCGTGTCGCTGGTTCTTTTTATTTTGGGTTTGATGAGTTGGATTTTTTTAAACTTCCGGCAAGTAGGAAATTCGTTTAAAGAAGACATCCGCATCAGCGCTTACCTGCGCACGATGAACAAAGACACCATCAAACAAATTCAACAATTCATCACCTCTAAGCCTTACGCCAAGAATGTTCAATACATTGATAAAGACAAGGCGAAAGCTGCATGGAACAAAGACGGCAATGAAGACTGGGATAAGATTTTAGACTACAATCCGCTGCCTGAAAGCATTGATTTTTATGTTCGCTCAAATTATGTTGATAAAGACAGCCTGCAAAAAATTAACAGTCAGATTACCACGGCATTTCCTTATCAGGTTGGAGAAATTACATTTCCCAATTCGTTAGTGAATACACTCAACGAAAAAACACGGGTGTTTGGCATTGCGTTTTTGGTAATTGGTGCAATCCTTTGCATCATTGTAATTATCAGCATTGATAACACCATACGACTTGCTATGTTCAGCAACCGGTTTTTAATAAAAACAATGCAAATGGTTGGTGCAACTCGTAAGTTCATTGCCCGACCGATGGAAATGCGAGCTATTGTAAACGGTTTAATCAGCGCAGGCATTGCTATTTTGCTCCTTTTTTCGTTGATACAATGGGCCGAAAACTGGATTCCGCAATTGAAAGCTATCCGCGATTTGCAACTGAATTTATTATTGTTTGGCAGCATGATTTTGCTGGGTGTTTGTATCTCTTTGTACAGCACGCACCGCAGCGTAATTAAGTATCTGAAGATGAAGCTGGATGATTTGTATTAAGATACTTGTGAACTTTGAGCCACGAGTTTTAAGGTTTGTTTTAACTAACATGTTCGTAAATCATAAACCTCTTTTCACTTATCTTGCATCCGTTAATTCATTAATCATCATGGCAGAAATAAAAAGAAATTATCAGCCCTCAAAAACAACGGGAGTAACGCCTTCGGCAAAGCCAGTCTCTACCAATGTTGCACCGAAAAAAACAGTAGTTATGAAACAGCCGTTATCTTCTTTGTTTACCAAAGACAACTACCGTTGGATGTATATTGGTGCAGGTGTAATTATTTTGGGTATGTTGCTGATGATGGGAGGCAAAAATCAAAATCCAAATGTGTTTGATTATAAAGTTGTGTACAGCACAATGCGCATTACAGTTGCGCCTATTGTTATTTTAGCAGGGTTGATGATTGAAGTATATGCCATTTTTAAGAATCCGAAAGTGAGCACGTCAAGCGAATTGTAAAATAGAAACCGAATTATACAAAGAGTTGCTTCTCAACGAGGCAACTCTTTGTATTTCTATTGATGAAATTGCTGCAAAAACAAAAAGCCTCTTTTGAGGCTCTTTGTTTTAACAAGTAGTTTTGGCTGCAAAAATGTTTACGAATTCTATACAATATCTGATGTTGGTAAGTTGATATTGGTCATTCTATTGATAATTCCGGGCGTTGTTTTCTGAAATCAAAATTGGAGCGAAAACAAATTTTGACCAATTAATTTGAAATTAAACAAGGTTAAAATCGAATTAAGAAATGAGAAACCTCTCACTTCTTCCCATACTCTAAAAAATGCTGAATGGGTAAAAATTCGCCATCATTCACCAACTGAAAACCATTGGCAGCAAGCTCTTTATTATCCTGTATAATGGTGGTTTTATGCAAGGGTTTGATAGGTACAGAAATGTCTTCACCACGGTATTCAATCAACAACAATTTTCCTCCTTTCTTTAGTGCTTTATAAAGAGATTGCAACATCTCGTGCGGATATTCCAACTCGTGATACACATCAACCATAATCGCCAGATCAACGCTATTATCAGATAAGTGGCAAGTGCTGTCGCTGCTCCTTATTACTTCAACATTGCTTGCGTTCAGGCCCTTTTTCTTGTTTTTCAGCAGTTCCACCATTTCATCCTGTACATCCACTGCATACACTTTTCCTTTTGGCACCAACGGCGCCATGCGAAACGTATAGTAGCCAGAACCGGCACCTATATCAGCCACTACATCCGTCGGTTTTAGCTTCATATTTTTGATTGCGAGTTCAGTGTTTTCTTCTTTTTGTCGTTCGTCTCTTTCCAGCCATGCAGCACCGGAAGCACCCATCACATAAGCAATTTCTCTTCCCATATACCATTTGCCAATACCGTCAGGCGAGCCTCTTTTGTAAGTGTAAATGCCATCTGTTTTATTACTGGTTTGTGAACTGCATTGAGCAAAAGAAAACAGGAAGATGATAAATGCAAACGTTGATGGTTTCATTGACATAAGTTTAAAAAAAGGCAAAAACAAAAGATGTTTATCCAATTGACATGCGACATCATTCGTGAGACTTTTAGTATGTTTCGTTAACATCTCATTCTGGCTTTTCATCGTAAATTTATACACACAATTCAAGTTATGAAATCATATTTATTCGTTTTTGTTTCATCGTTACTCATCGTAACAACAGTGGCTTGCGGACAAAACAAAATTCCTGCAAAAACAAATCATCCTTCTCAAAAAGAGCTTTCCAAATATAGTGTGGCAACCTTTGCTGCTGGCTGCTTCTGGCACGAAGAAGCTTTGTTTGAGAGCGTAAAAGGCGTGAAAGAAGCCATTTCTGGTTATGCCGGCGGAACAGCTAAAAATCCAACTTACGAAATGGTAGAAACCGGCAATACAGGCCATGCAGAAACGGTGAATGTATATTACGATTCTTCACAAATATCTTTTCCCGAATTATTGAAGGTTTATTTCGCCGGGCAAGACCCAACACAAGTGAACGGACAAGGTCCTGATTTAGGCACGCAATATCGCTCCATTGCGTTTTACAGAAATGCGAAAGAAAAAGGTGAGGTTGACAATTATATCAAAAACATTCAGCCCCGTTACAAAGAGCCGATTGCAGCGCAGGTGGCCCCATTTACAAAGTTTTGGGAAGCCGAAGGCTATCATCAAAATTACATTGAAAACAATCCCAATGGTGGTTACGTGCAGCATGTAAGCATTCCTGAAATTGTTGCATTTCAAAAAGCCTATCCTGCAATGGTAAAGCCGGATCATGTGTATTGATATGTACGATGTGAGATGTTTGAAGTACGATGTACAAAATATAAATGATTAGAAGATCAGTCATTAACTTATACATCGTACATCCCACCTCTGACATCGTACATAGCTTCATTTATTCACCGCATCCCACACAGCATTCGGCACCTCTATTTCGTAATGAAAATCACCACGCAAAGCTTTTAAAGCGTATTTTTCTTTGTCAATATCAGCCTTTGTTCTAAAACCATAATTGCGAAGCAACGTTGTTCCCAAACGTAAGCCTGTTACGGCTTGCGCGCTTTGTACAATGGCAACCAATATAGGCAGCAACAACCATTTTTGTTTGCGTGTAGCAACGCTTAACAGCACACCAACGGTAACATTCGCCGCATCGTGCAACTGAAAAATCTGTTCGATGCTCATTTCCTTTTCCAACTGGCGCAAGCGGTTTTCAATACGGCTTTTATTATTGTAGTAATGATTGATGTTTTCCTGCGTATAAACATCCACTTTGTTACTTCGCTCTAACGATATATTTTCTTCCGTTGTGCTCATAATATTTCTTTTTATCAATGTTAATTTCATAATTCATACCAACGACACAGGTTCGCCGCACTTTCTTCTTTCAAATTCTTTTCCATTCTTTTGCAAATACAATTGATTGCATGACGTTTGAAAATAACATCGGCGTAAGCTCGGAAATCGGTGCGTTGCAGCGCATTATCATTCATAGTCCTGATGGTGGCATTGGAAAAATTGTACCCAGTAAATTTAAAGACTGGTTGTACGATGATACGGTGTACTTAAAGCAAATGCGAAGAGAGTACAATCATTACGTAAAGCTGCTCCTCTACTTTTTAGATCCCGAAAAAATAAACGAAATCAAAGCCTGCGAAGCAGTGCAAAAAGAAAACGAGCAATTGGATTGCTTCAAACCAGATCATCCTAAATATTTCAATAGCAATGCTGTACTCGATGTTGAACATCTGCTTGCCAAAGTGCTGCAAAACGGCCATCTGCGCGATAAAATCATTGCTGCTGTTTGTGCTACCGAAGGCTGTAGTTATGCTATAGAAAAAGAGTTGTGCAACATTAGGGAAGAACATGAATTAGCAAAAGTTCTTATCACCGGAACACTACCACATCAACATGGTGGAAATGTGCAGTTTATTTTTCAGCCATTGCCGAATTTAATTTTTACAAGAGACATCAGCATTGTTATTAACAACCATATTTTGCTTAGCAAAGCTGCTACCGAAGCACGCGAAAGAGAATCGTTGCTGATGCGCTACATTGTGTTTCACGAATTGCTTACCAACGATCAAAACAAGGTAATTGAAATCAATGAATCGAGTGATTTTTTTCTGCTGGATGAAGTGCATAAAAGCAGCCGTAAAACCTCATTGGAAGGCGGCGACATTATGATGATTGCGCCCAATCATTTGCTGGTTGGATGCAGTGAACGAACTACGGTTAGTGCCATTAATAAAATTATCCATGCTGTTTTCAAACGTGAAACCGGGATTGAAAAAGTATCGGTGGTAAAAATACCAAGTCAGCGTGCCATCATGCACATTGATACTGTGTTTACGCATGTTCGTAAAGATGTGTGGGTATTGTTTGGAAGGTTTAGTGAAGAGTTGATTCACGAACGCAACCAACACAAATTTTCATATTACAGCGATATGGCTTACAGCGATGAAACCTTTGAAGGCGTTGAAATTTTCAGGTTTTATAAAGCCAAAAATGAAGCTTATAACCCAGCAGCAGATTATCGCCAGGATGTGATTTTTAAAGGTCTGGAAGCTTTGCTTCGCAACATCAGCATTAAAGATTTTAGTGTTCCCGAAAACGATGTAAAAATCATTTACAGCGGCAACAATATTTTTCCTTATGATGAACGCGAACAATGGACTGACTCATGCAATTTATTGGCATTGAAAGATGGTGTTGCCATTGCTTACGACCGTAACGAAGAAACCCTGAATAGCTTTCGCCAACATGGTTTTACTGTAATTACAACAAGCGATTTGTTTGCCCAATTTGAAAACAAAATGCAAACGCCCGAAGCCGTAAAAAATACCATCATCACCTTGCCAAGCCATGAGTTATCAAGGGCGCGTGGTGGTGCACATTGCATGAGTTTACCTTTGCAAAGAAAACCCGTTTTGTAAAATGAAAGGAGCTGCCAATACTATATTGATGATTCGCCCGGCATCGTTCGGTTATAACGCTGAAACTGCCGCCAGCAATGTGTTTCAGGGCAATATTGAACTCAGTAAAAAGGAAGTGCAACAAGAAGCAGTGAAAGAATTTGATGCCTTTGTAAACACGCTTCGTTCACATCATATTCATGTTGTGGTGATAGAAGATACGCCGTTGCCGCAAAAGCCTGATGCCATTTTTCCAAACAATTGGTTTTGCACATTAAGCGATGGAACGGTGGCTACTTTTCCAATGCATGCTGCCAATCGAAGGATAGAAGTAAGAAGTGATTTGATACAAACCTTGAAAGACGATTTCGTTGTTACCAACGTAGAAGATTGGACAACGTATGAAAAAGATAAATTGTATTTAGAAGGTACTGGCAGCATGATTATTGACCACGAAAACAAACTTGTATATGCCTGCCTTTCGCCCAGAACCAATAGAATTTTACTGCAACATTTTGCCGATGCGCATGGATATAAAACAGTAACTTTTTTTTCGAAAGATGATAATGGAACCGATGTATATCATACCAACGTTATTATGCACCTTGGAGTTGGTTATGCGGTGATTTGTTTGTCTTCTATCAGAGATGAAAATGAACGGGATGAAGTGGTTGAAATATTGACAAAAACAAACCACGACATCATTGACATTACGATGCAGCAGGTACACCATTATGCAGGCAATATGCTGCAAGTAGAAAGCGAACAAGGCAAACTTTATACCATCCTCAGCCAGCAAGCGTTTGATGCGCTCAATTATAACCAAAAACAAAAATTGTCTAAACGTACAGAACTATTACCGATTAACATTTCAACCATTGAAACCGTTGGTGGTGGCTCGGTTCGGTGTATGATGGCAGAGATTTTTTTAGAGCGAAAATGATTAAACCACTTGTGCTTGAGCTTGCTTACCGTCATGGCGAGGAACGAAGCCATCTGTGGATTGATTAATAAGGAGTTTATGAGTGGTGAGAAGTGAATGGTGAGTCAATGAGGTTAACACGCTTATTGCTGGCTAATACTATTCAATTTATAACACACAGACTGCTTCGTGCCTCGCAGTGACGATGCACTTTGGAATTGCTCAATTTTTGTTCAACTGCTGATGGGCTGCGGGATGTGCCGCAGCTACCCCGCTGAAGGTTTGTGTAGTGCGGCTTTGTGGCGGAGTAGTGCAAACAGCCCGAACTATCGTTCAATTGATAACCAAATGGTGACAGCCCCAAAAACATCAAACCATTGGTATTGTTAAGGTTTTTTAAGGAAAGGAAAAGTGAGTTGAATGCTTACATTTGCCTTTGTTTTTGCGCAAATTTTTTACTAATTTTGTTAGCAATTTAAGGCTAAAATTGGGGTGAGATATGAGCATTGCAACAGCGCGCAAAACGAATAAGAAAGTATCGATTATTGACACAAAGAAGCGAACAAAACCAACTATGAGCGACGCGAATTCGGTTTTTGACTATACGGAAGAAAGTATCAAAAGCCTCGACTGGCGGGAACACATACGGTTGCGCCCGGGAATGTATATTGGTAAATTAGGCGACGGCTCAGCACCGGATGACGGCATTTATGTGCTGATTAAAGAAGTGATAGACAACTGTATTGACGAGCACATGATGGGCCATGGCAAACAGATTGAACTAACCATTGAAGACAAAACCGTTACAGTGCGGGACTACGGAAGAGGCATTCCTTTGGGTAAAGTGGTGGATGTAGTAAGTAAAATAAATACAGGCGCCAAGTACGACAGCAAAGCGTTTCAAAAAAGCGTGGGCTTAAACGGCGTGGGTACGAAAGCGGTGAATGCATTGAGCGATTATTTTAAAGTGGAGAGCTATCGCGAAGGCAGAACCAAAGTAGCTGAATTTGAACAGGGGAATTTAACAAAGGAGCATCGCGAAAAAGCGACGGAAGAACTGAACGGCACGTTTGTAACCTTCATTCCGGATAACAGTGTGTTTAAAAACTTTCATTTCATTCATGAGTATTTGGACAACCTGCTTTGGAATTATTGCTTTTTGAATGCAGGCTTAACCATTGTCTTCAATGGCAAGCGGTATGTGAGCCGCAATGGTTTGCTGGATTTATTAAAGCGTAAAACCAACGAAGATGAAATTCGTTATCCTATCATTCATTTAAAAGGTGAAGACATAGAAGTTGCTATAACGCATAACAACGATTACGGTGAAGATATTTTTTCGTTTGTCAATGGTCAATACACTACGCAAGGCGGCACGCATCAACAAGCATTTCGCGAAGCTTTTGTAAAAACCATCCGCGATTTTTTTAAGAAAGATTATGAGGCCGCCGATGTTCGCCAGGGCATAGCCGCGGCTATTGCAGTGCGCGTGCAGGAGCCGGTATTTGAAAGTCAGACAAAAACAAAATTAGGCTCGGTTGCAACTTCTGAAGGCGGACCCACGATGCGCAATTTTATAGCTGATTTTTTTGCGAAGGAATTAGACAATTACCTGCATCGCAACTCGCAAACTGCCGATGCCATTAAGAAAAAAATCGAGCAAAGCGAACGCGAACGAAAAGAGTTAGCCGGCATTAAAAAACTGGCAAATGAAAGAGCGAAGAAAGCCAATCTTCACAATAAAAAACTGCGCGATTGCCGGGTTCATTTTAATGAGGAACCACCGGCAAAAGGAAAGGCTGAATTTAATTCTCTAAGTAGTAAAACAACCATTTTTATTACTGAAGGTGACAGTGCCAGTGGCAGCATTACCAAAAGCCGAAATGTAGATACACAGGCAGTTTTCTCGCTCCGTGGCAAGCCGTTGAACTGTTTTGGTTTAACCAAAAAAGTGGTGTATGAAAATGAAGAGTTTAATTTATTACAACATGCGTTGAACATTGAAGACGGACTTGAAGGACTGCGGTATAACAACATTGTGATTGCTACCGATGCCGATGTGGATGGTATGCACATTCGCTTGTTACTGATGACTTTCTTTTTGCAATTCTTTCCTGATCTGGTGAAGCAAAATCATGTGTACATTTTGGAAACGCCATTATTTCGTGTTCGCAACAAACAGGAAACCATTTACTGTTATGATGAGCAACAAAAACAAGCTGCCATAAAAAAATTGGGCAACAAGCCGGAGATAACTCGCTTCAAGGGTTTGGGTGAAATTTCGCCGGAAGAGTTTGGAAAATTTATTAGCGATGATATAAAAATAGAGCCCGTAATTGTTGAGCAAGGCGAGCACATTCAGCATCTACTTGAATATTTTATGGGAAAGAATACAATGGAACGGCAGGAGTTCATCATCAATAATTTAAAAGTAGAATTAGACTTGGCGAAGGAGTTTGGACCGATGGAGTAAAAGGTATTTTGTAAATTTGAAACAAAAGAGAGCGTATGGAAGCTATTAAAGCAAAGGGAATAGCCAAAAACGGCGAGTTAAAAATATCTGTTCCTCCCTCATTTAATGAACAAGAACTGGAAGTTATTATTCTATCAACAAATGAACCAGCAAATCACATTAATATTAGCAAACACGAAGAAAAAGTAAAGCGATTAATGAGCATTGTTGGAACTGCCAAACATGCCGATTTGCCAAACGATATATTGGATGTTTATGAGCAATAAAATCTTCATAGATAGTTCCATTTTAGTTGAAGCATTAAAGGGAAATAAAACACAGTTTTATCATTCGCTTATTTCCAATGCAGACCATTTACTTTACATCAACAGCACTGTTCTTAGCGAATATTTATATTACCTGATAGGATTTAGTGGAGGTAGCTCCCCAAGAAGTTTACAGAAATCCAACAAGCTGAATGACGTATTAGCAAACGAAGCAAATCAAATAAAAATTCTAAGTGATTTTGAATTTATCGAAGCAAACGAAACCGTATTAACACTTGTTCCCCACTTCATGTCGCAATACAATCTTCTTCCCAATGATGCCATTATTTTGGCTACTTGTAAGATTCATAACATTACCAAACTGGCAAGCCACGACACCGATTTTATCTTGCCTTGCAAGAAAGAAGGAATTGAATTTTTAACGGAAACAGAATAATAAATGCTGCACATTGTTTTTCAACAAAACGATATAGAAACATTGCAAAAAGCAATGGAATTGGATACAGCTCTGCAAGGTGAAATAGGGCAAATAAAAGATGAATTTGCGGTGGGCCCAATAGCAAATATTTATGAAACGGAAGGTTATCAGCAGCGCAGAGATTGGTGGAAAGAAGTGCTGCACAATTCGCCTTACACCGATTCGATAAACCTGATTGATGATAAGCTTACTGTTAACAACCTAAGGAAAGAAATAACCGATAAAAACAAAGACGTTTGGATTTGGATAGCGCCCAATCAACACGATGTTTGTGGCTATTACTGGTTGGTTTCGCAGTTGGCAGAATATAGCGGGAAAGTGTTCATTGTGAACTTAAGCAATCTTCCTTTTATTAACGAAAAAGGCAGTTTGTTTTATCCCGAAAACCTCTTTCAAATTCAACACAAAGAATTTATCAAAGCTAAAAAGTTAGCTCGTCAAATTACAGCAAGCGAATTTGAAATGGACAGCGATGAATGGAAAAAATTATGTAATGAAAATGCACTCCTTCGCGTGTATGAAGGTGGTAAAAAAATAAGAAACACTGAAGCTTCTTTTTATGACGAAGCTATCTTTACTGCTCTCCATAAAGAACCACAAAAGCTCTCTAAATTTCTGCACTCTTTTTATGCAAAAACAAAAGCGAATGTTGGAGATGTGTTCATTGTTTGGCGCATTAAAAAATTAACTGAAGAAAATAAAATAATCGTTACCGGTGATTGGAGCAAAGGCTGGAAAGACATTATCATTCATACGCCATCGTACCAGCAAGCACAGTTAGAGATAGATTAATATCATTCAATCATAAATCCTAAATCACAAATTATAAATTATTCAACATGGCTAAAGATTCCACGCAAGCCATTGACCCGAACAACGACAATGGTGTACAAGGTCAATACAAAACCTGGTTTTTAGATTATGCTTCTTATGTAATACTCGAACGTGCAGTGCCTGCTATGGAAGATGGCTTAAAGCCTGTGCAAAGGCGCATTCTTCATGCAATGAAAGAAATGGATGATGGTCGTTACAACAAAGTAGCCAACATCATCGGGCAAAGTATGCAATATCATCCACATGGGGATGCTTCCATTGGTGAAGCGCTCGTAAACATGGGGCAAAAAGATTTGCTCATTGACACGCAAGGTAACTGGGGCGATGCCCGCACCGGGGACGATGCGGCTGCACCGCGTTACATTGAAGCACGTCTTTCCAAATTCGCGCTGGACGTGGCTTTCAACGCAAAAACAACCGAATGGCAACTGAGCTACGACGGCAGAAAACAAGAGCCGGTAACACTTCCTATGAAGTTTCCCCTGCTGCTGGCACAAGGTGCCGATGGCATTGCAGTAGGTTTATCTACTAAAATATTACCACACAACTTTATTGAAATCTGCGAAGCAGCAATTAAATATTTGCGTGGCCGAAAGTTTGAACTGTTCCCCGATTTTTTAACCGGCGGGCAGATGGATGCAAGCTGTTATAACGAAGGTAAACGCGGCGGCAAAATTCGTGTTCGCGCCATCATTGAAGAAACGGATAAAAAGACCTTGCTGATTAAAAGCGTGCCTTATGGCGTTACTACTTCCACGTTAATGGATTCGATTGTAAAAGCGAACGAAGGAGGCAAAATGAAGATCAAAAAAGTAACCGATGCTACCGCAAAGAATGTAGAAATTATTGTTGAACTGGCACCTGGTGTTTCGCCCGATATTACCATTGATGCGTTGTATGCTTTTACCGATTGCGAAATTTCCATCTCGCCAAACGCCTGCATTATTTTCGATCAAAAACCACGCTTTGTTGGCGTTCAGGAATTGCTTTCTTCATCAACCGAAAACACAAAAACGTTACTCAAGCGAGAACTGGAAATTAAGCTAGCCGAACTCGAAGACAAATGGCAATATACTTCATTGGAGAAAATATTCTTCGAAGAAAAAATATACAAAGAATTAGAAAAGAAACACGAGAGTTGGGATAAAGTAATTGATGCCATTGCAAAAGCGTTTGTTCCTTTTTCAAAACAATTGAGACGAGCTATTGCGCGTGAAGATTTGCTGAAGCTAACAGAGAAACCCGTAAGAAGAATTTATAAATTAGACATTGATGAACTGAATGCGCAAATTAAAAACATTGATGATGAAATTGGAAAAGTAAAATACGATCTGGATCATCTTACCGAGTTTGCAATTGCTTATTTTGAAGGCCTGATTAAAAAATATGGCAAAAACAAAAACCGGAAAACGGAGATTAAATTGTTTGAAACCATTACTGCAAAACAGGTTGCCGTTGCCAATAGCAAACTGTACATCAATCGTGCTGAAGGCTTTGTGGGTACTGGTTTGAAGAAGGATGAGTTTTTGTGTGATTGTTCAAACTTAGACGACATCATTGTTTTTACCAAACGCGGTACAATGAAAGTAGTTCGCGTAGCAGATAAAACATTTATTGGTAAAGACATTCTTCATGCTGCTGTGTTTCAAAAAAATGATGAACGAACTACTTACAACATGGTTTACATGGATGGTGAAACGGGAATTGGTTTTGCCAAACGCTTCAATGTTACCGGCATCACGCGCGATAAAGAGTACGACTTAACAAAAGGCAATGATAAAAGCAAGGTTTTATATTTTAGTGCAAATCCAAACGGGGAAGCCGAAGCGGTTAAGATTCTGCTAAGTCCTAACAGCAATGCGCGCAACAAAGAGTTTGATTTTTCTTTTGAAGACATTGACATCAAAGGGCGCAGTAGCATTGGCAACCAGGTAACCAAACATGCCATTCGGTCCGTGAAATTTAAAGAGAAAGGTCGCCCAACATTGGCTGGCAGAAAGCTTTGGTACGATGATGTTTACAACCGTTTGAATGCTGATGGCAAAGGCAGATATGTTGGCTCGTTTGAAGGCGATGAGAAGATAGTGGTGATCTATTCCGGTGGTTATTATGAACTGACAGATACCGAAATCACACAGCGTTTTCAAAGCGATAAAGTGATTGTCATTGAAAAGTTTGATCCCGAAAAAATCATTAGTGCAGTTTATCTTGATAATGAAAAAAAGCAATACAATGTGAAGCGTTTCAAAATAGAAACCACCACGTTGCACAACCGTTTTTATTTCGTCAAAGAAGGTGTTGGCAATGTGTTGGAAAATGCAACTACAAGCAAAGCACCTGTTTTATTAATTCAAACTGGCAAAGGTCAAACAGTAAGAACTACAAAATTTAAAATTGATAAGTTGGTAGATGTGATGGGATGGAAAGCAATAGGAACAAAATTAATGGACGTAACCAAATCAAACATTACAACACAATGGGAACAGTCTGCCTCTGCAAAAGATGGCGGCGCACCTGAATTGTTTGGATAATTGTTCTTGAAAAGCGAAGTGAATAGAATTCTATAAGGTTTTGCAAAACCTTAAGGGATTTTTTAAACCCTCTGTAAAAGACAACGGAACGCCCAAATTGTTTGGATCATCGTTCTTAAAAGGCAAAGTAAATTTCAACAAAACCCGTTAGTTTCTGTAAACTAACGGGTTTTGTTTTTATGCTCTTTAAACTTTTTGGCACTTCGCTTGTTTCAACTCGTGAATGTTTTAAGTAAAACAAAACCAACATTTATAAAATCCATTTACACAAAAGCTTGTTTTGTTTTGCCCATATTTTTATCATTGTTAAAAATTAGCATCATGCGTAAACCATCATTTTCATTTATCATTCTTCCACTTCTATCTGTCATTTTTCTTACAAGTTGTGTGGCTACCAAAAAATACAAAGATTCGCAGTTAGCCCTCCGATATTCCAAAGCCGATAGCTTGCGATTAGCAACCCAGGTAAACGAACTGCAGAATAACATCAACCAGTTGAATTCGCAGATTTCAACTTTAACAGGGAAAAATACCGATTTACAAAACCAGTTAAAAGCCATTGCCAACGAAGCTGCCAACAAAGGAAATTTGTTGCAGCAAAGCCAGGGGCAGCTTGCTGATCAACAAAAAAAGTTACAACAACTGCAATCCATTTTAGACCAGCAAAAAGCCAAAAGCGAGGCATTAAGAAAGAAGATGGCAGATGCGTTAGGAGGCTTTAGTTCTAACGAACTTACCGTTACACAAAAGAATGGCCGCGTGTATGTAAGCTTGCAGGAAAGCTTGTTATTTCCCTCAGGCAGTGCGGTGGTAAATCCTAAAGGCAAGCAAGCTCTTTCGCAATTGGCGCAGGTGCTGAACGTGAATCCTGACATTAGTGTAAATATTGAAGGCCATACCGATTCCATTCCTATTCGCGGTAAATATGAAGACAACTGGGCATTGAGCGTAGCCCGCGCCACATCTATTGTTCGCGTGTTGGTGAATGATTACCAGGTTGATCCAACGCGTGTTGTTGCCTCCGGTCATAGCTCTTACGATCCGGTGGAAAGCAATGCAACTGCGGAAGGAAGAGCGAAGAACAGAAGAACAGAAATTATTTTATCGCCCAAACTGGACGAATTGTATCAGATGTTGCAGCAGTAAATTGGGTTTGTTTTTAGTGAACGCTGTCAGGGTTGTAAACCCTGACAGCGTTTGTATTATTGGAACATCTCTTGCCTTATTTCTTTCATGATTATCAACTACGAAAACATTACACCGGAAGAAGCAGTTGCTTTGCAAAAAGAGATGCGACATCAATTGCGGCTTCAACCGTTACAAAAGGAAATCAAAACCATTGCGGGTGCCGATATTTCTTTTAATAAATATTCAACCACTGTTTATGCAGGTATTGTAGTCATGCAATTTCCTTCTCTACAAGTGATAGAAACTTCCGGCATTACCGACGAAACCACGTTCCCTTACATTCCTGGTTTGCTTGCGTTTCGCGAAGTGCCAGCTCTTTCAAAAGCATGGGCGGGACTGAAACAAAAACCTGATGTGTTGGTGCTCGATGGTCATGGCATTGCACATCCGCGCCGCATGGGTATTGCAGCACATTTTGGTGTGGCGATGCAAACACCAACCATGGGTTGCGCAAAAAGTTTATTAACCGGAAAGTACATTGAACCTGGTATGGAAGCTGGCTCTGTTACTGATTTGTTTCAAAAGAATGAATTGATAGGAAAAGTATTGCGAACGAAGAAAAATGTGAAGCCCGTTTTTATTTCGCCGGGTAATTTAATTACGATGGATGAAAGTTTGGAATTGATTAAACAATGTGTGAGAAAATACCGAATTCCTGAACCAACAAGACTGGCTCATTTGTTTGTAAATGAACTTAGGGTGAAAGGAAATATGTAATGCTAAAATGTAAAATTGTATTGGCGCAACAACAATACAAAAAGCGCATATTAATAGGATTGACAATCAAGGGACATTCATTTTTTGTTGGCATGGATTATTGCGTATAATATTGTGTTAGCACCAATACTAAGACGACAATACTTTGAATAAAGCAAAACATATGGACACATCGTTAAAGTTAATTAAACAACAACTACAGAACATTCTTAAACGACTCGAATGGAATGCTGAAAATATAACTAATGCCCAAGGACAGATTGTTCAAATGAAGTTATCTGGGCTGACAAATATTAGGAGCGTTATAAACGACATAAGAACTTTGAACCTATTTAACAGTGTTGTGGAATCATTAAGCAACTCGGTCATTTATACGACAGCTAATGACCAAATGACTATTCAACTGCAAGAAGGAAGAGATATAGTTGCTAACTTGACGTTATTAAAAACACTTATTACAAACTTCCTAAATGTACTTTTGACAACTGTTCCTGAAGAGGACATTAACTCAATTAATATTAAGCTACCACCAGTAAACGATTTTGATGAGTTATCAAAAGTTTCTAGAGAGATCCATTTAGGTTTGACACAGGTAATTTACAATGAAGATATAAATGGACAAACTAAAATTGTAAGTGTTGAAAACGGTTCAATTTGGTTTAATGTTTTTGTTGGTGCATCAGCAGTAACAATAATAGCTAGTTTAGTTTGGGCATCAGCGGTAATTTATAAGAAAATTTTAGAGGGAAAATTATTGGCTGAACAAGTTAGAGGGCTTAAAGTTAAAAACGATAGTTTAGAAGATATTCTTAAAGCTCAAAAAGCGGAGACTGATTTAATGATACAAGCAGAAGCAGAACATATATCTTCTGAACACTTTAGAGAAAACACTCCAGATAATATTGAGAGAATAAAGAATTCTATTACAATTTTTGCAGACTTAATAGGAAAAGGTGCTGAAATACATCCAGCACTTGTTGCACCTGAAAATGTATCAAATTTATTTCCGGACCCTACGAAACTAATAGGTGTTGAATCTAAAATTAAAAGAATTGCAAACCCTGGAAACAACTAAAAGTACTGGTGCTAACATCGTATTGGCAAAAGTGGTGCTGACAGTAGTAAATTCAGCATTTGTAATTCTATTGCGCATTTATACAAATGTTTGGCTACCGTTTTTCAAATTCCCCACCATCGCCAAGTTTTCTATGATCCCACAAAATTATTTTTCTTTCATTTATGCACCTACCTTCTGGTATTTTTCCACATAAGGCCGCTGATCTCTTAGCACTGCAAATATTCTTAGCAGCAGTTTATTTCTGATTGCGTTTATCACACTCATTTTGTTTTTTCCTTCTAAAACTTTGCGCTCGTAATAAGCTTTAATTTCTTTATCCCAGCGAAGAGCGGACATGGCGCATAAATGCAAAAGGCTTTTTAGTTTACGGTTGGCAAATGGGCTTACGCCTTGTTTAAAACGAACACTCGTTCCGGAACTTTTACTGAAAGGCACCACACCACAATAACAGGCCAGTTGCTTCGCATTTTCAAACATGGTAAATCCTTTTGTATACACATACAATGATGCTGCTGTTTGCAAACCAACTCCTTTGATACTACACATTAATTGAATGCTTTTATTGATGGTTTCTTCACTGCTGATATAAGATTGTATGGAAGCCTCAATCTTCTCTTTTGCTTTGTTAAGCCCTTTGATGGCCGGAAGTTGAAGCCGCTCTAATTCTGCGGCTTCTTTGCCACCATTACAACTCTTCATTTCTTCAATGGGAACGAGGAGCTGTGTGAGCGCATTCACAATCCGGTCGCGCTGTACGAGGTCATGTTCTTAAGTTTTGAAAGCTTTGTGTCCACTGGCTTCCAGAGCCGTGCACGATCAATAAAGCGCATGCAATATTCAGCGATCGTAATGGCAGAGGCTTTATCATCTGTTCCTCTTTGAAGGCCATACTGCGTTTTATTTTGATAGCCATCTCAACCCAAAGATTTGCTTTACGGTCTACCAAAAAGTCAATGATCCCGTTGGTATAAAGACCTGTATGCTCCATGCAAATCAACGTCTCTGATAAAGTTACCTCGTGTGATTTGAGCCATTGTTCAAAGCATTTAAATCCTTCCCTTGTCTGGCTGAAACAATGGTGATGCAATACACCCGTATCGGGGAAAAGAAGGGCAGCATCAAATGATTTTTTAGAGATATCAATCCCTGTAAATACTTTAAATTTGTTCATAACATTTTCATTTAAACGATGAATAAAAGCCTGAATTTTTTGAACAGTTATCAAGACCTTAATAATGGGTCGTGAGCCCTAATTTCTATTTGATTCTTTGTTCAAAAAAGCTACCGGAGATTAAAACTTGGCTTAGGTCTTTGGTCCTTGCCCTAACATAAAGCGCTCCGGTGGCCTTCAGGCTTTTTAAATTTAGTTATTCACTCTTTACTGTGTATTCACAAAAGAAAAAAGTAACAAAAAAGAAAAAGTAATAATAGTAGTAATATCTTCAATAAAAGGTGTAAACAAATCTAAAGGCCCGCAACGTTAGTACAAACAAAACGCATCAATGTTAAACCAATTCCCTTAAAACAACAACAAATCACCAATTACCAGCACTGCAAACACAACGGAAGCAATTCCATTCGCCGTCATAAAAGCAATGTTCACTTTGCTTAAATCGTGCGGATGAACAATAGAATGTTGATAGATGAGCATACCAACAAACACTAAAATTCCAATCCAATACACAATATGAAAGTGGCCATAAAAGCCAGCCGCAATGACACAAGCTGCACTTAGCAAATGCAACAATTCAGATATTTTTAAACCTTTGTTTCGTCCCAATACTGCCGGTATTGAATAGAGTTGTTGTGATTGATCGAACTCAACATCCTGCAGGGCATAAATCACATCAAAACCGCTTACCCAAAAAATAACGGCAAAAGAAAACAACAGAGGAAGCACATCGAACCTGCCCGTAACGGCAAGATAAGCGCCGATGGGTGCAAGGCTCAAACCTAAGCCCAGCACCAGGTGGCAAAGCGGTGTGAACCGTTTGGTATAGCTATAAAACAAAATGACAAACAAGGCAACCGGCGAAAGAAAAAAACAAATGGGATTGATGAAAAAAGTGGCAAAAACAAACAGCACACAACAGGCAATGGTAAAGCGCAATGCGCTGTCAGAAGAGATGATTCCTTTTGGGATTTCGCGAATGGCAGTGCGAGGATTGAGCGCATCAAAATGTCTGTCTAAATAACGGTTGAAGGCCATAGCAGCACTGCGCGCGGTTATCATGCAAATAATAACGAGCAAAAACAAAACGATGTAATGATTGGTTGAAAGGGGTGAAAATAAAGTTGCCATCACACCCAGAAAAAATCCAATCAACGCAAACGGCATTGCGAAGATGGTATGCGAGAAACGAACTAATGAAAGATAATTTTTGAATGTGCTCATCTTACTTTTTTATGTACGAATAATATCTGTATCAACCGGCGTAAAACCCAACTGTCTTGTCCCATTTACAATCATTCCTTTGTGATGAAATTCATGCGTGATAACATGCGTAAACAACTGCAAAACCGAAAAGGTTAATGTTACATTTTGCCGCTTTTTAAACTCTGTTATCATCGTGTCTTTGTCATCAAAAGAAGAAAGAAAATTATACACGGCATCATTTATTTCGGTGTAAAATATTTTCACATCATCCATAGTTTGCCATGCCGTTTCATCTGTCATTATCAACGGAATTTTTAATGCAAATTCATTTAGCCAGCTTAGATAACATAACGCAACATGGTTCAACAAGTAACAAACTGATTTGTTGTTGAACACTTCAACCGGTTGATGTAGTTTTTGAAAAGGGATTGTTGCGAGATAATCGAACAGAACGCTTCTTGCGCTTTGCACTAACTTGTATTGCTCAAATAATGTTTTCATTTTGTTTGATTGATGGAATTATCATTTTCCTCACACACTCCCACAACACAATACCAGCGGCGGTTGCAATGTTCAAGGAATGCTTGGTGCCCATTTGCGGAATCTCTATACAACCATCGCAAAGCAAAATGGTTTCCTGTTCAACGCCCGTTACTTCATTGCCAAAAATGAGCGCAAGTTTGTTTTCGCCCGAAATCTCAAATTGTTGTAACGGAATGCTGTTTTGTACCTGCTCTATGGCAAATACCAAGTAACCATTTTGTTGCAATTCGATGATCGCTTCAGTCGCATTGGCAAAGTGTTTTGATACAACCGTTTCATCGGCACCCAGCGCCGTTTTAGTAATTTGCCTGTGTGGCGGATGTGCTGTGTAACCCGTGGTATAAACTGCTTCCAGCAAAAAAGCATCTGCCGTGCGCAACACGCTGCCTACATTGTAAGCGCTGCGAACGTTTTCTAACACTGCGATGATGGGAAACTTTTCCGATTGCCTGAACTCTGTAACTGTCTTGCGTTCCAGTTCGTCCATGCTTCTTTTTTGCATAAAAGCAAAGATACAAGCGGCACATAGAACTTCAGATAAGGAAACGCAAAAGGTGCAGTGTGAATGTAACAAGAATTGATTTACTTTTGAGAATAAACAGAAGATGATGGCAAAGAACAGGAACAAAAAGACGACACTTCAGAATGAAGAAGCAAAAAATAATTTTCGCATTGTAAAGGATTCACCCGCCACTTCAAAAATTAGCAAGACCGATATTGAAAAGGCTGTAAAAAAAGCAATTGCCCTTACTTCAAGATAACCCTATCTTTTTCCCTTATGCCTGTCCTGCCGGCCGTTCCTTTTGAACTTCATGTTTACATTAACTGTCCATTCGACGATGATTTCAAGCCGCTGTTCCGGGCTTTGGTATTTGCTATTCACGACTGCGGCTTTATAGCCCGATGCGCTTATGAAGATGTAGGCTCGGAAGAAACAAGGCTGGCGAAACTACTGCGCATTATTGACGAGTGTAAGTATGGCATTCATGATATATCGCGCGTAGAACTGGGAATGAAAAACAACCTGCCCCGATTCAATATGCCATTCGAAACCGGACTTTTCTGGGGTTGCTTTCATTATGGAAACAAACGGCAACAGGGCAAGAAAGTTATGATGATGGACAGTGTGTCTTCGCGTTACCAGCAAACAATCAGCGATGTTGCAGGACAAGATATACAAGTGCATCACGATGATCCTGCCAGGCTAATGGATATCGTTCGTGTTTGGCTTGGAAATAAGACAGATAAAATTTTGCCGGGCGGCGCAGAAATGTGGAAGCACTTCAATGAGTTCCAACAAGATTTGCCAGCTATCTGCAACGGACTTTCCATTACGCCGGATGAAATGATTTCGTCTGATTACTTTACCACCTACATCAAAGTAATTGTTTCGTGGCTTAAGGAGAAAAGATACTCTGTATAATGATTTCCTATTTGCCAAAGAAGTCAGCCAATCTAAACGAATCTTTCATCCGAATGCCTTTGTCTGTTTGTTGTAATGTGCAACATTCAATATTTGGATCGTGTTCAAAAAAAAGGACATAATTGTGGCTCAATGCTTCTTGTAAGAAAAACTCTTTTTCTTGTAAAGTAGTAAGCGGAAACATATCATAAGCCATCACATAAGGCAAAGGAATGTGCGCAACGGAAGGCAACAAATCTGCTATGTATAAAAGGGTTGTAACGTTGTAATTAATCTGCGGCAGCATCATATTTTTGGTATGCCCATTTACAAAGCGAATGGAAATATTTTGGGAAAACGAAGGTTTGTTTTCATCAATCATTTTCAATTGTCCACTCTCTTGCAAAGGCAAAATATTCTCATGCAAAAACGATGCTTTCTCGCGGGCATTGGGTTTGGTTGCCCATTGCCAATGCTGTTCATTGCTCCAATACATTGCATTGGGAAAAGTGGTTTGCAACTTCTCTCCCACACGTTCAATGGCACCGCCAACATGGTCGAAATGAAGATGTGTAAGAATTACATCGGTTATATCATGTTTGGAAAAGCCTTTTTTTTGCAAAGAAGATTCTAATGTATCATTACCCGACAAATAATAATGACTTAAAAACTTTTCGCTTTGCTTATTGCCGATGCCGGTATCAATTAAAATCAAGCGGTTTTCATCTTCAATTAGCAAACAACGCATTGCCCAATTGCAAAGATTATTGTCATCCGGTGGGTTCAATTTCTGCCATAGACTTTTGGGCACAACACCAAACATGGCGCCTCCATCTAACTTAAAATATCCGGTATCAATGGTGTATAATTTCATGCGGCAACCAACGAAGAAGATGTTCTTTGTTTTTGCAAAGCAAAGAATAAAATAACAAAGCCTGTAATAAAAAAGGCGATTAAGGCAATGATTGAATTGCGCATGTTGCCGGTGATTTGTTGTACAAAACCAAACGAAAACATACCAATCACAATGGCTACTTTTTCGGTAACATCATAAAACGAAAAAAAGGAAGCTGTGTCTTGTGTAGGAGGCATCAGCTTTGCATACGTGGAGCGACTTAACGATTGAATGCCTCCCATTACCAAACCCACCAAACCGGCTACAATGTAAAACTGATCTCGTGTGGTGATAAAATAAGCGATGATGCAAATGCCAATCCATATCAGCACAACAAACATGAGCACTTTAAAGTTGCCAAAGCGCGCTGATAATTTAGACATGATATAGGCGCCTGCAATGGCAACAATTTGTATGACGAGAATGCACTCAATCAATATTCCAGCATCCAGATGAAGCACCTGGCTACCGAACAAAGTGGCAGCAAGCATAACCGTTTGCACGCCCATACTGTAAAAGAAAAACGCATACAAATAGTTTTTTAAAACCGGCAAAGCTTTTACCTGTCGCCACACTTTTTTTAATTCAGCAAAGCCTTTTGTGATAATGTTTTCCGTTTTGTTTTTGACTTCCCGCTTAATTTTAGGTAAAACCAAAAATGTGATTTGCGCAAAACCCATCCACCACAATCCTACCAATAAAAAAGACAATCGCGGCGCAAACGTGGCATCTTTTATTCCAAACCATTCGGGCTTCAACACAAATAAAAAACAAACAATCTGCAACAATACGCTGCCAATGTAACCATAAGCAAAACCCTTTGCGCTCACCTTGTCCTGATCGGCTTCGGCGGCAATTTCTGGCAGGTAAGAATTATAAAAAACAAGACTTCCGCAATAGCCAATGGCAGCTAAAATGGCGCAGATAATGCCAAGCGATAATGTGGTTTTATCAAAGAAATATAATGTACAGCAGGCAACGCTTCCTAAGTAGCAGAAGAACTGCATAAACCTTTTTTTATTGCCTTTGTAATCGGCAATGGAAGAAAGAATTGGCGAGATGCAGGCAATAACCAAATAAGCGAATGCAATAGCATAATTGTACAACGATGCGCTCTCGAGCGTTGTTCCGAAAAGATTTACTTTGTGAGAGATAACGTTGCCTCCATTGTCTTTTGTTGACGTGATGGCATCGTAATAAGCAGGGAAAATGGTGGATGTGATAACCAGGTTGTAAGCGCTGTTTGCCCAATCGTACATTGCCCAACCATTGATTACTTTTTTAGAAGCCGTTTGCATGAAGCTTTGGTTTTATAAGGCAATGTATCTGATGTTTTGCATTTATGCAAATGCGTTCTATTTTACATAACCTTTATATATCAAAAACAACATGACTACGCCCAATATAATCCGATACACACCAAAGGCGCGAAACGAATGTTTTTGTATGTAAGAAATAAAAAACCTTACAGCGATAAGAGCCACAACAAACGAAACCAAACTACCCACGCCCAACACTGCATAGTTGTTTTTGCTCAACACATCTGGATGATCTTTGTACACATCCCAAAAGCTTTTTACACTTGCGGCAAACATAGTAGGAACAGCGAGAAAGAAAGAGAATTCAGCAGCCACACGGCGCGTTAATTTCTGACTCATTCCACCAACAATAGTAGCTGCGCTCCGGCTTAAGCCTGGAAAAATAATAGCCAATACCTGGAACCAACCTATCACAAATGCTTTGGGATACGAGATTTGTCTGTCATCATCAATACGTTGCCGTGTAAAAAATTTATCAATGAACAAAAGGATGATACCGCCAATCAACATTACCCAAGCTATAAATTGAGTGTTATCAAGCACTGTATCAATGTGCTTTTTTAAAATGGCACCAAAAATTAAAGCAGGAATAACAGCAATGATAAGTTTGATGTAAAAAACGGAACGTGAAAAATCGAAGAATCGTTTATAAAAAATAACTACTACAGAAAGAATGGCAGCAAGCTGAATGACTACTTCAAACATATCAACAAACGGGGATGCGCTTACACCCAATAATGGATTTGCAAAGCGCATGTGTGCGGTACTGGAAACGGGTAAAAATTCGGTGAGGCCTTCAATAATGGAGAGAATAATTGACTGAAAAAAGTTCATGAAAATTGGTTTGGTTTTACAAGATTTTTTTGAACCACGAAGACACAAAGAAAAGAACCTGCCTGCCGGCAAAGGCAGGGTTGCACGAAGAATTTATTTATTACCCTTTGTGAAACTCCGTGTCCTCCGCGTCTTTGTGGTTCAGAATTTCGAAACAAAAATCCCGCAAAAGAAAACAATAACAAGGTTTGGTTTTGCCCATTTTTTGTCATCGCATTCTTTGCGGGAAACCTGACATAGCAACTAATTGCTTTTAAACAACTGGTCAACGGCGCCAGCCATCATCGGAAACTTTTCTTTTACAAAATTGGCAACCGTTTCAACGGCAGTTTGCGCTTGCTGCGGCGTAATGCCTGCTGCGGCTGTAATACGTTCAACTAATTCGTTCATAAGTTTTTATTTTTGACGGTTAATTGGAAGAAATAAAAGAAGTTCAATCATACATTAACCATATTCAATTAACAATAACTACGCTACTTTTAAAAGGTTCATTTTGCTGTTTTCAAATTGCTGCTTTGCATAAGCTAATGTTACATGAAATTCTTTTGTATTGCTACCAGGCAATTCAAACATAGCGTCGGTTAAAATCTGCTCACATATACTGCGCAAACCTCGTGCACCCAGCTTAAACTCCATTGCTTTTAGTACAATGAAATCAAGAACTTCCACATCAACAACCAGTTTGATGTTTTCAATTTCAAACAAGCGTTCATATTGCTTCATCAGGCTGTTCTTCGGCTCGGTTAAAATCAAACGCAACGTAGCAGCATCCAACGGTTCAAGATGAGTAATCACGGGCAAACGTCCAAGCAATTCTGGTATCAATCCAAAACTTTTTAAATCGGTAGCGTTTACAAATTGCAACAGGTTTTTCTTTTGCGTTTCCTGAAGTTCTTTATTTACACCAAAACCAATTGCATTGGTGTTCACGCGCCGCGAAATAATTCTGTCAACGCCATCAAAAGCACCGCCGGCAATGAAGAGAATATTTGCGGTATTCATCTTCACCATTTTTTGTTCAGGATGCTTTCTGCCGCCTTGTGGAGGAACTAAAACATCAGTGCCTTCGAGTATTTTTAATAAACCTTGCTGAACACCTTCGCCACTTACATCGCGGGTGATAGAAGGATTGTCGTTTTTGCGGGCAATTTTATCAATTTCGTCAATGTAAACGATTCCTTTTTCAGCAGCAGCCACATCATAATTGGAGGCTTGCAACAATCGGGTGAGCATACTTTCCACATCTTCACCCACATAACCGGCTTCCGTAAAAACGGTAGCATCAACAATGGCAAATGGAACGTTCAACAACTTGGCAACCGTTTTGGCAAGCAGGGTTTTTCCGGTTCCTGTTTCGCCAACCATGATGAGATTGCTTTTTTCAATTTCAATCTCATCAGCCTGTTTTTTTTGGGTGATCCGTTTGTAGTGATTGTAAACCGCAACGCTGATGATTTTTTTAGCGTCTGTTTGCCCAACAATGTATTTATCTAAAAATGTTTTGATTTCCGCCGGTTTGCGAATGGCAAATTCATAGTGTTTGTCTTTTGCTTTTTGCCGGTTTTCCAGCTCCTGCCCAATCAAGGTTTGCGCATGTTCAACGCAGTTATCGCAAATGTGTTCGCCGTGTTGCCCGGCTATCAACACATTCACTTCGTCGCGTGGTTTGCCGCAAAAAGAACAGCTTAATCTGTTTGTTTGTTTCGCCATATTTTTCAACTTATAGTCTGAAAACATTGTTTTGTGTTCAGACTTCTTCAAGAATCTATGCAAAGTAAAAAAGAAACCGCCTTGCTCCAGCGGTTTCCTCCTTAAAAAAGTATTGAATTATAGCTCGTTTAACACGGCATCTACAATTCCGTATTTTACAGCTCCTTCGGCATCCATCCAATAATCGCGGTCAAAATCTTTCATAATTTGTTCTACTGTTTTACCGCAATTTTCGGCCAACACCTGTGCACCAACCAGTTTGGTTCTTTCAATTTGTTGCGCCTGAATTTCAATGTCGGCGCTGGTTGCCTGAAAATAGCCACCAATGCTGGGCTGATGAATCATCACTTCGCCACGCGGATAAATAAAACGTCTGCCTTTGGTGCCCACGCTTAATAAAATAGAACCCATGCTGGCAGCCAGGCCCATGCAGATGGTGCTTACCGGCGATTTGAGGAGCTTAATTGTATCGTAAACAACAAAACCGCTGGTTACCATACCGCCGGGGCTATTAATGTAAAATTTAATTTCTTTTCCCGGATTATCGGCATCCAAAAGCAAGAGCTTGCTTACCACATCTTTCGCACTTCTGTCATCAACCATTCCCCACAGGTACACCGCTCTTTTTTCAAGAAAGAGCTGCTCCATTTTCTTTAAAATAAAAGGCGACTGGTTTTCTTTTTCCGGCTTTTCTATTTCTTCTTTTTCTTCTTCATCATCATCCATTAAAAATGGATTCTTGTATGTCAGGTCTATCATCTGATTTGTGATTTTAGATTTATGATTTGTGATTGATGAGCTATGAAATCACAATTCATAAATCATCAATCATAAATCTTTAATTATTTTGCTACTCCGTTTGTTGTGTTTTCTTTTCTTGGATTGGTTAGCAGCACTTCGTCTACCAAACCATATTCTTTCGCTTCTGCTGCGGTCATCCAAAAATCGCGATCGCGGTCGCGGGCAATGGTTTCCATGTCTTTGCCGGTATGATGGGCAAGCACTTCGTCCAGTTCATGACGAATCTTACGAATTTCTCTTGCGGTAATGGCAATATCCGAAGCCTGTCCGCCAATGGCGCCGCTTGGCTGGTGAATCATAATACGGCAATGCTTCAACGCGCTGCGTTTTCCTTTTACGCCGGCAGCCATTAGCACAGCACCCATGCTGGCAGCAATGCCCGTGCAAATGGTTGATACGTCAGGACTTACAAACTGCATCGTATCGTAAATGCCCAAACCCGCATACACACTGCCTCCGGGGCTGTTGATGTACATCTGAATGTCGCGCGTGCGGTCGGTGCTGTCGAGGAACAACAGCTGTGCGGTTACAATGTTGGCAACATAATCGTTAATGCCTTCGCCAAGAAAAATAATCCGGTCCATCATGAGGCGGCTAAACACGTCCATGCTGGCAACATTTAGCGGGCGCTCTTCAATGATGTATGGCGTTAAATTGGTGAACTGGTTGCCGTAATTATGCAATGTGGCGCTGCTGATGCCGCGGTGTTGCACTGCATATTTTTCAAACTCCTTTCCTATGTTCATTGTTATCTTTTTTATTGGGGTGAAGGTAAGGGTTCGTCAAATATTGTGCAAAGAGAAATGATAAGACAAAAGGGCAGTTTTTGTTTTTGCAGGTATTTGCCACGAAGGCACAAAGGAACGAAGAACACTTTTGAAATCTTGTTTTGTAATGTAAACTATGCGCACGTTACTGCGAGCCTGCCTGCCGGTAGGCAAGGCACGAAACAGTCTGTGGATAGAGCCGCGAGATTGTTTGTAAGTTGTGAATGGCGAGTTGTGAGTAAATAAACTCAACAGGTTTATTGCTTTCACATACTGTTCAATTTATAACACACACTGCTTCGTTTCCCGCAGTAACAAAACAACTTTGCGCCTTCGCGTCTTCGTGGCAAAAAACGGCAAAAACAAATCAATGTTCAAATAAAAACAACAACTGCGCTATCTTTTCTTTTAAGCCTTTTCTGTCTATAATAAAATCTAAGAAGCCATGTTCCAATAAAAATTCGCTGCGCTGAAAACCTTCGGGTAAATCTTTTTTGATGGTTTCTTTAATCACACGAGGACCGGCAAAACCAATGAGCGCGCCGGGTTCAGCAATATTCAAATCACCCAACATACCAAATGAAGCGGTTGTTCCGCCAAAAGTCGGGTCGGTTAATAAGGAAATAAAAGGCAGTTTAGCATCGCTCAACTGTGAAAGTTTTGCGCTGGTTTTGGCAAGCTGCATCAGGCTGAATGCGCTTTCCATCATGCGTGCGCCACCGCTTTTGCTGATTACCAAATATGGCAGTTTGTTTTTGATACAATAATCCACTGCGCGGCTGAACTTCTCTCCCATTACACTGCCGAGCGAGCCACCAATGAACTCAAAATCCATGCACGCAATCACAATTTTTTGTCCTTTTACTTCACCGATTGCAACACGCATACTGTCCTTCAAATCGGTCTTTGCATAAATATCATCAAGCCTCTGCTGGTAGGGTTTTAAATCGGTAAAATGAAGAAAGTCTTTGCTGCGGATGTTATCAAACAATTCTTCAAACGCATTGTTATCAAACAAAAACTCGAAGTATTCATCACTGCCGATGCGATGATGATAATTGCACTTCGGGCAAACAAATAAGTTCTCGGCAAGTTCAGTAGTAGTGGTTATAAAATTGCACTCAGGACACTTATTCCATAAGCCTTCCGGCGTTTCTTTTTTTTCTGCTGTGGATGTGGTAATGCCTTTTCTAAACCTTCTAAACCATCCGCCACGCTGTTCGCCGTCTAATCCTGATTGAGCAGGATTACTTTCAGGAACTTCGTTTTGTTTGTCAGCATTGTTTTCCATATTCGGTGCTTGCATAAAAATGAAGGTAGCAAAAATAAGGGTATCGCGTTATTTGTTGCTTTGCGTTTGTTTTTACCCGTTTTTTAACCACAGAGGAAGAAAAGTTGCCGCATGGAGTTTCTTCTTAATTATACTTTGCGCTTTCGCGGTTCACACACTCGCTTTTGGAAAAGCTCAATTCTTTTCAGAACGTTGAAGAGTGCGACGCAACAGACGATCAACCGGAGTTGCCAATGCTTGTACCAAAAAACTGTATTTTGTATTCATAAATAAATTCCGCGGTTTATTAATATTGCATTTTCCTCTCTTTATGAAAGAAGATGTACTTTATCAGATTGCGCTTACTTTAATTCCCAACATTGGCGCTGTGCAAGCTAAACTTTTGGTTGATGAACTGGGCGATGCCAAAGCCGTTTTTAACGCATCGGTTAAGCAATTGAGCAGCATTGAAAACATTGGAGAGATAAGGGCAAAACAAATAAAAACGTTTGCCGGTTTTGCGCAGGCAGAAGAAGAAATTGTGCATCTTCAGAAACACAATATCGAGCCCCTGTTTATAACCGATGAGCATTATCCAAAGCGGTTGCTCAATTGTTACGACGCGCCTACATTGTTGTATTATAAAGGCAACGCAAATTTGAATGCTTCGCGGATTATCAGCATCATTGGCACAAGAAACAATACCGATTACAGCCGCACTATGATTGAAAAAATGTTGAATGATATAAAAGAATACAATCCTGTAATCGTTAGCGGGCTTGCATTTGGCGTTGATAGTCTTGCGCACAAAACAGCGCTGCAAAACAATCTGTCAACGGTTGGTGTGTTGGGAAATGGCTTGCATACTATTTATCCTGCGCAACACAAAACGCTGGCAAAAGAGATGTTGAATAACGGCGGTTTGCTAACAGAATTTGGTTTTGCCACAAAACCCGATAAGCACAATTTTCCAAGGCGAAACCGCATTGTGGCAGGCATGGCAGATGCTACGATTGTTGTGGAAACTGCCCTGAAAGGCGGCAGCATGATAACCGCAGAACTCGCCAACAATTACAACCGCGATGTGTTTGCTTTTCCAGGAAAAACAACTGATGCTAAAAGCATAGGCTGTAATTATCTGATAAAAACAAATAAAGCCATTTTACTTACTGATGCGGCGCAGTTAGCAGAAGAATTAGGCTGGCAAACGGCTCCGGTAAAAAGAAAAGCACAACGGGAGTTGTTCATTAACATAACAACCGAAGAACATAACATTATAGAGATACTGAAAGAAAAAGAAGCTGCACACATTGATGAATTGTACCTGAAAAGCGGATTAAGCAGTAGTGAAGTAGCTGCTGCAATTTTAAATTTGGAATTGCTGAATGTGGTGATGAGCTTACCTGGAAAGATGTATAAATTATCATAGTGAATGTTTGGTTTTGCAGGAATTTTTTACTGATTCAGCAAGTATCTTTTCTTAAAAAAAGATGGGTTTTCTCCTGTTATTTTTTTGAACAATTTATTGAAATAAGAAAGGCTGTCGAAACCTACTTCATAACAAACTTCTGTTACCGTTTTATCCTGCAGCAACAATGTTTTTGCCTGCGTAATCCGGTATTGGTTTACAAAATCGGTAAAGGTCATTTTGGTTTGCTTTTTAAAATACCGGCAAAACGCAGCCGTACTCAAATGCACGCTGGACGCCACTTTGTTTACATCAGGCGTTTCATTATAATTCGCATGAATGTATTTGTAAACCGAACCCATTCTAATCTTATCATTCATGAATAACTTGATGCTGGTGTCTTGTTCATTCAATTCAACAACTTCTTTTGAATTGGCTAAAATTTGAAAGATTTGAAGCAGCGAAAGCAGTTGCTGAAAGTGGTTGAAGGCTTGCATCTCTCTTAATTTCTCTGCCACGACTGCTTTTGTTTTTGCACCAAAAGAAAGACCCAGATAAGCTTTGTCGAACAAGGTTTGAATCCTTTTAAATTCGGGCGTTTGCGCAAACGCATCGCCCAAAAAATTCTCCTTCAACTGAACTACAATTTGCCTGTACTCAGTTTGCAAACCATAATCAAAATTCAGGTGTGGAATGTTAGGTCCGATTAAAACCAAATCGCTTTCCATAAAACTTGAAATGTGTTGCCCTACATGCCGGATGCCCGTTGTTGCTTCTACATACACCAATTCAAATTCGGGATGATAATGCCAGTAAAAAGTACGCCGCAAGTTGGGCTTGAACAACCTGAATGATTGCCCGGGATTTGTGATAACAATTTCTTTTTGAATCTTCACCGCTTACTTTCCTGTAAAGTTAATTTATTCCTGCAAAAACAAAGAAACATGTCAATAGAGAGCAAATACTGGTCATTCAAGATAACAGAATGAATGTTGAACTACTTCATTTTTGCAGTATTAAATCATCACATAAAACTTTTTATATGAAAGCTGGAACCATGGCTTCGAAAATGAACAATGCTCACAAAGAAATTCCGGGTAATCCCTCCACTGCAAAAAGCAGCAAAACCAAACTTAACGACCGCAGCAACGGCAAACCGTTGCAACTATTAACTGAAGAGGACTGGAAATTTTGGAGCCAGAACGGCTACATTGTTATCAAACATGCAGTGCCGAAAAATCAGGTGGAAAAACTTGCCAATTTCCTTTGGGAGTTTGAAGAAAAAGACCCGAACGATAAAGAAACCTGGTATGCACCGCCACGTGCGGAAATGAAGATGAAAGAGTTGACCAACACTGGCATGGTGGAAGTTTATAATCATCAATATTTATGGGACAACCGGCAGTATCCAAAAGTACATCAGGCGTTTACTGATATCTGGGGAACCGAAAAATTATGGGTAACCATTGACCGTGCGAATTTGAATCTTCCCATTCGTCCCGGTCATGAATACAAAGGTTTTATTCATTGGGATTATGACCCCGAAACAAAGCCACAAAATGTGCAGGGTGTATTGGCTTTGGCAGATCAAACAGATGAAAACATGGGCGGCTTTCAATGTGTGCCCGAACTCTTTAGAACCTACGAAACATGGAAGCTGACCCAGCCTGAAGACCGCAATCATTTTAGGCCTGATGTTACCAATTTTGAAATTGTAAAAGTGCCAATGGAAGCGGGCGATCTGCTTATTTTCAATAGCCTCCAACCGCATGGTATCAGGGTGAACAACAGCGGCGATAAAGTGCGTATGGCGCAATACATTTCGATGATGCCCGCTGAAGAAGATAATGAGGAACTGCGTGAATGGCGCATTTCATCGTGGATGGAAAAACGTGCACCGGAAGGTTATGCGTTTCCCGGCGATCCGCGCAATTGGGAAAGAGAAAAATATCAAACGGCAGTACTTAGCAAACTCGGAAGAAAACTATTGGGCTTGGATAAATGGTAAACAAAATTTCTGCAAGGAATAGCAGCTTTGTATTGGCTGCTATTCTTTTTTAAACGTTTAGTTATGTGCTCCATAAAAACGGCAAAACCAAACTCTGAATGCAAAAAGCAATGCAGGAATTGTAAACTAAAAGAAGGAGCGCATTTGCTGCTTGCCTCTTCAATCATTGAAGAAGATAACTATGAACTCCTTTCAAACATACATAAAAACGAGCTGTTGTATGAAAATGAAGATGTATCATTGAAAAGTTTTTTAATGCTTAAATATGACTAAAAAAGCAATCATTTTCGATTTGGATAATACCATTTATTCTGCTCCTTCTATTTGCGATGATTTGTTTGCGCCGTTGTATGAATTGATACAAAACAGCAATGAGCACCAAAGCAGTTTTGAGCTTATTAAACAGGATATGATGCACAAGCCTTTTCAATCCGTTGCTCAAAACCACGGATTCAGTGAAACGCTTACACAGCAAGGCATTCAGCTATTGCAGACAATGACGTACGATAAACCTTTACAGCCGTTTGAAGATTATGCCGAAACCAAGCTTCTGCCGCTTCAAAAGTTTTTGGTAACCACTGGTTTTACTTTATTGCAATGGAGCAAGATTAAAAGCATGAATATTGAAAATGACTTTACAGAAATCCATGTTGTTGATATTATGAAGAGCACAAAAAAAGAAGTGTTTGCTGATATCATGCAACGACATCATTTTGCACCATCCGATGTAATTGTTATAGGCGATGATCCGCAATCGGAAATTGGGGCGGCGCAAGAGTTAGGTGTTGATGCAGTGTTATATGATAAATTCAATCTTAACCCGAATATAACCTCAGTTAAAAGAATTGATGACTTTGCGAAGCTGGTTTCTTTTTTATAAAGACGTTTGGTTTTGCGCCATTTTTTTTACCGCAAAGAACAAGAGAAAAGAGCTTAGCGAAGATGTGTTATTCTTCGAAAACTCTTTTCTCTTGTTCCCTGCGGTTTTAAAATATTTCTGAAAATCTTATTACTTATAAACCAAACATACTACCCAAACCACCTGATGTATTACCGCCGCCACCAAAACTTTTGGTTAGGCCATCCATGGTAATGCTGCTGTCGTTAGGGTCGTTGGCTTTGTGTGCAAACTTTTGCAACAAGCCCGGTAAAGCTGCTGCAATGGCGCCGGTTGCCATAGGTGGCAAACCAAACTTGCTGCCAAGGCTACTTGCCAAACCACCTTCAATAGCATTTGTGATAGGGCTGCCCGATGTTAATCCACCCGACAACTGCGACAGCAAACCGCCAACACCACCGCTTGTACTGGCTCCCTGTTGCAAGCCGTTGTTAATATGGTTGGCAATTTCCTGATGTACAGCATCTTCCTGACCAGCAGGAATGGAATTAGCAATCTGCGGGTTACTACCCAAATGTTCTTTTACTAAATTTAAAATTTCGTCGAACATAATTTTTGTTTTTAATGTTAATGAAGGAATGATTAGCATAAAGCACACCAAAGATAAAAGAATCAAGAAACAAGGTAGAAGAAACAAGGTTCAAGAATCAAGAAACAAGAAACAAGGTAGAAGAATCAAGGAACAAGGAATAAGCTATTTGGATATTACATAAACATTCTTGCTTATTGTTCATTGTCTTTTATACCTTCTACCTTGTCTCTTATTCCTTGTAACTTGAATCTTGCTTCTTGAACCTTGTTTCTTGTTTCTTCACTTGTGCTTTACTTTCGCGCAAATTGTTTGTGCATGACAAAAACTGTGTTCGTTGCATCTGCCGAACCTTACAGCGGCAAATCTGTTATCACTATTGGCTTAATTAATATGCTTCTTGGCAAAGCCAAAAAAATTGGTTATTTCAAACCGATTATCAATTGCGAAGCGAATGATAAAAAAGATGTTCATATAGAAACGATACTTAATTATTTTAAGCTGCCCATTGGGTATGAAGATGCCTTTGCTTTTACGCGTGAAGAAGTGCTGCATCGCAGGCAATCCGACAATGAAGGCGATGTTATCAACACCATTATCTCACAATACAAAAAGCTGGAAGAGAATTGCGATTTTATTGTTTTGGAAGGCAGCGATTTTTTGGGCGAAGGCACTGCGTTTGAATTTGATTACAATGTTCTTATCGCGAAGAACTTAGGCGCGCCAGCCCTTATTGTCATTTCGGGCGAAAACAAAACCACGGCGCAAATTGTAACGTTTGCCTTGAATGTGTGGCGCAACTTTGAAAGCCGCGAAGTGCAGGTGTTGAGTTTAATTGTAAACAAAGTAGCGCCTGAACAGGAAAAAGATGTAAAGGAATTGCTGCGCCATCAGCTATCAAACAATATAATTGTATCGGTTATTCCGCAAAACAAAAGTTTATCAAGCCCAACACTGAAAGAGATTAATGAACAGTTGGGAGGTAAAGTGTTGTTTGGCGAACAATTGTTATCCAACCAGGCCGATCATTTTATCACCGGCGCCATGCAGCTGCCGCATTTTTTGAAGTACATCAAAGAGAATGTTTTAATAGTTACACCTGGCGACAGAGGCGATATTATTATTGGTGCGTTGCAGGCAAACGTATCGGCTTCATACCCAAAAGTGGCAGGAATTATTTTAACAGCAGGCGTTTCACCTGAAGAACCCATTATGAAACTAATCGAAGGTTTGCAAACAGTTGTGCCCATCATTTCAGTGCCAACAGGCACGTTTGAAACATCGAAACTGATAGGCGCAATTTCATCGCGCATCACAGCAGACAACAGCAAAAAAATTGAGCTTGCCATCAACCTGTTTAATAAATATGTTGATACACAGACGCTGGACGAAAAGATGGTAACGTTTGAAACAGATGTGATTACACCGCAGATGTTTCAATATCAGCTGGTGAAGCGTGCGAGGAGCAAAAAGAAACACATTGTTTTGCCGGAAGGCAACGACGATAGAATTCTGAAAGCCGCAGCCCGTTTGGTTTTGCAGGATATTGTAGACCTTACTATTTTAGGTGATACCGGCGAGATAGCAGCCGCTGTAAAACGCCTTGGTTTAGATTTGGATTTATCGCGCGTTCGCATTTTAAATCCTGCTTTTGATGCCCGCTACGAAAATTATGTTCAAACCTTGTATGAACTGCGCAAAAACAAAAACGTAACGCTTGAAATGGCAAGAGATTTAATGACGGATGTATCGTATTTCGGAACAATGATGGTTTACAAAGGCGATGCAGATGGCATGGTTTCCGGTGCTGTGCACACTACACAACATACTATCCGCCCGGCATTGCAGTTCATCAAAACAAAGCCTGGCATTTCCGTGGTTTCATCGGTATTTTTTATGTGTTTGCCCGATCGGGTTTCGGTGTTTGGCGATTGTGCAGTAAATCCAAATCCAACAGCCGAACAGTTGGCAGAAATTGCCATTGCTTCAGCCGATAGCAGCCGTAAGTTTGGCATCGAGCCAAGGGTAGCTATGCTTTCTTATTCTTCAGGAACATCAGGCACAGGCGATGAAGTAGACAAAGTGCGAAGAGCTACTGAAATTGTAAAGCAAAAAGAACCCCTTTTAAAAATTGAAGGCCCGATACAATATGATGCTGCGGTTGACCCGGTTGTTGGCAATCAAAAGTTGCCCGATTCGGAAGTGGCAGGCAAAGCCAGCGTGCTGATTTTTCCAGACCTGAACACCGGCAACAATACTTACAAAGCCGTGCAGCGTGAAACCGGTGCGCTTGCTATTGGTCCGATGTTGCAAGGCTTAAACAAACCCATTAACGATTTAAGCAGAGGTTGTACGGCGGATGATATTTTCAACACGGTTGTTATCACTGCCATTCAAAGTGAACAGGAATAAGAGAACTTCTTTGGAACCACAAAGACAGGAAGTAAAGAAGTTACACAAAGTTTTCTTCATTCTTAGTGAAACTTTGTGTTCTTTGTGGCTTTGTGGTTCAAACACATTTTCCATGAACATTTTTGTTATCAACTGCGGCAGCAGCTCCATTAAATATCAGTTGTTTAAAATGCCTTCGCCAAAGCCGGTTTGTGTAGGTTTGGTTGAACGCATTGGGCAGGAAAACGCTGTTATCAGACACAAAAGTTTTAGTAATCAGGAAGAACGGGTTTTCGAACAAACGCAATCCTTATCCAATCACGAAGAAGGATTACAAGAAATCGTTCGTTTGCTGACAGATGAAACATTTGGTGTGATTCAAAATACAAACGACATTGACGCCGTTGGCCATCGCGTAGTGCATGGCGGTGAAGATTATTCCTCTGCTACTTTTATTACTACTGAAGTAAAAGAAAATATTAAAGCTTTGTTCTTTTTAGCGCCGCTTCATAATCCTGCCAATTACACAGGTATCGAAATAGCCGAAAAAATATTTACGGCAGCCAAACAAATCGCTGTGTTTGATACTGCCTTTCACCAAACCCTTTCTCCTGTTGCCTTTCGCTATGCCATACCCGAAGTGTTTTATAAAGAAGATAAAATTAGAGTGTATGGTTTTCATGGCACCAGCCATAAGTATGTAACCGGGCAAACGGCAAAATACCTGCAAAACCAAAAGGCAAAACTTATTTCCATTCATCTTGGCAACGGATGCAGCATGGCTGCTGTGAAGGGCGGAAAGTGCATAGACACAAGCATGGGTTTTAGTCCTTTAGCAGGTTTAATTATGGGCACGCGCACCGGCGACATTGATGCATCGGTTGTATTTTATCTGATGAGCAAAGGTTATTCATTTTCTGAAATAGATACTCTTTTCAACAAGCAAAGCGGCATGTTGGGCTTAGCCGGTTATAACGATATGCGTGATGTAAACAAAGCGGCTGAAGAAGGAGCCGCCAATGCAAAGCTGGCTTTGGAAATGTATGCTTACCGCATTCAAAAATACATAGGCGCTTACACTGCTGCTTTAGATGGTTTGGATGCTATTATTTTTACTGCCGGTGTGGGTGAAAACGATGCGGCCATGCGCAAACGCATTGGCAAAAACCTTTCTTTTTTACATATTGATATTGATGTTGAAAAAAATAGGGCAAAAACAAACTCGCTTCGCGAAATCAATCCCGATGGTTCAGGAGTAAAAGTTTTGGTTGTGCCTACGAACGAGGAGTTGGAAATTGCAAACCAATGTTTTGAGTTGATACATTCTTAGTAAAAGAAAAAGCTACCTGCGTCGGCGGGTAGCTTTTTCTTTTATAGAAAGAAATTTTGTCAGATTTTAAAATCAGTTTTGCGCACTTCAGTTTGCTTTACATCTATCGGCGCCATTAGAGGAACAGAACCGCTAATATCATCGTTATTTGAATTATCATCCTTTGTTGGCAGCGTACCTGTTGCACCTTTTAGTGAATCATCGAAGCCATTGATAATATCTTCATCATCGTCATAATTGGGTTCAACATAAGGCGCATCTTCATCGCGTACAAAAAAAACAAGTGTATCTTCAGCCGCATTGCCAAAATAATCGTAACCGTTGTTTACTAAATAGCTTTCAGTCAAATTCATGGTGTTTCCGTTTATGTGTTATACGATATAGATTCCTTTGGTCTCTTTCTAAAAACTATGCCAGCAAATGAGTATATTCTATTAAATAGGTAGATTTTTGGATTTTGTTTTCCACAATTTCCTAAAACGGAAAGTTATTAGCGTTAGCTTACGATTGTTCGTTTTGGTATCGGATATTTAAAAGGGCAAACCAATGCCTAATTGAATGGCGAAATTGTTTCGGTTGGGCGACACAATTTCGTTTCCAATTTTTCTTTCATACTCGTAATTGCGCCAGGTGAAATCCTTAATATTCAACCAGCCGTCATTGGCTACCCGCGCCGGATCTTTCAATTTGATTCCTCCGTCAATCCGAATCAAAAAATAGCTGAAATCAAAACGCAGGCCCGTTCCAACACCAATGGCAATATCACGTCCTAAATTCTTCAGTTGAAAATTGGCTTTTGGGTTGTCGGCATTGTATTTTATGTTCCAGATATTACCAATATCAGTAAACAAAGCACCGCCTAATTTTAATGAACTAAACTGCGCAATCGTATATCTGTATTCAAGGTTGGCTTCTAATTGCACATCGCCATAACGGTCTCGATAGGCAAGCGTTTTTGTGCCTGCCGTATCGCTTAGTAACGATGAGCCAAGACCTAACTGGCGTAGACTCCAGGCACGCATACTATTAGGACCGCCCGCAAAAAACTGTTTGTAAAAAGGTAGCGAGTTGCCCACTTTGCCATAATCATATCCTACGCCGGCAAAGATGCGCCCAACCAATGATGTAGTAGGAAAAGTAAACAGTTTGCGATACTCTACTTCGCCTTTTATATAACGATAAATGTTTTCGTTCCAGGGATGAATAAACCCCGCCAAACCACCGGCTTCCTCAACAGCAGCATGAAATAAATTGTTCTGCTTAGGATGATTTTTTGAATAAAAAGAAGTATTGAAACTTGCAATTGCACTGATGATGGAACCCGTTGTAAACGCAGTTCGTAAGAAAGGGTTTGCCTGCAACTGCGTTACCAATAGCGGTAACGTATCTAATGAATACAACTCAATGTTAGGAAACTTAACCGACCAGACATTATTTTTTCGTTTCCATTGATAACCCCAATTGACCACTAACTGCCGCACACGAAAATATTCCGTTCGTTCCGAATAAGTGCCGGATGCACTTAACAGGGTTTTTACGGCATCAAGCTTTTCAGGATGAGGAAAGAAAAAATGAGCCAGCGGGTTTGGCATTAATATGTTTGGAAAGCTATAGGAATGGCTTAACGACGATTGAAACGTTTGCAGCAGGGGCAGGTTTTTATCTAAACTTAATTCAACACCATTGCGAAAGCTTGTTGTTGATTGAATGGCTTTGTGCCACACATTCCTGTTTAAATAAGTAGCGTTGATAGCAATGCCAAACAAATTACCGGTGCTTAAAAAATCGCCGGTGTTGCGGCTGGCTTCCAAACTGAGCGTAACATTTTGTTTTACAGAAGGAACTAAAAAATAATGAAAATCTACCGTATCAACGCGTACCATAAATGAATCTTTGTACAACGTATCTGGCTGCAACGAATTGGACACTCTTATCCGGTATCTTGTATCAACATTTTGCCATGCACCAATTGACGATAAATTGCTTACCGTTTTTGAAAACAATCTATCGTTATACAAATTACCTTTTCGCATAAACGTATGTTGCTTTAGGGGCGAAAAGCTAAACTGGTGGCGGCTTCCATACACTGTGAATTCATCTTGCTTGTATAAAACAGGCAGATTTTTTTCATTCATCAAACTATCGGGCAACTGAGTATAATCGGTTTCAGGATAAAAGTAAATGTTGCCAATGCGGTATTGTTTGGTTTGCGATGAATCAACAATGCCAAGCGAATCATTGCCAATGTCGCGCGTTTGAATGATGATTTTTGCCACCGGATGTTGCCTTGTGCGTTCCTGCGCCTGCTGAAGCACTTTGATTTGTTCAAACGGATCGGGCGAAACTTGCAGCAAAGCAGGGTCGGTAGTGTCGGCTTCCGCAATCAGATTATCACGCGAAATCAGCATGTAGCCATGTTGTTTATATACCGTTACCAACCTGTCCAGTTCATTGCCCAACAAGGGTTTTGAAAAGGGCGATTTACCCGGTTTTATCAAACTGCCTTTAACTGTACTTTCACGTGTGGTGAGGCGTTGCAAAATGCTATCGCCAAGTTTGTATTTCAGTGAATCAATTACAGTTACTTTGCCCGGATTAAGAGTAAATATGATGAATGTGCGCCGCTGGTCTTTAATTTTTTTTATATAAAAACTATCTTTAAAAACCGGACGATAATACCCGATGGAATTCAGATAGCCATTCATAAATGTAATGGAATGGCTTATATGTGAAGTATCGAAAATCGGCGGGTTGGTAATGCGATAAAAAGCACCAAACCGCTGTACCTTTTCTGCTCTTATGCTATCGTCATAATAATTGGGAAGTGTACGCAGCAAATCGTTCTTTTCATTTTTTGAGATGCTGTTTGATTTAATGTTGATTTGGGTGCTGTAAACAAAAGGCGTATCTGTTGGATAATTTTTTACTCTTGTCCGATTGATAACACCCAAAAATTTTTCTTCTGTGCAGGAAGAAAACATCACAATGAGCAGCAAGATGAATGGTATAACTTTTACGAAACGACAGGATGCAAAAACCATTTCCATTTATTTTTGGTCTGCGCCTGTTACCCGCAGTTCCGTTGTGTGCTTATTTACAAAATGCCTTACTCAATGTTAAGCAAGAAAGAGGTCAAATATATTCAAAGTTTGAAGGACAAAAAAAATCGGGATGCCGAAGGTGTTTTTACAGCCGAAGGTCCGAAGTTGGTGAATGAATTGTTGGCTGCGGGAATGAGGGCTAAAACCATTTATTCAACAGAAAAAGGGGCAAAAACAAACACTGATGCGGATGAAATAAAAAACATAGACGAAGCCGAACTGCAACGCATCAGTCATTTTGAACAAGCGGCTCAAACATTGGGTGTTTTTTATAAGAAAAAAATGCCTCTCTATCAACTGCAAAACCGGCTTTCATTGGTGTTAGATGGCATACAAGATCCTGGTAATTTGGGAACCATCCTGCGCACTGCTGACTGGTTTGGAATTGCACAAATTTTTGCTTCGCCCGATACTGCGGATTGTTACAACCCTAAAGTGGTGCAAAGTACAATGGGAAGCATTGCAAGAGTGAATGTGTATTATCTCAATCTCGTTTCTTTTTTAGGAGAAGCAAAAATGCCGGTACTCGGTGCTTTGCTTAACGGAGAAAATCTGTACAAAACCAAACCTGTTGAAGAAGGATTGATTGTGATTGGCAACGAAAGCAAAGGCATTCGGGCTGATGTTTTGCCCTTCATTCAACAAGCGATTACCATTCCGCGTATTGGAAGTGCTGAATCCTTGAACGCAGCGGTGGCAACTGGCATTTTGCTTTCGCATTTGGTAAATCATTCAAAATAAAATATTCTAAGAATAATTAATGCCGACTTCAAATGAGTAGTGATATAAAAAAATGTAGAAGGATGGAATAAAATATTAGTTCGCACAGAGAGAAGGAGCCAACAGAGAGTATTTTTTTGCTCTGTTGACTTCCCCTCTCTGTGCGCAAAATCTTCTCTTTGATTGAACAAAGCTCACACGTCATCACTTACCCTGTAAGATTGCTCGTTGACAACCGTATAATAAGTGGATTATGTTTGTTTTTGCTCATTTTTTGCAGTTTTGGCTGCAAGCCACTGCCAACGTAGCTTCGCCAGCACATGCGCGTTACTCTTTTTATCGCAAAGCGAATTGCCTTTAACCGGCAAAAATCATTTTCACGCTTTATTATCCGTTTGGCTATTGCAGCTACGGCGTTGAGCGTTGCTGCAATGATTATTACCATTGCTTTTGTAACCGGCTTTCAGCAAACAGTTGCCAACAAAGTGTTTTCGTTTTGGGGACATATTCATGTGCAGCAATACGAAGCCAGCAAAGCCCTGGTAGCCGAAGAAACGCCGCTTGAAGAAAATGATACGGTGCAACGCATTTTGCATTCCATTCCTCAAATTAAAACGGTACAGGTGTTTGCTACCAAAAGTGCTGTGCTTGAGAAGGCGCAGGAAATTGAGGGCGTTTTGATAAAAGGTGTTGGAACGGATTACGATTTTAGCAACCTGCAACCTTTTTTGCAGGAAGGCAAATGGCTTGATTTTAAGGACAGTTTGTACAGCAAAAACATCGTTATCTCACAACCAATTGCCAACGAATTAAACATCAAATTAAACGATACCGTTTCGGTTTATTTTATTACGCCATCGGAAGGCAAATCAACCTTGCGAAAACTAAGCGTTTGTGGCATTTATAAAACCGGCATTGAAGAATACGATAAACTGTTTGCCCTTGCCGACATCCGCTTGTTGCGGCGCATCAATCATTGGAGTGAAACCGGCATTGGCGGCTATGAAATTTTCCTGCACAATTACACCCAGATTGATACTGTAAACCATCTTCTTTACAACCAATACCAACTGCCCGGTGCATGGGTAAGCCGCAGCGTAAAAGACGTTTATCCTAACATCTTCGACTGGCTTAATATTCAAAACACCAACCGCGATGTTATTTTTATTGTAATGGCAATTGTAGCTATCATCAATTTGATTACTTGTCTCTTAATTCTTGTTCTCGAACGCACACGCATGGTAGGTATTTTGAAGGCTATCGGCGCAAACAATGCTTACATACGGCAAATTTTTTTATACTATGCTACTATCATTGCCGGCATTGGGGTTGCGGCCGGTTTTGTGGCTGGCATTGGCCTGTGCTTGCTTCAGCAGTACACTGGTTTTATTCATTTAAACGAAAGCGCTTACTATGTTTCGGTGGCGCCGGTTCATATTGTTTGGTGGCAAACTGTTGTGGTTTGTTTGGCTACTTTGCTGGTTTGTTTTTTATCACTTATTCTTCCTGCTTTGTTTATAAACCGAATACAACCTGTAAAAGCAATTCAATTTAAATAAATTCTGTGTTATTTCAAATAATTGCCGTCAACAGAAATTAAAAGAATACGGTTAAACGCATTTTTGGTTTTGTGCAAAAACATCATAAAGTAATTCTCTCTTCTAAGCGTTTACACTAAAGATAAAGCAGATGAACGCGCCAAAACAACCAACTCACCTGGTATATGTCTTTCCCTTGCTTTGGTCTAACTTTTGCCAATGACTGTGTTTTGTTTTTGACACAATAATTGACTTTGGTTTTGAATGATAAGTTGATGCAGGATGAGGAAAACAAATGTTTGTTGTGCGGAAGAAGGCTTACAGAGCCTTGTAACCGGCATCACTTATTACCGTTAAGCAAAGGCGGAAAAGGCACGCAAACCGTTTTGCTGCACAAAATTTGCCATGATGCCATTCATTCTGTTTTTACGGAAATGGAGTTAAAAAAAGAATACAATACAATAGAAAAATTACAGCTGAACGCAGATATGGTGAAGTTTATAAAATGGGTAAGAAAAAAAGAGCCGGAGTATTACGACAAGTCAACAAAAAAGAACCGATAAATCAATAATAAATAGCTTAAAAAAAATTAAATTTAAACAAGCGTTTAATTTATTCAAACAATTGTTTAATTTTGCACCCGCAATCACCAAATGGTGTTTTCATCAGAAGTGCATTGCAGACTTTTTAGCAATCAGTTACATTCATAAACCGAATATTTTTCAATGAAATCGCATTTGTTTTTATTCCTTCTTTTATTTTTCTCAACTTTTGTTTTTGCACAAAATACAACACCGCTTACGCTTGATAAAGCAATTGAGATGGGCGTAAAAAATAGCAAAACCTTACAGTTAAGTCGTGCACGTTTGGAAGAAGCCACCGCAGCCGTAAAAGAAGCTGAACAACGTAAGTTGCCCGACGTAACAGCAAGCGGCTCTTATCTGCGGGTAAATAACCCAACCATTAGTTTAAAATATCAGCAGCAAAAGGGTGCCTCCACAGATACCACTACGCATACTGCAAGCACGCCAAAGGTTTCGCAGGCAGTGTATGGATTGGTGAATGCATCGTTGCCCCTGTTTTCAGGCTTCCGGATTAAATATGGTGTTGAAGCATCCAAATTTCTTGAAAAGGCATCTGTGCTCGACGCTGCGAGCGATAAAGAAGGCGTTGTTATCAACATCATTGATTCGTACAACAACCTATACAAAGCCGGTTTACAAATTGATGTCATCAACAGCAGCTTGCAACAGGCACAGCAACGCGTAAAAGATTTTACCAACTTAGAAGTCAATGGCTTACTGGCACGAAACGATTTACTGAAATCGCAATTGCAGGTTTCCAACATACAGCTTTCACTGCTCGATGCACAAAACAACGTAAAGCTGAATACCATTGTTTTGAACTTATTATTGGGCTTACCTGATAGCACAAAGCTGTTGCTTGACAGTGCCAGTTTTGCTTCTCTTCCACCACTTGGGGCTTCGGCAGATTATATACAACAGGCTTTACAAAACCGAAAAGATTTGCAGGCCGTTGATTATCGGATTAAAGCACAGGGATCGGCAGTTAAATCGGCACAAGGCGAGAAATATCCGTCTGTTGCATTAACCGGCGGTTATGTGGCAGCCGATATACCCAATGTGCTTAGCGTTTACAATGCAGTAAACATTGGTGTTGGTGTGCAGTATAGTTTAAGCTCATTATGGAAAACCGATGCGAAAGTTGCACAGGCAAAAGCAAGAGAACGTCAGGCAGAAGCCAATCGTGGCGAGCTTTCCGATCAAATTCAACTGCAGGTGGCAAGAGCTTATGTAAGTTATTCATCGAGCCTTGAAAAAATAAATGTTTATCAATTGGCGGTTGATCAGGCAGAGGAAAATTATCGTATTACCAAAAACAAATTTGAGAACAGTTTAGCCACTACAACCGATTTACTGGAAGCAGAAGCAGCTCAGTTACAGGCACAATTAAATTATGCGACTGCAAAATCTGACGCAGCCGTAACCTATAAACATCTTCAGCAAGCAATCGGAGCATTATAACTTTTATTCACAACAAACACATTACTATTTTATATGGCAACAGTTACCAGTAGAGAGCCGCAAACCACTACAACCGAAGCGGCTGAACCAAGAAAAAGAAGTAAAGGTTTTTTAATTGTAATGATTTTATTGGTATTAGGCGGTGCTGCCTTCGGCATTACAAAATATCAGCACGCTAAACATTATGAAGATACGGATGATGCGCAGGTAGCTGCTAACATCAGCCCTGTTATTCCCCGTGTTTCAGGCTATGTTTCTGAAGTGCGGGTAACCGATAATCAGCAAGTGAAAAAAGGCGATACATTGATTGTAATGGACAACCGCGATTTAAAAATAAGATTGGAACAAGCCGAAGCTGCTTTGACCACAGCACAAAGCAACCGTTCGGCAGCAAAGGCTTCTACCACTGCATCAAGCGCAAACATTGGAACTTCAAAAGCCGCAGTTGCTACCATTGATGCACAAATTGACCAGGCAAAAATTAATGTTTGGCGTACCACGCAGGATTACAACCGATACGCCAACCTGATAAAAGATCATACCATCACTCAACAACAGTTTGAAGAGGCACAGGCAGCGAAAGAAACCGCTGAAAAACAATTGGTGATTATGCAGCAGCAACGTGCGCAGGCAGCTACGCAAATTAATGTAACTTCATCACAAAGTGGAGCAACCTCCAAGCAAATTAATGTTGCCGATGCCGTTATTAAACAGCGCCAGGCAGATGTTGACGATGCGAAGTTAAACTTGTCGTATGCCGTTGTATTAGCACCGGCAGATGGTTTGGTGTCGAAAGTAAATGTGCAGCCAGGACAGTATCTTACCGCTGGTCAGTCCTTGTTCAGTATTGTGCTAAAACAAAACCTTTGGGTGGTGGCTAATTTTAAAGAAACGCAGTTGGCAAAGATGAAAGTTGGGCAAGCCGTAACAATAAATGTAGATGCTTTTTCAAAGCACGATTTTGCCGCGAAAATTACTTCACTTTCTGCGGCTACAGGAGCAAGCTATGCTTTATTGCCACCCGATAACGCTTCAGGCAACTTTGTAAAAGTGGTGCAAAGAGTTCCCGTAAAAATTGAATTTACAGATCCTAACGACTCTTTGCTTCAGCAGCTTCGTGCAGGTATGAATGTAAATGCGGAAGTACGTTTAGATTGATAAATTTGAGCAAAACCAAACTTGTTCGTTTTGCTAATGATAAAATGATTTTTGTATGCAGCCTACACAAGCATCATTAGTTGAATATGGAAGCAGGCGTGTAATCATAACCGTTACCGCTATACTTTGTGCATTGCTTGAAATAGTTGACAGCACCATTGTTAACGTTGCTTTGAATGATATGCGTGGCAACCTCGGCGCAACTCTTACCGAAGTTGGTTGGGTGGTTACCGCTTATGCTATTGGTAACGTAATTGTTGTTCCCATGACAAGCTGGCTATCTCAGCAGTTTGGCAGGCGCAATTATTTTGCAGCCTCTATTCTGTTATTTACGCTTTGTTCGTTTTTATGTGGAAACGCTACCGGCATTTGGGAGTTGGTTGCCTTCCGGTTTTTGCAAGGTTGTGGCGGCGGCGCTTTGCTGGTAACTTCGCAGACCATTATTACCGAAAGTTATCCCCCTGAAAAGCGCGGAACCGCGCAAGCAATCTATGGGCTTGGGGTAATAGTTGGTCCAACCCTGGGGCCTCCATTGGGAGGTTATATTGTAGATAATTTTACCTGGCCTTATATTTTTTATATCAATATTCCGCTTGGCATTATTGCGGCTTTGCTAACGCTGCAATTTGTAAGAAGCCCTAAGTATGGCGAAAAAAGCAAAGCTGCCGATGTTGACTGGTTTGGAATTGCATTCTTAGCTATGTTCGTAGGCTCTCTGCAATATGTGTTAGAGCGCGGGCAGGATGAAGACTGGTTCAACGATTTTTGGATTACAACATTTGCTATTACCGCTTTTTTTGGATTGTTCTTTTTTATCTGGCGGGAGCTTACCTTCAGAAACCCGATTGTTGATTTAAGAGTATTAAAAAACGGCAATCTGCGAATTGGAACTATCATGTCGTTTATTCTTGGTTTTGGCTTGTATGGCTCTACTTATATTGTTCCTATTTACACGCAGGCAACTTTGGGCTGGACAGCACAGCAATCGGGTATGCTGATGGTACCGGCTGCCCTAACAACAGCGTTTATGATGCCCATTATCGGGCAATTGCTGCAACGTGGTGTAAGGCAGCAATATCTTGTTGCGTTGGGTTTGTTTGTCTTTTTTGTTTATAGTTTTTGGGGATATAAAATATTAACGCCCGACACCGGGAAAGATGCTTTTTTCTGGATGCTGATTGTACGCGGTGCAGGTTTAGGTTTGTTGTTTATACCCATTACAACCCTGGCTTTGTCAACGCTTGTTGGTAAACAAATTGGGCAAGGCGCATCTTTCACAGGTATGATGCGACAATTGGGCGGCTCGTTTGGTATTGCCATGATTACAACTTATACAGCACGAAGAAATCAATTGTACCGAAGCGATTTGGTAAGTAAATTAAATGTTGATGATCCTGATGTGCAAGGTCGTATTCATGGTTTGCAGCAAAACTTTATTGCCAAAGGAGCTCCGCCTGATGTGGCTTTAAAACAAGCTTATGGCGCGCTGGAAGGCATCGTTTATAAGCAGGCCTCTGTGCTGTCGTACATGGATGTTTTCCTATATCTTGGCGTGCTGTTTTTGATTTGTATTCCTTTTATTCTTTTTGTAAAAAACAGAAAAGCAGCCGCTAAAATAGACTTGTCTGAAGCAATGCACTGATGTGTCGGGAAATCATATAAAAACAAAAGCAGTAATTTTGGTTACTGCTTTTGTTTTTACCGCTTTTTCGTACCATTTTAAAGTTTAACCAAATGCGCATGTAGTAATTGTTTCAGATGATCGGCAACGCGCTTTTGGAAGCTTTCGCTTTCGTAAGGTACTTGCTCAGTATCCGATTCTTTAAACAAAAAGTACCGGCATATTTTTTTCGACAGTAATACTGCATTTAATGTTCCGGTAAGCGAAGCAACTGTAAGCGGAACATCTACTTTTTTAAACTCTTTTTTACGAATGCCGCTTTCAATAATTTTTATAATAACATCCGAGTTTCTTGCCAGTACATTCAATATCGCTTTGCCCAAATCTTCACGCTGGTTCAACATCAACTCCTGGTGCAAAACCTTATGAAATTCGCGATTATTGAACAAGCGCTTTACATAAATATCAATTACTTTTTCCACCTTTTGAAGAGCAGTTAGAGACGCGTTGTTCACCACTTCATCCAGCATATTGCCCGTGTAAGAAACATTAAAATCAACAATACTTTCAAACAGCTTTTCTTTCGAGCCAAAGTAATAATGTATCATCGCCAGATTCACATCTGCCGCCGCCGCAATGTCGCGCACCGATGTTCCTTCAAAGCCTTTGGTAGCGAATAACGAAACAGCAGTGTTCATAATGTGCTCACGCTTATCAATTGCCGTCTTCACTTTCTTTTTCTTTCAAAGTTAAACAACTATAGAAAATTAAACAAACGTTTAATTAATTTTTAATGATACGTTAGGAAACCTTTTATTCCTCAATTTTCAATTGAACAATGGCATAATTTTTTGAAATTGCTGCAATATGATAATAAAAGTAAGAGACTTTAGTATTGAGCAATTTTACGACAAAGCTTACAACTGGCTGATGACCAATGGCCCTAGCATTATCATTTCGATTATCATCGGTTTAGTTGGTATCTGGTTGATAAAATTAGTTATTGGAAGATTACATAAAATTTTCGACAAACGCAATTTAGATGCTTCCCTCCGTCCCTTTTTATTAAGCCTTATCGAAGCAGCTTTGCAACTGCTTTTGTTTCTTGCTATCCTTCAGGAACTAAATGTAAAGCTTACTTTATTTGCCAGTTTGCTTGCGGCCATCGGTGTAGCTGCAGGTCTCGCTCTTTCGGGTACATTGCAAAATTTTACCAGCGGCGTTTTAATTTTATTGCTGAAACCGTTTCGCGTTGGCGATAGCATCATTGCGCAAGGCCAGGAAGGTATTGTAGAAGCCATCGAAATATTTTACACCGTTGTTACCACGTATGATAACCGCACAGTTATTATTCCCAACAGCAAGCTTTCCAACGAAGTGATTACTAATATCAGTCGCGAAGGACTTAGAAGATTGGACGTGGATTTCAAATTTTCCTTTGCCGCCGATTACAAACAAATTGAAGCGGTTTTGCAATCTTCAATTGCCAACATGCAGTCAATTTTAAAATCGCCCGAAAGCCGCATCGGCATTAGTACCATTGAACCGGATGGTTTTAGAATCACGGTAAATGTTTGGATAAATGCACATGGTTTTCAGGATGCGAAAGTGAAGATTCAGGAGCAGTTGATTGAGGATTTAAAAAAGAACAACATTAAGCTGCCAGGTATGTAGAACTAACTTATAACGCTGACAGGGTTTTAAACCCTGTCAGCGTTATATGGCATAACCAAAAAATAAGGCAAAAACAAACATTACTCATTGTTGCTTTGCGGTATTTCAAACACAATATTTCCGCCTTTTCCAAACAAGCGCAAGGCAAGCTCACCGCCAACACCTTCTGGCTTTTTAAAGATTAGTTTTTCGTTGGAGACAATTGGCTTTCCATTTTCATTTTTTACATTAATTGTTGCCAGGTATTTATCGCCTTTTTGGGTGAATGAAACCGAGGCGGAAGGCGCATAAGAATTATTATCGGTAAACTGAATGTTACATCCTTTTAAATCGTGAATTACCTGTTGCGTTGTTTCGTTGTCATCTCCTGAAACCGACAATTGCAGCGGCACAGAAAGTCCTGAATAAGGAATCAGTTGCGGATAAACGCTCATTAGCAAATTGCAATATCCGTTGTATTGGGCTTCGTCTGCTTTTTTATAAGCGGCACCTGCGTCTTCATACAAACGTCCTAAAAACAGTTTTTCGTTAGCAGTGTCCAAGGTTGTTGTTTTTATCATCCAATCCCAATCTTTACGTGCATCAGCTTTATCTCCGTTCTCCCATTTAAACTGCGATTCAAACAACTTAAAATACCGTTGCATGTTTTCACGCTTATCAGTTTGCTGATAGGTTTGGTATTTCTTTATAAAATACTTTGGACTGAAATTTTTTAATAAATACCAGGCATCATCAAACGTTGTGGTTGATTCAGCACAAAATAAATCATACACCAATCTTACTCTGTCGGGGTCAGCAGCCAGTTGATTTACTACCACATATTCCTGCATTAATTTTTGCAGTTTTAACGAAGCGATTTCATACAATGCGGTTAATGAATACCACCAGCCTCTGTTTACAAACTTGATTTGTGAAATGCCTTTATCAAGCAATTGAACCTTTAATAAATTGATAGTAAAATCGTATTGTGTTTGTGTAAGCGTTGTGCCGATATGAAGCTCTTTAAAATTGGCTGCTTTGTTCAACGCAATGCTGGCGCTATCCAATTGCCCATCATACAAATAACCTCTTGCCAAAGCAATGTTGTACCAGCCAAAGCCAGGCGTAGAGCCATTTTGAGCGATAATGTCCCTGCACATTTGAATGGCTTCTTTTGGCTTGCCGCTATATATATGAAGAATGGGAAGATAATAAAAGGGTTCGTTTAAAAACCCATGTCCTAAACCAAATTCATCTCTTGCAAAATATTCTTTGGCGGTGGCAAAGTTGCCAATCTCACTTTGCATTCCGCCGTAGTTATTCCAAGATACCATACCACCCTGCGCAAGTTGTTGGTAGTAGTATTCACTGCTGTCATAGTTCTTGTTATAACAGTGCAACAAAGCCAGATAATGATAGATGCGAAGCCTGTCCTGAATGCTTTGCGAAGCACCATACCATGCATCATTTATGGCTTTGTTTTTTTCGATAGAAGCAAATCCCTGATAACAAATGGCGAAAGCCTGTTGCTCATTTTCGGCAACTGAATTTTTTAGAAAAGAATATTTATCGGAAGTGAAGAAACGGTTGCGATGATATTCCCAGGCGCGTTGTTCGTACAAGCCAAAAAAATCGCGTTGAAAATGATATTGCTCAACATCGTCCAACAAAGCCATCACCGAATCGGGCATTTCAATATTATCATAACATTCTTTCAGGGCATTTACAATCATAAAATAATCCTGAAAGAGCTTTATATTTTCCGAAAAAAAAGCAACGGAAGAATTGATATTGCGCAGCACCGAACCAAAATCTTTATTCAATAAAACCAAAGATTTATGTAAAGGAACGGTGGCATTTTTGTAGCCTAAAAAATCAGCGCTTCTATCGTATTTATACATGCCTTCGTACATCCAGCCAACATAGTATGTGCTGTCTAAGCGAATGAACTCGCGGCTTCGCGGAAGCGCATCTTTATCAGTTGGATTCACACCAATGCGCTTGGCGTTAATTTCATAACGCGCCGCCGCATTGTCTTGCGCTGTAACGAATGAAATAAAATAAAAGGCAAAAACAAAAAGTAGCAACCACTTCTTCATGCACTGTTCTTAATGTTTTTCAGAATGTTTTCATAGGTATAATTTTCAAGTTCTTCCCAAATTTCATTTCGCTTTTCTTTCAACCGCAACAACTCTTCAGCATTTAGGATTTTTATTTTGTTTGCGTCTTCCATTGCTTTCAATTCTGCAAGGGCAGAATCGTTTATCACATCAATAAATAATCTCTTCACTCTTTCCATTTTATCTCTTTTTTGAAACGATGAATAATTATACTTTACAGCAAGCAATCAATCATATCATGCACTTATCCAATTTTCAACTTGCTTAACCTGTCGGTTTCTTTGTTTAAGATGCCTGCTAAAGCTTTTTGTTTTGCTTCTTTATTTCTGTAAATCAAACGGTGGTCAAGCACAGCGGGCGTCATCGTTTGCAAATCATCTTCGGTTACAAAAGTTCTTCCATTCACAAGTGCAAACGCTTTTAAACATTTTAAAAAAGTAATGCCGCTTCGGGTAGATGCGCCAAGCACAATGTCGGGGTTGCGGCGCGTGTTCCAAACAATGTTGCGAACCGCAGCTACAATTTCGTCGTGCACAAAAACATTTTCTGCTTCACTTTGTAACAACAAAATTTCATTCATACTTAACACTTGCCGAACGTGTTGCAAATTGTTTTGAATGCCGAGATAATTTTTATAAATGTCCAGTTCTGTGGCTTCATCCACATAACCAAAAAAGATTTTAATAAAGAACCTATCCAACTGCGCCGCAGGCAAAGGATAAGTACCTTCCATTTCAATTGGGTTTTGCGTTGCGATGGTAAAAAACATATCTTCCAATGGATACGTTACATCGCCCATTGTGATTTGATTTTCAGCCATACATTCCAGCAACGCACTTTGCACTTTTGGCGACGCACGGTTGATTTCATCCGCCAGTAAAACATTGCAAAAAAGAGGACCTTTTTTAAAGATAAATTCCTTCTTTATATCATCAAAAATATGTGAACCAATTAGATCCATCGGCAGCAAATCGGGGGTAAACTGTATGCGCTTAAAATCCGCGCCACCACTGTGTTTGCCATCAGCAATGCTTTGCGCCAATGTTTTTGCCATCACCGTTTTTCCTGTGCCCGGATTGTCTTCAATCAACACATGTCCTTTGGCAAATAACGCTGTAAGAATGAGTTGAATTTGCGTACGCTTGCCACGAATCACGGTTTCAATGTTATCCACTAACTTTTGTATGTTAGCAACGGCTTCTTCTGTTCCTGTCTGCATTGTAGCTGTTTCCATATTTTTTATTTAGGCGATGTAAAATATTGGATTGTGTTGTAAATATTTAAAAACTTACCCATTCTTTGTTTTGCAGGTATTTTACTTTTTACTTTTTGAATAAAGGTTGGATAGAAAGATTGCACCGTTTGTTGTTCACTTGCTGATAAAGACGCATTGCTGTACTTCATCTTTTGATACACGTTGCTGAATAGAGAAAAATTAGTTCCGAATTGTTGATCGGTGGCCTGTGCAAATTGTTGCGGTCCCAAACCCGAACGGGCATAACCCAATTGATGCAAGTAAAATAAGGCTGCATTGTATTTGTCAAAAGCAGCGTCTTTTGTGGTTCGGTTTGTTTTTGCCTTATTATTCAGGTACACCCAAATGAAATAAGGCGTAGCAAATAGTGCCAACAAGAAAATACCAATGCCACTTAACGTTATCCAGAGCACACGAAGCCAATCAACCGGCTCGCCTTCAGATGAAGGCTTTTTCTTTGCGTTCTTTTTGGCAACATCCGTTTCTATGATTTTAATTTCATCAACCGGAACAGGATTCGGAACTTTTTTTATGATAGAAGAAACGTCATCTTTTTCCGTTGCATTGATGTTCTTTAAAACCTCGGCGAACGATGCGGCGGTGATGTGCATTCCTTTCTTCACCACACTTAACGCAACCGTTGCGCTGTCTGCCGAAATGATGGCACGCGATGCATCAACTGTTACATCAACCGCGTCAGCAACAGTGTAAGTTTTATCGTGATACAACAAATTTTTAATCTTCATCCTAATCCGCTTCGCGATGGTATCGGTTTGCACAACCGTTCCATCTGCTACAAAGTAAACCGGCTGCATATCAAGCGGCGGCGTTTGGTCGGGCTGCGAAGCTTGTTGCACGTTCACATCAGGAATGGTGGTATCAAAATCCATCCAGCCATAACCCGGAAAATACGCCTGCACCCACGCATGTGCCTGGTCTTCGTAAAACCAATACCAGCCTGGGTTTTTGCTGCTTCGGTCAATGGTTAAAAAGCCAGCCGCAATGCGTGATGGAATGCCTAAGGCACGAAGCATAAACAAAGTCGCTCCGGCATAATAAGCGCAATAACCTTTGCGGTTTTCAAACAAAAAATAATTGAGCTTATTGGCTGATGGAATGCCCGGAATACCCGGATTATCTGAGTACTTAAATAAAGGCTGACCAAACTCATCTTTGCTTAAAAAATAATTGCGGATGGCAAGCATTTTATCAATGGGCGTATGAGCATTGACTGTGATTTGCTGCGCCAATCTTGTAATACGGTTGTAATCGGTATCGTGCGGCATGAATGTGTAATAGCTCTTGAAGCGAGATTCCAATCCTGCAAAATCCGTTACTTCTCTCAACTTATTAAAACGCTGTTCCTGAAAGGCAGTCAGCATCGGGTCGCCAGCAGGGTTATAAATAAAATAAGCACTGTTCAAATCACTCACCCACATCTTCGCCCGATAGGCACTTTTGTATTGCTCTCTGAATTCGGGCGGCACACCAATCGGCTGACATGAAAAAGCGGTAGAAGGCGCTAAAAATTCGTCTGGCGAAAGCGCAACTTTATAAACATCTGTTGTAATCACTTTCCGGTTCAGGGTTGCTTTCGTGTTTTTAATTACAGTGGAATCTGTCTTTGAAAAATACAGGGGAATGCGCGCCGGATCTGGCTTGAACAAATCGTTTGATGGCATGTTTAAAGTGTCCATTTCAAACGTTTGGGTAAACGTATCAAATTTGGTATAATAATAAGCTGTATAGTAAAGCGGATTGGGCGTTTTGCCATCCGGAAAAAAATTATCCAGCTTTGCTACAAACACCAACCGTTTGCCTTTGCTTAAACCGCCTGTGAGTTTTGTTTGGTCTTTATTACTGATTGAACCATCTTTGTTTTGCTTGGTCATGCTTTCGCTGTTGCCCTTCTTGTTATAGTCGGGTTGCATGCCGCCCCACTCCTTTTCAATCGCCAGGAAATCTTTATTAAAAAAGGAAAAGATCCCCGTTATAATGATGAGCAAAATAACGGCAAAACCAAAAATTCGTTTCGTTACAAACCAGCCAAAGCCCCGCTCATCTTCGTTCATGTTCCGGATGAGTTCGGCAGTGTAAATGATGTACACAGCATACGCCAACACCGGCGCAAAAGCGGCTATTATTGCATTTGCTTTAATGTCGGCAGTACGGCTTACCACAACGAGTTGAATGATGAGTAAAAACGCACTCCACAAAACAGTGAACCATCTTGCGCGGCTGAAGCCATAACCTGCCAGCCAACCGAGAGAAAACAAAATGGAAAAAATAAGAAATTTGATGGAAACCAAAAACGTATCAAACTCACCCACTACCGTATTTTCAAGCGATTTGTAAGCGATGATGAAAAACAAGGCAAGTACCGCCAGCGTTGAAACAAAGCGAAACCGGTAAGCATAAAATATGGTTGACAAGGCAAGCCCTGCCGTAAAATAACAGCCTTGCAAAAGCCAGTCATTTTGTAGAATGGCATAAAAGCGGTTCACATCCCATAACACGTACAACGCTAATGCTGCTGTTGGCAACACCAGCAGCAGCAATTGTGCAATCACTTTTTTGTAACTATGAATTCGTCCTATCTTCACTTTGGATATATAATATTTAAGATTGAATATTGTTTTGTTTGAACCATAAACCTGCCTGCCGGTAGGCAGGGACTCGAAGAACACGAAGGTTCACAAAGAACAATAAAAGAAAACTTTGCGTAACTTCTTTTCTTCCCTTCTTCGTGGTTCAACTCATGCTTCCACTACTTCGGCCTTTGCAAACTGTTGCAGAACTGCTTTCAATTTCTTTTCATTGTCTACAATTTTTGAGCGAAGCAGAGCAAAGTTCCACTTGCGTTTGTATTCCGTTACCGTGTCGTGTTCATTCTTTACAAACAGCCATTGCAGCCAATCGCCCAACTGTTGGTTGCCCAAACAATCGGTTAGCTTAATGAACACGAACGAAACATCATTGCCCCATTGTTCTGCCAATTGCTTTACTTCTTCAGCATCGTTTAACGACGATACAATCACCATCGCAGCATCTTTTGCATTCACATAAGTTTTTACGTCTTTATCGGTTTGCCAATGGCTGATGCTTATGCTGTATTTTACGTTTTGTTGTACATCGCTTGTTCCTGTTGAAGTAAATGATTGGTCAGGTAAATATCTCACTTCAAATCCTTGTTTTACTAACTGCTGATAAACGCTCCACACAAATGTTTTGTAATAATTTAAAAACGGAACTTCAATTACTTCACCCAAATCTTTTCCAAATGCTGAATAAAAAGAAGCGTATAAATAAACATGCGAAGCATAAGGGTCGAGCACTTCAGGAATGCGCACTACCAGCTCTTTGTTTTTGGCGTAAATTTTCCAAACAATGCGGCGCACATCATCGTTGCCTTCAAAATTTTTATAGTTCAGATATTCGCCTTCCACCCGCTTTATTTCTTCAATTCTGGTATTTGTATTTTCTGTTTTCCGGGGAAATGTTTTGATAGTTTTGCCCTCCGTTTCGCCCGGCGATGTATAAAACCGGTTGTTGGTTGATATAGGAAGCGCGAACGAAAAAAACTGAAAAAAATCTTCAAAATAAATCACTGCTTTTTCAATGCGATACTCTTTAATGGCCGGCAATTGCCAGTTGTAAGTGCCTTCAATGGCAGTGCTGACAAGCTTTGCGGCTCTTTGTTCCACCAAAGAAAACTTTTTAGAAACATGCTGCTCATCGTACTGCAAGCGAATTTTTACAAAGCCCAACAACGGTTTGATGATCGGAAGAATTTTTACAAATACTTCCTGTTTGCCCCCTTTATTTTCTGTTTTGGTAGGTTTTGTTTCAACTAAAAATTGAGTTTGCCCCTTTCTTTTTTTTATTAAAAAAAAGACAAAAGAAAATAAAACTGAAAGAAGGGATACTGAAAGAAAAATAATCAAAAACCAAAACGCAATGTGCAAGAGCAAAGGAAAGATGTCGGCATAAGCGGTATCCGGCAATTTCGGAAACGTTTTTATCCACGAATAACCAGCAACGCAGCAAAGAACAAACACCACGAAATACCAGGTAAAAGGTAAGTAAAACGAAAAGCGGCGAATAGGTTGTGAGCTGCGGTTGAGGCTCGATTGCACATTCATGGATGGAAAGATAAATCAAAGATGGAGAATGAAATTTGGCAATGGATAAAGAGGCTTCTTTTTAACTGAAACTTTACTTTCTTTGCCTTCATGCCGCATCTTATTTCTTATGTTGAATGCCCTGCCTGCAAAAGTAATTCCCTCCATTTTGTTTTTACCGCAAAAGACTATACGGTTAGTGGAGAAAAATTTGCAATCTGGCAATGCAATGAGTGTATGCTTCGCTTTACGCAGGATGTACCCGATGCACAAAGCATTGGCAAATATTATCAATCTGGCAATTATATTTCGCACAGTGATACCAGGCAAGGCATCATCAATCGCTTGTATCATTCGATAAGAAATATTACGCTCAAACAAAAAAGAAAATGGGTGCAAAAAGCTACCAGTTTGCAAAGGGGAACATTGCTTGATATTGGTGCCGGCACCGGCGCATTTGTTGCAAAAATGAAGAAAGCAAATTGGACAGTAACCGCTTTGGAACCTGATGAAACAGCAAGAAATATCGCCAAAAACAAACATAGTTTGGTGCTGCAACCATCTGAAGATTTATTTACCCAAGCCGCTGAAAGCTTCGATGCCATTACATTGTGGCATGTTCTTGAGCATGTGCATCAGTTAAATGAGTATTTACAAACATTTCAAAACATACTCAAGCCAAACGGAAGATTGATGATTGCCGTTCCCAATTATACGTCTTTCGATGCAACATATTATAAAGAATATTGGGCGGCTTATGATGTGCCGCGCCACTTGTATCATTTCTCTCCGGCAAGCATGAAACGATTGTTGGCTTTTCACAATTTCAATGTGATTGAAATGAAGCCAATGCCATTCGATTCTTATTATGTAAGTATGTTGAGCGAGCAATATAAAAAGGGCAAAAACAACTTCGCAAGTGCTTTTTGGGTTGGTTTACAAAGCAACCTGAAAGCATTTGGCAAACCGGCAAGAAGCAGTTCGGTGATTTACATTGTGAAGAAAAGATAATGGTTTCACCGCGAAGACACGAAGGCGCAGAGTTTGTTTTTACTTGAATTCCTGAATCTTGTATTCTTGAACCTTGAATCTTCTATTCTTCACCTTTCACTAACATCGGGCTTCTCCTCTTTTCTCCATTTTTACAAACATGAAGCGCGGTTTACTCTTTCTCATTTCATTCAATATTGCTCTTTTTGGTTTTGCCCAAAAAAACAAAAACAACAACGGACAAAAAGCGCAGGACGCTTATGATGCAGCTATGCTGCAAATTCGGGATGGCTTAGTGCGCGATGCTGTGCCCTTGTTGGGAAAAGCCATTGAATACAATCCGCAATTTACTGATGCCTATCTTTCTTTAGCCGGCGTATATGGCGAACTGAAGAATTATGAAAAAGCGGTTGCTTTTTACGAAAAAGCAAAAGCGTTGGACAGTGCGCAGTTTGCTTATTTGGAGCTTCCATATTCTATTGATTTGGCAGCTTTGGGAAGATGGGATAGTGCACTCATCGCGGTGAATCGTTTTCTCCAATTACCAAACCTGGGCGACAGAAGCATCAAAAGCGGGCAATATAGAAGAAGCTGTTACCAGTTTGCAATTGATTACACAAAGAATCATCCAACCAACAACTATGTGTTTGCACCTAAAAACTTAGGCGATAGCATCAATTCAAAAGAATCGGAATACTATCCTTCTTTCACCATTGATGATAGCTTGTTTGTGTTTACGAGACGCGAAGCCAACGACCGTGAAGATTTTATGGAAAGCATCAAAACCAAAGATGGCTGGGGCAAAGCAAAAGTGATAGACGGTGATATCAACATCGAACCGTTTAAAGGCGCTATCAACATTTCTGCTGATGGTGATTGGCTTCTCTTTGCGGGTAACTTTGGAGGCAAAGGTTTTGGTGATTATGATTTGTACATGTCTTACAACACCCCAAAAGGATGGAGTGAGCCTTTAAACCTTGGTGCGAACATCAACACCGAATTCTGGGAAAGCTCGCCTTGTATCAGCCCTGATAAAAATGCGTTGTATTTCAGCAGCAATCGTCCGGGTGGATATGGTGGCAAAGACTTGTATGTAAGCTACCGCCAAAAGAACGGCAAATGGGGACCGGCGCAAAATATGGGACCTGACATCAACACTGCCGGTGATGAACTTGCACCGTTTATTCATGCAGATAACCAAACGCTGTATTACACTTCTGATGGCTTACCGGGGTATGGTGGTACAGATTTGTATGTGATTCGGAAGCGGGGCGATGGATGGAGCAAACCCGAGAACCTAGGCTATCCAATCAACACGATTGACAACGAAGGCAGTTTGTTTGTTGCGAGTGACGGAACGACCGCTTATTATGCAAGCGACAGAGCAGATACCCGCGGCGAACTTGACTTGTATCAATTTACCCTGAAGCCGGACATACAACCTTTACAAACGTTCTATATAAAAGGTTATGTAACCGATGCCAAAACCGGCAAAGGCTTACCGTGTGCTGTTGAATTAACAAGTGACAGCAGCGGGCAAACATTGATGCATCTGCAAACCGATGAAACAGGTTTTTATTTTATCACTTTACCTGTGGGAAGCAATTACACGTTTACTGTAAACCGGAAAAATTATTTATTGTACAGCGATGTTTTTTCGGTAAAAGAAAAACAACCCGACAGCACTTATCAAAAAAATATTCAATTGCAACCAATAGAGTTGAACGCATCGGTAACGTTGAAGAACATTCAATTTGCTTCCAACTCGTATCAGTTGGAACCGGTGAGCGATATTGAACTTGACAAAGTAGTGCAATTGTTAACCGACAATCCAACAGTTCAATTGCAGGTGAATGGACATACAGATAATACGGGAACGCCGGCTTCCAACCTGACGCTTTCAGCCAATCGTGCAAAAGCAGTGGCAACCTATCTTGTGAATAAAGGTATATCTTCAAAACGCTTATCCAGCAAAGGTTTCGGGCAAACAAAGCCTGTTGCCGGCAACGATACAGAAGAAGGCAAAGCCAAAAATAGAAGAACGGAGATTGTAATAGTTGGTTTGTAAACGATAGGCTGGAATTGTTTGAACGGATGTGTTTGTTTTTGCCGATGTTTTAAAAAGAAACATCATTTTTTAGTCAAGTTTTGTTTTTGCGCTTTTTTCTGTTGCTCTGGTATGGTTTTTTCAATCCATTTTGTAAATCAAAAAATTGTATGCAAAATGTGGATCCAAAAAACAAAAAAGTTGATGAATACGATCATAGTTACGATGCTGACGATAAGGTAACCAATGGCGACAATCCGGTTCGTGAAGGCACGGAACAAAGTTCTATTTTAAGCGATCAGGCGCCCACCGGCGATGCTGAATATACTACACTAAAAGAATATGATAACCATCCGCGCGAGCAGGAAGAATTTGTTGACGATGATGCGCTGAACATTAAACCACAGGATTAATTATCAACAAAACAAAACAATAAGAATATGCTTTGGGAAGGCGGACGCGAAAGCGACAACATTGAAGACAGACGTGGTAGCGGAGGCGGTGGTTTGGCCGTTGGGGGCGGTATTGGCACCATGATTATTGCCCTCATTGTTTATTTGCTGGGAGGCAATCCCAACACAATTCTAAACAATGGCAATGGCGCCATTCAACAACAGCCAACACAACAAACGGCTCCGGCAAACGATCAAACAACACAATTTGTGCGCACCGTGCTGGCTGAAACAGAAGATGTGTGGGGACAATTGTTTCAAAACATGAACCGCACTTATACCGATCCGAAACTGGTTTTATTTAATGAAGTTACACAGAGTGCCTGCGGCAATGCAAGCCAGGCTACGGGACCTTTTTATTGTCCCGGCGATTCAAAAGTGTATTTAGATGTTTCTTTTTTTAATGAATTGTCCGACCGCTTCGGTGCTCCCGGCCAGTTTGCATCGGCGTATGTTATTGCACACGAAGTTGGGCATCATGTTCAGCACCTGTTAGGCATTACCGATAAGGTAGATGCACAACGCAGCCGTTTGGATGAAAAAGGAATAAATGCTCTTTCGGTCCGGCTGGAATTGCAAGCCGATTTTTTTGCGGGTGTTTGGGCGCATTATGAAGCACAGCAACATGCCGCTTCCGACCCAAATAAGACAGTAATTCAACCCGGTGATATTGATGCTGCTTTGAATGCGGCCAACGCCATCGGTGATGATCGTTTGCAAAAAGAAACGCAAGGTGTTGTAGTGCCGGATGCCTTTACACATGGCACATCGGCGCAACGAATGAAGTGGTTTAAGAAAGGTTATGAAACCGGAGACATTAACCAGGGTGATACATTTAATACGCCTGATTTGTAAATAAAATATAAGCAAAACAAAAAAGCGTCCCAACGTGTCGGGACGCTTTTTTGTTTTATGCATCTTTCCGTTTTCTATCCTATAAAAAGCACAAATCCTGCAAGCTTTTTTCTATTTTTCTGTCAGCCAATCATCTTCCAACTCTAAGATGTCCTGCATCGGAAGTACAGCAAGCCTGGCAACCGATGCATAAGCCAAATAGCTCAATATCTCAACTACATTGTTTTTGATAAACGAATTGCCTGTCAGGGTCGAGGTTACAGGAACATTTTGCCAGATATATAGCATAAGACTGGGAGAAAAGCGCAGTTGTATTTCCCATTTGAAACAATGAGAAAAATTATATTTCAAAAGATAGAAAATATTAACCAAAAATCGTTCAAGTCATCGGCAAATGGTTGCAATAACTGACAATAGCAGCAGCTTTAGGAATACGCTTCATTCCAAACCGATAAAGTAATTGATGCGATAGTGTATCAATTGTGTAGCCTGATAGAGAAAGAGATCGCTATTGTAAAATAGGATTGAGACACTGATGGATCACTTAAGCCTGGTCATGGTTACCCATGCATTTTTAGGCATGTGATCGGTCATATCCCTGCCTTGTGCATCAATCAGCTTTTTGAAATGCCGCATTTTCAACGATTCACCACTGATGGTATATTCTGCTGTGTTTGCAGACCCTACATGGTCTGGGTGAGAGGAATATAAAACTTTAAACGTGATGGTATTGTCATTATTCACTGTATAAGTGCCTGCATTTACGTCATCCCATTTGCCGGTTGAATCCTGCAATACAGTGTTAAAATACCCGTTATGCATAACCGAGAATGCTTTATTATCATTACCACGCCATGCACCATCGAAGTAGGCAGTAGCGCTTTGGCTTCCGCTTTCTGATGTTGTTGTTTTCTGAGACTGTGCAGTTTGAGCATTGGTTGCGGTAAAAACAAAAAGCAACATTGCACCGAAGAGGAAGGTTTTCATGTTCATATTTGCTAATTTTAATTGATGAAGTAAGTGAGGCAATCAAAAAAGTACAGTGCAGTTTTCGGGCAGACTTTAGTAAAAATAGTGATTTAATGATTAATAAAGCAGATGATACTTTTTTAGTGATAACTTCTCTTATGATGAAAAGGGAGACTTCCTGTTCTTCGAAGTGTTGTCGCAATACACTTAAAATAAAATAGAGTACATCTCTAACATATTCCGCTGGACGATTTGATGTATAAAGAAGAGATAGAAGGGCAGAGTGGATTGTCCTCACTCAATCTAAAAAAGTACAACATTAGAAGATTAATTGTCAATGGCGGTATTTTTTGGAATTGGGTATAATAACGGCAACCTTTGCATTGGCTGCTATATATTAATTTTCTAAAGCTTTAGACTATGAAATTGAAGATAATAACTATTGGTTTGTTTGCCTTTTTACAAATGTATGTTAACGCCTATTCACAGACTTTTAAGAGTATTGACAAAGCAAAACAATTTTTCGAAAAATTTGATGATGAATACAATAAGGCAATGGAGAACAAAGACTCATTGGTTTTTGCTCGCCAGTTAGCCGACAATTATATCAATTGTACACCGGATGGAACACTCAACAATAAGAAAGCAGAAATCAGTACGCTGCTTGCACTTCCGGTAATGGAAGTAGTGAGAGCAGCACCACAATTTGAAATCTTTACCTATTCGGATAATCTTGCAACCTTTTCAGTGGTAAAAAAAATAACCTTTAAGGGTCCTAGGGTTACTTATGTAAGGCGAACTACAATTTATCACATTATTAATGGAAAATGGCAAGCTGTTTCCGGGCAGGGAACATCAGTTCCGGCAAAATTCATTGAATAAAAGATAAAATACTTATTGAAAGCATTGTAACCGCAGCCAACAAAAGACTCCTATATAAAGCGGGGCAGACACGTCGCAGCATCAGCAGCATTTTCACTGTTCAGCTTCAATTTCAGCGCGGACGGAATGCTATTGAACATTTGTATTTAACTTTGGCAACGAAAAATAAATCAGCTTCGGTATTGGCTGATAGGACACGGAAGCTCTGCCATTGCAAATACTTCAATGTTGTGCGTCCTTTTGCATGCTCTCTACAAACTAAGTTATCGAAAATAGAACCAAATTAAAATTGTGCTGAAAAAATCCGTCCAATTTATAGCAGCCTTCATACTGATTTTGTTGCCATTTTGGCCACTTACAGAGAATTTCTTTCCCCCGGAAGCTCAGGTTAGCAACAAAACATTTCCTGTTTATCTCTTGCTTTGTAGTATAATTATAGCTGTAGCTTTAGGATTAATTTACTTGCAAAGACCCAAAAAAATAGTTGCAGGCTGGTTACTTTTTTCAATTGGAATGGCTGTAATTTTTCCATTGCATTTAGGACCACCGAGAGAGAATGCTACACTGCTTCAGTCTTCTCACATTGAACAGTTCAGGTATGGAATGTTACTTATTGCTATTTTATTATTCTTTGCGGGCAGTTTTAAAGCAGCAACCCCAATAAACAATCTTTTTTCCAAAGTATTCATTGCATTTTTAATTGTTGCGACGTTGCTTAATATCTGGGACAATTATAGTTCGTTTATGTTTAGTACTTATATGCAGAAATGGGTGGACAGTGGTAAAAAAGCAGAAGATTTTTTTCCAAATTATGACTATAATATGTTTTGGCGTACCTGGGCAAGAGCTTCACTATATGTTGCGGCGATCTGGCTTTCGTTATTGCTTGTAAAACAAAGTGAAATAAGAAAATGGCAATTTGCAGTATTGAGCATTTTCAACATTATTGGAATCACGCTTTGCAGTATGTCTATACTAATAAATGCTAAATATTATTATCCGTTTATGGTACCGGCTATTGCGTTAGCACCTTCATACTGGATTGGCTTAATGCTGATTGGCAAGAAAACTGATTGGCAAATTAAAAGATAAAACGAACGCACTACGAAGGTTTGGCAATAAGCTTGTTCCATGGTTCGTGGCTCACGAAAACATTCTTCGTAAATATTATTTTTAAATATAGATTGATTGCCTTGGTTTCAAAAAAGTGTTTCGTGAGGCACGCACCACGGAGTGTGGGAGTTTGGCAGCCTGAGTGTAAGCAGTATTTCCAACTTGTGAAAAAATTATTTATTGTTTCACATGGCAATATTTACATGTGCACTTTGTATTTGTCCATTATACCTTGCAGCAAGTCAAAACGCAGGGTAATATCATAATTTTTAGCCAGTTCGACTATTGCCTGTGAGCTTGCATTTGCTTCATTTAATTTAGCCAAACCTTTTATGAATTCTTCAAAACCGCCCGGCACAAACAGTTCGATATATTTAGCAGGAACGCTTCCCGAATTCCAGAAAGTATGAACCATATTTCTTGGTCGCAAATGCCAGCCACCAGCAGGCACCTCAACTACATCATCCCCTACAAGTATATGGATAGTACCTTCAGTAACAATGCATATTTCATCAAACGTTTTATGGAAGTGAGGCGGCGCAGCCATAAACCCCGGATTAATGATGCCTTCATCGCTTCCTAAATTACCAGCAGTTTGAGATTTATTAAGTTTAAATGTTACTTCCCCAAATGAAATAGTATGGTGCTCACCACCACCCGGTGCAATATAAACAGGCGCAGGATCGGCATTCGTTGACAACTCAGCTGCTCTTGTTATCGTGGGTAACAATACTGAACTACCTGCTGATAGAGTCAACATTTTCAACATTGCTCTTCGTTCTACATGGTTGATCATTTTAATTGGTTTTTGATAATTAAAGTTTATCAAAAGTAGCCCCTTCCCGGCTTAGTTTGCCCCAACAAGGGATCTTCTACTATGATGGCTGATTTCAATTCAGTATAATAATACTTTTATCTTTAGCTTTATATTCAGGCTGATGAGTTTCAAATATCAGTTCTTCGCCAAACCCGAACATTGTGCGCCATTTATATAAACCTCAAGAACTTGAAAAAATGAACAAAAACAAAATTTTAATTGCACTTGCATTAATGACTTTGCTGACATCGGCAAAAACTTTTTCCCAAACATTTAAAAGTATGGAAAAAGCAAAAACCTACTTTTATAATCTCGATGATAGTTTTAATATAGCAATGTCAACAAAAGATTCAATGTTTTTTATAAATCATTTTTCAAATGAATTTATAAATGAAACGCCGTATGGTACATTAAATAATAAACTTGGAGAAACAAGAGGGTTGCTATCTCTTGCGCCTTTGCATGTTGAAAGAGTAGCTCCGCAGTTTGATATTTTCACTTATTCATGTGAAGTTGCAACTATGTCCGTGATAAAAAAACTAACCATGAGAGACTCAATCATTCAATATGTCAGGCGTACAATTGTTTATAAAATAATTGACGGTAAATGGAAGATTGTATCCGGGCAAGGAACCATTCTACAGCCAAAAGTTATTGAAGGAAAATAAATAAAGAATTGATTTGCTTCAGTATCAATTGAGAAGACGCTATTATCGAGCCTGCAAGCAATACCGCGAACGTTGTGCAACACTTTAGATGATGCCATCAAGTTTAACGAATAAGCCAGATGTTTTATAAAATCATACAACCTTCCATACATCTAACACACTTTATAAAGGATTACTTATTGCTGCATTTTGTTTTCGATAAATCTGCTCCTGTGCCTGTAAAACCTTTCCCTGCCACCACAAATCAAGCTATAACATTTTATATCCGTGGCAATGTAACAGCTTTCAGCCCCGTTCCCGGCACGTCTACAATTTTTCCCCAGACAGCTATCAATGGTTCGATACTCTCAAGGCTCGATTATTCTCTCAAGCACAATAATTCATTGTTGTCAGTTAATTTTCATCCCGGCGCATTGTCTAAATTTTTGCGCCTGCCACTTACCGAATTTGTTGATGAACGGGTGGATGGAGAAGCTGTATTAAACCCGGATATTCACAATGTTCAGGAACGTATTATAAATGCAGAAAGCTATGAAAGCATTATAAAAATTGCAGAAGAATATCTTTGGAAACGAATCCGAAATTTAAAAACCGATTTTCAACCTATTGATAAAGTGGCTCAGCTAATGAATGAAAGCCGGCACATTATTAAGATTGATAAATTGGCAAGCGATGCCTGCTTATCACTCCGGCAGTTTGAAAGGAGGTTTATAGACTTAACCGGTATTTCGCCCAAACTGTTTATGCGCATCAACCGCTTTGACAAAGCTTATCAAGTTAAAGACAGAAATCCAAATACCGACTGGTTGAGCGTTGCACTTGAAGCGGGGTATTACGATTATCAGCACATGGTTAAAGATTTTAAAGCATTTTGTAATTCAACACCGCAAAGCTTATTGGATGCACAAGCTAAAGCACCTGAAAGAATTTTGGGCCTTGCCTGAAAGTTGTCGTTTTTTTACCACTACTTCACTCCCATTGACCTATATTTTTGTTTTGTAATTATTGCTTTAAACAATTAGAAAGAAGCGTCGTAAATTTATCCAAGCCATACCAAAGTATTCGTGCCTTTTAAAAACTTACATTTTTGGCAGTGGCCTCAAATGTATGACAGAGCAAATTGGCTGCAAAAGAACGTAGAACTTGTTTCTATCTTTTTAATTTTTTCGATAAATCAAAAACACAATTTCATTAGCTTTTTTATCATCATACATTTTGTACCACTACCACATCTTTAAACACACTGCAATACATTTATAAATCTAACTTTAGCATTCTTTTCTTATTTAATAATTTTTTATGCCCCAAAAAACAGAAACTTATTTAACTACGCTTACGCCTTTACGAGGTATTGCGGCTTTGCTTGTGGTTATATTTCATTGCAATCTTGAGGGTATGCAATTTGTGCCCTTTGGTTATACAAGCTTAGTATCGGATGGCTGGCTTTGGGTTGATTTTTTCTTTATACTTAGTGGCTTTATCATGAGTTATGTTTATGAAAAATATTTCTTTGAAAATATTTCGTGGAACAAGTATAAAAAGTTTATCGGGGCAAGGTTTTCCAGAGTGTACCCGTTGCATTTTATTACTACACTGTGGGCTTTCGCACTCGCCGTTTATATTGTTAATTCTGCTACCAGCCTTGATCCTTTTTTTGTTGCTAATTTTAATCCTAAATCTCTTCCCGCCTGTTTGCTGCTTGTGCAGTCGTTGCATCTTTATAGAGCGGCTCCGCTCAATTCACCTTCCTGGTCGTTAAGCACCGAGTGGTGGGTTTATATGATCTTCCCGTTGCTGGTTCCTCTTTTTGCAAAATTGAAGAAAGCTGGCAAGTGGCTGATGTTTCTGTTTCTGGTTGCCTTTTATTTGCTTTTACGTTACAAGATAGGTCCTTTGTCTCAAAATTTTCCAAAAGGACAGCCTACCATTAACCTGGTTGCCGATTTTGGATGGCTGAGATGCCTTGCAGGTTTTTTAACCGGTATGTTATTGTTTCAATGGTATAAAAGCAAAGCAGCATATGCTGTTCTAAAAAACAGTTGGTGCTTTGTATTCTTTTTTGCAGCCACCCTGGTGTGCATGCATTTTGCAGTAATGGATATCATCATCATAGCCTTATTTCCCTTTATTTTACTCACCGCTGCTTATAATAATACAGCAATAAAAAGAATGCTTGATACAAGAGCGTTGCAAAGATTGGGCGATTGGTCTTTTTCTATATACATGGTGCATGTTCCTATCATGATGATTTTTACCTGCATCCAGATTAATAAAACCCCCGGCATGTTTGCGGATATGTCGAAGATGAGAATTCAAAAACCAGATTACACACATGGCGCTATTATGAGTATTGTAATAGTAGCCCTAACCATTCTGGTTGCATCACTTACTTACCGGTTTATAGAAGTGCCTGCAAGAAACTACTTAAACACTGCATTCAACACAAAGAGAAAAATGATACAAGAGGCTAGTGTAGAAGTATAGGTTTTTGTTCTTGCTGCGAATGCAGGAAGATGCGACAACAGATTTGAAAGTAACTGACAAAGTATCTGATCTCTTACTATCAACTTGCTTTCATTGAAACATATTTGTTTACCTAAGTAAAAGACATAAAAGAATTGCTCATCATTTTTCAATCATTGCAACCTCACAATGCGCCGTTTTTGCACAGAGTAAAAATGAGTCCAAAATCAGAAACGTAATCAGCTTGAGATAGAGGTTATACATAAAGGAGACATCACTAATTTATTAAAAATTGTGGGATGAGAAAAATGTTTGTAATAACCCGTACAATGTGATTGTTACGGTGCCACAGATTATAGGCTTTATAAAAGCAGGAGAGATTGATTATTCCAATTCCCAATGTTTGTGTCTCCATAAACTTTAATACCAAATGCGAAAGAAATAAGAAAACATTCAGTTTATTAAACCTTACTGTATGCGTAGCTATCAACAAGTATTATTAGGGCTTCTTATATTTTTAACAGGCTTGTATGCAGGCCAGATGTTTCATGAAATGATCGGGGCGCAGCAGGCATTAACAAGCCTTGATAATCATACATACATTGCTTATTGGCAATCGCTGGATAAGTTGATGCATGTAAGAATGCCATTTGCTTCAAACTTAGTACTCTTTGTTTTTATTATAAATCTTATAGCATTGAGAAGCTACCGGCGCAGTTTTCCTTATTTATTGTTGATAATTTCCTTTGTATGCCTAGTGGCTGAAACAATTGTTACAGTGAAACTGCAATTGCCCCTAAATGCAATGGTGCAAAGTTTAGATTTGAATCATTTACCAGCAGATGTTTCACAACTAAAGTCTGGCACTATGGTTCATTTCATAATAAGAGCGGCACTTCGGTTCACAGCATTTGTATTGCTGATAGTACCAACTTTTCAATTACTCAATCACTCGCTTAAATTAGTGTTTCCACAAACCTCCGGAGTAGCAAAATTTGTATAACCTTCTATAAACTATTTTTTGCTTATGGATGCCATTCGCAGTTTCTTTCTCAAATCGTGGCCATACTTAATAATAATTGTATTGGGAACAATGCTGAAGTTTTATCACCTGAACAGTAAATTATTTTGGCGTGATGAGGTTTCGACTGTTTCTTACACTTCAGGGGTAAAGGATATTACGATCGAGGAGAGCATTCCGGTTAACCAGGTAAACGGCTTTGGTTATTATGATAGCCTTTTACATCTGAGTACCCAGCCTTATTCGATTAAAAATGAAGTAACCGGTATTCTTTCTCAAACACACCTTACTCCGGCTCATTATATTTTTTTAACCCTTTGGTACCGGTTAGTGGGCGACAATGATATAGATTATCGCTTATTTTCAGTTTTCATTTTTATCCTTTCACTACCTTTCGTTTTTCTGCTTGCAAAGATTTTGTTCAATACCCGTTTAGCCGGTTGGATCGCAACGAGCTTGTACGCTGTATCACCAATTATCAATACCGAAGCGCAGGAAGCGCGATATTATATTTTATGGGTATTCTTTTTTATTTTATCTAATTATCTGTTTCTGCAGGCAATAAAATACAACAAAGTACTATGGTGGATTGGTTATTCTATAGCATCTATTTTAGCCTTATATACATCCGCAACCTCGGGTACCTTCATTTTTGGCCACCTGGTGTATATCCTCCTGCTTAAAAAAGAGCGGCGAAGTCAATTTTTCATTGCTCTATTGTTTATTGTTTTAGCTTATCTGCCTTGGGTGTATTTTCTATACACAGTTCGGGAAACCATAGAAAATGGTTTGGCCTGGCACAAATTTCCTCATACTTCATTCTTTTCATTAGATCTTTTGCTTTTTCAGCTATTGGGCTTTGTAAAGTCATTTGTCTTTTTATCCGATTTAGGCTCATATTTACTTTGGCTCAGTGGTACAACAACATCAGGAATATATTCCGCTCTTCTTATTGATTTTGTATTGCTCGCTTTTATTAGCTACTCAATTTTTTATCTGTGTACCAAGACTTCTAAACAAATAACATGGTTTGTTATACTCATTCTTTTGCCGCTATTTCTGTTGTTTTACCTATCAGATATTATCCGTAATAGCTTTACTTCTGCACTTTGGCGTTACCAGATTGTGAATATGGCAGGTATAAGTTTAATTGTTACCAACTTATTGAAGGACAAAATTGCAAAAGGTAAATTGATGTACATAGGCATTTACTTTGGATTAGTGCTTGTTGGCATAGTATCTATTCTTAAAATATCTGCGAACAGATGTTGGATAACTTCTCCTGATTGTGAATCGAACATAGAGGAAGCTCAATTAATTTCTTCTGCTGTTCATCCATTGATAATTACCGATTTTAATAAATTCGGATTATTTAATTTTTTTGCTGTGTTACATGATTCTAAAGCAACAAAAGCAGACATCATCTATTGCAAAGGAACTATCCCAGATTTAAAAGAAAAAATAGCAGGTAAAGCCTACTCTGAAATAGACATTCTCCAGGCATCTGATACACTTGCCCAACAGGTAAAATCACAGTTTGGAAAAAGTATGATGCCTTATAGAAAGGAAGTAAATATTTTTTCTCCACAGATTTGGCAAACCAAGCTTTAATGAAAGAGGAATCAAGCAAAAGCAAAGACTAAATAGATTGAACAAATACGCGACAAGATTTTTCAATCTTTCAGGTCGTACCATTTTTCATGAAAAGATAAATTGCTGCCATTTTATCTTTTCGATTTTAGTAGAATACTTTGCAGTAAAGGATTGCACCATCTTTTCATCATGATGTTTCAAGCCTTCTTCCCATTCATTCCAAGTTTTGTTTTGCTCTTCTTTTTTGATTGCTTAATACACAACAGAATCGTCCAACCAATGCTGTTCATCTTTACAAAAAGAAAGAAAGGAATCTACAAAAGCCGCTTTGTTTTTATTCATGTTTGCGAATGCCTCTTCTAACAAAATCGTTTTTATTTCTTCTGCTCTTTTACAATCAATCCCTTTTGTTTTTACACCAATTTCAGCAACGCTTTCGGCTGATAGTGAACCATCTTTCACTAACATCTCAGGGTTTATCAACAATGTATTTTCTCCAAACGAACCATCAGAACCATAGGGTGAAAAGCCTTGTGCCAAAGAGGATGAATTGATAGGCAGAATTTGCCAGATTATTTACTGAGCCCGCTGAAGAAATTGTGCAAACGCACGTGCGGTTTCACCAAAATCGCAAACACCAAAACGCGATGGCAATGATGTAATGTGCAATAAAATGCCTGCACATCTTGGATAGTCTGAAAACGGCGTGGGCGTTGAGTTTGCGCCAGACGACGATAGTTTGTTTTTGATGAAAAACAACAGCTTGTTTGTAAATTGATGTGTGTAAAATCAATTAAGATACCATGTATAAAAAATGCGATGAAAACAAAAGATGAGAAAAGAGGCAGGGAAAAATGTGGCAAAACAAAACGTCTTAAAAAATAAATTTCCTGTAGACACAGGAAATTTTTTCAACCCTAAACCCTTAAAAAACATGTCAAATGTAGTTGAATATGCAACACAAAAAAATTTTTTTTAAGCCTGTAAAATAAACTTCCCATCTATGGAGAAAGCTGGCAAACGTTTTACTTTGTTTGAAACGAATGCATAATTAAAATTGTACGCAGGTAAAAATTGAAAACATAAAACAAAAACATGATTGATTATATTATTGTAGGTGGAGGAATTAGTGGAACATTCTTAAGCTATTATCTTTTAAAAAGTGAACAAAAAATAATGGTGATTGATGAAGCAAAACCCAATACTTCAAGTGCGGTGGCAAGCGGTGTTATCAATCCGGTTACGGGCAGAAGATTGGTTACAACCTGGATGATTGATGAACTACTGCCGTTTGCAGTTAATGCTTATTCAGAACTCGAAAAAGAGGCAAAAACAAACCTCATAAAACAGAGCAATGTGCTTCTTTATTTTGCTACGCCGCAAATGAGAGAAGCCTTTGAAAGCCGCGCCAAAGAAGAGCCTGAACTTCTGAAAACATTGATAAATACTGATGAACAAGAAGCCTTTTTCAGGTTCAATTATGGCATCGGCGAAATCAATCCTTGCTATGCAATAGATGTACAAACTTTGCTCTATACATGGCGTGAACACTTAAAAGAAGCATCGTGTTTACATGAAGAAAACTTTGAATTTTCAAATTGCACAATTGAAAAAGAAAAAGTGATTTACAAAGGTTGGGAAGCTAAAAAAATCATCTTCTGCGATGGCGTTGGAGGCGCACAAAATCCATATTTCAAAATGCTGCCATTTGCCTTCAACAAAGGCGAAGCTTTAATCGTAAATATTCCCGATTTACCAGCTACACACATTTACAAACAAGGCATCAGCATTGTGCCCTGGAAAGAAGAAGGTTTGTTTTGGATTGGCTCCAATTATTTGTGGAATTACAACGATGTTCAGCCAACAGAAATGTTTAGAAAACAAACCGAAGTGCAGTTGAAATACTGGCTGCGCCTCTCTTTCAGCGTGGTTGACCATTTGGCTGCCGAACGCCCTGCCAATGTGGAAAGACGACCATTTGTAGGCTTGCATCCACTTTACAGTTCCGTTGGTATTTTAAATGGAATGGGAACCAAGGGTTGCTCGTTGGCTCCCTATTTTGCGCATCAGTTAGCACAACATCTAGTGCACAATTCACCCATTGAACCATTGGCTGATGTTAAGCGTTTTACGCGTGTGTTAAGTCGCTAACGAGTTGCACGTTAAACACGGCTTCAAAAGCGGTTTTAAGTTTTTGTTTTACGTCAGCTATATCAAGCGTTCGGTTCAGTTCTTTTTGTATTGAAGTAACTCCTTTATCAACAATACCGCACGGAATTATGTTTGAAAAATAATCCAATTCTGTATTTACATTTAGCGCGAAGCCATGCATCGTTATCCAGCGGCTGCAACGAATGCCCATTGCGCATATTTTTCGTTCTCTGCCTTTGTTATTGGTATCTAACCAAACACCGGTTTCACCCTTGCTTCTTTCGCCCTGTAAGCCATAGCAGGCAAGCAGTTGAATGATAACTTCTTCCAAACTTCTTAAGTACCAGCCAAGGTCAGTTTTAAATGTTTCCAAATCCAATATCGGATAGCCAACGATTTGTCCAAAACCATGAAAGGTTATGTCGCCACCCCGATTGGTATGAAAGTATTCAACGCCTTTGTCGTGCTGCTCTTGCTCATCTAACAGCATGTGTTCGGGCTTCCCACTTTTACCCAACGTATAAACCGGCGGATGTTCAACAAAAATCAGTTTTTGTTTTGCCGGTTTTCCCTCTCTTTTTAAAGCGATATTTTTCTGCAGCAACGCTTCCTGGTAATCCCATGTATCCTTGTACGACTCTATGCTTCTGTCTTCAAAATGGATTGTATTCATCAGGGCAAAATTAATTCAATGTGATTCAATGTACGATGTGGGATGTACGATGTTTTTGCATCGGCGATCTGGCTTATAAAAAAGGTGCAAAAACAAAAGCTATCTTCATCAGTTAAATTAATTCACATCTTACATCTTACATCTTACATCTTACATCTTACATCTTACATCTTACATCTTACATCTTACATCTTACATTCGCATACTTTTGCCCTAACTTTTGTTCACCATATATGAGCATCAAATCTTCGCTGGCGAAACCTTTTGCCAATTATGTTTTTAACAGGCTTCAAAAAGGCATAGCAACGGCTGTACAGGACCAGGAAGCTATACTACAACAATTAATTAAGGTTGGAAAAAATACGCAGTTTGGAAAAGACCATGGTTTTGATTCAATCAAAACGTATGATGACTTTAAACAGCAGGTTCCGCTTCGCGATTATGAAGGACTGAAGCCATACATCGAAAAAATAAAGGAAGGCAAACACAATGTACTATGGAAAGGCAAGCCTCTTTATTTAGCCAAAACCAGTGGCACAACAAGCGGTGTAAAATATATTCCCATTTCAAAAGATTCGATAGATAATCATATTGACACAGCCCGCAATGCACTGCTTTGTTACATCGCCCAAAAAGGTAATGCCGATTTTACAAAAGGCAAGATGATTTTTTTAAGCGGCTCCCCTGTTCTTGACAGAGTAGCAGGTATTCCAACGGGAAGATTGAGTGGCATTGTAAACCATCATGTACCGCGCTATTTGCGCACCAACCAATTGCCATCATACGAAACCAATTGCATTGACGATTGGGAAACAAAATTAGATGCCATTGTAAAAGAAACCATTGACCAGGACATGACGTTAATCAGCGGCATTCCACCATGGATGCAAATGTATTTCGATAGATTGCAAGGGGTAAGCGGCAAACCAATAAAAGACTTGTTCCCCAACTTCTCTGTAATGGTTTATGGCGGTGTAAACTTTGAACCTTACAAAGCTAAATTGTTCAACACCATTGGTAAAAAAATAGATTCTATTGAAACTTTTCCGGCATCAGAAGGCTTCTTTGCTTTTCAGGATACGATTGAACATCAGGGCTTGTTGCTCAATACGGCATCAGGCATTTTTTTCGAATTTGTTCCGGCTGCTGAAATTGGCTCAGAAAGCGCAACCCGCCTTAGCTTGAAGGATGTTAGGTTGGGTGAAAACTATGCACTTATCATTAACAACAATGCTGGCTTGTGGGGTTATGATATTGGCGATACAATAAAGTTTGTAAGTACAAATCCCTATCGTTTGGCAGTAACAGGAAGAACCAAGCATTACATCTCCGCTTTTGGAGAGCATGTAATTGCAGAAGAAGTGGAAGCTGCTCTGATGAAAGCTGCGGGGGAAGACAATGTTCATATCGTTGAATTTACGGTTGCCCCGATGGTAGAGCAAGGCAAAGGCAAAAGTTATCACGAATGGTTTATTGAATTTGGGGAAGCACCCAAAGACATGTTTGTTTTTGCCCAAAAAGTAGATGACAATCTGCGCAGCAAAAATGTGTATTACGATGATTTAATCACCGGGAGTATTCTTCAAAAACTAAAGATAAGAGCAGTACAAAAAAATGGCTTTATCACTTACATGAAATCCATTGGAAAGCTGGGCGGACAAAACAAACTGCCGCGCTTGAGTAATGACAGAAAGATGGTTACTGAACTGGAAAGGTTTCTTTTATGAATGTTCTCGTCATTCCGCACAAAGCCGCCAACACGATGACTTTATTGTAATCAAACTTGCCGGCGGCTTTGTGCGGAATCTGATGATTGATTTATGGATGTGATGGAATATAAGTAAATGAATTCATAGCATTGCAACTTGTTCAAACTAAGGAGAGCAGATTCCGCACAAAGCCCTCGCTATCTCGTTGAAAGTTGAGTTCGTGCTGAGGGCATCCCGATAGAATCGGGACAAGTCTTGCGGAATGACGGCGACAGTTTACTTCCAAAATAAACATCTCCCATAGTTGTTTTCCCTTTATTTGTTTGTTAAAAGGTTTCACGTTCGGTTTGCACTCTGCTGCAATGGTTATTTTTGACAATCTCTATGTTTACTATGAAGAAAGTTTTGTTTGCAGGTGCAATGTTTTGTTTTGCATCAATTTCTGTTCACGCACAGCAGCGGGTGATTGCCGATAAAATCATTGCACAGGTAGGCGATAAAATTATTTTGCAAAGCGATATTACCAATGCCATTGCCGATTACAAACGGCAAGGTCAGGATGCACAGTTACCACCCGATCCTGAATGTGCTTTTTTAGAAGGCCAGTTGATACAAAAAGCCTTGATGTTACAAGCTGAAAAAGATTCATTGCCGGTATCGGATGAAGATTTGGATGCCTTGCTTGATAACCAGGTTCGCGGCTTTATTCAGATGTATGGCAGTAAGGAAGCCCTGGAAGAAATTGCCGGCAAAACCATCTATCAAATTAAAGAAGACAACCGTGCTCCGTTTAAAGAACGGCAGATGGCAAACCAGATGCGCAGTAAGATTCTGGACAATGTAAAAATAACGCCAACAGAAGTGAAAGATTTCTTCTCAAAAATTCCAAAAGACAGTTTGCCGTTTTTTGAAAGCCGGTTGGAAGTAAGCCAGATTGTAATGATGCCAAAAGCCAATAAAGATGTAGAAGAATACGTTGGCAATCAATTGCTGGACTTAAAAAAACAAGTAGAAAGCGGCTCGAAAAAGTTTGATGCGCTGGCACGCATTTATTCGCAGGACCCGGGCAGCAAAGAAAGCGGCGGACAATACAGTATCAACCGAAACGATAAGCAGTGGGACCCAGCTTTTATGGCTGCGGTTTGGCGATTGAAAGAAGGACAAATTTCGCCGGTTGTAAAAAGTAAGTTTGGCTTGCACCTCATTCAAATGGTAAGCCGCTCTGGTGATGATGCCATCATTCGTCATATCTTAATGATTCCGCCGGTAACAAATACCGAACTGGACATTGCAAAAGGCAAGCTTGATAGCCTTCGCAATGATATCGGGGCAAATAAAATGTCGTTCAGCACTGCAGTCAATAAATTTAGCGATGACGACAACAGTAAATTTACAGGTGGCGCCGTAACTGCCCAAGACGGCTCTCCTGATGTAACCATTGACCAGTTGGATAAAGACCTTGTACTTCAGTTAAAAAATATGAAACCAGGTGATATTTCCCGTCCGGTTGCTTTCACCAACGAGCGCGGTATGCAAGGTGTGCGTATTGTGTATTTTAGAAGTCGCACAGAACCTCATGTTGAGAATATGAAAGACGATTACGACCGCATTGCCAAACAAGCTTTGGAACAAAAGAAAATGCAGGTTTTGGAAAAATGGTTTAAAGATCATATTCCTACTTATTACATCAACATTGATAAAAATTATGCCTCCTGCAGCAGCATTAAAGATTGGTGGAACGCAGCGAATCTTGCTAATGCAAGCAAATAAAAATGGATTGCTGATTTAGGATTTTAGATTTTTGATTGAATAAAAAAGGTGAGAAGTTTTCAATGGCTTCTCACCTTTTGTTTTTGCACATATTTCTACTCTTCCAATTGAACATTATTGTATCGTTACTGGCTAAAGCCCTTTACTGTTGCGGTTTTCAACAATCATCAATCTAACATCTTAGTTGTGCTTTAGTTTCCGTCTCTTAGTAAGATAGTGATTTTATGTGGTGCTGTAGCATCGCCGCCGAAGTAAGGATATAACTTGTATCCGGAGGCTTCTTTGGTTGTGCTTGCTCGCGGAACAGAAGTAGTAATTCCGTTTAAAACAAAATTGTAATGATCGCCTTTCACAACGATAGCGCATTTGTTTTCAACACCTAAATCAACCTTGCCTAATTGCACGATGCTAACAACACCTTTATTATAAGTGTACGCAGCCAATTGTAGTTCGTTATTAAACCAACGCCATCCAAACCTTGCGCTGAACTGCTGATGAAAACTGTTGTTATCTGCAAAACCATACAGCTTGTTGTTGTCGTACATCGTGGCCGGATCAGTGAAGTGATAGATGGCAGAACTATCAAACACAACAGTAAAATACAAAGCTGTATCGGCAAATGGCGGATAATAATTACCGTCGCAATAATGATTGCCTGTTTCAATTACATAGCTCGTAAAAGGTTTTGTTTTGGATGAATTACCGGCTCCATTTACGGTGGTTACATTGGACGGCATGTTGCTAAAATTAAAATCAGAAATTTTTGTGCAACCGGACAAAAACATTACAACAGAAAGAAAATAAACAAAAACAAATGCGCCTCTTTTTTTCATGTTCAGATTAATTTTGGATTTACCTAAACATAAACATGCAGTGAGAAGCAAATGTTATTCTTTCAGCTATATTTAATGGCCTTTTAATTTACAACAACAACTTTGCAAACCGTTCCAGTTCGGTAATTTCATTACTGCTCAAGGCTTCATTATTGTTGTATTTGCTTTGTAAAAACAAAACTCTTTTGTGTTGAGGATAGCGCAGCAAAATGTCGTTGATTAGTTTGCCAACACGCTCATCTTTTTCGTACAAAGCCTTTGTTGCAATGGGTATTTCGGATTTAAAGCGATTGGGCATTTTAGAAATTTTTGCTTGCAGTGTAGCCAGCCAGTTAGCCGGTATATCAGCAACTTTTTCCGCTTTGTAATACAATCCCTGCAATTGCTTTTTGCTAAGACTTCCACGCTCCTCGTATTGATGCATCAAGCTCATTACAAACAAATCAAATTGCAGGTGTTTGTTACACGCGTTTAAAATTTTATCAACTACATCTATTTCATTTTTCATTGCCATTATTGTATTCCGTTGTAAAAAAGCATTGTAAAAGTAAAATGTAATTAAGAAGTGAGGAACAAAGCATTTAAAAAAGTCGAAGGATAAATGAATACTTGATAAAAAAGTTTCCATAACAATGCAATGCAACTAATATTCAGTGAAAGCTACGAAACATGAAAACAGAAGTCGTATTTAGCACAATTGTTGCTTTCTGTCGGGATTGAAACGCTGTTTATGAAAAACGCTAAATTTGTAACTTATCGGGTCGCATCTAGGGTATTCTATTTTCCCCATCGAAAAAGAACTCAAAACTTTCTTAGATTGAGTGTTAAGTGATTGAATAGTTGCTAAGAAGATTTTAAATAAAAAAAATGCCCTGCTGGAAATGCTTTTGGTTATTGTTGGTTTTGTTTTGCCCCTTTTTATCGGCAGTGGCGCAGCAAGCCAACTTCACCGCTGATAAAACATCGGGCTGTTCGCCGCTTACCATTTCTTTCACCAATGCTTCCACTGGTTTTTCAAATGCTGCTACCTACTCCTGGGATTTTGGTAACACTAACAGTTCAGCTTTAGAAAACCCTGGAACCACCTACAATAACGAAGGCACATACACGGTAACACTAATAGTAACAGAAGGTATTATTAAGTCCTCAAAATCAATGCAGATAACGGTTTATAAAAAGCCGCTGGTTGATTTTTCGGTTGACGTTACAAAAGGTTGTCCTCCGCTGGCAGTTACATTTATTTCCAATTCTCAGCCAGGCGATGGTAGTATTAGTTCTTATACGTGGGATTTTGGTGATGGCATTGCACAAAATGGCACTACTCCACAGGTTCACACTTATACCATTGGAAACAGTATTAGCCCCAGCCTTACTGTTACCAATAGTCATGGATGTTTCAGCACCGCTTCAAAGCCACAACTGATAACTATTTATCCACAAGTAATTGCTTCTTTTAAAACGAACAAAACGGTGCTTTGCAAAGCCGGTGATGCCGTGAATTTTACAAACAACAGTGCAGGCATTGGTTCACTCTCTTATCATTGGGATTTTGGCGATGGAGATACTTCTTCGGCACAACAACCGAAACACTTCTACAAGCAGCGTGGTATTTATATTGTTAAGCTAACAACTACCAGTCCCGATGGCTGCACTTCAGATACAACTTTGGTAAACGATATTAATGTCGCTGATTTCCACACGGCCTTTACGTTACCTCCTACATTCTGTCAGAATACACCCCTTTCATTTGCCGACAGCAGTTCGCCAACTGCAACCACTGAGAGCTGGCTGCTGAATGGCACGCCTTCCAACGATACGGCGTCTCACCAGTTGCGACACACATTTACAGCACCGGGCAATTACAAACTACAATTGATAAATGTGTATGAAACCTGCCCTGATACGGCAACAAAAACAATTACCATTCAACAGGCGCCTAAAGTGTCTGGCTTTGTTGTGCAACCTGAAGGAAGCTGTGGTGCGCCTGTAACAGTTGATTTTACAGATACATCAAAAAATACAACAAACACGCAATGGGATTTCGGCGATGGAACAGCCACAGGTAAAACAACATCGCATTTTTACAATGCCAATGGCACTTATAATGTTACACTCACCACTGCCGGCACCAACGGCTGTACGGCACAAATTACAAAGCCTGTAACGGTACAAAAATCAACCGTTACCATCAGCAGTTCAAATGGCCACTTAGGTTGTGATACAAAAACCACAACTTTTATGGCTGTTACAACCGATACTCTTTCAACATACAATTGGGATTTTGGCGATGGCACCTCTTCATCCGACGCGTTACCCAAACATACATTCACTGCACCTGGTGAGTACAATGTGGTTTTACATTATACAACCAAGGGCGGCTGCAGCGATACTGCTAATTATATAATTGACGTATATCAAAAACCGCAGGCCGATTTTTCGGCTTCTCCCAATCCGGTTTGCGGAAATAACCCCGTTTTTTTTACCGTAACCGGAAGCAATCTTGCAGGAACATTTACCTGGAATTTTGGCGATGGCGTTGAATACGATTCGCTGCCGCCGCCTTTTTCGCATCGTTATCAGCATGATTCTACTTATTCTGTAACTTTAATCATTAGCAATAACGGTTGCACCGACACGGTTACGAAACCGGCTTATATTACAGTTTTGCCGCCATTTCCACACATTGCAAGCGCACAAAATACCTGCGATGGAACGCGCGGCCTGGTAACATTTACAGAAGCCTCTTACAGGGCGCTGCATTACAGTTGGAACTTTGGTGATAGCAGCGCACCCTATAATTATGATTCGGCACAAGAACCCATTGTGCACGAATACAAAGCCACCGGAACTTACCACATTTCGTTAACTGCAACCAACGGAACTTGTTCGGCAACGGATTCGGTATTTATGAATGTTTTATTAAAACAAAACCCACGCCTTGCAGCAACAAAAAGCCGGTTTTGCAGTAGTGATACTTTGCATACAAGTTTATCTAATTTAGAAAACAATCCATTTACCTCTCCGTTTACGTTGGGCTACGATATTACCACCATTCAATATACCGATACCACACATTTTGCAGGCGGTGTTAACATAACGGAACAGACGGCTCAAAACTCGTTCAACATTGACTTAAACAATTTGAGTGTGGCTGAAAAATCGCTTCGTGTAATTACCACATCACAATCTTTTGGCTGCCAGGATACCAGCAATTATTTACCTTTTGAAGCATTGGGTCCCATAGCTCTGTTTTTTGTGCAAAACCAAATTTCCTGTTTTAAAACGCCGGTTGTTTTTGTTGATGAATCGAAGCCGAGCCATAACTCTCCCATTATCAGATGGCAATGGAATTTTGGAGATAGTTCATCCGAAACCAAAGTACAAAGCACATCTGTAGCGCACAGTTATCCAAAACCAGGAAGTTATAATGCAACGCTTGCAGTTACTGATGCCAATGGGTGTACATCGTCAACACCACTCGATTCTAACATTGTCAGCATTTCGGGGCCTGTGGCTGCTTTCAGTATTTCGCAAAATCCTGTTTTACCTGCAACCAATATTTCTTTTTACAACCAAACAGATACTACCAACACGAATGGTTCTGTAACTTTTTATACCTGGATGTTTGGCGATGGCGGCATACTTAGCAATCAACCTTTTGCTGATTCGGTTGTTCATAGTTATGGAAAAGAAAGCATTGATACTGTTGTATTAATTGCCACGAATGCTACGCAACATTGCGCCGACACCACATCGCAGACTGTGTATGTTCAAAATCCAAATCTTTCTTTTACGTACACTACAGCTTATATAAACCCCAACAGCGGATGTCCGCCGGTGATTGGTTCCTTTGTAAATACATCTATCAATACAGTAAGGATAAGTTGGAATTTTGGAGATAGTACAACTGCCGACAACTTAAACAATGCAGGTCATATTTATAACAAACCAGGCATTTATAAAGTAACGTTGTATGGTTATTTTATTGATGGAACGATAGATTCTGTTTTTCAATGGATAACAATAAAAGGGCCCTTTGCAAAGTTGCAGGCAGTGAAGCCGTTTGCCTGCGGTTCGGAACTGATTACGCTGCAAGCGATTGGTTCTAACACAAAACAATTTACCTGGGATTTTGGTGATGGAACATTGATAAACAACAACGATACAGTCGCATCACACCGATATTTAACAGCGGGCGTTTATACACCATCGCTGATTGTAAAAGACAGCAGCAATTGCCAGTTTCCGTTCTTTTTAACGAAACCTATCATTGTCGATACCTTGCACCTGCAAATCAACATGAATGCGCAGGTTGCCTGCGATTCTTCCCTGCTCATTTTCAACCCGAAAACGGTAAGCGAAGCCAAAACCTTAGGCTATCCGCTCACCTATCACTGGAGCTTCGGAACAGGCATAAGTAACGATACCGCTAACACCCAAACAGCTTCGTTTGTGTACAATAAGCCGGGAAAATATGAAGTGATATTGAGCGGAGCTTCACAGTTCGGCTGCACCGATATTACAAGAGATAGTATTACGATTCAGCCAACACCACGCGCATTTATTGCAGGACCAAACAAGATTTGTCAGAACGATTCCGCTTCATTTACAGGCTCCTCAACACGAACGGTACAATGGAACTGGCTCTTTCCAAATGGCGATACATCAACGGCGCAAAAAACACCGCTAAAACAATTTACTATACCCGGTTTGGATTCCGTGTCATTAATTGTAAATGACCATGGATGCTATGATACCACAGTGCATGTAATCATGGTAAATGCAAATCCTATGGTCAATGCATCGCCGTTAAGCGCACACATCTGTGAAGGCGATTCTGTGCAGTTAGCAGCGCATGATGGCGATGTATTTAACTGGATTCCTAAACAACATATTGCAGGTGGCAATACAGCTACGCCTTATGTTTTTCCAGATACAGCTACCACTTACTTTGTCCAGGTGACAAACGCAGCCGGTTGTGTTGGCAACGATTCGGTTGCGATTGCCGTTACACAACGTTTTAAAGTAATCACACCATCGCCTGTTTACATTTGCCCGGGTGGCGTTGCGCAATTGAACGCATCGGGTGCGGATACATATCAATGGTTAAACAATGATGTAAGCAACACAACGATTGCGAACCCAACGGTATCAACGTATTTGCCTCAAATCTACGCGGTTGTTGGATTTGACAATGCCGGTTGTTTTGCTGATACAGCCACTATACAAGTGCTTACCGCCACATTGCCAACTGTGAATGCAGGTGCTGATGTTACTACATTTGCCGGCGAACCTACAACACTCACAGCGACGGGAAGCAACGACATAACGCATTGGCAGTGGATACCAGACCAGTTTCTGAATTGCGACACCTGTGCTACTGTAGTTGTTACTCCACATTCGGACATACAATATGTTATAAAAGCAACCAATAATACCGGCTGCGTAAGTTATGATACAGTTCAGGTTGCTATCCTTTGCAAAGGCAGCCTCGTTAATGCGCCTTCAGCTTTTACGCCGAACGGCGATGGAAAAAATGATCGCTTTTCCATTTTAGGCAACGGTATTAAAGAAATAAAACATTTTGCTGTGTTTAACAGGCTTGGAGAATTGTTGTATGAAAAAGAACACATAACCGATACCCAATCCTCTTCTGACGGATGGGATGGCACATTTAAAAATGTACCTGCACCGCCCGGCACATATGTGTATTATGCAGAAATTATTTGCGATACCGGCGAGTTGTTTCACTATAAAGGAACTGTTGTTTTGATACGATAAAAAAGGTGCAAAACCAAATCAGCTTTGGTGTTGCACCTTTTTTATGGTTAATTTGATTATTCTTTTCTTACTATGTCCGAACTCATTCACATTGTTGCCATCTGTGGCAGTACACGCGAAGTATCTGTCAATCTGAATTTGCTTCATGCGGTTCAGAATTTGTACAAAAACAAACTTCATCTTACCATCTATCCGAACATTGCAAATCTTCCACATTTCAACCCTGATTCGGATAACGATAATGCACCATCCATCGTGAATGAATTTCGCACTCAGCTAAGCGAAGCCGATGGCATTTTGGTTTGTACGCCCGAATATGCAATGGGTGTTCCGGGATCATTAAAAAATGCAATTGACTGGACGGTTTCTTCTACCGTTTTTTCACATAAACCAACGGCATTGATTACTGCAGGTTTAAGCGGAGAAAAAGGTCATAAAGCGTTGATGGAAACGCTCAACATTATTCAAGCTGATGTACCGGAGAGTTGTCAACTGATTATTCAATTTGCCAAAACTAAAATAGAAGCTAACGCCATTACTAACGAACAAACAAAAACAGACGTAATAGCCGTAATGGATTCGCTGCTTCGCATCATCAGCGAAAGAAAAAGCAAACAAGCGTAAATTGTTTTCTTAACAAAAACAAAACCTCTCTTCTTTTTAAACTCAAAGAATATATTGCTACCTTTGTAAGGTAAACTTATAAGTTTACCTTACTATTATGCAAGCTGAAACTGTTGATTTACAATTAGCCACCGATTTCAGAACCGTTATAACACGACTTATCAAAAAGCTTCGTACAAAAAACACAACCGGAGATGAACTGTCGCTTACCGAGCGTTCAGTTCTTGGCTCATTAAATGAACAAAAAGAAATGTTGCCGGGCGAATTGGCCGCCGCCGAAAAAATTACATCGCAATCCATGTCGGGCATTCTAAATCATTTATCTGAATTGGGTTATATCAATCGCAAAGAATCGAAAACAGACAAACGCAAAGTGCTCATTTCATTAACCAAAGAAGGGCAAACTATTATATCGAAAAGAAGACATGAACGCGACGAATGGCTGCAGCAAGCTATCGAAGAAACACTGACTACACGGGAACACGAAATGCTAAAAAAAATGATTGAGCCTTTGACAAGAATGATTGATTTTGAGTAGACAAAAAAAGCAAGAGGAGAAAGAAAAGACGCTATGAATATCACCACATTTAACGCATTTAAAAGTAGAAATTACAGATTATATTTTGCCGGACAATCCATATCATTAATCGGCACATGGATGCAGAAAACAGCCGTTAGCTGGGTTGTGTATTCGCTTACACATTCCAAATTTATGTTGGGCGTTTCGGCATTTGCAACGCTGTTTCCTTCTTTTTTGTTTTCTTTTTTGGGTGGCGTGGTTTCTGACCGCTACAACAAATACAAAGTGCTGCTGACTACACAAGTCATTTCTATGGTTCAGGCGGTGTTGCTCACACTTGTTATTTTCCTTAAGCATTATAACGTAACTGAAATTCTTGCATTGGGCGCTTTTCTTGGTGTTGTAAACGCCTTTGATGTACCTGCAAGGCAATCGCTGGTGTATGATATGGTAGAAGATAAAAAAGACTTGCCCAATGCTGTAGCATTGAACTCATCCATGGTGAATTTGTCGCGGTTGATTGGTCCTGGTATTGCTGGTATTGCCATTGAAAAATTGGGCGATACGGTTTGTTTTGGATTGAACGCAGTAAGCTTTATTGCTGTAATTGTTTCGTTGCTGATGATGCGGCTGCCTAAATACATTCCAAGGCAGCACACGAAAAATATTGTTGGTGATTTGCGCGAAGGTTTAGAGTATGTTAGGCGAAACAAAAATCTCACTTTTATCTTTTTAATGATTGGTATTATGAGTTTGTTTGTTTTGCCGTATAACACACTGATGCCGGTGTACGCGAAAGATATTTTTCACGGCACAGCATCTACATTTGGTGTGATTGACAGCGTTATCGGGCTGGGTGCTTTTATTGGTGCCATCTACCTGGCTTCGCAAAAAAAAGGAATCAACATTCATTACATTTTAGCCAGAAACACGCTTATTTTCGGCGCAGGTCTGATGTTGTTTTCACACACTCATTTTTATTGGCTCGCCCTGTTTTTTATCCTGATAAGTGCATTTGGAATGATGGCGCAGATTACTGTTTCCAACACCATTGTACAAACTACTGTTGCCTCTGCTATGCGTGGAAGGGTAATTAGCTTTTTTACAACCATTTTGTTTGGTATGCAACCATTGGGTGGCTTGTTGGTTGGCTTTGTGTCGGAGCACATTGGCGTGCAGAATACTGTCTTGTGCGAAGGAATGATTGCCTTGGTAGTAGGCGGCCTGCACATACGTTTTCTACGCAAACAAAAAGGGGTTAAAAACAAAGGAGGTTTTGCAGAAGCAGAAGTAGTAAGAGCTGCTTTAGAAACGACATGATGAAGAAATATTTCGTGCAAAAAATAAGTGCAAAAACAAACCTTGATAGTACCAACATAATTTGGCGGATGCTGTAAGGAACGGATGTTGCACTGATGATTTGAAGTTTGGATAATCAATAAAACAAAAACTATGGTAACCGTTTTAGACAAGCAAACCGCACTGGTATTGATTGATTTGCAAAAAGGAATTGTAAACCGCCAAACGGCAACACCTGTGAAAGACGTTGTTGCCAATGCAGTCAAATTAATTGAAGCATTTCGCAAAAAAGGATTGCCAATCATTTTTACAAACGTGATAATGGGAAATGCGCCATTTACAAAAACACGAAAGGAACAGCAGATGCAACAGCCTGCTAACCCAACACCCGATTTGTTTGAAATCATTCCTGAAGTGGCCAAACAACCTGAAGACATACTCGTTACCAAACATACCTGGAACGCTTTTTTTGAAACAGATTTGGAAGAAGAACTAAAGAGCCGCGGTATCACGGGCATTGTGATTGGCGGAGTGGCTACCAGCATTGGCGTTGAAGGAACAGCACGTGCGGCAAGTGAACGAGGTTATAACGTTGCTTTTGCGCAAGATGCTATGACTGATATGGCTATGGAAGCGCATGAAAGAAGTTTGAAATACATTTTTCCGCGCATGGGTGAGATTGATGATACGGATAAAATTATTGAAAGGCTGGAAGAATTGAAGGAAGCTTGAACCACGAAGTTTTGAAGAAAAGAAGTTACACAAAGCTTTATTTTATTATCCTTCGTGAACCTTGGTGTCTTACTGTCTTCGTGGTTCAAACAAAACATTACATAAAAATCGGCTTGTCCAGTTTCTCTGCAATGCGGTAAGCGGCATTCATCAAACCCACATGGCTGTAGGCTTGCGGAAAGTTCCCCCACTGGCTGCCATCATTCTCATCTACATCTTCGCTCAACAAACCCAGGTGGTTGCTGTACTGCATGATGTTATTAAATTCTTCAATGGCATCATCTAATCTGCCAACGCAAGCCAGGGCTTCGATGTACCAAAATGCACAAATCAAAAAAGTTGATTTCGGCTTGCCGAAATCATCAGCATGAACATAACGGTAAAACAAACCATTAGGCGTTTTCAGTTCTTTTTCCAAAGCTATCAAATGGTCTTTTGCACGTTGCGAAGAAGGATCTAAATAATGCATCAAAATCAATTGCAACGTACTTGCATCAAGGAAAGTAACACCCTTTGCGCTGGTATAACATTTCATCTCTTCATTGTAACAACTTTCAATGTTATTAACCGCTTTCTGTTTCAGGACTTCGGCTCTTTGTACCAGTTCATCATTGCCAATTGTTTTTGCCATTTTTATAGCAGCGCAACAGCCAACCCATTGAAACAGATTGGTGTAACAATGAATGTTTTCGAAGTTGCGAAACTCCCAGATGCCCGCATCTTTCTCATCTATTGTCATTTCAATTTTCTTCAACACAAATTCAATCCATTTATCCGAGTCGTGTCGTTCACGAAACACAAAGCGATGGTCGGTATAAAGTGGTAACAGGGACACCAGCACCTGCCCGTAAATATCATTCTGTACATGTTCATAAGCCTGGTTGCCTATCCGCACAGGTTTGTTGCCAAGATACCCTTCAAGCGGCAAAATTTCTTCGGTTAGTTTGTGTTTGCCGGTGATACTATACAATGGTTGATAGCGGGTATTGTGCTGGTCGAAACTCACATCGGTTATCCAGTTAAAGTATTGTTCCAGCTCATCGAAATGTGCAATGTGATTGAGCGCATTGATTACATAATAAGTATCGCGCAGCCAGCAATAGCGGTAATCCCAGTTGCGTACACTGCCCGGATGTTCGGGCAAGCTTGTGGTGCTGGCAGCAATGAATGCGCCGGTATCTTCATACTGATGCAGCTTTAAGGCAAGTGCAGAACGGATTACTTGCCGCTGGGCAAAATTGGCTATATAAGATTGCTTAATCCAAACACGCCAGTACTTGATAGATTCATCTATAAAATGAACACAGGTGTTCACCAGCGGTGCTTCCAAAGGAGAGCCATAGGTTAGTACCAGATAACGCGTATCGGTGAGTACAAAAGATTGTTCATCAAAAATGTAATTGATAGGCAGGTTGGTGGTTAAACGCAGGTGTTCATCGTGTCCTGCAAACTCGATATGACTGCTGCCGCGCCGCGCTTCCAGGCCCTTTTCGCCGTAATTGGTAACAGGCTTGCACACCACTTTCATGCGTGGCGTTCCTTCGAGAACTTCAATCCTTCGTATTAGCATCAGGGGACGAAAAGAGCGATCGAATTGTATAAAGCGCGGTGCTACATCCATCACTCGATACTTGCCGTATTTGGTGGTAACAACCGTACACAAAACATTGGTGTTTTCAAGATAGTATTGAATAGAAGTGTACTCGCCTGAATCGGGAAGAATCGAAAACTCACCACCTTTTTTTTCGTCGAGCATTTTGCCAAAAACAAAAGTGCTATCGAAGCGGGGCCAGCAAAGCCAGTCTATGTTAGTGTTTTTATTTACATGAGCAATGTAAGCGCAGTTGCCAATGATGCCGGTTTCATATTTGTGTGCTGCCATGAGGAAGTTGGTTTTGAATAAACTAAAAGACGTTCACTCTTTTTCAAAATGCTTGCCGTAAAAAGTAACCTGTGATGATGGGCAAAAATGGGCATTTCCAAATGTTCGGTTGAACAGTAAGAAGGCAGAGATAACAAACGCAATCCTTTTAGGTTTGATTTAATTCGGACTATTGTTCAGCAAGGTTTGTTTTTGCCATTATTTTCATAAAAACTCAATGCTCCGCTGGGACAAAGTTTAATTTGTTGAATGATGCGCTCTGTGCTTGCGCCCTGCGGATTTATCCAGGGCCGGATTATTGGATTGAACACTTCAATCAAACCTCCTTCACCTTTCCAGCATTTAGTAGAATGAATACATATTTTCGGTTTCCACACAATGGTTATTTCACCATTGGTATATGTTTTTGTAATGTCTTCCACTGTTGTTTTTCAACAAGATTAAAGCAATTCATAACAATAAAAAAGAGCCGCTTTTACAAACGGCTCTTTCAACAAAAACAAATCAAATGATTATCGGCTGATGATTAACTTTTGCGTCAGCACTTTACTGTTACCATTCATAATTGTAACATGATAAACACCATTTGCAAGCGATGAAACATTCAGTGGTAACTGAGTTGTGCTACTGATTGCAGAATCTGTTTTATTCATACAAATTCTACCTCCTGCATCGGCAATCATAACCTGTAATTTACCTGAAACTGCATTGTTTAAATCAATGTAAGCAACGCCATTGTGCACCGGATTGGGATATAAAATTGCATTTGCATTTCTATTTTGCGGAGCAATGGTTATCACATTAGAATAGCTTGTACTGCCATTGTTATTGGTGATTTTTATTTTGTAAAAAACAGGAGCTTTTGCATTGATTGCACTCTTACTCTTATCAGCGAACACATAGCTATGCGCAGTTTCGTTGGTGGCTGCCACTGTTCCTATTGTAGTAAAAGAAACGCCATCAAAAGATCGTTCCACCGAGAAAGAATGAACGTTGGTTTCATTAGCTGTTGTCCAGTTCAGGTTAATAGCATTTGTGCCTCTTACTCCGATAAACGACAACAATTGCAAAGGCAAAACAGCGTTCGCGTTTTGGTCAATAAAGACATGATACTCGCCAGGCTGCAACATATATTGTTGCGTTGTAGAAGTTATATTGAATGATGTGCCGGCAAGATAATCGTACCAGGTTCCGGTATGAGAAAATGCAACACTGCCGCTTGTGGTAACCACATCAAAGTTTCCAATCACAACAATATCGAGCGGTGCCGAGTTGACTGTTTCCCATTTGAATGCTCCGTTTAAGCTCCACCTGATGTTATCGGCAGGCGCAGTGAAAGCGGGCAAATAAGCCGGATAATTTCTTAACGAAAACAAACGTGCATACACATTGCGCAAAGCCGCACGGTTGGCATCAGTTAAATAATCCCAACGAATTGGTTTTGGATCGGTGCGACAATTGTTGTTTACAGTTACTCCATCTGCGCATGTGTTGATTGAATAATCGTAACCCAACTCACCAAACTGCCATACCATTTTAGGTGCTGGCTGCATTGCCCAAAACGCCGTTGCCATTGCGTTTCGTTGCAAGTCAGTAGGAATATTTTTTACATTGTATGAACCATTGCTGTTGCCATATTGCTCGTTTTTATACATCAATCTTTCTTCATCATGGCTTTCCATATAAGTTACAAGGTTTGGTTTTGCCCAATTTCTTGCGGTATAGATTCCATAGCTTAGGTCAGAACCATTGTTATCCAAATAACCCATCGTTGCCTGGTTATAATTATAGTTTTCGTTGCCCCACAACATCATTCCATAGTTGCTTAAATCAGTCTCTTCATTATTGGCAGCGAAGTGTTCCAAAATACAGTAAGAGCCAGGAACGATGTTTTGCATCGTATCATAAATGCGTTTCCAAATGGTTACTCTTCCGGTATCATAAGCTGCAAAAGCAGAATCAGTATTTGAATATTTTTGGGTAAACCCTTTTGCCAAATCCCAACGGAAACCATCTATTTTATAATTCGTCAGCCAGTGCTCAACAACGCGTTCAACCAGTTCTTCTGTTGCAGGAGCAGTATGGTTAAAATCATACCCAACACTGTAAGGATGTGGCGCCATTTGGTTGTGCCAGGGATTGTTAGCTGCAGGTTGTTGAAGAACAGGATCCCAATACAATTGCACTGTTGGTGATGAGCCAAAAGCATGGTTCATTACCATATCCATAATAACCGCGATGCCTTGCTGATGACAGGCATCAATGAATTGTTTGAGAGCTATATCGGTGCCGTAATATTTATCCGGTGCAAAATAAAAATCAGGATTGTAGCCCCAGCTTATATTGCCTTCAAACTCATTGAAAGGCATCACTTCAATGGCATTGATACCTAAACTTTTTAAATAATGAAGTGAGTCTTTTACTGTTTGCCAATTGTGCGCCGCAACAAAATCTCTTACCAGCAACTCGTAGATTACCAGATTTCTTTTATCAGGTTTTGTAAAGTTGGCCACCTGCCAGTTGTAAGCAGGTTTGCCCGTTTCCATAACGCTTACAATGCCGGTTTGCCCTACAGGATAAGCTTTTAAATTCGGATAGGTTTGTGCATCAATATAAGGGTCGTTCGCAGGGTCTAATATTTTTTCAGCAAACATATCCGCCACTTTCAACGTATCGTCCACTACGTATTGATACGCATACTCAACGCCCTTTTGTAAACCGGTTAACGTAATCCAATAACGGCTGGCATCAGGTGTTTGGTACATTTCAGAATTGGCTGAACGAGCCCAGTTATTAAAATCACCAATTACGGCAGCGCGTGTTTTTTGTGGAGCAAGCAACACCAGCGTTATCGAAGTGCCGTCGTGGCCATAATTAATGCCATCTCGCACGCCCGCAGGAAGCGGTTGAACTACTACCGGCGAATTAATATAAAAAGAAAGTGTATCGCTTTTTGTAATGGCACCCGATGTTGCTTTTGCAATAATTTGATTGTTGCCATTCACAGCAGCCGACGTTGCCGAAACAGAAGTACCTGTTGTTGTTGCAATGGAAACACCATTATAAAACAATTGCAAAGTAGCTGTACTGCTGGCCACTGCTGATACAGTTACCGCATCACCGGCTTTGTAAGTTACTGTTTCAGGTATGGGTGTAAACGTTGGCTTACGGTAAGGCTGCGTAATGCGGGTTTGCAAACCGGTTGTATAAACCGGAATAAACATGTCGCTGCCATCGCTGTTGGAAAGTTTTGCATTGCCATCACCACTGCGAAATAAAATGGCAATCTTCAAAATCTTCTCATTGGCATCAGTCATTTTAAAAAAAGAACGAACAGTACCGGGTAATGTGAAAGTCCATTGATTGGTGCCGGTAGAAACCGCACGAATACTATCAGCAGTTGTACCCCATGAGGACTGAACATGCAGCCAGTTACCCGAAGAAGTACTGTAATTTGTAATCACTCCAATATGCACATACACATCGGCTGTTGCATGGTTAAATAACCCTTGATTTCCCTTTGTCGCATCTGCCGTGATAGTGGCATTCTGGGTTTGTTCGGTAATGAAATTGGGCGACCAGGTAAGCAACTGGCTGTGAGCAGCGCAAAACAAAAACACGCAAAAAAGAGTACAAAATAGTTTCATAAGTTACAATCGTTTGAATGAGTGTGTAAAGTTTACACAAAAATGAAAAGGTTTTGGCAAATGGCGCAAATATTTTTGATGAAAGATGTTGCAGAATCGGTGGTAAGATGGAAGGAAGTTTTGTTTTTATAGCAAAAGAAAAAGCCATGATCATAAATCTTTATTTCATAACCGATGCAACGTTGTTGAATAAAAACAGCATCATAGCGTAAAACGGATGTTGTTATGAAACGTATCTTCCTTCTTATTCTGATTCCCTTTTTTGTTTTTGTTCATTTTTCCTGCAGCAAAGATCTGAATAACAGAAATGTGCTTCAGCGAATTTCAGGAAAATGGAATATAAAAGTTGACAGCTTTTCTGTTGGTGCTGGTGCCACCAATCATCTACAAGCTTACATTGGTAGAGAAAGTGATTATTTTATTTTTAATAGCAATAGCATTTTATACATCAAAGAAGGAAGTCAATACATCACTTCTGCCTATCATGTAACTTCAGACTCTACCATGACCGTCACAAATAATAGCTCTGGTAGAAATAATGATAACAACTTCTTAAACAATGATTCTACATTCTTCAATATCAGAAATCTCACAGATCATACCTTAACTATCACAGCAGGATTTTATCTTACACCGGGCGGTGCATTTGGTAGAGTTGTTTATTTATGGCGGTAAACCAAAGGTTTGTTTTTGCCGCTTTTTTGCAGAATGAACCGTGTAAATAAAGAAACTTTTCGGGCAAAAACAAATTTGATTGTTTTGTTTAAGCCTTGGATTTCTCTTTAAATTCTGAGGGTGTTACCAGAACTGCTGTGTAAATTTTCAGGTCTTCATAAATAGAGGTGTTGGCAATGGCTTCTTCTACCATTTCATCTGCTTCAAGGTGAGAATGTCCTAAAGGCAGATAAATAACGAAGCGCGTACCTTTCCATTTTTCGCTTTCTACTTGTATCGAGCCATGGTGGAGTTCTATCAATTCTTTTGATAAACTCAACCCTAAACCAGAGCCTTTATATAGGGTTCCATTTCCCTGGTAAAACAAATCGAATGCATGTTCTTTCGCTTCGGGCGTCATACCAACACCAGTGTCTTCAATCGTTATCATCGCTTCATTTCCCCTTTTGCTTTTGCCTGTTGTAATGGTAACAAAGCCTTCTTCTTTTGTAAATTTAAAAGCATTGCAAAGAAGGTTAAACATCACTTTATCCATCATATTTACATCAAACCAAACCGGCAATTCGTTTATCCGCGAATAAACCTGTAACGTGATGTTTTTCTTTTTTGCCATTTCCCGAAACGAATCGGCAATCTCAGTTACAAAATGCGTCAAGTTGTTTTTCGATGCACGCAGCTTCATTTTGTTTTGCTCAATTTTTCTAAAGTCCATTAGCTGATTGACTAAACGCAACAAACGCAGCGCGTTTTTATGTACAATTTCAAGATTGTTTTTGATTGAAAAATGAAGTTTCGTATGGCTGACAGCATCTTCCAGCGGAGCCAATATTAAAGTAAGTGGTGTGCAACCTTATGAAGGCAGATATGATGCGTTGCAGCCAACTCTGTTTTCGTTTGATAAGCGAGGAGGAAGTGCAACAACCGAGTCTGTTCTTTCTTCCATTAATGGCGAAGTGCGCGATGCTAAATGGATACATTGCCCGAACAATAAAATGGTTTTGGTATTGGCAATAAACAGCGGTCCTTTGCTATTTTTAAAGCCGGATTAGCAAATCATCACGTATCATTACAACAAAATATTCTGGCGATATGTTTAAAAGATTTTGCATTATCACGTTGGCTGTAATCCTTTGCAGTTCTGTATTTGCGCAACAAAACAAGAGTGGCATTGCACCTTTTTCAATTGTTATGCTCAATGGCAAAACTTATACTTATAAAGAGTTGAAGAAAAATGTGCCGACGGTTCTCGTTTATTTTTCACCAACCTGCGAGCATTGCCAGGCGTTTACAAAAGAGTTGTTGAAGTATGACAAAGAACTGAAAAACAAACAAATTGTAATGGTAACATATCAGCCTGTAAAAGAGATGAAACCGTTTGATTCTACGTTTCACATTTCATCGAAGCATTACATAAAAATGGGAACTGAAGGTTACACATTTGTTGTGCAGAAGTATTATGGAGTGCAGCGTTTTCCGTTTGTGGCGATGTATAACAAAGACATGAAATTGGTAAAAACAATTCCGTTTGTTACACAGCCGGAAGAAGTATCAAAAGAAATTGCTTCTTTATAAATCAACAACCATGAAACAGTACCAGTCTTTACAAATGAAAACCAACAAGCTATTGCTTCTTGTAGGGTTTGTTTTTGCACAAATTAGTCTCTTTGCGCAAAGCCAGTTGTATCACGAATTGTACAGGTCGCAAGTGCATTTTTCGCCAGCCGCCCATTGGATGAACGACCCAAACGGAATGGTGTATGACAATGGTGTTTATCATTTGTTTTTTCAATATTATCCCGATAGTACAGTGTGGGGGCCAATGCACTGGGGACACGCTACCAGCACCGATTTGATGCATTGGCAACAGCAACCCATTGCCCTATATCCCGACAGTTTAGGCTATATATTTTCGGGTAGCGCAGTAGTTGACAAAGACAACACTTCGGGCTTTGGAAGTAACGGAAAAACGCCATTGGTTGCTATGTATACAAGTCATAATCCAAAAGCTGAACGGGAAGGTAAAAACGATTTTGAAAGGCAGTGCATTGCTTATAGTTTGGATGGTGGCAAAACGTTTACAAAATATAGCAACAACCCCGTGCTTCCTAATGAAAGTGGCAGTCGTGATTTTCGCGACCCGAAAGTGATGTGGTTTGAAAAAGAAAAGAAATGGGTGGTGATATTGGCAGTGAAAGACCATGTATCTTTTTACTCTTCACCTGACTTAAAAAGCTGGACGCATGAAAGTGATTTTGGCAACTCATTGGGTGCGCATGGTGGCGTTTGGGAATGTCCCGATATATTTCCGTTGCAACACAAGGGCAAAGAAGTTTGGGTGGTGATTGTAAATATCAATCCGGGTGGACCGAATGGTGGTTCCGGCACGCAATATTTTACAGGGAATTTTGATGGAAAAACATTTACGCCAGATGATTCAAACACCACCAAATGGCTGGATTACGGCACAGACAATTACGCCGGTGTAACCTGGAGCAACACAGGCAACCGCCGCATTTTATTAGGCTGGATGAGCAATTGGTTGTATGCCACCAAAGTGCCAACTGCAACATGGCGAAGTGCCAACACAGTACCACGGGAACTGAGTTTAAAAGAAGTGAATAATAAGTTGTATGTAACCGCAATGCCGGTGAAAGAACTCAACTCAATTGCAACGCCATTGGCAACGCTCAGCAATGTCAAAGCCGATGGTAATATTCTTGCAAAAACAAAAACCATTGCTACCGCTTATCGGGTAACAGTATCGGCTAATAAGCTTGATGATGTTTCATTTACTTTCTCAAATGCAGATGGAGAACGACTTGTAGCAGGTTATGATACAAAGAACAATCAATATTTTATAGATAGAACGGCCGCAGGAAAGTCTGATTTTTATAAAAACTTTGCTACCAAACACTCTGCTTCCCGATTATCAAATGATGATAAAATGAACATTACCTTTATCATTGATGCGGCTTCAATTGAGATGTTTGCCGATGATGGGGTAACTATAATGACAGACATCTTTTTTCCAAAATCTTTATTGAACCGGCTTCAAATTTCTTCACCAACTCACCTGCCAATTCAAACGGTACAAATTGATAAATTGAACAGCATTTGGAAATGAATGAAAACAAATGTGCAATTAAGACCTATAAGGTTTTAAAAACCTTATAGGTCTAACCACATAAAACCCAACAATGGTTCTATGCCAACGTTAAAAGAACAATTGCTGAAAGATGATATTTTCAACAAAAAAGACGCAATACAAATTGCAGAAAAAGCTTGTTCTTCAAAAGAAACGTTTGCAGAATTGATGCGTCTTTTTGTAAGTAATGAATATCGCATTGCACAACGCGCTGCATGGTGCGTAAGCACTGTAGTTGAGATGATACCACAACTGATTTATCCTTACATCAAAACGTTGGTTGCACAATTGTTACGAACTGATGTGCATGATGCGGTAGTAAGAAACAGTGTAAGGATCTTAAAGCAAATTTCCATTCCGCAGGAGCATCACGGTGAGGTAATGAACGCATGTTTTGTTTTAGTAGAAAAAGTGGAAACGCCTATTGCTATTAAAGCGTTTGCGTTATCAAACTTGTACAAATTGTGTTTGATTTATCAGGATATAAAAGGTGAACTCCAAACCATTGCAGAAGCCCATCTTGACAGCGAAAGCGCAGCAGTAAAAAATGTTGCAACCCGAATTATTGCTGCTTTACATAAAACCAAAAGCCCAGGTATAAACCACAAGCCCACCAAAATAAAATAGCATTGTGGTAAGAAAAGCTTCGCTTCCTGCCAGTACGCCAACTGCACTTATCAAGCCCAATAAAATAAGCGTAAAAGAAAAATAAAGCACGAGCTTTTTCCTTTTCAAAAGATGCAAATATTCAAACCGGCTAACGGGTAATACCATCGTTAATAAAATAAGCGCAGCAAGATATTGGTTGTCATCTTTCACTGTTGTCAGATAGCCGCCAAAAGCAGCCGTAGCGCCACTTGCAGCCAGCAGGAAAGCCACTGAACCGGCAATCTTTTTTTCCAATGAAGAGAGAACATATTTGCCTTCTTTGGTAAACAATAAAACCATGTTTGCCATAGGCGCACCCACCCACGAAAACAAAACAAACAAAAAGTACAAACCAATTAATACATACGCCAATGTATTAGCGCCGGCAAACGAAGAAATACCTGACGCCAGCCTTATGGATGCCCAAATAACTATAACGGTTATCCAGCGAACCCGCTTTGATTTGGCAGAAAGCCATAAGGAAAACATCAGCAACCAACGGTAAGGCAGCAACCTTGCTTTGAGCGATTCTTTATAGCCTTGCCTGGCTCGTTTGTTATTGGGATTGATACGTAATGCTTCGCGGAAATGCTGGCGCGCATCTTTGTGTTTTCCTTTCTCTAAATAAATCCAGCCAACATTGGTATGTGTGAAATCATCTTCAGGATCAACCTGCAAAGCTTCGCGTATGGTTTCGTAAGCTTCTTCCTTGTTTTTTAACCGGATTAACGCCTGTGTTCTTGCGTTCAAACAAGTTAAATCTGCCGCATCAAAAGAAAGACCTTCATTCGCTTTCTGCAATGCTTTGTCATACTGATGCATGTCGAGCAAAACATAAGCATACAAACCATAATAAGATGATGCTTCAGGGTTTAGTTCCAATGCTTTGTTAAGTTCTTCAATTGCTTTGGGCCTATCATTTTTTCGGTAAAAACAAAAAGCCAGCAAATAAAACACACGATGATAATACGGCATCAATGATGCGCATTTGTAAAGCAATTGTAAGCTTTCATCAAATTGTCTTGTTTCAATTTTACATTCAGCTAATAACAATAAAGCTTCTGCTTCTTCAGGGTTTTCGCGCAGCGCATAGCCAATTTCTTTTTCAGCCTCTTTTGTTCTGCCTTGTTGGAACAAAAGCCTTGCGCGTTGTATGTGTTGATTGATTAAAAACATAAGTTGTAAAAATCAAGGTTCAAGCTTCAAGAAACAAGAAGCAAGCAACGGATGAGAGAATATGTGCAAAAACAAACAAATGCTACACACAAAGAAAGCAAGAGTAACATTCATCCTATTCTTACAAGCTTGAATACTGAAGCTTGTTGCTTGCTTCTTGATTCTTGTTCTTTTTATTTCCTGAGTTTCATGTAGCTTAGAATGTCATCGTACAAGCCGCTTTCATTGGCGTATAACGCATAATTGCGGGCTGTGCTAAACCATTCGTGCGTGGTGGCTTTGTGTTGTTTGATTGCTTTTTGCAAATCTTTCGTTGCTAATTTTTCGATGCTGCCTTTTGCTAAGCTTTCTTCCAGTTTGGCTTCGGTAGCAATGTCAACAATAGCTTTTAAATCGGCACCGGAATATTCGGGTGTTGCTTTCGCTATTGCTGATACATCAATGCTTTCAGCCGGTTTGTTTTTCAAATGCTGTTTGATAATTTCTGTTCTTCCTTTCTCATCGGGCGGCGAAACAAACACCACTCTGTCGAAGCGTCCCGGTCTTCTGAAAGCACTGTCAATGCTCCACGGAGCATTCGTTGCTGCCAAAATTAAAACGCCGTCATTGCTGTGTTGCACGCCGTCCATCTCAGCCAAAAACTGGTTGATAACATGCCTCATGCTGCTTTGCTTTAAATCGCTGCGACTTGCTCCTAATGCATCCACTTCATCAAAAAACAAAACACAAGGCGTATTATCGCGTGCCTGCTGAAACACAGCATGTAAGTTCTTCTCGCTGTTGCCCATCCACATGTCTAAAATATCGTGCAAACCAATGTTGATGAACTTCGCATCAATTTCGCCTGCAGTGGCTTTGGCAAGATAAGTTTTGCCGCAACCCGGCGGACCATACAACAAAATGCCGCCGCCTGTTTTCTTGCCAAATGCTTTGTATAACTCAGGGTTTTGTAATGGCTGAATAATTTTTAAAGAAATTTCCTTTTTTATGCCTTCCATACCGCCTACATCGCTAAAACGCAGGTCGGGTTTTTCCATAAAAAATTCTGGCTTTTGCTTGTGCTGGTTGCCACCAAAAAAAGAGTCTTCGTGCTCATCAAAATCACTCAAATCATCCAATGGATCAGCTGGAGCTTCAAACGATGAAGTTCGCAACGCGCCATCAATTTCATCGTCTTTAAACGATGGATTTTGCTGCAATACTTTTTTATACACTTCTACCGCTTCAGCAAACGATTGTTCTTTGATTAAACATCGTATAAACTGCACCATTTCATCGGTTTGTAATGCCGATTCTTTTATCAAATCTTCATAAATAATTATGGCTGCCGAATACTTTTTTTGGCGGTAATAAATGTGAGCCAAACCCTTGCGCGCCTTGTTGTTACCATAACTGCGCTTCAACACTTCACTGTACTGTTCAGCCGCATCTTCCATGTGGTTTGCTCTTATCATCAGTTCCGCCAGGTGCAACCGCAACGGTATGTTATCCGGTGATAATTGCAAGGCTTCAATCAGTTGGTTAATTCCTTCGTCCATCGTTCTTTTATTAGTGGATAAAAGCAAATATATTTCAATACCGTAAAAGCAGTGTTAAGATGGGAGGAACGTTTGGTTTTGCCCCTTTTTTTGGGCTGTCATCATTTCGTAAAATCTTGTATTACTTTAGGGACGCTACCGTTTGGTTTTGCCGTCATTCGGCAATATCAACGCTTCCTCAAACCGGATCAACATCAGGCGTAATCTTCACGCTCCGGTATGTCGGGTTGCTTTGAATGATAATCACCTGTTGCAAAATTTGCAGCTTACAGTTGGTGATTACAGCCGCTTCGCGCGGCAGCTTTAATAAAATTTCCCACAAAAAAACATTACGGATTCTGTTTACCAACGGCTCGGCTGGCCCGGTAATGAAGTTGGCATAATTCGCTTGTAACCCTTGCGTCATCAGCTCTGCAGCTTCCTGTGCTGTGGCACTTTCTTTATGTTTAAAAACAATTTTGATAATGCGCGAAAATGGCGGGTAAAAAAAATTGCGCCGGTTTTCAATCTCCAATTTATACAAGCTCTCATAATCGTGATCTTTTACCAACTGCAACACCGGATGATGAACGTTGGCAAGCTGTATCAAAACCTTTCCTTTCACATCTCTCCTGCCTGCTCTGCCACTCACTTGTTCCATCAGTTGAAAGGCTCGTTCATTCACCCGAAAATCGGCAAAATTCAAAATGCCGTCAGCATCCAAAATGCCTACTAAATTTACATGCTCAAAGTCAAGACCTTTTACCACCATTTGCGTTCCCACCAAAATATCAAGCCGCTTTTGTTCAAACAATTTTATCAAAGTATCATGATCATGCTTGCCACGAATACTATCATAATCCATACGGGCAATTCGCGCATCGCTAAACTCTGCTGCAATGGTTTCTTCAATTTTTTCGGTACCAAAGTTTTTTTGATTGAACTGATGACTGCCGCACGCAACGCAGGTGTACATGACAGGATAATCGGTGCCGCAATAATGACACACCAGTTTGTTTTTGCCTTTGTGAAACGTGAGCGTAACATCGCAGTTGCGGCAATGTGGTATCCAGCCACAAACCGAGCAAATCATATACGGTGAATAACCGCGCCGGTTTTTGAAAAGAATGACTTGCTTTTTTTCTTTCAGCGTTTTTTCAATCGCGCTCTTTAACTCCGGCGTGAGAATCACTTTTTCATTTGGTTTCGTAACTACATTTTTGGTATCAATTACTTCTATATCGGGCAGTTCAGCGTTGCCATAACGCTCATTCAACTTCACCAAACCATAACGCTGTAACGTGCAATTGTAATAGCTTTCGATAGATGGCGTTGCACTGCCCAGCAGCACTTTTGCACCAAACAGCGAAGCATAATAAATGGCCGTATCGCGGGCATGATAACGTGGTGCGGGATCGTGTTGCTTGTAAGAAGAATCGTGCTCTTCATCAACGATTATCAAGCCCAAATCTTTGAACGGCAACAACAAGGCAGAACGCGCACCCAGCACGGCTTTGGTTTCGCCGCTTTTTATTTTGTTCCAGATTTCAACCCGCTCATTCGCATTGAACTTAGAATGATAAATGGCGATATGGCCGCCGAAATGAATTTGCAAACGTCGAATCACCTGCGCCGTCAATGCAATTTCGGGCAACATATACAACACTTGTTTCCCCTGCTGCATGTACTGCTCAATGAGCTTGCTGTAAATTTGTGTTTTGCCGCTTGAGGTTACGCCATGTAACAAACAAACTGCTTTTTGCGAGAAAGATTGCTCTACTTCACTCAACGCTTTTTGCTGTGCGATTGACAGTGTAAAATTTACCGCAATGTCTTTTGGCAATTGCGGCAAACGGCTCGCGCTTCGCTTCTCTGAGCGCAAAATATTTTTATCAATCAAGGCATTTAACTGTGAAGAAGTAGCGCCTGATTTTTTTAATAATTGAGATTGAACCACTTCGCCTTCGGTTTTTTGTAAATGCAAAAAAGAAAGTAATAATTCCATTTGTTTGGGTGCTGCTTTGCCCCAATTGTTCAATAGCTTTTGCAAATTTTCTTCAACAAAATATTCTGGGTTAAGATGAATGTAAGTTTCCCATTTTTCTTTGTACTTTTCCTGTAATTCCTCCCACACATAACACAGCTTTTTTTCGATGAGCCGCTTGATAACAGGATACACATGATTTATATCCAGCAGTTGCTGCACTTCTGTTAGCTTCAGTTCTTTTTTCAATTGCAACGCTTCGGCAACAATGTATTCTTCATCGTTCAAAGTTTCCCAATCAGGTTCCTCTTCTTCATTCCAGAGCAGCGTGGTTTCGCTTGATAATTTCAAATTGGATGGCACAGCCGCCTGCATCACTTCACCTTCGGTGCACATGTAATAATCTGCCATCCACTGCCACAACTGCAACTGCGTTTCATGTACCAATGGTTCGGCATCCAGCACATTTACCAATGGCTTCGGCTCAAAGCCAGCGGGCTTTTCAGCAATAATTCTTTTTACAAGACCTGTGTATTTTTTATTGCGCAAAGAAACCTCTACGCGCTTGCCAACAGTAACCGCATTGGCGAAATGAGAAGGAATTTGCCAGGTATAGTTTTTAGGTAAAAAAAGGGGCACAATCACTTCAGCATAAGAAGAAGATTCATGTTGGTTAAAATCAATTTTATTGTCGCTATTGCTCATTCAGTCAGTTCTTTACTTTTTGTTTTGAATAGTAAAGTAAAGAATTTTTAAGGATGGTTTTGGATGACTTTGATAACAATTTCAATCAGGTTATATTTCGGTTGGTAAACCTTCTGCTTTTAATAAAGTTTTTAAAAGTTCGTCGGCTGTAAGAAATAAATCAGCCTGTTGTGATAAACTAGTGCAAGTGGCAAGTTGAATGCTGTCTAATGTTCGTAAGCTGGTGGTTTTGTATTTTGATATGAGTGATCTCGCTTGTTCGAGAATGGCAGTTTCTGCTGCAATAAACGTGTATCTGTTTACATCAGAATTAAACAATTGTAAGCTTACTAAGGCTTCAGAAATTGTTATTTCTTTTGTGCGAACCTTCTTCCAAAGAGAGGAAGTAAGTTCTACTTTTGAAATTTCAGAAAGAAAAACTTTCGTAATTTTTATGGTAGAAAAAATAAGCTCTAATTCTTCTGTGCCCTTTTCTTTATTGTAAAGTTTTAACAAACAAGAGGTATCCAAAAATAGTTTCATTACTCTGATCTTCTTTCTTCGATTAAAGCATCACTAAGAGAACCCTTAAAGTTTGCTAAGTTTTTCTGGCTTTCTGCGAACGAAAAATCAGACAATTTCAAAACTTTTTCCGGCTCGGTTTCATTGTTTTCCAAAAAAGTTACAATTACTTTTACCGGACGGTTGGATGTGTATTCTTTATCCAGTTTTATAAGCCCATCCTGATAAATTCCTGTTACCGCTACCATAACTTTCGTTTTGTTTACCTATCGAAAATAGTAAATAATCGGCGATGCAAATGACTGCTTTTTATTTTACTTAATTTTTCATCAACACATCGTTAATCACTTTATAAATACACTTGCAAACAAAAGAAGTTGTGTTAAAAGGGTAAGCCATTGTACCGCTTTTTATTTTCACTTTGAAACAAAATAAAACTCACCGTCAACATCACAAAAGAAGCTCCCAGAAAACTGTAATTGCCAATGGTATGATCCGTTGCAAATTCTATCACGTTGTGCAGCTTTAATATTTGATGATCTATCAATCCTTCAATCAAATTAAACAAACCCCAACCGCCAATCAAACCGGCTGTAAATAATTTACCAGAGCAGTCAACATCGTTTCTTTTCATTAATCGCCACAACAAAACAATACCTGTAAAAACAACAATGAAACAAAACAGGTGAAAGATGCCATCCCAAAACATGTTTACGCTTTTGCCGATATAGTTGGTAGCATCAATTTTATTGGATAGCATTTCATGAATCTGAAGGATTTGATGCAGCACAATGCCATCAACAAAGCCACCCAAACCAATGCCCAATATAAGCGAAGCTGTGGTTAACGGAACCGGCGAAACGCTTGCTGCGCCTGGGTTTACGGCAAGTTTGTTTTTGTGCCTTTTTGTAGTAGCAATGGTTAAAGCTGCAACTACAACTGCCAACACAATAAATGCGGAAAGCATTGTAAATAAGTTGGGATAAAAAGTGCTGTTGTAGATGGCGTTTCTTATGTTTTGATTGCAAACCGGGCAAGCAGAGCAAACAATATTGAGCAAAAACAAAGGCAAGCAAAGGAGAAGAAATTTTTTCATAAGGTTATAATTGTATTGAGCAACAGAACAGAAAACATCTCAGCAAAGCAATCTTTATGCTGCGCAGCCAAAACCAATAGCTTCACATTTTATGTGCCGGTAAATTGTATTTGGTCTTACTTTAGCAGGAACAAATCAATGCACTTCTATATGAAACAATTTCTATTTTTGTTTTTACTGCTTTTTTCTTTTGCCCTTTTACATGCACAACCAACAAACGATACAACGGCTATTAAACAATTGCTCGAACGTGAATCTGCTACGTGGCGAAGCGGTGATGTAAAAACCCACGCGGCTTGCTGGCAGGTTCAGCCTTACGGTACTATTCTGGTATCAACGACTGATGGAAAATCGTTTGTTGTTCCGGCTGCAACAATGATAAACCCGCCCGCCAATATGATGGGCAAAGGCGGTAGTGCAGTAAACAGCAATTATAAATTCAGCGTTCATGGCAACGATGCCTGGGTAAGCCATGATGAAGTATCAACGGATGCAGATGGCACTCAATCGTACTCGCACGAAATGAAAATATTGGAAAAAACAAATGGAGATTGGAAGATTGTAGCCATGTCCATTCACATGTACAAGCCGGAATAAAACATATAGAAGCTATTACTCTTCACCCGCATTCAACCACACTACTTTTTGATCAGGAACATGCGGCTGTCCAATAATGTCTTTATACAAATCGGGGCGTCTTGCTTTGAGGTAACGGTAGCCGCCAGCTTGCGTTAATTTTTCCGGTGTTAACACAGCCGTTTGCACGTCGTTATCAAGCTTTCTACATTCTGCAATCACATCACCAAACGGGTCAACAATCATGGAGCAACCATTTTTTAACTGGTCGTCATCCATGCCAATGGCGTTGGCAAATACAGCATATACTGCGTTATCGTAAGCTCGTGCGGGCAACCATTTCATCAGCCATTCACGTCCTTTCATGCCATTAAATTCCAACCGCAAAGAAGTAGGATCGGATTCTTTGTTTTGCCACAATTTGGGATCAACGAAACCAGCACCCGGGCGTGTGGAAGGCGTACACATAGTAACGTGCGGCATGAAAATAATGTCAGCACCCAACAGTTTTGTAGCTCTTACATTTTCGATGATATTGTTATCGTAGCAAATTAAAATGCCGCATTTCCAGCCGAGCAAATCAAACACACAGTACTCGTTGCCGGGTGTTATGTTGTGGTTGATAAATGGATGCAGCTTGCGGTATTTAGCCACCAAACCATTTCCATCAACACATACATACGCTTTGTAAATATTGTCGTTTTCATCTTTTTCAAACAGCCCTGCCAGCACGGCAACGTTTGTTTTTGCCGCAATTTTAGTGAGTGCTTTTATACTTTCCCCTTCGGGAATGAACTCGGACAAATCGAGCATTTGTTGTTTGGAAAGATGCCTTGCAAACGTATAACCAGTGATGGAACATTCATGAAACGCAACGGCTCCTGCACCGTCTTCTTTTGCCTTCTGGCAAAGGCTTTCAATGATGTGTAGATTGTATTGTTTATCACCGCTTTTGTGTTCAAACTGTGCGGTAGCGATTTTTATGTTTTGCATTGAAAGGCGATTTTAACGAAAGTAAAAAGACAAATTAAAAAGCGAATCCTATTTTGATATTAAAAGGAAGAGTGGCGCTGAAATGATGGCCAGGTGTGGATGCGACATTATAAAAGTCGAACGGGCTGATTAATCCGGTTGGTTCAACCGGAAGTTCATTCGGAATAATTGGATGAAACTTTTTTACATTGTAATAACGGACACCAAAACCTACACAAAAGTCAAGAACTAAATGCTTGTTTAAATTGTATTGTACGCCATATTTGAGATTGAAGGTGGTTGTGTATTTGCGGTAGTAGGTCACATCTTTGTATGGCACAATAGTAGTGCTATCAGGAGGATTAAACTTCCAACGTGCGTCGCTGTTTTCAAAATGCAAATGATAATATACCAACTCTGCAGAGAAATAAGTTTTGCTTTTGCGTCCGATTCTTTTAAAAAATTTTTCCTCCAACGCCAGTCTGTATCCATTGGTGTTTTGAAACGGAGTGAAATGGAAAGGATCAGCCATATAACCAACCGACAACTGCGTTGAAGATAATTTTGAGAACGACCTTTCATAACTCATTTCAAAACCCGGATTGATAAAATCAATTACCCGCAAAGGTGAAAACTTAAGTTGATTCTTAAATAATAAAGAATCGTCCTGACCAAACGTCATGAAACGAAAGCATAAAGCAGCAACAGTTAAATAAGTCGTTTTCAAAGCATATTAGTTTATGTTTTAAAAAGACAGAGGGAGATTTTACTTTGCTGCTTGACGTATGTATGAAAAATATGAGTTTAACGAAACAAAAATTCAGGCTTTTAAACCATCGTCAGTTCAAGCATCGTCTCCTGAAAGGGACGATGCGATAAGATAGAATACACCAACAAGCATACATCAACGTCTAAGATTTAAGCGTAGTTATTACCTCCTTTCCACCACCTTCACTCCTTCCCCATTAATCTTGGTTACATACGTGTGATGGTCTATCTTCAAATTACCAAATACCTCTTTCATAATTTGCTCTACCTGTAAGGCTGTGCTGTGCTCTTTGCTCAACATAAAAATAGAAGGACCGCTGCCTGAAATGCCGCCGCCCAATGCACCTGCTCTTTTGCATCCTTTCTTAATTTCATCGAACCCGGGAATGAGCATACTTCGCACTGGTTCAATAATAAAATCTTCCAGCGAACGGCCAATTAAATCGTAATCTTCTTTTAAAAAACCTGCCACCAATCCACCCACATTTCCCCATTGTTTAATGGCATCTTTCAGCGTTACATTGTGTTTTAAAATGGCTCGCGCATCGGCAGTTCTTACTTCTATCTGCGGATGCACAACAGTAACATATAACGGTGGCGTAGATAGGGGAATAATATCCAGCGGAAAGATAGAACGGATAAGCGTTACACCGCCATAAATGCAAGGTGCAATGTTATCGGCGTGCTTTACGCCGCTGGCCACTTTTTCGCCCCACATTGCAAACTGTATCAACTCTTCTTTTGTAAAATAATTATTAAGCAAATGATTGGCTGCCACCACCGCTCCGGCTGCACTTGCGGCACTGCTGCCCACACCGCTTCCCGGCTTGATGCGCTTGTAAATGAGTACTTCAAAACCAATGTTTTCGTTCAACTCATTTATCATTTCTATTAAGGGCGCACCAGCCGTATTTTGCGTGGGGTCTTCAGGTAAGGGATAGCCATCGGCACTCTTTATAATTACTTTTTTTTCATCCAATAAAGTAACGTCCATCACATCGTATGGCTCGTGCAAACACAAGCCCAGTACATCAAAGCCACACACCAAATTGGCTACCGTTGCGGGGGCATGAACAACAATATTTTTCATTATAAATTGTCAATTTTCAAATTAGCGGGCCACCCTTATAATATCTGCAAACACACCGCTTGCTGTAACATCGGCACCGGCGCCCGCACCTTTCACTACCAAGGGTTGTTCAGGATAGCGTTGCGTATAAAATAAAACTGCATTGTCCTTTCCATACAAATGATAAAAATCAGAGTCGGGTGTAATGTGCTGCAAGCCAACAGAAGCTTTTCCATCTGCATACTGCGCCACAAATTTCAGCTTGCAGCCTTTTGTTTTCGCCTCATTATATAAGGCTTGAAAATGCGCTTCATGCCGTTCCATTTCTTTATAAAAATCGGCGACACTTCCTTCAAAACAAGAACGGGGCAAAAAGCCGTTGTTAGAGATGGCTTCCATCTCTAATGGCTCACCAGCTTCACGGGCAAGGATCAATATCTTACGCATCACATCGGTGCCACCCAAATCCAATCGCGGATCGGGTTCAGTATAGCCTTCGTCCTGCGCCATTTTTACAATTTGTGCAAAGGGAGTTGTGCCATCATATTTATTAAAAACAAAGTTCAACGTACCACTTAACACTGCCCGAATTTTATTCACCACATCACCGCTTTTTCGCAAATCGCTCAATGTGCCAATCACTGGCAAACCTGCGCCCACATTGGTTTCAAAGAGATACTGCGTATTAAACTCCTTAGCCGTTTGTTTTAGTTTTAAATAATTTTGATACAGCGAAGAAGCCGCTACTTTATTGCATGCCACCACTGAAATGCTCTTTTCTAATAAGGGCAAATAAACATCGGCCACGGCATGATTCGCAGTAACATCAACAAACACTGAATTGCGAAGATTCTTGTTAATTAAGGTATTTATAAACGTGTCCAAATTCATGGTATCAGAAGTTCCTAACTCTTCCTGCCATGCCGATAGATTGATAGCGTTTCCATTTTCAACAAACAACATTTTTTTACTGTTGGCAATGCCAGTCATGCGCACTTGTATGTTGAAGTGCTCTTCTAAGAAACGCTGCTGCTTTTGGATTTGCCCAATTAATTTTTTACCAACATTGCCTGTGCCCACAACAAACACATTTAACTGCTTGTAAGTAGTGGCTTCGAAGAACGCTTCGTGCAAAACATTCACCCCTTTTTTTACATCATCAGATGAGATAACAGCAGAGATATTCCGTTCTGAGGAGCCTTGCGCAATAGCGCGAATGTTAATACCGTTTCTTCCCAAAGCGCCAAACATATTACCGCTGATACCGGGATGGCTTTTCATTTTATCACCTACCAAGGCAATGATGGATAAGCCTGTTTCAATCTTCAGTTCTTCTACATTTCCACTTTCTATTTCTCTCTTGAAAGCCGCGTTCACAGCGGTTTTGGCTTTGATTGCATCATTCGCATTTACGGCCACGCAAATGGAATGTTCGGAAGAGCTTTGCGTAATCAAAATCACATTGATTCGTTCATTCGCCAGGGCTTCGAACAGATGTTTTGAAAAACCCGGAATGCCAACCATACCGCTGCCTTCGAGGCTTAACAAAGCAATGCTGTTGATGCTTGAAATGCCGGTGATGGTTTCAGTGCTAACACCTGAAGGCGAGTTAACAGAACTCTGAATGACGGTGCCTTCTTCATCCGGTGCAAATGTGTTTTTAATTAAGGTGGGAATGTTCTTTTGCATGACGGGTTGAATGGTGGGCGGGTAAATGACCTTTGCGCCAAAATGCGATAGCTCCATCGCCGCTTCGTAGCTGGTTGCCTTAATGGTTTTGGCACCGGGCACCCAACGCGGGTCGGCAGTCATCATGCCGGTTACATCCGTCCATATTTCCAACGATGTTGCATTGATAGCTGCCGCAAAAATGGCTGCTGTATAATCACTTCCGCCACGACCTAATGTGGTGGTATAATTATTATCATCACTCGCAATAAAGCCGGGCGCAAGGTAGAGGTTTGGTTTTGCAACAATTTCGGTAATTAACTTGTCCGTTTCATCAAAGTTCACAGCCGCATTACCAAAATGGCTGTTTGTTTTTATCGCTTTTCTTGAATCAATCCATTGGTGATTGATATGTAATGATTGCAAGTAAGCAGAGATAATTTTAGATGACAACAATTCCCCAAAAGCAAGGATGCGATCTTTCGTGCGAAGTGAAAGTTCCTGCAACCGAAACACACCTTCGCAGATATCTTCCAATTCATTAAAATGTTGCTTTACGTCGCTTAAACAATGGCTTTGCGTGGTAACGGGAAGCAAGTCGCGAACTGCGTCAAGGTGCTTTGTTTCTAAGTCTTTTAGTAAGCTTAAATACGCGTCATCATTGCGTTCTGCCCAGTTTCCAATTTGTATTAATTGATCAGTAACGCCGCTGAATGCAGATACAATTACAATTTGCGGTTCGTTGTTTCCTTTTATAATGTTGACTACTTTTTTTATATTGGTTGCATTGGCTACCGATGTGCCGCCAAACTTCACAACTTTCATAAGCTGTTCCAGATTTTATTTTAAAAGAAGATGCAATGATAGATTGTTTTCTGTTATCAATTTTTGAGTGATGATAACAGCGTTTGCCCGTGGATGATATGATAATGCTTACCCCTTTACAGGGTTGTAATAATGGTAATGATAGCAGGGGTTGTGGCTATGTTGGTAAGTATGATATGTGATAACGATAGCTTCATTGAGAGGAAGCGAAGGTAGAGGGCGAACGAACAATAACAAGCGTTAGTAAAAAGATTGTTGAGAAAAGGTTTCATTTTAAAACCAAGAAGCCACGAAACATTAAACGTTTTTATGTCATCGCTCCCTAAGCATAAGCATTTAGACATTTATCTTGTCAAAAAATCTTGGTTTGACAGCTTTTTTTTCAATGAATTCCATCTGCCAATTTTTCGTCAAACCCAATACTGGACTTTGTTTTACTGATTTTTTGCCTTTCAAAATATTGTGTCAAATCCTCAAACAACTTATCATTTTTGCACTTGATTAAATTGGGTTGAATTGAGAATGCTCCCTGAAAATACTTTTCGTTAAACCTTGCAGTGAATTTCTTGTATGGATTGCTAATTTTATTAAAATACTTTTCTGAATCAACAAGTGAAATCGCAATGAAATTAATTCGGGTCTTTACTCTTACAGAAGCGATGGAAATACTTTTTACATCTTTCCAATTATAGCTTTGGTTATTTATATTATCAATTAGCTTTTCTTCTGTTAATTGTAAAGCTGGTATCTTTTTAAAATACAAAGTAGCGTATCTATATAAATTTGGTATAGCTTCTAAAAGTATGATGAGGTTCATTAAACAAATAATTGCAAGCACAAGCACAATCACAACTGTAGTAACACTAACTGCGAGCAAACCATAAATAATAAATCCTACAAAACTTACAACGACTAATATTATAGTGAAGCTAATAATAAGAGCATAGACAGAAATGTAATAGTTTGTTTTTGTGTCGTTCATTAGCAGTATTCAAAAGTCCTATATAAAGAAACAAATATCTATTCGGCAAAACAAAACCTACAACTGAATTGGATTCGCTAACTGCTCAACATCACCAATGATTTCCTTTGGTGTCTCTTTATAATTTTCATTCACTATCACATTTAGAAAGCCACCAATTATCATTGCGATGCCGCCAACAAGCAGCGCATAAATACTTTTATCATTAAACACATGCTTTACAAAAAAGCCCAGAATGGCAGCTGCTAATATCTGCGGTATCACAATAAAAAAATTAAACACACCCATGTAAAAACCCATCTTATTGGCCGGCAACGCACCGGCAAGAATGGCGTACGGCATTGTGAGTGTGGAAGCCCATGCCAGACCTACCAAAGCCATTGAAAACAACAAAGTATGACTGTCTTTAATAAAGAAAATAGAAATCAAACCAATGCCACCCAATACCAAACAAATCATGTGTGTAAACCGGCGGCTGATTTTAGCAGCCAGCATCGGCAATAAAAACGCAGCCAGAGCAGAAATACCATTGTAAACCATGAACATCACGCCTACCCAATCGCCTGCATCCTGAAAAGCTTTCGAAGTAGTGTCGGTTGTGCCCCACACATTTTGCGCAACGCCTGCGGTGGTATAAATCCACATGGAAAAAAAGGCAAGCCAAGTAAAAAACTGCACTGCTGCCAATTGCAACATAGTACGCGGCATGGTGGTGATGCCGTTGATAATTTCAGAAAAAACATGACCAACGCCTTTGCCTCTTCTTTTCTCTTCTTCAAACGCTTTCATATCATCCGGCGGATATTCTTTTGATGTGAATACAGTCCACAACACTGCCGCCAAAAACACAAAGCCACCGATGTAAAAAGAATACCTTACCGAAGGCGGCACAACGCCTTTTGCAGCCGTATTGGGAATGTGAAACACATTGGTAAAAATATAAGGAAGCAAGGAAGCAATTACCGCACCCAAACCAATAAAAAACGTTTGCATGGCAAAGCCTGCCGTGCGTTGCGATGAGGGCAGTTTATCGCCCACAAAAGCGCGGAATGGTTCCATCGAAATATTGATACTCGCATCTAAAATCCAAAGCAGCATAGCAGCCATCCACAAAGCATAAGAAGTTGGCATGAGCCACAGGGCAACAGAAGCTAAGATAGAACCGATAAAAAAGAAAGGTCGCCGCCTTCCCCAGAAAGGATGCCAGGTTCTGTCGCTCATATAACCAATGATGGGCTGAATGACCAAACCTGTAAAAGGCGCAGCAATCCATAAGATGGCTATCTTATCCAGATCGGCACCGAGCGTTTGAAAAATGCGGCTTACATTGGCATTTTGTAAGGCGAAACCAAACTGAATTCCAAAGAAGCCAAAGCTCATGTTGAAGAGTTGCGAAAGACTCAGGCGGGGTCTTTCACCCATTAGTATGTCTCTGTTGGAAGAGGATGCAGCCATAACAATCGTTTACCTAACAAATATGAACAAAAAAGTTGGTAGCGTTTGCTGTTGTTGCGTGATAAGAACGCATTTATTTTTTTTGCCACGAAGGAATGAAGACACAAAGTAGTTGTCATTGGGGGCGAGCCACTGTTTGTTTTTGCCCATATTTTTTTTCTCCAAAATGATCGCTGCATTGCGGCATTGATGCAACCTTTATACAGTGTGCAGCCGCTTTGTTATACTTGGATAATCTATAACGAGTGGAGGAGTGGGAAACTACGCCGAGCAGCGGGGAAGCCGAACGATAACTTTATTTCAACTTTTATACAGTGATTCATCTATACCAAATAGAAAAACGACGGCTCTTCTATATGCAATCGTCTATTAACATTGATAATCAACACAGTTTTATGGGTTAATTTAAATCTCTGAGAGACGGTGCTGGAACCGGAAATCATCACCTTATAGCATATTAAAACAACCGCATGAAAAAGCCGCAGTTTTTCAACGACGGCTTTCTCAAACAATAAAAACTTTTACCCTTTACAACTTCCGCACAAATTTACTTATGCGGAGTGGTGGTAGGACTTGTAGATGGTGTTGTTGTAGGACTGGTTGATGGACTTGTTGTTTGACCCGAATTCTGATTCGGAGTTGTGTTTCCACTACCACTGTTGCTTGGATCTGCCCTGCCACTTCCATTGTTCATCGGCGTTAAAGAATGGCTGCCACTTTTGTTTGAACCCGACTTCTGCGTGCCTTTGTGCGAGCTCTTCTTCATTGTTTTTTGAGAAGTTCCCGTTGTGTTTGATCCTGATGTGCCGCTTCCTGATGTGTTGTTTCCCGTGCCCGTTTGCGCATAGTTGGCAGACACCAAAAAGAAAGAAACTGCAAATAATACCATTACTTTTTTCATAGATTAGCGTTTGGAAATGTACAGCATAAAGCCTGCCACGGATACCATTTGTTTCAACAAAACGGAGTAGCAAAAACAATTTTTACATATGATGTTATGTTGCGCTATTTTGAGCCAATATTGTCAATATTTTGTAAGTTAAGTAGTTTTGGGTTGGATGAATGCTTCTGTTTAGGGAAGTGTAGAATGTGGGGGAAAGAACAAGATACCACCAGGCATAATCTAATAAATAGCCCGGCGTTTATGTTGCTATTATGAAGTTTGTTGCACAACGTGCGAAACGATTTAATGCACAGCAGGCGTTGCTTTGGGAATGTATTTTTTCTCCGGCACTTTCCCTGTTGATGAATGTCTTTTAGTGAATAAAGCAGCGCCAATTTTAATAATATACAATACATCATGTTGTGTAGTAATATACTGGTTAAAGTTGAATAATCAGGTTGATGTTGTTAGTTGTGATTCAAAGAATCATTTTATCTTTCCTTCGAGGTGCGCTGCGCTAACACCTCGAAGAACGCGGCAATGTCCCGGGACGGAGACATTGTGGGGAAGGAAAGGTAGTTTAATGTTACCGAATTGAGAATCGGCGAAATGTAAAAGGCATTTTAATAATAAACATCAATACTATTTGGACCATTCTTCGTACACTTTACTGAATCTTTTACAGAAGCATAAGCGTTTGCAGAAATGGCTTTTGTTGTTGTAACTACCGTGTACATATTGAAGCCGGTAAAAGCCGATACAGTGGTATCTTTGTTTGCCTCTGTTTGTATAAAGCCATCATAGCCGCCAGTGACGCCGCTGGCAAATAATCCCACATCCACGGCAGCATTATTGTCAATAGGTGAGGTTCTGTGCATATGAATTTGCAATAGTGCTTTTTGAAACATGGTAAAATTCACATGGCTGAATTTTGAAAAATCGGTAGAATTAAAAAGCAATGCATCTATATTGTCATATGCACTCGGTTCTGTTCTTGTATCTATTTGCTGTGGATACTGTATATATCCGTTTGGAATGTAAGCATTTACCTCTAATACAGAGGACATGAATTTTACAGTATCATATTGCGCATGAAAAATAAAATTTCCGTTGCCGTCCGTTTTTCCACTTGCCACAATATAATTATCAGGTGGTATGAGATAACCGGCAGACGATGGATTGAGATAAACTTTTATTTCAACGTTGCCCAGCGGTGCATTGGAAGAAGGATCGTATACCATTCCTGAAAACGAAACATCCGAACAATTGCCTGTGCAGGCGGGTAGGCTTTTTGTTTTTGTACACGCAGTTACGCCAAACAATAGTGCCATTATAATCGTGTACAAAGATGCACACTTAGTGTTAGCCTTTTTGGTAATAGTCTTATACCGTTTCATATAGCAATTGTTTGTGTGAATATAGAAAAAATCTATTAAAATGTGAGATTAAAACATTCGATGTTATAACAGCAGTATAAGCGAAATGCTTTGGTTCTAGCACTATCTCTCAACGAGAATATTGCTTGGAACTAAAAACGCAATGTCCCGGGCGGAGACATTGCGAGGAAGAAAACCGAAAAAAGCTTTGCTATAAAGACCTTGCTACGATGTAAAATTAATGTGCAGTGCACCCCGTTCTCCCCGTTCTTCGAGGTGTTAGCGCAGCGCACCTCGAAGGAAAGATAAAACAGGTCTCCGATCTATTATTCCAGCGCTCAAACAACCTGTAATTTTTACATAAATCTCTTATCTCATCTGCTTTTCAGGCAGTTATTATCACTCCTAACCGCCATAATTTCCGTATAAAAAGGATGGTTTATTGTTTGCTTATTTACTATCACTATGAATTTAAACAACTATACCATCAAAGCACAGGAAAGCGTACAAGCTGCCCAGCAAATTGCTTTTAATCATGGTAATGTAAATATAGAAACCGCTCACCTTTTAAAAGCGTTGCTGGACGATAACGACAGTCCTGTAGAATATTTATTAAAGAAGAACAATGTGAACGTTCAGTATGTGGAAACAAAGCTGAATGAAAGCATGAACCGTTTGCCGAAGGTGCAGGGCGGACAGCCTGCGCAAAGTATTGGCCGCGATTTGAACAATGTGTTGTTGTATGCAAATAATACGTTGAAACAATTTGGAGATGAGTTTGTAAGCGTTGAGCATTTGCTATTAGCGTTGGCTCATGGCAATGACGACACTGCAAAACTGTTGAAGGATGCAGGTTTAACTGAAAAGGGCTTGGTGGCTGCGATTAAAGATTTGCGTAAGGGTTCAACAGTGAATTCGCAAACATCATCTAACCAATACAATGCTTTACAGAAGTATGCACGCAATCTGAATGATATGGCGCGCAACGGCAAGTTAGATCCTGTAATTGGACGTGATGAAGAGATTAGAAGAACGCTTCATATCTTATCAAGAAGAAGCAAAAACAATCCCATTTTGGTGGGTGAACCTGGCGTTGGTAAAACCGCCATTGCAGAAGGTTTAGCCATTAGAATTATCAATGGCGATGTGCCTGAAAATTTGAAGAGCAAAATCATTTTTGCACTGGATATGGGTCAATTAATTGCCGGTGCAAAATACAAAGGTGAATTTGAAGAAAGATTGAAAGGCGTAGTAAAAGAAGTAGCCGAAAGCGAAGGTGAAATCATCCTTTTTATTGATGAAATACATACTCTTGTTGGTGCCGGTGGAGGTGAAGGTGCAATGGATGCAGCCAACATTTTAAAACCTGCTTTGGCGCGTGGCGAATTGAGAGCGATAGGTGCTACCACTTTGAATGAATACCAAAAGTATTTTGAGAAAGACAAAGCGCTTGAACGTCGTTTCCAGAAAGTAATCATTGGCGAACCAAGTGTTGAAGATGCAGTGAGCATTTTGCGAGGCATCAAAGACAAGTATGAAACGCACCATCATGTGCGCATTAAAGACGAAGCGATCATAGCTGCGGTTGAATTATCGAATCGTTATATCACCGATCGTTTTTTGCCCGATAAAGCGATTGACTTGATTGATGAAAGTGCTGCCAAGCTCCGCCTTGAAATGAATTCCATGCCGGAAGAATTGGACAAATTGGAAAGAGCGATTCGTCAATTGGAAATTGAAAGAGAAGCCATCAAGCGGGAGAATGATGAAGACAAGCTGAAAGAATTAGGACAGGAAATTTCATTATTAAGTGTTCAGCGCGATACATTAAAAGCAAAGTGGAAAGAAGAAAAAGAAGTGGTGGAAAAAATTCAATCTGCGAAAGCAATGATTGAGTCTTTAAAGATGGAAGCCGAACGTGCCGAACGTGATGGCGACTTTGGCAAAGTAGCCGAGATACGCTATGGCAAAATAAAAGAACAGGAAAAAATCATAACTGATAACTCGAAAGAATTAGACAGTATTAGTGAACGCAGATTATTAAAAGAAGAAGTAGATGCGGAAGACATTGCAGAAGCTGTTGCAAAAGCTACTGGTATTCCGGTAAGCAAAATGCTGCAAAGCGAAAGAGAAAAATTATTGAATTTGGAAGACGAACTGCACAAACGTGTGGTGGGTCAAAATGAAGCGATAGAAGCCGTTGCCGATGCCATCCGCAGAAGTCGGGCTGGTTTGCACGATCCTAAAAAACCAATTGGTTCATTCATCTTTTTAGGAACGACAGGTGTGGGTAAAACAGAGTTGGCAAAAGCATTAGCCGAGTACTTGTTCGATGATGATAACATGATGACGCGCATTGACATGAGTGAATACCAGGAGAAACATTCTGTGTCCCGCTTGGTGGGTGCGCCTCCCGGATATATAGGATATGATGAAGGGGGACAATTAACGGAAGCTGTGCGCCGCAAGCCTTACAGCGTGGTCTTGCTGGACGAAATTGAAAAAGCGCATCCTGATGTTTTCAACGTTTTGTTGCAGGTGTTGGATGATGGCAGATTAACTGATAACAAAGGTCGTGTGGTGAATTTTAAAAACACTATCATCATCATGACAAGTAATATTGGAAGTCATCTCATCCAGGAAACATTTGAAGACGCTAACGGACACGATTTAGATGTGGTGGCAGAAACAGCAAAAGATAAAGTGCTGGATTTGTTGAGGCAAACCATTCGTCCTGAATTCTTCAATAGAATTGACGAAGTGATTATGTTCCATCCGCTTCATAAGAAGGAAATCAAAGGCATCATTCGCATACAGCTCGACCATTTAAAACGCTTGTTGGCAAACAATGGTGTGCAGTTGGAATTCAGCGATTATGCAATTGATTATTTGGCCGAGAATGGATATGACATTACGCTTGGAGCACGTCCGTTAAAGAGATTGATTCAAAAGGAAATCATCAATGGATTGAGCAAGAAAATATTGGCAGGTACGATAGATAAAACGCAACCTGTATTGGTAGATGTGTTCGATAATACAGTTGTGTTTAGAAATGATGTGCATGAACATGCGTAAGAGGATTGTGATTTTTTGTGCAAAAACAAATCCCGATGTTAACAGCATCGGGATTTGTTTTTGTCTGAACTGGGATTGGTGGGATGTTTGGGATGGATAGGATATTGATGAAGAAAGAAATTTGGTTTTGCCATAATATTCGATCTTACTTATTCAATATTCAATTTTATCAACATCCCAAACATCTCATTTATCCCAGTTCAAATTACTTCGCCAAGCTTTGCAGCACGTCATATTTGGTAATGATGTGATAAGCCCCCTGTTCATCCTTTACTAATACGGCACCGTTTTCTTTTGTAATGAGATTGCTTATTTTTTCTACCTGCGCGTCCAGTGCAACCTGTGGAAAGGCACGCTCCATCACGCTTTCAACGGTTTCATTGCGAATATTGGGATTGCCAAACACTTGCTTAAACAAACCATTTTCACTGATGGCACCAACAGGTTCGCCCCCTTTCATCACCGGTATGTGTTCAATGTCGTATTCCTTCATCAGTTCAACGGCTTCGGCAACGGTATGGCTAGGTTCAACCGTTATTAATCGCTTTGCGCCTCGCCCATTGATAATGTCATGGCAGGTTTTGACATCTAAAAAACCACGTTCCATCATCCATTGGTCGTTATATACTTTGCCTACATAACGGCTGCCATGATCGCAAAACACAACCACTACAACATCGTCTTTTTTCAAATTCTTTTTTAATTGGAACAAACCCTGCAATGCACTGCCCGCGCTGTATCCAACAAAAATGCCCTCCTCTTTGCTGATGCGCCGCGCCATTACCGCACCATCCTTATCGCTTACTTTTGTAAACTGATCAATCACGCTCATGTCGTAGTTCTGCGGCACAAAATCTTCACCGATGCCTTCAGTAATGTAAGGATGCACTTCTTTCATATCTATCTGGCCCGTTTCAAAATATTTAGTTAGCAATGAGCCATAACTATCGATTGCCCAAACCTGAATGTCTTTGTTTTTTTCCTTTAAAAATTTACCTGCTCCTGTTATAGTTCCACCTGTGCCGGTAGCTACTACGAGATGCGTGATCTTACCTTCCGTTTGTTCCCATATTTCAGGACCCGTCTGCTCATAATGCGCCAGCCGGTTGGCAAGGTTGTCGTATTGATTTACATAAAAAGAATTGGGTATTTCAGTAGCGAGGCGTTTGGAAACGGAGTAATAACTCTTTGGGTCTTCAGGCTCAACATTGGTAGGGCAAACAATCACTTCGGCGCCTACAGCTTTTAGTATGTCAAACTTCTCTTTGCTTTGTTTATCGGTAGTAGTAAAGATGCACTTATAGCCTTTTATAATGGCCGCCAGAGCCAGGCCCATACCAGTGTTGCCACTCGTGCCTTCAATGATTGTTCCACCCTTCTTTAGCTTGCCTTCCTGTTCAGCCACTTCAATCATCTTCAAAGCCATCCTGTCTTTTACTGAATTGCCAGGATTGAAATATTCCACTTTGGCAAGCACGGTGCAAGGCAAATCTTTTGTAATATTATTGAGCCTGATTAAAGGTGTATTTCCAATGGTTTCTAAAATAGAATTGAGCCACATTATGGTTTGTTTTTGAGCAAAAATACTCCTTTGGAAAGGATTGAATTTGTAAAGAAATGTATCTATGGCTTTTTAGCAAACACTTTCATTTTATCGTTTACATAATACAGCACATCTTCATCGGAAGGATGCTTGCGCAGCCATTTGTAGGAAGGTGTGTATTTCCGCAAAAAAGAAACCAGCGAATCGCCTTTCAAACCGGTGATTTGAGAGATGGTTTGTGGTGAAAAACGGTAATCAACGTATGCCTGGTCTTCTAAAAAATCAAAGGTCCTGTAAGCCTTATTCCGGTCTTTGGTTCGATTGCGCGAAAAGGCATCTAAATTGATTCCTACGCCTGCGCCCATGTTGTCGGCTTTGCCCACTTTGGACATTTTACCAACGCCACCCATGTCATTTATAAACGATTCGCGGCGGCGCAAGCTATCCAATTGATAATGTGTGTAACCTGCAGTTGTAGTAACCGTTACATTAGGCAACACTTCATTGGTTCGAATGAGTTGGATGTGGAGCGTATCGGGCAAGCCATAGGTTGCTTTTACAGTATCAAAATCGTAATTAAAAGCATTGATAAAAATTAAATCGCCACGAGTGGCCAGAATGCTGAAAAAGCCGTTCTGGTCGGGCGTTATCATCTTCTTTGTGCTTTCGTTAGTAATGATAGCATTTACAATGGGAACGCCGGTAATGCTATCATGTACATATCCGTTTACCAATCGTTTTTGTGCCATGGCAGATAGAGCATTCATTAATATCAAAAGGAATAAAATACTGCGTTTCAAAATATAAATCATGCCCCTAAAATATCAATAATAATGCCTCCCGAAGCAAGTTTTTTAGTTATGCGGTTTGTGAGATAAAAGGTTGGAATGATTCTATTTATCTAACCATTTGTTTTCACAGTTAAAAGAGTATGGCATGAATAAAAAGTTTGTCATGTTTAACCAACGTTTGGTTTTGCACTAATTTCTATGATGGGAATCATCTGCTGTTCTTTTTATCGTCATGTATTCAAAAGATGATGGTAATTAGGTTTGTACAATTCATAGCAGATAATGATTTACTTGCTATCCAATGTTCATACATGTTCAAGGCTGTTGCAAAAAAGAAGAGACAGCCCTTTATTTTTCGGGCAAAAACAAAAGTTGTAATTGATATTTCTGCATTGCAGATACACGTAACATTCGCTTCATATTGCCGTAACCTTTTGGTAACATGCGGGTAACATTGCCATAACACACCAGTCGTTGCTTTGCATCAAACTTCTACTACGTATGCAACGAGTCGTTACCCAACTGCTTTTGTTTTGTTCATTATTCATTACGTCCATTTGCTTTTCGCAGGAAACAACATCCACCTTAAATGGCTTTGTAAAAGATGCCGCAGGCAATGCCGTAAATGGTGCATCTGTAACCGTTACTTATCATCCTACGGCCAGCGTAGTGCAAGCCGTTACCAATAACAAAGGAAGGTTTGTAATTACCAACTTGAAAGCCGGAGGGCCTTATACTGTTGCTATTTCCTTTGTTGGTTATGTTGATCAAACACAGCAGGATGTAAGCCTGCAACTGGGCGAAAATCCTGATGTGGCCATAACGCTGCAGAGCACTTCGGCAGAACTGAAAGAAGTGGTGGTATCGGCGGCCGGAAGGCGCGGAAGCAGCAGCGGACTTACCGTTGCCAGCACGCAATTAAACACGCTTCCTACCATTGGCAGAAGCTTACAGGACTTTACGCGTTTGACTCCGCAATCAAACAACAATTCTTTTGCTGGTTCTAACTTTCGTTATAATAACATTACATTAGATGGAGCTGTAAACAACGATGCCATTGGCTTTAGCAACTCGTTTGGCGGCGTAAGTGGTGGCGGTCAAAGTGGTACGGCAGGTTCGGGCACTCGTACCAATCCATATAGTTTAGATGTGATTCAGGAAGTGCAGGTGCAACTGGCTCCGTATGATGTGAAGCTTGGTAATTTTACCGGCGGCAGCATAAACGCTGTTACCAAAAGTGGCACCAACAACTTTCATGGCTCATTGTATGGCTATGGACACAATGGGGCGTTTGTAGGTAAAAGTGTGGACGGAACAAAAAGTTCTATCGGCTCTGATTTTCATGATTACCAATACGGTGCAACCCTGAGTGGACCTATTATCAAAAACAAATTGTTCTTTATTGTGAATGGTGAAATTACCCGTCACCAGGAACCTACTTTTTACAATGCAGGCGATCCGGGTGCTGCTGTTTCTCTTGCCGATGCGCAGGCAATTGCTGCCGAATACAGAAAGGAAGGTTTCGACCCCGGAACCTACGACAAGTATAAAATTTTTACCAACAGCGAAAAGTTTTTTGGTAAAATTGACTGGAACATCAACTCTAAAAACAGCTTGAGTTTGCGTGCCATTTACACCGATGGCGAAGGCAATAATTTAGAAAGATCATCCACCAACTTTCAATTCTCTTCAACCGATTTTACGCAACGCACAAAAAACCTGAACTTAGTTGGAGAATTGAAAACCCGTTTCAGCAACAGTGTAAGCAATGACTTTATTGCTTCTTTTATTAATGTTCACGAATACCGCACGTTTCCCGGAACAACGCCATCACCATATATTGATATTAATGGACAGGTATGGTTAGGAACCTGGCGCGAAGCTGCAGTGTACAACACCCGCCAAAAAACAATTGAGCTTACCGATAATCTTACTTATACAAAAGGCAACCACAAGTTTACGTTCGGTACCCACAATGAGTTTTACGATATTAACTATGGTTTCCTGCAATCGTGGAATGGTCGTTGGCAATACACCAACGTTCAGTCTTTTTTAGACAGTATGCCGAACCGAATTCGCGGAACCTATGCACTTGATAACAACAAAAACAACTATCAGAATCTGGAGAGCAATGTTCCTTCCAGCGAGTTTCATGTGGGTTTGTTAAGTGCGTATGCACAGGATGAAATTTCAGTAAGTGATAAATTCAAAATCACACCTGGTGTTCGTTTCGATTATTCGTATGTTGGCAATCAGCCAAAAGAAGACGCGTTGATTAACTCATTGCCCGACTATCAATCGTATAGCTCAACTTATTCACATACTTCATTCTCTCAATTAGATAATAAATGGTTTGGCAACGTAACGGTATCACCACGCATTGGTTTTAACTGGAATGTAAGCGGCAACCAAAGTGTGGTTATCAGAGGTGGTTCGGGCATCTTCACAGGTCGCATTCCGTTTGCCTGGTTGGGTTATGCTTACACTTTAAATGGAAACGATTTTGGTAACATTGATTATAAACCTGTTTCCGGCAAACAAGTTGCGTTGGCGGGCCCCGAAAATTTAAAGAGCGCAGTAGATGCCGCTACCGGATCAAACGCCAATACAAAAACAAGAGAGTTGGATTTGATTGACAATCACTTTAAGCTACCAACCATTTGGCGCAGTAATATTGCTACTGATTTTAAATGGGGCAAAGGCTACAAATTAACGCTCGATGCGTTGTACACTAAAACATTGGAAGACGTACAATTCCAGCAAATCAATGTTAAAGATTCGGCAGCCTATTATTCAACCGCACCTACACAATCGCCTGTTTATCCAAGCGGCGGGGCGGGAAAAATCAGCCCTGCTTATTCAGCTATTTACTTGTTGACGAACACCACGCAAGGCTATCGTTACAATCTTACAGCACAGCTATCTAAAACAAGTAATGCCGTAAGAATGGGGGCAAATTCAACCATTGGCTTTAACTGGTCGGCAGCTTATACTTATGGACAAAGCCACGACATCAGCAATGGCATCCGCAACTCATTCAGCAGTAACTATGAGTTGAATCCTACCATCAATCCTAACAATCCGCAATTGGCTTATAGCAACTTCGATCTTCGTCATCGCATTGTTGGTATGTTGGGTGCTGCCTTTCACTGGAATGAAATGAATACAACCAACATCAGCTTTTTTTACAGCGGTCAATCAGGAAGCCCTTACACATTAGTGTATGGTGGCAATCCGTTTAACGCATCTTCCAGTGCGCCTTTGATTTATATACCAAACAGTCAAAGCGACATTAATTTAAGTGATGTAAAAACAAACGGAGCAGTAACATACTCGGCCGCACAACAATGGAACGACTTGAATAATTTTATCAACGGCGACAAATATTTAAGCAAACATCGTGGCCAATATGAAGAAAGAAATGGTTTGCGCACACCCTGGAACCACGAATTGGATTTGAAGATTTTGCATACATTTCAGTTGAGCAAAACTAACAATCAGCATACCCTGCAATTGAGCTTTGATATGTTCAACGTGCTGAACTTTATTAATAATGATTGGGGACACATTCGATTTATCACCAACGTTAACAACTATACCATCAGCGCTCTCAATTTTGTTACCGATGCCAATGGTGTGAAGCCTGGTGTTCCTTCAACGGGTTATACTCCAACCTTCAATTTTGTTAAGCCAACCGGCATAGACAATCAATATTATACGGTTGACCCACTCAACTCGCGCTGGCAGGGACAGTTGGGTATAAAATATACATTTTAAGTTTAAAAATTCCTGCAAAAACAAAAGCCTCGGTTATTGTCGAGGCTTTTGTTTTTGCAGGAATTTTTATATAATTTGAATTCTTTTAATGAGGGTTGGTTCGATGCTAAAACGGCGCGTCATTCCGCACAAAGTCCTCGTGAGAACGTAAAAATGCAAGCTCGTGTTGAGGGCATCCCGACGAGTCGGGACAAGTCTTGCGGAATGACGTGCATCACCAAACAGGTTTAAAAATGCGGCAAAAACAAACTCTGATGCTTTACTTCACATATGTTTCAAACACAACATTATCTTTATAGCAGCCGGTTAAAGTATCGCCCACCATACATTCGCCAACGCCGGCGGGCGTTCCGGTAAATAACAAATCGCCGATGTTCAAAGAAAAATACTGCGAAATATAACTGATGACTCTTTCCACCGGAAAAATCATGTCCGATGAGTTGCCGCGCTGCACCGTTTCGCCATCTTTTTGTAACGAAAACAAAATGCCATTGTTCAGTTCCTCTTCTTCAAACGCTTGCCAGGTGCCAATCAGGGCTGAGCCATCCCAGGCTTTGGCAATTTCCCAGGGTAATCCTTTTTGTTTTAATTCAGATTGAATATCGCGTGCTGTAAAGTCAATACCTACCGTTACCGCATCTACATACTGAAGCGCATGGCTGTTTGAAATGTATCTTCCGTTCTTACAAATGCGAAACACAAGTTCTGCTTCATAATGAAGTTCATTTGTAAATTCAGGATATAAAAACTGTGAAGCATTTGAGAGCAATGCCGATTTAGGTTTCATAAAAATAACCGGGTTCTCGGGCACTTCATTGTTCAGCTCTTTCGCATGATCAACATAGTTTCTCCCAACGCAAAATATTTTCATACTGTTTTCTTTTATACTGCTTTAAAAATCCATTTTGTTATAAACATTCATCGTATTATCAATACCTGCAAAAACAAAGCTTTCAATCAGTTCAACGGAAGCTTCTATTTTTTTCTGTACAACAGGCAGCTCTTCCTTAAACCATTTGCCCAGCACAAACTCCACCTGCATACCTTTTGGATATTGATTGCCAATGCCAAAACGCAAACGTGGGTAAGCATCGGTTCCTAAGGTTTGTTCAATGTCCCGCAAACCATTATGACCAGCTGCACTGCCGCTTTTGCGAAGCCTTAATTTAGATAGAGGCAAAGCCAAATCATCCGCAATGGTGAGTGTATTTTCAATGCCCACTTTTTCTTTGTCCACCCAGTATTTAAAAGCCTTTCCGCTTAGATTCATGTAAGTGGTTGGTTTGATGCAAACCAGTGTTTTTCCTTTCCATTTTATTTCTGCCACTTCAGCCAACCTGTCTGTTTTAAAAAATCCGCCATGCTTTACTACCAATGCGTTTGCCACATCGAAACCAATGTTGTGGCGCGTTCCAGCGTATTCAGCGCCGATATTGCCCAACCCGATAATTAAAAATTTGCTCATCCTTATTTACAAACATAATAAAAACAAAAGCCCCGCAATTGCGGGGCTTTGTAACTGAAAAAAGTTTGGGACTATTTTTTCTTTTCTTCCTTTGCAGCGGCTGTTTCCTCCTGCTTCAATTGTCTTGTTAACACAACCGATGCAATGGGAATGCGCGGCGAGTTTAAGATCTCAAAATTGGGCTCTTTCACATCTTCCACGCGAATGTTGCCATTCAAATCGAGGTTGGTAACATCTACCTCAATGAATTCTTTTAAATCCTTTGGAAATGCCTTTACTTTTAAAGCATTCATTTTTGTAACGAGCTTACCACCGGCTTTTACACCAACTGATGCGCCGGTAAATTTGATAGGTAAAGTAGCAACAATTTTTTTGTTTTCTACCAACTCCAATAAATCTACATGGTTCAATAAATCGGATACTTTATCAAACTGCAAATCTTTTAAAATGCAGGTATAGCTTCCGCCATCCACATCAACTTGCGCTAACTGAAATTCGCCGGTATAAACGAGTGGCTTGAAAGCCTTTGCCGAAGCGTAAAAATTCACTTCCCTGGCACCACCGTAAATTACACCTGGCACATTTTCCTGAGAGCGGAGCTGGCGGGTGGCTTTTTTGCCGCTTTCGGTCCTCAGGTGACCTTCGATTGTAATTGTTTTCATTTGTTATGATTGATTAAAAAATAAACCTTTTTGTTTTTTTCCACCGATTAAAATCGGTGGTTAGCGGATTCCCCGCAATTGCGAATGAATAAACAAGCTGGTAATGCTTTTGTTTTCGTACGCATTTCTGATTGCAATAGCAAATAAATCGGCAACTGAAATTATTTTTATTTTACTGCTTTCCTGTTTAATCGGGATGGTATCGCAAACCACCAATTCTTCGAGAAAACTGTTCTCTATCGTTTCGTAAGCATTTCCGCTTAAAATTGCGTGTGTACACAATGCCCTTACGCTCGTTGCGCCTTTTTGAATTAACAAATTGGCAGCTTTCGCCAATGTTCCGCCGGTATCGCAAATATCATCTATCAACACAATGTCTCTGCCTGCCACATCGCCAATTACTACCATGCTGGCAATTTCGTTAGCCCGCTTGCGGTGCTTATCACAAATTACCATATCACAGTTAAAATAAGAGGCAATTTCCCTTACCCGGTTGGTACTTCCCACGTCGGGGGCGGCAAAAGTAAGGTTTTTAAGTTTGAGTTGCTCAATGTAAGGAATGAAGATGGCAGATGAATCCAGATGATCAACCGGAATGTCGAAAAACGCCTGTATTTGCGGCGCATGTAAGTCCATTGTTATTACTCTGTCAGCACCGGCACGTTCTACTAACGAGGCTACCAGTTTTGAGCCGATAGCAACGCGCGGTTTGTCTTTTCTATCTTGCCTTGAGAAGCCATAATACGGCATTACCGCAATGATTTTGTACGCACTGGCACGCTTGGCAGCATCAATCATTAGCAACAATTCCATCAGGTTATCAGTAGGCGCAAATGTGCTTTGAATGAGAAACACATAATCGCCACGGATGCTCTCTAAAAAGACAGGTTGGAATTCTCCGTCGCTAAATTTTTGAATGTTGATTTTGCCAAGCGGCGCACCAAACCGCTGTGCTATTTTTTTCGCCAGCTCCTGAGAGCCCGTACCAGAAAACACTTTTACAGATGGATTCATAAGAAGCAGAAATGAAGCGGCGAAGATAATGTTTGCATACAAAAACAAATCTGTATTTTACACGGCGTTGGATGGTAAAAATTAACGTTTTAAAATTCAATCAAAGCCTTCTTTTTTATACCAAAGCTATGACTAACTCATCCATTAAGAACTGGGCGGAAGACGACCGTCCGCGCGAGAAAATGATGCTGAAAGGCACAGAAGCCCTAAGCAACGCCGAACTGCTTGCCATCTTAATTAACAACGGCACACGTGATAAAAGTGCTGTAGATGTTTGTAAAGATTTATTAAGCAAAGTGAACAACGATTTGCAACGGCTGGGTAGCCTTTCCATCAAAGAGATTTTACAGCTAAAAACAAAAGGCATTGGCGAAGCAAAAGCAGTCAGTATTGCGGCTGCATTGGAGCTTGGTATCCGAAGAAATGCGGCTGATAACAAACGCGAAGTGATTACGCAAAGCAGCGAGGTAGCCCAGTTTTTAAAAGCAAAGCTGCAATACAAAAAGCACGAAGTGTTTGCCGTTTTGTTTTTGAATCAGGCAAATAAAGTTATGCATTACGAAGTGTTGAGTGAAGGAGGAATAACCGGTACGGTTGCAGATCCGCGAATCATTTTACGCAAAGCATTATCTCACGATGCAGTGAACTTAATTTTGTGCCATAACCATCCGAGTGGAAGCATCAAGCCAAGCCGCGCTGATAAAGAATTAACGGCAAAAATAAAAGAAGCGGCTTTGTTGTTTGATATGACCGTTTTGGATCACATTATTGTGAGTGCCGATGGGCATTACAGCTTTGCGGATGAAGGCATTTTGTAAGAGATTGTTTGTAAAAAATTAGTGCAAAAACAAAGTCTAAAATGTTTGCATAACTATTGTCGTAGGCCAAAAATGCGTTTAAATTGTTTCGATACAAGCGAGCAATATACAGTTATCAATGACAGTCATATAAGGGTGAAGAACCGTAGGTTCGATTCATTTTATAACAACGGATTTCAATCCGTTGATGAATGAAGATAAGCGAGGAGAAAGGAGTGCCGTAGGCACGACGCATGTTGTCTTTGTTACAATACCGGCTGATATTGATTCATCGGGCGATAAGATGTGCCGAACCTACGGGTCTCTTCACACCCTTTGTTACACCTTCATCAACGGATTGAAATCCGTTGTTACAAGATATACCGAACCTACGGTTCTTGCCACTCCTTTATTTTGTAACTTCTTACGGCTCGTATGTAATGGAAAAACGGATGAGTAGAAGATGCAAAACCAAATTGTGATTTGGTTTTGCCAATATTTTACCATCACAAACTATTCAAAAACTTGATCACTTTATCTCTGTCCCCTTTACTTAAAGTCATAAATTGTTGCTTGCTTTTTTGCGCTTCACCACCATGCCATAAGATTGCTTCTTCCAAGGTATTGGCTCTTCCGTCGTGCAGGTAATACGGCGTTCCATTGGTGATTGAAAACAAACCAACTCCCCAAAGTGGCGCCGTTCGCCATTCACCTCCTTTGGCTAAAAAATCTTCCCGGTTGTCGGCCAAACCATCGCCCATATCGTGTACCAATAAATCGGTATAAGGATGAATGCGCTGATTGCTTAGATAAGGTGCTGTAACATCAATCCCTGTTTGTATAGTTGGTTTATGACAACCGGAACAATTGATTTGAGTAAACAAAGCTTGCCCTTTTTTAACATCAGCGTCAGCTACATTTCTGCGTGCGGGAACGGCTAAGGTTTTTACATAAAACAAAACATAATTCAGCAGGCTGTCAACCAGTTCAGGATAGGTATCGCCATGCACTGCATTCATTTGTATTTGTCCATCTGCACTTTCTTTTTTTAGAGCATAACTGGTAATCCCCATATCCTGCTGATAAGCTGATGCAATCTGCATCAGCAAGGTAGCCGAATTGGCCTTCCATCCAAATCTGCCGATCTCCATTTTATTGTCAACCGAATCAAACACATAATTGGCTTTGCCGGTGATGCCATCGCCATTGGCATCGTGCAAATCCTGAAAAGAAAGGATGGTGCTTTCAGGAATATTTTGAAGTAAACCCAAACCCACCATTGGCGGTGCCAACCGTGGTGAAAGAAAGTAATCCGCAGGCAAAGGCAGGTAAGGATTTTGAACCGTGTAAGTTGGTTTGTGCAATGTAACAACCGAACCATCGGGATAGGTTACAGGCACTTCCGTATAAGTGATGTTGATGCTGGCTTCGGGTTGCGCACCAAATACAGCTTTGTCCTGCAACTGCACGCCAAAGCCCGGTATTGGATTCGGGCCACCATGATTGTCTATGCCAGGAATACTAACACGGAACAATAAGCCTGAATTGCTGAAACCCGCTGTGGGTATGCCTTCGCCATCGTTGCGATGGCAATTGATGCAGGAAACATTGTTATAAATTGGCCCTAAGCCTTGGAACTTTACAGCAGGCGGGGCAACAAAAGATTGACTAAACACTTCATCGCCAAGCTCATGAACTTTTTTATCTCTTGCGCTCAAGCCATCCACCATATTTCCAAACGCTTTTGAAGTAGCATCAAAAGCAGTGGCTGCTCCGCCACTCAAACGCTCATCATAACCATCTTCAGGAAAAATATCTGCTTTATTACACATGGTAAAAGCAAAAACAAATAGGGTTATCCCACACATTACCAGCCACTTCTTCATACGCTTAATCCAACACGTTTTGTTTAATAAAATTGGTTACGTCATTTTGGAACAAAGCTTTTACTTTTTCAATCTGTTGCATTGTTTGTTCTATCTGAGCACGCTGTGTAAAAATGGCTTCTTCGTATCTTCCCTTTATGTTGTCAAACGAATTGATAGCTGTGGTAAGCTGCGCGCGAATTTGATTGTCTAAGTTTTTGTTTCTTGATGAAATCAAATCTTTAAGCCCCGTATTGCCATTCATTCCGAGGTACACATTGCGAACGCCAATGATGTTATTTTTAAAATCGATCAAGGTATTTCCAGAGTAAGGTGATTCAGTAAGAAATGAATCTTTATTAATGAAAGGATTGTACATTTTTTCAGCACCTACTTCATTGCATATATCACTCATAGCGCCAATAATGGCCAAAAACAAATCCTGTTTTTTAGTATAAATATTACTGCCATTTCCAGCAGTCAATAATTGCTGTGCATAGTTGCCGGGTGCAGCCGCCCAGCTTTGATACAACTCCTGAACATTGTTGTACAACATATCTCCTGTAAGGCTTACTAAATACTGCATTTGCCTTGGTGTAATGTCAGAAACTTTCTTTGTTCCGCCAATTCCAAAAATGATATACTCAATCGGATGATAGCCACGCATCGCCTGTGGCAAAGCCTCTATATTGGTTGTCTGCAAAGGGTTTGAGCTGGATAGTAACGAATCCATTTGTGCATAGTCGGTAGGCCATGTATCGGTGTTGGGGTCATAGTCGTTGTCTTCAACAGGCCCTATTAAAAAACCTTCGCATTGTTCCCAAATGGCACGCATATTTTTCCATGAAGATTGTGCTGCTGCAAGATTTTCGTCTGTTGCTGATGCCTGCAACATTTGAACACTGTTGTTCAATGAAACTGCAGAGCTCACTAAGTTACTGTACTGTGGCAAAGCAGTATTGTTTACAAAATCGTTAATCACAGTTTGCTCCGTTGTTGCAAAATCTTCAGATGGTGTTGAAACATCAGCTTTATGGCATGATGCAAAAAATAAACTTAGAAATACAATGAATGAAAATGTTTTTATCATAACCATTATGCAGTAAGATGGATGAACAATTGTCCGTTTTCAATGTGTGTTTTATAACGTTCCAGTGGCTCCGTTGCAGGTCCGTGCGTTACCTTTCCATCCTTGCTAAACTGGCTGCCATGCAGACTACAATTATAGCCATTGATTGTAGCCGTAAGCCCATTTTCCTGGTGCGTGCATTGCAGCAAAAGAGCGATATAACTTTCATCCTGTTGCTTTACAATGGCAATGTTATAAAACGAACCTTTGGGATGAATGATTTGCAAACCTGACGGTGATAAAGCACTTACCGGTAATGCAATTTTATTATTCATAACATCCGTTTGCATTGCTTTTAATGAGGCAGGACTGCACGACGATAATAGTGGCAAAACAAAACCCGTTGCTGCCAACATGCAGAAGTTGCAGCCCGATTGTAAAAATTTTCTTCGTTGCATAAATAAGAAAGTCAGGAAGTCAGAAAGAATTGCAGTCGTCTTCCGGACTTTACCAACTTCAATTAAAAAGAATATCCAATTCCCACATTTAAAAATTGATTCGATTGTTTATAAGGCAAAGCATTGGGTGGTGGATTGATGACCAATGCGGAATTTTGTGCACCTGTATGCAATAATCTCAGATCAGCTTTGATTACAACATTGGGCAATGGCAAATAAGAAATTCCAGCAATTACATGCGTTTGTTTTTCCGTTCCGTCGTAAATGGCTTTGCCTTTTGGAATGGTTGCATTCATATCCAATACTTCACCGCGTACAAATGTTATAAACTGCGCTGCTGTTGGTTTTGCATGAAACCAATTGAAACCTGCTTCTGCATACGCACCATACATGGCTGATGAGATATTGTTGTTATAAGCCGCATTCACCTGCCCTGCATCCGGATAAGAAATGTAAGTGCCCAACGCTTTTATATTTATACCATTTTTGCTGTACTGAACATCGGCTTCACCCAAATAAATGGGCGTTCCAAAACCTCCGCTGTTCAATCCCAAACTGTCGGCACTTCTTTGATTCAAGCCTACCGTTCCACCTGTATAACCTGATACCTGAAATTTGAAATCCTGCAAAGCATATTGAAGCGATGCTGTAACCGCAATGTTATTGGCGAATGCCATATTGCCTTCCGCTTGTCCGCCGCGAACGCCGGTGCCATGCGTAAACCCTGCGCTGTTCAATCCATTTAACACAGCAATGCTGTAATTGATTGGTGCATTTTGCAACGAGCCGTAAAACCCGATTCCCAGTTCGCGCCAGGTAGCAGGAATAATAAAAGTTTCAACCAACGGACGTTCAACACCATTGAAGTTTACGGGCAAATGGTTTTCGTTTAAAATACCAATGCGCGGAGTAAATAAACCAGCCACCAAATACTGATTTGCATTCAAATTGAATTTTAAATAAGCTTGTTCCATACTGATTTCACCACTGCCAATTTCACCTTCGGCTACTTTGGCGTTTTCAATTTCGAGCTCGGAGAAAAAAGATATTTTGGGGCTGAACTGATGTCCTACAAAAAGCACCGCCCGTTCAAGCGTTGCTATGGATTGTTTTTGAACCAAATTGCGTTGGTAAAATGCACTGCCATAGCCTGATACAACGGTTTTGTTTTTGTTGGTTCCTGTGTGCAAAGAATCTTCGTTGGTAAGAATCAGCTTTTGTGCATTGGTTTGATATTGTGCTTCCGCTTCAAAAACGAGTAACAAAAGCAACAAAACAAAAGCAGTACTAAAAATTTTCATCGCGGCAAAACTATACGACTGTTACCGCGAAGGCTTACGATTTAAGGAATGGAGTTTACGATTTAAGGAGTAAAACTTTTATTTTAATTCACTAAGAATTATTTATAAACAACGCACTTCCCCATTTAAGATTTTACTATTTACCACACAAACTGAAACAAAACTTTTATACTTATTCTTCTTAATTCATTATAAAAAACGCAATAGTTTTATCGGTTTTGTATCATTACAAATAAGAGAGTATTTCTTTTTTATTTTTTATGGCATGATAGCGATTTAACTTGGTAAGCAGTTCTATAAGTGTTCTTTGTTCAACAGTGGTTAGATCACCTAAAAAGTCTGTAAACGATCCGGCTATCATGCCAAAGCTCTTTGATAACAAGCGTTTTCCTTTCGGGGTAATGCTTATGAGCATAGCTCTTTTATCATCCGGGTTTTCTTTTTCTTCAACCAGTCCTTTTTCTTTCAAGCGCCTGATAACATCCCTGCCGGTTGAAAGCTCCATCATATTTTCTTTACTTAAATCGTTTTTATTCGGTTTGTTCATTCTACTTACCTGATACAGAAAATTGTATTCATGTTCTTTTGTGAATCCCAATGTTCTGATATGCGGGTTCACACTCATTCCCAAATACCGCTGAAGCCTTGTGATGAGTATAGCTATTTCAGTATGGCTGCCTCGTGCTTCGGTAGTAGTTTTAACAGAGGCGCTTGCCTGTTTCTCATTCAGTAACCATGTAGCAAACTCATTGATGTCTTTTTCTTTATTTTCTTTATTGAAAACTTCCCATTTTTCAATCAGCGGGATAATTGATGTAGTTTCTTTCATTCATCAAAAATAAAACTATTTCGCTCTATTTATTTTTTAATAAAACAAGATTGCTACTTTTGATTTACAAATAAAGCAATTCCGCTTTATTTTAAAACCATTGTTATGAACTTTATTGAAATTGAAAAAATACTCTGGCTATGTATTGGTGCTTATTGGTTGTTATACACGTTTAATGTAAAACAATCTATTAAAATTGAAAACAAGTATACACGCATCGTTTATATGTGCTTATGGATGCTTGCTTTTATGTTGTTGTTTACTGATAACATCAGCTTTTCATTTATGTTTCAACCGTTTTTATTTCAACAAACCGCTTTTAAAGTTGCAGGGCTTATTCTTTGCATTGCAGGCTTATCATTTTCGGTATGGGCACGTATTTATTTAGGCGAAAACTGGAGCGGAGTTATAACGCTTAAGAAAGGGCATGAATTGATAAAAACCGGTCCATATGCACTTAGCCGTAATCCAATATACACTGGCTTTTTAGTTGCTTTTGCAGGTTGTGCGATGACAGCTGGCGTAGTAAAAGCTTACCTTTCTTTACCCTTAATTGTGGTTGGCATATTACTGAAAATTGGCAAGGAAGAGAATTTTATGAACGAAGCATTTGGCGCCAATTTTACTATGTATAAGCAAAATGTAAAAAGGCTGTTGCCCTTTATTTACTGAACGAAACAATCCGCTAAAGAGGTAAATTTTAATGAATGATTGCCGTTGCTACAGATCTAAAGCAAGGTTTACGTTATTTTTATTTACTTATGTTTCGTTTGATTCACAATTCTAAATCTCTCAATTCTCCCAAGCCTTTCAGTTAGCCAATAGCAGAATAACAAGGGTTTGTTTTCTTGTTTAAATCATTTAGCATTTTTCACTATCGGTTTGTGTCATCGCAAACCGAAAAATAGTATAGTCTGTGAGGACACCGCCCATTAGAAAAAAAGCTGCACTGCTGTTCGACATGACTGTTTTGGATCACATCAGCGTGAGTGCAGACGGGCATTACAACTTTGCGGATGAAGGCATTTTGTACGAATACAAACATGAATAATTAGTGCAAAAACAAACTTTACATTTCATTAATTACAGGCTTTGCACCGGTGAGGGCAGTGCAGCAGTTTTAATCATGTCAGCATTTTGGAGTTGCCATTGTTTCGATTGTATAACTTCGGTAAGCAACGTTTGCATTTGCTCGGCGGCAATTTGCGGCAAATGGCTTTTGATAGCAGCAGCTTCCACTTGCTTTTTGCCATTCGCCTGAATGCGCGTTAAATCATCCCGGCTCAAAAGATTGAAAATATTTTCGTCGGTATTGTAATATTTGTAATTAGGCTCGATGCTGATGATTTCAGGTTGTGGAAACGAAACGAGCTTTACCGTTTGGTTTTGTTCGTTTATTTCCCACGCGCATTTCTCAAAATCATATCCAACAAGCACTTTGGCTTCTATGATAACCAGGGCACGCTTGGTTGAAGGAATGAAACCAAACAACTTCTTTGTGTCTTCAAATGTGTACAATTCGGTGAAGTGTCCTTCGGCGAACACAATTTTAATTACCCGCTTCATGCTTTCAATTACAGTGTGCGAGCTCTCTTTTGTTTTCACTTCTTTTATCTTCGGTCGTGTAAGCCTGCCAATCAAAAACATGATAACGGCACCCAAAAACAATCCAATGAGCAGCAACCCGATGAGCGCAGAGCCGGAAGATGACGTTGATGGCATACAGCCGCAAATAGAGAACAGGAGCGGCATTGCGGCAGCAATCGTATTTTTATAAGAAGACATGTTGCGATGGTTTGATTGGTTGTAATGCAAAATCTGTGGTTTTACAAAGCAACAGAAAAGCCTCGAACATTGCGTAGCTCATTCTGTTGAAAGTGTTGTAATACCCTGAAAATAAAACGAAGAAAACCGAATGGGCCGGTATTATTTTTACTCAAGAAATCCCGATGAACTTACCTTTTTAAATGTAAGTTTATTTTGCAGAGATAATATAGTACACGCAAGTGGTAACAAAGTTTCTTACCACCGGAATTTTTGAAATTAGCGAAAATTGTTTCCTTGCCTTCCATCCAAATTTCCATTCATAAATGGGATTAATTAAAAAGAACTTTTTGTGTAAAATATTGTACTTCGTTCTTTTTACAATCTTCTCAAATTTCTCAATGGAAATGCCTGTTTCTCTTATTTCCAACAACTCTTCCACAGGTTCATTGTTTCGTTCTAAAATGGCTTTGTATATAGACTTTGGCAACAGATGATAGTATGGCAACCGCGAAGTGAACTTGCCTCTGCAAATTTGCTGATGCCCGCCAAACGGCATTTGCCAGGGCGGAAATCCAAAGTAAACAATGCCTTTCGGATGAAGAAAGGTTTGCAGCCAGCCAATGAGTTTTTCCTGGTCGTGAATGTGCTCGATAACATCTTTTAAAATGATGATGTGAAATAGGCCAATTTCATCAGGGGTCGTTTTATAAATGTCTTTTGTTATGAGTTGAATGTTTCCACCGGCAATATCATCGTGCAACCAAATATTGGCATTGTCAATTCGGGTATAGTCAAACTCAACACCAACGCCTGTACAGCCCTTGTTCACAAATGCTTTCAGCACGCCCGCTTCGCCACAACCAATTTCCAATACGCGCATTCCAGGCGTAATGGCAAAGCATTCTTCAATAAAAGGAATGACGTGATTTTCAGTATTGATGATTTGAATATCGAAATAGCGTTTCCTGTCTTCGTGAAATTCAAACATGATTCTTTCAACTTATAAAATGCGCAAAATAAGTCAATTCAATTGTGAGAGTTGTTAATGAAGACATTTGATGATGAGGGATTTTAAATGATATGTATTTACTTGCTTAACCTGATAGTTTATTATTGCAAAACCAAGCTTTAAAGAAAATAAAGTTCTCTAAAGTATGTGATTCTTGTGCCTGGAATGAGCAATTTCCAAAATCTGTTTTTACCAATTGCATTCTTGCCTCTCAATCTAAAGTAATCGGTAACTGTTCGATAAACAAGTACATAAAAAAACAAGAAGAAAACAAACCAATTATTATTGATTAGCTTTTGTTTTGTTGAATAAATTAAGATTGCAAATGGTGTAAGTATTAAAACATAATAAACAATCAGTTGTTCCCATTTGTTTTTATTGATAAACATAGATTCCATTTTTATTATTAAATTTTGAGTAGTGCTCTGAAATGTATGATGACTAAATTCCTCACCGACCAGCTTTGCTTCGGTTTGTGAGGACACAAACCGATAGCATGATTGATCTCTTTTTTTATTACATCATACATTTCAGAGCACTACCAAATTCTGAAAAATACAAATGCAGATAAGCTTTGTTTACTTTTTCAAAGATAAAAATTAGTGTAAAACTAAAGTCTTACTTTTTAATCGCTTTATACACTGCGTCCAGCATGTTTCTTCTTACTTCAAGTTTACCCATCAAACCATTGGCTCCTCCATCAGGACACACGCGATTGGCTAAGAAAATAAACAACAATTTTTCTTTCGGATCCGCCCACACACAGGTTCCCGTAAAACCGGTATGACCAAAGGTTTCCGGCGATGCAAATTTGGAAGGATACGGATCGCTATTGGTGGCATTGTCCTTTTCGGGCTTGTCCCAGCCATAGCCGCGCCGGCTGATGCTGCTGTGATAGGCAGTAAACAAATCAATGGTTTGTTTTTGCAAGTATTTTTTGCCTTCCCATTCGCCACCATTCAGCAACATCATGTATAACTTCGACAGATCGTAAGCATTGCTAAACAAACCGGCATGACCGGCAACACCGCCGTACATGGCGGCACTTGGGTCGTGAACATCACCACGTAACAATTGTAGCCTGAACAGTTTTTCTTTTTCAGTAGGCGCAATATCGGCAATAGAAAATCCCTTTTTTCTCGGTATAAAAGTGGTGGTGTACATAGAGAGCGGCTTATAAAAATTTTTCGCTACATAGTTATCTAATGTTTCACCGGAGAGGCCTTCTACAATCTTCCCCAATAAAATAAAATTAAGATCGCTATACACATATTTGGCGGGCAACACCAAAGGGCTTTGCACAATCCGTAGGTTCATGGTGTCAAGCCAATTGTTACGCAGGTATAAGTTATCTGCTACGCGAACAGAATGCATTGCATCCGGTATTTCTGTAAAAAAATGGGGCAGCGGCGCACCCGTTACCGTATCAATCGCTTCTCGACTAAAAAAAACATCAGGCAACAAGCCAGCCTGGTGAAGCAGAATATCATCCATGCGCAAGCTGGCTTTATCCGAATTGGCCACCCAGGGCAAATAGGTTCCAAGCGTTGCGTTCAAACTGAATTTCTTTTGCTCATATAAGCGCATTACTGATATTAATGTGGCAGATACTTTGGTCATCGAAGCCAGATCGTAAAGCGTATTTTTTGTTACCGGCTCTAAGCTATCGTAGTTTAAAAAACCAAAGGTTTTATAATACACCACTTTGCCGTTTCTTGCTATCAATACCTGGCAACCCGGAAAGGCATGAGCCGCAATAGCATTGTTGGCAATGGTTTCAATCTCAGCCAATTTTTGGCTGTTGATGCCAACGGATTCAGGCGGCTGAGTAGTAAAATTGGTTGATGACATACCCTGTTGCGAATAAGCAGAAAAGGAGGAAAAAAGAAGCAAAAACAAAACAGCTTTTGGTTTCATAAAGAATGATAATTGAGAAAAGGAAATAAAGATATTACTCTTGCATTTATAATATAAACTTTATAATAGAGAAAGGATTGTTTGTCAACGGCAGGTTATAACATAAAATTTCTTGGCTAAAACCCTTATGGCCATTATCTTTGCGCTTCTTTAAAAAATCGTTCATCGGTCACGGCAAAATCCGTGGTAAAAAAATCAAGAAAATGAGACAAGGCATTCATCCGGAAAAATACAAGTTTGTTGTGTTTAAAGACATGACCAACGGACACGAATTTCTCGGCAAGTCAACTGCATCAGGCAGCAGCGAAAAAGTAAAATGGGAAGATGGCAATGAATACCCGGTGGTAAAGCTGGATATTTCCAACACCTCACATCCGTTTTACACAGGCAAAAATGTATTGGTTGATACCGCCGGACGTATTGACAAATTCAAAAAGCGCTACGCAAAAAAATAAATTCATCTCTTTTCAATCCCTCCGGTAAAACATCGGGGGGATTTTTGTTTTTGCCCTTTTTTATCATTTCACAATAACCATTAACATGAATAAACCAACAAGCTATCCCAAAGAAAAAATCAACATTCTTTTTTTAGAAAACATCAGCGACCGTGCAGTTGAAAAATTTAGCAGCAACGGTTACACCAACGTTACCAAACTCGCCAAAGCCTTGCCGGAAGAAGAACTGATAAAAGCCGTGAAGGACGTGCATTTGATAGGAATTCGGTCAAAAACAAAAATCACTGCTGCGGTGCTGAACGCTGCCGAAAAATTAATGGCAATTGGTTGCTTTTGTATTGGCGTAAACCAGGTTGATTTGAAAGAAGCCACGCAAAAAGGCATTGTGGTTTTTAATGCGCCTTACAGCAATACAAGAAGCGTTGCGGAGTTGGTAATTGGCTTGTCTATCATGCTGATTAGAAGAATTCCTGATAAAAACAAAGCGGCGCATGAAGGCATTTGGATGAAAGACGCAAAAGGTAGTTACGAGCTGCGTGGCAAAACCATTGGTATTGTTGGTTATGGCAACATTGGCGCGCAGGTAAGTGTGCTGGCAGAAGCGTTTGGCATGAAGGTGAAGTTTTACGACATTGAAACCAAACTTCCTTTAGGTAATGCTGAAAGCTGCAAATCGCTGGACGAATTGTTGTCTCAATCTGATATTATTTCGCTGCACGTTCCTGAAACAGCGCAAACCAAAAACTTAATTACGAAAGCAAATCTTGCCCTTTGCAAAAAGAGCGCACTGCTTATTAACTATGCCCGTGGTGAAGTAGTTGATTTGGATGCGCTTGCTGAAGCCCTAAAAGAAGGAAGATTGGGTGGTGCCGCCATTGATGTTTTTCCTGTTGAGCCTGAAAAAAACGGGCAGCAATTTGCAACGCCCTTACAAGGTTTGCCCAATGTTATCTTAACGCCACACATCGGAGGTTCAACCGAAGAAGCGCAGCAAAATATTGGCGATGATGTAAGCGTTAAGTTGTTCAATTACCTCGAAAGTGGTATTACCAATGGCTCGCATACTGTGCCCTCAATCAGCCTGCCACTGGTGCAGGGAGCGCATCGTATTTTACACATTCACAACAACGTACCTGGTGTGTTGAGCGCCATCAACAAGACCCTGGCAGATAATCAAATCAACATTGTGGGTCAGTACTTAAAAACCAACGACGAAATTGGTTATGTGGTGCTCGATGTAAACAAAGAACTGTCGAGCCAGGCGGTTGATTTATTGCGCGAGGTAAAAGAAACCATCAAGGTGCGGATGTTGTATTAATTCGGTATAATACAATCAACTGTTTACAACAGATGATGTAGAGATTTGTTTTTAGGGCAAAACCAAAAGCAATCCATCTTACATAACGTTCCTGTGGGATTCGTCTTGCGGGAACATTTTCATTATAACAAACCTGCTTTTCTTTCATTCAATATCTTCGCACCTTAAATTTTTTTCATGAGCTTTTTTGGAAAACTGTTTGGCAAGAAAGAAAAGGAAACACTTGATGAAGGTTTGCAAAAAACAAAAGCTTCTTTCTTTGAAAAAATAACCAAAGCGGTTGCGGGCAAAAGCACAGTGGACGAAGAAGTGCTCGACAACTTAGAAGAAGCCCTGATGACCGCCGATGTTGGCGTTGAAACGAGTATTGAGATTATTGATCGCATTGAAAAGCGTGTGGCACGCGATAAATACGTAGGTACAAGCGAACTCAATCGCTTGTTGCAGGATGAAATTGAAGCGATGCTGGTGGATGCGCCCGATCAAACTCACAAAGATTTTACCGTTCCCACGAAGCCTTACATTATGCTCGTGGTTGGCGTTAACGGTGTTGGTAAAACCACTACCATCGGTAAGCTGGCTTACAATTATAAAAAGGCAGGAAACAATGTAATCCTCGGTGCGGCAGATACCTTTCGTGCCGCCGCCGTTGACCAGCTTACCATTTGGAGCGAACGTGTAGGTGTTCCTATTATTAAACAGGCAATGGGCAGCGATCCTGCCTCCGTTGCTTTCGACACAGCACAAAATGCTGTTTCGCGCAATGCCGATATAGCCATTATTGATACAGCCGGAAGGCTGCATAACAAGCTGCATTTAATGGAAGAATTGAGCAAAATAAAACGCGTGATCAGTAAAGTCATTCCCGATGCGCCGCATGAAGTGTTGTTGGTATTGGACGGCTCAACCGGGCAAAATGCAGTGGAGCAGGCAAAGCAGTTTATGCAGGCAACTGAAGTAACATCCATTGCCATCACCAAGCTTGATGGCACGGCCAAAGGAGGTGTTGTTTTAGCCATTGCCAACCAACTCAAAATCCCTGTAAAGTTCATTGGTGTAGGAGAAAAAATGGAAGACCTTCTTTTGTTTGATAAGCACGAGTTTGTTGATAGTTTGTTTTCGTTGGAAAAGTGAGTGGTGAATGGTGAGTGAAGAATACAGATTTTTAACCGCGGAGACGCTAAGTAATACAGCGATAGGATAGTGTACAGTGAAGAGGCCGCACCGTCTTTGCGAGGAACGAAGCAATCTGTGAACATCGCAATGAGGTAGCCGGTGAGTATTGAATAGTGCTTGCAGCTTTACTGCTTATAAACAGCACTTACTTTAAAACACAGATCGCATCGTTCCTCGCAAAGACGCGAAAAAAATTATTCTTTAAACTCCGTGCTCTCTGTGCCTCTGTGCGATTCAAAAAAATCAACAAAAACAAAAGCATGAATGAACCACAAATACGAACCGTTGATGTAACACGTTATGTTACGCCATTACGTGAAGGCGGCTCGTTGCCAGCTATTGTGGAAGCCGATGACGGCTTTTTATATGTACTTAAATTTCGTGGTGCCGGGCAAGGCATTAAAGTGTTGATTGCCGAGATGATTGCCGGTGAAATTGCAAGGGCTTTGGGTTTAAAAATACCAGAACTGGTGTTTGCAAACTTGGCGTCCGACTTCGGAAGAACAGAACCCGATGAAGAAATACAAGACCTGCTGAAAGCCAGTACCGGCTTGAATTTGGGCTTGCATTACCTGCAAGGTTCTCTCACATTTGATCCGGTAGTAAATGAGGTTGATCCAACGCTTGCTTCCAAAATTGTATGGCTGGATGCGTACATCATGAATGTTGACAGAACCGTTCGCAACACCAACCTGCTGATGTGGCACGATGAGCTTTGGTTGATTGACCACGGTGCAGCTTTTTATTTTCATCATTCATGGGAAAATATGAACGAACAAAAGGAGCGGCCTTTTGTGCAAATCAAAGATCATGTGCTCCTTTCTGAAGCAACAGAACTGGATGAAGTGGATAAAGAAGCCCAGTCCATTCTTACAGATCAGTTTCTTGGATCAATTGTAAATCTTATCCCTGAGGAATGGCTTGCCATTGCAGAGCCTAAAGATGTTTCTTCAGATCAAAAGCGAAAGATATACTTCGATTTTTTAACTACGCGATTGTCTCATTCTTCCATCTTTTTAAATGAAGCAAAACATGCACGGAAAGCACTTGTTTGAATATGCCGTTATTCGTGCGGTGCCTCGTGTGGAGCGGGAAGAGTTTGCCAACATTGGCGTGATTGTATATTGTGCGTCGCAGAAGTTTCTGGGAATGAAATTTATGATTGACCAGCGACGATTAGAGACGATTTACGAAGCTTTTAATCTGTATGAATTGATTCCTCGTCTCCAGGCTTTTCAAAAAATTTGCGAAGGTGCAAAAGAAGGCGGGCCGATTGCAAAACTTCCTATGGCATCACGTTTTCGCTGGCTTACGGCTACACGTAGCACAGTGTTGCAATCTTCAAAAGTGCATACCGGCTTGTGTGAGGATGCGGCGCAAACGCTGGAGAATTTATTTACAAAAATGGTGGAGTGAATGTGTTTATTCGAATTGCAGCAGATTTGAATAGAGTCACCGTCATTCCGCAAATGCCCTCAACACGGACTCAAACATTTATCTTGATTGTGAGGGCTTTGTGCGGAATCTGATCTTATGAATTTAAGCATGTTATTGTGTTGTAAACATCTGCATTTTATTGCAACCTCTTTATTATTCAGTCATCAGATTCCGCACAAAGCCCTCGCTAATTTGATTATCATTTCCATCATCGTGTCGAGGGCAATTGCGGAATGACGGCAACATTAAAACTGTTCTAAATCGAAGCATTGCAAAAAAGCACAGTTCAAAAATGAACAAGACCAAAAGCCATTCAATCTAAAGCCTTTCAATCCATCAAGTGAATATTGTTTGGCAATAACGATACTCTTATCACATCATCTTTGTTCACATTCATTAGGTTTGTTTTTGCCGTAATTTCTTCGTTGTTATCTAACACAACATCCACTTCATAAGCGCTTCCTAAAAAGCGAACATCTTTTACTTTTCCCTTTATGAATTTCGATTGCAGTGAGTTAATAATGAACTGTTCAGGACGAACCAGAATTTTGTAATCGCCTTCTTCAACAGTTGTATAAACAAACGCATTGAACATCGAAGCACGCAACACATTGTAACTTCCTAACAAAGCCGCTACATATTCGTTTTCGGGTTGATGATAAATATGTTCCGGCGTTCCCTGCTGAACAGCTTTTCCGTCTTTCATAATCAATATTTCGTCCGCCCATGAAAGCAAATCATTTGGGTCGTGCGAAACCAAAATACACGTAATGTTTAGTTGTTCGGCAACATCATTCACCACCTTTTTTAGTATGCTTTTATGAATGATGTCGAGATTAGAATAAGGTTCATCCAACAACAACAATTGAGGAGACGACAATAACAAACGTGCCAACGAAATGCGTTGCTTTTCGCCACCGGAAACTTCTGTTGTTTTTCTTTTTAAAAGATGTTGAATGCGGCAAACAGCAAATAACTGCGATGCCTGATCTTTACTCAATTGATTTAAATAATCCAACTCCTCTTCTACCCTGTAATTGTTGCGCAATTCAAAATGCTGTGATAAATAAGCAATCTCACTATGACCGGCAAGTAACTTCTCCATTGGACCTTTCACTTTTTTTCCATTCATTAGAATTTCGCCTTCGTCCGGTTGCACCAAGCCTGCAATTATCTTCATCAGCGTGCTTTTGCCGGAACCGGTTTCTCCTGCAATGGCAAGTTTTCGGAGTTGCGGCAAAACAAAACTCACATTGTTTACGGTAATTATTCCCTGTTGCTGTTTGCTGATATTTTTGACTTCTAAAAAATTCATGTTTGGAAATCTGATTTTGAAAAGTGAGCAAAAGTAAAAGCAACGGCAACAAGAGATACGATTAAATATAAAGTTGCCGCTCACGTTCGCTTTACAAAACTTCAATAATTCAAAAACAGGATGGAATCTTGATGAAGATCAATTTTGTTACAATGCTAACCAACACGAACAATCAGCGTCGGCAATGGAAAATTGCATTGAAAAATAATGGGTTTAGGATTGAAAATACACTTCAATAAGACAAAGCATATACAAAGCTTACCTGGTATAAGTAAACAAAAACGAGGCTTTGCTTGCACAGAATACAGGAATGCAAAGCCACTTGTTTTCGCTAAAAATATGTGCAAAAACAAACTTTGTTTTTCAGTTGTAACAAGAGTTGCAGAACAAAGCAAAGTCGTTATAATACATCTTATAACTGCCTGTCGTGCGCTGTAAAGCCAAGCATCCAGCCCGGATATTCAGCAGGCAGTTTGCTTACTTCGTCAATCCGTTTCAGTTCATCTTCTGTAAAAGTTACATCAATTGATTTCAAATTGTCTTCCAGTTGCTCCATTTTATTCGCTCCAATTATAACACTGGTTACAGCGGGTTGTTTCAGCAGCCATGCCAGTGCCAGTTGGGCTACGCTTGCCTCTTTGCTTTCGGCAATAGGTCGCAACACATCAACAATATCAAATGCTCTTTCTTTATTCACTGGCGGAAAATCAAAATTAGCTCGTCGTCCGCCTTCTTTGTTTTGTTCGTCGCGGTTGTACTTGCCACTTAACAAACCGCCCGCTAACGGGCTCCAAACCAATAATCCCAATTTTTGATCGGTCAATAACGGAATGATTTCGCGCTCCAGATCTCTGCCGGCAATTGTGTAATACGCCTGCAAGGAAACAAACCTCGCTTGCCTGTCATACTTTGAAAAATCAAGTGCTTTCATCAGTTGCCAGGCTGCCATATTGCTTGCGCCAATGTATCGCACTTTGCCCTGTTTTACCAAATCATCCATTGTCCAAATGGTTTCTTCGAGTGGCGTTAACGGATCGAAGCTGTGAATTTGATAAAGGTCAATATAATCTAATTGCAAGCGTTTCAAGCTTGCTTCTACCTGTTGCAAAATGTGCTTGCGGGTAAGCCCGGCATCGTTAGGACCTTCACCCATTTTGCTGCGCACTTTGGTAGCAATTACAAGGCTATCGCGGTTCAAACCCAGATTGCGGATAGCTTGCCCGGTAAGCTCTTCCGACCAGCCTTCGGAATAAATATTGGCTGTATCTATAAAATTGATACCTGCATCAATAGAACGCTTTACAATTTCATCCACTGCCTGCTGCTGTAAACTACCCATTGCTTTAAATCTTCCTTTGCCGCCAAACGTCATCGTGCCAAGGCAAAGCTCAGATACTTTCAATCCTGTGTTGCCCAATAAATTGTATTTCATCTTTTTTGTTTGATATAAAAAATTTGGAAAGAAGAAATACAGCAAAAACAAAACCGTAGTTCTTCTGCTTTGCCAATCGTACAGTTAAGAATGTTTGTTTTTACGTATTTAAGTCATTCATCAAAACCAGCATAGAAGAGATTTTACAAGTGGTTTTATACTTTGTAATCAAAATTTAATGCAATGAATCAATCAATCTAACACTAACTTTATTTCCTGCAATTGTTTCGTTGGAAAGCCCTTTTGTTAACAAGTGAATGAAGAAAGCAATCACCATATTATGTTTACTATTTTTTGCTACCACCGCGTTTGCAAGACACGGCAAAGGCGGTTATTTGGTTTATAAATACTTAGGTGCAGGTACGAATCCAAATACATCGCGGTATCAGATTACGGTGGTGCATTATGTAAATTGTCAGGAAGTTGAGTTTGAATTAGGAAGTGTGTATGTTGGCATTTTTAATAGCGCAGATGGCGCATTGTACAATACGATTGAGATAAAACGCAGCAACGAGCGATACATACAAAAACAAAAGTTTGATGATTGTATTAATCCCGTGCCGCAGGTGTGCTTTTTTTTAGCCTTTTATGTTACAACTGTTGAATTGCCTAACAAAAATTCGGGGTATGTACTGGCTGAACAGGAATGCTGCCGCGCCAATGGCATTGCTAACATTGTTAACTCAGGCACAATAGGAACCACCAATTCCAATAGCATTCCAGGCGTTATCAATGGTGTTGATTATCATATCAACAGCAGCCCGGATGTTGCCATTACCGATACGGTAGTGATTTGCCACAACTCGCCTTTTCAACTTCCTTTCGGCACTACCGACCCCGATGGTGATCAGCTCACTTACAGCTTTTGCAGCGCAGATGGAGGCGGCACGCTCGGCATAAGGCAACCCAATCCGCCCTCAAGCCCGCCGTATGTAAGTGTAGAATATGCAGCCCCATATTCGGGAGCATCGCCATTAGGCGGTAATGTAAGCATTGATCACAAAACAGGTATGATAAAAGGCATCGCACCTGGTTCTACCGGCATGTACAACATTGCTGTTTGCATCACCGAATACCGCAATGGCGTTGCTATTGCAGTAACTAAAAAAGAAATTCTGGTAACGGTTGCCGATTGTACATTGTCAGCAGCATCACTGCAACCTTCTTATATTAACTGCAACAACTTTTCGTTTACGTTTCAAAACGAATCGTATGCAAGCAATGTATCTTCTTATCTGTGGGATTTTGGCACAAGCGTTAATAATGATAGTTTGCTAACGCAACCTACACCCAGCTTCACTTACAACGATACCGGCACGTATCACATCAAGTTGAAAGTAACCAGCGGAATGGCTTGTGCGGATTCTGCGACTTCAATCGTAAAAATTTATCCTGGTTTTTCTGCAGGCTTTACAGTACAGGGCAGTTGCTATCAATCACCGTTTGTTTTTACCGATATAAGTTATGCAAGGTATGGAACCATCAATCAATACAAATGGAACTTTGGTGATGTAAGCACGGACGGGGATACATCTAATCAAAAAAATCCAAGCTATCAATATCCAAAAACCGGAAATGTAATAGCCACGCTGATTGTAGCCAGTGATAAAGGCTGCATTGATACCGCAACAAAAATGATTGTAGTAAACAACAAACCACAAATAATACAACCTTTTACCGATACATTAATTTGTAAAAACGACACGCTTGCCCTGCATGTGCAAAGCAGCGGAAATGTATTCGCGTGGACGCCTGTTTACAATATCAGCAATGCTACTATCAGCAATCCATTGGTAAGCCCTTTTGATACTACTATTTATACTTTAGTGGTACATGATAAGCAATGCGTAGACAGCATCAGGCTAATTGTAAACGTGATAGATTCGGTAACGCTCAATTTATCTTCAAGTATAAAACTTTGCGCAACAGACAGTGTGCAACTATCGCCGGTAAGCAATGCTTTGTATTACCGTTGGCACGAATCAAACAATACAGTAACACTCAACAATCCAACCATACAAAGCCCAGTGGTTGCGCCCCTGCAAAACACCATTTATGGAGTAACAGCATCGGTAGGGCATTGCAAAGCTAATGCACAAACAGCAGCACTGGTATCTCCTTATCCAACAGCAACGGTGAGCGGCACAGCCAGCATTTGTTTTGGCAATACTGTGCAGCTTCATGCCAGCACAAAAGCGGCGCATTACATGTGGAGTCCGGCTTCATCCTTAACAGGCGCCAACACATTGAATCCATTAGCAGGTCCGCAACAATCTACAGCTTATGTGCTTACTATCAGCGACACTTTTTACTGTACAAAGAGTGTAACAGATACGGTGCTGGTGCAGGTAATTCCGCTACCGGAAATAAGCCTGCGCAATGATACTTCTGCTGTAATCGGTCAACCTTTGCAGTTGATAGCAAGTACCAATGAAGAAGCTTCTTTTCGGTGGTTTCCAGCTACCAATATCAGCAGCAATTCTGTCTCAAACCCTGTGATTACAGTCACTAATTTTTCCACATTACCTCTTACTTATTTCGTGACAGCAACCACATCAGGAGGCTGTGCAGCAACCGATTCAATTCATATAAAAGTGTACAAAACCAAACCCGATATTTTTGTTCCTTCTGCGTTTACACCGAATGGCGACGGACGTAATGATGTGTTCAAACCGGTTGCTGTTGGCATTGCTAAACTCTATTTTTTTAGAGTCATGGACAGATGGGGCCGGCTCTTGTTCCAAACAAAAACAATAGGCATGGGTTGGGACGGTTTGTACGATGGAGAATTGCAGCCCGCGGGAACTTATGTTTTTGAAATAAAAGGCAGCGATTACGAAGGCAATATCATTGAAAAAAGAGGAACGGTAGTATTGATAAGATAAAACAATTCAGATTGCTGTTTAACTTTGATAGTATGCAACAAAGTTGGGGAAGACTGATTATTTATGCCGGAATGGTTATCGTGCTGATTGGTGTTATCATTTATTTCTTTCACGATAAACTGCACTGGTTGGGAAGATTGCCCGGCGATATTCGAATTGAACGAGACAATTTTCGGTTTTATTTTCCGATCACTACGATGGTTTTGATAAGTCTTTTGTTAACGCTTATCATTAATGTTGTTCGGAGGTTTTTATAATCTCTTAGCTGTTTTCACGCAAAACCAAAAGCAGCGATGATATATTTTCATCGCTGCTTTTGGTTTTGTTCATATTTTTTAAAGAAAGAAATCTCAGCTTTCATACGCCTCAACCGGCTCGCAGGTACAGATTAAATTTCTATCTCCATACGTATTATTAACGCGCGATACAGCAGCCCAGAATTTATTGTGCGTTACATAATGCAGCGGGAATGCAGCTTCAGTGCGAGTGTAAGGATGATTCCATTCATCAGCGCAAACCACAGCTTGCGTATGCGGTGCATTTTTTAGAACGTTATCCACTTTATCAGCCCTTCCTTCTTCAATCGCTTTTATCTCTTCGCGGATAGAAATCATGGCTTCGCAAAATCTGTCAAGTTCTCCTTTGTCTTCGCTTTCAGTCGGTTCTATCATAATGGTTCCAGGCACCGGAAAACTCATTGTAGGCGCATGAAAACCATAATCTATCAAACGCTTGGCAACATCTTCTGCTTCTATTCCACACAATGCTTTGAAAGGACGTAAATCAATAATAAACTCATGCGCGCAAGTGCCCCCTTTACCGCTGTATAAAACAGGATAATGCCCGCTCAATCTTGCCCGCATGTAGTTGGCATTTAAGATGGCATACTCGGTAGCTTTTTTTACACCTTCTTTACCGAGCATTTTGATATAAGCATAGGAGATTAATAAAATACTGGCAGAACCAAACGGAGCAGCACTTACGGCGTGACGGTGAGTGGTGAGTAGTGAATGGTCAGTAGTATGGGGCTGATTATTCACCATTGACGACTCACCACTTACTATTGTATGACCCGGTAAATGGGGCTGCAAATGACTTTTAGCACAAATAGGACCCATTCCCGGGCCACCGCCGCCATGCGGAATGGCAAATGTTTTATGAAGATTAAGATGGCAAACATCCGCACCGATTTCGGCGGGTGATGTTAAGCCAACCTGCGCATTCATGTTTGCACCATCCATATACACTTGTCCGCCATGCTGATGAACCACTTCACATATCTCCTGTATGCTTTCTTCAAACACACCATGCGTGGATGGATATGTTACCATCAATGCACCCAATGTGTCTTTGTATTGTTCTGCTTTCGCTTTTAAATCGGCAACATCAATGTGCCCGTCGGCATCGCTTTTTACCACTACTACTTTCATTCCTGCCATCACTGCACTTGCAGGATTGGTGCCATGTGCCGAGATAGGAATGAGCACCACATTGCGGTGCCCGTTGCCAGCCGCTTGGTGATATTGCATGATGGTAAGCAATCCCGCATATTCACCTTGCGCGCCACTGTTGGGCTGCAAGCTGCACGCATCGAAGCCGGTGATAGCACATAAATAATCGCTCAACTCCTGAATGATTTGCTCATAACCTTCTGCCTGTTCGGCCGGAACAAACGGATGCAACTGGCTGAACTGCGGCAAGCTTACCGGAATCATTTCCGAAGCAGCGTTCAGTTTCATCGTACAACTGCCGAGGCTTATCATGCTGTGGGTGAGCGACAAATCTTTGTTTTCCAACTCCTTTAAATAACGCATCATTTCGCTTTCACTGTGATGAATGTTGAAAACCGGATGCGTTAAATAAGCTGAAGTTCTTTGAGCGAAAGAAGGAATGTTAGGTAAAGAAAAATCATCAAAATGTACATTACTGCTTTCTCTATTAGCAGCTTTTGCAAAAAGAGAAACGATGTTCAATACATCTTGTTGTGTAGTGGTTTCATCTAACGAAATAGAAATATGATCATCATCAAAATAATAAAAATTGATTCCGTTCTCTTCTGCTATCGGCTGAATGATTTTTGTTTTTGCCCCAATTTTTATCGTATCGAAATAAAATTTGTTTTCGTTCTGGAAACCAATAGCAGCAAAGCTTTGAGCCAATGTCTTTGTTAAGATAGAAACCCGTTCTGCAATGGCTTCCAAACCTTTTGGTCCGTGATATACTGCATACATGGCAGCCATATTAGCAAGCAAAGCCTGCGCTGTACAAATGTTTGATGTTGCTTTTTCACGCTTGATGTGCTGCTCTCTTGTTTGCAATGCCATGCGAAGCGCACGGTTATTTTGCGCGTCAACGCTCACACCAATAATGCGCCCGGGAATGCCACGTTTGAATTCATCTTTTGTAGCAAAAAATGCAGCGTGCGGGCCACCATAACCCAACGGAACGCCAAAGCGTTGTGCCGAGCCAACAGCAACATCGGCACCCAGTTCACCGGGAGAAGTGAGTAAGGTTAAAGCTAACAAATCAGTTGCCATCACCACAAAAGCACCTACTGCGTGTGCTGTTTCAATAAAGCTTTTGTAATCTTTTATTTCACCATTGCTGTCGGGATATTGAACGAGCGCGCCAAAGTACGTTTCATCCAATTTCACTTTATCAAATTGGCCGAAAACCAACTCGATGCCAATAGGTTCGGCGCGGGTTTGCAACACGTCTTTGGTTTGCGCAAAAACGTTTTCATCCACAAAAAACTTAGGCTTCGCAATCTTATCCGTTTTGTTTACATGATGAAACAACATTGCCATGGCTTCGGCTGCGGCAGTAGCTTCATCAAGCAACGAAGCATTGGTTAGCTCCAAACCAGTAAGGTCGCTCACCACCGTTTGAAAGTTGAGCAAACTTTCCAATCTTCCCTGTGCAATCTCTGCCTGGTAGGGCGTGTATTGCGTGTACCAGCCCGGGTTTTCAAACAGGTTGCGCAGAATAACGGAAGGCGTGATGGTATTGTAATAGCCTTGCCCTATGTAGGTTTTATATAGCTTGTTTTTTTCGGCAATGGCTTTAATTTCTGACAGGTATTGTTGCTCGCTGATGGCATCGGGCAAAGACAACGGTTGTTGCAAACGGATGTTTTGCGGAATGGTTTTATTAATCAGTTCATCTATTGTTTTTACACCAATAATGGATAACATTTGCGCAGCTTCCTCTTCTGTTGTACCGATGTGCCTGCGTTGAAATTCGGTTGCCTGTTGCTGAAATACATTCATAACTAACAATATTAAAATGGCGTATTGGTAAGATGTGCAAAGGTACAGCAGAGAGATTGTGGTTGCAAGCCTTGCCTAAAGCTGTGCATATTGTTAGGATAACTTTATAATGAAATTTAAGCTGAGATTATTGAGATTTTCAGGATGATTGAGATAGAGATGAAACGTACTGTAAAACCAATTGTAAATTCACCCACAATATAGAAATTTCAATTTGCGGCGGTGCTCTGAAATGTATGCTGGTAACTTATAGGCACAACGGAACATAGGCTTCACATAAAAATTTTATGTGTTTTGCTTCTATGGTTCAATCATTCTACTGCGGTTCAAAAACATCATTCTACATATAAGAGCACTACCCATTTTCTATGTGTAATCCTGCTGTTTGTATCTTTAATGCCAAATATTACTTTCATCCCAATCATCATTAAATTCAGACAAAACAAAAGCCATGTATTTTGTAAAAACACCCTGGTTTTTAAGGACAATATATCCGGATTATTTATGGAAAATTACCACAAAAGAAAAAGCATTGTATTTAACGTTTGACGATGGTCCACACGAAACGGCAACGCCTTTTGTATTGGATGAGTTGAAAAAGTGGAATGCAAAAGCTACTTTTTTTTGCGTTGGCAAAAATGTAGTCAATCACCCAAACATTTACCGCCGCATTTTAGAAGAAGGACATTCTGTTGGCAACCACACCTACAACCATTTGAATGGCTGGAAAACAGATGATACAGCTTATATCAACGATATTATTCAGGCTTCGCAGCATATAAACAGCCGCTTGTTCCGGCCGCCTTATGGAAGAATTAAAAAATTTCAGGCGAAGATTTTACAGCAAAAACAAAACGAGCAACATCAGCTTTTTTCAATTGTTATGTGGGATGTATTGAGTGGTGATTTTGACATTCATTTATCGCCGCAAAACAGCCTTCAAAATGTTATTAATAAGGCTGAAAGCGGCTCTGTGATTGTATTTCACGATAGTACAAAAGCCTGGAGCCGCATGAGCTTTGCGCTACCCAAAGTATTGGAACATTTTAGTGAAAAAGGCTTTGTTTTTAAGGCGTTATCATCATTGAAAGATTAGTTATTTTATTACAGACCTGCCTGCCGGTAAAGACAGGGAACGGGAGTGAATGAGTTTTCGCAGAATCAAAATTCCTCTGCTAAAAAACCCTAGTTTCTTCTTTCTCCCAGTTAAATCTTTGGTTATACATTTTAGTGCAAAACAAAAAGAGTTGTACTTTTTTTGTACAACTCTTTTCAATTTATAGTAAAAGGAAAGCTCCATTTGCTAACTGTTAACCAAACAAACCGCCTTTGCGTAAGCTTTTTGTGCCTTCGCCAATTTTAAATCCGTTGTGATAAATTTCAATTTTATAATCGCCGGTCTGGTAATGGTTTTCCTGCTTCCAGTCGAAGCTTACGGGTGTGCGTTTGCCTTGTTCGTAATTAACATCAACCTTGTTGGTATAAACTTTTGATCCTTCATCACGTGTTTGAAATTCGCCGCTGCCACTTGAAGGAATAGTAATCGGTTTGCCATCAGGTCCAATCACAACCACATACAATTCTTTTTGTCCGCTTGGCGCAATGCGGTTTTCATCCAAATCAAATGAAACGCGAAACATATCCGCTCTTTTTGCTTTGCTGGTTTCTTTTTCTTTACCATTTCCCCTTACGTCAATAGCTGCTATGTTAATATTGGAAGCATGAAGCGTAGAAGCCACATCTGTAACATGCGCTTTTTCCGAATCGCTGGCGGCTAAATTGGTACTAAGCGCTTGTGTTGTTGTTGTTAGCGAATCGCGCTGCACGGTTAGCTGTTTGTTATTGGTGGTTAATGTTTGATTTTCGGCAGACAATTGAGCAATCTGCGTTTCATAATCATTTATTTTTCCGTTCAACTGATTAATTAAACTTTGCAGCTTTGTTTTGTCTGCATGTTCTTTTCTGCTTTCTGCCTGGTATTCCGCTTTCAGCTTATTGATGGCTGCTTCGCGGTCAGTAAGTTTACCCTGCAACTGCGCATTGTTGCCGGTTAGCGAATCCATTCTTTGCAATGCACTTTTAAACTCATTGTCCAGCGAATCTTTTTCGTTGGTGGTGGTAGTAATTTGAGTTTGCTGTTGCTGAATTTGCTCGTGGGTTTTATTTTTGTCGTAAACGATATATCCCCATGAGCCTAACAAAAGAACAACCAATGCGCCGTAAATCAAATTACGGTTATCTTTAGATTTTTGCGGCTGATCGGGTGATGAGCCGGTAGAAGGATAATTTGTGTAAGCCATAATGTTTATTATTTATTTACAAATCAACTAAAAACTAACTTACTTGAACACAACATCGCTGGATAAATTTTTTATAATTGATATTGAAACGGTGCCGCAATTTCCCGACTACACAATGCTAAGCAACGAATGGCAGCGGCGTTGGTGGCAGAAAATTGCGAAAACCATACCAGAAACGATTACACCCGAAGACAGTTACCGGCAGAAAGCAGGCATTTTGGCTGAATTTGGGAAAATTATTTGCATATCTATCGGTTGCTTTCACAATGAGAAAGACGGAGAGCCCACTTTTCTGGTAAAAAGCATGTACGGAGAAGATGAAAAAGAAGTGCTTCAAAAATTTTTAAAAGCCGGTGATAAATTTTGTGAAAAGAAAAACGGATTTTGGTTTGCCGGTCATAATATTCGCGAATTTGACATTCCCTATATCTGCAGGCGCTTGTTGATCAACAGGTTGAAGCTTCCGGAATATCTTTGCCTCCACGATAAAAAGCCCTGGCAGGTGGAGATGCTCGACACCTTACATTGGTGGAAATTTGGCGACAATAAAAATTATATTTCGCTTGATTTGCTTGCCGGTGTAATGGATGTTCCGACTTCAAAAACAGATATTGATGGCAGCATGGTTCAGGATGTATATTACAAAGACAAAGACCTGAAACGCATTGCCGATTATTGCCAGCGCGATGTAGAAGTGGTTGCCAATCTTTTACTTCGATTTAACAACATGCCGTTGCTGAAAAGCACTCATGTAAGAGCAGTGGAAGTGGAATAAATGAATGTTTTAGTGATTGATTAACGCTATAAAAATAATTCTCTAACGTTTGTTTTTGCCCAATTTCTAATGACTCGTTTCTTTTTCCGAAAGCTGATTGAGAAGGTTTACCACGCCTTCTCTTTTTAAAATTAAATAACCTAACCTGTCGTTGCTGATGCCTTCTTTTAAATGATAGCTAAAGCTGAGTTGATCGTTCTTTACTTCTGTTTCAAAATAGCGGAATTGAATGTTGGGATACTGTTTTAATCCTTCGCCAATTTCATACAAATGCGTTGATAAAATAAACAAAGCGTTTTGCATTTTGCGCAAGCCTTCTATTACAACGGTGCTGCATTTCATGGCATCCTGCACATTGGTGCCTTTGAACAATTCATCAATTAAAATCAGCCATTTTTTTCCATCGCTTATTTTCTCAATCGTCTTTCTGATGCGTTGCACTTCATTAAAAAAATAACTCTCGCCATTGATAATATTATCCACTACTTGTATATTGCTTAATAATCCATCAAATATAGACAGCGTAAGGCTTTGCGCTGGTACGCCCATACCAACGTGAGCCAGGTAAGCGCTTACACCAACCGCTTTTATAAATGTGCTTTTGCCAGCCATGTTTGCGCCGGTCATAAATAAAAAATTCTGTTGCGGGGTAAGTTCAATGTCATAAGCAACAGGTGTATGAAGTAATGGATGATACAACTGCTTTGCTTCAAAGAGGGGCACATCGCTTTCTTTGAATTGAGGTATACAAAAATGAAATTGCTGGCAAGCTTTTGCCAAACTGATATAAGCATCCAAACGGTTGTAAATCTCGGTCAATTCCAATGCTTCGCTTTTGTATCTACGCCTCACAAAGCCACCAAAATGCAGGATTTGTGCGAAGGATAGCTTTTTGGTTTTGTCGCATTTTTGCATTTGCTGGATGATGGGTGGATTTAATAAAGAAACAATCCTGTCGCCAATGCCTTGTAAAAAAGAAGATTGAGTATTAGCAATCAATTGTGCGATGGAAGATAAGCCTTTGAATAAATCAATAAAGTGCGAAACCGAATAGCGCGTTAGCGAAAAATCGGCCGAATGAAACAACTTATAAGTTAAACCATTGGCTGCATTAGGCGATGGTATTTCATCAATTGCAGTATCGTACCAGCGTTCAATCACCATGATGGTTCCATTGGTTATCTGCTGTGGAAGCTGCGGCAACAAATGCATAAGGCTAACAATGGTTTGTTGCGTTTCTTCTATCTTTTTTATACTGGTCAAAGGCTTGCCCAGCAGCAGTTTCAGCCACTCTTTACCACCAACAGTAGCAGTAAAGTTCAATTGATTAAAAACAGATAATTCTTCTTCAGAATTGAAGATAGAAAGATCGGTAATGGTGGTTTTATCTGCCTGCATTCGTTATTGAATATGTAATAAGTAAGAATGAAATTCTTTGAGCTGCGAGCTATGAGCCTTGGGCTGTGAACTCGAAGCTATCTTGTGTCCTGTTTCCTTGTATCTTGAACCTTGTTCTTTATCTGTCAAACTGCAACCGCATACCTGTATAAGATTCAGTAAACATGCCATTTTCATAAATCAAGTTGCCATTTACAAAAGTGTGCGTGATGGTAGAAGAAAAAATATTGTTTTGTAAAGGGCTCCAGCCGCATTTATACAGAATGTTATCGGTTGAAATGGTGTACGGTTTGTTCATATCAACCAAAACCAAATCGGCATAATACCCTTCGCGAATAAAGCCGCGCTCTTTGATGTTGAAGCAAAGCGCAACGGCATGGCTCATTTTCTCTGCAACTTTTTCCAGTTTTATTTTGCCCAATTTTACATATTGCAGCATTAGCAAAACCGAATGCTGAACCAGTGGCAAACCGGCATGTGCTTTTTCGTAAGGCTCATTTTTTTCATGCCAGGTATGTGGCGCATGGTCGGTAGCAATTACATCTAAACGGTCGTCTAATAACGCATCCCACAAAGCAGCTTTGTGATGTGCTGCTTTGATGGCTGGATTGCATTTGATCAAATTGCCCAGCACTTCATAATCATCACTGGTAAAATGAAGATGATGCACGCACACTTCGGCAGTGATGCGCTTGTTGTTCAAAGGAACCATATTGGTGAACAGTTGCAATTCTTTCTCGGTTGTAATGTGAAGAACGTGCAAGCGGCTATTGTGCTTTTTAGCAAATTGAATCGCTCTGAAACTGCTTTCAAAGCAAGCTTCTTCGCTGCGAATGATAGGATGGTCTTTCGGCTCCAGCGTTTCCTTCTCCTCTTTTAACCATTGCAAATTGGCTTTGATGATGTTTTCATCTTCGCAGTGCGTAGCAATCAGCAATTCGCTGTTGGCAAAAATGCTGTCTAACGTAAGCGAGTTATCAACCAATAAATTTCCGGTGGAAGAACCCATAAAAATTTTAATGCCGCATACTTCGTTCTTCTTTTCGTTTGTGCGCAGCACTTCATCAATGTTATCGTTGGAAGTGCCCATGTAAAACGAATAATTGGCAAGCGATGAAGCAGCAGCGGTTCGGTATTTCTCTTCCAGCAATTCCTGTGTAAACGCCGGTGGCATTGTGTTGGGCATTTCCATAAACGATGTAACGCCGCCTGCCACGGCAGCTTTTGCTTCGGTGTAAATGTTGGCTTTATGCGTAAGTCCCGGCTCACGAAAATGCACCTGGTCGTCTATGGCACCGGGAAGCAAAAATTTGTTTTCACCATCAATTTCCATTGCAGCATGTGGAACTTTGACTTGCGGTGCAATTTGGTGAATGCGATGATTTTTTATCCAAACATCGCCGTAGGTTATCGTTCCTTCGTTTACAATAGCTGTGTTTTTTATGATGTACTCCATAGTGTTATCATTCTTTTGCAAGGTAGAGATTGTTTAAAGAAAGCAATGTGAAGATGTTTTGATTTTACGAAAACAACAAAACTGCTATGAAATCATAATGGCTAAAATTGGTGCAAAACCAAACGAAGAGATTGTTCCTTCTCTCCTTTTCAAACAATTAATTTTGCCACATGATAAAACCAGAAGTTGCAGCTATTCGGAAAGATTATCGTTTACAAACCTTGAATGAAGAAGATGTTGCCGACAACGCCATTGAACAATTTACACGCTGGTGGAATGAAGCCGTTGCGAGTGATATTGATGAAGTAAATGCAATGACGCTGGCCACCGTTGAAGAGGATGAGATGCCATCTGCACGTATCGTTTTATTAAAAAGTTTTGATGAGCGCGGCTTTGTTTTTTTCACCAATTATAACAGTGCAAAAGGAAAAGCCCTTGCTATCCAACCAAAAGCGGCGTTGGTATTTTTTTGGAAAGAATTGGAACGGCAGATTCGCATACAAGGCAATGTTGAAAAAGTGAGTGATGAGGAAAGCGATCAATACTTCAACAGTCGGCCTGTTGGTAGCCGCATTGGTGCATGGGCGTCGCCGCAAAGCGAAGTGATTTCAAACAGGCATGTTTTGGAAGACAATGTTGCGAAACTGACTACTGAAATGAAAGAAGGCATACCCAGACCTCATCATTGGGGCGGGTATCGTGTAAATCCCATCGGCATTGAGTTCTGGCAAGGCAGAAGCAACCGTTTACACGATAGAATTAAATACAATTTAGAAGCTGAAGGCGGTTGGAAAAAAGTGAGATTAGCACCATAAAAAACGGTTGAAAAATGTTTCTGTTATAACATTTTTCAACCGCTTTTGTACAGTTATAAATTATCTTCAAACCTAATAAACAGTAAAATAAAAACTGTTGTTCCCTTTTTTTACTTCACTACTTTGCGGTTCGAATTCTTTATTTCTCTTCTTTTGGGGCCGCTTTTTTAGCCGCTTTCGCAGGACGTGATTTTCCAAACGAACCTTTAAAAATTTTACCTTTTTTTGTTTTTTTATCGCCTCTTCCCATAATAATAAAATTGATAGTTGTATTAAAAAATTGGTTGCAAAAATAAGAGTAAAAAAAGCAGAAGCATTATTTTACTTCTGCTTTTAAAAAAGTAGATAGCAAGGCACAATTAGATTTTGGCGCTTAACTCTTTACCAGCTTTAAAACGGGCAACTTTTTTAGCTTTGATTTTAATGGCTTCTCCGGTTTGCGGATTGCGACCTGTACGTGCCTGGCGTTTGGAAACAGAGAACGTTCCAAAACCAACCAGCGTTACTTTATCGCCGCTTTTCAAAGTTTTGGTGATTGTTTCAGTGAAAGAATCCAGTGCCGCGTTTGCCTGTGCTTTTGTAATGCCTGCATCTTCAGCAAGTTTGGCAACCAATTCAGCTTTGTTCATGTTGTTTAGTTTAAATTAAATAGTAATGTGGCGACAAATTTATCGGCTTTTCTCAACCAGCAAAATATTTTTACTTAAAAAAGCATTAGAATTAAAATAGCTGAAAGCCGCGCGGAGTTTGCGTTTCGTTATTGTGAGTATTCTATTGTTACAAATTTTTCTTTCCCTTGTTCGGTTGAAACACTTACCAGCCATGTTTGTTTTTGCCACAATTCTTATCAATGAACACTTTCCATTAATGTACTAAACGACATCACATCACCGCCCCATTTTTCATAACTCATCTTTTCCATTTGGGGCAAATGTAGTTGTATATAATCGTTATAATTCTTCCTATTGATGGCGTACAACTGCAATGCGTAAGTAGGTCCTTCCTCTTCATCAATCTCTAACAAACGCACCAGTTGATAGTGAGTAAAACAAGCAGTGTTCATTATGGTTGTTATATAAACTTCCTCTATCCATTGCAGCCATTCAGGTTGTATAGTCCAATCAATTTTGAGAGTGATGTTATAAATGAGCATCTGGCCTGTTTTTGTTATTGACGTCTTTTATCATGGCAATTGAAAAATAAATGAGGAGCAACAATACAACAACAATTACACCCCACAGTAGCCAGTTGCCAACATCGCTATTTTCTGATTTTAATCCGGTTGCCGGTTTTATTTTTTCAATACTTTTTACTGCCAGGGGATGAATGTTGCTGCCGATACTATCACTGAAATATTCTAAATCGTATGACGGCGCAATGGCAGATGGATCGCCGTAATAAAGTGAATATTGCACACCCCTTTCAAGATAAGCAGTTACCGAAGTATGAAGCCCGAAAGCCGCCGCTTTTTGAAGAGAAAGCGGGGCATTGTCGCCATTGTTTATCACCAAAAGCAGGCGGTTTGTTTTTGCACCAAATTCAATCGTGGCAAGCCTTTCCGAAGATATGGTATCTTGTAGAAGCGGCATGTTAATGGTGTTTTTATCATATACAACTACGTTTCGCTTATAAAACTTTGTGCCGGTAAAAGAAAGGTTCAGTTTATCAATTTCATAATTGTCGTCAAAATTTAAATAAACGTAGCTCCGCTTGTCGAAACTGTCTTTTTGCACAACCATTGGAGAAGGCAAAGAATCGTACACATTGTTTGTAAAGCTATGCCTATATACACCTGCTTTCACAATGTTCAGCGGCAGCAAACGCTTGCCCTCCATAGCAATGCGGAAATATTTGTAGCTGCTGGATGGGAACGACACCGACTGCACAAACACATCTTTACCAGCGGGATATTCTTTTTGTAAAACAATGTTTTCTTTGATGATGAACCAGTGCAGCGTATCATCGCTACCGCTTAGTGTTGCAGTGCGCTGTGCATCGCTGTTTTTAATCAACAAAAACAACTTGTCGAGACTGCTTGGCAATATGTTATTGATAATGATTGCCAACCGGTTTTCAGAATACGAAATCGGAAATTCGGTAAAAGCTTCTTCGTTCGGTCGCGCCGATTCGGTGTATAAAATGTAAGGTGCTTCTCTGCCCCTATTGTCTTTAATGCGCACGTCTTCCAGATTGTTTTTACATTTTGCAATGATGGCGGGAGAAAGTGAAACATTGTAAAAACCACTTTCGCCAATGATATTCAAAGCGGCTTTATAAGTGAAGTTGTCCTGCGCATGAACAGGATAGCACAGCAACCAAAAAAAGGGCAAAAACAAAAGCTTATACACGCAGTTTCGCTTCATCTTCAATAATTATTTTTTTCAGCCGCTGATACATAAAAGAAATGATGAGCAGCAACACGCCAAGACAAAAGAAAGCTATGATTTTGCCTGCCACCGGAATGTTGCTGATGTCGTATAAAAACAGCTTGAGCAAAGTAAGCGAAAACAAAGAAAGCGATATAATGCGGAGCGTTTTGTATTTGTGCTTCATGCCCAGCCACATAAAAGCAAACGAACACAAACCCCACAGTACCGGCAACACAGCCTTAGTAAATACGCGGTTAATAACTTCCTCGCTTTGCAGGTTTGTATAAAATGATTGCAGCGTGATGAGATATACTTCTGCACTTAAAAACACAACAACAGCAAGGCTCAACAGCCACGCAAGCTTTTTGTTTTGCCCGTTATTTTCAACAGATGCTGCTCTTATCAGCCGATACAAAATAAGAGCAACCAATATGGCAACCAGCCAATGTGCGGTGAACAAATAAACCGGCGTTTGGTAGAGTTGTGCAAGCAATGTTTGCAACACATCAATTGTTGAGGGAAGCAATAAAAAGTAAACAACAGCACAACTTATCAGCAAGATGATTTGCGCTTTTGGGGTAACGGCTGTCTTCTTTATTTTTTCATTCACGAACACTAAAAGAAGCACAAAAACAAACGAGTACAACTCTTGATACAACAGAGCAATATTAGAAGACGGATAATAGTAATTGAACTGATAATTGATTTCAATATTGCCGGCAAGAAACAAAAGGATAAGCGCTGCAATGCGGAAAAAAGAAGCGTTTACAAACAACAGGCGGCTTTTGTTTTTGTACAATAAATAATACAAGAAATAAGAAGCTGCAGCCGCATACAAACCTGTTATAAAACCTCGATTTAGGATAATGGGAACAGCCGGTTTGTAGTTTGAAAAAATAGCAAGCACGTTATAAACGTTATTCCAATCGCCCAGCAGCGAAAGCAACATACATACATAAATGATGAGTGATGCATATTGAAGAATGCTGATTTTTGATTTTAGATATAACCAGGCTAACAATACAGCTTCCGATGCCCAGAATAACGTGATAAAATGTCCGTGCAATTGCAGCGGCGCGGTAAGCGAAACAAACGTAAGTGTAATGCCAATAAGCAAATAGAGAATATTCTTATCGAGGTTTTGCTTTCTAAATAAAAAGTAAGAAAGACCTAAGTTAAAAACGCTCATCACCGCACTGAACAATCCATTGTAAGCCTCTGCCTTCATACCGTGCAAACAATACAAACCGGCGCTGAAAAACAATCCTGTATTCAACAATAAAATAGAAAAATCAAAAGGGAGAAACTGCTTGTTTTCTTTAATGTTATTGGCAATATTGATAACCAAAAACAAAAGATAAAAAATAGTGGCAAAAACAAAAGCGTTCGTGTAGGCGGCTCTCTTTTCATCATAAGGCAAAGAGTATAACCAGGAAGCAAATAAAATAACGGTAAAAACAAATGCCGTTGTGTTCACCACACGCCATGCTTTGCGATATGCAACTATCAACAATCCTGTGTTTAAAACAATCAGATAAACGAAGAGAGTAATGTAATTGCCGCTTCCGGTACTTACTAAAAACGGCGCCATAAACCCGCCGGTTAACGCAATCACGGCAAGCTCTTGCCGGTTGTAAAGCAACGCCAGTAACACCGCAAACAGGGTAATGACAATGGTAATGGCAAAGGCTACCGTTTGTGAAAACAAATGATATTGCTGAAACGCAAGCGTGATGGTAAAATACAACACCGCCAAGCCGCCACCGGCAAGAACCGAACTGAAGGCATGATAACCGGCGCGGAGCCGGTGAGCGAGAACAATTAAAATGCCACCGCAGGCAACGCCAATCGCTACTCTGCCAACGGTTCCCACCCATTCGTTGTCAATGGCATATTTTACAAAATAAGCAATTGCCAACACCAATATCGCGATGCCGATTTTAGACACTAAATTTTCGCCTATGAATTTTTCCAAATCAGGATTGCGCTCAAAAAACGATGGCTTATGCGGCTTTGCAGGAAGTGGCGCCTGCGGCAAAACAGGAGAAGAAGTGCTCGTTTCTTTATTTAGCTCAATTGTTTCCGGCTGTACAAAAGCGGCTGTTTCTGCAGGCAATGTTTCTTCGGGCAGCCACTCTTCTTTTTTAAACGATGGCGGCGCTTCTTTCACTACTTCAAAACCAGTTTCCCAATACTCCTCTTTTTTCGGCGGTATTGGCGCCTCGGGTTTTACTTCTTCAACCGGCAATTTTATTGATTCAACAGATTGTTGCAGCAGTTTCTTTAACTCTCTTATCTCATGTTCCAATCGCTGCAATTGGTCTCTGGTGCTACTTTTAAAATTGAGTAGCAATACGAGTATTACAACCAGCAGCAGGATAGCAAATACAATCATAACAAGGGTAAGGTTTTATTTTGCATTCATGTTGGTTACACGAAGTAGTTTGGTTTTACATCAATCATCCGAAGCCGCTGCTTCAACCACTATTGTATTTAACCGTTTGGTTAAGGGCAGCAATAAAAAGCAGGCAACAATAGCCGCCACTGCACTGATGGCAAAGAAAATAGCTTTGTTATCAAATTTATCCCAAAACCCCGCAAGGATGCCCGAAATTTTTCCGCCCAATGAAGTAGTTATGAACCAGCCGCCCATCATTAATGCCGTTAATCTTCGCGGAGCTACTTTTGATGTAAGTGATAAACCAACCGGGCTTACAAACAATTCGCTAATGGTAAATACGCCGTAGCTGCTGAATATCCACAAGCTCGAAACTTTGTTAAAATATATATCGGTTGATAAACAGGCAATCACCATTACTAAAGAAGATAACCCTGCAATTAAAGTTCCCCAGGCAAATTTGCTGGGTGTTGATAGCTCTCTGCCTCTCCTTTTCATCCATCCTAAAAAAGCAACCACAACCGGCGTTAGTACGATAATCCAAAATGGATTGATGGATTGATAAATTTCCGTAGAAACCAATTTTAAATCCTCTCCCTGCGCCGGATATTTTTCTTTTGGCAGGTTTTGAAAATACAAATCCGTGCCTTGTTTTGTCAGCACTTTCCCTTTGGCATCTGCTTGCGCATGGAAATGTTCGTCAACTACAGGCACTTCTGTCGGCTTTGTGCCTACAGATTCCAGGAACCCAAACGGCTTTAGTGCAGGCTGAATGCTTTTTGGCGCTTCGCGATCGGTATACGTTTGCGCCCATATTGTAAGTGCTGTTGAATTTTGATTGTAAATATTCCAGAAGATGATAGACACACCAAACAAAATCAATAATGTGCTGATGCGCTTTTTTTCAAAACCTTTTGCACGATACCATAAGCTGAAGTAAAAAATTATGATGGGAATACAGGCAAAAATAAAAGCGTCATTAGAGTCGGAGCCTAACAAATTTCCGGGAATAAACCAGCCAATAACACCGGCAATAATAGCTGGGAAAAAAACGCTGATAAATATTTTTGAAATGGGCATATCGCCTTCCTGAGTTGGCTTGATAACATCTGCGTGTTTTACGTGTTTCAGTCCGAATGCAAATATTATCAGTCCAAGCACCATTCCAAAGCCCGCAGCAGAAAAAGCAATTCCCCATCCATTGTTATCCTGGTATTTATTATGCAGATAAGCAGCAACAAAGTTGCATACAAACGCGCCAATATTAATACCCATATAAAAGATGTTATAAGCAATATCTTTTTTAGGTTTCAAATCAGGGCGATTATAAATGTTGCCTAACAATGTGCTGATGTTGGGTTTGAAAAAACCATTGCCAACGATAGCCAAAAACAAACCCGAATACATCACAGCATCGCTGCCATTCAATGCCAATAAAAAATAACCCAATGCCAATAAAGCGCCGCCTAAAAAAATAGATTTTGTATAACCAAGAATTCTATCAGCCACCAGCCCGCCAATGAATGGTGTTAAATAAATCAGGGCCACATAAGTTCCCACAATGCTGATTGCTGCTGCGGTATCCAATCCTCTGCCGCCATGACCAACCGTATCGTGCAAATACAAAAAGAAAATTCCAATCATCAAATAAAAACCGAAGCGTTCCCACATTTCGGTAAAAAACAAAACATACAAACCTCGTGGATGCTTTGCAGTGTTGGAAGCAGTCGTCATTTTGAAAATAAATTATGTGCTGCTCAAAGTACAGGAAAAAATAGTTACGATGTAAATTTTACTTTCGCAACCTTTATTCGTTTATCTATGAACATTCTCTTACTCGGCGCCGGCGGTCGCGAACATGCACTTGCCTGGAAGATAGAACAAAGCCCACTTTGCACTCAGTTGTTTATTGCGCCTGGAAACGGTGGCACAGCACAATGCGGCACTAACATCAATATGAATGTAAACGACTTTACAGCCATTGATGAATTTTGCACTGAAAACAAAATTGACTTGCTTGTTGTGGGTCCTGAAGAGCCATTGGTAAATGGCATCTATGATTTTTTTGGGCAAAAACAAACCTGGAAAGGCATTGTGATCGGCCCATCGAAAGAAGCAGCTCAATTAGAAGGTAGCAAGGCGTTTTCAAAACGCTTTATGCAACGGCACAACATTCCAACAGCAGCGTATGAAGAGTTTGATGAAAGCAATTATCAGCTGGGCGTTCAATACATCAAGCAACATAGCTTGCCCATTGTTTTAAAAGCTGATGGATTGGCGGCAGGCAAAGGCGTTGTTATCTGCAACACTACAGAAGAAGCATTGCTTGCTTTTGAAGAAATGATTGTACACAAACAGTTTGGCGAAGCGTCTTCTAAAGTGGTAATTGAGCAATACCTGCAGGGCATTGAAGCCAGTGTATTTGTTATCACCGATGGAAAAGAGTACAAAGTGATTGGACATGCAAAAGATTACAAGCGCATTGGCGAAGGCGACACAGGATTCAACACCGGCGGAATGGGTTGCGTAAGCCCGGTGCCTTTTGTTAAGGGTAGCTTCATGCAAAAAGTGGAAGAAAAAATAATCAAACCAACTATTGATGGTTTAGAACAAGAGGCCTTGGTTTATAAAGGTTTTGTTTTTTTTGGATTGATGAATGTGCACGATGAACCGTTTCTGATTGAATACAATTGCCGTATGGGCGATCCTGAAACGGAAGTGGTAATGCCACGATTGAAGAATGATTTGGTAGAATTATTTCTGGCAATTGACAACAACACTTTGCAAAACATTTCCATTGAATATGATGAGCGTTGCTGCGCTACAATAATGGCGGTGAGCAAAGGTTATCCGGGAAATTATGACAAAAACAAACCCATTCAATTCAACACTTACAAATCGCATGGCTCCTTGATTTTTCATGCCGGAACAAAGGGCGAAGGTGAAAATATTGTTACCAACGGCGGGCGCGTGTTGGCTGTATCATCTTATGGCGATACGATTGGAGAAGCCGTTGAACATTCATTACATATTTTACAAGACATTCATTTTGATGGAATGAATTATCGAAGAGACATTGGATATGAGTTTATTTGAGAGAAAGTTAATTGTTAATCGTTAATGGTAAATTGATTTATGAAACGTTTGATATTTTTGGCGATTATTATTTTGACTATGGGTTGTAATCATAAAAATGATAACATAGAAAAATTTTGGAGTTGGTTTGCTGATAATCAAAGTTTATTTGAAAAAATCGATAGTTCAAACCAAGATGAAAAATTAGATATTATTCTTCAACATCTACACACAATTTCGGACGGCTTATCCATAGAAATTTCAGATGAATTTAATGGAGTGAGAGATATGGTAATTTCGCCGGAAGGAAATAAAGCGAAGTTTGAAATAGTTAAAGAAATAGTTAATGATGCGCCTTCTATTAAAGGATGGACTTTTACAGCATTTAGACAACCTGTTAATGAAGACTTCACTCTTCAATTCGAGGATATTAAATTCGCTCCATCTGAAATGTTTTTTTATCCAATAATTGATAGTGATAGCTTAGACTTAATAATTTACTCTAGAAATATACAAAATCATGACTTCAATACAATTGCTCATTATGGACTTATAACGATGGATAATGTATTAGGCGAATATGATTGCGTGATGAAAGTCAGACATTATGATTTTCAGGACTTGGATAGCGAAAAAGATAAAACTGGACTTAAACCAGTAACAGAGCTTAAAACTTTTGTTGATAGCTTTTACAAAAAGCATCAAAACAAAAACGACTTATAAAATGAGCATTAATTGTTTTATAGAACTTTTATTAATTATCTACAATCTCTCAATCAACCATCCAAAATAAAAAAGCCCTCCTTAAGAATAAGGACGGCCTCTAACGATTGCTTGCCATATAAAAAAGTTATGTAGTTTCTTTCTGCAAGCGGGAAAGAAACCCGTTCAATTATTTTTTGCCTTTCAAGGAGTCTCTTGTCATTTTTACAGAAGAATCAATACCTGCTTTAGCATCTTTTTTCATCGCATCTAACGAGTCTTTCTTTGCACTAACAGTTGAATCAATATTGTTTTTAGTAGCTTTTCCTGCAGAGTCAACAGAATGTATGGTTGAATCTGTTGTATTACTTGTTGAAGTTCCATTGTTGCAGGCTGCAAAAGCACCGATTGATAATACTACTAAAAGCTTTTTCATTATTTTTTGTCTGTTTGCATATTTATACCGTAACTGCAAATAGGTAACCCAACTTCTGAAATTTTTTTTCAAACTTGTTTTAAAGCCTTCGCTGTAAGCAAACAGTTCATTTCTATTATTCAATGTTTTATTCCTAAACAAGTTGTCATCTCAATGCACTGTCTTTACGCGGATCGGTTTTATCGCCTAAAATATGATTGGAATCTGTCCGGTCAATGGAAGTATCTGGAAAATGCGGATTTACTGCACTCGTTGTATCGTGCGGTGCTGCCGAAGCCGAATCAGATGGTGTAGTAGTACCGCCGTTTGAGCCACATGCGGCTAATAGTACGATGCCTGCTATTGAAATAAATTGTTTCATACCCGGGAGTTTATTGTTTTATTAAAAATCATTACATAAAAATGTTGTGCCAATTCGTGCGAAAATCATTTTTTCTTTTGCCGAAAAAAGAATATGCTCTGTAGGGATTAAAATTGCGACAGCTTTTGTTTGTTTTCACCGTTGCCAATTTGTTAAGGTTCATTTGTTAATTGAATGAATGTTTTTAATTTGAACATTGGTTTCAACATTTATTATGAAGCGATTTTATTTTGCACTTCTTTCGTTTGTTTTTATCCTTTTTTTTCAAAGCTCTTTTGCGCAACACATTGATACAACGTTGGCAGCTTATGCCGATAAATATCAGCCGGAACGCATTTACATACAGTTTGACAAACCGGCTTATGCAGCAGGAGAAACGGTTTGGTTTAAAGCTTATCTGATGGCAGGCATCCTTCCTTCCGGTATCAGTAAAAATCTCTATACCGATTGGTACGACGCATCGGGAAACCTGTTGGCGCATTCTGTATTTCCCGTTGTTCAGGCAGGCGCAGCAGGCGAGTTTATAATCCCCGATACACTTACAAGTGCTGCTGTTCATGTAAAAGCGTACACTACCTGGTCGCTCAATTTCGACACTGCTTTTTTGTTTCAAAAAAACATTCCGGTAGCACAGAAAAAGCTTCCTAAAACCATCGCCCAATTAACGGTTGTGCCTTCTCTTCAGTTTTTTCCGGAAGGTGGCGATGCGATAGAAGGCTTGCCCTCGCGCATTGCTTTCCTGGCCAACGATCAGTACGGCCGCCCGGTAAAAATAAGAGGCACAGTTATCAACAGCAAGGGTGAAACGATTGACAATTTAAAAACAGAACACGATGGCATGGGCAGTGTTCATATTACTTACGCAAAAGGTGAAACCTACACAGCTAAATGGTATGACGAGCAAAACGGCGTTCACACAACAACATTGCCGACAGCAAAAAGCAGTGGCGCAAGCCTGGAAATAGGAACATCAGCCGGCAAAAAAACATTCGTCATCCGCCGCACCGAAGATGCGCCCGACAACCTGAAGCAACTGCATGTTGTGGCTACTATGCACCAGCAATTGGTGTATATGGCAAATGCCAATTTAGAGAAAACCAACAGCATTGGCGGCGCTATACCTACTAACCAACTCGTAACGGGTATATTACAAATTACATTGTTTAGCAACGACTGGAAGCCTCTGGCAGAGCGCATTTGTTTTGTGAATAACAATGAAGCCATTTTCACTCCGGAAGTAGGTTTTACAACCTTAGGCTTGGGAAAACGTGGCATGAATACAATTGAAATCAGTATGCCGGACTCCACCATTGGCAATCTTTCTCTTGCCATTACAGATAAAGGTATCGGCGTTGACAGTAACAACAATATTATCTCACAGTTGTTAGTATCGAGCGACCTAAAAGGTGCTATTTACAAACCGCAATATTATTTTTCAAACAACAGCGACAGCGTTGCAAAGCATCTGGATTTGGTGATGCTTACACACGGCTGGCGCCGGATTAACTGGGAAGCAATTGTACAAGGCGAGATGCCTCAGATAACCTATCCGGCAGAAACAGATTATCTTACTTTTTCGGGCAAAATATATGGCGTAAACAGCACGCAAATTCGCTCGGCCGGTTCCTTGTTTGCTATTCTTCAGGCAAAAGACTCTAGCCGCCAGGTAGTAACTGCCAGCATCAAACCCGATGGCACATTTGCAGATCCGAGTATCGTGTTATTTGATTCGACCAAAATATATTATCAGTTTAGCAATAAAGGCTTCGCCGATATGAGCGAAGTGCGTTTTATGAATAGCATCTTGCCCGCCCAAAGACGCATTTCTTTGGACAAAAACAGGCTTGCTTTGTTAGACACATCCGGCTACGCACGCCTGCGTTTTTTAGCCAACGAAGAAGCGCGTTTAAATGAACTTCTTAAAACCACCACTTTACAAGGAGTAACTGTTACTACCAGAGCAAAGTCGCCGTTGCAGTTGATAGACGAACGCTATGCCAGTGGTATGTTTCAAAGTGGTGATGCCTACCAGTTTGATTTGACAAATGACCCGTTTGCTAACAGCTACCAAAGTATTTTCACTTATTTACAAGGCAAGGTGGCGGGTTTGCAAATTACAGCCAATGGCCCCAACGTTAGCATGAACTGGCGTGGAGGCTCTCCAACGGTTTACTTAAACGAAATGCCTGCGGATGTAAATTTATTAAGCTCTACTTCGGTGTCGGACATTGCTTATGTAAAAGTATTTCGTCCGCCGTTTATGGGCGGCTTTAACGGCGCCAACGGAGCCATTGCTGTTTATACAAAAAAAGGTGGCGACCGTCCCGTTGACAAAGGAAAAGGATTGCCTTTTAAAACAGTGATTGGCTATACTGCCATAAAACAGTTTTACTCGCCCAACTATGGAACGATTGACCCGCGCAATGAAGCCGAAGATGTACGCAGCACTTTGTTTTGGTCGCCAACCATTTTAACCTCATTAGAAAATCACAAACTGAAGTTTACATTTTACAACAACGATGTAACCGATGCCTTCCGTATTATTTTGGAAGGCATGAGCAGCGATGGAAGGCTTACGCACATAGAGAAAGTGATTGAATAAACCTTCGCTGTTGGGAGCGTTTTAAAATTTACTTTTGCTTTAAAATATACGGATGTTGAAGGGTACTTATAAATATTGGATTTTTTTATTGCTGTTGATGTTGTCATCGTTGTATGGAATGGCGCAACAGCAATACCATTTTATTTATATTCAGGCAGATAATCAACAGCCGTTTTATGTAAAATATGGCAACAAAAATTATAGTTCTTCTTCTATTGGTTATTTAATTCTTCCGAAGTTGAGTGATGGCAATGTTTCGCTGCAGGTTGGTTTTCCCAAAAACTTATATCCCGAACAGGCTTTCCACCTTACTGTTGCTGGTAAAGATCTGGGGTTCGCCTTAAAAAACTTTAGTGAGAGGGGCTGGGGTTTGTTCAATTTTCAAACCACCGATATTGTGATGAATGGCAACGCTGCGGCTCCGGCGAATGAACAAGCCATCAAAACAACCACCAATACAAGCAATGCGTTTGGCAATATGCTTGCATCGGCCATTAACGATTCTACGTTGAACCAGCAACGTGTAACAGCGCCCGATTCTTCGGCAAAAACAAAAGTGCCTTCTAACTCAAATGGCATAACAGATACGGCACAGGCGATTGCTCAAACAAAAAGAGCGAAAGACAGTACTGGCGCAGGTCTGAATACAACTTCCCAAACTTATAACAACGTTGCCTCGGTAGATAGTTTAATCAAAAAATATAGTAGCAATGGGGATAGTTTAACTGCGAACAAGAAGACGGTTGATTCGATGAAGGCTATTGTAAAATCAGCCGAAAAAACAAACGAGAGCGGCACTGATTTAACTTTTTTAGATAACAATTCGAAAGACACCATTCATGCTTTTATTCCTTCGGCTAACCAACCGAATGTAGCAACCAAAGCAGCGAGTGTAGATAGTGCAACTGGTAAAGTAAGTAACCCTTTTTTTAATAATAACAATGCTCAAACTGTTGAGAGAGCAACCTCGTCAGATTCATCTTCAGAGGTAATAAAAACAAATCCTACACTACTCAATTCTGCCTGCAATAATATGTTTAACAGCAACGATGCCGACAAGCTAAAGCGAAAGATTGTATCGCTCAGAAAACAGGAAGACATCATGAATGCTGTTCGCAAAAGCCTGCATGGCAAATGTATTACCACCGACCAGGTAAAAGATTTGGGCAATTTGTTTCTGTCGGATGAAAACCGCTACAATTTTTATGATGCCGCTTATCCGTTTGTGTATGATTTTGGCAATTATGCGATACTGCAAAACACGCTGATTGATAGTTATTATAAGAATCGTTTTAAAGCCCTGCTTCATTAAGTTATCATGCGGCGATACTTTTTAGAAGTTGCTTACAAAGGCACGCAATACAGTGGTTTTCAAAAGCAGGAAAATGCGGTTACCATTCAATCCGAAGTAGAAAAAGCACTTTTGGTTTTGCACAAAAAAAGCATTGAACTCACCACTTCATCGCGTACCGATGCAGGCGTTCATGCGCTGCAAAATTTCTTTCATTTTGATGCTGATATTGTGGTTGATGAAAGAAGAACGCTGTATCAACTGAACTCCATTTTGCAGAACGATATTGTTATCAAAAGCATCGTGGAAGTGAATGGGGACGCACATTGCAGGTTTGATGCGCTTTCGCGTTCTTACGAATATCATCTCTATAAAAAGAAGAATCCGTTTCTTGTTGACAGAGCGTTTTATTATCCGTATCAGTTGAACATTGATGCGCTGAACGAAGCAGCAAAGTTGTTATTTTCTTACACTGATTTTACTTCGTTTTCAAAACGCAACACGCAGGTAAAAACTTTTTTGTGCCAAATCAACCATGCTCATTGGAAGCAAACGAATGATGAGTTTATTTTTTTTATCACTGCCAATCGGTTTTTGCGCGGCATGGTGCGTGGCTTAACCGGCACGATGTTGAAAGTAGGAAGGGCTACAATTTCATTGAATGATTTTAAACACATCATCGAAGCGAAGGATTGCCGTAAAGCCGATTTCTCCGTACCGCCGCAAGGTTTGTTTTTGCACAATATTTCTTACCCTGAAACTGTATGGAAACATCATTCAGAAAGCTAACTTTGTTACTGTAAACATTACTTTTAAAACATTAAATTTAACGCTGCCATGGCTTCATTCGACATTGTAAGCAAGGTTGATTTGCAAACATTAGACAATGCCATCAACACTGTAAAAAAAGAAATCAGCAACCGCTTCGATTTTAAAAATTCGCCCATAGGAATTGATTTGAATAAGAAAGATTATGTCCTGAACATTGAAGCGGAAAGCGATATGAAACTGAAACAAATTATTGATGTGATCATCAGCCGCAGCATGAAGCAGGGCATTGACGCGGCGGCTTTTAATTTTGAAAAAGATGCGTACCCAAGCGGCAAAATAGTAAAAAAAGAAGTGCCCGTAACCAATGGCTTGCAACAGGATGATGCAAAGAAAGTAGTGAAGGTGATTAAAGACAGCGGCTTAAAAGTACAAGCGCAAATTATGGATGATGTGGTACGTGTAACGGGCAAAAAGATTGATGATTTGCAGGACGTAATAGCGAAATTAAAAGCTGCGAATTTGAAGCTGCCATTGCAGTTTATTAATATGAAGGCGTAGCATTTGTTGCGCTTCATGTATTGTACTAACAACAATACAAGATGTATAATATTAGGTGATTGATTTTCAATTACAATATTTTTTGGAATTGCGTTTAATAGCATCAATATTTGTGTTAGTAGCAATATGCAACCGACGTAACCACAACTTTCAACATGAAAATATTTGACAAGTACATCAAGACAGCAACCTACGGAGCCACATACACTCAACGCTTCAAAAGAGTTCTGCTACTTGTATGCATCATTATTTGGGGACTTGGACTTGTTTGGATTTATGAGCCGACAGCAAATGGCTTTCATGCCATTTTTGAATATTTTGACGCAAAAGAGAACGTTAAGAACCTCAGGCAAAGTTTGGACAAGCACGACTTGGCAATGCAGTATTTACATCAACAAAACCCCGATGACACGTTATCTGCTGAAATGTTTGAAATCGTCACAAACAAAGACAAACCTTTGCCAGATTGGCTTGACAAAGAAGTTACCGCATATGCCAACCGAAGCGACGGAACTGAAACACGGGAATTAAAAACAGCTAAAAGTAACATGTGGGGACTAACTGTTATTCCGATTTATCTTGTATTGTTCTTTTTAGTTCCTTGGCTACTGATTAGACTAATATTTTGGATTAAAACCGCCGACAATGTTAAAAGAGTTTAAAATTGGACAGTTGGTAACACTTGTTGACAGTTTTCCTTTTGAGGGGGAAATTTTTAAAATTGTTGCAAACAAAGAAAATCCTTGGAAGAAAGCAAGTCCCTTTTTGTTTGACACCGTTCCTGTTGCCAAAGACAAAGACTTTATTTTGTTAATGCAGCAAGACAACGGAGAATTTTCTACACAGTCGTTAGGTGACGATGGACTGCATGTATCAGTAAATGAAATCAGGCTTCACAAGTGACGAGTACTTGATTGTTAACGGTTCAGCATAGCAAAAAACTGCTGCAACAAAAGGTTTGCTTTTATATGTCATAGCAGGGTCTTCATAGATTGGCTATGTGCCACAGGATGAGACCTTGCGATAAATGAAAATAGGCACAAAAACAAATCTCGGGGTCTCATACCAACACACAAGGCTTTGCTATTAAGACCCCACTGTTATGCAACAAAATACCCCAGACCTCGCCAAACTCATTTACATTTGACTTCAATAATTTTCAGTAACATGGAAGGACGAGTTATCAATATTGATCCAGAAATTTTAGGTGGAACACCAGTTTTTTATGGAACGAGAGTGCCTATCAAAAATCTTTTTGATTATTTGGAAACCGGTGATTCAATTGACACATTTCTTGACGATTTCGATGGTGTAAAAAAAGAACAGGTCATCAAGGTTTTAGAGATGTCTCAAAAACTGATTGAAACTTCAACAGGAATATTACATGAAAATTTTGCTTGATGAATGTATAACGAAAAGACTAAAACCTTATTTAACAGAGTTCGAAGTTTTCACTGTTTCAGAAATGAAATGGAACGGAATAAAAAATGGAAAACTAATGACTTTGTGTGTTGAAAATAACTTCGACTTGCTTTTGACGATTGATAAGAACCTGATGTTTCAGCAAAATCTTGACAAATACAACTTAACAATTGCGGTTTTGAATTCGCAGACAAGTAAAATTGAAGAGCTTGTCTTGTTCATACCTTCTTTTAAAGCGCAGCTTCATAAGCTTGAAAAGTACAAAGCTTACATTATTGAAAAGTAAGTAAACGTAAAGCTAACGACAGTTAAACCTTGCGTTGTGATTTATCAATATGAAACGCGAGACGATTTTATTATAGTACAAAAACAAATAAGCCGGTAACTTTTATTACCGGCTTATTTGTTTTTACTGCAATTGTTGATAAGAACATTTATTGCTTCAACTGATAATACGCATCACTCCAACGCAACTCATTTTTGAACTGTAACAATTGTGTGGACTGATCAATCAAAACAAACTCAATTTTTGCCATGTCTGCAAAGTCTTCTAAATGTTCAGCAGTCAAATTTTGACTGTAACAAGTATGATGCGCACCACCCGCTAAAATCCAGGCGGCACAGCCTTTTTGCATATCGGGATATGGCTTCCAAAGCACTCGTGCTACCGGCAGTTTCGGCAAGTCGTGTTTCGGCTCCTGCGCTTCTACCGTATTTACCAACAAACGAAAGCGATTGCCCATATCAATAACAGACGCATTCAAGGCAGCACCTCCGGCAACATTAAAAACCAACCGCACCGGATCTTCTTTGCTACCAATGCCCAACGGATGAATTTCACACGAAGGCTTTCCATTAGCAATGCTCGGGCAGATTTCCAGCATGTGGCTGCCCAATACCATTTCATTATTTGGTTCAAAATGATAGGTGTAATCTTCCATGAACGAGTTGCCTCCCTGCAAGCCGCTGCCCATTACTTTCATTGCACGAACCAATGCTGATGTTTTCCAATCACCTTCGCCACCAAAGCCATAGCCATCATTCATCAACCGTTGCGTGGCAATGCCAGGTAATTGCTTCATGCCATGCAGGTCTTCAAACGTATCGGTAAAGCCTTTGAAATTGCCCCATTTTAAAAAGTAACGAAGCCCCAATTCTATCTTTGCGGCATCTTGTAATGAAGTGTATCTCTCACCGCCCTTTTGTAAACCTTCGGCAAGTTTGTATTCATCGGAATATTGCTGGCAAAGCTTTTCTACATCGGCATCACTCACCTCGTTGATTACTTTTACAAGGTCTCCAATGCCGTATGTATTTACGGCAAAACCAAACTGCAGTTCGGCTTCTACTTTATCACCTTCGGTTACAGCAACAAAGCGCATGTTATCGCCAAAGCGAACAAACTTTGCTCCTTGCCAATCGTGCCATCCGGCGGCTGCACGTGCCCAGGTTTCAATGCTTTTCAAAATGTTTTCATTTTGCCAATGTCCAACTACCACTTTGCGGCGCAACCGCATACGGCTCATCATAAAACCGAACTCCCTGTCGCCATGCGCACTTTGGTTCAGGTTCATAAAGTCCATGTCTATTTCGCTCCACGGAATGTCGCGGTTGAATTGTGTATGCAAATGAAGCAAGGGCTTGTGCAAAATTTTCAGTCCGCCAATCCACATCTTCGCTGGTGAAAACGTATGCATCCATGCAATGATGCCGATGCAATTGTTAGCCGCGTTGGCTTCGGCACAAACGGCATAAATTTCTTCCGTGCTTTTTACCGTTGGCTTATACACAACCGTTACCGGGATGGCCTGTGTTGTATCGAGATGCTTTGCAATTTGTCCTGAATGTTCGGCTACCTGTCGCAATGTTTCGTCGCCATACAAATGCTGGCTGCCGGTTACAAACCAAACTTCTAAACTTTTTAAATCAATCATCGTTTTTATTTTATAGTGAAGGTTTATTTTTCGTGCAAAACCAAAAGCAAAGAGCCGTGCGGATTGATAACGGGTGAATACATTTTAGTAAACGTGCCAACAACTTTATGCTGCCATAAATCTATGATGGTTACTCTTGTTTTTTACAACTAACAGCGCAGGCACAACAAGACCAGGCTGCTGAGCTTTTGCAAGTAATACTGTAATCAAAAATCAAAGAAGTAAAAAGCATTGTTTCCTATGGAGATTTTTTAATCGCGAAAGCACAAAGACGCGATGTTTGGTTTTGCCCATATTCTTAGCGTCTTGGCGACTTTGCGGTTGAACTTATTGCCCGTAATAACTATTTGCACCATGCTTACGCTCGTAATGTTTTTTTATCAGCGCATCTTTCAATCGCAAGGCATCTGCTTTAATGCTTTCAGTAACGAATGCCATCTTTGCAATTTGTTCCAATACGGCACTATTGTACACGGCTTTGTCAGCCGTTTTCCCCCAGGTAAAAGGTGCATGATTGCCTACTAAAATCATTTCTACTTCTTCATAGCTGTAGCCACGTTCAGCAAAACAATTCATGATTTGAAAACCGGTTTCATGTTCATAATTGCCCCCAATCATTTCATCGCTCATAGGTGGTGCACAAGGAATGTCTACCGTGTTATGATCGGCATGTGTGGTGCCATAAATCGGTATATCTCGAAGCGATTGCGCCCATGCCGTTGCATAAGTAGAATGTGTGTGAACGATGCCGTTGATGCCTGCCCAATGCTTGTATAAAACCGCATGTGTTTTTGTATCGGAAGATGGACGCAGCTTGCCTTCTACCGTGTTGCCATCGAAATCAACGATTACCATTTTCTCAGGTGATAATTCTTCATAAGGAACACCGGAAGGTTTAATGGCAAATATGCCAAGACTTCTGTCGGCAGCGCTTACATTGCCAAATGTGAACAAAACCAAATTAAGCTTTGGCAACTGCATATTGGCTTCGTAAGCTTCCTGTTGAATGTGTGAATATTTCATTGTTTTGTTTTTGAACCACGAAGACGTAAGTAGGTAAGCTTCACTAAGTTTTTAATTAAAAAAAGATTTTGTTATCTATGTCATTCACTATTTATAAAATCATTCTTTTGATACCATCCTTAATGAGAGGCACATGGAAATTGATGATAAAACCAATTCGCTTTTCTGCAAGTTTCAGATAGCTTAGTAGTTGCGCTGACCACACCAGATGGTTATTCTCCTGCGCTTTCAACTCCACTATTAAAAGATTTTCAACTATCAAATCCAATCGCAAGCCTCCTTCGATACGCAGAGTGTCATAAATAATTGACACCTCCTTTTGTCTCTCAAAATAAACATTGCGCTTCGCTAATTCATGACAAAAGCACTTTTCATAAATACTTTCCAATAAACCAGGTCCAAGCTATTTATGAATTTTGAAAGCAATATCAACAACCTGCGTAGCAAGAAATTCCTCATTGTCAGAAAGTGGCTGATACATAGATTTTGATTGTGTTCAAATTTATTTTCTTAACCCCTTTCCTTATCTTTTTAAAATTTTCTTTGTGCAACTTCCTCTCTTCTCTTCTTCGTGGTTCAACCACTCATAACGCCTCTATGCAAGCTCCAAATTGCTTATATTTTTGATAGCGTTTTGCATAAATGTGAACCCTGTTTTCATCAGGATGATACTCTGCATCAAAGCCTTGTCCCATTGCCTGCATAGCATCTTCTACTTTGTTATAAAAACCGGCTATGGTGGCGGCAAACATAGCAGCGCCTGCAGCACACGTTTGTTCGCTTTTGTGTATGCGGATGGGCATGTTCATTACATCTGCCATCATCTGCATGATATAAGCCGATTTTTTGGCAACGCCGCCGACGCCAATCAAGCCATTTACAGGAATGCCTTGCTCACGAAACCGTTCTACAATCGCTTTCGCACCAAAACAAGTGGCTTCAGCAATGGCTTTGAAAATATGAGGTGCCGTGGTGCCTAAATTTAGCCCACTGATGGCTCCTTTTAATAATTGATTCGCATCGGGTGTGCGTCTTCCGTTGAGCCAGTCAATAGCAAGCTCATCATCTGCGCTCAAAGGCAAGCTGGCTGCGGCTTTCGACAATTCTACAATCAATGAATCGCTGATTTGTTTTTGCAGCAATTTTGCTGTTTCTTCATCAATGATTGATGACTGTTGAAGTAACGTGTTGGTTGCCCAGGCAGCAATGTTTTTAAACCATGCATACGCATCGCCAAATGCACTTTGCCCTGCTTCCATACCGATCATACCGGGAATAATAGAACCATTCACCTGTCCGCAAATACCCGCCACCAAAGTATCACCCACTTCATCTACCGGAGCCACCAACATATCGCAGGTGGAAGTGCCCATTACTTTGCTCAAATGATACGGTTCGATCTGTCCACCCACAGCACCCATGTGCGCATCGAAAGCGCCAACACCAATGGCCACATCACTTGGCAATCCGAGGCGTTCTGCCCATTCCTTAGAAATGGTTCCGGCTGCTTTATCGGATGTGTAGGTTTCGGTGAATAAACGGGATGTAAAACAATTGAGCAAAGGATCTAACGAAGCAAAAAATTCATTCGGTGGCAAACCGTTGAAATCCTTTGCCCATAAGGCTTTGTGGCCTGCCGCACAAACGCTGCGCTTCATTTGGTGCACATCGGTTCCGCCGGTTAATAAGAAGGGAATCCAGTCGCAATGTTCTACCCATGAGTAAGCCGCTTCGCGAACCTTTTCATCTGCACGGAGAACATGGAGCAGCTTCGCCCAAAACCACTCAGACGAATAAATGCCACCTATAAATTGCAGATAATTAACGTCGAACTTTTTTGCGTGTTCATTGATTTCGGCTGCTTCTCCGGTTGATGTATGGTCTTTCCACAACACAAACATGGCGTTAGGATTGTGACCAAATTCGGGCAATAAAGAGAGCGGTGTTCCGGTCTTATCAACAGCAACCGGTGTTGAACCCGTTGTATCAACAGAGATCGCTTTGATGTTGGCAGCTATTTCTTTTCCCCCTTTCTGTACACAGTCTTTTATTGTGTATTCCAACCCTTCAACATAATCCAACGGATGCTGGCGAAACTGATTGATAGAGGCATCGCAATACAAAGCGTCTTTCCAGCGGGGATAATAAAAAATGGAAGATGTTACTTCAAAACCATCAGCTACATTGACGATGATGGAACGTACCGAATCGGAACCGTAATCAACCCCAATTACATAAGCATTGTCTTTGTTCATACAGCAAGCATTAAGAAGTGCAAAATAATGGTAATTTTAATTAAGTGTTGTTTTTACAGTTAAATACATTTTAGTGTTTTAATTACCTGAATTAACTCATTTGGATAAATTGATAATGGTGACACTGCGTTCTAGCCTGTATAACAAGTTCAACTGTTACCACTTATCAAACTAAGTACAATGTAACATAACTATTTTACTAAGGATCAACCCTGTTCCGTATGGTTGGGACACCATGCGGTAGAGATTCTATCGGCGTGTGTCCCCACACGCCGAAATGTGAAAGAACTTATGTTAGAGTGTACTTAGTTAGGAGCTTCATGCTTGTTCCGTCAGGAACAGTAGGTGGGTAGAAAATAGTGCAAAACCAAACATGGCTCCGTTCCATCGGAACGGTACTTTATAAAACTTCTCTTATACCATTCAGATGGAACGAAATTGCATGCGAAATTTATATTCCTTGTACTACTACCTACCTGCTGTTCCTATACACCCACGCCATAAATGGTTATAAAGATTGTAACCATTGTTCAATCCTTTCAGGATTGTTTTCGAAGGCTCTATTATTTTCCATGGATTTTTATCCATGGTTATTGTTGTTCGACCGCTTTGCGGTCTCAACGTTATAACCATTCATGGCGCGAGTCTAAAGGAACAATTTCAAAACCTTTATCTTTTACTCTCCAACATATTAAGTTCAAAATTGTTTATAAAAAACGTTCAGCCAAAACAGTCGATCGTTCTTTTGTAAAGATGCTGAAACAACAAAAACATTATCGACATTATCCACCCTTCATCCTCACAAAAGGCCAGTCATTGATCCAAACCAATGGCTCGATGCGAAGCTTTGAAATGCCTCTGTCGTTTGCATCGTATCCATGAAAAACAAGATAATCCGTACCATTCACATCAACCACTGCGTTGTGACCTACACCATGCCAATTTTTATCGCCTTCCAACACCAACGAGCCGCCGCCTAAATTCATTGGTACGCCGCCCTTGTCAACATAAGGCCCATATACATTTTCGCTTCTGCCTACCATCATTTTATAAGTGCTCTTTTCGCCACGGCAACAATAATCGAATGAAACAAAAAGATAGTAGTAGTTGTTCTTTTTAAAAATAAAAGGACCTTCAATGGCTGCATCACCGGCTACACTATCGGGCAAAATAAAATTGCGCTGGCGCGAAGCGATGGTGTACCATTGTTCGGGCTGCGCTACGGTTAGTAAATCAGCATTCATTTTTACCAGTTTGATGCCATTCCAAAACGAACCGAATGCCAGCCACGGCGTTTTGTTTTCGTCCACAATTAAGTTCGGATCAATGGCATTCCACATGTCTCTGTTAGGTACCGATTGAACCACTTTGCCGTGATCTATCCACTTAAAATCTTTCGAAGAAGTATCTAATGTTTTATTGGTGGCTATCCCAATGGCAGAAGTATTTTTTCCAAAAGCAGACACGGCATAAAACAGATAATATTGCCCGTTGTAATAACTGATGTCCGGCGCCCAGATATGGCCTACAAAATGGGGAATGGCTTGCACTGCCCATTGCGGCGCTTTTGCAAAAACCGGACTTTGTTGCTTCCAATGCTTCATATCGGTAGAAGAATAAACCGTTATGCCCCAACCTGTGCAAAAGATGTAAAACGTGCTATCCTGCCTTATCATCACCGGGTCGTGCACAACGGGTAAAGTGTCGTTGTATTCTTTCTGTGCCTGCAAACGAAGGCAACCTAACAAGCATAAAAAAATGAGCAAAAACAAACTTAGTTTCATGCAACAAAGAATTAAATGATTACAACATTTTTACCCGAACAATTGTGAACGAATAAGGTTTTACTGTAAGATTGATTCCTTCTTTTTTAATGGCAATATTTTCTTCTTTGGGTGAAACATTCATCGGATTCTCGAAGCTGTTCATGGCGTTCAAATCATCGCTTTGCAGCGTAATCAATTTCCCTGAAGAAGCTAACTTTTTGCCGGCAACATTCACCTGTTTTGTTTGTTCTTTGTTTGATGCATTTACGAGTTTAATAATTAGTTCATTGCTGTTTTTGTCAATCGCTGCGGCTGCATACAAGCTGTCTTTACCTGCCAACACTTCACCGTTTTGAAGTATGCTTACTTCATTGGTGCCTTTATGCAAAGAATATAATTTTTGCACCTGGTAATCGGTAGTGCCATACGATTGCAGGTTGTTTACCCAAATCAAATCAGGTGTCCATTGCCAGGCATCTATGTGTGCAAAAAGGGGCGCGTAAGAAGCCATGTAAACCACGTCTGCATTGCGTTCCAGCCCAGTCATGAAAGCCGCTTCGCTTAATGCGGTGAGCCAGTTGTTTTTATTATCAACGCTTACGGTTTTGTCGCTTTGTGCAGCATATTCACCAGCAAAAATTTTTGAGCTATGCTTATCGTAATTATCATATCGCTTTGCGTTTTGCAAAAACCATTCAGGTCTGCGGTAATAGTGTTCGTCAATCAAATCGGCGTGCATCTTTCGCAGGCTATCGTTGAGCAAATCAAACCTGTCGCCATTCGGATCAGTGCCACTGCTGTTGACAATTTTTATATCAGGATATTTGGTTTTGATGGCTTTTGTAAACATCTTCAATCGTTCAATGTATTGCGGTCCCCAATTCTCGTTGCCAATGCCCATCATCTTCAAATGGAAAGGAGCCGGATGTCCCATATCAGCCCGAACTTTACCCCATTTTGTAGTTACATCACCATTGGCAAATTCAATCAAATCCAAAGCATCCTGGATATAAGGATCTATCTGGTCAACCGGTACCAATTCAGCCGTATTAAACTGGCAAGCCATGCCTACATTTAAGATAGGCAAAGACGAGGCGCCTATGTCTTCTGCCATTTGGAAATATTCATAAAAACCAAGTCCAAACGTTTGAAAATAATCGGGTGTTAAACGATGTGCAAACTCGGTATTCCAGCGGTTAATCTGCAACTGGCGGTCCTCAACCGGACCAATGGTTTTCTTCCATTGATACCGCGTTGCGAGGTCGCGACCTTCAACAATACAGCCGCCGGGAAAGCGGATGAAACCAGGCTTCATATCGGCTAACAGTTGCACCATGTCTGCGCGCAAGCCGCCTTTCCGACCTTTCCATGTATCGGAAGGAAAAAGGGAAATAATATCCAAATCAATTATGCCGCTGCCTTCAAACCAAAGACGCATGTTGGCTTTCATCACCGTTGCGCCGGATGTAAAACTGGCTTCAACTTTGTGCCAGCCTCTGCTGTTATCGTTGGGCGTAAGTGAAGTGCTGCCTAATATTTTTCCGGTTGAATCTATTAACTCAACATGCACTGTTACACCCGGCTTTTGCACACTGTACAGCGTTGAAAAATCATAACGCACCCCTTTCTTAATGCCCATACCCCGGAAGCCTTCATTGGTAAGGCTCATATTGCCGGCGCTCTTTGCATCGTGCACGTTCATGCGCAAAAAACGTGGATTCATGCTATCTTCAGCTTTTTTGTTCAAAACCAAAAAGTCGCCTTCTTTCACTTTGCTGCCATCAATCTTCCAGCCCATCAGCGGCATGTTAAATTCAAAGGAACGGTTCTTCACCAGTTCGGCATACAAGCCACCATCTGCACCCATGTTGATGTCTTCAAAAAAGATACCCCACATCGTAGGTTGAATATCGGCTGTTGTTTTCGCTGCATTTACGTTGATGATGTTGTTATTCTTGTTTTGTGCTTTGGCGCAATTTGCTGCTAAAAGAAAAACCATCGCTGCAAAAACAAACATTTTACTTTTCATTGCCATGTAATTTTATTTCCCACATTATTTTAAAATTAAAAGTCACAGACTGTAAAGAACATAATGTGTACGAAGTCCGGAGACTTCGTACAGCAGCCACCACTCACTACTCACCATTCACCTCTCACAACTTCACGCCTTCCGTTGTCATAATCCATTAGGATTGTAGTACAATCTATCAATACACACACTCCTTGTAAAGCTGCCGCCAGCCGGATTAATACCACCGTTGTGATAAAAAAAATAATGGTTTCCTTTGAAATTAATAATTGCCTGGTGGTTAGTATTGGTGTTTATAATATGGATAAAAACAAACGATAGCATTGCGAAAAACGGGCACGATAAACGGAGGAAATAAAAAGTGAATGTTATCCTTTTTATCAGATTCATTGTATGACTTTAACGGATCATTTTTATGGCAAAACAAAGATTACATGAATGAAGCAACAACAAAGCGAGAGACCTTGCGTGTCAGAACAACGTTGACAGGGTTTCAAACCCTGTCAACGTTTGCGTTTGCATCATTTCAACTCCAGCACAACAACCGAGAATGGCGGCATTTTCACACTGAGTGTATTGCCTTTTAAAACAGCACCGGTAAATGTTTGCGGTTTTATTTTATCGGGATTTTCAAATGTGTTATCGTCCTGCAATTTAGCAGATGAAAGAATGCGTCCTTTTACATTGCTGTACTTTGCGCCATCCACATTAATGGTTACTGTTTGAGCCGTTTTTGCATCAATATTTACCAGCGAAACATGCGTTAATCCTAACGAATCTTTGGAAGCTGAACACGATACAGCAGGCAGGCTTTGACCGTTGTAGGTATAATTGTTTGTTTGAACAGTTACCGGCAGCATTTTCGCATCCTGGTGCACGTTGTACATCTCCATCACATGATACGTTGGTGTGAGAATCATCTTTTCTTTATCCGTTAAAATAACAGCCTGCAATACATTGATACATTGTGCAAGGCATGCCATTCTCACCCTGTCGCTATGATTGTTGAAAATATTGAGGGTAACACCGGCAATCATGGCATCACGCATGGTGTTTTGCTGATATAAAAAACCAGGATTTGTGCCGGGTTCCACATCGTACCAGCCGCCCCATTCGTCCACTACCAACGCCACTTTCTTTTGCGGATCGTATTTGTCCATAATGGCGCTGTGTTTCATTACCAGCGTATCCATAAAAAGAGCGCGTTTGATAATGTCGAAATATTTGCTTTCTGTGAATTGTGTAGCAGAGCCTTTGTCCCTCCAGTCCACCGAATAATAATGCAACGCTAATCCGCCGAGTTGATGCATTAGAATGTTCTTCATCAGCGTTTCTGTCCAGTTGTAATCATCAGAATTGGCGCCGGAAGCAATCTTCATCATATCATTGTCATAATCGGTCATAAACACCGTGTACTTGCGATATTCATTCGCATAATAATCCGGTCTCATTTCACCGCCGCAGCCCCAGGCTTCGTTGCCTACGCCCCAATACTTTACATGCCAGGGCTTTTCCTGACCGTTTTGTTTTCTTAAATTACTCATCGGGCTGGTGCCATCGAAGTTTACATATTGCACCCAATCAGAAAGCTCCTGTACGGTGCCGCTTCCTACGTTGCCCGCGAGATAAGGTTCAGCACCAAGTTCTTTACACATGTTGAGAAAGTCGTGCGTACCGAAACTATTGTCTTCAGTAACGCCGCCCCACCATTTGTTCACCATTGTCGGGCGTTTTTCTTTTGGTCCAATTCCATCTTTCCAATGATACGTGTCGGCAAAGCAACCACCGGGCCAGCGCAGCACCGGAACTTTGAGCTTGCGCAAGGCTGCAATTATATCATTCCGTACACCATTGGTGTTAGGAATTTTACTGTTATCGCCCACATAAAAACCTCCGTAAATACCATGACCCAAATGCTCGGCAAAATGCCCGTAAATATTACGGTTGATGGTTTGTTTTACACTATCGGCATGAAGTGTAATAGTAGTTGATTGAGCTTGTGTCATCGTTGAAAATAAAAATGCGGCAAATGAAAAAAACAATCGAAAAAATTTCATAAGGTAGATTCTTTTTTTATCAGGAAATTGGTTTTTGAAAAGCGAGGCTAATATAAGTGTTGTTTTTACAATTATCAACAAGAAGCTAATTTTTTTGAAAAGTATTTGCTGCTGTTGGTATTACTTACTAAAATCAAACCGTAGCATTTTGATTGAGAAATGATAAAAGGAGTTTGTATGTGCTTACTTTTATCAATTATGACAATAGATGCCCACCAACATTTTTGGAAGTTCGATGCTCAACGCGATAGTTGGATAACCGATGACATGGCAGTTATCAGAAGAGACTTTTTGCCGCACGATTTGTTGCCCCAATTGCAAGAAGCAGACATGGATGGATGCGTTGCTGTGCAGGCAAGTGAAAGTGAGGAAGAGAATGAATTTTTATTATCGCTGGCTGCCGAAAATAACTTTATCAAAGGCGTAGTTGGATGGGTTGATTTTTGTGCCGATGATGTAGAAGAACGTCTCTCATTTTATGCACAAAACCAAACAATCAAAGGGTTCCGGCACATACTGCAAAAAGAAGCGAACCGCGCATTTATGTCGGAGCCGGAATTTACAAAGGGCATCGCAAAATTGAAAAGATTCAACTTCACTTACGACATCTTAATTCTTCACGACCAGCTTCCATTTATACCGAAATTTATCCAGCAATTTCCTGAACAAAAATTTGTGATTGATCATCTTGCCAAACCGGATATAAAAAAGGGAGAAATAAAAATCTGGCAAAAACAAATGAAGGAAGTTGCACAGCATCAAAATGTTTGGTGTAAAGTATCGGGCATGATAACGGAAGCCGATTGGAAAGGATGGCAACCAGAGCATTTAACGCCTTATTTGGATGCTGTTTGGGAAGCTTTTGGAGCAAGCAGACTCATGTTTGCGTCTGATTATCCGGTATGCAATGTAGCAGGCAGTTACAGCCAATGGGTGAACGTATTAAAAGCTTTCACAGCTCAATTTTCAGAAGATGAGAAAGCCGCCTTTTGGGGTAAAACAGCAATTTCATTTTACAACTTAGAAGTATAAAAAGCAAATGAAAACATTGGTTTGTACATCGCCGGGCAAGTTTGTTTTTGCCGAAAAAACAAAGCCTGAATGCGATGAGAACATGGCAATCATCAAAATAAAAAACATAGGTGTTTGCGGAACCGACCTTCATGCGTTTGAAGGCACACAACCTTATTTTTCTTACCCGCGCATCTTAGGTCATGAGCTTTCGGGCGAGTTGATAGAAGCTAACAATGCACCCGATTTTACGGCAGGCGAAGCGGTTACATTTCTTCCTTATTTCAATTGTGGACATTGCATTGCCTGCTGGAACGGAAAGCCGAATTGCTGCGTGAACATTCAGGTATTTGGCGTGCACATTGATGGCGGTATGTGCGAGTATATTTGTGTGCCATCCGACAAGTTGTTGCATGGCGATGGCTTGAGTTATGAAGAATTGGCTTTGATAGAACCGCTGGCAATCGGTGCACACGCAATACAAAGATGTGCGTTACAAAAAGAGGAATGGATAGTCGTGGTGGGTGCAGGTCCGATTGGTTTGGCAGTGGTGGAATTTGCAAAGATTGCTGGTGGAAATATTATTGCGGTTGATGTGAACGACAATCGCCTTCAATTCTGTAAACAAAACTTACCGGTTGAACATTGTATAAATGCGGCAAAACAAAACGCAGCTGAACGAGTGAAAGAAATTACAAACGGTGATGGTGCAACCGTTGTTGTTGATGCAACCGGCAACCTGGCTGCCATCAACCAAGGCATTCATTGTCTATCGCATGGTGGAAGATATGTGCTGGTAGGTTTGCAAAAAGAAGCTTTTTGTTTTTCGCATCCCGAGTTTCACAAACGGGAAGCTACGCTGATGAGCAGCCGGAACGCTTTGCGAAGCGATTTTGAGAACGTAATAAATTTGGTCAAAAACAAACTTATTCAACCCAAAAAGTACATTACACACCGTGTGATGTTTGATGAAATGATTACTCAATTTCCTCATTGGCTGAAACTGGAGACGGGCGTTGTAAAAGCAATGATAAGCGTATGTTGAAGATGCGTACAATAAGCAAAATGAATGTTTTTTCATTTAATCCGTATCTTCTACACCCGTAAATACACGCTTTAAAGGCACTCCTGAAATGGGCGAAACAATCAAAGGGAATTTCTCGACTTTTACAACGCTGGGGTCTAAACCGAAGCCACGTTCTTCGCTTAAACTAATTTGCTTGATTAAGAAGTGAAGCCGCATAACGAGCTTTTCAAAAAAGGGCAATTCGTTATCATTCGATAGATATTTTTCCATCACAATAAATTCAAAATCGCCCACAATGTTGTTGCGTTCCAGGCTTTCGTAACGGCTATAAATATTTACTTCTTTGTTTTTAACCAAATCTTCCACCACTTTTCTAAACATTAAAGTAAGTCGTTGTTCAACCCGAAAACCCAACCTGAACTCAACGCGAATAATATCGTTAGGAATGATGTGGTCAACCACAAATTCGCAGGTGTAAGGGTCGTCCATAATATCAACATGCACAAACCAATAAATGTCGGCTCGCTTTGGTTTGCGGTTTAAAATGGAGTAGATGATTTTATGCTCAATTTCGCGCGGATTATCAGCACTGGTTAAATAAACTAAATGTGTGGCGTATTTAGGAACTGTTTTATCATTGCTCAGTTCCTGAATCATAGGTATGTAATGCTCCAGTCGTACAAACTCGATGTAACGGTTGCGAATGCGGCGGCTTCTGAACCACACGTACATCACCACAAACAAAGCTCCTCCTACAAGTAAGGTTACATAACCGCCATGCGGGAACTTTTCAAGATTGGCAATTAAAAAAGAAATTTCAATGGTTAAATAAACAAGAAGATACAAAGCAACAAGCCCTTTATTTCGTCGGCGTCCAATTAAAAAATTGGCAAATAAAATTGACGTACTGATCATGCACAGCGTAATAGCAAGGCCATACGCGGCTCCCATGCGGGCAGAGGTTTGGAAATAGATAGTAATGCCTGCACAACCAATAAAAAGCAAGGTGTTGATTCCCGGAACAAATAACTGACCTCTTTCTTCGGTAGGATAATTGATTTTCATTTTCGGCCACAAATTCAATCGCAAAGCTTCGCTTACCAACGTAAACGACCCGCTGATTAATGCCTGGCTGGCAATGATAGCAGCAGCAGTAGCGATGCCAACACCTATGTACAAAAAGTTTTCAGGCATGAGAGAATAAAACACGCTTTTGGGAATTGTTTTGCCAGCCACATTGTGAAGCAACCATGCACCCTGACCAAAATAATTTAAAACGAGGCAGGTTTTTACAAACACCCAGCTATACCGAATATTGGCACGACCTACATGCCCCAAATCAGAGTACAAGGCTTCTGCGCCGGTGGTACATAAAAACACACCACCCAACAGCCAAAAGCCACGCGGGTATCGCGTTAGTAATTTAATAGCGTAATGAGGAGAGAACGCACGAAAAATGGTCCAGTCGTCACTCAAGTGCATAACGCCTAACACCGCCAGCATCAAAAACCAAAGAAGCATTACCGGACCAAATAACTTTCCAATGGACGAGGTACCAAACTGTTGTAAAAAAAATAGGGCTAACAAAAGGCTCAATACAATGATTACAATAGTGCCTGTTGTAATGTTGGAAAAGCGCGGAATAATTTGCAAACCTTCAATGGCCGAGGTAACTGAAATAGGCGGTGTTATCATGCCATCGGCTAACAGCGAGGCGCCTCCAATCATGGCAGGAAACACCAGCCATCGCCGTTGTCTTCGCACCAGGGCGTACAAACTGAAAATGCCACCTTCGCCCCGGTTATCCGCTTTTAAAGTTAGAATTACATACTTTACAGTGGTTTGCAAGGTTAGAGTCCAGAAGATACACGATAATGAACCCAAAATCAGCAAATCAAATTGATTTGTTGTGCTGTGTCCGCTCATAATAGCATCTAACACATACAGTGGTGAGGTTCCGATGTCTCCATAGATAATACCCAATGCTACTACTAATCCTGCTACCGTTGCTTTGCTTGTTTGCTTACTCACAAATTAGTGGTTAATCTAAAAACAAAGGTATGGTTAAATGAATGTGATTACATCAAAATTAAACAACCGGAAATGGATAGCTTCTAAATTAAATGCAATTGAAACAAAGTTTGTTTTTGCACGATTTTTAGCGTATTCGTTCCCAACAATTTTATAAAGTTTTATCCAAGACTCTTTGGAGTGCAACATTCAGATAATTTTATCCATCTTCTGTATTATGTATGTGAACCGCATCATCCTAACTGTTTTTGTTTTTGCGCTGTTTTGGTTACCGGCAGTAAGCCAAACCTGCACTACATTAGGGCAAACACCGTCCACAGCATTTCCGGTTTGCGGCACCACAAAGTTTCAGCAGCAAACCGTTCCGCTTTGCAGCACGCACAATATTACTGTGCCGGGTTGTACCAATACCACTTATATAGATTACAATCCGTTTTGGTATAAGTTCACTTGTTTTGAAGCAGGCACATTGGGCTTTTTGGTTACGCCTAATAACATAAATGATGACTACGATTGGCAATTGTTTGATATAACAGGACGTAACTCTGATGATGTATTTACCGATTCTTCGCTTGTTGTTACCGGAAACTGGGCAGGAACCTATGGAGTAACAGGAGCGCGAAACGGTGGCGCCAATGTGATTGAGTGTGCCTCCGACCCGCATGCTAAGGAAAACAGCTTTGCCGCCATGCCGAAACTGATAAAGAATCATACTTACCTGTTGATGATAAGTCATTATACGCAAACACAAAGTGGTTACAGTTTATCTTTTTCAGGAGGCACCGCAAGCATTACCGATACAACAACACCTAACTTAAAAAGTATTACTACCAATTGCGAAGGCAATGGGCTTATTCTTCGGATGAATAAAAAAATGAAGTGTTCTTCCTTGGCTCCTGATGGCAGCGATTTTACCATCAATGCAACAGGCATTACTATTGTATCGGCAGGAGCACCTGGCTGCAGCAATGGCTTTGATATGGATTCAGTTGTGCTTACGTTAAGCGGCGATTTACCACCAGGCAAATACACAGTTACAATAAAGGAAGGTACTGACGCTAATACGCTTCTCGATAACTGCGATAATGCTTTACATGCAGGTGCATCATTCACCATTACAGTCAATCCAAAACAACCTACGCCTTTCGACAGTATCGCGCCGGTTACTTGTGCACCACAAACAATAGAACTCATTTTCAGCAAACCTATACTATGCAATTCCATTGCCGATGATGGCTCTGATTTTTCTATTTCGGGTAATCATCCGGTTGCAATTACTTCGGCTTACGGAAGCTGTGCCAACGGCGTGAGCAGTTCAATTTTTTTACAATTGTCTCAACCCGTTACACTTGCGGGAACATATACCATCACTACAAAAACCGGCGTTGATGGCAACACCATTATTGATGAATGCGGAGAGGTAACACCAGCTAACGAAAGCGTTTCGTTTACCGTAAAAGATACTGTTTCAGCAGCATTTACCGCACTGTTGCTGTATGGTTGTAAAGAAGATACTGTTGCTGTTTCGCATGATGGCAACAACGGGGTAAATAGCTGGCTCTGGACATTTAGCGATGGCATAAAACGAACAAAAGAAAACAACAATGTGATGTACAATTCGTATGGTAAAAAGAACATTCAACTGATTGTGAGCAACGGCTTTTGCAGCGATACCGCAACCTCGTCAGTCAACCTCGATAATGAATTAAAAGCCAGCTTTATAATGCCGGCTATTGCCTGTCCAAACGATGCTGTTACCATCACTGATACCAGCACCGGCAACATTATTTCATATAACTGGAGCTTTGGAAATGGTAATTTTTACTCGGGGAAAAATCCGCCGCAACAAAGATATTTTCAAGCGAACAACGCCCTGAACTATCCCGTTCAATTGATTGTTGAAAACAATCTGCATTGCACCGATACGATGACTAAAAACCTGCAGGTTGTTTACTCTTGTTTTATTGCTGTGCCATCGGCATTTACGCCTAACGGCGATGGCATCAACGATTATTTGTATCCGCTCAATGCTTACAAAGCCGATGCTCTTTTGTTCACCGTTTATAACCGTTTGGGACAAATTGTCTTTCAAACGAAAGACTGGACAAAAAAATGGGATGGACGCTTAAACGGGCAGCCGCAGCCTACCGGCACTTATGTGTGGACGCTGCAATACAAGCATCACGATACAAAACAATTTTATTCGCTGCGCGGCACTACGGTTTTGATAAGATAGAAAAAAGGGGCAAAAACAAAAGCCGCCCCCAAGTACTGTGGGGACGGCTTTCTGTATATCAAATCCTCTTACCATCTGCTAAACCAAATCATCCTCTTCATCCTCGTCTTCATCGTCCAAATCATCAATATCTTCAGTAACAACATCGTCGTCGTCAAAGTCTGCTTCATCAGTATCTAATTCATCGGTTTCCGCCTCTGAATCATCAGCGGGTACAACGTCATCTAAGTCATCGTCTTCATCCTCCACATCATCATCTTCATCCTCATCTTCGTCATAAGCGGTGATGGTAGGCGCATAATCGGGGTGCGTACCGTAATCAAATCCGTTGAAATAATTTTCCGTCTGCAGATCGGTAAGTAGCATAACAAAGTAGTTTTTCTAAAAAATATCAATTACTACGCCAACGTTTGGCACAGCAAATATTTTAATTTTATCAAATTAACTTAGCTGTTAACTGAAGCTTTTTTAGCAATGAAACCAAATTGCGGTAAGGGATTAAAAAGTCGGCATGTGTGGTCCAATCGGTTACAAAATGGATGTTTTTATTTAATGGCGACCAGCGCAGCGGTTCACCATCCATGCTTATGATAACACTCGGTGTTTGTGTAGCTGATGCAATGTGAGAAACGCCCGTGCAATTGGCTATCAAACACGCAGCATGCCTGATAAGCAATGCCATTGCACCAACGCTTGTTTCGCCTGTTAAATCAATTGCATTGTGTTGCATGTTGGCGATAACATTATGTGTGATATCAGCTTCATTTTTCGTTCCGGTGATTACAACAGCCAAGCCATTTTCCGCGCAACAATCCGCCAGCTTTGCAAAATAATCAGGCGGCCATTGTCGCCAGCTTCCACGCGAGCCCGGATGAATGCAAGCATAATTCTGCAAACTCCACTTTGCTTGTAAATCTTCCCATTCGCGCTCATCTTGTTTCGTAATTGGAAATTCTAATTGGTCGCCTTGCAGAGGCAAACCTAAGTGTTGCATCAGCGCCAGGTGCCTGTGAATTTCTGAACCATAGTTAGGATACGGCATGAATAAATAGGAATCTGCCAAACTTTCTTCATTATAAAATCCTGCTACATGCTTTGCGTTCCATCGCAACAACATTTCATTTACGATGGTTCCATTGCCTTGCATCTGCAAGAGCAAATCAAAGTTTTCCTTTTTTATATTTTGAAGAAAGGATTGATAAGCCGCTTCATCAAAAGGTTGTTCGGGCAAGCCAACGTATCCGGGAAAGTGAATAAAGCGATTGAAATATTTGTTGAAACGTTTTACAAACTGTTCAGCCCAGGGCAAGCCCAGCAGTATAATTTCAGCATCAGGATAAGCTGCGCGCAAAGCACGAATCGCCGGAACAACATTCAGCATATCGCCCAGTTGCAAAGCCCGGAAAACAGCAATGGTTTTTATACTGTGCGGAGATAATTTCATAAAAAGAAAACTTTGAATTTATAAGCTCCATACAACGTCCAGAACACCGATAAAAACGGAATGCAAAAGGAAGTAACCACCATCTCACAGAGATGTGAAAATGATGTTGAATTGTTGCGCAATCGCTTTGAAATAAATATCAATTCTAACAACAGCCAGCCACCTAAAAAAAGGAGAGATAACTTATAAAAATGAAAAATGGACAAAACCAAACCCGCTATAAACAAAACAATCATCGCATAATAATTCCACACCGGCGCTTCCATAATTTTTTTACGAAACAAAAAAGGATGTTTTTTAAACAACAAAGCATTGAACATGCTTTTCTTTTGTTCTTTCAAACTCACGCCCCATGGGGCTTTGCGCACAGGATGCAACACAATGGCATCCTCTATTATCACAATCGGAATGTGTGCATTGAATAGCTTAAACTGCAGCTCGCTATCTTCCCGCCATGCCATTGTAAATTCTTCATCAAAGCCATTTATTTTTTGCAAGGCCCTCTTGGTGCAGGCACAGTTGGCAGTAATAAAATCAGCCGTTTCCAAACCGGCGGTATTGCGCTCGTAATCGGTAGGTTTGGGTGGAATAGGAACCATTGTTTTTCCGGTAAAAGCAATCCAGTTTCGCCTGTTGAAAAGAAACGCATTCCAATATGCCTGCAACCAGTTTGATGAAGGTTGTGTATCATCATCCGTAAAAAGGATCAACTCGCCGGTTGCTGTTTGCCAGCCCCTATTTCGTGCGGCTGCCGGTCCGCTTTTTTTTGAAAGTTGTGCAAAAACAAACCTTGTGTTGGCCGCTTGAGAGAACTGCTCCATCAATGCCGCTGTTGCTTGATCTTCTCCATCCGAAACAACTATTACTTCGTACACGCCTGCAAAACTTTGTTGCGTTAAAGCAGTCAAACATTGCTGTAATAAATAAACGCGCCGGAAGGTTGGAATAACAACAGAAACATTCACTTTCATACAGCATAACGTTTTGTTTACTTTACTAAAACAGTTTCTTCACGATATATTTTACTTTTTGTTTTTGCCTCTTTTTCGGGATGAAAATGGGTTTGCAAAGGCTTTTTTTCTAACAAAAAAGAACCAATTACCAACGCATCAAACGGTGATGTCCAAAAGCATTCTACCGCATCGCGTGGCGTACAAACAATGGGCTCGCCACGGGTATTGAACGATGTGTTCACAAGCACCGGAACGCCAGTCAACTTTTTAAACTCAGTAAGCAAGCCATGATACAACGGATGTTGCTTTGCGTTGATGGTTTGGATGCGTGCTGTTCCATCTACATGCCGCACCGCAGGTATTTTATCAGCCTTATCTTCTTTTACATTATAAACAAACAACATGAACGGGGAATACTCAGCTTCTTCAAACCATTCCTTCGCATCTTCTTCCAACACAACAGGCGCCACAGGGCGAAAGTCTTCACGGTCTTTGATTTCGTTCAGTTTTGCCTGCATACTTTCATCAATCGGCGAAGCCAGAATAGAGCGTGCGCCCAAAGCACGCGGACCAAATTCCATCCGTCCCTGGTACCAGCCGATGATTTTGTTTTGCGCTAAAATTTGAGCTGTTTCTTTTGCCACATCATCCATCTTTTTATAAGGCACTTTAGTCCATTGTAAAAAGGCTTCAATCTCTTTATCATCATATTCCGGTCCCCAATAGCAATGGTTCATTATAAACTTTTTCCCGCCCTCTTTTCTTTGTTGCGCATCCACCCACAACGCCGCACCCAAAGCCGTTCCATCATCGCCTGAAGCGGGCTGCACCCAGATATTTGTAAATGGTGAATGATCTCTGATAACGGCATTGGCAACACAATTTAAAGCCACGCCACCAGCGAGACAAAGATTGTTTTCGCCTGTTGTTTCGTGTAGCCAGTTTGCTAATTTCAGCACCGTTTCTTCTACTACTTTTTGTAACGAATGCGCAATATTAAAATGCTTTTCCCCAAATGCTTCATCACGCAATCGTTTGGCGCCAAAACGTTCTTCCAGTTTGTAATCATCAATGGTGTAAGTGCCATCATTTTTCACTTTAATCATCGAACGAAATTCATTTAAGTAAACCGGCTTTCCATAAGATGCCAATGCCATTACTTTGTATTCATCAGACGAATGCAAAAAGCCAAGATGCGTGGTAACAGCTTCGTACAATAATCCCAGCGAATTGGGTATCATTACTTCGCCAATTTTATCCAATTCATTTCCCTTTCCCCTGTAATAAGAAGTGCTTACTTCTTCGCCTCTACCATCAATTGTCATTACCGCTGCCGATGAATAAGGCGAACATAAAAACGCACTTGCCGCATGGGCGAGATGATGGTTTACGTAATGCCATTTTTGTGGTTCTGCTTTTGCGCCTACAAAGCTTTTTTGCAGGTGATGCGGGTAGCCATCTACCAGCATAAACGGAGCTTCTTTTATGTATTGGGCAAACAAATTATCCCATTTACCGTAAATAGTTGTGCCGTTATTTTTGTTGATTAAGGAAGGATCGAATGAATAAGCAAAGTGATCTACATCCTTCAAATGAATACCGGCTGTTTGCAGACAATAATCAATGGCATGATAGGGCAACTCCCAGGTTGAAAAAGGCACGGGACGTTTGCCGTGCTTGATGTGCGTAAAGCGTTCTTCTTCAGCAGCAGCCAGCAGCACGCCATCTTTTATGATGCACGCCGCACTATCGTGAAATACAGCATTAATACCAATTGTGTACATGTGAGTAGGTTTATGAAAAAAGAGGTGTTTTTCTAATAAAAACTGGAGCAGATGCTCTTACAAAAGGCATCTGACTGTGTTTTTCAGTTCGTAAGTTTTGCAACGAAACCACAGTAAACAAATAGCAAACCATTGTTTTTGTTTTTGCCTTAAAAAGCCATCTGCAACTTCCTTTCAAAGTGTTCCGCATTGGTAAACATTAAGATAAATATGATGTTCAACAAAAAGAAAACTCATAGCTATATCTTGAATTTGATATGTTCATGTAGAAACGCCTCTACATAAAAAATTCAGTATTTGGATAAACGGCTGAAACGCCTGTTGTTACTGCTTTGGCACTATTTTGAATAGTGCATTAGCACATTTGCGATAGCATTGTAACCTATGAAAACAGAAAAGCTGAAACTTTTTACATGGCATATCCATGGAACTTACTTATATTATTTGTCAAAGGGCGATTACATAGTTTATATTCCGGTAAACGAAGAAAGAAATGAAGGCTATTATGGCAGAGGAAACACCTTTTCTTTTGGCGATAATGTGGTTGAAATAAAAGCGGAAGATGTAAAGAATACAGCATTTGATTGCATCCTTTTTCAAACCAATAAAAATTATTTGTTCGACCAATTTGAAATTCTTTCAGAAGAACAACGGCAGCTTCCTAAAATTTATGTAGAGCATGATACACCGGCAAAATACCCTGCCGATGCAAAGCACATTATCAATACAGCTGATGTGCTGATGGTGCATGTTACCAACTTTAATAAACTGATGTGGAATAACGATGAATGTGCCATAGTAAAAGTGATTGATCATGGCGTTGTAATACCACCTCACACTTACAGGGGTGAACTGGAAAAAGGAGTGGTTATTATCAACCATATCTATCAAAGAGGAAGAAAATTAGGCGCTGATATTTTTGATAAAGTAAGAGAAAAAATACCGCTCGATTTAATTGGAATGGGAACAGCAGAATATGGCGGTTTTGGCGAAGTGCTGCACCCGCAAATGCCCGAATTTATTAGTAAATACAGATTTTGTTTTAACCCAATTCGCTGGACGAGCTTAGGGCTTGCTGTGCTGGAGGCTATGGCAGTAGGTTTGCCTGTTGTTGCACTTTCCACCACCGAATATACAACTGTTGTTAAAGACGGTATAAACGGTTTTATTCATACCGATGTTGATTATTTAATTGAAAAAATGCAGTGGTTGTTAGAGAATAAAAAAGAAGCTTATAAGCTGGGAAATGAAGCCCGTAAAACGGTGCAAAGCCGGTTTGGAATTGAACGATTTGCGAACGACTGGAAAGAAGTATTTCAACTTGCTCTACAAAAAAACAAACTAACTTATGAAAAAGAGAATAGCATTTATTAGCGAACATGCTTCGCCATTGGCAACCCTTGGCGGCGTTGACAGCGGAGGCCAAAATGTATATGTTGCTGAATTGCCTAAACACTTAGCTGAACTCGGATATGAAATTGATATTTTTACCCGGAAAGAAAAGCCTGGTGCAACTGTTATCAACTGGCTTCCTAATATTCGGGTGATACATATTAAAGCGGGTCCGGAAGCAATCATACCAAAAGAAGAATTGCTTTACCACATGGATGAGTTTGCGCAGAACATGGCACAATTTCTCATTAAAGAAAACTTGTGCTACGAATTGATACACGCCAATTTCTTTATGTCGGCGATGGTAGCCTCGCAAATGAAAAAAAGATTTGCTATTCCTTATACTGTAACATTTCATGCACTGGGCCTAGTGCGGCAACTGCATCAAAAAGAGGCAGATAAATTTCCGGCAAGCCGCATCAGCATTGAAAAAGAAGTGGTTCAGGATGCGGATCATTTAATAGCAGAATGTCCGCAGGACAGAGATGATTTAATACAGCATTATGGCGCTGATGAAACTAAAATAACCATCATCCCATGCGGTTTCAGCAATAAAGAATTTTATCCTGTCGAAAAACAAAAAGCCAGACGCATTCTAAACCTTCCCCCGCATGAAAAAATAATACTTCAATTGGGCAGAATGGTGCCCCGAAAAGGTGTTGATAATGTAATAAAAGCCATTGGTAAATTAAAAAGCGGCTTACACGCTATTCATCTTGTAATTGTTGGCGGTGATGCCGATACACCTGACCCAAAATTAACGCCCGAAATTGCGAGATTGATGGACATAGCAAAAAAGGCAAACGTTCGTTCCCGTATCACCTTTGTGGGAAGAAAAACCCGCGATGTTTTAAAATATTATTATTCCGCCGCCGATTTGTTTATTACCACCCCCTGGTACGAACCATTTGGCATTACGCCGCTCGAAGCAATGGCTTGCGGAACGCCTGTAATTGGTGCCAATGTTGGCGGTATCAAGTACAGTGTTGCTGATGGAAAAACAGGCTTTCTTGTTCCTCCCAACAATCCGGATGCTTTAGCCGAAAAAATTGAACAGGCATTAAGCTGCGAGCAATCATTGCTTGACATGAGCGAAAACTGTATTCAACGCGTAAACAAACTATTTACGTGGAAACAGGTAGCAATATGTTGTGATGTTTTATATCGTAAAATATTGGCTGCTCATCTTGATTTCAAACCATCAGTAAACGTTCTCGCAAAAGAGGCCGATTTTGTTTTGCGCAAACACAAGCCTACAAACAACGAATCACGTTTGGCTACCTTTGCGGCAGAAAATTAAAAATGAATAAAGCAATTTTTATTGATAAGGATGGCACATTAATTCCAGATATACCGTACAATGTGAATCCACAGCTCATCACGCTTTCCAACACCGCGATACCAGCTTTGCAATTGTTGCAAAAACAAAACTATTTGCTGATTGTTATCTCAAACCAAAGCGGTGTGGCAAGAGGTTATTTTAAAGAAGAAGAATTACAAAACGTAAGCGATGCTATCATAAATTTAGTAAGCAAGGAAGGCATTACCATTGATGGCTTTTATTATTGTCCGCATTACAAAGAAGGCTCTGTAAAAGAATACACCATTGACTGCGATTGCCGCAAACCTAAGCCAGGCTTGCTTTTGAAGGCTGCAAAAGATTTTGATATAGATCTAAAACAATCATGGATGATAGGTGATATTTTGAATGACGTGGAAGCAGGCAAAGCCGCAGGTTGCAGAACGGTGCTATTGAAAAATGGTAATGAAACGGAATGGATAATGAATGAAAAACGAGAACCGAATTTTATAGTAGAAAATTTATTGGAAGCAGCGCAAACCATTGTTCAACATTCATGAGCGAAACCAAACTTCATCGTTTCAAAAATGTGCTATGCATTCGTGCTGATAACATGGGCGATGTGCTGATGTCAACACCTGCTTTTCGGGCATTAAAAGAAACATTTGATTGCAATATTACTTTGCTCACATCTCAAATGGGCAATCTGATAGCACCGTTTATTAAAGAGATTGATGACACGATTGTTGCGAATGTTCCATGGGTAAAAACAAACGATCCCGCTGATGAGATAGAGTTTGCAAAACTTGTTCAAACCATTGCCAGCCGTGCGTTTGATGCAGCATTTGTTTTTACGGTATATAGCCAAAATCCATTGCCAGCCGCGATGCTTGCATTTTTAGCGGGCATCCCGGTAAGAGTAGCTTATTGCAGAGAAAATCCATATTCACTTCTCACGCATTGGCTGCCCGATGAAGAACCGCTTCGTTTTATTCAACACCAGGTTGAACGGGATTTGAAACTGGTGCAATCGTTGGGTGCGTACGGTTCTTCACAACAACTTTCTATTTCTTATAATAAAAAAGAGGCAAAAACAAACGTTGCAAAAAAGTTGACTGAAGCAGGAATAGACGCAACAAAACCGTTCATCATGTTTCATCCCGGCGCAAGCGAAGACAAAAGAAAATATCCAACTGAATTGTGGATAGAAACAGGCAAGAAATTGGTGCAAAAACAAACTTTTCCAATCGTTATTACCGGCTCATCATCCGAAGCTGAATTGGCGCATCACATTGCTTCAAACATAGGCAAGCATTGCGTTTCAGCCGCTGGCTTGTTTTCAGTAGAAGAACTAATTGCGGCTATTGATACAGCACAACTTCTTATTTCTGTAAACACAGGAACGGCACACATTGCAGCCGCTTTACACAAGCCTGTTATCGTATTGTATGCACTAACCAATCCCCAACATACGCCCTGGCAAACGCCCAATAAAGTGTTGTATTTTTCGGTAAAGGAAGAACTGAAAAGTAAAAATCAAATTGTGCAATATGTAAGCGAAAAAGTGATGAAACAAAACGTTCCCTATCCAACACCGGACGAAGTGATCGAAGCAATGGAATCGTTACTCAACCATCAACTTTCTTCTTAATAAATCAACTCTTCATAAGCGCTTTGCAATTCATTGTAAGCATGATTATCGGCTGCAGCTTTAGCAGCTTTCATTCCCTTTTCATACCATTCTATGGCGACTTCAGTTTGCCCGTTCCGTTCGAACAATTTAGCAAGATGATAATAAGAACCTACATATTCGGGCGAATCACTCAGAATATTTACAAACAACTGCTTTGCTTCTTCATCGTTGCCTTGTTTAATTAGTTCCAACGCAAGAGCATGACGCAAAAAATTATCTTTTGGCGATGCCTGCAACATCTGTTGTATTCGTTCAATACGGTTCATGATGTAAAAATAATCACTTCAAAATTGTGAGATGCATCAATACATTTTTATAGCATCGTATTTGCAAATACGACAAAACAAACGGTTCAAAATGAAAGGGTTGCTTTTTGTTTTTACACTAATTTTTGCCTCAGTCACATTTGCACAAAAAGGCAATAGGGAACAAAAAGAAGCGATGCAAAAACTAAGATGGATGACTGGTAGCTGGGCAGGTAACAGCTTTGCAAACGTTGATAACGAGAAACGGGTTACACATATTCATGAAACGGTTCAGTCTTCTTTGGATGGAACCATTTTGTTAATTAATGTAAGAGCAACGGATGCTGATTCTATCAGCCACAAACAATCCCTGGCTTACACTTCTTTTTCTGTAGTATCGTACGATGTTGCCAACAGAAAATACAGGTGGACAAGTTGGCGAACCAACGGCAGAGATTACGAAGAAGAGCCTTTCATCGTGGGCGGTAATTCGTTTGAATACTCAACAAAAGAAAGCGGAAACGAGGTTCGTTACAAAGCGATCCTTAGCAACAAAGGTGAGTTTTTGGAAACGGGCGAATATCAAATCAACGATACATTGTGGCAGGAATTTATTACGATGAAATTGATAAAAACCAAACGCTGATGTTTGTTTTCATCACTATTTTTTTTTCACAGCTCTTCCCTTTTGCAAGTATGGATTGCCCCATTTATTTTTTACCGCATCAATGGCTTTGTAAAGTTCTTTTCTCTTATCTGCATCACTAAACAAATTGCCCTGCATGGCATCTGAAGTTAAATCGCTCAATCGCACTCCAATCAATCTTACCAAACGTTTCTCATCGTACAATAAGTGAAACAATTGTTTGGCAACCGGTATCAGTTCATCATCCCCAAACGTAGCAGGGATGGATGTTTGCCGCGATACCGTTTCAAAATTGTTGTATCGTATTTTAACGGCAATGCAGCCTGCCGTTTTATTGTCCTGCCGCAACTCATGGGCAATTTTTTCAGTCATGCGAACCACTTCGCTGATTAAAAAATTAGTGTCATCGGTAAATTCATGAAATGTATTTTCGGTTGAGATAGATTTTGCTTCATGCTCGTTGCTCACTTCCCCATCCGAAATGCCTTGCGCTTTGTACCACAAATCACTGCCCCATTTACCCAGTTTTTCTTCCAAATCCTCTTTTGAAAAAAGAAGAATGTCGCGAATAAAATAAATGCCCATTGCATTCAATTGATGATACGTTTGCTTGCCAACACCCGGAATCTTATTCACCGTTAACGCGCCCAAAAAATCTTTCTCAGAGCCGGGTTGCACAAACAAATAACCATTGGGTTTGGCTTCATCAGTTGCAATTTTTGCCACTAATTTATTCGATGCCAAACCAAACGAAATGGGCAGACTTGTTTTTGCAATAATTTCTTCTCTTAACTGAATGGTCCACTGATACACATCGAAGTGCGCGTCCATGCCGGTGAGGTCAATATAAAATTCATCCACCGATGCTTTCTGAAACAAGGGCGCTCGCGATGCAATTATTTCTGTGACCATTTTTGAATAGCGGCTGTATTCACTGTACGTTCCTTTTATCACAATGGCATGAGGACACAATTGTATCGCTTTACCCATTGGCATTGCGCTGTGAACGCCAAACTTGCGGGCTTCATACGAGGCTGCCGATACCACGCCGCGCTCACGGCTGCCGCCAACAATTACGGGCTTTCCTTTGAGTGAAGGATTGTTTAATACCTCAACACTTACAAAGAAAGAATCGAGATCAAAATGGGCAATATAACGTTGTTGAGATGGCATGACTGTTATTAAATCATCTTATCAATTACAAATCAGCAGTTTGAAATTTTTGCCTGCAAATAAAAAAATAGAGGCATAAATAAATGGCAGCCGTTAACAGCATGTAATACACATTGGACGGCTCAATGAATTTGTTTTTAATGTTTTGAAACAAGGGCAAGGGAATCAAGTTATCGTTGCTTTCCAGCGGAAAATATCGCCCGATATTATTGAAGTAATGACTGCATATGGAAGATAGCATTTGGTCAATAATTTCCGCATACAAAAAATAAACGCCGATGGCAATGCCAGATCTTCTGAACAAGGTTGCAATCACCAATGCCAGCGAAGTATAACTTAACGTTTGAAGGAAAAACAAGGGCAAATAAACGCTATCATGAAAGCTAAAGCCAGCATGACCTTCCGTAAAACCAAAGAGCATGGCAACGATAAAAACAATGACGGTTGAGAACAAGGCAACGAGAACACACATCATCATTTTTACATAAATAAACTGAGTACGGCTTAAGCCATCAATAATGTTTTGGCGATGTGTTTTATACGAAAATTCATTCGTCATTAAAATGATAATAATTAAGCCGGGAAAGAACAGGAGAAAGCCGCTGATCCACGTTACTGTGTTCCAAACTCCGGGAAACTGAAATGGCGGCGCACCAACCATAGCTTGCGCCATGGGTGCTTTGGCAAACGCATTCAACTGAATTTCGAAAGCAATGTAATTCACACCATACAGGCTAATCATGAACAGCACACTTAATACCCAAAACGTGCGGTAGTTCTTTAATTTCAGCCATTCAATTTTTAAAAGATGAAGCATAAGAAAATCAGTTGTTGGTGAGTTCAAGAAATTTGGTTTCGAGACTTTTTTTCTTCAGGCTTAAATGATTCAACACAACACCATGTTGAAAACAATATTGGTTGACGGCTTCCAAATCTGCAGTTCCTGCAGCATAGCCAACATCAAAGAAGTTTCCGTTTTGATAAATGCTTTTGTAGTCGTTCATTTGTTGCAATGCAGTATGCAAAGCGATTTTATCGTTGGCAGAAACTTCCACCACATCTTCACTTACCAGCACTTCATTTACGGCACCAGCGGTTAGTAAATTGCCCTTTTTTAAGATGGCTACATGCGTGCAAACTTTTTCCACTTCATCTAATAAATGACTTGCCATGATGATGGTTTTACCTCCTGCTGCCAATCGTAAAATCAGTTCACGAATTTCAGCAATGCCAACAGGATCCAATCCATTGGTGGGTTCATCAAAAATGAGAACATCAGGATTGCCAAGTAAAGCTGACGCAATGGCAAGCCGTTGTTTCATACCTAATGAATAAGTGCTGAACTTACTATCGCGCCGCTCATACAAAGCCACTTTTTGCAACACATCACCAATTTGGTCTTTTCCTTTTTGTTTGATTTCGGCTGCAATGCGAAGGTTTCGTTCGGCTGATAAATAATGATAAAAATTAGGCGTTTCCAAAAGGGTTCCGATATGTTTACGCCCATCGGCAGAAGGTGCTTGCCCGTTGAACAAAACTACACCGGATGTGGCTTTGATAATGTCCGTCACAATGCCAAGCAATGTAGTTTTACCGCTGCCATTCGGCCCTAAAATACCGAACACGCTGCCTTTAGGAACAACAAAAGAAACGCCATTTAACGCTCGAATGTTGCCATAATTTTTGGCCAGTTGTTGAACGGAAAGTACGTCCATGTTTTGATTTTAATGAGGAAAGATAAGAGGAAAAAAGAAAGTGATGATGATTGTTGGGTTAAGCGGTTGTTTGTGTGGATGACTGAGGATTGTTGATAGATTTTGTTTTGATGAGTTTTTATTATTTTTGGATAAGCAGCCATAACAATTGCCTTCGAATGGATCAACCAAAAGAGTTTCAAGTTCTAGTAAAGCGAAAGCTCCCGTATGTAAGCAACGGACTTATGTACATAATGTTGGTTTTGTTTTTAATCCTTTTTCTTTTCTATGCGGTCATGTCCCCTACAAAAAACTCTTCGGACGAGATGGCAACTGTTTATTATGTTCTGGTAGTTCCTGAATGGTTAAAAAATATTTCAGCTATAGCTTTAATTGGAATGATAATAACCATTCCATTATACAATATTACCCGCCTTCGGAAACCTGCTTTGTTAATCATCCGTCATGAAAATATTTATATCAAAGGCGATCAAATTGATTTAACAATTAAGAACAAACTGATTTCTAAAATTTATGTTGCCGATTTAACAGACGCATTTAAACAACCAAAGAATCAAATGCAAATTGTTATTAGACACATAAAGAAGAAACTGACTGTTTTTTACTTAAAAAATTACGACGATAGCGAAGAATTGATAGATGCTTTAAGCAAAATTGAAAATGCAGAATTCATGTTTTTTGATAAAAGTATTCCAACAATGCATGACGAAGAAATATAATAATCAAAAACGTTTCCTCGCTTTTAAGCGCGTTGTCATTTCACACACACATTGTGTGTAGCCATACTTATCCAGATAAATTTTTTGCGCAAACATCAACTAACACAAACACCATGACCTCACATCCACAAGCCACATATCGTTATGTTTGTTTTTACGCTATTTTATTAGCTATTGCATGCCTTCTGTTTAACCATTCAATCGCGCAATCTACTTACAACCCAACACGACCACGCATTGTAATTACTGCTGATCCGGAATTGGATGATAACAACTCCTTGATCCGTTTCCTGCTTTATAGCAGCGATGTGCAGGTAGAAGGATTAATTTATGCAAGCAGCGGCTTTCATTGGAAAGGAGATGGCAAAGGCACAAAGTGGTTTGTTCCGGGAAGGGAATATGCACGTTTTGGGTTAGATACATGCCCTTGTACATCGTGGCGCTGGGCGCAAGATGAACACTTTATTCATACTGCTGTTGATGCTTATGCAAAGGTTTACCCGAACCTGAAAGTACACAATCCAAATTATCCATCACCGGATGAATTGCAATCGAAAATCCGGTACGGGAATATTGAATTTGATGGAGATATTTCTAAAAATTCACCCGGTTCAGACCTCATTAAATCTTTACTACTGGATGATAATTCAGGGCCACTTTTTATTACAGCCTGGGGCGGACAAAGTACCATTGCGCGGGCACTCAAATCTATCGAGGAACAATATGAAAACACAAACGAATGGGATGCGGTTAAAAAGAAAATCTCGCGCAAAGTAGTGCTGTTGCCATCCGGCGATCAGGATGATACGTATGCCAAGTACATCAAACCGGCTTGGCCTGATATTGAGTACCGGCAGTTCAGCGGCGGGCCCAATTATGGTTATGGTGCGCAATTGGGTGCAAAAAGAGAAGATTCGGTGTATGTAACCGCAGCATGGATGAAAGAAAACATATCGAACCGTGGTGCTTTGGGAGCTTTGTATCGTGTGTGGGGAGATGGCAAACAAATGGTAAAAGGCGACAGGTTAGATTACTTTGGTTTTTCGGGTTATACTACTGAGCAGTTAAGGCAAATGGGCTATGTGGTGTGGATGCCCGTGCAGGAGAAAGGCGCCTGGCTGGGAGAAGGCGACGACTTTACTTTTATGGATATGTTGGGCAACGGATTGCGTGCTTATGAAAGGGGCTCTTATGGTGGTTGGGGTGGTCGCGTGGTGAATGGAGCAAAAGATGTTTCCTTCCAAATGAGCGATACATCGCAAGGAGCAATGGCTTCCGCATTGAGTTCGCTAACCAGCCAGATGAACAAAACTGCGAATGCCTATCCTGATTTCTTTCCGGCGGCACAACAGGATTTTGCTGCGCGGTTGAAATGGAGCGTAACACCTAAATATACCGATGCCAACCATGAGCCCATTGTGAAGATTGAAGGTCCTTTGAGTGTTTTGGCTTCTGCAGGAGAAACCATACGACTCAACGGTGCTGTTTCTGATCCAGATGGAAATACCGTTTCCATAAAATGGTGGCAGTTTGGAGGGGGGACTTATCCTAACAAAGTTGATATAATAACGCCCACTTCACTACAAACAAAAGTGGCAATTCCTAAAGATGCAGTAGCAGGTCAAACCATTCATTTGATATTGGAAGCAACCGACAATGGAACACCGGCATTGACGAGGTATCAGCGGGTTATTGTTATTATTAAGTAATCACCTGAACCGATAGTTATTATCCTGTGCTGATTGGATGAATAGCCAACCTGATAATTCTAACAATAGCATCCAACCGTTATGTGATTCTGATACAAACAAATATTTCAGATATAGAAAAATGGGGCAAAAACAAGCTCAGCCACTTTTTGTTGGCTTTAGCAATACTCCCACCTTAATGGCTTTTCAAATTGAATAGACACAGGATTCCCAATATGCCTGCATAGGGAACAAATGCAACACTATTGCTCCTTCCACAAACAGATATTTCAAACAAAAAATAAAGAAGAAAAATAGTTGCAAAAAAATTTGAGAAACCAAATAGTTGCGCATATATTTGCAACCGATTGGTTTCCTAAATAAACTTTTTCAACACATGAGACGAGATATTTTTCAGGCAATTGCAGATCCAACAAGGCGGGCTATTATCGCCTTAATTGCATTGCAGGCAATGACACCGAACGCCATTGCCGACAACTTCAATACAACAAGACAAGCGGTGTCGAAACATCTTCGCATTCTTACTGAGTGTGAGCTTGTAAAACAAGAGTATCAGGGCAGAGAAATTTACTACTCTCTTCAAATTGAAAAGATGAAAGAGATTGACAAATGGTTGGAACAATACCGAAAAATTTGGGAAACAAGGTTCAATCAACTCGACAAAGTATTATCAACAATAAAAAAACAGAAAAAATGAACAAGGATTTGCTATTCGATTTTACCGTTGACAAAGGAACAAAAACAGTATTTGTAAACAGAGAATTTGCAGCGGAACTTTCACTCGTTTGGGACGCATTTACCAAACAGGAAATTCTTGACCAATGGTGGGCGCCTAAACCCTGGACATCAAAAACCAGGCACATGAACTTCAAAGCAGGTGGACGAAGATTTTATGCAATGGTGAGCCCCGAAGGTCAGGAACATTGGTGCATTCAGGACTATACTTCTATAAACCCAAAAACAAACTTCCAATTTTCAGATGCATTTGCCGATAAAGATGAAAATCTGAATACCGAACTACCAGGAGGAGATTGGGATTTGAATTTTAAAGAGCAAAATGGAACAACAACAATCAACATTGCAATAAAGCATAAAACACTTGCAGACCTTGAAAAAATCATTCAAATGGGCTTCAAAGAAGGTTTCACTATGACATTAAACGAATTGGAAATTTTATTACAACGCTTACAAAAATAAAAAGAATGAAAACCGATTTGCTATTTGATTTTACTGTTGACAAAGCAGCTAAAATGGTGTACATAAAAAGAGAGTTTGATGCTGATTTGTCGTTGGTATGGGATGCTTTTACCAAACATGAATTGCTTGATCAATGGCTACCACCGAAACCGATGACAGCCAAAACAAAATACCAGGATTTTAAAGTGGGAGGCAAAAGATTTTATGCTATGGTTAGTCCTGATGGACAAGAGCGTTGGGCAATACAGGAATATACTTCCATTACCCCGAAAACGGCCTTTAAAATGTATAACGCTTTTGCCGACAAGGATGAAAACCCCGAATTGCCCGGTTCTGAATGGGATCATACTTTCAGCGAACAGGCCGGAACAACAAAAGTGAGCATTACTATTTACAATGAATCCCTTGAAAGGTTAGAGAGGATAATGGATGGCTTTACACAAGGAATGAAAATGTCATTGAGCAACCTGGAAAATCTCTTGACAACGTTATCGCAAAAATGATTTTTACTGCAAAAGCTTTGACTGAAATTTTATAAAAAAATCAATTAAACAATCAAAAACAAAAACTTATGGCTCTTATCAATCCTCACATTAACTTCAATGGAAATGCCGAAGAAGCATTTACTTTTTACAAATTAGTATTTGGCGGAGAGTTCACAAAACTGATACGCTTCAAAGAACTCGCAAGCCCTCAATTTCCTGTAGCAGAGAAAGAAGAAAATAAAATTATGCATATTGCTTTGCCTATTGGTAAAAGCAATGTGTTGATGGCAAATGATGTTCCCGAAATGATGGGACGAGTAAACGAAAATGAAAACAGAAGTAAAATTTCGATAAGTGCAGAGAGTAAAGAAGAAGCCGACAAATTATTCAATGGACTTTCAGCAGGAGGACAAATAGAAGGGCCTATTGGTGATAGTCCCTGGGGTTCATATTTTGGCTGTTTTAGAGACAAGTACGGCATTGAATGGATGGTGGACTTTGACCCAAGAGAGAACGGGCAAAAGTGATTGACAGAAAACAACAAACGCCTGACATATTTTAGCAAAGGCAGGGCTGGCGGATTTCAAATGCCCTGCCTTTGCTACGCTTTAAAAATTAGCCAAAAATGATTCGCATTTCCGACAGCCAACATACTCTTAGCTTATTTTTCCCGTTCGCTCTATAAATCCTTTCACTAAGTTTAACCGTTTTCAAACCTTCATAGGTATTATACAAAACAATTCTCTTTTTTACCGTTCATCAATTTAATCACAAAATCGTTTTTTGTTTCAAAAACCTTGACAATTTTGCCAACCGGAACTCTGCTTAACTCAGATGCAAACGAATATGAATCTTAAAATAAATTTCAAACACTCCCCTAACCATGCAGTTACTTTTATTGTTGTAACTCTGGCTTCACTGTTTCTTTTTGCCTGCGGCAATCAAAATAAAAATAATGGCGAAACCAAACCTGGAGATGCACCACCGCCTGTTTATCCCGTGTTCGTAGTGGCATCGCAAACCGCTACTTTAAAAACGGATTATCCCGCTACTTTACAGGGCGAGCAAAACATTGAAATCCGTCCAAAGATTGATGGCTATGTTGACAATATATATGTTGATGAAGGCGCTGCTGTAAAAAAAGGACAATTGCTTTTTCGCATCAGCGCGCCGCAATATCAGCAGGATGTGAATACGGCAAATGCAACGATTAGCAGCGCAGAAGCAGATGTAAGCACAGCAGAATTGCAGGTAAAAAAAACAAAGCCGCTGGTAGATAAAGAAATCATCAGCAAGTACGAATTAGAATCGGCAGAATACACTTTACAAACACGCAAAGCAGCGTTGGCGCAGGCAAAAGCAAGCCTTTTTAATGCAAAAACAAACCTTGGCTATACAACCGTTACAAGCCCTGTAAACGGCGTTGTAGGAACCATTCCTTACAGGTTGGGAAGTTTGATAAGCAGCACTACAACAATGCCGCTAACAACGGTGTCAAACATCGGAAAAGTGTATGCTTATTTTTCTTTAAACGAAAAACTATTGCTCGATTTTTCGCGCGAATACAAAGGCAATACTTTAGAGGAAAAATTAAAGCAATTACCGCCTGTAACCTTGTTGCTGGCAGATGGCAGCGAATATCCCGAAAAGGGCAAAGTAGAAACCATTGCGGGTTTAATCAATACACAAACCGGTTCGGCAAGCTTTCGTGCTACTTTTCCAAACCCGGTTAGCTTGTTGAGAAGTGGTGCAAGCGCAACGGTTGAAATTCCTGTAACGGTAAACGGCGCTGTTGTGATTCCGCAAAGATCAACGTATGAATTGCAGGGTAAAAAATTTGTGTATCTGGTAAATGATTCCAACAGAGTAATCAGCACCGAAATTGAAGTGATGAGTGTGGCAGCCGGGCAATATTTTGTTGTAACCAAAGGATTGAAAGCAGGCGATACAATCATTTATGAAAGCACTTCTTCATTGCGCGACAGTTCAGCCATCAAGCCGGATGTACAACCGCAAAACAAAGTGTACGACGGTTTGAAATAATCAATCTCATTCAATCTTATTTATGCTCAAAACATTTATAGAAAGACCTGTGTTATCAACGGTCATTTCAGTGATTCTTGTGATACTCGGTATCATCGGCATCGTTACGCTTCCCATCACTTTATATCCTGACATTGCGCCGCCAACCGTGCATGTGTCGGCTTTTTACCAGGGCGCGAATGCAGATGTGGTAATGAGAAGTGTAGTAGTTCCTTTGGAAGAACAAATCAACGGCGTGGAGAACATGACGTACATGACTTCTTCTGCCGGTAATGATGGTTCAGCAGGCATTACTATCTTTTTTAAACAAGGTACAAACCCTGATCTGGCTGCTGTGAATGTGCAAAACCGCGTATCAAGAGCAACACCACTTTTACCCGCAGAAGTTACCCGCTCAGGCGTTACTACAAGCAAGCAACAAAGCAGCATGGTGATGGTGTTTTCAATAAACAGCACCAACAAATCTTTTGATGCCAATTTCCTGCAGAACTATGCTAATATCAACCTTGTGCCGGTTGTGAAAAGAATCAATGGTGTTGGCGATGCGCAGGCATGGGGCACGGGAGATTATTCGATGCGTATCTGGCTGAAGCCCGATGCAATGGCGATTTATGGTTTGGTGCCGGATGATATTACGGCTGCGCTGGCTGAACAAAATATTGAAGCAGCGCCTGGTAAAATTGGTGAGAACAGCAATCAATCTTTTGAATATGTATTGAAATATAAAGGCAGGCTCCAGAAGCCGGAAGAGTATGATAACATTGTTATCCGTTCAGCAGAAAATGGTCAGTTGTTACGATTAAAAGATGTGGCACGTGTTGAACTCGGTTCACTTTCTTACAACATCACTACTCTTACCAATGGCAACCCCGCGGTAGTGCTTGGCATATTTCAAACGGCGGGTTCCAATGCGCATGAAATGATTGGAAATATAGAGCGCGCTATAAAAGATGCTTCTAAAACATTTCCGCCGGGTATATCTTTCACACCTATATTTTCAGCCAATGATTTTTTAAATGTTTCCATCGAAAAAGTAATCAGCACTTTGATAGAAGCCTTCATTCTTGTGTTCATTGTTGTGTTTCTTTTCCTGCAGGATTTACGCTCTACATTAATACCTGCGATTGCTGTACCTGTTGCTATCATCGGCACCTTTTTCTTTTTGCGCCTGTTTGGTTTTACCATAAATCTTCTCACCTTGTTTGCATTGGTGTTAGCGATTGGTATTGTGGTGGATGATGCTATTGTAGTGGTAGAAGCGGTTCATTCCAAATTAGATCATGGCGCACGTTCCGCCAAAACAGCAACACTTGAAGCGATGAGCGAAATCAGCGGTGCAGTCATCTCTATCACATTGGTAATGTCGGCAGTGTTTCTTCCGGTTACGTTTATCACAGGTTCCACCGGTGTGTTTTATAAACAGTTTGGTTTAACCTTAGCTGTGTCTATTATCATTTCTGCAATCAACGCGTTAACACTCAGCCCTGCATTGTGCGCTTTGTTATTGAAGCCGCATCATGATAACAAATTGCGCAAAAGTTTTATGAATCGCTTTTACAGTGCATTCAATGCGGGCTTCGAAGCAATGACAAGCAAATACAAACGCTCTGTTACTTTTTTATCGGGAAGAAAATGGATAGCGATTGGCGGCATCGCTGTGTTTGGGGGCTTGTTATGGTTTTTAATGAAAACAACGCCGGGTGGTTTTGTACCGAATGAAGACCAGAGCTTTATTATGGCTGATATTTCGTTGCCTCCTGCTTCTTCATTGGAACGTACTTCGGTTATTACTGACCAGGTGGTAAGTATGGCAAGGAGTTTACCCGAAATGGGATCGGTAACACAGGTAGGCGGGATGGGTTTGATGAGTGGTGGCAACGGCGGTTCTTACGCTGCGCTTTTCATGCAATTAAAATCGTGGGACGAGCGCAAAGGCAAAGACCATGATGTAAATGCAGTCATTAAGAAACTATTCGAAAAAACATCGGCCATCAAAGGCGCTAATGTTTTGTTTTTTGCACCGCCTACACTCGAAGGCTTTGGCAATACCAGTGGTTTTGAATTTCAGTTGCAGGACAGAACAGGTGGCGACATCAGCAGGTTTGTGGAAGTGAATAAAAACTTTCTTTCAGCACTAAACAAAAGGCCCGAAATACAATACGCCACTTCTTTTTTCAATACCAATTTTCCGCAATACCAGGTTGATGTGAATGTTGCCAAATGCAAAGAAGCCAACGTTTCGCCTGCCGCTGTGTTAAGCACTTTACAGGGTTATTATGGCGGATTGTATGCGTCTAACTTTAATGAGTTTGGCAAGCAATACCGCGTAATGGTGCAGGCAGATGCAGCGTATCGTGGCAGTGCACAAAGCCTCAACAACATTTACGTTCGCACTAACAACAACGTGATGGCACCGGTATCTGAATTTGTTACATTGAACAGAGTTTATGGACCCGAGTTTATTAACCGCTTTAATATGTTTACGTCCATTTCTATATCAGGCGCACCGAAAGAAGGTTATAGTTCGGGTGATGCAATCAAAGCCATTCAGGAAACGGCTGCCAAAACTTTGCCTGCGGGATATGGTTATGAATTTTCAGGATTAAGTCGTGAAGAAATAGGGAGCGGTGGCCAAACGGTTTATATCTTTTTATTGTGTCTTGTTTTTGTGTATTTTTTATTGAGCGCACAATACGAAAGTTATATTCTTCCTTTTGCCGTTTTGTTATCGTTGCCAATCGGTTTAGCCGGTGCTTTTGTTTTTGCCCGATTATTTGGCGTTCAAAATAATATTTACCTGCAAATCACACTTATCATGCTCATTGGTTTGCTTGCAAAAAATGCCATCTTAATTGTGCAGTTTGCTGTTGCAAGACGGCGCGAAGGACAAAGCATTGTACAGGCTGCTATAAATGGTGCAGTTGCTCGTCTTCGCCCGATATTAATGACATCACTGGCATTCATTTTTGGTATCATGCCTTTGATGTTTGCAACAGGCGCGGGCGCTGCAGGCAATACCTCCATCGGCACGGGCGCTGTTGGCGGCATGTTAATCGGAACTATTTTCGGCGTGTTTGTAATCCCTGTATTGTTCGTTATTTTTCAGTCGCTGCAGGAACGCATCAGCAGTAAACCGGTTCCGGTTCCTCAACAAGTACAACCGGATCATTTGCCCGTTTTACAATAACCATCGTTCAACCAATTTCTTTCATTAAACATGACTATATATTTTCCTCAACACCGGTATCTTGTTTTCATAACGATACTGGTTGTATCATCTTGTGTTACGCAGAAATACCAACAACCCGGCATGGCAGTGCAGGGGCAATTGTTCAGAGATACGACAGCAAGCAACAGCACAACAAATAATAATTTCAACACGGCTGATACATCATCCATTGCAACACTACCCTACACGCAATTGTTTTCAGATACTGTTTTGCAAAACTTAATTGCGGAAGGGATAAGCCAAAACATGGATTTAAAAATAGCAATGCAACGAATGAATGAAGCGTTTGCAAGCTTCAGACAAAGCAAAGCTGCTTTTTATCCAAGTGTTGATGCCAATGCGGCTTACAGTCGCAGCAAACAATCCGTTGCATCACTCAATTTTCCGCCTGATATTGCCAATACTTTTCAGTTGACTACTTCAAATTACCAGCTTTATTTTAGTTCCAGCTGGGAGGCAGATATTTGGGGCAAATTAAAAAGTGCAAAGCGGGCGGCGTTTGCCAATTGGTTGCAAAGCGATGCTGCCAAACGAACGATACAAACACAGCTCGTTGCTACCATCGCCGGTTACTATTATCAATTGCTTTCGTTAGACGAGCAATTAAAAATTACAGAGCAAACAGTTAAGAATAGAATAACGGATGTTGCAACCATGAAAGCGCTAAAAGAAAGTGCTGTTGTAACCGGCGCTGCTGTGGTGCAAAGTGAAGCCAATTTGGCTGCTGCAGAAGTAATTATTCCCGATTTAAAAAGAAGCATCCGCGAAACAGAAAACGCGTTAAGTGTATTACTCGCAAGAACACCAGGCAACATTCAACGTAGCTCGTTGGAAGGCCAAATCGTCTATCAAAACTTAACAACCGGCGTATCCTCTCTCCTTTTAAAAAACAGGCCTGATGTACAAGGGGCTGAACTTTCTTTCAGAACTGCATTTGAAAACACCAACGTGGCACGCACTTACTTCTATCCGCAACTTACTTTAACCGCGCAAGGCGGCGCGTCGAGTTTGCAAATCAAAGACCTGTTCAACATGTCCCTGTTTTATAACATTGTTGCAGGGCTTACACAACCTGTTTTTCATCAGGGCATAAACAAAGCCCGTTTGCGAATTGCGCTATCTCAACAAAAAGAAGCCTATTACAGTTATCAGCAAACATTATTGAATGCCGGTGAAGAAGTGTCGAATGCTTTATATGCTTATCAAACCTCTTTGGAAAAACAATCGAGCAGAACCCGACAGATAGATGCGTTGGAAAAAGCGGTGGATTATACAAAGCAGTTGTTGCAATACAGTTCCGCAACGAACTATACGGATGTATTGACCTCTGAACAATTTTTATTATCAGCCCAGTTAAGCGGCATTAACGATAAGTTGCAACAGTTGCAGGCTGTGGTTGATGTGTATCGGGCTTTGGGCGGCGGCTGGCAATGACGTTAGGTTTTGTATCAAATTTTTTGTGCAAAAACAAATCAGTACATGTAAAACGCTGACAGGGTTTGAAACCCTGTCAGCGTTTTGGAATCGCCCTTTCATTTTTTGGGTATCTGAATGTTGCAAAGGCTTTCGTGAGTTGAATTGAGATACTCCTAAAACGAAAGAAGCAAGGATTGACACTGAATGGAAAATATATTTGTAAAGATTAAATGGCGAAAGGAAACTTTCGTATATTTAAATGTTGTATGCCATTCGATACGACAGTTCTCAAATCACAGTCTGTTGACAAATCCTTTAACAATCACTCTCTACTTTGACTATTTTTGAAATATGGAAGTACGAACAGACTTATATCTTGGTGATAGCGCAGAACAACTTAGAAAACTCCCTGACAACTCTGTTGACCTAATTGTGACCTCACCACCCTATGCCGACCAAAGAAAAAACACTTATGGCGGCATCCATCCTGACAAGTATGTTGAGTGGTTTCTACCCGTTTCCAAAGAGCTTTTAAGGGTTTTAAAACCAACAGGGACTTTTATTTTGAACATCAAAGAGAAAGTGGTTGACGGTGAGAGAAGCACTTATGTAATGGAGTTAATCTTGGAAATGAAGAAGCAAGGTTGGCTTTGGACTGAAGAATTTATTTGGCATAAGAAAAACTGTTATCCAGGCAAATGGTCAAACCGTTTTCGTGATGCTTGGGAGAGACTTCTACAGTTCAACAAGGAGCGGAGATTCAACATGTATCAGGAAGAAGTTATGGTGCCTATGGGTGATTGGGCAAAATCAAGATTAAAGAACCTTTCTGACACGGATAAAATTCGCGACAATTCAAAAGTCGGAAGTGGCTTCGGCAAAAATATTTCCAACTGGTTAACACGAGATAAAGCATATCCTACAAACGTTCTGCACTTGGCTACTGAATGCAGCAACAAAAATCACAGTGCAGCCTTTCCTGAAGAATTGCCAGAGTGGTTCATAAAACTTTTTACAAAGGAAAACGACACAGTCCTTGACCCATTTATGGGTTCAGGAACGGCATTAATAGTTGCAAACAGAATGCTTAGAAAGAAGAATTATTTGGGCGTTCCCCTGCGGGTTGGGCTATACGCTGCAAATCTGGCACAAAGCCTACACACAAAAATCTTCACAAGGCTTTCCGCTTCTATCCCTAACGCAATACAAAAAGCCGCTTGATATGAGTTATGAAGGCAAAATGCGCGAAGAATTTATGATGCCTTCTAATGAAGAAATTGAAGACGCATTGTTGATTTCATTATTTAATCATAAGGGAACAATAAAAGAATTTGCATCAGGTGAAGAAATTGTAAGTGAAATCGCAGATTACTTTCATCTTAATGAAAAACAAAGAACGGCAGTATTAGAAAGAATTTATAGGAAAGAGAACAGGATTGTAAAGTCGCCATTATGGCATCGACTTTTATACCGTGCAGCAAATTCATTGTCTAATAAAAAATTAGTTTCCAATCCCACCACTACTTACAATTTGACAAATAGAAAAGAGTGGATGTTGACAGAAAGCGGGTATGATGCAACCTTGAACCTTTTGCATATTCCACAAGAGCAAAAAGAAATATTACCTATTAAATCTTATGAGGTTCAAAAGGTGATAAATAAATTAATAAAATCACCACGACAAGATAATTATGAACCGATAGAAGCAAGAAAAGTTTCAATTATAGTAACGAAAGAGATTTCAATAAGGAAACGTGGATTTAGGCAAGCAGTTATTGAAGCATATAATTATAAATGTGCTGTATGCGGTTTAAAAATTAATTCGCCAAAACGTACTATTTGGGAAGTAGAAGCAGCACATATAGTACCGCATAGTTCTAAAGGGAAAGATGATATTCTAAATGGATTATCGCTTTGCCATTTACATCACTGGGCTTTTGATGTTGGTTGGTTTAGCTTGTATGATGATTATACTATTAGCGTTTCCCCTGAAGCAGATAATTTAAGAGATGAATTTGGCAAACTTGGTAATTATGAATTTATTAAATCGCTCACCCAATCAATTACTAAAATTTCATTACCCAATCATAAAAACATATATCCGCATTTGAACTCTATTAGATGGCATAGAGAAAACGTTTTTAATAAAAGATAAATATGGAAAGTAGAAATCAAAATAGCATTTTCTATTCTTTGAACGAAGAAGATATTCAGAATGTTGCATCACAAGAAATAGAAAGAAATTTATCAAAAATAGAAATAGAAAGTATTAAAGAATTAATCGTTTCTAATATAAATTGGTATAATGCAATTGCTAACGCTATTAATGAAAAAATAAAATCTATAGAAGTCTTATAACAAAAGGAAGTCGTAAAGTACGTTGAAGAAAAAATTGGCACATTTCACCAAAAAAGAATTGCAGGTTTAAAAGACTTGAAACTCAAAAAAGTTTTAAGCAAAAAGAACCCATACCTTTTTAAAGCAAAATATGTTCTTACAGCGCAAGATATTATCAAAAGCTTGACTGATGCCTTCATTTCTTCGCAAGAAGAAACCATATTTGGCGATTGGCTTGAAGGACTTGCCATATTTGTTAACGAAAAAGTTTACAAAGAAAATCAGGTATCATAGGTATTGACCTCGAGTTTGATAAAGACAACGTCCGCTATATCGTTACTATAAAGTCAGGTCCGAATTGGGGTAATAGTAGCCAAATTGCAAAATTAGTTACAGACTTCAAGACAGCTAAAAAGACACTTCGCACAAGCAATTCCCAACTGAACATTGTTGCCGTTAACGGCTGTTGTTACGGCAGGGACAATCAGCCAGATAAAGGCGATTACTTCAAATATTGCGGACAAAGATTTTGAGAGTTCATGTCGGGTGACACAGACTTTTATACCAAAATCATTGAACCTTTGGGACATCAAGCAAAGGAACGCAACGACGATTTTATGCAATCTTATGCTCAAATGATAAACAAGTTCACAAAGGAATTTGCTGACACTTTTTGCAAAGACGACGGCTCAATAGATTGGGACAAGTTAGTTCGTTTTAATTCGGCGACAACCGACCCCACAAGATGAACGGCATACAACATGGGGTAATGTGCAAAAGCGGGGCGACCAGTATGCCATCCGCTTTTTATCGCTATCATGCGGCATACCCAGCGTGACTTTTTTCAATTTGGCTTTTATAATAAACATTTGGCTTTATATCTTTAATCATCTTCGGTTCAGGGCTTGACGGAACACGGAATACTGCTACTGCACAAAGCTCTGAACGTTGTGGGAATGCTATATCAACTCTCTATTTTGACAATTTGTAAAGTCATGGATGGACTGCGCTTTTAGAAAAATATATCCCAAATGAAGAGTTTTCCAACACGCCTGAGTATAACTGCTAAACATAAAATAGTAATAAAATGAATGCAATCAAGAACAAACAACTCATGCACAATATCTTTTCTGAATTGGCAGTAGGTAATGATGAACCCTTTATCAATGCAATGGCAGAAGACATGAAATGGATTTGGATGGGCTCGGGACAATGGGCAAAAACATTTGATGGTAAAAAATCCGTTCTTGATGAACTTTGGAGTGCAGTAAGACAAACTTTAGTTCCACCCTATAAAGTAAATGCGCAGCGTTTCATTGCAGACGATGACTATGTGGTAGTGGAAGCCATTGGGCAGAACACCACACCCGACGGCAAAAAATACGAAAATAAATATTGCTGGGTATGCAGTATAAAAGACGAAAAAATACACGAGTTAAGAGAGTATATGGACACAGACCTTGTAACAAAAACGTTTAGTGAAAGCAATACGCCTGCCTGACATATTGAACCAACAACCACTACTACCAACATTCGGTTTTGCATTATGGCGGCTTGAGGGAAGTCAATTACCTGTAGTAATTCTATTGAGCTTTTTGTTCTGTTCTTCAGCTGAAGAATAAGAATGCCAGCACAGCAGAAAGCCGTTGCGTGAATGGCCATTCATTCTACAACAGAGAAACAACAATCTTGCATCCATTACACTCACTTCATCTCATTCGCAGCATAAATTTTTTCAATAATCTCAACTGTTTTCAAACCTTCATAAGCATTGGTGCTTACAGCAGCGCCATGGCATAACACATCAATCACATTTTGATACACTTTGTCGTGGTTGTTCATGCTGCCCTTGTAACTGCCATAATCATTGGCTGGTGATTGTTTCGCTTCATTCAGCACAACAGTTCTTATGTTTTGATAAGCAATGGTGTTGAGATATTGGCCACCAATTTTTACCGTTCCTTTTTCTCCAAATAAAGTGATGGAACCTTCCATATTCTGCCCAAAACTGTTTACCGTATAATTCAATGTCCCGATGGCTCCGCTTTGCATTGTAAGTATCACCACGCCTGTATCTTCTGTTTCCATTACCGATTGATGGGCAGCATTGGTAAGATAAGATTGAACGCTTGCCACATCGCCCAGCAACCAATACAAAATATCAATAAAATGGCTGAATTGGGTAAACAAAGTACCGCCATCCAACGCTTTTGTGCCATGCCAGCTATCCTGGTAATACTCATCATTCCGATTCCAAAAACCATTGATTTGAAAACTATAAATTTTACCCAGTTTGTTTTTGCTCAATAAATTTTTTACCTGTACAACGGCATCATTAAAACGGTTTTGTTTTACAATAAACAAAATCCTGTTGGCATGTTCAGCCGCTTCTATCATTTGCCTGCAATCGCTGCTCCTTATTGCCATTGGCTTTTCGCAAACCACATGGCAACCGGCTTGTAAAGCAGCAACAGCGTGCATAGCATGAAGCGCATTGGGCGTGCAAACCGAAACAACATCAGGCTGATGATGAAGCAACAATTCTTCAACAGAAAGATAATAAGGACATCCGTATTGCTGAGCCGTTGCCTTTGCTCTATCAACATCAGTATCACAAACCGCAATGAGGTTTGATACGCGGTTGATGTGTGCTGCGTGGCGGCTGCCTATCTTGCCGCAACCAATTAGTGCAAACGACAAAGGAGCTTTCATAAGAAAAGAAAAAAGAGGCTGTTTGGAAAGTAGAAACAGCCTCTTTTGGTTTTGCCTCATTTTTTATAACGAAAAAGCGAAACCGGTAATGCCAATAGACTGCCCGCTTTTTTCGCCCTCCGATTTTTTCACAACATAAACCGTATGAAGTTTTCCATCGGTAACAGATGGTAAGCTCACTGTTGATGACTTCATGGTAACCGGCGCTTTTACACCTTTGCTGGCTTGTACCGGAATGCTACTCAGCAGCTTTCCATTGGGTGCATCCAAATGCAATTCAAACGCAATGTTGCCCGTAAGTTCATTCTGCCAGCCATAATTCACGCTTGCTTTTGCAATGCCTGATAAATCAACACTATCAATGGCAAACCAGCTTTGGTTATTGGAAAGAAGAATGACTTGCATTCCGTTATAGGTCATAGCAGAAGCATCGTTCATGTGCTTTACCGTTCCTAAGGCAATGTTGCTGCTGCGCAGGGATGCAAAGCCGGTTCCGGTTAGTGCCTTTATATTTTGACCACCTTTATCAGTATATCTTGCAGTGAGATACAATACACCATTGGCAATTGCCGGTTTGTTTAATGTTGGCGAAACAGAACCCGTTGGGGGCAAGGATTTTTGATGTTGCTGATTGGCCAGCGATAGCACCCAGCTTACAATTGTTTTTGCATCACCTTCTGATAAGTTGGGATGTGCCGACATTACCGCATCGCCCCAAACGCCGCCTCCACCTGTAATAATTTTATGAGCGAGATATACCATCGCACCGGCATTATTTTTATACTTTTCCGATACGGCAGTAAAGGCAGGTCCTACCGATTTTTCAGCCACTTTATGACAGGATTTGCAATCGAGCGATTCCATTAAATTCTTGCCCATCACTTCAGTGCTTACCACCTGGTGACCTTGCGGCGCGCCAGCCTGATCGTTGCCTTCGCGGTAATCGGCTGTTACCATCAAATTGCTGTCAACAATGGCTTTTCCTTCTTCCTTATCATTTACTGAAACAGTGTAATTAACGGGCTTGCCGGGGAAATAAAAAGTTTGATTGCCTTTGAAGTTGATGGTTACATCAGGTGCTTCGTTGCCTGCATACACGCTAACAATATTGCTTTTACCAACTGCACCTTTATCATCTTTTACTTCGGCATAAATGGCATAATCGCCAGCCGTACTTAAGGTAGTTTGCAGTTTTGGCTCTTTGGTTTCAACCGTTTTTCCACCTACATGCCAGATGTAGCTAAGCTTATCATTGTCCGGGTCTCTTGCACCAACGGAAGCGGTTATGGCAAGCGGCAATGCACCCGATGTTTTACTTACATCAATGCCGGTAACTTTAGGTGCACGGTTGCCCTTGTTATAATCAATTCTTGCCAAACCCGCATCGGGGTTTTTGGCAAACCAACCGCTGCCATATTCCACCACATACAATCTTCCATCCGGCCCCAATTCCATATCGGAAGGATTGTTGAAGCGGGTGCTTTTCATAAAAGGTTCCATGTTATCAAAGTCGCCGTTGGGCTGCATGGTAACCGCTTTTATCCAGCCGCGTATCCATTCGTAAATAAATAGTTTTCCGTTGTAATAATCAGGATAACGGGTACTGTCGGGGAACGATTCATTGTAGTACACAGGACCTGCCATTGCTGTTCTGCCGCCTGCGCCCACTTGTGGAAAATCTTTTGAAATGCCATAGGGATACCAGATAAAAGCAGCCTGCGCCGGTGGCAAATCAGTTAGTCCTGTATTGTTTTGCGAGAGGTTTTTAGGATGCGCCGGATCGAAAGGCCTGCCGCTTTCGCCGGTGAGATAATTGTACGAAACATAAGGTTGATTGTTGGCAACAAAAAGAGGCCAGCCAAAGTTTCCGGCCCCGCGTGCCTGGTTCACTTCATCGTAACCCCGCGGACCGCGCGTTTCAAAACTATCAGTATTGGCATCGGGTCCTACTTCACCCCAATACAGAAAACCTGTATTTTGATCAACCGAAATGCGATACGGGTTTCTATCTCCCATCACATAAATTTCAGGTTTGGTTTTATCGCTTTTTTCGCCAAACAAATTGCCTTTTGGAATGGTGTAAGTACCATCTTCTTTCATCACAATGCGAAGAATTTTACCACGCAAATCATTGGTATTGCCAGCGGTTCTTCTTGAATCAAATTGCTGGTGCCCGGGTGCATCATTCAGCGGTGCAAAACCATGCGAAACATATTTTTGATTCTGCTCATCAAAGGGCGTTGAATTATCGCCGGTTGAAACGAATAAAGTCCGGTCTTTACCAAATGCGATAGAGCCGCCGGTGTGGCAACAAATCTCTCTTGTATCCGGAAATTGGAGGATCACTTTTTCGGTGCTGTTGTCAATGGTATCCCTATTGAAAGTAAAGCGGGACAAGCGGTTGACCGATGTATCAGTAGGGCAGTAATAAATGTAAACGTAATGGTTTTTCGCAAAGTCAGGATCTTTCTGAATGCCCAGCAAACCTTGCTCAGCGTTAACACCCGGCGTGTGCAATGTTTTAAAATACACATTTAAAAAGCCCACTTGTTTCACCGAACGGTCTTTGTCTTTATACAACATAATCTCGCCTCTGCGTTGGGCTACCAAAACATCTAAGTTGGGTAATACCGTTATTTCTGTTGGTTCAAAAAAAGTTCCTGTTACCAATTGTGTTTTTACAAAGCGGTCATCATCAGGTGTACGAGGCGTTTTTACTTTTGCATAATTTAATGATTCATTGTCGCCAATGGCGTATTTAATTCCGCCGAGCAAGTGCATTAAAAAAGCGGGATCGCTGTACGATTCTTTCGTATGCCCCAGCTCTGTGTACCACATTCTTCCACCATCATATTCGTGGTACCAAGCCATCGGGTGATTGCCGTGCATGTTGCCGCCTTTGTAGCTGTTCTCATCAATTTTCAGCAGCACATGCAGGTCGCTGTCCACATTTTTAAAATTGTACCATTCATCAAAGCGCGACCATTTGGCGGGAAGATGTTTGGTTGATTCGTTGTTAGCATCCACAACATCAATGGTAGCTTGCTGTTGGGCAGGATGACTATCAAACGTAGCGCCCACCAAACGATGATACCAACCCCAATGATAACCCGCGTCGGTTGCCGCGTGAACGCCAACAAAGTTGCCACCGGCTTCAATGTATCGCTGCAAACCATTCTTCTGATAATTGGTAAACAAGGAATCGTCAGGATCGGTGTTGCATAAAAAAACAACCGCTGCATACTTCTTCAAACTATCATCGGTAAACCACGCCGCATTGCTGGTGGTATCTACATCAAAATTGTTTTCCTTACCCAATTTCATAACCGCCAACGCGGCTGTGGGGATACAATCGTGAACAAAGCCTGCGGTTTTTGTAAACACCAAAACTTTGGGTTTGGATGAAAACAAATGGCAGCTTGTAATGAGGAGGCAAATAGTGGCAAAAACAAATATGGATGACAAGAATCTTTTCATAAAACGCGGGAAATATTTTTATAAAAATAAAGCGGGAAATGAGTTGATGAAAGATTTTTTTGAAATGATGAAGATGGATGAGAAAAGTATAGAAGTCTTCAGTCTTGGTGAAGATAAAAAAGAAGATCAAATTATTTTATTCCTTGTGATTGTAAAGCAGCCTCAAATACTATTTTGGTAAATTTTGAATCTAAATAAAATCTGTAATCGCCGTTTTCAAAAACTTCTAACTCTACAGAAGGTTTGCCATTCTTATACGGAGGCTTGCTATACAATGAACTGTAATAGTTGTAAAGATTTCCATTTGAAAATTTAAACATAATGGTTAAACCAATTTGAGTTGTATGTAAAGTGAAGTTTTCAAGAGGCAAATAATCCAAATCAACATTAAAATCAGAAGTGTAAATTGGCGGGATTCTGTAATGATTAATTCTTTTCTCAATCAGCATAATAACCGTAATTATAAGTAAATCTTCATAGTATTTGTTGTGAAAGACATGTGTGATACCTAACTTAGTCTCATGTGTATCTAAATCAATATAGGCATTAGCAAGTACAAGAGTCAAATCATTCAATTTTTTAAATTTATTGACATCATAAAAAACAATTTCATAATTCACACCCCAAAACTCTGATATGGTTTCTAACGTTACTAGTTCAGTTTGAATTAGTTTACCAACTAAAGCAACATGTCCCATTACGACTGCTGCAACTTCATGTTTATCATCTTGACTTGTGTAAGCGGTATCATCATCAAATCTATCAATAATTTCAATAAATTTTTCTGCTCCTAAACCAGCAGCTTTAATTATGCCATGAAGTTTGGTTTGTTCACTTAGCCATTTTCCTTTACCAAAATCTGCAGTAAATATTTGAACTTTTGCGTCTGAACTCATTTCTGCATCTCTCTCCATTAAAACGATGCAAAAAAGACTTTCCCTACACCCTAAGGGCACGATATAATTGTAGACTAAATCTCTGATGTTCTCTACGGTGGATTCTTTGTACTTAAAGTAGTTCTTAATTTCTTTAAGTATTTGAATCATTTCATGAACTGAGCCTGCTAAGGCAACTACAATATCATCTTTAATTATATAAACTTTTTGCAGTAATCCGCTGGGTAAATAGACAGAATGTTTTGGTAGGATGTCTTTAACACCATCATAAAAAGTAGGTAATGGAACATTTTTTCTTCCAAAATTTGTACTTGCTAATAGATCACCTATTATAATAGGAGTGCAACTCCCATCGTCTGAATCGTTAGAGGTTACAGCAATTAAACTCATATTACTTCGTCGTTGATGGTAATTTTTCACCAATAACAAATATATCCTAACTAACGAATACATTATTACATTTCCTTTCTCTTTCTCTGTAACATTGCAGCCTTAATTGTTGTCGAATTATGTTTCGCCTGTTTGTTTTTGCCGCATTTTTAGTTTTGCTTTTTGTTGACTCTTTTGCACAAACAAAAAACGTTTCAGGAAGGGTTGTAAACGAAGAACAGCAACCTGTTGAAGACGCTTCCGTTTATATTCTCAATACCAATTCAACCTTGTTTACCAACAAAGAAGGTTCGTTTACAATTACAAATGTGAAAGAAGGCAATTCTATCTGTTTATGTCCTCATAAACCGAAATGCATAGCGGTTATTCAGATTGGTGCGGACACCGACCTATAGGTAAAATACTATTTGCGAATTACTGTATAACTTTTAAAAGCCTTGGTAATTAAATAAGTTGCAACCGGAATATACAACAACACAGTGATTACACTATTTGCAGTAATCGGTTTAAAAATAACTGATTTTAGAAGTATAACTGTAAAAATAACTAAAGCAACAACCGACCTCCAAAAAACAAATTTGTGCGTGTGAGCCAATTGGCTGCGCTCTATAAGAAACAGAAGCACCGCTAATAATAGTCCAACAAATAGAAAGACAAGTTGTTGCATAGTGTACTTATTTACTTGTTTATTCCACAAATAAAAGTAGCTTAAAAGAAATGAGGAATAAACCGGCTCATATTACCTGTTATCAATGTATCGCTTTCCCTGATTCCCATTCCTGCCGCTTCGCCGCCAATTAACCAGCTTCCTATAATGGGCGTCTTTCCCTCAAACTTAAGCACTTCAAAATATTCCTGAAACAAAAAGCCTTCTTCGCCATACTCGCCTTTTGTTTCATCGGCAATCCTGCCATTATTCACAATGGTTACGTTCGCTCCTTCGCGGCTAAACACAGGTTTCTTTACATAATTTTTCGTGATGGGTTTACCAAACTCGCAAGGCAAAATATAAGGCGAATCAGGATACAATTGATACAAATATTTCAGGAGCATTTTATTGCTAAGAATGGCTTTGTAAGCCGGCTCAACCCAAACACATTCGTCTTTCGTGGTGATGAGTGCATCGCCAAACTCTTCACCAAACATCCATTCGTAAGGATAGAGTTTAAAGATGTTTTTTATCAATTCACACGACGGTGTGCAGAATTGATTTTGGGTATTTAATCCTATGTCTTCAATATAAATAAAATCGTTTGCAATGCCTGCCTGCTGTGCAATATCCTGCATATATTTTACCGTAATAAAATCTTCCTGATTGTTATTGACGCTACAAAACCAAAGCTTGCCATCATTAAAATATTCATGGCACAATTTCATGTGATCAACCAACTTCTGATGTATAGAATTGAACTGGTCTTTACTGCTATTGTATTCCTGCAACCAATACCATTGTATCACGCCCGCTTCCAATAAAGAAGTTGGCGTATCTGCATTAAACTCTAACAGCTTTATATCATGCCCGTTATATGCCAAATCAAAACGACCATAAAACGAGATTGCATCTTCATTCCACGACAATTTTATTAAGTCGGCATACTTGCGCGGTATAAAAAATTCGTCCCATAAATCATTGTCAATTACATACTGTACAACGTTCAGGCACATATCGAAGATGTTATTGGTAGCGGCTTCGATGGCGTCAATCTCGCTTACCGTGAATTGATATGCAGCATCTTCGTTGTAATAATCTTTATAATAAACAAAGCCTTGCTGTTGTATCTTACTCTCCCAATTGTTGCGGGGTACAATATTGATCCGTTTCATTGTGAGTGATGTTATCCGCCAACCTGTGAAGAATGAGCCGATTTGCCAAAGCCACCGGTATGCACTGTAGCATGATAAAAAGATGAAAACGATCCGCCATGATAGCCGCCGATATAAATTCCGGGATTGATTAGATCGTTATAAATTGGATACCATGCGCCCCGATAAAAACGATACGGCATTTCATTTACACAAGTATCGCGGCAGATTCCATTCTCTTCACCTGAAATCCATTGGTTTTGGGGATGGACACAGGCGGTAACCGCACTTGTAAACACGGTTAATAAAACAACGGTCCTCGACTTTTTCATGCGGGGTAATTTATCACAATAAAGGTAGGCATACCTTATACGATATATAAACAGATGGCTTGCATTTTATTATATATTTCACACGTGTTGGTTTTGCTGTTGCTTAGTGTTTTTTACCAACAACAAATATAACGCAGGCAAATGCGCACTTTGTTGCAATTTCCGTTCTCTTTCTCTGTAACATTGCTGCCTTAAAGATTGCAGATTTATGCTTCGAGGGTTTGTTTTTGCCGCATTTTTAATATTGTTTTTTATCCATTCTTTTGCGCAAACAAAAAGCGTTACAGGCATTGTTGTAAACGGCCAACAACAGCCTGTTGAAGATGCTTCCGTTCATCTTCTCAATACCAATACAACTTTGTTCACAAAAGCAGATGGATCATTCATTATTGTAAATTTGAAGGAAGGCAATTACACGCTTTCTGTTACGGCAAGCAACTATGCTTCGGTGCAGAAAATGGTTGTTGTGAAAGATGAAAACGCACCTATCACCATTCAGTTGCAAAGCATCATCAAACAACTGGATGCCGTAACCGTTACAGCCGAAAAACGAGAGGAAAATGTACAGCAAGTTCCGTTGAGCGTTTCTGTTTTATCGTCCCAAAAAGTAAGCGATTACCGGCTTTGGAACAGCAACGAATTAACAGCCATTGTGCCTTCTCTTTTTTCAGATAATTCAGGCGATATGCGCAATGTAACTTCTATCCGCGGCATCGTTACCACGTCTTACGATCCTGCTGTGGCTACTTACATTGATGGCGTAAACCAGTTCTCTTTAGACACTTATATTGCTACTTTAACCGATGTCGAACGAATTGAAGTTTTACGCGGTCCGCAAGGCACATTGTATGGAAGAAATGCAATGGGAGGCGTTATCAATATCATTACCAAACAACCTACGAATCAAACAGAAGCATTTGCTGAAATCAGCACAGGCAATTATGGTTTGCAACGCTACAATGGAGGCTTTCGCACACCGTTAGTAAAAGACAAATTGTTTTTGGGTGCATCCCTTTTGTATGATGGAAGAAACGGTTATTATCACAACGATTTCAACAACACCAGTTTTGACAAGCAACACCTTTTTTATGGCAATTATTATCTGAAATATTTACCTGGCAGAAACTGGGCCATTACTGCTAATGTAAAACATCAGGCGAACAGAAACGGGGGTGCATTTCCATTGGTAAATGGTGTGGCAGAAGCATTTGCCAACCCGTTTCATCTGGACCAGAATGCAACTGCAACCATGATTGATAATACCTTCAACAGTTCGTTAGTAATTAACCATGCTGGAAATGAAGTTGCCTTCAATTCTATCTCTTCTTACCAAAACAATTACCGCTATTACAATGCGCCGTTAGATGGCGATTTTTCACCAGCCGATGTGGTAAGTATTGTAAACAATTATGGCAAAAAATACAACAATGTAAAAGTGCTGACCCAAGAGTTTCGCGTTAATTCAAACAATGAAAAACGAAAGTTGCAATACACTGCCGGTGCTTACTTTTTTTACCAGGATAATCCGGCCAAGCAAGGTACGTATTATGGAAAAGATGCCAATGCAGCGTATGGCATTGGCGACTCGATGTTTACATCCATCGCTACTTCAAAAGGCATTGGTTATGGAACGGCGGTGTATGGACAATTACAATATGCTATTACACCAAAATTAAAAGTAGTTGGGGGTTTGCGTTACGATTATGAACACCGCAAATTATCGGTGGAAGGCGAATATCAAAAAGAAAGTTTTAATCTTGTTACACTGCCCGATACTTCTGCATCAGCACACTTTCACGCCCTCTCGCCTAAGGGGAGCTTGCAGTATTTGATTTCTGACAACAACAATGTGTATGCAACCTACAGCCGTGGCTATCGGGCAGGAGGTTTATCGCCACTTTCACCCGATCCATCGCAACCGCCTTTGTATGCTTATCTTCCCGAAAACAGTAATAACTATGAAGTAGGCAGCAAGAATGTATTTTGGGATGATAAACTGCAACTGAACCTTGCGGCATATAAGACGTTTGTAAACAATGCGCAGGTGCCAACGCTTGTGCTGCCACAAGCCGTTACCATTATTAAAAATACCGGCAAATTAGAAACAGAAGGTGTAGAAGCTGAAATAGCCGCCACGCCGCTAAAAGGCTTACAAATTGATTATAACGGGGGTATTGTTCACACAAAATATACATCGCTGAAAATAGCGCAAAATGGAACCGAAGTGAACCTTGATGGCAAGAAGCAAATTTTTACGCCGGCTGCCACATCCATGCTGGCAGCGCAGTACAATTTTGTGTTGAATAAAGATGCAAAACTGATGATAAGAGGCGAATGGCAATACCGCGGCAAGATGTACTTTGATTTTGCAAATACCATTGCACAGGATGGGTACAGTTTGCTTCATGCACGTGTGGGCGTTGAAACAAAACATATAGGTGTTTATGTTTGGATCCGCAGCATCAGCAACACGAAATACATTGCTTATGCGTATGATTTTGGTGCCGTGCATTTGGGCGATCCCAGAACTTACGGTATCACCATTAGCGCAAGATTATAAATATAAATAAACGAAAAAAGAACCGGTAACATGAAGCGTTTTGTTTTTGCCACTTTTTTATGGTTGGCATTTATAACGATTGCAAATGCAGCCACTGTTGATACGGTTTCCACGTTTAGCAATTCAATGCAAAAACAAATTAAAGCCGTTGTTATTTTGCCGAATAATTATACTAAAACCAAACTTTATCCTGTGGTGTATTTACTGCATGGATACGGCGGCAATTATGCCGACTGGATCACGAAAGTGCCTTCAATAACTACTTATTCCGATGAATACAATATCATCATTGTTTGTCCGGATGGCGATTACAACAGTTGGTATTTTGATAGCCCGGTTGACAGCACTAAGCGTTACGAAACATATATTGCCAAAGAGTTAGTAGGCTGGATAGACGAACATTATACAACGCTTGCTAATGCAAAAGGCAGAGCCATTGCGGGTTTGAGCATGGGCGGGCACGGTGCTTTGTATTTGGCTTTTCGTCACCAGGATGTATTTGGTGCAGCAGGCAGTATGAGCGGTGGTGTTGATTTGCAACCGTTTCCTGCCAATTGGGGTATTGCGCAGAAACTGGGCACTTATGCCGATCATCCTGAAGTGTGGAAATTGAATTCTGTTATCAATCTCACGTATTTGGTACAAAACAAAAGCTATCCTTTGCTGTTCGATTGCGGCACTGAAGATTTCTTTTATCCGGTAAATAAAAAGCTGCACGAAAAATTATTAGCGAATGGCATTCCGCACGATTTCATCAGCCGGCCCGGCGCTCACAGCTGGGAGTATTGGGCAAATGCAGTGGGTTATCAAATGCTGTTCATGCATAACTTTTTTGAGAGAAATAAATGATGATTGGATGAGAAATAATTGTATACAAATTCAAGTCAGCAACAGTATCAAGTCGTCTATTGTTTTTGCACAAATTTGATGACTTGACTTACATTTCATTGGATCAATTTATCCAAACTAACATTGGCTAAAAGTTGTTGTAAATAAGCAAACACTTCATCTTTAAAACGAGCCGAAACAGTTAAGTCTTCGTTCCACAAATCAGTATCAGCAAGCGTTTGTGTTACCACTTCTTCAAGGGTTTTATTTTGCCACAATACATAAAGTTTTTGGGCTTCCTTATCCTGGAGCAAATACTCTTTATTGCCCTGTTTGCCATAATACAAACCTTCTTTTATAACCACTGGCTTCATGAATAACAGATAGGCCGCAAAACCAAGCGCCATGTGGCTTTGCGATGAAGTTTGGTTTTGCTGGTATTTTAAGATCAACGGCACGCAACGTTGTTTCATTTTGTTGGTGTACTGCATAGAAATGGAAAGCCATTGATGCTGAATAAATGGATTTTGAAACCGGCTAATTACATCATTGGCAAACGCTTCGGCTTCTTCTTTTGTAATGTCGCTTTCAACAATGCAGGGAACAATTTCATCTAACATCAGCTCTTTTATAAAATGTAGAAAGCTTTCATTTTGCGCCGCTTCACTCACTGTTTCAAATCCGTTTAAATAAGCCAATGCACAACTAAATGTGTGTGTAGCGTTCAGTAAGCGCAATTTTAATTCGCGGTATTTTTCAATGTTAGGTGTGATGATAATATTTCTATCCACTGTGCTAAATGAAAGCAACTGCTTAACTCGTTCACTCTTTGTTTCAATCGCCCACAAATTGTATGGCTCACTCATGATTGCCAATTCATCGGTAAAATGGAACATAGTTTCCAGTTTGTTTTTATCGTTATTTGACAAAGCGCCGGGCACTATTCTATCAACCAACGAACTGCACCAATCATTCGCTTCTTCTATCCATGTAATAAACGATGGTTGAAGATGATTGAGCCTGGCAAGTTCGAGCACAATCGCTTTTAGTTTTGCGCCATTATCAACCAATAATTCAGTTGGGATGATAACCATTCCGCTGTTGTTGCTTCCTTCAAACGCTTTGTATCGTTCGTATAAAAAAGCCAGCAATTTACCTGGGAACGATTGCGGTGGCGAAGCATTCACATCATCACTTGCCTGCAATACAATGCCTACTTCTGTTGTATTGGAAATGATGATTTGCAGTTGCGGATTGTGAGCGCATTGCAACACTGTGTGCCAGGCATCATTTGCATTAACAACACGGCTGATGGCTGCATTGATGATGTAACTTTCTTTTATCTCATTTTGTTCAATGCCTTTTATGCAATGCGTATATAAATTGTTTTGTGTTGTAAAAGCGTCTCTGTTATCACCACTACTTGTTGATTTTACAACTACAACACGACCGTTGAAAACGCCTTCATTATTGGCTTTGTTGATATAATAATCGGGCAGGCCGCGAAGCAGAACGCCGGTTCCAAACTGAAGCAGTTTTTCGGGCAAATCCAAAACGTTTTGGTGAGGAAGTTGAATGCTTTTTTTTGAATGTAAAGATGAAAGTGTTTGTTGGTTTAATTGCATTCGGACTATTATTTTCGTTTTTCTAATGAAGTAAAAATTAAAGGTATTGAAAACAGGTTTTGAAATGAATGTTTTGTAAGTATAAGATGAATTTTACCACAGAGAAACGAGGTGATTGAGTCTTCGCAGAGTGCCATACTTTCCGTGAAAATTCTACTTCCTTCTCTTCTCTCTGTAATCACTCATTCTTACATTTTAGTGCAAAAGCAAAAGCCGTCCCCACAGTACTGTTGGGGACGGCTTTTGCTTTATTTTTTTATTGAAATTAGTAACCCGGATTTTGTGTTAAGTTCGGATTCAAGCCAATAGCAACCTGCGGAATGGGCAACACGTCGCGATTGGGTGGCAGCGATGCGTTGAACAAGCCATGCAATTTACCATCATGTGTAGGTCCCGGTGCCGGATTTGGTATAGGATTGTTGTTGGCATCTACAGTGCCATAAGCTTGTTTGATGAAAGCCCTTGCAAGATCAGAACCGGCGCGGCGCAAATCATAAAACAAAGAATATTCGCCGGTCAGTTCATGGCGGTATTCACTCAACACCATTTGCAAAGGATCGGTAATGGGAGAAGCCGGGCTGCCATCATAATTCGCTCCGTCCTGCATTACGGCAGGTGCTGTTCCACCCCAGGCACGGTCTCTTACTAACTTCAAATCAGCCATAGCTCCTGTTACATCGCCGGTATGAATTTTACATTCGGCTCTGTCTAACAAAATTTCTGCGTATCGCAACATAATTTGATTTTGCGAACCGAATATCTTCGACACACCATTATCATCTGAATTGCTACCAGTAATGCTTGGGTCTCTCCAATGCTTGGTGCTATAGTATCCTGTGCGTTTTCCATCATCGCCATACCAGGGATGCTTAAGACTTCCACAGGTGTTGATAATTTTACCATCATCGCCAATATAAGCCACGTTGCCGGCTGCAAAGCCTGATTTTACTGGGGTATAGCTTTTAATACCACCTCTGGCAACAATACCAGGGCTAACACTTGAATCGCCGGGACCGATGATTGTAGCCAGTTTGCGCAAATCGCCGGGCTGGTAAGAAAGCCAAAGCCCAGGATTGCCGTAATCATAACCTTCACCACTAATTTCCCATGGCTGGTCAAATGCATCAATCCAGGACAATTCACCACCAGGTACCTGCCAGCTTCCATCCCAGCTTTGTGAGCCCCCGGCGGGAACTTCAAACTGAACTTCAAAAAGAGATTCATCGTTATTCTGGTGGTTAAATTCATCAACATCAACGAAGTTGGGAAGCAAATGATATTTGCCGTCCAGTGCGTTAAAGTTGGTAATGGCACCGGCGTAATCTTTCAGCCACATTCTCGCAGCACCTTCATAACCTATAGCTGCGCCTTTGGTAGCTCTGCCCAATTCACTTTGTGGAAGATCTTCTTTCCAGGGCAACAAATTGGCTGCATTTGCCATATCAGAAACCACCTGCATAAAAACAGAATCCTGTGAAGAACGAGGCGTTAAACCGTTGGTTGGCTTGCTTAAAATGGTGTCTATTTCCAATGGAACACCTCCAAAAGAACCTGCCAGATAATAATAAAACGATCCTCTTAAGAAGTATGCTTCACCGGTTAACCGTTGCCCTAAATCAGCAGTAACAATGCCTTTCTGTTGTGCCTCTTTTATAATTTCAAATGCCGAATTGGCTCTGGCAATACCAATGTACATGTTATTCCAAAAATCGGGAAGTGCATAAAAATCGGCAGGTATGGCGTAATAGTTCCAAATGATGTCGTTGCCGTAGTTAAACCAATCATGCGTTTGGAAATTAGCGTAATACCAAATAGATTTCTTCATCAGGTTACTGTTCTGATAAGTATCATAAATGGCGTTCACCAGCGATACAACATCGGACGACTTTTGGAAAGTAGCATCCTGGGTAGATTGGTAGGTGTTGGTTTGCATCAAAAAACTTTTTTTACAAGCCAGCGGAATCAGCACACCGCTCAACAGCGCTGCAATGATAACAACCTTTGTTTTTGCCTTCATATCTTGAATGTGTTTCATCTTTCTATATTTAAAAAGTTACGTTTAAGCCAATGGTGTAATAGCGTGAAGAAGGATAAGTGCCATTATCTAAACCGTTCTGTGTTGGATTGCCGCCCTGTATGCCGATTTCAGGATCAAGGCCGCTGTACTTGGTAATGGTAAACAGGTTTTGCGATGAAACATAAGCCCGCACTTTTGAAATGGCAAAGCGTTGCGTAAAGGTTATCGGTAATGTGTAGCCGATGGTAAGATTTTTCAGTTTTAAAAAGCTGCCATTTTCAATCCATGCACTTGATGCCACATTACTGCCTTCAGCGTCATCGTTGTAAGATGCTCTTGATTCTGTATTGGAAGGATGGGTGGGCGTCCAGTGATTTTCATAATACTCGTAGCTCACGTTCTGAACACCTACAAAACTGCGGTTCTGAAAACTTTGCAAATTGCTTTTTTCATAATTGAAAATTTTATTTCCATAAACGCCGTAGAAGTAAGCATCGAAATCGAACGATTTGTAAGTAGCTGTCAAATCCAAACCACCATAAAATTTAGGAAGTGGGCTACCCAGACTGGTTTGGTCGGTGGCATCCACATGTCCATCGCCATTCACATCAGCAAAGTAACGGTCACCTGGTTGAGTACCCGTTTTTTGATAATAAGGATAGGCTGAATTTTTAGCAGCAGAAGCTGAATTCAAAGCATTAATCTGGGCTTGTGTTTGAAACACACCTAACGATTTATAACCGTAAAATTCTCCAACGGGCCCACCCACACGTGTTTCGGTAAAGGTAGTCCAGCCATTGCCAGCTACAGTTAGACCGCCAAAGTTGGTAATGTAGTTAGTGCCAGATGTTAAGCTGGTTAGCTTATTGCTCACTGTTGTTAAAGTGGCAACCGCTCCAAAATTAATATCCTTACTCACCGCATGATTGTAATTTACCGCAAATTCAAAACCTTTGTTCTCCATGCTGCCTACGTTTCGGGTTATGAAATTGTAACCTGTTTGCGCTGGTGCAGCAAGCGTTAATAAAAAGTCTTTTGATTTTCTGTCGAAATAATCAACCGTTAAGGTTAAACTACCCCGCATAAAGCCGGCATCCAAACCAATATCGGTTTCATAATCGGTTTCCCATTTCAGCTTTGGATTGGCAGGCTGCGTTTGTGCATAGCCCTGTTGATACAACTTATTAAATGGATAACCAAGATTACTTGTAGGCACACCATTTACGCTACCCGGTGCATAGCTGGCTGCATAACCAGTTGAATACAATCCCTGGTATTGAAAAGGTGCAATCGGCTGCTGATTGCCAAGTTCACCATAGCTACCTCTTATTTTCAAATCGCTTAACCAATCAACGCTCTTTAAAAACGATTCTTCTTTTGCCCGCCAGGCGATTGCACCTGAAGGAAATACACCGTATTTTTGACCGGTATCGAATTTAGAAGAACCATCTCTTCGTAGTGTGCCTGTAATTAAGTATTTATCTGCAAAATTATAACTCAACCTACCAAACTCCGATGCCAATGTGGTAACTACCTGGCCATTGCCGTTGGCATCTAACGACAAGTTGTTAACCTGCGCCAGATCTCTGATAACAGTATTTCTTGGAATGCCCTGACCACCCATTGAAGTGTAAGTATTTTCCTGTGCAGAAATACCAGCTACAAAATTGATGGTATGCTGACCGAACGTTTTATCATAGGCGATTGTATTCTCCCACAACCACTCGAAACTTTGATTCAAATGCTGTGAGTACAACGCATTGGCTGATGCGCCTGCTGCTCCACCATATTGCTGAATCAAACGGTCATCTTCCGGCTGATAATAAGAGCCGGAATAATAGTTTGTATTAATGCCGGCGTTGGTTTTTACTCTTAACCCTTTCACTAAAGTTACTTCAAGCGAAGAGGTAGCTAATAAATAATTGGTAATGTTTTTATATTGATTGCTATTGATGCTATACACAGGGTTGCCATATTTAGCCACATAGGTATAAATTGGATTGAAAAAACCATAATTGCCTTTGCCATCACTTATCTGGTTGGTTACATTACTGCCGCTATCTAAGGTAGGTGGCAATTCACTTAACTGCACCAGCGAGCCTGTGCCAAATGGATTGTTCTGATCCTGGTAAGAATACTTTGCGCTGGTTGAAGAGCGAAGCCATTTAACCGGTGTATAATCTAAGTTGAGACTTAAAGTATATCTTTTAAAATACGAACCCAGCACAATGCCTTTTTGATCGTAATAACCAACGGATGCAGCCGATTGAAGTTTATCATTGCCACCGCGTATTCCAAGGGTATAGTTTTGTGATAAGCCCGTGCGATACACTGCGTTCTGCCAGTCAACATTAGTGAGAGAAGAAGGATTTTTCCAGGGACCGAAAACAAGAAAATTATGTTGTGAATCGGCTGCCTGCACTTCATTCGCTAAAGTTGCAAACTGCTGTGCATTCAATACTTTATATTCTTTGGGTTTGCTTTGAAACGCTTCATACGCATCCAGCGAAACCTGTACACCATTTTTGCCTCCCTTTTTGGTAGTGATTATCACTACACCGTTGGCAGCACGAATACCATAAATAGCCGTTGCCGAAGCGTCTTTCAACACATCTATTGAAGCAATATCGTTTGGATTCACATTGTTAAGTCCTCCGGTAGTTGGATAACCATCAATTACAAACAAGGGTGCGTTACCACCACTGGCAAGGCTACCAACACCGCGTATTAAAATGCTGATATTGCCACCTGGCGCAGCATCGTTGTTGGTAATCTGCACACCTGCTGCTCTGCCTTGTAGGGATTGCTCTACTGTTGTAACAGGCACTCTATCAATTTGTGCCGATGTAACCGAGGCAACCGAGCCGGTTAAGTCTTTTCTTTTCTGTGTACCATAACCAATTACCACTACCTGCTGCAACGATTGTATGTTAGCTGTCATTGATACCGTAAATGTAGTGCGGTTGTTAACCGGCACCTGCAACTCATCGTAGCCAACAACACTAAAAACAAGCGTTGCATTGTGTGCTGCACTGATGGAGAAATTACCGGCATCGTTGGTAAGGGTGCCAACATTAGTTCCTTTAACACGGATAGAAACACCCGATAAAGTACTGTCGCTGTTGGCTGCTGTTACACGACCTGTAATCTGTCCGTTTTGCGCGCGGAGCACTGCTGCCGAAGCGACAAACAAAAGCAGCAACAATGCTCTTTTGATGCAATTTTTTTGGAGAGTAAGTAATTGGTTCTTCATCTTTTTGCGATTGTTATTGGTGGTTAAATTATACTGAGTGTTAGTTGTGAATGGATATGTGATAACTGATTTGCTTAAGGCAATCGAATAAAAAAAAACAGGGGCATACAGGCAAATGAAGCGTCAACAAATTGTAGTGCAAGCAATTGTATTCACTTGTTTGTTTTTATAGCAGCCCGTCTGTCAGCTATGATAGTGCTTTAAAATTCTCATTTTGATGATTCGTTCGTTTTTACAGCAGATTTTTTAAGATTACAAACCTTTTGCGGTTATTGTTTTGTATGTATAGTTTGTTTTTAAAGCAGATTTATTATTAGTCAACAAACTTGTCTCATAATTGGCAATCAATACTTTTACAGTTCTCTCTTTTTGGTAGTGTAATCTTTGTACAAACATATTTGCTATGGGCAATAAAAAGGTACTGAATGCTGCAAAAAATTGAAATAATATTTTTAAAAGCTAAAAAAATATCATTACTCCAAATAATACTTTCGGTTGAATTCAGTGGCGTGCATTTGGTTTTATCATAAAATTGAAAAACAGTACACTATGACAACAAAAACGCAAAGCAGGTTTGTATAAAACCAGCGCTACAAATTTATTGCTACCATTAAAGAATATTCAGGAAAAGAGAAGCTGCAAGCTATACTGCGCTTATATTTGCTTTCATTTTATTGCAAAGCACTGGACTAAAGTAAACGCCATTTTTACAGTTGAATTATAAAAAATCAAAAACATTCTTGTTTTTTAATATCATCTTTAATCGTTGCCAAGGCTTATTGATTCATTGAAATGAACGGCAACGGAATTTATTGAGAAGAATTTGCAAGAAAATAAATCAAAATAATACAAGGTGATTGTAAAGTATTAGTTTGGTTTTATCGAAATTTTGGGATGAATTTAATCTAATCATTTCCGTCTCGCTCTTCCCATACCTGCACAAGATAAACGATGGTTTCAACGGCTTTGTTCATGTCGCTCACACCAATCCATTCGTGCCGGCTGTGAATGGCTTGCATACCGGTAAACAAGTTAGGACAAGGCAAGCCCATAAAGCTTAACCGACTACCATCGGTGCCGCCACGTACCAGTTCTTTTTTGGGTTGCAAATGAGCACGCTCCACCGCTTCTTCAGCATATGCAATTAACTGCGGATGTTGACTGATGATTTCTTTCATGTTACGATATTGTTCCTCTACATCAAACTGCATCTTTGCTTTTGGGTGCTTTTTTACAATCTCTTCTGCAAGGGCTTTCAAACGTTCTTCATGCCTGGTAAGATTTGCCGTTTCAAAATCTCTGATGATGAAATCAACCGTAGCCTGTTCAGCCAAACCACCAATCGCTACCGGATGCACAAAGCCCTGTTTTTCTTCTGTGGTTTCAGGGCTCCATTCATCAGTTGGCAAATGGGCCAAAATTTCACCTACAATTTTCAGGGCATTCACCAGTTTGTTTTTGGCATAACCAGGATGCGCAATAACACCATGCACCGTTATGCGAACATGGTCGGCACTGAATGTTTCATCTTCTATCACCCCCTTTTCACCACCATCTAATGTGTAAGCAAACTGCGCGTTGAGTTTGTTCAAATCAATCTTTGCGGTGCCTTTTCCAACTTCTTCATCAGGCGTAAACACAAGCCTGATTTCGCCTCTTTTTACTTCAGGATGAAGCAGTAAAAAGTTCGCCGTATCCATAATTTCGGCAACACCGCTTTTGTCATCCGCTCCTAATAAAGTAAGACCACTTGCCGTGATAATATCGCCGCCAATATGCTCTTTTAAATAAGGGTATTGCTGTGTTGAAATTACCTGCGTTGTATCATCGGGTAACACAATGTCCTGCCCGCTGTAAGCCTTATGCAGCAAGGGCTTCACATTGGTGCCGCTGCAATCAGGAGCGGTATCAATATGACTGCAAAAACAAATGTTGGGAACTTTTTTATTTGTGTTGGAAGGAAGCGTTGCATACACATAACCATACTCACTCACTTCCACGTCTTCAATGCCCATTTCCTTTAATTCTTTGCAAAGAAGATAACTTAGGTTCTTTTGTTTTTCCGATGATGGAAATGTGTTGCTATAGGGATCGCTTTGTGTATCAATCTGTACATACCGCAGAAAGCGTTCGGCTGCGGTGAAATGATAATTGTCGAACATAAATAGTTTTGAAAATCAGTTTATGAAAGCAAAATAAAATGAACAAAAACAAAAGCTATAAAACAAAAGAGACGTTGTTTGTACAACGCCTCTTTTCATCGCTCACACTGTCTCTCACTCATTTGTATTTTTCTGTTTGTCCTTCCGTGCTATGGTCGCGGTTGGCAGACTGATCTTCTGTTGCTTCCTGTTTTTGCGATGGCTTGCCGCCGGTTATTTTATCGCCTTTGTTGTGATTTGATTTTGGCTGATTTTGATCATCAGCAACAAATGCCTCGTTGCTTTGATTAGAGGCACCTTGTCCTGATGTGCCACGCTTGTTGTGATCTCCACGTCCCGACATAATTGAATGTTTTAAAATGAACAATAGGTTAACCCCTTTGTTTTTGCACGAATTATGCCAAGCGATGTACGATGTTAGATGTGGGATGTACGATGTGATTATTTGCCACCACGTGAGGAGTTAATAGTAGCCACTATTATTTTTAAAATCTCCTCACCTTCTTTAAATAAAGCAATAATAGCATCTTTGTGTACTGGATTGAACTCGTACAACAATTCAAGAAACAAAAGGCTTTCGTCGGTTTCTTCTTCCACAATCTTAAGTTTGTTCAAAAAGTCTGCTTTTGATTTTGCCCTTCTTACTGCACGATAATTGGCAGCCACTGAACTGCTCGAACGAATAATTTGATTGCTGTAATTCCGGTTAATATCAGTTCTTTCCAACTGTACTGTGAGCTTGGCAACATCAATAGCAAACTGTTTCGTCCGCTTTTTCATTGCCTCTGAATCCATATTTTTTAATTGAAAGAGGTCATCAAATATTATAAATCGTACATCTGACATTATACATCGTACATCCCACATCGTACATTACCTCACTCCCTCTGCAGCGTATTTTCTTTCACCAATTTGTTGCCGCCACATGGCATAGTATAAACCACGTTCGGCAAGCAATTGCCCATGTGTACCAGTTTCGGCAATACGACCTTTTTCCAGCACATAAATCTTATCAGCGTGCATGATGGTGCTCAACCGGTGTGCAATCAATACCGTAATTTGTTCGCGTTGCGAAGACACTCTTTTTATGGTAGATGTAATCTCTTCTTCAGTGATGGAATCCAATGCAGATGTGGCTTCATCGAATATCAGTAAGTTGGGTTGCCGCAGCAATGAGCGGGCAATGGAAATGCGTTGCTTTTCGCCACCGCTTAACTTCAAACCGCCTTCACCCAGCATGGTGTCAATGCCTTTCTCCGACCTCATCAGCAAGGTTTGTGTGCTTGCCTGTCTCAGCACTTCCTTAATCTCATCATCGGTTGCTGTTGGGTTTACAAACAAGAGGTTTTCTTTTATTGTTCCGGCAAACAATTGTGTGTCCTGCGTTACAAAACCAATCTGGCTGCGCAGTTCATCAAAGTCAACTTCATGTTCGTTCACTCCATTGTAAAAAATACTTCCTTCCTGCGGATGATACAAGCCAACGAGCAATTTTACCAATGTACTCTTGCCCGAACCCGACGGACCTACAAAGGCAATAGTTTCGCCCTTGTTCACTTCAAAGCTAATATCATCCAATGCTTTGTAGTTCGCGGTTTGGTATTGAAAAGAAACATGGTCGAATTCCAGTGTTTCTATATCGCCCACCTGTGCAGGCAATTCAGGCTTGCGTTCAACAGGTCGTTCCATCACACTTTCAAAGTTGTTGAGCGATGCCTCTGCTTCGCGATACGATAAAATAATGTTGCCGATTTCCTGCAGCGGCGTGAAAATAAAGAACGAAAAAATCTGCATCGTTACCAGTTGGCTTGCATCCATTACTTTACCATAAATGAGATACATAAGGATGAACAAAATGGCTTGTCGCAATGTGTTTACAAACGTTCCCTGCACAAACGAAATAGAGCGAACGCGTTTAACTTTATCCAACTCAAGACCCAGTATTTTGTATGTGTTTTTATTCAGTCGTTCCACCTCTTGACCAGCCAGGCCAAGGCTTTTAATGAGTTCAATATTTCGAAGCGATTCGGTACTGGCGCCCGCCAGCGCATTGGTTTGTGTAACAATTGATTTTTGAATCGTTTTTATTTTCCGGCTTAAGATTCCCGTTACCCACACAAGCACCACAATGCCACCGAAATAAACAAACGGCACCGACCAGTTGATGCGCGCCGAATAAATGGTGATAAACACAACGCCCACCAGCACACTGAACATCAAATTCACAAAGTTGTTGATAAACTTTTCTGTATCGATGCGCACTTTGGTTAGCGTACTTAAGGTTTCGCCGCTGCGCCGGTCTTCAAAATCGGCGTAAGGCAATTTCATTATATGCCGCAAACCATCGGTAAAAATTTTTGCCCCAAATTTTTGTACAACCACATTGGTAAAGTAATCCTGAAAATTCTTGGCAATGCGGCTCACCATTGCCACGCCAATTGACGCCAGCAACAGCCACAATACAGGCACTGCAAATGCTTTGAAAACAAGATACTTGTTGGGATGACTTTTATAATCGTAGGCAAGGTTCACCAATCTTCCAAAGATGATGGGGTCAATCAACGAGAACGATGTGTTGATGGTTGCCAGCGCCAAAGCCAGCGCCACCAGCCATTTATAAGGCAGTAAGTATCGGTATAAAATCTTCATTGTTTGTTTTTGCTCCTTTTTTTAAACGATAAAAATAAGCCGCCATGGTGAAAAAGGAATGATAGTAAAGTAATGGTTGTGTAAAAAGAAAAAAAGTGCGTATGATAATGTTCTTGCTACTGCACGATTTACTTTGTGGTACCTGGTGTTTGCTATAAATTATCAGCAACAAAACTTTTGCAGTAGTCTTTTATTTGTTGTCGCACTTGCCGAAACTGTTGTTTCATTTCTTCTTCTGTTCCGGTTGCCTTTGCAGGGTCAGCAAAGTTTTGATGAAACCGTTTTGCTTTTGTAGGAAAATAAGGACAACGTTCTCTTGCATTGTTGCAAACGGTAATTACAAAATCAAAATCAATATTGCGGTATTCATCAACATTATTAGATGTTTGATTTGAAATATCAATGCCATCTTCTTTCATGGTTTCAACAGCACGAGGATTTACGCCATGCACTTCAATGCCTGCACTATATACTTCGGCTTTGTCTTTTGCAAAATATTTTAAGTAACCTTCGGCAATCTGGCTGCGGCAACTATTACCTGTACATAGCACTAAAACTTTTTTCATTGTATATTTTTTTCGTTTTGTTTATTAATAATGAAGCAATTGAAAAACGGGTATTGCGAATGCTGCGCCGATAATAGGTGCAAGTATATAAATCCAAAGATTGTTTGTATTGCCTGAAACAAATGCAGGCGCAATAGAACGAGCCGGGTTCATGCTTGCGCCGCAAATGGGTCCGGCAAACATTGCTTCTAATAAAACCGTTGCACCAATGGCCAGCCCTGCAAACATGCCCTGTTCTTTGCTGCCTGTGGCTACGTTAATTATTACAAGCATTAAAAAGAAAGTAAGTATCAATTCTAAAATAAAAGATTGCATGGCTGAACCTACGGGAAGTGTGGCTCCTAATGTTTGATTTGTTGGAAACAAATAATGAAGTATGGCACTCGCAAAGAATGCACCGATTAGCTGACTTATGATATAGGGCAATACTTGTTTCACCTGAAAACGTTTTGCCAATGTAAATGCTATGGTTACTGCAGGGTTTAGATGTGCGCCTGATATATTGCCTAACGCATAAATCATTGCCATTACTATTAAACCAAATGTAATTGCAATGCCAACGTGTGTAACTGCGCCGTTTGTTTGCTGGTCTATTATAACTGCGCCTGTACCGGAAAATACAAGTGCAAAAGTTCCTAACAGTTCGGCAATGTATTTATTCATAAATTTTAATTGCAGCAATCTGTTCCGCAACATTCTTTTTCAATAATCTTTTCTGCATAAACTGTAATGCTAAAGATGCCTGTGTTTCCTGTTTTAAAATTGATAAGTTCCTCTTCGTTTAAATAATTCTTCAAAATGTAGTCGGGGATAATGATGGGCTTTTCTTTTTGAATTGTGATGTTGGTGAAATTGCTCACTTTAATTAACTCCAGATAATTTTCCTTTTGTATTGCACCTGCAACGCAGCCGGCATACATTTCAGCATCTTTTTGCAAGCCTTCAGGAAGTTTGCCAACCAACACAATGTCTGAAATACTAAAATGCCCGCCGGGCTTCAGCACACGAAAAATTTCTTGAAACACTTTGTTTTTATCAGGCACAAGGTTTAAAACACAGTTGCTTACTATCACGTTTGCAGCGTTTGCTGATACGGGCATTTTCTCAATATCACCTTGCCGAAATTCTACGTTGTAATACCCTAACCTTTGTGCATTGGCTCTTGCTCTTTCAATCATAGCAGGAGTAAAATCAATGCCAATAACTTTACCATCGTCCCCTGTTTCAGATCTTGCAACAAAACAATCATTCCCAGCACCACTGCCCAAATCAATTACTGTATCGCCCTTTTTTATTTTGGCAAATTGTGTTGGCAAGCCACAACCCAAACCCAAATTAGCGTCGGAATTGTAACCTTCCAGGTTGCTGTAATCATCGGTCATAATGTTGTAAATTTCGGTTGAATAACAACCAGAGCCGCAACAAGATGATTGATTGGCTTCTTTGTCCTGCAAAGCAATTTCGCTGTATTTCCGCCTTACGATTTCTTTAAGTTGTTCTGAATTTTCCATGTTGATTTTTTTTATGATTAACAACAATTCCTTTTCTTTTCAAGTTTTGCAGCAATGCCGGTAAAATAGTTTTGCAACCTGGCGATTGCTTTTTCATCAATGCAATAGCAAATGCTGTTGCCTTCAACATTACCTTTTATCAACCCTGCATTTTTTAATTCCTTTAAGTGTTGCGAAATGGTTGGTTGTGCAAGTGGAAGTTCGTTTACAATATCACCGCAAATGCAGGCATCCACTTTTATGAGATACTCAATGATGGCAATTCTCGCTGGATGACCCAATGCTTTGGTTAAAGTGGCAATAGCATTTTGTTTATCGGTGAAATGTTCAGTCTTTGTGGCTCCCATATTCTAATTTAATATTGCAATATTACGATATAGATTTAACAGACAAGAACTTTTTTAAAAAACTTTTTAAACCGTCAGTAAAATGGAATGATTGAATTACTTTTTTTGGAGCTGCACGATTCTCAAAAAAGCTTGTAAATTATATTTCAGTGTACTTGTCAACTTTTAGCACATTCTCTTTCCTTTGTTTGTGCCGCCAGGTTCAAAGTAGTAGGTTGTGCTTTCTTCTTTTTCAACGAAGTAATTTCTTCAAAGCGTTTCTCATAATCGGGCCGGATTGTTTTCAACATTCTGTCCCAAAACAAAAAGTACAAACCATAATTGCCGGTAAAGTATTGATGGTGCTGGTTGTGATTTACCGATGTATTCACCCACTTTCCGATCCAATGTTTTGAAAAGCCTTTGGGGTATAATTCCCAGCCTAAATGCCCATACACATTGTACAACATCATCAAGGCAAAAAGATAAAAAAATGAATGGAAGTTAAGGGAATGGAAAACAACAAAACCGCAAAAATACCGGCTTCAACAAAGGCTTCCAACGGATGAAAAGCAAATGCTGCCCACGGCGAAGGATTGGTGGATTGATGATGAACCAAATGGAAAAACCGAAACAATTTGCGGTGATGCATCAAACGGTGCGTGAAATAAAAGTAAGCATCGTGAATGATGAACATAAGAGGAAAAGCAAGCCAGAAATAAAAGCTCCCGTGCTGTTTTACATCGGTATAAAATTGCGTGTAATGCTTGATAGGCGTGAGCAGTAAAAGAGAAGGCGCAAGGGCAAAAATAAAAATGGTAAGAAAGGAATAGCCCAATTCGCGCCGGTAATCTTTTGCTTTCGGAAAGCGTTGCTGAATTTTTTTATACAATAATTTCCTGTGCAGCAAAACATACCAAATGAGCCATGCAATGCCTGCTACCAAAAAATAACGCAACGCAATAACAATCAGGAAGCCTGAGTAAGAATGAATCGAAAGCATCAATCAAAAATATTGATAAAACCAAACGATTGGGTGTTAATTTCAGCATCTCTTTTCACCTGTTTGCTTTTGCCCCAAATTGTAAAAACAGGTTTGGCAATAATCTTATTTTGTAAGCCGAAAAGAGGCTAATTTTGCCGTTCATTTTTAAAATTATTTCATGCCTGAACAACCGCAACAAAACCAGTTGAACATTGAAATTTCTGAAGAAGTGGCTGAAGGTTCTTACGCCAATCTTGCCATCATCACACACAGCCATGCCGAGTTTGTAATCGACTTTGTGAATGTGATGCCCGGCACACCCAAAAGTCGTGTAAAATCGAGAGTGATTTTTACGCCTATGCATGCCAAGCGTTTCATGAAAGCCCTGCAGGAAAATGTAGAGCGCTACGAAGCGGCGCACGGTAAAATTAAAGACCTTGAACAGATTGATATTCCCCTAAATTTTGGCGGCCCAACAGCGCAGGCATAAAAAAGGGCAAAAACAAAAAGGCATCTTTCAGAGTAATGAAGATACTCTGCCTGCAATATTTGCTCTTTAAAACACTTTCTGAAGCATAAATAACAATAAGCTGATACGACTCACAGTATTCCTGCTTTACTTTTATCATTTAAAATTGTAATCAACTTATTATGAAAATGATAAAATCTTTTTTGCTGTGTGCAGTTTTGTATTTGCCTGTTTTTTGTTTTGCCTGGGGCACCGAAGGACATCGTGTTTGCGGTGAAATTGCCTTGCATCATCTCACCAAAAAAGCGCAGCTTGCCATCGCTTCTATCTTAGGTGATGAAAGCATAGCCATGGCAAGCAACTGGGCAGATTTCATTAAAGCAGATTCTACTTATAAATATTTGGATTCGTGGCATTACATTGATCTGCCAGACAGCTTAAATTATGCGTCTCTGCAATCATTTTTAAAAGCAGATACAGACACGGATGCTTACACTAAAATCAACTTTTTATCAGTACAATTGAAAAACAAACAACTACCAAAAGATAAACAGGTAATGTATCTAAAGTTGCTCATTCATTTGGTAGAAGACATTCATCAACCGCTTCATACCATTGGCACAGAAAAAGGCGGTAATGGCATTAAAGTGCATTGGTTTAATGAAGCCTCCAACCTGCACAAAGTGTGGGACGCAGATTTAATCAACTTTCAGCAATTGAGTTATACCGAATATGCCGTTGCCATTGACCATGCAAAATCAGCACAAATCAAAATGTGGCAGCAACAACCGATTAGCAAATGGTTGTTCGATTCCTATTTAATAGGCGAGAAAATAGTGAAAGAAGTTGCTGGAGGCAATGAAAAGTTAGGCTATCTCTACAACTACAATCATGTAGATACTTTAAATGAACAATTATTGAAAGGAGGCATTCATTTAGCCAAAATCTTGAACACTATTTTTGGATAATGTGTTTGGCAAAGTAAACGTTGCCATTGCAATTTCTACAATAGAATTGTTGAGAAAACCACATCAACACCAACCATTATGAAAGCATTTTTAGACAATCATTTTTTACTGCAAAATAGAACGGGGCAAACACTGTATAATGAGTATGCTGCGCCGTTGCCAATCATAGATTATCACTGTCATCTTTCGCCGCAGCAAATTGCCGATGATGTACAGTTTGAAAACCTCACAGCAGCCTGGTTGTATGGCGACCATTATAAATGGCGTGCCATGCGCACCAACGGCGTGAATGAGCAATTTATAACGGGTAGTGCAAGCGATTGGGAAAAGTTTGAACAATGGGCTGCTACGGTGCCTTATACCTTGCGCAATCCATTGTATCACTGGACGCATTTGGAGTTGCAACGATACTTTGGAATTGATGATATTTTAAATGCTTCTTCAGCCAAAAGAATTTATAACAAGTGCACTGAGAAACTTCACACAAAAGAATACTCGATTCGCAATTTGTTGCGCCGCATGAAGGTGCAGGTGGTTTGTACTACCGATGACCCGATTGATACACTGGAACATCATCAAAAAATAAAAGAAGATGGCTTTGAAATCCGCGTGCTACCTGCGTTTCGTCCTGATAAAGCAATGGAAGTAAGCGATGCAAAAGCCTTCAATTCTTATATCGAAAAATTAGAAAGGGTTTCGAATGTTTCGATCTTTGTTTTTGCCGATTTTTTGGCTGCTTTAAAAAGCCGTCATGATTATTTTGCAGGCCTCGGCTGCTGTATTTCCGATCATGGTTTGGAAGAAATCTATGCTGATGATTTTACAGAAAATGACGTTCAGTTGATTTTTAATCAGCTTCGTTCGGGCAACAATATTTCACTGCAACAACAACGTCAATTTAAAAGTGCAATGCTGCTCTACTTTGCCGAATGGGATTGCGAAAAAAGTTGGGTGCAACAGTTTCATTTGGGTGCGTTGCGCAACAACAATTCAAGGGCGATGAAAACCTTGGGTGCTGATACCGGTTGGGATTCTATCGGCGATTTTTCACAAGCAAAATCGCTATCCATTTTTCTTGATAAATTAAACGGCAAAAACAAACTTGCGAAAACAGTTTTATACAACCTCAACCCAGCCGATAATGCAGTGATGGCAACGATGATTGGCAACTTCAATGATGGTAGTGTGAGAGGCAAAATGCAATGGGGTTCGGCTTGGTGGTTTTTAGATCAGAAAGATGGCATGACAAAGCAGTTAAATACGTTGTCAAACATGGGATTGCTTTCGTGCTTTATCGGTATGCTTACCGATTCAAGAAGCTTTCTATCATATCCGCGACATGAATATTTTCGCCGTATTCTATGTAACCTTTTTGGTGAAGATATTGAACGAGGCGAACTACCAAATGATATTGAATGGACAGGTAAAATTGTTCAGGATATTTGCTATCATAATGCGGTCAATTATTTTGGTTTTATTGTAAAATAAAAAGCCGTTTATTAACAGTTACGGCAAACTCCAGTCAATCGGATCTTTATCTTGTTTGATTAATAAATCGTTGGCTTTACTGAAATGGCGGCATCCAAAAAAACCTTTGTCGGCACTGTAAGGAGAAGGATGCGCAGCCTTTAAAACAAAATGTTTGGTTTCATCAATCAGCACTTGTTTTTCCTGTGCAAATTTTCCCCACAACAAAAACACGATGCCTTTCTTTTCATCAGAAATCACCTGTATCACTTTATCGGTAAACTGCTGCCAGCCTATTTTTTGATGCGATGCCGGCTCTTTGGCACGAACAGTTAGTATTGAATTTAATAAGAATACACCTCCTTTTGACCATGGAGTAAGATTGCCTGTATGCGGTATTGCCATGCCTACATCGGTATGCAACTCTTTAAAAATATTTTCTAATGAAGGCGGCGGTTTTACACCATCGGGAACGGAAAAGCTCAAACCCATCGCTTGCCCTTTTCCATGATACGGGTCTTGTCCTAACAACACAACTTTTACGGCATCAAATGGCGTTGTGTTAAACGCATTAAAAATGAACGGGCCAGGCGGATAAATGGTAGCGCCGGTGGCTCTCTCGGTTTTTAAATGCGCAGTAATTTGTTGAAAATAAGGCTTGTCAAATTCATCGTTCAGCACTTCCTTCCAGCTTTCTTCTATTTTTACATCCATAGCAAAACCGTTTGGTTACAAAGGAATGAATAATTAGTTTTGCCGCCAATTTTGGTTCGGTAGCTCAGCTGGATAGAGCAACTGCCTTCAATAGGAGCCAATGAATTGGAAACACTCATTGGGATTCTGACTGTTCAGGGAAATCTAAAGAGTGAATGATCATTTCATTCCATGACAACCGTGAGCTTTGGTTAAAAGTAATCAGAGTGCAGAGACTACGTACGTCAGACACCTAAGTCCCGACTTGTCGGGATATGGTGAAGAGACAGTCCAGACCACAAATCGTACTAAGTTAATAAAGAACTTAGTAGCTGAGTAGTGAAAACTATAGTGGTACGCTAAGCAGTAGGTCATTGGTTCGAATCCAATCCGGATCACAAAAACAAAAGCCCCGCAAATTTGCGGGGCTTTTGTTTTGCCTAATTTTCATCACTCATTTATCACCATAAAAGAAATACAATGTTTGGTTTTGCCGATATTTAAAGATGTTTGATGCTATCGGTTTGTGTCCACAAACCGAAAAATTGTGTGGCCGGTAAGGACACCGGCTATTAGAAAAGCTGCCTGCTTTTTCTAACAAAAAGAAACATGGCTCTTGTGTAATTAAAGCGCCCAATTTGTAAATGGGCGTAATCAAACTGATAACAAGAAAGCATCGTAAATAACTGGTTTTGCGAATAGTAAAAGAATATCTTGTTATCAGTTTACATAACATACCTTTACGCCGCAATCGGTTAACTCTCGTCTCGGTTTAGTCTTTTTATTTGTTTATTTAAAATTCACTTTAATTAGTTCTATTTTTTTAGTCATTTAGATTTATTATTTCGTCCTTACGAGTTAACTCTTGCAGAAAAGAGCAGTTGAAAAACTGCTCTTTTCATTTATAGCTTACGGCCTTTTGATATGAAGTTGCCCTTTTACTTTCACAACATTTATTAGCGAACCAGCTTCAATAAGGTGAGGAATTGAATGAGATGAAAAAGTGCAATGCTACCAGTAATTGATTCCAAGGTTTGTTTTTACCCAAATTATTTGCCGTTACATTACCGATATCCAGCCGCCTGCAAATGAAACAGTTCTGCATAGCGTCCGTTTTTTTCTAACAATTCTTCATGGCTGCCAATCTCTGATAGTTGCCCTTTATCGAGTACCAAAATCCTGTCTGCCATACGAACTGTAGAGAAGCGATGCGAAATGAGAACTGCCATTTTTCCTTTGGTTAAATCGGCAAAACGTTGAAACACTTCATATTCGGCACGCGCGTCCAGAGCAGCCGTTGGCTCGTCTAAAATCAACAGTTGCGCATCTTTCATATAAGCTCTTGCCAGCGCTATTTTTTGCCATTCGCCGCCCGACAATTCTACACCATCATTAAAGCGTCTGCCTAAAGCCTGATCGTATTGCAAAGGCAGTGCTTCAATTACAGGATGAGCAAGGCTTTGTTCCGCCGAAGATTGAATCAACGGACGATCTGTTTGCTGCTCAATATGACCGACTGCAATGTTTTGCGCAACGCTCATTTGATAGCGGATAAAATCCTGGAAAATAACACCGACATTCAATCTTAATGCGTTTAAATCGTATTCTTTCAAATCAATACCATCGAGTAAAATGCGTCCTTCCGTTGGGTCGTACAAACGCGCCAAAAGCTTAACCAGCGTGGTTTTTCCGGCTCCGTTCTCTCCTACCAACGCCAGCTTTTCGTTAGGATGCAGTGTAAAAGAAAGATGGCGGTTTGCCCATTTATCGCTGTTGCTGTATTTGAAACCAACATCCTCAAAAACAAAACCTTGCCGTATCGGATTCGGAAGGGGCAACGGATGTTTTGGTTGCGTAATATTGGGTTGTATGGTAAAAAAATCAAAGAAATCAGCGAGATACACTGCACCCTGCGAAACCGAAGTAAAGCGAATGAAAATGCCTTCCAGCAAGCTCCGCAATTGCCGGAATGAACCCGCTAAAAAAGTAAGCGTACCAATGGTTATAACGCCTCCGATGGCTTGCAGAATGATAAAAATGTAAGCGCCATAATAACCCGCGCTGCCAAGCATAGATAACACCGTTCCCCAGGAAGAACGGCTGATGGCAAGACGCTTGTTATCAGTATAAAACTGAGCCGCTAATGTTTGAAAACGGTCGATTAAAAAAGAAGACAATCCAAACAACTTTACTTCTTTTGCGGTTTCATCACTGGCACCGATGTAACGCATATAATCAAGTTCGCGGCGTTGCGGCGTTTGTCTTCTTGATAACGCATACGAGCGATCGTTGAAATACGATTCACCAATAAATGCAGGAATGACAGCCAATAAAAGAAGCAGGATCAACCATGCATTGAACGCCAGTAAACCTGCCGCTAAAAAGGCCATTGTAATTAAATCCTGCATCTGGCTCAACACCTGTGAAAGCAGAATGGTTCGCCCTGTGGTTTGCACTCTTGCTCTTTCTAATTTATCATAAAACTCGCTGTTTTCAAATTGGTCCAAGTCCAATGTAGCAGCGTGTTTCATAAGTTTTACGGAGGTATAGTTTGAAAACAAATCGCCCAATAAACTATCCAGTAAAGTAATGGCGCGGCTTAAGGCATCCGATGCAATGGCAAGAACAAACTCGGCCCCCACCAACCACCACAAATGCGTGTGGGAAGCAGCCCCATGCAGCCTTGCAATATGAATGACTTCATCAATAATTAATTTACCAACATACAGAATTGCCACCGGTGTTGCCGAGCGAACAATACGCAGCAGCGCGTTGGCTATTGTCAGCCCTTTGTTGGTTTGCCACACCAAACTAAAAAAGCGTGGCAGGTTTCGGAGTGAGGAAAGTTTATCTTTAAAGTTGAGTTGTTGTTGCGATGAATTGCTTTTCGTGTTTTTGTTTTCGCCTCTTTTTTCCAATGCCATCTTGTGAATATAAAGAAAAACATGCAAAAACAAACCTTAACAAAAGAGGCTTATGTGTTCGCTTTTATCCATTTTGCAAAAGCATCAACAGAAGTAAACAGTTCGTTAGGATGCTCTTTTTTTAACTCATCCACTTTTGCCGTTTCTGCCCAGGCAGCGGAAACCACTCTCACGCCGGCTTTGCGGCTTTCTTTAATGTCGCCGGGCGCATCGCCAATATAAACGGCTTCTTCTTTCTGAATGTTTCCTAACGAGTGCAGAATGGCAGCAATTGCTTCCGTTTTTTTCGGGCCTTCCGGTGTGCCGTTTTCAATCATTTCAAAATAAGGAACAAGACCTAAGCGATGAAGCGTTAATCCGGATGTGTATTTTCCTTTGCCGGTAGCTATAGCAAGATGCACACCTTTTTGTTTTAGCTCAGTTAACAGTTGGGTTATGCCTTCAAAAGGAGCCGAACATACATCGTGCATAGCTTCATAAAACCGCATGAAATCGGATGTACCTTTTTTGTAATCCTGAGCTGCTAACGATTTGATAGTACCTTCTTCATCGGGCCCGAAGTGCGATTGAATTTCTTCATCAGAAAGCGGGCGGTTTACCAAAGGTTCTACTGCTTTTCGGAACGCGGCAATGCAAAGTGGAACGGTATCGGCAAGCGTTCCATCAATATCAAAAATGACGGCTTTAATGTTTTGCATAGGTTATTAGGTAAAAAGCAAACATAAGAGAAAATGAGGTGAATTCACTTCGTATGTATGACCACAATTTAAATGAAACAGGCTACTACTGATTTGATAGCAACTCACTTTAAAAAAGATTGAATGATGCATTGCTCCATTTTAAAAATGAACCATCATCATTTGCTTTTGAATAAACTACAATAAAAATAACCCTTACTTTCCCGCTTTTATTTTTGCGGCAAAAACAAAGCAATACTACAATTCACCTATGGAAACATTTGTTCCAAATAAAGCATCTTCTGCAAACAATGCAATTGCACCACAGCGCAATGCACAACAAACCTTTTTTCTGATACTAATATTGGGCTTGCTGGACACGCTTACGCCGTTTTCGATAGACATGTACCTGCCCGCATTTCCGCCTATTGCAAAGGATTTGCATACCACCGTTGAAAACATGTCGTTAAGTGTTTCGACTTACTTTTTGGGCTTTGCCATCGGGCAAATTGTGTATGGACCATTGCTCGACCGCTTTGGCAGAAAGCTACCACTCTATATAGGTTTGGTTTTGTACATATTTGCTACACTGGGTTGCACTTCCTGCCACACGTTGAACGCGTTGTTGGTAATGCGCTTTGTTCAGGCGCTGGGTGGATGTGTAGGTTCTGTGGCTGCCATTGCTATGGTGCAGGATTTGTTTCCGCCCGAAAAGAGTGCTTCCATTATTTCGTTTTTAATTCTGGTAATTGGCTTGTCGCCACTGTTGGCACCTTCCGTCGGCTCCTTTGTGCTATCACTTTGGGGATGGCATGGCGTGTTTGTTGTGCTGGCTGTTATTGCAGCCATTCTTTTATTGATTGCTTTCTTTTTTCTTCCGTCTGGTGCAGCGCCCGACAAAAGCGTTTCCCTTATGCCGAAGCCCATTCTGAAAGTGTTTCGCCGAATCATTACAGAACCTCAATTTTTTGTGTACGCGTTTGCTGGCACGTTTGCTTTTGCAGGATTATTTATTTACGTTGCCGGTTCGCCTGCTGTGTTCATGAACTTTTTCCATCTAACGGCACACCAATACGGTGGTGTGTTTGCCTTGCTTTCGGTGGGTTTTATTGGTGGTAGTCAACTCAATCATTTGCTTACTAAGCGGTATAGCAGCCCTCAGATTTTTATGGTGGCACTCATAATACAAAGCATTGCAAGCGTTTTGTTTTCTGCTATTGTATGGATGGGCACATTATCTCTTGCCGGACATCTTATCTTTCTTTTTATCATACTGTCCTGCATTGGAATCAGCGGACCTAATGCAACAGCTATTGCTATGTCGCCATTTGCAAAAACCGCTGGCAGTGCATCAGCGTTGTTAGGCTTTATACAAATTGGCATTGGTGGTATTGTATCTTCTGCTGTAGGTTTACTGCATCAAAAAGGAAGTTTGCCGCTTGCCTCGAGTATGACAATATCAGTGGTAGTGGCTCTTATTATTTTTTTAGCAGGAAGAAAAAAACTTCAGGATGTAAAAGAAGATTCGCTGCACAATTGATGATTGCTTTCTTTTTTACTGCTGCCAACAGTATCCGATACTGAGTTAAATACACGAAAAAGTGAAGAATCTATCTTAAACCTTCCAAGCAAATAATAGCTATCTCAAATTAAAATAGGCAAAGCATACATTTTTATAGGTTTATGCAAGCTCTTCTTCTTTTGCTTTTACCGTTCTGCACATATATTCGTGTTGCCGGTTGCATAACAAAAAGAAACAGGAATCCAGACATTATTTTTAAAATTATAATCTAATATAATTGAGTATTGTATTAGGTTCACTGCAGCTCACTTATCTCTAAGTTCTTAACCAACTTTCTATGAAATCACTGCTACTCAGAATTGTTATTCTGGACGACGATGCATTTGACAACTCATTGTGTATGCTGTATTTTAAACGAATACTGCAAAGTGTAGATTTTGATATTGTTGGGTTTACGAACCCGGTAGAAGGCTTGCAGTATATTGAAACAGAATTTGAAAAACAAGCTGTTAGAACAATTGTTTTGTTAGATCTTAATATGCCCCTCTTAAATGGATGGGAAGTTCTTCATCAATTAGAAAAATTACCGCCCCGGTTCATTTCTTATTTATCTGTTTACATACTTTCTTACTCTGTACACAATGATGATGTACAGAAGTCTGAAGACTCTTCATTAGTAAAATCTTATTTGGTAAAGCCGTTGACAGATCACTTAGCTTATCTCTATGAGACTATAGTGGAGGTTGAGCTATCTGCAACAGTACAGGATAAATTAGCATTATTTAGTAATAAAAAATAACCTGTGGGTTATTTTGTTGTTCTGTTTGTCTTACTCATCGGCTTATTTACTGCTTTATTAAAACGAACTTCATCAATTGACTGCCGGAGGCACAGATACTCGCCACTTTTTTGATGGTTTGATGCGATAGCCAACGATACATTTGATAATTCTTCTATCTGCCAAACTGGTTAAACCGATTCCATAACCGGCATTCAATTCCCAATCGGGCGACACATCAAGATTGATGGCCAGAAACAGTTGCTCGTCTTGTTCACCCCAAGGCAAAAATTGCTGGAAAGGTCCTACCGAACCATAATACTCCAACGCAGGCGAAACCACTTTGTTAATAGAATATTGCACCATAATATTGGGTGAAAATACAAAGCCCTGATGGCTATTCAAGCCGTGAAATGATTTATCAACAGTTGGGTTAAGAGAGATGTAAAGATTCCCCCATGTTTTATCAATAATGGGTCGTATCTCAAGTGTCCAGTCGTCTTCCGAAAAACTCCTTTTCTGATAACCTGCCTCAGTGCTCAAACTCAGTCCGAACGGGAGATGCCAACGATCAGGAGCAGTAAACCGCGGACGAATGTGGCTGCCTACATAAGCCGTTCGGCCATCGCTGCCAATGGAATTAAAAAAGTAAAAACCAATTTCAAAATCCGGGGCAAAACCATGTGTGATTTCAACGGTTTCGTGCAGCTCATGATTGGTGGGATATACATCATTTATCTTGGTTGAAGTTCCACTGGTTGTGAGGTTGCTGTGCAGCTCAACCATTGTGTAATCTTTAGGTACGGTAGGCGATTCATATACCTGAATTTCATAGTTATCCTGTGCCTGAACAGGCAACAGAGGAAAGAAAAACAATGTAATCAATGCTGTTGGCAGCCAGCGCTTAGATTGATTGCTTACTCGCTTATGTTTCATATTCTGAATAAAGAAATTGATTTTGCTTTTCCTCTAAAACAATAACAGAAGAGTTGAATTGTATGCAATTCATTTGCCACAGGTTAGTATGAACGGGTATAACCGGAACAAAACTTCTTCATTGTACCGCTTGGTTTCACTATAAAAATATATGGTCAAAAGAAAAATTTGAGGCGATTGGCACTTACGGCACCATAATAGTTACACGGATACCGTCTTTACCTAAACACGAAAAATACGACTAAGACAGTATGAGGAACACACAAAACAACAAACTCTTTACCACAGTCGCCAATAGCTTGCAAGGAAGATGGTACAATTTTGCTACCGATGAAGTTCTGGTATTTTCTCCAGCCAAAGAACCATTGGAAGCAAACGATATATTGATAATAAAAAACGGTGTTGCACGATCCGACTATTACCTGCTTGGCTTTTGCGCTACAGGTGAAATTTATGCTTTGATTGGAGATAGCCAGTACATATCCAATGCAACGATTAAAATTATAACAGAAGACAGTCTCATTATGCAACAACCCGATTGCAAAATGCTTATTTATGAACGAAGAAAAGATACCAGCTTCGCTGATGAACTAATAGCAGGTTTGTGAAAGGGAAGAGAGTGAGGAACCAGCTTTTTGTTTTGGTGTTCTTTATTGAATGAGAATTGTAGGAAGACCGATGATATGCCACTCATCAAATCGTAACTTATCATTCGTTGTGTTCATTTTATCTTTCCTCTTTCTTTATTCATAAAATAAAACGCAATGAAACAACTGCTCGTTCTTTTGTTTGTTGGTTGCATTTCTTCATCTCTTACTGCACAAAAAGATACAGCGCCAACATTAAAATCCATTTTACTTGAACAATTAAAAACCACACACAATGTGCAGGATTGGTTTGTGCCGCCGGTGCTTGCAGTAAAGGGTTTAACAGCAGAACAAGCCAATTGGAAAGACAGTAGCGGAAACCACTCTATTGCACAGCTTACAACGCATCTAATTTTTTGGGACAAGCAATCATTGGACAAATTCAAAGGCGCAAAGCAGGATGTTTTTAATGGCAATAACAAAGAAACGTTTAGTCCTGTAACTGAAGCTACATGGGCAACAACTATAAAAGAGTTAGACAATTTACTTACGCAGTGGGAAGAGGCTGTGCAGGCAGCCGATGAAAAAAAGCTTGCGAAATGGTATTCAACCATTGCACACATTGGAACGCACAACGCGTACCATACAGGGCAAATTTTATACATCCGCAAAATGAGGGGCTGGTGGGATGATAACAAAGGAGTAAAATGAAAAGTTGCCTTTTATTCAAAAACAAAAGGGCTAAACTGTGCAGTTTTGCCCTTTTGTTTTTGCGCAAATATCGAATTATTATTTATTCAGCTTTGCCACTTGTTCATCAAAATACTGCTTTGTAAAAATAACATCCGGCGTGCTGTGATACCAATTGGATTCATGCTCGATGGACATCATGCCATTGAAGTTTTGCCGCTTCAATTCTGCCAGCACCGCTGGCAAGTCAATCACTCCTTTTGAAACAACAGTATCTTCAGCTTTAGTATCGTTAAATTTCACAATGTCTTTTAAATGAACGCCAATGATATGACCTTCTAATTTTTTCAGACAATCAACCGGATTCAAGCCATTGCGAGCCCAGTGGCCAATGTCGGCGCAATCGCCAATATTCTTATGTCCTTTAATGGCAGCCAGCACTGAATCGGGCTCCCAGTAAGCATTGGGACGAGGATGATCGTGAATGGCAATTTTAATATTATACACACCAGCAAGAGAATCAATCATGTCCCATTGCGTTTTGATAGGTTCGCAGGTAATGTATTGCAAACCAAAATCTTTGGCAAGGTCGAACGCTTTTATCCATTCGGCTTTACCATTTGGCACAATCACGCCCATTGCCACAATGCTGATGCCTTTCTTTTGCAACAATTGTTTCAGTTTGTTGCGCGTGTCAGGCGTCATGCCTGCGCCAAATTCACCAGGCATATCGTTACCCAGTTTTTGTCCCCAAAACGCTTCAATGTATTTGATGCCGGCACTGTCCACTTTATCCAATGCTTCGGAAAAAGTAAACATGCGAAACGTCCACATTTGCACGCCCAGTTTAAAGCCGCTGGTGCTGCCTTGCGATGTGGCAGTGGAAGCAGAATCTTTGTTGGTAGAAGTAGAATCGGTAGTGGTTCCGGAAGATGCATTGCTGCTACACGCAAATGCTGCAGCAACAACAACGAACATAGCAAAGAATCGTTTCATGATTTAATTGTTTTAGTAAGTAAACAGTTAGCTAAAGTAATATGTTTTGTAACCCAAATGTAAAAGCGAATGAAACAATTTGAAGAAAGCACATCTTATTTTTGTTCTTTCTCTTCCCTGTGGGAAGAGATGCTTTACTTTTATGTAAGATTAAAAAGAAAAAAGCGGCAAAAACAAAACGTAAGAAACGAAACAGCAGTAGCGGCAAACTGGTCGTTTGATCATACTCATACACGCTAACCAGCTTTGTAAAAGATTCTTCGAAATCAAACATTATGAACCGTTCAAAATTTTTTACTATTACTGATGCAGTTCGTTTTGATATGAGCATTCATGGAGCACGATTTATTATTTGGGAATTTATATTTGCCTCAATTATCATAGCTGGTGTGATTACCACTTCTGCAATTCACTATCATACATCAACACTTTCTTTTTTTGGTGGACTTTGGATTTTTTCTTTTTTAGGTATTTTGTTCAATTGCCTTGTTATTGTAATCCTTGCCAGAAAAATCAGCAGGAAGGAAGGAAACAGACCAGCAATCGTTGACAAAGTAAATCCTAAAACGATAGCTTTACTGTTCACTATTTATATTCTAACACCTTACCTGTTATCTTTTGCAACATGTTGGCAAATAAAAAAGAATTGAATACAAATCTTCAACAATAAAATAATATCAGTACAAGTAGGCTGGAAAACTTCTTTCGAAGTCATCATCAATTCTTCAACAGTGTTACCATGAACAAAAAAATCAGAACCATCATTACAGGTGCAACCGGCATGGTGGGCGAAGGCGTGCTGCATGTAAGCCTGCAACATCCTGATGTTGAAAAAGTGCTCGTCATCAACCGGAAACCTTGTGGCATAACGCATCCAAAACTCACCGAAATTATACACGATGACTTTTATAATTTGTCATCCATAGAAGATAAACTACGTGGCTTCAATGCCTGTTTTTTTTGTTTAGGTATTTCTTCTATCGGCATTGCAAAAGAAGAGTACGACAAAATCACTTACACACTAACGATGCACGTAGCCAAAACGGTAAGCAGGCTGAATAACGATATGACGTTCTGTTACATTTCCGGCGCAGGAACAAGCGCCAACAGCAGACAAAATTGGGCAAAAACAAAAGCAAAAGTGGAGACCGATTTGCAAACATTGCCATTTGCAAAAGCATTCAACTTGCGCCCTGGCTTCATTAAGCCAATCAAAGGTTTACAACACGCGCATTCATTTTATAAATACATATTGTGGTTGTTTCCTGTTGGCCGTGGTTTGTTTCCCAATAGTTTTTGTACAATGGAAGAACTCGCTTTGTGCATGATTCATCTTGCACAAAATGGTTATGTAAAAAATATTTTAGAAGGAAAAGACATCGTCGCAGTAGCCAAAAAGACGGCTTGATTTTTCAGCACGATTTATGAACTTGGTGCGATAGTTACTCAGATAACAAAGCATTGGAATCAATCATTAAAAACACATTCATACATGCGAATCGTAACTTTAGAAGAACACATTAGTTTGCCCAAGTTTGATAATCGTATCAGCAAAGAAGCAAGGATGAAAAGAGGCTGGCCAAACCCCGACGGTGATGCCTCGCCTATGAAACGTGTAGAGCACTTGTTGGAAGATGTGGAGAAAGAAAGAATTAAGGACATGGATGATAGCGGAATTACGCTTCAGGTATTATCCGTTACAGCGCCCGGCGGTGACCTTTTAGAAGGCGAAGAAGCCATCTCTTATGCGCACGATTACAACAACGAAATAGCCAACATCGTTGCCAAACATAAACAACGTTTTGCAGGCTTTGCAGTGCTGCCAATGACGGTTCCAAACGCAGCCGCAGAAGAATTGGAACGAGCTGTGAAAACATTGGGCTTTTGCGGAACGATGATTAACGGAACTACGCAAGATAAGTTTTTGGATGATGAACAATTTGAGCCCATTCTTGCAACCGCCGAAGCCTTGGATGTGCCTATTTACATTCATCCCAATCTTCCCGTTAAAGCCGTAAACGATGCATATTACAACAACCTTCCCGGCTCATTAGGTTTCATGCTTTCCATCGCGGGCTGGGGATGGCATTCAGAAACCGCCATTCATGTTTTGCGAATGATACTGGCAGGCACATTTGATAAGCATCCGGATTTAAAAATTATCATTGGTCACATGGGCGAAATGCTGCCCATGATGATGGAGCGTATTAATAAGATTTATAAAGATGCAGGCCTCAAACGCACTGTTAGTGAAGTATTAAAAAGCAACGTATGGATAACCACAAGCGGCTTATTCACGCAGCCACCTTTGCAACTTGCGCTCGATACGTTTGGTGCGGATAGAATTTTGTTTTCGGTTGATTATCCTTATAGCCCAAATAAAGCAGGAAGAAAATTTTTAGATGAAATGAAAGTATCGCCCGAAGACAAGGAAAAAATTGCACACGGCAATGCAGATAAGCTTTTGAAGTTGAAAGCGTAATTCCCGTATATCATTTTTAAACAGTCAGCAACAATTTCGTGAACGCTGGCAGGGTTTAAAACCCTGCCAGCGTTACATTAAAAGCATTACATTACAAGCACAATTCTTTTTTCGCTGCTTTTTCTTTGCCAGGCTTCTTCAACGTGGGATAATGGAACCGCTTCTGTATCTATGTATAATTTTTTATCAATAACCAGTTGCATCATGGTTGGCAAGGTTTCTACATTGAATTTTTCAAACGCTTCCTTGGGCAAACTTCCAAAGCCCGAACCCAATATTTCAATACCTGAACTTCTTAACACGCCCGATTGCAAACTGATGGTTGCCCCAGCCATATCGCCAACAGTTACCATCTTTATTGCATGAACATTCTGCTGCAAACCGCCACTACCTTGCAATGCAGCAATAATCAGTTCAAAAGGATGTGCCCACAAATAATCAATCACAATATCAATTGGTGAGGAAGCATGTGCCGTTTTAATTTGCTGTGTTATTGTTTCATCCGATTGTTTTAGATTGATAATTTCATCTGCGCCCAGCTTGCGCAATTGTTCCAACAGTTTTTCATTTCTTCCCGTGGCTATAATTTTTGCAGCGCCATAATGTTTGGCTAACTGCACCGCAATTTTACCTGTAATTCCTGTTGCTCCGTTTATCAACACCACAGCCCCCTTTTGAATGCGGGCACGGTAACGCAACGCCAAATCTGCACCCAGCACGGCATTGGGCAAGGCAGCCGCAGTAACATCGTCAATGCCATCGGGCAGCACTGTAAGTTTGTTTTTATCAATTAAAGCTTTCTCAGCCATGGTTCCCGTAATACCGTTGGCATACACGCGCGTTCCCTCTTCCAAAACGCCTACGCCATCAATACCAACCACAACAGGCAGGTGTTGATAGCTTGCATAATGCTGTCCGCTTGCTCTGCCTTTGTCAATGTTTTTAATGGCGGCAGCTTTTACCGTCATTACAACTTCGTTCTCCTTTTGCGGTGCAGGTTCTTTATAATCTTCGTATTTTGGAGTTTGTCCCAACTGGTGCAAAACGGCGGCTTTCATAGTAGATAATAATTTTAGTTTGAGTAAAAACAAAGTCGTGTTATTTCATTCAATACCTGATAATAACATCATTTTACAAAGTAATTTCACTTTGCAAAAAGCGAAGATAACAATGAATGAAGTTAGCTTAACCCATGTTGACGCAAGCGGCAATGCTGCGATGGTTGATGTAAGCGAAAAACAAGTTACCAAACGCACGGCTACGGCACAAAGTATTGTGGTATTGGGTGAAGAAATTATAGAGCAATTAAAAGACAACGACATTCAAACGAAGAAAGGACCAGTGTTTCAAACTGCCATCATTGCCGGAACAATGGCAGCTAAAAAAACAAGCGAACTGATACCACTTTGTCATCCGCTGGCATTAGAAAATTGCAAGATAAATATTAGCGTAAATGAACAAAAAGAGGTTGTAATTGAATGCACAGTTTCCATCACTTCAAAAACCGGCGTGGAAATGGAAGCGTTAACAGGAGCCTCTGTTGCTGCGCTCACTATTTATGATATGTGCAAAGCGATGAGCCACGCGATAGTGATTAAAGAAACAAAGCTCATTTCAAAAACAGGAGGTAAACATGATTTCAATGCACGATAAAATGGGGCAAAACCAAACGTTCCAGCCAGTTATAACAGCCGTAAACGGATTGGTGTTGTGCGGTGGAAAGAGCAAGCGTATGGGCACCGACAAAGGCAGCATTTTTTATCATGATAAAAGCCAGCGTGAATATGTATTTGAACTCCTGTTGCAGCTTTGTAATGAAGTGTTTGTATCAGTAAATGAACAACAATTAGAAAGCGTTCAACACTTGCCCCACATACAAGATACCATCGTTGATAAAGGACCTGCAGGCGGCATCCTGTCTGCGTTTGAACGCAATCCAAACAGGGCATGGCTGGTGGTTGCGTGCGATTTGCCTTATTTAAATAATGAAACAATTACCTATCTCATTCAACATCGCAATGCACAAAAAACAGCCACAGCTTTTTGGAATGAATCGGGCGATTTTCCAGAGCCTTTGATTGCCATTTGGGAACCAAAATCTTTTCTGCTTTTGCGCAAATTTGTTGATGATGGACTTTACTGCCCACGTAAGTTTTTGATTCGAAACGATGTTGAAATGCTCACTGCGCCCGATGCTTCCCTCTTTAAAAACATCAACACAAAAGATGAATATGAAGCAACAATGAAAGGGCTAAAAAAACAAAGCGTGATAAGTGTGTGACTTTTGATTGTTTTAAAAAGAAATAAGATAATGACGATACAACTATTTGGCGTTGCCAAAGAAATGATAGGCGATAAAGAACTTACGCTAACCGATGATGCAAACATCAGCAACGTTGGCGCGTTAAAAGCATATTTATTAAAAGGCTTTCCTCAATTACAAACCTTGCAGTCTTGGGCAATTGCGGTAGATAATGAATATGCGGATGATAACGCAACCCTTGATAATAGAAGCGAAATTGCTTTATTGCCACCTGTAAGCGGAGGATAAAAATGCTGATAAAAATTAAGGATGCCATTTCTGTTGAAGAAGCTTATAACTATTTGCAATCGCCGGTTTGCGGTGCAGTAAATTTGTTCATCGGTACGGTTCGGAATTTGAACAAAAACAAAACAGTAACGAAGCTTGTTTTTGAAGCATACGAAGCGATGGCAATTAAACAAATGGAAAAGATAGCACGGGAAGCAAAACAAAAATGGAACCTGCACGAAGTAGTAATCATACATGCCGTTGGCGAAAAAAAGCCCGGTGAAATAGCGGTGATAACAGGCGCTTCCTCAACGCATCGCAAAGCATCGTTTGAAGGGTGCGAATTTTTAATTGATGAACTCAAAAAAACGGTTCCTATCTGGAAGCAGGAATGGTATGAAGGGGGCAACGTTTGGATAAATGCGCATCCATAGCCACCTCATTTATTGGGCGAAAACAAACACAACATGCAAAGCCAGCTAATAGATAAATACGGCAGAGAATTGAATTATCTGCGCCTGTCGGTAACCGACCGTTGCAACCTGCGCTGCTATTATTGTATGCCCGAAGAAGGTGTTTTGTTTTCGCCGAAAAAAGACGTGCTTAGCTGGGAAGAAATGTATTTGCTTTCTTCCATTTTTACAACACTGGGTGTTACCAAAATACGAATAACCGGCGGCGAACCTTTTGCAAGAAAAGGCTTGCTCTCCTTCCTGCAAAACATAAAAAGCCTTGATGGTTTGAACGAAGTAAACATCACCACCAATGCAACGCTTATTGAGCCCCACATTGATGAATTAAAAAGGCTCAACATCACGCAGTTGAATATTAGTTTGGATTCGTTGAATGCCCAACGGTTTCATCAAATAACAAGGCGTGATAGCTTTGCTAACGTTCATCGAACCATTTACAAATTGCTGGATGAAGGCTTTCACATCAAACTCAATTGTGTGGTGTCGGCAACGAAAAATGTAGATGATATTATTCCTTTTGTTGAGCTAACAAAACATCACAACCTTTCAGTGCGTTTTTTAGAAGAAATGCCATTCAACGGCAGTTCTCATTTTGATAACAGCAACTGGAATTACCGCGATATTTATCAGCATATCAGCCAATATTATGATGATAACATTGTTGCTTTACTCAATCCCAAAAACTCAACATCACTTAATTATAAAATAGACAATTATAAAGGAGCTTTCGGCATCATTCCTGCCTTTAGCCGAACCTTTTGCGGCACCTGCAACCGCATTCGCTTGTCTGCCACCGGCGAACTGAGAACCTGCCTGTATGCCGCGCCAGCAGCGAATTTGAGAGATGCTTTACGCAATGGAGCTTGCGAAAATGAGTTGCGTAATATTATTATCAATGCGATTGCGAACCGAGCAGAAAATGGTTTTGAAGCCGAAAAAAAGGATCAAAAACAAATGCACGATTCCATGTCGGTTTTGGGTGGATAATTGTTTCTTCGAAGGTGGGATGATAAGTTTAAAAAACAATCCTTGTATTCATCAATATAACTTCAGCGCAAAGGCGCGAAGACGCACTAAGACAAAAAGATTACTTTGTGTAACTTCTTTCCTTTGAGTCTTCGTGGTTCAAACCAACCATTTACATGATTACAGTTAGCGAAGCTTACCAACTCATTGCATCTCACCAAAGAAATTTTGGCAAAGAAAAAGTGCCATTTCAAAAGGCTTTGAACCGTGTGTTGGCAGAAGATGTTATTGCTGATAGAGACTTCCCTCCTTTTGACCGCATAATGATGGATGGCATTGCTATCAACAGCGATTCATTTGCAAAGGCCCAACGGCGTTTTGTTATCGAAAACGAAAGTACTGCGGGTGCATCAGTTAGCCATTTATCAGATCAAAAACATTGTATTGAAGTGATGACAGGCTCAGTTTTGCCAACTAATTGCAACCTTGTAATACCTTACGAAGATTGCTTAATACAAGACAATGTTGCAACAATAATGGTTGATAAAATTAAGCCGTTTCAAAACATACACAGGCAAGGCATTGATGAAAAAAAAGGAGCTGTGTTGCTTACAAAAAAAACTCGTATGACAGCGGCACACATCAGCATTTTGGCAACGGTTGGGTTGCATGAAGTAGAAGTTTACAAGCTTCCACGAATTGCTATCTGTTCAACGGGTGATGAATTGGTTGGGGTTAAACAAACTCCATTGCCGCATCAAATCAGGCAATCAAATGTTTATTTCATGGCAGCCGATTTGGAGAGTGAAAACATCAGCGCAAGCCTTCATCATTTGCGGGACAATAAAGAAGAATTGGAAGAAGAATTGCTTTCCATTTTAGAGGACCATGATGTGGTTTTGTTATCAGGTGCCGTATCAAAAGGAAAAAAAGATTACCTACCTCAGGCCCTCGCCAGCATTGGATTTCAAACGGTGCTTCATCGCGTTGCACAACGCCCGGGAAAGCCATTTTTGTTTGCCAGTATGAATCAGAAATTGGTGTTCGGTTTTCCAGGCAATCCGGTTTCCACGTTTGTTTGTTTTCATTTGTTTTTCAAGCATTGGCTTTCCTCGTGTCTTCATCAATCGTCCAAAACCATAACCGCTAAATTGTGTGAAGAGGTTGCTGTTCCGGCAACGCTTACCTTGCACGTTTTGGTGAAATTGTTTTATGAAGAAGGCGAATGTTTTGCGCAGCCTATACTAACATCTACCTCGGGCGATGTGATTTCATTGATACATGCAGATGGTATTGTTTCGTTTACTGATGAAAAGAAAAAAAGGTATAAAGGTGAAGTGGTAACTGTGGTGCTTTGCCGGTGATAACAATACTAAACTGCAGTTTGTTTTTACAGTAAAAACGTATGTTTAATGAAATACAATCTTATTATTTCGTTTTTGTTTTTGTCAGTTTTTGTGAATGCCCAATATCTGCGTATTGCTGTAGCTGCTAATGCTCAATTTGTGGTTGTCAAATTAAAAGAATCGTTTAAAAAAGAATCAGGCATAGACGCAGATATAACCGTAAGTTCATCCGGTAAATTAACGGCGCAAATTGAGCAGGGTGCACCGTTTGATGTGTTTATGTCGGCCGACATGAAGTATCCGCAAGAGTTGTACAGCAAGAGATTGACAACCGAAAAGCCTGCTGTGTATGCTTACGGAACGCTGGTAATGTGGAGTTTGCACAAGCGTAACTTATCAAACGGTGTAAAGGTTGTTTTGAACAATGATGTACAAAAAATAGCCATTGCCAATCCAAAGCTGGCACCTTATGGAGAAGCGGCTTTAGAGGCATTTACCAAACAAAATCTACTGCAAATAATACGACCGAAAATTGTGTATGGCGAAAGCATTTCGGCTGTGAATCAATATTTGCTAAGTGGCGCAGTGGATGTGGCTTTCACAGCGAAGTCGGTAGTGCTCGATTCAGCTTTTGCTAACATGGGTGTTTGGAAAGAAGTGGATGAAAAATTGTACCAACCCATTGCACAAGGCGTGGTTGTTATCAAATCATCTCCACATTTAAAAGCGGCGCAACAATGGTATGAGTTTTTATTTACGCCAACAGCAAAAGCCATTTTTAAGAAGTATGGTTATCGGTAAACAATTGAGATAGATTCATTTTTATAACAAAAACAGACATGGGCGTTGACTGGCAACCATTTCTTCTTTCCTTTCAACTGGCAACGGTAACAACGGTAGTGCTGTTCCTTCTTGGCGTGCCGTTGGCTGCCTGGTTAGCCCTTACTTCATCACGCCTCAAACCTTTGCTGGAAGCAGTTTTCAGTCTTCCTTTAGTGTTACCGCCTTCGGTGCTTGGTTTTTATTTACTCATTTTTTTTAGCCCTGCCAATGGGTTTGGACATTGGCTGCAATCATGGTTTAACATACGATTGCTGTTTTCTTTTTCTGGTCTTGTAGTAGCATCGGTTATTTACAGTTTACCTTTTATGATACAACCCGTTCAGGCAGGCTTGCAGTCGTTGCCTTCTCATCTTTCAGAAGCTTCTTACACGCTCGGAAAGTCGCGCCGGCAAACGTTGTTATGTGTGTTATTGCCTAATATCAAACCTTCTTTGTTAACCGGCATTGTGCTCAGTTTTGCACATACCATTGGCGAGTTTGGATTGGTGTTGATGATTGGCGGAAATATAGCCGGGCAAACGCGCACCGCATCCATCGCGGTTTATGATGAAGTGGAAGCGCTCAACTATCGCACGGCTCATGTGTATGCGGCTGCGTTGCTCATCCTTTCATTTCTTATTTTGCTGCTGGTTTATTCCGTTAACAAGCGACTGCAGCGCAGCGTGGCAGGCTTATGATACACATTAACCTCAGCAAACAACTTCAGTTTTCATCAGGAAAAAAAGCAATGGAGATAAACATTCATTTGCCGCAAAACAAGATTACAACCTTATGGGGCGAAAGTGGTGCGGGCAAAACCACGTTGCTGAAAATGATAGCCGGTTTGCTGAAGCCGGATGCCGGTTCAATTGAAATTAATAACGCTGTTTGGTTTGATGCTAAACAAAAAAGAGATGTACAGCCACAGCAACGCAGCATTGGATTTGTCTTCCAGGATTATGCCTTATTTCCTAACATGACGGTATTGCAAAACCTGCAATTTGCGGCAAAACCAAAAACTGATGATACTTTCATTCATCATCTTGTAGAGATCACTTCTATGCAGGCATTTCTTCATGTTAAACCATCCCGTTTATCGGGCGGTCAGCAGCAGCGCGTGGCACTCATAAGAGCTTTGGTTCGCAAGCCAAAGTTATTATTGCTTGATGAGCCTCTTTCGGCATTGAATACAGAGCTTCGGTATCAATTGCATGAGGCTTTACAACAGTTGCAAAACGAGTTAGGATTTACTGCTATTTTGGTGAGCCATAACAAGGAAGAAGTATGTGCATTATCGCATCATTTGATTCAACTACAGGAAGGTAAAGTAATATTTGAAGGAACGCCTCAGCAGGCTTTTTCGCAATCTCATTCTTATAACCAACTGCAATTGATGGCAAAAGTTATCTCTGTAAAAACCAATGATAACGTGACTTTGATTGAAATAAAGATTGGAAATCAAATTCAGGCTCTATCTATCAGTGGTGATGAAACCCAAAATGTAAAAGCCGGCGATGAAATTATGATTGATGCGGCTGATATTGTAATTACATCTTCAATAACAAATTATAAAAAGCTTTAGTCATTGCGGTGGCTAAAGCTTTATGCTGAAAAAATTGAAGAAAAAAACGTAAAACCAAAAAGCGATTTTATAGGCAAAAACAAACGATGCTTTTCTCTAACTCGCTTTATCGTTTGTATTGCGAATTAAGCTGATGCCGGTTAAGAAAAATATCAATCCCAAAATGCCATACACTGCAATGTAGGTAACGGAAGAGCTTTTTTGCGTGATGGAAACAGCGGCGAAAATCAATCCGCCAATCCCCAGCAAAGTAAGGATAATACCAAAAATTCTTTTTTCCATACAATGAAAGATTTGAGAATCAGATTTACAAACGATATGCCATGAGAGCGGCGAGCAGTAAGCTGTAAGCTACGAGCTATGAGCCTCGAGCAGTGAGTTTATACAATCCTTCTTTTTGATTTTTACTTGCAGCTTGTGTAGCTTGGGGCTTATTGCTCGCCGCTTGAAGCTCACCGCTCGTAGCTTTCTCTATACTTTAATAAAGATTTTCTTTTTATACAAAATCCACATCGGTATCAATAAAATCAAAACAAAAGTAAGCGCGCCAATGAGCGATGCGTTGGTGGGCGAAAAATGAGGAACTAAAAACGTTTGATACAAATACTGCTGCGCTCCAACGGTTTTGCCGTTCCAATTCACTTTAATAAAATCGAGAAGGATAAGAACTACATCGGCTGAAACATAAGCTGTAATTGCATTTGCACCGAAGGCAAGAAACGGTGTAATGTATTTGCGATGGTGCTGCACATCAATCAACCAATACGAAAGCGTAAGTGCAAGAATGCCAATACCGCCTGCATACAACACAAACGAGCTTGTCCACAACGCTTTATTAACAGGAAAGAATAAATCCCATATTAAACCTGCCCCTACCGAAAAAATGCCCATTGTAAACAGCCACCCGACTTTGTCATTTTCTGTTTTATCTTTTCTACGCAAATAGGTTCCCGTAAGCACTCCCATGAGGCAAGTGCCAACAGCAGGCAGCGTACTCAATAAGCCTTCAGGATCATATACTTTGGAGCCGCGCCACATGTGGTTTTGAGTTAAAATAGTAGTGTCGAGCCATGCACCCAAATTCGTTGCCGGTTCTAAATTGGCATAACCAACACCGGGAACCGGAACAAAGCACATCAAAATATAATACACAATCAATATCGAAAACAAAATGAACCACTGTGTTCTGTAAGATGTTTTTAAGAAAAGAACTACGGTAACAAAAAACACAATAGCGATGCGTGGCAACACACCTAAAATGCGAAAATGTGCAAAATCAAATCGAGGTACCAGCACCAGCAAAGCAAATATCAAATACAAGGTGAGTGAGCGTTTCAGCGCAGCCCAAAGTATTTTTCCCTGCGGCATGTTGTTTTCTTTTTTACCACCAATGGCATACGCAATGGAAGCGCCAACCATGAATAAAAACGAAGGAAAAATTAAATCGGTTGGCGTGCAGCCATTCCATTTGGAATGTTCAAGCGGCGGATACACATGCGCCCAATCGCCGGGGTTATTTACCAGTATCATGCTGGCAACGGTTAAGCCGCGAAAAAAATCAAGTGAAACCAATCTTTGCCTTGGTTGTTGCAATGTGGATATTGACATCGTTTGTTTTTGTTTCGCACTAAAAGTAAAAGTTATTGCTTATAAATAAAATTGAAATTGAGAGCAAATTTTCTTTCTTCCTTTTTCCGGCAAAAACAAACCCGACAACCACGCTAAGAACATGGCATTAAATTAGTTCTGGTATTCTGCCACTAAGGGCTGTAACCAGTAATTGAGTATGAATACACAGAGCGAAGAGGTAGAATCGCTGCCTAAAAAAAAGTACGTCATTTCAAGAAAGGCAGATGATTTTTTTCAAAACATTTATAACGTTTTTCAATTTATCGGACGCTTTTTTAAAGAAAGCGTAACGCCGCCCTATGAAGGTAGAGAAATCGTCCGGCAATGCTTTGAAGTGGGCTATCGTTCCTTAGGGTTAATCACGCTTACAGGTTTTATCACAGGCATTGTTTTCACCAAACAATCTCGCCCTTCGCTTTCTACTTTTGGCGCCAGTTCGTGGCTGCCTTCGCTAGTTTCCATTGCCATCATCCGCGCCTTAGCACCATTGGTTACAGCATTGATTGCGGCTGGCAAAGTAGGCTCCAACATTGGTGCAGAACTGGGTTCAATGAAAGTAACCGAACAGATTGATGCAATGGAGGTATCTGCCACCAATCCGTTTAAATTTTTAGTGGTAACACGCGTACTGGCAACCACTTTCATGCTGCCGATGCTAATGATGTATTCCGGTTTTGTTGGTATGATGGGTTCGTTTATAAATGTATATGCCAACGAGCAAACAAGCTTAACCGCTTTCTTTGAAAATGCGTTTAGCACCATTTCTTTTTTAGATATTTTTTCTTCCGTGTTTAAATCGTTGCTATATGGTTTTACCATCGGCGTTACGGGTTGCTACCAGGGTTTTAATGCAAGTAATGGTACGCAAGGCGTTGGCAAATCGGCAAATGCGGCGGTGGTGATTTCTATGTTTTTAATTTTTGTGGAAGAAATGATAGTTGTGCAGTTTGTAAATGCAATAAGATAGATGATAGTTGACAGATGACAGTAAAAAAATCTTTAAATGCTTGCAGCTTGCTGCTAATAGCTTTTAGTTTAAAAACAAACAATGGTTTCTATTGATAAAAACAATACAGTGATTTACATCCGCGATTTGCACAAATCGTTCGGTCAACTTCATGTATTGAATGGCGTTGATCTGGATGTGTATCAAAGCGAAAACGTGGTGATATTAGGGCGTTCGGGAACGGGAAAATCAGTATTGATCAAAATCATTTCTGGTTTGCTGAAAGCCGATAGCGGCATTGTAAAAGTGTTGGGCGAAGAAGTTGAAAAATTTACGCAAAAACAATGGGATGCCATTCGGTTGCGCATTGGCTTTTCGTTTCAAAACAGCGCTTTGTATGATAGCATGTCGGTACGCGAAAACTTAGAGTTTCCATTGGTAAGAAATAAGCGAAACCTGAGCCGCGCTGAAATTAAAGAAGCCGTTGAAGAAGTGCTGGAAGGCGTTGGACTATCGCAAACCATCAATCAAATGCCGTCTGAATTGTCCGGCGGTCAGCGCAAGCGGATTGGCATTGCACGAACGCTCATTTTAAAACCTGATATTATGATGTATGACGAACCAACAGCAGGCCTTGACCCGATTACCTGCATCGAAATTAATCATCTTATCAATGAAGTACAGGAGCGTTATAACACAAGCGCCATCATCATTACTCACGATCTTACCTGTGCCCGCACGGTAGGCAATCGTGTTGCTATTTTATTAGATGGAAAATTTCTTGCACAGGGTACGTTTGAAGAAGTTTTTGCCAACCCTGACGAGCGCGTACAGAATTTTTACAATTACAACTTCACGAAAGATGAAGTTGATTTTAAGTAGTAAAAAAAGGGGCAAAAACAAACATAAATCAATTGAAAATAATGTTTCGAAATTAGAATACAACCAATATGAAATCAACAAAAAATACCCGACCTGTTATTGTAGGATTGTTTATTATCATCGGCATTGCTATATTAGTTTTGGCCGTATTTACTTTGGGCGGACAAAAGAAATCCTTTGTAAAAGGCTTTACTGTAAATGCCGTGTTTGATGATGTAAACGGTTTGGTGCCTGGCAACAACGTATGGTTGTCGGGCGTGAAAATTGGCACCGTTAAAAAGATTACGTTCCTAGCCAATTCAAAGGTGCTGGTATCTATGACGCTGCAACAGTCACTTGAAAAAAACATTCATAAAGATGCGCTCGCTAAAATTGGCTCCGATGGTTTGATTGGCAATAAAATAGTAGTGATCACCGGCGGAACCGGAGCTGCACCAATCGTTAAAGATGGCGATTACCTGACAATGCAAAAAGTGATCAGCACGGATGAAATGCTGAACACATTGCAGGCAAACAATAAAAATTTGCTGGCAATAACAGGTTCATTTGCCCGCATCAGTCATAACATTGATAGCGGCAAAGGTGCGCTTGCTTCATTAATCAATGATGAATCAACTTCCCGAAAAATCAATGCTTCGCTCGGAAGCTTACAATCTGCCATGAGCAATTTACAATCGGCTACGCAACGGAGCAAAGCAGTAATTGATAACCTGAATGAATTTACGGCAAAACTAAACACCAAAGGCTCTCTGGCAGACCAGCTGACAACCGATACAACAATGTTTACCGTGTTGAAAGGAACAGTTACCCAACTGCGGGATGTGGCAATTACTGCCGGGCAAGCAACGGATAATTTAAAACATGCCACCGATAATTTGAACGATACTTCAACGGCACCCGGTATGCTTTTAAAAGACAAACAAACCGCCGCTTCGTTAAAGCAAACGATATTCAATTTAGAAACCAGCAGCTACAATTTGAATGAAGATTTAAAAGCAGCGCAGCATAATTTTTTGCTTCGCGGATATTTCAAAAAGAAGAACAAAAACAAACAGTAAGCAGTTTGTTGATTATTCGCAATAAATAAACTTGGTTATTATTAAAAGAAGTAAAGCTATAGCAGTTCTACTTCTTTGTTTTTACTCATATTTCATTGTTTTACACCACTTAAAAAAGGGACAAAACCAAACCGTCTTACTTCAGCAAACCCTTGATTTCATTGAGCTTCAGCAAGGCTTCCACTGGCGTTAAGCGGTTAATGTCTATGGTTTGCAACATGTCTCTGATCTCGTTAAATGTTTCGCTGTGGGCATCAAAAATGGATAATTGCATTCGCTGCGATGAAAGTTTTTTCATATTATTTTCCATCTTCCCTACATCTGGTCTTCCCAACTTTTCGTCTTCCCGACTTCCCTCCTCTTCCCTGCTCTCCAACTGTTGTAAAATTTCGTTGGCACGATTGATTAATTCCGGCGGCATTCCAGCCATTTTTGCCACATGAATACCAAAACTATGCGTGCTTCCACCTCGTGCGAGCTTGCGTAAAAAGATAACGCGGTTGTTAATTTCTTTATTGGTGATGTGATAGTTTTTTACACGCGGCAGTTTATTTTCCAGTTCATTCAACTCATGATAATGCGTAGCAAATAATGTTTTGGGTGCCATTGGCGAATTGTGCAAATATTCAGCAATACTCCATGCGATAGATATGCCATCATAAGTAGAAGTGCCTCTGCCAATTTCATCCAATAACAACAAACTGCGTTGTGAAATGTTGTTGATGATGCTTGCCGTTTCGTTCATTTCCACCATAAATGTGCTTTCGCCGCCGCTTACATTATCGCTTGCGCCAACACGTGTAAATATCTTGTCGGTTAACGGAATATATGCTTCACTGGCAGGCACAAAACTTCCGAGATGAGCCATCAATGTAATGAGTGCTGCCTGCCGCAACAAGGCACTTTTTCCACTCATGTTTGGACCTGTGAGAATGATGATTTGCTCGTTATTCGGGTCGAGCGTTATGTCATTGGCAACGTATTGCTCACCGGCAGGCAGGTTGCGTTCAATTACGGGATGGCGGCTTTCTTTTAATTCCAACTGCAGGCCATCATGCAAGTTTGGTTTTTTATAATTGAACTGAACCGCATTGTTGGCAAAACACAACAAGCAATCGAGCGTCGCCAGAACGCTTCCATTCACTTGTAAAGAAGCAATATAATCCTGCATTTCCAACAACAGCTTATTGTATAACTCAGCTTCTATTGCTAAAATTTTTTCTTCCGCACCGGTAATGCTTTCTTCATACTCTTTTAATTCGGGCGTTATATATCGTTCAGCAGTGGTGAGAGTTTGCTTTCGTATCCATTCCGGCGGCACTTTGTTTTTGTGCGAATTTGTAACTTCTAAGTAATAACCAAACACATTGTTGTAGCTGATTTTGAGCGTTGAAATGCCCGTTGCTTCCGCTTCTCGTTGTTGTATCTTGATGAGATAATCCTTGCCTTTGGTAGCGATGTTGCGAAGCCTGTCCAACTCTTCATTCACACCTTTGTTAATCACGTTTCCTTTAGATGATGATACCGGCGCATCGGGCATTATATCGTGAATGATTTTTTCAACCAAATAAGAACAGTTGTTTAATGCATCGCCCAAACGTTTGATATAATCGTTAGGGGATGATGCACAAATTTGTTTGATGGCTGCCGTGTGTTGCAAGCCTTTGGCAAGATGTAACACTTCGCGCGGGTTGATTTTATGTGATGGAATTTTGCTCGCCAGGCGTTCAATATCGCCACATTGTTTGATGAGTGATTGAAGTTGTTTTTTTGTGTCAATCTCCTTTATAAAATATTCAACTGCACCCAACCGCTCGTTTATTTTTGTGATGTCTTTTAACGGCATCACAATCCATCTTCGCAACAACCGCGCACCCATCGGGCTTGCTGTATTGTCCAACACTTTTAATAAACTATTGCCATTTTCTGTTGTGCTGATAATTTCAAGATTGCGAATGGTAAAGCGATCCATCCACAAAAAATCATCACGCTCAATGCGCTGCACAGCGGTGATATGTTGCAGGTTGGGATGCTCTGTTTCTTTTAAATAATGAAGCACCGCACCGGCAGCAACAATGCCCCATTTCAAACCTTCAATACCAAAGCCTTTCAGTGAATGCGTTCCAAAATGTTTTAATAAATTTTCGGTGGCAAATGCTTCTTCCCAAATCCAGCTTTCGAGAGTATAGGTGTACCATTTTACGCCAAAAGTTTCTTTAAAATGTTTCTGCAGGTTTCTTTGAAAAATAACCTCCGCAGGCTTTAGGCTTTGCAATAGTTTATCGGCATATTCAACATCGCCTTCGGCAACAAAAAATTCGCCGGTTGAAATATCGAGAAACGCAATGCCAATGCCGCTTTGCGCAAAATGAACAGACGCTAAAAAGTTATTGCTGTTGTGCTCAAGCAACTTATCGTTGGTAGCTGTTCCCGGTGTTACCATTTCGGTTACGCCACGCTTTACAATGCCTTTGGCAAGCTTAGGATCTTCGAGTTGATCGCAGATGGCAACACGGTAACCGGCTTTTACTAATTTATGCAAATACGTATCGAGTGCATGATGCGGAAAACCGGCAAGTTCGCTTGACGATGGCGCACTGTTGTTGCGCTTGGTAAGTGTGATGCCCAACACCTGCGAAGCTTTGATAGCATCTTCGCCAAACGTCTCATAAAAATCGCCCACGCGAAACAACAAAATGGCATCGGGATATTTTTGTTTGATAGCCAGATGTTGCTGCATCAATGGTGTTTCCGAACCTGCTTTTGCCATAGAAAGCAAATATAACTGAGAGTTGGTGGATGAAGGATACAGTGAGAGGAATGTAAAAGATAAGAGCAAAATTATTTTACCGTTTTGTTTACAAACAACCTTTTACTTTCATTTGATTGAGTCCTCTTTTAAAGGATATGATGTATATCTAACCGCATGAAAAAAGAAACAAAAATTTACGCAGAATGAACTGCCCTCTGATAAAAAACGTATTCTTTGTACATCGTATGTTTTACAACACTGCGTTTGGTTTTGCTTGTTTTTTCAAATTCATTTTTATGAAGAAATTGCACTTCTGCCTGTTTTTGTTTTTGCCCATTTTATCCATTTCTCTTTCCGCGCAAACGGCAGTAAAGTTTACAATTACAGGTCACTTTTTACAAAAAAAGGGAGAAGCAAGATTACTGCTTTATAACAACAATAGCGAGTTTGTTCCCTTTGATTCGGTGGATATAAAAAACGGCGTTTTTATAATAAACGGAACGCTGGATGAACCCAAAAGCTTTATGCTTGAGGCAGGCGAAAGAAGGAGCATATTGTTTGTTGGCAATGAAACCATTACGGTAACTGAAAAAGACAGTACAACCGGAGAAATAATTATAACAGGTTCACCGCTTACCAATGATTACGATTATTATTTCAACCGATGGATTGCACCGCTGATGAGCGAATTGACAATTGTGAACAAAGCATTGGAACATCTCGATTCAACGCATCAGTCGCAGATAGATTCACTCAACAAGCTTCAATCGGCTTTGTTTGTTCATGTGCCCGATTCAACGCTTGTATTTATTAAAGAGAAACTGCATTCTTTTGTAAGCTTGTACTTTCTCAATTATTATAGCCAGGCTTATGATATGAATACAATAGAAAGTTTGTATAACCATTTAGACGATAAACTAAAAAAATATCCTACAGCCGATGTTATCCGAAAAAAGATAAAAATATTGTCTGATGCAACGAAAGATGAACAGGCAATAGACAATATTCATTCAGTTGCCAATGAACCGGAATAAGATATATTGATCCATATCTTGTTTCAAAAATCTTACTCACCAAACCTACTTTTGGTTATCTTCATTTTTATAACCAACCAACACATGATAAACAAGCTGGCTCTTTTTGTTTTTGCCCTTTTTTTCTGCATTTCCTTGCAAGCGCAAAATGCCGACAGTACCTGGCTTCGCGAGCATTACACCAAGAAAGAAGTGTACATAAAAATGCGCGATGGTGTGCGTCTCTTTACTTCGGTTTACATGCCGAAAGACACGACTCAAAAGCATCCCTTTTTATTAACCCGCACTCCGTATTCCTGTGCGCCTTATGGCGAAGACAAATGGAAGCCATACTGGAACAGCTATGTGATGGCTTACCTGAAAGAAGGCTTTATCATGGTAACGCAGGATGTGCGCGGACGCTGGATGAGCGAAGGCACTTTTGTTGATGTCCGCCCTTTTAATCCGGCTAAAAAGGGAGCTGAAATTGACGAAGCCAGCGATACGTATGATGCTATTGACTGGCTGGTAAAAAACATACCGGGCAACAATGGAAATGTAGGCGTTTTTGGCATTTCATATCCTGGCTTTTATTCAACGATGGCGGCGGCTTCCAATCATCCTGCGTTGAAAGCAGTGAGTCCGCAGGCGCCGGTAACCAATTGGTTTTTGGGTGATGATTTTCATCACAACGGAGCTTTCTTTGCGATGGATGGCTTTGCTTTTTATTCTTCGTTTGGAAAGCCTCGCCCGTTGCCCACTTCGGTTGGGCCCACAGGCTTCAATTATAACACGCATGACAACTATAAATTTTATTTGGAAACAGGAACGCTGAAGCAAATGGCTACATTGATAGGTGATAGTGTAGCTTTTTGGAAGGAATTGTATCAGCATCCGAACTATGATGCGTGGTGGCAGGCACGTGATGCCCGCAAAGCTACGGCGCACCTGAATCCTGCCATGCTTTGGGTAGGTGGCAACTTTGATGCAGAAGACAACTGGGGTGCATGGAATGCTTATCGCGCAGCCGAACAAAACAATAAGGGCAAAGCGTTTAATAAAATTGTGATGGGGCCCTGGTATCACGGGCAATGGGCAAGCAAAGATGGTACGCACATGGGCAATGTGCAATGGGGTTCCAATACATCAACATGGTACCAGCAAAACATTGAAATTCCTTTTTTTAATTATTTCTTACTGAACAAAGGAGATGTATCGAACCTTGCGGAAGCGACCATTTTTGTTACCGGAAAAAATGAATGGAAACAATTTAGCGAATGGCCTCCTGCCGGTGCGCAAAACACTTCTATCTACTTACAGGATAGTGGCAGATTGGGCTTCAACAAACCTGGTGGCAGCAACAGTTTTGACGAATACACCAGCGATCCGGCAAAGCCCGTTCCTTACACCGATGAAGTTCATTTTGAACGCACACGCGAGTACATGACAGATGACCAGCGCTTTGCCGGGCGAAGACCGGATGTACTGGTTTTTCAAAGCGATACGTTAACCGATGATGTAACTGTAACCGGCAATGTGGTTGCCAATATTTTTACGAGTATATCAACAACGGACGCCGATTTTGTAGTAAAAGTAATAGATGTATTTCCCGATATGTTTTCTTATAAACAAGACGAAGCATCTGGTGGTAAAGGATTATCGCGAAGCTATCCGGTTGGCGGTTATGAAATGCTGGTGCATGGCGAAATTTTCAGAGGCAGGTATCGCAATAGCTTTGAAAAGCCGGAAGCATTTACACCCAATAAGGTAGAAAAAGTAAGTTTTAAACTGGCTGATATTGCACACACCTTTTTAAAAGGCCATCGCATGATGATACAAATCCAAAGCAGTTGGTTTCCGTTGGTTGACAGAAACCCGCAGAAGTTTGTCAACATTTACGAGGCTTCAGCAAAAGATTTTCAAAAGGCAGATATTAAAATTTATCACAGCACAGAATATCCATCTGACATTGTATTGCCGATATTGAAATAGAATTTTATTGATGAAAACAAAAATCGCAAGTTTGTTTTTGCGCTTTTTGTTATGGGTAGACCAAAGTGCAAATTTTCTTACTGTCTGAGAAAGCAAAAAATTGAGATTGTGCTCTGAAATGTACGATGGTTGCATCTTTTGTTACGATGTAAATTGTTCCGTCAGGAACAGCAGGTGGGTACAAAATAGTGCAAAACCAAAGGTAGTTCCGTTCCATCGGAACGGTAGGCGGGTAGCACGATAATCCGGTTGTTAGCCATTCGTTCCGTCAGGAACGATACTCTTCCTGGGTGAGTTATGTAGCGTATCGTTCCGATGGAACAAATATGTTATCTTGTTGATTCTCTATCTACCCACCTGCTGTTCCTACGGAACAATTCTAAAGACAACTATGTTACGTGTATTGCATAAGATGAAAAGTTCATGTCATACATTTCAGAACACAAAAGAAATTGAACAAGCGAAAATGGGAAACATAATAAAAAAGCACATCGTTGCTCTGAAAATTACACCAATTACGAGGATTTGTTTTTGTTCATAACTATTTCCTGCTGAAAACTTTTTCTAATTCTTTTGTCAAATTTTGTTAAACCAACAAAAACCCTTATTCATTTGTTGTACTTTTCCCCGCTGATGCGTAACTTTGCCCTCCTTTTCAATTGAATAGTAATAACAAACAAAAGAATCATTATCGCGCAGGCAACAATTGCTTGTTGCTTTGTGATGCCTTAAACCTTTCTTCAGAAAACTGAAGAAGAATCAATAAGCAAAAAACCGGTTAAATACAGATATGTCATCAACACAAGTACAAAACAGGGTCAGCTTCAGTAAAACCAAACACCTTGCTGAAACGCCTGATTTATTAGACATTCAGTTACAATCTTTCCGGGAATTTTTCCAGTTGGAAACCACGCCCGACAAGCGCAACGTAGAAGGCTTGTTCCGTGTGTTTAAGGAAAACTTTCCCATTACCGACACGAGAAACATTTTCGTGCTCGAATTTTTAGATTACTTCATTGATCCGCCGCGTTACACCATTGAAGAGTGTATGGAACGTGGCTTGACGTATGCAGTTCCGCTGAAAGCTAAACTTCGCTTAAGCTGTAACGACGAAGAACACGTAGATTTTCAAACCATTGTGCAGGATGTGTTTCTCGGAAACATTCCTTACATGACGCCACGTGGTACATTTGTTATCAATGGTGCTGAACGCGTTGTAGTTTCGCAATTGCATCGCTCGCCCGGCGTTTTCTTTGGCCAGTCTATCCATCCAAACGGCACCAAAATTTATTCTGCCCGCGTAATTCCTTTCAAGGGTGCGTGGATGGAATTTGCGACTGACATCAACAATGTGATGTATGCCTACATTGACCGTAAAAAGAAATTCCCCGTTACCACGTTGTTGCGCTCTATCGGCTTTGAAACAGACAAAGACATTCTCGAGTTGTTCGGAATGGCTACCGAAGTTCCTGCCGATAAAAAATCTCTGCAAAAACAATTGGGGAAGAAATTAGCTGCTCGTGTGTTAAGAACATGGGTAGAAGATTTTGTGGATGAAGATACCGGCGAAGTGGTTTCCATCGAACGTAATGAGATTGTGATGGAACGCGATACGGTATTGGATGAAGATGCGATTGCAACTATTATCGATGTGGAAGCCAAAAGTGTTTTCGTACAACGCGAAGATGTAGGCGGCGATTATGCCATCATCTACAACACACTTAATAAAGATACTTCCAACAGCGAGTTGGAAGCGGTGCAACACATTTACCGCCAGTTACGTGGTGCTGATGCGCCCGACAACGAAACGGCTCGCGGCATCATTGATAAACTGTTCTTCAGCGATAAGCGTTATGATCTGGGCGAGGTTGGTCGTTATAAAATCAACCGCAAACTTGGCGTTACGCAGAAGCTGGAAACAAAAGTGTTAACGAAAGAAGACATTATTGAAATCATCAAATATCTCGTTCGCTTAACCAATGGCAAAGCCGATATTGATGATATTGATCATTTAAGCAATCGTCGTGTTCGCACTGTTGGCGAACAATTGTATGCACAGTTCGGCGTAGGTCTGGCGCGTATGGCGCGTACCATTCGTGAAAGAATGAACGTAAGAGACAATGAAGTGTTTACGCCCGTTGATCTGATCAACGCGCGTACGTTGTCGTCTGTTATCAATTCGTTCTTTGGAACTTCACAACTTTCTCAGTTCTTAGACCAAACCAATCCCTTGTCAGAAATTACGCACAAACGCCGTATTTCAGCTCTCGGACCCGGAGGTTTAAGTCGTGAACGTGCCGGCTTTGAAGTGCGCGACGTGCATTATTCTCACTACGGTCGTTTGTGTACGATTGAAACACCGGAAGGACCGAACATTGGTTTGATTTCTACACTTTGCGTTCACGCGAAGATTAATGATATGGGCTTTATTGAAACGCCGTATCACCGTGTAGACAATGGCAAAGTGGATTTAAAACATCTGAAATTCTTATCGGCCGAAGAAGAAGACACAGCAAAAATCGCCCAGAGTAATACCGTTTTGGACGATAAAGGCAACTTCGTAGAAGATAAAATTATCAGTCGCGAAACCGGCGACTTTCCTATCCTGGAAAGAAGCGATGTTCAGTACATGGACGTTGCGCCTAACCAGATTGTAGGATTGAGTGCTTCATTGATTCCGTTCCTCGAACATGATGATGCCAACCGTGCGCTGATGGGTTCTAACATGCAACGCCAGGCCGTTCCCCTGATTCTTCCACAAGCGCCGATTGTAGGCACTGGTTTGGAAGGAAAAGCAGCCCGCGATGCGCGCATCCAAATCCATGCAGAAGGAAACGGCATAGTTGAATTTGTTGATGCGAAAGAAATCCACGTTCGCTATAATCGCAATGATGCCGATCGTTTGGTTTCGTTTGAAGATGATTTGGTGGTTTACAGATTAACCAAATTCATCAAAACCAACCAGTCAACTTCTATTAACCTGCGCCCTGCTGTGAAGAAAGGGCAAAAGGTAATAAAAGGCGATTTCCTTACCGAAGGTTATGCAACTAAAGATGGTGAATTGGCATTGGGTCGCAACTTGCAAGTGGCGTTCATGCCCTGGAAAGGTTACAACTTTGAAGATGCCATCGTTATCAACGAAAAAGTAGTTCGTGAAGACTTGTTTACTTCTATCCATATTGAAGAATATGAACTGGAAGTGCGCGATACCAAACTGGGTGAGGAAGAATTAACTTCTGACATCCCGAATGTATCTGAAGAAGCTACCAAAGATTTGGATGAACATGGTATCATTCGCATTGGTGCACAGGTTCGGGAAGGCGATATTTTAATTGGTAAAATCACACCCAAAGGTGAAAGCGATCCAACACCGGAAGAAAAGCTTTTGCGAGCCATCTTTGGCGACAAAGCGGGTGATGCAAAAGATGCTTCTTTAAAAGCACCGAACGGTACAGAAGGTGTGGTAATTGATAAGAAATTATTTCAGCGCGCGAAGAAGGATAAAAACGGAAAAATTCGTGAAAAAGCACAACTTGAAAAAGTTGAAAAAGTTCACGAAAAGAATGAAGAAGACATCAAGAACCTGTTGTTGGAAAAGCTGCAGTTGGTGTTGAAAGACAAATCGTCTGCCGGCGTTAGCAATAATTTTGGCGAGATGCTGATTGGCAAGAGCGCGAAGTTCAATCCAAAGAATTTAGCCTCTATTGATTATACAAGTGTAAATCCATTAGGCTGGACTGGTGATGCGGTGATAGACAATCAAATCAACGTTCTTCTTCACAATTACAGCATCAAGTACAACGAAGAATTAGGTCGTTATAAAAGAGAGAAGTTCAACATCTCAATTGGTGATGAATTACCAGCCGGTGTGTTGAAGCTTGCTAAAGTTTACCTCGCTGTAAAGCGCAAGCTGAAAGTAGGTGATAAAATGGCGGGCCGCCATGGTAACAAAGGTATTGTTGCGAAGATCGTTCGTGCTGAAGATATGCCGTTCATGGAAGATGGTACTCCGGTTGACATTGTACTGAATCCATTGGGTGTACCAAGCCGTATGAACCTCGGCCAGATTTATGAAACCATTTTAGGCTGGACAGGCAAGAAGCTGGGCGTGAAATTCGCAACGCCAATTTTTGATGGTGCTACGCCTGACGAAATTGCGCAATACTGCGAAAATGCTGGTATTCCTTCTATGGGTCATACTTACCTGTACGATGGTGAAACTGGCGAACGCTTCCATCAGAAAGCCACTGTGGGTGTAATTTACATGATTAAACTTCACCACATGGTTGACGATAAAATGCACGCGCGTTCTATCGGACCATACAGCTTGATTACACAACAACCGTTGGGTGGTAAAGCACAGTTTGGTGGTCAGCGTTTTGGTGAAATGGAAGTGTGGGCACTCGAAGCGTACGGTGCTTCCAACATTTTGCAGGAATTGTTAACCATTAAGTCGGATGACATCATTGGTCGTGCAAAAACGTATGAAGCCATTGTAAAAGGCGAAAATATTCCAAGAGCCGGCATTCCTGAATCCTTTAATGTATTGGTTCATGAATTGAGAGGTTTGGGATTGGATCTGAAGTTTGAATAACCTCATCCCCAACCCTTCTCCACGAGTGGAGAAGGGAATGAAAATACAAGCGCCGCTTACAAAAATGTGAGCGGCGTTTTTGTTTTTGCGGTAATTACAAATCATTAAATGTCTGTCAAAGAATGAGCAAAACTTTTAACTCTACTATAAAAAAAGCAGCAAAACCAAAAGCATCTTTAATAAAAAGGCGTTACTGTTTCCTCAACAGCAACGCCTGTAAAAACAATACAATAAAAAAGATTATTGTTTTATGTATTCTTTATTACCATTTGCGGTTAAGGTGTATTTACCGCCTTTCTTTCCCTGGTAAATGGTTCTGCCTTTTGCATCGGTGCCCACTTTAGCATCAGTTGTTGTAGCCGCTGCTGTTGTAGTTGTTTTTGTGCTGGTGGTTTGGCTCACCGGCGTTTGTGCTGCTGTGGCAGTTGTGGTTACTTTAGCTTCTTTATGCTTTCTTGCAGCCGTATCAGCCTTCGTAGTTTGCATCGTTGAAGCGGTTGTAGTCTTAGTTCGCTTTTCTTTTTTTACATGCACTTTAGTTGTGGTGTCTTTTGTTGAAGTCTGTGCATGAACAGTTTGTTTCGCTACCAAAATGCCAAGAGCCAGCAAGAGAACGGTTAGTTTCTTCATAATAGAAATTTTTTTTAAAAGTATTGATTATTTAATTTCAACAGAATGATTATTTGTTGATAACAAAGCAATACAAATGTTTATACTGATTTTTCTTGTTTGATTTTGCAACACAATATTTATAAAAAACAAAAAAGACGAAGCTATATCACTTCATCTTTTTGTGCGGAAGAGGAGATTCGAACTCCCACGCCCGTTAAGGCGCTACCACCTCAAAGTAGTGCGTCTACCAGTTTCGCCACCTCCGCAACTTTGGGCTGGCAAAAGTAAATGTTTCACCTGAAAATAGAACATGGATGATGAGGATTGTCTGAACCGGAATGGATAAGATGAAGGGGATGTGTAGGATAGCAATGAAATAAGAAGTTTGTTTTTACAGTAATATTCAATCTTACCTATTCAATATTACGTCTTCATCCGTATCCCCTAAATCTCATTTGTCTCACAAACCCAAGTTCAGACATTCTCTTTCCGCAACTCAATCCGAAACGTAGTGCCTTTTCCTACTTCGCTATGCTTTATAAAAATAGCACCATGATGATATTGCTCAACAATGCGTTTGGTTAACGTTAAACCCAATCCCCAGCCCCGCTTTTTTGTAGTAAAGCCCGGTTTGAAAACCTTGCCAAGATTGGCGCGTGCAATGCCTTTGCCTGTATCGGCAACTTCAACAATGTTGTGCGTTGCTGTATCACCTACATAAACCTGAATCGTGCCTTTGCCATCCATCGCATCCAAACCATTCTTCAATAAATTCTCTATCACCCAATCAAAAAGGGGCGGCGAAATAAGAGCAGGAATATCCGCTTTGTTGTCTGTATTCATGATAAATTTTACCTTGCCACCGGCTCGTTTGCGCATATATTCTATCATGTTCGATACCTGTTCTACCAAATTGTGCCATTCTAATTTTGGGCTGCTTCCTATTTTTCCAAACCGGTCGGTTATCAACAATAACCGGTTTACATCTTTTTCAATCTCAGGCGCCAGCAGGTGCGCATCTTTTGTTTCCTTCAACATTTCAACCCAGCCCTGCAAACTGGTAACGGGCGTGCCCAACTGATGCGCGGTTTCTTTTGCCATGCCTGCCCATAACTGGTTTTGTGTGCTGCGATAGCTGCTTCGTTGTGCTATAATAACCACCACAATAAAAAAGCTTACGATAATGAGCTGTACAATAGGATAATACCGAACCTCTTGCTGCAAGCGGCTTTCGCCGTAATAATAATAATTGGCAATAAAGGGTTGGCTTGATAATACCAATGAGATAGGCTGGTGTTGACTTTTAAAAACGGATAACTTTTGATATAGATATTGAGGATTTTTTTTTACTAAATTACTATCTAAATTGCGATAGTTGGTAATGCTGTCATTTTCGTTTGTTTCAATGATAGGAATATCGTTGTTTTCCTGGCTGATAACAGAAGCAAGCGTTATGGTTTGCGGATCGTTGCTCAACATCAGGGTACGCTGTGCATTCACCCAGGTTTTTATTTTGCCGGTTTCATCGGCTGCAATTTTTCTGGATAAATATTGTGAGTAAATGATAGTACCCGATACAATAAGGATGGCAACCAACGCCAATCCATTTCTCCAGTTCAACCATTGAATCATGCTTCTAAAATAGCGATGTTTTATGAGTTAGCTATAAGCATTCCTTAATGAATGAGCGTTATTAAATACAACACCATCATTGCTCATGTTTATACAGGGGAATTTCAATTGTAAAGGTACTTCCCTTGCCTTGTACACTTTCCACTTTTATCCTGCCCTGAAGCGCATCAACTACCGATTTCACGTAGCTCATTCCCAAACCAAAGCCTTTTACATTGTGAACGTTGCCGGTGTGCGCCCGATAAAATTTTTCAAAGATCCTTTTTGCTGTTTCCTTGCTCATACCAATGCCATTGTCTGTTACCTGCATAATAAAATGCCTTCCCGTGCTATGTGTGGTGACTACAATGTGCAGGTTTTCTTTTGAATATTTTACAGCGTTATCAATCAGATTATTTACAAGATTGGTAAAATGAATTTCATCTCCATTTATCAAGTCATTTTTTGCATTCAGATTCAGAACGGCTTTGCCACCCTTTTCAGCCAGTTGAAGGGTAAATGTACTCACCACTTTCTCAAGAATTTCATGCGCATGAAGCGGAGCAAAATTTAGTTTCATGTCTTGCTTGTCCATCAAAGCCGCTTGTAGTATAGTTTCAACATGCTTGTTCATGCGCTTGTTTTCCTGCTTTATAATGTCACTGAAATAATTGCTCTTTTCAGCATTGCCACTAACCTTACTGTTTTGCAGCGCATCTACCGCAAGCGAAATAGTTGCCAGCGGCGTCTTCAGTTCATGCGTCATATTGTTTACAAAATCGTTTTTTGTTTTGCTTAATTTTCTTTGATCTAAAATAGTTTTTACGGTGAGAAAAAATGCGGTGATAATAATAAGTGTAAACGCTCCGGAAGCCAGCATTTGCGGTATCAGCGAATGACGCACAGCTGAATGAAGATTAGGAAATGCAACAGACAGATATTCGTCGGCAATTATCACCGGCATGTCTTTATAAGCTTCTGATAACAAAGGAATCGTAACATTCTTGTTCATCGAATCGACAAAAGCCGTTTCAAAGTTTTTAGTGTGCATTTCAACACCCATGCTTTGCCCACGGGTAATGGCAAATTCAAATGTTATATTGGTTAAGCCTTTTTCATTTAACGCCTTTCTTATTTTTTCTGCTACTTCTGAAGGCGAAAAGCGGCTCGCAACAGAAGGTCGTGTTATCATCAGCGAACCTAAATCAGCAGACATCCACGGGTTGCGCAAGGAAGGAAACGCACCAAGGGTTTGACTGGTTAAATCTTCTTTTACAGTATATGTTGCTGCAACTGCCCGCTCAAAGTAACGTTCTTCCTGTACCAGAAACTGGTTCTTCAACCACGAAATTTGAAGATAAATAACACCCAGCACCGACAGTGCAATAAGCACTACAATTACAGGAAATGTTTTTTTGAGCATAAACAAAAATAAAGAAGCCCCTGTTAGAATGTAAGATTTAGGATGTAAGATGTAAGATTTAGGGAATTGATAAACAATGCGCTTGCTTCCTGGCTCTGCTTCCTGATTCCTGAATCTTGTTTCCTGAACCTTGTATCTTGTTCTTGTTTCTCAAACCTTAAACCTTGTTCCTTGCCTCTTGAACCTTGTTTCTTTTCTTTTAATTTTGCGGCAAAACAAAAGAGATGAATTTAGGCTATTTTAATTATCCTTTGCCCGCCAACGAAATTGTGCATCAATACGCTCCCCATTCTCCTGAAAAAATAAAGTTGAAAGCGGCATTGAAAGACTTGAAAAGCAAAGAAACCGATGTGCCTATGTTTATAGGAGGAGAAGAAGTAAGAACAGATAAAAAAATAGCGATTCACCCGCCACACGAAAAAGACCATATACTTGGATATTTTCATGAAGGCAGCGAACCGCATGTTACGCAAGCCGTTGAAGCTGCGTTATCGGCAAAAGAAGCCTGGGCAAATATGCCTTGGGAAGACAGGGCTCACATCTTTTTAAAAGCTGCCGATTTGGTTGCCGGAAAATACCGCGCTTACATGAACGGAACCACTATGCTTGGACAAAGCAAAAATGCTTACCAGGCAGAAATTGACAGCGCCTGCGAGCTGGCTGATTTCCTGCGTTTTAATGTGCACTACCTAAGCGAAATTTATAAACAACAACCGCTCAACGCTTCCGGTGTTCACAACCGATTGGAGTGGCGGCCACTGGAAGGTTTTGTGCTTGCCATTACACCGTTTAATTTTACAGCTATTGGCGGCAATTTGCCTACCGCGCCAGCGCTTTGTGGCAACACAGTTATTTGGAAGCCAGCTTACACACAAGTTTACAGCGCACAAATGTTTATGCGCATTTTAATAGAAGCCGGTTTGCCTGCCGGTGTTATCAATTTAATTTATGTTGACGGACCTGTATTGGGCAATGTTTGCTTTACTCATCCCGATTTTGCAGGACTTCATTTTACCGGCTCAACAGCGGCGTTTAACAATATGTATCAAACCATTGGCAACAACATTCCAAAATACAAAAGCTACCCGCGTATTGTAGGCGAAACGGGTGGTAAAGATTTTGTTTTGATACATAAAAGCGCCGATGTAAAAGTAGCTGCGGTTGCGCTGGCACGCGGTGCGTTTGAGTTTCAGGGTCAGAAATGTTCGGCTGCATCAAGGGCATATTTGCCATCGAACCTTGCTGAAGATATCAAACAACAATTGGTATCGCATGTAAAAAGCATGAAGATGGGAACGGTGGAAGATTTTACCAACTTTATCAACGCTGTAATTGACGAGCGCAGCTTCGATAAAATAAGCCGCTACATTGATGCTGCAAAGGCCAGCCCTGATGCCAAAATTATTGGGGGCGGAAATTACGATAAAACCAAAGGTTACTTTATCGAGCCAACCGTCATTGAAACTACTAATCCACGCTATGCAAGCCTATGCGAAGAAATATTTGGACCCGTGCTTACTCTGTATGTTTATGATGAAAAGGAATGGGACGAAACCCTTGATCTTGTAAATTCCACTTCGCCGTATGCACTGACAGGTTCGGTAATTGCACAAGATAGAAATGCCATTGCTGAGGCGACACACAGGTTGCGCAATGCAGCCGGAAACTTTTATGTGAACGACAAACCCACTGGCGCAGTTGTAGGCCAGCAGCCTTTTGGCGGTGCACGCGCCAGCGGCACCAACGATAAAGCAGGAAGCCAGTTGAACCTGTATCGCTGGTTAAGTGCGCGAACAATAAAAGAAACATTCGATCCGCCACCAAATTATGAATACGTTTTTATGCAGGAAGCATAAGTCAGTTTGTTTTTGCCCATTTTTTAGGCCCGTCATTTCGCCCCAATAATACTGTTGGGGCGGAATGCGGCGTATAACATTTTCGTGCAAAACCAAACTATTTTCATTATTGCTCCCTATCTTCTCTACCACAATATTAAGTAGTGATTAAAATGTGAAAGCCAATCGCTTTGCTTTCATAAATGGTTTAGTATTGTAGTGCTGATATTACTTATGAGATATGAATGTTTCTGCATTGCAAATACCAGTGGATGCTTTTTTTAAATTGCTGTGTGCACAGGCAAACATTGGTTGCTGGGTACTCGATTTAAAAAATAAAAATCCCTGGTGGTCGGATAGCTACTACGAAATGCTGGGCATTGAAAATAAAAACGAAGTTCAGTCTTTAGAGAACTTTTTAGACAAAACAGTTCATCCGGATGACAGACACTTATTAACGTCATCCATAAAAAATTTCCTCTATCATCACGCCAGTTCTGACAGCCAGGAAATAAGACTGAAACACAGAAAAGGCAATTACAATTGGTATCGGGCTTTCAGCGAAGCGAGATACGATAACAACAATAACATCGAATACATTTCTGGTGGCATCATAAATATTGATGAAACCAAACGGCTTGAAGAAGAATCAAAAAGAATGAAGCTTTTTGTTGATGTTGTTGAAGAATCGGCCGGCATTGGTGTATTTGAAGCAAACTTTGAAACCGGCGAAAGATACTGGACGAGCCAGATGTACGAGATTTTTGAACTTCCGCTTGAAACCAATATTTATGAGCTGCAGGTAAAAGATTTTTGCCATGAAAAAGATGCTTCGTCTATTCGCAAAGCGATTGCAGAACTGCGCACTTATCAACAACCTTTCGATTTTGAATTAGACCTGATAACCGCTAAGAAAAATATCTGCTGGGTTCGGATAACTGCAAAACCAAATTTTGATAGCGAAGGGAGTGTTATTGGTATGCGCGGCAGCTTTCAAAAAATAGAGAAACAAAAACTAAAAGAAAATTTTTTAATAGACGTTAGAAATAAAATTCAGGAGCAAAAATTTTTTCTCGACGAAACCTCATCCATGGCTGATGTAGGTGGTTGGGAACTCGACCTGGAAAACGGGAATTTGTACTGGTCAGAGCAAACCAAAAAAATACATGAAGTAGGCAGCAACTACGCTCCCAGCCTTGATGAAGCCATTCATTTTTATACCCTTTCTTCACAAAAAATAATTACTGAACATGTAGTGAAGCTGATGGAAAAAGGTGAACCCTACGATTTACAATTAGAGCTTACCACTACCAATTCACAAAAAATATGGATCCGAAGCATTGGCAAACCGGTTTATCATTTGGGTAAAATTGTTAAGATAAGAGGCATGATTCAAAATATTACAGAGCAAAAGCAAAAAGAGCTTGATTTAAACGCGGCATTGAAAGTAATTAATGAGCAAAACAACAAGCTGAAAGAATTTACTCATATTGTTTCGCACAATCTGCGTTCTCACACCGGCAACCTGAAAATGATAACCGAAATGGTGGAACTGGAAACTGAAACCAAAGTCAAGCTGCAATGGGTTGATTTGATTAAGAATGTATCTCTGTCGTTAAACGAAACGGTAAACAATCTTACCGGATTGGTAAGCCTGAATACTGAGGTAAAGCAACAATTGTCGTTTACAGAAACCTTTGCTAACATCAACCAATCATTAACTTACAAACTAATGAATGATGATGTGCAAATTGTTACCGACTTTTCAGAATGCAATTCTATTGAGTATGTGCCTGCCTATTTAGAAAGTATCATGCTGAATTTGCTTACCAATGCCATTAAATACAAACATCCGCAACGAACTGCTGTAATTGAATTAAAAACAAAGATGGTAAATGAAAAGCCATGTTTGCAGGTGAGGGACAACGGTTTGGGCATTGACCTGAAAGCGTACGGAAGTCGTTTATTTAAAATGAACCAAACCTTTCATAAAAACGCTGACGCAAGAGGCATTGGATTGTACATTACCAAAAATCAGGTTGAAAGCTTAGGCGGCACCATAGAAGTAACCAGCGTAGTGAATGAAGGCACTACCTTTACTGTATATTTTTAAACTTCAAAACAATCCCTATGTTCGTAACCTTTATTATTGATGATGACAAGCTATACCAGTTTGGCATGAAACGGATGCTACAACATCTTAACATTGAAACAGAAGTCAAGCAGTTCGAAGACGGGCAGCAAGCCATTCAGTTTTTGCAGGAAAACAAAGACAGAAAAAGCAACTTACCCGATATTATTTTTCTTGATATTAATATGCCTGTAATGAACGGCTGGCAGTTTTTAGATGCGTTTGTTAACCTTCATCTTCCTCAAAAAAAAGTAACGATTTATATGGTTACTTCATCGGTTGATAATGCTGAAATTTTAAAAGCTGCTTCGTATAAAGAGATAAAAAATTATATCATCAAACCCTTATCCATCGCCAGCTTAAGAGACGTGTTTAAAAATATTCCTACCGAATAATTACACTTGTTTTGTTTTAAGTAACGAATCAAAATTAGTTTGCAGTAATGGTGATGCCGTCATTCCGCAAGACCTCTTTCAAATTCATACACCATTAGATGTTTGGTTTTACCCTGATTCTATAAGCACCGTTTTAAAAAGAGCCTGCTCACTTGTAACGCAATCTCCGCTAACCTTTCAAGGTAAAGTTGTTTAATATTGCACATGCGTTTTTGTTTTTGCCTCTTTTTTTTATGCAGTGTAATATTGGCTGGCGCTCAGGATTCAACAAAGCGAATGAAAGCCGAAGCCCGGCGTGCCGATTCTATTAAACATCCCAACCGTTATTTTGATAGCGCATTGTTTTCTGATGCCAATATTCTTACAACAAGTGATTACTTAACTGCCATTGAAAAAATGCAGGAAGCTTTAAACGAAGTTCCCTTAATCACTTCTTCTTTTACTACCACACGAAACATTCAAAACAACATCAACGAAACCGATTCTGCCATCCTTATCATCAGGCAAGGTCTTGCGTTCGATATTCGTGTGTTAAGCCTTCGCAACATACAAATGTTTCAAACGCTGATTGATAATTTGCAGCAAAATAATCACAAGTATAAACAAACCCTTGACGCTTACATTCAGCAGCTTGATACGCTGAAAAAAAACATTCTTTCTATCAGAAGAGATTCGATTTTGCGCCAGTTGTTCAGAGATACGGTATTGCGAAAAAGCTTTGCTACCCAACTTCAGCCCATCCGTGAAAAATGGAAGATGACAGATACGCTGGTTCGCAAAACCACGCTCCTGCTCAACAGTTTGGATGCACAGATTTCTTCCAACACCATTGTCTTAAAAGAGTTGGAATACCAAACCGATGTACGACTGCAAAAAATAGGTCCCCGCGCCTTTTCAAAAGAGATACCTTACTTGTGGCAATCCTTTTTTGAACGACAAAGTGATGTTTTAACTTCCGACTATAAAAAGGCGGCAGATAATTTAAGCTCAGCCGGGCATTATTACTTCGTCAATACACGAAGCGACAGGCTTTGGCTATTGGTAGGTGGCATTGTATTTTTCTTTTGGATTGTTTATAATTTTTTTAGCCTGAAGCGAAAAGGCAAGCAGGAAGCCGTAACAGTGTTTCGTTTCATTTTTGTGAACCCATTGCCCATCGCTACTTCGTTTATTGTAATGCTTACCATTGCGCCATTGCTCGATTTGAATGCGCCTGCCATTTATCTGGAAGCCGTACAGTTTGTTTTAATGATTATTTTAACGGCTGTTTTCTATAAGCGATGGCCCAAAGATTTATTTACTTCCTGGTGTGTTATCATTGCCCTGTTTGTGATTGTTTCGTTGGGAAGTGTGTTCAGTATTCCTTTTGTTGTACAACGCTGGCTTATGTTTCTCGACGATGCTGCAGCAGGCTTGTTTGGCCTTTATTTTTTTCGGCATATTTACAAAGCGGACCTTCGCATTCGGCCTAACTTATTAGCAGCCTCCGGCTTTTATGCGGTCTTTAATTTTGCCGCTGTTATTGCAAACATTTTTGGCAGGTTAACACTTACAAAAATATTGGGCACAACGGCTGTTTATGGCTTTGCACAAATGATAAGCTTAACCGTGTTTGTCAGAATTATAACCGAAGCTTTTTTGTTACAGATTTTCGCCAGTCGCATTCGTAAAAATTACCCGGCCCAATTCGATTTTGTCAAAATACAAAAGAAGCTGAACGCCGCTGCCACTGCACTTTCTGTGTTGCTGTGGCTGATTGTTTTTACCACCAATTTAAACTTATACGATACCATTACCGATGCGTTGCAAAGCTTCTTTACTGAACCGCGGCAAATCGGCAACTTTACATTTACTTTTTGGGAAATTATATTGTTTGTGGGCATTATCTGGCTTGCCAATTTCATTCAAAAATACATTGCTTATTTCTTTGGTGATACCGGCGACGATACTACGCTTGACAGACATGGCGCACGTTCGCGCCTGCTGATAGCCCGTTTGATTTTGATAACGGGTGGCTTTTTTATTGCCGTAATTGCTTCTGGTTTACCGGTTGATAGAATAACGGTTATTCTCGGCGCCTTGAGCGTAGGCATTGGTTTGGGTTTGCAGAGCATAGTGAACAATTTTGTTTCGGGGGTGATTTTAATTTTTGACCGCCCGTTGCGCATTGGCGATATAGTTGAGCTGGGCGATAAAAAGGGAAGAGTAAAAGAAATCGGCATTCGCGCCAGCACATTGCTTACGCCTGATGGCGCTGAAGTCATTATTCCCAACGGAGATATTCTTTCTAAAAACATTGTCAACTGGACGTTGAGCAACAATCAAATTCGTGCCGCTATTACCGTTTCGGTAGAAGACCTGCCCAACGAAGAAGAAGTAAGAAACGAAGTAACTGCCATCATTCAAGCAAACGAAAATGTGGTAAAAACAAAAGAATCGCAGATGATGGTAAATAACATTTCTTCCAAAAGCATTCAGATTTCCTTTTTGTTTTGGTGTATAGATGTTACTAAAGTAGATGCTGCCAAAAGCGATATATCAAAAGCGATTTATGATTATTTAAGAAAGAAGAACATTAACATAATATAGAGAAAGGTGTCAGAAATATTTCTGCAGCAAACACAACAAAATTAAACAGCCTCAAATTGCCATGCAGCTAAAAAAATTGTTCCTGCAATTCTTCAACAGCGAAAAAGCGGCCGGCTTGATTTTGCTCTTTTGCACTGCCGTTTCGTTAACGCTTGCCAACACTGTCTGGGGCAGGCAATATGCGCACTTATGGCATTTGTTTGTGGCATACAAACCAGTTGAGTTTTGGATTAACGATGGTTTCATGGCGGTTTTCTTTTTGCTCATCGGGCTTGAAATCAAACGCGAGTTATACATTGGCGAGCTTTCCTCTTTACAAAAAGCTACGCTTCCGCTGCTGGCGGCCATCGGCGGTATGTTGGTTCCGGCTTTGATTCATTTTTTGTTCAACAAAGGCACCGAAACACAAAACGGCTTCGGCATTCCGATGGCAACCGACATTGCTTTTTCGCTGGGCATACTGTCGTTGCTGGGCAGCAAGGTTCCATCTTCGTTAAAAGTATTTCTAACCGCTTTGGCAATCATTGATGATTTGGGCGCCATCCTTATCATTGCTATTTTTTATTCTCAACATATTTCATTTATCTATTTGGGTTCGGCTCTTCTCCTTTTTTTATTCATGTTATTGCTAAACAAATTAAAAGTTGATGCTGTTTGGGTTTATTTATTGATAGGTTGCGGCTTATGGTTTTGTACTTATCGTTCAGGCATTCATGCTACCATCAGCGGCGTGTTGCTGGCGTTTGCCATACCTTTCCGCAAAGGAAGTTCTACAGCCGCTTCTTACCGTTTGGAGCATGCACTTCACAAGCCGGTTTCATTTTTGGTTTTGCCCGTTTTTGCTTTGGCAAATACTGCCATTCTCATTCCTGCTTCGTTTGCAAACAATCTGCTAACGGCTAACAGCCTGGGCATTGCGCTGGGTTTGTTGCTGGGCAAGCCATTGGGAGTGTTTTTATTTTCACAGGCGGGCGTTAGCACCGGCTTGTGTGTGATGCCTGACGATGTTAAAAGAAAACATTTATTTGGTGTGGGATTGTTAGCCGGTATTGGCTTCACCATGTCTATTTTCATTACGCTGCTGGCATTTACCGATGCGATGATTATCGACAGTTCTAAAATTGCCATCATCCTTGCATCAGTGCTGGCAGAAACGCTTGGTTTTATATGGTTAAATGCAACGCTTTCTCAATCAAAACAACCGCTTCTTATTGAATAAAAAATAAACCGTTTGTATATTGCTTTTATTTTGTTTGGCATTACTTCGCAATGCATTTATAAGGATATTGAACCACGAAGAATGGAAGAAAAAAAGCCTGCCTACCGGCAGGTAGGTTACACTAAGTATTCTTTTGTTCCCTTTGTGCCGCTTTGCGTTCTTAGTGCTTTGGCGGTTCAAACCATTATTGTAAACACCCAATTCTTTTTATGAAATCATTGAAATCATTGCTTTTGGGCCTGCTCATTTTTTCGAGCATTTTCACACAGGCTCAATATGGTGATAGCTCTGTTATTGCAGCCATGATGAAAGAAGAATTCAACAATTCGCAATTGAAACCATTGGCGCATGAACTGATGGATGAAATTGGTCCGCGCCTAATTGGAACTTCCAAACTGCAAAAAGCAAACGATTGGCTCGTAGCGAAATACAAAAGCTGGGGCATTGATGCCAGAAATGAAAAATGGGGCGAATGGCGCGGCTGGGAAAGAGGTATCTCGCACATTGACATGATCGCGCCCTGGGTGAAATCGTTGGAAGGAACACAATTAGCTTGGAGCCCAAGTAGCAAAGGCAAAACCATCACTGCTGAAGTGATTGTTTTAGGCAACACGCCTGATAGTCTTTCTTTTCAAAAATGGCTGCCCAATGTTAAGGGCAAACTGGTAATGATTTCAATGCCGCAACCCACCGGCCGACCCAATGATAACTGGGAACAATACGCTACCAAACCTTCGCTTGATAGAATGAAAAGTGAAAGAGATGATTCCATTGCTGCCTGGAGAAAACGCATCAGTAACACGGGTTATACCAATAAGCAATTGGCGAGAGCCATTGACAGCGCTGGTGCAGCAGGCATTATTACCAACACATGGTCGAACGGATTTGGTGTGGATAAGATATTTTATGCCAATACCAAAAACATCCCTACCGTAGATGTTTCTGTTGAAGATTATAGCTTACTGTATCGGTTGATCCAAAATGGTGCAAAACCAAAAGTGAGCATTTATGCCGATTCGAAAGAAACCGGAATGGTGCCAACGTTTAATACGATTGCTGAAATTAAAGGCAGCGAAAAGCCAAATGAATATGTGATGTTATCAGCACATTTGGATTCTTGGGATGGCGCTACCGGCGCAACTGACAATGGAACAGGAACCATCACCATGCTGGAAGCCATGCGCATTTTGAAAAAGATATATCCCAATCCTAAAAGAACCATTTTGGTTGGGCACTGGGCTGGTGAAGAAGAAGGACTGAATGGCTCAAGAGCTTTTGTGGAAGATCATCCCGAGATAGTAAAAAACATCCAGGCGCTTTTCAACCAGGATAATGGAACGGGGCGGGTAACTGACCTTGCAGGACAGGGTTTTGTAAATGCTTATAATTATCTCGGTCGTTGGTTATCTGCCGTGCCTGATACCATAAAGCAGTTTATCAAAACCAGCTTTCCCGGAATGCCGGGCACCGGCGGAAGTGATTTTGCTTCTTTTGTGGCGGCTGGCGCACCGGCTTTTTCAGTGAGCAGTCTGGATTGGTCGTATGGAATTTATACATGGCACACCAACCGTGATACATACGATAAGATTGTTTTTGATGATGTAAAAAACAATGCGGTTCTTACTGCCATTCTTGCTTATATGGCATCGGAAGATCCCGAAACAACTTCAAGAGAAAAAATCATACTGCCTTACAACAAAAAAACAGGTTCGCTGAATCAATGGCCTCAACCAAAATCACCGACGCGGAAAGGCGGCGTTAATTGAGAAAGAGCAAATTATTTTTTCGATTCAAGTATTCTCTGTTAGAGGGAATATTTAAAAATCATGAGGTTTCGAGGCATCGCATCCTTCTCTTTGAGAACAGATACTTAGGCCAATGCTAAGATGCGTTGTTACGTTTTTGTTTTCATTGACGAACAGAAAGAATATAAAAAGGCACAAAAAGCCAACCTCGCAAAAGAGCCAAAACTTTCCCACAGCTCAACATTCATTAGCAAGACCCACCCGATTTTACTAAATTTGTTCGCATGACACAGGCTATAAATCTTCAACCTTTTGACAAAGAGCTACCGAGTCATTTTGCTGACAGGTTGGGTGTGTTATATGCCAAGACTGTTACGCCACAACATAAAAAAGACAATGGACAATTTTTTACTTCAACAAAAATTGCTCATTTCATGGCAAGACTTGTTAAGCAAACTAAGGGCAGTCTGAAAATTATTGACCCGGGTTGTGGGACAGCGATATTATCAAGTTCTGTTATTGAAGCAATCGCTTTACAAAGTGACGCAATAAAAGAAATTGAACTTGTAGTTTACGAGACTGACAAGGACATTCTTCCATACACACAGGCAACGCTTGATTATTTAAATGCATGGCTTCAACAAAGAAAAATTCATTTCACATCAACTCTTGAAACAAATGACTTTATTTTAGAAAACAAAGATTGCTTTGAGCAATCAAGCACACTTTTTTACGAGCCAAAGAATGCTATTTACGATATTGTAATTTGCAATCCACCATATTTTAAAATTGGCAAAGAAGATAAAAGAGCAGTTGTTGCAAAATCAATCGTTTGGGGACAACCAAACATTTATTCAATCTTTTTAATGACGGCTGCTAAACTTCGGGTTCCAGCATCGTCCCCTTTAGGGACAATGCGGTGAGATCAACCGGCTTATATCAACGCATCGTCCTCTTTGAGAGACGATGCTTGAACCAAAAAAATATATATTTGTAGGGCTTGAATGCCGAAAGAGAACTTTCGTATGTCTAAGTGTTAGCTGCCATTGTGGTGGACATATTTAAGGATATGTAGACATGAAAAAAATCGTTTTTGCAATTTTAATTGGACTGTTGCTTATCAGTTGTAGTGACAGTTCCGATTTAGGTGACGGTTATTCTGCTTTCACGACGGGAGCTGAACTTCGCGCCATAGGAAAGAATTTTAATAACTCGATTGGAAGCTATAGTGTTAATATAAGCGGACATGTACTCGATTATAACCATGACAAACAATTTATCATAGCTCTTCAACTTCCACAGGATTCTCTTTTTAAAAGACCTGATTTTACGAAATTAAACACTTGGGCAAGGCTGGACAGTTTAAGCAGGAAAACAGACTATAAGTATTATTATATTATAAATAAGCAGCAAGATTCTACATATGGACCGCTGAATAGTAGACAGTATTCGATAATGCGAATAAAATTAAATGTTCCTAACTCATTGCGATTAAAAAACGGCAGCTAACAAGTGCTTGCTTCCATAGCGGCTGACGAATCTCAGTCTTCAATAGTTTTCAATTTAACGGTATATCTTTATCCAGGCTGACACAGCTCTGCTGTCCGCTACGGAAAGCAAGCCGTGAGCCGTTATCACATTGGATAAACTTGGGTGCATTTGGTAGTCCGGTAGCTATGAGTATTGCGTTCGCCTTTGCTATGATGTTCTTCACCAGCAAAATTCCACACTACATCGTGTTGGTGAAGAACACGAACACGGGCAAAAAGCAATAAATATGTTTTGTACTTTTAGTTCTTTATTCCGCTTCAGTTGTCGGTAGACGGAATACGAAATGTCGCCACAAACGCTAAACCTTGTTTGTTAGCTGCAAGTGTACAGGCAGTATTACAATGGCAGTTTTAGACAACACAATTCATCTTACATGACTCTTCTACCAAAATTTCCGACCAGCCTGCATCAAGACACGGCTGAATTAATCAGCGATTACTTCTCAGCCATTTCAAAAGTTGACACAGTTTTAGTTGTAAATTCCTGTGCCCGTAGACGAGCAGTTCCTGAAAGCGACCTTGACTTTGCGATATTGATAAAACCAGATACTACAGCCGATGAAATAAAAAATATCTACACAGCCTGGCTTACGTATTCAGCCGCTCAACCAACAGTTATAAAATATAAGCAGTCAACACCTTATGCTCATTTGCATTTAGATATTATTGATGGAAATTATACACCCACAACCATTGAAGCAGGTGAGCCTATTGACTATTTTGAAATTGAAATCGGAAATCAAATTTGCTATTCGGCACCCATGGGCAATGCAGGTTCTTACTTTCAGGAGCTGCAAAAGAAATGGCTTCCATACTATGCTAATGATTTGCGTTTACACCGTTTAACAATGGCAACTAACGCTTGTCTTTATGATTTAGACCATATTCCATTTTTTATTAAAAGAGAACTTTATTTTCAGGCGTTTGACATTTTATATAAGGCGTTTCAAGAATACTTACAAGCTCTTTTTATTGCAAACAAAACGTATCCGATTGCTTATAATAAATGGCTCAATGAACAAGTTGTAAAATGGCTCAACCAACGCGACCTGTATCCAAAACTTTCACCCATACTTTCGGTAACTAACATTGAAAGCAACGAAATAAACGGGAAGGCAAAAATGCTTCGGGAATTGCTACTGAATGTAACAAATGAGTAACAAAAAAACAACGCTACCAACAAATCTATTGCTGCAAGCGGGTTGAACAGACAACATCAATAAGTAGTAACACCAATTCGTTTTAGTTCTCATTGTGATGGAACGCGAAACATTCTGCCTTCACAACAGCTTCAACGTTGTAAGATAGTATCAAACAAACACGAACGTAACACTCACAAGTTTATACTTCAGCTTTTCGTACAAACATTTCGCTATAATATTTCCGGTAAGCGTAGCCTAAAAATAAATTCGGAAGGAGTAGCAACACGCCCATAAACCAACCAGAAGGAACTAAAATGGTATGAAACAAAAACACATTGAGACTGATAGGAAATAAAACAACGGCGGAAAATGGCGCATATCGGTTGATGATAAGGGATAAGCCTCCAACAATCTGAATCCATTTCATCATAGGATATAAATATCCTGTTGCTATGAGTCCGTTTTTCAATGCTGCGGCTGCGCCCGTATGAGCCGGTTGATAAGGAATAAAATGCAGGAAATAATCTAACCCGAAAATGACGTAAATAGCCCCGAGCACTATTCTTGAAATGACAGTTAAGGTTTTCATCACAATATTAAAGATAGCCGCGGATCATCAAATCGGCAAAAATGCTGCGTGTTATCCAACTTGGCTCCATGCTTCATATACTAGAAAGAACAATCGGATGAACCAAGTCGCACTACTGCAACGCATCGTTCTCGTTAAAGAAGATGCCTGAGCTAAAAATTGGGGCAAAACCAAATCTTTCTTCTTCCAATCATAACATCAATTTATCATTTTCGTTTCATTACCTACAATATCGGCAAAACAAAATCTCATTACTTTTACGAAGTGCGGCGTTTATTATTCTGTAAGATGATTGTGGCTTTGTGTTGCGTGTTGTGCGCCATAAAAGGGCACGCGCAAAATGGACACGGTGTGTACGATACCATTAAGGTAGAATCTTGCATTGAAGCCAATGGAGACACTATACCTTGTTCATGGTTACCTTCCGTTTATTTATTCACTAGAGAAACGGCAAAAAGTCGCCGTATGGCTGCCGAATGGACGCGACTGCGCAATGCTGTGTATGTAACGTATCCTTATGCTTTAACAGCAAGCCGGGTGATGAATGAAATCAATGCAAAGTTGGCTGGCATTACCGATAAAAGCAAACGCAGAGAAATCATCCGCTCGCGCGAAAAAGATTTGAAAAAAGAATTTACAGATAAACTTACGCAGCTTTCCGTTTACCAGGGAAAGGTGTTGATGAAACTCATTTACCGGCAAACCGGCAACAACTGTTACGAAATTATTGACGAATACAAAGGCGGTTTTACTGCCGGTTTCTGGCAAACAGTGGCTGTTGTTTTTGGTTCGAATTTAAAACAACAATACGACCCGCAAGGCAGCGACCGTGCGATGGAAAGCATTGTTCAGGATGTGGAAAGAATGTATGGCGTGCGAAGGCAAACCATGTAGTTTGTTTTTGCCCATTTTTGAAATTACTTCCCGCAATTGGCGCTATCAATACAAACATATTTGCGAAAATCTGCGAGAAAAATGCAAAGTGTTTCTGATGCCTGCCTACACTTCTTTTTTCAAACACTAATATTAATTTAATTCGCCTTCCACATCAGTTTTACACCTGCTTAACGTTTACTTTTGCACAACATGAAAGTGGACATTCTTGCGTTTGGCGTTCATCCGGATGATTTGGAATTGGGCTGCGGCGGTACACTGATAGCAGCCATCGCCGAAGGTAAGAAAGTAGCCATTGTAGATTTAACGCGCGGCGAACTGGGCACACGTGGCTCTGCTGAAATCAGAACGGAAGAAGCGTTGAATGCGGCAAAAGCGCTTGGTGTTGCTACCCGCGAAAATCTGGACATGAAAGATGGCTTTTTTCAAAATGATGAAGAGAATCTTAATAAAGTAATTATTGCCATTCGCAAGTACAAGCCAACCGTTGTTTTGTGCAGCGCGCCCGAAGACAGGCATCCCGATCATGGACGTAGTGCCAAGCTCATTTCAGATGCGGCTTTTCTTTCAGGATTGAGAAAAATAGAGACAAAAACAAACGGCGAAACACAAGAACACTGGCGACCTGCCAATGTGTTTCATTATATACAAGACCGTTATCTAAAACCGGATTTTGTGTATGATATTTCGCCCTGTTTTGAACAGAAGATGAAGGCAGTATTGTGCTACACAACACAGTTTAATGCAACGGATACAAAAGAGCCATCCACTTACATTTCAACGCCCGATTTTTTGGATGTTATTAAAGCTCGGGCGTTGATGTTTGGCAAGCGCATCGGAGTTACCTTTGCCGAAGGTTACATCACACAAAAAATGATTGGCATTACCTCCTTTGATAACATCATTCAAAACGTTACTTAATTTTTATATAAACCGATTGTTCCAACTATAAAGCACCGCATTATAAAATGACTCCCAAGTTTGCAAACACAGCACCATCGTTTCACGTAGAGTTAAAAAAGAGAATTAACCAGTATTTTGCCGCTACGGGCAAAGAAATGACCGGCGGATGGCGGTTGGTAACCAAAGCCGTTATTTTGGTAACGATTCTCATTGCCACTTACACCATTCTTGTATTCTTTACACCAACATGGCCTTATGCAATTGCCTTAAGTGCGCTGCTTGGATTTACCACAGCGGCCATTGGTTTTAATATTATGCACGATGGCAGTCATGGCAGCTTTAGCAAATACAAATGGTTAAACAAAACGGCTTCTACCATTGCCGAATTTGTTGGCGCGAGCCAGTTTATGTGGAACATGAAGCACAATGTAATTCATCATGCCTACGCAAACATTGATGGCATTGACGATGATATTGACGCAAAACCAATTTTGCGCATGGCGCCTACACAGAAGCGTTATAAAATTCATCGTTTTCAGCATCTGTACTTCTGGATTTTTTATGCGTTTCTTCATTTGTACTGGACAATGATGAGCGATTACCGCAAATATTTTACAAAGAAGATTGGTGATTTTCCGCTTAAAAAGATGAGCACAAAAGACCACATTGGTTTCTGGAGTTTTAAAATATTGCATTATGGTTTGTTCATTGTATTGCCAATTATAAAGTTGGGTGTAATTGACTGGCTGATTGGCTATACTGTGTTTACGGTTTGTGTTGGTTTTACCATCAGCATTGTATTTCAATTGGCGCATACTGTTGAGCATACGGAGTTTCCGGTGCCTGATCAAAAAACGCATAAGTTGGAAGATGAATGGGCTATCCACCAGTTAAAAACAACTGCAAACTTCGCTACGCGAAACCGTTTGATTTCGTGGTATGTAGGCGGATTAAATTTTCAAATCGAACATCACTTGTTTCCTAAAATTTCTCATATTCATTATCCTGCCATTTCCAAAATCATCAAGCAGGCTTGTGTTGAACATGGCGTTGTGTATGTTGAATATAAAAGAATGTACCAGGCGGTAATATCTCATGTTTCTTTTTTAAGAGAGATGGGAAGAGCATGAGTGGTGTTAGCGATTACTGTACGATAACCAAAAATAGATTCTAGAAGGTGTTTTGTTATTCCACAAATGCCCTCGACACGATGATATAAGTTATAATCAAACTCACGAGGGCTTTGTGCGAATCTGCTCTCCTTAGTTTGAACAAGTTGCTATATGTTGAACTAGTTATTTGTATTTCATCATCTTCATAATATTATCATCAGATTCTGCACAAAGCCGCCTGCATCAGCGATTTTTGTGCAAAACCAAACGGCGCCATTTGCGGAATGACGTTAAACTAATAACATCATTCTATCCAACTCATCGTATAATTCGCATTCTCAATTTCCAACGCTTGTTGGGTAAGCATCAAAGGATGAAAGGTATCAACCATCACAGCTAACTCTTTGGTTTCTTTTGCACCAATGCTTTTCTCCACTGTTCCGGGATGCGGGCCATGTGGAATACCCGCCGGATGCAAGGTTATCATGCCACGTGTTACGTTTTTACGGCTCATAAAATCGCCATCTACATAATACAATACTTCATCACTGTCAATGTTACTGTGGTTATAAGGTGCAGGTATGGAAAGCGGATGATAATCGAACAAACGCGGAACAAATGAACATACTACAAAATTGTTTGCTTCGAAGGTTTGATGCACGGGTGGCGGCTGATGCACGCGCCCGGTTATCGGTTCAAAATCGTGAATACTAAAAGCAAACGGATAACAGCATCCATCCCATCCTACAACATCAAACGGGTGATGCGCATAATGCAAGCCGTACTGCACTCCTTTCTTTTTTACCTGTAGTAAAAAATCGCCCTTTTCATCAATTGTTTGCAAGTTTTGCGGCGTTCGAATATCGCGTTCGCAATAAGGCGAATTTTCCATTAACTGGCCATATTTGCTCAGGTATTTTTTAGGAAACCGAATGGGCGAAAACGATTCTACAATAAACAAACGGTTGCTGCTGTTATCAAAATGAATTTGATAAATGGTGCCACGTGGAATGAGTAAATAATCGCCATAACCAAACTTCAGTTCACCATATTGCGTAAGCAGTTTGCCACTGCCTTCATGTATAAAAATCAGTTCATCAGCATCAGCATTTTTATAAAAATAATTCTGCATGTTTTCTTGCGGCGCAGCCAAACTTATATGGCAATCATTGTTCACCAATACTGCCTTTCGGCTCAGCAAATAATCCCTTTCAGGTGCTGTTTTAAATCCTTCAAAGCTGCGATGCTTCAACATTTTTTCTTCCGCTATTTGCGGCGCAACAGTAACAGGTTCATCCGTTTTGATGATTGCGGTTGGTGGATGTGCATGATACAACAAAGAGTAATCATTACTGAAACCTTCGGTTGAAAACAATTGTTCGGAGTATAAGGTTCCATCCGGCTTTCGGAACTGTGTATGACGCTTGTGCGGAATAGAACCCAATGAAGTATAATGTGCCATGATGATGTACGATGTTAAATGTGTGATGTACGATGTTTGAAACAATGAGAGCTGTTATAAAAGCACAAACGCTACAGTTCTGATAACGATAAAATGTTTCCGTCAGGATCTTTAAACCAGGCCACTTTTGCGCCGCCAGGTGATGTCCAGATTCCTAAATCATCTTGCGGTATAAAATCATATTTTTCGCACACGATCTCTTTCTTGTTCAACTCTATTATGGTTGACGCAATATCATCTACATTCCAACCTAAAGCAGTAAAACTGTGCGGCTTCAATTCAGGCACAACTATCACACGGAGGCGTGTTCCATTGGCGTCGAATTCTAATGCATAATTATCTTCAGATAATAGTTGCAAACCCAAAACATCTTTATAAAATGCTTTTGCTTTTGCAGGAATAACAGTAGGCACAAAAGCTTTCAATTCTTTGTTGGCAAGCATCGTTTATTTTTAAGTGCAAGCTAAGGTAAGAACTTATAAAGATGATTTTGTTATAAAAACTAACAACTGTTATTATTTTGAGGAAGTTTTATATTTTTGCTTTATGCGTCCCGATTACGCCCATAAACTTTTCAACGATCATTGCAACGATTATGCTTGCCTGATGGAATCCCTTGCCACAGATTCTATGGTTAATTGAATATTGTTAATGGTAGATTGAAGTTATTTATTCTTCGTTACTCACCATTCACAATTCACCACTCACAAATTAACAATTAACCATCCATAATTTACAATAACATGATTTCCGAAATACAAGCTCCGCGCAAAGCGCAGGCTTCCAATCAATCCCCAGATTTTCTTCCCCTGCAAGGCACCGATTATGTTGAATTTTATGTAGGCAATGCAAAGCAGGCTGCTCATTTTTATAAAACCGCTTTTGGCTTTCAAAGTCTGGCGTATGCGGGTCCTGAAACAGGCGTAAAAGAAAAAGCTTCTTATGTGGTAAGGCAAAACAAGCTTACGTTTGTTTTTACCACTTCTTTACAAAACAACTCTGAAATTGCTGCACACATTCAAAAGCATGGTGATGGCGTTAAGCATCTTGCCCTGCGTGTGGATGATGCGGTAGATGCCTGGCAGCAAACCACCATGCGTGGCGCAAAAAGCAGCGGCAAGCCGGTTACACTGCACGATGACTGTGGCGAAGTTATAATGAGCGGCATTCAAACTTACGGCGATACGGTTCATCTTTTTATCGAAAGAAAAAACTATCACGGTACTTTTATGCCGGGTTATGTAGAATGGGGCTCGGATTACAACCCAACTAAAACAGGCTTGCTGTATGTTGACCACAGTGTAGGAAATGTTGGCTGGAACCAAATGAACAAATGGGTTTCATTTTATGAAAATGTAATGGGCTTCCGCAATATTTTATCTTTTGATGATGCCGATATTTCTACCGATTATTCTGCCCTGATGAGTAAGGTAATGAGCAATGGCAATGGTTATGTAAAGTTCCCGATTAACGAACCGGCAGAAGGTAAAAAGAAATCGCAGGTGGAAGAATACTTAGAGTTTTACAACGGCGAAGGCGTTCAACATGTGGCATTGGCTACGCACAACATCATTGAAACCGTAAAGGCTTTGCAAAGCCGTGGCATTGAATTTTTAAAAGTGCCTTCTTCTTATTACGATGATTTGTTGGACAGAGTTGGGCACATTGATGAAGACCTGCAACCACTGAAAGAACTAGGCATTTTGGTTGATAAAGATGAGGAAGGTTACTTGCTCCAAATCTTTACCAAACCAGTGGAAGACAGACCGACTTTATTTTTTGAAATTATTCAGCGCAAAGGCGCAAAAAGCTTTGGCAAAGGCAATTTCAAAGCCTTGTTTGAAGCCATCGAAAGAGAACAGGCAGCAAGAGGAAATTTGTAACCTCACCCCTAACCCCTCTCCATAAATGGAGAGGGGAATGTGAAAGATGATTGCTATAATTTAGCTGCGTATAAAATATTAATAAAAACAAATTTCCCTTCTCCACCTGTGGAGAAAGGTTAGGGATGAGGTTATGAAACTGGTATCTTACTTACACAACGACACGGAACAGCTTGCTTTTTTGGTGGATGGCTATTTGTATGATTGCGATTTAATGAATCCTGAATTACCTTCTACCATGAGCATGATGCTAAACTTTTGGAACGATATGTTTCCTATTGCGCAGCAAACCGAGCAAGCCATTCGGGAAGGATATCAACAGCAAGGCAACAACATTACATTAGATGAAGTAAAACTCTTGTCGCCCGTGCCCTTTCCTACCTCCTGCCGAGATGGTTATGCGTTTCGCCAGCATGTAGCGGCAGCACGAAGAAACCGTGGTGTGCCGATGATTCCTGAGTTCGATCAATATCCGGTTTTTTATTTCACCAATCACAACAGCATACAAGGTGCAGGCGATGTGTTGTGTATGCCGGATCATTTTCAAAAATTAGATTTTGAATTAGAAGTTGCGATTGTAATTTGTAAGAGTGGAAGAAACATAAAAAGGGAAGAAGCTGATGAATACATAGGCGGTTTGATGATTATGAACGACCTGAGCGCACGCACTTTGCAAATGGAAGAAATGATGCTGAATCTCGGTCCGGCAAAAGGAAAAGATTTTGCAACAGCAGTAGGTCCTTGTTTGGTTACATTGGATGAACTGGAACAATTTGAAGTGGCACCCAAAGAAGGACATGTTGGTAAAAGCTGGAATTCGGGAATGAAGTGTTTTGTAAACGGCGAACAAGTAAGTGAAGGAATTCTGAGCGATATGGATTGGACGTTTGCTGAAATTATTGAGCGTTGCAGTTATGGCGTTACGCTTTATGCAGGTGATATTATTGGCAGCGGCACTGTTGGCACCGGTTGTTTTTTAGAATTGAATGGAACCGGTAAATTGAATAATGCGGATTATGAAGAACAATGGCTGAAAGAAGGAGATGTAATTGAGATGGAAGTGGAAGGCTTGGGCGTTTTAAAGAATACGATTGTAAAAGAGGGAAGTGAGTTTTCGATCCTTAAAAAGAAAATGTCATGATAATTAATTTGAATGCAATATCACTTACAGAACGACAGCATTTTTTGCAACATGCCATTGCGCCACGTCCCATTGCGTTGGCAAGCACTATTGATAAAGAAGGTAACGTAAACCTCTCTCCTTTTTCCTTTTTTAATTTATTCTCAACCAATCCGCCGATTGTTATTTTTTCACCATCCCGAAGAGTAAGAGACAATACAACGAAACACACTTTAGAAAACATCAGAGAAGTGCCCGAAGTGGTCGTCAACATTGTTACTTACGATATGGTGCAACAGGTTTCATTAGCAAGCTGTGAATATGGAAAAGAAATAGATGAATTTATCAAAACCGGCTTCATAAAAGAAGGAGCAACATGTGTGCAGCCACCGATGGTAAAAGAAAGTCCCATCAAGTTAGAATGTAAAGTAACTGAAATAAAAACGCTGGGCAACGACAAAGGCGCAGGAAACCTTGTGATTTGTGAAGTGATTTGTATGCACATTGATGATGAAATATTGAACGAAAATGGGAGCATGATTGATCAAACTAAAATCAGTCATGCTGCCCGTTTAGGCGGCAACTGGTATTGCAAAGTAGATGAGCGCAATTTGTTTGAAGTGGCAAAGCCAAATATGCAACTCGGCATTGGTTTCGATAATTTACCTCAATCAATTCTTCATAGCAAAATCTTAACCGGCAATCATCTTGCGCAGCTTGCCAACGTGGAAAGGATACCGGCTGAAGACAGGCTGTTTAATAATATGGCAATGACATTCATCATAAAGCAATACCAAAAAAATAGGGCAAAAACAAACCACGAATTGCATAAGCTTGCCGCACAACTTTTAAACAATGGATTGGTAAATGACGCATGGCAGGTATTGCTTCGCGCAGATAAGCATGTACCGCAAATCACTTCAATTAACCTTCAACAATAACCCATTAACAATTTCTAATAATGCAACGAAATAAGCCAACGATACAAGATTACAGCGCTTACACACCCGAAGATTTTGATGTGTGGAAAGTTTTGTTTGAAAGACAAATGCCGCACGTGAAAGAAGGCGCGAGCCATCTTTATTTAGATGCATTAAACATCATCGGTTTTAACGCTGATGAAATACCGCATTTTGAAGAAATCACAAAAAAGCTGCAAAAACAAACCGGCTGGAAAATTGGGGTTGTGCCGGAATTAGTACCACAGAAAGAGTTTTTTGAAATGCTTACAAATAAAGTGTTTCCGGCTACCTGCTGGCTGCGCACCATGGAAGAACTGAACTACATTGAAGAGCCGGATATGTTTCACGATGTGTTTGGGCACATTCCTTTGCTGGTAAATCCGGCGTATGCACAGTTCATGCAAAGCTTTGGCAAATTGGCAATGAAGTGGATTGATGATCCAGATGCCATCGCCATTTTGGCGCGCGTGTATTGGTACACCATTGAGTTCGGTTTGTTGAAAGAAAACGGCGAGCACAAGATCTTTGGTGCAGGTATTATTTCATCCATCGGCGAAACAGCGCATGTGTACAGCGATGCTTCCGAAAAAACGCCTTTCGATGTTCATCAAATGCTGGCAACACCTTATCGCATTGATACCTTGCAACCGCGCTTCTTTGTAATGGAATCTTTCGAACAATTGTGTTCTGCTATTCCTCAAATAGATACTGAATTATCAAACATCATTTCAAAACAACTCACTCATTAAAACTATGTGGCAGGAAAAAGGCGATAAGCTCCAACGCAGTTTTGTTTTTACCGATTTTTCAGAAGCTTTTGCTTTTATGACGCGTGTAGCTTTACTGGCGGAAAGCATGAATCATCATCCGGCCTGGAGCAATGTGTACAACAAAGTAGAGATACATTTATCAACGCATGATGCAGGAAATGTTGTTACTGAAAAAGACAGAGCGCTGGCAGCAGCAATAGATAAATTGCTGGTGCAGAAATGAGCGGTTCTGATGTTTTGAAATGCCCGAATTTCATTACCCTTTCAAATGAATGTTTTCTTCTCAGTCAATTTTATAAAATGCACGGTGTAAATGAATGTTGGCAATTGGGGCAACTACCAATGGCAACTTCTCTACCGCTGTTTGATTGCTGTCTAAGCCATACGCTTTGCTGTCGGATTGTGCCAACTGATTAATGGTAAAATAGCTATTCAAAATAAATCCTTCTTTAAAAGGCAACTCATTATCATAAGAAAGAAAACGCTCCAGCAACACGAAACGGAAATTGTGCAAGTCTTCAATGTTTAAAGCGCGATAGCGGCTGCTAATATCAATTTCTTTATTATCAATCATTTCTTCTACCACCTTGCGCAGCATTACGCCAATGCGCGGCTGAATGCGAAAGCCCAGCTTAAAATCAATGCGGATTACTTTGTCTTCCAATACTTCTTCCACGCCATATTCCATTGTGTAGGGATCGTCGGTACGATCAATGTGCACAAACCAATATACGTCGGCGCGCTTTGGATTGTTGCCAAAAATTGAATTGATGATGCGCTTCTCAATCTGCCGTGGATTATTGGCTTTACTAAGATAAATCAAGTGAGAAGCGTATTTAGGCACCGAAGTATCTTCACTTAGATCTTTCAATTGTTGCAGATAATCTTTTAAATTGCTAAACACCAGATACCGGTTGATAATTTTACGCGCGTTGAACCACACATACATCGTTCCGATCAATCCAATTTCAAACACAAGGAAAAACAAACGCTTTAAAAGCTTTCGGGCATTGGCAATAAAAAAGCACGACTCTACACAGACAAATATGGTGATGATAGCACCCACAATCCAAAAGGGGATGTGCCTGACATAACGCAAATAATAATACATTAAAATTGTTGTCATCAGCATGGCAACGGTAATAGAAAAACCATAAGCCGCTGTCATCGCTTCGCTGGTACGGAAATAAAACACAACCAGTAGGCAACCAACAAATAAAACCCAGTTAATACTGGGAATATAAATTTGACCTCGCACCAGAGTTGGATATTTTAATTTTACACGCGGCCAAAAGTTAAGGCTGATGGCTTCGCTGATCAAAGTAAACGAACCGCTTATTAACGCCTGGCTGGCAATGATGGATGCCATGGTTGCAATTATTACGCTGGGCACCAGGAACCACGATGGCACAATGGCAAAAAATGGATTCAATCCGTTTAAAGTTGGTTTGTTTCTAACCAATGCCCATGCACCTTGCCCAAGATAGTTGAGAACCAAAGCTATCTTTACAAATATCCAGCTATACTGAATGTTTTTTCTGCCGCAATGCCCTAAATCGGAGTACAAAGCTTCGGCCCCGGTAGTACATAAAAAGATAGCACCCAGCAGCCAGAAACCATTGGGATGTTCAACCAACAACCGAACACCATAAATAGGGTTGAGCGCTTCAAAAATGCGTGGATATTGCACAATTTGACTAACCCCCAATATACCCAGCATGGTAAACCATAAAAACATGATAGGCCCGAATGAGCCGCCAACTACCTTAGTGCCAAACCGTTGAAAAGTGAATAAAAACAGCAATATGATAAGTACAATTTCAATCACCAGACTATTGCCGGGCACAATGTGTTCTGTCATGCTTGGCACCATGTTCAATCCTTCAATGGCAGAGGTAACGGTAATGGGTGGCGTGATGATGCCATCTGCCAGCAAAGTACCCGCACCAATAATGGCTGGATATACCAGCTTTTTACCATACCGCCGCACCAAAGCATACAAAGAAAACACACCACCTTCACCGTGGTTATCGGCTTGCAGGGTAATGAGAACATACTTAAATGTGGTTTGCAAGGTAAGCGTCCAAAACACGCAGGAAATTGCGCCAAAAACAAGCCCTTCATTAATGTTACCTCCTTCTGTAAGAATGGTTTGAAAGGTGTAAAGCGGCGAAGTACCTATATCGCCATAAATAATGCCTAACGCAATTAGTAAACCAGCCAACGAAAGCTTGTGGAAATGGTTTTTGTTCATAACAGTAAATTCACTGCAAAGTAATAGTCAAGTTTATAAAACTATTCACCTTTTTTAAAAATCAATATATTCTGCAAAAATAAAAATTGATAAAGTTTGTTCCAAAACCAACACAATAGTTATTATATTAAAAATATTTAATTTTTATTATTTTCAGTATAGCATTATGCTTCTTTTTGGGGTGTTGATTGCATCCTCATATTCCTTACTTTTAATTTCTTCTTTAAAAATAAAAGCTGTCATAATGAAACCAAAAATTTTTACAACAGTTGAACCTGCCAACAATTCAAACGAAACCACAAACGGCACCAACGATATGAACCGACGCAAATTTGTAAAGATGGCTTCCTCGGCTGCTATTGCATTTACTATTTTACCACGTCATGTGTTAGGCGGAAAAAACTTTGTTGCGCCAAGTGATAAAATAACACTTGCCTACATAGGAATAGGCACACAGGGCATTAATGAAATGCTTCCCATGCTTGCTGTTCCTGACATTCAAATTGTTGCCGTTTGCGATCCCAATAAGGAAGCCAAAGGATACAGAGACTGGAGTCAGAATGGCTTGCGTGATCAGATAAGAAAAACCATAAACAATCCAAACTGGCAACCTGGTGGAGATAACACCATACCTGGCGGAAGAGACAATGGAAAAGACATTGTGGATGCTTATTATGCCAACGTTCGCAAACAAGCAGCTTATAAAGGTTGTACCGCTTATGCAGATGTGCGTGAATTATTAGCAAAAGAAAAAGATGTAGATGCCGTAAAAATTATGACGCCCGATCATCTTCATGGCATCCTATGCCTGGCGGCAATGAAGCGGGGTAAGCATGTGATTGTGCACAAGCCCATTTCAAATCGCTTGAAAGAAGGAAAGGCTGTAATTAACACGGCACGCAACAGCAAAGTAATCACACACCTTGTGCCCTGGGATTCCAATGGCTCGATGGAAACCGTAATGGCCTGGATAAATGGTGGCGCCATTGGCACATTAACCGAAGTACACAACTGGACGAACCGACCTGTATGGCCGCAATATGCCGAACTGCCAAAAGACAAACCACCTGTTCCACAAGGGTTTGACTGGGATCTGTGGTTAGGACCTGAAGCTGAACGCGATTACTCGCCCGATTATACTAACATGGTGTTTCGCGGCTGGTACGATTTCGGCGGCGGCTCAATGGCCGACATGGGTCATTACAGCTTGTGGACGGTGTTTAATGCGTTGCAGTTAACCTCGCCAACAATGGTAATTCCAAACCGCAGCCATGTGTGTGATTTCGATGGCAGCGTGCCTTTCAGAATCAACAATGATTTTTCTTTTCCAATGGCAAGTATGGTACGCTTTGTATACCCAGCCAACGGCAATCGCCCGCCGGTTGATTTGTGTTGGTACGATGGAGGTATGCGCCCTCCAACACCAATAGAATTATTGAATAAAAACAAAGAGTTGCCGCAGGAAGGAATGATGTTTGTTGGCACAAGCGGCAAAATATTGGCTGGCTTTAATGTACAGGACCCAAAAATTATTTCGGGTAAAAAAATGGATGTGCCTGCTGGTAAAAAAGATGAAAGAAGCCAAGTTCAGCAAACCTCAGAGGCTTTGCCCCTATTTGTAAATGCCTGTAAAACCGGCCAGCAGTACGATGGCAATTTCAGGCAAGCGGAATACTTAACCGAAGCGGTGAACTTGTATGCCGTGACTTTGCGTACCAACAAATTATTGAAGTATGATGCAGCCAATCTTACCATTACCAATGCGCCGGAAGCCAACAAACATTTAAGCAGAGAGTATAGAAAAGGATGGAGTCCCGATGAGATATAAAGAGGTTTGTTTTTGCCCAAATTTTACCGCAGAGAAAAGAGTGTGAAATGAGTTTGCGCAGAGTTTCAATTTATCTATGAGAGAGTTCACATAACTTAAGTTTTTCGGTAAAAAAATTTTCATTAGAACAGGTAACGGTTTTCATTGCAATTCTTCAGCATGAAGCATCCTTTTATTTTATTCATTTTTGTTTTTGCCCATTTTATTACGGCGCAATCACAAAACATCAATTCTTTCAACGCTTATCTGACTAACACAAATCAGGTTTTATTTGTAAAAACCAGAGCCGTTGATTCGGTTAAAGGAATGATGTTTTTGTATGAAAGAAAAAGCAACAAAGCAGCATGGAAAATAGACGATTCGTTTGCTGTTGTGGTAGGCAAAAATGGATTGGGAGGAGATTCTAATAGCCCAATTCCGCTTCCGGATTTACTTATGAAAAAAGAAGGCGATGGTAAATCTCCGGCGGGTATTTTTCCGTTGGGTGTTGTGTTTAGCTATCATGATTTGAAGCATATAAAAATGCCATTCAAGCAGGTAGATACGCTTTGCCATTGTGTAGATGATACAGCATCTTCTTACTATAACACACTCATTGTTGCCGACACAGCAAAGCAACGGTACAACAGCTTTGAATACATGAAGCGCAGAGACGATTTTTATGAATACGGTATTTGGGTTTCATACAATAGTCATCCTGTTGTTGCGGGCAACGGATCCTGCATTTTTATTCATGTTTGGAAAGATGAAAACAGCGGCACATCTGGTTGCACAGCAATGTCGAAACAAAATATTATGAAGCTGGTTTACTGGTTGAAACAAAATAAACATCCGGTGATGTTGCAGGTTGTTAAAGACGATAAATGAGAACAGAACAACAACTTTATTTTATAATGACAATTGATGATGTCGTCATTCTTAAATCACATTATTATTTTAGCTTTTTCTCCATCATCATAAATTCTAATAGTTGCAAATGTTTGCCTGTAATCTCGTCTTCCTGAAACAACTTTCTTTCTCCGGTTTCTTCATATCCATAACGTTTGTACCAGTTGATTAACTCCTCCCTCACAGAAATGACCGACATATAAATGCTTGTGCATTGCAGATGTTTTGCCCATTCTTCGGCGGCTACTAAAAGCTGTTTTCCAATGCCACCGCCTTGCAAATGAGGACTTACCGCAAACATGCCCAAATACAATTTTTGCTGATGCTGTTGCAGATTTACACAACCAATGATTTCGTTTTGATGATTGGTATATTTTAAAAAGATACTGCCGGGCAATTGCATGGTTTGCAAAAGCTGATCTTCATTCGTTCGTTGCTCACCACCAATCAAATACGCTTCGGTTGTCCAACCTTGTTTTGATGACTCGCCACGATACGCAGAGTTGAGTAAGTTTTTAATGGCAGGAATATCGGCAGGCGTTGCAATGGAAATATTTGCATTCGAAAACTGGAACATAATTGTGCAAAAATATTATTCCGTTTTATTTGGTAAAAACAAACTCATCGCGGTTATCAAATAACACTTCATATTGCTCCAGAATGTTTTGATGAAAACTTGAGGGAAGTCTTGTCCAATCAAATATGTCAACCAAAATGGGTATGTTACTTTCGGTTATTTGTTCGCGCAATAAAGCATATTCATCATAAGGCAAAGGAGTTAAATCAGCAGTTCTGATCACTAAATCCAAATCGCTGCCTTCATGTGCGGTGCCATTTACACGACTGCCATACGCCCACACTTCTACGGGTGTTTTTATTTTTGAAAAGATGGCATTGAGCGTTTGTTTGTCTTTTTCACGCAAGAGCATATCAATTGTTTAATCGCTTGATAGAGGCCGCCAATTCGTTTGCGTCTACAATAAATTGGGGCAAAAACAAAAGTGTTTCTTCTGCGAAATTAACACCATAATCATGTGCTGTATTGTTTCGATTGTCGCGATATTTCATCCATCTTTCACTTTCATCAAAAGTGATAATATTACGCAAAACTCCATGGCGAAACACATCTTTAAAAGCCAGCTGATCAACCGCTTTGGAAGAATGAAAATATGGCTTTAGTGCTTTGCGTAATAATTTACCGCTTTGCTCCAGAATGATTTCAAATTCTTTTACACAGGCCGAACGATACATGTCATGGTCAATGGTATCGGATTGCGATTGATGCAATAAAGACAATGCTTTTTCTAAAGTTGATATACATCGCTCTAAATAAGCAGTGTCAATTTTCATAGCATAACATTATCCATTAAAATTTAGGCAAAAACAAAAGCCATCAATAACTCACGCACTCCTTCAACTCCTTATCTGTATAAGCCATATTGTATTGTTTCAATACATCGGCAGGCACACCGTTCCATTGGTTGGGAATATTGCCTACATAACCAATGTCTTTCACACCAATCTCCGACGTATAAAAACCAGTGGCAGTTAGGTTTCGCATCAAATTAAAAAACGAAACGCCCGGTTCCATACCCGGCTTCGCTTTTTTGGGATAGGCAATTTCATCTACCATGGCAATCCGTTGCTTGTCGTCGCAATCGCGGAACGATTGGTTGTAGCGCGTTAAGCATTGCATATCTAACCAGCGCAAGCCACCGCGCATGGGCGTTTTGTGCTCTGGAATATCCTTCACGATAAATTCAATAAAATCGGGCACTTTGGCATCGGTTGCACTGCCGCTTACTTCATCTTTCGGTATGATAATATCTACCAGTACTGCAATGGTTGCCATTTCATGATCCGTAAAAAATTTATCTTTTGTTACATCATCATAATGCGCTTGTTCTTCCTTCATCCGGTCGAAATCTTTGCCTTTGGTTTCAACCGCTTTTTCCGAAGGCAATTCTTTTCTGTTGTCTGTTTTAATATCAGAATTACAGGCTTCCAAAACGGCACCTGCCGCCATGCTGCCTGCCAGTAATGCTTTTAAAGAATGACGTCTGTTCATTTTATTTTAGTTGACAGTTGTTAGATGATAATTATTGTTCTTCCTTTATAACTTATTGCCTGAAACTTGTAGTTTCTTTACACATTATTCTTCTTCATTTCATCAATCAAATGTTCCGAGGCACGCATTGAAAGTGCAAGAATGGTCCATGTAATATTTTTATCTCCCTGCGATACAAACTGGCCACCATCTACACACAATACATTTTTAGCATCGTGTGCCTGGCTCCATCCATTCAATGCGGCCTTCTTTGGGTCGCTACCCATACGCACAGTACCTGCTTCGTGTATAATTTTGCCGGGTGGTTCAAGTCCCCAGTTGTTTTCTTTATTATTATCAGCGCCCCAGGTAATTACCGCACCCATATTGTGCAGAATTTCAGAGAAGGTTTCCGTCATGTGCTTTGCCTGGTTGATTTCGTAATCGGTATATTTTACATTAAAGCGCAATACCGGGATGCCATATTTATCAACAACAGTAGGATCGATTTCGCAGTAATTGCTTTCTAAAGCCAATGCTTCTCCCCTGCCTGCCATACCTACGCCAGCGCCATAAAAGAAACGGTAATCTTCTTTTAAAGATTTGCCATAACCACCACCTTCTTTCTGCATACCCTTTACCGCATACTTACCATTCAGGCTTTCGATGCCCCAGCTAAAACCATATAACGGCATACCCATACCACCGCCATATTCAATATGATAACCACGTGGGAAGTCGAGCTTCTTATTATCTAACCACCACGGAGAATACACGTGCATACCACCAACACCATCTTCGTTATAACGCTTTCTGCCGAACAGTTCCGGAATAATACCACCCATGCCTGAGCCTGTAGAATCATGCAGGTATTTGCCTACCACATTACTGGAATTGGCCAAACCATTCGGATGGCGGCCAGATTTTGAATTGAGTAACAAACGAGCCGATTCGCAGGCACTGGCAGCTAATATCACCGCACGGCCAGATACCTGGTATTCCTGCATATCGTCTTTATTTACATAAGACACTGCAGTTGCCAAACCTGTTTTTTGGTCGGTTAATATCTCGCGTGCCATAGCATTGGTAACAAGATCTACATTGCCGGTGTGCAATGCCGGAATAACAAGACAAGAAGAAGCAGAAAAGTCGGCATAAACCTTACAGCTTCTGCCGCATTGCGAACAATAAAAACAAGAGCCACGCTCTTTATTAATAGGCTTGGTAAGAATAGATAAACGAGATGGAATGACAGGAACACCTGCAGCTGTTCCCGCTTTCTTAATCATCAATTCGTGCAGACGTGGTTTGGGGGGTGGTAAAAAAATACCATCGGGCGCATCGGGCAATCCTTCGTTGGTTCCAAACACACCAAGAAGCCTGTCTATTTTATCATAATAAGGCTTTACATCGTCGTAACCAATCGGCCAGTCGTCGCCCAAACCATCAATACTTTTAGCTTTAAAATCTTTAGGTCCAAAGCGTAAAGAAATTCTGCCCCAGTGGTTGGTACGTCCGCCCAGCATACGGGCACGAAACCAATCCCATTCCGTGCCTTTTGTTTGTGTATAAGGTTCGCCATCAATTTCCCATCCGTGGTAGCAACCATCAAAATCACCGAAGGGACGATACTTGGTGCTCGCACCACGCCGGGGCGAATCCCACGGATGTTTTAACTGCAATGAATTTACTTTTGGATCGAACATCGGACCGGCTTCCAACAGGCAAACTTTTAAACCAGCATTGGCAAGCACATAAGCCGCCATTCCACCGCCTGCACCGGAGCCAATGATAACGGCATCGTATTTTTTAGCGCTTTTCTTGATTTGTAAATCAGGCATGTAACGAATCGTTTTGTTGGGCTAAATGTAGTGCATTCTCTCATTCACTTACCAATTTTTAATGATTAAAATCAAAATTGTATTGCGGTTCATCAAAATAGTTTTTACATACTATTCATACTTGATTTATCTACATGTGCTTTGTGCTGCAAAGCCGATACATTTACATTTTCAACAACAGGACAATGGATTGTATTCTGGCAATTGATATGGGCACAACCAACTGCAAAGCGGTGGTATTTGATTCTTCGGGAAAGATGATTTCTTCGCAAAACAAAACCTATGAAACCATCAGCCAAGCAGGTGGCAAAAGTGAGCAAAACCCAACCGAAGTTTTTAACGCAGTAACGCAACTCATACAAGAATCAACACAGAAGAATAACAACATTGTTGCTGTTTCGTTTAGCGCTGCAATGCACAGCCTGATTGCGATTGATGAAAGGGGCAAGCCTTTAACCAATGCCATGCTTTGGTCGGATACAAGAGCAGCCAGGCAAGCTGAACAACTAAAATCAACTGAAGTTGGAAAAATAATTTATGCAAAAACAGGCACGCCCATTCATCCCATGTCGCCGTTGTGTAAAATAATCTGGTTGAAAGAAACAATGCCCGATGTGTTTAGGCAAACCCACAAATTCATTTCATTGAAGGAGTTTGTTTTTGCCCAATTTTTCGGCAAGTATATTATTGATTATTCCATCGCTTCGGCAACCGGATTGTTTGATGTACAACAAAAAATATGGTGCAATGAAGCGTTAACTGCTGCAGGCATTACAGCCGATGCATTATCAACTCCTGTGGAAGTAACACATAGTGAAACTGAACTGTTACCTCAATATAAAAATTGGGCAAAAACAAACCAGCCGTTACAGTTTGTTGTTGGCGGCAACGATGGCTGTCTTGCTAACCTTGGCAGCGGGGTGATTGAGCATGGCGATGCATCGCTAACCGTTGGCACAAGCGGAGCGATCAGAATGACATCGCATGAGTTTTGTGTTGATGAACAAGAGCGAACTTTTATTTATCTTCTTACCAAAGATATTTACATCCGGGGCGGAGCTATTAACAACGGTGGCATTACGCTGGAATGGTTGAGCAAAATTGTAATGACTGAAGACATTCAGGAACTGTTGCAAACAGCGCAAACATCGTCGCCTGGCGCAAACCGCCTTTTGTTTTTGCCGTATTTATTAGGTGAGCGTGCCCCTATGTGGGATGCGGCTGCCAAAGGCGTTTTGTTTGGGTTAACACACCAACACACTAAGGCTGATATTACCCGTGCAACTGTGGAAGGAATTTGTTTTGCCATGCGCGATGTGCTCCAGGCAATTGAACAAGTGAACGGAACGATAACAACCATTTATGCAAGCGGCGGCTTTGCTAAATCTACGTTTTGGCTGCAAACGATGAGTGATGTTTTGGGCAAAGAAATCAGAGTCAACAACAGTGCTGATGCATCGGCTACAGGTGCTGCTATTATTGGGTTGTATGTTTTGGGTTATATCAAAAATCTGCAAGAATCTAAGATGCTGTTTTCTGTGCAGCAAACGTTTTCTCCTGATGCTTCAACGCGTAATACATACGATTCGCTGTTTTGTATTTTTCAATCTCTTTATCCAAAACTGAAAGATGAATTTGTTGCAATGAATAAATTGTAAGTATTCATTCATAGCACGAATGCGGCCTTCCGTCATTCCGCAATTGCCGCCAACATGAGGACTTTGCTGTAATCACTCTTGCAGGCGGCTTTGTGCGGAACCTGTCTGCCGACAGGCAGGTCTGATGATTGAAGAATGATGATTTTGAAATGAAATAAAGTTGTTTACAACATAATAATTTGTTCAAATGAATAAGAGCAGATTCCGCACAAAGCCCTCGTAAGATTGATTCCAATTCATCTTCGTGCCGAGGGCAATTGCGGAATGACGTCAACACCCAATCTGTTTTCAAACCAGCATAGTAATCCAACCACAACACAGCCATCATTTACACAAACGATTTACTTCTGTGAAGTGCTTTGTTTTATTTTCGTTCTCTTCTTATGTTGTCTTCTACACGCCAGTTATATAAAAATGCTTACACCGGTTTATCACGCAACACATGGTATTTATCCATTGTGATGCTTATCAACCGGAGCGGTACCATGGTGGTTCCGTTTATGACCATTTATTGCACACAGAAACTTCATTTCAGCCTTACACAAGCCGGTTATATTATGGGCTTATTTGGGCTGGGAGCTGTTGTGGGCGCGGCTTTCGGAGGACGCATCACCGACCGCTTTGGCTTTTACCCGCAACAGGTGGCTGCTTTGTTTTTAGGAGGTGTAATGTTTATTGTTACAGGTTTCTTACACACTTACCATTCGTTGTGCATTGGCGTTTTTTTATTAAGTGTGTGCAACGAATCGTTTCGCCCTGCCAATGCTACCGCTATTGTATTTTACAGCACACCTAACAACCGAACACGCTCCTATTCAATGAACCGTTTGGCAGTGAATTTAGGCTGGGCAGTGGGCGGCGCGCTGGGTGGTTTTTTGGCTTCTGTCAATTACAACTTATTGTTTTGGGTTGATGGATGCACCAACATTATTGCCGCTTTTTTGCTGTTAAAAATGTTGCCGTTTGTAAAAGGAGGAACGCGCCGAAATGCAGATGCTGCAACAGTTACAACTTCTTCCGCTTACAAGGATAAGGTATATTTGTTGTTTATTGCACTTACTATTTCGCTTGGTTATTGCTTCTTTCATTTGTTTACCATCCTACCTGTTTTTTACAAAACAGAATGGCATTTAAACGAACAGTTCATTGGTATTTTAATGGCGATGAATGGATTGCTCATTGTATTTGTCGAAATGATAATTGTGTATTCGCTCGAAGGCACAAAACCTTTAACTGTATTTATCAGGATAGGTGTTTTACTGATAGGAGCTTCGTATGCCATTATTAATCTTCTTCCCCCAACAGCCATTACAGCCGCAATAGCCATTATTGTTATTACGATGGGCGAAATTTTATCTATGCCGTTTATGAATTCTTTCTGGATCAACCGAACTGGCGAAAACAACCGCGGTCAGTATGCAGCCATGTATGCGATGGCATGGAGCATAGCGCAGATTGCATCGCCCGTGTTAGGCAGTCATTTAGCGGTTCGTTATGGCTACAATGCAGTGTGGTGGCTGGTTTCAGGCATTTGTTTGCTTACATCAATTGGATTTTCTGTGTTGGGAAGAAGGTTGCAAAAAGATAAAGTTTGAACGATGATTTATGATGCTGGATGAACAGCAATTTCTTTACAGTTATAAAATTATTTTTATCTATAACAAAATTACAAATCATCCTTGAATTCTAGTGGTCGGTGTCCTCACCGACCAGATAACTTTCGGTTTTTGTGGACACCAACCGATAGTCCCAAACAAAAATATTAATTGTTGGATACTCGCTTCCCTCAATAGATCAATTTCCAACATTAAATGAAGTAAAGTTCCTCAGAGATGAACCAAAGGAATATTCCATCTCTGATAATCAAATTCAAAAGCTTTTTGATACTACTATGTATCAAATAACCCTAAGAACTATTCATGAATTATTGCGGGCTGATGCTGCAAATGCTATTGAAGCGGTTTCTTTCAATGGATGGGTTAATTCCATAAATAAATCAATTGGGAAAAGGGAAAACAATTGTATTCTTTCCGTGCATGTTAAAAAGAAAGAGTTTAGCGAAATTAATTTAAGACATGTGGAGCCTAAAACTTGTTTTAATACTTTAAAAGGAGTTGGAAGCAGTAACTTAAGTGGACTTACGCCAGTACAACCGATTTTACAAATTAAAAGGCAGATAGAAGATTTACAAACCACTATGATGTTGCTGATTCTTTAGATAATTCAACCAATCTTGCAGCTATAGATTGGGAAGATTTTGAACATTTAATAAGAGAAATTTTTGCAAAGGAATTTAATGCGAATGGTGGTGAAGTAAAAGTTACACAAGCAAGCAGAGATGGGGGTGTTGACGCAGTTGCTTTTGACCCAGACCCTATTCGTGGAGGGAAAATAGTAATTCAGGCAAAACGATATACAAACACAATTGGTGTTTCTGCGGTTAGAGATTTATATGATACAGTTATAAATGGAGTAGCTAATAAGGGAAAATTAGTTACTACTGCTGATTTTGGACCTGATGCTTATGAATTTGTGAAAGGAAAACCTTTACTATTAATGAATGGTAACGGACTTCTTTACTGGCTTGAAAAGAATGATCATATGTCAAAATTGATCTTAAAGAGGCAAAACTTCAAATGAAATAAATGTTGATTAGTTATGATTAAGTCATATATACCGCTTGGCGAAGTTTATAATTCCCTTTTTAGCGTAATTATCCGCTTGTGCACTCTTCTATCTAAAAGCGACTCCCTTCTTTATCTCTATAATTATTTTTCTCCGGTCAATCTTCCAAGACCCATAAAGAATAGTATCTTACTAAAATAAAAATTCTGAATACTCTTTACAAGTAAAGCGGAATACTGCATTGCTACTAAGGTATCCAGAGTAGATGGTTATGGAAGTTCTGCCGTGGTAGGCAGGCTGTTAAACCATTCTGTACATTCTTTGTTATACAAAAGGACCAATGCGTAAATAGCCAGTGCCGCCTGTATAACAAACATAGCACCCACCAGCATACTTGCTTTTACTTCGTTGTGCATGATCATCGGATAAGCCATCAATGCGAGCACATATAGGATGAGCGTAGCCGTTCGTGCCCATTTTTGGCAAAGGCTCATTTGCCTTGCCATTACAACAACAAGAATTGAAAAAACAATGGTTGCTGCTATAAAAGGCACGCCGCCTGCATTGGCAACCCCAACCGATGCAGCACGGATAGCAACGGCAAGAATGCCAACAAAAAGGCTGGCATAGAGAGATTGCCTTGCAGATAAAAAACTTTTAGGTTTGTGAAAAAGAGGGCTTTCAGAAGTCATTTGTTGTATTTAATGGCTGTGCTAATGCAATTAAAATGCCTGACTCCGTTATGAATGATCTGACAGTTTATTTTCCCCATTCGGTATAGTTTCCGGATTTTTCAATTCTCTTTTATAACATCATAAAAATTGAAAAGCATCGCCATCAAACAAGCCTTTGTCGCTCAATTTTATATGCGGAATCACAAGCAACGCCATAAAGCTCAACGTCATGAAAGGCGCAGCCAGCTTGCTTCCCAGCGCTTTGGCTTTGTTGCTGATGGCTGTATATTGCTTTGCTACTTTATAGCCATCTTCCTTACTCATTAAGCCCCCAATGGGCAAAGGCAAAACATCAATCTCATTTCCATCAGCGCAGCTAATTCCACCCCTATTTTTGATAATACTATTGATAGCAGCCGCAAGGCTTTCATCATCAACACCAACTGCAATAATGTTATGGCTATCATGTGCAACAGAAGAAGCCATGGCTCCTCTTTTGAGCCCAAAATTTTTGACAAAGCATTTGGCAACAGGTGCATTTTGATAACGGTTCACAACCACTATTTTTAAAACATCGTTCTCAACATCACTTACCCAAAAACCGTTTTGCTGTTTTGTTTTTGCCCATATTTTCTTGGTGATTAATTCGCCATCCAATGCCTCGATAACAAGTATGGCTTCGGCGTTGTGAGGATAATCCTCAATTGGAATGATCAAGTCATTTGTAATGATTGTTTTGCAAGAAAAATTGTTGATGACTTTCTCTTTAACGCTCTTAATAAATGAAGTTCCGTTCTCAGCAACCAACTCACCGTTAATGTAGGTTTTAATAACAATAAAATCAGCAAGATTATCTACAAAAATGAAATCGGCTGCGTCGCCAACACGCAACAACCCATTGCCCAATTTGTAATGCAAAACCGGGTTGATACAAGCTGCCTGCAACACTTTAAATACATCAACGCCTTTGGCAACAGCGCGTTTGCAAAGCACGTTAATATGACCTTCTACCAAACTATCGGGATGCTTGTCATCACTGCAAAACATTATGTTTTCAACATGATCATTCAACAAAGGAATGAGGGCTTCAAAGTTGCGGGCAGCGCTGCCTTCCCGAATTATGATTTTCATTCCATAACTCAATTTCTCCAACGCCTCTTCAGCAGTAACACATTCATGGTCGGTGCTGATGCCGGCATCAATGTATTGCTTCGCTTCTTTGCCACGCAAACCAGGCGCATGACCATCAATTGGCTTCTTTAATTCGTGCGCGATGTTTATCTTTTTCGTCACTTCTTCATCCTCGTTCAGCACGCCGGGAAAGTTCATCATCTCGCTTAAATAATGAATGTCGGCTTGTTGCAGCAAAGTTTTCACATCGTTGCTGTTCAGCGTTGCTCCGGCAGTTTCAAATGGTGTAGCGGGCACACAAGAGGGCGCGCCAAAATAAAAACGAAACGGTACTTTCTTTCCGTTTTCAATCATGTATTGTACGCCTTTAATGCCGCATACATTGGCTATTTCGTGTGGATCGCTAACGGTGGCAACAGTGCCATGCACAACTGCCAGCTTTGCAAATTCCGATGGAAGCAACATGCTGCTTTCAATGTGCACATGCGCATCGGTAAAAGGGGGCAAAACAAAAGGCAAGCTCTTGTCTTCTTCAAGTTCATCAATGGCTATAATTTTTGAATCGGCAACCGAAATCTGGGCCGTATAAATTTTTTTGTTCCAAACATCAACTAAGTTTCCTTTTATTGTGAAAGAGGACTGCATGGAATGATTTTGTTGCAAAGTAAGTTGTCAGTTTTGAAGATTTGTAGATGTTTTGACGTGCCTCTTTGCGATTGAAAACAAGTCGTCCTATAACTGCGAAGGCGGAAAGACGCTAAGTTTGTTTTTATAGGAATTTTCTTAGCGTCTTCGCGGTAAAAAAGTTCATCATTCCTTCACAAACGTATAAGGATCGTATTCCAAAAAATCGTTCACTTTCACATCGGTTGAAATCACTTTGTTGTTTTCAATCTTGAATTTCAACGGGAAAATGCCATACGCAAGATTGTTATAAGTCATCAGCCATTCACCCCCATCCATGTATTGCAATGAAGCTGTCAGGTTGTTATGATTTTCAAAACGAATTTCCAAATTATTTCCTTTTGCGACAATTTGTATATTACCAAACAGTTGGTTGGTGTAAGTGCCTTCATAGCTATGCAAAGGCAATTGCGGCTTCGCACCTTTTACGCGCTTTTGCAGAGCAGAAATCTTGGCAACAATGCCTGTTTGTTCCTCTTTAAAATCAGGCAATGAAGCAGCACTGTAATCCACAAAGGGCATGTTTAAGTAAGAAGCCAGAATCTGATAACGCAGCAATTCAAAAAACTCCTGGTTATCGTTGTTGGTAAGAATAGTGATGCCTAATTTTTCTTCGGGCACAAAACAAACATTGGTAACAAAACCATCTGCGCCGCCTGTATGGTCATATACTTGCCTGCCAGCCATGTCTCTTATAAAAACGCCCAATCCATACGCTACAAAATGACCATTCCGCTTGTTTTTTTGCGTACTGATTAATGTGTTCACACCGCGTGTTTGCTGCAAAGCTTTCCAGGGAATTATTTGTTTTTGCCCATATTTTCCACTGTCTAATTGCATCATGATCCAATGGCTTAAATCTTTCACACAACTAACTATACTGCCTGCCGGTGCAAGGTTGTCAACATTGTCGTAAGGCAATTGTTGCAACCTGCCTGTAAACGATGTTGTATAAGGCGTTGCTGCGTTGGGCATGTTCTCCATGTTAGTGCCCAATGTATGCGTGCTTGTCATGCCGAGCGGTTCAACAATGCTGTCATATACATACACTTCCCAGGGTTTGCCGGTTACTTTTTGTATCACTTGACCGGCTGTTAAAAAGCAACTGTTGCAATAGCCAAACGAATCGCGGAATTGCTGGGGTGGCTTAACGTAGCGCATCTTGTACATGATGGAATCGCGCTGCAGCGTTGAGTTCCAGAAGGTGAAATCGCCTTCAAATGTTTTGGTTCCTAAATGATGACCCAGCATGTCTTTGATGGTAACCAGGTTTGTGGTGGTTGAATCGTAAACACGGAATTGAGGAAAATATTTTGTAATCTTATCGTTAAGCGATAGCTTTTTATCATAGTCCAGTTGCGCAAGTGCAGTGCCTGTAAATAGTTTGCTGTTGCTCGCAATCATGAACAAAGTGTTCTCATCAACCGGCTCTTTGGTTTCCCAATTTTTTACGCCATATCCTTGCATCATCACAATGCTATCGTTCTTTACAATGGCAATAGCAAGCCCCGGAATGTTCCAGTCTTTCATACCTTGTTTGATATAATTATCCAAACTGTCTTTAATGAAAGAAGGCTGTGATTGAGCTATAAAAATTAGGGCAAAACCAAACAGTAACAACAGAAACTTTTTCATACTCGAATTTAAGGAAAGGTAAAACAGGAACTAATAACGGCTGCTTAAACTTGTCGTGGAATCGAACCACGAAGACATGAAGTAATGAAGTTTCACAAAGAGCAAATAAGAAGGAACACTTTATGTAACTTCTCTTCTTCTTTTCTTAGTGGTTCAAACAAACGCTTATTCAATTTCAACATAAATAGGGCAATGATCGCTGTGTTTGATATGAGGCAAAATCTGCGCGTCTTTTATGTTGTCTTTCAGATTGTCCGTAACGCTGATGTAATCAATGCGCCAGCCTTTGTTTTGCAAACGAACCTGAGGAAAACGCTGACTCCACCAGGAATAATGATGTGCTTTATCGGGATGAATGTGCCGGAACGTATCTACGTAACCGCTGTCAAGAAATTTTGAAAGCCATTCGCGTTCTTCGGGTAAAAAACCTGATGAGTTTTTGTTGCCTTTCGGGTCGTGAATGTCAATTTCTTTATGAGCGATATTGTAATCGCCGCAGATCACCAACTGATGTTTGGTTTTGCGCAAATTTTCTAAGTATTCATGAAACTCTTTTAGCCATTGATACTTGTATGTTTGTCGTTCATCGCCACTCGTTCCTGATGGAAAATAAGCGCTGAAGACACTGAGGTTTCCAAAGTCGGCGCGTATCACCCTACCTTCATAATCGCTTTGCTCAATGCTGCTGCCATAGGCAACGCTATCGGGTTTTATTTTGGTAAAAATAGCAACGCCGCTATAGCCTTTTTTCTGCGCCGGATACCAATACGTTTCAAAGCCCAGAGCTTCTATCTTTTCAACAGCAACGTTTTCTTTTAACGCTTTTATTTCCTGCAAGCAAATGATGTCGGCAGGATCGCTTTTTAACCAATCTAAAAAGCCTTTATTAATTGCAGATCGGATACCATTTACATTGTAGGCAATGATGCGCATAAAAAACGTGATTAAAGCGGCTAAATAAAATCATCAAATCCATACCGCAAAGCATTGCTATTTGGGTGCATTAGAAAAGAAGAAAAAAAATTTAAAATATAACTCCTACAGATTTGCTAGGAATTATAAAACCTTATACTTTTGTGCCGAAATAAACCACACACATTCAACACCAACATTCGTGAGCGCATCTATTCTGCATACCAGCTTTTATTTTTCAAAGTCTGTAGAGAGCATCCCTTGTTGTTGCTCTCTGTCAGCACAACTGTGTTGTATTTAAAAGCTTCGCGCTACTCAAATTTGTTTTTACCGCTTTTTTCAGTGCAGCTTTTTTATAAAAGAGAGCTGGCAAATCAATCATATCAATCAGGAAGAAAACACACAAAACATTCAGGCAAAAAGAAACCGAATAGTAAGCAACTCATTTTTAATGATAAAAACTGTTACACTATGAAATAAGAATTTGGCTAAAAAAGCGACCGGATACTGTTGGCGCAGATCCGGTCTTGCAATCAAAAAATCAGGCTTGACAAAATACAGTGCGATGGCATTGCCAACGGCTGTACACCTTATTAATTAATCACAAATCAAAGCTAATGAAAAAGTTCGTATGGCTTTTTAGTTTACTTGTAGCGACACCCCTTTTTATGATGGCACAAACAGCGCCATCTTCTGTCATTAATTCTTCAGTCTCGGGTACCGTAACCGATGCAAAAACTGGAGCACCTTTGGAAGGTGCACTGGTAAAAATAAAAGGCGTTACCAATCAAGCCTTAACCGATAACAAAGGGGGCTTTGTTTTAAAAACAGGGCAAAAACTGCCTTTCATTTTAGAAGTAAGTTATGTAGGTTATAAGAAGCTGGAAATTGAAGTCGCCTCCAGCACCATCAACATTCAGTTACAGGATGAACAAACGCAATTGAATGAGGTAGTTGTCGTTGGCTATGGCACACAGCGCAGAACCGATGTTACAGGCTCTGTGGCAAGCGTATCAAAAGATTTATTAGCGCAGCCGGTTCCCTCATTCGATAACATGCTGCAAGGCGCTGTAGCAGGCGTTCAGGTGAGCCAGAGTTCAGGGCAGCCTGGCGCATCGTCAATCATCCGGATACGCGGTGGCAATTCGCTTAGTTTTGGTAACGATCCTCTTTATGTAATTGATGGTTTTATTTATTACAACGATAACAACCTCACCAATTTGGCACCGCAATCGGGCACCAGCGTTACCGGCGCAACCATCAATGCATTGTCAACCATTAACCCGAATGACATTGAATCAATAGATATTTTAAAAGATGCTTCTGCAACAGCTATCTATGGTTCAAGAGGAGCTAACGGCGTAGTTATTATCACTACCAAAAGAGGTGTGAGAGGTAAAAACAATGTTGAGTACAATGGCTACTATGGTTTTGGAAATGCCACAAAAAAAGTAGGCGTGCTTACCGGGCCGCAATGGGCTAAATACTTTGATGACCTGTATAACAATACACCCAGCATTCAAACAGCGTTGACATTAAACAAACGAATTATAGATTCGTTGGGAGCGGCGGGAGTAAATAATGATTGGGTAGATGCAGCCTTGCGAACCAGCCAGGTGCAAAGCCATGAAATTTCACTGTATGGCGGAGATGATAAATCGAGATATGCTTTATCAGGCAATTATTATGACCAAGTTGGTGGCGTTTTAAATACTGATTTTAAAAGATATTCAGCACGCTTTAACTACGATAGAAATATCACCAGCAAATTTAAATTTACAGCCAATATTTATGGCAGCAATTCTGTAGAAAACAAGCTTACCGGCTCTGCATATAGCTCGATAAACAATTCAAATGCATTTACCTCTTTATACACCGTCAACCCATTACAATCTATAAAAAATTCAGACGGTTCCTACAATACAACGTATCAGCCATCAGTATCGAGCACTTTTAATACGGTGAACGGGCAACTGCAATCCGATAACCCATTGCTGGATATTGCTTCGACTATCAATCAATCTAACATTACACGTGTATTGGGAAACTTTGCAGGAGAATATAAATTACTGAACGACCTTACATTTAAAGCTACATTCGGTACAGACATCATTAGTACTAAATTAAATTATTATGCACCATCTTATACGGCAAATGGTAATGCAACAGGCACTATATCAGGTTATGGTTCTGTAGGAAATATTAATTACCTCAGTTGGCTGAACGAAAATACTTTAACGTATAACCATGCCATTAACAATACGCATTTTATTGATGCGCTGATAGGCTATACAACACAATATCAACATGCAGAAAACTCTTTTGCAGCAGCCGCATCTTTTCCTTCTGATCATACAACCTATCAAAATCTGTATTCAGGTTCTGCACAGCAGGTAACCGGTTCAGGAGAATCGCAAACTGTATTCAGGTCATGGCTGGGAAGGGTTAATTATTCTTATAAGCATTTGTATAATCTAACCTTGTCGGGCAGGGCAGACGGTGCCTCTGCTGCCGGTATAAACAACAAATGGGGATTTTTTCCGGCTGTAGGTTTATCGTGGAATGCTTCTGGGGAAAAGTTTTTTTCGGCAATAAAGAACACAGTTAACAATCTGAAAGTAAGGCTCTCTGCCGGCAGCATTGGCAACGCCAATTTCCCTCCTTTCAGTTCTTTAGCAACCATCAATACATCGGGATATTATTTCGGCAACCCGATTACGGCGGTGAATGGTTTATCGCAAACACAACTGGCGAATCCTGATTTAACATGGGAAACAACTACGCAATATAATTTGGGTCTGGACGCAGGATTTATAAAAAACCGCATCAACTTAACGGCAGATGTTTACTATAAAAAAACAACCAACTTGTTTGTAAACACAAGCGGATTGATACCACTTTCTACAGGTTACGCTTCGGCTGCTGAAAACATTGGAAGCATTGAAAATAAAGGATTAGAGCTTACTTTGACCACAGCAAATATTGAGGCAAGAAACTTTAGCTGGAGAACCACTTTTATTTATTCAACCAATGCCAATAAAATATTGAGCTTAGGTCCGAGTTCTTCCTTTCAACCCGTAGCACAAACCGGCAATGTATCGCCCGTAATTGTAAAAGTTGGTTTGCCTGTAGGAATTTTCTGGGGATATAAAACGGATGGTTTATTAACCGATAAAGATGTAAACGGTTCAGAGCCTGCAGGGAAATTGGCCGGCGTATCTCAGCAAGTGGGCGACCGCAAATACTTACATGCGCACGGCAGAACTGGAGCCGTTATCACTACGGCTGATAAGCAAAACTTAGGAAGTGCACAACCCAAATTCACAGGAAGCATCTCCAACCGGTTTGCCTACAAAAGCTTCGACCTAACAGTATTTTTTGTGGGTTCTTACGGCAATAAAATATTCGATCTGCAGGAGCAAAATTTAAGCAAAACCACAGTCAACACAAATGTAAGCAGCAACTTGCTAAACAGGTATGACCCCGTTTCCAATCCCAATGGCACGTTCCCTAAAATCGTAAATGCACCTGTGATGCAGGTAGAAGATTCTTACATTCATGATGGTTCTTACCTACGTTTAAAAACTATCACACTGGGTTATGTATTGCCTCCGGCAGCGGCATCAAAAATATTAGCCAAGCAGGTCAGGATTTATGTTACGGCTCAAAACCTGTTTACCATCACAAAATATCCGGGCTTAGACCCGGAGGCTAATTTCTATGACCAAAACAATCTTCAGCCCGGAATAGACCTTGGCATCTATCCCAATTTCAGAACCTTCCAGGGCGGCATTGATGTAACCTTTTAATCAATTAAAAAAATTACGATGAAAACAAAAATCATATTAGGTGTGTTATCAGCTTTTACTGCAATAGTAACCACTGTTAGTTCCTGCAAAAAACTAACAGAATCACCACAAAGCAGTTTAATACCTGCTGAGTTTTTCAAAACACAAACAGATGCGGCTTCTGCTGTCACAACCGTTTACAGTACATTGGTTACCGATATCAATAATGATTTCCCGATTTATGGAAGAAACATTAATCTGCTGACGGATAACCCAAGTGATGATGAACAGTACAGCCCATCCAACACCAATCCTGATGTAAGAGCAATGGGAACGGCAACGTATGTGAATACCAACGACCGCATTCATAAAGTGTATTCGCAGTTGTATTGGGGAATTGATAAAGCGAATCTTGCAATTGATGGCATAACGGCTATTCCCGATGCACAGTTTTCCAGTTACAACAAATACAATCTCATAAGAGAAGCGCGCTTTATAAGAGCTTTGTTTTACTTCGACCTTGTGCGCTTTTTTGGAGGCGTACCGCTTGTACTGCACGATGCAGGAACCATTGCAAAAGCCAATGTACTTCCGCCGCGCACTTCCAGGGATTCTGTGTATGCACAAATCATTGCAGATTTAGATTCGGCTACCAATCTTCCCGCTACGCAAACAGGTGCAAATACCGGCAGGGTTACTTCAGGAGCAGCACATGCGTTGCTTGGTAAAGTATATGCAACCAAACATGATTGGGCAAATGCAGTCATCGAGTTGCAAAAAGTAATCACAGCAGGAACCGCAGGATTGTCTGGCACCGGAAGCTATGGTTATGATTTATTTCCAAAGTTCTCAGATGCTTTTCAGGCCGCAACTAAAAACGGGCAGGAGCATATTTTCTCTGCTCAGTTTAATGGCAATATTGGCGGAGGTTTTACGGCTACCAACATCCTTGGTTCGTTCACATGGAGCAATGCATCTTATACTGCCGATTCACCCTGGCCCCTGACAGTAGATAGCAATGCGTTGCCCATTAAGTTGTTTGATATTAACGACCAGCGCAGAAGTGCTACATTCTACGATTCGTTGTATAACACTACAACCGGCAAATGGGTAAAATGGCCCTTCTTTAATTATCTGAAATGGGTTGATCAAAGCAGCGGCTTTACAACGGCTTTGCAAGGCAATCAAAGCGCCAAAAGCAAACTGAATTTTCCAATCATCCGCTATGCCGATGTGTTGTTGTTATATGCCGAAGCATTGAATGAACTAAACGGTGGTCCTACAGCCGAAGCGTATGCAGCCATCAATATTGTGAGAGGAAGAGCGTATGCACCGGTAACCGGCTACAGCCCGAAAACCATTACTTACAGCAGTTATAACTATACAGGAAGTGGCAACTATACCGATCATTCTTTTGATTTACCGCAAGGATCATCATATTTAGATTTTAAAGATTCTGTGTATGATGAAAGAAGACGAGAACTTTTCTTTGAAGCCAATCGCTGGTTCGATCTGGTAAGACGTTCCCCTGATGCAGAGTATGGACCTGGGCAATTTTATTTGACCAAAGTACAGAGTCAGTATGGCAACCCAAAAGCTGCCGCGACTTTAAAAGACACGCTTTTCCCAATTCCGTTTACAGAGATACAACTGTATAATTCGAGCAATACTTCATTTGCCCAAAACCCGGGATGGTAAAAAAATGAACAAAAACAAAAGGGTGATATTCTCCTGTGTTCGGGATGCAGCCACGATGAATAAAGTTTACAGATGATTCTTTATCAATCGGCAGCAACCAATGAAGGCAGGAGGCTATCATCCATCAATCACATAAATACATCGCTATGAAAAAAGAGTTTGGTTTTATCGTTTTTTGTTTAACCATCATTTCCGCAAATGCGCAAACAAACGATACCATCAGGATAACAGGCACTCGTTTTCCATTTGAAATTGTAGAGCAGTGGATAACTTCTTATCAAAAAACGCATCCGAACGTGCAGTTCCAATTGAGCAAATCTATACCTGCAGAGAAAGCTGATTTGTTGATAGCAGCGCACGGCTTCAAGGAAGGCGAATTGAAAGACAACCAGGAAATCATAGCCGTGAACCGATATGCACAACTGCCCATTGTGAACAGCAACCGGAAAGACCTGAAAGCCTTACAGGATAAGGGCTTCAGCAAAGAAGACTTGCAGAAAATTTATTTCAATAAAAATGGTACAAAAACAAATCCTTTGTTTCAACCAACCGTTTACAAACGCAATAAAAATGTGTGTGCTTCGCGATCTTTTGCAGAAAATATTACCGGCATTCAGTCTGATGTGAATGGCATTTTGGTAAACGGAGACGACCGTGCTTTATCGGCTGCGGTAAAAGAAGATGTGAATGGAATTTCATACAACAACCTTGGCTTGATTTACAATTTGCAAACCCGCAAAGTTGCCGACAGCATTGCCGTTGTGCCCATTAACTTGAATGAAAACGGAAAGATAGATAAGGATAAAAATATCTACACAACACTTGATGATGTGCTGGATTATTTAAGTAGCGATAGAAATAACAATGCCATTCCGCAAGACAACGTAAACATCGTTTTTGATAAAAACAAAATGAATAAAAATGAGATTGATTTTTTGAATTGGATCATCACACAAGGGCAGCAATACAATCGCAGTTATGGCTTTTTCAATCTTGATAAAACTGTTGTTGGCAAAGAACAAGAAGAGCTTCAAAAGCTCTTAAAAGAGACCGTAAAAGCAAACTGATTGTGGAGGCTAAGAATAATCATTTTATACAATCACCCAATACATTGTTGAAACTGATGTTGTTCAGCTACCATCTTCTTTCATAAGAAAGCAATAAAAATAAAATCAAGAAAATATGAACAAAAACAAATTCTTATCGCATGTGCTCCTGGCGGCAACTTTTGGCTTTGCTATGTTGAGCGTTGAAGCGCAGCAAAACCAAACCTACAACGGTACTATTGGCAAAACATTAAATGATTCTAAAGAATGGTGGGCGCCGGTTGCGAAGCCACCACAAGGCGCACCGAATGTACTTCTAATTATCATTGATGACCAGGGCTTCGGCGCTTCAGAATCATTTGGCGGATTGATACGCACACCAACCATTGATAGTCTTGCTAACAATGGGTTGCGGTACACCAACTTTCATACCTGCGCTATCTGTGCACCTACAAGGTCGGCATTGTTAACCGGCCGCAACAGTGCATTTGTGCATGAATCTGGCTTCTCTCATATCAGGATGTCTGCTGGTTTTCCGGGTTGGGATGGCAGAGTTCCTGCTTCTTCGGGAACGCTTGCTGAGATATTAAAAGACAATGGATACAACACATTTGCGGTTGGAAAATATGGCATTACTCCCGATGAAGATGCAACCGATGCAGGGCCGTTTGATCGCTGGCCTTCGGGAAAAGGCTTCGAGCACTTTTTTGGTTTCTTAGGTTCTGCAACCGATCAATACAAACCCGACCTTGTAGAAGACAACGCACATGTAACGCCTGATGGCAGACACTTGAATGAGCAGATTACCGATAAAGCCATTGCTTTTATAACTCGTCAGCAGAAAGCAGCACCCGGAAAGCCTTTCTTCCTCTATTATGCCCCCGGCGCCACGCACGCTCCGCACCAGGTTGATAAATATTGGAGCGATCAATACAAAGGAAAGTTCGATGAAGGTTGGGATGTGTATCGCACAAAGGTTTTTGAAAATCAAAAGAAGCTGGGTTATATACCTGCCAACGCAAAATTGCCTCCGAGAAACTCGCGCATTGCTGCCTGGGATTCATTAACTCCTGAACAGAAAAAATTATTTGAACGCTTCTTTGAAGTATATGCTGGTTATCTCACTTATACCGATTACCAGATTGGAAGATTGATTAATTATTTGAAAGAAAACAATCTGCTCAACAATACATTGGTGTATGTGATACAGGGTGATAATGGTGCCAGCAAGGAAGGAACAACGGAAGGAACAATAGAGCCAAAAACAAACTCAACAAGAACACAAACAGAAGCCGATTACTTAAAAAATAACCTTCAGGATATTGATTCGATAGGCACAGCAGCGGCACAAACCAATTACCCTTTGGGTTGGGCACAGGCAGCCAATACACCTTTTAGAGAATGGAAAACGGATGCCGATGCTGAAGGTGGTACACATAACCCATTAATTATTTTTTATCCAAAGCTCATTAAAAACAAAGGAGGCATCAGAACCCAATATGGGCATGTGATAGATATATTGCCGACAACGCTGGAACTAACAGGAATTAAGGCACCCGAATCCATTAAGAGCGTAAAGCAGGATAGCATTGAAGGCACATCGCTGGCGTATTCTATCGGCGATGCAGCTGCACCCTCCCGCCACAAAGTGCAGTATTACTACATCTTCGGTTCACGTTCGATTTATTCTGATGGTTGGAAAGCAGAAGCTGCACACCGCCCTGATGTAATTGATTTCAATTTTGTAGGTAACAATCCGCCTTCCGATAAAAGCTTCGATGATGATGTGTGGCAGTTGTATAATCTAAAGGATGACCCGACAGAAACGAACGATCTCGCGACAAAAAATCCGCAGAAACTGGCAGAGTTGAAAAAGCTGTTTGATGAACAGGCAACAGCAAATCATTTATATCCTTTGATTGATTGGTACGACGTAAATAATCAACGTATTCATCATCCAAATGGAAGTGAAACCCAGGGCCCGATAAAATAAAAAATGTGCAAAAACAAAAGGGAAATAACCAAGCCTGTTCTATTAAAAACATACAATCATCAATCAACACAACAAACAGTACAATGAAGAAATTACTATTTTATGTAGCTATGATAATAGCGCTATTGATGGCTTCTTATGCACATGCGCAACAGGATACGGCTTACCGCGGAACCATTGGTAAAACCTTAGCTGAATCAAAAGAATATCGGATTCCTTATGCAGCTGCACCCAAAGGCGCACCCAATGTAATTTGGATTTTATTGGATGATGTGGGCTTTGGCGCAAGCAGTGCCTTTGGTGGTTTAATCAGTACACCCACCATTGATAGTCTTGCCAACAACGGTTTGCGATATACTAACTTTCATACAACGGCGATTTGCGCACCTACACGTGCAGCTTTATTAACCGGAAGAAACAGCTCTTATGTGCACATGGCTGGCTTCGCGCACAAAATTTTATCGGCTGGTTTTCCGGGCTGGGATGGTAAGATTCCCTCAAGCGATGGAACCATTGCAGAGATATTAAAAGCGAATGGCTATAACACATTTGCCGTAGGTAAATATGGTGTAACACCTGATGAAGAAAACAGCAGCGCCGGTCCGTTCGATCATTGGCCCAGCGCAAAAGGCTTTGAGCATTTCTTTGGATTTTTAGGTTCGCAAACCGACCAATACAAACCAGACTTGGCTGAAGATGACGCCAAAGTAACTCCCGACGGAAGACACCTGAGTGAACAGATAACAGACAAAGCCATTTTTTACATTGAACGGCAAAAGAAAGCCGCACCGGATAAACCTTTCTTTTTATATTATGCTCCCGGCGCCACACATGCTCCGCACCAGGTTCCTGATGATTGGCGCGACTTGTACAAAGGCAAGTTTGATGAAGGTTGGGATGTATTCAGAGAAAAAGTATTTCAAAACCAAAAGAAGTTAGGTTTGTTACCTGCGTATGCGCAATTGCCTGAACGGAATCCAAACATAAAAGCATGGAATAAATTGTCGGCTAATGAGAAGAAATTGTATGCCCGATTTATGGAAGTGTATGCTGCCTATTTATCTTATACCGATTATGAAATAAAGAGAGTAATTGATGAACTGAAAAAAGTAAATGGGTTAGACAACACTGCAATCTTCATAATGATTGGTGACAATGGTGCAAGCAAGGAAGGCACGTTGTACGGAGACGTTGACAAGCCCATATTTGGCAAGCCAATTTCAGAAGAAGAAAGCATCAAATACAACTTAGCCAATATTGATAAAATCGGCAAGCCCGAAGGCGTTGAAGCCAACTATCCATTGGGTTGGGCACAGGCTTGCAACACGCCTTTTAAATACTGGAAGCAAGACGCCAACAGTGAAGGCGGCACACACAATCCGCTCATTGTTTTTTATCCAAAACTCATTACGGATAAAGGAAGTTATCGCAATCAATATTCTTATATTACAGACATTCTGCCAACTACACTTGATATTGTTGGCATCAAAGCACCGGCTGTTATCAAAGGCATTCAACAGGATAGTTTGCAGGGCAACTCCCTGGCTTTTACATTCAATGATGCAAAAGCGCCTTCGCGCCACAACACGCAGTACTATTACATTTTTGGTTCAAGAAGCATTTATAAAGATGGCTGGAAAGCAGGCTTTGCCTTTCAATCTGCGAACCACAATGGATTGATGAGCAACTACGCAGTTGCAGATACCGCGCACAACGACTGGCAATTGTTCAACCTGAATGAAGACTTTAATGAGCGCATTGATCTGGCAAAAAAGAACCCTCAAAAATTAGCCGAATTAAAAGCTTTGTTTGATGAAGAAGCTACGAAGAATCATCTCTATCCATTGATTACATGGGACGATGTGGCTGATAAAATCAGGAATGTTTCAGTGATGCCGAAAGGGCTGCAACTCAATCACAACAAGCAATAAAATGTACTCATTAAAAAGTTGTATTCACTACTTCAAAACAGGATAAATCAACAAGTGGTTATTGTTCATTTTAAAAATATTTTTTATGTTGACAAACGATGTTTGGTTATTGATAAAAAAAATAGCGGTGGCTGTTCTTATTTTCTTGTTTCCATTACTTGTAATGGGTGGCATTTTATGGTTGATACAATTCTATTTCTTAAGTAAATGATTCATCATTCATCAATAAAAACAATCAATTATGAAAGCTGAAAAACAAACCATTCAAAAAATCAAAAGAGACTTATTCATTAGTCTTTTCCTGTTCGCTTTGCCCGTGTTACTAATGCTTCTTTCGTTTACAATAAGTGGACAAAAGCCATGGAAAAACAAAGTGAACATTACACATGCTCAAACGAAATAAAATCACGTAAAAACAAACGTTATGACTGCTATTTTTGAAACGATTTTTCATCATCTCAACACATGGGGTTTGCCCCTGATAATGGTTGTGATAGGTATTGTTGAATTTGCCTACGGCTTATACGAAAATCACTGGACAAAAACTGAGCGGTTATTGGATATTGTATGCTTTGTTGTACCGAAGATTTTGGTGAAACCGGTGATTGCTTATTTTGGTTTGTTGGTGCTGCCCAAAGTGTTTCCTCATGCAAAAGATTTATTCTCCTGGGTACCTTTCTGGTGGGGCTTTTTCATTATTGCTGTTGGTGATGACTTAACGCAATATTGGTATCATCGTTTGCATCATCAATTGCCCTGGTTATGGCGGTTCCATCGCACGCATCATTCCGCGCCTTACATGGGCATGGCAATGGCAAGCCGGCAAAACTTTTTATATACCATTTTCTTTTCACAAATTTATTTTACAACTACCATGGTGTATTTAGGACTCGGTTATCCTGTGCTGTTTGTAACCGGCATAAAAGCGTTAATCACAACCGGCGCACACAGCAGCATTAAGTGGGACAAACCTTTTTATACAATCAAATGGCTGAAACCAATTGGCTGGGTTATGGAACGATTGATATCAACACCGGCAACACATCATGCACATCATGCCAATACAAGTGATGATGGTATTGGCTATTACAAAGGCAATTTTGGTAACATGTTTTTTATCTGGGATATTATCTTTAAAACAGCTCACATAAGCCGAAAATATCCAAAGGCCTATGGCATTAATTTTTACAAAGAAGAAGAATGGTATGCACAATTTTTATGGCCTATTTTCAAATCAAAAAAAGAAGGAAGTGAACTTCACCGGCATGGCCCGATGGTTGGTGATGCGGTTGAAGATGCAATTAAAAAAGAGGACATCAAAGTTGCAATTGTTTCACAACTTTCATTCACGCAGGCTACAACATAAGTTTGTTTTTACACTAAAAAGTAAGGATTCCTACATTTGCATTCATTCATTAAATCGTTATAATCTTGGTCATCATTCAAAATAAAAAATATTCCTGTCTCACTTCAACCATCATTTGCCTTTTGTTTTTGTTCATTTTTTCATGCAAAGAAAAAAATGGAAACGAAACTTTGGCATCCGTAAAAACGGCAAAAGCAAAATGCGCTGCCTGCAAATCGCCTTCATCACGCGCGGCATTGCTGAACGCTTCTTATAAAACATTTGGTGTTGTTGAAACGGCTTCAAGTCAAAAAGAAATGGTGTTGATTAAAGGCGGAACATTTCAAATGGGTTCGGATAACTTCCCCGATGCGAAGCCGGTTCATGCAGTTGCGGTAAGTTCTTTTTACATGGATGAACACGAAGTTACCAATGCGCAATTTGCGCAGTTTGTAAAAGCAACAGGATATAAAACGGTTGCCGAACAGCCGCTCAACCCGGCTGATTTTCCCAATATTCCTGCGGATAAATTGCAACCCGGTTCAGCAGTGTTTACGCCACCCTCCCACCCTGTTTCATTAGACGATCCAATGCAATGGTGGGACTATAAAAATGGCGCCAACTGGAAGCATCCGCAAGGTGCACAAAGCAGTATTGTTGGTAAAGAAACCGAGCCGGTGGTACAAGTGTGTTATACTGATGCGGCAGCGTATGCAAAATGGGCGGGCAAGCGTTTGCCAACCGAAGCTGAATGGGAATATGCGGCACGTGCAGGCAAGCAGTATAAAGACTATTATTGGGGAAATAGCTTGAAGCCAAACGGCAAATGGGCAGCCAATATTTTCCAGGGCAATTTTCCCTGGAATAATAAAAAAGAAGATGGCTATGCTGGCGTAGCGCCGGTTAAATCGTTCCCGCCGAATGCGTTTGGTTTGTACGATATGGAAGGCAACGTGTGGGAATGGTGCAACGATTGGTATCGCCCCGATTATTATACACATAGCGTTTCCCTTAATCCAAAAGGTCCGAACGATAGTTATGATCCTGAGGAGCCGGCCGCACAAAAACACGTGCAACGCGGCGGTTCTTTTTTATGCAGTGATGAATATTGCATTCGCTATAAAGCAGGCAGCCGCGGCAAGGGCGAAACCAATAGTGCCAGTAACAACATAGGTTTTCGTTGTGTGAAAGATGTAAAATAAGCGGTTTGTTTTTGCCCTATTTTTCATTTCATTTTATTGATAAAAAGGAGCCCGGCACAGTCGGGCTTTATTTTTGAAGAAGATTGTCGAACAAATAATAAAGTAATTCATAATAGAGAATCGTTTGCTATCAATAAACCTTTCCTTTTGGAAATGTTGTTTTTGCAATTGCTTTTTTATATCAAAAAATAGGATTTCATTACAATGAGAAGTGCTTCTTTTTTATGGGTAGTTGCTTTGATAATGGTGTTGCTCGACACGTATATTTTTTTCGTAGTTCGTTCGCTTACCCAACACAGCAGCGAACGCTTCAGAATGACGATTTACACAGGGTATTGGGCAATTAATATTTCAGTGATTTTGGTTTTGCTTACATTTCCTTACTGGCGTCAATCGTCGTGGATGAAAGAAACACGCGACTATGTGTTTGCTATGGTGCTGGGAGTGATTTTCGCAAAACTGATCGCTGTTGTTTTCTTTTTGCTAGATGATATCCGACGTGGCGCGATGTGGGTAATGAGTAAGTTGTTTTATCGCACCGGCGCCGATTATGTGCAGGACAATCCTCTCATTCATCGCTCTCAATTTTTAAGCTGGTTTGGTTTTGCAGCAGGCACTACTTTGTTTGGCTCGCTGGTGTATGGGTTTTCCAATAAATACAATTACAAAGTAAGAAATGTAAAGCTATCGTTCGACCATCTTCCAAAAGCTTTCAAAGGTTTTCGCATCTTGCAAATCAGCGACATTCATAGTGGCTCTTTTCACAATAAAGAAGCTGTGAATAAAGGCGTTGATATGATACTGGCGCAGGCCGCTGATCTCATTTTGTTTACCGGCGATATTGTGAATGATGATGCAAAAGAGATGATTGATTACATTGACGTTTTCAAAAGAATCAAAGCGCCTTATGGTGTGTATAGTACACTGGGCAATCACGATTACGGCGATTACAAATGGGGCTCACACGCAACAGGCGAGGCACTTGCAGAGAAACAAAAAAATCATCAGCGCGTAATTGATACGCACAAACAACTGGGTTGGCGGCTGATGATGAATGAGCATGTAGCTATTGAAAAAGAAGGCGAAGCGTTTGCTTTAATTGGCATTGAAAATTGGGGCGCAAAAGCGGGATTTCCCAAATATGGCAGAATGGATTTGGCTTATCCCGGCACGGAAAAATACTCATTCAAATTGTTGATGAGCCACGACCCAAGCCACTGGGATGCCGAAGTGCGACCAAAATATAGCGATATAGATTTGATGCTTTCCGGGCACACACACGGAATGCAATTTGGTATAGAAACGCCCTGGTTTCACTGGAGCCCTGTGCAATGGGTTTACAAGCAATGGGCTGGCTTGTATGTGGAAGGAAAACAGCACCTGTATGTGAACCGCGGTTACGGCTTTATTGGCTATCCCGGACGAGTTGGAATCATGCCTGAAATTACTGTGTTTGATTTTGTCTAAAAGATTCATTTCGACCGCAAATGCGTAAAGACGCAAGGTTTGGTTTTGCCCGTTTTTCTTCACGTGTTTGTGCCTTCGCAGTCGTTTTATTTATAAAATCAAGCCTTGTTGAAAACAAAACGTTTGTTGAAAAATAATTGGCAGCGTAACAAAAAGAGAATATTAAACGTTATGAAAAAACAGTTGTCGAAAGGCAACAGATTTAACAATCAAAAACAAGATTATGAAGAAAAGAATTGTCAGCCTGCTCGTGGTATTATTTTGTGTCCTGATGGCTCAAGCGCAACGCCTTGATTTTGGTGCCAAGATTGGCGCGAACATGACAAAGATTAACGGGCAAAGTTTTAGTGATGCCTTCCGTTTAAGTTATCAGTTGGGCTTTTATGGTGAGATAGATTTTACCAAAAACATCGGCATTCAGCCTGAACTTTTATTCAGCCAGTCCACTTCATCTGTTGATACCAGTGGTTTTAAATCGGTGTACCAGGATGCAGCCAGTAACCTCCTGAAAAAAGATGTAAAACTAAACTACCTGAACATACCGGTTTTATTGCGTTTGAATGCAGGAAGATTTCTTACATTTCATGTAGGGCCGCAATTCAGCATACTGATGAACAACAACAAAAACTTATTGGCTAACAGCAAAGACGCTTTTAAAAACGGCGATTTTGCGGCTGTGTTGGGAGCGCAAATTAACATAAGCAAACTGCGCATTTACGGACGTTATAACATTGGTTTGGCTAACATCAGCGATGCCGATAATGCTAACAAATGGAAAAACCAGCAATTACAATTAGGCGTTGGTTTTACTTTGTTATAAACAGAAAACATTTGTAAAAAAACGAGGTGAAGGATAGCGTACTTTCACCTCGTTTTTTTATGCGCTTTTGTATAATAAATTATTTAATGATGTCGTCATTCCGCAAGACTTGTCCCGACTCGTCGGGATGCCCTCAATATGAGCTTGCCACTTTACGTTTTCACGAGGGCTTTGTGCGGAATCTGATGATTATGTTATGAAGAGGTTGAATTGAAACAAAGCCGTTTACAACATGGTAACATCTTCAAACTTATAAGATCAGATTCCGCACAAAGCCCTCGCTAATTTGATTATGACTTTTATCATCGTGTTGAGGGCATCCCGACGAGTTGGAACAAGTCTTGCGGAATGACAACATCATTGCCTATGCCTTCAGATTAAAACAACAGATCTTTAATGTATGACATATGTATCCGTTTATCTTCTTATAATTTGGGCATTTGTTTTTGCCATAAAAACAAATGCGCAAACAACATTGCCCGTTCCGCGAAACATGAATAAAGCATATCAAAAACAAACCCGTTCAACCGATGGGAAACCCGGAAATGATTATTGGCAAAATAGGGCCAATTATACTCTGGACATCCAATTTAATCCTGGAAACCGCGTACTGCAAGGGATTGAGAAGATTGAATATGATAACAACAGTGCCGATACCTTAACGGAAATTGTGTTCAAGCTGTACCCAAATTTGTATAAGAGCGGCTCGCAGAGAATGATGAATATAAGTGCAGAAGATGTAAGTGAAGGGCTGAAGTTTGACACACTCAAAGCGGATGAATTTGATGCAAAAGATACCACTGAGCAAGGCACCAACTTCTTTGTAAGGCACGTTCAAATATTGCCAAAAACAAAAGTTCATTTCACCATTGCTTATCATTATACACTCAATAGGGGTTCACACATTCGTACCGGCGAAATAGAGCGGGGCGCCGACTTCATTGCTTACTTTTTTCCGCGCATTGCCGTGTATGATGACATTGATGGATGGAACGTAAATCCTTACATTGGCACGCAGGAATTTTATAACGATTTCAGCCATTTTACCATCAACATTTCGGTTCCAAAAAATTATGTGGTTTGGTGTACTGGCAATTTAAAAAATGGCAAAGATGTCTTAGGAGAAAAGTATTACCAACGTTTACAAAACGCAGAAAAAAGTGATGGCATTACAACAATCATTGACAGTACTGACATTATCCAAAATAATATAACGATTGACAAACCGACACTCACCTGGCAGTATGATGCAAATGATGTAACTGATGTTGCTTTTGCCGTAAGCAATCATTATGTATGGCAATCATCAAGCCTTATGGTTGATAGCCTAACAAAGCGCAGAACCCGCGTGGATGCGGTGTTTGCGCCAAAACACAAAGATTATTTTGATGTGATTGGCTATGCCCGCAAAACGGTAGAAGCCATGAGTTTTGTGTTTCCCCGTTGGGCATATCCTTATCCTCACGAAACGGTGTTTGACGGGCTTGACCAGATGGAATACCCGATGATGGTGAATGATAATCCGCTGGAAGATAGAGAAGCTGCCATTGAACTGACCGACCACGAAATTTTTCATACGATGTTTCCATTTTACATGGGCACTAACGAAACCAAATATGCATGGATGGATGAAGGCTGGGCAACCATTGGGGAGTGGCTCATTTCGCCCCTGATTGATAGCATCATCAAAGATGATTACGGTGTGTTTCCTTACGAACAAGCTGCCGGAACAGAAGAAGATTTGCCGATTACAATTTTATCTACCCAACAAACCGGTCAAGCTTATTTCTTAAATTCTTATCCCAAACCTGCATTTGGCTATTTGTATGTGAAAGATATGCTGGGCGATGCTTTGTTTACCAAAGCTTTGCACAATTATATCTCACAATGGCATGGCAAACATCCGATGCCACTTGATTTTTTTAATTGTATGAATGAAGGTGCAAATCAAAACATGAACTGGTTTTGGAAACGTTGGTTTTTCGATGCAGGTGTGCCGAATTTAGGAATCGAGAAAGTGGCTAAAACCAAAGATGGATACGCAATAACCATTGCTAACAAAGGCGGCAAGCCTGTGCCGGTTGATCTCACATTTCATTTTAGTGATCATACAACAGCAACACTTCATTCAAGTATTGTCTGTTGGAAGAACGATGAAAAAAGGGTAACCTTTTCGTATCCATCCAACACAAAGATAAACAGCATTACGCTGGGCGGTTTGTACACGCCTGATACGGATAAAAGTGATAACACTTATCAGTTGAAGTAAAAACTAATGCTCCCGTCATTCCGCAAATGCCCTCAACACGATGATGAATTATAATCAAATTAGCGAGGGCTTTGTGCGGAATCTGCTCTTGTAAAATTGAACAAGTAAGTATGTTGTAAACATCTTCACTACATTCAGCATCTTAATTATTCAACCATCAGATTCCGCACAAAGCCCTCGCGAAAGCGTAAAGGTGCAACATTATGTCGATGGCAATTGCGGAATGACGGACACCTCTTCATTGGTCATCTGTACCATTAAAAAATGATAGTACTTCTTGTTTTGTTTTTGCCCAAATTTGCAGCTTATGATTATCAAAAAAGCAGCTTACTTGATATCAAGTGCAACGTATGAACAATGCCCCAAACCCGACAAGCCAGAGTATGCGTTTATCGGGCGAAGCAACGTGGGCAAGTCATCGCTCATTAACATGCTTTGCAACAACAGCAAACTGGCTAAAACATCGGCTGCGCCTGGCAAAACGCAGTTGATCAATCATTTTGAAATTGAAAGTAAGGCAAAAGAAAAATCGCCAACTGTAAAATGGTACCTGGTTGATTTGCCTGGTTATGGCTTTGCCAAAGTATCGCAAAGCAGCCGCAGAAGATGGGAGCAAATGATTGAAAATTATTTGCGCAAGCGCGAAAATATTGTTCAGGTGTTTGTGTTGCTTGATGTGCGTTTACAACCGCAACAAATCGATTTGGATTTTGTAAATCAGTTAGACAAATGGCAGGTTCCGTTTTCCTTAGTTTTTACAAAAGCCGACAAAGAAAAACCCCTTGCGGCACAACGAAATGCAAACGCTTTTTTAGAGGCTTTGCGCCAAAGCTGGCAGTTTCTTCCGCAACATTTTATCAGCAGTGCAAATAACAAAATGGGACGAGATGAAATATTGAGTTTTATTCAGAGTTGCAATGAAGGCGTGAGGAAAGAAAGTTGATGTGGTTTAACCGCTAAGACGCAAAGTTGTCTGAACTGGGATACATGGGATGTTTGGGATTTATGAGATAAGGATTGAATATTATACGATTGATTTATAATTGGGGGTTTATGATGGCTGAAAGCCGTATTCACAAAGGGCTCCAGCATTAATAACACACGCCCAATCAGATGAAAATGGGATTATTTTGAATAGAAGTTAACTTCTACATCAACATCCCATCAATCACATTCATCCCATCTATCCCAGTTCAGACAATTGCCCAATTCTTTTCAGAACGTACAAGAGTGATTCTTTGTTCTTTTTACTTAAAAAAGAACAAATCAAAGATTGCAACAGACGATCAATAAGAATTACTAAAGCCCGATATATAAAACTGTATTTTGTGTTCTGTATTTTCTACTCACAACTCACTTCTCACCATTCACAAAAACAGCGTATGAAGTTTTATACAACCTCACACGCTGTTTTTGTTTTTGCCCGTTTTTATTGTTTTGCTTGCTGTGTTCCACTAACCTCTTGCAGCATTTCTTTTACGGCAGCTTCTAATTGATCGTCTTTACCTTTTAAGAAATCTTCGTAAGGCAGAGGAACGCGAATGTCGGGGTTCACCTGCAGGTTTTCTGTCGGGCGGTTTTCCTTGCCAATGGTTGCTACCATCGGGATACCAAACACAACCGTCGGGTCAATTTGCGTTTCCCACCAAACGGCAGTACCTGTGCCCGGAACAGGCATACCAATCAGTTTACCATCGCCGTTTTGTTTATAGATGTAAGGAAAAATAAACGCATCGCTGTAATTGCTTTCGCTCGTAACAACGCAACTCGGCTTTTGCCATCTTCCGATGGGCTCGCCGCCTTTCAACAAATGACTTTGCGGTGCAAAACGCAGGTATGTTTTGCCGGTTAAAAAGGTATTCAAATCGTCGTGCAGCCAACCGCCGCCGTTGAAGCGTGTATCTACAATGAGAGCTTCTTTGTCTAAGTTTTCACCCATTACTTTGTCGAACACTTCGCGCAGGCTTTCATCGTCCATTGCTTCTACATGTACATAACCAATTTTGCCACCGCTCAGTTTGTTTACCATTTCAGCTTCGCGCTTAATCCAACGCTTGTACATCAGGCCGCTTTCTTCGCCGCTGGTAATGGGTTTTATTACTTCTTCAACAGTTGTTTTGGTTGAAGGATTGTACACGGTAAGCAACGTGTTATCGCCAACCATGCGGTTGAGGTATTTTGCCCAGTCGACCGTATCAGTAATGGGTTCTCCGTTGATTTTTTGTATGATAGAACCACCCCTTATTTTGCTCGCTGCTTTATCAGCAGGACCGCCTGCAATCACTTCACTTATTTTTAACCCATTGCCGGTGTACGTTTCATCAAACAACAAACCGAGCGATGGTGTAACATCGCCTGTTGGGTTTTGCGGGCGATACCTTCCACCTGTGTGCGAAGCATTCAATTCGCCAAGCATTTCGCTCAGCAACTCCTGAAAATCGTAATTGTTACTGATGTGGGGAAGAAATTTTTGATACTCCGTTTTGTAATAAGCCCAATCAACGCCCTGCATTTTCGGGTCGTAAAATTTTTCTTTGGTTTGCCGCCATACATGGTCAAAGATGTATTGCCGTTCTGCTGCGGCATCCAGCGTCATTTCACCGTTGATGTTGATAGGCGTTATCTTACCATTGTCGGCATCCACTTTCACCAAATGCCCGCCGTTACTTACAAACAAACTTTTGCCATCATCGCTGATTTCAATGCCGCTTGGCGTGCCGCCGAGTTTAGCTAAAATCTTAGTTTCTTTCGTGCGTGGATCAGTTACCCACAAATCATATCCTTTTTCAAAATTGGATAAATAATACAGCTTGCTGGCGTCTTTGTTCAATTCATAATCCGAGATGGAAGAACTGTTAATGGTAAGCCTTACAATGCGCTGGTCAAGGTTTTCCAAATCGAGTTTGATAAGTGTGTCTTTCTTTTTTTGTGCCGTGCTTTTCTTGCCTGCTTCGGTGGAATCTTTCTTGGCTTTGTCTTTTTGTTCTTTCCACAATTTATAATCGTCATCGCTCAATTTGTATTGGTCATACAAATCTTTATCAAAGAACACGGCATATACATCAAACTCGCTGTTGCCCTGGTTGGCAAGCGATTTTCTTCCTTCTTTATTGCTCAGCCACGTCATCATTTTACCACCCAGATACCACTTGCTTCCATTCTCACCAAAGCCGCTGTTAATCGGGTACATGCTGGTATCAGTTGTTGCATCAATGAGCGAAGTATTGGTGTTTCCAAAATATCCTTTTGAATCATCGGTTAACACATATTTGCTATCGGGACTCCAATGAAAATCCCAGTCGCCATCGCTGTACGAATAGTTGTGACCTTCGGGCAAAAGTGTTCTTGTTTTTTTAGAAGCGATGTTATACACTTTTAAAACATTCCGGTTTTCGATGTACCCAATTTCTTTTCCATCTGGCGAATAACGAGGCTGATATTCTTCGGCACTTGTTGCAACTACCGGCTCTTCTTTTAACACGGTAGATGCAAAAAAGTAAGGCTCGTCGGAACGTACAATGGTAGTTTTATAAATGTCCCAATTGTCGTTGCGTTCGGCAGCATAAATCAAGGTTTTACCATCAGGACTCCATTGCACCATGCGCTCTTGCTGCGGCGTGTTGGTGATGCGTTTCGTTTGACTGCCATCCACCGCCGAAACAAAAACTTCACCGCGTGTTACAAAGGCAATTTCTTTTCCGTTGGGGTTAAGGGCAAACTCGGTAACGTTGCCGTTTACAGCTACATTTTTCTCTACTCCTGCCCTGCCATCGTTGATGATTTGAATGGCAACTTTTTGCGGCTGGACCCCTTCTTTCATTGTATAAATTTCACCATCGTAAGTAAAGCATAAGGTATTGTCGTTGGATGCGCTTAAATGCCTCACCGGGTTCTTTGTAAACTGCGTTAATTGTTTTTCGCCACTCCCTTGCAACGGAAGTTTGAATATATTTTGTGAGCCCCCCTTTTCGCTTAAATAATAAACGCTTTGATCATCATGCGAAAAAAGGGGCTCTCTGTCTTCACCATTAAAATTGCTCAACTGCTTGTAGGTAGCGGCTTTTACATCCATCAGCCAGATGTCTTTGGTTACGGCAGATGTGTGATGCTTACGCCACTCATCTTCATAACCTTTTGTATCCTGAAACACAATCTGCGAACCGTTGCTGTTGAAGTGTGCATTTTCCATACCTGCTGCACTTAGCAAAATAGAACGTCCGCCATCAACCGGTACTTTGTAAACATTCCTAAACAGTTTGATACTGAACCGCACACTTTCTGCAGGCGCATTGCGTGCACTGCCGAAAATGACGTATTTGTTATCAGGCGTAAAATCGGTTGGATAATCTGCCGCGCTATTGTAAGTAAGCCGTACAGGAGTGCCACCAGTTGCAGGCATTACAAACACATCGAAGTTGCCATAACGGTCGGATGCAAACGCGATGCTCTTACCATCGTGGCTCCAAACGGGCATCATGTCCTGCGCTTCGTGGATGGTTAATGGAACTGCAACACCTCCACTCGCAGGTACTATGTAAACATCGCCTTTATAACCAAAGGCAATGGTTTTGCCATCGGGTGAAATGGCGGGATAGCGCAGCCATAAAGGTGTGTTTTGTGAGAAGGTGTTGGAATAGATAAGGAGCAAAAATGCGGCAAAAACAAAGGAGGTTCGTTTCATAAAAAAGAAATAAAAACTAAAGATAAGAATGAGAGAGATTGGTATGTAAAAATCTGTGGTGTTTTAAAATGGTTGATGATGGCTACTAAGTGTTTGTTGGGCGGACGCTTTGAAATTGGAGGCGGCCGGAACAGAGAAGAAAATTCTATCAGGCTTTATAAAAAGTAACAAACGGGTTGTTAGGAATGATGGATGGTAAAAAGTATAACACCAATCGTTTTGTTTTTGCACCTTTTTGTTTATGAAGAACATCGCCAAATAAAGTTGCTGTAATGGTTAAATGTTGGGCGGAAGTCCCGGGAAAGAAGGGCACGAGCGGACACATTTGTCAAAAGAGAAGAACACTACCTTTATCAATATCTTTGGAATAAAAGATGTGAAGTAAAATATAGTCCTTTGCACGGTTATCCAAGCAACCATGTTCAAAAGACCGATTTTATTCAATGGCAAATACTACTTCACACGGTTGAGTTGGCATTATCTTTAATTGTAAATTTTACATCATACGGTTGAGTTTATATTTTCAACTCATTACCCAAATTTGGTAGTGTCTCAGTTTGAAATTTCTTTAAGGTAATAAAGATTTATTTAGTTTGCAGCCAAAAAAATTACAATGACATACATCGAACCACGTAATGTAACAATTCAGGTAGATAGGTTTATAATGGATGGTGTGATTGAAGGGAGCTTTGATAGTTTTAAATATGAATCTTTAAATGAACACTTTCGATATTGGTTTCCTTCGGGTGAAATTGATTCTTTAGAGATAAATGAGGAGAAATTGAAACAAGAACAAAAACAAATTGTTGACGCTTGTAAAGCTAAAATTGATGAACTCCTAACACACGGATAATATTTTACATTTTTTCTTTCTTCTTATAGCTCCCTCTTTCTTTGGGTGCTTCAATATCACTTAGCATTGCAATATCTTCCAATGTCATTGGCTTTTTGGTTAAGCCTGCCTGCATTGCTGGTGTAACAGAAAGGCTTTTATGAATCTTGCAAAAGTTATAATAAACACAGTGTAGAGCAACAGCATAGTTATGATTTTCTATCTTCTTACTAAAAGCATTCGTAAGGCGTGTAAAGCGTCTCATGTGCATTCTCATTGTTAGGTTCTGACGTTCAACATAAGATGTAGAAATAAACTTTTCGCGCGGGTTGCCGGTTACGGCTTTCTTTATCTGTCCTGTATATTCAGCAGGGCTGTATTTTCTTTCGTTCATGCCGCCATCTAATGAGCCGTACAGCTTCACTAATTGCGCATAGTCAATATCACCACCAAAGGCATCATCAACGGCCTCTAAATAAGCCCTAAAGCCATCGGTTGTAAGCTGCACTTTGTTTGCCAAACGTGCGGCTACATCGTGCATAAATTCATTAGCTGATTCTGCATCTCTATTCCCTACAAACCATGAGATAATCAGCTTGCTATCTGCATCTAAAGCCGTCCATGTCCATACATCACCTGCTTTATCTTCCATGCCTTCCGGTACGTTCTTTTCCTTAGCATAAACAAAGCTCCATATTTCATCCGCTTGCACCCTTGCCGCTTTGATGTTAGTTACCGTTTCGTTGTGGAACTTCTCACATGCTTTGCCTGAATCAACTACCACTTTTGTAACAGTGTTTATTGATACATCGCAGATGCGGGAAATAGCACGTAAAGAACTGCCCTCAACAAGTAAGTTGATGATTTGTTTCTTTTTTTCGATTGGTAGCTTGTTCATAGAACAAAGATAAGTGTTTATACTTAATTGGTCAAGCATTTTATTCACTTTATTTATTTATATTGTAACCTTACAATTATTTTGGTAAAAGTATTGTTTATGAATGGAATAGCCGTAATTTTGAAAATGTAAGGATACAATTATGTTTGATGATTTTAATGTTGATGAAATTTTAAATGGGGCTTTGAAGAAAGAAAGCCTGAAAGAATTATTTGAGCGAAAGTTGGAAGAACTGAAACTTTCGCCAACAGGCCTAATGGCAATTTTAAACATTCCATCACGCACCGTAAAGGGGATATTAGATGGCACACAAAACATTATTGATGTAAATAACATAGTCAAGATTGCCGACTTTTTACAGTTACCAAAAGAGCAAGTCTTTAAAATCTATGTTGAGTCATTACAAAAAAAGAAGCCCGCTGTTAATGGCTCACCTGAAAAAATAAAATTTATAAAGGAAAACTTTGATTTGACAGTTTTAAAAAAAGCGGGTTTGATTGAAAGTCTTACCGATTATAAACATATAGAAGAACGAATTACGAAGCGGTTGGGTTACAAGTCTATTTATGAATATAAGAAGCCGGAAACGGACGTAGCCTTCAGTTCTGGTTTGTTCAAACCGAAAAACATTTTGACTCGCCTTTTCTGGATTAAGGCGGCTATGTGTACGCTGGGTGATATAGAGAACCCCTATGAGTATAATCGCGAGTTGTTAATAAAATTTTTCCCGCAAATAAGGTGGCATACAATGAACACAAAACGCGGACTCACCGAAGTAATAAAAAGTCTATACAAAATAGGAATCACAGTCATTTTTCAACCACCGCTTCAAGGACTTCAATTAAGAGGGGCAACATTTAATATAAACGAAAATCCATGTATTGTTTTGACGAACTACAAAGGGTTTTATTCAACCCTTTGGTTCTGTCTATTGCATGAATTATATCATGTACTTTTTGATTGGAACGATATAAAAAACGATTGTTATCACTTAACTGATGATGATAATGATGAACTCACAGTTCAAGAAAGAGAAAAAGAAGCAGACATTTTTGCGGGTGATTATTTGTTCTCATCGGATAAATTAAATGCAGTAAAAACTCGTCTTAATGACCCTTTCTATATAAAGAAAGTTGCTGAGAATAATCATGTTGATCCAAGTATAATTTATGCCGCTTACGCCTTTGAAAATAATGATGATAGGAAGGCTTGGGCAAGAACGAAAAGATATTCCCCTGATATTATCAATTCTATCAAGGAAATAAATTACCCCTGGAATGATGAGAAGCCAATAGAAGAATTTGTAATTGAAAAAAAACAAGAAGTTTACAATTAGTATTTTATGAAAAAGCAAGACAACGAAAAGAAAGAAGGTAAAAAAGATAAGAAAAATCGGTTACCTGAAAAGACAAGAAAGATTGACGAGATTAGCCCCGAAGCCAAAGAGGAGAGGCGACTTTTAAGCAAATTTTTGCTTGATAATACTGAGGAGTTGACTAAAGAGAGAAATGAACGAAAAGAAAAAGCTGAGAAAGATAAGATTGAACTTAACAGCGGCGATTTTATTTCGCTCTATGAAATCAAGCAATTTATAACAGCAAATAAACCGCCTTATGTAGCAAGATTCCCTAATGACAATCCCTTTTTTAAAAATATGTTCCGTCTTCATCCTCACCTTGCGGGTCAAGACCCTAATAAATTTCAAAAGAAAAGATTAGCCGGAAGGCTTCTTAAAAAACTTACTTATGATACTTTCCCAATCGAAGTATTACCAGCATTGAGAGTATTAGCAATGCCGGGCGGTATTAGGTTACACAAATGCCACGAGTTCTTAACAGAGAGAGGAGTTGAACATTTATTGAAATCAAGAGACATTTCCAATATAATGATGGAAAAATATAATGACTTAGAATGGTATGAATTCGACAAAGAGTTTTCCTCTAAAAATAAAAAGCCTTTTCAGCCTAATTTGGGCGATTGCTGATTTTATTTTTTAGCCCACCTTTTATCCGCCGCTTTCTTGGCTATTTCTGCACGTCTTTCCGGCGTCAATGCCTTAGCGCGTGCTGCGCCGCCCTTCAAGCCGCCAAGCCGCCCCAATTCAACAGCAGCAGGGTTCTTTCCATCATCTTGTTTTGTGGGTTCTTCATTGCCTGTTGCTTGGTCTATAATTGACTTTGCCAACTGATTAAAGTCTTTGTGTTTCTTTGCCATGCCGCAAAGATAAGTACCTTTGTTTTCTTTTGCGGTCAAGCATCAAATTTCAAACTGAGACACTACCCCAAATTTAAATTACTTATGAGATTAGGGCATTCTGTTCACCAATCACTTCTTGTACTTTCTGTTTCGATTTCCTTTTTAATTATCTCACCTGTTACGAACGCTCAGTATGTATGGAATTCAGATTCTACTTTCAAAGCAGGCGCACCTAATTCCGGCAGACTCTGGGGATATGCCTTTGGCGACTATGCTTATAAAACGCATAGTGATTCGCTGAACCGGGGTGGTGCTAATCAATACACAGGCATTCCAGCAAACAGAACAACATTTCAATTTCGCCGCATTTACCTGGGTTATGATTATAACATTACTAAAAAGTTTTCAGCTGAACTTTTGTTAGCGGCAGAAGATAATTATCCTGCCGGAAACCCTCCCACTTCAACATCGGCCAGTGGTGATGAACTTTTGAATAACAAACTATCATTCTATATAAAGCTTGCCAACATCCGCTGGAAAAATATCTGGAAAGGAACCGATTTGGTAGTGGGACAAATGGCTACGCCAGCCTATCCTTTATTAACTGAACGAATGTGGAATTACAGGTCTGTTGAAAGGACGATATCAGACATCCGCCGCACGCCTTCTTTTGATATGGGCGCCAGCCTACAAGGAGTGTTTGATTCCTCAAAAAATATAGGCTATAATCTGATGGTAGCGAACGGAAGCAGTGCCAAACCGGAAAGCGATAATTTCAAATGGTTTTATGGTGATGTATATGTTTACTTTTTTAAAAAGAAGATAGTTGTTGATGCATACGCAGATTATGAAAGATTAAATTGGACAACTACCTGGCATCATTCGCGCCAAATGTTGAAAGGCTACATAGCTTACAACAGCTCAGCTACGGAACAAGGTACCAACCCAGGTACTGGTTATACAATAGGCGTTGAAGCTTTTGTAAACAACCTGAAGAACAACTTTTTTGCAACCAGAATGGATGGCAGCGGAGTTGATACTTTAAGCGCGGCTGCTTCGGGAATATCATTTTATGTACATGGTGATATTATAAAATCGAAGCTTAGGTTTTTTGCACGTTTCGATGCATACAATCCCAACACGAAGGTTGATAACAACACCTATAGCAAGTATGTAAGCAACACAGGCAACTATAACGATAATTCTTATAGCAAGGGAACTACAGCTACAAATGATGAAACCTATAAACAAGAATTTATTACTGCCGGTTTGGATTTTATGCCCGCTAAAAATGTACACTTTATGCCCAACATCTGGTACAACCGATACAAAACTCAATTACACGATGCTAACACCGATCATGATTTAGTGTATCGGATTACTTTCTATTACATATTCGGCAAGTAACCCAATATGAGTAGTGACTGAGTTTAAAAACTCAGCCTTCCGGCATTGCGCAACCTGTTTTTTAAACGAAGCCGCTACCGCATATTTTCATTACTACATTATCCAAAGCAATTGTAGTTTGGCAAAGTTAGAGCATGAGATAGAGCAATAAAAAAGGGCAAAAACAAAAATGAGTTTGATTTGCTTTGTATTGAAGTAAAAGGCAGCAATGATTGAAAAAAAATTACTCTAATGGAGTGATTGTTTTGATAAAAGAACACGTATAAGATAAGAACAAAACCAACGTCAAATAACAACAAATCCCATAAGAAAGGGTTTAGAATACAGCACCCATATTATACTTTATCCTTTAGAAATGCTTTTGTTAATGAAGCGCATTGTTCCAGCTGATCAAGCCAAACGATATGACTTGCATCTGCAACTACTTCGCATTTTGCATGTGGAATAATAGCTGCCATTTCCTGTCCTAATTTTGGTGGTCCAAATTTTTCTTTTTCGCCCCAGATAAAAAGCGTTTGTGGCTTCAGGCTTTTTAATTCGGGCCGCAAAGCATAGGTTCCCAAGTTTGGATTCTTCTTAAACTGGTCAACCATTGTATCCCATGCAACAGCTGCCCCTGGCATTTTAGCGGCTGCTAAGTCAGCTTCCAGCATTTCTTTTGCAACGCCGTTTATGTTAGCAGTAAGAAGAAATTGATAAAGATTGGTAATGCTCTGTAAAGAAGGGTTTTTATCTGCTGGTGGAGCAAAGGGTCCGGAGCCATAAGGCGAACTTGCAGCAGGTTCTCCAATCAATACAAGTTTGGAAACCCTTTCCGGATAGGCCAACGAAAACAGCAATGCCCAGTACCCACCCATTGAATTTCCTATCAACGAAACCTTATCTAATTTAAGCTTATCAAGCAGTGATGCAATACAATCAACAGCATGTTCGCGAAAAGAAGGAACCTCATTGTAATTAATCATATCACTAAGTCCGCAGCCGGGGCGATCAGGTACAAACAAATGAAAGTCGTTTTGCAATGCACCCATTAACGGAGCCATCTGGCAAGCCACCGATCCTCCGCCATGCAGCATAAGTACAGGCTCACCTTTGCCCCCTTCAAGAAGATGCAAAGTAAGCGGAGGTTTGTTAAGCGTTACGTACCTGGATTGTGCAGTTACCCCATACTTTTTTAAAAGCTTATCCTGAGCTTGTATAAAGTTTGTTTTTGGATCATTATCGTTTATCATAAAAGCTCTTGTTTGTAATGGTTTTAAACTGGCTGCTACACTTGCTGCTGCCATATATTTAATAAAGTTTCTACGCTGTATGGGCATATAATTTCAATTTAAGCAGAACAATTAAACACTGGTATGAATGCATTGTGAATGTTTCTATTCTTATCATCCATGTGTTGTTGATGTGCTACACAAAATTGAAAGACATTGAAGTATATGTAGTGGTAAAAAAAGGACATTTTATTACCGGTTTCAATATTGTTTTAAATGCGGGTTTGATACACGGTATCCGCAAGCCCGAGCACTCTTTCAGGCGATTTGCTTTCGAGCAAATGAAACTCATTGGGTGTAACACCAGTGAATGCTTTGTAATCTTTGGCAAGGTGCTGATAATCGTAATAACCGCATTCAATAGCAATGCGTAACCAATCGTTAGCAGGGTATTTGTTTTTGATGTTATATGCTTTGTTGAAGCGGATGATTTTTGCAAGCAGCTTTGGGTTTACACCAACCCTTTCATAAAACTTTCTTTTGAATTGCTTTGTACAAAGGCAGGCTTCTTTTGCCAGCCAATCCAATGCAACATTGCCATCATTATGAAGCATGTGCCCGGCTACTGCATCCAAACAATGAAAATTATTTCGGGCTTTGTTAATTAATGTTCTTACAAAATTCTCTCCTATCAGGAGCACCTCTTCATAGCTTTTCGCACCCTGTAACAATTCAAAAACATGCTTGCTTTTTTGTGCAAAAACAAATCCGGCATCTATACATTTATCGGTTATTTCACAATTGGGTATTCCTGTTAAACGGAACAGCGCCGTTGGTTGAAACACAATCTGAAAGTTTAGCAAATCGTGCCCTGTATATTGCGTGGTGATTGCAGTTCGTTGTCCTATTAGTATAACAGGCGGCTGGTTTACTTTTGTTCCATTTTCCCATTGAATAGCAAACTGGCCTTTCAAAAAGAAACTAAGAACGGTTTCGGGTTTTGGCGGGTACGCTTTGGTTGGAATAGAATCCTTTGTATCAAAATGCAGGTGAACAATTCTGTAACAACGTACAAACTCCTGCACAGAAGGATTGGGTAAAAAATCTTTCAACAACATAATGAAGGTTTCGTATAAGTTTTTAATCGTGATAACCAGCTTGCCGCCAATTGCATGGCTGCACCCTTTCTTCTTTTGCTAAAATTACATTGAATAAATCACTCGTTTGCCTTTCTCATAATTATGTATCATTTTGTGTTGGTTTGCGGTTTGCTTAATGCCTTCATATAAGTTAAGCCTTTCTTCCGTGCAAACGCAATATTTTGTACCGGGATAGAAGCAACAGAGCCTGGATAATGAGCGATTGCTTTCGCTACACTTTCTTCGCGCAGCAGTTGCAACATCGGATAAGGCGACCTGTTGGTATAATTCGCAGCATCGTTTACCGATGCACCGCTGAAACGATACAGCGGATGAAAGCTAGCTACCTGGTAAATGCCTTCATACCCGTTTTGTTGTAATCGTTTTTCAGCAAGGAAAACCAGTTTAAGGAAACTATCAAACAGTGGAACGGCATTGAGTAAAATAATAAAAGTGGTTTCGATGGTGCTATCGTTATGAAGCCGATCACACTCCTGTAGAAGCGTATCTATGCAGGTGGCTTTGTTATTGCTTTCTTCAACCCTGTAATCAATGGAATTCCGTTCCACTTCACGTGCGGCAAACGGGCAGAAGTTGCAACCAATAACAACATCTGCAATCCATTTTTTTGTAACAGCGATTATTTCTTCTGTTGGCATACAGTAAAGATGAAATAATAATCGTTTATAACATCCTGAAAAATATGGGTAAAAACAAACGTGCTTTTGGTGAATAAGAATATAAGTAAAGAGAAATAATGCAATCAGGTACTATGCTATCTTTTAAATTAAGATGCAAGGCAACTTTTACAAGCTTAGTATATCGTCCGGCATGTTTTTGAACAACAAATTTGCAACTCATCTTGTGCGATGACAGAAGATGTTGAAGCAACATCTTTGCGTTGTCAGCTGTGTTGTTTTAAAAGATGATGGCATCTTTATATCACCAATACTTATTCCTTAATATTGCTGCATGACCATCACTCCACCTTACCTGCAATTGGGCGATACTATCGGTGTTATTTGTCCATCGGGCTTTATGCCTTACGAAAAGGCGCAAACCTGTTTGCAAACGCTTCAGCAATGGGGCTTTGCATTAAAACCGGGTAAGACGTTAGGAACGCAGTTTCATTATTTTTCAGGAACGGATGAAGAGCGATTAAACGACTTGCAAACGATGCTGGACGATGAAAATATCAAAGCCATTCTGTGTGCCAGAGGCGGTTATGGTGTAAGCAGAATTATTGATAAAATAAAATGGGATAAATTCCTTCTGAAACCAAAGTGGATTGTTGGTTTTAGCGATATTACCATCCTGCATTCTCATCTCTTTCAAAATTATAATATAGCGTCTTTGCATTCGCCGATGGCAGTAGCGTTTAACGATGGTGGCAGCAAAAACGAATATATACAATCATTGCGCAAAGCATTGCTAGGCGTGGATTACAGCTATCAATGTGAAGCGCATCCTCTCAATAAACAAGGAAAAGCCTCGGGCGAATTGGTAGGCGGCAATTTGTGTTTGCTCGCTCATCTCATCGGTTCAAAAAGTAGTGCAAAAACAAAAGGAAAGATTTTATTTATCGAAGATGTTGGCGAATACATTTACAACATTGATCGCCAGATGATACAGTTAAAAAGAGCGGGACAATTAGATAAATTAGCAGGACTGATTGTTGGCTCTTTTACCGATATTAAGGACACAACCGTGCCATTTGGACAAACCGTTTATGAAGTGATTCGGGACAAAATAAAGGAATACGATTATCCGGTTTGTTTCGATTTTCCGGTGGGACATTCTACCAAAAACCATGCGTTGAAACACGGGATGATTCATAGTTTGAAAGTGAGTGAAAAGGGTGCGGTGTTAGCCAGCGAAGTAAATCAAAAAAGCTAACAGCATAATAATACGTGTTATAACATTTGCTTCAACAGAACATAAAATCTTCCATCATTTTTTGAACAAAAACAAACCAGGCATTTGCTGATTATCCATTATCTTTCGCTATTGTTTCAATACAAAACAAAACGTTTTGGAAAGTACCAACAAGCTGCATGTGCTAACGCCATTTTTGCAACAATTAGAAAACATTCAACCTTTGCCGCCCGAGTTAAAAGCGGCTTTGATAAACAGTTGTACCATTACCAGTATTGAAAAAAACAAAATCATTTTATCGGAAGGCGAAATAGATAAATATGCGTGGGTAGTGTTGGAAGGTCTTATCAGGTCGTTTCATTACGTGGGAGAAACAGAAGTTACGTCCAGCTTTATGAAGCCTTACCACATTATCATTTCTATCGAAAGCTTTCATACACAAACACCAGCTTTCGAAAGCTTACAAGCTTTGCAGCCATCTGTGTTAGCCTGTATTCACTATCAGCAATTGGATAGCTTGTATCACCAGTTTCCTCTTTTCAATTATACCGGCAGAAGGCTAACCGAACAGTATCTTTTCTTAATGGAGAAACGATTGTTTTTGCTACGAAAACAAAAAGCAATTGATAAATACAAGTTCTTTTTAGATGAATACCCTGGTCTGGTAAATGAAATTCCTTTAAAATATATTGCTTCCTTTTTAGGTATCAATCAAGAAACGCTTAGCCGGGTAAGAAACAAAATAAGGTAGCTCCCTTTTTTTGACTTTTGTCAAGACAGTTTTGTAAAACAACATCCAACTTTACGGTATCAACAAGGCAATACAATTTGTGTAATCAACCACATTGTACAATTCATTTTAATCTGCTCATACAAACGATTGCTTTATGAAACGTAAACAGGTTTGTTTTTACTCCGTTTATTGTACCCTTTGTACTTCTTCCCTTGCCTTCGCGCAAACCGAATGTTTTATACCCAAAGCTTTGCTGATGCCTTTTCACAATCATCAACAACAATTGTATGTGTCGGCTGGCTTCGGCGGCGGTTATGACATCAATGTATCTTATTCATTGTTCAATCATTTTGCAGTTTTTGCAACAGGCACTTTCAACAACGGCGTTAGAAAAAGAACCGGCTTTTTTGGAGATAGATACAATATTGTTAAACACGACCAGGTGCTGACGTATGGCGTAGGTTATTTTAAACAACCTAAAGGCAAACTGAATGTATTGGAAACCTACGCGGGATATGGCACTTTTAAAGTAAACAATTATTGGTATTTTCCATCTGAGCCTGACATTGTTAGTTTTACACAAGCAAACTACATAAACGTTTTCTGGCAAGTTAATGTGGGCAGAAAAACTGCCAAACGTGAATATGGCTTTATGGGCAGGTTTTCTTATTTCAATTACCAGAATGTATTGTTTTACGATGTAAACCAATATGCTGCCAATGAAAAAAACAGTTATACAAACGTGAGAGGATTAAATTTCGATCCGGCATTTTGCTATGGTTATACTATTAAAGGGCTTTCAATTAATGGACAGGTTGGATTATCAGTTCCTTTAATTGCACCGAAACACACTGATACTGATCCAGTGATAGCGGGCATTGCAAGAGTAAGTTTGCAATACACTCTTAATTTTACCAAAAGAAAAACAAAACAATAAATGGGGATGGTTGTTTGTTTTTGATCTATTCCTCACACAAAAAAATTAATCACAAATACCCCAATCAATCCAACCACCGAAACAATCGTTTCCATGATTGACCAAGTTTTAAGGGTGTCTTTTACCGATAAATTAAAATACTCTTTAAACATCCAAAACCCCGGGTCGTTCACATGCGAAAACATCAGGCTTCCTGCACCTGTTGCCAGCACCATTAAACTTGCATTAACGCCCGTTGTTGCAATCAACGGAGCAACAATACCAGCCGTTGTTAAACCCGCAACCGTGGCGGATCCTACGCAGACGCGGATGATGGCACTAATGCTCCATGCCAGCAGCAAAGGATGAATGGATAAATGACTTAAACCGTCCCCAATTTGTGTGCTGATGCCGGTATCGGTTAGCACTTGTTTTAAAGCACCTGCCCCACCGATGATGCAAATAATCATAGCCACATCTTTTACGGCTTCCCCCATCGTTGCCATAACAGCACCCATTCGTCTTCCGTTTCTTAAACCCAATGTAAATGTGGCAAACAACACGCTGATAAGCATGGCAACCACAGGATCGCCAATCGCTTTTATAAATACCACTATTCCATTTTGCGATGGGGTTATAGAAGAAATGAGTGAGCTAAGACTGATTAAAATAACCGGCAAAAAAGAAGCAATGATGCTGATGAAAAGAGAGGGCAGGCTACTTTCTTCCATGTCTTTTGAAGCGAATGCCTGCAACGGTTCGTTTTTATATTTTTTAAGCGTAGTTGCAAACACAGGACCTGCTAAAACAATAGCGGGAATGGCAATTACAATTCCATACAATAAAGTAACACCCATGTTGGCATGAAACTGTTGTACCAGCGCCACCGGCGATGGATGCGGAGGCAAATAACCATGCGTAACCGATAACGCAGACAAGGCAGGCAAACCAATATAGACAGCAGGAATTTTATACCGCGCAGCAATAGTAATTACTAACGGAACCGCAAGAACAAAAGCTACATTATAAAACAGGGGAATGCCGATAATAAAACAGGTAAGTACTAATGCCCACACAATATATTTTTTTCCAAAAGCGCCAATTAAACCTGTTGAAATGCGTAGTGCGGCACCGCTGTCGGCAACCAGTTTACCCAACATGGCACCCAATGCAATGATGATAAGTAAACTGCTTAAAATATCACCAAGACCTTTTTGTATGGATGTAATAACTGATGTATTGGGCAAACCGCCAAACAAGCCAATGAACATTGCCACCAGGAGAAAAGAAACAAACGCATTGAAACGAGCCCACGCAATGAGAACAATCAGCAATACAATGCCGGCAATTAGTATGAGGTATGACATACAATAAAGATAGGGGTTGCAAAGACACACTGGAAACAAGATTCAAAGAACGGGAACGGTATTCCTTTAGTTTGAAAAGATATTTGGTGTTGGCGTGATTCCGCAATTGCCGCCGTTTGGTTTTGCCCATATTTGTTGATTGGGGGGCTTTGTGCGGAATCTGTTGAGTGAATAATGAAGATGTTGAATGAAAAAAGTGCGTTTACAACATAGCAACTTGTTCAAACTATCAAGAGCAGATTCCGCACAAAGCCCTCGCTAAAACGTAAAGGTGCAAGCTCGTGTTGAGGGCAATTGCGGAATGACGAAAGACTGTGTTTCCAAAGTTTCCACTACTAAAGAGGCAAGACACAAGATTCAAGGAACAAGAAACAAGGCAATTAAAAATTAACCGTTTACCATCTTCAATATTTAATCCTCACTTGCCCAGTCTTTCGGATGCAAACATACCTGAAGAAGCTTGTCTTCTTCGCTGTTGGGCGTTGGCTGGTAATTGTACTCAAAGCGCACGGTTGGCGGCAGGCTCATCAAAATACTTTCTGTTCTGCCAGCGGTTTTTAAACCAAATAAAGTGCCTCTGTCGTGCACCAGATTGAACTCAACATACCTGCCGCGGCGTATCTCCTGCCAGTGTTTGTGATGCCCGGTAAAAGGTTTGTTTTTGCTCTTATTTGCAATCGGTACATAAGCTTCCATAAAAGCATAGCCACAAGCTTTTGCTACATTCATCCAAAAACTTGCGTCATGCTGGTTATCTGCTTTTTGATAATCGTAAAAAATACCGCCAATGCCACGCCGTTCATTAGCCCGATGCGTGTTTACAAAGTAATCATCACAGTGTTTTTTAAAAGAAGGATACAGTCTTTTATCAAAAGCATCCAATGTATTTTTATACGTTTGATGAAAGTGAACCGCATCTTCATCAAACAAATAATACGGAGTTAAATCAGTGCCGCCACCCCACCATCTGTCTATCACATTGTCTTTATCATCATACAGTTCAAACATGCGGTAATTGGCGTGAACCGTTGGCACAAACGGATTGCGGGGATGAATGACTAAACTCAGCCCGCAGGCGAACCATTTATCACCCTCAATGTGAAGCGCAGTGCGCATTTGCGGCGTTACGTTTCCAAACACAACCGATGTATTTACGCCGCCTTTTTCCCACACATTTCCATTAGCAATCACTCTTGTTTTGCCACCACCGCCTTCTTCTCTTTGCCAGGCATCTTCTTTAAAATGGGCACTGCCATCGCAGGCTTCCAAAGCTGCGCAAATGTCATCCTGTAATGTTTGAATGAACTGAATCCATTGTTGTTTGATGGTTGTGGTTTGCAACATGATTGAGTTTGTTTGTTAAACCACAAAGGCACGAAGGCGCGAAGTTTGGTTTTGCCCATTTTCTTAGCGTCTTAGCAACTTTGCGGTTGAAATTAGCACTCGCTTAAATGCTTCATTGATAACAAGGCGTTGAAGAGTGCGACCTGCCTACCGGCAGGCAGGCGCAACAATGTTCAACCGGAGGTATAAAAGTTGGGTACATAACCCTGTATTTTGTTTTTGCACAAATTTTCAATATTCATGCATTAAATCTGCGTCATTTGTGTTCCTTCGGATGAAGTACTAATTACCGTGGGATTGCCTGTTGATGGGCTTATATTTTTTGGAAAGAACCTTTTTTGCCATAATAAAATGGCAATCACACCAACCGAAATGGAAGCATCGGCAATATTAAAAACAGGACTGAAAAACTCAAAATCTTCACCACCCCAAACGGGCATCCACGAAGGAAAATGCGAGTCTATTAAAGGGAAATACAACATGTCAACCACCTGGCCGTGAAGAAAGCCCGCATAGCCGCCGCCCCTTGGAAACAGTACCGCAATATTGCGCAAAAAGAAATCGCTGTTGTTGAAAATCATACCGTAAAACATACTGTCAATTAAGTTGCCTGCAGCACCTGCAAAAATGAGTGCTGCACAAATAATAAAGCCAGGATGATATTTTTTTTGGATGATGCTGCGCAAATAAAAAATGCCAAGAATAACGGCTATCAAACGAAACAGGGTGAGTATGATTTTACCCCAGTCGCCGCCAAACTTCCAGCCCCATGCCATGCCCGGATTTTCAACAAAATGCAAGCGGAAAAAACGACCCAGCACATTGTGTTCTTCACCTAAAAAATAATGAGTTTTGATGTAAACCTTTAGCAGTTGGTCGGCTAAGAGAATAAGAAAAATAAACAAAGCAACCTGCCATCCTTTTTTCATTGAACAAATGTATATGCTGCGAAGATAATTTTTTTGAGGAAAGTGCTTTGCAGCCCTAAAAACGATGAATGTTAAATGTTCTTTTTATAACTGAAGACGTTAAACTAACTTCACAATAAAAAGTTTCACCGTTTAGTAAAGAAAGAGATTATGAAAAAGATTGTGTATGCAATTGTTAGCTTGTTATTGATAACATCGTTGTATAGCTGTTATGGCGGTTATTATGTATCGGCGCCTCCACCGCCGGTTGCCTATGCAAGACCCATTCAACCGGGCCCCGGCTATGTTTGGATTGGCGGCGATTACTATTGGAGCGGCGGTCGTTATCAGTATCGCAATGGCTATTGGGCGCGTCCGCATGGGGGCAGAACGTATGCTCCCGGTGGCTGGGAGCACGGTTCGCGTGGTTACTACTGGCGTCATGGCGGCTGGAGATAAAAGCTATTTATTGTTCTATCAGCGCATCATCAATTTTGTATGCCTCTGCTTCCGATAACGAAGCAGGGGCATCTTCTTTATCAACCGTTATTTCCATACGTTTTGTACTTACCGTTGGAAATGTGAGAATGCGTTTGTTGCCAATGGTTGTACCTGTAATCGTTTTGATAGCATTGTTGTTTTCATCATAAAAAGAAACATGAAACTGTGCAATGCTTTGCCCTTGCAATAGATATTCTCTCAATACAACGCAATTGATATTTGTTGATTGAGGAAATGCAATACTGATTGGCTCGGCTTCTTTTACACCAAAAAAGCTGTTGTTATTACCATCCGTAAGCTCTTTGGTTTTGTCCCTATTTGATGAAGTAACCACAGCATGTTTACAAAGGTTATCGGCAAAACTTTCATCTCTTAATTTTTTAAAATTGACGAGTGCAGAAGAATCATAAGACGTAAACAAACCTCTTCTGTCGGGCGGCACATTCAACAACAGGGTTGCACCTCTGCCTACCGATTTTAAATACAAATTAAAAAGCTGATTAGGCGTTTTTACAGCCGTATCTTCTGCAGCATGATAAAACCATCCCGGGCGAATACTTACATCACATTCGGCAGGTATCCATGCGGCCCCATAACGGTTGCCCTTATTCAAAGTATCCTGCGGTGGCGCACCGGCTCCGCGGGTAAAGCCGGCCGTATCTAACGTATTCCAATCCGTTTCATTTGCAAAGCCCCGCTCATTTCCTACCCAGCGAATGTCGGGACCAATGTCGCTAAACAGCGCTGTGGTAGGCGCTATCTTTCTCATCGTTTGAATAAACTTTTTCCACTCATACAGTTGCTTCTTCCCAGTGGGCCCTTCGCCGTTCGCGCCATCCCACCAAAATTCAAAGAAAGGCCCATACCGGCTCACCACTTCTTTCATCATGTTGATGAACACTTCATTGTATTCGGCGGTGCCATATTTGGGATGGTTTCTATCCCACGGCGATAAGTAAACACCCATCTTCAAACCGTACTCTTTACAAGCGTCGGAAAGCTCTTTTAACACATCGCCTTTGCCTCCCCTCCACGAACTTTCTTTTACTGTATGCGTGCTGTATTGACTGGGCCACAAACAAAATCCATCGTGATGCTTTGCCGTAATGATAATGCCTTTTGCACCAGCCGCTTTGGCAATGCGACACCATTGTTTGCAATCCAAATTGGTAGGATTGAACACTTCTTCTTTTTCGCTGCCTTTGCCCCATTCCAAATCGGTAAATGTATTTGGACCGAAGTGAGTGAATAAGTAAAACTCCATCTGCCTCCACTGTTGTTGCACGGGCGATGGCTTGGGACGTTGTGCTGGTTGTGAAAAACTAGTTTGTGCGAATACAAAAAAAAGAGGCAAAAACAAAAAGGAAGCAATTCGGTTCAGCATGATGAAAATAAATTTTGGATGTTCTTTATTTTGAAAATATAGTTGCCCGCAGATGACGCAGATTATCGCAGATGAATATAGTGAGCATTTCTCACATCGTACATCCCACATCTAACATCGTACATCGCATCATTCTTCAATGTAAATGCGTTTCACACGCTGGCTAATGCCTGTTAAAATTTCGTAAGCAATGGTACCACACTGTTTGGCAACTTCCTGCACGGGAATGTTACTGCCAAACACTTCCACTTCATCGCCTTCCTGCACACCATCAATATCAGTAACATCAACCATCGTCATGTCCATGCAAACGGCACCAACAACAGGCGCTTTTTTGCCCTGCAAATAAACAAAACCAGCCCCATTGCTCAATCTTCGGCTAAAGCCATCGGCATAGCCAATGCGAATGGTAGCAATGAGCGAATCTCTGTGCAATATTCCCCGCCTGTTATATCCTACCGTATCTTCTTTTTTCACTTGCCGAAGTTGCGCAATGGTAGTTTTTAAAGTACAAACGGTTTGCAGTTGAAGCTGGTGCTCGTTAGCACTGTCAACGCCATACATACCGATGCCCAATCGTACCATATCCAACTGAATATCAGGATGACGAAAGATAGCAGCCGAGTTAGCAATATGCCTTATAAAACGGTAACCCAAAGCATCTTCAATCAGGTTGCAACAACGGGCGAAGACTTCATACTGATGCAAAGTAAACTCATCTTCTTCATGCGCTTCGCTTGCCGCCAAATGACTTAAAACAGATTTGACAGCCAACCGATTTGTGTTTTGTAAAAACGAAATGAGTTGCGAAACATCACCTTCTTCAAAACCCAAGCGGTGCATTCCCGTATCTAATTTGATATGCACCGGGTATTGCTGAATGCCTTGCTGCAACAGGTATTCATCGAACTTAGAAATTATGGCAAAAGAAAACAATTCGGGTTCCAAATTGTTTTCAATAATGGTTTCAAATGCAGCTTCGTCAACATTCAAAACCATCACCGGCAAACGAATGCTGGCTTTGCGCAGTTCAGTGCCTTCATCGGCATACGCCACCGCTACATAATCTATGTTATGAAACTGCAACACATTAGCCACTTCAGCACTGCCGCTGCCATAGCCACCGGCTTTTATCATTGCCATCAGCTTTGTTCCCGGCTGCAATTGTTGCTGGTATTGTTTGAGGTTATGAGCAAGTGCGGTTAAGTTAATTTCCATCACCGTGCGATGCACTTTTTCTTCTAACTGTGCCACAATGTTTTCAAACTGAAACCGGCGTGCGCCTTTTAATAAGATGGCTTCATTATGAAACGGCACTGCATTCAATTCCTGAATGAAAGATTGTGTTGTTACGAAATGTTGCGTTTGTTCAATTTTGTTTTGGAGCAAATTTTTCAGGCGAAACCAAACTTCACCAACTGTGATTACGCGAGTGATTTTTTTGCTCCCTAGAATATCTGCAATCTGTTGATACATTTTATCATCAACTGCAACCGCAAAGTCGGAAATGATAACTGTTTTTTTTGTGTACTGATTCTGTTGCAATAAAAAATCGAGTGCGATATTGAATGAGTAAATATCAAAACTATAACTGTCATTAATGAGAGAGCAGCCATTGACGGCTTTTACCAACTGCAATCGCATGTTCATCGCATGTAACTGCTGGAATGCTTGCTGCCATAGCCTTTCAGCCAAACCAAAATATAAGCACACGCACCAGCAGGAAATACAATTTTCGATAGAAGCATCATCGGTAAAAGGAATGGTGAGTGTGATATTTTTGTTTTGATAAACTGCAGTTATGATTGTTTGTTTCGCCCTTTTTTCAACCGAAAGAATTTGGAGTTGATTGTTGCTGGTTGATATTCCCCACGAAAACAAATGTGCCTTTGCAAGCTGTACAATTTCGTTTTGAATGATGGCATTATCGCGGTTGTAAAACACGATTTGAGAATTTGCAAACAGCTTTATTTTTTCCTTTGTTTTCTCTTCTTTGCTCCTAAAGTTTTCGCTGTGTGCTTCGCCAATGTTGGTCAAAATTCCGATGGTAGGTTGAATAATATTTTGCAATGCCTGCATTTCGTTCGGCATCGAAATACCAGCTTCAAAAATGGCAAGATTATGTTCGGCTGTCATCTGCCAAACACTTAACGGAACACCAATTTGCGAGTTGTAACTTCTTGGGCTTCGAACAATGTTAAATTGAGAAGATAATAGTTGATACAACCATTCTTTCACAATTGTTTTTCCATTGCTACCCGTAATACCGATAACAGGATACTGAAAATGACTTCGGTGCCACGCTGCCAGATGTTGCAAAGCCAGTAAGGTGTTATCAACGTATAAAAAATTAGCGTTTGGAAACGCGGCATTTTCGAACGTTTGTTTCACTACAAAATTCTGAACACCTTGCCCGTACAGTTCTTCTATAAAATCGTGTCCATCGCGGTGCGGAGAAGTGAGCGCAAAAAACAAAGAGGTAGTGGGAAAAGCAATGCGGCGGCTATCCGTAAGCAAATGTTCAACAGGAGCAGAAGCGTTTGCCAGTGCAGCTTTTGCATTGATAACTTTAGCAATGGAAGCAATGGTATACACGCTTTTTTTTACAAAGAAAAAGGGAATTGGTTAAACAATCATTCTATCTAAAAACAACATAACAATCGCAAAGAAACCGATATGGTTATAGATGCATTTTTTCGTTTCCTAACATGCTTGTAATAATGTGAAAGGATGTTTTCAATCCGTTCCGTTAGGAACGTTAGGTGGGTAGCAATCAATCAGATCATCGAGGTCTTTCCGTTCCATCGGAACGGTACTTTTTTTAATTCCGTTGTACCGTTCCGATGGAACGATTGCATTTGTTTTTGTTCGTTTTCTTTCTACCCACCTGCTGTTCCTACGGAACACTTTTATACCGTTGTCATGGTTTTAGAGAAAACAAAAAAAGCAGCAAAACCAAACCGTTTGCTGCTTTCAACACAAAAACTAATGTTTTATTTATTTACCGAAAACTTACCCGACTCAATGATGTTGCCGCCTTTACCGCGAAGCTGAAATACATACAAGCCTCTATAATAATCGGTGAGTGTAATCGTTAGTATATTGTTATTTACATTGCTCAAGGGCACTTCGGCCATTTTCTTACCCACAAAGCTGAAAACAAACAACGTGTTGGTTTTATCAATATTCTTGGGAAACTCAAAATTGACAAATGAGGTAGCCGGGTTGGGATAACATTTTACCACCTGCACGTTGGTAGAAGGAATTTGATCCTCCTTAAAGCTGAAAGCAAAAAAGCAAAACGTTGCTATCAGCAGAAGCGTGCCGGTTCTTTGTAAAAAAGTAAAATGATAAGGTAGAAATTTTTTCATCGTTCATGCTAAATTATAACGAAACCAAATGTTTGCCAAATTATAACATTTAAAAAAGATTAAATTTGATAAAGAGCTTTTGAACCACAAAGGAACGAAGAAATAAAGTTACACGAAGTATTCTTTATTCACTCTTTGTGAACCTTTGTGTCTTGCGTCTTAGTGGTTCAAAAAATTTGTTGCAAACAATTTATCAAAAGTGTGGACACAGTACAGCATTCTTGCTTGAGTTGTCTCTGTCTAAAAATCCAAGATAGGAAACTGACAATTCAAAGCCGCCGCGCGAATTGCTTGCGGTTTGTAAAGCCGATGTGTTTACATCATAGCTTAATGCAATAGAGAAAGGATGATAATCTAATTTTACAACGGGTATAAACGCATCTTTATAACGCACATATCCGCCAAAATGAATGGTGTACATTGGGTGCTCATAATCGGTTCCGATCTTGCGCGAAAACATTAGCCCGCCAATGAATTCTTTGTTTGCCGATTGCTGGCTGTAATCCGCTTCCAGCGTGAGATACGAGGTTTCATCCACCGGAAATTTAATGCCGCCTGATACCACGGTTTTGGGTGAAATGGGAAGCGTATAATCATCATAAAAAGAAGCGTGAGGTTTATTAAAATGATGATAGGCAAGCCCAACAAAATAGGTTGTTTGTCCTTCATCGCCCAACGTTGAATTGAACGACATACCAGCACTTCCATCCAGGTAACCATATTTTGTATTGGCAAAGCTTTCTCCATCGCCGCCATGCGTATAACTGTTATCAGTTGTTATTTTCGAACGGTCAATGCTACGCTGTACATAACCGCCCATAAAACCCAATGATAAGTAAGTTGACTTATCTGCACTCAACGCTTTGTGATAGTTGATAGCCGGATAAACATTGGTTGTAGTAAGCGCCGTTGTGCCAGCCTGGTCGTGAAGAATTTGCATTCCGGCCGTAACAAAATCGTTACTGTTGCCAATGGGCATTTTGTATTCGGCATTTACCGATTGTGTTTCAAACGGAACCGTTACACTTTGCCATTGCGTGCGATACACGCCCTGCACCCGAACATCGCCCGCAAACAAACCAGCCAATGATGGATTGCGCAATAAAGGCGTTTCAAAAAATTGTGAGAAATGAACATCTTGAGCGAACAGGGAGCTTGTAAATGCTGACAATAGCATTACTGCTAGGAGTAAATTTTTTTTCATGATATTGGATGTTGTGCGAAACAGGTTCGCGGTAAATATCCCGTGATAAAGAGGATAACTGATATTGAATGACAGCGTAAAACTAAGCTGTGTGTTTGAAATGATAAATTAGAAAACGATTAAGAAAACGCTTTGCACATTAATGTTTTTTAAGGCAAAAACAAACTACAAAATACAGTTTTATGGTACGGGCTTTTGAAACTCCGGTTGAACATCGTTGCGTCGCACTCTTGTACGTTCTGAACGCTTACTGAGCTTTTAAGCGAGTGCTAATTTCACCCAATCTTCAAACAATAAAACTTTCGTCTTTCCGCAAATGCCCTCAACACGAACGTAAACTTTCATCGTGATAGCGAGGGCTTTGTGCGGAACCTGATGATAGATTATAGAAACGATTGTGTGCAATAAACTCCGTTTAAAAATAATAGCTTGTTCAAATTATAAAGAGCAGATTCCGCACAAAGCCCTCGCTAACTTGATTATAATTTCTAACATTGTGCTGAGGGCATTTGCGGAATGACGACACCTTGATTTTTCGCGCTTTTGCTATAAAATAAATATGTGCAAAAACAAAAAGGCGCAATGTGTTACCATTGCACCTTATTTCACCATCACAAAAAAGCATCTTATCGCAACAGGGTTACGTTGCCCTTAAACGGAATCACCGCATTGTTTTCACAAATAATTTCCAGCATATACACATACACATCCGACTCCAGCGGCTTGCCATTCAATTTACCATCCCAGCCTGCACTTTCATCATTGGCGGTAAAGTTGGTTCGGGTAAACACTTCCTGGCCCCAGCGATTAAAAATGCGCAACGATTTAATATTGAACACGCCCGTTCCATGCGGGAAGAACTTATCATTCACACCATCACCATTGGGTGAGAACGTATTGGGCACAAACAAATTAGCACCGTTGCACATTACATGCACCGTTACCTGGTCGCGCGCAAAGCACGAACCGTTGTTGGTTGCCACACAACTGTAGGTGATGGTTTGTTGTGGCGATGCAACCGGGCTTGCAATACGGGCATCACTTAAGAATGCCTGTGGTTCCCAGCGCCATTGTGTAACGTCCGAAGAGCTGGCTGTGTTTAGTTTTGTTGAGAAACCAACGTTCAGATTAATGTCGTGTTCCGAAATTTCGATGTGCGGAATCGGATATACTTTTACTGCCAGCGTTTTGGTATCTGTAAAACATTTTTTTCTATCTGTTCCGGTAACCGTATATAAAATGGTTGTGTCTTTTGCCGCATGAAATTGTGGCGCCGAAGAAGCAGGATTGTCTAAATACAAAGCCGGAGACCATGAATAATTATCTGCGCCGGAAACCTGAAGCGTTGCATTTTCACCCATACAAAGCGTATCGTTGCTAACTGTTATGGTTTGTGGATTGATCACTTCTACCGCAACAGAATCCTGCGCCACGCAACCAAATGTATTCTTGCCAACTACGCTGTATAAAGTGTTTACAGAAGGCGCAGCCAACGGCGTTGCACAAGCCGTACAACTCAATGTGCTATTGGCTTGCCAGCTATACGTTGCAGCACCTGTTGCAGTAAGCATAGTGGCGCCGCCTTTGCAAACAAACGAATCAAGTCCCGCAGAAACATTAGGCAATGCAACCACATTTAAAATCCGCGTTGTAGTATCAGCGCAACCGCTGGGCGTGGTTACAATTGCAGACACATTGTAAGTGCCGCCATTGCTGAATATATGTTTTGTGCTGTTTGCGCTGCTGTCTTTGGTATTATCACCAAAGTTCCACTGCCAGCCGCTTCCGGGCTCGTTCAATTTGTCGAAACCTGTGTATGCAACCTGCGTAGCTGCACAAACAGAATCGGGTGCAGCAATGCTCACTTGTGGTGTTTTATGAACCACAACATTAATAGGATAACTTATCGAATCGTTACAGCCGCCTGTTGTTTTTACCGATAATTTTGCCTGGTAATTTCCTGATACTTTGTAGTAATGCATAGGCACTCCTTCCGACGAAGTTGTGCCATCACCAAAGTTCCATTGATAAGATTGAATCTGATCGTAATAAGGCACCGATGTTTGTACAAACGCAGCCAGCGAAGAATCGCACCCGGCCTGCGAGGTAGCTACGAAATTTGCTTTTGCACCACTTATGTAAAGCGTATCCAGATTTTCCAAACCTACAAAGCAGCCGTCTTTATCCGTCATCAATAATTTGGGCAAATACAAACCATTGTTTTTATAAACGTGCGTTGCACTATTGGCGCCGCTATCCTGCTGCACCACACCATCATTAAAATCCCAGGTTACTTTTACCGCATCTTTGGTTTGGCACACAAATGAAACAGTGGACGGGTTGCAATGCAGCAACGGGTTGTAAGTGAATTTACCGGAAGGCCCTTTTAAATTAATGGGTTGATGTGCCGTATCATAACATTCACCATAACCTTTTGCCACCAGCATCAAATCGTAATTGCCACCCATGATGTAGTTGTGCGAAGGCGTATCCAATTTAGAAAGACTTCCATCACCAAAACTCCAAGTTACTGATGTATAACGCACCGATTGGTTTTGTGGTTTTACCAATAAGGGCGGACACGTAGTTGATGTAGGCCCGTTAATCAACATAACAGCTTTTGGATTGGATATGATAACGCCGTTTTGTTTTGTGGCAACGGATGTGCATTTGTATTGATCACTCATTGTCAGCGATACAGAATAGATACCTTCCGAAGTATAAGAATGTGTGATGGTTGATGAAGTATCAGTTGATGTTGTTCCATCACCAAAATTCCATACATACTTTGCATTTTTACCCGTTGAGCTATTGGTAAAACTTACTTTGTTTTTAGAGCATTTAATAGAGTCAAGGGTTGAAAACTGAGCAATAGGATTGGTTACTTCTACTGCTTTTGTTTTTATTACAGAATCTTTACAGCCATATGAATCGAACACGACTAACTTCACATCATACAAGCCAGCAGTAGCATATTGATGTGTGTACGATGCTGCGCTTGTATAAGTTTGTGTTGTATTCGGTTCATACGTCCACAACCATTTCTGGATTGGATGTGTGCCATCCCCTTTTGATGAATCGTAAAAGTTTGCTGTTCCGTTGATGCACAAACCGGTATCATTTCCAAACGCCGCTTTCGGGCCGTACACCGTTGTTTTTACGCCGTTCACTACTGTATCCATGCAACCTAAAATATCCTGTGTAATCAGCGTTGGTGTAAACGTACCTGTTGATGTATATGTGTGTGTTACATAAGCACCGCTTGATACAAATCCTGTTGCGGTTTTGTCACCGAAGTTCCAGTTATAGGCACTGATGTTATTGGCATTTACATTTGTAATAGTAAAAGTAATCGCATCGTTGCGACAGGCAGCAGTAGCCTGTGCAGAAGTTGTAAAATTCGGATGTTCATCAACCACCTGCATCTTTACCTGCAGTGTATCAAAGCACTGGCTGTTGGTTACTTTTAGTTTTACCAGATAAGTTCCTGGCTTTGGAAACGTATGCGTTGGATTTTGGGATGTGCTGCTGCCACCATCACCAAAATCCCATTGCCAGGTGTGTGCGTCAATAGATTGATCGGTAAACACACGGTTGTAAGGTTGTAAACAATTGAATGCCGTGTTGTAATTGGCAACCGGAGCTTTTATATTCACGTAATTTTTTTTCACAATGGTATCTTTACAACCATTGTAGCCTGCTATCAGCGTAACCGTAAACCAACCCGTATCCATGTAATGATGCTGGGTATTTTTTAAGTTCGATTCTCCCCCATCGCCAAACTTCCACAACCAGGTATTGGCTGCACCCTGCGATGCATCGGCAAAGCCTACCGAAATTCTTGCGCAGGTGTTCAGTGGGTCGGCATTAAAATCAGCTTTCGGTGCAACGCCTACTACCATTGGCTTTTTAGCAATAAATGTGTCGCTGCAACCACCGGCAGTAGCTACTATTAACGACACAGTGTAGGAGCCGGTTTGTGTGTAACTGTGTTTGGGAGTCGTATCATTGGAAGCAGGACTGTTATCACCCCAGCTCCATTGATAAGAAGCTATTGGTTCAGCCGAACGGACAAAAGCAATCGGACTGATTGTTTGCGGAACACAACCCACTGCAAAGAGGTTTTGAATTGAATCAATTATCGGAGGTCCTACTTTCACAGCGCTTTGTAATATGCTTGTATCAGAGCAACCGATGCCCGCAGTGGCTATTAATCTCACATCAAAAAAACCACCTTTTGTATAAGTATGACTTGGGTTTGGGGCAGATGAAGTTGCCGTATCTCCAAACATCCATTGATAGGTAGAAGCACCTGAAGAAGTGTTATTGAAGATTACATTGTATGGCAGTTTACAGACGTTGGAAGCAGATGCCGTAAAAGACGATTTAGGAGGATTGACTACCGTAACTTGTTTGGTAATGCTTCCTACGCAGCTTCCAAAATTGGCTTGCAAAGTAACGTTGTAAGTACCTGCCGCCGCAAATGTGTGTTGCGGCGAAATTGTGTTGGCTGTTGTGCCATCACCAAAAGTCCAGATAGATGAAACCGGAACGGCAGATGACGAATCGGAAAACTGCACAGCACTGTTTGCACAAGTGTTGCCAAAACTAAAATCGGCACCTGCTTTTCCGATGGTTATATTTTGCAAAAGCGTATCAGCACAACCTGCCGAATTGGTTGCAATCAACTGCACTTTGTAAGTGCCTTTATTAGCAAATGTATGTGTAGGTGATTGGCTGCCATCAGAATTTCCGTCACCAAAATTCCAGTTGTAGCTTACAATGTTGGAAGCTGATTGAGAAGTATTCTGAAACGTAATGGGCGCGGGCGATTGACAGATGTTGTTATATTGATAGTTGAACGCCGCATGAACTGTATCGAGCACATGTACTGGCACTGCACCGTTTGCCGTTTGCTTGCAACCAAAACTGTTTACCACCGAAAGCGAAACATTGTAAGTGCTGGAGTAATGATAGGTAGTGGTAGGGTTTTGTTTTGTAGATAATGCGCCTTCTCCAAAGTCCCACAACCAATTGGTAATAGTGCCCGAACCGGCTTTGGAAGCGTCGGTAAATTTTACGTCAAATGGCGGACATCCTTGCGTAACATCTGAAGTAAAGGCAACTTTTGGGGTAGCATATACGGTAATGTAACTTTTTTTGGTAACTGAGTCGTTGCCCTTGCTGCTTTTAATCACCAATTTGATGGTGTAGGTTACACTTCCGCTGCCTGGATTCAAAAATAAAGCAGAAGGATTTTGTTGTTGTGATGGCGTGCTTCCATTACCCAAATCCCAGTAATAATTGGTGGTGCTGTCAATGCCGGTAGATAAGTTTTTAAAGTTCACCAGCAACGGCGAACAGCCATTTGACACATCGCTTGAAAAAGCTGCTTTTACCTGTGCCGTTGCTCTTTGCGCAAGCAGGAACAAGATGGCAACAATTGTAATTTTGGATGAATGTAAAACAGGTTTCAAAATATGGATATTGGATGATAAAGAATTGCTTTCCCGGCTGGCACTCTATTGCAACCGCTTAACAAAATTGTTCAATAAAAGCCATTGATGCAACCGCTATGCACAATTTTAAGGCAGATATAATGTGATTTGTGATTTGTGATTTGTGATTTGTGATGGCTGAAAGCCTCTCTGATAAAGGGTTTCAGCACCAACAGATATAAGGTTGATGAGTTGAAAGAGGTATAAGCTCCTTTATCTTTCTTTAATTTTGAAGTGAATGAATCGTTTGGATTTAAGCTCTTTTTAAGGTGAGTAAACAGGTTTTCTTTTTACCACATAGAATCATCGAAACATAAGAAAAGAAGATAGAAAAACTATGTGAAATCTATGTTGCTATGTTTCTATGTGTTTCAATTTTTCCTGCAAAAACAAACTAAGCGGGCACGTGCAAAATGTACTTCTCCTTAAAATACTCTTCTTTAAAAATCTGCTCTGTTTTATATACGTGTGGACGGGTTCCGCTTTCCGCAATTTCTTTCGCCAGATCGCCGCCTTTTAAGCAAATCAAGCCGTTCGAAAGTTGTTGCGTGTTGCCTTTTTTCAGCAATGGTTTACTCCACTGCCATAAATCTTTCAGTGGTGCTACGGCCCGGGAGACTGCAAAATCAAACTTGCGGTTTTTGATGTCTTCGGCTCGTGTGTGTTGTGTGGTAACGTTTTGCAAACCGATGGCAGATGCCACTTCTTTTACAACGGTTAATTTTTTGGCAATACTATCTACCAAATGAAACTGCACATCAGGAAAAAAAATAGCCAATGGAATGCCCGGAAAACCGCCACCGGTGCCAATGTCTATGATGTTTGTTTTTGCACCAAAAGTAACTATGGTAGCAATGCTTAACGAATGCAATACATGCTTCTCGTACAAGGCATCAATGTCTTTTCGGGAGATGACATTGATTTTTGCATTCCAATCATTATAAATTTCCTGAAGAGCAGACAATTGCTCGATTTGTTTGGGCGAAACATCATCGAAATATTTGAGAATGGCTTGCACAGAGATTTGGGTAGATTATTTAGATTGTTTAGAACACGGATGACACAGATATGGTGCACAGATGTTCAGGATTTGGTTTTGCACAATTTTTTACAGATTTGTTTGAGTGCTGTTACTCACCATTCACTATTCACAATTAACCATTAATAATTAACCATTTACAATCACAAGTTCCCTTCCACCCTTTCATCTTCTGCGTTGGCAAGAATGCGTCCGCTCATGCGGCGAACCGGATTGCTATGCGATTCTTCATAATCATTTCTGCGGCGGATAATATCTATGCAATTAAAAATTGCCGACATCATAGACGTAGCATCAGCAATGGCTTTTCCTGCAATATCAAAGGCAGTTCCATGATCGGGCGAAGTGCGCACAGCAGGCAAACCGGCTGTGTAATTCACCGTATCTCCCATGGCTAACGATTTAAATGGAATCAATCCCTGGTCATGATACATGGAAAGGACAGCATCGAACTTTTCGTAGGTACCGCGGGCAAAAAACGCATCGGCACTGTACGGACCAAACACCATCATGTTGTTTTGTTTCGCTTCTTTGATAGCAGGTTTAATAATGGTTTCTTCTTCCGTGCCAATCAAGCCTTCATCGCCTGCATGAGGATTTAAACCTAATACAGCAATTTTAGGTTTGTTGATGTCAAAGTCCTTTTGCAGGCTGTGATTCAGTATTTTCAGCTTGCGCAAAATGTTCTCTTTGGTAATATACTGAACAACGTCTTTTATCGGTACATGCTCGGTTAGGGGCGCCACGCGCATGTTATCGGCAGCGAGTATCATCACCACATCTTCCACTTCAAAAAACGATTTTAAAAAAGGCGTATGCCCGCTGAAATTGAACTCTTCACTTTGTATGTTTTTCTTATGGATAGGTGCCGTTACCAAACCTTGAATGTGTCCATCCTTCAATGCCTGCGCAGCTTGTTGTAAAGAACGCCAGGCATACTTTCCGCCGTTATCACTCAACTTGCCGGGTTCTATTGGCACGTCTTCTTCCCAGCAGCTCATCAGGCAGATTTGTTTTTGCGGCAATTTGGTAAAATCTTTTATGATCTGAAAATGGATGTTGTTTTCAGGTATTGTTTTTTTATAAAATAAGATACTTTTCTGACTGGCAAAAACCACCGGCACACACATCTCCAGAATGAGATTGTTGCTTAAGGCTTTGATAATGATTTCAAGACCAATGCCGTTGATGTCTCCGCTTGAAAAACCGATGATGGGCTTTTGTAATTCCATGCTTTTTGTAAAAAATAGTGAGCGTCAAAGATAGCAAATGCAAATGCGATTCAGGACAGGAGAAAGGGAACAACAAAATGTTATATTGAAAAAAGGGGCAAAAACAAAAAGCCGTTGATTGTGTAATCAACGGCTTTTTGTTTTTATCTAAAAAATAGCTCTAATCCAAAGCAGATGCGCCTTCAACCAGCACGGTGGCTTTGTTGTTGAACACTTCTACAAATCCGCCTTCAATAGAAAATCGCTCGGTGGTGTTCTTATTCTGCAACACTTTAATGTTGCCTTTGCCCAATGCGCTTACCATCGGTGCATGTTTGTCGAGCACTTCAAATAATCCGTCAATGCCGGGTAGTTGAACACCATACACGTCGCCGCTGTAAAATCTTTTTTCTGGTGTTAGTATTTCTAATGTCATAATGAATTGGAATTAATTTATCCCTGCGCCTGTGCAATTAGTTTCTTACCTTTTTCCATTGCATCTTCAATGGTGCCAACCAGGTTAAAGGCAGCTTCGGGATATTCATCCACTTCACCATCCATAATGGCATTGAAGCCTTTGATAGTATCACTGATATCAACAAACACACCTTTCAAACCCGTAAACTGTTCTGCCACAAAGAACGGCTGCGATAAGAAGCGCTGCACTCTACGGGCGCGTTGCACCGTCGTTTTATCTTCATCGCTCAATTCATCAATACCGAGGATAGCAATAATGTCCTGCAACTCTTTGTATCGTTGCAAAATCAATTTTACGCGGTTGGCGGTATCATAATGCTTGTCGCCAACGATAGCCGGCGTCAGGATACGTGAAGTAGAATCCAACGGGTCAACGGCAGGATAAATGCCCAAGTCAGATATTTTACGGCTTAAAACCGTTGTGGCATCTAAGTGAGCAAAAGTGGTGGCCGGAGCCGGATCGGTTAAATCATCCGCAGGCACATACACCGCTTGTACTGAAGTGATAGAACCATTTTTGGTAGAAGTAATGCGTTCCTGCATCAAGCCCATTTCGGTTGCCAGTGTTGGCTGGTAGCCCACCGCAGAAGGCATACGCCCCAACAAGGCCGATACTTCGGAACCCGCTTGCGTAAAGCGGAAGATATTATCAACAAAAAACAAAATGTCCCGCCCTTTTCCGGTGCCATCGCCATCGCGGAAATATTCGGCAATGGTTAAACCGCTTAATGCCACACGCGCACGTGCGCCGGGCGGTTCGTTCATTTGTCCAAAAACAAAAGTAGCTTTGGACTCTCTCAAACCTTCCATATTCACTAAGCTTAAATCCCAGCCGCCTTCTTCCATGCTGTGCCTGAATTTATCGCCATAATTCATAATTCCGGCTTCAATCATTTCGCGCAGCAAATCGTTTCCTTCGCGTGTTCTTTCGCCCACGCCGGCAAACACCGATAAGCCGCCGTAGCCTTTGGCAATATTATTAATCAATTCCTGAATCAATACAGTTTTACCAACGCCCGCACCACCAAACAGCCCAATTTTTCCACCTTTTGCATACGGCTCAATCAGGTCAATTACTTTGATGCCGGTGAACAATATTTCGGAAGCTGTGCTTAAGTTTTCAAAGCGTGGAGGCAGTGCGTGGATAGGCCTGCCATGTTCTTTACTTACAGGTGGCAAACCATCAATCGGGTCGCCGGTTACGTTAAACAAACGGCCGTGAATGGCATCGCCGGTAGGCATGGCAATGGCTTTGCCTGTATCGGTTACTGCTATGCCGCGCACTAAACCTTCTGTGCCGTCCATAGCAATGGTGCGCACACTGTCTTCGCCTAAATGTTGCTGCACTTCAAGTACCAGCTTATCGCCATTGTCTCTTTTGATTTCAAGTGCGTTGTAAATTTCGGGAAGCTGTCCTTCCTCAAATTGCACATCTACCACAGCACCAATAATCTGTTTTACTTTTCCTGTTGTTGCCATATTTGTTTTATGGTTGAATGGAATATGAAGTTGATAAAAAATCTGGCCTGCCTGTCCGGTAGGCAGGGCGCGAAGGTAAGGGATAGAAAGATTTTTTTAGAAGATAGACGAAAGAATATTGATAAGAAATTGTTGATTGTGAAATGTAGAATTTTGTTTGTACCCCTTAGATGGGCGCAGAAAAACGGGTAAAACCAAAATCAAACCTGCCAGGTTGTACAAGAAATCATGCAAAAACAAATCGTCTGCAATAATCCGTGCCATCAGCAGAAAACAGCACACCGGAACACAGCTTGTAAATTTGAAGAATATCGTATTGTTGCAAAAAAGCAATATCATAATAACATTATTTAACCATTAGTTTCATGGATTGGTACGAAGAGGAAGTAAGAGCGCTGATACAAAGAAGAGATGAATTGCAGTATAAGCCCCAAACCGTTTTTTATGGCAGTTCTTCCATCAGAATGTGGGACAGTTTGTACGATGATTTCAAACCGTTTTTGCCCGTCAACTTAGGCTTTGGCGGCTCAACACTGGAAGCCTGTGTTTACTTTTTTGATAGAATTGTTGCGCCTGTGCAAAGCGCACAAAAGCTGATTGTTTATGCCGGTGATAACGATTTGGGCGATGGCAAATCGCCGGACGAAGTACTCTATTTTTTTAAGCAACTTGAGAACCTGATAAAACAGCATTTTGCAAACATCCCCTGTTATTATGTTTCTATTAAGCCCAGTATCAGCCGCTGGAACATCAACGAAAACATAAAACAAACCAATGCTTTAATAAACGATGAAATTAATAAAAGCAGCCAGTTTGTTTTTGTTGATATTTATGGTGCCATGTTAATTGAAGAAGGTTACCCTGATAAAGATTATTTTGAAGAAGATGGACTGCACCTGAGTAAAAAAGGATATGATATTTGGAAACAAATTTTGGAGGCACGCATTTTTGCTGTTGCCTAAGTAACAGCGATTGCCTTTTTACACCATATATGAAAACAAAACATGAAACGAGAATACCACCGTTGGTACAGCAAGCACCTGAATAAAGAAATTGAATTGCTGGTGTTTGGCGATGCTGGTGTACCGGTGCTGTTTTTTCCAACGCGAACGGCAAGATTTTACGATTATGAAAACTGGAAGATCATTGAAGCGATGCAGGATAAAATTAACGCCGGTTATCTTCAGGTGTATTGTGTGGACAGTACTGATATTGACAGCTTTTACAATGCTAACATTCATCCGGCAGAACGGATTTTGAAATATGCGCAGTATGAAAATTATATAATGAATGAAGTGCTGCCTTTCATCAAAAAAAGGAACAAAAACAAATATCGCATTGTGGCCGGATGCAGCCTTGGCGCGTATCATGCCATGAACATCGGACTAAAACATCCAAAGCAGTGGAGCAAAATTGTAGGCATGAGCGGGCGCTACGATTTAACCAAAGCCGTTCAAAATTTCAGAGATTTATTTGATGGTTATATAGATGAGAACATTTACTTTAACACACCAACAATGTTCATTCCTAACCTAAAGGACGAAGCCATCATAAGAACATTGAAAAAGGTGAACATTGTATTTGTGATTGGTAAAGAAGATCCTTTTTTTGAAAGCAATGTATTATTAAGCAATGCACTTTCTGAAAAAGGAATTTGCAACACATTGTATGTTTGGAACGAAGAAGCGCATCGCCCCCGCCATTGGCGAATGATGGTGCAGATGTATTTGTAAAGAATTTGTTTGAACCACAAAGGCGGTAAGAAGAAAAGTTACACGAAGATTCTGTCGTCGGTTCTTTTAGCGTCTTCGTGCCCCCTGATGTTAGACCTACCAGGTTTGCGAAACCGCATTTGTGGTTCAAATCATAATAAACAACCTTAGTGCATACCGCCGCAATGCCCTAAGGCCTAATAAATAGCAACAAAAATAAGTATGGTGCTAAAGCAGCCGCCGCCCCATTTGTAAGCTCCGTAACCGGCAATTAAAGTTCGCAACCAATCGCGCATGTGTTTGTTTTTATGGTGATAAAATCTGGTTTTTACAATTGTTAGCAAAGAGCGGGCTAAAGTGTTGTTTAATATCTTTTTTACGTTTCCGATTTTTTCTTTTCAGCTTCTGCAATAATTTTTCGTTTGCTTTTTGGTTTTGCTTGTTTTTCATCGCCCAATAACAATCCCCAGGGTTGTAAGGTATCAACGCGGTCAAAAATAATTTTTGTTATGGCAATCACAGGGATGGATAAAAACATGCCTGCAATGCCCCATGTCATCTCTCCTCCTATTACACCGAGCACCGTAATCAATGCGTTGATGCGCACCTTCGAACCTACTATCAGCGGCAATAAAACATTGCTGTCAACAAGATGAACGCACACATAAACAATCGCCACCAACAATACTTTGGTGGCTGTTGCGCCGGTTGCAAAAGTGATGAACGTACCCAGCAGCAAGGAAGTGAAAATCCCAATGTAAGGAATGACATTGAGGATGCCTGTCATAATGCCTAAAAGCACCGCATACTTCACTCCTAAAATTAGAAAAGCAATGCACAAAACTGTTGATACAATCAGCATTTCCAGCAATAAACCCAAAATATATTTGCGAACAATGTATTGAACCTGCTGTGCAATGTCGTAAACCGTAACTGAGTTTTCTTCCTTACACACCGCAATTAAAAATTTAAGCAGATGATGTCTGTAAAAAATAAGAAAGAACGTGTAAATCATGGTCAGAACAATGAAGAACAAGATAGATGAAATTGAGGCCACTGTTGTACCAATAACGCTTGAGCTGGAATTTATAACTTGCGTGGTAGCTTTATTCACGTATTTCATTTGCTCCCTTATACCAATGTTTAGTTTTGCATCAATCCATTCTTGGATGTTCTTTATGGTAACGTCCATCTGGCTTTGAAACTGAGGCCAGTCTTCTGCCAAACGGCTAAGTTGTGATCCTAAAAAATAAAACAGCGAAAACAAAACAAGCACCAATAAAATAACCGAGATGCCGGCTGCCATGCCACCGGGAAAGCGCGCCCTTTTCTCGAAAAAATTAACCAGCGGAAGCAAAGCCACCGAAAAAAGGAGTGCAAAAATGAGTGGAGAAAGCACTTCTTTTATCTCAATGGCAATGAAGCACAACGCAATTAAACTGAATAAAATGAGCGCCAATTTGACGTAAAAAGGCACCGACTTCGCTAAGGATGTATTCATAAGAAAAGATGATGTGAGTTGGTTTGAAAAGTAATGATAAAGCTATACAAATTGATTGCAACCGATAATTCAATTTTAAAGCCATTTTTAAAACAATAGAAAATTATATCCTTCCGCCTTCTTGGTTTTACCGCTTTTTGTTTTGCGATAGTTTGATTGTTACATTCGCTCATCATTTTTATCTCAAATCAATAGTTATGAAAAACATTGTATTTACTGTTCTTTTAGTAATGAGCATCGGTTGTTTGCACGCACAAATGGCTGCCTGCTGTGTTAAAGCCACTGACCAGTTTGCAGCTTTAGGAAACAACAAAGCGTTTGTACTATCGCACGATGAACCGCTTCCTTTTGTTTATGAAAGTACAAAAGGAAAAGACATCAATTATAAGTTAGCTGATGGCACAACGGCACATGCGTTTGAAATAAAAGCAGACAAGGAAACGCCTTATTATTTGTTTGTGATTCATGAGTACTGGGGTTTGAACGATTATGTAAAACAACAGTCGGAACGGCTTTCCAACGAACTAGGAGTAAATGTTCTTGCGCTTGATTTGTATGATGGCAAGGTATCAACCAACCGCGATTCTGCCGCAAAGCTGATGCAATCTGTTGATAACAACCGGGCTATTGCCATCATTAAAGGTGCGTACAGTTATGCTGGCAGCAATGCTAAAATTTTTACACTGGGCTGGTGCTTTGGCGGCGGCTGGAGCTTGCAGGCTGCACTGCTTGGCGGCAGCCAGGTAAAGGGTTGTGTAATGTATTATGGTATGCCTGAGAAAGATGTAGCCCGTTTGAAAACGTTGCAGTGCGATGTGATTGGTTTTTTTGCAAAACAAGACCAATGGATAAACCCCGAAGTGGTAAAACAATTTGAAGACAACATGAAAGCCGCCGGTAAAAAAGTAACCACTTATGAATACGACGCCAACCATGCGTTTGCCAATCCCAGCAATCCGGTTTATAACAAAGAAGCTACTGCCGATGCCAATGCAAAAGCAACTGCTTTTATAAAAGAAAGAATGAAATAAAACCGAATTTTTTTTGTAGTACAAAACCCGTTGCACTTTGTAAAGGGTTTTGTATTTTAATAAAAAAAATACAGGCAAAACCAAAAGCTACAAGTATTCTCTCTTTATACTCCCAGCTTTAGCACAAGGAAGTACAATACATAAATCGCGAGTAAAGGAAGTGATTGCAATGTTAGGAAATGTATTCGTTTGAAAACAGTTTTCTTCTTTGCGAGACACAGAGCAACCCGTGGATTTTTAATTACTGAATTATAATTTATGAATACTGATTGAAGAAGTGATTATTTGTTATAAGCAACTTCCACTTTACCGTGCTAATTACGTCGTTTCTCGCTATGACGGATACAATCACTTCTTTAAGGTGCTGTAAAAGCAGCGCCAGCTAAGCGTTTCAGCAATTTATCACATTTGTAAAAAAAGAATACCGTTTTATTCACTAACTTGCATCAACAATTCAAGCGTTTTATGAAGTGGAGTACAGCACCAGTTATTATCAGTGATACCGTTTTAAAGCTGGCGAAAGCCGGCAAGTTAAAAGATGTGTTGCAGGCTATTGAAGCTGAGCGGCATAATAATATGGCTGACACCGGCACATCGCTGAATGGGCAGATAGCTGTTGTACGCGTTGGTGCATATAAAAAATAACTGTTTCTTGCTTCAATGAACATCGCATTAGCTACCCTTTTTCTACTCGTTCTTCTTTACCCAGGTTTTATTTTCAGGCGGTTTTATTACACCGAAGAATTTTCAAGAGAATACTTTAAACAAACCATTACCGACTTGCTGGTGGCAGCCATCTTGCCAAGCGCATTCTTGCACATTGCGGGTTATTTTTTGTTCATCCGTCATCATTATACCATTGATGTTGCTACCATTGGTACGTTGCTAAGCGGCACCAGCGATGGCACCAGGGTTACCGCTGCTTTTCAAAGCATTTATACACATGCGATGGGCATTGTAAGCTACTTTATTGCAGTAAGCATATTAGCAGCAATAGGGGGTTTGATGGCTAAATACATCGTTCGCAAACTCAAGCTGGATCGTAAGTTTAAGCTGTTTCGTTTTCAGAACGAATGGCATTACATTTTTAGCGGTGAGATACTGGACTTTCCACGTGTGCCCGGCAATGCCGATGATATTTCTATCCGTTACATTGATGCGCTGGTAAAAAGCGACCAGGGAACGATTATTTACACCGGCATTCTTGCCGATTATGTTTTAAGCAGAGATGGTGGTATTGACCGCATTTATTTAACCAACGTAAAGCGCCGTTATCTAAAAGACGACAGAACGGGCGACGCTTTGGATAACGAAACGGATGAACGATACTATTATCTGCCGGGACAATTCTTTATCATTCCTTATACGCAAATCATCAACCTGCACATTACTTACTACAAGATTGAAGTAACGGATGTTGAATTAACCGAAGAGCTGGACAATATCAGCACCGATTGATAGAAGCATTTACTTTTGGTTTTGTCCATTTTTTACATGTTTCAATGAAAGCAACCGTTCCGTATTTTCTCCGATCTGTTAGAAAAAAACATTACAAGTTAGATCTGTTCCGTCAGGAACAGTAGGTGGGTAGAAATAGAAAATGAATAAGCGTGCTAATACATTCGTTCCATAGGAACGATACAGAAGAATTGAGTACCGTTGCTATGGAACGGGATTGTTAATTAAGGTTACTTTTTTGCTACCCATCTACTGTTTCTGACGGAACAATTTGAGACAATTATGGAACACTTGTAGCGATAGTACGACAGACACAAACTCATACGTTCACATTTGTTTTTGCCCGATTTTTCCAGTCATCTTCTCAATGTACTCTTTTGTTTCTTTAGGATAGATTGCTATTCTATGTGTTCGCACAAAATCGGCTGTAGATTGTCGCTTATCAGCCAGTTGCAAAAAAATCTTTTTAGAAGGAAGCAACGGCATGTGGCAATCCACACAATTATCACTTAGCTTCATTCCTTTTGGTGGTTGAAATTTGCAAGTATTGTGTGCTGCTTCGGTATGGCAGTTCATACATCGTTGCGAAAAAGTTTGCATCACATTTCTTTCCGTTTGATGAACATTGTGACAGGAAGAACAATCCATCTGCGACATACGAAAGCATTTGCTTGCAGAGAGCAAGCCATATTGGTTGCCATGCACATCCAGCATTGCCGTTGAATCGGTGTTATAATTGGGCGTTGAAAAATCATCCAGCTTATCTCCTACCCTAAATGCAAAAGGCGGTTGCTTTTCTTTTCTTGCGCCCGAATGGCAAAGCGCACAGGCATCTAACTTTTGCTGGCGCGTTAAATATTTTGTTGCAATTATATACTTCGCAACAGTATCGGTTGGATGCGCTTTGTAATAAGCCACATGCTGCGCTGCAGCGCCGTGGCATCGCTCGCATTCAATGCCATATATCACACTGCTTTTGTTGAATAAGGTTCCTTGATCGGGCGTTACTTCTATGTTTGCATACGTACCGTGGCATTCCAAACATTGCCCGTTTATCTGCCTGCTAAAACTGCTTAACGTAGAAGGATAACCAGGGCTGTTACACCAGCTATTCAAAGCTGTGTAATACGATACCGGCAACTGGAACAATTTGGTATCATTCCAAAACAAATATGTTTGCCCTTTTCTTCCCGAACCCACAGCAATATCAAAAGGCTCGCTTTCTATCGGCACGCCGTTTACCATTGCCGTTTGATAAAAACTATCGCCCACATTATCCATTTGAACCAACATAAATTGGTTATATACGTATTTGTTTTTTCCCGAATCGAAGCTGCCTTTGATGCTTTCTTTTGATGCCGGACGAGAAGTTGGATAATGGGCAGTATGAATGTAAGATTGATAAACATCGTTATGACAAGGCTGGCAGGAAAGAGAACCGGCAAATTTGTTTTCGCCGTTATTTTCATCCGCATTTTTTGTTGTATAATGATTGAGCGAGACGCAAAAAAGATTGCCAAAATAAACAACGGAAATGATTGATAATACAATCCAGTTCTGCTTTTGTATTTTTACGAATCGCTTCCTTATTATGCTAATTGGAAATTGCACTTGTAATGATGTCTTTCAAATATACATTGAATGACGTAAAGCAAATAAGATTTATAAACCCTGATCATATAATAACATAACCACAAGCCGGGCTTTTATTGCTGGCGATATGTACTTTCGTGCGCCGGAAATAATAGAAAGATTAAGCCGGTTCTTTTTTACATGACATCTTCTTTATCCGGCAAAGCCCGTTTTGTTATCAATGGTTTATTATTCTCTATGCTGTGGGCTTCTGCTTCGGCGGGTGGTAAAATCGGGCTGCAATCTGTAGAGCCTTTGGTTTTGTTTATTATCCGGTTTTTATCAGCCGGTTTACTCATGTTGCTATACGCTCATTTATTTGCCAAAAATGGCTTTCCCCGCCGAACCGACTGGAAGCCGTTGCTGATATTTGGCGTGCTGAATACTACACTTTGCCTTGGGTTTTATATCATTGCTTTACAGGAAGTATCGGCGGGCATTGGAAGCCTCGCGCCTGCCATCAACCCTTTACTGATAACCGTTTTATCGGGCGTGTTTATTGGCACAAAAACAAAGCCGGTACAATGGCTTAGTGTTATGCTTGGCATGACAGGAATTGTATTGGCGGCTTATCCTTTACTGCAAAACAGTACGGCTACGGTGAGAGGTTTGTTGCTGATGCTAACGAGCATGCTTTGCTATTCGCTGGGTGTGATTTACTATGCAAAACGCGAGTGGCAACTCACTTCACTTGTCATTAACGGATGGCAGGTATTGCTGGGAGGTTTGTTTTTGCTGCCTTTTGCTTTCTTATTTCATCGCCATGGTTTTATGAATCATTTTGATGCCCGCTTCTGGAAATCGGAGTTTTGGCTGGTGGTTATGGTTTCCATTATCTCAGTTCAGCTTTGGCTGTATCTTTTAAAAGTGGATACAGTGAAGGCTGCTTTATGGTTGTTTTTATGCCCGATATTCGGTTTTGTTTATGCCGCTATTTTATTGCATGAACCCTTAACTATTTATACATACGTGGGAACGGCTTTGGTAATAGCAGGTTTGTATTTAGGGCAAAAAAGCAAAGCAAAAACGTGATGTTTATACCGATAAAATAACCATGTTAATTGCTTAATAAACGCTGCTTTTTCAAAAGCATTCATCTGATCACTTCGCCGCTATCAACATCAAAAAACAAAATGCTTTCTTTTTCAAACGCTGCAAACAATCGCATTCCAATCGTTATCTCATCATAGTTCGGCTTTCTTATAACCATTGTATGATTGTGGAACGATACATAAATCAATTGCTCATTTCCCATGTTTTCATACGCCACAACTTCAACAGGAAAACTGCCGTCCGTTTGTGAGGATGAGATAGAGATATGTTCAGGACGAACACCAATTTCTATCGTTTCTCCTATCTTGTTTTTAACCGATGCAGGAACAGTTGTTCCTAACCAAACAAGAAAGTTTGTATCAACTTCGAGCCCATAATTCTCTTCTTTTTTTATCAGCTTTCCTTTAATAAAATTCATGGTTGGCGAACCAATAAAACTTGCCACAAATTTATTTGCCGGATAGTTGTACAAGTGCAATGGCGTATCCAACTGCATAAGTTTGCCCTTCTGTAACACCGCAATTCGTTGCCCCAATGTCATCGCTTCTGTCTGGTCGTGCGTTACATAAATCATAGTAGCATTTATTTCGCGGTGCAGTTTCTGTAACTCAATGCGCATCTGCGTTCTAAGCTTTGCATCTAAATTGCTTAGGGGTTCATCAAACAGAAAAATTTTCGGTCTTCTGATAATGGCTCTGCCGATGGCAACTCTTTGCCTCTGACCGCCGGATAAGGTTTTGGGTTTGCGATGCAGTTCATCGGTAATCTCTAACAGCGCGGCTGTTTGCATCACACGTTCCTTAATTTCGCTTTTACTATAATTTTTCAAACGCAAGCCAAACGCCATGTTATCGTAAACCGTCATGTGCGGATACAAAGCGTAGTTTTGAAACACCATCGCAATATCACGTTCACGCGGACTTAGCTCGTTCATTCGTTTCCCGTCTATGGCAAGTGTTCCTTCACTAATTTCTTCAAGGCCTGCCATCATTCGTAACAAGGTAGATTTACCGCAGCCCGAAGGTCCAACCATCACCAAAAATTCTTTATCCTTCACGTTAAAAGAAATGTTGTCAATCGCTTTCTTGTTACTCTTTTCTTTTCCTTCCGCTTTGTAGGTTTTCGATATGTTTTGCAAGGTGAGTTCTGCCATAAAATGAATTGTATTAAATGCAGTTATCGAAATATTTTTATTGAACCACAAAGGATCGAAGAAAGGAAGCCTGCCTACCGGCAGGTAGGTTACACGAAGTATTCTTTTGTTATTCTTTGTGAAACTTAGTGTTCTTCCTGTCTTCGTGGTTCAAATTGCGTTTATTGAAAAGTATCTGTAAAATAATCTTTATCTATCACCGTAATACGACAAGCTAAATCAGCTTCACCCGAAGCAATGATAAAATTGTTGTTATGTTCAGCAATACCTGTTGTAAAAACCACACTATCCAAATACATCTGGTGCTTTATTTCTTCCGTTAGTTTGGGTGATGATTGAAGCAATGGCACTTCATCTGCAAGATGTTTGATGACAGATGGATTATGTTCATCCAACAGGGCCCAAAACGTTCGATAGCAACCAACGCTATTGTTGTTTTCAACACCATGATACAACATAAGCCAACCTTCCGGCGTTAGAACCGGTGGCGTGCCACCGCCAATTTTTACGTTAGATAGCGAAGAGCGTCTTGCCCGCAAACCCGCGTCATTACCGGGCTTCCAGTGCAATAAGTCGGGCGATGAAGCCAGATGAATGGCTGCTCCCGGATGATAAAGACTGCTTTGTGATGATGCAAAATAACATTCACCCATCGGCCTTGTCAACGCATAATATTGTTGGTTGACTCTTCCTTCAAACAACAGCATGTCTTTGTTTTGATGATCAAGCACAATGCCCAAAGAAGTATAATTTAATCCATCAGGAGAACGATACAATTGAGTAGAATGACGCTCGGAACTAACGCAACAGGTGGTCATGTAATACACACCATCAATGGTTGAAATTCTGGCGTCTTCAATACCATATTCCTGGCTGCTGTGTTGCGGTGCAATGGCTTTATCGTAATGAATGTGTTGCACGCTGCTTCCGTCTCTATTCAACTCAACCGGCAACAGCCACGATAAGGAAGTCAATGCATACACCGGGAAATCATAAGCCTTAATTTTAAACTTGCGCGGGTCGTTCATTTCTACTTCTTCAAGGTTCCAGCCTTCGGCAGAATAACTTTTGTTTTTGCACCATTTTATACAATGCGCTTTGTTTTCAAATACAGCATTTTGGAGAGCTTCCGCCACACGAACCATGAGAAGTAAATTGCCATTTGGCAAGCGGCACAAACCCGGGTTAAATGCACCCAAAACAAAAGTGGGCAAAAACAAACCCTTGCGCAGCGGCGATTGCGATAAATCAACATCATCAGGCTTAAAAATAAGATGGTCGGATTGTATGTATTCCTCTCTTTTCATTACTTTTTGTATTTGTTTAAAGCGGCTAACACTTCGGGATACATCTCCACTCTTTCCATCGTTAGCAACGCTTCAATGGTTGATTCTGCACCGGAATTGGTGTTGATGTTTGCCGCCGATGACAAGCCATCATAGCAAACACCTGTTGTTGCCAAATACATGGGCTTTCCAGCCGCATTGTTGCCTAAAAACCAGGCAGCGAGATGACCGGCAAAGTCAGCATACTTTGCGTCTTTCGTTTGCACAAAAGCCTCGATGGCGGCAAACACAAGCGGCCTGATGCCGTAAGCAATCTGGTCGTAAGTGGCTTCGCTTGTCAACTGTATTGTGCCATTGCTTGCCGACACTACAAATGATGATTGCATTCCGTTGGTTAACAACCATGAAAAGAAGTTATTGGTTTGCGCCAACGCCTTTGCGGTGTAAGAAGAATCGTGCAAAAACAAACCTGCTTTTAGCAACGCATACGCCTGGTCGGCGCCGTAAGCGTGCCATGTGTTTTGCCAGCTTAAAATACAACTGTATGGGAAGTGTGAGCTATCACCAAGCTGCATCAATGCAATGCCATCGGCTAACTTTTTTACGTAGGCATTCATTGCAGTATCATTGTTGGATGAGCAATAAGGCAGCAAGCCCAAAAGCAAAGTAGCTGCCTGGTCGGTACCGCTGCCGGCAGGCAACCATTGCGGTATGGTAATGCCGTTCACCACCTCCGTTGTCTGTGGTAGATTTATCTGGTTTGATTTTAACGCTACAATTAATTTACCAACGGCTGTGTTCGCTGCAGTTGCCAGTTGTGGGTTGATGTTGTTGATGATTGGTGCAGCTTCTGTTAAAGCTTGCAGTGCCCGCCAACTCCACCAATTGGCATTATTAATACTGGTTTGCCCGCCCGTATTGATTTGCCCGTTCGATTGCAAAAAATTATAGAAGTAGCCGTTGGGCGATTGCATGGCAATGATGAATTGGATTAAATTCAACGTTTTGTTTTGGATAGAAGTATCGGTTGAGAATTTACTATCACGTACATAAACCAGCACTGCTCTTGCCACGTCGTCAATGCAGGTAAAACCTTCGCCCGAAGCTTCTACCAAAGTATAATCAGGCGCATTTGAATAAATATAAATGCCTGCTGCCTTTGTGCCGTCAGGAAACGTTACCGGCACATACAAATGATTCAAATGAGCCAGGTTCACCAGTGAAGAATCTGTTGTGCTACCACCACTATTTACAGGTGGCGGTGCAGGTGAGTTTTGTTTCCGGCAAGTGCAGGCAAAGCCTACAAGCAATAAAGAGAATAAGAGCCAGCCAATTTGTTTTTTCATAGTTATAAAGTTTTCAGCCCATTCAATACATCCTTCAAAGCCACAGTGGCAAACCGGATGGCACTATCGGAAACCGCATAAGGAATGATTAGTTGCCCATTATGCACTAACAAGCCGCATGTGTAAACAACGTTGGGAACATAGCCTTCGCGTTCGCTTTCATCAGCTACTAACAAAGGTTTATCAAGTCGCGCAATGATGCGGGCAGGATTGTTTGTATCGAGCAATAAAGCACTTATTACATATGTGCGCATCATGCCAACGCCGTGCGTTAGCAGCAGCCATCCCTTTTCTGTTTTAATAGGAGAACCGCAATTGCCTAACTGCACTAGTTCCCAATCGTATTGTGGCGTTAATAAAGTTTGGTATTCATCCCAACGATACAAATCTTCCGAGAACATAATGTTGATGTTTTCACCACCTTGCCGCCCTATCATTACATACTTACCGTTGATCTTTTCGGGAAACAAAGCCATCCCTTTGTCGGAAATGGCTGCGCCTTGCAGCGTTCTGATTTTGAAATGAATAAAATCTGGCGTTTCTATCAGCTTGCTCCTAATTTGCTTACCATTGTAAGCCGTGTAAGTGCCATAGTACGTGGTTTTGTTTTTGTCCGAAAAAAGGACAAGGCGAACATCTTCCATTCCCATGCTTTCTGTCTTCGCATTCGGAAATATCACACTCTCGCTCAAATGCAATGAAACTGTAGCTTCCAGTTCATAATCTCCATCAAAAACTTCGGTCAGTTTTTCAATGATTGATAGCACCCCATTGTTATTTGCAACCTTTTGTTTTAGACAAAAAATGGCTTCTTCAGCAGTGAACGATTGAGGCAAATAGTCTATCCAATCCGTATCAAAACCATCACTGTTAGAAAGATGATTTTTAAAAAACTCCTTGGTGAATAAAGCCTTTATCTTCTTAGACAAAGGGGTAAAAAAAGGAGTTGGTTCATCCAATTGTATTTCGCTATTTGCATCGACAATTCCGGTCATGAAAACGATAGAAGAAATATGACCTTCGCCGGTGGCACGCAGGCTCATAATAAAGCGTTGCTCTCCTTCTTTAAGATGTTGTTGATCCGGATGCAATACGATAGAAGGGTTAAACAAAGCAGCCGATTGAATGGAATATTCTTTCGTAAAAAAAGCACCGAGTAATAATTGCTTTTCTTTACTGAATGAAGAAAGTAAATGGACATGGCTCGTTTGGATTTGCTCGAAATTTTCGGTAAAGATTTGTGGTAGGTTGCGATGCCGGTTGCCAAAATCAGTCATTGCTTTTTGAAGAAGACGATGTGTTTCTTCGTCTGTTAATTTTTGCACTCTTTCTATTACATTCACAACACGGTTATTGCCAGGCAGACTTAGAAATTGTGTAATCACTGCTTTTGGATTTGCCACTAATTTTACACTACTTTTCTTTACTGTCATTGATTTGTTTTTATTGATTTTTACTTCTACCTCTCAATCTTTCATCCCTGTTGAAGCCATGCTTTGTATAAAATATTTCTGAAAAAATAAAAAAGCGATCATTACCGGAAGCGCCAGCAAAACAGCAGCAGCTATCTTCACGCCTAACTGACTATCTGCCCTGCCACCCACGGCAAAAAGGGTAACCAGTTGCGGCATCGTCATCAAGTGTTCGTTGCGCACAACAATGAGCGGCCACAATACTTCGTTCCACGAACCAATGAAAGAAAGTATCGCCACCGTAATAATGGTAGATTTTATGTTGGGCCACAGCACACGAAAAATAATTTCTAACTCGTTGCAGCCGTCCAAACGGGCTGCATCAATTAAGGCTTGCGGCAGCCCCTGGAACGCTTGACGGAACATCAAAATGGCAAATGCACTTACTGCAAACGGAATCACCAAAACAGCAAACGTATCCACCAAACGAAGGTTGACCATCGTAATGTAATTGGGTATGAGCGTTACCTGAAACGGCAGCGACATGGTAAACACAATCACATAAAAAATGGCCTGCCGCCCTTTAAACTGCATTCTTGCCAGTGCATAGCCAACCGTTGAACCTGTAAACAAAACCAATGCAGTAACCAAGGTTGCCACCAACACGCTATTGATAAGCGAATGCAGAATGGGGATTTTTTGAAAGAGAATGGCAAAGTTGCTCCATGTTGGATGTGATGGAAATAAAGTAAGTCCGTTCAACTCAAACATAGGCGCAAGCGAAGCACCAATCATCCAGAGAAAAGGATAAATGAACGTTATCGCGGCTGCCGTTAACAGTGCGTAAGTGATTGTTTTTCTAAATAAAGTTTGTCCTTCCATAACATGACGAATGGTTCGCACAGAGATAAGGAGAACACAGAGAGAAAAGCATTCTCTGCTTACTCTTTACCTCTGTGCGAAAAATTTATACTTCTTTTTCAATGGTTCGTTTTTGAATGACTACCACCAACATGATGATTAGCGCATAAAAGAAACCCAAGGTTGCCGAATAGCCCATGTTGTAGTATTCAAAAGCCTGTTTATAAATGTAAAGAACAGCCGATAATGTTGTGTTTAACGGACCGCCACCCGTCATTACATAAGGTTCTATAAAAAGAGAAAAACCGCCAATGGTTGATAATACCACCACCATAAAAACCGTTGGGTTGATCATAGGCAATGTAATGTGATAAAATTGCTGCCAGTTGCTTGCACCTTCCATTTTTGCCGCTTCATAATATTGCGTAGGCACGGTTTGCAAGCCGGTTAAAAACAAAATCACATACAACCCAACGTTCTTCCAGGTAGCCATCACCGCAATGGAATAAATAGCTACCCGCGGGCTCGACAGCCAGCCTACTTTATGCAAGCCCAGCCATTGCAGAAGGCGGTTTACCAATCCAAAATCAAACCCTAACAGTTGCTGCCACAAAATGGTTACCACAACGCCCGAAACAATGACCGGCATAAAAAAAGAACCTCTGAAAAAAGATGCGGCTTTCAGTTTTTGATTGAGCAAATAAGCCAGTGATAACGAAACCACCAATTGCAAAGGAATGTGCAGCAACAAAAATTTAAGCGTGTTGAGAATGGCTTTCCAAAACAATCTATCGTGAAACAAACGCGTATAATTATCTATCCCGATGAACTTCATGGAAGAGATAATGTTCCATTTGTGAAACGTGAGAAAAAAACAAAACAACACAGGAAACACCACAAACACCAACGTAAAAATGAGGTAGGGCGATACCAGCAAATATGGCAACAGCTTTTGCTTATCTGCTTTTGGTTTTGCCCTTATTTTTAATTCGTTGTTCATGCGAAAATGGTTTATCGTATAACGGCTTTATCTGTAGCTTCTACTGCCATTCGCAGCGAAGCAACAGCATTCTTATCTGTTATTAAGCGCTGGTGCGTTTGGTTTTGTATCCATTTCAATTGGTCCTGCAACATTCGTTGTAATAGCTCTGTATAAACGTTTGATTTATTAGCAAGGCTTCCCCATTCAATCGTCACCTCTTCGTCAGCATTAATGGCTTTGCCTCTGCCTTTGATTGGTTGGCTGATAGCCGATGTAGTTGTGCTAGTTTGTAATGAATGTTGATTGAATACATTTTGCAAAGCGATGCGTTGTTCTTCACTCATTAAACCATGAACTTTAATTTGAACAGGAATCCATCCATAGAGCGTAACATCACCTCTTTCAAATAACAATTTCATTTCCTGCCGGTCTAAGATTTTTGGTTGATCAAAACCATGATAAAAATTGACAATACTATCTTTGTGTAAAACCGTTGCTCCAACTCTGTCAATTATTTTTTGCGTTACAGAAGGGCGTTGCAGTTGAAAAGAACTGATGACTTCACCCTTGCCCAGCCAGCCCGAAAACAGGTCGAAAAAATGAACGCCATGTTCTATAAAAATGCCGCCGCTTTTGGTTTTATCCCAAAACCAATGATGATCATCGAGATATTCATCGGATGCATAATTTTCAAAATACCCATGTAGAAAATTACCCAGCATCTTTCCATCAATGATGGTCTTTACCATTGCATACAATGGGTTGTAACGCTGCATCAGATTCACCACATACAATTTGTTCCGCTCTTTCGCTAAAGCCTGCAGTTCTTCTGCCTGCTCAACCCTAAGCGCAGCGGGCTTTTCACAGATCACATGCTTGTTGGCAAGCAATGCACTTTTCGATTGTTCATAATGCAAGAAAGGCGGAGTAGCTATGTAAATTAAATCAATTTCTTTGTTGTTTAATAATGCCGAAATATCATCGTAAGCAACCGCATTTATTTGTTGTGCCATCCGGTGTGCCGTTGTTGTGTTCACATCAAACACAGCCACTATCTTTACTTCCCCTAATTGCAAAAACGCATTAGCAGCAAACTGTGCAAAAGCACCGGCTCCTATCACTCCAATATGGATTTGTTTTTGCATCATTATTCATTTTCTTTTCCCAGCAAAACATTCACAGCCGTTTCTGCATCGGCAATGGCTTGTTCGGGCGTTTTTGTTCCATACACCACGCAGGCTTCATATTCCTGCGAAATGGCGTCGAGCACTTCCACAATTACATCGCAGTTATCAATGCCTTTTACATACGGCACTTCTTGTGCAAATGGCAGCATCATTGGGTTATCAATAAAATAATTTTTGTAAAAAGGATCGGTATCTAAATTTTTTCTTCGCGGCAGTTGTCCGGTCAGTTGTAAAAGCTGTAAGTCACCTTCTTTATTGATAAGCGTTTGTAAAAATTCCCACGCTTGTTCAGGATGTTTGCAAGTGTTGAAGATGACGATATTTTTGGGGTCGGCATAAGTGTAAATCGGTCCTTTGTGATCATCGGGAACGATGGGTAAAAAATAGGCAAAATCAAACCCTTTGTCCGGGATGCTGTTGAGATGTGCAATCTCCCAAGGTCCCGTCCATTTGGTAGCAATGTTTTGTGTAACGAAAGGATCGGTAGAAGCCGCATTGGATTCTTTTGAAAAATAATCCTGCCTGTATAAATTTTGAAGAAAGGAAAAAACTTCTATTGCATACCTGTTGTTGAAGGCTGCTTTGTTATGAACAATAAGCGGCGCTCCGTTGGATGCCGCAATGTACAAGGTGTAAAAATTAAACAGCCGTTGGTACCAGGTGGACTTCACTTCGGTGTAGCCAAAGCGGTTGTTGGTCAAACCCTTTTTTGAACAATTTTGCTTGAACAATTCGGCGGCGGCATTGTAAGCGCTATACGTTTGCGGAAGAGAGTTGATGTTGTTTTCTTTGAATAAATTCTTGTTGTAAATCGTCATAATCGGATTTGCTTTCCAGGGTATCTGATAGATGTGCCCGTCCGATGATGTAATCTCTTTGATGGTAGCACTATCGCAACGTTGCCTCATAAAATCCATAAACCCTTGCAGTGTATCAAGCGGTATCAAAACGTGCGCATGAGCATACATTTCAACATTACCCTGCCACATGTTGGCATAAATGTCGGGTGTTGTTTTTCCTACCACAGCAGCGAGGATTACTTCTTCGCTCGACTGGCCTTCAGGTATTGGTTGTATATGAACAGAATGAGAAGAATGGTTGTTGTTCCATGCTGTTGTAATGTTGGTGCAAAGTTTTATTTCGGGGTTGTTATTGGAGCACCAAAACAAAATTTCACTTTCGTTTCCGGAAGAAGTTCTCCGGCACGAAACGGATAAAATAACCGCAAAACCAAAGCAGAAAATTTTATAAGTTGATTGCATAATTCGTGTAAAAACAAAGCAGAGATGGATTAAAAAACCACCATCGGTGTCATTGCCGATAGTGGTTTTTATTGCATTTGGTTTTATACCATTTTACAGTGGTGCTTGTAAATTATTCTTTGCAGATTTTTATAGCATCTTCTCTCTGCAATCACAAATCACAAATCGCACTATTGCGTTGCTTGTTGGTTATACAGTTGCATTACCTGCGTTGCTGTTAAAGCAGTATTGTAAATCATAATGTCATCCATATCACCTGTCCAGTATCCGCCATAACCAATAAAATAATTACCATCTGGTCCGGTAGAATCATACTTATAAGCAGCATTCGGCAAATCAGAACCAATGGATAAATCTACACCCGGATTAATTTGTTTTATGGTATGTGCAAGATTTGTCCAGGTCTTAACCGGCGTACCATTAATATAGAAACTTTCATTACCATTGCCATCATAAGTTGCTACCACATGGCTCCAAGGGCCTGCACCGGTAGTCGTGCCAATAGTAATTGCGGTACCTGCATCATCGCGGTCATAAATGGTAGAATCCGTAGCTACAGTGAAAAAGGGCAGTGTAGGTTGCGTTTGGAATTTGTAGCAATTCCAGCGGGCCAAAGAAACCATGTAGCAGTCTGTGCGATGATCTGTTCTGCCAGCCGTATCCTGCCGAACCCAGGCACTAACGGTTATTGCTTGCGGGTTCAAAGTAGGGCTAAAAGGCACTTCAATGTGGCCGCCGTTGCTGAAATGATAAGCCGAATTCGCATTGCCAAAACGGTCATTGGTAGGGGTTGGCACTCCGCCTGGTGTTACACCCGATGTAATAACCAGCCCAACGCCACCCATGGTTGGCGGGCAGGCGGTTAATGTACCATTATGACCATTGCCTGAAGAATCGTTTGCATTGCCATTGAATTTCCAGTAAGCCACCAATGCTGAACCAGCTATCGGCGTTATTTTTCCGGCTTCGTAAGCAGCAATGGCAGCATTCAAATTAGCGGTTGCAGCCGTAACCTGGGCTTGTGTTCCGGAAGTGGCGGAACTTGTTAAAACTGATTGTGCCGAAGTTAACGCTGCCTGCAAAGTTGCCTGTGAGCCGGAAGGGTACTCGCCGGGTTGCGTGCCTTCGTGCGTGTTGGTTAAATACCATTTTGCCGAGTCAATGGCAGCCGATAAAGTGGTAGTGTTGGGTGGCGTAAACGATGAACTTTTTTTACAAGACGAAACAAACAATGCCAGTGACAATCCGAATAAGATTGTGAGCATTACATACCTGGTTTGAAATTTTGATCTCATGGTTTGAGTTTTAATTGATGAAAAATTTATTTTAAAGCTTTGTCAAGGTCCCTTTCGGTTTGGGGTATGGGAAAGTTTTTATTTTTCGTGTATGAAAAATTAGTTACACCATCTCTGTTCTGGAGCGAGTTTACGTAGCCAGGACCGAGGTTTGGATTTGCCCCATATCTTTCCAAATCAAAAAACCGGTGAAATTCAAATCCGAATTCCACCCTTCTTTCATGGATGATAGCCGTGCGTACCTGCGCCTGCGATACAGCAGCCACATCGGGTAAAAGACCTGCGGGCACAGTTCCAAAGCCATGTAACGAACTATCGTATAAATAACTTTCTCTTGCCCTTTGCCTGACAAGGTTCAAGGGAATGATAGCTGCGGATGTTTGTCCCAACTCGTTCAAAGCTTCGGCGTTGAACAACAATACATCAGCATAACGGATGGATATATAATCGCAGCTTCCCTGCCCGATGATGGGAGCCTGAGAAAGAGGCTGTTGGTATTTTCGGGTGAGATAGCCCGTTTGCGGCGACCACGAACTTGAATACAACTGCCCGTTATTCCACAAGGTGCTGTCTCTTCCTACCGTATAATCCAATCGCGGATCGTAAACAGTATCTGCCGTTTGTTCAAATTCAGCTACAAAGCTTTGAGTCGGTGCATCGCAATAATAGCCGCCTACTACCTGCGGTGCAAACCATTGGTTCAGCGCATTGCCAACGTTGGGATTCTGACCGCCCAGCATTTGCACTTCAAACACCGATTCGGAGTTGTTTTTATGCAGGGCATCAAAATTTTGAGCATACACTTTCATCAAACTATACTGCCCGCTGTTAATAACATGGTTGGAATAGTTAAGGGACGAATCCCATTTTTCCTGATACAAATAAGCTTTTGCCAACAAAGCTGCTGCCGCTCCGCTGGTTGCTCTTCCAACATCAGCACCCGAATAAATGGAGGGCAAAATGCTTAGTGCCCCTTTTAAATCGGCCTCAATAACGCCTTCGTAAATATCTTTTACGGGCGATTGGGTAATCTGCATTTCATCGGGCGTTAGCGGCTTTGTTACTACCGGAACATCGCCATAAATGTTTACCAAAGTGAAATAATACCAGGCTCTTAAAAAATGGGCTTCACCCAAAATTCTTGAGCGCAAAGCCGTGTCCATATTGATTGACGGAATATTTGCCAAAACCAAATTGCAGTTGGTGATGCCCTGGTATAAGTCTGCCCATTCGTTTGTTAAATGAGAATTGGTGGTAGAATAAGAAAAGTTGTCAATGGTAGAAGCATCAGGGCTTGCGCCAACGTTTCCGGTGGCTGCATCATCGGAAGCAATATCGCCAAACACCCAAAGCGGATTTGCGGTAGCACTGGTAAATTTCAGTGGCGCATAAGCTGCATTGATGGCCTGCATAGCAGCATTGGCAGAAGTGTAATATTGCGAAGAGGAATAAACACCCTGAATGTCTTTATCTAAATATTTTGAACAACTTATTTGGGCAAAAACAAACATTAGGACGAGTAGCCAGTATATGATGAATCTTTTATTCATACCGAATGAGTTTATAGCATTTAAAAACTAAGGTTTGCGCCGATAATATAGCTTTTTGCAGAAGGATACGTGCCCCAGTCAATACCGGCGGCAACATCACTTGGATATTTTTCAACTGCTACGTTATTACTGGTGTGCATCTCGGGATCAAGACCGGTGTATTTTGTAAATGTTACCAGGTTAAGTCCCGTTGCATAAAACCGCAATCCTTTTATGTGAAGCCTGTCTGTTACTCCTTTTGGAATGGTGTAGCCCAACTGTATGTTTTTTAAACGGCAATAAGAAGCGCTTTCCAAAAACCGGCTTGATGGCTCTTTAATATTATTTGCCTGGTCGCGCCACGAAACCAAAGGCATCGTATTGCTGGTGCCTTCACCATGCCAGCGTTCGTCATACACTCGTTGCGTTACATTAAAAGGACGATAAAAACCTTCTATGTCCTGATTGACCTGCAGATAAATTTTATTTCCATAACTACCTTGCGCAAGTATAAACAAGTCGAAGTTGGCGTAAGAAAGCGTTAGCGAAGCGCCGTAAGTAAACTTTGGAATGGCGCTTCCCAAAAAGGTTCTGTCGTTGGCGTCGATCACACCGTCGCCGTTAATGTCTTTGTACTTTACATCACCGGGCCGTACACCGGGTCCCTGGTAAGCCGATTTAAAAATGTCGTCTTTATTTTGAAAAATGCCCGCCATTTGGTAACCATAAAAAGAACCAATGGGATGCCCGGTAGTGGTTAAAGTGGCATAAACGCCATCATCAATTCGTCCTCCCTGAATAGGAACAGGAATAGAGATAACTTTATTTTGAATGGTAGCAAGATTAGCACTTAATTCATACTTTAATTTGCGGGCATTGTTGCTGTAATGCAAATCAAATTCGAAGCCCTGATTTTGCACACTGCCATCGTTAATAAACGGTGCATTGGCAGAGCCGCCAATCATTGGCAGGGGCACGGCAACGAGCATATTATTGTTGATTTTATCAAAATAATCAACCGTTAAAGAAAGCTTGTCTTTCCAGATTCCGATGTCTAATCCTACGTCTGTTTGCGTTGAGGTTTCCCACTTTACATCGGGATTGCCTAACGATGAAACACTGTAACCTTGCACCGGCGCAGGAGACGAACCCAACACATAATTACCAGTGTTGCTTACGATAGAAGCCCACGGATAATCGCCAATATTTTGATTTCCCAATTGTCCGTAGCTGGCTCTTAATTTCATTTTTGAAACTGACGGCAACAGACTGGTAAACCATTTTTCATTCATTATATTCCAGGCAATGGCACCGGAATAGAAATTACCCCAGCGGTTGGCCGGACCAAAACGCGAAGAGCCGTCTCTTCTTACTGTTCCGTTGATTAAAAATTCATCGTTGTAATTGTATCCTACATTTCCAAAAAAAGAAAGCAACGACCACTCTCCCCTATTTTCCGTAGCAATCACCTGCTGTATGTTTAAACCATTACCGAGGAAACGCAGTGAAGGATCCTGGTTAGGAAAGTTTTGATCGTTTTCCAGCAGCGCAGTGGTTGAGTTAGAAACGGCTTCCGTACCCAACAATACATTGATGCTATTGCGTTCGTTAAACCGTTTGTTATAACGAAGTGTATTGTTCCAAACCATGTTTTCGCTCGTAATTTGCCTTTCAACCAATGAGCTTGGATTGTTGATTCTGCCGGCGGTTCCCCAATTCACATAAAAAGTTTTATCCTCCGTTACAAACACATCTCCGCCAAAATCTGATCTGAAAAACAGGCCGGGTAAAATTTTATATTCGGCATACACATCGCCGAAACCTCTGTATTGTTTCTCTTTATTATCAGTATTAGTAGCAAGACCAACGGGATTGTATCCATCACCAAAAAAACCCGGGTATTGCGGCAAATCGCTGTACACACCCGGAGAGGAATAAATGGGAATAGCCGGGTCTCTGAAAAAAGCATAGCGGATAACGCTGCCGCCGTTGCCGCCTAAGCCATCGCCTGAACTGCCGATTGCGCTTTTATCGTAATAAGAAAAATTCAGGTTGGTTCCGATTTTCAACCTGTCGGTTACTTCCGTATTGAGTTTGGTTCGTAACGTATAGCGTTTGTATGAAGAGTTGAGTATGATGCCATCCTGCTTAAAAAAATTACCTGAAACAGAGTATTGCGTTTTTTCATTTCCACCGCTTACTGAAAGCTCATGATCCTGCTCCGGTGCAGTGCGGAAAATGGAAGCCAGCCAAGCCGTATTTGCCATTTGAATAGAATCGGGTATCGGCTTTTTTATCAACGGGTTGTTGGCAGACAGCCCTTCGTTATCGTTAGCCACCATTTCGTTATAAATGGTTTTGTATTCGGCAGCATTTGCCATAGGCGTAAGATAGCCATGCTTTTGAACACCGGCATAAAGCGAATAGTTGATAGAAGCTTTTCCCGACTTGCCATTTTTTGTGGTGATGATAACAACCCCGTTCGATGACCTGGCGCCATAAATAGCTGCCGAAGCTGCATCTTTCAAAACGGTGATGCTCGCAATGTCATCGGCAGCCAAGAAATTAATTCCGTCTTCTGTTGGCACGCCATCAATAATGTAAAGCGGGTCGTTGTTATTGATAGAACCTACGCCTCTGATACGCATGGCTATACCATCGCCTGGCTGACCTGTAGATTGTGTAATGCGAACGCCCGAAACTTGCCCCTGCAGTGCCTGATCGGCAAAACCAACAGGTACTTTTGCAACATCTTCAACGTTAACGGTAGTAACGGCTCCTGCAATCGCTGTACGCCGTTGGCTTTGATAACCTACTACTACAACTTCCTGCTGCTGCCCAGCGGAAGTTTTCAATAAAATGGCAACATTTGTTTTATCACTCACATTCACTTCCTGCGATTCCATGCCTACATAAGAAAACACCAACACCTTATTTCCGTTGTCTGGAACTTCTATCTGAAACTCCCCATTTTCATTTGTAACGGTTCCTCTTGTAGTTCCTTTTATCATTACAGAAACACCTTGCAGCGGTTTTTTTGTTTCGTCTGTAACGTTGCCTTTGATGATAACAGGTGGTGAAGATTGAAGATTGTTGCTGGTTGAATCGTTGCTGAACGGCTTAGGTTTAACCACCACAGTTTTACCTACAATGCTGTAAGAAAGCGGTTTGTTTTTGAGGCATTCTTCCAGTGCTTGTTCAAGCGAAACATTGTGCACAGAAACGCTTACGTTGCCGGCTTTTTGCAATAGTTCGTAGCTGTATAGAAAGTCGTAACCGTTTTGCTTTTGTATTTGCTTAAAAACTTTTTGCAGCGGAACATTTTTTTCGTTCAATGTTATTTGCGAATAAGTTTTAGCGCTTGCTGTTACACTGGCAAGCAAACAAATAAAAACCGTAAATTTCATAATGAGCAGCGTTTTGAATGCCATCCGCTGTTTACGGACAGAGCCAATCGTTAGGTACATAAAATGGTTATGTTGAGTGAAACAATGTTTGTTTTTATCGCAAAACCAAGAACACTTTAAACTTATATCTTAAGAAAGCAATCCATCTCATTGTTAGCAATCATTCAGAACAAGCAATCCGTTACAACCTTACAAATGATTTGACGTAACAACAATTTTATTATCCTCAATTACAAACTTTACTGCGCCGGTCATCTGAAGCATAGAGAGCACCTGCGAAACATTTTCGTTGCGTGATATCGTTCCTCCAATATGCCCCGCAACGTCTTCTTTGTACTCAATATTTACATCATACCATCGTGCTATTTGTCTCATAACAGCATGTATGTCTTCGGCTTCACCAAACTGAAATTCACCATTCTTCCATGCCATTACTTCATCAACATCAACGTCGCCGTTAATTTTTATTTTGCTTTCAATCTGCGCCTGCTGTCCGGGCTTTAATAAACCCGACAAGCTTCCTTTCTCTACTTTCACTGCGCCCTGAAGCAGGGTTACTTTTATAGAGGTTTCATCGTCGTAAGCGTTCACATTAAAATGTGTTCCTAAAACAGTAACCGATGTTTCGCCTCTCTTTACAACGAAAGGCATGGCAGCGTTATGAGCCACTTCAAAGTACGCTTCGCCTGTAATCTTCACGCTTCTTTCATTGCCAACAAATGCAACAGGATATTGTAAAGAAGAAGACGAATTGAGCCACACTTTGGTGCCATCAGCAAGCGTGATGGTAGCAATTTTACTCCCTCTTGGTACAGTTAGGATGTTATATTCCAATTCACTGTTTGCCTTGCCTTTATAAACAATTTCGCCATTAGACAATTTTTCAACGCGCATATTTCCTTCGTTAGCAATTGCACCATTGGCTATGCTGTCTAATGCAATGGTTTTACCATTTGCCAGCGTAAGAATAGCGTTGGTACTAACTGGTGGTGCAACATCTTTTTTGATAGATGTTGCTATATTTTTAACAACAGGAGCTATTGGCTTTTCAGCAAGCAATACATACTTAACCAGAACAACAATTGCAATAACAGATGCGGCTGCCAGCCAGCGCCAATGTTTGTTTTTGCCCCTTTTTTTTGTGTGTTCTACATTCTGGTTTGCTTCCTTTGCTTCGGTAAATAAATGGTCTAACTTTTTATTCCAGTCAATTTTGGTGGAAGGCCCATTTTGTTTTGCGTCTTTCCACTGATTCTTTAAAACGGCCTTTAACTGAGCTGAATCTTTTTCCTCATCAATCATCCCTAAAAGAGAATTCAATTCCTCTTTTGTGATAGAATTATCGAGATAGTTTTTAATCAGATACTGCCAGCTTTGGAGGTACATGTACAGTAAAGACGAAAAAAAGAAAGAGGATAACTACTCCGTCCAAAAATAATTTTAAATTCTTGTCATAATTACGAGCAGCATTGCAATATCGAGGTTAGTGGAAAGGTAATCGCGGATAAAACGTTTGGCTTCTACAATGTGATTGTTGACGGTTGATTTTGAAATGTGAAGTTGCACGGCAATCTGATCGTGCGTCAAGTCTTCTTCGTGAGCAAGCCTGAAAACTTTTTTTCGTTGCGGAGATAATAAATCAATCGCTTCTCTTAGTTTTTCTTCATACTCATGATGTATGAGCGAATGATCGGCAACCAGAGAAGAAGCCATTTGTATCTCATTCCACAAAAGGTCTTTCAGTTTTAGATCTTTGGCTGAGAACCGCAAAAAATCAATGATTTTATTGTGCGCTACGCGAAACAAAAAACCATCGAAATTTTTTATCTGAACGAGCAAATCTCTGCCCAGCCATAGCTTTAAAAACACATCCATCACAAGCTCTTCGGCAATTTGTGACGACTTCACAAATCCAAAAACATAATGATGAAGTTTGGTATTGTAATGATTAAAAAGAGTTTGAAAAGCCTTTTCGTTTCCGGCGGCTATTTGTTGTAAAAGCAAACGTTCAATATGAAGTTCCTGTTCTATCAAGGCAAGCATTTAGTTGAGTATCGCGAGAGCAAGTTAATTGAACGAAACCGAAACTTATCAAAAATTATTATGAACGCCTTTGTTTACTGATAAACGATGCAAGTGGAATTAAACATCCTAAGCAGTTGAATTATAAAGAATGCCATAAGAGCTTTTTAAATGAATGCATCTCTCTTGGTTGTGTTAGCTAAACCAGTATATTTGAAAACAAAAAGCCAACTCTTTCATCCTATTATCTTCATTGTAAAAATCAACAAAAACAAACATTATGCGCCAGCTACTCTTCGCTGTTTTAACCGTACTTCTGTTTCTTTCCTGGAAAGTTCCGGCAAACAATCCTTTACAAAATACGCAATGGGCAGGCAAGGTAAATATTCCCGATCCGGCCGATGGCATCTTTGTTTTTAATGCAGATACTTCTACTTTGTATGTTGGCGGAAGCGTTATAGAAACCATGCTTTACAAAGTGAATAACGATACACTAAAATTAATTAAAGCCAGTGGAATGAGCCAGTGCAGCACAAGCGATACCGGCTATTACAAATTCAACATCAAAGACAACACGCTTACCATTGCACCGCTTAAAGACAATTGTACCGATAGAAGCAGCGCCTTTACTGCCGAGGGTTACAAGCCATCGCACACTTCTTTCTAAGTAACATTTTTAGCGTTTACAAAAACACATGCAGCCACACGAAGACATTTTTGAAAACCGGAAACAGTTTCAGTTAGAGCGGTTGATATTATTCAGCGATGCCGTGTTTGCCATTGCCATTACACTGCTGGTGCTGGAAATAAAAATACCAGTTTCCAATTGGACACACTCAATCACCACCGAAAAATTAAATGACTACCTAATTGAAATAATGCCCAACATTACGGGCTTCGTGTTTAGCTTTTTTATAGTTGGTTTTTACTGGACCGTTCATCATCGTGTGTTTGGTTATGTTACCCATTTTGATGGTGCGGTTATCTGGCTTAACCTTCTCACTTTGCTGTTTGTTGTTTTGCTTCCGTTTACCACCATGCTTACTTCGGAATTTGGTTATTTAAGTGAAGCATTTGTGTTTTACTGGATTGATGTGGGTTGCATTGGTTTGGTTTTATTTTTTGTACAACTGCACGTAAGCAATCCTAAAAAGAATTTATCTATCGGCTTGGAAGATAAAAACTTTCGCCGTTATGTGTTATCCCGCGGGCTAATCATATCCTTTATTTTCTTTTTGGGCGCTTTGTTTTGCGCAACCCATATTTTGTTTTTGCAGATAATCGGAAGATTTATTTATGTGTTGATTTTTCCTGCTATAACTATTTTAAAAAGAATATTCCACATAAAGAAAAAAGAGGAAAAAGCAACTGTTTAACGGATATGATTATTTTCCTTCCAACGCCGGACTTTGTACGATGGTAACATCCGAAGAACCTTTCAACATCATTGGCTTTATACCTTCTGTTTTTTGCGGCGTTACATGAAACAAATACAAACCTTTTACATCTTCAAACCGAAGCGCAGCGCGGCTTTCAGTATTACTATAATAAAATGAAACATCGCTGATGCTGATGTTTTTTGCATGGCGAACCCATAACCCGTAAACAGGATTCGCACCAAACATACCCGGCTCAGGATATTGAGTTATTTTTTCTGGAAGCGTGTCTGCCTCCACCGTTTTACCACCACCTTTTGTGTAAATTTTTATGTTGCTTAGCGTTATATCTTCCACATCATTGCCAGGTATGCCGCTGATGGTGCAGGCATAATTGCCGCTTGAATTGTACGAAACAATATTGCTGATAATTACTCTTCTGATTGCGCCAACCGGCGTTCCTTCAGGTCCTCTCAAGCGCGCACCAAGGCGAATAAAAATCGGGTCGTTCACCACATTACGCATCGTAATGTTGTTGATGGTTACATCTTCCAGCAACGCACCATCCACACTTTCCAATGCAAGACCTTTGCAATAATCAAACACACAATTTGAAATAGCGATGTTTTTAAATCCGCCATTCGATTCAGTGCCAAATTTTATCCGTCCTGTTGGCAAAAAATGATACTGCGGATTATCGCTTCTTTTATACGTTCCATCTAACAAACTGCCTACATCATAACCACTTACCTCGCAGTTGGTGATGGTTACATTTTCTGTGCTTCTTGCATAGCCTAAAGCAAACGAACTCTTCAAACAAATGCCATCATCGTAAGGCGAATTAACATAACAATTGGAGATGCGAATGTTGTGGCAGCAATCCACATCAACACCATCGCGGTTGGTATCAAACTTCACATTGTCCAACGTAAAATTATCAACGCCGGTTGCCAAGATGCCAAACCATCCGCCGTGCAAAATTGAAATATCCTTAATGGTTACATTGCGGCAACGCACCAAGCCAATGGCTTTATTGGCGCTTTGCTTATCGCCATGCGCCCAATCTTTGTACAAATTTTTACCGTTAATTAAACCCTGCCCCAATATCGAAACATCATGTATGCTATCGCCCCAAATGAGGCTGTTGTGCCAATGCTGATGTCCTGCATCTTCATATTGATTGTTGGCTCCTGGTTCTTCTTCATCATAACCATTTGCCGCAGTTACCGGCGCAGCAATTAGCGTTGCATTTTGATCGAGAAACAGCGAAACGCCACTTTGCAAATGAATGGAACCCGTAAGATAATTGCCTGCAGGAAAATACACCGTGCCGCCGCCTTGTTTTGCCGCAGCATCAATGGCTGAATTGATGGCTTTTACATCAAGCGTTTTACCATCTGCTTTGGCACCATAGTCTTTTACATTGAAGAAAATAGTTGCCGGTGTGGCTGATGCGTTTATAAATGCTGCCAGAAGTATCGCAATGATTACGGTTGCTTTCATTAGGTGATGTTTGATTTGAACATTGACTTTTGTTTTATCATTTTATAAAAATGACTGTAAAAGTTAACAAGCTAATTACTACCTGGAACCGACGCCCTTATTTCGGCAGGTGCTGATTGTATTTTTATTTGCTGCTGTTGTAATCCGTCTGATGTTGCGGTAAGTGTAACTTCGCCAGGCTCATTGGTTGATTGTACAATTACCTGCGCCAGACCGTTAAATAACTTACGTTTCCAAACGGTTGGCGGCGTTACAATTTGAAAAATACCTGCATTCATATTTACGGCATCCCATGAATGTTGTTTTAACAAAGGCGCGGCTATAATTGCGATTGAATTGTTACCGCTGTGTAAGATTGATTTATCTAAAACAAACGCTGTTTGCGAACCGTTTTCTTTTATACTGTCTGCAATTTTTTTTCCATTGATGTAAATAGATTGCACTTTGCCAACCGGTTTATAAAATAAAGAAATTTGTGCATCGTTGTTGTATTGCGGCAGGGTAAAATTGCCTCTGTAAATAATGACTTTAGCCCGCTCGCCAAATGCGGGTGAGCGATCATTTGTGAAAGCATTGTTCCAGGTTGCATCGTTGTATTCCGGCGCAATTTCAGCAGCATTATCAAAGCTGTTTACTATCTTTTCTTTCATGTTTTCTATTGCACTGGTTTGTACTTTTTCAACGTATTGATCAGGCTCTGTTGAAGCAGGATCGCCATTGCCAACACCAATAATTTTTCCGGGACCGCTAATTGTAAAATTAATTTCGTTATCAGCAGTTGGTACATGCCATTTGTTTTTATCAGTTACGCTAACTGTAATGATTGCTATCTCTTCTTTATTAGCTTTGACGGTAGTTTGATTGGCAGAAAGATGGATGGCAAAAGGCTCGCCGGTGGTTTGCACAACATCTGTTGCTACTTGCTTGCCGTTTTTAAAACCTAATGCCTTTAATGTGCCGGGCCTATAATTTACTTTCCATTCAAGATGACCGTTTAGTGGCATTTTTTGTTTCCCCAAACTTTTTTGGTTCAAAAACAATTCTACTTCATCGCAATTGCTGTATGCCCACACATTTATTTCCTCTCCTTCCTTACCGTTCCCACTTGTCACGTCATTAGCGTGATTCCAATGCGGCAAAATGTGCAACACAGGTTCATTCGTCCACCAGGATTTAAGGTAATAATAAATGTCTTTTGGAAAACCGCACTGATCCAACACACCGGTTTGTGCGCCAGTTGATGGATAGCCAAAAGGTGAAGGTTCGCCTCGGTAATCGAAGCCTGTCCATATAAACATGCCTGCTAAGTATTTGCGCGCAACATAATATTTCCATCCGCCTTCAATGTTGTAAAAATTATCGTGCGGCTTGCGGTCGTAAGCAACTAAATAATGCTTCGCAGAATCATCAAAATAAATTCCTCTTGTTGTATGTGTTGCGCCTTCTTCAGTGCCCCACATCGGCTGATTTGGAAATTCTGCATGATGCTCATCAGTATTGATTTGGCCGATATAATTCACGCCCATCACATCAATTACATTGGAAATACCTTTTTGCCATCCGCCGCTGATGGCAGCCGTGATAGCACGGGTTGTATCAATTGATTTTACATAAGCCTGCAGGGTAGATGCTATTTTTGCACCCAATTGGTTGCCTTCAATTCCCCATTCTTCATTGCCAATGCTCCAACTAATGATGGATGGATGATTCCGGTCGCGCAGCATCATCGCTTTCATCTCATCAAAATGTGTTAAGGAAACACCCATCAGGCGGTTTTCATCAATCACCAGCATGCCCAGCCTGTCGCAGGCATCCAGCAGTTCAGGCGTTGGCGGATTGTGCGAACAGCGGTAGCCATTGCATCCAAAGGATTTAAGTTGTTTAACGCGGTCTTCAATCAGCACATCAGGCACCGCAACGCCAATACCAGCCGCATCCTGGTGGTTATCGGTTCCATGCAATTCCAAATGTTTCCCGTTAAGAAAAAAACCTTCTTTCGCATCAAACCTTATCGTTCGTATTCCGAATGTTGTTTCATACTTATCTACCAGCTTTCCTTCTTCAAAAACAGAAGTTATTAAATGATAGAGATAAGGTGTATCCAACGACCACAAGTGCGGATGGTTTACCAGCAAATGATTGCTCAATGTTTTTTGTTCATACACATTTACAGCAATATTCGTTGTACTGTCTTTTGTTATTACATTGCCCGAAGCATCAACAATAGTTTGAAGTAAGGTTATATTTTTTGCTGATTTATCTTCATTAACCATGTCAGTTTGTGCAGTAATATCAGCAACATTATTATTGATTGAAGCAGTTACAAAAGTTCCGTTAGTTGCCACATGCACCGGCGATGTTTTATTTAGCCACACATGCCTGTAAATACCGGCGCCTTCGTAAAACCAGCCTTCTTCCATGGTTGCATCCACACGCACAGCAATGGTGTTTTTACCGCCATAATTTAGGTATTCAGAAATATTGTATTCAAAGCTGTTATAGCCGCTGGCTTTAGTGCCGAGATAGAAACCATTTACCCAAACGGATGAATTGCGGAACACGCCATCAAACGCAATGCTGATGCGCTTTGCAGAGTCTGATGCAGGAACGGTAAATGTTTTTCTGTACCAGCCAACGCTTGCATCAGGAAAATTGCGACCAATGGCTTTATAGCCATGACTTGTGCTGCCTCTGCTGTCAAAAGGCAGCTCTACCGCCCAATCGTGCGGCAGGTTGATTTTGCGCCAGCTGCGGTCATCAAAATCTTTTGCGGCACCACCATCTCCATAGCTTGCTTTTGCTAAATAAGAAAAATAACCTGTTCCTGTATTGAAATCTTTTTTGGTATCATAAGGATGACCGAATGCAAACCGCCAATCGAAATCCATGAGCAGATGCTCACATACATGATCATTGGTTTTCGCCTGCGAAAAACAGGCAAAACAAAAAGCTAAAAAAAACAATAACAACACTACTCTGCGCATAGCTATTTACTTTTTATTATTCATAGTTAGCGTTGCAGATCACCATTTTCAGCAACACCTTTCTCATGCAATAACTGTATGGCGGTTGCATTGTTCAGGTTTGGATTTTGCCACTGCGATAAAGCCCATACAATCTTCTTATCAGGCGTTACTTCAAAGAATTGAATGCTTTTGTTTTTTTCTTCATCCGTATGTCCGCCACCAATCCAGTTTGATATAATTGTGTTGCCATTTTCAAGCCTGTCTGCTTCCTGAACGGTGTAAATGGTTAACCAGCATGGCGCATCTGCACGTGTATATTCCCAAACCGTTTTGCCTTGTTTATCCACTTCTCTTACAAAGCCATTTGAATTACCGCTTATTAATGTGTTGCCATTTTTTAAACGCACTGCAGCCCAGGGAGAAGGCGAATTTACAGACCAGATTGCTTTGCCGGCTGAATCGTATTCAACCACCTTATTCATGTCCATGTGTGCAATTAAAAACGTTCCTTCTTTTGTGTAACGGCAATGCCTGAACATGCCATGAGTGCCCGTTCCACCGGTTGGTAAAGTGATTTGTTTTTCAATTGCATTGGTTTTGGTATTGATGATCATCGCTTTTGCAGGCACCGCATTTACAACAATAAAAACTTTATCGGATCCGATTGGCTGACAGGTATGAATTTCTGAGTTGGGCGGCGCATCATAATTCCAGATGATCTTTTTATTGGAAGTTATTTCACTCGCTCCGCTTTTACGCGAGAAAACAATATTGCCGTTTGATAACAGGGTGGCATCGCCAAATTCACCTTCCTGCGGCATCGTATAACGCCAAACAATGGTTCCATTTTTTACAATGTACATCGTTTGATTTGACATGAATGAATTCTGCCATTCACCTGCATATAAAAAATCATGTTGCTGTATGCTGTTGCCGGTAAGTTTTTTTCTTTTATCATCATCAATCCTGTTGATGCAATTCATCAGAGCCCGAAAGTTGTGATAGGAGCCTTTCCAAATCTGCGCTTTCAGTCTTGTTTTGTATTCAGGCGCTTTGTCCAATCCTTCTTCATACCAATCACCATGCTCATGGTCAATCAGGTAAGTTTGCACATAATTCCAAAGCTTTGTAAACCGTTGATAATACTGCGCTGCATCGTTGGGATACATGTCTGAAAATAGGAGCAACGTATTCAAACCTTCAGCCTGCGCCCACCAGTTTTTCGTTTCTAAGGTAATGGTGATGCCCGGTTTGTTTTTATAATAATATCCTTCGTCGTAAAAGCCGCCAAGCGTATCGTCCCACCCATTTCGCAACGCATGATCTACCATCTTTTTTCCAATGGCTAACGTCTTTTCAGAAGCCTTGTTGTTGAGTGTCTCATCAGCTTCCTGCATCAGATAAGCCGTCTCTACATCATGACCAAAAGATACATGATCTATGTAATGATGTTTGGCGATTACAGCATTGGAAGAATCGCGATATGATACAGGTTTCCATTGCGGCGTAAAGTACAATTGAAGATAACCTTTTGGCGTAACAATGGTATCGCGTATGAGCAATAGCATTTCTTCTAATCTTGCTCTTACCAAAGGGTCTTTCCACACTTTATACAACTCAGTAAAAGCTTCTAATAAATGAATGGAACTGTTCTGGTCTTTATAGCCAACGTCAGACGTAGAAGGCGTTTCAGCGGTTCGCTGCACGGGTGTTCCATCGCGTTGCAAGTATTGGAAATAGCCTTTGTATCTGGCATCATGGCTGTGTTTTTCTAACCACAAAAATGCTTTCTTAGCAAGGTTCAAGGCAGCCGTATCGCCTGAACATTCATAGTAAGCAGCCAACGCATAAATACCAAATCCGTTTCCATAGGCCTGCTTAATAAATGTTGTGGGTTCGCCCTTTCTTGTAACTAAATTATAGAAGCCGCCGTATTGCTGATCCCACATTTTATCGCGCAAAAAATAAAAGCCGTGGCGCGATAAAGAAATGTAAGAAGTATCATGATAAAACATAGCTGCCTTTGCAGTTGACCACGTATGCCTCGCTTGCGTTACAATCATTTTGTCCTGCTCGCCCTGCGGTTGAAAATCGTAAGTGAACGTGCTCAAATAACCGCCATATAAGGTATCTATGTTTCGCGGATAATATTTATCTATCAACCCTTGTTTGGCTGCCCACTTCATTTGCTGCAAAATACTATCACGGTTGGTAGTCGCTTGCGCAAATGAGGCTGATGAAACAAGTAGTGTAAATAATAAAACGGGTAGTTTCATAATTGTTGCTTGATATTTTGGCAAAAACAAATCGTTCTTCTTTTTTCAAAAATAATCTACTCATTTATTTTTCGTACACTTTCTTTCCACCTAAATAAGTTGCCGCCACTTTTATTTTCAATACAGCATCAGCAGCGGCTTATGTTACTTAAAGACTGTTTTAAAAATTGATTGAACCACAAATGAAAGATCCATTGCAGCAACCGATGAAACAAAACCTGTAGCCCTTCGCATGATAACATTTCTTCAAGGTATCAACCCGATTGTTGCAGGTGCAAAATATTCATTGCTCTTTCTGCCTGCGCTTCGGCTACCATCAGCTTAATGCCACCAATAGCATTGGATAACATGGGGTCTATCGTAACACTGTATTCATCTTTCAGCCAACAATTGATATGCTCCTCCTGCAAAATGCCGAAGGCAATATGGGCTTGTATATAATTATCAAAACTCTTTAGTTGTATAAATCTCATGTTTGTTTTTGTAGATTTATTGAACCACGAAGACATAAAGAATCTAAAGATTCACAAAGAAAAAAAGAAAGCTTCGTGTAACTTACTTTCTTCGAGCCTTTGTGGTTCAGCATTATCAACCCTTGAAACGGCTTCAAAAAAATCAACCACACGCTCTTAACTCTTATCTCCTACAAATGCATCGGTTTGATACTTGAACAAAATGTTGAAAGTAGTAAGGCTGCCATAAATGCGTGTAATGTACTGCTGCAAATCTATCTTATCTTCATCGCTTAACCCCTTATGCGCATTAATACGTTGCTCCATTACGCGCAGCCTGTCGCGCAGCATCACAATTTTATGAAAGAATGTTTCTACCGGCACTTCTTTTTCTTTTAAAGATGAATCGCCGGGCTTTAAAATCATCATGCCGTTTTTCCATTTTTCGCCCAGCGGTACCATTTCTGTTATATCGCTGAAGGCACGCAATATTTTAATCAGGGCTTCTTCCGCTTCGCTGAAGCTAACATTAAATTCAGGCTCCACCTTTTCTATCACTTCCATCGGTGCTTCTTTCACTACCGGCCTTATGCCGCTGTCTATAAAACATATTTCATAGCTTCTTTTATTCAGTCTGATTATTACGCCATTTCCAAACGAAGGATGTTTTACTCTTGAACCCACACCTAATAATTCCATGTTTGTTTTTGCCGTAAAAGTAAAGTGTGTAGTTGTTACATGCACGAGTTAAATTTCGCACCAGAGAATGTGAGTTCAAAAAAGCTTTTGCATAAGATTTATTGTAACACTCACTACTCAAAATATCTATAATCAGAGTATGTTTGTTGCATTTGAGAGTTGAAAATCTAAGCAGTTCTTATTTATAAAGATTAAATATGGGTGTGTTGTCATTTATAGAAACCATAGCTTTAGTAAGCATCATTTTTTTATCTCCGGTTACTTTATTGGCACAGGGCAAAACGGTTAGCTGCGCCAACTTGCACAACGGCACTTTTTATTCTTATCCAAGAAACGCGAGCGATAAATACATTGATGTAAGAGACGAAAATTATCTGCATGAAACCAATGTTAGCAATGGTGATACTTCGCTGTGGAGAATTGACTGGATGGATGATTGCCATTACTCATTAACTTATCTATCGGGTACGGAAAAAATAACGGATAGAGCTGCAAAGTTTATGACCAAACACAAATGGGTGTATGAAATAAACAAGGTAACAAGCGAGTATTATTTATTTAAAAACCACCTCGATAAAACATCGAACCCACCTGTGCAAGATGACACGATTTGGCTGCATGAGAAGGACGAACCAACGAATTCTGTATTGTTCAGCCGGATTGTGAATCCAACTTCAACTCCTGAATTGTCCATCAACGACACATCCAAATATGCGTTGTTATGTTTGTACCGTCCTGGCAGCGTTTTGCTTTGCTTGGTTGATTATTTGCTTTACTTCGATAACAACCCGATTTGGATGGCAAGGAATAACACCGGTGCTATTTTTAAAATTGCAAAAGAGGGAATGTATGAATTAGGAAGTCCGTTATATAAAACCAAATTGCATGTGCAGTTAAACATAAAATTTGGCAATGTTTATTATGTGAGAAGCTCCATGATCTGGGGCATTCATGAAAGCAAAAAGAACTTTAAATTGAACAATGCGCTTGTAGATAATTCTGAAGGAAAACGCGAGTTTGAGAAAGTAAGAGTAAGATAATCCATTCCACGAAGTAGTATGATACAAGCAGCTTTTTACTCACTTTATCAAACCATTCATTCCTCAATCAATAAAAAAGATGAACGAAGAACAACAACGCCTGAAGGATATTAACTGGAAATTATGGGGTTCGTATGTAAGCGACAGACAATGGGGAACCGTGCGGGAAGATTATAGTGCAAACGGCGATGCCTGGAATTATATTCCGCACGATGCCGCGCGCAGCAAGGCTTATCGCTGGGGCGAAGAAGGCATTGGTGGCATTTGCGATGAGAAGCAATTGCTTTGTTTTTCGGTTGCATTATGGAATAAAAAAGACCCGTTTGTAAAAGAGATTTTATTTGGGTTGAGCAACGGGCAAGGCAACCATGGCGAAGATGTAAAAGAGCTGTATTACTATCTTGATGCCACGCCAACACATTCTTACATGAAGATGTTGTACAAATATCCGCAGGCCGAATTTCCTTATCATTGGCTGCTGGATGAAAACAAAAAACGCAACCGTTTAGAACCCGAATTTGAATTGATTGATACCGGCATTTTCAACAACGATGACTATTGGGATGTGTTTATTGAATATGCCAAAGCTTCAGCAACGGATATACTGATAAAAATAACCGTTCACAACCGAAGCAACCATGATGCAAGCTTAGATGTGTTGCCAACCATTTGGTTTCGCAATACCTGGATTTGGGGTTATGATGATGAAAAGCCAACGATGAAAAAAGAAGCGAACAACAGCATTAGTCTTCATCAAAAAGTGTTGGGCGATTATCATTTGTATGTGCAAAATAGCGGCGATATTTTGTTTTGCGATAATGAAACTAACAATGAGCGTTTGTACAATTCCGCCAATACATCTTCATATCCGAAAGACAGCATCAACAATTTTATTGTGCAAAAACAAAACAGTGCTGTAAACGAAGACAACGGCACCAAAGCAGCCATCAACTTTGATGTTGTTATTCCATCAAAACAAAACAAAACATTTGCGCTTCGTTTGTGCAAAGAGGATAACAACAAGCCGTTTGATGATTTTGAAAACATCTTTTCAACCCGTATAAAAGAAGCCGATGAATTTTATAACGCCCTGCAAAAAAACATAACGAATGATGATGAAAAATTAGTACAGCGGCAGGCGTTTGCAGGCATGTTGTGGTGCAAACAGTTTTATTATTACGACATTCCGCAATGGCTGAACGGTGATCCTGCGCAACCCGCGCCGCCACCTGAAAGAATGAAAGGACGTAACAACGACTGGCTGCATTTGAACAACGATGATATTATTTCGATGCCGGATAAATGGGAGTATCCCTGGTATGCTTCGTGGGACCTGGCTTTTCATTGCGTAGCCTTCTCTGTGATTGATGCCAACTTCGCAAAAAAGCAATTGCTAAAGCTTACGCACGAATGGTATATGCAGCCCGACGGGCAGTTGCCTGCTTACGAATGGAACTTCGGCGATGTAAACCCTCCGGTGCAGGCCTGGAGCGCGTTTCGCGTGTATAAGATTGATGAAAAAAACAATGAGGGCAAAGGTGATATTCCTTTTCTGCAAACCATTTTCCACAAGCTGCTTATCAATTTTACCTGGTGGGTAAACCGCAAAGACAAAGAGAACAACAATGTGTTTGAAGGCGGCTTTTTAGGGTTGGATAACATTGGTGTTTTTGATAGAAGCAAGCCGCTGCCCGGAGGTTCTTTTATCGAGCAGTCGGATGGTACAAGCTGGATGGCAATGTTTGCTTTGAACATGATGCGAATTGCTATGGAATTAGCAATGTACAACCCCGTTTACCAGGATATGGCAACTAAATTTTTTGAGCATTTTTTATATATCGCTGCTGCAATGGACAACATTGGTAACGATGGCTCAGGCTTGTGGGATGAAGAAGACCAGTTTTTTTACGACATTTTAAAAACGAAGGACGGCACTACCGAAAAATTAAAAGTGCGCAGTGCGGTAGGCCTGATTCCGCTGTTTGCAGTGGAAGTGATTGAGCACGATTGCATGGAGCAACTGCCGCAATTTTATGAGCGATTGAATTGGTTCTTAGACAACCGCCCGCACCTTGCAGCTTTGGTTTCGCGGTGGCAGGTAGAAGGTGTTACGCAAAAGCATTTGTTGAGTTTGCTGCGCGGTCATCGCATGAAAATGATATTGAAGCGCATGCTGGATGAAACCGAATTTTTAAGCGACCACGGCGTGCGTGCTTTATCAAAATATTACAAAGACAATCCTTACATCTTTACTATGGACGGCGAAACGGCAAAGGTTGAATATGCGCCCGGCGAAAGCCCCACAGATATGTTTGCCGGCAACAGCAACTGGCGTGGCCCGGTGTGGATGCCGATTAATTTTTTAATTATCGAAAGTCTGCAACGGTTTCATCATTATTATGGTGATGATTTTAAAGTGGAATGCCCAACGAATAGTGGAAAGTATTTGACATTGAATGAAATTGCGGAGCTTCTAACCCAACGTCTTGCGGCTTTGTTTTTGTTAGATAAAGATGGCAAACGAGCCGTGTTTGGCGATTATGAAAAACTACAAACCGATGCCAACTTCAAAAACTATATTTTGTTTTACGAATATTTTCATGGCGATACCGGAAGAGGTGTTGGCGCTTCGCACCAAACCGGCTGGACAGGCTTAATTGCAAAGCTGTTGCAGCCGAGAAGAGGAAATGAATGATGGATGATTTGTGAGTGGTGATATATAGCTATTCTTTTGTATTGACGTTATGCGACGTACCTTTCCTTTGTAGTCGTATCTTTCTCTTTAAGTTCTGCTTTTCTTTATTTTTTTTAATCCATTCACTAATCTTTGTAAATTCTTCCTCAGAAGGTTGTCTGCCAGTGGTATAAAAATCAATATTCTTTTCTTCTTTTACCATGATTGTAAATGAAAGCAATTCCGGGAAATATTGTTGAATTAATTTGCTTGCAGCTTTTATGTCAATTGCCATAATGTTGCCAAAAAGTACGTGTGCACCAAGTGTCTTTTGATAGTGTGCTAATAATTTGGTTTTACTTTCAAAAGAAACATAGCCTTCATAACCCTTTTCAAAAGAAAGCTTGCATGCAAAAGCAACAAGATTTCCAGGTACACCATAATATACTTTCTTTCAACCACGATTGAATTTATTGCTTTCAATGAGCGACATGAAAATATGATCATCACGGTCTTGCAAGCTAATAAGTCCTTGAATGATTAATGGATTGTCAATAATAACAAGCTTATAAACCTTTTTGCCTGATTGTTTCAATTCCACTTTCCAATCAAAAAGCCAATCCGATTTTCTTAATGATTTAATATCTTTTGTGGTAAGCTCAAGAATTTCAGTTTTAAAACTGTCGCCGGTGATTGCATTTTCAATTGAGCGGGTTAGTTTATCAATTTCTATATGAAATGGTTGCTGTTTTGCCATGGCCAAAAATAGGCGAATTCAAAAAAGATAGAGTGAATTCGAGTTTATCACTCATCATTCAAAATTCACAAATCATCTCACTTCTCCCATCCACCTCTTTAACACCGGAAACAATAAGGCGCAACCCACAGCAACCGCTGCACTTAACAAAGCCAGCTTGCCAAAAATGGTACTGTAATAAGTAATGGTTTGTGCAGGATTAGTAATGCCTGAAGGCACCGTCATTAGGGAACCAATTTTAGCAGCTAAATATTCTGCCAATGCACCCGATAAAGCACCAATGCTCATCAACGTTCCCACCAGATGAAGAGGTGATAAATTAAACGTTGCTGATGGCATGGTAGGACCAATGCAAACCTCACCAATTTCCATAAACAAATAACTCAATGCCATAAATGCAACGGGCACCAAACCGCTTTGATGATAATGATTACAAACAAGCCACAGAATACTAAAATAAACACCCATAGCCACAATGCCAATGATAAGTTTGGTGAAGGTGTGCACTTCTTTGTTGCGTTTTGCAAAATGCTTCCACGCAGCCAATGCCTGCGGCGTAAGCATCACCAATAAAAATGAAGGAAAGAAATTATTAAACGCCAATGCAGGTACGGTAAAATTGCCAAGCTTTAAATCAACATTGCGAAGGATAAATAAATTTAACGCGCCGGTGCTTTGCTCGTACAATGCGAGCCAACATGCATACATTATAAAAACAAACAAGAGCGCAAACAGCTTGTATTTTACTTCGTTAGAAGAACGAACACCAATATAGATAACATACACAAACGACAGCAATGTTAAGGGTAATACCAGCACATCCATAATGCCGGTATGCTGAAACAAAAACAACGTAAGCAACACGGCTGCAATGGAAAGAACATACACAATAATTTCTGGTGTAAAAACAAACAACACTTTGCGTTGCAATCGTTGTTTATCGGGCGGTGCGCCAACAGAAGAAGGAATGCCATAACAAAAATTAATCAGCCCCAGCACCATAAAAATTCCGGCTAAACCAAACCCATAATGCCAGTTGATGTTTTGCCCAACATAACCGCACACCAAGCCGCCCAACGCCATGCCGGTATTGATGATCATGTAAAACAAAATAAAGCCGTTGTCTTTATGCGTTTGATCTGTTTTAGAATAAAACATACCAATGATGGCAGCATCAGGCCCGCTGAAAAAACCGCTTCCCCACGCGATGAACGACAATCCTGCAAAGAAGAATTGCGGAAAAGGAAGCGACATTAATGCGTGTCCGCAAATCATTAAAATGCCGCCCCATATCATTGACTTGCGAAAGCCCAATAACCTGTCGGCAAGCACACCGCCAAAAATCTGCAAACCATACACCAGCGCGGCATACGTGCCCAAAACAGCATAGCTGTATTTTTCGGGCAGGTGCATTTGCGTTACCATGTAAGCAATGAGCAAAGCTTTTACACCATAATATGAAAACCACACCCACATGCTGGCGAAAGAAACATAAAACAGTTGTTTGGGATGGCGTTTGTTGAGTGCGAAAGCTGGCAGCGGTGAAGCAACATCCATAGCGGCAATTGATTGTCTTTCTACAAGCAATTATAATGCTTAATAATAGATAATTTTACCGGAACAGAAATTGTATTTTCATTCCTCTTAGCTCACTTACTAAAGTTGCCGAGCATCGCTCCATTTTAATTTGTATTGTTGCCCTGTATGAGATACAAAATCGCCATTCTCTTTCTGTTCATCTTTTTTGTTATGATGAAATTACAAGCGCAAAAACTACATCCCGTTTCTGTTACATTCAGACTTACATCAACTGCGTTACCCGAAGACAGTTCGGTCTTCATTACAGGTAACATTGAGCCATTGGGTGAATGGAATCCGGGTAAAACAAAAATGAATTATGAAGGCAATCATGTGTGGAGTATTCGTATCAATATTGATAAGCCCGTTTCTATCGAATACAAATACACGCTTGGCAATTGGGAACACGAAGGCGCAAAGACGGATGGCACACCGCTCGCCAATCTTTCAGCTAATCTGCAACACGATACAACCATTAGGGATACAATTGGAGAGTGGACAAAAAACACGCAAAACCAAACTACTGAACATCGTATCACAGGAGTAGTAAAATATTATCTGGCGATGAAAGGCAAAGGCATCAAAGACCGTGATGTTGCCGTATGGTTGCCGCCCAATTATGATAGTTCAGGAAAAACACGTTATCCTGTTTTGTATATGCAGGACGGCCAAAATGTTTTCGACCCAGCAACCAGTGCCTTTGGCGTGGAATGGAGCGTTGATGAAACCTGTGATAGCTTAATCAAAGCGGGCACTATTTCACCCTTAATCGTGGTAGGAATTTACAATACGAAAGATCGTTCATTTGAATATGCACCTGGTACAAAAGGAGAAGCGTATATGAACTTTATGGTAAAAAAAGTAAAGCCGTTTATTGATTCAACTTATGCAACCAATAAAGAGAAAGAGCACACATTTGTTGGCGGCTCATCATTAGGCGGATTGATTTCGTTTATGCTGGCATGGCAATATCCTGATGTGTTTTCAAAAGCCATTTGTTTCTCGCCTGCGTTTAAAATCAACAAGCTTGACTATGTAAAAAATGTAACATCGTACAAAGGCAAGAAGAAAGAGATTTCGTTTTACATTGCCAACGGCGGCGTCGGGCTTGATGCGCAGTTGCAGCCAGGTGTAAATGCTATGCTATCGGCTTTACAAAAAAAGGGATATGAGGAAGGAAAAGAAGTGAAATATGTAAATGATATTAAAGCAGCCCACTCAGAAGCCTCGTGGGCAAAGGTTTTTCCCGACGCGATTGTATGGTGCATGGAGGGCAAATAAAGCAATTCTCTTTTTGTATTAACACACAACACAATTGTTTTGTTTTTGCTGCTTTTTTAGATAATATTTGAACAGAGTTACATTTGCATCCTTGGGAATCCTTGCTTCATCACAAAACAATTCATGGATAATTTTTTTATATTACTGGCTGTTGGTTTTGTAATCGGCACCTTTGGAACTCTCATTGGCGCAGGCGGCGGTTTCTTACTGGTTCCCCTTTTAATCATCACGGATAAAAACATGCCACCGAATGTTACCACTGCCATATCAATTGCGGTAGTAGCCGTGAATGCCATTTCGGGTTCTATAGCGTATGCAAAAAGCGGAAGGATAGATTACAAAGCCGGCATTTTGTTCAGCCTGTTTACCATTCCCGGGTCGGTTGCCGGTGTGTTTGTTGTGAACTATATACCCCGCCATATTTTTAATATCATCTTTGGTATTCTGTTGCTTGTGCTGGCCCTTTTTTTATTTATCAGAACTAGTAAAAACACGCAAAACCAAACCAATTCACACAAAGGTGAAAAAGGCTTTACACATCATACCTTAAGGGACAAACAGGGCGAAATCTTTTCGTATTCATACAATCAAACCATAGGCATTGTCATCAGTATTTTAGTAGGTTTTCTTTCGCCCTTATTAGGCATTGGTGGTGGCATCATTCACGTGCCGGCAATGGTGCAGTGGCTTCAGTTTCCGGTGTATATCGCAACAGCAACATCGCATTTTATTTTGGCCATCATGTCGTCGGTAAGTGTTGCCGTGCATTTTTTTCAAGGGACTTACAACAACCCTCATGTTCTTAAAATGTTGGCTGGTTTGTGCATTGGTGTAATACCTGGTGCGCAGCTTGGGGCTTACATTTCGCACAAAATAAATACAACATTGATTGTAAAAATATTAGCCGTTTGCCTGGCTTTGGTGGGAATCAGGATATTGCTGTAAAAACAAAAGGGCTTCTTTTGTTTTTGCCGCTTTTTTATGTTCTCTTCTTTGATTGTTCGTGTTCATCCTCTTTGTTTTTACTTTATTTCCTCGCTTCATTAAACCTTTTATAACTCCTGCCATCCATTATAAAAATTTTCCATTACTAACAAAACAAGATTTATGAAAACAATGTTCTTCAGTTTATTGGTTCTGTTCACCACGGCTTATGCGGCTTCGGCACAAAGGATAGCGGCGGTTCACCGGCATGTTATTAAACAACATGATATTCGCCACGACCGGCATGATACTCATCAGGACAAAAAAGACATCGCTACCGATAACAAAGACTTACAAAAAGACAAACAAGACAGAACGAAAGATGTGGCTGATGTAAAAACTGACCAAAAGGATTTGCAAAAAGACAAGCAGGATGTTATGAATGATAGTAAAGACATTCGTAGCGATAAAGCAGAACGCAATGGGGATGCAACCGATTTGAAGAAAGACAAACAGGATATTCAAACCGACCGTAAGGATATAACTGCCGACAAAAAAGACGGCAACACAAGTGAGTTAGCAAAAGACAAAGCTGATGTAAAAACGGATGTTGCTGACGCGAAGAAAGACAGAGTGGATATTAAAAATGATAACAAAGACATTCATACAGATTTGAAAGACCGGAACCACGATGTAGCTGATGCAAAGACTGATAAAAAAGACATTAATAAAGATAAAAAAGACGTTGCTGCTGATACAAAAGACATTCACAAAGACAAAAAGGATTTAAAAGATGACCGCAAAGATCTGAAGAAAGACAAACAGGATTTGAAAGACGATAAAAGCAACGGTTAAGTTCTATATTTCCAATAAAAACAAAAGCCCCGATATATTTGGGGGCTTTTGTTTTTATTGGAAATTAATTGGGAATACTTATGAACGAAATGGTTATAATGTTGCCCAATATACATTGCCTGTAGGCACAATTTTGCTGCTTTGGAATACAGAGTATGGCAGATACCAGTAGCCCGCATTGCCCCAATTGGTGCTCCATGAATTTTCCATTAAGAAAGCTTGTCTGCTGTTGTCGTAACCAATGATAACATTGGCATGACCACCCAACAATTTCAAACCGCTTTTTAATCTGCCCGAAGAAGTTAAAGGGCTGTAAGTATAATTGGTGGCGTTTAAACCCTCGAAGATGGTATAGCTTGAATTGTCGTACACATTAAAGCCCATCATTACAGGAATGTTGTTCAGAAGAAGGGCTTTAACTGTAGCAGTGTCTCCCTGCCTCACCATTCCATAGTTTGAAGTATTGCCTCCGATTTCGTAGTTCAACGCATTGCTTACAGCAGTAGAGTTGGGCGCTGTTTTATAGGCAGTTGAAGTGGGTCCTGCTGTTCCCTGTGCATTGGTTGGATAAGCATAATCGGCTTCTATGCATTGTCCCCATCCTTGTAAGGCTTCCGGTATATCTACCATCTGAGCACCGGGGTCGGAAGTAATAGAATTGCCCTCAACTTTTACACGCTCGATGTAATAAAGATAGAGAGGGCTTAACACAGTAGGCCATGAGCCTGTTTTGTAATACTGAAGTATTTCATTGGCTTCAGAGCCGGTAAAAGCCGTGCAGGAGCCGATCTGTTCCTGATCTCTTACTGCCGGCGAGGCAAGCGTATAAGTAGCCGGTTCACCTGCCACAGATTCCGCTACGCCTTTCTTCCTGAACATGTTGTTGATTTCAACAGCAGAGTAGGAAGACACTTTGGAATAACGGGAAGGATCGGGAGGTAGCACGCCATAAGTATGTAAGCCAGAAACCGCGGCGTTCCCTGGCTCTACCTCACTTTGATTAGCGGCACTTTCAATACCCGATTTTGTACAACTTGTAAACAGAAATGCTGAAACAGACAATGCAGACAGTATGTGCATTGCTGTTGTAAATGACTTTCTCATGCGTTTGGAATTTTGTTAAAAAATGATAATACAATAGTAAGTATTTCTTTTTAACAAGAACTTATCATTTAAACTTAATTTCTAAAATATAGACTGAGATTACTCGCCTTGGTTCTAAAGATAATCGTTCACTATATATTTATAAATAAAGCAAAAGATGATTGCCTAATTGGATTTGCCATTAAAATTGGAATCAACTCTTCATTCTGCAACCGGCAGCCAGAAACGAACGGTAGTGCCATTACCTGGTTCACTTTCCGCCCAGATTTTTCCGCCTTGCGCTTCCACAAATTCTTTTGAGATTGACAATCCTAAACCGGTGCCTTTTTCTTTGGAGCCAGGCACCTGGAAATACCGCTCGAAAAGGCGCGGCAGATATTCTTTATCTATGCCTTTGCCCCAATCGGTTACAGAGAAAACAACCTGATTGCTTTGAGTATATACATGAATTTGTATTGTGCCGTTACTGTAAGAATATTTAATGGCATTCGTAAGTAAATTGTTGAGCACCCATGTGGTTTTGTCGGCATCGGCATCCATTTCCGGCAAACCGTTCTGCAAATTTGTTTTTATCTCAAGCCCTTTTTCCTTTGCGCTTGCCATTACGGCAAGCATTGCATTTTCAACAATGGTTTGCGGGTTGATTCGCTCTGTATTCAACTGAATTTTTCCAGCTTCAATTTGCGATACATTCAATAGTTCGCTTAAAATTTTCAACATTCGCTGATTGTCTTCTCTCAGGTTTTGAATTAACTCTTTTTGCTCGGTTGAAAGTTGGCTCACCCGCTCATCTTCCAACAGTTTTAAACTCAAATCAGAAGCAGCCAGAGGTGTTTTTAATTCATGCGAAATAGTAGCAATAAAGTTTGTTTTTGCCACATCCAGCTCTTTAAAAGAAGTGATGTTTTTCAATACTATCACTTTGTTTTTTACATCTCCCTGTTCTACTTCTATCAGCTCTTTTGTAAAATAATTTTCGCGGTTATCTACCACGATGGTAAACGGTGCTGTATTGTTATTTTTTATTAAAAAAGAAAACAAATCGTTTCTCTTCATTACATCATCAACCGGCTTGCCAACCATCTGTTCGGCGCGCAAGCCCAGTAGCTGCAAGGCTTGCTGGTTGGCAAACAAAATGCAGTCGCTTTTATCAATGCCAATACTGGCATCTTTCAAGCTATTGATTACTGCTTCGGCACGGCTTTTTTCAAACATCAGTTGAGCGAGATTGCTGCTTTCGAAATACTCGAGTCGTTCAGCCATGTTGTTGTAAGCGTCTGCCAGTTTTCCAAACTCATCTTTGTTATCAATGTGAATGCGGTACTTGTAGTTCTTGTTCGCAATTTCTTTAATGGCTTCAGTAAGCTGTGTAATGGGATTGGTGATAACGGAAGGGAAATTAACGATAAAAGTAAACGCAACGATAAACACCAGCCCGCCCATGGAAATGATAATGGTAAGCGCATCATTTGCAGAGGCTTCAGCCCGCTGGCTTTTGTGTTTGATTGCTTCCATGTTAACGTAAAGTATGTCTTGTATGTGTTGGTGTATGGCTGCGATGTTGGCTCTGCTTGTATCGCCGTCTTTCAGGCTTTGCAAATTGTTGCTGAGGCTGTAAGCAGCTTCTTTTTCACCAGGTTCGGTAATGTCGTTTAACTCTTGCTGCATTGCCTTATCCAAAGCCGCAACCGATTTTGTAAAATCGTGTGGCAGGTTGTTCAGTTGCACCTGCATGGTGTGGCAGTACAGTAAGCTTTCATAATTATCCTGCAACACGTTGTGTGCATTGGCTTTCATTTTTGCCATATAAAAAATGGCAACGCCGCCCGTTACTAAAATGAGCAAAAACAGAAATAAAGTGCCCAGCCAGATTTTATTTTTTACAGTAAGTACCATCAGGATAAAATAACAAGGTCAACATTGTTTTTAGAAAGTGTGGTAAGCAGTTGGCTGAAGATGCTGGTACGCAAAATAATTTGAAACAAATTAAAATGCGGCTTGCCCAAACAGAGGGTTGTGATGTTTTTTTCGGTAACCGTTTCAATGATGGAAGCGGCAATATTCACGGCTTTTTTTTGAATCACTTCGCCCCCCAGTTCTGTTGCATTTTTAAAATTGTTGATAAGGTGCCTTTGTGCTGATAAAGGTATTTTATCAGCGGCTTCGTTTGGTGTTTGCACATACAATACAAACCAGTTGCTGTTGTAATAAGAAGACAGCCTTGCCGTTTTGCGAATGATGCGTTGCGCAATTTGATAGTTAGAAGATACGCAAGCCAATAAACGTTCGTGCCGGTAAGGTGTTCCCTTTGCTGTAATTTGATAATCTACCTTGCGCTCTACCTGCCCTGCCACTTCTTTTAACGCCAGTTCGCGTAGCTGCAAAATTTTATCCGGCTGAAAGAAATTGGTGAGTGCCTGCTGTACTTTAGAATGGTCGTAAATTTTACCTGCTTTGAGCCTGGCAATGAGTTCGTCTGCCGGCAAATCTATGTTTACGACTTCATCAGCAAGCTGCAAAATTTTATCAGGTACCCGTTCTTTTACTTCAATACCGGTAATCTGTTTTACATCTTCATTTATACTTTCGATGTGCTGAATGTTCACTGCAGAAATTACATCAATGCCAGCATCTATCATATCCAGAACATCCTGCCAGCGCTTTTCATTCTTGCTGCCCGGAATGTTGGTATGCGCCAGCTCATCAACTATTACCACTTCAGGTTGCAATAATAAAACTGCCTGTACATCCAGTTCTTCCAACCGCTTGCCTTTATAAAACACTTCTCGCCGTGGAATGATGGAGAGCCCTTCGGTTAATGCTTCTGTTTCTTTTCGGCCATGCGTTTCAATATATCCTATTTTTATATTCACACAATTTTGCAACAGGGTGTGCGCTTCCTGCAGCATGCGATAGCTTTTACCAACGCCGGCACTCATACCCAAATAAATTTTCAAGTTGCCTTTGCGCGTAGCAGTACTGATGTGCATGTGCAAAGGTTTATTTTTATTGTATAGATTATCGTCGGTCATCAATCTAACTTTTTACTTCACAAAAAATTAATTACGCATTCGTGTTGGCATAGAAGCAATCAATAAAAAACAAAAACCTTTACAGCGGAAATTTGTTGTTGCATTTTAAACAACGAATTAAAAATGATACGTAGCTGCGAGGAGAAAGCTACCCGTAGAGTTTATATTCTCCGTTGCGTTTTTATAGAACACATTATTACCAGCCTTGTCGAACCTGAATTCAGGAATAATTGTAAGATTATCAATCCTGAAATTGCCTGACAGCGTTGGTGCAAACACGTGTTTCAAACCTAAATACTCATCTTTATCGCTAATGTACTCACCACGCAGCGTAAGCCCAAACCAGCTTACCGGATCAACGTTAATATACAGTGCAATACCTTGCCATGAAGCGGCTTTGAAATTGCCGGTGCTGTCGGTATCTAATTTCAGCGATTGTATCGTGCCATTCAAACCTAAACTAAATTTAGAAGTAACCGTATAAGTAGCTACCACATCGCCCTGTACCACTTTTTTATAATCGTTTTGCTTGCCTCCTACAAAATTAAAATAAGCTTTCAGCTTGCCATCTTTTGAGCCGGTAGAAAACTGCGCGATTAATGATTTCGGCATTGCCGGTGCGCTCCGAAAATCGGTTGGATTTGAAATGCCAACCATGAACGCACTTTTGCCGCCAAGGCTTACATCAGCCTTTAAACCGGTATGTGAAAACGGACCATTTGTAAACATATAGCTGACGCTGTAGTTACGGTTTAAATAAGCATCCAACACTTCATAACCAATATGCGTTCCCCAAGTACCCAAGGTAAACTTAATAGCCGAAACAGGCGAATATGTTACATAAAGCTGCTTGATTGCGAGCCGTGTATTGGCATCATTGTAGGCAAATTCTTCAGCCCGTCTTCCAAAGCCTAAATCAATAGTTGCGCTTACTTTGCCAAACGCATGATCGGCACGAAGTGAAGCCATTCCCAATTCAAATGAATTGCTTGAATGTGTAAAGCTCGTAAGGCTATTGAACGGATACACTTTTGGGTTATGAAAATCATAGCGGTAATACACATCTACAGAGCCGGTAATGATAGTTGCGGGTGGTGTTTTTACAGTTGTATCTTTTATTTGACCCGTTGTATCTTTTTCCTGCGCCATGGCGTTTAGGCTCGTTAATAAAACGCTGCATGCTAACATTTTTTTCATCTCTTATTCTTATAAGTTAGTTGTTACTTTATTTTATATAAATCAATGTTCAACTGAAGCACGTTTACTTTGGCTGTACCAAATAAACCGGCTAATGGTTTTTGAACGTTTTGATCTACTATCGATTTTATTTTATCAGCAGACGTATTCCGCATTTTTGCAATTCTTGCCACCTGCACATACGCGCCTTCAGGCGAAATATCAGGATCCAAACCACTGCCCGAAGCAGTAACCAGATCAGCAGGAATCTGTTCTTTTTTTACTGTTGGATTGTGTACCAAAAACGTATCAATCCTTTCTTGCACTGTTTTTAAATATTCAGGATTGGCAGGACTTTTATTGCTGCCGCCAGAACCTGCAGCATTGTAATCAACCGCAGAAGGGCGGCTGTTGAAATACTTGTCATCCGTAAACTTTTGACCTTCCAATTTATAACCAACTACCTTGTTGTTAACAGTGATGGTTTCACCCAAACCTTTATTGGGCGCGGCTTGCGCAATACCCAAAATCAGTAAGGTATAAATTCCGGTAAAAACAAATGTGCAGACCAACGTCAACCGTATGGCTATAAAAATGTTTTGTTTCATATACTATTTTTATTTTTGGAGAAATAAGATGTTATGTTTAGAAAAGTGATTAAGATTGAAAGTGAAGACGATCTACGGATTGAGCTTCCCAAAGAGTATATGCATAAAGAAATAGAAATCACAGCTTCGGAAATTGATGATGCTGATAGAACTGCCACTGAGAAGGCTGACTTTGAAGAGGCAATGAAATTTTTTGACAGCATCCAGATAGACATGAGCAACTTTAAATTTGACCGGGATGAAGCCAATGAACGGTAAGAGCTTTGTTGACTCCAATATACTTTTATATCTGGCTGATGTCAATGAATCTTCAAAAAAATCAATAGCAAAAGATATAATTGAAGCAAAGCCATTTACAAGCGTGCAAGTTGTTTTTGAATGTTTAAATGTTTGCCTGAAAAAATTTAGAATGCAAAAGGAAGCATCTAAAGACTTTGTAAAAAATATTTTGAAAACTTGTGTCATTATTGGTGAGGAGAAAGAAACAGGAATCTTCGCTATTGAACTCTTTTCCAAATATTCTCTGCAGGTATTTGACTCCAAAATAATAGCCACTGCTTTAGATGCAGGCTGCTCTATTTTATATTCAGAAGATATGCAAAACGGATTGCTCATCGAAAATCGCTTAACAGTTATTAATCCTTTTCTTTAAAACCAAATGCTTACTATCAAATCAATTAATTTGATTCCGATAAAAGGCACAATGATGCCGCCAAAACCATATATCAATAAGTTTCTTCTTAGCAAAGCACTAGCGCCAATCGGCTTATAGGATACACCTCTTAAAGCCAGCGGAATCAGGAGCGGAATGATGATAGCATTAAAAATAACAGCCGATAAAATGGCGCTTTCCGGGCTATGCAAGTGCATGATATTAATTCGCTGCAGGCTAGGCAGAGAAGCTATAAACAAAGCCGGAACAATGGCAAAATATTTGGCTACATCATTCGCTATCGAAAAGGTAGTAAGTGTTCCTCTTGTCATCAATAGCTGCTTACCAATTTCAACAATTTCAATCAGCTTTGTAGGGTCGTTATCCAAATCTACCATGTTGCCGGCTTCTTTAGCGGCGGCAGTTCCACTGTTCATGGCAACGCCAACATCGGCTTGCGCAAGAGCAGGTGCATCATTGGTTCCATCGCCCATCATCGCTACCAGCTTACCGCCGGTTTGTTCCTTTTTGATATAGTTCATTTTATCTTCGGGCTTAGCTTCTGCAATAAAATCATCAACGCCCGCTTTGGTGGCAATGAATTTTGCAGTTAAAGGATTATCGCCCGTTACCATCACCGTTTTTACACCCATTTTTCTAAGTCTTTCAAACCTTTCACTAATGCCTGGCTTGATAATGTCCTGCAATTCTATTACTCCTTTTACTTCATTGTTTTCTGCTACAACCAACGGAGTTCCGCCGTTTTGTGAAATGTTTTTTGCAACAGCCGCAGCATCGTCAGGAAAAGGATTACCGGCATTTACAACCATGTTGCGAATGGCATCCTGCGCGCCTTTGCGTATCTTTCTTCCGCCGGACAGGTTTACACCACTGCTGCGTGTTTCAGCTGTGAATTTGATGAAGTCCATACCATCGGTTCTTTTTTGATTTACACCTTTTAAAAGTGCCAGTTCTACAATGGATTTTCCTTCTGGTGTTTCATCGGCTAACGAACTCAGTGCTGCAAGCTCCATAAACTCTTTTTCCCCCAGACCGTTTACCGCGTGGAAGTGAGTGGCTTTGCGGTTACCAATGGTGATGGTTCCGGTTTTATCGAGCAATAAAGTATCTACATCACCGGCAGTTTCAACCGCCTTGCCGCTTTTGGTAATCACGTTGGCACGCAAAGCTCTGTCCATACCTGCAATGCCAATGGCACTTAACAAGCCGCCAATAGTGGTTGGGATTAAGCAGACAAACAGAGAAATGAAAGCCGCAATGGTGATGGGAGTATTCGCATAATCGCCAAATGGTTTTAGTGTAACGCATACAATAATAAACACCAGTGTAAAGCCAGCGAGTAAAATGGTTAATGCAATTTCATTCGGTGTTTTTTGCCGCGATGCGCCTTCTACCAGGGCAATCATTTTGTCTAAAAATGTTTCTCCGGGAGGCGTTGTAACTTCAACAACAATTCTGTCGGATAACACTTTGGTGCCGCCTGTAACAGATGATTTGTCGCCGCCGGCTTCACGTATCACAGGAGCGCTTTCGCCGGTGATGGCGCTTTCATCAATTGTGGCAATGCCTTCCACAATTTCGCCATCCATCGGCACTGTATCGCCGGTTTCGCACACAAACCGGTCGCCCATTTGTAATTGTGAGGATGATACAATTTTGATTTCATCAACAAATACTTCACCTACCGGAAAAATCTTTTTTGCCGGTGTGTCTTCTCTTGCTTTGCGAAGGCTATCTGCCTGTGCTTTACCACGTGCTTCTGCAATGCCTTCGGCGAAGTTGGCAAACAATAAAGTAAGAAGTAAAACGCCAAACACGATAAAGTTATAAGCGAGGCTGCCTTGTGTTTTTTCGCCCGAAATAATCCAAATGCAAACGCCTAACATTACGGCAGTTCCTATTTCAACCGTAAACATTACAGGATTGCGGAACATCAGCCTGGGATTGAGTTTGATGAATGATTGCTTTAAAGCTTCTTTCACCAAAGAAGATTCGAACAATTTATTTGATTGTTGCTTTGCCATAGTTAATTTTTTAAAAATCAGCAAGCCGGAAAATGTGGTAAGCCGGTAAGAAACTGGTTATTCTTTGTGAATTTTACTTTTATTTTATTCCTAAAAACTCTGCTATCGGACCTAACGATAACGCAGGAAAGAAAGAAAGTGCAGCAATAATAAAAATCACTGCAAATACCATAATTCCGAACGTTGACGTATCTGTTTGTAACGTGCCTGCACTTGCGGGCACATATTTTTTCTTTGCTAAAATACCTGCAATTGCCACCGGACCAATAATGGGCAAGAAGCGTGAAAGCAGCATTACAACGCCATCGGTAATGTTCCAGAAAGGTGTGTTGGCACTGAGGCCCGCAAACTCAGACCCGTTGTTGGCAGAAGCTGATGAATATTCGTACAACATTTCGCTGAAACCATGATTGCCGGGGTTATTCAGCCAGCCTGCATAAACCGTTGGATTATGTGCATACAGGTAAGATGAAATTGCGGTGCCTGCCAGTATCAGCAACGGATGCAGCAATGCAATGATGGCTGCAATTTTCATTTCTTTTGCTTCTATTTTTTTACCTAAAAACTCAGGTGTTCTGCCAACCATTAAACCACTGATGAATACAGCAATGATCATAAAAATATAAAAGTTGAGAAAGCCAACGCCCACACCTCCGTAAAAGCAATTCACCATCATACCCAGCATGGTAAACATGCCGGTAAGCGGCATGAAACTATCGTGCATGGCATTTACTGAACCGTTGGAAGTAACCGTAGTAGTAACGCCCCAATAAGCGGAAGCAGCAGATCCAAAGCGAACTTCCTTGCCTTCCATATTGCCCAGGTTTTGTGTAACGCCAAGTGAAGGATTGCCGTGCATTTCGTAATAAACAGAAGGAATAACAAACAGTAAAAAACCAACAGTCATTACACCTAAAACCATCCAAGCAAAACGTTTTCTTTTGAGCATATATCCCAGGGCAAAAATCATGGCTATCGGGATGAGTAAAATGGATATGTTTTCAGCCATGTTGGTTACATAATCCGGGTTCTCGAACGGATGTGCCGAATTGGCGCCAAAGAAGCCACCGCCGTTTGTACCCAGTTGCTTAATGGCTATCATTGCCGCTGCCGGGCCACGGCTTACATTCAATGTATCGCCCTGCAAAGAGATTAACTGGTCTTTGCCTTTGAAGGTCATTGGTGCACCGTTAAACACTAAAATCACGGCAACAATGATTGATAAAGGCAACAAAACTCTTGTGCAGGATTTAATGAAATAATTATAAAAATTACCCAGCTTATCGGTTGTTTTTTCTCTCATTGAAATAAAAACAACAGCACAGATTGCCATGCCTGTGGCAGCACTAATAAATTGAAACAGCATTAAGGTAAGCTGCCCTAAATACGATACCGCACTTTCACCGGAATAGTGTTGGAGGTTGGTGTTGGAAATAAAGCTAACCGTTGTGTTGAAAGCCAGATCGGCAGTCATAGAAGGGTTGCCATCCGGATTGAGAGGCAGCCAGCTCATGTTCATTAAAATAAACATCGAAAGCAAAAACCAAACAAGGTTGATAACCAGCAAAGCCACTAAGCTTTGCTGCCATGTCATTTCATTTTCGGGGTTAATTCCGCTTATCTTAAAAAACAATTTATCAAGCGGATTGAAAATGGAATCGAACAATGTTTTTTCGCCTGAATAGATTCGGCCGATATACTTTCCTAATGGAATGGCTAATAAAACGGTAAAAACAAACATGGCGATAACGCCAATAATTTCTATACTCATAATTGCAAGGTTGATGGTGCGAGGTGTAGGCGAAAGGCAATGGAGTTTATCCTACGCCTTATGCCTTACACCATACACCTTTCTTAAAATTTTTCTGGTTTTACCAATACATAACAGATGTAGAGAAAAACCAAGATGGAGATAATAAACAGATATATCATGACATTAAATTTTATCGAACCATTTGATAGCTTGAAAGAAAAGAGCAAAGCCCAACAAGCCTGCAGTAATTAAAACGATTGTAAGCATTAGTATTAAGTTTTAAAATGTAAATGGCAGTGTTTGATAATGTAAACAGGTACATGCTTTTGGTTTATCTATGTGAATTAAAAAAGAAAATAAACTTTAGAATTGTTGCATAAGCCATTGAAATTGTAAACAGCCATACTGCGATAACTATCGCAATGAACTTTCCTTTATTTCGGTATAACCGCATGACTTATAAATTATGATAGACGAACGATGACATACAACATTGTACAAAGCTTTACCTTATCAACCAGTACCGTAAAATGAAAGAGATGATTACAAAAAATAAAAACCAGGAAAGAGTAATGTAAAACAAAGACATCAGGCTAACCGGGTTCATGCTTTTCTTTGCCAACTTCATAACCGATTTCATAAAACATATTTTTCCTGTAAGTGCCAAAAGCCATTCCTTAGCAATGCTATTCGTGTATTTATTATTATAGGCAATTAAAAATCAATACATTATAAGTACGATTCGGGAAATGGATAAAGTGTAAAAACAAAAAACCCTTTCAAAATGAAAGGGTATATTTTCAAAATGACAGTGCTTATATTATTTCGGCAATCCGTATTCTTCCATCTTTCTGTACAAAGTGGTTAAGCCAATGTTTAACAACCGGGCAGTTTCTGTTTTATTGCCATTGGTGTGCTGCAACACTTTTTGGATGTGATGTTTTTCGGCAAGAGATAAATCATAAGGGCTCAAATTATCAGCTGAAACAAAACGCAACTCAAAAGGCAAATCATCAACATCAATTGTATCGTTATCATCTAATATTACGGCACGTTCCATCATGTTTTTTAATTCTCTGATGTTACCCTTCCATTGATAATTTTGCAACACTATTTTCGCTTCTTCGCTTAACCCTCTTATTTTTTTATTTACTTTTTCAGAAAACAATTTCAGAAAGATATCAGCCAATAAAAGCACATCATTTTTCCGTTCGCGCAGGGGCGGAAGTTCGATGGTGAACACATTCAACCGATAAAACAAATCTTCGCGAAACATTCCTTTTTCTACTTCTTTTTTTAGATTACGATTCGTTGCTGCAATAAAACGCACGTTTACTTTTGTTGGTTTCGTATCACCCACTTTTATAAATTCCGATGTTTCTAATACCCGCAATAATTTGCTTTGTAAATCCGTCGGCATTTCACCTATTTCATCTAAAAACAAAGTTCCTTCGTGCGCTTCTTCAATCAATCCTTTTTTATCTTTTATTGCGCCGGTAAAAGCGCCGGCTTTATGACCAAAGATTTCGCTTTCCAACAGTTCTTTTGAAAACGCATTGCAATTGATAGCAAGAAACATTTTATCGGCGCGTTTACCACCATTGTGTACCGCTTGGGCAAATACTTCTTTGCCTGTTCCCGTTTCACCTGTAAGCAAAACGGTGGCATCGGTGGGCGCTACTTTTTTAGCCAGTTCTTTTGCTATAACAATGGCTTTGGAGGTACCGGTAATGCTATCGAAGCTATAATAATTGCCGGTTTGTTTTTGCAAAGAAAGTAAACGCTTTTGTAATGTAACTTTTTCTATCGCTTTGTGTAAAAGGGGTATTACTTTATCGTTATCATCGCCTTTTGTAATGTAATCAAAAGCGCCGTTTTTCATCGCTTGCACACCATCATAAATATTGCCATAAGCAGTAAGCAAAATAATTTCGATAAGAGGATATTTGGGTTTAATTGCAGCAATGAAATCAACACCATTTCCATCCGGTAGCTTTACATCGCACAACACAACATCAGGCTCTTCTTTTTCTATGATTTTTTGAGCCATTTTGAGATTGCCGGCTTCAACAACGGAGAAGCCTTCGAGGCCGATAATGCGAGCCAATAAACTTCTCAATTTTTCTTCATCATCTATCAACAATATACGATTCATTAAGGAAAATAAAGTTTAGTATTATCGTTAAAAACCTATTCAGATATAGTAGCACTCATAACACTAACCGAAACACTATCGGTACTTTTCGGCAAATGATAACGCAATTTAAAATCCCTGCTGTTATTGGGTTTCACAGGGCCGTCAATTACATTTTCATGTTCTTCTAATTGTTTTCCCGTTTTATCAAAACTCAATAGCTTCAAACGTATGTCCTGATAACTACACACGGTTGCAGCGTTGGATATTGTGCCTTTAACCACTGTGCTGCCCCAAACATTTTTTTTATCGCTGGCATACACTTTTAAAAAAGAAAGTGGTTTTGTTTTTTCTTCATTCAACAAACTTTGTTTTTGCTTAGTATATGCTATTTCATCTTTTTCATTCATCACATTGTTACTACACGAAAGCAAAGAAAAAAAGCAAGCGACAATGGCAAACTGTTTAAGCATAATCGTTATTGAAATTGCAATATAAAGTTTATAGAAGGTATAACGAAGCAGACAAAAATTAATTTCTTAAGACTTTAAAAATACAAAATGGTTTAAGCTTCCTGTCCTATCCACACAGCACCGCCAATGCTGCTTCGGCTTGCGCCGGTAACACTTTGTAATGTTGTACTTTCTTCACGCCAGCGCAGCAAACCTAATAAAGCCATAATTAACGCTTCTTTGAAATTTACAACTTCAGCTTCAGGCACAACAACGTTGAAACCCAATGATGGCAAGGCTTCCCGAAGGGTATTAAGTAAAAACAAATTCAATGCACCACCGCCGGTTATTAGTAATTGTTTATTGTTAATTGTGAACTGGTTACTTACTAATTGAAGTGATGATTTTATTTGAAATGAAATGTGTTCAACGTATGTTCTCAGCGCATCAGCCGTAGAAAGCGATTCATAACTTTCAATAATAGGAAAAACGGTTTGGATGCCAAAACTGTTGTCGAGTGATTTGGGAAACGGCAGCGAATAATAATCCAGGCTGTTCAGCGTGTCTAATAAAGCTTTGTTCACTTCTCCTGTGGCAGCCATTGCGCCATCTCCATCGTATTCTTTTCCTTCTTTGTTTGCTAATAAATTTAAAACTTTATTGGCAGGGCACACATCAAATGCAATGTATTCATCACCTTGTTTACAAGTGAGATTGGCAATTCCGCCGATGTTCAACAACACTTCGTATTCGCCAAACAACAGCTTTTCTCCTATTGGTACAATTGGCGCACCTTGCCCGCCCAAAGCCACATCCATCGCACGTAAACCACTCACTACATTAATGCCCGTAACGGCAGCAATGGCAGCACCACACCCGATTTGCGCTGTGAATCCATTTTCCGGTGCATGAAAAACAGTATGTCCATGCGAAGCAATTAACTGCACCTGGTGATGCAAATTGTGCTCATTTATAAACGCGTTGATTTGCTCGCCGATGAACTTTCCATATTCGCTATGCAGTTGCAGATAATCATAAGCCGATAGGCCTGTTGCCTGTTGTAACTTGCGTAACCATGCTTCGCTGTAATGATAAGTGTTTGTAGCGATAATCTCATAGCTCCAGGCTCCTCTGTTTTCTTCAAACGAAACAAATGCAACATCCAATCCATCCAGCGAAGAGCCACTCATTACGCCAATTGCCCGATATATCATGACTAATGATTTGTTGCAAAACAAAGCAATCATTGTCATTTTCAACTTCAATCATAAATCTAAAATCACAAATCGCAAATCTCCTTTTACTTTGGCGCATGAAATCTGCCTTGCTGAAATTGAACCTCGCTATTTTTTTATGGGGATTTACAGGCGTGCTGGGAAGGGTGATTACGCTAAACGAAGGTTTGCTGGTGTGGTGGCGCTTGCTGATAACAGTAGCAACGGTTTGGGGTTTGTTTTTGTTCACAAAATCGAAGCAGGAGATTCCTAAAAAAGAGGTTGTAAAAATTGGAGCCATTGGCGGCGTGCTGGCTTTGCACTGGCTTTGTTTCTACGGCAGTATTAAATATGCCAATGTATCGGTGGCACTTACTTGTATGTCAACGACAGGGTTGTTTACGGCTTTGCTGGAGCCCCTTTTTTTTAAGCGTCGGATCAATACGTTTGAAGTAGTGCTGGGCTTGATGGCATTGTGCGGCATTGCTCTTATTTATCTTTCCAACCTGGCTTTTTCTACCGGCATTTACATTGGTTTGGCAGCGGCTGTTTTTATCGTCATTGTTTCCATCTTAAACAAAAGCGTGGTAGAAAGTTACGAGCCGCAAACCATGACTCGCTATCAGCTTACAGGTGCGTTTCTTTTTCTTTCTTTACTAATGCCGTTATACAACTATTTGTTTCCTGCACCTTCGTTGCTGCCTTCAAAAAGCGACTGGTTATGGTTATTAATTTTGTGTTGGGTTTGTACAGTATTCACGTTTGGTTTATACCTCGATGCGCTGAAAAAAGTAAGCGCTTTTACCATGAATTTAACCACTACCATGGAGCCTGTTTATGGCATTGTGCTCGCATTTATTATTTACCACGAAAACAAAGATTTTGGTTTTACTTTTTACATTGGTTTGGCATTGATTATAGCCGCCGTTTGCATTCAGTTGTTCAACACGGTAAGAAGCCATCGAAAGAAGGAAACCCTTGTGCCGTATGAGATGTAGCACCTCATTCTATTTTAAAACACATTATAATGAAAGTTGATTATAAAGCCATTTCACTTCCGTTTCAATACCCGTTTACCATATCGGGCGGGCGCACCAAAACGCACCAGCCATCGCTCATTGTTTCGCTATCGCTTGGCAACTTTACAGGTTATGGTGAAGCGCCTGCCATCACCTATTACAACATCACCGTTGAGCAAATGATTGAAGATTTGGAACGAAACAAAAAGATGATTGAAAAGTTTGCCCTTACCGAACCCGAACGCTACTGGCATTACCTGCATCATCTCATTCCTAAAAACCCTTTTTTGGTTTGTGCGCTCGACATGGCATGTTGGGATTTAATGGGACAAATGAAAAAGCAACCGTTGTACAAACTTTGGAACACCGAATGGAAAGCCACACCACCAACCGATTACACCATTGGTTTGGATTCGGTTGAAAAAATGGTTGCCAAAATGAAAGATCATCCTTCACCCATTTATAAAATTAAGCTCGGACAACCTGATGATATTGAAATTGTCACATCGCTTCGGAAACATACCGATGCTCCGTTTCGGGTAGATGCCAATGCCGGCTGGACTTTGGAAGAAGGGCTGCAAAAAATACCTGCATTAAAAAACTTGGGTGTTGAATTGATTGAGCAGCCTTTGGCAAAAGATGCGCTGGATGATATGAAGATTTTGTATGAGCAATCGGCTTTGCCGTTAATTGCCGATGAAAGTTGCGTGTTTGAAAATGATGTTGACAAATGCGCCGGTTACTTTCATGGCATTAATATCAAGCTTACCAAATGCAGCGGCTTAACACCTGCATTGCGAATGATAAAAAGAGGGCGGGAATTAAACCTAAAAGTGATGGTGGGCAGCATGAATGAATGTACCGTTGGTTCGGCTGCCATTGCGCACCTGCTGCCACAAATTGATTATGTGGATATGGATGGGCCTTTGCTGTTAAGCGAAGACATTGCAACAGGTTTGCAGTATGATTTTGGAAAGGTAACCGTAAGTGATAAACCGGGTTTGGGAATTGAAATTAAATAGAGGCAAAAACAAAAAGAAATTAATGAAGCTGTTTATGAAGGCAAAAAAAATGAGGTAATAGTGTATTAAGCATCCGCTCTAACAGGTTTGCCACAAGCAGAACACTTTCTTCTAAAACTGCAACCTACGCTATTTTCTTTCTGCAGTTACAGATGTTTTCATTCTTATTTTATCGCCATAAATTTACTTTTTGCCTAAAAAACAACTATGAAAAAACTTTACCTGCTTATTTTTTCTACTTTTTATTTTATAGTAAGTCATTCGCAAATACTAACCGATCAATCGGTACATATTAAAAGCATCACTGAAAGATGGGAACTTGACGACTCTACACGCAGAGGCACGTTCTTGCTTACTTCTTATAAACCGTTTTATGTTACTGCAGGCCGGTGGTCGAGCAGCCCCAACAAGCAGCCCTACAGCGAAAACCCTAATTATAGTGTATCCACACCTACTGATTATAATCATTATGAAGCACGCTTTCAACTCAGCTTTAAAACAAAAGTATTACAAGGCATTTTTTGGAATAAAGGTGATTTGTGGGTTGCTTATACACAAAAAGCTCACTGGCAAATTTACAATACCCAAGTATCAAGACCTTTCAGAGAACTGAATTATGAGCCGGAAATCATCTTGAATTTTCCGGTGCATTACAAAATTTTTGGTTTTACCGGAAGAACGCTGGGTGCGGCTTTCAACCATCAGTCGAACGGCAGGGAGTTGCCGCGCTCGCGAAGCTGGAACCGAATCATGTTTCATACTTCCCTCGAAATGAAGAACTGGCAAATCACATTACGGCCCTGGATACGATTGAAAGAGGAAGACGATGAAAACCCCTTAATTACACGCTACATTGGAAACGGCGAAATTACGGTGGTGTATGGCCGCCCTAACAATCAGTTTTATCTGGTTGCCACGCATCCGTTTACATTCCACGATTTTAATAAAGGCAGCGCACAACTCAATTGGGTGTTTAAAATTCACGGTCATATTAACGGCAACGTGCAGTTATCAACCGGCTATGGCGAAACGCTGATAGATTACAACCATTTTCAAAATACGTTTGGCTTAGGCATCTCATTTATTGATTGGTAGGATAAATTTTTTTCAGATGGTTTGCCAATGAAATCCACAGCCATTTTGTTATTTCTAAATGCTTGGCCAATTATTCAATTTTTAAGGAAACAAAACACAATAGATTCAGAGCTGTAAATGCTATAGACGACTCATCCGACAATTGTTTTACCGATTCACTGCTCACATTTCCACTATACTACCTTATGATTCATCTTAGTTTTTCTCCCTATCAGCATCAATCGTATATTACCTCCTCTCATGCTCATTCAACCAATGCGTCGTTCGGCTGCGGATAAGGATATGACACATCCTTTCTATTTTTTTAGAAAGTTGATTCAAGGATGTTTTGTTTAGCAACAGATTAGTAACCTGTGGAAAGTTGTAACAAAACGCCGTGTATCCCTGCTCGTTAACAGAAGTAAAAGGCAAATTATAGGTAAAAACAAACCCTGCCGATTGGTTGTCCTTAGAAGCCGGACTATAACGCAAATGCAGCACTTCATCGGCTTCATTTGGCGGAGCAACCCATTTTATGTTCTGATCTTTTTGCAATTCTTTTTCTATAAAATTTCCAACATAAGATGGCAGCGCGAAATACCAAAAGAAACGATCTTGTTGTTGGCTTATGTTGTCAAAAAAAACGGTATCGTTTTGATTTGAAAACGCATAGTTATAACTCACCGAATCATCCCACCAGTTATGAAAATCCATATAGCCTTTCTTCTGCGTAAGCGGTAGTATTTTTTGCCGAAACACAATGGCAAAGTTCTCTGATGAAACATTCATTACTTGAACATAAATTTTTATGAGAGGTTGTGAAACGGAATAAGGATTTGCTAACGATATTAAAAACTTGTCTTTTTGAATTTTATGTTTGGCGGTTTAAGAGATAATGCAGTAAAAGATGTAATTGTAATGTTTCAAAATGATTGTTCCTTGGTGCATTTAAGCATAGCTTTATATTTGAAAACAAACATTGCTATATAAGCATCCAATTATTCAGGCAAAAACAAACCAACCAGGATGAAAAAACTAAGGCAAATACTAACGCTTTCATTTCTGCTATTTTCCTTTACTATTTCTGCGCAGCAGAGGCCTAACATCGTGCTCATTATATCAGACGATCATGCTTATCAATCTATCAGTTCTTATGGCAGCAAACTTATGCAAACGCCCTCTATTGACCGCATCGCCAATGCTGGCGTTATCTTTAAAAAAGGATATGTAACCAACTCTATATGCGGCCCGAGCCGGGCAACCATTTTAACCGGAAAATACAGCCATAAAAACGGCTTTAAAGACAACGAAAATTCCCGCTTCGATAGTAGCCAGAATACTTTTATCAAAGAGCTTACAAAGAGCGGCTATCAAACGGCATGGATAGGCAAATGGCATTTGGAATCTACACCGCAGGGCTTTACTTACTGGCAAATTTTACCCGGGCAGGGAGAATACTACAATCCTGATTTTTTAACGATGGATGGCGGCAAAAAAAGAGTGGAAGGATATGTGTCGAACCTGATTGAAGACGTAGCAGAAGATTGGCTAAACCACAGAGATACGACCCAACCATTTTGTCTTGTCATTGGTCATAAATCTACGCACAGAACATGGTTGCCCGACACCAGCGATATGGGCAGGTTTGATAACGTAACATTCCCGCTGCCGCATAATTTTTATGATAATTATGCCGGGCGCGAAGCTGCCAAAGTGCAGGACATGACCATTGCCCACACTATGCTAATGGGATATGATTTGAAAATGCTTCCCGACGAAGAAGCCGAAAACCAAGAAGGTGCTATCAACCGCATGAACGCCGCACAAAAGGCTAAATTCGATGCCTATTATCATCCTGTTTATCAGGAATTAAAAGCCAAAAATTTAACCGGCAATCCCTTAACCGAATGGAAGTATCAAAGGTATATGAAAGACTATTTGAGCACCGCTGCTTCATTGGATCGCAATATTGGCCGCACGCTGGATTATCTCGACCAACACAATCTTACCAGCAATACCATTGTGATTTACATGTCGGACCAGGGATTTTATTTAGGCGAGCATGGCTGGTTTGATAAACGCTGGATGTATGAAGAATCTTTTCGCACGCCAATAGTAATGCGTTATACGGGCATTATCAAACCGGGTACAGTGAACAATGATTTTGTGTTGAACCTTGATATTGCACCTACACTTTTAGAAGCGGCTGGTGTAGCTATACCGAAAGACATGCAGGGCGAATCGTTTTTACCTTTAGTGAAAGGAAAAGGAGCCAAAGGACGTGATGCTTTGTACTATCACTATTATGAAAACGGAGAGCACAGAGTATCACCCCATTTTGGTGTAAAAACAAACCGATACAAACTCATTCGTTTTTATAAAAGAGTGAATAGCTGGGAACTGTACGACCTGCAAAACGACCCGAATGAAATGCACAACCTGTTTGGACAAAAGGGTTACGAAAAAGTTACCGATGACATGCATAGTAAATTACTGCAACTGATAGATAAGTATGAAGATGATGATGCAAAACAGATACTGAAGAATAAATTATCTGAAGAGCCAAAAAGCTTTTGAAACAGCAGATATTATTCATCTCCATTTTGGCTGTAAAACGTTTGAATCAATACTAAAAACAGAATCATGGCTAATACAATAAACAACCGGATGACCGTACATTTTGAAGGCGATTTTGTTGTGTTTCTAATAGGCATGAGAATCAACCGATATTGGAAACTGCATAAGTGGTTGCCGGTTGCTTCGGCTATGCCTAAAATGCTCAAAGAACTTTCGCAAAAACCGGAAAGCGGTTTTTTAGGGTTCCAGATTTTGGGCGGCATTCCTCCTGTTACTTTACAATATTGGAAATCATTTGAACATTTAGAAGCTTACGCAAAAGACAGAAACAGCCACCATTACCCGGCATGGAAAGCGTTCAATACAAAAATAAAAAGCAATGGAGATGTAGGCATTTGGCATGAAACATACAAAGTGAAAGCCGGTGAATACGAATGCGTTTATAACAACATGCCGAAATTTGGTTTTGGCAAGGTTGGTGAACTTGTACCGGCTGTTGGAAAAAGAGACTCTGCTGGGCAAAGGATTTCCAAAATGTGATAAAAACAAAAAAGCAAATAAAATAAATCTGCAAAAGATTTATTTTTTCAAAACAAGGTAAGAGTACGCTGGTAAATTAATTGTATCAGATAAAGTTACTTTACCTTCTTTCATTACATTTTTCCAGATAGAATTTTTAAGCGTTGCAGGCAAAGTGTAATCAATAGATGTATCCCGCAAATTAGAAATTACCAGGACTTCTTCTTTGCCCATTTTCTTTGTGAAGGCACATACATCGTTGCTGGTATAAGAAGTTAATTGGCCACGCCTGATTGCATTGCTGCTGTTTCTGAAAAGGATAACTTTTTTGTATTCCGCTGTTATATCTGGATTGATGGTCCAATCTATTTTTTTTGATGTAAAAGGAAAGACCAATCGGTAAGGCGTTCCCACTTCCTGCCCGTCATATATCATCGGCACGCTCTTCATATATGCAGCCACCACGAATGCTGCCATCGAACCTTTTTCTCCGCCAAACAATTCCAATGGCGTACCGTCAGAACTGTTCACATCATGATTGGTGATATAACGAATGATACGCTGGCTGTCAGAAGCACCTTTGTAATCCGTAACATTCAAGCTATCTATAGAAAGCACAGAACGATGATTACGATAAATCTTTTCCAAATCTTCAAAGAACCTGAATCCAAAATTGTAATCGAAACCCGCAGCAAAATTTTCACTACGGGCACCTTCTGCCATCATAAGTAAATGATGAGCAGGAATATGCCGTAGCGTATCAATTGCCTGCTTCCAAAAATCAACCGGAGGACCATCGGCATAGTCGCAACGAAAGCCATCAATATTGGCTGTGAGTACCCAATATTTCATGGCACTGATCATGGCTAAACGCATGTCTGCATTCTTGAAATTCAATTGCGCCACATCGTTCCAACCAGTACCCGGCGGACTCATAATATTACCACTTGAATCCTGCAAATACCACGATTTATTGCTTGTCCACGCATTGTCAAAAGAAGTATGATTGGGAACCCAGTCAAGTATCACAGCCATGTTCCGGTTGTGCGCACCGGCCACAAGGTTTCGCAGGTCGTCAATAGTTCCAAACTCACTATTAATAGCCTTATAATCTCTCACACAATAAGGAGAGTTGGTAGAATTAAGTTGGCCTACGGGATATATTGGCATCAGATAAATCACATTGATACCGAGGGCTTTTATAGAATCCAAACGATTCGATACGCCTTTAAAATTTCCTGCCTTGCTAAATGCCCGCATGTTTACCTGGTAAAGGGTTACATCTCGCCTGTCGGGCACATTTTGAAAAGGCTTTCCATATTGTTGGGGATGATCAGTTTCAATCGTTTGTAGTTTCGTTGTTTGAGCAATTGCAATGAAAGAATTGCAACAAGTAACAACGAATGAAAACAAAAGCACTGCTAAATGTTTGCGCATGTTCAACATCGGTTTTTTTATGAGGCAAGAATAATTTTTGACCAGTACAATATGATTATTTCAACGATAAATTTCTACTGTTTTGTCAATGCAAAAAATACAACAGGCTTTTGGTTTTGTATGATATTATTGCTTTTCTAAAATCATGTAAGTGTAAGGCGCAAGAGCAAGCCCGCTTCCTACCGCAACTGTTCCGCCATTGAGTGCATCATTCCATGTTGTATTCGCAAGAGCGGGCGGTACCGGGTAGTTAATCGCCGCATTGCGAAGATTAGATATAACGAATGCTGTATCGCCTGTTGCTGTTTTTGTAAATGCACAAATATCTGCTGTGCTGTAAGATGCCAATGCGCCGCGCCTGATAGCTGTACTGTTGTTGCGGGCAGCAATTATTTTTTTATAGATAGCTGTTTCGTCCTGCCCGGTAGTCCAGTCAATTTTTACAGTTGTAAAAGGAAACGTAATCGGGGTAGTCATGCCAACTTCTTGTCCGTTATAAATAAATGGCACACTGTTCATGCAAGCTACAACAGTGAAGGCAGCCAGCGAACCGTTTTTCCCGCCAAACAAACTTATTGGCGTACCATCAGAGCCATTTACATCATGGTTGGTGATGTATCTTACAACTTGCTGACCGTTAGCAGCACCGGCATTTTCTATTGTATTCTGGTTATCAATGGATAATACGGAAGCATTGTTACTGTAAATGTTTTTCAGATTGCCATAAAAACCAAATCCAAAATTATAATCGAAACCAGCACTGTAATTGGCACTGCGGCTTCCCTCAGCCAGCATCAGCAACGAGTGGGTAGAAATATTGCGAAGCGTATCAATTGCCTGCCGCCAGAAATCAACGGGTATATTATCAGCGAAGTCGCAACGAAAACCATCAATGTTAGCGGTATAAACCCAATACTTCATATCGGCTATCATCGCCAGCCGCATTGTATCATTATTGAAATTAAGCTGCGCCACATCGGTATAAGTGGTATTGGGAGGGCTTACAATATTACCCGATGCATCTTGCAGATACCAACCTTTATGTTGTGTTATCCAAGGGTTATCCCACGAAGTTTGGTTGGCTACCCAATCCAGCATCACGCTCATATTACGGCTGTGTGCACCATCTACCAATGCTCGCAAATCGGTAAGCGTTCCAAATTCGCTGTTTACAGATTTAAAATCTTTCACACAATAAGGCGAATTAACCGACTTGAGCGTACCTACCGGGTAAACAGGCATCAGATAAATAACATTAACACCCAAAGCTTTAATAGAATCCAGCCGGCTTATCACTCCCCCGAAATTTCCGCCCTGGCTAAAAGCACGGATATTTACCTGATAAATTGAAGCATCCTGCCGGTTGGGCACACCAGCGAAAGGTGTACCGTACTGTGCAGGGGTTGAATCAACTACAGGAGTTACCGGCGGCGGTGTGTACGGAGGAGGATTTGAACCGCTCTTTTTACAGGAAAATATAAAGACGACAACCCATATCAGCAAGCCAATTCTTTTCATCTTTCTTATTTATCTGAACAATGTAAAAGGTAAGGAGCAAATACAATGAAACGTTTGTTTTTGCACCAAAATATAAGATTTAATTTTTTACGACACTGTACGTGTACTTGCCTGATACATGTAAATCGAGCGTTATCGTATAACTGCCATCGGCAGGTACGGTAAGATTATTAAGATTCGGATTGTACCCAAAAAACGGATTATCGGCATAAGCAAGATTGCCATTATTATCTACACCAAAATCAATTACCCATGCATCATTTGCCCTGAATTTAAATGAGCCGCTCGCCTTCATGTTAGCCTTTACCGTCCAAACCTGGTTAGTTGAATCGTAGGTCATTTGTGTATCAGTACTCCAGCCACCGGGTGTTGCATCACCAATAATGCTCCATGTGGTTGCAGTAGCCGTCCATGTATTGTTGTTCAGGTTAGCTGTTAATTCATAGTAACCACCGTTAGGCGCACTAAGACCGCCGGCATTGCCATTCGTACTGAAATAGCCTGTAACACTGCTATCTCCATAGTTAATATGGTTCCAGTCTGGCGCGTTGGTATATTTAAAATATTGTATTCCGCTGCCGGTTATATACTCATAAGCTTCATACAATCCTGGTTTTCTCTGCACCGGATTCAGTAATGGCGCAGTAGCAGGATTCCATCCCTGGTAGGCACCGGGTATGTACAGGCTTAAAGCATAAGGTGTTATTTGGATGACTAGTGTATTGGAATAAACAGAAGGCACTGATGAAGCAGAACCATTGTATTGCGGTACATCTGCTTTAATTCTTACCACGATGGTATCTGCGGTTCCTGCCGGCAATGACATTGTATTGAGCAGGCTGTTTAAATCTTTCGTAATAAAACCATAAGTAACAATGTTGTTGCCTGCGGTAAAGTTTTTGGCGTTAGCCCAGGCATTGGTACCGCTTGTATCAGAAGGAATATCCAATTGCAGCGTATAAGCAACAGCCGGTTTATCGCCAAAATTAGCAGCCGGCCAGGTAAATGTTACGGCAGTATCATTATCGTTCGCCTTCGTTAAAACGATATTTGATAGAGATGCTGTAAGAAACTGTTTTCCGGGAAAACTACCCTGTGTAATATAAAATTGTTGCCCTTCTTTTTTACAAGATGCCACCAGCAACACTATTATGGCTGCCAGGCATATAAAGCGACTTTTGTTTTTGTGCATATTATTAAGTTTGACGAATAGTGAATTAATAACCCGGATTTTGGATAAGATTGGTATTAGAAAGAATCTCCGTTGCCGGTATAGGAAAAATATTATAATGGCTGTCAACCCCTGCACCGCCCGGTACGCCTGCCTTCCAGGGCCATAAATAGGTGCCGGAAGTAAAATAGTTATAGCGTATTAAATCGGTACGGCGAAACCCTTCCCAATACAATTCCCGCTGCCGTTCATTTAATATATCGTCAAGGGTAAAACTGCTCACATTGCCGCCAGCACCTTCATACGCTCTTTGGCGGAGCAGATTAAAATACTGCAGCGCCGTTCCATTATCGCCGCCTGTGCCGCCACGAGTTACCGCTTCTATGTAAACGAGGTACATTTCTGCCAGCCTGAACAGCGGAAAATCGGTATTAACCAACACTCCGTTGGGTGAATAAGGCGTTGTGCCATCTGAATTCATATTGCTGAATTTCCATACTTCTATTCCATCATTAAAATTTAATACACTGTTGATTTCAAGATTGCCTGAACCAAACAAGGCACGCTTATCTGTATTGCCGCTATAGTCACCAAATTGGAGAGGCAGATTTTTCGTACTCCGGTTGCCCAGCCAGCCACCGCCGGGTATGCCGTAAGATTTATCTTCCGTTACATCTGTACCATGGGCAGAACAAACTAAAAAAGTGGTGCCGCCATAGTTTTGAGAGTTGGTGGCGTCATAAGCTATCGGTAAAATAACTTCTGTATTATTTACATTGTTGTCCGCCATGAACAGGTTTTTATAATGCGGCATCAGCGTATAGCCAGCATTAATTACTTTGGAAGAATACGTAATAGCATCAGTGTAACGGGCAGTGCCGGTATAAACTTGTGCATTCAGATACAGCCGTGCCAGCAGTGCCCAGTCAGCCGCCTGGTCGGCACGTCCGTATTCATTCTGATGAGGAGCAACAAGAGCCGTATCAATGGCTTTTAACTCCGATTCAACATAAGTAAATAAGTCAGAACGTGTGATTCGCTTGGGTATGTACTTGCCAATAGGATTGGCTTCTGTTACAAAGGGAGGATTGCCAAATAAATCCATCAACACCCAATACTGGAAGGCCCTTAAAAAGCGGGCTTCCGCACGGTAGTGTTTTATTTCTGCTACATCGCTGGCAGCGAAACCTTTGCTGTTGATATTAGCGTCGCTTGATTGCCGGATAAACTCATTACAAACTGTAATCTGGTAAAGGCTACGCCCGTATAAAGCACTGCTGTAAGTATTGGCCGAAGTCCAGTTAAAGTTATGAAAGCTTTGCAGGTAAACGTCATTCCAGGCACAAACATCTTCGTCTGTGGTCAGTTCCTGCATATTCCAGTAGGCACGTACAAAATCGGTGATAGCGGGATCGGAAACACCGGCAATCGTTACATCAGAGCTTCCTGTTCCGTTGCTGCTCGGCAAAGAATAGCTGCCATATATTTTTGCCAGCACTTCCTTAAAGCCGGTTGGTGTGCTATACTGAGTAAGTGATGTAGTTGAATTAAGTGGCTCACGGTTTAAGTCTTTGTTGCAGGCTGCAAAAAAGAGGATAACCAATAGATACGTTATAATATTTTTCGTCTGTTTCATTGTATCGTTCAATTAATGAATTAAAACTGGAGGTTAACACCTAAAGAATAAATCCGCGGCCGTGGATACAAAGCGGCATCGTAACCGCCATATATTTCCGGATCAATGCCCGTGTATTTGGTTACCGTAAATACGTTTTGAACAGCAGCATTTACACGAACGCCAATCTTATGATTCAATAAGTATCCGAAGTTGTAACCCAGGGTAAGATTATCCATCTTCAGGAAAGAGGCATTCTGCACGAAATAATCAGATGATGGCTGTGAATAATAAAAACTGCTCTTGGTCAATTCAGATAATGTATTGGCAAGATACCCAAGCGAGTTAAACACATTGGATTGGATGGCTCCCGTAGCTACAGCATTGTACATATAATTGCCAATATTCGCCCTTAGTACTGTACTTAACGACCATTTTTGATAAGTGAACTGCGTAGTAAAACCAAGTACATAAGGAGGGAACGGCGACTTATACCGATATAAATCATTTGTATTGATAACACCATCGCCATTTACATCTGCATATACACCTTCTATCGGCTTGCCGCTTTTATTATATTCCTGGTGATAAACATAGAATGCACCAGGGCTATAGCCAACACTGTTAATCTGAACACCATTGGCGTACAGGGAACCAACATAAGTAGAATCGTGGGTTGCAGTTAGGTTCGTTATCTTATTGCTGTTGTAAGCGATATTAAAACTTACATCCCATTGGAAGTTTTTATTTCTCACCGGCGTTGCGTTGATCAGCAACTCAATACCTTTATTTTCAATATTGCCAACATTGGTAAGTATGGTGCTGCTAAAGTTAGACCCTTCAGGAATAGGAATGGTGTTCAGCAAATTTTTTGTCTTTTTATAATAAGCATCAATACTTCCGCTGATGCGGTTATTCAAAAAGCCATAATCTAAACCAACATTATAAGTTTCTGTCTGTTCCCATTTAATGCCGGCATCGTACGCAGCCGGTGTGCCCATGTTGTAAAAATGATTACCAAACTGCACCAGGGATGCATTATTGCTAAGAGAATAAACACCCAGGTAAGAATAATTTGCAATGCCTTCCTGGTTGCCGGTAATACCATAGCTTAAGCGCAGCTTCAGGTCGGAAAGTGATCTGGCGTTGGAAAGAAACTTTTCCTGGTTAATCCGCCAGGTAAATGCAACAGATGGAAAAGTGCCCCAGCGTGTGGCTGGTGAAAACCTTGAAGAGCCATCTGTACGGATAGAAGCCGCTACAATGTACTTTGTATTGTATGTATAAATTAAACGCCCGTAATAAGAAATCAATGTGTTTTCGGGCTTATCCAAAGCATACGTAGGAATGCTTCCGGGTATCGTATCGCCGTTGGCTCTAAAGCTGGGATAATTGTAATTGGTAGAAAGGTTATTGTAATAGCCATACCCAGCCGTAGCATTGATATTGCTTTTAATGGAAGCAATGGTTTTATTATAGTTCAGGTAAAATTCTGCCACGGTGTTGTTAACCTTGTTGGCGTATTTATTATTCTGACCGCTGTCGAGAAAATTTTGTGCAGCATAAGCAGGTACCAGCACTTTACCATCGCCTTTTGCTATATCGTAGCCTAAATTTAAGTTAGCATGCAGTTCAGGCAAAAAATGAAATTTATAATCAAACTGCACATTGCCATAGCTGCGTTGAACAACACTTGTATTTCTGTACAATTCCAAAAGCGCCAGCGGGTTGCGCGGGGCTAATTTATTAAGCGTAACTGCACCGGTTGACGTACTGGTAGAAGCCCATTCATAATAGCCACCGTACGGCAAATTAGATGCATATACAGGTTGCGTAGGATCGAAGTAAACAGCCGATCCAATAGCTCCGCCGTTTGCAAACCGCGTGTTGCTAACAGCACCTTTCAGGTTCACATCAATCTTCAGGTGATTGTCGAACAAAGAAGGAGTTAAAGAAATAGCACCGGAAACCCGTTGCAGATTATCTGTTTTTAAAAGACCATTCTGGTCAAGGTAACCAACAGAAACCCGGTAGGGCAGGTTTTTAAAAGCACCGGATATGCTCAGGTTATTATCCGTGGCAATAGCCGTTTGATAAATTTGTTTTTGCCAGTCGGTATTGGCATTACCAAGCAGTGATTTAAAGGGAACACCAGCTGCCAAACCAGTACCGAGTGAATCTACATAGTTCCTGAACTGATTGGCTGATAATACATCTGCTTCTTTAATTAAAGTAGAAGCGGAAACAAGAGAAGAAAAATTAAATACCGGCTTGCCTGATACGCCTTTTTTGGTAGTAATTATAATAACCCCGTTAGAAGCTCTTGAGCCGTAGATAGCCGTTGCGGCAGCGTCTTTTAAAATAGTAAACGAGGCAATATCATTCGGATTAATAAGGCTTAACGGATTAGCAGAACCATAAATATTGCTGGGTGCCAGCGGCACGCCGTCAATTACAATCAGCGGGTCGTTACTCGCATTCAACGAAGCACCGCCGCGGATACGAATGGTGCTACCAGCACCCGGCGAACCACCGTTCGAGGTAATGGACACACCGGCTACCTTACCCGCAATCAATTGCTCCGGTGTGGTAATGGTTCCCTGCTGAAAATCTTTAGAAGTAACAGTAGCAATGGAGCCGGTTACTTCTTTCTTGCGGGCAGTTCCATAACCAATTACAATTACATCATTCAGCGAATTGCCACGTACATGAAGCGTAACCGCAATTGTTGGCTCAACTCTTACAACAGCTGTATCATAGCCAACAAAAGACACTAATAGTGAATCGGTTGCACTGGCAGATAAGGCAAAGTTTCCATTTCTATCTGTTCGTGTGCCCCTAGTAGTGTTGAAAACAAATACAGAAGCTCCTTCAAGCGGAGCACCTCCTTCAGTTGTAACCTTTCCGGTAACGGGAATTATTTGGGCAAAAACAAAAGATTGAAAAAAACACGTAAAAACAAACAGGCACAAAAGCCTCTTTTTTCTCATCAACGGCATAATCGTAAATATTAAAATAGTTTGCGTTTAATGTTGCGAAGCTTTTACATTATGAGTATTAGAGATACATAATTAAAAACATCTAAAGCAACAAATAGGTAGTGTTTCAGGGATCACCACTTCTTTGTTAACCCGTGTTATTCAGATAACAAAATATATAGGAGAAAAAGTGAAGTGAAAATCTCGTTCGAGATTGGAATGAAGATGTTTTAAGGATATAGCAATCGTAATTCATTCTCCAAAAAAAGAATGAATAAAAACAAAGCAAAAATTATAAGATACAAATATAGATAATAATATAAAAATTGTTTTAAAATCTTTATCTATAAGATTCAAAATCAACCGATTAACATTTTATATTTTTATTTTTTATGTGATGGGAATCAAAATTAAAAATGGGTTAATTTTCACGAAACTCTAATCGGATTTAATATTCATAAGCTGGTCTTCAAACTCTTCTTTGGGTAAAATAGACTTGTTTTTAAATTTGGTTTTGTATGTATAAATCGTATTTACAGAATACCCTAGGATACGCGCTATTTTCTCGCTGTCTGTGATGCCCATTCGCATCAAAGCAAAAATACGAAGGTCGCTGTTCAGCATCCCGTTTCCCTGAATGTGTACTTTGTCTTCAGGCCTAAAGAATGTATTGAAAGATTCAATAAATTTGGGATAAATACGCAAAAACACTTTGTCGAAACTCTGAAGAAGGTTTTCTTTTTCTTCTTTTAGATTGATACTGCTTATAATAGGTTTTAAATCACTTGTTTTATTCTCTGAATATTTTTTTTCAAGCATTGATTTTACTTTTTCCAGCTTTGAAAAGAACTCGGAATCAAGAGTAAAAAAATAACTTACACATTCTTCTTTAATGCGATTGGCTTCTTCTAATTTCTTATTTGATTCGCCCAATTGATTTATCGCACTTTCAAGTTGCTTGTTTGAATTTTCTAATTTGAAGTTGGCGTCTTCCAGTTTTTTTATGGTCTCGTCAAGCTTACTGTTAATTGCCTGCTGCCGGCTATGAGCTTCTGTAATGATTTGCTTTGCTTCTTTTAGTTTTATATTCTGCCTGCGAACAATAATAATTAATGTTATCAACGCAATCAGTAACAAAGTCGCAACAATGCCATACTGGACTAACAGTTTGTTCTGCGCTTCTACTGCATTAATCCTTTCTCGTTCAATCAAAGACAATATACCGCTAACCTGCGCTTTCCTCTGCCGGGCGCCATAAGTATTGGCATTAGCGATTGCATTTTCGATTAAGAGAGAAGCGTTTGCAAAATCGTTTTTTATATACAGCAATTCAGCCAGATTAAAGATGGCGAATGTTTCTTTGATAGAGCTTTTAATATCCGCAATTGCTGCCTGCGCAAGCAACCGAATAGCGGTACCGGTATCTTTGTTTTGCAAATAAATACTACTAAGTGTTGAAGCAGTCAATGCTAACTGGTGATTGGCCAAACCAGGCGTAGTCATCAATTTTTCGAAGTATAAAGCGGCGCTGTCAGTTTTAGACTGCTTATAGAACCGCAGTCCCTTATAATAAATGTACTCGAAAGAAGATGGTTCGTAATAAAGCAACGCAGAGTCAATAAAAGCAACGCCTTTTTGATCGTATTCTAATGAATATTGTTTATCGAAATCATAAGTAGCAAGATCATAGTAATAGCGTCCTGCCAGGGTATAATATTGTGCCTTAAGCTTAGGAGGGATATTGCCAATATGTATTAAACTTAATGAATCAGCCGTTTCTTTAAACAAACCGGAAGAAAGCAGTAGAAAAGCGATTTTTAGTTTGGCATCAATAAGTAAAGAAGAGTCAATTTTGTTATAAGCATAATTTTCAAGTCTTTTCGCATAAGTCAGTGCGGAATCATAACTATAAAATTTATACTCCTCGTATATCTTTAAATTAATATCATATTGCCTTCTTGCATCGTTAGTCAGGTTATTATTTAAAAGTTTCTTTAAGTTGTCAATCTCCTTTAATTTATTATTATCATAGACCTGTTCATCTTTTACGGTTTGGTTCAATACAGCCATAAGGCTGTCATTACCAGGTGAAGCAAAAGAAACAGAGTAATAAAAAAGAAGGAAGTAACATATTATTCCAATTTTCATTAGGTAATTTTTATAGCGATCCCAAGTATCACTTACATAACCAAGATTGCTCAATCAGTTCATTTTTGTCGTAACCATTTCTGTTTTATTAGTGCACAATCAAAGCAAGTAAATGCAAAGGCAAAATAAACGACAATGAAAATAGTAGCTTTTTATGTAAGCCACAGGTTTTTCTATACCAGGCGTATAGTTTGACAAATCGAAATCGTTTTGCTCAGCCATTTTTGTCACTGAACCAACGATATTCTTATTATCAGCTTTTGAAGAGGAAAGTGTTTCTTTTGGCTGATGAAAAGAAAGAGAGTTACTCATTTTTAGAGCAATTTTTTAATCGGGCAGTTGTGATACAAAAGGAGAAAGTCAATGATATTACCGACTCTTCCTAAACTATGGTCATACCAGCAGTTTAAGTGCCGGTTTACTTTGAAAGAAGGTGCCTTTTTTCGTGCATGGTGAGAGGTGCCAATGGCCGTTTCCTCTGATCGTTTGAGAATGGCAACTCAAACTTCTTAAATGACTAACTATGTCCGTTGCCTTTATCTATTGTAGAGATAACTTGTGTGGTTGAATAGACATTGATTTATTGTTGATGATACTGTTTAGACATAGGCATGTAAAGGGAAGTCAACAGAGTCATTACATGCTCTGTTGACCATACCGATAATCGGGAAGAAGATAGATAAGCTGGCCATTTACTTAAGGCGGTCATCCATCTTGCCCCTTTGCAGACTCTGTTGGATGTCTTCGGCGTCATAGAAGTGGGCACCGCTTATCTTAGTGTAGCGAATGATGCCGGTGGCTTTTAAGGTCTGCATAGTGCCGGGCGACATTTTTAGGTACCGATGCACTTCGTGGGACTTGAGCCATTTGTTAGGCTGGTGGAGGTTGGGTTTGATGAGGGCTTGTAACTCCTTAAAAAGTTGTTCTTTAAACTGCTCTAAATGATTTAAGGTAATTAATTCAAGTTGTTAATTACTTAGGAAAGTTTATTGAGAGTAAAAGCCATCATAAACAGAAATAAGTTTCAAAAGAAAGCCTTTGAAGGTTACGGCATGAATGGTTCTGACAAACAAAGCTTTGATTTCACCCAATGAGGTTTCGATTCTTTTTCTCATTTGTTCCTTGATAAATCTTAGCCAGGGCTCATCTTTTCTTTTTGCGTTGCTTCTTCGTCCGATCATCAGTTCTACTGTGTCTGCTTCTTTCATAGTATCTTCTATCTTATAATCCGTATAAGCAGCATCGCCATATATCCTGCTTTCGGCTTCCACGGCAAGTGGCAGTTTCTTAAGTGCCTGCACATCACTTCCCGAGCCCGGCACAAAGCAAAATTCAACCGGAATGCCGCTTGCCGTTATTAGTACCTGAAGCTTTACACCATAAAAGTATCTTCTCATACTGGCTTACCTGCCTCTCCATTGTTTTCATTTCAACAATTTTGAACGGCTGATACGGATGTTATCGCATACTGCCACCGGAAAAGAAGCAATTATATAGTCTGAAGCTCCGGCTGCTGTTTTCAGCAGGTGGCCGATTTGATAAAACAGACTGAAAAGCAATTCGGTCACGTCGTGCAGACTCTGGTTAAACCGGCTTTTATCCAGCATGTTGGGAACGAGCTTTGTCATCTTCATAAACTGTTTGGCATTGTCTTGATGACCACCAAAGTAAAGAGCTGATACCAAAGCTGTTGTAATCACTTCACTGTCACTTACTTTTCTTCGCACATCTTCCGGGTGACCGATCCCTTTCAGTAAATCGTCTACAGAGTACAATAAAGAGCTATAATTTTATCCTCGCAGAGCATGGGCGAATCAATTTTAAGTGTGGTAACTCAAAATTATTCTTTCCTCCCTTGCTCTGCTTCTTTTATTACTATCTAGCAACTTGCGTTATTTACTTGCTTAGCAGCCAGGTTTTGCAAATTAAACGTTGCCTAAAAGTACGGTTACATGTGGCGTGCTGAGGTGACCTTCCAACAGAAGTAAGTGTACCAATTGTCGTTTTTTTCTTTGTCAACTTCTTCCACAACCGCAAGTTTATAAAATAGCCTGAATACGCCATTGACAAGTGTTGTTGAGCAAAATACTTTTGCATCTCAATAGAACAAAAGAGAATCAACAGAATAATAAGAGTACTTGCTTTTTCCAAAAGAATTCATCACCCCAATTTTTACAAAACCAGGTTTGTTTAAAGCCTTGCCAAAAAGAAAGGACAAGTGGTAACGCACTTTCATGCATGAAGTGCGCTTGCCAACAAACATTATTTCTCAACACAACAAAAAGGCTTATCAGCTTTCATGCACGCAGTGTGCGCAAGCGAAGTATGTCGTAACAAAAACAAAATTTCAAAAAACAAAAACAAATTGTATGAGTATTCAAAATTCTTATCTGGCACAACCGAAGTATAACTATGATACCGTAGTGGCCGTAACACAAAAAGCGTTGAACAATGCTATAGAAACCTATTACGAGGACGCAACCACCTTTTCGCAGGTTACTTATTATTTTATCAAAGACGGCTCCGGGAACCCGCAGGCTATTGACAAAGCTACCTTGTTAGCAAATTACACAAGTGGTATAGACCCGCTTGCTACAACCGTATCTATCTCCCAGCAAAAAACACTGTCAGCAAGCCAGTTTTATTTTGCCTTCAGCTTTAAGATAGGCAATCCTCAAATGGATTTAAGTACCAATTACATTACGCTAAATCCGGGCAGTAACAGTGTACGGTATTATCTTTTATGCTTTCAGTTACAGGTAGCTTTCTGGAATCCTGATAATAAGTCGTGGGTTGCCATTAAGCAAACAACAGCGAAGGAGTTTAATATTTATGCAAACATCAACCTGAAGAACGTATTGGATAACACCAACTTGCCGGCAAGCGTACAGGCAGCCGTAAATACACTGGGCGGAACAGGCGTGAATATTCAGCAATTAATATTCGATCTGGATAGCGCTGTGGTTGACCCTGCCAGCACACTAACACAACTTGATAATACCTGCTCTGTTTTCAAGCCGTTGATGCAGCAATTTGCCAACGCTTATTTTCGTACCTACACCTTACAAAGCGGTGCATTAAATTATGCTTTAACAACAACAAATACTTCAACACTTGTTCCTACCGGTATGGAATGGTTCATAGGCGGATTTGTTGATGGCAATGGTAATGCTATGACAAACCCTACACAAGACCAGCAAGACCTTGCAACGCTGAATTATCTCTTTTCTACCAACGGCGATACATTGAATGCAGGCGCACAGTTTAACTGGAACTGGCTGGAAGACAATGGCAACAGCCATAACCCCGATCTGGATACAAATGCAGATGTAAACAAATACGATGGCACCATTTCCATCAACCGTGATGCTTTTGCAAAATACCTCCAAAACCAGTTGAATACTTATGTGCGTTCCAACTGTTACAGGCCTAACGTTTATTTATGGAATGCACATACAGATTTTTTTTCGATAGGCATTCACACTTCCAACGCAGATGCACCGCAAGCTTTTATGCTTTATCAACCAAGTTCTTCGTCAGGAGAGGGAGATGTTTTACTGTTCTATAATTATCAAAATTCATCTTCTGCTACAGGAATAGCAAATCCCAACGACACTTGCTGCATGGAGGTAATTTTTACTCTTAAATTTATTATTAAAGAACAAACAGCTAAAATTTCTCAAACATTTGAAATACATATTAAAGAATTTATATCCAACAAGTCGTACGAAAGTTGGCCGGTTCTGAAAGAATTAAGCGATTCATTTGACATTGTGATTGATGATCTGGGACTATTAAGTTTTCAAAATATACCGAATTCTAGCACTATAATAGACAACTCTAATTGGCAGCCGTTATATGAAGGCGCTCAGATCAACACCATATTTGGAAAATTAATGCCAGAGAACATTCAACAGATACCCCCAGCCATGCCTAAGCAATTTGTATTCCCTGGTGGCAATGCATTCACTTTTCAGGATGCGCAGTTTTCAAACAATTCAGACATCGTGTGCCATGTTACCTACAAAGCAGAATCTTAATTAAACATTTCGACCGCTTCTCTTCAACCCCTCCCTGTAATAAAGAGCGGTAAAAAATCAATAAAAACAAATCATTCACCGTGGCATGTTTTAAAAATACATGCCACACAATAAAATTTAGAAAATGAAAATCATTAATGAAACCGAACTGATGAAAAATCAGAAAGCTTCCACAACCCTACTTCCGGATAAGCAGTTTGATGCTTTGCAAACCATTGAAGGCCACTCCTTGCTGTTCACCCTTGATGATAAGGAAAGAATTTTATACTGTACCCGGGAAGTACCCGGTGATGTGCATGGCTGGGTAAAGGTAGATTTGAGTTCTTCGCTTTCGCAATCCTGTTATAACAATGCTGCTGTTGCCGTGAAAACGTTTGATATTGCGCAAGACCTTAGCAATACGAACTCAATTGACATTGCAATGGTAGTTACCGTAAATGGAGTAGATTATTTGCACATTGCTACCGGTTTTACCAATACGCTGGATAACTGGACGAGTAATGCCCCGCAATTCAATCAGTATAAATTTGACTACCCGGGTGATAACATTGCTGCATACCAGGCCATGCCGGTAAATGAAGTGCAGATTTTAGACAGCAACGATGGCAATGGAACGCAGTATATTATTGTTGACCTCATCACCAATACTGCTACACAAACCATTTCAAGGTTTTATATTGATGTAACCAAACAGCATAGTTATGCCTGGTTGCCAAACAATTTACAGGTTGACCTTGAGGCAGGGCAGATTACTTCCTTTCTTGGTTGCGGTCCGAATGACGGCCCCAACAACGATTGCAATGTAGGTGGCGTATATGTATTGGGAACACTAAATAGCGCAGCGCAGTTAATGTATGCGCCTACTTGCAATTATTTACATCCAGAAGAACATGCGAATGCCACCATTTTTAATTTGCCTGCAGGATACAGTAGTCAATACATGGCAATGGCTTTGTCGGCACCGGCATCCACTGCGCCCTACACCGATATGTTCTTTGTTTCCAATTATAAAGACGGAAGTGGCAACACACAGGGAGGTTTGTATTTCCTCCTCAATGCAAATCAGAAAGATACAGAAGGCGGCAACCCAACACCACAATTGATTTACACGAGCAGTCTTTTACAGAACATTCAAAGCCTGCATGTTGAAAACTGGAATGATAATATTGTTGTGTGGGGACAAAGCCTTAGCACAGACGGTTCCGGCACTTCGCAGTTATTTATAATGGAAGGCCTAGCTGGTCAGGAAACCAATACTAACGCATGGAGCTGCCCTATACCATTGTTGTTTAACGTAGCAAATTCGGCTACTTACATCAACAACAATTACAGTTTAGACACTTCGGTTGACAGCAATAATGGTAATGCTTATGGCAGTTGCAACGTGTTGTTTGCCCACCAGGAAGATGGTTCGCTGGTGCAGTTGTTTCAGGATCCAATTACCTCGGCATGGCAACAGCGATTTTTATTATCGGAACCGCTGGATGCTATCACGGCATTGTATGAGACCACAAGCTATACAACACACATACGCATTACGGATGATAACAATGTACCCCAATCGCTTGTACCTGTTTCTGTATGGGCTTCGAGCCCTTGCAGTGCATATGTAAATAACACTTACAGTAATCTGCAATTTACAGCACCATTGCAAACCACTGCAGATGAAACAGGAACCGTCAATATTATTCAGCCGGTAAATGACATTGGTGGTATTTCTTATTACATTGCTGTGCAAGACCCCAATACCAAACAGTGGTACACACAGGTTGTTAACCCATTGGCAGTAACCGCAGGCAATCTAACCACAAAGGTTCCTGATGGCAATAAAAATTATCTTGATGCCACTGTTACGGATGAAATGGGCAAGACCACACCATTGGTAAGCAACAGCAATATTTCAGAAGATCAGAAGTTAAGTACTTCTCAAAGTGTTTATTCATTTGGTCAACACTACTCAAGCCAAAACCCTGATGGGCTAACAAAAGACCAGGAAGATGCTGGCGGTTGGCCCAAGCCGGGTGTATCCACTATACAGGCGGTTGCAACTGCTCCGGCTGCTAAAAAGGGCAGGCGCATTCACCAAAAACGTTATGCAAAGCCCGACCGGCTTGCAAAGCATTTGCGGTTCAATGCCGAAACAGATAAAATATGGGGTTGCACGTTTGGTAAAAACGCCAAACATTATGAAGGTATTGAAGCGGTGAAAGAAATGGGTTTGGTACTACATGCAGATGGTAGCATGTCTCTCACCATGGCAAACGGGCAGCTTGGAAGTTTCCTCGGCGCTATCGAGTCAAAAGCGGGCCATTTGTATAAATGGATGAAAAGCGAAGCGAATAAACTGGAACAGCTGGTGATTCAAATTGGTACAGATGGATTGGATTGCCTGATGACCATTGCGGGAAATATTTATCATTTTGTGGTGAAGTGCATGAATGATATAGCCAACGCAATACATACAGCCCTCAATGCGATTGCAACGGCATTTGAAGATGTGATAAAATGGATAGGAAGCATGTTTGGCTGGAACGACATAATACGTACGCATAACGTCTTATACTCATTCTTCAAAAACTATGTTACTTATTGTATTACGAATATTGATGGAGTAAAAGCGCAACTGAATTATGCCGCATCCGAGACGGTAAAAGCCATAGATACCTGGGCAGGGCTTCCAGCTGATACTTTTCCAACAGATAGCTACTCAAGCCAGTCTGCATCCAACCCGCCTTCAAAAGGTCAAAGCCAACCTTCATCCAATTGGGGACATCATCATTTAAAAAACAATGCAAGTGGATCTGACTACAGCGATGATACCCAAATTGGCAGTTTATTGGATGATTTTTTTAATAGCGTTACCAAAGAATTCAGTATTATTTCAAATGCAGCCGATCAGATAAAAGAAATTTTATCTGATGTAGGCACCATGTCGCTGGGTGATCTCTTAAAGAAACTGGTAGCCGTAATTGCCGATCTGCTAATTGAATCGGCGGTTAACCTGACCGATACATTATTGACGGCAGCAGAAGATATTATTGGAGACATCGTTACAGAAACATTTACCAAGGAAGTGCACATTCCTGTGCTTTCAACGGTGTACAAAACGTTTGTCGGAAAAGAATTGAATCTTCTCGATGTTGCTTGTTTATTAATGGCAATTCCTTTAAATATCATTTATAAAATTGTCAACGACGGAAATGCACCTTTCCCCGACAATGATGCTACCACAGCGTTAATAAATGCAGCAACGTTTAAAGACTTTATACTCGCCATGCCAAATGCGGCGCCTTCTCAAACGCAAGCCACCATGCTACAGGATAACAAGCAGGTTTGGAACGATACAACCAATACATTCTGGAATCTGATTGGCAATTCATGCGCATTAGGCGGCTCTGTTGCTGTAAGCATTCTTGGTGCTTTAAAAATTGCCCTTCCCACAAGTAAAGCTGTAGCAGTTTTTTATGGAGTGTTTTATATACCGTATGTAGCGCCTAACGCCATCGCCGTCGTTCAAAATTTTTATAATCCTTCAGAAAATTGGTACAATTATATGGCAGCAGGTCTTGCTGCAGCAGGCCTTATTAAGAGTTTGGTTGATATCAAACTTGTGCAACCTGCGGCGCCTGTGTCTTCGGTATCAAGTTTTATGCAGGAAGCAGTGAAGGTAATACCCAACAAAAACAAACCTGCACACCTGCTTGGCGATGATGCAGGCATTGTACTGCCCGTGCCTGGCGGGGACCCCGGTCCTCCCGTTATAAGTGGAAATCCCCCCGCTGCAACGCCCGGTTGGAAAAAGCCTTTTGCAAAAGGTTTTAGCTGGAATGATGCTTCTCCTATTGTAGAAGCCCTTATCAACATTGCATGGGAAGTGCCAACTGTATTTTCTTATCTGGCTGCAGAAAAAGCAAATACTCCTTATAGCGAGAAGACACATAGAAATAACATCCTGAACTGTACAGGAAATACCATGTTTAATTTTGGCGGATTGATCTCACCTATTTCAACATTCGGTCCCCCACCGGCAAGCATAATTGTGGTAGCTGTTCAGGCGACAATGAATTTAGGATACGGCGCGATGGTTTTTGCTACATCAGTAGATTAGCTATAATTGTAAAGGAGTTGTTCATTAACAATAAAAGAGGCTGAATCAAAAGCCTCTTTTTTATGCAAATGTTTACAATAAAACTGTTTAAGGCTTTTCATAAGTGTTATAAAAATCAACATTATAAAATAGCCACTTTAGGATAATTACCTGGTTTTAAAATGCTTGAAAAATAAACCTAAACAGGTTCAATATCAATAAAGCAATTGAAATAATGTCTCAATTTAAGAAGGGTAATTAATCGGGACTGGAATAGATTGTTTTTTGAATATAGGTTTGTCACCTTTTTACTCTTGCACTTTAAATTTTGCTCCACCAAGTGCATTACAGAAAGCATCAGTAATAGGTTTGGCTTGGGCAATATCGGGCTGCAATTTAGTTTGGCCAACCACTGCCTTGCTACCACGTTTGATGGGTTACCTGTACCAGGTTAACTTAAATTGTAATAAGTCATCAACCAAAAGGCGTAACAATAAATTGTTACACCTTTTTTGCAACAATGGTTACAGCAAATGAAACATTCTGAATAGTCAGCCACTTTATTCCAATGCAATTTTGTACAGTCAAAAAATCATTGCAATCATCGGTATTGAATTTTGAAAGCACACTGCAAACAAATCAACAAACATATTTTAACTAACAAAAAGTATGAACAACACAATTTTCTGGGTGGCAATGGCGGCTTACGCAATACACGTTCTTGAAGAATTTTTTTATGATTGGAAAAACTGGGCGCAAAACACTTTACAACTACCTGTTGACTGGACGGGCTTTTACGTAGTAAATGTAATTGTGCTTTTTTTAGGCATTGCCTGCGCAAGTGTAGGCTGGAGTCATCCTTTATTAGCACTGGCTTATCCCGGCCTGATGTTGATTAATACAGTATTTTTTCATATACTTCCTGTCATTATTAAGAAAAAATTTTCGCCGGGTGTTATTACTGCGTGCCTGCTTTTTATTCCGGTTTGTTTTATAGCTTTTAAAGAAGCAATAGACACGGGCGTTTCCCTCTCAATAATTTGGGCAGCCATAGGCGAAGGAGCGATTATTATGGCTTATCCTATTCTTCTTTTAAAAACAAAAGATTTGCCTTTCTTTAATCAGAAACTTTACTGATTTACAGCCTATTAAATAATGAGATGATTTGTGAACATAATTTGTTTTCAAATTTTTTGAATAAAGACTTTTAGCGGTATAAATTTCATAACCTATAAGTTTATCGCATGAACAGCAACAAAAAAAATTGCCGTTTTCATCATCCTGTATCCCAACAAATGCGGCAAAACCAAACGAAGGTTAGAATAAGGCATTTAAGATGATGACAAAAATTTGTTCCAGATACAGTTTCATCTCTTTAAAGCCAATTGTTGTTATTACCGGATTAAAAATTATAGAACACAATCTCATTTTAAAAAGCTTTAAATCCTATCGAAATGCAATTGCGGCAAGCTCTTGCGTAACTAAAAAATAGCCTATTTACGCCATTGACAAACTCTATTCTGAAAAATAGTTTTGCATAAAAATTTAAAATTATGACTCCCCAAGATTTTGTAAGCGCATATCTTCCTTATGCAAAAGAAACAGAAGAGAAAACCGGCATTTCGGCAATAGCCGTTTTAGCACAGGCAGCCGTAGAAAGCGGCTGGGGCAATGTAGCTCCCGGCAATATGTTTTTTGGTGTAAAAGCAAACACTGGCTGTACACCAGTAGACGAACAGCTTTTAACGACTACTGAATACAGTCGCAGAGCTGACCTTTCATTTCCTCAAGTTATCAGCATCACGCCTGTTTTAGTGGATGGCGCAAAGATGTTTCGGTACAGAGTGAAGGACTATTTCAGAAAGTATGCAACGCCTGAAGAAAGCTTTACCGACCACGCATCCTTCTTTTTAAACAACCCGCGTTATGCAGACGCTTTGGCTGTAAAAAGCAATCCTGTTGCATTTATAGATGCCATTGCAAAAGCAGGTTATGCAACAGACCCTAATTATGCGACAACTTTATGCTCCGTTGTGAAAACAATTGAAACACACATTCCATCAGCTACTCCGGCATCACCTGTTGTAACAGCTTAATTAACACTTTCACTCCTTATCCCAATCGTTCGTTCAAAATAGAAAGATTGAGTGGTTTGTATTTATCAATCCTCTTTTTTGAACATTTGCAAATGCACAAAAACTATTGTTTTTGCAAGTGCTTTGTTTTTGCACATAAAATGATCATAACCTGTCAGGTTAAAACACACTAAAAAAAGTAGCAATTTTTTGTAACCTGACAGGTTTTATTTGGTTTTATATGGAATTGACCCCCTACTTTTTTTCATGAAATGATCATGTTTGTTACCCACTAACAAAGCACCTTTTTACTGCTTCTAACTTTTTCTTTTCTCAAAATCTGTTTTCATAAATTAATTTTGACCACGTACTTAGAACTTCGTTTCTTGTCACGTGTTTTTCTCAAAGCAACCGTTTACTTTTTGTTTGTTATTATTAGTGGTGAGTACCCGGGTATTGACTCAACCAATAACACCTATACATTTCAAATCTTTGACCATTAATGATGGTTTATCACAAGGCTTTGTCAGTGCCATTACGCAGGATAAACAAGGCTTCATGTGGTTTTCAACCGGCGACGGCTTGAATAAATATGATGGCTATACATTCACCGTTTTTCATCACGATCCAGACGATTCAACCTCTATCGGCAGCGATGATTTGACTTTTGTTTTTGAAGATTCTCAGCAACGTTTGTGGATAGGTACCCGCAACAACGGACTTGATTATTTTGACCGTGCTACCAATACGTTTTATCATATCCTCAAATCCACGAAACAAAATCTTATTTCAGATAAAGTAGGTTCCATTAGTGAAGATAAAAAAGGCGCTTTATGGATAAACACCGACGAAGGCATTGACCGCATGGAAATTTTGCCCGCACAAAAAAAGTCGGGACAAGGTTTTTTCGGTCAAAATAATTTAAGATTTACCCATCTGCAACCGGATAAAAATATTATTGAGAAAATATTCAAAGGAACTGTTTTTACCGACAGCCGCGGGCATGATTTTTTTGCAATCAACCATCGCATTTATGAATTGGCATTCAACAGCTATAACGATTATCATTTTACATTAAAGGCAACCGTTCCCGTTAAAGACTCCAATTTCATTCCCGGTATTTTAGAAGATACTGCCAGTTATAGTTTGTTTATCAATGGCGAACAGATCATAAGATACCCGGGTTATGATTTCAATCTTCCACATATAGTTCACGCATTTCAAAACAATACTGCATCGCATGTATGGATGATTGATAAAAACCAAATGCTTTGGATAATGGAAGGCAAAGGCATTAGACGAATCCATATTCCTGATAACGAACAATGGTTTTATGTGCCGGCTGATTCAACACAGGCAACACCGCTTTCTACCATAACCTGCATGTTTTCCGATAAGCAAGGCATTCTATGGATTGGCACAGGTGGTTATGGAATATTGAAATATGATGCAGAGATTGAACGCTTTCATCACATATTGCCCAATACCAAACTCTACCAGATATTAGAAACCAAGCCAGGCGAAATTCTTACCAGCCGATTTGATAAGATTCAATTGAGTAAAGACCAACCACCGCAATACGAGGATGATGCGTTTATAAAATTCCTGCAAAAACAATTTTTAAACAGCAACATTATTTTCTTTTCAAAAGATACTTCTGGCAACCTTTGGATACCAGAGGGCAGTCGCATCTACTATTACAATCTTCGCACAAAAGAAAAACACATTTACAACATCTTTCCTGAACAAAACAGCGGTCCGGTATATCCTTTACACGTTGACAGAAATAGCAAGCTGTGGTTTGGTATGAAGGATCATTTTATAGGCTTTGATCCTTTATCAGGCTTTCTATCAAAGTTTGAATACCCACTGCAGATGATGAATTTTGAAAGTGATTTTTTGCAAACGATTTATGAAGATGGCAATGTGTTGTGGCTTGGTTCAACGGATGGTTTGTTCAGGTTCAATATTGAGCAAAAACAAATTGAACAAACTTATCTTTTTCAGTCGCAGGATACAACCTCACTAAGCAACAATTTTATTTATTGTTTTTGCAACGATATAAAAAATCCCGACCGTTATTTATGGATTGGTACCAAAGGCGGAGGACTTAACCGGCTTGATAAATCAACCGGAAAGTTCATACGGTTTACCACAAAAAATGGGCTTGCCAATAATGTTATTTATGGCATTTTACCGGGTGATGATGGCAACCTTTGGTTAAGCACAAATAAAGGGCTTTCTGTTTTCAATCCTACAACAAAACTGTTTCGGAATTACAATGCAGATGACGGTTTGCAAAGCAATGAATTCAATCGCTATGCGTATTGCAAAACAAGTGATGGCTTGCTTGTTTTCGGCGGCATGAATGGCATTAATTATTTCGATCCTAAAGAAATAAAACCACTGGAATCGCCCGATGTAATTTTTACCGATTTCAGACTTTTTAATAAACCGGTGAATACAAAAGATGTTGATGCGCCATTGAAAGAAAACATCAATTATGCAAAAGAAATAACGCTGCAATACAAGCAAAATGTAATCACCTTTCAGTTTGCTGCAATGGATTATCGCCGCCAGGGAAGCATAGTTTATCGTTATAAAATGGAAGGCTTTGATAAAGACTGGATCTATTCGGGCACAGCGCACGAAGCCACTTACACCAACCTCGATCCGGGCAAATACCACTTTATAGTGCAGGCAAATTTTGAAAACAATTTGTGGGGTGAGAGGAGTAAATCAATTGCGGTTATTATTATCACACCCTGGTATCAAACCTGGTGGTTTTATTTATTGATGGCGGTAACAACAACCGTTGTTATGTATGGCTTGTACAAGTTCAGGTTGTACCAGTTAAGAAGATTGGATAAACTGCGCAACCGCATTGCAAGAGACCTGCACGACGAAGTGGGTTCATCCATCAGTACGATTGCCATTTATTCAAAAATAATGCAGGAACAGATAAATAGTGTTGATTTTGACAACAAGCCGCTGGTGAATAAAATCAACGATTTTGCTGCCGAAATTATGAGTGCAATGAATGATATTGTCTGGAATATCAATACAAAGAATGACGCTTTCGACCGCATCATCAGCCGTATGCGCGAGCAGGCTTCGCAACTATTGGAAGCCAAAGGTTATGCAGTACATTTTGATGTGGATGATGTACTGAACCGCATGAAGCTGAGCATGGATAAACGTCGCGAGTTTTATTTGATTTACAAAGAAGCCATTAACAACATTGCTAAATATGCCGATGGTAAAAATGTTTGGGTGGCTTTGCATGTGCAAAACAGTTTCATCATGCTATCGATAAAAGATGACGGAAAAGGATTTGATAAAGCCAAAACACGAAGTGGTGGCAACGGGCTTGCTAACCTGCAACATCGCGCCGCAACATTGAAGGGAGAAATTACAATCAGTTCATCGCCCGGAAATGGCACCGAAATTCAACTGCAATTTTATGGCGGATAAACCGTCACTGCGAGGCATGAAGCAGTCTGTGGAATACAGTGAATAGTGAGTTGTGAATGGTGAGTGGTGAGTAAATGAACTGTCTGTTTACTGCTTACAAACAGTATTTACTATACAACACAGACTGCTTCGTTCCTCGCAGTGACGAGCATGATTTTCGTGCAAAAACAAACGTGTTATCAGGAACGAATCGTTATCAGATGCTCTGTTCTTACCTGTTGAAAAAACGGCTATTGAAAATAGCCTGATATGGCTATTGAACCATCCATTCATTTATTACAATTTTGCATTGTGGAAAACAGAAAGAGGATAATAACACAAAACTAAAACTGTAATTTAGAGTATGATTACGATAGCCATTTTTGATGATCACAAACACAGGCGCGATGCGTTGAAACTAATGATAAGTTTGCGGAAAGACATGATATGCACCGGCGATTTTGAAAACTGCAATAACCTTGTTGAAGACCTGCGCAGTAACATTCCTGATGTGGTGCTGATGGACATTAATATGCCAGGCGTTGATGGCATTGAAGGCGTAAAGTTGCTGGAAAAATATTATCCTGATACATACATCATTATGCAAACTGTGTTTGAAGAAGATGAAAAGATTTTCAATTGCTTGCTGGCTGGTGCAGACGGGTACATTTTGAAAAATGCATCGAATGATAGATTGATTGAAAGCGTTCTTGAAGTGGTCAATGGCGGCGCACCCATGACGCCATCTGTTGCCCGCCGTGTATTGGGTTACTTCAATAAAAAATCTGACAAAACAAACAAAGAGCTGTTCAATCTTTCCAAAAGAGAAATGGACATTTTGAATTTATTGGTGAAAGGATACAGTCATAAGATGATTGCATCGGAATTATTTATTGCTATCAATACGGTAAATAACCATATCAAGAATATTTATCAAAAGCTGCATGTACACAGCGTTTCAGAGGCAGTGGCAACGGCCATTCAGAAAAATATTGTGTAATAAAATAGCCTGATATAGCTATTGACAAACGCACATTCATCATCGTAAATTTGCATCGGAATCAAGATTATAACAGACAAGATATAACCTTCAGAAACAATCTAACGGGTTCAGATTTTTTACTGAACAATTAACGGCGGGTTGTAAAAAACAAAAAAGAATCAATCTCACTTTACATGCTTCAATAAAAAAGTAAGCGTTGGTAACGTGCTGCTAAAATTATGTTCTCTGAGTAAGGCTTTTTCAATAACCCGCTTTTTCAAATAAAAATTTTCGAGAGAAAGTGCTACGGCAAAACAGCTATAAAAGCTGCGGAGCGGAGGCATGTACAAAACAAATCAATCAACATAAAAACAAAAACAAAATGTGCAATTATCATGTAAAAACAAAAGGGACATTTTTTTTATGGAGCGCAATGATATTCATGTCGTCCTGCGCTACTATTTCAAAGTACGATCAGTATTCTTACACGCAGGCAACTTCCACTAAAATAGATGCGCTGAATGTGATGAGCGATGCGGCAGACAGTTTCCCGTTGCATACAGCCGACGTTAAGGGACTAAGAACGCAACTGAGTAAAATTTACGAATACGAAAAGAACAAACCGAAGAACATTGTTACCACAAAAATGTGGAGCGTGCTGATTGATTCAACCGGTAGTTCGTTGGGTGGTTTTCTTTCAAGATGGCAAAAAGAAAAAAAGTTGGATGCGGCGTTTATTAACGATTCCAAACAATTGATAGGCGAATCATTCGATCAAATCTCTGGTCTTGAAAGTGGTAAAATCAAACCCACAAATTAAATGGGCAAAAACAAATCATCAATCAATAAAAACAAAAATCATGAACACAACAACGAGTATAGATCAGTTGATACAAACATTGGAAAGCGGTGTTGAATCGCTTGCCAAATCAAGCTTACAGGATTATTTAAACCAGGCAAAATCTGACGGAGAAGATGCCATAAACAGCCTGAAAGCCAACCTGCAAAAATGGACGCTTGAACTGGAAAACGGCGATCTGACAACAGAAGATGTTGCTTTTCTTATAAAAGAACAAGCGGTATTGGATGAAATGACTGCATTGAAGCAGGCAGGCTTGGCGGAAGTTCGTGTTGACCAGTTTAAGATGGATCTTACAACGATGATCATCAATACCATTTTCAGCTTTATAAAAGTATAATTCAGTAACAGTTTAAGATTGTGTTATGATGCTTAGTTTGTCTTCCGGCGTTACCCTATCGCTTCCACAACCTGTTTTTTGTTTGCTATTTATAATGCTATCTGTGGTTACATCGCAATTGGCGCTAACCGCTTTTCACAAGTATGCAGTAAAGTATAAACTCCCGTTTCATAACGAAGTAGCAGGCCTGGTATTTGGCGGAATTAGTCTTGTTTATTCGTTGCTATTGGCTTTTGTAATTGTAGCTGTATGGGACGATTATACTGACCTCCAAAAAAATATAGAAACAGAAGCCGATGAATTAAACGCTGTGGTTGCGCATACAGAAGATTTACCTGATAGCATTAAAGCAAACGTAAGGCAAAGCGTTTATAATTATTGCAATGAGGTAGTGAATAATGAATGGGAGATGAACAGCAAAAACAAATCAGTTCAAAGACCCAATGCGATACGTTCTTTACGGCTTCAATTACTAAGTGCCAATATAGAAAACAAAAAACAGGAGAAGGTACTTGCAGCAATCAACAATAAGCTTGAAGACCTTGACAACCTGCGCCGTGAAAGGCTTAGCCACAGCCATTCGCAAATACCTCAAATGGTTTGGTTCAGCCTTATTACAGGCAGCACTATGATGGTGTTATTCTTTTTCTTTTTAAATGTGCCTTCGTTGCAATTGAAAAGAATATTCTTAGGTTTTCTTGTAAGTTGTATGGCAATGTGCATGTTCCTGGTTTATTCGCTCGATCATCCTTTTAATAATACCAGCGGCGTAAGTGTTCAGTCATTGCAGGATTTACAAACAGAACTAAAAGGTTTAAACTATAAATAACCAGCCTTATTATGCCTTTAAAAAATAAGCAAAAACAAATTTAAATAAAACAAACATTTAACCATGAAACGTATTCTTTACCTGCTGCCTTTATTCTGCTTTCTATTAACAGGCTGCAGCACACAAACCGATTTTGATGTAAAATCAGTTATAACAGTTTTCAGCATTTCAACCATAACTCTCATGTTCTTAGCATTGGCTGCTTACAGTAATATTTTAAGAGATGAAATAAGCGACATCTGTGAGTTTGATGCCAATGCACAGGCACTGCAGCGCAAAAGCAAATGGAAATTGGTGAATACCAACGCGCCATTTAATTTAACCAAAGTGCAGTTTGGTATGTGGACAGTTATTATTTCTTCCGTTTACGTTTATCTTGCTTTATTCAAAGGCGATTGTGCAGATACAAACATCAATAAAACTGCGCTTGTATTAATGGGCATATTCGCAGGTACTGCTGTAGCATCGTTTTTTATTGACAAAAAGGAAATCAACGATAACAGGCCACGCCATCAAAACAGGCCATCACAGGGTTTCTTCATTGATATATTATCAGACGCAAGTGGCGTAAGCCTGCATCGTTTTCAAAACTTTGCCTGGACGGTTATTGCAGTTATTGTTTATCTCTATAAAGTTTCACTCATCAAAGCAGGATGCGATCTTCCTGAATTGAGTGATACGTTGCTGGCACTAACCGGCATTAGCAGCGCCACTTATTTAATAATGAAAACAAAAGAGAACGATCCGCCGCCTGCTGATGCCGAAACACTGGCACCTCCGCTTGCAGCAAGTCCGGCACCGCAACCTGTTGCAAGCGCACCAATCGTTAACAATGTTACCGTTGATACCTTACCTGCTAATGCATAATCATCTTGAAACAAAAAATTATGAAAGCACTATTTATAAGCAAAACAAAAAGCAGAACTCTTTTTACCAACAACAAAGCACTTTTGAAAACTGTAACAAACTGGGTTGCGTTAAACACCATTCATTGTGTAAATGAAAAATGGATGAAAACAAACTTTCTTTCGGGAGTCATTACAAATTAAGAACACATTATTTTGAGCGATAAGCGAGGTTGTATATTATGAAGAAGTGTGTTAAAACAACAAAGAGGCTGCTCACATTTTTCGAACAACCTCTTTGTTTTTATCTGAACAATTTATTTACACACTTATTTGCTTCCAAACAAATCATACGTTGGCCAGTTGGCAACATTTGGTAACGCATTCCAAAAAACATTACCCAAATCGTTTTTGAAGTTAGCATTACTGCTACTGGAGTTGCAAAGAATAACATAATTAAAGTTTCCGTTTTGTGTGGTAATGCCTTGTGTAGTGCCGGTTCCGGGCCACGAGCCATCATGCCAAACATTTGTACCGTTGGTATTCCATCCGCAGGCATATTTTTTATTGGCTAACGATGGTGTAAACATTGTGTTTACTGCATTAGGAGATAGAATGGTGTTTTGCGATAAGCCATCAACATGCGCCATAAAGCGAGCCATATCAGTAGCACTGGCAACCCATCCGTTCGCCGCATCCATACGTGCAATAGGCAAATAATAAGGATCGCCCATAGTTGCATAATAAGTTACTTCATTGGGCAAGCGGTCGGTTGCCGTATTGCCACCAATGCTCATGTCTGTAATGCCGCTGGGTTGCAACACCAATTGTTGCACAGCCTGCTGGTAAGGCAGTCCGGTAATCTTTTCGATTACACGACCCAAAATAATATAACCAAAATGAGAGTAATTATAAGAATCGCCCGGTGTGGCGTCAAGCAATGGCACGTTGTTCAATCCCCAGCTTATCATTTGACTGGCAGTTTGCGAAAGGTTCTGGCCAGTTGGGTCGGTGCCATCATCCGGCCATCCGCCTTCTGTATGATGCAGTAAATTATCAATGGTGATATTTTCAATGCCCGGTCCATAAGGCTGACTGCCGTAAGCAACGCCAAGAATACCGTTTGTACCAAACACGGTTTGCTGAAGGTTTAATTTGTTTTCATCCAAAAGTCGCATGATAGCCGCCGAAGTGATTTGTTTGGAAAGCGAAGCCACTCTGAACAAACTGTTGTTGTTAATGTTTTCGCCTGTTTCGGTATTGCCTTTTCCGTAAGAGTTGGCATACACCAAATGATCGTTCAAAGTAATGGCAAGGCTCATTCCGGGTACATTGTAGGTTGACATGAATGCTGCTACGCCCTGATCAATGGCGTCTATTCCGGTGGTTACGGTAACAGTATAATTTACCGCATTACCGCTTGTGCCGGTAACGGTATAATTTACCGGTGAAGAAAAGTTATTAGTTGTTACGCCACTTTGCTGCTGCACGCCATTCACTCTTACAATGCCTGAATCGGAAAGTGTGTAAGTGGCTTTCAGCGCATTCACATTTGTTCCCGGTGGTAAGAAAATGGAGATGGAATTTCCATTGATGGCGGCATCCGATTCTAAAGGAACAGCATTGTTGGCAACCTGAAATGAAAAGGCTGTAATGGAAGAAGAACCGCCGTTAGGACCCGATGAAGTTTTTGAGCAGGAAAACAATAAAACGGTAATAAAGAGCAACATTAGATTGCGTAATGTTGTTAAGCGAGGCATTGTAAATTTCATGATTTTAATTTTTTGATGAACCAAAATTATTACCGCCTCGATGCGACCATTGTACCCTATGTTGCAATCATTATAACTATTGTTGCAGGAGAAAATGAACGTTTATAAACGCCTGATATCGCAACAATAGTTACAGTGGCTGACACATTATTGATAGTGGGTTTGTGCAATAAGGATAGTGGTTAAAAAAGTCTCATGGATTCACTTGATTTTGAACGATGCACAGGATCTGTCATGTTTGGTTTTGCACAAATTATCAAAGAGGAAATAAAAAAGATTGAAGCATTGATGGCCGTAAACAACAGCATTTATAAAATTAAATCAATCATTGTAATGGCTACTCATAAATACAGGTAGAATATTTGGCGTAAAAAAGAAAACCTGCTGAAAAGCAGGTTCTATCATTTCTGTATAAACAAAAAATCATCTTACTTGATAATATTAAAAGAGAACAGGATAGCCGTTACCAGCAGCAAAAGCAACCCCAGCAACAAAACAACATCTGCCGCGGTTTCAAGCCATAATTTTTTTCTGGCGAAAATGCGCAGCGATAAAAAAGAAAATATACAGCTTGTCATAAACAAAACAATAGCTACGCCACATATTTCATCTACAATAGTAGCTTCAGCTTTGCCAAGCAATTTGATAGAGGTCAACAGAATAAAGCAAATTCCCATCAGGTTGGCAGAAACATTCAATACATGCGATGTGGTTTTGCATTTTTCTTCCACATCCATATACTTTGATTGTTGGCTCAAATGCTCTTTTGGTTTCGTCAATATTTTTGTTTGCATATTCAATTGTATAGTTGCAGTTCATTAATGGATGAAAATAAAAGCGAAGTAAAGCAGCATCATTACAAACACAACAGCATCATACACCAAAGCTATCCATTCATTTTCACTGTCCGGTTTTCTGGTTGCGTGTTGCATGGCTGCAAGGCCAAAAAACAAACCTCCTGTAATGGCGGAGATAGAACGCCAGTCGTCGTTGATGAGCGAAAGAATGCCCATTACACCCAACACAATATTGGCAAAACCCAATTCTCGGATGACAACAAAGCTTTCTTTTGATGTGAATTTGAATATTTTGGTTCCTGTAAATTCGGGATCTGTGGCTTGTTTGATACCTGTCGTAAAAAGCCGTATGCCGATTGCCCAAAATATAAACCATTTGGCTGCCAATTGCACGGTTACAATCTCGCTTTCAAAAAGTCTTGCGCTTGCAATTGACAACAAAGGCAGAATAATTAATAGAGAGATATTTAACCATAAATAGAAATTGATTTTGCCTTTTTTTCTGGCTGAAAGTTTTATTGTTTGTTCAGCGGTTGAATATTCCATAATGGTTGTTTGAAAAAATGTTTGAAAGACTCTCCTACTTAATTTTTTGAATCAATAAAATGATAAGCACAACCCATTTTGGTTTTGCTCTAATTTTTATTTTGATGCCAGCGATCCAATGAAGAATGGCTTATAATAGTTAGCCAAATGAAATAGCTTGTTGCTCTTTTGAGTTGATATAGAAATACGAAGGATGGCTATGCTGATAAAAGGTTGTAATATGTTAACCCATACGTTGCTGCTATTGTAAGGAACATGAATATAGCTGCCTGATTGAACGAAAATACGCAGGGCTGCCGAGCTCCATGAAAACAAAGAACAAGCCACCACAGTGCGCAACCGAAAGCGAAAATTTTTCTTGTAAGCAAGCATTGAAGCAATGCTTAAAACAATACCAATGGCGCTGATGGCTATCTCAAATGGATTGTTTTGCGCAGCATAAGATTGAGCTGCTATAAAGGGAAGCAGCAGTTGTACAATGCTTCCATATAACAAGCGAATGCCCAATGCAAACAGCAAATAATATGACGTAAATGATTCCGCAATGAATGCTTCCATAATATTTATCCGGTGCCGGTACATTCTGACGGAAGCACAGGCAACGCCTGCCAGGAAGAAGGTTACCGGAAAATTTCCGATGAGGAAATAAAGAATACCTGCGAACATAATTTTGATTTTAGAAGTTAGTAGATTGACAATCATCAGTCTTTCTCTTCAGTTGCTAATGCAAAATTATTTTGGCGTTGAAGCAGGTGTTATACGATATGTTGCAAAGCCTGTAACTATTGTTGCGGTTATACAAAAACAATGATTACAAAAACTTTTTTAGAATGATTACCCGTTATCCTTTGTACTTTTTTATATAATCGCCCGGCGTGATTCCATACAGCTCGCGGAAATTTTTACTGAAATAAGCAGGACTTCCGAAGCCCGATTTATAAGCAACATCGGTACTGCTGTATCCTTCCTGTAGAAATTCGGCAGCGCGTTGCAAACGGTAATTGCGTACCACTTCGGTGGTTGACATGCCGGTCGTGGATTTTAATTTTCGGTGTAAACTGCTACGGCTTATAAACAATGTGTCAGCCAATTGGTCAACACCAAATAAAGAATCATCCAAATGTTCCTCTATCTGCTCATACAGTTTCGTTAGAAAAATATTTTGCGGAACAACCGCTGCTTTTGCCGCTGGTTCAGCTTGTTCAATTAATGTTTGTTTTTGCTGATAAAGTGCTCTTAGTTTTTGCTCTCTTTCCAGCAGGTTGTGAATGCGCAGCATCAATTCGGTTGGGTGAAATGGTTTGGTAAGATAATCATCAGCGCCTTTGCTCAATCCTTCCATTCTATTTTCCTGCGACACTTTTGCGGTGAGTAAAACAACGGGTATGTGGCTCGTTCGTATATCTTCTTTCAGTTTGCGGCATAGTTCATAACCATCCATTACCGGCATCATTACATCACTTACAATCACGTCGGGCATTTCCGCTAACGCAGTTTCCAAACCTGCTGCGCCGTTTAAAACATGCATTGTACGATATTGTTCACCCAAAATGGTAGTGATAAAATTAGCAAGCTCTGTATTGTCTTCCACCACTAATATCAATGGCAGTTTATTTTCTTCCGCTTGCTGTTCGTTGTCAACCTCAATAGCTGTGGATGCATCCGGTTCACTTTTGCTGGGTTGATAAGGCAGCCTTACAGTAAAGGTTGTTCCCTTTCTTTCATCTTCGGTATGGCTGTCAACATCAATCGTTCCTTTTGCACCATTAACCAGTTCTTTCACCAACGCCAATCCAATGCCTGTGCCGGTTGTTACGTTGACTTTATCTATCTGGTAAAATCGTTCAAAAACAAAAGGCAACTTCTCTTTTAAAATTCCGCTTCCGTTATCCTTAACGACAAGCAGCAACATTTCTTCTTTTGCCGAAAGAACAACTGCAATCTTACCACCGGCTTGCGTAAACTTGATTGCATTAGAAACAAGATTGTACAAAATGCGTTCAACTGCATCGGCATAAAAAAGGCAGCTCAGATGATTGGTTTTGTCTTCAAACGATAACTGTATGCCTTTTTTGCCCGCTTCGTTTTCAAATGAGTGAACAATAGAACCAATCACATCAGCGGGAATTCCCTTTTGTTGGTGCAGTATAAAGGCCTTTGCTTCTAATTTGGAAAGATCGAGTAACCGATTAATTAATTGCAGCATTTGTTCGGCATTTTTCACAATCGTATCTGCCAAACTTTTTTCCTGCGCATCGTTTGTTTTTGCCCGAATTTGTTCAGCCGGACCTGTAATTAAGGTAAGCGGCGTGCGAAACTCATGCGTGATATTAGAAAAGAATTTCGATTTCATATCATCCAGTTCTCTTAGCTGTGCAGATTCTTTTTCTTTTAAATCGATCTCCTGTTTCATCAGTTCGCGGTTTACGCGAAACCGAATGAAGGTCCACACCAACCCGCCAATAATAATGGCATAGCACAGGTAAGCAAGTTTGGTTCCCCACCACGGCGCAGCTACTTCTATCTTCAATTGTTTGATGTGGCTGCTCCATTTGCCCCAAGTGTTGCTGGCGTTCACCAGCAACGTATAATTGCCCGAAGGAATTTTTGTATAAATCGCTTCGCGTTTGTTGCCGGCATAAATCCAGTCTTTATCATAACCCTTTAATTGATAGCGATACTCAATATCGGTTGGCTGGTTAAATTCCAATCCTGCATAACCAATGCTGACCGTATTTTGTTCATAAGGCAATGCCAGTTTGTTCAGGGCATTCAAAGGAGCGTTTGCCGAAGTAAGAACCGTGTCTTTGTTATTAATTTTAATATTAGTAAAAGCAACAGAAGGCTCAAACTCATCTTCTTTCACCGATAAAGGATTGAAAATTGTCCAGCCTTTCGTGCCGCCAAACAGCAATCGTCCGTCGGGCAAAGCAAGATCATGAAAGCGGTTAAATTCATCGCCGGGCAAACCATTCTGAGTGCGGAACACTTGTACGTGATGCGTTACCGGATCGAACTGGCAAATGCCTTTGTTAGTGCTGAACCACAATTTGCCCGCACGGTCTGTAAGCAACGAATACACCGTGTTATCGGGCAATCCATCTTTCAAAGAAAACACTTCGCACCGGTTGTTTTTCTTATGAAAACAAATCAATCCCTGGTAACTGCCAATCCAAAGCAAATCGCTACGGGTTGGGTCGGGTTCAATTGCTAACAACTGATCACTGGGTAGTGAATGGTTCTTTTTATTTTCTTTCAGCTGCGTTATTCCCTTTGATTGAATATCTATCGTCAACAATCCATCGTTGGCTGTTGTTATCCATATCTTTTTGTCATCGGCATCCATATCTTGTGGCAATACAAGAGACCCGAATTGTTTTCGGATAAGCGTAGGTTCTATAAAAGGTTGCCATGTGTTTGTTTTTGCATCAAAAATTAAAACAGCGCCGGTATATTCAACCACTATAAGCGAGCCATCCTGCAAAAAGGAAATGCCTTTTATGGCATAACCAAATTGATTGGCCGCAAGAATGGGAACGTCGGGAAGTTTTACAAGTTGTTGTTGATTCGTATCGTAATAGCACAAAGATTGTTGAAGCCCGATGTATAATTTTTTATCCGCACTGTATGCCGATCTCAAGTGATAACCGGGTGTTGAAAAGCCAATGTCATTTGGTGTAAGCGTAAACAACCGCAATGCATCTTTGCCAAACACCTGCTGCATTATGTCTGTAATAAAATTTTTTTTGTAAGCGAAAGATTGAAATAAGGGTGTTTCCAAATCTATCTGCTCAATGCCTTCTGCATTGGAACCCAACCATAGTAAGCCGGAACGATCCACAAGAAAAGATTTTACATTGCCCGAGTCAGGAAAACAAACTCTTGCCACTTTTGTTATGCCGGTATTATCATCGTAGCGATACACCTTCCCATAGTTTTCAAAATAATCAATGCCTTTGCTATCTCTGCGAATCCATCTTGCACCGAGGTAAGAAACTTCAGGCATGGCAGCTTTATGAAAATGAGCCGTTTGAGGAGTAAAGAAATATAAGTTGCTTCGATCGCCCCACATCAGTTCTCCATTCGCCCGAAGATGTAAATCAATGGCAATGGCATCCGAACCTTCAAACACACCGTAATCCTGTTGATATGGAATGACATAGTTGATGAACCGGTTTGTTTTTGCATTAAAAATGGAGATTCCATTATTGGTAACCAGCCATATTTTGTTTTTTATTTCAGCGATTCCCCGTACAGTATCTGATGGCAGAGATGAATTTTGTTTTTTAAGAAAAATGGTTTTTTGGGTGGCAGGAGTATAATAATCAATGCCCTTGCCTTGCGTGATGCCCCAGAAAACTCCCGTGTTATCAACCAGCCATCCACGACGGACAAATTGAACCGAATTGGGTGTTGACAGATTACCTTTTAAAAGGTGCTTTACTTTTTCTGTTACCGGATTGAAGTGGTCAATCTCGCCGCTTTCATACTCTATCCACAATGTGTTATCCTTGTTTTTCTTTATCCAGATAATTAAGTTGGATGCAATGGTGGTTGTATCGTTCGCATCGTGCTGAAAGATTTTAAAATTCACACCATCAAATCTGGCAAGCCCGTTTCTTGTGCCAATCCATACAAACAAAGAATCGTCCTGCACAATCCCAGAAACAAAAGATTGTGGCAAGCCATCATTGGATGAAAGAATGCGAAGAGATTGGGCCGAAGAGGAAAGCTTTGCCAATAACACCAAAACCAAAATGTATAACAATCTTTTTCTTAACATTGGTAGCTGCATTTAGAAAGCCGTCTGAAGTAACTTTTGTATTGTGAACTGTTCTGTAAATATAGAAATATGTAACTGTTTACCTTGCAAACTTCAATGGTCGTTTTATTTTAAAATAGTGATAATTTAAATCAAAATTTAACTGCCATAAGAGTTCATCAGCACGCAGCGGTGCTTTAAAAAAAGGAATAAGAAAGCAAACCGGCTGAGCAGGCAATTGGCAAATGAAGAGGTGGATTGACAACAAAAATTCATTTAAGTACGGATGGCAAGGGAACCATCCGGCGGATATCAAAGTGTCTTTGGAATTGATACAAGGAATGAAGCCGGAAAAACTGATAGCCGGTAAAGCATACGATGCAGACTGGCTTTTGCATTATTTAGACAGTGAAGCAATCGAAGCCGTCATACCGCCCAGGATAAGCCGGTTACAGCAAAGAGGTATGGACTATATTGCTTACAAACAAAGAAATGTGATTGAACGAACCATCAACAAATTAAAAGACATGAAGGAAGGATACGAAATAGTGTCTAAAGGATATTCAACCATCAGGGATATTTCAAAGGGATCATTCAATCTGCATGAAGCTTTTTTGGATGGCTTGTAGCTGGTAAGCCCAACAGTCCGAAAGTATTGGAAGATACCCCAAATCATCAACAACCAGGTGCAGCTTGTCAACGAATACAAATCGGCTTTGAATTCTTATAAAAGAAGTGGTCTACTAAACCCTGATGAGATCGTTTACGTGGGTCAGGTATATGGCAATTTATTCAACCAGTTGCTTAAAGATTTAGATGATCTTACCCTCATTCTCACGGCTAACAAGCTACGCATGTTGCACTTCTTTTGTTTAAAAGATTTGGTGCAAAATTCTGGTGCAAATAAAAAAGCACTTGCTGCATTTTTAGCGCAAGTGCTTCATTTTCAGGCTCCCGAAACTGGACTTGAACCAGTGACCCTCTGATTAACAGTCAGATGCTCTAACCAACTGAGCTATTCGGGAATATTCCCTTTTGTAAGGGGCTGCAAAAATAGGAGAAAATCGCTTTTTTCCAAATCGTTTTTTGAAAATGTGTAGTAATTAAAAAGTATCACAAAAACACCGGCTTGTAAGGATAGCGAATGCTATACATCTCCTTTACTTTTTGCAAAATACAATCGCGCAAGCCTTCCACGTTTTGCTTTTCGGTTGCTGAAATAAACACACTATTGCCATCTGTTTCGCGTTCCCAACGCTCCCGCAAATCGCGCAGTAATTCTGTTCTTACATCGGGTTCCAGCCATTCATCAAAGGTTGACTTTTCATACAAATCCATCTTATTAAAAATCATCAACACAGGCTTATCAAAGGCATTCAATTCCTGCAAAATTTTATTCACCACGCCAATATGCTCTTCGTATTGCGGATGAGATATATCAACCACATGCAGCAATATATCGGCTTCGCGAACTTCATCCAATGTGCTTTTAAAACTTTCTATCAAATGGTGCGGCAACTTGCGAATGAAGCCAACTGTATCGCTCAACAAAAACGGCATGTTATCCCACACCACTTTTCGCGTTGTGGTATCGAGTGTTGCAAACAATTTGTTTTCGGCAAAAACATCACTCTTGCTCAACAAATTCATGATGGTGCTTTTGCCAACATTGGTATAACCAACCAAAGAAACGCGAATCAATTCTCCACGCTCTTTTCTTTGTGTGAACGATTGCTTTTCTATCTCGCCCAACCGTTTGCGAAGCAGTGAAATTTTGTTGTTCACAATACGCCGATCTGTTTCAATTTCCGTTTCGCCCGGACCTCTCGAACCAATGCCACCACCTTGCCGTTCCAAGTGTTTCCACATGCCTTTCAAGCGCGGCAACAGATATTGATACTGGGCAAGCTCAACCTGCACTTTTGCCTGTGCGGTTCGGGCACGACGCGCAAAAATGTCGAGAATCAAATCGCTTCTGTCAATGGTTTTTATACCCAGTTCTTTTTCAATATTAGTAATTTGCGAACCAGAGAGTTCATCATCAAAAATGGCAATGTTGATGTTTTTGTTTTGCACATAATTTTTAATTTCTTCCAGTTTACCACTGCCTACGAATGTGCGGCTATCAGGATGTTGCAACTTTTGTGTAAAGCGCTTTATGGTAACGGCACCGGCGGTTTCGGCTAAAAATGAAAGCTCATCCATATATTCCCGAACCTGCTGCTCTGTGTCATCTTTTTGTATCAATCCTACCAAAACGGCTCTTTCTTCGTTATTAATTTTTTGTAATTGATCTATCAAAGTGTTTAAAAAATTTATTTTGTATTGATGATTGTCTCTTTGTAAATATAAATCAAGATTTGTTTTTGCCCGATTTTTTAACGCAGCGAACATGAGAGAAATAAGGTTTTGCGGAGATGATATTTTCTCTGCGTAAACTCTGTTCACTCAACTTCTCTGCGGTAAAAAGCTCCTTATTGTTTGTTCAGCAAAACCTTCATTTGCTGATGATAATTTTTCGCTGCTTCGCCTGCTTTCACACCAAAATCTTCACCACTTCCTGCATAGATTACGGCACGGCTTGCGTTCACCAACAATCCAACGTTTGTATTCATAGCATGTTGCGAAACATCTTTCAAACTTCCGCCCTGTGCTCCAATTCCCGGAACCAATAAAAAATGATCAGGAATGTTTTTTCTTATGAAAGAAAACTGCTCTGCCTGAGTTGCGCCAATTACAAACATGGTGTTATTTACCGTTCCCCACTCCGCTGCTTTTTGCAACACTAACTCATACAAATATTGTTCTGATTTTTTGTTGGATGATAAACGCTGCATTTCAAAATCGTTCGCGCCGCTGTTTGATGTTAATCCTAACAAGATGGTTACTTTGTTTTCGTATTCTAAAAAAGGACGAACACTGTCTTCGCCCATATATGGATTTACAGTAACGGCATCAAATGGCAATATTTCGAAAAACGTTTTTGCATATTGCGCCGATGTATTGCCAATGTCGCCACGCTTGGCATCGGCAATGGTGAAGTGTGTGGATGGAATGTGGCGCAATGTTTCTTCCATTGCCTGCCAGCCTCCTAAACCTTGCGATTCGTAAAACGCTGTATTTATTTTATAAGAAACACAATGATCTTTTGTTGCATCTATAATGGCTTTGTTAAACGCAACAACAGCGTCTTTCTTTTGTTGTAAATGCTGTGGAAGTTTTGTTACATCGGTATCTAAACCTACACACAAATAGGTTTGTTTTGTTTTGATTTGTTGAACCAATTGCGAAATATTCATAAAAACAAAAGTAGTTTGAATGTCTGAACCAGGATAAATGGGATGATTGAGATGACCAGGATAAAAACAAATGATTACAGTATGAAGTAAAAGATACTGAGCAACGAAACGCTTTACTCATTATTATTCGCTTACCGTTTATCTTCTTATAATTCATGCAAAAACAAAAGGCTGCTTTGCAGCAGCCTTTTGTTTTTGCATAATAATCATTTTACGATTAAAATCTTACACCCACATTTATGCTAAACACACGATACTTGTTTTTATCGTTGGCTCCATTGTTAGTTTGGTTTGGAAAAATTTTAGACAAGCCCAAGCCATAGTTTACACCCAGCATCAACCGGCTGATTTCCACACCTGCTAACCCGTTCAAACCATAATCAAATGTTTTTAAATCATCGCCGTTGCTGTTCCCAAATTTAATTTTGCTATCACTTGTAAACACACCTCCAGGCTCCCCATTTGTTATGTTTTTCCATTTGCCACCAACTCCTATTGCGCCGTAAGGTCCGGCTCCAAAGAAGATGCGGCTGTCGTTACCCAACGGTAACTTTATCACTACATTCACAGGCACTTCAATGTACAAAGGATTGAAGGTTTTGGTATAAGTAACACCTCCAAAAGAACCCGATGCTTTGGATCCTTTTCCAGTTAGTACAACCCCCGGCTGCAATGATAAAACATCGGCTAATGGAACATCGGCAAGCACACCAACATTGAATGAAGTAAGTGTGTTGGCATTGTTGTAAGAGCCGTTGCTTTGTGTTGAAATGTTGGAAAAATTTACACCGCCTTTGATAAAAAATCCACCCGGATTTGCGGTTGTAGTTGCGGCTGATGTTGAACTTTGTGCCTGTGCTGCTGTCATTGATATCAGGATGAAAACAAACAGTGCTGAAAACGATTTTTTCATGATTTAGAGTTTTCAGCACTATTTTCCAAGATTATGCCAAAAGGTTACTCTTTGTTTTCATCACTTTTTTTGGGTGGCGTAGGTTGTTGTTTGTTTTGCGGCTTTTGCGCTGTTGGCCCGTTTCGCTTTTGTTGCTGTGGTGCGTTGCTCTTTGGCTGCGGCTGCGCTCCTTTTCCATTGTTAGGTTGATTCCGTTGTTGATTGTTGTTCTTTTGTATCTGCATCCCGCGTTGTGGCTGGTTAGCAGCTTGTTGTCCGCTGCCGGCTTCCGGTTTGTTTTCGCGGCGATTATTCTGCCGGTTATCTTCTTCCTTGTCTTTTCTTTTTTTGCTGTTGCGTTCCAGGCTTCGCAAGCTGATTTGCCCAACCACATCAACGAATGTGGGTTCTATTTCCTTGGGTTTGTTGCTGCCAATTTCAACAGCTTCCAACTCGTCAGGCCGTTCGCCTTTGGCATTCATCCGCACAATTTCTTTCACACGATGAATAGCTACCGGATACTGCTTGCTGCTATCGGGCAGCATGTACCACATTAGGTTCTTAAAGATGTCTTTTTTGATTAAAGACGCGGCACCTTTTGTTGTTTGTAATACATCAGCATTGTTTGGAAACCCTTGCAACGCATCTAAGTAAGTGTCCAGTTCGTAATTTAAACAACACTTCAAACGCCCGCATTGTCCGCTTAATTTCGTTTGATTAATGGATAAATTTTGATACCGCGCTGCGGTAGTCGTAACACTCTTAAAATCGGTAAGCCAGGTAGCGCAGCAAAGCTCTCTTCCGCAAGAGCCGATACCGCCAACTTTGCCTGCATCCTGCCGGATGCCGATCTGCCGCATTTCTACTTTTACTTTGAACTCGGAAGCGTAAATTTTTATCAGTTCACGAAAATCAACGCGGTCGTCTGCAGTATAAAAAAAAGTAGCTTTTCTACCATCTGCCTGAAATTCAACTTCACTCAATTTCATTTGCAGATTCAACTGTCTCGAAATAGCACGGCTGCGCATCAGGGCTTCGGGTTCGCGGGCTTTTTGTTGCTCAAAAGTTTGAATATCTTTCTCAGTGCTTCGGCGGATTATTTTTTTCAAATCGGGGTTCAGTTCATCAACGCCGCGCTTCTTCATTTGCAAACGAACCAATTCGCCAGTAAGGCTTACTTCACCTACGTCGTAGCCACTTACTCCTTCAAGTGTTACCAGTTCGCCTTTTTCAAATTGTTGAAGCGTAACGTTGCGATAAAAATCTTTACGGCTGCCTTGCTTAAAGCTGATTTCTACTATTTTACATGTGCTGTCTTCATCGGCAAACGGCATGTTTTTCAGCCAGTCGTAAACATTCATCCGGTTACAACTTCCGGTACCACAACTGCCATTGCTTTTACATCCTCTTGGCGTACCGGTGCCACAATTTCCACATCCCATTCTGTTTATCGGAATTTAATTTCATTAAGAATAAAATAAAATGAGAGAATGGCAGAATCAAACGCAAAACGGGGATGAAAATTTTGTATAAACTTTATAAGACAATGCAACTTTTATTGTAACGAAAAAACGGTTTTCTGTAAAGCATGTAAAAAAACAAACCGCTATTATTTTTGTTTATAATTCATTTATCACCAGTCATTACGCCGCTCTGCTTCCTCACTACTCTGTCAAAATTAAGGCTTTGTCCTGAATAATGTGATATAGCTTAATAGTAAGGGCATGGAATAACATTTTTGCATGAGCATTGCGCTCGATATAGTAAATAGCTTTGTCTATTTCTTCCGACATAACGTGTTGCTGGCTTACGCTTGCAATTTTACCCAATCGTTGTGCAAAGTCCCGCTCATTGTCGGGCATGGCAATAACATCGGTTCCCAACACCTTGATACGAATACTTTGGCCGATGAGATGATTGAAATAGCGCAGAAACTGTTTTTGCTTTTCTCTGCCCAACTTGCTTACTTCATCTAACCATTTTAATTGTTCGGGCAACATACGTCTGATGATAAATTTCAGCCAGTCGCTTAAAAAGCTTTGCCAGTCTTCTTCGGCATGTTGCAGTTGTTGCAGGGCTTCGCGGTAATTGCCTTGTACAATGGCAGCCACCTGTTGCGCTTTGGCAAGCGGCACTGCACTTCGGGTGCGCAAGGCTTCACGAATAGATGCGTCATCCGGCGCAGGGACAGGAACCAATTGACAACGCGATAAGATGGTTGGCAGTATCGCTTCCTCATTTTCTGCTACCAGAATAAACAAGGTGTTGGCAGGTGGTTCTTCAATTAGTTTTAGCAGCTTATTTCCTTCTTTACCTAAATATTCCGGCATCCACACAACCAAAATTTTATAACCGCTTTCAAAACTTTTCAGGTTTAGTTTGTGCATGATGTCGTTGCATTCTTCCGCCGTAATATTGCCTTGTTTGTTTTCGGCGCCAATGTGTTGCAGCCAGTCGAACACATTGCCATATGGATACATTTGCAAAAACTCACGCCACTCTTTTATGTAATCGGTGCTAACGGGTTTGTCGCCACTTTTTTTGGGGATGACAGGATACGAATAATGAATATCGGGATGCGCGAATTGTGCTGCTTTCCTGCAAGCCGCACATACGCCGCAGGAATCCATTTCCGATTGCTGATTGGTGATTTGTGATTTGTGATTTTCTGTTGCTTCGTTGCTGCTTGCAACTCTTAGCTCGTCGCTCGTAGCCCGCAGCTTATTCTCACACATAACAAACTGGGCAAACGCAAGTGCTAACGGCAGAGCACCTACGCCTTCTTTTCCTAAAAATAATAAGGCATGGCTTAACCGGTTTTGCTGCAACATTTCGATTAAATGCTGCTTCGTTTGGTATTGGTCAATGACATCAGAAAACTGCATGTGGCGAAACTAAGAAACAAGAATCAAGAGACAAGAAGTAAGAAACAAGAATACAAGAAATAAGATTACAAAGAACGGGTAGCAATAGACAAGTAAAAGATGAGACAAGAAAAACGGGCAAAAACAAACTATCGCCGTTTCAGTAAATGCTGTTGGCAGAAGGCTCAAAATTATCGGCAAAAACAAACATCAAAACATCTTATTATGCCGCTTTAAATTCACCGGCAGCATCAGTTTTGTAATAAAAGCTGTTGCTGTTTTCAACAATCAAAAATCACAAATCAAAAATGGTATTACTTATGTTTTCCTTCCATCATATCGCAATATTCTACCGAGCCCAAACGAAAACGAAACGGAATTTTAGTAGCTTTTTCAAACTTCCATTCTTTGTTACAAAAGAAAGGTAAATGCTGTGTGGTAAAGTTTTGAGGAACTACGGTAACAGAAACAGGTAAGGAAATTTTGGGTGGGCCAAAAAAGTAGGATTTTTGTAAATGACTGCTATCAGATACGCTTTGCGAACGAGCTACAAAAAATAAGGCAAAACCAAAGAAACAAACTGCAAAAGTTTTTAACATCGTTGAAAATATATCATTGCGAAATTAGCAGGGAGAGATTAGCTTTGCAAAAATCGTACTACTTTTTTAGATTAGATATAAATTGAGAAATGGCACTTAGTCAAACCTTACAACAAAAGCTTTTACAAAAGTTATCGCCTCAGCAAATTCAATTGATGAAATTGCTGCAGATACCTACGGCCAACCTGGAAGAACGCATTAAAGAAGAGCTGGAAGAAAACCCGGCACTCGAAGTAAGCAACGATGAGCAGCACGATGAAATGGGCGAAGACATGCCCGACGAATTTGCATCGAAGGAAGAAGAAGAGTTTGACAGAGAAGGAAGCACCGATGAATACGATAACCTTGATTTGAGTGAGTATGTTTCGGACGGCGATGACGATGTTGCTGATTATAAATTGCGCGATGACAATTATCCTGAATCGGACGATAAAAAAACAATTCCTTTTAAAATTGAAAGCTCGTTTCATGAAACCCTGCTCGACCAGCTGGGAATGTTATCATTGAATGAAAAAGACCAGAAAGTTGCCGAGCACATTGTAGGAAGTATTGATGACGATGGTTATCTGCGCCGCGATCTGGCTTCGATGAGTGATGATCTTGCATTCCGGCAAAACGTGTTTGCCGGTGAAAGTGAAATCGAAAATTTAATAAAAAAAATACAATTGTTCGACCCGCCGGGCATCTGCGCGCGCGATCTGCAGGAATGTTTGCTTTTGCAGTTAAACCGCCAGTTAGCCGAAGGCAAAAATGTGCATCTCGCCATACTGGTGCTGGATAAATATTTTGAAGAATTTACCAAAAAACATTACGAAAAAATACAGCGCGGCCTGAACTTAAATGATGAGGATTTAAAAGAGGTTATCACGGCTATCATCCGGCTCAATCCAAAGCCGGGCGGTAATGTGGGCGAAATTAACAAAGCTGAAAGTTATATCGTTCCCGACTTTTTTATACTGAATAACGCGGGCAAATTAGAGCTTACTTTGAATGCGAAAAATGCACCCGATCTGCACATTAGCGAAGGCTATCGCGATATGCTGAAAGAGTACGATAAAGGAGCTAAAAAAGACAAGCGGCAAAAAGAAGCGGTGTTGTTCATCAAACAGAAAATTGACAGTGCGAAGTGGTTTATTGATATGATAAAACAAAGACAGCACACATTGTTAAGCACCATGGATGCTATCATGAATTATCAGAGAGAATTTTTTCTTACCGGCGATGAAACAGTGTTGAAACCCATGATTTTAAAAGACATTGCTGAAATTACCGGGCTTGATATCTCAACTGTAAGTCGCGTTGCCAACAGCAAATTTGTACAAACTGAATTTGGAACCTATCGGCTGAAGTTTTTCTTTAGCGAATCGTTAAGTACTGATAGCGGCGAGGAAGTAAGCACGCGTGAAGTGAAAAAAATATTGAGCAACCTGATTGAAGGTGAAGACAAACGCAAACCTTTGAGCGATGAACGCCTTACTGAATTGTTGCAGGAAAAAGGCTACAACATTGCCCGCCGAACTGTTGCCAAATACCGCGAGCAACTAAACATTCCCGTAGCAAGATTGAGAAAGGAATTATAAGTATGACATCAGAAGTTCCTTTATATCCGCAACGTTATTTCACGGTTCCAGCAAAGCTGGTGTCGTACATTTTACATCCATTGTTCATCCCTACGTATGTTTTCTTTTGGATGTTAATCAGGTTTCCATTTCAGTTTGAAGGCATCACACCACAATTGCTTTTTTTTAGGGAATTCAATGTGTTTTGGATGACGGCTTTTTTCCCTGCCTTTTCTGTGTTTTTATTATGGCGGTTACAACTGATTGATAACATTCATTTGCGCTCGCAAAAAGAGCGCATTGTGCCTTACATCATCACCATGATTTTTTATTGGTGGATGTGGTATTTAAGCCGCAACTTCACCGACCAACCTGCTACGTTGCAATACTTTTATTTCGGCATTTTTATAACCACTATACCGGCACTTATCCTCAATTCGTTTTTTAAAATCAGTATGCATGCAATGGGTATTGCAGGCGCATTTACGTTTGTGCTGGTGGTTTGTTTTGCCAATCAAACTTTTTTAGGTGGAGATATTTGCGCCATTACGCTGCTTGCTGGTTTAGTTTGTACAGCCCGGCTTTTATTAAATACACATTCCACCTTCGAAGTATATGCAGGCTTTTTTATTGGTACCTTGTGCCAGCTAATAGCTTATGCCATTTTATAAAGATGAAAGGCAATTGCTCTCGTTAAAAATCATCGAAACAATTGTAATTGGTTTGCTTTATAATTTGCCCGTTTTTAAACTGGAAAAACATAGCAAAATATCCCTTCATCGTTTGCCCCGCTCCCAACGTTCCAATGCTTACTGCAACCACGCCTGTCCACTTAATTTGAAGCACAACTGTATCATCCGTTACTGTTTCATTTTCAATTTCATAATTCTGTACTTTCAGCAGTCTGCGGCTTTTGTAATCACGTTCTAATATCTTTTCTAAATTACAAACCACACCTTTTGGATTGAGGCGATTGGGCAGTTCTATCTGCACAACATCGGGATGAAAAAACAAGGATAAATGCTGATGGGCTTTAATTGCCTTTAAATAATTTTTTGCAATGGTAAGAATGTCAAACTCCATACGCCACTGGTTAGCAGGCGCAAAAGTAAGGACAAGGATGATTTAAGTTATTGTAAAAATGCAAAGTTTACAGTTGCATTCATTAAGCAGAAGCAGCATCATTATTTCCTTTTATTTTTGCCCAAATTTTTACCATACATGAGCACCGTTTTAGAAGGAGGCGTTCTTATTGAAGAGCACATTGTACTATTGAAGGATATTGTAGGTGAAAGCTATGTGTTTGTAGATGAAGAAAGCCTGCACAATTATAGCCACGATGAAACCGAGCATTTACAATACTTGCCTGAGGTAGTGATTAAGCCACGCACAGCCGAAGAAGTGGGTGAAGTGATGAAGTTGTGCAATGAGCATCTTATTCCGGTTACGCCGCGTGGCGGCGGCACAGGCTTGAGTGGCGGAGCGTTGCCGCATTATGGTGGTGTTTTGATTTCGATGGAACGTTTTAATTCTATCATTAAAATTGACGAACGCAACGGACAAGTAATTACTGAGCCAGGTGTTATCACCGAAGTATTGCAAAATGCGGTAAAAGAAAAAGGCTTGTTTTATCCGCCCGACCCAAGCAGTCGCGGCTCTTGCTTTATCGGCGGCAACATAGCCGAAAACAGCGGTGGACCGAAAGCTGTAAAATATGGTGTTGTAAAAGATTATGTATTGAACCTCGAAGTGGTTTTACCTACAGGCGAAATCATCTGGACGGGCGCAAATGTTTTAAAAAATTCAACTGGTTATAATCTTACGCAACTGATTGTAGGGAGCGAAGGCACACTGGGCATCGTAACTAAAATTGTATTGAAATTAATTCCGCATCCGGCGCACGATTTATTAATGCTGGTTCCGTTTGCATCGCTGCAAAAAGCAAGCGAAGCTGTGAGTGCTATTTTCCGCGCAGGCTTTACACCAAGTGCTTTGGAATTGGTTGAAATTGATGCACTAAAAATAGTAAGCAGCATGGTTGACAGCCATGCCGTGCCTGTAAACGACGACATTGCCGCACACTTAATTGTTGAAGTGGATGGCAACAACATTGACCAACTGATGAGCGAAATGGAAGCCATCGCCAACTTGTTGTCGAACTATGAAGCCGGCGAAATTTTCTTTGCTGATGATGCCCAGCAAAAAGCCGAGTTGTGGAAGTTGCGCCGCCGCACTGCTGAAGCGGTAAAGCTGGCAGGCTACACCATTGAAGAAGATACCGTTGTGCCCCGCGCTGAACTTCCGAAACTGATTGAAGGTGTAAAAGAATTAGGCAATCAATATCATTTTAAAGCGGTGTGTTATGGTCATGCGGGTGATGGCAATTTGCATGTGCGCATTAAAAAAGAAGGCACTGCCAACAGCTTTGGCGACGAGGAAATGAACCATGCTCTGCGGGCTTTGTTTAAATTGGTTTACAGTTTGGGAGGAACTATTAGCGGCGAACATGGCATTGGATTAATTCAGAAAAGTTATATGAACATTGTGTTCGCCGAAGCTAACCTTCGGTTAATGCGCGATATTAAACGGGCATTCGATCCTAACAATATTTTAAATAAGGGTAAAATTTTCGACTCTGATTAAGCGTTTATGTTTGCTGATTAAATGAGGTAAGATGAAAACAATACTCTTTCTTTTGATAGCTTCTGTAAGCTCGATCTCTCTTTTTGCGCAGCAAAACAACAGCACCGGTTATGGTGAATTAAAAGGCGGCTTTAAGCAGGAAAATATTTTTATCGGTGGCAGTATCAATTTAGGCTTGGGCGGCGGGCAACTTACACTTGGCGCAAGTCCTGAAGTTGGTTATACGTTTACGCAATGGCTCGACGCAGGTTTGGGGCTCAACTTTATTTATACATCTATCGCTGCCAACACATACTACAACCCTACCAGCACAAAAGTGCGCCAGTTTAATTATGGCGGTGGTCCTTTTGTAAGGGTATATCCGGTGAACTTTTTGTTTTTGCAAGGACAGTTTGAAGAGAACTGGACAAGGGTAAAAATAAAAGATGATATTTATAGTGCCAAGCAAACTTTTAGCGCCCCCAGTTTCATCGCAGGCATTGGTTATACGCAACGCATGGTTGGGCAGGGAAGCTACTATCTGATGATTGGCTTAGACCTTCTCAACAATCCGCATTCACCTTATATTTCAGAAAACAGCGTTGGGCAATTGATAAAAGAACCCATTATTCGCGGAGGCTTTAATTTCTACCTGCATCCGGCTCATCAAGCAAGGCGCGAAGCACGGTATCAGAATGATCGCACACTGTAACCATCGCCTTCCAGTCGTTATACAAAAAACCTTCGCTTTGCATTCGCTCTAAGTGTTGCAATAAGTAGTCATAAAATCCTGCTGTGTTCAGCAGGATTATTTTTTTGTTGTGAATAGCAAGGTTGTTCCAGGTAACAATCTCAAACATTTCATCCAAAGTACCAATGCCACCGGGCAGTATAATGGCAACATCAGCAAGGCTGTACAATAGTTTTTTTCTTTCGTGCATATTTTCCGCTTCGTGCAGTGTAGTAAGCTGTTTATGCACTTTTTCTTTTTCGATCAAAAGCTTTGGCATTACGCCGGTAATGTTTCCTCCATTCTCTATCATGGCATTGGCAAGTGCGCCCATCAAACCGTTGTTGCCACCACCATAAATGAGTCGAATGTTGTGTTGTGCCAACGCCTTTCCCAATGCTTCCGCTTCTTGTTTGTATAAAATGTTGTCGCCCATTTGTGAGCCGCAAAACACTGTAACCGATTGATACATGCCTGATAATTTATGCAATGATAAGATGGATGGCTTGCCATCTGTTAATTGCAAAGCAAAGTTGATGATTTGATAATGAAAATTTTCCGTTTCTCAACAGTACCATTATACAACCTTCCTTATTTTTATAAAATTAAGACACACCAGAATTGATCATCTCATTTTTTTCTTTGAAACGAGCTTTTGTTTTTACCGGATTTTTGTTCTTATTGATGGCAGCCGTAAATGGTTTTGCGCAGCAAAATAACTGCATTATAAAGGGACGGATTGTAACACCTGATGGCAGCCCCGCTTTTGCAACCGTTGAACTGAAGGTGGCAAAAAAGAAAACTACAACAGACAACAACGGTGCTTTTTTAATTGCCCTTTTTTCTCAGGTAAATGATACGTTGGTGATTTCATCGGTGGCGCTGGAAACCTATCAAAAACAAATCCTTGCCAATAAGGGCGAAACCATTCATCTGGGAAACATTTATCTTTCTTATAAGGCAGCGGAATTGCAAAATGTAGAAGTGAGAGGGAGAACAACGAAATCCTATAAAAGTGATTATTCATTTTTAGGAACCAAAACACAGACTTCTATTATTGACATACCGCAATCTATTTCTTCTATTACGAAAGAAATGATACAGGACAAGATGGACTTCACCCTGAAAGATGCTGTGGATGCGGCTTCCGGCGTTGAACAATATTCAGGTTATGATGAATACACCATTCGTGGCTTTAGAGCCGAGAATGCAAGAATGATTAATGGCTTGCGCGGCTACAATACAACATACACAAGCAATATGCTGGTGAACATTGAACGCATTGAAGTGATAAAAGGACCAGCCGCTACTTTATATGGCAATTGCGACCCTGGCGGAACTATTAATCTCGTTACAAAAAAGCCGTTGGACGAAAAGGAAACAGAAATAAGTGTTGCTGCCGGAACCTGGAATCATTATCGGGCAGAAGGGGATGTAACAGGCCCGATGAATAAAAAGAAAACGGTGTTATACCGCTTGAATGCAGGATATGATAACACACAATCGTTCCGCGATTTGTGGTATGCAAAATCGTATCAGATTGCGCCTTCTTTTTCTTTTATACCGAACGATAAAATTCAATTGAATGTTGATATTTCTCTTTCGCATGTCAACACCCTTTTAGACAGAGGCGTACCAGGTTTTCAAAACGGTTTACTCTATTCAGCACCTATTCATTTAACTGCGTCGCAGCCGGGCGATTATCTTCACGAAACCACGCTTGCAGGCAATGTTTTGTTTTCATACAATATTAATAAGAACATTACTTTCAACAGCGGTTATCTGGCTTACTTAACAGAGCAAAATGTTGCGGAGCATGGCGTTCATAGTTATATCACCGCTGATTCAGTAAATCTTTATTTTTCCAAATGGAACTATCATACACTAACCAACACACTTAGTAACTATTTCACATTTCATTTCAGCACAGGTAAAATATCGCATCAATTGTTAGCCGGTTACGATTTTATTGAAAGCGACGTGAATGTTGTCCAAAATTATTTTGAACGACCCGAGCCGTTTGGCAGGGGCAGCGGCATTGTCGGCACATTTAGTTTGTTTCATCCAAAATATATAAGTGCAGATACAAAGGATTACCAACGTTCAAGCTACAACTCTTCAGCAAGTAATGTTGATGGCGATGTCTACAGTACGCAGGGCATTTATGTTCAGGAACGGCTGAGTTTTAAAAAGTTTAAATTACTACTTGGCTTGCGCCAGGAATTATATACATCGGGTGATGATGACGATACTTCAGGTGTAACAAAAATAAACAAATTGCTTCCGCGCGCTGGGTTGGTGTATGAGTTAAAACCTAACGCCAGCCTGTATTTCACCTACAATCAAGGGTTTGATCCATTTGAAGCATCTACCGGCAAACAAGTATTTGATGCACCATTCAAGCCTATTACAAGTGAATTATTAGAAGTAGGTGCAAAAACAAATGTATTGGCCAATAAACTGTATGCTTCATTAGCGGTTTACCAGCTTGTGCTACACAACGTAGCAGTAAATGCGGCTGATATCTCGAACCCCGATTTATATGTTCAGCAAGGCAAAGACCGCTCGCGGGGCATTGAAATGGAAGTGGCAGGAAACGTGCTTCCCAACCTGAGTATAGACGCCAACTACTCCTATTGTGTAGCTACTGTTTTGGAAAGTAAAATTGCTACGCAGGTAGGAACAGTTATGGAAAATGCACCTAAAAACAGCAGCAGCAGTTGGATAAAATACACGTTTGCAAAAGGCGCACTCAAAGGTTTTGGTATTGCCGCAGGTCACTCGCAGGTAAGCGTTAGAAATACGTTGCAGCAGGGCTTGCAATTGCCGGGTTATGTGGTAATAAATAGCAGCCTTCAATACACCTGGAATAAACTTAAACTTGCTTTGAATATAAACAATATCACCAACAAAAACTACTGGCAGGCGGCTTATAACAATACCAGCAAATGGGCTGGCGCGCCACGCAATATGATGATGGAAGTAAGCTATCGTTTTTGAAGTTTGTTTTTGCCTGTTTTTTAATCAATTGCCTCTTTTGGTTTCAGCATCGTCGGGCGAGGACGATGCGTTGTACTACTTAGACCGTTTTATTTTTGCCGCATCGTCCCTTTCAGGAGACGATGCTGGAACCCTTTAATACTCTTGTTGGCTGCTGCCGCATCGTTTTTGTTTTTGTCAATTTAAAACAGTGTCATATACTTTGTCCGAAAGTCAATAAATTATTGTCGGGATCAAGCAATGCAAATTCCTTTTGTCCCCAATCTTTTGCTTGCAAATGTCCCGCAGGATGTATGCTGACTTTTTTGTCCAAAAGTGACTGATAAAGATTGTCAATGTTGTCTGTTCGAATATAAACTTGTCCATAGTTTTCTTTTGGGTCCAGCTCTTTAAATTCAAAAAAGTGAATTTGAATGTTGTCCTTTTCAACCATTAAATATCCATCAAAGTCAGCGCTTCCAAATTCCTGAAAACCTAACTTGTTCAAGTAATATTCCTTGGTTGCGGCTTTGTCGCGCATTGGTAATTTTGGATTGATGTCTATCAACATAGTTTTATTCTTATTGCTTTTTAAATTTGTTTTAAACTCCTTGATTACAGTCGTTCAACTTGTCTTTCACAAAGTCAGAGTCTATCTGTTACTTTTATCAATGGTAGAACTGCGTTACGGTTGCCACCAACGGCTAACGTGTTTGCGATGCGGCGGCAATTCGGGATCCGTCAGCCCAATAAACATACAAAAGCAAAATTGAAAATAAAAGACCAGTTTATGATGTCAAGCCGCCGTATCGCAAACACATTGTTAGCAGCGGTTTTATTCTTGTCTTAAAGAACTGACTATAGAAATCAAGCTATCGATTTCCATTCTATTTTTTGCAAAAGCATTTGCATTCAAGTCTCCTTTTTCATCTGTAAAAGCGTAAAAATATCCAGTTTCTGTTTTGAATATTTTCCATTCAACTTGTTTGCTCAAAAGAAATGATGAAATAATTTCCATCGGTCTATTGTCATAAAGCGAAGTATCAACGATTGGGTCACCACGTCTAATTCCTATCAGAACTGACATGGTCGAAGTAGTGTCTCTCGGAACTATATAATAACCCAATTGTCCTTCTTTTCCTTGGGCTTCAGATATATCAAATTTGTCAGGAAGTAATATAAAATAATTTGATTCGCCAAGTCTTGTCTTATGAACGTCTGTCCAAAAATTTGTTTGTGTTGAGTGAATGTCTATTCTTTTTTTAGTTTCTTGATTTTGTCTGTTAGTACTGGTACAATTTATATAAAATAATACCAATAAAAAAAGTAATAGTCGTGTCATTTATGTTTTTATGAGAGATGCAAATATTTGAAGATTGCACAAAAAATTGCAGCTAACACTTACATATACGAAAGTTTGCTTTCCTCATTCAGTATATACAAATATATGTTGTTGACTTTGTTTCAACGTATAACCATTTCGTTTTGGGAGTATCACAATTTAACACACAAAAGACTGTGTAACATTCAGATACTCCCAAAACGAAAGGTTCGTTTTACAGCCTCAACTTGTCTAATCGGCTTTTTGTTTCCAGCATCGTATCCCAACAAGGAAGATGCTAAGATTGAAAATAAGCTATCGGTTTTGATGTTTGCTTTTGCTCATTTTTTTACTAATTGCCGCAACGCAGATGGCAAATCAGGATATAAAAAATCGTAACCGCTTTGCAAGATTTTTTTTGTGCTCACAGTTGTACTTTTCAACACTTCAACACTCATTTCTCCCAGCATCAATTGCAACGCGAACGAAGGCACGTGCATAGGTAGAAACGCTTTGCCGCGCATTGCTTTGGCAAGTTGTAACGTGAGTTGTTTGTTGGTTACGGGGTAAGGTGCAACAGCATTGTAAACGCCGGTTACATCATTGTTTTCAATGGCATACAAATACATGTTGCAAATGTCGTCTTCGTGTATCCAGCTCACCGTTTGCTTACCGCTACCCAAAATAGAGGCGAAACCAAACTGCAACGGTTTTTTAAATTCAACAAAAGCACCGCCCCCATTGCTTAACACAATGCCTGTACGCAGCTTCACAAGCCGCTTCCCCATTGCATTTGCAGGTTCTATGCTTTCTTCCCAAAGCCGGCAGGTTTGCCCTAAAAAATCGTTGGATGGTGGCACATCTTCTTTAAATCCTTCAGCTTTGCTTTGAGGCGAATCTTCGCCATACCAGCCAATAGCAGAAGCACTAATCACAGCCTGTATATGATTAGATGTTTCCTGCATTGCTTTGATTAATAAAGAACTGCTTTTCACACGACTATCCTTAATTTGTTGCTTGCGGCCTTTTGTCCATCTTTTTTCGGCAACATTGGCGCCGGCAAGATGAACAATGTAATCGGCTTTGGCAATGGAATCGGCATCAATCGTTCCCTCATTCACATCCCAGTATTTTATAATCGCACCATTTTCATCCCTCTCTTTATTCTTACTATGACTAAAAATAATCACTTCATAATGTTTGGCTGATAACAAAGCCGATAAGCGTTTACCTATTAATCCTGTTCCGCCGGTGATGATAACGGTTGACATGTAGTGAAGGTTTGTGCCGCAAGGTAAAAGATAAACGGAACAAGAGACAAGATTCAAGGATCAAGAAATACATAAGTCTTCAATAAGGCAAGTCAAAAAATCAAGTGCTACCTATTTTCCGCTTCTCGCTTGTATCCTTGTCTCTTATGTCTTGTACCTTGTTCGTATGTTTGCCGTTCAATTGCTTTACTTATGAAGTTTGGCATTATTGGCAGCGGAAGCTGGGCTACCGCCATTGCAAAAATTATAACCGACAACCATCAGCCTATTCACTGGTGGATACGCAATGCCGCAACCATTCAGGCCATCAGGCAACGCCATCACAACCCACATTATTTGCAAGCCGCTTCCTTCAATACATCGTTATTATCAATGAGTGACGATATAGAAGAAGTGATTACAAACGCTGATGTTTTAGTAGTTGCCGTTCCTTCTGCGTTTGTAAAAGCAGCGTTTGAAAACCTGCCGAAAGATGCCTTTCAAAACAAAAAAATAGTGTCGGCCATCAAAGGCATTTTGCCTGATTGCAATGATTTACTAAATGATTATATAGGTAAACATTTTTCAGTCCATATCAAAAATTATTTCACTGTTCTCGGCCCTTGCCATGCCGAAGAAATTGCGGCTGAAAAGCTCTCCTATCTTACGTTTTCGGGCATTGATGAAGCGGCAACAGCAACCATTGCGAAGCATTTCAATACATCGTATCTCAACACCATCATCAACCACGATATTATCGGCGTGCAATACGCCGCCGTACTCAAAAATATTTATGCATTAGGCGCAGGCATTGCACACGGACTTCAGTATGGCGACAACTTTTTAAGCGTTTACATTGCCAATTGCGCCAACGAAATGGTTGTGTTTTTACAAAAGCTGGTGGCGCAGCATGAAGTGCCCTGCAATAAAGAAAAGATACAATACACTTCATCGGTTTACTTAGGCGATTTGCTGGTAACCTGTTATTCCCTTTACAGCCGCAACAGAACGTTTGGAAGCATGATTGGAAAAGGCTATTCAGTGAAGGCTGCGCAATTGGAATTGAACATGATTGCAGAAGGCTACAATGCAGCGAAATGCGTTGTTGAAGCCAACAAAAAAGTAGCTGCCAGCATTCCAATTATTGACGTGATTTACAAAATTCTATGGGAGCAACGGGCTGCACGCGAAGCCTTTCAACAAATAGAAACGCTGCTGGTTTAGTTTTGCACAAAAAATAGTTTGAACCACGAAGACACAATGAACACAAAGCTTCACTAAGAACAATTGAAGAAAACTTGGTGTAACTTCTTTGCTTTGAGTCTTCGTGGTTTGTATTTTAAAACAAATTCTTTGTTATGTGGGATAACATTATCAATTACTGGCAGCAGTTACCCAACCCTCTCTGGAACTTATCCATCGTTCTGTTTGCTATCATCATTGGTTTGGTTTTGCGGCTTATTTTAGCTGCAATGGTGAGGACAGCAACAAAGCACGACGATTACTCGCTTGTCCGTTCCATCATCCGCAGAATGGCGGTTCCGGTAAACATTTTTTTACCCTTGTTCACAATCAATTTATTAAAAGATGAATTGCGCCTGCGTCTTTCGCAACTATACGTCTTCGACAGGTTTGCACAGGTTTTCTTAACCATTTCTATTGCTTATATTTTAATTGCAGTTGTAAAGATTATCGAAGACTATATAGTTTATAAATACGATTTAAACAAGCCCGATAATCTTCGCGAAAGAAAGATAAGAACACAACTTCAGTTTGTACGCAGACTTACCATTGGGTTAATTGTTACCCTTGCATTGTGTCTTATTTTTTTAAGCTTTCCTAACCTGCGGAAATTAGGCGCAGGCTTGCTTACCGGCGTTGGTATTGGCGGTATCATTGTTGGTTTTGCCGCACAAAAATCGCTGGCGAATTTTTTAGCCGGCATGCAAATCGCTTTCACGCAACCCATCCGTTTGGATGATGTATTGGTAGTAGAAGGCGAATGGGGACGGGTTGAAGAAATTACATTAACGTATGTAGTAATCAATATTTGGGATCAGCGAAGATTGATATTGCCCATTACTTACTTTATTGAAAAACCATTTCAAAACTGGACGCGCACCGGCGCCGAAATTTTAAGCGCTGCCATGATTTATGTTGATTATAATGTGCCGGTTGAAGAAGTACGAAAAGAGTTTCTGAATTATGTGCAAAAACAAACGTTGTGGGATAAGCGTTTAGCTGTTTTGCAGGTAACCAACTGGAGCGAGAAAACAGTGGAGTTGCGGTGCTTAGTCAGCACCAGCAATGCGGGCAACGCTTTTGATTTGCGGTGTTTGATTCGTGAACATCTGTTGCAGTTTATTCAAAATAACTATCCTCATGCTTTGCCAACAACACGTGTGGAATGGGAAAAGGAAAAGCTGCCATAACTATAATTAGTATGGCAGCTTTTTCCTGCAAAACCAAATCTACTTTTGCGTTGATGTTGAATCTTTATTCGCTTTCCACGCTTTGTGCTCACTCTTTCTTTCATCGTGCAGTTGCTTCATTTTCGTCTTTTGCTCATCCGTTAAAACCGATTCCATGTTTTTGCGTTGTTCATCACGCAATGTTTTCATTTGCGCTTTTTTGTCATCGGCACTTAACGTTGTGTTGTTTTTTAGGGCGTCCATTTTTGCTTTGTTGTCATCATGCAACTTTTTCATTTGGTCTTTCTGATCCTGTGTAAGATTCAAATCATTCCACATGTTCTTGCGCTGCATGTTAGCGCCATGTTCACCCTTCATTTTGTTATGAAAAGAAGAATCTGTTTGCGCTTGTGAAGCCGTTGTAAAAGCGATAGCAGCAATGGCTATCAAAAACAATTTTTTCATAGTTCTTTTTTTAAATTGAACAATAGAGACATCTCTCTTTTTGTTTCGTTTAAAAAAAGAGGCCAAAGCAATTGTTAAGATAAAATGCAGAACAGACAAACCTTTCAGCCAATGCGTTATACCATAACTTCTTTGGTAAGATGAACTTTAGTCATTTGCAGATATTGGTTTTGCAATTGATGAATGTAATGCACATTCGGGTGATGTCTTCTGTCCTCGCGATACCACATCTCTACAGTTGAAAAATCACCTTCAGAAGGTATCACTAGTCGGAACGTACCTTTTTTATATTTGATACGTCCATCGTCCATCGTCTCTTTGGCAAAGTTTAATCGCATCAGTTGTTCATCATTTAAAACAATGGGATATACGTCTTTAGGATCATAATAAAAACTTTGCACTTCGGTTTGTATGCACACCTGCTTTTCGTCGTGGTTCAGGTTCATTACTTCACCTTCCGACATCGTGCCTTCATATCCGGCAATTACATAATCACCCACTTGCAATTCACTAAAGTTTATCATAATGGTTTTTGTTTTTGATACAGCAAAGTACAAAACATATTCCAGTTAGAAAGAAAGTTGGTAGTTGATAAATGACAGATGCTAATTGACGGATGACAGAGATACAACTTCAAGTACCAAAGCATTTATGTCATCTTACATCTGTCATCTATCAACTTAAATCCGCCATCTTACATCTGTCAACTCATTACTTTACTTCCTGCATTTCAATCAGCTTTTTGTACAAGCCTTCCTGCTGCATCAATGTTGTATGATTGCCGCGCTGAACAATGCGACCATGCTGCAACACAATGATTTCATCAGCATGACGGATGGTGCTTAACCGATGCGCAATCACAATCGAAGTTCGGTTTTGCATCATTTTATTAATCGCATCCTGAACGAGCCTTTCGCTTTCCGTATCCAGCGATGAAGTAGCTTCATCCAAAATTAATATCGGCGGGTTCTTCAGCACGGCACGGGCAATGGTTAAACGTTGCCGTTCGCCGCCGCTTAGCTTTGTTCCTCTGTCGCCAATATTGGAGTTAAAACCATCTTCTTTTTTAATGATGAAATCATAAGCATTTGCCACTTTAGCAGCATGTTCAATGGCTTCGTTAGTTGCTTTTTCTTCCGCACCCAACGCAATGTTGGCGGCGATAGTATCGTTAAACAAAATCGGCTCCTGCGTTACAATACTTATCTGGCTTCGCAGGCTTTGCAGCGTGTAGTTTTTTATGTTAATGCCATCAATCAACAACTCACCCTTGGTAACATCATGGAAGCGCGGAACCAAATCAGCCAGCGTACTTTTTCCTGCACCTGATGAACCAACCAAAGCCACCGTTTTTCCTTTTTCGATGGTAAGATTGATGTCTTCTAAAATCACAACATCCTCATACGAAAACGTTACGTTTCTAAACTCAATGGAATGAGTGAACGAAGACAACAGTTTTGCATTCGGTATGTCGTCCACCGTTATCGGCGCCATCAACACTTCCTCAATCCTGGTAATGGCAGCCTCGCCTTTTTTCATGTTTGAGAACGATGTTGACAATGATTTTGCAGGATTGATAACATTATAAAAAAGGGCGAGATAAGAAATAAACACTGCGCCGGTTAAGGGAATGCTGCCGCTGATAATACCGTTACCGCCATACCATAAAATAGCAGCAAACACAGCAACACCGAGAAATTCGGAAGCAGGCGAAGCCAAATCTCTGCGAAATCCGATGCGATTTTTAGCAGTGAGCAGTTCGTGGTTTACAGTTAAAAATTTGTTGCGCAAAACCTTTTCAATATTGAACGCTTTTATCACCCGCAAGCCGCCTAATGTTTCATCCAGAATAGAAAGCGATTCGCCGTATTTAATTGCGGCATCACTCGAAGGTCGCTTTAACGAGCGTGAGATTCTGCCAATAATTAAACCAATAACGGGCAAAAAAATGAGCAAAAACAAAGTAAGCTGCGGGCTTAAATAAAACAGCACGGCAAAGTTGAAAAGAATGGTCAGCGGGTCGCGTATCCAGCCTTCCAAAGTGCCTACCAGTGAGCCTTCCACTTCGTTAATATCGTTGGTAATGCGGCTGATCAAATCTCCCTTTCTTTTCTCGGTAAAATATCCAATCGGAAGTATTAAAACTTTGCTGTACAATTCAGAACGCAGATGATTAACAACTGTATTTTTTAATGGATTTAAAACATAAGAAGACAAGTAAACAAACAGGTTTTTTAAAAAGATAAAGATCACCAGCAGAATGCAGATGTACAACAAGGTTTTTAGTTTTCCTTCAGTTGAAAGGCCGCCGTTGCTTTGCATTGAGTTTACCAGCAGCTTGCGAACGAAGGCAGTAACCGGGTTATCGCTGCCGGTGAGTAAAGTAGAAGTGCCGCCTTTGTCGTTGGTAAAAATCAACTCTAAAAAAGGCATCAGCATACCCAATGAAACAATGGAAAAAACAATAGATAAAATGGTATAAAAGAAATAAAGGAAGATCTGAAGTTTATAATGAGCGAGGTAACGGAAGATGCGTGAATATTTCTTCATTCATTCAATTTTAAAAGAAGCCATAATAAAAAGTATAGCTTCCCAAATGATAGTAATTTTACAGCCGACAAAGGTAATAGTATGCAAGAAGGAAAACGACAGCGGCAAATTGCCGGTTTAATTGAAGAAAAGTTTAGCGACATTTTTAGAAGACTTGGTTTGACTATGATGAATGGTGGAATGGTTTCGATTTCATCGGTAAAGGTTACGCCCGATTTGCTGGAAGCCCGAATTTATCTAAGCTTTTATCACATACCCGACACCAAAGCCGCCCTGAAAAAAATTGAAGACCGTGCCTGGGAGATTAAGAAAGAGTTTGCAGGTAGCGCCAGAAATCAATTGCGCCGCATCCCGGTGTTTCATTTTTATGTTGATGATACATTGGATCAGGTTGATAAAATGGAACAGTTGTTTAAAGAGATACAAAGCCCCCCTGCCCCTGAAGGGGAGCTTTGAAGCAGCGTAAGTAAATTTTGTTTTGATTATCATTTGAAATGAAAGAAGTTACCAATAATAATCGTGCTATAAGCTCCCCTTTAGGGGCGGGGGGGCTTCCTTCTCTCTTTGCATGGCGATATTTTAAACCTAAAAACAACAGCAATGCTGTAAATATCATTGCCCGCATCAGCATGATAGCTATGGCGGTTGGCACAGCAGCTTTGATTATTGTATTGAGCGTTTTTAATGGCTTTGAAGATTTGGTAAAAGGCTTGTACAGTGATTTTTATTCCGACATCCGCATCGCACCGGCAAAAGGAAAATTTTTTAACTTAACGCCCGATGATGTACAAAAGATAAAAGCAGTTCCTGGTATAAAGGCAGTGAGTTTAGTGGCAGAAGAAAAAGCGATGCTTGCCAACGGCGATTATTATTCTATCATTGATTTGAAAGGTGTTGATGACAATTATACAAAAGTAAACAAGCTACAAACGCACATCATGAGCGGGAACTACGACGTGGGTTCATCCGACAAGCCATTTCTTTTGATTGGTGTGGGAATACAAAGTGCAGTCGGTTCCGACCCGAACGGAAACATTGCGCCGCTAACTATCTATATTCCAAATCGGCAAGCCAAAAACCTTAGCAATACCGATGCAATGAATTCAGCCAACATTGCTGTTTCGGGCACTTTCATGGTGCAACAGGAGTTTGATAACAAGTATGCGTTCACCAATCTTTCTTTTCTTCAATACATGCTCAACCTGCAGCCGCAACAATACAGCAGTATTGAAGTTGCTTTGCAGCCAAAAGCAAAAGCAGAAAAGGTTCAGGCATTGCTGCAAGCTGCTCTGGGCGCGGCTTTTACGGTGCAAACACGTTATCAGCAAAACCAAAGTTTGTTTAGCGTTATGCAAGTGGAGAAATGGGTGATTTATGGTATTCTTTCTTTAATTCTTCTCATTGCAGCTTTCAATATGATTGGTGCCTTAACGATGCTGGTGCTGGAAAAACAAAAAGACATTGCCGTTTTAAAAGCGATGGGTGCCAGCAATGGATTGGTTCAAAACATATTTTTAAGTGAAGGTTTTTTATTGGCAGGCGTTGGCAGCGGTGCAGGGATGCTGCTTGCTTTTTTGATTTGTTATCTGCAAATCAAATTCAAACTGATACCTCTTGAAGGCGGTACTTTTATTATTGATTATTACCCGGTAAAAATGTTTTTGACTGATTTTTTATTGGTGGCAGCTACCGTGTTTGTTGTTTCTCTCATTGCTGCCTGGGTGCCATCGCGCAAAGCTGCATCGCAGTTGTTTTCACTGAAGAGTTAAGGTTTGTTTTTGCTATAATTTTTGCCACTAAGACACGAAGGCACAAAGTTATTTTCACCATTCACAACTCACCACTCACAATTCACCACTCACAATTCACCACTCACAATCCAACTCCCATCTTCTCTCCCACTTCTTTTAATTCGTTTACAACGCTATCAAATAAAGGAATGCCTTCTTTCATACGTACGGCTTCGGTTTCACGTTCAGGATCACCCGGAATTAAAACTCTATCAAAGCCCTCAGCCGGCTTGGCTTTACGAAAGCGGCTTATCCAGTTGTCCATGTGTTGTTTAAATTCTTCTGCCGGGCGAAACGCATCCACCCGCATCGCTCCGAAAAAATGCCCCAAACCCGCACCAGGCATAGCTTCCGGCATGGGTATATAAGCCGGAAACGGTGGCGCCCAGGGTCCATAACTCGCACCACTTAACACGCCCGAAAAAATATCAACGATGCTTCCCAGCGCATACCCTTTATGGCTGCTGTGCTCTTGGTCACTTCCGAGTGGCAACAAAGCACCACCTTTCTTTAGAATGTTGGCATCGGTAGTGGCGTTGCCTTCGCCGTCCTGCACCCAGCCGACGGGAGCTTCTTCAGCCTTGCGTTGCAATAATTCAAGCTTGCCATTGGAAGCTGTTGTGGTGGCAAAATCGGCAACAAAGGAGGGCTGCTCACCGGCAGGAATGGCAACCGCAATAGGGTTCGTTCCCAGCATTTTTTCAATGCTAAACGTAGGTGCAACTATGGCGCTGGCGTTGGTCATGGCAATGCCAATCATATCGTGTTGCAAAGCCATCTCGGCATGAAAACCGGCAATACCAAAATGGTTGCTGTTGCGCACACTTACCCATCCTGTGCCTGCTACTTTTGCTTTGTTAATAGCTATTTCCATTGCAAAGGGCGCTACCACCAAACCTAAGCCCGCATCGCCATCAACCGTTGCTGTGGAAGGCGTTTCGTGAATAATGCGAATGTTTGGTTTTGCCTTAATTCTTCCCCCTTCCCAAAGCCGCACATAACCAACAAGCCGCGACACGCCATGGCTATCAATGCCACGAACATCAGCCGATAACAACACAGAAGCGGCAAGGTTTGCGTGCGCTTGCGAACAACCCATTTTTACAAATACATCAACCACAAAATGAAAAAGGTGCTGGTAAGAAAAGGTTTGCGTTATCATGTGTGCAAGATAAGTTAGCTTAGTTTTCAATTGGTATGGGTAGTATAACGCTGGCAGAGTTTTAAACCATAAATGTTCGAAAGATTCAAAAATCCCCGTAGGAGAAACGTGTTTGTAGCAAATGAACCATAACATATTCATCCGGCTCCATCGGAGCCGCGTATAAATAAGGTAAACACACAAAACACGCGGCTGCTATGGAGCCTTTCAACTCACGTTCAATCTTTTTTCTACAAACACGTGAACCCGATGGGTTCAATACACAATACTTTTTGTGCAAAAACAAACATCTTTCGAACCTGTATGGTTTGAAACTCTGCCAGCGTTATTCTATCCGTTTTTAAACACCACATTAATATTGGCTGAACTGATAAGCCAGTATGTTTGCGCTTCTTTATTCTGGTAAAAATGAAGATTTTCGTAACGCTTTTTTTATTGTGTTTATTTGTTGATGGCTTTGCTCAATACAGCAAAGACCTGATACAATCCAATGTAGTTTTAAACGAGAAAAGAAAACGTTTTGATGAGTATCTGAAAAATGATTTAATAGGTAAAACGTTTTACGAACCGCTCGATAGCAACAACGAATACAAATACGAATCGGCTTGTTTGGCAGCATCGCAATTCATGATAAAAAATGATGCAGTAAAAGCTGGCTTTGATACGTTATTTCTTCATTACGACAGCCTGCAATATTCAACGCAGCGTGCTTTGCTGGAAGCGGTGTATGGCTTGTATCCGAAGGAATATACAACTGTTGTTACTGCTTTATTGGCAAAAGAAAAGGAGCCAAAATTGTTTGCAATGCAGGCTGTGTATTTGTTTCAGAACGATTCATCGCAACAGCAAACAAAACGGGTGCTGAAGCAAATCAAAACTTCGTTTCCTTCTATTGATACTTTGCCTGTTTTACAATCGCTGCAAGCTTATTTATTAAACGAGCAAAAACAAAAGCTTACGCCAACGCCGTCATTGTCCTCTTTGTTTTTCTATCAAAAAGAGATAGGCAGACAAATGATTTATTCATTGCAACGCTGGAACCGCAACTATTCCGGACTTGCCATCATTCAAAACGAAGACGGCACGTTTGCCAGAGACAGTTTGGGCAAATTGTTGGTGTTTCAGCAACTGGCGCGTTCGGCTTCTAATCTACCTTATTTTATAACCAGCGGCAACACGCCGCAAGGCATTTACAGTGTGCAGGGAACCGGCATTTCACATAACAATTTAATTGGTCCAACGCCCAATCTGCAGTTGCTGTTGCCGCACGAAAATGATGATTTGTTTTTGCACGAAAAAAGGGACTCTTCTGCGCCTTTTCTTCAAAATTATTTGTTGTTATTGCCGCCCGATTGGCGCAATTATTTACCGATGCAGGAAGCGTTGCAGGCAGGTACAGTTGGACGAACGGCAATCATTGCGCATGGCTCAACCATTGACCCCGAGTATTTTAAAAACGAGCCTTTTTATCCGCTCACGCCAACGTTGGGTTGTTTGTGCGCAAGGGAAAGCTGGAACATCTTTACAGGAAAATTAAACAACAGCGACCAGTTTGATTTTATCAATACATATCTCGCCCGAACAGAAGATGAAGCGGGTTATTTGATAGTGATTAATGTTGATAATAAACAAGCGCCGGTATCGCGGGAAGAAGTGGAAGGCTGGGTGAATGAGTTTGAGAAGAAGAAATAAAAGAAATTTATTTTCTCTGTTTTGTTTGATAAACAACTATAAAGATTGGGGCCAAAAGTGTAATCATTGTAAATGGTAAAAACCAAATGCCTAAGCCATTGATATAACCTTTTGCAACAAGATAACTCAGCACAACAAGTAGCGATATAAGAATCAAGATTGCCAATTTTAATATCCGCAACATTCGCGTGGCAAGTGTATATTGATGCTCAGCGTTTTCGTTCGTTATCGTTGTCATGTAATTAAAAACATGCGGATACTTATTTAATTTGGTCAGCCCAAAATAAATAAGCGTTGCAACGACAGGCAGAATGAAGAGCGTTATTTTACTTCCATAATTATCCACTTTTCCCAAAGCATTGTAATGAATGGGAACGATGGAAGGCAATGTGGAAAATATGAATAAAACCAAAAGCCACATTGCACACAACACAATCTTACTTGCCCTTTCCAACCATTTATCGAATTGGGTAAGATGAAGCGTTATGCGAGGTCTGTTTTCCATTGCTTCAAACTTTTGATAATCTTATTTGATTGTAATTTTATAAAAGCCTGTTTCCTGAATTGCTTTGGTATTTGGGAAGGTGATGTTGTTAATCCGGTAAAAACTCTCGCATCCAGCAGAATCAATCTTTGATGATTGAACAGAGAAATAAAAAGTTGTATCGGGAGTCCAAAACTTATAATTTTTTACACCGTTAAACCATCCCAATGCCTTTACTGCCACTTTATAATCAGTCGTCAAATTGAAATGCATTCCTGTTGAAGTTCCATTTCCTTCATCTTCCCAAATCTGTATGTTAGAAAAAAGCAATGATTCATTGGCAATTACGTTGTTTCCGCTTGCATCTACCAATTCAAAAACGGTTGGTTGGGGCAACGTCAGGCAACCGTTTTTATGGCAAGCCCAACTTAGGAAAATCATTATAATGCAACTTAAAATTCTTTTCACCACTTCAAATTTAAAACACTTCACAGCAATCTTCAGACACTCATACTAAAGTAAGAAAATATATATTCATTTTATATTTTCACTTCGGTTACGGCTTCAATTTTTTTGGAAGTTGCATCCTGCGCAAACACCACAACCGATGCGTTGTCCTGTTTTAGATCCGAAGGCAAAGTAAGTTTTACATTACCTTCTTTTTGCGCAAAACCAAACGTTTCAAAACTTCTCACCACATTATAACCATCCAACTGCACGCCGCTGTTTTCGCCTCGTTGTACGGCTGTTGATGTATGCGTTTGCACAAGAGCAGCCAACAACTGTTGGTTTGGTTTTGCTTCATTTATTGTATAATGAATAGTTACAGTTGTGCCATGTAAGGTTGCATTGGCAGCCAGTTGCACATTGTTATTTCCATCTCTCACTTTAGTCAGCGCAGCCGAAATGCTGCTGCGATTGCTGCCTACCATTTCAAACTCGCCTTGTACAACGGCTTGCGGCGTGTAAGCCGATTCATCGTGAAACGCCTGCACATACTGCTCCTGCCGCAGTGTGTAAGCATGATTGCTGAACGCATCTTTCCAGCCCAGTCTGTCCCAATAATCCACATGAAAAGAAAGCACAATTATATCTGTATCGGTTTGCGCGAGATTGCTTACCAGTTTGTCAGCCGAAGGACAACTCGAACAGCCTTGTGAAGTGAACAGTTCTATCAACACTTTCTGATGGCTGTTGTTGTATGCGACTTTTGTTTTTGCACTATTTGCAGTGGATGTTGTGCAGGCGTAGAAGCTAAAGAGGAGTATGACAAAAAGAAGAGAATGAAGGCGCATAATAAAATATTTATGTAAAAACAAAATGCCTCAACAAAGTGAGGCATTTTCAATGATTCTAACAATATAAAACTTTTAATTCATCTTCTTTTTCATGCTCGTTACCTGCTCCTGCAGGTTGCTAACCAAACCGGCTAACTGGCCCACATCCCAACGCTGTTGTGAAGAGGCTTTAGTAATAATCATCTGCGCTTTCCACACTTCCACAATGTCTTCCGTGTTGATAGGATATGGTTCATATTGCGGGTTATCGCTCACCAGCATCACTTTGTTTTTTACACGTCCATTGCGATTGATGCGTTTGTAAACAATGCCATTGTTTCTCGACACCACAATGTAAGCCTGGTTGCTCCTCACATCTTCAATATCTTCTATTTTTTCACCCACAATCACACTGCCACTTGGCGTTGGCAACATGCTATCACCCACAATTTCAAATGCACGATACTGCCCCGGCGCCAACATGGGTAAAGTGAATGTATTGAGTTCATCAATAAATTCAGGATCGGCATAACCGGTGAGATAACCCGCGGCAGCTTTCACCGGCACAAACTGAATTCGTCTGTCGTCTGAGTCGGTTGATGTTTTTAAAGCGCGGCGTTTATCTAAGTAGGTGTTGGCTTTGGTTTCAGTTAAATCTTTTAAAAACAAATCGTCTAAGCTCAATTTAAAAATGTGGCAGATAGCTCGCAATACTTCCAAACGCGGCTCGGCACGTTCTTCTTCATAAGCACCAACAAGTGAGCGTTTTATTTTTAATTTATTGGCAAATTCTTCCTGTGTCCAGCCACGAAGACGGCGCAGATAACGAAGGTTTTTTCCGGCAAATGACATAACCAATTAATTTAGCACGCAAAATACTAATTAATTTAGTTCCACAAAAAATTATTTTAGAAGCATTTGAACCACTAAGTCAATAAGAAAAGAAGTTGCACGAAGTTTTCCTTTATTCTTTGTGAGCCTTCGTGTCCTTTGTTTCTTTGTGGTTCAAATAAATGTTTATCTCTTGTCCGCTTCGGCGTCTTCAATTCTTTTGTCTTTTGCATCCTGCAAAAATTCTGATGCAAAAATAAATTCGTTCAAACGTTTGTTTTTGCTGTAAATAATATCCTCCTTCGTGCCTTCCCATTGCTTATTGCCATCCGTCATATAAAGGATGTGGTCGCCAATGGTCATCACACTGTTCATGTCGTGCGTGTTGATGATGGTGGTCATGTTGTACTCGGTTGTGATGTTATGAATCAGTTCATCAATCAAGCCTGATGTTTGCGGGTCAAGCCCCGAATTGGGTTCATCGCAAAACAAATATTTCGGGTTTAGCACAATGGCCCGGGCAATGCCAACGCGCTTCATCATACCGCCGCTGATTTCTGCGGGATATTTTTTATTGGCATCTTTTAAATTCACTTTGGCAAGCACTTCATTCACGCGTTTCTTCCGTTCCCGATACGTCATGTTGGTAAACATTTCCAGCGGAAACATCACATTGCTTTCTACATTTTTAGAATCGAACAAAGCTGAGCCTTGAAACAGCATACCGATTTGCTGACGCAGGTTCTTGCGCTCATCTTCACTCATCTTTACCATATCCTGATCATCATAACAAACCTCACCAGAGTCAGGTTGAAACAAGCCAATCATCACTTTCATCAGCACCGTTTTTCCGCTTCCGCTCGAGCCAATGATGAGGTTGCACTTGCCCGTTTGCATGTTAAGGTTTACGTTATTCAATATTTTCTTATCACCGAAACTTTTACTTAAATTTTTAACCGTGAGCATAGTTGATTTCTTAAATTAATCAAAGCAAAAATAGTTCGTTCAAAAGATGTTTGTGAGAGATAATGATAAAGGGCAGGCTACAGTTTAAAAAAATAATCCGCTATATCAAAAAGCAGAGGCTGAAAGCAGTTGATGGAATTTTCTAAATACTTATTTTGATAGAACGAGACAGGCTTTTTGGTTGTCTATGGACCAATGGCTGAATTTGTTTAGCAAAGCCTTTCCTACAATGATGCGTTTACCTTTATCTGTTACGGCTATTACGATATTGTTCAACAAATATTTACCAAAACGCACGTTGTTTATTTTGTATCTGCGACAAGTATCTATCATACCGTTTGCCATTTCATATTCACCAATGCCAAGATAACTGTCGTTTGTAATCATGCCTTCCTCTTTTAATCTGGCTTCCATACTGTTGTTAATGAGTAAGTCGGAAGCACCTGTGTCGAACAACCAAAACTGATACAAGCTTCCGGTTTTTACTTTTACATAGGTCATGCCGTCCAGATTCAAAACAGGAACCGTATCTGATAAAGGACCTGTAATATCCTGTGCAGAAGTTTCACTCCATTGGCTGTTACTTTCATCTTTGTCTTTAAACGGGTCGCCACAAGTGTACATGGTTTCAAAAAACAAAAGAGAATTGGGATTAGATAGTGTTGCCATATCTGCGTCAGTCAGCTTTTTGGTTTTAACCATCTGCAACTGGCATTGACAGAACTTGGCAACTCTTGATTCATCTAATTTTTTCTTAGAGTTAGCACGAATGTTTTTCTTACAATCTGAAATAAATTCATCTTCAAAACCTTCTGCCTGCATTAAAATGGTTTTACCTGAGTTGGTATAACAGTCGTTTATCTGTTGCTGCAGTGAGCTGTCTTCATGAATTAAAGCTGAAACATCAACAATGCCAGCTGACGTGTGTTGCCGATACTGCTTTGTTGTAAATCGTCTGTCAAGCTTGCTTACCTGGCAATCGCATATTGCCAAAGCCACACTATCGTTTCTGTCTTTATGAAGTGAATTGAGGCAGTTATTTACCAATGCTCTTTTATTTAGTATTGGCAACCCATCTTTTGTATGGATAGAAATTTGGGCAAAAACAAAAGTGCTTGTAAACAAAAAAATTGAAAAACAAAGAATACTGAATTTAGGAATCATAACAGAGTAAGCAGTTAAATTGGATACAATCTAATTTGGGTTATAAACGTTGATAAGAGTTTGAAATTGCCTTACAACTTCAGCTTCTCAATGGCCAACTGTGCCGCTATCTGGCTCGCATCTTTTTTATTGAAGCCTTTGCCCTGGGCAATGTTTTCGCCATCTAAAACTGCGGCAATTACGAATACGCGCCTGCCACTTTCGAGGCGCTCTTCTATCGTTTCAAATTCAAGTGATTTGCCGTTTTTGGTTGCCCAACCGATGAGTTTGTTTTTAAGGTTAATATCTATCAGTTCCAGATCATCCACATACAGGTGCGGGATAACCATGTGTTTCAGCACCCAGTTTTTGGTTTTCAGATAACCTTTGTCTAAGTAGATAGCACCGACTACGGCTTCGAGCGTATTGCCAAAAATCTGGCTGCCTTTTAAGGCATTATCAAACTTGTTGTAAATAGTAATTTTTTTGATACCCATCTTTAGCGCAACATCGTTCATTTTCTGGCGGTTTACCATTTTGCTGCGCATCTCGGTTAAAAAGCCTTCGCCTTTATATGGATAACGTTTGAAAAGATAATCTGCCACAATGGTGCTTAACACCGCATCGCCCAAATACTCCAGCCGTTCATTGTTTTCGTCGGCGCCTTCTTTTACCGAGCGATGGCTAAGTGCGGTTTGATACAAAAAAAATTTGCCAGGTTTTATGCCCAGCACATTGCGAATATTATCCTGTAGAGTAGGCTTGCGCGGTTTAAAAAATTTCCGTAACAGCTTGCTTAGTTTTTGCACTGCGTTAAGCTACAAATTTCTTTACAATAACAGCAGCATTATGACCGCCGAAACCAAACGTGTTGCTCAAAGCGGCACGTACCGTGCGACCTTGCGCCACGTTAAATGTGAAGTTGAGTTTGGGGTCGAGGTCGGGGTCATCAGTAAAATGATTGATGGTAGGCGGCACAATGTCCTGCGAAACCGCCATAATACAGGCAATGGCTTCTATTGCACCGGCAGCACCCAGGCAATGCCCCGTCATACTTTTGGTGGAACTGATGTTTAAGTTATAGGCATGATCGCCAAACACATTCATAATGGCTTTCACTTCGGCGCCATCGCCCAGCGGTGTAGATGTTCCATGCGTATTGATGTAATCTATGTCTTCAGGCAGCATACCTGCATCGCTCAACGTTGCCAGCATTACATTGCGTGCACCTAAACCTTCAGGGTGTGGTGCAGTAATGTGAAATGCATCGGCCGTTGCTCCACCGCCGCCAATCTCGCAATAAATTTTAGCGCCGCGCGCCTGTGCATGTTCCAGCGTTTCCAAAACCAATACAGCAGCGGCTTCGCCCATCACAAAACCATCACGGTCTTTATCATACGGACGGCTTGCTGTTTTAGGATCATCGTTGCGTTCGCTCATTGCTTTCATGGCGTTAAAGCCACCCACGCCGGCTTCACAAATCACCGCTTCACTACCGCCGGAAAGGATAATATCAGCTTTGCCCAGACGCATCAAATTAAAAGCTTCAATAATGGCATTGGTACTGCTGGCGCAAGCACTTACCACAGCAAAGTTGGGCCCCCGCAAATTGTGCCGCATTGAAATTTGGCCTGCAGCAATGTCCAATATCATTTTAGGTATGAAGAAAGGATTGAAGCGGGGTGTGCCGTTGCCTTTGGCAAAATCTATAACTTCTTGCTGAAACGTCATAATACCACCGATGCCGCTGGCAAACACAACACCAATCCTGTCGGGGTCAATATTGTCCTGATGCAAGCCGGCATCCTCCATTGCCATGTCAGAGGCAGCCAACGCAAGTTGTGTAAAGCGGTCAATTTTACGGGCTTCTTTTCTTTCTAAAAATTGGGTTGGTTCAAAGCCTTTTACTTCGCACGCGAAGCGGGTTTTAAATTTGGAAGCATCAAACTGCGTAATGTAGTCAGCTCCCGAAACGCCGTTCTGCAAGCCATTCCAGTAATCGGTTACTGTGTTGCCAAGCGGCGTAAGCGCACCCAGACCGGTAACCACTACTCTTTTTAATTGCATGTGCAAAGCTGTTTTTATGAATGAAATGAATCCGCCTTTGCACGCTTGTAAAAAGTATGAACAAAGGCGGATTCGAGTGTTATGTGAGTAAAGTTGCTGTCAGTGCTTATTTTGCGTGTTCTTCTAAATAAGTTACTGCCTGACCCACGGTGGTAATAGTCTCAGCCTGCTCGTCGGGAATTGAAATATTAAATTCCTTTTCAAATTCCATAATCAATTCAACGGTATCCAGTGAATCGGCGCCTAAATCGTTGGTGAATGATGCTTCATTGGTTACTTCGGCTTCATCTACGCCTAATTTGTCAACAATGATTTTTTTAACTCTTGTTGCGATGTCTGACATTGTAAATATTTTTAGTTACGGCGGCAAAAATATGTTTTTTGTTTAATCAACAATGAACTGCTTTGTTTTTTTGCAGGTTATAAAAGTTGTTTTTATAACATCCCAAAATCGGGTGTATAGTTTTATTGTACACTTACTCAAATTAATGTAACAGATTATTAGAACCCAAACAGTAACTGCAATCTATGCCATGTTGAAAAGGTTGGCAGAAAAAAAAGTCGCAATGCAAATTGATTATTTTCACTTGCTGAAAAATAAAATAAACGCTGTAATTTTGAAACGCTGCCATTCCATATCATAAACGATTGCATACGCGCAGCATCCTGTTTTTCGGTTCTCAACTTACTTTGTTTACCAACTAAATTACACCGGCTATGGCTCTTAAAATCATTGACCACGGCTCGCCTCAATACACCGAAATGGTGAAACTACGGTATGCCATTTTGCGCAAACCTCTAGATTTAGAATTTTTGCCTGAAGAACTGGAGAAAGAAAAAGATGATATTTTGATTGGCTGTTTTGATGATGGCCACCTGGAAGGTTGTTGCCTGCTTACCAAAACAGGTGCACATGAAGTAAGACTGCGGCAAATGGCAGTGCTGCAAGGCTTACAGCGGAGCGGCATTGGTAAGTGTTTAATGCAGTTTGCAGAGAACATTGCAAGAGACCGGGGCTTTACAAAAATTTGTATGCACGCCCGGAAAACGGCTATTGGTTTTTATGAGAAATTAGAATATAAAAAAACAGGAAAAGAATTTACAGAAGTATCACTGCCACATTATAAAATGGAGAAGGAGTTGTGTTAGTAAGCTGCAAGCTATAAGCCTCAAGCTGCCAGCAAAAGCTGTGAGCCACGCGTTTGGGAAGGTTAAGATTTGCCGGTTTCTTTTTTGATAAACGGGATTATCTCGCTTATCGAGTTGGTAACTTTTACAATCGTGCCGTTTTTATTAATTAACAAATGCGTTGGAAATTCATACAATTTCAGTTTCTCATCAATATAATTTCTTTGATCGGGAACAACGGCATATTCAAATGGTTTCTTTTTTAGAAACGAAACCAAAGCTTCTTTTGAATCTGGTGCAAGGCTTACAAAAAGAATGTCATTTCTGTTTTTATATTCATTTACCAATTCATTCAATTCAGGAAATTCTTTAACGCAGGCAACACATTTGATAAACCAGCATTTTAAAACAATTATTTTTCCCTTTGTATTGGCTTTATTATAACGATTGTTATTGATGTCGGTGAAGTCAAAGTCAGGAAGCTTCTTGCCTTCCATTTCATAATTGAACGTTTCATTCTGTGCTGCTTGTTGTATTGTGCTTTGTATGCTTGAGTCGGTTGCGTGTAAGGGATACAATTTATAAACCGGCACATCATCGCTTGTTTGTATATTAAAAGGAACAACACTTCCGGTAGAAAGCTGCTGTAAAAAAGATGCTTTACTTATTTTATTTGAATCAACATCAAGCCCGATAAAATCCTGCGATAAATGAATGCGGTAGTAGTAATAAGAATACCAGGTTTCGTAATCTTTTAAAATTTCGTTTTGATAAACTGCAAAAACTTTACTTGACTGATTTGAAGTATCTTTTACATCTGTCTGAACCTGGTTAGCAGGTGAACTGTTTTTACATGAAAAAGTGATAAAAACAAATGCGCCAAGAAGAAATAAAAGAAAATGTTTCATCATTATTTTTTTAGAGATGTATAAGCAACTGCTTGCTCACTTCCTTTTGATATGATTGTTCAGCAATGCTCGCAAAGTTTGCACAGATTCAGCATCCAAATTTTCTTTTGGCAAAAGAAAAAATGAACGGGTAGAAAAATACAGGTGAAAAAAGTTAGGACTTTCAAAAAACAGTTGAAAATCGCTCCAGTTCCAATCTACATAACCGCGTGCACTCTTCAAACGCACCTGCCGTTCAAAAAAGAAAATGGTAAAACTTTCTTTAAATGTAACCGAACGCCGGTAAATGGTATAGGGCAGCAAGTACCAAAAGCTAATCATCAAAAACAACCAAAGCACGCTGCTTAATAAAAACGGTTCGGGACGTATTTTTTTTGTGTAAAACAAAAAAGCTGAAAGTATGGCAAATACATTCACCAGTATAATCAGAATACGTATTTCCTTCCGTGTAATGAAGTGGTATCGCAAGCCTTGAATCACCTTTTTCTTGTCGTACGAAAAACTAAACTGCATGTTTCAAAAGTACAGGTATTCGATGGTGTTTATAAAAGCCGAAAGAAGGAAAAATAATTTGTGCCATTTTCTTTGGCAAGAAACTTGAATTTGGAATTAAAAAGAAACTATATGAACACCGATTTCAATTCAGAACACAAAGAAGGTCCCGTTGCTAAAACGATTGAAGAGCAAACTGCAAAAATTCCTTCCGACGTTTTCCTTTGGGCAGCTTTTGGCTCAATGGCAGCATCCGCTATTTTGCAATTCACTACAAAAAAGAAAGAAAGCTTATTTGTGGGTCAGTGGGCTGCACCGTTTTTATTGCTCGGCATTTACAACAAACTGGTAAAACAGTTGGGGCACGACAAGGAAGACAGAAATGCGTAATCACATTGTCTTATACAATAAAAAATCCTGCAGATGTATTAATTACCTACAGGATTTTTTATTGTAAAAACAGACTTATTCACCCATCATAAAAACAGCGTTTGTAAACAGCAGTTTTCCGCCCTCCCAAAACGCTCTGAACAAGAGATCATCAGCCATAAAAACAATGTGCCCTCTTCCCACATCCTGCACACCAAACACAACACCATCTTTAATTTGCGGCTTTGCTTTGCTGCCCACAAAACCGGCTACATAATTGTTCTTTTTTAAAACGCCCACATTCCAGCCCCCTTTTAAAAACGAATACACGTTTTTATCCTGCTTTAATGTATAATAATAATTAGGATAACCATAAGCCAATGGATGCGTGTTGTCAATGTCTAACTTATAAATGGTTCCGGGAACAAAGGTGGTGAGATCATTCTGCTCCCGTTCGCCATACTTTCTTAATAATGCATACGTGCTGTCTGTTGATGAATCTGTCTTGTCTTCTTTTTGTTTGATATACCAGTCTCCACCTGCCATTTGTGCCACTGCATCCTGCATGGCAATGAGGTTGCCACCGGTTCTTACAAATGCTTTGATTTTTTCGGTAAGTGAATTATCATCCAGTATTTTATAGTTGCCATCAGGAAAAATAATCACGTTGTATTCATTCAAATTGATATAGTTTAACTCATCGGTATTGATTAAAGTAATGGGATAATGAAGCGATTGATCAAAGAAATGCCACACTTCTCCCGCACCGAGCGATGATGTTTGAGTTCCTGTTACCAGCGCCACTTTCGGAGGCCGGATGAAATGCACGTTTTCCGAACCAAAATCATAACCTTTTTCAACAAACCCGGTTTGCGCATCATCTGCCTGAACATTAAATGTATCGCAAGCTTTATTTACAATGGCATTCCAGTTAACAACGTTGTTGCCGCGCAACACAATCAGTGTTCCTGCATCATAGTTCTTTTTGTTGTAAGTAAACGCTTTATCGCTGTATCGAACTTTTACATTGTGAGATAACAAATAGGCCAGCACTTTGCCGCTATTGAATGAAGTGTAAGGAATGATAACAGCGTAACTGCTTTGCACCGGTGTAATGGAAGTAGCTCCGGCACCGGCTTGTACGGGCAACCTTTCTTTTACGCCGTATGCTTTTACATTGAATACATACGGCAACGACCATGCAGTAATGTCGTATGTTGCAGAGTCGTTCAAAAAGCTTTTGGGTTCAAACAGAACTCTAACCAGTGTACCCCGCGGCTGATAAGCCGATACAGCTAACTGATAACCTTCATCAGCATACTCTTCATCTTTGCCCGTTAAGTAATTAAAGCCTTTAAAATTTTTGTTTGATGTGATGCCATATTGAATGCCATTGTTGTTGAGCAACTGAGCCACAGCAGCAAGTTTGTTTTTATCGGAATCTGTAAGCACATAGGTTTTGTAAGGCGCATTTACAGCATTAGCAGCATCGGCAAAAAACTTCTTGTATTCGCTAACGAGTTTATCACTATTTGCCGAAGCCATCTCAATAGTTGACATCGCCGTAGTAAAATGATGCAATGCCCGGTCGGTTAATGTTAGTGTGTCGCCGTCTTCTTTCTTCACACCCAGCCCTGAACCGATGCCGCCTTGTTCAAACGTCATACCAATGGCTCCGTTGTACATTGGGTAAGTATCGCCATAAGAAGGATACAACAAATCAAATATCTGTTTGGTAAAATACAGCCAGCCGTTGGCATCAAAATACTTAGCATTGTTTTTACCGATTGTTACCTGGAAGTCGCGCTGCCACTGCGTTATAGCTTGATGATAAGGCTCTGCAGCAGGCGCAAAATAATAAGGCGCATTGTATTCCTGCTCGTGATAATCTACATGAACTTGTGGCAGCCATTCGTTGTATTTTTTCATGCGCTGTGCAGTTTCGGTTTGTGTTTGCCATGCCCAGTCGCGGTTCAAATCAAAGTAATAATGATTGCTTCTTCCGCCAGGCCAGGGTTCGTGATGCTCTCTTGCCTGCGGAGCCACGTTGTAGTTTGCACCTACTACCGAATTAAACCAGTTGATATATCGGTCTCTGCCATCAGGGTTTACACAAGGATCTATAATAACAACCGTATTTTTTAACCATTGTTTCGTTTGTGTGTTGTTGTCATCTACCAACGCAAATAAGGTTAGCATTGCGGCTTCTGATGATGATGTTTCGTTGCCATGTACATTATAGCTCAACCAAACAATGGCAGGAACATTAGTCATTTGCGCAGTTACACCATCCTGCAATGAGCCGGACAAGCGAAGATTGTTTTTACGAATCTCATCTATCTTTTGGAGGTTTTCAGGCGTAGCAATATAAGCCAGCATCAGCTCGCGCCGCTCGTTGGTTTCGCCATATTTTTCAACCCTAACCATCGAAGGTTTGGCGGCTGCTACAGCTTTAAAATAGTCATCTACTTTATAAGTGGGCGTGTAGTATGTTCCTATTTTATAACCCAAAAATTGCTCAGGCGAAAGAGGCTGCGAGTGCGACACGAAACACAATAAAAAAGCGGCAAAAACAAAAGCATATCTCATAAATTGTGTTGTTGAAATGATTGGGTGAAAATAAACGACAGGGTGTGTATGGGCAACAAATTTTATTGCGATGGCAAGTTGTTTTTATTCATCAGAATAAAAATGAAGTTGTAATAATACACTTACAAATGGCTGAATTTTTGAACAAAACCAAATACAGCCTTTACGAACAGAAATGGACGACAATGGACGAAAACGCTTTTTATATATCAAACGAATCTGTTGAAAAAGATTTTCATTTGCTAACGGCCGCCTTGCATTCATCCAAATCAGGCGTCATCATTACCGACAATCAACAGCCCGATAATCCCATCATTTTTTGCAACGAAGCTTTTGAGAATATGAGCGGATATAAGCGGGGTGAAATTATTGGAAAGAACTGCCGTTTTTTGCAAGGCAATGATAGAAATCAAGACGCTCGTTTTGAACTGCTTGATGCCCTTGAAAAGGGAAGAAGTTGCAGAATTGAATTAAGAAATTATCGGAAAAACGGCTCTTTGTTTTGGAATGAGTTGTACATGGCTCCTATCACCAACAATAAAAATGTGATTACTCATTTTATCGGAGTGCAAAACGATGTAACCGAACGCAAAAAAGCAGAAGCCGTTTTGCAAAAGGAAAAAAACATTCTGGAAAAAAGAATCCGTGAAAAAACAAGTTACTTAAACGAAACAGAAGAGTATTTAACTGCTATTGTACAAAGTTTGCAGCAAAGCGTTTTGGTGCTTGATAAAGACTTCATGGTGATCAGTGCAAATACATTTTTTTATAAAACATTTCGTACCAATGAAGACGACGTGGTTGGCAAATTGTTTTTTGATTTGGATAATAAGAACTGGCACCTGCCCGAATTAAGAAGAGCATTGGAAATTGTGCTTCCGTTAAACATGCCATTTGAAAACTTTGAGGTAAATGGTGAATTTACATCTGTTGGAAAACAAAGCTTTTTGCTATCTGCCAGGCGCATTGAAACAACAGGTATTTACAGTAACCGTATCTTACTAACGATAGAAGATCAAACGGAAAGAAAGAGAAAGGAAATGAACAAAGACGATTTTTTAAGCATTGCCAGTCATGAACTCAAAACGCCGCTCACTACCATAAAAGGATACATGCAGATAATAGAAATGATGTTTCATGATGATGCGAATGAGAAAGTAAAAAGCCTGCTCCAAAGATCGGTTAGCAGTATAGATAAGCTAAATAGATTGATTGTTGATTTATTGGATGCTTCAAAAGTTCAGGCAGGTAAAGTACAACTGCATTATGAGCAATTTGATTTTGACAAGATGGTCAGCGATTCTATAGAAATTGTTCAAGCCACTACAAAAATACACCAAATCAAAATGGAGGGTATAACCGGATTGCGCTACTATGGCGATTCGCAACGGCTTGAGCAGGTGCTGATTAACCTGCTTACGAATGCCATTAAATATTCACCTGATTTTGATGAAATATTGGTTCGTGTAAGCCTAGTAAGCAACTTTATAAAAGTTTCGGTTACCGATTATGGCATTGGCATTAAACATGAAGATTATAAAAAAATATTTGAGCGTTTTTACCGTGTACACGATATACAACACAGGTTTTCGGGAATGGGTATTGGCTTGTATATTAGCGAGCAAATTATCGAAAAACACCAAGGCAGTTTGTGGGTGGAGAGCGAAGAAGCAAAAGGCTCTACGTTTAGTTTTACTTTGCCAATAATTATAAACCAAAAAGGAATTCAATCAGTACTTTGATGCTTTTCAATTTGTATTGAATCGCAAAAAATTGTGCAAAAACAAACTTCACAAAAGGCAATCTTATTTAAACACGCATGTAATCTCCCTGCCAGTGAACAATGGATTTCTTAATGTCCTTTGGAGATAGTTTTTCATTTACCGCACGTTCTGTTAACGGTATTAATTCATCATCCGAAGCAAAGCGCAAAGCTGAAATCTGGTTGAAGGAGAGCCTCTTTTCCAAAGGTTCAAACCGGTTGCCGGTAAGCTGAAAATATCGCAAACGCATCTCTAAACGCACAATACGATTTTGATTGCCCAAAGAATAATGCTGACGCAGCATAAAAGCAGTCCAGAAAACAAACAAAAGAACAATGGTTACCCAAATGTGAAGTGAGCGATTAAAAGGTGAATGAAAAATCTGATATGCGGAAATAATAATAGTAATTAACAACAACGGTAACAGGATGAAATGATAAGGTTCGTAAAATCTTACGTGGTTTTTGTAGTTCTGCTTTTTCATGTTGTAAAAATAAGAGGGTTGGGTTTATGTTTTATTCTTTCTTGCAATAAGCTTTTGCACCATCGGTACAAGCCGTTAAGTTGAGGCAAACGAAATCTGTCATCGCGTGTTTATAAGCCGCAGGTTGTGTTTCCCTGTTGGAAGAAATGCAAACAATGAAAAAGCGCGGAAGTTGTATTGGCGCGGGTTTTTGCTTTTGTACGCGTTTATATTGTTGTTGATTGCAAGGCAGTTATATCGAAAATGCGCGGATTTGGTGAGGTGAAACATTGCGCCTATATTTGAGTTAGCCGTCACTTTGCGTTATTTGCTTTCTGTGTAGTTGACTTGACTCGTATTTCTGCAACAGGCTTTTAAGTTGACAAAAACTATTTTTTCCATTTTTTTATTTGCAGCTTTCAATCTTTTTAGCACGTTTTTTCAAAAATCGAATATTTTAAATTCAAGCAATCTTGGCTGAACTTTCAAGTAAAAAAATCAGCTAAAATTTTTGACTTTTTTATTTACAAATTTTTACTTGGTTGACCTTTTTTTAAACTTGACAAACACTTATTTGCATAAAAAATATTGCAAAGAAATTTCAGTTGGCAAAAAGGTTGTGTCTGGACAAATGCTTTTTCTTTTTTGGACTTACTTTTCTTGACCAGCTTTCAATGTTTTGACAAGACTTTTTGCTAAAATCAATATTGTAATCTTTTACCTTTAACGAAAAGCTTTTGCTGGACAAATGCTTTTTATTGACAAAAAGTTTGTTCTGAAAAAAGTTGACAAAACCTGTAAGACTTTGGAAAATAAACTTATCAATTTCGAGAGAAAAAAGCGAACGGCTAACAAGAGTATTGCTGCAATTGGGGCGGGACGTTGGAGCAATCGGCAGCAAATCTTTTTTGTACTTTAGTTCGGGCTGGACGTTCGCTATTTAGCTTTTTGTTTTTAACTTCAACTATTGAACTTTGTTGAGCTTCAGTTGTCGGCGGACGTTTTTCAATTTCCCCAACTGCAGCAATACTTGTTCGTTAGCGGTCATTGTAACAAACGACACCGCAGGAACCAAACAAATAACAGAAATGAAACGAATAGCGTTAATTATTACCATAACAATTTTCACATTGACATCTTGTAACGGACAAAAAAATGAAAACAAAAAAATGAAATTAGCACCAAAAAATAGCTTGAATTTTAAAAGTGGATATTCAGATGTAAATGGATTGAAAATGTATTATGAAATTTATGGACAAGGGAAACCATTGGTTTTAGTTCACGGTGGAGGTTCTACAATCCAAACAAATTTTGAAAAAATCATTCCGTTGCTTGCTAAAAACAGAAAGGTAATTGCTGTTGAATTGCAAGCTCACGGGCGGACAAGTGACCGAAACGCTGACCTTACATTTGAACAAGATGCAGACGATATTGCGACCCTTCTCAAAAACTTAAACATTGACAAAGCTGACTTTTTCGGTTTTAGCAATGGTGGGACAACTACTTTACAAATCGCTATTCGACATTCAGAAATAGTTGATAAAATGATTTTAGGTTCAGCACTTGCTAAACGAAACGGTGTTCCCGATTGGTTTTGGGGTTTTATGGAACAAGCCAAATTGGAAAATATGCCCGAACAACTGAAGGTTGGATATAAAAAAGTTGCAGCAGACACAAATGGTTTGCAAGTAATGCATGATAGAGATGCAAAGAGAATGGTTAATTTCAAAGACATTCCAGACGAGCAAATTAAATCCATTAAAGCACCGACCCTAATCATTATAGGCGACAAAGACGTTATTACACCTGAACACGCTATTGAACTTCACAGACAAATTCCCAATTCTCAATTAGCAATAATTCCAGGTGGACACGGAGAATACATTGGAGAAGTTACAACAATAAAACCTGACTTTAAAGAAAGCGACCTTGTTGTTCCTATGATTGAAAAGTTCCTTGACGAAAAACCTAAAAAGTAATACTGACCGACACATACGAAAAAGAACAACGAACCGCTAACAAGGGGTTTGGCGTTATTGGGGCAGGACGTTAATAATTTAGCTTTAGTTGTTATCTTCAACTTTTAAAACATTATTGGGCTTAAGTTGTCGGCTGACGTTTTTCAAATATCCCAACAACGCCAAGTTTTCTATGATCCCACAAAATTATTTTTCTTTCATTTATGCACCTACCTTCTGGTATTTTTCCACATAAGGCCGCTGATCTCTTAGCACTGCAAATATTCTTAGCAGCAGTTTATTTCTGATTGCGTTTATCACACTCATTTTGTTTTTTCCTTCTAAAACTTTGCGCTCGTAATAAGCTTTAATTTCTTTATCCCAGCGAAGGGCTGACATAGCACATAAATGCAAAAGGCTTTTTAGTTTTCGGTTGGCAAACGGACTTACGCCTTGTTTAAAGCGAACACTCGTTCCGGAACTTTTACTGAAAGGCACCACACCACAATAACAGGCCAGTTGCTTCGCATTTTCAAACATGGTAAATCCTTTTGTATACACATACAATGATGCTGCTGTTTGCAAACCAACTCCTTTAATACTACACATTAATTGAATGCTTTTATTGATGGTTTCTTCACTGCTGATATAAGATTGTATGGAAGCCTCAATCTTCTCTTTTGCTTTGTTAAGCCCTTTGATGGCCGGAAGTTGAAGCCGCTCTAATTCTGCGGCTTCTTTGCCACCATTACAACTCTTCATTTCTTCAATGGGAACGAGGAGCTGTGTGAGCGCATTCACAATCCGGTCGCGCTGCACGATCATGTTCTTAAGTTTTGAAAGCTTTGTGTCCACTGGCTTCCAGAGCCGTGCACGATCAATAAAGCGCATGCAATATTCAGCGATCGTAATGGCAGAGGCTTTATCATCTGTTCCTCTTTGAAGGCCCATACTGCGTTTGATTTTGATAGCCATCTCAACCCAAAGCTTTGCTTTACGTTCTACCAAAAAGTCAATGATCCCGTTGGTATAAAGACCTGTATGCTCCATGCAAATCAACGTCTCTGATAAAGTTACCTCGTGTGATTTGAGCCATTTTTCAAAGCATTTAAATCCTTCCCTTGTCTGGCTGAAACAATGGTGATGCAATACACCCGTATCGGGGAAAAGAAGGGCAGCATCAAATGATTTTTTAGAGATATCAATCCCTGTAAATACTTTAAATTTGTTCATAACATTTTCATTTAAACGATGAATAAAAGCCTGAATTTTTTGAACAGTTATCAAGACCTTAATAATGGGTCGTGAGCCCTAATTTCTATTTGATTCTTTGTTCAAAAAAGCTACCGGAGATTAAAACTTGGCTTAGGTCTTTGGTCCTTGCCCTAACATAAAGCGCTCCGGTGGCCTTCAGGTTTTTTAAATTTAGTTATTCACTCTTTACTGTGTATTCACAAAAGAAAAAAGTAACAAAAAAGAAAAAGTAATAATAGTAGTAATATCTTCAATAAAAGGTGTAAACAAATCTAAAGGCCCTGTTCGTTGTGCGTAATACCAGAAAGACCAACCGGTTATCTATTTGCATCTTGTTGACTTGTAAGTTTATCTTTGAGTTCTTGAATAATTATTTCATAGTTTATAAGATTGCTATCTGCGATTTGAGTATTGTTTTTATAAAGAATTATTTTATCGCTTTTACCAAAGACAATTTTGTAATTTTTCCCACGCCAATTTTTTGACACAATAGATTCAGATTGCAAAACTAAATTGGGCTGCTTTTCTACTTTGTTGGTTATTTCGGTTTTATCTAACATAAATAGAATCATTGATAACAAAATAAATACGCCAAATAGTATTGGCAAAAAATAAGGCCGCTTTTTTAAAGTTCTTTCTTTTTGTGGTTCGGCTTTTTCTACATTTAAATTATCGGTAATGGTCGCATGGATTATGTAGCCCTTCTTTGGTACAGTTTCTATTATTTGTTTGTTAGTGTCGCCAAGGGCTTTTCTCAAAAAAGAAATTGCTTGGTTTAAGCCATCTTCTGCACCACCGTAATTATTCCATATTTTTGAAATTAGCATTTCTCTGCTAACCAGTTTCTCTCTGTTTTTTGCAAGGACGCATAATATTTCTATTAATCTTGGCTCTAACTTAGTTTGAGTTCCTGTCTCATTATTAGTGAGGAGATTCAGCGAAGCATCAACCAAAAAGGAATTATTCATTACAAAAAACATATTCTCCATCTCAATTTTTAACAAATTTATCGAAAACTGATTGAGCAAGAGACATCTATAGATAAACACAAGGTTTTCTATAGCAGTAAAACATCGAAGTCGAAGTAGTATTGTATCTCAAATAACAACTATTAAAATGAAGCTTAAATTCCTATTTCCATTTTTGTTTACTGTGACAATTTCCATTGCCCAAAACAATTCTCAGAAGTTAGATAGTCTATTTATCTCACTTTACACCTATGGACAGATAAATGGGAACGTTCTTGTTGCAGAAAACGGACAGCCAATATATCAAAAATCATTTGGGTATTCAAACATCAAAACCAAGACACTTAATAATGAAAATTCGGGATTTTCTTTGGCTTCGGTCTCAAAAGTTTTTACATCAACAGCCATCCTGCAACTTAAAGAAAAAGGGGAAATAAAATTAGATGACTTTGTAATCAAATATTTCCCCGATTTTCCCTATCCTGAAATTACCATCCGGCATTTACTTACGCATACATCAGGTTTGCCAGAACTTGAAATCTTCAGACAACAAGTGAAAGACAATCCAAACAAAATCTTTTCAAATAAGGACTTATTGCCAACTCTAAAAAGTTTAAAGCAACCATTAAGCTTTAAACCAAACGATAAATACCAATACACAAATACTAACTACATTTTATTAGCGCTACTTGTAGAAAAGATTTCAAACATTAGCTTCCAAGAATATTTACAAAAAAATATTTTTAGTCCTGCAAAAATGACAAATACCTATTTCCAAAAAGACAATTCTCAAACAGGCAATAAAGACCGAGTTATTGATTATGATTACCCATTTCTTTTTTCAACTGAATTAGAAAATGTTGATAGCTTAAAAAATTACAGGGTAAGAATGTTGAATTTAAGTGGCTTTGTTGGCAATGGTAATATTATAACAACATGCGCCGACATTTTGAAATTTGATAAAGAACTTTATGGAGGTAAATTACTCAAACAATCATCATTAAAAGAGGCATTTACTCCAAACAAACTAAATAATAGTCAAACTGTTCAAACAAACGTAGGAGGGGAAAAAGCCTCTTATGGTTTAGGTTGGTTTATATTAACAGATAGTTCTTCAGGAAAAATTGTCGGACACACAGGCGGTGTACCAGGTGCGTTAAGTATTTTATTAAGGAATATTGACAAAAAGCAAACTGTCATTCTTTTTGACAACGCATTTGACAAAAGCCTCTACAATAGTGGCGTGAACGCAATGTACGTTCTTAACAATAAACCTGTTTTAACACCAAAACAATCTTTGACAAAAGAGTATGGGAGCATTCTTGTTGACAAAGGTATTGATGCAGCTTTTATTAAATTCCAGGATTTGAGAGACGATTCTTTGCATTACTATTTAAGTGAGGAAGATATGAACGACTTAGGTTTACAGCTTCTTTACGAACCAACATTTAGTGGCCATAATGAACTTGCTTTAGAGGTGTTGAAACAAAATACCTTACTATTTCAAAATAGCTTCAATACTTATGACAGTTATGGCGAAGCATTAGCAAAAGTGGGAAAGAAAAATGAAGCGATTTTTATGTACCGAAAGTCTATCAAAATTAACCCAGACAATGAAGGTGGGAAAAGGATGTTAGAAGAATTACTAAAAAAATAAAAGATGTGGGTGCTGACAAAAGTTTGAACGCACAACATTTGGTTTGAAGCAGGGATGGACAACGTAATAACAATCTTCAGCTGTACCACTTTCAGCTAATATCGGCCTTGACCAAATTCCATTTGACTTTTAGGTATTAGCTTAAACTTCAGTTTTTCAACCCCTTCAGTTGCCGGCGGACAGTTATAAAATATCACCATTTCTGCAAGCCCTGAACGTTGTGCGTATTTTTCCATCCAACACGATAATTTTTCCTTTTGACATGTTTAATCAAATTGACCATTCGTTATAATTCAATTTTAGATTTATGTATAAGAATATAAAAAAAATTGCTTTCGTATTTGCTTGTATAATTACAAGCTACTCATTTGGACAAACAGAAAATTATCAAGTACAAAAAATTGCACCTGCCTTATTAAGGCAAGACTTTTCATTACTAAGAGATACTTTGCAAAGAATACATCCGGGATTATACATGTATAAAAGCAAAGTAACAATTGACCGTATGTTCGATAGTTGTTTCTCAACTATTCAGGATGACATGACCCTTACTGAGTTTTATACGCTTACAAGGTTTATGATAGCTTCTGTTGGGGATGGGCACACCAATAGCAGATTGCCTAACCAGATCATGAATGATTATTATAGCAACGTAAAAGTGTTCCCTGCAATGGTTATGTTTATAAATAACAGGGCTTTTATTTTTTGTTGCAAACAAAATGCTGAGTTAACAGAAACGGAATTATTGTCTATAAACAACCATTCTTTAAAAGAGATTATCGGACGATTGTTTAAGTATATACAATCAGACGGATTTATTCAATCCCATAAAAACTGGGAGCTACCAGAAGATTTTCAACTATTATTCAATCTGCTCTATGGAGAAAACAGCAGTTATAATATTATCTATAAAACAAAACCAGGCGAAACAAAGCATACTACTTTACAAGCGGATATTATTAAAAATATTTTCTGCACATCGCCGTTTCCGCGCCCTGATAAATATCTGCAGTTAACATATACAACCTCAAATATTGCGGTGCTTACCATCAAGAGTTTCTATAATGGTCTATTGGAAAAGACGGGAGAAAATTTCGGCGCATTCTTAGATTCTGCGTTCACCGACATGAAAAATAGAAAGGTTCAGAAACTTCTGATAGATATACGCAGCAACCAGGGTGGCAATGATGAAAATGGCGAGTTGCTGTATTCTTATCTCACTAATAAACCTTTTATGTACTATGCTGACCAGGCAACAGTGGATGACCATTATACTTCACAAAAACATCCAAATTTAGCGGTGCAGCAACCCAAAGAAAATAATTTTAAAGGCAAATTATATGTACTTGTAAATGGTCGAAGTTTTTCAGCAAGTGCAGAATTCTCTTCAATAGTAAAAACCAACAACAGGGGGAAATTTATAGGAGAAGAATGTGGCGGCGGGTACTATGGTAATACGTCAGGCGCTGAAACTTATGTAACACTTCCTAATACCCAGATTATTGTAAGAATTCCTATGGTGAAATATTCAATGGCTGTAAGAAAAATTAAAGATAATGTTTGGGGTATAAAACCTGATTATCCTCTTCACATAACTATTAATGACGTTGTTGAAAAAAAAGATAGACAATTGGATTATGCAATTAAACTAGTAAAATACTTATAGGAAAGATAAAACTACGCACAACAATTAGGTTTGGCGATAGGCTGGCTGACGGAATAACCCTCGGCTACAACTCAATATCAGAAGTAGTTCCAGCTCTACATTATAAATTTAGCTATTAGATGTTATCTTCATCTTTAGTATCAATTTTCAACTTTGGTTGCGGGCTTGAGAGGCAATGAATACCAGCTCATCGCCAAGCCTTACCGTTGCTTGGTATTTTAAAATGACATTCCGTAAATTTATAAAAGGACTTGTTGGGGTGCTTTTAGTTGCTGTAGCCGTTGTTGTTTTGATTTACAAAACGCATCCAATCATATTAAAATGGCTTGACGGTACTGCGCGAATAATCGGCAAACCAATTCAGGCAACTGTATGTACAAACGGACAGGTCAATAATGACATCAAAGTTTTTCACGTTGACAAATATTGGGACACCAATGAAAAGGCTGACAACTATATTTTAAGTCTGAAAGAGTTTGACAGCTTGGGAATGTTGAAATTCTTCAATAGTAATCTTAAAGAAAAATGGATTGGCAGACCAGTAGAAACATCCATCAATGATTATGACTTCGTATTTGGTTGTTTGTTTCAAAGTGAAAGAGGTGGACACTATACCCCTTTTCAAGACGACATGAAAGGTTTTGACTTTGACCCACAACTTTCATTTACCGACAGACAAATAAAGTTCAATGTTCCTCCAAACACATTACAGTTTGACAGTGTGAGAATAGAATTAAAATAACAAAGGCAGGATAAAAACAGCAACCACCAGGGAGTTTAGCAAAAAGAAGGCTGACAAACATGTGCTTGTGGATGGCTATGCGGTGGAAGTACATTGATAATACAAACAACTTTGCATAATTAACCTGCCTGCAAAAGCGGAACAGGTGGAAGACGACTCATTTTCGCAAAGCGGAACAATCTTCGTTTATCTTCCTCAATTCTCTACCTTTGCTTCTATTATTTTATCATTTTAAAACACCATTTTTTTATGGCATTTACATTACCGCCTCTGCCGTATGCACCCAATGCGTTGGAACCATACATTGATGCACAAACCATGACCATTCACCACGACAAACATCACCAGGCTTATGTTGATAATTTGAATAAAGCCCTTGCCGGCACACCCAATGAAAACAAAAGTTTGGAAGAAATAGTAAAGAATGCAGGCACCATTTCGCCAGCTGTTCGCAACAATGGCGGCGGACATTGGAACCATTCTTTCTTTTGGAACATTTTAGCTGTGAACGGTGGCAGCCAGCCTACCGGCGAACTGTCCGATGCCATCAACAGTGCATTTGGTTCGTTTGACGCATTCAAAGAAAAATTCAATACCGCAGCTACCACGCGCTTTGGAAGCGGCTGGGCATGGCTGATTGTAAAAGATGGCAAGTTGGAAGTTACGTCAACACCTAACCAGGACAATCCGTTGATGGATGTTGCCGAAGTAAAAGGCACACCAATATTGGGCGTTGACGTGTGGGAACATGCGTATTATCTCAAATATCAAAACCGCCGACCTGAATATCTGGCTGCGTTCTGGAATGTGATTGATTGGGCAAAAGTGGCTGAACAATATGGTTCGGCAAAAAAATGAATGTTTGAACCACAAAGACACAGAGTACAGAAAGGAACACAGAGAAGTAATAAAGAATACTTCGTGTAACTTTATCACTTCGCGTCTTAGTGGTTCCAATCATGAAAAAATGTAAACTGCCTGCACGTTTTTTATTCATACAACCTGTCAGGCTTTCCTAACCTGACAGGTTCTTTATTACTGATTCATTCATTTCTCATTCTTATGAAAACAATACTCGTTTGCTTAACTGCCATTTTACTTTTTGCTTCCTGCAACACTTCCGTTACTAAAAAAATACTGGTAATGTCGAAAGGCAAAGCCACGATTGATAAAGCCGCAAAAACAATCAACGTTCCCAGCGGTGGCACGAGCCACGAAGAACAAACTGTTGAGTTAACCGATGGGAGCAATCTTACGTTTCAGGTAACAGCTAATAATGATAAATATTCAGTTGATATTCCTTCCAACGGTTATTATGTGTTGAATGCAAAAGCTGATACGATTATTGGCAGTTATCAGGCCTACAATGCGCCATCCGCACAAAGCAAAACCATCACGCAGGAAAGCATTAAACACAGCATAGATTCGCTGCAACAACTACTGCAAGGCAACGCCAGCTCAACTAATAAAACGTTTTATATTTTGCCCGGCAAAGCCGTAAAAATTACCGACAACATGGATGCTACTTTGGTAGGTCCGTTCAATTCATTAACTACCCTCGAACAAAACGGCGACAAAGCGCCTGAAGTATATAAGTTTTATACAAGCAAAGATGTGAGAGAAACCCTTGCGCATTTGCAAGGCTTGACGGTTGCGCCAAAATCGCCGAATCAGTAGTTTGAAAAGTGGGCAGGACAGGAAGGTTGTAGATATCACTTTTAAAAACTGCATCGCGTCATTCCGCCCCAACATTAATGTCGGGGCCCTCGGCACGATGATAAAAGTTATAATCAAATTAGCGAGGGCTTTGTGCGGATCTGCTCTTAATAGTTTATACAAGTTATTATGTTGTAAACGTCATCCCTTCATTTCTACATCTTAATAAATCAATCATCAGACCTGCCTGTCGGCAGACAGGTTCCGCACCTGCCTACCGGACAGGCAGGCAAAACCCTCGTAAAAATGTAAAGGTTTGAGTTCGTGTTGAGGGCCCCAACATTAATGTTGGGGCGGAATGACGAAGTTTGGTTTTGCCCATTTTATTTTATTTCAATAAGCAACACATTTTTGGTGTTGCTTTTTATTTTAAACCGGTCGTCAATGCGGTAGCCAATCACCCAGATTATTTTTTTATTCATTTCCATTACCCATGCATTTTCCTTATCCGTTTTTGATAATTTGTTATCAATAAAAAACTTACTCAACTTCTTTTTTTTGCTCATTCCCAACGGATAAAAATAATCGCCCTCTTTCCATTTGCGAAGCAACAAGGGATACTGAATTTCTTTTGCATCAAGCGTTGCAATGTTGCTGTTGGCTGATGGTTGATGATTGATAACAGATATAGATTTCAATAAAAGCGCACCGTTTGGAAATACCACTTTTTTGTCATTCTCTTCAATCAAAATATGTTGTGCTTCTTCTGTTTGTAACGGCGCAATGATAAGCCAGGCGCGGTTTTTAATGATTCGATGCGTAAGTGAAGCAACGTACTTTCCATTCTCTGCTTCTAATAAATTTTGCACATCGTTTACTTGCAATGAAGTGAAGTGATATTCTTTGATGATCTCCCAAACTATCGTTGCTAAAGGCTGCGCTTTTTGCAATTGCAAAACGGGAATCTGCACTTCATTACCGTTTGTTTTTATCAGCTTTTTTTTATGCACTTGTATTGCCTGATGATACAAAACTTCTGCATCGGAAAAGCGTTGCATGTTGTTGAGCAAATTGTCTTCAACGTTTTCAAATGCTTCTTTCAACAACGGCAACAGGCGATGCCGAAACAAATTGCGCGTGTAGTTATCTGTTGCGTTAGATGAATCTTCCACCCAATGCAAACCGTTTTGTTTTGCATAGTTTTCAATGTCTTCGCGCTTCGCAAATAATAAGGGACGAATGAGGTTATTTTGCCTGGGCAAAATACCATGTAACCCGCTGATGCCTGTACCACGAAAAAAATTAATCAGCAATGTTTCAATATTATCATTCGCATGATGCGCTGTAACGATAAAGTTGTTGGTTGATGCAACTGAATCAGCTATTAACAATTGGCCATTTACAATCTCTGAAAACCAATCGTAGCGAAGCTTCCGGGCAGCTTCCTGCGTAGAAAGCTTGTTTGTTTTTGCCCATACTTTTGTATCAAATCGTTTTACTAAAAATGGCTTTTCATATTGTTCTGACAACATTTTTACAAAAATTTCATCCCGTTCACTTTCCTCGGCACGCAACATAAAATTGCAATGTGCAATCGAAAAAGCAAACCCACATTGAGAAAGCAAATGCACCAACACAACGCTGTCAATCCCACCACTTACAGCCACTAATAAATGACAATTGGTGGTTGATAAATTGGGGAAATGCTTTTTCCAACTGGCTTTAAATTGTTGCAGCAACATGCGGTAAAAATAAAGAAAGGATGGTTGATTTTAACATGCAGCAGCAGTAGGCAACTGCAACAAAACATTATATTTGAAGAAGCATTTTGCTAACAAGAAATTAAGGTATATGAAGATAGAAGAACTTACAAAGAGGGGAACGGAGGCGGTGAAAGCGTTACGTCGTCAAAAACTTTCGAACGGTGAATTTTTTATGATTAATGTAGATAATCTACTGGAAGGTCAATGCTATATCGAATATCCGGATGGTTCTATGGTGGTAGCTGCGCTATCTTCAACAGGAAAAGAATTTGATGTACTGAAACAGTTAACCACATCTGAAAGTAATTTTGTTCGCCGCCAAAATGGACTCTTGTAAAGATGCCCCATTTATATATTATTACAGGTTCTAATGGTGCTGGAAAATCGTCAGTCGGTGGCAGCTACTTACCGGACACTATTCGTGAGCACTGTTCTACATTCGATGGCGACAAAGTGTTTTTACAAAAACAAAAGCTGCTTTGGCAACAAGGTATTACTGCTATAAAAGAAGCCAGGAATATTGCTTATCAATTTGTAAAAGATCAGTTTGATAGGCTTGTTGATGAGGCATTACAAGAAAACAAAGATTTCATTTACGAAGGACATTTCATCAATGAAACCACATGGGACACACCGAAACGCTTTAAGCAGAACGGTTATACTATCCACCTTATATTTTTAGGTTTAAAAAATACATCTCTCTCAAGGTTGAGGGTGTTAGACAGAAGTAAACGCGGTGGACATTATGTGCAACCTGCTGAAGTAACCTCTAATTTTTATGGCAATCTTGAAAAGGTAAATAAATACTATCCGTTGTTCAATACTGTTACTATCATTGATGCCTCACAATCTCAACATAAATTATTAGTGTATATTGAAAATGGTGTTCTTATCAATTCAATAAAGAAAGCAGAACTACCGCAATGGTTCATTAGCGGTTTACCTGCCATCTATCACCACATCATAAAACAATGATTTCAAAACGCCTTACCAAAGAACAAGCCTGGCAAAAAATAAAGCATTATTGCGCTTATCAGGAACGCAGCCACAGCGAAGTAAAACAAAAGCTGTATGGCTTTGGTTTGTTTAAGGCTGAAGTAGAAGAATTGCTATCGAAAGCCATTGAAGAAAACTACCTGAATGAAGAACGTTTTGCCGAATTGTTTGCCGGTGGAAAATTCAGAATGAAAAACTGGGGCAAAATTAAAATTGTGTATGAGCTTCGGCAAAAAGGAGTAAGTTCATACAACATCAATAAAGCTTTGAAAGCCATACCGGATGCGGATTACAGCCTTACGCTACAACGGCTTGCCGAAACCAAATGGAAGCAATTACAAGGTGAGCATTACATAACCAAACAAGCGAAAGCCATGAGTTATCTTTTGCAAAAAGGTTATGAACCTGCCTTGGCACAAGGAGTAATCAAACAAATAAAAAATGCTGACCCTGCACAAAGCAATGCAACTGATTAAATTAGATTGTATCTACTTAGCTCTTCTTTTGCTTTTACCAGTTTTTTTAAAATCATCATTTGACCTAAATGATAATGCACATGCTCCACTGCACCCTGCATGTTTTTATAAGCCGATGAACCGCCGTTTACCAACGGCTCTTCCAATTTAGCAGCATCAAAATGAACGATGGCTACTGCCAGTTCGTGGGATGAAAGATTGTTATCAACCTGCAACTGTAGCCAGTTGTCTTCAGTTTGCAAATGGGGCAAATCAAAACCATTGTGCTCATCAACCGCAACCTCGTTTCCTGCTATGCGTTGCACCATTACACGGTTCCAGTAAGTAATGTGTTGCAGTAACGAAGCAATCGTATTGGGTGAAGCAGAGGTAAGCATTGTAGCTTCTTGCAGAGTTATGTCTTTCAATACACCGGCAAGACTAACTTCTGTCCAGTTATTACCTTCATGAACATCCAATAAATGTTGGGCAATGAGTGAAGTGATTTTCATAAGAGCCGTTTGTTTTTTTATAACCACAATGGCACAAAATAAAGAAGTAAGGTAAAGAAACTTTATTAAAATTCAGGCGTTTCCAAATGCTTTGCTTTGTATTGAGTGTCACTCCTTGTATCTTGATTCTTGTTTCTTGATTCTTGTTTCTTTCCTTAATATTTTTCAATCACACCCAAACCAAACAAAGCAAAATCGTATTTCACCGGATCATCCGCATCCAACGTGCGCAGATATTTGGTCAGTTCAACCGCCGCTTTCCAATCGGTTTGAGTCCGTTGTAAAAGATTGAATCGCCTTGCCACACGTGCCACATGCACATCCACCGGACATATCAGTTGCGATGGTTTTAATTCGTTCCAGATGCCGAAATCAACACCGCAATTGTCTTTCCTTACCATCCATCGTAAAAACATATTCAGGCGTTTGCAGTTCGAGCCTTTTTCAGGCGTAGCAATATGCTTTTTGGTTCGTAGCGGCGCATCTTTTAAAGAAAAAAAATAACGGTGAAAACAAATTAATGCCTCTTCAGTTGTATCGCCTTTACCCTCGCTCAAAGGCAATGTAAATGCGGCTTCCAGGCTATTGTAATGCAGATAATGATAATGCAAAAACTGAATGAAATACAACAAGTCGGTAGCATTGAACGTGCGATGTTTAAATCGAAGTAAAGCATTCAAATCGTTAGCTGTATGATGCAATACAAAATCGTGTGGCGCATCATCCATCCCTTTCATCAGTTCACGCGATTTGTTGATGATAGTTGTGCGGTTTCCCCAGGCAAAAACGGCAGCAAAAAAGGCAGCAATTTCAACGTCTTGTTGTTTTGAAAACAAGTGCGGAATAGAAATCGGATCGTAAGGAATGAAAGAAGGCACATTGTATTGCGCTACTTTGTTGTCGAGAAATTCTTTGAATAAAATATCGTTGTTTGTCAAGTTAAGTTATTGTCTGGATTTGGATGTGTGGGATATTGAAAGAAGAAGTTTGTTTTTGCCATAATATTCAATCTTACTTCTTCAATGTTCAATCCTGAACATCCGTAGAGTCCGTGTATTCCGTGTTCTATTGTATTAAAGCATTGCCCAAAAATTGTTGTATCACTGCTTCGGTTTGGGCGCAGGCAATTTCAAAATCATCGTTTACAATTACCGCATCAAACGCATGAGTAAACGATAATTCATAAGCCGCTTTACCAAGCCTTGTTGCAATGCTTTCTTCTGTTTCCGTACCACGGTTTTGCAACCGCTCACGCAACGCATCAACCGATGGCGGCTGGATAAAGATTGACAACGCTGCGCCCGGAAACTGTTGCTGCACGTGGATTGCACCCTGAACATCAATATCGAGTAAAGGCGTTTTGCTTTCACTCCAAATACGTTTTGTTTCGCTTTTTAAAGTGCCGTAGTATTTACCTTCATACACCATTTCCCACTCCACAAAATCGTTGTTGTGTATGTGTTGCTGAAACTGCGGAACGCTCATAAAATAATAATCCACGCCATGCAGTTCGTTTCCACGCGCGCTGCGTGTGGTAGCCGAAACGGAAAACGCAAGTGATGGATATTTCTTTAATAAAAAACGGGTGATAGATGTTTTGCCGGCACCAGATGGTGCGGTAACGATGATAATTTTATTTTGCTGCATGAAGTGATGTTGCAGCCGCAAAAATAAATGCTATAAAGTATTTAAATAAAAGATGCGCTAAATGCAGTTCACCCATTGGCTTCAGGCATCATTCAACAACGATTATGATTTTCTTGCTCTACATTTGTGCTGCATCATCAATATCTTTCAAACCTTCTGCCGCACAATTTTTTTGATACTAAAAGATAGTAGTAAAATATGAACTGGCGATTTGTATATTTTTTTGACATCGAAACAAATTTATCGGCAGCGGAAGTTGTCAACAGGCTTCAATCGGTATCGCGACCCAAAAAAAATATTGTGCAAACATTAAACCCTGATGAGATGTTTACAGGCGAATACAAAGAGTACATTGGCAATGTAGATGCCTCGGGCTTCCGCTTACAAAAACGTTATTATACCACGCGAAGCAGAACCATGGGATTGATTTTAAAAGGCACCATAGAAGAAAGAAGCGGGCAAACTTTAATACATGTAAAGTGCACGCCGCCCCTAAGCAATTTGCTTTGGTTTGTATTTCCTCCCCTTTGGATGATGATTGGCTTTTGCATTGCTTTAGATTATTCTTTCCTGCACAGTTTTCCTTTGTTTACATTGTTATGTTTGTTGCTGCTTACGTACCTCTATCGTGTAGTGCTGGCGCAGTTCACACGTCGTGCCAGCGACAACAAAGAATACTTTGAAAGACTTTTACAAAAGCAAACGAATCGGGGAAATTTTATAAACATTTTGTTTCACTGAATGGGATAAATTCAAAGGAGCATTCGCATTAGATTGAAACAAAAAAGATCTCATCCGATTTGAATTTCTTTATCCTTTTCTCAATTTCTCATTTTTATCGAATGAAAAACTTTCTTTTTGTTTTGTTCATTTTTATCACTTCTGTTGGCTTTGCACAGCAAAACAAAACCTTCACCCATGCGGATACGCTTCGCGGTAGCTTAAACCCGAACCGCAGCTGGTGGGATGTGTTGCGATATGATATTTCGGTAAAACCAAACTATGAAGCAAAAACAATTTCGGGCAGCAACATCATCACTTATAAAGTTGTTGAAAAACAACATCCCGATACAATGCAAATTGATTTGCAGCAACCCATGATTGTTGATAGCATTCTGTTCAATCATCAACAATCATTACCATTCAGACAAGATGAAAATGTATGTTTGGTAAACACGCCCCAAGAAAATGAGGCAAAACAAAACATTGCCATTTACTACCATGGCAAGCCGCGCGAAGCGGTACATCCGCCCTGGGATGGCGGCTGGATCTGGACAAAAGATTCGTTGGGCAGACCTTGGATGTCCGTTGCCTGCCAAGGCTTGGGCGCAAGTGTTTGGTATCCATGCAAAGACCATCAAAGTGATGAACCCGATAATGGTGCATCGCTCACCATTACGGTTGCCGACAGCCTTGTTGCAGTGGGTAACGGAAGGCTTACGGCCAAGCATCTAAATGAGGATAGCACAACGTCTTATACATGGAGCGTTGTAAATCCAATCAACAATTATCTCATCGTTCCTTACATTGGCAAGTATGTGAATTTTGGTGAAATTTATAAAGGAGAAAAAGGCAATTTAGATGTAAACCTTTGGGTGCTGGATTATAACGAACAACGTGCAAAACAACACAGCCTGCCCGAAGTGAACCGGATGCTGAAAGCGTTTGAATATTGGATGGGTCCTTACCCGTTTTATGAAGATGGTTATAAGCTGGTTGACGCGCCGCATTTGGGCATGGAGCACCAAAGTGCAACGGCTTATGGAAACAAGTATATGAACGGCTATTTAGGCAGAGATTTATCAGGCACAGGTTGGGGTTTAAAGTGGGATTTTATTATTGTACATGAAAGCGGACATGAATGGTTTGCCAATAATGTTACTTCAAAAGATTTGGCTGACATGTGGATACATGAAGGTTTTACAAACTACAGCGAAACCCTGTTCATCGATTATTATTATGGCAAAGAAGCGGGCAACGAATACAATGTGGGCATACGAAAAAACATTCAAAACAAAAAGCCCGTTATTGCACCGTATGGCGTGAATGCAGAAGGCAGCGGCGATATGTATTACAAGGGCGGCAACATGCTTCATGCCATCAGGCATAGCATGAATGATGACGAAAAATTCAGGTCTGTTTTGCGCGGTCTGAACAAAACGTTTTATCATCAAACCGTTACCACAAAGCAGGTTGAAAATTACATCAGTCAGCAAGCTGGCTTTGATTATAGCAAAGTCTTCGATCAATACTTACGAACGACGCAAATACCAACGTTTGAATATTATTTGGGCAAAAACAAAAAGGAAGCTACTTATCGTTATACCAACTGTGTAGAGGGTTTTAATTTGCCTCTTGTTATAAAAGATAGTACCGGCGCAATGGTAAAATTATTACCAACCACACAATGGAAAACAACAACGATTACCCAACAACAAAGCTCTTTGTTTACAAAAGAAGCGATTGAAAAATTGTATTATGTGAATGTAGAAGAAAAGCCAAAAGAGTGATGCCTTTTTCTGATTAAACGCTGACAGGGTTTAAAACCCTGTCAGCGTTACGCAATGCGGGGTCAATTGAAATCAGTATAATCTGTGCAAAAACAAAAGCCGTCCCAACATGTAGGGACGGCTTCGTTTTTTTATAATCCTTGAATTGTAAACGCTTAGGTTAATTATTTTCCGTATATTTTTTAAAATTGTCTAAGATGCTTTGCCAGCCCTTTTTCTGCATGTCAATTGAATTGGAATTTTCAGCGTCAAAGCTCTCAGTAATTTTTGTTCCCTCGCCTTCAGGCATAAATTTTATTTTTACACTTCGTCCATCGGTAATCGTATACTCAATGTATTCGTTCTGAATAATTTTTTGATAAGCTCCTGTGAAGTCAAAACCCATCGAACCATCTTTTGCTTCCATACGATTGACGAATTTACCACCTTCTTTAAAATCGTTTTCCGAACTTGGCGTGAACCAATCATCTGAAGCATTGTTCCATTGCATGATGTGCTTTGGCAACGAAAAATATTCCCATACTTTTTCAACCGGCGCATTCACAGTTGTTTCTACAGTGATAACTTCTCTGTTTTGTGTATCCATTTTAATTGTTTTGTGATGCAAACATCAGTGAATTGACGCAATTGAATGATGTAATAACGCGACAAATAAAGAGCAATAAGCGACAACTATTTTCTATTATGATTTTTGTGGCGATGTAGGTCGCACTTCCACTTTGCTTGGCAGGGTACGCGGATTCATGTTCAACAAATCAGCAACCATTTGCCCAATGTCTTCCGGTTGAATTTTCCATGCGTCTTTTTCAGTTGGTGTATGATCGCCAAAATGCGTTGCCACCGAGCCGGGCATAATGGTAGTAACCTTAATTCCATATTGCCGCAAATCGAGCATAATGGCTTGCGTAAAACCAACCAGCCCAAACTTGCTGGCATTGTAAGCCGAGCCATTGGCAAAGAAGTTTGTACCCGCAAGTGAAGCAATGGTAATGATATAACCCTTTGTTTTTTTCAATGAATCCAAACTTGCTTTTACGCTGTTGAAGACGCCGGTTAAGTTGGTGTCAATGGTAGCTTTCCATTCTTCCTCTTTCAATGATTCGATAGGAGCAAAATGACCAACACCGGCATTGGCAACCAACACGTCTAAATGTCCAAACTTGTCTATCACAGCTCCTACCGCTTTCTTCTCCGATTCCATTGAACTTACATCCGATGCTAACGCTAACACTTTGCTTTCATCTTCACTCAATTGTTTGGCTGCTTTTTCTGCGGCTTTTAAGTTGCGGCTTGTAATGGCGATTCTCATTCCTTGCTGCAACAAAATTTGGGCAATACCAAAACCAATGCCTTTACTACCTCCGGTTATGTAAGCTACTTTATTTGCTAATGTACTCATGTTGTTTTTATAAAAAATGCTTGTAGAAATTGATTACAATCTGTTTCATTTATCAGGAAGAAAGAACCACAAAAACGCTAAGACGCAAAGCTTACTTTACATCTTCTTTGTGAACCTTTGTGGCTTTGCATCTTTGTGGTTCAAACACTCAAACGTTCAGTTTTCCTTCAATCGAATCATCAATTGTTTTTCCAATCACAGCACCGGCAACGCGCTTTGCAAAAGCCACAGCACCGTTGTGTTTGGTGTCCCAATAATAACCTTCCGACGGTTCTACTTTTATTACCGAAATGCGCGGGTCGTCTTCACCTTCCGTAAACCATGTTTTCAAAATCGGTTCCCACAATTCTTTTATTTTTTCTTTATCCTGAGAAAGAGTTGCAGTGCCATAAATATTTAAAAAGTCGGAGTAGGAAGAACCCTGAAACAACAACTGTACAGAATGGTTAGCTGTGAGTTCTTCGTTCTTATGACTGTCGTTTGCACTCAAAAACCAAAGGTTGCCTTCGTCATCAACTTTTTGTACTGACATCGGTCGTGTTGAAAACGGTTTACCACCCTCAATTTGTGTACAGAAAAAACAGGTTTTCGCACTGTTGGTAAGCTCTTTTATTTTCTTTGTTGCTTCATCGCCCAAAAGGTCTTTGTAATTGTCTTCCGGCTGCTGCTGGTTAATGCTGTCCATAATTTTTTAAGCAAAACAAAGCAAAAGCAATACCTGAAATTTTGAAAAGATAGATTAGCTTAGCTCAACAGTTTTAATAACAGAAGTTCATTTGTTTATGAATCAACCAAACAGCATTGCCGAGTACATTCAACAATTTCCATCTGAAGTACAAACTATCTTACAAAACATCAGAACTACGGTTCAACAAACCATTCCTGAAGCAAAAGAAGCTATCAAATATGGCATTCCAACTTTTGTTTTGAATGAAAAAAACGTTGTACATTTTGGTGCTTTTAAAAATCATATTGGCTTTTATCCAACACCACAAGGCATTGATGAATTTGAGGAAGAACTATCGCATTACAAACAGGCTAAAGGTTCAGTTCAGTTTCCTTTGCACGAACCAATGCCACTCGATTTGATAAAAAGAATAGTGTTGTTCAGGGTCAAAAATTTGATAATAAAAAGAAGTAAAAACAAATCAAGCTGATACAACATAGTAATCGTGCGTCTTTGCGAGCCTGCCGGCAGGCAGGCAGGCTCGCAAAGACGCTTTTTTTGTGCAAAAACAAACCTTAACATCATTACCAAATCCTTGCGCGCAAACTATCCGGCGTGTACATTTTGTTTCCCGGCTTTACGTTGAAGGCTTCATAAAACGCATCTACATTGGTTAGTGGTCCTAACACGCGAAATTTGGATGGCGAATGCACATCAGTCAGCACTTGTGTGCGCACCTGTTGCGGACGCTCGTTTTCCATCCAGCTTAACGCATAGCCTAAAAAGAAACGTTGCGTAGGTGTGTAGCCGCCAATCTTCTCGCCCCTCTTGTATTCATCGGTCAATTTAAACGCATCTAAGCCTAACAACACACCTCCCAAGTCGGCAATGTTCTCGCCCAATGTGGCTTTGCCATTGATTTTAAACGTATCTACCGCAACATACTTGCTAAACTGATCTGCCAGCACTTTAGCGCGTTGTGCAAACTTTGCCGAATCCTGCCGGGTCCACCATTCTTTTAAATTGCCTTGTGCATCAAACTGCCGGCCTTCGTCATCAAACCCATGTGTCATCTCATGACCAATGGTAGAAGCCGCCATGTAGCCATACACAACAGCATCATCCAACTCACTATCTGCATAATCCGGAACAATGAACGCTGCCGCAGGCAATACAATTTCGTTGTTGGATGGATCGTAATACGCATTGTAGGTTTGTGGGTACATGCCCCATTCGGTTTTATCAACCGGCTTACCCAGTTTATTAACGTTGAAATTGTGCCAGAAGAGGCTTGCATTTACAAGGTTTTGAAAATAACTATCAGGCGTAATTTGCAAAGAAGAAAAATCTTTCCACTTATCAGGATAGCCCACTTTTTTATTTACCACAGCCAGTTTTGCCAATGCTTTTTGTTTGGTGCTATCGCCCATCCATGGCAGGTTTTCAATGCGATGCTTCAAGGCAGTGCGAACATTTTCAACCAGCTTTGTATAACGCGCTTTGGCGCTGTCATCAAAGTATTTTTTTACATAAATCTGTCCCAGCAATTCGCCCATCACGTTTTGCTCATTGCCAATAATCCGCTTCCATCTTGCTCTTCTTTCGGTAGCGCCTGAAAACAATTTGTTGAACTCAAAATCGGTCTTTCCAAATGCTTCAGGCAAGGCAGGCGCGAATGTGTTGGCAAGCCGGTAACGCAAATAATCTTTCCATGTGTCCAACGAAGCGGAGTGAAGCATTGCGCCGGCTTGTTTGTAATAATCGGGTTGACCAATAATTACCGAATCGGCTTTGCCAACACCATAAAGGGTCATGTAATTGTTCCACTCAATTTGTGGTGAAACTTTGTACAAATCCTTCACGGCATACTTATGATAATTGGCATACGGGTCGCGCAGATCTTCTACTTTCTTGCTCGATTTTGCCAATGCTGTTTCGAGCGATAAAATGTTTTTAGCAGATGCACTTGCTTTTGCCGAATCTTCGCCCAGTAAAACTAAATTTTGAGTGATGTTTTTGGTGTATGCATTGCGAAGCGCAACCGATGTACTGTCCATCTTAAAATAAAATTCACGCTCGGGCAAGCCCAAGCCGGTTTGCCAGAGTTGTAACACTTGCGCCGTACTGTTTTTGGCATCCTGCCCAACAAACATCTGTACCGCACCACCAACGCCCATAGCATCCAATTGCGTCATTACAGCTTGCAATGATGCGGCATCGTGTATCGAATCAATTTTAGCGAGGTAAGGCTGCAATGGCTTTGTGCCGAGTTGTTCAATTTTCGCAGTATCGTTGGCTGCTTTCCAGAAGTCGCCAATCTTTTGCTCTGCGGTTCCGATGGCAGGTTTGGTTTTGGCCATTTCTTCATTAATATTTTTCAACCGTTGCAAGGTTTCGTTGGGAATAACCTGAAATAATCCCCAACCACTTTCATCGCCGGGAATGGGATTATTTTTGATCCACTTGCCGTTGGCAAAATCAAAGAAGTCATCGGCAGGATTTACGCTCGAGTCAACGTTGGCAGCCAGCACATCAGGTTTGGTTGATGCCGTTTTTGATTGGTTGCAGGAAAGGAGGAAAAACGAATAAACGAATAAAAACAAAACAGCTTTGTTCTGCATGAAATTTTTTGGAAAAGTAATAAAAAGGAAAATACAGATTATAACGGTTTGTTTACATACAATTCATGCAACCTAACCGAAATCTTTCCTGTCATGTGCAAATAACGATTACATTGCTTTTAGATTAAACCAACAACTTGCTGATGAAACGAAATTGCCTGCTATGCGTTTTGTGTGTATCGCTTTTTGGTTCTTCGCCGCTTTTGGCGCAACCAAAAAGCGATGAAAGCAAATCTTATGCGGATGCTATCCAATTCTATCACCAGTTCTTGCATCCTGAAACCGGCTTGTACAGCGGCAGACAGTACAATGATTATTCAAACACCATTCAGGAAGGCTCGCCGTTTTTTGATCCGTTTCCTTACCGGAACGGTTCGGTTGTTTATCACAATATGTTATACGAAAATGTGCCTATTGCTTATGACATCATAACCGAAAGTGTGGTGATATATGATGCGCAGCAATTGTATAAGCTAATATTGACAAGCAACGAAGTGAGCCGCTTTGTAACATCGGGTCATACCTTCATTCATATTACCAGAGACAGTGCTGCCGCAAAGGAACTACGCACAGGTTTTTATGAGCTTTTGTACGCCGGAAAAACAAGGGTGCTGAAAAGGGAAAAACGAACGCTGCAGGAAGTTGTGCCTTCGTCTTCGGGTTCTGTTAAAAGATACGTTACAAGATCGGTTGATTATTATATGAGAAAAGACAACGAGTATCATACCGTCAATACAAAAGATGCTTTGTTTTCTCTTTTCAAAAAAGACAAAAAAGAAATCAAACAACTGCTGCGGAAAAAGAAGATAAAGTTCAGGCTTGACAAGGATGAAGCGTTGGCGCAGGCAGCCGCTTATTACGATGAAACCAATCATACATAAACCGACTTATCATATTTGTGTGAAAACAAAACGATACCATATACTGCTTGGCTGCCTGCTGTTTTTTTACAGCCATTTACTTGCACAAACGCCAGTATTTCCGGGCATTACAGGCGATTATAAAAACCTTCCGGCAAAAGATTTTTTGCAACAGCTGGAGAAACAAACAGGTTGGAATTTTTATTACAACGAAGCGCAGTTCGATTCGTTAAAAGTAAATATTTCTGTACAAAACAAACCTTTACCCGATGTGCTGAAACAAGCTTTTGCGGGCACAGGCCTTGGTTTTTCGGTTGATAATGAAAAGCATGTATTCATCAACAAAGGTTTGCTTGTACAAACGCAGCTAAACAAGCTTTTCTTTACGGCTTCTTCAGCCGATATAAAAGATACATCAAACAGTGTTGTTGGCTTTTTTAACCCAACCAACAAAGCCGTTTCTGAAGATAGTTTGTATTTAATTGGTGATGCCTCTGCAGGCGACATTTCATCACCGGATGTTACAGTAGCAGGGTATGTAAAAGACAGCAAATCGGATGAACCTGTAATCGGCGCATCGGTTTATATTGATGAAACCAAAACGGGCGTAGCCACAGATCAGTACGGCTATTTTTCAATTCACACCAGCAAAGGAAAACACATTTTGTATGTGCAAAGTATTGGTATGCACGATACCAAACGGCAACTGAATGTTCGCGCCAACGGCAAGCTAAACATTGCCATGCCAAGTGAAGTGATCGGGTTAAAAAATGTAACCGTTTCATCTGAAAAAATGAGCAATATAAAAGGAATGCAAATGGGTATGCAAAAGCTTGACATCAACGCCATAAAGCACGTGCCCGTTGCATTTGGCGAAGCCGATGTACTGCGTGTGATACTTACCATGCCCGGCGTGAAATCGGTTGGCGAAGCCAGCACCGGCTTGAATGTTCGCGGTGGCGCGGCAGATCAAAATTTGGTTTTGTTTAATGATGCCACCATTTACAATCCTTCACATTTTTTTGGTTTGTTTTCGGCATTCAACCCCGAAGTGGTTAAAGATGTGGAGTTGTACAAAGCCAGCATTCCTGCGCAATATGGAGGTCGTTTGTCTTCCGTTTTAAATATAACAAGCCGCGAAGGAAATAAAAAAGATTTCACAGGTTCGGCAGGCATCGGACCATTGACAAGTCGCTTAAATCTGGAAGGACCGATCAAGAAAAACAAAGCTTCGTTTATTGTTGGCGCGCGAACCACGTATGCTGATTGGCTTCTCAATTTATTGCCTGACCAATATAAAAATAGTCGTGCCCGTTTTTACGATTTAAATGCCGTAATGAATTATGAAATTGATAAGAAGAATACCCTTTATGTTACCGGCTACTTGAGCGGTGACCGCTTTAATTTAAACAGCGATACGATTTACAATTACGGCAATCGAAATGTTTCAGTAAAATGGAAACATATTTTTAGCAACAAGCTGAACATGTTGATAACAACAGGCTACGACAACTATTATTATAAAATCAGCAGCATACAAAATCCTGTAACGGCTTATTCGCTTCGGTTTGATGTGAACCAATATTATTTCAGAACACACTTCAATTATTATTTCAGTAACAAGCATTTTTTAGAATGGGGCGCAAATGGTTTGTTATATAAGCTTCATCCCGGAACGTACCTACCCGATGGCAAACAATCGTTGGTGATACCGCAGCAAATGCAGGCAGAACAAGGGCTTGAGAGCGCTTTGTATTTGAGCGATAAATATACGGTGAACTCTGCGCTGTCGTTAGAAGGCGGCGTGCGATATTCAATGTTCAATTTTTTAGGACCCTATATGGCGAATGATTATCCAGCCAATTCACCCAAAACGGAAGATAATATTATCGGCACCACTTTCTATCAAAAAGGAAAAATTGTAAAGACATACAGCAAGCCCGAAATCAGGTTATCGGCGCGCTATGCTTTTGATAATACCTTATCGGTAAAAGCCGGTTACAATACCACGCAGCAATACATTCATGTACTTTCCAACACGGCGGCAATTGCCCCCACCGATATTTGGAAGTTGAGTGATGTAAACATTAAGCCACAGTTTGGCAGCCAGATTTCTGCAGGCTTGTACAAAAATTTTAAATCGAATACCATCGAAACATCAGTAGAAGTTTATTATAAAAAAATTGAGAATTATCTTGATTATAAAAGCGGTGCCGTGCTTGTGTTGAACCCGCATATTGAAACCGATGTCATCAGCACAAAAGGAAAGGCTTACGGCATAGAAGCGTTTGCAAAAAAATCGATTGGCAAGCTCAATGGCTGGGTGAGCTACACGTACTCACGAACGTTATTGAAAGCCGATTCTACTTCGGGTGAAGTGATCAACGGTGGCAAATATTATCCTGCCAATTACGATCAGCCCCACAGCTTTACTTTCATTGGAAATTACAGAATCAATCATCGTTTCAGCGTTTCTTTAAATAGCACTTACAGCACCGGACGACCCATTACGTTACCGATTGGAAGGTTTTATTTTGCGGGTTCCGAACGAACTTTGTATGCCGATAGAAATGCTTACCGCATACCCAATTATTTCCGCACCGATTTTTCGATGAACCTTGATGGCAACTTCAAATTGCATCAACGGTTTCATAACTCGTGGACGATTGGCGTGTACAACGCTACCGCAAGAAAAAATCCGTATTCAGTTTATTTTATTTCGGAAAATGGTGTTGTAGATGGCTACAAGTTTTCCATCTTCGGCACCGCCATTCCATACATCAATTTTAATGTTCGCTTCTAAAAACTAAGAATGAAAACCATTGTTTATTTTCTTTTTGGTTTGCTTTTGTTTTCTTCCTGCAAACAACGATACAATCCGCCGGTTGGCTCACCGCCAACGGGCTATTTGGTGGTAGAAGGTTTTATAAACAACGGTGCAGATCCAACAAGCATTACACTATCCCGCACAACACCTTTGTACGATAGCACGGGCGCTATTTTGTACGAGCAAAATGCACAGGTAAGCATCGAAAGTAAAAACAACGAAAGTTATCCGTTGCTTGAAACTTCTACCGGCGTTTACACTTCGCAATCATCGCTGCCGTTAAACAGCAATGAGCAATATCGCTTGCACATTCATACCGCCGATGGAAGAGAGTACACATCGGATTATACGCCGGTACAATCAACGTCGCCCATTGACAGCGTTAGCTGGCAACAAGACAATAATGGCGTGCATATTTTTATGAATACGCACGACGCAACCAACAATACAAAATATTATCAATGGTATTATGAAGAAACCTGGGAGTTTCATTCGGCTTTTACAAGCACACTCATTTATTCGGTTACACAAACACAAGGCGGAGTAAATTATTCGATTGCCTACCGGCTTCCAAACGAAGAACCTGATACAACCCTTTTCAAATGCTGGCATTCTCTGCATTCAACAGCCATTTTATTGGTTTCAACTGAAAATATAACCACCGATAAAATTTCTCAACGCTTAATCAATATTCCTGCCGGCTCACAACAATTAAGTGTTTTATACAGCGTGAAAATGTACCAGCATGCGGTGAGTAAAAACAACTATGGGTTTTTGCAAAAGATGAAAAAAAACACCGAACAACTGGGAAGTATTTTTGATGCGCAGCCTTCCGAATTGAAAGGAAATATTCATTGCATAAGTAATCCCAATGAGCAAGTGGTTGGTTTTATGGAAGTATCGCAATTGCAAACACAGCGCATCTTCATCAGCAATAGCCAGGTTCCTAATTGGGGATACAGGCAGCCTTGTACAGAAGTTGAAATTGCTAACAATTCTGATGCAATACAAAAAGACGGATTGGGATTGATGCCTACCAACTCTGCAAAACAGCAAGGACTATCTGTAGTGAGTTTTTATGCAGCAGCCCCCGAATGCGTTGACTGCACCTTAACAGGCTCTAACATTCGTCCCGATTTTTGGCCCTAATCAATTATCATTTTTGAATAGCTGCTTGCATGAAATATACAAACTTTATTTTTTTCTTTTTGTTCTTCTTAAACTGCAAAGCTTACTGCCAAAGGCTTTCAGATGCATCCTACAACTCGCTGAACAATGAAAACTCGATTTCTTTTACAGAAAAAATGTTTGTGCATACGGATAAAAATTTTTATGTAGCAGGTGAAATTTTGTGGTTTAAAATGTATTGTGTGGAAGCAGCTTCCAACAAACTTTCCGACTTAAGCAAGATTGCTTATGTAGAGTTGCTGGATTCTACAAACAAGCCAATATTACAAGCGAAGATTGCGTTGCGCAATGGCTTGGGCGATGGTTCTTTTTATTTGCCCCTGAGCGCACCATCGGGCAATTACAAATTGAGATCGTACACAAATTGGATGAAGAATGGAAGCGCCGTTGATTTTTTTCAAAAACAAATCACGCTCATCAATGTGCAGAAGCTTACCGTTGACAGCAGTAGAAAAAGCAAAGCGTTGTGCCGTTTGCAATTTTTTCCCGAAGGCGGCAACCTGGTAAAAGGAGTAAGCAACAGACTTGCGTTTAAAGGCACAAATCAAAACGGCAATAGCTTTGTTTTTACAGGTATTTTAATGGATGACAAAGACACCTTGCTTTCCTTTCGTTCAACACAGGCGGGCATCGGCAACTTTGTTTTTACACCAAAAACCAATCATGCTTATACCGTCTTTATTCAACCGGAAAAAGGCAATGCGTTTGCACAAAATGTACCCGTTGCCAGCGATGAAGGCTTTGCTATGATGGTTGACAGCTCACGCGATGGCAATGCACTGGTGAATGTGGCTGCCAGCAACATGACGGCACAAACGGTGTATCTTGTTATTCATAAAAACAAACAAACCATTCTTGCAAAAGAAGTGGCACTGCAAAACGGCAAAGCGGCTTTCAATATCAACACTTTGTTGTTGCCGGGCGGCGTTTCAACCATCACTATTTTTAATGAAAGCAAACAGCCAGTCTGCGAAAGATTGTATTATAAAAAAGGGGCGCAAACATTGCAGCTTTCGTTGCGCGCTGATGCCACAAGTTATGAGGTAAGAAAGAAGGCAAACCTCACAATGCAAGCCGATAATTTTACTTATAATAATGATTCGGCCCAACTTTCTTTATCCGTTTACCGGCTGGATTCCCTGCAAACATTGGACAATAACACCATTGATGCTTATCTGCTTTTTGCATCTGATATAAAAGAAAATGATGAAAATGTTTTACAGGATTTTCTTTTACAACAGGAAAGCGAAAACACCATCAACAACTTATTGCTGGTGAACGGCTGGAGAAAAATTGGGGCAAAAACAAACATCCATCCGGGCACTTCGGTGCTTTCGTTTGCGCCGGAATACAATGGTCATATCATCACCGGAAAGCTGACTAACAACCAAACCGGCAAACCGCAGCAAGGCGTGATAGCGTACCTTTCTTTGCCTGGCAAAAGCACGCAGTTTTATACCAGCATGAGCGATAGCTTTGGAAATATAAAATGGGAAACAAAAGACTGGTATGGCAATTCCAAACTCATTGTGCAAACTGATCAGCTTTACGATAGCTCTTATTCTTTCAGCATCAGCTATCCTTTCAGCAATCAGTTTTCGTCTTCAGTTGCATGGCCTTTTTCATTGCCGTTCAACAGTTCCAACACCTTACTGCAACACAGCATTGCCATGCAGGTGCAAAACATTTATGGGGGCAATCACATCAATCAGTTTGCAACGCCCGCTGCAGATTCAACGGCGTTTTATACATCAGCAGATAAACGATACAGGCTCGACGATTATACCCGGTTTACAACCACTGAAGAAGTGCTGCGCGAATATGTATCGTTGGTGAATGTTACAAAACGAAAAGGCGAATATCATTTTCCAACTTATGATATGTCGGCGCAAAGTATCTTCACTGCAGACCCTTTGGTTTTGGTGGATGGCATTCCGTTTTTTAATCTCAATAAATTCATTGCGTTCAATCCTTTGCAATTGAAAACCTTGGATGTGGTGAACCGCAGATACATTTATGGAAATGCAGTGTTTGATGGCATTTTAAACTGTCAAACCTATACCGCCGATGGCACAGGCGTTGACATTGACCCCCATGCGTTGGTGATGGATTACGATGGCTTGCAGGAGCAGCGTACCTTTTATTCGCCTGCATACGAAACCTTCGAACAACAGAACAATCATCTGCCAGATTTCAGAACCACTTTGTTGTGGAAACCCAACATCACCTTGCACAAAAACGAACAAAAACAAATTCCTTTTTTTACTTCCGATTTACCGGGCAGGTACGCCGTTGTTGTGCAAGGCATCTCCACAAACGGCTTGTGCGGCAGCCAGGTAGCCATCATTGATGTTGCAAAACAATAAAGGCAGAAAATACAATTTTATGTACCGGCCTCTATCTCTCCGGTTGAGCATCTTTGCGCCCGTCTGTCCGGTAGGCAGGTCGCACCCTTGTACCCTTTGTTCTCAATTGAACTTCTATGCAAATACTATTTTCAACGCAAGGCGCATAATTTTGCAAACAGTTAAGCAGTTTCGGTTTGATTCGATCAGCTGTGTTTTGTACTTCTACATTTTTATAATCTTACTTTCACAATAAAATACATAACAAAAATGAATCTTCAACTGCAAAATAAAATTGCACTGATCACCGGTTCAACCGCAGGCATTGGTTTAGCTACCGCAAAACAATTGGCGGCTGAAGGCGCAACAGTTTACATTAACGGAAGAACGCAGCAACGCATTGATGAAGCGATTGAGCAAATAAAAGCAACATTGCCAAACGCAAAGCTGGCGGGTATTGTAGCTGATTTTGCAAATGGAGAAAATGTAAACAACCTCATTAAACAATTACCCGAAGTAGATATTCTGATAAACAACATTTCCATATTCGAGCCCAAACCATTTACCCAAATTCCAGATGAAGACTGGCTTCATTTTTTTGAGGTAAATGTGCTAAGCGGCATTCGTTTATCAAGAGCTTATCTTCCTCACATGCTTCACAAAAACTGGGGCAGAATTATTTTTATTTCCAGCGAAAGCGCCGTCAATATTCCCGAAGAGATGATTCATTACGGAATGACAAAAACGGCACAACTGGCACTGAGCAGTGGCATTGCGCAGCTTACCAAAGGCACAGGCGTTACCGTAAATTCTATTATGCCAGGACCTACAAAATCGGAAGGCTCAGGCAATTTTATTCAAGCCACGGCCAAACAGCAAAACAAAACGGAGCAGCAGGTAGAAGAAGAATTTTTCACTCACATGCGGCCTTCATCGTTGCTACAACGCTTTGCTTCAGTTGATGAAATTGCCAACCTTATTACATACATCGCCAGTCCTCTTTCATCAGCCACAAATGGTGCGGCTTTGCGGGCTGATGGCGGCATTGTAAAAGCAATTGGTTAGATTATTTTTATCCTACTGTAACATTTGTTTTTGTACTGCGTATTACTTTCAGATCATTAATTATTCCCGCTGTTTATGACCGCATCTGAATATAACAATTGTGTGAATCTTTATGCCGATAGCGTGTTTCGGTTCATCGTAAAAAATTTGCGGCATGAAGAAGATGCGCGTGACATCGTGCAAACCGCATTTGAAAAAATGTGGCGCCACCGCGACAGCGTGGAAGTTGTCAAAAGCAAATCGTACCTTTTTACAGTGGCTTATAACCAGATGATTGATCATATCCGCAAAAACAAAAGAGTGCATTTGAAAGAAGAATTTGGGGAAGAGACAAGAGTACAAGAAACAAGTGTGCACAACGCAAAACAAATTTTAGCTGAAGCTCTAAACCGATTGAGCGAAGTGCAAAAAAGTCTTGTGATGCTGAAAGATTATGAAGGTTATAGTTATGAAGAAATCGGGCAGATTATGAGTTTAAATGAAAGCCAGGTAAAAGTGTATTTACATCGTGCACGGCTCCAGTTAAAGGCCTATTTGGTGAGTAAAGAAAATGTGATATAAACGGGCAAAAACAAAAGTTATGAGGATTACAGAACACAATTGCGAAGAATACTTTTTGTTGTATGTTGACGATGAATTGAGCAACATAGAACGCAGTGCAGTAGAGCTCTTCGTGCAGCAGCACCCGCAATATAAAGTAGCGCTCGATGCTTTATTAAAAACGAAGCTTCCTCTTACCAAAGAGGATGCTTTCTTCAATAAAAATTCATTGTTTAAAAATGAAGAAAAAGAGATTGGAAGTCATAATTACGAAGATTACTTTTTGCTTTATACTGATAACGAATTAAACCAGGAAGAGAAAGAAGCCACTGAACGATTTGTGTTGCAGCATCCGCAGTTACAAGCCGAATTTATGTTGCTGCAACAAACCCGTTTGCCAGTTGAAATCATTGCCTTTGAGGGAAAAGAAAAACTGCACAAAAAGGAAAGAAGAATCATTCCAATGTATGTAACAAGGCTTGCGATAGCAGCAAGTTTGATAGGTGTCGTTTCGTTCTCCTGGTTATTGTTTTTTTCTCATCAACCTCACCTTAGTGTTGCAGTTGTAAAGCCTGTTGTACTACAACAAAAAGCTGCTGCATCAACAGGAACCAATGTTCCGCAAACCACATCCGTTACATCATCGGACTTAGTAATTGTAAAGAAAAATGAGCAAAAACAAACGATCAAAACAGTTTCATCAACCCCAAAAACAAACCGTTTACAACAAAGCAATGATGATAAAAATGAAGTTGCGATTGATGATAAAATCAATAGCAAACCGGCAACCATAACCAACGCTGTTACAGCACCGGAGGTTACACAAACTGCAATGCACAAAGAACCGATTGCAGCAGCAAACAAAACAGCAGAAACTTTGAAGCCTTTGGAAGAAGTGAACATGGACGATACGCATACACAAAACGCGCTGTTGGTTTCGGCCGATGACAATACAGCAAAACCTGCGGTTTATAAAGAGCTGAATACCGATGATGATGCGCATACATTGTACGTGGCTTCGCTTCAGTTGAACAAAGCCAAAGTGGCCGGCATTTTAAAAACCGCATCGCGCTTATTTGGTGGCAAAACCAAACAAAATGTTGATTGATTTTTTCTACGCAATTGAAATAAAAACACAGAAACAAAAACCAATTTGAAAGGAGGATACTATGAAACGATTTATTATTACAATGATGTCTTTATGGCTTGGAGCCGCTGCATTTGCACAACAAAATAATAGTCAAACAACAGGGGCAGATACAGCACTCAAACCCTTAGCAGATACGGGCTTTCAGAAATCAGACACCATTCGCGTCGGCAACTTTGTAATTGTGAAACGCAGTAAAAACGGCGAGGCAAATAATGACAAGGGCAGAACGTTTACCGTAACCATTCGCTCGGGTTCGCACGACTATGATACGGTGGTTGCAACACACAAATCGGCTTTCAGCACCAACTGGTTTATCTTTGATTTGGGCTTTGCCAATTATACCGACAAAACAGATTATGCTGCTGTAGCCGGCGACTCTTATTTAAATACAACAGGCTCACAAAAGCCATTTACCAAAAGCGATTTAAAGCTTATTACCAAATCGTCGAACGTAAACATCTGGCTGTTTATGCAAAAGCTGAACATCGCTAAAAAAGCAATCAATTTAAAGTACGGCCTGGGTTTGGAAATGTTTAATTTCCGCTACGATAATAACATCAGCTACAACAAAACACCGGCTTATATTTTCAGAGACAGCATTAACTTTTCAAAAGATAAATTGTACACCGCTTATGCTACTGTGCCGATGATGTTAAACATCAATCCGTTTCCCAATAAAAAGCGCATATCGTTTAGCGCTGGCGTTAGTGCGGGTTATTTGATCGGCAGCCACACCAAACAAGTCAGCGACGAGCGGGGCAAAACCAAAGTGCGTGGCGATTTCGATTTAAACCAATGGCGGTTTGCTTATGTTGGCGAGTTGGCATTAGGTCCGGTAAGATTGTATGGCTCTTACAGCATCAATCCTTTGCACGAACATACGCTAACGCAGTATCCTTATTCTGTGGGCATTCGGTTCAGCAACTGGTGATAAAAAATTTGTGCAAAAACAAAAGGTCTGGCATGATAAAGCCAGACCTTTTTTGTTGAGATGAATTTATATAAAAAAAGTCTGAAAGACGGAAGGCATGAAAGTTTGAAAGCGGAGCTGCTAAACTTGTAATTGCTACCTTACTTATCAGGCTTTGGCGAGCAAGGTTTTGTTTTGCCCCATTTTTTTAATACACATTTTTTAAGCGAATGAATTAACCAAAACTTGTTATTTATCAACGCAGAAACTGCATTACATCGCATTGTATTTACTTTCACAACTTCAATAGTATTGCGTATGAAAACACTTGCTATTCTTTGTTTCTTCATTTCCTCATTCACTCTTTTTGCACAGCAAAAACACGTTTTCTCATTTAGTAAAAATGATTTTTTATTGGATGGAAAACCGTTTCAAATGATCAGCGGCGAAATGCACCCGGCGCGCATTCCGAAAGAATACTGGCATAACCGGATACAGATGGCAAAAGCCATGGGATGCAATACCATTGCGGTTTACGTGTTTTGGAATTATCTTGAAACATCACCCAATCATTGGGATTTTCGTTCTGAAAACAGAGACATTGCCCAATTCATAAAACTATGTCAGCAGGAAGGGATGTGGGTGTTGCTTCGCCCTGGTCCCTATGTGTGTGCTGAATGGGATTTTGGTGGCTTGCCGGCGTATTTACTACAAACGCCCGACATAAAAATACGTTGCATGGATAGCACTTACATGAGTGCAGTAACGAGGTATGTTGAACATTTATCGAAAGAAGTAACAGGCCTGCAATGTGATAAAGGCGGACCCATATTGATGGTGCAAATTGAAAACGAATATGGCAGTTATGGTAACGATAAAACTTACTTGGAGGGGCTAAGAAAACTTTGGGTAAAAAACGGCATCACTGTTCCATTTTATACGGCTGATGGACCGACCGATTTTATGCTGGATGCGGGCAATATTTTAGGCGCTGCCATTGGCTTAGATAGTGGTACAAGCGATGCTGATTTTGCAACAGCCAAAAAGCACAATCCTGATGTGCCAGCATTTAGCAGCGAAACTTACCCGGGATGGTTAACACATTGGTTTGAGAAGTGGCAGAAGCCAGATACAGCTTCACTTTTACAAGAAATCAAATATTTATTGCAAAACAAAAAATCGTTCAATTTATATGTAGTTCATGGAGGAACGAACTTTGGTTTTAGCGCAGGTGCGAACGCCTTTTCGGCAACGCAGTTTCAGCCCGATGTAACCAGTTACGATTACGATGCACCCATTAACGAACAAGGCGGGCCAACACCAAAATATTATGCGCTTCGCAAACTGATAAGCCAATATGTTTCTTATAAAATTCCGGATGTTCCTAAACCGGTAGAAGCCATGACAATTGCCCCTTTTGCAATGAAGCCGCTCACTTCCGTTTGGAATGTTTTGCCTAAACCAGTAGCAACACCGCAGCCACAACCGATGGAGAGCTTTGGTCAGTCGGCAGGCTATATTATGTACAGCACAAAACTGATTGGTCATAAAAGCGGCAGGCTTACGATTACCGAACCGCACGATTATGCTCTCATTTTTCTCAACGGAAAATTCATTGATACGATATATAGAAACGGCGGGAAATGGACGGTTAATTTGCCAAAAACAAACGTTGATACGCCACGCCTTGATATATTGGTAGAAGCGATGGGACACATCAATTTTGCGCAATACATGATAGACAGAAAAGGCATTACCGACCGTGTTACATTGAATGGCATGACATTAATGGATTGGGAAACATATTTACTTCCCATGAATGATTCTTTCATTTCATCTTTACAAAATGCAACGGTTGATACAGCCAAAAGAAGCCTGTTTTATTCCGGTTCTTTTTCTTTAAATGAAGTTCACGACACCTATCTTGACATGAGTAATTATGCAAAAGGCGTGGTTTGGGTAAACGGTCATAACATAGGCAGGCATTGGTTTGTAGGTCCGCAACAGCATTTGTATTGCCCGGCTTCTTTTCTAAAAAAGGGTGAAAACAAAGTGATTGTTTTTGATTTGCTGCAGCAGGAAGCAAAGGATATCCAAGGTGTGAAAACGCTCGAATGATTTTTGATTTGTCATTGTGAAGAATGTATCAAATAGAAGTTGTCTCTCAGATAGCGCAGTTTAACGTAGAAAGAGAACGACGCTTCTGCAAAAATCTGCTTCATATGCGGAATATTTTTCCAAACAACTGACAGCAGAATTTCTTGTTTATCCGCTAACGCAATAAAGAAAATGGGAGCAATAAATCGCACAAAAACAAACTTCAGATAAACGTTTACAAATACCTTTGTTTTTGTTTATAAATTGCCATCATCTTGCAATCTGCCCGACAAAATTTTATCGTTCAAAAATGGATAACAGCACTTTCAGTAGTGTTGTTTGGGGTAAAAATTATTGCCTACTACATTACAGGTTCGCTTGCCATTCTTACTGATGCACTCGAAAGCATTGTGAATGTAGTAGCGGGTTTTATTGGCTTATACAGTTTGTATATTGCCGCCAAACCCAGCGATTTAGAACATCCTTACGGACATGGTAAAGCCGAATTTATTTCTGCAGCCGTGGAAGGTGGTTTGATTGTTTCGGCCGGATTGGTAATTCTTTATCAAACGGTTCGCAATTTTTTTATTCATACCACCATTGGCAAGTTAGATACAGGTTTGATATTAGTAGCTGCCACCGGCATTGTTAACTACATTGCAGGTTCTGTCTGCCTAAAAAAAGGGATAAAAACAAAATCGGTTGCGTTGCAATCGAGCGGCAAACATTTACAAATTGATACCTATTCAACTGCTGCCATTATTGTTGGTTTATTTATTATCATTTATACAAAACAATACTGGCTCGACAGAGTCATTGCCATTGTGCTGAGCGGCGTTATTTTATACAACGGTTATACCATCATTCGCACATCGCTGGCTGGCATTATGGATGAAGCCGACATGCAATTGCTTTCGCAAATGGTGAAGATGCTAAACGATAACCGCCGTAAAAACTGGATTGATGTTCACAATCTTCGCGTAATCAAATACGGTAGTTTGTTGCATGTTGATTGCCACTTAACCGTGCCGTATTATTTTATAGTAAAGGAAGCGCACACCGAAGTGGAAAAGCTTCGCAATTGCATTACTACAGAGTTTCAGGATGCGTTTGAATTGTTCGTACATACCGATGGCTGCATACCGCCGCAAGGCTGTGCCATTTGTATAAAAGAAGATTGCCACGTAAGAGAACAACCTTTGCAAAAACAACTAACCTGGACAGTTGATAATGTATTATCCAACGAAAAACATACGATGAAAACAAATGGATAAGTAGGAAGAGGGAAGGTTCAAGAAAACAAGAATGCAAGAAAGAAATTGTATGTATGTATGCTTGACGAGACAAAGAAGTTATAGCCGATCGTTTCTTCGTTTCACTACATCATAAACCGGAATGCCATATGCAAGTGCATAAAGCGATAAATTAGAATCAGAAGTGATTAACAGTTTACATTCTTTTGCATAATCAAGAAGTAAGGAATCAGTCAATCCAAGATCATAAAAATGAAGATTCCTTGTCGCCTGTATAGAAGGAAGATATTTTTCGGTTGTTAGCTGCATAGTTTGGGTCAGTTTTTCAATGTATTGATACTTATAATTGCCGGCAAATGTGTTAAGAAGATTGTCAACTTCTGTCCATATGTTAGGCAATACAACCAAATTTTCAATGTTGCCGATCACCATTAGCAACTCTTCAAAATCTTGCTTTTCATAAATAGATGTTCGCTTGTGGGTTTTAAACAATCTTGGGTCAATAAAGCCGATTATCAAAACGACAAGCGCGTTGGTGTCAATGATAATCATTACTGGTTGTTGTAAAGATAAAAACCTTCAACCTTCTTGTCTTTATTTATCCTAAGCCTCTTATAAATTCTCTGAAAGTCTAATTCAGGCATCAATGCTGTTAACGTCTGGGCTACTTGTGCCATTGGGTTATTCGTGCGCTTATTTGTATTCTCAACTAGATATGACACTACAATATCCCATACACCTTCATCCTTTTTGTATTCAACTTGCTCAAGCCGAAAATCAGGGTTTTGCAGAGAGATTAAGTCTTTTAATTCTTTTTTAGCTATCTCAAGCAATTCTTTTAAAGTCATAAAGGTTTGTTTTTATTAATAAATCCTCCCTTAACCATACCTACACCATCGCTTCAAAACGCTGTTGAATGAAGGGCCAGTTCACCACTTTCCACCACTCGCTAATGTAGTCGGGACGCCGGTTTTGGTAATGCAGATAATATGCATGTTCCCACACATCCAGCCCGAAAACGGGCATTCCTTTTAAGGCACTCACGTCCATCAAAGGATTGTCCTGATTGGGCGTTGAACCAATGACTAATTTCTTATCATTGGTAAAAACCAGCCATGCCCAGCCGCTGCCGAAACGGCTTTTTGCGGCATCGGTAAACTCATTTTTAAAAGCAGCGAATGAGGAAAAATTACTGTTGATGGCATCCATCAGTTTTCCCGAGGGCATAGCAGTGGAAGAAGGAGCTTGCATCACTTTCCAAAACAGTTCGTGGTTGTAATGCCCACCTCCATTGTTGCGCATTTTGGTAGAATATTTCGACACGTTTGCCAGCACTTGTTCCAGCGTTGTGGTTTGCGGGTTTACGTTTTCGGCGGCAATGGCTTCTTTTAAATTTTTAGCGTAAGCAGCCGCATGTTTGGTATAGTGCAGTTCCATTGTTTGCGCATCAATCACAGGCTCCAAAGCAATGTAAGAATAAGGCAACGGCGTTTGCTCAAAAGGCGTTGCTTTATCCTTATCAAAACCCCTTGCAAAGGACGGCAACACCGATGCAGCAAGCCCTGCAGCAATACCTGCTTTGCCCGTTGTCTTAATAAATTCACGGCGACTATTGGTAGATTCTGTATTCATACGTTTTGTTTTTGCGCAAATTTCAATTTTGAAAAATATTGATTGATATTTTTAAAGAAGCGGCTATATACTTCCTTATTGAACAACTGCGAATCTTTCATTGCTTTGGTAGTAAGAAAAATGCCAACCGGAATAAGCACCATCGTAGAAAGCCACATGCCCGTTAACGGAGAAGTTACGCCCTGCTTCGCAAACTTTTCTCCGAAGGTATTGAGAAGATGAAATAGAACAAAAAAGATGATGGCGAAAATAAGCGGCGTTCCCAACCCGCCTTTGCGGATGATGGAGCCAAGCGGCGCACCAATCATAAACAACACAATGCAAGCCACCGAAAGCGTAAACTTACGATGCCATTCTACCCAATGTTTCCGTAGCGAGTCCACTCTGTCTTTATAATCCGACGCTTCTAATTTGGCAATATTTGCGGCAGAATTCAATTGAGCCAATGCTCTGTCGTAAACGGTTGCATTGTAGGATTGGTTAAGTTTGTTTTTGCCTGTATCTCTTTTTGTAACGGCTTCTGTAAAAGAAGAAGGTGCCCACGCGCTGTCTTTGTATTTTAAAAACAAAAGCGTTGACCGCAATTCACGTTCGCTCCGGTGATAAAAAAAACTGTCCATTCCTTCCAGCGAATCAATGGCAATATTCAATTGCCGTACACTTAACATTTTAGGATTGTACTTAAACAGGCTGTCATCGGTTTTGTTCATGGCAAACGAAGCCAAATCAAACAGCTTCGTATACTCTTTAAAACCCAATCTTATAAACTGTGTGCTGGGGTTATAACGCGTGCCGCGTTCTTCGTAACGCCATCCGTCTCGCAGCTTAAACTCCATAAAACGCTTATCAGGTGTAACGCGCATGACTCCATTTTTCGCAATCATTAAATTGTCCTGCAAGCCGGGATTGCGCTGAAAAATCAACACATTGTGTATGGTACTATCATCCTTGTCTTTTTTGCCCAGTTTGATAACAAAGCCCTCCAGTTTATCATAAAACACACCTTCCTTAATATCGAACGCTGGCTTGGTGGCTACCATGTCCCACTTCAAAGCATCCAATTTTAAATTGGCAAAAGGAATGATATTGTTTTCAAACAAAAAAGCAATCCCGCCAATAAAAACAGCAACTATAAATAAAGGGCGCATAAAGCGAAGCAAAGAGATGCCTGCCGATTTGATGGCAACCAGTTCAAAGCTTTCGCCCAGGTTGCCAAACGTCATGATAGACGACAACAACAAAGCCAGCGGCAAGGCAAGCGGAACAACGGTTGCGCCTACGGCACCAACCAGTCGCATGATGGTAAAAAAATCGAATCCTTTGCCTACAATATCGTCAATATACAGCCAAAAAAACTGCATGATGAGTACGAACAATGCAATTAAAAACGTGGCTAAAAAAGGACCTACAAATGCTTTAATGATGAGGATGTCAAGCTTCTTTATCATGCTTGTTTACAATAACAAACACAAATGTAAAGCTTAGTTGCGCAGGGCTTACTAACGCGGAGAAGAAAGAAGGCAATTTAACAGTGAAAACAAAGGGAATGGTGAATCTGGCTACACTCACCATTCACCACTCACTTTACTAATTTCCCAGGCGGTGAAACAAGTCTTTCACCTGCGATTCCCAAAGCAGGCTTTGGTCTTTGATTTCGGCTTTTTCGGCAAAGTCTTTTATCACCAGAATCGTTTGGTTGGTGATTTCTGTTTTTTCTATCCGAAACTCGAAATATTCTTCTTTTGGTGCAGTGAGCCAGCGGTATTTTACAAACTTATCATGTTCGTGTTCTATCTGCTCAGCTTTTTCAGTTGAACCATTCCAGCTAAAAATGAAAACACTATCACGCTCATCTACCTTATCGGCAAACCACTCACCCAAACCGGATGGCGTAGATAAAAATTCATACAAAATTTGCGGCGAACATCTTACTGGATATTCAAGAGTAAACAATTGCTTTTTCGGCATTACAAAAACATTAGTGCTTTGAGGGCTGCAATAGTATTAAATAAATGAATGGGGCGAAAATAAATTTTACTTTGCCTGTAATTGCACTGTAAAATCTAACGAGGTTTTTGTTTACGAATTATAAACAACGTCTTTTCCAAAGGGAGCCAAGGACAAAGCAGCCAATTCAAAATGCTTGCGGGCAAAAGGAATCCCAATGATGGTAAGAAATAAAAGCGCGCCAAAAATAATGTGAACAAAAGCGGTGTATAAACCGCCTGTAAAAATCCAAATGATATTAAAAAGCGTTGACAAACAACCAGTGTTACCTGGAGTGGAAACCACTTTTTTACCAAAAGGAAATAAAACAAAACCGGCTATTTTAAAACACTGAATGCCGAAAGGGATGCCAACAATAGTGCAACAAAAAACAAACCCGGTAACTACGTACCCAAGTGCCGATAAAAAACCGCCGCAAAAGAGCCAGATTAGATTACCGGGTAAGCTCATGTTGTGCAAATGAATATTTTACAATTTATCCATTTCTTCCTTTACAAATTCCATCAGCGATTGAATATGTGCGGGCGATAAATCAAACTTCAGCCCTGCTGCTTCATACAATTGCGGCAGCGTTTTGGTGCCGCCTAAGCTGAGCGCATTTACATAATTCCGCAATGCTTGTTTTGGATCCTCAATGTATTGCTTCCACATGCCAATAGCGCCCAGTTGCGCAATGCCATATTCGATGTAATAGAAGGGAACTTCAAACAGGTGAAGTTGGCGCTGCCAGCTGTTTTCGCGGTATTTTTGGAGCCCTGTAAAGTCAACCGTATCTGTCGAAAATTCAGCCAAAATTTCCATCCAGGCTGCAGTTCTTTCTTCTATACTGTGCTGTGGATGGGTATATATCCAATGCTGAAATTTATCTACTGTTGCAATCCAGGGAAAGATAGTAATTACTCTTTCTAATTGGTGTTCTTTAGCTCGTTTCAAGTCTTCTTTATTATCAAAAAAAGCATCCCAATGGTTCATGGTAAACAGTTCCATGCTCATGCTTGCCACTTCGGCAATTTCCATCGGGTAATCTTTAAACGCACTCAATTCGAGAGGATGCGCAAGGAACGAATGCACCGCGTGTCCGCCTTCATGAACCATAGTAGTAACATCGCCCATTTGCCCCGCGGCATTCATGAAAATAAACGGCGCGCCGCTTTCAGCTAACGGACAGTTGTAACCACCTGGTGCTTTGCCTTTTCTGCTTTCCAAATCCAAATGACCTAAGATATTCATCTTTTTTAAACAATCGGCAAAAAAAGGATTGAGCGAGGTAAAACATTCTTCAGTTTTATCCAACAATTCCTTTCCGCCTTCAAATGGATGCAAGGGTTGCACGCCTTCCGGCTCGGCTTCTGTATCCCAGGGACGCAACCTATCAAGCCCTAATTTTTCCCTTTTGTTTTCATTGATTTTTGCAACCAGCGGAAGCACATGTAGCTTTACGGCTTCATGAAACTGAAAGCAATCTTCTTTGGTATAATCGAATCTTCCTAACTCAACAAATTTATAATCGCGATAGTTGGCAAAGCCTGCATTGTGCGCCACTTCATCGCGTTTGTGAACGAGTTGTGTATATAAATCATCCAGCTTGTCTTTGTCTTGTAGTCTTCTTTCTTGTATCTTTCTATACACTTCTTCGCGCAGCGAACGATCGTGATTTTCTAAAAATTTAGAAGCTTGTTGCAACGTGTATTCCTGCCCTTTCACTTCAACCGTCATAGCGCCGGTAATGGTTCCATATTGTTGTTGCATTACGCTTAACTCGGCTTGCAGCGGAATGTTTTTTTCACGAAACAATTCAATGCTCTTACGAACATTGCGCAGGTAAGTAAAATATTTTTGCTGATCAAGGTCGTTTACAAATGAGGACGCGATTAACTTTTTATTCAACGCATCGGCATAAGGCTGCAGCTTCGGTTGTATTTCCATGCAGAAGAAAGCAAACGCTTCTTCGAGCGATTTATCCGTGGTATCGCAGGTCATTTTAATTTGCCGCCAGCAGGCATCTTCGCTTACTACGGCTTCCAGTTCGCTTACATCGTGCAGCCATTGTTCCAGCTGTCCTTTGCTGTTGATAGGTCGGTCTAACAATTCTTTGCAAAGTGGTTCTAAGGCTTCCCAGTTGGTCAGCTTAAAATCCTGTGGCACATAATGGCGCGGTAATTTTTTTATATCGGCGTTGGGTGTTGTTGTCATGTGTTTCTATTTTAAAACAAGCTGTGAGCCATGAGCGACGAGCTTCGAGCAGTAAGCAACAAACTCGCAGCTCACAGCTAATAGCTCAAAGCTTCTCTTTATGCTTCATCCGAAGTTTGTACGGTATCGTTTTCTGTTTCCCCAGCTTCTTCTTCGGTTCTTACTTTAATTTCTACATTATTGTTTTTCAAAACAGAAAACCAGCGTATCATTTTCTTCATATCGCTTGCATATACGCGCTCAAAATCCATATCAGGATATACTTTTTCAAAGTAAGCTTTTACAGCTTTGGCATCTTTTTCTGATGGCAAAGGTTCGCTACTTTCCTGCATTGCTTTGAACACATCGGCAAGGTTCACGTTTTCGCGACTGGTATAGACTTCAATGCTTTCCAGATGCGAAAAATTATGTACGCGGGAAGAAACAAATTTGGTTGAATTATCATCCAGCGAACGCACAATGGCGCCATCGGTTTTACTGCCTACCAATTCGTACAAACCGCTTAAGCCGGTAACCGAAATCATTTTATTGTATTCCATGAGGTGATTTTAAAAGATGTGCAAAATAACAACACTGCACAAGATGGAAAACTGGAACTTGGTTAAAGTTGAAAAAGGGGCAAAAACAAAAGGGGCACTTAGACAAGCGCCCCGACGTACTATTAACTGAAAATTTTTAATTATACAATGAATGGCTTTACTATGGCAAGCACTTGCTCCATAGTAAGGATTTCGTCAAATGCTTCTGTAGCATCATCAAAAGAAATCGGGTAGCCATCTATATTTACGATATTTATTCCTGCTTGGATTGTATTGTCTTCACCAGCATAATTGGGCTGAACGGCAGAGCCGATGCCAGCCGTAGAACTGCCTGTTATCCAGGGGCGGATGCTTTCATCCATTGCCCTTTCGCTGCGCTTCTGGCGCAGGTAGGAAGCATGGCGGGCTTCCACCGAATGAATTTGCAATGCAGCGGTCAACACTTCATGGTTAGAAATTAAATTCGCTGCCTGCCCTTTGTAAGCTCTTACTCCGGTGTCTTCAAAAGTTTGAGAAACAGCGAGGAACACATCGTAATTGGAAAACACGGTTGGGAAAGTGCCGCCTGCTGTAAAATCAAAAGACGGCTTTTGCACCGGCTTTCCTCCCATTGAGGTGATGGTGCTTCTTAAAAAATCAACATGGCGGTATTCATGCTCAAAAATTTCATTGATTGCCACCATGTCGGTGCCCATTGGAATGAGGCGTTTTGTTTTTAACGCTTTTCTATAAAATTCCGATTCTAAGTATTCGAGCGTAAGAGCAAAATTCAAAATGTTAATAATGGGTGTTACTCTGTTACCGGCATAGGCTTTTTTAAAGAAACCGCCCAACATAAGCGGAACTGCAGCCAGGGCAATGCGTCCGCCGGTTTTTGCAACGGTTTGCATAGCGGCGCGGCGCGAATCTAAACGGTCGTAAACTTCGGGATCTACCCCTTCTATTTCGGTAAGTATTTGATTAATGTTCATAAAATTGTTTTTGAATGATGAATGATTACCACGGCGCTTTACTTGTGTTAATGGTTGTATTCGCAGGAAGGAAAGAACTTGCTGCTTTCAACACCATTGAGGGATGAAAGGCTCTGTCTAACCCCATTTCATTTACAACGTCGGAAGAAGCAAAAGAAGCAGGAACCAGCAAATCCCGGATATAACCGGCATGGCGGGCTTCTACCGAAACAATTTTACCGGCAAGTGTAAGATACGCAGGGTTGGCAATGTACTTGCCAGCGCCATTGTAAGCCGCTACGCCAAGGTCTTCAAAAGTGCGGGACGTTTCCAGCACGCTCATGCGGCTACTAAAATCAACCGCGCTGAAATTGAAATTGATTTCAGGAATGGCTTTGCCACCCAGAGCGGTTTTAAAAAATTCGCGGTGCGCAATTTCATGATTGCGAATCTGCATCAGACGCTTCATTTCCCAGCCGGTAGCACCGCCATACATGTGGTCTGAAACCATTGTATAAAACTGCGCTTCTAATTGCTCCAGCAAATAAGCATAATTTAAAACGGCATAATCGCCGCTGCCAAGGTCAATACCGCCAGCAGCCAAATCTTTCAAACTGCCAATACGGGCCGATTCGCCCGCAGCATCTACGCCGGTGAGCGATTTAGTGCAAGAAGCGGCAACTGCTGTTATCGCCGTTGCGCCTAACACTTTCATTAAAAAACTTCTTCGAGGCAAATTGGTGGGTGAGGTTTGTTGTTCTTCTTCCGTTGGAAGATCTGTTACTTGTGGCATACTCATTAGGTTTTAATGTAGAGAATGGTTAACACACATCTATACGGAAGAAAACAACAAATTGGTTTTAGGCTTTGAAGAAAAAGTTAAAGAAATTTGTATAAGCACAAAACAGGTAAAAGCAAAAGGTTTGTTTTTGCTCCCTTTTCTATAGTAAAATTGATCGGGGTAAACGCAATAACGAATCGTCATTCAGTCCTAACAATACTGTTGGGACTGAACGACAGCATCATTAAAAAATCTATATTCTCTTTCTCATTCGTTTTTACACATTTCTTACACCCGATGGTTTATTTTTGAACCGATGATGAGCAAACTTTCAGGATGGAACAACACCATTGCCGCGCTGGCAACACCGCAGGGAATAGGCGCCATGGGTATAATTAGAGTAAGTGGAAACAAAGCGGTAGAAATCGTAAACAGTTTATTTCCTTCTAAAGATTTAATGCAACAAGCCTCGCATACTTTACATGTAGGTTCGTTGTGGTTTGAAGGAAATAAACTGGATGAAGTTGTAATCAGTTTATACAAAGCACCGCACTCCTACACAGGAGAAGATGTGGTAGAAATATCATGTCATGGCTCGCCCTTTATTCAAAATAATATTCTTACTGTGCTGGCAACATTGGGTGCCCGTGCAGCCAAAGCCGGTGAGTTTACACAGCGTGCCTTTCTCAACAAAAAAATGAACCTTTCGCAGGCTGAAGCAGTTGCCGATTTGATTGCCAGCAACACAGAAGCAAGTCGCAGAACGGCTTTGCACAACATGCGCAGCGGCTTTACACAAATGCTATCTCAGGTACGGGAAGAGTTGCTAACCTTTTCAGCATTGATAGAACTGGAGCTTGATTTTTCGGAAGAAGATGTGGAGTTTGCCGACCGCAGTCGTTTGATGAAATTATTAAATGAAGCAGAAGAAAAAGTGGCCGCTTTGCTGCAATCATTTGTGCTGGGTAACGTAATTAAAAATGGTGTGCAGGTTGCTATTATTGGCAAACCTAACGCTGGCAAAAGCACATTGCTGAATGCGTTATTGAATGAAGACAGAGCCATTGTAAGTGAGATTGCAGGCACTACGCGTGATACGATTGAAGAAACGATTAACATCAACGGAATTTTATTTCGGTTGATTGATACGGCTGGCATTCGCGAACATACAACTGATGTGATTGAAAGCATTGGCGTGCAGCGAAGCCTTGCAACGATGCGCAAAGCTGATGTTATTTTGTATTTGTTTGATGTTGCTGAAATGCAGGAAAATGAGCTTTTGGAAACGTTGGAAAACATACAAAAACAAGGTGCAAAACTGATAGCCGTTGGCAATAAAGCAGAAGAAGGTTTTTATGGCAAAAACAAATTCCAAAATGTGCAGCAGCCTCTTTTTTTTATATCGGCATTGTACAGGCAAAACATTGAAATAATAAAAGATGAATTGTATGCTTCGGTTGTGAACAAAGAAGCTCAGATGCCCGATGTAATTGTTACCAACGCAAGGCATGTGGAAGCTTTGCAAAATGTGGTGTCATCTATTCAGGACATTAAAGAAGGCTTTGCACAAAACATACATTTGGATTTGATTGCTTCCGACATCAGAACCTGTCTTCATGCCATTGGCAGTATTACGGGCGAAGTAACTAATGAAGACCAGTTGGATTATATTTTTAGCAAGTTTTGTATCGGAAAGTAACCCATCCACTGTTTCTGCACTATTTGCGGGGTTTACATTCTAAATCATTCGTCATGTGTGCTTACAGATATTCTATCATACTTTTCAAGAATCCGAATTTTATAATAACATATACAAAGTGGAATGGCTCCAATCAATCCAAACGAACAATCTACTAGTTGCCAATAAAATGGAATGCCTCTTACGTGACCTGCAATAAATGCCAACGGAAAAATAGCGCAACAGGCAATCATACCAAACTGTACAATCCATTTATTGCGTACCGGTTCGCGTAATGGACCGATGAAAGCAACCGCAATAACAAGGTGAGCGAAAGTAAGCCAATCATATCCATAAGTCAGGTACGGGTATTTTAAATTTGTTTCGTGAAGTGCCCAATAAACTTTGTTGATCCACACATACAAAGCGCTGTTTGGGTTACTGATTGTATGGCGAAGCCAGCTCAGTTCCGTTTCGAGAGCAAAGGCTGTAATGCCGCTTACAATTAAGGCTGAAATGAAAAATATAAGCCAGGCTTGAATTTCTTTCTTGATTAATCCAGCGCTTTGCATGGCGGTGAAATTGATTGAAAAGAATATGTTTAGACGGTGGCAGAAACAGACTCATGACCATACCAATTGATTTTCCGGCTGAAATACATGGCGATGGCAAGAATAATAAACAAACCAATGCTTCCAATCAGTAAGGCCGTATCTTCCAATCTTATCAAAATAAATGTAAACCCGTATAGTAAGCTTAAAATGCTACCAAAAACTGCCGTCGTTCCTATGTTTTGAAAATGGCCATAAGCATAAAAACTAACAAGCAGTATGGTAGCTATCGCTGCAATGAGATAAGACCAATCAAAAGGTAGAAACTCGCTGATTGACAACAGTAAAGTATAAAAGATAACTAACGCCAAACCAACAAGAACATATTGAACCGGATGCAACGGTTTCTTTTGCATGATTTCCACAATAAAAAATAAAGAAAATGTTAGCCCTATAAATAGAATTGCATACTTAATGCACCTGTCCGTTTTTGCATATCCATCGGCAGGCTGCACCATAGTTACTCCAAATGCAAGATCCTTTTGATCGTATTTAAAATCATTCAGAACCGTTCCAAAAGGCAGATTGGCTTTGTTAAACGCCCAGGTGACAGTAAAACCGCTGTCGGTCACCGTTCTTACAGAAGGCAGATCGCTTCCATCAAATGAAGGATTTGCCCATGAAGATTGTAAAGTAAACCGGCTGTCGCCACTCAAGGGAACAAAATGAAGTTGCTCGCTGCCCTTAATTTTTACGTTAATTGCAAACGCAATCTTTTTGCCTTCATCATTGGACGACAAAGGAATGGGAGCAGACAATCCCTTCTCATCTATATCATTTGCCGGCAATCCGGGTGATAATTCATAGGATGATTCTCCTATCTTGATTACCAGCCTTTCTTCAATCCCTTTAAAATCTGAAATGCCATAACAAATTCTGGCGTCTTGCCAGTTTATCAAATTACTGTCTATGTCTTTAGGAATATGAAACTGAAAATTCCCGGTATTGCTAATGGTGGCATTGTATAAAAGCACTTTATAAATGGAACGCTGCCTTAGTTCATTAGATACGCTTCCATTGACAGCAAGATTGTCTGGTATGATTAATAAATGACTTAATTGCTCTGAAACCTTTTTGTCTTTATCAACTATCATCTTTTTGTAGGGCAGGTAAATGTAAGGGCCTGTGAGCGTTTGCGCTTTAGCCCATTTTTCACTGACTTCGTTAGAAACCTGGGCTTGCCGTTCCTGCCTTTCTTTTACAAGATTGTTGATAAAGAAAGTAGGTATGAGCATTACTAAAATCAACACACCGGTAATCATGCCTTTGTAAAGAATTGTGTTTGAAGAAGCGGGTTTGGTGGATTCTTGCACCGACTCAGGATAAACGTTTGTTTCCATGTTTGTGTATTTGTTTAATGTGAATTGATTGATTATAAAAAAGTAGGTTGTGAGTTGCGTGGAGGACAGCGTAATTGCTGTCAGCGAACAAAACAGCAAGACGCCTGCGCCGGTAACACTGGCAGTAAAAAGATGATTGTACTCAAACGCTGCATTCAATAGCAAACCGAGCCCGCAGCCGTACACCAGGCTCAGAGTTGTGCAAACAGCAAGAAAGCGCAGCTTCTTCGTTGTTACAGAAGCTGCGCTTTTTTTAATAAGAGATAAACCGATACTTAAAATGAGTATGGTTGGAAGACTGCCAATTAACGAACAAAGAGCTGCAATGAGAACTGACCAAAGCGGCATTGATTCTTCAAAGAAGACATAAAGCAACCAGCTTAAAGCAAAGACAAAGTTTGTAATCAGCCAAATGCGTAATGCTATTCTTACTGTCCTCATTCTTCTGTTTTTAAAAGTGCTTTGTATTTCAAAGTGTATGGATAAAAAAAATTACTTTGTTGAGCGGATCATTTTTTCGAGTGCATCCAAATGTTGTCTGAACGCTGTATTGCCCTCTTTTGTGATGGAATAAGTAGTGTTTGTTTTTCTTCCAATAAATCCTTTTTCAACTTTAATGTATTTACTATCCTCAAGCGTTTTTAAATGACTCGCCAGGTTACCATCCGTTACTTCAATCAGTTCCTTAAGCTCGTTGAAATTAAGCTTTGTATTTACCATGAGAGCACTCATGATGCCAAGCCGGATGCGACTATCAAACGTTTTATTTAACTGCTCAATCGGGTTTTTCATTCCTCCTTATTTTGAAATCCCTGGTTCTTTTCGCTTCCCAAGCGATCGTATTTCCACCACATGGCAACCCCATAAATGATATGAAACACACCGAAGCCAGTAGCCCAGCATAATAAGCCTTCATGGTCAAGCCAGAGAGTAAGGATTCCCAGCAAAATTTCTGCATAACCAAGGTATCTCACTTCTCCCATTGTGTATTTACTTCCATTCACCAATGCAAGCCCGTAAAACAATAAACAGCCAGGTGCAATCAAGCCATATTCTTTTAATTGCAACATGCGTAAAAGCATACAACCGCCTGCAAGCATCGGCAACAATGTGTTCCAGAGTAGTCTTCTTGCTGTTACGCCCCAAATGTCAACGCCTTCTTTTCTACTTTTCAGATACGTAAATAAAGTAGCAGTAACAAATGCAGCAGTAAACACAATAGCCGCTATTATGATTAAATCATTCCGCAAACAATCTGCACATGGAAGGTTTGAATCAGACAGATTTCTATGATAAAGGTTAATCCGGTACCAACCGGCAACTGCGCCTGCGAGCGCACAGAGTCCTGCAACGATACCGCTCCAGCCACTGAGACTGATAAAGCGACTGGATCGCTCCATCATTTTTTTAATGTCTTTTAGCGTATCAAGATTTTTTATTGAGCTATCCATTGAAAAGCACTTTGAAATACAAAGTAAAAGGATAAATGAATTCACACCAATTTTTTGTTGAAGAATCCTGAAACATTTATTGTGCCTGAGGCTTTACAATCATTGTTTCTCTCAATAAAGCAGCAGGATATTATATCAGCGAAACCAAACTTTCATCTGTACCTAAAAGCAAAGTCAAAAGACAAGTATGCTACTACTCTATTCACATGTTCACATAAAATCCACACACAATTAAAGCAAGGTGCTTTTACTGCTGTTTTGCCGCCTCATTATAATTACTAATCCGTCAGTAAAAACACTGTAACGTACTTGGATCAATCCTTTTTACTTTCTGCATTGAAAAGTGACCTGTCTTTTTTGTTTATGACAAATCTTTTGCTTTACAGGAATATTCATGCAAAACCAAAAGAACACTTTTCAACAAGAATAAAAAATGTTATGGTGTAGAAACCAAACGATTTGAGCGGACGCCCGATTGAGATACACAAACGTGACGCTTGCCTGAGAGCTCATCAGTTTACATACTTGTTTCGTTTGTTTAAAGCTGTTAGTGTTAGCGCCGTTACCAATGCTCCGCTTGTGTACCAGACAACGGTTAGCAATTTGGTTTTGCCCGTTTTCTTAATGGGCTTATCATTAAGACCAAGTGGTTTTGTAAGCTTCAAAGCGCCAACGCCCGCTGCTGTGCCCAACAGTATTGCTTTTGTTATGTAATTCGATTTTCCAATGCCTATCATTGAGTAATACAAGCCATTGGAAACAACGTCGGCAGCCAACGTATAAGCATATAGCTTCTCTCCTTTCGGAGGTTTGATATCAGCAGCTTTTGCAATCTTGCTTAGAGCTTCTTCACCTATCAATTGTACCTCTGGTGCTTCTTTGTCATAATGTCTGTATAGCTCATGCAATACATTCAGTGCAATTGCACCCGCAAGGCCTGCCAGTAAATTTTTCATTCCACAACTTTTGAAGAATGTAAGCACAAATTATACCCAGTAATACTGTCTGGAGAATTTATGAATAAGCTACAGGGTTATTAAAAAAGTAATTTTAGCTAAAAGTATTTGAGAGGGGAAGCTCTGATATTTTATTATACCGCAACTGTTCCTCTTTCAAATATTTTACCGAAGTGTTATCGTTATATTTTCGGAAGTCTTCGATGCACTATACTCAAATTCAAGATTGCCATTGTTATCACTACGGCTTTTTTTAAATATTTTACTATTGATTAAAATAGAATAGTTAATGTTCCTTTTTAAACCAGATAACAGGTATTTTATTTTATTGAAAGGAAATTGTGTCGTTGATGATTGTATCCATTCACATTGTGTATCATTCCAGTTTTTTATACTGATTGAAGTGTTGCTTTTGAACCCGGTTATTAATTGTAAAGAAGCATTTTCATTAGCACCATCGAAATAATACAGCGTATCTTTTGCACTGTAAAATCCAAAATGCTTCTTTGACGTAATCTTATAACGCCCGTCTGATACAACATATTTATCTATGTCTAAATCAATAGTAAGTTGGAGATTGCGGTATTTATAATTTAGTTGAGTACCGGCAATTTCCGTTGTTATATGTGGGTCGAGATAGAAGCGATTATAAAGAGGATTGATACCATAAATAGCCTGGTATAAGCCAATAACAGAAAGGCTGTTTCCCGAGAGAATGTCATCTCCCAATCCGTTTTGTTTCAGACGACCGTATCGTTGAAAAGCAAGTCCATCCTTTGCATATTGATGCAGCACATTCTTCACGTATTGTAAACCAACTTCCGGTTTGTAAGATGCATAGGCCTGAACACCGAGTGCGCCCCAGGATAAAAACAAATCTCCGTTCTCATAATTAGGAAAAGGAAATTGCCAGTCGTTTCCTTCACCGGGTGCATAAGTATATAAACACAAGGGCCAGAAGAAAAGCTTTTCATTTTGCATTTGCGTTTCAATAGCATCCAGGATTAATTTCTTCCTGCTATTATCATCGCAAATATGGTAAGCAATGGCCATAAAGTTTACAGGTATCACTGTATTTCGTCCATGTAAGGAACCATCTTTATCTCTCCAATGTATATAGCACTTATTTTGTTCATCCCAAAAGCCGCCTTGCCCAATGGGTTTATTAAAAGTAGCCTTTAGCTTTTCAGCAAAGCTTTTATATTCATTTGCTTTCTGTGTGTTGCTCAATTGTTCTTCAATGTGTGCCCATAAAGTCAGCGCATGGTAAAGCTTTGCATTCACAAAAGCATTTTCATAAGAAGCCCAGATAATATCTATCCAATCGCTGCCTCTTTTTTGTGCCGTGCTATCTGTCATCATTTCAACAAGGCCATTGTTATTTTTATCCCGTCGTATGATCCAGTCCAAGGCACGTTCACATGATGACTGGTGTGTTCTTACCCAATCTATGTCGCCATTTAAATCATAGAGCTCTGATACATTGGTAACGTAGTCGGGGTTTGAGTCCATCAAATAACCCCATTGCGCTTCATAGAAGCCTTTGTTATTGAATTCGCCCGGCATGGCATCTTCGTTTGTATAAGCCCAGCGGGGCCAGACGCGACCGTCGGGCTTTATTGCATGATCTCTGTAAAAGTCAAGACAATCGCGGTAACCTGCTAAATAATTTGGATCATCAATCGCAAGTCCCATCTGCGCTATGTATTGTTCATGCAGACAAATGGGTCCATAAGGTGTATGCCAGCTATTGCCACCAAAATGTTGCTTGTCTATGACGCCCATTCGGGCAATCGTATTTAATACTGCACTCACCTCTTTTTGATTGACTCCAACTAATTTTCCGCGACCATATTGTTTCCTGAAATCAAAATAAGAAAGCGTGATGGATTGGGTCATTGTACCAGATTGCACTTTATAAGATGACCACACAGGTGCGGTCGTATCGCGGATAAACCGTCTTCGGTTTGTTCCTGAATCAAATCTTGGAATGAATTCAGTTGGAGCAACATCAATCGTATAAGCAAGTTTGTCAGTAGCAGTACGCTGATAATCCATTGCTACATGATTACCGGTTGCATCTGCGCTTATCATCATTCCATTGTTGGTAGCAACATTCCAAAATGCTGACGATTTGCTGTGCACGCCATACGTTTCGAGCTTTTTATTAAAGAGATAAAACCAAGCGATTCCACCATAATCCTGGTAAGCTCCATCCCAAGTGTGAATACTGTTGAAGGTGAACACGGGTAATCCTGCTTTTTCAATCAGCATATCTTTTGTAAAAAGCCGGTTAATAGTGAACCGGATACTATCTCTTGTAATGAGGATCACCCAGTTTTCTTCTATGCCATTTTCTTTATCTCCATAAGTAATCTTTTTTACGGTTATTGTGTTCCCTTTTACTTCGGTAGATGGAGACTTTTCCAGGTGCAAGGTTGAATAGATTTTATCTTTTGTTGCAACCATTGAATAAATCCCTGAATCTCCTGATACTACCTGTTGACCGTTTACGATGAGTGAAGAAATGTTTAACTTCTGATTGTAATCAAGCACCGCTTTTATTTTTTCATTGCTGAAGATGATTTTTTTCGCATTTTTATCAGCGCTGATTGTAACGGATTGAGAGAATAAACTGCCTGGCAATAGCAAACAGCAAAAAAGAAATGAAAGAAGTATTCGAATGGAAGTTTTAATCATAGTACAACTGTTTTTACAGGCGATTTTGAACTTATTAATTCATTCAAAAACAAATCTATGGAAGTATTGACTTATCCGGATTACAATACAATGTGCAGGGCTGCCGCTGATATGATTATCACTCAAATTAAATTTAAACCTGATTCCCTGCTATGTTTTCCATCGGGCGATTCGCCGGTAGGAGTTTATAAACATCTGATAGCCGATGCCAAAAACGGCACGGTTGATTTTAGCAGATGTTATTTTGTAGGCTTAGATGAATGGGTTAGTATGGGCAAGGAAGATGAGGGAAGCTGCACCCATTTTCTTTACCAAAATTTCTTTACACCGGCACAAATTGAACCGGAAAAGGTAATATTTTTTGATGCAAAAACAAAGGATTTAGATGCTGCATGTAAAGCAATGGATGATTTCATAAAAGAAAAAGGCCCTTTGGATATTATGCTGGTAGGCATTGGTATGAATGGCCACATAGGATTGAATGAACCCTGCACAGATTTTAACTTGTATGCTCATCATGCGCCTCTGGCGGCAGTTACCGCAAGTGTGGGACAGAAATATTTTAAGAAGCAAACACCTTTGCATCGAGGCATAACACTTGGCCTCAAGTATTTACAGGAAGCCAAAACACCTATGCTAATAGCAGCAGGGGTTAAAAAAGCAGACATCATTGCACAAGCTTTGCAAGGCGAAGTAACGAATCTGTTGCCGGCATCTATTTTTCAAACGTTGCCATCGGCTTATGTGTTATTAGATAAAGATGCAGCGCTGAGATTGCGATGATAACCCTTACTAAAAAGGATAAAACAATGGACACAAAAGTTATAGGAATAGATTTGGGCGCAACCAACATGCGGGGTGCAGTAGTAACAGGAAATGCTTTATCAAACATCGTTTCAGCACGCACTCATAGTGATGGTTTGGTTGAGGAAATACTAAACGATATTTACCTTGTCGTAGATGCTTTAATTGATGATTCGGTAAAAGCGATAGGTATCGGAGTGCCCAGCGTGGTTGACGTTGCCGAAGGAATTGTTTATGATGTGTTGTACATACCATCCTGGAAAGAAGTGCCGGTAAAGAGATTGATGGAAGCGAGGTATCGGATCCCGGTTTTTGTAAATAACGATGCCAATTGCTTTGCCGTAGGTGAATACCATTTTGGCAAGGGCAAAGGCGTGGATTCTATGGTTGGCTTAACGTTGGGAACAGGCTTGGGTGCAGGTGTGATTATCAATGGTAAATTATATTCAGGATTTAATTGTGGAGCGGGCGAATTTGGCTTGCTCAATTATCAGGATAAAATATTGGAATATTATTGCAGTGGCTCATTTTTTCAAAACGTATATCAGTTGGATGGTGTTAAGGTTTTTGAGGATGCAAGAAACGGCGACGCACGCGCATTAGAATTGTACATGGAATTGGGAACACATATTGGTCATGCCATCAAAATGGTAATGTATGCCTATGATCCGCAACTTATTATTTTGGGAGGATCAGTGCGACTGGCTTATGAATTCTTCCAAAAACAAATGTGGGAGGAGATTAAAACATTCGTCTATACAAAATCAGCACAACGCATTAGAATTGAAGTATCCGCCTTACAAAACAGCGGTATTTTGGGTGCAGCGGCATTGTATTATGACGCAACCGCTTAATAGAAAAAGACATTCGCAGAGCTAGTAAATAAAGTTTTTAAAAGAGTTCATTATAACCTGATACCAATAGAGTAAAATGCCGCTATTTTTTTTAAGCCAAAGGGAAAAGCCAATGATAAAAGTTTGAGAACTTGTTCCGCCAACAGGTTTCACAATGCTCGCCTTCAGTATCTATGTTCACATTAATTCTGTATTGAGGATATTGTTTCAAAAGCTCAACTGCATCCCTTATATTCTCAACCATATTGCCGCCTTCATTTGCACCTCCGTAAAAGAACAGATGCTGCGAATAAGAATTGTTGCTTTCTATTCGTGATTGCATTTCCTCTACAACATTCGGCACAATCCACAACGACGGCGAGAAAATACCCAGTTTGCTAAATACCTCCGGATAATACAAACCGCCAAACAAGGAAATGAGCCCACCCATACTGCTGCCTGCCATGTACGTATGATCTCTGCCCGGCAGTGTTTTATAATAACTATCAATGTAAGGCTTCAGGTTGTGAACGATAAAATCAAGGTACGCTTTTCCTTCTTCTCCATATTTTTCGTTATCACAGCAATTGTATTCAGTCATACGGTGTTCGCTGTTTTCAATCCCAATCACAATACATTGGGCAGCGAGGCTTTGCAGTGTTTCATCAATTCGCCACTCTTTGTCAAAGGCGGTTGCTTCATCAAACAGGTTCTGCCCATCGTGCATATAAATAACCGGATACCTTGTGTCTGATTCATGATAACCATCGGGATAATACATCCAAATGCGACGTGTGCGGTAGAGTTGTGGCATATAAAAAGCCTCATGTATAAGGGATACGTTTACGGTTGTATGTTGGATTGTGTTCATAGGCGAAGAAAAAATAAGGCAAAAACAAAAGCTATTATTTATTGTTACAATTGAAATACAAACTGTTGTTGCGATGCAGATTGTGTTATTGGCGCACTTATTTTAAGATAATAATTGTGGTTGCCGGTTATAAACTTCACACCACTCTTGTAACTTCTCTTCAATGCCTCTATTCAATTGCTTTGATATCATGCGCCAGGTCCAGTTATTTTCTGCCGATGAAGGGATGTTCATGCGTGCTTCTTCACCCAATTCTAATACATCCTGCATAGGCAAAATAACCAGTTTGGATATGGATGAATATGCCATGCGGCACAGCAGATCGCAAACATTTTTATCGCTGATTTTTATGCCTGTATAACGAATCAAATTCTTTTTATTTTCCTCAGGCAACGAAGCAAACCATCCCAAAATGGTGTCTGTATCGTGCGTACCCGTGTACACCACACATAACGAAATGTGATTGTGCGGGATATGTACATTGGTTGGCATTTCTTCGCCAAAGGCAAAAGCCAATACTTCCATGCCGGGGAACTGGAAAGCGTCGCGTAGCTGGTACACATCTTCGCTAATTTCTCCTAAATCTTCGGCAATAAAAGGCATCTGCCCTAATTCTTTTTGGATATATGAGAAGAAGTCTTTACCCGGTGCTTCAATCCATTCTCCTTTCAATGCAGATTTTGAACCTGCCTTTACCTGCCAGTAAGCACTAAATGCACGGAAATGATCGAGACGTAAAAAGTCGAAGAATTCAAGATTCTTTTTTAGCCTGCAAACCCACCAATCGTAATTGCGGCCCTTCAATACATCCCATTTAAAAACAGGCATGCCCCACAATTGACCGTTTTCATTAAAATCGTCTGGTGGTGTGCCGGCAACATATAGCTGTTTGCCTTTTTCGTCCAGACTAAAAATATCCCTGTTCGACCAAACATCAGATGAGTTGTAGCCAACATAAATAGGCATGTCGCCAAACAATTGAATGTTTAGATCGTTGCAATACGATTTCAGGCCCTTCCATTGTTTGGCAAAGATGTATTGCTGCCATTCTATTTTATTTATTTCATTGCTATGCTCATTTTCAAATTGCTGCAAAGCCTTATTATCGCGTTGTTTAAAAGGTTCTTCCCATTCGTACCAGTGTTTGTTTTTATTCGTTTTTTGCAATACAGAATAAAGGGCAAAATCATTCAGCCAATATTCTTCTTTTTTACAGAATTCTTTTAACTCTTTTTGAAACGATAAAGGATGTTTGCAATAATTAGAATAGGCGATTTCTAAGATGGCGCATTTGTTTTTTTCTACCTCTTCAAAATCTGTTTTGTTGCTTTCTTTTATTTTGTAAGGAGCAACTTCTTTGTTAGTAAGCAAACCTTCATCAATTAATATATCAGGACTAATAAGTAATGGGTTACCAGCCATACTGGAGACCGCACTGTAAGGCGAATTGCCATTGCTAAATGTGGTTGGATTTAAGGGCAATAACTGCCAAAAGGTTTGATGACTTCGATGCAGGAAATCGGCAAATGCTTTTGCTCCAGGCCCTAAATCTCCGATGCCATAAGAAGAAGGCAATGATGTGATATGCAGCAAAATACCGGCACTGCGTTTTAAGTCAGAAAATGAGGTGTTTTCTTTTGTTTTTTTTGAGTCTTCGAGTGTTTGTTTCATAGAGTTGCATTGCATAAGCCCTTGCTACACCATTCGTCTAAAAAACAGGTAGTAGCTGTTTACGATTGTATGATTCAGGTTTGTATGTTTTATTCAGTGATTAGCCGGTTTGGGATACGCTCCGATTATAAGAGAACCGCAAATCATATTCATAGTTATCTAATTCAAAAACAAGAACAGACATAGGATTAAGAGTAAAGCATTTGTCTGCTGAAACAATGGCTGGCGTTGCTTTTCCGCTTCCATTCCATTCGCCTGAAGAAGAATCAAATATCTTTTTACAACTTGCCTGTACTGGAAGCTGATAAGAAGATACTTCTTTATTAAAATTAAAAACAAGCAATAAAGAATGCGCCCCGTTTTTTCTTTCGATGGTTAACACATTGCTTTCTTTCACGGGAAATACAGTCATGCTTTCACGCTCTTTTGCCTGCAAAGCTTTACACTCTTTTCTGAGTAAAATCAAATGCTTGTAATACTGTTGCAATACAACATTTGTTTTTGCCCGATTTTCCCATTGCAACATTGATTTTTGAAACGTTTCTTCAGCCTGCGGATCAGGAAACTCTCCCTTAAACTGAAAGTGAGCAAATTCTTTCTTTCTGCCTTGTGATACATTCTTTATAAGATCGTTATCTGAATGGCTGGTGAAGTAAAGAAAAGGTGCTGTTTCGCCCCATTCTTCTCCCATGAATAACATAGGCACATAAGGCGATAACAAAACAACAGCCGCAGCCAATTTCAGCTCTTCCAACGATAATAAAGTAGTGAGTCTGTCGCCAAGCAAACGGTTGCCAATCTGGTCGTGATTCTGAGCAAAAACAACAAACTGCCCGTAGTGGTTTTCATCTGCGCTGGCGCCAAAAATTTTCTTTCTGTGCGGCGAATAGCAACCATTGTAAACATACGTGTCCCTAAAAGCTTTTTCAAGATAACAGAGGCCGCCAAAGTCCTCATAATATCCATTGGTTTCGCCGGTTAGCACAGTACGCAGCGCATGATGAAACTCATCAATCCACTGACCATCCAAACCATAGCCACGTTTGCTTTCGGGATTGATGTATTTGGGATTGTTCAGGTCCAGTTCAGCAATGAGAACCTTTGTTTTGCCACTTTTTTCTTCCAGTTCGCGTACAAACTTTTTCAATACCTGTGTAAAGTGTTTCGCACCGTAATCTACAATCGCATGAACCGCGTCCATACGCAAACCATCAATATGATATTCGTCTAACCACATCAATGCATTGTGCAAAAAGTAACTGCGAACACCATCGCTGTATTCATCATCAAAATTAATTGCATTGCCCCAGGGCGTTTTATGCTTTGCCGTATAATAGGGTGCAAAATCACTTTGGTATCCACCTTCTGGTCCCAGATGATTGTACACAACATCCAATAGTACGGCGATACCTTTTTCGTGCGCTGCATTCACCAATTCTTTCAAACCGTTTGCGCCGCCATAACTGTTTTGTGTTGCATAAGGATATACGCCATCATAGCCCCAGTTGCGGCTGCCTGGGAACTGGGCTACCGGCATAATTTCAATGGCGTTAATGCCCAATTCCTTTACATAATCAAGCTTTTGAATGATGCCTTCAAAGGTTTGCTCCTGCGTAAAGGCGCCGGTATGAATTTCATAGATAATTAAGTCGTCGAGGCATCGTCCTTTCCATTCAAGATCTGTCCACTCAAAATTTCTTTCAATCACTTCAGAAGCTTGATGCACACCATCTGGCTGCGATACAGAAGCCGGATCGGGACGAATGATTGCATTATCAATTTTATAAAAATACCGCAAGCCGGGAGCAACGTTTTGCAAAGTTTTTTTCCAGTAACCGGCTTCGTCCTTTTGCATTTCGTATTCCTGCTGAAAAGGAAAATCAACAACAAGTTGTAATGCGTTTTTTAAAGGCGCCCATACAACAAAATCACACTTACCATCATGATAAAAAGAGCCAACGGGCTGATACAGGTTGTCCATCTACAATGTTCTTCATTGGGTTCATCAAACCCAAACAAACATTGTGCAAAAAAGAGAACAATTGAGCTTTTAATTATAAGATTATTGGAGATCAGTCAATTAAAAATGGAGAGAAAATTCACAAAAAAACTATAAGAAATTTACGAGAATATGCACAAACAGAGCGATTGACAAGGAACAATTGCTTGTTTGTTTTTACTCAATAAACCGGAGTGAAATAAAATATGTTTTGCTGATATAAATCGAAGTAACTTTATGCTTTCAGTTTCCACTTATTTTCACTTCATAAAGTTATCCGTATGAACCGAGTAAATGCTGTTTTGTCCCGCAAAAACGTTTCTCCTGTTTCTGTATTGCCACAAACGACTGTCTATGACGCTTTGAAAATTATGGCAGATAAAAACATAGGTTCTGTAATAGTGATGCAGAAGGGAGAATATTTGGGAATTGTAACAGAAAGAGACTATTCGAGAAAGGTAATTTTGGAAAACAAACATTCAGAAAGCACGCCTGTTTCAGAAATTATGACTACAGATTTGCCAAGGGTTACTTCGCAGGATACCATAGACCATTGCATGGCACTAATGACTGTTAACAATGTGCGTTATTTGCCTGTGATTGATGACAACAAATTATCAGGCATTATCTCTATGTCCGATGTTGTAAAAGAAACTATCCTTTCGCAGGAACAAACCATTAGTCATTTGAATCAATACATCCATTCTTAGTAACGAAATTTATCAGGCATTACCAAACCTTCCTCTTTACATTTTTTTGCTTACAGAAATGAGCAATGAAGCAACTTATTATTGTGCTTCAATCAATGTTGCCAATTCAGCTAACACAGCATCTACATAGTACAATTGCACTTCCTGTCCGGGTGTTTTGTTTTTATCCACTTTTATCTCTTTCGCTGATAGTACTCCACCATTATATACAATTGCATAATAAGCAAAAAGTTCATTGTGCGATTCCGGAACTATGGTTGCATAACCCGTAATGCCAATGCCCCAGTTGCTGGTAAAAGAATGCATTATGTTCTGCGCCATATCTACAGCCATTTTCTCCGAAACACAATTGCAGGATTCGGCATGAATGGGATTGACATTCAAATGACGACATTTTTGACCCAGGTTATAAGCGGTTAAGCCACCTTGAAAGAAAGAAGAAGCGTTTTCTGCCGAAGCCAAAGCAGCCTGTAAAAAACCGGCGGTAACACTTTCCGCAACAGCAATCGTTTCTTCTTTTTTGATCAATTGGTCTTTTATTTTCTGTATTACTTTCTCATCAAACATACTTTTTGTTTTTGCTGTAATTTTTCAGGTAATAATAGACTGGCAGAATGGTTTTATAAGTTGCATTCTTGTTTGTGTTATGATAACTTTCTATACGGCAAACACACTCCGGATCTTAAGCACATAATAACTTTATACAGTTATTTGTGCAAAAACAAACAATAGCATAAAAGCCATATCTCCGGTAGCAATTATTATGTATAAAACAGGCTTAACTATATAGATAGAAAAGCCTGTTCCTTTTATTGAATTATCAACTTTACAAATGAAGCTTTCTTCTTTTCTTTTTCGACAGCAGTGCAGAAAGAGCAAAAACAACAGCGGCTGTTGTTGCCACTTTTATTACGAGGCCCTTTTTATTGTATTTCCACTCTGCATTGTAGCCTTTCTCAGCCCAGATGTTAGGAATATGGCCGTGAGCCAGGTCGTCCACAATACCTTCTACCATATTTACCCGGTCGGCAAGCAAAAGCGGCAGCCAGTGTCCCCAGCTTCCTTCACTGTATTTAAAAGCATATCTGCGAATAACGCCGCTTAAGCCTGAAGGAGGGGCAGAAGTTCCAAATACGGCAGTTATGTTCGGACGTTCATTCGAGTGCAATACTTCCACTGTTTCCGGTTGTTGAACCGGTCTGTCGTAGTTCAGACGTTCGTGATCATCACCTGTATAATGTTTCATTGGATAAGTCGGCTCATTCTTTGGATCGGCATCAATGCCCCAACCCGGAATGTGTTTGTATTGATCAGCTAGATTTTCCATAGGTATAATTTTTTAAGCTCTGGCAGATGGTGGAATCAAAATGGTTTTTATACAGTTGTCAAGCTTTGCGGAGAAAATATGATAAGCATCCCCTACTTCTTCTAACGGAACGCGGTGTGTAATGATTTCTTTTGGACTGATCCGACCGCTTTGTATATGTTCAATTAACCTTGGTAACAAACGTTTTACCGAAGCCTGGTTAGCCCGGATAGTAATGCCTTTGTTTACCACGTTACCGATAGGCACTAAATTGGCGGTAGGCCCATATACACCAACAATAGAAACAATACCGCCTTTTTTAACTGAATCAATCGCCCAATACAAGGCGGTAGCTGAGCCAGCCTGCAACAACATCTTTCTGCCGGTGATGGTTTGCAAAGCACTTCCTGCAGCTTCGCAGCCTACAGCATCAATACAAACATCAGCACCAAAATAGCCGGTTGTTTTCTTTAAGAAAAGAACCGGATCGCCCAATGACCGAAAGTTGTAAGCTTCGCACTGCGCATACTTTCTAACAAAGTCCAACCGATATTCAATATGATCAATTACAATTACACGAGCTGCTCCAAACAGCCACGCGCATTTGGCTGCCATAATCCCGATAGGACCAGCACCAAAAACAACAACGGTATCGCCGGTTTTGATACCGCCCATTTCTGCCGCCTGGTAGCCTGTAGGAAACACATCTGTAAGCAATACTGCATCATCCAAATCCATATCTGAAGGTATGATTGTCGGTCCTATATCTGCATACGGAACACGAACGTATTCAGCTTGCCCGCCATCATAACCACCGGCTGTGTGTGAATATCCAAAAATGCCACCCACTGCTGTTGCTTCCGGGTTTGATTCATGGCAATTGCCAAACAATTCCTGCTTACAGAAAGGGCAGGTACCGCAGGCTACGTTAAAAGGAACAATTACCGAATCGCCTACTTTTAATTTTTGTACTGAAGGACCTACTTCTTCCACTACTCCAATAAACTCATGTCCAAAGGTCATTCCCACGCGGGTGTCGGGAACCAGACCGTGATACAAGTGTAAATCGGAACCGCAGATACAGGAACGTGTAACCCGAACAATGGCATCATTCGGATGCAGAATTTCAGGATAGGGTTTGTTCTTATCTGCACGAATTCTGAACGGGCCACGGTAATTCATTGCCAGCATAGTTAGCATTTTTAGATTTAGAAATTGCAATTGGGCAGGCTACCGTTATTTTGATATTGTTTTGTAAAGATGGTGTGTTTAACATAGTATCGCAATCCGGCAACCCATCTTTCAGCTTTTCATAAAACGTGCCGTTATAATCAAATCCAAATAATAATTTTAGAAGGGTTCATCTCAGTTTGTAGTTAGTAAATGTTCATCTTACAATGCTTCTCTTATTGTCCATAGTCTTCCACACAGGAAAAAAGCAAACACTTTTGTTTTTGTGCAATTATTTGTGCAAAACAAAAGGCATACGATTAAGAAGAAGACAGAGATTATTGTTTGGAAAAGTATGAATTGAGCAAACGTTTAAGAGGATGCACATAGGCGGGACGATGAAAAAGAGTAGTTTTATCCATCAATACAGCCTATGTATAAAACGTTTTTACTGCTCATTTTTATTATGATTCTACACAATTACGCCTGCACTCAAATTGTTGCTCCCAACGCAACCTTGCATAAAATAAACAGCAGGTTTGTATTTGCCGAAGGCGCTACTACCGATAGGGAAGGAAATGTATTTTTTACTGACCAGCCCGATAACAATATCTGGAAGTACGATACCAAGGGAAAGCTTACTCTTTTTATGCACGGCACTAAAAGATCGAACGGAATGTACATGGATGCAAAAGGAAATTTAATAAGCTGTGCCGATGAAAAGGAAGAACTCATTTCCATTTCTCCGGATAAGAAAATTACGGTTCTGGTAAACAATTATCAAGGACATACTTTAAATGGCCCTAACGATGTGTGGGTAAACCGCTTAACCGGAGGCATGTATATTTCTGATCCTTATTTTCAGCGCGATTATTGGGGCCGCAAACATCCCGATTCTGCATTAGGTGGCGAAAAAGTGTATTACCTGCCACCGGGCTCTCACCAATTGATACGACAGGACAGCACCATTCAAAAACCCAATGGTATTGTAGGCACGCCCGATGGCAAATACCTGTATGTGGCCGACATGGGAACATGGAAAACCTACCGTTATCGCATTGCCGAAGATGGAAGCTTAACAGGCAAAGAACTCTTTGCCAACGAAGCTTCCGATGGTATGACGTTAGACGAAAGGGGCAATGTATATCTGACAGGAAAAGGCGTGATTGTTTATAACAGCGAAGGCAAAAAGATAGCGCATATTGATGTGCCTGAAGACTGGACGGGCAACCTTTGTTTTTGCGGCATTCATAAAAACATCCTGTTCATCACCGCTTCAAAATCGGTTTATACAATTGAAACGGCAATGAAGGGTGTTGAATAAAAGCGATGCACCCGCTTATTACTTCCCTACGGTTCTTTTTAAAACACAATGATGAAAACAGTAACATCGGCAAAAAACAGTCGTTAATAAAATATCGGCACATTTTGAAAGGAACCGTTTGTAATAGCTACGGAACCGGGCGTACCGTATATATCATTAGGATTACCGGCGCTAATGAGCGGGGTAAGTTGCCCTGAAAAAGTTCCACTGATATGCCCCTTATTGTATGATGTGATATGAAAGTTCATATCATCAGTGGCAGCATGTACAAATTCATTTATTCCGTTGTTGCTGGTAATAAACATATCTCCAAAACTGCCATTATAATTATAATCTCCAACCGTTAAACTGTCTGTATAAAAAGTAAAACTAAACTCTCCGATATTGCTCAACGCATCAAGGATGTAACCATTCGATTTGCTGCAACCCAATGTTAAAAAATTGGGGTTTTGGTTATCAGCATCATTCACCGATATATTCACCGCCGTACCATTAATTTTATAGCTCAACGTTGCAGTTATACTACTTCCTTGTCCGCCGCCATTTTTAGAATGGAGCATGGCATCCGGGATAGATTCCTTTAAACACGATGAGAAAAAGATTGCCGCTACAACGGCGATTATATACAATTTCATAATTGCAATTTTGTAAAAGCTTTTATTTAGATAGTGTATCCATTTGAATGAGCGGTTGCTGTTTTACAAGGAGGTGTAATCTCGTTATTTCGACCCTGCGTATTTGGGATCGAAATGACGGTGTAAAACAATTTACAACACCTAACTTTCAAATGGATACACTTTTTAATTAGTCTCTCGGCTCTCTTCTTCCAAAGCTGATAAAACGGCATATCCCCAGGCTGATTAAGTTATTTGAACCACCGTGAGCCATCACCGTCTCATAACGAAGATTTACATCAAAAGGCGCGTTCCAGGCAGTAAACAGGTAACCCGCTCCGGCAGCCAATACAACTCCGTGGTATTTTAAATTCTGCAGTTTGCCATTATCATCATAAACTGACGTTGCTCCAAAAAGGTTAAAGCCAACCTGCGGCTCAACATAAAATCCGGTGCCGGCTTTATTCAGTGTATATCGGTACCCCGCTTTTAACGGGCACATAATGGTACCATCGGCACTTCCATAACCATCATTTAGAAGAAAAATGTTCGCACCTAATTCGAGCGTAAGGGTACTGCCATCCGAAACGGGAACACCCGTCTTTACAAACGCCCCAAAACCCATTGTATAATCTTTGGTATCCTTCCCAACCAGCTTCATTGCACCCAATTGTGCATTTGCCTGTCGTAACGAAAAAAATAAAACGAAGGAGATGAGTAATGCTCTACTCATAAGGTTTGTTAGTTTTAAAAAAATCAAATATGGACAGCTAACAAACGATAAAATATTACCTTTTATTTTAACCGTCTGAAGTAAAAATATTGAGTTAGGCAATCTATTGGAGATAGACTTCCCTCCTTTACTTCGGGATGCGTTGCGCTAACACCCCGAAGATCGCGGCGAAAATACCCTTGCCTCTCTAACCCTTGATAAAAGAGTAAAAAGCTCCTTTAAAATTTTCTATAGTAAAATGATTGTCTTTCTTAATAAACCGTTGGTTGTGCTCTGAAATGTATGATGGACAAAAACAAGAACAATTTTAGCTATCTGTTCGTGTCCTTACAAACCGAAAAACGTTCTGGTCGGTGAGGACACCGGACCAGTAGAATTCAGTCATCATACATCTCAGAGCACTACCAAACCGTTTCCTTATTCCAAAATATTCTCTTTCGTTCATACCTTATTCAATTTCAATTTTACCAATCTCTTTCATCAGCCTATCCGTTTCGCTCAGCGCCACAATAATTTTTTGATAATGCAAAATATCATCAAAGTTCAAGTCCCGCCCTTTCCTGTCTTTCAGCCACTTTTGCGCGGGCTGGTAACCACCGATATAAAACTGCCATGCTACTATTGGCACGTTATCAAAATACTGTGTCTCGTTAATGTACACCTTTCCATCCTCATACTTCACTTTGCTTACTTCGTTATTGCCATCTATTGGGTATTGCGTAATGTATTGATTCACGACAGGCGATTCTAATAAATGAATGCTTCGCAACCCGCCACCCAGCTTTGCCAATTGCCAGAAGGTAGCCGCATCTTTCGGGTACGGAACACGAGGAAAATCTATCTTTAAAAACTCTTTGTATTTCTCTCTATAGTTTGGGCTGTGAAGAACACCATAGATATAATCCAACAAATTAAGCGGTGAAAAATGCCCGTCTTTACCTGCCGGTAAATCGCATACAATATTTTCATCCGGCAGGAAAACATGGTTGATACTGTCCGCTATTTTCCCAACAATCGCCATGTTAAGATTGGGCGTGCGTTCGGGTTGTTCGGTGAAGGATTGTTGGGTTGTTTTTTCAGGATATAAGTAAAGAGGAAATACATTTCCTGCTCCAAATTGACCAGCAGTATCAATGAAGTTTTTATCAGAGATGAGTTTTGAAATGAAAACGTGATGAAACCCATTTATTGCTTGTTTCGGAACAATCAATGCAACATTCGTTCTTAATAAATGCTGCATTATATCGAATCTCGGATAACTATAAAAGCCTTTAGATTTACGAGTATAAAATGTCCATTTTTGATCAAATGGGCGATAATCTATCCTTACAAAATCACCTTTCGTTGGATAGCTATTTTGTAAATCATTTTGGCAAAACTGATTTTCCAATCCCTTGAATCTGTGCCTAATTGAAATCGTGTTCTTGCTATGTCTTCCTCAAGATTTAAAAATTGCTTAATCGTATCTTCAAGCTCATCTTTTTTATCATAAATAGTAAAATTGTCTCTTGCCGTTACTAATCCTACATTATTTATCAAAAACAATTCAGATACTTTAATACCTCGTTGATATGAATCAATCTGTTCAAAGTTTTTTCTTGTAAAGAAATTGTTGGGTTCAGAATAATTAAGTTCTTCCCATTTAATTGCTTTGATAGTATTCTTTATTAAATAGTCATATTTAATTTCTCTTTTTCCGAACAAACTACACTCTAAAATACGTCCTGTTTCATCTTTCTTTTTCTTTCCTGTCTTCACAAATAAATTGATAGAAACGCCTTGCATAATATCAAACACATTCTCATCAATGCTTCCATCTGGTGCTACTTCTTTTTTCTTTGCATTACCATGCAAATCCAGAATATAAATCTTGTCAAAGCTTTCTAACAAATGCTTTCGCATCTGCCTATGTATTAAGCCATCAATAAAACTATTATTAGAAATATAAGCTAATATGCCTTCTCCATTCTTATCAATAAAGTGTTGCCCAAACCGAATGAACTTAATATAATCATCAGATAGTGGTTGTATATTTCTTTCGTTTAAATTTTTCTTATAATCGCTTACCAAGTTTTCTATCCATTCACTTTTATTAGTGCTGCTTACACTATACGGCGGATTCCCAATCACTACCATCACCGGCGTATCGCGTTTTATCCGGCTCGCTTCATTCGCTTCATCACTCAGCCAGTTGGCAAACAAGGTTCCTGCATCCGGGTGATGTTCTTCCAAACTATTCGTCAGAAAGATTTTAAACCGCTGTTCTTTCTTTGGTTTGTAGCCCGTTTCGGTTAGTAATAAATCCAGCTTTAAATGCGCCATTGCATAGCTTGCCATCAGCAATTCAAAACCATTCAGACGTGGTATCAAATGGTTCTCCACATAATTGCTCCAGATGCCTTGCTGTCCTTTAAACCTGCTGTGTATTTGTTTAACCACTTCGGCAAGAAAAGTTCCTGTGCCGGTAGCAGGGTCTAATATCTGCACTTTGTGCACTTCCTGTTCCACTTCCACCTCTTTTATTTTCGAGCGCATATCAGCCGTGGCTTTCGTCGCTCCTTTTGTTTTTATCGTAATTTTCGTGGTGTCGGCCAGCCCGTCTTTCAGTCCAAACTCATCTTTCAGTATATCATCAACAGCGCGTACTATAAAGTTTACCACCGGTTCCGGCGTGTACCATACGCCACGTGCCTTGCGCAGCTTAGGATCATACTCACTCAGGAAGGTTTCATAAAAATGAATAATCGGGTCGCTTGTTTGTGTACTTCTGCCAAAGTTAGACAGCAACGCCGCTATATCCGTAGCGCGAAATATATCCGCCAGTCCATCTACAATCCACAAAATGCGCCCGTCTATATCGGGTCCGGCTATGTAGCCAAACAGCTTGCGCAAAAAAGGGTTTGTTTTCGGTATTAATTCTGCCGCTTCCTGCCGGCTAAAGGTCGGCAATGTAGGATCGTGCAGTCTTGCCGCAAACATGCCATAGGCTACGGTTTGCGCATAAATATCAGCAAACTCTTTTGGCGTTATATCATGTATCAGTATTTGCTGAAAGCCGTTCATCTGGTCTTTCAGCGTGCTGTTGTCATCGTTTTTTTCATCCGATGTAAGAGCTTCCTTTATCACTTCGCTTAGCATCCGCGCTTTACCTGCCATCATCTCCGCCAGCTTCTTCGGACTTTTAATGGTTTGCCCGCTCTGAATACTAAAATCTTTAATGAGGTTGGTAAACGTATCAAAGTGTTGGGGCAGTGCTGCTACCTGTCCGTGTATTATATTACCTAAGCTGATGCTGGTAACAAACACACCATCGCGGTATAAATGAAAGTCAATATAATTGGTAAATATCAGGTTGGTAAGCGATGCCTTATAACGGTCAAATTGTTCTTTAAAAGATTTGCTGTTTACATCAGCCCCCAAGTCTTTCGCTTCCACGTATCCAACCGGGATGCTCTTTCTTGTTAATATATAATCCGGCGCACCGCAAGCCACACGCTGCGGCTCATTCGTAACCAATACATCAGGAACAATGGATTCTAACAAAGTTTGTAAATCACCGCGATAAGAATGTTCACGGCTAATGCCTGTCTGGTAACGACGGTTCAGATTGTCGAGATATTGAGAAAGCGTCATGTATTTTAAAAAAAGTTTGGTTGATGCTACAGCAGCCTTCAAATATAATGACCTTTCTATTTTTATTAAAAAAAGCCATCCTTTTATATGCAATGATTTAGAATCCCCCCTGCAGCCCGGCATAGCGTGTAAGCTTCGCTGGCTTTGCGTTTTAATTTATAACTATTGTATCACGAAGTAAAAGACGTAAGGATAAATGTGGCGAAGTTGCAAACTGTAAGTGTTCGAAACCTGTTTACAATATACCTACTTATTCTCCTCCTTTTTTCCCTTGATGTAAAAAAGGAGCAAAAAAGATCAAGAACGGATGATATGCAGCACATCCGTTTGTTGTGCCTTGATTGTACTTTTGTGGTACTGCGGTTAAGAACAGTTAGACCTTGATGATTTACGTGTAACAGATTGAGTATTCTACTTAGCTTTTTATGCGAAGAATCATGTTTCGAACACTTATGGTTGCAAATTTCGTCAAGGCTTTTTTGTAAAACTTCACAGAATCGGGAGAGCATCCTTACTATGCTGTTTGCCTACCGACATAGTTAAGAGACAGGTGCACAAAGTGTACCGCAAGGGGTTCATGCCAACACACAAAAAGTATTGTGGTGAAGACTCCGCTGCGATTTAATGAATACCTCGCTGCGACGGAAGATTTATGAGTTGTAAACAGGTTCAAATCCATATCACAGATTGCGATTCCATTCTTTGTAATTTGTACTTATCTTTCTGTATGCTCTGCTGAACCTTTTACTCTTTTACAAACCCTTATCATATAATGACGTACATTCGCAATCTTATTACTCAATTACTCCTTTTGCTATTGAATTATCTTCTTCTCCAGCTTCGTTAGATAACAGGAATAACGTGGGCATTACAAAACAATCACAACGCTTTCTTTATAAATTTCATTCGCAAAGAACAGACGTTGACATTTATGACTTTTAATTTTTTATTACTTTGAATTTTCAACAATTAGATCTTATAGAGCCTATTTTAAAGGCTCTTAAGACAGAAGGATACAATTTACCAACACCCATACAGCAGCAAGCTATACCGGTAGCCCTGCAGGGAAAAGACATTCTGGGCTGTGCCCAAACCGGTACCGGAAAAACGGCAGCGTTTGCCATACCCATGCTTCAAAATCTTTGTAAAGAAAAAATCGGGGGCTACCGTTATACCCGCGGCCTGGTTCTTACGCCTACCCGTGAACTGGCTATGCAGATAGATGAAAGCTTTACGGCCTATGGCAGGTACACCGGGATAAAGCATGAAGTAATTTATGGCGGCGTGCCACAAGCCAGGCAGGTAATCTCTATCAGAAGCGGTGTGGACATATTAATCGCAACACCGGGTCGCCTGCTCGACCTTATGCGGCAGGGATATGTACATCTGGACTATCTCCAAATGTTTGTGCTTGATGAAGCAGACCGTATGCTGGACATGGGTTTCATCAACGATGTAAAGAAAGTGATTCAGGTATTACCTGAGCAAAAACAAACCTTGTTTTTCTCTGCCACCATGCCACCGCAAATACAAAGCCTTGCCAATGTACTGTTGCAGCAACCTGTGCAGATAGTGGTAACGCCGGTTTCTTCTACCGTAGAAACGATAGACCAATCGGTGTATATGGTGAATAAGAAGGACAAACAATCGCTGCTGCAGCATTTGTTACAGGAAAATGACATCAAGCGCTCACTGGTGTTTGCACGCACCAAGCATGGTGCCGACCGCATAGCCAAAGCATTGAACAAAGCAAACATAAAAGCTGATGCCATCCACGGCGACAAGGAACAGAACGCAAGGCAGCGTGCTTTGCTGAACTTTAAAAGCGGCAGGTTGAAAGTATTGGTAGCTACCGATATTGCAGCCCGTGGTATTGATGTAGATAACCTTACGCACGTTATTAATTTCGATTTGCCGAATGTGCCTGAAACGTATGTACACCGCATTGGTCGTACAGGACGCGCCGGTGCGAGCGGTAAGGCTTTTTCGTTTTGCGACAGGGAAGAAAAGGCATACTTAAAGGACATTGTCCGGCTTACTGCACAAACCATCCCGGTAGTAGAAGAACATCCTTATAAAGTGGTGCATTCGGTTGAAACTGTTCAACGAGAAAAAAATAACAATGGCCGTTCACAACATACTTATGCTAAGCCAAAAAGAGGCTCTTTCAACAAAAGCAGAGGACCGCTTGTAAACGTATAATGAGCAGTTTGTAAGCATTGTAAGAAAGCATTCAGGCAATTATAATTTATACATAACACAGGTGCTGACATATCAGCACCTGTGTTATGTATAGGCTTTATGCCGAATTACCTTACGGATAGCTTTTTTGCCCCCGTGAATGCTTTGCTTTTATAACAAAAAGCCGGAGTAACAGCATTATAGTTATTCAACTACTAAAAGCTACAAAACAAAACCACACAAAATAAATTCTATCTTGCTCAGCAACAGTTGCCCCATAAAATATCATTGCAAAAAATGAAGATTTATTTTACTGGTTTTTGCTTGCTTGCCTGTATGTGTTTTACCAATTTATCAAGGGCACAAACAGTTAGAAATACAACAAGATCATCGGCCCCACGCATTGTAAACATTGTAAACTTTATTCGCTTACTGGAGCCAAGAGATGCAAGCATTACAGAAGATGTATTGTACCAAACAGTAGTAAAACAGGTAGAGTTGTTGAAGCAATATCATTTAAAGGGAACGTTCCTGTTGCAATATGATGCGCTGATGGACAGTCGTTACCAAAAGCTGATGCTCGGTTTGCCAAAAGATGAATTTGAAATCGGCGCGTGGTGGGAAATTCCGCAACCGCTGGTTGAACATGCGGGCTTACATTGGCGCGGTAAATATCCTTGGGACTGGCGTGCGAACATTGGTTTTTCAACTGGCTACACGCCGGCAGAACGCATCAAGCTGATTGATACGTACATGAAAGATTTTAAAACAACTTTTGGCTATTATCCGGCATCAGTGAGCTCGTGGTTTATTGATGCGTACTCGCTGAACTATATGTACCAAAAATATCACATTGTAGCATCGGGCAATTGCAAAGATCAGTATGGCACGGATGGTTATACATTGTGGGGTGGTTATTGGAACGGAGCGTATTATCCCAGCAAATTAAATGCATATATGCCTGCACAAAACAAGGCAAAACAAATACCCGTTCCTGTTTTCAGGATGCTGGGCAGCGACCCTGTTCGTCAGTATGATAACGGTTTGGGTAATGAACGGCAGGGCGTGGTAACATTAGAACCCGTCTATCCTTTTGGTGGTGGCGATTCTGCATGGGTGCATTGGTTTTTTCAACAAATGATTGATGGTGAACCATTGGCTTTTGCTTACACACAGGCAGGGCAGGAAAACTCTTTTACATGGAAAGCGATGCAACATGGTTTTGAAATACAAATGCGATTGATTGCGCAGTTGCGTGATGAACATAAAATTGTTATGCAAACATTGGGTGAGTCGGGCAAGTGGTTTACAAGCCATTATACATTGACGCCACCAACGGCTGTTACAGTAAACAAAGATGTAGAGGGAAGCAATAAGAAAACGGTTTGGTATGACAGTCGTTTTTACCGCATGAATTTTTTGTGGGAAGAGGGCGGCTTGCGCATTCGGGATATTCATTTGTTCAATGAAAATTTTCCATCACTTTATGAAACAAAACCTGTAACAGAAAATGAATGCAAATTTTTTACGCTGCCTTTTGTGGATGGTTATTTATGGAGTGATAGTAACCTGTTTGCCGGCTTGCGTTTTGAAGCAACGATAGATGGGAAAGAAGTTTTGTTGAAAGGTGATAGTGTAAAAGTGTACAAAAACAAAAAGGGTGATTTGCAAATTGTATGGCAGTTGCAATCAGCGCAGGGAAAATTTATTATTGATTGTAATGAGAGAAATTGTACGATTCGTTTGGAAGACGCAGCATCAGTAAATTGGTATTTAGATTTTTCTTCTGCGCCCAATGCGCAACTTCCTTTTACTAATATTCAATCCCGAAATATCGCTTGTAAGTTTGAAGGTTTTACTTATACGGTTAGTGCTAACGAAGGCATGTTTATAAAATCAGCAAACAATACATCATTTAAAATTGGCCCAACCAATAATAAGATTGTTTTGAAGCTGGATGAAGAGAAGTGAATGTAGAATGCTATTGATACAACTCTCTGCTATCACGTTGGTGAAGAATACGAGCAAGGGCGCAAAACATTGTCGGTAAGGGAATCATCATTTATTTTTGTGGTGATTACAATACAGTAATAACTTATCAGTAAGTTAGCATGTTTTATAAACCATCTTATTATCGTTAAAAAATTTGCCATGACAAACAGAAGAAAATTTTTGCAGCAATCAGGCATGCTTGCCTTAACAAGCCTGGTGTTGCCAAAACTTGTGAGCGATAACAATTTTTTTGGAAACAAGGCTGCCATGCCGCCTATTGGTCTTCAATTGTACACATTGGGAGATTTGATGACCACCGATGCCAAAGGAACGCTACAAAAGTTAGCTACTATTGGTTACAAAGAGGTAGAAAGTGCCGGATCATCAAAAGGAAATTTTTACGGTTATAAACCTAAAGAATTTGCTGCGATGGTGAAAGAGGCGGGTTTGCACTGGCGGTCGGCACATGTGGGTGGTGCACCGTTTACCATGGCGCAGATAATGAAGATGGCAAAAACGGCGGAAGATTCAGCAAGAATAAAAGCCTATATGGAAAAAATGAAGGGAGCGCCTAAAACGCTGAACTTAACGGATGATTACCAACAACTGGCAGACGATGCTGCCGAAGGCGGATTGAGCTATCTGGTTTGTTCAAGCATTCCGGTAGGCACCCTTGATGAAATTAAAAAGGCGGTAGAAGTGTTTAGCAAATCGGGTGAAGCCTGTAAGAAGAATGGAGTTCAGTTTGCCTATCATAACCACACCACCGAATTTGATGAGGTGGAAGGTCATCGCCCGTTTGATTATATTTTGAACAATACGGACAAAGACCTTGTAAAAATGGAACTTGACCTTGCCTGGGCTACCAAAGCAAAGCAAGACCCCGTTGCTTTGTTCAAATTGCATCCTGGTCGTTACCCGCTTTGGCATGTAAAAGACCTTGATAAAGCTACTATGAATCCTGCGGAAGTGGGAACAGGCGTGGTTGACTTTAAACGCGCTTTCGACAATGCTGCTGAATCGGGCATGAAGTATTTTTTTGTGGAGCAGGATGGTGCACCGCAACCGGTACAAAACGTAACCAATAGTTATAATTATTTGAAGAAGATGCAGGCATAGAAGGATGGTTTGATTTTGAAGCTGGCATAATTATCATAACAATGAACGCAGAAGGAGCCAACCGGTTTTGGCTGATTTGTTCTGGGTTTTGTTTTGTGCTTTTTTTAAGCTGTGAGCTTTAAGCTACAATCCCATTCACCGTAGCATATAAAAGTGAATGTTTGTTTTTACCGTATTTCTGGCTTCTCACAAAGTGTAACTTTTTGTACGAATAATTTGCAAAATAGCAGGAATCAAAATTTCGGCAAAAACAAACATCAGTTTTATTATTCTTGCATAACTAAAAGTAAAGCCATTCACTGGTTACTCATCTTACTTTCACAAAACATCTGTTTATGAAAACATCATTGTTTGTTTTTGCCCTATTTTTCGCCTTTGCATCTTGTAATACTACTTCCAATACAAGCAGGGTTGATATACAGATACAAGGCATAGATTCTTCCATTAAACCTGGTGATAACTTTTATAATTATGTCAATCGAAAATGGTATGATACGGCACAGATACCACCTTCACAGTCGGGCGTGGGCGCTTACATGTTTATGAATTACCCGCAGCGATTGCGTTTGCGGGGCATATTGGATAGTGTTTCAAAAGCTGATAACAAAGGGGGAAGCCTTGAGCAAAAACTTGGCGATTTTTATGCTTCAGGCATGGACACAACTACCATTGACAAACGAGGTTATGAGCCAATCAAACCTATATTGAACCGCATTGACAGCATCAGCAATGTAGCTTCTTTATTAAAGTTTGTAGCAGACGAAGCAAAGGCTTACAACACTTCTATCCTGGCTTTTGGTGTTGGACCTGATAATAAAAACAGCAGCCTGAATATTGCGCAAATTTATCAAACGGGTATCGGCTTGCCGGAAAGGGATTATTATTTCAGAACAGATTCAGCAAGTGTTGCCATTCAGCAGGCTTACAAAATATATCTTGCTAAACTATTTGAACTCACGGGCAACGATTCTGCAACGGCAATAAAAGATGCCGACATTGTTTACAACATAGACAAACAATTGGCTTCCTCACACAAAACAAATATTGAGTTGCGCGACATCAATGCGAATTACAATAAAATGTCGGTTGCAACCCTTGCAAAGCGGCAACCTAATATCGGCTGGGTAAGCGTGTTGAATGAATTGGGTGCAAAAACAGATTCGGTTGATGTATCGCAACCTGCTTATTATGACAAACTGAATGCAGCTTTAAAAACCATTTCCATCCCTGATTGGAAGACCTACCTCAAAGCTTACTCCATAAGTTCTTATGCAAATGTGTTGAGCAAACCTTTTGTTGATGCCGTATTCGGGTTGAATAAAGTATTGTTAGGACAAGCTGTACAAAAGTCGCGCGGTGAGATAATGGCTGATGTAGTAGATCAAAATTTGGGCGAGGCGCTTGGGCAATTGTACGTAAAAAAATATTTTACGGAAGATGCTAAAAAGCGGGCTTTGGAATTGGTGAATAACTTACAAAAAGCGTTTTCTGTAAGGATAGACAAGATAGATTGGATGACCGACAGCACAAAACAAAAAGCAAAAGAAAAACTGTTTGCCATTACAAAGAAGATTGGTTATCCCGACAAGTGGAGAGATTACAACAACGTAACCATTGCAAAGGGTAAATACTTTGAAAACATGGTATCGGCAGCATCCGGCAATTACCAGTTTCAGTTAGCGAAGTTGAATAAGCCTGTTGACAGGTCGGAGTGGTTTACAACGCCTTCAACAGTTACGGCTTATTACAATCCTTCTGCCAATGAAATTGTTTTTCCTGCAGCTATTTTACAACCACCTTATTTTGATAACGACAGGGACGATGCGCTTAACTATGGTGGCATTGGTATGGTGATTGGTCATGAAATGACACATGCTTTTGATGACCAGGGCGCACAGTTTGATAAGGAAGGGAATGTAAAAAACTGGTGGACGAAAACCGATTACGAAAAATTTAAGGCAAAAACAAAACAGGTGGTTGACTTGTATAACACCTTTACCGTTTTAGATACCGTGCATGTGAAAGGCGCCATGACGCTTGGCGAAAATACGGCAGATGTTGGCGGTGTTGCCATTGCTTATGATGCTTTTAAAATGACCAAAGAAGGACATGATACAACAAAGGTTGACGGTGGCTTTACACCCAACCAACGGTTCTTTATTTCTGTTGCACGGATATGGCGGGTGAAGATGAAAGATGCATTTCTACGTTTTTGGATTAACAACAATCCGCATTCGCCTCCTATGTGGCGTGTGAATGGTCCGTTAATGAACTCTGCTCATTTTTATGAAGCATTCAATGTGCAGCCTAGTGATAAAATGTATGTGCCTGACAGTAACAGGATTCAGATCTGGTAACATAGCGATGATGCAGCCCGATGTTGTTTTGAAAAAGCAATAACTGAGCGGAAGCTCGAATAGGATATGCACAAGCGGGACGCTTGCGCGAGAGAAATGAAAACAATTTTTTATAACTCACTTCAATCATCCTCATCTTTCTTCCCGCTCACCTTTACAAACGCGGCTCTTCGTGGCGCAGGCACAATAGCATCTGCACCTTTTACAGCTTTCCAGATGACTTCGGTAAACTCGCGGTCGGGTATTCTGTCTTCAGCACTAAAATCAAAGGTTTCACTTTTGCGTTGCCATGCATTTTCAACGGTATTTTTTGCATTGATGTCAGTTTGCAAAGGCTTCGCATTGAAAGGTATTAGGTCAGGTGTGGATGAGAAACAACGCCACATTGGTGTGGCTGCCGCATCGTATTGGCTCATAGGTTTAAAGCCTAAAATCAATTCAATGGTATGCAGCACCGAAGTGGTTGAGTACATGGTATGATCAACAAAATGCCGCTTTACAAAACCACCGGCTATGTAAACCGGACTGCGATGTGCATCAACATGGTCGGGTCCATCCTGTGCATCATCTTCCACTACAAATACAACGCTGTTTTTCCACACCGGACTTTTACTTAAATATTCTACCAACATGCCAACGGCAAGATCGTTATCAGCACAGTGCGCAAACGGTGTAGGCCTGCCTTTGCGCAAGCCTTCTGTATGGTCGTTGATAATGCGAAGCGTGTTCAACTGTGGCAGCGCATTGCTGGCTACCAGAGAATCAAAATCGCGCTTCCACTGCCCTACCCTTGTGGTATCGCGCACTGTTTGATCCCAGCTTGTGTAGTATGTGCAATAATGATTTTTTAAAATCGGAATATTGGGTTTGTAATCGTCGGCAAATTCACCATAGGTGCGATAGCTGATGCCAGCCTTTGCACAATGATTCCAAATAAAGCCGCCTTTGTTATTGGCAATTTCGCGGTTGCCTTCTGCATCGTATTCACCGCCCCTGTCACCGTAGCTGGTAGGCCATGTTTTTTCTAAATAGTCATCGGCATAACCTCCCATACTCCAGTTGTGCCCGTCGGCGCTAACTTCAGCATCCACATAAAAATTATCGAGCAAAACAAACTCTCTCGCCAGCGCATGAAGGTTGGGCGTTATCTTCTCGCCAAACAAGCACAAAGCGGTATCACCATTGCCTTCTTTTACATCGCCCAACACCTGGTCGTAAGTCCGGTTTTCTTTGATGATATAAAACACATGCTTGATGGGTGAGGTATCTCCAATGCGCGTTGGAATTGGGTTTCCGGCTTCACCTTGGGCTACCGTTTCTTTGTTTTTGTTATAAGGCGTGTTCTGGTAAACCAGCTTTGACATCTGGCTTACTTGCGCCGCTGTTGGTGCAGTAAAATAGCTTAATGTGCCCAAAAACAAACCACCAATGTATTCACTACGCTGCGTGCCCTGCTGATAGGAAGAAGCTGGCTTATCGCTTTTACCAAACGGACGAAAATCAGGGTTGGGCAATGAAGTAAAGCCCTTACCATTCGCAACAAAAATGGTGTTGCCAATGGTTCGTACGCAAGTAGGATACCAGCCCACCGGAATAAACCCTTTGGAACGGCTTGAGCCTTTTTGACTAATATCAAAAATTGCCAGGCAGTTGTTATCTGCATTGGCAACGTACAATGTTTTTTCATCGTTACTTAATGCAACGCTGTTAGTAGTTGAGCCTGCCGGAGCATCAGGATACAAAGCCGCATTCAGCGTTTCCAGCACCTTCCGCTTTTTTATGTCAATCACAGAAACGCTGTTGTCATTGGCATTGGCAACAAAAAGATACTGACCATTTTTAGTAAGACAAATGTCATTGGGGTTATCGCCAACAGCAATGCTGTCAACCATCTTCTTTTCAATCGTATTGTACACCAAAATTTTATCGCCGCCCCACAGCGAAATGTACAGTTCCTTTTTATCGGGCGATAACAAACAGGTATAAGCTTCAGCGCCTAATTTCAATGAATCTAAGCCCTTTGTTTTTAAATCAATGGTATAAAGGCTGTTGTTTTCTTTCGTAACCACATACATGGTTTCTTTTGCATCATTTATGTCAATACCGGCAGGCGATATTTTACGGGGCCATTTTTCACCCAGTTGAATACTGTCTTTCAACACCAGCTTGTTATTGGTTATACCATATTTCAAAATCCAATTGTCATTACCACCCGATGCGTATAAATACTTATCGTCCCTGCTGAAACGTAAGCCCAGCCAGCTTTTGGGAATGACGACGCTATCCAACCTTCTCTTATTAATTACATCAATCAAATCTATTGTTTGCGTGCTTTGCCCGTTATTGGTAACAGCAATGTATTTTTTTGAAAAAGATACTGTAATATTCAGTGGCAAATCGCCCAAGGGCAACGATTTGCCAGCCGGCGTTAAGCTCCATCCGTTGGGAAGGTCAATGCGATGGCCAATTGTTATTTGTTGCGAGTAAGAAAGAGTAATGTAAGAAAATGTTATTGCTAAAATAAATAGGCGTTTCATCATGTACAATTGTATAAGTAAAAGTAAACAGTTTGCTCATTTTGTTTTTATTACGTTTTTGTAAACAGGCTGTGTAGCAAACATTTTAAAGGCGTCTGACGGCACACAATGAAAATTTAATACCATCTTACAAAGCAGAATAACCCTTTTTGATTCAAAAAGTTAGAAACGATTGCTATCAATTTTCACAAAAGCAAGGGCACAGATAAAGCAGCACTGGCACAATTATCGTTTTTGTTTTCTTTAAAAATAAAACCTATGGAACAAAATGGAAAATACGCACTGATAACGGGTGCTACCAGCGGCATTGGTTACGAACTTGCCAAACTGTTTGCACAAGATGGATATAATCTTGTGATTGTGGCTCGTGGTGAAAACGGCGACCTCGAAAAAACGGCTTCCGAACTGAAAAGCCAATACGGTGTTCAGGTAGAACCGTTGGCCAAAGATTTGTTCAAACGCGAAGAAGCTTTCTCGGTGTATGATGATGTAAAAACAAAGGGAATTGAGATAGATGTGCTGGTAAACGATGCCGGTCAGGGTCAGTATGGTTTGTTTACCGATACTGATATCAATCGCGAACTCGATATCATTCAATTAAATATCGGCAGCCTTTTGATTCTTACCAAACAATTTTTAAAAGACATGGTGGCTCGTGGCGAAGGTAAAATTTTGAACCTGTCCTCTATCGCCAGTAAAACACCGGGACCGTGGCAATCCGTATATCATGGAACAAAAGCCTTTGTACAATCGTTTACCGAAGCTATTCGCTCCGAAAACAAAGACCACGAAGGCATAACTATTACGGCTTTGCTACCTGGTGCCACAGATACCGATTTCTTTAATAAAGCCGAAATGCAGGATTCAAAAATTGTACAGGAAACCAAATTGTCTGACCCTGCCGATGTAGCCAAAGATGGTTACAATGCTTTGATGAGTGGCGACGACAAAGTGGTATCGGGAATGAAAAACAAAATGCAGGTAGCTATGGCGGCAGTTACGCCCGATAGTGCTTCTGCTGAACAAATGAAGAAGCAACAGGAGCCTGTATCGCACAACTAATATTGTTACTCATTTATTATAAAACAAAAGTTCCCCCTTTACCAGTAATGCGGGGAACTTTTGTTTTTACCCTAAAAAACAAATTGATAATTAAGCAAAAAACGGAATTCAGTATAAAACTTATTAAGTTATGCCAACCATTTTTATAGTAGATGATGACTACGATATTTTGCTTTCGCTAAAAGCGTGGTTTGAAAGAAAAGAGTACACTGTTGCCACTTTTGAAGAAGGGCGCAATCTTATCAACCACATTATAGAACTAAAGCCCCACTTGATTTTGCTAGATATTAATTTAAAAGGAGAAGATGGACGCTATGTTTGTCGCGATATAAAAGAACAAGTGCCTTATCCCATTAAAGTGCTTCTTTTTTCTGCCAATCCTTTGGCTTTACTAACGTATCAGGATAACCTTGCTGATGGCATTGTACACAAACCTTTTGATTTAGAAGCTCTGGAAGAAAAGTGCAGAAAGTTGCTGGCAGTTAATCATAAGTGGTTTGAGTGAAGCAGTAATCATTTCTCGTTACCTGCTAACCACGTTTACCTTCACCGATAAATGCTTTTTACTTTTAAAGTAATTTTTAGCAAGCCCACATTTTCGCGCGATACAAACAACACCTGCGTTGTCTTAGCCGATTGCAGCATGGCTTTATAAGCTTGTATATTGCCGCTAAAATCTTTATTTATACTTACAATTACATCTCCTTCCTGCAAGCCTGCTTTTTCGGCAGGCGAGTCTTTCATAATGTCTAATGCCACTATTTTGTTATCAACCATATAAAGACCCAGACCCGTGTAAGAGTAGTCGAACGAATCGCGGTAAAAACTGTTTGGTTTTATAAAAATTTCTCTTTCGGTATAATTTAAAATTACAGTAAAGCGGCGCATCAGATCGTTACCAATCAGTCCGCTTACCTGTGGATACGAAGTAGCGTTATAAGGATCGGCAAAGATGTAAGTAGGTACATTTCTAAATTTATAAGGACCTATTTTTACTTCTTTCACGGTAGTAACATTCATTTCTGCTTTGCCGCCCAAACCCTGCGCCAGCGTGGGATACATCTTTTTGTCACCTTTAAAAACAACACTGTCATCCGAAAATTGATCCGACATCAAAAAGCATAAGCCGGCACCTGTGTCAAAATAAAAATTACTCAGAATGTCTCGCTTTTCTTTTACACCTATTTGCTGAATGGGCAATGTGTTGAATTTAGGATGCAATACGTAACCTCCGTGCGGATATTTATAAAAGCCTTTTGAAAATATTTCCAGCCTGCTCTTCTCATAATCAATCATTACAACATACCGATGCAAAAAGCTATAACCCATTATGCCGTCTATCTTCATGCCATATACACTGGTTAAAACATCATAATCGCTGATGTGAAAGTCCAGATTGTCAACCACCAAACCCGGCAGATTTAATGTATGATTGTAAGCAAATTCAACAGCTCTCATACCGGCAATGCCTTTTATCATGATGTTGCTCCGTTCCTTTTTCACTTTTAAATATTCGCAGGTAGCCGAATCGAGAGAAATGCCGCCACTTCCTGTATCTAAAACAAAATTGAGCGAATCGGGAAAGGAATCAAACGTAGTTCGAACAATGATAATGCCACCGGTAAGCATAGTAAAAGGTATATATGTTATATGCTTTGCTACCGGCGTATCGGGTAGTGGTGCTTTTGAAAAAGCAGAAAAATTTGCCAAACAAAGCAGCAGTAGCAGTATAAGGGGTAACAAGTTTTTCAAATGAAGCAATTCTAATTCAGTGAGGTAAGATACGAGGTTTTTATTTATGCAATGATACCAAACATCATATTTTTGAAGCTCTGCTGATAAAACATTCATCGCAAATCAAAACATAAATTCAATATCAGTGCAGCTTTTGTATTTAGTGCAAAAACAAACTTCATTCTCCCGTATATTTTCTGCTGCATCAGTTACCGTTCTAACCCTTACTTTTGCGCAATTTTGTGCTATGAATGAAACCATTTCTTTCAACGAATCTTTTCCTTCTAAAAAGAAAAAAATTATTGTATTGGGCAGCGGTCCTAACCGCATTGGGCAAGGTATTGAGTTTGATTATTGCTGCGTGCACGGGCTGCTCGCCATTAAAGAATGTGGCTACGAAGCCATCATGATTAACTGCAATCCTGAAACGGTTTCCACCGATTTTGATATGGCAGACAAGCTTTACTTCGAGCCGGTATATTGGGAGCATTTGTGGGAGATTATTGAGTTGGAAAAACCGGAAGGCGTGATTGTGCAATTGGGCGGGCAAACCGCTTTAAAGCTTGCCAAACGATTGGACAAAAAAGGCATAAAAATAATAGGCACTTCGTTCGATAATATGGACATTGCTGAAGACCGCGGACGCTTTAGCGATATGCTGAAAGAATTAAAGATTCCTTACCCGGAATATGGCACCGCTTACACGGCTGATGAAGCCATTGAAGTAGCGAATAAAGTAGGCTACCCGGTGCTGGTGCGCCCCAGCTATGTGTTGGGCGGACAGCGCATGAGAATTGTAATTAACGATGATGAAGTTGAAAAAGCAGTAGTGAGTTTGCTGAAGCACATTCCGAACAATAAAATTTTAATTGATCATTTTTTAGACAGGTGCCAGGAAGCTGAGATTGATGCCATTTTTGATGGTGAAGATTTTCATGTGATGGGCGTGATGGAACACATCGAACCGGCTGGCATTCACAGTGGCGACAGCAATGCCGTGCTGCCTGCTTTCAACCTCACTCCGTTGGTAATCACAACGATGGAATACTATGCTGAAAAGATTGCGCGGGCATTGAATATTTGCGGCTTAATCAACATACAATTTGCTATTAAAGATGGTAACGTGTTTGTGATAGAAGCCAATCCCAGAGCCAGTCGCACCACTCCTTTCATCGCTAAAGCTTACCAGATTCCTTACTTAAACATTGCTACCAAAGTAATGCTTGGCGCAGCGAAGCTGAAAGACTTTACTATTGAAAAAAAGCTGGAAGGTTTCGCCATCAAAGAGCCGGTGTTTTCTTTCAATAAATTTCCAAACGTAAACAAAGAATTGGGTCCTGAAATGAAGAGCACAGGCGAAGCCATTCGCTTTATTAAAGACCTTCGCGATCCGTACTTTAGAACGTTGTATAAAGAGCGCAGTATGCACTTGAGTAAATAAAGCTATAAGCTGTGAGCTGTGAGCTGTGAGCTGAAAGTGATAAATGATGAGCAAATAATAAAAGAAAGTGTTTTGCTACAACCAAAAAGTTATCAAATAAAAAATATACGACTTGTAGCTAATGGCTCGAAGCTTATAACTCATAGCTATAAATATGGCAAAAACAAAAACACCTATCACTGATTTCGATGAATTGTTCAACAACATTTCCAGCCTTAATGTGGCAGTGATTGGAGATGTAATGCTGGACACATATTGGTGGGGAAGCGTGGACAGAATATCGCCCGAAGGTCCGGTTCCGGTGGTGGCATTGCATAATAAAGAACATCGGATTGGCGGTGCCGGCAACGTTGCACTCAATACAGTTTCGCTGGGTGCACAAACCACTTTGTTCAGCGTGGTTGGCGACGATGAAGATGCCGAAACCTTGCTCAATTTATTGCAAAACCAAAACATCAACACCAGCTATGTTTTGCGCAGCGGCGAAAGAATCACTACGAATAAAATCCGCATCATCGGGCGAAATCAACAAATGCTTCGACTCGATTCAGAAGTAACGGCTGACATTTCAAAAGAAGACGAAAACAAACTTCTCAACAGCTTTATAACTTATGTAAATCATCACGAGCCATCGGTGGTAATTTTTGAAGATTACAACAAAGGCACATTAACTGAAAGCCTTATCCATGCTGTAATTGAGGTGTGTAATGAACACAATATTGTTACAACGGTTGACCCCAAACGAAAGAACTTTTTTTCTTATCAAAACGCAGGTATTTTCAAGCCCAATCTGAAAGAAGTAAGAGAAGGTTTGAACTTACTATCAACCGAAATAACGGAAGAGAATTTGCGCCACATTCATCAGCAGTTGTACCAGCAACTGCATCATCGTATCTCGCTCATTACTTTATCGGAACATGGTTTGTTTTTTCAAAGCGAAAACGAAGACAAAATCATTCCTACGCACATCCGCAACATTGCCGATGTAAGCGGTGCCGGCGATACTGTAATTGCTGTGGCTTCGCTTGTTTACGCTGCTACCAACAACATTACCTTAGCTGCCGAAATTGCCAACGTTGCCGGAGGTATTGTATGCGAAGGCGTGGGCACCATTGCCATTAACAAACAGGTATTGCTTGATGAATGCAAAACATTGCTTTGCGAATGAAGAAGTGAGTGGTGAATGGTGAGAATTTGGGCAAAACCAAAAATACAAAATGCAGTTTTTATGTTACCGGCTTTTATAACTCCGATGTATCGTCTGTTGTGCCTGCCTGACAGTAGGCAGGTCACTCACTTCAATGTTCTGAAATGAATTGAGCAAATTACAAAGAGTTGGGTTGATGTCTGTTCAAGTATTAAAACATCCCATCGCAACGATATAAGAGGTAAACCAAGAGTACCGTTTCGATGGAACGAAATTATCATCATCCTTTCCTTTTATTTCTACCCACCTGTTGTTCCTAACGGAACAAGTTTTAAAATCATCTTTAGAAATGCAGGATGAAGAAATTAAGGCAAAAACAAACCCTCACTCAACATCTTATCACTTCAATATCACAATCTTTGCATTTATAAAAAATGTTCATGAACACGTACACACTTGCCATACATGGCGGCGCAGGAACCATATTAAAGCAAGACATGACACCGCAATTGGAACAAGCTTACCTGCAAGGGCTGGAAGCCGCGCTGAACGCGGGCTTCGCGGTGTTGGAAGAAGGCGGATTTGCCATCAACGCGGTAAAAGCCGCGCTTGTGATTTTAGAAGATAATATGTTGTTCAACGCAGGCAGAGGCTCGGTGTTTACCAAAAAAGGGTTGCAGGAAATGGATGCTGCTATCATGGATGGCAGCACGCTGGAAGCCGGTGCAGTGGCGGGCGTTCGCAATGTGCGCAACCCGATAGAATTAGCAATGGAAGTGATGCAGCACAGCAACCATGTATTTTTAAGTGGTAAGGGCGCCAACGATTTTGCCATCAAGCAAGGCATTAAACTGGAACCTGATGAATACTTTTTCTCACAATTCCGGTACGACCAATGGAAAGCCATCCGCGATTCAGATAACTATTCGTTAGACCATACGCACCAGCAATTGGAAGAGATGATGCGCGATAAAAAATGGGGAACGGTTGGCGCTGTTGCTTGCGATGTGAATGGCAATATTGCCGCTGCCACCAGCACCGGCGGCATGACGAATAAAAAGTATGGTCGCATTGGCGATAGCCCGCTCATTGGTTGCGGCACGTATGCCAATAACGCCACTTGCGCCATCAGTTGCACAGGTCATGGTGAGATGTTCATAAGAAGCGTTGCAGCTTATGATGTTAGTTGTTTGATGGAATATAAAAACCTGTCGTTGCAGGAAGCCATGAACATTGTGGTGAATGAAAAACTGATAAAACTAAATGGCGAAGGCGGCATGATTGGCGTTGATGCGAAAGGTAATGCTGCTTTGGTTTTCAACAGCGAAGGCATGTATCGCGCGGTGAAAAATAACCATGATTTGTTTGAAGTGGCGATTTATAAATGATGAAGTTTTACACTAAAAAATAAGTTGGAGAAGTTTGTAATTTCGCCGAATTGAAAAACAAACTGCCCTAATTACATAATGTCTCCTCTATTTCAATAAAATTGGAAATGAAAAATTTAGGAGTTGATTATCACTCTAACAAGATCAGATTTTGGGTTATTGCTCTTATCTGTATAAGTTTTGGAAGTTGCCATAAAAAATATATTGGAACACGACATGTATGCAAAAACAATCTTTATTTAGAAATATTCGAAATAAATCCGGCTGGAGTAGATGCAGCTTTTCTAACCGATTCAATTAATTTCAGAATCAATATTGGAAAATTCGATCCAGAAAGTGGGAATTATGACATTGCTTGCAAAGAAGATAGTATATACATTAAGAAGATCAAATACAGGAATAGTTATGCTACGGATACGACAAGCGAAGTTGTTGAGAAAAAAATACTAAATATAAAAGCTCTAAAGAGTCAGCATCAATTAGAAAATAATTGATTACCAACATTGAGAAAAATAAGTTGCTAATCTTTCAAAGTGATTGAACCTTCATTTATAGTGGGTTTCGATATTACTTAAAAAGAATGGGTACACAGTAGCTCCTGAAAGGGACGATGAGCTTAAGTAAGCCAATTGATTTTACCACATCGTCCTCGTTAAGAGAGGATACTCGAACCAAAAAAGATTGTGTCACCTTTGTTTCAAAAATTCATGCAAAAACAAAAACGCATTTCTCTTCTACTCTATCGGTCTGCGTCTCCACAAACCGAAATAAAGTTGATTGGTGACGTCACCAATCAATAGACAATAATTGCTTTTTATCTGTTGATTCGTTTCTTTATAAAACCCTTGCTTCGTTTGGTGTGAATTAGTGCAAGGATAACAACTTCGCTCCCATCTTCTATGAGATACAGAATTTTATACGGAAATGATTATACTAAAATTCTTCTAACGGGGCCTGGATAATAAGGTAATGATAGGGTTGTTCTTTTAACCTTTCGATGCAGTCATTCAATTCACTCAGAAATCGTTTGCCTAAACCAGGCAATTTATTTTCGTACCAAAAAACAGCCTCATCAATTTCAAAGAAAGTTAATGGCTTGATTGAAACTTTAAAAGCCATATTTATCCATTAATCTTCTTTTCGCAACGTCCCAATCAAGAGTATCATTCGGATTTAGAAGATATTCCTTATATCTTTCTTTTGCTGTTTCAATTTCTTCATTATCTACCGGAACCGCACTTTCATCAATGCTATTCCAAATCGCTTCAATTGCTTCTATCTTTTCTTCAACACTACCTTTTACAATTTCCTGCAACAATTGTTTCATACAAAAAATGTTTTGAAATACAAGATAGTAAAAAGAAGCTAATAAGATTTTACTACACTTTATTCTTTACAAAAACCAATATTGCTCATACTTTTCAGCTTCGCTTAAAGGCTTTTCTACAAGCGACTGTGTAATCTTATTCAGCTCTGTAATTTTATTCTGAAAATCGCCTTCTAAACTGTTGCGGATGATCTGCAGGTTGTTAATCACTTCATCCAAATCTTGGGGCAACATTTCATTAAACATTTCTTTCAACCGCTTTGCCATAGTTGGCGATTTTCCATTGGTAGAAATAGCGAGCTTTAAATCGCCTTTGGTAACAACAGAACCCAGATAAAAATCGCAGAGGTAAGGCTTGTCCGCAACGTTGATGAGTTTGCCTTTTCGTTTTGCATCATTCCGGATAACGGTGCTTAACGCAATATCGTTCACGGCTGCAATTACAATGTGGCAGTCATCCAAATGAGAAGGATTGTATTCTTCCTCGATAATGTTGATATTGCTGTTGCCGGAAGCCAGTTGGCGGAACGGTTCACTAACTTCTTTTGCCACCACGCGCACCGTTGTTGCCGGTGCATTGGTAAGAATGGCATTCAGCTTTTCAACGCCAACATTGCCCGCACCAATCAAGAGCACGCGCATGTCCTCAAGCTTTAGAAATACAGGAAATAAATGATTGGTTTCTTTCATCGTTGAGAACCTCATCTTTGTTCTTAATGATTTGTAAGAATAGAACCACAAAGATTTCTGTTTTTACTTATCCTTCGTGAAACTTTGTGTTCTTCGTGTGTCTGTGGTTCAAAACATTTTTTGTGCAAAACCAAACCTCACACTATCGCTTCGCGCATAATAAAATCACCGAATGGCTCACCTTCCCCTTTTTGTTTTGCATACTTTTCAAATAAATAATCCAACTCACTGATAATTTCTTCTTCTACCAGGTTTTCTTTGTACAATTTGTTTAACCGCTGACCTTGCACATCGCCGCCCAGCATTAGGTTATAACGGCCATAAGACGTTCCCACAAAACCAATCTCCGACATATATGGACGCGCACATCCGTTAGGGCAACCCGTCATGCGAATGACAATTCCTTCTTCCGAAATATTATGCTTTTGTTGCAAAGCATCAATCTTATCCATCAGTTGAGGAAGATATCGCTGGCCTTCTGCCAATGCCAGCGGACAGGTATTGAATGCAACACAGGCAACAGATTGTTTACGTGAAGCTGACACACCGTTAGTGCTCCTGATTGCGTTGTATTGTTCCAAAATCGAATGAACAAAATCTTTGTCATCATCCTGCACATCGCTGATGATCAGGTTTTGATTGCAGGTAAACCGAAAATTCGCTTTACGGCTTTTCGCAATTTCCAAGCAAGCTGTTTTTAACAGCAGTTCACCTTCATCGGCAATGCGACCATTTTCGATAAACGCAGTATAATACCACTTACCAGTATGGTTTTGTTTCCATCCATAATCATCGCTTCTGTCTTTAAAGCTAAAGTCCTTTGGGGGCAAGAGTTTGAAGCCCATGCGGCTTTCCAGTTCCACTTTAAAAATATCCAAACCCATACGGTCAATGGTATATTTTAAACGCGATAGTTTTCTATCGTTGCGGTTACCAAAATCGCGTTGTACCGTAGCTATTTCATACACTACTTTTTCAACATCTTTTTTATCAACATAACCGAGCACAGTGCCCAATCGCGGATAGGTTTCTTTGTTGCCATGTGTTGCACCCATACCACCGCCAGCGCTTACATTAAAGCCAATCAATTCATTATTTTCAACAATGGCAATTAAACCCGTATCATTTGCAAACACATCAATATCGTTGTATGGCGGAATGGCAATCCCAATCTTGAATTTGCGGGGCAGATAACGCTCTTGGTACAGCGGATCTTCTTCTGTTTTTTCTACCAGCTTTTCCGCATCTACCCACACTTCGTAATAAGCCCTTGTTTTCGGCAACATCAGTTGACTCAGGTTGTTGGCATATTGAAACACTTCCTCATGTATGGGCGATGCATTGGGATGCGCAGTAGCAACCACATTTCTGTTGACATCGCCACAAGCCGCAATGCTATCCAAATGCACAGTTTGAAACTCTTTTATCGTAGGCTTTGCATGATGTTTTAAAATGCCATGCAACTGAACGGTTTGACGTGTTGTAATTTTAATAACGCCGGTCGTGTATTCGCCCGTTACGTGATGCAAAACTTCCCATTGTTCTGCTGTTAAAAAACCACCTGGCAAACGCAGCCGGATCATGAACGAATACAGCCGATCCAGCTTTTTTTCAGCGCGTTCTTCACGGCGGTCACGGTCGTCCTGCAGGTACATGCCATGAAACTTCACCAATGCCTGATCATCTGTGCGTATGGCGCCCGTGTGCTCATCCAGCAGGCTTTCTTTTAGCGTGCCACGCAAGCCTTCACTTTCTTTTTTAATTCGTTCTGTAGAAGATTCACTCATTTTATAGCTATTAGCTGCGAGCTACAAGCTGCAAGCTTTTTTAAAGATAAATACAGTTTTATGTACCGGGCTTTCGTAACTCCGATTGAACATCGTTGCGCCTGCCTGACCGGTAGGCCGGTAGCACTCTTCAACGCTTTGCCCATTACTCAACAAGCGGCTGTTCTTCTTGCCCTTCTCCACTCGTGGAGAAGGGTTGGGATGAGGTTAATACACATCCTTATGATACCTGCCGCTTTCGTTTAATGCCGTCAAGTAATCGGCAGCTTCTTCTTCACTCAGGTTTCCTTTTGTCTGAATAATTTGAAGCAATGTATTTTCAACGTCAGTGCTCATTGGGTGTTTAGCTCCGCAGACGTAAAGCACTGCACCGTTTTGCAGCCAATTCCATAGTTCCGTTGCCTGTTGCGACATGCGATGTTGCACATACAGCTTTTCCTGCTGGTCTCTTGAAAATGCTGTGTTGAAACGCGTTAACATGCCCGTTTCAAAAAAGCTCAGCAATTCGGTCTGATATAAAAAATCAGATACAAAATGCTGGTCGCCAAAGAACAGCCAGTTTCTGCCTTCTGCGCCTTGTGCGTCACGTTCAAACAAAAACGAACGGAAGGGCGCAATGCCGGTTCCAGGTCCAATCATAATCACATCGGCGTCGGGCGATGGCAATTTGAACGAACTGTTTTTCTGAACATAAAAAGAGATGTCATCATCTACATTCCGGCACGATAAATAATCGGAACACAAACCAAAACGCTTTTGGCTATCAACCTTAAATGTGCTGCGACTTACAGTAATATGCACTTCATTGTTGCCATGCGCTGCCGGCGATGAAGAAATAGAATACAACCGCGGTGAAACAGGATCGAGTATGTTGATGAATTGCTGAACATCCAGTGTTGAATCGAACGGATAAATGCGCAGCAAATCAGCCAAATCCATACGGATGGAAGGAATTTCTTTCTTTATCAGTTGGGCATATTGCTGAATAATCCGTTCCGGTAAATACTGAATATTGAGCCTATTCGTAAACAAATCGGCCGCTGTATATTCTTCATTTTTAAAAGTGAATGTTTGTTGTTCCCCTACTTCCAGCAACTCAATAATTTTATGCACTGCTGCGCCGCTGTTCTTGGCGATAATGCCAATGGAATCGCCCGGCTCATAGTGAATTTCATCTTCAGCCGCAATTTCAAGATGATAGGTTTCTTTATTGCTTCCCCTATCGTTTAAATTGATGGAGGTTGTAATTTTTCCGGCGTAAATTTTCTTGCCCGTTGATGCCGGTTTTGTTTTTGCCACAATTTGTGGCTGCGATGCAGATGCAGTTCGCAATGCGGTGTTCACCAATTCATCAATCCACTCAGTTGCTTCGGGTTCAAAATCGGTGTCGCATTTTTTCATCGGCACAATGCGTTGCGCACCCAAATTTGCGAGCCGTTCGTCCACATCTTCACCGGCTTTGCAAAACAGGGGATATGACGAATCGCCCAAAGCCAGCACGCCGTATTTTAATTTGTCTAATTTTATTTCGTTCGATAATAAATACTCATAAAACTTTTTAGCTGCTGCCGGAGGCTCGCCGTCGCCTTGTGTACTCATCACTACCAACAAGCAATTTTCTTTGGCTAAGTCAGCCGTTTTGTATTGGTCTAAGCTTTTTGTTTTTACCTGTAAACCCTGCTTTTTTATTTTTGACGATAAATCGTTGGCTATCTTTTTCGAGTTACCGCTCTCGGTTCCATACACAACAGTACAACCTGCTAAAACGCTTGCTGCATCTGCATTAGGTGAAGGTGCACTAACCGGCTGATGATTGTGAACCAGCGCCGACATATATCCACTCATCCAAATCAATTCTTCTTTGGAAGCTTGTGTAATTACTTCGCGGAATAGTTTTAATCTATGCTCTGCTAACATTATCGGCTTCTTTTATTTGATTGAAAATTTGAGTAAAGCCATCATCCAACGATGAAAAATAAGGCTTGCGTTGGTTGTTGTTGGGAAGCCATGCAAACTGCTGATACAAACCTGCAACCTTGCCAATGATGAGGAGCGATGGGCTGATGAAAGAGTTTGTTTTTGCCTCTTTTTTAAACTCGCCCAATGTGCTGTAATGAACATACTGATTGGGCGTTGTTGCTTGTTCAACCACAACAAACGGCGTTTGTGGCTCTGCACCATGAAGCAACAAACCCGTAATTAAATCGGGCAATGTGCTTGCCGACATATACAGCACCAATGTATCTTTCATGGTTGCCCATTCGCGCCATTCATTGTCTGCAACAATTGTATTGTTGTAATAAGTTGCAATCCTTATTCCGGTTGCCATTCCGCGCGCGGTAAGCGGAATGCCTGTGTACGCTGCGGCACCCGATAATGCAGTAATGCCGGGAATGATTTGGTAAGAAATGTTTGCGTTTTTTAAAGCTGCGAGTTCATCCAGAATATTGGAAAACACAGACACATCGCCACCTTTTAAGCGAACCACGTTGCCGTGTTGCTTTGCCTTTTCAACCAACAGCTCATTAATTTCTTTTTGTGAAAAGGACAAACCACTGTTGCCTTGTTTGCCAACAGCAATAACCTGTGTTTTATAAGACACAAATTCCATTATAATTTCTTCACTCACCAGCCTGTCTGTAATTACTACATCCGCTTTTTGCAAAGCTTTTACCGCTTTCAGTGTAAGCAGTTCGGGGTCGCCAGGGCCAGCGCCAACAAATATTACTTCTCCGGATTGCTGCATCTACAATTCAATTATTAGTCCACCAAATTGGTAGAATAAGTGCGTAAAAATAATACGGAATAAGATTGTGTCCAAGAAATGATTGAAAAATGACGCAATTTTAATGAGACTTTAGTTTTGGTTTTGCAGCATTTTGTTTTGTTGTTGAAACTGAACAACCACTTTTTTATAACCAGCAGCAATAAAAAATTGTGTGAGTATTTCTTTCGCTTTCGTCTCCGATTGCGAAAATAAACCACGACTTTGGGCATCTGCAATGGCGATGTATTGAATTTTGTTTTTTAGCCGAACAACTGCCTCATTGTTCCATTCGCCCCTCTCTATAAAAATAGTTACATCGGACGGATTGATGATGGCATCCAGCACTTGCGCAGGTGGCAACACAATGTGTATCGAATCAGGTGTTCCGCTTATGCTTTCGTTGCCTGTTTGTTGCATATCAATGCCCACATGCGTTGTTGTTTTGCCAATGATTACCAATGTTTTTTCGTTAGTGAGTAGGGTAACATTGGGGAGCATAGGCACCGCCAGTTTTGTATCATTGTTTGCATTGCTGTCCACTACAATTTCTTCATACATACTTACGGTTACCAATTGCGCCAATGCCTGAATTTGCTTTACAGCGATTGGTGTATTGGCAATGGTAACAGGTTTGGTTTTGAACAAATTTTTGAACGATGGAAAGGATTGCATTTTTAGAGTAGCCCAAATAACAACGATAGCAAGTAGGAGAAAAATGCTGATTTGTTTCAACCGTTTGTTCGTCATAATAAATTATTCAAACACTACATTTACCATTTTATAACCACCATTTTGAAAGAGCCGTTTTACAAACAAAGCGGCGTTGTTTTCGGCCGTTTGCAAAATGCCCAGCGAGGCCACCAACGATTTAATTTGTGGCTCTGCCTGTGCCACCAATTGTTCTCTTTCACCTGCTGAAAAAGGATCGCGTAACAAGCTCGTTTCTTCGTAAGCCACTCTTATTTTATCGGGCGGAATGCTCAGGCTGAACAATTGCGCATGTGGCAACACAATCGCAATTGCGCTGTCGTTTCGCTTGATAAAATTATGTGTTGTAATATGTTGCAAATCCACACCGGCTTTGAGGTTTGCTTCGCAATTGATCAAAATTTTTCTATCGCCCCATTTATACCAGGTTTGGTCGTCGCTGGCGCGAATTACTTTGGTTAGCGTGTACTCTGTTGTTATCAATTCGCCTGTTTCCTGCAAGGATAAAATGAGCTGCGAAACATCAGGTTGTTGTTTTTCATGACATGAAAAAAGGAGTAAAAACAAACCACCGTACAGAAATATTTTTGAAAAAGGATTCATTGAAAAACAAAGGTACAAGAAACAAGATATAAGGTTCAAGCCTCAAACTGCAAGCTATAAGGATAGTACGCAAAACTTTCTTTTCTTTCGTGGCTTCTGCTTCTTGATTCCTGATTTCTTGTTTCTTGTAGCTTGCTGCTTTTCATTTGAAAAGACCTATAAGGTTTGCGAAACCTTACAGGTCTGCAGACAACATAACTTTTGCTTCTTGTACCTTATTTCGTGTTCCTTGCTTCTTGAGTCTTCTACCTTTACATTTGCTCTAATAATTATCATGAAACAGATTGCCATTTTCGCTTCAGGCGCAGGAAGCAATGCAGAAAAAATTATTCACTATTTCAAACATCATTCTTTTATCCATGTTGGTCTTGTTGTATGCAACAAGCCTGGTGCCGGTGTTATCAGCATCGCGAAAGGAAATGATGTTCCGGTTTTATTGATTGAAAAAGAAAGCTTTTTCAATGGCGATCACTATATCATTGAATTAAAAGAAAAAGGAGTTGATTTTATCATACTCGCTGGTTTTTTATGGAAGATACCGGCTGCATTAGTAGAAGCTTTTCCGCAACGGATATTGAACATACATCCGGCTTTGCTGCCGGCTTACGGAGGCAAAGGCATGTATGGAAATTTTGTGCATGAAGCCGTGATAAAAAAGGGCGAAACCAAAACTGGTATTACCATTCATGTGGTGGACGAACTGTACGACAATGGCAGAATTATTTTTACTGCAAGTTGTGCTGTTATGCCTAACGACACGCCCGAAACATTAGCCCAAAGGATTCATATTTTAGAGCATGAATATTATCCAAAAGTAATTGAAGAATACATCATAAATTTTCAGGAAAAAGGTTGATTATTTTGAAGCAGGCTTATAATCTTTAAAATCTTCTGCAAAGTTATCACCACGCAATTTTTTGAATACATCCAACCCAATTTTTACGCCGCCATTGCCATCCGATTTTGCCCGCAAATACATGCTGGCTCCTGTTTTGCGCTTTGTGCCCCTGTTTTTTACTTCATAATCATCGCCACGCTTTTTTAAATTGCTTAATGGCACCTGAATGCTGATATTGGTGTTATCTCCAAAACTGTAAATGCCTTCCACAAAAGCGGTTAAAGCAGAAGATTCTATCTCCATCTTATGAATATAGATTTCATCTCCTTTTAATTCCAAACTGTCTTTTAATTCAGCAAACTGAATATTGTCTAAATTCCGGTTTTTGAAAATCACATCTTGTATGTCGGCAATGGGTTTAAAGTTTTTCAGTGTTCCATTCTTTAAGGAAAAATGCAAATTGCCCAACATGCTACGTGGAACAATGCTTCCCTTATTGTTAAAACCAAACTGAAGCTTTGCATTGGTGTTTAAAATGCCGGTTACATTGCGTGAAGTCAATCCCTTCATTCCAAAATTATCTAACGCAAAAAACAGCTTTTGAATATTGATGTTTTGTAGAGCCAGCTTTGCATTTGCCTGATGATAGTTTTCTTTTACCTGATGAATGTTCGCCTGCATATTTACGCTGCCATCGGCATGAAGCAACGATACTCTTGCAACATCAATATCGTTGTTTTTAAAGCCCATCATTGCTTGTACATTACGCGCCCAAAACTTATCCATGTGCAGTGTATCGGCTTTTAAATTGATATTGAGAGTTCCGTATTGCAGCGCATTATCTAACAAAACCAATTGCCTTGCCGAGCCACCTGAAGGCCTTTTTACAACAGTTGTTTTTCTGGGTTGAAACAGTACTTTAAAATCGCCCAGGTTTAGGTTCGGCGTCATCACATTGCAAGTAAGCGAAGCTTCGCCGGGAAGTGTGTTAGTGGCAAATAAATTTACATTGTTGCCCTGCAGCTCCACTTTAAAATGGTTGGTGTTTAAATCGCATTGCAAGCTATCTACAGTAACATTGGTTTCCGAAAATCTGATTTCGCCATTACATTTGCTGAATGTTAAATTGCGTGGCTCATAAGTTATCTGCCCATCTATTATTACAAAGTTGCCGCTCAAGTATTTTAGCATGGCGGGTTCAATGCCCAGCGGACCATTGTATTGAATGTTAAGCAACGCACCACCACTGATAAAATGCACAGTAGATAAATTGAGCTTTTGATCTAAAGCGGCGAGCGTTGTGGCAGAAGTAAAATTGAACTGCAAAATTGGATGTACAAGGTTGGTAACAACTGTGTTTGTTTTTGCAATTAACGACACGCCGCCCCAAGATGCAGACAACTTTTGCAGCACGACTTCTGAGTTATCGTCGGTACGCGGATAAACTTTGTTTTTCTCGTTGGTGAACGAACCGGTAAAATTGCAATGGTCGAGCGTAACCACAGGCGTTATCAGTTCATTGTTTTTTACTGTCCATTGCACATTCACAATCGGGATAGTGCGAAACGCCATCGGACCTTCGATAGTTGCCGTTACAGCTATCGGTTTTGCCAGATTTACAAGGTTGATTTTATTCTGGATGTTGGGACTTACCAGCGATGCTGCTTCTTTATAATCAACAGCATTTGTTTTTGCCACTAATTTAAAATGAGAATTGAGTGTATCGGTCAGAAAAAAATCACCTGTCAATGTGAAATTAGAAATGCCGATTGCAACTGGCGTTTCATCGAAAGAAAGCTGCTTGCTGTTGCTGTTGTAAACAAGCTTCCATTCTGCTTTTACCGTTTTTCCTTTTAGAAAATAGCCTTTGGCAAGATTGAATCCTAAGCCACGCACCAACATATTTTCGTTCATGTTAATGGTAGTGATAGAGTCTTTAAAATCAAGCGTTGCATGAAGGTAATTTACAAAAACGCCAAACCATTTGTCCTTCACATCGTGTTCCGAAACAAAATGAATATTCTTCAGCTCAATTTCATCAATAATGGCGGGATGTGCGCCAGGTTGCTGCTCTTTATCGCGCTTAAAAATATAATCGTTGCTAAAGCCATTTTTATCAGTGAAAATATAAATCACGCCCTGTTCCAAATAAATGTTATGAATGTCCACTTCATTGGTAAACAACTTAAACGCATTAATACGAGTAGAAGCGTATTTGATGTTGAGCAGTGAGCGATGATACACTGAATCTTTCAAGGTAAGATTTGTAATGCGAACATCAATATTCGGAAAGTGCCGCCACACGTTTATATCAATGTTTTTAATGGCAAGATCGCCTGCAATGGCAGCGTTTAATTTTTGGTTTACCATCTTCACAAACGAGGCATGGTTGGCCGAAACATAAATTTGAAGGCCAAACAAAAAGATAATTAGTAAAGCAAAGAAAGAAAGCAAAATGCCGCCAATAATTTTAATGATTTTTTTTTGTTTTTGCAGTAACATTCAATCCACCTTTTTGAAGTTTTATTTCGATACTTTTTAAACGCTGTATAACGCAATCTACCTATACAGTAATAGTATGTTGTGTTTAGAAAGAAAAAATCCCGCCAAAATGGCCAGATTGGTTTTATCGGCAAAAACAAAAGCAAAAGGTTGTGTTATTTCATCACATCAACATCATTTAATCATCAAAACTTATTACCCAGAATATAGGGCAACATCTTCAACCACGTTGGCCATTCGTGCTTTATATCCTGCCCCCAGATTTGAAGGTCGTGCCAGATGCCTTTGCTCCATAGCAATTCCGAAAACCGGCGGTTGGAAGCCGGATCTTCATAATCGCCGCTGCCGGTATAAATATGAATGTGATGGCTGGCTTTTATTTTGTCCAAATAATAGGTATCATGCAGATTTGGAAGGTAGTGCATCGGGCTGTTGAAATACACCTGTTCATCCCAATATCCTTTTGTGTATTCGGTTAAATCGTACACGCCACTCATGCTGATAGCACCATTGATGATATCAGGATGTTTCAGAAACAAATTCATCGCGTGCAAAGCGCCAAACGATGCGCCGCAGGTGTAAATATAAGTATCGTTGCCAACACTGTTTCGGATAAAAGGAATCACCTCATTTATCACATAATTATTAAACTTGTTATGGTTGATGGCTTTGTGTTCGCCCCACATGGTTTTGTGCATCCAGCTTTCGTTGTTCATGCTGTTAATGCTGAACACTTTTATTTTTCCGGCATCAATAAAAGGAGCAATGGCATTGATTAACTGGAAGCGTTCGTACTCCAAGTAATCGGCACCTGCAGTTGGTATTAATAACAAAGCAAAACCATAATGACCATACGTTACAACGGGCATTTCTCTGCCAGTTGACGGGCTGTACCAGGATGTAATTTCTCGTTGCATATGAGATAAGTTGGTTTTTGTTTTTGATAATAAAATTTTGCTTAAAGTATGCGCTTACAATGTAAGGTGTATAAAATTGTTCCGTAGGAACAGCAGGTGGGTAGTAGTAATGTGAACGAGTAAAAGATTCCGTTCCATTGGAACGGTACAAAATCAAGTAAAGCATAGTGCCGTTCCGATGGAACGGATTCATATTTGAATATACTTTTTGTTCTACCCACCTGCTGTTCCTACGGAACAATTTGCAAATATCTTATAACACGAAAAGTTATGATAATTCGATAAGCTTTGCCATTTCTAAAACACACACAGCCGCTTCTTCTGTTACTGAAGGAAAATCATTTAAAAATTCATTCAAATCATCGCCTCCTTCCATGTAATTAAACAATGTTTGAACGGGAACCCGTGTACCTGCAAACGTGGGCGTACCGCTCAATTACTTCACCAACAATACTGATTTGCCCGTATAACATAAGTTGCATTTTAAAATTATGTAAAAAACAAATTCACGAAACCCGGCTGCCATTATCTGCTTCATCAACAGAAGTTACGAAGTGCAATTTACCCCCATTGTCCTGCGCCATTAATATCATTCCGTTGCTTTCAATGCCCCGCATCATCCGCGGTGCAAGATTGGCAACCATTGTTACTTGTTTTCCTATAATTTCTTCGGGTTTAAAATATAGCGCAATGCCCGAAACAACAGTGCGTATTTCATAACCCAAATCAATTTGCAGCTTTAAAAGCTTATCCGCTTTTTCCACTTTTTCGGCGGCAATAATGGTTCCAATCCGCAAGTCTATTTTTATAAAATCGTCAAATGAAATCTGCTCTTTACCATCTACATTTTTGATTATACTTTCTTTTGTATTCGTTGTTTCCTGAACCTTGCTGCTTGCCTCTCCTTCCTTTGCTTTTGCGGCTGCTTCTTTCAACTTCTCAACCTGCTCTTTTACTTCGCTGTCTTCGATTTTCCGAAACAACAATTCTGGTGCTTTCAAAGAGTAGCCAACGCTTAGCAATTTTAAACGTCCTGCATTTTTCCAGTCGAGCATTTTATCAACCACCTTCATCATGCGGCACATTTTTTTTGCCGTGAAGGGAAGAAACGGATTGATTAAAATAGCAAGGTTTGCTGTCAATTGCAGGCAAATATGTAGCGTGTTGTCAATTTGTTTTTGCAGCAATTCCGTATTGCCTTCGCTCCCGTTTTTGGCTATTTCTTCTTTATTTTTTGCCAGTACCCAGGGCTCTTTCTTTTGCATGTATTTGTTGCCTTTGCGGGCAAGGTCAATCACATCATATAAAGCTTCGCGAAACTTGTATTCTTCCAGCATTGTTTCAACACGCTGCTTCGATGCTTCAATATCGCTGATCATGGCTTTGTCAATTTCATCTAAGTGTACAGCATGAAGCGGCGGAACCTTACCACCACACAACTTGTGCATCAACACAAATGTGCGGTTTACAAAGTTGCCAAAGATGCTAACCAACTCACTGTTGTTGGCATCTTGAAAGCCCTTCCAGGTAAACTCGCTGTCTTTGGTTTCGGGCGAAATGGTTGTTAGATAATAGCGCAGCACATCGGCCATCTGCGGGCCGCCGTTTTCTTTTTTGATGAAGTCGTTGATGTACTCCTGCATGTCAAGCTTCCAGTTGCGGCTGGTGCTCATCTTATCGCCTTCCAGGTTCATAAATTCATTTGCCGGAACGGCATCAGGCAAAATGTTGCCGTGCAACTTCAGCATCACCGGAAAGATGATGCAATGAAACACAATGTTGTCTTTTCCAATAAAATGAACAAGTTTCGTGTCATCACTGTACCAGTAAGGCTCCCATTGCTTTCCTGTGTTTAAAGCCCATTGCTTTGTGGCGCTGATGTAGCCGATGGGCGCATCAAACCAAACATACAAAACCTTACCTTCTGCATCTGGCAGAGGCACCTGAATGCCCCAATCCAAATCGCGCGTAACAGCGCGCGGCTGCAAGCCGTTATCCAGCCAGCTTTTGCATTGGCCAAGCACATTGTTGCGCCAGTCGTCTTTGTGTTCGCCCAATATCCATTCGCGCAGCCAGGCTTCATGTTTATCCAAAGGAAGGTACCAATGCGTTGTTTTTCTTTTTACCGGCGTTTTGCCACTTAATGTGCTTACCGGATTGATAAGAAGTTCAGGTGAAAGCGATGTGCCGCAACGCTCGCATTGGTCGCCAAACGCATTTTCAAAACCGCAGTTGGGGCAGGTGCCTTTTATAAAACGGTCGGCTAAAAATGTGTTAGCCTCTTCATCAAAATATTGCTCCGTTTCTTTTTGTTCCAGTTCGCCTCTGTCGTTCAGATAAGTAAAAAATTCCTGAGCCGTTTCGTGATGAATGGGTTCGGAAGTGCGATGATAAATATCGAACGAAATACCGAGGTCTTCAAAGTTTTCTTTGATAATGGGATGATATTTATCAATGATAGCTTGCGGCGTGGTGCCTTCTTTCATTGCCTGTATAGGAATAGCAGTTCCATGTTCATCGCTACCACAAATAAATACTACATCTTTTTTTTGTGCCCGAAGAAAACGTACATACGTATCTGCCGGAAGATAAGCGCCGGCCAAATGCCCAATGTGCTTTAAGCCATTGGCATAAGGCAGTGCGGCGGTAATTAAATATCGGGATGCTTGTTTCATTGTCATCTTTTCATTTTTATATCCAATCAGGAACAGGTATCGTAATGATTATCCTTATTACTGTTTTTGCAAAGAATAAGTTTATAATTTTGATTAAGTTTATAATTTTGATATTGTTCAAAAACAAACTGCTAAACAAAATTACCGCAACGATGCCGACAAAAATAAGTAAACACCCGTATCTGATGCTGCAATTAGGAAGAGCAGGTAAAGATGCACCGGTTTTATTTTTTACTTTAGCATTACAATTGCTATATATTTTTGGTTATCAGTGAGAGCATGTATGTTTACCTTCTGATGTTTGATGCTAACATAAAAAACACGAGGCACTTATTGCAAGGTTCAAATCAAAAGCAAAGAACATGCAAGTCATGAGCGAAGAATTGAGATGAGCAGCAAAGAATGTAAAAGAAATTTCAATAATAGATTTTTTGTTGGCTATGTATTTAAGTTTCTATCTTGCAATCAGAAAAAAATAATCTTAACGAACGCTTTAATTGAAAACGATTTCATAGAATTGCCAAATAATTTTTTACTTATAGTTTTAAAAACCTACAAAATCAATTGAACATGGCTGACATTAAACCTACCACTACAACAACAGTGGCACCAAGAACTTCTACTACTACCAATGTGCATGCGAAAAAAACTTCAAACGCAATTTCATGGATTGCCCCGCTTACGTGTATTATTTTAGGGTACATTATCTGGCGGTTTGTAATTGGCGCCGACAGTAACTTTACCAATCCCGACAAAGCCGGCGGCTTTTGGCCTAATCACCAGGGACCAACCAGCACTATCGCGCGAATGTATCAGGGCGGTATTATTGTGCCCCTTCTTATTGGTTTATTTTTAACCGTACTTACTTTTGTGGTAGAGCGTTTACTTACCGTTAATAAAGCTTCGGGAACCGGCAACATTGCCGAATTTGTTCGTAAAGTACAATTTCATTTAGCCAATAAAGATGTTGATAAAGCTATTGTTGAATGCGACAAACAAAGGGGCTCGGTTGGCAATGTTATGAAAGCCGGCTTGCGCAAATACAAAGAAATGATTGGCAACACCGAATTAGACACTGAACAAAAAGTATTGAATATTCAAAAAGAAGTGGAAGAAGCCACCGCACTTGAATTACCGATGCTGGAAAAGAACCTGGTGTTCTTGTCAACCATTGCTTCGGTGGCAACCTTGTTAGGTTTGTTAGGAACGGTAATGGGTATGATTCGTTCCTTCAGCGCATTAGGCGCAAGCGGTGGTTCAGAAGCCTCTTCAAAATTGTCCGAAGGTATCTCTGAAGCCTTATATAACACGGCTTTGGGCATTGGTACATCTGCCATCTCTATCATTATGTATAACGTGTTTACCACCAAAATTGATGGTATCACCTACGGTATTGATGAAAGCGGTTTTACGCTTACACAAAGCTTTGCAGCCAATTATAAATAAATTTTCTCAGCGCCGGTTTATGCAAACCGGCGCTGTTTTGCATCTTAGTTAAAAACCTAAAAGCGAAACAATGGCACGACCTAAAATTGCAAGGAAAAGTACAGCCATAGATATGACTGCCATGTGTGACGTGGCTTTTCTTTTGCTATCTTTTTTTATTTTAACGGCAAAGCCGAAAGAGTCTTCAGCAGTAAATGTAGCTACGCCCAGTTCGGTATCTTCAAGAAAAGCGCCCGATAAAGACGTGGTAGAAATATCCATCGATAAAGATGGTAAAGTATTTTTTGCCACCGGCGATAATGCAGCTGATAAAGAAAAAAAGCAGGCAATCATCACTGGTTTAAATCAAACCGATAACTTAGGGTTAACACCCGGCGAAATTGCAAGTCTTGTAAGACAGCCTATGATTGGTGTTCCCCTTAATCAATTAAAACAACAGGCAAATTTGCCAGATGCCAGGATAACTAATTCAGCATTACCCGGCGTACCTGTACTTGATACAACAAACAATCAAATGCTTAAGTGGATGCGTGGTGTAGCCGATGCTTATCAGGGCATTCATGTGAACATATTAATGAAGGGCGATAATTTAGCTAAATATCCTTCGTTTAAAAACGTTTTAACCGCGTTTAAAAAGAACGATTTAATGCACTTTCTTATGGTGACCAATGCTGTAAACGTGCCACAAGGAACAGCTTTGTACAAACAAGGCGGTAGCAAAGCATCTGATCAGGAATAATATTTTTTCATAATCATTAAAACAATATTGCCATGGCAGAAATGGATACCTCGGGCGGAGGTGGTCATAAAAAAGGACCCGGTGTAAAAAAAGGCAAGAAGCTTTCTACGCGTGTAGATATGACACCAATGGTAGATTTAGGTTTTCTCCTCATTACCTTTTTTGTGTTCACCACTACTATCAGTCAGCCAACTGCGCTGAACCTGAATTTGCCCAAAGACACTGACAAGCCTGAAGAACAGACAAAAACTAAAGCATCGGGTGCACTTACTATTATGTTGGGAAAGGACAACAACATATTTTTTTACGAAGGTGAGTTAGCACCGAATCTCTCAAACTTTAAAGCTTCTAACTTTAAAGACATCAGAAATGAAATTATTTCTAAAAAGAGCAGTACACCGTCGGAAGATTTCATGGTCGTAATTAAACCGAGTGATGAAAGCACCTACAAAAATGTGGTTGACATCTTAGACGAGATGACAATTAATGTAGTAAAACGTTATGCACTGGTAGATATTTCTGATCCTGAATACCAGCTTGTAAGAAAAACAGAAGGTGAACCTGCAACTGCGCCTGCTGCGGCTGCACCTGTCAAGTAAACTTTTACAGTAATTTAAAAACTGAATTATGGAAGCAAATAAAATTCAAAGTGCCGATTTCCTTGACATTTTGTTTGAAGGAAAGAATAAGGAATATGGCGCTTACGAACTGCGTAAAACTTACAATCGGCGCATTACTGTTGCCATTGTAGTAACGCTTCTCGTTTGCCTTTCGGTAGGTATCGCATTTGCGGTATCAAAAATGAAAGGAGGCGATACCAAACCACAAATCGTTTTGCAGGACGTTGATCTGCAAAACGTTGCTGAACAGAAAAAGCCGGAGCCACCGCCACCGCCACCGCCACCCAAAATTGAGCCGCCTAAAATTGAAATCAAGCAATTTACGCCGCCCAAAATTGTAAAAGACGAAGAAGTAAAAGAACCGCCTCCAGAACAGGAAAAGTTGGAAGATACCAAGATTGGTACCATCAACCAGGAAGGCGTGAAATCGGATGTAGTAGCACCACCAGTTGAAGAACACGGGACAGGTGTAGTAGAAGCTCCGAAAGTAACCGAAGACTATGACAAGGAATTTAAAACGGTACAAATCATGGCTAAGTTTCCCGGTGGCCCTGAAGCATGGATTGCTTACCTCAAACGCAATCTTCGCTCGGAAGCGCCAACAGATAACGGAGCACCAACAGGCAATTATACTGTGATTGTTTCGTTCCTTGTAGATAAAACAGGTGCAATTTCGGAAGTAAGAGCAGAAAACGATCCGGGCTATGGAACAGCTGCTGAAGCAGTGCGTGTAATACAACGCGGACCAGCCTGGACACCGGCTGTCCAAAATGGTAGAAACGTAATTTATCGTCAAAAACAATCTATTACATTCCAGGTACAGGAAGGTCAGTAAGAGTTTTGTTTTACTGATTGAAATAAAAAGTCTCCAACGGAAGTTGGAGACTTTTTATTTTATATCATTTATAATAAATTTATTTATAGACCATTATGGAAAGATGTTGGTGCTTCCATCTCATTTAGAAACAATTATTATGAACATCAACAACACATTACAAACCGATGTTTTGGACGTCTTATTTGCCAACAGAAACAAAAGTTATGGTGCTTATCAACTTCGCAAAACTTATAACAAGCGATTGTTGATTGCACTGCTTACAATGACGATTGCATGCTTTATTTTCTCTGTTGCTTACTCATGGAAAAGCAGGCAACAAAGCATCGTCCCTATTGAGATGGTTGGGCCGGAGATTATTTTAAAAAATGCAGATAGACATCCTAAAGAAGAAGTGGTTGCACCGCCACATCAGCCAAAACCAATCCAACTTCAACGTACTCAGGTTGCTACCATTAAAGTAACAACTCCAAAAATTGTTAATGACCATTTAGTAACCGAACCGCCAGCTACACAAGATGCAATTACTGACTTGAAAATAGATATAACAACTAACTCAGGCAACAGAAGCGATGTTGTAAATCCTCCGGTGGAAGGAAAAACCGGCAGTGAAGAAAAGCTGATAAAAGAGGAAGATTATTCAAAGCAGTTTTATATAGTTCAGCAGGAAGCCAGATTTCCCGGCGGCTTAGCTGCCTGGGCAGATTACCTCAAACGCAATCTGCGCTCGGAACTGCCAACCGATAACGGCGCGCCGGTTGGCAGCTATACGGTGCTGGTTTCTTTTTTGGTTGATAAAGAAGGAAATATTTTGGAAGTAAAAGCGGAAAACGATCCGGGTTATGGTGCCGCATCCGAAGCTGTGCGTGCTATACAACATTCTAAAACCTGGTTGCCAGCTATGCAGAACGGGCACGCTGTATTATATCGGCAAAAACAAACCATCACATTTGTTGTTTCAGAAAATCAATAAAAACAAATCTCCGGTTAGACAACCGGAGATTGTTTTACAATTCAAGGTTTATGGTGAGATGCTAACTAACTGAGTGAATAACATAAGTAACTACGCCCCAAACCGCAAAGCTGTTGTTGCTATTGATGGAGGTATGACTTTCGTTTTCGGCGACTAACTTTATGCAGTTGGTAGTTTGATAAAGACGACGAACAATCAATTCGCCTTCAAAAGAAGCCACAATTATTTTTCCGCTACATGCCGGAAGGCTTCTGTCAACAATCAAAACATCACCGCATTCAATCCCCGCTCCTTTCATGGCATCGCTGTTCATACGAAAAAAATAAGTAGCGAGTTTATTGCCAATGAGTTGCTCATTCAAATCAATACCGCGCTCCATATAATCGTCGGCGGCTGCATTGAAACCTGTGGCTTTTGCCGTCGGAACATGATGCAACCCTATTTGCTTGCTGCCCTTATAAACAGCATTTTGTAATACAATATCATTCATAAAAAAGTTTTTGGTTTTACTAAAATATTTAGCAAAGTTAATGCCTTTGTTCGCATTCAACCAAAATTAAAAAAGGTAAGTTTTATTGTTGCAAAAACACAAATGCAATGTGCATAAAAAGAAAGTTTTCTAATTTTTCAACGCTCCAACTCTTAACTCATTGAACAGAAACAAAACATCTTTGTTGTTATCACACTCTTACTTTCGTTAACAATACTCTATTCAAAAAATTGGTTTCTTTGTTATCATGTCTCTTTTTATCGCATCACTGGCCTCAGGCAGCAATGGCAACTGTTATTATGTTGGAAACAGCGAAGATGCTGTGTTGATTGATGCCGGTATTTCGTGTCGGGAAACCGAAACCAGAATGCAGCGTTTGCAACTTCCCATGCGAAAGGTAAAAGCCATTTTTATTTCACACGAACATACTGACCATATACAAGGCGTGGCTGTTCTTTCTAAAAAATACAATCTTCCTGTTTATATTACCGAGCACACTTTACGGGGTTGTGGTAATGACTTACAACATATAGCAGCACAGCGGTTTTTGCCTCATCAGCCGGTTGCTGTTGGGAGCTTACAAATTACGGCATTTCCAAAATGGCATGATGCCGCCGAGCCGCATAGCTTTATTGTGAATAATGAAGAAATTACCGTTGGTGTGTTTACTGATATTGGCGCTCCCTGCAACCATGTAGTTCATCATTTTAAACAATGCCACGCTGCATTTTTAGAAGCAAACTACGATGAAGCTATGCTGGCACAAGGCAGATACCCGCAGCATTTAAAAAAGCGCATTTCGGGCAAGCAGGGACATTTGTCAAACCGACAGGCTTTGGAGTTATTCATTCAACACAAGCCGCCGTACATGAGCCATTTGTTTTTATCGCATTTATCGAAGGAGAACAATCATCCGCAATTGGTAAAGGAGATGTTTGATACTCATGCGGGCAACACACAAATTGTGGTGGCTTCGCGATATAAAGAAACCGATGTGTTTGAAATTAAAAAACAATCTTACTTTATCAGAAAGCCCTATTTTCCTGTTTCAAAAACCGAACAGCTTTCTTTGTTTTGATGATTTTCTTTTCATTCTTTTATCACGCTACTTCTTTTGCTGCAGGTTTTATAAATGCACCTTTTATTTCGCCTTCTTCAATCTCTACCTGAATATAATCTTCCACCGTGGTAGCAACTGAAACGCCCACATAATCGGGCTTGATCGGAAATTGCTTGTGCATCCGCTCTACCAAAACCAATATCTGCACACGTTTTGGACGATAGCTGAGCAGCGGCTTTAACGCATACAGCAGCGTGCGCCCGCTGTTGCTAACATCATCAACAAAAATTACATTTTTGTCATCAAAATTTATTTCTTCACTTAAAGTAATTTGTGAAGGAAAATGTTTATCAAGATGAATGGATAATAACTTGACTTCAGCTTTAATATATTGTTGCAAAAACAAACTGATTTGTTCGGCTATCACCATGCCGCTTTGCCTGATACCAATGAGCACAAGCGGTGTTTCTTCTTCGCTAATATCCTCGGCAATTTGCAATGCCATGCGATGTAGTTTTTCAAGGGCAACTTCGCGGGTAAGCACATAATTTCGTTCTGCCATCTTTTGCTTTTATCACCCAAAAATAACAACTATCCCACATCTTCATTTATCTTGCAACTCAACTTTCCTGTATGCATATTGTTGCTCAAATCCTTTTTATCCTGCTGGTGGTTGTCTCTGTCGTTTTGTTTTGGAGAAAAGCGGCACAAATTCATGCAAACATATTATTGGGCAGAGACGAAGCCATTACCGATGAGCGGGGCAAACGCTGGAAGAACGTGCTGTTGCTGGCTTTGGGGCAAAAGAAAATGTTTCGCAATCCGCTGGTTGCGGTGCTGCACTTATTGATTTATGCAGGCTTTATCATCATCAACATCGAAGTGCTGGAAATAGCGTTGGATGGCTTGTTTGGCAAGCATCGCTTGTTTGCCGGTCCGATGGGTTCTTTCTATCCTTTTTTAATAGATGCTTTTGAAGTGCTTGCCTTGCTGGTGTTGGTGTCTTGCGCCATTTTTTTATGTAGAAGAAATGTGGGCCACATCAAGCGATTTCGCAGTAAAGATTTGGTTGGCTTTCCAAAGAGCGATGCCAATTATATTTTGATAACCGAGATTGTGTTGATGACTTTATTTTTAACCATGAATGCTGCCGATACCACTTTGCAGCAGCGCGGTTTTGGAGAATACGGCATTACCAAAACCGGCAACTTTTTGGTGTCGTCTTTTTTACAACCTCTCTTCGCAAACGTCAGCAATTCATCGCTGCAAATCATTGAAAGAACTTGCTGGTGGCTGCATATCATTGGCATTTTTGCGTTCTTAAATTATCTGCCTTATTCCAAACATTTGCACATTATTCTTGCGTTTCCAAACACGTATTACGGGCGATTGATTCCGCAGGGAAAAATGCGCAACATGCCCGAAATACAAAATGAAGTATTGTATGCGATGCAACCAGAACTGGCACCGACCAACGAAGTGGCAACAGAGCCGAAACGGTTTGGTGCGAAAGACATTTTCGATTTGAGCTGGCGCAACCTGATGGAAGCGTATAGCTGCACCGAATGCGGACGTTGCACAGCCGCTTGTCCGGCGAACATAACGGGTAAAAAATTAAGTCCGCGCAAGATTATGATGGACACACGCGATCGCATGGAAGATGTGCGAAAAAATATGGGCAAAAACAAAGAGTTTGTTGACGATGGTAAAACGCTATTGCACGATTACATCAGCGTAGAAGAATTACGTGCCTGCACCACTTGCCAGGCTTGCGTTCAGGAGTGTCCGGTAAGCATTAACCCGCTGGATATTATTGTGCAATTGCGCCGCTATTTGATTATGGAAGAAAGCAATGCGCCGGGCGAATGGAACAGCATGTTTAACAGCACTGAAAACAATTTTGCGCCGTGGAAGTTTTCGCCGGATGAAAGGGACAAATGGGCAGAAGCGTAGAAATAGGTGTATGAAATAAATGCTGTGGTTAAGAAATGAATTCGTACTCTCCGTCTTTCCGCAATTGTCCTCAACACGATCTTTCGCCTTTACGCTTTTTACGAGGGCTTTGGGCGGAATCTGCTCTTACAAATTTGAAACTGTTACAATGTTGTAAACAACTTCATTTCATTTAGTCATCTTCATTCTTCAATCATCAGATTCCGCACAAAGCCCTCGCTAATTTGATGATAATTTTATCATCGTGTTGAGGGCAATTGCGGAAAGACGGAGAGCGCGCATCTACTTTCCTTTTATCATCGGTTCAATCACCACTTTATAAAGTTGAATGAATGCCGTAAGAATAAAGATAGCACCCATAAATTTGCTCATTGCCGATTGCTTTGCATTCAATTTTTGAATGAGCCATTTGCCGCCATACATATACACTACCAACCCCGAAATGGTTCCAACACCAGCACCTACCGTAAAAGCATTGTAATGAGCCAGAGATGGCGTTAATGCGCCTGATTTAATCAATGCCACACTCCAAGTAAACCAAAACGGAATTTGAATCGGGTTCACGGCGCTCATGCTCAGTCCTAATAAAAAGCGGTTCAGTTTATTGTTCAGCAGCACTGCTTTCTTGCCTTTCTTTTGTTTTGATGCAGAGACAATGGTAACAATGCCAAGCGTTAAAAACAAAAGGATGGCAACCCAGTTCAACACTTCAAAAAATGTTTTGTGAGCCACCACCCAGTTCATTCCTGATAAGGCAACGCGGAGATAAATCATTTCAACAATGGCAACGCCAATGCTGAATTGCCAGGCCTTTTTAAAACCTTCTTCCATGGTAATTTGAGTGGAAGTAATGCTCATATTTCCCAACGGCAACTGCCCTAAAAAGCTAACCAGCCAACCCAATGCTGCGGTACCAATAATGTTCATAAATTCAGCAATAATAGCACAAAACCAAAAGTGATTTATAAGTTGAAAGTAGCATCCTGTTTTCTCAATTGCGCGTAAATGCGATTGGTGATTTTCATGTGCCTTCTTCCCTGCCCGAAAGAGTAATAAGGAATGCCTTTTTTACAATTGATTCTTCCTATTGAATACATATCTCTCCAATGCTGCACGATGGTTCGCAATGCCGTAAAATAACTTATACCGCAATCGTAAATATGGTTGGGTTCGGCGCCGGTTCCGTTGTATTCCAATATCTGAATGCTTTTGCCCCTTTTCAAATCCTGGAGTGAAGTACATTTCAAATCGTACCTGCCATAATAAAACTGAGGCATCGTTTGGTGAATGGCATCAAACACAGCGCATAACTGGTCATCAATTTCATAATGTAAATTGGTGAAACGCGCGCCCCGATTGTGATTGCCCATATAACTTAACTCATACTCTTCGCCTTTCGCAATAATGCAATGCAAATTGTTTTTATGTTTGGCAAACAGTTCTTCTGTTCTGTATTTGGCTTTGCCATCTTTCAAAATCAATTGCTGCAAGGTTGACGTTCCATCACCAACAACAGATAAATAATTCTTCAAAATCAAACCCGTAATTTTTCCCTTTTTTTCGTTAGGATAATGAATGTAAAATACGCTGTATTCTTCGGGCAAATGGACAAAAGTTTGAATTACATAATCGGCGTTGATAAAAGAATGATAGTGCAACAAATCGTTTACGTTATTGATTTTACGGCACATCAAACCTTGCGTTCCAATGTCGGGCTTTGCAATGAATGGAAACGAAATGTTAGCTTCCCGCAAGTGCTTTGCTATGTAAACAGGTTCTTCCGTTGCGGTTATATAGACGGTTGAAGGATACAAGTTGCCTGGCATTTGCTCATACATTTCCTTCTTTGGTTCGCCCTCAAAACCTGAGAAGGTAAGGGTTGGATTAACATTGGAAAAATACCAAAACGCTCTTGCTTTGATGGCATAATACAACCACACAAAAACCAATGGCGTATAAATAACGGCAAACGGCCACAACTCCCAATGAAACAAACGGTGAATAAAACGCTTCAATGAATCAAACAGGTTAAAGAGACAAACATAAACAAGTTGTAACAGAGTTAGTGCCATGTTTGGTTTTGCACGAATTACAAAGAAGTGAAAGAGGATTTGGTTTCGGTGAGTGGAGAAAGGGAAAAGTTGTATTGGTACAAGCTTTGGTTTTGTGCGTACTTATTTTGTATTTGATTGTGAAAAGGTTATGCAGAAAGTTCGCAAGTTTAAATGTATAAAAAATTACGTCTATTTTAGTGTTGCCTGCTATAAGGTGCCAACGTAACGATCTATAACAACTAAATGTTACCAACGATTACTTCAAACAAGATGCAACGTTTTATTCCTCTTGGGTATCAGTTAATAAATGACTTTATGACAAGACTTAATATTATTTTTCTTTTTTTAGTGGTATTAACAAGTTGTAAAAAAAGTGGACCGGCTGGTGTTATGATTCGTATAGAAAATAATATTAACTTTAAGCTTGACAGTGTGAGACTCCTTTATGACACCACCAATTACAATTATGGTACTTTATTGCCAAACCAAACTACTGCATACGTTTATTTTACAAGTATGCCTGAAGTTCCGGCAGCAATAGCTGACTCGGCGAGTAAAAAAATTTTAGCTGGACATTTGATTCCACCCAATTCATATTACAACCTGAATCTTGTAAACGGAAAATATACGCTACAGATATTTCCTGATTCAACATTGTTTTATCATTACGGTGCGAAGTTTTTAAAAAATTAATTTTTTCCACCGTTGTTGGTGTTCTTCACCAACAACACATTTCTTTTATAAATAATTGTATTGGCGAAGAACACAATAGCCGCAACAATTTCATTACATTTGTTTTCATGGACATTCAGGAAATTATAACCATTGACAACGATATTTTAGGTGGACAGCCGGTTTTCAAAGGAACACGCGTTCCTGTTGAAAGCTTGTTTGATCATTTGGAGGCTGGCGTTTCGCTGGATGAATTTTTAGACGATTTCCCTACCGTTTCTAAGGAACAAGCAGTTGCCCTTTTGGATATTGCCAACAAACTTTTGACTTCTAAAAATATTGCTCAACTGTATGCGGCTGTTGCTTGATGAGAACTTACCAAAACGGCTCAAACTCGATTATACGGAGCATGAAATTTTTACAATTCGCGACAAGCAATGGAATGGCATTAAAAACGGAGATTTACTCAAACTTCTGTTGAATCATTCTTTTGATGCATTATTAACCTATGATAAGAATTTGCAGCATCAGCAGAACTTTTCAAAATATACAATAACGGTTTTCGTGTTATCCGCAAAAATCAACCAATATAAAGAATTGACGAAACTAACGCCTAAAATAAAAGCGTATTTGAATAGCGAAGAAATACTCGTTGGACCTATTATTTCGAGCAATTAGAGCACACGTCTAAAATACAGGTTTTCACCTGGTTATGTTGTATATCAACAGAAGTAAAATTAAATAACAGCAATTAGATCTACTCATATCTATAACATTCACCTCACGCTTCCTTCGCATTTTCCTCTAACTCTTTTTTCTTTTTATCAGAAGGCGTAATGAGAACTTTATCTATGCGCTGACCATCCATGTCAACAATTTCAAACGCAAAGCTGCGGTGCTGCATCACATCGCCGGTAACGGGTATGCGCTCTAAATGGTACAAAATAAAACCAGCCAGCGTGTTAAAGGTTTCGGTGTCTTCATCATCCAGCCAATTGGTAATTTGAAAGTGGGATAAGAAATTAAAATAAGGGATTTGCGCATCAACTAAATAACTGCCGTCCTCGCGTTGTACGATTTCATAGTCTTCTTCATGCGACTCAGCAATATCGCCTACAATCGCTTCCAGAATATCATTCAGCGTTATCATGCCTTGCAGTGTGCCGTATTCATCAACAATAAAAGCATAATGAATTTTAGAGCTTTGAAACTTTTCCAACACCTGATAAGCCGAATTGGTTTCGGGAACAAAAGCAGCCTTCTGCATCAGCGTTTGCAACTTGGTTTCGGGTGGCACCACAAACAAATCTTTTAAAAAAGCAACACCTCTTACTTCGTCAATCGAGCCTTCGCAAAGCGGATATACTGAATGAATATCGTAGTTGTTTCTTACTTGTTCTACTGTTGCATTTACATCTAGCCAAACCATATCGCTGCGGTGCGTCATCAGCGAAGCAATGTTTCGATCACTCAAATGAAATACGCGCTCAATAATTTGTTGCTCGGCTTCTTCAATAGTGCCATGTTCGGTGCCTTCGCTAATAATGGCTTTAATCTCATCTTCTGTTACCTGCGAATCTTTGGGGCGAATGCGCAAAAGCCGAATCAGAATACTGCTGCTTTTTCCCAACAGCCAGATGAAAGGATAGGTAATAAAAGTAATAATGCGCATGGGCTTGGCCATTACTTTGGAAATACCTTCGGGATTGCTTAAGCCAATGCGCTTCGGCACTAATTCGCCAAACACCAATGAAAAATAAGTGATGATGATAATAACCAAAACTGTAGAAATCGTTTGGGCGTAAGGTTGAAACAATTGGAAGCGACTGAACAGCGGAACAAATGCGTTTTCGATATTTTTTCCTGAAACAATACCCGTGATAAAGGTAATAAGGGTAATGGCAAATTGTACAGTTGAAATAAACGATTCGGGGTGGTTGGCCAATTCTAATGCTTCTCTGGCTGGTTTATCTCCTTTCATTGCCTGACTTTCTAATCGCGCTTTGCGCGACGAAACCAAAGCAATCTCGCTCATGGCAAAAACGCCGTTGATAAGGATTAGGATAAAAAGAAGAACAACGAGTCCAATCATAGTGGTATAAAACCACAAAATTACACAATGTAAAACAAATGGTTGGTAGGCAGGCGGATGAACGTTGCATTAAGTAGAAAGCCAGTCCATTTGATACTGTTTTGCTTACCGAAAACGAAGAACTCCGTCTTTTTAAAACGTTCTCTCCCAACCGGTGATGGCAATTTGTTTTTGCCCAAAAACAAATCCTCTCAAATTATGGCAAAAACAAACGAAACTTATAACACAATGTTTGTACTTGTCCTAACTTATTTTTGCATCATGCCTGAGCTGAAAGACTTTTTTGCTGACTTACAGGATGAACTTTATGAACGGCAGGTCTTTGTTGTTGATAAAGGCCAGGAGCCAATGCGCATTGATAAATGGCTGCACGCAAGGCTGTACAACATGACGCGCAATAAAATACAGAATGGTATTGAAGGGGGCTTTGTAACGGTAAATGGAAAAGAGATTAAAAACAATTATCGCATTAAGCCCGGTGATGAAATTACCATTTTACTTGAGCAAAGCCCTGAAAACGGCGAAATCATTCCTGAACCCATTCCATTAAACATTGTGTATGAAGATGACGCTGTAATGGTAATTAACAAACCGGCGAACATTGTTGTGCATCCGGGCGTGGGCAACTATGCAGGCACGTTACTCAATGGCATTGCGTATCATTTGCTGGAACAAAATCCCACGCTAAGCGAAGATGAATTGCCGCGCTATGGCCTTGTACATCGCATTGATAAAAACACCACCGGCTTGCTTGTGGTTGCAAAAACAGATATTGCAGCCTCTAACCTTGCGCGGCAATTTTACCTGCACACCACCTCACGCAAATACATTGCGTTGGTTTGGGGCGATGTAAAAGAAGAAGAAGGCACCATTGATGCACACATTGCAAGACATCTGCGCTACCGTAAAGTTTTTGATGCGTATCCCGAAGGCGATCATGGCAAACATGCGGTTACGCACTACAAAGTGCTGGAGCGTTTTCATTATGTAACGCTGGTAGAGTGCATACTGGAAACAGGCCGCACACATCAAATTCGGGTGCACATGAAATACATAGGTCATACCTTGTTTAATGATTGGGAATATGGTGGCGATAAAATTTTAAAAGGCACTGTTTTCAACAAATACAAACAGTTTGTTGACAACTGTTTTGAAGTGTGCCCGCGCATTGCGCTACACGCGCAAACATTAGGTTTCGACCATCCGAAAACAGGTGAGTGCATGAACTTTTTTGCACCACTTCCTGCCGATATGAGCGCCGTAATTGAAAAGTGGAAAGAATACGTAAAACCACATTTGTTATAATTTTTTTCAATAAGAACCACAAAGACACGAAGAACACTAAGAACTACGAAGTTTGTTTTTATCAATATTCTTTGTGTTGCTTTGTGTTCTTCGTGTCTTTGTGGTTCAAACAAAATTTTTCAGGCAAAAACAAACAATGAACACAACGTCCAGAATATACTTTGATAATGCGGCTACCACGCCGTTAGATGCAGAAGTGTTAGATGCTATGATGCCTTATTTAACGGCGCAGTTTGGCAACCCTTCTTCTATTTACAGCTATGGCAGGGAAAGCCGCATGGCAATTGAAAACAGCAGAAAAACGGTGGCTAAAATATTGGGTGCAAAGCCAGCTGAAATTTTCTTTACAAGCGGTGGCACCGAAAGCAGCAACACAGCTATCAATGCGGCCATTACAGATTTGGGATGCGGCCATATCATTACTTCTCCTATCGAACATCACGCCACATTGCATACAGTAGAATATCTGCAAAAACAAAAAGGTATTAGCGTAAGTTATGTAAAGCTGTTGCCAAACGGTCATGTTGATTTGAATGATTTAGAACGATTGTTAGATACAACTCCAGAGAAATGTTTGGTAACATTGATGCATGCGAACAATGAAATCGGCAACCTCTCCAATATTCATGAAGTAGGAAGATTATGTAAAATATACGGAGACATTTTTCACAGCGATACGGTGCAAACCGTAGGTCATTTTCCTTTCGATTTAAGAAACACACCTGTGCATTTTATAACCGGCGCCGCACACAAATTTCACGGACCAAAAGGAGTTGGCGTTTTATATATCAATGAAAATGTAAAAATTCATCCGTTCATCAACGGTGGCTCGCAGGAACGCAATATGCGCGCGGGCACCGAAAACTTATATGGCATTGTAGGCTTTGCAAAAGCATTGCAAATAGCGAGTGACAATTATGAAAGGGATGCAAAAAAAATCAATGAACTGCGGCTTTACATGGCTGATTGTTTAAAGAAAAAGATTCCCAATATTTGCTTCAACGGCGATACATTCGGCGATACTTTATACACTATTTTAAATGTAGGCTTTTCGCAAACTGATAAAACAGAAATGCTTCTGTTCAACCTCGATATACATCACATTTGCGCCTCTGGCGGCAGCGCATGTACAAGCGGTGCCAGCCATGGAAGCCATGTGATTGCAGCGGTGTATCCTGGTAAAGATTTCGTTGCTGTTCGCTTTTCTTTTAGCAAACACAACACAAAAGACGAAGTTGACAAAGTGGTAGAAACTCTTACAGGTTTGGTGTGATACTTTCTTATTTCTATTTCTAACAAACTACATTATGAAACGATTGCTTTTTCTTTTACCTCTTTTTGTTTCCACGTTTGTTTTTGCACAAAAAGATTCACTGGAAGATGGCCATCCAGCCTGGATTATGCAGGGCAATATTTATGAAGTGAATGTGCGGCAATACACACCGGAAGGCACTTTCAAAGCGTTTGAAAAAAGCTTAGACAGGTTGAAAAATATGGGCGTGCAAACGCTTTGGTTTATGCCGATAAATCCCATCAGCAAAGTGGACAGAAAAGGTGCATTGGGAAGCTATTATGCAGTATCTGATTACACCAAAATCAACCCGGAATTTGGGAATATGGATGATTGGAAACATTTGGTGAATGATGCACACAGCAAGGGTTTCAAGGTGTTGATAGATTGGGTTCCTAACCACACCGGTGCCGATCATTACTGGCTGACAACACATCCTGATTTTTATGTAAAAGACAGCACCGGAAAACCAAAAATGGAGTTTGACTGGACAGATACGCGCAAGCTTGATTATCACAATCCCGAAATGGTGGATTCGATGATTGCTGATATGAAATTCTGGTTAAACCAAAGCAACATTGACGGCTTTCGTTGCGACCATGCTGATGGCCCTACCCTGGAATTTTGGAAGAGGTGTATTCCCGAACTAAAAAAGGGCAGAAACTTGTTTATGCTTGCTGAAGTAGATGCACCCGAATACATCACCGCTGGCTTTGATGCCATCTATCCCTGGGATGTGTTTCATGTGATGAACGACATTGCTGCGGGCAACAAAAATGCGATGTCTTTAGATTCGATTATCAAACACGATGATGCTGTTTTTCCCTCTCACTCGATTGATTTGTATTTTACCAGTAACCACGATGAAAACAGTTGGAACAAAGCCGATTATGCTACGATGCCAGGCGCCATTCATGCTCCGTTTGCTGTACTAACGCAAACGCTGGAACATGCAGTGCCATTGGTTTACAGCAGCCAGGAAGAACCTTATTTGGACTCTATTTCTTTCTTTTATAAAGATAGTATCAAGTGGAGCAAATATGCGCGTGCACCGTTTTACCAAACCTTACTAACGCTTCGAAAAGCAAACAAAGCCTTAGATGCCGATGCTTCGTTCACCAAACTCTCTACTTCAAAAGATGAAGCGATTTATGCGTTTGTAAGGCAAAACAAAAATCAGAAAGTAATGGTGATAACCAACTTGAGCAATCAGCCGCAAACCTTTACCATCAACTATTCCTTGCCGCCGCTGATGCAGGATGTGTTTACGAAACGATTGGATCAGATTGATAAACATGAAAAAATCACTTTGCCTGCCTGGGGTTATAAAGTGTATTCGTATTAATTGTCTGAACTGGGATAAATGAGATGTTTGGGATATGTGGGATATGGATTATGCGTTGAATAAAAAGTTCCGAACCTTTTAAAGGTTCGGAACTTTTGTGTGTGCAGGCATGAAAAAATTAACTTTACAAGCCTTCAGTTATAAAGTGTTCACATTTTGATGATTATGAAATATGGAACAGCTATATGAAAACATGATTCAGAAAGCCTACAATGCGTTTAATGCAAGAGATATTGATGCCGTTCTTTCACTGATGGAAAAAGATGTTCATTGGCCGAATGGTTGGAAAGGTGGTTATGTAGAGGGGCATGACGAAGTAAGAGAGTATTGGACAAGACAATGGAAAGAAGTTGACCCAACGGTAACACCACTTTCGATGCAACAAACAAACGATGGAAAGATAGATGTTGAAGTCCGGCAATTGGTAACGGACTTACAAGGTAAAATTGTTTTTGATGGAATTGTACATCACGTTTATACATTCCAACATGGCAAAATTAAAAGCATGGAGATTGTGAATGTGAATAAAGAGTAGTCTCATACCATTAATTCAATAAAAACAAAAGCCTTCTCAATCTTGAAAAGACTTTTTTGTTACATCGGTTTGTGTGGATATAAACCGATAGGCAATATCCAGATATTATAGTTTATGACTCATCTTTATTGAATCTACTCTTTTGGATGGCTTTCCATTCTTCCTCTTGTGCTTTAGTTCTAATCTCTGTTTTTTCAAACACACTTCCATCCTTCCATATGAGTTTCTCTTGAATAGCACGTCTTTTCAAAGCGTAAGGATCATCAACATGCTTGAAAGCCCAAAGTCGCCACTTCGTAATAACAAAACTCCAGTATAACCATGAAAGAATAAATGAAAGCGTAAGCCCAAATGGAAACATCCATTCAGGAGACAATTTATTTTTATCAAGATAAAAACAAATTACAGTAGTCCCAGACATAAAAATCAAAATTGGATAATTGACCATTTTATGTCCTTGTTTAATTGCATTATCGACTGTAATCATACAGATTATTAGTTCAATTGGCTATGAATTTGTTGGTCAAATATCTAATTGTTCTTTTAAACGCAAACAATAAGTTTTCATCTTTTGCATCTTTTTTCTTTAGGTTCCTACTTACAAAGTTTCATGTTGTGATGTTCTAACATCATATCTGTAAAACGCTTACTGATTAAAAACAAAGAGTTCCAAATCTTTTAAAGGTTCGGAACTCTTTGTTTAATTATCATTCAGACAGTATCATCTGCTTTCTGCCATATCCGGTATCGCTTCTGCTTTGTATTCGCCACTGTCTAATTTTTGCTTTGTGGCAGTAAAGGCTTCTAACGTAGCCTGAATATCTTCATCTGTATGAACAGATGTTGGAATCATGCGGAAAATAATATGGCCTTTGGGTATCACCGGATACGTTACGATAGAGCAAAACACACCGTAATTTTCGCGCAAATCCATCACCATAGCGGTGGCTTCTTCCACACCGCCTTTCATGTAAACAGGCGTTACAGGGCTGTCCGTTTTGCCAATATCAAAACCTCTTTCTTTCAAGCCATTTTGCAGTTTCAGTGCGTTGCTCCACAATTTTTCTTTCAACTCGGGATGATTGCGCAACAACTCCAACCGTTTGATATTACCAATCACAAAAGGCATTGGTAAACTCTTGGCAAAAATTTGCGAACGAATGTTATAGCGGATGTAATCGATAATCACATGCGAACCAGCCAAAAACGCCCCGATGGAAGCCATTGATTTAGCAAATGTTGAGAAGTACAAATCAATCTGATCCTGGCAGCCTTGCTCCTCACCGGCTCCGGCTCCGGTTTTACCCAGCGTTCCAAAACCATGCGCATCATCCACCAATAAACGAAACTCATACACGTCTTTTAATTCACAGATTTTTTTCAGTTTGCCCTGATCGCCGGCCATACCAAACACGCCTTCTGTTATCACTAAAATGCCACCTTTAGCCTGTTTTTCTATCAAAGCGGTTGCTCGTTCCAACTGCTTTTTCAAATCTTCAATATCATTGTGCTTATATACATACCTGTGTCCCTGGTGCAGGCGCAAGCCATCAATAATGCAGGCATGGCTTTCGGCATCATACACAATCACATCGTGCCTGCCGCAAATGGCATCAATGGTACTCATGATTCCCTGGTAACCATAGTTCAGTAAAATGACATCTTCTTTTCCTTCAAATTCCGCCAATTCTTTTTCCAATTGCTCATGCCAGTTGGTGTTGCCGCTCATCATGCGAGCACCCATTGGCGCAGCCAAACCCCAATGTGCCGCAGCTTCGGCATCTATTTTTCTTACTTCAGGATGATTGGCTAAACCTAAATAATTATTTAAGCTCCAAACAATTACTTCTTTACCGCGAAACCTCATGCGGCTGTTAATTTCACCCTCTAGTTTCGGAAAAGCAAAGTAGCCATGCGCACGATCGCGATGCTGTCCGAGGGGTCCGTAGTTTTTTACCAGTTGTTCAAAAATATCTGCCATAGTATTTTGATTGATGATTGCAGTTTTAAAACGCCGCAAAATTAACCATTAAACGGCCGATGTTACAAATTTGCCCACTGTGCAACATTTGCTTAGGAAGCAAAAAAGGGGCAAAAACAAACTTTACTTTAGCTTGCGAACCCACTTTTTAACATTCGGTGCTTTTATTTTTGGCGCTTTTATTTTGCTCACTTTGTGCGTTAGGTCGGTTAACGAACCAATGGTAACAGCCGCCATCAAACCACCCGCAATGTAAATGCCCATTGTTAAATATTTTGTTGCCTTGGTACGGCTGCTATGCGCCGGATCCAACCCAAGCTGTTCAGGAAGTTCTACCGCAGTAATACCCGCCGCAATGCCTAAGGTAGTTGCTTTTAAGTCGGCTGCGTCGCCACCGGCAAGGCTATAATATAACGTGTAAGCAATCAACTCGCTGATGATAGCTTGTTTAAACAGTTCTCCTTCCGGAGGAATGGAAAGATGTACGCGTTCTCTTACCTTTTTCATTGCTTCCATATCCAGCAAATCCATGCGCGGAGCAACGGAAGGAACGGTTATTTTCAACGCTTCATGAAGCAGTGATACGGTTGCTGCGCCTGTTAATCCTCCTAATAAGGCAATTACTTTTTTCATAGTTGTTCTCTTTTTACTGTGCCTTGTTGCAAGGCTTATTCCAAAATATTTTTGTTGATATAAGAAAGCGGCTTATATCTTTGCGCCAGCCTGCCTGCCGGCAGGCAAGTTCTTTAAACATTCTTATCAAGAAAGGCAGAGGGACATGGACCGATGAAGCCTTGGCAACCACCACACATCATAACAGCGTGTGAAAGGTGCCACTTCCACCCCGATTTAAAGGGAGAGATAAGTAAGATTTCAGTTTGATTATTGGTTAGCCCTGCTATACTTCCTTCAAGCTCGTCTTACTTAGAAGACGAGCTTTTTTTATGCTCCTTTTTTGCCGCAAAAACAAACATCAGTAAGTTCTTTTTCTTCTTATAAAAATAAAACACACAAACATGAGTGCCCAACATTTTGAAACACTGCAAATTCATGCCGGACAGGAAGTTGACCCAACCACCAAAAGCCGTGCGGTTCCCATTTATCAAACGACCTCTTTTAGCTTCGACAATGCCGAACACGCTGCCAACTTATTTGGCTTGCGGCAGTTCGGAAATATTTATACACGCATTATGAACCCAACCACCGATGTGTTTGAAAAACGCATGGCGGCATTGGAAGGTGGCGTGGCAGCACTGGCAACTGCAAGCGGGCAGGCAGCTCAGTTTTTAGCTTTGAACAACATTTTGGGTGTAGGCGACAATTTTGTTACTTCTTCTTATTTGTATGGCGGAACATACAATCAATTTAAAGTTTCTTTTAAAAGATTGGGTGTTGACGTTCGCTTTGCTAACGGCGATGATGCGCAAAGCTTTGAACCGCTGATTGATAATAAAACCAAAGCTATTTATTTGGAAACCATTGGCAATCCAAAATTAAGCATTCCTGATTTTGAAGCCTTTGGAGCTTTGGCTAAAAAGCACGATCTGCCCCTGATTGTTGATAACACATTCGCAGCCGGTGGCTATTTGTTTCGCCCATTGGAACACGGTGCCAACATTGTGGTAGAAAGCGCTACCAAATGGATTGGCGGTCATGGCACTTCTATTGGCGGCGTCATTATAGATGGAGGAAATTACAATTGGGGCAACGGAAAGTTTCCGCAGTTTACTGAGCCATCCGAAGGTTATCACGGTATGCAGTTTTGGAATGTGTTTGGCGAAGGCAATCCGCTGGGTTTGCCCAACATCGCGTTCATCATTCGTGCGCGTGTAGAAGGGTTGCGCGATTGGGGTGCAGCGTTAAGTCCGTTCAATTCGTTTTTGCTTTTGCAGGGTTTGGAAACGTTGTCTCTTCGTGTGGAAAGGCATTGCCAAAATACGCTGGCGTTAGCGCAATGGCTGGAAGCGCATCCGCAGGTTGCGTACGTTTGGTATCCGGGTTTGGAAAGCAGCTCCTATCATGAACTGGCTAAAAACTACCTGCACAACGGCTTTGGCGGTGTATTGAACTTTGGTGTAAAAGGCGATAAAACCAAAGCGGCTCAATTTATAGACTCATTGAAACTTGCAAGCCACCTGGCAAATGTTGGCGATGCCAAAACGCTCGTCATCAATCCTGCTTCTACTACGCACGAGCAGTTGGGCGAAACCGAACAGGAAGCTGCCGGTGTGTTGCCGAATTTAATTCGGGTGAGTGTAGGTATTGAACACATTGACGATATCAAAGCCGATTTTCAACAGGCGTTTGATAAGGTATTTTCATAAAAAACACATTCAACCCATACTTGTTTCTAAGCGCAGTATTTAAACAAAACCAAACATTGGAACGAAAGATATTTATCTGTGAAGACACCTTGATGCTGGAAAGCGGAGCGCAATTGGATGGCTATCATCTTGCCTATACAACCTGGGGAAGGCTGAACGAAAATAGGAGCAATGTGGTGTGGGTGTTTCATGCGTTAACCGCCAACAGCAATCCTGTTGAATGGTGGCCGGGTTTGGTGGGCGAAGGAACTTTTTTTGACCCTAAACAGTTTTTCATTGTTTGTGTGAATATGCCGGGAAGCTGCTATGGTAGTATTGGCGCGCTTGATGTTGATGCCAACAGTGACAAGCCTTACTACCACAGTTTTCCGCAGTTTACCACGCGCGATATTATTGAGGCTTACAAGCCTCTGTGTAAACATCTCGGCATTGAAAAAATACACCTTGGCATTGGCGGCAGCATGGGCGGACAGCAACTATTAGAATGGGCAATTGAAGAACCTGATTTGTTTGAACACATTGTTCCTATTGCAACCAACGCGCAACATTCGCCGTGGGGAATGGCGTTTAATGCTTCGCAGCGATGGTGCATTGAAAACGATTGTTCATGGAAAAACAATAACGAAGACGCAGGTAAGGAAGGCATGAAGATAGCGCGGTCAATTGCTTTGTTATCCTATCGTCATTACGAAACTTATACAGCAACGCAGGCAGGCACAACGGCAGAAACAGAAGCCTTGTCAATAGACAAAAAAGTAACAAAAGCAGAAAGCTATCAGCGTTACCAGGGCGAAAAACTGGCAAAGCGGTTCAATGCGTTCAGCTATTATTTTTTAACGCAGGTGATGGACAAACACAATGTTGGCAGAGGCAGAACATCGGTGCAGGCAGCGTTGCATTCCATCAAAGCAAAAACATTGGTGATTGGCATTTCAAGCGATATTTTGTTTCCGCCGCAGGAGCAGGAATTGTTAGCGGCCTACATTCCGGGTGCGCAGTTGGCCATTATTAATTCGTTATACGGGCATGACGGGTTTTTGTTAGAATATGATGAAATAACAAAATTGCTGGAAGAGTTTGTGAAGCCCCAGCCACACAAATAAGAACAAAAACAAACTTAGATTTTATAAACTTTTAAACAAAAAAAGCCTCTCAACTCTCTGTCTTAGGCAGTTTGAGGACTTCTCCTACTTATGCATACACAATTAACCATAGGCATGTTTGGATTTGGCGTTGTTGGCGAAGGCTTGTACAAAGTATTGCAGCAAACACCTTCGTTAAACGCAACCATAAAAAGAGTTTGTATCAAACATCCCGATAAGAAAAGGGCTGCACCACCTGAATTATTTACGATACAAAAAGATGCCTTGTTGTTTGATAAAGACATCAACGTGATTGTAGAAGTAATTGACGATGCAGATGCTGCTTTTGAAATTGTTTCTACTGCATTAAAAAACAAAAAAGCAGTGGTAAGTGCCAGCAAGAAAATGATTGCCGAGCACCTGCCGGAACTGCTGCAATTGCAACAGCAAACTGATATGCCGTTTTTGTACGAAGCGGCGGCTTGCGCTTCCATTCCGGTGATTCGGAACCTGGAAGAATATTACGATAACGATTTGCTCTATTCCATCAAAGCAATCTGCAACGGTTCAACCAATTTTATTTTAACCAAAATGTTTGAAGAGAAGCTCACATTCACCGATGCATTGTTACTGGCGCAACAACTTGGCTTTGCCGAAAGCAATCCAAAACTGGATGTGGAAGGCTATGACGCAGTAAACAAGTGGAGTTTCCTGTTAACTCATGCGTATGGCATTGTTGAAAACCCGCAGCGCATTTTATTTACCGGCATTCAAAATATACAATTGAGCGATGCTTTGGCGGCAAAAGAAAAGCATAACGATATTAAGCTGGTGGCACAGGCAAAAAAACTAAGCAATGGCAAAGTAGCTGCTTTTGTTTTGCCGCAATTTGTACCGAATGACGACCATTTGGCTTTTGTAAAAAACGAATACAATGGCGTGGTGATAGAAAGTGGTTTCGCAGATAAACAATTTTTTTACGGGAAGGGAGCCGGCTCGTTTCCAACGGCGTCGGCTGTGTTGAGCGACATCAGTGCATTGCGTTACGATTATCGGTACGAATACAAAAAGTTATACCATCATCAACCTTGTGAGTTGACAGATGATTTCTATATCCGAACTTATATTTCTTATTCCAACATCAAAAACATTCCTCAACATGAATTTGAATGGATTGAAGAATACCACGCCGGACCCGAACGAAGCTGGTTCATTGGCATTATTCATTTTACCAAAATAAAAAATAACGAATGGTGGAAGCAGCCCGGCACTTCTTTAATCCTGGCTCCCGATGCCATTATTGAAAATATTGAATTGAAAAAACTGAAGAAGCGCAGTTTGGAATTGGCAGGCTTGTAAATGAATAATGCTTCAATTTGAAAAGATAGTAAGAGATTAGCTTTATTGCGCCTTAACGCTACTGTTTAGGTTACCGTTTGGTTTTGCGCTTATTTGGTAATTGCAGGCAACTTTGAATATCAACATAAGTACAAACAAAGCATCGTCACTGCGAGCCGCGCGTAGCAGTCTTTGTTGTACAATAAATGCTGTTTGCAGGCAGTAAGCTGGTTAGCTCTATTCCGTTTATAACCGACTATTCACCATTCACAAGCCACTTCACTGTCCAATTCACAGATTGCTTCGTTCCTTGCAATGACGCAAATTAAGAATTCATGCAAAAACAAATCCCTTACTAAAGTGCCAATCATGGCTTAGCTTTTAGTATAACAATTGCTTCACTTACTTTCGCACTATCATTTCGTTTCATTCGTTGTAAACTTGCACTTTGCTCCTTTCTATGAAAAAAACAAACAAAACAAACAAAGCGGTTGCTATTATCTGGATACTCTTTTTTGGCGGTATCAGCTTTGTTGTCTTACTTATTTTGTTAGCCAATTATGGTTTTTTTGGAAAGATGCCATCTATTGAAGAGTTGCAAAATCCTTCGGCTTCTTTGGCAAGCCAGGTGTATGCAGCCGATGGAACACTGATGGGAAAATACTATCTGGAAGATCGTGTAAATGTTGAATACAAAGACATAAGTAAAGATGTGGTGAATGCCTTGGTAGCTACCGAAGACGAACGCTTTTACGAACACAGCGGCATTGATGCGCGTGCTTTAGGCAGAGCTATTTTTTCGCTTGGCGGCGAAGGCGGTGCCAGCACCATCACCATGCAAACGGCGAAAAATTTATTTACCGATTATAGCCGTAACCCCATTAAACGCATGATCCAAAAGCTAAAAGAAGGCATCATTGCCATCAAGCTTGAACGCAATTTTACCAAGGCTGAAATCATCACATTGTACTTAAACACAGTGCCGTTTGGAGATAATGTATATGGTGTTAGAAATGCAGCAAAAACATTTTTTAAAAAAGAACCCGATAGGTTAAATGTCGGCGAAGCTGCCGTGCTCATTGGCATGTTAAAAGCCAGCAGCACGTACAATCCGCGCATCAATCCTAAAAGAGCAAGAGAACGCAGAAATGTGGTGCTTGATCAAATGGTACGTAACGATTATTTATCGGCAACCAGAGCTGCCGAAATCAAAGAGCAGCCTATTGTTTTAGATTATGAAAAATTAGATGAAACCGCAGGCTTAGCGCCTTACTTCAGAATGGTGTTGGGTGAAGAAATGAAGAAATGGTGCAAGGCACATAAAAAGGCGAATGGTGATTCGTACGATTTGTATAGAGATGGTTTAAAAATTTTTACCACCATCAATCCGCGGATGCAGTTGGATGCGGAAGAAGCCGTTGATGAGCACATTGCGGCAATGCAAAAAATATTGAGTGCACAAAGCAATGTCAAAAGCGGATCGGTTTGGAACGGGCATGAAAATATATTGCAGGCCGCCATGCAGGTAAGCGAGCGGTGGAAGAACATGAAAAAGGATGGCGCAACAGACGAGGAAATCAAAAAGTCTTTCTATATAAAAACGCCCATGAAGGTGTTTACCTGGAATAAGAACCGAAGCAAGGACACGGTGATGACGCCGATGGATTCTATCAAATATCACCGGGCTATGTTGCAGGCAGGCTTTATGGCGATGGACCCGTTAAGTGGTGAGGTAAAAGCCTGGGTGGGCGGCATTGATTTTAAAACATTCAAATACGACCATGTAAACATCAACACAAAGCGACAAGTGGGTTCCACCATTAAGCCCCTGTTGTATAGTTTGGCAATTGAAGATGCAGGCTTTACGCCCAACACGCCTGTTGAAGATGTACAGCAAAGCTTTGGCTCTTTAGGTATGGTACCAGCTACTACCACCTCGTGCACGGGACGCACAATGCCGATGGCGATGGCGTTGGCATGGTCGAGAAATTGCGCCACGGCTTACATTATGAAGCAATTGGGCAATGGTAATGAAGGCGCGAAACGCTTTGTTGAGTTCCTGCGCAATTGCAGTGTTACCACGAAGATTGATCCTTATCCTTCTATTGCATTGGGAGCCGAAGAAATATCGTTATACGAAATGATGCAGGCTTACAGCATGTTTCCCGGCAGGGGCTTTAATGTAAAGCCTATGTACATTACGCGTATTGAAGACAAGAACGGAAATGTGTTGCAAAGCAACCTGCCGCAACGCAAAGAAGTGATAAATGAAGTAACGGCATATTACATCATCAGCATGATGGAAGGTGTATTAAAATTCGGTACCGGCAGGCGCATCTGGAGCTATGGCGTGCAAGGCGATATTGCCGGGAAAACAGGCACTACCAACGACAACAGTGATGCCTGGTTTATGGGTTACACACCACAACTGTTGTGCGGCACGTGGACCGGTTGCGATGATCGCTTCATCCGGTTTAGCAGTACCAGCGTAGGTCAGGGCTCATCGGTAGCGTTGCCGATATGGGCAAGGTTTTACCAAAAAGTATCTGCCGATAAAGCGCTTGCCATTGATACCAAAACAGTATTTACCAAACCCGATGTCATGAAGAACGATGTGATTTACGATTGGGTGAACGATATGCCGCAGCAATTAGGCGCCGAAGGTGAAGACGAAGGCAACGGCTCTGCAGCCGATTATGGTGATAACGGTCAACAACAGCCACCGCCGCCATCTTCCGATAATCAATATGATAACATACAACCTGAAAGCCAGTTGCCGGTTGATACGGGTAAAAAGAAAAATGGAAACCAGCTAACGCCTAAAGCGGTGATGCCTGCGAAGAAGCCGGGAAGGTAACTTTCGGAAAAGTTGTATTTGCGAAAATTTTTTAGACCTTTGCTATTTTTATTATGGTTGATTCTGAGTGGATTGTGCAATAAAAGCGAATGTTTGCAAGGTGAAAACTTTCGTCTATTTTTAAGTTGGCTGCTATTTATTTCAACACGTTAATTTTATAAAAATTGGTCTAAACCTGTATGGCGAAATATCATAAATCATTTCCACCTCCTCCGTTTTTTTTTAAACTAATTTTGTGTCTCTTCTTACTCGCGTATAAACCTCTAGCAGGTATCACACAAAACAAACTAATTAAACCAGATACTTTTTTTGATAGTAAGCCATTTATTGATTGGGCTAAACATCATGCTTTTCCACTGAAAAATAGTGATAGTGCAACGAGTATCATGGACTTAGAGCCACTAAAAGAAATAATTGGCAATGCAAGAGTTGTTGCTCTGGGTGAACCTGCACATGGCTTTCATGAACCGCTTGCATTTCGAAATCGTATGTTTCGCTTTTTGGTTGAAAACTGCGGATTCACAACTATCATATTGGAAGCAAATTTTTCACAGTCACATTATGCTGCCAGTTATATAATTGGCGGTGATGGAACTGCAGAAGAAGCTGCACAGAAACTGACAATTGGCAAACCCATCAGGGAAAATATCGAACTGCTGCAATGGATGAGAAAGTTTAATGCTGATAAATCGCACCATTACAAGCTTAAATTCTACGGAATGGATATGGAGATACAAGGCTTCCCCGGCGATACGACACCTTCTCATCCAGCACTGGACGAAGCATTGAAATATCTCAGTTCAGTTGATCCAACGGAAGCAAATAAAATGATATCGGTTTTAGAACCTTACCTGGATCGTTTATCTGTGGCAAAATACCCACTGCTTTCTGTGGAAGAACGTGACAGGCTTAGTGCAATACTCAGTGATATGACTTCGCTATTTGAGCGTGAGCGAATAAAATTTATTGCTGCTACTTCAAAAGAAAAATATGAATTGGCGTATCACAATACTATTGTAGCTCAGCAAACAGATAAGATGATACGTGTGTCACCACCTGATCAACCCGGACAAATTCCTCCGGAAGCATGGAGAACTATGAGTACCCGTGATGCTGCTATGGCTGAAAATGTGATGTGGATTTTAGATAAAGAAGCTGAAGGAGGCAAAGTGCTTGTATTTGCGCACAATGCTCATATTAAAAATACTGCTACTGTTGGAAGTGTTTGGAATGCTTTTGCACAACCGCCCAATAGTACAGGTCAATATCTGAGGTCCATACTTGGTAGTAATTTGCTTATTGTTGGAAGTAGTTGTGCTCCCTCGTTAGCCACAGCTCAACCAGGTAGTTTGGATAGTGCTCTTTCACAAGTTGGCAAGCCTCGTTTTTTATTAGATATCAGAAAAGCAAGGAATAATTATGCAGTTGAATCTTGGCTTGAAATAAGGCGTCCCATGGAAGCAAATAAAGTTTCATTTTTATTACTACAACCACTACAGGCTTTTGATGTGCTGTTATTCATTAACAAAACGCAGTAAAATCAATTTTTTCTACAGGTCGGTGTCCGCACCGACCTGAACAATAGTTAAGCATTTCGGTTTGTGAGGACGCAAGCCGATAGGGAAACCCCAACTCGGCGAAGTTTTCAATGTTTCCAACATCGTCGCATTTTCATTGAAGTTTGTATCTTCATAGCATGGCAGATGTTTACAGAATCAGAGACTAACATCGGCCTTACTTTATTCCAACAACACTCATTATTTAGATAAACATAGTTACCAGTTCTTTGCCAAAACCTGCATTTTGTGTATCGTTTGTATTTGCACAAATATTTTGCTTTTGTGCTTTTTTTGTAATTGATTGCAGCTGTATTCAGCAGTAAAAGCGAAAGGTTGTAAGGGTAAGAAAGTTCATATATTTTTGAGTTGCAGGCAACCTTACAAATGCACGCTACTGACTTAGATAATGGCAAGGAAAACAATGAATTTAGTAAAATATTTACCCTATGAAAATTATGTTTTGATAAGTAAATTATCTGCCGATGAAGTTATAAGACGTTTGGCCGACAATGTTGAACCTAAAAAAAGTTCTATTTTTTTTATAGCTAAGAAAAGCACCAACAAGCCATACAAAGGGCAAATTTCAGGCAATACATTTACAATAAGCAGAATCATAAATTATAGAAATTCCTTTCTTCCCGTTATTACCGGGCACATTTCAGCCTTTCATAATGAGACACATATAAGTATAACAATGCAACCCGTACTTTTTGTATTGATATTTATTTGTTTTTGGCTGGGTGTCGTTGGACTTGTTTGTTTGGAGATCATTGTATCAGCACTTTCTCAGATCCGGCAAATCTTACAACATGGCTTTTCACCGATCACTTTGCTTCCTTTCGGCATGTTTCTTTTTGGTTGCCTGTTAACAATTTTTGCATTTAAAACAGAAAGCAAAAAATCAAAAAAATTTTTAGAACATTTATTGAGCGGGCAAGAAAATACTTGAAATAAAACTACTGTGCAAAAGGCAAAACAAAATGAAGGCTTTGCTATGATGGAAGATTAAAGGTTATTGTCTTCACTGTTATTCGCTGTTTAGATTTCCATCAGGCAGAGTTGAAAACAATGTGTTTCCATCATACATTTCAGAGCACAACCAGATACGTTCATCAGTTTTTAAAATACAATGTTTGATATGAAAAGAACTTTATTCATTTTTTGTTTTGCGCTGTTTTTTATTTCATCATTTTCTCAAACCAAAAAATTTACAGGCGCATGGTTCGAAGTTAGGTATCCATCCAACTTTCAGGTTCATCCTTCCTTGCATAGCACAACCAATAACGAAGGTTTTGAAAGTGCTTTCTTCACGTCGCCCGATGAAGCAGTTACGTTTTATATTTTTTCACCACAATGGTTTGGCGAACCCACCGATATAGCCCTAAAGGATAGCGAAAAAGTAGTTAGTACAAAAACGTTAATCAACGGGAACAAAACAACAAAGCTGTGGACAATCACTTCAAAAGATGGCAGCTATACCAGATCTTATCAAGAGACAACTGAAAACAATGGAGCTACCAAGGTCAACTGGGTAAGTGGCGTTGAGTACAAAAATGAAACAGCTTACAACCGCTATAAAAACGCTTATCTGCAATTCAAATCTTCTTTACATCAGTTTGCAGACTAAGCTATGCAAGCTTTTGTATCGCTTATCATAAACGGTTTTAATAATGCACAAAACGCCTATCTTTTAATTACTAAGTATCTCATCAAATTTATCTTTACTTAACTCAGTCATCCTATTGCGCACAAAGTCGTTGGCTATTCATGTAAAAAGTTCCGAACCTTTCAAAGGTTCGGAACTTTTTAAACTTCTTAGAATAATGGAATGATTGCTTTGATTACTATCACTTAATTCTGACGAACTACTTATATTCTCATCGCTTTAGTTATCATCACTTGTGTTTTGCAAGCCCATTGAACACAGACTTTCCTAAAAGAACACAATCGTTTTTAAAACCGATGTTTACTAAGAAACCTTCTTTACAACTCTATCGCCACGCCATTCATAGTGAGTTTGGCGCAAGTAATGGATATATTGGCACCTGAATAACTATCATTGTAAGATGTGGGTGAAAACTGGTCGGAATAGCTTTCAAGTGATGCGCCACCAAACTGCATGGTGGTTGGCGGATTCTTTCCATAAGTGTCCACAATACTGATGCTGCCATCAAACTTAGCTTCCCTTTTGGCGAACACACGCAGTAAATCCACGTCCATTTTTTTTATCACCATCGAAAGGTAAAAGGTGCCGTTCTTTGCCGCCGTTTTGGTTTTGCTTTTTGCCGTGTCTATTGTGGCGTAAGCATCGTCATCATCAGAAGATCTTGATAGGCTGGTGGAGACGGAATTAAGCCCAACCGAAATGGTTTTGCCGCTATACACAATGGTCAGCTCTAATTTGTTGCGGTCGTCGTCTGATTGGGCTTTAGCCGCGTTGAATAAAGAACCCAACATAACAATGGTAAGAATGGTAATGATCTGTTTCATGCTTTGTTTTTATGTAGTTTTAAAAAGTTTATTTGTGATTGTCAACGGAAATAAGAATGATGGCATCAGTTCCTTTTTATTTTTTCAAGTCGCCTATAATTATAGATGCCAAAATAAACAAGCGCGGCACCTGTCAACGCAAAAAAACCGCAAAGCGTTTCTTTGCCGCCAATCTTATACAAGCCCCATTCAACAGAACTCATAGATATTGTTGCGCCGGTTTCTTCTGCCGCTTTTATTTCGTGCCACCGATCCCATGCCATCCACCATAAAAGACCGGCAAAAAATAACATCAAAACCAAACCTCGCCAAGGCTGGCGCGAACGCTTGCTTACATACTCATAATCGGCGAAGGAACGACCCGCGCGGTATTTTTGTTCTTTGTGCTCTTCAAATGCCATGTCTTAATATTTTTTAATCAGTTTGCCCTCTTTCCAAACGCCCCAAACCATATCATATTCAGGATGCTCGCCTTTGCTTAAAAACATATCTTCTTTAGCCGATTGAGAGATGGAAAAAGCCATTTCCTGCGGCTGATAATCGCTTTCTTCTGCAGGTACATTATCCCATTCTTTCGTATTGCTTTTGTGTACGGTTGAAGGCTTTAGGTAAACGCTATCGCCGTTTGTGCGGCTTACTTTATAATAGGTATAATCAGTACGGCTGCCATCGCTGCGCAATACCTGGAAAATATCGCCCGCCTGAGGATGAGCAATCGCTTCTTTAACTGTGGCTGCTTTGTTCTTTTGCCTGTTATCAGTGAGGTTGATAAGAAGAAAAAGGGCGCCAACAAAGGCTGCCACAGCAAGCGGAAAAACAAACAAACCACGATACAGCCTGCCGGGTGTTTGTAAGCCTTGTTTCAATGCTCCGTAAGCGATGTCCATTTCATCTGTCCACTTTACTTTCGGGATATAATTGTTGCAATGCTCACACCAGGCAATGGCGTATTTAGATGACGGCATCATAGGGCCTATCATCCAAATGTATTTTTGCTGAACACTCATGTACATGTAACCTCTTGTGTGGCAAAGCGGACAGGTAATTACCCGAACTTCTTCTGTTTTGTAATGATGATTGCGAAACTGATAATAATAAACCATAATTTGTGAAGTGATGCAGCAATGAGTGCCTTTGTAACCATGTAAGCTGAAAGCAAAAGGCGGTAAAACAATTGAACTTTACATTGAGCCGTTGTGATGCCCAATGCCACAAATCTAAAACAGGAGTTTTATATTTTGAATTTGTTTTTGGCTATTTTTATACTGCCCACTCTGGTGTATGCCTTTCGCTTGTGCGTACCACAGTTAATCGCACGATGAATAAAAATTAGTAATTCAATCTACTGCAAGGTTCAATTCATCAATAAATAAATAACTAACATTCCATCTTAACAGTACATTATTCATCCATTATTGTTTTGTAAGCCGGTTGATTGAATGATTACTATTCATTATAAAAAAAAGAATTGATATTTCCTTTAGAAAAGGTTTGCCTGTTGGAATGTTTTGTGCAATTGGAAAGGGGTTAATCTATTATAAAAACACCGTGGTCTGACCCAGCAATTTATACTGGCAAACCACAAAAGACAAAATCAATTACATGGCAAACGAACAAGTAAAACAGCTTATTAAAGAAGGACTGGCAGCAATGAAAACCGGCAGCGAAACGGCAGCAAAAGCCACCGACGCCATTAACAAGGCAGCAAAAAATGAACAATTGAAACAAGCTCTTAAAAAGGGCAACGAAACATCGAAGAAGTGGGCAGAGCGCATTGAGCGTGCATTGAAGGAAGCCGGTAGCAGCGAAACAAAAGAAAACGCTGTGATCGAAGGCATTGGTAAGGTAACCCAGAATGTTCTCTCAACCGCGTCAGAAGATACTGCGCGTGACCTGGGCATTATTGCCGCAGGTCAGTTGGCGCTTCATTACTGGATAGCTGCCTTTGGCACAATGGCAAGTTATACAGAACATGCAGGTTTGCACGAATCACAAAAAGACATGAAAGCTTCCGCAGAGGAAGCGAAAGAGGCTGATGAAGAACACACAAAAATTGCCAAAGAAATTATGGGCAAAGCATAACATTGCTTTTCTGAATATTGAATGGAAACGAGCCGGATGATTGTAAGTCCGGCTCGTTTTGCTTATTGTTTGGTTTTGCCCTTTTTTCTATATCCTCAGACTTTTGAAGTGAGTAAAGTTTATAATCTCAAAGCAAAACTGTTGTTTATATAAATTATTTGAGCAAAAACAAAAATCACTGGTGATGATACTTTTCATTTTTTAGAATGGTGCAGGCACGATAAATTTGTTCAACCAAAATCAATCTTACCAGCATGTGCGGAAACGTAAGCTCTGAAAGGCTTAGCGTAAGATTGGCTCGTTTAAAAATAACATCATCTACGCCAAAAGCCCCACCAATGAGGAACACCATTCGCCTGCAGCTTTCGTTTGCTTTTTGTTGAATAAGCTGTGCCAACTGAGTTGATGAAATGGCTTTGCCCCGTTCATCCAGCAAAACCAAAACATCATCCGTTTGCAGAGATGCCAGAATAGCTTTTGCTTCTTCCCTCTTCAATTCGCTTTGCGATAGTGAGGATGCATTTTTTACGCTTGCAATCAACAGCCATTCGGCAGAAAAATAATGGTTGATGCGAGCGGTAAAATCATCAATGCCTTCCTTCACATAACGCTCATGCGCTTTACCAACGCTGCAGAAAATAAATTTCATAAAACAAAATTAGCTACGAGCTTTGAGCTTTGAGCTGCGAGCAATAAGATTCGTTTCATTTGTTATCTACCCGTCATTTCTTAGCTTCTTTCTTCACTCAAGGCTAGTAGCTCAAGGCTCATAGCTAATAGCTCACTAACTTCGCGCAATGCAGTATCCTGGTTTTATTTTACACAATGTGCTGCCTTCCAAACAACAGGTAAGCCACTTTACCGAAGGATTGATACACTACCTGTTTCCGGTTGCGCTGGATGCAGAAAGCTTTATACAACAACACGAAACCATAAAAGAGGCCTTGCAGCATCAGTTGCAACAGTTGTTGTTGCTGGTTGATAAAACAACTGTTGCGCAACACAGCGAAACAATAGACCATTATTTTTGCGAACTCTGTTCGATAAAAGATGCGCTGCTGAAAGATGCGCAGTTGATTTTAGATTTTGATCCGGCTTCTTCATCGCTGGAAGAAGTGATTCTTTCGTATCCCGGTTTTCAGGCAATTACGGTGCATCGGTTAGCACATTCTCTATATCAATCCAAAGTTCCCATTTTGCCCCGCATGATGAGCGAGTGGGCGCATAGCCAAACCGGAATTGACATTAATCCGGGCGCCACCATCGGTTGCCCTTTTTTTATTGATCATGGTACCGGCGTGGTAATTGGCGAAACGGCAGTGATCGGAAACAATGTAAAAATTTATCAGGGCGTAACACTGGGTGCACTTGCCGTGAAGAAGGAAGATGCCAAACGCAAACGCCACCCAACTGTGCAGGACAATGTAGTGATTTATGCCGGCAGCACCATTCTGGGTGGCACTACCATCATCGGGCACGACAGCGTGATTGGCGGCAACACATGGCTTACGCAAAGTGTACCTCCGCACAGCGTGGTGTATCATAAACATCAAACCGTAATTAAAGACAGCAAAGACTTTGAAGAGCCGATTAATTTTGTGATTTAAACCTACTGACGCTTTTAAAGAACAAAATGCAGTTTGCTCTTTCATAGAAGTCTTATAAGCAAGTCTTACAGTCATTATTCGTTATACATCCCACATTGCACATCATACATCGCATGGCATTATATTGGCAATAAATGGTGCAAAAACAAATTGTATGCAAGAACAAAATAAATCGCAGCAAAAAGAAAATATAGGCAAAAACAAAAGCACTGATTTCTTTGAAAAAAGAGAAATGAACAAGGAAGTAACTGATGCCGACAATGCAGGCGATGATACCTTCACTCCTATTTATTTAAATGATGAAAGCGTGCTGCAAACACCTGAAGAAAAGAAACACGATGACAGCATAAATGCACAACAAAACGACAAAGTAGAAGTGATAGATACAGATAAAGATGAAACAACATTTGATAAGCTGAACGATAACTCTCAACGGCGCGGTATGAACGAATAAATGCTTCTGCTTTTTCACTGAACTGGCGCCAATACAGCAATGTAATTATGATTGTTGATTGGTGCCAATTTTGTTTTTGCATGAATTCACTCAGATTAAAAAAGTGATTGGATATCTACTTTTTCATTTCATTTTGATTCCTGTATTTTTAATCAATCAATCTAATAATTATGGGCAAAACCAAAGCTGTCTGTATTTGATGATTGCTGTTTATTTCATTCATTTTCATAACCATTGCAAACTATATAAACTCATTCTCTCATGGCAGTAAGTACCGGCATGCAAACTGATATTTTGGTTGATGAAAACGTCAATTCAAACAGTTATCTCTATCCATTTATCTTAGTAACCTGCTTGTTTTTTTTATGGGGATTTTCGTATGGTTTGTTAGATGTGCTGAACAAACATTTTCAGGCAACAATGGGCGTTTCCAAAGCACGATCAACCTTGTTGCAGGCAGCTTATTTTGGAGCTTACTTTTTAGTGGCGTTACCGGCAGGCTTGTTTATGAACCGCTGGGGTTATAAGCGAGGCATTGTTTTCGGATTGATCCTATTTGCTACGGGTGCTTTTTTATTTTATGCATTCGCTTCGATTGACATTCCGAACGATGAAAAATTCAATTGCTTTTTAGGTGCTTTTTTAGTGCTGGCTTCAGGACTTACCTTTCTGGAAACCGCTGCCAATCCGTATTCTGCAATATTGGGCAAACCTGAATCATCGGAGTTCCGGTTGAATTTATCACAAAGCTTCAACGGCATCGGAGCCTTCATTGGTCCGCTGGTGGGCGGCGTTCTTTTTTTCGCCGAAAACAAAAGCAATTCTTCGTCCAATAATGTTCAACTTGTGTATGTGGTGATTGGCGTAGTGGTAGCCCTGTTTGCGATTTTATTCAGTCGCACACATCTGCCTGAAATTAAAGAAAGCACACTGGTTTCAAACATTGAGCAGGATATAAAACCATTAGCGGCTCACAAGCATTTTATCGGCGCTGTAGTTACTCAGTTTTTTTATGTAGCTGCGCAGGTTGGCATTGCCGCTTTATTTATTAATTATTGCACAGAAGCAGATCATACGATAAGCGACCAAAAGGCAGCCAATTTATTAGGTACAAGTTTGCTTCTTTTTACAATCGGCAGGTTTACCGGTTCGGCCCTGATGAAGAAATTTGCGCCGAACCTATTGCTCACTATATACGCCATTATCAATGTTTTGTTATGCGTTATAGTAGTGTTTGGGCACAGTACACTTTCCATTTATGCACTGATGGCGGTTTTCTTTTTTGAATCTATTATGTTCCCAACCATTTTCGCTTTGGGCGTAAAAGATTTAGGTCATCATACCAAACAAGGTTCTTCGTTTTTGGTAATGGCAATTGCCGGTGGCGCGTTCATGCCTTTTTTTATGGGCTTGCTGGCAACGCCGGTTACGGCACGTGCTTATATTATTCCACTTTTTTGTTTTGTACTCGTAGCCTGGTACGGCTGGGAAGGATACAAAACGAGGTAACTATGAGTTTCGAGCTGCAAGCTATTAGCTACAAGCTGCAAGCAGGAAGTGAAGAAGCTTATCAAATTTCAAAAATCAACGTTTAATACTCAATAATCAACGCTTGTAGCTTGCAGCTCGAAGCTCATAGCTCACATCTTCCTCTGGCATGTTGTTAGTTATAATAAGCGGGCATTTACAAACATTTAAACAAGCAACTTATGACAACACAAATAAGACCCGTTGAACAAACTTTTGATATTGCAGGCGAACTTACCATAAATCGCATGGGATATGGTGCAATGCGGATTACCGGCGATGGCATTTGGGGACCGCCGAAAAACCACAATGAAGCCATTAGCGTTTTGAAACGAGTGGTTGAACTGGGCATTAATTTTATTGATACGGCTGATAGTTACGGACCTTATGTTTCGGAAAAATTAATAGCCGAAGCATTATATCCTTTTGCAGAAGGAGTAGTGATCGCAACAAAAGGCGGACTTGAAAGAACAGGCCCGAACCAATGGCCTGTAAATGGACATCCTGATCATCTGCGCAAAGCTTTGCATGGTAGTTTGGAACGTTTAAAATTAGCACAAATCGATTTGTATCAGCTCCATCGTATTGACCCTAAAGTTCCGTTTGAACAAATTTTTGAATTTCTGCAAAGCATTCAGGAAGAGGGTTTGGTAAAGCACATCGGCTTATCAGAAGTAAGTGTAGAAGACATTAAAAAGGCAGAAAAATACATCAGCGTTGCTTCGGTGCAAAATATGTACAGTGTTGACAACCGCAAGTGGGAACCGGTGCTGGAATATTGCGGGCAGAACGATATGGCATTCATTCCCTGGTATCCGATTGGCGGCGGCAATTTAAAAGCTACCGAATTGTTGAATACAATTGCCAGGAAGCACAATGCCACATCACACCAGATTGCGTTAAGCTGGTTATTGTATCATTCTCCCAACATTTTGCTCATTCCCGGCACATCAAGTGTTCAGCATTTAGAAGAAAATTTCAACTCAGTAAATATTGTACTGGAGAAAGACGATATAACGAAGCTGGATTCTATTTCTCAATAAAAACAAAAATAAAAGAACCGCATTAACTGCGGTTCTTTTATTTTTGTTATCAGTTTAACTTATCTTATTTACTAACTCATTTTCTAATGGCTGCATCATCTATAAAGAACGAAAAAGCTTCAGTTACGGCTCACTCTATTTTAGCCATTGACATTGGCGGATCGCATGTAAAAGCAACTTTGCTGGATAGTGATGGAAACATGACGGCAGACTATAAAAAATTGCCAACACCAGTGCCGGCAACACCGGATGCCGTTTTAAACGCTATTCATCAACTGGCAGATATGTTTCCTGGTTTTACAAATGTGTCGGCCGGTTTTCCGGGTTATGTAAGAAACGGGATTGTATTTACTGCACCAAATTTAGGTACAGATGACTGGCGCAATACCAATCTGCAAGGATTGCTTACATCGAAGCTGGGCAAACCCGCCAAAGTAGTGAACGATGCCGACATGCAAGGCCTGGGAATTGTAAGTGGCAAAGGGTTAGAATTGGTAATAACACTCGGTACTGGCTTTGGCACTGCGTTGCTGAACAACGGTCAGTTGCTGCCGCATTTGGAGATTGGTCAGCATCCGGTTACCAAATCAAAAACCTACGACCACTATGTTGGCGAAAAAGCTTTGGAAGAGATAGGCAAACAGAAATGGAACGACCGTGTGCAGAAGGTAATTCAGAACTTGAAGACGCTGGTAAATTACGACCAACTATACATTAGTGGCGGCAATGCAAGCAAACTTACTTTTACGTTAGATAGCAATGTTTCTATTGCCAATAACAAATTAGGTATTAAAGGCTGCGCTAAATTGTGGCAACAGGAAAACAGATAGTTTAAAACTGCTTCTCTATAGCCTTATTATATTGAATCGGAAACAAATCTTTCTTCTAAAGAAGAAAGATTTGTTTTTAATGTGGAAAAAAAAGTCTCGCTCCTCTGCCAGTTGTTATTTAAATCAAGCTACGTTGCTTATTAATTTGTAGTAGTTTTCATTGAATAGTGTTAAGAAATTATATAGATATTGCATGGTTGCTATTCTTCATTAAGAACATAAGATTATTTTTATAATTAAATCATTATCCTTCATAATTTTATATATATTAATTATTTACAACTAACTAATCCCAAGCTTCTTTTACAGAAAAATTAAATTTACTGCTAAAATAGCAACTGCTTACAGGCAAAGCACTCGCCACTATGGCTTAATACTTGATTATCGTTTGGCTTAGCAGTCTCATAAAAACCAATAACTATTTTAAGTGTGCTTGAACCCTGTTGCCTGAAAACCCGTATTTAATAGTTAATTTCTTTCTTGGTTCTCTGAGTTGCAAAACATCTTGATTGCCTGTTTTTGAAACCATTTTAAATAGAATATGACGTGTAATGAAAATTGGTATTGTACATACTGGGTATTTATTTAAAGGCGGTGAGGATGTAATGGTAGAGCAGGAGTATCAATTGTTGAAAAAGCATAAAGTAGCGGTTGAAGTATTGTATTTCAAGAATTCTTCCAACTGGCTATATCAGTTAGCAGAGATGATAACAGCGTTTTATAATCCTTTCTCTTACCGCCGAATAAGCCGGTGGTTGGCTACCGTAAAGCCGGATGTGGTGCATATACACAACTGGCATTACAGCGCTTCACCGGCAGTATTCCTTGCTGCCAAGAAAAAAGGAATTCCTGTTGTTCACACACTGCATAATTTTAGATTGCTATGCCCTTCAGGAACATTGTTGCATAACGATGTTATATCGTCAGAATATCTCAGCAACAAGTTTCCCTGGCACTCCGTACGAAGCCGTGCTTATCGCCATTCTTATTTGCAGACCTTTTGGCTTGCATCTGTGATTTGGTTTCATAAAATAATTGGTACGTGGAAAAATGTTGACAAATACATTGCTTTAACTGAACATGCTAAGAGCATTTTTCTATTGTCCGACATTTTTACAAAAGAAAAAATTGTAGTAAAACCAAACTTTATAGCCAATGTTCCGTCAGAAGAATGCGAAAGGCAATCTCATTTTTTATTCACCGGAAGGCTATCTATAGAAAAAGGGATGAATGTATTGCTTAACGCTTTTGCACACAGCGGGCATGTACTGAAAATTATCGGCGATGGCCCATTGCGTAATTTGGTTGAAAACTATGCAAAAGAGCATAACAATATCATTTACTTGGGATTTAAACATAAAAATGAAATAATGAATGAATTAAAAGTTTGCACTGCGTTCATTTTTTCGTCTATCTGGTACGAAGGCAATCCACTTACTATTATCGAAGCTTTGGCTTGTGGCACAGCAGTCATCACTTCGGGCATGGGAGCTATGCAAACGATGATTACAGATGGATATAATGGACTGCATTTTAAACCCGGAAGTGAAAATGACTTAATTGAAAAATTAAACAAATGGCAGGTATTGCCGCAATCGCGTAAAGAGGATTTTTACGTAAATGCAAAACAATCGTACATTGATAATTATACGCCTGAAAAAAGTTTTGAAAAACTGATTTCCATTTATAAATCTGTTGTAAACCATGGAAAAACTAAACCTATTGAGTTTGTGTATTAGTACCGGCTCTTACGAAGACATTACTGATCACATTCTATCGCTGGCAAAAACAAAAACCAGCTCATACACTTGTGTTGCCAATGTGCACATGCTTGTAGAAGCTTATCGTCATAAAGAATTCGCCGATGCCGTGAACAACGCTGATATAGTTACACCGGATGGCAAACCAATTACATGGGGCTTAAAACTATTGCATCATCTGGCTCAGGACAGAGTTGCCGGAATGGATTTACTACCCAGCCTTTTAGAGGGTGCTTGTAAAACCGGCGTACCGGTTTATTTTTTAGGAGGCACCGAACAAATGATAGAAAATACCCGCCGCTATATGGCGCTAAACTGCCCCAATTTAAAAATTGCCGGTATGTTTAGTCCACCGTTTCGTCAGCTTAAGCCAAATGAAGAAGAAGAAATCATACAGGGAATTAATCAATCCGGTGCAGGATTGGTGCTTGTGGCTATGGGTTGCCCCAAGCAGGAAAAATGGATGGCAACTATGAAAGGCAGAATACAGGCTTGCATGGTTGGCATTGGTGGTGCTTTGCCGGTAATGATAGGCGAACAAAAACGCGCTCCCCGCTGGATGCAAAATGCCGGATTGGAATGGGCTTACCGCCTAAGCCAGGAGCCGCGCCGTTTGTTTAAAAGATACGCCGTTACCAACACTATCTTTATTTGGTTATTAATAAAACAATATTTCAATTCACGCGTTACTTTGTTACAACATCCAATTGAAGACTACACAGGTTTTAATTAGATAAAACCATTGCTTATGAACATACGTTTTTTACGGTCGCTGCAATTTACGCTGGCTATCATTGATTTCATTACCATCAATCTGGTGTTTTTTGCAGCCCGCTTTATATTCCAATCTCAACACCTTATCCAACCCGGCAATGAATACGATTTTTTCGGGCTGTTTCTCGGTATTGCCTGGCTAAGTATTATTTTAATTGAAAATCTGTATCAGGATAAATTTGTAAGTACGTTCGATCAGTATGTACGGTCCTATATTCAAACCTATATTTACTTTCTTCTCATCACGATAGCCTATTTGTTTTTCTTTCGGTTGATGGTGCTGTCGCGAGCCTTTATTTCAGTTATTCTCATTGTTATTTTTATTGCTCTTCTCATTAACCGTTTTGTGTTTTCGCTGGTGCATCGGTATGTAAAAAAACGTGAAGGTTTCATCAGCAAAGTAGTGATTATCGGATACAATCCTCTTTCAAAAAAACTGGTTGACTATCTGGAAAAAGACGAAGCCAATAAAGAAATTATCGGCTTTTGCGAAAACGAAGAAAATATTGATGAACTATCGGGTTATCCCATTTTAAGCGGCGTTGCCAATACGATGGAGATTTGCAAAAAACATAATATCAACGAAATTTATTCAACCATTGCGCCGGAGCACAACAAAGACATTTATACTTTGATGCGCGATGCCGACCAAAACTGTATTCGTTTTAAAATTGTGCCTGACCTTGGCTTCTTTATCAATAAAAAAATGCATGTTGACTACGTAGAAGGTCTGCCTGTAATGTCGTTACGGCATGAGCCTTTGGAAGACATCAACAACATCATTAAAAAGCGAACATTCGACATTATTGTTTCGCTTCTGGTTACCATTTTTATTCTTTCCTGGTTAATACCAATCATTGGACTATTAATAAAAATACAATCAAAAGGCCCCATCTTTTTTGCACAACCACGCAGTGGCAAAAACAACAAAGAGTTTATGTGTTTGAAGTTTCGGAGTATGCGCATGAACGATAATGCAAATACAAAACAAGCCACCCGAAACGATGACCGGATAACAAGAATCGGCAGACTTTTACGCCGCACCAGCCTTGATGAATTTCCTCAGTTTATTAATGTTTTAAAAGGTGATATGAGCATTGTGGGTCCACGTCCGCACATGCTTAAGCACACCGAGCAATATTCGCATTTGATTGAAGAGTACATGGTGCGCCAGTTTTTAAAACCTGGCATCACAGGCTGGGCACAGGTGAATGGCTATCGTGGCGAAACTTCCAATGTATGGCAAATGCAGAAGCGGGTTGAACATGATTTATGGTATCTTGAAAACTGGAGTTTGTTGTTAGATATTCGCATTGTTTTTTTGACGGTTGCCAACACCGTTAAAGGCCAAGAAAATGCCTTTTAAAACACATATCAGTGTAATACGATAAAAACAAGAGCCCGTTATGACGGGCTTTTGTTTTTATCAATATTTATTGTTTACCTAACTTTACCAATAGCGGCTTCTATGAGAGGAGCAATCCTGCGTATTTTTTCATTTATTTTTAATATCGGTTAAAAGAAATTAATTTGCGAAATAATAACGAATTGTAATTTTACAAGAGAATATCCAACAAGCTTGCTTTGCTTTAGAAAGTACTATTAATTGAATAATCAAACAGCTAAAGATTGCGCTTTGTTAGGAGTCTGATATCATTGATCATTCAAATTGTTTGTCATGATTTTTACACAAGATGCGAAAGTGTATGTCCAGTATTCAACAGGCGTAATGCCTCCTTTTACGGAGTGCCTTACCATCAGCAAATACAAAAACAATTTGCTGTATTTTAAAGAGAAGACGTTTTACTATGCCGTAGAATGTCACGAAGCATCATTTTATGGTTATAGCTATACGCCAGCCGGTAAAGTAATTGTTACCAAACACAAATGGCAATTGCCGTTTGCAAATCTTGCGGAAAAGTTGAAAATCATGAAGCCCGCTAAACGGACTAAAGAAAGTTTTCCAATGCCTGTTGTTAAAATGCGCATTTCTTCTTAAGCATTATAAAAACAATCAACTCACTTTATAAAAAGCTGTTGCATGCACAACAGCTTTTGCTGTTGGAAGGATGTTTTATCAAAAAACGTCCCCGCTTTTGCTTTGTCATCTTCAGACTCCCCAACTTCGGTCTTTCTAACTTTGCTTCTATGGCACCGGATCGTAACCATGTCCGCCCCAAGGGTGACAACGGCTAATGCGTTTTACAGAAAGCCAAAACCCTTTGAATAAGCCATATTTTGAGAAGGCTTCCACAGCATAGTTTGAGCACGTAGGCGTAAACCTGCACTTCGGCCCTAACAAGGGAGAAATAATGCGCTGATAAACTTTTATCAAAAAGATAAACGGGTAGCTACCTATTTTGAGCAGAGCTTTCATTTAATTGTTTTATCAATTCACGAATTACAAAAGGCATTTTGTTTTGTAATGCTCCTTTTTGCGGAAGCGTTTTATCAACATACAAAAAGAACACCATTGCTTCTCTTTGGTGCTGTACAAGATGGTTAAGTAAAGGCTGTTTGTTAAGCCTGTAAGCCTCACGCAGCAAGCGTTTGATGCGGTTACGATGAACCGCTTTTTTAAAATTGCGCTTATTCGCCCCCACACCCGCTTTTATACAAAACTTCAATGGCTGAGCAGGCATTTTATAGAGCACTTTTATAGGAAAGTGGAGAAACGATTGCCCGCTTTCAAACAGTTCTTTTAATTGTTTGCGCTTTTTCAGTTTTTCCTTCTTTCCGTATGAAAATGGTTTACTCATCTTCCAGTAAAACAAAAAGCCTCTTTAAGAGGCTTTTTGGTATGGGCTAAAAATTTGTGCAAAAACAAAAGTGCTATTTCAATTTTCTTTCGTCAGAAACCGTGAGTTTATGACGCCCTTTCGCACGGCGGCTTGCTAATACTTTTCGCCCATTGGCGGTTTGCATACGCTTGCGAAAACCATGTACCGATTTGCGACGACGATTGTGTGGCTGAAATGTACGTTTCATGTTATAATGCGTTTATGAGTGCTCCGAAATATTGTTGTCTCATTCAGGCAACAGTCACCATCACTGCCTGCCCGGTGAAAGGGCGGCAAAAGTAAAGAAAAAAAAGAGACAATGCAAGAAGTAATAAAATATAGAAATAAGGCTGTTTCCATCTGTATAAATATAAAAATCGCTCTACAATTTTCGTCCATTATAAAGTCTTCTTCAAAATAATGGCAAAACCAAACCTGCAATTTATTTCCAATCGGACAAATGTATTTCATTCTGGGAACACATGCAATTAAGCTATAAATATATGTTATTGATGTACAATGATTTTTTTAGTGGCATCATATTTCATTATTGTAGGCACGCTGTAAGATATTCTACTACAAAAGTTTTAGTTCTTTAAAAATCCAAAATAATATTCAATATCAAAACAGTCAAAATTCAGTAGTCTATTAAAATCCATTATTATGAAAAGAATTGCATTCATCCTTTTGGCTCTCACAACACTCACTACACAATTGGTAAAGGCTCAAACAGTAAAAGATTCTACTGTTACTGCAATTTATACTGATTTTAAAAGCTACTGGACCTCAAACACAAAAACAAACAATAGTGTTTATCCTGATACAAGCCATAACTTACTGGCATTTACTTTTAGAGGTAAAACATATTCAACAGGCGCGAATGATGCAGTGCTAACCACAAAGCTAGGTAGCAGCAATTATTCAGCGCAGGTTTACAAATCGCTTCCGGTAAGCAATATTGCGGGCAAAACAGTTGGCGGTGCTAATACACTCGCACTGGCACTTAAAGATGATGGCGATTCTACCAAAGCAGCTTTTCAATCTCCTTATCCTATTATTCACATAGCTGATGTATTAACGGATGGCAAAAACGGACTCGACTTAGGAACTGGCGTTACTAATTTACCGCAAGGTGCGCATATCAGTTTTCCTATAAGAAATATGAGCATTAATACAGCAACTGATTCTGTTCCCGATTTTGTTTTTACACAAATTGCTGAGCCTACTACAAACCAACCCGATACCATATTTTTCTTTGATGCAAATAACAATGTGGTAGGAAACAAGAAATTGGTGTTTTGGAATGCTGTGAGCAAACTCGGCACTTACAAACTTGACCTGTATTCACTAACTCCAAACATGTCTTGCAATACTTCAATAATGAATGGCTTGTTTGAGCAGAATGGAACGAGAGATATTAGAATGGTGGCTTTTTTAATTAGTGAATTTGGAATTACCGATTCAAAACTTGCCTCACAAGTAAAAGGCTTACAAATTAACCCTTGCGGTAGTAGCGACCAAGCGTTTATAGCTTATAATACCAATGCTATTAGTTTTGATGTACCAATTATATTTAACCAGCCAACTACTCAAACGTTCTGTAATGCATCAACTTCTTCGGTTACTTTTAGTGTAAAAGCTTTTAGTAATACAACAATGACTTACCAGTGGAAGAAAAATGGGGCAGATATTGTCGGTGCAACATCAAGCAGTTACACAGCTACAAGCCTCACAATGGCGGATACAGCTAATGCCTATTCTGTTACTTTAGCAAATGCTGTAGGTGCTATTACCAGCGACAATTCATACGTTAAATATCTTATTACAGCACAGCCTTTTTCGCAGGTAGTAGCGACGGGCAACAGTGTTAGTTTTTCTGTTGGAGTGAGTGGCGTTGCCTCTTACCAGTGGCAGAAGAAGGGAGTGAGCATCACAGGTGCCACCAGCAGCACTTACACTCTTCCGGTAGTTAACTACTCCGATGCAGGCAACTACACGGCTCTTGTTTCTTATAGTGGTGCTGCCACTGCCTGCGCCAGCAATGCTGCTGTACTGCAACCTTCCATCGTCTTGTATTCCAAAGCATCCGGCAACCTCAATCTTCCTTCTACCTGGGGCGTAGCTACCGATGGCTCAGGCTCTTCTCCCCTTGATTTCACCCGCAATGAACATACTTTTATCCTTTCTAACCGCTCTTCTCTTTCTACCGGCGGTTCTGTTACCATCGCAGGAACAGTGGATGTAGCAGGTGGTAAGCTTATCCTTACTCCGGGCACAACATTAAGTGCCGGACGCATTATCCGCTCTCTGTCAACAGGTACGATTGCAGGTTCTTCCTCTTCCAATCTATCTTTAACCGGCATCAGCATAGTTGGTTACAGCAGCTCTTCTGACCTTTATTTTGATCCCATTAACGATACCCTTCATAACTTAACCATAGCAACGATAGCCGCTCACACCGTAACCCTTCACACTGCCCTTGCCATTACAGCGGGCACAACACCCGGCAGTGTGCAGGTAAATGGGGGCGGTACTCTTAACACCTCTGATTCTTTGGTTCTGAAAAGCGACATCAATGGCACTGCCTCTATAGCTTCTTCCGCAGGTATGATTACAGGTAAGGTAACCATTGAAAAGTTCATTCATGCCCGCCGTGCCTGGCGCCTGATGAGTGCTCCCATCACCAGTGTCAACGCACCCTCTATCAATGCAGCCTGGCAGGAAGGAGCCACAAGCTCTACCGATAATCCGCATCCCGGCTTTGGGACTCATATTACCTACGGTGCCCTGTCTGATGGCTTTGACCAGAACCCGCAAAAGACTTTTAGCATGAAGGTCTATAACAGCACTACTTCTTCATGGGTAGGTGTGCCCGCTACCAAAACCACTGTCATCACCTCTTACCCCGCTTACTTTATCTTTATCCGTGGCAACCGTTCATATAACATTCTCACCACTACCGGCTATACAACTCCCATGACAACCGTTCTCAGGGCTACGGGCAATGTAAACCAGGGCAACATCGCTGCTAAAACAGTAGCGGCTACGGGTCTTACCCTCGTGGCAAACCCTTATGCCAGCCCTGTTAACTTTACAAAAATTGTTAGTGCCGGCAGCAACATCAAAGCCCGCTACCGGGTGTGGGATCCTACCCTGGCAGGCACTTATGGTGTAGGCGCATGGGTAACGGTGGACGGCTCTACGGGCACTTACAAAGCCATTCCTCCTTCCTCTTATGTAGCAGGTGCTTTGGAAGCAGGACAAGGCTTTTTTGTAGAAAGCAGCGATGGCAAAACAGCAGGCTCTCTCTTCTTTACAGAGGCAGTGAAAGACGCTACCCTCTCTACTACCTCGGCTGACAGAATGGGCGGTGCTACAACTGATACTTCCTTGGAAGTAAATCTGAAGCTTTTCAATGCTGACACGACTACTGCCATTGCTGATGGTGTATTGTTCCACTTTGGCTCTGCGTACAACGATTCAGTTGACAACAACGATGCTGGTAAGTTGGGCAATACAGGTGAAAACCTGGCTATCAAAGAAGGCAATTCCCTTCTTACCATTGACGAACGCACAATGCCAAAAAAGGGCGACTCTCTTTACTTAAGCTTTACCAATGCTCCATCGGCTTCTTATCAGTTTGAGATCGTGCCTTCTTCTCTTAACAACCAGTCGTTTGCCCTCTACGACCGATATTTGAAAACCCTGTCTCCTCTTTCTTCTTCGGATACTACCCGAATTACCTTCAGCGTCAACACTTCGGTAGCCGCTTCGAAGGCCGCTGATCGCTTTGTGCTTGTAGTGATGAGTTCAAAAATAACGAACACAGTACTGCCGGTTGTTTTTACAGGAATAAAAGCGGCAGCAAAAGAAAAAACAATTGAGGTACAGTGGACGGTGGCAAATGAGAGTGGTATTCTGTATTATGAAGTACAGAAATCAGCCGATGGCAGAAGCTTTACTGCTGCGGGCAATGTGTTGGTAAATGGCGCTTCTCTTTACTCTTTCAGCGATGCTTCGCCGGTAGCTGGTGCCAACTACTACCGCATCAAAAGTGTGAGCAAAAACGGAGCGGTTCTTTACTCAGCCGTGGCTGCAGCGCAATGGCAGGCGGCAGGAGACGCGGGCAGTTCTGCTGCTTCATCGGTAAGCGTCTATCCCAACCCGTTAAAGGGCACTTCGTTCACGCTTACCCTTTCTAACATGGCAGCAGGCTCTTACGAACTATCAGTTATGGATGGCAGCGGTAAGGCAGCCTTCAGCAAAACCATCTCTCATAACGGTGGCACAGAAGAAAAGAAAATATCGCTTACCAATAAATTAGTACCTGGCGTCTATCAGGTTATTATCTCCTCCGGTTCATCAAAGAACATAACTAAGGTCGTGGCTTTGTAGGGGGAAGAGGATTACTTTCAATCCTAAACAAACAAAACAAAAACAGCGGGCTTGTAATGCCCGCTGTTTTTGTTTTGTTTGTTTTTGTGGCAAAAACAAACGTTTAAAAACGTATAGTACTCACAAAACAATAAGCATAATGCTCTTACCTCACTTACAACTCTACAAACTCTGACCTCACTTTTTCACCATAAAACTTTTCTGTCTGAACATCAAAGTCAGTCGTATCATCGGTAGTGTAAAAATGGCGTTCTGCAAATTTGCCCAATTTTGTTTCTATTTCAGGATGACGATGCAAATAATCTTCAAGGCTGTTGGCAACGATGGCTCCCTGCGAAATCACTTTTACATCAACCGGCATGTACTCGCAAATCTTTTTCATCAGCAACGGATAATGCGTGCAGGCAAGCAATACAGTGTCAATCTTCCTGTCTTTTTTTATTAATTCATCCACACATTTTTTTATAAAATAATCGGCGCCGTGGTGTTCATGCTCATTGTTTTCAACCAAGGGAACCCACATCGGGCAGGCTTCTTGAATAACCTGCACATCGGGGAAAAATTTATTGATTTCAATCACATACGATTGCGAAGCCACCGTGCCTTTGGTTGCCAGTACACCAATTTTTTTATTGCGCGTAAAAGTGCCTATCACTTCGGATGTAGGTCGGATTACACCCAACACTCTTTTAAATTCGTCAATATGAGGTAAATCATTTTGCTGTATGGTTCGCAAAGCCTTTGCAGATGCAGTGTTGCACGCAAGAATTACCAAAGGACAGCCTTTGTCAAACAACCATTTTACGCATTGTAAAGTGTAGTGGTAAACGGTTTCAAACGAGCGGTTGCCATAAGGCGCACGGGCATTATCGCCTAAATAAATGTAATTGTATTGCGGTAGTTTTTGCACGATAGCCTGCAGCACCGTAAGACCGCCATACCCCGAATCGAAAACGCCGATTGGAGAAGCATTGGATGCAATCTGGTTCATGATATTGCTTCAAAAGTAAGCATAAAAAAAGCTACTAAAACGTAGCTTTTTGTTTTGCCGATTTTTCAGCTTACATCATGCTGTCTTTCTTCATTTTCATTTTGCCTTTCATTGGCATCTTAGCCATTGTTCCATCCATGTAAATGCAGTCGCCCTCTTTCATTGCTTTTGTTGTGCCGTCTTTCATTTTTACAGTTCCGTCGCTCATTACTTGTGCACCGTTTGATAACGTCATTGTTTGGCTCAACGGCATTGTTTGCCCGCCTTTCATTACCATCGGCGAACCGTTTTCCATCATAATGCAATCTTTCATTTTATGCATAACCATGCCCATGCCACCCATTTTATGGTGCATGCTATCACCGCCCATCGGACGTGTAGCAGATGAATCCTGCGAAAACGCAGCAGCACTTATTATCAGCGCTATTGCAAAGGCAAATGTCTTTTTCATACTTTATTTTTTTAACGAAGGGCAAATTATGAGCCAATGAAAGGATAAGATATTCTTTTTATCTCACAATTAAATACCCAACTGTTCTCGTAACCTACCATATCCGTTTTTGCTCACCGGCAGTTTCCGGCCCGTTTTTAACGATACTACATGACCTTCTTTTTCCAATAAATCAATACGTGTTATCAAACTACTGTTTACCAAATAAGAGCGATGTATGCGAATAAAATTCTGTGCTGTCAAGAGCTTTTCGTAAAAAGCCATTGTTTTGTTTTTTAAGAAAAAACCTTCTGCTGTTATCAGTTTTACATAATCGTCAGCCGCTTCTATGTATTGAATTTGATGCACCGGAATGATTTTTATTTTGCTGCCATCTTTCACCACAACGCGATGGTTTTGCTCTTTTTCAATTGCAGTATCGAGCAAGGGTTTTATAGATTGTGGTGCAGGATAAGTTTGTTTTTGCCCAAAAAATTTTTGTAACGCTTTATCAAAGCGATCTTTGTCAAACGGCTTCAACAAATAATCAATGGCATGCGTTTCAAATGCTTTTATAGCAAATTCATCAAAAGCAGTTGTAAAGATAACTGGTGGCGGATTGTCAAGTAATTCAAGCATTTCAAAACCATTAATTTTTGGCATTTGAATGTCTAAAAAAATTAAATCAGGCTTGTATTCTGCAATGGCTTTTACGCCTTCAAAACCATTGTTGCATTCACCAATCACTTCTATGTTGGAATGCCCTTTCAAGTATTCTTTTACAATGCTTCTTGCTAAGGGTTCATCGTCAATAATTACCGCTTTCATGTCTATCGGTTTTGAAAATGGGGAGGAATTAAAATGGTAGTTGTAAAAACATTTTCGTGTTGATGCGTTTGCAGCAAATCTTGCCGTGCATACAATAAATACAATCTTCGTTTGATGGATTGCAACCCGAAACCAGTGCCCTGTGCGGGTTGCGCCGTTTCAGCATCAAAAGGATTGCTGATGGTAATGAGCAAATCATCGTTTTGTTTTGCGGCTTTTATTTCGATGGTAACATCATCCAATGTATCATACAAACCAAACTTGATGGCATTTTCAACAGCCGGTTGCAACAGCAAAGCAGGCATTTTCAATTGCATCATTTCTTCGCTGCAATCAATGTGTGTTTGCAGGCGATGACCAAACCGAACCTTCTCAATGTCTAAGTATAAAATCAATTGAGCCATTTCTTCTTTCAACGTTATCATTTGTTGCTCGTTGCGTTGCAAAGTGCTTCGCAAAAAATCTGATAATTGTTGAATCATGTGTCGTGCAGCCTTCGCATCAGTGATGGTAAGTGCACTGATTGAGTTCAAGCTATTGAATAAAAAATGTGGCTGCAATTGTTCGCGAAGCTTAAACAACTCGGCTTCTCTCAACATTTTTTCGGCGTGATGAGAACGGCGCTCGGCTTCTTTTTGTTCCTGCAAAGAATACCACAACAAACCAATGATTCCGGTGCAGGCAATTAATAAAGTTGATAAAGCAAAACGCAGTAACCATGAGCTTTGGAGCAAGGATAGATAAACAAGATTGCTGTGAAAAATAAGATGCAAAACAAAAGTCGCAAGCCCTGTTGCCACTGCTGCTAACACAATGCTGATAATGGTTACATACCAAAACTGTTCTTGCCGCGGCAAGTAAAACCGGAAGTTGTGTATGATGAGCAGACAGGCTAATGTTATGAAGTTCATACTTACAAAAGCATCAGCCACGCTTACCGGAAGGTTATGAATGTATTTGTTGATGATGAAGGTTTGCAGCGCATACCAAAGCACCGTCCAGCCGGTAAAACCGGCGGCTGTTCTTTTATTAAAGAAAGATTGCGCTGCCAATGAAATTTAGTTTTGTTGAAAGCATTTGGTACAACTATCCGACAGCAGTTGCGATGCCTGTCTTTTAATCGTTTTTATATATTCTTTTGTGCAAGCCGGCTCGTTAATTTGCGACATCACTTCTGCGCCATCAGCCATCGAATCAATCATTATCAGTTCGCAAACGTCTATAAATTTCCATTGTACCAGCGCATTGTTTTCATCTAACAAAGTACTTTCTTCTTTATGCCCTAAAAGTTGTGCTTTTGTAAAAGCATGTACTTCATCAACAGCTTCTACCAGGCGCAATTGTTCGCTGAATTGTGCGTTGTAAAAGCCATCGCCATATATAATTTGATAAACAAGCTTTGCAAGATACCAGTTCATATCGTTTGGAATTTGGAGGTATGAAAATTTATGAAACAAAAAATAACAGTTAATAACTCTTCAATTCAATGCCACCAAACACAGCAGCGCCATCAATAATTAATAATTTATCACTGAACGAAGCAGGCATAGTGCGCTTATCTTCAACACCGCCAAACACAGCCGTAGCTTTGTTTTGCACTTTCCAGTCCGAAGGAATGATTAATTTAATTCCACCAAACACAGCCGACACATCAAGCACAGCCGTATTTTGAATATCCGCACCCGTTAGGTCAATTTCAACACCGCCCATAAATGCTGTTATATCTCCGCCACGGAACGTTTTTGAAATGAGTTTTTTCTTCACTCCGCCAAAAGCTGCCGTAACATCAAGCACGCTTTCGCTGCTTACGGTAGTGTTGTAATCTTCTGTTGATTGAACGTTGGTTTTGTCGAAATCATTTTGCGCCACATAGGAATCATTCCAAAATGTTTGTCGTTTTTTTTTGTTGGGCCGAAGAATAAAATAAAGACCCATCAAAATAATAAATACAGGCCAGATATAATTGCGGATGCTAAGTTCTGGAAAGTGATTATCAACAAGTGAAGCACCGCCAATAAACAACAAAACAAAAGCACCCGGATTGTGAAACTGCGAACGAATGCCAATTAATAAGCCTAATGCTATCAAAAGCGTTTCCCACCCTATAATCCAATCGGGAACGGGCGCACCCATTTTAGCAGCCAGTAAAACAGAGCCACAAGCCAACAGAAAAATGCCTGTCCATATCCTGTTGTTCTGTTTTGGGTTATTGAAGTTGCTATCACTTTTCATTACTTCATTTTCCATTGTTTTTATTTTTGTTACACAAAGCTATCAACCTTACAAAGCGATGAAAAGAAGAGATAGGTAAAGGATGCACAAACAGCCGATAAACAGCGTAAAAAAGCCGGTAAATAATTTTTACCGGCAAAAGCATTTTGGACTGATAATTTATGATTGAATAATTTCAAATCTCTTACTTCATAAATAAACGTTGCCATCGCATTGCAAATCCAAAATCAAAAATTACAAATTATAAATTGTTTATACGCTTACATTAAAATCGCGAAGTGCATCATTCAAACTTGTCTTCAAATCCGTACTGGGCTTACGTTTGCCGATGATAAGTGCGCAGCTTACACCAAAACTTCCGGCAGGAAATTCTTTATTGTATGTGCCCGAAATGACTACGCTACGCGAAGGAACAACGCCACGATGTTCAACCGGCTCACTGCCGCTAACATCAATGATCTTGGTTGATTGGGTAAGCACAACATTGGCTCCGAGCACTGCTTCTTTTTCAACCACCACACCTTCTACCACAATAGAACGGCTGCCAATGAAACAACCATCTTCAATGATAACAGGGCTTGCCTGCAATGGCTCCAGCACGCCGCCAATGCCAACGCCGCCACTCAAATGAACGCCTTTGCCAATTTGCGCGCAACTTCCAACGGTTGCCCAGGTATCTACCATTGTACCTTCGTCAACATAAGCACCGATATTTACATAGCTTGGCATCAGCACTACATTCTTTGCTAAGTAAGCGCCATAGCGTGCCACTGCATGAGGAACAGCCCGAACACCCAACTCTTTGTAATCTTTCTTGAGAAGCATTTTATCGTACCACTCAAACGGAGGAACATCCAACGTTTGCATGGGTTGAATGGCGAAATACAACAAGATGGCTTGTTTCACCCACTCATTCACCACCCAGCCGTTTTCAGTTGGCGATGCGGTGCGCAGCCTGCCTTTGTCCACTTCTTCAATCACGCTTTTTATAGCATCGGTGTATTGCTTTTGTTTTAATAATTCTCTGTTGTTCCAGGCTTCCAGGATGAGGTTTCGCATACTATTTTTTTAGTAAGATTGATTTGTTTTTGTAGTAAAAGTGGACAAATATAAATGGGTAAATTTGTTTTTGGGTTGGTAGTATAAGAAGTAATTGGAAAAGATTTCTTCATGAACCTTGGTGTTCTTTGTGGCTTTGTGGTTCACTTCATCATTCTTTGTTTTTGCCTATTTTTTACTTGCTTCTTTTTTGCTTTTGAAAAGATCTTTCAGCTTTTCAAAATCTTTGGTATAGCTTAAACTCACGCCTTGTCGTGTACTTCTTCCCAACGAGCCGGTTGCGGCTGTATTACCCGCAACTGTTAAGCTGCTTCGGTTAAAAACAATAGCCCGTAACTTTCTGTCTTTCGATAAAATAATCTGTACTGAAACATCAGGCAACCATTGAAAGTTGCTGGTTTGCGAAGCTGACGCATTGCTGATGCCAAAATCAAAGTCGCCGCCAAAGGTGATAATCACTTTACCATCGAGCAAGCTCTTGTTTATTTTTAATCCAATTTGTTGCCGGTCCAACACGCTGCTTCCTGTATAAGAGGTAGTTCCGCTAATGGTGGAACTACTGTATGTGGAAGCCGCAATATCGAGTTGCAGATTTTTATCACCCGTAATTTTATACAACACATTGCTTATGATTTTATTGACTTCCGATGTTATTTTTTGCGATAGCGTATTCACGCCAAGCGAATAAGCATTGGTAGAAGCGCCGGTAACTTCGCCATACGGCGCAAAAGAATTGAACACAATAAGATAGGTTACCTGCTTCAGCATTTCATTGTCATCGCTTTGCAAACGCGCCAAAAACAGGTTGAAGTTGTTATCGCTTTTAATAGCACTGCCTTGTGGAAAATCGAGCCGGAATGAGATTTTAGGCTGTGTTAGTTTGTCGCGCAGTTGCGCTATCACATACACATCGCCGCGATAGCCGGAAACATTGCTGAAGGCGTTGTCAACATTGTTTGTTGCGCTTTGGTTACTGATCAAATCGTTAATGCTTACGCGCTCTGCTGTGTATTGCGCATCTATGTGAATATCGGCATCATAAGGGTCGCCATTCCATTCAATATAACTATCGGGCAACAATTCAAACGGGCGGCGAAGAAATGATTGAAAATTAAAATCATAATCGCCATGTTCAATGTTGTATCTGCCTTTCATGCTCATGCTTCCGGTAGCGGGCACTTTTATTTGCATTCTTCCATTGCCGGTGGCTTTAATAATATCGCCGGTTACGGGGTCGAGTATCACATCTATCTGCGCCTGATGGTTAGCCGTTAAATCAAGGTCAATACTAAGGTTGCTTTGCTCTCCGGTTGAAGCTTCTTTTTGTAATGTGCCATATTGTTTAAACACAACAAAATCAGCAGCGGAGCTTTTGCTGCTGTTGCCAGTGGGTATATAAATATGAGTAGTATCGTTTACGGCGCCGGTGATGGTTAACTTCATATTTTCCTGCGGACCTTTTAAACTTAAAGTGGCTTTTCCAATGGCACGACCATAAAATTCCTGATTGTCTTTTGCAGTAGTGTTTAATAAAAGCAGCTTATCGGTAGCCATGTCAAAATCATATTGCATGTTGGTAAAGTCATGCTCAATCAGCCTTCCTCTTACCGTTCCGGTTCTGTTGCTGTTGTCTTTAACGATGAAAGTTCCAAAATCAATTCCGGCATCAGTAAAAACAAAGCGAGCGCTATCAATGGTATAACGCACCTGCGTATAATTTACAGTAATTCCTGCATTTTGGACAGAAACTGTACCTTTTAAGTTTAAGCCATCTTTGTTGCTTATCACTGATAAATCACCGGTTGCCAAACCTGTTATATTGCTGAATAAATCACTCAGAAACATGTTCACAATCCCAATCTTAGTTTTGTTTAAGTGCATGGCGACGTTTACACCTGCGCCGGTAGTATCTTTTACATTAATGCCACCACTAATGTCGAAATTATAAACAGGATTGGCCGATTGTGCGGAAAAATCAACATTGCCATTGGCGATGTTGTAAGCAGCATTGGCATTTACAACACCAATCGAATCATCATTTAACCGGAATTGCTCGGCTTTTACATCGGCTTCCATTCTGAAGTTGCCATAAAAATCACTCAGATAAATGTCACCGTTGGCAATACCTTCCATACGCGGCTCTTTAGTGAAGATGGGCGTAAAATCGCCAACATTCACATCTTTCAAACGTACTACAAGGCTATTGCCTTTGCTTTGCTGTGTATCATCCGGTTCTATGGTAATCTCCTGAAAGCCTTGTACAAACTTTACATTTTGTGCAGTGGCAAAGTTCTTTCTTACCACAATCTCACCTTCTTTTTCAAGGTCCCATTTTTTCTCATTAATGATGAAAGACGAAGGTTGAAAGTCAACCTTAACGCCATCAGGCAGAGTATAAACATCTGCATTCAACTGAGCATCGTTCAATGTATTGTTGGCACTGGTTTCAACATGCACAACGGAATGATCGTTGGCCGACTGAATGCTCAGTTTGGTATTGGGAAAATAAGTGCTGTCGCTAACTTGAATCTTATCAACGTTGCCGGTAACATTTAGGGAAACAAAATTGCCGGTACCGCGAAACGTAGCATTTTCAACACTTACATTTTGCCAGCCAAAATCGGGCACATAAGCTGAGATCGCAAAGGCTCCTGAGTCTTCCGTATTTACGCGTCCGGTAAGTTGAGCATTATCAAGGCCATGCAAGCGTGCATCAATTACCTGTGCGTAGTTATCAAAATCACGGGTGTTAATGGCAACCGAGAAGTTCTGATTCTTAGGTGTTGTTTTTGGCTTATTAATGTACGACGGGTAGTAATGATTTAAAAACGCCTGAAAACTATTGGGCAGATCAAGGATGTTGTACTGGCCCGAAACCATCACGTCAAATTCATTGCTTTGTGCAAATAAAACGCGTTTGTTAATGCTATCATCGTAAGAAGAAATGGCTAAAGAATCGAAACTTAAACGGATAGAATCGTGCAGCAACACAGCGTTTAAAACTTTTGCATAGCCTCTGAATTCGTCAATGTTTCTTCCCTGAAAATTCAAGTCGAACAAACCTGCCAATTGAAAATTTTCGTTGACAAGATGCAACGCTTTAAGATTCGATTTCGCAAGGTCGCCAAGAATATTAAACTTAGGCTGCGACTGCGTTAAATCAATTTCAACATTGGATGTAAAATCAAAATTCGGGTCGCTGATTTTTAAATCGCCATTGAAGAATTTGTTTTGAATAGTACCATTAAAATCAATGTTTGAAAATGAATAATCGTTAAAATCAAAACGGCTGAAAGTACCGTTCAGCACGGTTTTGATTTTATCAATATCAAAGCTGCTACCCGATACCGAACCATTGAAACTTACCAAACCAATTGATGGCGTATTGACGAATTTACCCAAATCAAATTGTTGTGTGTTAATCTTGCCATTGTAATGCGGTTCGCCCTTGTCAGGAAACTGCATGTTTATATTTGCACTAATTCCACCAATGGCAGAGCTAATGTTGCCATTAGCAGAAAATTTATAGAGCGTACCATTAAAATTTCCGTTGTATCGAAACAAGCCCAAAGAAGCTAAGTTGGGGCTCGTGATGTCTTTTAATTGCGGTATAATGGTGATCAAATCGGTGTATGTCATTTGCACATTTCCGCCATTCAGCGTAATTACCGTATTATCAATATTTGGCAAACCCTTCATCTTAAGTTCACCCGTTGCATACATGCCGCTACCGCTGCGAATGAACAAATCGGGAACCGAAAAATCAACCACTTTGCCCTTAAAATGACCGCTGATTTCAGCTTGCTGTTTCCAGTTTTTTAGCTCCGGCGCAAAGAAGGCAATGTCATCGCTGCTAACCGTTGAGTTTTTAAAATTGGCATCCATTGTTACACTGTCAATATACTCATTCATATCATCAATAAAGTCGTCGAACTTCATCGCATAATAATTGCCGATACGACTTTTTGGAGTGCGCAAATCAAGTTCTTTAAACTCCATGATTTGCGGTGTTAACCGAAAAGAAGCCTTTAACTTTTTGAGTTCAAAACCGCTTCGTTCATGCGCCGAAAGGTTAATACTGGCAGCAATGGTATCTTGTAAAAAAGAAAAATTTTGAATGGTACCGTTAAGCTTACTGATGTGAATGTGCTCACCATCAAAATAAGAGTTGATAGGCAAACTATCCTGCCGTTCTGAGATAAAAGCTCCATTGGTAAGATTGATTTTTTTAACCTGCAGTTCCAAACCGCTTTCATTAAAATACAAACCGGTATCAATGCTTTTGGGTCGTAAACTATCGGGTCGCAAACCTTCAAAATCGTACAGGGCGAATAAGGGCTTATCAATGTCAAGGGATGATATAACAAATTTGTTTTTGTCAATATTTACCGAATCGGCCTGCATTAACAAACTACCAACCTGTATCTGCATTTTTTGTCCGCGCCATTCATCGTTTTGAATGAAGTTTACGTTTTTTAAATCCACTTTTTCCAATCCAAACCTGATAGGTTTTGAAGGAGAAGAAGTTGCAGTATCTTTTGTTGATGATGGATCGGAAGAAGAAAAATAATCGGCAATAAACTGGTAATTCCAAACTGAATCTTTGCGATGCAAATTGATAACCGCATCTTCCAAACCTGCATATCTCACCGTAAGATTCTTGGTTACAAAAAACCAATCAGTGATGCGCACTTTTACAGCGCCTGCATACAATAAAGTATCGTGATGATGATCTCTGACAAGTGTGCCTTCGAGGTTAATTTTGTCAAACAAAGAGAGACTAACATGTTTGATGCGAACTTCGGTGTGCAGGTTTTTTGAAAGCTTCGCCGTGATTTTTCCGATGATAAAATTTTGTACCGGCGAAGTTTGAATGAGCAGCCAGACAAATAACAACAGCGCGAAAACGGCCAGTAACACACGCCCTGTTATTTTTAAAATTTGTTTGGCTACTTTCATTCAGGCAATAAAAATAAGTATATCTAGCAAAGCACGTTGCACGGCTTCTAAATTGTATGTTTGCGGGCGCAAATGTTTGTTAAAGAGGACGAAGATTGGAGGAGATGATTGGATAGAAAGCAGCGAGTTGTAAACCATGAACTTCGAGCTACAAGTTGTAAGCTGCAAGCTACAAGTAATGAGCTTTGAGGTACGAGCTGTGAGTTACGAATAGGAAAGACATATTGTTTGTTTTTGCTCATTTTTTCCAACAAAAAATCGGGCAAAAACAAAAGTTCCGGCGCCTTCTTTTAAAAATGCCGGAATTTTTATTCTCTTATTCAATAATGTAAGCCATTACTTCTTTGTAAAATTCAGCACAACATAAGCTGTTGTGTTATTGTCAATTTGTGTTGGTTCACGCAATGTAAAGCCGCTGTTGGTAACGTTACTTAATTCCAGCCTGTAACCATCTGTTACCTTTCTGGCTTTGGCCGCATCAATGTTTTTGAATTGAAAATATTGCACGCCGTTGGTGTTTACTAAGCTCCAGTGAATAGGTCGTGCACCGCCTGTGCAATCGCTGCTTTGTGTGATGGTATAAGTGGCATTTCCACTTTCGGTTAAAAACCATTCGCTGCCTACAAGGCACGCGCTGCTTACATCATCAAACATCGTGACTTTATAATTGGAAGCATTATCCACACCATCCAAATGAACATCGCTCACTACCCATTGTCCATTTAAATTTACTCTATTGGTTTTATGGTTAACGCATGAAGAAGAAAAACAAATGATAACTACACTGATAATTGATAGGATATATTTCATAATATTTTTTTGCGGTAAGACAATTGAAATGCCAAACTATGTGAGATGTTAGATGTGTGATGTACGATGTGTCAACTTCTTACCATTACATCGTACCTCACACATCATACATCGTACATCAATCACCATTCTGCACGTGCGGTTGGCGATACAGACAGTTCAGCAAAGTTTTGTTCCAAATACTTGTAATAAGCCGTGATGGCAATCATGGCAGCATTATCAGTACAGTATTGAAATTGAGGAATAAAGGTTTGCCAGTTCAGCTTCTCTCCCATTGCATGAAAAGCATTGCGCAAGCCACTGTTGGCGCTAACGCCACCGGCAAGACACACACGTTGAATACTAGTTTGCTCAACTGCTTTTCTCACTTTTTTTAGTAAAATGTTGATGATGGTTTGTTGAATAGAAGCGCACAAATCAGCTTTGTTTTCATCAATAAAATTCGGATTGATTGAAGTTTGTTTTTGCAGGAAATATAGCACCGATGTTTTTAATCCACTAAAACTAAAATCGAGGTTTGGCATTTGTGGCTCGGCAAATGAAAAGCGATTCGCATTGCCTTCTTTCGCCCACTTATCTATCAACGGGCCGCCGGGATACGGCAAGCCTAACAATTTAGCACTTTTATCGAAGGCTTCACCGGCTGCATCATCAATGGTTTCGCCCAAAACTTCTAATTGTGTGGGCGAATGGGCAAGTACAATTTGTGTGTGCCCACCACTTACCGTTAAGCACAAAAAAGGAAACTGAGGTTTGGGTTCATCAATCAAATTTGCCAGTACATGCGCCTGCATGTGATGCACAGCAATGAGTGGCTTATTTAACACCAGGGATAACGACTTTGCAAACTGTGCACCTACCAGCAAACTTCCAATTAAACCGGGCGATTGTGTAAACGCAACTGCATCAACTGATGACAGTTGACAGTTGGCGGATGACAGCGCAACATCAACTACCGGAACAATATTTTGAATGTGCGCACGACTTGCTAGTTCAGGTACAACACCACCATACTGTTCATGTACTTTTTGTGTAGCAATTGGGTTAGATAAGATGGTGCCATCAACACAAACGGCAGCACTTGTTTCATCGCACGACGATTCGATGGCTAAAATGGTAATGCTCAAGATAGGTGTTATTGAGCTGCAAAAATAAGGATGATAGGCGTCATGCAGACTCAACTCTTAACTTCTTACATTTTCGGTAAATTGCTAATTTTGATAAAACTAATTTTACAATGAACACATCATTACAAAGTATCAGTCTTACGGACTATTATTTTGGATTTTTAAAAAACCTTACTCCAAATAGTAAGCTTGATCTTATTTCAAAGCTTTCGCAATCGTTGAAAAAGGAGGAGGATACTTCTAGTGTGTCTTTACAATCACTTTTTGGAGCATATCAGTCAGATGTAACTGCTGATGAAATGATTGCTGAGATCAGGAATTCAAGGGTGTTTAATCATAATATAGAACCGCTTTGAAATAGTATCTGCTTGACACCAATATTTGTATTTATTTCATAAAAGGGCAGTTTGAATTAGATAAGAAACTAAAGGAAGTTGGCGTGCAAAATTGTTTTATTTCTGAAATGACTGTTGCTGAACTAAAATATGGAATTGAAAACAGTAAAAAGCCAGACGAGTTAAGGGACATTGTAGAAGCTTTTATACCAAAGTTTTTTATCATTCCCATTTATAATAAGAATGGTTAGAAAACAACGATCAATACATCACTCACAATTCTAAATCACTCTACATTCTTATTTGGAATTTCCACATAAAAAGTAGTGCCTTTTCCAAACTCCGAATGGATACTGATTTCGCCATCCATGCGGTGTATAGCTTCTTTCACAATGTACAATCCAATACCTAAGCCGGTTGCACTTTTGGTACTGCGGAAAAACATTTTAAAAATGCTATCAAGGCTTTCTTTTTGAATGCCAATGCCGTTGTCTTCAATGCTGATATTGGCTTTTTCTTTTGTAACATTTATTTTAATGATGATAGAAGGATTTGGCTCATTGGGCTTTTGATATTTTACAGCATTTGATAGTAAATTATTGAGCACGACAGACAACCGAAACGCATCGTTTTTAAAAGGTATGGGCTGAATGATATTCTGATGGAATGCAATTTTTGTGTTTTGTACACTGCACAGGTCAATAGCTTCCTGCACCTGCTGCGCAAAATCAATAAAGGAATATTGTTCCTCCAGCCGAACGCTTTTGTAGTATTCAACTATCTTTAAAATGTAATCGTCCATTTTTTCGGCGCAGTTTTCTATCAAATTAAAATAGTTGGTAACCTCATCATCAAGCGGTTCCAGTTTTGCCAAGTTAATGATACTAATGATAGAAGCCAGTGGCGAACGCAGGTCGTGCGAAGTGCTGTAGATAAGCCGGTTGAGTTCGTGATTGGCGGTTTCCAGTTCTTCCATTTTTTGCTGCAACTGCCTGCGCATAGCGTACAATTCATACGCATTGTGAATGGCATTGTGCATTTCAAATTCATTCCACGGCTTTGTAATGAACCGAAAAATTTCGCCTTTATTTATCGCATCAACAATTTCTCTTACATCGGTATAACCGGTAAGTAAAATGCGAATAGCGCTGGGATATGTTTTGCGAACCGATTGGAAAAATTCGATGCCGGTAACACCCGGCATACGCTGGTCGGCAATGATAATATGAAAAGAATGTAACTTGAGTAATTCGGCAGCATCTTTTACTGAGATAGCGGTTTCAATATCATAGTTTCGTCGGAAGCTGGCTTTAAAAGCCGTTAAGTTTTTGCTTTCGTCATCTATATAAAGTATCTTAATCCTTTCTTCTTGTGTATCCATTCTATTGTTGCTTTTATAATGATTGGGTGAGTTTATTCTTCAAATAATTGGGCTTGTTCTTCAGTTAAAGCAGCAGCTACCAACTTTAGTTTATAGGGGATTTCGATAGTGAATGTTGCGCCTTTACCAGGTGAAGTAACTACATCGATTTTACCATGATGTTTTTCAATGATTTTAAAAACAATAGACATGCCCAATCCGGTTCCTTCGCCCACATCTTTCGTTGTAAAAAAAGGATCGAATACTTTGTGTTTTACTTCTTCCGTCATACCGATGCCGGTATCCGAAATGCCAATGCACATACATTCGTCCTCTTCGGTTACCCAAATATCAATGTATTCTTCTTCATTTTTAACAAGCTTTGCTTTTATTGCCTGTATGCCGTTGGTTAGTATGTTCATAAACACCTGGTTCAGCTTACCAGGGTAACATTCAATTTCACCGGGAGCTTCGTAGTGTTTTCTGATTTTTAAATAATGCGGTGTGGCGTTGCGAAGTAAAATAAGAGTGCTGTTGATGTTGTCGTAAATATTCACTTCCTTCATTTCGCTTTCATCTAACCGACTGAATATGCGAAGTCCGCGCACAATTTCAGCCGTGCGTTCGGCACCTTCTTCAATACCGCCAATGAGGCTTTCTATTTCTTCCTTTAAAAAGTCGGGATCAAGTTTATTTTCTAATTTTTTTATTCCGCTAAGCTTTGAGAGCAGATCATCATCACTGGTGCTGTGCAATTGCTGGTATTCCGTAATAAGCTGAAATAAATCCTGCACATCCATGTGCAAAGGACTTACATTGCTTTTTACAAAGTTGATAGGGTTGTTAATCTCATGCGCAATCCCTGCCGTAAGCTGACCTAATGATGACATTTTTTCAGATTCTACTAATTGTACCTGCGTATCTTTCAAATGCCGTAATGTTTTCTCTAATTCGGCTGTCCTTTGTTTTACTTCTTTTTCTAAGGTTATGTTTTGTTCTTGAATTATTCTTTGGTTTTCCTGAGACATTTGCAAAGCTTCAGCCTGCGATTCTTCTTTTTCTTTTTTATAGGTGTTGATTTTATCTGCCAAAGCAAATGATAGTAAAATAACTTCAAGTGCAAAGCCAAATTCAATTGTATTGGATGTAAAGACGTTTATAGGAAATACTCCATAATCTTTCAACACAAAGATGGAGGCCCCTAACAACAAACTTATCCATGCAAGAAGAAAAAATTTAGCTGGTGTATAACCTCTTCTGACAATAACAATTGCAATTATAAGAGCCAGGACTGAACCCAGCAGGGTAGAGTTTTGCATAATAGTAAACGCCAACTGCTTTTTATTCAAAAACACGAGCACTATGGATACAACAAACAGCCAAATAATTAAATTAAATACTGAATTTAATTTAGGTGCATATAGCCTTGCATGAAGAAATTTCTTTGTAAAAATAGCAGCAGCGATGCCGCCTAAATTAGTAAATAAGAACACTCCGTTTTGTGCTAGCCAGGTTGAATTAGGCCAGAAATATTTGAAAGCGTAGCCTTGCAAGGTACACTGGGTAAGAGTGAGAATTAATATGTAAACAACATAATAGATATATATTGGATCTCGTACGGTGAACAAAATAAAAAGATTATAAAAAAACATGGCGCAGACAATGCCAAAAAACAATCCAAAAATTAAATCCTTTTTTGCTGTATATTCTAGAATAGATTGTTTACTTCCAATTTGAATTGGCAGCAATATTTGCGTTGAAGAACTAAGTTGCAATAAAAAGTTTTTGCTTTGGTTGCCGGGTATATTTATATCGAATATAAAATCCTGACTGTTGTAATTACGCTTACTAAACACATAATTGTTTCCGAGTGGCTGAACCATAGCATTACCCAAACTATCTAACGCATAAAGAGTCAGTTTATCAATATTTGGTTGAGAAACATCTAAAAGCAATTGGTTTTCGTTGGACTTATTAAGAACGGAAAACTTTATCCAAAACGTTGAAGATGAAACTCCCAGATTAACTGTATTCTGATTATTGATCTTAAAAGGAAGCGACATAAGAACTGTTTTCAGATCGGCTTTCCCTGTCTTATCTTCTGCTATTAAAACATTTCTATCAATACTTACATTTTTTTGGTAAAAAATAGTAGGTAAGGCTTGCTGCGCTTTGGTTGATAACAAAAGCAACATGAAAAGTATAGTAAACAACCATTTCATTGTATCGATATGTTTTAATTATCTATATACCTGCCGGGAGATAATATCTGTTGAGGATCTAAAGCTTGTTTTAAACTTCTTACAAACCTGTTGTACGGTGTATCTTTTTGTTTTCGATGCATTTTTAAAGTATTAGTTCGATACGAAAAACAACCCTGTTCTTCCAGTCTTTCAACTGCTTCGAAATAGCATTTCTCTGCTGCCTTATCCTCCTCCGATATTTCTCTGTCCCAACTTAGAGAGGCTATTATGTTTATACACCGCTCAGTTGTGCATTGTAAAGAAATAGAAGGTTCAAAACAATACTTTTTGATGACCGTTTCGATAATACTTATTGCCTTTAGTACCTCACTGCCGGTAAATGGAACAATTGGGCAAATCCAAATCATTCCACATTTATCCCTGTCAGGATTTACGTCTTTTGGAATAGGTGAACGTTTTCGCCAGTAGCATTGTTTTAGTGCAGAATTATCTGCAATGCCCAAATATTTTTTTACTAAAAAACTTTTTAAAGTTGGTTGCGCTAAGTTTTTTTCGGAGGATAAATAATGTTGTTTGAAAATTTCTATTGCTTCTTTTTTTGATACATCAATAACAGTCAGATCTTCCGTTATACCACCAAGCTTTTCGGCTATCAGTTTTGTTTGAATCTGAGCATGTTCTTCACTTGCAGACCTGATGCTGATTTCTCCATTCCAATCTCCTACCATATTTCCCAACGGTGATGATTGCCTGATTTGCTTAAGCAATAATGCTGGATCTATTTCTCCAGGCTTTGTTTTATCAAATGGAAATTGCATTATACTCGATAAAACTCTATGGTCATTGTAAAGAGTTATGGTTGGACGTACCAGGCCTTCAATTGCCATATCCTGAAGTACATCAATAACTTTTTGCAAGGAATGTATTTCATTAATTTTATAAAATACCAGGCTTAAATGTTCGGGCATCCGCATCAACCATATTGTCATTTTTGTAACGATACCCAAATTAGATTGAGAAAAAATGCCGTCGAGATAAGGCCCTTCGCCCCAGCGAAATACTTTACCTGCTTTGTAATTGCCATATTTTTCAAAACCGGTTGCAACAATATCTCCATTTGCAAGAACAACTTCTAACCCGCAGAGATAGCTAAACCTATCAGCATATAAGCCTGTTCCGATTCCTCTTTCCAAAGCATTGCCTATCATACTTGCATCTCCTCCTCCACCGGTTATGCTAATGATGAGACTGGAATTTCGTTCGCGTAAGAAATCAAACACATGATTAAATGTTACACCTGGCTCTACCGTGATATATCCTAACTGTTCATCAAAATCTGTGATTGCAGTCATTCTATCCAATTCCATTAAAACACTTCCATTCTCAACAGGAACGCGAGAACCGTACCCCCAGTTTTTACCTTTACTAATTGTATAAATTGGTTGCTTGTACTTTCCTGCTAACATCACACATTCTCTCACTTCATTTCCATTACCCGGCTTTACAACCAAAGCAATTTTTTCTGTTGTATTGTAATTGGTTGCTTCAGCAAGTTCTATATAATCTTGGTCTGCAATAACATTTTCTTTACCTAATAAAGCTACCAGGTCATTATAAAAGCTTTCTACCAACATGTGTTTATAATTTAATTATATCAATTCAAAATAGGTAAGATCGCACAGAAGCCTTTATTATAATTGGCCCGTTTTTAAACCAAGTTTAAACTCATCCTTTCTTGCCGATTTCACTACAAGCTCATAATGCACATTTACGTAAATATTTTTAAAAGGAGACCTTTCTCTTACATAAGATTCAAGATTGTTTCGCAAAAACAACATTTTTTCTCTTTCTCTTGGATGAGTGTTGGATAATGTAACCGCATCTTTTAATATACAGGCAGATGCAAGCAAGTCAATTTTAGGATAATAAAAAGTACCGTTATTTCCTACCTCCGTTAATAGCTCACTTCCTAACCATTTATTGAACCGAACCGTTGTTGGGGAGGACAGCGAAATTATAGATGCTAACCCTACCTGCTCTGCAATAACAACACCACAGCGTGTAGGAAACAGGCTACCGATGCCTAAACCCGCCACTTCTTTTGAATTCCAAAGCCCGGATAATTCTCCGGTTCCAAGCTGTGCATATTGTTTTACAACATCATGTATCTTAAAGTCCATTTCGGTAGTTGCTTCCTCAATAGGTAGTTGTGTAATTCCATTGGCTGCCTGCAACCGTGCGCCACCAAACAGTCTCTTTCTATCCAGCGACTCTACTACTATCACAAAGATGGCTGGGTTGTACATCCAGTCATCCGTATTGGTTGTAATGTTTTCGATGCCGTAAATGGTTAACACACGCCTATGACCTTCAATAAATTTTAAGCATGCTTCCGGATCTTCAGTGGCTCTAAACGCTCTGATACGAATATCTGTTGTTACTTCCATGAACCTATAATAACTCGATTAAAATATGATGAAAACAAAAATAAATTTCGCTTAAATTTCTAAGTTTGTATATTTCAGATACCAAAATGAGTTCGGTAACAGTTAAGTTTGTAAAGCATTTATGTACTTATTTAATGCAATAATAATTGATAAGTGTAATTTACAAGTAGATTACCATCATAAACTTACGAGCTTAATTAAATTTTAATTGAAAACAATATAACCACCAATCCAAATTATCATGGTAAATGTACTGTACGTGGACGATGAAAGGCATAACCTCACTGCCTTTAAAGCTGCCTTTCGCAGAGACTTTAATGTTTTTATCGCCGAATCTGCCGAAGAAGGAATTCGCATTTTGCAACAAAACCTCATTCATGTTATTTTAAGCGACCAACGAATGCCTAAGATGACCGGCATCGAATTTTTTGAATCTATCCTGTCTATCTTCCCCGATCCTATCCGCATTTTGATTACCGGCTATACTGATATCAATGCCGTGATTGATGCCATTAACCGCGGTCAGGTTTATAAATATCTTACCAAGCCCTGGCACGAGCAGGAAATAAAAATATTTATTGATAAAGCCTACGAAGTATATTGTCTGCGTAAAGAAAATGTTGAACTTACCACTAAACTTATCAACGCCAACCAAAAGCTGGAATTTTTAGCTCGGCAGGCTTTATTGTCATAGTTGCATCAAACTTTGCGGTTCTTGTCCTGCCGTTTCAGCACATCCAAGCCTTTGGAATTATCTTTGCCCATCATTAAACATTACAAAAATATTTCGTTATGGCTTTAGAATTCACTGATTCAAACTTTCAGACCGATGTGCTGGAAAATGATAAATTATCTGTAATAGATTTTTGGGCTGAATGGTGCGGACCTTGTCGCGCTATCGGACCCGTTATTGAAGAACTTTCCAAGGAGTATGCAGGCAGGGTAAATATTGGTAAAGTAAACGTTGATAACAATCCCGATATAAGTGTAAAATATGGCATCACTTCCATTCCTGCTATCCTTTTTATTAAAGGAGGCCAGGTGGTAGATAAGCAAATTGGCGCCGTTCCTAAGTCGGTATTAGATAAAAAAATTGCAGCCAACCTGTGATTTGTTTTTGCCTCTTTTTAAAAAAGACCTTCTGAAAACAGAAGGTCTTTTTTATTTCCACAATTTTAGTGATGTGGTTAAAATAATCGCCGTTTCTGTTCAATAAACACAATCAGAGAAAAACAGGTAAAACCAAAAATGGTTATTTTCGTAACCGTTCTTATAGCAATCTGCCAGGTTAAAAAGCCGGTTTTTGCAACGGAAAATTTTTACCTGTCAGAATGCAAATTCTATTATTACTAACTGATTGCTTTTATAAATTCTCTTATCAATGCCTTTTCCAGAAACAATTGCCGATGACAAGCTTTCAAAAAAATGGATAGAAGATATTCATGCGCTGGTGACATCTTACCCATGCGTGCCTATTACAGTTGATTGCGTCATTTTTGGTTTTGATGAAAACGAACTTAAAGTGTTGCTCATTCGTAGCGACCTTCAGATTTACAAAGACAAATGGAGCTTGCTGGGCGATTTTGCAGCCGATAACGAAGAGCTTACCGATGCCGCTTATCGTGTGTTGAAACAGCGCACTGGCATGGACGATGTTTATCTTGAAGAAGTGAAAACCTTTAGCCATCCCAACCGGCATCCAGGCGGCCGCGTGCTTACGGTAGCTTATTGCTCTTTGCTGAACATCAAAGATCATCAATTAAAAAAAATGGATAACGAACTGCACTGGCACAAAGTGCAGGGTTTGCAAAACATGGCTTTCGACCATAGCTTGATTATTCATGAGTGTTACGAGTGGCTGCAAAAGCGCATTCAGGAACATCCGCTGGGTTTTAATTTATTGCCCGAAAAATTTTCACTCCGGCAATTGCAACATTTGTATGAAGCCATTTTGAACATCAAAATGGACAGAAGGAACTTCAGAAAAAAATTCTTTAGTATGGACGTTTTAATTGATACCGGCGAGTACGAAAATGATGTTTCACACCGCCCGGGAAAATTGTATCAGTTCAACTTTACAAAATATGAGCAAAACAAAAAGAATTGGATTGGTATTGATTTTTGAAACCATAAACCGCATAGACGCAACGACGCGAGGTTTGGTTTTGCCCATTTTCTTTGTGTCTTCGTGGTTGAAACTAATCTTTCAAATCTTTTTTTAGAAAAAAGCATTACTGCTTTTATAACTTGCCTTATTCATACATAAACATTTCCAAACCACAGCTATTCACAGCTTATACACAGCCTTGCCACCTGTTGTGGAAAAAGAAAGTAGTTTTGCTAATGCTTTTAGTAAGGTGAGCTTTCGTAATATTGATTTCAGAAACTAAGAACTACATTACTATGCCAACAGAATTGAAGTGTCCGGGCTGTGGTCATCAGTTTGAACCAGGTGATGCCATACGCGATGAAGTACAGCGCGAAGCCAATATTAAAGCCAGAGAATGGCAAAAAAGAAAAGACGAAGAATTTAAACAGAAAGAGGCTGCCTGGCTGAAACAATTGCAGCAAGCCGAAGAAGAAGCGGCTAAAAAAATGGAACGGGAAAAGAAAGCCCTTCACGAAAAATTAGAAGCCAATCTGCGCAAAACCATTGCTGATGATTATGAAAACCAAATGCAGATTTTGAAAGAATCGTGCACCGAAACAGAAGAAAAACTAAAAAACGCGCGTAGAAAAGAACTGGATTTTTTGCAAAAAGAACAAGCTTTAAAAACAAAAGAAGCGGAACTGGAAATAGAAATACAGCAACGGTTGATGAACGAGCGCAACAAGCTTTCGGTTGAAATAAGGCAGATAGAACAACAGCGTATAGCTCAAATGGAGCTTGAGTTTGGGCTCAAACTCGCTGAAAAAGACAAACAATTAGACGACCAAAAACGCCTTGCCGAAGAAATGCGCCGCAAAGCAGAACAAGGCAGTATGCAACTGCAGGGCGAAGTACAGGAATTGTTGCTGGAAGAAATATTGCGCAGCGCATTTGTTTTTGATAGAATTGATCCTGTTGGCAAAGGCATTCGTGGTGCAGACTGCATTCAAACCGTTTGCAACAACTTCGGTCAGGAATGCGGTAAAATTATTTATGAAAGCAAACGCACACTCAGCTTTGCCAATGATTGGATTGAAAAACTAAAAGCCGATATGCGCCTGAACGGTGCTGATGTTGCCATTATTGTTACGCAGGTACTACCGAAAGATATGGAACGGTTTGGCGAGCGCGAAGGCGTTTACATTTGCTCGTTTTTAGAAGTGAAAAGCCTGGCAGCGGTGCTGCGTTCCGGCATTATGAAAGTGTTTACAGCCACAAAAAGCGGCGAAAACAAAGGCGAGAAAATGTACATGCTGTACGATTACTTAACCAGCAGTGAATTTAGTGAGCAGTGGAAAGCCATGCGTGAAGGTTTTATGAGTTTAAAAATGAGCATCCTAAAAGAGCGCGACATGATGGAGAAATTGTGGAAATCGAGAGAAAAACAACTGGAAAAAATTATGCTCAATGCCGCACACATCAAAGGTTCGGTGGAAGGTATTGCAGGCAGCGATGCGGTGAATCTTACATTACTTGAAGATGAAATTATGGCTGTTGCTGATTGATAATCTCTTTAGTTTTTATAGTCCTTAAATTGTAAACCTTCTGCTTCTGCAGAGGGTTTTGTTTTTGCCGTATTTCTCATCTTGAGAAGCCTAACCAAAGTGTTACTCCATTCGTTATTTTTGATAGTATCAAATGATAGTATCAAAAGTTTTTTTATAAATAATGTTTGAAGCGCACGACCATACCAAAGCCGCCATCCGGCCTTCCCGCAAAAAGCCAATGTTTATGGTGAACAACAGGCTGCGCCTGTATTTGGCGAAGTATGGACGCGAAACAAAATTGCCCATATCGTATCCCGATTTGCTTCGCTTTACTTACTCCATTCCTTTGAAAGATAAGTTTGGAAAAGATACATTTTGGGATACAGTAACGTATGATATGCGTGAATGGAACTGGCTTCGCGATATGCTTGTGAAAACATACGCCATATTAAAAACGGAAGGCGATTTGAGCTTTACTGAACACTTAGATGTACAGCGCATTGATTTTTGCAGCTTTGGCAACAGCCAGCCATTTCGCATTCGCATTGTAAATAAACTGAATGATAATTACGACCATTACTACATCAAGTTTGCCGATGCCAGCCGTATTTATGGTTTAGAGTTAGAGCATCTTTTGTCGCCCGACCGCATTACGTTTTTTACCAACCACAACACGTTGGTTGAAGAGCACATTGCTGGTGTGCCTGGCGATATTTTTTTAGAGCAATATTTAAATAATCCAACTACCAATTTGGTTCGCTTATCGAAAGAGTTTGTGAAGTTTAATGAGCGTTGCTTTGTGCGTTTGCTGGGCGATATGCGCAGCTATAATTTTATTGTAAACATTACGCCCGATGTAGAAGATGTGCAGTATCGCATTCGCGCAATTGACTTTGACCAGCAGAGTTATGAAGGCAGGAAGAATTTGTATTTGCCACAATTTTTTAAAGAGAATTATCCTTTTGTTGAGCTTGCACAAAAGCATCTCGACGTTAATTCTATCAAGCAATACCAAACGGAAGAAAGAACCATGATGACGTTTCGTTTGGTATCATCGCGGTATCGCGTAAAAGAGTTGCTCGATATTATGTCGGAAGACAATATTTCAATCAACGAAAAAAAAGAGCAATTAAAAAACGAACTGGCGGCTCATTTCAATCAACCCCTATTTTATAAAACCAAAACAATGGGACAGCTCGTAAAAACACAGCTAAAACAAACCTTACGAAAGAGCTTGCTTTTAGTGCCAAAAACAAAAAGTAAGTTTAGCGATTGATTTGATTTATGATGAAATGAAACACATAGTATCATAGGAACATAGGTTTCACATAGTATTTGTCTATGTGCTTTTCTTATGTTTCTATGATACTATGTGTTTCAAAAGAATCTATCATATCTTGTTGCATCTAACCTATATCTTTTTTGTTCCTGAATATCCGTTCTTTAAAAGCCATTGCAATACTTTGTCTCTCTGGTCGCCCTGAACAATAATCCCGGCTTCTTTTGCGCTGCCGCCGGTTCCGCAATGGTTACGCAGTTGTTTGCCTAAGGTTTGTAAATCTTCATCCTTTCCCTTAAAGCCTGTGATGAGAGTTACAGCTTTACCAGCACGTTGTTTTGTATCAAGTTTAATGCGAAGCTTTTGTTGTGCAGGCGACAATGTTTCTACAGGTTCTTCATTGTTGTGTTGATATTGAAAATTTGGATCGGTACTGTACACAAATCCAAGGTTATCAGGTTTCTTCTTCTTGTTCATACAAATAAGATTTATGATTGCTGATTTATGATTTGTGATTTGTTTTTATTGATAAATTATGATGAGTGAAACAAGTTGTACTCATAAACTTATATCACAATTCATAAATCACAAATCAATTTCTGCTTTTAAGCTCAAATCCAAACTCTGCGCCTGGTGAATCAATCCGCCAACACTTACATAATCAACACCGGTTTGGGCAAACGCTTCAATTGTTTGCAGGTTGATGCCACCGCTGGCTTCCGTTTCAAACTGATGATTGATGATGCTTACAGCTTCCTTTACTTCATCGGGCGTAAAATTATCCAGCATAATGCGGAACACTTTGTTTTTGCCCATTTTACAAACCGTTTTCACATCATCCAAACTCCGTGTTTCTACTTCAATTTTTAGATTGAGATTATTGTCTTGCACATAGCTGAAAGCCTTGTCTATTGCAGATTGCAGCCCGCCGCAATAATCAATGTGATTGTCTTTCAGCATAATCATATCATACAATCCAAACCGATGGTTTACGCCACCGCCGATGCGCACTGCTTCTTTCTCCAGCAAGCGAAAATTGGGTGTTGTTTTTCTGGTATCTAATACCTTGGTGTGATAGCCTTTCAGTTTGTTTACATACTGCCTTGTAAGCGTAGCAATGCCGCTCATGCGTTGCATACAATTGAGCACCAAACGCTCGCATTGTAAAATGGTTTGAATAAAAGAAGATACTTCAAAAGCAATCTCGCCGGCCTTCATTTCATCACCATCGTTTTTATATTTTATGAAACGGGCAGATGCATCCATCATTAAAAAAATAGTTTCGGCAACAGCAACACCAGCCAGTATTCCATCACTTTTTATTTTTAAAACAGCCTTGCCTCTTTTATCTTTTGGAATCACACTAAGCGTTGAATAATCGCCATCACCAACATCTTCCTGTAGAGCTTCTCTAACAAGGTGCTTCAGTTGTTCTTCATACGTTTTCATATCCGCAAAAATAACAGAGTGAAAGGGATAATCGGGATGTTTAAGATTTATAAAATAGGGCAAAACAAAACGCAGAGATACTTTACCGAATCATACTTTTTTACGTTCGGTTTTAAACATTGATGTATGAAAACTGTATTCTCCTTGTTTCCTTAATTCAGGTAAAAAGCTTATTTATGTAGTTGCAATTTATTTATTGAATGAGCTTCTCTGCCTCGAATATTTTATCAATCATTGTCATCTTTCAACTGTTGCTACTTTCTCTTTTTCTTCTCACACACAAAAAAGGAAAACGGGTAAGTAATGTTTTGTTGGGCAGTTTCTTTTTATCACTCTGCTTCAACTTTACCGATGGTATTTTACTAATCAACAACGCTTATGTATCGCATCCGGCGATGGCTTTTTTAGGAAACAATTTTAGTTTGTTATTTGGTCCTCTGCTGTATTTATACACATCCAGTGTTATTTACAAACACTTCACTTTACAAACAAAAATGCTTGTTCATGCCATTCCGTTTTTCCTGTTTGTGTTGTTCGCTTTCTTTACCTACCATTTGCAAAGCGATGCAATGAAGCGCTACATTTTATTATCTGCCGGCAGGCAAAACATTCCGGTTGCTGTTTATGTTATCGGCATTTTGCTGTATGTACAATTTTATGCGTATGCGCTGACTGCATTATTGATTTTAAAAAAATACAGAAGCCGCATACATAATCGCTTTTCCGATGTTACGACAATCAACCTGAAATGGCTGCAGTCTACTTTGGTTTTATTCATGATTGTTATTGGCGTCAGTTTCGTTAATTCGTTCATTCCGCTAACGCCGCTCATTCATTATTTCAATGTAGTACTGCTGGTTATCATTTTTTCTGTGTTTTTATTTATCAACCGCATTGTATTAAAAGCCTTGCGACAACCGCAAATTTTTGAAGGTATTCAGGAAGAAAACGAAGATTTGTTTTTGCCTCAAAAATCTTTACCTGTTGCATTGCCAACCGTTGTTTTAAAGCCTGTTAGACATACAACTTCCATTATTAACGATGAAGAAAAAGAAACCTTGAAAGAGAAACTTCTTTTTTATATGGAAAAGGAAAAGCCTTATCTCGAACCGCAACTGATGCTGGACGAATTAGCCGATATGCTAAAAGTAAAACCGAAGTTGTTGTCGCAGGTAATCAATGAAAATTTGGGACAAAATTTCTTTGATTTTATCAACCGGTACCGCATTGAAGAGGCCAAGCGTTTGCTTCACTATCCCGCCAACAAAAAAACTACTGTTTTAGAAGTATTGTATCAGGTGGGTTTTAATTCCAAATCATCTTTCAATACGCTGTTTAAAAAATATACAGGCGTTACACCCAGCGAATTTAAAAAGTCGAACGCGGGGCTGTAATGCAATACTGGCTTGCGTTAGCGTAAAGTCGAACTCTTTTTTTCGTTCGGGTTTCTAAAGTCGGACGTAGGACAGCAAAGGCTGCGGCAGCTTTGTGTTATAAAAACATACAGCCATGCAAAACGTAGCATCATCTTCTAAAAAATTGTCTTCGCCTCTTTCCTTTTTATTGCTCATGATTGGTGGACTGAGCCTTATTTTGTCATCCCCTAAATGTACTATTCCTTTCTGCGCATGGATAGCTCCGGCGGTTCTACTTTTCTTCTTCCGATACAGTTCTTTAAAAAGAAAATACTTGTGGCTTCTGCTTACAATGACAGTTTCGCAACTGGTTGCATTTTATAAAGTGGTTCCCATTCCGGGCTTGGGCTTGGTAATTTTTGTTTTGATAAATAGCTTGCTGGCATCTCTTCCCTATTTAATTGATAAAGCTTTTGCTAACCGAAGCCTGCATTGTAGTACAACGCTTGTTTTTCCTGTTGTATTTACCGCAATAGAGTTTGTAAGTTCATTTGGTCCATGGGGTGCCTGGATTTCGGTGGCAAACACGCAGTTTGCTTTTTCTTTTCTTAGCCAGCTCGCGTCGGTAACCGGTATCTGGGGCATTGCTTTTTTATTGTACTGGTTCGCTTCATACGTTGTTTGGATAATTGGTTTGCGGATGAATGGCCAATCGCTACACAAAACCGTTTTCATTTATCCTGTTGTTTTGATGTTTGTTATCATTGGTGGTGCCATTCGTTTTTATAACAATGATGTTACGGCAACCAAAATAAAAGTAGCAGGTGTAACAATTGCATCCACACCGTTTTTAGAAGCAATGTACAAAGATGTAAATGCAAAAGAGCTTCATATTCCTGTTGATGCCTCCCCAATTTCGCCTGAAGTACATAGGGCAAACACAGCGTTTGTAAAATTTATTGAACATCCAAATGATGCAATATTTATTACCGCATCGGAAGTAGTAAACAAGATAACCGACAGTTTGTTTTTGTTGTCAAAAAAAGCCGCGCAAAGTGGCGCAAACCTTATTGTTTGGAGCGAAGGCAGCCTCATTGTATTGAAGCAAAATGAACCTTCTGTTATTAAACGTGCACAAGGGTTTGCAAAAGAAAACAAGGTTGATTTGCTTTTGGCAATGGCTGTTATTCATCCGGGCAAAATAACACCGGGTAAAAAGTTTTTAGAAAACAAATCCATTTATATTGACCACAACGGAGCAATCAAAAATATTTTTTATAAAAACAAACCGGTACCCGGCGTAGAACCAAGTTTTGCGGGCAATGGCGTTGTTCCTTCCATCAAAACGGAGTATGGAAATATAGCTACCTCTATTTGCTATGATGCGGATTTTCCATCTTTGATGCAACAGTTGGGAAGCAACAAAACTGGTTTGCTGTTATTGCCTTCCGGCGACTGGAAAGCCATTTCTCCCTATCATAGCGAAGCAGCAGTGTACAGGGCAATTGAAAATGGCTGCTCGCTTTTCCGGCAGGCTAATGGCGGATTGAGCATTGCCGCAGACAGCAAAGGCAGGATTATCAAACAAAAAAATTTTTTCGAAAACGGAGAAAAGTTTTGGCTGGCTGATGTTCCTGTTCATCATAGCAACACATTTTATAATTTTATTGGTAATGCCTTTGCATATACCTGTTTACTCATCACTGCGATATTGTTTTTTGCACTGTTTGTACAATGGTTGATGAAGCTAACAAGTGTTTTCAATAAACCTTTGCCTGTTGGCAAGCCAGCCTCTTCAAAATTGTTGAAACTTGAATAAATGAGTTAATCGGTTTTCAAAAATTGTACAATCAATATTCAAACTACTTATTATTTATTCAAAACAAAAAGCCACCTGTTTTGCAACAGGCGGCTTTGTTTTTTGTATGTACCTTTTCCTTATCTCTTTTGTCGTTTGCCCGGGAAGAAGTTACCTGTCTTTTGTTTTGAAGATAATCCTTCAGGCGCGCCGTAATGCGTCATCGCACAGCGGAAACCAATGCTGCTGCTGCTTTGGTCTTCCTGCAAAAAGCGGCGGCTTCCGGGGCTTAACCAATACGGCATATCGTTCCAGCTTCCACCTTTGTAAACACGCGATTTATCGTTGACTAACGTAGTATGACCATAGTCGTAATAATCACGGCTTAACGAATCGCCGTCTAAAACGTTGATAGCATAAGCTCTGTTGTAATTGCGGCGGTTGCGCAAGTCAGAATCACTTTCAGGAACTTCTTTAATTCTGCCCATAGAATCTAACCATCCGGAAGGATCGTCACCTCCGCTTTTGTCAACCTTTGTAAACACATTTCCACGGAATGGGTTCAGATCTTCTTCTTCCTGGTTTGTAGTTGGGCGATACACATCGGCTACCCATTCGTTTACGTTGCCGCTCATATTATACAAGCCAAAACCGTTGGGAAAGAATGAGGTAACTGCTGCAGGAATAGCAGCACGGTCGTTCAAGCCACCGGCAGTACCCATATAGTCACCATTTCCACGTTTGAAGTTGGCCAAAAATGCACCCTGCCAGGCACCTTTGCGGGTTGAACGCAGGTTATCAAAGCCAGCATCTTTCCATGCATAAACCTGTTTGTTATCAATAAGCTCTTCGCCTCTTTTCTTCTCACTTTTGCGGGGTTGCGGATTGCTGGAAACCAAACCCAAGGCAGCATATTCCCATTCGGCTTCAGTTGGAAGACGGTAATCAGGAAATAAAATGCCATCAGAGAAATCAACTTTAGTGCGCGGACGGCCCTGTGCATCTTTCAATTCATTATGCTTTGGCTTACCCGGCACGCCTTCGTAAGCGCCCAGCAAATAAGCTTTTGTATTGAAATTGTCTTGTCCGCCGCCATTTAATTCGGTTTTTAAAACATTCTTATTTTGATAACCTTTATCAATTAAAGCAATCTCGTTCACACGGTCGGTGCGCCACATACAAAAGTCATGTGCCTGCCGCCACGTAACACCAACTACGGGGTAGTAATTATAAGATGGGTGGCGGAAATAATATTCTACATACACATCGTTATAAGCCAGTTCTTTGCGCCAGGCAAGCGTATCGGGCATAGCACCGTTGATTACAGCCGGATTGTCCTGAAACACATTTTCAATCCAGTGAATGTACTCACGGTAGTGAACGTTGGCAACTTCGGTTTTATCAATAAAAAACGAGTTGACGGTAACACGGCGAGGTACATTGTTCCAATCGCCCATTACGTCTTCCTGCGTTGCACCCATGGTAAAGGTACCGCCCTGAACAAACACAAGCCCGGGACCGGTTTTAATGTCTTTTGGTTTTGCAACAAAAAAACCACCCTGGTTTTTATCGTTGTAATTCCAGCCGGTAGCGGCTGATTTTTCAGGTTTTTTATGGCATGAAGCCAACGCGCTTAAAGCTGTAATGAATAAGGTAGCGTTGCGAAGCTGCTTGAACATGAATGAATGAATTTTATCCTATTAGGTTAAACGGTTTTGTTATTACTTTATTGCAGTTAGTAGGAACGAAAATAGAAATAATTACAAACAACTGAGTTTATAATTCATTAAAAATGGCTTAGAAGAAAATAAAAACGTGCTACCGAAAGTTTGTAGTGTAACGCAAAAGGCACATCTTTGCGGGAATATCAAACCAACCTCTTTTTATCTTAAGTTCTGATTATCGAAACAACATCTACACAAATTTGCCCCAAACAGAAATTTAATTGTTATAATTTTTCTTTGCGGCAATCGTTTATTGTTATTTAAAAACTGTTGAATGAAACTTACAAAACTACTGACTGCTGTTGGTGCTGCCCTTGTTTGTACCTGCACCACTGCAAATGCACAAAGTACGGCTCCCATTAATATTGTTACCACGGCGGTTCCTTTTTTGCGTATCTCTCCTGATGCCCGCACCGGCGGTATGGGCGATGTTGGCATTGCTACTTCACCCGATGCCAATTCAGGCTTTTCCAATCTTTCTAAAATACCATTTGCTACCAGCAATACGCAGGCGTCAGTAACTTATACTCCCTGGCTGAAAGACATTGCTTCGGATGTTTATCTGGCTACGCTGGCAGGCTATCATAAAATAGATGATAACCAGGCAATTGCTTTGGGCGTGCGGTATTTTAATTTGGGAGACATACAGTTTACCGATCAAAACGGAAACAGCTTAGGTCAAGGACGACCGCGCGAATTTGGACTTGATTTCGGCTACACGCGTAAGTTGTCGGAAAAGTTATCGTTAGGCGTTGCGCTGCGTTATATCAATTCCAGTTTGGCAAAAGGCGATGTGGGCGGAACAGGCACCATCTACAAAGCTGGGAACGCAGTAGCAGGCGATTTATCTTTATACAATAATGGCTTAAATGCAGAAGGACAAGGTTTTACATGGGGTTTGGTGCTTTCTAATCTCGGTTCTAAAATTGGTTATACCAACGATGCACAAAACAAAGATTTTATTCCTGCCAACGCTGGCATTGGCGCAGCTTATACCGGAGTGCTCGATCAGGATAGTAAAATAACCATTGCGGCCGATGTAAACCATTTGCTGGTGCCTGCCGTTCCTCAATACACAGGAGATTCAGCAATTGATGCAAATGCACTTAACGATTATAAAAATACCGGCGTTTTCGAAAGCTGGGGTAAATCGTTCAGCAACAATGTGTATTCGATTCAGTTAGGAGCTGAATATTGGTACAACAATCAATTTGCTGCCCGTGCAGGTTATTACTGGGAAACCAAAGAAGGTGGCAACCGCAAGTATTTTACAGTGGGCGTTGGTATCAAATACAATGTATTTGGCTTTAATTTTTCGTACCTCGTGCCTTCAGGCAATGGCGTTACCCGCAACCCTCTTTCCAACACCCTTCGCTTTAGCTTGGTGTTTGATTTAGACAATAATACCAACGGCAACAACGATACTGGTACCGGTACCGGACAATAATTGTTCATCAATATTTTTCCACGAAGCGAAGGCACCATTACCTTCGCTTTTTCATTTTTGTTTTTGTATGAATTTACGCGTTGGTCAGGGTGTTGATTTTCATCGTTTGGTAGAAGGCAGGGATTTTTGGCTGGGTGGTATTTTAATTCCGCACACAAAAGGTGCATTGGGTCATAGCGATGCTGATGTACTGCTTCACGCCATTTGCGATGGTTTGCTGGGCGCCGCTTGTCTTGGCGATATTGGCACACACTTTCCTGATACCTCACAGGAGTTTAAAAATATTGATAGTAAGATTTTGTTGCGCCGTACCCTTTCCTTACTGAATGAGAAGCAATATCATGTTGTGAATGTCGACTGTATGCTTTGCTTACAAGCTCCTAAGATAAAGCCTTACATTACTCAAATGCAGCAAACCATTGCAGATATTATTAATGTTGAGAATGATTGCGTGTCTATCAAAGCAACCACCACCGAAGGACTTGGTTTTGTGGGCAGAGAAGAAGGCGTAATGGCGTATGCAACCGTGTTAATTGAAAAGAGGAAATAGTTGTTGTCAACAGTACTTTGCGGTTTACATTTGCAAAAATGGTCTTGTAGTACAACGGATAGTATAAGGGTCTCCGAAGCCTTTGATTCAGGTTCGATTCCTGACAAGACCACAGTTTGTTTTTGTACAAAAAATAGTGCTTACATTTCACTCATCCACTTCTTAAAGATGCCTGCCCTTTTTGAATTGTAAGTGGATGATATGGTTGTTTCTTTTTTCATTATAGCATAGATGTATTTTGTCAATATTAGGGTTGATACAGATATAATGAAATAAGAAAAAACTTTCTCGATCCCTTCTAATGATATTGTTGCTTCCTATAATCTAATCAGTTGTATTACATTCACTTCCCACCGTAGCTCAATCCCATATTATAAAACAAGAATGCCCACTTATCTGCCTGCTCCTGAATGAGCATAGAGGTAGGTTTTCCTGCGCCGTGGCCTGCTTTGGTTTCAATGTTCATGAGTATCGGGTTAGAACAACTTTGCGCTGCCTGTAATGCTGAGCCAAACTTAAACGAATGTGCTGGCACCACGCGGTCATCGTGGTCGGCAGTGCTCACCATCGTTGCAGGATAGCAAGTGCCCCGTTTTACATTGTGAACAGGTGAATAATGAAGAAGATATTCAAACATTTCTTTGTTATCATCTGCCGTTCCATAATCATAAGACCAGCCTGCGCCAGCCGTGAATTTATGATAACGAAGCATATCCAAAACACCGACAGCAGGAAAACAAACGCGGTACAAATCGGGACGTTGTGTCATGCACGCACCAATCAACAAACCGCCATTTGAGCCGCCTGAAATGGAAAGATAATCGGTTGATGTGATGTTATCTTTTATTAAGAATTCGGCAGCAGCAATAAAATCATTAAACACATTTTGCTTTTTGGTTTTGATACCTGCATTGTGCCAGGCGTCGCCATACTCGCCGCCACCCCGAATGTTGGGCACAGCATACACGCCACCACTCTCCATAAACACAAGATTGCTAATACTAAACGCAGGTGTAAGGCTGATGTTGAAACCACCATAACCATAGAGCATAGTTGGGTTTTTGCCATTTAAAACAATGCCGCGCTTGTGTGTGATGATCATGGGTATTTTGGTACCATCCTTCGAGGTATAAAACACCTGTTTGCTTTCGTAATCGGAAGGGTTGAAGTGAACGTTTGGTTTTTTATAAATGGTTGAAGTACGCGATGCAATATCATACTTAAAAATGGTGGGTGGATACACATACGAAGTAAAGCTGTAATACACTTCTTTTTCTTCCTTTTTACCGCTAAACCCACTGGCAGTACCAAGCCCCGGAAGCTGTATGGTTTTCTCCAGCTTACCATCTAAATCGTACTGCATCACTTCCGAAACAGCGTCTTTAATGTACTGTGCAAACAGCTTTCCACCACCTGTTGTTATACTCAATGGAAACTTTGTTTCTCCTATTAAATCTTTCCAATGTTCAGGCGTTGGCGTTGCCGCATCTACAACTACCAACTTGCGGTTGGGTGCGTTGCGGTTGGTGGATATAAACAACTTGCTTCCATTGCTGTATTCAACATTTTGCTCAAAATCAAAACCTGTAACAACAGGCACAATCGGTGCGTTTGTTTTTGCCAGATTTTGCAGGTACAACTCATTGCCATACGTAGCATTGGCTGCCGAAATTACCAGCCATTGCTGGTCTTCCGTAACAAGAGCACCAATGTATCTGCGTGGTGTTTGTTCACCGCCAAATATGAGCTTGTCTTCTGTTTGTTTTGTGCCTAATTTATGGTAGTACAATTTATGAAATTGTGTTTTGCCCGAAAGCTGGCTGCCTTCTTTTGGCTTATCGTAACTGCTATAATAAAAGCCATCATTTTTGTTCCAGGCAATGCCAGTAAATTTTACATCCATCAATGTATCATCCATTTGTTTTAGGGTTGATGTATTAATAACAATCACCTTGCGCCAATCGCTTCCGCCTTCTGATATCTGATACGTTGCCAAAGAGCCATCCTTCGTAAAGTCAATACCAGCAAGAGATGTAGTGCCATCGGCTGAAAATTGGTTCGGGTCTAAAAACACTTCTGGCTTGCCCTCTTTGTTTTCACGATATAAAACAGATTGATTTTGCAAACCATCGTTTTTATAAAAATAAGTATAGCTGCCTTCTTTAAACGGAGCCGAAAATTTTTCATAATTCCACAATTCGGTAAGGCGTTTTTTTATCGCATCACGAAAAGGAATTTGGCTTATATATGCTTGTGTAACCGCTACCTGCTCTTTCACCCATTTTTTGGTATCGGCAGCCGTATCGTTCTCTAACCAGCGATAGGGATCGCTCACTCTCATTCCAAAAAAATCATCCGTTTGTTCTATTGTTTTTGTTGTGGGATAAGTGCCCGTAAATGCGCCCGGCTGTTGTGCCATTGAATGTATGCTCATGCTAATTGCAAATATGGCAAAGAACGTTTTTTTCATAAGGTGAAAGTAATAAAATAGAAGATGATGTTTGTTTTTGTGCAGATTTTTCAAACAGAGTCATTGCCCAAAAAGCAATAAAAACAAAATAGCCGCAGGTGAAAACACCCGCGGCTTTTATTCTTGAATTATGAAACGCTTTATGATGCTATGGCAACCATTTCTGCTTTGTTCATCGGAACCGGAAGGCGGCACCTACCCGTACTATCTATTACAATATTGCCGGTAAAAGGCTTTGTGCAGCAGCATGAGACCCCGAGGTAAATAAGAAGCTCCATAAAGAAACCATTTCTTTCGTTAAAAAATAGGTGCAAAAACAAACCGCAGGGTTTTATGCTGCCGCTCAAAAAGCCCGGCAATGAAGACCCTGCTGTGATACATGTTCAACTGCTGAATATGAATATTGAAAAGATGCTTATGCAAGTTGCACCTGACAATTTGATAATAATGATATTGTTTTTATGAATTGATAGAAATGAGGACGGATTGATTCTATTTTAGTGCGATGGGGATTTTATAGAATTTTAATTGGAGGGTTGTCAGTTAATTTATAGTAAGCCCACCAGTTTTGCATAGGTGATCATTCCTGTGGTATCTACACAGTTTGTTTTTTCGAGAAGGTTTCTCCTGTGTGTGTCTACCGTGTGAGAACTAATAAACAGTTCTCTTGCTATTTCTTTGCTGCATTTTCCTTCTGCCGAAAGACACAGAATTTTTTTCTGTTGTTTCGATAAAGGTGGAAGCGGCTCCAAACAATTTGTATCGTAATTAAAGTTCCACCATTTTAATTCGTTGGGTGTTGTAATTACAAGGTTTGCCGTACGGTATTTTTTCATGTAACTCACATCGTGCACATAAGAAAGAAATAGTAAAGGATTGCCTTTGTTATCAAACTCCATGCATAAAGATTGTTGTAAAAAATGATAATACTGCCCGGTGCTTCTCTTATAAACACCTTCCATGTTTGCAACAACTTTGGCTTCTTCCAAATTAGCCTGTTGATTCATAAATTCAATTGCCTGTTGCTGCATCATAAGGCTTGATTGTATAAAGTGGGGATGCATATTGCCCATTGAGAAGTTCATGCCGTTTTCTGCGAGATATAGAGATGCATCATAACCATAAACTTTTCTTTTATCAACGGTATAAATAATGCGGTTTGTCATCAAATTCCAGATCATGATAAACACCGCATTTTGCGCAGAAATTTGTTCTAACAAAGGAATGAGATTTTGCCATTTCTCTCCCTGCAAAGTCGCCAACGGTACATGAGACCTTAGTTTATTCCAATTGGGATCCCAGTACCGGTTCATTAGTTTATGAAAGATAGTAAAAGACATTGGGGATTGTTTTTGGGTAGGGTAAAAATACTTAAATTAAGTATTGTGAGGACTTAAATGTGGAATTACTTTTACCAACTATTAAATGAATGGAATAAGCAAAAAATCGCTTCTTGGCAAATGGAATCTAACGTCTGCGCCGGTCTGGTAACTGAATATTTCCCCTTCGTAAACTGAACCATCCACATCCGTTTGTTCTGTTAATGTATTAAAGGCAACTTACTTTTCTTCACCCCAGCGTCTTCCATAGGAGAAGATGTAGAAATTGCAAAACTTTATCCTTTTGTGTAGTTGATTCAAATCGTACCCGATTCAAACTTTGTTAAGCATTTATTGCTAACCAGAGTAAAACACTGCAATAACAAATTACAAAATTTAAAGGAAGACGATTTTCCGGATAAGCGGATCGTTGGATGAAAGCCTTAATCAGTTCCCACTTGGTTTACCAATACTGAACAGTTACTACTGTATTTCTAATCATTCTCTTGATTCTAACGGTATTATCAGCTTCACCACAATTAAACAACCCGAATTGGTTGAAAATAAAAAACAAATACAATCATATAAAAAACGGAATATGCCGAAAATCCGATCAAAGAGTAGGCGAACAAAAAATAAATAATGCAAACTCAAGAAACAAATGGCATGACGCTAGGTGTTGAAGCCGACCCAAAAAGAAACCCTTTACCAGATAAAATGCCTGAAGTTCAGATGGGCAAGAAGAAAATGACTTCATCTGGTGAAATGCCTATACCGCAAATGGGAATTAAAAACCTACCTGTTTATAACAAGCCGCCAGAGAATGGGGGTATAGAAAATCAAACACTTGGCAAAATGCCAAAAGGTGCAAAACAATTTCCAAATAAAATGCAAGAGATAATTAATGGAGGAAATCAAACACTTGGTAAAATGCAACCAGGTGCAAAACAATTTCCAAATATGCCAGAGAAAGGAGGTGCAGGAAATCAAACAATTGACAAAATGCAACAAGGTTCAAAACAATTTCCAAGTATGCAAGAAAAAGGCAGTACAGGAAACCAAACACTTGGTAAAATGCAACCGGCTGCAAAACAATTTCCGAATATGGTGGAGAAAGGGGGTGCAGGAAATCAAACAACTACCAAAATGCCAAAAGGCGCAAACCCGTCTCCAAGAGAAAAGCTTGCGGCTGCTACTCCTCACAAAATATCAGGTGACACTCCCGCAAATCTTTTATATCGGCCAAATACTCTGTCCTTTTGGGGAAATGATGTGAATGGTGATTGCGTTACAGCCGAAGAAGCTTTTGCAAAAGCTTGTTATAACCCGGAAATTTTTATTCCTGAGCAAGTGGCTATTGATTGGGCTCAATCCAATGGGTGGTTAAACGGTGCAAATTTATCAGAAGTGTTAGATAAAATGATGACAAACGGGTTTCAGGTAAATGGTGTTACTTATGACGATGGGCAACATTCTTCCGTTGATTGGACGAATAGTTCAGTATTGCAAAATGCAATTTCGACCGGTCCTGTAAAACTTGGAATTGCTGGCAATCAACTTGACTCTGTCTACAATTATAATAGTGGCAATCCTCCAAGTGGGTGGTTTGCAACAGGATTCGTTTCAGATTCGGATGTAAATCACAGTGTGAGTTTGTGTGGTTATGGAACGCTTTCCTGGCTGGCACAGCAATTTGGTGTACAAGTACCCAACGGCGTAAATGGACAAGATACTGGCTACGCTTTATTCACATGGGATTCTATAGGAATTATTGATGAAGCATCTATGTTAGCCATTACTTCTGAAGCCTGGCTGAGAAATCCTACAACAATAATACAAGGAGCTTCCACATGGAGTGGCTGGGATTCATTAGGTGGCTGGATTGATAGATTAGCCGTTGGCGAAAATCAGGACGGAAGATTAGAAGTATTTGCAAGAGGCAGTGATGGTGCTGTATGGCATAACTGGCAGACTGCGCCCAACGGAAACTGGAGCGGATGGGCTTCTCTCGGCGGCTGGATTGATATGTTGACTGTCGCACAAAATCAAGATGGACGTCTTGAAGTATTTGCAAGAGGTGGAGATGGAGCAGTATGGCACATTTGGCAAACTGCACCTAATGGAAACTGGAGTGGCTGGTCATCCTTAGGCGGCTGGATTGATCTACTGACCGTTGGTAAAAACCAGGATGGAAGATTAGAAATTTTTGCCAGAGGCGGAGATCAAGCGGTGTGGCACATTTGGCAAACTGCACCTAATGGGAACTGGAGTGGCTGGGACTCCTTAGGCGGCTCGATTGATTTGCTTACTGTTGGAAATAACCAGGATGGAAGATTAGAAGTGTTTGCAAGAGGAGGCGATCAGGCAGTGTGGCACATTTGGCAAACAACCCCCAATGGAAATTGGAGTGGATGGTCATCCTTAGGCGGCTGGATTGATCTACTGACCGTTGGTAAAAACCAGGATGGAAGATTAGAAGTGTTTGCCAGAGGTGGCGATCAAGCGGTGTGGCACATTTGGCAAACAACTCCCAATGGAAATTGGAGTGGCTGGTCATCCTTAGGCGGCTGGATCGATCTACTGACCGTTGGCAAAAACCAGGATGGAAGATTAGAAGTGTTTGCCAGAGGCGGCGATCAGGCAGTGTGGCACGTTTGGCAAACAACCCCTAATGGAAACTGGAGTGGCTGGTCATCCTTAGGCGGCTGGATTGATATGTTGACTGTTGGAAATAACCAGGATGGAAGATTAGAAGTGTTTGCCAGAGGAGGAGATGCTGCTGTATGGCATATTTGGCAAACTGCACCAAACTTCTAATACCTGAAAGTATTAATTGAAAAGTGCCGCAGGGTCTTCATAACTTGGTTTTGAGCCATAGGAGGAAACCCTGCGGTAAATAAGCCTCATACGGAAATTATTCTTTTCTTCAAAAATAGGTACAAAAACAAACCGCGGGTCTCAGGCCATCGACAGAAGGCACTTCTATGAAGTTCTGCTGCGACGCCACCACTGAGTATATATAAATCAAGTAACTCAAAAACAAAAAGCAGCTAAACACTGCTTTTTGTTTTTGATAGGCAATTAATGAAGCAGCCCAAAGCAATTGGTTATTTCATTACTTATCAATTTCATTAGTTCAATTGCGGATCGAGCGGGTAATGAATTAACTGTTCGTATTTGCCACCCAACTGCTTTAATGAATCCTGCCAGATGAGGCTTACATTTTTATGGAAGACCAAAGCCGGAGTGCCTTGCGTGGTAAGCCATGTTTTTTCTTTTATCTCATTTTCCAATTGTTCTTCGCCCCAGCCGCTGTAACCAATATAAAAGCGTATCATACTTTGCTCCAATTCATTATTACGCAACAGTTCGGCTGCCGTTTCAAAATCGCCACCCCAATAAATACCGTTCCCCACCGGCAAGCCATCGGTAATTAAATCGGGACGTTTGTGAAGAAAATGAACCGTATCGGTTTGCACCGGTCCACCATAATAAACCGGGAAATTGCAGGTTTCCAGATGGCTGATGAGTTCGCCCAACGTTTTATTGTACTTCCGGTTGATAACAAAACCAATGGTTCCTTCCGGCTGATGATCGCACAAGAGCACCACAGTACGCATAAAATTCGGGTCTTTCAAAAACGGGTCTGCTATTAATAAGTCGCCTTTTTTTATTTCCATATTCATACCAAAACAAATTCTTACAGAAAGCAAATTACACAATGATTTTTATAAAAACATTGCCATAAAAACCGTTCCGTTTCATTCTTTTTGAAACGCAAAAAACTTTTGCACGTTCATTGCACCATAGTAACATTGTAAAGCCATTGTTCTTCAAAACGATTCTCATGTCACTACCTGCTTTAAATGAAAGCACCCGTTTTCGCTACTTTACTTTTTTTTATTTGTATGCCATGCAAGGCATTCCCGCAGGTTTTTCGTTAACCACGCTTGCCAATTATTTGGTGGGACAAGGCGCTGCACCCAATATTGTGGGCTCCTTTGTTGCTATCATCGGCACTCCGTGGATATTGCAGTTTCTGTGGGGACCCCTTATTGACCGCTATCAATTTTCGGTAATGGGCAGACGTAAGCATTGGCTGGTAGGCTCACAAATTGGAGCTTTTTGCACTTTGCTTTTGCTGTTGTTTATCAAACATCCGGTGCAGCAGGTAGCCACCATTGCAACCATCTTTTTTATTCATAGCATTTTTGCTTCTTTTCAGGATACAAGTGTTGATGCTACTGCTATATTCGTGGTTCCGGAACACGAACGCGGGCGCGTAAACGCCTATATGCGGGGAGGAATTTTATTAGGTACTGCCATCGGTGCGGCTGTGCTTTCTACAGTGTTGCACTATTATGATTTTTTTACGGCAGCATGCCTGCAATCTGCACTGCTATTGATCTTCACCATCCTTAGTTTTTTCACTAAGATTGATAGAAAAGATAAATTACTGCCCGATTTTAGAAAGAAGGAATTGCTGCCCGATGGTCATACTGCAAAAGAAGATAATCCTACTTTAAGATGGATGTTTACGCAACTGTATAAGGGTATCATGGTAAAGAAAAGCTTGCAGATATATGGTTCAATCGCGTTAGTGTATTTGTGCTTTAGTATATTCATTCGTTCTTATACTTATCATATCATTCATGTGTTGCATTGGCAAGACAATGATGTATCGGTGCTGCAGGGAGGTTGGGGCAATCTGCTTACATTTATTGTGGTGATTGTTGCCGGAATGATTGCTGATAAAATGGGGGCTGCGCAATTGCAAAAGATTGTGTTGTGGTGTTTGGGAATTTATTTTCTGGCGCTTTGCGGAAGTTACATGTATTGGGGCAACCGAACGCTGACAACCGCTGGTTTAATCATCTGGAATTTTGCCGACCCCATGTTTAGTGTAGCTTCGTTTCCGCTGCTGATGGCACTGTGCCGGCCACAGGTAGAAGGCTCACAATTTACAGGTTATATGGCGTTTTTAAATTTGTGCGATGTAATGGGTTCTTATATCAGCGGCTGGGCATTGCTCTTTGTTCCAGCGCCGTGGTTAGGAATGGCTTGCGGAGCTATCATCATTGCATTGGCAATTAATAAGAGCTGGCAACAGTACAGGCTGCGCGAAAGAAGAAATGTTATGGTTGAGGGTTGACAGATGACAGTGTAGTTCATTATTTATTTTTCATAACTGATATTCAAACGCTTTTTCTTCTTTCAATTCATTAAACAAAAAACACGCGCTGAATCGTCCAGTACAAAGCAATCAAACCAATCAAAACAGATAACGGATATACAACCCTTTTTCTATAATTGCGAATGTTTCTCAGGGGAATAATGATGAAAGCAAACATGGCAAGTATTACGGTAATCTGCCCTAATTCTACACCTACATTAAAAGATAAAATAGAAGTTGCAAATTTATTGCGCGGCAAGCCGATTTCATTCAGTGAAGAGGCAAAGCCCATCCCATGAATCAAGCCAAACATAAACACAATCAGCACACGCCACGGCTTTAGCTGAGTGAGCAATAAATTTTCAATACAAATAAATAAAATTGATAGTGCAATAATCGGCTCAACAACGGCACTGGGTGCAACTATAATGTTTTTCATACTTAATGCCAGCGTGATGGAATGAGCCACCGTGAAAGCTGTTGCCTGCCAGAGAATAACCCTTACTTTGGTGCTTAACAAACACAGCCCGCATACGAATAAAATATGATCGAACCCTTGCGGTAAAATATGGGTAAAACCAAGTTTTAAATAAAACCAGATTACATTGTTAACCGGCGCTTTTTCCAGTGCATAATTGATGGTATGCGCATACAACGAGCTAGCGGAAAAAAGGGATAAAAACAAACCCGCGCAAGAAATGAACAAAGTTTGTTTTTGCCCGAAATTACTCACATTTGTAAAGTGATTTGCTTGCCTATAACTTGCTTTCAATAGCAGCCGTTTCATTCTTTAAAGATGGATCAATGTAAGGATTGGAAAGCGAGGTTTCGGCTAACATTGTTTTTGCTAAATCTTTATCGCCCGCTTTATAAAAAATCAAAGCTGCACGGCTTAATAATACGGGATTTTTAGAATGCGTTTTTAAAGCTGTTTTCATGTACGAAGCAGCTTTAGCATAATCGCCACGATTGTAATATACCCAGGCTACAGTTTCATTTACATCAATGTTTTCGGGGCGGCGATTCCATTCCAGCATCGCATGTTCAAGCGCCTTGTCTTTATCGCCAAGCTTCAAATAATCGTAAGCCAGTTCTCTGTCTGCATAATGCCCCATGGTTGGATCGGCTGCACTTGCCTGTGCATCTTTATTTAAACCATCCACTACATCTTGTAAAATTTCATTTGCTTTTTTCGTTTGTCCCATTCGCCTATACACATCACTCATTTCTTCTTTCACTGTATTATCGGTAACAATGGAATCGGCTTTCTGATACAAAGCAATCGCTCTGTTATAATCGCTGTCTGCCAGGGCTACATGTGCCAAACCCACTAATGCATAGGCATAGTTGGGTCGCATGTTCAACGACTGGTTATACAGACCATCTGCTGTTTTATAATCGCCTGTTTTTTCGTATAAAGCTGCCAGTTGTGTGCGCGTCCATTCGGTATATTCATCGCCTTGCCCACCCGCAGTTGCAGCTTGCTGCATGGCTGCAATTGAGCCTTTATAATCGCCAAAAATTTCGCGCAGGTAAGAGATACGCGAGTAGGAAGTTAAATCGGGCCGGATAGAAACCATTTTATCGGCATACTTCACAGCCGAATCGTACTGGCCCATTTCCACATTGCCATCTACCATCAATCCATAAATGTAAGCGTTGTACGGATTGATTTGCTGCGCCTGATGCGCCACTGCCAAACCATCGGCAAAATGGTGCTGCGACATGTAAATGAGCGATTTATAAACCAGCGCATCAAAGTTGTTGGGGTTCTGCGTCAGCACATCATTTATGTACTTCATTGCAGCTTTGTCGTAGTAAACATGGTTGCCTGTAATGCGGGCTTCTTTAATGTACAATGAGGCGAGTTGTAAAGCCGATTTCGTATCTGCCGGATCAGTTTGTAAAGCGGCTAACAATGTGCCTGCTCTCTTTTTAGTAAGCTGCCATTCAGGTGTGCCGGCAGAACTTCCTTTTCTGTCTAACAAACCATATACTTTATTGGATTCTTCGGTTTGTTTATAATGATATTTTACAACAATACCAACAATCGCCAAACAAAAAACAATAATGCTAATGGTGTAAATTGTATTCTTTTTCATACAAAGCAATCAGTTTAAAATAAAGAACATTGAATTTAAAAATATAGTTTTTATGTTACCAGCATTTGCAACTCCGATTGATCGTCTCTTGCAATCTTGATTTGTTATTTTTTCTTTTTCAAGTAAAAAGAAAAAAGAATCACTCTTGTACGCCTGCCTACCGGACAGGCAGGTTCTAAAAACAATTGAACGAGTTATGTGCATCAGCCAAACAAAATAAAACCGTTTGTAAATGTCTGTAAAAAAATATTACACGGCTGTTACACCGTGTAATATTTCAATTAAACTTTAAAAAGAGAACACACTTATTCTTTTACAATCTTTTTCACCTCTATTTTCTTGCCGTTATTGTCGGAGGCAACTATTGTATAAACGCCTCTTGCCAACGACGCAATATTAATGGTTGCAGTATTGTCTTTAACAACCTGTGCCATTATCTTCTTTCCGCCATTATCGTACATCGTTATACGAAGGTTGGCAATGGTAGAAACAACGGTTACAAAATTGGAAGCAGGATTAGGTGTTATCGTAATGATGCTGTTACTTTCAAAGCGAATTGCTTGCACCTGCGAAGTAATCGTTCTGCCATCTTTACCTACCTGTGTAATCCTGTAATAGTTGATTTTTGTCATTGATGGCGAAGTGTGGAGATACCGGTAACTGCTGTTGTTGGCATTGTGTGAAGTAACCTTGCTTAATGTTGAATAATTGATACCATCTGTACTGTATTCAACATTGTAATGATCGCTGTTTACTTCATCGCTAACCTGCCATTGAAGCGATACTGTTTGCGCTACTTTTGTAGCTGTAAAGCTTTCAAAGTGAACAGGTAATACATTGCTTTGCGGACCAGAATACTGATCGCCGGTAAAGCCTCTCCAGGGTGCCTGTACATAAGGGAAACACCACTTGAATGTAGTATCATTATGAGTTACGCCTGCATTAAAAGTAACAACGTTTAATAAATCCGGTGTTAGAGGGCTACCGCCTGAAACATAATCATCGTACCACAAACCAATCGCAGCCAAAGCCACGCCACCAACGGCTTGCAGCTCAATGGTAGTAACATCGTCTTCCAGTCTTCTTCCATTCGGGAAACCATCCATGTTGGGAATGAACTGAAGTGCAGTTGTTTTGTTATACATCGTATCTGTTAAGCCTAACACAGCAGCTTCTATAATACCTTCCGAACTAAATTTTGGATTTGGATTTCCTAAACTATCTCTTCTCGGTGTTACCGGTACAGCCATATTCAAACGAAGATAATCGCCAAGTGTTGGCAAAAAGTTGTTGATAAATGGTTTGCCTGGTGCCAGGGGATTGCCTGCAGGTTTGCCCGTTGCCAACTGGTAAGGCGCAAGGTTAGGAACACCTGTGTAAAAGATAGGAAGAATGTCAACTGCACGCGGGCTGTGATTGTCGGGTAAAAGAATGTTTCCATACGTTGCGGGATCAAGAGCCGTTCCTTTCAAAGCCGGATTGCCTTTCAATGAATACAAACCCTCATGCCCGTTTCTGAAATCATAAGAACCAAGTGATTTGCTTTGTATGCGCAATTTAGATAATCCCGGAACGGCCTTACCAAATTGCGAGTCATCCATGTACAAAGCCAGTTCGGGGTTTTCAAAATAAGAAGCAAACTGAAGATCGCCGGATGGGTAAGTTGCGTTCCATTTGTCTTTGTAACCAATAGGTATAACCGCTTCATTGGTTAAGGGCATACCCAAACGAGAAACCTGTACCCAATCGCCGGAAGCAGAATAAGTGGCAGAACTGGTGTCTAATGTTAACATTGATTGACGGCTTGCCGAAGCATATACACCAATTACAAAGTCGCCGTCTAAAATACTGCTGGCTTGTGCTGCTGTTTTACCATCTTTTTGCAAAGTTGAAATTGGAACTTCTATGCAAATGGCATGACAGTTATATTTTGCTAGCCCGTCTCTGCCGGTTTGTCTAAATCCACCAACATCAAAAGCACCGCCCAAGTCAACAAAAAACGGATCATCAATGGGGCCACAAAAAACTGTTTCACCTGAACTTGCAGTTGTTACTGCTTTATTCATCAGGTTATCATAATTTCCTGCACCTAAACCTACCGTAGCATTATCAATAGAACGAGGTCCGATATTGTTTGGGGGAACCACACCATTGGTAATGATAGCCGTAAACGTTTGTCCACCATCGGTACTCCTTTCGCAGGTGTAGGTTGTTTTTAAATTTTGCTTGCCCAGCCTGATGTTGAAAAACGTAGTTGGGTCTTCGTTTGTTTTTGTAAAAGTGAAGCGATAAATAATATCATCTCCTTTTGTTTCTGTATTGTTATCTACATGAATTTCGTAGCGGATGTTCTCGCCGAAATTGTAATAATTGGGTCCGCCATTGGGAAGCTCAAACGGAATATAATCAGCTATTAAAACTATTTTGCTGCTATCGCAAGGACTGCGAAACGCATACAAGTCGGTGTTATCTGCCAGTGGATCATTTGAAATTAATGGCGCCTCGCGGTGAGACGATGCAGAAGCAGTATAGCCGCATACCATGCAAAGCAGTACTGCCGTATAAAATTTTATAATTGATTTCATTTTTATTTCTTTTTAGTGGTTAAAACCTTTGTTGTAGCGTGTAATCATATCCTCTCCACGGTGTTTGTACATAAGGGAAAGAAGCTTTAAATGTGGTATCGTTGTGCGTTGGACCTGCATTAAAGTATAATACATTCGCCAAATCAGTTGTTACCGGGCTTGATGATGTGCCGGGCACATAATCATCATACCACAAGCCAATGGCTGCCAAAGCCACGCCACCAACAGCTTGCAGCTCGATGGTAGTAACATCATCTTCCAGTCGCCTTCCATTGGGGAAGCCATCCATATTCGGAATGAACTGAAGATTTGCATTGGCGTTAAAACGGGTATCAGTTAGCCCTAACACGGCAGCTTGTACAATACCTTCCGAACTGAAATCAGGATTTGGATTTCCATTAATCGTTCTTGGTGTAACCGGCACAGCCATATTTAGCCGCAACATATCGCCAAGAGTCGGAAGGAAGTTATTAATAAATGGTTTGCCTGGTGCTAAGGGATTACCGACAGGTTTACCCGTTGCCAATTGGTAAGGTGCAACATTAGGAACACCAGTATAAAAGATAGGCAATAAATCAACAGCACGGGGGCTGGTGCTATCAGGCAATAGTATCGAACCGTACTCGTTCTCTGCTAAAGCCGTATTAGCTACTGCAGGTGAATTTTTTAAACCATACAGACCCTTTTTGCCATTTCTGAAATCGAACCCTCTTGCAGAAGCCGTGCCCAATGCATTCGTTTGAATTCGTAGTGCATTTAAAGATGGAACAGCGCCGCCGAATTGAGTACCATCCATGTACAAAGCCAGTTCGGGGTTTTTAAAATAAGCTGCGTAAGTGAGGTCTTTTGTAGGATCGCTTTCATTCCATTTGTCTTTGTAACCAATTGGAATCACAGCTTCATTGGTTAAGGGCATACCCAAACGAGAAACCTGCACCCAATTGCCTTCATCTGTTCTTGTACCATCGGTATTGAACACTTTGGTTTGCTGGCGGCTGGCGCTTGCCCATACGCCAATTACAAAATCCGGATCCAATATATTTTTTGCAGATGTTACCGGCAAGCCAGATTTTTGAAGCATCGCAATAGGTATTTTCAAAGCAATGCTGTGTACATTATATCTCGCCAAACCATCCTTAGGAGGATTGACAGTATTTTTATTATTTGCGTTGTAAGTAGGACGGAAATTTCCTACATCAAAAGCGCCGCCCAAATCAACAAAAAACGGATCATCGGCAGGTCCGCAAAAAACGGTTTCTGCATTGGGAAGCTTAACAATTGCGTTTGTAATCAACGTATTGTAATTAGGCACACCTAAACCAACCGGCGTAGAATCTATTGAGCGGGGACCAATATTATTGGGTGGAACAATACCATTGGTGATGATAGCTGTAAACGTTTGTCCGCCATCGGTGCTTTTATAGCAGGTATAAGTTGTTTTTAAGTTTTGCTTACCCAGCCTGATGTTGAAAAAAGTAGTAGAATCTTCATCTACCTGCTGAAATACAAAGCGATAGGTAATGTCGTCGCCCGTTGTGGTGGTTTTGTTTTTGATGTGAATTTCATAACGGATGCCGGTTCCGAATGTATAATAATTCGGTCCACCTTCTGGCAATTCAAACGGAATGTAATTGGCGATGATTGTTACCGTTGTGGTATCATCCGGACTGCGGAATGCGTAAACGTCCGTGTTGTCGGCAAGCGGATCGTTTGAAATTAATGGCGCTTCTCTGTGCGAGGAAGCAAAAGCAGCATTCATAGTTATTGCTGCAAGCAATAACAACGAAAGCCGCCGGAGGACAATGCGTACAGTTTTCCTTCTCATAGATGTGAAATTTAAATTTATAGTTGGTGATATAACCCGAATTGGTATTTGTTGAAATGAAACACGTTAACCTGTGTTATACGCAATTGACAAGATTAACAGTTTGCATTCTGAAAAATATTTTAAAAAAGATTGGCAAATGAATAATGTGCTAATTAAAACGGTAAGCTGGATTCCTGATAACAATAACGCTAATTTGGTTAGTAAGCAATTGACGTAACGTAATTGCGCTAATGGCATTTGGCTAATTGTAAGTTCTGCTTTGTAGACATAAAACTATCAATAAACAACCATAGAAAAAATCCAATGAATCAATTTCTGTTCAACAAGTTTGCTATAAACTATGTGTATCTTTCTGAAACCCGCATCGGCATTGAGCTTCAGCAGCGGTCTTTCCGATTATTAAATTCAGATTAAATTTCCTTTTCCTTTTACTTTCGTTAATAAAAAAATAAGAAACCCGTTATGATAAGCAGGCAACATAGTAGAAGTGTGTATTAATTTTCTTTTCACCAAACCAAAAGCTATAACAATTCAGTATCTCGAAGACAGAAACAATCAAAAGCTGGTTTACCATATAATTAAACAGTAAACTTGTTTCATTGCATTTGTTTATTTTGCCACTTTTTGTTGCTGATTATGTAAACCGGATGTACAACTCATGAAATATGCAACTGCTTATTATTTGTTTTTGCTGTATTGCACGGTGCTGCTCCGGTGTGCAATACCGGTTGCGTGCGATGCTTTGAGTCATGTTTGTAATGAAGAAGAGCACCTGGCTACTGTTCATGCAGTCTATGGCAATAACCACTTACAAAAAGAAATAGCATCCAATGAAACAAGCAATAATAAAAACGCAACCATAGTAAAATATGAAGAGCCTGTGCAGGTTCATTTACAAAACAATGTTTTTACTTTGACTGATATAATAAAAAAAGAAGGTCAAAACCCTTTTTGCTTTACTGCCTCATCCTGCTTGCCTGTTTGTCTTCAGCAAGTATTTCTTCCTCCTAAGCTTTCCTGATAAAATATCATTAAAACCAAAAACAATTCGGGTGCATTTTTATCAAACAATAAGCAGAGTATAGCTAACGGCTATATTACTGCTGCATTTGATAAACCTGCACATTATTAAATCACATTTATTTTTTTAGGAAAAATTCATCCTATTTTATGAATAAACTTTTAGCTATCGCAGCTATAAGTGTGTTTCAACTTTGCTTTTCCTTTGTTTTTGGCCAAAATATGGTAAGAGGAAAAGTAGCAGATAAAATTACACACGAGCCACTTGAATCAGCGGTTATCACCAACACTAAAAATAACAGCAGTATTGTAACCAACAAGGAAGGAGCCTTTACATTGAAAAATACAAGTAATGAAGATGAACTCACCATTTCTTTTATTGGCTATACAACTCAAAAGATAAAAGCCGGAAATATTGTAAAAACAAATCTCATCGAGATGGAAAAAGGTGCGATTGATTTGGCTGAAATCGTTATCACCAGCCATTCCAATAACATTACCACATCACGCACTTTAAGCAGCATTGATTTGAACATGCAACCCGTAAAATCGGCGCAGGATTTAATGCGTCTGGTGCCTGGGTTGTTTATTGCCCAGCACATGGGCGGCGGCAAAGCCGAGCAAATTTTTCTTCGCGGTTTTGATGCCGATCATGGCACCGATGTAAACGTTTCGGTAGATGGCATTCCGGTAAATCTGGTATCGCAGGCGCACGGGCAGGGCTATGCCGATTTGCATTTTCTCATCCCTGAAACCGTTGCTGGCTACGACTTTGGCAAAGGTCCTTACTACACAGGCAAAGGTGATTTTTGCACGGCTGGCTATGTTTCTTACAACACAAAAAATGTGTTGGACAACAACCTGGTAAAAATAGAAGGCGGACAATTCAACACCATTCGCGGCGTGGCTATGCTAAACCTGTTGAGCGAAAAAGCAAAGCTGAACGGGAAGAGCGCCTATATTGCCGGTGAAGCGTTATATACCGATGGTGGCCCTTTTGATGTACCAGAACATTTTAACCGCTTTAATTTTTTTGGTAAATACATCACCCCTATTGGTGCAAAAACAAACCTGACGCTGAGTGCATCATCGCTCACTTCAAGATGGCTTGCAGCCGGTGAAATCCCCAACCGTGCGCTGGCAGAAGGTTACATAAAAGACCGTTTTGGTACTATTGACAGTGCACAAGGTGGTTACACTACACGTGCCAATGCGTATGCAAAATTAGTTACCAATCTAAGCACCAACACAGTGCTGGAAAACCAGGTTTATTATTCGCACTGTTACTTTAACCTCATTTCTAATTTTTTGTTTTATTACATTAATCCTGTAACGGGCGATGAATTTGGTCAGCATGAAAAAAGAGACATGTATGGTTATAACGGCAAGCTGTCTCATCAATCTTTTATTGGCAATACAACATTCACATCAACAGCCGGTATCGGAACAAGGTACGATGCCACGCATCCAAGCTGGCTGGCGCATACAGAGAATGGACAAATATTGAATTACCTTCATCTTGGCAAAGTAAAAGAGCTGAATGCCAATGCGTATGTTGATGAAACCATTGAAACCGGAAAATGGTTGTTTACTGCTGGTGCAAGGCTCGATTATTTTCATTTTGATTACCTGAACACAGCACCCCTATCCGATACAGCAGCTTCTATTTATGATGGTGTAAAAACCGGACGGGGCAAAGCCATTATCAGCCCGAAATTCAATGTTCAATACACCGTAAATTCAAATGTGCAGTTGTATGTAAAAACAGGCAAAGGCTTTCATTCCAACGATGCACGCGTGGTAATTGCCAACGAAGGTTTCAAAACAATTCCTGCGGCTTATGGTGCTGATGCAGGCATCAACTGGAAACCCGCGCCACGCTTGTTTTTCAACGCTGCTTTGTGGTATTTGTTTTTACAGCAGGAATTTACCTATGGCTCGGATTATGGTGATGAAAGCGTTGTGCCTGGCGGAAGAACCACGCGAAAAGGCATTGATGTTTCGATGCGCTATCAAATAAACAATTGGCTGTACAGCAATCTCAATCTCAACTTTGCAAAGCCGAAAAGCATTGACGACCCGAAAGGACAAAATTATGTTCCGCTCGCGCCAACGTTTACCAGCACAGCCAGCTTGTTTGCCAATTGCAAGAATGGTTTGAACGGAGGCGTTAGCTATCGCTGGCTTGCCAATCGCGCAGGCAACGAAGATTATACGCTTACTGCAAAAGGATATTTTGTTACCGACTTAACTGCCAATTACACTACCAAAAAATTTGAGGTTGGAATAGCCATTGAAAATCTGCTGAATGTACAATGGAATGAAGCTCAGTTTGAGTATGTATCGCGTTTGAAATATGAAACTGCACCGGTTGATGAAATCAGCAACACGCCAGGCGTTCCTTTTTTTGCAAAGCTAAAATTCTCTGTATTTTTTTAAACAAATCTGTCAGGTGTAAAAGCCTGACAGATTACTTACAGTTTTGTTTTGCCAAATGTTTATCAACTTATCTTTTAATGGATGAATGCTTTTTGTGTAAACTTGCACCCTTTACAATAAAAGCGATTCATGTATCCTAATTTATACTATTTTTTTTATGATGTTTTTGGTGTGAGCCTTCCTTTTTTAAAGGTCATTAATACGTTTGGTTTTATGGTTGCTATCTCTTTTTTGGGATGCGCATGGTTGCTTACCAAAGAGCTGAAACGCAAGCAGGCAAAGGGTTTGCTCTCTTATACCGAAACCAAAAACAAAGTTGGCGAACCGGCAAGCTGGGGAGAACTCATCAGCAATTTTGTGGTTGGGTTTTTATTTGGCTTTAAACTGCTGGGTTTGTTTTTGATTCCTGCTGCGCAAAACGATCCGCAAGGTTTTTTGTTTTCCACGCAAGGCAGTTGGCTGGGCGGTATTGTGTTAGGCGGCTTGCTCACTTTTTTAAGATGGCAAAGCAAAAACAAAGTAAAACTGGCAAAACCCGAAGAACGCATTTATAAAATCTGGCCCAGCGACCGCGTTGGCGATTTGGTGATGATTGCTTTTGTGGCAGGTTTTGCCGGTGCCAAAATCTTTGATAACCTTGAGAACTGGAATCGGTTTATCCAAGACCCGATTGGTAATCTTTTTTCTCGTAGCGGACTCACCTTTTATGGCGGCTTAATTGTGGCAGCAATTGTCATTTATTTTTATGCAAAAAAACACAAATTTTCTTTTGTACATCTTTGCGATGCCATTGCGCCAGGGTTAATGTTTGCTTATGGCTGGGGACGCACCGGCTGCCAGGTTGCCGGCGATGGCGATTGGGGCATTGTAAACAGTGCATACATCAGCAACGTGAATGGAAAAGATTTGCTTGCAACGCCCAGCACATTTCAGCTTCAGCTGACCAATTATCAAAGCTTATATTCCGACCATATTTCAGCCAGCGGCGCTGTACAACATGCGTCGGTAAAGGCTTTTGCAGGCTTGCCTAATTGGTTGTTTGCCTATACCTATCCGCACAATGTAAACGGCGAAGGCATACCACTCGCCAATTGCACATGGCCTGATAAGGCCTTCTGCAACTACTTGCCGCTGCCGGTGTTTCCAACGCCTCTTTATGAAATTATAATGGGCTTGTTGCTGTGTTTGTTTTTATGGAGAATTCGTACCAAAATAAACATTGCCGGAAGACTGTTTGCTATCTATCTTTTTGTGAACGGATTGGAGCGATTTTTTATTGAAAAAATAAGAGTGAATACGCGTTACAGCATTTTTGGCTTTCATCCCACACAGGCAGAAATCATTTCTTCTTTATTGATGATTGGAGGTATTGTTTTGTATTGGTATGCGCCACGCTTGAAAGAAAATATGGGCAAAAACAAACCTTTTGCTACTGTTTGATTTTGTGTACCAAATACTCATTTCTCATACTTAACAAATCGGGAACAAAGAAGCCTTTTCGGGCAAATAAAAAATGAGTATTTTGCAGAGAAGAGAAAACAAATATGCTTTCTAAAAAAACGCAATATGCTTTTAAAGCCCTCATGTATCTCGCTCAAAAAAACAGCGATGAGCCTGTGCTGATTGCGGAGATTTCGCAGCGGCGCAACATACCTTTAAAGTTTTTGGAAAGCATTTTATTAGAACTGAAAAAAGACGGCATTTTAGTAAGCAAAAAAGGCAAAGGCGGTGGTTATTATTTAGCCAAGCAGGCCGAAAAAATTTATTTAGCCGATGTTATGCGTTTGATTGAAGGACCCATTGCATTGTTGCCTTGCGTATCACTTCATTTTTACAAATCGTGCAAAGAATGCGATGAAGGCTGTTGCGGCTTGCGTCAGATTATGACTGATGTGCGCGATGCTACCTTAGCCATTCTGGAAAAGAAAACCGTAGCTGATATTTCATTTGTTTCATTACCTCAAATATTGATGGAATAAGGTCTTCAGCGTTTTGTTTTGCACGAAAAAATGAGTCCTGATCAATAGTTCGCATCTCGCTTCCTTTCCGCCTTCTGACTTCGCTAACTTTCCGACTTTCCCCACTTCTATTTCACATTCTCCAACATATCGTCTGTTAGTTTTTCTAAATCGTATTCCGGTTTCCAGTGCCAATCGTTTTGTGCAGTTGAATCGTCAATACTCTGCGGCCAGCTATTGGCAATCGCCTGCCGGTAATCGGGATTGTAAGAGATAGAAAACTGTGGCAAATTCTTTTGAATTTGAGCTGCAATATCGCCCGGCGAAAACGAAACGCCAGCCACATTGTACGAAGTACGAACCGATATATTTTGTTTTGGTGCTTCCATCAACTCAAGTGTGGCACGAATAGCATCGGGCATGTACATCATGGGCAAATAAGTATCCTTGCGCAGAAAGCAGTTGTAGTAATTGTTTTCTTTTGCTTCATAAAATATCTCAACTGCATAATCAGTTGTACCACCTCCTGGTGATGACTTATAACTAATCAATCCCGGATAACGCAAACTGCGCACATCAACACCATACCGCTGATAAAAATAGTTGCACCAAAACTCGCCCGCATATTTGCTGATGCCATATACAGTAATTGGCTCAATAATGGTTTGCTGCGGGCACGCCTGTTTCGGCGAAGTTGGACCAAACACTGCAATGCTGCTGGGCCAATATACTTTTTGCAGCTTTTCTTCGCGGGCAATGTCAAGCACGTTAAGCAAGCCCTGCATATTTAAATTCCAGGCAAGATTTGGATTTTTTTCGCCCGTGGCAGAAAGAATGGCAGCCAGCAAATAAATCTGTGTAATGTTCTGCCGGATTACTTGCACATGCAGCATTTCTTTGTTCATTACATCAAGCGAAACATAAGGTCCGCTATCTTTCAATAACGGATTTTGCTCGCGCATATCAGAAGCAATTACATTGCCGTCACCATACAATTTGCGCAACGCTAACGTTAGCTCCACTCCTATTTGTCCGGAGGCGCCAATCACTAAAATTTTTTCTTTTGCAGACATAATGAACAATATGGTTATTGAAATACTTGGCGCAAAAAAAGCGCAATAAAAATTATCCTCTGCTTTTTCGTCAAAAACAAACAATCATTCTACCATAATGATAACTGTGGAATGGTTGGAATTGTAGATGCAATCTCAATTTAATGACCTTTTAATTTAAAAAAGATTCAATGGCACAATTTTTCGTTACAAAGGGCAAAATTTTCAAATGAAAAAGGTGTTTGTGGCGGATGATAATTTTGACTACTTGTATCAGTTGAATACAATGTTTAAAAACAAAGGATGTTATGTAAGAACGTTTTCACAATCTCAATCGCTGTTTGATGCGCTGGATGAATCGTTGCCCGATTTGATTATGCTGAATACAAACTTAGATGGCGAAAGCGGTTCTTCTATTTGTAAAGAAATCAAAACCCGGTATAACAATTCCGTTCCGGTAATTCTTGCTTCGGAAGATGAATCCATTGTAAAAGAAAAAAAATATTGCGCAGACCTTGTATTGTATAAGCCTCTTGATTCAGAAGAAATTTCACGTCTTTTGAGTACAACATTATTGCAGTAAAAACAAAGCTTCTGTTTCGTTGGATGAATATGGCTATGAAAAACACCTTTTAAAACATTACCATTTTAGCAGTGCGCTTGCCCACGTAAAGCCGCTGCCAAATGCAGCCAGACAAATCAAATCGCCTTCTTTTACTTTACCTTCCTGCCACGCTTCACACAACGCAATAGGAATGGATGCCGCCGTTGTGTTGCCGTATTTTTGTATGTTATTAAACACCTGGTCATCGTGCAAAGCCAGTTTGTGCTGAACATATTGCGAGATGCGTAAATTAGCCTGATGTGGAATGAGCAATTTGATGTCTTCTGGTTTATATCCATTGGTTTGCAAAGCTTCCTCAATCACTTCAGGAAATTTGATAACCGCTTTTTTAAATACTGCCTGCCCATCCATAAACGCATGGTGCTGTCCTTTTTCAATCATATCATGGCTCATAAACAGTTCGCCTACTTCGGCTTTTTCATAATCGGCTAAATCCGGCATCCAATGGTTAGCATGTGTGCCCGGATTGCGGATAGAAAGTATTTCTGCTTCAGAGCCATCGCTGTGTAAATGCGTGCTGATGATACCTCTGTTTTTGTCTTCCGTTGGCTGCAAAACAACAGCGCCTGCACCATCGCCAAAAATCACCGATACATGGCGGCTGCGCGTATTCATATCCATGGCAAACGAATGTTTTTCGCTGCCAATCACCAATATGTTTTTATACATCCCGCTGCGGATAAACTGGTCAGCAACACTCACCGCATAAATAAAACCACTGCATTGGTTGCGAACATCCAACGCACCAATTTCTTTCATCTTCATTTCGCGCTGTACCAACACACCACAACCCGGAAAATAATAGTCGGGTGATAGTGTGGCAAACACGATAAAATCAATATCCTGAGCGGTGATGCCGGCGCGTTCAATGGCAATTTTAGCGGCTTCAACGCCCATGGTAGTTGTGGTTTCGCCAAAGCGGTCAGCAAAGCGACGCTCTTTGATGCCGGTACGTTCCTGTATCCATTCGTCGCTGGTATCCATGAATTTTGTAAGGTCGTTGTTAGTATAAACATTTTGCGGAACATACATTCCGATTCCCGCAATCAGGCTTCGTGGCATAGGTTAGATTTTTATATGGTCAGAAAAGAAAGAGCAGGCTATACAAGTTTTGTTGTACTGAAATAAATATGTACAAAAACAAAACACCGCTATCAACCTTTTCTTTTGTTGTTATTTTTATATACTAAAAAATGAGCCAGCCATAAATAAAAAAGGCTCAAGCAAAATGTTGAACCTTTAAAATTATTATAAGCGAAAAGAGGTAGAGAGCCGAAGATTAATACCGTTTATTAAAATCATTTCTGTCACCGCCGTTCCCTTTGTCGCGGTTATCTCTGTTGTTATCGTTGTTTCTATCCCTATTATAACCGCCGCTGTTATAACCACCACCGCTATTGCCGGTATAAGGTTTTCTCGGGCGGTCGCTGTTATAGCCACCACTACCACCACTATTATTGTTGTTGAAATTTCTATTGCTGTTATAGCCACCACCGCTATTGAAATTTCTGCCTCCGCTAAAGCCTCCACCCCCAGCCGGGCGGTTTTGCTGCGCTTCAGCTTCTTTTACCGAAAGCTTTTTTCTGCCAATAGAAACGCCATCAAGGGTTACAATGGTTTCTTTGGCCTCAGCTTCGTTGGGCATATCCACAAAACCAAAACCTTTGCTTTTACCTGTGGCGCGGTCAGTGATTAAGCGGGCTGAACTTACTTCTCCGTATAACTCAAACATTTCCTTCAAGTCAACGTCGTCAAAATCGCTGGCTAATCCAGCTACAAAAAGCATCATGATGTTGTATTTATAATAAATGAAAGTACGGAAAATCGTACCAGTAAACTCTTAAACGTGCAAAGTAAATAATCTGTATGCAAGCGGGTATAAATTTATTGGTAAGGAAATGCTATTAATCAATGATAACTATATATGAGTTGGGGCAAAACCATTTCTCATTACTCCGATATTATTAAATTCAATCACTGTTTTAAAATCAGTGTCCCAAAGAAGCAATTCGTTTTTCCCTAACTCATTTTTGATCCTTTCTATGGCATCTTGTTTACTCATTTCGCTTGACTGCTTTCTTGCACTTACAAAATAAAATACTGAATCTTGAAAGTGTTCGTTAATCAGATCGATAATAGTGTTTACTTTGATATCGTTCCCAATGCCACAATATATCCATTCATTCCAAATGACCTTGCTTTTCATGTGAGAACTTGCTGAATATATTAAATGAGATTCCATTAGAATATGGATTAAGAAAGACTACAATATTGCAGTTTTAAAAGTAGAGTATAGTTTAAAGATTTTATTTCCTTATTAGTCAGTCATAAGTGATTTTTAAACAAATAGTCCCGATGAATCACCGGGACTATTTTATGTAAAACAAAACCTCTGATTTTTTATTTCACTTCTTCAAACTCAGCATCTGTAACGGTTTCTCCAGTGTTAGACGAAGAAGTATTACCAGTAGCTCCGTTGGGCTGTTGAGCACCGCCGGCGGCTTGTGCTTTGTAAAGCTCTTCGCTGGCTGCTGTCCATGCTGTATTCATCTCTGTCATCGCACTATCTACTGCCGATACATCGCCACCTTTATGTGCATCTTTCAGCTTGTTTAAAGCAGCTTCAATCGGGGCCTTTTTATCAGCTGGAATTTTATCGCCAAACTCTTTCAGTTGTTTTTCTGTTTGGAAAATCAAGCTGTCTGCTTGGTTCATTTTCTCTACTTTTTCGCGGGCTGCTTTGTCGGTAGCTTCATTGGCTTTAGCTTCAGCTCTCATCTTTTCAATCTCGTCCTTATTCAAGCCGCTGCCAGCTTCCACACGAATTTTTTGTTCTTTGCCAGTTCCTTTGTCTTTTGCACTTACATGCAAAATACCATTGGCATCTATATCAAAGGTTACTTCAATTTGCGGTACACCACGCGGTGCCGGTGGTATGCCATCAAGGTTAAAAATACCAAGGCTTTTGTTTTGATTTGCCATCGGGCGTTCGCCTTGTAACACATGAATTTGTACACCGGGCTGGTTATCGCTTGCGGTTGAAAAAACTTCTGTTTTCTTCGTAGGTATAGTGGTGTTGCTTTGAATCATAGTTGTCATCACGCCACCCATGGTTTCAATACCCAAACCAAGCGGTGTAACGTCGAGCAACAACACATCTTTTACTTCGCCGGTTAATACAGCACCCTGAATGGCAGCGCCAATGGCAACCACTTCGTCAGGATTTACACTGCGGTTCGGCTTTTTGCCAAAGAATTTTTCTACCAGTTCCTGCACTTTTGGAATGCGGGTACTTCCACCTACTAAAATCACTTCATCAATTTCACTCTTGCTATAACCGGCATCTTTTAATGCAGCTTCGCAAGGTGTTAAGCAACGGTTGAAAAGTGAATCGCTTAACTGTTCAAATTTTGCGCGGGTAAGCTTCTTTACAAGATGTTTAGGCACACCGTCAACAGCCGTTACATAAGGCAAATTGATTTCGGTTTCAGAAGAAGAACTTAGTTCAACCTTTGCTTTTTCAGCAGCTTCTTTCAAGCGCTGTAAAGCCATCGGGTCTCTGCGCAGATCAATGTTTTCATCTTTCTTAAATTCTTCTGCCAACCAGTCCATAATCACTTTATCAAAGTCATCACCACCAAGGTGCGTATCACCGTTGGTTGATTTTACTTCAAACACGCCATCGCCCAGTTCAAGGATGGAAATGTCAAACGTACCACCGCCGAGGTCGAACACAGCAATTTTTTGGTCGGCATGTTTTTTATCCAGGCCGTAAGCCAAAGCAGCAGCAGTAGGTTCGTTCACAATACGGCGAACATTTAAACCTGCGATTTCACCGGCTTCTTTGGTAGCCTGGCGTTGTGCATCGTTAAAGTAAGCCGGAACGGTAATTACCGCTTCGTTTACTTCCTGACCCAGATAATCTTCTGCCGTTTTTTTCATTTTCTGTAAAATCATGGCAGAGATTTCCTGCGGCGTATATAACCGTCCGTCAATGTCAATGCGCACGGTGTTGTTATCGCCCTTCACTACTTTGTAGCTCCAGTGGCTGATTTCGTTCGTAACTTCATCGAAACGGCGGCCCATAAAACGCTTTACGCTCATGATGGTGTTCTGCGGGTTGGTAATTGCCTGACGTTTTGCCGGATCACCCACTTTACGTTCGCCATTCTTTAAAAAACCAACTACGGAAGGTGTTGTTCTTCTGCCTTCATCGTTGGCTATCACAACCGGTTCGTTACCTTCCATAACGGCAACACAACTGTTGGTTGTACCGAGGTCTATTCCTATTATTTTTCCCATGTTATTAATTGATTTCTTAGTGGTTAGATTTATAATTTACAGCTTGTAGTTATCAATCACTATGCCACCAGACAAAAGATGAAAAAATGGCAGAGACGGAGATTTGGGGAGATTTTATAGACTGAAAAATTGTAAGGCAGCGGTTCCCTTTTGTTTTTGCCCATTTTTAAAAGTCTATTCTTTGTCGACTTCCAAACGTTTCCATTCAGGGTGTTTTTGTAAGAAAGATTGAACGAATGAACATAAGGGCACCAATTGCAGATGATGCTCTGCCATGTATTGCAATGCCTTCTCGACCAAAGCAGAACCTACGCCTTTTCCTTCTAATTCCGATGGCACTTCGGTGTGAATAAGATACATGGTTTTATCTTTTTGTTTAAATTGTACAAACGCTTTGTGTCCGTCTATTTCCAATTCAAACTGATGTTCATTTATGTTTACATGAAGCGGATTGTTTTCGTAACGTATGAAGTTTGTTTTTGCATGAAAAAGAAAACAAAGATGGATGAAATATAGTTTTGAAATTTTGTCCCGCAGATAGCGCAGATTGTCGCAGAATCAGGAACAATGCATCTGCGTTAATCTGCGCTATCTGCGGGACATTGTATTTTTCATACAAAAACAAACATTGAAATGCCCTTATCTTTCCTCATCAAAACAAAAACAAATGTTAGCAGCTTTTGGAAAATTACCCGAAGGAAAGGAGAAAGAAAAAGTACAAGGTTCGCCCAATTACCGCAACGGAAAATTTCAAAACCCGGTGCCTACAAAGATGATGCAGATGAGCATCAGAGCTTTTGGTATCCTCTTTAAATTTTTAAACAAACCCGCCAACTGCTTTCCCCCAAAACCGTTGCCAACAATCAAAACAAATTTGCATTCGCTATCGCCTGAAAAGCCCGTTATTGTTTGGTTTGGGCATTCTTCTTATTTGATAAAAATCAACAATAAAAACATTTTGGTTGACCCTGTTTTTAGCGGTTATGTCTCGCCTTTTAAAGGCATGAACAAAGCGTTTAAAGGAACGAATATTTATGGAGTTGATGACATGCCCGAGATTGATGTTTTGATTATTACGCACGATCATTATGATCATCTGGACTATGAAACGATTGTCAAATTAAACGGCAAAACCAAACTGGTTTGCACCTCGCTTGGCGTGGCTTCGCACTTGCAATACTGGGGCTATGATGTAACGAAAATTAAGGAGTTAAACTGGCATCAAACCATTCATTTGGATGATGAGATGCAATTGACTGCCGTTCCGGCAAGGCATTTTTCAGGACGCGGAACCACACGCGATCAAACGCTTTGGTCGGGTTTTGTTTTGGCAACAAAAGAATACAAGTTGCTGTTGGGTGGAGATACTGGTTATGGTTCGCATTTAAAAGAAATTGGTGAACAATATGGTCCTTTTGATATTGCCTTATTGGAATGTGGCCAATACAACGAAGCGTGGCACGACATTCACATGATGCCTGAAGAAACAGCACAAGCCGCGATTGATGTACAAACAAAAGCGTTGCTGCCGGTGCATTGGGCAAAGTTTTCTATCTCCCTGCACGCATGGGACGATCCGATTAACCGTGTTACTAAAAAAGCTGCCGAACTAAATGTAAATATTGTTACACCCATGATTGGGGAACCTGTTGTAATTGGTGAACCCTATCCTAAGACAAGGTGGTGGGAAGAGATTTAGGATTGATGATTTGTTGCTTTTTGATTGACAATGATGATAGAAATTGAATAAGCAACAGGAGCATAAGGAAAGCAGAACTGATAGATTCGAGCCATGAGTAGTTATCAAAAAAGCGAGCGACAAGGAGCGTAGGTTCGACAGATATTGTAACAATGGATTAAAATCCGTTGGAGAAGATAAGCGAGGAGAAGAGAGTGCCGTAGGCACGACGCATGTAGTCTTTGTTCAAACGGCGGCGGCTATTGATTCATGTGGCGACAGAGGTAAGACCTATAAGGTTTTTAAAACCTTATAGGTCTTACCTCTGTCGATGAAATGTGCCGAACCTACGGTTCTCTTCACGTCCTTTGCTGCACCTTCATCAACGGATTGAAATCCGTTGTTATAAAATAAACCGAACCTACGGTTCTTCACCTTCCTCTCACTTCTATTGATAACTTCATAAAGCAGGAAGCTATCCCCTTGCTTTTTTGGTTTTGCATTAAAAAGTTAGGCAGCATTTTGAGCAGCCAGTGAAAAAATAGTGCAAAACCAAACCTTTATAGCTGGTATTCCATCCAGAGCAATCCGTAAGACGGCAAAGTGATGTCTTTGCTTCCATCTACCTCACCTGCAGTAAAGGAAGAAAATACGGTTTTCATGTGGTGATTATCCCCCACGTTTACGGTTTGTTGTTCATTGCTGAAGTTGTGCAAAGCCATCACAACTTTTCCTTGCCATTGGTAACGAATGCCCAAAACATGAGGCGAATGAACGTCTATCAGATTCCAGTTGCCGTAACTGATTTCAGGTAAGCTTTCGTGCAACTGAATGATTTGTTTAATGAAAGAAAGAAGAGAGTTGTTATCCTTTTGTTCCGCAGCAACATTCACTAATTTGTATGTGTATTTGCCCGTATCAATAAGGGGCAATACAGTAACAGCAGCCGTGGAAAAACCAGCATTTCTACTACTACCCCATTGCATAGGAGTGCGTACTGTATTACGTTCACTTAAAGAAAGATTATCACCCATTCCAATTTCTTCTCCATATCTGATAACGGGCGTAGATGGCAAGGCAAACAAAACGCTATACGCCATCTTTTCCATCGCAAGGTTGTCAATCATCGGCGCAAAACGGCGGCGAATGCCACGGTCGTACAACTGCATGCTTTTATCGGGACCCATGCGCTTAAACACTTCTTCTCTTTCTTGTTTCGATAATCTTCCCAAATCTAATTCGTCGTGATTGCGAAGGAACTGTCCCCATTGTGATGGCTGAGGAATGTCTTTTGTTTCTTCCAAAGCTTTTTGCAAAGACTTTACGTTACCAGTGGTAAGCGAATAAAACAGGTGCTGATTTACCCAAAAATTAAACATCATATTGATGCGCTCGCCTCTTTCGCCATAATACTTTTTATTGAGTTTGGGTTCCACATTGGCTTCTCCTAAAATGATGGCATCCTTGCGAATGGATTGCGTGTAATTGCGCATTTGAGTAATCAGTTCAAACTGCAACGGAAAGTTGTCGCCTTTTGTTTGCGGCACTTCAATAACAAAGGGAACGGCATCCATGCGAAAGCCCGACATGCCTTTATCAATCCAAAACTTGATGATCTTTCTTACCTCGGCTTGCACAGCTAAGTTTTGCATATTCAGGTCGGGCTGAAATTTATAAAAGCGGTGATAGAAATATTCTTTAGCTATGGTATCGTAACTCCAGATTTCTTTTTGCACGCAGGGAAACACCATGCCTACATTATAGTTGCTCGGTTTTTGTTTTTGCCATACATACCAGTTATGATAAGCACTGTTGGTATCTTTTTCCGCTTCTAAAAACCAGGGACTTTTGTAGGAAGTATGATTCACTACCAAATCCATAATAACACGGATATGCTTTGCTGCCGCTGCTTTCATAAAGGCATTAAAATCCTGTTCTGTGCCAAGGCGTTTGTCGATACCGTAAAAGTCGGAAATATCATAGCCATCATCTAAGTTCGGTGTTGGTTGAAACGGTGCCAGCCAGATGGTGTTGAAGCCAAGAGAATCAATGTATCCAAGCTTTTGAGTTAAGCCTTTAAAATCACCGATGCCATCGCCATCCGAGTCTTTATATTTCTCAACATCCACATTATAAATCACGGCTTTTTTGTACCACCAGGCATTAGCTGAATCAGAAGGAATTTCTTTGGTTGCTTCCTCTTTATTTTCCGAGAAAACAGAATTCTTTTTTATAAAAAAAGCAATGATGATGGTTATCAACAAAAGAACAGCAACCGCAATCAATACATTTTTCTTCATCAGCAATACCTAAAATTAATTTGGTAATAATTACTGCAATTGTGCAAAACAACTGCCAATAAGAAGAGGTCTCAAATAGTTATACATAGTTCACAACACTTATTGATATGCTGCACCTCTAAGTTTCTATTGAAGTGGCTGCTGTGGCTTAACTATTGCTTCTTGTTCTCCTTAAAAGTGAACTATGCCAACCGATTTTTCTTCATTGCAAAACAAAACCATTGTTATTACGGGCGCATCAAGCGGTGTGGGCCGGGCTGCTGCTGTTGAATTTGCCAAACACAAAGCCACTTTATTCCTGGCTGCGCGAGGCGAGAAAGCCCTGTATGATGCTGCTGAAGAATGTAACGAATGGGGCGCCAATGCAGTTGCTGTTGTAACCGATGTAACCAGTGCAAACGATGTGAAAAGCCTTGCCCAAACAGCCATTGAAAGGAGCGGAAAGATTGATGTTTGGGTAAACAATGCTGGTGTACTGGCTGCCGGAGATTTTGATAAAACGCCGGTGCAGATTCATACGCAGGTAATAGAAACCAACCTCATTGGTTATGTGCATGGCGCACACGCAGCGGTGCAACAATTTATTAAACAAGGCTATGGCATTTTGATCAATAATATTTCAGTTGGCGGCTGGGTTCCGGTTCCTTTTGGTGTTGGCTATTCGGCAAGTAAATATGGCATTCGTGGTTTTTCAGAAGCCCTGCGAGGCGAGTTGGCAAAGTATAAAAACATTCATGTGTGCGATTTGTTTCCTGCCTTTTTAGACACGCCAGGCACACAACATGCCGGCAATTATACCGGCGTTGTGTTGAAGCCTGCACCGCCCGTTTACGATCCGCAAAAAGTGGCCCGTGCAATGGTGCAAATAGCGGTAAAACCAAAAGACGGAACAACGGTTGGAAGCGTTGCCACGTTGCTGCGGTTAGCACATTTTGTTTCGCCCAAATTAACGCGCAATCTGACAGGTTTGTTTATGCGAACTTATTTCAAAGAAGCTGATACTATGCCCGTTACCAGCGGTAATCTGTTTGAGCCGGTTGATTATGGAACATCCATTTATGGTGGCTGGAATTCGCCTGCTGATGCGGCTGTGCGTAAGCAGCGATTGATTACGGCAGGTTTATTATTTGCCGGTGTTACTGCAGGCTTGTGGATGATGAATAAAAAGAAAAAGTGAGGTTTTAAAAGCTTAACTCTAACGGCAGTCTTACTTCGGCTTTTGTACCTTCTGACAGATCGAATAATGTGATTGCGGCATTGGTATTTTTTAGCCTGTTGATAATGTCAATGCGGGCATTTGTAATCTTAAAGCCAAGAGATTTTCTTTCGTTACTTTTTCCTTCTTCTTTCGCTTTTGCGGATTCTCTGCCAATACCATTGTCCTCAACAGTGCAGATAAGCATGTTGTTTTCTTTTTGAATTTTAATAATGATTTTCCCTTCACTGTTCTTCTTTGTAAGCCCATGCCAGATGCTGTTTTCAACAAAAGGTTGCAGAATAAGCGGCGGAATCACTGTATTGTCTTTGTCAATATCATCAGCCACTTGTATGTCATAAGTAAACTTGTTTTTCATTCGCAAAGCTTCCAACTGCATGTATAACTCCAGAGCTTTTAAATCGTCAGTTAAGCTCACTTCTTTTCGTTCCGAATTTTCTAAAATCAAACGCATCAGTTTCGCAAACTTGGTTAAGTATTCATCGGCTTTCTGGGTATCATTCTTTATCATAAAATCGCTGATGGAGTTGAGCGAGTTAAAAATAAAATGTGGATTCATCTGTGCACGCAAAGCTTTCATTTCGGTATCAGTGATTTGTTGTTGAAACCTGATATCGCGGTTGCGTTTATAAAAAGCAAAGCCGCCTAAGCCAACCAACAATAGCATACCTGCACCTGCCATGGTTGTGTTTTTTAAAATGCGTTGCTTCTGAATTTGTGCGGCTGCAAGGGCTTGTTGTTTGTCAGTATTAGCTTTGATAGAATCCTGCGTTTTATTGAACTGATATTGCATTTCAAGACGCGTAATTTGTTGTCGTTTGTCGTTGTTCATAAGGCTATCGCCATAACGGACAGACTCTTTATACGCATCCAAAGCATCGGCATATTTCTTTTGTTCTTTGTAGATATCGCTTAGGTTTTCGTAAGCCTCATTTAAACCATACAAACGGTGGGTTTCTTTGTATAACTGTATAGCTTGCATCTGTAGCTGCACTGCTTTATCAAGTCTATTAACATGAAATGCATCGTATAACTTTAAAAATTTATCTGGCACTTGTAGGTACAGGTTTGACAAGCAGGTAAGCATGAGTGCCTTATTTGCTTTATCGTTCAATTGTGTAAATTTTTGCAGTGCAGAAGTAAGATAAGCAAAAGCATTGCTGTATTCAGAATTGTTGGTATAAGAGATTCCCAGATTGGCAGATGCTGATGCAATACCATTTTCATAATGAACTTCATTCGACAACTGTAACGCTTTTTTATACAAAGCCCTTGCATTTGTGGTATCGCCCTGCTCATCATAAACACTGGCAATGTTGCCATAGCAATCGGCTATGAACTTTTTGGCACCAGCCAATTCGTGTATATGCAAAGCTTGATTATAATACTGCAAAGCTTTTTTGTAATCGCCCATATACCTGTAAATAAGTCCTAAGTTGGTAAAGGGGTTCGCGGTTTGCTCGCCATGTCCGATCTTTTCCCAAAGAGTAATGGCTTGCTGGTAATACTGAATGGCTTTCGGATAGTCGCCTAAAAATTGATAATCTAAGCCTAAGCTATTCAATACTGTTGCTTCATTATTTCTGTTGCCAAGCTTCTTTTCGACAGAAAGCGCCTGTTGCGCATAATTGATGGCTTTATAATAATCAGACTGGTTTTGATAACTGATTCCTATTGTTTGAAGAAGAGCAGCAATACCTAAGCTGTCTTTCATCTGCTGCTTTATTTGTAGCACCTGCCCACACAAAACAATGGCAAGACTGTCTTTACCAAGCGTTTGGTAGTTCTGTGCTAAATACAGGTAAGCTCTTCCTAAAAAATTTTGTGAATCCATTTTTTTTGATAGCTGCATAGCTGTGGAAGCTAACCTCGCACCTTCAATTGCATTGATAGTTTCGTATTGATAGGAAGCCTCAAGAAGAAGCTGCAAGCGAACCGTGTCTTCCTGCGGGTGTTTTTTCAATTCAGTCAACAAACTGTCTAATTGTTTTTGCTGAGCTTTAGTGTTTGCCGTGATAAAGACAACCAGCAGCAATAAAAGTTTTTTCATTGAGGGGAAGTGTTTGTTTATAGGTTTTGATTTCAGCGAAAAGGTAAAACACTTTGCAGTTTTCACAAGTTTCCGGGCAAAAAATAAATCATCACCAGCATATAATCAATGCTACTTGACTTCGCTCCCACTGCAATTTAAGTTTACAGCGTCATTAAAATCAGCACCATGAAAAAGCTATCTACCCTTTATGCAATGATTTTTACATTGGCTCTCTCCATTCCCTCCTTTGCCCAAGATGTAAAAGCGGACAAAAACAAAGACAAAGTAACCATTGAGGACATCAAGCCCATTTGTCCTGATCTACCTCAAAACAAAAAGCCGCGGCTCACCGTTGCCAATTTTAAATTAACGGCGCCGAATGCGCCACGCGACCAGTTTGGCGATAATCTGGCAACCATGCTTACCAATGCGCTGCAGAACGTACAATGCTATCGGGTGTTGGAACGCCTTGCCAACATGAACGATGTGCAGGCTGAAATGGACTACCAGCAAAAATCGGGGAACGTGAGTAAGAAAACCACGGTTGCGAAAGGTAACATGATGGGCGCCAATGTAATTGTGCAGGGAGAAGTAACCGAGTTCGAGCAAAGCTCCGGCGGTTTTGGCGTTGCAATAGTTAAAACGAAATCGTATCATGCAAAAGTGGGCATTATCATTCGCATGATAGATCCCGAAACAAGGGAAGTGATCGTAACCAAATCATTCAATGTAGAAAAGAAAACCGGTGGTGGCGTGCAGGTTGGTGTCCACCTGCCCTACGGTTTAGGAAACATCAATGCGGCAAGCACAGTGTTTTCTAATCCCGCCGTTCAGGATGCGACAGAAGATTGCATCATCCAGGCTACCCAATATATAGCGGCACAAAAAGACAAGATAAACATGCCCGAAAATGATGTGCCCGACGGCGCTTCGCAATATACACTCACCTTTAAAAACATTGCGTACGACCAGCTAAGTAAAGTGGCTTCAGCGATTGAAAAAATTCAGGGTGTCAGCAAGGTGAACAGTGATGATTTTAGCGACAATGTTGCCAACATCGTAACCACTCAAACCATAAAGCTCAAAGATGTGGTTGATAAATTGATGGCAACCAACACAGGCATAAGGCTTTCCGTATCGGGCATAGCGAAAGACGGAGCCACGTTTACTGTGAAGTAAGTGTGCTTATTTATATCCTTCTTTCGTTTTTATAACACAAATCAGAAATTACCTTTTAAGGTATGAATATTAATTCCAAGCCTTTTCTCTGCCCCTGTTAATGTTCTTCATCAACAAGCGCAGAAAAATGAAAGAACAACCAGGCTATATCCGCGTTTTTTTTATCTAATAACCGAAAATCAAACAACATGAAAAAGAATCTTACACTCGCAGTTTGCTTTCTGGCATGCACCATCATCAGCCATGCGCAAGCAACAACACCATCATCACCTTCATCTGCTACGTACAGTAAGGGAGATAATATTTTAAGCGTCGGCATTGGTATTGGCAGCAATTATTTTGGCAGTGGATATTCCGCTTCTATTCCTGTCAATCCTACGGTAAGTTTTGAACATGGTTTTACCGATGCTATCAGCGCCGGCGTTACCGTATCGTATGCAAGTTCCAAATACAAGTATGGGTATCTGGGAGACAACTATTCACTTAAAGAAAGCGCTACGTATATCGGTGTCAGAGGTGCATATCATTTTAATAAGCTGCTAAAGCTCGATAACACCAAGTTTGATGTATATGGTGGCTTGGGTCTTGGCTATGTGGTAGTAAGCGTAAGCAGCAGCGCCAATGGGCAAACGTATTCCAGCGGCAACGTCGGCAGTGGCGTTGGTTATGCATTATTCGTAGGCGGCAGATATTATTTTTCACCCAGGATAGGTGTATATGCAGAACTCGGTTATGCCAGCCTTTCTGTTTTAAATGCCGGTGTGAGCTTTAAGTTTTAAAATTCGGAATAGGGTAAATCACTCAAATTATCAGTAAATTTTAATCAATAAAAACAATCATTATGAAACAGACACATTTACTTTTTGCAGCCGTTTTGGTTGCTGCTCTTTTATTTACCCAACAAGCCAGTGCGAAAATCTGGCGGGTAAATAACAAATCAAACTATGATGGTGCTAATTATTGGGGAGACAATTTTGGTGGCACACAAGGTTATCCTGTATTTGTACAGATTAACCAGGCAGTGCCCTTAGCTGCTAGTGGAGATACAATATACGTGGAGGCTTCCTCAATTGTGTATAATAAAGCAGACATTGACCGCAAATTAGTTATTATCGGTTCAGGTTATTTTTTAAGCCAGAATCCACATGTTTCTACAAACACAGACAGTTCCAGTATTTCAGAAGTAAATTTCAATGTAGGATCGGAAGGTTCTCAATTAATTGGGATGAGTGTTGTTGATGTATATCCTTATGACGTTAATCTAAATACGAGTAATCTTACTGTTAAGAGATGTTGGTTGGCTAATCAAATTCAAATTGCATCAGGAGTGTCGAATATTTTCATTTTAGAAAACTTTTTTACAAGTGCCAATAATGCAAATGCTCTCAATGTTCTTTATCCTTATGTTTATCCTACTGACCTTATTTTTAATAATAATATTTGCCAAAAAAAATTGGTTTGGGGCGGTTCTATTCTTCAGTGCGATAATAATGTTTTTGATGGTCCAACAAGTACCTTAGACCTTTCGTTTACAACCGACGAGTTTAAGAACAATATTTTAAAATCATTAGGTGCAACAGCTAATATTAATAACGGTACTAATCTAAACGTATCTTACAATGTAGGTACATCAGCTACACAATTTGGAACGGCTAATAATAATATTGTTGTTCCTTCCATCAATGCAATTTTTGTTGCTTCAACTTCACCTGATGGCGCTTACCAAGTTTTAAGTGGTTCAGCCGCATCTAACAGCGGCTCCGACGGCACTGACCGTGGTGCATTTGGCGGGGTAGCCGTTACCGACCGTTATACACTTTCAGGTTTAGCACCTATACCCGTTATTTATTCAATCAGCACGCAGGGCGCAACGTCAACGGACTTACCGGTAACCATTGGTGCAAGAACCATTAAATAAACCACCATGAAAGCAATTTTAATACTTCTGTTTACAGCACTCAGTATTGCTGCGCTTGCGCAGGATACGACTGTTGTGCAGGTAGAATATTTTTTTGACAGCGACAACGGTATTGGCAACAACACGCTGGTAAACGTTACGCCTGCAGCCGATGGCACGTTTCCTTTTACGGCAAGTATTACAGGACTTTCGGTTGGCAATCATAAATTGTACATCCGCACAAAAGACAGCAATGGCAAGTGGAGTTTCACGGCAAGAAGAAACGTAGAAGTGTTTACGCCAGATGCAAAAGTAACCCTTGTAAGCGGCGAATATTTTATTGATGCGGATCCTGGCTTTGGCAGTGGTTTTCCCATTGCCATTACTACGCCCGACTCCTCTCTTGCTATGCAAAATTTTACGGCGGCAACAGCCGGTTTATCGGTTGGTTATCACAAATTATATGGCAGAATGAAAGACAACTTGGGCAGATGGAGCCAAACCTTCCGCAGGAATATAGAAGTGTATAAAAACGATACGAATTATATCACTAAAGTGGAATACTTCTTTAAAACGGATAATGGCTATAGCACTGGTACAGAAGTAAAACTTACCAATCCTTCGGTTGATGGAAGCTTCACTTTCAACATTCCGGCCAACCAGATTCCGGCAGGTGCAGATACTACTTTGTTCATACGAGTACAAGACAGCACGGAAGGCAAGTGGTCGCTTACTGCACTTAAAGATAGTTCTAGAATATTACCGCTCACTTTGCTTAACTTTACGGCTGTAAAGCAGGGTACAACAGCACATTTAAACTGGCAGACGGCAAACGAAGTGAATACCTCTTATTTCGACATACAACACAGTACAGACGGAGTTACTTTTACAACCATAGGAAAAACAAATGCAAAAGGAAACAGCAGCACAAAAAGCAGTTATTCTTTTGCTAATGATGTATCAACAGCAGCCAGTGGCAAGCTATATTATCGTCTGAAAATGGTTGATAAAGACGGTGCTTTCACTTATAGTAGCATTCAATACATCACAATTGATGACGAGCCAATGCAGATAACAATTACACCCAATCCGGCGCATAATTATTTCATCGTAAGCAACCCTGCAAGCACACCAACAGGTAAGGCTACAATAATCGTGAGAGATATGCAGGGACGAACATTAATCAGCCAGAATTGCAGCAACGCATCGCAACAAAGAGTGGATGTATCAAGATTGACAAAAGGAATTTATTTGGTAAGTATTGTGACACAAAACGAAACACAAACGGTAAAGCTCCTGATTGAATAACCCTCATCCCGCCTTGCTGATTGTAATCAATCAGCAAGGCTTTTAAAAGATGCCAAAAGTTGTCTTTCACTTTACATCATCGCCAGCTTTTTCAAAAACTCATCTTTCCTTCTTGTTGACACTTCTATTTCGGAATGATCGCTCATGCAAACAAAACCGCCCTTGCCTTTGTTATAACTTTTTATGTAAGCGAGATTGATCAAATGTGAGTTATGCACGCGGAAGAAGTTATAATCACTCAGCAGTTCTTCAAACTCTTTGAGCGTTCTGGCTACGGTTAGTTTTTGATCGTTTTTTAAGTAAAGCGTGGTGTAGTTGATATTACTTTCACAACGGATAATGTCGCTAACAGGAAAGAACTCAAAGCCGTTCACCGTTGGTATGCTAATGCGCTTTGAGGCTGCATCTCTGTGTTTTAGGTTATGAAACAGAACATCGAATTTCTTAGCAATATCGTCTTTGGAAATCCTGGCTTTTAATTTATCAATGGCAACTTTTAATTCGTCATTGTCAATGGGTTTTAGAAGAAAATCTACTGCACTGAACTTGATCGCCTGAATGGCATATTTCTCATAAGCCGTAGTGAAAATAACGGCAAAACCAAACTCATTGAAATGTTTCAAAACATCGAAGCCGGTTTTATCGTTGAGCTGAACATCAAGAAAGACAAGATCGGGTTGCAGTTGTTGAATGGCTGTTACACCTTCTTCCACCGATTGAAAAGAAGAAAGTAGCCGGATAGAGGATTTATGGTATTGCGCCAAAAGATGACTTAACTTGTTAATGCAGTGTTGTTCATCATCAATAATAATTGCGGTAATCATTTGGACACTTTAAATGAACTGCAATGTAAGATGATTGAAACAGAAGTTTACACGTGCTTTTTATGAAGTAAGATTACGTAACTATTCTGTTCGCAAGCTCTTTACAGGGTTCATCATGGCAGCTTTGATGGCTTGTAAACTGACGGTTATAAAAGCGATAATAATAGCTGTAATGCCGGCGATGGCAAACATCCACCATTGAATGTGTATGCGATAAATAAAAATTTGCAGCCATTTGCTTGATGCAAATAACGAGATGGGCACAGCAAGAACGATGGCGATAACAATCAACACAACATAATCTTTAGCAATTAGCAGCGTAATGTTGGTTACTGATGCGCCCAGCACTTTGCGGATGCCGATTTCTTTTACTTTTTGTTGTACGCTGATGGTTGTCAAACCCAACAAACCCAAACAGGAAATGATAATAGCAAGAACGGAAAACACATTCAACGCGCTTCCTGTTATTGTATCTTTCTGATAAGTTTGGTTGAATACATCATCTAAAAAACGATATTGAAACGGTGTGATGGGAAAGTTGTTTTTCCATTCCTTGTTAAGGGTTGACAGCACTTTATCTAACCGGGATGATTGCAGCTTAACAGCAACTTCGTTTTCCCAACCGGCATTGTATTGAATGAGCAATGGTTGAATGGCGGTACGCAAATCGTTCTGATGATAATCATCAACCACACCAATAATATCGCCCTTCACAGGCACTTCTTTATAACCTCCATCGGGGCTGTATTGGTATGTATAATAAGCCAAAGGTTTGCCTACGGCATTGTTAGTCAAATTCAACAAGGCGCACATGGTTTGGTTAATGATGAAATGATGTTGCTCGGCATTGTCGGTTGCCGAAAAATTTCTGCCTTGCAACAATCGGATACCGAACACACCCAGATAATGTTGGTCGAACGAAAAGTTTTGATAAGCCACTTCTTTACCCGCCGGAACGTATGTTTCTACCAGTTTGTTTCCAAAAGCACCTTCGCCGGGCAACCGGCTGCAAACCGTTGCGTTGCTTACATCAGGCGTTGCTGCCATCTTGTTTAGAAAAGTTTGTTTTTGTGTTGAAGAAGCATCGGAAGGAAAAGCAAACGTAAGCACTTCATCTCTATTATAACCGAGATTTTGATTGTGTATGTATTGCAGTTGCCGACTTACTACCACCACCACAATCATCATAATGATAGAGATGGTAAATTGAAATACTACCAAAGCTTTGCGCAATGAATAATCGCTGCGATGAACGTTAAAGATGCGCTTTCTGATGGCATCAAAAGGCTTAAAGGACGAAAGAAAATAAGCTGGATACAACCCATTGACAACGGCAAACAACAAAACGGAGCCAACATAAAAAAAGACAAAATTTCCTGAATACAACACACTGCTTGATAATGTTGTATGTGCAATTGCATTAAACACAACCACACCAACAAAAGCGGCTGCCCAAGCCAACGTTGCAGAAATACCTACAAAAACAAACGACTCAATCAGGTATTGCTGGATAAGTTGTTTTCGTTGCGCACCCAATATCCTTCGCACACCTACCGACTTGATATGTGATACCGCATTGGCAGTTGTCATGTTTACATAATTGAAGGCTGCCAATAGGATGATGCAAAGTGCAATGGCGGTGAAAACATAAACATCAACAATGGCATTACTTGCTTGTATCCGACCGTCCAATTTTTCGCGCAGGTAAATATCTTTTAATGGAATAAAACGTGGCTTCCAGATCACCGAATTTTGATCGTGTAAATGGCTTATGATTTGCGGAAGTTGTTTGGAAATAGCAGTTGTTGAAGTCCCTTTGGAAAGCAACAAATACGTTAGCGACATACCATCCCAATAACCATCCAAGCTTTGCCCTACAAGGGTTTGTGCTTGTTTGTAATCGCAAAGAAAATCAATCTTAATATGGCTGTTGTGTGGCAAATCATCAAATACGCCGGTTACATAAAAGGGTTTATTTTTATCGTAAAATAAAAGCTTGCCAATGGCTGGCTGATGACCAAAATATTTGATTGCGGTTGACTTTGACAGCAACAAAAAATTGGGCGTGGCGAAGGCAGTTGCTGCATTGCTTTCTATAAAATTCAGATTGAATACTTTGGGAAAATTGGCTTCTGCAAAGCAAAAATTCTTCTCGTAATACGATTCCGTTTTTGAACCGTTGGTAATGAGCGGCTCTGCTTTAATTACTCTTGTTACTTCTTCTGCCTGCGCAATGTTTCGTTTCAACAAAGGCGCAAAGCCGCTACCTGATCCTGAACTGTTTTCCCATTGCTGAAACAAAACGATTCTGTCTTTATTGCTTTGAAAATCATCATAGCTCAATTCATCTTTTACAAACAAACCAATCAAGAGGCAAACCAACAAACTCACCGTAAGCCCAAACAAAACGATAAACGAAAGCAATTTTTCATTTATGAGTTTTCTTAATGCAATTTTTACATAATTGCGTATCATAAATTAAAATTTGAAGTTAGATTATTTATTAATGAAATTGCCAATAAACAAACAGATGCGCTTTACATTCACTCACCACTCACAGCAATCAACTCACACCAAAATATTCTGCGTTACCGTTTGCCCATCCAACATGCGAATAATGCGGTGGCTGTAACGCGCATCATGTTCGCTGTGCGTTACCATTACTATAGTTGTGCCTTGCTCGTTCAGTTCAGTAAGCAATTCCATTACTTCGTTGCCGTTGTTACTGTCAAGGTTTCCGGTAGGTTCATCGGCCAGAATTAATTTGGGATGATTCACCACTGCACGAGCCACTGCCACACGCTGCTGCTGACCGCCGGAAAGCTGCTGTGGATAATGGTTTCGGCGGTGCATGATCTGCACTTTATCTAACACCGCTTCTACACGTTTTTTGCGTTCATCGGCTTTTACGCCGGTATAAATGAGAGGCAATTCAACATTTTCAAAAACGGTTAGTTCATCAATCAGATTAAAACTCTGAAACACAAAACCAATGTTGTGCTTGCGCAAATCAGCACGCTTGCGCTCATTGAAATCGGCTACTTCAATACCATTAAAAATAAAGCTGCCTTTGTCCGGATCATCCAACAAACCAAGAATGTTTAATAACGTTGATTTGCCGCAACCCGAAGGTCCCATCACGGCAACAAATTCACCTTCCTTTACTTCCAGCGTTAGTTTGTTCAGGGCAACGGTTTCTACTTCTTCGGTGCGATACACTTTTTCTAATTCAGTAATTTTTATCATGGCGAATGTTTTGTGTTTGAGCTTTGAGTTGCAAGCTACAAGCTGCAAGCAAGAAAGCTTGGTTTGTTTTTGATGGTTTGTTTTTGTACAAAAAAACGATTTGGTAATTCTATTTTATTACTTGCAGCTTGTAGCTAACAGCTTGTGCCTACTTATTCAAAATCAATTCCTGCATTTTATCGTAATTCTCGTAGGAGCTGGTTACTACTTTATCGCCCGGTTGCAGGCCGCCCAACACTTCGTAATAATCAGTGTTTTGCCGGCCCAACTGAATGTCTTTGCGCACGGCCATTTTACCATCAGGCGCTACTTTAAATATCCAGTTGCCGCCCGTTTGCTGATAAAAGCCGCCCTTCGGAACCAGCATCGCCTGTGTTTCATCACTCAGTGCCAATAAAATTTGCAAAGTTTGCCCACGACGAATGCCTTTTGGCACATCTCCTTCAAAAGCCATATCCACCTGGAAGCGACCGTTGGTTACCTGTGTGTAAACTTTTTTAATCACGAGCGAGTAATCTTTATCGGCAAACGTAAACTTGCCTTTCAGCCCGTTATACACTTGCGAAATGTAATGTTCATCCACATCTACGCGCACTTTAAAGCCGCTCAACACATCAATCTGCCCGAGCCGTTCGCCTTTGTTTTTGTTTTGCCCGATTTCCGCATCCAATGAAGTAAGTTGCCCGTCAACCGGCGCTCGAACAATCAAATCGCCCACTTTTTGCCGCATTACCGCAAGAGCGTTTTGCGAGCCCATGTACGATTGTTGCGCCTGCGCCAGTTGCTGTTTAGTTGATGCACTATCCTGGTTTAACAACTGCTGCGTTAATTTCTTTTTTGCCACCTGGTAGTTGTATTTATTCAAAGCCTGCTGGTAATCCTGTAAGCCAATCGCTTTCTGGTCGTACAAGCGTTTGTTCAGTTCATACACACGCTGCGCTTCTTTCAAATCATTCTCCACATCAGTCATCTGGTTCAGCTTTGATGTAGTGTTTTGTAAGGCGGCATTGCGGGCGATTTGCATTTGCGTAAGCAGATTATATACCGATGTTTCCTGGTTCACCAGGCTCAATTCCAAGTCAGTATTTGACAACCTCATAATCGGCTCACCTTTCTTCATTACCGTTCCATCGTCCACATATTTTTCCTCCACTCTTCCACCTTCCATGGCATCTAAATAAATGGTTGAAATGGGCATCACCACACCATTCACCGGGATGGTAACCTGGAAGGGTCCTTTGGTTACTTCACTGATTGTTATACGGTCAGTTTGCACATTCAATTTGCTTCCACCGGCCGTGTAATAAATACTTCCGGCAATGAGTAACACAATGGCTAAAATGCCGGCAATGGTTGCCACTCTTTTCGTTGTCCAAGTCTTTTTTTGTATCGCCCTGTCCACAGCTTAGTCTTTTGTTTTTATTATAAAATAATTTGTTGATAACACTTATCTGAATTTCACAGAAAGAATATTTACAATACTAAAATTAGTGTCCGTAACTGTTTGTGATGAAGATGTACATTCATTGTTACAAACCGTTTTTTGCCGTTGTGTATGAACCAGCAAAACACAAATAACAGTGGCAAAAGCAACAACATTTACAGCGATTATATTTCTTATGTTCAGCATAGCGGTACGTTTTTGTTTTTCTAAAAAAATCCCAGTGTAGAAACACGGGAACAATTGCACATGATTGAATCGCCTTTGTATTTGAAAGAGAAGTGCCAACTGCTGCTACTATTGATAGTCAATAGCTTATCTTTGGAATTTACATTCTTACTGTACGCAAGTGTACGAACAGTGTACGGTTTTGATACAGTAGGGTAAAATAAAAAGTCAAGCCTTTGTTTTTGTTTTGTACTTGTAATAAATGGGCAAAAACAAACCGATTCTCCAAATGCGTTTACTTTTGTTTTTATGGATATTTCAGAAATAGAAATATTGATTAATGAATACAACTCGTTACAACTTCATAACATTATTGATTATGACAAGTTTAATGAGTATGCAATAACACATCATTCTACTGCCATTGAAGGTTCAACGCTTACTGAGAATGAAACGCGTTTGTTGTTAGATGAAGACATGACGCCAAAAGGCAAACCATTAACGCATTCTTTAATGGTAAAAGATCATTACAATGCACTGCAATTTGTTTTGCAAAAAGCGAAAGAAGATGCTCCACTAACAGTAGAGTTCATACAACAAATCAATGCTTTGGTAATGAAGCAAACGGGCGCAGTTTATAACACGCCGTTAGGAACCGTTGATGCCAGTAAAGGTGAATGGAGAAAAGGCAATGTAAGCGCAGGTGGTTTTTATTTTATCAATTACGATAAAGTACCGTCTTATACAAAGAGCCTGATAGAAAAAATAGCCAAAAACAAAGTAGAAGTTTCAACTCTTCAACAAAAATTGGAATTATCCTTTGCGGCACACTTCGATTTGGTAAGCATTCATCCTTTTTATGATGGCAACGGAAGAACCAGCCGGTTGCTGATGAACTACCTGCAAGCAACGCTGAGTTTGCCTTTGGCAATTGTTTATAAAGAAGACAAAGCCGATTATTTTACTGCTCTGCAAACAGCAAGAAAAGAAGAATCGCTGCAACCTTTTTATCTGTTTATGTTTAACCAATACACACAGTTTTTACAACAGGCAATAAGGTTGTTTAAAGAAAAGGGGCAAAACAAAAAACCATCATCAGGTAATGGTTATTCTTTGTTTTTTTAAAAGATGAAAATGTTTACAGCAAAGCTAAACGACCAGACAACTCCAATAATCTGCAAAGTCATAAGTAAATTTTTTGCTGACGGTTCATTACTTGAATAGCACAGCTATTCATCAATAACATGTGATTACTCAATCAACTATCGTAGAATGCTTATATAATGATTCCGGGAAAATATTCGAGGCAGAAATAACTTTTAGATTGACAAAGGTACTTTTCATTTTGGCTAAATAAAAAAGCATTTTGGCTAAACCCGTTTTTAAATTGTTATTGAACTTTACATTATCTAAAAATAAAAAACAATGTATTTATGAAAGCAATTAGAATTCATGAATTTGGTGGACCGGATGTGATGAAACTGGAAGACATAGAACGACCCGTTCCGGCGCCTGATGAAATTTTGGTAAAAGTGTTTGCCAGCGGTGTAAACCCTGCCGATTGGGTAATTCGCAATGGTGGAAATGATTTTTTAAAGCCTTTATTAAAATTGCCCATGACGTTGGGATGGGACACGGCAGGCACTGTGGAAGAAACAGGCAGCCAGGTAACCAACTTTCAGAAAGGCGATGAAGTGTACGGCATTCCTAATTTTCCAGGCGATGGAAGCTATGCTGAATATTGTGTTGCAAAAGCAGGTCAATTTGCCTTGAAACCAAAAAGCATTAGCTTTAATGAGGCTGCCGGTGTGCCTTTGGCGGGGCTTACTGCTTGGACGGGTATTTTTCATTTTGGAAAGTTGGAAGCCGGGCAGCGCATCCTCATTCAGGGTGCGTCCGGTGGCGTTGGAAGCTTCGCTATGCAGTTTGCAAAAGCAAAAGGGGCGTATGTGATAGGAATGGCTTCAACGCAAAATCTTGATTACATGAAACAACTGGGTGCGGATGAAGTGATTGATTATAAAACTCAAAAGTTTGAAGAGATGTTGCACGGCATTGATGTTGTATTTGATGCGGCACCGCATCGTGATAATAATGAGAGGATGAGGTCTGTAAAAGTTTTAAAAGAAGGCGGCATACTGGTAAGTGTAAATATTGATTTTCCGTTTAGCGAGGAGGTTACAAAAGCACTTCAAAACAAGGGCGCGAAAGGTGAACAGGTTGCTGTGCAGATGAGGCAGGATTGGCTACAGGAAATGGCGCAACTGATAGATGATGGCAAAACGAAAGTTGTTATCAGCAAAGTATATCCTTTAGAACAGGTTGCCGAAGCGCATCAGGAAAGCGAAACATGGCATGTACGTGGTAAACTGATATTGGAAGTAATAAAAGAAGATTAGCAATGATGAGGCATTTTAAAACGATAAGCGAATTTCAACAGTTCAGGGAATTGCCTGCACCAAAGCACCCATTGATCAGCGTGATAAATGTTGGGAACGTTAAGCATTTACGGGCTGATGAACCAACGGCCCTGGCATTGGAATTTTATAGCATTGCCGTAAAAAGAATGTTTAATGTCAAAGTAAATTACGGGCAACAACCGTTTGATTTCAATGAAGGCGTTATGTCGTTTATGGCGCCCAATCAGGTCTTTAGCATTGCTCTTGATAAAAAAGATGAAGAAGTAAAACAATCAGGGTGGGTGATATACATTCATCCTGATTTTTTATGGAATACGCCATTAGCCAAAACGATAAAGCAATATGATTTTTGGAGTTACTCCTTACATGAAGCCTTGTTTCTTTCTGAAAATGAAGAAGCTATCATTAACAACATCATTCAAAATATTCAGCAGGAATGTCATTCCAATATTGATAAATTCACTAAAAAAATCATCATCTCTCAAATTGAAAGTTTGCTCAACTATGCTGAAAGATTTTACAATCGTCAGTTCATCACACGTGAAAAAGCGGCTCATCAAATACTTGAACGTTTAGAGCAATTGCTTAGCGAGCATTTTAATAGCGACGACAACATTAACAGAGGTTTGCCAACCGTTCGACACGTTGCCGAACACCTACATCTTTCGCCTAAGTATTTAAGTAATCTGTTACGGGTATTGACAGGACAAAACACACAGCAACATATTCACGACAAACTGATGGAAAAAGCTAAAGAAAAATTATCAACTACCAACCTAACAGTTAGCGAAATTGCTTACGAACTGGGTTTTGAACATTTGCAATCATTCAGCAAATTGTTCAAGACAAAAACCAATCTTTCACCTTTAGAATTTCGTCAATCGTTTAACTAATTGATAAAAATTGAAACAGACGAAAGTTCATTCCGCTAATAAAAGTATTACTGCAAACGGGACTGACACAGCGTTAATATCCCGTCTATAGGCAATACAAAATGATTGATTCAAGTATGCTTTACTTAAGTCTTTTGCCACCAAAGCATCATTAATATCCTTTTCTTTAATTTCTGTTTCCCACTCATCGCTTACAACTTGCCGCTTATAGCGAACGGCTGCCGCTCATTTGTAACCTTTTGCTATGTTTGTACGTTATAAGTTGCTATTCACTGATTTATTTTTATTTATACCCCATGAGTCTAAAAAAATGTTCCATACTTGCGGTTGACGATGACACCGACGTGCTCATTGCCGTGCGCATGTTGCTGAAGAATGAAGTTCAAAAAATTGTTGTAGAAAAAAACCCCGAAAATATTCCTGCTTTGTTAAAGGAGAATCATTTTGATTTGCTCTTGCTGGATATGAATTTTAAGTCGAGCATTAATACCGGCAACGAAGGTTTGTATTGGCTGAAACGTGTAAAAACCATCAACCCGAATTTGCAGGTGGTAATGATAACCGCGTATGCCGATATTGACCTTGCTGTACGTTCGTTAAAAGAAGGTGCTTTTGATTTTATGGTAAAACCCTGGCACAATGAAAAGCTGGTGGCAACCATTGAAGATGCACTGGAAAAAAACAACAAGCAACAACGCGCCGAAGCCCGCAACAACAAAGACAGCATCATAGGTAACGAGTTGCTTGGCGAAAGCGAAGTGATGCAGGACATCTTCTATAAAATTGCGAAAATTGCACCTACTGATGCCAACATTTTAGTTTTAGGCGAAAACGGAACCGGCAAAGATTTAATTGCAAAAGCCATTCATCAAAAATCGTTGCGGGCAAAGCACCCGTATGTAAAAGTGGATGTGGGCGCCCTCACCGATAGCTTGTTTGAAAGCGAATTGTTTGGTCATAAAAAAGGCGCTTTTACCGATGCACGCGAAGACCGGGAAGGCAGGTTTGAAAGTGCTAACGGAGGTACTTTGTTTCTGGACGAAATTGGAAATATTTCGCTTACACAACAAGCCAAATTATTAACGGTTTTACAAAACAGAATGGTTACCAAATTAGGCTCAAACCAACCAGCACCCATTGACATCCGGTTGGTATGCGCTACCAATGTTACGCTTGCCGATCTGGCAAACGAAAATCGTTTTCGCAAAGATTTGATTTACCGCATCAACACGGTTGAAATTACTGTTCCGCCACTTCGCAAACGAAAGGAAGACATCCTTATGCTGGCAAAACATTTTATCAATATCTATACTTCTAAATACATGAAGCCAACGCTTCAGTTAGATAAGGCAGCCGTTGATAAATTAGAATCGTATCATTATCCCGGTAACGTGCGCGAGTTGCAATACACCATCGAACGCGCTGTCATTATGAGCGATGGTGAAGTGCTGCAGGGCAGAGATATATTCTTCTCTCCCATCGAATCGGCATCGGTTACCATTTCGGTTGAGCATGAAGACAGCAACCTGGGCCATTTAGAAAAAAACACCATTCTTCGTGTCATAGAAAAACATGGTGGCAATATTACAAAAGCCGCAAAGGAACTGGGTTTAACACGAACTGCTTTGTACAGAAGACTCTCGAAATATGACATATAAAAAATACGAGTTCAGCATTCTTTTGCGCGTGCTTCTCCTGTTTGCTGTGCTTTGTGGAGAGTCGTATTTTTTATTGAGCAAACAATATGGATATGCGCTTATTCTGTTGCCCATTGTAGTGGTTCAGGTCATTAATTTTTATTTGTATCACAAACGCGCGCAACGCGAAGTAGAAGAGTTTATTGAAGCGATTCATTACCGCGATTTTTCGCGCCACTTCAATGTAAAATTAGCCCCCGCAGGCTTGCAGCCTTTGCGCAATGGATTCAATGAAATCAACAGCGCATTCAAACAGATTTCCCGCGAAAAAGAAACACAATATCAGTATTTACAAAAGTTGCTGGAGTTGGTAAACACCGGCATTTTATCGTATGATGAAGAAGACGGCAAAGTAATCTGGATGAATGAAGCGTTGAAGAATTTATTAAACATTCCTTATCTGCGCACCATCGAATCGCTCAACAGAAAAGAACCGGCACTCCATTCTCAAATCATTCATTTAAAACCCGGCGAAACGCTCATTACAGAAGCGCATCCCGAAAAGGTTACGACCAAAATTTTGCTGTCGGCCACTGCTTTTGAAACAGAAGGAAGAACTTATAAACTCATTGCCTTTCAAAACATCAATGAAGCGTTAGACGAAACTGAAAACAACGCGTGGCAAAAGTTATTACGCGTGCTTACGCACGAAATTATGAACTCGATAGCACCCATTTCTTCTTTGGCCGGAATGATGAAAGACAGGCTGCAGCGATCTTTGCCGCAATTAATCAATGACGAAGGTTCGGTTGATGATTTACAAACCGGCATTGACACCATCCGCCGCAGAAGCGAAAATTTGTTGAAGTTTGTTGATACCTATCGCAACCTGAACCGCATTCAAACCCTCAGCTTAACAACGGCTTATGTGAGAGATGTGTTTGAAAATTTGTATCAACTAATGGAGCCTACTTTGGATTCCAAACATATTGAACTCCACATTATTTTAAAAGACACTTCTTTGCTGTTGGAAGCCGATATTAACCTGGTTGAACAAGTGCTCATCAACTTAGTTACCAACGCGATTGATGCCGTAAAAGAAAAAGCAGCTCCTGTTATCTCTTTAATTGGAACGGTGAACAGTAACAACAAAGTGATGATTAAGGTTGCCGACAATGGCAAGGGCATGGATAAAGAAGTGATGGATAAAATTTTTATTCCTTTTTTTACCACTAAAAAAACCGGCAGCGGCATTGGCTTAAGCCTTTGCAAGCAGATTATGCAACTGCACAAAGGCTCTGTTGCAGTGCAAAGCGCCGTGGGCGAAGGCACTACATTTACGCTTCAATTCTAAGTTTGGTTTTGCCTCAAAAATTAAATTTGTGCTCTGAAATGTATGACAGATGTACCTTCTGTTATTCAGTACAATCGCGGAGCGAAAGAATGTTTCGCCAGGAAGGCAGAAGAGAGAAAATCGTGCAAAAACAAAGATGGCGATTCGTTCCGTTAGGAACGATAGGTGGGTAGCAGCACGATCATCCGGTTGTTAATCATTCGTTCCGTCAGGAACGGTACTCTACATAACACAATCAGCAAGAGTCTCGTTCCTAACGGAACGAATGGATGAAATGATCCTGTTATCATCTTCTACCCACCTATCATTCCTGACGGAACGAATTGCCATCTATTACTTATCGTTTCTATTCGCCTGTTATTCCTGCGGAACATTCTCAGAACTTTTATCCCAATGTAAGTTCTTCAACACATAGAAAACAGCACTATCATACCCTTGAAAGCGCAGCCGAAATTAATTTTCGCTTAAGATATTTTCCGCGCTATCATTCAACATGCCACTTTGTTAATTTTAGCCTGTCTTAGTTTTAACTATATGCTTACGAGAATTATAACTTTGGTTGTTTTGTGTTGCTGCATGTTGTCGTGTCGCTACAGCAAAGCCGTTTTTCCCAATGCAGCTCTACAATACAGCTTTACTAACATTGAAAGCCAGTATTCTTTTTCACATGATGGTTTTGTTGCAATAGCGGCTGTTTTTAAAAATACGGATAATAAAAATGTTGCAGATAGCGCATTGTATTATAGCTATCTATCTAATTATTACCGTTATGAGGGTAACAATTCCATGCAGTTGATTTATGCTGATACATTGCTTTCCATTGTAAACCAATCGCGCCTTGAAAATGCCTTTCATAAAGAAAGAGCTATCGGTTATATCAACAAAGCACACTCGCTTTATTTTATGAAGCGATATAAAGATTGCTACTATTATTATTACAATGGCAGTGTTGAAGCAGATAAAGCAAACGATTCTACACTTACGGAAGATGTAAACAACTACCTGAATATGTTTTTGTATGAAGAAGGAAACTATGCAAAAGCAATTGTTGGTTATAAAAAAGGACTGAAAGATATTACGGGTAAAAACAAAAGCTGGCAGCGGCAAATAACAAACATAGGTCTGGTAGATAACATTGGAATTTGTTTCGTAAAACAGAAAAAAGCCGACAGCGCAAAACTGTATTTGGAAGAAGCAGTAAAATTATGTGAGGTGGCTAAACCAACGGCCATCAGTCAAGTACAGGAAAGATGGGAGAACTTAGGTGTTGTGTATGGCAACTTAGCACAGGCTTATACCCTGTCAGGTGAATGGGAGAAAGCGGAACAATTATTTAAGCAAAGTATTGCCATTAACAGTTTGCCCAACTACGCCAATGAAAACGCTTTGATAACGCAGCAGCAACTGGCGGAACTATACTATGAAGAAATGAAAACGCCAGAGTTTTATAACACACTTCTTCTGGTGAAAAGGGGCTTGGACACCATTCACAATAACAGTGTTGCTATTAGATGGAACGACATGATGAGCCAGTATTATACTTCACTTCATCAACCGCAAAAAGCCTGGTTGTATTTGAATGCTTATAAGCAACTGAGCAGTAAAACAGACGAGCAAAAACCAGCATTGGAATGGGATATTTTGGATCAGATGAGCCTGATGCAATCGCGCTACAATGTAAGCCTGCTCAAGAAAAACAATGAAATAAAAACCGGCTTTTTGTGGGCGGTTTCTATCTTCAGCCTGCTATCGGTTGCGTTAGCGGTTATGATTTTTTTCTATTTTAAAAAATCAAGAAAAAGCGTTCGCAAATTAATGTTTCTGAATAAAGAAATAAGGCAAAAACAAACGTTGCTGAACGAAACGCTATCCGATTTGGAAAAGCAGAATATTGAAAAGCAACACATCCTTCATGTGGTTGCGCACGATTTGCGCAACCCGCTATCGGCCATTCACACTTTGGCTGGCGTTGTGTTGAATGAATATGAATATGAAGAAGACAATCGCGAATATCTGCAACTGATTCGCAGCGCCTGTATGGAAAGCAACCAACTCATCAACAGTATATTGGAAATTGCTGAAAACACGGATATAAAATATGTATTTGAAGCCGTAGATGTAAACGAATTATTGTCGGGCTGCATACAATTGCTTGGTATGAACGCAAGCGAAAAAAACCAACGCATTCAACTGATCACTTCACAACAAAAAGTACTGATTTATGCCGATACCGGGAAGATAAACCGCGTGATTGGCAATTTGGTTACCAACGCTATTAAATTCAGTCCCAGCGGCGGTTGCATTGAAGTAAGTGCTTCTCTTTCCGAACATCATGTATTGATAAAAGTTAAGGATGAAGGCATTGGCATTCCCGAACAATACCAGGATAAAATTTTCAACGCTTTTACCGATGCCAAACGTGTAGGAACAGCAGGTGAGAAAACATTTGGTTTGGGTTTGTCCATCACCAAACAAATTGTTGAAAAGCATCATGGCCGCATCTGGTTTGAAAGCATCGAAAACAGGGGTACTACTTTCTTTGTGCAGATTTCAAAAATGGATGATTTACAAACGCCCGTAATTACCGAACAAGTAAGCCGTACAAGTTTAGTTGGTAGTTAAGTGTTCGTTATTGTTAATGATGATTATCTGATAAAGATTGTTTTTTCGTTTACTGCATAAATGAAAGATTTTTGCTGCATGAAATGGATAAAACTGTTTTCGTTTTTATTTTTGTTTAGTTATTCGTTTTCGGCATACAGTCAATATTACTACACTGATATTGTAGCCATGCAGGCAGCCGCAAAGCAATATACAGATTTGGTTTCAGCACATATTAAACAAGTATCGGCAACCAGTTTTAATGGTAACCAGCCGGTTGATAATTTTAAGCTCGAACAACGCATATCGCCCGACTTTCGTACCATCACTATCACGTCAAGCGATCCTTCAACCGGCGATTTGTTAAGCATTAATTCTTACAGCAATGGCAAACTGGTTCAAACGAAAGACAGCAGCAATAATGTGTTGAGTGTTACCAGATATAGTTATGATGCGGCTGGCAACATCAGCACAATTACTACCACTTCTGATGATGCGTTTATGAACAGCCATTCAACCGAAATTCATCAATGGTTTTACGATGAAAACAAACCACAAAAAATGTTGCGGATAAAAGATAAGAGAGACACTACCATTGTTTCGTTTACTTATGATGCAGGCAATGTGGCGCAGGAAACCTGGACACGCAAAGGGCATGTTGTGGAAACGTATTATTACTATTACAACACCAATAATCAACTAACCGATATTGTTCGGTTTAATATTCGCTTACGCAAAATGCTCCCTGATTTTTTATTTGAATACGATGCAACTGGTAATGTTTCTCAAATGACCCAAGTGCCCAATGGAACTACCAATTACCTGGTTTGGAAATACACATATAAAAGCAATGGACTAAAAGAAAAAGAACTGTTGTTCAACAAACAGCAACAGTTGGTAGGAAGAGTGGAATATAAATATGAATAATGAGCTTCGAGCAGTGAGCTACGAGCTTTTAGCTGCAAGCGTTGATGATTGAATATTGAACACTGATTATTGAATATTTGATAAGCTTCTTTACTTCCTGCTTGTAGCTCACAACTCATGGCTTTTTTTGTTATAAAAACAAAGCCTTTAACTCTGCGGCTTCATCGGGTTTCATTTTGCCACCCAATATCAATCGCACCTGCCTTCTGCGCAATGCACTTTCATACAACACTTGCTCTTCTTTGGTTTCAGGAATGACGGACGGCACAGGTCGCGGCTTTCCATTGGCATCCAATGCAACGAAAGTAAAATAAGCTTCATTGCTTTCATATTGATGGTCGTAATCTTCACCCCAAACGCGAATATAAATTTCCATTGACGTATTGAATGCCCTTGTGAGTTTGGCTTCTATGTGCACAAGATTGCCCAGTTTAATAGGCGTTTTAAACGAAATATTATCAACGCTTGCCGTCATGCTTGGTCCTTTGCAATGCTTACTGGCAGCCATTGCAGCAGCAATATCCATCCAATACATCAAACGTCCGCCCATAAGGTTTCCATAAGTGTTGGTATCGTTAGGCAATACAATTTCATTCATAACCGTAAAGCTTTCAGCAACTCGTAACCCTTCCATAATTTTATTTTACGGGCAAAGATAAGAGTGAGCAATTTGTAGAGGAATTGAAGGATAATGGATGATATTTTTTAACAAGCAAACAAGTCTTCGTCATTCCGCAAATGCCCTCAGCACGAACTATACAATTAACTTTTAGCGAGGGCTTTGTGCGGAACCTGTCTGCCGACAGGCAGGTCTGATGATTAAATAATGATGTTTTCCATGAAAACAAAAGGGTTTACAACAGACAATTATGTTCAATTTTATAAGAGCAGATTCCGCACAAAGCCGCCTGCAAGAGCGATTATAGTGCAAAACCAAATGGCGGCAATTGCGGAATGACGAAAACAACAATTCTGCAACGTTACTTTGCACAACTTCATCAATAAAGAAATCTCTTGGCATCCATCAAAACAATAAAAAAGCACAAGCTTGCGATAATAACCATCGCCTATTGGTTTTTGCTCGTTTATATTCTTGTAGCATTGGTTTTTTGGTATCTGGAATTGCAACGTCAAAATGAGGAAATGTATGAATACAGGATTGAACAATTAAAAAAAGAAGAGCCTGGCTTTTCACAACGAATGCTGATGATAGAAGATGCCAAGCGCCGTAAAACCTCCCAATACATTGGCGAAGGCACAACCTTTTTATTGTTGATCTTGGTAGGCGCTGTATTCGTGTATCGCGCAACGCGAAAGCAATTGCGGCTGTCGCAGCAACAGCAAAATTTTATGATGGCGGTTACACATGAATTTAAAACGCCCATTGCGGTTACCCGACTGAATTTGGAAACACTGCAAAAACGAAAACTGGAAGAAGCGCAGCAGCAAAAACTCATTGCCAATACGTTACAGGAAACAGCACGGCTGAACACGTTAACCAACAATATTCTTGTTTCTTCGCAATTAGAAGCAGGTGCGTATCAAATAGGGGAACAGTGGATTGATGTAAGCGGGTTGGTTCAGGATACAGTTCAGGAATATGTTAGCCGCTTTCCGCAACGCAACATCCAACCCAACATTCAGGAAGGCATTGAAGCCAAAGCTGAAACAACATTTTTGCAATTGCTCATCAGCAATTTGCTCGACAATGCCATTAAATATTCAACAAAAGAAAACAAGGTAGTAGTGAATTTACAGAAGCAAAACAACACCATTGTATTATCGGTATCAGATGAAGGCATTGGCATTTCTGATGCAGAAAAAAAGAAAGTGTTTGATAAATTTTATCGTGTGGGCAGCGAGGAAACGCGCACAACAAAAGGCACAGGCTTAGGCTTGTTTATCTGCAAACAAATTGCACAAAGTTTAGGCGGCAATATTCGTGTTACCAACAATATACCAAAGGGAAGTATTTTTACGGTTACATTCTAACAAAAACACAAACCAACAAGCCATGCTAAAAGATACAAAAGGAAATATTTTATTAGTAGAAGATGAAGAAAATTTGCATGAAGCCCTGAAGCTGAATTTAGAATTGGAAGGCTATGGCATTACATCGGCTTACACCGGCTCGCAGGCTTTGAAAGCCATACAAAACGAATATTTTGATTTGGTAATTATGGACATTATGCTGCCCGAAATAGATGGCATTTCTATTACAGAAAACATTCGCGTTCAGCATTTAGATGTGCCTGTGCTGATATTGAGCGCGAAGAACACCGGAGCCGACAGAGTGTTGGGTTTGAAAAAGGGCGCAGATGATTACATGACAAAGCCTTTTAACCTGGAAGAACTCATCTTACGGGTAAACAAACTCGTTCAGAAAAACAAAAAGCTGCAAACCAAAGAACTGATTGGCGACACGTATGAATTTGCAGGCAATAAAATTGATTTTAAAGCGCAGGAAGCTGCTACATGGAATGGCAGCAAAGTAGAGTTGAGCAAGAAAGAAGCGATGCTGCTAAAGCTATTGATTGAAAATAGAGGCGAAGTGGTTACGCGCGAAAAAATATTACAGGTAGTTTGGGGCTACAATGTATATCCCACTACACGAACCATTGATAATTTTATTCTTAATTTCCGCAAGTATTTTGAGCCTGACAGCCGCAATCCTATTCACTTTCATTCGGTGCGTGGCATGGGTTATAAGTACACCGATTAACGTTTTTCCAATTCGTCAATCACTTCGCTCAGTTGTTCTATCATTTTGTTTCGTACCGCTTCATCTTCTACCGGCGAATACAAATTTCTATTGCACGTGAGCAACACGTTTTCTGCTTTTGCAGCAAGTTCTTCGTTTTTGTTTTGCAATAAATTCAGCAAGATGCTTTCATTATTTTGCTTTGGCGAAAGGGCAAATTGCAAAGCACTTATCAGCAACGTTTTTGCATTGGTAAAAAATGTTGCGTTATCTTCAGCTTCGTTCAAAGCTTGCAACAGCAACCCATAATCGGGCTTCGCCACTTCGTTTGTTTTTGCCTCAATTTTTGTAACAGGTTCAATTGTTTTGGGCACCACAACGCTTATATTTTTCTTTGTTTTGCGGTTCGATAACAGCCAAACCAAAATCACAACCGCGGCAATGCCAGGTACAAACCATAAATATTTTTTGTTAGAAAGATCATCTTGCATAAGCACCAGCGGGTTCTTTGTTTTGATGCTTGCTTTTATCAGCAATGGAATTTCTTTTGTGGTTATAGTTTCAAATCTTTTCAGCTCGGTGTTGAAGTAAGTAAACGAAATTTCGGGAATGGATGTTCGCCCTTTTCGGGTAATGATAAACGGAAAAATAAACGTTTTATCACCGCTTTCCGGGAAGTTAAAACGGTTAATATGCTGGCTGTCTATCGCATCAAAATGCTGACTGTGTTTGGGCCAGGCCACTTTAGGTTCGGTAACTGCTTCAATGTTTCCCGCACCAGATATTGTTACCTGTAAACGGTTGTTGTCACCGGCTGCAATCTCAGTGCTGTCTGTTTTTGCAGTGATGCTGAATTTGCCCGTAATGCCGGTAAAACCTTCCGGCTGATGATCAGGCAAAGAATCTACAACAACTTTCTTTTCTATGCTGCTCACTTCCGCAGTATAGCTCTTTTCAGCGTATGGATTTTCCACCGTAGAAAACGAAACATCGTTACTAATCGTTACCGGCGGAATTTCCAAATCGCCAGCCTGCAAAGGAATCAACTGAATCTTTCTAATCAGTTGCACACGATATATGGCACCGTTCTCTTTTACTGTTTTATCAGGTTCATCAACCGATGTCATTTCAATCACACTGCAATTGCTAAACGCCACTTGTTTGGTAACTTTTGAATGGCACGAAACTGCCGTGTACAATTCGTATGTTACCATGATCGGCTCGCCAACAAAACAAGTTTTTTTACTAACAGAAGTTTTAATGAAAATAAGACTTTGGATTTTGCTTTTCGGATTTTCGCCCGGTTGCAACACCGAGTTTTTCAGATATTCTTTTTGTGCATCCGGCTCGCTAAACAAGGAAGGTAATTGTGTTGGTTGTGCAATGATTTTTACCCAGCACAAGAGCATTATTAGTGCAAAAACAAACCCTATTTTTCTTCCGGTTAGCATTTAAGCAAATTAGTAGAAAAATTGGATTTGCAATTGTTATAAAAACAAAGAATTGCTGTGAGCTATGAGCTACAAGTAAGAAATACAAAATACAGATTTATGTACCCGGCTTTTGTGCCTCTTGTTGATCGTCTGTTGCGTCGCACACTTGTACGTTCTGAACAATGATTGAGCTTGTAAGCGAGCGCTATATTTAACCGCTAAGACGTGAAGGCGCGAAGTTTGGTTTTGCCCATTTTCTTTGCTCTTTGCGTCTCCGCGGTTCAAAACAAAATCATTCACCACTACATTTGCTTTTCACAAATAACCATTGATTATGCCAGATAAAATACGTTGGGGCGTTTTAGGATGCGGTCGCATTGCCCGAAAATTTGCCCACGATTTACAGTTGGTTGATGATGCTGTTTTAGTTGCTGCAGGTGCCCGCAGCATAGAATCTGCCAACGCTTTTGCCAAAGACATTCCGGTAACTTACACACATGGCAGTTATGAAGAATTGGTACAAAATGGAAACGTAGATGTCATTTACATTGCCACGCCGCACAGCGAACATTACAACAACGCCATGCTTTGTTTGGAACACAACAAAGCTGTGCTTTGTGAAAAAGCCTTTGCAGTAAATTATGCGCAGGCAAAAAAGATGATTGAGAAAGCCAGAGAAAAAAAAGTGTTTCTCATGGAAGCCTTATGGACAAAGTTTTTGCCCAATTATCAAAAGCTGCAAAGCCTTCTAAAAGAAAACATTCTGGGCGAAATCACATCGGTGCTTATCAACTTTGGTTTTGCACCACAACCGCCCGTTCCGCAACGCTTACTCGATCCATCACTCGCTGGCGGAACGATGCTTGATATTGGCATTTATAACGTATTTATGGCAACGAGCGTGCTTGGCAAACCCAATACAGTAAAGGCTTTCATGACGCCAGCCGCAACAGGTGTTGATGAACAATGTGCTGTAACCCTTTTGTATGATAATGGCGCCATCGCACAATTGTTTTCAACATTTGCTTCCAATCTTGCCACCGAAGCCAACATTAACGGAACTGGAGGTCGCATCAGGCTTACACATCGTTTTTATTCGCCCGATGCAATCATCGAATATTATCCCGGTCAGCCCGATTCTAAACAAATTATTCCGGTTGAAAGAGAGGGCGGACATGGTTATCAATATGAAGCGCAGCATGTGTGCGATTGCCTGAGAGATGGTTTAACAGAAAGCCCGGTTATGACGCACGATGATACTTTGCAACAGATGAAAATACTGGATGAAATCAGGCAACAGGCGGGCATCAAATATCCGGAGGATAACACATACACCGATGATATAAATAATAAATGAAGATGGCTTCTATAATATTATTCCACAGAAAATATTTTGCTCTATATTGCGTCAAACTAATTCTTATTCTATCCCGATTGCTTACAATTAAAAATTAATTCGAATGAACGAGAACGTAAACAAAAGCGCTTTGTTTAACGGAAGCTGCTTTGCACTCATCACTACTGCTTTTACTTTTTCTATCCGCGCCGGTATTTTGAAGCAACTGGGAGATAGCTTTCATTTAACTGCTGAACAACTTGGGTTTATTAACTCGATGTGGTTTTTAGGCTTTCCCATTGCTATGATTATCGGCGGGTTAGTATATCATACCGTTGGGCCAAAACGCATTATGCAGGTGGCTTTTGTATGCCACACCATCGGCATTTTGTCAACCATTTTTGCTGGCGGCTACACCACATTGCTGGTTTCAACACTTTTTATTGGCGTTGGCAACGGATGCACCGAAGCATCCTGCAACCCGATGATTGCCGATATGTATTCGGGCGTGAAGATGCAAAAAATGCTGGGCCGGTTTCACATGTGGTTTCCCGGCGGTATACTCGTTGGCTCGCTCATCTCTTACTTCATGACTAAGATGGGAATGAGTTGGCAGGCGCAAATGTGGGTAACAATGATACCAACCGTTTTATATGCGGTTTTGTTTTTTGGCAAAACATTTCCGAAAGCACTTGCAGCAGAAGCTACTTCTTTCAAAGAAAATTTCAGGGCAATGCTTAGTCCCGTATATATTTTCCTGTTTTTCTGTATGGCGCTTACTGCTATATCGGAATTTGGTCCAAGCCAGTGGGTAAGTATTGTGTTAGGAGCCAGTGGCGCAAAACCAATGCTGATTTTGGCTTTAACCACTGGCATCTCCGCAGTAGGTAGGTTCTTCGCCGGCCCCGTGGTAGGTCGCATGGGACAGACGGGTGTGCTGTTGATGGGAGCCATTTTTGCAACGATAGGCATTTATTTACTCAGCAGCGTTACAGGCACTATGGCTTATGTGGCAGCGGTTGTATATGCTGTTGGCATTTGTTATTTCTGGCCGGTAATGATTGGTTCGGTAGCCTATAGAGTGCCACGCAGCAGTGCATTGGGTATGTCTATCGTGGGCGGCGTCGGTATGTTCTCCAGTGCCATCTTTCAGCCTATTATTGGTGGCTGGATTGATAGCGCGCGTGCTGCCAACGCAGCCATAGGCCTTAAGGACAATGCACTGGAACTGGCCACTGGTCAGCAGTCGTTATTGAAAATGATGACCTTCCCTGCTATATTGATTGTGCTGTTTATCATCTTTTTTATCTGGCAAAAAAACGCCAAGGTAGCAGAGCCGGAAAGCGAAATGACGATGGCGATGCATTGATAGATAGAACTTAAAATACACAAAAAAGAACTCGATTATAATAACCGAGTTCTTCTTTTATTTGAATGCAACGAACGTGTTCATTTACCTGTCAGGTTTTGTTTTAAAGCAACTTTTTGCGCTAAAAACAAAACTTAAATTAGTTATAAAACTAAATGCGAACTATAAAATATAAAATACCTGTTATCATCATTACACTGCTTACAGTTGTTGGATGCAAAAAAGATAAGATAGATGGGAGTGTACAAACGAATGTTGCCTTTGTTGACTCCTTGCTATTAAGCCCTGTTGGAATTGTCCTCAACAACGATTCATTGCTTATGAACGCTTCTTTAAACCGGGATTTTATGCCAATACAAAATGCCAATGGAAGTGGGCTTGGATGTTATATTCAAATGTATTTTAAAGATAGTTTGCCGCTGCCTTCAGAAGTTACATTGCGAAAAATATATGTGATAAATGGAAATCAAATTTGGACAAGCTCACACATTACAACCGACCTTACAATGCTAAATGTTTTGGGTGGAGATGTAAGCAATGGACCCAAATGGGGTCCTGATATTTTTGTAGATGTAGTTTGCGAATTTGCAATCAATGGTAATATTTATAGAACAATTTTAAGACAGCAGAAAATTAGAATGACTGTTTAAAAATGAGCAAAAACAAAAGACTATAGAGTTTCCTCACTCACTTCCCCAACGATAACTATCAACCTCCAACCCAGCTAAATCAAGCATCCTATCCACCACTGTTGCAGCTACTTCTTCAATCGTTTTCGGACGGCTGTAAAACGAAGGCGTTGCAGGGCAAACAATGCCGCCTGCCAGCGTTACCGTTTCCATGTTTTTGATGTGAATTAAATTGTAAGGCGTATCGCGCAGCATCAAAATCAGTTTGCGCCGTTCCTTCAACATCACATCCGCCGCACGGGTAATCACATCATTGCTCATTCCGCTTGCAATTCTTCCTAAAGTTCCCATGCTGCAAGGCACAATCATCATTATATTATACTTTGCCGAACCCGAAGCAAACGGTGCTGAAAAATCGTACTTGTCCCAATACCGAACCGGATAATTGTTATAACTCTCATTACCCAATTCTGTTTTCCAGATTTCTTTTGCGTTGGGGCTCATCACTACACTCAACTCCTGCCACTGCGTTTGGTTTTGCACCAATTTATCCAACAACAATTTTGCATAAATGCTGCTGCTTGCACCAGTGATAGCAACTACAATTTTGTTCGTCATTGTGTAAAGATAGTTGACAGATGAGAGTCAACGGTTGCGATATGACAGTTGGCAAATGAGAGAAATAAGATGACAGAAAGAGAAACAAATCAGAACGGTATTTTTTGGGCAAAAACAAAAGATGAATTTTCATATGTCCCTGCTATCCGTCATCTTTCATTTTACATCTCACATCGTATATCCAACATCATACATTGAATCACATCTCAAGTTCCCGCTTCAAACCCTACCTTTGCCGCTCAAATTTTTTTCAAGTCAAATGAAAGCGGATAAAAATACCGTCATTGGTTTTGTGTTGTTGGGACTTTTGTTTTTTGTGTATTTCTGGTACACCAGTAAACAACAAGCTGTGTTAAAAGCTGCAGAAGCAAAAGCTCAGGATTCAATTAACAACGTAAATAGGGCAAAAATAAAACCCGTTGATCCGGCAGTAGCTTACCAGGATTCTTTACATACCGATTCCCTTACCCGTAAGGAACAGGCTGGTTCTTTTCAAACCGCAGGCATTGGCACTGAGCAAACCACCGTTGTGGAAAACAACCTGATGCGGGTAACGTTCAACAATAGGGGCGGACAAATCAAAAGCGTACAGTTGAAAGATTTCAAATCCATTGATAGCACGCCCGTATTGCTTTCCGGCGGAAAAACTGATGCCTTGGGCTATTCTATCAACACCGGTAACAACCAAAGCGCTGAAACCTCCAATTTGTTTTTTACGCCTTCGGCGATTACTAAAAATGCCGATGGCAGTCAAACACTTTCGTACACTTTGTCTGGTGCCAGCGGGCAAAACATTGTTCATCAATACACCATTCGGCCGGACAATTACATGATTGACTGGAACATCAATATGAATGGCGCTAACCAGTTACTTACCAACAACGTTTTGAATTTCCACTGGAACCTTTCCATACATCAACACCAATATTCCGGCACTTACGAAAAAGAACAATCGCGTCTTTGTTATTACGATGATAACGATGGCTATGACTTCGACCGGGCCACCGGCGGCGCAAGTAAAGATTTTAAAAATTCGCTAGATTGGTTTTCTTTTAAGCAACAGTTCTTCAACATCACTTTTATCTCCAAAGATAAATTTAAGAGTGGCGGCAAAGCACAGATGAACTCGCAGCCTGATAGCTCGCACTTGTTATATGCTGCCATTGCTGATATGCAAATTGCAACACCCAACACACCCAATATCAGCGTGCCTTTGCAGTTGTATTATGGGCCAAACGCTTTTTATACCATGAAAAAGTATGGCAACCACATGGATGAAATTGTGGATTTGGGTTCGGGTATTTACTCGTTTGTAAAATACATCAACCGGTGGATTATTATGCCGGTGTTCGATTTCCTGGCTTCGTTTATCAAGAACTTCGGATGGGTGATTGCGTTGCTTACTTTGTTCATTCGTTTGGTAACATCGCCCCTCACCTACACCAGTTATTTAAGTGGCGCCAAAATGAAAGTGCTGCGACCTGAATTGGCTGAATTAAAAAAGAAACACGGCAGCGACCAGCAGGCGTATGCAATGGACCAGATGCGGATTTTTAGAGAAGCTGGTGTAAACCCGCTTGGGGGTTGTATTCCGGCACTTTTACAAATACCAATTTTCTTTGCATTGTATAGTTTTTTCAGCAGTAATATTTTATTGCGGGGACAAAGCTTTTTGTGGGCGCACGATTTATCAACTTACGATGTGATTGCAAAACTGCCATTCAGCATTCCGTTTAATTATGGCGACCATGTAAGCTTGTTTACCTTAACTGCGGTGATTACTAACTTCTTCATTGCTTTTTACAACATGAGCATGACGCCCGACCAAAGCAATCCTGCCATGAAGTATATGCCATACATTTTTCCATTTGTGTTGTTGTTTGTTTTTAACCGGCTTCCGGCGGCGCTTACCTGGTATTATACGGTGTCGAACTTAATTACGCTGGGTATTCAGTTCGTCATTCAGAATTACATTATCAACCACGATAAAATACTGGCTGAAATTGAAGTAAAGCGCAAGCAACCGAAAAAGCCTCAAAGCAAGTGGCAGGAACGCTTTCAGCAAACGGTGGAAGCACAAAAAAAGATGCAGACGTTGAAAGACAAAACAAAGAAATAAAGACCTCATCCCAACCCTTCTCCACAAGTGGAGAAGGGCAAAAACAAACCCTTCCTTACAAAAGAAGGGTTTGTTTTTGTTTGAAATTTATACACTTGTTTTCATAAATCACCAATCGTAATTCTTAAATCATCTATGACCATCCAACTCTGTAATGCAGGCAAACGCTTTAATAGAGATTGGATTTTTCGTGGTGTAAATTATTTGCTTAAACAAGGTAAAAGCTATGCGATTGTTGGTCCGAACGGAAGTGGTAAAAGCACTTTGCTGCAGGTGATTGCAGCCAACATTGCTGCGAATGAAGGAAAGATAGAATGGAGGAAGAACAACGGTTTGATTAATGAAATGGAAGTGTTTCAGCACATTGCCGTTTGTGCACCTTATCTTGAAGTGATTGAAGAAATGACGGCAACTGAATTTCTCCATTTTCACGCGGCCTTCAAGCCTTTGTTACCATCAGTTTCGATTGCGGAAATGATAGAAATTGTTGGGTTAGAAAAAGCAGCACAAAAACAAATCCGTTATTACAGCAGCGGCATGAAGCAACGAATTAAATTAGCGCAAGCTATTTTTTCGGATCTTCCCATTTTGTTGCTTGACGAGCCTTGCACCAACCTTGATACAACCGGGTTTGCGCTGTATCACCAGCTGATAGAAAATTACTGCAAAAACAAACTTGTTGTAGTGAGCAGTAACGATATAAATGAATATGATTTCTGTGAAGAGAGATTGAATATTTTGGATTATAAGTGAGTGATTATTTGCGGAAGTATAAGCCAAGTATCATAAGGGCAAGAGCAAAGAAGAAGCTGAATAACCATTTCACCATATCTGTTTTAGTTTCAAAAATTTTATTATCAAGTCTTGGCTCAATTCGTAAAATATCTTCTTTAAGTGAATGAATATCCTCCTTAGTAGCTAATGTTTTCAAATTACTTTCATTATTTTCTTTTATTTTAAAATCAACAAAATCTACGAGAGATTCAGCTTCCTTTTCACCCAAGCGCTGTCTAAGAATTTGAAACAATTGTAAACTTGAAATATTACCTACCATTTTAAAATTATTTCATTTGTAAAAATAAGTCATCTTTTTCAAACCTTCTTTTCATTCAATCAATAAAAAAACAAACACTTCTTGCAACAATTTGTTTTTGCTGTAATTTCACGGCTCGTTTGCAACGATGAAAAACAGGTTATTTGAACATCAATTTTTTCTCCGCAATAACAATTAAATAAAAGCGAAACAATACCGATATGGCTGAAGAAATTTTAATGCCCCGACTGAGCGATACGATGACAGAAGGCGTAATTGCCAGTTGGCATAAAAAAGTGGGCGACCCTGTGAAGAAAGGCGAAGTGCTTGCCGAAATTGAAACCGACAAAGCTACCATGGAACTGGAAAGTTATAAAGATGGTACGCTGCTTCATGTAGGCGCAGGCGATGGTGGCAAACTGCAGGTGAACGATTTGCTTGCCATCATCGGCAACAAAGGTGAAGATGTAAGCAGCATCGTTTCAAAACACACAGGCGGCAATGGAGCTAACACTTCACAGCCATCAACCAACACACAGGCACCGCAACAGCAGCCAGCCGCAAGCAATCAGCCGCAAGCTGCAAGCAACGAATCGCCTGCAAAGAGCCAGGCCCCTGCATCCGGTAAAGATTATAGCAAGATGGAAGAAGTAGTGCTGATGCCCCGCCTGAGCGATACCATGACAGAAGGTGTAGTAGCTTCCTGGCAAAAGAAAGTGGGTGATGATGTGAAGAAAGGTGATGTATTGGCGGAGATTGAAACCGACAAAGCCACGATGGAATTAGAAAGTTATAAAGATGGCAAATTATTATACCAGGGTGCAAAACCAGGTGAGAAAATACAGGTAAATGATTTGCTTGCGGTCATTGGAAAAGAAGGTTTGAATGTAGAGGAAATTGTGGCTGGCATTAAAGGCGGAGGTAACGCGGGCGACACTCATGCTGGCGCGCTGGATAGCTCGCCAAAAGATGCAGTGGACATGCAAAAAGGTGATGGTGATGTTGCGCCTGCCAACCCGCAAGTGCAGAATGGGCAAGGCGTTCAGCCACAACCGGCTTCTAATGGTAAAGCTGAACAGCCACAACAAACCATAAACGGAGGAAGGATTTTTGCTTCGCCATTAGCCAAAAAATTAGCGCAGGAGAAAGGCATTGATCTTAAGCAGGTTCAAGGCTCAGGCGATAACGGACGAATTACTAAAACCGACATAGAAAATTACAAACCAGAGCAACAGCCGGAACAGCCCGCTACAAGCCTTCAGCCGCAAGCTGCAAGTGTTGAGCAACAAGCGGCGAGCAGGCAAACACAGCCATCCACTGCAGCAGCTTCGTTTGACGAAATTCCGGTTTCGCAGATGCGCAAAACCATTGCACGCCGCTTAAGCGAAAGCTTGTTTACAGCGCCGCATTTTTATATCACGATGACGATTGATATGGATGCAGCCATGGCAGCCCGCACACGCATTAACGAGTTGAGCAAAATAAAAATCAGCTTTAATGATATTGTACTGAAAGCCGTTGCTGTTGCGTTAACACAACATCCGAAAATCAACAGCAGTTGGCTGGGCGATAAAATACGCGTGAATCATAACGTAAACATTGGTGTTGCCGTTGCGGTAGAAGAAGGTTTGCTGGTGCCGGTTGTTCGCAATGCGGATAGCAAACCGTTGAGCCAAATCTCTAAAGAAGTAAAAGATTTTGCGCAAAAAGCAAAAGATAAAAAATTGCAACCGGCAGATTGGGAAGGCAGCACATTTACCATTTCCAACTTAGGTATGTTTGGAGTAGATGAATTTACGGCAATTATAAACTCACCTGATGCGTGCATTCTTGCCATTGGCGGCATTTCGCAAGTGCCGGTTGTAAAGAACGGCACCGTAGTGCCAGGAAATGTTATGAAAGTAACCCTAAGCTGCGATCATCGTGTGGTAGATGGTGCTACCGGAGCGGCTTTTTTACAAACTGTAAAAGCCTTACTGGAAGAGCCTTTGCGGATGCTGGTGTAAGGCTTTATCATCACAATAAAAAAGCGCAAAAGCTGTATTGGCGCAAGTTTTTGGTTTTGTGTGTATTTAAATTGTATTTGATTGTGAAAGGATTAAGCAGAAAGTGCGCAAGTTTGGTTGTTTAGAACTTGCGTATATTTTTGAGTTAGCTGCCATTAATTTCAACAGTTTAATTACGTGACTTTCCGACAAAACATATCAAGATTTGTTACCGGTGAAATTGACATGCGTTCATTGCCCGACATTGCGCTGCAAGCATTGCAGCAAAATTTGGACACACCATCACTTCGCATTTTAGCCGGACTGTCTGACAGTGAAGATGGGTATATTATTGACAAATATTTTAAAGATACTTTAAAAGAATTGTCAATTGACCTTCCCGACAAAAGACAAGCTGCAATTGAAGTCGGACTTGCGATAGCAGAAGAAATTTTTGAAGGGAAACAAAATGTTTTTGAAGGTGTTCAAAATATCAAATGGAATGCAATTGACGCTTATCCATTTTATGACGAGACAAAAGATTATTGCTACGACAGCATCGGTTTTGAGAAAGTTTACGGGCTGTTTGACACTATAGACGACTTGAGAAATGCAGGTTCAACCCAATGGCAAAGTGACAAGACAAATCACGAGATGGAAGAGGAGTTAACAAAAGAGTTGCTCACGGAATTAGATGCGTGGACTAAACGAATGAAAAACGGCAGCTAACAAGGTATTGCCAAAAGCGGGGCTGACGCAATACTATTGAACTGACGAAATTAATTGAACGTTTGTAATTTTATTAAGCGGCAGTGCTGAAATCCCCCGCCTTCGGCAATACCCAAAACGTTAGCGGCAATGTTCAAACACTATGTGGAAAAAACAAAATATTGTTTTGACGTCTTTATGTGGGCTCATCGGGACGGTTGCCCTTACATTATATTTTTCAGCTCCTTTTAATTGGATGCCTTTGCCGCCACCTAATGCAACGACTACACAGATATTTGTATTTGGACATAAATATCATACTGCCATTCTTATAGACACATGGCTGCAACAATTGGGAACTATATTGTCCGTCATCTTTGCTTTGGCACTTGTGCAATTCGCAGGTACTTCTCATACGTTGGCTGGCAGACTGACCTTACTTACATCCACAGTTATTACATCTCTAAGTTTGGCAGAAGGTTCATTTGCATTAGGCGCTATGCAAGCGGGCGACAACGGTCATTTAGATGCGGCATTAACTTGTTATGAGCTTACCAATACATTTATTCACATTTTTTTATTAGCGCCTTCCTTGTTTTTAGTATTAGGTTTTGCTTTAAGAAACACTACGGTTTTGCCTAAAATATTTATCCGCTCTGCTATTGTTTTAGGAATATTTTTTCAGTCATTAGGTGTAATAGCTTTATTTGACAACAAATTTATATTGATAGTGATTGGTGTTTTGATGTTGCAAAACCTATGGACAATAATCGCAAGCCTAACTCTTTTGATAAAGAAAGGCAATTATATCAATCATGAATAAAACACTACAGCCAACAAGTGCATTTGCAATAGCATGGCTTGACATTAAGCACTCGGCTACAAACCATTAATCAGCTTTAGTTTCAGCCGACATTTCGCCATTTAACCTTAATTCTTAATTTCAACTTCAGTTTTTCAATTAAGCATTTGTACCGGCTGACAATTCGCTATTGCCATGCCATCGCCAATGCTTCAACGTTACTAGAATTCATACAAAAACAAAGCACTAATCTCTGTAGTAAAAAACAACGGCGAAAACAAACGCAAGCTCTTGTTTTGAAAATAACAATTAAAATTTTTTAATCTGCCGGATAAAAGTTTACTTTACATATCCAAAATATGGGTCATTATCCTGTGAAGAATCTGAAGCCTCGCCCAGTTGCGAGGCTTTTCTTTTGCATAAATACCCTACTCCGTTCGTGGTCATTGTCCTCCTTTCCGGCTCAAAGCTCAGTGCTCGTAGCTGATTCACTTTTAAAACCAGCTACCCGAAATGGCGCGGAAAGGCCAGGGTATCGTTACTAAAATAATCAATAAAGCAAGAAAATAAAACAGTACCGTGCGGTTGTGTTTGCGCTTGTCGCTCATTGCTTTTCGGCTCTGTGCTTTGCCTATGTGCAACAGGATAATGGCAATCAACATTCCAGCCATGTGTTCAATGCCATAAAAGCGCGTAACAGGGTCTTTCATCGCATTGGCAAAACCGCCTGCAGCTACAATTAAATTGTAGCCTTTCGGTCCCCAATACCAGAGTGCCAAACCAATTAATAACATAAGATCGGCAACAATGGTAAGCAGCAAGCCTGTGCGGGCATCGCTCTTTATAAAAGGCCGGCTACCTGCAATTAAACTATTGAAAATGGCAATTAATAATAGCAAGAGCAAAATCCATCTGCCAATGCTATGTACGTGTAATAAAATGTTGTAAAGACTTCCTGTCATAAGTATCGGTTTAAAAAATCAAAACTACGCGGGCACGTTATACTTTTGTGCCATGAAGAAATATTTTTTTTATGTATGGCTGTTGATGGCTCTTTTGGTTTCATGTAATAATGAAGAAAAAAAGAAAGACAGTACCAGCAATTCAAAGAAAGAAAAAGAAATGACGCCGGAGGTAGCGGCTTTGCAACAAGAGGTAGTGCAACATCCCGATAGTGCTGGTTTGCGTTTAAAATTGGCCATTTCATTGGATAGCTTACATTTATTTCAACCTGCGCTTACACAAATGGATGCTCTCATAAAAAAAGACAGTGCAAATTATGGTCTATGGTACACAAGCGGACAAATCAACGAACACGCCGGTGATACTACAAACGCGATGAAAGATTATGCCACTGCCATAAAAATTTACGCCTCGCCCGATGCGTTGTTAAGTCTTGCTAATTTATACGCCGAGAAAAAAAATCCGCGAAGCTTACTACTTTGCAATCAAGTAAAAAGTATGGGTTTGGGACGGGATTATGATGCTTCATCGGCGTTTGTTGCCGGTGTATTCAATGCGCGCACGGGACAGCAGCAACTGGCTTTAAACTTGTTTGATGAGTGCATTAAAAACGATTACACGTACATGCCGGCTTACATTGAAAAAGGCTTGGTGTATTTTGACGAAAAGCAATACGGGCAAGCACTTGATGTGTTTTCTTTTGCAGCAAATGTAAACCATTTGAATCCTGATGCATATTACTACATGGGTCGTTGTTATGAACTGATGAACAAAAAAGACAGCGCAGCATTTTACTTTAAACAATCACTGGCATTGGATAAAGATGCGCCCGAAACCGTGGCTGCGTTAAAGAGAGTGGAGTAACCTCACCCCAACCCCTCTCCACGAGTGGAGAGGGGCTAATGTGTAACAGGTTTGTTTTTGTTTAAAATGGCTTCGAGGTAACATGAATACAAGTTTTTAAATGAAGAGCTTGCCTCACAAATCACAATTCAAAAATCATAAATCAACATCATGCCTATCATTGCGCCATCGTTTTTAGCTTCTGATTTTTTACATCTTGCCGAACAGGTTGAACTGATCAATAACAGCGTTGCGGAATGGTGCCATTTGGACGTAATGGACGGACGTTTTGTGCCTAATATTTCGTTTGGTTTTCCGATTATTGAAGCCATTAGAAGTGCAACTAAAAAGCATTGTGATGTGCACCTGATGATTGAGGAACCCGAACGTTATGTGGAAGAATTTAAAAAAGCGGGTGCCGATAGTATCACTGTTCATTACGAAGCTTGCCGGCACTTGCACCGTAACATTGAACAAATCAAAAACTTAGGCATTAATGCGGGTGTTGCGCTCAATCCGCACACGCCGGTTGAGGCCTTGAAAGATGTGTTGCAATACATTGATGTGGTGTTGATCATGAGTGTAAACCCCGGCTTTGGGGGACAAAAATTTATTGACCATAGCATTGATAAAATCAGGCAACTGCGGCACATGATTGATGAAAAGTGCTGTCATACTTTGATAGAAGTAGATGGTGGTATTTCGTTGCAAAATGCAAAAGCGGTGGTAAGTGCCGGAGCGGATGTTTTGGTGGCTGGCAGTTCTATCTTTCACTCAGATGATGTAGTGGGAACGATTGAGAAAATGAAAATGGTGTAAAAAGAAAAGGCTGCATACTTATTTATAGATTTTTTGTAATATCGTCATGGCGAGCCTGCCGGCAGGCTCGCCATGACGATGCACTTTGGAATTGCTCATTTTTATTCTATTGTTGATGGGCTGCGGGATGTGCAGCATCTACCCCGCTGAGGCGTTGTGCAGCAGAGCTTTGCGGCGGAGTAGTGCAAACAGCCCGAACCAAAGATTCATTGAAAAGCAGAACGCTCACAGCCCCAAAATATCGGCAAAAACAAATCCTGAATATCCGTGTACGAAGTCTGTCCCCCACAATAGCTGTGGGATTCGTGTTCTATCAGTTCCCAACGCTTTTTGTTTTTACATGGCCTCTTCTCCTTATCTTTCGCATCCATAACTATGCAGGTTTGAGAAAGTATTTCACAGTTTGGTTTTGCCTCATTTCCCTATCGCTTTTGGCGCAAAAGAGGGCAACGGTAACGGGCGTTGTACTGAATGAAGATGACAAGCCGCTATACAATGTCTCTATTCAATTGCTAAACAGCAATAGAGGCACTACCAGCAACGATTCCGGCTACTTCTCTATTACTTTGTCTTCGGGCAAACCACTGGCGTTGGTGTTTTCTTATACGGGTTACAGAAAGGTGCAAAAAAACTTTTTTTTAAATGGCGGTGAGAAAGAAAAAATAACGGTAAAGATGGAGCGGCTGGTTGGCGAACTGCGTAATGTAAACGTAACGAATAGCAAAGACAGAGAACAAAGCGGTTTGATTAACGTTGACCCGACAAGAGCTTTGGTAAATCCTTCGCCGTTAAGCAACATTGAAAGCCTGATAAAAGTTTTTGTGGGTAGCAACAACGAGTTGACTTCTCAATACAGCGTGCGCGGCGGCAGCTACGATGAAAACCTTGTGTACGTGAACGATTTTGAAGTGTTTCGTCCTTATTTGGTGCAAAGCGGGCAGCAGGAAGGCTTGAGCTTTATCAATCCTGAATTGACCAATGGCGTTAAGTTTTATAACGGCGGTTACCAGGCTAAGTATGGCGATAAAATGAGTTCTGTGTTAGACATCACTTATAAAAAGCCAACCTCATTTGGCGGCTCGGCTTATGTAGGTTTGTTGGAGCAGGGCTTGCATCTGGAAGGCACTGCACACAAAAACAAAGTAACCTATTTGTTTGGCGTGCGCAACCGCACTAACCGCAACTTGTTGAGCAGCCAGGAAACAAAAGGCAACTATATTCCTTCCTCATCCGACATTCAAGGCTTGATAACCTGGCAGGCATCACGCAAATGGCAATTGGAAGCCCTAGGCAATTTTTCGGGAACCAGTTTTACTTTGTATCCACAGGAAAGCCAGCTAACGGCTTCTGTTTTTACCCCTTTGTATTCGCAGGATTTGGGTGTGAACATCGCTTTTTCAGGAAAAGAAAAAGATGCTTACAACACCAATTTTGTTGGACTTACTGCAACCAACCAGGTGAACAGCAAGCTACGTTTAAAATGGATGCTTTCTTATTTTGAAGACAATGAACAAGAGAACGAAGACATAACAGGAGCTTATATTTTTGGCGACAGAGATATAGACCCTAACAGTGCATCGTTTGGTAACATTACCAATCCTTTGGGACAAGGCGTGTATCAAAATTTTTCACGCAACACATTGAACATCCAGGTTTATAACGCGCAGCACAAAGGTTATTTTTCGGCAGGCAAGCATTACCTGCAATGGGGCAACAGCATTGAGCAGCAACGCATTAACGACCATCAAAACGAATGGCAGTACAACGATTCGGCAGGTTATTCTTTGCCTTACAATTCAACCGGAAATTTAGTGCTGAGTGATGTGGCAAAGAATGATGCTGATTTTTCTATTACAAGGTTTAGCGGTTATCTGCAGGATAATATTCAGTTTAAAGACTCGTCTGATTTTACTCTGCAAGCCGGTGTGCGCTACAACTACAATACGTTAAACAAAGAGTTTCTTCTCTCACCAAGATTAGGTTTTTCTTTCAAGCCAAAAAATTGGTCAAAAGATGTGGTGTTGAAAGGCTCGGCTGGCATTTACGACCAGCCGCCTTTTTACAGGGAAATGAAACGCTATGATGGCTCGCTGAATAAAGATTTAAAAGCGCAAAAAAGCTGGCAGGCAACGGCTGGCTTTGATTACAATCTGAAGATGTTCGACCGTCCGGCACGCTTTACCACAGAAGCTTACTACAAAGGCATGTGGGACGTAGATCCGTATGATATTGACAACGTGCGCATTCGTTATTACGGCAATAACGATGCAAAGGCATACGCATATGGCATTGAAGGAAGATTGTTTGGTGAAGTGGTGAAGGACGCTGAAAGCTGGATAAGTCTTGGCATTATGCGCACAAGAGAGAACTGGAGCAATGATAGTTATACCACTTATTACAATGCAGCGCATCAGGAAATTACAGCAGCATCCTCTGATAAAGTAGTAGCTGATAGCAGCGTAACTCCGGTTGGCTGGTTGCGAAGACCGACAGATAGACTAATAACGTTTGGTATGTTTTTCCAGGATTATTTAAGCACAAATAAAAACATCAAAGTATATCTCAACTCGTTGTATGGAAGCAACCTGCCGTACAATATTCCGGGCAGTGTACGCTATCGAAACTCACTCACTATTCCATCCTATATCCGCGTTGACATTGGTTTTAGCGCATTGCTATTAGATGCTGAAAAGCAGCGCAGGAGCCACTCTCCGTTTAAAGAATTCAAAAGCATTTGGGCGAGTTTGGAAGTGTTTAATTTAATTGATCGTCCTAATACTATTAGTTACCTGCTGATTAAGGACTATCAAAACAACACGTTTGCTTTGCCCAACCGCTTAACGCCACGATTGGTAAATTTTAAGATAGCGGTGAACTGGTAGATTCATTACATCTGCACACCATCATATAAAGCATACTCTTTTTGTTTTGCACGATTAATTTGGTAAGTAAAAGAAAGCCGTTCCTTCACTGTAAACCACACAATCATGGCAAAACCAAACGCCAACATTAAGTGATAAGGAAACATTGAAAAATCATGATAGTAAAATGCAAGTGCAGCGCCAAATAAAAAGTAAATCACCAGTATCATTTCTGTAATCAGGAACGGCGTGAACATTTTTGCTGAAGAAGACAAAACATTTGTTTGCATGCCATCCGCAGCATTGAATTTAGGGGTCCGTACAAAAGATGATTTAATGCCCAGCCAACCTTCTGCTACAGCCACGGCATTGTTAAAAGCCATGCCCATGCTGAATGATAAATACAGGGGAAATGTTTTGAAAAAGTATTGTTTGGCATCGTTGCGAATGAAGCCCGTGCGAACGGTTGCGATGTAATGAAACACGCCCAAACAAAGCAAAGAAATTAAGGAAAAAGAGGCAAAACCAAACCATGCTTTCAACTGCGGAACATGCGGCTTTAGCATCAGTAAGGGAATGCTTAAAAACGAAGCTAAAAACGCACTGACAAACACAAATCCTACCGTTAAATGAAAGAAAGCATGAACTTTTTTTACCGGCGGTAATTGAGAGCGCAATATATTTTTTACATGCTTTCGGGCGGTTTCGGCATTGCCTTTTATCCAGCGAAATTGCTGCGCTTTCATCGCACTCATTACGGGCGGCAATTCAGCCGGAACCGTTACATCTTCCAAATACAAAAACTGCCAGCCTTTTAATTGCGCGCGATAGCTCAAATCAAAATCTTCCGTCAGCGTATCAGCATTCCAGCCGCCTGCATCTTGCATACAAGCTTTTCGCCACACACCGCCGGTACCCGAAAAATTGATAAAACAACCACTTTCATTTCGGCCCCGCTGTTCTACTGAAAAATGAGCATCCAACAAAAAAGCCTGAAATTGTGTAAGCAGGGAATTGTTTTTATTCAGGTGCGTCCACCGTGTTTGCACCATGCCAACGTTTGCATTTTGAAAATGAGAAAGCGTGCGTTGCAGGAAATCGGGTGTCGGAACAAAATCAGCATCGAAAATGGCAATGAATTCACCTTTGGCAAGACTCAAACCATTTTGTAATGCGCCTGCTTTATAGCCTTCGCGGTTGCTTCGGCGAATGTGATGAATTTGCAAACCCGATGTTTGGTTTTGCCCCATTTTTTGTGCAATGATGTCTGTTGTTTCGTCGGTTGAATCATCTAAAATTTGTATCTCCCATTTGTCTTTCGGATAATCAAACTTTGCAACCGCATCTATCAATCGTTCTATTACAATGCTTTCATTATACACAGGCAGTTGTACCGTTACAAACGGATAAACATCGAGCGCAGAAAGTGTAATTTTCGGGGCAATTTTCTTCTTGTTTTTTAGATATTGATACACCAAATGCAACTGCACAAAACCATAGCAAAACAAAAAAAGAAGTGCAAGAGAATAAATAACCAAAACCACTTCGGTGGTTAACTCATAGTTCCAGTTCATGCGGGTGTTTTTCAACCTTTATTCCGACATAAACTGCACCAATATTTAGAAGTGTTTTAAAATGTAAGAAGAAAACACATAGACACATCAGAAGCATAGGTTTCATATAGCTTTTCTATGTGCTTTCTTCTATGTTCCTATGATTCTATGTGGTTCAAAAAACATATCATACTTTTTGGAACATTACCCGATATTTTTCTTGTAAAAGAAGAAAGACATTATTTTTTTACTGTGATGAAAATAGTTTTGCTTCCTGCCAAACCATTGTCCGCATTGCCTTGCACAGTTACAGCAAAATTCCCTTCCAATTCAGATGTGTAAAAGCCAACCATTTGTTTTTCATTGCCATTCACATTGATTTTTGGCGACCAGTACAACACATTTCTAAAATCGGGTAAGCGGCTTTCTATCTGTTGCGGTGTTTCGTAAACCGGTGAGTAAAACTCTCTTTCCAATTGCAAGCCTTCATATTCAACTTGTATCGAGGCCGGATTTAATTCCAACCCGCCCATATCACCTTTGTAAGTGGTATAACTAACTATGCCATCGTAGGTTTGGTTACCCAAAAAATATTTGCGTGTAACCACATCCAACTGCCGAACAAGCAAAGGATTAAAAGCTACGATGGCATTGGTTTTTGCGACAGGAACGCCGTCTAACAATACCAGTGGATTGTCTTTAAAAAAAACATTGTAAGGAAGATTGTTCACTGTGTAACGATAGGCATCGCCACTTTTGCTTAATCGCACTTCGGTTACATACTCGCGCATCACTTCTTCCATGGTTGGAAAACGTGTATAATCATCTAATAAATAACGCTTATCCGGCTTGCCATAAAACACGGTTGTATCTTCTTTGTCCGATAAAACAAAATGTTGTCGTTCGTCATACAAATAAGCATTTTGTGTTTGTACGTCAATGCTGTTTTGAAGCAATAAATGACTCCAGCTTTCTGAAAGATGAAGGGGTGAATAAATTGTATAAAATGGCGTTTCAGAAAATGGATTGTTCAGTGTAATGCGATAATTGTTTTTTGAAGAATCGGCGGTTTGAACAACCGCTTCACCAGCACCATAAAACTGGTTAACAGCCCATTGTATGTTGCCCCTCTCATCGCTCACTGCACTGCTAAACCGAAACTTTTCACCGGGTATGGAAAGATAAGTCAGCACATTGGGAGCCGGCGCGCCGGTTGTATTGTTGGTAATTGATCCTGTTATGATTTGTCCTTCGTATTCGGGAAGAAAATGAAAAAGAGGCTTTTTATTTTGCAACACTTCATCCCACTGAAACCTGCGCCAGCCTTGCGTTAGCATTAAATTGTCCAACGCTTCCTGTGTGGTTTCGCTCGTATCTTTCAAATAAAAATCGGGCGATTCAATATTGCCCCTTATTTCTGAGCCCAACCATAAATAATTGAAAATATCAGATGCTCCTACGCTTTGCAATGAATCTAACCGAAACACTGACAACGACAAATCAGCATCGGATAATTGTGCTTGTTGATTGGGCACATCAATTTGCAACTCTACTTTTGTTTTTGCACTATAAACTGCTTTGTCGGGAGTAACCGAAATATTTAGCTGTTGTTTGGGTTGTTTATACACCAATCGCTCGCAAAGGGGTTGCTGTGCATTGTTGAAAATAGTAAGGTGCGAGATGCCTTCACTCAAGCTATTTTTATCCAAAACAAAAGTCGCTTTACCTTCTTGTAATGGCTTCATTTGAACTGCTGCAACTGATTGTTGTGAATGAACCAACAAGTAAACAAAAGGTTCTGTTGTACTCATATTTGCACTTACAGAAACAGAAAGCTGATTATTGACCGAGCTTACTTTCATTACATAACCTTGATCCCAAACTTTGGGCAAAGGCTGCGTAAATGTTTGGTTGTTTACTTTTATTACGGCTTTATACGTCTCACTACTTTTTGGTGCAAAAACAAACTTTCCCATCCCAAATTTGAAGGGTTGAAACCGAAGCAGCGTATCGCCCTTTTCATTTATCAGACTCCCTGAAAACGACATGCTTTGTCCGTATTGATTCGTGCCTTTAAACGCCACCGTGCTTTCAATTCCATTTACCCAATTGCCTCCTTCAGGAAAAAATTGAACGCTGTAAGCGGGCGTGTCATTACCGGTTTGCGAATCCAATTTCTTTAATGTATTTACAATCGTTAGATTTTTTTCAAAGAAAAATTCAGGGCTGAAATTTTTCATCCAGGCCGTATAAGCTTTTAGAATATAGTTGTCTGAATTGATTGAAAACGGCAGCAAAAAAGAACCGCTTCCGCTACCGTTCTGCATGTTGATTTTCGCTTGCAACACCGGCTTGTTTTCTTTGTTCACAATCTCAACATAACTCACTTTGCTTATACCGAGCGGCTTGTGTGTAGCAGCATCAACAGCATACACTTTAAACCAAACAATCTCACCGGCTACATAACTGTTTTTATCAGTGTGAACAAACAGCTTTTCATGGGTTTCTCGTTTTTGATATTGGCTGAATTTGCTTTGTAGGCTATCGCTTGTACTTGATTGCGCAAAAGCAGTTGCCATAACAAAAAGCGACAAAAACAAAAGGATATATTTGGCCATACAATACAAGGAGTAAGTTTGAAAATGCAATTCAATTTGAGGCTACCAATAAGGCGGCTTTGTGGTTGTGCCGCCGTCTTCCGTACAATCTAAACAAGACCGCTTTGCAATCACCAAACAACACATATTACTGAAATAATACGGGGTGTACGACGTATCGGGATAAGTATATAAAAACGGATTGACGGGGCTTCTATCAATCGTTAATGGCGCACAATCTTGTCCCGCAAAAACTTTTTGCCAGCCATCGACTTGTTTATTGGTGATAAACAATCGCACTTGTTCTACCGAACTTGCGCTGACATAACCTAACACCGGCTCGGGAGGATTGTTGGTACACGTAACATTACCTATTAGTTGTGTAGGTTGTGCATCGAAAAGTGAACCCAGTTGTTGTGTGTTCTTTTGCAATAAAAGCCAGTATTGGTAAGCTTCCTGGCTCAACGCATATTGCTTTACCAGTATGCTGTAACGCACGCCGATTCGCCTGTCGTTTTGAGGAATATTGGTAAGAGAATCGTGACTGATAACATCCTGCGAAAGTGCAATAGAAGTGCCCAATAGAATGTTGGTTGAGTTGCCTGTTTGCCAGCATATATGTTTTTGGTTGGTAGAATCGGTGTAAAAAATAATGCTGTTGTTCAATCCAAGTTCAGCTTCTTCATACGAATGATATTCCCATGTTTCTGTGTATTCCCAGCGGTAATATCTTGTGTTGTTTTGCGCATCGTGCGTGTTGATAAAAATGGTAACGCCGTTGCCAAAATATTGCCATTGCAAACTATCAACAGGCGGCGTTATTTTGGGCGAAACAAAAGCCGACAGATACGTGCTGTTGTTGGATGTAACCACCTGTACTGCATACGAATCACTTGTGTTCAACGATAAAGCATCTGATGTATAAACACCATTGCCTTGCTCACGCAAAAAGTATTGGCTTCCGCTTTTTGAAACGATGCTTACCTGCGCTCCCAATTCCGGCGAAAAATAAACGCTATCCGTTATATTGCGTGTACGTGATAATTTGATAGTAGTAATGGAATTTGTACCTGTATTAATGATTCCATCTACCACCAAAAAATTTTTATTTGCCTTAATAACAGCCGGCTCGTAAGATTGCTTGCAGTTCATTAAAAAAACAATGAAAAACAAAATGGGTATATAATAAAAAAGTTTTTTCATGCTTTAAAATCTAATGTTGTAAGTAATGAAGGGAATGATGGTTCCGAAGATGGACAATTTGTATCCTTTTATAACGCCGTTCTCTTCTGTGAAATAAACCGAATACGCATTTTTTCGCGCCGTAAGATTGTACACGCCAAACGACCATGAGTTGTGCGTTAACTGCTTTACCTTATGATTGCTTTCCATTGTGAAAGAAAGATCGGCTCGGAAATAATCGGGTATGCGATATTGGTTTCTATCAGAATAATACACTCTTTCGCCACCTGCTAAATTATAAATGGCAATGGGTAAAGTGATAGGACGACCCGTGCTGTAAACCACATTTGCTGATAACGAATACCGATGCGAAAACTGGTAATTGGCAATCCCATTTGCATTGTGCGGCTTATCAAAAGAAGCCGGATAATAAGCGCCGCCATTAATTTTTTCGCCTGGATTTTTATCATCTGTTTGCAAAAATGTTCTTGAGTATGTATAGCTAATCCAACCGTTTAATTTGCCTGCCGTTTTCTTAATTTGAACTTCCGCCCCGTAAGCTTTTCCCCTACTGTTGAGAACATCCGTTTCAATGTGAGGATTCATAATTAGCACTGCACCACTTTTATAATCGAGATAATCTTTTATCCGTTTGTAATACACTTCCAACGATGTTTCAATGGTGTTCTTTTTAAAGTTGTTGTACAGGCCAAGCGATACCTGGTTTCCGAGTTGTGGCTTGATGTTCGGATCGCTCAATTTCCACACATCAGTTGGCGAAATGATTGTGGTGTTTGAAATCAAATGAATGTATTGCCTCAATGTGTTGTAACTGAGTTTGATTGATGTGTTATCGGTAAATGCGTAACGCGCTGCCAGTCTGTATTCCGGCCCGCCGTATGTTTTAATGAGTTTGTTTTTGCCGTAATTTATGGTATCCAAAATCGTATTGCTGCTCTTTGGCAAATTGGGCACATACGTATAAACATCGTGCGCTCCCAGATAATTGTAAACCGAATACCGCAAGCCCGCATTCAAAGATAGTTTTGGCGTGATGGAATATTGATCGCCAACATACAATGCACTTTCCAACGCCTGTTCTTGTTGCAACACATTTGGCACCACCAAACTCTTTGCATCATTGGGTGTGAATGAACCCGGATGCAAAACATAATACACTGAGTTTAACCCGAAATCAATCTTGTTTTTATTATTGGGCGAATAATTAAAATCGGCTCTGAATGTAGCCTGGTTAATATTGAAAGCAAGCTGGTAAGCATTCACAGGATTCTGACTCGTAGAAACTGAATATTGATAATGATCGAAGCCTGCCGTTTTCACATCATACAACTTGTTGTTGAAGATGTGCTTCCATTTAATGTTCGCATTTTTATTGCCGTATTTATAAAGCGTATCACTGTTCAGCTTGAACTTATCAAAGCTTGCATATCCGGTAAGATAAAGGGTGTTTTTTGTGTTGATGTTATGCGTAATCAATGCATTAAAATCTGAGAACGAAGCCTGGCTGTTTTTATAATTCACATTGTGAAGAGAATGCAACAACCAATCGGAATACGTTGTTCGTCCGCTTAGGATAAAAGTAGTTTTGTCTTTTACAATCGGGCCTTCCAAAGTAAGCTTGCTGGTAAGCGGACCAATGCCTGCGTTGCCTGAAAATTTCTTGCTGTTACCATCGCGCGTAGTAACATCCAATACGGAAGAGAGCCGGCCGCCGTATTTTTCAGGAATAGTGCTTTTATACAACTCAACACCTTTTACAACATCAGGATTAAACGATGAAAAGAAACCAAACAAATGCGTTGGATTGTAAATAGTGGCATCGCCAAAAAGAATTAAGTTTTGATCTGTTGAGCCACCCCGCACATTAAACCCTTCGCTCGCTTCACCCGCCGAAGTAACACCCGGCAATGTAAGCACAACCTTCAACACGTCAGCTTCGCCAAACGCAACAGGAACGTGCTTTATCGTATTAATACTCAATCGTTCCAAACCCATCTGCAAGCCTTTTACATTCGACCTTTTTTCAGAAAGAACCACCACATCTCTTAACGTAGCAACATAGTTTTGTAATTCGATGTTCAGTTTGCCATCCGAATGCAAAACAATATTTCGTTTCGCTTCTTTCATTCCCAAACTATTGATATGAAGCACATGGGTGCCCTTTGATAAAGCGATAGAATAATAACCAAAACCATCGGTAACAATTTCGGCAGGCAAGCTGTCAGCCGATACCACTGCGCCTACAATGGCTTCGCCGGTTTTGGCGTCGCGAACGTAGCCAGCTATCGTTGCTTTCGCGTTTGTAGCGTTGTTTGTTTTTGCACCAATTTGATAAACTTTGGTTTCGTTAGTCGCAACCGTATCGCTCTTTTTATTTGTTTCAGCCAAAAGAGATAAGCTGATATTAGATGTGTCTTTGCTGCTTTTGTTTTTGTTGAAAAAATCGGCAGGCAGAACCGTAACAATCGGAATTCTGTTGGTGATAAAAACATGGTTGAGCGAATCAACAGAAAAATGATAAATAGTATTTTGAAAAACTGTAGTTAGCAATTGCTGAAGTGTATTGTTGTTCGCTACTGTGTTCACTTTAAAACTATCTAACTCCGTAGGATTATAATAAAAAAAATAAGGAGTGGAAGCTTCTATCTTTTGTACAAATTGTGGAAAGCGAAGGTTTGAAAAATCACCATTAACAAGCGGTGTTTGCTGCGCAAAAATAGAGGCAGAGAAAAACAAATGAATGCAACCCGCAAGCAACAAGCAAAGGCAACTTTTTAACATAGGGGTTTACTTTTTTATTTGTGCATAATAAGCTGCAGCTTTCAGTAAAGTAGTTTCAGGATTCTTTTTAAAGTTCAAATGACTTTGATCCAGATAGGCTTTTATTTCGTCCTTTTTATCATCAAAAACAGTTAGCAAAGCCTTGCTGTTTTTTACTGGAAAAAAATTATTGTTTTTCTTAATGAAGTAATAATCGTATTGGGTAAAATGATCAAGGTCAGCTGGGTTTGCGGCTTGCTTTACTACCTTCTCGCGCCTGATAAAAACGGCAATGTTTCCATAATCATAAATCTCATAAATACCTTCTTTCAGTACATCGTTTTTGAGTTCGGAAGAAAGCGAAACAAAAAAATGATGTTGTAAACTGAACCAGCTTATCTTCTCTTTTATAAGTTCGATTAAAAATTGCTCTTTGTTTTTTATCACTATAGCGTCGCTTACAAGATCGTAAGCCAGGGGCACGCTTTGATACAACACACCTTCATAAAGGAGCGAGCTTTGCTGAAAGGTATCGGTTAAAAAGAAAGGATGACCCGTTGTGTGTGGATAGGAATGAGCATATTCGACACCGTTGTAAAGCAGCAAATTATCGCCACGGCTTAGCACATACTGCTGAACAATGTAAGAAGGAAGAACTACGCTTGTATCCGCTTGCGACCATGCTCTGTTAATACAAAAAAGTGAGGAAAACAAAAGAAGCGAAAGCAGTCTGGCAATCATCGTATCTCTTTTATAACGATTCGATTTTAAATGTAATCGTTCAATTATAAAACCGAATCATCATAAAAGACATTAAATCTTCAAATAACGTTGCTTTCAATCAGCCGTTATCTGCAAAGCCCGGATACAACGTCATACCGCCATCAATAAAAATGGATGCGCCGGTAATGTAATCGCTGTCATCGGAGGCAAGCCAGGCAGCAAGTTTACCCACATCTTCAGGCTCACCAATGCGTTTGTAGGGAATCAAAGTCATCAGGCTGTTTAGAGCTTGTTGTGTGTCCCACGCATTCTTATTAATATTCGTTTGAATGGCGCCCGGGCAAATGCTGTTGATGCGAATTTTTTGCGGCCCGTACTCTTGTGCAATTGTTTTCATCAGCATCATAATGCCGCCTTTAGATGTGGCATAATTCGCATGACCGGCCCAGGGAATCACTTCGTGAACACTGCTGATGTGAATGATTTTGCCAGCAGCAACAGAACGTTTCTCATCAATGCCTCTGCGCAAAAATTCACGCACCGCTTCGCGTGCGCAAAGAAACTGACCTGTGAGATTCACACCAATTACATCATTCCATTGTTCCAGCGTCATGTCGTGAAATTTGGCGTCCCTCTGTATGCCTGAATTATTCACAAGAATATCAACCGTTCCAAACTGTTGGATGGTTTGTGCAAACATTGCCTGCACTTCGTCTTCCTTACTAACATCAGCCTGGATAACAATGGCCTGACTGCCCGCCTTTTCAATATCGGCTTTCACAGCTTCGGCTTCATCTTTAGATGAATCGCGCGAATGATTAATTATAACAATCGCACCTTCATCTGCCAAACATTTCGCTATACCTTCACCAATGCCGCTGCTGCTTCCCGTAACAATGGCAATTTGGTTTTGCAATTTTTTTTCCATAATAAAAATATATGTGATGAAGGTTTCCAAATATTATTCCAAGAGGTTTTGAGCATCGAGCTATAAGCCATAAGCTGCAAGAGAAGAAAGAAAAAAGTAACATTTCCAAAACTCGTAGCTCGAAGCTCATGGCTCGTAGCTTCCCCTCAAATACACTATTTTGCAACGCTATGCAGATAACCTTGCAAGGGTTGGTTCCCATTCCGTTAAAAGAAAAGCTGGCAGCACGAGCATCGGACGTATGGAACACAACCGCATCTTTTAAACAAAAAGAATGGATAAAAATAAAAGCACCAAGTGGCACGGGCAAAACAACGCTGATACATCTATTGTACAAGCTGCGCAATGACTATGAAGGCAGTATTGTTTGGGATGATAAAAACCTGCAAACCATCAATAGCAATGAATTGGCACAATTCAGGCAAAACCGCATCAGCATTATCTTTCAGGACATGCGCCTGTTTCCCAATTTAACGGCAAAAGAAAACATAGAATTGAACCGTGTATTGCAAAATCCTTACTACGAATCCGGCAAAATAGAAGAAATGGCAGACCGTTTAGGTATCTCACATATTCTCCATCAAAAAGCCAGCATTTGTAGTTATGGCGAACAGCAACGCATTGCCATTGTTCGTGCGCTGATGCAACCTTTTGAACAGTTGTTAATGGATGAACCTTTCAGTCATTTGGATAAAGCCAACACAACCAAAGCCGCTGCCCTGATTGCGGAAGAATGTACAAAAAGAGCCGCTGGTTTTATTTTGACTGATTTAGACGAAGACGACCATTTTACCTACACAAAACGCCTTTTGTTATAAATAATATGCTGAATATTCTTTTAAAAAAATTAATCAAAACCGGTAGTGGCAGAGCGCGGTTTGTAATGGCAATCACCGGGCTTTGCATTGCTATGATTTTGATTTTGTGTGCTGTGCAACTGGGTGCGAATTACAACGATTTACTGTACAGCAAAACCAATCAGGATAGCATTGCCAATTTTTTAGTGATTCACAAACCTGTTACTGAAAAGAGCATAAACGGCACAACGTTGAGCAACGAGGAAATTGACGAAATTAAAAAGCAGTCGTTTGTGCAAGCCGCAGGTGTGCTTACGCCAAGCCGGTTTAAAGTTTCGGCAAGCGGTGGCAACACCATTCCTTTTTATACCGAACTCTTTTTTGAAAGCGTTCCCGATGAATTTATTGACAGCAAAAACAGGGACTGGAACTGGGGCGAAAACTCGCAGTTTATACCGATGGTGGTTCCCAACACGTTTTTGGATATGTATAATTTTGGTTTTGCCGCTTCGCAAAATTTGCCGCAATTATCACAACAGTTGGTAATGAGCCTGCCCATACAAATCAACATTGCAGGCGCACAAGGTGTAGAGCATTATTACGCAAAAGTGGTGGGCTTTAGCGACCGCATTTCATCGGTGTTAGTGCCGCAAAGATTTATGGATTGGGCTAATGCAAAGTTTGCAACCGAAAAAAATGTGCAGCCATCGCGCATTGTCATTAAAACCGCCGATGCGGGAAGCCCGCAACTGGTAACGTTTTTATCGCAACACGGCTTGCAAACCGATGCTGAAAAAACACGCTTTAGCAAATACCGGCAAATTGTAACAACGGTGGTAAATATTTCATGGATTACAGGCGCATTAATGCTGCTGTTTGCGTTGCTCATTTTTACCCTCTTCATCCAGCTTACCATTGCATCAAGCAAAGACGACATTGCCTTGCTGATAACGCTTGGTGCTGCACCGAAACAATTGTCGCAATTTTTAATGAAGCAATTTTTTCCGGTAAATGTTGTTATTGTTTTTGCGGTACTCTTTGTGGTGGCTATCCTGCAGCTTATCCTGCGGAATGTATTGGCAAAACAAAGCATGTTTATTTCGCCTTATCTTTCCTTTTTCACCGTAGGCGCTGCCCTTGTTATATTGCTTGTGTTGTGGCTCGTAAACAGGGTAACAATAAAGAAGTATATTGCATAGCAAAGACGCCATCATAAACAATCAGGCTTTTTTCCTGTAAAACAAAAAGGTTACCCAAATCGTTCAACCGTATCACAATATGCAATCACCCTCATCACAAAAAACAACCGCTGTTATCAACACAATTTTATTTGTTGTGATGATAGCTGCCAACTGCCTTTCCATTTTTTTACCGCTGAACGGAAAAACGCAAATGCAGTTAAGCGCGCAATATCCCAATTTGTTTACGCCGGCTGGTTTTACCTTTTCGGTGTGGAGCGTTATTTATATGTTGCTGTTGGGTTTTATCATTTATCAGTTGTATGTTTTGTTTGCGGAACACCACCGCGATAAAACCCGCGTTCTGTCTATCTCTCCATTATTTGCAGGTGTGTGTATTTGCAATGCAGGCTGGCTGTTTGCGTGGCATTACGAGTTTGTAACGTTAAGTGTAATTATCATGCTGGCTCACTTGTTTTTTTTGATTCTCATTCACGACCGTTTGAAGCTGGCAATTTCATGGAATCCTTTGCCATCAAAGCTTTGGCTGGACATTCCATTCAGTATTTATCTCGGCTGGATATATGTGGCAACTATTGCAAATATTACTGCCTGGTGCGTGAGCAAAGGGTTCGATCTTTCGTTTTTACCACCACAGTTATGGACGATTATCATGCTGGTTGCGGCTTTACTTATTGGCATGTTTTACGTGTTTACGCGCAACAATAAGTTTTTGGCTTTAACCATTGTATGGGCGTTTTATGGAATCATTGTAAAACTAAAAAAAGTAAGAAGCAATGAAGCGGATAGTATTGTTTTGGCGGCTCACATTGCATTAGGTATTTTATTGCTCATCATCATCCTCAACACACTTCGCAGGCGTACGCCTGATTATGCAACCAATTTACCGGCATGATTTTTTTCGTTCCTTTTTATTATGGAAAACAAACAACAAAACACTACCGTTCCGGATAGCAAGTTCAAAGACGATTTAAAAGATTCGCCCCGCGATGAAGAACGTTTACAACCAGAAAACACAACCATTGATATGCCTGATGTGAGCGACATTCCCGGACAGGAAAATATAACAGTTCCCAATCTTGGTGAATTGAGCGACACCACCATTGCCGGTGAAGACGAAGAAGGGGACGAAATTTGGGCTGAAGATGTTGACACGGATGATGAAGTGCTGAAACCCGCAGACAAAGATTCTACTGTTTCGCAGTTGGAAAAAGATACTTTACAGCGCACTGAATCAGACGTGCCGAGCAACGATAACACCAGCCTGCGCGCAGCAGCGTTAGATGCGTATGACGATGAAGGCGAACCGCTGAATGAGGCTTCCGGCGCAACCGATGTTTCGGGAAAAGACTTAGATACAACGGTTGTGATGAACGATGATGCAATGGAAGAGATTGGGGAAGAAGATGAAGAAAACAACACCTATAGCTTAGGTGGCGATGACAGCGATAACATTGAAGATTCAACTAACGGATAACGATAGATTCATTAGCAAAAACGCATAAAAGCAAGTTTGTTTTTGTGCGTTTTTTTATTACTGGCAGGAATTATTTATTGTATGAAGAAATGGATAAAACGAATTGGAAAAATTGTAGTTGGAATCATTGCTTTTTTTATAATTGCCTGTTTTGTTTTTGATGCTTTTGTGCAGTTTAGAATGAGCGATAAAGAATGGCTCAGTTTGTTTTCGTCTCATCACATCAATGGCGAAATACATTACTTTACTTCAGAGGGCAGAACAGTTCGTTACATATCTGCGGGCAGCGATACTTTGCCAACTATTGTATTTATTCACGGTGCGCCGAGTTCCTCAAGTATTTACACCAACTATTTTACTGATAGTTTGTTTTTACACCATTTTCATGTGTTGGCGATAGACCGCCCCGGTTATGGTTATTCTGGTTTTGGAAAGCCGGTTACATCGCTTCAGCAACAAGCGGCTTTTGTAAAAGACATGCTTCAAAATAGTGGCAAAACCAAACGCCCGATTATTGTTGTGGGTGGTTCGTACGGCACCTCCATTGCCTGCCGTTTTGCAATGGATTATCCACAATTAGTGAATGGTCTTGTGCTTACAGGTCCTTCGCTGGGCGCAGGTTTGGAACATACTTACTGGTTTACACCTGCAGTTGAAAATCCATTAATTAACTGGTTCATCCCACGCATGTTTAAAAGCGACAACAAAGAAAAAGTTACGCATCCGGCAGAGTTGGCGAAAATGCTTCCTTACTGGCAAAACATAAAAGTTCCGGTGATGTACATGCAAGGCGAAAAAGATGAATTGATTGATACTTCCAACGCTTCATTTGCCAAAACGCATCTGGTAAATGCACCGTATTTGTACATTCATTTTTTCAAAGGCAGACCTCATTTCATTCCATTCTCGGAGCATGATTTTATTGAAAAGAAAATTTTTGAAATGCTTGCACTTGTTCAGCAATACAAAGGCAAAATCGCTTCGTTCAATACAAAATAAAATTGCGGAAAAACAAACGCTTTGTTGTAAAGAATTTTGAACCACAAAGACGGGAAGTAAAGAAGTTACACGAAGTTTTCTTACTCTTTGTGAACCTTTTTGTCATTAGTGGCTTTGTGGTTCAAACAAATTATAGAAATAAATTTTTAACAAAGCAGCTATATATTTTAAATGTTGTCTATTTTTATAGGGTAAATATTGCCAAAGCATGAGTTATGAAGTGTTGATTTCCGGTTGCCTGCAAAATGATCCGGCTGCACAACGCGAACTGTACAACCGATTTAGTCCGAAAATGCTATCGGTATGTTATCGGTATGCACAAAGCCGTGAAGATGCAGAAGATATGCTGCAGGAAGGCTTTATCAAAATCTTTACCCAGATTCACACCTTTGAAAGTAAAGGCACGTTTGAAGGATGGGTGCGCCGTATTATTGTACATACCTGCATTAATTTTCTAAAGAAATACAAAAAGTTTACTGATAACGTTGACATTGCTTATGCCAGTTCCCAACAAGTAAAAGAAGAAACCCTACCTTCCATTATGCAGGCAAAGCAGGTAATTGATTGCATCCGATTGTTGCCCATCGGGTATCGAACGGTGCTGAATTTATACGCTATTGAAGGCTATAGTCATAGAGAAATTGCAGTGATGCTCGATATTGAAGAAAGCACCAGCCGAAGCCAGTACACCCGCTCGCGCAACATGCTTGAGATGATTTTAATAAAGAAAAGAATTATTGAAAAACCAAATGATGAGGCCGATTGGCTGACGTCGTTAACCGCAACAAATTAACTGCAATGAGCAATCCTTTACATACAAACGATTTGGAAACATTCCTTCAAAAGCAGGCGGATAGCCACCGCATGTATCCTGCCGATAAGATTTGGCGGAACATACAAAAGGAAATTCACGGTGAGGGAAGATGGCCTGCACTTACTTTCGTTTCTATTTTTATTATCAGTGCATTGGTGGTTTGCACTTTAATGGTAAAGCCCGAAGAACGTCTGCATAAAAACACCATTGTTTATTCTACACAAAAAGAGGAAGTAGCTGTTAGCAGAACGAAACAAAGCACAAAAGATGCAATAGCAGCAGCACCTGTACAATATGCTTACACCGAAGCGATAACGCAGCAAACCTTGCAGCAGGTAAGTAAAGACATTATTGCCCGTAACGAAAAGCAAACTACTCTTCAGCCGCTTGCCATTACACAGACCTCTTTGTTTTTAATTGAAAATAAACCGGCACAAACCATAAATGAGACTACGCTTGCAGCAGCTAAAACGGCAGCCAGGCAAGAAACTGCGCAACTCATATTAATTGATGCTGCACAAAACAACAGATTTGCCGAAGCAGCCAACCTGTTTGCCGTTGCCAAACCTGTATCAAATTATTTTAGCTCTGCCGCTTTGCTGAATGTAGATGCGCAGAAACAACCGGCTTACGATCTTTCTTCTTTTTATAACATAGACGATATCTGGAGAAACTTTCCGCTGCCTTTAAAGGCAAGCGATGTATTGCGCAGAAAACTGTCGCACTTAACATTTGAGCTATATGTTACGCCGTCTGTAGACTACCGCGAGCTAAATGGCGCCAATGGCAAAGCAGCACGTTCTTACGCTGCCATTGGCGCCACCGGCAATTATCAATTGAATGAAAATCGCTCTGCAAAACATTTACCTGCATTGGGCGCCGAAATTGGTTTTGCATTGGGATACAAACTAAGTAATGCACTTACATTGAAAGGTGGTTTGCAGTTTAATATGCGCGCGTATGGAGTGAGAACCTTTGGTACGCAATTCAACAACACATCTTCTGATGCAAGAACAACGAATACAGTAAACAATGCTTTGCCGGATAATAATACAGATGATGCAAGTGCAGGCGCAGTAAGTGGCACACAAGCTCAATTGTATTACAACCGGTACTATCAAATTGCTGCACCGATAGGTATTGACTGGCGCATTTTTACTTCAGACAATGGAAGGCTTACTGTGCATACAGCCATTGCAGCACAACCTACTTATACATTTGACAGGCCATCTTTCCTGATTAGTACCGAACCGAAAAGCTTTGTTGATGGTTCGTCCATCTTGCGCAACTGGAATTTAAATTCGGCTGGTGAAGCTTACGTGAGCTATAAGATAGGTGGCTTCCGCTGGCAGATTGGCCCACAGATTCGGTATCAGCATTTGTCAAGTTTTTCAAACTCCTATCCTATTCGTGAACACCTGATTGATTATGGTGTGAAGATTGGCTTTATAAAATCGTTGGATTAGTTTTTTTGCCAACCGCGGAGGCGCGAAGGTTTTTCAAATACATTTTTACTGAAGACCGATAAGATTCTAAAACACTTATTGGTGTTTGTTTTTATAGATGTTTTGGAACTGCTAAGACATGATGTTTGGTTTTGCCCATTTTTTTTCGTCATTGCCTACAGGTAGGCAGGCAATAAACGGGTGCAGCAACTTTTATTACACACATTCTTTGTATTACCTCGTGTCTTTGCGATTTAGTGGTTGAAATTTGGCACTCGCTTACAAGCTCAATCATTGTTCAGAACGTACAAGAGTGCGACCTGCCTACCGGCGGGCAGGCGCAACGATGCTAAACCGGAGCGATTCAGTTCGGTACATAAACCTGTATTTTGTATTTTTTGTTTTTTCAAAAAATACTGGTTGGCAAAATAAGCGTCCATTGGTTGGGTTGAATGTTTTCATATTTATAATCAAACAATCGCGAATAGCGAAGTCCAAGCGTTATATCCTGCTGATTCCACCAACGCGTATCAATAAAAATTTCAGTGCCGGTTGAACGAAAATTATACTGGTAATGCTGATTGTTTGCATTGCCTTCTATCCGGGCCCAATCGAAAAACAAATTGGCGCGTATTCTTTTTATATACAAAAGATTGCCAAAACCAAAATCGGGATACGCCAAAGGCAAATGATAGTTGATGCCTGCTTTGTACATCGTAGGAAAATTGGGTGCAGAATAGCCGCGTGCAAATGGAAAATCATTGGGAAAGCTATAGTTGAACAAGTTGTTGGAATGTTGAAAGATTTGCGTTTGATAAGCCGCATTCAATACAATGCTGTGATTGGCAGAAAAAGAAGGCAAATACAAAGAGCCTCGAACCAGCAATTGGTCGGCTGATGGGTTGCCAGTTAGTTTGCGATATTGCAACAAAACGCTTTGCGCCCAATGCGGATAAATGTTTTGAACCGCTTGTTGCCTTGCACCTGAATACAACAACTGCGTTTGAAAATAACCATTGGTAAAATTATGGACTTGTTGTTTTACAGTTCCTGTGAACTGCGGATTGTCGAACCCGTAAGCAGCCGTTGCGGTAAGATAGCGATACTGGTTGCCGCCACTGAAATTAAGAGGCAATTGCAAACCGGCAATACCATTCAATTCGTTATAAGAAAACCGCTCTCCGCGCGAATTGTAAGTGCTTCTTCCAAAGGTTTCCGACACATCAATAAATGGCTGAACATAAGATACGCCATACGTGATGTTATAACCGATTTGATTGTAGTTTTCGTTTTGGTTGTAATTGTAATAAACCTGGTTTTGAATGGTATTTAAAATATTTTCTCCGTACAGGGTAAGCGAAAAAATGGGATTGGAATAATCGGGTTGCAGCGAATGGAAATTGAACGGATTGCTTAGTTTAGAATAGCGCTGTGTGATGTAATGTTTTGATGTTGGAACACCTGCCAGTGTTCTATTTGCGGGTTTATTGAATGGCTTTTTTACATACAATCCTACCAATGTATCGGCGGATAAATTTACAGGTTGCCATTGCGGAGAAAACTTCCCCAACCGATAGCCCGATGAAGTAAAAGCGGAAGCCGTAACACTGCCGTTGTTGATAACTGCACCATATAAACTGGTTTGATAATTGGCAAGCCGGTAGTTTGTTTTTGTGCTAAAAACAAATGCCCAGATTTCGTCTCTTCCCCTGTTGGAACAGGAATACAAAAGGGTATCGCCCTGCACTTGTGGAAAGCCAATAATGCGGTTCGCGAATGGCAATAAGATAGCGGTTTTCCCTGTTTGCAAATTCCATTGCTGCAGGCTCATTTCACCGTTTGTTTTTCGCACACAGAAGTAGATGCTTTTATCATCAAAAGAAAACTTTGGGTACGAATAAATTTCATTTTCATCGTTGGTGAGCGATGCGGTTTTCTTTCCTTCTAAATCCAAAATATCAAGCGTTGCATGTTGTTGCGGAGAAAGGGAAACGGCAGCAAGCCGCTTTCCATCGTGTGAAACATCGGGCGAAAAATAACGTGCTTTGTTCGTAATGGTTCGCGCCTTCCTGGTTGTTATATCAAGCAGCTTAATAATGCTGTATTCCCGATAAGACCAACGAGCATCTGGCTGATAAATAGCATATACAATTTTGTTATTATTGTACGAAAAATAATCGTCGTTGGTGATGTTTTGCAACGCGATTTTTTTCTCTTCTCCATTGGCAGTAATCTGATAAAAATAAGGCAGCGCTTTGTAGCTTTTTTTTAATAAAATCATTCCTCCATTGCCATCTGAATAGGGATAGCGATAATCAATTACATTCCTTTTTTGCGTTGGAGTTATCCACAAAACATTGTTTTGTTTTTGTGCTTCCCATTGTTGTTGATAGAAAGAAAAAGCATCGTTTACAAATGTTTTGAAACCGGAGCCGGATGCGCGTTTCACATTTGCCTGCAATGGATAAACGAGGGGTTTAAAACGAACCGCACCGTTGGTAACCGTCTTCCAGAAATCGTCACCAAAATGTTCTCTTCCGTAACTCACCAGCATATAGCCCAATGGATAATGGTCGGGCACATAATTTTTATAAGAACCATTGCGTAGCTTCATGTAACTGTATCGTTTGCCTTCGTAAAACAAGGCTTTGTAACCATTAAAGAAATTGGGCAACCGGCCTCTCCCCTGCTCTGATAATAGAGTTTCGTTGTAAACAGCATCGCCTTCAAAAAACCAGTTGGGGATTGAGGCATCGTTGGCGAGTTCCTGGCCATTTTGACCAAATAAATCATACGCCGCTTTGGATAAGCCTTTGCGAAAGTTGTTGTATTGTTCAACGTGCCTGTATTCGTGAATGGAAAGTAAATCGGTAACGCTTTGCGCACCTTCTTCAAATGCGTTTTGCGGCGTGGTAAGATAGTATTCACTGCGAAACGGACCTAAGGCAACATAGCCGTTAAAATAAGTAAGTTCATTGCGAAGAACAATGCTGATGCGATGCACATCATTACCAATGGTTGGGCTGAATGTTCGTTGCTGATAATGAATTAAAGCCGCTATGCGCTGCGCTAAAGAATCTTCGCCTGCAGGAAAAATAATGCGCGCTGTATCAGTTTTAATTTGCTTCCAACGGATGTTGGCCGGTGTGCCGCTAAAGGCTTGCGCAATGACTGAAATTGATGCAAAAACAAAAGCACTGGCGCATATCAACTTTCTTATTTTCATAAACAATAAAAATAAGAAACAGGTGGCATTGCGAAGAAAGAAAAGTAAGAGCTTCGCTTTATCATTTTAATATGCAACAAACTCCGCTTATTCTTACTGCAATACTGGACAGCTCATCAAATGTTTTTTTCAATCAAAAAAGAAAACAATACTTCCCTGCGGATCGAAATTTTATAGATGCTCATCTCACTTTATTTCATCATTTGCCCGGGGAAGTAAATCTCATCAATACTTTACAGGTTCTCTGTCATCAGCAAAAACAAATAGAGTTGAAAGTAACACAGCCGGTAAGCATTGGCAAAGGAGTAGCTTATAAAATAGAAAGCAAAGCGTTGATATCACTACACAAAACGCTGCAAAAACAATGGAGTGATAAGCTTACAATGCAGGATAGACAAGGGTTGTGGCCACATATAACGGTGCAAAACAAAGTATCTGTGCAACAAGCAAAACAAACGTTGGAAGAAGTAAGAATAGGGTTTATTCCGTTTACTGCTTATGCCATTGGATTAAAGCTTTGGAAGTATTGTAACGGACCTTGGGAAGAGTTTCAACAGTTTGTTTTTGAAGGAAAAAGTTGATGAAGCAAAAGAGACAAGAAACTATAGACAAGAGAAAAGAAACAAGGTTCAAGAAACAAGAAGTTTGATTGTTATTGAATCTTAAAACCTTGTTCCTTGAACCTTTTGTTTTTATTGAAAATCGGCGTCAGTTACACCTTCGTTTACTTTAATATCAGTGAGCGTAATATCAATTGCCTGGCTCATCGCTCCCGAAGCAATGCTTAGGCTTAATTTATAAGGCAGCATTACATCACCCGCTTTTTTATAATCGCTGAATTCATAAGTTGCCATTGCATCTTGTCCGTTCATGGTTCGGGAAATAATTTGCTTTACCAATAGCTTACTGGCAACATCATAAAACTCAGTATCCGATTTTCCTGAAGGCATTGTTACCAACAGCTTGTATGCATCAGCGTTGTTTACTTTTTCGGTGCCCAATACATTCAGTTTATAATTAGAATTAGAAAGATAATCAACCTGCGGAATGATTGCTGTTTGCAGCTTCATGTCTGCCATCTGGTCGTCCGTCATATCCATACGGTTGCCCATTTGCTCCTGGTAACCTTTGGTACCGTTGAACACCGTTTTAGCAGCGGTTTGTCCGTTCATAATTATGGTTTGTGCCGTTTTGTTAGGCGCCATTCTTTTTTGTGTAACATCCATTGACATGCCTTGTACCGACAGCGTTCCTGTTGCATTGGTGCTGTTTAATTTTTTTATTGCGTCAACGCCGCCAATGGCTTTAATGTAATCGCTTACTACCGTTTTACCATCGGGGTTAGGTGCTTCCTTTTGTGTTTTACCGGCCTTGAAACCGCCAGCCTGAACGTTGGTAAAAAAGAGCCCGTTGAGGCACACGGCAAGCACAAAAAGAAGAAATAAGTTTGATAATTTTTTCATTAAATAATTGTATTTGTTTACAAATTTATTGTGTAAAAACAAAGGTGAAAAAGAATAAATGTTATTATTTGAAAAAGAACGTTGCTGCATTTAATACGCATGAAAAAAAATGGGCAAAACCAAAAGCCTCAAACTAAATAAGAATAACAGATGTATTTACAAACAACTTTAGTGTCTATCTGTGATGGAATATTTTTTAATTGCAAATAATTACAATAATCTTCGTGTTGTCTCACATTTTAAATCTTACGAATGAAAACATGTTTCAGTATTGTATTTCTTTTTATTACGCTAACAACATTTTCGCAGGCAAAGCCTTCTTCGCTTCCACCTGTTAACTGGCAACTAATGGACTGGCAAAAGGATGGCTATCCCGGTATTAGTTTAGAAAAAGCATACAGCGAATTATTGGCACATAAAAAGCCAACGAAGAAAATTATCGTTGCCATTATTGATGATGGTTTTGACAGTACACAACCTGATCTTGCCGGCATGGAATGGACGAACAAAAAAGAAATACCGGGCAATGGCATTGATGATGATAACAATGGCTATGTGGATGATGTGCACGGCTGGAACTTTGTCGGCAATCTGCAAAAAGAAAGTTTTGAAGAAATAAGAGAATACATCAGGCTGAAGGGAAAGTTTGAAAATGCAAAAGATACCGTTGCCATAAAGGCTGATCCGCAATATGCTTACTGGCAAACCATTCTTGCTGCAAAGAATGTAAAAATGAACGCACTGAGTAATACAAATTCCGGTATTACACAGGTATTAAACGCTTTTAATGACGTACAGCAGTACTGGAGCAAAAAGCTGGGCACAGATTCGGTACCTTTTAAACGCCTTACAGATACACTGCCTGCTGATGCAAATTCAGGGGCAATAAAGAGCAGGGCATTTTTATTATCTTTTAAAGATGAGATTGGTTTGTTTGCAGATAGCACCACGCTTATTAAAGTTGTAAAAACAACTGTACAGCCTCTATATGACGACAACCAGAGGGCTTTACATGTGGCTGATACAATTTTACAAAAGAATGATGCAGCCTATTACAGAAAAACCATATTGCACGATGATCCTTATAGCAATACCATTAAAGGCTATGGCAACGGGAATACGTTTCCTGAAAATCAGCATGGCACGGAGTGCGCAGGCATTGTGGCAGCATTACGCAATAACGGTATCGGGGGTAATGGTATTACCAATTCGGTGGCAATCATGCCGCTGAACATTAATGCAATGGGCCATCAACAAGATGAGTGGGATAAGGATGTTGCCAATGCGATTCAATATGCGGTTGATAATGGTGCGCAGATCATTAGCATGAGCTTTGGTAAATATTATTCACCCCAAAAAGAATGGGTAAAAGAAGCAATACAATATGCTGCGCAAAAAGGTGTATTACTAATTCATGCGGCTATGAATGATGCTATAAATACAGATTCATTGGTTTCCTACCCGCAGGAATATTATTCAAATAAAGACAAGGCAACTAATTTAATAAATGTGGGTGCATCTACTTATGATTCTTCTCTTGTTGCTGATTTTAGCAATTATGGAAAAGCAACGGTAGATGTATTTGCGCCTGGCGTCAGCATATACATGCCTATACTTCATGGCAGTTATGAACGCGGCTTTGGAACCAGCTTTGCCTGTCCGATGGTAGCTGGTTTGGCAGCATTTATCTGGAGTTATTATCCGGAGTTTACTTACCGGCAAGTGCGGGAATGTATAGAATCATCTGCCACTTCTATTAATATTATGGTTGTAAAACCAGGAACAACTGATAAAGTTGCGTTCAGCAGCTTAAGCAGAACCGGTGGCATTATAAACGCCTACAGAGCGATTGAAACAGCAGGAAAAATCGCTAAAAACAAATAGACGCCAGACGATATGCTTCTATAAGATAATTACAAGCGAATGCTTACTTAATCTGGCGCAAGCGTCCCTCATCTGGCGCAAACGTCCGCTTGTGCCTGTGGTCATTGAGCGTCCGCTTTGTTTAATGAAATAAAGAAGCTGAATAACGGTTTAATGAGAAGCAAATGCTTCCCTAAAAAGGCACAAGCGAGACGCTTGCGCCAGAAACAAAAACAAAAGGGCAACATTTTCCATTGCCCTTTTGCACTTTACAAACAAATTATGCATTGATGATTTCGCCGCCATTCGGATGCAGGAATTGTCCCGACATATACGATCCATCATCGCTTGCCAAAAACAAATAACAAGGTGCTACTTCCACCGGCTGACCGGGACGTTTCATGGGCGATTTTTCGCCATGCTTTGCTGTTTTTTCTTCATCAAAAGAAGCAGGAATAAGTGGCGTCCAAATGGGTCCTGGTGCTACGCCGTTTACCCTGATTTTTCTTTCTTCCAAGTTCATAGACAAGCTACGCGTAAACGCAACAATGGCGCCTTTGGTAGAGGAATAATCCAACAGTTGCGGGCTGCCGCGATATGCCGTAATCGAAGATGTGTTGATAATGCTCGAGCCTTCTTTTAAATGTGCCAGCGCATATTTCGCCATCCAGAACATTCCAAAAATGTTCACTTCAAATGTGTGTACTAGATTTTTCGTTTCGAGTTCTTCCAGGCTCTTGGCTTCTACTTGCTGCGAAGCATTGTTTATCAAAATATCCAGCTTGCCGTATTCTTTCACCGTCTTTTCAACCGCTTCTTTACAAAACTCTTCTTTGCTTACATCGCCCGGCAATAACAGGCATTTGCGATGATAGGTTTCTTCTACAAATTTCTTTGTGTCTTCAGCGTCTTCCTGTTCCTCAGGCAAAAAAACAATTGCTACATCAGCACTTTCTTTGGCAAACAAAATGGCAACCGCTTTACCAATGCCGCTATCGCCGCCAGTGATAAGGGCAACCTTATCTTTTAGTTTGCCGCTGCCCTTTACTTGGGGGTTGTCAACAATGGGTTTTTGCTTCATGTCTTTTTCTTTTCCAGGCAATCCGCCCTGCTTTTGCGGCGGCACTTTTTGAGGTGCTTCTTCCGGTGTTGAGGTTTGTTCTTCTTTACTCATTTTCATAGGTTTTTTGTTGAACGAATAAAAAGAAGCAGAAAGAATTATACCGAATCGTAACTGCCGGTTACAATTACCTGCTACAGATGTAGAATAATTTTCACAAGAAAGAATCTTTACTCATTTTTTTAATGCACAAGTGTTTAGAAAAGAAAAAAGAATATAAAATAAAATATGCCGATAGCTGTTCATTTAAAACTTAAAAATGAGTGGCACGGTTTTATGATTGAGAGAAGCATTATAAACAGAATAAAAAGTTTTTTATGGCAACAACAACGGAAACAACATCAGTTGTGAAAGATTTAATTAAAATGAATAACGACCGTTATAACGGCTTTACAAAAGCAACTGAAGATGTAGATGATTCTTCACTAAAAGATTTGTTTTCACGTCTTGGCAAACAAAGCAACGATTTTAAAAATGAACTGTTGCCCTTTGCTTCCGGTGCCGATCTTAATGATACCACCGATACATCTGTAGGCAGCAAGCTTCATCGCGCATGGATTGATATAAAGCAAGCCATTACGGGAAAAGACAGGCATACCATTTTGCAATCGTGCGAATTTGGTGAAGACCAGATTTTGCATACTTACAAAGACACGCTTCAAAACGATACCACTGAATTGCCTTCTGATTTGCGTATGGTAATTCAACGCCAGGAAACTCAATTGCAGCAATCTCATGATATGATTAAAGCTTTGCGCGACAGCAAAATGAATTAGTTCCATTTATTTGAAGATGGACTTTTAAAAGGCTTCTTTTTACAAAGAAGCCTTTTATTTTCTTCTGTCCCAGAAGCCGGAAACAAACAACAGAGTTTGTTTTTGCCGCTTTTTTACTGCATCATTTTAATGGCCAAAAACAAATGGCATAAAATTTTATAAATAGAAAGAATAAAAGAATAATTATGAAAAAGACCTTTTTATCTGCCCTTGTAATTGCATCTGCCACTTTATTGTCTTGTGGCGGCTCGGGCACAAACAACAACGGTTCCGACTCAAGTACAACAAGTACAAGCACAACCGATAGCAATAGTAGTACGATGAACAAAAGCGGTGCTGACACAGGCATGAACAATATGAAAGATACCGGCTCTAAAATGGCATCATCAGGGCCGGTAAGTGCGATGGACAAAATGTTTATGATGGAAGCCGGTGCCGGTGGCAATACAGAAATAGCAGCTTCAAAAGTTGCATTGGAACGCTCATCAAGTGACCGTATAAAGGGTTTTGCTAACATGATGATCAGTGACCACACTAAAGCCGGCGACGAATTGAAATCGCTTGCCTCAGCGCACAGCGTAACCTTACCTGATTCGGTAATGGAAAAGCAACATGCCGAATTAAACAGCTTAAGAAGTACATCAGCAAAAAACTTCGATAAAGCTTACATGAGCATGATGGTAAAAGATCATAAAGAAACGGTTGATAAGTTTCAGATGGCTGCACAAAAATGTGATGCCGGTGATTTGAAAGGTTGGGCATCTAAAACACTGCCCACTTTGAAAATGCACACCGATTCTGCTACCACCATTCAAAAGTCTCTGTAGTTTGTTTTTTAATTTTTGTGATGAAAAAATCCCGCGCCGTTTGGTGCGGGATTTTTGTTTTGCTCTGATTGATTTACATTGGCAAAAAATGTTTTACAATTCTTTTCTTTGTTGCAATTTCAATATCTGAAAAACGTTTAGTTCGCAAGATGAAAAAACTACTGCTCGTTGTATGTTGTTTTGTTTTATGGCAAAACCAAAACAACGCCCAATCCTCTACCAGCACGGCTTCCAATGCATTCCTGATAACCCGCATGGCTGCTAAATTTCACGTTCATCCGGCGCCGGTTGATAAAACATTTTCAGCTTTTGTTTTTGATAAGATGATGAATGAGCTGGATGATGAAAAAGTGTTTTTTACCAAAGAAGATATCGTTAACCTGCAAGCCTATCGTCTGCAATTGGATGATGAAATTCTAAAACAGAAAACGGGTTTTCTGCAAGCTATTAACAAGCGATATGCAGCACGATTGCAACACGCTGATTCGCTCATTTCTATCATTTGCCAAAAACCTTTTTCTTTTCTTCTCAATGAAACTTTAACCGTTGAAGAAGATACTTCTTATCCTGCCAGCGAAGCAGCGCAAAAAGCAAAGCTGTATAAACTATTGAAGTATGGAGTGCTATCGGCTATTGTGAACGATTCAAATTTTATAAAACTCACTTCTTCACAACAAAAAAAATATGCTGATAGTATTGAGCCGGTGTTGCGCCGCAAAATGCAAACCATCCTGCAACGTTCTATCAACGTGAGGCTGCAAAGTCCGGGTGGCGTGTCGCAATTTATCAGCGATGAATATTGCAAAGCAATTGCCCTGTGTTATGATCCGCACACTGAATTTTTTCGTGCCACCGAAAAAGAAAATTTTGAAAGCGAACTAGGCGCACAGCATGAGGTGTTTGGTTTTACCGTAAAAGAAGACAACAACGAAGGCGTACTGATAGATGATTTATTACCCGGAAGTCCGGCGTTTAAAAGCGGTGCGCTCAACACGGGCGATAAGTTGGAAACCTTGCAATGGAGCGGCTCGCAGCCGGTTGATGTAAGCACTGCAACCGCCCCGGAAGTAGAAGAAATACTGAGTGCCAGCAACCACGAAAAATTAATCGTAAAAGTAAAAAAAGCAGATGGCACTTTGCGGCAAGTAACCCTCACTAAAGAAAAGATGGAAACGGCCGAGGATGAAGAAGGGAAAGTGAAGAGTTTTGTCTTGAAGGGAAACAATACCATCGGTTATATTTCGCTGCCCGCATTTTACACCGATTGGAACGAAAGCAGCGATGCCAAAGGCTGCGCCAATGATGTAGCGAAAGAGATCATCAAACTCAAAAAAGAAAATATACAAGGTTTGATACTCGACCTTCGGTACAATGGTGGCGGCTCGCTGCAGGAAGCCGTGGAGCTAAGTGGTATTTTTATAGATGCAGGCCCGGTGCAGCAAATTAAAAATAAGGAAGGTAAAATTTATGCCTTGAAAGATGCCAGCCGCGGCACCATTTACAACGGTCCTTTGGTGCTGATGATTAATGGTTACAGCGCTTCTGCATCAGAGATGGTTGCAGGCACTTTACAGGATTATCATCGCGCTGTTATCGTAGGCTCGGCCAGCTATGGAAAAGCTACCATGCAGCAGGTGTTGCCGTTAGATACAAGCATTAGTGAAGAGAATTTTAATGAAAAGAAAAACTACGATAATTATATCAAAATCACAGATGGTCAGATTTATCGTGTGAACGGAACCAGCGCACAACTAACAGGTGTGATACCGGATGTTGTGATACCCGATATTGAAAGAGAAAAACCATTCAGTGAAGCTACCAACGAGCACTCTTTATCCGCTGCAAATATAGATGCCAATAAATATTACCAACCGCTGAAAGCCTTTCCCACAGCGGGCTTACAGGCAATGGCAGACTCGTTTATTACTTCGTCGTCTTACTACAACAGGTTGAAGCAATACAATACCAACATTGAAAAAAGAAGAATAAAAAAAGATATTTCCTTGCAAATGCAAACAGCCATGCAGCAGCAGAAGGCATCTGAATTTTCGGATACCCTTTCATCGAAAGACAAACAGTTGCTGTCTCTTTTTACCGTTCAAAACAACAGCTATGAAAGAGAACGTTCTTCATTGGATGAACATCAGCAGGAAGCCGATGACGAATGGAAGTTCTTTCTACAAAAAGATGCTACCTTAAAAATTGCTTATAAAGTGCTGGCAGCACTTGCCAAATAGCACTGTCCATTTATTTTGCAAAACAAAACTTAGGCTTATGAGATTGAAAATCCATTTTCTTTTTGGAGTGATTTCCTGTTGTTTTCTCTCCACTGCTTTTTCGCAGGACGAACCTGTTGCTTACATGACATCTATCAGCAATGCACAGCAGGATATGAACGCCAGGTACATGGCTTACATGAGTGCAGCAGCACATGGCAGACGCGCTAAAAAAGTAGAAAAGTTGCGGCAGCAGGTGTTGCAAAGTGTAGAAGACAGCAAAATGAAAACGGCTGAATTACCTTACTTTAAAGGAGACAAAACGTTGCGGCAAAGCAGCATCGATTACATACAATTGTGCTATCATGTTTTTAATGAAGACTATGCAAAAATTGTGAACCTTGAAGACATTGCGGAGCAAAGCTTTGATGAGATGCAGGCATACATTTTATTGCAGGAAAAAACAGAAGAAAAAGTTCACAATGCTGAACAAAAAATGCATCAGGCAGATAGTGCGTTTGCAGCTAAATACAATGTAAAACTGATTGAATCGCACAGCGAGTTGGGCGATAAGCTGGAAACGGCAAGCAAGCTGAATCATTATCAAAACAAAGTGTATCTTATTTTTTTCAAGTGCAACTGGGAAGATGCTGAGTTAACCAAAGCCTTAAACAATTCTAAATTGAATGATGCGGAACAGGCACGCAATGCGCTGATTAGTTATGCCGATGAAGGCATGAAAGGTTTAGATACGTTGAAGAGTTTTGATGGCGATGCTTCTTTATATATGGCTTGTAAACAATCGCTTCAATGGTATAAAAAAACGGCTGAAACTGATCTAACCAAAGTAACGGATTACTATTTGAAGAAGGACAATTTTGAAAAGATAAAGAAAGCATTTGAAGCCAAACCGGAAAGCAGCCGTACCAAAGCCGATGTAGATGCATACAACAAAAGCGTGAATGAAATGAATGCAGCCGTAGGCACTTTTAACGCCATGAATGATAAGATGAACAGCGGTAGAACCAACGTCATCAACAACTGGAACAGCGCAGAAAAGAATTTTCAGGATATGCACATGCCGCATTATAAATAATGATGTAAAAAATTATGGCAAAAACAAACCCCGGCTGCAAGCAGCCGGGGTTTGTTTTTGCCATAAAAATCATCACAAGGTTTTCAACACATCGTTCATGCTTCTTACCGCATCTGCGCTTTTGTTGAAGGTGGCTTGCTCCTGTTCGTTCAAATGATAATCTACAATTTTCTTCCAGCCGTTTTCACCAATCACAACGGGTACACCAAGGCAAATGTCTTTTTGTCCATATTCGCCATCCAGATATACACAACAAGGAAACAGTTTCTTTTCATCACGCACTACACTCCGCACCAAAGCCATTACAGCTGCACCCGGTGCATACCACGCCGATGTGCCAATGAGTTTGGTAAGTGTTGCGCCACCTACCATAGTATCGGCTACAATTTGTTTTTGCTCCTCTTCTGAAAGCAATGTAGTTACCGGCAAACTGTTCCAGGTTGCATATCTTATCAATGGAATCATTGTGGTATCGCCATGCCCGCCAATTACTGTTGCATTCAAATCCTGGGGCGAGCAGTTCAAAGCTTTACTTAGGTAAAATTTAAAACGCGCACTATCTAATATACCGCCCATGCCGATGATGCGGTTTTTAGGCAAGCCGCTGCTTTGCAGGGCAAGATGCGTCATCGTATCCATCGGGTTCGACACCAAAATAAAAATTGCATCGGGTGAATGTTGCAACACATTTTGCACCACCGTTTTTATAATGCCTGCATTGGTGCCAATGAGGTCTTCGCGCGTCATACCGGGCTTGCGTGGAATGCCTGATGTGATAACTACTACCCTGCTATTAGCGGTTTGTGCATAATCGTTGGTACAACCGGTAATGCGCGTATCATAGCCAAGCAAGGCTGCGGTTTGGCGCATGTCCATTGCCTTGCCTTCGGCAAGTCCTTCTTTAATATCAAGCAAAACTAAATCTTCGCAAAGCGCGGCACGACTGATGTTGTCGGCGCAGGTAGCGCCCACTGCACCGGCGCCGATGACTGTAATTTTCATATTTGGTTTTTGTGGTGAAGCAAATTTTTTTATTTCGATTCATTTATCAACTTGGCAATGGTTTCGGCGTTGGTTCCTCCGGAATAAGCCTTTAAAAACTTTCCCCTCTTGTCATAAACGGCCACAAACGGAGTGAATTCAATTTTGTAAAAAGGCACAAAAAAGTAATTCGGGTCTCTACCCATAATCACATTGTTGAAATGGCTCAGCCCGTAAGTATCGGCAAAGTCCTTTATTTGCTTTGGTGTGTGGTAGCTTACCCAAACCATTTCAACATCTTTTACTTTGTCCATATCAGCAACCCATTCTTTCGCCGTCATTTGACAGTGGCCGCAATCAGGGCTAAAATAAACAATCACTACCGGCTTTTTTTCGGGCAACTGGTTTTTTACAAACCAGGTGCTATCGGGCTGAAGGATAGAGAAGTAAGGCAGTTTATCTGTTTTTTTATAGGGGGGTATGGTATCTACTTCGCTGCTATTTTGTGCGAAAACAAAAGTGGCACTTACAATCATCATTAATACAAACATCAACTTCTTCATGTTCGTTTTTTTGCCAAAGATGTGATGAAATTATGAATAAGTTCACTGGTACTCTTAATTTAAGAGAATTGTAAACGATTGGTTTGTTTGTGCAATTCCAATTAATATCCAAAGCAAAAACAAAAACGAAATTATTGTTTGTGATAGCCAAACACGTTCTATATTTGCCTACAGATTTAATAGGATATAAAATAAAATCATGATCGAAATTATACTTAACAGCAGATATGTTCTTAAAGAGCAAAACCTTGCAATTGATTATTTCCAAAGCCTTAGTTGCTGTTGTTAGAACAGCGTCTTCATTCCACTTTTGTTTTTATTAATAATTATTATTTCACCCAATCAGCTTGCATAAATAGGGGTCGAACTATTTATCAATCAATGCTTGATGATTACTGTAACCAATTAAACTTTCGTATGAAAAGACTTTACACTTTATATGTGTTGCTGTTAACACTGTTGTTTTGCACTCGGGTATCTGCGCAAAGCCATCTACTTCATGGAACAGTTACTGACAGTGCAGGCAATGCTATCGCCTATGCTTCTGTTCATAGTAAATCGAGTGGTAAAGGTGTTGCTGCTGATGCATCAGGCAATTTCACTCTTGAAGTGAGCAAGGGCGATGTGATAATAATTAGTGCTACCGGTTTCAGAAACAAAGAAATAACAGTAAACGATGATTTGTTTATAAATGTTTCTTTACAAAATGATGGAAACAATTTGCAACAGGTAGTAGTAACAGCACTTGGTATAAGACGTAGCCGTAACTCTTTACCATACGCTACACAACAAATAACTTCTACTGAACTGAACAGAACACAAACCACCAATTTTGTAAACAATCTTTCCGGCAAGGTTGCCGGGCTTCAAATCAGTTCCAGTAATTCGCTTGGTGGCGCAACGAATGTAATTTTACGAGGCTATAAATCATTGACACAATCAAACCAGGCCTTGTTTGTAGTGGATGGCGTGCCTTATGATAACACTACGCAAAATGAAAACGGATATGATCTTGGCAATGCTGCTTCTGATATCAATCCGGATGATATAGAATCTGTAACTGTGTTGAAAGGCGCTGCTGCATCTGCGTTGTATGGTTCACGTGCATCGAATGGGGTTATTATTATCAACACAAAAAAAGGTGGCAATAATAATGGCGGACTTGGTGTAACCGTGAATGAAAATATTGCGGTTGGTTCAGTTGACAAAAGCACGTTGCCAACCTACCAAACACAATATGGACAAGGTTATGGAAGCTCGGGTTATAATTCTGCCTATCCCGATCAAAGCGGCTTTTTTTATTATACACCCGTTTTTAATAGCAATGGCCAGCCTGTAAATGTTGTTCAAACGGACTGGGATATTGTGCGCGGCGCAGCTTATAATCCATCTTTGAAAGTTTATAACTGGGATGCATTTTCGCCCGGCAATCCAAACTACGGAAAAGCAACGCCATGGACTGCTGCCGCACATTACAGTCCAACAGATTTCTTTGTAACACCCGTTACCAACATCACCAGTGTATATGTAAATGGTGGGAATGATAAAGCAACCTTTAAAGCTGGTTATTCCAACTCGTATGATGGAGGCTTGTTTCCAAACAGTCATATTAAAAAGAACAATTTAAATTTTGGTACAACGTATAACCTTACAGATAAGGTTTCGATTGGTGGTGCTATTAATTATATTGATGAAAGTGGTTTGAACAGAGGCAGCTACGACTTTAGGGCAACCAATAGTATTATGCGTGATTTCAGGCAATGGTGGCCAACGAATGTGGATGTGCTTGAACAAAAAGCTGATTATTTCAGAACACATACCAACAACACATGGAACTGGTTAGGCGGTTACACAACCGCATCGGCAGATAATTTGCCAAAGGCTGCTTATCACAATAATTTGTATTGGATTTTGTATGAGAATTATAATAACGATAGCCGCCAGCGTTACTTCGGCAACATCAACTTGAATTATAAAATCATACCCGGGCTTACTTTAACAGGCCGTGTAGCAAGAGATAGTTATGATGAATTGTTTGAAACCCGCATTGCAGTAGGCAGCTACGAAACGCCACGCTATACAAAATACAATGCATCATTTGGCGAAACAAATTATGATGTTCTATTAAACTTCGATAGGAACATAACAAGTGATATAAACCTGAAAGCATTGTTAGGTAGCAACGTACGGCAGACTGTTGTTTCATCAACATATGCTTCAACTAACGGCGGTCTTGTAGTGCCTGAATTTTATGCTTTATCCAACTCAGTAAAAACACCAGCAGCACCCGTTGAAACGTATGCTAAAAAGAAGTGGATGGTGTGTTTGCAGGTGCAACACTTAGCTTTAAAGAACTGGTTACCATAGATGCTACAGTACGCCGTGATCAATCATCTGCTTTACCAAAAGCAAACAATGCTTATTACTATCCGGCGGTTTCCGGTAACCTTTTGTTTTCTAAATGGCTCACGAAACAAAGCTGGTTATCGTATGGAAAATTTCGTGTAAATTATGCTCAAGTCGGTGGCGATGCGCCTGTTTATAGTTTGCAAAATGTTTACATACCTGGTACACCCTTTAATGGACAAACAGTGTTTAATTATACATCCACCAATAACAATCCAAACCTTGTTCCTGAAAAGAACAGAACCTATGAAGCAGGTATAGAAGCGGCTTTCATTCATAATAGGTTAGGCTTTGATGTTACCTATTATCGTTCAAGATTGATTAATCAAATCATGCCTGTTGCACCATCAACTGCAACCGGTTTTACAAGCTTTTATGTAAATGGTGGCACCGTGCAAAATCAAGGCGTTGAAGTAACGTTGAATGCAGTGCCTATCAAAACAAAAAACTTTAATTGGAACATCACTGTTAACTGGAGTAAGAATGATAACAAAGTGATTTCGTTGTATGGCGGGCAACCATCTTATACAATTGCAACGTTTCAAAACTCTGTGCAGTTAGTGGCTGAAGTTGGGAAGCCTTACGGCGTGTTGCGTGGCACAGATTATCAATATCTGAATGGACAAATATTAATAGATGCAGATGGTTATCCAGTTAAAGCAACCAATACAAAATCAGACATTGGCAATGTTAATCCAGATTGGATTGGCGGGGTTACCAACAGCTTTACCTATAAAAATCTTACACTTAGTTTTTTGGTTGATGTAAAGCAGGGCGGCGATGTGTATTCGCTTGATATGGATTATGGCGCATGGGCTGGTGTGTATGCGGAAACCGCAGGTAACAATGACCGCGGTAAACCAATAAGAAGTCCTTTAAGTGAAGGTGGCGGTGTATTGATAAAAGGTGTAACGACTGATGGCAAACCCAACACAACGTATGTAGATGCATACGACATCAATGCTGATGGCAGTAAGTTTCCATTCAGTTCTGTGAACAGCCTGGCAGCAAAATCTTATGTGTATGATGCGAGTTATGTAAAGCTGCGTGAAGTTGCGTTGAGCTATTCATTGCCAGCATCTGTTATACAAAGAATTAAATTTATTAAGCGCATTGATATTGCGGTTACCGGCAGAAATTTATGGATCATTCATAAAAAACTTCCTTATTCAGATCCTGAACAAAGCGAAGCTTCCAACACGCTTAGCAGCAGCGCAGCCACTATGTATAATCAAAATGCCGCAATGGGTTATCAAACCGGCGCTTATCCCAGTGTAAGACAAATTGCTTTCAATCTTAAACTATCGTTTTAAATTATTCATCATGAAAAAATCAGCTTATTATATTATTGCTTTGATGGCAATGGCTACAAGTTGCACAAAGAATTTATCCGACTTAAATATCAATCCAAAATCACCTGTTAATGCACCTTCTGCTTCTGTATTTCTTGCAGGCGAAAAAGGTTTGGCAGACATTTATACTTCTGATTTTTGGGGACTGGCACCATTTCGTGTCATTGCGCAGGTATGGACGCAGAACAGTTATAATAATGAAACGCATTACCAGTTTGCAACCAACAACGCACCCGGCAATTGGTGGAGCAGTATTTATACAACGGCTTTAAATAATCTGGCACAGGCAAAAACATTGTATGCAAATGATGTGAAAGACCCGAATGTGTTGCGCAATGATTTAATCATTACCGATATATTGGAAGTATATGCGTATAGTTTGTTGGTCAACACGTATGGCAACGTGCCTTATTCACAAGCATTGAACCGTACAATCCCTTTTCCAAAATATGATGATGCAAAAACAATCGAATATGATTTAATAACAAGGCTTGACACTGCGATTGCAGGTTTAAATACAAGTGCAGGTTCTTTGGGCAGTGCTGATCAGATTTACAAAGGCAATGTAAGTGAGTGGAAAAAATTTGCTGCTACATTGAAATTAAAACTTGCTTTGTTAATAGCTGATGTTGATGCCACTACCGCAGCTACCAAAGTACAGGAAGCTGTTGCTGTAGGCGTGTTTCAATCAAACAGCGACAATGCTTTATTTACATATGATTCAAGCTCCGTTTCCAATTCCAATCCTATCTGGCAAGATTTGTTGAGCCAGGCAAATCTTCATTATTATAGTCCTTCAGCTTATTTTGTAAACACATTAAAAAGCTGGAATGATCCGCGCTTGCCGTTGTTCATTACCAAAGATCCAAACGGTAATTATACAGGTGGAACAGCGGGAACCGGTAATTCATCAACCACGCTTTCTACTTTTTCATCACAATGGTTAAGCCCAACATTTCCTGCAGATTTATTAGATTATTCAGAAGCTCAGTTCTTATTGGCTGAAGCAAAAGAAAGAGGTTTTGTTGTGAGTGGTTCTGCAGAAGATTATTATAATAATGCCATTACCGCTTCTGTCATTTTTTGGGGTGGAAGTGAAGCTGATGCACAAGTTTATTTGGCTCAACCAAAGGTTGCCTACACAACTGCAACCGGTGATTGGCGACAAAAAATTGGTTATCAAAAATGGATTGCATTTGCCAACCGAAACTGGGATTCGTGGACAGAGATCAGAAGATTGGGTTATCCAAATCTTGATGTGGTGAGCCCGCCGGTTGGTGCCATCAGCAATTTTCCTTTGCGTTTTTATTATCCGCCATCAGAGCAAACATCCAATCCTTTAAATTGGGCTGATGCAGTAAAAACTTTGCCTGGTGGCGAAGATGTAGTTACAGCAAAATTATTCTGGGAAAAATAAAACAACCATATGCAAAAAAAAATCAAAGCTGTTTTTTTATTCATGTTCATTGCTTCATGCATAACATTAAAAAGCAATGCGCAAACAAACGCTGCAAGCAGCCAGTATTTTGCAGTTGAAGATTATTACAGAGTGAAGTGGGGTTATGCCGATGAGTTCATCGCACTATGGAAAAAGAATCATTATCCTCTATTAAAAAAAGCACAGGAACATGGTGATGTAATCAGCATCACAGCAACCACGCCGCGTTTGCATAGTGGTGAAGATACACGCTGGGATTTTCGGGTAACCGTTGTGTTTAAAACAGCCGCACTGGCGTTTGATGAAAATCTTACAGCACCTTATAAAAAGCAACTATATGCGGACCAGGATACATTTAATAAAGAAGAGCAGCACCGGTTTGAACTGCTGCTTTCGCACTGGGACATAGAAACGGCAGATTTGAAGCTTAATTAAAAGACAGCGGATTTATATTAATTCTTCAACCGATGTAATAGGTTCACTTTTGCATTCTTTTTTGTGAAGGAGTAAATGATTTTTTACAAATTGTAAATCAAAAACAATAAGCAATGTATAATCAGATGTAAAAAATACAGGCAAAACCAAAAGAACTGACTATTATAAGTCAAGCGAAGCCATTTTTCATCGCTTCGCTCAACAGCTCGTAGGAATGCAGTTTGGCAACCGGATCAAAAATATGGGAGTTTACCATCAGCTCATTAATGCCGGTCCGGCCAATGAAGTTTTGAATATCATTTTTTATGGTTACCGCACTGCCTATAAAAGAAGATGACAGCATTGTTTTTACATGGGCTTCTTCATACTCATTCCAGATAGCACTCATGTTCTTTACAGGTGGTTGCAATAATTCACGATGACCGCGGATAATACCAAGAAAAGCCTGGTAGGCCGAAGTGGCAAGGTAATGCGCTTCCTTATCTGTATCAGCCGCTATTACGTTTACACAAGCCATCATATAAGGCTGGTTGAGTTGTACCGAGGGCCTGAATTGCTGCCGGTAAATAGCAAAAGCCGCCTCCATTTGTTGTGGAGCGAAATGAGCCGCAAATGCGTAAGGCATACCCATATAGGCAGCCAAATAGGCGCTATCAGTACTGGAACCCAATATCCACATCGGAATATCAATACCTTCTCCGGGTATAGCTCTTACCTTACCCGTACTGTTGGAAACAGAAAAATAGGTTTTTAATTCCTGTAGTTGCTGCGGAAAATCTTCAGCGCCTAAGTTGTTGCTCCGGCGCAGTACCATTGCAGTAAGAGAGTCGGTGCCCGGTGCACGTCCTAATCCCAGGTCTATCCTGCCGGGATATAAGCTCGCCAATGTGCCAAACTGTTCGGCTACTGCCAATGGCGAATGGTTGGGTAGCATAATGCCACCAGAGCCAACGCGAAGGTGCGTAGTGCCGCCTGCGATAAAGCCGATAAGGATAGCAGTTGCAGAACTGGCAACACTTATCATATTGTGGTGCTCTGATAGCCAGTAACGACGATAACCCCAGCCTTCTACGCTACGTGCAAGCTGCAAACTATTGCGGAAGGTGTCTTCAGGTGTGGTCTCCTGCAATACAGGAGCAAGGTCTAAAACAGATATGGGTATAGAAGTATGTGTTGTGTTCATAGTGAATTTCCACAGGCATTAGAAACGCTGATTTACGGCCACATACACAAAGGTAAGCTATGAAAAAGGACAGAAAAGGCAAATGGCGCTATTGTAAAAAAGAAAGCCGATAGTTACATATCGGGCTTTACAAAGTTGAATGCTGATCTTTATTATCAGTTCTCTCTTGGTAATCCCAATTGAACAAATGCCGAACCGCCTGATTGCTGATTTGAACAAAATAGTAAGCATTGCTAATGATGCAGTGCTACTCTTAACACCAAATCACTTGCAGTTATGTACAAAGTATCTTTTGCAGCACTGAATGAACAATTGGAAGTGCGGCGCCTGTAAATTCTTATCAACCCCAATCGCTTACCTTTAGGTGAAATAATATTGATGCCATCCGGTCCGGCACTAAAGATATTGCCATATTTATCAATCTTAAATCCATCGGGCTTTTGCTTTACAGTTGCTTTTTCTTCCAATGGCCGGGCATCCAGCAATATGCCTCCGCTTTTGATATTACCTTTCTCATCAATGGCATAAGCATACCAGGCGGGCCTGTTATCATCGCTGCTGGCTATGTAAAGCGTTTTTTCATCAGCAGAAAGCGCAATGCCATTGGGCCGCGGGATAGAATCTATCAGTAAAAACAATTTGCCATCTGCGCTTATCTTATAAACGCCTTCAAAAGGCAATTCTCTTTCAGGATCATTTTCGCCCTTTTGCAAACCATAAACAGGATCGGTAAAATAGATATTGTTCTTCTTATCCACTACAAGGTCGTTCGGGCTATTTAATCTTTTACCGTTATAAGCAGCGGCTAACGCTGTAAATTGAGGCTTAGGTGCGTCAATTGTTGTGTTAAGTCGTGCTACCTGCCTGTTGCCCGATTGGCAGATGAGCAGCCTGCCCATGTTGTCAAGCGCAAGACCGTTAGAGCCAATTTCTCCGGTTCGTTTGTTTTTGCCAGTATATCCTGCCGGCGTAAGGTACACACGGGGTGTATCTCCTGCCCGCCATTCAAAGATTTTGTTCTCAGGCACATCTGAAAAAAGGAGCTTTTGTTTGTCGGCAATCCAAAGCGGGCCTTCCGCCCAATGAAAGCCTTTTCCAATCACATCAATCGTTGCAGTAGAGTCAATCGCTTTGGCAGCGCCGCTATCGTACCATTCTATTTTTCCAATCATGCTGTCTTTGTTTGCCTCTTCTTTTGTTGCTGAAGTGTGGTTGGTTTGTTGGCAACTAAAAATGAGTAAGAATAATGGCAAAACAAAAGTGAGAGGCTTCATGTTTTATGTGTTAAATTTTCAATGTTATCTATTGCTGATAGTAGCACTTTATGCTTCGGAAAATGTTTTTCATTCTTTATTTCCTTGTCTCTTGCCTGAACACTTTGCACTGTCCGGCTATCAATGCTTCATCTGCATCTACCTTGTACACATTATCAGCCAATCCTAACACTTGTAAAGCCTGAAGGTAGTTTGATGCCAACGGTTGCGTGGCTACAAGCGTTATGTATGCGTAATGCTTTTCTACTATATCTTTTAACTCATTACCAATGAGCAGACCGCTTAGATAATTGTAATTTTCTTTTGCCGTATAATAATCAAATAACTTGTTTGTTCTTACATGAAAAATGCTGTTCAGCAAATTGCCCCAAGCACCTTCTGTTACACCTTTTGCAAAGGATTCTATGTTTTCTTTTGATTCTCCAGCGTTGGTTTCTTCTACTGATGCAGCCAGTATGCTTTTTGTTTGTAACAGGCTGAACATTTCTCCTGTCATGTATGTTTTAAAATGAGTTGCTATTCCTTCCTTTACAACAATGTGTTTGCAGTGCGTGCCCGGCATGATAAACAATTGCTCTTCCTTTTTATCCATCATTTTGCAACCAATCAGTTTTGTTTCTTCTCCCCTCATAACATCATGGTTTGTTTTTACGCCCGAAATAATGATCGTCTTATTTTTATAGTCTCCTGAAAGAAAAACAGTTTGGGTTGATAGATCTGAACCATCAGTGAGGAAAGGAAGTTTTTTGTACGGCAAATCTATCATGCCAATGCTGGAAGATGCCATGCCCGAAAGAACAAGGGTTGTATCACTTAAAATCGAATTGCATTTCTGCTCCAGTTCCTTTATTCCTTCTGTTATAATTTTCGTGTAAAAACAAATCCTGTTATTTTCCCCGCTTTCTTTCCAAGCGGCATACGTTGATGCAATGCCTTTGTTTGTTTTTACTTCTGCCAATACGGTTTTTGTTTCAGCATCCACCAACCTTAAACGGAAAGCGGAAGTGCCCCAATCGCAACTGATAAATTGATTCATTTTATTTGTATTCGCTAAGGAGCTGCTGCCTGTTTTATATTTTAAAATGAGTTAAGAATGTAAACATCATAGCAGCATTTCATCCAACAAAACATCTTCTTTCGTTGCTATGCGCTCAACTTTGCCCACAAGAAAAAGATAAGAAAGTGCACCAGCAACACCAATTATTCCGACAAAAACAATAGCCGGTGCAAAGCTGCCGCCACTTACCAAATAGCCAATAACAAGAGGTGTGAACACGGCTGAAAGACCGCCTATAAAATTGAACACACCACCGGTTAAACCGATAAGATGTTTGGGTGCTAAAAGAGACACAAACACCCAGGTGATAGAAGCAAAGCCATTGCCGAAAAAGGAAAGGCACATAAAGAAAATAATAAGTGCAGAACTGCTTACATAATTGGCACCAATGATAGACACGCTTAGTAGCAATCCAGCAATAACAGGCGTTTTACGGGAAATGCCTGCACTCACACCTTTTTTTATCATGTAATCAGATAGAAAGCCGGAAAGTAAAATGCCCGCAAAAGCACACAGAAAAGGAGCAGAGGAAAGAAAACCTGACCGTATAAAACTGATGCCACGATATTTTACCAGATAGGTAGGAAACCAGGTAAGAAAAAACCACATGGTAGAATTGAGTGCAAACTGCCCTAAGTAAATGCCCCAGAGTTTTTTATGGCTGATAACTTCCGCAAGATTGCGCCATTGAAAGGGTACAGCGTTTTTGTTCGCGTGTTCACCTCTGTTTATAATGCCGCCACCACTTTCAATGTATTGCAGCTCCCTTTCGTTGATGCCTTTGTGTTCTTCAGGATTGCGATAAAAGAAATACCAAACAATGCCCCATGCAATGCCAATAATTCCTGTAATAACAAAAAGCCCTCTCCAGCCAACGTGATGCTCTATGGTTGTAAGTGCAGGTGCTAAAAAAGCAAGACCAATGAATTGACCCGAAGTATATACGGCAATGGCAGAAGCTCTTTCATTATCGGGAAACCATGCGGTAACAATTCGATTATTAGTTGGATAAGAAGGTGCTTCCAGTACACCGATTGTCATACGCAAGCCAATCAATGAAGTAAACCCTTTTGCGAAGCCATGTGCAACCGTTGTGGCAGACCAGGAAATTAAACTGAACGCATACAATACACGCGGTCCAAAGTAATCAACCATTATACCGCCGGGTATTTGCAATAAAGCATACGTCCAGCCAAATGAGGAGAAAATGTAACCCAGTTGCACTGATGTAAGATGTAAGTCTTCAGTAATTTTAGGCGCAGCAACAGAGATATTGGTTCTATCCATGTAGTTGATAACAACATTGATAAAGATAGCTGCCAATATGGTGAACCTTACCCGCGAAGGCTTTTGGTTTTGCACTATTTTCATATCAATTAATCAATCGTTCCGGCAGAAAACAGAAGTTACCATTCGGCCACGCTGCCATCTTTATGTCGCCATACAGGGTTCTTCCAGTTATGGCCTTCTTTCGCCATTTTTATCACCTGCTCTTCATTCACTTCTATACCCAGCCCGGCACCTGATGGCAGCTTTACATAACCATCTTCATATTTAAAAACTGTTTTATCGGTAATATAGTCCAGCAGGTCGCTTCCCTGGTTGTAATGAATACCGAGGCTTTGCTCCTGTATAAATACGTTGTGGCAAGTGGCATCTACCTGCAGGCAGGCAGCCAATGCAATGGGTCCTAAGGGGCAATGCGGCGCAGCAGCTACATCAAACGCTTCTGCCATAGAAATGATTTTCTTACACTCTGTAATGCCGCCAGCATGAGAAAGGTCGGGCTGAATAATATCAGCATAACCCTCTTTCAGCAGGTTTTTAAAATGCCACCGGCTAAACATTCTTTCGCCAGTAGCGATAGGAATACAGGTATGCTGCGCAATGTCTCTTAGCGCTTCATTGTTCTCGGGCAGCACAGGTTCTTCAATGAACATAGGTTCAAATTGCTCCAGTTCTTTTGCCAATACTTTCGCCATAGGTTTGTGCACCCGGCCATGAAAGTCTATGCCAATGCCCAATGCTTTGCCGCCTGCCTCGCGCACGCTGGCTACCCGCTGCAAGGCGGCATCAATTTTATCAAACGAATCTATGTATTGAAGCTCTTCTGTTGCATTCATCTTTACTGCTCTAAAGCCTGCGGCTACAGAGGTTCTGGCAGCATTAGCTACCTCTGCCGGGCGGTCTCCGCCAATCCAGGAATACACTTTTACAGAGTCTCTTGCCTTGCCGCCCATCAGTTGATAAACAGGCGCATTGAAAAACTTACCTTTTATGTCCCACAACGCCTGGTCAATACCGGCAATCGCACTCATTAAGATGGGGCCACCACGATAAAAGCCACTGCGATACATTACATTCCAATGATCTTCTATGTGCATCGGATCTTTGCCCATAAGGTATTCCATCAATTCTTCCACCGCCGTTTTCACAGTTGCGGCTTTGCCTTCTATTACAGGTTCGCCCCAGCCTGTTATTCCTTCATCAGTCTCTATCTTTAGAAACAACCAGCGTGGCGGAACCTGGTACAGTGTGTAATTGGTTATTTTCATAATGGCTACAATGTAAGCTCTATCGCTTCCTTTAAACTCTGGGCTTTCTTCTGAAGACTTTGCAGGTAGGTTTCCGTTACTGTTTCTTTGCTGTTCACCAGCCAGCTGCCGATACCAAAAGCTACAGCACCTGCCTTTTGATAATCTTTTATATTCCCTGCATTGATGCCACCTGTCGGCATAACAGGTATGTGATTTAAAGGGGCAAGAATGCTTTTGATATAGTCTGCATTTGGTACAGGAAATACTTTTACAATATCAGCTCCGCTGTTATAAGCAGTTACAATTTCAGTAGGTGTGAAAGCACCTGGTATGCTTACCATGCCGGCGTCTTTTGTTGCTTTTATAACTTCGGTATCTAAGGAAGGTGAAATTATAAACTGTGCGCCTGCAGCAATTGCTTTTATTGCATCTTTAGCGCTAAGCACCGTGCCTGCACCAATCAGCATTTTGTCTTTATATATATCTGATAGTTGCTCTATTACTGCCAGTGCATTGTGCGAGTTGAGTGTGATTTCTAAAATGGTTATGCCGCCGCTATGCAAGGCATTTGCAAGATTGATAACATCCTGCGGCTGCATACCTCTTACAATGGCTACAATCTTGTGCTCGAGTAGATAGGATAATGCTGACATACGCGGCTAAAGTTAGGATATAATGGAAATAGAGTGCCTAAAATAAGGGCAAAAACAAAGGATGTTTTTTTGCCCCTGTTATCAATGATGTTATGATGCCGGTAACAGACGGCATTGAATTTTGCAGCTGCTTACAATTCACTCTTTCTTCAAGAGAGCTTTTGATTCACCGACTAATAGTATGAAGTCAAAACGGGACGCAAATCGTATTTATCAGTTAGTATTACATTAGCAAATAAAGGTAGCTTTTATCAGTTTGGCCATGGAGTGCTATATTTCAACCGAAGTCATTGATAGCGATACATTGCATCGTTCGGGATGAAGATAAAATCACCTTCCTGACATGTATCAGCGGTCACATTTTTCAAAAAATATGCTTTATGATACTAAAAGATAAAGTTGCTATTGTAACCGGTGCAGGACAAGGAATAGGATTGGAAATAAGTAAAAGGATGGCAAGTGCCGGAGCCAAACTTGTTCTGAATGATATTGATCTGCAAGTAGCAAATAATGCGGCATCTGCTATACTGAATGTTGGTGGTGTTTGTGTGCCAGTGGTGGGGGATTCATGTGATTTGAAGATTGTGCAACAATTGGTAGATTCAGCTATATCTAATTTTGGACGGCTGGACATTGTCATTGCAAATTCCGGCATCACTTTGTTTGGCGATTTCTTCACTTACACACCGGAAGATTTTTTCAGGGTTATGCAGGTGAATCTGGGCGGAACATTTTTTCTCGCGCAGGCAGCTGCTAAACAAATGAGGCAACAGGCCGCAGGTGGTTGTTTGCTTTTTATGTCTTCAGTTACCGGTCATCAGGCACACAAGAACCTGGCAGCCTACTCAATGAGCAAAGCAGCGATTGAAATGCTTGCGAAAAATTTAGTGATAGAGCTTTCACCTTATCGTATCAACGTCAACTGCATTGCACCGGGTGCCACTACAACAGAAAGAACACTTGAAGATAAGGAGTATGAAAAAACATGGTCACGAATTACACCTATGGGGCGTCCGGCAAGCGTTGCAGACATTGCCAATGCAGCTTTGTTTCTTGTTTCTGATGAAGCAAAGCACATTACAGGGCAAACAATTGTGGTGGATGGCGGATGGACCTCTTTAAGCCCTTCCCCTTACGAGTAATAGCTATCAAATTTTGAATTGGAACGTCACTTACTCAATGCCATCACATCGCCCAATGCTCTTGCGGTGCGGATAAGATTCTCTTTTGTATGAAGTATTGCCTCTTTCATATTTGCTTCATTATTTATAGATAGCAGCACATCAAAATATTTATTTAATGCCTCATTATTTTGCAATGGAATGCTACCAGCAAGACCGATAACCGGAACCTTATTTTCTTTTGCCATTTTGGCAACACCATAAGGCGCTTTGCCCTGCAACGTTTGCATGTCTATACTGCCTTCGCCGGTAATCAGCAGATCAGTATTTTGAATCGCATCTTTAAAGTTGGTTACAGTAAGAAAATAATCAATGCCATGTACCAACTCTGCATTAAGCCATACAGCAAGTGATGCTGCAACGCCACCTGCTGCGCCGCCATGTTTGAACGAATTCATGTCAACCCTTTTTTGAGTGTAGGTAACATCACACAATTGCTTAAGACATTGTTCAAGCTGGATAACATCATTTGTTTTTGCACCTTTTTGTGGACCAAATGTGGCGGCCGCTCCGTATTCACCCAATAAAATATTTTCAACATCACAAAGAACAATTATCTCACAATTGAATATCCTTTTATCAGCATTGCTATCGTCAATCACCGAAAGATGCATTAAGCTCAGCGGAATATCTTTCAACTCATTTTTGTTATCATCCAAAAGCCTAAAGCCCAATGCCTGCAATATTCCTACACCTCCGTCAACAGTAGCACTTCCGCCAATACAAAGGATAATTTTTTTTGCTCCTTTTTCCAAAGCATGACTAATCATCTCACCTGTTCCATAACTACTGGCATGCAAAGGATTCAATTCATGCGGTTGTAATAATTTTAATCCCGACGCATCAGCCATTTCTATAATTGCAGTTTTGTTTTTATCAATAAAACCAAAAGAAGCAGTGATTGGTCTTTTCAGCGCGTCATGCACTGATACATGTATTGTTTCGGCATTCCATTTTTTAATAAGTAATGATGCAGTGCCATCGCCGCCATCACCCACAGGAAAACAAATACATTCGCAACATAGCTTACTTTGTTGTAAACCTTGTGCAATAGCCTCTGCACATGATGTTGCATCAAGACTATTCTTAAAACTGTTGGGTGCTATCAATATGCGCATGTTATATTAAAATGAGCGACAGCAAATAAACAATCAGCATCGTTACAATGCCCATCAGTATGGATGCAACCGTATAAACTTTCAGCATCACGCGCATTTCAATGCCTGTAAATTTTGCAATTACCCAGAAGTATGCATCGTTTACATGTGAAACCATCATTGAGCCTGCGCCCATAGAAAGTACACAAAGCAGCCTGCCATTATCGCTGTTTAGATGCATCGACTGTAGCAAAGGCGCAACAATAGGTGCAGCAGTAATGATAGCAACAGTTGATGAGCCTTGTGCTGTTTTTAATATGCATGTAATAAGGAAAGGAAGCAGTATCCCCAAGCTGCTTAACGAAGTACTATCGCTTAAATGATCGCCAAGCTTTGTTGCAATCAACACGGCTCCAAATGCACCACCTGCACCAATAATTACTAAGATACTTCCTGATTTTTCAACCCCTTCACTCAATAGTTTACTTATGATATTTTTATTCCAATGCCTGCCGCTTACAAATGCCAGCAACACACCAATAGACAAAGCAATGACAGGATCGCCCATCACGTTAAAAATATTTGCAGTCATGCTTGTAATGTTTTCAACAATCAACAGTGATTTTACTGCAATTAAAACTACCGGAACAACAATAGGCATAAACGACTGCAATGTTGAAGGAAGATAAGTTTCAGAGGCTGGCAATGATTCTTCTTCAATGACTGTAACGGTATTTTTGCCTGCATACTTTGCCCACCAATGTGCGGTAAGCATAGGCACAATACCAATCGCAATGCCAGCAAGCATCAACTTGCCAACATCAACATTAACAATGCCAGCAGCCGCAGCGGCGCCGGGATGTGGTGGTATCAAACAATGAATTGCCAGCAAGCCGGTGCCAAGTGAAATGCCGGTTACTGCAATGGGAACGCCCGTTCTTTTTGCAAGTGATTTATTTAAGCCGCTCAATACCACAAACCCTGAATCACAAAATACCGGCAGCCCGACAATAAATCCTGTAATACTCATAGCAAGTGCAGCATTGCGTTCACCCGTTATTTTAAGAATGAAAGCCGCCATCACTTTGGTGCTTCCTGTATGTTCCAGCATCACACCAAGCGTTGTGCCCAATACAATTATAAATGCCAGTGAGCGCATAATATTACCAAAGCCATCCTTCATTGCACTAATAATATCAACAACCGGCATTTGCACACCAATACCTGTAATAAAACAGGCAATCATTAATGCAAAAAATGCATGCACTTTAAACTTTGCATTTAATAATATAATAGCAAGAATGCTTACTAACAAAAACAAAATTGACTGTGTAAAAGATGGCATGGTCAAAGTTTAGCAGAAACAAATAACAAGAACAAAAGAAGAAAAAACTGTAAGCTAAGTGAACTTTGAAACGTTGTGAAGGCATCAACTGAAAATGAAAAGCTAAGTTACAAATACCATAAAAAAGATATTTCCTGAATGCAATGTAGCATTTCGTTTTATAGTTTATGTAGCTATACTTCTTTAAGTTGCGTTAGATTGGTGAAGCCATCATTTTCTTTGTTGGGTTGTTTGTTTCACTATTACTCCAGGGGTTAAAAATCAATATACTCTAAACCTTTATTCACCAGGATACCTTCCGTAAGCTTAAGATTAAAGGTTACGTTTTGCTTTGCTTTGAATCTGATGATGAAGAGATTTTCACTGCGGTTCAGTGCTGTTTTATTACCAACATTTACAAATGTTGGATAAAGCACTTTGCTACCATCAGTATGCAACCGGTCGTTGGTAAAATTTTCCATATCTCCTATATTGAGCGATTGCACACCCACATATTCATAATCCTGTTGGTTGTATGGCAACGCAAAACTTACCGCATTTACGTTTGCAAGATTCACACCCTTAACTATTACCTCTATCGTTTCGCCTTTTTGATAGTTTTGTTTTGCGGTAATAATTTGCAGCGAACCAGATACTTTAGCAGCGCTGTCATTGGTCTTCTCCCCTCCCTCTAACTGCGTAGCCACAACGGAAATATCATAAGCGTCTATCCAACCATTTTTATTAATATCGCCTTTACTGATGTACCCTTCAAAATCAGCATCTCCTTTTTTTAACCCTGTATAGTTCATATAAGAGGTAAGGTCATTGTTGTCAATTTTGTGGTCATTATTAATATCCCCGGGCAAATAACTTTCTGTGCCTGGCACTTTAAATACATAAAGCTCGCGTCCGGATCCATAGTTGCCTACCCCCTCTTCAACATTAATTTTTATGTAGCGGGCAGAAGGGTGACTGGCAAAATCGAAAATCTTGGTTGTATTGTCTTTTTGCCAATCAAATATTCCGGCTGATACCCATTTGTTTTTATCTAAACTATACTCAACATTTCCTTTTGTGAGTATTCCATTCCTGCCGTCGAGACGAGGCAGGTATTCGAACTTGTCTAATTGATTGATGGTTTTTAAATCCATTACAACATTGAAAGGGATTGCCTTTTGCCCATATTTTGTGTGCCAGGTGTCTTTATCATCAAAGTCAAATAATCTGGTAATTTCATTGTCTTCCTCATCTGCGGCTGAGGATTGTGCAACAATATCATGAATGGCAAACTCCAAAGGGTTGGTTTTTGTTTTTGCCTGAATAGTTGCCCATTCCGAATTTCCGTTTTTATTTACAGCTCTTATTTTAAAATCATATTCTGTTTCAGGTTGAAGATTTTCAAATAAAAAATGTGTGGTTCTAATAGTTGTATAACGCATATCCCGGAACATTACTTCGTAAAAATCTGCATTGGGCACCGCACTCCAGCTAAGGTTCAAAGAATAGGCTGTTTTGTTGCTATCAGGCACCTGCACATTTTGGGGCAAAACCAAATCTCCCGTATGTTGTTTAAGGTTATCTTTTGGTTTAAAATCAAAGCCTTTAATTTCAATCTTAACTTCATTAACAGAAATATCTGTTGGCGCTACTTTCACCCAAATTTGTGGATTTTTAATCATGCTTACTTTAGCAAATTCGCTTCCGGTTGTAGCAAATTCATTTAAGTTGGGAGATGCATTGTAGAAATATACGTTGCTGTTTTTATAAAAAGATTTCACTGTACTTACTTCATTTATTTTGATTTTTTTTCCACCAACACTTATTATAATATTTTTAGGTTTAGCAGATACATTTATTGTAAAGAGGGTTGTTTTTTGTTTTACAAAGCCATTAAAATTTCCTTTGGTTGGATGTACATCAATAGTTGCTGCATCTCCGGCTAAATCAGACTCTATAAGGGTTGTAGCCCCTTTTCCATATTTGTAAGCTTCTGTTTCTCCGTCATCATCATATTGCGTAAAAGAAGATTTGCCGAATGGATATACGTCATAGGTTCGCAAGCTTTTATCAATTTCAGATACATGGTTATTAGGATTATTCATAGGAATAATAGCGCCTCTTTTTACAAACACAGGCAACTTCCAGACAGGTGCATCAAAGCCGTTGATAATGCAGTCTCCCAAATACTCCTCTCCTGAAAAATAATCCGCCCATTTCCCTTTGGGTAAATAAATATTGTTCCGGATATCATTGCCTTTCTTGTCCATTTCTGTGGGTTGATAAATGGGAGCAATCAAAAAATAAGGGCCATACATAAACTGATATTCTGTAGCCCTGCCTAATGTATAAGCGTTAGCTTCATCTAAAAACATGGCACGAATCATTGGCAATCCGGTAACGGCTTCTTTTGCGATAGTATATGTGTAAGGAAGAAGTTCTGATTTTAATTTAAGATAAGTACGGTTGATGGAGGTAGTGGGTTCGCCCATAGCCTGCGGATATTTTGGATTTGCTCCCCATCCATCCATATTCAATTGCATTGGTGTGAAAGTTTTCCATTCAAACTCTCTTACATTTACAATAGGATTTTCACCTCCAAAAATTCCATCCATATCAGAAGTAATATTAGGCAACCCGGATAAACCCGCACCAATGAAAGTAGGAATATGAAAACGAATGTACTCCCAGTTGCCGCCGGTTTGGTCGCCGGTCCATACGGTTGCATAACGTTGTGTACCTGCCCATCCATCCAGGGAAATAGTAAATGGCCTTGCATTATTACCATAATAAGGTACAATATGCCCAACGTCCGCAACGCCATGTAAACCGAAAGAATAGCCATCACCAACCCACGCTACATCTGTTTTTAGCACCCGCACACCGGCATCCCGCACTTCTTTTACAATGTCTCTTTGCAGCAATGCGCTTACACCGGAGTTGGGGTGTAAATCAGATTGTGTCCAAAGCCCTATTTGAACTCCCTGTTTGTGTGCATATTCGCCAAAGGATTTTAAGTTGGCAATATTGCTATCCAATGTGCCCGTTTGCCCATATCCTGCACCATACCCATCATTGGGTAAAATCCATCCAAAAGGCAAGTCATTGTTTTTATACCGGTCTATTACCGCACGGGCAGAAAAGAGGTAATTGTTTTTTTCTCCGTTTAGCGATTCTTTGATGCCGCCATTGTTCTTTTGACTTTCTTTATAACGTTTGCCATCTTCAAAAAGAATCCCTGTTGTATCTTCTTTCCAATAGTCGCGATTATAGGCGTTTAAATGCCCTTCGTAAAAAGCAAATTTGGGAAGCAAAACAGGATTGCCTGTAAGCTGATAATAATCATTTAATAGATTGGCTGGGCCGTCATCTATCATAAAAAACACATCTAAATATGCAGTATTGTGCGAAAGAACAACTTGTCCGTTTTCCTTCGCACCAAAATCATATTTGCCAGGTTTAAAAGTGTGCCACATAAAACCATATCCATTGGTTGACCAATAAAAAGGTACAGGCGAAGCTACTCCTCCATCCGTCCAGCTGTTCTCATTTACGATTGCAATACTTTTACCCCAGTGAGAAAAACGACCGTTTTGTACACCACCGCCATAAAAATATTCCTCTTTATTTTCTTTTAGAACAAGCGTTACTTTTCCTTCACCAAACTCAATAGGTTTCAGGGTTTCCAAGACTATTTTTTGCGTGGCATTGTTGATTACTTTTAGTAAAGAACTGCTCTTGTTTACTTCGATAGAAATTTTAGAAGAAGCAATTATAATCTGGTTGGCATCCTCCTTTATTGCAAGCTGATCCAGAGGCCGTCTTGGATTTTCTACCAATATATTTGCGGGCGGAGCGGATTCCGGATTGTGCACAATTCCTCCTGAAGTATCTTCAAATGCACGAAACATATTCTCTCCATAAAAATCAATGGTAAAACGATGTTTGTCTGCAAATACAAGTTGTACAGTTGTTGGATTAATTTTTTCTGCGCTTTCAATCTTGTGTGATAGAGTATCTTTTTGTTGGCCTGATTGTGAACTGGCTTCTACATACAGGCAAAACAAAATACCTGCGAGCAGCACGACTTTTGACAAGAAATCATTTTGTTGCAAACGAATCATTTTTGTTTGATAAATAAGGTAAAAACAAAAGAGATAGCAATGATTGTAAATATAAAAAAGACAGGGGATAAAAAGGCCGAAAACACAACACATACGATTGCGTAAAAATTCTTTTCAAAAGATATATCAACCCTATCATCTTCCTTTTGTAATAAGGATAAAGGCAAAGGGTTTGTTTTTGCCCGAATAAAATCGGACCTCGCAAAATCAATTCGGGCTTATGATTTTACTATGGTCACGCGCGTATATCTTGCTTAAAAAATTAATCGCTCCGGAGTTGTAATCCAAAAAGTGAAGGGGCAGTGTGAGAATTATCTGGCTTCCTGCCTCATAACAACCGGAACGTTTTTTTGTAAGAGAAAACTCATGCGGTTGGTCTCTTTTAAAAGCGATTGTACAGTTGCTTTTTTGGGTGGTGTTATCAATATACGACACTTTATATCCCTTAAAAACTCGCCAGCAGGTATTGTTGCATTTTCCATTCTGCACAAATCGTTCTCATCTTTTTCGTTAAAACTTACGCAAACGTTTGCGTGCTAAAATCAAACGTTTGCGTAAGCTTTTGCGCTTTTGAGCTATGCAGCTATTCTACATAGTTTCTTCATCTTAGTAGAAATAAGTAATGATTATTTCAATAAAACAAAACCTTGTATGCCTGTTCAATTTCTTAACTGCTTTGCAAAAGGAATCTGCATTGGAAGATTCCTTTTTGCGAATGTCTATCATCGCTTTCGTGCTGTATTTATTGCAATGTTATTGTTTGCATCAACCGCTTTGCACGCCCAGCAACAAAGCGTTAGCGGCACTGTGTATGATGATCAAAACAAACCGTTGGCAAATGCTTCCGTGCAGGTAAGCGGTACCAAAAAAGGCACTGTAACAGATGAGCAAGGGCGTTTTACCATTTCAGCTTCAAAGGGCAATGTGCTTGTTATCAGCAGTGTTGGCTATGTAACACAAAGATTAAAAATTAGCGAAAACAACAACTACCACATTGTGTTGGCGCCAAGCAACGATAAGTTAAGTGATGTGGTGGTTGTAGGTGTACAGCAACAAACCCGGCGAAATACAGTGGCGGCCATTTCGGGCATTACCAGCAAAGACATAGAAAACAAACCTGTTGCCTCTGTTGACCAGTTATTGCAAGGGCGGGTTGCAGGTGTAAATGTTCAAATATCGAGCGGAGAACCAGGGGTAGCACCTACAACGGTAATACGTGGCAACTCTAAAGTAAACACTCAGATTGGAGGCAGCGAAAACGTGCAGCAAGCGCAGGCTTTAAGCGGACCTTTGTATGTGATTGATGGTATTCCTATTGACCCGAACGATATCAGTAATAATACTTTGGATGCAACCGGCACAAACTTTTTAGCAGGTATAAATATTAATGATATTCAGGATGTGCAGATACAAAAAGACGCTGCGGCTACGGCTGCCTGGGGTTCGCGCGGTGCAAACGGAGTAATTTATATCACCACTAAAAAAGGCACTTCAAAAATACCATTATTCTCTGTAAATTATTATGAAGGTGTTGAGCAGCGTCCTGAATTATTGCCAACCTTAACCGGTGCTGCTGAACGCCAACAAAAAGTGGCTATTTTAAAAGCGTATGCTACTTCACCAGATCAACTTGCAGCCATTCCTCAACTCTTATCAGACAGTTTAAACCCTTCGTTCAACAATGCTACAGACTGGCAGGGTCTTTTTTATAAAACGGGCCATATAAGAAATGCAGATGCAACGATGTCTGCTTCTTCAGATGTGGTGAATTACCGGTTAAGCATGAACTATTATGATGAAGAAGGCATTATTAAAAACACTGGTTACCAGCGTTATTCGTTAAGAGGCAACTTTGGTTTTACCATCAGCCCTAAATTAAACAGTCAGCTTATTGTTGGTTTGGTAAAGCAAGACAGGCAAAGAGGTGAAAAATACAGTAACGACCAGCAAAATACTCCTTTTGATGGTTCTCATCAGCCTACCTCTTTTTATTATGTAAATGGCTTTGACTCCTCAAACTTTTTGGCTTTAGGAAATTCTATCCGCAACAGAAATATTGATGATAATTACAGCGCATCTCTTACAACCAATTATGATATTCTGCCGGGCTTAAGATATACTTTGCAGGGTTCGGCAAATATTCATCAGCAAAACCGCGATTATTTCTTGCCTTCCAGCGCGGCTGCCGTTGCATACAATTTAGGTTCTTTATCAAACAACCAGCAATTTACATCTGCATCACAGGCCGAAGCTGACAGAAGTACTTATTCAACGTATTTGGTTTTTAATACACTTAATTATTCTAAATCTTTCAATACAGGCAATGGGAATGCACATCATATCAATGCACTTTTATCGCAGCAATACAACAGCAATATATCAAACACTATTGTAGCCAAAGGCACCAATACACCTACTAACGATATACAAGTGGTTAGCGGAATACCGCAGTCTGATATTTCTGCAAGTTCTAATTATTTAAGAGATGGCCTGCTTTCAGTTATTGGCCAGTTGCAATATGATTACAATGGAAAATACCTTGTTTATGGTTCTTATCGCGGAGATGCATCATCCCGTTTCGGGCCAAATAATAAATGGGGATATTTTCCTGCCGGTGGTGTTGGATGGATTGTATCAGATGAAAAATTCATGCAAAAACTAAAATCTGTTGTTAGCCTTTTTAAACTAAGATTTAGTTATGGTGAAGCGGGCGAAAACGCTCCGAATTTTTATGCGCCTTATAATTCTTATGTCGTTCCGGGAACATATAATGGCAACCAGCAAATACTTCCTTCTTATACAAATGGCTTGACAAAAAACAATCTTAGCTGGTCCAAAACACAGCAAAAAGATTTGGGTGTTGAACTGAATTTATTTGGCAGCCGTGTTAGCCTGGTAACTGATTTTTATGATAAGCTTACCACCAACGATTTTTTTGATTTGGGCCTTCCCTTTTTTACAGGTTATCAAAGCATAAATTTTAATGCAGCAGATTTATGGGTTGATAACAGGGGAGTTGATATAACGCTAAATACAAACAATCTTTCAACTCATAGCAAGCTGCAATGGCATTCAACTTTTGTTTTGAGCTTTAATAAAAATACAATTGCAAAGCTGCCCGATAATAACCGCACATTTGTTATGGATGACTATAGTGGTATCTCCAGGCTATACCAGGTTGGGCAACCTATCTATGAAATGTTTCAAATGCAATACCAGGGCGTCTATAACAACCAAAGCCAAATTCCCTTCAATCCAATTACAGGAAACCCGCTTACCTATTTTAAAGGGTATTATCCAATACAGCCAGGCTATCCGAAATGGCGAGATATAAACGGTGATGGCGATGTATGGGTTGGTGAAGACAATGGCGATCAATATGGAGACAGAGTTGCTTCCGGTAATCCCAATCCTAAGTTTACAGGAGGGTTTACAAATGATTTTACATACAAAAATTTCAGCTTAACAGTTTCGGCCATTTTTACATGGAAAAGAACCGTTGTAAATACATTTGAGCAACAGCAATTTGATAATGCCTTTGAAAACGGGCTTACAGGTTTTGCAGCAGCGCGTTTACCTGATTTGCGTGGTGTTAATTACTGGACGCCCCAAAATGCAAAAAGCCCCAATTACTCAGCATCTTTTCCTGAAATCAATCCTTACGCTCCGTACTTCTATCAATTCTTTCCATTTTCAACTATGTATAATGTAGACGGCAGTTACTTAAAAATAAAGTTTGTTACGCTAAACTACACGCTTCCACAAAGGATAAGTGACAGGCTCAAAGTAAAACGCATTAACGCTTATGCAATGGCAACAAATGTTTTAATTGTAAAAAATAAAAACAATACAATGCCCGATCCTGAAGCAGTGGATCAGTTTGGAGATTACACAGGATCTCTTTATCCACAGCCAAAGGTGTACACGTTAGGTTTAAATATAAATTTTTAATCTTAATAATTGTTATCTATAATAACATTTTACCATGAAACTATCGAACCTACAATATGTACTTTTTATAATAGCAACTGCTATAATGATAACAGGTACAACATCCTGTCACAAAGATTTATATACTGCGCCTATCAATGCCACTTACAGTTCAGAATTTTGGACTTCGCAGGCAAATGTAGAAGAAGCGGCAGCAGCTATGTATGGCCAGTTGCGCTCTTGTCTGCGTGCTACCAATTCAAATGGTGTTGACCAGTTAGAATCATCTTATTTTATATTCGGCGATATGACGACAAGCACATTCAGCTATGCAGGCGCTGATGTATTTCTGCCTTATGGTTTGCCGGCTACGAACAGTATTCCATACAATTTTTCTTATGTTCCGTATTGGGAAAGTGTTTTACAGGATTGGTCGAGATTTTATTCATTGATTGCGATCTGCAATTTAGTATTGGAAAATGTACCGGCTATGCCTGCTTCAGCTTTTTCAAGCCAGCAGCAAAAGGCCGAATACATAGCAGAAGCCTACTTTGTAAGAGCCTATGTTTATTTTTATATGATTAGAGTATGGGGAGATCCGGTGTATGTTTCAAAAACATATAATGATGTTGATTACGGTCATATTCAGCCGTTAGCAAGGTCTCCTGAAAACAATGTGTTAGACAGTTGCCTCAGAGATTTGCAAATAGCTCGCAGCAATTTAATTTATGAAGGAGGAGACCCTACCAAAACCATCCGGGCAAATAGGGGAAGCGTGGAAGCCTTGATGGCACACATGTACGCATGGCAGCATAACTATGATAGCGCACATTACTATTGTCAGCAGGTGATAAATAATGGCGGTTATACACTTGAGCCAATGACATCTTATGCCAATATCTGGAAAGGCATGTCTTCAAACGAAAGCATATTTGAGTTGCCGATGTTGTATAATTATAACGACCCGAATTTTATTACACAATATACCGTTGGAGATGCCAATTCAATAAATAATGCAGAAGCAAATTTTAATTGCTTTGGTGCATTTTTAAAAGGAAGTGTTGTTGATAATATAAGAAACAGTTGCTGGATTGCGCCACAAGGTGGATTGGTTGATAACGGAACTTTATACGATACAACAAAAGACCTGCGTTTTAAAACCATATTTACTTTTCAGAACTCTTCGGGCGGAGACCCTGCTGGTTACATGCTTTTGAAATATACCAACTTCGGCTTTCAAAATCCGACAACGAAATCTAATCAGGCTATAAGTAACGATCTTGTTTTAATAAGGCTTTCAGATATTTATTTGTTAGATGCCGAAGCGCTTGCTTATAAAGGTGATTTAACAGGTGCAGCTCGTGATCTTTCTTTTACAGAAAACCGAGCCGGCATCAATTCTTACACCAACCCCACCAATGGATATGATATGGTTGATGAAGTGGTGGAAGAACGCGGCAGGGAATTGATAGGCGAAGGACAATGGTATTACGATTTAATAAGAACAGAATATACGCAACACTGGTTAGAATATGTTGGTTACCCGGCAGACAGAGTTACGCCTGCAAATAAAGGCTATTACTGGCCGCTTAATTTAAGCACATTATTTCCATACGATAATTTGCTGCTGCAAAACCCCTGGTGGACAAACCATTCGGGCAGGTAACTCAATCATTCGCTCGTAAAATAAAAACAATGAATACAAAAATAAAAATCAAAGTCATAGCCCTAAGCATTATCGTTGTTGCAGGTTTTGCTGCCTGTACAAAAAATTACATAACTGGTGGCACCACGCAAAATGTGAACCTGTATAAAAGCACAAGTACCTATGATGTGCTTACAAAATTTCAGGAATTTGATACACTGGTTCAATTAATAGATGCTGCAGGAATAAAAGACAAAATAAATGAACAAGGCACTACATTTTTTGCTGTTTCAAACACTTCTGTTTTTAATTACCTGCAACTCAGAACAATTTATTTGCAGAATACGGTTGATGTGAATGCCAAATTCACTCTTGATTCATTGGTTTATTATTTAAAGAACAATATCAATTATACTGCTGACTCTCTCTCGATGTATTTGGTTAAAACGGTAACAACACCGCAAAACGTAACCGGCATTGGAACGATTTATCCAACTGAACTTGCCGGAGATAGTGCAATCATTTCTTATGAACCCACAAGGAGTGGTACTTTAGGATATTCCAGCACTGTTTCCACAGTACCTCGGGTTGTATATTTTACGCAGTTGTGGCAGCATTACAATATTAATGGAAATGACAGTACCGCAGCAGACGTGCCTTCTTCCACCGGTGTTCACACATTGGTGAGCACATCATTTCTTAATACACAAAATGGTGTAATTAATGTTTTAACTCCGGGTACATCAAGCAGCACAAATGTAATTGGCACTACATTGTTTTTTTATGGAACGAAACAATAAATATTTCATTCAAACTTCTACTAAATGAAACTTTCAGGATATTTAAGAAGCACGTATTTTCTTTTGGTCATATTTTTATTAAATACGGGCTGTACAAAAATTGCAAACGGCTTTATAAGCCCAACCATGCAATATTCCAACAAACTGTTTGTTGTTCCGCAAGGGCAAATTGCTTCATCCAATTCGCTGGTGTCTGATGGATCAACCATACCTTTAAACATACAATTGGTTCATGTTTATGATTCTACCGGAAAAAATGTAGATGATATTTTTAATAAAACCTATCCGGTTGGTGTATGGTCAAGTGCGTACAATCCCTTAACTGATACAACCTATGCGTTAATTGTTGCCAAAAGAACCATGCAAAATCTGCCTCCCATTCAATTAAATTCTACCAGCGGCGTTCTTACTTCAAACAGTGCTACCTTAAATGTGCCACCGGGTAATTACACATTGGATGTTCAGGTTACAAACACAGCCGGCACTCAAGTCATTAAAAATGCCATTACAATTGATATTGAAGCAGTAGCACCATTACAGGTTACCGAGGTGGATGCCATTGCAAACGGCCGCGCTTTGGCGGGCACCGCACCGGTAAAGTATTTTTTTAATGGTCAAAATAATCCTTTTGTATCTATCAACATTTCACGCTTTGCAGATACGCCCAACGTTCTTATTTTAAAATATGTTGATAGAAACGGAATACCTTTTGACCCTAAAACAGGCGAAGTAATTAAAAGGCCTGCCGCAGGCTTAAATCCTAATCCGCCATATCTTCAAAATTTACAGGATTTTGCACCGGATACTTATGTAGCTACTGATACAGCCATGACCATTAAATTCCCACTGGCTCCCTTTCCTATTGCTAAGGGGCTTAATGGTTTTAATATGTATTATAACATAAAGTCATCCGCAGTTCAGATAGACAGTACTGCGTCCTGGACATCAAATCCGGGTGGCGCTTTTTACCAGGGAACTTCCGACAGTCATTATCTTGGTGTTTATGCCCATGGCGAATATGATTATTCGATTAGAGTTCCTATGCGTATAGAAGTGCCGGGTTCTTACGAATTAATCATTAAGCTTTTAAACACCACACACAGATAATCTGATTTTTGATTTCGGATTTGCGATGTCGGGAACATAGATTCTAAACTTTTTATTGATGAAATAGGAATGCCTGCTTACTCCTAAGTGCGCTTTCTTCAAATTCAATTTTATGGCAAAAACAAACTTCTTTCTATCGCTCTTTTTGCTTTGTTGTAGTAGTGTTGCTTTGGCGCAATCCTGCCCAAAATGGGGACCTTACATCGGTGCAAAATTTTCGGCAAAAACAAACGCTGATGTTTTGATGGCTGAGGTGATGATACCCAAAGAAGGAAATATATCTTACACTTACACGTGTGCCGTTCAGTTTGGTATTGGTAAAAGCGGTGGCTATTGCGGCTTGCAGAATACCAATGGCGATGGAGGCGAGCAACATCCGCTCAACAATATTTTTTCTATCTGGGATTTTCCAAACAAAGTACAAATACATGCCGTTTATAAAGACCCGCTCACTTTTGTTGGCGGCTTTGGCGGCGAAGGCACAGGGTTGCATTCGCATTGCAATTTTGGCTGGGTTCCCGGTGAATGGTACACTCATGTTGTGCGCAGATGGTACGCTGGTGGCGACAAAACATTGGTAGGTTATTTTATTTACGATCATGCGCAGCAGCAGTGGCGCCACTATGTAACGTTTGAAGTGCCCGAAAGGGATGCAAAATTGGGCAGCAGCATTTCAAGCTTTCTTGAAAATTTTGCTGATGAAAAAAAACGCAGCCGAACCTCCTATTACAAATCTTACTGGCTGCTCTCAACCGACAACAAATGGATGAAGCCGGATAGCCTGGTAGCAGACGCGGGAGAAGGCGCCTGGAATGCGGAAGCTTATAATAACGATGGTGTGAAACTTACCTCCTGTGGTTCTCAAATAATAAAGAATGGTAAAGTAGCTTTTGCGGTAAAAACAAAAGAAGAGGAACCTCTCATTTGCAAGCCGGCAGAAGTGTATGAAATGGGTGCGTACTACGATAAAGGCGAGAAAAAAATTTATGTGGCCTGGTCAATCAATAACAGCGCTTCTCCGCAACTCTCTTACACGGTTGGTTTGTATAAAGATTCTGCCTGCCAGGGCAATGTACTATCAGTTGCCAACGGCACTGATCCTGATTTGCGCAACGCCATTTTGCAAACCGATAAACTGGATACTGACAAAAGAACCTATTATATTTTGCTGACGCTGAAAGATATTTTTAACCAAACTTCTGTTCCAAAAAAGTTTGCACTGGAAGATCTAAAACCTTAACCGTTGTATGAATAAATTCGGGTAAAAACAAAACAGAGCATGAGATGTCGACATGAAATTGCCCAAATCGTCTTTTAAAGAGTAGTCAAATACATAAGCAGAATTTTTCACCCTACCCTTTCCTTCTTCATGACCTCTGAACTGTAACACATAATTTTGATACACCGTACCTGATGCACAATACAAAGTAGTAGAGCGTACGGAACAAATGCCGAACCGGTTGGTTAAAGATTTAAAGACACAACATCAAAAGTGATCTTGTTGGGGAATTGTTGATTTTGTGAAGAACCTACCTGATAGTAATCATAACTTGTGGCCAGCGTTTTTTAAACATGAAAAGCAAAAAAATTTTGTAATGCTACCAATGTAACTGGGCGAGATCAAAGTGATGGACGTAATGTGAGTTTAAATGGAACTTCAATGTGTTTTTTTGAATTTTCTACGATTAGATTGGCTGCTAATTCTCCCATTTGCACGAAGTCTGTTGAAATGGTAGTGATTCCTTTTAAAATTATCTTTTTCAATGGAGTTTCATTATATGAAATAACGCCGACTTCCTCTCCAATCAAAAAATTCAATTCCTTTATTTTTTCAATTAAGGTAATTAGATCGTCTTCCATTACATTAATATAAACTTCACCTTTTTGAATCGTTTCAGTTGTTATGTTGTAAACTACTTTATACTCAAAAGCATAATCTAAACAGAAGTTATAAAAGCCTTGTAATATTTCTTCGGGATAATAGCTGTTCTCTGGAAAAATAATTTTTAATGTATTGTATTTTTCCAGTTGTGGCAGTGCTTCATGTAAAGCGTCATAAATGTTCTCTTCAAACTGTTCATAGACAGCACCATAATCGCCTGTTATACAACGAATCTTTTTGTCCAGCAATATCAGCTTGTCTTTCGGAATGGTATTGATTATTTCGTGAGCTGTATCACTGCCCTCAATAAAGTGAGGTATGATAACAAAATGGGTGTACTGGTCTTTACAATTCGATATGATTTTTTTAAATAGATTGAAATTGTTATTGTAGATATAAAAGTTGATATTGGCTTTATCGCCCAGTGTTTCCACGAAGGAATCGTAAATAATTTTCTTATGACTGCTGAGTTTATTAAACAAAAGAAAGATTTGATAAGGTTGTTCAAAATCAGTTTTTGCTACGAAATAACCCTTGCCAAGTACGGCTCCTAACACACCGATACTCTTTAAATATTTATAGGTTTTTTCTACAGTATGTCTTGAGATTTCAAATTCTGCGCTCAACTCGTTGATAGAAGGAAGTATATCATCCTGCTGCAGTTTTCCACTGCTGATTGACTTCATAATTGAATTGGCAAGCTGCAAATATTTAGGTGTTGCTGATAAGTCGTCAATAGACAAATATTTAAAAAGAGGGTGTGATTTCATTGTAAATAAAATTTAAACAGATAATAGTTTACAAAAGCAACAATCGAAGCATTTCCTAAACAAGATGTTAGGATAACCATGAGAGCTACAATGCAGAAGTTTCGTTATTGTGATCGCAAAAGTAAAGCGCTAATTTATTCTCATGTATCCATTCATCCTAAAAACTATTTAGAAAAACCTTTTATTGTGTTTGTTAAGAGGAAGGGTGCAAACAGGACAGTACATGATAGTTGTGGTAAAGCAGTCATTTAGTTTTGAAGCTATTACGGTTTAACGAATGCAAGCTATACTTGGAATTTTCTTTCACTTTATTGGAGGTTTTGCGTCTGGCAGTTTTTATATGCCTTACAAAAAAGTAAGAGGCTGGGCATGGGAAAGCTACTGGATTGTGGGTGGTATTTTTTCGTGGCTTATTGTTCCCCCCTTAGCAGCCTGGCTTACCATTCCCGGCTTCGCAGAACTTATAAAACATACCTCTGCTAATACAATTGCATACACTCTTTTGTTTGGGGTATTGTGGGGCATTGGCGGGCTTACTTATGGGTTAGGTGTCCGTTTTTTAGGAATGTCGCTTGGCAATTCTGTAACGCTTGGTTTTTGCTCTGCTTTTGGTGCATTGGTACCTTCTTTTTATTACAATTTTTTTCCGGCAAAAGGCAAAACTTCTTTTCATGATTTGCTGACAACTACCTGGGGGCGTGTGATACTCACAGGCATTGTTTTATGCTTAGCAGGAATTTATATCAGTGGTCGGGCAGGTATTTTAAAAGAACGGGAATTGCCTCAGGAAAAAAAGCAGCAAAGTGTTGAGGAGTTTAATGTGGTAAAAGGGTTAACTGTGGCTATTATCTCAGGCATTCTGAGTGCTTGTTTTAACTTTGGTATCGAAGCCGGAAAGCCAATGGCAGAAGCGGCTGTAGCTGCCGGTATGAATCCTTTGTTTCAGAATAACGTTATTTATGTTGTTTTGCTCTGGGGTGGATTAACAACCAATTTTATCTGGTGTATGATATTGAATGCACGGAATAAAACTTTTAAAGATTATACAAATCCGCAAGCGCCTCTTTTAAAAAACTATGTCTTTTCTGCCATAGCCGGAACTACCTGGTTTTTGCAGTTTTTCTTTTATGGCATGGGTGAAAGCAAATTAGGAAATGGCGCGAGCTCGTGGATATTGCACATGGCGTTTATCATCCTTGTTGCGAATATGTGGGGAATCGTTTTGAAAGAATGGAAAGGCGTAAGCAGGAAAACAAAAACAACCATTACGATCGGAATACTTACTATTATTTTATCTGTAATGGTAGTTGGCTATGGAAATTCGATAAAATAAAAATCAAAACAGACTCTGGTTGTAAGAGTCGTTACTGTCTTATATTGCTTTTATAAAATACATTTTATGCAAACGAAAATTAATGCCGCTCAATTTAAGCATGTCAGCTATTTGTGGGATGATGAAAAGGCGGCTGCTCTGGAAGGCGATGAGGTAGGCTTGTTGATTTATCGCTCTAATTTGTTGGGTGCCGATTTACGCTTAACCAATTATGGCGGCGGCAATACATCCTGCAAGGCAATGGCTCCCGATCCGCTCACAGGTAATGAGGTAGAAGTGATGTGGGTGAAAGGCAGCGGTGGTGATATTGGAACCCTTTCCAGGAGCGGGCTTGCAGCTTTGTATGTTGATAAACTGCGCAGCCTCAAAAATGTATATCGTGGCATCGGGAACGAAGATGAAATGGTGGAACTATTCAATCACTGCATTTACGATTTGGCTTCAAAAGCGCCTTCCATTGATACACCGCTTCATGGTTTTTTACCTTTCAAACATATAGACCATCTGCACCCTGATGCTGCCATTGCCATTGCAGCAGCCAAAGATGGAAAGAAGATAACAGACGAATTGTTCAATGGAACTTTAGGATGGGTAGAATGGCAAAAGCCGGGCTTCGATTTGGGATTACAATTGAAAGAATGCCTGGACGTAAACCCTAACATTCGCGGCATTATGCTTGGCTCACACGGTTTGTTTACCTGGGGCGATACAGCTTATGAAAGCTATGTCAATACACTTGAAGTAGTAGAGCGTTGCGCGCAATATTTAGAAGACAATTATGGCAAAAACAACCCTGTTTTTGGCGGGCAAAAAATACAATCATTACCGAAAGAAGAAAGACTTAAAAAAGCTGCGGCGTTAGCACCTGTCCTTCGTGGTTATTGTTCTTCTCAAACTAAAATGATTGGTCATTTTACTGATGATGACAGAGTATTGGAATATATTAACTCAAATGATCTTGAAAGATTGGCACCGTTAGGCACAAGTTGCCCAGACCATTTTTTAAGAACTAAAATAAGCCCATTGGTACTCAATCTTTCAACGGATGAGGATATAAACAATACAACCACAGTAAGCGAGAAGATACAACCGAAGTTTGAAGAATATAGGAAGATGTATGCTGACTATTACAACAGGTGCAAACATAAGAATAGCCCTGCGATGCGCGATGCAAATCCTGTTGTGATTATCTATCCGGGTGTAGGTATGTTTACGTTTGCCAAAGACAAGCAAACAGCACGCGTGGCATCTGAATTTTACATCAATGCCATCAATGTAATGAAAGGCTCGGAAGCAGTTTCAGAATACACATCGTTACCACGACAGGAAGCCTTCAACATTGAATATTGGTTGCTGGAGGAAGCCAAACTGCAAAGGGCTCCAAAACCAAAAGCATTAAGCGGGCGTATTGCTTTAATCACAGGCAGTGCAGGTGGTATTGGTAAAGCCATCGCAAAAAAGTTTGCAGAAGAAGGAGCTTGTGTTATCATTAATGACATCAACGAGGAACGAATGCAAGGCGCGATGGAAGAATTTAGGAAAAGCTTTGGCAGAGATACTGCCGCTTCTGTCCATCTGAATGTAACCGAAGAACAAAGCGCTGCTGCTGCTTTTGATAAAGCTTGTTTAGCATTTGGTGGTGTTGATATTGTAGTAAATAATGCCGGCATCAGCATATCCAAATCTATTCCTGAACATACATTGGAAGAATGGGATCGGCTCTATGATATTTTAGTGAAAGGACAATTCATTGTTTCTAAAGCTGGTATTGCTGTGATGCGCAAGCAGGGTTTTGGTGGCGATATCATCAACATCGTATCAAAGAATGCAGTGGTTGCGGGTCCTAACAATCCGGGTTACGGAAGCGCAAAAGCAGCACAGGCGCATCTTTCGAGATTAATGGCAACAGAATTGGGCGGTGATAAAATTCGCGTGAATACGGTAAATCCTGATGCTGTGATTTCCGATTCCAATATCTGGGCAGGCGGCTGGGCAGAAGGCCGCGCAAAAGCATACGGCATTACGGTGGAAGAGCTGCCGGCATATTATGCCAAACGCACGTTGCTGAATGAAATTATTTTACCCGAAGATATCGCCAATGCCTGCTTTGCATTTGTAGGTGGTTTGCTCAACAAATCTACGGGCAATGCATTGAATGTGGATGGCGGTGTGGCAATGGGATTTTATAGATAATGTTGGTTGCCAGTCGCCGGTTACTTGTTACCGGTATGCGGCAACCTGTAACCGAAAACAATGATGAAGCAGATTGCCTTTACAATGAAGCTGCACAAAGGCTTTGAAGAAGAGTATAAAAAGCGACACAACGAAATAGGAAACGAACTGAAAGAATTGCTTTATTCAAAAGGTATTACAGACTATTCTATTTTTCTAAACGAGTCAACAGGTGATTTGTTTGGTACTTTAAAAATAGGGGATGAAGAAAAGTTGAACGAACTGCCTCATCATCCTGTGATGCAGGGCTGGTGGGCATTTATGAAAGATATTATGGAAACAAATGACGACAATTCGCCGGTAAGCGTTCCCTTGCAACAAGTATTTTATTTGCCATAAAATGGTTCTGCCATTATTCATTTTACTTTAAAACGATTTGCTGTGAATATAGAAAAATACAAGATTGACGAATACAATCATCAAGCACAGAAAGAACATCAGCACAAGCTTGATTTTATAAAAGAAGAAGTAAGCAACGCGAAAGAAATCTTACAAAAGCTAACCGATTTTCAAATTGCCATACCCAGTTGGGCATTAGGCACAGGCGGAACGCGTTTTGCACGCTTTGGCGGTGGCGGCGAACCACGCAGCTTAGAAGAAAAAATAGAAGACATTGGATTGCTTCATGCTCTTAATAAATCGAGTGGTGCTATCTCTTTACACATTCCGTGGGACATACCTGAAAATATAGCCAAAACCAAAGCATTGGCTGCACAAAACGGATTGCGCTTCGATGCCATGAATTCCAACACTTTTCAAGACCAGCCCGACCAGGAGCTTAGTTATAAATTTGGCTCGATGCAGCATGTAAATAAAGCCGTTCGAAAGCAAGCCATCGAACACAATATCGAGGTAATAAAATATGGAATTGAGTTGGGCTCAAAGGCGCTCACTGTGTGGCTTTCGGATGGTTCTTGTTTTCCAGGACAATTGAACTTCAGAAGAGCATTTCAAAATACACTGGAAAGCTTACAGGAAGTTTACGCTGCCCTGCCTGAAGACTGGAAACTTTTTGTTGAATACAAAGCGTATGAACCAAATTTTTATTCCACAACGGTTGGAGATTGGGGGCAATCATTGTTGTATGCTACCAAGCTTGGCAAGAAAGCTTATACGCTGGTTGATTTAGGTCATCATCTGCCCAATGCGAACATCGAACAAATTGTTTCTTTGCTACTCATGGAAGGCAAACTTGGTGGCTTTCATTTCAACGACAGTAAGTATGGTGATGACGACTTAACTGTTGGCTCTATCAAGCCTTATCAACTCTTTTTAATTTTTAATGAACTCATTGAAGGCATGGATGCAAGAGGCATGAATCATGCAACCGATCTTGGCTGGATGATAGATGCCTCACACAATGTAAAAGACCCGCTGGAAGACTTGTTGCAATCGGTGGAAGCGATCATGATTTCTTATGCGCAGGCACTGTTAGTTGACAGAAAAAAACTGAATGAGGCACAACTGCAAAACGACGTGGTAATGGCACAGGAAATCTTACAAACTGCATTTCGTACTGATGTTCGCGCACTTGTAGCAGAAGCCAGGATGCAGGCTGGCGGGGCATTACAGCCGGTAAATGTTTATCGCAACGAAAAAGTAAGAGAAAACCTGATTCAACAAAGGGGAGCTAAAACGGTGGCAACAGGATTGTAGAAAGTATTCGATAACTTTGAAATCATCAACTTTTATAACTATGGAACATAAAAGCCTGAATGGGAAAGAGAGTGAAACGGAAAGGGTTCCGGTAGATAAGATACTAAAAGAATGGAAGCACAGAAAAGAGGAGGACGAAAAAGAATTTTTGCAGCAGATAAATGATCCGGAGCATATAAAGAAAATGGAAGGGCTTCGCGGCAAAATTGTAACCAATGAAATGGCTTCTGCCTGAAGAACATTATGTTTTTTACAAAGAGGAAAGCCATAATACGGCTTACTTCTTTACAACGATTTATGACGTAGAATACAAAGTTGTTTTCAAACCTTCTTCCTATGTTTTTGGAGAAGACAAACCGTATGCTTCCTTACTCTATGAATTTTCAGTATTAGCCAAATTTGCGGGTTCACAGTCATACGTTCGCGATGAGTTGATAGCAGCCACCGTAGCTGTTATATTTCTCCATTTTTATCATCTGCACGATAAGAATGTTTGTTTTTATATCTGCGATTCTTCAGACGGAAAACAACATGTTCGCAAGCGAAAGTTTGATATGTGGTTTCAGCAGTACAACCGTTGCGCTTTTATAAAGCTCGATCAGGAAATCAGAGATGCCGACGGATCCAGATATCCGGTTGCTGTCATCATGAGATACGAAAACCCTTACCGGATGCGGGTTATAGAGGACTTTATCAATATAATCAACAGTTATAACCGTGACAAATAAATTGCCTGTTATTCTCATATTTGATGTTGGCAAAACCAATAAAAAGTTGTTGTTGTTTGATAAGCAATACAACCTGGTATATGAAGAATCGAAGCAACTGCCTGAGGTAACAGACGAAGATGGTTTTCCCTGCGAAGATGTTCATGCTTTGACTGCATGGATCAAGCAATCATTTGAGAAAATAAAGCAAAACCAAACCTTTGACATTGTTGCTGTAAATGTATCTGCGTACGGTGCTTCCTTTGTTCATCTTGATTATAAAAATCAACCTTGTCTGCCATTATACAATTATTTGAAACCTTATGACGATAGTTTGCGCAAGCAGTTTTACAATACGTATGGCGGCGAAGAAATAGTGGCAAAAACAACAGCTTCGCCGGTGTTGGGAAATTTGAACTCAGGAATGCAGTTGTACTGGCTCAAGTATAAGAAACCGGAACTGTATTCGCAGGTCAGTTGTTCGCTGCATTTGCCGCAATACATCAGTTTTGTTTTAACGGGTTTCACTTACAGCGATATTACCAGTCTTGGCTGTCATACGGCTTTGTGGGATTTTAAAAAGCACAATTATCACAATTGGGTGTATGAGGAAAACATTGATAAAAAATTAGCTCCGCTTATTTCCTGCACAGAAGTAGCAGGAACAATTGATAATGAAACGCCTGTTGGCTCGGGTTTGCATGATAGTTCAGCGGCTCTCATTCCTTACTTTATAACTTTTACCGAGCCGTTCATTCTTATATCCACAGGTACGTGGTGCATAAGCCTGAATCCGTTCAATCATTCAATGCTAACAAGTGATGAATTAAACCAGGATTGTTTAAGTTATCTTTCTTTTGGGGGTGATGTAATAAAAGCTTCGAGGCTCTTTGCAGGATATGAGCATGAACAGCAGGTAAAGCGGTTGGCAGCCCATTTTCAAACTTCACCTGATTATTTTAAAACAGTACAATTTGATGCGTCTGTCTGCAGCAAATTGAACAACGAAGAGCCGCAGGAAGTAAGAGAAAAACGTTCAACAGGGATTGAACAATCCTGTTTTAATAAACATGATCTGCACCAGTTTACAACGGCTGAAGAAGCGTATCACCAGTTGATTCTTGACCTAATAAAACAACAGGTGATCTCAACTCAATTGGTTATGCAAAAAGCTCCGGTTAAAAAGATATTTGTTGATGGCGGCTTTAGCAAAAACGATATTTATATGAACCTGCTGGCGGCTGCTTTTCCCAATATAGAAGTGTATTCTGCAACCGTTGCCCAGGCATCAGCATTGGGCGCCGCGATTGCTATCAGAAGGGCATGGAATGACGATCCATTGCCATCCAGCCTGATAACTGTTAAGCATTATAAACCTATACATGATATTGTATTATGACAGTTGGCTTGTTTATTCCCTGTTACGTAGATCAGTTTTATCCGCAAGTAGGAATTGCAACGTTACAGTTGCTTCAAAAGCAAGGCGTAGAAGTGGTATTTCCATTAAACCAAACCTGTTGTGGCCAGCCCATGGCAAACTCCGGCTTTGCGCACTTAACCAAGGGCTGCGATGAATTGTTTGTAAAAAACTTTTCCGGATTAGATTATATCGTATCTCCATCCGGCAGTTGTGTGCTGCACATCAAAGAGCATTTGCACGATGAAAAACATGAAGCAGATGCTTTATTTATAAGATCAAAAATATACGAGCTGAGCGAGTTCTTAACCGATGTAATAAAAGTAGAAAAGTTAGACGCTTCTTTCCCTCATCGCGTTAGCATTCATCAAAGCTGTCACGGTCAGCGTGGGCTGCACATTTCAAGTATGACTGAGTTGGTTGCTCCCTCATTTTCAAAGCCGGTACACCTGTTAAATATGGTGCGGGATATAGAGTTGGTAGAACTGACGCGAAGCGATGAATGCTGTGGTTTTGGTGGTACGTTTTGCGTAGCCGAAGAAGCGGTAAGTGCCAAGATGGGCAAAGATCGCGTGGCAGATCATGCCAGCCATAATGTTGAGTTTATTACCAGTGCTGATATGAGTTGTTTGATGCACATGGAAGGCATCATAAAACGGCAAAAACGAAACATACAGGTAAAGCACATTGCTGAAATATTGAATGGTGTGGAGTAGAGAAAAGCTGTTAATTAATACTAAAATTTATGAGATAATACAAGCAACAGAACAGTCATTTTGATACGGGCGATAGAAACTTAGATTGAGCATCGTTGTGTCACTCACTTGTACGTTCGGTTCATTATTCAGCCACAATTGCAACACCAGATTTAAAACGATTATCAATGCAAAACCAAACAAGGGATCATGCGGATTTAGCCGAACAGTTTAATAGAGATGAAGAGCGCGTAAACTGGCATGATGAAACCCTATGGTGGATACGCCAGAAAAGAGATAAATCGGCACACGGCATACCTGAATGGGAACAGTTGCGGGAAACCGCTTCGGGAATCAAAAATCATGTGCTGAGTAATTTAAGCGAATACTTAATTCTTTTTGAAGAGAAGGCTTTGGCAAATGGCGTGCAGGTGCATTGGGCTGCGGATGCAGAAGAGCACAATGAAATTATACACAGCATTCTTCAGCAACAAGGGGTGGAAAAATTGGTCAAAAGCAAATCCATGCTTACGGAAGAATGCCACCTCAACGAATACCTGCACCAGCGAGGCATTGACGTGATTGATTCAGATTTGGGCGAACGCATTGTTCAGCTTGCCAAAGAAGCACCGAGCCATATTGTGTTGCCCTGCATTCACAAAAAGAAAGAAGAGATTGGCGAATTGTTTCACACCCATTTAGGAACACCATTGGGCAATGCAGATCCGCAGTTGCTTACACACGCAGCCCGCTTGCATTTGCGTGATATTTTTTTAACGCGAAAAGTAGCCATCACCGGCGTCAACTTTGCCATTGCAGAAACCGGAGAATTTGTTGTTTGCACCAATGAAGGCAATGCCGATATGGGTGCTCATTTAAGTGAAGTGCACATTGCCTGCATGGGCATCGAAAAAATAATCCCGCAACGCAAACATTTGGGCGTGTTCTTACGGTTGCTTACACGCAGCGCCACAGGGCAGCCGATTACTACTTATAGCAGTCATTTTAAAAAGCCTCGTGTTGGTCAGCAAATGCACATTGTAATTGTTGACAATGGCAGGAGTCGCCAATTAGGTCGTGAAGACTTTCGCAACTCATTAAAGTGCATTCGCTGCGGTGCTTGTTTCAATACATGTCCTGTTTACAGAAGAAGCGGCGGACACAGTTATCACAATGCCATTGCGGGCCCTATCGGGTCTATCCTGGCTCCCAATTTAGATATGAAAGATTACGCCGATCTGCCTTTTGCTTCCACACTTTGCGGTAGTTGCAGCAATGTATGCCCGGTGAAAATTGACATCCACCAGCAACTCTATAAATGGCGGCAGGTACTGGTAAAAGAAGGCTATGTACCTGCCGCTAAAAAGGTAGCCATGCGGGGCATGACGTTTACGTTATCGCACTCATCTGTGTACAGGCTGGCAGGTAAGTGGGGGAGATGGATAATGCGCAATGCCCCATTTGTGCTTAACAACAAAATGAACCCCTGGTACAAGGAAAGAGAAATGCCGGAGCCTCCGAAAGAATCATTTACGGAATGGTATAAAAAGAGTAAGAAAGTATGAGCCGGCAAAGCATATTGAATAACATTAAAACAAACCAGCCGCCCCTGATTGAACTATCTGATGTGCCAGCGTTCAAGCCCTATTTTGATGATGCGGTAAAGCAATTTATAGAGGTAGCAAGAACCATTGGTTGTGAAGTGTACCTGGTAGAAAATTATGGGCAAATCATTTCTATTATTAAAGGTAATTATTCATCGGATACTAACCGGATTATTACTGCCATCGAGCCGTTGCATTCTATTGCTGATGCCACTGTTAACACAACACCTCACGATTATGAAAATACCGATTTATACATTGTTTCTACAACGCTTGCAGTAGCAGAAAACGGTGCTGTATGGATAACGGAAAATGATATACAGGAACGCGTGCTGCCCTTTATAACACAGCATTTAGCCGTTATACTTCATAAGCAAAATATCGTTTCTACTATGCATGATGCTTACCATGTTATTGGCAACGCAGAGTTTGGTTTTGCCACTTTTATTGCAGGACCCTCAAAAACCGCAGACATAGAGCAGTCGCTGGTTGTAGGAGCACACGGGGCAAGAAGCATGATTGTTTTTGTGCTTTAAATTTTATCGCTGCGCTTACTTTTTGAAGCCCTTCTTTCTTTTGCAGGCAAGTGTTTTGTTGCTATAATAATCACTTCTTCTTTTTTCAAATTGTCTTTCATTTTGTATTCTTCATTTTTGTTTTTGCCGTTTTTTTAAACAGGCAGACAGTAAGGGACAGCACAGGATAGCACAGGACACTTAATGTGTTAAGCCCATTTACATTTGAATCTCGGTTGTAATAACACATTAAACATTTATTCTCCTCATCTAAAACTAAAATGCTTGCTATGTTAAAGCCATTGCCACAAGTATTATCTATGTGTAAAAACAGGTATAGTTTATTCTTCTTTTTTTCATTGCTTTTCAGTTTTTCTTCTTTTGCCCAAACGACCATTACAGGGCGAATTACCAACGGTAATAACGATTCGGCCTTGAATGCCGTATCTGTTCAGGTAAAAGGAAAAACAAGTGGGACTACCAGTAGCGAAAACGGAACTTTTTCAATTAAAGCATCGCTGCCTGCTACTCTTACATTTACTGTTCTTGGTTACAAAACCAAAGAAGTAACAGTCAATAGTAACGAGGCACTTACCATACGCATGGATCCGGCTGTTGATCGCAACCTCGACCAGGTAATAGTGGTAGGATACGGCACACAAAAAAGAAGCGATCTTACTTCTGCCATCAGTACTGTAAGTGGCAAAAAGCTGGAGGGAATGCCGGTACAAACTACCGAGTCGCTTTTGCAGGGGCAGGTAGCAGGCCTGACCGTAACCAGCGACGGTGGTGAGCCGGGCGATAATGGTAAAGTAAGAATCAGAGGTGTGGGAACATTTGGTAACAACGACCCGTTGTATGTAGTAGATGGAATACCGGTGAATAATGGACTGAATTTTCTGAATCCGAACGATATAGAAAGCGTCCAGGTTTTTAAAGATGCCGCAGCAGCAGCTATCTATGGAAACCGTGCTGCCAACGGCGTTATCTATATCACCACCAAAAAAGGAAGGAGTGGCAAAAGGCAAATTTCGGTTGATACCTATTATGGAAACGCTACAAACGGAAGGGTTCGCCCGATGGCCAATTCAGCTCAATTTTTTAATTATGTAACTCTTAAAAACGAGCAAGGCCCGTTAACCGACCTGTATAACAAAAAATACAATACTGATTGGGTAAAAGCGGTTACCCGTACCGGTTCTTCCCAAAATTATAATCTTGGTATTCGCGGCGGTAACGACGACCATACTTATTTTACAAGTGTGGATTACTCTAAAGTGCTGGGCACCCAGTTACAATCCGACAATGAAAGATTGACAGCCCGCTTAAACAGCACTAACAAAATGTTTAGCTGGTTGAATGTTAATGAAGACCTGGCTATATCAAATGAAAAAAGGCATAATAACAATGTGTATGGCTTAGCCAGAAACATTCCCAGCATCGTTCCAATCTATAAAACGGCTGATGAAATCGCCGCTCTTGATCCGACAACAAGAAGTCTGAATCAATATTTTGATGTGGCCCAAGCCATCAATATTCTCAATAATCCGGTTGCACAAACAGCGAGAAACAATGGTACCAACAACTGGTTAAGCTTATACGGAAACGTGCAGGGCGAAATTGATCTCGGTAGAATAATTCATCCGCTGGAAGGGTTGAAATTTACTTCCACATTGGGCTTTGAGCGGATAGATAACGACTATCATGGTTTCTCTCCTGTTTATTCATTAGGCTCAAGAGACTATTCAAGTAAAACCGGTGTGAACGATAACTTTTCAAAATATTTCCACTGGACTTTCAACAACTTTGTAACCTATAATAAAGTGATTGGTAAACATACCATCGGGGTAACGGCTGGTACGGTGGCTGAGCAGGAAACCTCCAATTATTTCGGTGCCAGCGCCTCTACAGGAATATCAAACGATCCTTATTTGCAGGTACTGGATGCACAAACACAGGATAGAAATAATGGCGGCAGCGCTTATAAATATTCTTATGAATCGTATGTTGGACGGGTAACTTATAATTATGCTGACCGCTATTTATTACAGGCCAGTATCAGGCGGGACGGCTCTTACCGCTTTGCACCGGATAAACGCTGGGGTACATTTCCTTCGGTGGGTTTGGGCTGGCGGGTTTCCAACGAAAAATTTTTCCAGGGCCTGAATGCTACCTGGTTAAGTGATTTAAAATTCCGCGGAAGCTGGGGACAATTGGGTAATGAAAGAATTCAGTCTAATTTTCCTTACCTGTCTCAAATTGCAGGCACTACTAACAGAGGCTATGTTCTTGGTGGTGAAGGCGGCGACAATTCAAGCAAAGTGTTTGTTCAGGGTTATGGACCTACCAATGCTCCAAACCCTGACTTAACCTGGGAAACAACAACTTCTACAAATATTGGGGCAGACATCGGTATGTTTGGAGACAAGCTACGATTAAGCGTTGATTACTTTTCGCGGTTTACTACCAATGTACTTTATCAAAAAACATTGCCCTTATATTCAGGTATTCCTGCATCCGATGGTATAGCGCCGGTTACACAATGGGTAAATGGCGCAGAAATAAAGAACCATGGTTTGGACGTAACAGCCAACTACAGCAATACGTTTGGCAAGTTTGGTGTTGACCTCGGAGCGAATTTTTCCATTTATAAAGCAAGGGTTTCTAAATTGAATGATAACATTCCTATCCAGGTGAATGATGAACGCATACCTACTGTTATCCAGATGAAGGAAGGCGATCCGTTGGGTGCTTTTTACGGATATATTGTAGATGGATTTTACAATACCACTCAAGACCTGACAAACAAAAATGGTGTGGAAAGACAGCAGGGCGCCCAGGTTGGCGACTTTAAGTTCAGAGACTTAAATGGCGATGGTATTATTGATGCAAAGGATAAAACGGTAATCGGCGATCCGAATCCGAAATTTACATATTCCTTCAACCTGAACTTTAGCTATGCAGGCTTCGACCTCAAATCTTTCTGGACGGGTTCTTATGGCAACAAAATTTATTCTATCGGCGATATTTATTTATCGGGTTGGGACGAAGGCGGCCCTCAGAATATATGGGCAGATGTAGTACCGAATTCGTGGACGCCTGATCATACCAATGCCATCTATCCAAAAGTGAGTCCGGGCGGCACCAAACGGAACTATGAAAAAGGGCCTGTCAGCTACAGTATCCAGGATGGTTCTTATATGCGATTGAAGAATCTGCAGATTGGTTATACGCTACCCGGCAGAATGCTGAACAGATCAGGTATATCAGGCCTTCGGGTTTATGTTTCCGGAGAGAATTTGTTTGTACTCACCAAGTATAAAGGTGATGATCCGGAAATTGCAAACGGTGCACGCCTGAATGCAAACGAAGGAGGACAAGCCAACAGCCCGAGTTATATTATGGGACTGGATTATGGCGACCGTTATCCGATTCAGAAAACACTTGTTGTAGGTCTGAGCGTTCGTTTTTAATCAAAATTTTGCTAACTCACAAAAAAGTAAAAATGAAAAATTTAAAATATAAAGTTCAGGTAGCTTTCATATGCCTGCTATTAATTGTTGGAGTTTCCTGTAAAAAAAGCTTCTTGGATTCTGCTCCTTATGCCGTAGTAGCCGATAACAATTTTTACCTCACTACCGATCAGTGCAAAGGCGCTGTGATGCAGGCTTACAACAGAACCGTTCACCTGGGTCCTATCTATCTCTTTATACGTCATGCGTTGAACGATTATGCAGGCGATGACCTGTTGCGCACCAACACCGATGACTTTACCGTGTGGTATAATTTTTCACCGGATAATGTTCAGTTTCTCTGGGGCTGGAAATATTGTTTTCAGGGTATTTATTTATGCAATTACACTTTAGAGAAACTCGCCAAAGCACCGATACCACAGGCAGATAAAGACCTGTTATCGGCAGAGTGCAAAACCATCCGGGGGCTGATGTATTACCTGGTAGCTACCCGCTGGGGACAGACTCCTATAATTACAGACATACTGCCGATTGCCGATTATTACAAGGTTACTTTTGCCAAGGCACCAGATGTATATGCACAGGTAATTAAAGACCTTACCGATGCCATTCCTAATCTGCCAAAGACGTGGGATGCCGCCAATAAAGGAAGATTCAGCCAGGCAGCGGCAAAGATGTTGTTGGCTAAGACCTATATGCAACTGGCCGGTTATCCCATTAACAAAGCAGAAAACTGGCAACTGGCATCGGATGTGCTGGCTGATTTTGTTCCGCAGGGAAAAAGAGGAGATTATGGTCTTGACCTGTTGCCTGATTATGGACAGGTATATAGCAAGGCGCACGACCAGGATAAAGAATCTGTTTTTGAAGTAAACGAAATGTATTATCCTGCCGGAGCAGGCATTAGTCTTGAAGTGGGTGCACCGGGAAACTTTTTACAGGTATTTGAACAGCCCGATATGTATGAAGGTTTTGGTGCAAGGGAATGTTTTACAGCAGACTTATATGATGAGTTTGAGAAAGATGCTAACGGGAAAATGATTGATAAACGATTTACTTATACAATGCTGGAACCTGGCGATGTATTTTATGTGACCAGCACCGGTGATACCATGCTACACAATTCTATTGGTAAATTTTTTATTAACAACGTAAGAGTGGATAATTCAACCAATACTTTGTCTTATAGCGTGAAGGATAGTTCAGATAAATCCTATGCCGGATGGGTATGGCCCGGAAAAAATAGTCAGTGGTATCCTAACTATAAATATTTACGCAACGCAAAGGAAAGAACCGGTTATCTGAACAATGCCGGTATAACAGGGGAAGACCTCAATGTGAAATGGATGCGGTTCTCTGATGCAATTTTGAATTATGCCGAATGTTTAAATGAAACAGGGCATACGGCAGATGCAGCAGCCTATGTAAATGAAGTGCGGACAAGAGCCAACAACAGCCTGGCAATTGATGCCCGCCGTATTTATCAAAAAACAATTGTAACCGGTTCTCTGCCAATGGTAAATACAGGACTATCGCAGACGGATATGCGGGCTGCGATACAGCACGAATCAAGAGTGGAACTGGCAGGTGAAGACTGGCGCTATGAAAACCTCCGCCGTTGGGGCATTGCTGACGTCAGGTTGCATCAAATGGCCGCCAAATCGCCACAGGTAGGTGCATCCTTGTTTAATCCCGCAGCAAAATATATAAAAGGAGCATGGGATTATTTTCCTGTGCCTACGAATGAATTTAGGCCTTAAATAAAACGCTGAAGAATTGCTTACATAAAAATTCTCTCTGTAAAATATACAAATATAAAAGAGGCTGTCTCAAAAATTGAGACAGCCTCTTCTTTCCATAAGCCCACTGATTTTTTAAGTGAGCAAGTCTGTATTCTATTTTTTTTACAATGAAAATTTTCTAATGAAAATCTTTCAATCAAATATCCCGATGTGGATATTTCATGGCTCAGAAGATCTCACCGTTAGCCCTCTTTTTTCGCTTAACATGGTAGAAGCACTAAGAAAAGCCGGAGCTCATCCCGAACTTACAATGTATCCTGAAACAGGGCATTTTTCATGGATAGCTACTTACAGCGATCCCATGTTCATAGACTGGTTATTCAGGCAGCATAAATAAATTGAGATAGTTAGGATAACCCGTTGTCGGAGCTAAAAATTTCTATCAATGTGTTTGTGTTTTTAAATAGCATTCTTGTATTTTCTTTCAATACAAAACTTAATCTCTATTCTTATGAGTTTGTTTTTGCCTCTTTTTTAAGTAACACCTGTTTTGATATTAACTCCTCCAATGGGTTAATATAGTATGAAAAAAATAGCGAAACAGCCTCTATGAAAAAGCGATTGCAATAAATGAACTCTTCATTCTGGTTAGGGCAAACGGTCTGCTAAAATCAAATCATTAATTGATGAAAAACGAATTTCGCCTTGCTTTCTGTTTCGCCTTTCTTGGTTTGTATTTCACTCCGAAAATAAATGCGCAAAACCAAACTATCCAGCAAACCAACTCATCTTCAGCTTCTCCTTTATATAAAAGGGCCAGCTATGCAAATGAATCCATCGAACTGAAAAATAATTTTACGCAGTTAAAAATGTTTAAGCGCATTGATGGCTGGGGCTGGGGAGAAATTTATACTTCATCCGGCAAGCTCATGGCGGTTATAGATCACTTAGGTGAAGTGATGATACGGGATCAGGATATCCCGATGCGTTTAACAGCAGATAGTTTTCAAAAAAAATCCGGCGCTGATGGCGAGTCTTTGCTATTTAAAGTAAAGGCAGTTGTAGTAAAAGATAAACTTAAAGGCACCTCTTTTGAAGAATGGATGAAATATCCTTTTAGTGAACCCTGCCTTGTTGGAGAAGTAACGATTACGCTTTCAAAAAACAAACCATTGTTACATTTACAATACCGTTTGAAAGCTACCGGTAATTACGACGCCAGATATATTCGCGGGCCCTGGTTAAAAGTAGGTGAAGGATCGTTTGGAATGAAGAAGGACGATTCTATTCTTCCCGGCATTGAATGGACAATCAATGATGAATGGTCGAGCGGTACCGACTGGTTTAAAGATCCGTGGGCTTTGCGTTCGGTTCCGCATCCTAACCAGCTCGCTATACCTATGATGGCGTTAAGTTATGAGGGCACCGGCATCGGCCTTTCCTGGAATGCGAATCAAACCGTAACCCGCTGGTTCAACTACCGAGATCAAAAACCACAACCGGTTTTTGCAACGCCTAATTTTATTGACCGGATGAATAATAATTTAATGGGTTTGATGATACCGGATGCCACTGCCGAAGGCCATCAAAATGAAGTGTATGCGGCGCAGCCCCTGGAGTTGCGCATTGGGCAGGAAATAAATTTTGATGCCGAAATATGGTTAAGTAAAGGCAACAGTTTGGACGTGGTAACAGATTGGGTAAAACGGCATGGATTGCCTAAAGAAACACCCAAATGGACGTATCAACAAACACTCGATACCATTGCCAAAGCTTACAATACCAATTTATGGCATGAAGGCGAAGGTTTCGGTGTAAAACAGCGTTCCGGAGACAAAATGAGCACAAAGGTTCCGGAATTTTTAAAGCGATACATCAGCGAAAACAAAAACACGATTCTGGCTACTGAACTGCAAAAGAAAATAGATTGGTGCATCGAGCAAAACAATATCAATCAACGCGGCAATTCTTCTAACAAACAACAAGACTTAATAAAGCAGGGTGATGAATTGATTGCCATTCAAACTAAAGAAGGAGCTTTTTATTTTGATCCCGACGGGCGGCATCATGGTAAAGATGATTTTAAAGTAGCCACCTCGTTTATTGAACCGATGGGACTGGCACATGATGTTGCCCTGGATATGTGTATGACACCAGCTATACAGTTGCTGGAAATTGCGCAAAAAACCGGCAGGAAAAAATACAAAGCCGCCGCCAAAAAAGCATTGGACTATTGCATGAATATGTACCGCCCGGAAGGCGGCGATTATTGGGAAACGCCATTGCATGCACCCAACCTTCTGGCAGCAGGACATGCAGCCATTGCTTACTATGAAGGGTCTAAAGCGTTCAATGATGCCCGTTATAAAGAAAAAGCTATTTACTGGATACGGTCGGTAATTCCATTTACCAATTTATGGGAACCGTCGGGTGTAAAAAATCTTTACAACACGAAACCCTGTTTCAGTTCCAGCGATTGGTACTTTGCCAACTGGGTACGGGATCATGTGCAGTGGGAAGTATTGCAAACCTTTTCTATGTCATCTGCTCATGGTATTGACTGGGCTAAAATAGATCCTGAAATTGACTGGAAAACCTTTCACGAAGGCATCACCAATGCGGCCATCCGGTGGATGAATGTTCATACAGATGATAACTGGCGGCCTCACAATATTCCGTCCACCTTTGAAGCTTATCAAAGAGGCGATTTTGATTATTGCTTTCCGGATACACACAACAGCATCACCGGAAATTATGGTGGCATGTTTATTATGCCCGAGCCGATAGCTAGTAATATTTATTCCATTATTGATAGTCAGAAGAAATAACAAGCACTAATATTTCCGTTTTTTAAGGATCGCAGGTAAGTACAGGACGGCTATAAAAACCAACATTTCTATTTTACGTCCTGATTGTCAAAATTAGTAAAGCCATTCGCTGCCTATTTAATTTTTATATCTAAAAATTCGACTGTTATGCTCAAAAGAGCAATACTTCTATAGCAATCCCGATTTTTTACAACCCCGCTCCTGATTCTTCAGGGGCGGCTTTCTTTAAAAGCTGTCACACCATTTGTTCATTAATAAATACAAAAATTTTGGAAGCGTTCCCTAATAATATTCATTTACATAAACCATGTTTTTTGTTGCTGTTTGCCATTTTAATAATAACAAACAGCTTTTCGCAGAATTCATCACCAATAAAAATTGATAACGCCAACTGGACAGCCACCGATGCGTTGGGAAGAACAATTCCTTCTTACTCCGAAACAGGTGGCGTAAAACCAAACCGGTATGTCGGATTGTTTTACTGGTTGTGGCATGGTCCTTTGCGCAGCACAGCCAATAATCCCGATTCGTTTAACGTAACAAAAATACTCTCCGGTAATCCTGCCAAAACCAACTGGCGCATGGAAGATTATTATTGGGATGAACCCGAAAACGGTTATTATCTTTCTGCCGACCCATGGGTAATGAAGCGGCATTTGATATTAATAGCCGATGCAGGCATTGATTTTATATTTTTAGATTTTACCAATAATTCTATCTACCGGCCCAAATTGAAGCAGTTGCTGGATACAATACAATCGCTTCGCAAAAACGGTATTCACGCGCCTTATGTGGTTCCATTTTTAAATGCTGAATATGCACCAAAAATAGAAGCCCTGTACAAAGAATTTTACAAGCCGGGCAAGTATGATGATGTTTGGTTTTACTGGAAAAACAAACCGTTAGTGATGTGCCCGGTTATAAAAAGCGACGAAACCAAAGACACCCTCCTGCGCAACGAAATGCTGGCTTATTTTACCTGGCGGCCCACCTGGGCACTATTTCCTGATACAACAGAAAACCGAAGCAAATGGCGGTTTATGGATACGCATCCGCAACGGGCTGCCGTAGATTCGGAAGGGCATGTTGAACAATATGTAGTTTCCAAATCGCTGGGCGCACCGCTTTGGGATTACCGTGGTAAATGTTCAAGTTGCGGAATCAACTACACGCCTGAATTTGATAAGTATTGGTTAGCAAAAGAAACCGGCACCGGCATCTACTTTAACGAGCAGTGGAACCGCGCCGATTCTGTGGCGCCACCCATTTTATTGATTACCGGCTGGAACGAATGGAAAGCCGGCGCATGGCCAACAAATAAAGACTTGGCGGCTGCCAAAGATTTCACTTTTCAAGGCAGGAAAATGTATGAAGGCGATATGTATTTTGTGGATGAATTTAATGATGAATTTAACCGCGATATAGAGCCGATGAAAGAAGGCTATACCGATAATTTTTATTACCAGTTTGTAGCCAGGATGCGCAAATACAAAGGCATGTTGCCGCCACAAAAAACATCCGCACCACAAACCATTTCGATAGATGGAAAATTTGACGAATGGAGTGGGGTATCGCCGGTTTATAAAGATGCTGTTGGTAATGCAGCGCATCGCGATTATGATGGCGTACGGCCCGGCATTCATTACACCAATACAACCGGCAGAAACGACATTATAGAAAGCCGTGTAGCGCATGATGCAAAGAATATTTACTTCTATGTGAAAACCGCTGCTGCACTTACATCCTATAAAGATAAAAATTGGATGTTATTGTTTATAGATGCGGATAACAATAAGAAAACCGGCTGGGAAGGATATGATTATGTTGTGAATGCTGAAGTGAAAAATGATAAAACAACCCTTATAAAAAAATGGGTAAACAATACTTGGCAAACCGTTTTATTAACATCGTACAAGGTAGTTAATAACGAAATGGAAATTGCCGTTCCTGTATCGTTGTTTCATCTTACAACTGCACCGCTCAGCTTTAACTTTCATTGGTCAGATAATATGCAAAAGCTAACTGATATTTCTGCTTTTTTTACCGATGGCGATTCTGCGCCGGAAAGAAGGTTTGATTATCATTATTCGGCTTCAAAACAATAGCACAAAACCATAGTTCATAAAAGTCAGGGCTTTCAAATAAAGTTTGTTATGAAGAGGAATAAATGGTTGCTGATTGTGTTATTGTTTGTTTCGTTTCATTCCTTATCACAATCTCTGCAACACAATGGCAGCAATGCTTTTTCGTTACCAGCTATCTTTTGTAATCACATGATTGTGCAGCGTGAAAAGCCTTTTGTGATTTGGGGTAAAGCCCTTGCAGGAGATAGAATCAGAATTTCTTTTTATAATAAAACACAAACAGTAATTACTGATATTGAAGGAAACTGGAAAGCAACGTTCGAGAATGTAAAAACGGGTATTCACCCTGAAATCATAATATCAGACGGGGAAAAACAAGTTGCTCATATAGAAGATGTGGTTGCCGGGGATGTGTGGCTATGCGCCGGGCAATCGAATATGAATTTTATGTTAGCGGCTGACAAGAACGGAACCGCGGAAATTCAACAATCCCGCAACGATTCTTTGCGTGAATACAGATGTGCCATGCCTGAAGGTGCTTTAAATCCTGAAAATTCAGATCACTCACAATGGATACCAGCCATGGGGGAAAGGCTCAGCCGGTTTTCTGCGGTGGCTTACTATTTTGCAAAAAGCATTCAGGCTTCGCAGCATATTCCGGTTGGCATTGTCGTAATGTCGTGCGGCAATACACGTGCTGAAGCCTGGACAGATACTGCTGTTTTGAAGCAATATCCGCCCCTGCAACCGTTGCTTTCTTACTGGCAAAAAGAGCGCAAAAACAAAGATCCCCTTATCAACTTTATGCCCGGAAAATTTTATGATGATGTAGTAAAGCCGGTCATTCCTTTTGCAGTAAAAGGCATGCTTTGGTACCAGGGAGAATCAAACAGCTTCAGTGATAATTCAGGCAGAAATATGGATGAACGCACGGTCATTTATAAACCATTACTACAGGCACTTATCCAAAACTGGCGGAGCGCCTGGAACGATAATCGTTTGCCTTTTTACGTTATTCAATTGCCCAATTATAAAGACACTTCTACCAATTTGCAATGGGCAGTGATACGGCAGGCGCAGTTAGCCATTACAAAACGAACACCGCATACTGGTTTAATTGTTACCATTGATGTGGGCGATTCCACCACTATTCATCCGGCTAATAAAATGCCGGTAGGCGAGCGTTCTGCACGCTGGGCATTGGCAAATGAATACAAACAACGTGGTGTAAAAGTAAGCGGTCCCATTATTACCCAAATAAAAAGGCAAGGCGATAAAGCGATACTTTATTTCACGCACATTGGCAAAGGTTTGTTGAGTAAAACAGGCAATCAACTGCAGGGGTTTGAAATGGCAGATGCTGCAACTCCAAATCGCTTTTTTTCTGCTGGTGCTTATATAAAAAACAACACTGTAATTGTAACCGCAAATTCTATTACAAAGCCTGTTTCAGTAAGATATGCATGGGCTGATAACCCGGCTGTTTCATTATTCAATAAAGAAAATTTACCGGCTTCTCCATTTTTGGTTTCGACAAAAAAATAAAACCAGTATCTCTCATTTTAAAACAGGTAAGTGCAGGATGCTTTCTTTTGCTGGTTCTTATATCTTGCTCCATTCTTAAGTATGATAACTCGTTAGCAGAGTTGTACATATGGCTCTGTAAGGGATGCGTGTTTGTAGTTAAAAAAATGGGCAAAAACAAACAGGCTCCGTAGAAGCTGCCCTTATTCAAGCAGAGGAACTCTTACAGCGTTTGTTTTTACTGCAAAAACAAACCTTTTTTACAAACACGAAGTTCCGATGGCATCGTTGTGAATTACTGCTTATTAACTCGGCCAACGGTTATATAATAAACGATGATTGCTTTGAAAAAAAATACAACTACGCTGTTTGCAAAAATGACTTTTCATCTGAAGGTTAGATGGCTTCTGCATTTTTTTGCGCTTTTGTTTTTGCCCCTTTTTATTTACTCGCAAACTACTTTCAAAGTAAATCCGGCGAAAGGAAATTGGGATGTTTTTTCTGCCTCGCAATCTCTGCCTCACATATCTTCTCAGTTAAACGGAAAAAATATTCTGGTAAAAGCAAAGCAAACCAATGGGAACTTGCATACTACCATTGACAAGCTTGATGTTTATACACAATTAAAGGTGATAGATGACAAGTGGGTGCAAATGGCAGTGTCTGTAACTAACCATACATCCGACACCTTATGGATTACTTCTTTTGAACCTGTAGTAGTGAATTGCAATGCTGCTTTAAAAGGCTCTGGTGGTGCCGACCTGCGCATGATGTGGGAAAGCGCAACGTACGAAGTCGGTCGCGCAAAGGATGGTGAGAGTTATTACTACACTGCCTTGTATTCTGATAAAGACAGAATGGGATCAGCCTGGATGATAACCTACCATCCGCCGCAACTCTGGACTTCTATGATAAAAAAGAGGGGCGACAGCCTTACGGCTTATGTCAATTTTAGAGGTAGAAAATTTCCGGTTGATCCGGGTGAAACGATTGCATTCGATCCCATCTTATTGAGTGCTGAATTTAATGCGATGGACGGCTGGCAAGCCATTGGAAAAATGTACACACCAGCCATGCCACCATCAAAAGCGGTGGCTCATTCCGGTTTCAATACCTGGGATTTTTTTCGCGGCGCTATTTCTACCAAAGAGCTAAAGCCTGTTTTGGATTCTTTACAAAGCTTCAATGCCAGGTATCCTTCCAAACTTCGTTATTTTACGTTGGATGATGGCTGGTTTCCGCAACGGGGCAGTTGGGAATTTGACACCACTAAATTTCCCGAAGGAGAAAAAGGCTGGGCAAAAATTGTGCACCATGCCGGCATGGAACCCGGCGTTTGGATTTCACCCTTTTGGTCTAATAAAGATATGGTTGATAAATACAACATGACAGTTCAGGAAGAAGTTCCTAACCACGTCATCCGTTATCGGGTAGATCCAAGCGACCCAAATGTGAGGAAGTATGTGATAGAAAGATTCAGAGAATTGAGCGCATCAGGTTACAAGTATTTCAAAATAGATTTTCTTGCTTTAGCTTATACAGATAAGCCTTTTAAATATTCCAAGTTTCCTCCCGAACGCGTTATCAGAGATTTTTTACTGGAGATAAGAAAGGCAATTGGCTCCGATGCTTTTTTATTGGGATGCAGCACCGTAATGGCGCCCTGCGCCATGGTATGCGACGGCGGAAGGATTATGGCTGATATTACCGAAAACTGGAACGTTACCAAAGGTACTTACCTCCGCATTGCTTATAGATATTGGATGAACGGCGCCTTGTTTAACACCGACCCGGATTTTTTTGTAGGAAGAGGACCCCAAACACTGAAAGAAGGCGCTTTTCCGGGATATGCTTTGGAATCGGGCGACCGGCAATATGAAGGATTTACTTATACAAAAGCAAAAACATGGGCAACCATGTGCTTTGTCTTGGGCGGTCATGTAAACTGGGGCGACCAGCCTGCCGGCGTGAAAAAAGAAATATGGGATTTGGCTGCCACTTTAGCACAATATGGTCCCGGAAAACCAGGCGTTCCGTTAGACCTGATGGATACGGAACAGCCAACCAAATGGGTAAGGATGAATAACGGGCAGAAATATATTGTGCTGATCAATACAGCCGATACCGCGATTCAGGTTATGGTAACTGCAAAAGAAGTTAAAGAATTATCCGGCAAGCATGTACTCACTGATATTTTCACTAAGGAAAAAATACAACATGCGGGCGGAGATATTAGCGTGGTGTTGAATCCTTACGATTCAAAATGTTTGCTTATTAAATAGCGTAAAAACAAACTTAAAAGAGCATGATTGCAGGTGTAATCAATCAATATCAAAACATGAAAAAGATTTCATTTGCCGGAAAAAGAAAGATGCTCGTGATGTGCCTTTCTTTAGTAACAGCTTTATCATCTGCCCGTGCGCAAACACGTGATTTGAAGTTGTGGTACAATACGCCTGCAGGAAAAGTATGGGAAGCAGCTCTTCCGATAGGCAATGGACGGCTGGCAGCCATGGTTTTTGGAAATCCCGCCAGTGAAACAATCAAACTAAATGAATCTTCTGTTTGGAGCGGTGGTCCCAACCGCAACGACAATCCAGATGCTTTACAAGCATTACCGGAAATCAGAAAATTAATTTTTGCAGATAAATACAAAGAAGCCAGCGACCTGGCAGCGCAAAACATAGAATCGAAACGCAACCAGGGAATGGAGTTTCAGCCGGTTGGCGACCTGAACCTGTCTTTTCCGGGACATGATAGTTTTCAAAATTATTATCGTGAGCTTGATCTCCAAAAAGCAGTCGCAACCATATCTTATAAAGCAAATGGTATTACATTTACCCGTACTGCTTTTGCTTCAGTTCCCGATCAGGCTATTATTGTTCGGCTTACTGCCGATAAATGGGGAAGCATAACGTTCAACGCATCGTTATCAAGTCCGCAGAAATCAGAGATAACGATTGAGAAAAATGATGAATTACAGCTATCCGGAATCAGCGCCGATCATGAAGGAGAAAAGGGTCAGGTAAAATTTAAGTCTCTTATTAAATTCAAAAATAGCGGCGGCAGTCTATCTTCAACAGGACAAACGATTCATGTAGAAAAGGCTGATACGGTTACCATTTATATTTCCATCGCTACCAACTTTATCAATTATAAAAACCTCAGCGCCGATGAAAACAAACGGGCAACAGACTACTTAGAAAAAGCTTACCAGAAGCCCTTTGTTCAATTGTTACAAGATCACATTGCCGCTTATCAAAACTATTTTAACCGCGTAAAATTAGACCTGAGTACAACCGATTCTATAAATAATCCAACCGACCGCAGGCTTGCAGAATTTGCCAACGGCAACGATCCGCAATTGGTTGAGCTTTACTTTCAGTTTGGCAGATATTTGCTAATTTCTTCTTCACAACCGGGCGGACAAGCCGCTAATTTACAGGGCATATGGAACGACCAAATGAACCCGCCATGGGATAGCAAATACACCATCAATATCAATGCAGAAATGAACTACTGGCCCGCAGAAGAAACCAACCTTCCTGAAACGCATGAGCCATTAATACAGATGGTTAAAGAGTTATCCGAAACCGGAAAAGAAACCGCCCGTGTTATGTATGGTTGCGGCGGCTGGGTAGCCCATCACAACACCGATATTTGGCGGATTACAGGTCCGGTGGATGCTGTGTCGTCCGCCATGTGGCCAATGGGTGGCGTTTGGCTGAGCCGCCAGTTGTGGGACAGGTATTTGTACAGTGGCGATAAAAAATATTTAGGATCGGTTTATCCCGCGTTAAAAGGCACAGCACAGTTTTGTCTCGATTTTTTGGTGGAAGAACCTACACACAAATGGCTGGTGATTACGCCTTCCATGTCTCCCGAAAACGGACCCCGTGCTCACGCCGGAATATCTATTGCTGCCGGAACTACCATAGATAATCAATTGGTGTTTGAGTTGTTTTCCAATGTAATAAAGGCAGCCGGAATACTGGATATTGATCCAGAACTTGTGATAAAATTGAAAGTGGCGCGTAAGCGTTTGCCTCCCATGCAGATTGGTCAGTACGGACAGTTGCAGGAATGGCTGGAAGATTGGGATAGCCCTGATGATAAGAACCGTCATGTATCGCATTTGTTTGGCTTGTATCCATCCAACCAGATATCACCTTACCGCACACCTGAATTGTTTAGTGCCGCCCGTACATCGCTGATGATGAGAGGCGATATTTCAACCGGATGGTCAATGGGCTGGAAGGTTAATTTATGGGCGCGTTTGCTGGACGGCAATCATGCGTTTACACTAATAAAAAATCAACTGACGCCGGCAGGAATAAATAAAGGAGAAAACAGTGGCGGAGGAACATATCCCAATTTATTTGACGCGCATCCGCCTTTCCAGATTGATGGCAATTTTGGTTGCACAGCCGGTATCGCCGAAATGCTGCTGCAAAGCGATGATGGTGCTATTTTTCTCTTGCCTGCTTTACCCGATGCCTGGCAAAAGGGAAGCGTAAGCGGATTGCGCGCAAGAGGTGGTTTTGAAATAACGGATATAGAATGGAAGGAAGGCAAGCTTAGTAAAATAATTATCAAATCGTTATTAGGCGGAAATTGCCGTCTTCGCACATTCAATAATTTGAAGTTGCAGGGAAAAGGAATATTGAAAGAAGCAAAAGGAAAGAATCCCAATCCTTTTTTTATAACTCCTGACAACCCGGCTCCGATTATTTCAGCAAAAACAAATCTCGCTTTGCCTACATTACAACCAACTTTTATTTATGACTTTGCTACAGAAGCCGGAAAGAGCTATACGCTGTTTGGTTTTGCAGGAAAATAAGAAGGTTCGCCGCTGCTTCTAATTGTAATCATGAAGCAGCTTTTAATCAAGTAGTTTATTTCCATATTTTACAAAGCTTTCATGCTATCAAACAGGTAAGTACAGGATGCTTTGTTTTTACCCTTTATCTATTTTGGCTGCGAATTGACTTGCTAGAATAAACGATTGCTGTTTTGCATACAGCCGAACCGGGGTTGTTTCTACTTTTTAAGTGAGGATGGTGAATTTTATTTTTTATCCATAGTAAAATAAGACAGGGATAAAGATTCTTAGTATTACTTATAAGCATCATTAGCAGCAATTGTTATTGTTTGATCAAAGACAGCCAGGCGCATGAAAAATTATTTGAAATATTTTCTTTTCATCTTATTGTTAATCAGCGCAAAGCTATACGCACAAAGCGTTTGGGGCTATACCAATCCTGTTGTAAGAGGCATGAATCCAGATCCAAGTATCTGCCGTGTATGCAACGATTTTTATTTGGTTACCAGCACTATGTATTTATACCCGGGCGTGCCGGTTTATCATAGTAAAGACCTCGTAAACTGGCAACTGATTGGCTATTGTCTTACCCGCCCTTCCCAATACTTTTTGGACAAAAACAAAAACTCGCCGATGATGTATGCCGCCACATTGCGTTACAACAAAGGCGTATTTTATATGATTACAACAGACGTTGCCGGCGGTGGTAATTTCTTTGTAACGGCTTCCAATCCTGCCGGTCCCTGGAGCGATCCGGTAATGATAGATAAAGACATTTTTGACCCTTTTTAAAGAAGTAAAGTTTACTGATTTGTAACGATGAAAAATGTTCATCAGAACATATTTACGGGAAAATAAAAAGTATTCAGAATTATAAGTTTGTTTTTATGAGAAAATTTTTGATTCAAAGTTTTTGTATTGCCACTCTTGTTTGTTTTTTTGTTGATAATCTAAATGCACAAACATCACTGATAGAGCGAAATTTTACAACGCCGCCGGATAGTGTAAAACCGAGTGTTTATTATCATTGGCTAAATAACAATGTTTCGCAGCAAGGTGTGAAGAACGACATAGAAGCCATGGCTAAAGTAGGCATTGGCAGGGCATTTATTGCCAACATTGGATTAAGCCCTGAAGAAGCTCCCTCTGGTAACGTTAAATTGTTTAGTGACGAATGGTGGAAGGCGATAGAGCAGGCAATTCAAACCGGTAAAAAGGAAGGCGTTGACATCGGGCTCTTCAATTGTCCTGGCTGGAGTCAAAGCGGCGGTCCATGGATAAAGCCAACAGAAACCATGCGTTACCTGTACAGCGAAGAATGGCAGGTAAAAGGCGGTCGGCCAATAACACAAAAACTAATTGTATCAAAAACAAATTTTCAACCCGTAGCAGTGCTGGCATTTCCGCAGCCGCATAGTGATGGTGATAAGATTGCTTTGCACAAGCCTGTTCTTTCTTCCAATGCTGCTGTAACCAATCTTTCTTTCGCCGCTGATAATGATACAGCAACGAGCGCCCTGTTTCCCACAGGCATTTCCGATTCATCTGTTATAAATATTGACATAGCAGTGCCGGATGCTTTTACTGCCCGAAGCCTCCTTTTGTACATGGCAGAAAAACCGGTAAAAACAAACGTTGAACTGCAGGTAAATAAGAACGGAACTTATCAAACGGTTACACAATTTGAAGTGGACAGAAGCAACCCGGAAAAGAATGTTGGGTTTGTGCCTTATGCACCTATTTCCATTGCATTTAATGAAGTAACCGCAAAAGGCTACCGGCTCCGGTTCTCACATATACAGGGCAATGGCGGCATTGCCGAAATTGAACTTTCTTCTGCGCCACGCATTGAGCGTTTTGAAGAGAAGCAGCTCGCAAAAATGTTTGAAACTCCATTGCCATTATGGAATGAATACCAATGGCAATCTCAAAGCGAGGTTCCTGGTGATTCGACTATCGTAAATGCTTCAAAAGTGATTAACGTTACACGGTATTTATCAGAGGATGATGTTTTGAATTGGGCGGTGCCTGCTGGCGACTGGATTATTGTCCGTTATGGTATGGTTCCAACTGGTGTCAAAAATTCTCCGGCAATGCCAGATGCGCAAGGGCTTGAAGTAGACAAAATGAACAGAAACGCTGTAGAAAAACATTTTAATTCTTTCATTGGAAAAATTCAAAATCATCTATCTCCCGATGATCGGAAAGGATTGAAGTATGTGGTAGCAGATAGCTATGAAACAGGCCCTCAAAACTGGACTGATGGAATGGCAGATCAATTTAAAAAAGTGTACGGTTATGATCCGCTGCCGTGGTTGCCGGTATTAACAGGGCGTATCGTAAATTCAGCAACTGAAAGCGATCGGTTTTTATGGGATTTGAGAAGATTGATAGCTGATAAAGTAGCGTATGATTACGTGGGAGGATTGCGGGATGTTAGCCATCAGCACGGAATGAAAATTTGGCTGGAAAATTATGGTCATTGGGGTTTCCCTTCTGAATTTCTAAAGTATGGCGGGCAAAGCGATGAAGTAGCCGGCGAGTTTTGGAATGAAGGCACATTGGGAAACATAGAGTGCAGAGCAGCTTCATCAGCCGCTCATATTTATGGCAAAACAAAAGTATCAGCCGAATCATTCACTGCCGGTGGTTTGGCTTATGCCCGGTATCCGGCTCTGTTAAAAAAACGCGGCGACTGGTCCTTTACTGAAGGGATCAATAATACCTTGCTTCACGTAGTCATTCACCAGGCTTATGAAAACCGAAACCCAGGTATTAATGCAGGTTATGGTACAGAGTTTAATCGAAAGAATACTTGGTTTTTTCAAGGAAAAGCTTTTGTAGATTACATAAGAAGATGCAACTTTTTATTGCAGCAGGGAAAGCCGGTAAATGATGTAGCTTATTTTATTGGAGAAGACGCGCCGAAGATGACAGGCATCCGCAATCCGGAACTGCCCAAAGGTTACCAGTTTGATTACATCAATGCAGAAGTGATAGAGAACAGGTTAAGTGTAAAAGAGGGCAGATTGGTATTGCCTGATGGCATGAGCTACAAGCTGTTGGTATTGCCACCACTAACCACCATGCGACCTGAATTGGTAAAAAAGCTTCAACAGCTTGTGCATGACGGTGCCACCATTTTAGGAGCGCCGCCAACACAATCACCAAGCCTGCAAAACTATCCTTCTGCAGATAAGGAAGTGAAAAAAGGCGCGGATGAACTATGGGGCAATGCCGATGGCAAAACCGTAAAAGAACATCAATATGGTAAGGGCTTTGTCTATAACGGAATGACAATGGAGGAAGCTTTTAACAAGCTGAATGTAAAGCCGGATTTTTCAATGGATAAAGACGTTCCGGTGTTGTACACGCATCGCACTACCGATAGTGCGGAGATTTATTTTATTACCAATCAATCCGATAGCAGCCTTGCATTTTCCGCCACTTTCCGCGCAGCAGGAAAGCCCCAGTGGTGGGATGCAGTAATCGGAAGTACAAGAGCCTTGCCTCAGTTTACAACTACCGGCAACGCAACAGTGATTCCTATAAAATTGGAAGCTTATCAAAGTGGTTTTGTTGTGTTCAGAAAAACGGGCGAAACAAAAAGTACAATTACAGGGGATAACAATTTTCCAGAATACAAAGAACTGATGCAGCTAACCAAACCCTGGACGGTAACATTCGATACGGCAAAGCGTGGACCCGCAACGCCTGTTGTTTTTGACACCTTAATTGATTGGAGTAAAAGCAACAATGAACAAATAAAAGACTATTCCGGAACGGCTGTTTATAACACAACTTTCAACTTGAAACAGGTGCCAAAAGGAGAACAGTTATTTTTAAACTTAGGGAATGTAAAAGTAATGGCTACCGTAAAACTGAATGGTAAAAATATGGGCACTGTATGGACAGCACCGTGGCAGGCGGATGTAACGGGTGCAATTAAACCAGGTAACAACACTTTAGAAATTGAAGTAGTAAATACCTGGGTAAACCGTTTAATCGGCGATAGCAAACTGCCCGAAGCAGAACGAAAGACATGGACGAATGTAAACATCTACACGCCCGAAAGTCCCTATCAGCCTTCGGGTTTAATCGGTCCTGTAATCTTAAATAGTATTAAATATTAAGTTCAGAAATAATAACGCGTAAGCATATGACAGTCAGGCTTTGCCGAAAGTTTGTTTTTAGCATTATTTACAAACAAAACAGTTAAAAGACAAATGAAAAAGCTTCTTCTGTCTGTATCTATATTTCTGCTGATTGTAAGTCTTGCAAAAGCGCAACGGGATTCAATCAATTCACATTCTTTCAATGTTACGGCAGAGCCAATCAGTACAGAACCTATCAGCCCTTTGTTGTATGGCAATTTTATTGAGCTGGGATATGGCTTGCAGGTAGAGGCAATGTGGAGCGAGATGTTTTTCAACCGCAGCTTTGAGCCTTTCAAGCCTTACAAAACCATCAACAAGCTATGGTACGATTTATACTACGATGAAAAAGATTTGAGCAAGGGATATGAAAAAGACTGGAGCAAGTTCGACTGGTATCATTCCGGCTACCAGCACAACGCCTGGTTTGCTGCACCCGGAGAAGGCAACAATCCTTCGTTCATAGAAGACAGTTCTACGTTTTTTATTACCACAACACCGTTGCGCAAAGTAGTGCTGACACCTGAAAAAGGCGGTTCTGGTCATGGCAGGCAATGTCTGAAAGTAACCAATAACGAAACCACCGAATGGGGTGCTGTAGCGCAGGAGGGTAAGCTGTTTCGTAAAGGAGAGTCTTATACCTTTCGCGGTATGATAAAAGCGACCAAAACGCTGAATGCAGAAGTGCGTTTTTATCCGCAGGGCAAATGGGACAAGCCTATTGCGACACTTCCGCTCACAAACATTGATACGGCTTATGCCGAACACACATTTACCTACACAAATAATAACTATGATAGCTATGTTACCTTCAGCTTATGGATACCTGCACAATCCGCTGTTTGGATAGATGATTTTTCGTTACTGCCTGCATCAAATTATCATGGCTGGCGCAAAGATGTGGTAGATGTGTTTAAGCAATTGCAACCAAAAGTGGTGCGTTTTCCCGGCGGTTGCTTTGCCTCTTTTTATGATTGGAAAGATGGCATTGGTTCCCACTCCAAAAGAGTTCCTTCCGATTCTTATTTCTGGGGCGGACAAAATTACAACGATGTCGGCACGGCAGAATTTGCCATGCTTTGTAAAGCAGCCGGTGCCCAAATGAGTATGTGTGTAAATGTGTATCATCCTTCTAAAAGAAAATTTGAAATAGATTTTCCCGACTGGCAGGTAGCGCATGGCTATGATTTTCCAAAGTTTATGAGTCTGAATGAAGGTGCACAACGTGCCGCGCAATGGGTAGCTTATTGCAACCTGCCTGCCGGTAAAGATTCGATGGCAAACCTGCGTGCAAGCCATGGTTACAAAGAGCCGTTTGGCGTAAAGTTCTGGGAGCTGGACAATGAAGTGCCGCGCTGGTTTGAGGCGGCTGATTATGCGTGGGCAACGGTAGTCTATTCTAAAGCAATGAAAGCGGTTGATCCCACCATTCAAATTGGAATGTCAAGTTACGGCGAGCGAACGGGTAAAATTCCGTTTCATCAAAACATAGATAGTATGCTGGAGATAGCCGGACCTTATATTGATTTTCTGGCTGATCGCGGCGATGCGGATTCCGTTTCGCGTTATATGCTGGCGAAGGTGCGGGCTTACAACAAAAAGCACGGCACACACATCAAATATTGCGATACAGAATGGCTCGCTTATAACACCGAAAACAAACGCGATGCCTACAATATGCAGAGCCGCAAAGAAGGAGAAGTTACGAAGTCGTATGCCTTTAGTAAATGGCTGTATGGCATAAACCTGCTGAAAAATTTTATGTCTTTTCAGCAATTGGGCGATGATATGATGTTTGTCAATTTTAATAACCTTGCCAACACGCATAGCCAAAGCGCGATGGAAACACCAAAAGAAGGCGCTTACTTAACGGCATCAGGAAAAGCTTTGCAACTGTTGTCTAATTCACCCGCTGCATGGGTATTGAAAATAGACAATTACCATCCTTCACAAAAAGACGAATACCAGGCAGAAGCCGCATGGAATATGGATAAAAACAAACTTGTATTGTATGTATGCAACCGTACCAATGCTGCAAAGCAAAGCGCTTTTGATGTAAGTGATTTATCAAAGAAATTTACAAACATAACGGTTCATCAGTTGCACGCCGACAGCCCTGTTGCCATGAATACTTTACAACATCCTGATGCCATCCGTTCAACAATTTCAAAGGGCAAAGCAGTAATCAAAAATGGCGTTTATACAGTGTCATCACCAGCGTATTCTTTTACAGAAATTATATTGGAATAACACGCTCATAGAAACCAGATGACTAAAGAAGTGAATTGAATTTTGTTTCATCAAAATATAAAACTGAATGAAAGGAATAATCTCGCATATAACCTTACTGTTGCTTTGCTCTACATTGCATTTATCTTCTTCCGCACAAGAAGAAAATCCGCAGGCGCAATATGCAAAACTGAAGAAAGAGTTGGCTGCCGGCTGGAATACCTGGAACACAAGAAGCGTATTGTCTCATGTGCTGCTGCCATCGGCTTTTTCCCTGAATCTTGAATTGAAAGATGGCGCGTCGGGTCAAGTTTTAAGAGAAGCCTTAATCGGTCGCCGTGGCGAAGGCGTTGAAACAGTACGTCCGGGTTTGCATAGCTATGATGGCGCTTATACGGAACTAACCATTGAATGGCGTAGCATAAAAGTAAAAATAGAGAGTGCAGCCAGTGAAAATAACTTAGTTGTTTTAATCACACCGCTAACAAACAACGCCGCCAATAAACTGCTCCTTCGCCCCGCTATGTTATGGGATAAAAAAGGAAATATCGGTAAAAACAAAGATGGATTTTCGGCTGATCTTTCTTCCGGTGAGGTAACTGTTCACATCAGCGAATGGGTTACCGATGATAACTACAAAGATTCTCTTCTTGCCGTATCAGCACTTGACAAAAGCATAGGAATTAGTGTAGGGGAAAAAAGATCAATACCGGAAATTAAAAAAATAATTTCAGCTGCCCACGCGAAGCTTTTGAAAACCTATCATCAATACGCAGGTGTTGAAGATCTGCACGAGGCAATGCAAAATGTGTTGGCCTGGGATGTGATTTATGAGCCAACACACGACCGGGTGATTGCTCCGGTAAGCCGTATCTGGAGCACCGATGCAAAAGGCTGGGTGATATTTGACTGGGACACTTATTTCGCTTCGTGGATGTTTGCACTGGAAAATAAAAAACTGGCTTATGCCAACGCCATTGCCATAACAGATGAAATTACGCCTGGTGGATTTATTCCGAATTATGCTGCCGGATTGGGCAAAACAGACGACCGTTCGCAACCACCTGTGGGCGCCATGGTGATTCGGGAATTATACCGTAAATACAAAGACAAATGGCTGCTCCAATACACATTTAATAATCTTCTTTCCTGGAACAGATGGTGGCCGCAAAAAAGAGATATTAATGGTTATTTGGTTTGGGGATCAGACCTTTTAAACCGCGAGGCGCCAAAGTGGGAATCCGGTTTGGATAATTCAACGATGTACGATAATGCACCTTATGATAGTACAAGCAAACTGCAAGAGCTGGCTGATGTGGGACTGATGAGTTTTTATATCACCGATTGTAAAGCACTTGCCGATATAGCAACGGAATTAGGCAAGCCTGATATTGCATCGGAACTTGAGCAGCGGGCACAAAAATATACGGCATCGCTAAAAACATTATGGAACGAACAATTCGGGCTTTTTTTAAATAAAAGATTGGATAACGGTGAATTCAATTATCGCTTATCGCCCACACTTTTTTATCCGATGCTGGCAGGTGTAGCATCGCAGCAACAGGCGGAAAGAATGATAAAAGAACATTTTTATAACCCGAAAGAATTTTGGGGGGCCTGGATCATGCCCGCTTCGGCAAGGAACGATCCGCATTATAAAGACAATACTTACTGGCGAGGACGGATATGGGCGCCGATGAATTTGTTGGTTTACCTCGGAATGAGAAACTATGCCCTTCCGCATGCTAAAAAAGATTTGGTCAATAAATCAAAAACCTTGTTATTAAAATCATGGTCAAGCCATCGGTATATCTATGAAAATTATAACGCTGATACCGGCGAAGGAGATGACGTTGCCAACAGCGATAAATTTTATCATTGGGGCGCGTTGTTAGGCTTTATATCTTTTATTGAAAAGGGCTATGTTATGCAGCCGCTCCAGCCACTACATAAGATGAAAAAGTAATTGCCGGTTATCTGGTTGGAATGCTGAAATTGATTGACTTTATTGACAAAATGTAAGGGAAAACTATGAATAAATTACGGATAACAATTGCAGTGCTATTTGGATTTGCTATGAATGTTTCCGCTCAATTGCCACCGGTTTTTGACAGCAGCCGGATGAGTGAGGCGCAAGGCACAGAAACGGTAAGGAAATATTTATCGCCGGTAAAAATTGTATGGCAATCTGCCAACGACAGCAGCATTGTAAATGCGGAACGCTTGCTGCTGCCGGGCAACGGTCAGGCTGATCTTGCTAACGCCAATATGTGTATTTTAAAAAGCAGCAAAACCAAACATCCCGCGCTGCTGCTTGATTTCGGTAAAGAGCTGCACGGTGGCTTGCAACTAGTAACAGGTATGTTTCCGTCTCACATGCCGGTTAGATTGAGAGTGCGTTTTGGCGAGTCGGCAAGCGAAGCCATGAGCGATATTGAACCCACACACAATGCTACGAACGATCATGCAATGCGCGATGAAATGGTGCAGGTGCCCTGGCTTGGCAAACAGGAAATCGGCAATACCGGTTTTCGTTTTGTACGAATAGATTTGGCAGATGACAGCACTGAACTGCAATTGAAAGAAGTGCGGGCAATTTTTACGTTTCGCGACATTCCTTACCTCGGTTCATTTCATTGCAGCGATACGTTGCTCAATAAAATATGGCTCACCGGTGCTTATACCGTGCACCTTAATATGCAGGATTATTTATGGGATGGTATTAAGCGCGACCGGCTGGTATGGATAGGCGATATGCACCCTGAAACATCTACCATTGCTGCTGTGTTTGGCAACAACGAAGTAGTAACCAAAAGCCTCGACCTTGCGCGTGATATTACGCCGCTGCCACAATACATGAACGGCATGGTTTCCTATTCGATGTGGTGGATCATCATTCAGCGGGATTGGTATTTGCACACCGGTGATTTAAAATATCTGCAAAAACAAAAAACCTATTTAACCGGGTTGCTAAAACTGTTATCTACAAAAATTGATGCTAACAACAGCGAAGCTTTGGATGGTGGCAGGTTTTTAGACTGGCCATCCAGCGAAAATAAGGAAGCCATTCATGCAGGTTTGCAGGCAATGATGATACTGAGCTTGCAGGCGGGCGGGGAGTTGTGTGCCATTTTGAATGATAATACAACCGCGCAAACCTGCCAGGAAGCGATTGCAAAGCTTCGTAAAAATGTGCCCGACGCAGCCAACTCAAAACAAGCTGCGGCTTTGCTTGCCTTATCCGGTTTGATTCCTGCTCAAAAAGCTAACAAAGATGTGATTGCAGTAGATGGCGCTCACAATTTTTCTACATTTTATGGCTATTATATGCTGCAGGCAAAAGCAATGGCAGGCGACTATGAAGGATCGCTTAACAACATCAGGGAATATTGGGGCGCTATGCTGAAATTAGGCGCTACCACGTTCTGGGAAGATTTTAATTTAGACTGGCTTCCTAACGCATCGCGCATAGATGAATTGGTGCAGCCGGGGCAGAAAGATATTCATGGCGATTATGGCGCTTATTGTTATGTAGGTTTTCGGCATAGCCTCTGTCATGGATGGTCAAGCGGACCTACGCCGTGGTTAACAGAACATGTGCTGGGAATTAAAGTAACAAAACCGGGTTGTAAAGAGATAAAAATTGAACCGCATTTGGGTGATTTATCTTTTGCCGAAGGCACGTTTCCAACACCTTATGGTTTGGTAAAAGTGAAGCATATAAAAGAGGCTGACGGAAAGATGACATCTACTATCAGCGCGCCGAAAGAAGTAAGGATTATCAGGTGAGTATTTGTTGTGGCGTTAAAGTGAAGCTTTTCTTTCTATTCACTAGTCTTACACTTCCTGCCGTAAAATTTCCAAGGGTGGTTTATTCAAGGCAGAGCGACTGTTGACTACGCCAATCACAACTGTTAAAATAACGATAGAAACAAACACCAATAGCATAGAAAACAGAGGTGGTGTGAACGTGGTTTCAAAAGTGTATCTGGCAAGCGCCCAACTGGCAGCCATAGCCAATGCAATACCTGTTGCAGCAGCCATAGCGCCAAGCATACAATATTCAAGTGCCGTTATTATAAATATTTGCTTGCTTTTAGCACCCAAGGTTCTTAGCAACACATTTTCCTGTATACGCTGGTATTTGCTGATGACAACAGAAGCGATCAAAACAACCAATCCTGTGATCATGCTGAATGCTGCCATAAAGCGGATTACAAATCCAATCTTGCTCAATAAATTATTCAATATATTCAACACCAATTGGAGATCAATGATAGAAATATTGGGAAACTGCTTTACTACCGCTTGCTGAAAATGCGCAGAAGCCGCTGCATTAGGAACTTTTGTAAACATCACATGAAACTGCGGTGCTTCTTCTAAAACACCGGCTGGAAAAACAACCAGGAAGTTGGTTTGCAAACGGTTCCAATCTACCTCACGCAAACTACCAACGACGGTTGTTAGTAATGCGCCTTGTACATTAAAGTACATTGTATCTCCCACTTTTATTCCGTTTCTTTCCGCAAACCGTTCTTCAAGCGAAACAGGAATCATGTTCCCTTCTTTTGCATTGCCTGTCCATTTGCCTTTTTTTATTTTTTCTGTTGAGGTTAATGAATCGCGGAACGTAACGCGGTATTCCCTTCGGAACACCCAGCGTTGCAGAGGAAGCGAAGTATCTTTCAGTAAAAGAGCAGGTGTAATGTTATTGATAGCTTCCAGCCGCATCGTAACAATAGGAATGGTTCCTGTTACCGGCAAGCGGTGCTGCTGTGCCAATGCCATTAACGGTTCTCTTTGTGCTGATTGAATATCGAACAATACCATATTGGGCTGGTTGCCACCCGATGCGATGGCAACGCGGTTAAGCAAGATGCTTTGAATAAAAAACAAAGTGCAGATCAGGGCTGTGCCCAACCCGATAGATACAATTAAAATTCGGGTTTGGTTATTGGGTCGGAACAGGTTTGCTATACCTTGCCTCAACAAGTAACTTCCTGAAGAAGGAAAGAATTTTCTTAGAAGCCACATCAGCAAAGCTGCCATAGCGGTGAGTACTAAAAATGCAACGAATAAACAAAGTGTAAAAACAACAGCTTGTGCCCAATTGCCTAACTGCAGGTAAGAAAATACAATAACAAAAAGAAGCATGATAAAATAGACCAGCCATCTAATGGGGTCTTTTACCAAAGAGACCGATCCTAACGATACGCGCAATGTGTTTAAAGGAGATATGTTTCGTATGGAAAGGAGTGGCAACAAAGCAAACAACACAGAAATGATGAGGCCCAATCCAATACCTTGCCCAATCGCTTGCCACGATACAACTGTTGAAATAGTGATGGGCAGTAAATCTTTTACAACCACCGGTAAAAATTGCTCGATACCTGTTCCCAGCAATGCGCCGACGACGGAACCAATCAAACCAATGGCTATAATTTGTAGTAAATAAATAAGAAACGCCTGTAAAGATGTTGCGCCTAAACACCGCAAAACAGCAATAGTATTGATCTTTTCACGGATATAAATTTGTATGGCGCTGGCTACCCCGATACATCCTAATAACAAAGCAATAAAGCCAACCAGGGAAAGAAAATGGGTAAGGTCACTGAATGAACGAGCCGTGTTTTGTTTTTGCGTTTCAATAGTGTCCCAATTCACACCTTCAAGGTCGAAAGGCTTTTTTATTTTATTTTCCACCGCTGCCATATCAACCGGTTTATCCCATTTGATATGATACCGGTAATTGATGCGACTTCCTTTTTGTTCCAACCCTGTTTGTGGCAATGCTTGAATTGGAATGTACACGATAGGTGCAACGGCAGATTGAATGCCTGTTTGCCCGGGCGCACTTAGCAAAGTGCCGATGATAAGAAAGCTTGCAGCACCAACGTGTATTGAGTCGCCAACGTGTGCATTAAATTGCAACATCAATGTTTGATCAACCAAAGCTTGCTGGCCTTTTCTGAAATCTTGTCCGGCAGAAAGAGGCTCTGTTTCTAATTTACCATAATAAGGAAAATCACCGCCTAAGGCTCTTACTTCAATAAGCCTTGAGCCACCATTTTTTGGAAAGTAAACCATAGAAGAAAACCGTTTCTCTTCCGAACGCCTGTCGCCTAAAGAATCTATGAGTTTTTGCAATGCCGACGTGTAAGGCTTGCCATTGCTGATATCAAGATCGGCCCCAATGAGCGAAGCCGCCTGCTGATTGATTTCCCTGCTTACGTTATACGATAAAGAATAGATGGCAACCAAAGCTGCGATACCCAATACAATCGAAGAAATAAAAAGAAATAACCGCGAGCGGTTTTTCCGGCTGTCGCGCCAAGCCATTAATGACAGCCACTTAATATTCAACCTTTTCTTTTGAATCATTTTTACTCTTATTCTACATCTGCCAGCACCGGTTCGTCAGCAACAATTTTACCGCCTTTGATGCGTATAATTCTTCCTGTCTTAGAAGCCAATTCCATGTTATGAGTAACTAGCACCAAAGTAGTTCCCGCTTCTTTATTCAAATCGAAAAGCAGGTTTACTATTTTGTCGCTCGTCTCTGCATCCAGGTTGCCGGTTGGTTCATCGGCAAACAAAATTTTAGGGTTGTTGGAGAAGGCTCTTGCCAATGAAATTCTTTGTTGTTCTCCACCGCTTAACTGTGTTGGATAATGATGTCCACGATCTGATAAGCCTACTTTATCTAACAAATCCATCGCTCTGCGTTTACTGCTTTTTTCGCCGCGAAGCTCTAATGGAACCATCACATTTTCTAATGCGGTAAGCGTAGGCAGTAATTGAAAATTCTGGAAAATAAATCCTACGTGTTCGTTACGCACTTGTGCTCGTTTGTCTTCGGATAAATTATCCAATGCAATATTATAAAGCTCAACCGATCCGGACGAAGCCCTGTCTAACCCGGCACACAAGCCCAGCAACGTTGTTTTTCCGCTGCCGGACGGACCCACAATTGACAATGTGGAACCGGCTTCAACAGAGAAAAAGATATTATCCAAAACCGTTAATGTTCCATCGCCGCTTTTATAGGTTTTGCTTACATTTCTGGTAGAAAGTATAGTTGCCATTTCCGTTTTAATTAATTTGCCCTGCTTCCCTTGTAACGTTAAATGTAAAGGAACAAAACAAAAGAGTTTGTTAGAACAGAATAAAACTTTCCTATGAACAAAACGGGCATCATTTTGATCGTTGTTTTTGCTTTTTTTATGGCGAGATGCAACAATGAAAATAAAACTTCGGACCAAAAACAATCTGCCGCTGATGCAACGAAAGCGATCCCTCCAACAACTGCCTCCAAAACAATAATGTTCTTTGGCAATAGCTTAACGGCAGGCTATGGCGTTGACCCAACAGAAGCTTTTCCGGCATTGATTCAGCATAAATTAGATTCTCTAAATCTGCCTTATAAAGTAATTAACGGTGGCGTGAGTGGTGAAACCACGGCCGGCGGAAACCAGCGTATTGATTTTGTACTGAAGCAACAACCCATAGATATTTTTGTTCTGGAACTGGGTGCCAACGATGGTTTGAGAGGTGTGCTATTAACTGAAACAAAAAAGAACCTGCAATCTATTGTTGATAAAGTAAAAGCAAAATATCCCGATGCAAAGCTGGTATTGGCGGGAATGCAAATACCACCGAATATGGGGCAATCTTATGCTTCTCAATTTAAAGAAATTTATCCTGCCCTTGCAAAGAAAAATGACATGACGCTAATTCCTTTTTTACTGGCTGGCGTTGGGGGAGAAGCCCGTTTGAACCAACAGGATGGCATTCATCCAACTGCAGAAGGCCACCAGCTTGTTGCCGAAAATGTTTGGAAGGTGATGAAAGGGATTTTGTGAAAGACTGAATGAAAAGGCCTTTTCTTTCATTGCATTTAAGTAATTGTTTTCATTCATCGCACTACTCTCTTTGCACTTTGTTTTTGCCTGTATTTTTATCGACAATAAAGTTCAGGCTATGGAAACGAATTCTATTCAGCAAGAAATTTTAGTGGTGCTCAATACGTCTTTTTGAAGAGAAAGGCTTGAAAAAGTGGCAATGAAAAACAATAAAATTCTTACGCCGGCAGCGCAATTGGAAGTAGCTTCCTGAAATGGCTGGCTAAATGAAGTGCTGCGTGAAATTGTTGATACATCGAAGGAAGGCTAAAGCCTTTATTTGTGGGAAATTATGCAGCCAAGGTTGTTTATTGATATTGAATTGTGCGAGTTTCCGCAAACCAACAACACCAAATTTACTATTAATCTTAATCTATATGACAGATAATAGCTTACACAAAATAAAAAACAGGAAAGAAAGCTTTTAAGCTTTCTTTCCTGTCGGGTAGAGCGTACGGGAATCGAACCCGTGATTCCTCCGTGAAAGGGAGGTGTCTTAACCCCTTGACCAACGCTCCATGTTGTTATTTGGGAGTGCAAAAGTAACAGCCCTGCTTTAAAGAGGCAAATTTTTTTGAGAAGTATCCTCTTAATTTTTTATCATACAAAAGTCGGCTCCGTTGCTTCTGTAGTTTTCGTTTCATTTAAACCACAGACTGTGTGCATGTCGGGAACAAGTACGTGTTCATAGCCTTTTTGTAGTAACTTCTTCATAAAATCCTGCTGTACGCCATATTCACCATGCACAATATAAGTACCACTCACACTGCTTATTTCCTGATAAGAAAGATAGCGGCACAAATCATCCATATCACCGTGTGCACTCATGCTTCGCATTACTTCTATTTCTGCATTCACCACCAGTTCCTGCCCGTTTATTTTTACTTCTTTTGCTCCATTCATCAACTGACCACCCAGTGAATGCGGATCGCAATAGCCAACCAGCAAAATGGTGTTTCGTTCAAACTCAATGTTGTTTTTTATGTGAAAACGAATACGCCCGGCGTCTGCAATGCCACTGGCTGAAATGATAATGCAAGGCTCGGTTTTGTGTTCCAATATCTTGCTTTCTTCAACCGTTTGGGTAAAATACAATTCCGGAAAACTGAACGGATCATCATCAACCTCTAATACTTTTTGCAATCGCTCGTTAAACAAAGCCGGATATTTTTTTACTACTTGTGTGGTTTCATTGCTTAACGGGCTATCTACAATCACAGGTACTTCGGGCAATCGTTTTTCAAGACTTAACTGGTTGAGGAAATACAACAATTCCTTGGTTCGGCCAACACTAAAAGCCGGAATGATGAGCTTACCTCCTTTCTCAACACAGGTATGCCTGATGTGCTTCAACAATATATCTAATGTGCCGGATTGATTTTGGTGCAGACTATTGCCATACCTGCTTTCAATAATTATAAAATCGGCTTGTAGAAAGCATTGTGGCGGGCACAAATCACATCATGATATCTGCCAAGATCTCCACTAAAATGAACCGTTTTGGTTTCCTCATTTTCTTTTATTCTTAAAGTGATGCCTGCGCTGCCAATGATATGCCCTGTATTGTTGTAAAACACTTCTATTCCTTCCTCAATGGTGATCCATGTGTCTAATTCGACAATAGTAAACAATTGTGCAGTCTTTTCAACATCTTCCAAAGTATATAAAGGCACTACTGCCTCATTGTTTTCCTTGTGATGTGTGTTGTGAAAATTGGATTCATTGCGCTGAATATCTGCCGAGTCCTGCAACAGCAATAAAGCCAGGTACGGGTAGCAGCCGTGCAATAAATGGTTCCTGCAAAACCTTCTTTTATCAGTTTGGGGATTGATCCACAATGATCAATGTGAGCGTGGGACAACAATAAATGATTTACCTCTTTTACATCAAAACCAAAACTGCCGTTTAAAGCATTAGTAACATCTCCCATGCCTTGAAACATGCCGCAGTCCAATAAAATCTGAGTTCCTTTTTCTAAAGTGAGTAAGTGTTTAGAGCCGGTACTTTGCGTGCAGCACCATGAAAAGCAATCTTCATTTTTATCCAAATTGAACGGTGTTTTTGGTTTTGCAAGAATAATACTTGTTCTCCAAAATGCTAAAAGGCCAATCAATAAAATGTTAATTTAAACGATTAAACAGACTTTGTTTGTTTAATCGTTTAATCGTTTATATCTTTGTGGTACAATTTTAAAAAAGGTATAAAAACAAAACCCGCGGTAAAAGTAAAATATCCCTTTCTTCTATCTTCTGCAGAAGAGAAAAGAAATTACAAATTGCACAAAAACGAAGGCTTGCTGATTTGTGAACATTAAAAAACAGAATGTATGAACAGTAACAACAAAAGCACCATAATTAATATAGGTGCAGAAGAACTTAAAAACTTAACCAGTGAAGTAAAAGAAACTGTAGCCAACAGCAACTTCACCGGGCATGATAAATCTTTCGGTATCGTTGATTTATGGAAGATTCAACGCAACCGTAAAACGCAAGACCTTTCAGCCAGAAAGATGTTGTCGAGAAGAAATACCATCGTTTAATATTTTGGGTTTAATAACTATAAGTAGTGCCTGCATAATTATATGCAGGCATTTTTATTTATTGTAATGAATAAAAAAGGTGCAAAACAAAAGAAGACTCTAATTTTTTCATTTTATGTCCTCCTAAAAGCTACGAGCGGTGAGCTTTGTACAGAAAAAGCATATCAGTCCTGCACCAAAAAACAAAACACTTCCTTAGGCCCGTGTACACCAACCACCAAGGTTTTTTCAATATCCGCTGTGCGGCTGGGTCCGGTAGCTAAAGTGATGAGTGAAGGCAACTTCGCATACTTCTGCTGTACATTTTGCAACGCATCCTTAATATCGTACACCAACTGGCTTGTAGAAGCAATGCAAATGTGAACCGGAGCATACACGCTTGTTGTTCTGCCGCTTTGCTGGGCTGCACTCATTACAATGCTTCCGGTTCGGGCAATTAGTTGCTCGCATGATGTGATAGAAGCGTCACAACCCGCGAGATCATTTGTATAATCAGGAGCAAAATTGCTTTGCGCCAATGCTTCTTTAATCGCATCTTCCCTGCAATAAATATTCTCCCACTTGCGGGCTGCTATCAACTCATTTAGCTGTTGCACCAGTTCGGCAAAATCGGCGCAAAAAGAAAAACGCCCCAGCAGCTTTGTAAAATTCTCTGCAAATTCTACTTCTAAATCTTGTTCTAATGGCTTAAAAATGGCCTTTGTTCCTTCACTTTGCGGAAATGGAACAGGCACTGATTGCGTCAGTGCCTGCCTTATTTTATTTAAAATGTGTTCTTTTCCTACACTCATTTTCTATGCAAGATTAGGAGTCTTTAAGCTGCTGTCATAAGGGGGAACGCCTTCATCAATCGTTCCTTTTTCATGATGGCTGCTTTCATCTACTTCCAAAAGTTTCTTTTCTTCATAAGGACGCTTGCCTATTAATTCTTCAACATCACTTTTAAACAAAACCTCTTTGGTTAAAAGTTCTTTGGCAAGCTTTTCCACTTCTTCTCTTTTGTCTATCAGTAAGGCTTTTGTTCTTTCATAAGAAATGTCAATCATCTTTCTCACTTCTTCATCTATCATCTTACCGGTTTCTTCACTAAACGGTTTGGTGAATGTATTTTCTGCCTGCGGATCGTAATAGCTAATGTTGCCAATCTTATCATTCATACCATACACCGTAATCATTGAATATGCCGTCTTTGTTATCTGCTGTAAGTCGTTACTGGCGCCGGTTGATATTTTTCCAAAGAAAATTTCCTCTGCCGCGCGTCCACCCAGCGTCATACAAATCTGGTCATTCAGCTGATCGGTGTTATAAAGATATTGCTCTTTGGGTGTGTACTGCGCGTAACCCAATGCTGCTGTACCTCTCGGTACAATGGTTACTTTTAATAACGGATAAGCATGCTCTAAAAACCAGCCGCAAATCGCATGTCCGGCTTCATGGTAAGCAATGATTTCTTTTTCTTCCGGAGAGATGATTTTGTTTTTCTTTTCCAAACCACCAATTACACGGTCAATTGCATCCTGAAAATCGCTCATATCCACCGCTTCTTTACCTTTGCGGGCAGCTATTAAAGCGGCTTCGTTACAAACATTAGCAATATCGGCACCGGCAAAGCCAGGCGTTTGTTCAGCCAGTTTATTAACATCGAGCGTTTGCGAAATTTTGATAGGCTTCAAATGCACTTTAAAAATTTGCTCACGACCTTTTACATCAGGACGATCAATTGAAATCTGTCTATCAAAACGACCGGGACGCAATAAAGCCGTATCCAACACATCAGGACGGTTGGTAGCTGCCAAAATGATTATACCAGTTTCGCCGCTAAAACCATCCATTTCTACCAGCAACTGGTTCAATGTGTTTTCGCGCTCATCGTTGCTCATAATAGCGTTGCGCCCACGGGCACGGCCAATAGCATCTATCTCATCAATAAAAATAATACAGGGCGATTTTTCTCTTGCCTGCTTAAATAAATCTCTTACACGGCTCGCACCTACGCCTACAAAAAGTTCAACAAAATCGGAACCGCTCATGCTAAAAAACGGAACCTGCGCTTCGCCAGCCATTGCTTTTGCCAATAAAGTTTTGCCCGTGCCGGGAGGGCCAATCAGCAGAGCTCCTTTGGGAATTTTACCACCCAACGCAGTGTACTTTTTTGGAAATTTTAAAAAATCAACAATCTCCATTACTTCCACTTTGGCTTCATCAAGCCCGGCAACATCCGCAAACGTGATGTTTACTTTTGTGCCTTTTTCAAACAATTGCGCTTTCGATTTGCCAATGTTGAAAATACCACCTGGCCCGCCACCGCCTGCAGGTCCGCCCACTTTGCGCATGAGCAAAATCCACAAGCCTGCCATCAGTAAAAACGTAAATAAAATATTGGCAACCGGGCCAAACCATTGTACTTCATCAGCTACATTTTCCTGAACATGTGGAACAGTAGGGTGCGATTGATAAAAATCATCCATTGCCCGGTGAAAGCTTGTCCAATCCGTTACCTGAAATTCAAATAATGGTCCTTCAATTTTAGACGGATCCAATGTTCTTTTGAATTTGTTGATGTAAAACGGCTTGCTTAAGCTTTCTGCTTTTACATAAACCCGAACCGTGCTTTTGTTAGTAACCAGCCCCAATTGCTGAACATCGCCTTGTGCCAGCATGTTTTGCTGAAACTCCTGAAGCGTAGTGATTGTTAAGTCGGGCGTGGTTTGTTTTAAATAACCATATCCAAGTATGATAGCTGCAATAATTGCATAAATCCAGTAAATGCTTAACCGCGGCCCTTTCTTGTTAGCAGGATTACGGTCTTCGCTCGTTCCGTTTTTATCAAAAAAATTAGGTCGGTTTCTTTTCTCTTCTTGTGCCATATCAATAATTCCAAAAAATGTTTACAATTAAAAACTATTCTTCATCATGCCCTTTTATTTCGGCATCACTCCACATGTCTTCCAGTTTATAAAACCTACGTGATTCAGGATGCATAACGTGAACCACAATGTTTACATAATCAAGCAGCACCCATTGCAACGATTGATAGCCTTCAAATTTATAAGGATTTTCGTCACATTGCAGTTTTACCTGGTCCTGCACATAATCGGCAATGGCTTTAATTTGAATGCTGCTGGTAGCCTCACAAACAATAAAAAAATCAGCTACAGCTTCCGGTATTTTTCTAAGATCAAGAGAAATTATATTCTCTCCTTTCTTGTCGCGGATAGCTTTAATGATTGATTTATATAGTCGTGAATTTGCGGTAAGCTTCCCTCTTTTCTGAACGGTGCGCGTAGCTAAAATAGATAGTGGTGCCAAATAAAAAAATGAAGTTTTAAAGTTTGATTCGTTTTTGTTCTTAAGTTAGTAATCTAACAGAAGATATTATTAGTTGCTTTTTACTTTGTCAGACTATGTTTACAGTTGCTTTGCAATAGCAAAAGCGGCTGATAAACTATCTTAGCAAATGTATGTAATAATTTTACCTCAACCTTATTTATGCAAAGTATTGGTAAACCTTTCACAGAACTTTTAGCGGTTGACAGCACCAACAACTATGCCATGGCAGCCGCACAAAAAGGGGCTGCCAAATGGGGTGAAGCCTGGTTTGCGCACCACCAAACGAAGGGCAAAGGCAGCCGCGGAAAAAGTTGGAACAGCGGTGCTGGCGAGAATATTATTTTATCGGTTTTGTTACAGCCCGGCGTTCATTTAGCTGTGTCAAACAGCTTTTACATAACTGCAACCGTTGCTTTGGCTTGTTATGATTTCTTTAAAAAATATGCGGTTGACAACATCTCTATCAAATGGACGAATGATGTTTATTGGGATGACAGAAAGGCAGCAGGCATTCTAATTGAAAACAGCTTCAGAGGCAATGAATGGCAGTGGTGCGTGGCTGGTATTGGAATGAACATCAATCAAACCCATTTTGATGCCTCGTTACCGAATCCTGTTTCGCTAAAACAAATTACCGGTAAAACTTACGATGTGGTGGCTTTGGCAAAAGAACTTTGCGAGTGCCTGCAACAACGTTACGATCAGTTACAAACGGATAAAGAAAGCATTTTGATTGATTATAATAATGCACTTTATAAGCGGGCCCAAAAAGTAACATTGAAAAAAGGGGCTGTTGTTTTTACCGGAATTATTGAAGGGGTTACTGCTTCCGGTATGCTGGAAGTAAAAGAAGGCTTGCAACCGCAGTTTGCCTTCGGCGAAGTAGAATGGGTATTACCGAAACGTAATGTTGTTTAATATCGCAACGTTATTTTCTTCTCCCCGCGCTTCCCTTTCAAAGCGATTGTTGTAGTATCCGTTAAGCACACTTTGATACAAATACAAAACGATAAAAGGAATAATCTTCCATTTTTTATATTGATAAATATGAGCCACCTCGTGCCGCACCCAGGATGGCGATTGCAAAAACTCATTTCGCGAAGCGCCCCATAAATGAATGGTTTTATTTATCACAATGGCTGCTGCATTCGATCGCAGTTTTCGAGCAGCAAATCTTGCTAACGGGCTGTTTTCTTTAATAAAAACAATCATAGTGTAAAGTAAACCGGAAATCTTTTTCAAAGCTACCTTTGTACATTCGTTCCTAACAAATTGCCTATGAAAAAAGCATTCCTCTTTTTGTTTTTGCTGATTGCAGCGTTTGTAAATGCACAAAAAAATGGGGCTACTTTCAATGCTGTCAATCGTCCGAAAAACTTATCTGATTCTGCTCTGTTGGATTTAGTGCAAAAACAAACCTTCCGGTATTTCTGGGACTATGCGCATCCCGTGAGTGGTCTTGCCCGCGAACGCAGCAACAAAGCCTACGATTACGGCGACGAAGTAGTAACTACCGGTGGCAGTGGCTTTGGCATTATGGCAATTATTGTGGCTACCGAACGCAGATGGATCAATCGCGATACGGCCGTAAATCATCTTTTAAAAACAGTAAAATTTTTGGCAAAAGCGGCTTCTTATCATGGTGTATTTCCACATTGGATGGATGGCGCAACCGGCAAAACCATTCCATTCGGCAGAAAAGATGACGGCGGCGATTTGGTAGAGACTTCTTTTTTGTTTCAGGGCTTGCTTTGTGCAAGACAATATTTTTCTGGCAAAAACAACAATGAAGAAGAGCTTCGCAACCGTATTACCTGGTTATGGAACGAAGTGGAATGGAGCTGGCACACGCGCGGTGGTTTGGATTTGCTGTATTGGCACTGGAGCCCTAACAACGGCTGGGCAATGAACTTTGAACTGCGCGGCTGGAACGAGACGTTAATCACATATATCCTTGCAGCTTCTTCGCCCACCTATTCCATCTCTAAAAAAGTATATGACAACTGCTGGGCGCAAAGCAATCATTTCATCAATGGCAAAGAGTTTTATAGCGTGAAGTTGCCATTGGGTTTTGATTATGGCGGACCGCTTTTTTTTACGCATTATTCTTTTCTCGGCTTGAACCCGCACGGCTTAAAAGACCAATATGCTGACTATTGGCAACAGAACTACAATCATACGCTCATCAATTACAAACATTGTGTTCTGAACCCTAACCATTTTGCAGGTTATGGCGAGAACTGCTGGGGCTTAACGGCGTGCGACACGTATGATGGCTACAATGCGTTTTCGCCAACCAATGATTTTGGCACGATTGCACCAACGGCTGCTCTTTCAGCTATGCCTTATACTCCTGAATATTCAATGAAAGCATTGAAGCATTTTTATTATGATTTGGGTGATAAATTATGGGGCGAATATGGCTTCAAAGATGCATTTAATGAAAGTAAGGCCTGGGTGGCAAATTCTTATCTCGCCATTGACCAGGGGCCGCAAATTGTGATGATTGAAAACTACCGCAGCGGCTTGCTTTGGAAGTTGTTTATGAGCGTACCCGAAATACAAAATGGCTTACAAAAATTAGGTTTTGAAAGTTCGTATTTATCTAAATAAAAAATAGGCAAAACCAAACCTGTCCCATTCATTCATCATTCCAACATCAGTAGTATGTTTGCCTTTGAATAGAAAGAACGATTCTGTCAACGTTTTCGCATAAATCATAACACATGCAGCAAACAGATTTTTTAGTAATTGGCTCGGGCATCGCCGGCTTAACGTATGCTTTAAAAATCGCTCAACAATTTCCGCAAAAACAAATCTTAGTCATCACCAAAACCAGCGCCGATGAAACCAACACCAAATACGCACAGGGCGGCGTTGCCGGCGTGATGGATGAAGCCAAAGACAGCTATGATAAACACATTGAAGACACGCTGATTGCAGGCGATGGTTTGTGCAATGAAAAGATTGTTGAAATTGTGGTGAAAGAAGGACCTGAACGCATCAACGAAATTATTGGCTATGGTGCCGAATTTGATAAAGATGAAAGGGGCGAATATGCTCTGGGACGTGAAGGCGGACACAGCGAGTTTCGCATCCTGCATCATAAAGATGTTACGGGCAAAGAGTTGGAACGTGCATTATTATCGCAAATCCAAAACCATTCAAACATTCAGCTTATCAAGCATTGCTTTGTTTTGGATTTGATTACACAACATCATTTGGGATTTCTTGTAACGAAAGCCACACCTGATATTTGTTGTTATGGTGTATATGTGTTGAATGAAGAAACCAATAACATCGAAACCATTCTGTCTAAAATAACGGTGCTGGCTACAGGCGGCTGCGGGCAGGCGTATCGTACCACCACCAACCCAAAAATTGCAACCGGCGATGGCGTTGCCATGGTATATCGTGCGAAAGGGAGAATTGAAAATATGGAGTTCATCCAGTTTCATCCAACGGCTTTGTACGAGCCTGGCACATCGCCTTCTTTTTTAATAACCGAAGCTGTGCGCGGCGATGGTGGTATTTTACGAAATAAAGATGGCGAAGCATTTATGGAACGTTATGATGCACGTAAGGATTTAGCTCCGCGCGATATTGTTGCCCGTGCCATTGACAGCGAAATGAAGCGCACAGGAACGGAGCATGTGTATCTCGATTGCAGGCACATGGATAAGGAAAAATTTATTCATCATTTCCCTAACATTTATGAAAAGTGCCTGAGCATTGGTATTGATACAATGCAACAAATGATACCTGTTGCACCGGCGGCACATTACAGTTGCGGCGGCATTAAAACAGATGAATGGGCACGCACTTCCATTCAACATTTATACGCCTGTGGCGAATGCGCCAGCACCGGCTTGCATGGCGCCAACCGGCTTGCCAGCAACAGTTTGCTGGAAGCGATGGTGTTTGGCCATCGCGCTTACATTGATAGTGCTAACGTAGTTGACAGCATTGCGTTTGAAAGGGGCATTCCCGACTGGAATCAGCGGGGAACTATTGAACCTAAAGAAATGATTTTGATAACGCAGAGTGTAAAAGAGTTGCAGCAAATTATGAGCGATTACGTTGGCATTGTGCGCACCGATGTGCGACTGCACCGTGCTTCAAAACGGTTGGATTTATTGTTTGATGAAACCGAAGCCCTATACAAAGCCACACGTGTATCACCACAATTATTTGAGTTGAGAAACATCATCAGCGTTGGCTACTTAATTGTAAAAGGCGCTTCACTTAGAAAAGAAAGCAGAGGCTTGCATTATAACACCGATCATCCACAAAAAAGCGAGTTGTTGCAGAACATTATTTTGTAAATGCCTTGCCACAAAGACACTAAGACACAAATTCTTCGCTGTAAACTTTGGGCCTTCATGCCTTTGTGGCTAATTCTATCTTTGCCTTTATGTTTTACCTTGTGTATTGCTTTTTTTATTTGTTTTCGCTTCTACCCTTTTGGTTGATGTATATTCTTAGCGATGGCATTTCGTTCTTGCTATATCATATTATCCGGTATCGTAGGGCTGTGGTAAAACAAAACCTTCTGATTGCTTTTCCCGAAAAAACAGATGAAGAAAGAAGAAAGATTGAGCGCGATTTTTATACGCATTTTACCGATAACTGGATTGAGTTTATCAAGCTGCTTTCCATTTCAAAAAAAGAACTGAACAAACGCTTTATCGGCAAGTATGAACTGCTGAATGAACTTTACAAAACCGGACAAAATGTGCAGGTTCATTTAGGGCATTTCTTTAACTGGGAGTATGCAAACGTGGCTTATGGTATGAATTTACAATCTCCGTTTTTAGTGGTGTACAAACCTATATCGAGCAAAGTTATTGACCGCATTTTTTATAAGGCTCGTACACGGTTTGGCTCGCATTTAATTTCATCCCAAAACTATCGCCAGGAGTTTATGCCATTTGCCAAAAAGCCTTTTACATTGGTGTTGGTAGCCGATCAAAGTTCGTTTCCCGAAAATGCTTATTGGGTTCCTTTTTTTAGTAAGATGGCAACCTTTGTGCAAGGCCCCGAACGCACGGCACACACCAACAATGCAGTGGTAACAATGGGCATAATAAAAAAAATAAAACGCGGTTACTATCATTCCGAAGCGGTGCTGTTAACCACCGATCCGAAGAGCTTACCCAAAGGTGAAATCACAAAGCAAATGGCTCTTTTTATGGAAAATTGCATTCGCGAGCAGCCTGCTAATTATTTATGGAGTCATCGCAGATGGAAATGGGAATGGGATGCGGAAAAGTATAAGGCATTGTAGAAACAAGTATCAAGAACCAAGCAATTAACAGCAAACAGTACTCTTTTGTTTTTATCCTTTAATGAGTGTTTGCATTGCTAAACCATTGACAAAAATGCACTCGTCGCTGCGAGCAACAGAGCAGTCTGTGAATTTGTGATTGATGAATGTTTGTTGATAAAACGATAATTACTTTTAAACAGCACTGAGTGTTAAACACACACTGCTTCGTTCCTCGCAATGACGAGTGTGAACTTCATCCAAAAACCAACAGGGTGTCATAAACGGATAGTTGTTTATCCTTTTGTAAAATGCACCACGCTATTCTTTATGGGTTTGATGGTGCGCAGGTACTGATAGATGGCTCCTAAATCTTTCGCCGACATGCCAGTGTACACCATCCATGGCATTGGCGTATTAAAATCGCTTTCCTGTTGCTGTTGCGAATGATAAGAAGAATCTGAGTACGTCTTGAATCGCTTCACAAAATCATCCTCGCTCCATTTGCCAATGCCGGTTTCATTATCAAATGTGATGTTGGCTGAATGGGTATGAGTATCATTTGGAAAATCAAAATTGCGACCGCCGCCGAATTCCGTTCCGGCAATCACAGAACCTTTTGACACCTGGCTATGACATTCTACACAGTTGGCAATGGTTACCAGGTATTTTCCGTAAGCAACCGCACTACTGGTATCAACAGAAGCAATTAAAGAGGCTTTTGCAGGTATCGTGTTTACAACAAAATTTACCGGAAAATCCAAATTTCTTTTTGGTACGTCATTATGAACAACGGGCAACGAGCGAACATAAGCTATAATGCTGTACGCATCTTCCTGCGTCATCTTACTAAAAGCAGGATAACCCATTAATGGAAACAAGGCATAACCATCTTTGTTTTCGCCACAAAATATGGCGCGAAACAATTCGCCATCCGTCCAGTTGTGCAGACCATAAGGTGTGATATTCTTTGAGTACAAAGTACCCGGAAAGCCCATTTCTTTTCCAAACCTTTCGCCGCCGCCACCAAACGTTTCCGGCTTCAGAGGTCCGGAAAAGCGGTTCCAGTCGCGCTGGCTATGGCAATCCATGCAGGCAGTAACATGGTTGGCCAGATACTTACCTCTTTCTACACGTTCAGGGGTAATTGCCACTTTTAAATTTGGGGCTTCGCCCACGTTTGGCAAGGCAGTTTTTACATACAAGGCAATGGCAGAAACGCAAATCAGAAGTACAATAACAACAATGAACAGGATACGAAATACCTTTCTCATATAACAGGTTAAAATTGATTATGAAGTTTTCGCAAAATTATTGTCCATCGTTTTGTCGGAGTATTCATTCACCCGAAAATAAAACCGTTCATAATTTTTTTATGTTGTTCTTCTTTTGCTCATATTTTAAACAACAAAATCTCTTTTGCTGATTGCATGGGGATTTTCTACCACGAATGGGTTTCAAAGCTTCTCTTTTGTTTTCACATAATTTGTTGTGGTACAATGCTTGCATTATGCTAAAACATCTAAAACAAAAAATGATGGCAAGTTCAAAATTTGTTGCAGGTTTAATACTGGGTGCGGCTGCAGGCACATTAATCGCTTTGTTTGCCAACAGCGATAAAGGTCAGGATTTATGGGAGGATGTAAGTAGTAAAGGAAAAGATTGGTGGGACGATGTTACAGACACAGCCGATGACTGGCAGGATACGGCAAAAAGTAAATTAGGTGATTGGAAAGACAAAGCCAAAGATAAATATGGCGACACGGCCGATAATTTAAGCGACCTGATTGCACAAGGCAAAAAATACATTGCAAAACTGGAGAAGAAAGCTAAAGACGTAAAAGATGCAGCAACCTCTTAATAACGACACAACGCGCCTTGAAGACGCGCAGGAAAAGCCTAACTTTTTTACCGAACTAAAAGACCGGTTTCAGGCTTATGTTTCCGACAGGATAACGTTAGTAAAACTGCAGGCGGCAGAAAAAATATCGGTTGCAGCAGCGGCTATTATTTCAGGTGTATTACTGTTGGTGTTCGGTTTGTTTTTGCTCATTTTTATCAGCATTACTCTAGGCTTTTTGTTCAGCCACTGGTTAGACAGTTATGCTGCAGGCTTTGGCATTGTAGCAGGCATTTATTTGTTGCTGATACTAATCGTGGTTTTCTTCGGCAAAAAGCTTTTTGGCAATGCCGTTACTCATAAATTGATTCAAAACTTTCTTAAGAAAAAGTAATGGCAAAGTATAACAGAGATGTATCGCACATCAAAACACTACAGGATTTGCAAAGCGAAATTGCAAAAATAAAAGCTGATATAGCTACGCATGAAGTGCATCTGAAAACTCATGTAAAGCGAGCACCGGCCGAAGCCCGCAAATACGCATTGAGCAATGCAAGCAAAGCTATTCCTTCTGCAATTATGAAGGTTGTTCCGTTTTTCCTTACTGCCGGTGCTATTAAAAACAGTTTTGGATTTGTGAAAAATGCAACAGGTCTGTTTTCGGTTTTTAAAAAGCAAAAAGGCACTACAATCAAAGATCGTGTTTTAAATGTTGTGAAAAAAGCAGGCACAGCCGCCGCCATTAAAGGCGTTATGAATTATATCAAAAACCGTAAACATTCACACCAAAAAATCGAAGTATCATGAGAAGCATCCTGTACCTCATCGCAGTTATCTGTATTATCATTTGGGTTTGGCAATTCTTTTTTACCGGTGGAGCCAATACATCGTGGCTCATTCACATTTTGCTGGTGATTGCTATCATTTCTATTTTGATAGCTGTTATTCGCAGAGCGTAATAAAAAACCCAAAAGGCCGTTGCTGTATATGAAGAACAAAGCCTGCAAAGGTTTTGAAAGCACCGTTATTGATTGTTAAATTAAAGCTTCTACCTTTTGAATCGCATCGTAAAAAAGAGTGTAAAAGTTATTGCTTGGATAGCAGGAAGCCTCATCTTCCTGCTATTGCTTATTATTGTGGCAATACAAATTCCAGCCGTTCAAAATTTTGCCAAAAACAAAGCAGTCAGTTATCTCGAAGGAAAGATAAAAACAAAGGTTTCTATTGCGAAACTAAGCATTGCATTTCCCAAACGCATTGTGCTGCAAGGCATTTATTTTGAAGACCAAAAGCGGGATACTTTACTTGCCGGTAAAGAGATACGCGTTGACATTGGAATGTTTGGTTTGCTGCATCACCAGGTGAATGTAAACTATCTTTCGCTCGATGGCATCCGTGCTAACATTTATCGTTTAAAACCTGATACGACTTTCAATTTCCAGTACATCGTTAATGCTTTCAACAGCGACCAAAATAAAACACCAACAGCAAAAGATACGAGCAGTTCAATGCAGTTTCATTTGGGTGAAATAGTGCTGAACAACATTGTGGCTACTTATAAAGACGACGAAACTGGCAACGATGTGTATTTTAAATTGGGCAGCTTCACCACACACATTAACAAATTCGATTTAGATCATAATGCTTATTCCATTCCCGACATTACCGTAAAAGATATTGTTGCCAATGTATATCAGTACAAGCCATTAATACAGGAAGATACAAGTTACGTTGATACTACTACAGTTGGCAAATCAACCAGTCCGGTAATAAATATTAATGCCCTTACATTTCAAAACATCAACTTCAATTATAAAAATGATGTATCCGCTTTGCTTGCCGATTTGCATTTGGGTGAGTTGGTAACGCATCCCGGCGACATGAATTTGCAAACGCTCCATATTCGCTTAAATGACATTGCACTGAACAACACACAGGCGAAAATTGCACTGGGTAAATCAGAAGAAGCCACTTATACCAAACAAGTGGTTGCGCAAAAAACAGGTGAGAGTTTACAAAACCCGTGGAAGATTGAATTAGGTAGTGTTGACTTTAACAACAACACATTCCAATATGATGATAACAACAAGCCAAAAGCCCCATCTGGACTTGATTACAGCCATTTGCTGATAGATTCGTTTACACTAAAAGGTGATAGTCTTGCCTTCACGCCAAGCCTTTACAATGGCAACATTCGCAAGCTTGCTTTTAAAGACCAAAGTGGTTTGGATTTGCGCAAATTGCAAACGGCTTTTGTTTATACTGATACAGGTGCCAGTCTTACTAATCTGGTAATACAAACCGATAATTCAATCATTCAAAATAAACTCGCGGTAAGCTATCCATCGCTCGATGCCATTTCAAAAAATCCAGGCAATATGTACATTGATGCCGATTTGCTGCAAACGCAAATCGGAGCCAAAGACCTTCTCACTTTCATGCCTACGTTCAAAAGAAATTTACGTGGTAAAGAGAACGCGGTGCTGAAAGTAAACACACGAATAAAAGGCTATGTAAAAGATTTGGATATACCACAATTTGAGTTGAGTGGATGGGGAAATGTAGTGGTGAAATTATCGGGCAAAATAAAAGGCTTGCCTGATGCCAAAAAAGTGTATGCTGACTTAAACATTGCTCAAATCAGCGCTTCTAAAAACGACATTCTTCCTTTCATTCCGGCTAAAGAATTGGCAAATTTTCGCTTGCCTGATAACCTCTTTATCAAAGGTTATTTTAATGGCGGCATGAAAGATTTCAACACTGATCTTGCTTTGAATACCAATCGGGGTAATGTAAAGATTACCGGCGGTATGCATTCCAATGCACCTTACAGTGTAAAGGCAGTGGTTGACAAACTAAACCTTGGTTATCTCTTAAAACAAGAACAAAATGTTGGCACCGTTTCGCTCAACGCTAATGTAAGCGGCACGGGAACTGACATGAAAAAAGCCAATCTGAAATATGCAGTTCGTGTGCTGGCTGCACAAGTGAAAGGTTACAATTATCAAAACATTGATTTAAATGGTACGTTGAATAATGGTGTAGCTGTTGTGAATGCAGTAAGCGGCGACCCCAACATCAATTTCAACTTGGATGCAACGGCTGATATCAAACCCAAATATCCGGCGGTTCAACTCAATCTTTTATTGGATACCATTAACCTGAATGCACTGCATTTGGTAACAGATACCTTGGGTTTGCATGGTCATATCATTGCAGATGTTCCGGTAACAAATATTGATTCGCTGAACGGTACCGTTTCTATTACTGATTTGAATATCACACAAGGAAAAAAATCCTACACCGCCGATAGCATTGGTTTGATCGCTTCGGCAACGCCGCAACAAAAAAATATTGATCTGAATATTGCCAATGTTATCAAGGCAAGCATGAGTGGTCAATATCAATTAACGCAGATAGCACCAGCATTGCAAGCTACCATCAATCAGTATTATAATTTGCCCGGTTATAAAGCGCAAAAATTTGCTCCGCAAAACTTCAATCTGGCTGCAACCATCATTCCGCAAGGTTTGTTGTTGGATTTTGTTCCGGCTTTAAAAGGCAGCGATTCATTAACGCTCACTTCTTCTTTCAATAGTGCACAAAACGATTTACAACTGGCAGTGAATGGCAGGAAAATCCTGGTGGATTCGACGTTGATTGATAGCTTAACAATTGGGGCAAAAACAAACGCTGACAAACTGGATTTGGGTGTGAGCTTTGACGATCTTCAAGTTGGTTCGATTGAATTATTCAAAACAAATTTAGCGGCTTCGCTGGCTCACAACCAGCTTGATTTCAACCTGGGTTCAGATGATCAAAAAGGAAAACTTCAATATGCGCTTGGAGGATTGTTAAGCCAAATAAAAAATGGTGTGAAGTTCAGCCTGAAAGATTCACTGGTATTGGATTACAGCCGTTGGAATGTAGCCCAGGGAAACTTCATTCAGTATGATTCTATCGCTGGTATTTTGGTGAACAATTTTGCCATCAGCCAGGCCGGGCAATCGCTCACCATCAATAGCACGCAACAAACTCCGAACGCACCCATCAAAGTTGATTTCAATAACTTTCAGATTGCTACAATAACAAAGATTGCACACGAGGATTCTATTCCGGTAGAAGGTTCAATCAACGGCAATGCAGTAGTGAAAGATGTAATGAAGAGTCCTGTTTTTACTTCTGACTTGGCCATCAATAATTTGGTTTATAAACGCGATACGATTGGCAGTTTATCAGTAAAAGTAAACAACGAACAAGCCAATACTTATGCCGCCAACATTGCCTTAGTAGGCAACAATACGGACGTAGAAATAAATGGCAAATACTATACAGGTGAAAGCCGAATGGATTTGCAACTGGCACTCAACCGTTTGAATTTAGCGATGGTGAAACCTTTCGCTGCTGACCAGTTAACAGACATCGGCGGAGAGCTAAAAGGGGCAGCAACCATACAAGGAACAATAAGTGCTCCTATCGTGAACGGCACATTGCATTTTGATAGCACATTTATCATTCCTGCCATTACAGGCGAGCGTTTAACATTGCCCAATGAAACCATTGATGTAGACAACCAGGGCATTCATTTTAATGAGTTCACCATGCGCGATGCCAACAATGCACGCGCCGTTATTGATGGTGATATTTTATCCTCGGATTTTAAAAATTACAAGTTTGCATTAAACCTGAGTACTGACAATTTTGAAGCAGTAAATAAAAAGCAAGGCACGAAAGATTTGTTTTACGGCAAAATGAACATTGACGCCGATATTGATGTTACCGGCACACTGGATGCGCCCAGCATCAATGCTAATCTTCGTGTGAACAAGCCCACCGATTTCACACTTGTATTGCCAAGCAGCGACCCCGAAGTAGAAGAGCGCGAGGGCGTGGTAGTGTTTGTTGATAAAGACCACCCTGAACGCAATAAACCAACGCCTTCTATTACCGATACTATCACTGGTCAAACCCAAATGAAGGGGCTTGATCTAACGGCAAATATTGAAACCGACAGCACGGCAAGATTTACCGTTGTAATTGACGAGCGCAGTGGCGACGCATTAACCATTATGGGTGCTGCCGACCTTGCCGCTGGCATTGATCAAAGCGGAAAAATAAGTCTTACCGGCAATTACAAAGTATCAAAAGGTGCTTACAACTTATCACTTTCATTTTTGAAAAGAAAATTTGATATACAACAGGGCAGCACTATCATCTGGACGGGCGACCCTACTTCTGCACAAGTGGATATAACAGCCACCTATCTTGCCAACACTGCGCCTATTGATTTAATGCAATCCGAGATAGCTGGTGCTACTCAGGCTGTACAAACTACTTATAAAGAAAAGTTACCTTTTCATGTGAACCTGCACATGACCGGCGAGATGCTGAAACCGACCATTTCATTTGATATTACACTGCCTCAGGATTTGCTTACACGCTGGCCTGATGTAGATACAAAGCTGCAACAAGTTCGTAGTGATGAAGCTGAAATAAACAAACAAGCTTTTGCTTTGTTGTTACTGGGCAGATTTGTGCAGGAAGACCCGCTGGCAAGCTCTGGCGGTGGTGGTGGCGTAGAAGGCGCAGTTCGCAGTAGTGCCGCAGGTTTGCTCACCGACCAGTTAAACAAGTTGGCTGGCAACCTTGTTAAAGGCGTTGATTTGAATTTTGATTTACAATCGCAACAGGACTATTCAACTGGTACGGCACAAAACAGCACCGACCTGAAAGTGGGTGTCAGCAAGCGTTTGCTGAATGATAGAATCAAGGTGAATGTGGGAAGTTCTTTCGCTGTTGAAAATCCGCAGGGCAGCAACAAAGCCGCTTCCAACATTGCAGGCGATGTATCGGTAGATTATCAGCTCACCAAAGATGGTCGTTATTTATTGCAGGCTTATCGCCGCAACAATTACGAAGGCGTTGCAGAAGGTCAGGTTATCGAAACAGGTTTGAGCTTTATTTTGAACTATGATTACAACCGTTTGAAAGAAATTTTTGAAAGACATAAGGTGGCAAAAGAAGTTCGTAAAAAGAACAAGGAAACGGACAAGCAAATAGAAGATCAGAAGAAACAAAAAGAAGAACAAAACAAACAACAGCAACAAGCAGCAGATAGTAAGAAATGAGCAGGGTGTTGTGAGAGGTGAATAATGAGTAGTAAGAATTTGGGCAAAAACAAAATACAGTTTTATGTTACGAGCTGCATCACTCCTATGAATCGCCTGTTGCGACGCTCCGTTCAACGTTCAGAAAATAATTGAGCAAAATTCCATCAACCATCATATTCATAAAAACTAAAACGCTGAAGCAGTCAGCCTAACATAGATACACCGCATGAATTACAGGTTTTTATATTGCTTTATTTTATTCACCATCGTGTTGTTCGCAGCTTGTGATAATACCAAACACTTAGCGCCGGGGCAAGATTTATACATCGGTTCAACGATAAAAATAAAAGCTACGCCGTCCATTTCTAAAAAGCGGCAAAAGGCATTGGAAAGCGATATGCAATCGCTTATTCGGCCAAAACCAAACTCCAAAATTTTAGGCATCCGTTTAAAGCTCACCTTGTATAATATGGTTGATACGCCAAGAGGCAAGGGCTTGCGTTATTTAATCAAAAACAAACTGGGCGAGCCGCCGGTCATTGCTTCATACAGCACACTGGATAAAGACCGCGCCGTAATGCAAAACCGCCTTGAAAACCGTGGCTGGTTTAATGATACCGTAACACTCGATTCGATGGTAAAACATCGCAAGTTTACAGGTGAGTTTACCGCTATTGTGCATAACCAATACACCATGCGTGATATTTCTTTTCCAAGAGATAGTTCGGTGCTTAGCCGGAATATTGTAGGTAAAGATGTAACACAAAAGCGAGCCCTGAGCCGATCATTATTACTACGTGGCGATCCGTATGATCTGGATGTAATTAAGTTAGAACGGGAACGCATTGATGCACGTTTAAAGAACAAAGGTTTTTATTATTTTAGTCCCGATTATATGGTAGCCAATGTTGATTCAACCGTTGGCAATCACCAGGTAGATGTGGCTATGAAAGTAAAAGACGAAACACCCAGTGCCGCACGAAGGCAATATCGGATTAACGATATTCTTGTCTATGCCGATTATAGCAATGAAGCTGATACCAGCCTTGATGGTGCAAAAAAATATCATGGCTATACGATTGTTGACCCTAACCATCGTTTTAACCCTAAAATGTTTGTGCGAACGCTTGTGTTTGATTCCGGTGATTTGTATAAGCGCGACGATCACAACTTATCACTCAACCGCTTAACCACATTGGGTGTATATAAATTTGTAAAAGCCCGTTTTTTACCCGATCCTCATTCAGACAGTTTATTAAACGCTTATTATTACCTCACACCTACTCAAAAAAAATCATTGCGTTTTCAAGTATCAGGGCTTACCAAAAGCAATAACTCCAATGGTGGAGAACTATCGGTAAACTGGCGTAATCGCAGCTTGTTTAAAGGCGCAGAATTGCTTACCATAACAGCATATGGTGGACTTGAAAAACAATATTCTGCCGGTACTTCAGCAACACGGGTAGATACCCGCAGATTGGGTGCAGAAGCCGATTTGTATGTGCCACGCGTCATCTCTCCCTTTTACATCAACACCAACAGCGGCTTTGTTCCGCATACAAAATTTATGTTGGGCTATGAGTTGTTTAACCGAAGCACACAGTATTTATTAACCACTTATCGAGGCAGCTATGGCTATGTTTGGAAAGAAAATATTTTAACTGAACATCAGCTCAATCTTATCAACATTAGTTCTGTGCAGCCAACACACATTACGGCTGATTTCCAGGATAGTTTGAAAGAGCCAAAATTTTATACTTTAAAACGGAGCATTGAAAAGCAGTTTATTATTGGCCCATCTTACAACTACAATTACAACACGCTCAACAAGCCCAACCTGCGCAGAAAAAATGATTTTTACTTTAATGGCAATCTCGATTTATCTGCACCGCCACCGTTTGTGTTTAACGGCGATACCACCATAGGAAAGCAAAAAACGCTGTTTCGCACGCCCTTATCGCAATATATCAGAACCGAAGTGGAACTGAGATATACGCGTAAATTAGGCACTAACAGTTCGTTCAATTCAAGGCTTTGGGGTGGATTTGGCTATGCGTATGGCAACAGCATTTCGATGCCTTATATCAAATCGTTTTTTGCCGGCGGAACCAACGACATCCGTGCGTTTCGTGCCCGCACCTTGGGCCCGGGAAGTTATTATGCAGGCAACCCACGTGATAGCCTGGTGGTTGATCAGCCTGGCGATATAAAATTGGAAGCGAATGCCGAGTATCGCGCAAAATTGTTTTCCATTGTACGCGGAGCTTTGTTTGTGGATGCGGGTAATGTGTGGACAAGAAAACCAGACCCTAACAGACCAGGTTCAGAATTCAGCAGCCAGTTTTTGAAACAGATTGCCGTTGGCATGGGTGCTGGTTTACGCTTTGATGTTTCTATTTTGGTTTTGCGCTTAGATGTTGCCATTCCGGTGCGTCTGCCTTACCTGCCCGATGGTCAGCGGTGGGTGTTTGATCAAATTAATTTCGGAGATAAAAACTGGCGCCGGAACAATTTGGTTTTCAATCTTGCTATTGGTTATCCGTTTTAATAGTGTATGAATTACATTTTACAATCTGAATCTAACTTACATTTGCCGCTTTCCTGTGAAGAGTGAGAACTATATTTTGCCACAAAAACAAACTTCGATGGCTGCGTAAAGAAGGAAATGAGAAAACAAAAAAGGAGCGTTAGCAGAGCATATTCTTTTCAAACATTTCATCACACATCTTTACAGTTTTGTGGTTAAAATACAGCGAGGTAAATGAAATTTGTTTACAGAAAATAACAACATGAAAGCAGTGATTCCTGTAGCGGGCGCAGGTGCTAAACTTCGCCCTCATACTTATACACAACCCAAAGCTTTAATACCTATTGCAGGCAAAACCATATTGAGTTATATTGTTGATCAATTGAACAATGCAGGCATTTATGAGTTTGTTTTTATAGTAGGCTATCTCGGTGAAAAAATTGAAGAATATGTAAAGCAAACCTATCCACATTTGTACTGCCATTTTGTGCATCAAAATGAAAGGCAGGGTACGGGTCATGCGATAGAACTGGCACAAAACATTATTGACGGCGATGAAGTACTGGTAACGTTGGGCGACACCATTTGCGAGTATGATGTAGCTGAAGTATTGCGCAGCCCCTACAACATGCTGGGTGTAAAAAAAGTAGATGATCCACGCCGCTTTGGTGTTGCTGAAATCAATGCAAATGAGTTTATTGAACATGTGGTTGAAAAACCATCCATTCCCAAAAGCAACATGGCATTGGTTGGCGTTTATAAAATAAAAGATTCGCGGTTGATGTTTGATTGTTTGCATCAACTGTTCACTAACAACATCAAAACGCAGGGCGAATACAACCTGACGGATGGTTTGGAATGTATGATTAAAACCGGCATTCAATTCAAACCGTTTCGTGTAAAAAGCTGGTACGATTGCGGACGAAAAGAAACCTTGCTCGAAACGAATGCGATTCTTTTAAAAAAGGCAGGCAGCACTATTCATGAATCGGTGCAAAATGAAAACTCTATTATTATTCCCCCGGTAACGATTGGTGCAGGCAGCGTATTAAAAAATTCAATTATTGGTCCGCACGTTTCCATTGGCCCCAACACAACGGTGCAGTATTCAACCATACGTGAAAGCATCATTGGCTCTTATACAACATTGTATGAAGTGGTGATTGACAATTCCTTAATCGGCAGCGATGCTTCAGTAAAAGGGTTAAGCCGAAGCTTGAACATTGGTGATAATACAGAGATAGATTTTGGATAAGAGTTTCGATTATTCTTTGCTTCTCTTTTTCCATTCTTTCTTATTTGATGCGGTGTGATGCAGACATAAAATGTAAATTGTTTTATTTTTGAAAGCATAAACAATTTGGTAAGGAAAGCGTGGAACCGGAATTCTTCGTATGTGCCTTAATAATTTGAAATAGGCATCGAGGTTTTGTTCAAGACCTTTATAGGCAATATCAAAAGCTTCATCAAAATTATCAGATGCATTGGCAGATACAGAATCGTAATAATTTTTCGCTTCAGATATATCAAGCCAAAACAACCTATGAACGTTTACTGCGAAGCTCATTTCTTAATACATTCAGTTTGAGTAAGAATTCATCTCCGGACATGAATTGCGAAGCATCATCTTCAATATTTTTATAACGCTGCTGTATTTCTTCCCATTGTTCTTTAGTTAATTCATCTCCCTCAAGTTGTTCATTATCCAGATCTTCCTGTAAAGCAAAATACAGTTCCAGCTTTTCTTCTTTTGGCAGTTGTAAAGCCTGCTCTATAATCGTATTCATGGTAAAAGAAATTTACCTAAAAGTAAAAATTATCAACCAATCTTTTTATAAAAAATCTGTTGTTGAATCGGGTGATTGTTATCACGTAGTTTGCCCGTATCTTGAAATCAGTTTCTTACCTCTACACTTTATTAAAACACAAAAAAACGGCAAAACAAAAAGCGGAACATTTTGCTCCGCTTTTTGTTTTATAATCTTATGTTTGGTTTTGTCTTATTTTCCTACTACCAACTTTTTGTTTGCAATTTCTGCTCCTTTGGCTGTAATTAGCTGCACAAGATAAACACCACTTTTCACGCTTGATGGCAATTGTATATCAAACGTGTTTGCAGCAGGATTCACTGTGGTAGATTGTTTGTAAACCACTTTGCCTATGCTGTTGGTGATTATAATTAAAGCTTGCTGAGGTTCGGCTTTATTGCTGTTAAACCCAATGGTGATGTGGTTACGCGCCGGGTTGGGAAACAAATCAATCGTTGCATTGGTCATGCGGGTTTCGTCAATTGTTTTGATAGCCGTTCTGCCCGTAGAACCGTTTCCGGCAGGTAGCAGACCATACACTATAATCTGGTTTGAAAATGTTGGCAAATACACTTTGCCGTTGGCAACAGTGGGTGGATTGAATTTGGCAAAGGTTGTTGAGTTATCACGCGCTGCGTTTTGCTGGCTGTTCCACAATTCGTGTGTAACATCGTCTGCAGAGAAAGCTTGTAAAACACCTGGTCTTGTCTCTCCATTGGCATTACCGGATAGCGAATGCGTAGCCCACACAATACCAGTGTTCTTTTTGCTCATGTTGGAAGAAACAGACATGAATCCTCCGGGCATGCCATCAGGCAATATGGTTGTACCTGAAATGGTATTGGCTGTATCGAAAATTTGTTTTTTTCTGACAAATGGAATTTGCTTTAATAAAGCATCTTCTGCCCACACATAAATGTATTCTTTTTTTTGATTGTTTTTAAAATACACAGGCGTACCATGAATGTTGTTATGCCCCTGAAAGTCGGCATTGATATTCATAACTTGCATAGCCCCTGTATTGTTAGATGTAGTTTTACCCAAACTGGTTGTGTTAACTGCATACAGATAGCTTTGTTTACTGCCAGATAATGAAATGTTTGTGTTGGGTATAATCATTACACCACTTGAGCCGTAATCCAAATCACCTTCTTCCAACTGAAGCCAGTTGTAGGGTGTAAAAAAATCAACCAGTTGCAAACCAGTTGTTTGTGGAGAGAATTTTACAATACTTTCGCCTCTATTGATGGGATCGTTCTCGTTGCCGTTATACCCTACCGATCCATTGCCGGTAGTTATATAAATATTTCCCAAGTCATCAACAGTAGGGGCTTGTCCGCTCATCCAGATACCGCCCTGATAACCATTTGGCGTGTCGCAATACACATATTGTTGTTGCATCGTTTTAACATTATAACCAATTACCCAACCATGATAGTTTCCGTAATCGCATTGAGATGCCCAGCAGATGTAAACTACATTATTATATAAGCACAATCCTGGTCTTTGGTTTTCTAATTTGGGGTCGAAAGTAATTGTTCCATTCACCGAGCCGTTTCCTGCTCCTGCAACAGAGGCAGTAATGAGTGTAGGACTATTGGCTTTTTCAGCACCCGTAGTTATATCTATTGCATGGAGGTATTGAACTTGTGTACCGTCATTAAGATTAATGCTGCGGGCTACCACATACAAAGTTTGCGAACCAGGGTCAATAACAGGTGTTCCTACTATGCCCATGCCACTTCGATAATCACCATAACCACCCCAGTCGCAAATAAAATCACCATTTTTAATCGCGCGAAAGCCAGAAGGTGAAAGACTGATTTGCCATAAAGGCGTGCCGCTCGGGTCGTCAGCATCAAACGCATACAAGCTATTGTTTACTGTAGAAACATATAACACATTGCGTGATTTACCACCAACGTTAATGTTAGCAACAACAAGAGGTTGCGCATACACTTGCTCATCAACCTGAAGCGAATATAACTTACCAAAAGAAGAGGCATTTACATTCGACTGGTTAAGCGAAGTTTCATGGTTGTTCCAGCCGGTTCTCTTTAAATCGTTATGCTGGGTAAGCACACTTACTTGTGCCGAAACTTGAAAAACAAAGCAAAAGAATAAAACAAACAAAACGGCGAAAGGTGCAGATAGATGGTGTAAAGATTTCTTCATAGATTGGTTATTTGACGGTACGAATATAGTTAATACAGAATAGATTATAACATCCAAAACAAAAAAGCAATTCATCATTTACATCTTACCGTTATACTTTATGAACTGTGTGCAGGAGCAAACCACTTTGTTGGTACGCATCTGTTGTTATAAATAAAAAGTATCGCCTTCCAGCGATACTTTTTATAGCATTATCAGATTACAATTATCAATCAAATGCGTTCTATCATCAAATAAAACTTACCCTTCCGTTTTTACTTTCTTTTTGTGCGTTTTACCGTTTACTGTTTTCTTTACCTTGTAACCGTTGTGCTCTTTGTGTTTGCTGAATGCATTGTGTACCGTTTGCTTTGCGCTTGAAGTAGGCTTTACTTTTGTGTCAGTTTGTGCTTGTGAAGCAAAGCAAAGGCTTACTGCCATGATTGTTAGAAATACTAATTTTTTCATTTTCGAATTTTTGCAAATATAGATACACATTTATGAAATAAGTTTAAATACACCTCACTCTTTACTGCAAAATAATTTGCCGGAGCTAAAACAAATTGCTGCGCTTATAAGCAAATGGGGTAATCAGGAGTGAACGTTTGCTTTTGCTCTTTTAAGAAGATTGTTGAACGTAAACTGCCACAGTGCCCAGAAGAAAACACTTATATCTTCCTGGCTATTTTACATCACCAATTCATCATTACAAAAAACGAAACAATTTAATCTTACACTGCACTCGTTTTTGTTTTTGCCTCATTTTTTTAACATCCAATAACTTTTTACAATCGGCATTATTTTCGGCTATTTCATTCAACACAGATACAAAAAATATGAACACCAGCAACGGAAAATCAAAAAACATTGCACGCATTTTATTAGGCTCGATGCTGATAACAGCCGGCATTGGCCATCTCAGCTTTTTAAGAAGAGAATTTCGGGCGCAGGTGCCCGACTGGATACCGCTTAGTACAGATAATACCGTTGTGTATTCCGGCTTTGCAGAAATTGCGTTGGGTGCAGCATTGATTGCACCGGGCAAATACAAATTAACCGTTGGAAGAACAGCTGCCTTGTTTTTTGCAGCCGTGTTTCCGGGTAATGTTTCGCAGTACGCACACCGGCGCAATGCCTTTGGTTTGAACACCGACAAAAAGCGTTTGGCAAGATTGTTTTTTCAGCCGGTTTTAATTTATTGGGCACTGAAAAGCACAAGCAATAAGTGAAGTTTTGTTTTGCCCATTTTTCTTCTTTTCAAATAAATACAAGAACAGTTGAAAGTAAGGCACAGCAATGGATAGAGAGATTTTCTCAAAAGGCTTTGTTATTGCCGTGTACAAATTTCCAACAGATACATCTGCAATTCTACACTTCCCCATAAAGCGATTTTCTACAACTTATTTCTTTATAGCATTTTATAAAATGGCATGATAAAAGGTTTATATTATTTCTATTAAAAAAATAAATGTAATTGTTCAAAAAGCACACCTATGAATGACGAAACACAACAAACAGAAGAACAAAAAGGAGTAAGCCGCCGTGCTATGATTGGCGGCCTCGGAGCTACGTTAGCCACCGTAATTGCAGCACCGGTTTTTGGCTCACCATCCTCGCAGGGAGATGCGCCCCCGCCTCCACCGGGTTTAAGTGACCCCACCACTAAATATCCAAAACCACCCTTTGAAAGCCAAAGCCAGCCGTGGCCGGGATTGGCAAGTAAAATGAATCCTCGCCCCGACCATGGTGAACAAAGCTACAAAGGCTCGGGCAGGTTGGCTGGAAGAAAGGCTTTGATAACCGGCGGCGATTCGGGAATGGGACGTGCAGCCGCTATTGCTTATGCACGCGAAGGAGCCGACGTTGCCATTGTATATTATCCAACGGAAGAACCAGATGCCCAGGAAGTGATTGCCCTGATTAAAGCGGCAGGACGCAAAGCCGTTGCTATTCCCGGCGATCTTCGCAACGAAGCATTTTGCACCAAACTGGTAAGTGATGCCATCGCAGGTTTAGGAGGATTGGATATTGTGGTAAACAATGCCGGGCGGCAACAAGCAAAGCAGTCGATCCTCGACATTACAACTGAAGATTTTGACTCGACAATGAAGACAAATATCTATGCGCCTTTCTGGATTATCAAAGCTGCCTTACCGCACTTGCCACCGGGTTCAGTCATCATTGGTACAACCTCGGAGCAAGCTTACGACCCGTCAGCCGATTTATACGATTATGCACAAACCAAAGCGGCTACAATGAACTATGTAAAGTCGCTTTCCAAGCAGCTTGCGCCCAAAGGAATTCGTGTGTGTGGTGTAGCGCCGGGTCCTATCTGGACGCCACTGCAGGTAAGCGGCGGCGCAACACAACAAAAGCTGGTGAACTTTGGTGGCGAAACTCCATTGGGCAGACCCGGGCAACCGGCAGAGTTAGCTTCTATTTATGTGCAACTGGCAGACCCAAATGCAAGCTATGCAACGGGCAATATCTATGGTTCTGGCGGCGGAAAAGGACAGCCATAAAATTGTGGATTGAGATAGTAATAAAGCCGTCCCTGCAGTATTGTACGGACGGCTTTTGTTTTTGCAGTAATTTATCTGCTAAAATGAATTGCTCATCTTCATATCATCTTACAGTTTAAAAAAGATTTTCTTCTTGTACAACCAATAACAAATGCCCCATTCTAAAAAGAAAACAACCAATGCAGCGATGAACAAACCAAACAAATGCGGCAGATGAACATAACCCAATAAACTGGTTACAATAATAGTAATGTATTCCGTAAACCAACGATGCCCGACAATTTCAAAAAACAAATAAATGAACAGGGAGTTCATACCGATAATTACAAAAAATTGCAAGTGCTTTTTATGATTGCGAATATCAATCCACCAATAAAAAAAGGTCAGTGTTAGCAACACCCAACCCAACGAAACCAACACAAATGATGATGTCGCAATGCGTTTGATAATGGGTGTAACGCTACTCCAATCCAACGCATAACCAACTACCAAACATGCAATTGCCCACAGCAGCATCGGTTGTAGCTTTTTGTTTTCTTTCATTAAAAACTTACCCGTTAGCAACCCGGCAATGGTATGAACCGCAGTAGGAATGCAGTTGATAGCAACCCAGCCTCCTTTGTTAATCACGTTCATTAACTTTAAATCAATGTAGTTGCCAAAGTTGTGCTGGTCGGTAAACGGTTGATTGAAATTGGACACGTTAGTAAACCGGTATAAAGCTTCGGTGAGCAGCAACAAAGCAATGCAAACAATAACTTGTGTGTTGAACGAAAAGCGGGCAATTAAAAACGCTATGAGTGTGGTAAACGATAACTGTGTAAGCACATCCCAATACAAAAAAGAAATGCTGTGATCGTGAACAGCATAATCAAGCACACCCCAAAAGAACAACCACCAGCAGCGTTTGATTGTTTTTATAAACGAAGTGTTCCATGACAACCCTTTTTGTTTTTGCTTGTGTAACGAATAAGCCAACGCAACACCCGCCATAAACATAAACGCAGGCTGCACCAAATCCCACACGTGCAGACCATGCCAGGGATAATGAAAGAACTGTTGAACCAAACCATTGACAGCATTGCCTTTGGTAGCTTCATCCAAACAATCGTACAGGCCTGCGCTTTCCAAAGCAAGCAATACCATGATGAAGCCACGCATAAAATCTAACGACAACAAACGATAATAAAACGGAGGAGCATCAGACGATGATTGCATAAAAAAAGTTGGCTTGAAAAATAAAAATAAGCGAGTTTGTTTTTACGTAAAAAATGTTTTTACAAAACGATAGAACCTGCACATTAGAAGTCCTCTTTCGATGGTATTAAAATTAGAAATACCCAAATCTGCCCGTAAACAAAAAGGCCCAACCTGCGCCTTTTTTATAAAACAAAGAACCTATCTATTGGTATGTTTTAGTGTAAGCGTCCGATTCAACTCATTTCTTTAAGTATCACTTCTTAACTCTGCTTGTAAGCTTTGCTATCGCACCTTTCCAGTAGCAATCACCGGATCTTTTTTGGAATCGCGTATAATAACCGCAATCCTTACGTTGCCTGTAATGCTGCTATGACATTTCCTACTTCTCCAAAATTCTTATCTTTATGGACATGATAAATCCATAGACATGACACGACAAGCAATCATTGAGCGGACAATAAAAGCTATGAATCAATTACCAGAAGAAAAAGCAGAAGAAATTTCTGACTTTGCTGACTTTGTGACTAAACGTTATGAAGAGCACTTATTGACGCAAAGCATTCATAAGCTGACTTCCGACAGCCAGACTTTAGACTTCTTACATGGCGAAGAAGACCTATATTCCATAACAGATGTAAAGGAAGTGTACAATAGCTAAAGGTGACAGTGTACTAAAAGCTGATATGGACAGCACCAAGAGTGAGCCGTTAAGCGGTAACCCAACCCACTCTTTCAAAACCTTCTTTGCTCCCTCCAAACAAAACAACAAAGCTCATGTAGGATATAATTTCTTTAAAAACAAATGACAAACTGCTTCGCGGTTTTTACAATCATTTTTAAGAAAGAAATCATGCTTACGCTACTAGATATAGCCTACTTACATCCTGATAAGGAGGTGTGGTTTTGAAACAACTAAAAACGCACCGGAATGATTATCAGCATAGGGTTCATCGGTTGAATAAGAACTGTTTTGTTTTTATCACAATAAGTTGTTGCCAACTGCTGCGTTAAAAAAATTGCGACTTACATTTACATAGCATGAATAAAGCAACCAATCAAATGCAGGGCGCCAAAGCAAATACTTTCAGGTCATTACATCACAACGGTCAAATGCTGGTGCTGCCCAATATCTGGGATCCCTTAGGCGCTTCCTTATTGCAAAGTTTGGAATATGCTGCTGTTGCCACCGCCAGCGCTTCCATTGCTTTTACCAATGGATATGATGATGGTGAGCACATTCCTTTTAGCGATCTGTTGCGCATTTTAAAACGCATTGCAAACAGCGTTGCCATTCCGGTAACGGCTGATATTGAAAGCGGGTATGCAAACGATAATGCAACCTTGGAAGCCAACATTCACCAGTTAATTGATACAGGTATCGTCGGCATCAACATCGAGGATACAGACAAGCAAACTGGTCAACTGCTTTCTATTGAAGCGCAATGTGAGAAAATACAATTGATAAGAAAGATAGCTACCGAAAGAGAAATTTGTTTATTTATTAACGCCAGAACGGATGTGTATCTGAAAGCAAAGGCTGATGCTTCTGCTGCTGAAAAATTAGGCGAAACGCTTACAAGAGGCAAGGCATACATAGCTGCCGGCGGCGATTGTTTTTTTCCTGTGATGATAAAAGAAAAGCAGGACATAGAAACACTCGTTACTGAACTTGGCGCTCCCGTAAATATCATTGCGGTACCCGGCGTTCCGGATTTGAAAACAGTAAAAGAAATTGGTGTAGCAAGAGTAAGTCTTGGTCCTGGCTTTTTGAAAACAGCTATTCTCGCCATGCAGCAACAGGCTGTAACTTTGAAAGATGACGAAGGGATGGATGCTGTTACCTCTAATCCTATCACCACCAATCATTTGAAAGCATTAATAAATGGATAAAACCAAAAATTTGAAACGGAAAGCTATTAAAGACGTAGAGCCGGAAGCTTATAAAACGATGCGAACTTTGGAAGTTTATACACAATCAACACCGATTGATGCAAAACTTCGCGAACTGATAAAAATAAGAGCATCGCAAATCAACGGATGCGCCTATTGTATTGACATGCATACAGGGGAGGCGACTGCAAAAGGTGAAAGTACAAGAAGAATTTTTGCACTCTCGGCATAGAAAGAATCGCCGCTGTTTACAGAAGAAGAAAGAGCTGTATTGCAACTGACAGAAGAAGTTACCTTGATTGCAAAAGATAGCGTGGCAGATGAAACCTACAACAAAGTAGTTGAGTTATTTGGTGAAAATGGTGTAGCACAACTCATCATGCAAATCGTTGTTATCAACCCATGGAACCGGATAGTCGTATCTACAAAGCAGATATTTGAAAGCGATGTTAAGTAATAATTGTATGTGCCTTGCGTTGACAAATACAACTGCATTATAGCGTTTGTAAGATTCAACACTCAGAATAATCATCACAAAAAAGTCCATTAACGGCAATTACCTGCGCTAAATCAATCGGCTCATTGTTATTTATACTTAGTTTGGTTTTGCCTATATTTTCAGTTTGTTCAATGCAGGTTACTTTGCCTTCTATTCTTGTCAATCCTTCATCATCAATTAAAAGAGAAGTTTGCTGTTGTTGCTGCTCAAGACTCAAAAAGACAGAAAGCAATTGCTGATCATCCTTAAAGGTTATCCTCTGATCCATTAGTATTGTTTACAGCAATTTGCGGCAATTACTATTCCTCAAAGTACTCATTACTCCATTCACAATTTATTATTCTTGAATCAGTAAAAATAAAATCGTTACAAAATTTTGCAATGTTTAAAAAGAATTGCAATTTTGTTAACCAGTTGGTTAAAACAAATGGTTAAATGAAGAAAGATTTATCAACAGAAGAAAAGATTTTGAATGCTGCAAAAAAAGTGTTTTTAACCAAAGGCATGGATGGTGCGCGTATGCAGGACATTGCCGATGAAGCGGGCATTAACAAGGCATTGCTGCATTATTATTTCCGTAGCAAAGACAAACTGTTTGAACAAATATTCATGGAAGTAGTTTCTGGTGTTTTACCAAGAATATTTGCCATTTTAGAATCGGAAACTACTTTGTTTCAAAAGATTGAACTGTTTTGCAATGAATACATTTCGCAGTTAATACAAACGCCTTATGTACCCATTTTTATTTTAAATGAAATTAACCGGCAGCCTAAAACTTTTTTGAAAAAAGTATTGGGAAAACGCAAGCCCCCCATTGGAAAAGTAGTGGCGCAGATTGAAAAGGAAATCAAAGCAGGCGTTATAAAACGTATCGGGCCACTACAATTAATGATGAATACTTTATCCCTTTGCATCTTTCCTTTTTTAGCTTGTCCTATGATTCAATTGATTACCGGCATGGATAACAAAGAGTTAATTGGGTTGATGGAGCAACGCAAAAAAGAAGTGCCTCAGCTTATTATTCAATCAATAAAAAAGTAAATTTTTTATGGCAATATTAACTAACTGGTTAAATAAGATGGTTAAAGCAATCCTTTTATCATGGTTGTTACTTCACGCCGCTTCTTTGCAGGCGCAAAGCATTTCTGCCATTACGTTGCAGCAAGCGTTTACTCTTGCAGAACAAAACTATCCATTGATTCATCAGAAAGGATTATTGAAACAAACGGAACAACTTTCTATCGAAAATCTGAGTTCCAATTTCTTACCACAATTGGTGGTAAACGGGCAAGCTACTTACCAATCGGATGTTACGCAGGTAACTATTCCATTGCCCAATGTCAAAATTCCTGTACCAGCCAAAGACCAATACAAAATAATTGCTGAAGCCGATCAATTGCTGTTCGACGGCGGGCAGAATAAAGCGCAAAAACAAATCCAATCATTAAACACTACGGTGCAGGAAAATTCATTAGCTGTCGACTTGTACAATTTGAAATCAAAAATCAATCAACTTTACTTCAGCATTTTGTATCAGGATGAATTAGCGAAGCAAACAGAGATAACCTTGCAAAACATCCAGGTTGGTATAGACAAAGTAAAGCCGCAGGTAGAAAACGGAGTAGCCTTGCGTTCCAATTTGCAGGAACTGCAAGCACAACTATTGCAAACAAAACAACGCTCTATTGAAATAAAAGCTACGCGCAAAGGACTGGCAGATGCTTTGGCTATCTATCTTAATCAGCCAATATTGGAAACTACACAACTGCAAATGCCTGCTGATGACAGCATCACCGACACAACCATTCTTCGACCGGAATTACAGTTGTATAAAAGCCAGAGTTTATTAGTAGCAGGGCAGCAACGATTAATTAACATACAAACTTTACCGAAAGCAACCGCTTTCTTTCAAGGTGGTTATGGCAGACCGGCATTGAATTTATTATCCAACGAATTCAAACCATTTTACATTACCGGCGTAAGACTCAACTGGTCCTTAGGCAGTCTGTACAACAACAGGCGTGATAAAAAACTGAATGAAATCAATCAACAAACAGTTGACTTACAAAAAGATGTTTTCCTGTTGAACACACAATCTGGATTAAAACAACAGAAAGTTGATATAGATAAATATGCAGCTTTGGTAGCAACAGATAACGAGATCATTCAATTGCGTAAGCAAGTAACCGAAGCTGCAAAAGCTCAACTGGAAAATGCAGTCATTACAGCCAATGATTTTTTACTACAAGTGAATGCAGAAGACGCTGCAAGGCAATCATTAGTTCTTCATCAATTGCAGCTTCGGCAGGCACAAATTACTTATGCAATTACATCCGGTAAATTATAAATCATGCGTATGAAATCGTTCATTCTTCCTTTACTACTCACTTTTTTACTGCAAGCCTGCGATAATACAAAAGAGGCCTACGATGCATCGGGTTCTTTTGAGGCAGATGAAGTAATTGTATCATCGCAACTGGGTGGGCAGCTTCTATCTTTCAATATTGATGAAGGTGATTTATTAGCGCAAGGGCAAGTAGTTGGCGTGATTGATTCCACCAATCTGATATTGCAAAAAGCACAGGTAAAAGCTACCATTCAATCGCTTGCTAAAAAGACTTCCAACGTAGCGCCGCAAATAGAATTGTTGCAAAACCAAATGGCTGTTCAACAGGCACAGTTGAAAAACTTAGTGTATGAAAGAGACCGCACAGCACGGTTGGTAAAAGCGGATGCCGCTACCGGAAAGCAGTTGGATGATTTGAATTCGCAGATAGAAATCATGCAAAAACAAATGGGTGTTACGCAGCAACAAATAACTGTGCAACGTAGCAATACTTCTACGCAAAACAGAAGTATTTTAAGCGAAACGGTACCATTGCAAAAGCAGGCTGCACAGGTAGAAGACCAAATTTCCAAAGCAAAAATTGTGAATCCCAATAACGGCACTGTGATTACAAAATATGCCGAAGGAGGCGAAGTAACGGCATCCGGAAAAGCATTGTATAAAATAGCCGATTTATCTACACTCACCTTGCGTGCTTACATTACCGGCGCTCAATTATCTCAAATAAAATTAGGGCAAAATGTAAAAGTATTGGTTGACGATGGTAAGGATAAATACCGCACTTACAATGGCACTATTGATTGGATTTCAGATAAAGCAGAATTTACGCCCAAAACCATTCAAACCAAAGAAGAACGTGCGGATATGGTTTATGCCATTAAAATAAAAGTAAAGAATGACGGCTATTTGAAGATAGGTATGTATGGCGAAGTGAAGTTGCAAAATCCGCAATCATGAACGCCGTCACAGTAAATAATCTGGTAAAGCAATACAAGAACGGCAAGGAAACAATTAAAGCTGTACGGGATATTTCTTTTGATGTTTCTAAAGGCGAATTGTTTGGAATCATTGGTCCTGATGGCGCAGGTAAGACATCTGTTTTTCGTGTCTTAACTACGCTCCTATTGCCTGATGGCGGTAATGCAACAGTAGATAACTCAGATGTAGTGAAAGACTATAAAGCCATTCGCGAAAAAGTGGGTTACATGCCTGGCAAATTTTCGTTGTACCCCGATTTAACGGTAGAAGAAAATTTGAACTTTTTTGCTACTATTTTTAAAACATCAGTGAAAGAAAATTATGATCTCATTAAAGAGATTTATGTACAGATAGAACCATTTAAAATACGCCGGGCAGGGAAGTTATCGGGTGGCATGAAACAGAAGTTGGCTCTATGTTGTGCGCTCATTCACAAGCCGGTAGTGTTGTTTTTAGATGAACCGACAACGGGTGTAGATGCCGTTTCGAGAAAAGAGTTTTGGGACATGCTTCGCAATCTCAAACAACAGGGTATTACCATTTTAGTTTCAACACCATACATGGATGAAGCTTCATTGTGCGACCGCGTTGCTCTGATGCAAAAAGGTACAATTATGACTACCGGCACGCCACAGCAAATCATTCAACATTTTAAAAACAAAATTTATGCGGTAAAAACAAAGAACAGGTATGAGGCATTGCAGATTTTAAAACAATGGAATGCAGTAGAAGATGCGTATTCTTTTGGCGAATATCATCATGCAGTAATGAAAGATGGATATGGTGAAAAAGAATTGCAACAATATTTGGTATCCAAGAATTTTACTGATATAGAAATACATCCCGTAACGCCAACCATTGAAGATTGTTTTATGCAATTAATGCAAAACAAAAATGAATAAACAACCGATTATAAGCACACAAAATCTTACCAAACGCTTTGGCGATTTCATAGCAGTAGATGCTATTTCTTTTGCTGTGCAAAGAGGAGAAATCTTTGGCTTTTTGGGAGCGAATGGTGCAGGCAAAACAACTGCTATGCGCATGTTGTGCGGGCTTTCTTTGCCCACTTCAGGTACTGCGATCGTTGCTGGTTTTGATGTATATAAACAAACGGAAAAAATCAAGCAAAACATCGGCTACATGAGCCAGAAATTTTCTTTGTATGAAGATTTGACCATCAAAGAAAACATTCGTTTTTATGCAGGCATTTATGGCAAAAGCAATGCGTTTATAAAAGATAAAACAACACAGTTATTACAACAGTTAAACCTCGAAGCGGAAGGAGATAAACTGGTCCGTTCTTTACCGTTAGGATGGAAACAAAAGCTGGCTTTTTCTGTTGCCATTTTTCATGAACCACAGATTGTTTTTTTAGATGAACCAACCGGCGGTGTTGACCCCGTAACACGTCGGGAATTCTGGAATCTGATTTACGAAGCATCCGCCACCGGCATTACCGTATTTGTAACCACACACTACATGGATGAAGCGGAATATTGCAATCGCGTTTCTATTATGGTAGATGGAAAAATAGAAGCGTTAGACACGCCATCCGGTTTGAAAAAAACATATGGTGTTGCAACAATGGATGACGTGTTTTTGCAGCTTGCGAGAAAAGCAACCAGAAGCGGAGAATAAGTTGACAGTTGAGAGATGACAGAATTTAAAATCTACTCACCATTCACAACTCACTACTCACATTATGAATCAATTTCTATCATTCGTCAAAAAAGAATTCTATCACATCCTGCGCGATAGAAAAACGCTTTTTATTTTATTGGGAATGCCATTGGTGCAAATTATCATCTTTGGTTTTGCATTGACCAATGAAGTAAAGAATGCCCGTTTTGTAGTGCTGGACAACGCAAAAGATGCGGCCTCTCAACAACTGATTGCACAAATAGATGCGAGCCAGTATTTCGATTTTGAAAAAATGATTTACAGCGATAAAGATATTGAGCAGGCATTTCAAAAAGGCGAAGCTAAAATTGCCATTGTTTTCCCTCCTTCATTTGCTTCCGATTTACAACATTTCAACAAAGCACAGGTACAAATTATTGCTGATGCGGCTGATCCCAATACAGCTACAACACTTACCGGTTATGCCACAGCTATTATCATGGATTATCAGGAGCGGCTTACGCAAAACATAACGCTGCCTTATACCATAAATATACAACAACGCATGTTGTACAATCCGCAATTGTTAGGTGCTTACAGCTTTGTACCAGGGGTAATGGCAATGGTGCTAATGCTCGTTTGCACAATGATGACTGCCATAACCATCGTTCGCGAAAAAGAAATGGGAACAATGGAAGTGATGCTTGTATCTGCGGTGCAGCCACTCAAAATTATTATTGCCAAAGCAGTGCCCTACCTCCTGTTATCCATCATCAATATCATATGCATTTTACTTTTAAGCGTTTATGTGTTGGATGTGCCAATTAAAGGAAGTATTCTTTTGCTAATGGGCGAAGGCATATTGTTTATCATCACCTGTTTATCTTTTGGTTTATTAATATCGAATATTACAAACTCACAACAAACAGCTATGTTCATTGCATTGGTAGGCATGTTTCTGCCAACTGTTATGTTGAGTGGTTTTATGTTTCCGATAGAAAACATGCCGTTGCCACTACGCATCATTTCCAACATTGTTCCGGCAAGATGGTTTTATAGCATTGTAAAAGCAATTATGATAAAAGGCTTAGGCATTCAGTTTATCTGGAAAGAAACTTTGATACTCGCGGGTATGACGCTGTTTTTATTAGCACTAAGCATAAAAAATTTCAAAATCAGGCTGGCATGAGAACCTTAGGTTTTTTATTGCAAAAAGAGTTCAGGCAAGTGTTTCGTGACCCAGCTATTTTGCGAATCATTTTTGCTATGCCCATTCTTCAGTTATTAGTTTTGCCCTGGGCAGCAGATTATGAAGTAAAAAATATCAAGCTTGCCATCGTTGACCACGACCATAGCGATTACTCCAGGCAGTTCATTTCTAAAGTTACTGCTTCGGGTTATTTTCAGTTAGACCAATACACTACTTCTTACAATAAAGCGATAGAAGAAGTAGAGCGGGATAATGCCGATGTAGTAGTGGAAATTCCTCCACATTTTGAAAAGGATTTGGTGAAAGAAGATAAAGCAACGCTCTTTATGGCAGTGAATGCTATTAACGGTGTAAAAGCTGTGTTGGGCGCTTCGTATTTGCAAAGCATTGTTCAGGATTATAACAACGAAATTCGTGAGGAATGGATGCAGCTACCGCGCTTTAGTCAGCAAACAACTATTGGAGTTACTTCTTCCAATTGGTTCAACCCGTTGCTCAATTATAAACTGTTTATGGTGCCTGGCATTTTGGTATTACTGGTAACCATGGTGGGTTCTTTTTTATCAGCATTAAATATTGTAAAAGAAAAAGAAATTGGCACTATTGAGCAGATTAATGTAACGCCTATCAAAAAGTACCAGTTTATCTTGGGAAAGCTTATTCCGTTTTGGGTGTTGGGCTTACTCATTCTCACTATTGGTTTGGCTATTTCCTATGTAGTGTATCACATTATACCGGCAGGTAGTTTCCTCACTATTTATGCATTTGCAGCCGTGTATTTGCTGGCGGTATTGGGATTGGGTTTGCTCGTTTCTACTTACTGTAATACACAGCAACAGGCAATGCTTATTTCTTTCTTTTTAATAATGATTTTTATTCTTCTTGGTGGCTTATATACGCCTATTGAAAGCATGCCGCAATGGGCGCAATGGATTACCCGATTCAACCCGGTATCTTACTTTATTGATGTCATGCGTGAAGTGGTTTTGAAAGGCAGCTCGCTGGCAGATATTGCACCGCAAATTGGAATTATTTTATTATTTGCGCTGGTGTTAAATACATGGGCAATGTTGAATTATCGGAAAAGAAGTTAGTGTTGTGATTTTTTTTCCTTTTGCCTGTTGCTTCGGTTTTCTAACAACAGTTTGGAAATGCACATAAAAAGAAGCTGTGGAAATGTGTCAGCTTATTATTTCAAAAGAAACGCCTTCATATTTTCATCATTGATCGCTGTTAGCAACAACTGTTTCTTTCCTGCGACAATCATCTTTAAATCCTTCACATCACCATCTATTATTAACCCGCTTCTTACTGGGGGCACAGGTGTAAAGTTTCCTTTTCCATTGCCATACATGAGCAAGCCATAAGAAGCATCATAGCGGCCTGCACTTACACTGGTCTGGTATTCATTTCCTGCCAAAACCAAATCCTTCCTGCCATCACCGTTCACATCGGTATATACAATCGCATTGACTGGTGCAATCTGCGCTTCCATGGGAAAAGGATGAAAGACGAATTTGTTTTTGCCCCTATTTTCAAAATAACCGCTGCGCGTTTCTTTACAATAGAGTGTTGTTGCGCCTTCCTTCATGTCCGGCGTAAAAATTTGGTCCATGGTAGCTTTTGCATAAGCTGCATTCTGGTCAAATGTTTTCTTTAACGACGGCATCTGCACTGCCCATTCATCTCTTGAAATACCTGACGATAACACATATTTTCCATCGTTGTCTTTGATATAATAACAAAAGATGGGTTCCACCATTCCATTGCCATCAAAGTCTTTGGCAACAAGTTCTGCAGGCTGTTGTGCGCTGATGTGATAGGGCATGTTCAAGCCTTGATTGCCGGCAATAATATCCAAATCGCCATCGCCATCAACGTCGGCAACAGTAAGGCTTCGCCAGAAGCCGGGAAGGTCTTGCAAACCAGTTTCGTTTGTAATTTCCTTTAGTATTGTGCCTTCATTTTTAAAGATGCGGATCGGCGCCCAATCGGCAGCGATAATGAGGTCGGGTTTGCCATCATTATCAATGTCTATCCATTGTGCAGCATTGATTAAACCCGCTTCTTCAAGGGCAGGGCAAACGGCTCTGGTAACATCAGTAAATACACCATGATCATTACGAAGAATATAACTTCTCACGGGCTGAGGAAAGGTGCCAAGTGAAACGCGTCCACCAATAAAAATATCTTTATCACCGTCGCCATCCATGTCGGCTATTGCAATGGCTTTTCCCTGTGTGCGAATGATGGTTGGTATGGCTTTCTCATTCAATTGAAAGTTGCCCTTGCCATCATTCGTGTACAAACGCGGACGATAAAAAGAAGAAGTTGGATCAAATTCAGAGCTGCCACTTACCACCAGTAAATCAGAATCGCCGTCGCCATCAGCATCAAACAAAACACTTTGCATGTCTTCTTCATTCTTTGTGCCCGCAACTAAATCTTTACCAATGAATGAACCGTCTTTTTGTTGCAAAAACAATTTACCCGATTGCGTATAAGCACCGCCAATGAAGAAGTCTTCCCTGCCATCACCATTCACATCGCCGGTGCTGATGAAAGGTCCTTCCTGCGAATATTTTTGTTGAATGAGCGGCTGAAAAGCATAATCCATAAAGAACGATTCTTTATGTCGAAAGCTGATATTTTCTTCGCCCGTTACATCACTGAAAAGCTGCACTGGTAAAGGGCTTGATGCTTCTGTAACTGTTTTTGCATCTGAATAACTTACCTGCAAAATAGTATTTGGTGAAGGATGATTCATAAACCCAGCTTTTCCATCGGGCCATACAATTTTTATAGAATCAATCAAATTATTGGCAAAACCAAAATGCAGCCGATTGTCAACCGTTGATAAATAACCACGCACCGGATATTGCTCCAGCATTTGCGTACCGCCTTTACTGTAAGCAAACACTTTGGTACCAATACCTTCCGTGTTTGTTGAAGTACCGTTTAACTGGATGGTGAGATAATTGGGATTGTTTGTTTTAGCCCCTTTTTTCTCAACATCATTTTGCATAATGAATGCTTCGCCGTTGATGTTATTGGTGATGATATCTAAGTCGCCATCATTATCCAGATCAGCATAAACGGCACCGTTGGAAATAGATGTTTCATCAATACCAGCCTCTTTCGATACATCTTCAAACGTAAAGCCTCCTTTGTTTTTGTACAAATAGTTGCGCAGCTTTACTTCTCCCAGTGAAGACAAATGATCCATAAAAATTTTGCGTTGCCCGGCATCATTATCCGGAATGCCCGATTGCATTACAGTGTTGTGCCGGTATTCCAAAAAATCAATATTGGTTGGGTCGCGCCCCAAGCCATTGGCAATATGCACATCTTTCCAGCCATCATTATCAAGGTCGGCAATCAAAACACTCCAGCTCCAGTCTGTTTCTGCAATACCTGCCATCTCTCCTACTTCACTAAAAAAGGGTTGCTGTTGCCCGTTAATGGTTCGCACGCCATTGTTCAGTTGCAGCATGTTATGAATGTATTCCGGCTCATATCCTTTTTCCATTTCCATCTGGTGCCGCTGCTCAGTTAAAAACGAATACATCATCTTTTTGCGTTCATTCGTCTCGGGCTGCATGTCCAGAGTAATGATGTCTGAATTATTATCGTTATTGATGTCAGCCGCATCAGTGCCCATGCTGGAATAACTCTGGTGTTTTATGGCAGTAGCAATGCAATTTGTAAATGTTCCATTCTTGTTATTCAGCCATAACAAATCGTTGCGGATATAATCATTCGCAACATAAATATCGGGGTAACCATCCCCATTAAAATCGCTGATGGTAATGCCCAAACCATTGCCATCTTCAACTATACCTGCCTGCTTAGAAACATCTTTGAACACCGGATGATTCATACCAGCCGGAATGCCTTCGTTATGAAATAATTTGTCGCCCGCAACAGCATTGCTATCTACTTTGTTTTCGCGGATATTATTGGGTTGCCTGTCATTTAATGTATGGTTGAGCAAATATATATCCAGCCTGCCATCGCCATCATAATCAAAGAAAGCAGCTTGCGTGGAATAAGAGGTATCAGCAAGACCATATTCCGCGGCTTCTTCTTTAAACGTTGAGTTGTGTTGATTGATGAACAAAAGATTTTTTCGTTGCGCGCCAGGCACGCTGCCCGACACACAAACATAAATATCAGCCCAGCCATCGTTGTTTATATCAATTACACTTATGCCTGTGCACCACGAATGCGTAGCCACGCCTGCTTTCTCCGTAATATCTTCAAAGCGAATGTCGCCTTTGTTGATGTACAGCTTTGAACTTACCTGGTTGCCGGCAAAAAATATATCCTGTAAACCATCGTGGTTAAAATCGCCAACGCCAACGCCGCCGCCCATGTAAGTGTATTCGTTCACAAACATGTTTACACTATCGTTTTCAGTAATTTTATTATTAAAATCAATGTTGGTGTGGGACGAAGACAATATGCTGAAGTGCATGCCTTCTTTTTGTTTGGAAGAAATGCAGGAAAACATAAACAGACAAGCAGCGATGATAAGCAGATACTTCATAAGGCTTTTGTTTTTGCCCCTTTTTTGCGTGTTCAGAACATTGAATAGAAGATTCTTTTTTTCTACTTGAAAGAGAAAAACAAATTTATAATTGCATAAAAAGATACATTGAAGATAGCATTGCTGCTAACGGTTCAGTTATTGCGGCAGATAGGGCAATAGCGCTGTGCCAGCCTGGCATGCGCTATACTTTTGTTGTCAAAAGTTTTATTTCTTGGGAAGTCCAACTCTCGCAATTACTTCGTTAGCCTCTGCAAGTTTTTTAGGAAATAGATTTTTACCTCTTAGTTTCTCAAGAGATTTGTCAATTTTTACAATTGGAGTTTTACTCTTATTTAGCTTTTCAATTGTTGTCATGCTACAAATTTAAAATATTTTTCGTCTTACTAAAAACGCTTCATAAGTTTTACCTTTTTGAAACTTTTCCCAATCTTCTTCAATCAAACCATACACTTCAAAATCATTAATGATTTCTTTAAGGTTTGTTGTAATTCCTATTCGATAGAGTCTTGTCCTTGCCAGATTGCTTCCTTTTGCATAAACCCAAACATTTGGATGTTTGTTAGTGAAAACATATAAAGTTGATGCAACGGTCGCTAAAACTTTTTGGCTGTCATTATTGTTTGTTATGATTCTATCGTCAATAGATTCAGTTTCTTCATCATAATCACCAAATGCAAGGTTATAAACATCGTTTGGAATCATTTGAGTATAAACAACCAACTTCTTAATACTACATACTACCTTTTGCTCCTTCACTTGTAAACTTGAATAGTTCAGCTTCGCTTTCTGTAGAATAGTCGTAGCGTGATAATTCATTCATTTTCGTACAAATATAAAAGAGTACACTTCGGGTTTAGCACTGTCAAAAAAATTCTGCTAACATAAAAAATTTATACCCTACAGAAATGGTAATGCGTGAAACAAAGAAGTATTTGCTGCTTTATTTCACGCATTGTTATGTTTGTTTTTGCCTACTTTTTATCTGCTACCAAATAAATCACACTCATAGGTGGCAAACCAAGCTTAATGGTGCCTGTTAAAGCAGCCGAGTAAGGCTTGATGCTCGCATAGTTTAACGGTCCACCGGTAGCTGTTGAAGGCCCCGTTCCATTTACATATACCTGGCTTGAAAAACTTCCATTGTCTGTTCCGCCGGTTAATACATACCAGTAATATTTGCTTCCGGCAGGGAAGTGTTGGAAATCTATCGAAACAACGCGGTTGTACTGACCACTATTAATTATCACGGCTCCTGCCTGACCGGAAGAAAATGTAGAGGCATACGCGGTAACATCAGAGCCACTGGTGTGCACTGTATCATACACCATTCTATCACCAAAATATTTTTGGAAATAATACATGTAATAAAAAGCAGGACGTGGATTCCATAACGGTGCGCCGGGCTCATCACCGATGTTAAACATACCCTGATCGTCTCCATTGGCATAAGCGTTCGCTAAATCCCAGCGGCTGGCTTCGCCATATCCATTTTTAATGATAGAACCTAAGGTAAGTGCGGCGTGCATTCCGGCAACAAAAGAAGTGTTTTGTTTTGAACCCGTAGCCTGGATGTTCCACTCTGTTAAAGCAATGGGCTTTTGTGCTACACCTGCTGCACTCAACTGACTTTGGACATAAGCCATCATGGTAGAAGGCACCGTTTTACCAGTGCTAAGAATGTCGTTGACAGAAGAGTTTGTATTGTAAGCCGTAAAGTAATTGTGTACAATGAAGAAATCGGCTGCTGAAGCGGCATTTGCTAATACGCCCTGATTCCATGTTAGAATACTTTGGTAGGCTCCGTTATAGGGCACTTCCTGGTAGAGCGTTGCACCAATGTAAATAGTAGCACCAACCTGCTGTGCAGCTGCTTTCATGGAGTCAACAAACACTTTTACATGTTGCCCGTACAAGGCACCTGTGATGTATTCAGGCTGACCGTCTTTGTTTTGGCTTACATCAATGCGATAGCCCGCTTCCCAGTTGCCATACGATTCATTGCCAATCTCCCAGAATTTGGTTCTGCCATTATCATAACGCACCCAATCAGCAGCAAGATGGGCTGCTGCGGCGACTGGATTGGCGCTGGTTCCATATCTCGCATAACCATAATTAACCGTAATAATGCCGGTGCTGTTGGTTTGAGACAACAGGCTATAATAGTTATCGAGCGAGAATGTCCAGGAAGCCGTATTACCACCGTACCAGGGATTGGTAGCAGTTGTTGAGCCATCAGCATTCATCAATGTTGAAGGCACATCAGCAGGCGCATGAGTCGCATCGGTACCGTTCCAAAAATAAACATCGCTTACACTACCTGCCGGAGCGCGGATGATATTGGGAGAAAGGTCTTTGATGTATTGCATCAGCGCAGGCTGTGTTACAATTTGCCCCATCCACAGATTGGAGTTGTTGCCATACACATAAGGCACTACTTTTTGCAGTACTTTATTTACATCAATGGTTACTGTATCTGTGGCTGCACCATTCGCGGCGACACCACTCACTGCATCCGGGCTGTTGAAAGTTTTTTGTTTCCAGCTATCGCCAAAGAAACCAATGGTTGCCGGAACAGATGGATCAACCGGAGAATATACAGAGTCAGTGCCAGGTGTCGGTGTGCCGCCACCTGTGCCGTTTGTACCAGAGGTTTTTGTACAAGCAATGCTGATGAACAACGTGCAATAAATTGCAACAAAAACAAACTTACTTCTCAAGGTTATGTGTTTATTTCTCTAAAAAACTTATTGCCCTTGCACGATGCGAACATTATCAATTGCCACATTGATGCTGTTTGCCGGAACGGCTTTAGCCTGATCATTAGCAATCATAAAACAAAGACCTGTTGTTGGATAATCTGAAAATTTACTGGCTGGTGAACCGGATCCATTCCAGGAAGTGCTGGAGAAAGTATTGCCCTTAATAAATTGTGTTAAAGGAATCGTTACTGTTTGCCATCCTGATGGTGCATAAATACCACCAGTGGCTGTTTCCCATGGTGCGTATCTGGCAATATAGTTATTCCATGTGTACCAGTCGCCTACGGCGATCCAAAGCTCACCCGCAGTCCAGGGAGATGCCACATACAACTCAAACTTTAATGAGTAACCATTGATTGATTGGGCTGTGTTAGATACCCATGGCAAATCACTCAATTGAAGCAGACCCGGATTACCCTGCGAAGTAGGGCCAGCGTTGGCTGACATCGGACTCGATTGCTGAAGTACACCAACACCACCTGTTGCACCATGGTAAGTAGCCGCTGCTGTTGTAGAATCGGCATAACCACCTGTCCAACCTATAAAGCCTGTGTTGTCGGTATTATACTGTCCTTCAAACGTACATAAATAACCCGGCGTTGGATGTGTAATGTAAGTGGCATAGGGTTGCGGTGAAGTGGCAGTGCCAAGACTACCCATTATCTTTAAGTAATCGGCAGTTGAAATCCCTTGTGGTACCGTAACCTGAAATTGATTTACATTAACCGGCGTGACAGCAGTACTGCTTACACCGCCTGGAAAGATAACCTGGTTGATACCTATAAAATTAGCTCCATTAATGGTGATGGTTGTGCCAGGAGCCCCGTTTTCATTTGAAACGGAAGTAACCGACATTGGTGGCGGATAAGAAAAAGCGGCAGTTCCAAAAGTACAGTACACACGGATAGAATCCTGTGAAGCCGTACCTGGAGGAATGGCAGCCACAATCTGTGTAAAAGCTTTATTCACTGAATAAGAAAGTGCCGTATCGGCTCCTGAAACAGGAAATGTTATTTTTTGAATGCCTTCGAAATTGATACCATTGATGGTAACCATTGTTCCGCTGTTATCAAACGAAATAGAATTGATAACCGGCGGGTGAAGATAAAGTTGAAATGAATACGTAGCTGTTCCATGATCGGTAACAAGCTTAATTGAGCTTGGAACATTAGGATCGGTTGCCTTTGTTTGAGCTGTACTTGGGACAGCAACAATCACATTTGTGTTGGTAGCATAAACAGGATTAAAATTAGCGGCAGTATCATTAAAATATACGGCTTGTAATCCCCCGAGATTTTTACCCTGTATTACGATTAATGTACCAGGCAACGCGGAAGTAAAGAAGCTATCCCGTTTTGTTGAATCAACTATTCTCACATTGTTGATAACTGGCATTCCGCCCCCATTGTCCTTTTTACAGGCAAATTGAATAAGTCCTGCTATAGCAATCAGCAAAAACAATATTTGCTTATTCATATAATAGTTTGTTTTACGGCAATTAATGTATTCGAAGCTTACTAAATTTTAATAGGTGAGTTTGCTAAAGTCAAAAGGTACTGGTGCAGCGGATAAATTGGGTGCCACTAATAAGTCAGATTCCGGATAAGGCAAGTCAGCTTTATCCGCAGTAATGGTATAATGCGTTTCACCAATCGGCTGTGGGTTTGTAGCATTATTAAAGTAGGTAACAAAAGGATGACCGTAGTTGTATGTGATATTGTAAGTACCCCTGTTTTGATTACTGAAATAGCTTAACGCATCAGCAGGATCAAAATAATACCATTGTTTCCAATCATACCATTCATGTCCTTCAAAGGCAAACTCAATTTTCTTTTCCTGAAAAATGTTTGCATAAGTAATCGAAGTCATAGGCGCAACGCCAGCGCGTGTTCTTACCGCATTAAAGTACTTTATTGCTTCAGGGTCTGATGTAGAGGAACTATTACCCAATATCGCGTCAGCATAAATCAGATAAACATCTGCAAGACGGAATATGTAGGTATTGATATTTTCATTTTGTTGTCCGCCCAGACCTCCATTATCGGCAGGCGAACCAATTACATATTTCTTTACATAAGCATGATCATTACCATAGTAAGTGCCGGTGTCGGTCGGGGCATAAATATGGTTGCCGGTAATAGCATTCGTAGCATTATTAAAAAGAGCAGTGTCAACATGCCATCCGCCATTTGATTGGTTTATATCAGGATAGTAATCTCCCGGCATAAAGAACGTTGCTTTTCTACGCACAGAATCTGCTTTATTAGCGGGATCCATGTAATAGCTTAACAAGTTTGGCGAAGCCCCAAAGCCACCTCCCCAACCATCGCCCGTCTGTGTTATCTTGCTGTCATAGGCCAAGTTTGCCTGCATGTGGTTTTGTACAAACCATTGACCTGTTGGTACCCACAATAGAGAGAAAAGAGATTCCTGGGGAAGTTTATTACCGCTGAAATTAGCGCTTGTAAACAGGTTATAATAATTAGGCAAAAGGGTAAGGCCGCTGTTGTTACATACATCACCTGCGTAAAACTTAGCGCTATCTAAAAGGCCTTCGTCGCGTGTGCCTGCTTGTCCCAACCCAGCTTTAACCAAATAAGCGCGGGCTAACATGCCTTCTGCACTCCACTTGGTAATACGTGCAGGTTGTAGAGGAGCCGGTGCCAGATGATCTTTTGCCCAGGTAAGGTCGTTTATAATAAACTGCCACACATCAGCCAGATTATTTCTGCGAATACTGCTATCGCCTAACTGTTGAGAATTGTTATAAATAATGGGAACAGCGCCCCAGTCTAAGGCTAAAAAATAATACGCAGCAGCCCGCATAAAATAACACTCCGCCAGGCCTGAATTTCTTGCAGTTGTACTTGCGCCAGATCCCGCATTTCTGATATTATAAGCTACCACATTGGCATTAGCAACTACAGACCATAATGCCTGATAGGCGCTTTGCAAAGCGCCACTCGGGTCCGTAGAAGTTACTGTAAAATTAAGATAGGAGCCACGGCCATTGTAATTATCAGACAAGCTATTGCCACCCATAACGTCGCCGATATACTGTAAAGAAGTACCATTATATCCGCCCCAGGAACCATTGTACAGACCACCAGTGCCGCTTAATATATCAGCATCGGTTTGATAGAATGTACCTGCCGTAGGTGCACCCAAAGGCGGGCGATTCAAATAGTCTTTCTTGCATGACTGTATAACAAAAACAAAGGATGCTACAATTGTTATAACCGCTAAGTTCTGTTTCATTTTTACAATTTTTCAATCGTTGTTATATTATAGATCTAAGGAGAGGCTGAATGTATAAGACCTTGTTGTTGGATATCTGCCCTCGTCCATACCTACGATGTTTATGCCACCATAGTTGTACATACCCACTTCAGGGTCGTAACCCGTATATTTTGTAATGGTAAACGCATTCTGTACCTGGAGAGATGCCACTGCACCTCTAAGCACATGGGTACGTGATAAGATTCTCGTTGGTACTCTGTAACTCAATCGAACATTTTTCAGCTTTAGATAAGATCCGTCTTCTACATTCCATTGAGAAATCCTGTTATTACCGTTGGCATCAACAAACACATTTGGAATGTTATGCCCCGGGTTGGTAAGCGTTGCAGTTAATGCATCATTTGGGTTGGTACTGCTTGGTACAGCAAAGTTGATAACATTTTGAAAATGGTTGCTATACGGGCCAGTGCCTTGTGGCAAGGTTTCATTTTGGTATCGAACAAGGTTTAATATGCTGTTACCTTCCACACCGGTAAAAAAGAACATTAAATCAAACCCTTTATAGGTAAAGGAGGTAGTAAAATTGTAAGTGTACTTAGGCCATGGATTACCAATAATGGTTCTATCATTTTGATCTACATAACCATCTCCGTTTACATCTTTATACTTAATGTCGCCTGCCCAGGAACCATTTGTCGGGCTAACAATTAAAGGTGTACCCTTAATTCCGGTTTGTATAGCATGAGAGGAAATGTCTTTATAATCCTGGAAAAGACCTTCTGCAATGTAACCGGTTATCATACTAAGAGGCTGACCTTGTTCAATTAAAAATTCGGACTGACGATCATTAATTTGTGAATAGTATTGAGTAAGGATAGGCGATACTAATTTATCAACCTTATTCCGGTCAATAGAGAAGTTAAATCCTGTTTTCCACTGAAAATCTTTGGTAGAAATATCTACAGTATTCACATTTATTCCTATCCCTCTGTTTTCCATCGCACCATAGTTCACGATTGGCCAGCTAAGTTGTCCGCCATAGCCGCCACTTAGATAACCACCCAAATATTCAGGACCAGTAGCAGGAAGAATCAGGTTAGATATTTTTTTTACATATCCATCAGCGATTACTTCTATGCGATTATTAAGCATGTGCAAGTCGAAACCTAAATTCGTTGATTTATCTTGTTCCCACTTTAAATTTGGATTAGGGAAATTAGAAGGCAGGAAACCGCCACCCCAAACAGTTGCTGTTGCATAGAGGTTGGAGTAAATAGCACCTCCTTGTCCGGAGTTTCCAGATATGCCATATTCTGCACGCAATTTCAAATCATTAATAAAACTGATGCTTTTCATAAATTTTTCATCAGATATCTTCCAGGCAACAGAAGCCGCCGGGAAATTACCAAACCGATTAGCCGGACCAAAATTTGAACTACCATCTCTTCTAAAAACAAACTGAGCTATGTATTTGTTGTCGTAGGTGTAATTAATACGGGAAAAATAGGATTCGGTCGCACCGTCTCCCCGGCTGCTGGTGCCCGGAGGAGATAAGGGATCGGCCACACTAAGTTCCTGTACTGAATTCGTGGAGTAATGAGTGCCTGTTGCGCTTAAACTTTGATAAGCATAATATTGAGATTCATGCCCTACCATCACCGACACAGTGTGCTTATTAAAAGAGTGGTCATATTGAACCCTTGTATTTAAAGAAACCCAGTAGTTATTACCACTACCACGGCTGCCGGTTGTATTTGGATTGCTATAGTATGGTCCGAGATTGTAAGAAGGATTGAACGTATAATAATTTGTAAAAGTATAATTTCCGTTTACTTCGCTGTGCCACAACAAACCTTTAATGGGCGTTACATCCATATTTAAACCACCAATTACACCAAAAGAAGTATTGTAATTATTATTGAGTTCTGCAATTGCAAGTGGGTTTGTAGTAGCATATTGAGCTTCCTGTATAGTGGATGGGCCGCCAAAGGTACCGTTGGGATTTTTGACAGGAATTGTAGGATTTTGCTCCAGTGCAAGGTTGATGATATTACCCTGGAAAGTATTTACTTTTTCTTTGGTAGCAAAGCTGCTCAGGTTTGTATTAAATTTTAGCCACTTGTTTACCGTATTAATCAGGTTCAAACGGATAGAACCTCTTTGAAAACCCGAACCTACGGCAACACCATTTTGTGAAAGATAATCGCCTGAAAGATAAAAGGTTGATCTATCCGAACCGCCACTTAATGATAGCGAATATTTTTGCATTAATGTATTACGGAATAAAGCTTTTTGCCAGTCTGTACCAGGACCTAAAATAGAAGGATCTCCCAATTCAGCAGGCTCAAAGCCTACCAAGCCATAAGATTGTAATTTCCCAATGTAACGGGCGTATTGCTGCAGATTCATCACCGGTAGTTCCTTAGGTCTTTCCTGAATGGTTTCTAAACCGGTAACACTCACTTTCGTCGCACCTGCCTTGCCTTGTTTTGTTGTTATTACCAACACACCATTTGCACCTGCAGCTCCATAAATAGACGTTGCTGCCGGCCCTTCGAGAACGCTTATATTTTCAATATCCTCAGGGTTTAAGCCAGCTAATTCATTAGCAACGCCAGAGGATGAATTGTAAGCACCACCTGATGCCATGCTTGGCCTGATTTGTACGCCATCTATTACATACAGAGGCTGATAATTGCCGGTTACAGTACTGATGCCCCGTATGATAACAGAAGCACCTGCACCGGGAGCGCCACTACTTTGCGACACATACACATTGGGCGATTTGCCCTGCAAAGCCTGATCTAACGTTGTATTTACCGTTTTTTCAATGTCTGCACTGGAAATGGTAAGTACGGCACTGCTCATGTCCGACTTCCTCATTCTTCCATACCCTACAACCACTACATCCTGAAGGCTGCTTAGGTCTTCGGTTAACCGGATGGTCAACTTGCTGTTGCCGGCACCCACGGTAATGTCTCTTTCCTTATAACCCACATGCGAGACAACAAGCACATCGCCCGTCTGCGCAGAAATGGTAAAGTCGCCATTCGCATCCGTATTGACGCCGTTTTTGGTTCCTCTTACCAATACCGATGCATCGGCAATAGAACTATCACCTGTGCCTGCTACCCTACCTGCAATTACCCTCGTGTTCCCCCTTTGCGCAAAAAGAGAAGTTGACAACACAAAAACACAAACAATGGTCATTGCAAAGACAAACCATTTGCTAATAGCATTCGCTTTTTTCATTTGCTTGAACAATTTTTGAACGTTTTGGAAATAAACTAACCGAATTTAGCGACCCCTAAATATTGGCATTTTTCGAAATGAAAATAGGATTTAGTACAGGCAGCATATTGGGTTTATATGGATAGCAAACTATGGCAGCTCCAACTACTATTTCACGTCTTCATTTTATATTGGCCGTATCGCTAGCACAAAAATATTATTTTCTTAACCTTATTATAATACTATTTTATCATTTGGCTATCATTTTTCAACCTCAGTTTTTCTTTTCTTTTCTTTTTCGCTACATTTTTTTGCTGTGTTTCAAAATGTACGATGTGTTTGTTTTCGTCGCAGGGCGATAACGCAAAAAAAACAAATACTAAAGCTGATGAAACCATATTCTTATTATACATGTTTACATAAGGCAGGCAAGTTGTGCTCTCATTAAACATTTAAAAACACAATTCGATTTTAACCGTTAATGCAGTTAAAATTCTGACAATAAAAATACCAGAAAACAAGAGCAACATAATTAATTTATATTCCAAGATATAATGTGTAGATTTTCTGTTAATTGGTACATTCATCCTGGCTGCTTCAATTATTGAGGCAGGTAAAATAGATAGGCAAATGTGATGCTCCAAAGATCGGTGCCGCATTGTGCCATCAGTAACTACAGGTTGGCAGCATTGGAACAAAATGAACGGAAGCATTTGTTTTTGTTCATTTTTTTACACGGTTACTGTTTCTAACTCAACTTTTTTATTATTCTTATCATACTCAGTGTAACAGATAACAAATAGTACAATCTTGCAGTTCAAAACACAACTGATTTATTTCTTAATGAGGCAATAGCATTTGGTTTTGGTATATGATTCTGATTGTTTAAGTGATGAACTAAAATCAGCTTACTTTTTATTAGCCACTTACCACTTTTTTCCTCTTTCTTTCGCCCAGCCCAATGCCAGTTCTAATTGCGCATCCATGGTAAGATGTGTGTTGTCTAACACAATGGCATCAGCCGCTTTGCGAAGCGGGCTCACCTCGCGATGACTGTCAATGTAATCGCGCTTCTCCAAATTGATTCTTACTTCATCCAAGGTAATATCAGGGTTTTGAACAATCAATTCCTGAAACCTGCGCTGCACACGGATTTCCACATCTGCCGTCATAAACATTTTCAATTCGGCTTGTGGAAAAACGGTGGTTCCAATGTCTCTTCCATCCATCACCAAACCTTTGTTTTTGCCCATTTTTTGTTGCTGCACCACGGCATATTGGCGTACTTCTTTAATGGCTGCTATTTCGCTTACATTATTACTGATGTTCATGTCGCGAATGAGTACCGAAACATTTTCATCATTTAAAAACATTGCATTGTCGCCCGTTTGCAAATTGCGATGAAATGAAAGATAAATGTGTTGCAACGCATCAACAATTTCATCTTTATCAGAAAGCGAAATATTATTTCTTAAAAAGTATAACGTAATGGCGCGATACATAGCTCCGCTGTCAATAAAAATATAATTCAGCTCCTTCGCCAAAGCCTTTGCCAGCGTGCTTTTGCCGCACGACGAGTATCCATCTATTGTAATAATGATGCGCTGCATACGGCGTAAAGATGCAGTAAAATGAGCAACGGTGCTACTTCTTCTTCGTGGTGTCGCCGGGATGAATGTTGCCGGTGCTGTCCCTGCTGGTTTCTACGGAATCTTGCGGAATTTCCTGACTTTGCCTTGCAGCGTCGTTACCTGAAGTAATGGATGGCGTTGTGCCGCCAGAGGCATCTTTGCCGGGTGCGGTGCTGCCATCATTGGCGTTGTTATTATTGTTTCCACAGGCTGCTAAAGAAATGGCAATTGTAAAAGCTAAGATGATTTTTTTCATGGTCTTTTTTTCAGTTAAAACAAGAACTGTGCAACTCCCCAATTGTTATAAGGAAGTGATAAGAATTATACAACATTTGCCTCATCATAAATTCCATTTACCTTTGCGCCGCTATGCAAATAGAGGTTTTAAAATCGAAGGTTCACAGAGCAACCATAACGGAAGCCAACCTGCAATATGTAGGCAGCTTAACATTGGATGAAGATTTAATGGACGCTGCTAACATGATTGAAAATGAAAAGGTTCAGATTGTAAATGTGAACAATGGTGAGCGCATTGAAACCTACCTCATTAAAGGCAAACGTGGCAGCGGAACGGTTTGTTTAAACGGACCCGCAGCGCGGCGCGGCGCAGTAGGCGATGTCATCATCATTATTTCGTATGCAACGATGGATTTTGAAGAAGCCAGAACTTTCAAACCCTGGCTTGTATTTCCAACAGAAGGCAACAAACTACTATGAAAAACATTGCTGCCATTCCGCAAAAAATTTTTATGCTTAACCAACTCATTCATCATGTGGCGGCATGGAAAACGGTTGGCAAAACCATTGCCTTTACCAACGGCGTTTTCGATTTGTTGCACGAAGGTCATATTTACTCGTTAAGCCAGGCAGCTAAAGAAGCCGATATTCTGATTGTTGGTGTGAATGCAGACAGCAGCGTAAAAAAATTGAAAGGCGATAGCCGTCCTATCAACAGCGAACAAAGCCGTTCACTCATTCTTGCATCGTTATTAATTGTGGATGCTGTGCTTATTTTTAGTGAAGATACGCCGCACCATCTTATCACCACATTACTGCCCGATGTGTTGGTGAAAGGCGGCGATTATACGATTGATACCATTGTAGGTGCGAAGGAAGTAATTCAAAATGGCGGGCGGGTAGTTATCAACCCAATTGTGGAAGGCTTTTCCACAACAGGCCTAATAGAAAAAATGAAACACTAAATCTTTGTTTTGCAGTTTATATTATCAACCTGACATTTACTTATATCCTTCAAATTATTTTAATCTGAATTTAATTTCAAGACGATCTTTTTTTCTCAACATTTGTTTTTGTAATTATCGTTCCTGTTGCCCGCAAATAAGAAGACGCAACGATTGGGAAGATGGCATACAATTTTAAATTAAAACAAAAACAACTGAGATGAAAAAGCTGGAATTAACAAAGAATGACATCGCACCGATTGCTCTGTTGTTCATCAGTGCCGCCTTGCTGATGAGCGGAATTGCCTTCAAAAGTTTATTGGTATTGGCAGGTGTTGGAGGTTTGGTAATTGCATGGTTTTTATGCATTGATAATATTATTGCCAATCACAAAATGAATATGATGAAACGCATTTTGTTTGGTGGCATTGTTGTATCTGTTCCTCTTTTGTTTTCGCTGTATCTTGGTTCGTAAACTCAATCAATCTTTATATCTAAAGCCTTTTCTGCATGGAAGAGGCTTTTGTTTTTACTGATATTTACAATTCTTTTTTCATCGTTAAGTACACGAGAAATGTGAGTTTTCGCAGAGTGAATTTCTCAGCATAAACTCTTTTCCTTTTTATACTGTGGTGAAATATTATACCACCTTCAATTAAGCGGCATTACATAATGCTGACAGGTTTCTAAACCCTGTCGTGTTTAAATACTGCTGATTATTTAAAACTGTATTACTATGCCATTAAAACGTTTGTTTTTGCATGAAAAATCAAAATGATTCAAAAACTAATCCGGCTCTTACCATGTTTATATTTGCTCATATTTCCAAGTTAAACATTCGTCTCACATGAGCAGCAAACAGAACCATTGGCTTACAGAAATTTGGGGTAGAATCTGGGCACTTTGGGCATTGCTGTTGTTTGTTAGCACTATGTTGATTGCATTTATTTTTTACCTGCCTTGTTTTCTTTTGAAAGAACCGAAAGCCGCACGCTGGCACAGAAGCGTGTCGCGTGTTTGGATGATTTTCTATCTTAATCTGATTGGTTGTCCCTTACAAACAAAAGGTGAAGAAAAATTTGTAAAAGGCGAAAATTATGTAATTGTTTGCAATCACAATAGCTTGATGGATGTGCCGGTTACTACGCCGTTTATGCCCAATGCAAACAAAACGATTGCTAAAAAAGGGTTTGCTTTTACACCTTTTTTCGGCTGGATTTATAGCTTGGGAAGTGTGTTGGTAGATAGAAAAAGCAGCGAAAGCCGTAAGCAAGGTTATAACCGCATGAAAGCCGTGCTGCGACTGGGTTTAGACATGGTAATTTATCCCGAAGGAACCCGAAATAAAACCGATAAACCGCTGGGTACTTTTCATGATGGTGCATTCCGGCTGGCGATAGATTGTAATAAGCCGGTATTGCCTGCCGTCATTTTCAATACGCGAAAAGTGTTGCCTGCATCAAAACCATTTTTCATGCTGCCACATAAATTGTATATGCACTTTTTGCCGCCGGTATTTCCGGATGGTTTATCCGTAAATGAATTAAAAGAAAGAGTGTTTAAGATTATGTGGAATTATTATGAAGAGAAGAAGAATGATTTGTGATTTTTGAATTACGATTGATGATTGATTGGAGCAAAGTTGTTTGCGTGATAAAAAGAAAGTTTTGATGTAGCTGCATTCACAAATCCAAAATCATAAATCAACAATCATATCTTCATTTCCGGCACATCTTCGGGTGCAACCAACTTGCCTGCTGTCTTGCTTTTGATTTCTTCCAAACTCACGCCCGGCGCGCGTTCCAGCAACAGAAAGCCCGCGCCGGTTACTTGTAATACTGCCAAATCAGTAACTATTTTTTTAACGCAGCCAATGCCGGTTAGGGGCAATGTACATTGTGGCAACAACTTGCTTTCTCCTTTTGGATTGGTGTGTTGCATGGCAACAATAATGTTCTTTGCCGAAGCCACTAAATCCATTGCACCGCCCATGCCTTTTACCATCTTGCCAGGAATTTTCCAGTTGGCAATATCGCCGGTTTCGCTTACTTCCATTGCACCCAAAACGGTGAGGTCTATCTTGCCGGCGCGTATCATTCCAAAGCTTTCTGCGCTATCAAAAAAGGCCGCGCCGGGCAACACAGTAACCGTTTCTTTTCCGGCGTTGATTAAGTCGGCATCTATCTCTTCTTCTGTAGGATAAGCACCTGTTCCAAGAATGCCGTTTTCGCTTTGCAATATTACAGTGATGCCTTCGGGAATGTAATTGGCAACCAGCGTTGGAATACCAATGCCAAGGTTCACATACATGCCGTCTTTCAGTTCCTGTGCAATGCGTTTGGCAATGCCGAATTTATCGAGAGCCATTTTGATGTACGATTTATGATGTGGGATGTATGATATGCCATTCTGCTCTTACATTTTTATATTGATCTGGTAACCTTTCAATAGCTTGTTGAATATTATTATACGGTGCATCTTGAACTGTTACCCAATTTTTGTCGCAACTAAAACGGTATACAATTCCTTCGTCTTCATATTGACATATAGCAATTCCATATACTGCTATCATTTCTCTACCATCTTCACTACTTATGAAACCAAATGGTTCTTGTCCTGACCAAGCCCATTTCAGCACTTTTGCATCGTCAATATGATCCGGTGGATTCTTCATTGAAAGTAATATGAAAACGTTTTAAAATTGAATTGATGTTATACAAAACTGCGTTCTCACTTGCAGCTAACAGCTTGTAGCTCGAAACTCACCACTCACAATCTCACCGTTTTCTTTTCAATTCGCTTCTCATAATTTTTGCCCTGGAAGATGCGATGCACATAAATGCCCGCCACATGCACATTATCGGGATCAATTTCACCTGGTTCCACCAGCTCTTCTACTTCGGCAATGGTAATGGTTCCGGCTTTTGCCATCGGTACAGAATAGTTGCGCGTGGTTTTGCGAAACTGCAGGTTTCCCATGGCATCACCGCGCCAGGCTTTTACCAAAGCAAAGTCGGCATGAAGCGCATATTCCATTAAATATTGTTTGCCCCCAAACTCTCTTTCTTCTTTGCCTTCCGCCACTTCGGTACCGTAACCAGCAGGAGTGTAGAATGCAGGAATACCAAGGGCTGCCATTTGAATGCGGGTTACCAAAGTGCCTTGTGGAATGAGATCAACTTCCAGTTCGCCGGAAAGCAATTGCCGTTCAAATTCGGCGTTCTCTCCCACATAGCTGCTCATCATTTTTTTGATTTGTTTTTGCTTCAAAAGCAAGCCTAAACCAAAATCATCCACACCAGCATTGTTGGAAATACAAGTCAAGTTCCTGACACCTTTTTGTTGCAAGGCAGCAATACAATTTTCGGGAATGCCACACAAGCCAAAGCCGCCCAGCATCAGCGTTGCGCCGTCTTCAATATCAGAAATGGCAGAAGAAGCATCGTTACATACTTTGTTCATAATGGTTGAAGCATATCGTTATAAAACATAACACGAATGGTAGAAACATTGGCCAATGTTTCTACCATTCGTGTTATAAGTTACTTATCCAATTTTTCCTTTAAATTCTTATCCAGCGCATCCAAAAATTCTTCGGTATATAAATAGTCTACACCGTGTTCTACCTTTGGTTTTATCGTAATAGCAAGGTCTTTCGTCATCTCGCCGCTTTCCACCGTTTCAATGCACACTTGCTCTAAAGCGAGGCAAAAATCAATCAATTCCTGATTGCCATCTAGCTTGCCGCGAAACTCCAAACCGCGCGTCCAGGCAAAGATGGAAGCAATAGGATTGGTAGATGTTGGTCTGCCTTTTTGATGCTCGCGATAGTGGCGCGTAACTGTTCCATGCGCAGCTTCGGCTTCCATTGTTTTGCCATCGGGCGTTACTAATGTTGATGTCATTAAACCTAAGCTGCCAAAGCCTTGCGCCACGGTATCGCTTTGCACATCGCCATCATAATTTTTACAAGCCCACACAAAATTGCCGTTCCATTTTAAAGCAGAAGCAACCATGTCATCAATCAGGCGATGCTCGTAAGTAATGCCAGCTTCATCAAATTTGTTTTTGAACTCTTTTTGATAGATGTCTTCAAAAATATCTTTGAACCTGCCATCGTATTTTTTCAAAATGGTGTTCTTTGTTGAGAGATACAAAGGCCAGCCTTTTGCCAGCGCCTGGTTGAAACAGGCTCTCGCAAAACCGCTGATGCTTTCGTCGGTGTTGTACATGGCAAGCGCAACGCCGTCGCCTTTAAAATTATACACTTCATATTGTTGCTTCGTGCCATCTTCCCCTTCAAACGTGATGGTTAGTTTTCCTTTGCCTTTGGTAACAAAATCGGTGGCGCGATATTGATCGCCAAACGCATGACGACCAATGCAAATGGGCGCCGTCCAGTTGGGAACCAAACGTGGTACGTTGTTGCATACAATGGGCTCGCGAAACACAGTGCCATCAAGGATATTGCGGATGGTTCCGTTGGGGCTTTTCCACATTTGTTTTAACCCAAATTCTTCTACGCGGGCTTCATCGGGCGTAATGGTGGCGCATTTAATTCCAACACCGTATTGCTTAATGGCATTGGCTGCATCAATTGTTACCTGGTCGTCCGTTGCATCGCGGTACTCAATGCCAAGATCATAATATTTTATGTCCACATCAATGTAAGGAAGTATCAGTTTATCCTTTATGAATTTCCAGATGATACGAGTCATTTCATCGCCGTCAAGCTCCACAACCGGATTGGCAACTTTAATTTTTTGGGCCATTGATTTTTTGTTTTTGAATGAATAATGAATGCGGGTAGCAAAAGTAAGGATTCGGTGAAATGTAGAATGATTTTGGAACGAGCGTGCAGTGACTGATTTTTGAAAATGTTTTTATAAAACCAATATCAAAAATATGTGCAAAACCAAACCTTACTCAACATGAAAATGATAGCCTCGTTTTTGTGAACGCAGGCTTGCCCATTCGCTGATAAAAACAACAGACGTGGTTACTATAAAACCAGCGCCAAGAAAAGTGGCTGGTACATAAAATAAAATAACTGCTAAAGCTGAAGCGTTTGGTGTACTTGCCGCAATACTCAATCCCGCAAATATTAAACCTGCACCGGCTAAAGAAGCTGAAACAATTTTACCTGTGTGATGCCAGCGACTAATGCTTACGATTGAATCGGTAGGAATTAAAACGATAAGCTTTCTTCCATAAGGATTGATCTCAACGGCGCCCATACTATCAATCAGCAATCTTCCTTTGGCTTTTACAATTTCACCGTTTTGATGGAAGCAAATTTTAAGGACATCGCCATCAAAATAGCGGCGCGTTTGTTTATCGTTTGCTGCAATGAGCTTGCGCGAAGAAGCATGTCTTTCCCAAGGTGGTCTCAAAGATGGTCTGAACGGTTGAGCATGGATGGATGAATACATAAAAATGAAGCAAAACAAAAGCAAGGCTTTTACAAACGGCATCATAGCAATCAGTTGATGTGAACAAATATAAACGGCAGTTTGCACAAGCCCATAACAAGCTTATTAACGAATCGCTAATGTTATGTAACCAACCATCTTCTTCCGGACTTTCGGACTTACCGTCTTTCCGACTTCCTAACTTTCCCAACTTCTCTTTAAAATTCATTTACTTTACCTATTCAATACTTATGCTATGAGGTTGGTCCCGTTTCTCATTTCGGCTGTTGTTACCATTGCTTTGATTGTTGTGCTGGATGTACAACTTCCGGCAGGCAAAACCAAAACGCCGCTGATGGGATTTTTTCTTTCCCCGTCCAAAGGGTTTTGGCAAAATGCAGAACCCGCCAACGCCATGTTTTCTGCCAACATCAATGCAAATGGCTTAGGAGGCAAAACAGAAGTGTATCTGGACGAACGGCTGGTGCCGCACATTTACGCCGACAATGAAACGGATGTTTTTTTTGCCGAAGGTTATGTTCATGCAAAATTCAGGCTGTGGCAAATGGAATTTCAAACGTATGCCGCTTCGGGCAGGTTAAGTGAAATTATGGGCGATTCTTCATCGGGCACTAACTTTTTAAAAATTGATAAATATTTCCGCCGTATCGGAATGGTGTATGCTGCCGAAAATACGCTGGCAACCATGGAAGCTGATACGTTTACCAAAGCTATTTTGAATGCTTATACGGCTGGCGTGAACAGCTATATCAGGAGCTTGCACGAAAGCGATTATCCTATTGAATACAAATTACTCAATTACAAACCTGAGCTCTGGACGAATTTAAAATCGAGCTTGCTTTTAAAATATATGGCTTACGACTTAACGGGTTATGAGCAGGACTTTGAAATGACCAACGCAAAAAATTATTTTACCAAAAAACAATTTCAGGAATTGTTTCCTTATGAGCAGGATTCGCTCGACCCGATCATACCCAAAGGCACTGTTTTAAAGAAGCCTGCTTTTGTGGTGAAGCCGCCCCCCGGTGCGGATTCAGACTATTTTAATTACAAACAAGATGTATTCAATCGCCCTGATAAAAAACGTCTTCCTAACAAAGACAATGGTAGCAACAACTGGGCAGTTGCCGGCAGTAAAACGGAAAGTGGTCGTCCCATTTTGTGCAATGATCCGCATTTGGGTTTAAACCTTCCATCGCTTTGGTTTGAAGTGCAATTGAGCACGCCAACTTACAATGTTTATGGTGCGAGTTTGCCCGGCGCACCATCAATAGTGATTGGTTTTAACGATAATGTTGCCTGGGGCGTAACCAATGCCGAACGCGATGTGAAAGACTATTATGAAGTGAAGTTTAAAGATTCAGCAATGAGTGAATATTGGTACAATGGAAGCTGGCAGCCCACAACATTTCGCAAAGAAGTAATCCATATAAAAGGAAAGCCGGATGATGTTGAAACCATTGCCATGACGGTGTGGGGGCCGGTTACTTATGATGCGCATTATGGCGACAAACTGCACGATGGAAAAGCGTATGCAATGCACTGGACAGCACATTTTGGAAGCAATGATGCGAAAACGTTTTTACTGTTGAACAGGGCCAAAACGTTTGCCGATTATGTAGCCGCCACAAACTCGTATGCATGCCCGGGACAAAACTTTGTTTTTGCCTCAAAAGGGGGTGATATTGCCATACGGCAGCAAGGTGCTTTTCCTGCCAAATGGAAGCGGCAGGGCGATTTTGTAATGGAAGGTATGGATGACAAATACAAATGGGCAGGCATTATTCCCGACAGTGAAAACGTGGTGTTGCACAACCCGCAGCGTGGCTTTGTAAGCAGTGCCAATCAGTATCCTTACGATACTTCCTATCATTACTACATGGGTGGTAATTTTGAGATGTACAGGGGTTTTTTGATTAACCGCGAATTAAGAGGCATGAACCACATTACCACAGATAGCATGAAGCGTTTGCAAACCGATAACTACAATGTTTTTGCTGAAATGGCAAGGCCGCTTTTACTAAAACACATTAAAAAGGCTGAGCTAAATGAAGATGAACGAAACTTTGTTGATTCATTGCAAAACTGGAACCTGCGCAACGAAGCTTATGAATGTGGCCCTACAATTTTTACTACCTGGTGGGATAGTTTAGAAACCTGCATTTTTGGTGATGAAATGGCGCAAAGCAACCTGCCCATGCCATCGCCCAACGAAAGCACACTGGTTGAGGCTTTGTTGAAAGATACGGCTTATAGCTTTGTGGATGATATAACTACAACAACCAAAGAAACCTTGTCTGAAGAGGTAACAAAAGCCTTTCACAAAGCAGAGCCGTTGTGGGTAGACGCACAACAGAAAAATAAGTTGGCGTGGGGGCAATTTCGTACCGGCGGTTTTTATCATTTACTGAAAATACCGGCGTTCAGCCGGACCGATGTAGATGCAGGTGGCGGCAAACACGTTATCAATGCTTATACAAAAGAAAACGCGCATGGCCCAAGCTGGCGTATGATAGTAGAACTTACCGATACCATTCATGCGTATGGCGTATATCCCGGCGGGCAAAGCGGCAACCCGGGAAGCCAATGGTTCAGTAACGGCGAAGATCCGTGGATTGAAGGCAAGTATTACCCATTGCAATTGCTGCCTAAAGAAAATATTGCCAAAACCAAATACATAGGAAAGCTGGTATTTCAAAACAATTAATTGATACTTATGAAAATGATAATTGCAATATTGCTTACTGTTTTGCTAGGCTTTGCATTGCCCCTTTATTTGTGGTGGTGGAGTTTTGTTTTTGCCTCTTTTTTGGTGGCTTTTGTGATGAAGCAAAAGCCCCTGCCATCGTTTGGAGCAGCGTTTATTGCTATTGCTTTGTTGTGGCTTTTACAAGCGGCTGTATTGGACGCGCGCAACGATCATTTGCTGTCGCGCAAAGTGGCATTGCTATTGCCTTTTAATGGGTCTGTTGCGGCATTGCTAATCGTTACTGCACTGATTGGAGGTTTGGTTTCGGGTATGGCTGCGTTGACGGGGAGCTATTTGGTGAGGAGATGATGCTTGGATTGTCTGAACCGGGATTGATGAGATAAATGGGATTTTTGAGATATAGATAAAGCAAGAAGCTTTGTTTTGCCAAAATATTCAATTCTTAATCTTCATCCCTATCCCATTCATCCTAAGCATCACATCAATCCTAGTTCAGACAATTGCTCAAGCCTTTTCAGAACGTTGAAGTGAGTGACACAACAGACGATCAACAAGAATTACTGCAGCTCGTTACCAAAAGAAAAACTGTTTATTCTAAAATCTGAATTTGATTAATGAAACGATATATAACCCCGCTTTTGTTTTTGCTCAATTTTTGTCTCATGCCTTCTTTGTTTTCGCAAAAAATTACGGGTAAGATTACGGGTGAATTGGGGCAGCCACTTTCGTTTTCGTCAGTGCTTATCAAAGGCACTACCAAAGGCGTTTCGGCAAATGCAGATGGCTTGTATTCGATTGAAGTTGCACCCGGCAGCTATACATTGGTGGCGCAGCATGTGGGTTATTTTCCGAGCGAAATAGCAGTAACGTTAAACGATAACAGCACTGTTACCATCAATTTTAATTTGCCTTTGCAGCAATACAATTTAAGCGACGTAATTGTAACATCGGGAGGAGAAGATCCGGCGTATGGAATCATTCGCAACGCAATACAAAAAAGGCCGCAATACGAGCACGAAGTAAAGCAGTTGCAATGCGATGTGTATATAAAAGGCAGGCTGCAATTGCAGGCTTATCCCAAACGATTTTTTGGACAAAAAGTAGCCCTGCCAGGCTTGGATACCATGCAAAACCAAACCCTTTTTTTGAGTGAAACCCTTGCCAGATGGTCGGTTCAGGAGCCTGATAAACAAAAGGTGGAAGTATTGTCAACACGGGTAAGCGGCAACAGCAGTGGATATGGATTGAGCTATCCGCAGATTATTTCGTTTTATCACAATACCATTAAAATTGGCAGTAACCTGAACCCGCGTGGCTTTGTATCGCCGATTGCCGATAATGCTATGTTGTTTTACAATTACAAATTAGACGGAACGTTCACAGATGGCAACCTGCGCATCAATCATATCCGCGTGATTCCAAAACGAAAATTTGAACCTGCGTTTGCGGGTTATATCAATATTATTGATAGTAGCTGGCGCATTTACTCCATTGATTTGAGTGTGCAAAAAGACCAGCAGATGCAATATCTGGATTTGTTGAAAATTGAACAATTGTACATGCCGGTTGACACCATTTGGCTGGTAAAGCAACAAGTGATTTATCCAACGTTTAACCTCTTTGGTTTTGAAGGTTATGGCAATTTTGTGCAGGTGTACAGCAACTTTAATTTGCAGCCCAACTTCACCACTAACTTCTTTAATAACATTCTGATTTCTTACCCCGATAGTTCAACCAAAAAGCCAAAAGCCTATTGGGACACAATACGGCCCCTGCCTTTAGAACCTTCTGAAATTGCGGATTACAAACGCAAAGACAGCCTGGAAGTGATTCGTCATCGGCGGCATTATTTAGATTCGGTTGACCGCATCAGAAACACGCCAAAATTGATTCCCCTGGTGTTGCTGGGGCAAACTTTTATAGATACTAAAAAGAACACGGAATACTTTTTTGATGCATTTATCAACACCGTTTCTTACAACACGGTTGAAGGAGCGAACATTATTTTTTCGCCCAACATCACGAAGCGATGGCAGAGCAACCGGCGTGTATTGTTTGTAAGCCCTACCTTGCGCTATGGCTTTACTAACAGGCATTTTAATCCGCACCTTGCGGGCAGTTATACGTTTGGAAAGCAATACCAAACTTCGTTGTATTTATCTGGAGGAAAGCGGGTGTTTCAGGTGAATAACAACCAGCCCATTACTGCGTATAGCAATGCGTTGAGCACTTTGCTGTATCGCGAAAATTTTATGAAAATTTACGAAGCGCCTTTTGCCAGGCTGGGTTATGCAAAAGAATTGAAGTACGGCATTACAGCAAGTGTTTATGGCGAATATCAGGATAGGCATCCATTAGAAAACACCACCGATTTCTCTATTTTTAAAGCACACGGCAGGCAGTTTACACCCAATTATCCGCAAGAGATTGTAAGCTCTGATTTTCCACGCCACAAAGCCACTACGCTTAGCTTTGCAGTTAAATGGCAGCCCGGTTCACAGTACATTGAGTTTCCCAATCGCATCATCAATATTGGTTCTTCTTATCCAACCTTTACAGCAACGTTTACACAAGGCTTGCACAACACATTTGGCAGCGATGTGAATTACAATAAATGGACATTGAACGTAACAGACAGTGTGAATTTGAACCTTGCCGGCAAATTGGCTTATAATGTTACGCTGGGTGGTTTTATCAACAAGCAAAACTTGTTTACACCAGATTATCAACATTATTACGGCAACAAAAGTTTTTTGGTAACTGATTATCTGAACACTTTTTTATTGTCGGGGTTTTATAATTTAAGCAATACATCTTCTTTCTTTACTGAAGTTCATGCAGAATATCATTTGAACGGATTGATAACGAATAAAATTCCGTTGATGAGAAAATGGAACTGGTTTTTTGTAGTGGGCGGCAACGGTTTGGTTTTCAATAACCGGCAATATGCCGAAGGCTATCTTTCGATAGAAAATATTTTCAAAGTTTTCCGTTTAGATTTTGTTCAGTCTTACAATCCGCAAGGTGGAAATACGAGTGGCATACGCTTGTCAGCATTGGGTTTATTAACCAATTCGAAGGAAGATTAAAATAGCAGTAAAGTGCAGCTGCATTTAGTTAAACAGTTGACAAAGAACATTTCAATATAGTTGTTGCATGTAACCAATTACTGCCATTCTCAATAATAAATTTATATCAGGAGTTGGTATATTTGACCGAAATAAATTCGAATGGCAAAAAACACTTCAATTCTTCTTAGCGACCATTTTGACAATTTCATTAATCATCAAATTCAAAGTGGACGTTACTCATCTACAAGTGAAGTTGTACGAGCAGCTTTGCGACTATTTGAACAAGAAGAAAGCAAAAAGGCTGAACTAATTAAAGAACTAGAAAAAGGAGAAAATTCTGGCTTTATTCAAAAATTTGACCGCAACGAGTTTTTAAAAAGCATGCATAACAAGCATTTATCCGATGCCTTATAAAATAAGTGCCAAGGCTTCTGAGGATATTGAAAATATCTGGCTTTACACTTACTAAAACTGGTCGTTGGAGCAAGCTGACAGATATATAAATTTAATTTTCGACGAAATTGAATACATAGCAAAGAATCCAGGTTCCGGCAAAGATTTCAGCCGCATCAGGAAAGGTTATTTTTGTTCAAAAGTAAAATCACACGTAATCTTTTACCGCAAAACAGACAAACAGGGCGAAGTTGAGATTATAAGAATTTTACATCAACAAATGGATATTGAACACAGGCTAAATGACTGATGCTTTAGCTACTTGAAAAGAGTACATATAATTGCTCAAAATTTATCTTCTCAAAGTTCTTCTTGTTATATTCACCATATGAAACCTTTTGTTTTTGGCTTGATTTCATGCCTTTTGTTTTTCAGTTGCGGGAACTCATATCCCAAAGCAGAAAATGATTTCGATGCAGGCAGAGAATTTATTGATGGCTGTTTGAAAGGTGAGTTTGAAAGAGCCCGATTTTATTTGTTGAAAAATGAAACCAACAACCAACAACTTGATAAATTGATCAGCAATTATAGAAACAAAAGCAGCGAACAAAAAAAGGGTTACCACGAAGCTTCCATCAACGTTTTAGAGGAAGATGCAGTGAGCGATTCGGTGCACATCATCAACTATAAAAATTCATTCGATAAGATTCCACACAAGTTAAAAGTAGTGCAAACCGGAGATGGTTGGCAGGTTGATTTATCGTACACGTTTAGCGGCAATTTATAAATAATGGCAAAAACAAATGCAGCCCGTAGAAGCTGCATTTGCTGTTATACCAGGTCGTTTTTATCACCGCCCAATCGCGCCAGTTCTCCTTCGTCTAAATCATCGTTAGGGCTATGAATACTCAGGTCGGCGTCTTCAGCAATGTCGTGGTCTGCCATGTCATGAGCTTCGCGAATATGACCCGGATCTTTCTTTTCTTTTGCAGAAGAATCCAGTCCTTTTTTGTCAACAGTTTTTTTTGTCATAGCGTTTGTTTTTATTAATGATGAAAAAAAGATGCCATCCATCAAAGTTAGTCAAACAAATCAGAAGAAAGATAACGGTCGCCCCTGTCGCAAATAATACAAACAATCACGCCACTATCCAATGTTTCCGCCACTTCCAAAGCCGCATACACAGAACCGCCGCTGCTCATACCACAAAAAATACCTTCTTCTTTTGCCAAACGTTTGGTTATATTTCTGGCATCCTTTTCATCCACTTCAATCGTAGCATCAATACGATTTCTATCGAAAATTTTAGGCAGATATTCTTCAGGCCATTTGCGAATGCCTGGTATATGCGAACCATCGGTTGGCTGGCAACCGACGATTTGGATTTGATCCCTTTTTTCTTTTAAAAAACGCGATACGCCCATGATGGTTCCGGTCGTTCCCATTGCCGAAACAAAATGCGTTACTTCGCCGTTGGTATCGCGCCAGATTTCGGGTCCTGTGGTATGATAGTGCATTAAATAATTATCCTTATTTCCAAACTGATTTAGGTTGACATAACCGCCTTTTTGCAGTTGCTCATTTACATAATCTATCGAGCCTTCTATTGAGGCTTCTTTTGGTGTTAAAATTACTTTCGCGCCGAATGCTTCCATTGTTAATACCCGCTCGCGCGTAGCATCTTCCGGCATCACCAATTCTATCTCTACATTGTATAACGAAGCAATCAGGGCAAGAGCAATTCCCGTGTTGCCGCTGGTGGCTTCAATCAACTTCATACCAGGCTTTAATTCGCCTCTGTCAATGGCGCCTTTAATCATTCCATAAGCCGCTCTATCTTTCACGCTGCCGCCAGGGTTGTTGCCTTCTAACTTAGCATAAACGGTTACATTTTTATTTTGCACCAGGTTCTTCAATTCCACCATTGGTGTGTTTCCTATCAGGTCAATAATTGTTGCCATAACTAAAGTAAAAGGCAAAAATAGAAAGGAAAAAATTAGTAACGATTGAGTGAATGATAAACAAAGGCTATAAAATGAAGATAATAAAATGAACGTCATTGGAACAGAACAAATGATTTATTGCCACAGTAATAATACTTCTACTCCACTATGTGCGCTTTGTATTATCTGTTGAAATTGCTTATTAATAAGATAAGGATGATGTATTTTTGCGATACACAAATATGAGTAGAATGGCTCCTATGGTTACAGAAACATCTGCAAAGTTAAAGATACCCGTTCTGATGTGTTGAAAACCAATATTCATAAAGTCAGAAACATGTCGGTCAAATAGCAAACGGTCTATAATATTGCCCAAGCCACCAGCGATAATTAACGCAAAAGCTGACAGTTTAGGAAAGCTAAAATTCCTTATATTTTTAACAACGAAAACAAATGCAATCAAAAGAAAAAGTAAAGGCAAAATACTTAATAGCCAGAAGTTGACCGCTTTTGGCAGATTATCACCGAAACTCATAGCAGCACCTGTATTCTCTATGTATTCAAGCCGGAAAGTATCATGCAGATAAGACACTGGTTCCTTATTCATCAGGTGTTCTTTCGCCAGGTTTTTTGTAGCTCTGTCCCAACTGATAAGCGTTAAGCAACTAAAACAGAACAAGAAAACTTTCAATCCTTTTTTCATTTGTCCATCATTAAAAATTATGAGTTATTTCATTGACAATCTAAGGTGTATTCCTCTACCTCATACATAGAGTACGTTTCACATCCAACATCTCTCGCTACTCATATCGCAAAGCCACGATAGGATTAAGCTTGGAAGCTTTGATGGCGGGCCACAAACCTGCCAGTAAACCAAACAAAGCACAAATGGAAATACCAAACACAATCCATCCCCAGGGCACCACAAAGCCGGTATCTAAAAACACGGCAAACAAGTTTCCAACCAGCACGCCAAGGATAATTCCAAACACAGCTCCGGCAACTGAAATAATTATAGATTCAAACAAGAACTGAAGACGGATGTTTCGCTTTTTGCCACCAATGGCTTTTATCAAACCAATTTCGCGCGTACGTTCGTTTACAGCTACAAGCATAATGTTCATTAGCGCTATGGCAGCACTCAGCAAAGTAATAATTCCAATTACGCCTGAAGCACCGGAAATGCTGCTTAACAAACTCAACACTGTGGATGCAATCCGATCGCTTTTTTCTACAGCAAAATTATCGTCCTCAGTAGGCTGCAGGCGGCGAATAGAACGGAATACAGCTGTTGCTTCTCCGGCTGCAGGATTCACTTCCTGAATGCTGTTCGCCGTTATGCCCAAGGTGTAAGAATCTGCCGGATTGCTTAGTGTGCGAAGGCTGTTGTAAGTGGTGATGATAACATTATCGGCACGCAACATTGCACTCGAACCTTTGCTTTTTAAAACGCCGATTACTACATAAGGCGCCGTGCCAATGCGAATGACTTTATCAACCGCTTTCGCCGGATTGTTGTTGAACAATTTATTGGCAACATCGCTGCCCAATAGGCAAACATGCGTTGCGCCCTGCACATCGCGTGGCGTAAAATTTCTTCCATAAGCAACGCTATAGCCATTCACTTCCAAGTAATTTTCATCACCGCCATTTACACGAACATTGGGATTTGTTTTCTTTTCATCATAATGAATTTCGTAACTCTGGTTGCTGTTTAAAGCAATGCTTACCGTTGCCGGAAACCGATACTCCTGTTTAAAGCTTTCTGCCTGCGCCAATGTGATGTATTGATCCAAATTCGATTTCTTTTGTTTTCTGCCCCGCGTTTCTACGCTTACCTCATTGTTGCGGTTGCCAAAGCGCCGATGCTCTTTAAAAGTAAGAGTAAAACCGTTGGCACCCATGGTTGCAAAGTTGCTGTTTACACTGCTGTTCATAGCCTGAATAGCAGTGATAATGCCAATGAGCGCCATAATACCAAATGCAATGATCGACACTGTAATGCCGGTTCGTAATCTGTTTCCTGCAACGGTTCTGTAGGCTTGCCGGAACGTATCTGCTAACACCATAGTTTCAAAATTAGGTAATGATTATTCAATAAAAACAAAAAGCATTATAAGCAGAGAATAGAATAAGGATAAAAAGGACTTGGTACACGGATAGTCATGATTTGTTTTTGCACATATTTTGGGGCTGTCAACTTTTGTTTTTCAATCAATCTGTTATTCGGTCAGTCCGTTACAAGCCTCGCTCCTTCGTCGCTGCGGGCTTTCTACTTCCATCCCCGCCTACCCGGCAGACAGGCCGCACTGCGTCCCGTATTTATCGGGAGCCCATCAGCAGTTGAACAAAAATCGGGCACTTGCAAACTGCATCGTCATGGCGAGGAACGAAGCCATCTCTGGATTTGAGATTTTTAATTCATGATTTGTGATTTCGCTGAATGATGAAGTCGCTTACTATTTATATCAATATCTACTGTATAACACAGATGGCTTCGTTCCTCGCCATGACGGCAACTATAATTCGGCCTTTGGAAGTTCAAAACTTTATAAAAGTAAAAACCCTGCGTTATAGCAGGGTAATAATTTTGATAAAAGGTTGTATATCGTTTTAAAAATAAAACCAGCCAAACAAGGTCTGCGGAAAGATGCCCAGATAAATGATCGCTAACGCAAGCACCACAATGCCAATTTTGAAACCCACAGCCGGCGTTTCGATGGTCTCACCATCCCCGGATTTAAAATACATGGCTTGTATTACCCGAAAATAATAGTAGGCAGAAATAGCGGCAAAAACAACAGCTGCAATTACCAGCCACAGATACGAGCCGGTTTTGATTACCGATTCCAGCATAAAAAATTTGGCAAAAAAACCTGCAGTTAATGGGATTCCCGCAAGTGATAACAAGAACACAGTATTGGCAAACGCAAGCAGGGGCTGCGTTTTAGCCAATCCATTAAAGCCATCGTAAGTAAAATCTTTCAACTTCACCAAAATAGCAAAGATGCCAATGGTTGCCAAACTGTAAGCCACCGAGTACATCAGGATGCCTTCTTTTGCAACATCGTTCATACTAAATAAGGCAAACAACATAAAGCCTGCCTGCGCAATACTTGAGTAGGCCAACATTCGCTTTACGCTTTGCTGAAATACAGCCGTAATGTTGCCAATCAATAATGTGCAAACGATAATGATGGCAAACAGGAGCTTCCAGTCAACACCAATCACTTTGTTGTTTTCCACGCTTGTTTCCAACATGCGGGCATCAAATAGTTTGATGAATGCAATAAAGCCAGCCGCCTTTACAATGGTTGCCATGAAGGAAGTAAACACTGTTGGTGCACCATCATATACATCGGGCGTCCAGAAATGAAACGGTGCTGCCGATACTTTGAAGCCAATGGAAACCATCAAAAACAACATACCAACAATTTCTAAAAATGAAGCGGTGGGTTGATCTGGTGCCTGTACGTTAGCAATAGGAGGTTGTGTGTGTAAAATTTCCAACGAAAACGAGCCGGTAGCGCCATAAATAAACGCAATCCCCATCAGCATCAAGCCGGTTGAAAATGTGCCCATCAAAAAATATTTAAGCGATGCTTCATTGCTTTTCATGTTGCGCTTGTCGGAGCCGGTAAGTATGTATAACGGAATGGAAAGAATTTCAATTCCTAAAAACAACATCAGTAAATTGTTATAAGACGATAGCAAAAAGATGCCGCATAGCACGAAGAAAATGAGCACAAAATATTCGGCAATATAGCTGCCGGTTTCCTGAATTTCCTTTCCGGTAAGTAAGGCGTACACCAATGTTGTAGCCACCGCAATAACGTTAAAGTATATTCCGAAGCTATCAAACAGCAACATGCCTTTAGTGTCAATATTCCATAACGTGAAGCCTTTTAAATCGGCAAAACAACCAATCAATAAAATAAATAATCCAGCCGTAGCAATATAGCGGAATGCGTTTTTGTTTTGCACAAAAATGCTGCTGAACATCATTACCACGCCGAAAATAACCGAAAGTAAAATAGCATTCATAATACTTAGCTCACTACGTTTTATTACATGCGAATTTGTGCCAGCACAGCTTTAGCTGTGTCGCTTGTTAATTGCAGCACTGGTTGTGGATACACGCCAATGAAAACAATTAAAATCACTAAAATTCCCAGGGCAACATTGGTACTCATGTTACTGTCAACCGCATTATCTACAACCAAAGAAGTATTGCCATAAAATATTTTTTGCATCATGTTCAATGTGTAAATGGCAGCTAAAATAATGCTGATGATAGCCACTGCCGCCGCAACAATATTGTATTGAAACAAACCATTGAACATTAAAAATTCGCCCACAAACGAGTTGGTAAGCGGCAACGATACATTGGCCAATGCCATCACCAAAAACAAAATGGCAAGTGTAGGCGCTTTCTTCGCCAAACCGCCCAGGTCGCTGAACTTGCGCGTGCCCAATTGTTGTTCAATGGCATCGGCAACGATCCACAAGCCAATTACATTAATGCCGTGATTGAACATCTGCACCATCACGCCTTGCATGCCTGACGTGTTGCCAGAAAAAATGGCCGCACTCATCAGGCCGATATGTGCAATGGAGGAATAAGCAATTAATCGCTTCATATCATTTTGCCGGATGGCAATCAACGATGCGTAAATAATTCCGATGACACTTAAGATAACAATCAGGTTATCAAATTTTATCACAGCTAATGGAAATATGGGAAGCACCCAGCGAATCACTCCATAAATACCCATTTTTACCATGACGCCACTCAACATCATGGTTACAGCTGTTGGCGATTGTTCATACGTATCGGGCTGCCATGTATGAAAGGGGAACATAGGCATTTTGATAGCAAAAGCAATAAAAAACAGCCAAAAACAAAAGTATTGCTGCGTTTGCGAAAGCTTTAGATTATAAAACGATTGAATGGAAAAAGAATGACTTCCCGGCGTTTGAAAATACAAATACAAAATGCCGATGAGCATCAATAACGAGCCTAAAAAGGTGTAAATAAAAAACTTAAATGTAACGGCAATTCTTTTTTCGCCGCCCCAAATGGAGCATAAAAAATAGGTGGGTATCAAAGCCAGTTCCCAAAAGAAATAAAACAACAAAGCGTCTGATGCGAGAAACACGCCCATCATACCGCATTGCATTAGCAACAACAAACCGTAAAAGCTACCAGCTTTGTTGTACTCGTTCTTATAAGTAGAAATAACAACCAGTGGAAGAGCAATGGCATTCAATAAGCAAAGCATTTTGCTCATACCATCGAGCGATAAAGTAAAGCGGCTGCCCATTTCGGAAAGCCATGCACCATCCCAATGAATTTGGGTTGTGTTGCTTGCATAAACGCCCGCAATTGCAGTTGCCAATGTTAGGAAAGAAGCCAATAAGGTTAAGCCTTTGGCTGAAGCTTCATTTTTGATAAAACAAGAAATGATGCCTGCGAATAACGGGATAACAATTAATAAAAGTGCAATCATGTTTTTTACTTCTTGCCCTTCTCCGTATGTAGAGAAGGATTGGGATGATGTCTAAAATATCTTCTCAATAAAGGCAATAATCACAGCCTGGTTCCAAAATATTACAAACAAAACCACAATGCTTAACACCATAAACAAAATATAGTTTCCTACCTGTCCGCTTTGCAATAACCGCAATTGTCTTGACGAATATTGAACGAACCGGCCTGTACCGTTTACCAAACCATCAATACCTGATTTTTCTACCACATTTTTAAAGAAGCCAGCTACACCATTCAGAGGTTTTACAACGGCAGCATTGTAGGCTTCATCAACATACCATTTGTTTTGAAGCACTTTACCGAAACCAGATTCTTCTTCAGCAGAAGGTTTGTATTTGCCGTATTTTGTCCATGCCCAGATAACGACTGCAATGATTAACACCGTTGCAATTGCCATCATCACCAATTCGTGTGAGGTATCGCCTAAGTGTTCAGGCTGTAAAACTTTCGATTGTGCAAAAACAGGAGCCAGGAAATGTTCAAGCCAGTGCGCGTTTTTTGCAAACACTTCGGGTATGCCTACGAAGCCTCCTATCGCAGCAAGGATAGCAAGAACGATTAACGGAATCGTCATTGCGGGTGGACTTTCGTGCAGGTGATGTTCCTGCTCATTCGTGCCTCTGAACGTTCCCAGAAATGTCATTCCATACAAACGAAACATATAAAACGCCGTCATCAACGCGCCTGCAACTCCGATGTAATACAATATCGGATTTCTGAGTTCGGCAGCTGCTAAAATTTCATCCTTACTAAAAAAACCAGATAGCGGTGGAACGCCTGCAATGGCAAGGCACGACACCAAAAAAGTGATGTTGGTGATGGGCATCCATTTTTTTAATGCACCCATGTTGCGCATGTCCTGCTCGCCGCCCATCGCATGAATCACGGAACCTGCGCCTAAAAACAAACAGGCTTTAAAAAAAGCGTGCGTCATTACATGAAACACAGCACCGGTGTAAGCACCAACGCCTAAGCCCAGAAACATATAACCCAACTGGCTTACTGTTGAATAAGCCAGTACTTTTTTAATATCGTTTTGTTTTAACGCAATAGTGGCAGCGAGAATAGCTGTTGCCAGGCCGATGATAGCTACCACATTTTCGGTAAGAGGCGCCAATGTATATAAAATATTGCTTCGTGCAATCATATAAATGCCGGCCGTTACCATGGTTGCCGCATGTATTAAAGCCGAAACCGGCGTGGGACCTGCCATGGCATCGGGCAGCCAGGTGTATAAAGGAATTTGAGCACTTTTGCCCGTTGCGCCAACAAATAAAAGCAATGTTATGGCAGTAATGTCTGATGATGAGAGTTTGCTATAGTTGGCAAACACATCCGCATAATTTACTGTTCCCAATTTGTTTAATAACCAAAAAACAGCCAAAAGAAAACCTGCATCGCCAATGCGATTCATAACAAAAGCTTTTGTAGCAGCCGCATTGTAATTGTCAACGGAGAACCAATATCCGATTAGTAAATAAGAACACAAACCAACGCCTTCCCAGCCAATGAACATGATAACGTAGTTGGCACCCAGCACCAGCAGGAGCATTGAAAAAACAAACAAGTTGAGATAAGAAAAATATCTGGCAAACTGAGGAGGCTTTTCGTTGTGCATATAAGAGGTAGAATACACATGAATGAGAAAGCCAACGCCGGTAATAATCAATAAAAACAAAGAGGAAAGTTGGTCAACCTGAAACGCGAAATCAATTGTAAAAGTGCCTGTGTTGATGAATGTAAAGAGTGGCTCAACCGGCAATACACCGTTTGTTTTTACACTAAAAAAAAGAATGAGACTTACGATAAAAGAAGCCAGCACAGCACCACTTCCGATAATACCTGTTACAGATTTGGACAACGAATTGCGAAGCAGCCCATTGATAAGAAAACCCAGTAATGGAAAAAGTGGTATTAAGTAAGCCATAAAAGAAAGCCCCCGAATCCGCCGCGGCGGAGAGTTTTGAAATCTATTACGTTGTTGCCCTTCTCCCCTTTAGAGGTTGGGGTTTTAATTTTTTAACCGGTTCAAAAAATTCACATCTACCGAGTGTGTATTTCGATACATCATTACGATAATTGCTAAACCCACACTTACTTCAGCCGCCGCCACTACCATAATGAAGAACACAAATATTTGTCCGTCAATGCCGGATTGTACCGCATCAGTTGTTCCTTTTGCAACGGCGTGTGGCACTTTTGAAAATGCAACCAGCAATAAGTTTACTGCGTTCAACATAAGTTCAACACACATAAAAATAATAATTGCATTGCGCCGTGTAAGCACGCCGATGATACCGATGCAAAATAAGGCCGATGATAATGCGATGTAATATTGTATGGGCATAAGCTTTAATTCTTTTTTCCGATAACAACAGCACCAACCATTGCACTTAAAAACAAAACACTGCTGATTTCAAACGGCACTGCATAATCGGTAAACAGCACTTTACCTAAATTATTTATCAAACCAATATCGCCTGTGTTTAGCTGAGCCGTTTTACCTGCCAAATCGGTTGATGTGCGTATCACAGAAATCAATACCGATAAAAGCAAACCTCCACTGATAACACCTGCAAATTTCATCCATACACTGCGCTTGGGTTCGATGGCAGCATCGAGATTCATCAACATAATAACGAATAAAAACAAAACCATTACAGCACCGGCATATACGATAATATTTACGATGGCTAAAAATTGTGCATTTAATAAAATGTAATGACCCGATATGGCAAAGAACGTAACAATCAGCCACAACACGCTGTGCACCGGATTTTTACTAACCAGCACCATGATGGCGCTTAACAACGCTGCACCGCTTAGTAACCAAAAAACAATTTCAGTAATGCCCATGAATTGAGTTGGTAGTTGATGAAAATAGTATCATTTTATCGCCGTATAATCTGCCGTTGTTGGTGCATTGTCGCCTTTGGCTTTTGCATACGCTTCCGGCTCGGTTACCGGGTTGGGTATCAGTAAATCTTCTTTTGTATAAATAAATTTTTTACGGGCAAAATCGCTCGGCGTAAAAGTTTCACTTAAATAAATGGCATCTTTCGGACACGCCTCTTCGCACAAGCCACAGAAGATGCAACGCAGCATGTTAATTTCGTAGCGTGCTGCATACTTTTCTTCACGGTATAAATTCTCCTCTCCTATTTCGCGTTCAGCCGCCTCCATTGTAATGGCTTCCGCGGGGCAAGCTACTGCACACAAACCGCACGCAGTGCAGCGTTCACGTCCTTGCTCATCACGGTTTAACACATGCAAGCCGCGCCATACAGGGCTAAACGGGCGTTTTACTTCGGGATACGAGATGGTAACTTTTTTCTTAAAAAAATGCTTTAATGTAATGAGCATTCCCTTCGCGATGTTCCACAAATAAATGCGCTCTAAAAACGTCATCGGTTTGCGGTCAACTGCTTTACTTCTATTCGTTAATGATTGCATGTTATATAGCTATCAGCCGTCAGCATGTAGCGTTCAGCTTTTCGTTACAAAAGTATTTGTCTGCTGGTAAGTGTCCAAGTTTATCTTGCTATTTTGTTGTTGGCTGAACCGGGATTTTATGTTATTGAACGGATTTGGCAGATTTGTTTTTGCGTGAATTTTTATTCTTTGATTTAACTTTCATAACATTTACTTTTAATCTTCCTAATCAGAAAAATCCTCCAAAATCCCGGTTCAGATTATTTATTCAGTGCCAAAATCACAGCCGCTGTTACCAGCATATTTACCATTGCAAGCGGCAATAATTTCTTCCATCCTAAATTCATCAACTGGTCGTACCGGAAGCGTGGAACCGTCCATCGAACCCACATGAATAAAAAGATAAAGAATCCGATTTTAAGCATCAAAGCTAACAAGCCCAAGCCCGCAGCCAGGTTAGGATTGAGTTTGCTTTCGTCTAAAAAAGGAATATCATAACCGCCAAAGAAAAGTGTTGCCATAACGGCGCTGCTGATAAACATATTTACATATTCGGCAAACAGGTAGAAACCTAATTTCATACTTGAATACTCCTGGTGATAGCCCATGTTCAATTCGCTTTCTGCTTCGGGCAAATCGAAAGGCGTACGGTTGCATTCGGCAAACGCACACACTAAGAAAATAAGAAAACCAAGCGGTTGATACACAACATTCCAAACACCGCTCCGCATTTGTTCTTCTACAATGGTTTTCATACTTAGAGAACCCGTTAAAAAAAGGAGTGCAATCAATGAGATGCCCATTGCTAGCTCATAGCTAATGGCTTGCGAAGCACCGCGTAAAGCTGCCAGCAAAGAGAATTTATTGTTGCTTGCCCAACCGCCAATCATAATACCATACACGCCTAAGCTTACTACGCCAAAAATGTACAGAATGCCAATATTTACATCGGCAATTTGCAGGGGCACTTGCTTATTGCCAATCTCTATAAAATTGCCCCAGGGAATCACAGCGCAAGTCATTAAGGCTGCTAACATTGCCAGTCCCGGGCCTAAAACAAACAAAACTTTATTTGATGTATTCGGAATGATTTCTTCTTTAAAAAACAATTTGCCTCCATCGGCTAAGGGTTGCAGAATACCGAAGGGACCAGCGCGGTTAGGACCTTTTCTGTCCTGCATCCAGGCTGCTATTTTTCTTTCGAGATAGGTTTCATACATAGCTATTACCAGCGATACTGAAACGATAATGACAATAAGAATTAATTTCTGTACTACGAATGACCAGTCAAAAGCGAGTAGTATGGTAGATAAGTTATCCATTGATGTTTATTAATGATTCGATTTTTTGGATGAATGCTTTTGTTTCAGCGTATAATTCTTTTGCTTCGTTTTCCGAAATGACAAGAAAATCTCCATAATCAGCGTCTTCTCTTGCCTTCATCAATTGACCGTATAATTTTAAATCCGCTTCAGCCAATAATTTTTTTTGAACGAGTTCTGACTCCATGGTTACACTCATTCCTTTGTGGCTTCTGACTAAGATATTCTCCTGTGCGAAGTAAGCGCTGACAATATAAAATGCAGCATAGTAAAGCCGGTTGGCAACGGATAAATATCTTTGGTTTTGCAATAAAAACAAAGCATCATCCAATGATTCAAATGATTTGCTAATTCTATGCGTTACAATATCTTCTTTCATGATGATGGTCATAACACTACGCCTTCCTGGTAAATATTAATATACAAATCCGTATGCATTGAATGATTCCAAACAACTCTTGTTCTTACAATCGGGCTGACGTTAATTCCATGTTTCATTTCTAAGGGTAACAAAGCAGAAAACAGTTTGGAGTGAAAGTCATTGTTCACTTCTTCATTCGTCAGAATCAAAATATCCCAATCGCTTTCTCCGTGAAAATCGCCGCGCGCACGGGAACCAAACAATAAAACATCCGCCGAATTATCTACTGATAAAACGGCTCTTTTAATATCGTGCAATATCGTTTCCTGCTCATTCATTTTAACTTACAAAATCGTCGGAATGTGCCGGACCTTCCAGCAAGCTTAAATCATTTTGCGGCTCATTCACTTTGCTTACGTCATGAATGTCGAGCATCAGGCGCGGTTCTCTTGCCATTAATTCAGGTAAAAATTCGGGTGGCTCAACAGCATTTACATAATGCCCTTGCGCAATAACAGAATGCCGGTCAATGTTACGTGGCCCTTCAATAATCCAATCGCTTGTCTTCTTTTTTTCGAAACGGCATTCATTGCAAATCCAATCTTCTACTTCACCCCATTCATCTTTTCTAGCGGTTACACGAAACACTTCATCGCCCCGGTTCCAAAGCGTTACCTTACCGGAACATTTTGGACAATCGCGGTGAGCATCCATCGGCTTTAAAAACCATACACGGTTTTTAAAACGGAAGGTTCTATCAGTTAATGCTCCAACCGGACAAACATCAATTACATTGCCTATAAAATCATTATCTAAGCTTTTTTCAATATAAGTTGCTATTTCAGAATGATCACCTCTATCCAGCACACCGTGAATTCTGTTGTTGGTCATTTGGTCTGCAGTAAATACACAACGATAACAAAGAATACAGCGCGTCATGTGAAGTTGAATATATGGACCTAAGCTATGCTTTGCAAAAGTGCGCCTCTGAAACTCATAACGAGTACCGGCTTTGCCATGTTCATAGCTTAAATCCTGCAAATGACATTCGCCTGCCTGGTCGCAGATGGGACAATCGAGCGGATGGTTAATTAATAAAAATTCAACCACACCGGCTCTCGCATCTATTACTTTTTCGCTGGTAAGATTTTTCACTTCCATACCATCCATCACGGTGGTACGACAAGAAGCAACAAGCTTTGGCATGGGACGGGGATCTTTATCAGAGCCTTTGCTCACTTCTACCAAACACGTGCGACACTTACCACCACTGCCTTTGAGCTTGCTGTAATAGCACATGGCAGGTGGCGCTACTTCGCCACCAATTTTGCGGGCGGCTTCCAATATAGAAGTGCCAGCCGGTACTTCTACCGTTATGTTGTCTATCGTTACTTTAAATAAAGGAGTTTGTGTTGCTTCTGCCATTGTAACAATTTATCTATCCGAAGTAATTTATATTTCTTGTTTGTTTTTACCCATTATTTATGATGGTAGTTTAAACTCCCAAGACTATCGAGAGTAGAGAGTTCTCGATCAATATTTACAATTGTCTTATCGTTTTAAAATCCAATCCTAAACATCCCAGTAATCATATAAATCCCGGTTCAGACTACGCCACCACTTCACGTTCATCGGCATAATGTGCCAATCCATAATTGCGCGTTAAGCATTCCTCGGGATTCAATACATGCCATTCAAATTCATCCCTGAAATGACGAATAGCAGCAGCAACCGGCCAAGCTGCGGCGTCTCCTAACGGACAAATGGTATTGCCTTCAATTTTGCGCTGAATATCCCACAACAAATCTATGTCACTCAACTTGCCTTTGCCGTATTCAATATTTTTTAAAATCTTTTCCATCCAGCCGGTTCCTTCGCGGCAAGGCGAACACTGTCCACAACTTTCATGGCGATAAAAGCGAGCCAATGTAAATGTATGACGAACCACACATTGGTCTTCATCAAACACAATAAAACCGCCGCTTCCCATCATGCTGCCAGTAGCAAAACCGCCGTCGCTCAGGCTTTCATAGTTCATTATGCGGGTTTCGCCTTTTGCTGTTTTGAGCAACAAATTAGCTGGCAAAATAGGAACTGAAGAACCGCCGGCAATACAGGCTTTGAGCCGCTTGCCGTTGGGAATGCCACCGCAATAGTCGTCACTATAAATAAATTCTTCTACGGAAATTGTCATGTCTATTTCGTACACACCGGGTTTGTTGATGTTACCACAAGCCGAAATCAATTTTGTGCCGGTTGATTTTCCAACGCCAATTTTTGCATACTCTTCGCCACCCAAATTAATAATAGGAACCACAGCAGCCAGGGTTTCTACATTGTTCACCACTGTTGGCCGGTCCCACGCTCCTTTGATAGCAGGAAATGGCGGCTTAATGCGGGGATTGCCACGTTTACCTTCCAAGCTTTCAATCAATGCGGTTTCTTCGCCGCAGATGTAAGCACCTGCACCGCGATGTACATAAATCTCGCAATCGAAGCCAGAACCCAAAATGTTTTTACCAAGGAAGCCGGCCTGTTTTGCCTCATTTATCGCTTGTTCCAATATATCAGGAATCCAGGCGTATTCGCCCCGGATATAAATGTAAGTGGCATTGCTGCCAAGCGCATACGAACTAATGATTAGCCCTTCAATTAGCAGATGAGGTAAAAACTCCATCAGGTAACGGTCTTTGAATGTACCCGGTTCGCTTTCATCGGCATTGCATACCAAATGGCGAGGCACGCCTTCGGGCTTCGCAATAAAACTCCACTTTAAACCTGTGGGAAAGCCTGCGCCGCCCCTGCCACGTAAGCCACTTTTTTTCACTTCTTCCACAATGGCTTCGGGCGACATTTTCATAGCTTTTTCAACAGCAGTATAGCCGCCGTTCTTGCGCCATGTGTCGTAGTAGCGGATGCCTTCAATGTTGGCTTTGTCTATTAATAATTTTGTTGCCATTATTTAAAGTAGATATATATCTAAAAATTCTTTTAGTCTTTTAACCGTATTATTATTTACAAAATCAAAAATCCAAAGATTTTCGTCTGTATAATTTCTATTAGGGTCTTTTATTTTTCCTTTTTCGTTAGCCGTATGACCATGTAAACATTCTAAGTAAAAATAAATCCTTGATTTATCTGCTGGAATTGTATAGGCATCCATCGAAACACATTTTTCTAAATCGTTCCAGCAACTCATTAGTCTTTGATGTTTATCTGGTATGCAAGCTTCCAAAAAAATTTCAAGTGTTCCATCTAAAAAGTTGTCTGGAAATAAATAATAATCAAAGTTAACTTCTAATTCAGCTTTTATATTATCAAGATAATTGCATTTGCTTTCAAAACCATTATTCTCTGCGTTTCCTGTAATATCAGCATCAAAAATTACAACATTTCTTCCACCCTCCTTTTTACCGCCAACATTTACTTTTAAAAATTCGTCTTTGTGGTGCTTAAGATTGTTGTATGACTTACAAACAAAAACAGTTTCTTTTAATTGACTCTCGTTTAAACTTATTTGATAAAATACTTTTAGAACATCGCGAATAAAAACTCTGTCAGCATCACCTTCAACAAAAATGTTTAGCTGCCGAATGTCTAAGCCCATACATCTCCTCCGCGAACATTTGTTTCTGTTTCAATTTTAAACTTCAAAGTTTCGCGGTCATAAGTTGTACTTACTGTTTTCTTTTTCTCACTCTTTGTTTCAAATTCTTCAATCTCAATTAATCTTAAATCTTCTAATTCTAATTCTTCACCAGCCTTTACAAATGCTTTTATACATTCTTGACTGTGAGTTGTAGCAAACAGTTGAACATCATTAGCTTTACAAGATTGAATAATATATTTCCAGAATTTTTCCAATTTAGACCAATGGATTCCTGTATCTATTTCATCTATCAAGATCCTTTCTCCTTGACACTGAATAATCTCTAAAAGGTAACAAATAAATTTATTAAAACCCTCTCCCCAGAATGTTACTGGTTGATAATCATTGAATGCTTTTGATTTAACTGCAAGCATGTCCCTTCCATAGTAGTTCTTAATTGTAGTATCCTCAATATCAGATACAAACAAAGAGAGAGTGTCGATAAAAGCTTTTTTTTGTTCAAAATCTAAAGTTTTAAATCTTAATTCAATTTGCTCGTCAACTCCACCATTGCTATGAATTACAGTTTCGTCATCAACCCCAATATTTTCTATGTAATAGCGATTAACATCATATGCAAAGCCGGCATTAAATGAAATTAAGGGCCAATAATCATATTTTAAATCACGTTTGAAATCATCCAAATACATCCACTGCAACTCATCGAACTTACCATCTTTAAATATCTTAACCCAATACTTTGTATTTCTTACATTATAATTATCAGGCTTTTGCTTTTCAAAATCTTCTTCGGTTAATTCCTCTATTGTACAATCTTGAAAACTAATAGAGTGACTTTTTTCTTTTTCATACCAAGTAAATTCTATTGGTTCACTTAATGTATTCTTGATAGAAGAAAAATAACTTTCAGAAGGAAAAGATGGATTCTTACTATTAATTCTTTTAGGGTGAATATGAAGGTTTTTTATACAAAGAGTTCTATGTAAATACTCAAGACTTATATTAATATCGTCTTGAATTACAATTATGGCTTCTAAAAGGGTAGTTTTTCCAATATTATTGTCACCTGTAATTAAATTAAATGAACTTAAATTATCTAAAGTTAGATAATAGAATTTCTTAAAATTTCTAATTTCTATTTTATCAATTCTACTCATTAATTAAGCCTAATTATTTGCTACTGCATTCTTCACGCACTCTTCTATAATCGCATCTACTTTGTCTTTTGTCAGATGTTCACGAAAATGTTTGCCTAATTGCATCATCGGTGCATAGCCGCAAGCTCCGAGACATTCCACTGTTTTTAAGGTGAACAAACCATCCTGCGTTGTTTCACCGTTTTTAATGCCTAGCTTTTGCTGAATGTATTCGATAATGTTATCGCTGCCACGCAACATGCAAGGACCTGTTTGACATACTTCAAACATGTATTTACCAATGGGCTTTAAATTGTACATGCTGTAAAACGTAGCCACTTCATACACTTCAATTGGCGTAATTTGTAAGAGAGAAGCTACATAATCCATAGCATCTACACTCAACCATCCTCCGTTTTCTTCCTGTGCCAGATGAAGCACCGGAAGCAACGCACTTTTTTGTTTGCCTTCTGGATAACGGGCAATGATTTCCTGGACTTTGTTGAGTTTATCTTGTGAGAATGTCATTTGTTTTTGTTATTTCCGCCTGTTTACAATTTTTTGCAGTGCCTTTGCATCAGCCAAATCTTTATTTCTTTTTACTGCTAGTTTATTACTAATAAGATGATTGATATGAATGCACCTTATATCAATTCCGTCTTCTGTATATAATCTGCTTTCAGAGTAAGCTTCTTCAAATTTAACCCCCGGAATTGTGTTCAAAATGTCTATCCGGTAGGGAATTCGTCCCATCTGCACAATATTATCTTCTTCCATCAAATCGTTAACTGTAAAGCCAATGCTTCCCAAACCAAAATCATCTATCACTTTCAATACTTTCTCAGCATTTTGGACATTTCTTTCTATCAGAATATCCATGTCTCCTGTTGTTCGGTTCACACCATTTATTATCACTGCATATCCGCCAATTAAAATGTATTTTACTTCATTTTTATTTAGCAATTCAATAAACTCAAGAAACAAAGAATCAAAAATCATCCTCTTCTAATTCTGATTTCAAAATTACCCGGCCGGTTTTTTCGAATTTATCAGGATACACTCCAAAGCGGTGTGTCCAAATTAATCTGCGCAACCGTTCCGTTTCGGCTATGCGTTCCTGCCAGGTTTTATCAGCCCAATAAAAAATGTCATCGTCCTCGGCCTGTTGAAAACCAACTTTTCTTCCAACTGGTTCTATTTGTCTCTTCTTTTCCATCATCCGTCCATTTCCCCCGCTATCAAATTCAGCGAACTCATTGTGATAATAGCATCGCTCAGCATGGCGCCTTTTACAAGTTCTTCATAAGCCTGATAATAAATGAAACAAGGGCGGCGGAAATGCAGGCGATACGGCGTTCTTCCACCATCAGAAATTAAGTAGAAGCCAAGCTCACCATTGCCACCTTCCACACAATGATACACTTCACCACGGGGAATTTCGGTTTCGCCCATGATGATTTTGAAATGCCAGATTAAGGCTTCCATTTTTGTATAAACATCTTCTTTTTTAGGAAGGTAGTACTCAGGAATATCGGCATGAAACACTTCGGCTTCGGCGCCTTTAAATTCCTGTACTTTACGATATGCCTGCGTAATGATATTCAGCGATTGCTTCATTTCTTCATTGCGAACCAAAAATCTGTCGTAACAATCACCTGTTTTACCAACCGGAATCGTAAAATCAAAATCTTCATAACTGCTATAAGGCGATTGTACACGCACATCATAATCCACACCGGCAGCACGCAAATTCGGACCGGTAAAACCATAATTTAAAGCACGCTCTGCGTTGATAGGACCTGCGCCAATTAAGCGTTCCATGAAGATACGGTTTCGCAACAGTAATGAATTTAATTCTCCTAATACTTTTGGATATTCATCTAAAAATTTCTCTAATTTAGTCCAAGCAGTATTATTAAAATTACGTTCGAAACCACCGATGCGGCCAATATTTGTCGTAAGTCGCGAGCCACAGATTTCCTCGTAAATTTCATATACTAGTTCCCTGTATTGCATTACATATAAAAATCCGGTAAAAGCGCCTGCATCAACACCTACAACAGAGTTGCAAATGAGATGATCAGTAATGCGGGCCAGTTCCATAATGATAATGCGCATGTAATCTACACGCTTAGGCAGCTTGATGCGTAATAGCTTTTCACAGGTCATGTGCCAGCCCATGTTGTTGATGGGGCTACTGCAATAATTCATGCGGTCGGTAAGTGGCGTGATTTGGTATAACGGCCTGCGTTCTGCCAGCTTTTCGTAAGCACGGTGAATATAACCCACGGTTTGCTCGGCACTTACAATGCGCTCTCCATCCAACTCTAAAATATTCTGGAATACGCCATGCGTTGCCGGATGCGTAGGCCCCAGATTGAGTGTAGTGGTTTGCTTACCGATAGAGCCTTCGGGCAACTTTATATGATGTGATATTTCTGAAGTGTGCATGTGCTAAATTTGTTTTTATAAACCTCATTATAGGTGGATGAGGATACAACAGCAAGCGCAAATTATAACGTATTCAAAAACGCATGAGTGCCGCCGCGTCCAAACATTTCATCGTCTTTATCTCTGCGTGTTTGGTCTTCCAGCGGATACTCTTTACGCTGCGGGAAATAATCCATTTCATCTACATTCTGTATGCGTTTTAAATTGGGGTGACCAATAAAATTTACGCCATAAAAATCGTACGCTTCACGCTCCAGCCAGTTAGCAGCTTCAAACAATTTTGTAGCAGTAAACACATCCGGCTGCTGAATATCGGTAAACACTTTAAAGCGGATGCGTACATTGTCTCTCATGTTGTGCAAGTGATAAACAATAGCCAACTCGGCACCTTTGTTATCGGGATAATGAACCGCACAAACCGAAGTTAAAAACTGAAAACCCAGTTCATCATACAGCCATTGCAGAATTTTTAAATTGTATTCTTTCGGTGCTTCAAACGTAAGCATTCCATACGGCTCGTGAAAGCCAGATATGGTTTCGCCCCATTTTTCGGTAAGTTGCTGCTGTATGGTTTCGTTATTGAGTGGCATCAATTGTTGTTTGTTTTACTGAATTCCATAACTACTCATCAACGCTTTGTATTCTTCACCATTTCTTCTGCGCAAGCTTTCATGCCCCACCAAATCCTGTATGCGCAAAATACCATCAATAATGGCTTCCGGCCGAGGTGGGCAGCCGGGCACATACACATCAACAGGTATAATCTGGTCAATGCCCTGCAGCACAGAATAGGTATCGAAAATACCGCCCGAACAAGCACAAGCGCCAACTGACAACACCCATCGTGGTTCAGCCATCTGTAAATAAACCTGGCGCAACACGGGTCCCATTTTTTTTGAAATGGTTCCCATCACCATTAGCAAATCGCATTGGCGTGGCGTGAAACCCAAGCGCTCTGAGCCAAAGCGCGCAAGGTCGTAAGTGGAAGCCATTGTTGCCATAAATTCAATACCGCAACAGGAAGTAGCAAATGGCAGAGGCCATAAAGAATTTTTACGGGCTAACCCAACAACGCTTTCAAACTTGGTAGCGAAAAAACCTTCTCCGTTGCTGCCTTCCGGCGCTTCGGCAATGGCAATGTTATCATGAATATCAGGTTCTTTGGGATGTATGTTAAACCGTACTGGACGTGGCATAATCAAAACTTTTTTCTTAGAAAAATTGATTCACAAAAATAACATACAACTGCCACAAAACGGTGCTAAACATTTCCCTTCTTTTAAATATTTTCATCTTGTTATCATTGCAATCAATAAGATTGGCGAACGACTGTGTTGCCTTTTGTTTTATTAATCATTTAAAAATTAAGGCAAAAACAAACCTTCTTTCTATTTTTTTGTATGATGAGGCTACACCTGTTCGTATAAATAATTTCTCCCTATTTTTGGCAGCGTTATAAGCAGCTATCAGATTTCAAAAGTTCCTGCCTCTCGCCAGGTTATAGGCTAACTATATTCATTTAAAAATGTCAAAACAGATATCAAAAATTGCAGTGCTCACCTCAGGCGGAGATTCGCCGGGAATGAATGCTGCCATCCGCGCCGTAGTAAGAACCGGAATTTATTATGGCATGGAAGTGTATGGTATTGTAAGAGGCTTTAGCGGCATGGTGGAAGATGATATTTTTCGTATGGATTCGCGCTCTGTTGCCAACATTATTCAACGTGGTGGAACCATTTTAAAATCGGCACGCTGTAAAGAATTTTTTACTTACGAAGGCCGGCAGAAAGCCGTTGCCAATTTGGAAAAACGCGGCATTAATGGCTTGGTGGTAATTGGCGGCGATGGTTCATTTACGGGTGCTTTAAAATTAAGCACCGAATTTGATTTAGCCGTAATTGGTTTGCCCGGAACGATTGATAAAGATTTGTATGGAACCGATTTTACCATTGGTTTTGATACTGCCGTTAATACAGCCATTGACGCCATTGACAAAATACGCGATACCGCCGATGCGCACGACCGTTTGTTTATTGTAGAAGTGATGGGCAGGCACGCAGGTTACATTGCCTTGCACAGTGGCATAGCAACGGGTGCAGAAAACATTTTAATACCTGAAGCTGAAACCAATATAGAAGAGGTGATTGCTTCCCTAACAGAAAAAGAAAAGCGCAAAAAGTTAGTGAACCTTATTGTAGTAGCTGAGGGCGATGAGTACGGCGGTGCCAATCAAATTGCAAAAGTGATAAAAGAAAGACTGCCGCACATGGATACCCGTGTTTCTATTTTAGGACATATTCAACGCGGCGGTTCGCCGAGCGCTATTGATAGATTGATTGCCAGCCGCATGGGATATCATGCCATTGAAAGCCTGATGGAAGGAAGGTACAATGTAATGGTTGGTGTTGTAAACAACGAAATGGCTTATACGCCTCTGGAAATTGCCATTCGCGAAAAGCAATCAGTAAGTCCTGATTTATTGCGGATTGTAAAAATTTTAAATACCTGATTTTACTTCATTTTAAAAATAAGATTGATGCCAACTGCAGAAAAATACTTTCATACTGATATGAACAAGCAAGCCGGAATTGAACACACATTTCACCGTACAAAAATCGTGGCAACAGTGGGGCCTGCATGCGACACTTACGACAAGCTGCTCGCCCTTGTAAAGGCCGGTGTAAATGTGTTTCGGCTCAACTTTTCGCACGGCACGCACGACGACAAAGAAAAGATTATTGGTTATATTAAAGAACTCAATATTAAAGAGCCTTATAACATTGCTATTCTTGCCGATCTGCAAGGTCCGAAGTTGCGCGTGGGCGAAATGGAAAATGGCGGGCTGGATGTAAAAGCCGGAGATATTCTCACGTTTACTTCTACTGAAAAAGTAGTGGGTAATAAAGATAAGATTTATGTGTCTTATCCTAACCTTCACAACGATGTGAAAGTGGGCAACAAAATTTTAATTGATGATGGCAAGCTGGAAGTCATCGTTATTGAAGTAACCAAAGATGGCGACGTGCGCGTTGCCGTTTCGTATGGTGGAAGAATTTTACCAAAGAAAGGCGTAAACCTTCCTGATACCGCAATCTCGTTGCCCTCGATGACCGAAAAAGACATTGAGGATTTTGAATTTATTGTAAAGCATGAATGTGACTGGATTGCGCTTTCGTTTGTGCGCAAAGCCGAAGACATTATTGATTTAAAAAAACGCCTTGCAGAGCGGGGCAGTACCACCAAAGCGATGGCAAAAATTGAAATGCCTTCTGCAATGGTTGACTTAAAAAACATAATCAACAATAGCGATGGCGTGATGGTAGCGCGTGGCGATTTGGGTGTTGAATTACCCGTAGAAAAAGTACCCATGGCACAGCGCGAAATCATTCGCAAGTGCATTCATCGCGGTAAGCCGGTGATAGTGGCAACGCAAATGATGGAAAGCATGATTGATCGCACCAAACCCAACCGCAGCGAAATTACCGACGTTGCCAATGCTGTGTTGGAAGGTACCGATGCAGTAATGCTGAGTGCCGAAACAGCAACCGGGAATTATCCTGAATTGGTGGTGGAAACGATGCGCAAAATTATTATGGAAGTAGAGCGAACCGAGTATCGGTACAACCGTGAGGAAGATTTAAAACCACTGTCGCACTCACCTACTTTTTTAAGCGATGCCATCTGTTACAACGCCTGCAAGATTGCACGTGATACAAACGCACAAGCCTTAATTGGTATGACGCAAAGCGGCTTTACCGCATTTGTATTAAGTAGCTATCGCCCGAAAGCGCCCCTGTTTGTTTTTACCAAAAAAAGATACCTGGTGAATCAGTTAAGTTTAAGCTGGGGTGTGCGTGCTTTTTACTACGATGAAGAAAGCAGCTTGGATGATATTATTAAAGATGAAATAGAAATTTTAAAAGAACGCGGTTTTGTACAAGCAGGAGATATTGTAATCAACACCGGAAGCACACCCGTGCATTTGCATATGCCTACCAATATTTTAAAAATAACTTCGGTTGAATAAAACTATTGTTATAGGCGGCAGCATATCATATAACGCTGGCAGGGTTTTGAACCCTGCCAGCGTTATAAATCCTATTCAATTTAAAATGGTTTAAGGCAAAATTTGTGCAAAAACAAAAGCCGCTGCTACAAGCAGTTTGACATCACTCTTTCTTTTTTAAAATAAAAGAAATGCGACCATTGTTTTCCATGTAAGCTTTTTCTACTTTATCAAGCGTTTCTGCATTCGTTTCAAGCCGTAAGCTTTCATACAAATCGTTCTCACTCATGCCCGCTTTTAGAAGATTCGCATGTTCTGTCTGCCCTTCGTGATACAGCAAAACATGGCTTCCTTTTATTATTTTTTCTACCGTTTTATTTTTAGCAATCAGCCATCCCAGTACACGATGTACGGCCACAATTACAAACGAAGCTGCCGTGGTTGCACCAAACGGCGTTGCACCCACAATACCTCTTGCCACTACCGATCCAAGCACAATAACAATAACGCTGTCGAAAGCTGATTTTTTACCAAATGCACGCACTCCGCCAATACGGATAAAAATGAGTGTGATGAAAAAAAATACAAATGAGCGCATGCACATTTGCAGCGTAGTTAACTCTTTTCCTACACCAAACAGTTGATGAATGATTTCCATACGCAAACAATTTATTTTATTAGAAAAACAAGCAATGATTATAAATAAAAATCCTGCCGTACTAACCATAGACAGCAGGATTTTTTGTTATGATGTTTATCAATCCGCTAATGGCTTCACCATGATGTCTTTAAAATAAACAATGCTGTTAGGATCGTGCCCCTGCAAAGCAAAAGTGCCGCTTGATAACACGCGGCCTTTCATATCATCCGGGCGTTGCACATTATCAGGTTCCGTATAGTCAACCGTTTGTTTATCGTTCACCCAAATTTGCACGTGTTTGCCCTGCACAAGTATGCGTTCGGTAAACCAAACACTATCGGGCACCAGTTTTTCTTTTACATCTACCACATTGTACAAACTGCCGGTGCGCTTCCAATCAGTGTGCGAATTGTTAACCTGTACTTCATAGCCTTTTGCAGGCCAGCCACCTTGCTGAAATTGAGTATGAATATAAATACCTGAATTAGAGCCGGGCATTGTCATAACCTGCGCTTTAAAATCGAAGTTTTTGAAATTATGATTTTGCACGTCGCCGTTATAAAACAGGTGCGCAGTTTTGCCATGCACTACAATCATTCCGTCTTTTACACTGAATGTTTCGGCATTATCGCCTACTTTCCAGTTGTTTAATGTTTTACCATCAAACAAAGAAATCCATTCGTCTTTTGGATGCGATTTTTGTTTATTAAATGAAAGAAAGGCCAAAGCAGTAAGAAGTAAAAGAGAAGTTGTTTTCATGGCAATTGATTTTGTAAAATATTGATTGAAGATAATTTAAAAACGATACTGTGAGGCTAATTTATAATTTATCATCTACAACAGCACACCGCGAAGGAAAAGATAAGCTACGCTAAAATAAATCACCAATCCGGTTACATCAACCAGGGTAGCTACAAACGGCGCAGAAGAAGCGGCTGGGTCGGCACCTAATTTTTTTAAAATGATAGGCAGCATAGAACCGGATAAAGTGCCCCACAACACAACACCAACTAATGAGAAACCAATGGTAAAAGCGATGAGCAGCCAGTGAGGGCCATACAAATCGTGAATGATGCCATGACTCATTAAAAAATGCCAGAGCGCAATACGAAAAAAACCGATAATACCAAGAATGGTACCCAGTGTAAAACCGCTTAATACTTCACGCCGCATAACCCGCCACCAATCGGTAATTGAAATTTCTCCTATTGCCATTGCTTGAATAATTAATGTAGAAGCCTGCGAGCCGCTGTTGCCACCGCTGCTCATAATTAGGGGAACGAAAATGGATAAGACAACGGCTTTTTCTATTTCTCCGGAAAAGTAAGCCATCGCAGTTGCCGTAAGCATTTCGCTCAAAAACAAAACAATCAGCCAGCCTACTCTTTTCTTTATTAATTTAAAAAAATTGATGTCGAGATAAGGTTCGGTGAAGGCTTCTGTACCGCCTATTTTTTGCATGTCCTCGCTATATTCTTCGTTGGCAACCCAAAGAATATCGTCGATGGTAACAATGCCCATCAGCACATTGTTATCATCGGTTACGGGCAAGGCAACACGGTTGTTCATTTTAAAAATCTGGCTTGCATGTTCCTGGTCGTCGTGCACATTTAAAGCAACCACTCTGCCATCAATAATTTCTTCAATGTACTTGTTTGGCGAAGCCAAAATCAAATCACGTATCCGCAAATCATCCACCAGTTCGCCTCGTTCATTTATCACATAAATTACATCAATGGTTTCAGTATTTTTCGCCACTTTCCGGATGGTGGTAAACGCCTGCTCAACTGTGTTACCACGATACACATACACATAGTCCGGCGTCATCAATCTGCCCACACTGTCTTCAGGATAACCCAACATGGAAAGCGTTATTTTCCGTTCATCGTGGTTCAATAATTTTATCAGATCGCGAATAGCAGCTTTGGGCAACTCTTCCAAAAAATCGGTACGGTCATCGGGCGGAAGTTCGTTTAATAACTCTGCAGTTTTGTGTGATGGCAGTTCCCTGATGATTTGTTTTTGCACGCCAATGTCCAATATTTTAAACACACCGGCAGCGCGATGCACAGGCATATTGGCAATGATTTCGGTTGCATAATCTTCATATTCATCCATCAGCTCAGCTACATCGCTGATGTTAAGATGATTGATAAAATCGTACAACGGCTGTCTGTCTTCTGCATGTGCCAGTACTTCAAACTGCTCGTTTACAGATGGTATTTCCTGCTCCGTATTCATGCACGCAAATTAATTGATAAGCCTTTGCAATAAATGATTCATGTATGATTGTTTTTATTATTTTCGGTTTTTTATACCAACCAACCATTATGATTGTTCCTTACATTGATGTGAAAGCTGCCGGCAGCAAAGGCAGAGGCGTGTTTACCAGCAAAGCCATACCAGCCAATACCGTTGTTGAAATTTCGCCGGTGCTTGTTTTAAAGCCAAAGGAAAGAAAAACATTGGAAACTACGTTGCTGTACCATTATGTATTTGAATGGGGCGATACGCGCCGCAAGGCAGGTATGGCACTGGGTTATATTTCGATGTACAACCATAGCTATACTTCCAATTGCAAATATGAGATGGACTTTGATGAAATGACCATGACTATCACCACCGTAAAAGCCATTAAAAAGGGTGGAGAGCTAACCATCAATTACAACGCAGACCCTAATGATGCTACGCCGGTTTGGTTTGATGCCGAATGAAACTTAGAATGGCTCTGCAACTATTTTGGAGATGTTTTGTTAGCGGATGGCTTTTGTCTTTCGATCAGCGAGTTCTGTTGGTGTAAGCCCGAATTGTTTTTTAAATGCAAACGAAAAGTGTGATAAAGTTTCAAAGCCTAAATCAAGATAAATGTCAGACGGTTTTTTGCTCTTTTTGTCAATTAAAAAATAGGCTTCTTGTAGCCGTTTTAGCACCAACCAACGATTCGGTGTTTCTTTGAAGGTTTGTTTAAAATCTCTTTTAAATGCTGATATACTTCTTCCTGTGAGATAGGCAAAACGTTCAATATCTACATTGAATTTATAATTGCGGATCATAAATTCTTCAATGTTTATCTTTTGTGGTATGCCATAATCAAAAAACAAACTTGCTAATTCGGGTTGTTGTTGCAATAAAATAATCAGTAGTTCTTCACGCTTCACGTCTGCAAAAGCTTCTTCTATTTTTCCATGATTGTAATAAGGCTGTAATGACTGAATGTAAGCCGGTAGCAATTCATTTGTGCTTACTCTTACCAACGTTTCAGTTGATTTGAATTTTGGTGCTGTTGCTTTTTGTTTTTGCTCCATTTTTTCGAGAAACACTTCATCAAAAAACACAAACATTTTTTGGAGTTCGTTGTTTATTTTTTCTTTGTTATAGCGTGCCAATCTGTTTTTTCGCACAAGGCAGCCATCACCTGCCTTTAGCGCCTCCTGTTTACTGCCGTCATAAATATTCATTATGCCTTTTATAACATAAACGAATGTATGCTCTGCAACAAATTGTTCAGGCGAAATTTCTTTTCCTACATAACGCATGTGCGGTGTATCACCTTTCATCTCCTAAAAATCTTATTTTACTTTTGCCAATAAGGCTCGTGTTTCCGCAACAACACGGTCTTGAAACTCTATGTTACGGGACAAATCAGAACCAAGCATTGGCTCTCCTTTTTCATCAAAATAAACACCCGTTTTGCCTGACTCATCGGTTAGCACTTGTGCAATCACTTTTGCCGACTTTTCCGGCGTGCTGCTGTATTTTGAAAAGGGAGGAATGATTGCCATAAGATGGCCGAACAAGAAGCGTATAAAAGCATTGGTATCTTCACCACCAAGGCTTGTTCCCCGCGTTATTCCTGGCTCTACAGCATTAAAATGCAATCTCGTATTTTTTCTTGCAAAAGCCATTGCAGAAGCAAGAATGCACTGCTTCGACGTGGCATAAGCATCTATACCTGCCATTTTAGAACCGCCCTCCTTCCACTCACCACAGGCGCTTGCTTCAGCAGAAATATAACGACCACCTTTCATTCCCATAACTTTTGCAGGTTTGCGTTCAGGGTCTTCGATGGCAGATGCGATAAACACTATGTTCGCTCCGTCCGGAAGATGAGGTGCAAGTGCTTCTGTCAAAGCAAATGCACCGAGGTGATTGGTTGCAAATGTAGCATCCCATCCTTGCGCACTTTTAGACGCTTTTGCCTGCATAATTCCCGCATTGTTCAACAATCCGGCAATCGGAAGGTGAAGTGCTATAATCTGCTGTGCTGCAGTTCTCACACTTTGAATATCTGAAATATCGCATACAACCGTTACTGCCTTATTTCCTCCTGCTTCTATCGTTTGTTGCAATCCATTTAGTTTATCGCGATTTCTACCAACGAGAATTACAGTACCGTATTTTGCAAGTTGAAGTGCTGTAGCATAGCCTATCCCGGAAGTGGGTCCTGTAATGATGTAAGCTTTTTTGTTTTCCATTGCTAAAAAATTTTATGATACAAAATTGAACATAAAATTTTAGGTTGGGTTTCTTGTAAAGTCCAAAGTTGCTGTCGTGAGAGGTCCAAATATTGGAATGTATTTTTGCGAGTACAACGTATCCGACGTACTGCTAACCGCAAGATGCAAGCTGATGGTTTCTGGTAAAACAGAAATAATAAAAAGCCACTTTAGTTTCAATAAGCTTTGTAATAATGATTTTGTTTTTGCTTAAAAAAGCAAAACTTCACTCAACCCTAAAACAAAAACAGTTACAAGCCACTTAAAGTAAGCCCGATAGAATACGGATGAATGGCAGGTCCTACGCCTTGCTTTAAGAAGTTTGTAATCTGGTACGAACCATCAATTGAAAAGTTGCCAAACCCAATGCGGCCGGTGGCTGCAACACGTGTGCTGTTAATAAAACGCTTGTTGCTTTCTTTCGAAATATAAGTAAGTCCGTATATAGTAGTGCCGTTAGCATCTATTGCGTCTTTGCCTTTGGTATGCTGATTTAATAACACGCCAACCTTTAAGCCAGCGGCCGCTTTCAATCCTTTATCTGGCGTAACCGGATTGGCTGCGTAGCGCAATTCAAGCGGAATTTCAGCATAAATAGTAGTGAGTTTAAATTTCTTAAACCGATTAATAGAATTACCGCTTACATCAGTAAAAGGAAGCGTTGTGGAAGGCGATTTTAAATTCACATACGTGTCTTTAAAAAATATATTGCTGCTGCCAACACCAAGCCCAACTCCAACACTTGCATGGCGGCTACCTTTTAACGGCCTGTCAATCATTACATACATGTTAAAATGACGCGATAACCCTTTTGTATGAATGCTATCCGGTACAGAACCCCAACTGTCGTAACCATACTGAATCATAAAATGATCGTTGGGACGATTGGTTAAATCGAGCGCATTTAAAAACTTTTTTTTAGGAGGAACATGGGCGGCAAGGCTATCAGTTTGCGCAAACGAAACAGCCGCAACAAAAAGAGACAAAACAAAAAAGAGTGGTTTTACAATGCAGTTATTCATCGAATATAATTGCTGAATGATAGCGGGCAAAAATAACTGAAATGGTATAGCATGGGGTTAAAAATAAGCCAAAAGAAAAAAGGCTGAAGTATATCCTGGCGAGATAAGCAGGCAAAATGAAACAAGAAATTACAACTGATAAAAAAGAGGCAAAAACAAAGGTTGAATGTTAGATGGCAATTCATTGTTACGAATTGCTCGTAACACTTGCAGCCTGTGAAGAAGACATTGTTTTGATGTTTACTTTTTTATGATAGCCTTTAAAAAGGCTTTGCCACTGAATTTTTAAAACACCTAAAATGCCTTCTTTTAAAATGCCTTTCGACATTTTGCTTACGCCATATTTTCTATCCCGAAACGTAATGGGCACTTCCACAATGCGAAAGCCAAGCTTCCAGGCAGCAAACTTCATCTCAACCTGAAAGGCGTAACCCACAAATTGTATTTCATCAAAATTAATGGTGTTCAATATGCGGCGTGTATAACACACAAAACCGGCAGTTGGGTCGTTCACCGGCATCCACGTAATAAGTTTGGTATAAAGTGCACCACCCTTGGAATAAATGTGCCTTGAAAGAGGCCAGTTTTCTATTTTGCCTCCCTTTACATACCGGCTGCCAACAGCAACATCAGCACCGGCGCGGCAGGCAGCATACAACCGGTCTAAATCGTTTACATCGTGCGAGAAATCGGCATCCATTTCAAACACATAATCGTATTCTCTTTCTAATGCCCACTTGAACCCATGAATGTAAGCCGTACCTAAACCTTGTTTGCCTTTGCGTTCTTGTAAAAATAAACAAGCTTCATGCTGGTTCTGCAATTCTTTTACAATATTGGCAGTTCCATCGGGCGAACCATCATCAATCACCAATACATGAAAACCCTGCTGTAAAGAAAACACCGCCTGAAGAATGGCAGCAATGTTATCCTTCTCGTTGTAAGTGGGAATGATGATGAGTTTCTTTACAGACAAAACAATGAGTTTAATAAAGCAAAATACTAATGAAAACAAAGCGAAAAAGCAACATTACAGCAAAAAAAATTCTTTACAATTTTTTTAGCAAAATGCGGTTTACAATCTCTGATAGCTTTTGTTTGGTATGCAATGTAAATTCGCCACGCATTACCCAATCGTAATATTGCGGTTCCATCTTCATCACTTCCTTTATAGCTTTGCCTTTGTGCTTGCCAAAGTTGTAAGTGGGAACGCCATCTACATTTATCAAACGCCGCGAAAAATCAATCGTATCTTCTTCTCCGCAAATTTTACAAATACTTTCGGCAGTGTTGCCAAGGTTAGGATAACGTTCAATCTGCGCTTCTAAAATTTCAAAGGTGGCAGTTGCATCCACTTCGGCGCCATGCGCACCCATCAGTTCTTTTTCGCAGTAAAATTTATAGGCGGCACTCAACGTTCGCTGTTCCATCTGATGAAATATTTTTTGAACATCAATCAGTTTGCGACCATCCATATTAAAGGCCAGATTGCAGCGCAAAAACTCTTCTATCAGCATTGGAATATCAAAGCGGTTGCTATTGTAACCGGCAATATCGCAGTTGTCTAAAAACTGTTTGATTTCGTTGGCAACCTGTTTAAAAACGGGTGCATCTTTCACCATCTCATCGGTGATGCCATGAATGTCAATCACAATTTGCGGAATGGGCATTTGTGGGTTGATAAGTTTGCGCTTCACGGCTCTTGTTCCGTTGGGAAGAATTTTAATAATGGCAACTTCAACAATCCTGTCGGTAACGAGATTGATGCCTGTGGTTTCCAAATCAATAAAAGCAACCGGGCGTTGCAGAGACAATTTCATCAGCTAATACAATTACAGGATGCGAAAATAAAGGAAAGAAAAGGTGAAATGGATGAATTGGAAATAGAAATAGCTGCTCTTCAAAATTGATCAGGTTTAAACTAACGGTTAAAATCTTAGATAGCATGTTTATCAGTTTTTAAAATTTCACACAAAATGGTATGTGTGTAAATCATATCTCCTAAATATGACTTAAGAGCTCGAACTATTTTTTCCTCGTTGATGGTAAAAATAAGTTTGAAAAACAATAAGAAAATTCTTAATTTTTAATTAAAAAAATTCTTAAAATTGTATATTAAAAACAATATGAAAAAGTCTGCTCTTTATTTATTATTCATTTTTATTTTAAATTCTAGCTTTCATTTGTGCGCTCAAGCAGTATTAACTACGTTTGATTACACATCCAATCCGAATAGTAGTATATGTAATCTATATGCAACTGGAATATCAGTTGGAGGTTATGTGCATACAACTACAAAAGGATACGTTGACTACAGTTTTTATGGAGTCAACACAAGTACTGTATATGGCTTAGGTGTAGCTTGTGAAGGTAAATATATTAATCAAGTTTTTTATCAATATGTTTCAGCGTATAGTATTGCATATCCAATAAAGAAATATTACAAATATGAAGTAGATGTGTCTGGTGTGAACGCTGCTGGTTCTCTCCTTATGAGATTTACTACAAACAATAATAGATCACCTGAGGCTAGCCAAACAAATTGTAGTACCTTACTTGCAGCAGATAACAATCTTTATAGTAATTACCCTAACTCACTGGTAGGGTTAAGTACGCAATATGAGTATCCCATTTTAAATAGTACAGTATCAGCTGCAGATTACAACTATATAGAATTTTTGGCACAACCTGCATATGGCCAGTCTACATCACAACAGGTATTAATAACAAAATTAACAATTGTTGAAACTCCACCATTCTCAATTTCAACAATCACAACAAATTGCTTACAGCCTACTTCTGTTACCGTAACTGCAGTGAACAATAACAATGTGGCAGGTGTTACTCAGTACACTTGGAATTTAGGAGCAAATAATGCATGGAAATATCAAAATTTGCCTGCGCCTAGTACTATTGTTACAACAACACCAACTCTGAATTTAACAAGTGTTGGAAATATTAGACCTACTCCGATAACTGTAACCACAAATATTAACGGAACTATTTTTACTTCTTTACCTTCACCGATGGTTGTTCAAACTACTCAACAGCCCCTTTACTCAATATCCGGATCATCAACAATTTGCGGGTCTTCAAGTAACTACTCTATGTTTGTAAATGGTAATCCTGTTGCATCTCAAGTAACTTGGTCTATTGCGGCACCTGTTGTTGGCGGTAATTCTTACCAACTTCCTTTACAAAATATATATACATTAACACCTTCTGGAAATAGTGCAACTTTAAATAAAAATGGGAATGGAAATGTTTCTTTGCTTGCAGGAACAATAAATGCTTGCGGTTCTGGAGAGGAAATACAAATAAGAAAGGACATTACGTTTGGAACTCCTCAAGCGGCAAATAACGGAGCATATACGCTTCAAACTAAATCAAAAACTATAACAGGAACAGTGAGCACAACCAATTCTACAACGTGTTATGTGTCAATGGCTTTTCCTAATAATAATCAATACACTTTCACTGAAAATTCTTCCATAAATGCAACTTGGCAAAATACGGGTTCAGGAACAGCAAATTTTACTTTTAACCCTGCAAATAGTAGTAGCAACATACAGTTTAATTTAGTTACAACAAATAATTGCGGAACTAGCAATAGTTCGTTAGTGTTTTATTATTCCAGTTCAGCTTCTTTTACAGCGTCTCCGAATCCTGCATATAGTTCTGTAACTATTGCTATGGATAAAGACTCAAAAGTGAATACAAAGTTTTACGCGATTAGAATAGTTGATCTTATGGGTAATACCAAGAAGATAGCTCAATACCAACAAGGACTTTCGAGTATCAGATTATCGATAGAAGATCTTCATTCAGGGACTTATACAGTTTCGATATTTGACGGGAATAGATGGGTTAATAAATCTTTACTTATTAAAAAATAGTTTTCAGATTATAAAAAGGCTCACCGATACGGTGAGCCTTTTCAACTACCATCAATATTTCTCAATAAGTACGGTACGGTGCATAGTCAATAGTCCTCTCTGCGACATGTGCAAAATACTCCCTTTCAAAACATAACACTTCCTTAAAGACACTTCTTCTCCTTTTCAAACAATAAATCAATAAATCAGCTTCAATAAATTGGGAAAAAATATCACCTCATTACATGGTAACCTTCAGCAGCATAGTCTCGTTTAAATTAAGATAATCCATAAAACTGTATTGGTATAAATGTGAAATAGAAGGTTGAATACCCAATACCTAAATTTTGTATGACAATTGATAAAATAATGTAAGCAAAACAAATACTACTATGTTTATCCTACTTCTTAAAAGTCCTGATTATTAATATGAAGACTTCAACTCATTTTATAAGTTATCTTAAACTCAGAGAGGGTGATCCGATAAGATAAATTATTATTTCACCGTATGATCTTCTTTGTGAGGCAATGCTTGAACCAATCAAGTTAATACCGGTTGTTTCCAAATCAATAAAAGCAACCGGACGTTGCAGAGACAATTTCATCAGCCAATAGAATTTGGAGTGCGAAAATAGAAGAAAGAAAAGGTGAAACAAATAGCTGTAAAACAAGATAAAAGAAACAAAGGAAAAGGAAGCAGCATTTCAATGCAATACTTGGTCTTTGTTTCAGAATAGTAATATCAGCAAACATTCTATGCTGCTAATGTAACGAAGCTTGTTTATGGAAAATATTTTTTCTTTTTTTTAACGCCTGTATATTTGTTGTCGCTAATTTTTGAACAAAAACAAAAGGAAGAACGATTGCATCACAAACTAACAAGTGATTGCTGACTGCCAACATCGAATAGCTTTTTCAAATACAAAACCTGAATCGTATGAACCAATGTGTACGTAAAGTTCTGCGCGTGCGAAATGTGGTATCGCTTGCGCTGCTCTCTGTTTTTTTATGTGTAAATTTTGCAGCCCGCGCACAAACCAATGTGCAGGTAACAGGCCGTGTGGTTGACGAAAACAACCAGCCACTGAATGGCGTTTCGGTGCAAGTACAAAAATCGAAAATCGGTACAGCAACAAACAGTGCTGGCGACTTTAGCATTAGTGCACCAGCCAGTGCCACGCTGCTTTTCAGCTATGTTGGCTACACCGATACCAGCGTCGCTATTAATGGCAGAACCAACCTTGATGTAAAACTTTCTTCAGGCCGCACAACCCTGAGTGATGTGGTGGTAATTGGTTATGGTGTTGCTAACAAAAGAGACCTTACCGGCTCCATTGTAAAGATTGATGGTAAAGTAGTTGCCGACAAGCCAAACTCTAACCCGGTAGCTTCGCTGCAAAGCAAAGTGGCGGGGTTATCGGTGGTGAATAATGGAACGCCGGGCGCAGCGCCCGATATTAGAATCAGAGGTACAGTAAGCATTGGCCAGGTGCATCCTTTGTATGTGGTAGATGGTATTTTGAATGATAATATAGACTACTTAAATCCGAACGACATTGAATCCATCGAAATTTTGAAAGATCCTTCTTCGCTTGCTATTTTTGGTGTAAAGGGAGCAACCGGCGCTATTGTAATTACAACGAAGCAGGCAAGAGCCGGACAAACCATTGTGAACTTTAATTCTACTTACGGCTTTAAAAATTTAGTTGACAGAATAAAAGTGGTGGATGCTAATGGATTTACTACCCTATTTAACGAAGAAAACGATAACAACAATGTTCCTGATACCGCCCGTCCCAAGCTTTCAGGCTTAACCGCAAATACCGACTGGATAAAAGCGGTAACAAGAACAGGCCAGTACACCAATAATAACTTAACGGTACAATCAGGTACGGATAAAAACAGGGTTAGCTTTGGTTTGGGTTATACGCTTGATCAGGGCATTATTAAGCATGAAGAACTGCAACGTTTAAATTTATCGTTAAACGATGAATTGCACGTTTCAAAAAACATCAAGCTCGGTGCTAACATCGTGGTAAGCCGGCAACATGATCCTTATACTACAGCCAACGATGTAAATAGCAGTATTTTAAATGAGGCAAGGCAGGTAATGCCGCAAGTATCAGCAGGTACAAAACCCTTCCGTGTAGCTAACCCTTACGGCACTGATACCATCACTGAAAATTTATACTCAGGGTTAGTTACTGCCCTACAAAATTCGGGTGTAGTGAATCCATTGATAGGAATACAAAATACCTGGAACAAATTTTTAAAATATGAATACCGTGAGGTGGGAAGCGTGTATGGAGAAGTTACCTTTTTAAAGTATCTTACGTTCCGCTCTACATTTTATGGTGATATCAGCAATGTAAACAGTCGTCAATACACACCGTTGTATTATGCTTACAACCCTTTGAATAACGAGCCGTATTTATATACGTCAACCACATCAGTTACAGAAAACGATCAAACCTATCGTAAGTTTCAGCAAGACCATATTCTTACGTTTAGAAAAGGTTTTGGCGACCATAACCTAACAGCAACCGCAGGTTTTACCACTTACTATTTCGGCAATTTTAATAGAGGAGCCACTGCTAAACAGTCCAATTCCGCTTCAGGTGCTCCTATTCCTGACGACCCAAGATTGTGGTACATTACCAATGGCATAGCCGATCCTAATACATCTCTGGCCAATTCTTCGCAAAGCGAATATTCTACAGTTTCTTTATTAGGAAGGGTTTTGTATAATTACAAAAACAAGTATTATTTAAACGGTTCATTCCGTAATGATGCTTCTTCGCAAATAGCGCCTAAAAACCGCAATCAGCAATTTTGGGCAGCAGGTGCGGCATGGGATGTTACGAAAGAAGATTTTATGGCAAATCAAAAAGTGTTCGATTTCTTAAAAGTAAAAGGTTCGGTTGGTGTATTGGGCAACCAAACCACATCTGATCAGTATGGCAACCCGCTGCCTTATCCTGCTTATCCTAACATTAAAACAGATGCCAATTCAACTGCAGTTTTCGGCACCAATTTAAATGTTGCGGCACAACCTGCTTACACCCCGAGCCCTAATTTAAAATGGGAAACTGTAAATGCTTGGGAAGCAGGTGTAGAACTGAATGCCTTTACTAACCGTTTGCACTTTGAAGGCACTTATTTTAATAAGACAACCAACAACCTCATGACCTATGTAAGCCGGGCTGCCTTAGGACTTCCTGATGAACTGATTAATGGCGGCAGCATCAGAAACTGGGGTGAAGAATTTGCAGCAAGCTGGAACCAAAACTTCGGTAGAGATTTCAATTTGAATGTTGGCGGTAACATTACTTTCTTAAAAAACAAGGTGCTGAGTGTAGCGGCTGATGTTCCGAATGGAATTCTCGATATTACCCAGGCTAATAATGGCGAAGCCATCAGCGAATTTAAAGCCGGCGAACCAATTGGTTATTTCAAGGGTTATATTGTTACAGGCGTGTTTCAAAGCTATGCCGACATTTTAAAATCGCCCAGCGAAGCTTCTTTAGGTGCTGTGCGTCCTGGTGATTTAAAATACAAAGATGTGAACGGTGATGGTGTTATCAATGCTTCCGACAGAACGTACATTGGCAATCCAACACCGAAATTCACGTATGGCTTTTCCATCAATCTGAGTTACAAACGCTTCGCTTTAAGCTCTGATTTTGGCGGCGTGTATGGCAATCAAGTGTATCGCTTATGGGGTGCTTTGGAATCGCCTTTTCAGCGTGTGAATTATCCTGCCTTTGCATTGAACAGGTGGCATGGAGCAGGAACGTCCAACTGGGTTCCTATCATTAGCGGGGGAGACAGAGTAAATTATAGTGGTTCCACTTACAGCATTGAAGATGGCAGCTATTTCCGCGTCCGCAATCTGCAGCTGGCTTATACCTTTTCTACAAGAGGCATTCGCTACATCAAAAATTTACGCTTATACGCTAACGTACAAAATTTAAAAACGTTTAAAAATAACTCTGGTTACACACCCGAATTTGGGGGTAGCGCTATTTCTTTTGGCTATGATAACGGCGGCGGCGCCATACCTGTAGTAACCACTTTTGGTGTGAACTTAACTTTTTAATTTTTAGAAAAAACTTTGTATGAAACAAATAAAAAATAAATGGGGTTGGCTGGTGTTATTGCTTCCGCTGTTGCCAGCTTTGTCGGGATGTAAAAAGTTTTTAAACCGCGAACCGCTTACGGCCACTTTCAACGATTTAAACCAGGGCTTGTTAGAATCGGAAAGCTTTGGTTTGTATAGCTTTTTAAGAACATCAGCAGGCTTTTCAAGTCTTCCGTGGATTGACTTTCACAGCGTTCGGGATGATGACGCGCAAAAAGGAAGCAGCCAAACCGATGGTGCTGAAATCAATGCCGAATTTGAAACTTATAAGTACACTAAAGATGATTGGGCAACCGACACCTATTGGAACGATCATTTCTATATGATTAATTTAGCCAACCGCGAAATTCACGATGCCGATTCGTTGAAGCTTACCGATGAAGCATCGTTGCGCAATGTGGGTGAAGCTTGTTTTTTCAGGGCTTACTCTTATTTTGAATTGGTTAAAGCGTATGGTGATGTGCCGCTCATCAATTATTATTATACTGTTGCCACGCAAGGTATCAAACCTAAATCTCCGGCTTCAGCCATTTATGCATTGATTGATTCTGATTTGCAGGTGGCGTCTGCTTATCTCCCTCCGAATTGGAACAAAGCGGGCACAAACCAAAGCGCCTTCCCTGGCAGGCTAACCAGCGGCAGTGCCAATTCTTTATGGGCACAAACCTTTTTGTTTCGTTCCACTTGGGCGCAGGTAACAGCACTTTGCAATAAAGTGATTGCTTCTAACCAATATGCTTTAATGCCACATTTCAAAGACATCTGGGCTGATGGTTTGAATGGAGCCGGTAAGAACAGTGTAGAATCTATTTTTGAAATGCAGGCTTATGTAGGTCAGAATGGAACACCAAACAATGGCTCCTCATGGGGCACTTCGCAAAATGTACGACAAGGTGGAACTACTCCTACCTGGAACCTTGGCTGGGGCTGGAACGTGCCTACCCAAAATTTGGTAAGCAGTTGGGACAGTACCGACCCTCGCAAATCTTCTACTATCCTGTATTCCGGTAAGTCTGATGGCGGCCCTGCAACCGGCGGTTATGGAGCCACGCTCCCTCCTTATTCTCCGGGTACGGCTCTCGACCAACCTTATTGGAATAAGAAAGTGTATTCAGATCCCGCGATGCGGGCATACACAGGACAGATTAACAGCAATGGAGGCGCCGATTGGATTAACCATCGTATTATCCGTTATGCTGATATTTTATTAATGCTGGCAGAAGCTTCGAATGAATTGGGCGATACTTCCACTGCCGTTAACATGGTGGAACAAGTGAGAGCCAGAGCGCGGGAAGGTGGCGATCCTACGAAAGTTTTACCTCATATTTCTTTCCAAAGCCAGGCGCAAATGAGACAGGCAATTAAAGATGAACGGCGCTTTGAATTTGCTATGGAAGGTTACCGCTTTTATGATTTGGTACGCTGGGGCGATGCAGTAAGTGTTTTGGGCGGCTTGGGTTACCAACCTAAAAATGCTTTGTATCCTATACCGCAACCGGCTATTGATTTATCAGGAGGCGTATTGCAGCAAAACCCAAATTATTAATTCGTTCGTACTTCATCTTTAAAACAAAGAACTATGAAATTAAAACATTATATAACAACGATAATTGCGTTTGCAATTGTTGTTGGAAGCTGCAACAAACCTGAACATCCTGCCCTTGGCGATTATCCAAAAGACACCAATCCTCCCGGCGGTCCGCTTAAGTTTTATGCTGCTTTTGATGGCTCGGCTGTTGATAGCATCCGCGCAAATTTTGGGGTGTTGAACAATGCTTCGTTCGGTACCGGCGTTGCAGATAGTGCAGTACAGTTAAACGGTTCAAAAAATGGTTATGTATCGTTTCCTTCTGCCAACGACTTTGGACAAGCTACGAGCTTTACCATATCGTTCTGGATGAACATAACCATGGCGCAAAAAGATAACAGCCATGCAGTTGGTATTCTGGCATTTGCCAATTCAAAAAACTTCTGGGGAAACGCTACCTTTTATGCCGACAACAATGCAAAAAGTCCATCCGACTCTATGGATTTGAAAATGCACTTTAACGCACCCAACAATGGTGACAACTGGAATTTTGCAGGTTATAACTTTTCGCATGCCTGGCCAAAGATGTATGATGGTAACTGGCACATGGTAACCTTTACTTACGATTCTGCAAGTGCAACCGGCACAGTGTATAGAGATGGTGCGCAATTCGATCAAAAAACAGGTCAGAGCATTGCTTTTGAAAATACTTCACAGTTAATTGTAGGTGGCTACCAGGAAGCGGCAGGCATTAAAGATACGTATGCGAACAACACCTGGATGGCAGGCTTCGCAGGAAAAATTGATAATGTAAGATTGTATGGTGTTGCCTTGTCTGCTTCAGATGTAGCAGCTTTGTACAACAACAAGCAGTAAATAAAATCATTGTAAAATAATAAAGGCTGCCTCTTACTTTGAGGCAGCCTTTATTATTTGTAAATTGAGGCAAAAACAAAACAGCAACCTATAACAATGAAGATAAAAAAGGCACAAAAACAAACATGGTTTATCTTTACATTGATTGCTGTTTCTGTTTTTATTTTTTCAACCTGCATTAACAACAAAGAAGAAAAGAAAATCATTTCTCCTACAAAAGAAATAGCGGCAAAACCAAACTCTTACAACCAGTTTGCAGGCTCCGAAGTATGCACCGGTTGCCATAAAAGCATCAGCAACAGTTTTGAACATACGGCACATTTTTTTACATCGCAAATTGCTTCGCAAACAAGCATCAAAGGCTCATTTGCCAAAGGTGAAAACGATTTTATTTATAGCCCTGACAGAGTTGTTTTTTTAGAGAAAAATAACGACAGCTTTTACCAGGTTTACTATTACAAAGGGCAAGAACATGTAAGACGGAAGTTTGATATTGTGGTGGGTTCGGGCACAAAAGGACAAACCTATTTATCATGGGTAAATGGACAGTTGATAGAGCTTCCGGTTTCTTATTTCACACAGGTACAACAATGGGCGAACAGCCCCGGTTATCCTTTGTATCCTACTCTCTTTAACCGCCCTGCTACCACGCGTTGTCTCGAATGCCACAGCACGTTCGCCACTACAACCACAGCACCGTTTGAGGAACCCGAAAAGTTTGATAGCACAAAGATGATATTGGGCATTACCTGCGAGCGTTGTCATGGTGCAGCGGCATCTCATGTGGCATATCAAAAAGGACACCCGATGGACACGATTGGTAAATTCATTGTTAGCTTTTCAAAATTTACGGCAAAACAAAACCTTGATTTTTGTTCGCTTTGCCATGCCGGACGATTGCAAAAAACAAAGCCATCATTTTCGTTTACGGCAGGCGATACATTGTCGCCTTTCTTTATGATTGACTCGCTGCATTCATCAACCCAAAACATTGATGTACACGGCAACCAATACGGCTTGCTGGCAGAGAGCAATTGTTTTAAAATGAGCAAAACTATGACATGCCTTACCTGCCATGATGTGCATAACAATGAAAGAGGAAAGATGAATTTGTTTTCGCAGCGTTGTATGAGCTGTCATACACAAACCCACAAAAACATTGCAGGTATAACAGCTCGTCAGTTACAAACGAATTGCATTGATTGCCACATGCCGGTGCAACCTTCGCAGTCTATTGCTTTTTTATTGCAGGGCGAAACAGTGCCTACACATGCCACGATGCGCACGCATTACATTACTATATATGATGAGGCAACCAAAAACTTTATCCGAAATTTAAAAGTTGCGAATAAAAAAAGTTGATGGACGTTTGTTATGTTGAAGAAAGAAAGTAAAGTGGCCGTCATTCCGAAAATGCCCTCAACACGATGCTGCACCTTTACGCTTTTATGAGGGCTTTGTGCGGAATCTGATGACTGATTTATAAACAGGATTGTGTGCAATAATGTCGTTTATAACATAATAGCAGATTCAAAGTAATAAGAGCAGATTCCGCACAAAGTCCTCGCAGTTACGACGAATGTTTAAGTTCGTGTTGAGGGCATTTGCGGAATGACGAGAGCGTAACTTTTCGAACAAAAACAAACTATGAAAATTCATTTTATAAAACGATGTATTACTTATCTCAGCATCCTACCACTGATATTTATTTTCATTTCCTGTCATCACACAAACCCTTTGTTTCAATCGCTTTCACCTGATCAAACCAACGTTCATTTTGAAAACAATTTAGAGCCTCGCAAGGCTTTTGGCATTTTGTATTATCTCTATTATTATAATGGCGGTGGCGTTGCTATCGGCGACATTAACAACGATGGCTTACCCGATATTTATTTTACTGCCAACAGCAAAGGGGGCAATAAATTGTACTTAAATAAGGGCAATTTTAAATTTGAAGACATTACCGCAAAGGCAGGTGTGGCGGGCACTTCCGATTGGTGCACGGGCGTAACGATGGCTGATATAAACGGCGACGGGTATTTGGATATTTATGTTTCAGCGGTAAGCGGTGAGTATGGTTTGAAAGGTCATAATGAACTTTTCATCAACAATAAAAACGGAACGTTTACAGAAAGTGCAAAACAGTATGGACTTAATTTTACCGGCTACACATCGCAGGTTGCTTTCTTTGATTATGACCATGATGGTGATTTGGATTGCTTCTTACTCAATCAATCACATAGCCCGAATGCAAACATCGTTGACACTTCAAACAGGAGAATATTCTCCGCTCCCACCGGCAATTATTTGTTTAGAAATGATGTAAAAACAACCGGCAAGTTCACTGATGTCTCGGAGCAGGCAGGCTTGTATCAAAGCAAGTTGTGTTATGGCTTAGGTTTATCGGTTGCCGACCTCAACAACGATGGTTGGGATGATGTGTATGTTGGCAATGATTTTCATGAAAACGATTATTATTACATCAACAATGGCAATGGCACATTTACAGAAAGCGGCGCACAATATTTCAATCATTACAGCCGCTTTAGCATGGGTAACGATGTGGGCGATTATAACAATGATGGTCAGCCCGATGTAGTAACGGTTGACATGCTTCCGGGCGATGAAAAAGTTTTGAAGACATACGGCAGCGATGAAAATGCAGATGTCTATCAACAAAAAATCATCAACAACGGTTATCAAAATCAGTATTCAAGAAATTGTTTGCAACGCAACAATGGCAATGGCAGAAGTTTTAGCGATGTGGGTTTGCAAACAAACATAGCCGCAACCGACTGGAGCTGGAGTCCCTTGTTTGCCGATTTTGACAACGATGGTAACAAAGACTTGTTTATTTCAAGCGGCATCGTGAAACGCCCTGTGGATATGGATTATATCAGGTTTTTATCAGCACCTGACATCCGGCAAAACCGAAATCTTTCGGATGCTTTAGATAGCCTATCGCTTTCTAAAATGCCGGATGGCGCTTCGCATCCGTTTTTGTTTCAGGGCAATTCGCAAACGTTCAAAGATGTAAGCGATGCCTGGGGAACCGGCGATATGAAAGGGTACTTTAATGGCGCGGCATATGCCGATTTAAACAATGATGGCAACGTTGATGTGGTGATCAATTGCATCAACGCACCGGCTGTTATTTTAAAAAACAATGCACCCAAAAAGCACTATCTCATGCTTTCTTTTAAAGGAAATAATGCAAACACAATGGGCATTGGTTGCAAAGCCTATTTGTTTGCAAAAGGAAAATTACAATATCAGGAATTAATGCTCACGCATGGCTTTCAATCTTCATCCGAAGCGCGGCTGCATTTTGGTCTGGATTCACTGCAAAATGTAGATAGCTTGCTGGTGGTTTGGCCCAATCAGCATTATCAATTGCTTACTAATGTTGTTGCTAATAGCTCGCTCGTCTTGAATGAAATTAATGCCAAGGATACATTTGTTTTTGCCCATTTTTTTAAGCCTGAAAAAGAATTGTTTTCACAAGTAAACGATGTAAACATTCAGTGGCAGCACCATGAAAATGCGTTTGATGATTTTAATGAGCAATACCTTATTCCACACAAGGAAAGTACACGCGGGCCAAAGGTTGCCGTTGCTGATGTAAACGGCGATGGTTTGGACGATTTTTATGCCTGCGGTGCCAGCGGACAAGCCGGTGCATTAATGTTGCAAAACAAAGACGGTTCGTTTACTTCCATTGACACTGCAATGTTCAATAAAGATGCAAACTGCGAAGATGTAGACGCCCTTTTCTTTGACGCCAATAACGATGGCAAACCCGATTTGTATGTGGTGAGTGGTGGCAACCAATTTACGGGTAACAATCCGTTGTTACTGGACAGATTGTACATCAATGGGGGCAATGGACATTTTACAAAAGCAATGGATGCATTGCCTCCTTTGTTTGCTAATAAATCTTGTGTAACTGCGGCTGATGTGGATGGCGACGGCGATACCGATTTGTTTGTAGGAACGCTTGCCGATGCAACGGCGTATGGCATTCCGCAGACTTCTTATTTACTGTTGAATGATGGACATGGGAATTTCTCTGTTGCCAATGAAAACATCATCAATCTAAGTAACATTGGAATGATAACATCGGCTGCTTTTGCTGATGTAAACAAAGATGGAAAACAGGACTTGATTATTGCCGGTGAATGGATGCCGCTAACGGTTTTCATCAACACAAAAAATGGCTTTGAGAAGCATGAAATTCCGCATTCAACAGGCTGGTGGCAAACGGTGTATGCCGGTGATGTAAACGGCGATGGCAACATAGATTTGCTGTGCGGTAATTGGGGCTGGAACAACAAGTTTTGCAGTGGCAAAGATGGCAAGGTGGAGATGTATGTACACGACTTTAGCGGCAGTGGAAAAGTAGCCCAGTTGCTGGCTTATTCGTTGCACGGCGAGTGGTATCCGTTTCTTGCGAAAGATGAAATAGAAAAGCCGTTGCCGTTGTTGAAAAAACACTATTTGTTGTATGCCGACTATGCAGGTTTGCCCATGAAGGAAGTGTTTTATGGATGGATAGATACATTGCAACCTTTGCTGGCAGAACGGTTGGGTTCGGCGGTTTGTTATGGCGATGGAAAAGGCGGTTTTGATTTGCACGATTTGCCATTTGATTTGCAAGCCGCACCGGTATTTTCTTTTCAAAAAATTGGCGAAAACAAATTGATATTGGGTGGCAATTTTTATGATGTGATTCCTTATGAAGGAAGATATGACGCACAACCGCTGGCTTTGTTTTCAATTAATAAAAATGATTCAGTTACTGCCATTCATCAATCGAATTTATATGATATAAAAGGCCAGGTAAGAGACATCAAATGCCTGCGCACAGCAAAGGGAAAATTGTTGCTGGTAGCTGCCAACAACGAGCCATTGCGTTGGTACAGGTACAATCCATAATCAATTACATTTTACTATGAAAAAAATAGTTGTGAACTTTTGTTTTTGCCTTATTTTTTTATCTTGTAAAACCAATAAGCCGCTTGCTCAATCAACAACCAATATTGCTACTGATACGCTGATACAAATTATCAACAAAAGCAAAAAAGATACTGCTGTCATCAATCCGCAAATAGAAATATTAGCAAAAGAAAACGATGTAATTATTGCTTTTGCAACACTCAATTATGCGTGGACAAGAAAGGGAACATTTTATGTATTAGCCTGCAAAAACAAAGAGTGGAAATTGTATTCTTACAGCTCAAAATTATATGCTGCAAATGATTCAACCATTTCAATCGCATCAACCAACATTTCAATTTCACAAGCAGAATCAATAGAACACTTATACACATCGTCCGGTTTGTGGACAACCGGCGGTGATGAAAAAGGTATGTTTTGTAATGATAAAAAAGACTGCAATATCACCGATGCCGAAACATGGATATTGACTGTTGCCACGCTGCAAAACATTCATACCACTACTTACTATGCGCCCAAATTTTTTGAGAGATGCTGTCCTGGAAACCTTTACCGGCAGCGGTTTATAGCTATTGCAAAAGAAATACAGCGGCTGGCAAGTAACATCAATTCGATGTAAAAAAACAATCTGAAAAAAGGGCAAAAACAAATCAGATAAAATTTCTTACACCTACATCTGCATAGGTTTCCCGAAACTCTTTTGGCGTGCAATTCTTTCTTTTTTTAAAGATGCGGTTGAAATTGGAAATGTTGTTGAACCCGCACCCAAACGCAATTTCTGTAACGCTGTTGGTAGTTTCAATTAACATGCGCGAAGCATGACCGAGCCTTATATCGTTCAGCGTATCAACAAAAGTATAGCCGGTGCGTGCTTTAAAAAAACGGCTGAATGCCACTTCACTCATCGAAGCCAGTTTTGCTACTTCGGTAAGTGTGATAATTTTATCGAAATGGCGGTTCATGTGTTCCATTACTTTTTCTACACGTCGGCTGTTGTACGATAACGTATCGGCGTTGGTGAAAGAAGAATCGGAAAGCACTTTCATGTTTCTTGAAATGGATAAATCGTGCAGCACCGACATCAATTCCAGCACCGAATCGAAACCTTGTTTTTTAGTAAGCTCAACAATGCGCGGCATGATTGCCGCTGTCGTTTCTTTGGAGAACAAAACACCACGCAACGATTTTTCAAACAAACCTTTAATAAAGCTCATTTGGTTTCGCCGCAAAAACTTTTCATCAAATAAATCTTTATGAAACTGAATGGTGATTTCCTTAATTTCTTTGCTGTTGCATTTGTGCGTAAACCAACCGTGCTGCAAATTGGGTCCTACTAACACAAGTTCCAAATCGTTTATTTCAGCAATGTGATCGCCCACTATCCGCTTTGCACAGTTTGCATTGAAAATAAAGTTCAGTTCAAACTCTTCATGCGTATGCAAGGGAAAATCGAAATGGTCTTTTACTCTCGAAAAAATAGTAAAGCAATCATTTTGTGTAAGCGGAATTATTTCTTTCAGCAATGTGGCAGGCATTCGCACAATCGTTTTCGGCTAAAATAGTACAAATAAAAGAATCATCTTTCATCATTCTAAAAAATTCTAAAGGTTATAAACACAACGTGAGGCAAGTATTACAGCAAAGTATACATCTCAAGGATAAATTCAGATAAAAACAATTCAAAATTTAGATAAAATAATATTACATTTTAGGAAAGGCAAACCTATACTTTTGAACATGCGTTGTTGCTGTTGAAAAAGATAAAACAGCAGTATTTTTACATCACACTTTATTCGGTTTCTTTTCACTCATTTATTTAATCTTTTTTAATGAAAATAAAGTCATTTTTCGTTTTGCTTTTGTTGATTGGCGAAAGCTGTTTGTCGCAACGCCTTTTGCCTGCCGATAAGGAAGCTACACGCGAGACTATCGCCCTTTATAACAACTTAAAAAAGAGTTTACAGAAAGGAATTTTAATAGGTCACCAGGACGATTATGCGTATGGTGTAAACTGGAAATACGAACCGAACAGAAGTGATATAAAGGATGTTACCGGCGATTATCCTGCCGTGTTGGGCTGCGAATTAGGACGCATCGAACTGGATTGGAGTAAAGATTTGGATGGCGTTCCGTTCGATAGCACAAAGCATTACATACAGCAGGCTTACGCGCGTGGAAGCGTTATCACCATTAGCTGGCACCTCAATAACCCTTACACCGGCAAAACCGCATGGGAACCGGCTCCTGGCACGGTGGCTGCCATTTTACCCAACGGCGAAAAAGCTGATTTTTATAAAAGCTGGTTGGATAAAGTTGCGCTTTTTATGCAAAGCCTGAAAGGAAATAAGGGCGAAGCTATTCCTGTTATTTTTCGTCCGTTTCATGAATTAAATGGCAGCTGGTTTTGGTGGGGAAGGGCCCATTGCACGCCCGATGAATTGAAGCAACTCTATCAGTGTACCGAACATTATTTGCGCGATGTAAAAGGTGTTCACAACCTGTTGTATGCGTATAACACCGACCGCTTTTCCACTAAGGAAGAATTTATGGAACGCTATCCCGGCGATGCGTTTGTAGATGTAATTGGTTTTGATATTTATCAGAAAGGAGATGTGGCTGCCAACGATGCTTTTATTGCAAATTTGGATTCGAGTTTAACAACGATAGAAACCATCGCAAAACAGCACAATAAAATACCTGCACTTACCGAGTTTGGCTACAACGAAGTGCCCGACAGTACCTGGTGGACAAATGTGTTGTGGCAGGGCTTGAAAAACCATCACATTGCTTATGCGCTGGCATGGCGCAACGCAGGCAATAAAGGCAACAGCGAAATAGAATACTGGATGCCATACAAAGGGCAACAATCGGCAGATGATTTTGTAAAGTTTTATCAGTTGCCGCAAACTTTATTTGCCAAAGATGCCGCAAAAGAAAAGCTGTATCAGTAATCATTTTTCTGGCAAAAACAAAAGCCTTACAAAATCAATCAAACAAAACGATTAGAGCACTTGGTGCCTTTGTTTTTTTGTGGCTAAACAAAACCAAACATGAAACTACACCCGCTTGACATTGCCATCCTCATCATGTATCTCACCAGCATGTTAGTGGTGGGTTGGGTATTGCGCAAAAAAGCGCGCACCAGCAAAGAAAATTACTTGCTTGGTGGTAAGTCCCTGCCATGGTATTTGTTGGGCTTGAGCGATGCCTCGGACATGTTCGACATCAGCGGCACGATGTGGATGGTGGCCCTGTGTTTTGTATATGGCATGAAGAGCTTGTGGATTCCCTGGCTTTGGCCTGTATTTAACCAGGTGTTTATGATGATGTTTTTAAGCAAATGGCTGCGCCGTAGCAACGCTACTACCGGTGCCGAATGGCTGGCTACCCGCTTTGGAACATCTGGCAGAGGAGTAAATGGCTCACATACTGTGGTGGTGGCTTTTGCTTTATTAAGTTGCTTTGGTTTTTTGGCGTATGGCTTTATAGGTTTGGGGAAATTTGTTGAGATTTTTATTCCCTGGAACATTGTTCAGCCTTACATTCCTTTTACCGTTTCGCCTCAATTCGTACCGCATTTTTACGGTATTGTTTTTACCTTATTTGCAACCTTTTATTCGGTGCTGGGTGGCATGCACAGCATTGTAATTGGCGACCTGATAAAGTACAGCGTAATGACGGTTGCGTGCATCTCCATCGGCATTATTGCTGCCATTCGTATGCACGGCCATTCGCTACATGTGCCGGATGGATGGCTCACTCCGTTCTTTGGCAAAACGGTTGGGTTAAACTGGTCGAAGATTATTCCAGACGCCAATAAAAAGATAGCGGACGACGGCTTTAATTTATTCAGCATCTTTTTTATGATGATGGTGTTCAAAGGCATTTTTGCTTCGCTTGCCGGGCCGGCGCCTAATTACGATATGCAAAAAGTATTATCAACCCGCTCGCCCAAAGAAGCCAGCAAAATGACGGGTTTTGTTTCGATCATTTTATTGCCTATCCGCTATTCATTAATCATCGGGTTAACGGTGCTGGCATTACTTAATTACAACAGTCTTGATCTCTCCTCTCCTGCCGGAACCGACTTTGAAAAAATACTTCCCGCTGCCATCAATAATTTCTTGCCGGTTGGCATTATGGGGCTTGTTGTAACGGGTTTGATGGGTGCTTTTATGGGTACATTTTCAGGTACGTTAAACGCAGCGCAGGCTTATATTGTAAACGATATTTATCTCAAATACATTAACCCTAAGGCAAGCACTAAAAAGGTAATCTCAATGAACTATTTCGTGGGTTCGCTGGTAGTAATCATTGGCATTGTGCTGGGCTTTTTTGCAAAAAATGTAAACAGCGTGCTACAATGGATTGTGGGAGCCCTGTATGGCGGTTATATTGCCGCCAATGTGCTCAAATGGTATTGGTGGCGCTTCAATGCAACGGGCTTTGTTTGGGGCATGGGAAGCGGCATTGCTGCAGCTCTTATTTTTCCCTATTGCAAGGAATGGTTTCCACATCTTTTCTTTCAACTGGATTTATACAACTGGCCTCTCTTATTTTTAATCTCAATCATCGGCTGTATTATTGGCACTTATTCTGCGCCGCCAACCAACATCCTAACTTTAAAAGCATTTTATACAACGGTAAAACCCTGGGGCTTCTGGCAGCCGGTACATCAACTGGTAATGGAAGAAAACCCATCCTTTCAACCCAACAAACGTTTTGGTTTAGACATGTTTAATGTGGTGCTGGGCATCATCGCGCAATGCTGTTTAACCCTGCTTCCTATGTATTTGGTGTTATGGATGAAGTTGCCTTTGATTGTCATTATTCTCATTCTCATCATTATCATTTTTATACTCAAAAAAACATGGTGGAATTTACTGGAAGACTAACTCTCTTTCTAAAAACACAAACAATATGAAAGACTTCTTTTTTAAACGCCTTGAAGAATTAGAGAAAGAATACAATGAAATTGTTTTTAGAACGAATAAAGAAAATAGGGAAAGCAACGGCGTTTACACCCGCTACAAACATCCGGTGCTTACGGCGCAACATGCACCCATAGCATGGCGCTACGATTTGAATTATGACACCAATCCTTTTTTAATAGAACGTTTTGGCATCAATGCAGTGATGAATGCGGGCGCCATTAAATTCAACAATAAATATTGCCTGATAGCACGCGTGGAAGGCATCGACCGCAAGTCGTTTTTTGCGGTTGCCGAAAGTACTAACGGCATTGATCATTTTACATTTTGGGACTATCCTGTGATGATGCCCGAAACCACTGAACCCGATACAAATATTTACGATATGCGGCTTACACAGCATGAAGATGGCTGGATTTACGGCTTGTTTTGCACTGAGCGCAGAGACCCGAATGCCGCGCCCGGCGACCAGAGCGCAGCCATTGCACAATGCGGCATTGCTCGTACTCACGACCTCGTTAATTGGGAACGGCTGCCAGACTTACAAACGCCATCACCACAGCAACGGAACGTAGTTCTCCATCCTGAATTTGTAGGGGGCAAATATGCATTTTACACGCGCCCTCAGGATAGCTTTATAGAAGCTGGAAAGGGCGGTGGCATTGGCTTTGGACTTGCTGACGACATTGAACACGCTGTCATTACCGAAGAAACAATTTTAGACAGAAAAATATATCACACTATTTACGAAGCAAAGAACGGGCAAGGCCCCGCACCTATCAAAACCAGCAAGGGCTGGCTGCACCTGGCGCATGGCGTTCGCAACACCGCAGCCGGTTTGCGTTATACGCTGTATATGTTTATGACTGATCTGAATGATTTGACAAAAGTTACTCACAAACCCGCCGGTTATTTTATTGCGCCTGAAGGCGAGGAACGTATTGGCGATGTTTCAAATGTAGTGTTTAGTAATGGCTGGATTGCCGATGATGATGGAACGGTGTTTATTTATTACGCGTCATCAGATACACGAATGCATGTTGCCGTTTCTTCTGTTGAAAAATTGCTCGATTATGTGATGAACAATCCGCAGGATGGCTTGCGTTCTGCTGAAACGGTAAAGACGATTTATTCGATTATTGATAAGAATAAAAAGTCGGGTGTGCTGCAAAAGCAAGTTTAATCACTGTTGAACTACGAAGGTTGGTCGCCGTCATTGCGAGGCACGAAGCAATCTGTGGATCGGGGTAAGTGATGATTACAACTCGTAAACAGGATTAATAATAAAGCACAGATTGCTTCGTTCTTCGCAAAGACGCACTTACTCCAAAACGTTTATTTTCATGCAAAACCAAACCTAGTTTTGCTTTAATTTTCTTCCATGTTTGATGCTAACCTAACCAACGTTCTTTCCAGCTATCAACAGGATATGAAAGAAGAATTGAATGCCATTTTACACTACTGGCAACAACATACAATGGATGAAAACAATGGCGGATTTTGGGGCAAAATCAACAACCAAAACATGCCGGATGTGTATGCACCAAAAGGAGTTGTATTGAACGCAAGAATCTTGTGGACATTCTCTGCCGCTTTTGGTTTTAGGCAAAAAAAAGAGCATTTACAAATTGCGGAACGAGCGTTTTATTATCTTCTCTCCCATTTTAGAGATGCGGAATACGGAGGTGTTTACTGGAGCGTAGATTACAAAGGTTCGCGCCTTGAAGACCGCAAGCAGATTTACGGTTTGGCTTTCGTGTTATATGGCATGAGTGAATATTATTCGGCTACGCAAAACGAAGCTGCGTTACAATTTGCGGAAGAGTTGTTTGATGCTATTGAACAATACAGTTTCGATGAGGATCGAAACGGTTACTATGAAGCCTTTGCCCGCGACTGGAAACCCTTGCATGACTTGCGTTTGAGCCCCAAAGATGCGAATGTCAGCAAGACTGCCAACACGCATCTTCACATTGTAGAGGCATACACCAACCTGTACAAAATAGGGCAAAACCAAACGGTGAAGGAAAAAATAGAAAACCTTTTGTTTTTGTTCGATAAATACTTCATCAACAAACAAACGCATCATCTCATTTTATTTTTTGATGATGACTGGAATGAACAACCCGATGTTGTTTCGTACGGACATGATATTGAAGCCGCGTGGCTGCTGTTGCAATGCGCGGAAGTAATTGATAACAAACATTGGATTTCTATTTATCAACAACATGCGAAAGCCTTGGCAGATGCGGCTTCCGAAGGTTTGGATAGCGATGGTGGAATGTGGTATGAATACGAAATTCAACACAATAAAATCATCAAACAAAAACATTGGTGGGTGCAGGCAGAAGCGATGATTGGTTATGTAAACGCTTACCAAATTACGGGCGAAGAACAATACTTACAACACTCAATTAACACGTGGAAATTTGTGCAAAAACAAATTTTGGATAAACAGAACAGCGAATGGTTTTGGGGCGTTGATGAAGCCTATCAAGTGATGCCAAACGAAGACAAAGCGGGCTTTTGGAAATGCCCCTATCACAATTCGCGTGCCTGCATGGAAGTGATGAAGCGCATTGAAAAGATCAGGGATCTAATTAAGAGTCCGAACATTTGAAAGGTTCGGAATCTTAATTGGTTTTATCCATCTTCTATTTATACAGTTACAACTTATTCTTTCTTTTATGAAATACGCCTTTCTCTTCTTATTGCTTTTCAATTTTGTAAACTTATTTGCTCAGTCAAACTCTTTTGACATTGCAAAGTTTGGCGCCATTGCCGATGGCAAATCGGTCAATACAAAAGCCATTCAACAAACCATTGATGCCTGTGCTGCCAAAGGTGGCGGAACGGTGGTTGTTCCAACGGGCACGTTTATCAGCGGCACACTGCATTTGCGGAGCAACATCAACTTGTTTTTAGAAAGCGGCGCAATACTTAAAGGCAGCGCCAATTTGAATGATTATGAGCCTTATGAAAAAATACATTGGGGTTTGTTTTATACGCACGATGCTGAGAACGTAACCATCTCTGGCGAAGGCAATATTGATGGCAGCGGCGATTCTTTTTTTGTGCTGAACGAAGCCAAGCATTTGCCCCCCGAAGCCACTCAATACACAAGACAAAAAGATCATTTCCGCGAAGTGAAAAGCGGCCTTGGCGATGGCCCGGTTGTGCCGAAAGATCGTCCTTATCAGATGCTTATTTTCAGCAATTGCAAACGCGTAACCATTAAAGATGTTTTCATTTCCAACTCGCCGTTCTGGTGTATGCACCTTGCCGATTGCGATGCTGTAAACATAAGCGGGATAAGGCTTTGGACGGGCTTGTTAGTACCCAATGCTGATGGTATTGACATTACAAGCTGCACCAACGTAACGCTTGCGGACTGCGACATTCGAACGGGCGATGATGCCCTTGCTATCGTTGGCTACAACCATCATTTTGAAATACCCGGCTTTCAGCATTTGCGCCACATTTCTGAAAACATCAACGTAACCAACTGCAATTTGCAATCAGCTTCGAGCGGCATCCGCATTGGTTTTTTAGATCAGAATACGGTTCGCAATATTCACATCAGCAATACAAACATTACCAATTCATCACGTGGCATCGGCATCTTTTTACGGGATGAAGGATCGCTTGAAAACATTACTGTATCGAATGTGTATATCGAAACCAAACTGCGCACAGGCGATTGGTGGGGTAATGGCGAACCCATTCATATTTCTGCCATCCGCGGTAAAGACAGTGTAAAGTTGGGAAGCATAAAGCATGTTATGTTCAACAATATTATCTGCAAAGGCGAAAATCAAATTCTTTTGTATGGTACACCGGAAAGCGTGATTGAAGATGTATCGTTTCAAAACATTCGTTTTGAATTAATGGACAGCAAATTGAATGATGTAGCCGGCGGCAACATTGATTTGCGCGGTGTATCAGGTGTAAAGAATGGCTTGTTTCAAAGTGATATTGCAGGCATCATGATGCAGTATGTAAAAGATGTGCGTATGAAAGATGTGGTGCTGACATGGAGTAACACAAGAATGCCTTATTTTATACATGGCTTACAACTTCAGCATTTTGAAAATGTTAGGGTGAAAGACTGCGATTTACCGCCATCGCCAATTAACAAAAAAGCGTATCGCATCAGTGCAGAAAATGGTAAGGGTTTTTGGAGCGATGACAAAACAAACGTTCAGTTAACCAACGTAAAATAAAAAATGCTTTTTATGAAAATAAACAAGGAGCTAAGAAGCTGTATCGTTTGTTTTTGCACCTTTTTTATGGTTGCTTCTTTTGCGCAAAACAAAAAGGAAACAGCCCATTTTTTTGCTGCCGATAACGGCCTCATTCAATACGTAGGGCGCATTGATTTTTCCAATAAAAAATTGCCTCGCTACTGGCAGCCGGGTGTGTATGTAAAAGCGCGTTTTACCGGAATATTTTGCAACATAATTGTAAACGACGAAACGTTGTGGGGAAAGAATCACAACTACCTCGAAATAGTGGTGGATGATACGGTTCTGTATCGTTTGGAAACAAAGGGAAAACGAGATATTATACGTGTTGCAAACGGGCTATCAAACGGCTCACATACGATACTGATTGCAAAAAATACAGAAGCCAATATAGGTTATCTTGAATTTGTTGGATTGCAATGTAAAGCCTTGCTGCCACTGGATGACAAGCCAATAAGAAAAATGGAATTTATTGGTAATTCCATCACTTGTGGCGCCAGTGCCGATGAAAGCGAAATCCCTTGTGGTAAAGGCGTTTGGCAGGATCAGCACAATGCGTATTTAGCGTATGGTCCGGTAACGGCTCGTAACGTGAATGCGCAATGGATATTGTCATCTGTGTCGGGCATTGGGTTGATACATAGTTGTTGTAATATGGATGTGGTAATGCCGCAAGTGTATGACAACATAAACATGCGAAACAAAACCGATAGCCTCAAATGGAACTTTGCTCTTTACCAACCTGATGTTGTTACTGTATGTTTGGGACAGAACGATGGCGTACAAGATTCTACTCTGTTTTGCTCCGCTTATGTACAATTTTTGCAAAGGCTTCGGGGCGATTATCCAAAGGCGAAAATTGTTTATCTTACCAGCCCGATGGCGGATAGTTCATTAGCTTCTTCGCAGAAAAAATATTTGAGCGGCATCGTCACTTTTATGAACAAAAACGGCGATCAAAATGTATCTCATTACTTCTTTGCAAAAAGATATTATCATGGCTGCGACAGCCATCCGAATGTGAGTGAACACAAACAAATAGCAGCTGAATTAACAGCTTATGTAAAGAAGCTAATGAATTGGTGAAGCGGTTGTTTCAGGGTTATGATGTTACGTGTAAAATCGCATTTTTGAAACACATAGAAACATAGAAGCATAGTTTTCACATAGAATTCCACTATGTGTTTTCTTCCTTATGTTGCTATGTTTCTATGTGTTTCAATTATCATTGCGAAAAGCAGTCTTTCCTTGTAGAGAAACCTGCAAAAACAAACATTTCAAAATCAATTACCATGAAAAATCTTTCTCTCTTACTCTTATTTCTTTTTATCAGCAGCGCTTTTGTTTTTGCACAAAAAATATCAGACAGCATTGTGCTTAATCAGCTTGGCTTTTATCCGAATGCGCCTAAGATTGCGGTGGTAAAAGGCAATTCAACATCGGCTTCTTTTGGTATCATCAATATAAAAAACAACAAGGTTGTTTACAAAGGAAAACTGAGCGAATTGAAGCAATCTCACAATTCATCAACCCAAACACGAATCGTTGATTTCAGTGCTTTTACAAAACCGGGAGACTACAAAATCGACATTCCTTCGATTGGTGATTCTTATCCTTTTATAATTGGTATAAATGCAAATCATGCTGTAGCAGTGGCTTCATTAAAAGGCTTTTATTTTATCCGTTCTAATATGCCGTTGGAAGAGAAATATGCGGGTAAATGGCATCGTGCCGCAGGGCATCCTGATACTGCGGTTTTGGTTCATTCATCGGCTGCTACTTCTGTTCGTCCGGAAGGCACAATCATTTCAACACCTGGAGGTTGGTATGACGCAGGCGATTACAACAAATACATTGTGAACAGCGGCATCACGATGGGCACTTTGTTATCGGCGTATGAAGATTTTCCAACTTACTTCGATACCCTCAAAACCAACATTCCCGAAAGCGGCAATGGCGTGCCTGATGTTTTGAATGAAGCGGTTTACAATTTACGATGGATGCTAACGATGCAGGATCCGAATGATGGTGGCGTATATCACAAATGCACCAACGCTGCTTTCGATGGCATGGTAATGCCGGGCGTTACAAAACTCCCGCGCTATGTGGTGCAAAAAGGAACGGCTGCCACGCTCGATTTTGCCGCCGTAACAGCACAGGCAGCCCGAATATTGGGCAAATACAAACAGCAACTTCCGGGCTTAATGGATAGTTGTTTAAGAGCTTCGCAGAAAGCATGGCAATGGGCATTGCGCCATCCCGATTCGGCATACAACCAAAACAAAAACAATCAGGTTTTCAAGCCTGCCATCACCACCGGCGATTATGGTGATAACAACTTTAGTGACGAATGGTTTTGGGCTGCGTGCGAGTTGTATGCCACCACACATGATGAACAATATTGGCAAACCATTTCAAAAACCATAGATGCAAAACTGACGCTTCCATCGTGGGGCAACGTTCATACATTGGGCGTTTATACTTTGGTAAGAACGAAACCGGCGGCTCACACAAATGAGATCAAAGAAAGATCGGATGCTGTTGTGTCTTTTGCTGATCAATTCTTACAAAAGAAAGACAATACTGCATTTGAAACGGTAATGGGAGGTTCGGTAAACGATTTTAACTGGGGCAGCAATTCCAATGCGGCCAATCAAGGAATCGCTTTACTTAATGCTTATCTTATTACAAAAGAAAAAAAATACATAGATGGCGCACTGAGCAATCTTGATTATGTTTTGGGTAGAAATGCAACAGGTTATTGCTTTGTAACAGACGTAGGAACACACAGCACAATGCACCCGCATCATCGTCCATCGGTGGCCGATGGCATTGCAGAACCGGTTCCCGGATTAATGGCTGGCGGTCCAAACCCCGGCAGGCAGGACAAATGCAGCGGCTACCAGCACTTTGAACCCGAAACCTGTTATTTAGATGATGCCTGCTCGTATGCGAGTAACGAGATTGCCATCAACTGGAACGCGCCGCTGGTGTATCTTTCCAATGCAATAGAAGCATTGCAGGCAGCGGCTCATTATTAGTGCAAAAACAAAAGGCATAAATCAATTGGTAGGTCCGGGCGGGCTATATTGAATGTTAGACCGGGCCTATTTACTTTCAGGGCGGTGCTATGAACTGTAAAATGAGGCAAAAAGAAACCTAGGCAGGCCGTATCATCTGTGGAAATAAACTTAGTAAAACCTATTGTTGAACTATATGGCTTATGACTGACCTTTTAAACAAGGGAATGGAGCAAATGCATGTTAGATATTGGTTTTAGTAATGGTGATAAACAAATGTAAATAATATTGATACCCGGTTATAGGCTTAATGAAATTTTAAACCCTTTTCCAGCTAAAATTAATGTTTGTGCTTTGGAAGGAGGATAGCTTGTTACTGTGTGTTTGAATGATACAATATTTTCGTTGACGAACCACAACCATACAAAGAGGCGAATGAGAGTTGATTAAATATCAATAACAATGAAATTGTTTGGAGAAGTGAATGATTCGTATAATATTTGTGTTAGCTGCCAGCTAATGTTGACAATTTACTGCTTGACAAGTTGTATTAAGTAAAGCTACTTCGTCCATTTGATTACAACTTCATCACCCTTTTCTATCTTAAAATCCACTTTTAGTGTCAACTTTCCATTTTCTACCGTAAAATGTTTACTCGAATAAGAAACCCCATTTATTGAAACAATGTATTTATTAACGTTTGTAGGTGCATTTGGAATAAGAAAGGTAGTTTGGTTTGTTTCTGGTATAAAGGTTTTAGTTACGAAATCTATATTTTTAAGATTGTTAGTAACATTCATATCTCTACCCGCTTGATTGCCATAATTTGGAGCGTTATTTTGTAAGCCACTTGCGCTACTATTAATTTTCATTTTATTTATAAATGTAGTATCATGTATAAATGTTGTTTTATTAATGGTATCATGGACTTTTACAGTTACAAAATTTGACGACCAAAGTAATTTCGTTGGCTTACCTAATGCAGTAAGAATTATAAAAGCGACAATCTGAAAAATCAAAAAAAAGACAATGGTAAAAGCAGCTATTCTAAAAGCCACCTTCATAAATTTATCTTTAAAAAATTCTGACAATAGTTTTGATACTTCACCCCAATCGGTGGACATAAGCAAATTATTATGCTACAAAGTAAGACCATTAAACAATCCGATCAGTCTTTTACTACTTCCTGTAGTGCGATAATGAAAGCCGGCATACAGTAGGAGTATTGCCGAAAAGCGGGCCTGAAGAAATAGCAATGAGCTATAAGTTACCTATCAGCAGAAATTCGGACTTGACTTGCTTCGCTGCGTCAATAAACTACTTATCAACTTTTGTAATTCTATTTATCTTTAGTACCGGGCTGGACATTATAAAATATCCCGCCTCCGGCAATACCTGAACCGTTGTTTGTTATGCTGTTTGACACTTCATATAATTAAAAGCCTGACATAAATTGACAAGATGAATAAAATTTATTTTCTTCTATTGACTGTTTTAATATTTTCATGTAAATCAAAAGACCAGCAAACTGACGATGATGTCTATGATAGATTCAAAGCAGAAATCACTGAAGACAGCTTAAATATTCTTGCTAAAAGTGATGCTCAATTTGTTGCTGATTATCATTATGACGTTTCAAAACAAAAAGAAGCAAAAGAATGGCTATCGAAGTTGGACAGTTACATAAAAGTCGAGGATGAAAAAATAAAAAATGATAAGATTGCTGACCAATTATTTTTATCACGAAATTTAAAAATCGTAAAGACATTTCATAAAGATGAAGAATGTAATTTTTTGCAACAGCATATTTTGGTTTCTTCTTATTCCGACAACAAAGACACTTTGACCAAAGCAGTTAAAATTCTAACAGACTCTATCTGGAGTTCTATTCCATTCAGTAATAACTGTATTAAAAATGTTAGATGCGGCGTGTATTTATATAAAAAGGCAAAGGATTTTGAACTCAATGGCTGGAGAAATTGGTTTATAATGGCGACAAAAATTTCAGATGGAGAAGCAGAAGTAAGATTTGGTTCTTAATTTTTCTATCGGTCGGTGTCCGCACCGACCGAAAATGACAAGCGCAGTCGTGGTGGGTGAGGACACCCACCAATAGATAACAAATAGATAACAAGTTTTTTCTATTGGTGGGTGTCCTCACCCACCGAAATCCAACTGATTACTTATCTTGAAGCATGAATATCTTTCATAAGCGCCAGGGACAAATGGATGTGAACCTGTGTTACTTCTACACAGATACCATTTTCGGTTTCAAACATTTGCTGGCTGATGATGTGCTGAAAATGGTTGTTATTTCTTCTTTACAATATTTGGTGCAAAAACAATTGGTTACGCTGTATGGATATGTAATTATGCCAAATCACATTCACTTGCTTTGGTACATCAATAAGCAAAATGGAAAAGAAAGTGCAGCAGGTAGCTTTGCAAAATACACGGCTCATCAATTTAAGAAACATCTTGCTGTAACCAATGAATTGCATTTCTACAAGTCAGATAAGGACGACCGCCAATACCAGTTTTGGAAAAGAGATCCTCTGGCAATTGCCATCAGTACAGAAGCCATCTTTTTGAGTAAGTTGGAATACATTCACAACAATCCGGTGAGAGAGAAATGGAAACTATGCAAACAACCGGAAAATTATAGGTGGAGTAGCGCAAGGTTTTATTGGGAAGGAAAGGATGAATTTGGTATCGTTACACACTACAGAGAGTAGATTATTTCGGTCGGTGGGGACACCGACCGATAGGAAAATGATCTTTGTCGCTTTAACTTTTCTTCTCGACACTTATGGTGGAGACACAAACCGATAGAAAACGGTAGTCGATATTATGCAGATAATCAACGAACATGACATTTTTATACTTGCAAGAGACCTGAACCCTATCTTGAGAAAAGGTATGGAAGGAGTTATTCTTATTATACTATCTGAAAACGCTTTTGAAGTGGAGTTTGTAAAGAACGATGGTACAAACTATGAATTTGAGGGAAACTGTACATTTACAATTGATAGATCTTTCATTAGCGAGATAACTTATAAAAGTCCATATTAATTGTAAAAAGATTTCTCATGTTCCAGCATCTTTTCCTTTAGGGACGACGCGGTGAAATCGACCAGCTTATACCAATGCATCGTCCTCTTTGAGAAACGATGCCTGAACCCAAAAGCCCGCTTATACAACAAGCGGGCTTTCGAATTATCATTCAAAGAAATGTTTAGTGTTTCTTTTTATCATCCGGCGGCAAATCGTAAGGAATGCCATGTTCGGCTTCCAAGGCTTTTAATTTCAGTTCTTCCAGCTTGCGTTTGCTATACGCCAGTTTGGAAATGAGCATAAATAATACAGGCACAATAAAGATGGCCAATGCAGTGGCAGCCAGCATTCCGCCCAATACTGTCCAGCCAATGGTAGAGCGTGCTACACCACCCGCGCCGGTAGCAAATGCCAGTGGCATTACACCTAAAATAAACGCAAGTGAGGTCATGATAATCGGGCGCAAACGCAGCTTCACAGCTTCTAAAGTAGCAGGCAGCAAAGCCATGCCATTGTCAACTCTTTCCTTGGCAAATTCAACAATTAAGATGGCGTTTTTGGCAGCCAAACCAATTAGGGTAATCAAGCCAATTTGTGCATATACGTTCAGGCTTAAACGAGGTATCAACGTGAGTGTAAGAATCGCGCCAAACATACCAATGGGAACGGCTAACAGCACAGAGAAAGGCACTGCCCAGCTTTCGTATAAAGCAGCCAAAAAAAGGAACACAAACAAAATAGAAAGCGCAAAAATGAGGGTGGATGTATTACCGGTTTGTACTTCCTGCCGGCTCAATCCGCCAAAATCAAAACCATACCCGGCGGGTAATGTTTTGGCAGCCACTTCGCGCAGCGCGGTAATGGCATCGCCACTGCTGTAACCGGGCTTTGTGCCACCATTGATTTCAGCCGTTCTGAATAAATTAAAATGCGAAATTAGGGGCGCGCTTTCAGCCACGCTGTAACTAACCATCGTACTTAAAGGAAGCATGTTTCCGGCAGAGTTGCGAACATAATATTTATTTAGATTATTAATGTCGGCACGGTAAGCCGTATCTGCCTGCGCCACTACACGAAAGTTGCGTCCATATGCCGTAAAATCGTTCACATAACGGCTTCCCATAAAGGTTTGCATCGTGTTATATACATCGCTTAACGATACGCCTAATTTCTTGCATTGCTCACGGTCAACCGTCAGATTATAATTAGGTGTGCTGGCAGTAAAGAATGTAAACACACTCTGCAGTTCGGGACGCTGGTTAGCAGCCGCAACAAAGTTTTGCACCGCTTTGGCAAACTGTGGCAGGCTGTCGTTGGCTTCCTGTTCCTGCAACTCGAAAGTAAAACCACCGGTGTTGCCCAAGCCCGGAATGGCAGGTGGCGAAACCACAACAAAATTGGCTCCTTTGATAGATGCAAACTTCTTTTGCAGGGTTGATACCAAACCTGTTGCCACTAACGAATCGCTTTTGCGTTCGTCCCAGGGTTGCAACTGGCAGAATACGGTACCGCTGTTTGTTTTTGCAGCGCCTGTAATGCCGTTGTAACCACCCAAAGCAGCAAAATGCAAAATGCCTTTTGTGTTTTGTAAAATATTCATCATGCTATCCAACACCTGTAAACTACGGGCAGTCGAAGAAGCTTCGGGCAACTCAAATGTCATAATCAACCGGCCTTCATCTTCTGATGGAATAAAGCCGGTGGGTTTGCTTTTGAACAAAAAGAATGTTGCAACAAATAAGAGAATAAGGAAGACGACTACATAACGCGAGCCTTTAATCACGCTTCTCACACCAACGGTATAACGCAAGGTTACACGGTTGAACCATGTATTAAACTTAAAAAACAATTTGTTCAAACCCCTTCCTTCTTTGTTCACCTTGGATGGCTTAAGCATTAATGAACACAAAGCCGGCGTTAATGATAAGGCAATGAAAGCAGAGATAACCACTGAGATAGCAATGGTAATGGCAAACTGCTGATACAATCTGCCAACGATTCCTGGTATGAAGCCAACCGGCACAAACACGGCAGCTAATATCAAAGCAATGGCAACCACCGGACCCGATATATCTTTCATCGCTTTGTGCGTAGCTTCTTTTGCCGGTAAATTTTCGACATCAATGTAATGCTGTACGGCTTCTACCACCACAATGGCATCATCTACCACAATACCAATGGCCAGCACAAAACCAAACATGGTTAATGTGTTGATCGTAAAACCCAATGGAATAAAGAAGGCAAACGTTCCGATGATTGACACCGGAATAGCAAGCACAGGAATGAGCGTAGCCCGCCAGTTTTGCAAAAAGAGGAACACCACTATTGTTACCAGCAACAAGGCAATCAGAAGTGTGTGAATTACTTCACTTATTGATACTCTTACCACCGTTACCGATTCGAAAGGAATTACATAGTCAATGTCTTTAGGAAACGATTTTTTGAGTTGTTCCATTTGTGCAATCACACCGTTGGCAACATCAATGGCATTGCTGCCCGGAGCCTGGTAAATGAGCAAATAAGAAGCTCGTTTTTTATCAACAAAAGAATTACTGCTATAACTAAACTTGCCCAGTTGCACACGGGCAACATCTTTTAAATACACTAATGAACCATCCTGAGGATTGGTGCGAATAATAACATTTCTAAACTGATCTTCCGTGCTTAACCGGCTGTTTGTCATTACCGTATATTCAAACGCCTGCGATGCCAGTTGTGGCGATGAACCTACTGAACCAGCAGCAATCTGAACGTTCTGTTCCTGCAAGGCGTTTACCACTTCATTGGCGGTAATGTTCAGTTGCGCCAGCTTATCAGGGTTGAGCCATACGCGCATACTAAAATCGTCGGCACGTGTAAAAATATCGCCTACACCGTTCACACGCTTCAAAGCGTCCTGCACAAAAATGTTGGTATAATTATCAACAAAAGAAACGCCGTGCGTGCCGTTGGGCGAATACATGGCAACCAGCATCAGAATGCTTGGATTTCTTTTGCGGGTGGTAATACCAAGGCGGGTAACATCCGAAGGAATCTGTGGCGAAGCAATGCTTACGCGGTTTTGAATGTCAAGCGCAGCAATGTCGGGGTTGGTACCGATTTTTAAAGAAACGGTAATGGCAGAACGGCCATCGTTGGTACTATTGCTTTGGATATAATCCATGCCGGGCGTTCCGTTAACCTGCGTTTCAATGGGCGTGGTAACGGTTTGCTCCACCGTTTGCGCATCAGCACCTGTAAACGCTGCCGCTATCTGCACGGTAGGCGGAGTAATATCCGGATACTGGCTGATGGCTAAATTTAAAATTGCCAATATGCCCACCAACACAATCACAACCGATATAACAATTGCTGTTACGGGTCGTCTTATAAAAGTATCTGCAATCATAGGTTTATCTTTCTTTGCTCTTCAAAATCTAATTGCTACTGTAAGAAATTACAATGATACCATCGCTTCGCAGTCTTGTATCTTGTCTTCTTGTCTTCTTGTCTCTTCTTTGTTTTTATCTTATTTTTTTGCCGAATCGGAGCTGGTTTGTTTTTGTGCATTTTTTTGTTGAGTGCTATCAACGCCGCCGGTTTTTACTTTTGCACCTTCCTTTAATTTTTGAACGCCATCGGTTATGATGGTTTCATTTTCCTCCAGTCCCGATTTTACAATTACATTCTCGTTAATGCGCCTGCCCAGCACCACTTTCTTTTGCATTGCTTTGCTGCTATCACCTACTACATACACCGAGAATTCGCCCATTTGCTCTACCACCGCTTTGTAGGGAATAAGGATTTGCTTATCGCTTGCATTATTGTTTTTCACTCTTACATTGCAAGTCATTCCTGCACGAAGTATAAGGTCTTTGTTAGGAAAGCTAAGCCGTACTTTTATCGTTCCGGTTTGCGGGTCAACAGCACGGTCAATCAAATAAATGCTTCCTCCGTTCGGATAGATATAACCGCCTGGCAGGCTTACAGTAAATATCGAATCGGAGGGCTTGGTTCCTTTCGTTTGCAACTGCACAAAGCGAGGCAAATCTTTTTGATCAATAGCAAAATCAACTGCCATCGGGTCGTCGGATGAAACGGTATTCAACACTGTGCTTCCGGGCGTAACCGCAGCTCCGTATTTTACCAACGAGATGCCGATAGTGCCGCTCACCGGCGCATAAATAGTTGAATATCTCAAATTGGTTTGCACCGCCTGTATGTTGGCAACCTGCGCCGCCACCTGACTTTTGGCGCTGTTTAAATCGGCAACGGAATGCTCAAGCACCTGGCGGGCAATGGCATCCTGCTGGGCAAGCTGCTGATAACGGTCGGCATCCTGCTGCGCTCTGGCTTCGGCAGCTTTGGCTACATCCAGGTTGGCAACGGCTTGCTCGTACTGACCCTGATATTGCTGCTGATCAATGCTATATAATTTTTGCCCTTTGGTTACCTGTTGGCCATCTTTAAAATAAATTCCATTAATATAACCCAATACCTGCGCACGAATATCAACCTGGTTCAACGGCGTAACCGTTGCAGGATATTCATCAAAATACACGACAGCTGTATCTTTTACCTGTGTTACACCTACCGGAATAGCCGGCGGTGGCTGGTTTGTTTTTGCATCATTTTTTTTCTTGTCGCCGCAAGAAAGAAGAGCTATCATGATTAGCGTTGAAACAATGTATTTCATGTTTTGATTCATCAATATTTTATGAGATAATTTTAAAACGTTCAGTTCCTAATACCGGATCGCACCTAAGGCTTTTTCAACATCAAGTTTGTTGATAAGCAACTCGTACAAAGCGTTGGTAAAATTCACCTGCGATGTGCGCAAGTCCGATTCTGCAACAATTACATCTAAATAGGTTTTGATACCTGCTTTGTATTGCAACTGCACCGTATTATATACTTCTGTAGCTATGTTTACGTTCTCTTTTTGCACTTCATAGTCGTACTGGCCTGCCTTGTAAGTGGTAAGAGCAGTAGTGTATTCGTTGTTAATGCTATCCTGCAGGGATACAAAGTTCCATTCGTTGCTTTGCAGTTGCAGTTCGGCAGCGCGTATCAAATGTGGTCTTTTAAAACCTTCAAAAATGGGAATGCTAACCTGGATGCCTGCGTAAGAATTTGGATACGAATAATTGTACAACTGCTCAAACTTAGGGCTTAAATAAGCCAGGTTGTAATTGCCAAAAGCAGATACAGTGGGCAGATAACTCCATTTGTTGTACCTAAGGTTGGCGCGAAGCAGGCTGCGCTGCGTTTGCAATTGCTGGTATTCGATGCGGTTGTTGATGTCTAACTGTTGCAGAGTATCTAACTGCGCATCACGTTCCAATTGCAGCGAATCGTACTGCACCGCAAGCGTGCCGTTTTGAGGATAGCCCATCAGATATTTCAGGTACGAATACTTAGCTACCAGTTGCTCGCTGTATGTTTTCTTTTGCGATTTGCTGTTGTTCAAAGCAATGGTTGCCCGCTTATAATCTATCTTATCTACAATGCCACCTTTGTATTGGTTATAGGCATCCTGCAAACTGCGGGTAAGGCGTGCAATATCATCTTCCAGCAAAACAATTTGTTGCTCTGTGGTGAGTATGTCATAAAATGCTTTGCTCACTGCAACACCAATTTCAATTTTGGTGCGGGTAGTGTTTTGCCTTACCTGTTGGCGAACATCGCCTGCCGTGCGTGAAGCCAGCAACACATCGCGGTTAAAGATATTTTGCGAAGCAGACAAGCCGATGGCTGAATTATTTGGCACACCAGTTTGAGTAATTAGTCGCTTGCCGGTTGAGTCATAACCAATAGCTGCAGAAGGCAGTTGAAAGTAGCGCTGATAACTGCCCGTTAAACCAATTTGCGGATACCAATCGGCAAGGCGGCTTTTAATTTCTTCTTCGGTAATTTGTTCGGTAAGATACGCTTGCTGAACATAAGGCTGATGTTCCAACGCATACTGTACACAAGCCTGCACGGTTGCGGTACGAAGCGAAGAATCGCGGCGGATGCTTTGCGCAAAGGAGTGTGTAAAGAACAATAAAAAAATGTATAAAAAGAAGTGTCCCTTTTTTGTCATAGTGATTCAGTTCTTTTACAAAAAACATACTAAGAAATAAAGATGAACAGTGTTCATTCCTTATTCGGTTAAGTAAGGGTGTGCAAAGGTAGGCGTAAACAAGGGCATCAATCAAACGTTTGTTTAAAGTTTACAATTCGTTGACTTAAAAAACAAGCTGTTTCACAGAAATTAGGATTGCATTTCTGTAGAGCAGCTGGTTTGGTTTTGTACAAATACTGGCAAAAACAAACTGATTCTATTTTCGTCTTTGCTGGTATTCTTCATCAATCAGAACATAGCATATTTCCAGAAATATCATGTGGGTGAAGAACACCGGCATAGACGATAAAAGTATGTTATCCAATATACATGATGCCATGCTTCAACATCGTTATAAATAAAGGCAAAACCAAAAGTTGGGTTAGGGCATTGTACTTTAAAAAGATGATACACGTTGTACTCTATTCCCTTCTATTACATTTGTATTCGCACAATCGAAACAATCTGCTATGCGAAACAAGCGCAAATCAAAAAATAAACCAGCTGCAATTACAATAAGCCGTTTTTACAAAGCTATGGGACCGGGATTTATAACCGGTGCCGCCGATGACGATCCTTCAGGCATTGCAACTTACTCGATTGCAGGCGCTCAATTGGGAACTTCTTTGTTGTGGATGGCATGGGTAACCTGGCCACTAATGGCTGCCGTGCAAATGATGTGTGCCCGCATTGGTATGGTTACGGGCAAAGGGCTGGCTTCTTCTCTAAGCACCAAATTACCGAAAGGAATCATTAGAGTGTTTTGTCTTTTGTTATTCCTTGCCAATACGGTGAACATTGCAGCCGACTTTGCGGGTATGGCAGATGCAATGGAATTGTTAACGGGTATTAATTCGCACATATGGGTTTTACTGTTTGGATTGATTATCGGCATAGCCATCATTCGATTTAAGTATGGACGGATTGTGAATGTTCTCAAATGGCTTGCTTTGTCTTTGTTTGCTTATGTAATCACGGCTTTCATCATTCACCCAAATTGGTCGTTGATAGCGCATCAGACCTTTTCTTTTTCGGTAAAAAATGATAAAGCTACCTGGGAAACCATCGTTGCCATTTTGGGTACCACCATCAGTCCTTACTTGTTTTTCTGGCAAGCTGCCCAGGAAGTAGAAGAAGAAAAATCAATGGGCAGAAATGAAGACGAACGCAAAGGAGCTACACAAGTTGAAATTCAGGATAAAATTATGGATGTAGGCGCAGGCACATTGCTTTCCAACCTGGTTATGTTTTTTATCATACTAACAACAGCGCTAACCCTCCATTCTCATGGCGATGTAAACATCAGTTCTTCAAAACAAGTATCTGAAGCACTTCGCCCCCTGGCGGGCAATTTAGCTACTCTGTTATACACCGTTGGCATTGTGTCTGTAGGATTCTTAGCCATTCCTACGTTAGCTGGATCTGCCGCTTATGCTTTTGCCGAAACGCTCCATTGGACGCAGGGATTGGACGAACAATGGGGCAAAGCCAAAGCCTTTTATGCTATCATTCTCATTTCCATTGCGTTGGGCATTGCCATTGATTTCATCAACATTAATCCTATAAAAGCATTGTATTGGAGTGCGGTGTTGAATGGACTTCTTGCACCGTTTTTATTAATGGGCATTTTTCTGGTAGCACGCGATAACAAAGCAATGAACGGGCAAGCCAGCAGCAAACTAAACCAAGGTATTGTTGCCATTACTATTGTGCTCATGTTTGCTGCCTCTGTCGCTATGTTTGTGATATAATGTAAATAGCAGCAAAATGTATTCTTTCTTCGTTCCGTCAGGAACGGTAGAAAATAGAGCAAAAACAAACATGATTCGTTCCATCGGAACGGTACTTGGAAGGGTAAGTAGTATCGTTCCGATGGAACGAATGTGTTATCTTCTTTGTTCATCTTTCTACCCACCTGCCGTTCCTGACGGAACAATCCTACAACAAATTGAAAAGAATGGCTTCTTTCTTAAAAGCAAGATGCTGCTCCTGATGAACATTGCTACAACAACAGCGAATGAGCATACAAATCATTGAGATAATGAACATCTTACATAGCAGGATACAATAATAATGTTTAGATAGATATACAAAAAATCGTCTTTTTTTATACCAATCAATGTAGCAAACATCACTCATGGGCAAAAAAAGGGGCGTGCATAGAAATGCTCACCCGGAATCCAATATCGTGCAATAGTAGCCAAGCGAAATGCCAAAGAGCAAACCATTCAAAACAAAACGATTATAAACATATTTATTTCATTATGCCTCCTATTGTTGGAAAGATTGGTTTTTATTCAGGAAAGAAAAGTGGTATTGAAATAATTCAGGCAAAAACAAAAGCCTCCCGACATGTAGGGAGGCTTTTTAATAAGTTTGATTTTACACAAAAATCATCAGATAGAAACACCAGCAGGAACACCATGACCATTTTCATGAATCTTCACCGGCACATAATCTTCCTTCATCAATTCAGTCATTGATTTTTGTTGTTTGTGCTTTGAAAATCTTGCAATGATTCTATCAAAAATAGCATACACTACAGGCACAATTACCAGCGTTAAAAACAAGGAGCTTAACAAACCACCGATAATTACCCAGGCCAAACCATTCTTCCACTCAGCACCTGCGCCTTTGGCAATGGCAATGGGAATCATACCAAATACCATTGCAATGGTTGTCATTAAAATGGGACGCAAACGTGCATGGTTGGCATCTATCAAAGCCTGGTTTGTGCTTTCACCTTCAGCTTTCCGTTGGTTGGTAAAATCAACCAGCAAAATGGCATTTTTACAAACCAAACCAATCAACATGATAATACCCATAATGGTAAAAAGGGAAAGCGTCTGATTTGCCAAAGCCAATGCCAGCAAGGCTCCGATGAAGGAAAGCGGAATAGAAAACAATACCACAAAAGGATATATAAAGCTGTTGTACAAAGCCACCATTACGAGGTAAACCAACACAATTGCTGCAATTAATGCAATGCCCAATGTACCAAAGCCTTCAGTTTGGTTTTCCATTTGTCCGCTCCACACATAACCTACGCCCGTTGGCTTGCGCAGCTTTTCAAACTGAGCCTGCCATTCTGATGCAACTGTTCCGGTAGGCCTGCCCACTGTTTGCGCATTGATGGTTACAGAAGGACTTTTATCGCGGCGTTCCAACTGGCTCGGACCACTGCCTTCTGTTACAGTAGCAAACTGGTTTAATTTTATTTGCTGACCTCCATCATTTACAAACAGTAAGTTGCGTACATCTTCAACGCTTTTGCGGTTAAAGTTTCCATAGCGTGTATCAATGTCGTATTCATTATCGCCTGCCCGAAATTTGCTGTCTGTATTACCACTGAATGCAGTTTGCATGGTAGCACCAACGGTTTGTAAATTCAAGCCCAGGGCAGCCATTTTATCGCGGTCAACCTGCACATCAATTTCAGGATTACCGGCTTCAACAGAAAGTCGTACTTCGGTAGTACCTTTTATTTTCGTTAAAAGAGTCATGGCGTTATTGGCAAACAACATTGCGCTGTCTAAGGTTGGTGCAGTAACGGTTAAGGAAAGCGGTGCCATATCAGCAGTTCCCATAATGTTTACAGGAACCGTTTTTACTTTTGCACCAACCAGCACTTTTGCCAATTCGCTTTTTGTTTTTGCCGCATAAACATACGAGTCGTCGCCGCGGTCATCTCGCGGCACGAGCTTTACATCTATCTCCGATTTATAAGCCGTTGCCTGCGTAGCGCCAAAGCCTTCACTCGTTTGTCCAACAGTCGTAATCAAATCGGTTACTTCTTTCTTCGAACGGAGAAATTGCTCGGCGTGTTGCGTCATTAAATTCGTTTGTTCAATGGCAGCATCTTTGGGCATTTCTATTTGCACTAAAAACTCTCCCCTATCGCTTTGCGGAAAAAATTCAGTACCGATAAAGCCACCTACGAGTAAAAAAATGGATGAAACAAAAAGCAGGAATACAACGAGCAATGTCCAGCGTTTGTGTCCCAAACACCATGTTAATAAACCCGTCATCCAGTTGGTGAACTTTGAAAGACCTCTTTCAAAAGAAAGAATGATTCTGCCGAATAAATTTTTGCCTGTTATCAATTCCAGTTTTCCAAACCGTGAAGAGAGCCAGGGAACGATGGTGAATGATGACAGCAACGACAACGATGTTGCGATGATAACCGTTACACAAAACTGTCGTAATATGTTCGAAACCAAACCGGTACTAACAGCGATGGGGAAAAACACCACGATAATTACCAGCGTGATAGCAGATACAGTAAAGCCAATTTCGGCTGTGGCATCGTAAGAAGCGCGCACACGGTTTTTGCCCATTTCCATGTGACGGTAAATGTTTTCCAGGACCACAATAGCATCATCCACCAAAATACCCACCACTAAGGAAAGCGCAAGCAGCGTCATTAAGTTTAATGAATAACCAAACAGCTTGATTCCGATGAACGTTGCAATTAATGATGCCGGAATAGACACCATTACTATCAATGAATTTCGGATGCTATGTAAAAAGAAAAGCATTACAAAAGCCACGAGCACAACCGCCAAAAGCAAATCATGAATCACAGCATCGGCGGCTTCTAAAGTAAATACAGAACTATCGTTGGCAATAGAAAGACGAAGCCCGTTGGAAGCATAATCCTGCTGCAGTTTGGCAACCACTTTTTTGGTTTGATCACTAATTGCCACCGCATTGGCATCGGATTGTTTGAGTACCTGTAATGCGATGGCACTTTTACCATTGACACGGGCTATCTTCGCAACATCTTTTTGCGCATCCTGCACATCGGCAATATCGCCCAACCGAATCTGAATGCCGTTTTTGGAAGAGATAACCAGGTTGCGAAGCTCATCAACACTTCTGTATTTGCCTTGTAAGCGAATGGTAATTTGCTGCTGCCTTGTTTGCACGCTACCCGTTGGGAAATCAAGATTGGAAGCAGCAATCATTTGTTCTACCTGCGGTACGCTTAAGCCGTATCCCTGCAGTTTATTGGCATCCAAATTTACTTGTATTTCCCGTTCCTGTCCGCCAATTAAGTTCACCTGTGCCACGCCTGTAATGCGCGATAAGGCAGGTGCTACACGGTTGTCCATTAAATCGTAAAAAGCCGCTTCGTCCATGTTAGCGGAAGCGGATAGAGTGATGATGGGTAAATCATCCAGCGAAAACTTATTTAACGATGGGGTTTTGGCATCTTTTGGTAAGTTATCAATGATGGCATTTACTTTTCGTTGTGCATCGTTTAACGAGTAATCTACATTGGCATTATCGGTAAGGGTAATGACAATGTTAGACAAACTTTCATACGATTTTGATTCAATCTTTTTAATGTTTTCCAATGAAGACACTGCATCTTCAATTTTCTTAGTAACAGTATTCTCTATCTCACCAGGCGATGCACCGGGATAAACAGTTGTAATGGAAACTACATTTTGAGAAAATTTTGGAATCAGCTCATAAGTTAATGAAGTGTAACTTAACAAGCCACCTGAAATCAATATGATAAACAACACTACAATGAGTGTGGGTCGTTTAATGGATACTTCTGCTAATTTCATAAACTATTTTTTGTCTGAACCGGGATTAATGTGATGTTTGGGATTTGTGGGATAGGGATGGATTGACAATTGCCGGATTGAACTTCTTGTTGGTGAAGCGATGATATTCCAAACGTTTGCTACCAAAGTTGATGAGCAATCCAATTTCTAAATTGTAAGCTTCTAAATAATTGATGGCTTGAGCCAGGTGCACGTCTTCCAATTTAATAATTGCTTTCAACTCAACAATGATTTTGTTTTCAACCAAAAAATCAACTCTTCTGCCCCCAATCATTTCACCTGAATAAAAGATAGGCATTTCAAATTCTCTTATAAAATTGATTTGTGTGTTCTTTAATTCAATTCCTAATGCTCTTTGATAAATCACTTCCTGAAATCCATTTCCTAACGTATTGTGCACTTTAAAAGCTGCACCTATAATATCTTTGGTTGTATCAGCATATTTTAAATCCGAGTATAGCAATTTTTTAAAAATGGTGCAAACCCAAACAATCCTTCTTCTCTTATCCTTATCTCAAACATCCCATCTATCCCATTCATCCCAGTTCCGATTAATGAATCACCTGTATCTTGCTGCCATCGGTCAGGTTTACCTGACCGCTGCTGATAACCAAATCGCCCTCATTCAACCCGTTTAAAACTTCTACCTTATCGCCAACAACACGACCCGCAACCGCTTTATGCAAGCGCGCTGTATTGTTGTTTTCAGCAACAAATACTTCATTGCTGCTAACGCCACCAACAAATGCAGAACGCGGAATAGCAATGAGCGACTGCGCCTTTGGCATAGCAAACACCGCCGTTCCATACATGCCTGCTTTTAGCTGATTGTTAGGATTGTTAGCCACTTCAATTTCGAGCGGAAAGTTTAATGAGTTATCAGCCTTTGGCGCAATAAAAGTGATTTTGCCCGTAAAGCTTTCGTTGGGGAAAACCGAAGCGGTTATTTTTACATTATCACCCAACTTTAAGGTTGCTATCCCATTTTCGTTTACGGTTACTTTTAATTTCAGTTTCGATACATCAACAATATTGAACATTTGCGTAGCCGCGGCCAGCACGGCACCTGGCTCAATGTAACGTTTGTTTACAATGCCATTGATGCTGGAGCGAATATCGGCATCGCCAATGTTAATGCGGGCAGCGTTGATACGCGCCTGTGCATTTTCTAAAGCCAGGTTTGACTGATCAAGCTGTTGTTGTGTAACGCCACCGGTTTTAAATGCGTTTTCGTATCGCTCTTTATCCTTTTGCGCATTGGCATAAATGGCTTCAGCGTTTTGCAAATCAACCGATAGCTGGTCGGTTCGTACTGTTGCGAGTGTTTGACCGGCTTTTACATAATCGCCTTCATCAACAAAAACCTTTACCACACGTCCTGCTTTTTCTGCCGAAAAATTCATTTCACGATTCGGTTCAAAATATCCGTTCGCACTAAAGTCGAGGTTCAAGGTTTGCTTTTTTACAGTATCAACCCGCACGGCAACCGCATTGCTATCCTGCGCTGCAACTACCGCTGTTTTTGCGTTGTTCGATTGTTTGTTTTTGTTTAAAACAAACCCAATTAAGGCAATAATGCCAATGATGAGTAAAATGGTAAGTATGGTTCGTGTTGCTCTTTTCATAACTGTTATTGATTAAGAAGCGTTTTCAATTGTCCTTTCGATTTTATCAGTTGTATTTCTGCTACTTTATAATCGAGCAGTGCCGATGAATAATTGTTTTGCGCTTGTGCCAGCGAGTTTTCTGCATCCAGCAAATCGGTAAGCGGAGCCAGCCCGTTGTTATAATTGTTCTGCGTGTTGAAGAAAATTTCCTGTGCCAATTGTACATTGTCTTTTTGACTATTCAAAGTAATGAGACTGTTGCGGATTTGCGTTTTTGCATTTTCGTAAGCCAGGTTTAATGAAAGCGTTGTGTTGCGAATGTCTTCCCTGTTTTTCTCCAAACTTATGTTGGCTTGCCGTACCCGCGCACGAGTGGCAAAACCATTGAACAGGGGCACATGCAGGTTTAAAGCAACGTCGCCATAATTAAACCAATAGCCATTGTTGTCTTTTCCGCGAAACAAAATAAACTGGTTGCTAACACCATTTAATGAATGTGCAGCAGAAAGAGACAACGTTGGATAATATTCGGCTTTGTAAGCATCGAGGTTATACTGATACAATTCGTCCTGCTTCTTTAAAACACGATATTCAGTACGACCTGTCATATCAAGCGAATCTTCCGATAAAATATCTTGCGGATGAATACTGTCCAACGGTGTTTGCGGAATGCTAACCGAAGCAGAAATATCCATTCCCATATAATATTTCAAAGCGTTTTCCTGTTGCGATACAGCGTTCAAAAGCTGTTGCCGTTGCGCTTTTAAATTCGATATAGTAACCTGCGTTCTGTCAACATCAATCTTTTTTGCCAACCCATTTTGGTATTGCCCGTTAATGATGTTATACACTTTGGTAGTATTGCTGATGTTGCTGTCAATCACCACAATATTTTGCCGTTGCACCATTACCTGGTAATAAGCCGTTGCTACCTGCTCAATAATTTGTTCATCAGTAAGCTCTGCGGCAAGCTGGTAATATTGCTGGGTTGACTTGGCAGCTTTCAATCCTGTAAACACCGATTGGTCGAAAATTTTTTGATCGAGGTTTGCAGTTGTTAAGCTGTTCCATGTTGTGCCTGCAGGAACAAGAAGCGTTTTGCCTGGCTGACCAATTAACGCACCATCAAACACAAAGCTTTGTTTTTTATATTGATCGAGCAAAGTGCTGTTGATGCTCAATTGTGGTAACGCACGGGCGCGGGTTTCGTCAATTTTGTAATTGCCGTTTTGAACGTCCAGCGCGGCTTTACGAGCGTTGCTGTTATTCTTCAATGCGAATTGTAATGCATCTTGTAAAGAGAGCGGTTGCTGGGCTTTTGCATTAAAAAAAATGAGCAAAACAAAACCCATTAAAATAGAACTGCTATAAAATTTCATTGTATATAAAATCTGTTTGGTTATCAGTAGTCAAATGAACAAAAGAAAAATTGTTTAGTTTAATGTTGTTTGTTTTTCAGTCATTTTTGTTATGTATTTTTTTAATATTCTTGCGCCCTTAGGCGTAACAATGCCATTTAAAAAGTGGGTAACAATTTCCAATTCGGTGTCTGCCATGTGGAATTGATGAGCCGGAAACAACTCGATGTTCGTTCCTAATAAAAGTGTAGCCAACCGTAAACGCGTTATAATTTCCGGATTGATATCACTGCGATACAATTCTTCTTTTATCCCCCGCTGTAAGTTTTTTAAAATACAGCCATGAAGAAATTTGTTTTTGAATTCTGTGAATTTTGCAAATACATCCGGATGATACTTTTCAAGATCGTACATCACATTCGGATTGATATTCTGCATAAGATCACAAAAAGCTTCTAAACTCAAAAGCACTTCATGTATTGCGTTTTGCCCCTGTTCCGATGCCGCAATACAATCATCACGGTTCTGGCAAAGATGCTGATTGAATATTTGCAACACCAGTTCGTTTTTATCGGAAAACGATTGATAAATTGTTTTTTTTGAAATGCCGAGCCGCGCGGCAATTTCATCCATGGTAATGCTTTTAATGCCGTATTTTTTGAACAATTCTTCTGCCTTCTCCAAAATTCTTTCCTGCACTGTTATCATGGCAGCAAAACTATAGAAACTTTTTTTGTTATCAGAGTTTCTAACTATTAAAGGAAGATTAAAAGTGATTTTTACATGAGCGGTAACTAATAGAACTAATATTAGACTCACTAGGCCTTGAGTATCCAATTCAGCAATTATTGCCAATCAGCATTTTACAAATGTGAAAACATATCCTACTTTTTCGGTATTTTAAAATAATCATGGGTGGTTTTGATTGATAACATGCAAAAGCATTTTACTTTTATAAAAACAATTTTTTATGAAAAAACATCTACACGTATTGCTGACTGTTTTGTCAGTCTTGGTTCTTCATTTTTCTTATGCACAAGTAACTTTAGTTTCATCTAACACCCATCTTTCTTCAGGTCTTATTTTATCAAATGGAGTTCCTCTATTAATAAATGACTCTTCTGGTCAGCTTTATACCACCAACGGTACCACTGCTGCATTAATAACCTCGAGTGTAATTGCTACTTCCGCTACTTCCGATTCAGGTTCGTATATCGTTTACAAAAATCAGCTCTATTTTACGGGCCAAGACGCATCTAACGATGTTGAACTATGGGCAACCGACGGCACTTCTGGCAACACAAGATTAATTAAAAATATATCCGCTTCAGGTTCTTCCAGTCCGAATAACTTTTTTGTCTTTAATAATACATTATATTTTACTGCCAACGACGGTGTGCATGGTCGTGAACTTTGGGAAAGTGATGGTACGGCAAATAATGCTACCCTGGTAGCCGACATTGACGGCGCCTCTACGAGTAGTCTTGATATTAATGTAAACTTTTTTCCTAATGGTAGTAATGTTTTTTTCACTGCCACAAATAATAATGTAAAAGGCCTGTATACGCTTACTTCTACCGGTGTATCGTTAATAAAAAATGATTTCACCGGCCGTATAAATTTAGGCACCTTAATTACTACGGCAGCCATTGGTAATAAAACCATATTTACGGTAGACACAACCAAGTATATACCATCATTAACTGGTGGTTTTACTCTCAACGATAGCACTGCATTGCAAATATGGTCAACTGATGGTACAACCAGTGGCACTCAGTTGTTGCATACTTTCATTACAAATTCTCCTGCTGGTGGCTTACTAGGGTTTATTACACCCGTATTGTTTAAAGGATTATTGTATTTCAAATATTCCGACACAACAAGTTCAGCTTTATGGACAACAGATGGAACACCTGCCAATACTGTTTTGTTTAAAAGCTTTGATGTAGATAAAAGCGATAGCTCATTGCTTGGTTTGTTTTACTCAACTGTAATTAATAATAAATTATATTTTACCGGATACACGAAACAAACAGGTGGGGAATTATGGAGTACAGATGGCACTGCGGCGAATACAACATTATTTAAAGATATTAATCCAGGACCCGGAAGTTCTCAGCCTACTTTTTTAATAAATATTGCAAATCTTGCAAAGAATTACCTTAAAGGCAGTTCTGTAGGCGTTACCAGTCAACAGTTTTTCACTCCCTTCAATGGAAAATATTATTTCACAGCTACTGATGGAACACATGGCGATGAAATTTGGAGCACCGACGGAACAGTAGCCAACACGAGTCTTTTAAAAGATATAAATCCAGGCGCCAAGAATGGGATAAGTAATGGATTGATTGCCTATTATACCAGTTCAGGTATTTATTTTACGGGTAACGATGGGAATACCGGCAATGAACCTTGGGTGACCAATGGAACAGAAGCCGGCACCAATATTATCTCTAATATTAGTCCAGACAGTTATGCTGATGGTGACACACTCATTAATGATTCTGATCCTTCGTATCTATTTATTTACAACAACCATCTTTTTTTCAATGCTAATAGTGGTAGTTCTTCTAACTTATATAAAATTGATACTTCAAGTTCTGCATTGCCGGTAACCCTGCTCAATTTTACAGCCTCTAAACAAACTGAATCAGTATTACTTGACTGGACAACTACCAACGAAATCAACACGCATCATTTTGTTGTTGAGCGTAGCACTGATGGTGTTCATTTCATCGCCATTGGAACTTCGGCAGCTTTAGGTAGCAGCACTTCAAAGCGCAGTTATCAGTTGAATGATGCAAGCGCATTGCAAGCCGGTTCATCAATTCTGTATTATCGTTTGCAAACCGTTAATAAAGATGGCACTCACAGCTATTCCAACGTATTAACGGTACGGTTACAAAACGGTGTGTTTACGTTCACTCTATCGCCAAATCCGGTACGCAACCAACTCACAGTTTCATTCACTACAAATAACACTACAAACGCAATGTTGCGCATAGTTGATGTAAATGGTAAGCCATTTTACCAGCAAGCTTATTCTTCATTATCACAATCATCCATACAACAAAACATCAATGTTGAGAAACTAACAAGAGGTGTTTACTTTATCCAATTGATTACCGATAAAGAAACAAAAACGCTCAAGTTTGTGAAGTAGTCAAAAACAATCATCCTGCTAAAAACATCCGGCAAAACTTGACTTCTGCCGGATGTTTTTGTTTGTTGCCTTTTTTGCTTTTCCAATAAAATCAAAAGAAAACAAGCCATCCTGTTGCTTAAAAACAAATAAAAACGACTACTTAAATGCGCTCTGTTTTTTAAGCTCTTACAGGCTTACATTAAAGGGGCTTAACTTAGGCTTAAATGTGATTGTAATTGTTTTATAACAATCATTGCCGTTCTACCTTAGCACTGTTATCGCTGATAAAATACAAGGTTTATAAGGCATAACATCAACCTCAAATAGTTCTCATGTGTTATACAGCCGGATGCAGTTTCTACTGTGTCCTTTTTTATTTTGTATAAAGAAGATGCCTACTTTTAAATCGTAAATCAAACCACGATATGCGACAACTTCTTCTCTTCTTTTGTTTTTGCACCTATTTATTTTCCTCTGCACAAACTGAAAATAAGTTATGGTATGAACAGCCGGCAAGTGTGTGGACGGAAGCTTTGCCGCTGGGCAACGGCAGTTTTGGCGCAATGGTTTTTGGTGGCATGAAAGATGAGTTGCTGCAATTGAACGATGCGACACTTTGGTCGGGCGGCCCGGTAAAGCACAACGTGAATCCTGAAGCCAAAACTTTCCTGCCCAAAGCACGTGCTGCCTTGTTTAATAATGAGCATGACAGTGCCGAATACTACACGAAACAAATGCAGGGCGTTTACAGTCAAAATTACCTGCCGCTTGGTGATGTACTCATTCATCAGCAACTGCCGGAAGCCGCAGCCACAGCTTATTACAGAGATTTGAACGTAGCCAATGCAACATCAGTTACAATGTTTATCGTGAATGGTATTTCTTATAAAAGAGAAGCGTTTATTTCCTATCCGGCAGGAGTAATGGTTATGCGCATTTCGGCATCAAAACCAAAAGGACTAACACTGGATATCGGCTTAAAAAGTTTATTGCATTATCAAAACAAAACAGTTGGTAATAACGAGATCATTTTGCATGGTAAAGCACCTGCCCACTCCGATCCGGGTTATGTAAACGATAGTACAAAAGGAATCGTGTATGACGATACTACCGGCTGCAACGGAATGAGGTTTGAATTGCAAGTAAAAGCTTCCTTACAAGATGGAAATATAACAGCAGATACGAGTGGCTTGCACATACATAACGCTTCGGAAGTTATGCTGATATTTTCTGAAGCAACCTCTTTCAACGGCTTTGATAAATGTCCTGATAAAGAAGGTAAAGACGAGCATGAAATCGCTTCTTCTCTCCTTTCAAAAGCATCCGCCAAAACATACACTCAATTATTGAATGAGCATCTTGCCGACTATCATCGTTTTTACAATCGTGTGTCGCTTCACATCAACGACAACACTTCAACTTCATCTTCTTTACCTACCGATAAGCGTTTGATGGCTTATACGAAAGGCAATGATGACAATGGTTTGGAAGTGCTGTATTTTGATTACGGTCGTTATTTATTGATTGCTTCATCGCGAACACCCGATGCGCCAGCTAATCTGCAGGGCATTTGGAATAAAGAAGTGCAACCGCCATGGAGTTCTAATTATACAACGAATATCAATGTGCAAATGAATTATTGGCCGGTGGAAGAATGTAACTTATCTGAACTGCATCAGCCTTTGCTTAATCTCATCGAGCATTTGTACAAAACAGGAAGCGTAACGGCTAAGGAATTTTATGGAGCAAAGGGTTGGGTGGTGCATCACAACTCCGATATTTGGGCGCTGTCAAATCCTGTTGGCAACAAAGGCGGTGGCGATCCCAAATGGGCCAACTGGAGCATGGGTGCCAACTGGTTGTGCCGCGATTTGTGGGAGCATTATTTATTTACGCAAAACCAAACCTTTCTGCGCGATACAGCTTATCCGTTAATGAAAGAGGCAGCGCGTTTTACGTTTGATTGGCTGGTGCCGGATGGCAGCGGACACTTAGTTACCGCACCTTCTGTTTCACCCGAAAATGTATATTATTATACCGATAAAAACGGCAATAAAAAAGAAGCCGGTATCTCCATTGCCACTACTATGGACATGAGCATCATCCGCGATTTGTTTCATCATTTAATTGATGCTTCCAAAGTTTTAAATATAGATGCCTCGCTTCGCGATTCTGTTATTCAAACAGAAAAGCAACTCTATCCTTTGCAAATTGGAGCAAAAGGGGCCCTTCAGGAATGGTACAAAGATTATGAAGACGTAGAGCCGCATCACCGACACACTTCGCACTTGTTTGGCTTGTATCCCGGATCAGAAATTTCACCACTCACAACGCCCGAACTTGCCCAGGCCGCAAAGAAAACATTAGAACTTCGTGGCGATGATGGCACTGGTTGGAGTCTTGCCTGGAAAGTGAACTTTTGGGCACGTTTACTCGATGGCAACCATGCGTATTTATTGTTTAAAAAATTACTGCGATATACAAGCGAAAACAAAACCAATTACAGTGAAGGTGGAGGCGCTTATCCCAACCTGTTTGATGCACATCCGCCGTTTCAGATTGATGGCAACTGGGGTGGCACAGCGGGGATGGTTGAAATGCTTTTGCAAAGCGAAAAGGATGAATTGTTTCTCTTGCCTGCTTTACCTGATGCATGGAAACATGGCACTGTAAAGGGTTTGCGGGCTCGCGGTGATTTTGAAGTGGCAATAAATTGGGGTGAAAACAAACTCACAAAAGCTACCATCAAATCGTTCGCTGGCAATGTATGCCATGTAAGAACAATGGGCCTTGTAACCGTTTCTTCGCTGGGTGTTCACTCCAAAAAATCAGACATTGGATACACGCTTTCTTTCAAAACAAAGAAGGAAAAAACGTATGAACTGAGGAGCGAATGATCAGCAAAAACAAATTGAAGATCGGATTTGTTTTTACTCATTTCTCCATCTAAAAAATAAAAAATGTTCTTCCATTTTCAGCATAAAAATCTTTCGTTATTGTTGCTTACAACGCTCATTATTATAAAGCCGGTTTCGGCACAAACAACGTTAACCGTAAAGCCGATGTTGCATGATAAAAGCATTGTCATACCTAAAGATTATTCAGGCATTGCTTACGAAATAAGCGAGGTAACGCCCGCTAATGGCAGGTATTACTTTGGCCCGCACAATATGCCATTGATAAATATGGTAAAAACGCTCGGCCTTACTACCATCCGAATTGGCGGTAATACGGCTGATTTAACTACGTTCCCATTTCCGACAGAAGAAGATGTTGACAGCCTGTTCCAGTTTGCAAAAAGAGCCGGTGTAAAAATCATTTATACGTTCCGGCTGCGCAATGGCGTAATGAAAGACAACGTTTCGCTTGCCAGTTATATCTGGAAAAACTACCGCACTGAAGTGTATGCTTTTGCCATTGGCAATGAGCCGGATTTGTTCCCCAACATAACTTATGAAACTTATGCAAAGCAATGGAAGACCTTTTATGATTCAATACGATTGGCTGCACCGGGCGTGCCTTTTTGCGGACCTAATATTACAGGTGGCGCTACACAATGGATGGCAAAATTTGTTCGTGATTTTGGTAACAACGATGACATAAAATTTTTGACGGTGCACGATTATCCGGGTGGTTCAGGTCCTGGTGTAAAAGACGCTGCGAAAGCCATCGATGACATGTTATCGGAACGATGGAACCAAAAATATGAGCGGTTTTACAACGCTTTTTTACCCTTGCAGCCGCAACGAAAATTGCCGTATCGCAACGAAGAAATCAACAGCTTTTACGGTGGAGGCGCACTGCATGTGAGTAATACGTTTGCATCGGCTTTGTGGAGTTTGGAATATTTGTACTGGTGGGCAGAGCACGGCTTTAGCGGTATCAATTTTCAAAACGGCGATTCGGTAGCAAGAGGCACCGTGCTAACCAATTGTAAGTATGCTGCTTTTGTTACCGATAGCAGCGGTTATTATGCGCGGCCCAGTGCTTATGGTATCAAAGCATTTGCCATTGGCAGTAAGGGAGAATTGATTCCTGTTGTTGTTACAAATAAGGGCAAAAACAAAACGGACAGCATCAACCTGAAAGCATATAGTGTGATAGCTGAGGACGGCTCGTTGTACATTACTTTATTGAATAAAGAACATGGCGAACGGGGAAAAGCGGCTGATATTATGATTGATACCGGAGATGACAAGTACCGTTTTGCAGAAGTGATGTATTTACAAGCGCCGGCTGATGATGTAACGTCTGAAAAGGGCATCACGCTTGGCAATAGCAGCATTACTAACAACGGTACCTGGAATGGAAAATGGATGAATGTAAAAGCGAAGAATAAACAATTTACATTGCATCTTTCTAAAAGCACAGCGGCTGTTGTAAAGTTGCTGAAATAATAAAAACAATTGTTATCAATTTATTCTTCAATTACTTTACACACCCATAAAATGATACAAAAGAAAAATGCGGTTATGATGAAAACAATCCTTTTTTTGTTTTGCCTTTTTTTGACCTTTTCTGTTTTTGCACAAAAACAAAACACACAATCGTTCTATCAGATTTCGGTTTATCATTTTAAAGATTCTTCGCAGGAAAAAAACATCAACCAATATCTGCAAAACGCTTTGTTGCCGGCCTTGCATCGGGCGAACATACAACCTGTTGGTGTATTTACATCGCTCGCCAATGATACTTCAGCGGATAAAACCATGTATGTTTTAATGCCTGTGAAATCTTTAAATGAAATCGCTACTCTTACATCCAAGCTCAATGCAGATAAGGCTTACAGCACAGAAGGCAAAACTTATCTGGATGCTCCTTTTAATGCTCCGCTTTATACACGAATGGAAACCATTTTATTGCAGGCATTTCCGTTGGCACCAACCATCCAACAACCTCATTTGCAATCGCCCAAAAAAGACAGAGTGTATGAATTGCGCAGCTATGAAAGTGCAACCGAACAATTGAATGCTTCCAAAGTAAAAATGTTTAATGTAGGCGATGAAGTAAGCATTTTTAAACGCCTGAATTTTAATGCTGTATTTTATGCAGAAGTACTGGCAGGCAGCCATCAACCCAATTTGATGTACATGACAACGTTTGAAAACATGCCCGACCGGGAAGCGAAATGGAAACAATTTTCGGATGACGATGCTTTTAAAAAGTTGTTAGCAATGCCGGAATATCAACATAATGTTTCGAAAGCCGACATCATCTTCCTGCGCCCGGCTGATTATTCAGATTTGTAAATGATTGTTTGAATACAGCCCTTTTCTCAAACAATCTCTGGCGGTTAATTTGCGTTATACAACCAAATTCAAAGCAGCACCGCAGTTTGCACATGCGGTTTTCTTTTTTACAATTGAATATGAAGTATATAATCATGCTCGGCAGTTTGCTGATGTTGTTGACAACAGGCAAAGCTCAGGATAAACAAGACGCGATTGTTGGCAAATGGATGAATGAAGACAAAGACCTTGTGGTGGATGTGTACAAAGAAAACAATGATTATAAAGCCAGGATAGCCTGGTTTCACGATGCAGCAGACACATTAACGCCCATTGACCAAAAACTGGATATAAAAAACCCTGATAAAACCTTGCGCAGCAGAAAAATAATAGGCATGGAAGTGCTTTCCGATTTGGTGTACGATCCCGAAGAAAACAAATGGGTAAAAGGAAAGATTTATGACTCCACTTCCGGTCGCACGTGGGATGCAAGCGTATGGCTGGATGATCCGCAAACATTGGAAGTACGCGGTTATTATATTTTTAAATTTATTGGCAGAACGATGAAATTTACCAAAGTGCCGTAAGGTTTGGTTTTGCCTGTTTTTTTAACTTGAACCAAAAAGACATGAAGAACACAAAGGCACACAAAGAGTAATAAAGAAAACTTCGTGTAACTTCTTTACTTCGTGGCTTCGTGGTTCAAAAATTCATTTCACTTCCGGTCCTTTTTCCGGTAAATGTTTCCAGTATCGTTTGGGCATGTGCTGAATGTGCAGTTTTGTATTTTTTCTTGCCTTGATGTTGACGCTTCCAAAATAGGTTTTCCATAACGATTGATACAAAGCTTCTTCATCATCAAAAACTATTTGCAAACTATTTTGTTTTACTTCATCACTAAATTGGAGCACAATCATTTCAACTTCATTCAAATCGTAATAAATGCCCCATTTTCTTTTGCCATCGTAAATAAGCCAGCGCTGATCGGCATAACGGTTTTTAAAATGGGAGACGAGCAAGGGCAGCACATTGTAATCAGGTTCAACAACGGCATAATACAATCCATCTTTCGTTAAACTAAATCTAACAAATGCTTCCATGTGGTGCTTTTCCCGATGAACTTTTTTGCTGATTTGTGCAATCTTTAAAACGGCAGCGTGGCCGTAATCTGCATCAACCGATTGTTTGGTTTTGAACAAATATTGAATGTACTGCAACAGATATTTTTCGATGTTGGACAGCTCACTGAGCCACACATGATAAAGCTGTTCAGCCGTTTGTTTTTGTGCATATTTTATAATGCCGCTCCATACGCGCAAAGCTTTATCCCTGTTGGCTTCCACAATATGATCGTTTCCAAAAACAGATGTATGATACGCGCTTTCTTTTACAATTTTCGCATCGCTGTATTTGTATTCATACACTTCAAATATTGCTGTTAAAAAGCCGTTGAATGTACCATCATACACCATTGTTTTCATCATCTTAAAACATCTTTATCTGTGGTGAAAAATTGGCTTTGTATTTACTGTATTGTAATGAAATAATTTGCTGTTTGATTTGCCCTGCCGAATAATCGCGCAAAACAAAATCGGCACTTTTGGTGGTAATAAAATACTTCGCGCGGTTGAATGCAATGCCTATCTTTTTTAACTGTTCCCAATCCAGCTTTGCAAACTTTCTGGCGCTTATAATTTTCATTACGGATGCAATGCCAATGCCCGGCACGCGCTTAATCAAGGCTTCATCGGCTTTGTTTATATCAATCGGAAACAAGTGCAAATTGCGCAATGCCCAACTTAGTTTTGGATCAATATCCAAATCCAAGTGTTGATTGTTGGCATCTACAATTTCTCTTACATCAAAGCCATAAAAGCGAAGCAACCAATCGGCCTGGTACAATCTGTTTTCGCGTATCATTGGTACCGGCGTTCCAATGGCAGGCAAACGGTTATCATTGCTAATGGGCACATATCCTGAATAGTAAACCCGCTTTAAATTCATGTGTTTATAAAAGCCATTGGCAAGATGCAAAACCTGAAAGTCGGTTTCAGGTGTAGCACCAATCACCATTTGGGTACTTTGACCTGCCGGCGCAAAGAGGGGAACATGTTTAAAAATCTGTTTGTCTTCTTTGTATTGGACAATTTCATTTTTTAAAAACTTCATTGGGTTAATTACATCTTCTTGTTTCTTATCAGGTGCCAATAATTTCAAACTTTCTTTGGTAGGCATTTCTATGTTTACGCTTAAACGGTCGGCATACAAACCTGCCTGTTTCAACAACTCATCGCTTGCGCCTGGAATGGCTTTTAAATGAATATAGCCATGGAAATTATGTTCAGTGCGCAGCTTCTTTGCAATGCGCACGAATCGTTCCATAGTATAATCGGCATTTTTAAAAATGCCTGACGAAAGAAACAAACCTTCTATGTAATTTCTTCTGTAAAAATTAATGGTCAAATCAACCACTTCCTGCACGGTAAAAGCAGCGCGTTTTATATCGTTGCTTTTGCGGCTTACGCAATACGCGCAATTGAAAATGCAATGATTGGTAAGTAATATTTTAAGTAGCGAAACACAGCGTCCATCTTCCGTATAAGCGTGGCAAATTCCGGTGCCGGTATCGCCCAAACCCTTGCTTTCATTTTTACGGTTGCTGCCGCTTGAAGCACAGCTTACATCGTATTTGGCCGCATCTGCCAGTATGTTCAATTTTTCAATCACTCTGTCGCTCACATCATTGATTTTTAGCTTACAAATTTATGCCTTTTACTAAAGAAATTAGCAGTAAGTTATACACAAAATATAGCAACAAATTTCCACAAAACAAACCTGTAAAATAAAAAAAAGCAAGGTGGTTTTCTTACACGTATGTTGCTTACGTTACCTGTTATAGCGTATAAGAGCTGAGTTCTAAAAATGTTCCATAGGAACAGCAGATAGAAGAACATGTTTGCACAAACCCGTTCCGCCTGAACGAAGCGATTGAAGTAAAAATAATACCATTTCTATAAATACAGCCTTTGACAAGTTATCAAACAAGCAAGTGGCGAGAACCGTAGGTTCGATGCATCTTGTAACAACGGATCTGGCTCCGTTGGAGAGTGACAAAGGGTGTAAGAGAACCGTAGGTTCGGCACATCTTATCGGATGATGAATCAATATCGGCAGGCGTTCTAACAAAGACAATATGCGTCGTGCCTACGGCACTCCTTTCTCCTCGCTTATCTTCATTCATCAACGGAGCCAAATCCGTTGTTATAAAACGCACCGAACCTACGGTTTTCTTCACACCTTTACTGCACCTTGATCAACGGATTAAAATACGTTGCTACAAAACGCACCGAACCTACGGTTCTTCACTTTTATCCCACCGCCATTGATAATTTTAGAATCCTTGGTAACTTTAAAATACTCGCCTCTAATGGAATGGAACGATTGTTTGTTCTGCATTATTTTCTGCTCACCTGTTGTTCCTGATGGAACGTTTCAAAACAATTATAGTGAATGAATTGAATAATAAACGAAGCACTCATTTATACCTCTACAAATAGAAAACGCAAAGCAGGTTATAAATTTTCAGGCAAAACCAAAAAGCGTTAATTAAGGTTTAAGGTTGAAGAAAGAAAGTTTAGGAGGGATACACACATGAGAATCGTTTCGCCAGCGATTGAAAAAATTCATCTTTTGCAGTGTTAAAAATAGATAAGCAAAATATACTACCCAATACTCATATTGAGTAGAAAAACCATGAAGCTATATTTTATAAAATTCCTACCATTTTGCAGTATGCTACTAAAGCAGTTGTGTCTAAGCAGGAAGTTTTGGCTAATAAGTTTCGGCGATGTGTATCAATGGTATGAGGACTCACATCCATTTGTTCGGCAATTTCTTTGGTGTGTTTTCCTTTGCTCAACCATTGCAAAACATGCTGTTCCGTTTCGGTAAAAGGAGTTATTTTTTCTAACTTTTTTTCAGCAAAACTGTACTTCCACAAATAAGTTTTTTCGGGTGTTGTGAATATAAGAGAAGAAGAGTGAGGCTTTTTTAAATGTGTAATGTTGTGCCCATAGCTTAAAAACAAAAAAGGTTGTCCGCTGTTGTCAGTATCAACCGGCACAATTTGCTGTAAAATGTGTATGTAACTGCCATTTTTAATGCGGTACAACGCATCAACATTGCCCACCATTTTATCGGGTAAAATATGGCTGTTCTCTCGATATAAATCGTGCATACACCGGTTGATGTGTTGAACGGCCTGCAGGTGTTCAGGATGAAAATTGGAAAGCGAAAAATCAACTCCATTTTCTGACGTGTAGGAAGAAGTATCGTAACCGGTTATTTTTCTTTCATCAAAAAAAAGAATAAACCGGTTGATGGTAACGTCCCATAAAAAAATACAAAGTGAGTTGTGATAAGAAATTTGTTGAAAAGTATGTGCCTGGCTCAGCCATCTTTGGTGAAACGAAGCAGATGATTGGGGAAGATGAATGTGTTCTCTCATCTCGTTCCAATGCTGCTTAAGCTTATAAATAGTATGTTGTATGGGTGTGTTGTAAGGTATGCCAGACATAAGCTTTTTAGTTTTGCATAAGAGAATTGCGTAAAACTAAACATTTCCTTTATTCCCTTTTAAAACAATAACATAAAGACACAGGCTTTGGGTTTGCCGTAAAACTGCCAATCACTTTCTTCTCTTTAACTTCACATCGCCATTTATTTTTGCACCTTTGTTTTTATCATAAAAGGCCTTTACCGGCAGTTATATTTCAACTTATGCAATTGTATTGTAACTCTTTAACCGAATACAGCCGCTTAGCAACACGCGAAGTAAAAATTGGCGATTTGCTCTTGGGTAACTTTCATCCCATTTGTGTGCAAACAATGACTACTACCGATACGATGGATACAAAAGCCACCGTTGAGCAAAGCATTCGCTGTATAGAAGCCGGCGCTGAGCTCGTGCGCATTACGGCGCCATCGAAAAAAGAAGCTGAAAATTTAGGCAATATCAAAAACGAATTGCGCAGCAGAGGTTATACAACGCCGCTGGTTGCCGATATTCATTTTACCCCCAATGCCGCTGAAATTGCGGCTCGCATTGTTGAAAAAGTGCGCATCAACCCAGGCAATTATATTGATAAAAAAAAGTTTGAAACCATTGAATATACCGATGCTGAATACAGGGAAGAAATTGAGCGCATTCAACAGCGGTTTACGCCCCTGATTAAAATTTGTAAAGAGTATGGAACGGCCATGCGCATCGGCACCAATCATGGCAGTTTAAGTGATAGAATTATGAGTCGTTATGGCGATACGCCAATGGGCATGGTAGAAAGTGCAATGGAATTTTTACGCATTGCGCGCTACGAAAGTTATCACAACATTGTGTTGAGCATGAAGGCCAGCAACCCGCAGGTAATGGTGCAGGCGTATCGTTTATTAATACAGCAGATGAATGCTGAATTTGGCGAATGTTACCCTTTGCATTTAGGCGTAACCGAAGCCGGTGATGGCGAAGATGGTCGCGTAAAAAGTGCCGTAGGCATTGGCACATTACTCGAAGACGGCATCGGCGATACCATCCGCGTCAGCTTAACCGAAGATCCTGAACTTGAAATTCCGGTGTGTAAAGATTTGGTAAAAAGATATGAAGCTACAAGCTACAAGCTGCAAGCTACAAGCAGTGAGCTGCGAGCTGTGAGCTGTGAGCAAGCTACAAGCTATAAGTTGCAACCTTCAAGCGAAAGGCAGGAAAACAAATCTTTGTCAACTCACCACTCACCACTCACCACTCACCGCTCACTTCCTTATTCTCCCTTCACTTATCGCCGCCGCGAAACCTTTGCCGTTGATAACATTGGCGGGCATCATGTGCCGGTGGTAATTGCCGATTTAAGTAAGATAGAAAACATCACTCCGCAACATTTGCAAAGCGTAGGTTACACGTATGACGAAGTGAGTGATAAATGGAACATCAGCGATGCCGCAGCCGATTATATTTTTACCGGACATCAGTTGATACACTTTGCGTTACCCGGCACATTGAAAGTAATTGTGTATCCCGCAACCTGGGCAGAGGCTGTTAACACTCCTCTCTCCACCCGTGGAGAGGGGCTGGGGGTGAGGTACTTTCCTCTTTACGAAGCAGGCAGCTTTGCACAAGATGATACTGTGAGTAATGAACTCAATTTTGTAATGGCAGATTGCTTCTCCGATGAAACGCCCATCAACGATTTTACTTCTTTAGATGCCGTCGCCAACAAGCCCAATGTAGTGCTGTGTTTTTTCAGCAAAACCAAACATGCGATGTTAAATGTAAGGCGCATGTTTATGGAACTGATGAATCGAAACATCAATAATCCGGTTGTGTTGCTGTGCGATAGCCACTGGCATACAGCCGATGAACACCTCATTCATTATGCCACCGAATGCGGAGCTTTATTGCTCGATGGTTTTGGCGATGGATTGTGGCTGGGAATGCGGAAAGAAAGCTACGAGCCATCAGCTATGAGCTATAAGCAAAATACAAGCGGAAGAAATTATTTAAGCAATGCAACCGCTGAACAGTTCATCAACAACACGGCATTTACCATTTTACAAGCCACAAGAACGCGCATTTCCAAAACGGAATACATCTCCTGCCCTTCCTGTGGCAGAACCTTGTTTGATTTGCAGGAAACAACAGCAAAAATCCGTGCGGTTACCAATCATTTAAAAGGTGTAAAAATTGCCATCATGGGCTGTATTGTGAATGGTCCTGGTGAGATGGCAGATGCCGATTTTGGCTACGTAGGAAGCGGCGTAGGAAAGATTACTTTGTATCGTGGTAAAGAAGTAGTGAAGCGCAATGTTGATAGTGCAATTGCTGTACAGGAACTCATCAATTTATTAAAAGAAAGCGATGCCTGGGTTGAGCCGGTGATGAAGGAACAGTTGGTTGGATAGATGGATGACTATGCGCTTTTTTCAATAAAAACAAACTTCCATAGGCACAACCAAATGACACAGCCTCAAATTCAAAAGATGATTGATACCAAAACATTAATCTTAACCAGAGAGCAAACTTTTTGGCACTATTCAATTATTCCTTTCTTGTTGATTGCCCCAATAATGACAACAATTGATGTTTTTAAACATTACATCATGCACACTTACTATTCAAGAGCACCCATTGACTTCACATTTGGCTACATGTGGATTTTTCCTGCAATTATTTTTTATTTCATCCAAAAACAAAGGCTCAAGTTTCAAACAATAAACGTTTCATTTGACAAGGATGCTTTTCATTGCTCAGTTAAGCAAACAGCCAAAGAATTGAAGTGGGTAATTACGCAAACAACAAAAGACTTTATTATTGCTAATAGCGGTGCAAAATGGAGAAGTTGGGGTGAACAAATAACTATCATACACGACAATGATAAAGTTTTATTTAACAGTATTTGCGATCCAGACAGTAGATATACAGTTACATCATTTGGAATGAATAAACTTAACAGAAAGACATTTGAAAAAATACTTAATCAAAACTGCATGACAAAGGATTTACAAAATAAGTAGTTACAGAATAAAACATATACAGGCATTGCAAAAAGGCAAGACAATTTCTTCTCCACTCATTACATTTGTTATCTCAATTGTTTGCTTATGAAACTCAAATACACGCTTTTGTTTTTGCCCTTTTTTATTCTTACCCAAACGTTCTCACAAACCAAAGCACCGGCTACAGATGCAAAGATGAACGCCTTCATCAACAAGCTCATGAGCCAAATGACAGTTGATGAAAAAATTGGTCAGCTCAACCTTGTAACGCCGGGTGGTGCGGTTACAGGTTCAGTGGTTAGTAGCGATGTTGATACAAAAATCCGTAAAGGTGCAGTAGGTGGTTTGTTTGGCATTACCGGCGCAGCCACTGTTCGCAAGGCACAGGACATTGCAGTGAACAATTCGCGCCTTCACATTCCCCTTTTCTTTGGATTGGACATCATTCATGGTCACCGCACTATCTTTCCCATACCGTTGGGCATGGCAGCCTCGTGGGATACAACATTGATAGAACAAAGCGCTGCCATTGCTGCGAAAGAAGGAACCGCCGATGGCTTGAACTGGGCGTACTCGCCAATGGTTGACATTGCCCGCGATCCGCGCTGGGGGCGGGTTGCAGAAGGCAACGGTGAAGACCCTTACCTCGGAAGCAAGATAGCGGCTGCTATGGTGCGTGGCTACCAGGGAAAGAACTATGACAGTGTTACCAAACTGATGGCTTGCGTGAAGCACTTCGCTTTGTATGGCGCCGCCGAAGCGGGACGCGATTACAACACAGTTGACATGAGCCGCATTAAAATGTATGAATCTTATTTGCCACCTTACAAAGCAGCTGTTGATGCAGGCGTTAGCAGCATAATGACTTCTTTTAACGAAGTTGACGGCATTCCGGCTACGGCTAATAAATGGCTGATTACTGATTTACTGCGCAAACAATGGGGCTTCAAAGGTTTTGTAGTATCGGATTATACAGCCGTAAGTGAAATGATGGCTCATGGATTGGGCGACCTGCAAACCGTATCTGCATTAGCTTTGAACGCAGGTCTTGATATGGATATGGTGAGCGAGGGTTTTCTTTCTACACTAAAAAAATCTTTACAAGAAGGCAAAACCACACAAGCGCAAATTAATGCCGCTTGCAGAAGAATATTGGAAGCAAAATACAAGATGGGCTTGTTTGATAAGCCTTACAAATACATGGACTCAAGCCGTGCTGCAAAAGACATTTTAACGCCAGAAAACCGAGCCTTTGCAAGAACGCTTGCGGCACATAGTTGCGTGCTGTTAAAGAACGCAAACAATGTATTACCACTGAAGAAAAGCGGCACCATTGCATTGGTTGGTCCGTTAGTAGAAAGCCAAAGAAATATGTTGGGCACATGGTCGGTGTCGGGCGATTTTAATCAGTCAGTAACCATTGCGACGGGTATAAAAAACGTAGGTGGAAATGGCGTGAATGTTTTGTATGCAAAAGGTTGTAACCTTTCTGATGATACAACTTTTGCAAAACGAGTGAATGCATTTGGAACCGAGATAGATGGGGACAAACGCACTTCGCAGGAAATGCTGGATGAAGCGATAAACCTTGCAAAGAACACCGACGTAACTGTTGCTGTGTTAGGAGAAGCGGCAGACATGACAGGCGAATCGAGCAGTATGACAGACATCTCTTTGCAACCGAGCCAGCACCGATTATTGGAAGCGTTGATTGCAACCGGAAAGCCTGTTGTGGTGGTACTGATGAGCGGCAGGCCAATGGTATTGAACTATGAAGATAAAAACGCAACTGCCATTTTAGAAACCTGGTTTCCCGGGACGGAAGCGGGCAATGCGATAGCCGATGTATTGTTTGGGGCTTACAATCCTTCCGGAAAACTGACGATGAGCTTTCCAAGAAATGTGGGTCAAATTCCCATTTATTACAATCATAAAAACACGGGCAGACCTTTCCATGAAGGTGATTCTCCAAAGTTTAAATCGGATTATTTGGATGCACCAAACGATCCGTTGTATCCGTTTGGCTATGGTTTGAGTTACAGCAACTTTTCTTATAGTGATGTTAGTTTAGATAAAACGGCTGTCAGCGGCAATGGCACTTTAAAAGCCACTGTAACCGTTACCAACAACAGCAATGTTGCCGGTGAAGAAACGGTGCAATTGTACATCAGTGATCCGGTGGCTTCTGTAACGAGAGCCGTTGAAGATTTAAAAGGATTTCAAAAAGTAATGATCAACGGTGGTGAAAGCAAACAAGTAACGTTTACCATTACTACAAAAGAACTCAGCTTTTACAACAGCGATTTAAAATATGTTTGGGAACCGGGTGAATTTTTCATCCGCATTGGCGGCAATTCAAGAGATGTGAAGAGTGCGAGTGTGAAATGGATGAAATGACTTTTGTTGAACCACAAAGACAGGAAGAGCATGAAATTGCACTAAGATTTTGTTTTGCGAGGCAACAAGCTCATGGTAATCATCATGCTAAAAAACAGTAATGATTCACCGCTTCAATAGAAAATTGCGAAAGAATCTTATTCATCAATGCAACGGTTACAACGCGATTTACATCATTAGCTAAAAGAATAAAATGAGAAAAATCGGTTTAACCATATTAGTGCTTTTATTTATGGTAGGTTGCTCGAAAAACAAAAATGCAAATCCACTAATAGGCACATGGGAACTAAGGCAAACAAGCGGCGGATGGACAGGAATTACAAATTATCAACCAGGCAATGGAAATACAGTAACATTCAGAGATGACAATCAATATACGCGCAAAGTAGTAACACACGATACATCTTATACTCTACTTTACAAATACAGTATTGTAAAATCTGATGAATGTAGATTGAATTTAGCTTTTATGTCGAGTAGTAATATGATGGAAAACAAACAACAATACAGTATTGTTCATGACAGTTTGTTTATGTCTGATGGTTCATGCATTGCAGATGGCGGTTCATCTATCTATATAAAAAAATAACAAGATAGTATCGAATCAAACAATCATCTTTATCACAAACAATAATGATTCACCGCTTCAATTGCAGTTTCTAAACGCGCATCGGCATCACCTTTCAATTCAATCCATGGTACGTTTTGATTCACTAAAATGTCTTTGTAAATATGAAACAATTCGAGCCTAACTTTTTCATCAGGATATTCGCGCAATTCATCTTTTACCCACGGCAAATCGGTATTGCACAGCAAATACAAATCGTATTTACGCGAAACAATTTCGTCCAAAATAAACTGATGACATCTGCCGAACACATACTCGCACCAAACCTTCATTACATACATATTTGTATCAATGAATAAGAGTTGACGGTTGACAGTTGACGGTTGACGGTTGGCTTCTGTCATCTTCCATCTGTCATCTGTTATCTTATCTTCCAACGCCAACTGCCCTTTACCAATCACTTCCAAGGTTTCAAACGTATAATTGGTGCCATGTTGCAATAAATATTCTCTTGCATATTCAGCGCACCATATTGTGCTGAAATGCTTTGCCAGCAAGGAACACAGCGTACTCTTGCCCGTACTTTCAGGACCAATCGTTACTATTTTTTTAATCTCTTGCATATACCAGTTCTTCTCTTTTGTGCAGCTTAGCTTTTTGCATCCATGTTATTAATCCTGCTACCGCCATTACCAACAATACAATGTATTGAACAGATGTAAACGCATACCCTTTGATGTAGTACAATGGAATAGATGCCACGTTCGTTGCTATCCACCAAATCCAGCTTTCTACTTTCTTTTTTGCCATCAGCCACATGCCTGTGTAAGCCGTTGCCGAAGCAAACGCATCTGCTAATGGAATGGTGTTGGAATTGAACACATTTTTTAAATACACCAATGCGAAATAAATACCAATATAAAAAAGGGCAAAAAACAACAACTGATACAGCCATTCCTTTCGGCTGCTGTATGTGATTTGCAAAAGGCTTTCTTTCTTTTCGTTTCGTCGGCTCCACAATATCCAGCCATAAATGCTCATAACGGTGTAGTACAAATTCACGCTCGCTTCACCATACAAACTGCCCTCAACAGAAATAAAAATATAAATAATGGTATTGATTAATCCTACCGGATACACCAGGATGTTTTCTTTGCGCGAAAACCAAACTGAAGCGATGCCTGCAATCACTCCAATAAATTCGAGCAGGCTCGTCTCCCGCAAATTATCAATTAATTGTTGTATGAAATGATGCATAGAAATAGGTGAAGATAAGATGCGCTACCTTTATTTTTCATCAATAAAAAATGAACAAAAACAAAAGAATAAAAGTAGGCTTAATTGGCTGGGGCATTTCAGCAAAAGTATTTCATGCGCCGTTTTTAAAAGCATCACCGCATTATGAAGTAACGCATGTATTGGAAAGGCACAAGCAGGAATCGAAAGCGATGTTTCCCGATGCTGATATTGTTAGAAACATAGAAGATTTGTTACAAAAAGACATAGACCTTGTTGTTATTACTACGCCTAACGATACACATTATTCTTACACATTAGCGGCATTGGAAGCGGATAAAAATGTGGTGGTTGAAAAGCCGTTTACCATTTACAGCAACGATGCTTTGCAACTGATAAATATGGCAAAACAAAAAGGGCTTCTGCTTGCCGTATATCACAATCGTCGGTATGTGTCGGACTATCTTACCATAAAAAATGTATTGGATAAAAAGGCATTGGGTGAGGTACACACTTTTGAAGCGCATTACGACCGTTACCGCATGGAAGAACGCCCAACTGCATGGCGCGAAAAGCCTTTACCCGGCAGTGGAATTTTGTACGATCTGGGCGCACATTTAATTGATCAATCCTTAACCTTATTTGGCTTGCCAAAAGAAATAACGGCAAAAACAAAATTGCAACGTCCACATGCAAAAGCAGTGGATTGGTTTGAAGTAAAATTGGATTATGATTTTTTAGAAGTTACTTTAAAAGCGGGCATGTTGGTGCGCGAACCTGGACCGCGTTATTTGGTTCATGGAACCAAGGGTTCATTTGTAAAAAGCGGCGAAGACCCGCAGGAAGCCTTGCTGCGTGCCGGTGCCGTACCTACAGAAGAGTTGGGAAAAGAAGCCATAGAAAGCTATGGTTTATTACATACAGAATCGAACGGGAAAATCATAAAAGAAAAGCTGCCTTCCGAGCGTGGAGATTATGGTCAATTTTATGAAGATTTATATCAAACTTTACAAAACCAAAAGCCTTTTCCCGTCAAGCCGGAACAAGCCTATAATGTGATAAAAATAATTGAACTGGCAGAGGAAAGCAGCGAGAAAAAATGTACGATTGAATGTGTGGGTTTGATGAGTGAATGAAGATAAATGTATATCGCAATACCTATTTGTTTTTACGCTGAATTATTATGGTTTCTCCAGCCTGCTTTATCTTACTTATTTTGTTTTCGATTGTTTTTTTATCCATTGCAGAGCGTGAAAGCCGCAAGGCATTTTGCAAACAAAGTATCGCATGTTCATCATCAACAGTACTGTACAATTCACCCAATAACCAATGATACAAATAATGGTTGGTGAGTGGCAGTTTTTCGGCTTCTCTGATGGCTTCGCATTTGCCTTTTACTTTTGAAAGTGTGTACGTTCGGTTCAATGCAGCAACAGGCGAATAGGCGATTTGCAAAAGCTGATTGTATAACTGCAGAATGCGTTGCCATTTTTCTTCGCTGTCCGCTTTTTGGGTATGCCAATAAGCAATGCCTGCTTCAAGATGGTATTTGGAAAGATGGCTTCCAACAGATGCTTTGTTTAAAAATGCAATCCCTTTTGCAATGAGTTCCGTGCTCCAGAGTGATTCATCCTGATCATCATACAAAATAATATCGCCGGTTGCATTGGTTCGGGCTTCAAACCGGGAGGCATGAAAGCACATCAGCGAAAGCAATGCATTTACCTGCGGCTGACAGGTAAGTTCGTTCTCTAATAACAGATAAGTTAGCCGCATTGCTTCTCTGCATAAATCTTTGCGAAGCACCGAATTTGTAATGGCAGAATAATACCCTTCGGTAAACAATAAATACAATGTTGTCAGCACCGTTTCTAACCGCCTGGCAACTTCATCTTTTGAAGGCAACGCAATGCTTATGCCTTTTTTGCGCAAAGTTTCTTTAGCTCTAAACAACCGCTTTTTAACGGTTTCCCGGTTTATTAAAAAAGCATCTGCAATTTCATCAATTCCAAAACCGCAAAGAACGCGCAACGATAAACTGATTTGTGCTTCAGCAGAAATAGAAGGATGACAGATGGCGAACATCATTTGCAACTGGCTATCGGTGATAGATTGGTTTGACAAATCAATATCAGGTTCTTTTATTTCGTCGGTATCATGTGTTGGCTGCGGAGCAATTTTTTGTGTGAAAATTTGATTGTGCCTGTAATAGTCTTTTGCTTTGTTTTTTGCAACGGCGTACAGCCATGCGGTTGGATTTTGAGGCACTCCGTTGATACCCCAAAATTCAGCGGCGGTTACGAAAGTTTCACTTGCAATATCTTCCGCAATTTCAATATGCGCAATACCAAATAGCTTGCTTAATACACTTACAATTTTGGTGTATTCGGTACGAAACAAATGTGGTAACAATTCGGTTTGCATAGTTATAAAATAGCCTTTGCGTTGCTGCACAAAGGCTACTGTTTTCACTAACTGTTATCATCCATGCTAACAACGGTACGCACTTCCACGTTGCCACCGATTTTCAGAATAGGACAGTCTTTCGACATTTCAGCCGCTTCATCAATAGAAGCTGCTTTCACAATAATGTAGCCGCCAATGGCTTCTCTTATCTCAACATAAGGTCCGTTGGTAACAACCGCATTTACATTTACTACCCGCCCTTCTGATGACAACCTGTTTCCAGGGCTTACCAGTTTGTTTTGCGCTGCAATGCTTCCCATCCAGTTTTGCCAGTCGGGCATCATGCTTTGCATTTGCTCAGGCGAAGGTTGTGCATCTTTGTTGGTAAAATCTCTTCGAAAAACCAATAAAAACTCTTTCATAAAAATTTGAATTTAATGATAAAAACAAATAACGATTGAGCAATTGAAAAGAGGACAAACTTAAAAACAGTTTGTTCTTTCCCTGAACTAAAATAGGCCAAAAACAAAAGCGTTCTCATATAAAGAGAGAACGCTTTTTGAATATCATCACCTACTACTTTAAAGAGAAGAACACTAATTAAAAGCTAACAACCTGATGTAAAAAATCAAATTCGCTTTGGGTGGTATCGGTCCTTTTCCTCCGGCTCCATAAGCCAAACTCGGCGGCAGGTATAACGTCATTACGGCATTGCTTCTCATTAAGGGCACAGCTTCCTGCCAACCCAATATGGTACTGGAAAGACTAAGCGAAAGAGGCGTATTTGCACCGCTGCTGTCAAAGGCCTGACCGTTTAAAAATGTGCCTGTGTAAATAACACTTACATCAGAACAAATGGTTGGATGCCCTGCTATTGATACTGAAGCTGAAGAATCAATCGTATAAAAAAAGCCGCGGTTGTCTGCTGTTGCAGCGATGTGGCTGCTGTCGAGAAAAGCTTTTAAAACAGATACTTCGCTGGTGGGTGCTGTTGTAGTTACCGGAGAACAATTTTGTTGAGCAGGCTGAGAATCTTTAATACATCCGCCCACAATCAATATTCCTCCAAAAACAAAGGCCAATATTCTTTTCATTGAAAAATTTTGTGTGCAAAATAATTGGCAACAGCGTAACCGCAGCTTTTGGTTTTGTATCATTTTGTAAAAAATAGCACAAAAACAAAAGTTCAAAAGTTTATATCTTAAACCCAACGGTTAGCAACAGATTGCCACGATTGTTTTTATAGGTTGCAAAAGTATTTGCCTTGTCTTGTAAGCGATATGGGAAGTTGACATCCTGGTTGAAGTATTCAGCATACGTCAAATCAATAAAGATGCCTTTGTTGCGATAGCCTAAACCACCGCTTAACTGCGTAATGTTCGATTTCAAAGCTGCATCGCTATATGGATTTCCGTAGTAGCCACCTCCCAATCGCACCGCAATTGCATTGAACTTTAATTCACCACCAACTCTGAAATTAAAAGCGTTTTTATAATACTGTTTTATCACGCTGTTGAGGCTTGTGTAGTATGTATCATCACCGCTTTCATCGTAGTGGCCGGTGCTTTTATAACGTGCAGAATTATAAGTCAAGTATTCAACATCTGCCGTTATAAATCCCCGTTGTTGTTTCACATCGCCCGTTTCGTGCAACACATACGAGCCGCTAACAAGAAAGCGCCATGGTGTGTTGGTTAGATAGCGTGTACTGCCAATGCCGCCATCAGTAAAGGTGGCGCTGGTAACACTATATTTATCACCATTTGTAAAAGCCGTTGTCATGTTGCTGCTTTCTTCATCGGTAAGCGTATAGAATGTTGGTGTATGAATGGCTAAGCCCAGCCTGACAAAATTAGTGGGCTTAAAAATCAAGCCCAGTTTAGCATTCAAGCCGTAGCCGCTGGTTTTTAATTTGTCATTCCATTCTGAATAAGCAAAATCGTTATTGGTAACATCGGCTCCCGCTTCTTCTCTGATAAAATTATTTCTATTATATGAAACAATCGGAATGCCGAGTGTGAAACCATAATAAAATTTATCGTTGGTGTTGGCAGCATACGAAAGCGCAACTTCGTAAATGCCACCCCTGGTATTTATTGTTTTGGTTTGGTTTAATGTGCCGCCTGCATCCAAAATAGATTCCGGTGCGCCTTTTATTACCGTTTGTCCGTTGATGGTTGTCGTATCAACCAAATAAGTATAATACGCTGGTGAACTTCCAAATGGCGCAGGTGATGCATTGCTTAATAAATCGCTTACATTATAACCATTGGCTTGTATCTCTTCTGCAAACTGCTCCGAATAACTGCTCACATTGTTTTGACCTGTATAAGAAACTGTGTTGTTGAAGTTGGCTGTTTGATTAACTGCAATTCCAAACGCTTCGCTCCGGTTGTGGCCATATTGCCCTTGCGAGCCAAACACTGCGCCGGTTAAGCCTAAATCGAAAGCCGTTTTGCTGGATGCCAAATCCGTTCCGCGAAAGTTCGCTTTGTTATTATTGAACTGAAATGCAGGGCTAATAACAATTTCAGAAGTCTTATACAAACCCAAACCCGCGGGGTTTACATACATCGCACTGACGTCTCCACCCAGCGAACCCATTGCACCGCCAATAGCAACATTACGGGCTGAACCGTGTTGCGGAAAATAGCTGTATTTCAAAATATCATCGGGCGCCTGGGCAAAGCCATTCATCAAAATAAAAAATAAGAAAAGAGAAGTCAGGAGTTTTTTCATAGTGGTAACGATTGAAAAACAGCCAGCCTGTTGGGGGCTGGCTGTTGTATAAATAAAACCAGGAAAAAGAGCATTAGTGTCTGCCAGGCCGGCTTACACTTCCTCCACCACCGCCTGAAGATGATGGCGTATAACTTCTTGCCGGTGCTGAAAAGCTTGGTGTATTGTTGTTTGTATTGCTATTATAACGGAATGAATTATTGTTATTATTCGAATTGTTATAGCGGTTAAGCCCGGTTCCGGCAGGCGCATACCGACCGCCAGCACCGTTACTGTAATTGTTCCGGTTGTTGTAATTGCCATTTACATAGCTGCCCAGCATCGGGCGTGATGTGCGCGTACGGGCAGGAGAATTTACAATTACGGTAGAGGGTGTATATCCATAGTAACCATATCCATAACCATGGCTGTACAAGCCCAATGAATATGGTGAATAGCCAAATCCAAAACCATAAGAAGGATAATAGTTACTGAACCAGCCATAAGGTTGCAAGGAGGCAAACGGGCTGTAGTAATAACTTAACCCCCAGCTGTTAAACGTGTAAGGATTAAAGCTGTTAAAGCCATAAAAATTGTTGTAAGCATAGTTGGGGCTGTACCAGTAATCATTATTGTCAAGCGCATCCCACTGGTAGCGGTTTTGCACTTTCATGCGCAGGTAATTGTCTTCGCTGCTGCTGGTATAATTGTCGTAACCACCACCTCCGTTATCGTTATTGTTAGTTACGCTCGCATATTCTCTCGCTTTACCCGGAGAATAATATACATCATCGGGCGTTTGTGTTGTTTTATAAGCCGATGAGCAACTTGCAAAAACAAACACCGAGAGTATCAATGGCAATACATTCTTGTTCATAAACCACCTTTCTTTTAAGGCACTAAATTACTACTTTTGCGCCGCTTTAAAAAACATATTTTGTTATTCAAACTTTACATAACAAAGAGCCTTCCGGTTTTTTGTTTTACACAAAAATGTTTGAAAGCCCAACACTTTAATTTTCATTATGAGTAAAGAAATCACACCCCGCGCCGAAGATTATTCCCAATGGTACAACGATTTGGTTTTAAAAGGTCAGCTTGCCGATTATAGTGCTGTGCGCGGCTGCATGGTAATAAAACCTTACGGCTATACACTATGGGAAAACATGCGCGATGTACTGGATAGAATGTTTAAAGACACCGGGCATGTGAATGCTTATTTCCCGCTTTTCGTTCCCAAAAGTTTGTTTGAAGCCGAAGAAAAAAATGCAGAGGGCTTTGCAAAAGAATGCGCCATTGTTACGCATTATCGCTTAAAAGCAAACCCTGATAAAAAAGGAGCCTTGATGGTTGACCCCGAAGCCAAACTGGAAGAAGAACTCATTGTTCGCCCAACCAGCGAAGCCATCATCTGGAACACTTACAAAACCTGGATACAATCGTATCGCGATTTGCCCTTGCTCATTAACCAATGGGCAAACGTGGTGCGTTGGGAAATGCGCACGCGGCTATTTTTGCGCACCGCCGAATTTTTGTGGCAGGAAGGTCATACGGCTCATGCCACAAAAGAAGAAGCCGTAACAGAAGCAAAACTGATACTTGACTTGTATGCCGACTTTGCTGAGAACTACATGGCAATGCCTGTGATAAAAGGAACAAAAACAGAAAGCGAGCGTTTTGCCGGCGCCGAAGACACCTATTGCATTGAAGCGCTGATGCAGGATGGCAAAGCATTGCAGGCTGGCACATCGCATTTTTTAGGTCAAAACTTTGCCAAAGCATTCGATGTAAAATTTAGCGATAAGCAAAACAAGCTCGATTATGTATGGGCAACCAGTTGGGGCGTAAGCACGCGTTTGATTGGCGGTTTGGTAATGGTACATAGTGATGACCAGGGTTTGGTTTTGCCTCCTAAAATCGCACCGCTGCAAGTAGTAATCATTCCTATTTACAAAGGCGAAGAACAAAAAGCAACACTTGATAACAAAATAAAAAATGAACTGCTGCCAGCATTAAAAGCGTTGGGCATTTCGGTAAAATATGATGATAACGACAACAGTCGCCCGGGTTGGAAATTTGCCGAGTACGAACTGAAAGGTGTGCCCGTTCGCATTGCTATTGGCGCGCGAGATTTGGAAAACGGCGTTGCTGAAGTGGCACGGCGCGATACAAAAGAAAAAAAATCTTATCCGCTGGACGGCTTATCTGGAAAGATAAAAAATTTATTGGATGAGATTCAGAAAGCCATGTTTGAAAAAGCTAAAACGTTTCGGGATGCACACATCACGGAAGTGAATTCGTGGGAGGAATTTATGGATGTGCTCGACAACAAAACCGGCTTTGTTTCTGCGCACTGGGATGGTACTGCTGAAACCGAAGAAAAAATAAAAGAAGAAAGCAAAGCTACCATCCGTTGCATTCCGCTTAACAACAAAGAGGAAGAAGGTGTTTGTGTTTTAACTGGCAAGCCTTCAAAGCAAAGAGTGTTGTTTGCAAGAGCGTATTAGTCTGAACCGGAATGAGTGAAATATTTGGGATTTATGGGATTGGATAAAAAAATTTATAAAAAATGATACCAGACTACCAAACATTAATGCTTCCATTATTAAAACTAGTTGCTGACGGACACGAACACAAGTACAGAGACCTTATTGAAGAGCTGGGTGTTCAATTCCAAGTAACAGATAATGAAAGAAAGGAACTCCTGGCAAGTGGCAATCAGCCAATTTTTGACAACCGTGTTGGTTGGGCAAAAACATATTTGAAAAAGGCTGGCTTACTTGACTCTCCTAAACGTGCAACTTTTATTATTACTGATTTAGGACGGCAAACAGTAGCAAAAAATCCAGGCCGCATTGATGCGAGATATTTAAAACAATTTGAATCATTTAATGAATTTATAAATGCTAATAAAACAACAAGCGATGAAGAAGGGATAATAGATATTACTGCACCAATTTCGATCGACCAAACTCCTGAAGAGACACTTGATAAAGCATACCAACGAATAAGAAAGTCTTTAGCTTCTGAAATTCTGAACAAAGTAGTAGAACTTTCTGCAGCTTTTTTTGAACGACTTGTAGTTGAGCTTTTAGTAAAAATGGGTTATGGAGGTTCTATAAAAGACGCTGGTAAAGCGGTAGGAAGAACGGGCGATGAAGGTATAGATGGAACTATCAAAGAGGACAAACTCGGACTTGACATTATCTATATTCAAGCTAAGCGTTGGAAACCTGGCAATGTAGTCGGGCGGCCAGAACTTCAAAAGTTTGTCGGAGCACTTGCTGGGCAAGGAGCAAAAAAAGGAATCTTTATTACAACATCTAAGTTTACAAAGGAAGCATTGGAGTACACGCCAAGAAACGAAACAAAAATTGTTCTTATAGATGGTGAGCAGTTAGCTCAGCTTATGATTGATTATAATCTTGGTATCACAATACAACAGACTTATGAACTAAAGAAAATTGATAGTGACTATTTTGGAGAAGAATAACACGGCTTTTAGCCAAAAATAATTGAACATTGAATGAGTAAGATTGAATATTCGTGCAAAAACAAACTTCATCCAATCCCACAAATCTTAAACATCATAGTAATCTAAGTTCAGATAATAACACAAAATCAATATTTTCGCTTCAAAACTTTTTCATGTTCAAAACTAATTTTACCCTTGCAGCCTGGCTGCTTTTCATGGTTGTTTTTATGGCTTCGTGTAAATCATCGGCCCCAAAACAAACCCGATACATTCCTAAAGATGCTTCGGTTGTATTGGCAATCAACCCAAAAAAATTAAGCGATAAATTAGCCGATAGTAAAGTGAGTTTAGACTCCCTCATGCGCTCTGCAGTTGGCAGCGATACGTCTATGTTGATTACGTCGAAAGACATTGAAAATTCAGGCATTGATCTTTCCAAAGACATTTTTTTATTTGTCAATCAAACAGGCAGTATGATGAGCGGTTCGTCTGCCACCACAGGCATTGTAGCTGTGTTGAATAAACCATCTCAGTTTGAAGATTTTTTAAAGAAAAAAATGCCATCGGCACAAATCAAAAAAGAGGCTGACTACAGCTACGCTACTTTGAAAAACGGCTTTGTAGCAGGCTGGAACGATGATATTGTTTTGATTGACAACGTAACATCTATTAACACGCAAAACGGCAGTCAGGCTGCCTCACCAGACGCCGCGCACCAACAGCTAACTTCTTTGTTTGTACAAAAAGAAGATGCTTCGCTGGCTTCGGTCAAACAATTTAAAGACGCCAATGATGGCAAGGCAGATGTTTTCTTTTGGTCAAATTCTAACGGAGCTTTATCAACCATTCCGATGCTGGGCATGAGCAAGGCTTCTGATTTACTGAAAGACACTTACACAGCCGGCACCATTAATTTTGAAAATGGTGATGTGGTGATGGATGTAAAATCGTATCCCAACGCAACATTTGCCGATACATTGAAGAAATACGCCGGACCTAAGGTTGACATGGATTTGCTCAACAAATATCCCGGCAACGTGAATGGTTATGCCTTGTTTTCTTTTGACCCGAAATTGATAATTGCCATTTTAAATTTTACCGGCGTATTGCAAACCGCCAATCAGTTTTTACAAAACCAGGGCTACACCGTGGATGATATTGTGCGAGCATTTAAAGGCGATTTTGCAGTTGTCTTTTCAAACGTGGGTATGCAGCAAAAAGAAGTACAGGGTTACAAATATTCTTCGCCTACCGCCAAGCTGATTGTGGACGCAGCCATTGGCGATAAAAGGAGCTACGATAAGATTATGGCGGCTTTGGCTAAACAAGGTTTAATGGTGCAGAAAAACGGACAGTATGCGCCTGTTTTTTCAGACGGAAGCCCAACAGCATTTACCATGTATACAGACAATAAAAATGTTGTGCTTTCAAACGATTCGGCACTGATAAAACAATACAATACAGGTTCAGGAAAAGTAACATTGTCATCTGATATTTCGGGCAAAACCAAAGGTACAGCAGTTGCTTTTTATGTTGATATTGCAAGCGTCTTAAACGCAATGCCCAAAGACTCTTCTTCGGGTGAAATGATGGATGAAGCCAAAAAAACTTTTAAAGATGTGATTACCACTTCGGACAATTACAGCGATGGTTCAGTGAAAGGGCATTTGGAACTGCACACAGTGAATGAAAAAGAAAATAGTCTGGCAACCTTAACCCGCTATTTCGGCTCTTTATCACAAACTATGAAAAGAATGAAAGAAGCTACTGGAACGGATGATGTAACGATGCCAGAGGCTACTGATTCTACTACCGCAACGATGACAGATTCAACGGGTAAATAAATCATCAAAAACAAACCTTTGCAAAGCCTCATTCCAATGAGGCTTTTTACATACCAATCATCGTTTATTTTTCAATACTTATTTTTACATAAATAATGCAACACATGGAAATCACGCCCGGCGCGCTGCTGCAAACCATAAACTCACCCAATGACATTAAAAAGCTGGACAGAACGCAACTTCACCAGCTGTCTGATGAACTGCGGCAGTATATTATTGATGTAGTGAGCGTGCATGGCGGACACTTTGCCGCAAGCCTCGGCGTGGTTGAGTTGACGGTGGCGTTGCATTACGTGTACAACACCCCTTACGACCAGTTGGTATGGGATGTAGGTCATCAGGCGTATGGACATAAAATTCTAACAGGACGCAGAGATGTGTTTTACACCAACCGCAAATACAAAGGCATCAGCGGTTTTCCCAAACGCAGCGAAAGTGAATACGATACGTTTGGCGTGGGTCATTCTTCCACTTCAGTATCGGCTGCGCTGGGCATGGCAATGGCGGCAAAATACAAAGGAGAAGATCGTAAATCAGTTGCTGTAATTGGCGATGGTGCAATGACAGCAGGCATGGCTTTCGAAGCTTTGAATCACGCTGGTGTTGCGGATGCGGATATGCTGGTAGTATTGAACGACAACGGCATTGGCATTGACCAGAATGTGGGTGCACTGAAAGAATATTTAACCGACATTACCACCTCGCAAACGTACAATAAGCTACGCGATGATGTATGGCAACTGCTTGGCAAATTGCCTGTGGGTAAGCGTTTCACGCGGGATATGGCAAGCAAGCTGGAAGCCGGAATTAAAGGCATGGTAAGCAAACGGAGCAACTTGTTTGAAGCTTTGAATTTCCGATATTTTGGACCGATAGATGGACATAACATCACCAAGTTGGTTGACACTTTACACGATTTAAAAAACATTCCCGGCCCCAAGCTCCTGCACATTGTTACGGTAAAAGGAAAGGGTTATTCGCTGGCAGAAAAAGACCAAACCAAATGGCACGCACCCGGTTTGTTTGATAAGGTAACCGGCGAAATTTACAAGAAGAGATACGATATGCCGCAGCCGCCAAAATACCAGGATGTGTTTGGAAAAACCATTATCGAACTGGCGAAAGACAATAAAAAAATCATGGGCATCACGCCGGCAATGCCAAGTGGCTGCTCACTAAAAATGATGATGGATGAAATGCCCGACCGTGCCTTTGATGTGGGCATCTGCGAGCAACATGCGGTTACATTAAGTGCCGGTCTTGCCACGCAAGGCTTGCGACCGTTTTGCAACATTTATTCATCTTTCATGCAACGCGCTTTTGACCAGGTGGTGCATGATGTTGCCATACAAAAACTGCCCGTTATTTTTTGCTTAGACAGAGCGGGTTTGGTGGGCGAAGATGGCCCAACGCATCATGGTGCTTATGACATCGCTTATTTCCGCTGCATTCCCAACATGATTATCAGCGCGCCAATGAATGAACAGGAATTGCGCAACCTGATGTACACGGCACAATTGGATGAAACCAAATTGCCGTTTGTGATTCGTTATCCGCGTGGCGAAGGCGTATTGCACAACTGGCAAACGCCTTTTGAAAAGATAGAAATTGGAAAAGGCCGAAAACTAAAAGAAGGAAGGGACGTTGCCATTTTATCCATTGGTCATCCCGGAAACTTTGCAACGGCTGCTATTCGCCAGTTAAAAATGGAAGGCATTGATGCAGCGCATTACGACCTGCGTTTTGTAAAGCCTTTGGATGAAGATTTATTGCACGAAGTATTTGCTAAACACACTAAAATTATTACGGTTGAAGATGGCTGCATTGAAGGTGGCTTTGGCAGTGCCGTATTAGAATTTATGGCAAAACAAAACTACACCGCCGAAGTAAAAATGCTTGGCATTCCCGACCGGATTATTGAACACGGAACCTTGAAAGAACTTCATACTGAATGCGGCTACGATGCGGACGGCATCGCTGCTGCAGCAAGAGCTTTACTGAAAGAAATTGTGCAGGTGAAGGTTGGATTGTTGGGATGAGATGATGGATAATTGGGATTTGTTTTTGCCTGTTTTTTGAAAGAGGCGCCATACAAAAATGGAGTTGATTGCATGAATTTATTGTAAACTGTTTCTTCAACAAAACTTCATAAATTTGACATCATGCAATTACAAATGAACATAGGGTTTGACCAGTTGATTGAAATTGTGAAAGCCTTACCTTCAAAACAATTACAGCAATTAAAATCTGAAATTGAAAAGGAATCTAAAAGCAATCAATCAGTTGACCTTGAGGTATTGCTTTTGAATGGTCCGACCGCTACAAAAAAACAACTGGAAACGATTGCCAAAAATAGAAAAGTTATCAACCAATGGCGAACAAAGTAGTATTGGTTGATACATCCATTCTCATTGATTATTATCGGAAGACAGACAAGGAAAAAACAGTTTGGATAAAGCTGGTTCGACGAGGCTATACTTTTGCTATCTCATCTATAACAAAATACGAAATTTATGCTGGAGCAACCCCAATCCAAATGAACTTTTGGAACAGCGTTTTGCAAGCCATCACCATTATATCTCTTGATGAGGCTTCTGTGGACACAGCAGTTGCATTAAATAACGCTTTAAAAAAGAAGCGAAAACAAATTGAACTTGCAGACTTGTTTATTGCAGCCACCGCAGTTGCCTACAATTTTCCTTTAGCGACTTTGAATAGAAAGCATTTCGAGAGGATAGATACATTAGTGCTGATTGATTAAGTTAACCCTGTTAGCGGTAACCTTATGCGAAAATTACTAATCTTGTTACTGTTATTTATTTCAATCGCATTGTACGGACAACAGGTAAAAGCCGACCTGTCTTATTTTTCTAAAAAGCCACAGAAACATTATTTAAACTACGACAAAACAAAAAATGAAATTGAAAATTTTTCAAGTGGTTATGTTGATACTTTTTCTGTTAGAAAAACAAAGTTTAAATTATTCTCCAATCCGGATAGCACAAGCGACTTAGAGCTGGACGTTTGGAAAAATGAAAACTGGAAAATGAACTTGAAAATACCGTATGGAGTTAATGGTTATTCAATAAAAACAGACATAAATCAAGATGGCTTTAATGACTTTCAAAATTCATTGTTGCGTGGTAATGAAGTTTATTTATTTGAGGAAAATCAAATGCGGTTCTCAACAAAACCAATTGTGCTTGCTTTTGACTGGTGTTTAATCGACAAAAAACAAAAGCTTTATAGCAACAATTATGAAAGCCATAATTATAATGAAACCAATATTTTTAAATTAGATGGATTAAGGCAAGTTTTTTACTATACTGCACCAATTCATTACAAGATTAATGAAGATAAAGAGAATGCAATCTTGCGACTCTATAAAGTATCAAACAACAATTTAAGAGATACAACTTTTATAACTCAAAAAGAATTTGACTTATCAGAAGCAGAGTTTGATTACAAAAAATTTTGGAAAGGCTTTATCAAGAACAAACGCAACCCCTAACAAAAGGATCTTAACAACATAAGTGATACAACACAACGCAAACATTTGTACTTAACTTCTCAAAACATTTTCTCCTTTTAATCCTTCTCCAAAAAAACCTCACCTCTTTCCAAACAATCTTACATTTGTTATTCACGCAAAACAAAAAGTTGCGACTAATCAAACAAACTTTCTTTCCCTGATTGCATTTGTATTCTTCATTTTTTATCAATAAAAAACAATCTATGTCATCACCCTTTGGTTCTTTGGCCGAACGTTTTGAAACACAACAACCGCGCAAAATGCTGGCGCTGGACGGCGGCGGCATTCGCGGCGTTATCACGTTGCAGATTTTAGCCGAAATGGAAAAGCAATTGAAAGAAGAATTGGGTAAAGGCGATGATTTCCGCCTCTCCGATTACTTCGATTACATTTCAGGAACCAGCACCGGCGCTATCATTGCGGCAGGCTTATCGCTTGGCATGAGCGTACACCAATTGCTTCAGTTTTATATCGACAAAGGAAAAGCCATGTTCGATAAAAACTGGCTGCTGAAAGAATGGAAATCGCTGTATCAATCGGGTCCTTTGTTAGACGCGTTGCAGGACACATTTGGTGCTGATACCGATATGCACTTTGATAACGGCAAATTCAAATGCCTCCTAATGGTTTGTACCATGAACCGCAGTACCGATTCGCCGTGGCCCATCAGCAACAACCCGTTGGCAAAATACAATGATAAGCTGCGTGCCGATTGCAATGCCAATATCAAACTGTACCAACTAGTTCGCGCCAGCACCGCCGCGCCGGTTTATTTTCCGCCTGAAACATTGCAATGGAATCCTAACGACTCAAATGAGACTTTTGTTTTTGTGGACGGCGGCGTTACGCCTTACAACAATCCTGCGTTTTTGTTGTACCGCATGGCAACGCAACCCGCTTATAAATTGGCTTGGGAAGTGGGCGAAGACAAGCTGCTCCTCGTTTCCATTGGTACCGGCGCATCGCCTTCAGCTGGTGAATATCATAACCTTGTGAACACTCTCTCTAATCTTCCTACTAACCTCATGTATGCTACCCTAACCGACCAGGATATTAATTGCAGAACCATTGGCAGATGCACGTTCGGCGCAGCGTTAGACAGAGAGTTGAACGATATGATTCCGATGGATGCGGCCGGCAATGCGATCAATTTATCGCAGGATACCAAACGACATTTTTTATACGCCCGGTACAATGTTGATTTAAGCCCGGAAGGCTTGTCAGCATTAGGTTTGAGCAATATCAACTCTGACCATGTACGGCAGATGGATTCGGTGCAATACATTGACGATTTGCAAACTGTTGGCGCAGCCGCAGCGAAGCAGGTTTCGATGAAGCATTTCGGCTCTTTTGTATAATATTTTGTTTTGCCACAAAGACACGAAGGCATAAAGAATCAATAAAAGAAAACTTAGTGCCTTTGAGTCTTCGTGGCAAATTCCTGCAAAAACAAACGCTCATGTTATTCAACGCTTTTATTGTTCGCCCGTTTGGTATAAAAGACGAGGTAGATTTTGATAAAGTGGATGCCGAATTAATTCAACCGGCTTTACGTCAAACGAGTATTACCGGCAGCACCACAGCTTCTATTTTTGAAGCGGGCAACATCCGCGAAGACATGTTTGCCAGGCTGCTTACCGCCGATATTGTTATTGCCGATGTTTCCGTTCACAACGCCAATGTATTTTATGAATTGGGCATCCGTCATGCGCTGCGCGACAAACGAACGTTTTTGATTCGTTGCAACAAAGATGAAATTCCTTTCGATTTAAAAACCGATCGTTATTTAAGTTATGATGCAGCAAACCCGGCTGAGTGCGTACCCAATTTGGTACGAGGTTTAACCGATACTTTGCAAGACAATCGAAAGGACAGTCCTGTGTTTTACATGCTGCCCAATTTAGAGCCGCAAAACGCAGAAGCGTTTCTTGCCGTGCCGCCCGATTTTGATGAAGAACTGGAAGTTGCCAGCACGTGCAAGCAGGAAGGCAAGCTGGCACTATTGGCTGCGGAAGCCGAATCTTTTGAATGGGAAATTCCGGCTTTGCGGCTGGTAGGTGATGTGCAATTCAATATTAAATCGTATGATGTAGCACGGCTTACATGGGAAAAAATACGCAATTATAAACCTGATGATCTGGATGCGAACGACAGGCTGGCAACCATTTATCAACGATTGAGTGAGGATGTAATACACCGGCACTATGAAGACGGCATTGAATTGATTGCCCAATCAGATGCCTGCGTGCATCGCATCTTACAAAACTATCACCAGTTGGACGATAATAAGCGTGCAGAAGTGTATGCTTTAAAAGCACGCAATTATAAAAGCCGTTGGGTGAATGCCTGGAAGCGAGGTAACAAATCAGACGATGCTTCAGATGCATTAGAATCGTCTTACCTATATCAATGTTATGAGTGTTATGAACAGGCTTATAATGAAGACCTCAACCATTGTTATTCGGGTTTAAATGCGCTGGCAACGCTCTCGATTATTTTATCGCTCATTACACAATTGCCCGATGTGTGGGAAGCGTTGTGGGAAACTGGAGAAGAAGCCGATGCAAGGTTAAAACAATATGAAGAACGACATGCGCAATTGTTGGTTTTGGTAAAAGCTGCTTTGTCTGCACAGGAAAAAAGAACAGCCAACGAAGATAGCAGAAATCCCTGGTTGAGCATGTCAGAAGCCGACTATGCGCTGCTGGTTACTTCCAACCCAAAGCGGGTAGAAAACTTGTACCGGCAAGTGATACAGATGGCAACCGATTTTAATTACGAATCGAGCCATAACCAACTGCTTCTTTACAAAAGCTTACACGTGCTGCCACTCAATACCGATGCGGCTTTAAAGGCTTTTGAAAATGTGCATTACACTCACAAAAGCAACAAGCATTATTTGCTGTTTACCGGACACATGATTGACCAGCCCGACCGGAAAGAGCCGCGCTTTCCACCTTCAAGAGAAGAAGAAATCCGGGATAAAATAAAAGCCGCCGTTCAACAACAACTAACCGATAATAACGACGACAAGGATAAGATAACCGGTATTGCAGGCGGTGCTTGCGGAGGCGATATTTTGTTTCATGAAGTGTGCAAAGAACTTGGCATTAAAACGCATTTGTACCTGGCAGTACCCGCAGAACAATTTGTAGTAGAGTCCGTTTCTTTTGCAGGTGCGGATTGGACAGAACGCTTTTACAATTTGTATCACGCATTAGACAGGCACGTGCTTTCGCAAAGTATGGACTTACCCAACTGGCTGCAAAAAAAGGAAGGTTATACCATTTGGGAACGAAACAATTTGTGGATGTTGTATAGTTCGTTGATTTGCGGTGGCGACGATACCAGTTTGATAGCGGTTTGGAACGGTAAAGGCGGTGACGGACCGGGCGGTACGCAACACATGATTGATGAAGCCAAAGCCCGTGGTGCTGAGATTGATGTGATCCAGATTTGAGAAGATTGTCTGAACTGGGATAGATGGGATATTCGGGATTTGTGGGATAACATTTTTTTATATCACAAGATTCATGCTATCGGTTTGTGTCCTCACAAACCGAAAAAAGGCTGGTCGGTGAAGACACCAGACCAGTAGAATTTAGTCATCATGCATTTCAGAGCACTACTAATTTTTTTACTGCGAAGACGAAAATACATGCAAAAACAAACACCGATAAGGCTTTTAAATCTTGTCGGCGTTTGTTTTTGCATGTATTTTCTTCGCGTCTTAGCGGTAAAAATAGCATTCGCTTAAAAGCTCAATTTTTTTCTGAACCTGCCTGCCGGTAGGCAATTGCTTTACTGTTAAACCGCGGTAATCAGTAGTATAAATTTATTTAATCCATCTTAACCAAACCATCTCAATTAATTTTAGCTTAATAAACCTCAGGCTAAAAGCAACAATTTGTAAAATAATTATAATTGCAAACATTAAAATCATTGATTAACTAATTAAAACAAGACTTATGATTTTTTGGAAGGGTTATGGTTTTTTAGTTCTCATTATCGCAGTTACAATTGGAGCTTTGATAAGTTTTATCTTCAGTAAATCTGGTTCAACCGAAGATATGGGTGCAGCTATTGGAGCAATCATTTCAGGAATTGTCATTTGGTTTGTTGGTAACAAATTAAATGATGAATCAAAAAGTAGAACTATGATTGATAAACAAACTGGAAGAGAATTTATCATCAAGCCGAGCCACACATTGTTTTTTATAAAGATGCAATACTGGGCATTTATTGTTGGCGGTTTTGGTTTAATTATGTTAATCGATGTTTTAATGCATGGTGGTAAGTCATCATTCTAAACTTTAAAAACAAACCTGCCAGGTTTTGAACCTGACAGGTTAAATGATGAAATATAGCACTCGCTTGAAAGCCCATTTATTTTCTGAACGTTGAAGAGTGCGACGCAACAGGCGATTAACAAGAATTACAAACGCCCGGTACATAAAACTGTATTTTGTATTTCCTATTCGTAGCTCATAACTCACAGCCCGAAGCTTTCCTCATCACCAGCCCAGCAAATACGCAAACACCAACGGCGCAACAATGGTAGCATCGCTTTCAATGATGTATTTGGGTGTATGAATGTCGAGCTTGCCCCATGTAATTTTTTCGTTGGGCACAGCGCCACTGTAAGAGCCGTAAGAAGTAGTGCTGTCGCTGATTTGACAGAAATAAGTCCAGAACGGAATTTCGTGCATTTCCAAATCCTGGTACATCATGGGCACCACGCAAATGGGGAAATCGCCCGCAATGCCGCCGCCAATCTGGAAGAAGCCAACACCTTTGCCACCGCTGTTCTCTTTGTACCAATTAGAGAGATAAACCATGTACTCAATGCCGCTGCGCATAGTGCTTGGGTTGAGCTGGCCTTTGATGCAATACGAAGCAAAAATATTACCCATCGTGCTGTCTTCCCAGCCCGGAACAATGATGGGCAAATTGCGTTCGGCAGCAGCTATCATCCAGCTATGTTCAACGGGTATTTCATAGCTCTCTTTCATTACCTCGCTCAACAACAATTTGTACATGTATTCATGCGGAAAATAACGCTCGCCCTTACTTTGCGCCTCGCTCCAGATTTTATGAATGTGCTTTTGAATGCGGCGAAACGCTTCTTCTTCGGGTATGCAGGTATCGGTAACACGGTTGTAACCATTTTCAAGCAAATCCCATTCTTCCTGCGGACTTAAATCTCTATAGTTCGGAACACGTTTATACGAGTTGTGCGCTACCAGGTTCATAATATCTTCTTCCAGATTTGCGCCCGTGCAGCTAATAATGTCAACCTTTCCCTGCCGTATCATTTCGGCAAGCGAAATACCCAACTCAGCAGTACTCATAGCACCAGCAAGCGTTATCATCATTTTGCCACCTTCTAATAAATGCTGTTCGTAACCTTTTGCGGCATCAACCAATGCCGCTGCATTAAAATGGCGGTAATGATGTTGTATGAATTGAGAAACAGGACCTTTGTTCATAGCTTTATTTTTAAAGCCGCAAAAATAAACGAATGCCGCATAGTACCGTGCATAAAAAAGTCTTTCTGCGTTGCAGAAAGACTTGACTTTTTTAAGGTAAGGGAGATTGCTTATAGTGTTTGAAAATCAGATACGTTACCTGCTGCATCGGATTGCAAAATGATGGTTTTTTGGTTGTTGCTATCCAGTTGAATGTAGTAACTTTCGTTGCCGTTACCATCGGTAAAATCAATTACAGAAGTAATAGTTTTATTGCTGTATTTTTTGGCAAGAGTACGTTGCGCAGCTTTAGGCAAATCCTGCACAGTAACCTCTTTTGAAACGGCAATTAAGTCGTTGGTAGTATTATAAAATACAGATGTTTTTTCGCTATCGAGCGTAAAAGTAGCCGATGTAAAATTGGAAGTTATTTTCCAGGTTACATTGGTGGCATGGCCAAATTGTTTTTGAAATTGCTTTACTAAATACTTGCTAACATCGTTGTTGGCAGCAAAGGCGCTCATGGTAAAAGCGATAAACATAAAAGCGGAAAGGATGCTACCTTTTACAAGGGTTGTTTTCATAAAATGAAAGTTTAGAATGTTTGTGATTTGTTTTTTTGTAATCATTTGACGATGTAAAAGTAGAGGTGGAAACAAAGGGTAAAAAGGGAATTGGGATAAATTGAAAGAGTGATAGAACCGATTGTGATGAATGGTAAACTGATTTGAACTTATGAAAGCAGTAACATAGCTATAACTCAATAGGGATAAGGCTTATAGCTGTTCTACTTTCAATTATTAAAGCTTTGCCAAAACAAGGATGAATAAAAACACGGTTGTAACAGAGAAGTGATAAACGGTAAAAACAAAAGGAGATGAACTACTTAGCACACGCTTATCTATCGTTTGGAAACGCCGATATTTTAGTTGGCAACATAATAAGCGATTTTGTAAAGGGTAAGCAGAAGTTTGCTTATACAGAAAGCATACAAAAAGGCATTACCCTGCACCGGATGATTGATGCTTTTACCGATTCGCACGAAGCTACACACGCCGCAAAGCAATACTTCAAGGAGGCTGTAGGCTCATATGCCGGAGCTTTTGTTGATGTTGCGTACGACCATTTTTTAGCCTTAGATGAAACACAGCATACGCAACAACAACTACAGGAATTTACAATAAAAACGTATCGCACCCTGGATGATTATGTTGGTGTTATGCCCGCACGTTTTGCGCAAATGTTTCCTTACATGAAAGCACAGAATTGGTTGTACAATTACAGAACCATTGATGGTATTAATAAAAGCTTTGGCGGTGTTGTACGCAGAGCCGTTTACCTGAACAACAGCGTTGCTGCTTTTGATGCGTTTGTAAAATATTACGACGAATTGAAACAATGTTATGAAGTGTTTTTTCCGGATGTAAAAAAGTACGCAAACGAGCAGCTGAATTTGTTGTTAGGTAACGAGTAAATGTTTTATAAAAGAATCGGTTACATTTGTGAACATGAATGCAGTTCAAATAAAATTTTATGATTTGTTGAGAAAAGATTTGCATCTCCCTGATGAAAAAGCCGCTGCGTTTGTTGAAGTGATTGGCGAAGTGGTTGGATTGGAACTAAAAAATGAACGGCAAGCTTCTGCAACAAAAGAAGACGTTTCTCATGTTAGAGAAGACATTCATAAACTTGAATTGAAATTAGAGCAATCAAAAGCAGATGTTTACAAAGCTATATTTTGGACAGGCATTGTACAATTGCTTGCTATTCTTGGTGGTGTATTAGCCATCGTAAAATCCGTTGCATCTTAACTATATTCTATTTCAGATACTGATTTTGGCTTTTGTATCTTCACCTCATGTGCGGCATTGCAGGCATCCTCTCTCCTCATTCATCTCTCAATCAACAACACAAATTGCAACTGATGGCAGATGCGCTGCGCCACCGCGGACCTGCCAACGAAGGCTTTTGGAAGAATGACGACAACACGGTTGGCCTTGCCCATCGCCGGCTTTGCATTTTAGATTTATCTGAAGAAGCAGCCCAGCCGTTTCATTACCTGCATTATACCATCATCTTTAACGGTGAGATTTACAATTACATTGAATTAAAAGAAGAGTTATCCGGCCGGGGTTATCAGTTTTCTACCACAACCGATACCGAAGTGATTCCGGCAGCTTATGATTGCTGGGGCGAAGATTGCCTGCATCATTTCGATGGCATGTTTGCTTTTGCCTTATTTAATGCAAAACAAAAAACGGTGTTCATTGCACGGGATAGATTTGGTGAAAAGCCGTTGTATTACTATCCGGTTTATGCGGAAAGAGGCTCGTTTCAACAAATCATTTTTGCCAGCGAAATCAAAGCTTTGTTCGCAGCCGGCGTGCCCAAAAATCTGAATGGCACGATGATGTTAAACTACATTGCATTGGGCTATGTGCAAAACCCAATCAAGAAAACGGCTACCTTTTATAACGACATTTTATCGTTGCCACCGGGCAATTGTTTATCTATCATTCCATCGGCTGGAAAAATGAAATTGCGCAAATGGTATGTGCCCAAAATGAACACCATTTTAATTGATGAAAAGAGCGCAATCGAAGAATTCACTGAACTCTTTTCTTCATCTATACAAAAACGCTTGCGAAGTGATGTTGCCGTTGGCACTAGCTTAAGCGGTGGCTTGGATAGCAGTAGCATTTTGGCCTCCATTTATGGGCAAAAACAAAAAGGTTCGCAATGGCGCAATGCTGCGTTCACAGCGGGATTCAGCGGCTTTGAAAAAGACGAAACGGCTTGGAGCCAAGAAGTAGCAAACGCTTTTGGCGTTCAACAATATGTGATAAAACCAAACGCTGATGACTGGGCGGCTCATTGGCAGCAATTGATGTACTTCCAGGACGAGCCGGTGCAAAGCAGCAGCGTGCTTACGCAGTATCTGGTGTATGGCTTGGCAAAAGAAAAAAGCATTACTGTTTTGTTGGATGGGCAAGGTGCAGATGAAGTATTAGGTGGTTATAAGAAGTATGTGCATTGGTTTTTGCAGCAATTGTTAGTGAGTGATATTTCTTTATTTAAAAAAGAAAAAAAAGCGTTAGAACAAAATCATTTTATTGAGCAATGGAACATCAAAAATTATGTGGCTGCATTTTATCCTGAACAAACTGCCAAACGCTTACAGCGGCGTGCTTTCATGCAATTGAAAAAAATGCCCTACATCAACACAGAATTTATGTTGCGATACGCCAATGAAAGCACATTGTACAAGCCTGTTGTAAAGAGCTTAGAAGATATTTTGCATTACAATACATTTACGTTCGGACTGGAAGAACTGCTGCGTTATGCCGATAGAAATTCGATGGCGCATTCGCGTGAAATCCGCTTGCCGTTTTTGCAACACGATCTGGTTGAATTTGTTTTTGCACTGAATTCAACATTCAAAATTCGGGATGGTTTTACCAAATGGATATTGCGCAAAAGCATGGAAAACATTTTGCCCTATAACATTGTCTGGCGGAAAGATAAAGTAGGTTATGAACCACCGCAACAACAATGGATGCAAAATAAAAACATACAGGAAATGATTATAGAAAGCCGGAAAAAGCTGGTTGATAAAAACGTGTTGGATAAAAATATTTTGACAAAAAAAACAGAGCCAAAAAGTGCGCATGAAAAGAATAATTTTGACTTTAGATATATGAGCGCCGCAGCGATTGTCTGAACTGGGATGAATGAGATGTCTGGGATTTTTGGGATATTGATGAAAGAAGAAGTTTGGTTTTGCCATAATATTCAATCTTACATCTTAAATATTAAATCCTGAACATCCGTGCATGAAATCCGTATCATCCGTGTTCCCATTCACAATTAACAATTAAACATTATTCAATGAACAATAACATGGGTTTAGGAACAAAAATGATTCATGCAGGTGTAGAACCTGACGCATCAACCGGTGCGATTATGACGCCAATTTATCAAACATCAACATACGTGCAGCAAGCGCCGGGTGTAAACAAAGGTTATGAGTATGCCCGCTCGCAAAACCCCACGCGCTTTGCGTTAGAGCGTGCAGTGGCCCAAATAGAAAATGGCAAACATGGCCTCGCATTCAGCAGCGGTGTGGCAGCAACCGATGCCGTGATAAAGCTGTTGCAGCCGGGCGATGAAGTGATTGCAGCCAGCGATATGTATGGCGGCACGTATCGGTTGTTCAGCAAAATTTTTCAAAAGTTTGGAATCAAATTTTATTATGTGAACATGCAGGATGTAGCCAACATCCAGCCATTCATCAACGAAAAAACAAAACTGATTTGGACAGAAACGCCTACCAATCCATTAATGAACATTACCGACATTGAAGCGGTAGCAAACCTTGCAAAGCCGCACGGTATTTGGGTTTGCGTGGATAACACGTTTGCTTCGCCTTACCTGCAAAACCCGTTGGATTGGGGCGCTGATATTGTATTACATAGTGCCACTAAATACTTAGGTGGACACAGCGATGTAATACAAGGCTGCTTAATTATGAACGATGATAAACTGCGTGATGATTTGTATTTTATACAAAAAAGTTGTGGTGCCGTTCCTGGTCCGCAGGATTGCTTTTTGGTTTTGCGCGGAATTAAAACCTTACATGTGCGGATGCAGCGGCATTGCGAGAATGGCGAGCAGATTGCGCACTTTTTACGCAATCATCCAAAGGTTGAAACAGTGTACTGGTGCGGGTTTAAAGACCATGCAGGTTATGCAGTTGCCAAAAAGCAAATGCGTGGTTTTGGTGGCATGATGAGTTTTGTTTTGAAAGATGATAGCATTGAAGCGGCTAAAAAAGTATTGACTTCAACCAAGATTTTTGCGTTGGCAGAAAGCCTTGGTGGTGTAGAATCGTTAATCAACCATCCGGCTTCCATGACACATGCTTCGATTCCGAAAGAAGAGCGTTTAAAAAATGGTTTGACAGATTCTTTAATCCGGCTAAGCGTAGGCATTGAAGATGCGGAAGATTTGATTGAAGATTTAAGAACCGCTATCGGGTAATGGATAATACATTCGAATCTCAATGATTAAAACGCATTTGAATTTTATTATTTTAGTAAAAAGAAATAACATGATTAACAAAGAAGAACTTTTTGCTTTGCCTGCAAAAGAGCGGAAACAGTTGGCAGTTGATCTTTTAAACAGTATTGATGAAGAGTTGGCTGATCAAATTCCTGAATGGAAAAAAGATTTGATTAAAGAAAGACTTCAGTATCATGAGACACATTCAGGAGAAGGGCTTGAGTGGAATGAATGGAAGAAAAAATATGAACAATGAGTTGGCAAGTGATCATTGAATTACCGGCTCAGATGGATATTGATGAAGCTTTTGTTTGGTATGAAGAACAATCTGTTGGTTTAGGTTATCGCTTTATTAATTCAGTGAATAATACAATAGAAAAAATCATCCGCAATCCTGATTTTGCTTTTGTTTTATTTAATAATATAAGAAGTGCTTCACTATCAGTATTTCCTTATGAAATTCTTTATTTAACAGACGCAGATAAAAAATAGTTTTCATTTTAGCAGTAGGTCATTTGCATAGACAACCAGGTTGGTTTGTAAAAAGATTAAAATAAACAATTTGTCAAATTATTCGGTTAAGTGTAGGTATTGAAGATGCGAAAGATTTAATTGAAGATTTGAAGCAAGCAATTGGATGATGTGTATGTTTATTAATTTTCTAAGCTGTTTGAATGAACAAAAATCAATTGATTCATGACGCACGATTTGCTTCTCAACCATATCGCCAAACACATTCATCTTAGCAGCGATGAAGCAGATTATGTTACTTCATTGTTCACATTCAAACCAGTATCTAAAAAGACTCTCCTTTTAAAAGAAGATCAGGTTTGCCGCCATATCAATTATGTTCATTCAGGTGCTTTACGGGCTTATCATGTTAACGTTGAAAGCAAAGAAGCTACGGTGATGTTTGCAGTTGCCGATTGGTGGATAACCGATATGTTTTGCTTCGCAAATACAAAGCCGGCAATGATAAACATAGAAGCCATTGAAGACAGTTGCATCTTTCAATTGAGCAAAGAAAATTTAGACAAGCTGTTTGAAACACTGCCCAAATGGGAACGGTTTTTTAGAATATTAATGCAGAACGCGTATATCAGGGAACAGCTTCGGATGATAGAACGTTTATCATTGCCTGCTGAAGAAAGATACGATAACTTCTTAGCGAAATATCCGCTCATAACAAAGCAGGTCAGCCAAAAACAAATTGCTTCTTATCTGGGCATCACACCTGAATTTTTAAGTGCCATCCGAAAAAAGAAAATTGGAAAAACGCTTTCTTAATCTACCTTAATATCTTTTGTTTTTATCTACATTTTCTTTGTGTGAACAATAAAAGAAATTATGCTGATTTTAATTGCAGGTCCGTACAGAAGCGGCACCAACGACGATGCCGTACTCATGCAGAACAACCTTCGCGCACTTGAATCTGTTGCGCTGCCCTTGTTTAGAAAAGGACATGTTCCCATGATTGGTGAATGGATAGCTTTGCCCCTAATTCATTTGGCAGGTTCGCAACAGCCCGGTGATGAAGCCTGGGAAGAAATTCAATATCCTGTTGCGCACCGGCTGTTGGAAAAATGCGATGCGGTGTTGCGCATTGAAGGCAATTCTAAAGGTGCTGATAATGATGTAAAGCTTGCTAAAGAGCGCGGTTTGCCGGTTTATTACCATATAGAGGAAGTACCCGATGTAAAATAGAAATGTATGATTTAGAATGCGGAAAATACTTTCTAATAACTAATCAAATGTTTGAAGAAGAGTTTTCGATTACCTGCTGAAAATGATATTTGGCAAATACAAAGCTGTTCGGGCTCTTAATAAAAGAGGAGAATGCTGAAATCTTAAAGGGTGTGCAGACGTTCAAAGAAGATAGGTACAAGCGGATGCTTACACCCGAGGAAAAAATTATTCCTTTAAAAGTCTTGTCAAAGTCTGTCTTTAAATTATCCGAAGTTATAAGCTGTCTTTCTACGCTTGAAGTAGAAGTCAACGGCTTCTGCTTTCTGCTATGCTGGTAATAGAATTCCATCTGCTGAATAACTTAATAAAGTTAAGTAGAATTTCAAATGTTGAAGTGAGAAGTGTCAGCCAGCATAGCAGAAAACCTTGTGTTGTGCGTAGCTAATATTGTCAAAGAACGTGTATGTCATTAAGTTCTAACATAAAATATTTGTCCGCTTGTAAGATGCTAAAAATAGCGGTCAAGCCACTCCGTTCTCCGTTCATAGGTAAGTCGTAGTGAACAACACCTATTCTCTTAAACTTTTCCTTTTTATCAGGTTGTGGATTGTCAAATAGTAAGATGTCAATAGGATTTCTTTCTCCATTATTAACTTCTCTCCAATCAGTCACTGTTTGTATTACATCTCCTTCTTCGTAAGATAGTCCATAGCCGTTTATATAGTCTTCAATAGATGCTGGTGTCCACTGATAATAAGGGTCATGCTCTGTCAAATTGTAAGCTTCGGTGTAGTCTTTTTTGGTCAACAAGTCAAGCCAGTAATGGATAACCTTTTCTACTTTGTCTGGGTCAAATGGCAAATTGATTTCTATTGGCATGTGTCAACTTAGTTACGCACAACTCAAATATATACGAAGGTTTTAAAACAACCAAGATTGCGCACTTTCTGCTTAATCTTTTCATAATCAAATACAATATAAAAGCGAAAGTCTTAAAACATATTTCGTCAATACAGCTTTTGCGCTTTTATATTGTTTGCATAATAATCTTACATTACTATCACAAAGTAGCTCAATCATAACAAAAACGGCCACCTCCTACTGCCAACAAATCTCCTTCTTTTTTTGCTAAATCTTTACGCAAATTGCCATTACCTTTACCCTCATGGCAACGGCTAACAAACGCAACATTCAGATACAAAAATTTAATGAAATTTATAACAAGCTCAACGCACAGCAAAAGCAGGCGGTGGATACCATTGAAGGTCCGGTGATGGTAATTGCAGGTCCGGGCACGGGCAAAACACAAATCCTTGGTGCACGCATTGGAAAAATTTTACTAGAAACCGACACGCAACCTGATAACATTCTTTGTTTAACTTATACCGATGCTGGCACCATCGCTATGCGCAAACGCTTGTCGTCGTTCATTGGTTCCGATGCTCATAAAGTTCACATTTACACGTTTCATGCGTTTTGCAATGAAGTGATCCAGGAAAATTTGTCTCTGTTTGATAAGACTTCGCTCGACCCGATTACTGATTTGCAGCGCATAGACATTTACCGCGAATTGATTGATGGTTTTGGTAAGGCTCATCCGCTCAAACGCTATCGCGGCGATGTATATTTCGAGATACACAATTTACAAAATTTGTTCAGCGCTATGAAACGCGAAGGCTGGACAGCAACTTACATCAACGGTCGCATTGATGCTTATATTGATGATCTTCCGGCCCGCGAAGATTACATTTACAAACGTGCTTATAAAGGCTATAAAAAAGGCGATGTAAAAGAAGACAGGCTTACCGAAGAAAGACTAAAAATGGACAAGTTACGCGCTGCCGTGAACGAGTTTGAAACCTTTCAAAACAAGATGCACGAGCGCAAACTTTATGATTTTGATGATATGATTAACTGGGTGATTAAAGCCTTTGATGAAAACAAAGAATTGCTCAACCAATACCAGGAACAATACTTATACATCTTGGTGGATGAATACCAGGATACAAGCGGCACGCAAAACAAAATTGTTGAGTTGCTTATCAATTATTGGGACAAGCCCAATGTGTTTGTTGTGGGTGATGACGACCAAAGTATTTATCGCTTTCAGGGCGCGAGTGTTGAGAACATGCTGCGCTTTGCCGACAGCTACAAAGAAGATTTATTGAAAGTTGTTTTAACCGATAATTATCGCAGCACGCAGCCGATATTAGACATCAGCAAAACGCTCATTTGCAACAACGAAGAACGATTGATTAAACAACTGCCGGGTTTAAGCAAAGATCTCATTGCATCGAACAGTAGCATCAATCATCTCACCCATTTGCCTTCTATTAAGCAATACAATTCGCCACGCGAAGAAATGATTGGCATTACGCTCGAAGTGGAAGCCTTGCTAAAAAAAGGGGTAAAACCAAATTGCATCGGCATCATCTACCGCGAAAACAAATATGGTGATGAATTGAGCAAATATTTTAAGCTGCGAAAGATTCCCCAATACAGTCGCCGCAACACCAATTTGTTGCATGAACCTTTGGTGCAAAACATTCTTACTGTTTTAAAATACCTTGCTGCGGAGCACGACATTCCGTATGAAGGCGATGAAATGCTGTTTGAAATTTTGCATTACAACTGGTTTAGCATTCCGCCTATAGAAATTGCAACCATAACCATTGAAGTGGCAGAGCGACAATTCACGCAAAACAAAACTTCCATCCGAAAATTATTGTACGACAAAGCAAACCAGCCGCCGCGCGACTTGTTTGCCAAACCGCTAAATGCAAGGCTGCGCATGGCTTCCAGCTTTTTGGAAAATTTAATTGCTGCCGTTCCTAACGTTACGTTGGTGCAATTGCTGGAGCAACTTATCCGCGAAAGCGGCGCATTAAGCTGCATCATGCAAAGCGAAAACAAACATTATGAAATGCAACTCATCACGGGCTTGTATGATTTCATTAAAGAAGAAACCAGCCGCTCGCCCCTGCTTTCGTTGCAACAACTGGTGAACATTTTTGAACTGATGGAACGCGAAAACATTACACTGCCGTTGATACAAGTGAACGGCAGCGAGCGTGGCGTGAATTTAATGACGGCACATGGCAGTAAAGGATTAGAATACGAATATATTTTCATCGCCGGCTGCAACGCTGCCAGCTGGGAGAAAAAGCGCAAACCTGTGGGCGGTTACAGCTTACCCGATACCTTGTTTGTAAGTCTCTCGCCCAATGCGGAAGAAGAGGAATTGCGCCGCCTGTTTTATGTGGCACTAACCCGTGCGCAAAGGCAGTTAACGGTTTCTTACCCCAAGAGAAAAAGTGATGGAAAAGAAACCGAACCCAGTCGTTTTATTGGTGAAATTTTAGACGAGCATACGATACCCATTGAAGAAATTGAGTTAGATGAAAATGTAGTTACAGAATTTCGCGCGCTGGAATTTGAACGTTTGGAATCGCCCGAAATTATGAAGATGGAACGTGATATAATTGCGCCGCGCATTGATCGTTTTGTGATGAACGTATCGGCCTTGAACAATTACCTGCATTGTCCGCTTGAATTTTATTTCAGAAACATTGTAAATATTCCAAGCCCACGCAACGAAGCTGCCGAATTTGGTTCTGCCGTGCATTATGCGTTGCAACGTTTATTTGAACAAGTGCAGCGATACAACGAGTTTCCTTCAGCGCAAAGTCTGGTGCAGGATTTTGAAGGTTACATGCACCGCCATCGTGAATTGTTTACCAAAGAACAGTTTGAACGGCGCATGGAATATGGTCCTGAAATCTTAATCAACTATTACAATACTTACATCAACCAATGGAATATAGTGGTTGCTATTGAGCGCAACATCAAAGGCGTTGTGGTAAACGGTGTTCCGTTAAAAGGCAAGATTGACAAGCTGGAATTTGATGGCACTGATGTAAACGTGGTGGATTATAAAACGGGCGATTTAGAAAAAGCAAAACCAAAGCTGATGTTGCCGAATCATAAGGAACCCAACGGCGGCGATTACTGGCGACAGGCGGTGTTTTATAAAATTTTGTTAGACAATTATGCCGGAAGAAAATGGAACGCCGTGTCCTTTGAATTTGATTTCATTGAGCCGGATAAAAAGGGTGAGTATCACAAACGCAAAGTGCGCATTGAGCCGGAAGACATTACCACCGTTACACAACAAATTACCACTGTTTGGAATAAGATACAGCAGCATGATTTTTATACCGGTTGCGGCAAACCCGACTGCCACTGGTGCAACTTTGTAAAGACGAATAAAATGGCTGTTGCATTGCATGAAATAGAGCCGGTGGTGGAAGAGGAATGGAGATGAGCGAAGTAACTTAAATTAGTAAACATACATTTGCTGTTAGAATAACATTTAATGATAAACAAAATTCAAATACAGAATTTTAAGTCAGTTGTTGATCTTTCTCTTGATTTAGGAACCTTTAATGTTTTAATAGGTGAAAATGGTTGTGGCAAATCAAATATTTTAGAAGCAATAGCTTTTGGAGCAGCAGCAAGTGCGGACAAACTTGATTATGAATTTTTAGGCAGTAGAGGTTTAAGGGTAGTAAATCCAGAATTCATGTTTTCTGCATTTACAACCGAAGTAGAAAAAGTAATACAAATAAGTTTTACAAAAGGCGAAATACTTCGTCCTTTTATATTAATTAACTCTTCTGATAATTCAAGAAAATGGATTGATAAAAATTCAGTGGACCTTAGAAAAACTTTTGACGATGTATTTAGAAAAATAAATAAACTGAAGCAAAGCCTTAACGGGTTTAAAAATAATGTTAGTAATAACGAAGTTGATGTAATAACAGTTGATGCAACGCAGCTGGAAGACATCGAAAAGGAGGCTACTTATTATTCTCAAATTTTTCAAACATGGGATAGCGATAACATTCTTGCTAATTATGTTATTTATTCTCCCGAACAAACAAGTTTGCGAAGATTTGAAGAAACTGCCCAAATATATCCACTTGGTATAAAGGGAGAAGGACTTTTTCAATACTTAAAAGAGCTATCTACAAACGAGAAGAATAAAAAAACTCTTATTGAGATAAAAAATAACTTGAATCTTATTGATTGGTTTGAAGACTTTCATTTATCGAATGATTTATTAAGTAATGAATTTGCCTTGCACATAAAGGATAAATATTTGAGTAAGAATCTTCAATTTTTCGATCAAAAGAGCACAAATGAAGGGTTTTTATATTTACTTTTTTATTCCACTTTATTTATATCAAACATTACTCCTACATTTTTTGCGATTGATAATATTGATGCTTCACTTAACCCTAAGTTGTGTATGCAATTGACAAAAAATCTTGCGTCGTTAGCTAAAAGACATAAGAAGCAGGTGATTGTAACTACGCAAAACCCTGCAATACTTGATGGGTTGAATTTAAATGATGATAACCAACGTTTGTTTGTGGTTAGAAGAAACGAAGAAGGGCATACAAAAGCTCAGCGTGTTATGTATAAAGCTGAGAGAACAATGAAGCTTTCCGAAGTATGGACGAATGGCTTTATTGGTGGTTTACCTGATAACTTTTAAATCGAATTTTTATCCCTTTATGAATTTCGCACTAATTACTGAAGGTGTTTCTGAATATAGAATTATAAAGCATATCCTTACAAAATTTTTCAAGGAATCTGAACCAATCATTAATCTCATTCAACCTAAAATTGTAAATGAAAAACAAGAAGTAATAGGAGGTTGGAATGAAGTTTTGAAATACTGTGAAAGAGATGAAATCAGATCTATACTTGTTGAAAATGATTATCTAGTCATTCAAATTGATTCAGACCAATCTGCAACAAAACCTTTTAATATTAGTCACTCAAAAGAAGGTGGTATTGCAAAAAGTGATGAAGAGCTATATAGCGAAATAAAAAGCAAATTAAATAGCCTAATTAAACCAGATATTATAAGCAGTTATAGTGATAGAATTATTTTTGCGATTTCTATTCATACGATTGAGTGTTGGTTATTACCCATGTTCTATACGGATCACCATAAATCTGCAACAAGAAATTGTCTCAGTGTCTTGAATGTCAAACTGAGAAACAAAGGACAAAGCACAATTCCTTTATCTGGGAAAAATTCAACAAACGGAGTAAGAGTTTACAATGAGGTTTTAAAAGGCTGGCGAAAGAAAGAAGACATAATTAATAGTTCTCAACGCAATATGGGTTTTGCAAGGTTTGTTGATGATTTGAGTATTATTAGTTAAAAGTCATTTTGTTGGTTTTTTTTCAATAAAGCAGTTAGGGCTTTAATCTCACAAGTACTTTTATGCTTAATGGATTTTTTAAAATTATAAGAAATAACTAATCGTCGCGAATCAATACTAGTAAAAACAAACGCCTGCATTTATAATGAATGCAGGCGTTTGGTTTTACACAATATTCTTATGCTTCCTTTTTCAACGATTGCATATCGATCACGTAACGGTAATGTACATCTTTCTTTGCCATCTCGTCGAAAGCATCATTGATGTCTTGTATATTAATCATTTTTGTATCAGGCAGTATATTGTGTTCTGCACAAAAATCCAATACTTCCTGCGTTTCTGCAATTCCACCGATTAATGAGCCGCCAACGGTAAGCCGGCTTGTTGCTACATCCATGTTATTCAATGGCTTTTTGTATTCGGCCAATAAACCAACGGTAACAATTTCGCCATCTAATTTCATTAAACAAACATAAGGCGTGAGGTCAAAAGAATCAGGAATGGTAATCAGCAAAAAGTCGAGCGATTTTTCCGCTGCTTTCATTGCATCTTTATCGGTAGAAACAATCACTTTCTTCGCGCCAAAGTTCATGGCATCTCCGGTTTTTTCTTCATCCGTTGTCAATGCCGTTACTTCGGCGCCCAATGCAGTGGCGATTTTTATAGCCATGTGTCCCAACCCACCAACGCCAGCAACGCCTACTTTATCACCGGCTTTTACATTCCAATGTTTTAGGGGCGAATAAGTGGTAATGCCAGCACACATAATAGGTGCGGCCGCTTTGATGTCTAAAGCTTCGGGTATTTTCAAAACAAAAGATTCTTTCACCACAATGTTATCAGAATAACCGCCAAAAGTATTGTATTTCACACCGGGTTGCGGCTTCATATAACCATTGTAAGTCGCCGTAAAACTGTTAGGCCCCCCGCAATAATTTTCTTCACCATGATGGCAGGGTTCGCATTGTCCGCAACTATCTATCATGCAGCCAACGCCAACCGTATCGCCCACTTTAAACTTAGTAACGCCGCTTCCGGCAGCTATTACCTTGCCCACAATTTCATGCCCGGGAACACAAGGATAAAGCGTATTTCCCCAATCGTTTTTCACCTGGTGAAGGTCGGAATGGCAAACACCACAATACAAGATGTCAATATGCACTTCATCTTCTTTCGGCGCTTCTCTTTCAAAATCCATTCTTTTCATACCGTTCATGATAGAGCCTTTGGCTCCGTAACCTTTTGTTTTAATCGTTTCCATAGATGTTTACAATGTTTGAAAACAGGGAGCGAATAACATACCAATGAAGTTGTTGTGTTATACCGTTTGCTTACTTACCACTCCAATCAATTCATTGTAAACAACCGCTTGTTTGTTTTCGTGCGTTTTGTATAGTTTTACGAACTCTATTTGATGACGCCAATCCGACACATACAAACCGCACCGCAAACCGACGAAGAATTGTTGCGTCAGTTTCAGCAGGATGGCGACCAGAACGCGTTGGCGGCTTGGTATCTGCGATATACTGATTTGCTGTATGGCGTTTGCCTCAAATATTTATCCGATGCCGAAGCTGCAAAAGATGCAACCATGAACCTTTACACTGAATTGCTGCATAAATTGCCCCATCAGCAAATCAGCAATTTTAAAGGCTGGCTGTATGTGGTGGCAAAAAATTATTGTTTGATGCAATTGCGCAGCAGCCGCAAACACCAAACCGTAGAACTTCAGTTGAATGATGTGCAATCGGAGGAATTTGTGCATCTTGATTCGGTATTGGAAAAAGAAGCTGAATTGAAGAAGCTTGAAAAATGTATAGAAGGTTTGGGTGAAGAGCAACAAAAGGCGGTACGATTGTTTTATTTACAAAACAAATGCTACAACGAAATATCGGGTGAAACAGGCTGGGACTGGAACAAAGTAAGAAGCCTCATCCAAAACGGCAGACGAAACTTAAAAACCTGTATGGAACAAAATGGCTGAAAAGAGCGCAAATACAAACTATGGGTTCAGCAACATTCATCGCTACTTAAACGGGCAGATGACAGCTAAAGAAATGCACGATATGGAACGCGCTGCGCTGCAAGACCCGTTTCTTGCCGATGCCATAGAAGGTTATGAAAATGCAAATAAACAACAATCAGAAAAGCATTTGAATCAGATAACCGCTGCTGTGCAAGGCAATCATCAAAGAGGTAAAATAATTGCCATTTCAAAACGTAAGCGGTACGGGTGGCTGGCTGTCGCTTCCGTTCTTTTTTGTCTTGGGATAAGTGTGTTTGTTCTTTATCAAAACAAAAACAATAACAGGCTTGCAGTGGTAACCAGCAACGATGTAAAAAGGGGCAAAACCAAAGATTCATTTGATCATGAAAATAATAAGCTTTCTGCGCCAAAGGAAGATTCGGTAGCAGTTACAATGCGGGATGCAACAATTTCGGCAAAACCAAAAAAGGAAGAAAGAATTGGAACTATCATTTCAAAAAAGAAAGAACGCGAACCGGATGTTGCTGCCTCTGCATCACAACTAAAAAAAGAGGATTCTCTTCTGATGGCTGCCGCGCCTGCTGCATCATTAACGTATCGCAGCAAAATAGCAACTGCGCAACCATCTTTACAGGCAACGACGGATACTTTGCACAACGATAGTATGGATAAAAGCACAGCAACAGGTTACACAACGCGTGCATTTGCATCTTCACCCAAACCTTCCTGGACAACCGATAAAAACAAACCTTTTATTCTATCGGAAGTGCAAGTCATCAAAATAAATAAAAAAATAAAGGAGGCAACCGATACATCCGCCATAAAACCCGAAGGCGGCTGGCAATTTTTCGAGGATTATCTGTTTGCTAAATTAAGTAAGAAAGATTCATCGGCAGTTGCCAATCATTTGAACAACATGAGCAACTTGGAGCTTGAATTTTCTGTGAGCGAAACCGGCTCTCCTTACGGTGTTCATGTACTTCATGCGCCTGATTCTTTAACGGCAAACAAAGCGGTTGCTGCTATTGAAAACGGACCGAAATGGATTAGCTCAGATAAAAAAGAGAAACGATTAAATATAAAGTTTTAACCCTAACTGATTGTCAGCTTAATCCGCTAATGATCAGTCCTTTCCTTCGTATAATAATTTCATAAAATATTCCACTCATCATTTTATGCTGCCATTTATACATCAAATTTGTAGGTAACAAAAAGTAAGTTCTAATCATTTCATTCATGAAATTCAATTTCTTTTTTCTCCTCATTTTACTTCTTTGCACAAGCACGTTTGTTTTTGCCCAAAATAATGTAAAAGGATGGCAATATCTCGATCCGAAAACGGATGGTTATAATGGCATCAGTTTGCAACAGGCGTATGATTTTTTAAAAGGAAAAAAATCGAAAACAGTTATTGTTGCTGTGATTGATTCGGGTGTTGATACCACGCATGAAGACCTCAAAGGCATCCTTTGGCACAACCCGAAAGAAATACCCGGCAACGGCATTGACGACGACCATAATGGTTATGTGGATGATGTATATGGCTGGAATTTTTTAGGCAATAAAAATGGCGAAAATCTCACAAAAGACATTGATGAAAGAACACGTGTGTATTACGATTTTAAAGACCGTTTTGCCGGTAAGGATATTGATACTTCAACACTCAATCCGTTTGAAAAAGAAGAATACAAAACCTGGCTGAAAGCCGCGCGGGCTATGCAACCCAGCAGCGAAGACCAGATGGAAGTGAGCATGATAGAAATGATTATGAAAGTGTTCAAAAGAAACGATGAAGTATTGCAAAAAGAAACCGGCAAAACCGAATACACACCATCTGATTTGGAAAAGATAACGCCTGAAACAAAAGAAGGCAGGCAGGCAAAACTGGCTTACTTAACTTTAATAAAGATGGCAAATGCGGATGATGATATGAAAAACACCACATTGCTTACCGAACTGCAAAGCGAATTAGACAGTAAAAAGCAAACCGTAAATGCGTTAAAAACAAATCCGCCCCGCTACCGTGATTCGATTATTAAAGATGATTACTATAACATTAACGACAGGTTTTATGGCAATGGCGATGTAATGGGCAGTGCACCCATGCACGGCACACATGTAACCGGCATTATTGCCGCAGAGCGTGATAACAATATTGGCGTGCAAGGCGTTGCCGACAATGTAAAAGTGATGATGATCCGGGCTGTACCGGAAGGCGATGAATATGATAAAGATGTTGCGCTGGCAATCAAGTATGCAGTTGACAACGGCGCAAAAGTGATCAACATGAGCTTTGGTAAAAGCTATTCGCCCGAAAAGAAATGGGTGGATGAAGCCGTGCATTATGCTGAGGCAAAAGATGTGTTGATTGTTCATGCGGCGGGCAACGAATCGGAAGATGTGGATACAACCGACAATTATCCGAACCCGAATTTGATAGAATTTAAAAGCACAGCTTCCAACTTCATCACCGTTGGCGCCAGCAGTGATAAGCACATTGGCAACGGCGATTTAATTGCTTCCTTTAGCAATTACGGACCTAAAGAGGTGAATGTGTTTGCACCTGGAACCAAAATATATTCTACGCTGCCGGGCGGTCATGATTATGGCTCTTTGGATGGTACGAGCATGGCATCGCCGGTGGTAGCAGGTGTGGCTGCACTCATTCGTTCTTATTACCCCGCTTTATCAGCAAAGCAGGTAAAGTATGCCATTGAAAAATCTGCCTTGCAGGCACCCGATTCTGTAAAGATTATGGTGCCGGGAACCAATGGCAGCTTATGTTCTATGAGTAGCTTATGCAGCAGTGCTGGTTTTTTAAATGCGTTTGCAGCCGTAAAATTAGCTTCTACCTTACAACCCGAAGCGCCCAAAAGCGATAAGCAGGAAGCGCCCAAATTGATTTTTGAAAATGCCCCAGCAAATAAGTAGTTGAGTTGATAAAAGCTAAAACGTAACTACTTAAATACTTTAGCAATGGGTTATAAGAAAGTTTGCTTTTACTGTAAGAAGACATTTAACATTCCAAAAGGTAGTAAAGAAATAATCAATTTATCATGCCTTAACTGTGGCAACAAAATGTCCATCCTCAACCATAAGTTCAGACCGCCTAAGAGAAGTGATACTAAGCAATGGCAATTGGTTGAGTTTTTAAAGAACAATGGATTTATTTATCAGCATGTTTTCGAAGAAGCAGAAGGTGGTGGTTATAAAAATGTTCCTTACCCAAACAATCTTATAGAAGCAAAAGAATTTGTTTAAATTTATAAATCACAAGCATATACAGACAATAACATTTTTTGACTAACAAACAGTAAAAACAAAAGAGGCAAACTTGATTGAAGTTTGTCTCTTTTGTTTTTGTACAAATTTTATTTTACCGTAAAACTGGTAACTATATTTCCCCAAAATAAATAAACAATACCATTCGGGTCAATCACATACTTTAAACGTTCATTGTAGTAGCCATCACCAGCCGCTCCTGTTGCCTTCACCTGTAAAACATCCTGCGCCTTGTTTTGCTTATAGCTGTATGCGCCCCAGGTGTTCCAGGTTTTATTAAAAATAAAAGTCCAATCGTTGCCATGTTTAATGGCAAACAAGGCATATCTGCCGGCAGGCAATTTCTTACCTCCAATGGTTACATCTTTATTCACAGCAAATGTGGTGGCTTCATTGGCTCCGGCGCGCCAAAGGGTGTCATCGTAAGGGTCTAAATTCTTACCAACAGTTCGTCCTTTAATGGCTGGGCTGCCATACGTCATGGTAATGACAGCTCCTGTTGTTGTAGTAGCAACAATGCTATCGCGCGGGCTGGCAATGGGCGGACGTTTTGCAGTGTCGCTAATGTTAGGGGTTGGTTGTGCAACGGCAGTAATAGCTACACATAAAGCAATGCAAGCCATCACGGTTGTAATTATTTTCTTCATGGATGATGATTTTGTGCAAGTTTAAGGCAATGTTTTTAAAACTTGCAGGTCAATTTGAAATCAAACCTTATAGAAGCTGTTTACCATTTTTGTTTTTGATGATAAAATTGAACACTTCAAACATTTGAATTTGCAAAATTTACGTGTAACAATTGTTGTGTATCGGCAGTAGTAATACAACGTAATGTATAAAGGAAGAAGGTGTCTTAAAACAAGAACACAATAAATAATAAACCCATTTTACACACTTTATTAAAAACACTTTCTTTTTATCCTTTATTTTGCTCTACAAAACATCAAAGTCTCCGCTGTATGAAAACAAAGCACTTTCTTTTTTATTCACTTTTACTAACCACCTTTTTCATGTCTTGTAAAAACAACACATCCGATACAGGCACTACCGCATCATCCGACAGTACACTATCTTCAAAGCCAGGTGTTACAGTAGGCAACTGGGGAACATTCGATGGCAAGCCGGTTCACTTATTTACCTTAACCAACAACAACGGTGTGCAGGTAAAAATATCTGATTATGGCGGAACGATTACTTCATTCATTACGCCGGATAAGAGGGACAAAAACAGCAGCATTGTAATTGGCTTCGATAGCCTGAGCAGCTACACTGCCGGCGTGCCTTATTTTGGCGCAACGGTTGGCAGGTATGGCAATCGCATTGCAAAAGGTAAGTTTACATTGGATGGCAAAACGTATTCGTTAGCTACAAACAACGGACAAAACCATTTGCACGGTGGTAAAAAAGGCTTTGACAAACAAGTGTGGACGGTGTCTGATACTTCTTCTAACAAACCACAAATCACATTAACTTATCTGAGCAAAGATGGCGAAGAAGGCTATCCTGGCAACTTAACTTCTCACGTAACATTTTCGCTTACCGATGACAACCGTTTAAAAATTGAATACACAGCAACCACCGACAAAGCCACACCCATCAATCTTACCAATCATAGCTATTTCAATTTAACCGGCGATGTAAGCAACACCATTTTAAATCATTCGGTGATGATTGATGCCGACCGTTATACACCTGTGGACAGCACATTAATTCCCACCGGACAACTGGCACCCGTAAAAGGAACGCCGTTTGATTTTACAACACCACATTTAATTGGCGAACGCATTAAACAAACTGGCGGCAACCCCGTTGGCTATGACCATAATTTTGTTTTGAACAAAAAAGATACTTCGCTTACCAAAGTAGCCGAAGTAACCGATAGCCTGAGCGGAAGAAAATTGGAAGTGTTTACCACACAGCCCGGCCTGCAATTTTACAGCGGTAACTTTTTAGATGGCTCTATTAAAACATCATCGGGCAAGCCTATTAATCAATACACAGGTTTTGCTATGGAAACGCAACACTTTCCCAACTCGCCCAACACACCTTCTTTTCCATCTGCTATCCTGCAACCAGGTCAAACGTATCACAATATAACCGAGTATAAAATTTCGGTGAACAAGTAAGCTGTAAGCCAACAAAACAGCGGCGGGCAAGTGATTTCTTGCCCGCTTTTGTTTTTGCCACAATTCCAGGCAATCATCTTTACAAAAAAGGCTATTGGTAAAAAAGCGGTATTAAGTTTACTATTTTATATTGAATGCTTTTAAAACCAAAAAACCATTACTTTTAATTCCAAATCTTATTTTGATTTTGTTCCTCTTTTATGACACATACAACTTATCGAAAGACCTCACAACTACTTCCCTCTTTACCAAAAACACCAACCGGCATCAATGGACTTGATGAAATTACGTTAGGCGGTTTGCCAACAGGTCGCCCCACCTTACTATGCGGTAGTGCAGGATGTGGCAAAACTTTGTTTTCATTGGAATTTATTGTGCGTGGTGCTGTTAATTTTAATGAGCCGGGCGTGTTTATGGCGTTTGAAGAAAAGCCGGAAGACTTAGCTGCAAATGTAGCTTCGCTAGGTTTTGATTTAAACCAATTGCAGCAGGATAAAAAAATAAAAATTGACTATGTTCACATTGACCGCAGCGAGATAGAAGAAACCGGCGAGTACAATTTAGAAGGTTTATTTATTCGCTTAAATTATGCCATTGATAGCATTGGCGCAAAACGCGTGGTGCTGGATACGATTGAAAATTTATTTTCGGGTTACGATAACCAGGCCATTTTGCGGGCAGAGCTGCGCAGGTTATTTCAATGGCTAAAAAACAAAGGTGTTACCGCTATCATAACAGGTGAGCGTGGCGAAAATTCGCTTACCAGGCAAGGCTTGGAAGAATATGTTTCCGATTGTGTGATTTTGTTAGATCATCGCATCATCAACCAAATATCCACACGCCGCTTACGTGTTATAAAATATCGGGGCTCGGTGCATGGCACCAACGAATATCCATTTTTAATTGATGAAGATGGCATATCCGTTCTTCCGATTACATCACTTGAATTAAACAAACCAGTATCAAGTGAAAGGATATCGTCCGGCATTCCTTCACTTGATGGTATGTTAGGCGGCAAAGGTTTTTTTAAAGGCAGCAGCATATTGGTTTCCGGTACTGCCGGTACAGGCAAAACCAGCATTGCAGCAAGCTTTGCCAATGCAACTTGTAACAGGGGCGAGAAGTGTTTGTTTTTTGCATTTGAAGAATCGCCGCAACAGATTATTAGAAACATGCAGTCAATCAACATCAGTCTGCAAATGCATGTTGATAGTGGAAGGCTGCATTTTCAAAGCGTGCGTCCAACCATGTATGGTTTAGAAATGCATTTGGTTTCCATCCATAAATTAATAAAGAAATTAAAACCGGATGTTGTTGTTCTAGATCCCATTACCAACCTCGTTACGATAGGTTCGGTAAGCGAGGTAAAAGCAATGCTGGTAAGGCTTATAGACTTTTTGCAACATGAACAAATTACCGTCATATTCACAGCCCTTTCATTGAACACAGTGATAAACGAACAAACTGACGAAGGCGTATCATCACTCGTAGATGTCTGGCTAATGGTGAGAGATATAGAAAGTAACGGCGAAAGGAACCGTGGCATCTACGTAATGAAATCGAGAGGCATGCAACATTCTAACCAGGTACGTGAGTTTGTAATTACTAACAATGGCGTAGATTTAATTGATGTATATCTTGGACCGGAAGGCGTATTAACCGGCTCTGCACGGGAGGCTCAAATTTTGCTGGAAGAAACCGGCACTGTACTCCATAACAATGCCCTTAGCCGCAAAGACAGAGAACTGATACGCAAGCGAAAAATGCTGGAAGCGAAAATTGACAACCTGAAAACAGAGTTTGAATCAACAGAAGAAGAACTGAACAAAGTGTTTTTAGAAGAAGAAATAAAAAAACAAATTGTGGAACAGGCGCGCCAGAAAGTAACCGAGTTAAGAAAAGGCAGTACAAGCAACAACGAAAATAAAAAAGCTAAATAAGTAATGAGTGAAATCAAATATGAACTGCGGTTATATGTGGCTGGCAAAACACCCAGATCGGTTGCCGCCCTGAACAATTTAAAAAAGTATTGCGAAGAACATTTACAAGATGAGTACACCATTGAAGTAATTGATTTATTGGTGCATCCGCAACTGGCAGAAGGCGACCAGATATTGGCTATTCCCACACTCGTAAAAAAGGTACCCGAGCCGGTTCGTAAAATCATAGGCGATCTTTCTAACAAAGAAAAAGTTTTAGTTGGGCTTGATATTCGCACGCTGTAAAAGGGAATACAAAACACATGCAGGATTCAAACACCGATGATGTATTTTCAGACAGGAAAGATGAAGATGAGTTTTATACTCTTCGTCTTTTTGTTACCGGCACTTCACCTATATCTGTACGTGCTATCAGCAATATAAAAAAGATTTGTGAAGAACATTTGCAAGGCAGATATGAACTGGAAATTATTGATGTTTACCAGCAACCACTGCTGGTAAAAAATGAAAACATTACCGCCGTTCCTATGCTTATTAAGAAATTTCCACTTCCTAAAAAACGTATGATTGGAGATATGTCTGACAGAAATAAAGTTTTAAAAGGATTAGGACTTTTATAATTATAATTGATTGGAGCAAACAAAAACATACGAAGAGCTGTTGCAGGAGTTGGCCACCGTGCGTATGCAGCTTGAGGAAGCAAACGATACCATTGAAGCCATCTGTTCCGGCGAAGTAGATGCGTTGGTGGTGAAGGAAAAAGACGGCATACAATTGTACACATTAAAAAGTGCCGATCATACTTATCGCATTTTTATTGAGCAGATGACGGAAGGTGCTGTTACACTTAGTGAAGACAATTTTATCTTATACTGTAATTCTCAATTTGCTTCATTGGTGCAACTGCCGTTGCAAAAAATAACAGGGCAATCTTTCTTTCAATTTATACCACCTGATTGTAACCAGGAATGTATTCAGTTCATTCAAAAAGCATGGAACGAAACTGTAAAAGCAGAATTGCTGTTATTAACCGCTAACGGCAATTCTATACCGGTTCTCTTATCGTTTAAAGCCTTGCATTTGGATGAGGGGTTATCTCTGAGCCTAATCATTACTGACCTTACAGAGCAAAAACAAACCGAGCAGCTGCTTAAGCAAAACAACCAGCAGTTAAAAAAAGCCCAAGCCATCGCCCAACAATTAAATACCAATCTTGAATTAAAAGTAAAGGAGAGAACGCACGAATTAGAAACATCAGTACATGAGAAAACAAAATTGAGCGAGGAATTGCGCAGCAACCAGGAACGTTTAACGCTCATATTGGAAACAATGGCAGAAGGTGTTTGTATTATAGATGTAAAAGGAAACGTAACCTATGCCAACCCAATGGCACAAAAAATTTTAGGTGTGCAAAGAAGTGATATTTTAAACCGCACCTACAATGATGTAAAGTGGAAAAACCTGCGCATTGATGGTACACTTTTACCTGAAGAAGAGCACCCGATGACATTGATGATGAAAACAGGAGTGCCGGTTTATGATTATGAAATTAGCGTACAACCACCCGATAGAGACAAGTTCTATATATCCATCAATGCGGCGCCTATCCGCGATAGTTACGGTACGCTTATAGGTGGCGTAGGCACCTTTATGGATGTTACCAACCGTCGCAAATCCATTCAGCAAAGGGATGAGTTTATCAGTGTAGCCAGCCACGAATTAAAAACGCCAATGACAACATTGAAAGCTTCGCTGCAAATTTTAGAGCGAATGATGACGACGGAAAAAGATTCGCCTATGCTTCCTGTTTTTTTAAACAAGGCCAGCAGCAGCCTGGTTAAATTATCAGGATTAACCGATGATTTACTAAATGTATCACGGCTTGAAAAAGGGCAGCTTGTTCTTAAAAAGTCGCTGTTTAATGCGTACGAGATGGTGAAAGAAAATGTAGAGAATTTACAATTTGTAAATAAACACATGGACACAGTAACAATCAGCGGCGTTCGGGACGTTTCCATCATGGCAGACAAATATCGCGTGGAACAAGTGCTTGCCAATTTGCTAAACAATGCGGTAAAATACTCACCTTCCTCATCGCGCATTGATATTGCCATTGAGCTAACCGAACCTGACAGTGTTAAAGTATCGGTACGCGATTATGGTATTGGCATACCGGAAGGAAAACAACAACAATTATTCGACCGTTATTATCGTGTAGATCATTCCGGTAATCAATACTCTGGTCTCGGTTTAGGTTTATACATTTCCAACAGCATCATCACCAAACATAACGGAACCATCGGCGTACATAGCCAGCCCGGCGAAGGCAGTACATTCTGGTTTACATTGCCAATATCATAAGCTTTGGTTTTATCCCTTTTTATTTTACAATTAATGTTGCAATAGAATGTGGGCGACTTGTGGTTTCAGCAGCTTCTCCTTTTATCCATAAGCGGTAAGGAATTTCAGCATCCGACAAGTTCAAAACCACCACAGCAATACTTCCATCTGAGTTTACAAATGCCGTGGTTTGCAGCTTATCGCGATTAGAGGAAGCGGCAATTCGTTGCGCACCGGGACGAATGAATTTTGAAAAATGACCAATGTAATAATAGCTGTTGGTGTAAATAAGCTTGCCCGTTTTGGTATCGGCATGAATTGGGGCAAAACAAAAATTGCCCACATGATTGGGACCGCCCCGCTCATCCAATAAAATGTTCCAATCCGTCCAGGCAACGGTGCCGTTATTAAAATCATTCACCATCGAATTGCCATAACGTTCACCCAATGCCCACTCGTGAAAGCGAGATTCTTTAAACGATTCGACACTACCTTCCGTAAAGGCTAAATTGATGTTTGGAAACGCCTCTTTTACGCGGCGCACATTATCAAATTCCATTGCGCTGCCCGTCCAGGTTTCATACCAGTGATAAGCTACGCCCCACACATATTTGGCAGCATTCGCATCTTCTAAAATGGTGCTGGCACGCTGATAAATCAAATCGCGGTTGTGATCCCAGCACATTAGTTTTTTATTTCCCAATCCGCTTTTGGCAAGCGTAGGTCCGAGATAATTTTTAATAAAATCACGTTCGTCTTCTGCGCTATAACTGCACGATTCCCAGGTTTGTTTTGCCATCGGTTCATTCTGCACCGACAAGCCCCAAATAGGTATGCCTATGGCTTCATAGCCTTTTATAAACTTCACATAATAGTTTGCCCAGCTTTGCATAAACGCAGGTTTCAGCTTGCCGCCCTGCGTCATGGTATCGTTCTCTTTCATCCAGGCTGGCGGACTCCAGGGCGTTACAAACAGCGTGAACTTGCCGTTGGCTGCTTTGCGCACTTCTTTAATAAACGGTATCTTGTACTTTTCATCGTGCGCAAGATTGAATGTTTTTAACTCTTTATCATTAAGCGCAACATAGGTGTACATATCGCTGCTAAAATCGCAACTATTAATGTTCGTTCTTCCCCAGTTGTAGCCGATGCCGTTCGTTGTATCGTAATAAGCCTTCAGCAATTCCTGCTGACTTTCTTTAGGCAACTTATAATAGGTTTCAGCAGAAGCATCGGTTAATGCACCGCCAATGCCAATCAACTTTTGAAACTTTGCTGAAGGATCAACAAACACGCAAACCTGCGTTTCTACCGGCTGCGCCAGTGGTGCAAAATGCAACGTATCGGTAAGCGAAATCCGGTAATCGGTTTTATCAGCCGTTGTGTAAACGATAACCTTTTTATTGGCTGCAGAAAAAGGCTTTCCAGTTGTTTGTGCGTGGAGAGAAAAATGGGCAAAAACAAAAGCAAACAAGAGCAATCGTTTCATGTTTTTTTCTTTCAAAAGTAATGAGTAGTCATGTATAAAAAAAGAAAGAGAAAGGGAAACATACTTGCAGGTTTAAATCGTGGCTTAATTTGAAAAGAAGTTGCGGTGCAATCATTCCGCCCCGACAATACTGTTGGGGCCGCCGTTTGGTTTTGCACAATAATCTCTCTTGCAGGCGGCTTTGTGCGGAATCTGATAGCAGGACAATGAAGATGATTGAATGAAAGGTTGTTTATAACATAATAATTTACTCACACTATCAAGATCAGATTCCGCACAAAGCCCTCGCTGAAACGTAAAGGTGTAAGCCCGTGTTGAGGGCATTTGCGGAATGACGCAATACTACGTTTTCAAAATGAGTTATTAAACAGTTTTACTTTTCTACTTGCAATAAATAACTGTCCTGTCCATACCCTTTAGCCTTTGTGAATGTGCGCCCTCCACACCATGATCAGTATAGCTTGCCGTTAAGAGATAAGCCCCTTTTTTTACAACACTAAATTTCCCCTCTGTGCCGGTGTAATATGTAACATCAGGCGATGAAGCAGACTGTTGTATCCATTGCACTATGTCAGCAGCTTGTTCCTTTGTTAACTCGGGATGCGATGGCATACTTACCTTACCCCATACGCCAACAGAGCCTTCTAAAATATGTTTTTGTAACAGGGCTATATCAGCAGCGGTGGCACTGTATTTTTTACCAATATCAGTAAATGACGGACCCGCAAGCTTGCTGTTGAAGTTGTGGCAGTTAAAGCAATTTGACGATTGAATAGTCACTAAACCAGCAGCATCATTTATCACAGGTTGATTTAGAGTTGATGTCAATTTTGTTGTGTCGCCTACATACATTACCTGCAACAGCACTTCTTTCGTATTGATTTCATCGTATTTGGAATCGCCATCTTCTTTATCTTTTACTGAAATAAAGTAAGCCACTGAAGAGGCACTGCTAACAGTACCTTTTTTAGGGTTGGTGATGGTAACTATAGGCGGCGTATTGCTTTGTTGAAAAATGTAGAATTTGTTTCTTGCATACACGCTGATGCAAAAAAGAAACAGAACGAACAAACAAAGAGAAGCTCCTTTTCTTTTCATACACTTTTACACCGTTATGCTTTATCAATTTCACCTGCTACACGCTGTGCCGAACGGATGCAGGATTCCATACCACGGCTCATGTTATCAGCGTAAGTACCTGCAAAATAAAGCCTGCCTTCAGGCATCAAAATTTGTGGCCAGAACTTATGCATTTCACCAATGGGAAAAGCTTCCATTTCGCATACAGGTGCATACTTGTCTTTCGACCAATCTTTTGTAAGTGCCTGTTCGATGGTATCCCCTTTACCCGGATACACTTCCCGAAACGCAGCCAGCACGCGTTGCGCCGATAAGCCGCTCGGTCCGTAAGCTTTCAACACCACTTTATCAGTAGATACTTCATTTGTTTCCACCCAAATAGAAGAAATATCCGGATGTTCAAACTCCATGTTGATGGTTTTAAAACCATCCTCCAGCCAAAACTTAGTAGCCGCTTCAAATACATAAAACGGATGCGATGAGTATTGCATATTATCAACCACATATTGCTTTTCAGCTGATAGGGCTGGCGTTACCGGAATGTTTTTAAACACCGGCAGGGTAATGCAGTTTACAAAGTAATCGGCAGTGAGCTTTTCTTCCTCATCACGGTAAGGTTTGTAAGTAACCGTTACACTGTTAGCATCCTGCTGAATAGCAGTAGCCGGATGGTTGAGTTTGAGACGATTTCCTAATGCTTTGGCAAAAGCAATTGGCAATTGCTCGTTGCCTCCTTTTAAATGAAAGGTATCGCCTTCGGAAAGAGGAATGCCTCTTTCTTTCATGATGAACAACCGCCAGATGGCATACAATGCCGATACATCTTTTCCACCTAAAAAACGAAGCGCAGCATCAGAAGCACCTTCTTTTTTGTAAAGCTCGTACACAGATATTTTATCAAGCTCATCATACCCAACACCAAACGGTTGATACGCATCTTTGAATTTACCTGTATAACTATCTATATAAAGCGAGCGTAGTGCATAGAAGGGATTGTGCGACAAAAACTGTATCTCTTTTTCGGTAAAACCAAAGCCTTTGAGAATAGTAGCATCCTGGAGCATTTCGGGTGAATAGAACTTGCCTCCAATCATTTTTAATGTATGACTGTCGGGCGCTGCTTCCGAACCTTCGGCATGAGGATATGGAATCGCTGTAAGATTGAACTCTTTTACATAATCGAAAAACCGCTCGTAGCCAGGCTTCGTAATATGGTCGGCACCATAATCGGCATACAATCCATCTGATAATCCATCGCGACCTGTAAAAATATGGCCGCCATAACGTCCGCTGGCTTCCAGAATGGTCACCTCATGCCCTTTCTTCATCAATTCATAACCACAGCACAAGCCGGTAATACCCGCGCCTGCTACAATGATTTTCTTTTTGCCTGAAAAAGGTATTGTGCCATTTTTATTACTTGCATTTTGTAATGAAGGAGTTGCCGATAATAACTCTGGCGCTAAGGATGCGCTTACGCCTGCCAGCAATGTGTTTTTGATAAACGTTCTTCGTTTTAGATCGCTCATTATAATTCCTATGTTATTCAATATAAAAAGCTTCGCTCTGTACAAATATAGATTCTGATTGAATGAAAAGATTATGTTGTGTAGATAAGTAGATATAATATAAGCAAGCCAATGCTTCTTTTCATATCTATGCTACACTTCTCAAGTAACTGAAGGCTACTACGCCATATTCCCCTCATAAAGCATCCGCTTTTTGCTCACTCATCATGTTTTATTTCTCTCAATTTACATTGTCATAAATCCATATGGCTTAGTAGTTGTGAAAACATCTTTTATCTCCTCACCTTAAAAACAAATGGGTTCCAATACTATTAATAACCTATGAATTATAAAACAAGTCTGGGTAGCCCTTATCCCTTAGGAATCACCTTGTATGAAAATGGAGTCAATTTCGCCATTTTCTCTGAAAATGCAACAAGTGTAGAGCTGTGCCTGTTTAATGCAGAGGGCAACGAAACGCAACGCATTGAAATAAAAGAACGGTATCATCATGTATGGCATGTATTTGTTATCGGGCTTACATGCGGCCATCATTATGGCTACCGGGTAGATGGCGAATACAATCCTTCCCAAGGCTTACGGTTCAACAAAAACAAATTACTAATAGACCCGCACGCCAAAGCCTTGTCAGGCACTATCAAATGGCACGACTCACTGTTTGGTTACAATGTATCCGGGCCAAACGAAATCTTTAGTTTTAATGAGGATGACAGTGCGCCTTATATGCCTAAATCAGTGGTAGTGGATACTTCTTTTGATTGGGATGGAGATAAGGCTCCGAGAACGGCTTACCACAATACCATTATTTACGAAGCGCATGTAAAGGGCTTTACCATTCGCAATCCTGCCATACCCCAACATCTTCGGGGCACCTATGCAGGCATTTCACATCCCTCTTCTATTCAATACTTAAAAGAGCTTGGCATCACTGCTCTTGAGCTAATGCCCGTTCACCATTTTGTAGCCGACAGGCACCTTGTGCAAAAAGGTCTTACCAACTATTGGGGATACAATACCATTGGCTTTTTTGCTCCCGATGTTCGCTATGCTGCCAACAGCGATGGTGGTGCGCAGGTAACTGAATTTAAAAACATGGTGAAAGCCCTGCACAAAGCAGGTATTGAAGTAATTCTCGATGTAGTGTACAATCATACCGCAGAAGGCAACCACATGGGCCCTACCTTATCATTTCGTGGCATAGACAATAGCTCTTATTATCGTTTGGCAAATCACAACAAAGCGTTCTACTTCGATTATACCGGCACAGGCAATACACTCAACACCAATCTTCCTGCGGTGCTGCGGTTAATCATGGATAGCCTTCGGTATTGGATACTTGAGATGCACGTTGATGGCTTCCGTTTTGACCTTGCAGCTGCACTGGCCCGCGAGCTTCATGATGTGAACCGCCTCAGTGCTTTTTTCGACATCATTTATCAAGATCCCGTTATCTCGCAGGTAAAGCTGATTGCAGAACCATGGGATGTAGGTGAAGGTGGCTATCAGGTAGGCAACTTTCCACCGGGATGGGCAGAATGGAATGGTAAATATCGCGATTGCATACGCGATTACTGGCGCGGAGAAGGCTGTGAGTTGAGCGAATTTGTAGAGAGATTTATGGGCAGCCCCGACTTATACAAAAACGACTACCGTTTGCCTACCGCCAGCATTAATTTTATTACCGCACACGATGGTTTCACTTTGCATGATTTAGTATCGTACAACGAAAAGCATAACGAAGCCAACGGTGAAAATAACCAGGATGGTGAAAACCACAATCGCTCATGCAATCATGGTATTGAAGGCCCAACCAGCGATGCAATGGTGAACGCTTTAAGGAACAAGCAAAAAAGAAACCTTTTGGCAACACTTTTTCTGTCGCAGGGTGTGCCAATGCTTTTGTCGGGCGATGAAATGGGCAACACACAGGGCGGAAACAACAACGCCTATTGCCAGGACAATGAAACAACGTGGCTCGACTGGCAATATGGCGATAAAAGTCTTTTTACATTTTGCAAAAACATCATTCACCTTTATAAAAAGCACCCTTCCTTTAGCCGCCGCAAATGGTTCCAGGGTAAGGAAGTAAAGCATATAGGATTGAATGATATTATGTGGATACATCCATCGGGTTTGGAAATGCAAGAGGAAGAACGGACGAACGGATGGAACCAATCTATCACTGTTTATCTCAATGGCCAGGCAATTGATGCCATTGGCTATGAACAAGAAAAGGTGATAGATGATTGCTTTTTATTGCTGTTCAACGCCCACCCAAATGACCTGACTTTTACAGTTCCGGATAAGAAAGGAAAATATGGCCGTCCCTGGAAAAAAGTGGTTGATAGCGCCAATGGTTGTGTTACGGAAGAAGGTTGTGCCATTTATGAAGATGGAGATGAAATTGTGCTGGAAGGTCGCTCGATGATTGTGTTGCGCAGAGACAAAATAGAAATCTGATACCAACCCTGGTGTACAAAATTATAAGCAGCTACTTAATTTGCTTTTAAAAATGCTGGTGATAGCCATCAGTTATGTTGTAGTTGAATAATTGCAGGTTAGCACTATCTTTTTCTACAACCATTTGCTCGGTTTGCAGGTACAGCTTATCTACCGTTAATGCGTGAGGAAACCTGAGTATAGATTGATTACCATTCATGGTGTTCATAGAGTACCTGCCGCTATCTATAACTCCTGCACACTGGTAAAAGACGTATTACAGGGGGCTCTTAGCCATTGCACATAAGCTACGCTGTGAAGACACTGCTGCAACTTAAATTGCGGAAAAAGAAGAAGTATGCATCTACCGTTTTATGATTGCATGTACATGAAATCATTTTTGAAATCATTATTTCAATACATTGTATTCTCTTTTCAAAACACGATTGTATGAGTCATCTGAAATCTTTATTAATTGCTTTTGTTTTTGCTTCTTTTTTTTGCATACAAAGTGGTGCGCAACAAAGCAGCCTGCCACACAGCACACCTGAAGCAGAAGGCGTTTTGGCAACCGGTATTGCAAAGTTTGTTGAAGCCGCCAACAACAGCCAAACCGAGTTCCACAGCTTTATGTTATTGCGCCATGGTAAAGTAGTTGCCGAAGGCTGGTGGAATCCCTATCGTGCCGATTTAAAGCATTCTTTGTACTCATGCAGTAAAAGTTTTACGGCTACGGCTGTTGGGTTTGCCTTGCAGGAAGGCAAGCTTGCGTTGGATGATAAAGTAGTGAAGTTTTTTCCAAACGATTTACCTGATACGGTAAGCAAATACCTTTCTGAACTAACGGTGAAAGATGTTTTGATGATGTCGGATGGTCAAAGCCCTGACCCTACCTCTACCGTAAATAGCCGGGATAGCAACTGGATAAAAGGCTTTCTGGCAACGCCTATTGTATATGAGCCTGGCACTACATTTTTATACAACTCATTGGGCACTTATATGCTAAGTGCTATTGTGCAAAAAGTAACCGGCCAAAAAGTAATTGATTATTTAACGCCACGGTTATTTGCACCGCTCGGTATACAAGGTATAGATTGGGAAACCGATACCAAAGGCATTAACACCGGCGGCTGGGGCTTACGCTTAAAAACAGAAGATATGGCAAAGTTTGCCGAACTGTTTTTGCAGGAAGGCAAATGGAATGGCAAACAAGTGATTTCATCAGATTGGGTAAAAGAAGCGAGCACGGAAAAGATAATGCAAGACCCAACCGCACCGCAATCAAAAAAAGATTCGAGCGATTGGCTGCAAGGATATTGTTATCAGATGTGGCGCTGCCGGCATAATGCCTTTCGCGGTGATGGTGCTTTCGGACAGTTTATGATTGTAATGCCCGATGAAGATGCAGCCCTTGCCATTACTGCCGAAACAGCCGATATGCAGGCTGAAATCAATTTAGTGTGGCAATACCTTTTACCAGCATTTAAAAAAGATAAACTGCCTGCCAACAATGCCGCAGATAGAGCGCTTGCACAACAATTGAAAACACTTGCCTTGCCGGTTCCAAAAGGCAATAAAGAAACGACAACATTGCACAATAAGACGTTTACTTTAGATACAAACAAACTGCATCTTCATCAGTTGTCATTTCAATCTATCAACAATAATACTTACGCTGTACAATTTGTAACCGATGCAGGTTCTTACACGATACCTTTTGGAAATGGCAAATGGAGTTTATCTGAAACGTCCAAGCCGGGGCCATCACTTACTGCCACTGCTATTGAAAATACATCTATGATTTATCCAACAAAAGTTGCCGGTGCCTATACATGGAAAGATCTAAATACAATACAGCTCGTGTTGCGGTATATTGAAAGTCCGCATACAGAAACATTTATTTGTCGTTTGAACGATAATAAAGTAACCGTAGAAGAAACGAAAAGCGAAGATTTTGGAAAGGTAAAAACGGTAATGAATGGCGCGGTGGTGAATCAGTAAAAGAAGCTCGTTTTATCTTTTACGTCGTTTTGTTCAGATCATTTAACAAGCGATGGACAACTAAAATATTTTCCTTTTTATTTTCGCAGCGGAGTCTTCCAACGTAAACCCGGCGTTGTATAAACCCCGAAGAACGCAGGTTCTTGTTGATCGCTATACTTGTGCCGGCACTTTCTTCCCCGGTAAGAGTTTTTTTGCAAGCCACTTTCTGACCGGCAAGTCATACAGTTTTAAAAACAAATAAGCCAGCGCAACAGCACTGATCAATAGAAGCAAACCATACGGCCATCCTTGCGCCACTGTTTTGTGGCCATCTACTACCCATGCAAAAAATATGTAAATAAGAGGATAATGAATAATGTAAACAGGATAGGAAATATCCCCTAAAAAGCGGCAAACGGCTTCCACCCTTTTATTTTGCAGGCTACCACTCGCACCGAGGTAAACAATGACAGGAAAAACGATGATGATGCTCAGGGCTTCATACAGTCCATTCATCCAAAAATATTCTGTGTTGCTGCCGCCAATTCTTGGAATTGAGAGGATAACGACGAGCAACAAACTGCCCGGGATAAATGTATTGCCCATATTGCCCGGCTTTATAACACGTGCCAATAACATACCTGCAAGAAAAGGATAGCACAATCTTGTAAAACCAATGCGCAACTGCTCCGGCGTAACAGACCAACCACCAATTAAATCTCCGTTCTTGTTAGTTACCTCATATTGTAGTAAAGCTGCGGCTGCAATCAGTACAAGTATCCTGAGCACCGTTCTGGATGTTCTTCTTAAGACGAGTGCGTACATGATGTTGGCAATGTATTCAAAGAAAAGTGTCCATGCCGGACCATCCAGCGGGTGCATTTCACCCCAGCCTCTTATATCGAGTGATAATGGAACCGGTATTAATGTATATCCGATAAGCATTACCAATATCAGTTTCCAAACCGGTGTGCCGCTGATGGGTGGAAACACAACATCGGATGCACTAAAATAAAAACAAATCGCGCCGATGGTCATACCAATAATGATCATCGGGTGCAAACGAATCAACCTGCGTTTAAAAAAATCTTTTATGCTCATTTTGTTCCACCTGTCATCATAAGCATGCGCAATGACGAAGCCTGATAATAAAAAGAAAAAATCAACTGCGAGGTAACCATGATTGATATACATTTTAGTGGCATCGCCGCCTGCAAAAGGCTCCATTATGTGCATGCAAATCACCATAATGGCAGCTACGCCACGCAATCCGTCTAATATTTTATAATGACTTTTTGAATCAGAAAAAACAGAACTTACTGTATTTGTGCTCATAAACAATCGTTGGTTGCAATATACAGGTTGCCAAATATTTATTTGCTACACAATTGGTAGTGTTTCTTACCAACAACACACAAAACAAAACATTATTCTACTATTCTTTCTTTCGCAAACTTTCCTGGTATTCATCCAAAAACCGAAACTCTTTATCGGCTTCAATGGGTTGCATGATTTGTGCATCATCTTTCAAAACCATTACTTTATTTTCATCAGGTGAATAAGCTTGCCACGCCGGAAGTGAAGCCCCGTTTGGGTTTCCGGTCTTTGCAAAATTAGTCCAGTAGTCGCTCATAACATCCGCCAGTTTTTTATCGGCATCACTCCAATTGTTCTTCCAGGTATACAAAGTATTTAAAGCAAATGGAATTTCAGACGAATGAAAAGCACCATATTGTTCCTCGCCCGGCGCGGTTTGACTGAACAAATACACATACACCGGATGATGCCCTTTTGTTGTTTGCAGCCTTGCCCATGTATAAGCCTGCCACGCAAACAAATTGTCGCGGTTCAAAGCAAACATTGATTTACCAATCACCTCTTTTGAGCCCGCAGGAAACGCTTCCAAATAAGCATCTGTAAGTGAGCCATATTTTTGTTTTGCCTGAGAAACATAAGCAGCGCTATCCACCGGCGCAGAAGGAAAGCCATCGTCCTTGTTCCAGCCAGTAATGATTGGCACATCGTTTTGCTCATCGTTATTAAAAATGGTATAAATATCTTTCGGCAACACATAACCATCAATTACAGGACCGGCAGCAAATGAAGCCGATAACTTTTGCAATGAATCGGCAGGCATTTTTCGCAATTCATCTATTGAAGTGTCAGCTATCTTTTGCATCCACGCTTCTCCACTCTTTTCAGCATTGGCAAGGCTCATCGTTCTGCCATCGGCACTAAACATGCCGCCACTTTCCGCAATGGCTTTGCTGAACAAACCTTTCGCCAACGGTGATGCTACCAATGCATTCACACTAAACGCACCAGCTGACTGACCAATGATGGTAACATTGGCTGGATCGCCGCCAAAAGCATTGATGTTTTGCTGCACCCAATGCAAAGCCGCCAACTGATCGAGAAAAGCATAATTGCCCGATGCTTTGCCGCCTGATTCCTTTGACAACTGCGGATGTGCCAGAAAGCCAAACACGCCAACACGATAAGGAATGGAAACAAAAACAACACCTTTCTTAGCCATGTTTTCGCCATCATAAATAGGACAGGCAGTGCCGCCTGAAGTAAAGCCGCCACCATAAATCCAAACCATTACGGGTTTGTTTTTGTTCAAATTTTGTGCGGGCGACCACACATTCAGGTACAAGCAATCTTCAGAGATGGGTGATGCCGGAATCAAATAGGGCACGGTGTACATGGCAAAGGGCACCGGTTTGTTTTGCATCGGGCTGGCAGCAAAGGCATCGCACTGCTTCACGCCTTGCCAATCCGCTACCGGTTGAGGTGCTTTCCACCGCAAAGTTCCTACCGGCGGTGCGGCAAAGGGAATGCCTTTGTAAATGCGCACGGTGTTATCAGCATTGGTTGTGCCGGATATCTTTCCTTCTTCAGTTTGAACAATGTTGGTTTGTTTCTGTGCGAAAATTGAGGCAAAAACAAAAGCAGTAGAAACAATCAACAGCAGCAATCTTTTCATGTAAAATGGTAGTGGTTTGTGAAGATGAAGATAAGCAAAGAGAAGCAATGATTACGCCTCGCCTGTTATTGAGAAAGCCTATGGTTCTTATGATTTGTTTTTGCCCGAAATATTATACAATCTTCCATTGTACAATTTCATTTACCCATTCTTTTTTGTACGGTGCAGTAATGCGGATGTAATTATCAGTGTAGCCTTCCATCATGCTATTTTTATCTGCTTCTTCAAACAACACGCCTCTCATTTCTCCGGCATGTTGTTGCGTGAAGTGCTGCAATTTCATGTAAGATAAATTGCGCAGTATTTTATTTCGCTGATGTCTTATGTTAACAGGGATAACAGGGAGTATTTCCAACGCTTTGGTATTGTCTCTTTCCGAATACGTAAACACATGCAGATAGCTTACATCGAGGTTGTGAAGAAACTGAAATGTCTCTTCAAAATGTTCATCCGTTTCGGATGGAAATCCAACAATAACATCTACACCAATGGCACAATGCGGCATCAAATGTTTGATGAAAACCACTTTTTCGGCATACAACTCACGACGATAGCGGCGACGCATCAAACCCAATACTGCATTGCTTCCGCTTTGCAGAGGTATGTGAAAATGAGGCATGAATTTATGGCTATTTGCCACAAAGCGAATGATGCTTTCCGACAACAAATTCGGTTCGATGGATGAAATGCGGAAACGCTCAATGTTCTCTACCTCATCTAACTTTTGAATCAAATCAAAAAAGCTTTCTTCGTGCTGTTTATTGCCATCAGCGCCTTTGCCAAAATCGCCAAGATTTACACCGGTAAGTACAATTTCTTTTACGCCTTTTTGAGCCAACTGTTTTGCATTGGCAACAACGTTTTCAATCCTATCACTGCGACTTTTACCACGCGCCATCGGGATGGTGCAAAACGAGCAATTGTAATCGCAGCCATCCTGCACTTTTAAAAACGTTCGTGTTCTGTCGGTAAGGGAAAACGAAGAATGAAAACCGCTTACGTCTTCAATATCGCAGCTACTGATTTTGGTAGAATCGCCTTTGGTAAATTCTTTTAAATGCTGGCTAAGATTGAATTTTTCTGCCGCGCCCAGCACCAAATCAACGCCTTCAATTCCGGCAATTTCTTTTGGCTTTAGTTGCGCATAACAGCCGGTGATAACAACAACGCTTTGGGGCGATTTGCGTTGAATGCGGCGCACCAACTGGCGACATTCTTTATCGGCATTGTCGGTAACAGAACAGGTGTTGATGACATACACATCGGCTATATCGTCAAACCCTTTTTTTTCAAAACCATCTCTCTCCAACTGCCTTGAAAGGGCTGATGTTTCTGAAAAATTGAGCTTGCAACCCAACGTATGAAATGCCACCGAACGCTTTGTTTGCATAAGCGGGCAAAGATACAAAGCGATCAATAAAATAAAGAGAGGATGAAATAAGGAAGATGTAAAGTTGAAACACAATTTGAGGTGTAAAGAAGAATACATTTCAAAAAATCACCGATAGATGCAATCTACCAGTATTGATGGGAAAATATATGTCAAGCTGTTCGCAACGAATGTCGAATAGTCTGCAATGCCCATGCTTTTGAATGTAATACTCATGCTATTGAATGTAATGTTTTTTAATTTCAGCATCGTCGGGAGAGAACGATGCGTTACTATTGAGGTTCTTGATTTACCTGCATCGTTTCTTTCAGGTTTAGGATAACCCATAAAAAGGTATGAGTATCAAAATATAATAGAAAATCGAATACAAATCGACTGTGTTTTACATTGATGCTTTAGACCGAATCCGGTGCTTTATTGGTCATCCTGTTTAAAAAGGCATTAATTATCAATGCTAATACCATATAAATTTTTATGGGTTATTCTAAATTTTCAGGAGACGATGCTGGAACCTTAAAAAGATGTGATGGTAAGATAAGTGGTGATGCCGGAACGATAAGCACTCCTGCCTTGTATAAGCTGCCCATTATGTAAAGGCCGCAATCTCTCGTAGCCAACACACAAAAGCTATTGAAGAAAAATTGTAGTTGAAAGTCCTATATGATTCAGAGAATCACTTTATCCTTACTTCGAAATGCGCTGCGCTAACATCTCGAAGAACTTGGGAGATAACATCTCGAAGAACTTGGGCACTTTTACTGCTGCTGATATTTTACAACTTGTATAAATCTGCCATGTAGATGGTCGAAATCTCCGTCAATAGTAAGTAAAGTTGCATTAGCAACAAAAGCAGTTGCAGCTATCCACAAATCATTTTTTCCCCATAGTAATACTGCTTCCCAAAGGTGAGCCAGAAAGCTTGTTTTTACTATAGGCATCAAAGTTTGCATAAGCTCTAATTAAGGCGTTATCACCTGTATTAATATCAATGGTAATGATTTTCTTAAACAGGTTTTCAACATCCTGTATTTTTTGTTGCCCCCAGTTGTGCTGTATGCCGAAAGAAATGATTTCGGCGATTGTAACCACTGAAATCATTGATAAAGTATCAGGTTGAGAAAGTCCTTGTTCTGCTTCTATTTGCTTGTATAAAGTACTTTTCCGTGCGTAGTGAACCAATACGCCCGTGTCGAGTAAAAATCTCTTCATCAGTCAAGTGAGTTTACAATTTCTTCAATACTCTCTTCACCTGGCCACATACCTACTATATCGTTTAAATGGTTGGCTTGTTTTAATTGTGCTTGTTGTTTCTTTATCTGTTGCTCTACAGTTTCATTTTTTTGTGTTTTAGAAAAATAAATATCCGCCTCATCAGGCTCATAAATTCTTTCTATGTACAGAAAAGACATCTTACCATTTGGTTGATAATAGGCAGTGCCGGCAAGAGTTACTTCTTTTCCCCAATATTTCGATATATCATAAGGTTCCAATTCATCACTGATAATGCCGTTAACAACACCTTCTTTCGTGCTTATGGTTACTCGTAGCTTTGAGAATTTTAGTTCATCTACTACGCCGTTTAAAATCATTGCCTGTGGTTCTGGTAGACTTTCTTCTAAAGACTGGATCTTTGTAAAGTCTTTCTTTTGTAGTTTAATGTCTGGAATACTACCTCTGTTTGAAAACGTAATTTGCTCTTCATTGTTTAGAAAGATACGTTCAAATCCCCGCAATTTCTTCACTAAAGATTTGTCCAGATAATTAGCTTCCTCACCACCATTCAACGCCTCCCTGAATGTTTCCATTACCAGAGCTACCGGCGTCTGGTTCGGCAGTTCTTTCCATTGTTCAGGGTAGAACAGATTCCCTTGTTGCCCGCCCAACGTATTGGCAAACGCATCACATTCCAGCTCCAGGATGGTGTTTTCACTTTCTCCCACTCCTTTCTTTACATCAGACAGTTTTATAATCAACGCCTGCGTAAACTTTTCAGAGGTCTTTCCACTCCTGCTGCTCACACCTAATAACCTGATTTGCAGCGCACCTTTGGCAATATCATTAATGGCTTGTGATAATAATGCAAGACGTGGCAATTCTATTTTACCATCATCCTGTTCAGCACCTGCCAGTTTTATTTCATAAACCATAGATAACCCAGTTTAGATAATAACGAATATATCAATCTTTTTTTATTGAGAAGTGAAGAAGTAACATCTATTTTGCTTTGCCTTTGCCATCACAAAATTGAACATCTGACTTTCTTAGTTCCGGCATCGTCGGTCGAGGACGATGCATTATACTATTAAGGTTACTGCTTTACCCGCATCGTCACTTTCAGAAAACAATGCTGGAACCTAACAAAGATGTGAATCCGGCTTACAAACCGTAACACTTCAAGTTTATTTTACAATATGTTCTGCTTTTAATTTTTTCCTGAACGCTTTTAATACTTCTTTACGGTTTTTATCGGTTACCATTATCTGTTCAGCACAAATATGTGCCTGCGGCTCGTGCTTTGCTATCCACTGCCTTAGTTCAATAATAACCGGCAATAAATCAATTCCTTTTTCTGTAAGAAAATACAAGTTTCTCCTGCCATTTTCCGGATCAGTCGTTTTTCGTATAATACCTTTTACTTCAAGTGTCTGCAGCCTGGCAGCGAGTATATTGGTAGCAATCTTTTCGTCAGATGATTGCAACTCGCCGTAAGTACGTTTGCTGGTAAACATCAGGTCGCGAAGAATGAGCAACGACCATTTATCGCCAATGCATTCTAATGCCATACTAATGGCACAATGCGAACGACAGTATATTTCTTCCTTTCCCTTTTTCATAAATTATACTTGCATTTTACAAGTAATACACTATGTTTGCACTTGCACTTTGCAAGTAAAAGTAACACTTTACTTACACTCTTTTAAGCTTTTGTTCAACTTAAATAAAAACAAAATTTATTATTATGACTTATCCGCTTCTGTTCAGCCAGTACAGATTAGGCAACGTTACATTGCGAAACAGGATTGTAATGGCACCCATGACACGCAGCCGCGCCACCGGCAATATTCCCAACGAAATGATGGCAACTTATTATGGCAACCGTGCAACGGCCGGCTTAATTGTTACAGAAGGCGTTTCACCCTCACCAAACGGACTTGGTTATGCACGCATTCCGGGTTTATACAGTAAAGAACAAACACAGGCATGGAAAAAAGTAACGGATGCAGTACATGCAAACGGCGGTAACATTTTTGTTCAGCTTATGCATACGGGCAGAATTACCCATCCGTTAAACCTGCCTGATGGCGCAGAAGTTATTGGTGCTTCAGCCATTGCAGCAGCCAATACACAAATGTACACAGATCAGCAGGGAATGCAGCCATTGCCGGTTCCAAAAGAAGTAGCTACAGAAGATATACCTGCATTAATTGCGGAATTTGCTCACACTGCAAAATGTGCTGTAGAAGCTGGTTTTGATGGTGTTGAATTGCATAGCGCTAACGGTTACCTGCTCGAGCAGTTTTTAAATTCGGCATCCAACCAACGCACTGATAAATATGGCGGCTCTCCCCAAAACCGTAACCGTTTTGTACTGGAAGTAGCAGCGGCTGTTGCTGAAGTGATAGGGAAAGATAAAACCGGCATTCGTTTATCGCCGTTTGGAGTGTTTAACGATATCATACCGGATGCCACTACGCAGCAGCAATATACCGAGCTTGCTAAAGGACTTAAAGAAATTGGCATAGCTTATATACACATCGTAGATCATTCTTCAATGGGTGCGCCCCTTGTGCCGCAAAGCATCAAAGAGGCCATTCGTGAGGCCTTCGGCAGCACAATTATCTTGTCTGGCGGTTATGACGCTGCCCGTGCTGAAGCGGACCTCGAAGCAGGTAAGGGCGAACTGGTAGCGTTTGGTCGTTCAATTCTTGCCAATCCTGATTTTGTAAAGCGTATTGAGATTGACGCTGATCTCAACCAACCCGATCAAAATACGTTTTATACACCGGGCGAAAAAGGATATACCGATTATCCTGCACTCGCGGCACAACTGCAGGAAAGTTAGCTGCTTAAAATAATAACGTTAGTAAGGTAAAGCTGTTTCATGTTTGTGAAGCAGCTTTTTTGTTGCTATGAATACATGGAAAAATGAAATTTTGGTTCCGGCATCGTTTCTCAATGACTCTCAGGAGACGATTCTGAAACCTTAAAAAATTATTTCGGAAAGAAAATGAAAAGCTATTCGAAATTTGATGAAGCACTATTTAAAAAGTATTGTAAAGAGCGACAGGGGTTTGAAAGAAACTGCGAATATTATTGTGAAAACAATAAAGTAGATGTGATGATTGCAAATCAGGAGATTTGAAAACAGAAAGGCGTAGTCGGGAGACTATCCCTAGCAGAGGCAAATATTGTAGATAAAATCTACTTCAGAAGTCGTCCATAGAAGAATTCTACGGACAGTGCAGCCGGTTTATTGGTTGGGATAAACTAGGATGAGATAAGGAATCCTTCGGAACTCTCTGGATAGCTGGGGAAACATAGATAATAACTTGCATACTGTTTGCACTTTAATGCTTATGCCAGATCTAGATAGTAAAGAAGCAAACGATAGAGAAATACAATTAGTAGATAAGCAAACAAATATTGCTCACATACCTATTAATAAAATACAGTTCTTTCAAGAGAAAATATTGCATTGGTTTAAGTATAATGGGAGAAAGTTCTATTGGAGAAATAAAGGACTATCTAATTACCAATACGTGATAGCAGAGGTATTATTACAAAGGACAAAAGCCGAAACTGTTGCTAAGTTTTATCCAGATTTTATTGTTGAATTTCCGATTTGGAAGTCTATTGTTGAAGCAGATATAAAACGAATCGAAGATTATTTAAGACCCGTAGGATTGTATACACAACGTTCAGTTCGTTTAAAAAATCTTGCTATTGAAATGGTAAAACGAAATGGACGTTTGCCTAAAGACAGGAAAGAGTTGGAGTCCATACCTTTTATGGGGCAATACATTGCAAATGCAGTTGAATTAGTAATCTTCAATCAACATAGTCCCTTGGTTGATGTTAATATGGCTCGTGTGCTAGAACGTTTTTTTGGCGAAAGGAAGTTGGCTGATATTCGATATGACCCTTACTTACAGGAACTTTCTTATAAGATTGTTGAACATGAAAGTGCAAAGGAAATTAACTGGGCTATTTTGGATTTTGCTGCATTAATTTGTAAAGCAAGAAATCCAAATCATTCAATATGCCCTCTACAAGAGCAATGCGTTTATTGTAAGAAATCAGATTGCATCTAAATTAGCCTCATCATTTTCGTCTGCCTCTTCCGAAATATCTTTTGTAACAAGATCAAGAAAATTAGATGTTTGTTCAGATGTAAAAGAAAGTTGAAAAGCGCTATTAATATATAAATCTTCTATTTCATTTTTTCTTGCTTCTTCAAATTCATTTTGAAAAGACTTAAGACGCTTAATTCTTCTTATATCTGCTACAAAATCTTGAACTAAAAGAACTTTCCCTTCTTTGTATCTTAATCCTCTTCCTAATTGTTGAAGAAAGTAAACTCTGCTATGTGTTACACGTAAAAAAACAATGTAATCAACATCTGGAACATCTACCCCTTCATTGAGCATGTCATAGCAAGTTAAGATATCGCACTTACCTAACCTGAATTCTCTAAGCCGCCTAGCCCTTTCCCTCGAATCTTTGATTCGTGTTGTTAATGACCAAACTTTCAATTGGAAATTTGCTTTTAGCAACTTTTCAATTCTTTCCGCATGTTCACTGCTATTACAGAATATAATTCCACGTTCTAATTTTCTTTCTGTCCAGATTTTAAAAATTTGCTCACAAATTGTTTCGTCTCTTTCCGGAAGAAAAATCTTTTTATTTAGCTGCTTAATCGTATGTCCTTTGGCACTATTTCTCGTTATCCAATCTTGATCTATATTGTCGTTGTGTAAATGATAATCTACTTTAGCTAAATAGCCTTTTTGTAATGCTTTGTAAACTGAATAATAAATAAGCGGTTGACCGAAAACTTCCGTTACATCCCTTTCGTCTTTTCTAAAAGGAGTGGCTGTTAAGCCTAATAAAAATTTAGGTTCAAGTTTTTTCATTGCATTTAAATAGGTATCTGCAGGAGCATGATGAGCTTCATCTACAATAACTATATCGTAATAAAAGTCAACCGACTTTTCATGAAAATCTTGGAAGCTTTGAAATGTAGATAAGGTTACACCTTGTAAAAAGGAGGGCTTTTCGGAATCATATACTAAATGAGTTGCAACCCATTTAGGAAGGTTTGACCAAATGGAACGGTCAAACTGTTCTATAAGAGACTTAGAATTTGCCAAAATTAATACATTTACTTCTTGGTTATTTTCATAGAGCCACCTAAGAAATGTAGCAGCAACAAATGTTTTTCCTAACCCTGTCGCAAGACAAATTAATCCTTGTTTATCACCTCTTAAATAAGCTTGTTGTAGCTTTGACAAAGCTTCAGCTTGGTATTGCTTCAATGCTCTATTTTCAGGTGCCCAAGGAGTAAGTTGTGTGTATACATCATAAACATTTTTAGATAAAAATGTCTCGATGTTATACCCGGTATTTTTTAAAGTTTTTAGTTTTAAATTTTGTGATTCGGAGATTACCCTATTAGAAACCGCAACGCCTCTATCGATTCCATAATACTCCATTGCCCGCTTCAAGTCACCTATAATATCTACGGAAAGAGGTTTATTGTTTTCAGAATATTTTGCTTGGTAAATATATTCAAGAAGTTTGCCTTCTTGGTCTCGAAATGCTGCAATGATATCTGCCCCTTGATCACCGGAGCCACCTACCAGTTCATTTATTTCCCAGCCGCTATGAGCTAATAATCTTGCTATTCCTCTTTCAAATGCTTGCCAAGGACCTTTAGATAGGCGTTCCGTGGAAAGAAAGCCTTTTGAGTCATTTATTAATGCTTCCATGAAGTATTTCAATACTGTAGCGGTTCCTGATAATTTGCTGTTTCAATTTCTTTACTGCTTCATCACCTTCTTTTGATAAGTCATTCATAAACCAACGAATATCACTAAAATAACCTGTGTATTTTTTTAATTGATGTTGTTTACTTTCATCATCTAATTCATTGAATGGAAGATTAAGTACTTTACCATCATAAATTATTTCAGGAAAATCCTCGACGAATTTGAAAATATAATTGAGGTCTAAGTACTTTAAAAACCTTGTATTCATTATAAAGTCTTGCAAATCTGCAATTCCTTTTCCTTCTAAATCAAGATGCTTTTTTATAATTGCTTTTTCATCGTTTTCGCTTAAAACAGGTTTTCTTGAAAGCTCAATTCCGCCTGTTACTACCAATTTGTTTTGGATGTCTCTCATTAAGTTACTTGCTTTAGTAACAAGATTAGGAACACTAAGCATTGACTCAGGGGAAAACTTCGATTTTAATTCATAATAAATCCTAGTGATATTCCAGTCTTCACTATTTTTTACTAGCGCATATTTATAAGCAACTTCCATAAATATCAAATCTTCATAGCCATCTGCGAAATCTTTAAACATTGCGTGGTTATTGTTCAAATAAACATTGAACTTCCACATCGAGCCTTGAGATTCAAATATTATTGGAGCGTTAATATCAATTTCGGGATAATAATCTATTAACGTAAGATCGATAGGCTTTTCACCGATTAGTTTTTGTATATCTAACCGAAGAGATCTTTTAAACATTTTCTTCCCAGGATACTTCTCCGGAACTGGTGGCGCTGATTTTGGTGAACCTGGTGTAGGTGAGTTTCCTGTACCTGTCCCGTTTCCGTTTGGATTAAGAGGATTGAAAGTCGAAGGTGGCTCTTTTAAATCAGCTTTTAATACAGCTTCCCACCATTTAGTATCTGGCTGGTAATCTGGATCCTTTCCTTCATAAAATAATTGCGCCCAATTTTTTGGTGTAATATGGTCAACACTACCATTTTCCCTTGCAAAAACCAATGTCTTTGAACCCGGGACATTAATTTTCCTATAGCCATTAAATAGAAAACCGATTGGACTTCTATTCGCTTGGCGATACCCAAATTGTTGACTTAAATCAGGCTGAAGAGGCATTTCACCTCTTAGGAATTTTATAACCCGTTTCCAGTTTTTATCGTCTCGTTCAAAATCATCTTTAGTATAAGTGGGAATTATAAAGTTAGCTTCAATTTGGCCCACAATTCTTCCTCCTGCATAAGTTGTGTCTCTTGGATATTCAGGATGAAAGCGGGGATCATCTTTTGCCTTTTCGTTATCCCAATGAAATAACGTTTTGTCTAGTTTGCTAATCACCCTGCCATTCCTTGAAATATCTACACCAAAGTGTTCTATGTCAGAGTAGCGTTGAATCCCTACCCATCCAGTAATATAAATATCTTTTTTGACGATTCTTCCGATAGTATTACAATGTGGACATTCGAGTGGTAAGCTGGTATCAACCGATTCTCCTAGCCATGAAAAGCAACTCTCACAAAACATTTCTTCGCTTAAGTGTTCATCTATCTCATAAACAGCTTTTATATCATCGTACTTATGTTTAACCGATCTTGATTTATCCCAAACGCAAAATTTAAATGGTGTTATCTCTTCCCTATTTATATTAATCTTGATTCCATGTTCATTAAAAATGCGATCTGAATAAGCCCTACTTATTTCTTTTATTATTTGTCTTGGTTGTAGTAAGCTTTGTGCTACAGACTTAAAATCAAAAATTTCTATTATAGTTCCAGAGCTTTTATGAGGTCGTTTTTCTCTTTCTAATCTTGGACGAATAAACGAACCTGATTTCTTCATTTCACGCAAATCAATGCGAATCCCAACTTCTTTTTCCATTGCTTCCGTTGCAGTCCAGATTTCTACTGTGTTGGCTAATCTTGAAGTTGCAACATTAAAACCCATTCCAAAAAGACCAAGATTAGAACTCGTATTCTTACTTGAATAGCCAGCACGAACAGCATTTTCTAATTGTGTATCTGTCATTCCTATTCCCCAATCTTCCACGACCAAGGGTTGGTTTTCCAAAATTTTACTTCGTGTAGGAATGTAAACTGAAATGACTTTTTGGTAATCTTTTAGGTTGCTACTATTATTGATTATTGCATCGATCGAATTGTCAATGAGTTCAGCAATGCATTGATAACCTTTAAAGGGTATTTTTCCTAAAAGGTCGAGCATAGCAGGGCTGGGCATTACGTTAAATTGTTCCATTTCATTTAGCAATTAGTCGTTCGAGAAATCTAATTTTTTAGTAGGTTGTTGAAAGGACTTGGTTCTCCGATCATATTATTAATGTCAAGGGATGTAATATTAAGTAAATAAAGGGAATTGTTTTTTACAATCAATGCGAGTGTATCATCAGCGTGCGCATAAGATTTTAAATTCGAGATAGATAGCCTTGCATCTCCACGATTAGTAGCTCTATAAAGAGAAAGTTGTTCATTTTGTGTACTATTTTCGAAAATAAACTCTATCTCTTTTTTCACTTTATTTTCTGGTCCATTTTCTTGACGATGATAATCATGTATCTCGTTTATTTGAAAAAAGTCTCTTACAGATGCAGTAGCATCCATTATTGATTTTTCCAAAGCTGTTTTGGTTGGTTTAATTAGAACATATTTTAAAGAATGTTGGCGCAGAACTCCTTCTCGTTCATGTTCACTTGTTTTGAAGAGAACTGTTTGATTTTTATTTATCATAGCATTGCTTACTAAAGTAGAAATAACTTTACCTCTATGCACTCTTGCTGCTTTTTCATGACTTCCATGCCTAGCTTCCTCGAAGTATTTTCGTTCATCGTCTGTTATGTCACCAGCTTCATACTCCTCTTCTGAAAAATACAAATCATTTTTGTATTCTAATTCCAAAAGACTTGTTTCTAATTTTTCTAAATTCAAATCTTCTGAATCAACTTTTGAGAACTCAATTAAAAGAGTGAATAAATTAGCTTTGTTAAACCAGTAACTTGATTTGTCAAGTCGTAATCTTGAAATTATATCCACTGAATTTAATAGTAATCCAAGGACTTCGTTATGAGGCTCAAAAGAGGCGTTGTACCTCTTTAAATAATATTCTATTTTCAAACTTCTTCCAAAATAATCTCCTTCAAGGTAAGTAGATATTACAAGCATGCTATACTGGAAATCAAACATTCTTGCTTTATCACTATCGCTGAATATCCTATTATTATCAAAGAAAAAATTGAGTTTATGCTTAATAGCATTATTAAGGACAATATCTGTTTGATCTATCGTTGGCTTATAATCTGTATCAATAATTTGTTTACACAATATGGCGAACTCACCATCGCCATATTGTGCATTAGTTTTTTCTACCGTATTTAAGGAATATTCGGTATTGTTAATTCTCTGGAAAATTTCTTTAATTATGTTATCATTCATATCCTTAAGATCTTTCACAGCAACCGGATAGTTTAGAAATTCCTTTTTTTCTTCGGTTGTCAAGCTGTCAAATGCTGTTATTCTTGTTTGATGTTCAAAATCCCCGATTCCTTTTATATAATCTACAATTGTCGACAGCCTCTGTTGTCCGTCAACAACTATCTCTTTTGCTATTAAGCTTTCGACGTCAATTTCAGAGCTTGCTATATATATCTCCGGAAATGGAAAGTTATTCAAGATAGTTTCAATAAAATGATACTTATGCTGTTTCTTCCAAACTAGCTTTCTTTGAAAGTCTGGTCGTGTAACTAGTAAGTCGGAACTTATCTTATTATAAAGCTCAATTATTTTAAAATTAGTTGAGTGTATTCCTTCTTTAAGCTTTGTATCCATATTTAGTTATTTGCAAGCAAGTTTACTTTGATTGTTCTAATATTGTTCTTATGGTACTGTTCGAAATAGTACCATGATTTATAAATACTTATGTTGATGTCCCTTTCGTATTTTTTTATGTATTTATTGCGCACATTATCTATAAATGGAGTAATTGAATAGTCGATGGGTAAAAAATTGGGCCGCAACCATCCTTTTAAAATATAAAAGGCGAAAGATTTTTTTAGATCATTAGTATAAGAGGTAAGGGAATAGCTCTGAGTATGTTTATATACGCTTAATAATTGACTATCAAATAGTGAACTAGATATCACGGCAATATCTAAGTCGGATTTTTTTCTTTTGTTATCTTTGAAGTAATTAAAATCGAATTCTTTAAAAGGATAATACCTCGTATTTACTTTGTCTGGTTTCATGCTAAATCCCAACTTTCCTGATCCTACAATGACAACATCTCTTAAGTGAGCATCTAAGCTCTTAGAAACATCCTTTTTAAATTCGAATTCTTCTTTTGAATTTGCGAAAAAGGTGTCGAAGAAAAAACTTGAACCGTCAATTAAATATTTTTGAACAACGATTTCATCTTCTTCATTCAAACAAGAGTTTTGGAATTCCTTCAAATCCACTGATATTTTATTCAATTTGTTTAAGAATATTAATAATAGATTCGCCTAGTGCTTTTGCTAATAATGGAGGAACTGCATTGCCAACTTGTGTGTATTGAGGAACTTCAAATTTCCTATTAGCTCCGCCTGTAGTTACTTTCGATTTAAATACAAACCAGTCTGGAAAAGATTGAAACCTAGCCATCTCTCTTACGGTCAGTGTTCTTAGCTGGCTCATATCATAGTGGCAAACATCATCTGGAATGGTTAGTTGCGCAGGCGCTGGTTCATCTTCTTTTAAGGCTCTTTGGCTATGTTTCTTTGTTACGATGCTATCTAAATGCATTTTCGCTTCATCAATAGTATAAAGCCTTTTATAAACAGCACCTTCTTCATTTTTTACATATAAATCGTGATTAACTAGTTCTCTTAAAAATTTATTTAGAGCGTCTTGTTTTACATTTCTACCTACAATATAATCAACAGCACTCTTTTTATTGCCATTTTGAAATTCGTTAATGACTTGGTATAAGCGAAATCGCGCTTTTACTTCAAAATTATGTTCCCTTGCTTCATGATTATGTATGTGATCGAAAAGTGATTCTGTTTGGTTAGGAAATATTTTATTAATAAAGTCCCTATACACAACCCTAGATTTACTAAAACTGGGTTTATTTACAGTTTTTTTCAAATCACCAATGGCTTCGGATGCAGAAATATATTCCTTTTCTGGCGTCATTACTTTTGGAAATATAAAACCACTATATAATTCTCCAAAATTTTCAATATCATAATAATTCAAACTACGCAAACTAATACTGTCTAAACTCTCCTTGTTTTTATTTACTAAAGAATAAAAATTTACTGCCTCTATTAAAAATGGCTTTTGTATTTTTTTTGAAAGCTTTTTAGCAATGTCATATCGTATCGCTAACAATATAAACCTATTCCTATGTTGGGCTACTCCAAAGTATTTTGAATTGAGCAACATACATACTGGAACATACCCTTCTGATGCAAAAGCTTTAGCAACTTCGAACCAAGCATAATGTTTTGAATCGTTTTGGATAAACGGTGCAGTAATACCTTTTACATTTTCAAGCAATACGAACTTAGGTTTAACAAGACCAGCAAATTTGGCAAAGGATAGTGGTAACAAGTTTTTTGAATTGTCTTTTTCTCTTTTCCCTGCTATACTAAAACTTTGACACGGAGGGCCGCCAGACAACAAAGTAATTTGCTCTCTTTTGATCTTCCTTATTACTGATGGATTATTATATAACCACTCTAATAATTGGTCAATATCACCAACAAGAAGTTTTCCTTTTAAATCTTTAAGATTATTCAAATCTGAAAAGGAACCGTTTTTTGCTTCAAAGGGATTTTCTCGTAAACGCTTTTTTAATTGACTTTTATCAAAAGCACTTTTTATCCATAAAGTTTTAATGGCCGTTTTATTTTCTTCAGCTAAATTTTCTAAATCTTCTTGTAAAAGGTTGTAAGCAAATGTTTCACTAGCCATAGGTGACAATTCATTTGCAAAATATAATTCAAATCCAGCAGCGTTCAAACCAAGTCCCATTCCGCCACAACCTGCAAACAATTCGATGTGGGACAATTTATCCATTTAGAACTCTATTAAAGATTCAAATATAGCATTTAGACGAAACTTTCCTACTTACAATTGGTTGTTTAAAACAACAAACTTTCTTACTATTCCTTTTCTTTACACGGTACAAAAAAGAATTGTATTTCGACATCAGCACATAAGAGAACAGTGGCTTCCTGTACAGGATGCGGGATGAGATGGGAAATGCCTTATTTCGTTATGAGCAAAGCACCCGTTTTTGATGCAAGCGTCTCGCTTGTGCCTTCCACTATTGAGCGTCCGCTCATAATCTTCCCTCCACCAATGGTCTATCAAAACAATAAACCATCCCTTCAACTGGGCGAAGTTCCCAACTTATTCTCCGGCTTACACTGTATCCATCCAACAACACTGGTTATGCAGCCACACCCAACCCATCAAGGTGCAACTGTTTTTCATTACAGTACAATAAAAGCTTAATCAAGGAACCGTGCACGGATGGGCTGTATATCATCCGTGCTTGAATTTCTTTGTTACTTTCTTTTTTCAAGAAAAGAAAGTAAACGAACAATTAAATTGTCTTAGTAAAGTAAATGCCCTACCGCAAACCAGTAGAGCATTTCTTATAAAAATGCACAGCAATCATTACTTCTTATGCTGCGCCAGGTACTCCTTCAGTGCATAATGATACACGCTCTGCCCTTTCTTTACCTTTTGCAGATACAATGCTTTTTCTTCCACATTCCGGTTAATAGCTTTAGCATAAGCCACCGCTTCGGCAAACAGCTTTCTGCCTTCCTTTTGCCCTTCGCTCTATTTCACTTTACTCATATCCGGGTAGCTGGCAACCACTGTCTTATCACCGTACTTCTTAAACACCAATTGCCTGCCGATTCCTCCCTGAATAGTTCCTAAAAATCTTTTAGATAGTCTTGCCATGGTTCCTGTTTGGTTATGGTCTTCTTATGGGTAAAGCCGTCTTTTCTTCGTTCATCTTACGTTCATCCTTCGTTCACCATTCGTCTTAAAGATTGTGATACTTTGCCGGAAGAGGCAATTAACCAGAGGAAGAAAAGGGCTTTACGGACAACTGTAAAAATAAGGAATACAGAAATGCATACTTCTGTTTAAGCCTTTTTTAATGGGCAGACGCTATTACCCATTAATAACCACAAAAGGCTGTTTGGCAACACACAATCTATTAAAAAATATAACCCATACAAGAGGCGGGCCGGCACTTGCACAATCGCAATCTTCTGCTTCATTTATGATGCTTTGCAAGTTTGTTTTTGAGCACAACATTATTGGTTCAAGCATCGTCTCTCAACGAGGACGATGCGCTACGATTGAGCTTGTTGATTTACCCGCATCGTCCCTTTCAGGAGACGATGCTGAAACCTTAAATATCGGCAACTATCTCCTATTTCTTTTTATGCAAAAAATGTTGAGCTATTTTTATCTACTTCGGTTTGTATTTCGCTTCCGTAAAAATTTTCTTGGCATCGGTTTGCAACAACTCCTGTATGTTTACAGAACCCTCTTTTTGATTCATCCATTTTTTTACAATCTGCCAGCCCACAAACAAGCCAATATTGCCGGGCGATGCCTGCCCCAACGCTTCAGTTCGCGGTGCATCGTTGGTGTAATCTCTTATCTGAGAAGGATCGTTGTTGTACAACAAATTGTTTTCAATAAAATAGTTCCATATCGCAGCTTCATTGTCGTAACAACCTTTTAGTTGCGCGGCAGTATAACCTGTTTTCAACGTATCTTCTGTCTCGGGCAAAAGATGGTCGAGAACATACATGCGCTTGCCTTCTTCCACCATTTGTTCTATTAGGCTTTTAGTGCCTGATTGCTGCGGATAAATATCATTGATGATGTTGGTGAGGCTGCTTACCGGAATGTAAGCTTTATCAAACTTGCGGGCCTGGTAATCGGGATACACTTCTTTAAAAAAATCGGTTTGGTAAGCCGAAAAATTCTTGCCTAAATACAACTGCAAGCCAACAGCAATGCCACTTTCAGTAAGCACATTGCTGTAACCTTCAAACGGACCTATGAATGTGATAATTTGCCGCGGTAACTGGTACTTAGGAAAATAATATTTTGTAAACTGCAAGCCTTTCTTGATTTCTTTTTCCTCTTTATCAAAAGAAGAAAACTGTTGCTCTGCCGAATCATATACTTTCTTGTAATCGTGCAAAAACAACTTCACGTTTTTGATCACACTATCGGGAACAGCAGGTATGGAAAGAATGTTGTAAAAATAATCGTTTACAAACGTTCCATATTGCTGTTGCAGCTTGTTGAAAGAGGCTTCGATGTGGTTCGTGTCTATCGAAAAAAAGTCCTTTTCAAAACGCTTTACCGTTACATCAACTTTGATGTTTGAAACATCAGGACTATTCTTTTTGTTTTTGCACGAAAAAAGAGCAATGACAGAAATTGCTGCAATACAAAACCATTGATTCATCCTGCTAAAATAAAGTGTGCATTTTTGTTTTGGGTTGATGAAATTTTATTTTACACTTCTTTATTTGTGAAAAGGCTTTGTTCCGTCAGGAACAGCAGGTGGGTAGAAAATCGTGCAAAATGGAAGATGGCTTCGTTCCGTCAGGGAACGGCAGGTAGGTAGAAGATTACGGATAAAGGGGTGCATTCCGTTCCATCGGAACGGTACTCATCAGCATTCAATTAGAAGAGTATCGTTCCGATGGAACGACATTATCTTAATTTATCCTCTTTCTACCCACCTATCGTTCCGATGGAACGACTGTTGCGATAACAATAAGATAAAATTTTTACGCACTTTTTTGTTTTGCCTGATGAATGAATGTTTTGCTTTTCTTAGACACTGAAAAAGTAAGGAACCAAAAGTCCCAAAACAAAAAAGTTGCATACGGTTTTGTTTTATTATTCTTCGTGAACCTTTATGTTCTTTGTGCCCCTGCCTACCGGCAGGCAGGTTCGTGGTTCAAATTAACTACCAGTTTCCCCTTTCGTGGCACAACATTTATTCATCACTTTTGTAACACCAACAAAACACCATGAAAATATTTTTAGCGCAGCAGAATTATCACATCGGAAATTTTGAAAGCAACACCAAAAAAATCATCGAAGCAATTGAAAAAGCCAAAGCACGGGGCGGCGATTTGATTGTATTCAGCGAGCAAAGTGTGTGCGGCTACCCGGCAAGAGATTTTTTAGAATTTGCCGATTTTATCAGCAAGTGTTATGAAAGTATTGATGAGATAAAAGAACATGCTGATACCATTGGCGTATTGATTGGCGCACCGGTACGCAACCCTAAAATCGAAGGCAAAGATTTGTTCAACGCCGCTTTGTTTTTGCACCAAAAACGGCTCAAAGCAGAAGTGCACAAAACCTTGCTGCCAACCTACGATGTGTTTGATGAATACCGTTATTTCGAGCCTGCAGCACAGTGGGATGTGATCCATTTTATGGGAAAGAAATTAGCTGTTACGGTGTGTGAAGACATCTGGAATATTGACGACAATCCTCTTTATCTTACCTGCCCGATGGATGAATTAAAACATCAGCAGCCTGACATCATGATTAACCTCAGCGCATCGCCGTTTGATTATCTGCACGAAGAAAACCGGCGCGATGTGATTCGCAAAAACGTGCTGCATTATAAGCTTCCCATGATTTATTGCAATGCCGTTGGAAGCCAGACGGAGATTGTGTTTGACGGTGCTTCAGTGGCGTATAACAAAAGGGGTGATGTATGCAAAGCGTTGCCTTCCTTCGCCGAAGCATTGGACTTTGTAATATTTGATAATGATGATATTTTGACTGAAAATTTAAGAGACAAGGAGCAAGAAACAAGAGACAAGGATTTAAGTGTGAAGGAACAAGAACACAAGCAACAAGAAACAAGGAATAAAACACAAGCCTACCAACAACAAAACGAGCCGGCAAACATTGAAACTTTCAAGGCTTCGCACAACATCCTGCAGGTATATCAGGCTTTGGTAATGGGCATTAAAGATTATTTTACAAAAATGAATTTTACCAAAGCCATCATCGGATCTTCGGGCGGTGTTGATTCGGCGGTAACGCTTGCTTTGGCATGTGAAGCTTTGGGCAAAGAAAATGTTCGTGCGGTGCTGATGCCATCGCCTTATAGCACAAGCCATAGTGTTGACGATGCAGTGAGACTAAGCGAGAATCTGCAAAATCCTTACGACATTATCCGTATCAACGATGTTTATGAAACGTTTTTGCAAACGCTTCATCCCATCTTTGGCGATCTTCCTTTTTCTATAGCGGAAGAAAATTTACAAAGCCGCACACGCGGAAATATTTTAATGAGCATTGCTAATAAATTCAATTTGATTTTACTAAACACAAGCAATAAAAGCGAACTGGCAACCGGCTATGGAACGCTGTATGGAGATATGGCTGGCGGACTTGGTGTGCTGGGCGATTGTTATAAAACGCAGGTGTATGAGTTGGCAAAATACATCAATCGCAATGGCGAAATCATTCCGGCAAACATCATTCACAAAGCGCCTAGCGCTGAGCTTCGTCCCGACCAGAAAGACAGCGACAGCCTGCCCGATTATGACGTTCTTGATAAAATTTTGTTTCAATACATCGAACGCAGGCAAGGTCCGGCAGAGATAAAAGCGCAAGGTTTCGATGCGTATGTGGTTGATAAAACTTTATCGCTTGTGAACCGGAATGAATACAAGCGAAACCAGTTTTGCCCTATCATCCGCGTATCGCCAAAAGCGTTTGGTGTAGGAAGGCGTGTGCCGATTGTGGGCAAATATTTAAGCTAGCTGTATGTTTAAAAATGATAATAATTTTTATCTTTCAAAACTTAACATACAAGAGGTGTAGCTAATATTACTTTTGTATTATGATTTTTTAAACAAAACCAAATGGATAACAAAAACATGCCTAACCAAAATCAAAACGGAACATTGGGCAAAAAAGAATTGAGAAAACAGTTAGCTGATAAAATTGAAGCTGCCATACCAGAATTAAAAACAACATTGGGTGAAAAGAAATTTCACCATCGCATTAAAAAAGCGGTAAAGCACATTACAGAAGGACTTCATAAAAAAGAAGCTGTGAAAACTGTAAAAAAAGCAAAAGCAGTTGCAAAAAAATCTTCGCCTAAAAAAGCGGCTGCAAAAAAAGCAGGTTTATAAATACAATATTTTAAAACAAGCCTTGCATAACAAAACAAAAGAACGACAATTGGCTGTGGATAACCCTACACAAAACCACAAACAAAGTCATTCTTTTGTTTTTATCACTTTTTTCAACACTTATACCCTTTTAAGTTTAGCACGCAGCACAGGTTGGTTCCACTGAAAGCCTTTGCCATTTAGGGTTACAGCCATCATATATCACACATCCAACATCGTACATCGTATTACAAAGCAACGCCTTCCAATTTTTCAAACCGACCTGTTTTCTTGTTAAGTTTTATTCGGTAAACAATGCCTTCTATCTCATTAAAATCGCTTGGATAAAATGGATATTCAGGAAGCAGCTTTGCAGTTTTACTGGCTACTACAGGTATATTTTTTAAAACCAATGATTTAATAGCTTCCACGCGTTCTTCCCCTGCCAGTTCTTCAAAAGTGCCCCAGCCAATTACACTTTGCCAGTTCGAAATATCAGAAGTATCATCTACTTCAAAGCATACTTCCGGGTTTTCACGCATCATGGTTATTTTCATTCCTTCCAACGAATGTGCATACACCGATGTGCCATCATACGCATAGCCAACCGGAACCACGTACACAATGTTATTTGCGCCACATCCAATTCTGCCTACATACAGGCGTTGCAGTAACTGTTCAATTTGTTCTTCGTTTAATTGTCCGAACATAGAAATTGTTTTTGTAAAACTAAAGGCAGCTTAGCGTTTACTTACTGACAAGCGTTACTTCGCCACCTGATTCATTGCATATAGAAAACAACACAATCCTGATAACAATCATGTTCTCTTTTCTTCATGCTCATGTATAAGCTAAGGAGCAAATAAGAATTTTGTTGTATGCCTTCAAACATTATTTTATGAAAACCATTATTGCCGCTACCGATTTTTCAGACATAGCACGCAACGCTGTGTATTATGCTGCTCATTTATCGGCTTCCGTAGGTGCAAAACTGCTCCTCTATCATGCCGTAGAAACCAATGCCATTGTTGTTGAATCAACAATGATGAATTTGGGTGAATGTTACGCTGATGATGCGCTTGTAAAACTAGAGCAACTTAAAACCGAATTGATTGCATTTACTGACAATTCGATACCTATAGAAGTGAAACTGAGATGGGGAAAAGCGGATGCTGAAATGGCTCAATTGTGTTATGAAGAAAAACCTTTTGTAGTGGTAATGGCAGCCACTAAAAAACATTTTTTAGATAGATTTCTTACTGGCAGCCGTACCATAAACATTAGCCGGCAATGTGAAGCACCATTGTTGCTGGTGCCGGAAAATGTTTGTTTCAAAAACATCAATACCATCGCCATTGCCGCAGATTTTAAAGTGGTAGCAGGTTCAATGCCGTTGCGGGAGTTAACACACTGGATAAAGAACTTTACAGCCGGTGTGGAGATTGTAAACATAGCGCCCGACCACGGCCTTAGCGGAGAAAACGTGGCAGAAGCCATTGCAACGGAAACACACCTCGATGAATTTCATCCTCAGTTTCGTTACATTACCAGTAACAACCCGTTGCTTGGCTTGCATGAATACGAAAAGAAGTATCAGCCGGATCTTTTAATTGTAATTCCAAAAACGCGCAGCTTGTTTCATAAGAGCTTGTGCAAACAATTGATTTTGCATCCATCCATGCCTCTTTTGATAATGCGCAAACATTTGCAGGATTGTAATTGCGAATAAAAAAGCCGAAACCATAAGTTCTGACAAAACTCATATAACAACCTGATTCACGTTCTTATTAAAAGAAACAACAGGGTTTATTTTCGTCATTAAATAGCATTGGCAACCTCAAACTAACTTTCATGACATTGAAGATAGAAAAAGGGCACACTATCAGAGAAATGCAGCAGTACTTTACTGCCATCTATCCTTACCTTACTGTTGAGTTAATTAAAAAAGTAGCGGGTAAAGAAGAAGTAATGCAGAACAATGAAATGTTCCAGGGCGCTTCTGCGCTTATCAACATTGACAAGGAGCAAACGGTTGCCCGCCTGGAACAGGAATTTTTAAGCAAAGCCGGATTGAAAGTAAAAATATATCGCCGGTTTTGCAATGTATGGATTGAAGCTACACTTACAGAAGACTGGACGCTGGAGCAACAAAATACAGAAGGGCAACTGCTAAGCGAACTGAATGGAGCAGTCGTTTAGTAAGTGGATAGGCAAGTTTGTTTTTGTTCAAATACCCGGGTTTCCATCTTTCATTTCTAACCTTAACCCACAAGTTCGTTTGCTTGTATCTCCTAAATAAAAGCACGGCTCATGCAATAGATTTTAAATTAAAAAGCCTGCTAAAAATTCTCAGCAACGGAAATAAAAAAAAGAGCAGATAAAACCAACTAACGCCGTATAAAGCCAGCAAACCTGCTGAGAACAAAATACAAGCATGCACCAATGAATAGGTTTTCTGAATACTATTTTCGTTCTCCACTTTTAGAGTAGAGAACTGATTCTTTTTGTGAAAGACAACGAGCAACATCAGGTAAAACATAAAATTACACAATGCCAGGTTGGTGCAAAGCACAAAAACACGTAGCGGGACAGGATTGTTATCTTCAAAAGAAAAAGAAATAGACAGTGGCAGCAGGATAATGGTTAGCAGAAAATACAGGTTAATCCTGACGAGCTGTTTGCTGTAATTGTTGATGTGCTCATACAGTTCATGATGCCGCATCCAAAGGTTGCCAATACTTGCAAAACAAACACAAAGCGCAATGAATTGTATAAAAAGCGTGTGTCCGTATTGCTGCCCGATTTGCCGCCACGTGGCATCTTTGCCCAAAGGAGGAATTTTAATTTCCAGCACCAGCAACGTAATAGCAATCGCTATAACAGCATCGCTGAAAAAGGCAATGCGGTCAACCTGAAACTGAGTGCGGGTATGTGTTGCCTCTCTTTTGGCAGGATACATGCAAAGATGATTTGTTGCAAAACAATAAAGAAAAGAATAAACAAAACGATTTTTATTTGGATGGAAAAGGATGTCTGGCAATGAGGAAGAACAACGGTTAAGTGAACTGTATAAAACAGCCATTTAATAAGGCAGGTTGCGAAGTTTGTTTTCGTTTAAAATAATAATCTTTCCTGCCTGCATGTCTATCAAGCCTTCTTTCTTAAAATCGGCAAGTGTGCGGATGAGCGATTCGGTAGCAATGCCAATAGATTGTGCCGTGTCTTCGCGCGATAAATTGATAACCGTTGGCTTGCCATCATCGCTTTTGTATTTCTCTGCCAGCCGCACAATGCCATACGCTACTTTCTTTCGCAATGAATTGTAAGCAAGGTTCACCAAATCTTCTTCCTTCTCCAGCATGTTGTGTGTTATCAACTGGATAAATTCTCTTGCCGTTTGCGCATCAGAGGTTACTAATCTTTTAAAATCATCGCGCGGAATAAGCATCATCTCGGTGTCTTCCAGCACTTCAGCATTGTCTTTATAATTCATGTCCTGAAGCACCGGCAGGTAGCCCAGAAAGTCGCCCGCAGTAAACATGTTTGTAATCAGTTCTTTTCCATCATCATTGGTTTTGTACACTTTTACTTTGCCGCTGATAACGTAATACACTGCTTTCGGTTTTTGTCCTTCATTGTATAATACCTGGCGTTTTTTATAATTGTAAATAATGCTTTCGTTGCTGGTTAACTGCATCAAACCTTTTTGCCGGGCATTATCAATAAAGGCGGTTACCTGTTGTGTTTCTGTGCTCCACTTTTGTTTGATGACAGACGCTTTTTTCAATCTTACTTCTACTGCATTCAACAATTCAATGCCATCAAATGGCTTGGTTAAATAATCATCGGCTCCCATTTCCATGCCCTTTCGCAGGTCCACTTTCTCAGCTTTGGCAGTTAAAAAGATAAACGGAATGGTGGCTGTTTCCTCGTGCTTGCTCAGTAAATGAAGCACGCCATAGCCATCTAATACCGGCATCATAATATCGCATACAATCAGGTCGGGGCGCTGTGCCAGTGCCACTTCCACGCCTTCTTTACCATTGGCTGCGGTTATCACTTCGTAGTTAGAGAGCATCAGTATTTCCGCTGTATTTTCTCTTACTTCATCGTTGTCTTCTATCACTAATATTTTGCTCATGGTAGGCGATTTGTTTTTATGAATAAAACAGAGTTAGTTTGGTTTTACACGAATTTTATGTTACGTCAAATTCAATTAACAGCCTTTTATTTTCTTTACTCAAAACTCATGGCTCATAGCTTTTCATGAAAAAATTAAACCGGATCTCATGTCGGTATGCGCAAAATAAAAGTGCTTCCCTTATTCAGCTCGCTTTGCACATGGATGGCTCCGTTCATCAGTTCGAGATACTTAACAACAATGTGCAAACCCAAACCTGTACCCTGAATGTTGGCTGCGTTTTTCGCACGAAAAAAGCGCGAAAACAGGTGCTGCAAATCTTCTTTTGAAATGCCAATGCCGTTGTCTGTTACCACTATTTGCAAATGCTCATTTTTTATAGAAGCTTCTACCCGGATGATACTGCTTTCGGGCGAAAACTTAATAGCATTTGACAGCAGGTTCATCATGATATTTTTCAGCAATTGCTTGTCAATAGTTATTGCGCCATTGCCTTCAAAAAAGGGATTTATTTTTTGCTCCCTTTTGCAAAAAGGCTCCATTTCATTAATCACTCCGTTGATAATTTCAAAACATTCTTCAGCAGTTACTGATATCAAATTGGCTTGTATCAATCCTTCTTCCAGCTTGCCGAGCGATAAAAAATCTTCCAGTATGCTGCGCATGTCCGACACGGCTGTTTTAATGCGCTGAATATGCTTTTCGCGCTTGGCAGGCTCGTTCACAGCATTGTATTTTTCAAGCAGGTAAGCCGATGTAAGAATGGTGCTCAGCGGTGTTCTAAACTCATGCGAAGCCATGGTTACAAACCGCGATTTTAATTCGCCCAATTCCTTTTCTGTTTTCAATGCTTCGTTCACTTCTTCTTTCGATTTTTCCAATGCCACCAGTGTTTCGCGCAGCATCTTGGTTCGGTCGGCAACCTTTTGTTCAAGAGCTGTGTTCAGTTGTTTAATTTCGGTAGTTACGCGCTCAAGCTCTTTTTTCTGCTCCAGCACCACTTCCTGGTTGTGTTTGCGCACCGTAATATCAATAACAAATGCAATTACATACGTTTGATCGGTGGTGTAATAAGTAAGGCTTACCTCAACCGGAAAAAAAGATCCGTCTTTTTTACGTGCAAGCAGGTTTCTATCCTCGCCCATGCGGCGTGGGTGCGGATCACCAAAAAAATCAGTACGATAGTGTACATGCCTTTTACGGAATTGTTCCGGCAGCAATACTTCAACCACTTGACCCATCACTTCTTCTTTGGCATACCCAAATTGCGATTCTGCGCATTTATTAAAGTTGATAATTTGCCCTTTTGCATCTGTTATAACAATGCCAATGGTAGCGTAATCAAACAAAGCTTCTAATTGCTGAATGTGTTCTTCATTGTCCCGCATAATAACAATAGCTGTTATAATAATTTGTTCATCAAATTATCATCAAAAGTAAACAGCCTTGTTGTATGATGTAACGTAAACATTATGGTGAAAAATTGTAACAAAACAAATAACCATCCATTGCTATAATCAGCATCTAAACAAGCAGTAATCAAACGCGTTGGAAAGAGGCTTTATAATGTTCCGCAGGAACAGCAGGTGGGTAGAAAGAAAATCATGTAAAAACAAATTTGTTCCGTAGGAATGATACCTCCTGATTGAATGATTGTACCGTTCCGATGGAACGGATTTACCGCTAACTCTCTTGTGTTTCTACCCACCTGCTGTTGCTGCGGAACATTTGAAATTAGACGCTATACCAACAACCAAAAGCCTTGATTGGCAATCATAAATATTCAGGCAAAAACAAATCAATCAATGACACACAATGGCTTCTTTCGGCGCACCAGGTACAAACGGGCTGATATAAGGAATGCCCAATCCCATACCGCGCAAAATGAGCAACATACCCATCACTGCCATCATAAAAGGCATTGCTTTTTTTATGGTTACACGCCAGGATATTTTTAACTGATAACCAAAAAAGGAAACAGAAAACATGGCCGGAAAAGTGCCCATTCCAAACAACAACATAAACAACACAGCATTACTAATAGTGCCCGATGCCAATGCGCCGGTAATGGCAAAATACACCATGCCGCAGGGCAGCAATCCATTGGCGGCGCCTAACAAAAACATATCGCCGATGCGGGGCTTCTGTAGAAACCTGCACATTTGTTTTTGCACAAATTTGTTAAGGCTTTGAAACGATAACAATCGAAGACGAAACGAAAACAAAACCTGCACAACAATGAGTAAAATGACAATGCCTGCAACAATAGAAAACCATTGCTGAAAACCGGCGATATATAGTTGTCTTCCTAACAAACCAAACAGCAATCCCATCAAGGCATACAGACTTATTCTCCCGAAGTTATACAGTAATATTCCCGCTGTTCGCTGCCCTCCTTTCAACTGCTGTGTGGGTAACGAAAACGCAATGGCGCCGCACATTCCAACACAATGAAAAGAGCTTAGCAAGCCAAGCCCAAAGGCAGATATTAATAGTTGCGTCGTCATTTTTTGATCGCTAGTTTCTGCTCATTATAATATTTTATATCGCCTTCCTGCCAGCTGATTTTCGCGGTATAAATTACAGGTGCCAATCTCTTTTTATCAATCAGCATACAACCTTCTTTATTCACCTGCAAGGGTTGTTTACAATCGAGTGCCGCGTTCGCCGGACAATACAACCACACTTCACCAGTAACTGTTTTGCCATCTAACTGTTGCGGCAATTGAATGCTTAGTTCAGCAGGTGTTTGCGTAAGCTTTATGGTATCTAATTTTTTTGCATTTTGTGCGCCATCAATTTTATCCTGGTAGCGCAGTTCCTGGTTGTAATAATCAGCTGAAACCAAATCAAATTTTTCCTGCGTGCATCTATAAACAAGATAGCCGATGTGCGCAGCAAATGCAATAAACACAACGGTTAATGTGTATCCCCAGTTCCATTTCATATTGATGAGTTTTTAATTATTGAGAGTTTGTTTTTGCACATTTTTTTGTGAACCACGAAGACAGTAAGTAATGAAGTTGCACCAAATTCTCTTTTATCATTCTTTGTGATCCTTTGTGTTCTTTGTGCCTTTGTGGTTCAAAAAAATGTTTATTCAACCGGTCCCAAAAAAGAGGTCGTTACATGTTGCAACAATTTGTTGCCTTCGTACAAGTCCAGTTGGATGTCAGTTTTGCGACTCTGTATCATCTTTTTAGGAAGAATAATAAAAAACGAACCGCTACCCTGTGCTTCTTTTGTTACATGCACCACCGGCTTGCCAATCATCTGCACCGTGCCTTGCGCGTTACTTACTTTGAAGGTAAGCGGAATGTCGCGCAGCGTTTTATTGGCGAACTTAAAATTGTACAAATTGGAAATGGAATCGGCTCCTCTTTCCTGATACAGAATGCCCGGCGTGCGGAAAATAGTAACATCCAAATCTTTTCTTGTAATTACCAAAAACGATAACAATGTTACCATCAGGAGGCACAACACGGTGTACATTTTCATGCGGGTTGTATAACGCAGCGGCTCCTCTTCGGCAATGCTGTTTTCGCTGGCATAGCGTATCAATCCACGCGGCTTGCCCACTTTATCCATGATGCTGTCGCAGGCATCAATGCAGGCAGTGCAGTTTACACATTCCATCTGCACGCCATTGCGAATATCAATGCCGGTTGGGCACACTCTTACGCAGTTAAAACAATCAATGCAATCACCAAAAATATCTTCACTGTTTTTCTTGGCTACGCCTCTTGGCTCACCTCGTTTGTAGTCGTACATTACCACCATCGAGTTCTTATCCAGCAACACACTTTGCAGCCTTCCATACGGACAAACGGCAGTGCAAACCTGCTCTCTGAAAAACGCATACACGCCATAAAATAGCCCGCTGAAAATAAGAAGCGAGGTAAAGCCGGCTACATGTTGTGATACCGGTTCGGTAATAATTTTTTCTAAATCTTTTATGCTGATGATATACGCGAGAAAGAAGTTGGCGATGATAAAAGAAAGGAGAAAGAAAACGAGATGCTTTGCGGTTTTGCGGATCATTTTATTCCTATTCCACGGCGATTTGTCAAGCATTTTCTGGTGCGCAGCATCGCCTTCAATCCAGTATTCAATTTTGCGAAACATCATCTCTAAAAAATTCGTTTGCGGGCAAGCCCAGCCGCAAAACAATCTTCCAAAAGCTGCCGTAAACAACACAATAAACAGGATAAAAACAATGGCGGTTAAACCAATGATAAAGAAATCCTGTGGAAGAAAAAGCTTGCCAAAAATCACAAATCTTGCTTCCGGTATATTGAACATAAACAAGGGCCGCCCGTTCACATAAACGAACGGCAAACCAAAGAAAACAACAAAATAAAGTATGCTTAACCAGGTTCGTATTTTATAAAAAAAGCCTCTTGGTTTCTGCGCATAAATCCATTTGCGATTGCCTTCTTTGTCAACGCTGGCAAGTGTATCGCGAAAGACTTCCTGGCCTTTTTCTTCTATTTGTTTTGCTTTTGTGCTTTTCATTTTTTTGTCACCGTTTTTTCAATCGTTACAAATCGTTCTCTGCAGTAGATGGCTTCTGTTTTTTATGGGTTGAGGATTGCGTTTTTGTGCCCGTCATTCCGCAATTGCCCTCAACACGATGACAGAAGTTATAATTAAACTGGCGAGGGCTTTGTGCGGAATCTGCTCTTATAATTTTGAAGATGTCATTCTGTTGTAAACAACTTTATAGCATTGCAATAGATTCATTATTCCATCATCAGGTTCCGCACAAAGCCCTCGCTAATTTGATTATAACTTTTATCATCGTGTTGAGGGCATTTGCGGAATGACGGTGACGATAACTCTGCTTCTTTATCACCTTTCATGGAAGGACTGTATGCTTAGACCTATAAGGTTTCAAAAACCTTATAGGTCTTTGTTTCATAACTGCGAAAATCAGGAATACCTCCTTTTGTTATTGCCCTTTATTTCCGGTTGAATCTTTGCTTTCCTGTGTCAACTCCTCATGCTTTTTTTTGGGCAAATTCAAAGAGTCTTTTTTAGGCGAATCCGCATCTTTGTACAACTCGCCCTGCGGTGCTTTCGGATTCACCGGATTGGTGCCATGCAAACTTTTTACGAAACTGGCAATGCTTGCAATTTGCATCGGCGCAAAATCATCTTTCCAGCTCTTCATGCCTTTTTCGGGATACCCATATTTGATGGTTTTAAAAACATCATGAATGCTGCCTCCGTGAAGCCAGTAATCATCGGTAAGGTTAGGACCTACAATGCCCTGCCCTCTGTCGCCATGACAAGGAGAACAGTTGGAAGTAAACAGTTTACGACCTTCATCAATGGTAGTAGCATCGGTCATAAGCGTAACTGTGTTTTCATCTATATTAGAGGCAGCATGTTTCAGATAAGCCTCTTTTTGTTCTTCAGCCTGCGCCATCGCGATGTGAAACTCCTGGATGCTGTTGGGTGCAGAATGCGCCACCTCAAAACGCCACAAATACACGCCTGCGAAAACAACGGTAAAAACAAACCCCCATACCCACCAGCGCGGCAGCATATTGTCAAGTTCACGGATGCCATCATAGTCATGCTGGATCAAAATTTTTGTTTCTTCCTGTTGCGGATGAAAGTTGTTCATGCGCTCCCATATTTTTTTCCACGTAGTAGCCAGGTTTGCCGTTTGCAACGATTCGTCGAAAGCAGGTGCTGTTACCGGTTTTTCTTTGGTAGTAAACGACTTCACATAATAAGCCATTACGAGTATCACAATAATCTCAAGAGAGATAACGCCAAACAATAGGTAAAATGTAAAGCTGTCTAATCCTCCAACTCCGCTGCTTGCAGCTTTGGCTACAGTTGTTGTAGCTGTGGTGGTTGCTGCGTCCTGCGCAAACAGGGAAGAAGAGCACAACACGCACAATCCAATCATAGCAAGGGCTTTAGTTATTGCATTGCTGGTTGTATCGGTTGTTTCTTTTTCTTTTCTTTCGTAATACATCCTGGCAACGCTGTTTAGTACATACGCCAACATACCAATGGCTAACAGTAATGCAACAGCTATTATCACCATCATTAAAGCCAGCGGGTTTTCCATGGAAGATTGTAACGGTGCGCCTTCTGCAAATGTGTTGAGAGAAAGCGCCGATAAGAGACTGACGATGGCGATTTTGTTTTTGCTTTTTTTATTCAAAAATTTCATTGTATCCAATTTTTCAGTTCCGAATGGTGTCTTCATCTAAGGGTATGTTGTTGATTTTGTCAATCAACTTTTTATCTGCTTTCAAAGCCCATAACGTCATAAGGATGAAGAAAGAAAAAAAGATAAAAAAGGAAGTCATGGCATAAATGCTTACACCCGTGATATGTTCCAAATAATTAATAAATTTCATGGTCGTTTGTTTTTGCCTCTTTTTGGCAGAAGGCAGAGCAGTTAACCTACTACCTGCTCTTTACCTTCGTACCAATTGGATTTTGGTTATGGAAGTGCGCCTTCTTTTTCGCTTGCTGTTGCACCTTTAATATCTGTACCTACCCGTTGCAGGTAAGCAATGAGTGCGATGATTTCACTTGTATTTTTAGCAGCGAGTTTATCGCCTTTCAAACGTGCCTGAATCGCATTTGCCTGCGTGATGAGGTCTTTATTCGCTGTTTGATCATAGCCCTTCGGATAAGGCACACCCAGCGTAATCATCGCCCTGATTTTTGCAGGCGTTGATGCAGTATCCACATTATCATCAAACAGCCATGGATAATTGGGCATGATAGAACCTGGCGACATGATGCGCGGATCGAGCATGTGGTTGTAGTGCCAGCTATCCGGATATTTACCACCGATACGCGCAAGATCCGGACCTGTGCGCTTGCTGCCCCACTGGAAAGGATGGTCGTACACAAACTCGCCGGCTTTGCTGTATTCACCATAGCGGGCTACTTCATCGCGGAAGGGCCGCACCATTTGTGAATGACAGAGATAGCAGCCTTCGCGTACATAAATATCACGTCCCTCTAATTCAAGCGGTGTATAAGGCTTTACCGATGCAATGGTGGGCACATTGTTTTTAACCAAAAACGTAGGCACCATTTCCAGTATGCCGCCAATGGCAACCGCTATCAGGCTAAACGAAAGCATTTGCATGGGTCTTCTTTCTATCCAGCGATGCCAGTGCTGACCGCTATGCGTTAGCATTACTTTAGGTAAAGGAGCGGCTTCGGCTGCTTCGTTGGCTACAAGACTTCCGCTTTTTACCGTTTTCACCAGGTTATATACCATGATGAATACACCCGTGAGATAAATGGCCCCGCCCACAGCACGCATGAGATAAAAAGGTTTTAAGTATTGCACCGTTTCGAGGAACTGATATTTTAACTGTCCTTCGGGAGTAAATGCCTTCCACATGGTGCTTTGCGTAAAGCCTGCAAAGTACATGGGCAATGTGTAGAGCAAGATGCCAATGATGCCCACCCAGAAATGCGTGTTGGCAAGCTTCTTAGAATACAGTTGTGTGTTGAAGATGCGTGGAATGATGTAGTACAATACGCTAAACGTCAGGAAGCCGTTCCAGCCCAATGCGCCCACATGCACATGCGCAATCGTCCAGTCGGTAAAGTGAGAAATGGCATTTACGCTTTTCAGGCTCAGCATCGGCCCTTCAAATGTTGCCATGCCATAAGCCGTTATGGCAACCACCATGAATTTTAAAATAGGGTCTTCTCTTACTTTATCCCAGGCGCCGCGCAGCGTAAACAAACCATTGAGCATACCGCCCCAGCTTGGCGCAATCAGCATCACACTAAACACAACGCCGAGGCTTTGCGCCCAATCGGGTAATGCAGTATATAACAAATGGTGCGGCCCTGCCCAGATGTAAATAAAAATGAGCGACCAGAAATGAATGATAGACAAGCGATAGCTATACACCGGGCGGTTGGCGGCTTTCGGCAAAAAATAATACATTAAACCGAGGTAAGGCGTGGTAAGAAAAAAGGCAACCGCGTTGTGCCCATACCACCATTGCACCAGCGCATCCTGAACACCGGCATACCAGCTATAGCTTTTTAAAAAGGATACCGGCAGTTCAAAAGAGTTTACAATGTGCAGCATGGCAACTGTAACCCATGTAGCAATGTAAAACCAAATGGCTACATACAGGTGGCTTTCGCGGCGTTTTAAAATGGTGCCAAACATGTTGATGCCAAACACTACCCACACAATGGTAATGGCAATGTCTATCGGCCATTCCAGCTCGGCGTATTCTTTACCGGAAGTGGCTCCCATTAGCAGCGTGATAGCACCAGCCACAATAATGCCCTGCCAACCCCAGAAATGTATTTTGCTCAATTTATCGCTAAACATTCTTGCCTTGCACAAACGTTGCAGCGAATAATACACGCCCATGAAAATGCCATTGCCTACAAAAGCAAATACCACGGCATTGGTATGAACCGGACGTACACGTCCGAATGTGGTTGCAGGCAGGTTAAAGTTGAGAACAGGATAATAGATTTGCAACGCTGCCAGCAAGCCTGCCAACATACCTACTATGCCCCAAAACATAACCGCGTAGGCAAACAGTTTTACGATTTTGTTATCGTAATAAAACCGCTCCACAGCAAGCGTTTCAGCTACTTCGCCGGGCAATTTGGTTATTTTTTGTTTTAGCTCTTTTTCTATCATTCTTATTTATTTTCTTTGGTTGTTGAAGTTGGTTTATCATCAAAAAGCATTCTGATGGGCGGGCTTTTTTCATCGTCAAACTGCCCCTTTTTTACACTGTATAAAAAGGCGCCCAGGAAAACGGCAGCTACGGTAATACTTGCAATGAGCAAGATGAATAACACACTCATGTTGTAGTTAAATAGAGGATGTAAAAGTAGAAGAGGAACAAAGCGTGTGAAATGACAGTGAGCAGTTAAAGAACTGATTGTAATCAGGTTTAAGGCGATGCTCCGGGTATTTATAAAGACGTGAGTTTAAAACAGCAAAACATGAGAAGCATCTGTATAAATGCACTTTTGTTTTTGCGCATATATTGATGCCTGAAGCTTATTCAAAATTATCTTTACCTAATTTTACTCCTGGTTTGATATCACGTGAAAGAACATTATTGGCTAAAGCGCTTTGGAAAGTTTACTCCTTTCCGGCTTTTGCTGATTGCATCTTTAAAATAAAATTGAATGGCGGCTAACCGACTTATTATAATTTAACTGTAACTACATACTTGTAAAAACTAACATTTCAAAAAACGAAAAATCTCTTATGAAAACAACCAAAGTTCTACTTATCCTCCTTTGTTTAGGATTGCCTGCGATGTTTGTTTTTGCCCAAAATAATCGGGTAATAAAGGGCAAAATAACGGATACCGAAAGCGCAGCTTTATCGGGCGTTTCTATTACTGCAAAACCCTCTGGAAAAGGCGCCGTTACAGCATCCGACGGAACGTTTACCATTGAAGTAAAAGACAACGACAAGCTGTACATCAGCAGCATTGGCTATGCCGATCAAACAATAGATGTGCAAAACCAAACCTATATCAGTGTTCAATTGCAAGCGAGCACAATGGAATTAACGCCGGTTGTAACGGTAGGCAGCCGCGGAGGTGGGCGCATCAGAACCGAAACGCCCGTTCCTGTTGATTTGATTAATGTGCAACAAACAGCGCAAACGACTGGCAAAACCGATTTGACTTCGTTATTAAACATAGCGGCACCTTCTTTTAATTACAACAAACAATCGGGCAGCGATGGCGCCGATGCCATTGACCTGGCAACGTTAAGAGGATTAGGTCCTGATCAAACGCTGGTATTGATAAATGGAAAACGCCGCCACCAAACAGCTTTTGTGGCTTTGTTTGGCACTCGCGGCCGTGGCAATTCGGGAACCGATTTGAATGCCATACCCGAAGCATCCATTAACCGCGTAGAGATATTGCGTGATGGTGCTTCGGCACAGTACGGTTCCGATGCCATTGCGGGTGTTATCAATATTGTGCTGAACAACAGCGTAAAGAAACTAACCATTAATGGTGGTGTTTCGGGATATTATGACAACCAGTTTAACACACTCAACAGCGTTGATAAAGCTCAATATGTTACCGGCAACTGGCTTGATGGAAGAACGGCTACACTGGGTGTGAATTATGGTTTGCCCATTGGAAAAAACAATGGTTTTATTAATTTTTCAGGCGATTTTTTGCGAAGTGGAAAAACCTTCCGGCAGGCACCGGATACCAATTTAGCAGCCAATCCAAAAGCCCTTCCCATCAACACTGGCAGACGCGCTGCGGGCGATGCTTCGGTTACTACACTGGGTGGCATGATCAACTCTGAAATACCCATTGCCAACACCAATACCAAGTTTTATTTTTTTGGCGGGTATAACTATAAAATATCGAATGCGTATGCGTATTCGAGAAACTTTGGTGGTCGTCCGGACCGGTTTCCTACTACCAGCAACGGCAATTTAATTTTTGTACCCGGTATCATGCACTTTGCTACGCCCGGCGATACAAGCAGCGTATATTTTAATCCGTTGGAAAATGTTCATATTACAGACGCATCGTTAGCCTCCGGTTTTAAAGGCATTACACGAAGCGGATGGGACTGGGATGTGAGCAACACCATTGGCGGCAACAACTTTCATTATTTCGGCCAAGGCACGTTTAATGCTTCGATAGACGGGCAGCCGGGAGCCGACATCAACAATTTCAACGATGGCGGTTTTTATTTCTTACAAAATACCACCAACGCCGATATCAGCAGGCATTTCAAAACGGTAGCGCATGGTTTTACATTGAGTTTCGGCGCTGAATACCGCTACGAGCAATACGGAATTTATGCGGGCGAACCGGCTTCTTATTTAACTTACGATATTAATAAAGCAGGCGGTGCACAAGGGTTTCCGGGCTTTCAGCCGGCTGATGAAGTAACCGCCAAACGCAATGTGTTTGGTGCTTATGTAGATGCGGAAATGGATGTAACCCGAAACTGGTTGATTGGCGCAGCTGCGCGGTTTGAACATTACAGCGATTTTGGCTCCCTCGCTACTTTTAAATTTGATACGCGGTATAAAATCACGCACAACTTTAACCTGCGCGGATCTGTGAGTACAGGCTATCGTGCGCCTTCACTACAACAAATCAATTTCAGCAACACCTTTACCAATGTGCAGGGTGGAAAATTGTTCCAGGTAAAAATAGCACCTAACACCAGCCCTATTACCAAAGCGGCAGGAATACCCAATTTAAAACAAGAAACATCGGTAAATGCAAGCCTGGGATTTTCATGGAAACCTGCCAGCGACTGGACATTTACGGTTGACGGCTATATGGTGAAAATGAAAAACCGGATTGTGCTTTCAGGAGCGTTTGATACTACTTCGCTTGCGATAGAACCCATACTCAAACAATTGGGTGTAGCACAGGCACAGTTTTATGCCAACGCCGTAAACACATCCAATTATGGCATTGATGTAGTGCTTTCCTATTCAAAAAATTGGGGCAAAAACAACTTTAGAGCTTTGCTGGCGGGCAACGTGCAACACATGACGATTGATAAGATCAACATTCCAACTGCATTGAATGATACTTACCTGCACCAGCAGGCTTTTTTCAGCGATCGGGAAAAAGATTATGTATTGGCTTCTGCGCCTCCGCTAAAAGGTGGTTTAAGCCTTGATTATGGCTTGGGCAAATGGGGCGCTGGGGCGCATTTTACTTATTATGGTAAGATAACCATCTTAGGCTATGGCTACGATTCTCCTCCACCTTATCCGGCATTGGTTACCTTAGACAATAGTAGTAAACAAGTGTTAGAGCAATTCAATTACAATGGAAAAGTAGTGAGCGATGTTTACATTTCGTACAAGTTGTTTAAAGGCGGTACTTTGTTTATTGGTTCCGATAATTTGTTCAATGTACATCCTAACTATGGCATTGTACCCGGCGCGCGTTTGTCAGCTTATGATGGTGAATCCGGTGGCGCCTGGGACCCGGTGCAGATGGGCTTTAACGGAAGAAAATTGTATGCTAAGGTGGCGATAAATCTGTAAAAACAAAGGGTTATCCTGGTTGAAGTAATAAACCAACCCGTGTAAAAAAATGCCGGAAGCCGAAGGATAATAAAGAAAAAGAAGCTAACCTTTAGGGTTAGCTTCTTTTGTATGCCAGCCGCATAAAACGGTGGCGCTTTGCCGATTGTTTCTTTTTATGCTCTTTTGAATTCAATAATCTGCGATGCAAGACTACTATTCAGTTCAACCGTTTTGCCGCGCAGGATGGTTACATCCAGCGTTTGGGTTTCGTAGCCGGTAGCCGAAATGGTAAGGGTGCATTTGCCTGTCACAAATTTTTCAATCAATGGATGGTTTGCGGATGAGTGGTGTGTGGTTGGGAGACTAACCGAAGAAGGCGTTTGGCTTTTGCTCTGTTTTTAATTGCGGCTTATGATAAAGATAAAAGTGCGGGACAAAGTCCCGCTTTTATTGAACATTCGGAGAGCCCTGAAGAAACTCTCCGGATAGCGGGAAATTGGGTTAGACAATCGAATTGAAATTTAAACTAAGTGATGTTATTTCATAAACCTCTGTATGCCTACATTCTAATTTGGCATCATTAAAGATAGCCAAATTAATTCCTCCATCTTTTAATGAACTGCCGTATTCGATTGCGTCATAACCTAAAGACTTTACATACTCGCATAAATATTCTGATGGTAAATAGTCGATTTCTTTATCGAACCTGCGTACAGGCTTTGACAACTCTTGTTCTAATCTATAAAGATATCTTTCGTGAATTATATAGTTTTCAAGATTGTCACCAAATACAAAAGGGCTTAAATTCGAAATCTCTCTTAATGTTATAACGCTAAGTGGTGCTATCAATTTGAAAGTACCAATACATACATAATCAAGATAAGATGCACGACTTTCATATATACATGTCTCCAACTTGGTAGAAACATATAAGTAAGGTATTCCGTATGGATTAGCCCTTCCAGATGTTGCTTTGTTAAGAGGCTTACCCATTTCATTTATTAGATAGCCCCTCTTTTCGCTAATTCTAGCACGATAAAAAATCTTCCCAATATCATAAACCTTCGAAAAATTTTGTAGCAAATCTTTTAATAAGTCTAGATCTATCGTTTCATTTAAGAAGAATCTGTTCTTGTATTTTATTTCGTTACCAAAGCTTTCCCACTTCTTTTCGTGGAAATCAAAAAGAGTTGGATGACTGTATAATACTTCTACTTCAACAGGCGAAGTAAGTAAGGGATCATCAGCAGGTAAATAATTAGAAAGGATAGAAGTAAGCAGCATTTTTATTGTATCCATAGAACTTATTCTAAATAAATTCCATCGATTCTGAAGTTTTACATGGATTAATTCTTTGTTGGTAACTATGATTCCTAATACATCGACTGGTTTATAAATAGTTACGAGAGGTTGAAATTGTTCTTCTAATTCCCTAGTTTCAATAATTTGTACATTGAGCGAACCGCAGAAATCACATGCACTAATTTCTGTTGAATTGTCAAGTATAAAACCAATTATTTCTTTATCATTAAAGCAATTGGTACAGCAATTCATGGTTGAGATAAAAGGTTTAGAACTAGTTCTAAATGATTTTTTATGGATAGTTTTTTTAGACTTCCTAAACCAGGATAATGCTCTAACCTATGATGTTCGCGAAATTCATTTGCCGCATTAGTTTTTATTCCTTTTTCATCGATAAACAGGATTAATTTTTCTAAAGCCTCACCAAACTTACCTGCAACGTCTGTTGTATCGCTATTTGAATCAGACACAAAGTGTTTAATCCATATTTGGCCATTCTCCTTTTGGTATGTAAGATGAATGGCAACCGCATAAGGCGCAAAACCGGCCTCCGAATAATCATTCCCTATTGTCAAATAATCGGAAAATCCTACAAAGCCGTCCTCTAAGTAATACATATAATCATCACTAAAGAATTCATCCTGATTATTTAAATAATCAGCATTTTTCGTTTGAAAATTAAACTTGTCATCTAATAGAACTTTTGATTCCGGTGTTATTATTCCACGGTATCGTCGAAATGGAAAGTTCTCTCCGAATAAATTATACTTAATATTATTATTCAGTGACCAATTTGCCAAGGTTTCTATATCATTTACTTTTCCTTCATGAATAAGTGTTAAAGGACGATCAAAATCTAAAAGGGCTAATTGCATATCGATTTGATCAATGTCTGTGTTTGGCTTTATGATTATTCCAATTTGGAAATTTTCGTAGTGGTTAAGGCTTGATTTGATTTTTTCTACCAAGCTTGAATTATTTGTAGAAAATTCACCTTGACTTGGATTTAAAATAATTGTGAAATTGATACTGGATTTAATCAAAGTGGCTAAAGCTGTTTCTAAAGAAGTTGTTGATTTTTTTACCGGCTCCAATACCGGAGAAATGAGGTTGTTATTTCCAATTTGCGGAGCTAGTTCTCTAAGAGCTAATAATTCGAATTGTTTGCACCTAAGAAAGGGAAAGTACATATTTTATATTTTCTGATTGATAAAGTCAAAAAGATTATCATACTCTTTTCGACTAGGATTTATACATAAACAGATATGCTTTAACTCTTTTGGCAAAAGTTCAGATTGCAAGCTATTACTTTCTTTAGGCTTTCTCTTTTTTAATTGTTCTAACATTAAGTCATGCAGAAGTATTGGTTCAATATTTTTAGCTAAAGAGAGGCATTCTTTAAAAAGCTTGATGCTTGTCGTACAAGGAAGTTCTCCAAAGTATTCTTTAATAACTCCCAAGTATTCATTTTTTCTTAGAGCTTTTAAAATTGCTTCATTCGAAAGTTGAGAATAATCAATATTAGCTTCCTTAATCAGTGATAAATTCAATTTAGGTGACAATGAATAAAGTCCAACCGCATCATTTTCAATAAGACTCAAATAACGCTTGGTTAAGCTGTTATGAGTAACCAAATATACTTTCGCAAAGACCTTTTTATAATCTTCAATTTGTTTCTTTAATTTATCAGGTGTATCAAGTTCTGTCTTTATTTCATAAACAGCTGATGTTCCATTAAGAAAAATGATATCTGCTATTGAATTACCAACTTTAAATTCGTTGAGCATTGTAGACGTATTCAAGCTGTGTTTTCCTAATAAAATTTTATTAACTATTGTATTCTTATAAATATACTCGTTACGGTAATTTCTACTTAAGTAATTGTAAGCATTCTGTAAGACAGCCTTAACTTGTGTTCCTGAGGTTACTGACAATACTGTATTATACTTCTTTAGTTTCTCATAGAAATAATCACTGCTTCCAGATTGAGCTATACCTCTGAAAGTAGAGTTTGAGAATATCTTAGAGAGAGAATTATTGAAGTTTTTGCCTTCCAAAACTGCTTTAGATTATAGTGTAGTACAAATTTAGTATAAGTAGCATCAATACAATCTTAATTAATGTAAGGTTCTTCAAGATGTTCCCTGCTATCCGGAGAGTTTTTACATCATAGCGGGGTCTTCATAGCTAAGCTGTTGCGCGTTAGTAGGAGACCCCGGGGTAAAATAAAACGGTCTAAGTACAACGCATCGTCCTTCCGTTTCCAGCATCGTCTCCTTTAGGGACGATGCGATAAAATAAAACTGTCTAAATGCAACGCATCGTCCTCTCTGAGAGACGATGCTTAAACCACAAGAAGTTTACCGCGGGGTCCAATGCTGCGGCACAAAAGCTTTGCAATTAAGACCCCCGCTGCGACGTAAAGCGTTTATTTTTTAGTGAATATGAGCGCAGCGGTCGTTTTCAAATCCGATTTAAGTGTGATTTCTCTTCTAATTCTATTATCATAAAATACCAATAAAGCTGTGTTAGGAGGTATTTCGCCTTCATTATTAGCAAACATTTGAAGTTCATTCCTTCCATTTTTTACAATTGGTATCGTAGCTATTATAGGCGTATATGAAAGTCGTTGATGATTCAGTAACAAAACATTGTTATAATACACACTGATCGTATCATTGTCAATTATGCCATTGTCATAAAAAAACAGTTTAATGGAATCTGAAACGACCTCAAATTTTTCTTTAATGTCTACTTTTCTTGTAAGAAAGGTACTGTCCGATGTTTTTTTACTTTGAATCTTTGGAACTATGCTATCCTTATTTTTGGAACTTAAGGATTTGGTATCGTTTTTTTTGGCAACTCTAAAACTTCCCGGATAGCAACCGCCCCCATCCAGCAAGAGTGTTTTTTTGTAGAACAACATTGTTCCATCATTTTTCCAATCGCCTGATAAAACGATACTATCATCGGTAATTTTTATTTTACCTGCTATTAGCTGCTTACACCAATTTATTTCGGAACCACTCCTTTCTTCTGCAACTGAAACATCATTCCACTCAATCACATTGTCTTCTACACTACCCTGAATATTGTATACAACATAATAATTGTTACCATCGTTTGATACGTTTTTGACCGTTCCGGTAAATGACTGTCCTTTTATGTTTACTATGTTTAACACCATAGTAAACATCAGTGCTTTCGATTGAAATTTTTGGTAAAGTGCACCAGTATAAGTACCTGTCAACGTTAACTCTTGCGCATTGGATTCACTCAAACATCCACTTATGAAACAGAAAAGGAATAAAAGTTTTTTGCAACTCATCAGTTTTGGATTGCCGTACTTTAGTTCTGATGGCAACGAAGTGTAAACGAACAAAGCATTATTTCATTTTCCAACACCTAAAAATTAATATGAAACTTCTTCTTACCTCCGCAGGCATAAGCAATACGAGCATCCAAAATGCGCTTGTTGACCTTTTAGGTAAACCGATTAGTGAGTCAAGCGCTCTTTTTGTTCCCACGGCAATATATGCAATAGGCAACGGTACTGACATAGCACGAAAGGTGATCTGCGGGGTATTAGGAGACCCTTTCTGCAACATGGGCTGGAAGTCGTTAGGCGTGCTGGAACTCACAGCACTGCCGAGCATTAAACAGGAGCTTTGGATTCCCATGCTTCAGCAAACTGACGCCTTGCTGGTGGGAGGTGGTGATTGCCAGTATCTGTGTTATTGGATGCAGCAATCTGGATTGGCGAACCTCCTGCCTTCGCTGCTTAATAAGACCGTTTATGTCGGGTTAAGCGCCGGAAGTATGATTATGACGCGCTTTGGAACAACTTACAATAATCATACTCTGCCAGCAGAAACTGATAAATCGTTGGGACTCGTTGATTTTGCCTTGCATCCGCATCTTAATCATGAATGGTTTCCCGAAAACTCTCTATCAAACCTTGAGAAGTTGGCTGCAACTCTTTCTACACAGTCGTATGCGATTGACGACCAGACAGCCCTTAAAGTGACCGACAACACCATTGAAGTCGTGTCGGAGGGACAATGGAAACTGTTTACTCCTGACAAAACAACGAACCGCTAACAGTTGTATTTATAAACCTGTGGCGGGACAGTTAGCATTCAACTATAAATTGCTATTTTGCTCCATTGGTTACTTGAACTCCCTTTTTTTGAATGCCACAGCTTCACAAACACTTTACCGTTAAACAAGTTCCTACTATAATAAAACAAAACCTCTTTTACTTCCACGAAACATCAGAAAACGTAGTGGTAATGATATACGTGCCTTTTGCAAAAAAGGCCATATCTAAAAACACAAAAACCGGGTTGCCCGAATCGTTCGCGGCTTTTGGAATGGCAGGAAAAATTCCATAGTTTCCACGGGGTGTAATGCCATTGATACCCGGATTAACAAACACAGGAAACTGGTTGGGCACATTAGGGAACTGGTATTCTACTGATGTATCGGTAAGCACTTCAGGATAATAAGGATCGAACTGCTTCATGCTCCAGCGCCCTTTGCGCGCAGAAATACCTGCGGCTTTAGCGTCGTACACCTTTCCCGTTTTATCAATAAATTTATAAACCAGCTTGTTGGTTGTACCAGGAACATAAGTTACAGAAACAGCAGGAGTCGCAAGATTGTTCACGATCAAACCGGTGGAAGGATCAAAGCTTCCGGCATAGGTTCCGGCATACACAGTGTCGGCACTTCCCGAACCGTTGATGACAATGGTACAGGCGTTTGGCATTTCTACCATTCCCCGCGAATTGCTTACCCTGATACCAATTTGATAGGTACCCAGAGGCACATATTGCGTAGCCGGTGTCAATTGTATGCGTCCGCCAATAGGATTTACGCTCAGCGGCTTGGCTGCCGTAACAGCAATTTTACTATTCAGCAAATCAAGCGTAGAATCAGCATAGGAAATGCTGCCGGTAAAGCCTGCAATGCTATCTTGTTTTGTCATAATATCCATTACATCTTTACCAGTTTCATCGGTTACGCTGGTCAGTTCTACATGCAGTGGTGCTGTAGAGCCATCGGAAACCAGTGCCGACGAAACGGTAATGCTTCCCTGGGTTGTAGTAAGCGGGTTTTCAACATAGTACATGCGGTTGCTGATGAAGCCGGTTTCTGTTTTCTGGCAGGATGCGAAGAGCAAAAGGAACAACGCGCAGCATCCGGGACGGATAAAATTATAAGGTGTTGCCATATCAATTTCTTTAGTTTCTTTTCAGTATAGATGAGGTTTGGTTTTACAGCTTATTCAGTAAAGCATTGTTCACCAATACGTGCAGTGTGGTGCCGGATGCTGTTTTAATGCCGGATGTTTGGCAGGATGTAACATTGTCAATCGGGTCGTTTGCAGGCGCACCGGGTGAGCCATCCAACACACCGTTAATTTTGATATACTGAAGCGTGTAATAGTTGAACACAGGTTGCGAACTCGTAAGATATTCTACATAGCTCTGCTCAATTTTTTTCACCGCCGTTTGTACTGTATCGCCCGCCCAGTTGGGATAAATCGTAGCCTTTAAACCCGCATTATTTAAAGTGATGCTGGTATCGCTGAACAGATACTGAGTTATGAATTTAGAACTCACACTATCATATAGTTGTTGAAGGCTTGTATAACCGCCTGAGGTCATAAAACTGCTGATAGAATAATCGGTAAAAGCAAAGAAGGTACCTGCTTTGTTTACAGAATCCTGCAAATTAAAATGATCTATCAGCAACAGCGTAGTGTCGAAAATCTGGTAGCGGTTGCTTTTCAGGTAATCGTAGGTAGAGAGATTGGTTCCGGTTTTGCTCTTTCCGCCATCCGTCAGATAGCTATCTTTTTTGCAGGATGTTTGTCCGGCCAAAAAGAAAAAAAGTGCCAAAACCAAAAGAAGATAGAGTAATGATTTCATAGCTTGTTATTGTGCGTGTTGTGGGTTATCTTATCTTACCTACCCAAAAAGGAGTTTGGGTAAGGTTGGCATCGGTTAAAAAGAGTGTGGGATCTACCGGCCAGTAATACTTTCCAGCCAGAAATTCAGCGTGCGTCATATTCCCGTTTTGTTGCTCTCCGGTGAGGCGTTCCAGCCGGACAAGATCATAAAAACGCTGCCCTTCGAGGAATAGCTCTCTTCCGCGTTCATCTGCTATCAGGTACAATAAGTCGTTGCCTGTAACACCGGAAATGAGCGCAAAACTGCCGCGGTGGCTTCGTACATCATTAACCAAAACCAATGCACCAGCCGGATTGGGAGACGACTTAGCAGCCAAAGCTTCTGCTTTCAGCAACTCAATATCGGCAAGCCGGAAAACTATGGTATTGTTCACCGCAATCTGGTAGGCCGGATTGTTGTTTACATTTTGAATGTTCGCATATTTAATACATTCAAAAATGGTTGCGCCATTGTTGCTCAATTTGGCAAACGCTTTTTGATAGCGCACATCTGCTGTATCCTGAAACAGGTAATTGACCAACCCGCCGTCAATTTGCCAGGCAGGCTGCGTGGCAGAATTGTTCAGGTAAGGCGGTGTAAGCGTAGCGCCGGTAATACTCAAAAACGGATCAGTTGCAGCCTGACTTTCGGTAGAAGAATTTCCCGAAATTTCAAAAATGCTTTCCGACGATTGCCCTTTGTAAACGCTCATATAATTGGTGGAATCGGTAAGCGTATATGAGCCGGAGGCGAGTACCGAATCGCACATCATGGCACAACTGTCGTAGCTTCCTTTCCAGGCATAAATATGAGCCAGCAAGGCAAAAGCAGCACCCTTATCAGCACGCACCGCCGCATCAGGCGATGAAGCATCTTTCCAGTCTAAGGCCTGTTTTGCCCAATTTGCATCGCTGATGGCTTGTGCCAGCACTATAGCCTGTGGCGTGCGCGGCAGTTGCGGCGCCGTTGATATGTCGGCCATGTATTCAGTTATCAACGGCACATCACCCCATACTCTAGCGATGTAGAAATAATTGAAAGCTCTTGTAAAATAAGCTTCTCCCAGGTATTTATTTTTACTCGCCTGTTTGGTTTCCGTATCGCTGCCGGTAAAAGCAGAAAGCGGCATCTTATTGATAAAATACAGGCAACGGTTGCTTTGCGCAATAGCCGAATAGAAATTTGTATAAACTCTCAGCTTCAACTTCGGATCGTACGTGTTGGCGGCAGGCACACTTACATTCCACGTCATGCTACGGATGGCTGAATAAGATGGCACGTCGCCGGCGACTATATCCGAAAATTCATCCGTAGGCAAATCGCCGTAAGAATAGTAAGTAATGGCTGTATTAAATGCCGAGCGGATAAGCGAATAGCAAGCCGCCACTGATGAGTTGGCGTCGCCTTCCGATTGCCAGGTAGTTTGGTCGGTTGCAGAACTGTTAGGGTTTTGATCGAGAAATTTATGGCAGGAAGCCAGACAAAAACCGGCAGCCAGCGTCAGAACAATATATTTTGTGTGTTTCATAAACGGTTGTATAAATGAAATACAAGGTTTGTTTTTGTTACAATTCTATGTTTAAACCCAGCGTCATTTTGAGCGAAGATGGATACACCACGTTCGCAGTGCCTGTTGTGGGGTCCACCAATTCAGGATCAGGAACCACCTTGCTCTTTTTCAAGGTCAGCAAATTCTCAGCAAGCGCATACACATTCAATCGTTTCAGACCAATGTGTTTTACCAACTTTTCGCCGAATGTATAAGCGAGTGTAGCCTGCTTTATCTTTAAGAAATTACCGTTCTCTACGAAATAAGAACTGGCAATGTTCCAGGGATCCTGCGAAGTGCCTGTAGGATATACCAGCCTTGGGAAAGTGGCGGTATTGTAGGATGTACTTGTCCAGAACTGGCCCAGAAGATTGGGAATAGCTGCCGGTCCGGAATTGGAACCCCATGTGTTCGTATAATCACGGCTTCCGTTGAGAAAGTCTGACAGGTAGCCGTTGAAAATTTTTCGCCCGGTAAGAAAAGAGCAGAAAACATTCAGGCTGAAGCCTTTGTAAGAAAACGTATTGCTGAAGCCGCCCGTTACTTTCGGCATTGGGTTGCCGGCGTTTATCTTGTCATCAAAATCTATGTTGTAATCGCCGTTCATGTCCACATACTTAGCATCACCTGCCCCAAGCGGAGCTCCCTGGAAGGTCATTCTTTTACCGGTAATGGGGTCAACCGGTACATCCTTGTCTGATGCGTAAACACCATTAATCTGCCATACTTTGTAGTTGAAAAGTGGTTGCCCGTACGAAAGTGTCTGCTGAAACCAGGGTGGTCCAAACAGGAAATCGCGGTTGCCGTTCGGCAGTTTGGTAACCCAGTTTTTATTGAACGAAACGTTGAAATTGGTATTCCATTGAAAGGCAGATTTGGGTCCTAAGTTTCTTGTGCTTACGGCAATTTCAAGACCTTGGTTCCTGATGTTCACATAGTTGCCGGAATAATACTGGTAGCCGGAAGTAGCTTGTGCCGGGATGCTATAGAAATATTTATCCTTTGTATCTTTCTGGTACCAGTCAACGGTTACATTGATGCGGCTGTTGAAAAATTCAGCATCACCACCAATATCTATCTGCGGATATTTTTCCCAGCGAACACTGTTGCTGGCATTTACACCAGTTCCATAAATGTAGTTCGCATAAGGAAACGGAGAAATAACGGTTGTGCCATTATAAGTAGAAGGCGTGCCACCTAACAGAACTCCACCACCACCGTTAGGCGCCAATGTGCCTGTGGTAGCACCGTAATAGCTGGCATCAGAACTCAACTGCTGATATTTAGCATACCAGCTACCGGGGTCGAGACCTGTAATGCCCCAACTTGCCCGCAACTTCAGGAAGTTGATTGCTTTATGTAATGGTTGAAAAAACGCTTCATCCGAAGCAATCCAGCCTGCGGATACAGAAGGGAAGGTACCCCAGCGGTAATCGGAACTGTAAATAGAACTGGCATCCCTGCGCATGGAAGCAGTTAATAAGTACCTATTGTTGTAATCGTAAACAATACGTCCGTAATAAGATACGGTTGTTTTTCGCTCCGTACTTGTTGATGCCGACAGATTGGGTCCCGGAGGAATGGTTTGAATGGTATTGATGCCGGTTATATCTATTCCTTTGGCACTTGCAGTGCTATAATTATTGATGTTGCTATACGATGAAGTACCGGCAACCACCGCAAAATGATTTTCTTTTATGGCTTTTGTAAAAGTGAAATAATTTTCGAACGACCAACCCGGATTGCTGCTGTTGATGTCGTATGCCTGGTTCTGTAAGCCGTTCACCGAAGCAGGTGAAAAATAAGCGTAATGGTCGGTAACATTGGTTGAAGAAAAATTAGAGTTGAATGTAAGGTTGCGCACGATGGTATCCAACACGTTTACCGAACCAACAATAGAGAAAATGCGGTTGTCGTCGTAAAAGCTTTTATCGCCACTGTACGCATCAATCTGGTCTTGCGTAAGCTGGGTAAAAGAAGAAGGGAAACTCCACGAACTGAATATCTGGCCGCCTGAGCCGCCTACGCCATGTTTTCTTCTTTCAGAACTCATCAGAACATCAGTTGCAATGCTCAAGCCGCGGATAGGGCGAATGGTTAGATTCAGATGTGGCGCCAGCCTGTCTAATGAGTAGCCATTGAGAATGCCTTGCTCATTATAATGGTTAAAAGAAAGACGATAACTTGTTGTACCCACATAGCCTGCTACACTTACATCTTCACTATTCAGCATGGCTCTGTTTCGTACTACCAAGCCCTGCCAGTCCACATCATTATTAAAAGCAGGGTTTAAGCTATCGGTAAGTTGTAATGGAACCGAACCTTGCTGCCAGTTAGTGTATGGCAATTGCTGATGCAATAAATCAAGCTTCAAGTTCCGTTCTGCTGCGCCGGTATAAACATTGCGGAAAGCCGGCTGCGTTACCACACCTCCGTAAGCTGAAGCTGTAATCTGAGGCTTACCGGTGCGGGCGCGTTTTGTTTTTACAATAATTACCCCATTGCCTGCACGAGCACCGTAAATGGCAGAAGCCGAAGCGTCTTTCAATACATCAATAGATTCAATATCGTTAGGGTTGATAAGGCTTAAAGGATTGGTAGTAGTTACTGCTTGCGTAACAGCATTCGACGATGAATATGCAGAAGTAATATTGTTTACATCGTAAATAACGCCGTCAATCACATACAGCGGGCCGCTGTTACCGCCGTTCGTGTTGCCATAATCTACATTGGTAGCACCGCGAATCACAATGTTTGGTTTTGAACCCAATTCGCCTGTGCTCGACAGCACACTTACCCCGGCAAGACGCCCTTGCAAGGTCTGGTCGAAGCTGGCTTCGGGAATGTCTTTAATGTCTCTGCCAGCAACGGTAGAAACAGCCGCAGTAAGGTTGCGCCGCCTTTGGGTTTGATAGCCGACTACCACCACTTCGTTATTGTTGCTTTGAGATGCTTTGAGCACCGCATTTACAGCACCTGAAGCAGCTTTGGCAGTATAATCTTCATAGCCTACATAACTGATGACAATTGCACCCGATTTGCCTTTTAAAGTTAGAACAAATCTGCCGGCGCTATCTGTAATGGTGGCATTGGTTGGCCGATCTCTTTCCGCAACGGTTGCACCAGATAAAACAGCACCTTTTTCATCCTTTACGGTTCCCTGCACAGTAGTGCCGCTTTGCGCATGTACAAGGCCAAAGAAGAATGACAACAAAGCAGTAAGCAAAAGCAGTTTTTTTATCCGTCTCATAACAATGTTTATGATGTTAGCAATTGGTCAACACAACACTTGCAAAATGGGTTTATCAATTATCAATCTGACAAGAAAAGACAAGTGTTTTTTTGACAATTAAAATTAGAAAGGAGAAATCGGCCCTGATTCATGGAAATTATCACAGTGTAGCCGAAAATTATCTTTCTGTTAAAAAGCGATGTTCGGGTAAATTGTTCTTTCACATTGATGACTAAGAGTGCAATTTGTTTTTACCAGAATTTTTGGTAGCGTTGATTGATCTATGACGGATATGGTTGCTTGATACTCCGTAGTTATACCGTAGATAAACATTTGTACAAAAACAAACTCTGTCTCCACAGGAGTCGCATGTAGTAAATAAGGAGGAATATACCGTTTCTATATTTGTTCTTTTTTATACAAAAATTTATTAATGACATTGTTGTCCACTACAAAGTGGATGTATGAAAAATTGTACGGCTACGCGAGATGCCTTGGCTTTACATCGTTATTCCATTGTCCCGGCGATTGTTGCCAGTGCGAAATGGGTTGTACATCTAACGAAAGCGTGATGACATCAGACATGAAAAGAAGCGTAGCTTCGGCCGATGTAGTAACAACGGATTTGAATCCGTTGAAGCGAGCCAGGGGTATAACGGAGAGCCGTAGGCTCGGCGCATCTTGTAACAACGGATTTGAATCCGTTGAAAGAAAACCGAAACTTTGATAGAGAGCCGTAGGCTCGGCACATATCATTCATCAAAACCCATCTCATGGCAAATACCTATCACCAAATCTATCTACAGTTTGTTTTTGCGGTAAAATACCGCAATGCTGTAATCAGCAAGGATTGGAATCAACAGTTGTTCGGCGTTATTGGCAATTTGATTAACGAAGCAGCCTGCAAAACCATTATCGTAAACGGCGTAGAAGACCACGTGCATTGCTTGATTGGTTTAAAACCTGTCATTTCTGTATCAGAGTTGATGAAAACAGTAAAGGCCAAATCATCAAAGTACATCAATGATCATGCACTGACCGCTCAGCGGTTTGAGTGGCAGGAAGGGTATGGTGTTTTCTCCTATGGTCAATCGCAAGTAGATACCGTGTATCAGTACATTCAAAACCAACAAGAGCATCATAAGAAGCAAAGCTTTCGGGATGAATACATAGGCTTTCTCAAGAAGTTCAGGATTGAATATGATGAGCAGTATCTTTTTGGAGAACTTATATAGACATACACCGAGCCTACGGCTCTCAGCGACAACCAACTGCTGATAAGCAACGGATTGAAATCCGTTGTTACAAGATGAGCCAAGCCTACGGCTCTTAGCGCAGTGGCAGAAGCTTGTCTCTTAGCAACGGATTCAAATCCATTGTTACAAGATGCACCGAGCCTACGGCTCTACAGTAGAGCTGCTGCTTGCTTTTTTCAACGGATTAAAATCTGTTGTTATGAAGTGTATCGAGCCTACGGCTCTTAACAGCAAGCAGTAGCCAAACAGGCAACGGATGGATACAAATAAGCGGCGCCTCCGGTTTTAGAAAATGGAGTTGCATACATTATGAAGTTACATTCATTGGTGAGTCAAATAGTTGATGCTTCGTATTATGATTGAGGATGGTGAGACAACCCTCCCGAAGAGCCGCTATCTGTGGGAGCGACCTCGCCTGGCGAAATTGTAAGCGATTTGGTTGGCTCGCACTAAGTGCAATTTGTCGTGTACGCGAAAAGTTTATTTGCATTCTCAGGAAGACGTATCTTCTTTATTCTTTACTTCCTATTCGCACAACATTGATAGAGTAAGGCTTTACCGTAAGAGACAAATGATTTCCTTTTGATGAAAAAATTGTACTGCTTACCGGCACATACTGCTGCGGATGTGCAAACGAATTTTCATCGGTTAAGGAAGGGGCTGATAAAGTAATGAGTTTGGTTTTGCCAATATTTTCGCTTGTGTGCTGCAACTCAATGTTCACGGGCGTTTCAGAGCCATAAGCGTTTACAATTTTTACAATTACATCGCCGCTTGTTATGTCTGTACCGGCAATGGCAAACAGCTTGTCCGGTTCAGTATATGTCATCAATAATTTTCCATCTAGATAACATTTTACGGTATCAATTCCTACATCTAATGTTACATCATACCAACGATTGGCAACAATGGTATCAGGCAAATCAACCGCCGGTGAAATGTTGCTTACATCATAACCATTGCTTACTTTTTCAAACATACCAATTTTGTTTACCCACGCACCGATGTGTGCCCGATAAAACGTATTGCTGTCCTTCACCGCAAACGGAATAATGAAAGCATTGTATCCTTCTAATTTTTTTGCTTTCAACTTCAATGTATAGGTGCCAAAGCTTTTGTCTTTCAACATTGCCAATTGCTGAGCGCCTTCTGCTGTTTGTGCCAGTGCGCTATCTTCCACATTCCACTTGCCGCGAACCAATGCCCAGTTATTTACATCATTGATAAAATCACTTTTAAAAATGGTTTTGCCATTTTGTATTACTTCGATGTCTTTATAAGCAGTTTTGGTGTCCCAGGTTGCCAGGCCAATGCCACCGCTGAATTGAGGCTTTTTCACTGCAGGCTGAATGATGTTTACATCAGTAGCTACGTTTGTTTTTGCCCTATTTTCATTGAACAGTTGAATGGCATAGTAAGAGATACGTGCAAAGCTTTTGGCGTCATCAAAGTTGATGAGATTCACAGGCCAGTCTACATCATTTGTATTCACCAGCAATGGTGCATAACTACTCATTTTTACCAAATCACCATTTTTTTCCATACTCATCATATACACGGCATCGCTTAGCGACGCTTCCATATTGCCCGAGCCTACACCTGAATTGGTAGCCCATTCTCCCACATACAAATTCCAGTTGCCGCGTTTGTATTTATCAAAATGATTCCAGTGTGTGAATGCCCAGCCTGCTGCTTTATAAGCATGTTCATCGGCATAATCAACGTGCTTCATATCTTTCAGAGTATATTCGTTCACATCGCCAATACCCATGCTGGCAATGGTTTGGATTTGCGGATATTTTGTTTTGATGGCATCGTAAAATTTATTGTAGCGCTCTGCATAGCGCGGGCCCGACTGCTCGTTGCCTATCTCTACATACTTCAGGGGAAAAGGCTTTGGATGACCAGCCGCCGCACGCAATTTGCCCCACTTACTATTAACAGGCCCGATGGCATATTCAATGGCATCGAGTGCACTTTGAATATAAGGCTGCAAACTATCATCAGTAACGAATGTTCCGCTTCTGAAATCGCACGACACACCGGCGTTGAACACATACAAAGCTGCTGCGCCAATGTCTTCGCAATACTGCAAATATTCGTGGTAGCCAAAGCCATTGCTTGTCCAATAACCCCAGGGACTGTAAGTGCCCACACGCTTCTCTACCGGGCCAATGGTTTGCTTCCAATCGGGTGCACTTTGAATGGCGATGCCTTCTACAAAACAACCGCCGGGCCAGCGGATAAAAGCAGGTTTTAAATCGGCAATAAATTGCGCTAAATCTTGCCGCAAACCGTTGGGGCGGTTCTTAAATGTTTTGGCTGGAAAAAGTGAAACAAAATCCAGCCATACTGTTCCCGGCTGATTGAATGCAAAAACAAACTTTGCTTTTTTATCACTCTTTATTGCTTTGAGAGTAGCACTGTATTTTTTCCGGTTGTTGTTCCCTTTTGATGAAAAAGTATAAGTAGCTAAGCTGCTTCCATCTTCGCCTTGTAGCGTTGCTGTTATACTGCTTTTGTAATCGTTACTTCGTACATAAAAATTGAGTTGGTAGCTATCTCCGGCTACTACATTAATTCCCCAAAAACCTTCGTTGATAACGGTTGCTGTATTGTTGTTGTCGGCTTTAGAAATAGTAACCTGTAAAGAATGTGGTGTTGCATCATTTAAAGGATTAATGGTTGTGCGCGAAACCTGCAAAGCCGCGCTGCCGTTCGCTTTGTAGCTCCAGGCAGGATAATCGCTTTTGATTGGCCATTCCATTTTCCAGTCGCTCACGCCATTGTTCGGCATAGAGAAATGAGGCGTGCGCGGTGGCACAATGAAACCATCGGTCAGTGTCATTCCGGGTGGAATATTGGCTTCTTCAAAGCCGCGGTTTTGAATCAATTCAGCATACAAGCCGCCTTCACCCGCATGAGAAATTTCTTCAAAAAAAATACCATGCAAAGTAGAAGCAACAGGAGCTTCTTTTTTAGAAACATCAATGCTGATGGTTGCTTTTTGTTGTGCAAAAACAAAAGTGCTGATAGTAAATAAAATTCCTGCAAAAACAAATCGTTTGAAGCTTGTAAAGTGCATGATTGAAGAAAACGATTATTCCAATGAGGAGCTGATTAAAATGATGTGATTGAACCGCAAAGGCGCTGAGTTATATCAACAAAAAACTTCGCGCCTTTGCGGTTCAAATAATGCAAAACCAAACCTTACTTCACTGTCCATTCATGTATGCCGGAAGCATCATTTTTTGGCAACTGAACAATCATGCGCAAGCCTGTTGTAGTTACCGGCTCAAAGTGCACTGTATTGTATTTGTCTTTTGCAATTTCATAGTCGCTGGTGTTCTTTACCGGAAGCCATTCGTCCTCTTTTTTATAATACAATTTCCAGGAAGCAGGCAAATCGCAGCCACCCCAGGGTTTATCATCATACCAATACACTTTGCTTTCCGAAATGGTATAAGGTTTATCAAAATCATACTGTACCCATTCGGTGGTGTCTTTGGCTGGCCACCAATGCAGATAATTGGTGCTTTGGTCTTTGCTGTCGGCAGGCTCAAACTGATCGTTCAACGCTTTTACCATTAGCTTGCCGTGGGCTGAAGAAGAGGCTTTGGCTTTGGAGGCAATGGTTGGTGCAGCTTTTGGTTTTGCCCCATCGGCAGAGTACGGAATCCATACTTCCATCTCGCCCGCACCACGGTTGTTCCAGCTATAATATGGGATTGCGGTGATGGTTTGTTTATTTTCAGAAATATTTTGCACACTGTCTTTCCTTGTTTCGTAGCCAGTAAAATGCAATTCAGTAATGCCGTTTAAAACATCAGGTTTGTATATAGCGTTAATAACAGCACTTGTGTCGGCAACAAGACTTTGCACACCGCTGTCTTTCTGATCAACTCCTTCAATGCAATACATAAGGGGGCCACGTTGCAGGGCAAGCCGACCCACATCTGCTTTTACTTTTTGATTAGCCGTTATCTTCTCTACATTCATCGGAAAATCTATTTTTATTTCATCGCCTTTTTTCCATGAACGATTGATAACAGCATAACCTTTTTGCATTGTATAGTTTACTTTTTCACCATTTACATATACCGGAATATGGGTGGCATCGTCATTCATAAAACTATACAAATCGCTACCCGTTACAGGTTCATTTCTTGCCCAGCCGGGTATGCGAATATGCATCGCAAAATCACTTGTTTTTGCCGGTTCAACTCTAATTGTTACTGCGCCTTGCCAGGGATATTTGGTTTCCTGTATAAGCTTAACATCAGTTGATTTTAATTTAATAGTTGCATTGTTGCTAACAAATAAATTTACATACAAATCGTTTGCGTTTTGTGCATAAACGTAGCCTGGCATAGAAGGCAAAAACCTGGTCATGTTTGTAATACAACAAGCGCAATCAAACCATGCACTACGTTGGTGCTGACCAACAGAGGCAAGGGGATTGGGATAAAAGAAACGATTGCCACTTAATGAAATACCACTCAGCAAACCGTTGTAGAGCGTGCGTTCCAGCACATCCATATATTTTGAATCACCATGCAGCAAAAACATTCTTTGATTCCAGAACACATTACCGATTGCTGCGCAGGTTTCGGCGTAAGCACTCATATTGGGCAAGTCATAAGCTGCACCAAACGCTTCTCCGCCGCCAGTTGCGCCAATGCCGCCGGTGATGTATAATTTTCTTAACACAACATCGCTCCATATTGTATCAATGGCATCTAAATAACCTTCATCGTTGGTAAGTGCAGCCACATCTGCCATACCGGTGTACATATAGGCAGCTCGCACCGCATGACCAACTGCTTCTGTTTGGTCAACTACTTTTTTATTTGCCTGATTATAAGCATCACCATGTGGGCCGCGCGCATCCAGGAAAAATTTAGCTAAATCCAAATATTGTTTTTTGCCAGTGGCACGATACATTTTTACCAAGCCCAATTCAACCACCTGATGACCGGGGTATTCGTGTAGTTTATCAGGACCAAATGTTTTTACAAGTAAGTCGGCATTTTTGATGGCAATGTCAAGAAACGTTCTTTTGCCAGTTGCTGCATAATGGGCAACGGCTGATTCATATAGGTGACCACAGTTGTACAATTCATGGCTTAGGATAGAATCTTTCTCCCAGCGTTTGGTGCCCATCCAATCAATCATTTTCATATTGTGTGCAGTACGAAATGTGTACAGATAACCATCCGGCTCCTGCGCCTCACCAATAATTTGTATCAATGTATCCAGTTCCCTATCAAGCTTTGCATCATATTTCTCCTGTAGGCTGTAAGATGCACCTTCAATGAGTTTGTACAAATCCGTATCATCAAACGGATAGGTTGACATCGCTCCTTTTTTCTTATGTGCGGCTATTAAAAAGTTATCAATTCTTTTATTCTTGCGGCACTCGTTTAAAATATAAGGAATGGTAACGGTTGCATTTGTTTCCAAACGCGGCTTCCAAAAATCATCCGTTAAATGCACTTGTGTAAAAGCCACAGGTTGAATCGGATAATCGGTAACATGTTTTTGCGCTGTTAATGTGCTTACTGCAAAGTAGGTTACACCTATAATCAGCACGTTTTTACAAATGATTTTCATTATTTTCAGTTTTAAATTTTTTTCGACTTTATGAGCAATGGGATGCTATGGCTTCGTTCCTACTATTACTTCTTTATGATATGTGTCATTATTGCTTTCTTGAAACTTTTTAGTATTACAAAAGGTTTATCAAGCAATATTTTTTGATAAGTGTAAAATTAACATTTAAAAAAATGTACACAAAGGTTGTTGGTTAAAGTTAATCCAAACCTACAACACCTGAAAGCCATACGCATACGGGTCATCATCGGGATCAATGGAAATGGTGTTATAGCCGTAAATCCTCGCCCAACCTTCAATGCCGGGGCGAATGGCTCTTTTATCGCCAACCATTACTTCTTCTTCAATCGTTCCAATGAACTTTGAACCGATGATACTTTCGTGTATAAATTGATCGCCCCTCTTCAGCTTTCCTTTTGCATACCATTGTGCCATGCGTGCCGATGTTCCGGTTCCGCAAGGCGAGCGATCAATGGCTTTGTCGCCATAAAAAACTGCATTGCGTGCGGTTGAAGATTTGTCTAACACATCACCCGTCCATAAGATGTGCGAACAGCCTTTAATGGTAGGATCATCGGGATGCACAAAGTTGTTCGTTTCGTTGATGCGTTGGCGCATTACTCTGCTCCACATGATGAGTTTATCAGCATTAAAGGCCTGCAAGCCGGGGAAATTTTCCTGTACATCAACAATGGCGTAAAAATTACCGCCATAACTTACATCTACTTTTAGCATACCCAATTCAGGACATTCCACTTCAACGCCTTCAGCAGCTAAGAAAGAAGGCACATTAGTAAGCTTTACCGATTTTACTTTGTTACCCTCTTGTTTGTATTGTATCAAAACCAAACCTGCCGGTGCTTCCATGCGAACGATGCCCGGCGTTTTCGGGATAATCAATCCTTCTTCAATGGCAATGGTAATGGTGCCAATTGTGCCATGCCCGCACATGGGCAAACAGCCACTCGTTTCAATAAACAAAACAGCTACATCGTTTTGCGGATCGTGTGGCGGATAGAGAATGCTGCCACTCATCATGTCGTGACCGCGCGGTTCAAACATTAATCCTTTCCGAATCCAATCGTATTCTTGTAAAAAATGCTGTCGTTTTTCGCTCATATTTTTTCCCTCTAACTGAGGTCCGCCGCCAGCCACCAATCGCACCGGATTGCCACATGTATGCGCATCCACACAAAAAAAGTTTTTCTTCATCTCTTCTTTCTTGAACCTTGCATCTTAATCCTTATTTCTTGAACCTTTTTATAAAATAGCTTCTCTTGTATAACCATTGTTTACCAAACGCAGGATGCCCAATGGATTTTCATTTTTCAATTCTTCGGGCAACATGGCTTGCGTAAAATTTTGAAAGCAAAGCGGGCGCACCCAACGCTTGATGGCAGTGGTTCCTACCGAAGTAAAACGGGCATCGGTGGTAGCCGGATAAGGACCACCATGCACCATGCTGGCACATACTTCTACGCCGGTTGGCGCACCGTTTAATAAAATTCTTCCGGCTAAAGTTTGTTGGAGTTCTATTACATCAGTAAACTCTTCAACGTCTTTATCTGTAGCGATAAGAGTTGTTGTAAGCTGACCTTTCAAATTTTGCAAAGCCTGTTTCAGTTGTTCTTTATCATTGCAAATAACAGCCAGCGAATACGGACCAAACACTTCTTCTCCCAGATGAATATTTTGTAAAAAATCGTCTGCACTAACCGAAGCCAACAAAGGCGTTCCTTCGCCTTCTTTCGCTTCCGCTGAAGATTGAGCAATCACCTGCAGGCCTTGCTGGTTAAGCATTCGAGCTAATCCGTTTTTGTAAGACTCGCAGATGCCGCTGTGCAGCATTGGTTGCGGTTGCACTTTAGAGATTTCTTTTCCAAGCAGGCCCAAAAAGTTTTGAAATGCCTCATTTTTTAATCCTAACAAAATACCCGGATTGGTGCAAAACTGTCCTACTCCCATAGTTATAGAACCCGCATATTGAACAGCCAGGGCTTCGCTATTTTTATTGATTGCATCGGGATAAAAAACAACAGGATTGATGCTGCTCATTTCAGCAAAAACCGGAATGGGTACTTCACGTTGATTGGCGTATTCAACCAGCGCTTTGCCACCGGCAAAAGATCCTGTAAAACCAACACCTTTGGTCAATGGATGCACAACCAACGCCTTTCCAATGGCATTGCCCGAACCCGCAACATGCTGAACGGTATATTGCGGAACATCAGCCGTTTCTATTGCTTTTTGAATAGCCGAAAACATCAACTCAGAAGTGTTGGGATGAGCCGGATGACCTTTGATAACCACCGAAGAGCCGGACGCCAACGCACTTGCCGTATCGCCGCCGGCAGTGGAAAAAGCAAACGGAAAATTAGATGCACCAAACACAATTACCGGCCCCACCGGAACGAGCATTTTTCTGATGTCTGGTTTGGCAGGTGTAAGGTTTGCGTCGGTAGTATCAATAGAAGCTTCTACCCAACTACCTTCTTTGATGAGAGAGGCGAACATCTTTAGTTGACTGGTAGTGCGCGTTAATTCACCATTTAATCTGGCTAAAGGAAGATAGCTTTCTTCATGCGCCGTTTTTACTAAGGCTTCTCTTTCCTTTTCAATTTCATCGGCTATTGTTTCTAAAAAATGAGCGCGTTGTAGAGCAGACGACTTTCTATATTGATTGAATGCTTTAAAAGCGTTTTGCATCACTTCATCTACATTCATCCCAATGTTTGTTTTTACCTCTTTTTCGATGGTTTCGTACATAGTAAAATCTTTACACAGCAAAAGCTGCTTTTTCTTTCAAAGAATGATATTCGGGCAGGGAAGGGCGGTTTGCCAATGCCTCGTTGATAATATTTAAGATTGTCTCTCTTTCTTTTCCTATCAGGGTTAAGCGCGGTGCGCGAACATACTCAGTGCCAATGCCGGCGCCGGTTTCAGCCAGTTTGATGTATTGAACCAACTTGGAATGAATATCCAATTCAAGCAAGGGCATAAACCAGCGGTAAATGGCAACGGCTTCTTCTATTTTGCCACCTTTTACCAGTTTATAAATGGCTACTGTTTCGGCAGGAAAAGCGCAAACCAAGCCAGCTACCCAGCCATGAGCACCGAGCAGCAATTCTTCCAGTGCCAGTGTGTCAACGCCGCACAACAATTTAAAACGTTCACCAAAACGATTAATCATACGCGTTACGTTGGTAACATCGCGGGTTGATTCTTTCACCGCCTGAATGGTGGGAACATCGACAAGTTCATCAAACATGTGGAGCGTAATTTCGGTTTTATAATCAACCGGATTATTGTATAAAATAATGGGTAAATTAGTTGCATCAGCAACAGCTTTGAAGTAAGTAACTGTTTCGCGGTGGTCGCTTTTATAACGCATAGGTGGCAACAGCATCAATCCTTCTGCGCCCCAATCTTTGGCACTTTTTGCCGCCTTTACGGCTTCTCGGGTTGCGCCTTCTGCAATGTTCATCACAATCGGCACTGCACCGGCTACTTTTTCAACGCAAAACTTTACCAGCGTTTCTTTTTCTTCTTCGGTTAGCACGCTGCTTTCGCCAAGCGTACCGCCCAAAATAATTCCTTCTACACCAGCGTCTAATTGTGCGGTTAAGTTCCTTTCAAAAGCGGGAAGGTCAAGCTGATCGTCTTTATCAAATTTTGTGGTGAGCGCAGGAAACACACCTTTCCATTCGATTGCCATATTTTTAGTTTTATCCAAAATTATTCTTTCTTTCTGCAAGACAATAAATGTTTATTAATCATTCATCACCCGATATTAACCGTTCTTTTCGCTTGCAAACGCTTTAGAAAAGAGAATTCGTGTAATAGGTGGATATAGATAAATATTGACAAAAACAAACCGGATTTTAACCTTTGTCCCATAAGATTTGGAACTTTGGAGAGAATATCTGTAAATTCGGGCATTGAAATAAAGGACAAAAATACACTTATTACAATCCTATTGCTATGAAAATCCTCCAGTTTACGTTGCCGGTTCCTGAAAACAAAACCATCATTACAAAGGAAGAAACACTGCCTTATTTCTATCCACATTTGCACCGGCATAATGAAGTGCAGTTAAGCTGGGTTATGAGAGGAGAAGGTACTTTGGTTACCGATAATAGTATGCACTCGTTTCATAGCAATGAAATTTATTGGATTGGCGCTAATCAGTCGCACGTATTTAAAAATGATCCTTCTTATTTTGAAGCCAATAGCAAGAAAGAGGCTCACCATATTGATATTTATTTTAGCCCGGCTTCGCAACTTGCTTCGTTTTTTTCGATACCCGAAATAAAGCATTTAAACAACTTTATCGAACAGCACAACAACGGCTTTTGCATTCCTCAGGAGGCAGTAAAAAAAGTATCGGAAAAGATGCTTTTGGTAAACAACACAAGCGGTGTTGAACAATTCTATCAGTTCATCAGTTTGCTAAAAGAAATCGCACAAATCCAAAACCTGCAACCGCTGTCAACACAAACTGAAAATGCCAGTTACAGCGATACGGAAGGCATACGCATTGCAACCATTTACAATTATGTAATGCAAAACTATCATCAGCCAATTTCGTTAAAAGAAGTATCGAAGTTAGCTTACATGACGCCACAGGCATTTTGCCGGTATTTTAAAAAGCATACACATCATACACTGGTTTCTTTTGTTAACCAGGTACGCATTAATGAAGCCTGTAAAAAGTTAGTAAATAAAAACTTCGACAGCATTGCATCCATCGCCTACAACACAGGTTTTAACAGCATTACCAACTTCAACCGTGTATTCAAAAGCATTACCAAAAAGTCGCCAAAAGAATACTTTGACAGTTATGTTCACAACACCCATCCGGTGTATGAAGTAGCGTAAGAAGTAAGAAGAGTAGAGTTCCTAAAAGTCAGGTATTCTTTAGAACACTCCTGCAGGAAGCAGAGACAATGTAGTACAAAGCTTTTTTATCACTATCCAAACCGCTCCACTTCAAATGCTTTCAGATTCACACCTGGCGTTTGTTCGTTCACCAACTGACTTACCAGCTTTCCGGTTCCGGCTCCGAGGCTGATTCCTAACATCGAATGCCCGGTAGCTACAACAACATTTTTGTACTTTTTGATTCGGCCAATATAAGGCAACCCATCTGCCGACGTAGGACGATAGCCATACCAGATCTGTTCTTTTGCAGGCAATGCAATATCGAATTGGGGCAAAAATTCTTTCACCGCTTTTATGATACCCTCCACACGATGATAGCGCGGCGGTGTATTGGTGCTTACCACTTCCATCGTTCCACCATAGCGCATTTTGTTTCCATCCATCGGTGCAATGGCAACTCTGCCTTCCGTAAGTATGACCGGACGATTCAATTTATAAGGCGAATTTTCCAACGTAAACGAATATCCGCGCCCTGGCATCAGGGGAATTTTGGTATCTAACAGGGCAGCTACTTCTCTGCTCCACGAACCGGTTGCAATAAGAACTTCGTCCGCTTCATACACAACATCACCAGCAAATACTTTTGTTACTTTGTTATTGTTTCTTTCAAAGCGGGACACTTCTCCCCTTATCAATTGTACGCCTTCGCTTCGCAAATAATTTTGTAAAGAAGACATCAGATTGTTAGGATAGAGATGCGAATCACATTTAAAATAGATAGCTCCTAATGCATCTATTTTTGCCTGCGGTTCCTGTTCCTGTAAGCCATTTTGATCAACGAGTTCTACATCCAAACCTAATGCTTTACCGGCTTCTACTGTGTCCGCTGCATGATGTGCAACCTTGGGCGTTTTAAAAATTTCAAGCATCCCTTTTCGTTCAAAAGCAAAATTAAAATGAGGTAGTTGTTCCCATTCGCTGTATTCTTTTTGGCTAAATAAGGCAATGTCGCGTAATGGAACGGCAGCGGCTTCTACATTTTTTTTTGTTGCGCTTCGCATGAATTTTAAACCCCAATCTATCAAGGATAAATTAAGCGAAGGCTGCACGTAGAAAGGACTTTGGTTGTTGAACATCCATTTGAAACCTTGCCATACAATGCCCGGCGCCGCCATCGGAATGAAATGGCTGGGACATACATAGCCGAGGTTTCCATACGAACAATTATCCCTAAAGTCGTCTTTATCCAGTATAACTACTTTATGCCCTGAATGATGAAGATAATAAGCACTGCTTAACCCGATAATGCCTCCGCCAATGACGATTATTGTTTTCATTTGTTTTTGTTGCTTATTGAAAGATGTTGGTAATTAGTGTTCAGTTTGGAGCCGGCGTTTTCATTGTTTCATTTTCCTCAACGATAGAAGTCATAAAACATAACCTGACTAAAAAATACAATTGTTACAAAACAATGATGTTTGTTTTTGCCTTTATTTTCTTCTTTCCTGCGCGTTACGAAAATGGTTTTTCAACAGCGTTCCGTAGGAACGGAAGGTGGGTAGAAAAGATAAATCAATCAGCGTTTAACTGTTCTGTCGGAACAGTACAAGAAACCAAACAGAGTACCGTTCCGATGGAACGGAATTATCAATGATTCTTCTTTTCGTTCTACCCACCTACTGTTCCTACGGAACATTTTTTAAACGCTTCAAACACTTACATTTCTGAGCACTTATATTCATCCCACTGATCATAATTTTGAATCATCATTTTTGTTTTTGCACAAATTTTTATTGAAAGAAAATTGGGCAAAAACAAAAGCGCCTTCGTTGATGACGATTCCTATTTGTTGTCAAACTGATAGAACTTCCAATTGGTGGTAAAATCTTTTGCCGGTGGTTTGTTTTCCAGGATGGCGCGTTCCATTTCTATCGGCATTTCGTTTTGTTGCAGAAAAGCATCATGAAATTCTTTGTACGTCATCTTTTTTGTATCCACCAGTTCGCGCTTCAATTGCATGATCTGCAAACCACCAATCATATAAGCCACCTGGTACAATGGACTATAGCCACCTTCAAACGAACGGCGTACTTCACCTTCCGCATTGGCACGCTCATGCCCTACCCTGTCAACCAAAAAATCTATACACTGTTGTGGCGTCCATTTGCCAAGATGATAGTTTAAAGAAAAGATGATGCGCGCGCAACGATGCATGCGCCAGAACAGCATCCCAATGCGGTCTTCCGGTGATTGAGGAAAGCCCAAATCCCACAACAGCATTTCCCAGTATAAACTCCAGCCTTCAATCCAAAACGGTGTATCGAAATGACGATACGTTTTATAACGGTTCATCATGTAATATTCAAGACCATGTCCAGCTATCAATTCATGATGCACCGTAGCGCGCGAAAAATGCGGATTGTTGCCTCGCATACTCATCAGCTTATCATCCTGGCTCATGGTATTGGTAGGATAAGAAATGATAAATTCTTCACCGCCTAAAAAGAATGGATTCACACGTTGCCGTTCGGGCGACATCATACTCATGCGCCAGGTTTCCTCTGCCAGCGGCGGTATGGTTATTAAATCGTGTTGTTTGATAAAGCCAACCGATTCATCATACAATTTCATCATCGCGGTTGGTTGCTCACCAGGTGGCACATAACTCATTTTTACTTTTTCTAATACCGCTTTCCAGTTATCGCCGAAACCCGCATCACGACTGGCTTTCAGCATTTCTTTATCGCACCACGCAAACTCTTTATTGGCAAGAGCAACCAGTTCTTCCGGCGAGTAAGGAATCATTTCATTTTGCAGTTGCCGTTTGATTTCTGCTTCACCAATGGGATTGCCTACAATGCCGCTACTATCCGGTTTTTGTGGTGAGATGCTCCGTTCTTTCTTTTTGATAGAATCGGCATACACCGTGAGCACACTATCCAACTGATGATAGGGCTGCGGCACCCACCATGTGAACAGGGGATCGTAGCCATTGTAAAAACCATAAATGCTTTTCAGCGCATCGCGCAAACCCGCAATCGTACCTTCCGCACGCCTGCCGTTTTCAAACGATATAAAGTTTTCTTTTGCCCATTTTTGTTGCAAACCTTTTACCATTTTTGCCATGTTGTTCAGGTCATTCGCCCACTTCTGCGCATCGGGTATGGCACCACGGCGGCGCGTTTTTTCCATGGCATAAATACTATCGGCAAACGGCAACCATTGTTTGATGGCATTGTATTCCTTCTCTTCTTTTTTCAGGTTGTATTGCATGTCGTGCAGGTCGCGGTTGAAGAGAACAAAATCAACCTTTGTTCCGGTGTTGTAAGTATCGAAGGGAAGTTGCTGAAGTTGCTGAATGTAATCGTTCACAACGGACAACAATCGCTGCCTTCGCTCCGGCGAATTTTCAATTACATAAAATCGCTCGAGGTTGCCGTAATCAGCATAGAATTTTGTCATCACATTGTTCACTTCGCTGGTTTGCTCGTACAAAGCCGATACCTTTTCGGGTTGTGCAAGCCCGCATTTTGAAATGAACAAAAAGAGGCAAAAACAAAAGAAACGCATGTTATGTTTGAGTATCATCAGTTTTGTTTTGTTTGAATAATTTCTTTTGAATGAATAAAGATAGAAATCTGTTGATTTTGATTTGTTTGAACCACGAAGACACAAAGAAAGGAAGTTTCACGAAGGTTACTTTTATTCCCTGCCTGCCGGCAGGCAGGTTTGTGAACCTTTGTGTTCTTTGTGTCTTCGTGGTTCAAGCTCCTTCATTCCGTGTTTTGCAGCTTCGATAACTCATCACTATTGCGTTGCGGCGGCGTTGCACCCAACAAATGTTGCACAAAAAAATCTCTGCGTTTGATTTTGCCATAAGTACCACCGCTCGTGTGATCCGAACCGGGAATGGGAAGAAAATCAAACGTTTTATTTGCCTTAATCAAAGCATCGGCAACGCGGTAGGTTGATTCGGGCGGCACATTGTTATCAGCCTCGCCAACCATCAGCAACAAGTTGCCTTTCAGTTTATAAGCATTGGTAACATTGCTTTGTTCATTGTACCACTCGCCCACCGGATAGCCCATCCATTGTTCATTCCACCATTGTTTATCAATCCGGTTATCATGGCATCCGCAGGAAGCCACGCCCGCTTTATACCATTCAGGATGAAATAACAAACCACCCAGCGCATTTTGTCCACCTGCAGAAGTACCATACAAACCAACACGACTTGTATCAGCAAACGGATACTTAGCTGCCAATGCTTTCATCCATAAAATGCGGTCGGGGAAACCCGCATCGGCAAGGTTGCGCCAGCATACATCGTGAAAGGCTTTGCTACGATTGGCAGTGCCCATACCATCAACCTGAACCACAATAAATCCCAAGTCGGCAAGGCTTTGCATTTCGCTGTAATAAGGCATAAAACTTTTCGGCACAAAAGCGTCCTGCGGACCTGCATAAATGTTTTCGATGATAGGATATTTCTTGGTAGAATCAAACTGCGCAGGCAAACAAACGATGCCATAAATATCGGTAACGCCATCCCTTCCTTTCGCTACAAAGGGTTGCGGCAATCGTTTTACAAGGGAAAGAAATTGACCGATGTCAGCCTTTTCAATTACAGAAATGAGCTTACCGTTTGCCGTGCTGTGCAACTCCGTAACCGGCGCAGTGTTAATGGTTGAATAGGTATCGAAATAATACTTTTTATCAGGCGAATAAGTGACGGTATGATTGGCACTTTCAGACGTTAGAGAGACAAGATTGTTACCATCAAAATTGATGCGGTAATAATGCACATAGTAAGGGTCCTCGTCTTTATTCATGCCATTGGCAGAGAACCAGATTTCACGCTTTTTTTCATCACTGCTATCAATGTCTTTTACAACATATTCACCTTTGGTAATTTCATTTTTTATGGTTCCTGTTTTTGCATCAATTAAATAAATATGCCTCCAGTTATCACGCTCCGATGTATAAATAATTTCATCGGTTTGGGGCAAATAATGTGTGTAAATGCGATTGGCATAAATGAACGTTTGTGTTTGTTCATCCAAAATATTTCTTGTATTTCCGTTGGCAACATCTACTTTAATAATGCGAAACCGTTGATGCCCGCGATCTACTTTTTCATAGTAAAAATGAGTGTTGCTTTTTGTCCAGTACAAGTGAGGCGCATCAAAGAAATCAATGATGGGTGTGGCCACTTTTACAGGACTATTTTTATCAACCGGAAAGAGGAACATTTCATACGTTGTGAACGGATCGCCGGGCTGCTTGTAAGGATGAGAACGCAACTGCCCGCGCGTGGTGCCGGGCACGGAAGACAACACATAATACACTGCCGAATCTTCAACCGGCGTGATATGATAACCAACTACGCATTTGCTATCGGGGCTCCAAGCCAGCGAACCATACGGATGTGCATTGCTGCCATCTTTTGTGTATTGAACAGCTTCACCACCACCTACCGGCCTGATGTAAACATTGTTGTCTTTTATAAAAGCCACATATTGTTTGTTGGGCGAAAGGCTGTCCGTTTCATAGCTTTCCCAGCGGCTTGGCGGCTCTTCAAACTGGCGCGTTTCTTCTTCTCTTTTGGGTAAAGAATCAATGTTTGTTAAACGGTTGCTTTTGGTATTGTAAGAATAATATTTGTTTTGGTAAGCAAATGAAATGTTGGTGGCATCTTTATCAAACATCATATTCTTTAGCCAGAGATGGTCTGCATCAATGTTTGTTTTTGCCCTATTTTGCAAAGCCTGCGTAAGCTGACTATTGTTGAATGCTTTGCGTTTACTACCGTTAGTTGCATTAACAAGAATGTATTCGATGGCACTATCTTTTAAAACATTGGCATACCAGAAAGCAGTTCCATTTTGCAGCCAGTGTGCATGAACGCTATTTTTATAAACAGCGACTTTTGAAAGACTATCTTTTAGAGCAACCGAGCCATAGCGTTGCAACATCTCTTCATGAGTAGGTTTGTACTGTTGCAAAGGCTGCGATTGTGCAGTCGTGCAAATTGAAGCAAAAACAAAAATAGTGAATAGAGAAAAGAAAGCTTTTATTACTAACCACATAACAATTGAGAAGTAATGTTGAAAGGTAAAAGTAAAGCACCCACCGCAACGGCTCTTTCCATTTCTTAACTAAAGATGATTTGATAATGATTTGTTTTTGCCCATTTTTCTACTATAAAAAATGCTACCGCTTATCTTTATCAACTCAATCATTTCATTTCTTACTTACTTTAAAAAGCTGTATGAACAAGATTTATTTATTCATCATTGCCTTATTCAGTTGTCATTTGTTGTATGCCAATGTTACGCTGCCCAAATTCTTTGGCGATAACATGGTACTCCAGCGAAACAAACCCATACCTGTTTGGGGGTGGGCATCACCTGGTGAAAAAGTTACAGTTGGCTTGCAAGGGCAAACTGCCGCAGCAACGACAGACAGCAAAGGCAAATGGATGATAACGCTGAAACAAACGGCTGCCGGCGGTCCTTATCAATTAACGGTAAAAGGAGCCAACACCATTACCTTCAACAACGTAATGGTAGGTGAAGTATGGATTTGTTCAGGACAATCGAACATGGAAATGCCCATTGCCGGCTGGGGAAAAATCAACAACTATGAACAGGAAATAGCGGCTGCAAACTACCCGATGATACGGCATTTTAAAGTTCCCAACACGGTGAGTTCGTTTCCTAAAGAAGATGTTACGGGAGGCGAATGGAAAGTGTGCAGTCCTGCTACTGCGGGCGATTTTACAGCCGTGGGTTACTTCTTTGCAAGAGAATTGTACAACAAATTGAAAGTGCCCATTGGCTTACTCAACACATCGTGGGGCGGCACGATGGTGGAAACCTGGACAAGCCGTGAAGCGTTTGAAAACAATCCTGAATTTAAGAGCATGATTGCCGGTATGCCTTCACTCGATCTCGATTCTTTAATCAAACAAAAAACGGCTGCTGCGAACCAGCAGATTGAAGCCTGGCAAGGAGCAACCGGCAACCAAAACCCATCTTTATGGAAAGAAGCAAAAACAGATGATAACAACTGGCACAATGTGCCTGTTCCGGGGCTTTGGAGCGAAGCGCCCTTATCTGTAATTGATGGCTTTGTGTGGATGCGCAAAACCATTGATGTGCCTGCAGAAGATGCCGGTAAAACGGGCGTGTTGCAACTGGCAATGATTGATGATAACGACAGCACTTATATCAACGGCACGTTCGTAGGTGCTACCAATGGCTACAATGCAAAAAGAAAATATAATGTACCCGCGGGTTTGCTGAAAGAGGGCAAAAATGTGATTGCTGTTCGTGTGGAAGATACCGGCGGGGGTGGCGGCATTTATGGTGATAGCTCAGAAGTAACACTAACCATTGGCAACCGCACCCTTCCGTTATCGGGAGCCTGGCGCTCCCGAATTGAAAAGACAAGCAACAAAACATTAGTAGGCCCGAACGATTATCCAACCTTGCTTTATAATGCGATGGTGAACCCTTTGATTCCATTTGCAATGCGCGGCGTTATCTGGTACCAGGGTGAGACCAATGCAGGTCGCGCTTATCAATATAGCAAGGCTTTTTCCCTGATGATTAACGACTGGCGCAGCCGCTGGCACGAGGGCAATTTTCCGTTTTATTTTGTACAGTTGGCTTCTTTCAATGCCGGAGGCGGTAACAGCGCAAAAGGAAGCCAGTGGGCAGAACTTCGCGAAGCGCAAACCAAAACCTTGTCGCTACCCAACACCGGCATGGCAGTGATAACCGACATTGGCGATGCCAATAATATTCACCCTAAAAACAAACAGGATGTAGGCAAACGCCTGGCTGCTATTGCGCTGCACAATGTGTATGGAGAAAATGGCGTGTTTAGCGGTCCCACTTTTCAATCTATGCAACAAGAAGGGAATAATGCGATTATCACATTTGCAAATGCAGGCAGCGGGTTGATGATAAAAAGTGGCGAAAACAAACCGGAAGGTTTTGAAGTAGCTGGTGCTGATAAAATATTTCATCCTGCTATGGCTAGTATGAAAGGCAATACAGTTGTTGTGCATAATGATAGCGTTGCAACACCCGTTGCAGTGCGTTATGGCTGGGCTGATTTTGCAGGAGCAGATAATTTATTCAATAAAGAAGGCTTTCCGGCTGCGCCTTTCCGAACCGATAACTGGAAGGGAATTACCAATGATGTGAAATATAAAATTGGTGATTGAGGAAAGAGGGAAACAGTAGAAACATAGAAAACACATAGAAGTATCTATGTGTTTTTCTTTTAAAGTTCTTTTGATTTTATGTAGTTCATCATATCATTAAACAACTAAGAACATACCTATTTTAGTAACGATTGTAATTGATTAGAAGAGGTAAGTGGAAAGAGGTTGATAACAGTGCCGCCGCATTCTCTGTTGAATCGGTAAGAATGGTTTGCATAAAGATATAGCTCATTCATTTCTTCATTCAGAACAGTGTGTAAGGCATTGAATGTGTGGGTGCTCATTCATCGTTCCGTCAGGAACGATAGGTGGGTAGAAAATCGTGCAAAACCAAAGATGGCTCCGTTCCATTGGAACGGCAGGTGGGTAGCAGCACGATCATCCGGTTGTTAATCATTCGTTCCGTCAGGAACGATACTTAGCTGCATTCAATCAGCAAAGTATCGTTCCGATGGAACGAAATACATCTCTGCATTGATGACCTTCTACCCACCTATCGTTCCTGACGGAACGAAAACACGAAAGAGCTTTCATCTTTGAACAAAAGACAGGTGTTCACAATGCGCTTTCTTCTTTCCAACAGAGAGAAGCATCCAATCAACGCTAATCGGTTAAAAGACAAGCATAAGAATAAACATGACTTCATCTGTTCGTTCTTTAACCTTTCAACACAGACAAATAATGGAACGGAACTATCTTTGTTTTTGCACGATTTTCTATCCACCTGCCGTTCCGATGGAACGTTCTAAGAACTCTAATCCTGCGCGCTCCAACAAATAAAAAGCATCATCATACGTTTAAAAGCACAACTGAGCTTTTAATCGTACAAGCACTAATCAATGTTTACTATCAATTTTCACCAACAAAAAAAGCAGCGTTTTGAAACGCTGCTTTTTTATAAATTATGAATTGATGATTTTAATTAACCATAATTCTGGATTGCGATACATTGCCATTGGCAGAAACAATCTTAACGGTATAAATACCTGTTGTTAAACCAGAAGTTGCAATATTAAACTGACCGTTTGAATTGATACGTTGTTGTTTTACCAGTCTGCCTGTACCATCAAAAACATGAACGGTTACATCGCCGGTTTCAGATGTTTTAACTGTAACATTCTGACCTGCTTTGATAACGGTTGGATACAATAAGAATTGGCCCTGACCGCTAATGGTTGCAGCCACCGAGCTACTGCTTTTGAAAGTACCGCTCTTATCTATGATAACAAGACGATACAAGTATTTGCCATCGGTAACGCCATTGTCATTATAAGCATAATTGATAGCTGAGTTGTTGTTGCCTTTTGCAACTACCAGCCCTACCGGTATGTATGTGTTACCGCCATCACTACTTCTTTCAATGCGGTAACCTTTTACATTGGTTTCGGTGAGCGATTGCCACGATAAGTTTACATTTTTGCCAGATACCGCAGCTTTAAAGTTGGCAATCTGAGCTGGTAAAGCATTGTCGTTGATTGTGCCGTAAGCATAAAACACCTGAAACTGGAAATTGACATTCAGCTGAATGATTCTTGGGTCAATCGATAAATCAAGAGCATTCATTGGTTTAAGAGTAGTAAAATGGATTATCCAGGTGGTACCGTCGGAGCTGGGGTCTAAACCTCTTCCTTTCAACGAATCGCCGGTTCTGTATTCCTGTAATGTAGCAGCGCCAGCATCCACAAGATAGGTACCGATAACGATATATTTACCCAAACTGTCTTTGCTAATTCCTGTTGGAACTCTGATTTTAACACCCACATCAGCTCCCGCAGCTAAAGACGAAATGCTTGGGTTAGAATTAGAAAAATTCAAAGCAACGTCGAATTTATATCTGCTGGTTGTGTCGCAATCATAGGGCTTGGTAAGATTATTTGCCGAAAAATAAGCAAACGTGTTATCAAGATCATTCTGACCATAACCATCAGCCATTAGGCTGGGATTTTGTATGGGAGTTGCCATGCAGCCTTCACCTGAAGGATTATAAACTGCATAATCGGGACCTGCCTGGGGATTTTGAAACTGCGAATAATAAGTTTGCGCATGCAATACATTTGGCACTAAAAAGCAACCGGCAGCACAGCCGGTAATGGTTAGCAATCGTAAAACAGAAATGTGTTTTGTAAAAAGTTTTTTCATGGTTCTATTGTTTCTTTTTTGTGTGAAAATGTTGGTAGATATGGTAGAATAAAAAGCTGTTTAAAAAAGAAATCAGTAACAGTTGCCGGCAAACAATCATTCTGCTTTGACACTTAAAATTCCGACAGGACAATATTATGACTTTTGCAATTAAAAAAAAGCTGCGTGTAAATATTTCTTTTTATATGTTACGCAACGGATTATTTATGTGATGATACAACTGTAAAGTTTAAAGGAACACCTGCCTTTGTTTTTGTTCCAATTTATCTCACTTACTTCTATAACTTTAAAACCTGCGTAGTGTGTTCTCTTACGGCATGCAATAAAGGATCATCCTTCGCAAGCGATACACCAAACGACGGTATCATTTGTTTTAATCTGGTTGTCCATTCTGTTGATTTCATTTGATCCGGGAAGCATTTTTGCAATACCGTTATCATGATAGAAACAGCAGTAGAAGCACCCGGCGATGCACCTAATAACGCTGCCAGCGAGCCATCGGCAGAACTCACTACTTCGGTTCCAAATTCTAAAATGCCACCTTCTTCTTCATCTTTTTTTATTACCTGTACCCTTTGACCGGCAGTTTCCAGCGTCCAGTCTTCCAGCTTTGCAGTAGGTACAAATTCCTGCAATGCTTTGAGGCGGTCTTCATCGCTTTGCGCCACTTGCTGAATTAAATATTTAGTAAGTGGAATGTTATGAAAGCCTGCTGCCAGCATGGGTTTGATGTTGCTGGGACGGAGCGATAAAGCCATATCAAGCAACGAGCCATGCTTTAAAAACTTGGTAGTAAAACCAGCATAAGGCCCAAACAACAATTCTTTTTTTTCTTTGATAATTCGGGTATCCAAATGTGGTACCGACATAGGCGGAGAGCCAACCGGCGCCTGCCCGTAAACCTTTACGTTGTGCTCAGCAATGATAGACTCGTTAGTGCAACGAAGCCATTGTCCGCTTACCGGGAAGCCACCGTATCCTTCACCTTCGGGTATGCCTGATTTTAAAAGCAGGGGCAGTGCACCGCCGCCCGCACCCAGAAATACAAACTGTGCTTTTACAAAACGGGTTTGATCGTTTGAGGTATCGCTTACTTTTAATCGCCACGAGCCATTTCTTCGTTGCTCCAGCGTGCGCACTTCATGGTTAAAATGCAGGGTTACGCCAGGCTGATTTTTCAGATACGTAAACAAGCAGCGGGTAAGCGCGCCAAAGTTTACGTCGGTGCCAATTTCCATGCGCGTAGCGGCCAGCTTTTCGGCTCCTTGTTCTCTGCCTTCCATCATCAGAGGCATCCATTGGTTCAGTTTGTCCCAATCTTCCGAGTACTGCATACCTTCAAACAAGGCGCAGGCAGTTAAAGCATCATAACGCTTTTTTAAATAAGTCACGCCTTCATCGCCATGCACGAAACTCATGTGTGGCACGCGGCGAATAAAGGTTTCAGGTTTGTCTAACACTCCTTTTTCGGTTAAATAACTCCACAATTGTTTTGAGACTTCAAACGAATCGGCAATTTTAAAAGCTTTGGTGGCATCAATGGTTCCGTCTTCTTTTTCGGGTGTGTAATTCAGCTCGCAAAATGCCGAGTGTCCTGTACCTGCATTGTTCCAGGCATCCGAGCTTTCGGCAGCCGCCCCATCAAGCCGTTCTAAAATGGCAATCGAAATATCGGGTTGTAATTCTTTTAGCATGATGCCCAAGGTGGCACTCATAATTCCGGCACCCACAAGTACCACATCGGTAGTTTGTAATTTATCAGCCATAATCGTTGCAAAGGTTAACAGATACAAGTAGCAAAGCAAATGTTATGCTTAATTAAGAAAGCTGAGAGCTATGAGCGGTATTGCATCTACCGCAGCTGAAGGAGCCGAAGCCAATAAGACATTAAACGATGACAGCCCTAAAAGGCTTTTGGTTTTGCCACTTTTTCCTTTCTTCTTCTTTCTCCGCGCTTGCAGCTTGCTGCTCAAAGCTCATAGCACGCAGCCTTCACAGGCATATTTGTTGCATTTCCAAACCCAAAACATCATGGCAGATTTACAGGCAGAACTGGAAAAATTGCTCACCGCTTACGACGAAAGATCAAAGTATTATGATACTTATCTCGATACTTCAAAAAAGCACAATGAACTCATTTTAGGATTGGCTGAAACGCAACCGATAGGCATTAAAGATTTTGAAAAAGCAGAAGCAATGTACGACGATATGCTGCTGAGCGAAAAAACGTATCGCATACACAAAGAAGTGTTCACCGTTACCGCGAAGAAGTGATTACAAAACTGGCTCCGGTGCAAAACATAAAAATAAAATTTACTTATAACGGCGATAAAAATAAAGGCGGAACGGAATATTATGTGTGGCTGAAGTACAATAGGGAATCGCCTGATGAATCGCAATTGGTGTTGCAAAAAATAAGTGATATGGATAATGAGCCAAAGCTGATGTAGCGAGTGTTTACAAAGGTTTGAAATCTGTTTACAATATCTTTTATCTGTACCTTTTGTCTTGACACAAAAGGTACCTAAAAAGTCAAGCACGAATGATATACATCACATCCGTGCACGGTTCCTTGATTGGGCTTTAGCAGTACTGTAATGAAAAACAGTTGAGCCTTGATGTTTGGGTGTAAGAGCGTGATTGCTTTGCTAAGCTTATCTCTATAAAGTGATGTTTCCTACAATTGTAGCTACCAATGTTCTCATAAGTGGGAGATCGTAACAGTTGTTCACTCACCATTCATTACTTACCACTCACAAAAAAGCTTTTGTGAGAAGGCTTCTAATATCTTCGCCGCCGTATGGCACAAAAAAAATTAGAACGCTTTGCCGATATTAAAACCTTTGCCAATGTGCTGGAATATCCGCAGGATATGGCGGGCAACTGGCGCTCTTTTTTTAAAAACGAAAACAACATTGTACTGGAACTGGCTTGCGGTAAAGGCGAATACACGGTGGAGCTTGCAAAATTGCACAAAAACAAAAACTACATTGGCGTTGATGTTAAAGGCAACCGTTTGTGGAAAGGCGCATCTGATGCGTTACAACTTCAATTAGGAAATGCCGCTTTTTTAAGAACACAAATCGGGCTTATCAACACCTACTTTGGCAAAGATGAAGTGGCAGAAATCTGGATCACGTTTCCCGATCCGCAGCTTCGCGTTTCAAAGCAAAAGAAAAGATTAACGCATCCCAGGTTTTTGTTTTTGTACCAACAATTTCTTTCGCCGGATGGTTGTGTGCATTTGAAAACCGATAGTCCTGCCCTGTATCATTTTACAAAGAAAGTAATTGAGGTGTATAACCTAACGTTGCTGCATGATAATGATGATGTATATGCTGATGAAAACATAGCGCCGGAACTAAAAATAAAAACGCATTACGAAAAGTTAGACATTGCAGGGAGCGGGCGCATTTTCTATCTTTGTTTTTGTTTGAATAATGATGTATCGGTTGATAAAGAAGAGGAGCTAAAACAATGGGAATATGAAACGATTGATGGACGATGATGAAGCTTACAGCAACAACGATGGCTTAGTTGTGTTTACTGCTGACTACCTGTTGCAGCGGGGTTATTGCTGTGGCAATGGTTGTAGAAATTGTCCGTACGATTACAAAGCTGTGCCTGAGCCACGCAAAAGTTTATTGTTGAAACAAAGAAATGATGGTCTGAACCACGGAGACACGGAGAACACAAAGGTTCACAAAAAAGAATAAAAATACTTCGTGTAGCTTCATTCCTTCGTGCCTTTGTGGTTCAAATCCAAACAACAAATTGTACTGATGAAAAAGACCAAAACATCAATGCCCGAAATAGCGGCAAAACCAAACGCTTCTTTTTTTGAAGATGTGTGGGAAGTAGCGCGGCAAATTCCCGCCGGACGTGTTACTACTTACGGCGCCATTGCCTCTTACCTGGGAACAAAGTTGAGTGCACGCATGGTAGGCTGGGCGTTGAATGGGGCTCATACTGCGGTTCCGCCAGTGCCTGCGCAGCGCGTGATTAACCGTCTGGGAATCTTAAGCGGCAAGGCGCATTTTAATCCGCCTTCTTCGATGCAGGAATTGTTGGAGAAGGAAGGTATTGTAGTGGAGAATGATACCGTAAAAGATTTTGACAAACTGTTTTGGGATCCGGCGGTGGAGTTGGGGTTGTAAATGTTTTCTCCTTTTTTCCCCTTACTATAAAGAACATAACAAAAAGCGCCTTAGAAGTAAAGGCGCTTTTTGCAGTTGGTTAAATGCTGTTTTGCCCTTTCTTTGTTGTGTTGTGGTCTGCACCGCCCGACTCGTCTTTTGTGTGTTTGCCGGTATCTTTTTTACTTACACTCGGCGCACCTTTCTGGTGGCTTTGCTGGCTTTCTCCTTTGTGCTTAGTGGTGCTGCCATCAGCCCCTTCACTACCGCTGTTGTCTTTTTTGTTGTTGCTCATAGGTTTGTTTTATGAAGTCTTACTTCAAAATCTGTGCTTTTTATTTGATGGCGACATGGAAGATAAGATTTGGAATTCTGTTGTTGTGTTGAATGATGGGCTGGGTGAAACGGTGAGAAAAGAATCAAAGGGTAGCTGAAAGCTACTTCAGAAGTGCAGCGTAGGTTGTATCTACGCTGAGTTGGGGGCGGACGCTTAGTAATTAATGTCGTATTCAGGTAAACAACCTATTTATTAAACTTCTTAAAGTAATTATCTATTTCGGGTCTTAATTCAATTCCTATTTTTTCAAAACTGTCGAGCAATTGTTTATAACAACCTTCTCCACCTAAAAAATCCCAGAACTCTTCTGCCACTTTTAATTCTTGTTTTAAATCAAGCATGCCACGCATCGTCCAGCGGTTGTAGGGTTGTGGCTCATAAGGATTGTATGGAATAGCAATCAGCGTATTAATTTTTGCGGCAGGGTTATTGGCTAAAGTTGCTGCAACCCATTCTAACAGTGTTCTTTTAAATTCTTTAAAACCACCTGCATTTGGCTTTGCTGTTTTTATATCAAAAAGATAAATTGTATCATCATTGGCTATTAACTTAATATCTACTCTTGTCGGCTTTATTTTTTTCATTCCTCCACTTCGACAAAATTTTCTAATTGCTTCTGTTTCTGACAATTTGTTTGGTTCGGAAGAAGCCGTAGTTAATTCAGTCATTATATGTTCAATGGCAAATGCTGCATCGTGACTAATCTCAATACCAGCTACTTGCTGAACACTTGCCTCTCTAAATGAAGCTGCACCTATAGCTTTTGCCACAGGTTCAAAAATACTTGTACCAAAGTTTGTATTCAGTGAATGAATAAAAGAGAACAATGCGATCCTATCTTTACCTAAGAGCCTTGTGTGAAAAGGCATTGAAGCGGGCTCTGGGTTATAATTAAGAAATTTGTGTCGAAGACTGTTTCTTAAAACGTTTTCAACTGTTTCAATTTGTTGTTGCAATAATGCCATTATTTAAATCATTTATTAACTGCCTCGTTTTTGGCGCTGAGTAAAAACCCCTTCTCTCAAAAAGATAAGTCTTGCTTTCAAGTTCGTGAACGGCTACTTTATATAATTCTTCGGAGTTATTATTATCGATTAGATATTTTAATTTTTCCTCTGTTGTACCTACTTTTTTATTCATTAATAAATCGCAAACTAATAATAAATGCATATCCATTGTCTTTGATTTTAGCTGAATTATATTATTAGCCAAATAATAATTTAGAAAATAATAGTAAACTCCTGATAGAAAATATTGACTCAAAGCTTCCTTACTTGCATCATTATAGATTGATTTCTTCTCTTTGTATTTTTCAATTTTAGATAAAGAATTGCTCTTCATTTCATAAGGTTGTTTTAAGAAAATCGAAATAAAGGATTTAGCAATATTTTCTTTATCAATTACTTTGTATGGTGGGTTAATGTCTGAATGTTGACCTCGAAGCCTTTCATAATATATTTCATGATAACTATTACCAGTAAAATATTCTTCAAGTTGATTATGAAAATCATTTAAAGTTTCTAAATCCTTGTCAATTGGATTTTGATTATTAGTAGCAAAAATGATTTGCTTTTTTAAATTTTTATCTTGCGTTGCAATAACCTTTGTCGATATTTCTATTTCATCCAAGTCTGAAGGGTTTGTAAGATAGTGCTCAAAGAGCATATGAGATGTTTGACAGCCATTAATAATCCGTGGATGTTTTAGATAGTAGGTATTTTGCTTTACTTCATGTCTTTTTATACTTTCACAAAGAATAGTAATGCCATTATTAAAAAACATAAAGTACTTTCTATCGTTTTCGTTTCTAAGTGTCTCTAGAATATTCTTATTAACATCAGAATCTTTAACTTTTGAACGAACATTTTCTACGAATAGTTTTTCTCTTAAAATGTTATCTTTAGTGATTATGATTTTTTTCAGTTCATTAAAGCTTAAAGTTGATAGAAGACTTAAAGTAATTTTATCTTTCTCAACTAATTGTATTTCTTGATTAAACTTTATGAGTACTTGTAAAAAGCTATCGATGCTATTAAATTTTTCAATAAGATTTTTGTGTTGAAGGACTTGAATGTCTTTTAAGCTAAACTGAAACTCAAAATCATTTCGATTTATAAACTTAGCTTTTTCAATATCAAATTCTCGTTGAGTTATACTATGATTAGTCTTTCCGGAACAAAAATTAATTTCAATTTCAGGAGTATCAGACATTCTATCTAAAAAACGTCCTTCCTCTTCAAACAACTTTTGAATTATATCGGTAAATGGTTCAATCTTCAATTTTTTAGTTAGAAAATTGATTATCTCATCATTGAAAGTTTGAAACTTCTTAATATCAAAACTGCTTAAAGTAGTAGCTTGTATAAAGCATATTTTTACTTTTATACTTTCGTTTTCTCCTATTTTATCTAAATCGCTCTCATCATTGATAATCTGATTGTTAATGATTATTGCAATTCCGTCAATTCCTTTCGACTTACCTGTAGATACCTTATTTATTTCTGTAAAATCGTCTTGTACCAAGTTACTTACAACTACATAATTAGAAAATCCCTCAAACATTTCCTTTTCATCAATTTTCGCACTATTGATTCCAAATTTTTTACAATAGATATTAATTTTTGCTTTTAATCCTATATCAAAATCCCTTACCATATTGCTATTTATTCTTTAAATGAAATATTATCTCTGAATAAGCTCCTTTATCTTTTTCAGTCCTATTCAAAACAGGGCGATTAAATTGATTTACGATTTGCATTCCTGCATTCTCAGCAATTGTTGGATACATGTTGTATTTGTCATTGGCAACCAAAAAGATATTATAATCTTCAATCAAATACTTCTTTGCATTATTCAACACTGCAGAGATGCCTTCTATATAGCTTTGCTTTGCTTCACGTCCTTGCCCTTTAAATAAAGGACCTATTTCTAACTCATCATTACGTTTAAATTCAAACAAATCGTAAGCGTAAGCATGTTGCTCATGATAATCGATTAATCCCACATAAGGAGGGGAAGAAAAAATACCATTAATTTTTTTCTCCTTTGCCAATGCTCCAAAAGAAGGATATTCAACTTCGAGTCTTTGAAATATATCAATCGCTCGACTATCTCCCGTAAGGCAGTACTGCCGGGTATCTGTTGTTCTTAAATTATTGAATAAAGACAATCTTTTGACAGTGTCTTTTGTATAAGTACCCCACCATTTTAAGATTGAAAACAGAGGCTTGCACATTTTACCATGCTTAGAGCAATAATAGGTAGAAGTGATTGGCTCAACCAATGTTGCAAGATCAGCATGTGTAGTTGCTCGGCAACTGCGAATGGTTCTGCTTAAAATAATTTTTAGGATCTTTCTTGTGCGTTCGTTTTGTACTTTTTGAATTTCTTTAAAGACAAATTCAATTTCTTCGCGAATGTGTTGGGAGTACCATTTGTCTAAGAAGTTGGCTGCTTTGTCTTGTCTTAGTTTAATATTATACTTATTGACTAATTCATCATAAATTGGATTGAATTCTTTTTCTTTCGCAAAACCGAATTCAAACTCATTAATTTTTCCTTGCCTCAAATTGTACTTATACTCAGGTACTGGAAAATACTTTTGATTAAAATCGTAAAGCTTTTTCAATAGCTCTTGCTCAAATTGTATAGTATGTGAATAAACAAGAAACTTATTTAATAAAGAAGTAATTCTTTTTACTTCAATTTGAATATCAGTAAGGTCATATTTTGCAATCTTTGCATTCCCAATCAGAGCATTGAACTCAGATATATCAATTCCAATAGCATTCATTCCTAATTCAGAGCACTGAACCATCGTTGTTCCACTACCAGAAAAGGGGTCAAGTATTATATCGCCTTTCTTAAAGTAAACTTCTTTCTTAAAGTCATCTGTCTTATCATTTAAGAAATACTCTACTAACTGCGGAATAAACTTGCCTTTATATGGATGAAGACGGTGAACATGCTTGGTAGTTTCTGATTCTTTGTACTGGTCAAATGACAACGCCCAATTTAAATCACTTCCTAATTGATCTTTATAAACAACCTCTCTACTACCATTATAAGATTGGTAATAATTAAGCAAATCTTCTTTTAAAATTCTTGTAGAACCGTTCTCACCAACTTTTTTAACTCTACCATATTGAACTAAATAGGAAATATTGTTTGGCGTTACCAATTTTCTTAAATAATCAGTTGCCCACTCGCTGGCTTCTTTAATCGTCATCAATTCTTCTACTTGAACCATATAAAGTAATTAGGAGAAGCAAATCTATTGTTCTTAGTATAGATTTAAAAGTAGTAAACTGCTAATGTGCAAAAGATTTTCTCGATTCTTTCCCCGTTGTTCGTGAAGAACATCACCAACAACAAAACATTCCCGTACTTCTATCCTACTATTCTTTTTCTTTACACCATGCAAAAAGAATTGTATTTCGACATCAGCACGGAAAAGAGCGGTGGCAGCCTGTACAGGGTAAAAGACGAGGCAGGCAACGATACTTTTCAATACCAGCACAGCACTTACGATGATGACCGGGATGAAATAAAAATATTTGAAACGGCGTATGCTTCTTTTGCACAATTCTGGCAAATGCTGGTAAAAGACCCGCTATGGTATTACCAGCACCCGATGTATGTTCATACCGAGCAAAGAGCGTTTGTAAGAGAGCAGTTAGCGAAGGTAAACTGGGCGGTTCATCCCGATGCCAAATGGAGGGAGAGCCATCAGCGCCAATGGAAAAAAGTGTTGACAGATAAGGATGATTATTACCGCTCTAAAATATAACTAAGCCCTTCTTCTGCTGCAAGCGTCCCGCTCCTGCCTCTCTTTGTAAAACGTCCGCTCAATAAAAGAACTCAGCAATTATTCTGCAACTGGATAGAAGGGTAGCCCATTTGTATTACTTTCATCCTAAAAAGCTGTATGAGAATCTACTTTCTACTTTTTGCGCTTGCTTTCTTTGTATTACAATACCGCGCTACTGCACAACAAGATCGGTTTAGTAAAAACCAATACATACGCAATGGCGATACATTAAATTATAGGCTATTGTTTCCAGATGCAGATACACTTCGCAAGTATCCTTTGGTTATTTTTTTACATGGTTCGGGCGAAAGAGGCAGTGATAACGAAGCGCAGCTAAAATGGGGCGTTCAGAACTTTGCGTCAGATAAAAATATGGTAGAGCATCCTGCCATTGTTATTGCGCCGCAATGTCCGCTGGCTCAATCCTGGTCAAATACAAAGCGCACCCCCAATAATACAGTGATGGAGTTGCTACCCACACCTAGTAAACCTATGCAGTTGTTGATTGAACTGATTAAACAAACCGTTACTAAAATGCCGGTGGATAGCAACCGCATTTATATAACCGGGCTATCAATGGGTGGCTATGGCACGTTTGACGCGATTGAGCGGTATCCGCATTTGTTTGCGGCTGCTGTACCGGTTTGTGGCGGCGGTGATCTTTCAAAAGCATCCCTCATTGCACATATACCGATGTGGATGTTTCATGGTGCGGAAGACCCTGCTGTGAATACAGCGAACTCGGTTGAGATGAATGCAGCTTTACTGAAAGCGGGTGCACATCCGGGGCTTACCATTTATCCCGAAACCGGGCACTTTTCATGGCTGGCAGCTTATAGTGATGAGCACATGATGGAGTGGTTGTTCAGGCAGCATAAGTGAGTGGAAAGTGTAAACAGGAAAGAAGATTGAAGCCAAACAGTGCTTCCTGCGGAGGCAGGATTTTAAATTTGTTTTTGCCTATGTTTCCTTTCCACAAAATAAAATCATTGTCTATGGTTCGAGGTCATCTTATAAAAGGTTGATTGGGAAGAGCAAGAGATTTCTATCATACGGCATCGTTCCCCTATGAGAAGATGATGCATAAGTTCTAATCAGTAAAGTAAAATTGTAAAACATACATGCCCGTTTAAAATTCAATTAAAGAAAAGAACAGAACAATTGTTTTTATTCAATCTTCTTATTTTTGAAGCTTACAATCATCAACTGCTTATCATCTTAATTATCCAATGGCTTTCTTTTCTTCCAAACTCACTTTGTTGCTTATTCTTTTACTGATTGCATGTAAACAAAGCGGTGCACAAATCATCACCACTTATGCCGGTAACGGAACCATTGGTTACACCGGTGATGGTGGCTTGTCGGTAAACAGCACCTTAGGCAGCCCCATAGGTCTTACAGAAGACACAGCCGGTAACCTTTACATTGCAGACCAAAACAACTCATGTATCCGAAAAATTGATACAAAAACAAATGTGATTACTACTTTTCCTTTCCCGGGTCTTTATGGTCCTTCGAATGTTGCCATTGATAAACATGGGAACCTGTATGTTTCAGATGCTGGTGGCTGTTGTATCAGGAAGATGGATGCGGTAACCAAAACGGTAACGGTTATAGCCGGTATTCCCTATCATGAAAATACCTATTATAACGTAAACGGCAGGGATGAAAATGCGCCTGCCACAAGTGCATGGCTTGACGACCCGGGCGGTTTGGCTGTGGATGACAGCGGCAACGTTTATATTGCCGATACCAACGATGGCAGAGTAAGAAAAGTGGATGCGGCAACAGGGTTGATTTATACCGTGGCAGGCGGTGCTTATCCCGGCCTGGAAGATGACAGTGTATTGGCTACCGATGCAGCCTTACCGTTTCCTCATGATCTGGCGTGGGGACCGGAAGGCGATTTGTACATTGCCTCTTACGGAGAAAATACTGTTTTAAAATTGAATTTAACCACCCACATCATTACAAGAGTGGCAGGGATGCATCACTTCGGAAACCAGGCAGCGCCTATGGGATACACAGGTGACGGCGGACCAGCAAGGGAAGCGGAACTTTGGAACCCAATGGGTATTTGTTTTGATCAACAAGGCAACCTTTACATCGCCGATCTCTTTAATCATGTGATCAGAAAGGTAGATACGCATGGAATCATTACCACAGTGGCAGGAAATGGAGAGGCTGGTTATTCAGGAGATTGCGGACTGGCTTTGCAAGCTTCTTTGAACCGCCCCTGGGATGTGTATGTAGATGCAAAAGGAGTAATGTACATTGCCGATGACTATAACCGCGCAATCAGAAAAGTAACTCCGGATAAACCCAACCACATAACCGGCAGTTCGGATATTTGTATGAATAGTACCATCCAATTAACCAACGAAGCCTTTAACGGCAAATGGGAAAGCAATAACCCTTCTGTGGCTTCTATTGATGCAACAGGCATGGTTAGTGGTTTGTCGGTTGGCGCTGCCCAAATTTCTTATACCATACTTATAGAAGGGTGCAGCACAACAGTAGATAACCATCTTGTTACTGTACACAATGTAAGTGATGCCAATGCAGAAAGAGAGACGATAGATGTGTGTAAGGGAAGTTTGTTTTTGCTGCAAAAACAAACAGACAATGGTGTTTGGACAAGCAGCAATAACAGTATTGCAGATGTTGACACTTCTTCTTTACTTCATGGTATTAATGCCGGCAATGCTTTTCTACAATACACTGTATCTGCCACTTGTTCCATTAACCAGATTGTATCTCTCAATGTGCATGAACTGCCTGCCGTTTTTTTGGGTAATGATACTAGCTTTTGCGCCAATACCCCACTGACATTAAATGCAGGTGCTAACAGAAAAAGCTACCAATGGAGCACGGGAGATACAACGCAATACAAAAGCATTCGCAATGCTGGTTTTTATTCAGTAACCGTAACAGATGCAAACAATTGCAAAACCTCTGACACGATTCGTATTGTTCAGATTTACACACTTCCCTATTTCAACTGGACAACAGCTACGGTTTTGTGTGGAAAGGATTCTCTCATTCTAACCGTGCCTTCAGATATGCAGGCAATCGAATGGCAGGATGGCTCGGCAGGGGCATCGTATACAATAAATCAGCCGGGTGTTTATTGGGCTTCCGTAAAGGATAAAAACGGATGCAGAAACAGCGATACACTTACCATTAATCAACAGATAAAACAGCCGGAAGGAGGTTTGCCAAAGGATACAACTCTGTGTAGTTACCAATCTCTTTTGCTTGCCCCCTCTGCCTCTTTTATATCTTACCATTGGTCAACCGGTGAAACCAACTCTAGCATTACCATACATAAAAGTGGAGTGTATGAAGTACAGGTAGAAGACAAATATGAATGTTACTGGCAGCTATCAACAAAAATTTTTACCAAAGATTGTTATTCAGCAGTCCGTTTTCCAACCGCATTTTCACCTGATGGTAATGGTTTGAATGATGTGTTCAAACCTAAGGTATTTGGTAGTCTTACTTCATTTAGAATGGAACTTTATAACCGCTGGGGACAAAAGGTTTTTGAAAGCACAGATGCGGAAAGAGGTTGGAGCGGAACTGTAAATGGAATGCAAGAACCCAACGGCACTTACATTTGGAATGTAGTGTATCAACTTGCTGGTGGTAACAGAACAAAGGAAAGCGGCCTATTTGTACTGATCCGATAAATCTGAGTAGCGCATTTTTTTATCACAAGTTGATTTCCCCGGTAAAGTTTGCAATGCTGTAATTATCCGGCAAAAACAAATGTATGCAGTGCGAATGTTCACGGGTTTGTTTTTACCGATATTTCTTTCTATCAAACATAGTAACATCATCACCTCTTTTCATACAAAATAAAATTTTCACTTCATTTTCCTATCTTCCCTTCGTTAACCATCTCACATGATTCGCAACACAATTGCTTTGCTCCTTCTGTTTTGTTTTTATCAAAATTTATGGGCACAAACCATCGCTCCTTCCCTGCTCAACGATTACTGGAAGGCAAGCTGGATAAGCTGTGCCGGCGTTTCGCAACGGGCTTATGGCGTGTATCATTTCAGAAAGAATTTTACACTTACCAATAAGCCGGATAGCTTCATCATTCACATATCGGCAGACAATCGCTATCGCTTGTTTGTGAACGGCGAGCCGGTATGCAGTGGTCCTGCCAGAGGCGACTTAGCGCATTGGAATTTTGAAACGGTGAATATCGCTTCTTACCTGCACAGTGGCAGCAACACAATCGCCGCATTGGTTTGGAACATGGCAGAATGGGCTGCCGTGGCGCAGATCACCAACCAAACAGCATTTGTAGTGCAGGGCGATGATGAAGCATCGCAGATGGCAAACACAAATAAGAGTTGGAAGGTTATGAAAGACAGTGCTTACTATCCTTGTTCAACAGATAACGGAAGTAGGCTGCACAGCTATATGGTGATTGGTCCGGGCGATTCAGTTCGCGCCGAACACTATCCCTGGAACTGGCAGGTTTCTTCTTTTAACGACGCTGCATGGGAAAACGCTGTAACCATTGCTGCGCCTGTACCCTGGGGTGTTGGCAGTGATAATCTATGGACGTTGGTGCCCCGAACCATTCCTTTGATGGAAGAAAAGGAACAGCGCATTGTTACGAGCCGCAGAATGAATGGGATGACAGATGCAGGCTTCATTAAAGGGGCTCATCCCGTAACCATTCCTCCGCATACAACAGCAAGCGTGTTGCTCGATCAAACATTCAACACGGTGGCTTATCCACAACTAACAGTAAGTGGTGGTAAAGATGCTGTTATTAAACTTACTTATAATGAAGCCTTGTTTGATAAAAATGGACAAAAAGGAAACCGCAACGATATAGAAGGCAAAACGGTAATTGGCAACTTTGATGTTTTTGTGCCCGATGGCAGCCCTAACAAGACTTTTCGCCCGCTTTGGTTTCGCACCTATCGCTATTTACAAATTGATGTAAAAACAAACGATGAGCCGCTGGTGATTGATGATTTATACGGCATGTACACCGGCTATCCTTTTCAGCAAAAAGCTTCTTTCAGCAGTAACGATACTACGCTGAAAGCGTTGTGGGACGTGGGCTGGCGCACGGCAAGGCTTTGCGCAGGCGAAACGTATTTTGATTGTCCTTACTACGAGCAATTGCAATACGAAGCCGATACGCGCATACAATCTTTGATCTCGCTCTACATCACAGGCGATGATAGACTAATGCGAAAAGCGATTGGGGACTTTTACAATTCACGCATTGCCGAAGGCTTAACGCAGGGCAGATACCCAAGCAGCCGCCTGCAGGTGATTCCACCCTTTTCCCTGTTTTGGATTAGCATGTTGTATGATTACCTGATGCACCGACCGGATGATGCGTTTGTAGAGAGCAAGCTACAGGCAGTAAAAGGAGTGCTGCACTGGTATGAGCAAAATATTGATAAAAATAAAGACATGCTGGGGCCTATGACTTGGTGGAATTTTACCGATTGGGCTTCTACTTTCCCTGGTGGCACGCCACCCGGTGCGAATGATGGCAACAGTGCGGTGGTAACGCTGCAGTATGTTTATACGCTGCAACAGGCAGCCACTCTTTTCAGTTATTTCAAACAGGATGAAGAAGCAGTTCATTGCAATGAGCTTGCTCAAAAGTTATCAGCCGGTACCTACACAAATTGTTTTGATAAAACCAAACACGCTATGGCTGATACGCCGGATAAAAAAAGCTTTAGTCAACATGCAGGCATTATGGCAATACTAACAGGCTCTATTTCAAAAAATGAAGAACAACAAGTGATGAAAACGGTTTTGTATGATACGTCGCTCACGCAGGCTACTTTTTATTATCGGTTTTATCTGACACAAGCAATGAAAAAAGCGGGCATGGGAAACTTGTATTACAGTCAGTTAAAACCCTGGCGGGACATGATTGCCAACGGACTGACAACCTTTGCTGAACAACCTGATCCAACGCGCTCTGATTGCCATGCCTGGAGCGCCTCTCCGTTGTACGATTTCCTGGCTACCATTTGCGGAATCATGCCTTCTTCGCCACATTTTAAAACCGTTACTATTGCACCTGCGCCTGGCGAGTTAACTTCTATAAAAGGAAGTATGCCGCATCCCGATGGCACCATTTCAGTATCGCTGGAACGAAAGAGGGAAAATGGAATTTCGGGAAACATAATATTGCCAGATGGTGTAAAAGGAAACTTTATCTGGAATGGAAAAACAGTGGCTTTACATGGTGGAAGTCAGGAGGTGAATTTGTAGAAGCTGTGAGAGGGCGATACCAAATTAAAATCGGTTATAGACTGTTGTACATATATCACTACTGAGAATTTATATTTGTTCAGGCAATTTGTCCCTGATGCACCTCAGATTGGATAAGAACCGTAGGTTCGACCGCTTTTGTAACAACGGATTTGAATCCGTTGATAAAGAAGCAGGCAAAGAGGAACGAGTGCCGTAGGCACGACGCCTGTTTTGCACCCTCCGCAAAGAAATTGAAAAGATATGCCGAACCTACGGTTCTCCTTTACCTTGTTGTGCTGCCTTAACAACGGATTGAAATCCGTTGTTACAAAAAGCACCGAACCTACGGTTCTATCCCTATTTCCTTCTTATGCAGAGTTGAAATGATATCGAAAACTGATGTAGAAAGGCAGGTGTTAACAACGATTACGGATAGTCAGTCTGCTATCTGCTTTAACCTGGTATTATTCAGACAAAAACACAAAAGCCCCATCAAAATTGATGAGGCTTTTCTTGTGTTGCGAAGGCTGGGATCGAACCAGCGACCTTCGGGTTATGAGCCCGACGAGCTACCGCTGCTCTACTTCGCGATATAAAATTTGAATAAGATCTTTTTTGTACCAACCCGTTTAACGATTGGGGCTGCAAATATAGCCCGATGCAACCAATTGGCGAAGAAAAACTTTTATTCTTTTTATTGATGATGTTCTTTGTTACACTTCGTTATCCTATTTCAAGAGAGATAATACTATGCCCCAAAAGAAAGGATTCAATTGCTTGATTTAATTTTGATTCCTGTTACCACTTCTTTCATTTAACCACCTCAACAAATTCATTACAGGTATTCCCCAAAATATCAACAACAGTAAAAACATTAACCAGTCTCCTGCATTATCAGTTCGTAATAAAATATCTCTGTGCATTCCTGACGACCAGAATGCGTAAACTAATAAGCCTAAAAATGCCAGAAAAAGATTTAAAAGCAATCTCATGAAGTTTTGATTCGAGTTCCACTATTTTAAAAGATTATACAGTGTGATTCGTCTTATTCTTTTTTCTTCACGGCACTTCCGCCACTGGTGTCAACGCTTTTAATGATACCCGTTCCGCGGTAATTGATGATGCTTCCACCACTGGCATCAGCCGTTAATTCTTTGTTCACTGTAAAGTTGATGACCGAACCGCCCGAAGCATCTACTTTGCAAACGTCTGCTGCCGCATCAAAATCTTTTACAATGCTTCCGCCACTGGCATCAATATCGGCATTTCCAAACGTACCACTGATGGTAGCAATACTGCCGCCGGTTAAGCGAAGCGATAGTTTTGATGCCGTAATATTTCCGTTAATGATGCTTCCGCCATGGCATTCCAAATCCAGGTTATTAGTAGTAAGTGCATCTACAATTTTACCCACCGAACCGCCGGATAATTCCAGGCTGTTCAATTCAGTAACTGTTACATAAGCTTTTATTTTTTTGTTACCCCAGCTCCAGTTGTTCCAGAGCGCAGCATCTATATAAATTTTCAGCACGCCGTTCTTCACTTCCGTTTTTATTTTGCCTACATTTTTTACATCGTCAGCACTCACAGCAATCGCTTGTTCCTTGCCTTGCGAAAGATACACCGTGATGCCGCCACCCGCACTTACACCATTAAAAGCAGCTACATTTCTTACTTCGGCATTGGCATCGTACACTAAATTCTGTGCGTTTGTTTTTACGCAAATAATCAGCAACAACAAGACTACAATTCGTTTCATTCTTTTCATTTCTATATGCAAAACGAAGATGGCAATAAAAGGTTACATCAGTATAAAAATTCTGCCTTTACTTTGCACCTGCAAAATGCGTTCTCACAAATGTTTTTTGCATAAACAATATTTTAAATTCCCGGGGTGCTGAATCTGCCGCAAAGGCGAGAAGAAGCTGAGATTACACCCGTAGAACCTGAACAGGGTAATGCCTGCGAAGGGAAGGCAGATATAACTTCTCCTCTCCGTTAGCCACATTTCCTGTTCTCAAACATTTTTTTATGAATGTAAAGAAAGTTTTGGGAACAATAACATGCCTCCTCATCGCTGTTGTTGTACACGCACAAGTAACCGTTAGTGGAATCGTTACCGGCAAAAATAAAATGCCCTTGCAAGGCGCCAATGTAGTATTGGCGATTTCGGGTAAAAAAACAACAGTCATCACCAACGCAAATGGTGAGTTTGTTTTTGCCCATATTTCAAAAGGCAAGGCAACCATCACCGCAAATTATGTGGGTAAGACAGAAGCTTCGCAAGCCATTTTGGTTGATGAAAAAGATATAATTCTGAATTTTATTCTGGAAGAAGATGCGGCTGCATTGGAGCCGTTGGAAGTCCGCTCAGTGCGAGCTTCGGAGCGTTCGCCGTTTACAAAAACAAACTTATCAAGTGCCCAGATTGCTAAGAATAATGTTGCGCAGGACCTGCCTTTTTTACTCAACCAAACGCCTTCGGTTGTCGTAAATTCCGATGCCGGAAATGGCGTTGGCTATACCGGAATTCACATTCGCGGAACTGACGGAACCCGCATCAACATTACGTTGAACGGCATTCCGTACAATGATGCGGAAAGCAGCATTAGTTATTTTGTTGACCTGCCCGATTTTGCTTCTTCGGTTTCTTCTTTACAAATTCAACGCGGCGTTGGAACCTCAACCAATGGCGCAGGCGCGTTTGGTGCAACCATCAATTTAAGTACAAATGAAATACACGATTCGGCATACGCAGAAATCAATAACAGCTATGGTTCTTTCAACACGTGGAAGAACACCGTTAAAGTAGGTAGTGGTTTATTAAACAATCATTTTACCATTGATGCACGATTGAGCCGCATCAGCTCCGATGGTTTTATTGACAGAGCCAAAAGCAATTTGCAATCGGCTTATTTTTCGGCAGCCTATCTCGCTAAAAAAACATCATTGCGGTTGAATATTTTTACCGGAAAAGAAAAAACCTACCAGGCATGGAACGGCGTGCCCGAAGCAAAGCTATTTGGCTCCGGGCAAGACTTACAGAACTTTTACAACAACAACATCGGCACTTATTTTTTTACGCCGGCCGATTCGGTGAACCTATTCAACAGCAACAAGAGAACGTACAATTTGTACAATTATCCTAACCAAACCGACAACTATCAGCAAGACAATTACCAGTTGTTTTGGAACCAGCAACTCGCCTCGCATTTATCACTAAACATCGCTGCTTTTTTAACACGAGGCAGAGGTTATTATGAAGAATATAAACATAATCAAAACTATGGTGATTATGGTTTGTCAAATGTTGTAGCGGGCAACGACACAATAACAAAAACCGATTTGATACGCGACCGCTGGTTAAACAATTCTTTTTATGGAACTACATTTTCTTTGCAAAAGAAAACCATAACCGATGAGATAACATTGGGTGGCAGTGCATCAAAGTATATTGGCTGGCATTACGCTAATGTGATATGGACAGCGAATGGCGGAGCGTCTGATAATTATGAATATTATCGAATGCCGGCTTATAAAACAGATGTGAATTTATATGCTAAATGGCTGCATCAATTCAACAATTATTTTAGCTTGTTTGGCGATGTTCAATATCGCCGTGTAGTCTATGATATGAATGGTTTTGAAGACAACCCAAAATTGTACATTGATCGCAATTTCAATTTCTTCAACCCGAAAGCTGGCTTGAATTATACCAATAACAACTGGAGTGCTTATCTAAGCTATGCCGTGGCAGGCAAAGAACCGAACCGCGATGATTTTGAAGCTGGCAAAACAACACAACCGGCTGCAGAAATTTTATACGATTGGGAAGCCAATATATCTCATCAAAACAAAACGTTCAATTGGAGCGCAACGTTGTATTACATGCAATATAAAAACCAGTTGGTGCTAACCGGAAAAATAAACGACATCGGTGCTTACACACGTATCAATGCGCCGAACAGTTACCGCGCTGGCATCGAACTGCAAGCTGGCGCAAAAGTAAACGAGTGGCTGAACCTCAATGCCGGTGCTACTTTCAGCCGCAATAAAATAAAATCGTTCACCGAATACATTGATGAATACGATGCTGATTTAAATTACACGGGGCAGCAATCTATTCAACATAACAACACCGATATTTCGTTTTCGCCCTCTATCATTGCCAACGGTTCTATAAATATTCTGCCCATAAAAAACTTTGAAATTAGTTTATTGAGCAAGTATGTTTCGCGGCAATATTTAGACAATACGCAAAACCAAAAACGAAGCCTGCGTGATTACTTTACAGAAGATGCAAGAGCCATTTATACATTTAAAAAAGTGGTGTTTAAAGAATGGAGCATCATTGGTCAGATCAACAATGTATTTGGCAGAGAATACGAACCGAATGGCTATACATTTTCTTACAATTATGCAAGTTCTCCGGTTACTGAAAATTATTATTTCCCGATGGCAAGAATCAATGGAATGATAGCGGTGAACATTCGGTTGTAGCGCTTTTGTTTTTGCCGCTATTTTTGAAAGAAGCCGTGTGCTGCCGTCATTCCGCAAATGCCCTCAACACGAACTTGCACCTTAACGCTTTTACGAGGGCTTTGTGCGGAATCTGCTGTTTATATTATGAAAATGATTGAATGAAGTGAAGATGTTTACAACATACTAACTTGTTTAAACTTCCAAGAGCAGATTCCGCACCTGCCTGTCCGGTAGGCAGGCAAAGCCGCCTGCAAACACCAAATATGTGCAAAACCAAACGGCGGCCCCAACAGTATTGTCGGGGCGGAATGACGAGGACATTCAACATTAGTCAAAACAACACATCATTTCATTCATCATAAAAAAGAAAAAATAAAACAGATTTATTAATGTTGCAGGCTGAATAATTGAACATGAAAAAAGGATTCTTGTTACTGATGATTGTAACCAGCGCGATGGTTGCTCATTCACAGGATTTATACATGCCGCGCAACATTAAACAAGCTTACAACAACGAAACACGCTCACCGGATGGACGACCGGGTGGTAAGTACTGGCAAAATTTTGGCCGCTACAACATCAGTATTACTGCTATGCCACCAAGCCGAACAATTAAAGGCAGCGAGAGTATTACTTATATTAACAACAGCCCGAATGCGCTGAGAAATATTGTTATCCGCATCATTGTTAATATTCATAAACCCGGTGCCATTCGCTTCGATCCGGCTGGTAAAGATTATCTTACAGAAGGCGTTACTATTGATTCGTTTGTAGTAAATGGAAAAGCCGTGCCCTGGCGGGAAGATGGTTATCACAACACATGGTACCCGGTTGCTTTGCCTGATGCATTGCCATCAAAAGATTCTGTCAAACTAAACATTGCGTGGCATTACGATGTATCAAAGCAAAGCGGTCGCGAAGGGATGTTGGATTCTACCACTTTTTATCTCGCTTACTTCTATCCGCGCGTATCGGTGTACGATGATTACAATGGTTGGGACAGAACCGATTTTACCAACTTCCAGGAGTTTTACAGCGACTTCAACGATTATACTTTGAGCGTTACTGTTCCGCAAAATTTTGTGGTATGGTCAACCGGCGAATTGCAAAATAAAGATGCTGTTTTACAGCCCGATGTTGTGCAGCGTTTGCAGCAAGCAGCCACTTCCGATTCTACGGTTCACATTGCTACACTAAGCGATATGCTGGACAAAAAAATAACTGCCAAAAACAAAACGAACACGTGGAAATGGATGGCCACTTATGTACCCGATGTTGCACTTGCCATTAGCGATCATTATGTGTGGGACGCTGCAAGTGTAGTGGTAGATGATGTTATGCATCGCCGTGTGAGTATGCAGGCTGCCTTTGATGACACAGCGCAGGACTTTCATCACATGGTGGATTTTGGAACCCATGCGTTGGGCTGGTTGTCGCGCAACTTTCCGGGGCAGCCTTATCCATATCCAAAAATGACAGCCGTGCAAGGGCAAGCCGACATGGAATATCCAATGATGATTAACGATAGCCATAGTGGCAGCTTACAGTTTAGCCGCTTTGTTGCCGAGCATGAGATAGCGCATACTTATATGCCATTTTATATGGGCATCAACGAAGGCCGCTATGCCTTTATGGATGAAGGTTGGGCAACTACGTTTGAATATCTGATTGGTATTCATGATTTGGGAAAGGGGGCTGCGGATAATTCTTATAAAATGTACCGGGTGAATAGATGGATTAATGATAAAAGCACTGAAGAAGATTTGCCCATTATTACACCTGCCAACGTGCTGAATGGCGTTGCTTACGGAAACAACGCATACGGAAAACCATCGTTGGGCTACCTGGCTGTGAAAGAAATGCTGGGCGATACTTTGTTTAAAAAATGTTTACTCGAATACATGGACAGATGGCATGGCAAGCACCCTATTCCCTGGGATTTCTTTTATATATTTAACAACCTTTCAGGCAAGAATCTGAATTGGTTTTGGAGCAACTGGTTTTTCACAAACGGATACATTGATTTGGCTTTGCAAAACATTGTTGCGAATAAAAAAGAAAGTGTGGCTTACATTCAGAATATGGGCGGCTTTGCTGCGCCTTTTGATTTGGTGGTTACCTACAGCGATGGCAGCACACAAACGTTGAGAGAAACAGCAGAGGTTTGGAGCACAAATCAAAAAGCAACTTCGGTTACAATTCCATCTAATAAAACGGTTGCATCTGCAAAAATTGAAGGTGGCATCTGGGTAGATGCTGACGAAAGCAATAACAGTTGGAAAGCGAAATAATTTCAATAGAACACGGATCCCAACAGTACTGTGGGGACGGATGAGAATGATTGCAAAAATAGAATTGAATATTGATGTAAAAACAAGCTATCTTAAACAAAAAGTTCCGAACCTTTTAAAGGTTCGGAACTTTTTGTTTATATCCCACAAATCCCAAACATCCCACAAATCACAGTTCAGATAATTCGTGCAAAAACAAAAACGGTTCTGCATATTTTACTGCAGAACCGTTTTTGTTTTTGCTATAAAAAGAAAGATTGATTATCCGTTCATGCTTGCCAAAAACTCTTCGTTGCTTTTGGTGCCTCTCATGCGCTTTAATAATTCATTCATCGCTTCTTCAGTATTCATATCATTGATATACAAACGAAGAATATTCATGCGTTTCAAAACGTCTTTATCCAGCAACAAATCTTCACGGCGTGTAGATGATGCTACCAGATCAATAGCCGGAAAAATGCGGCGGTTAGCAAGCCTTCTGTCAAGTTGCAATTCCATGTTGCCGGTGCCTTTGAATTCTTCAAAAATCACTTCATCCATTTTGCTACCGGTATCAATTAAAGCCGTTGCCAAAATGGTAAGTGAGCCGCCGTTTTCTATCTTTCGCGCAGCACCAAAAAATTGTTTGGGCTTTTGCATTGCGTTGGCTTCCACACCACCGCTTAACACCTTGCCACTGGCAGGTGCAACGGTGTTGTGTGCACGGGCAAGGCGTGTGATAGAATCCAAAAGTATCACTACATCGTGTCCGCACTCTACCAATCGTTTGGCTTTTTGCAATGCGATAGCTGAAACCTTCACGTGCTTATCGGCCGGTTCGTCAAACGTTGAGGCAATCACTTCGCCTTTCACGCTGCGTTCCATATCGGTTACTTCTTCGGGGCGTTCATCTATCAATACCACCATCAAATAACATTCAGGATGGTTGGCAGCAATAGCGTTTGCAACTTCTTTTAACAGCACTGTTTTGCCCACTTTTGGCTGCGCTACAATCAAGCCGCGCTGTCCTTTTCCAACAGGTGAAAACAAATCAATAATGCGGGTGCTGAAATTAGTGGGCGAAGTAAAAAGGTTAAGCTTTTCGTAGGGAAACAGGGGCGTAAGATAATCGAACGGAACACGGTCGCGCACTTCATCCGGGCTTTTGCCATTGATGCTTTCAACCTTCAATAAAGCAAAATATTTTTCACCTTCTTTGGGCGGACGAACCGAACCGGTAACAGTATCGCCGGTTTTTAAACCGAAGAGTTTTATCTGCGACGGCGACACATACACATCGTCGGGCGACGATAAATAATTGTAATCCGATGACCGCAAAAAACCATAGCCATCAGGCATCATTTCCAGCACACCTTCCCCGGTAATAACACCATCAAATTCAATGTTGAACTGAGGCTCTTTTTTGTGCGGATGTCTTTGTTGTTTTACCACTACTTCCTGTGGCTCTTCTTCAGGTTCTTCTTCCTCCTCCTCCTCTTCACTAAAATCCTCATCGCCTGCATCTTCGCTCACAAAAGTATCGTTACCACTACCATTCAGCAAGGCAAGAAATGCCGGCGAAATCTGTGGCATATCATTGTCATTCTCAATGGGCAACTCATTGCTATTTTCATTGGTGGCTTCTGTATTGTTACTTTCATTTGTATTGTTATCAGCCTTAGCCGGAGCCGCTATAGGTTTGCGTTTGCGACGTTTTACAGGCTCGCCTGCAGTACCATCTTCCGAGGGAGCGGCTGGCGCTTCTTCCTTGTTCGGGGCAGCAGAAGGTTGTTCGGTTTCAGCAACAGCCTGACCGTTGGAATGAGAAGCGGCTTTTACGGTTCGCTTACGCTTTGGCTTTTCAGCAGGGGCGGCAGGCTTATCGTTGTTTTGAAGAGCCTGGTTGTCGAGAATTTGATACACTAAATCTTGTTTGTTTAATTTTTTAGCGTTGGGGATGTTGAGTTGTTCAGCTACGTCCTGTAACTCCGGCACCAACATGTCGTTTAAATGCAAAATATCGTACATAAAAAGAGATAAAAGAAATCAGGTAAATTTCCGAGATAAGTATAAATCTGGATTTAAATAAAAGAAAATAAACTTGCTTAATGATTGATAAAAAAGAAACTTTTGGCGAGCTGAAGGTAAATTGAGTTAGGACGAATCAGCTATGTTTCTGATGCAATGTTACAGAAATTTCCGAAAAACAAAATAAATGTCATTTTTTTTAGCAAAATTATTTACTATCGCAACAACCGGCTGTCTCTCTCCAAAACCTTGCAATGACTTCTAATTCTTACCTTGCGTCGTTCTAATTTTGAAAGCTGCAATGATAACCATAGAACAATTATACCAGATTTATCTCCTACATCCATCCGTGCAAACCGATACGCGAAAACTGCAGGAAGGTGATTTATTTTTTGCACTAAAAGGAGCCAATTTCAACGGTAATGTATTTGCAGAGCAGGCGTTGGAAAAGGGTGCTGCTTATGCTGTTGTTGACGAGCAAACTTCGGGCGAAAACAAACGGATCGTTTTGGTTGATGATGTGCTGCAAACCCTGCAAGCCTTAGCCAAACATCATCGCGAACAATTTACAGTTCCCTTCATCGGCATTACGGGCAGCAATGGCAAAACCACCACGAAGGAACTGGTTCATGCCGTGCTATCATCGCATTACAAAACCTACACAACGGCTGGCAATTTGAACAATCATATCGGCATACCACTCACTTTATTAAAAGTAAAAAGGGATGCACAAATGGCGGTGATAGAAATGGGTGCCAATCATCAAAAAGAAATTGAAGGATATTGCAAATATGCGCAGCCAACACATGGCATCATTACCAATGTTGGCAAAGCGCATCTGGAAGGCTTTGGCGGTGTGGAAGGCGTGCGCAAAGGCAAGGGTGAATTGTATGATTACCTGCGCGCTAAGAGGGGCACTGCTGTTGCGTTTGACGATTATGAATATCTGCACGAAATGAGTGCAGGCATCGCTGCGATTTATTGGTATGGAACATCCAATGGCGATGTGGTTGGCACCGCAAAAGAAGACACAACGTTTGTAGAAGTTCAGTTTATAAAAGGCTTGTCATCAACCATAAAAACACAACTGGTTGGCAATTACAACCTGCCCAATATTTTGTGTGCTGCCGCCGTTGGACATTTTTTTAAAGTGCCGGAAGAAAAAATAAAAGCGGCTATTGAAAACTATGTGCCTTCCAACAGCCGCTCGCAGTTGATACAAAAAGATAGTAATACTATTGTGTTGGACGCATACAATGCCAATCCATCGAGCATGAAAGCAGCGATAGATAACTTTGCCCGTTTGCCATCGAACAACAAAATTCTGATGTTAGGAAGCATGGCAGAATTGGGCGATGAAAGCGCAGAGGAACACAGGCAAATTGTTGAATTGATAAAACAGCACGCTTTTACCAATGTGGTGCTGGTTGGGAAAAACTTTGCGCAAACGCATCATCCGTTTCTCCAGTTTGCTGCTGCGGAAGAAGCCAAAAAATGGCTGCAAAAACAAAACTTCAGCAATGCATATTTCTTAATTAAAGGCTCACGAACAGCACAAATGGAAACTATCATTCAGTAAGGCATTAACGTTGCAGTGGCATTGTTTATCTTACTTTTGCAGTGAGGAAAAATTGAGGTTATGAGTGAAAAAAAAGCAAAACCAGGTTATCTCATCAGCGTGATGGGAAACAAATGCCCGCGCTGCCGCGAAGGTTATCTTTTTAAAAGCTACAACCCTTATGCACTAAGGCATAGCGATTACATAAAAATGAACGATACCTGCCCGGTTTGCGGGCAGCCAACCGATTTGGAAGTGGGCTTTTACTATGGCACCAGCTATGTGAGCTATGCTCTTACCGTTGCATTTTCGGCGGCATCGTTTGTGGCGTGGTGGGTGCTTCTTGGTTTTTCATTGTACGACAATCGCATTTTTTGGTGGCTGGGCGTGAATGCCGCGCTCCTATTAGCTTTGCAGCCTGTGTTCATGCGGGTTTCCCGATCATTGTGGTTAAGCTGGTTTGTAAAATATGATCCCGATTGGCAAATTCATAAAGCAGAAACTCCTGAGCGAATCGTGAAGGAACACATGGGTAATTGGTAGGGAGATGATTTGTGATTGTTGATTTATGATTTGTGATTTTAGACTTGAATTACCTTTCAATTTTTTCCTTTCTATTAATTTGTAATGAAAACATTTGTTGTACCTAATATCTACCGAAGCTCCTTAATCAGTGCAATCAAAAACAAACGAAAAGCGGCTGACCGGCTGAAAAAAGACTTTGCTCCTACACTGCTCCATTTTGGTGCTGTTCACATTTATCTTGCCCGCCACTTTGGGTTTTGTTATGGCGTTGAAAATGCGATTGACATTGCTTTTAAAACAATAGAAGAGAACGGTGACAAACGCATTTTTTTGTTGAGTGAAATGATTCATAATCCGCAGGTGAATGAAGATCTAAAGCGAAATAAAATCCATTTTTTGCAGGATACTTATGGCAAGCAATTGATACCTTTTGACGAACTTACGGCTGATGATATTGTTCTCATTCCTGCGTTTGGAACGACTCTCGAAATTCAAAATTTATTGGATGAAAAAGGTATTCATACAGAACGCTATGATACCACTTGCCCGTTTGTAAAAAAAGTGTGGAACCGCAGCGAGCAAATTGCTGAAAAAGGCTACAGCATTGTGGTTCATGGCAAGCCGAAGCATGAAGAAACCAGAGCTACTTTTTCTCATGCTTCATCCAACACGCCAACCGTTGTAGTGAATGATATGAAGGAAACGATTGAATTGGCAAAATACATTACCGGCGAAAAAAAAGCAGACGATTTTTACACCGAATTTAAAGGCAGGTACTCCTCTGGATTTGACGTTACAAAAGATTTGCAACGCATTGGTGTAGTCAATCAAACTACGCAATTAGCTACCGATACGCAGGCCATTTCAGATTATTTGCGAAGCGTTATCATCGCCCGTTATAATCTTGATGAAACTAACATTCACCAGCATTTTGCCGATACCCGCGATACACTTTGCTATGCCACCAACGACAACCAAAGCGCCGTAACCGGAATGCTGGAAACGCCCGCTGATGTTGCCATTGTAGTAGGTGGCTACAATAGCAGCAACACTTCACATTTAGTGGAATTGTGCGAACAAAAATTGCCCACTTATTTTATTGATGATGCTATTAAATTAGTATCGAAAGATGAGATTATCCATTGCAACTGGCGCACAAAAGAAGAACGGTTAACAAGCCATTATTTGCCCGATAAAGAGCCTGTAAAAATACTCATCACCAGCGGCGCAAGCTGCCCTGATGCAGTGGTTGAAAAAGTAATGGAACGTTTGCTTTCTTTTTATCCAACCCAAAGAACAGTTACCGAAATTGAACAGGAATTTTCATAATTGTTTCTATAAATTAGTGCAAAAACAAAAGCCACCCAACATGTTGGGAGGCTTTTGTTTTTAGTTGAATTAGTAACTATCGTTTTCTTTTAAAATTATAAGCTTAGTTGGCTTTTTGCCATACCGTTAAAAAGCCGCTGGTGAAGCGATATGGAAGTTTATCGGCTATGGCGCAATCCCATTTTTGCAACAATTTTATTTTTTTGGTGAAAAAAGAAAACGGGAACACATCAACCATAAAATCAGTTTTTCCAAACCGAACAATAGAGAAACGATTCTTTTTGGCCAGCTTTTCCAACGATGATTTGGTAAAGAATTGAATATGCGTTAAATCATCAGCCGCCGATTGAACCGTAGTGCCGCTATAACCCAAAGAGATTTTTACTTTTTGCAATGTTCTCCATGCCCAACTATTTTTTTTCTGCAACGATTGAACAGGTTTTGTTACCAGCACTTCGCGCGGGCCTTTGCCGTTAGGAACGGTTACAATTAAAACACCATTGTCTTTTAAAATATCGCGCAGCGTGGTAAGCAATATTTGCGGATTGTTTAAGTGCTCCAACACCTCGCTGCAAATTACTGCATGATATTGTTTGCCATCAGCCACCAATTGTTCTGCACTGATCACATCAAACTTTACATTGCTGTTTTTGTTCAGCATTCTGGCGCGTTCAATGGCTTTTTCGCTTACGTCAACACCTTGTACTTTAAAACCTTTGTCGCCAAGGCTTCTTGAAATAACACCATTGCCGCAACCTACATCCAGCACTTCGGCATCGGATGGCAACTTATTACGCAACACTTCTGTAATAAAGTCAAGTCTTTTAATGTCTGCAATTCTTTCAAATTCCATTTTCTTTTGTTTGAGGATGATTGATTGGATTTATTAGTTAGTTATAATTTTTTTGTTTGTGATATTGTATCAACGTTGTCTAACGTTTCAAGTTTTGTTTTGATTGTTTTTATAAAGAAAACATCAATTTTTTAATTGCTTCTTAATACAACACCGTGTGGTAAAAGCTTTATAAAAAATGTATTGAATATTGATAACGGACTTTTTGTTTTGTACTTTTTTTGATTGATTTGACAAACTTACTTAACCTGAATGTTACCTTTTGTTTTTGCCACATTTTTTAATCTCCTTTTAATGCTACGGGGGCAGTTAACTGCAACTTCAACTTATCTTATTTAAAGAAAGAAATGCCTGCGTTATTAAAAAAGTAAGCCGCCTTTTTGCAAAGACGGCTTTTGTTTTTCAGGATGTTTTATAGGGTTGTCGCGTATCATTTCTTTTCGAACCTTACGATTTGTTTTTGTTTGTTTTGTTGCAATACCACTGTATAAATTCCTGCAGCAAGATGGCTTACATTTATGTTTTGAGATGAACTGCCATCAGGGATTATGTTTTGCAGTAATGCTTTTCCATTCATATCATATACAGTAATTGTTGCTGATGAAGAGGATGAAAACTGGAGATGAATGGCATCAATCGCAGGGTTGGGATACAATGCAAACAGAGTTCTGCCATTAAAGCTGATAGTAACTGTTTTTGAGTCAACAAAACTACCGTCAGCATTCACCATACGTAAACGATAGTAGTTAACGCCTTGCAGCGGACTGTTATCGTTTAATGAATACTGATGCTGAATTGTGCTGTTTCCAAACGCAGGCGCAGTTCCGATAGCGATGAAAGCAAGGCCGTTGGATGAGCGCAGAACTTCAAAATATTTACTGTTGGTTTCAGAAGCGGTTTGCCAGCTTAACTGTACAATATTGTCTGCGGGTTTTGCATCAAAGCTGATCAATGTTACAGGCAAAATACTTGTAGTGGTAAATGTATCAGTAACCGAATAAGAACCGAGTAAAGTAACGCCGTTTGCCGAATCAGCAGAAGCGATGCGCCATACATATTCTGTATTTGCACTTAATCCTGTAAGCTCATCAGAGCTTACGTTGCCTGTTGTGTTGAGGCTTGTCCAAACTGTAGCAGCAACTGTTTTGTATTGAATAGCAAAGTATTTGGCGCAACTGATGGCAGTCCATTTTAATCCGGCTGTGGTGGTTGTTATCATGCCTGTATCTAACCCTGTTGGAACAGGCGTTGTAATGGTATCAATGCCACTGGTTCCCATGCTGCCGCCCGAGCCTGTACCCGTTGCAGTAGCATAGTAAATGCCTGATGGCAGAGTTGAGAACGTAGCGGTTCCGGTTGCCTGTATTGCGCTGTTATAAGCAATTCCAAAACGATACAACTGCACGGTGTAAGGAGCCACACTATTGGTAAGATTGTACACCAATGTACTGCTGCTGCAGGTTGTGCCTTGCGTTTTGCTTGTCAGTACGATGTGTGCTGTGTCCGATAATGTTTTAAAGATCATGGTATCGGAATAAGGGCTTAACAGTTCTGAACCTTGTGCTGTATCAGTCGATGCCACACGCCAGGTATAATTGGTATAGGGTGCAAGACCTGAAAGATGATACATACCAGTTGTATCGTTGGGATCGTTCACCGTTGTCCAGGCAGTAGCCGAAGAAAGTCTGTACTGCACGCGGTAGGTTTTTACACAGCTTAGTGCATTCCAGTTCAACTGTGCTGTATGAACACCGATGTTGGATGTTGTTAAGCCTTTCGGTGCAGGCGGAAGGAACTGTGTGGTAGCACTGGTGCCAAAGGCAGCATCGGTTGCACCATCGCCATACACAGTTGCATAGTAGTTGCCGGCAGGTAAATTGTTAAACCGAACTGTATCAACTGCCACATTCATTGAATCATACTTCACCCCGTTATAATATAACATAACACTGTAAGGAGAATGACTATTACTTAGGTTATATGAGATGCTATTACCGTCACACGAATCTGTAGAAGCTAAAGTGCTCTTTATACCAATTGCAGCAATGTTTACCTGTGTGAACGAATCAGCAATGGAATAAGCCGAAAAAGAAGAACTGTAAGGATACACTTTTATGTAATAATACCCTTGCTGAAGTGAACTTAATGTAGCTGTTACTGTACTGGTACTGCCATAAATTTCTGTACTGTAAATAGCACCTGCAGTAGTATCTCTATATACCTGGAAATAGACATCACCTAAACCACCACTAAGATGCGGAGAAAGGGTAAAGGTAATGTTCATGCTTCCATTGTTTGCGCCAGTATAATTAATCTTAAACCAGTCAACAGCATCATTATTGTTATCTCCGTAAAAATTGATATGACCAGTAGAAATTCTATTGGTAAGAATGGTATGCGCTAAATAAGGTGCATTGTTAGACTCCGAATCCGCTGCATTGTAAGTCAACAAACTGTCGGCTAATGTATAGGCGCCAAACGAAGTACTGTAAGGAAACAATTGAATATAATAAGAGCCCTTAGCAAGACCATCTAAATTTATAACAGCCGGATTGTTTGCATAAGATTCAACCTGAGCTCTTACTGTAGTGCTGTCGCTATCATAAAGTTTTGCATAAAAATCGGCGCCGTTTAATGAAGACAACGTAACACGTAAGTAGCCATCAGCATTTGTGGTTATTTTATACCAATCAGCCACATCGCGGGTCTGGTTATAATTGTAATCTAAGTGACCGCCTACTTTCGCATTTAACGGAAGGGTTAAAGCCTGGCTTGCATGATTATTCGGTTCAGCATCATTTGCCTGAGCAGGTGTAAAAAAGCTATCCGCTAAGGTATAAGCGCCAAATGAAGTGCTATAGGGAACCAACTGTATGTAATAAGTATCAGCTGCAAGTCCATCTGCACTAAGAACTGCAGGATTATTGGCATAAGATTCTATCTGGCTTATCAGAGATGCTGTATCCTTAAAATAGAGACGTGCGTAAAAATCGGCGCCGTTTAATGAAGACAACGTAAGACGAAGAAGTCCATCGGCGGGAGTCGTTACTTTGTACCAGTCGCTGCCGTCACGCGTTTGGTTGTAAAGATAATCCAGATGACCACCTACATTACCATTCAGTGGTAGAGTTAGTGCCTGTTTTGCATAATTGTTTGGTTCGACATCATTAGCTTGTGTTGGAGAAAATAAACTGTCGGCTAACGTATAAGCACCAAATGAAGTACTATATGGGAATAGCTTGATATAATAGGTGCCGGCGGCCAAACCATCTGTGCTCATTACTACAGGATTACCATTATATGATTCAGCTTGGTTGAGTTGCGTTGTTGTATCTTTATCATACAAGCGAACATAAAAATCTGCTCCACCCAAAGCTGATAAAGTAAGACGGAGCAGCCCGTCTCCAGTAGTAGTCACTTTATACCAGTCCGCAGTATCTCTGGCGCCATCTTTATTATAATCCAAATGTCCGCCTTTAACTCCATTTAACGGCAGCGTGAGGGCTTGTATCGCATTGTTATTTGGCTCGGCATCATTTGCCTGTGTTGGTGTAAAAAAACTGTCAGCTAACGTATAAGCACCCGTTGAAGTTGCATACGGATATACCTGCACATAATAAACACCAGTCGCCAGTCCATCTACGTTTAATACAGCAGAATTGTTTGCATAAGATTCTACTGTTCCTAAATTTACGGTGCCGTTGGTATTATAGAGACTGGCATAAAAATCTGCTCCAGATAAAGCAGAAATTGTTATCCGAATTTTACCATCGGCGTTGGTTGTGACCTGGTACCAATCCACATCGCCCGGAGTGATGGTGCCACTTTTGCTGTCATTCAAAGGCAAGATATTGGCGGTGGCAACTGTGTTATTCGGTTCGGTTTCACCTGTTTGCGCCTGCACATTTTGCAATGTAAGATACAAGCCAATTGAAAGCAGAAGTTTAAGTAAAAATGTACGCTTCATAGAGGTTTTCGTTTTTGATGAAACTTGGGGAAAATGAAAGCGTAAAGTTTGACTTGTAATACGGCAAATACAATAACTAATTTGTATTAGTGAGATGATTGGCTAACAAATAAAGCTGGCTGAAATATGGGCAAAAACAAACCTTCCCTCTTTTGCTTCTTGTATCTTGAACCCTGTTTCTTGTAGCTTGATGCTTGTTCCTTGTACCTTGCCTCTTCACTCTTTCATCCACTTATTCTTATAAGCCAATTGTATCATTTGCGCTTTGGAGGTAATGTGTAGTTTCTGGTAAATATTGGCTATGTGTTTTCGTACGGTGTGAACGCTTAAATCCAGTTCCGAAGCTACGCGTTTGGCATCCCAGCCATGCGTGGTAAATTGTAAAATTTCTTTTTCCCTTTCCGATAATAATTCGTGTGCCGTTCCGCCTTTTGGTGCTTTGTTTTCAGGTATAACAACTTGCGCATGAGCCAGCAGGGCAAAGGCTTTGCGGGCTATACCAGGGCTCATAGGCGCGCCTCCAAATTGCATAACATTGGTGATGGCATCGGCTACGGATTGTGCGCCTTCATCTTTTAATAAATAGCCATTGGCACCGGCTTTTATCGCTTCAAACAATTTATCATCGTCATCAAACACGGTAAGCACAATGCACACAATGTTTGGATACAACGCCTTGCTGATGCCAATGGTGGTAATGCCATCCATTTCGGGCATTTCCAAATCAACAAAAGCAATGTCGGGCATGCGCGGGTGTGGTAATCCTTTGAGTTGTTCCAAATAGTCGCTTCCGTTGATGGCAGTGAATATTAAATCAACATTGGACAATTGTTTTATTTTATCGGTAAACGATTGCCGGTTGATTGCTTTATCGTCAACAAAAGCAATTTTTGTAATCATCGCTCAAATCTGAAATGAAAGAAGCAAATTATCAATACTTATTTTGTATTACGCAATTGAACGCTGCAACCATCATTATAATTAGCAATGGTTAAGTGCCAGCCAATGTCGGCAGCCCGCGATTGCATATTTTTTAAACCTTCGCCCATCTGTGGCTGGCCAGGCATTCCGCGTCCGTTATCTTTTATTGAAATAACAATTGGTGATTGACTGTTGATAGTAATCTGAATATATGAACAGCCGCTGTGCTTAACGGCATTGTGAACAGCTTCCTGCACAATGCGAAGCAGGTGCAGCGCAGTGATGGAAGCGATGGTTTGGTTTTGCTCAATATTTTCATCCACATCAAAATCAATGTTGGGATAGTTAGGTTGTAATTTTTGAATGTAGTTTTTTATCCTGTCGCTTAGCATTATCACTGTTTGGGACTCTTTATTTAACGCCCAGATAGAATCGCGCAACTGAATGATGATTTCCCGCGCCGAATCTTTCAATCGTTTCAGTGCAATGTGGTCGGAAGCATTGAATTGATAAATCACATCATCTACACTCGCGCTGATGGCGGAAGCATAAGCGCCAATGTTATCATGTAAATCGCGGCTAATGCGTTCCCGCTCGGCAAGTACCTGCTGCCTGATGCGCAAGGCTTGTAAACGTGCAACATATCGCCTTCTGTAAATAGCGCGGGCAGTTAACAATAAAGTGGCAAAAACAAAAACAACACACGCAAAATAAAACCACCAGCGTTGCCAGAAAGGCGCCGCGATGATAATGTTTCTCCTGACGACTGCTGAGGAAAAATTAACTACCCTTGCTTCAAACTGATACTTGCCCGGCGGCAGATGATAAGAGATGTTGGTGGGATTGTTTGTGCTCGTCCAGTATTTATCAAACCCCTGCATTTTGTATTCATACACATAACCTGAAGCTGCCTGCAAACCGAAGGCAGTAAGTGAAAAATCAATTTTGTTTTGATTGTAGGAAAGCGAATAAGTATCTGCATTCCAGGTAGCTGAATGAAGGGCAAAAGGCTGATCGTTAATTTCTGTTTTATAAATTAAAAGGGATGGATGATCAGGCTCTGTTATAACATCGGAAGGATAAAAAGCGGTGATACCGTTCACTCCGCCAAAAAACATTTTTCCCGTGCTTGTTCTGGCTATGGCAGACGTGTTAAACTCATTCTCCTGCAGGCCTTTTTCTTTTGTATAATTTTTCAACACACCGTTCAATTGCAGAGCTGATAAACCCAAATTAGAGGAAGCATAAATCGTTTTTTGTTTATCATCCGCCAGCATCGAATAAATACAATCGTTCAGCAAGCCATTGCCTGTTGTGAATGTTTTTATCGGTTTGTTGTTTGCATACACAAACAAGCCTTTATCGGTTCCTACCCATGTGTTGTTTTGCGCATCGCAAATAATGCTTCTTACCTGGTAGCCATCGGGAACAGTCAATGTATCAATGCTGCCGTTGCCGTGTTTGCAATACAATATACCGCTGTTTGAACCTACCCACAAACAATGATTGTTTTGAGCCAAATAAAAACAATTGATAAGATGATTGCTACTGTTGTGAAACAAAATCTGGTATGTTGCAATCTTATTGTTTTTAAAACAACATTGTATAACATCGGTATTGGTGGTAAGGATGATATTAGTGCTATCAAGCCGCTGGATGTTATTGGGGAAAGCAGTGTTGTGTGTATGCAATTGCGCTTCGTCTTCATTACTTATTTGCAATGGCTCGAGTCGTTTTTCGTGCAAAAACAAAATGTACCAGCCTTGCCCTAACGTTTCAACAAAATAGGTGTTGTTGTCCAGCTTTTCCATACACACAATATCTTTTGTTTTGGGTATCAGCAAAGGGCTTTTCCATAACGGATTGTTCAGCGTATCGTACAACTGTATGCCACCCGCAAAGCAGCCCGCCAGCACATGGTTGTTGCTTTCATCTACACAAATGCATTTGATAAAATTGGTAGCAGCCGGATAAGCGTAATATTGAAACGGAATGGTGTAGTTCTGAACAATTTTTATATCATCGTTGGTAAGCAGCCATAAGCGTTGAAACTGGTCTTCATACATGGTTGATATATAACCGGCAGGCAATACGGGCATGCTGCCCAACGTACTGATTTCGCTTACATTGTTACAATTGGAATCAAGCAACAGCAAGTGCTGATTGACGCTTGCAAGCACCTGGTTGCCGAATACTTTTATAGTGCCAGAAGAAAACTTATCAGTATGAAAAGCTTCTCTGCTGTTAAGTTCGTTTTTGTCATCAATATCAACAACGGCAATGCCCCTGCTATGCATTATATACAGCTTGCTTTCGCTACAGGCAAGGCTGTTGATTGATTCTCGTTCCAAATACAAAACCTGGATAAGACCAGTAGCTTTATCGAACCGAAGAATACCATTTTGTACCGTAAGAAGAAAGATAGATTTTGCATTGACTGCAAGTTGAAACTTCGGGTTTAAAAAAGTAGGGATAAGCAATGAATCAGTAACCGGAATCTCTTTTACCAGCCTGCCGGTTGTATTATACAAAACAAAACCGTTTTCATTCAGGCACCATACTCCTTGTTGTGTTTCTTCTAACGGTCGGAGCGGACAATCAGATGTTGTTGACGGCAGAGTGATGAGTGAACGGAAGCCATCGAGATAAGGATTGTACAATAAAATTCCGTTGCGGTAAGTAACCCACAGCAAACCTTCTTTCGTCTTTAAAAAATGAACCTGGTAGCTAATGTTTACAAGCTTTCCTTTGATGGTTGGATGCACCGTTTCTAACCGATAACCATTGTAACGCTGCAAACCCGTTTTGGTGGCAATCCATGTAAAACCAAATGTATCGGTTACAATGTCGTTCACTGAGTTGTTGATTAACCCATCTTCAACATTTACCGTTTTAATTACATAACGCTTATGATTTTTGGCAAACAACAACTGGCAATCCGCCAACTGATGCAACAGCAGAAGCGTTGTTGTAAAAACAATCAGTCGAAACGATTTTGCAATTGTCATAAGCCGATTAAATAAGAGAAACGTTTTGGTTAAAGCAATTATCCTTAGCAGTTGTTCATCATCTGTTTTCTCAGCTAATATACATTAGTAAAAAACAATTGCGATTAAGAAGTTGAAAAGAGAAGATTTAAGATGATTAAAAAAGGTTGGAAGGTCAGTGTCATCATTCCGCAAATGCCCTTAACCCGATGATGAATTATAATCAATCTCACGCGGGCTTTGTGCAGAATGACAGTAACATCTTTCTTTCATCCGCTTAATTTTCCGTTCATCACAACAGTGTAACAAACAGCAACAGTAGCCGTACCACTGATACTTGTATTCAGCCACTGGTAGCATTTTGCAAAGTGAAACAAAAGGCAACAGCAACCTTTGTGGCGTTATTCAAAATGAGTGTTTATGAAACTGTTTTTCTCCCTTCTCTTTTTTGTTTTTGCCCTTTTTTCTCAAACCCTTTTTGCGCAGGTAAACAAGCCTGCCGTTAGCGGCACAGTAGCAGTAAATGGTAAAGCGGTTGAAGCTGCAACCATAAGTTTATTAAAGACCAAAGATTCATCACTGGTAAAAATAGCTGTAACCGATAAAGATGGCTCGTTCGCTTTTGAAAAAGCTGCAGAAGGCAGTTATCTCATCTCGATTGATGCCATCAATTTTAAAAAATATTACAGCCCTGTTTTTTCTATCAATGAAGAAAAACAAACCTTTACTCTGACTGATGTTCATCTACAAAACAAAGATGCGTCGTCAACCGCAGTCGTGGTTACGAGCAGGCGACCTTTGATTGAACAGAAGATTGACAAAACCGTTGTGAATGTAGATGCATCGCCTACTAACACGGGTTTAACGGCATTGGAAGTGCTGGAAAAATCGCCGGGCGTTACCGTTGATAACAATGACAACATCAGCCTGAAAGGCAAGCAGGGCGTGGTGATTTTGATTGATGGAAAGCCAACTTACCTAAGCGGTCAGGACCTTGCCAACCTTTTAAAAAACATGAGTGCCAACCAGATTGACCAGATAGAACTGATGAGCCAGCCATCGGCAAAATATGATGCATCGGGCAACTCAGGTATCATTAACATCAAAACCAAAAAAACAAAATCGGCTGGCTTTAACGGCACTTTTTCAACCAGCGCCATCTTTGCCAAATATTTTAAAAATACAAACAACATAAATGTAAACTGGCGCAAAAACAAACTGAACCTGTTTGCCAATTACAGTTACTCGCATTGGGCAGGGTTTAATGATATTGAAATTGACAGAAGCTCGCGGGCAAGCCGTGCTGTTGATTTTGACAGATACAGCAACCAGCACACATACGGACGTTATACCGGTTTGCCACAAAGCTTTAAACTGGGTGCCGATTTTTTTGCCACTAAAAAAACAACCATCGGAGCCGTTGTAACGGGTGATTTCAGAAATGATAAATTCTCTTCAGGAACACGGGCTGATATTTACGATAGCCTTCACCATTTTGTTGAATACAACTCAGCACAATCGGAAAATAAAAACAAGTGGACGAACTTTGGTTTCAATCTCAATTTTCAGCAAAAGCTTGATACCAGTGGAACCGAATTAACTGCTGACGCCGATTATATTTTTTATCACGCGCCGGGCAGCCAATACTCCAACAACTATTTGTACACTCCCGAAAATATTTTGATTGATACGAAGGATCCGTCAAATCCAAATCCTTACTTATTAAAGGGCAACCTGCCATCGAACATTGATATTTATACATTCAAAAGTGATTATCATCACCCAATGAAAAAGAACACTACGCTGGAAGCGGGTGTTAAATTCAGTTATGTAAAAACGGACAACGACGCACAGTACACGCTGTTCGATCCGGGATACAATTACAACGGCGGATGGAAATACGATTCAACCCGAAGCAATCATTTTATTTATAAAGAAAACATCAATGCAGCTTACATAAACCTGCAAAAACAAATTAAGAAATGGGGCTTCCAGGCCGGCTTGCGGGCAGAGCAAACAGTTGCTGATGGCAACCAGATGACACAAAGTGCAAGCTTTCATAAAAACTACACCAAACTGTTTCCTACCTCTTACATCAGTTATAAAGAGAACGACAACAATACATTTGCAGTATCGTATGGCAGGCGCATCGAACGTCCCGATTATCAGTCGCTCAACCCCTTTCAGCAACAGCTCGACCGTTACACTTATCAGCAAGGCAACCCGTTGCTGCAACCACAGTTCAGCCATAACATTGAAGTAAGCTACAACTACAAAGGCGCATTGAATGTATCGGCGAATTATACCCTTATTTCAAACATTATCAACGATGTTTTGATAACAAAGAAATTAGGCAACGATTCTAATTACACTACATTTCAAACATCGGAAAACATTGCTTCGAGCCGGAACATTGGCTTATCGGTAAGCTATAATAAACAAATTAAAAGCTGGTGGTCGTTAAACATTTATACCAACTTGTTCAACAACAGTTTTAATGGTGTAATTGATGGTGAAAACATCAACACAAGCAGCTTTGGTTTTAACGGTAGTGGCAGTAGCCAGTTTACATTCAATAAGGGCTGGAGTGCAGAAATAAGCGGGTGGTTTAATTCAAAACAATTGCAAAGCAGCGCCATTTTAGCACAACCAATGGGTATGTTTTCGCTGGGTGGAAGCAAGCAAATTTTAAAGAAAAAAGGAACCATCAAAGTGAACCTAAGAGACCCGTTTTATCTCGCTTCTTTCCATGGCAAAAGCGACCTGGATAAGGGACTTACGCTCATCCATTCCAAATGGGATAACCGCAGGCTGAATATAACCTTTACCTATCGTTTCGGTAGTGCAGGCAACGGGCCGCAACGCCACAGAAACACGGGTGCTGACGATGAAACCAACCGTGTAAAATCGGGCGGTCAGCAATAAACTTTCTCATGTGCATTAATAAAGCCTGCCGTTTTTACGGGAGGCTTTTGTTTTTGTACTAAATCTATCTTTTTAGCAGTAGTGATTTATTGTTAATTCACTCGTAAAAAAAATAATTATTCTTGGAAATAAATTACCAACAGTATTTTATATTCGTCTATTTTATCAAACAATAAAATTGTAAACTATGAATGAACAAAAAGATTTACTCGTTGAACATGACCTTTTGCAAACTCCCGTGCAACCTGCGCTCCGTTTTGTGAACTACCTGATTGATATAATTGGGTTTTATGTAATTATGTTTATAATCGGCATACTTGGCGCCAGTTTTATTGATCCTTCCAACATGGGAATGCTTTACCTGATTGCCATTTCGGTACTCATTGTATACTTCACAGTAATGGAGGGAGCTACCGGCGGAAAAACATTGGGTAAGTATATAACCAAAACGCGTGCAGTAAAAGAAGACGGTACCGTATTTAGCTTTAAAGATGCTTTCTTAAGAACGCTGTGCAGACTGGTTCCTTTTGAACCGTTAAGCATTTTCGGAGGCCGCCTATGGCACGATAAATGGACGAAAACAACAGTAATTAAAGAGCAGGTTTACCAATAGTCGTTTTAAAATCTAACAATAAAAAAGCCGCAGTTGAAAATGAACTGCGGCTTTTGTTTTTGCACAATAAGTAACAAAAAAGTATGAAGTATATTACTCCAAAAATCAGAACGTATTTTCTTAATACCACTGCGCTAATCGAAATCTGCCATTAGTGATTTGCCTCATACTGCCCGTCATGTTCGTTTTGAATGCCAAAAACTCCTTTTCCGTCAAGAACAAAATCAATAAAGATGCTGGTATCTGTTATAGCTGTATCAAGATAAGGAGTGACTTATGAACCGTTTATATTTTCTTTTTGACAAGAACTGATGGTTATCATAATTGCGCTTGAAAACAATATCAACGCAACATGGTAGAGGTAAGATTTCATAAAGCATGAAGAATGTCGTGGCAAGATATGTATGTTAAACCAGATTGAGAAATGCAATCGCTTTGCTTCTATACGGTTCATAAGTCATTCAAATTATCAAGCAAGACTTGAGTATTCTTTATGAAGCTGCTTGCAAAGCAAAAGCCGCCTCATTCCAAACGAGGCGGCTTTTGCTATTTTCCCTTGTTTAAACAATAACAGCCCCGTGACTCCTTTGCAAAAAAGAAGTCCATCTTTTAACGTAAAACACTAAAACAGTTAGCGGCAGTAAGGTATAGGAAAGCGCAAGCCCTGCAAGGCTTTTATCTTCCAACTTAATTGCCATTTCCCACGCCGAGCCGCCCACCATAGCAATGAGTGCGATGAGTGAAAATTCGTAACGCAACTGCTCGCTTTCAGTTGTTGATAAAGCAATGGCAAACAAAAAAATGCCTGCTGTTTGAACCCATTCGGATGGAGAAGACAATATATCTGCCTTGAAAAATACCTTCGCCATAATAACTGCGAAGATGATGAGCAAGCTCAATGCAGTCATGGTTTTATAATTCACACTCTTCAAGTCAGTTTTACTTACATCAATCTTATAATTTTTTACCGCTGCGAGAATATAAATGGGGTCGGCAAGCAAGTAATGCCAGCCCTTACCCGACCAGCCGGTGTAAATTTTTATCGATAAAAAGATAAGCGACGAAATAATTTGGAAATAGGTGCCTCTTGCATATTGCTTGTTTGTGTAAGCACTAAACATCATCATAATAAAAATATCGGCAACAAAGTGCAGAGAAGTAACTACTACTATGCTTACAAACTGCTTCTCCTGTGTAACAAATACAATGGAAAGAAGAACAGCATACATGATACATACCCACCAGTTGTTTTTCAGAAATGCTTTTACTTCCGAAGTAAAATTATTGATAAGTTCCATAGGAAATGGTTTGATAAAGTGAGGATTGTATAAGCTCAAACGCAAGCCTGTTGCGGCATTTAGCTTCTTGTTTGTTTTAATCCGATAAAACTGTGTAAAGATGTTTACCCAATTCAAAGAGTATATTTTCTGCCATATTTTTTGTAAGGATCTCCAGACCAGCGTGGCTGGAAGCATCAAAATCTACCGTCCCCCACACTTCACCATACGGACCTAAAATGGGTGCAGCCAACACAAAACACAGGTCTTTCTCTACATCCCCCTCCATGCCATCCATATCTTCGGGCAACATGGAGATGGGAGCCGCAATCACCATTTTTTTGACGGCCGCTTTTATAACAGCCACCTGCTTTTCGGTTTCTGAATTGATGACAAACATCAATTGACCAACCACCTCTGCCACAGGATAAGGTGCCCAAAAATGCGAACAAATCAACTTCTCTTCTTCCTTTCTAAATACAAAGGCTCGCAACTTAGCATCAGTAAAACTCAATGGAGCTGTTAACGCACTACAAACCATGCGAAGTATATTGGTAATTAAGCGTTTCTTTTTATTTTCGGCTTCATACTTTTTATGCAAATAAGAACCCTCACTTAAACTAATAGCAACATTTTTTATTTTGCTGCAAGCTGCGCCCAATGCGCCAGTAAGCGAGCCTCTACCTGGATTGGTGTATGTTGCACAGCACAAACCGTCAATATCACTGGGTAGCTTTAGCTCACTGTTCGTTTCATGAATAATAAATGCTTGCTTTCTACCCAGCGCACTAATAAAAAAACCTGTCTCAAAAACTACGTTATCTCTTGGTGAAGCTCTTGTCAGTTCCTTGCTTATAGTAACGTCATCAGGTGTGAGTACCATTATTGCAAAATCGTATCGTTTGCTGGCATTAATTAAGGCTTCAAGATTGAAATTGCCAAGCTCAAAAGCTCCCTGATTCCAGATTTCGACATCAAATGTGTCGGTTAAATTTTCCTGTACGGCTTGCGCAACGGGCAAAGCCTGAGAAGAAGAGGCTATGAAAAATGCGGGACGTTCTTCCATAAAAACACTTTATGAAGGTGATGAAATGATGTTTTCAAAAGGGATCAATTGAGTTCTTTTTTATTCCAATTGATTAATGGCAAAACAATGTTTAAGAAAAATGAATGAAACCAGCAGGAAAAAATGTCTATGGATGTTGTAACAAGTCCAATCGCTTATGAAGTATTGCAAAATCAAAATTAAGAATAAAATAAATCGCGATGAAGATTGCTTTTTATCGTCCTTTTTGTGTTTGCTTATTCTTTCTTCAAAAGCATCTATACTATCTTCAGTCGAATTTTATTTTTGGTAGCGAAAACATTTTTGCAAAACAAACAATGCTGCTTGCAAAAACAAAAGCCGTCCCTCACAATATTGTGAGGGACGGCTTTTGTTTTTGTACAAATTTTTCAGTTCACTGTTACCACACTTTTATGCGTGCCGATTCGGGTTTATACATAGCCTCGCCCGGCTGCACATCAAACGCTTTGTACCAGGCATCTATGTTACTTACCGGCCCGTTGCAGCGATACATTCCCGGCGAATGCGGGTCAACCACAATCCCCTGTGCAGCATACTCCGGCGTTATATTGGCGCGCCAAACCTGCGCCCAGCTTAGGAAGAAACGCTGGTCGGGCGTGAAGCCATCCACTTTTTTATCGCTCTTGCCTTCGGGTGTATTTTTGAATGCCTGGTAAGCGATGTTCAGGCCGCCGAGGTCGGCAAGGTTCTCGCCCAGCGTCAGCCTGCCGTTTACATGCAAGCTGTCGTTTACAGTAAACGCATCATATTGTGCGGCAACTTTATCAGCACGTTCGTTGAATTTCTTTTCGTCTTCTTTCGTCCACCATTCTTTTAAGTTTCCATCGGCAGCATATTGTCTTCCTTCATCGTCAAAACCATGCGTTAATTCGTGACCAATAACGGCTGCAATGCCGCCATAATTTACAGCATCATCGGCTCCAAAATCGAAGAACGGAAACTGTAAAATACCGGCCGGAAAAGCAATCTCGTTGTTCGATGGATTGTAATAGGCATTGATGGTTGGCGGCGTCATGTCCCATTCGGTTTTATCAACCGGCTTGCCCATTTTGTTCACCATTTTCGTGTATTCAAATTCATCAATGCTGCGCAGATTTTCCAATATATTGTTTGAAGAAACAACCACACCCGGATAGCGTTCCCATTTATCGGGAAACGCAATTTTATTAACAATGGCATCCAGTTTTCCGAGAGCTTGCCGCTTTGTACTGTCGGTCATCCAATCAACACTGTTAATGCGCTCCCGAAAAGTGGCTTGTATATTTTTTACCAAGCTAATCATGCGTTGCTTGGCAGCATCGTTGAAGTATTGCTTCACATACAACTGCCCAAGTAAATCACCAAGGTTATTGTCAACCATGCTGCTCATGCGTTGCCAGCGGGGCGTAATTTGTTTTTGCCCTGATAATACCTGGTTGAATTGAAACTGGCGATTTACAAAGGCACTGCTTAAGTAAGCGGCCGAATTTTTAATGACCGCCCATTGCAGATAAGCCTTCCAAGTATCGAGCGAAACCGCTTGAAACAAGCCATCTGCAGTTTTTAAAAAGCCAGGATTGTTTACCAAAACACTATCTGCTTTGGTTACTTTCATTTGGGGCAACAAAGAAGCCCAGTTGAAGTCGGGCGTTGTTTTGCTTAAATCTGCCAGCGAAAATTTATTATACGTTTTTTGCGGATCACGCATTTCCACACGGCTCATTTGTGCAATGGCAAGTGCTTTTTCAAGATTGAAAATGTTATGTGCTTTGGAGTTGGCAGCAACTGAATCGTCGCCGGTTAATACAAACATATCTTTTATGTAAGAAAGATAAGCCGCTTGAATGGCTTTGCTGCGGGCATCGGTTTTTAAATAATAATCTCTATCGGGCAACGAAGTTCCGCCCTGCCATAAATGTGGGATGTATTGATTTACATTTTTATCATCTTGCCCAATGCTGAAGCGAAACAACAAACCGCCAATGCCTTGCTGAGGAAGTATAAGGATTTGATGTAACACTTCTTCTTTATTGGTTAAGGCTCCCAACTGCTGCAATTGAGGCTGGATGGGCGTTGCGCCTAACTTTTCGATGGCTGCGCTGTCCATTGCGCTAGCATACAAAGCGCCCACACGTTGTGCTGCCGAGTCCCTTATTTTACCGGCTGCAGCGTCTTCGCACAACTTTTTTAAACGGTCGAGGCTGCTTTGACGCAACACATCAAAACTTCCCCAGCGGGTTTTGGAAGGGGGTACCGGATTGTTTTTTAGCCAGGTGCCGTTGGCGTATAAATAAAAATTGTCGCCGGGCTTTACCGCTTTGTCCATGTTAGATGCATCAATGTACTTAATAGGAGAAGTTTGTTTTTGCGCCAATATGCCAGAAGCTGCACACATTGCACCGCCTATCAGCGCCAGTTGAACCCAGGTTTTCATGTGTAAAATTTAGGTGTAAAAATAAAGTACAAACGGCTGTTAGTTTTTGAGAAAATGGTTAATTGTACAAATAAGAAGGTGAAAGGTAGAAGCAGCACAACACAATTTCAAAAATCTGAGATATTAAAGGTTTCCTGACTTCGGCGGCTGGTTTGTATCTACGATAATCTGCGTTATCTGCCGTCCGGCATTCTTTTCCTCACTTATGTTTCCATCTGGCATTAGTATTGCGAATTATATTTATAGGTAATACCAAACATAAAAATGAAAGAAAAGTTTCACACTAATTAATACCTTCTTTTTAATACCTTCTTTTTCGATAACATAAAATGCTATTCCATGAAACCCCTTTTTACCATACTTATCTTGTTTACAGTACCTCTTATTTTAACCGTTGGTTTGTTGGTAATAGCCGCGTCTTTGTTTTTGCAGCATTTTTATCACCGCAAACAATCTAACGAGGCTTTGGTGTTTCCCTACCTTACTTCATGGGAAGAAGCAGCTTGATTGCAAAAAGTTAAGACCTGCGTTCAATTTAGTTTGGTAAATAATTTGCCTTACAATCCAGTCTTTAACAAAACTTTAAGGTCATTTTTCTCTGTTATGATGAAAGAAGAAATGTTTACAGATTTGCTTTTTTACAGGAAGCAAAAGATGTAAAACAACCTCAATTTTTAATGTTAACTCAAAACAGACACATTTCTGCAGAGGTTAATCATTCAAAGCAATCATTTTTATAGCCAATCGGCTCACATCTTTTTAAAATACATATATTATTAATCTGGAAAGTTTGCAAAATCGCTTGATTTTCAATAGCGATAGACATTTATTTTTGCATCATTAAATCATTTTAAAACATTTCGGTATGATAGTTTTATCAGTTGCAATTTTGCTGGCTCTCATTGTAGCTCCATTAGTTAAAAGCACAAAAAGAGCTTACTAAGAAAAACAATTTATTCAATTTATAAAGCCTGTTTCATTATTGAAACGGGCTTTGTTTTTATAAGAAAAAAGAGGCAAAAACAAACTTACGTTCAACATCTTTAATAACTTCGCCGGCTAATGAATTTTAGTGTGATTACTTTACAAAGAACCAATTCTTCCAACCCCGATTTCATTAACCTGGTAAAACAATTGGATGCCTTTTTAGCCTTTATTGATGGTGATGACCATCTCTTTTACAATGCGTTGAATACGATAGGTTCTATTAAGTATGCTCTCGTTGCTTATGCAGAGGATAAACCTGTTGCTTGTGGTGCAATAAAAAACTTTGATGCTAAAGCAATGGAAGTAAAACGGATGTTTACATTACCCGAATGGAGAGGCCAGGGTTTGGCTTTGCAAATTGTAAACGAACTGGAAAACTGGACGAAAGAATTGGGTTATACAACCTGTGTTTTAGAAACTGGTATCCGACAACCGGAAGCCATTGCTTTGTACAAAAAACTGGGCTATCAGCCCATTCCTAATTACGGTCAATATGCTGGTGTATATAACAGCGTTTGCTTTGAAAAAAAGCTGTAAAAACAAATTGCCTTCCAATATAGGATGCCATTTTTGAAACACATAGAAGCATAGGAACACAAAAAATACGCACACAGGATAACTATGTGAAACCTATGATTCTATGTGTCTATGTGTTTTAATTCTTTATTTTAAAACACTGTTACAAATCCCAAATGGATTTTCGATTGCTGAAAATTCAGGGCAGCATCATTCCTCGTTCCCACAGCATAGCTAATGTTGAAAATGCCGCTTTTGGTTTCAAACGCCAACCCAAAACCAGCGCCAAAATAAGTGTGCGAAAATGAAGTGATTACACTCTGATAATGTGCGTAACCATCGTCAGTAAATACATAAAAGTAAGAGTTCTGCGCCAGCAGATACCGATACTCCAAAGAAGCAACAGCGTAGCGATTTGTGTAAATACTTTCCTCATCAAAACCGCGCAACAGCTTAAATCCGCCAATCTGAAACATTTCGTTTACATAATAGGTGGGGCTTTGCAGCAAACCCGCGTTCAGCGCAGCTTTCAGCGTTGCCTGCTTTCCAATTGCAATGTAATGTGCACCACTGATTATGGCTTTTAACCGATAGCTTTTTAGTTGCACTGTATCGTACAAACTTTCCCAGTTGAAAGAAGTATCTTTTATGCCTGTTATGGTGGTATTTTTTTGTACTGTTTTGCTTCCCGCACTCAATGTAAAAAACAACTCATTTCCCCGCCGCGGATTAAGTGAATAATCGGTATTGCTGAAGCGATAATCCAATCCAAGACTTACCGAGCTAAGGTCGCTTACCTGGGGCAAAGTTTTGGTAAGAATAATGGTATTGGTATCAACACTTAACAGGCGCGAAGATGTAGTTTGCAAAAATAAAGTTGCGGTTTGGCGGGCTGTAAAATTGTACCGCAAACCAAAATAAGCGTTGATGTTTACAAAAAAAGAATCGCGCTTGTACAACTCAAAATTAAAATCGAAACCAAATGGCGAATGAAACAAATAAGGCCGCTGAAACAGCAAGTTCAACCGTGGTGATTTGGCTTGCAGTTGCTGCCAATCCACACCAATGGTTTCGCCTGTGGCAAACGCATTTTTTAAATTGATGGTTGCCTGCCCGGTTACTAACAGTTTACCGCCAACTTGTTGGTTGGCGGGCAAGAAACCTGCAATAACATCAATCTGGTTGCTTTGTTTGGGAGCGAGGTATAAATTTAAAATTGCTTTATCGTTCAACATCGTAACACTCCAGGGCTGCGATTGTTTCAGGTAAGACAATTCAGCAAGCCGCGCATCAATCGTATTCAATTTTTCGGTATTGTAAAGCTCGTGTGATGCTATGTTTAAATAACGGTGAATAAAATCCTGTGATAGTTTGGTTTTGCCCAAAATCCGGATACTGTCAATGTAATACGGAAACGATTTATCGAGCGAAAGCGTGGCGCTAATGGAAGAATCTTCCATCACAATATTCTCTAATTGAATTTTTGCAAAAGGATAGCCCCCATTTTGGCAGAAGTCTAAAACTTTACTATAAATTGCATCTACTTTTTCCTGATTGAAAGGCTCATTGTTGAATGCACGCACATTGTAATGAAGTGAAGTTAAGATAGCTGAAGTACTGCTATCAAGCAATAAACGACTCCATGTGTATCGTTTGCCCAAAAACAAATGGATGATTACGTTGCTGCTGTCTTCCTTCACCAAATCAATTGAGGCTGATAGAAAGCCTTTTGCTTTAAGTGCATCGGGCAATTGTTGCACATAACGAAGACAGGCCTCTTTTGAAGGAAAAGCAGAAGTAAGAGACAATGATTGCAATGAAGTTGACGTTATAGTATCTACAAAACGCACCGATAATGTGCAATTCTTTTGTGCTGAAAGTTGCGTAAAGCAGCCGGCGAAAAACACAAACTGAAACAAAATTAAAATCCGGTACTGGCAGGTAACAGCCATACACAAAATTAGGTTTACATTTTTATGGCAGGTATTTATGTTCACATTCCTTTTTGTAAGAAAGCCTGTCATTATTGCAACTTTCATTTCTCAACCAATACACAACTGGTAAACGAAATGATGTATGCCATTGGTATGGAAGCGAAATTGCGTAAATACTATATTAAAGAAAAAGTTACCACTGTTTATATTGGCGGCGGTACGCCCAGCTTGTTAACCACTACTCATTTGCGAACCCTGCTGGAAAAACTTCGTGATAATTTCAGCATTTTACCCGATGCAGAAGTTACGCTGGAAGCCAATCCTGACGACATTAACATTGATAGTTTATTGCAATGGCACTCAATCGGCATCAACCGTTTGAGTATTGGCATTCAATCGTTTCGGGATGCCGATTTGCAATGGATGAACCGCGCTCACAATGCCCAGCAGGCATTGCGCTGTGTACAGCTTGCAAAAAAAACGGGCTTTCATAATTTATCCATTGATTTAATTTACGGAACACCTACATTAAACAACGAACAATGGATACAAAATATTGAGCAGGCCATTGCATTAGGTGTTCCGCATCTTTCCTGCTATGCGTTAACGGTTGAACCCAAAACCGCTTTGCACTACCTGATACAGGAAAAAAAAGTAGCCAATGTAGATGAAGAAAAACAAAGTGTTCATTTTGAAATCCTTGTCAAGCGTCTGCGCGAAGCAGGTTATGAGCACTACGAAATTTCGAACTTTGCAAAGCCGGGTTATCAAAGCAAGCACAACAGTAGCTACTGGCAGAGCAAGCCTTACATTGGTTTAGGACCTTCGGCACATTCATATAACAAAGTAAGCCGGCAATGGAATGTGGCCAACAATGCGTTGTATATTGCTTCTATTAAAAACGGCGAACTGCCTTTTGAAATTGAACATCTTACGCCGCAGCAGCAATTGAATGAATACATTATGACCTCGCTGCGCACCATGCAGGGCACTTCATTATCATACATTGCTAACATTTGGAGTGATACCGAAGCCACTAATATTATAAAAGATGCTAAAAAGCACATTGTAAGCGGCAACGTCAATTACATTAATAACCATTTGATTTTAACCCGAAAAGGAAAGCTGTTGGCTGATGGCATTGCGGCTGAATTGTTTCGTTGAAGAAATAAAAAGCTTTTGTTATCGTCATCTTTAATTACCAAATAAGTGCAAAACCAAACGGCAGCATCATACATTTTATAAATCGCCTCTTTTCATTCGTATGCTTACCTTTGGCGGCTTAAACAAAATTCTTCAGAAATATCATTCATTATAAAATAATTGTTACACGTGATTACAACCAATGTACTACATCCCTGGCATGGAATAGATTATGGCAAAGATGCACCCGAAGTTGTAAATGCCGTAATTGAAATTCCGCAAGGCTCGCGCGCCAAATATGAAATTGACAAACCTTCGGGTTTATTAAAATTAGACCGCGTTATTTACTCATCGTTTTATTATCCGGCTAACTATGGCTTTATTCCGCGCACTTACGGTGAAGATAAAGACCCGCTTGATATTTTAGTGCTTTCGCTCATCAGTATAACGCCAATGTGTTTGGTAGAAGCTAAAGTGATTGGCGTGATGCAAATGATGGATGGCGGTGAAGCCGATGATAAAATTATTGCTGTGGCAGCGCACGATCCTTCCATTAATTACTATAACAACATTGAAGAATTGCCCAAGCATTTTTTTGATGAAATGCGCCACTTTTTTGAAGAATACAAAACGCTTGAAAACAAAAGCGTGAAGGTGGAAGAGTTTGGTGATAAGAAAAAAGCAATACAAATTGTAAACGATGCAATGGCATTGTACAAACAAACTTTTACCGATAAATAAATTGCTTCACTTATTTCTTCTGGTTTTATTTTTGCACTAAAAATAATTATATGGCTGATACAGAATCAAGAACCTCTTCTTCAAAATACTGGTTGTGGTGCTTTATATGGCTGGCAATTTTAATTCTGATGCTGGCAGATGTTGGCGGCTCGCGTAAGTTTTTTTGGCTCGCTTTGCCAGGAACCGTTACTTATTTTACCAAGGCGATGAACCTGATGTAATTTATTCAACTTTTTCGTTACTCAAAAGGGTTGCAAACGTTAGTTTGCAACCCTTTTGAGTAATAGAACACGGATAACACGGACTGCGTGCACGGATTAGCCGGATTGTCTGAACTGGGATGAATGGGATATTTGGGATTAATGGGATAATGATGAAGTTTGTTTTTACACGAATATTCAATCTTACTTCTTCAATATTCAATCCTAAACATCCGTGCACGCAGTCTGTGTTATCCGTGTTCTATTATTCTATTCCAGGCTTTGCAGCATTTTCTTGCCTTCGTTTTTTAAGGCAGCATCATCGGGTGTGCGATTGGGCAATTTTACAAGTTGATTGAGCACATCCATTTCTTCCGTCGGACGCTTTTTTAATTCGTATGCTATAGCAAGGTCAAGATAATTCTGAACAAAATATGGCTCTATCTTTTTACATTTTTCCATGTAAAAAATTGCTGAATCAATATCTGGTTTTTGCAAACCATTTCCATAAAACGTTTTCAAAGCTGCTTTTTTAAACCAGGCTAAACTCAACATTTCCAAATGCCATTTCCCCGCCATATAATTGAGCATGGCATGATTGGGGTTTATCATCAAACCTTTATCTGCATTGGCTTTGATGAATTTTACATCTTCCACAATTTTTTTGTTTTCATCCTCCGTTTGCGAAAGATTGGAATATGTCATGGCTTGCAAATAGTAAGCATCAGCACTATTTGGATTAGCAGCTAAGGCTTTATCGGCGTATTGTTTGGCTTCGGAATAATAATTATCGCGGCTGCTTTTGTCACTTTGCTTTTTGCCGAGTGAACTGCTTAATTCAGCACATTTCACCAATACCATCATGTTATTGGCATCCGTTGATAAAACAGTTTTGTAAGCATCCAACGCTTCGCTCTCTTTGAATTGTTTGTACAAATCGTTTGCTTTTTGCAGCTGCTCATTTGCATTTTGGGCAAATAAAAATATGGGCAAAAACAAACCCATCATTCCAATCCATAATTTCTTACTCATGCTATAAAATTTGTCCTGTTTGTAAACGTTTCTTTTTCTTATAAACTGCGGGTTCATAATAATGGGTGTACTATCATCTTTATTTCCTTATTAGCTATCCATCCTCTTATCAGAAGTTTTTTTTCCTTCCCATTTCACACCCACACTGCCTTCAAAATTAGGCACGGGCGGATGTTTTTTAATAATTTCAACGCTTACTTCTTCCACTTCACCAAACGTTGAAAAAATATCCTGCGCCAATGTGGTAGCAACTGTTTCTAACAAAGCGCGTGGTTGTTGCATGTGTTGTTTAATAAGATTATACACAGCAACATAATCAACCGTTTCGCCAATGTGCAGCACCGGCATTTTTGCTTCGGTATAACGAACCAATACCGTTACTTCATACTTGCCGCCCAACTTTTTTTCCTCTTCATACACGCCATGATATGCATAAAACGGAAGGTGGAGTAGTTGTATGGTGAGCATAAGGAAAAATTAAAATAAAGAGTTATTGAACCACAAAGACACAGAGAACACAAAGGTTCACTCAGAATAAAATAAACTTCGTGTAACTTCTTTTCTTCACGACTTAGTGGTTCAAAAAATCATGGTTTGTAAACCAATTTTTTGAAATCGTTCGTTACCCAACCATGCGGCACTGCGGCTTCCTGCAAAAACAATTCGCCGATCAGGTTGCGTTTCGGATCAACCCAATAAAGGGTGTTGAAATAACCGCCCCACGAAAAGGAGCCTTCCGATATTCCGGTTTCCCGCTCATTCGCTGCCGTGCTGATTTCGAAGCCCAAACCAAATTTATCTTTACCTAAACTGACGGTATCAATCTGGTTGCTTGTCATCAATTTTACCGTACTCGGTTTCAGCAATTGCCTGCCTTTGTATTCGCCATCCTGTAATAGCATTTGTAAGACTTTTGCATAATCGGCAACGGTAGAACTTAAGCCCGCACCACCTGCGAAATAAGTGCCGTTGGGTATCAGGGGATAATCGGAAAATTTTTTGAATTGACCCGACACTTCCACTAATTTTCCTGTTGAGTCAACGGTAAATACTTTCACCAACCGGCTCTGTTTGTTTTTGGGCAAATAAAAATAAGTATCGTTCATACCGATCGGTTCAAAAATGCGCGTTTTGAAAAATTGATCGAGTGGCATTCCCGAAACAATCTCCACAATTCTGCCCAATACATCAACGCTTAAACTGTATGTAAACTTTTCGCCGGGCTGGTTAACAAGCGGCTGTGTTGCCAGCAAATCAACCATGTTTTTCAACAACATAGTATCACTGCCAAAGCCAGGCGCCACGCCAGCTTTGGCGTATATGGCTTTCATTTTTTCAGAACCAATACCGGCATAATCAATGCCCGATGTATGCGTTAATAAATCGTGTATCGTGATTTCTCTTTTTGCCGGAACCGTTGTGTACGAACTGTCTTGCGCGTTAAACGAAGCTACCACTTTCGGATGCGCAAAGCCTGGAATGTATTTGGAAATGGGATCAGTTAATTTGAGTTTGCCTTCATCGTACAACATCATTGCGGCTACACTTGTAATGGCTTTGGTTTGGGAAGCAATGCGAAAAATAGCATCGGTTTGCATTTTTTTATTGGCGCTTTTATCGGCAAAACCAAATGCTTTGTTGTACACCGGTTTACCATCCTGCACAATGTAAGCCACTGCACCTTCCATCCAGTTGCTGTCTAATGCCAATTGCAACAAACTATCAAGACGCGCAACTGTTTTTTTTGAAAGAGAATGTCCAGTTGCAGTGAGTTGCGCGTTGCTTTGAAGAAAGAAAAAAAGGGCAAAAACAAAAGCGAAAATTTTTTTCATGTTGGCAAGTTTGGTTTTATTAATTCTTTGGTGATGTATGACTAAACAGCAATGAATCGAATTTTATTTATAAGCAATACTAATCACATCTGCCGCTTTAGCTTCCAGACAAATATTAAGTTGATAATCACTCAATTTGTATATTATAGTGGCCTCTTTACCATTTACAATGGTTAGAGGTAAAGATGATAAATTGATAGGTTGTACAACTGTGCCATTATCTAATTGTATTAACCAAGTGCTACAAACTCTTCCCAATATGAATTTTCCATTGGCGATTATTCGCCCGTCCTTTGTCTTTTCACAAGCCGACACCATGGTAATTAATAGAAATAGAACCGAAGCAAAATATTTCATACTAAAGTTTATACTTATGATATTGAAACCGCATTAGGCGTTGCATTTTGTATAATTCAATTTCAATTTTATTTTCTATCATTTATTTCCCATATGCTGTGTCAAATATTTATCAACGCAAAGTGTGCTAATCATTTATTTAAATCATTTATTCTCACACCGATCCCTTCTCACTCAAATACCGTTCAGCATCCAAAGCCGCTATGCAGCCGCTGCCCGCTGCCGTAACTGCCTGCCGGTAAATTTTATCCTGCACATCCCCCGCTGCAAATACGCCTTCAATATTGGTTTTGGAAGAGCCGGGAATGGTTTGAATATAGCCTGCTTCATCCATGTTCAAAATGCCTTTAAAAATATCGCTGTTGGGATGATGGCCAATGGCAACAAAAAACGCACTTACCGGAACCGTTTGCAGTTCGCCCGTTTGTATATTTTTAATACGAACACCATCTACTTTTTTATCGCCCAGCACTTCATCGGTTTCGCTGTTCCAGTAGATTTTTATATTGTCGGTATTCTTTACACGATCCCGCATCACTTTGCTGGCACGCATTCCGTTCTCGCCTTTGCGTACAATCATGTGAACAGTGGTAGCCAATTTAGATAGATAAATGGCTTCTTCGCAAGCTGTATCGCCTGCTCCCACAATGGCAACTTCTTTGCCCCGAAAAAAGAAACCATCGCACACAGCACAGGCGCTTACACCATAGCCGTTTAAGCGTTGCTCGCTTTCAATATTCAGCCACTTGGCAGAGGCACCAGTTGAGATAATTACTGCATCGGCTTCTATCCATTTGTGTTCATCAATTTCCACTTTGTGTGTGCCATTGCTGAAGTCAACTTTCGTTGCCAAACCATAGCGAATGTCGGCACCCATGCGCTTTGCCTGCGCTTCAAAATGAATCATCATTTCAGGTCCTTGTATGCCTTGCGGATAACCGGGATAGTTTTCTACTTCGGTGGTAATGGTTAACTGTCCGCCCGGCTGAATGCCCTGGTATAAAATGGGTTTCAGGTTGGCGCGGGCTGCATAAATCGCTGCCGTATATCCCGCCGGACCTGAACCGATAATCAAACAATGTGTTTTTTCTATTGCTTCGTTTTCCATTGTGAATAGTAAAAAGTGAGTGGTGAATAGTGAATGGTGAGTAATCAAACTGATTACTTCATTCTTGTTCCTTGTAACTTGAATCTTGATTCTTGTATCTTCTTCTCGCAGCTAACAGCTCATAGCTCGCAGCTTTCTTCAATACAATCCTTCAATACTTAAATATCGTTCGCCGGTATCATAGTTAAACAACAGCACGCGGCTGCCTTCTTTGATGTCAGGTAATTTTTTAGCCAAAGCCGCCAGCGTTGCGCCGCTTGAAATGCCGCCAAATACGCCTTCTTCCATCGCGGCACGTTTGGTATATTCAAACGATTCTTCTTTGTTAATTTGAATAACGCCGTCCAAAACTGAGGTGTCTAAATTATGCGGAATAAAACCTGCGCCAATGCCCTGAATCGGATGCGGACCAGCTGTGCCGCCACTGATAACGGGCGATAATTCCGGCTCTACTGCAAAAATTTTTATGGCCGGAAAATGCTGCTTTAAAATTCTTCCTACGCCGGTGATATGACCGCCGGTGCCCACAGCCGTTATCAAATAATCAAAGCCTTCAGGAAAATCTTTTAAAATTTCTTCAGCTGTTGTTTTTATGTGTATATCAACATTGGCGGGATTGTCAAACTGCTGCGGCATCCACGCACCAGGTATAGAAGCCACCATTTCTTTTGCTCTTTCTATTGCTCCTTTCATGCCCTTTTCGCGTGGCGTCAATTCAAACGAGGCACCATAAGCGCTCATTAATTTTCTTCTTTCTATGCTCATGCTTTCCGGCATTACCAATATCAGTTTATATCCTTTTACCGCAGCCACCAGGGCCAAACCAATGCCTGTGTTGCCCGATGTAGGTTCGATGATGGTGCTCTCTTTTGTAAGAATACCTTTGCGTTCGGCATCTTCCACCATCGCCAGTGCAATGCGGTCTTTAATGCTGCCGCCAGGGTTGGCGCGTTCCAATTTCGTCCATACTTCAATGTTAGGGGGGAACAGTTTATTAACGCGAACATGCGGCGTGTTGCCAATCAATTCCAATATGTTTTGTGCTTTCATGTGTTATGAAAATAAAACGGGTTAAAGATAAGAAGCAAGATTCAAGAGACAAGGTTCAAGAATGAAGAATCAGGAACCAAGGTTCAAGGCTCAAGCTACAAGTGGTAAATAGTGAATCGTTTGGTTTTGCTTGTTTTTTAAACTTGAATCTTGCGCCTTGTTCCTTGTATCTTGGCTCTTGGTTCTTCATTCTTATTCTCCTTTGCATCTCGCAATGCCTGCTTTTGCTTTTTGGTCAATCGAATCTTTATAATCATGATCGCCCATATCAATACATTCCTGGTAATATTTTATCGCCTCTTCTTTGTTTCCTCTTCGCTCATAAATGCCACCAATTTGCAAAGCCGCACGTGCAGCAAAATACTCAGTGCTGTTTCTGCCTAATGCAATGGCAGCGCGGTAGGCAGCAATGGCTTCATCATCTCTTTCCATATCATCATAAATACGAGCCACACGATAATTGAACTCTAATTTCTCTTCCGGCTTTGTAAAATCGTTTGTTGTTTTTCCTATCAACATTGCCAGTGCTTCTTTGTTATAACCACCGTCATTTAGCAATCTCGCTTTTAACAACAAAGGGTTTGGAAATGCACCTTTTTTTGCTTCACGTTGCGCCTGTTTGTCGGCATCTGAAACGGTGTTACCACGTTGCAATAAAGTCTGCATCGCTTTGTTTGCAGCCGCCGTATTGCCCATTAAATAATAACACCAACTCAATTTTTGACAGGCATCTTTTACATAAAAATTTCCTTTGAACGTGCGAAGAAACGTTTCAAAAAAGGCGGCTGCTTCTGCCAGTTCCAGATGATCCATTTTTATGAAAGCCAGCTCGTAATTCCACATCGGAATGTTCATGTAATCGGGCGAAGGATTGCGGTTAAGGATAATGCTTTTTGCCCATTCTGCCTGCTTATTATTTAAGGCAAGATTTGCCGTCATGTAAGCAAACAAATGATTGTTTACCACATCCAATTTTTTTTGTTTGATGAACGCGAACGCTTCATCAGGTTTATTTTGAATGTAAAAAAGGAGATAGCAATAATAGAAAGCCGCTTCATTAAAAAAGAACTGCGCCGACGAATCGCTGCTGTTTACAAAGGCGCGCAGCATCTGCATTCCACCACTTACCGAGCCTTTGATTCCCAAAAACGCTGCAATGCCTTTGTAGCTGTTGGGTATCAAACCGGCAAGCACCTGCATAGGCGCATACACCATGTTATCGGGTAAAAAATTCGGGTACTGTTTCCTGTTGTCTTTGATGTACGAAAACGCTTTTTTAAACGCAAAAAAAGCCGTGAACCGCTCATTAAATTTGATAGCAATCATCGCCTTGTGCAGGTAAGCAACGCCAAGACAATAATTGTAGTAAGGCGAGCTTTCATCGCCATCTTTAAAGTTGTCAATCCTATCTTCAATAGCACCTTTTCTGGCTTTGTATTCGGCCGGGTCTTCATTAAAAAAAACAACGAAGAAATCAATGTAGCTCTGTAACAAATCAGGAATCAGGTTGTTGCTGTTTTGCTTTCTGGCTTCTTCTATCAAACGCTCACCAGTGCTGAGTTTGAGGCTGGTAATGTTTTGATAAGCCTCTTTACAAACGGGAGTGAAATCATACACTTTTTGTGCAAAACCAAAAAAGAAAAGCAACAAGAATACAACAACAAAAACGGCTTGTTTCATTACTTCATTTCTTAGTAAAAACAAAGGGTGCAATTGCACCCTTGTTAATTTATTTTACTGAATTGCTATTAGTCAGTTTCTACCACATTATTCAAATCATCGTCCACCAGAATACGACCACAGTTTTCGCAAACCATCACTTTTTTGCGCTGTTTGATTTCGCTTTGTTTTTGCGGTGGAATGGCGTTGTAACAACCACCACAGGCATCACGGTCAACCGGCACAACTGCCAGTCCGTTGCGATAGCTTTTGCGAATGCGATCGTATGAATACAACAGTCTTTCATCCATGCCTTTGCGGGCATCCTGCGCGAGGTCGTCGAAGTGCCCTTCTTCTTTTTCCGTTTCGGTGATTATCTTTTGCAAATCGCTTTTTTTGTTGTTCAGCAACACTTCTTTATTTTCGATTTGCTTGTTAGCATTTTCCAATTGGCGTGCTTTTTCGGCTAACTCTTCGTTGGCATCCCGAATGTGTTTTTCAGCCAGTTTGCCTTCCAGTTGCTGCATCTCAACTTCTTTATTGATGGCTTCAAACTCACGGTTGTTTTTTACGGCTTCGCTCTGCTTTTCATACTTCTTCACCAGTTCGGCTGCTTCTTTTATCGCATTTCTTTTTTGTTCCATGAAATCGTTGATGCCATTGATTTCTTCTTCTATGCGGTTCTTGCGGCTGGTTAAGCCTTGTATTTCATCTTCCAAATCGCTTACTTCCATGGGAAGCTCACCTTTTAAAATTTGTATTTGATCTAATTTAGAATCTATTTTTTGCAATTTTATTAAGGAAGCTAATTTTTCTTCCACTGAAAATTCTTTAACTGCGGGCATATTGTAATGTACGATTTTAGATGTTTGATGTATGATTTATAAAGAATGATGCTCAGCACTCACAAAATAATTCACCGGATTTGTTTTCGTTCCGGTTTTAAGGATGGCAAAGTTACGAAATTTCGATCTTAAAACCTCGTACAGCAAATCAATGGTAAACTGCTCGCTTTCCCAGTGCCCGATGTCCATCAAAACAATTCCATTATCGGCATCGAAAAACTCGTGGTATTTTACATCGGAAGTAATGTAAATATCAGCTTTTTGAGCGATTGCTTTTTTAAGCAAAAACAAACCGGAACCGCCGCAAAGCGCAACTTTTTTAACGTTTCGATTGAACAATTTCGTGTGTTTAACAACTTGCAAGTGAAACGATTGAGCAAGATGTTGCAGAAAATCGGTTTCACTTTTTTCTATTTCCAATTCGCCAATCATGCCGCTGCCAACGTTTTGATAAGCATTATCAAGCACAACAATATCATACGCCACTTCTTCATAAGGATGCGCTTGCAGTAATGCTTTTATAATTTGCTGTTGCTGATGCGCTTCAAAAATCACTTCTAATTTTATTTCTTTTGTTTCGGCGCGCTTGCCCTTTTCACCAATGTAAGGATTTGTGCCTTCCGATGGTTTGTAAGTGCCCCAACCTTCGCTGTTAAAACTGCATTCACTGTAAGCCCCAATGTTTCCCGCACCGACAGAAAACAAAGCGGTTTTTACTTTTTCAGCATCCGCAACCGGAACATAAGTGTATAGCTTTTTTAACAAGCCGGTTTTAGGCTCTAACACTTTGCAATTGTGCAAACTCAATTGCTCTGCCATGCGTTTGCTAACACCATTGTGTACATTGTCTAAATTGGTGTGAATGGCGTAAATGGCAATGTCATTTTTAATGGCAGCTATCACTGTTCGCTCTACGTAATTTTTTCCGGTTAATTTTTTTAAACCGCCAAAGATGATAGGATGATGAGCAACAACCAGGTTGCAGCCTTTTTCTATCGCTTCAGCTACAACATCTTCCGTTGCATCCAGTGAGCAAAGAATGCCGGTGCATTGCCATGATGGGTTGCCGGTAAGCAAGCCAGCATTGTCATAGCTTTCTTGGTAAGAAAGCGGCGCATAACTTTCGAGTGTTTGGATCACTTCGCTGATGTTCATAAAAATAAAGATAAAGAATGGCTATTGTGAAAAGATAAACGCAAAGCATTTCTGTTTATTGGCTGATTGAAATGATTGCAAAAATGCAACAAGACAGAAGCTTTTATTTGTCAGCCGCGTTAGAACAGTCATGCAAAAAGTAAGCGTTTAAATAAATTATTTTTCAATCCATAAAATTGCTGTTATTTTAGAATCATTAATTCTTCATACTCGCCATGCTTTAAAATTATTTTCAACTATGAGATTACTTGTTAAACTGCAAAAAACATTTTACTAATCTGATGAACCATTCAGGAATTGATTTTTAGTTTTACGGTCTTGATGCTCATTAGAGATAGTTTCATAAAACCACAGCAATCTTACTTACTAACCCCACCGATAAAGTTCTAAACATGAAATTTGAGAAACTACCTTTATTAGCCGTTCTTTTGTTTTTGCCGTTTTTTATTTCCTGCTCCAATTATCCTGAAATTAAGTGGAATTATTCAACCGGCGAAGTAACCGGAAGCCAGCCTCAGAAAAGCGATAATATTAGTTTGGATGTTTACCTCGATGCGACTACCTCTATGCAAGGCTTTGCAGTGAACAACACTTCAGTTTACAGCCAGTTTCTCGACCAGGTAGAAGCGGTTTCGGTTTCGGCCTGGCCCAATACCAACCTGCGTTATTATAAGTTTGGAGAAAAGATAAAACAGGTTGATCGTAGTGAGTTTTTATCAGCCAAAAACAACTTGCCATTTTATCACGAAGAAGGCATTTTCAAACGCACCTATATTGACAGTGTAGTAACGCATACAGATACCAGCCGGTTAAGCGTATTGGTTACCGATTTGTTTCAGGATGCAGGCGATGTAAACACGATGGTAGAAAGCTTTAAAACCAAATGTTTTGCCCGTGGCGTTTCCATTGGCATTGTTGGCATTCAAAGCGCCTTTAAAGGAAAAGTGTTTGATGTAAAAGCTTATCCGCAAGGTTACAATTTGGATGCTGATAGCCGTCCTTTTTATGCCGTTGTGTTTGGCAACGAATATAATATGCAGTTGCTGTTTGATGCGCTAAAAACAAAGCCCTTCGTTTCAGAAAATAACATGTTTATCATCTCCAACCACATCATCAATTCCTACCAGGTAGATACGTTGGTGAAAACAAGAGAATCAAATGGGTTAAACAACAAAGCCGTTCATGCTGATATCAATTCGTTTGATTTCAGTATGAAAAAAGAGAAGAATCTAACCACCAAATTCAACCTAAGTATTTCGCTAAAACGCAATCCACGCTGTGCTGATTTTGTGGTGAACAATCTTGATTTGGTAACGTATAAAAAATCGGCTTCCGACCCGAAAGCGGTGGTGAAAGATAGCGTGGCAAGCAATGATTTTACAATAGAAAATATACAACGCAATGGCGATAAAATAAAAGCTGTGTTGGCTCTGCACAACGAAGAGGCACCCGGTAATTATTCGTATGAAATATTATTAAAAGCAAAGCCGTTAAATGGTTTGATAACGCCAAAATGGATCAGCGATTTCTCTACCGACAACCCGGTGCCGGGAACGCCAACCGCGGCAAAAACTTATAACTTAGAAAACCTATGCTCCACCTTACTGGTTGCCAATGCTTCGATATCGCCGGTTTACATTGCCAAATTTTACATCAACATATATAAACGTTAACCATCATGAACAAAAGTCCCTTAAACTATCTGCTCACCGTTGGAATCGGTGTAGTGCTGTGGGTTGTTATTGCCGTGTTTTATGGCGGCACTTTCAGCGAGTCGCTCATTTATAAAGCTGCAACGCCGGAGCAATTCCTGGCTTCTTTGCGCATCATACTTGCCATCGGCATTGCGGCAAGTATTCTCAACTGTTTGTATTGGTATTCGTATGGCAGCAAAGAATCAGCAGCCGGCGATCTTGCCAAAGCCAAACGGATCTGGCGCTCTTCTTTTATTTTACAAATCATCCTGTCGGTTGCGCTGCTGTTTGCTTTGGTAATGATGTATCTCTCCGAAGGCATTGCCACGTCCAGTTGGCTCATTCTTTTTGCGCTCATTTCTCTGCTCACCTGGTTTTTTTATTGGCTTTGCACGTTCCTCATGTCGCCACGCAATGTGCAATATGTACCGCTTTTTAAATAAAATTTTTCAATAAAAACAAATGCCTAAAAATTATTTGATTGGAATTGGCGGCACCGGCGCCCGTGTTATTGAAGCGGCTGTAAACCTTTGTGCGGCTGGTTTTGGACCTGATTCGCTTTCCATCTTTTTGGTTGATCCGGATGCTGGCAACGGCAACCTCACACGCACAAAAACGCTCATCACCAATTATATCAAATGCCGTAAGAATCTTACCAAAAGTGATAACACCCAACTCTTCAAAACCGACATCAGCATACCGCCGGATGAAAAAGGTTTGGTGTGGGAAATTTTTTCTGATACTGGCGCTACACTCTCCAATTTCATCAATTATAAAAATATGATGCAAAACAAAAAAGAGCTGTCTGATTTTGCACAAATTTTATTTACCAACAAAGAATTGAATACCGAACTGAATGAAGGTTTCCGCGGACATCCATCCATCGGCTCTGTGGTGATGGCAAACCCGCCTCAGGATGAATATCCATTCAAGATGTTGTTTGATGATTTGGCAGGCAATAAAAAGCCGAACGACATCCGGGTTTTCCTTGTCGGCTCTGTGTTTGGTGGCACAGGTGCGGCAGGTTTTCCAACACTGGGTTCAAAAAATATTTTGAAATATCATCCTTCTGCCAAGCTGCAGGAAAACGTGAGCCAGATACTCTTAGGCGGTGCTTTGGTTTTGCCGTATTTTAGTTTTGAACTGGATGCTGAGGCAGAAACCAAAGAGAATATGTTTGTTACCACCAACGATTTTCCCATTGCCACCAAAGCTGCCTTGCAATACTATAATGAAAAAGATCTGGGCTTCGACCAGATTTATTTTATCGGCGATTCGCTGGCGCAAAAAGTAGGTAAGTTTGGCGTTGGCGCGAAGAAGCAGGAGAACCTGCCGCATTACATTGAAGTGGTTTCTTCCTTAGCCGCCTTTGACTTTTTTGATCAGCCTGAAATCAGGGGTGAAGCCGATAAAATGCTGTTCACAGCAAGTCGTGAAAGCGATACCATAAAATGGTCTGATCTTCCTGTATCGCGTGACCCTGAAAAAATAAGGCAAAAACAAAAGGAACTAAAAACACTGCTTACCAACATGACGGTGTTTGCTTATGCTTATCTTACTTATGGAAAACGAATGCTAGAAACACCGCATAAATCTATTCTTGAACCGTGGTACAAAGACAACTTCAGGTTTGACGAAAGAGATGAGAAGGAAAAAGAAAAAGATCCGCGCCAGAAGCGCAATAAAGATGTGTTGGATGATTTTGAAAAGTTTCTTTCCAACTTCATTTTTTGGATCGCTGCTATGGATGACAGTTCAGGTAAAGTAGAACTGATTGATAAAACAATGTTACTTAGCCAGGAACCGGAAATTGGCAAAGCCATTTCTCTTTTTAATCCGGAAAATGAAGTGAAGAAAAACACCATTGGTCTGCTGATAAAAAAGGAAAGAGAAAACAAAGGCAACGACTTCAACAACTTTAAAACACGCGGACTGAACGCTGTGGAAATAAAGGATAAAAAGATTGCCGATGCTTCAAGCAAATACCTGAATATCTTTTATGAAGGTGCTAAAAAATATTGCGAGCTAAACTATAATGTAAATTGAACAAACAAAGTGGATGTATAACGTGAACTAAACAGAGCGGACATTTCCCGGTGTGTGGGGACACACGCCGATAGAAGCTCTACCGGATGGTGTCCTCACCATCCGGAACAGGGTTCAACCTTTTCAAAAAAAATATTGCGAGCTAAACTATAACGTGAACTAAACAAACAAGGTTGCTATATGGCGCAAAACCATTTTTTCCTGCCGGAGTTGGAAGCCAACATTCCTGTACCTAAAGAAAACGCACACTGGTTTAACAACGATAAAAAAATTATCCTTGGCATCAGCGATGGCATCCTGGTAGATGAAAAAACAATTACCAAAGGCGTGTCTTCCATTCCCGACATTTGGGCGAGACCTTTGTTGTTTCAGTCTGCTATCCGCAGCAATTCAAGACATCCATTGCGCAAAAAATGTATCCAGGAATGGCGCGGATTACTGAGCCTGTTGGCATTGCACAAAGTGAAACAAGAACTGTCTGATATAGAAATTGTGTCGGTTCCGTTGGATACCGAAACGTTTTCTACTGCATTAAAGAATTTAGCACCCAGTCCGGTACAGTTAGAGCATGATGTAAAATATGAATGGACGAATGTATTGATGATCCGTTTCAAGAACATCCCCATTGGTGCTTTTTCTCCTACAACCTTAGTGTATTCAGCCGTAGATTACAACACCAAATTAAAAGACAAGCCGTTTTCTTTTAAAGATGATGAAGGCTATTTAGCACCGCCGCTTACCAAAGAAGATGGTTTGGAATACCTGGGAGACTGGCTATACAATTTACAGCAACGTTTCAAAACGTTTTTTTATGCCGATCAAAAAAATCCTGATCACCAAATCGTTGGAAACATTAATGAACTGATTGAAGACTGGCTGAAAGAAATAAGGCAAACACTTGGTATTGCTGCCGGCGAGCCAATTGATGTAAGAACGCACAAGGTTTCAGAAGATAGAATTGATGTAAAAGGCGTAGCCAATTATTTGCAGGGCTATCACATTTATGAACGATTGCTGCATCCGTTGAAACGCGACGAGTCGGCTAAAGATTTACTCATTTCCGACATATTGTTGCAGTCAACGCGCAACGTACATCGCAAGATTGTGGTGATAACAGAAAAGGCATTGAGCAGCCAGATAAACATCTGGAACGAACGGCGTCCCAACTCATTGGGAACTGATGCAAAAAAAATTATTGAAACCTTTTTCAATGCCGATTCCGGTACGCTCATCGGCAACGAAGACATTGGCAAGGAAGGTGGTTTGTGGATACGACCGGAGCGTTATTTTTTATCGAATATTTTGTTGAAAGCAAGAGAAGGCGGCGTGCTGAACATGAGCGAGAAAGAGTGGAATATTGATGAACGTTACCTGTTGCCGTTCCGCAAAGAAATTCTTGACTTTTTTTCGCCTGCCGATATTAAGGAAAAGCTTTCTCCCACTTACAGAGCCGATGGCAACGTGGTGAAGTTTTCGTTCACATTACCTGTGGGCAATGCTACTTATAAAATAGAAAAAACCTACAGCCCAAAAGCCACACACGAAGGAGAAGGCGAGATTTGTGAAACGGAAATTCCGGTGGTTGAAATTTTCCCGGATTATCTGGGCGAGAACTGGCGACGGTATTATTTATTCCAGGGAAAAGCGGCCTCCTTTTTTGCGAATCCAATTACGGAGTTTAAAGACATTGTTCCCGATTTCCGGGAACGTGATTATAGTGCTGAAGACGACTCACAAAAGGTTCGCATTTATGATATTGCAGGCGACAATCCTTTTCCAGAAGCAGTAGAGATGACCAATGAAAAAAACAGTGCACTGGGCCTGGTGCTCATTCATAAAAAAGCGATGCCGCAAGGCTTGAAACATACCTGGACAATTGGCATTGATTTCGGAACATCCAATACCAACGTTTATAAAAACCGGGGCACAGCAGATACCGCTGAACGATGGGCGTATAATTTTCCGGCTTACTATCGCAGCATTACCAACAGCCGCAGAGATTTGCGCGATAAGATTTTAGAGGAATATTTTTTTCCAACCCGTTTTGTAACGCTCCCGATTCCCTCTACTTTAAAAATTTACAACTTAGCCAAGAAGGACGCTATGGTGCTAGATTATTTCATTTATTACCCGGTGAAATATAAATTTCCGGAGAATGTTTTATCAGATATAAAATGGGATGGTTCCGGCGAGCGAAAAACGGAATATTTTTTAGAGAGCCTCCTTTTTTTGCTCTTAATTGAAGTGGTACGCGAAGGCGTAGCTGATGCGCATTTAGCCTGTTCTTATCCAAAGGCATTTTCGCCAACCAATATCAGTGTGTTTCAACGCGAATGGGAAGCGGTGTTTGACAAATTATTAAAGCCGGATAAAAACAATACCAGGCGCATACTCAACATTCATAGCGGCATTGCTGCGGACAATGAAATTAAGATCAACATCAAAAAGCCTGTGTTTAAAACGGAAGGTATTGCTTCGGGCGAATACTTTGCCAGCGAATTGACCATTCCGAAAATTGAAGAACGCGCCAATAAAGAAATTGCTGCTATATGTCTTGATGTTGGCGGCGGCACAACAGACATCAGCATTTGGTATCTCAACAACATCGAGTTTGACGCCTCGGTATTGCTTGCCGGAAGACAGATTGCCAACCTGCTTCAAATCAACGGCAGAGTAAGAGAATTACTGTTTTCAAAAGATGCAGCCATTGCATTGGAAGAAAAGAAAAATGAGTCGAGTTATTTTTCAGCAAGACTAAATTTAATACTCAAAAACGAAGAAGAGCGCATACAGGAAATGCTGGTAAAACATGCCAATAACAAAGACATTCAATGGCTGCGGCAAATCATTGCGCTTGAGTTTGGCGCACTGGCTTTTTATGCCGCGCAGGTTTGTGTTTCTACCAACGAAAAAGTAAAAGGGCTTCTTTCAAGAATTGCTAACGACGGCATCAATCTTCACTGGGGCGGCAATGCTGCCAAGCTCATCAACTGGATTGATTTTGGCAAATACAACCGCGAAGGCATTGCATCTAAAATGCTCAACGGCGTTTTTTTTAATTGCCTCAACGATAAAGAACTTGCCGAACGCGCTATCAAACCAAAAGCTTTGATGCAATTGCAATCTCCCGGGCATAAAAGTGAAGCCTCCGGCGGATTGGTGGTAATGGAATTAGAAGATGGTTTTGGTTTAGCCCATATTAACAGCGGTGTAAGTAATTATGATGATATGGAAATGCCTGATATGGATGGCGAAAGCGGGCAAAAATATTATGCCGGTATTGTGTGTGGTGAAAACATCAACCTCGACAATGGCACAAAGATTCCATTCTATACGCCCATTGCCAACAAGGATTTATTTGATAATAACAATCATACAAAATTCGGTTCTACTACATTGGACAGGCTCAGCCGCTTTGTGGATGTACTGAATTTTTTTGGTATCAAGTTCGGATTGTTTACGGAAGACACAAAGATATTGCTAGGTGAAGCGGAAAAGCGCATCATCCGCGATGGTGTGTTGAAAGAGTTTATCAAAATGCAGAAACAGAGCGAAAGTCAGCGTTTGATAGAGCCTGTTTTTATTACAGAAATCAAGCTGTTGCTGGATATTATCAAATCGAAACTCAATTAAACCAGAGAATCATGGAAGTGTGTTTGGGAATAGATTTGGGAACTACGTTTTCGTGCGTTTCCTATATTGATGAAGAGGGTATGCCACAAGTGATAACTACTACTGAAGGAATGCTTACTACGCCTTCCGTTATCTGGTTTGATGGCAGGGTGGCGTATGTAGGCAAGAAAGCCAACGATAAAAAAATAACGCCCACATCGCCCATTTATGAGTTTGTAAAACGCGACATGGGCAAGCCAAAGCAAATTAATACACGCTATGAAATTGGTGGCTTTTATTATGGCGCTACCGGCATGTCGGCAATCATTTTGCGCAAGCTGAAAAAAGAAGCGTTTGCCTTTTTAAAGAAGAAAGGAATCATACCCGTAACGGCAGAAGAAAAGACAACAACGATAAGAGCCGTGATTACGGTGCCGGCGTATTTTGGCGATTTGCAACGGCACGATACCCGCCTTGCCGGCTATGCTGCGGGGCTCGATGTGGTTGCCATTATCAACGAACCAACTGCAGCCGCCTTGGCGTATGGTCGTTCAATGAATGAGAACAAAAAAATTCTGGTTTTTGATCTTGGCGGCGGCACATTTGACGTTACGCTGCTGGAATTCAGGAATGGAGAAAATGTGGTGATTGCCTCCGAAGGCGCCGATCAGTTGGGCGGCAAGGATTGGGATGATATTATCGTTGAATATCTCTATTCCGAATATCGTCGCAAAACAGGAAAAGACATACCGGACGATTTGGGTTTTGATATTCAGCAAAAAGCGGTAGAAGCCAAGTTTGATTTAACCGAAAATGATGAAACCATCGTTTACATCAGCACCGAAGATGGCGACATTGAAATACCCTTATATCGTGCCGGCAAAGGAGATGATTTGTACATGGATTATGATATGGATGCCGAACGACCTTTTTATTTTGAAGAACGCTCTGCCAATTTGTTATCCTTATGTCGTACAATATGTAGCCGCGTGATAGAAAAAGCAGGCTTGAACTGGGGTGATATCAACGATATTGTTTTAGCTGGCGGCTCTTGCCGCATGCCGATGGTACCAGCGATGATAGAAGAGCTAACCGGAAGAAAAATACAACGCAACATTCCGGGCTTTAGTTATGATACGGCCATCTCCATTGGTGCGGCAATGTATGGTTCGCAAAAAAGCGTGGTGAAAGATGTAACATCAAAAACAATTGGCATTGAGGTAGAAAAAAATGGCACCAAATACATTGAGCATTTAATACACAAAAACAAACTGCTGCCTGCCTTCACACAGGAGCGTTTTAAAGCACAAACCAATGCCGTTTTGAAAATATATGAAGGCGATTCAAAAATGCCGGACGAGTGCATACTGCGCGGCAGGCTGGAACTCGGCAATCCGCAAGGCGAAGTGAGCGTAACGATGAGTGTGAATGTGGATGGTTTGCTGGAATCGGTAGTAGAATTTGCACCGGCAACCCGAAAATCATTACAAATCATGTCGGACGATGATACCAATAAAAATGAATTGAAAAACAAAGTGCAGGCAATAGAAGTGCGATTGTAACCTTCGTATAAAGTTTGTTTTTGCCATATTTCTTCATCAATTATTGACGCATAGAAACAGGTCGCCCACATTCTATTATCCTTCAAAAACAAATCGAAATCTATGTCGGAAGAACGAATCATAACAGCAGAAGGAACAACGGGTGCAATACGTGATGCGGTATTAACTGCAGAGGGCAATTCAGTAAATGCGCCTACTGAAACACCAGGCACTACAACAACGCTGCAACAACGCATTACCGCTTCCACCAAAGCCGGCGGATTAAAAAGCCTGCCCGGTGATTTTGATGCACAAAACGGCGACTGGAAGTGCATTACCGCAACAGAACCGTTTGCTGTTTTGTATCTCGATTACCGGCAGGCAATGTTTATCACACCCGACATGGTGGCTTCCAATTTTGCGTTGCTAGATAAGTTCTGGAGTACTAAGAAAGCTTTTTTGAATACCGGCTCTAATCGCACTGGTTTCAAAAGAAAATATAGCCATCCAGAAGGAGCAGACAATGGTGATCGTATCATTGATAATAGTACAATCATAATAAAAACGGCTTACGATAAGCTATCTGCAAAAGAAGGTATTGAGCGATATTTTGATGAGATAAACAATGTTCGTATTCGCAATGGCGCTGAGAAACTGGCAGACAGTATACAACAAATGACTGCCCGTGGAATTGCCAGCAAAACAAATATTGAAACCTGTATAGCACAAGGCTTAAAATATGAATTATTAGAAAACGAAACAGCTACCCTTATAAAAAAGAAATTTGATGAACTTGGCTTCTTGCCTTATGATAATACAGCCGGAAATAATTTACTGGAACAGTTGCTTTCGGTTAAAAGTTGGATGACAAAGAAAGAATTGGATGAAGCAAAAAGGATTGAAGATGAGTTAAAGAAAACGGCAATACAAATCCTGAAAGGAAGATTTGCTTCCAATATTGAAGAAATCGGAACCATTTTATTTGAAGCTCCTGCTGAAGCAAAAGAACTGATCAGGAATGATATACTGAAAAATGCAGTGGGTCAAAAAGACTTGGTAATGGCAAGCGATGTAGCTGCCATCACCCGAAGTGAAAAAGACATCAACCTGGCTTTTTATAAAATTGTTTACAAACTCAATCCCTCACTTCCTTATCCTTTTGCCGGAAAAAAATTTTCAGACATTCCTTCTTTGTGCGTAGAAATTTCCGGCAACAGCAGAAACAGGCAACAAGGTAAAGAAGACCTTCAAAAAGGTTATATAGAAGCATGGATAAAAGAAACAAATCCAAACGCCTATCTTCTTTTTACAAAAATCCGTGACACGGCTGAAAACATAGACCTTGCGCTGCTTTCGTTTTTATACACCTTCAATCCAGGCTTGCCGTATCGCCTCGGAGGAAGTTATTTAATCAACCACCCAAAGTATCTGGCAGACGCGATAGACAGCAGCGCCGATCACTGGAAAGAAGGCAAAACCGAATTGTTTGATGGTTCTATTTCCACATGGCTGCGCGTGGCTTTACAAAGCAATATACCTGAGCAATGGGATAGTGTAAAAAACCATTTTGCTCAGCACCGGGATGTTGGGCTTGAATATTTTCTTCGCCAGATAAACCCTGAGTTGCCTCGTCCGCAAATAGAAGCCAGCCTTACAGCAATTGAGTATCCGGCTATCCAAAGCGGCGATGTGGTTACTACAACTATTGTGTTCACCAACACCACACGCGGATGCATTGAAGTGTATCCTGAATTTACAAAAGGCATTCCCGGCGTATCGCTTTCTTCAACTGCTTTTCTCATTAACAATGTAACCGGAAATAAGCAGTGTACGCTGCAGGTAACCATTGATTCAACCAACTTATTAAAAGGCGTTACTTACGAAACTGCAATTAGGGTAAAAACAACAGAGAAACAGGAGTTGCTGATCCTGGTATCCTTCAAAATAGTGTTTCCTAAAAATGCTTTCATCAAACAGATTGCTTTGTATGCAGGTATCGGTGCTTTGTTTTTTGCTTTGATACGGCTCGCGCTTGCTTCACAGTATCCTGATTGGTTAAGCCACTCGTTTGATTTCTTTATCAACTGGAATACAGCGGTTAATTATGGCTGGCGGTTGGCAACCTTTGGCTGGTTACTGCTTTTGTTTGTTGCCGGTTTGTATTTTGGAATGTATTTCTTAATCAAATATTTAAGAAGAAAATGACTACTGCAAAAAAGGGAACCCGGTCGCCGCTGCTCGTCATTATTGTTGTTATCATCGGGCTTTACCTGGCTTATCAGATTCTGATATTGTTAGCAAAATTCTTTGTCTATCTCGGTTATAACTTTTTTGTTTTTGCCGATAATTTGTTCCAGGTTTCTTCTTTTAATCCGGTGGCTACTTGGGGCATTATGGGATTGTTTATCGGAAGCATTGCTGGTGTTGCCATTGCTATTAAAAAATATCGCCTTTCTAAAAAGCTGTTGTTTTATCCCATTGGTATTGTTATCCTCATATTTGTGTTGTTATATTTTATAAATGAACCTGCCAATCATCATGGTACAGTGAACCTGCCCAACACTTCTAACAGCGACGCTTCTTTACCATCCTACACAGTTACGCCATCGGTAACTTATTATTACGCAACTCAAAGTATCAACGCCCGCATAGGTCCTTCGGTTCGTTATCCGGTAGCATTTGTAATAGATAAGGCAGCCGAAGCAGAATTGATAGAAAGGGCTTTTCAGGATGCGAAACATAATGAATGGATGAAAATAAAATACAATAACCAGCAAGGCTTTGTAAACGCTAAATTTTTACGGTTTAGCCGGAAGCAATAACAAAACCGTTGATGATAATTTCAGACATGCGAAATGAAAAGTAAACAGGAATATTTATTTCTACTGTCCATTTGTATATTTGTTGAAACGCCTCTTCGATGAAAGGATCATTATTGAATAGAATAACAATCAATCCAAACGTCAATCATGGAAAACCAACCATTCGTGGATTGCGTTATCCGGTAGATTCGATGTTGGAGTACCTGGCTGCCGGTGATAGCATTGAAGAGATGCTTACTTATTTCTCCGATTTAGAACGAGATGATCTTCTTGCCTGCATTGCTTCTGCTTCAATGAAATTGAAAGATATTGAAGTGCCTGTGGTATGAGTGATAGAATCAATCTCATCCACAATGGCAAATTGATTGCTGATGATGCACCCATTCTCACTGCCAACAACCGCTCATTTCGGTATGGCGATGGCTGTTTTGAAACGATGAAACTAATTGATGGCAACATCGTTCTGCAACACTTGCATTGGCAACGTTTGTTTTCGTCAATAAAAATCTTACAGTTTGAAGCGCCTCATTTTTTTACTCAAGATTATTTATTGCAACAAATACAAATTCTTACAAAACAAAACGGTCATCAGCAGCTAGCAAGAATTAGACTTACGGTATTTCGAGGCGATGGAAATTTATACGATGCAAACAATCAAACAAACTTCATTATTCAAAGCTGGGCGCTGCAACAATTTCCGGCATTTAATGAAGAAGGCTTTGTTGTTGATGTTTACAACGATGCACGCAAATCAGCCGATTTGTTTTCGTCAATAAAAACAAATAATTACCTGCCTTACACGATGGCAACAAAATGGTGCAAAACCAAAAACATAAATGATGCGCTTATTACAAACTGTTACAATCGCATTGCAGAAGCTACCACATCGAATGTGTTCATTGTAAAAGATAACATCATCAAAACACCACCTTTATCCGAAGGTTGTATTGCAGGAGTGGTAAGAAGCTATTTGTTATCGTGCATAAAAAATGCTGGATTAAAGTGCGATGAAGCAACACTAACAACCGATGATTTGCTCCATGCTGATGAAGTGTTTTTAACCAATTCCGGCTGGTACATTCAATGGGTAAAACGCTTTCGCAGCAAGGCTTTCACAAATACAACAGCAAGGTTTTTGTTCAATCAATTTATCACACCCTTGATAGAAAAGAAATGAATAAAACCCACAGGCGCGTAACCTTCCTTTATCCAGCTTTAACAAAACAGACAAGCTGCAGAATGATAAAAATTGATCATCGTTACTCGCAGCTTGCAGCTAATAGCTTTTTCACGCAAACAACTTCATATAAGATGCTTCCACCGAGTTTACACTATCATAAACTTCGAGCAGTTTGGCAACGGCTGCTTTGCCCTTACTTCCCAATGCGATGGAATATTCATTCACATACAAATTGATGTGTTGTTGCATTACATCTTCATTCATTTCCTGCGCATGTTGCTTTACATAAGAGGATAATTGTTCGTGATGATGAGCAAACGCAAATTCAACACTTTGCTTGATTAACTCATCTACTTTTTTAATCAAATCCTCACCCAGCGAACGCTTCATTACAATGCCGCCAAGTGGTATGGCAACGCCGGTTGTGTCTTCCCAATATTTGCCTAAATCCATCAACTTCACAAGACCTTTTTGCTGATATGTAAACCGGTTTTCGTGAATGATAACACCCGCGTCCACCACATCATCCAACACAGCATTTTCAATTTGATTAAACACCAAAAAATTTTTGCGAAAAATGTGCGGAAACGCCAACGAAAACAGCATGTGAGCCGTTGTGGTATTGCCCGGAATAGCAACCCGAAAATCTTTGTCTTGTATATCCGGTATTTCTCTCTTTGCAATCAGCAATGGACCAACACCTTTGCCCAACGCGCCACCACTATTCAACACAATGTATTCATTCAAAACCAGGGGCAGCACGCCATAGCTGATTTTAGTAACGTCCAATACTTTTTGTCGCGCCCAATTATTTAAGGTTTGCACGTCTTCTAACTGCACCGTAAAATCAATGCCGTCAGTATCAATTTTTTTATTTACCAAAGCATCAAAAATAAACGTATCATTCGGGCAGGGACTAAAACCTAAACTCAATTCCATCACTTCAATTTTTTATGTTTTTTTCTTTTGGTAACCAGCATCAGCAACTCCGGTTGAGCATCGTTGTGTCACTCACTTGTACGCCTTGTCTGCTACTCAACAAGCGGCTGTTCTTCATGCCCTTCTCCACGAGTGGAGAAGGGTTGGGATGAGGTCATCTCCAACATCTTTCTCACTGCTTCATTTACATTTTCAATTGCTTCTTTCATTTTCCATTTTGTCTTGTCCCGTTCACCAACATAGTTTGAAATGCTACGCACTTGCAGAAACGGAACCGAAAACAAACTGCAAACATAATGCAGCGATGCGCCTTCCATGCTTTCTATATCCGCATTGTATTTTGTTTTAACCACTTTTTTTGTAAACTCATTTGTTGTGATTTGGTTAATGGTAACGCCCGTAACTTTCGGAAGATGAAGAACATTCAAAGCATCAATGGTTTGGTTTTGCAGATATTTATTGATAAACGGCGATTGATCTTTTTTTACCAGGTTCAAATCAAACACATCTTTCCATTCACCGTTCTCCCAAACGCCGGTATCACCCAAATATTCTTTTTCAACAACCACTACATCACCCAATAAAAAATTGTTGTTGAAAGCACCTGCAATACCAAGCTGAATCATCCAATCTGGTTTGTGCTGAAACATCCACTGCGTAAGGCTTACAGCCGATACCAACATGCCAACGCCCGTGTATAAAAATTGAATATTGTGCTTTGTATTTGTAAAGATATTTTCCTTGATTTCAAACTTAGTAGCGGCTACAAGTGTTATATTCATAGCTAATAAAAGTTACCCTTGATTTACAGTAACATTTTTATCAATTTTAGCAATTAAACCCTGCAACACTTTGCCAGGCCCCACTTCGGTAAAGACGGTTGCACCATCTCCAATCATAGCTTGTACACTTTGCGTCCAGCGAACGGCGCCGGTAAGTTGATTGACCAGGTTTTGTTTTATCACATTTTCATCTGTTGATGGTTTTGCATTTACATTTTGATAGATAGGACACATTGGCGTTGCAAATTTTGCAGCTTCAATAGCAGCCGCCAATTCTTCTTTGGCAGGCTGCATAAACGGGCTATGAAACGCGCCACCAACCGGAAGAATAAGAGCGCGTTTGGCGCCAGCCGCTTTTAGTTTTTCGCAGGCTTCGGTAACGCCTTTTATAGAACCGCTAATAACCAATTGACCCGGACAATTGTAGTTTGCCGCCACAACAATTTCGCCGCTTTCTTTTTCAATGCCATCGCAGATGGCTTCTACTTTTCCATCTTCCATTGCCAGCACCGCAGCCATGGTGGAAGGCACGATTTCACAGGCTTTTTGCATAGCATTGGCGCGAATAGAAACCAACCGCAATGCGTCTTCAAACGACAATGTTTTATTAGCTACCAAAGCAGAAAACTCGCCCAATGAATGCCCGGCAACCATATCCGGCTTTGCATCTTCCAACAACGAAAATGCAATGACTGAATGCAGAAATACGGCAGGCTGCGTAACAGCCGTTTTCTTTAAGTCTTCATCCGTTCCGTTGAACATAAGATCCGAAATAGGAAAGCCTAAAATATCGTTTGCCCTTTCAAACATCTCTTTTGCTTTTGCGCTCCTTTCATACAAGGTTTTGCCCATGCCCGGAAACTGGCTGCCCTGCCCTGGAAATACATACGCGTGTTTGCTCATAAAGAATTTTTGCGTTGCCAAAAGTAGGCGATTCGAAGAGAGAAAGAGAAAGGAGGATTTTAGATGATTGTTTTCCAATGTCTGGCAAAACAGGTTTATCAATACTTGTTCCTTTGGGGATTGATACGGGTATCATACATATTCAAAATGATAACAGTGGTTCCGAATATTTTATAGAAGAGCTTATTATGTTTGGTAATTAAAATTCCTCTCACATTTTTCACCCTTAGCGAAGGACTACCAATATAAGGTTGTTCCTTCAACGTTTTAATTCTTTTATCAAGCTTGGTAACAAACTGCTTTGCTACCGCTTCACTCAATTCTTTTTCCCAAATAATCTAATAGAACAATTAGCTTGCTATAAAATCGCTTTTTTAAATTATTTGATACGCCATTTAGCAGTTGCATTTGTAAATTCTCGCTCCGTTAAAGTCTCATTTTCATCCGGCTCTGAAGCAAGCTGAACCAGATCTCCTCTGTCTGGAGGTAATAAGTCGCTGGCTATATCATCGTCTTCTGTAAAATACTTTATGTCCTCTTTCAGTAATCGGAGAAGTTGCTCGTCATCTATCTTCTGCACCATTTGCAGAACTTCGTTCTTAATATCAGTTACCATAATGATTTTATTCAAATATACTTTGCTATTTACTTATTTTATGTGGTGTTGTAGCTGTATCGTATTATTCAGCGCAATATTTTTTATCATTATTGTATCATCGTTCATCAAAATCATCTGTAATTAATTTTATTAAAATGATTCGTTGTTTGCAAAAAATCATTCTTTTTGTAAATAACATTCATTCTTCAACAACGATTGTTCACAGTCTAACGAAACACATATATGGAAGAAAATCAAACACACGAAAACGTAACGAGCAATTCCCGCAGACATTTTTTAAGAAATGGAGCCGCTGCACTCGCCGGTCTTTACATTGTGCCACGCCATGTGCTTGGCGGCGTTGGCTACCGCGCGCCGAGCGATATGCTTAACATCGCAGCCATTGGTGCAGGCGGTAAAGGTGCCGACGACATCAATCATTTTTTTGCTTCGGGTAAAGCCAACATTGCTTATCTCTGCGATGTTGACGACAGGCAGGCAGCAGGCAGCGTGGCTAAATTTCCAAAAGCAAAACGCTACAAAGACTTCCGCGAAATGTTTGACAAAGAAGCTAAGCAGATTGACGCCGTTTCGGTATCTATACCCGACCATAGCCATGCTGTTGCCGCTATGGCTGCCATGCAACTGGGCAAGCACGTATATGTGCAAAAACCAATGACACATGATATTTACGAAGCCCGTATGCTTACACAGGCTGCCAAACGTTACAAAGTGGTAACGCAGATGGGCAACCAGGGTGCATCGGGCGATGGCGTAAGGCAGTTGGTTGACTGGTACAAAGCCGGCCTGATTGGCGATGTAACGGAAGTGTGGTGCTTTACCGACCGGCCTGTTTGGCCGCAAGGTATTCCCTGGCCCGATAAAAAAGCCGATGTGCCGCAAGGATTGGATTGGGATTTATGGCAGGGAACGGCTCCCAGAAAAGAGTTTGTTGAAAACCTGATTCCGTTCAACTGGCGCGGCTGGTGGAACTATGGCACCGGCGCTTTGGGCGATATGGCTTGTCATATTATGGCGCCTCCCTTCCAGGTGCTGGATTTGAATTATCCCGTATCTGCCGAATGCAGCGTAGCCACACGCTACGTTACCAACTGGGTAAGGGCTTATTATCCGGACTCCGGCCCTACCTCATCGCATATTGTACTTACATTTAAAGGAAAAGGAAAACAGCCAGAGCTTAAGTTGCACTGGATGGATGGAGGCATACAACCGGAAAGACCCTCTGAACTGGGCGCCAATGAAGTAATGGGCGATGGTGGCAATGGTGTAGTTTTTGTTGGCACAAAAGGTAAAATGATGTGTGGAACGTATGGAGTAAATCCACAGTTGTTGCCTACTTCAAAAACAGCCGGTGCAAAGGTTCCGCAAACAATAGCCCGCGTGCCGGGTGGTGCAGAAGGGCATTATGCAGCTTGGGTAGAAGCCTGTTTGAAAGGCTATGGCAGCAAGGAAGCCAACAATCTAAGCTCTCGTTTTGATATTGCAGGACCGCTTACTGAATCGGTATTAATGGGTAACCTTGCCATTCGCAGTTATGACATTCGCAAATTGCAGGCTGGTAAAACTGATGAATACACCTATCCGGGCCGCTATATTAAGTTGCTTTGGGATGGCGATAACATGCGCATTACCAACTTTGATGATGCCAACCAGTTTGTAAAACGCGAGTATCACAATGGCTGGAGCTTAGGTGTTTAAAAATAAAGGCAAAAACAAAATCAACACAATATGAAAAAATACATAGCCTTAATTGCGGCTGTTAGCGTACTGGCGGCCTGCGGAAGCAATAATTCTTCCGGTAACAACTCAGATAGTTCTGCCGCAGCAGGTAACAATACAACCGCCTCTTCAGGTGGCGATATCAGTTCCAATCCCGATTATCAAAAAGGCCTCGCTTTAATAAGCGCTTCCGATTGTTTAACCTGCCATAAAGTAAGCGAAAAACTGGTAGGTCCGGCTTACCAGGATGTGGCAAATAAATATGCAGGCGTTGATACGGCAGTTACTTATCTCGCACACAGAATCATCAACGGTGTTGGTGCGAATGACAAACACGACTGGGGCGCAGAAACCAATAACGCAGTGATGACGCCGCACCCACAGGTATCGCAAGCCGATGCCGAAGCAATGGCGAAGTATGTTTTACTTTTAAAAACAAAATAATCGAGTAATGAAAATCATTCTAAAAGCAGCTACGGCTGCTTTTGTTTTTGCCCTTATTTCGTGTGGAAACAACAACACAGGCGCATCATCAACCACCGATTCATCTAACATAACAAAAGATACCACAAACACCGCAGCGGGCACAAGTTCAACGCTTTTGTTTAATGGTAAAACGCTGGCGGGCTGGCACACGTACGGTAAAGACAAACCGGGCAGCGCATGGAGTGTTGATAGTGGCTCCATTCATCTGAAACCCCAAACCAGCAAAGGCTATCAAACAGAAGGCGGCGGCGATTTGGTAACAAACGATGAGTATGGAAATTTCGATTTGAAGTTAGACTGGAAAATTTCGAAAGGTGGCAACAGCGGTGTTATCCTTTTTGTGCACGAAGACACAACAAAGTACAAAGAAACCTGGAACACAGGTTTGGAAATGCAGGTGCTTGACAATGCGCGGCACGATGATGCCAAAATACCAAAACACCGCGCCGGAGATTTGTACGATTTAATTACCAGCACGCCGGAAACCGTGAAACCTGCCGGCGAATGGAATGCTGTTGAAGTAAGAAGTGATAACGGCAAACTGGATTTTTATTTGAATGGAGCGCATACACTTTCAACTACATTGTGGGATGATAACTGGAAGAAGCTAATTGCCGGTAGCAAGTTTAAAGACATGCCTGATTTTGGCACCTTTAAAAAAGGACATATTGCTTTACAGGATCATGGCTTTGAAGTGTGGTATCGCAACATCAGCCTTCAAAAATTGTAAGGTTTGTTTTTGCACAAAAAACGGTTGTTGGATTAGAGTTCAACAACCGTTTTTCTTTTGTAAGATTTTGCGTATGTAACTATATCGCTTCTTCTTTTTGGATACATCAAACAGAGATTCGGTTACTTATTGCTTCCTCATTCCAGAGAACTTTGCATCATTAAAAAAGAAAAAAACAATGCAAACAACATCATTAGGAAGCGAAGGATTGCAAGTTCCGTTGGTAGGTTTAGGCTGCATGGGTATGACCACCATTGCAGGCGGAGATATTTATGGCAAAGCCGATGAAAAAGAAGCCATCGCAACCATTCATCGCTCATTGGAATTGGGCGGAAATTTTTTAGATACCGCCGATTTATATGGTCCATTATTAAATGAAAGATTGATTGCCAAAACTATTAAAGGCAACCGTAACAAATACATCATCGCAACAAAATTTGGCTTTGAAATAAACGATGATGAGCAGCTTACATGGGCGTTTAACGGCAAGCCGGAATATGTAAAAAAAGCAGCCGAACGTTCGCTGAAAAACTTAGAAACCGATGTAATTGATTTGTATTACCTGCACCGGCTTGATCCGAATACTCCTGTTGAAGAAACCGTTGGCGCAATGGCTGATTTGGTGAAAGAAGGGAAAGTGCGTTACATCGGCTTGTCTGAAGTATCGGCGCAAACCATACAAAAGGCACATAAGGTACATCCGCTAACTGCCGTACAAACCGAATTTTCTTTGTTTGAAAGAGAAGCGGAAGAAAACGGTGTGCTGCAAACACTTCGTGATTTAGGGATTGGTTTTATAGCTTACTCGCCTTTGGGCAGAGGATTTATTTCGGGCGAAATTAAAAGTCCTGATGACTTCCCTGAAAACGATTTCAGAAGAAGTATTCCGCGCTTCCAGGGCGAACAATTTTATAAAAATATTGAATTGGTAAATGCCATAAAAACAATGGCAGAAAGCAAGGGCATCACGGCTTCGCAACTTGCGCTTGCATGGGTAATTGCAAAAGGCATTGTTCCGATACCCGGCACAAAACGAGTGAAGTATGTGGAAGAAAACACAGCCGCAGCCAGCGTTTCGCTTAATGAAGATGAAATGGCTGAACTGGAATCCATCGTACCTTTGGGAACGAATACCGGAGCACGCTACGATGAAGTTGGCATGACATGGGTAGATAAATAGCATCAACATCAAAAGCAGAAAAACAACAATACAAGTTGTTTTCTGCTTCAATTTTTACAAAAAATGAAAACAAAAAACAGTCAGCCTTACAATGTTTTCAGCATATCAGAATTGCATCGGCTGCTGGGTTTGCCAAAACCGCAACATCCGTTAATCAGTGTTATCAATTTAAAAGATGTTGCCTGTTCTATTGATGAAAACACCAGGAGCATAGTGTATCAATTTTACTCCGTTTGCATTAAAAAAGATTTTAAAGGCAAGTTGAAATACGGACAGAATTATTATGATTTCGACGATGGTGTGATGACTTTTTTCTCACCCGGACAAGTGGTTTTAGTTGATGCTGCTGCCGAAATTTCAGTTAACGGATGGTGGCTTGTTATTCATCCTGATTTTATTAAAAACTATTCGCTTTTTAAAGTGATTAAAAGCTACGGTTTCTTTTCGTATGCTGTGAATGAAGCTCTTCATCTTTCAGAAAAAGAAGAAGCGATGATCCAGAACATTTTTACAAATATTGAACAAGAATATTGCTCTGCTATCGATCATTTTAGTCAGGACGTAATTGTGTCGCACATCGAATTATTACTTACTTATTCCAACCGCTTTTATAACCGTCAATTCATCACGCGTAAGCAAGCCAGTAACAGTTTGCTAATGAAGTTTGAAGAAGTAATGAATGTTTTTTTTACAAAAACAAATCTTGAGGAAGACGGTTTGCCAACGGTTGAAAACATTGCGAAGCAACTGAATATTTCCTCTCATTATTTAAGCGATATGCTTCGTACAATAACGGGGCAAAGTACGCAACAACACATCCATGATAAGCTGATAGAAAAAGCAAAAGAAATATTGAGCACCACTCCTCTGTCGGTTAGTGAAATTGCTTATTCGCTTGGCTTCGAGCATCCGCAATCGTTTAGTAAATTGTTTAAAAACAAAACAACTGTTTCGCCGCTTCAGTTTCGCAATTCGTTTAATTAGAAGAGATACATTATTTATGAAGTAAGCACTTCAATTTTAGTAAACGGCTTTTCGTTCGGATAGAAAAGCTGATAGATTGTTTGAACGATGTTTTCAATGTTTATGTCGGAACGATTTGAAAAAACAACGATGGCAAACTTTTGTTGCGGAATGGTAAAACTGTACGTTTTGAAACCGCCGTTATCACCACTGTGATATACTCTTTTATTCTCTTTGCTTTCATCAACAAACCAGCCGAAACCATAGCCCAACTTGCCTTTTACATCAATTGTATATTCAATTGTTTTTGCTTTCTCAACCCAGATTTTACTCAATATTTTTCCTTCGTTCAAAGCTTGCAGCCAAAGCGAATAATCATGTATAGAAGTATAAACACCACCATCGCCTTCAGTTGAAAAAAAGATATGTTCGCTTGCCCCGGACGTTATAAACCTATTGGTTGCACTGTCTCTATCATACCCGGTTGCGGGTTGCAAAATGGGTTTGTTTTCGCTCCAGATTGTTGTGCTTTTCATGCCTGCTTCTAGAAACACATTTTGCTGCATGTAATCGTTATAAGAAAGACCGCTCTCTTTTTCAATGATGAGAGCCAGCAAACAAAACCCTGTGTTGCTATAGCGGAACTTTGTACCCGGAGTAAAGTATAAGCAATCTACATTTTTGATGGCATCGTAAACATCTTTGTTATGTGCGTGTTGCATCCCTTTTGTATTGCTGTAATTGTAATGATCCTGAATACCGGAAGTGTGTGTAAGCAATTGCTGAACAGTAATAATATCAGCTACTTTTTTGTTCATATCGGGAAAGAAACGACTCAGTTTATCATTCAACGAAAGCTGCTTTTTTTCTGCCAGTTGCAGGATGGCAACAGCCGTAAATTGTTTGGTTAAGGAAGCAATGTTGAAGTTTGTTTTTGCCGTTATTTTTTCTTTTGTTGCAATGTTTCTTACACCATAAGATTCTTCAAAAATGGTATTGCCATTTTGGATAACAGCCATCGAAATCCCGGGCAAAGAATCAGTATAAATCGTTCGCAATAAAGAATCAATCTTCGTTTGTACACCTTGTGCGTTTGCAACTTGCAAAATGAGGCAAAAACAAAAAGCAGCCATCCATTTATTCATAAAAAAATGAAATAAAAGTAAAGCTGCTTTTTTATTTGGTAATCATCTGAAATATAGATGACATTTTTGAAACACATAGAATCATAGAAACATAGTTTTCACATAGTTTCCTATGTGTTGATCTTATGTTTCTATGATTCTATGTGTTTAATTTTTTATTTAAAAAAGAACCGCCAGAAATCAAGCCCCAGCGCATACGCCATCAACGTAAGCAACAGCACCATGCCAACCATTTGCGCATATTCCATAAACTTATCGCTTGGCTTGCGCCCGGTAACCATTTCTGCCACCGTAAACAGGGCATGACCGCCATCCAAAGCCGGTATGGGCAAGATGTTCATAAAGGCAAGGATGATGGAAAAAATGGCAGTGAGCGTCCAGAAGCCCTGCCAGTCGGCAAGATCACCAGAGAACGCATTGCCAATAGAAATTACGCTGCCCAGGCTATCGCTCGCTTTTACTTTTCCGGCGAAGATTTGTTTCAAGCCAGAGATGTATCTTCCTAACGTTTGCCAACACTTACTAAAGCCAATGGGAATGGCTTCAAGAAACGAATATCTGTGCTCAACCGTGGTGAATAAATCGGATGCTTTGCTCACCGGCAAAAAGCCAACAGCAGCCGTTTCATTCAATTGCGCTTTTACATTTACAGTATCTTTTCCACGCAAGGCAGTTAGCTCAACAGCTTTGTTTTTATAACCCTGCTTTATGCTGTCGAACTCGTTGAAGTAAGAAAAATGCTTGCCGTTCAATGCAATTAAAGTATCGCCTTTTTGCAGTCTGTTTTGCAAAAAATGAGCTTTGTTTTTATCAACCGAATCAACAATTACGGGAAAGCGAACTTCCATTAAACCATTCGCCTTATTCGCGTTCAGTTCAGTAATTATAGATGGTGGAATATTGATGTTTAACCGCTGGCCGTTTCTCTCAATTTGCAGCGATTTGGTTTTGCCCAAAATTATATCAACAGGAATGGCATTGAAATTTTCATTGGGTTTGTTATCAACGGAAACAATTTTATCGCCATCCTGTAAACCAATTTTTCTGCCTAAAGAATCAGCATGAATGCCCCATTTTACATTTTGTGCCGGCAAATATTCTTCGCCCCATTTGAAGGTAATGCAGATAAATAAAAAGATAGCGAGCAGCACATTTACAATCACGCCGCCCGTCATGATAATAAGGCGCTGCCAGGCCGGCTTTGCACGGAATTCATACGGCTTTGGCGGCAGCTTTAATTGCTCTTTGTCCATGCTTTCATCTATCATTCCGGATATTTTTACATAGCCGCCAAACGGCACCCAGCCTAAGCCGTATTCGGTTTCGCCAATTTGTTTTTTCCATAGCGAAAACCAGGGATTGAAGAAGAGATAAAACTTTTCGACACGGCATTTGAAAATTCTTGCCGTTACGAAATGCCCTAACTCGTGAAGCGTAACTAAGATGGAAAAGGAAAGAATGAACTGGAGGACTTTGGTTCCTACAAGGCTCCAGTTGGTGGCTAATAATGTAGTCATTTGTTCGGTACAATTCTATGCTGCTTGCTTAACAAACAGTTGAAACTTGTTGTGTTTTTAAAATTAATGAACCTGTCTGCACCCAGCTTCATTATTTACAAATCGTTGAAGAGTGCGACGCAACGATGTTCAATCGGAGACCCAAAAGCTGGTAACATAAAAATCTATGTTTATAAGACCAGCGTGTGATGTGCCGCGATGCAAACCGCAATAATACTGTATTCCCGTTTGCGAAAACAACCGCCGGTAAGTTTTAGGAAAAGGTTACATCTGTATCATCGAAGCGGCATAACTGCGCGTTTCGCCATCGGTAGAAAAATATTCTTCCAGCGTGGGATGCTCAATAAAATCTACCTTGCTCATGCTGCGTTCCACCACTTCCTGAATGTCTAAAAAACCAATGCGGTTGCGAAGAAATGCATACACAGCAATTTCATTGGCAGCGTTTAATATACATGGCATGTTGCCACCTTTATTTAAAGCTTCGATAGCCAGCACAAGGTTACGAAACGTTTTCATGTCGGGCTCTTCAAACGTGAGCTCGGCAGGCTTTCTAAAATCGTAACGCGGAAACTTGCTTTCAATTCTTCTCGGAAAACTTAGCGCATATTGAATGGGCAATTTCATGTCGGGTAAACCCATCTGCGCTTTGATGCTGCCATCTTCAAACTGAACCATGCTGTGAATGATGCTTTGCGGATGCACCATCACTTCTACCTGGCTTGGTTCGAGGTTAAAAAGCCATTTGGCTTCAATCATTTCCAGCCCTTTGTTCATCAGCGTTGCCGAATCAATGGTAATTTTTGCGCCCATGCTCCAGTTGGGATGCTGAAGCGCATGATCGCGTTTTACATTCACTAAATAATTGGGCTTCTTACCGCGGAAGGGTCCGCCGCTTGCAGTTAAAATAATCTTTTCAATTTTGTTTCTGCCTTCACCAATCAGGCATTGAAAAATGGCAGAATGCTCACTGTCAACCGGGATAACAGGAACCTTTTTTTCAAACGCTTTGTGCATTACAATATCGCCTGCCACCACCAGCGTTTCTTTGTTGGCTAACGCGATGGTTTTACCGGCATCAATGGCGTTTAAAGTAGATTGCAAACCCGCGTAGCCAACAATGGCTGCCAGCATTAAATCGTACACATCCATGGAAGCAACATCGTTTAAGGCTTCCTCACCCGCAAACACTTTGATAGGTTCTTTCGCTAATGCTTCTTTTACAAACGCATATTTTTTATCATCGACAATCACTACAATGTTGGGCTTGTGTTTCTTAGCTTGCTGAATCAGCAACTCGTGGTTGGTATGAGCAGTTAATACTTCAACACTGAATAAATCGGGATGTGCTTCTATTACTTCTAAAGCCTGTTTCCCAATTGACCCTGTAGAGCCAAATATTGCGATTCTTTTCTTATTCATCATCAAAAAAATGGCGGTAAAGATAAAAGATTACGACAAGCCTGTTTTATAAAACGGTTCTTTTCCTTTTGTATTGAATACAAGGGGCGCAAAATGAGAACAATTTCAAAAAATGTTGTTTTTCCTTATCAAAATTATTTGAACGAAATTTTTAAAATCATTAAAATAGAATAGAATAAAATTAAAAAAAGATTGAAATTATCTTACAAAAAAACAGTTTGCTTGGCAGTTGTCAAAAATTGTTTACAGCAGTTGTGCTACCAACAATTGCTTTCTTTATAAAACTACCATTTGTTAGTGAAAATGTTTTTGTTTTTTACTTATTTTTAGCGCATTGCCTGCCTTTTTATTTACGTTTAAACGATTTAACTATGAATGTTGCCAACCAACACACCAATGAGGGTTTGTACAACCCGGAGTTTGAGCATGATGCCTGCGGTATTGGGTTTGTTGCTAATATTAAGGGCAATAAATCGCACCGTATGATTTCCGATGCGCTTACCGTGCTGGAAAATATGGAACACCGCGGTGCCTGCGGCTGCGAAAACAACACCGGCGATGGAGCAGGGATTATGCTGCAAATGCCGCATGAATTTTTCTTTGATGAATGTTTGAAACAAGGTATTCATCTGCCTTCATATGGCAGATATGGCGTGGGCGTGATGTTCTTTCCAAAAGACATCAGGCTACGCGAAGAATGCCGCGATATATTCAACCGCACTGTTGATAAATTAGGGCTTGAAGTGCTCACGTATCGCAGCGTTCCGGTAAACCCCGATGGTATCGGAAAAACCGCACTGAGTGTTGAGCCTGAAATGGAACATGTGTTTATTGCCTGCCCCGACCACATTACCGACGCTGATGCATTTGAACGTAAGCTTTTTGTTTTGCGCAATTATGCTTCGCACACCATTTACAACACCGTTCGCATTCCAACAACAGGTTTTTATATTGCCTCATTGTCTTACAAAACGGTCGTTTATAAAGGTCAGTTAACCTCTAATCAGGTACGCGGTTATTTTCCCGATTTAAACAACAAGCGCGTGGTATCGGCTTTTGGTTTGATACACTCACGTTTTGCTACCAATACCTTTCCTTCCTGGAATCTGGCGCAGCCATTCCGCTATATCGCTCACAATGGCGAAATCAACACCTTGCAGGGCAACCTCAACTGGTTACGAAGCAGCGAAGCAGGCTTTCTTTCTTCCTTTTTTTCAAAAGAAGAAATGGAAATGTTATTGCCTGTTGTTTTTAGCGGGCAATCCGATTCTGCGTGCTTAGACAATGTGATTGAATTGCTTACACTGTGTGGTCGTTCTCTGCCGCATGTAATGATGATGCTGATACCTGAAGCATGGGATTGCAACGATACAATGGAACCTTTTAAACAGGCATTTTATGAATATCATGCCTGCTTAACTGAGGCTTGGGATGGTCCGGCTTCCATCTCATTTACAAATGGCAAAATTATCGGTGCCACACTGGACAGAAACGGCTTGCGCCCATCACGTTACTGCGTTACCACCGACGACCGTGTTATCATGGCATCTGAAAGTGGCGTGTTGCCGGTAAAACCTGAAATGGTAAAGGAATTTGGAAGATTACAGCCGGGCAAAATGTTTGTGGTTGATATGGAAGCGGGCAGAATCATCAGCGATGACGAACTAAAACAAACCATCTGCACACAAAAGCCTTACAGCGAATGGTTGAACAAGTACAAAATCCGTATGGAAGAATTGCCGGAGCCGCGGGTGCAGTTCACACATCTGGAAAGCGATCAGATTTTTAAATATCACAAAGCGTTTGGTTATACAACGGAAGATTTGGAAACTATCATTTCGCCGATGGCGGTTGATGGCAAAGAACCCATCGGCTCGATGGGAACCGACGTGCCGCTTGCCGTGTTGAGCGACCAGCCACAACACTTAAGTTCTTATTTTAAACAGTTGTTTGCGCAGGTAACGAATCCGCCGATTGACCCTATTCGGGAACGTATGATTATGTCGCTGGCAACCTTCGTTGGCAACAACGGAAATTTGCTGGAAGAAGATCCTTTGGCTTGCCATTCTGTAGCCTTAAAACATCCCATTTTAAATAATCATGAGCTTGAAAAGCTGCGCAGCATTGATACCGGCATTTTTCAGGCAAAAACATTGCAAACCTATTTCCGCGCTAGTGGCAAACCAGGTGCTTTACAAGCAGGCATAGACAGGCTCTGCCGTTATGCAGTGGACGCTGTTCACGACGGCTTTGAAGTGTTGATTTTAACCGACCGCGCCATTGATAGCGACCATGCTCCTATTCCCTCGCTGCTGGCAGTTTCGGCAGTTCATCATCACCTTATCCGCAAAGGCTTGCGTGGTCAGGTTGGGCTTGTGGTGGAAGCCGGTGATGTTTGGGAAGTGCATCATTTTGCCTGTTTAATTGGATTTGGCGCAACGGCTATTAACCCATATCTGGCGCTTTCTACCATCCGCGACATGAAGCTGAACGGCAAACTAAAAACAGACCTTGATATAGAAGCTTTAAAAAAGAACTACATCAAATCGGTGTGCGATGGTTTACTGAAAGTGTTTTCAAAAATGGGTATTTCCACACTGCAATCTTATCAGGGCGCACAGATATTTGAAATTATAGGCATAAACAAAGAAGTGGTGAGCCGTTACTTTACCGGCGCCACTTCGCGCATTGAAGGTTTGGGTTTAGACGAGCTGGCAAGAGAAGCACTGGCCAAGCATTTCTTTGCCTTCAGCAAAAAGGAAAGCTATTCTCATCTGCTTACAGAAGGCGGCGTTTACCAATGGAAACGCAAAGGCGAGTTCCATTTATTCAATCCGCAAACCATTCATCTCTTGCAATACTCTACAAGAATGAATGATTACAGCATTTTCAAGAAATACTCAAAACTGGTAAACGACCAAAGCGAGAAAGCGGTTACGTTGCGCAGCCTGCTGCAATTTGTTCCCAACAGGGAATCTATTTCAATTGATGAAGTTGAACCAGCCGAAGCCATTTACAAACGCTTTGCCACCGGCGCGATGAGCTTTGGCTCTATTTCCTGGGAAGCGCACACTACGCTTGCCATTGCCATGAACCGCCTGGGTGGCAAAAGCAATACCGGCGAAGGCGGCGAAGACGAACAGCGTTATCAAAAAATGGACAATGGCGATTATCGTCGCTCTGCTATCAAGCAAGTGGCATCGGCGCGTTTTGGCGTTACCAGTTATTATTTGACGGAAGCCGATGAACTGCAAATCAAAATGGCGCAGGGCGCCAAGCCCGGTGAAGGCGGACAATTGCCCGGTCATAAAGTGGACGATTGGATTGGCAAAACACGGCATTCAACGCCCGGCGTAGGTTTGATTTCTCCGCCACCGCACCATGATATTTATTCGATTGAAGATTTGGCTCAACTGATATTCGATTTAAAGAATGCCAACCGTGCGGCACGCATCAATGTAAAACTGGTTTCCAAAGCGGGCGTTGGAACCATTGCTGCCGGCGTAACCAAAGCAAAAGCCGATGTGGTGCTTATTTCTGGGTTTGACGGTGGCACCGGCGCATCGCCCATTTCATCCATCAAACATGCGGGTTTGCCCTGGGAGTTGGGCCTGGCAGAAACTCATCAAACTTTGGTCAAAAACAAACTTCGCAGCCGCATAGTGGTACAGGCAGACGGGCAGATGAAAACAGGCAGAGACATTGCCATTGCTGCTTTGCTGGGTGCTGAAGAATGGGGTGTAGCCACGGCTGCCCTTATTGTGGAAGGTTGCATTATGATGCGCAAATGTCATTTGAATACCTGCCCGGTGGGTGTCGCCACGCAAGACCCCGAATTGCGCAAACGCTTTACCGGCAACGCCGACCATGTGGTGAATCTGTTTAAATTCATCACGCAGGAACTGCGCGAAATCATGGCAGAGCTTGGTTTTAGAACGGTAGAAGAAATGGTAGGTCAGGTAGATTGTCTTCGGGCAAAAGAAAACGTACAGCACTGGAAATTGAAGAAATTAGACTTGTCGGCTTTGCTGTACAAAGATGCTTTATCGGATGAAATGACCTTGCACAAATCGGAAGAGCAGGATCATGGCTTGGAGAACGTTTTGGATTGGCGTCTTTTATCTGCAGCACAAGCGGCATTAGAAAATGGGGCAAAAACAAAAGCTGAGTTCGACATAAAAAATACCGACCGTACCGCCGGAACCATTTTATCAAACGAAATTACAAAGCGATACAAAGCCGCAGGTTTGCCCGAAGACACCATTCATTTTAAACTGAATGGAACCGCTGGACAAAGCTTTGGTGCCTTCAACACAAAGGGCGTTACGCTGGAATTGGAAGGCGGTGCGAACGATTATTTTGGCAAAGGTTTAAGCGGTGCGAGACTGATCGTGTATCCTTCCAAAAAAGCAAAGTTCACACCGGAAGAAAATATCATCATTGGTAACGTGGCGTTTTATGGTGCAACTGATGGTGAAGCCTTTGTTCGTGGCAAAGCAGGTGAACGCTTTTGCGTTCGCAATTCAGGTGCAAACGTAGTAGTAGAAGGCGTTGGTGACCATGGCTGTGAATACATGACCGGCGGACGTGTGATTGTATTGGGTGCTACCGGACGGAATTTTGCGGCTGGCATGAGCGGCGGCATTGCTTATATTTATGATACGGCTCAGCAATTTGGAGGCATGTGCAATAAAGAAATGGTGAGTTTAGAAACAGTAACTGAAGAAGACATTCCACTGCTTCGCTCGATGATTGAAAGGCATTATCAATATACGGAAAGCACCGTTGCGCGCTTTGTTTTGAGCGATTGGGAAACGCAGTTGCAACACTTTGTAAAAGTGTACCCAACCGATTATAAAAAAGCAATGGAACAAAGGAAACATCAGTTGCAAAATCAAGCTGGCAACGGATTGTAGAAATCATCAACATGATGAAGAAAAGAGAAAAGATTGGGCTGCCTGTAAATGTAATAGCATTTTTGAAACACATAGAATCATAGAAACATAAGAAAAGCACATAGAGACTCTATGTGAAACCTATGTTACTATTGTATCTATGTGTTTCCATCAAACAAACATTTATTCAAAATTGTTACAAAAACAAAAATAGCATGGGAAAACCAACCGGCTTTTTAGAGTTTGAAAGAGAATTGCCAACCAAACGCCCGGTAAACGAACGGCTGAAGGATTACCACGAGTTTGTGAATTTGTTTTCGCCTGAAAAATTAAACCAGCAGTCGGCACGCTGCATGGATTGTGGTGTTCCGTTTTGCCATAGTGGATGTCCGTTGGGTAACATTATACCAGAGTTTAATGATGCGGTATATCGTGAAAGCTGGGAAGAAGCCTACGAAATTTTAATTTCTACCAATAATTTTCCTGAATTTACAGGTCGCATTTGTCCTGCGCCATGCGAGAGTTCTTGTGTGCTGGGCATCAATCAACCTCCCATCACCATTGAAGAAATTGAAAAACACATTATTGAGATTGCCTTTTTAAAGGGCATTGCCAAGCCTCGCAAACCCAATGTACGAACCGGAAAGAAGGTGGCAGTTGTAGGTTCAGGTCCGGCAGGTTTGGCAGCAGCGGCACAACTGAATTATGCCGGTCATAGCGTTACCGTTTTTGAACGCGACGATGCGCCGGGTGGTTTACTTCGGTATGGCATCCCCGATTTTAAATTAGAGAAAACTGTTATTGACCGCCGCATTCACCTTATGCAGGAAGAAGGCGTGGTTTTTAGGTGCGGAGCCAATGTTGGCGTAAATGTAAAAGTGAACGACTTATTGCGCGAATACAACTTGATTGTACTCGCAGGTGGCTCCACAGTTCCAAGAAACTTATCTATTCCAGGTCGTGAGTTGCCTGGCGTTTATTATGCGATGGAGTTTTTAAAGCAGCAAAACAAAAGGGTAGCAAATAAAAATCCGTTGGATGAAAAAAATGGGGAAAGCAATATTATCGAGCATGAAGTAACAGCAAGTGGCAAAAACGTTGTAGTGATTGGCGGTGGTGATACCGGCAGCGATTGTGTAGGCACTTCTAACCGCCACGGGGCTGTATCGGTAACGCAGTTTGAACTAATGCCGCAGCCACCTTCCAGCAGAACAGAGTTCATGCCCTGGCCTTCTTATCCTATGACTTTAAAACATACTTCTTCACATGAAGAAGGCGCACACCGGCATTGGGCAATTGCTACCAAGGAATTTGTTAGTGATGAGAATGGCAACTTAAAAGCGTTGAAAATTGTGGATTTGGAATGGAAGTTATCCAACGATGGCAGACCCTTGCAGCAAGCTGAAGTGCCTAACAGCGAGCGCCTCATTCCCTGCGAACTGGCTTTGCTGGCAATGGGTTTTGTACACCCGCAAAAGAAAGGTCTGTTGGAACAGTTGGAAGTTGAGATGGATGAACGTGGCAATGTAAAAGCCAGCGAGAAAAGTTATCAAACCAGTATTCCTAAAATCTTCGCCTGTGGTGATATGCGCAGAGGTCAATCGCTGGTGGTTTGGGCCATCAGCGAAGGAAGAGAATGCGCCCGCAAAGCCGATGAATATTTAATGGGCGTTTCCAAATTAGAAACCAAAGATGCGAGTGTGGTTGCAGTGTAAGGTTGTTTTGGTTGTAATATATTTTGGAATACAACCTGTCAGGAATAAGTAGAGGCGATGCAGGAGACTGAGGTGTCAGCAACCAATTCATTATCTTACCTGCGTATGATTGACAACCGCTATATATTTGAAAGTTCGCCTGACCTGCTAACCTTCGAGTTTGAGAGTATTGGACCAAAGGAATCATAACAAAGGTTGTTCGTTACACCGAAATCAATGTGTATGACTTGTACAATCTTGGCTTCGGTGATAAAGACCCGCAATCGGGTTACATTAGCGACCTCGCTATTACTGATAATCAGGACAGCCAGAAAGTTCTGGCAACCGTTGCACGAACTTTGTTTCTCTTTACAGAGCGATATCCTCATGCAGTTGTTCTGGCAACAGGTAGTAGTATTGCCCGCACAAGACTTTACCAAATGGGCATCAGTAACAATTTGGCAGCGATACAAAAGGATTTTGATGTGCTGGGTTTGACCATTGAACAGAAGTGGGAGCCTTTTCGTAAAAACGCAACATATTACTCTTTTGCAGTTCGCCGAAAGGCTTAAATTTGTATGAGTATGAAAACAGCGCAGAAGAAAGAAACAACAAAGAAAAAGGGGGCAAAGGACTATACAATCAATCCTTCCCTACAAGGCAAATATGACGACCAGCCTTTGTTTCAGGATAAAGTAAATCGTGCTAATCACATTTTGAAAACGGTTGGCATTCCGAAGTTTGACTAACCGGCTTGATCAACGTAACCAAGCATACTGGATTGGTTCTAAGGTGTAGTTGCTCCTCACATTGCCAGAACGTGGTTCACTACTCAGTCGACCAGAAAACATGCCCTGACTTTACTGGCAATGGGTTTTGTACATCCGCAGAAAAAGGTCTGCTGGAACAAGTAGAAGTTGAATTGGATAAACGTGGCAATGTAAAAGCAAGCGAGAAAAGTTATCAAACCAATATTCCAAAAGTCTTCGCCTGCGGTGATATGAGAAGAGGTCAGTCATTGGTAGTTTGGGCAATCAGTGAAGGCAGAGAATGCGCCCGCAAAGCCGATGAGTATTTAATGGGTGTTTCCAAATTGGGAACGAAAGATGCGAGTGTGGTTATGGTGTGATCGGATTAATTTTTCTATAAAACATAAACACCTATTAAAAGAGCTACTTTAAATTAAAGTAGCTCTTTTAATTAATACTTAATGTAAAGAATCTTTTTAATAATTACATGGCATCACAAGGGCAACTACTTGCTGGATAGTAACCAGAAAAATAAACACTTTGACTATTCCCTAAAGCATCTTTAAAAACAACAACATAATTTGTTGTTTTATATCCGCTTGCGGCAACACTAAAATAACCACTACTAGATACCTTTTGATACTGCACGCAATTAGAATTAAATATCCTAATCGCAACAACAACCGGAGAAGTAGTAGAAGCAAAATCTATAGCTACTCTTACAGTTGTTCCACTTGGAAAAGCATTTGATTGTTCCCAAATATTCGGTGTCGTAGGAGGTTGACGATGAGGGGTAATAAAACTTAATGTACAGAAAAGACCAATAAAAATTGAAAAATGCATAATCTTTTTTGACATAAAATACTTTTTAATGATGAAAAACCAATTGCTCTTTTATGATTAAGTTTCCTTAATTCCTTATTTTAATTGATTCTAACCCACTTCTCATAAATCTGCCTGTTATATCCTGTTTGATCTACACTAGCACCATTTTTATATCCATAATGCATATAAAAGGTCTTTGTAGCTGGATCATAAGTATTGTTGTATATAGTGCTGTTAAATGTTGCGTCTCCAGGTACATGACCTTGGTTAGTGGAGCTTGAATAGTCGGTATTACCTGGATTATCAGCAGTCATAAAACCAGACGAGGTAAACCCACTGGACGCCCAATTTTTTAGTGCATTATTAATTACATCAAATTGGAAAGGCGTACCTAAATCTCCAACGCCGCCTTGAAGACCAGTTGCACTTACAGTTGAAAGGTGTTTAACTGTGTTTATTGCCCTGCCAGATGAGGGGTGAAAGAACCAACCTGTAACTTGGTAATCAGCATCATAAGCATTCTTAATTCCTATAGCAACAATACCATTATTTAGATTGCCACTTATTGTGTAACCAGCTTCCTGTATTTTAGTGATCGTAAATCCAACTGCATAATTTACACCTAAAAAATCGCTGGGTTTAAAAGTTATCTGTAAATAACCAGTTCGTTGACCTTTAGGTATTATTACAACGCCACTATTAACTATTGTAAATAGTGATGAAGGAGGAACTACATAATCGGTTCCATTTGCTGTATCATAATTGCTTATTAACGAGTCATTAGCTGTAAGTGTAACATGAATGTCCTGGGTGGCTGCTGATGTACCGCCCAACGTTACAGGAATAAGCTGTATAGTTGTATCTGAATTAGAGTTATTAAATGAAGCTACAAGAAAATTAGAGGTGCTGCTTACTGTTAAACCAATACCAACCACTTCTATAGTAGAATTAGAACCTGCACCCGATTGAATTTCGCCATTATCAAAGGCCTTATCTTTCAAGCACCCTACCATCGTTAATGAAAACGCTGCAAGCATTAACAATGTGAATCTTACAATATTAAATTTCATACTTATTTTTTACTATTTAAAAATACTCAATAATTGAACTAAGGCTCCCAGAATAATTTTGATGAAAAGGCATCACCAGCGACTTCCTTAGGTACATTTTTAGAATTGGTAGTGTATTCACTTTGCGGATATAATAACCTTAACGGAAGTGTATTTGAAATTTTACCCGGTGCAATAGAAATATAGCTGTTATCGGTTAAGAAATTCAATCTTCTTAAGTCAGAATAAGATTCAAGTGGGTCAATACCTGTATTTGCAATGTATTTTTGATACACAACGATCTTAGCTTTTGCTAATGGCAAAGTAACACTGGCAGGAATAGTTGCAATGGATGGATTATTAGCAATGTAAGTAGTAGCGGCGGTGGTAGCATTAGGTACACCTAACCATACAAAAGACTCGGTGATAGCAGCGGCCAGTGCTGCATTGGCGTCTCCGGCAATCCAACCACGTGCAACTGCCTCAGCATACAAAAACATACTTTCGTAGCTGGGATAAATAAACTGATCTTGCGAAAATCCCTGACCTACATTACTTCCATTTACCTGGCCTACTAAACCAGGTCCAAAGTAAGAACTGTTGGCACTTGTTGCGTTGTTGGCTTGCTGATCTCCCAGCGTATTTCCAACATAAGTTGAACCTGTAAACCCTACCGGATAAAAGAAACGGCTTAACCTGGGATCAGAAGTCGTTTGTAAAATATTAAGAACGTAAGAATTGGCATCGGTGGCATTATCAGCTATGTTGCCAACCGGATCCCAACCGAAATTAGAGTAATATGGATTTTGCTTGCTTACGTCATTTACATATCCTGGATTTACACTAATAGATTCACCGGCACCAAGTACACCACCTGTAGCTTGAATTTTCGTAATTTGTGCAGACGGATCGAATCCTGTAATCTGTGACTGACGTATAAGCAACCGTAATTTAAGGGTATTGGCAAATTTTATCCATTTTGTCTGGTCTCCTTTATTAATAATGTCAGCAGGAGCAAAAGCCTTCTTTGCCGTTAACTGCATATACATAATTCCGGTATCCAAACGATTCTGTAATGATGTATATATATCCTGCGATTTGTCATAAGCAGGAGTGGTATATGTATTCGTTTGAAACGCTTGTGTGTAAGGCACATCTCCGTATAAGTCAACCAATTCCTGAAACAATTTCGCTTGCAAAATAATAGAAGCACCTGATAAAACAGAATCTCCGCCTGAATACCCCTTTACTTCTGCCTGATGCAAATCGAAAAGTATCCCATAGTAATTTTGAAATAAAGCGTCGCCAAAACTAAAATCAATATTGTAAGAGATTATATTTTGTTCTGGCACAAAGCCTCCATTCGGTGCAAAATATCCCATCCATTCATCAAGGAAGCGGAAGCTACCGCTTCCTGCTAACTGACCAACTGCATTTTCAGCCTGCGGAAAAATCAATTCAGCAGTGATATTGGCATCCGTAACCCGGTTCGGATCATTATTAATATTTAAGTAGTTTTTACTACAACTGTTACCTATAAATAAGATAAGCACCAAAACTATAAAAAAATGAATATGCCTGTTTCTTTGTTTCATTAATTTCTTTTTAAATAATTTAAAATACTACAGTTAAAGAACCACCAAATAACCTTGATGCCGGGGATTGAAAGCCACTGGCAATACCAAATGTGTTGCCGGTAGTTGAATAATTAAATTCAGGATCACCCCAAATATTGGATTTCGGTACAAATAACAATAGATTTTTACCAACTGCACTTATCGTAATCCTGTTAATTAATTTTTGGTTACCTAATAACCTGTGAGGTAAAGTGTATGAGATATTCATTTCTCTTAATCTCCAGGCTGCTGCACTCGCATAATAATTAGTTGCAATTCCTGTCCTTGTATTTGCTCCATTAAAATATGCGTAATTACCATCCTGCACTTCAATGTTAGTATTAGGAACGTATTTGCCGTTCTGTAAATAAACAGAGTTAGGGAAAACGAATCTTTGACGGCCATAGTCAGCAGTTGCAGCTGAGATTCCTGCAAAATCCTCATCCGGTCCTAAACCAGAATAAAAATCATTTCCGCCTTTATACTCCCAAGTCATACTAACAGAAAAGTTACCTACAGAATAAGACGGCGTTAATCCTACTATCCAAAGTGGTAATGTGCGGCCTGTAGTTACTAAACCAGGTGCCTGCGTTGGATTGCCTGTAACCGGATCAACTATTACTTTTCCTGTTGCAGAATCTCTTAGATAATCTGTCATTTGGAATTGAAATGCTGGCTTGCCCACAACAGCAATATTATTAACAGTAGGAGCTCCTGTAGCATTTTGTATAAAACCACTATTTCCACCAATAATAACAGGAACATTTCCCAACGTGCTGGTAACTTTATTATTATTATAAGTAGCATTCACTTTAAAATCAATTCCTCCTTTGCCAATTTTAACAAGTGGAGTTAACCGCAGATCCAATTCTACTCCATAATTTTTAAAGGAAGCAGCGTTAGCCAACCCGCTTGTGTATCCGGTAGTAGATGATTGAGAAACCGATAGAATCTGATTCGTGTTATTTTGATTATAATAAGTTGCCTCAAAATTGATACGATTTCTTAAAAAACCTACTTCTAGGCCAACCTCTTTTGTATTTACAAATTCAGGTTTTAAGTTGGCGCTTGGTATTGTGTTATTAGCTGTGAAACCAACTGTACTTCCGAAGGGAAAGCCAGCAGGTTGAGAGTATGTGGCGGCTAAGGAATAAGGGTTTAAATTTACGTTGCCAGATTTTGAAATCGCTCCTCTTACTTTTAAGTAGGAAAACACGTTACTACTTTGCAAAGATGGGATCGCATCGGATAATACTATAGAAACATTAGCTGCCGGATAGAAAAAAGAGCGGTTTTGCTGAAGCAACCTGCTATCCCAGTCGTTTCTTCCTGTAACTTCTGCGTTAGCCCAATGTTTATAACTAAACCCAACAGTACCATAAGCAGATAATAATCTTGACTCAATTGAATAGTTATCAAAATAACCAGAAATGGTTTGAGTGGGATATAGAGGTACATTGGCATCACCACTTCGTACTGCTACATTATATAAATAAGGAACCACTAAGTTATTTCCACCAACAGTAACATCTCTTGAACGATTATCGCGAATAGCACCTCCAACAATATATCTTACTGAAAAATCTTTTACAATGTCATGGTCACCACTTAAGAAGTAATCAAGGTTTATTCTTGATGAATAAGCTGAAGCGGTAAGAACATCTCCTAATTTATTGGAGTATTGAACAGCACTACGATTTGCTGCTGCCCAGTCTGTAACAAAAACCGGCGCATTTGTGTTGGTAAGATTAATAAAACTCAGGTTAGAGCTTAATCTGGCTGATGCCTTCAACCAGGGAAAAACCTGAAAATCTGCTTCTATGTTTCCCAATATATCATCGCGCCTCTGCTTGGAACGGATATTATCTATTAACCAATATGGATTAACGGCATATTCATTATAATAATTGGAATACTGGCCGTATTTACTATTTTGATCTTTGTAGCTTAATAATGGAACATTATTAGCTGTTTGTTCCACCAACAAAAACAAACCACCGTCATAGGCTCCCGGAAATGTTGTTTGGAAACCGTTTTCATTAACAACATCCGAATTTTGAAGTATATAATTTACTCCATAATTGATAGAAAATTTTCCGTATTTCTTTCCGCCGTTAAATCTAAGGCTGGTTCTGTGATTTTCATCTTTAGGCACCAAACCGTTTATTTTTGCATCTTCAATGCTAAAATAAAAATCTTCGCCTGCTACTGATGCTGAATTTTGCAAGGTTAGGCCGGTATTAAAAAACTTGATTTTGTCTTTATAGTGAGCATTGGTATAAGGCCCCATTTGCTGCGACCCGTCTTGTAAAACAGGTCCTATTGGTTTAATTGTTCCATCAAAAGCAGGTCCGTACTGCTGGTTTTCATAAGGCACATATCCATAATTACCGTATTGATCTACAATTTCACCGCCTCCATCACCAAACTGTTTCTGGAACTTCGGGAAGAAAGATACCTGGGTTGCTTGTAAGGTAGAATTAAAGGTTACAGTCGGTTTTTTTCCGCCTCTCTTTGTTGTAATAATGATTACTCCATTAACTGCATCAGGTCCATAAAGGGCTGCTGAAGCAGCGCTTTTTAAAACAGTTAAATCCTGCACATCATCCGGTGGTATTGAAGAAAGATAATCTAAAGGCGTAGGAGCTCCGTCAACCACAAGCATAGGCTGGTTGTTACCTGTTAACGAACGAATACCTCTAATATTAATCTTAGCGTTTTCAAATACGCCACTGTTAACAGTAGAAATATTTAAACCAGACACTTTGCCGTTTAAAGCTTGCTGAACATTCACTGATTTGCCTGCCGTTAGTGTTCTGTTGCTTATAGTTGTTTGAGCATAACCTAATTCTTTTGCCTCTCGTTGTACACCCAACGCTGTTGTTACCACCACTTCAGATAAATTGCTTGCACTGGCAGCTAAATTTATATCTAAACTGCTCTTATTGCCTACTGCAATATCCACCGGTGTAAAGTTCAATGCAGAAATCGTTAAGGTTTCATTACTACTTGCCAAAATACTGAAGCTTCCATTTGCTGCAGTAGTCGTTCCCCGAGTAGTGCCTTTTACAGTGATTGATGCTCCCTCTACTGGCTGGCCTGCATTGTTTGTTACTTTTCCTGTAATCGTTCGTGATTGTGCCTGGGCAGTAAAAATGCCCAGCATCAACACTGCTAACAGTGTTAGAATTTTTCTCATGTGCATAACTGAATTTTAATGATCGCCGTAAAAATAATGGATAAAACAATAAAACGTTAAATACTTTTCAATATTCTTACTTTGACAATCTCTTAAAGAATTTTGCTGCATTTTCTTATTTATTTTCTTTCTTCATTTTTATAGAAAGCTCATAATCAATAAAAGGGCACAAAAACAAACACAGCTCTATGCAACTATTGGATGGTAAAGCCGCCTCTCTTTATTTTAAGGAACAACTAAAAAAAACAGTGAATGATGATAAATTATCGGTGAACAGACCTCCGCATTTGGCTGCTATTTTGGTAGGAAATAATGGCGCAAGTGAAACCTATGTAGCCAGCAAAGTAAAAAACTGTGCTGAAATTGGTTTTCATTCTTCCCTGATTCGTTTGGAAGAAACTGTTTCACAACGAGATTTGCTGAACGAAATTTTTAAATTGAATGAAAATAATTCTGTTGATGGTATTTTAGTACAACTACCACTTCCCAAACACATTAACGAGCAAATTATTATTGAGGCAGTGCATCCGTCTAAAGATGTGGATGGCTTTCATCCCCTGAATGCCGGTAAGCTGGTGCAGGGATTGCCAACCTTCATCCCTGCAACGCCTTATGGTATTATGCTTTTGCTGGAACACTATAACATCAGTACGAGGGGCAAACACGCTGTTGTGGTAGGAAGAAGCAATATTGTAGGCAGACCGATGAGTATTTTATTAAGCAGCAATACGCCTTATGGCAATTGCACGGTTACGCTTTGCCATTCGCACACAACCAACTTACAGGAAATTTGCAGCAGCGCCGATATTCTGGTGGCGGCACTCGGGAAGCCTCAGTTTGTAAAAAAGGAGATGGTAAAAGAAGGGGCTGTAGTAATTGATGTTGGTATAACGCGCGTACCGGATGCTACCTCTAAAAGCGGCTTTCGCTTAAGAGGCGATGTAGCGTTTGATGAAGTAGCGCCAAAAACATCGTACATCACTCCTGTGCCCGGCGGCGTGGGTTTGATGACCATTGCAGGCTTGTTAAAAAACACAATGCGGGCTTATGAACTACGCCATTCCATCGCGTAGCTATTCTATTTCTGTTCATCAGACATAAATACTTTGTCAATAAAAAACTTTGCGCTACTACTTTCAACAATCGCAAATTATAAATCTAAAATCATATTCTACCTTTGCGCGATGGTTCTTACCCAACAAACATTGCCCGTAATGGAAGCCTTTTATACGTTGCAGGGCGAAGGTTTTCATGCAGGAAAAGCAGCTTATTTCATCCGGCTTGGCGGATGCGATGTGGGCTGCTCTTGGTGCGATGTAAAAGAAAGCTGGGAGGCAGACAATCATCCCAAAATATCCATCGAAACCATTGTTGAAAGAGCTTTAGAACATGAAGGTAGAATTGCAGTGATTACCGGCGGCGAGCCTTTACTTCATAACTTAAATGAATTGACAGCTCAGCTTCAGAATGCCGGTTTCAAAACGCATATCGAAACTTCAGGCTCAAGCCCGTTAAGCGGCGCGTGGGATTGGATTTGTTTATCACCCAAAAAATTCAAATCTCCCTTGCCGGAAGTATTGCAAAAAGCGAACGAATTAAAAGTGGTTGTTTACAATAAGCACGATTTTATTTGGGCAGAGCAACATGCGGCGCAAACCTCTTCGTTTTGTAAATTGTATCTTCAACCCGAATGGTCGAAAGGGAGCGAAGTAACACCACTCATTGTTGACTATATCAAAGCCAATCCTCAATGGCAGTTAAGCGTGCAAATTCACAAATACATCAATGTGCCGTAATAGTTGCGAGCTATGAGCCGTAAGCTTTGAGCAGGGAAGAAGTGATTAACCTGACTGAAAGACCGTATTACAAGCCAGGTCTAATTGTTACAACCTGTATTTTATACGCTACAAATTCAGGCGAAACCAAAAGCATCATCTTTGTGCACAGTAATTGCTTTGTTTGATGCAATTAAAAATTCTTGCATGAAAACAACCGTTTGGTTTTGCTGTATTTTTTTTGTTATATCCTGTAGTAACGTCTCTACCTCTACTTTACAAAATACATCTCCTGACAGCACGATTGCCAAACAACCCACTGGCTACAATTTGAAACAAATCATTGGCATTTTTTCCGATACTTTACCCTGCGCCGATTGCCCGGGTATTGCTACCCAATTGTATCTAAAACCAGACAGCAGCTTCATTATGGAACAGCACTATCTTGACAAAGGTTATTTTTACCAAACCGGAAGATGGATACTGCACGATAGCCTTTTGCAACTGAATACCAATGATACTTTACAGCAATTTAAAATGACGAGCCATGCAACACTGGCGTTGTTAGATAAGGATGGAAAAGAGGTAATAATGGGTTCAAAAAAGGCGTTGCTGCACAGAAACAATATTCCTTTTAAGCCTTTCCAGCCTATACCGGTAGAAGGTATGTATAGCATGAAAAACAACACTATGAATATTTATATCTGCACCATGAAAGAAGATTATCCTGCCACACTTGCGCCCGGTGCAATGATGATGAAACCGGCTTACGAAAAAGCTTTTCCCAACGGCGAACCCTTGTATGCAAAAGTTGCCGGACATTTTGAATTGCGCCCTTTTTTAAACGACACCACAACGCGGGATTTTTTTGTGATTGAAAAGTTTATCAAATTCATACCGGCTCAATCCTGTAAATAAAAGCCTCAGGTTTGTTTTTGCCCATTTTCTTGTTTCCTTAATTCTTGTTCCCTGTTTCTTGTTTTCTTGATTCTTAATTCTTGTTCCTTGATTCTTGTTTTCTTGATTTTTGTTTCTTGTTTCTTGTTTCTTCAATCTTGTATCATAAATTTTCGTAAGAATCTGTTTCTTTGCGCCAACTAAATTTACTCCTTTTATGAGTTACATTTCCGACATTCATGCCCGCCAGATTTTAGACAGTCGCGGCAACCCAACTGTAGAAGTTGATGTAATCACCGACAATGGCATTTTGGGTCGTGCAGCGGTGCCATCCGGCGCATCAACCGGCATTCATGAAGCGGTTGAACTTCGTGATAACGATAAAAAAGTATATGGTGGCAAAGGCGTGTTGAAAGCCGTTGCCAATGTGAACGATACCATTGCCGACCAGCTTGCCGGCTATCCAGTAAACGACCAGGCGGGCATTGATAAAAAATTGATTGAATTGGACGGAACTGAGAACAAAAGTAAATTGGGTGCGAACGCTATGCTTGCCGTTTCGATGGCAGTTGCCAAAGCGGCTGCCGAAGAAAGCAACCTGCCTTTATTCCGTTATCTGGGTGGTGTAAATGCAACCGTGCTTCCCATTCCGATGATGAACATTTTAAACGGCGGTGTTCATGCTGATAATAAAATAGATTTCCAGGAGTTTATGATTGTGCCCGTTGGCGCTTCATCCTTTAGCGAAGGTTTGCGCTGGGGCGTCGAAACGTTTCATCAGTTAAAAAGCGTTTTAAAAAAGAAAGGTTTTAGCACCAATGTTGGTGATGAAGGCGGCTTTGCGCCCGATTTCCAGAGCAATGAAGATGCCATTGAAACCGTCATTCAAGCTATTGAAGCGGCCGGTTATAAAGTAGGTGAACAAATTGGCATTGCGCTGGATGCTGCCAGCAGTGAGATGTTTAAAGGGGGCAAATACAAGTTTTATAAAAGCAGCCAAAAACAAATCTCGTCTGACGAGATGGTGGCTTACTGGACGGAATGGGTAGCCAAATATCCTATTGTTTCTGTTGAAGATGGCATGGCTGAGGAAGATTGGGAGGGCTGGAAAAAATTAACCGATGCTATCGGCAACAAATGCCAGCTGGTAGGCGACGATTTGTTTGTTACCAACACCAAAATTTTACAGCGCGGCATTGACAATGGCATTGCCAACAGTATTCTGATAAAAGTAAACCAGATCGGAACCATAACTGAGACCATCAATGCCGTGCAGTTGGCACAAACACATGGCTACACTACCATTATGAGCCACCGCAGCGGCGAAACAGAAGATACAACCATTGCTGATTTGGCAGTAGCTTTAAATTGTGGTCAAATCAAAACCGGCTCTGCAAGTCGCACTGATCGTTTGGCAAAGTACAATCAGCTTATTCGCATTGAAGAAGTGCTCGGTAGCAATGCTATCTATCCCAATGGAAAAAAGTTGTATTCGCGAAGCAAATAAAAAAGAAAAGTTTCGATAGAAAACAGACTGCACACTACAAAGAGTCATTGGTGCAAAACAGGCAAAGCCCGAAGGGCTTAAACATCAATAACACCGGATTGCATCCGGTGAAAGGATGCAATCCGCTGAATAGAAAGCAATTGTAGCAGCCACAACCCTGAAAGGGTTCAACGTAAAAAATGATGTAAAACCAAACGGTGAGTACTTACACGCAAATACTCTATCAGATTGTTTTCAGCACCAAACATCGTGAACTTTCATTGGATGCTGCCAACAGAAAAGAGTTGTTCAAATACATTTGGGGTGTTCTCAAAAACAAAAACTGTCATTTGTATCAAATTGGTGGTGTTGCCGATCATTTGCACATTGTCACACATCTTCATCCTTCCGTTGCATTGGCTCATTTGGTAAAAGACATTAAGTTGGCGAGCACATTTCACATCAAAGAATACAATTTGTTTCCCGATTTTAGCGGGTGGCAAGATGGGTATGGTGCGTTTACGTATTCGATTGATGCAAAGGAAAGTTTAATCCACTATGTAAAAAATCAGGAGAAGCATCATCAGGTAAAAACATTTGCAGAAGGATACAAAGAGCTGTTACAGGAACATAACATTGAGTTTGACGAAAAATATTTATTGTAATTTTATGTTCAACCACTTCGTGGTTTGTGTTAGCTGCTCTTGTTTCAATAACCCTGCATTTCACGCAGGGTTATTGAAATTCAACCCCTTCGGGATTATAAGAAATTGATGAACTTGTCGTAACAAATTGCTATAAAAACAAACGCCCGATATACCAAAAGCATCATTTATGAAAAGCGCAAAGCGAACCATTCGAATCATTACCAATAAATATGTAATTGCGTTGGCAGTGTTTGCTTCCCTTTTGCTTTTTTTCGATGATAACAATTTATTTGTTCAGTTAGACAGAAAGCACCAGTTGAACGAGTTGCTGCGCAAGGAAAAATATTATGAAGAAAAAATTACCGTCACCAATCAGCAGTTGAGCAATTTAGAAAGCAATCCGGCAGCGGTTGAAAAGTTTGTTCGTGAAAACTATTTAATGAAGCGCGATAATGAAGATATTTTTGTCGTTGAGCCTCCGCAATCTGCGTCGGATAAAAAATAAATATTGATTTACAATAACTATTTGACATCATCCGTTTCTTTATTGTTCTTTTAAATACTTCTGCTATGCCAAATTTTACAACGGAGGATTTATTGGCTTATATGTACAACGAACTGGAATCTAAACAATCAATTCGATTAGAGCAAGCTTTACAAACGGAGTGGGCTTTGCAGCAAAAATTGGAAGTGCTTACCGAAGCGCAGCAACAACTGAATGAAACACCGCTTTGCTCGCCACGTGCCACCACCATTGAAAACATTGTTCGCTATGCTGAATTGCATTCGCATGTTTCTAACTAACAAGGCAAACTTTACTTTTTATACGGCGATTCATTGATCCAGTGAAAGCCCCTTTTCAGCAATTCGTAGTTGTTTACGTTTTGTTTTTGCAGCAAAATATAAACTGAATCTTTTTTGATTGTTCCACTCAAGGTAAGGTGTAAGGAATCGGGCTTCGTGTAAGACAAGCGGGCTTTGTAGGTTGAATCGTTGCTATCGGTTAACTGGATATTCTTTGTTGTTGTATCTATAACAAGGGTGCAAACTTTCATGCTATCATTCATCATCTTCAAGGTTGCTTGCCTGCTATAAACAATGTTCAGTCCTCTCCATTGCGATGTATCGGTGATGAGCTGCTGCAATGTATCCTTGTTCTTTACAAACGTTTCAACATAGTAAATTCCAAACAAGGGCGTTTTTGCAAACGCGCCATCGCCATTAAAATAATACTTTCCTTTGGTGATGCCAATCAACGAATACACAATTGCAAGGGTTAGCACAAATTTTATTGCATACCAAAGTATGTTTGTTTTTGCCTCTTTAAATCGTGGTTGAATAGGGGCGGCCGTTATATTTTTGTTTTGAATAAAAAAGAAGTACAACCGTTTTGCATCTGGCGCAGCAATAAAAAAAGCAAGAAACAACAGATGAGCGGCATATATTTTTACAGGCACATCATAACAAAAATTCAGTACCACTACATTGCTTAAAATAGAAATTGCTAACAAAGCACCAAGCGTAGTGGTTTTTCTAAACAAAACCAAAACGCCGGCAAGCACTTCGCCTGCACCTGCGAAAAAATTATACGCTTTGGAATAACCCATAAAATTCCACAAAAGCCTCATTGGCGAAGATTGTCCGTACGTTTCGTTCAGACTATAGAAAGGAAAAGGGAATTGCGATTTTACTACTTTTTGTAAACCATAAAATATCATGGTTACAGCAAAAAAGTAACGGATGTACATCGTTAGCCAATACAAAAACAGGTTGTTATTTTTTCTTTTTAGGCTGGTAATATTCCAAACAATAGTCATAACCAGTGCGATTATAACCGACAAAAACAATTGTACATATCTGTAAGTACTGTCTCCGCTACCAGTATCGGCGGGAGTCAAAGGAAGAGAAAGATGAAAAACATAGCGCCCGGTCCACGCAACAAAAAATCCAAAAACTTCATCGTACCAATGGCCTGCAACTTTAATGAAAGGAAGATATTTTATTGGAAAAGGAAAGATAAAAACAAAGAAGTAAAATATAAAAAAAGAAAGCAGCCAGTCATTTAGAAAATTTTGCTTTTTAGATTGTACCGAACCGACTTGCATACAGGCGAAATTATACAACTATGAATATCTGTTCATTTCTTACAGCCTAAAATGATGTTACCAGTTACCTGCCGTAGCTTTTATTATTTCAGAAAAAAGAAAGCAGTAAAGCGTTCAACAATGTATGAACGCTTTACTGCTTTTATAATGATCGTTACTAATTAATCGTTAGGTGCGTTGGTTACTTCTTCTTTGTTTTTACGGGCATTACGCCATTGCTTGGCACCATACGCCACACCTGCTGCAACCAGTAACGAAACGCCACCGTCAATAGGAGCATCAGGATCAGTAGCTATATCTTGTGCAGAGGCACTAACTGTAAACATGAGACAAACTCCTGTTACCAACATTAACTTTCCAGCACGAAGCATCAAATTACGGTTACTCATTCTGGTTTGTTTTTCTTTTCTCATAGCTGCAAAGTAAAATAAAAAAATAATGTTTGCAAATATAAACGGAATTTTATTTCAAATATTACGTGTATTACTTTTCTACAATGAGATGGTCTTTAAAGATGATAGTACCGTTGTGGTCGGTAAGGCGCAGTTCATAGGTGCCCCCTGCCAGTGATGATGACAGGAGTACGCTCTCCGTTTGTGCCTCTGCTCCTCCCCCTACAGCGATCTTCTTTTCTACCACGCTCTGCCCGCTTTGGGTATAAACGCTAACGAGGTAATCCCCTGCCTTTACATGGTTAAGCACCAGCGTTGTCTTTCCCGTACTGCGGCTTACGGGGTTCGGGTACAGCGTAATCAGTGTTCTGCCACTGCCGTCTGCTCCTATCGTTACTTTTACCACCGCTGAGTAGCTTATCTTTCCATCCTCTTCTTCCACCCGGATGCGGTAGAGGTTGTCGCCCCTGTGCGGTGCCGCATCGAACAGGGCATAGCTTGTTAGTATCGCTCCGGTGGTGGCTCCGCTGTTCTTTGCTTTCTGTGTAGCCAAGGCATTGAAGGTTGTTCCTCCGTCCACTGACCGCTCTATCACATAGTCTTTCGTGCTTACTTCGTTCTGTACCGTCCAGCTTACTTCTACCCCGTTGTTCTGTTCTGCTGCTTTTACCCCTGTAAGCATCAGCGGCAGTATCGTAGCATCGCTTTGGAACACAAGGCGGAAGCGGTGGAGGTCATAAGAGGCGGCATCGCCTGTTACAGTGAAGGGAAGGGTGGTTACGCTGCCTGAGAGGCTTACTTCTGTCTTTGTCTTAAGGTAGCTGTCTTCCACATAGGCATGCAAGCCTGCGGCGGTTGCCTGTGCATAGTTGTCTCCTTTTACCTGCAGCTCGTAAGCACGGGTGGTTACATTCCACAGTTTTAACTGGACGGTATCTGTTTTTTGTACCGGTGGACGGGCTTCCACAATCAAATCTGTAGCGCCGCTTTCGATGCCTAAGTTCTCGTTGAAGTTCGTTTGCTTTGGCGCATCATCGCCGTCAATAGCTGTGGAATACGAAGCGTCAAAGCGTTCCATGATACCGTCGGCAAGCGTTGCCGTGCTGTCGCTACCCACTAAGTTTAGGTTCACATACAGTTTCTGCTCCGTTGAAGGGCTTAACCGGTATGGGTTAATGCCAGCAGACGCCGAAGAAGTCTTTACTGCTTCTCCTATGCTAAGAGTACCGTCAGTACCCGGAACAGCCGGCTGCACCAGGAAGCCTTCGCCACTCGTGATGTATTGCGCATTGGAAGAAGATGTGCCGGTTCCACTGCTAAAAGCGTTGGGGATAACACTATAGTCATTAGCTCCGTTTCTGATAATCAGCGTGTACGATCCATATACCCCGTTCTTGCTGTTCCAGGTCAGGAACTGTTTGCTGATATGGCTCGCACTGTAAATCGCTTCAAAGTTGATAGGGGAAGCATACGGATTACCTACCAGTGTATATGCATCTGTACCCGGTATGGTAATCGTGTTCTGCGTTCCCTGGTTGAGAGAGCCGGTGGCACGCAGGGTGGTGATGCCTGCCGATGTAGACGTGTTGGCAGTGCGGTCGCCCCGTACAAAAACCATCCAGGCCGGCTGTGTGCGGATGAGTATGTTAGTGCCTGCAGTGGCATTCGTGCTCAGCACGTCCCAGCTGCCGCTTATGGCTCCCGGAGTGTACTGCCTGATGGAACTATGGTGAGCAGAAGCAGGGATAAAATCAAACGCAGATGACATTACGCCCGGCATGCCTTCGCCGGTGATGATGGTGCCCAAACCAGCAGTAGGTTCTGTTGCGCCGCCCGTCCACGTTTTGCCTTCCTGCCAGCTTTGCTGAATCGTGGCATCAATAATGGGTGCAGTGATGAGACGCCAGGCTCTGCCCGTTCTGCCTGCACTGCCGTTGGTAGTAGTAAGCGGTATGTATCTTTCTACTGTTACATTAGTTGCATTTTGAATTGCAGTCGCCATCTGCCCGATGGCGCCCGTGCCGGTGGCATCGCTCTTTACTGTTACATTTCTGCCACTGAAATCAACTTTACCTGCAGATGAAAAAGTTATGTTGGGGTTGATTGCCATCATGCCACCACCCGCAATTGTAAAACTTTTGCCTTCTCCTACCTGGAAGTTCTGATCTAATATCATAGGATGCTGCACCTCGATAGAGGTATAATTTGCATTGGTGGCTGAGGGAGCTGATGGGGCAGTAATAAAGGTGTTATCGCCACGGTTGATTCGCCAGTTATTGGGGTCGGAGAAGTTAGCAGCTGCCATCTTCGTTACATAGTCAGGATTATAAACTCTTACCATTTGTGTAGCCGTGTTCTGACAGTGCAGCGATGTATTATCAGTTACTGTATAGGCAATGGTTGGTGTGCCGGCGGCTACTCCTGTTACCTTGCCCGTGTTGTCAATTGTAACTTGTGTAATATTGTCAACCGACCATATACCGCCGGTTGTAGAATTGCTTAGCTGCAATGTAGCATTCGTTTGCACGTATGCACCTTCAGCCGGCACCATGATTGAAGAAACAGCAGGAAGCGGTTGTGCAGTAACTGTTGCTTTGCTATTAATGTTAGCTGCACAAGTACCGCTACCCGCACTTACAGCTTTTAAATTATAAGTATTGGTACCTGTCTGAAGATTATTGGTTGTAATAGTGCCAGTTCCATCTGCGGAGATAGATGCTGTATAGTTCCCGTCCCCATTCATTTGATAGCCAACAGAAGTGTTCGGTGTGCCGGTAAGGGCAAGTGATACGTTCTGATTAACACAGGTGGCAAAAGGGGAAGAGGTAGTGAATGATGCCTTTGACAGCGGTGTTATCGTGATAACACTCGTGCTATTGGCAGTACAGCCGGTAGAAGCATCGGTAGCGGTAACCGTATAAGTAGTTGTGGCGGAAGGTGTTGCTACAACTGTATTTCCGGTAGCAGCAGAAAGCTCTGCATCGGGTGTCCAGCTATAAGTATCTGCGCCCGATGCTGTTAACGCAACAGGTGTTCCAAAACATACAGTAGCTGTTGAAGGATTGATTGCAACAGGGGGTTTATACACCAAAACAGAGCCTTCCGGGTCGGTAGTGGCTGGCGTGTAAGTGGTGGCTGTACTGCCGGAAGTTACTGTAACGCTGTTAAATTGAGCATCCATAGATCCTATTGCAGTCGCTTTTAAATTATAAACCAACCAGAAATAGTTAGCACCCGTTGAAAGCGTTAGGGTAGAAATGGGCATAACCGTATTGTTACCCTGCGTTAGAACCGTTGCATTGTTTACCGGACTACCCGTACCAAATGTATTATTATTTCCTGTGTAATATATTTGAAAAGAAGCAACCGTATTGGATAAGGAAGTGGTGCCGTTTGAATTGATAACCAAATTGGTTAAGGTAAGTGGCAAAGCAGTATTGGCAGCAACCACCTGCATACCGATAATTTGAACATTTTGCGCTCCTGCACAAACCTTTGCAGAAGTTTGGGTAGCCAAGCCTTTGCTGTACGTCATAAGGGGTACGGGTTTACCATCAAATTCGTCGGCACCGATATCCGGTGCAGTACCACCACCATTTATGGACACTGTCGGTCCCGGACGCACTTGTGCATCTATGTCTGAATTGATATTTGTAACGGAAACAGGAGTGCCTGATGATTCAAGTTCGGTAAAAGTACCGTTCGGTATGTGCAAATCAGTAGCTGAAGCAAAAGGAGGATTTTCATTCCTTGAACTGGCGTCGTTGCCGGTAGCCGATCTCCAATTGGCTAATGTTGCCTGGTCTGTGGTAGAATAGCCTACAAAATTGTTGGTTCCTGTTGCTACATAAAAGTTGTTATAATCAGAAACAAGAGTTCCTGAATAATAATAAAATGCATAGCGTTTTGAGGTTGACAGGGAAGATGTGCTCGTGTTTGAAAACACATTATTCTTCACCACCGACGTTCCCGATACAGTAAAAAAAGAAGCACAGGTTGCATTGGTATTGTTGGCAGATATGTTTACCGAGTTATGATAAACGTTTACCATTCCCTTAGTGCTGCCCACATTGGCGGCAATGCCTTGTATAACCGGCGTTGCCGTTGCAGTAGAACCGTTAATCGAATGGGTAAGCGAATAAACAAAGTTATTATAAAGGGTTGCCGTTTCGTTCGTACTCACATCAGCTCTGATGCCTGTTACCATTGCTGGCAAAGAAGTAGCTGTGCTGGTGGTGGTAATGTCATGAACTTTATTGTTATAAACAAAGGAGCTGCCGCTCGAATTCTCAAGAAAAATACCAATTGCTTTTGAATCGCTGCCTGCAGTGTATACATTGCTTACTTCATTGTTATACACTTTTATGTTATTTTGATTCTTAGCTCTGATACCAACACCGTAGGCACCTGTTCCTGAACCACCAATATCTTTTGCAGTTTTGGTATCACCTATAATATTAAAGGAGGCAGAGGATAAACTATTTCCAACCTCACAACCGATGTCGTAATTAGACGATGAGTATCCCTGCAAACAGACTCCTCCGTACACATTTTTGATAGTGAGATTGTAATACTTGTTGTAATTATTTGCATCCGTATTCACATGGGTTGGGTCATACCTTGCATATTGATAAATACCAAAGCTTTTGGTATTCGCCCTGTTTAGAGTAATGCTTGTGTTTTTAATGGTGTTGCTTTGCGCACCGTCTGTTTTTGATGCACTCACAATATAGTACCCATATTCTACCGCACTTCCTGAAATCTCATTGATATCAATTCCATCAAATGTTATGTAATCGCCTCCCGATATTGTGATACCTGCATCTATTGAGCTTGAGCCACCAATGGGTTTGATAACCGGGTTACTTCCTACTCCCGCTTTTATAAATTGAATTGGATTCGCAGTTGTACCACTTACAAAAATAGCAGGTGCGTCTTCCCCAAAAGTTTGGCCGGATGTTACAGTAAAAGTAACCGAAGAGGAAACACCTTTAATATTCAAATCGGTAATAGCGTCCCGAAAATTATTATAATTGACACCGGATGTGGCTACTGTATTGTTAATAGTATAAGTGCCCGATAAAGCGGTAGCTGGTAAAATAGCAACTCTGTCTATCAGCCAACCAAAATAATTATTTGCCGCATCGGTGGTATAAACAAATCGAATTTTAAAATTAGGGCTGTTTTTAAATGCAGATAAATCTATGATCTCTTGTTTCCAAAACGCACCACCAGTCCCGGTACCCGGAGTTGAAGTAACATCATTGAATTGAGCCGCCCAGTCGGTATAGCTCGATGCATCAAAACCAATCACGCCATTTTTTAAAATGCCCTGGCCTTTATAAGCGCTTGTTGGGAATGATGTCCAGGCGCCCCCGTTGTTTGAATATTGCAAAATACCAAAATCGGATACCGGCTCAATAGCACAAATGTGATAAAAAGAAAGCTTTGGACCGGATAGTTTGGTTAAATCAATTACGCTGTTCATGGTTAATGTTCCTTGTGCATTCACAGAAGAGGTAGTAAAATGCAACGATCTTGTACCTTCCTGGTAATAGTTGGTGTTTTGTGTGGCAGTGAACGGAGCAGGAGCCGAAAACTGAAAAGGTGCCGTTTCAAAGTTTTCGGAAAACGGCTGTGGTAAGCCCTTCATACAAATAAAAATGGCAAAAAACAAAAGTGCAGCAGTCTTTTTCATAAGAACAATTTTAAATGGTGATGAAATTTTGCAGGAGCTTTATAAAACTATCTTCACAGATATTTAAAACGATAAGGCTTTATCATAGCAGAACAATCGGGTTACAGTAGGCGAACGGTAAGAAAAAAATAAGATAAATTCAAATCCATGCAATTGTTGCAGGGTAGAGTTCTAAAATGTATAATTGAAACACATAGGTATAGAAGGAACATAGGCTTCACATAAAAATTCGATGTGCTTTCTTTCTACGGTTCTATAATTCTACTGGAGCTCAAAAACATCATCATACATTTTGGAACGCTACCGTTGCACGTTACGGAATTATGAGACAAAGGCTTATATCTCTCCAATTGTTACTGGTTAGTTTCATAGTGTTTTGGTTTTTAATTTTTACTTACAGGTTATCAATAAGGAACACAATGTTGGTATTTTAAAAATGTTTTGGCTGTTTTCAATAGTTGCTGGAACAGAATAAAGAACAACTGTTTATGGCAAATCGAATGGAAGTAAAAATAAAAAGACGAAAACAAAAAAGCAAATTTTTTTGTGCTTTTTTAAAGAAAAAGATAAGTGATTAACTCATAGCAGGGGTTATAGTGAAAATACCATGCTTCTATGGAGCCCATTTGTTTTTGTACATTTATTTTCTACAAACAGGTAGTCCTTATAGAGCTTTCATTGTTTTGCAAACTAACTTCACCAACAGTAGTAACTTAGTTTGAAAATACATCATCGCGTCATTCCGCCCCAACAATACTGTTGGGGCACTCAACACGGGCTTGCATCCTTATACCTTCTTACGAGGGCTTTGCCTGCCTACCGGGCAGGCAAAGCCACCTGCAGATTATTAAGTAAAACCAAACGGCGGTCTCGGCTAAGGCGGACGAATGAATGATCAATCCCTCTATGGTCATAAAACAAAGAAGAGAGGCAGGTGAGCCTCTCTTCTTTGTTTTTGCTGATATTTTTTCTTTCTTTATTTACCAACGATAAACTTCGATACAAACACTTTAGTACCGTTTATGTCAGTGAGTTGGAGTTGGTAGGCTCCTTGAGCGAGGGATTGTGGCAAGGGCACACTTTCACTCTGCGCCCGGCTGCCCCCTGCTACCGTTATCTTCTTTTCCGCTATGTTCTGTCCTGTGCTGCTGTACACACTCATGAGGTAATCGCCACTCTTCACGTTCTGTAGCGACAGGGTTGCCTTGCCTTCTCTTCTGCTCACCGGATTGGGATAGAGCGTAATGAGCGTCTTTCCACTCACATCTTCTCCTACCGTTACCTTCACCACATTGGAATACGTTACTTTTCCATCTGCTCCTTCTATCCTGATGCGGTAGTAATCATCTCCTTTCTGTGGTGCGGCATCCAGTGTCGCATAGCTTGCCAAAGGTGCCGTGGCTCCGTTGTTCTTTGCCGCTACTGTTGCAATAGTAGTGCTAAAGGTAGTGCCTCCATCCACTGACCGTTCTACACCATACTGTTTTACGTTCACTTCATTTTGGGTTGACCAGCTTACACTCACGCCTCCGTTCTGAAGAACTGCTTTTACACTTGTTAGCGTGATGGGCAGTATAGAGGAAGCTTCCGTCTGGAACACCACCCTGAAGCGGTGAGAGTCGTAAGAAGCGGCATCGCTTGTTACTGCAAACGCTACGGTAGTTACAGAGCCTGAGAGGCTTATTTCCTGATGGGTTTTCAGGTAACTGTCTTCCACATAAGCGTGCAGTCCCTGCGTGGCAGCCATCTGGGCAAAGTTGTCCCCCTTTAGCTGCAACTGGTACTGGCGGCTTGTTATATTCCACAGCTTTAACTGCACTGTATCCGTCTTTTGTACCGCAGGACGGGCTTCTACTATCAGGCTTATGCTGTTGCTTTCGATGCCAAGGTTCTCATTGAAGTTAGACTGCTTACGGATGTCGTCTCCGTCTATGGCTACCTGGTAGCTCTTGTCAAAGCGTGCCATCACACCATCAGCCAGTACTGCCGCTGTATCGGTGCCACTGCCACTGGCTGCCAGGTTGAGGTTGACAAACAACCTGCCTTCCGTTGAAGCTGAGATGCGGTACGGATTGATGCCTGCCGATGCAGTAAAGCTGTCCTTAGCTGCTTTGGGAATAACAAGGCTGCCATCGGTGCCGGTGGTGGCCGGCTGTACCAGGAAGCCTTCGCCGCTCATGATGAAGCGGGCATTGGCGTCTCCCGGAGTGCCTGTGCCTCCGCTGAGGTAATTAGGAACGACGGTATAATCATTCGGTCCGTTTCTCATCGTTAATGTATAAGCTCCATAGACTCCGTTCTTGCTGTTCCAGGTAACAAACTGCGGAGCGATGCTTATTGCGTTTGCCTGGTAGATTTGTTCAAAGTCAATGGGGGCGGCAAAGGGGTTGCCTACCAGCGTAAAGGCTTTGTTGCCTGATACGGTGATGGCTGGCTGATCTCCCTGGTTAAGCGTTCCCGTTGCCCTGAGCGTAGTTGTACCTTTCGCTGCAGCCGTGTTGGCGGTTCTGTCGCCTCTTACAAAGAGCATCCAGGCAGGCTGAGTGTTAACAAGCGTGTTGGTGCCTGGGGTGCTGTTGATAGAGGGTACCTGCCAGGTTCCGGTGGTAGTGGTAGTGCCGGGGTTATATTGCAGAATAGAACTGTTGTGACCCGAGGCAGGGATAAAGTCAAAGGTAGAGGAGGCAGTGCCGCCGGCTATGTCGCTTGGTATGCCCTGACCGGTGATGATCGTGCCTAATCCTGTGGTGGCTTCTGTTGTGCCGCCCTGCCAGGTCTTGCCTTCCTGCCATGCCTGCTGGATGGTCATGCCTGTAACAGGGGAAGTAAGCAGTCGCCAGGCCCGGCCTGTTCTGCCGGCACTTCCGTTGGTGGTGGTAAGCGGTATATACCTTTCTACCGTTACATTGGTAGCACCCGTGATGGGGACTGCCATGTATCCGATGGCACCTGTACCCGTCGCATTGCTTTGTACCGTTACATGGTTGCCATTGAAGGCGACCGTGCCTAAGGACAGTAACATCGCATTCGGAGCTATGGTCATCGTGCCACTGCCCGTAATATTAAAACTCTTGCCCGTTCCTACCGCAAAGTTTATATCCAGCGTGTCCACATGCTGTATCTCTACCGTTTTCGTGCTGTCAGGAATGGGTGAAATAGAAGCTACCAGGCCGCTGGTGGTACCCTGGTTCCAGGTATGGAAATCAGAGAACTTACCGGCCTGCTTTGTAATAAAGTCGGCTGTTACTATAATTGGAAGGCTGCCGTTACCGGTACAATTGTTTTGTGTAAGAGTGTACCGGATGGTGGTATGGCCGGAGCCAACACCTGTTACATTACCTGTATTATCAACCGTAGCTGTGTCTGTAGCATCGCTCGACCAAGTGCCGCTGCCGGCTGCCTTGTACTGAACTGAGCTACCAATCTGTACATAGCCTGAACCATTGTTCGGTGCTATGGTAATCGTAGCATCCGGTATCGCATTCACTGTTACCGTAACCGAAGTACCAAGAAGATTGAGACAAGCACCCGGAATTCGTACGCTATCGAGTGTGTAAGTGGTAGTTTGTTGTAAAACATCACTTAGCGTTGTGCCTCCATTAGGAGCTAACGACACACTTTGCTCATTAGCATTTGTGCTGGTATGATAATATACATTACCACCCGTAGTGCTGCTGATGGTTACACCTGAACCACTGCCGGCACAGATTGCCGAAGATGGTCCTGAGATAATAGCTGTCGGTGTTTGGTTAATGGTAATACTTCCCGTAGCCGTTGTTTGAGTACAGCTGCCAGTTGTAGTTACGGTATAATTGAATGTGCCTGTTTGTGTAGGCATGCCACTGATGGTAACTACACCATTACTGTAAGAACCACTTACACCGTTCGGCAAACCTGTAACACTGGCGTTGGTTCCGCCACCACCAATAGCATAGGTAATATTTGAAATCGCGTTACCTGAACAAATACTTTGTGCGTTTGTGCCTACACCAGATGTGAGTGCAATCGTAGCATTCGAATTGATTGTTAAAAAACCTGTAGCACTGGTTTGTGTACAAGTACCGGTTGTAGTTACGGTATAGTTATAGGTAGTAGCCGTGCTTACAGTAGCTGAACCGCTGATGGTGAATATACCACCGCTATATGTACCGCTTATACCCGAAGGCAAGCCCGATACCGTTGCATTTGTACCGCCGCCGCCAATGCTGTAAGTAATAGGAGCAATCGTTACTCCAGTACATACCGTTTGTGCATTGGTTCCTGTACCGGAAGTTAAAGCAATGGTTGCGTTTGGATTGACGGTAATTGTTGAAGTAGCAGCGCTTGTGCCGTTACAACCAAAGCTATTATTATAGTTTACTGTAACCGTTTTGCTGCCTGCCGTTAACCAGGTAAGTGTTACTGTGTTGTCGGTTGAACTGATGCCGCCAGCCGTAATGGTGTAATCCGTGTTGGCTGTACCCGGTACAGTCCATACATAAGAAGACTGACCAGCCTGTGTAGTATAGGTAACACTCGTATTCTGGCAAGGAGTACCCGTAGGAGCTGTTGTGAAACTAGGTGTAGGTCTTGGATTAACAGTAACAACTGCTGAACCCATACCATTTTGACAAGAACTATTCGCTGCAATGATTGAGTACGTGCCAGATTGCGTTACTGTAAAATTAAGGGCACTACCAGTACCAACCTGTGAGCTAACAGTAGTTCCACTTAACCTTAAATTGTAAGTAGTATTTAAGTCAGACCCACTTAAACTAATGGTTCCCGTACCACAAGTAGTACCGCTACCAGTTACTGCATAATCATTCGGGAAAGCATTCACCGTAATACTTGCAGAGCCTGTCATGAACTGCGTACAATTGGTTGAAGTGTTAGTGGCAAATACAGTATATGTGCCTTGTCCCAATACACCAAAAAAGTTAAGTGCACTGCCGTTTCCGGATTGTGTAGTAGTGGTAGGAGAATTATTTAAATACAACGTATAAGTTACACCCGTTTGAGAACCACTTAGTGATATGGTTTGACCTGACCCGGTTTGACCACCATCATTGGAACAGTAGGCACCGCCACCTGTAACTGTGTACGCAGCAGGGTAAGCTAATACTGTTGTAGTGCTGGTAGCAGCCGTTGCACCATTACAGTTACCATTGGAATAATTAACTGTTACCATATGGCTTCCTGCTGTTAACCATTGTACTGTTACAGTGTTACTTGTAGTAGAAAGACTACCACTTGTAATAGTATAATCCGTTCCTGGCGTGCCAAATCCAGTCCAAGTATAATTTGTCTGACCTGCCTGTGTGGTGTAAGTAACATCTGTTTTACCACACACCTGACTACCCGGAGCTGTAGTAAAGGTTGGCGTTGGTAATGGATTGACCGTAATAGTACTAGTAGCGGTTGACGTTCCATTACATCCTGTAGATGGGTCTTGTGCAGTAAGGGTGTAAACTGTAGTCGCTGTGGGTTGAACAGATATGCTTTGATTTGCGGTAGAAAAAGTACCTGCGCCACTTGGTAAACCTGCGGTTCCTGATGGAGATGCCGTCCATGAGAAGAAAGGCAACGATGCCCCATTTAAGGTTACATTATCTACGGCAAGATAGGCACCAGGGCCCTGAAATGTATTGGAAAGATTTGCATGGAACCTGATATAAAGAGTTGATTTATTGATATATGAACCAAGATTAATATTATCAGTTGTAAAACTGGGTGCTCCAGTAGAAGTTGAGTTATATGTTTTAAAAGTTGTAAAGGTTATACCATCAGTAGAAACCTCAACCGTAAATACACCTGTACTTGTCTGATAGTAAGTGTATTGAAAGCTAAGCGAAAGGTTGCTATAGCTCGTAGTATTAATAGCTTGTGAAGTAAGTGTTGAGTTTACAGTGGCTGAATAAAAATTATTAACCCATGCAAGCATGAATTTAGAATTATCAGGCGATGAAATAGAAGGTAATCCCAAGGTATTACCATTACTATAAGGACTAGACACTTGCGCCCATACTTGATAATGGCCAGACCCACTGGTTCCGCTTCCAGCAATTGTATAGGTTGGAGTACCATTAAAGTTATCACTGCCCGTGGTTATTTTTGAAGATGAAGTAGTGGCGGATGCGCCCAATGTAGTGCTTGCACCGCTACACGCAGTTGCACTTGATGGCGTAACAGAAACTAAAGTGGGCGCTGCCGGATTAATGGTTACCCCTGCCGTAGTTGTGTAAGCAGAACAGCCACCCGATGCTGCCACCGTATAAGTAACTGTGTATGTACCAGCTGTGCTAGTGGAAGGATTGAAAGCACCTGTTGAGGAATTAAATGACGCTAATCCGCTTGAAGGTGAAACAGAATAGCTGCCACCTGCTGTTAACCCACTTGTTGTTGGAGACGCCGATGTTACCGTTGAACAATAAGATAGACCACTGTTATAACTAAATGTACCCGATGGATTTGCAGTGATGGTTATTGCTGGCGCTGTGGTTGTATAAACGGAACAACCACCCGATGCTGCCACCGTGTAAGTAACCGTGTAAGTACCAGGTGTGCTTGCCGATGGATTGATTGTACCACTACTTGAATTAATGCTTAAGCCGGCGGCAGATGAATAAGTGCCGCCGCTGGTGCCGGTTCTGGTTACATTTACGGATGTTAATGTTGAACAATAGGGAGAGCCACTGTAAGAAATCGTTGCCGATGGTGCTGCCGTAACCGTTACCGATGTAGTAGCTGTGTTTTGACACGTGCCATTTGTAAACGTATAAGTAACCGTATAGTTTCCTACCGTGCTCGCCGATGGGTTGATAACGCCTGTTGAAGAGTTAATACTTAAGCCAGCAGTGGATGTGAAACTTACAGTTGTGTTGCCTCCCGTAACGGTTGGTGTGGTTGCAGCACCCGCTGCTGTGTTAGAACAAAAAGGCGTGCCACTGTATGATACCGTTGCCGTAGGAGCGGCATTGATAGTTACTGATGCAGTAGTAGTGTAAACCGAGCAACCGCCCGATGCTGCCACCGCATAAGTAACTGTGTATGTACCAGCTGTGCTTGAAGAAGGCGTAATTGTTCCTGTTGTTGAACTGATGGTTAAACCGGTGGTTGATGAGTATGTGCCACCGCTGGTGCCGGTTCTTGTTACAGGTGCCGATGCTACTGTAGAACAAAACGGTGAAGCATAAGAAATCGTTGCTGATGGTGCCGTATTGATAGTAACTGATGCAGTGGTTGTATTTGAACAAGTGCCGTTAGTGAAAGAATAAGTAACTGTGTAAGTACCTGCAGTGCTGGTAGTAGGATTAATCACACCAGTTGTTCCATTGATTGTTAAACCAGCAGTAGAAGAAAACGTTCCTCCTGTTTGTCCGCTTATCGTTGGAGACGTTGCACTACCCGCTGCTGTGTTAGAGCAAAACGGCGTGCCACTGTATGATATGTTTGCGGTTGGTGCTGTATTTATTGTTACCGATGCAGTAGTAGTGTAAATAGAACAGCCACCAGATGCTGCAACTGTATAAGTAACCGTGTAAGTACCGGCTGTACTGGCTGACGGATTAATTACGCCTGCAGAAGTAATACTTAATCCCGTTGTAGATGAAAATGTTCCACCCTGCGTTCCGGTTATCGTTGGAGAAGCCGAAGTTGTAGTTGAACAAAACGGCGAAGCATAAGAAATCGTTGCTGATGGTGCCGCTGTAATGGTTACTGATGCAGTAGTAGTATAAACAGAACAGCCACCCGATGCAGACACCGTATAAGTAACCGTATAAGTTCCAGCCGTACTTGTGGCTGGTGTAATCACGCCAGTTGAAGAATTAATTGTTAAGCCAGCAGTAGATGTAAACGTTCCTCCAGTTGTTCCGCTAAACGTAGGTGTTACCGGCGATGCTGTTGTACAGAATGGCGTACCACTGTATGAAAATGATGCAGACGGTGCCGTTGTTACCGTATAGCTGCCGGTACTGGTTGCAGTGCCGCCTGGCGTGGTAACACTAATTGTTCCTGCCGTTGCTCCGTTGGGTGAAACAGCTGTAATTGTTGTTGCATTTACTACTGTGAACGTAGCCGTTGTTCCATTAAATTTTACAGCAGTAGCGCCGGTAAAATTTGTGCCTGTTATTGTTATTGATGTTCCACCGCTTGAACATACAGTTGTTGGTGTAAAGCTTGTGATTGTGGGTGGAGTTAAAATGGCAGTGTAACTAATTATAACCAACCCATTGCCACCGGACGTGCCCGAAGCGTTTCCTCCATTTCCATCACCAGCCAAGTATCCGGTTTCGCTGCTTCCCGGTGCCTGCGTAGCGTTACCGGTTTGACTATTATCAATTGTACCTGCTGTGTTGGTTGGGCTGGTAATACTTCCAAGAAAGGAAGCACCGCCACCACCGCCGGAAGAAGCATTGGAATTACTATTGCTACTATAACCACTGCCACCGCCATAATAACCACCACCGCCGCCGCCAGCTCCATAAGTATATCCTGTAAATGCTCCGCCGCCTGCTAACGAAGAACCAGCATTACTTCTGGAAGAACTGTTATTATATAAACCTCCACCTCCTCCAGCACTTGTGGAGCCGCCAGCACCTCCCGTATAATTCGAAGAAACATTACCACCAGGAGTGCCTGTGGTCGCTCCACCGCCGCCGCCATAAGTGGGGGTTTGATAATATCCACCGCCACCGCCACCGCCCGCTATAGCCAAAGCATTAGCTTGGGATACAGTGCTAGTATTAAAAATACCACTGTATCCACCACCGGAAGCGCCAAAACTATAACTACTGCCGCCACCACCAATAGTAGTGCCCGTTGAACCGCTATTACTATAAACACCGCCGCCCCCAACAACAATTGTGAGGGTTTGCCCAGCTGTAACGGGAATAGTACCTTTTACTAAAGCACCAGACCCACCTGAACCGCCAGTACTTGAACCACCGCCGCCTGCACCCCAAATCTTAACAGAAATGGATGAAACGCCAGTTGGAACTGTAAAAATTTGATTGCCACTATTAGCGGTTGTGTAGGTAAAAGTTTGGGTAGTTTGCCCCCAGCCTTTCACGCATACGAGAGCCGCTAAAAAAAGGAGTGTAATAATTTTCTTCATAAACATTGTTTTTTTGAAATTGGTTACTATTGGAATTTTAAAGGGATTGGTTTTTTATATTCGTTTGATTGTGTAACAGAGGAATGGGTATGAGCAAGCCCTTACGAAGAAAAGAAAGCGGCTCATCGTTTTTCCATAACACCCATTGGCGGTAAAAACTGGAGAGACGGTAACGCAGAACAGAAAGGCTGTTTTGGTTTCTAAACGTGGGTAGAAATAAACTCATAAGTCGTCCGGTTTTATTATTATACCAACCGGGTTTTGGCGCCGGTTGATTTTGCTGTTGACTGTTGTTGTGAAGAGTATAAAACAGGGTTCTGTTTTATACTAACACCGGATTCCTTTGGTAAGAGGTTTTTCGACTTCTAATGGTAAAAATAGAAAAACTTTACAAATGGATTAAAAAAAGTTTAAAATTCCAAATAATGAGCCAGTGAAAAATTCAGGCTCTTTCAGATGTAAAACGGCCCGCAAAGCAGCAAAAAGCAGGAACGGATTGTTTCCATTTGGGAAAAAAGTGGGTCAAATGGAGACGTTGAAGAACTGTTTATGGTTTGTTTTTGCCCTTTTTTTGGTAATGCGTAAGTTTATAAAACACGTTTGGTGATGGCGTCATTCCGCAAAGCTGCCAACACGAGCCTGAACATCCAGGTTTTCATGGCAGCCTTGTGCGGAATCTGATGATTGATTTATAAAGATAGCTAAATGAAGTAAAGATGTTTACGACATCAATTCCTACTTACATTAAGTAAGAGCAGATTCCGCACAAAGCCCTCGTCAGAACGTGAAGGTGCATCATCGTGTTGAGGGCATCCGCTAAAGCGAGACAAGATTTGCGGAATGACGCCGACTGCTTACTTGCAAGTCTAATCATCAAACATAGTTGTTCTGGTGTTAGGCAAAGTCCTTGTGAATGTGTAAAGGTGAGGTGCAGCATCGTGTTGAGAGCCTCAACAGTATTGTTGGGGCGGAATGACCGGGTGCCTGTTTGCAACAACAGGGTACTTAATGTGATGATGACATTGTAAATACATCTCAAATCAGGAGAGTGTATCGAACAAATCTTTCCATTCAGGATTCATTTTATCAATCAAAGCTATTTTCCAGGCATGCTTCCCTTCTTCATCTTCTTTTCTACCTCAATGGCTTCTTCTATTCTTGAAAATAATTCGTACCAAACCAGTTTATTGCAATTGTATTTTGCAGTAAAACTATCCACATGAACTTTGTTTTTGTGTTCACTGACTCTTGCAATGAGGTTCGATGTAACGCCGACATACAAAACAGAATTCCAATGATTGGTGAGCAGGTAAACAGAACCACCGAATTGCATGAACCGTTAGAAAGTTTGTTTCAAAATTAGGTACTCAATGCTTATTATCCAACCTATCTGTTGGTGTTGGCATCATTCCGTGAGTCTTGTCCTGACTCGTCGGGATGCTCTCAGCACGGGCTTGCACCTTTACGCTCTTGGGAGGGCTTTGCCTGTCTGGCAGGCAGGCAAAGCCGCCTGTAAAAATGATTCTAATATAAATCATTGTGTTGGCGGCATCCCGATGAGATCGGGACAAGACTTGCAAAATGACGAAACACTGCATAGCTTTTACAGGATTTATTATCTAACCTGTATAGCTATCTTAGGACTTGACAAGGATTTGACATGGGTGTACCTTCTGTATACCAACTATACTTCACCTATATACCATCTATACCCTTTCACTTCTTTCGATTTCCCATAAAAATTGGCTAAAAACAAAAGCGAACGGATTACAAAAGATGCATACTTCTTTCATCTTGTTGCACCCCTGTGTATATTGTTTTTAATCTTTTTTTAATTTTTTTAAAAAAAATTTATACTTTTAGCCCACCAAAACTCAAAAAACAAACCGGAACTTTTACTCCCAACACAACTGCTCATGGCTAAAAAATACTTCACCCTGCTGTTACTATGCTTTACCGCATTTTCATTACAGCTATATGCACAAGCCCCCTCTTTTACAGTATCATCGGATAAGGGCTGTTATTCAGTAAAAGCACAATTTACCAATACTTCAACCGGATTTTCGGCTGGGGCGGTGTACACCTTTAATTTTGGTGAAGGTGGTTCTGTTTCGTTTCTTTCTGAACCTTTAACCCATAGTTATTTAACGGGTGGCAGCTACACAGCAACGTTAACTGTAACCGATGGTGGCAAAACGTTTACAGCTACTCATCCCATTGTTGTTTATAAAGCGCCTGTAGTAAACTTCGCTCCTAACATAGCAAAAGTTTGCACCAGCGGCAGCCTTACATTTACCAGCACTTCAACACCCGGAGACGGAACCATCAGCAACTATTTATGGGACTTTGGAGATGGCAACACAGCCGACACCACGGCGGGTACGGTAAATCATATTTACACATCGGGCAGCAGTATAAAAGCGGGCTTAACAGTAACCAACAGTTTTGGTTGCATGGCATCGCTTACACTGCCCAATGTTGTTACGGTATTAGCTGCACCCAACGCAGCATTCAGCACCAGTGCCACTACCCTTTGCCACCTTACCGATGGCGTTAGTTTTACCAATACTACTACAGGTGGTGGTACACCTGCTACTTACCTCTGGAATTTTGGCGATGGTGCAACGGGTAACAATACCAATGCAGTGCACAGTTATGCTACAAAAGGAAGCTTTACTGCGAAACTGATTGCCACCAGCAGCGAAGGATGTACCGATACATCGGCAGGCACGCTGATAACCGTTGCGAGCACAAAAAGCGGCATTACTGCACCTTCCTCTTTTTGCGCCAATAGTGCTGTTAGCTTTACAGATAGCAGCAGCCCGCAAACGGCCACTGTTACCTGGTTGCTCGACGGCGCAATAGTTGCCAACGCTGTTCATCAATATACAGCAACCTTTACCGATACAGTCTTGCACAAAGTGCAATTGCTGAACCTGTATGGCACTTGCACTGATACCGCTACCCAAATGGTACACGCAAAGCCATCACCCACGCCTTTGCCTTTTGGTTATCAATTGTCTGGCTTTTGCAATGCCGCACCGGCTGCAAGTTTTAAAGAAGGGACTACAAATGCAGTTAAGTGGGAATGGGATTTTAATAATACGATAGACACCATTCTTCACCCTTCTGATTTCACCCAGAATCCTACTTATGTTTATCCGGGTGCAGGAACATATAACGTGAAGCTGCGCATCACCAACGCTGCCGGTTGTACAGGTAGCATAAGACAGCCGGTAACTATTGCCAAGAATACGATTGCGCTTGTCAGCACCGAAGGCATATTTGGCTGCCACAACCTTACCACTACTTTTAAAGCTACCTCTACAACGCCGATAGCGCAATACAACTGGACGTTCAGTGATGATAACACTAAATCAACAGCCGATACGCCACAGCATGTGTTTCCTAACATCGGCACTTATTCTGCATTTGTAAAAATCAAAACAACATCGGGCTGCACCGATACTGCCCGGATGAAAGTGTATATTGGCGATGAGCCGAGTTTTAAATTTTCCGTGCTCAACCCCGGCGATACTGCTGTTTGCGGCAATAAACTGATTAGCTTTAAAGTTACCGGAAATTCTGATAGTTTAATCGGCTCCTATTACCTGAACTTTGGGGATGCACCTGCTTACACACTTGTAAACTTCGATTCGGTTTACTCTCATCAATACATCAGCGATGGTGCTTTTACCGTTTCCATGGCTATTAAAAACCATGGCTGCAACGATACACTTACCAAAACAAATTATATAAAAGTAAGTCCTCCGTTTGCTAAAATATCGGCAACCACTTACAACTGCAATGATAGATTGAAAGTAGTGTTGAAAGAAAGCAGCATAAAGCCTCAAACGTATAGCTGGAGTTTTGGCGATGGATCACCCATTTACAATTATACAGCAGCGAACAGAGATACAGCTATAGTACATTATTTTCCGAATACAGGGGTTTTTAATACTGTGCTTACAACTACCAATGGCGGAGCCTGCACAACGAAAGATTCGTTATGGGTTCGGGTATTAAAAAAACAATCTCCAACTCTATCTGCAACGCAAACGCTGCTTTGTGCTAACGATACCCTGCATACATTGGTTTCGGGCATGGAAGGCAGTCCTTTTGGCTACCAGCCGCCTTATGTGGTAACAGCAATTCAGTATGCTGATACAACAAAATTTACAGGTGCCTTTACGCCTTATGATAAAACCTATCAAAATCCGTTTCACATCAACATCAGTAAACTGAATAAAGGCAAAGACAGCATACGCCTGATTACTGCATCCACCTGGTTTGGCTGCGCTGATACGACCAATTATATTTCGGTTAAGGTGAATGGACCAACAGCCGGTTTCCAAATTGCTAACAACACGCCTTGCTTATCAGACAAAGTTGTTTTTACCGATCTTTCAAAAGGCGATGGCATCGCTCCTATCAAAACCTGGAAATGGTTGTATGGCGATGGTATGGCCGATACTGTAAACAACGGAGGGAAGGTATCTCATCAATACAGCAACCCAGGAACTTACAAAGCAAAGCTTGCGGTTACAGATGCCAGCCACTGTACAGATACGGCTTATTACCCAACCAACCCCATAACCGTAAAAGGACCTCAGGCAAGATTTACCATTGCACAGAATCCTATTCTGCCCAATGCAACTGAAACATTTGTAAATGGTACCGATTCCGGCAACGCTGTTAGAGCCAACAATAGTTATACATGGCAGTTGGGAGATGGAAATAGCGTGGCTACTTTAAAAGACACCGTCACTCATATTTACAAGCAATACAGCGATGATACGGTTACGCTGATTGCAAAAAGCAGCGTAACAGGATGCACTAACATTACTTCTTCAGTTGTTCACGTAAAAAATACCAACCTTAAGTTCATTTATACTACCCGGTATTTGAATCCTGCCAGCACTTGTCCGCCGCTGCTTATTAATTTTACCAACAAATCAATCAACTTTAAGGCTATTAGCTGGGATTTCGGCGACAGCCTTACTGCCGGCAATGTAGCCACACCAACACATACTTACTACAAACCGGGTGTTTATAAAGTTACCATTTATGGCTACTATCCCAATAACACTTACGACTCATCGTGGGAATACATTAACATCGCAGGGCCTTCTGCTACTTTAAGTGCAAATGCACTAACAGGATGTGGTGTACGCGATGTTGTTTTTACGGCAAAAACAAACAATGGTGCTTCTTTGCTTTGGGATTTCGGTGATGGCACTTCGTCAACCGATTCGGTGGCGCATCATGTTTACAGAACACCCAATGTGTACATGCCTACGGTAACAGTAAAGGATAGTATGCAGTGTTCTGCTTCGTATTCGTTAGCCACGCCCGTAGTCATTGACAGCCTGCACATCAGTCTTCGTAAAGATTCTCTTTTCCAATGTCATCAAATGGCGGTAAACTTCATTCCAACGGCTTTCAGTATTGCAAACAATAACCGGCAAACGCTCACTTACACATGGCAGTTTGGAAACGGCAGCCAGGCTTCTTCAAAAGATACCGGCACTGCTACTTACACCCGTTCCGGCGTGTACCCTGTGTCGCTGATTGCTTCATCACCGTATGGCTGTAAAGACACTCTTACCACGCAGGTTTCTTACACTGATATTCATTTTGCATCCATCAACGGGCTTACTGAATTTTGTGAGAATACACCCGTTGCATTTTCTGCGGTAAAAACAAATGGTGCTGATTTGCTCTCTTACAAATGGCAGTTTCAAAAAGATAGCAGCACATCACAAAATCCGCCTGCACAACTGTTTACCGCTTCAGGCAATAGCACTGTAACATTATGGTTGAACAAGAATGGTTGTAACGATACCGTTTATCAAAAACTAACCATTCATTCAGGTCCTGATGTAACGATGTCCGTATCTGACTCGGTTGTGTGTTTGGGCAGCGCGGTTGCTTTTGATGCAAAACCAAAAAGCAGCGCAGATACGCTAAGTTACTTTTGGAATTTAGGGGATGGTAAAGATTCGGCGGCTGTAAAATCGGCTCAATTTGCTTATACGGCTGCGGGTACTTATCCTGTGTTGTTGCGAACCACATCCAACTTTGGTTGTAAACAGGAACTGCACGATACAGTTGTTGTTTCGCCAACGCCAAGTGTGTTTATCAATGCACCCATAGACATTTGCAAGAATGGTACGATTACGTTTACCTCTGTTTCAACAACCGCTTCTTCATCAAAATTCCTCTGGCATTTTCCTGATGGCACAACTTCAGCAAAACAAAACCCCGATCCTAAAACGTACAATGCTGCGGGCGTTAACAACATTTATCTTGTTGCCAGCATTGGCAATTGCTACGATACGGCTCATCACCAACTGACGGTACACGACAACCCGCTGGTAAACTTAACAACCTCTGCACAGCGTGTTTGCTATGGTGACTCAGTACAACTCACTGCCCACAACGGCAAAGATTATCAGTGGTCAATAAACAATGCAGTTGTTGCCGGAGCCGATGTTGCCAGTCCGCACCTGTTGCCGTCTGCCGACACAAAATATTCCGTTCTGGCAATTGATAATTTCGGCTGTAAAAATTGGGACTCGCTTACTGTGCAGGTTACAAAGCAGCAACGCCTCAATGTTGCTTCTCCTGTAGTGAATGTGTGTACAGGCAACAAGGTAAGCTTATCGGCATCAGGTACCGATGTTTATAACTGGATTAATGGAACCGATCTAACAGCTAACAACATTGCCAATCCTTCTACTACAGATTCTGCACAAAGTAAAACTTATACCGTAGTAGGCTCTGATGCGTATGGATGTTTTACCGACACTGCGCGTGTACAAGTGGTTGTACGAAAGGCTCCTGTTATCCAAATTGCCAACAATAGCAACAACATTACCACACCTGTTGGTGCGCCAACACCGCTTTGGGCTACTTCTGCCAGCCCTATTGTAAAATGGAACTGGCAACCCGCTTTGTTTTTGAGCTGTAACAATTGCGACGCACCAACGAGCAAACCAAGACAGAACATTCATTACCAGGTTGAAGGCACCGACAGTTATGGTTGTAAAGGTTTGGATACGCTATCTATAACCGTGGTTTGCAGCGGAAGCACCATCGGCATTCCCGAAGCGTTTAGTCCAAACGGCGACGGCAGAAATGACCGCTTTGGCGTAACGGGCTACGGTATCAAAAACATAAAACACTTTGTGATTTTTGCAAGAAATGGCAATAAAGTATTTGAGCGCAATAATGTAAGTCCGTATGATATAAATGGTCAGTGGGATGGTATGTGCAATAACGCTTATATGCCCACCGGCACTTATGTTTACATTATTGAAGCTACCTGCGATGCGGGTGAAGCCTACAACGTAAAGGGCACTGTTGCATTGATAAGATAATAATGCTTTAGATTGATGATTGATGGAAACCGCACTGATAAAGGGCGCTGGCAAATAGCAATATCATATCAAATCCTTTTCAAACAGGCAGCACAATTATCTATATCTTTTTGAACGCTGACAGGGTTTAGAACCCTGTCAGCGTTATGTAACGCCAGCCAATTGAAAATAATGATAAAAACAAAAGCTGTCCTCACAGTACTGTGGGGACAGCTTTTGTTTTTGCACAAATTTCTATCTTGTACTATTTTCGTTTATCGGCAGTAGCAGTTCTTCACTGAATGCCTTTGCGATTACGGTTTACCGTAATCATAAATCTAAAATCGTATTACTGTTCTTTTTTATCGCTGTAATTCATCATCCATTTAATGCCGAATTGATCGGTAAACCAGCCAAATGTATCGCCCCAAAATTGCTTTTGCAATGGCATGGCTACGTCGCCGCCGGCAGAAAGCCCGTTAAACAAACGGTGTGCTTCTTCTTCACTTTCAGGAGCGATGGAAATTGCAAAATTAGTACCCATTATCACCGGTTGCATGTTGCCGCCTACATCGGTTCCCATCAATATCGTTCCACCACCCAAAGGCAGCGCAGCGTGCATAATTTTATTCCCTTCTTCGGCAGACATATTTTCACCCCCGGGCGCATCTTTAAACCTTTGGAAATAGGCAAAATCGCCGCCTATCACCGACTTGTAAAAATTGAAAGCTTCTTCTGTGTTACCATTGAAATTGAGGTACGGATGGAACGTTGCCATGGTTGTTTGTTTTTGTTTTGTTAGATAATTGTGGCATGAAATAACTTTTTGAACCACGAAGACCCAAAGAAAAGAAGAAGCACAAAGATTTTTTCTTAGTCTTTGTGAACCTTTGAACTCTTCGCGTCTTTGTGGTTCAATCGGGTTTCTTCAGGAAGCCTGTTTTTCATCATAAGAAAGCATCCAGGTAATGCCAAACTGATCGGTGCATTGACCGAACATAGCGCCCCAAAATTCTTTCTTTACCGGATGAAAAGCATTGCCGCCTGCCGATAGCTTTGAGAAGACGTCATTGAGTTCGTTTTCGCTGTTGCAATTGATGGATAAAGTAATCTGGCTGCCCTCCTTTGTATCGCCCATTATGTTATCAGAAGCCATAAGCAAAAGAGCGCCTTCGTGCATTAAATTGCTGTGCATAATCATGTCTTTTTGATTTGAAGGCATCTGGTCCGCAACCGTTGTTTCGCCAACGGTTGTTAGGGAAAGTGTACCGCCAAGGCATTGCTGATAAAAGGTGATGGCTTCTTTACAATTGCCATTGAAAAATAAGTAAGGTGTTACTTGCATTGTCATGTTGATTGATTTTATTGTGAATGAAAAATGTGAGTTCTTTGAACACTAAAACGAAAAAGACCATCCGTTATAATAACTGCCATCCCGATGTTATCAACAGCCGGTAGCTTTACTTTTACTCATGCAGATAATCAATGTTCTTTTATTATCGCAGTTATAATGGTTCATTCTTTTCTATAAAAAATTACTTTACTTGCTTGTTCAGTACCTCTAAAATCCGTTGTAACTGGTGAATGTGCCTTTGTGTGTGATAAACAATAAAATGAATGATTTCACCTTTTGTAATCTCGCCAAGCGGAAGCCCGCTAACCATCTCTTCCCTATTCACCTGCTTGATTGTCTCTTTCAGTCCGTTTGCAATGCCATCAAACTGCTGAAGCAATTCGCTTGTGTTGTATTCTTTTTGTTCGGGTACAATGAACTCCGGCGATTTTAGTTTGGTAGAAAAATCAAGAAACACATTTTTTAAATGCTCCACATGGGCAAACGGGTCTCTGCCTGCTTTTTTACCGCGCGTGTGTAACGCATTCAACATAGCAGTTTCCGACTTCAACACATGTTCCGCAAGCTGCCCTGCTGTCCAGCTATCTTTAAATGGCACAACGTTTATCTGTTCGTCCTGAACGGATGCAAAAAGCTGTCTGAATTGTTGGTTGGTGTCAGTCAATTGCTGATTGATGTTTGCTTCCTGCATCGTTGCTGGTTGATAGATTTGTTATGTTTTGATCGCGATTGATAAAGCAAACATACTATTTTTTTTAGCAAAACAAAACGGTGTAAAAACGTCAAACTGCAAGGTTGATTGCGACAAAAAGAACTTATTTTTATTGCATGAAACACATCTCTATCTTAATTCCAAACGGCGCCATTTTAGGCAGCATCGAAGGTCCAAGGCAATTGTTCACACAAGTAAACCAGTTTTTACAAATGAGAAACGAGCCACCCCTTTTTAAGCTGCAATTGGTAGGCTTGCAAAAAGAAACAATACTGTGTGGCGGGCTGGTAACCATCCATGCAGATGCGCTGTTGCATGATGTGAAAACAACCGATTTAATTATCATCCCTGCGCTGGATGGAGACATTAAACACGCCTTGCAAATAAACAACGCTTTTGTACCCTGGATACAACAGCAACATGCAAAAGGCGCCGAAATAGCGAGCCTTTGTATGGGCGCATTTTTATTGGCTTCAACCGGGTTGCTGAACGGAAAGAAATGTGCAACGCACTGGCTTGCTATGAATGAATTTAGAAAGATGTTTCCGCAGGTAAATTTAATACCGGAGAAAGTGGTTACTGATGAAAAGGGCATTTATTCGAGCGGCGGCGCTTACTCCTATCTGAATCTGATTTTGTATTTGATTGAAAAACATGCCGGCCGCGAAATGGCAATCATGAATGCCAAAGTGTTTGCCATAGAGATGGAGCGCGAAAGCCAATCGCCGTTTATTATTTTTCAGGGACAAAAAGAACATGAAGATGAACAAATACGAAAAGCGCAGGAATTTATTGAACGCCATTTTGAAGAAAGAATTACGGTAGATGGACTGGCTTCTATGTTTGCCATTGGCAGACGCAATTTTGAACGCCGGTTTAAGAAAGCAACCAGCAACACCATTGTTGAATATATACAACGCGTAAAAATTGAAGCCGCAAAAAAACGCCTCGAAACAAGTCGCAGCAACATTAGCGAAGTAATGTATGAAGTAGGCTATTCCGATACAAAAGCGTTCCGAACTATCTTTAAGAAGATAACAGGTGTATCGCCGGTTGATTATAAAAACAAGTGGAGTAAAATGATGGCGATTGCGTGAGGTTTATTTTTGTTTTTACAACAATTTATAATGCATATCCGCTTACTGCAACTAATAGCAAAGAAGCTTCGTCACTGCGAGAGAGCAGTCTGCTGCTAACGGAGAATCAGGTTCGCAAATAATGAACTGCTTTCGTCATGTGGCACAGACTGCTCTCTCGCAGTGACGGCTTGACTAATTGAATTAATACAAAAGTTTTTATAACCGACTTTTCATTCACTTTATCATTCCCATAAAACCAAAAGACAGCTTCCGCTGCCTTTTGGTTTTGCACTATTTTCAAACAATCTTTAAATCGCAATTGTAACATGCGCCAAACCTCGGAAATTGAGCTTTGTCTGTCCATCGGCAAAATTTTGTTGTAAAGGAAGTTGCCCTGTTACACCAATTCCTATACTTTTAATATTGTACTCAACACCCAACGAACCTGAGTAAACATGGCTTTGCGTATAAGGCACAAAATCTTTTAAAGTAGAAGGCAAATTACTCCTTTCGGTGTGCTCGTAATTGATACCGATGTTTGGGCTAAGAGATGAATTACCGAGCCCGACGCGGTAATAAGCAACGCTGTTCAGCGATAGCTGGTTTCCAAACCTCACTTCATTGTGTGGTGTGTTGATTTTATAATTGGCGTTTACATTCACCCCAAAATTGCCGGCGCGCAGGCTATATAAGCCATTGAGCAAAACATCCACACTGCCGGTTCCTAACTGCGCATTCACATCGGCAAGCGTTGTGGCAGAATCTAAAGCATCTACACCAAAAACGCCGGTTGGCAATTTAAAACCGGCACCCAGCCACAATTGTTGTTGTACGGATGAACGCTTTTTTGTATTCATTTTTACCTTATTAAAAACCTCGTATTGCCCCAGCACCGTAATATCGCCCAAACCTTTTTTTGCAGACTTGCCGTCATCATCTGCCTGTTTATCGAAATGATACGGAACAAACAGAAGCACCTGAAATTTTTGTGTGATGTGCGCTCCGTACCAAAATTCAACGGTGTTATACGTGTTGTGGCTAAACTGCGAAGGATCGTTTGCCAGCACCGTATGAAAAGTTGAATAGTTATACCGCAAGCCAAAAAACTGGTGTTTGTAATCGGGATACAATCCCATATAAACATTGCCGGAACCACAACCGCAAAACGGGCAGGCAAATACTGAAGAAAGAAAACATAGGAAAATTATTGAAAAGAGAAGCTTTTTCATGTTATTTATTTAAAAGAAAGAATGCAATAACATAACCCGCAACAGGCTACGCAAAACAAAAAAGAAAGGAAATTTATTTACACGAAAAAGTACCGCGGCGGTTTGAGAAGAGAGCCAGAATAATCCTGTAAAAACAAAGGATAAAACGCAATGTGGATGGGGCTTTGAGGAAAAATAAAAGCTATTGATATATGGTTGCCGGAAGGGAAAAAGTAAGGTGCATCGCCCATTTCTTTTTTGGTAGTGTTGGTTTGCGAATCGCTTTTGTTTTCTCTTTGAATTTGCTTCGCCAAATAACATTTACCATTACAATGAAGCTGTGGTTTGCTTTGGTTGACACATAAGCTTTGCGCCACATAACTTCTGTTACAAACAAAAGCAGCATCCATTACAAACGAACGAAACGTTTGTGTTGCAAACAGCAAAATCAAGAGAAAGGAAACAAATGTTTTCACAAGGTTACTTCTTCTGTTTCAACAGCAAAAGTAAAGCCTGTTTGTGCAATGCATCAAGATTTGCACTTTTTTTCAAGACAAACGATAATCTTTTGTTTTTGCGGGTGTTGTGGCATCTTATTGGTAACGCGCTTCACTAACTCTGTTGTATCTTATACAAGCGACATGAAAAACATCAGCGCGCTCCACGCCGCAGGAACTGAAACATTAAACCTCGCCATTCAAAGAAACAAACGCCGAAAACGAAGGCTATCGGCAGATGACTACTCGCCTATGATTTTGTTTGATCAACCACCGCATCCGCAAATGCTGGCATCGGTAATTATACCCGCAAAAAACGAAGCTGCTAATATCACCAAAACCCTTGATGCACTTAGGTTGCAGACCGATGAGAACGGCAAACAATTACCTTTTGAAATGTATGAAATTCTGTTGCTGGCAAACAATTGTACTGATGAAACCTATGCCGTTGCCAAAGCCTATCAGCAACAACATCCACAACTTTCGCTTCACATTGCCCAAATACAACTTGATAAACAAAGAGCACATATTGGCACTGTAAGAAGGCTGCTGATGGATGAAGCATTCCGCAGGCATAACATCAACAGAAGAGATGGTATTATTCTTTCCACCGACGGCGATACCGAAGTAGATACGGCATGGATTGTAAATACGCTGAATGAAATGAGTGGCGGATGCGATGCTGTTGGCGGACGCATTTTAACGAGAGATATAGCGCCCGATTGCAAACTCTATTATTTACAAGACACTACTTACCGTTACCTATCTGCCCGTTTGGAAGCCCTGATTGACCCCACGGATGCGGTAAAAAGCCCGCATTTTCAATGTTTTGGGGCAAGCCTTGCCGTGCGCTGCTCAGCATACCACAAGGCAGGCAGATTGCCCGTAATTCCTTTTTTGGAAGACGAAGCCTTTAGCCGCGCTTTATACCGCGTAGATGCCAAAGTACGAAAGTCGCCGCTGGTAAAAGTTTATACTTCAGCTCGTATCAAAGGACGGGTGAAAGCTGGTTTATCGGTGCATTTAAAAGAGTTAAGCAATCTTAAAAAACACAATGTTTCGGTGTTGGTAGAATCGGCAAAAACGTTGGAAGAAAAATGGCAGGCACGCCGCGAGCTTCGATCGTGCTGGCGCATGCGGAAAGAAAAAAGAGAGTTCAATCAGTGCATTTCATCAGTTGCTGCAGCAATTGGCATTTCACCAAAATGGCTGTTGAGTGAGATGGACATTTCGATGTACTTTGGCGAATTTTGGGAGAAAACCGAATTTAAAATGTACACCGGAAAATGGCGCAAAAAACAAACCTGGATACCGATACAAAAAGCCATTGCTGAACTGAGAATCCGATTGAAGACTTAAAAAATACGGGCAAAACCAAACCTTATCATTTCTTTCTCATTACATCCAACCGATATTTTTCTTCCCGCTTTCCAAACAAATGTTGTAAGCGTTTATCGTGCAAAAACAAATCGTGCACTTCATCGCCGGTAAGCGGATAATCGGGCACAAAAGGGGTCCAATGCACCATCATCAGATCGCCGCCTCTTTCTAAACTATCAACGATTTTTTCTTTTGCTTTTTGCAAATCTTCTTTCGATAAATAATATCCCACTTCACTCATCATCACGAGGTCAAATGTACCATCAGGATATTCGTCAGGAAGGGCAGCTTGTACAAAAATTACCTGCGGTTCTCCTTTCAAACGCTGTCTTGCTGTTTGCAAAGGTGCATCGCTAATGTCGGTAGAAAGCAAGTGGCTGCAACGCTTTGCCAGCATGGCCGTAAGCACACCAATGGAGCAACCCAATTCCAAAGCATTGTTGTAATGCTGCTTTGGCAATGCAGCAACTGTGGCTTCATATTTTGCTTTTTCGTACGGGCTGGTTTCAAAACTCCAGGGGTCGTTGCTGTTGTTATAAACATGGGAGAAATATTCGGCGGGCAGTGAATTTTTCATACAGTTTGTTCAATGTAAAACTCTTTGTTGGTTATAAATTTTGACAATACTTCGGGCGAAAGAATAAAGCCTTCGGGATCATCATCAATCAACCTTGTGGTTTGCGATTGATGCTTTGCAATGGCTTTTTCTTTTAGCGTTTTGTATTTTGAAATGCTAACAAAATGAACCACTTCATCATTTGGCATATCTTCCTGTTTACCCCGCTCATGCAGCCAGATTACATATTGCAAAATGCGAAACTTTGCATGTATGTTTTTGGTAGAATGCATCAGCATTTGCCAGGTTGCACGGTGGTCGCGGTGCGGATCTTTTTCATAAGGAACCAATACCAAATCAGGAGAAAGCAAAGTGATTAGAACGTGAAGCTGAGCCGCATTTTGCTCAAAATCAGGGTCGCCTTCGGCAGGCAGTGCACCATCTTTTTTGTTTAAAAAAAATGCGTTGCCTTGCGGAACACCCAGCACTCCTAAAGCTCTTACCGCTTCTTCTTTGCGCAAAGCAGACAGCCGCCCGCCATCGTATTGCTTTGAGGCCGGATGAGAGGCACTGCCATCGGTAATAAACAACACAAACACTTCTTTGTTTTTTTCTCTTAACAAAGAAATTAAGCCACCACAGCCCAGCGTTTCATCATCCTGGTGGGGCGCCAGCACAAGGCATGTGTTGGCAAAATCAAAATCATCAGGCTTCCATTGGATTGCCGTTTCGTTCCATCGGGCTGTTTTCATTCCACAAGTTTCAATATTCTGTTCACAATGTATCACATACTTTGCCACATCTGCAAAAGCCGCATCCAGCGTGGGTTGGCGAAGATAATATTATAAATTCCTGCTCATTTTTGGTACCGAAAAACAGGCAAAACCAAATGCGCTACGGGTTGCAAACTCATCTTTTTTACATGAAAACAAATGCACTTACTGTTGACATGCTTTCTTTGTATGAATTTTATTTTATCATTCTTACCAAAACCCTGTTGCCGATAATACTCTTTACAAAATGAAATAAAATTGAACAAAACTCTTATCAGAATTAGTGACGATACTGCAAAGGATGCCATGTATTGAAAACACGGGTTGTGCAATTGAATGTATGATGGCCGAAGGATAGGCAGAAAAAACTATTTGAACAGCAAATAAAAAATGACTGCGAAAAATTGAAATGCAACAAAAAATTTGTGTAGTTAAATAACTACGCATATATTTGTAGCCAAATAGCTACACAATGAATTTAAGACGAGACGTATTTCAAGCCATTGCTGATCCTACAAGAAGAGCTATCCTCCTTTTGGTTGCTTCGCAGTCATTAACAGCCGGTGCCATAGCCGCAAACTTTGACACTGCACGACCAACCGTTTCGAAACACTTGCAAATACTTACCGAGTGCGAATTATTGGAGCAGGCTCAAAACGGCAGAGAAATATATTATCACATCAATGCAAAAAAAATGAAAGAAGTAGCCGACTTTATTGAGCCTTTCCGCACCATGTGGGACGCCAGGTTTACTAAATTAGAAAGCATCATGAAAAAATACAAAACCAAAAAATAAAAAATGGAACAAAAAACAAAAATTAGCGCCGAAGATGGCAGGCAGGAACTGGTAATTACAAGAGAGTTTGATTTGCCGGTAGAATTGTTATTCAAAGCGTATGCAGAGCCAGAACTTGTTGAACAATGGATGGGAACAAAGGTGCTGAAGCTTGAAAGCAAAAAGCATGGCTGTTATCAGTTTGAAACAACCGATGCCAAAGGGGCCAAAGCTTTTAGCGCAAATGGTGTAATTCATGAGTTTAATCCAAACCAAAAAATTACACGCACATTTGAAATGGAAAATACGCCGTTTGGTGTTCAGCTTGAGATCTGTGAATTTGAACCACTTACCGATGATACCAGCCAACTTACTATGCACGTAATTTATGAATCGGTTGCACAAAGAGATAAGGTGCTGAAGATGCCATTCGTGCAAGGAATCAATTGGGCGCATAACCGCTTACAAAATGTAATGCAACAATTAAATAAATAGCCATGACAAAGAGAAATAAAATTGTTTATTGGATTGCTACCATTTGGCTTGCCTTAGGCATGGTAGCAACTGGCGCAGCACAGTTATTCAAAGGAAAACAAGGGCAAGGCGGAAGCGATATGATTGCGCATTTGGGTTATCCCATTTATTTGCTAACAATATTGGGCAGCTGGAAAATTATAGGAGTTATAGTATTGCTTGTTCCAAAATTTCCTTTGCTGAAGGAATGGGCTTATGCAGGCTTTTTCTTTATCATGTCGGGAGCCATATTTTCGCATTTAGCAATGGGCGATTCTATAATAGAATTGCTTCCATCATCGTTACTTCTACTTCTCACAGTGGTGTCATGGTATTGCAGGCCTGCGAACAGAAAACTTATTTCAGTGAATCAATAAATGAATAGCATGAATCCGAAGGTTGACTTTTACTTTGTGAAAGCCCAAAAATGGCAGAAAGAAACCGAGCTATTGAGAACGATTGTTCTTCATTGTGGCTTAACAGAAGAATTGAAATGGGGCTGTCCTTGTTACACATTTGAAAACAGCAACATCGTTTTAATACATGTGTTTAAAGAATATTGCGCGCTCCTGTTTTTCAAAGGTGCATTGTTGCAGGATGCAGAGGGGATTCTCGTTCAACAAACGGAAAATGTACAGGCTGCACGCCAGGTTCGCTTTACTTCTGTTCAGCAAATTGTGGAAAGGGAAGCTGTTTTGAAAGCTTATATTTATGAAGCCATCGAAGTGGAAAGATCCGGTTTAAAAGTAGCTTTGAAAAAGACTGCAGAATTTGAAATGCCTGAAGAATTTCAACAAAAATTAGACGAAGACGATGCGCTGAAAACGGCTTTTGAGACATTAACACCGGGACGACAAAGAGCCTATCTTCTTTATTTTTCTGGCCCCAAACAATCCAAAACCCGTGAAGCAAGAATTGAAAAATGCAGGCAACCAATTTTGAACGGAAAAGGTTTGAATGATTAGCAACAGGTAAACTCCTCTCCTATTCTTACATGATTGGTACAGTACTATGTTGTGTTCTGAAATGTATGACATGAACTTTTGCTCTTATGCAATATATGTAACATAGTTGTCTTTAGAATTGTTCCGTCAGGAACAGCAGCAGGTGGGTAGAAAATAAGGCAAAACCAAAGATGGCAATTCTTCGTTCCGTCAGGAACGGTAGGTGGGTAGATGATGGATGAAGAGATGTCTTCCGTTCCATCGGAACGGTACTCTATGTTGGTTGTAAAGTATTGTTCCGATGGAACGAATGTGTTATCTTGTTGATTCTCTTTCTACCCACCTGCTGTTCCTGACGGAACAATTTACACCGTAACAAAAATTTAAACTATCATATAGTTCAGAGCGCAACCTAATACTAAACTGAATGGCGTTCAAAGTTCCCTTGTAAAAGGTTGACTGAGCTCCGAACAATTTAAAGCGATTCAACCAAGCTAAAGAATTGAATAACTTTACGCATTGTTGAATGGCTTGTTGAACTCACAAAACATCACAATGGTAAAGCTGAAATGGCTATCGCTTCTTGTCTGCCTCTTTATCTGTTCACAAATAGCAGCGCAGAAAAACAAAGTAGTTGTTTCAGGCAACAATGACATTGCTGCATCCATTCCCGACTCAATAAAATATTTGTATCCCGGTTTTATTTTTGGCAAAGTATATTTTAGAGACGGTACTGTTGGCGGCTCGATGTTGAACGATAATCTATTAACAGGTGAGATGCAGTTTATTAACCCTTCTGGTGATACGCTTTCGCTGGCCAATGAAGTTACCATTCAATACATAACAATAAACGAAGACACTTTTTATTACGACAATGCTTATCTAAAACTAATAGCTGAAAACAGGAAGGCGAAGCTTGCACAGAATGAAAAGTTGAGCTTGTCTGATATCAAAAAAGGCACGGCTTATAATTCTTATACATCATTGGGCGGCATAGACAATGTAACTTCTTTGAACCTGGGTTCGCGCATGGTAAACCTGACTGATGATAAACAGATGATTTTCGTGATGCATCGTACACTATTCATAGGTGATGCTTATAATCATTTCGTGCCGGCAACAATGAGAAATGTGCGTAATTTATTCGGCAAAAACAAAGGTTTGGATACCTACCTTTCCCAACACAAAATTGATGTTACAAAAGAAGACGACTTGAAAACTTTGATTGACTTTTTGGGCAATCAGGAGTAGATACCGGAACACAATTATCTGAATATTCTACCTTACTAATCTAAATTTGTTTTTGCCGGTTTTTCATCACTTAAAGGAATGCTGCAAAAGATAACGCAAACGTTTGCCTCTTTGTTTTTGCACAAATAATTTCAAGTCGTGTTATCTTGTTGCAAAATGATAAAATGAAAAGCCTGCTTTTTTGTTTTGCCATATTTCTTGCACTGTCAACGATGGCTCAACAAAGCCTGCCCGTGTATGATGCCACAAAAGAAAAAAAGTATAATAAAGATTGGTTGATTACACCTATTACTACAAAAGCTGAGGTGTACAGAAGCAACGATGAAAAAGAAATTATTTTATTCAATGGACTGGTAAAAAGAAGCTTTCGCATTCAACCCAATGTTGCCTGTGTTGATTACCAAAACATGAGCACGGGCCAGCAACTGCTGCGTGCCGTAAAGCCTGAAGCTATTATTACAATTGATGGTATGGAATACAATGTTGGCGGCTTGTATGGTCAAAGTGAGAATGCATATTTGCTACCATTTCGGATCAACCATTTTACCGCGCACCAAAATGACTTTTCTTTTGTTTCTTATTCGGTAAATCCCATCCGGCCTTTTATAAACTGGCAGCCAAAAGGTTGGGCAATGAACAAACAACAACCTACCGGCAAAACCGTTTTGTTTGTTTATCAATCTTCGGTTCCCTCACTTAAAAATATTACTGTAACCGTGCATTATGAACTATACGATGGCATTCCTTTGATCCTAAAATTTGTTTCGGTACAAAACAAAACATCACATAACATCACCATCAACAAATTGGTAAACGAAGAACTGGCCCTGGTGGAAGAAGAAAGCGCGGTGGTAGGCTCAACCGAGCAGATGAAAAAGCAACACGGCATTTATGTAGAAACCAATTATGCATTTAACAACGCCATGCGTTACGACATCAGCGATCAAACCACGCACTGGAAAGCCGACAGCGTTTATACTTCGCAGGTCAATTACAATTATCAAACACCTTGTTTGTTGCAGGTGTATCCCGAAAAAGTTACTGCGGTTGATGTAAAGCCGGACGAAACCTTTACATCCGTGCGCACCTGCGAATTGTTGATGGATAGTTACGACCGTGAGCGACGAGGTTTGTGTATTAAAAAAATGTACAGAACCCTTGCGCCGTGGACAACAGCAAACCCGATTTTCATGCATCTTATCAGCAAAAATGATGAAGAAGTAAAAACGGCAATTGACCAATGTGCAGCCACCGGTTACGAAGCCGTTATCCTCAGCTTTGGCAGCCATTGCAACATGGAAGACACTTCTGCGGCGAACATAAAAAGTTGGAAAACGTTAGGCCGGTATGCCCACAGCAAAGGCATTATGATTGGTGGTTATTCCCTGTTCAGTTCGAGAAAAATAAGCGATGAAGACGATGTCATTGATCCGGTAACCGGCAAGCCTGATGTGGCTGCTTTTTTTGGTGCAGCGCCTTGCATGGGAAGCAACTGGGGCTTGAATTATCTTGCCAAAATAAGATACTTTTTAGAGCAGTGCAACTTTGACATATTTGAAAACGATGGTCCTTATCCCGGCGACGTTTGTGCATCAACAACGCATCCCGGCCATAAAGATGTAGGCGATAGCCAGTGGAAGCAAATGGAGCTGCAAAAAAGCTTGTACCACTGGTGCAGTGAGCACGGCATTTATGTAAATGCGCCTGACTGGTATTTTTTAGATGGAACAAATAAAATTGCATTGGGTTACCGCGAGGTAAATTTTTCGTTACCGAGAGAAGACCAGAAGATTTTAAACCGGCAAAATATTTATGATGGTTTGTGGGAAAAAACGCCTTGTATGAGTTGGGGATTTGTACCGCTTACCAAATACCAGGGCGGCGACTCAAATGCAGTGCTGGAGCCACTTTCGGCACACTTGCAAGATTATAAACAATTGATGATGCAATATTATGGCGCCGGCGTGCAGGCATGTTATCGCGGGCCAAGATTGTATGATACCGAAGAAACAAAGCAAACGGTTATCGGCGTGATCCATTGGTATAAAGAGTACCGCGATATTTTAAATTCAGACGTTATTCATTTGCGTCGCGCTGACGGCAGGGATTGGGATGGTATCATGCATGTAAATCCTGGGCTAAAAACAAAAGCGCTGGTTATGTTGTACAATCCGCTACGCGAAAAAATGGAGCGAACCATTACGCTGCCTTTGTATTTTACGGGCTTAACAACAACAGCACAGGTTGCTGAAAAAAGCGGCAAAACCAAAGAATACAAACTGAACCGCAACTACGAAATTGAAGTAACCGTTACGCTTGCACCTGACAGCTATACCTGGTTAGTGGTTGAATAGTTTTACAAACCATATTTATTCCTTGTCATCCTTTGCAACACAAACGTGCCAAAACAAAAAGCCGATTGCAATGAGAATTATCAAGCCTTAATAAACTCAACCGTTCTTTTATTATTTATCGAATGATTTTTGTTTCCCGCAAGCCGGTGATACAACAGTTCGTTTTTAGCTACCATTGTTTCCACATCATATTTTTGATACGTGCTGCTGATGGCATTTTTTGCCAAACGGTTTCGTAAATCTTCATCCAAACACAATCTCGTAATAGCTTCGGATAAGTTATTTTCCAACTGAGCCGTCTGCACCAAAAGGCCGTTTTCGTTATGCTTCACTAATTCAGGCGTGCCATTCACAGCCGTTGCCACAACTGCTTTGCCCATTGATAAGGCTTCAATCAATGCAATGGGAAATCCTTCCCATAAAGAAGGCAAAACAAAAATATCTATGCCCGACAACACATCGGGTATATCTTGCCGGAACGGTTGTACAATCACACGGTTTCCCAATTGCAGCTTTTCAATCAGGCTATTTACCGCATCTTTCAATTCACCATCGCCCACTAATAACAGTTTTGCACGGGGCACTTTTTTGCTTACTTCAGCAAAAGCAGCAACCAACTGTAAAGGTTGCTTTTGTAAAGTAAATCTGGCAACAGAACTGATGAGTATTTCATCATCGGCAATGTTCAATTCCTGCCTGATGTTTTTATACTTTCCGTACGGGTTAAATTTATTTGAATCAACGGAATTGTAAATGATTTCGGCATCAAATGTTCCGAATGCTTTTCTGGCTTCATCGCGGTTTGTTTTTGCACCGCATATATTTATGTTGGATTGACGGGTCAAATATTTTTCACTCTTCACACGAAGCGCTTTTATAACCGGGTGCTGGCCTGTGTGAAACGACCATCCATGACAAGTATAAATTAGGGGAAGATTTTTGTTTTTGGCTGCGCTGAATACATTCGACATAGCCCGAGTTCCGTGCGCATGAACAATATCAGGATTTTCATCATTTACAATTTGCCTTACCCTTTTCCAAACTCTTACATCGAAAGGAGTTTCGGTATAAACCAGATGCGCTTTTACACCCATTTTTTTCAATCTTTCCATCATCGGCCCGTCAGTAAAAGAAAGCACAACAGGTTCAAATTTTTCTTTGTCTAACCTTTCAACCAAACTCAACAAATAACTTTCGCCGCCACCAATTTTGCCCTGCCTGATAACCTGTAAGATTTTTATTGGATTCACTCTTTTTTGGATTTGTGTAAATAACTAAAAAAACAGCTTTTTATTGTATGAAGTAAGATGTTTTTGAAAAATGAATGTATCACCTTGTTGTTCTGCAATCACATTTTATAAAGCCTGCTGATGATAGGCTGCGATGAAGCAAACAAGACTTTTAAAATATTTTTCTCTTTAACCCAACCCTTTGCTTTCAGCTTCAGTATATAAGGCAAAACCAAACTCTGTTATGAAAAAGCTGTTCTTTGTTTTTGCCCTTTTTTTACTGACTGCGTTGTTTTATGAATGTCGAAAAGATGTAAGTTATATCGGAGGTCCCGATTCAGGTTCTTCTGTTCTGCCCGACCCCATTACCACCAGCGTGCAGGGCAATGTAGTAGATGAGAATGAGCAGCCCGCTGCCGGTGTTTCCATCACTGGCGGAACCAGCACTGCTACTACCGATGCCAACGGTTACTTTCACATCAGCAAAGCAACACTTGATAAAAACACAACGTTGGTTACCGCACAAAAAGATGGCTATTTTAAAAGCTATCGTGTGTTTGCTGCCACATCGGGTTGCAACCAGGTAGTGATTAAATTGGTAAAAAGAAACTTTATTAAAAGCCTTCCTGCTTCGCAAGGTGGCGATGCCACTTTAAGCAATGGCGCAATTGTTCACTTGCCTGCCAATGGCGTGGTAGTGGCAGCCAACGGTGCAGCTTATTCGGGTGATGTAAATGTGTATGCGGCTTATATCAATCCCAATGCAGCCGACATTGCAAAGACGGTTCCCGGCTCGTTTGCAGCTAACGATAAAGTGGGCAAGCGCGTTATTTTATCATCGTTTGGAATGCTGGCGGTTGAACTGCAAAGCGCAAGTGGCGAAAAGCTGCAAGTAAAAAGCGGCAGCATTGCAAAACTTACCATTCCTGTTTCTTCTTCGCCATCATCGGCTCCGCAAACCATTTCGTTGTGGTATGTAGATGAAACCACCGGCATCTGGCAGGAAGAAGGTAGCGCCACCAAGCAAGGCAGCAATTATGTGGGTGATGTAAAACATTTTAGCTTTTGGAACTGCGATTATGCAAACAATGCAGTTACTCTTTCGCTAATTTTACAAACACCCGATGGTTTACCACTTGTAAATGCAACCGTAATGGTAACAAAAGAAAAAACAGGTTCTGATACCAGTGTGGCAGGCGAAACGGCTTATGGATACACCGATAGCTTAGGACAAGTAAAAGGATTGGTGCCAGCCAATAAAAATTTGAAGATGCAAGTATTGGGGCCTTGCGGTGCTGTTGTGTATTCGCAGGCAATTGCGCCACTCAGTCAGGATAAAGATTTGGGAGTAATAAATGTGAATAGTGGTACTTCATTGCTCACCTTTACCGGTACATTGGTTAACTGTAACAATGCGCCCGTTACCAATGGTTTTGCAATCGTTACATTAGAGTATAACACGCGATACATTGCTACTGATAAAAATGGGCAATTCAAAACAACGTATGTTAGCTGTTCAACCTTTCCATCAACCATTAGCGTTTTGGGGATAGATAACGATGCACAACAACAAAGCGCCGCAACCACCATAAATGTTACCACTCCGCTTACCAATGCGGGCAACATTTCCGTGTGCGGTATATCTTCTCAACAGTATATCAATTATACTTACGATGGAAAGGCTTACAACATTACAAGCGCTAACAGCGATTCGCTTACCGGCTATACACAACCAGACCCTCTGGGTGGTGTAACTTATGTTTGGGGATTTTCTTTACCTGATTCATTGAAGTATCTCCAATTTACCATTGAAAATGGGGCAGTAGGAACATTCCCTGCTTCTTACTTTGTAGTTCAAAAACATCAATCAATCACCTTTGGTCAACCAACAATTACTTTTACAAAATTCGCTACAACACAAGGCGATTTTTATGAAGGAAGTATCGCAGGAACATTTGCAGTAGATTCAACATCGGGGCAGCATACCATTTCAGGTTCATTCAAGATCCGGAAAAACAATTAAACCATTCAACCAACGGAGACCGATATTATTAACGGTTGTAAAAACAACAACCGCAAGGCGCAGGAACAGTTGTATCGCAACTATTATGTTGCAATGATGCAACTGTGTTTGCGTTTTACAAAGAACGAAAGAGATGCGCTTGAAGTGCTGAACAACGGCTTTTTAAAAGTGTTTCAAAACATACATCGTTATGATGCAGCAAAAGCAAGCCTTTACACATGGATTCGCACCATTGTTATCAATAGTTGTATTGATTTTATCAAGCAAAAAAGGGAGTGGGAAGTACACAATGAGCTTTACAATGCAACAGAAGTAAACATAGAACCCGAAGCTGTCAGTAAGCTGAAAGCCGCACAGCTATTGCATTTGATAAGGCAATTGCCGCCTGCCACGGCAGCCGTATTTAACTTGTATGCTATAGAAGGATACACGCACAAAGAGGTTGCGCAACTTTAAACATCAGCGAAGGAACGAGCAAATGGCATTTGAGTGAAGCCCGAAAACAACTACAACAAATGATTGCAAAAGAAGAGGTGAAACTATGAAAGAGAAATCATCTTTTGACGACCTGTTCAGGCGCAAGCTGAACGAATTGCCAACGCCCAATGAAGACGAAGCCTGGCAACACATGAAGCGGTTATTGGATAAAAAGAAAGATCGTCCTGCTTTGTTTTTATTGAACAATTACAAAGTGGTGGGCGGTGTGTTGTTGCTGGTATTGTTGATTTTGCTTTCGGTTCTCATTTATCAACATACAACAAGTGTAGAGAAAAACGATGCTGTTGCTCAAATAAAAAATAGAGCAAAAACAAACGTACCACCTTCAACGTTGCACAACAAAGAAGATAAGAATGGCTCGCTTCAACCATTGAGCAGTCAAAAAGATGCAAAACCAAAAACCAGGAACAATTCATTATCAGGATCAGAGAAGGAAGAATTAAAAAGGACAACGGCAACAGCTTCTTTTTATGGCAAAAACAAAAGCATCCAAATTACAAATAAACCAAATGAAATAAAAGGAAGAGAAACAACAAATGATAAAAATGCGGTGCCTACAAATATGGACAAAAACAAATCGGACCAAAACAATTGGAAAGAATGGAGCGAGCTAAAAGCCAGTAACAGCAAGGCTTTGAAGGATGTAAAGAACTCTGTCAATCATCATCAAAACGAAGTTGTTGAAGCATCACCAATCAACAAAAACGCAATTAATTCTTCCACTTTTGTAAGCGACAGCATTCATCAGCAAGCCATCATTCAAAAAGATAGCTTGCAAAAAGCGGATCATTCCGACTCCGGTAAAATAGCTGCAAAAACAAACATCATTATCAAAAAACGCAATTCCTTGTTTATTGAGGGAGGCATTCAGTTGCAACAGCAAATTCCATTAGGCACACAAAAGGTAACAGCATACAACTACAACGGAAATAAGAATGTGTTGTTGGATTATGTTCCTGCTTTGTATCTAAGATTGGAAAAAAAAGACCAATGGTTCTTGCAGGGAGAATTTGATTATTCATCGCCACGCATCATCAAGCAATTTGTTTACAGTCAACACACGCAAACCGATTATGCGCACAGCACGGTTTCCACTACCGCTTATCATTTGCAAAAAGTATTTTACAGCCAGTTGCCCATCAGTTTTCATTATTATGTGCAGCCACATTGGTCGGTAGGCGCGGGCGTTGCATACAACTGGTTTTGCGGTGCGCTGGTGCAAAAAACAGTAGCCGTTCAGGACGTGGTATTAGGTACGCAAATCCGTTCACAACAGGAAACTCCAATTAAAAATTTCTCCGATTCTTTTTTATACAAAACAAACACTTCGTTGTTGTTGCAAACGAATTATAGTTTTAAGAAATGGTCGGTTGGCTTGCGGTATTGGCAGGATGTACAGCCGTTTATTAAGTACACACTTCCTGATGGAACGATTGTCAACAAACGAAGCTCATCGCTTCAATTGCTGGTAAGCTATCGGCTGTTCCGAGCATCAGATTTTAAACGAAAAAAGAAGTAGGTTTAGAGTAAGATAGTACAAGAAATCATTGTCTCTTGATAAACATACAAAGCTTGAAACATGATTACAAAAAAGAAAATTGCAGAACAACTACTGGCTTATTTACAACATCGTTTGTCGTTGAACGAGTTGGTAAATTGGGCCGAACAAAGCTTTATGGAAGGCACGTATGAAGACAATGCTTCTCACACAATAAGAAATGTTTTGGCACAGCTTGGGCTGGCTGATGTAAAGGCCTTTGGTCTTGAATACGGAGATTGTGAAGCCATTATGCAATCGCTTGGCTATACTTTGCAAGTGAAGGCTTTGGCAGTGGCATGAGAGGTAGAATTTTAATGCAAACTGAAGATGTAGCTAACGAACCCGGCTTTCTGCTTTGCTGGCATTTTATGTTCTGTGGGCCGGAACAAAAGCCGATTCATAATTAAAAGTTGAAGTTAAGAACAATAGCTCAATTGATAACGTCAAGCCGGAACTAAAGATAATAAATGAACTGATGCTGAAGTGTGATGTGTCAGCCAGCATAACAGAAAACCTTTTGTTGTAGGTAGGGCTTAAGAACTGTCAACATATTTTTATAAAAAAGCCTGCATTGTGTAATGCAGGCTTTAAGTCTTTTACTTATTCTTTAAATTTCTTTAAAAGCTCAAGAAATTTTAGAATAATAGTTACGGTTTTTTCAATTATAGTAAGAATTGAAATAACCATCGCCACAAATAAAATCATTTTAAATGATTTTGTGCGATCTGTATTTGCGATTTTTACTCACCCAGTTAGTAACGAGCTTGTTTTGCAAAAATACAAGATTATTCAATTACAGCAAAACATTGTAAACACTTTAGGCATGCCACCTTCAATTCCGAATTTACCCATAAAGATTATGTGATTAAAACTTTGTCCACTTATTGTCATCTTCTTTTTTACAAATACGAAAGCAGTATATTCATGGATGACATTTAAACCTAACATTTGAGATCCAACAATACTGTAAAGAGCCTGATTTGTTGCGTCACCAAAGTCAAATTTTCCTAAATACTTAATTTCATTTTTTATTTCGTCCAATCCTTCATATTTAATATTCAATTGTCCAGAAGGTCTATCAATAAAATCGGTACTGTCATTAGTTATAAGCAATGGGTCTTGAAGATAAATTATAACTTTCCTATTCCCCTTAACAACTTCTCCGTTTGTGATTTTATCAATTTGATATGTAGAAGTAAAAGTGTATTCTTTAAAAGATTTTGGCGATTGCCCGATAGTTTTAGAAGCAAAAGTCACGATAGCAAATAACAAAAATAAAATTTTGAACTCCATAAGTCTTTGTCAGTTTTTTTGTTGTAAGAAAGTGTCCAATAGCCTTACCTACAACACAATATTATACGCAATTAACCATACCAACAAAAAATCAATTGCCTTTGATTATCAATACTATTAGTATGCGCTTTTTGTATTGTAGTTGCGCCAATACAACTTACCACCTACTGCCTTATTCCTTCCAAATACTTACTAAACTGAACAATAGCATCTGCCGCAATGCCAATCTGGGCTTGGGCTTCAGACCAGTTGCGCTGCTCTATCGCTTCGCGTATTCCGGGCAATGTTTTTACACCATAACCTGTATAAAAACCCGGTGCGTAAATAGCATGTTTGTACCACTCGCGGCGTGGCAAACCGTTGGGCAATAACAACTGCTGTTCGGCAGTAAATAAGGCTCTGTTAATAGCGTCATTGCTTAACACGGTGTCTCTCTTACTCAATAACGCTTGCAGACTATCAGTGCTGCGTTGCAGGCTGTCCATTGCATTTTGCAAAGGCGCAAAATTGAGATACGGCACAGCCCCTTTTGTTTTTGGCAATAATAAATGAAAGGCCGTATCAGTGGTTTGCCCATAGATGCCTGAAAGGATCAATTTGTTTTCCAACCGCGTATTCTCGCGCATATTATCAGCAAGAAGGATCACTTCTTTTGTATAAGTATTGATGTTTTTGTATAAAAGCGTAAAATCAAAAGGCACACGCTCAGCATCTGCCATACGCAAAGCCATGCGTCCTGCTGCTTTTGCGAGTGCAACACCATATTGAAACGAAGGGTCTTTAAACCGGCGGTAATCATCATACGAATCGTAAGCTGAATGGTATTCGCCGCCGCCATCTTCACCGCCAAAACCAAGATTTAGCGAAGGCACGCCAATGTGTTGCAAAAACGGCGAAAAATCAGAACCTGAGCCCAAGGGTTCTAACTCCATTTCTTTTTTGCTCATCGCTTCTTCTTTTGCTTTTGCGCCTTTTGCATCGGCTGTTTCTTTAGCCAGACTTCTTGCTTGTATGCTGATTCCCGTTTCCGGGTCAGTAACTTCCTTTGCCGCTTCATTCACCATTGTTTGCAATGCCGCCGAGCCACCTGCCCCAAAATAACCTCTGCCATTGTCGTCGCTGTTGATGTACACCACTGCTTTCTGCTGCAATTCTTTTGCATGATCTTCTACCCACTCGGTGCTGCCCAATAAAGCAGGCTCTTCGCCGTCCCACGCACAATACACGAGTGTGCGTTTGGGCTTCCATCCCCCTTTTACCAGTTCACCAATGGCTTTCGCTTCTTCTAACAAGGCAGCTTGCCCGCTGATGGGGTCGTTGGCTCCATTCACCCAGGCATCGTGATGATTCCCACGCACCACCCATTCATCGGGATATTGCGAACCTTTGAGCGTAGCAATCACATCATAACAAGGCACTTCATTCCAGTTAAACTGCATGTTCAGATGCACTTTTGTTTTATCATCACCCACATGATACGTGAATGGCAAACCACCCACCCATTCGCGCGGCGCAACAGGTCCTTCCAGCGATTTCAATAAAGGGGCAGCATCGTGGTAGCTGATAGGAATAACAGGAATCTTCAATAAATTTTTGGCTTCGCTTCGTTCAATGCGTTTGGCGTCTTTGGTGGAAGCAATACCAGGCGTTAAGGGATCGCCGGGATAAATGGGCATATCCATCACACTGCCTCGCTGTACTTCATACTCGTTGCGGTAAGCACCTTTGGGATACACATCGCCAGCCGCATAACCATCATCAATAGGATCGCTGTAAATAATGCAGCCAATGGCGCCCCTTTCCTGCGCCACTTTGGGTTTGATGCCGCGCCAGCTTCTGCCGTATTTGGCAATTACTATTTTTCCTTTTACACTGATACCCATTCTGTCAAGCAAATCGTAATCATCGGGCAGTCCATAATTTACAAACACCAGCGCGCCGGTTACATCACCATCAGCGCTCCAGGCGTTGTAAGTTGGCAGTTGTCCGTTTTGTCCGCTGGTGGCATCTTCTTTTAAAGCAGGTTCTTTTAAAACGGCTTTGTAAGTAGTGGGTGATGTCATTTCCAACACACTTGTTTTAGGTGTGGGAAACAATACGGTATATTCATCTATTCTTACATCCCAGCCCCATTGTTTAAAGCGATTGTAAATGGTATCTGCCACAGCTTTGCCGCCCGGCGAACCCAAATGATGCGGATACGATGACAATAGCTTTATGGTGCTTCCAATATGGGCTGCATTCAGGTTTTGGTCGAATTGTTTTTCGATGGATAATTGCTGCTTTGCATTGGCTGAACTAAAGCCTGTAATGGATGAAGATTGCGAATAGCTTTTTATGGTTAGCAGTATAACGACCGATAGAAAGAAAATACTTTTTTTCATAGATATAATTTAGTCATGACTTTAAAAATCGGGCAAAACCAAAACTGGTTTCCGCAGCGGGCTTCGCTGTTCTTTCATTACAAATGTTTACTATCCTGAAACTCTGCCATACCTTGTTCACGGCTCATTTCTGTATTCTCTAATTTATAGTTGGAAAGATGCTTATACAAGCCCCACTGAATTTCTGTTTTTACAAAATAACTCTTACCGAAATGAATATCCAAAGGCAGTGGGGATTCGTCTTTATTCAATCTGCTTTTCAGTTCATACTTTCCTTCTTTCAATATCTTGAAAACATAGCCCGAGCTGTTTTGAGCAACGCACATCAAATTGTCATCGAAGTAAACCAGATAATTGGCTAACGACAGTTTTAATTTGCCAGGACGATACACATACAGTAAAGCATATTTCGATGTATCGCTGATAAGAGTTTTTTTAAATACAATATTGTCCGGAACCTGCTTGAACAATTCATTACTGGAAATATTTACTTTTTCGTGCATCCACATCGTATCGTGGATGATCGGCAGGGTTGACGTTTTATCGAAATAACCAGTAAAGACATAATAATCGTTAGTAAGGTCATTTATTGAAAATAGCAGCTTGTGTTTCTTCATCAATTCTCTTGTCTGTTGTTCAAGTTTGCCGTTCATTTCTATCAGGCTGAGTGTGTATGTACAGTCGTTGTTCCATTTTATTTTCCAAAGCGAAGTATCTCCTGTAACAAGATTGTTTTCATGCACAAATTCACCTTCACGAATGTCAATATACCTGTCCGTTGAATTTTTAGGATAGTTATAAAAAACACCTTCATGAATGTCATTACACGTTAGTTTTTGTTGGGCATAGGAGACATTTAAAAACAGGAACATAATAATGCTGGAACCTAATGTCTTTAACCGGAAAGCAGTCATTTTTATAAAAATTATTGGACATGAAAATAAAGGTTTGCTTTAATAATTTGAATAATAGTAACCAGATTTTTGCACAAGTGTAGATGATCAACTTTTGAGTAAACCTCAATACAACCTGCGAACTGTGATAAGTGCCGTTTATGTGAGGGTTAAAAAGCAGGGAATAAGAATCAGGCATCAATGTTCAAGAAAAAAGTTCAGTAATAAAATGTAAGAAGAAGATGCAAGCTGCGCTTTATCCCTGATTTGTTTTTGCACCAATTTTGTTTCTTCCTTGCTTGTATCTTACTTCTTGTCCCTTGTATCTTGTTTCTTGCCTCTTCATTCTTCCATCACATCTCCCCCTTTAATGCTTTCGTGCGTAGGAACATCGTGATAACTAACTCTCGCCGCTTTGATATGAAGCAAGTGATGTAATCGAAACAGTTTAAAAACCACCGTAACCACAAACGCAGCCAGGAGCGGAGCGACAACAAAAATCCAGTAATCATTGTAATTGTTGATGAGCCATGCAGGTCCAAAACTGCGGGCAGGATTGGTGCTGCATCCCGAGTATGCCGATTCGGCCCACACCATGAAGCTGTATAAAGGAGGCATTGTAAACGGTGTATAATTGCGAAGCGTTTTATTTCCTACAAAAACAAACACTACCACTACCAAAGCCGCTGTTGTAAGTATCTCACCTACAAAAGCAGCCGTAATGCCGGCGCTTCCCGGCAATGTAATTCCATATTGAATGCTTTTGCCCTGGCCTTTCCACAACAAAAGGGGTAGGCAGCCGATAGCAGCCCCTGCCATTTGCGAAATAATGTAGCCCACCAGCGCGCCGGTTTTCATTTTACCACGAAGCCAAAAGGCAAACGACATAGCCGGGTTGATGTGTGCGCCACTTATTTTTCCAACGGGAGAAAGAGTAATGAGGCATCCGGTACATCCAAATAAAAAGCCTGTGAGCAAACGCCTTGCTCCAATTGAAGGAATAAGATGTGCAACTACCGAACCTGCGCCCCAGTCTAAAATCACAAAACTCAAACCGATGCCCAGCAGCAAAGCCGTTCCTATCAATTCGGCTGCAAACAAATGCCATATACTCTTGCCTATCATACCTGCTTTTTGTTTTGCAAACATTCATAAATATCATGCCTTGCTGTTGTTGTTTTACATTTGTGTTGTTATTCATAAAAAACAACCATTATGTTTCTGCTTATTATCGGTCTTGTTATCTTCTTTGTCAGCTTGGGTGTAAGCCGCACCAACATTGCGTTTCAGAGGTATGCTAAAACAGTTCAGGGCATTGGATTGCTCATTGCCGTGTTGGGCTTTGTCGCCGCAGGCACCGTACAAATTGATGCTGGCGAAGTGGGCGTACAAAAGTTATTCGGGCAAATTCAAAACAATGTTTTGAACAGTGGTTTGCACCTCATCAATCCGTTGGTTGAAGTTCAGCACTTGGATATACGAACACAAAATTATACGATGAGCGGAACCACCAATGAAGGCAACAAGCAAGGCGATGATGCCATTCGTGTACTCTCTGCTGATGGTTTGGAAGTAACCATAGATTTATCCGTACTGTACCACGTGATTTCTTCCGAAGCGCCAAAATTGTTGCGTGAAACAGGAGCGGATTATGAAGATAAAATTGTGCGTCCCGTTACGCGTACACGCATAAGAGATAACGCGGTGTATTACGATGCAGTTGCCTTGTTTTCAACGAAGCGCGATGAGTTTCAGCAACGCATTTTCGCAACCATCGAAAAAGATTTCAGAAACAGAGGTTTGGTGTTGGAAAATTTGCTGGTTCGCAACATTACCTTGCCTGCAAGTGTAAGGGCTTCCATCGAGCAAAAAATAAATGCGGAACAAGATGCGCAGAAAATGCAGTTTGTGTTGCAGAAAGAACAGCAGGAAGCGCAGCGCAAACGGGTGGAAGCGCAAGGCATTGCCGATTATCAGCGCATTATCAGCGAAAGCTTAACCGATAAACAGTTGCAATACGAGCGCATTAAAGCGCAACTGGAAATTGCCAAATCACCCAACTCAAAAGTTATAATCATGGGAAGCGGAAACACGCCGGTGATATTGGATGGAAAGGATGAGAAGTGAGTGGGTAGCGTCATTCCGCAAATGCCCTCAACACGATGATAGAAATTACAATCAAATCAGGGAGGGCTTTGTGCGGAATCTGATGATTGATTTATAAAGATGTTGAATGTAGTAAACAACTTTACAACGTTATAACTTGTTCATACTTGTAAAATCAGATTCCGCACAAAGCCGCCTACAAAAGTGATTATTGTGCAAAACCAAACGGCGGCATTTGCGGAATGACGGCGACATAATTTACAAAGCATAGCTATGATAGGTATGTTAACACTATTGGCAATTCTTACTTTTTTAATGAGAGTATATTTTTATGAAAAAAGTGAAGGTGATAATAAAACAATCATTTTCATAGGATTGCTGAGAAGTGTTTATTCTCCAAAATATCTGTTCCCGATTGAATATAATAAAGATGATAGCATAGAAGTTCAGGAATATAAAAAGAAAGCAAACATAGCTTTGTATATTTTTTACGTTCTGTTCATTCTTATTCTCATTACCGTCTTTACACTGAAAAGATAGTTATCAAATGTTGGTATGTCCATAATGTATTCAAATAGAAAATTTACGATAAAAACAAACTTATCATGAAACTACACCGGTTCACACGAAGAGGAATGCTGTTCATTCCCAAAAACTTTTTTGGCTTGATGATTTTGATAGCAGCTATTGTGTATGCGGTTTATGTGTTTATTGATATTGACAGCCGCTCGCATTCAGTAAGCGATACACTGATGAATTTTGTATTCAATCTCTTTCTTATCAGCGTAGTTTATTCCCTAATCGCCATTCTTACCAGCCAATCAAAATCCTAACTTTTATTAAGAAACTTTCTCCTCTTCTGAGTGCCGTTTTAAAAACGAAAAGCCCGGCTTTAATTTGTGTGCTTTGGAAGTAAGATAATGCAACACTTTTTCTTCCAGCTTATGATGCAAAGGCAGCAACAAAGCAATCAATAGAATTTTTATCGCCAGCACTTTCCAGGGCTCACCTCCAGTGATTTCATGTATCTGTTCATCAAGCAAAAGGGTGATAAATTCAAACAAAAAAATAAACGCAAAAAAGCCCAGGCCTTTAATTACGGCAGGTGATATTTTAAACACACCAAATAAAACCAATACAATAAAAATGGTGGCAATGGCAGCGGTAATGCCCATGTATTCCAAATCGTTGCGCTTGCGCAAAGCCGCTTCTTCCGCTGCTTTTTGTTGCTCTGCACGTTTGTTTGTGTTGGCAATTTCTACATTCAGTAAATCTTTCTGCTTGCCTAAGTTTTCCAGCGTGTCTTTATAATGATTGTAACGGCTGTAATAGTAAAATGCATTTTTATAATCGCCCGTTTTTTGATACGCCGAATCTAGTTGCTGGCTAATGTCTTTCAAAGCTTCTAAATCTCCTGACGAATCGGCAAACGTTTTTGCATACAACAGCTTTTGCATCACTTCATTCCCGCTTCCTTCGTCTTTTAAAATATTCGTCCATTCTAAAGTGAAAGAATATTTTTCACTAAAATTATCCGGCTGGCCATATTCAAAGGGCGCTGCCTGCTTCATGTAATATACGGCTGAATCGTACTGCTTATTTCCATCGCTTACAGCAGCGTACAATTTGTTCATCTGGTACCCAACTCCAACATCAGTAATAAACGTAACCAGTTCGGGATGGGCGTTCAAATAAGCCAATCCTTTTTGCGGTGTTTCGTAGTTGAAATAATAATTCAGCAAGGCTAAATTGACTCCTGTTTTTAGCTTGGTAAAATGCAGCGAATCGCATAGAGCACCGGCTTTATTATACCATGTTAAGCCAACATCTTTTCCACCTTCACTGATATAAGTCTGTGCCATGTTTTGCATGGCAATTACAAGCCAATACCAGTTCTTTCCTTCACGTGCCTGCTGAATGGCAAGTGCATAATAATCTTTACTTTTTTCATATTGTTCCGTTTCTGCATAAAACTGTCCGAGATTCAAATTGACGGAAACAAGCAGTTTGTTATTGCTTGTTTTTTCTGCAAAGCTTCTTGCCGTTAGCAATGATTGAAACTGCGACAGTTTGTTTGCCATCGCCTGCCAGGTTGCAGAAATACCAAGGTACGTTTGGCACAACAAGCTATCATTGCCCAAGTCGGTAGCAATGGCAATTGCCTGGTTGTTGTAATCGAGTGCTTTTTGCTTATCGTTGCCAAGGCGGTAGTAAGTAGCATATAAACTGAGCGAGCCGGCTTTGTATTTACTCAATCCGCTTTCGCTGGCAATGGCAAAACATTTATCTGCATAACCTTTTGCTTTTACATAATTATTATGGTTGGGCATAGTGAAATACACACGACTTAAACGGCTGTACACTTCGCATATTACTTCCCTCTTGCGGCTGGCTTCCGCATCAGAGATCAACCCGTTTTCCAGGCTGTCGAATATAGGCTGGCCAGGTAATCCGCGGGCCAGCATTTCAAATACAACATTAATTTTATTTCTGGAGATGGTGGCATATTCATGCTTAAGCAAATGCATCAAACTATCGGTTGGAAAGAGTTCGTATTGCGCACGAAGTTGAAAGCCGCACAGGAGCAAAAAGAGGAGCAAAAAGTAAAAACGTCGCATATAGAAAGAAAGAGAAAACAAGGTCGGAAAAAAAGAGACTTCAGCTTTGTGCGCAGCAGATTTGTTTTTGCACGAATTTAAAAGAAATACGTAGCCTCTACTTCTTTTGATACACTCTTACCCAATCCACATACATTTTTGCGGGAAGTTTACTGTCATCAACCGTTTGCCCGGGCCAATCGCCGCCAATGGCAAAATTGAATAATATAAAGAAAGGCAGGTGAAATTCTTCTGTGCTGTTGGTGGTTATATCTGATGTATGATAAGTAACACTATCCACATACCACCTGATGGAAGTGGTCGTCCATTCTACTCCATAAACATGAAAATCAGAAGGTGTTGAGTTTGTGTTACCGCCATCCTGCACATGACCATTGTTATCCCAGTGAATAGTGCCATAAATAATACTGTCGGCATTAATGTGTTCCATAATATCGGTTTCGCCACACGCAGGCCAGTTCACGGTATTTACATCAGAACCCAGCATCCAGAAGGCAGGCCAAAAACCTTTAGCAACGGGTATTTTCATGCGGGCTTCTATCTTACCATACGTAAATTGTTTTTTGCCTTGCGTTGTCATACGTGAAGAGGTATAGTAATTAGCGCCAACGGATTCTTTCTTTGCAGTAATTACCAGGTTGCCATTTTCAATGCTTGCATTGTTGGGCTGATAATATTCCTTTTCATGATTGCCCCAGCCATTGCCGCCGGTTTCAAAATTCCAAACAGTTGTATCTATGGCATTGCCGTTAAATTCATCTGCCCATACCAATTGATAGGTAGAAGTATCAACAGGTGTCGGTGTAACAACCGGAGGTGGTGTAACTACAGGATTTGAGGAAGATGATTTGGTGCAAAAAGAAAACAAGCAAACCAAAAGCAGTATAACAAACAAGGCAGACATCCGTTTCATAACTGGTTTTTAGAATGATAAAGATATGGGAAATGATGCGTGTATGCAGTGGGCATATAGTAATAATAGCATTTTCGTTTTGGTTTTGTGCACTTATTGAATCTAATAGGAATTTGGAGTATTGCGAGTAGTAAAATATGATCAAGTAATAATATTTAGAAAAGTAATACTTTTTGTATTGAGTGTTACTTTTTAATTTTGTGCAAAATGGTGATTTATGGAAACTTCTTTGCTTACCTCTAAGGGACAGCTTCTCATTCCTGTTTCTCTGAGAAAAAAGTATGGTATGGAGCCAGGTTCTAAAGTGTTGCTTGAAGAAACGGAAGCGGGAGTAATGATACGGCCTGTAAATGAGAAATACGTTAAATCGTTCAGGGGCATCTTATCATCCAACGGAGGCCTAAAAGAAGAAATAAAGGCTTATAAAGAAGAAGAAAAAAGAAAGGAAAAAACAAAGCTGCAACTGCATTCAAAAAAGAAAAAAGCACACTGATGTCAATTTACATTTTAGACAGCTTTGCCCTGCTTTGTTTTTTCAGAGATGAGCCTGGCGCTGATATAGTAGAAAAAATTTTGCATGAAGCTGCCAACGATAAGCATGAATTGTATATCACAGCCATTAATGCCGGTGAAGTGTGGTATATCAGTTACCGGAAAGATGGCGAAACCAAAGCTGCACTTGCCTGGGAGGCAATTAAACAATTGCCTTTGCAGGTAATCAATGCTGATATAGAAATTTGTTTAGCAGCAGCAAAAATAAAAGGGAAGCATAAACTTTCCTATGCCGATGCCTTTGCTGCTGCACTCACTATACAAAAGGGAGGTATATTGCTTACGGGCGATAATGAGTTTAATGCATTGGCGGGGCTGACAGGTTTTAAGGTAAAATATATCGTTTAATAATCAGCGGAACACAACACTACAATTCACTGTTTCTATGAAAAAGAAATCCACTTTTTTTGCTTTTGTTTTAATAACAATTGTGCTTATCGCGCAAGCGCAAACCTCTCGTTTCATCACTTCAAAAGGAAAAGAAATTATAGGTGTTGATGGCAAGCCTTTTTTAATAAGGGGCACTAATTTGGGCAACTGGCTGGTGCCGGAAGGTTATATGTTTAAATTTAAAGAAGCCAGCTCACCAAGGCTGATTGATGAAACTTTTAAAGAGCTTGTTGGACCTTCCGCTACGAAAGAATTTTGGAAGAAATATCTTGACGTTTACATTACACAAGCCGACATTCACTATCTTAAAACCACTGGTATCAACTCTATCCGCGTGCCGTTTAATTATCGTTTGTTTTTGCCCGAAAATTATATGGGTGATAACGATAGCACACGCGGCTTTGTGTATCTTGATAAAGTGGTCAACTGGTGTAAACAGGAAGGCTTGTATGTATTGTTAGATATGCACTGCGCACCGGGCGGACAAACCGGCGATAACATTGATGACGGCTATGGCTATCCGTTTTTGTTTGAAAACGAAGCCGATCAAAATAAAGCAGCTTCTATCTGGAAAAAAATTGCGCAACATTATGCGGCTGAAACCACCGTAATGGGATATGATTTGTTGAACGAACCCATTGCGCATTATTTCGATAAAAACAAACTCAACCCGATGCTGGAAGTAGTGTATAAAAAAATAACCGCTGCCATTCGCACCGTTGACAACAATCATTTGCTGTTTTTGGGCGGTGCGCAATGGGATTCTAATTTCAAGCCATTTGGTGCGCCGTTCGATTCAAAGCTGGTGTATCAGTTTCATAAATACTGGACGGCAACCACCAAAGATGTGATACAGGAATACATTGATTTCAGAGACAAATACAATGTTCCCATTTACTGCGGCGAAACCGGCGAAAACAATGACGATTGGATTATAAAATTTAGAAAAACGTTGGAAGAAAACAACATTGGATGGCACTTCTGGCCTTACAAAAAAATGGATAATAAGAGCGGCTTTGTTACTTTTAAAATACCTCCCTATTATGATAGCATTATAGCTTATGCCGATACTGCAAAAAGAAACTTTGCCGACATCAGGAACCTGCGTCCTAAAAACGAGGAGCAAATACAAAAGGCAATGGATGGCTTTTTAGAAAATTGCAGGTTTCAAAATTGCATTATCAACAGCAGTTACATTGCTGCCTTGGGTTTAGAGCCGGGCAAAAAAGAATAAAACATGAAGATTAGCACGGTACGGTTAGAAACATTCACTGATTGTGTGATTGCCATTATCATTACCATTATGATTTTGGAACTGAAGCTGCCTGCTCTTGGCAAGCACGCTTCTGCAACACAAATTAACAGCTACCTGCACGACTTGCTGCCTTACTTCCTCACCTATGCGTTTAGTTACATGATGATTGGCATTTTCTGGACGAACCATCACCACATGTTCTTCCTGCTGGAGACCACAGATGAAACCTTGTTGTGGCAAAATTTTTTGTTTATGTTCATGTTGAGTTTGATACCGTTTGCAACGGCGCTGGTAGGTGCCAATCCGTTCATTCCTTTATCTCCGGCAATATATGGTTTTGTAATGTTATTAACCACCGGCTCGTTTGTGATGATGCGCAGCTACAGCATTCGTCATGGGCTGGTTCACAAAGATAAAAACAGAGACCTCAGGCGAAAAATTTATCGGGTAACATTTCGTGGTCGCACCAAAGGCATCATTGGTTCGTTTGTGTATCTTGTTTCCATTCCGTTGGCTTATGTGAACGTTTACATTGCCTATATTCTTTTTGCTATACCTGCTATCATCTTTTTTGTTCCCGAAGGCATCGACAGTGAAAAACTGGTGGCTGATGTAAGCAACGAAACAAAATGAAGTTTGTTTTTGCACGAAAAATGCAAAACAAAAATCAGCACACAGTCACGCTTTTATTCCCTCCTCTTCACGCATTCATTGCATCTCGTATGTTTGCGCAATATTTTTTCAACACATGATTTTTGTAACGGGTGCAACCGGCTTGCTTGGCTCTTATTTGTTGCAGGCATTGCTTCAACAAGGGCAGCCCGCGAGAGCATTGTATCGCTCCAACATTCCGCAATTTGAAAACAGTGAGAAAGTGGAATGGATACAAGGCGATATTTTAGATGTGCCATTGCTAACTGAAGCGCTGCAAAATGTTCAGCAGGTATATCATTGTGCTGCCATCGTTTCTTTTCATCCAAAACAAAAAGAAGAATTATATAAAACCAACGTAGAAGGTACAGCCAATGTAGTAAATGTATGTTTGGAAACCGGCGTGCAAAAAATGTTACATGTAAGCTCAGTAGCAGCTTTGGGAAGAACTGAGAATAAAGAGATTGACGAGACTTCGCATTGGTCTGCACACAACAGCAGCGAATACGGCAAATCAAAACATCTGGCTGAAATGGAGGTTTGGCGCGGCATAGGTGAAGGACTGGAAGCTTTGATCGTAAACCCTTCTATTATTTTGGGAGCCGGCGACTGGAACGAAGGTTCGTCAAAAATTTTTCAAACCGTTTACAACGAGTTTCCCTGGTACACCGATGGCGTTACAGGTTTTGTAGATGTGCTTGATGTTGTAAATGCCATGATATTGTTAATGAACAGCACCATCACGGCAGAGCGGTTTATTCTCAACGCAGAAAATATTCGCTATAAAGATTTGTTCGATTGCATAGCCGAAAATTTCGGCAAAAACAAACCCCATCGGAAAGTAACACCAATGCTGGCATCGCTTATCTGGCGTACTGAAGCATTGCGTTCCCTATTTTCGGGCAGTCAGCCCCTGCTAACAAAAGAAACCGCTGCTGCTGCACAAACCAAAATATTTTATAACAATACAAAACTGTTGCGCGCGTTTCCCCATTTTCAATATCACCCTCTGCATGAAAGTATTTTGCGCCTTTGTACTGAGTATAAAAGGAAGCTTTCTTTATCCTAACTTATTAATTTGCATTTCATTAAGACAGTATTATTCTTTAAGCTAATCTTAATTGCGTTTGTGGCATGTAAGTAGTTATTTGCAGCATGAATTAATTTTTGTACTATTAAAAACACTCAACCACCATACAAAAACGGCAATATCAAACATTGGATATGGATAACTGCTTCTGTAATAGTTGCTGTAGGCATATTGTTTTTTATTGTTCGCACATTCAGCGAACTCTATAAACTCTTAGCTGAAACAAATAGCAGCGAAGGGGTGGTTATTGGTAAAACGGGAATGTATTGGCTGGCAGCAACAACATTGGCTTTTATTGCTGCCGTTGGAATTATTATTTATTTATTGCGCAAAAACAAACAGATACAGGATAGTGCCGATAAATGCTTGGTTGATGCCAAAAATATAGCCGAGGACGCTAAACATTCCAAAGCACAGTTTTTAACTACCATGACAAACGAATTGCGTGCGCCCCTCAACCGTGTAGTAAGCAACGCATCATCACTGATGCAAACCGATCTGGATGCGCAGCAGGCAAAGAGAATCAACGGCATTCATCGGGATGGTATTACGCTGTTATCTATTGTAAACGACAGTCTTGATTTTTTTAAAATAGAAAGCGGCAGGTTGCAAATAGAAAGCAATTCGTTTGTACTGCGGCTGGTAGTTGAAGAAGTGTTGCAGTTATTGCTTAGCGATAGTCGGCCCACGGATATTGTTTATGAAATTGATGAACAAATACCTACTTACATTAACGGCGATTTAGCCCGCATTCGCCAGGTATTGATGAATCTTATCGGCAATGCCATTCAGATCAATGATACCGGCAGATTAAAATTGTTTGTTGAGCTATTGAGCGAACAGGATAAAACGATGCATTTGCAGTTTAAAATCGCCGATATGGGTGATAAAACAGAAGCCAACCCGCTCAGTTCAGAAGATGCCGAACAAACGCCTTATGTATCGCATTACACAGGACTTGGTTTGTCAGTAGCAGCACGCCTCGTAGCGCTTATGGGCGGCGCCATTAAGGTAGAAAGCACATCGGCAAGCGGCACCGTATTTACCTTCACTATCAAAGTAAAAAGAACATCCGATACCACAGTTATGAAAACAAATACAGGCAGCGCGCCACAGCAAATTGATAAAGAATTATTCAAGCGGTTTCCGTTGCGCATCCTTGCTGCCGATGACAACGAAATCAGCCAGATGGTGCTTTCTTCCATGCTTTTAAAAATGGGCTACAATTGCGAAATAGTTCAGAATGGATCGGAAGCCGTAAACAAAGCCATCGAAAGCGAATACGATCTTATTTTCATGGATATGTTTATGCCCGAAATGGATGGCCTGGAAGCTGCACGCCGCATACGCGAGTTTTATTTAAAAAGTAGTCGTCCCATCATCATTGCACTCACTTCTAATGCTTTGGAAGAAAAAGAAACGTTTTTAAATGCCGGCATTAACGACTTTATCACAAAGCCTTTCAAGCCTAAAGATTTAGAGCAAATTATCATTCAAAGCTGCAGCAATTAAAAAAGGATAAAAACAAAATACAGTTTTGGGCACCAGACAGCAGGAATCCTTGTTGATCGCCTCTTGCGTCGCACTCTTGTACGCCTTGAAAAGAATTGAGCTTTTATGCGAGTGCTATTTTTTACCGCGAAAGCGCGAAGACGCTAAGAAAAAATTCTTAACATGCAATATGCTTTACGAAAAAAGCAGCATGAAAAAGCTGCAAAAACAAACTTCGTGAATCTTTGCATCTTCGCGCCTTCGCGGTAAAAAATTATTGCATAGCATTTCTCGGGTCGGTTTTTGGTTTTATCTCATATTCTTTCGGTGGTGTGGCACCCAACAAATTCTTTACAAAATAATCCCATCTTCTGCGCATCATGTAATACGAAAAAGCGCCATACCCATGATGACTGTTGGGAAACACAATCAGGTCGTAATCTTTGTTTGCTTTCTCCAACGCATCAATTACAAGCAACGTATTATAAGGCGGCACATTATCATCCATCAAACCATGCGCAAGCAATAATTTTCCTTTTAAATTCTTTGCATACAATTCATTTGCCTGTGCTTCATAATTCGATTTTCCATTGGCATCTTTGGCAAGCAAACCAATGTAACGCTCGCCCCAATCATCTTCATAATTTCTGTTTTCATGATTGCCCGATTCTGAAATGCCGACTTTAAAAAAATCGGGATAGCGAAACATGGCTGCCGCTGTTGCAAAGCCACCGCCCGAATGTCCCCAAATGCCCACTTTACTTGTATCCATGAATGGATAACGTTGTGCTAATTGTTGTATGCCACTAATCTGGTCGGGCAAGGTGTTTTCAGCCATGTTTCCATAACACATATCATGAAACGATTTAGACCGATGTGGGTTGCAGGTGCCTTCAATTTCCACTACCACAAAACCCAATTCATTCAAAGCTTCATTATCGCCACGTGAAGCAACAAACGACCAGGAACCAACGCTTCCGCCCTGCGGTCCGGGATAGATGTAATCAATCACCGGATATTTTTTTGTTGAATCAATATTTTTGGGCAAAAACAAAAGCCCGTATAAATCTGTTTTGCCATCATGCGCTTTCACTGTGATGGGTGTCGGTGGTTTCCATCCGGTGGCTCTAAGCCTTGCTACATCTGTTTTTTCAAGTGTTGTAATTAATTTTCCATCCAAGCTGCGCAATGTGGTAACGGGTGGAACATCGGGTTGTGAATACGAATCAATTGCATAATTTTCCGAGGGAGAAAATTCAATTTGATGATTGCCTTTTTCCAGTGTTAGCTGAGTTAGATTTTTTCCATTCATATCAATCGAAAACAGGTGCGTGAAATATGGATTTTCGTCTTTGTTATAACCATCTGCTAAAAAGTATAACCTGCGATTTTCCGCGTCCACTTTCAATAGTTGCGTTACTACCCAATCACCTTTTGTGATTTGACTTTTCAGCTTACCGGTGGTAGCATCAAACAGGTACAAATGTCCCCAGTTATCACGCTCCGAATACCAAATAATCTCATTTGTTTTTGGCAGAAAATGCCAGTTGATTTTACCTTGTCCTGATTCATATTGCGTAGGTACATTTTCTTCAAACACTTCACGCACTGTACCGGTTGCTGCATCGGCAATTCTAAACCTTTCTTCTTTGTGATCTCTTGAAGTAGAAACAAACGCCAACTGCTTTCCATCGTCTGTCCATTCCACATCATCCAGGCCTTCACCGGCACTTGAAATATCATCGGAAAGTGAGGCGCGGTGCGGATCAGGAGCCACTTGCAACCGAATCACTTTTGGGCCATCCGTTTCAATAATTACCCGATGAATCATTGCAATATTGCTGTCGCCGGGAAGCGGATATTTCCATTGTTCCAAATGCGGCGTGCCTACATTGGTAGTTACCAAATACATATTGCCAACCTTGCGCTGGTCTTGCTGAAACGTAGCAATCCTTTTTCCATCGGGCGACCATTTCACCACCGGCGCATCACTGTGTTTCCAGCCTGCATTGTCGGTTGCATAACCAAAGTCTTTCACACCATCAGTAGTCAATTGCCTTTCTTTGTTTGTGGCTACATCCCGCATCCACAAATTGTAATCTCTGATAAAAACCGTTCTGCTTCCATCGGGCGAAAACACTTCCGGCTCTGCGTGTTCGGTTTTTGGTTTTGCACGAAAAGTGTCTTGCATAACTTGATAAGAAGAAACATTCATCTTCCATCGTTTGCCATTGGCAGAAAAAGTAACTGTTGCAGCATCATCCGAAACAATCATATTTTGATAAGGAAGATGAAACGCATCGTACTGCTTGCCTGTGGCAGAAGAAAGTGCAGCGGCTGTTTTTTGTGCATCAAATAAAGACTTACGGCTTTTGTGTGCAGGATCAACCAACACAAACTCGCTGCCTTGCGCCGTTAGTATCCGATACCAAAACTGATCGCCTGAAAGCCACACGGGATGCACGTTTGCGTGATCTATTAATGCATTGGTGCTGTAGATTAACATGGCTTCAGCCCGCGCATAATCAGAACCCGTAAGCACTTTGTTATCGCTTCGCTGCGCAAAAGAAGAAGTAATAAAGAGAAGTGAAAGAATAGTGAAGAAAGATGCTTTATTCATTGGTGTGATTTGCAGCGTCAAAAATAATTGTTCTGGTTGTTATCATTCTTTTTGAAATAAATGTTTTCACATTTATTCAATGTAGGTTGATAGAAGTGTTATGAACAATTGCGGCAAAACAAAACACTGTGCCTTATATAATAACATCTTGAATTCCCCGGTTTATTTGGATGAAAAATATCGTAACCGATACAGGAAAGAAAGTTTTGAAATACAATTTATTTTTATCTGGCATAAAATTTAGTAAGTTAAGCAGTCATCATTTTTAACATTAAAACTATTTGAATCATGGGAAACCTTTTGTACATCGTTGCAGTAGTTCTCGTTATTGCCTGGTTACTTGGATACTTTGCTTTTCATGTTACTTCGGGGGCAATACACATTTTACTCGTGATTGCGGTTATTGTTTTTCTTATTAAGTTGTTGGGTGGTAATAGAACGGTATAAGACTCGCCAGATAAATCAGATTGCAAACCCCGAAGCCAATTGCTTCGGGGTTTTGTTTTTATTGTATGAGGAAAGAATTGATAAACAAAGAAAGTTTGAATTGTAGTATTTACATAAACAGCAGTGAACGACAGATAACATCAGTATTCTATTTTTCACTAAAATGAATTCAGTTCTCATTTTTTATTTCTTCTCATTCTCAACCTTTGTATGTTTGGAAACGCTTAGCTGATTTCATTAATCACAATCACTAATCACCATGGAAAAATTTTGGTTACAAGATCCCGAAAAGCACGATTATCCCGCAGCGGCTGATTATTTAGAATTGCTCTTTACAAAGGAAGAAGCCGAAGCAATGGTAGCCAATTTAAAGAGCGCAAAAACGATAATAAAAAAAGCGAAAGACATTTTGCGGGCAAGCGCGTTGCCCTTATTAGCGGATACCAATATTCATGTGCGTACCGACATGAAAAGAGTGAAAAAAGGCAAGAAGCTATCACCAATATTGCTGGTTCGGTTCGACTATAAATTGATTATCGCCGATGGCTATCACCGCGTATGTGCTTCTTATTATCTTTCAGAAGATGAAGACATTCCTTGTCGGTTGATTTAGATGTGCGTTTTGTTTTTGCGCCAAAATCAATTTACATCATTCATAAAAAGTTTCCATTACAGTTGCTTTCATATTTCCGACTATTTACTTGTATGTTTGTATAACTGATAGTAAGGACATACCCCAAAATTCATTCACGGTTGCACAGTTAGGAAATTCAGATTAGTTCACCTTCATTACAATTCTATGAATCAAACTCCGTTGGCGGCTGCCATCACACGCATCAGTTCATCTGTTGAAGCCAGTACCATTCTGCAAAAGCAAGCTTTACAAACATTGCATCAACAACTGGCATCATCGTTAATTGATGAAGATATTGCGAATGTTTCGGGCATTCAATATTCATTTCAAAATGCAGCTTCATTTGCATCACAAACTTCGCAAGGCGAAGCGGGGCAAGACTTTCAGACATCTATACAACAAGCGATTGATAACAATGCAAAACCAACGCATCGTGTGTTTGTACGCGATGTGCCGGTAAGAAATGTGCTACTCAAAACATCTGTTCCATCCTGGGCGGCTGGTTCGGCACCAGATAAAACATTAGGACCGTTTACCTCTACCGATGGCAGGCAACTGTGGTACGACTTTTATCCTTTTGAAGAGTTAATAGCTTTGTATGTGGAAGGTAATTCAAGTCCTGTTTTGCTGTTTCATATTTCAACATTCCGGCGATTTTTTGATAACCTTCCTTTCATTGGTGGTTCGGAAACTTCGTATCAAATTGTAGGCAATACGGTTTGGATTCTTTCAACTGTATTGAGTGCAGATGCGCCTGCCAATTATTATACAGGCTTGCAAATAAGTGGAGGTACAATTGCGCTAAGCGAAGCGCCGCAGAACATTAATAATCAATTGACAGTTGGCGCTGCTGCTACCATCAATGTAGAATTGCAATTAAACCAACTCACCGATGGCAATGCCGACCCAACAAGTGATTGGGGCAAAGATGCACGGGCAGCTACCTTAAGTTTACCGAAACAATTCAACTTTTATTTTTCGGGTAATTATAGTGCCGTTATTCAAATTGTGAATGATTCAAGTTGGGATTTATATGGCTCGCAGGCAAGCTTTGTCTGGAATGAAGATGCCCCTTCTTTCGATACTTTGCTTCAGGAAATAATCATTCCTCTTTCTTGTTCTGAACCTCAATTTTCTGTAGAAAATAATTTATCCTCATTCAATACATTTTCAGGCAGTGCCGATATTGAATGGAGTGCCTGGGCATTGACGGTGGCGCAAATTGATATTACCAATCCTACAACTGCTGCAGGCATTGGTGCGCTTGTTATTCGTTGCAACAAAGGTATTTCTGCAGAATGGACAGGCATGAAAAACGGCGCGGTTATTTTAAGCAATCCTTATTTTCAATTGGGCATCGGTGCGATAACCGTACTTGATGTTGCTGCTATTAACCCCGCAGGCACTCAAGAATTTTTATTGTGGAAAGATGTGCTGAACCCGCATCGTTCTTCCATAGAAGCCTTTTACAATACAGCCTTTTCGTTTTTGTTTTTGAGCGATGCCGCAGGTACGGAAATGATTGGTGCGCAAACCAATACCATCGCTCATATTGACCGACCTGTTACGGTGGATGCGCAACCGCTTTTCATCAACACAAAAAACAGCACGTTGCTCCTTTTTGTATCGCAAACAAAGAAAACAGTGTATTTGTATGATGCAAATATTCTGGCTGATAATGCGGATGTAACTGCCATTGCTTATTTCCCGCAACCCATTGCGTTTGCTTTACAAAATGCCGTTTTTAAAACCACAAAAACGGCTGGATTGGTTTTGTTTGGCAACCTGGCAGATAACTTCACCAACATAGATAACGGTACCCTATACTTAAGCTTTGGCGTCTATGCTTACCTACCCATTTTGCCCGACCCGTATGCAGCTAATTTAGGTGTTTTAAAACAGCAGTTTGCCGGTGTTAGCGACGTGTATGTAAATCGTAACAACCAACAAGTTTCTATGTTGTTGGTTTGCTCAATAAAATGGAGCCCAACAGAAAATGATTTGGACAATGTAAGCGTTGCTTTTTCTTTTGCTCCTCTGCCGCAGCAAGCACAAGCAACTTCTGTTTTGACAGTCGACAGAAGAACAAACATCGCTTCGCAATCGCGAAACTTTTTAGTACAAAACAAAACCTTCATTCAACATTTTGAAGCGGCTCAAAACAAAACTATTGCTTCTTTATCTCCATCACAAACCATTGCAACACGCGCTTTTCAAACGGAAGACACACAGGGCGGCTTGCCCGATTACCAAAGCATTTGGGATGATAATTATGGATTGTTTGCAAATGATGCGTTCGCCCTTCTCGATGTAAGCAGCCATGCAAATCAGATGGGCATTAGCTTTCAATTGATTGGTGAACATGGAGTGGGTGTTGCAAGTAATAATCGTACTTTTTATAAACCCCACGATGATGCCACAACAACGCAAGACGATTTTCCAGTGCAGATTTTGGGTATGAATGTGGTTGCGCAACATAAAAATGTAAAAGCGTTTACACTTCCACAGGTTTCGTGGGAACCAGTTTTGAATTTAACCAAACCCGAAACATTGGGCGATCCGCCGTTGCTGTTTAATTATTATCCGGATGATGGTGGAGCTACACGTTTGTTTACCAACAGTGTTCAGTTGGTTCCACTTGCGCCCATTCCGGTTACGCATTCTTTGCTGCATTTGTACCATCACGAAGAAGGCAATAAAATGGCGGTACTGTTTACATTGCCATTTGGTTTGCGTGCATTTGCCGAACTTGACCAAGCTGTAAAAGATCAGCCGCAAAAAAGCAGCATTCATAAAAATGAACCTTCGTTCGATGGCAAAATCATTGGCGGCATTCAACTCAAATTAAGCGGCGGTTCTGTTGATACCAACCGCAATGTAAGCAACCAGTTTAAAGGTGTAACGCTTCAGATAAATAACATACTCAACTATGCAGGCACACCAACCAACGCCAGCACTTTGGGCTACGATGTTACCACCATTTTTAACGGAGAGTTTTTTGATAAAGAAGGCGGCGTACCACTCACCCGTTTTGATTTGAGTGGTTATGGTGCTTCTATTTTTAGCAACTGGCAAGATAAAGGTGCGGAGTTTGCCACCACAAGCCAGGCAGAGTTTGAAATATTTGTAGGAAGAACAGCGCATGAAGTTATCCAGGTAAAAAGTTTGTTGTATCCCTGGGGCATTCGCGTAGTAAAAACCATCACGTTGTTTCGCACGGGCAGCGGATATGAATATCGTTATGATAGCGGATGGAAAGCCGAAAGCAATGGCAAGTTTGATTTTACTTTTACACCAAAAACAGCCGATGGTTCTTCTACCGATGCGGCGCCTGTTGTACCCTATCATATTCATCCGGGTACAATACAAGGTTTGTACAACATCAAAAACATTGTAGCTGCAACAGACGATATCAAACCGTTTACAAGCACGATGGACATCAACAATTGGTACGATTTCGATGCGGGCAATAAAACCATTTTTCCTAATATCGCAGGTTCTAAAACGGTGAGCATCGAATTGGATCCGGTTTATTTTGATGCCAACATTGACATTGAAAATACGATACAAGGACAAGTAAATAATTTAGTTCCTTCTAAAAAAATATTAGGCTTTGTGCAACTATTGCCGATTGGCATTCCTATCACACCAACTGCTTTTGCCAATTTATTGAACTATCAAAACGGAAGCATTGGCGGAGCGGTAAACTGTATTGTTGATATTGGTTTGAATGGTCAGCAATTGCGTGTAAACCGCATTGATGTAAACACTTCGGTTGATGCTTCAAACGTAAGCCCAGTCTTCGTTGTAGCCGCAAGAGGCAATGCCATTTTACCAAAAGAAGGATCGTGGAGCATGGTAACGCATCTTGCAAACACCGGCGAAGTGGTTCCTTTGCCAACAGGTGTTACAGTGCCCCTAATTCGCATTGGTGAGCTTGTATTAGAAGATCCAACTGACCCTACTTCTGTTTTGATTTTTCCAACCGATGGCTTGCTTCGCATTGCGGCTCCAACTGAGTTGTTGAGGCTGCCAAACACCAATACTATTAACTTCGGTTTTCTTCAATCAACCAACACACAAAAAGTCCTTTTTCTTACACCGGCTTATCAAAAACTAACCGACCCGACAATAACGGGAACCCTGCTTAGCAAAACGCCGCCCTTGTTTGCCGATGCTTATCGGATAATGAATTCAAAAGGTATTTTTCCAAACATTGGTGATGCGGTTACAAACTATGGAGACGTCATTGCACTGGCAGGAAACTTTGTAAGCAATGCAGCCACAGATGCAGGCATACAAGTGCTGGAAATTATGCAGATAAATGAAAAAGATGCAGAAGGAAAAGCCATTGCACAAGGTTATAAATTACTGAAGCAAGCGGAAAACTTTGACATGCCCGATCATGATTGGCCCATTGTTGATACCTCTTTTTTAAAAATTTATGTGCAATACAAAGCGGCGGTGAGAAATGGAAATGCCATTCCTGCAAACCCTGATGGAAGCCCTGATTACAACAATCCGGCGAACTTCGACAACACAGCCAGCTTATTAAATTTTGATGTGAATTCTTTTGCATCGAATGCTGCCGATAACTGGAAAAGCAAGCTCAATAACATTTCAATGGCGGTTGATTTAGGACCGTTTAAGCAATTGGTAACCATCAAAGGAAACTTTGATGCGCAGAATGGTTCTGAAGCGGCTTACCAGGGCGATGACAGCAATCCTGATTTCCCTTCACCACAATTGCAGTTTAGCAAAGAGTTAGATGTAGTGATGGATATACTGCAAATACTAATTGATTTACAGGGCGGAAAATATGCCGATGCCTTGAAGAAAGGTTTGAAGATTGCGATGAGCAACAGCGCCGATAGCTGGCAATACAAGTTTGATGCTTCAAAAGAAATTCCGGTTGTAAAATTCCCAATACCCGATATTGTTTATGATGATCCTAACACACCGTTGAAATTAGAAGCAGGCTTGAAACTCGGTGTTTATTTCAGTGAGACTTTAAAAGTAACTACCGATCCTTCACAATTGTTACCCACTGCTGGCGCTTACATAGATTTTTATGGAAAGATGTCGGTGATGTGTGTTTCTTTAAGCATTGCAACGGTATATGCAGTAGGTACAGTTGATTTAAAAATTGCGGCTGATACCGGCGTAGGACCTTCGCTGGATGTGAAGTTTGGCTTCGGTGCGCAAATCGTTATTGGCTTGCCTGTAGTTGGCAACGTAAGCATCCTGTACATGATTGGTGTTGAAATTTATTATGATTCCAAAACATTAACCTTAACGGCGTTTTTGATGTACCAAGGTCATGCAGATCTGCTGGGCGGCTTGGTTGAAATTACCATCACCATTGAAGCGCAGGGCGGTATCTCCAGAAGCAACGACCAAACTACTTGCGAAGCACAGGTAACGTTCGCCATTGACATCAGTATTTTCTTAGTGATTGATATTGATTTTAGTAAATCGTGGAGCGAACAACGCCAGATTGCTTAATCTTTTTCATACCTCATTCATCAACTTTATCAATTGTTTTTATGGAAGATAATACACGGTTCACCATCCTTTCTTTTCCGCAATATTTTGATGGTAGCACAATCAAACTCAACATTGTTTTTTTGCCACGAAACCAAAACCCGTTAACGGCTGCCATCACAGCCAATGCAATCATTCCCGATGCACCGCCGTTTGCATCCGCCAATCTTTCTTTTGTTGCAAAAGTGATTGATAGCCTGGAAAATTTCCCGGTAACTACCTTGCCGTTTCAACCGTTTCCGCTTACAACGCAACCCAGTGGCGACAGAACCGATTTGTTCAACACATTGGCATCGCTTCCGCAATTTAACATCACCAATTTGGGCGCAGCCAATACAAACGTGAATGTTGTCAATACAAATAACAAAACGCCTTTAACGGTTGATCAATCTGTAAAAAAATACTTGCCGCTCACTTACCGCAAGTCGTTCAATTTTACAACGCCGGTAACTAATGCTTATGTTGATGACAGCTACCATTGTGCGCTGCGCAATAAAGGAAACAATGCAGGTTTCAAGCCTTCGGATGACAGCATTAATTGGGGACAAGTGTATGCTTATTTATTAAGGCAACCCTTGCTGGCTGCAAAGGCCGGAATGCTTTACAGTACTACATTTCCGGTTGATGGAACGTTGCTTACCAAAGGCGGCTGTCTGTATATTGATTTGGCTGATGACAGCGATTATAAAGCTGGGCAAACTACGGATAGCACATTTATAAAAACGTATGCTGCGCGAATTCCTGCCTTACAAAACGGCGTTGCCAGAACCTTGTTTGCACCCGTACAGTTTCCTGTGTTAGCAACTGAACCATTGGGCACTTATGACAACGTTTTTATTGAAGCATCGGAGTATGATGATGGCTTTGCAAAGGTGGTGCATTCGTTTCAGCCGGTGAGTCAAAATTTTCTGCAGGAAGAAAGCGATGGCTTTCATCCTACCAAAGAAACGGGCATTCGATTGGGCTGGGATGATGAACAAATTTTAACCTGGTATGTGCGTGCTTTAGCGGCAGATAGCAGTGTGGGTGCAAACCAAAGATTGGATGCGCCGCTTGGCGTGTCGGGTTATAGAATTGACGTGCGTGAACACGGCATTGCTGCATGGGATACACTTAATTTTGTAACGAGTAAAATGCCACTTTCTATTGCGCAGCAAAACCTTGGCGACTTTGCAGGAGAACTGAATTATAATGTGTATCCATCGCAAATAAACGGTGATACTTCCAACAGTTATTGGCTGCCTATGTACTTTGCAAACTGGGGAGGCAAATCAATGATTTTGCATGATGATGATGCAGCTGATATTTATCAAAACAATGCCGATGTAAAGCCCGATCCATTAACCAATGTTACAGGTGCTACGCAAAACAATCTTAATAAAATTTACACCCCTGCTAACATCAATACCACGTTGTTATACGGGCATATTTACGAGTTTAGAATTCGCCTCGGCGATATCAGCGGTGGCGGACCCACCGTTGATGAAAACCCTGCTTATGATGCGCCATCACCCATAACCACTACGCATTTCAAAAGATATGTCGCGCCGGTTGGTTTGCGCATTGCTGATTTAATTCCAAATGATGATTCCAAATTGTTCAGTGATTCATCCATAAAAATAAACCGTCCGTTATTGGGTTATCCTTCGGTTGTGTTTACAGGAAAGTATGCCGATCCAATCACACTTTTAAAAGCGGCTTCACAAAGCATGGTTGGCAAAGAAGCGTTTGGCATTTCTGATCCCGATGTGGAAAGTGTTGAAATAGTGGTTGAAATAAAAGCTTTGCAAATGGATAATTTGCTAAGTGCAAGCGGCACGGAATCGTACATAAAATACTACACCACCACAAGGAAATTCCCTACTGCTTCTGCCCTGTTTGATGATGAACTGGATGTGCCTTTGCAATATGCAGATGCGCACGTTTTAAACTTCGGCGATGAAAGCGATTTGGGTGATGATTTCGGTTTTACAAAAGCACAGATTGATGCGATGGATGCGTTGCCTCTGCCAACCGGAAGAACAATACGGCTCACGCTGCGCGCGGTTTGCAACGAAGTGGCTGGTTATTATGGTTCGGAAACGGGCGACCCGGATTTGAATACACGTTATGGAAGAATCACGCAATTTTTAGTAAGTCAGCCATCAGAAAATGAAACCAAATTATTGCTGAATGAAAGTACCGCTTCGCAAATCAAAGGCATCTATTTACAGCCTGATCCGACGCCTGTTTTTGATGGCAATTATTTTAATGCATTGTTTGGAAAAACAGCGCAGGCATTGCCTGATATTGTGCAGCGTTTATCAACACAATTAAACATCCAAAATTCAGGATTGACGTTGGTTGGAGAAGCCGGACAAAGGCTGCAATTTGGTTGTTCAAACAGAATCAGGCATACGCTTTCGCCGGATAATTCATCTCTGACTTTTGCCAGCAAAGAAGACCTGATTAATCATTGGCTGGTTTGCATTACGTTGGAGGTAAATCGCGATTGGACATGGGATGCTTTAGGAGACATCAGCTTTGTCATTGAAAGAAAAAAATGGTTTCAGCATGACGATGCAACTACAGAATCGGAAACAGAAGTAGTAGGCACCATCGAGATTAAAAAAACAGCTTCCATCAATGCAATAATCAATCCCGACAGAAGCACCACAACCCTTTTATTTATTGATGCTGTTGAACCTAAGAACGCATTACTGCAAGCTGCGCCGCACCAAACCGAGCCGCGCTTTCCCGATTTGATCCAGTTGGAATATACCATCACGCCACAATTCAAAACAGGCTATGCCACACAACAGGATGCTCCTTTGCAATTGAATCTTCAATTGCCCATCACCACGCCACCTGCGCAATTGCCGCAAATTGTATCGGCAGGTATTGCCCTTTCGCCTTACCATCGCAACAAAACATATTCTTCTACAGGTCCTCGCCAACGTTATTTATGGGTTGAATTTGCTGAACCAATACAAGATGATAAAGACATTTATTTCGCACGTGTTTTAGCTTATGCGCCCGACCAGTTAATCAGCAATAACAGCCCCGAATTATGGGCTGCGCCTGATGAGCCATCATTGCCGGTTGACCCTGAATATATTCGTGTGATTACGCCAGGTCAATCAATAGATAATGCGGGTATGACTGCGATGCAGCCAATGCAAAAAGCAAACGACAGCGAGCGGCATTATTTGTTGCCATTGCCTGCAGGATTGAATAGTTCATCGCCTGAACTGTTTGGTTTTTTTACTTATGAAATCAGAGTAGGTCATTACAAATACAAAGGCACCACTCAAAATGTTTGGACAACCGCGCAAGGAAGGTTTGGCAGAGCTTTACGGGCAACCGGGATTCAACATCCGGCGCCGGTTTTATTATGCAATGTAAACCGTGATGAGGAAAAATTGTATGCCGTGGCGCCTTATGCGCAAGCCGTTTACAAAGGAAAGAATGTAACCTCAAACCCGCCCCGCACGCAGCTTTGGGCCTTGTTGTATGCGCAGGTAAAACAAGCCGATAATAAAGATTTCCGCAACATTTTATTGGACGACAGAATGATGGACTGGCGCACTCAGGTTGCCTTTAACCAAACGCAGGATGCTTATTTAAATTTAACCGATGCACAGGTGCAGCATTTAAAATTATCGGCTTTTCAAAACTGGAACCCGAAGCTGGGAAGCGTTAGCAATACAGCATCTTTATTTCCGGTTGATTATACCGCAATCAACAAAGATGCAACGAAGTGGGGAACGGCTTTGTGGCAGAATGATGAAGTAACCAGTTTGCTCTCCATGTATGGCTTGCCAGCCGATTCTTCGTTGAGTGTGTTGTGTGTTGAGATGTTGCCCACCATTACCAATGTTTACGACCACATCAATGATATCGGTGATGAAGCTACCTCTGCAAAAGTTGCGGGCAGCGTTTCTTCTTTTCATCCTCAAATCAAATCAGAATTAACGGATGCGACATCGCGTTTTTCGGCAGATAAAATGACCACAAGAATGTATTTAAATCAACCCAAACCATTAAGTGATCAATTGGGCGACTATCGCATTTTGCGAACATCGCCACTTACTGAAGTGCCGTTTGTTTGCTGCACGGATTGCAGTTAAGTTTTATTTTTTGTGCAAAACCAAAAGCAGTTTTGATGAGTGAATAAATAGCTGTTTTTGGTTTTACAGCATTTTATAGAAAGTAAAAACTTAAGGGAACTATATAAGCTGAGGCAAAGAGCTTATTGTACAATTGTTCTTTCTACCTTCATTCTTTAAATTGATTTACATGATTACGCTGCCGGCTTTGTTTGTTATCGTGTATGTAGCTTGTATTATTGTATTTCTTTTGTTACCTAAAAAAGCATTTCTTACTATAATCAAAAGAGACATGGATAAGGATTTTAACCCGAATAATTTCCGAACAATTAATACTTACGCAAAGGGTTATTATTCAATTATTGTATCAGGAGCAGGAATCTGCGCAGCTTTAATCACTTTTTTATTAAAGCTGATTTTTTATTAGTCCATTCTTCTTTTTAGCTACTTCCCTTGCTTTCTTTACTTCTACCTGCTTACATAAAGCAATTTTTATTGTTTCGCAAATGTGCCAAAGTTAATTCATAGAATGAGCTGCATTGCTTTGCTGTAGCTTTTTTACAAAACCAAACCATTCAACCCAACTGTTCTAATGCCCAGCTTTAAATTATCTACCCCTCATATTTTTTCTTTCCCTTAATTTCAACGCCGCAAATACACGATTGCCTGCCTCAACATTTTAATTGAAAAACACGTATGAGCACGTATGCCAGCAACAGTTTGCAGCAGTTTAAAAACCTTGTGGCCATTAGGTTTCAGTTGTACAACAGCCTGTTTACCTCGCTGCCATTTCATCGCATTGAAAGAACTGGTGTATTGCTGTCGCTGTTTCTAATTCATTGCGAAGACGGTTTTAAAAAGAACGAAAGCCCAACGGAAATTATTGATTCGTTTCTCTCGCAATACACCAGCTATAATTTACAGGAAGGTTTGGATTTGCTGTTTCGGTTTGTGCAATATACCGAGCGGCAAGTAGTGTTGTTTGATGCGCTGGAAGATGCAGCGTTTACGCATATCAACGACATGAATGGCGCTGGTACACTGAAGCAATTGCAATCCATTATAAACAATGCTGACAAAGAAACTGCGCTGGAAGAAAAGTTGCAGGCTTTTAATGTGCGGCTTGTGCTTACGGCGCATCCTACGCAGTTTTATCCGGGCGAAGTGCTGGGCATCATTCACGATTTATCGAAAGCCTTAATGAATGAAAACGCAGCACTCATCAATTCGTATTTGCAGCAGCTTGGTAAAACGCCGTTTTTACGAAAACAAAAACCAACACCGTTTGATGAAGCCACCAGCTTAATCTGGTATCTCGAACACGTATTTTACCAGGCTTCGGGCAATATTATCAGTTCCTTAAAAGCCTTGTTTCCTCATGCCGTGCATGAAAATAATCCTGTAATCCGAATGGGCTTTTGGCCTGGTGGTGATAGAGATGGTAACCCTTTTGTAACGGCTGACATTACACGGAAAGTAGCGGCAGCGTTGCGCGAAGCTATCATCAGATGTTACTATCTGGACATTCGAAGGCTCAAGCGTAGACTCACTTTCAAAGGCGTAGAAGCCCCGATACAGGAGCTGGAAAAAAAGATTTATAAAAGCCTCATCGCGCCTGAAGAAGCGTACTTGCTCAACAAAGATGAAATGCTGCAAACGCTTCGGCAGGTAAAGCAAACCATCATCACCGAACACAACGGCTTGTTTCTTCATGCGGTAGAAAATTTTATCAATAAAATTGAAACCTTCGGGTTGTACTTTGCTTCGCTTGACGTGCGACAAGATAGTTCGATACACGAAAAAACCATCAGCAGTATTGTTGCAAAAACAAACCTGTTGCCTAAAAATTACGATGAGTTGAGTGAGGAGGAAAAAGCGGCTGCGTTGCTTTCTATCTCACAAAAAATAGATGATATTTCTGTACTGGATGATGAATTGCAACAGGATACTTTGGCTTCAATGCAAGCGATAAAAAGCATTCAGCAACACAATGGCGAAGAAGCCTGCAACCGTTATATCATCAGCCATAGCACAAGCGTATTGAGCCTGCTGGAAGTGTATGGTTTGTTTTTACTGAGCGGATGGAAAAAAGAAGAACTTACGGTTGACATCATTCCGCTATTTGAAACCATTGACGATTTAAAAGCGGCTGCTCCGGTAATGGAAAATTTGTACAAAAACGGCCAATACAAGCAACATTTGGGCCTGCGCAACGATACGCAAACCATCATGCTTGGCTTTTCCGATGGCACCAAAGATGGCGGTTATTTAATGGCAAATTATAGTATTTATAAAGCCAAAGAAGAGTTGACTACCATTAGCGAAAAGTATGGTATCAGCGTAGTGTTTTTTGATGGTAGAGGAGGTCCGCCGGCGCGTGGTGGCGGCAAAACACATCGCTTTTACGCTTCGATGGGCAGAAACATTTCCAATAAAGAAATACAACTTACTGTACAGGGACAAACCGTAAGCTCTAATTTCGGAACGGTAGATACAGCTCAATTCAACATTGAGCAACTGATTCACGCCGGCATCTCAAACGATATTGTATCGAACCGCAAAGCTACCCTTACTGAAGACGAAGAAGCCCTGCTGGCGCGGCTTTCAAACATTGGTTATGATGCTTATAGCGAACTCAAAAATCATCCTGACTTCATAGATTATTTAAGCAATGTAAGCCCGCTTCGGTATTATGCCGAAACCAACATTGCCAGCCGTCCCACCAAGCGGGGTGCATCTAAATTAACGTTAGACAGTTTGCGTGCCATTCCGTTTGTAGGTGCATGGAGTCAAACCAAACAAAATGTAACCGGCTATTATGGCGTAGGCGCGGCTTTGCAAACAATGGAAAAGGAGGGCAAATGGAAAGAAGTGCAGGCCTTGTATAAAAACTCGCTGTTTTTTAAAACGCTCATTGACAACTGCGAGATGGCAATGAAAAAATGCTTTTTTCCGCTCACTGCTTATTTATCAAAACATCCTAAATATGGTGAGATATGGAAGATGACGTATGATGAGTACGAACTCACGCTAAAATACATTCTACGCCTTTCGGGCAATACCGATTTGATGGCAGATTATCCGGTTGAGCAACTGTCTATTCAAATGCGCGAACGCATTGTATTACCTCTTGCTGTCATTCAGCAATATTGCTTAAGCAAGCTGCGCGAAAGCAGCGAGAAGATAACAAAGCTGCCCTTGCACGATGTGTACGAAAAGCTCATCATTCGTTGTTCGTTTGGCATAATTAACGCAGCAAGAAACAGTGTGTAAAACGTAAGATTTGTTTTTGCTTTATTTCAGAAAATAAAAGACTCTTCGGTTTTAAATATCGTAGAGTCTTTTATCTTCTGCTTATATTTTTATAGTTCATCCAAAGAACCAAAAAATATAAGTACAATCCGAATAAATGAAACAGGTAGCAGAGCGGTCTGTCTAATCCAATTTAAAAAAAGTTGTAATTGACCTGTTAAGTTGTACCTGCCTGCTCCAGAAATATTTGTTTGCACAGATCGGGCATATCAATTCATGCCGTTTTACTTCAACCGTTTGGGGTTCTTTTTTCTTGAATAATTTCATGAATGTTATTTGTAAAAGTCTTCTATCAATTTTGTAAGAGTAAGGTTACCTTTCGTGAGCCTCTAACCAAAATTTTTTAGAAAGTATCGGTTAGATGAACAATATCAGCAGGGGCAAAAATCGCTTGTCCTATTCATATCATCATGTTCGCTTTTGTTTTTGCGCATTTTCTTTCCAATTGTTTTTCTCATCATTTCATCAAAATTTGAACGCTGATTGAAGTACGAGCAGCGTATTTTTAATACCTTCATCAGCTATCACCAATACACGTTTTGTTATGCCACAATCACGAAGACATTTTATTAAACAAACCACGCTTACTTCTGCCGGTGCTCTGTTAGGTGCCACTGCATTTTCTGCCTCGAGTTATAAAAGAATCATTGGCGCCAACGACCGTGTGCGGGTAGGCGTTGTCGGCTTTTCCGACCGGCACAGAAGCTCGCACATGCCTTCCTTTATGAACCATTACAAAGAACTAAATTTCGATTTGGTGGCAGTATCGGATATATGGAACAGGCGAAGAGAAGAAGGTGCTGCTGCCTGGAAAGAAAAAATGGGGCACGATGTGATTGCCTGTCGCAACAACGAAGAAATGTATGATAAAAAATTAGTGGATGCCGTATTCATCAGCACTGCCGATTTTCAACATGCGCTGCACGCAATGGAAGCAGTAAACGCCGGCTGTGATGCCTACGTGGAAAAGCCTTTTGCCGAAACCATGGACGACAACCGTGCTGCGCTAAAAACCATTAAAGCTTCCGGTAAAATTGTGCAGATTGGCTCGCAACGCAGAAGCGGCGCCAACTATTGGTCGGCTTACGACTTTATTCAGTCGGGCAAGTTTGGACCCATTACAATGGTAGAATTGACGTGGAATGTAAACCAGCCCGGACGCTGGCGCCGTCCATCATTAGTTCCCTTGCTGAAAGAACAGGATACCGATTGGAAACGCTTTTTATTAAACCGTCCCAACGATACATTCGACCCGAGAAAATACTTAGAGTTTCGCTTGTTCTGGCCTTATTCATCGGGGTTGCCCGGGCAGTGGATGAGCCACCAGATAGATACCGTGCATTGGTTTACCGGCTTGCCGCACCCGCGAAGCGCCGTAGCCAACGGCGGCATTTATATGTGGAAAGACGGCAGAAAAAACTGGGATACCATGACTGTTGTTTTTGACTACGGCCCCATCAACGATCCAACTACCGGCTTCCAGGTAACGTTTGCTTCTCGCATGGACAATGGTGATGAAAATCCTACCGAAATTTATTATTCCAATGGTGGCGAACTGAACCTTAATACCAATAAAGTTTCGCCGCGTGGCGGGCTTACAGGGGCAATGGCTTCGCAAATGGGTATGGGGGCAAATTTGTTACCCGAAATAAGTTTGGCTGCTACGGAAAAAGTGGTGGCATCTGCCAACACCGGCGGCGATGTGCTTACATCAAACCACATTCGCAACTGGATGGAATGTGTGCGCAGCCGCAAACAGCCACATGCGCCGGTAGAAGCCGGTTATGCTCATGCCATAGCTGTGATTATGGCGAATGCTGCCGTTCATACGGGCGCCAAAGTAACTTTTGACGAACAAACCGGCGAAGTGATGGCGAATGGTAAACCTTTTAAATATTCATAAGCTTTATGTTGGTAAAAAGAATATCGCTTGTTGCTTGCAGTTGTTTCATCATTGCTTTTGGTTTTGCACAAAAAAAGGAACGGGTAAATGTAATTGCAGATAAGAATGCAAAACGAATCACCATCACCATCGGTGGCAAACCGTTCACTACTTTTTGGTATCCCGATACATTGGAAAAGCCGGTGTTGTTTCCCATTATCGCAGCCGATGGAAAGACAGTTACCCGCGGTTTTCCGTTGGCTACCCGCGCCGGCGATCCTACTGATCATCCGCATCATGTGGGGCTTTGGCTCAATTTTGAAAATGTAAACGGATTGGATTTCTGGAACAATTCGTATGCAATTCCCAAAGAAAAAAAGAAGGGTTACGGCTGGATAAAAACCGATAAAATAGTAGGGGAAAGCAGCGGCGAAAGGGGCATTTTATCGTATCACGCCAACTGGACAAATGAAGCTAACGATGTACTGCTGGAAGAAAGAACACAATACATTTTCAACGGCGATGAATATGAACGTATCATTGACAGGATTACTACCTTAACTGCCGATACTGCTGTTGTTTTTAAAGATGCCAAAGATGGTATGCTGGGCTTGCGGCTGGCGCATGAACTTCAAATTCCTTCCAAAGAAGACCAACAATATACCGATGACAAAGGCAACGTAACCCTTGTAAAAGAAGGCAACGATACCATTGCCAACGGAGATTATCTTACCAGTGAAGGGAAAGGGGGCAATGATGCCTGGAGCACACGCGCCCGATGGTGCAAAGTAGGGGGAAAGATGGGAAACGATTCGGTGAGCATTGCTATTATAGACCATCCGGCGAACGTAAACTATCCTACCTTCTGGCACGCGCGCGGCTATGGTTTGTTTGCTGCCAATCCATTGGGTGAAAACATTTTCACCAACGGTAAAAGCGCAAAAAATTTAACTCTGCAGAAGGGCGAATCTGTTACGTTCCGTTATCGCATTGTTGTTCAAAGTGGAAATACAACGCTTTCTTCTAAAGAGATAAATGCACTGGCAGATGAATTTGCAAAGATGAAATAGGTAGATGTTGATAATGGTTGACATATCAGGTTAAACAAAATACCTTCAACAATTACATTCATCATCTGCTCGATTCTTATCTTCCTGCTCCGTTTGTTTTTGAGCTTTTTCTTTTCAGGCTTTGTTTCTTTTTCTTATCCATCTTTTCATAAAATTTGGAACGGCTATTGAAGTAAAGCAGCCAAAAAATAACGAACATGCCGAAAGCTAAAGCGCCCACTGCAAAAGGAAAGAAAATATTAATTGTAGAAGACGAAGCAGATATGTGCCTTCTGCTAAACATTATTTTAAAAGACAAAGAAGTAGAGCTTGATCATGTAAAAAACCTTGCTGCCGCTGATGCTTATTTAAGTGAAGAACAACCTTCACTGTTATTACTTGATAACAAACTGCCGGATGGTTTTGGAATTGACTGGCTTCCTACAGTAAAGAAAAAATATCCAACCATAAAAGTGGCGATGATTTCTGGTTTTGATGGTGCGGCAAAAGATGTTGCGTTGCACAATGGTGCAGATACTTACATACAAAAACCATTTACCCGCGAGCAGCTTTCCAACACAGTAAAAGAATTATTGAGCTAAGAAGTTTGATGTAGAAATTGGGGCAAAACCAAAAAGGCGCAAGGGGTTGTGCATTTTTGGTTTGGTTGTGCTCTGAAATGTAGGATGGTTTACTTTTTTGTTACGGTGTAAATGGTTCCGTCAGGAACAGCAGGTGGGTAGAAAATCGTGCAAAACCAAAGATGGCAATTCGTTCCGTCAGGAACGGTAGGTAGCAGTACGATAATCCGGTTGTTAACCATTCGTTCCGTCAGGAACGATACTTTATATCAACATTCGATCAGCAAAGAGTACCGTTCCGATGGAACGGAAGGCATCTCTTCATTGACGACCTTCTGCTACCCTCCTACCGTTCCGATGGAACGGAGCTGCTGCCTTTGGTTTTACACTATTTTCTACCTACCTGCTGTTCCTGACGCAACCATTCTAAAAACAACTATGTTACGTGTATTGTAGAATAGGAAAAATTCATCTTATACACTGCAGAACTCAACATTTGTTTTTACCTAAAAAAGATAACCAATAAAAGATGGTTACCTGGCTAACATTTTCTATGAAACAGAAGCAAAACAAGAAAAACTGCACAATCAAAGCAAGTTGATATCTTGTATATCATTTACAAAAAAGTATCTTCCATTTTTTAAATACCCAACTATGAAAAAAATATTATTTGCTGCTATCATTCTCTTCTTTTCTTCAAGCTTATTTGCACAACATTCTTTAGAAAAGTTGTGGCAAACCGATACCATTTTAAAGATGCCTGAATCTGTTTTACATGATTCGAAATCGAAGATTTTATTTGTTTCTAACATTGGCGACCTACAAAAAGAAGGAATAGGTTTTATCAGCAAAATTGGATTGGATGGTAAGATGATAAAACGAGATTGGGTAACAGGATTAACAGCTCCTAAAGGTTTGGGATTGTATCAGAATTTGCTCTATGCTGCTGAACCAACAACCGTAGCTGTTATTGATGTAAACAAGGCGGCTATCATACAACGCATACCCGTTGAAGGTGCACAGTTGTTGAACGACATTACGGTTGATTCGAAAGGCATTGTTTATGTTAGTGATACAAAAACCAATAAAGTACACAAAATTGAAAACGGTAAGGCATCCGTTTATTTAGAAAACATGAAGAGTGCAAATGGTGTATTGGCTATTGGCAACGATTTGTATGTGTTAGCAAATAGCAGTTTGCAAAAAGCGGATGCGGCTAAAAAACTGACAACCTTGGCAGAAGGTATAGAAGGAGGAGCCGATGGAATAGAAAGGGTGAATAGCCATGATTTTATCGTAACGGGTTGGGAAGGCATTATTTATTATGTAAAAGACGACGGTTCGAAGCAGGTATTGCTCGACACAAGAGATAAAAAAATCAATTCTGCCGATATTGGATTTGATGCTGCCACAAGAACGGTTTATGTGCCAACCTTCTTTAAAAATTGTGTTGTTGCGTATCGCTTAAAATAATTCATTTCGCAGTTTTGCCTGGAATTACAAATTGCTGTAAAAACAAAAGGGACAATGATTTTTGAATCAACGATATTTATTTTCTCATTCAACAAATAATCTATTAAAGCTAATCTATGAACACGAAAAACACTTTCTTATCAATTGCTCTACTGATGCTTATTTGTTCGTCAAGCTGCGCCAATAATGCGAATAAAAACACCTCTTCCGTTGTTACTAACGATGCAGATACCAGTGGCTTGCCACCGGTTGAAACCAAATCTCGCAACAGTGATTATAAGCCAGCAGTCAGTGGGCAAACAAGAATTGGCGGCGTAAAAACAAACACACCTTACAACGTTGAAAAAATAGCGGAGAAACTCGGTGCTCCGTTTGCCATTGTTGCCATGCCCGATGGCAGGTTAATGGTAACATTGAAATCGGGCTACGCCGAAATTCATGATGCCAACGGTAAACTGGTTAAAAAAATTACAGGCTTTCCTCCTGTGGTTTACGAAGGGCAGGGCGGTTTGCTTGATGTTGCTTTCGACCCGAATTTCAGTAGTAACAAAATAATGTATTGGAGTTATGCCGAAAAATATCAGCAGGGCAGTTTAACAGCCGTTGCCAAAGGAAAATTGAACGAAGCTGCTGGCAAAGTAGAGAATGTATCGGTGATATTTCGTGCAACACCGGCTACCAACGGCAACTTGCAATATGGTTCGCGGCTGGTGTTTGATAAAGAAGGAAATCTTTTTGTAAGTGTTGGCGAAAAATCTACTCCTGAAAACAGAGTACAGGCGCAACAGTTGAATTCATATCTTGGAAAAATCGTAAAAATAACAACGGACGGAAAGCCTGCTTCAGGCAATCCATATCTCAACAAAGCAGGCGCATTGCCTGGCATTTATTCGTATGGGCATCGCAATCCGGAAGGAACTGATATCAACCCTGTAACGGGCGAATTATGGGAAGCCGAATTTGGTCCTCGCGGTGGCGATGAAATCAACATCATACACCCAAGTAAAAATTATGGCTGGCCTGTGATCACTTATGGTATTGATTACAGCGGCGAAAAATTGGGCGGAGGTATCCAGCAGCAAGCAGGAATGGAGCAGCCCCTTTATTATTGGGATCCTTCCATATCGCCAAGCGGCATTTGTTTTTATAAAGGAGATGCGATACCGGAATGGAAGAATAATTTATTCATTGCTGCGCTGAGTGGTCAGCATGTTGACAGGCTTGTGATTAAAAACAATAAGGTTGTGGGTGAAGAAAGATTGCTGACTGATAAAAACAATCGCTTCCGTGATGTAACATATTGGAACAACATGTTGTATGCTATAACTGATGATGGCGATATCTATCGTATCAGCAAGAAGTAAGCTGTGTTGAGTGACATATTTATGTATAAAAATTTGGGCAAAAACAAAAGGGTACAAGCTGTGTACCTTTTTGTTTTTGCTTTACTTATTTTATTCAATCTATCATCAATCCTGTTGAAAACACAACTGCTCAATAAAATATAATAACGAAGCGGAGTAATAGACATTGCGCTTATACATTTGGAGGGAACTAAATCATTCACCTCATTTTTGTATGTTTATAAATACACGGAAGTCTTTTGTTTTTACCCTTATTTTATCATTCACCATTACTTTGGTAATGGCACAAAATGTACACGAACCATCAGTAAAGGCTCATCCTGATTGGACAAAACCGTATCCTCCTTTTCAAATCGCTGGCAACCTGTATTATGTAGGCACTTATGATTTAGGGTGTTATCTTATCACCACTGATAAGGGACACATTCTCATCAATACTGGACTTGCTTCTTCTGCAGCAACAATCAAACAAAGCGTTCAGCAACTGGGTTTCCATTTCTCCGATATAAAAATACTCTTAACCACACAAGCTCACTACGACCATGTAGGGGCAATGGCTGTGATAAAGAAAGAAACAGGTGCACAAATGATGGTTGATGAAAAAGATGCGGATGTGTTAGCAGATGGTGGTAATTCCGATTATGCGTTTGGTGGCAAAGGCGCATTGTTTCAACCCGTAAAAGCAGATCGTTTGTTACGCGATAAAGATACCATCACACATGCCAATATGAAGCTTGTTATGTTGCATCATCCGGGACATACAAAAGGTTCATGCAGTTTTTTATTTGATGTGCAGGACAGTCAAAAAAAGTATCGGGTTTTGATTGCGAATATGCCAACCATTGTGGTAGATAAAAAGTTCAGCGAGGTTAGTACATATCCAAACATTAGGAGCGGTTATGATTATACATTTCGCGCCATGAAAAATATATCATTCGATATATGGCTGGCTTCTCATGCAAGCCAGTTTGATTTAGGAGACAAACACAAACCCGGTAGCTCATATCGCCCTGACGCTTTTAAAGACAGGCAGGGATATGATGAAGCTTTAAGTGATTTAGAAGTTCAATACAAAGAAAAGCTGAAAGAAGATTGATGCCTTGTTTCTTTTACTCACCAATCAAAATGAACCGTTTTTCCATCCAGCTTCCACACTGCTGGAAACGGATTGGTAAGCCAATCAAGTGGCTCGCCAATGGGCTGCACTTTGGCTGCATCGGTGAAGCATTGTTTGATGAATGCTTTTTGTTCAGCACCTACTGCTTCCGGTTGTGCCGAAATAAACAAAGGCGCGCTGCTTTGTGCCAGCAGTTGCATCCACTGTTTGTTTTTATCCCATGGAATAGAATTAGTCAACCCAACACAATCTCCATCGGCTTCATAAAACGCTTTGTGTTGCACCATCCGAAAGCCCATTGTGTTCACACCCATTTTCTTTGTACGTGCCCATTCCTTGCCACTCGTATCATCGCCAATGCGGTTCAATTCAAACAAGCCTGCCGACAAATGACTTACGGTGTTGCAGCCAATTAAATACATATCATCAGCGGCTTCGCGCAGGGCTTTGTATAGGTGTAAAATAATTTCTGCATTTGTTTTTGATGTATCATTCAAGTGCCAGCCTTCTTCGGTCATTTTCTGGCTCATATCGAAGCCCCATTTGCTAAAAATGTCGAAGGTTGAATAATCGTGCTTTACCATTTCAAAACCCCATTGCTTGTACAGCCTGATATTGCTTTTAATGTTTTCAATATTCTCATCAATGCTTGGGTCGAGCACAGCACCATCGTCTTTATTATCATTCTGAAAATCGGGCAAAAACAAACTCTTCTTTTCATCCGGCTTTGCAATCAAAGGTCTTGTCCATAAGCCGGGGCGCATGCCCAGATTTTTGATTTCTTGTGTAACCTTCTGCATGTCGCCAAACTTTTCGGCCGGTTTTGAAAAGTCGGTGCCGGTTGACCAGCCATCATCTATTACAGAAAAAGGACGATTGCGAACATCGGTTGCGAGAGGGGCAAGCAACGCGGTGTGTTGCAAAATTAATTCAGCCGAATTTTTACCATAAGCAAAATACCAATCGTTGATTCCATAAACTGGTTGCGCTACTTTTTTGGGTGCTTCGCACATCTCTTTACAAAAGCGATGAACAGTAGCAAATACGGTTTCCTCTTCTTTGTTTTTGCATGTAATTATTTCGGCTGCCTGCAATCGGCGATTGCCAAGATTTACACCGCTACCACCGTTTCTTACATCTAAATTTAATTGCAGATTGGTGTTGGTTATCTGCCAATAACAAAAAGAATTGCAGCCAGTTTTTACGCCAAAACAAAACGTGTGTTTGTCGTTATGTGCTACACAATACCAGGGCAGCTTTTGGGCCTCTCTGGCGGTACGCAGGGTTTCAGTAACGGGTTGCCAACTAATGTTACCATAAGTACGTTCCCATGCATCGCCTACAACGGTTGCTTCTTTAGGTGTTGCATATTGCCAGCTTATCTGTACTTCTTTCAAAGCCAACGTGGGTGATTGAATGAATACAGAAACTGCATTGCCATTGGGCTTCAGCTCTACAATCACATCCTGATGTTTCCATGTTTGTTGATCGGATGATTGCAAAGAAAAAAAAGCATCACCCGATAAAACGGATATGGCATCAGGCATTGGTAAAAGCGTTGTTGGACTACCAGCGGCTTTGGCAATATCAGCAACCAACAATGAGGCTAATGAAGTGCTGCTGAGTTGAATAAAATGTCTGCGGTTCAATGGTATTTGTTTTTGTAAGAATAAAAATAAGCGGTTGCTAATGTAAGCCTCAACTTGCTATTCAAATCTTGTTTACGAACAGATCACTGTGCTATAAAAAAATATTGTATTCATTTGAAATTGTATAGTTTTGTTTTACACAGATAAATAAAGCAACTGCCAGCAAGGAATATCATTTTCAACTTTCGTTTTCAATAGCAAGTACCTCATTTCAATTTTCATAGTTCCAATTCATTAAACATAATTTCTTTCACACACTTGACTGCGCTTTAAATGCAAGAAGGTTTGAGAATAAAAAGGTGCAAAAACAAACGAATCGTAAACGATCTCTAAGCAACAACATCATTCAGAATCATAAACAAAACCATCATCTTTCAAATTTTACTTTTATGAAAAAGCAATTCTATTTATTAGCTATCCTCTTCCTCTTTTCTTTTTGTTATACAAATGCATACTGCCAGTTAAGTGTGTATGTAAAGTTTGACGGCATAAAGGGTAACAGCGCCGATAAAGCGCATGAAGATGAATTTTTAGTAACCTCATTTGAAACAACCGATTCAACCAACGTTACTATTGGAAGCACTGGTTCAGGTTCAGGTGCGGGGAAAGTACGTTTTGGGAGTATAAAGCTGCAAAAATTATTAGATCCTGCCACGAATCCTACCATTATGCTGGATGTAGCATCTGGCAAACTTATTTCTAACGCAACCATAACCTGGTATAACAGTACAGGTGCTGTTTTCTATCAAATTTTATTAGGAAGTGTTTACTTCCAGTCGGTTTCTATTTTATCACCCTCATGCAGTACATCAGGCAACTGCAACAACTTGTTTGAGGAAATTCATCTTTTATATGGCAGAATCCAATTTAAAGGAAGCGTTTCTTCTTCCGGTGGTAGTACGCCAATACCTACAACGGGCTGGGATATAACAACCAATAAATCTTTATAAACTCTTGTTTATGAAAACGCTTTTTGTTTTGTGCTTTTTTTGCGTTGGTACTGGAGTAAGCAGCTATGCTCAATTAGGCGTATCATCTGTGGGTATGCTATCCCTTTTGGGAACCACATCCATTAACAATTGTAATTATTCGCTTGGCAAACAGTTGATAGCTACATCGGTAACCTGCCGTTGCAATTGCAATAATGTGTTAGCTGTTACAGGCTTGCATTTGGAAGGAAAACGGCAAAACAAAAGCAACGTAGCATTAAGCTGGTACACATTAACCGAACAGAACAACAAAGGATTTTTTGTTCAGCGATCATTGGCTAATAGTAATCAATTTCAATCCACAGCTTTTGTAAATGGTAAGGGCAACAGCAATAGCAAAACAGATTATAGCCTGATGGATGTAAATGATTTTTCAGGTATTACGAATTACCGGATTGAGCAGCAAAACAACGATGGCAGCATTGCTTATTCAAATGTGGTAAGCATTGCCGGCATTGCTGATGATAAGTTTGTGATTTATCCAAACCCATCTTCAGGGGCAGTTGCCCTGTTGCTGCCTTCCAACTATTCAGCTTCCCGTGCAACAATTACTTTGTACGATGCTTCGGGCAGAAAAGTGTATCAAAATACTTACGCTGTTGGTTCGGGCTCCGTTGTTCAAATTGAAAATATAGGTGGTTTGCGAACAGGTACTTACCAGGTTACCGTAAGCAGCGATACCGATAAAAAACTGCAAGGCAAATTGATAATTGAAAGATAGCTGTAAGAAGAAAGGCAGGTTTGTTTTTGCCTTATTTTTAGATTCATTGCAGCAAGTTTGTTCTGTAACTCATCAAGATGATATAACCTAACCATTCAGCAAAGATTATCCGGTTTATGACTTTGGTTCTCTGGTTTATGTTATTGGTGAATTTATCTTGAATGATAACTCTTATTGAACTCTTTCAAGTCCGTTACGTATTCCGGTTTTTATCATGTTCCCATAACCATTGTGAGGAAGAAAATCTGTAAAAGAAAATGCCGCCAGATAATTGCTTTTGGCATTGTCAAAATCATGCAAGTCCTCGTAACATTTTCCTATGTTTAAGTAAAGAGAAGGCAAAGTTTCTTTTACTGTTTCATCATCTATTTCCAAAGCATGTTTCAATGCTGTTTCGTCCCACTTTAGTTTATCTGAAATGCTTTTTTGATGTCGGGCTACATAATGAGCCGCTGTAAGTTTTTCAAAATCAGTTGTCGCTAAATGCCAGGCTTCAATAAAAAGGTTATTGGCATCAGTTGGTTGTCCCTGACCTTCCATCTCCATTCCTTTTGCACAAAGTTGTATTACCTTATTGTCCTGGTTAAATTCCATCCGAGTTTAAATAAATTCGTCTCTAATCAACGTCTGTTTGGTTTACAATCCGTTGTTCGTACTGCCTTACTGTTTACATCTTGGTTCTATAAATTTTTCTGCTTTAAATGTTCCTTGTAACGAAATTGGTACTATTCTAAATAGCATTATCCCTTCAAAGTTCATCTCAACAACACCACTGTTCCTTTCAGGCTGGTTTTACCTCCTTTGCTTTTGCTGGTATAATTGCAAAACCAAAGGTAAACACCCACATCAGCCTGTCTGCCATTGATGGTTCCATCCCAGCCCTTTTCAGGGTCAGATGACTCAAATACTTTTTGCCCCCAACGGTTTAGAATGAGGCAATGATACTGGCTTAAATTGTATCCGTTTAACACTTTAAAAATATCATTTCTGCCATCGCCATTGGGCGAAAAAGCAGTTGGAAAAGCAACAATGCAAACGCGTTCATCAACAGTGATATTTCGCGTTGCTGTACCACATTTATTGGTAAATGTTACGCGGTAATTTCCACCCATCGTAATAGTGTAATTGCTGCTGGTTGAACCATCCTGCCACAGATAACTGTCGAACATGCCGGGCGAATACATTATCGAATCACCACTGCACAAAATGGTGTCGAGATAAGGCTTTGCATTGTTGTCGGGCAGCACATGAAGCTGAATAGTGTGAACGGAATCGCAGCCATGAACAGACTGATAGGTGAAATCATAATTACCTTCTGCATTCAGCCCTGAATAATTGGTGCCATAACAAATGGTAGTATCAAAAGTTGTATGCTCTTTTGGATAAACAGTAAGGTTAAGTGTGCGAACGCTATCGCAACCATTACTGCCCGGAAAAGAATCTTTATAAACGCCAGAAGTGGTATAACCTTCATAGGTTTCACCTTCACAAATAACATGGTCAATAGTTAAACGTGCTTTTTGGATAATATCTGCTGCAATCGCATTAGAAGTCAGCGGATCGTTACAGGAAAGAGAACTCACAAAATAACAAGCTACTTTATCGCCATTATTTAAACTGGTAGTGGTAAATATTGAATCGCTCGCTTCATTGGCAACTATTGCATTATTCACCATCCATTGAAAAGAAGGATTGCTTCCGGCGTAAGTGGTTGATGCAGTAAATGTAATGGGCACATCTTCGCACACTGCACCGGAAGACGGTGTTGAAATGCTGATGGTACGAACATTTACACCATACGCAACAACAGTGAATTTTTTAGAAGTAACACGACAAATTGCTGAACTGATATTGTTCTGTTCTGCTACTGTAAGCCGGTACTGATAAACCCCGGCAGAAGTTGGTGTGCGAACGAAATCAGGACTGTTAGCGCCCGCAATGTCTGCCCATGTTGCACCTCTGTTGGTGCTTACCTGCCATTGATAGCCGGTAGCGGCATAGCAGTTTTCAACAGTAGAATGAAACGTAAGATTGTGGGTATCTCTTGTGCAAACCAACAGGCTGTCAGCAGTGAAATCAGGCGAAGAAATGGAGATAGCAGGACCAATAGGACGAAAAGTAATATCATCCAAAGCAAGATCATTACCAATGCCGCCGGGTGCATTGTTCTTCATTCTTAATACAACGGTAGAAACACCAACCGGCATGGTGAAGTTAAAGCCATATTGTTTCCAAACACCTGTATCAGCGCTGTTGAAATCAACCGGGATATCTCCGGTGTTATAGGTGCTTAAAACAGTGCCATCGGTTTTTTCTATGGTGAAAGTAACATTCGGTTTTATTGAGTTTGCAAAATTGCACATATTAGCTATCCATGCACCAAACTGAAAAGTGGTGCCGGTGCACAAGCCGTTGATGGTTTGCAAATAAAAATCGCTCGGCGCAAACGAAGCATTTATCAGCATAAAGTTGGCTGCCGAGTCTTTTGTATGATCGGTAAGTGTATGCCAGGTATCACTAAAACAAATGGAGGTTTTTTGCGCAATGGTATAAAATCCATCTACCGGGCAATCATTCGATTGATAAGTAAGATTGGTGGTGCCTGCAGGAAGCGCAGCAGCTGTATCAAAAGGAATATTTACAATCGGATCTCCAACGGAACCGTTGCAGGTTTGCGCTCTTAACATCGGATAAGAAAGCAGTAGTAATAGTATAATACAAATGGATTTCAATCGGTATTCCTTATTCGTAACAAAGATGGTGCAAAGTTTATTTTAATTGTATGTCACGCTTTAACATATTATCGCGGTTAGCCATTGCCCATGCAGTGTAGAAAATAAGCTTATCGCGCTTTGCCATCAAATCAAAATTAATTTTATCAACCGTATCCGTTGGCTTATGATAATCGGCGTGTACGCCATTGAAATAGAAAATAACAGGCACGCTATTTTTAGCAAAGTTGTAGTGATCGCTGCGGTAATAAAAACGGTTCGGATCTTTTGGATCGTTGTAACGCCTGTCTAACTGCATGTTGCTGTACTTTTTATTGATGCTATCGCTGATGGGCAACAGGTCGCTGCTCAGCTTATCTTCACCAATCGTATAAATATAATTCAACGAATCGCCTTTGTAGCTTGGGTCAATTCTTCCCACCATATCTATGTTTAGATCCACACTTGTTTTGGCTAATGGAAATTGCGGATGATCTGTGTAATATTCACTACCCCATAACCCTTTCTCTTCACCTGAAACAGTCATAAATACCATCGTTCTCCGCGGACCCTTTCCGCTTTTTTTTGCATCGGCAAATGCTGTGGCAATTTGCAACACGCTGGTTGTGCCGGAGCCATCATCATCAGCGCCATAATAAATGGTATTTCCTTGTTTTCCCAAATGATCGTAATGACCTGTTACAAACACGTATTCATCTTTTTTATCGTTGCCTGGGAGCACGCCAATCACATCACTGCTTTGCAGGTGAACGGTTGTTTTTTGTTCATTGAAAGAAAGCGATGCCGGATAAACACCACGTACCACTGTTTTTAATATAGGAAAACTATCAATCGGTTGATTGAATATGCTTGATGCAATTGAAGTTGTTACATAAATAACCGGAATTGTATTGCTATTTTTATCAACATACATGGCGCCTTGTAAAGAAGCCGCTGCACCCACAGGTAACATTTTTGCAATAATAAGCAAGCCTTTTACACCTTTACTTTTTATGATTGATGGCTTTATACGGTTAGCATGATAATTAGGATGAGAAGAGGCTTCGGGTGTGTTATCCATATCGGCTGGTGTGCCGTCAATCACCGCCACCCATTTGTTTTTTACATCCAAACCGTCAAAGTTATTGTTTGCCGTATCTGCCAAGCCAAACGAAGCAAACACAACATCCTTTGCACTCCAATTGCCTGTGGCAAACGAAGCCGTTTGCAAAACAAAATCTTTGTTCCATTCTAAAGTCTTTCCATTGATAGTAAAATCAGCACTTTCAACACTATCGCGATACACCGGAAACTGAAGCTGGTAGCCGTTTTGAGTGCCGGGTTGTAAGCCTATCTTTTTAAAATAAGCTTCGATGTAAGCGGCTGCATTTTTTTGCCCGGGCGTAGCTGTTTCGCGTCCTTCCATGGCCGCACTTGCAATAACAGTAAGCTTCTTTTTTAATTCGGCGGGTGTAATAGTTGCAGCGTATTTAGAAGCCAAATCATTTTGAGAAAACAGAGAAAAAGTAATCAAAACAAAACAAGCACAAAACAGAGCTTTCATCTTCAGTACTTTGGTGAATCGAGGTTGTAAAACACGAATGTAATTACTTACGATGAAGCATAGCGTCAAATTGATTTCAATGTTCTAAAAATTCATAAACAGTTGCAATGCGCTTGCCCTTGCTGAACATAAATATGGCAAAAACAAAAGTCATACAGACAGTTTGTTTTTGCCGCATTTTTAGTCTGCTTTCAACTATAGCAAAAGAAAATAAACTCCATTGTATAAATGGCTTATCATCTTTCACAACAGAAATTTGGGAATTGATAATTGGAGAAAAAAGAAAACAGGTTGAATGTTGATACCGGTTTTAAAATGCTAACGACGCAACACGTCTTTTGTTTCGTACAAAATCATCATTAAGAAAAACGGTATTTCTTACTCAACGCTGTTGTTGATAACAACTCAGTAAAAGTGGTTTTTATTTTGCCAATCCAGGTTTGCTGCCTTTCTGCATCGGCGCCAAAATATTCCGCCTGCATAATTTTCATTTTCAGCAATATCAGGTTGCTGGTTTCTATGGCAGCATCTGCACCACAGCCTTCAACAATGCATGTTCTTCCACTAACTCGTAAACGCGAATCTCTCCCTTTTTGATAGTAGTCAAGGTATGCAAAAAACTCTTTGTCAATTTCGTGCGCATACATCCCGTTGCATGATGTGTAAAACCAAATATATCCATCGTCATCTACTTTTAAGGTGCTGATAATATTGTTAGGTAAGCGCAGCACAGAAGCAATCTCTGCTTTGAACAGCGCGATTCTGATGTCTTCAATTTTTTCTTTTAAGAAAGATAAAGTAGTATCGTTCGGTTGCATAAAGGATATTTTATTATTTTAAAATTCAAATGATATACCAGATAGTGTTGCAATAAAAAAATTAATTTTAAGTTTGTTTTTGCTAAATTTTGTGGAACATTTTCCTCAAAACAGGAGTGCTTATGCAGTAAGTTTTTAATACCTGGCTTTTCCATTGTTATGTCATTTTTTCAACATGGGAAAATGACACTTCATTTCTCTTTTTTTGAGACGATTTTTTAGCCAAAAGGATAACAGCGTTTAGTTTGGCAGAAAGGTTTGAACGTTGTTCTTTAGCATTCCTTTTTCATTTAAGGATAAAGTTGATAAGAGAGTTTTCGTCTGTTGTTTGAAATGGTTTTAAAATTGTTTTCTTCAACACATGGAAACAGATATGGAGCAAATTCTCCGGCTGCCTGAAAAGAAATTAAAAGCCATTATTCACGATGCCGAGAAAGCAGCTAAAGCAGTTAGTCTTATTTACATTAGTGATAGCGGCGAAGGCATCAGGCGCATCAAGAAAGGACAATCGTTTTCTTATCTCTTACGCGAACAACCCATCGACGATGATGAAACATTGCAGCGCATCAAAAGTCTTGTGATTCCACCAGCCTGGGAAAACGTTTGGATAAGCCCTGTTGACAATGGACACTTACAAGCAACAGGCGTTGATGCTTTACACCGCAAGCAATATCGTTATCACCCTTTATGGAACGCGCTGCGCAATCACACAAAGTTTTATCGCTTACATGAATTTGGAAAAATACTGCCCGCCATTCGTCTGCAATTGGAAAAAGATTTATCACTTCCCGGCTTGCCGGTTGAAAAAGTGCTGGCAACAGTTGTGAGCCTGATGGAGCGAACGAATATAAGAGTAGGTAATAACTTATATGAAAAATTATATGGCTCGTTTGGCATTACTACTTTAAAAGACAAACATGTAACCATAGAAGGTGCAAAGCTGCGCTTTACATTCAAAGGCAAGAAAGGTGTGCATCACGACATCAACATGAAAAGCCCGAAGCTGGCGAAAATTGTAAAGCAATGCCGTGATATTCCCGGTAAAGAATTGTTTCAATATTATGATGAAGAAGGTGCTCATAAAAGCATTGATTCCGGCATGGTAAACAACTACATTAAACAAATTAGCGGCGGCGATTTTTCGGCAAAAGATTTTCGTACCTGGGCTGGCACAGTGCAAGCCATTTTAGCTTTTAAAGAACTTGGCTTTTTTGAAACACAAACCGAAACAAAAAAGAAAATTGTTGAAGCTTTAGATATTGTTGCCAAACATCTCGGCAACACCCGAACGGTTTGCAAAAAGTATTATGTGCATCCGCTTGTTATTTCTTTGTATGAAAGTAAAACCTTACAAAATTATGTAAGCGATTTAGAACGGATTGAAGTAAACGACAACAAAGCCGACCTTACTGCAGAAGAAAAAGTATTGATGAAAATATTAGAAGCTGCATGAAAATCTTTTGAGCCACGAAGTCAATAAAAAGCACAAAACATCACAAAGAGTATCAAAGAAAAATTTTTGTGCAATTTATTTTCTTTCATCTTTCGTGGGGCATTCTTCTTAATACATTCTTTGTATTGATAGCAACTTCTTCTGCACACTTTCTTAACATCTGAAAATCATGGCATAATGTTCTATTACTTATGCCTGATTTTTACTGTAAAAACAAACACAGTATAAGCAGAATTATACAACCATGACAAACGGAACACTCATTCAATTCTTTCACTGGTACATTACAGACGATGGCAACTTATGGGATCAATTAAAGGCCGAATCAGAGCGATTGGCTCATTTAGGCATTAACGCTGTATGGATTCCACCGGCAGGAAAAGGAACCAAAGGCAGCCAATCGGAAGGGTATGATGTATATGATATTTATGATCTCGGAGAGTTCGATCAAAAAGGCTCGGTGCGCACAAAGTATGGCACCAAACAACAATTGATAGACGCTGTGAAAACCGCACAGAGCAAGGGCTTGCAGGTGTACGTAGATATTGTTGTGAACCACATGGGTGGTGCCGATGAAAAAGAAACTGTTATGGCACGCAAAGTAGACCCCGAAAACAGAAATGAATACATTAGCGAAGCGTATGAAATTGAAGCTTATACCAAATTTACCTTTCCTGTGCGCAACGGAAAACACTCTACGTTTAAATGGGACTATCAATGTTTTACAGGTGTAGATTTTGATGCGAGAACCGGGGACAACGGCATCTTTAAAATTATGAACGAATATGAAGGATGGGAAGAAATGGTGGATGATGAAAAAGGCAATTACGACTATCTGATGTTTGCCGATATAGAATCTAGAAACCCTTATGTAAGGCAGGAATTAAACCATTACGGCCGATGGCTTTACGAAACGCTTGGCTTTGATGGTGTGCGTTTAGATGCTGTGAAACATATTGCTCCGGAGTTTTATAACGAGTGGCTTGATTTCATGCGTGACGAAGTAAAACCTGATATGTTTGCCGTTGGCGAATATTGGGCGCCTGGCGATCTTCCTCTTTTAAAAAAATATTTGGATGCAGTAAATGGCAAGATGAGTTTATTTGATGCATCGCTGCATAAAAATCTGCATGAAGCTTCTAAAATGGGCAAAGATTTTAACCTCACAACCATTTTTGATGGAAGCCTTGTAAAAGACGCACCCACTTTTGCAGTAACCGTTGTTGACAATCATGATACACAGCCTTTGCAATCGCTGGAAGCGCCGGTAGAAGAATGGTTTAAGCCCATTGCTTATGCATTGATTTTATTGCGCTCACAAGGTTATCCCTGCGTGTATTATCCCGATTTATACGGTGCGCATTATAAAGACAAAGGCAGGGATGGCAATGAGTATGAGATTTGGCTTAATAAATGCGATGACTTGGAAAAGCTGTTGCTGGCAAGAAAGCAATTTGCTTACGGTGAAGAGCATAACTATTTTAATCATCCAAACTGTATAGGATGGACACGTGAAGGCACTGATGAAAACGAACATTCAGGCTGTGCTGTGCTCATTTCAAACAGCGATAGCGGCTTTAAAAAAATGGGCATCGGCAAAAAGTTTACAGGCAAAGTGTTTGTAGATTATCTGGGGAAGCACACGGGTGAGGTAAGGATAGATGAAGAAGGTTGCGGCGTGTTTGAAGTGGTAGCAGGCTCTGTGTGTGTATGGGTTGTAAAAGAAGCACTAACAAACTAAAATTCAAATACCATGAACAACAAACAGGTCCTATTTTTCGTACTCGGCATTTCGGTTTTATTAAGTAGTTGCCAGGCAATTGGTGATATTTTCAAAGCAGGTGCATGGACGGCCATCATTGGCATTGTCATCGTTGTTGCCATTATATTTTGGATTATCAGCAAGGTAAGCGGCGGCAACAAAAGTTAGAACAACTTTGCGGTAAAAACAAACGCAAACCTTTTTGTATGATGTTTAATATTGGCGTATGGCAAAGAAAGAAGACGCGGATAAGAAGAAGATAGCAACAGATGAAAAACACCACATCATTCAGTTTGAGAAGCAAATAGAAGAATTGCATAAAGCCAACGAGGAAAACATTCGGTTGAAAAACGTTGAAAAGTTCGCAGCTGCCGGCAGAATGGCACGTAGTCTTGCGCACGAAATACGCAATCCGCTTACCAACATTGGTTTGGCTTTGGAGCAATTGGGTGGCGAACTTCCTCAAAATGAGGATGTGAACCTGTTGCTTGAAATGATTAATCGCAACACAATACGCATTAACCAACTCATTACCGATTTAATCAACTCTACCAAGTTTGCACAGCTCAGTTTTTCGAAAGAATCTATCAACGAAATTTTAGATGAAGTGATTGAAGATGCGGAGCATTTTGCTGCCAGTAAAAATATTACAATACACAGTGAATTTGCTCCTCATCTGCCCGACCTTTTTATTGACAGGGAAAAAATAAAAATGGCTTTTGAAAACCTTGTTACACATTCTATTGAAGCAGTGCAGCCCACCGAAGGAAGGATTATTATTACAACTGCCAATGAAAACAATAAATGTGTAGTTACAGTTCAAAGCAACGGATCAGCCATCAGTGAGGAAAAAATAGAACGTTTGTTTGAGCCGCATCTTACCAACAAGCAGGGCTCCGGATTGGCGCTAACACATACACAAAACATCGTTCTTAATCATGGCGGAAGCATTTATGTAGAAAGCGAGCAGGGCAAAGGAACCGTGTTCACAGTGATACTTGAATTTGCGTAAAATAAAGTCGGCAAAGTTGAAAAGCCTAAAGGTTAGTAAAATGCGTCAAACTTTTTACTGATATAGCTTTCAGCAATCATAAATTAAAGGTTCTGCAATTCATCTTGTAAATCTTTAAAATCTACCCAAATCCTGGTCTACTTTGCTGTTACATTCAGCGTAATTTCCACATTATCGCTCATGGTTACACTGTTTCCACCCACGCCAAAGTCTCTGCGGTTAATAGTAAACTTTCCGCCAAACAAATAGCCATCCGGCTTTTTTTCTGCAGTAAAAGGAAAAGCAATATTTTTTGAAATGTTCTTAATAGTAAGCGTTCCATCCATTGTAAAACCGGCCTCGCTTTTTGTAATGCTGTTGCTCACAATTTTTATTTCGGGGTAATGGTCAACGTCAAAATATTCTTCTTTCTTCAAATGATTGTCGCGCGTATCAATGCCGGTGTTTATGGTACTGGCAGCCACCGTTACAGTAAACTTGCTATCAGTGGGAGATTCTTCGTTCCATTCAATGGCTCCTTTCAATCCGCTGAGTTCGCCTTTTGTATTTATGCCTAAATTTTTAATCACAAAGGTTACCGCATTTTCCGAATCCACGGGCTTCAATTGCAATACTGCAAATGCGCTGGCAACCACGAATAAAAAAGGCAAAACCAAAATATGATAAAGAGATTTTTTCATAACGATGTAAAATTAATACCCCAGCAATTGTTTGCCTGCCGCTTTCAGGAAAATTTGCGATGGAACACTGTTCATAATTTTTAGCTCTTCAATTACTGTCGTTTCATTATCTAAGAACTTAAAAATAATTTGCGGTTTATTGCGACTGAATAAATCGCTAAAAATTTTTGATGCCGTTAATTGTTGACTACACAAAACATGCAGCAAAGTATCATCATACAATTTAAAACGCTTGTTCAACAGATTGTCTTGTTTAACGGGATGTTTATTATTCAATAATAACTGAATGATAGCATCCGTTTGTTTTTGTATGAATTGAAACGTATAGCCACTACTTCCTTTGGTTTGGCCACCGGCTGTTCCTACATGAATAACAGGCGATGCTGACTGCTTTGCAAATGCAAAATTACTCATTGGGATTACTCCGAATTCTTTCTCTTCAATCTTAAAATCGTAAATACGTAAAAATTGAGAAGTGTAGGTTGCCAATCCCTCATCATATTCTTCATTACTCAACAACGAAGACGATAAAACAGTGTATTCAACCAACGCTTTTTTGTTGGTCAGTGGAAGCACATAAACAAAAGCGTTTTGTTCAGGCTTGCCCATTCTAAAATCCATAAATGTAGCAAACCGGCTGTCAAACTGTTCTTCTTCAGTACTTATCATCCAACCTTTAAAATGTTGAAGCAAACTGCCTTTTTGCTGCAACAATTCGGGTTGAAAAACAATGCTGTTAAACACGTATTGCGCATCAAATTCTGCCGTGGCTGTTTGTACAAAAGCCCGGCCGTTTTCAGTACGCAGATGCTGAACTTTGTCCTGTAAAAAATGAATATTGGGATGGGCTGAAATTTGGGCAAAAACAAACTCATACAAATCAATGCCGCGAATCATTTTATACCGATACGGAGCAATTTCCCATCTGCCTGAAAACGATGGACTATAAAAATCAATGCCTTCCCATTCTTTATAAACAATCGGTTGAAATATACCTGGTTTATCTTCCCAAAAACACCAGGTACGGTCATTCTTTTTTTTGTCATCGGCATCAATCAGCAGTATTTTTTTTTCTTTAAAAAAAGAATGACTCATCATGCGCAACAGCAAGCTCAAACCGGCGCAGCCTGCGCCCGTAATAATGTAATCGTATGATGTGTTTTGCTGAATAATCAACAGATGAAAAACAAAAATAAACCTTTGCCAACAACCATAAGAAAACGATATGTGAGACGATCACATTACTATGTTGTACAAAAGAAAAATGATTTTACAGAAATGGTTTATGAAAAAAAACATCCAATAAAAATTGCTTAGCTCATTTATCGGCACTAATCACCAACGCACTAAAATCGAGCAATAAGCCATCATCCGTTTGAAAAGGTATTACTATTTGCTCAAGTTCATCTTTTATTTTTTGTTTCGTAGCATCATCGGCTTTACTCATTGCACTCACTACTGGCGCAGCAACTTCATTCATTTGCGTCCACATATCAGCAAAATTATCATAGCGGTTCTTTCCAACTATTTCCTCTTCCCGGATGTTAGTAAATCCTGCATTTTGCAAAATGGATTTCATCAATCCCGGTTGTGCGCACCGAAACATTCCCGGTGCACCTGCAGGTGGTGGTGTAGAAGGAATGTACTTGTTGACAACACTCATCACGCTACCAATCCAGGTATTTTTTTGCGGAGTGAACCAAACGCTCGTTGCTATTTTTCCGTCCTGCTTCAACACTCTGAACATTTCGTTTGCAGCAAGCTGCATATCAGGAAAGAACATAAAGCCCATACGACAACTTATCTTATCAAAACTTTCACCTGTAAAAGGCATTTCACACGCATCACCTTGTTGTGTGGTAAAATTTTGAATGCCTCCTTGTGCTGCTTTTTCCTTCGCTGTTTTCAACATATTTTCAGAAATATCCAATGCCGTTACGTTGCCGTTTTTTGCAATGCGGGCAATGGTTAAGCCAGGCTCGCCGGTGCCTGACGCAATATCAAGCACAGCATCAGTTTCTTTTATTTGCAATGCCTTGATAATGGCATCGCCCATAGGATGTAAAAAGTGCATCGTATTATCGTCCCATTTTTTCCAACCGGGCGAAAAGGTGTTCCATGTTTTTTGTTGCAGGTTACGGATTTCGGCAAACATCGTTTCCATATATGAAGGTTTAATTGTATAAAAGTAAGTTTTTGTTTATGAATGGTCGTAAAAACAAAACGGCTGGAACACAAGTGCACAAAGGGCTTGCTCAAATTGGCTTTACATAAAAAAGGTTGAAGACAGAAGCCCCTTCAACCCTTTTTGAAAACTATATTTTTCCTGCAAAAACAAACTTACACCGCAAACGAACTGCCGCAACCACAACTGCTGGAAGCATTAGGATTGTTGAACATAAAGCCACGGCTGTTCAATCCATCCTGCCAGTCAACCTGCATTCCGTACAAATACAATTCATGGTTTTTGTTCATAATGCAAGGCACTTCGCCAATGGCAAATTCAACGTCATCGGGCTGCTCGTCGTCGAAGCCAAGCACATAAGTTAAGCCGCTGCACCCGCCACCTTTTACGCCAATGCGCAGCTTTTGAGCCGCATTAAAATTGGGTTCGCTCATCAATCGTTTGATTTCGGCAACAGCACTTTCGGTTAAAGTTACCGGAACAGTTTCAATCATTTCCATGTCTCAAAATTACTACAAAACCAAACGTTGATAGCTTGCCCAAATACTATTGCGCAAAACATGACGTTTTGTTTACAATTACAAATATTATTTTTATCGGCTTATGACTTTCTTTTCTTCCAGCACCGTTTTAATTATTATGGCTATCGTTGTTGTTGCGGTTGCTGTTTACATTTTCACTTCCAAAGCTGCGCGAAACGATGATACAGCCCCAGTTTCTGGCGCTACCACGCAAATACAGCTCAATGCTTATGAACGGTTGATTTTGTTGGTAGATAGAATTGCGCTGCACAATTTAATCAGTCGGTTAAACCAGCCCAATGCCAGCGCACGTGAGATGCAGCATTTGCTTACGCAAAGCATTAAAGATGAATTTGAATACAATATCACCCAGCAAATTTATGTAAGCGCCGATGCCTGGAACGCCGTAAAAAATTTGAAAGAACAAAATATGTTGGTGGTGAATCAAATTGCTGCCACGCTACCGGCAAACGCAACAGGTTTGGATTTGAACAAATTTATACTTGAATATTTAATGCACGATAAAAAAGGCTCGTTGCACGAAGTGGTAAGTGAAGTGTTGAGCTATGAAGCGAAAAGGTTATTGAAATAAGTGTTTGATTTTGTAAAATGGTTGCTTGTTTTGATAACATTTTTGATGATTGCGTCATTCCGCAAATGCCCTCGTCACGACGATAGAAGTTATAATCAAATTAACGAAGGCTTTGTGCGGAATCTGCGCTTATTAGTTTAAACAAGCTACAAAGTTGTGAAGTAGTTTATTTCATTTCAACACATTCATTATTCCATCATCAGATTCCGCACAAAGCCCTCGCAGAAGCGTAAAGGTGCATCATCGTGTCGAGGGCAATTGCGGAATGACGCGATGATTCATTTGCAAAAGAAATTACCGGATTTTCGAATAAATAAAACTTAGCGCGTTTTACAGTTTTCCATACTTCATCCGGTATAAAATCAACCACGAAATCACCTCATTGTAAGTTTCCATTCCTGCAGGTTGATTGTTGGCTTTCAGATAATTTCCATACAAATCGGTTACCAATGGTTCCAATGGATTTTTATAACTGTTTATAAAGTGCCGGTATGTTTTCAAATCAGCTTTCACCAAAGTATCCAACTGCTTATAATTGTTTCGTGCAGCAGTACTGTCCATTAAAAACAATTCGCTGTTGGCATAGTTGAACAAATCAAAATAAACTGAGTATTGAAATCTTGGGTCAGGTGCCGAAACAGCTGCCAGGTAACCTACAAAATTGGCTTCGTCTTCGGTGGCATAACCCAACTGGTGCGCCATCTCGTGGCAAGTAACATAAGGTAATAAAAATTTGGGCAAACTGGTATTTACCTGTGCTTCGCCGCTAAACGGATTGTAGTATCCCGAAAAGCCCAAATAATTTCCTACGGTATTATAGAAAGATGATTTTACACTTTTGTTTTGATAAGAAATAAACGGAAATTGTTTGTGTAAATTTTGATAAGCCAATACCGCGTTATCATTAAAGTTTGTATCGGTTGCAGTTAAGAGGCGATCGGGCAACGCCCTTCTTGATGAATTGACATGGCTTAGTAATTCATGGGTTAATGAAAACAAAAGTTCTTTCGATACATTTTGTTTTTGAAGTCCCAATTGATACGCAATGCCTTTGCGATTGTAATTCAAGCCCCATAAGGCATTGAACAAAATGTAAACAACGAGTAAAAGGAAAAGAAGCTTACGAAAAGCAGCGCCCCATTTTTGTTTGGTTAATTGTTTTGTAAACAACAATTTTACAAAGTGAATGAGCTTTATCAATAACCATAAAGCTGCAACAAAATACAGTATATCGCCAACGCTGAATGGCAGCCAGCCAACTATAATTCGCAATGTGCGACTGATGAAAATATAGAAGCCCTCAGAGTAATAATTCTCAATAAAGCTGCTGCTGAGCGAAAGCAATTTGATGAGCAGCGCAACAATAAAAAGAATCCCGATTTTTATCCATTGTTGTTTTGCTTTCGGCTGCTTCATTATGGGCAAACTTATACTGGACTGTGATTTGTTTTTACACCAATATTGAGATTTGTTTTCAGCAGATCTTACTTAGGTTTTGTTTCGCCGGTATCAGCATCTTTCACCTGCTTTGCAGTTTGGTTTTGTAATGATCCATTGTTTTCTACTTCCACCTGTTCAATAAACACTGCATAATCATTAGGATAGATGTGTCGCCCGATGGTTTGCGCATAGTTTCGCGTAAACAACGCTCCAAAGTATAAAATAATGGAAGAATAATACACCCACAGCAAAACAATAATCATAGAACCTGCAGCCCCGAAAGCCGATGCCGGTTTGCCTTTATTGAGATATAAGCTGATGGCAAATTTACCAACCATAAACAAAATGGCGGTAGTAACCGCTCCTACGCGAACATCTTTCCATTTTACATCGGCATCAGGTAAAAATTTAAAAATGATAGAAAACAAAACTGAGATCGCAAGCAGTGTAATGACCACGTTGATGATATAACTGATGAACAAAGTATCTTTAGGTAAATATCTTTCGAGCTGGTGAGAAAGTGCATCTACCAGATAGTTGATGAGCAACGACACCAAAGCAATAAAGCCAAGGCTGATGATAAGTGAAAAACTAATTAACCGTATTTTCAGCATTTGTAAGATGCCGCTTCTCTTAGGTTTTATTTTTAAATTCCATAACATATTAATAGACGATTGGATTTCGGCAAATACACCTGTGGCTGAAAACAAAAGCGCAACAATACCGACAATTGAGGCAAAAGTAAAGGAGGGAGAAAGAGATGCTTTGGTAATAATCTCCTGGATGGAAGATGCCGCATCTGCGCCAACCACATTTTTAATTTGTCCATAGATTTGTTCTTTTGCTTGTGCAGCTTGTCTGCCATAAAAAAAACTAACGATACTGATGAGCACAATCAACATGGGTGCCAGGGCAAATACAGTGTAATAAGCCAGCGCAGCGCTTAGTTTTAAAACATTATAATCATTAAAATCACTACCTGATTGTTTGAAAGTTGTCCAAATGTTTTTTATTTTCAATTGCATACTACTTCAGTTTTTCGTTGTTTTTGTGCCGCTCTGCATCACGTTTGGTTTTCTTTTCAAAATTGTTTTGCAGGGCTTCGGTTAAGTTCACACCGGTCTGGTTTGCCAAACAAATCAACACCCACAACACATCTGCCATTTCATCGGCAAGGTTTGTTTTTGCCTCAATTTCCTTACTGCTTTGCTCGCCGTACCTGCGCACTAATATACGACTTAACTCACCCACTTCTTCCATTAATATGCCAAGGTTGGTAAGCTCGTTAAAGTAACGAACGCCAATGGTTTGTATCCATTCATCTACCTGCTGCTGCGCTTGTTGGATAGTCATGTGGGAAAGGTGTTTTGTGATGTAGTAAGGTTTGGTTTTGCACAATTTTCATCACTGTGAAGAACGAAGCAGTTTATGAATTTGTGATTGATGAATTCTGATTTATGACCACCGATTGAATAAGGTGATTACAATTCATAAACAACACTTATCGCATAGTACAGGCTGCTTCGTACCCTGCCTACCGGCAGGCAGGCTCGCAGTGACGACGACATCGTTCATCAGTCGAATCAGAAAAATCGTTCCAAATCCCGGTTCAGACTTTCTCCGGCCGCATCTGCGGAAACAAGAGAACATCCTGTATGCTCACCTGGTTCGTCATCATCATTACAAGCCTGTCAATACCAATGCCAATGCCGCTTGTAGGTGGCATGCCATATTCCAAAGCCCGAAGAAAATCAAAGTCAATGTACATCGCTTCTTCATCGCCGCGTTCCAACAATTTGGCTTGTTCTTCAAAGCGGGCACGCTGGTCAATCGGGTCGTTCAGTTCACTGTACGCATTGGCAATTTCTTTTCCGTTGATCATCAATTCAAAACGTTCTACCAGGCCCCTTTTGCTGCGGTGCTTTTTGGTAAGCGGACTCATCTCCACCGGGTAATCAATGATAAAAGTTGGCTGCACGTATTTTGCTTCGGATGTTTCACTAAATATTTCATCAATCAATTTTCCTTTGCCCATGCTTTTATCCGTTTCAATGTTTAATTTTTTGCATGTTTCCAAAAGCTCTTCTTCGTTCATTTCACTAATGTCGATGCCGGTGTTTTCTTTTACCGCATCCAAAAGGGCAATGCGTTTAAACGGTGCTTTGAAAGAAATAATGTTGTCGCCCAACTGCACATCAGTAGTGCCGTGAAGCGCAAGGGCAATGCGTTCCATCAGTTGCTCGGTGGTTTCCATCATCCAGAAATAATCTTTGTAAGCCGTGTACCATTCCAGCACGGTAAACTCAGGGTTGTGTGTTCGGTCCATGCCTTCGTTGCGAAAGTTGCGGCTGAATTCATACACCCAATCGAAGCCACCCACAATCAAACGTTTTAAATACAATTCATTGGCAATGCGCAAATAAAACGGCACATCCAGCGCGTTGTGATGCGTTACAAAAGGTCGTGCAATGGCGCCGCCCGGAATGCTTTGCAACACCGGCGTATCCACTTCAACCGCGCCCTGTTCGTTTAAAAAATCGCGAATCGTATTGACTAATTTGGTGCGTTGTAAAAACACAGCTTTCACATCAGGATTGATAATCAAATCGGCATAGCGTTGCCGGTATTTGAATTCGGGATCAGTAACGGCATCGTACACATTGCCTTGCTCATCACGCTTTACAACAGGCAATGGTTTTAGCGATTTTGCCAGCAGCGTAACCGTTTGAGCATGAACCGAAGTTTCGCCTGTTCTTGTGATAAAAACAAATCCTGTTGCGCCAATGATGTCGCCCAAATCGGCACCTTTTACTACTGTTTCAAACAAGGTTTTATCATCGCCCGGGCAAATGTCATCGCGCTTAATATAAAGCTGGATAACGCCCTTGCTATCTTGTATTTTAATAAAAAAAACTTTGCCTTTATCGTTGATGCTCATAATGCGACCTGCAACGGTAACCTGCGCAAACTGATCTTTGTTTTCATCGGAAAACTGCTGTTTGATATCAGCCGAATAATGCGATACGGGATACAAGGCTGCCGGATAAGCATCAATGCCTTTGGCTTCTAATTGAGCCAGTTTTTCCCGTCTGATGATTTCCTGCTCGGATAATTGTTGATTCATAAGTTGCAATAATAAAAGTGGGCAAAGATAACTGAAGCAAGGCTCAAGAGACAAGAATCAAGGGGCAAGAATCAAGAATACAAGGAACAAGATTCAAGATGAAACACTTAAAATACAAGAAGGAAAATTCAAGAATACCGGAAGTAACAACATAAGCATTCAAGAAAAAAGCGCAAAACCAAACATGAAGCAGATTGCACAATGCCAAATTCCTGCCTCATCCCGTTCCGATAAGCTCGCGCCATAAATGGTTATAAAGTTTGTAACAATTATTCAATCCTTTTAGGATTGTTTTGGAAGGCTCTATTATTTTCCATGGATTTTTATCCATGGTTATTGTTGTTCGACCGCTTTGCGGTCGCAACGTTATAACCATTCATGGCGCGAGCTTATCGGAACGACAGGTGGGTAGAATATAAAAATGAACAGAGAATTGGCGTCCCATCGGGAAGCTACTCTTTGTAAAAAATTTTTTCGGCAAAAACAAAATCACAAACCATCAGTATCACTTGTCTTTAAAATTGTATTCTTGAGTTTAACTCTTGTATTCTTGTATCTTGTTCCTTAAACCTTAATTTTTGTCTCTTGAAACTTCAATCTTTATGATAAAAATGGCATTTATACCGGCACGTTATGCGGCAACACGTTTTCCGGGGAAGCTGATGCAGATGCTGGGTGATAAAACCATCATTCGCAGAACATACGAAAACACAGTAGCAACAGGTTTGTTTGATGACGTGTGGGTGGTAACTGACAGCGAAATTATTTATGATGAAATCACCCGACACGGCGGCAAAGCGATGATGAGTAAACATCAACATGAAAGCGGTAGCGACCGCATTGCAGAAGCAGTTGCCGATATGAATGTTGACATCATTTTGAACGTACAGGGCGATGAGCCGTTTGTGCAACGCGAGCCATTGCAAAAATTATTGCAGGTGTTTGAAGGTGAAGAAGGCAGTAAGGTTCAGGTGGCAAGTATGATGCAAATATTCACAAAAACAAACATGGTAGAGAATCCCAACAATGTAAAAGTGGTGGTGGATAACAATATGAATTCGTTGCTGTTCAGCCGTTCTGGAATTCCGTACAATCGTGCAAATATTGATGTAAATTATTATCATCACATTGGCGTGTATGCCTTTCGTAAAGCGGCGTTGATGAACTTTACAAACTGGCCGATGACACCTTTGGAAAAGGCAGAAAAAATTGAATGCCTGCGGTATTTAGAACACGGCATTCCTTTAAAAATGGTGCTGGTTAATTTTAAAGGTGTGGGCATTGATACACCGGAAGATTTGGAATTGGCAAAACAATATTTGTAACCAGAATCTTGATTCTGGTTACAAGAATAAAAGACAAAAAATGAGCAAAGCAATTTGGTTGATGATATGTTTGACATCAGGTACAGTACATTTTTGTTTTGCCCAATCGAATTCAAAAACCGCAACTCGTCAATCTACTGATTCTTCTAAATTGGAAGATAAAGTTTTAGATACAATAATGAATTTATCCGAAGTAAAGGCCCGTGCAAAATATGTTAGAACAAAAACAAAGGGAAAGAGAAAATTGCAATATGCAATTTGGGAAGAACCAACAAAAGAAAACCCTTATTATTGGGTAAAAGTAATAGAGGACAATGGTAGCTCTTACTACACTCATTTCAATTTTTATGTTTATCCAAAAAGCTTCGCAATTCGATTTTATGATATGGCCAGCGATACCGCAATCACCTTATCGGAATGGCGAAAAAATTATAAAGAATAGAAAATGAATTGTGATTACCAACTTCAAAAAGAAACAATCAGTAGAACATTTATTCATGCAATCATCACTCACCATTACAATCATACAAACTCATTTGCATTGGGAAAACAAAGCTGCCAATCTTGCTATGCTTTATCAAAAAATAATTGACATAAAAGAAAAAACGGAGGTCGTTGTTTTGCCGGAAATGTTCAGCACCGGCTTTAGCATGAAGGCTGAAGAACTTGCTGAAACAATGGATGGCGAAACCGTGCAGTGGATGCGAAACATTGCGCAGCAAAAAAGAATTATTCTCACCGGAAGCCTCATCATTAAAGAAGAGGCCAACTATTACAACCGTTTGATTTGGATGCTGCCCAACGGATCGTATGGCTGTTACAACAAACGTCATCTGTTTGGCTACGCCGAAGAAGACAAGCATTATACAGCAGGCAACAAACGATTGATAACATCGGTAAAAGGTTGGAGGCTCAACACTCAGATTTGTTATGATTTGCGTTTCCCTGTTTGGTCACGACAATCACCCCTCTCCACTCGTGGAGAGGGGCAGGGGGGTGAGGAATTCGATGTTCTCTTGTACGTTGCCAACTGGCCCGAACGCCGCAACAATGCATGGCAAACATTATTAGCGGCACGCGCCATCGAAAACCAGTGTTATGTGATTGGCGTAAACCGCGTAGGTTTGGATGGCAACAACATCGCCCATTGCGGCAATAGTACCGTGATAGATGCGTTGGGCAATGTATTGTATTGCAAAGCGAATGAAGAAGACATTGTTACCATTACCTTGCAAAAACAAGAGTTGCTCTCTATCAGAAATAAATTTCCATTCTTGCGCGACAGAGATAATTTTACCATTCATACATGAACTCAAAAAAAGCTTATATAGCCGGTACTGTTTACACCGGAACAGACTGGTTGCGCCATCATGCTGTTTTAGTAAATGAAGGAATAATAGAAGGTTTAGTGCCGTCTATTGCTGTGCCTGAAAACTATGCAAAGGAAAACTTTGGCGATGATGCCTCCATCGCGCCCGCGTTGATTGACCTTCAAATTTATGGTGCTTATAACCGGTTGCTGGCTTTGTATCCTGATGCGTTCACTGTAAGTGAAATTGTGAGATATTGCAAAGAAGGCGGCGCTGCCTGGTGCATGCCAACGGTTGCCACCAACCCTTATCCAACCATTTTCAAGTGCATTGATGCCATTAAAGAGTATTGGCAAAAAGGTGGCAAAAGCGCACTGGGCTTGCATGTGGAAGGTCCCTGGATTAGCTTTGAACAGCGAGGCGCACACAACCCCGACTGGATATTTTCGCCAACAGTTGAACAGGCAAGAGAATTACTAGAATATGGAAAAGGAGTCATCAAAATTATTACCCTTGCACCGGAAGTTTGTTCGCCTGAAGTGATAGAACTGGTTCAGTCGTACAATGTAATCGTTTCGGGAGGGCATAGCAACGCCACTTATGCTGAAGCGATGAATGCGTTTGATAAGTTGGGTATTGATACGGTAACGCATTTGTACAATGCAATGAGCCCATTGCATCATCGCAAGCCGGGATTGGTGGGAGCTACGCTCAATCATCCTATAGTGAAAGCCGCCATTATTCCAGACGGTTATCATGTTGATTTTGCTGCCATCCGCATTGCTAAAAAAATGTTGGGCAACCGCTTGTTTGCCATTACCGATGCGGTTACCACCACAACCGAAGGATATTATCAACACAAATTTGAAGGCGACCATTATACATCCAATGGCATCTTAAGTGGCTCTGCATTAAACATGCATAAAGCATTTGTAAATCTTGTTCAAAAAGCGGCTGTTCCAATTGAAGAAGCCTTGCGCATGTGCAGTTTGTATCCTGCACATGTATTGAAGGAAAGTGATGAAATTGCACTGCTGAAAAATGACTATCCTGCAGCGATGATTGTGTTGGACAAAGAATTGAATCTGGTAAAGATGATTGGGTAGTTTAAACCGGTGGCTATTTATATTCCATTACCGGATGCCTTTCAAACGGATGTTTTTGCTCGTCAAAAATGTATCGGTATGTTATTAAATGCCGGCTTTGGTGCGAGCCTAAGCTTTTATAAATATTAATCATTTTAGGGTTCCAATCGCCAGCCCAGCCCATCTCATAAGTATGATACCAGCCTTTGTGCTGAAAAAAATTACCACCTTCCTGAATCATAAAAGAATCTACGCCCAGCGATTGGTATTTTGGCACAATTCCAAACGCAACGCCGGTAAAAATTTTACATTCGCCACGCCTTTTCATCCATAGCAACCTAAGCTTTTCTACCCAGCCGAATTTGCCGTTGAAGTGTTTAAAGTATTCGTTCAAATCAGGTATGTTTATCCACATGGCAATCGGCTCTTCTTTATAATAAGCAAACCATATCAGGCGCTCATCCATCACGGGTTTCATTTTGTTAAACAACTTCATCACCTGCTCCTGGGTTATCTCTTTTTCTTCGCCGTGTTGCGCCCATGCAGCGTTGTAAACGGTTGCAAAATCCCGCGCATGTTTTTCAAGGTTTTTTATTGAAATATGCCTTGCGCTATAATCGGGTTTGGCTTTGAATTTTGCATAGCGTTCCTGAAATTTTGGCGGCAACGGATCATCTACTCCGCGTGCAAAATAATATTGATCGTAATAATTTTTAAATCCGTAGCCTTCCATTAATTGTTGGTAATAAGGAGGGTTGAAAGCCAGCCCATAAATAGGCGGTTTGTCGCTGCCTTCAATCAATAAACCCCACCATTTATCACGGTCGCCAAAATTGACAGGACCGTCCATCGCTTTCGCACCTTTTTGCTCTAGCCATTTTTTGGCCGCATCAAGTAAAATAGCAGCAGCTTCGGTGTTATCAATGCAATCGAAAAAGCCGATGCCGCCCACCGGATAGTCGGTTCCTTTGTTAATGTATTTCGAGTTGGTAAAAGCAGCAATTCTGCCAATGGGTTCGTTGTTATCATTCAATAAAACCCAACGTTTCGCTTCACCGTATCTGAATGCCTTGTTTTTGATTTTATCAAATACTTCGTTGATTTCAACATCAAGCGGACGAATGTAAGCCGGGTTGTTTTTGTTCATCGCAGCATTCACCTCTAAAAAAAGTTTTGCTGTGCCTGCATCATTTACTTCCTTTAACTTCATTCCTTAAATTGTTTTGGCGAATGTAAAGGATGAAAGGTAATGTTTGATGTAAGATGTGGGATGTACAATGTTTTCATCATCGGTAATTTAGCTTGTAAAAAACAGGCAAAAACAAATGTCATCTTCATCAGTTAAATAAATCCACATCGTACATCCCACATCAGATCACATCATACATCTTATATCTTCAGCTTTCCTTCCACGCCATCATCCATAGTTTTGCCGGTGATTGCGCCAACAGCAATTTTCAGGAACGACACCATTTTGCCATGCTTAGTATCCCAGTAATAAGCATCGTCCGGCGTTACTTTAATAATGCTGATGTTAGGATCGTCAACGCCTCCCTGAAACCATGTTTTTGCAATCGGGTTCCATAGTTCTTTTATCAGTTCTTTATCGTACAAAATCTCACTGGTGCCACGAACAGAAATAAAATTTTCTTTTGACGGATCACCAAAAATCAAATCGGTAGTTACATTGGTTGCAAGGTCTTCGTTGCGCTTGCTGTTTTTATCGCTGATGAACCAAAGATTACCTTCTTCATCCACTTTGTTTGCCGACATAGGCGCGGTTTGTAAACGATGGTCGGTATCGTACGTGCAAAACATACAAATTCTTACTTCTTTTGCCATCTCCTGCAATTTTTTTACAGCATCCTGATTGGCTAAGTTTACTTTATCTCCCATAAAACTTTTTTCGGATGAACGTCTAATTGTATGCCAGTAATGTTTTGCAAAGAAAGAGGAAGAATGGTGATAGGAAAGATTATTTTTGAGTGAAGGTTTATTTTGAAAACATTGTCTTTCATCATTTCGCAACGTTACTAATACAAACTGCTCCATGCTATCTTTTTGTGACCTCAATGACACGATAACTTTTGTTGGTGCTAAGTAAAATTGATTAAATTTGACTGAATAAATCAGTTCACGTGGATAATCTTCTTTTATATAATAAACTTGCTTCTCTTCCCGATAACTTAAAAACGGAAGCAGGCGACTTCATTGACTTTCTTGCAACAAAAGCCAAACAAAAACCGAAAAAGAACAAACCAGTATTTGGCAGCGGTAAAGGCATGTTTGTAATGAAGTCTGACTTTGACCAACCGCTCGAAGACTTTAAAGAATACATGGACTAATGCGGCAAAACTTACTTGACACACATACCTTAATTTGGTTTATTGATGGCAGCAAAGAGCTTTCACAAACTGCAAGAGAAGCAATAGAAGCAGATGATACGGACAATTATGTAAGTATAGCAAGTCTTTGGGAAATTGCCATTAAAGTAAGTTTGGGTAAACTTGAGCTTACAACGCCATTTAACCAGATTGGCAGACAAATAACAGAGAATGGTTTTGATATTTTACCTGTTATTTTTGAAGATACCTTGCTTGTTGCTTCTTTACCTTTTCATCACAAAGACCCGTTTGACAGAATTATAATTGCTCAAGCTATAACAAATAAATTGAAGATTATTTCTAAAGATGAACAGCTTACTAAGTATAGTGTACCAGTTCTTTGGTAAATAAGCGCACATTAAAAATATCGGCAAAAACAAAAGGCAGCTTTTGAAAAGCTGCCTTTTTATAAAATGTAAAGCTATGGAAACGATTAATAATCCATACCCATTCCACCACCTGGCATACCAGCAGGAGCCGCAGCCGATTTTGGTTCAGGTTTGTCAGCAATTACCGCTTCGGTAGTTAATAACATACCGGCAATAGAAGCTGCATTTTCCAATGCAATGCGGGTAACTTTTGTTGGGTCAATTACACCGGCAGCGAACAAGTTTTCATAAACTTCCGTGCGGGCATTGAAACCAAAATCCCCGGTGCCTTCTTTTATTTTCTGAACGATGATGCTGCCTTCCAAACCACAGTTAGCAACAATCTGGCGAAGCGGTTCTTCAATGGCGCGTCTTACAATGGCAACGCCTGTAGCTTCGTCTTCGTTCAAAGTTTTAATGTTTTCCAGGCCTTGCGTAGCGCGGATATAAGCAACGCCACCACCCGGTACAATGCCTTCTTCAACGGCAGCGCGGGTTGCGTGCAAGGCATCGTCAACGCGATCCTTCTTTTCTTTCATTTCCAATTCGGTAGCCGCACCAATGTACAATACAGCTACGCCGCCAGCCAATTTAGCCAGGCGTTCCTGCAACTTTTCTTTATCGTAATCAGAAGTGGTGGTGCCAATCTGAGATTTGATTTGGTTTACGCGGGCTTTGATATCGTCTTCAACACCTTTACCGCCAACGATGGTTGTGTTGTCTTTATTAATGGTGATGCTGTCGGCTTTACCAAGATAAGCTTCTGTTGCATTTTCTAATTTATAGCCTTGTTCTTCGCTGATAACAAGACCGCCTGTTAAGATGGCAATATCCTGCAGCATTTCTTTTCTGCGGTCGCCAAAGCCAGGAGCCTTTACAGCAGCCACTTTCAGCGTGCCACGCAATTTGTTCACCACTAAAGTTGCCAGTGCTTCGCCTTCCAGATCTTCTGCAATAATTAAAAGGGGACGGCCACTTTGTGCTGATTTTTCAAGGATAGGAAGAATGTCTTTCATGGTAGAAATCTTCTTATCATAAATCAGGATAGAAGGATTCTGAAGCTCAGCTTCCATCTTCTCGCTGTTGGTTACGAAGTAAGGCGAAATATAACCACGATCAAACTGCATACCTTCTACCACATCTACTGAAGTATCAGTGCCTTTTGCTTCTTCAACGGTAATTACACCTTCTTTGCCTACTTTACCAAATGCTTCGGCAATGAGTTTGCCAATGGTTTCGTCGTTGTTAGCAGAAATAGCAGCTACCTGTTCTATCTTATCGCTGTCGCTTCCTACCGTCTGTGACTGAGATTGTAAGTTCTTTACAACTTGAGCAACGGCTTTGTCAATACCACGTTTCAAATCCATCGGGTTAGCACCTGCAGCAACGTTCTTTAAACCTTCGCTGATGATAGACTGAGCCAGAACAGTAGCCGTAGTTGTGCCATCACCTGCAATGTCGGCAGTTTTGCTGGCCACTTCTTTTACCATTTGTGCGCCCATGTTTTCAATGGCGTCTTCCAGTTCAATTTCTTTGGCAACGGTAACACCATCTTTCGTTACAGTAGGTGCACCAAATTTCTTTTCAATTACCACATTGCGACCTTTTGGTCCTAATGTTACTTTCACAGCGTTGGCAAGTATATCAACGCCTCTTTTCATTTTGTTTCTTGCGTCTATCTCGAAGAATAATTGTTTGGACATAATAAAGAGAATTAAGATTTATAAATTATGATTTATGAATGTAAAATGTGCAATCACCTTACACTTATACAATCGCTAAAATATCGCTTTCGCGCATGATAAGATAATCCTGACCTTCAATCTGGATTTCAGTTCCGGCATATTTGCCATACAAAACCGTATCGCCGGTTTTTACGGTTACAGGTTCGTCTTTTTTGCCTGTGCCTGCAGCCACAACGGTTCCGCGCTGGGGTTTTTCTTTTGCAGTATCAGGTATAATTAAACCTGATGATGTTTTTTCTTCTGCCGCAGCAGGTTTAATGATAACTCTGTCATGAAGTGGAGTTACCTTCAGTTTGTCAGCCATATTTGTTGTTTTAAAATTGATTTTAAAAGATGTTTTGTTACTCTCAATTTGTTTGCCATCAGCTTTAAAAGAGCCAAAATTTCAGCTATATGGCATAAAGTGGGAGCACAAAGAAAGGTTGTTTTAAATGGTATGACAAAATTTCATTTGTAAATGATTGCTATTGTTTGGAGTAAAGTAGGATTTGTTTTTAATAATGACCTCTTATATAAGGCTTAATTTCTTCATTATATAAGTGTCGCAATCTCAGATGAACATCGGTTGATAAGGGTGGAAGAAGAGAAGCGTTTGTATTATTCACCACCTGAGATGGTTTGGAAGCACCGGGAATTACGGTGGTTACTTCAGGAAAATCCAGTATCCAGCGCAAAGCCCATTGCGGCATTCTGTCATCGGGCAACAAAGCTTTCATTTTATTTGCCAGATCAACACCTTTGTGAAACTCAATACCAGAGAAAGTTTCGCCAGCATTAAAAGCATTGCCATCTGCATTAAAATTGCGGTGATCTTTCGCATCAAATTGAGTTTGCTTTGTAAATTTTCCCGACAATAAACCACTGGCAAGCGGCACGCGCACGATAATGGCAACCCCTTTTTCTTTTGCTTTTTGGAACACTTCATCTGCCACATGCTGACGAAATAAATTAAAGATGATTTGCAATGACGCAATACCTTCCTGCTCCAAACAAAGCAATGCTTCCTCCGAGGTTTCTACGCTTGCACCAAAATAGCGGATAAGACCTTCGTCCTGCAATGTTCTTAAATGATCAAACACTTTTCCTTCGCGCATTACTTCGGTTGGAATGCAATGCAACTGCTCTAAAAACAATTCATCAACACCTAAATGCTGCAAGGAATCTTCTACCTGCCTGCGCATAAAATCGTAAGTAAAATTTTGGTTCCAACCGTTTGGCGCGTCGCCTCTTCTGCCAAGCTTTGTAGCAACATAAATTTCTTTATTTATTGATTTTAAAAATTTGCCAATCAATTTTTCGCTGATACCCATACCATATACATCGGCCGTATCAATAAAGTTGCCGCCGGCTTCAATAAATTTTTGAAGAACATCAAAAGCTTGTTCTTCACTTACGTTTCCCCAATCGGCGCTGCCCAATTGCCAGGTGCCAAGACCGATTTCTGAAACTTGTACCTCTTTAAAATTGCGATACTTCATGATTGTTTTTATTGAATGATTCAACAATTGATCAATGCAAAAATAAAATGCAGAGACTGTTGCAGTACGAAAATTTGCTTTTAATGAATCTACATTACTCCGACTTGTGCGTGTTGAAAATCTGTTCAACATCTATCACCAAAATCGTACTGCATTATTACAAAGCAAAAATAACGCGTTATTACCATCACTCTTTCTTATACAGCAGGGGAAACGCCTATCTTTGCGCCCGCAAAAAAGGAGCGCATTATAATGATTAGCAGAAGAAATATCCGGGTAAAAGTGATGCAAAGAATTTATGCAACTGAATCGGCGCAGGAAGAAAATAGCGCAAAAACAAACCCTGTAAAAACACTGCGCGAACAAATAGCTCAAACACAACAGTTGTTTTTTTATTTGCTTTATTTCATTACCGAAGTAGGCGGTTATGCAGAAAAAGATGCCCGCAACCGCGCTGCTAAAAACTTAGTTACATATGAAGACCTGAATGTAAACACCAAGCTTGCAGGCAACGAGCTGTTGTGGAAAATAAAGGAAAACCCTGATTTTGTAAATAGTGTAAAAGAGTACAAAGTTGACCTGCTGGATGATGAAGATATGGTGCGCAAAGTGTATCAAACGTTGGTAACAACAGATGAGTACAAACAATACATCAACACACAAAGCAGGGATAAAAACAACGAGCGGGATATTCTGCAATTTGTTTTTACCGATTTAATGCTGCCCGATGAAACGTTTGTTTCGTTTGCAGAAGAACATTTCAGCAACTGGCAGGACGATGCGGATATGCTGCGGCAACTGCTGTTGAGCTTTCTTTCCAAACCTAATGGTTTTGAGCTTCGCAGTTTAATGACCGACGATAAATGGAAATTTTCTCAGGATTTGTTGACTACAACCCTTGACAAGCGCGAATACGTAACCAATCTCATCAAACCGAAATTAAAAAACTGGGATGCCGAGCGCATCGCCTTGCTGGATATGATTTTGATGCGTATGGGTGTATGTGAATTGTTGTATTTTGAAACCATCCCAACGAAGGTTACTATTAACGAATACATTGATATTGCTAAGGAGTACAGCACAGAGCAAAGCGGCAATTTTATCAATGGCATTTTAGATGGCATTCATAAAGATTTGCTGCGCGAGGATAAAATTCAGAAGGTGAATTTTAAACAAAAAACTAACGGTTAAGAAAGTAATTTGCACCCCAAACAAAGTAAGATGAAGCCGGTTTTCTTTTGCCTTTTTTTTGTGGTGATGTTTGTTTTTATGGCAATATCATCCTGCCAGAATAACAAGGCCGAAGGCATGATGAAAGATGCGAAGAATTTCACTACGGCAGCCTTTCCCGATTCGGTTCAAAATTTTGGAACAGTAGAGCGCGGCAGGTTAGTAAAGCTGGTATTTCATGTGCTGAACACCGGCAATAAACCGCTCTTGATTGCCGACGCAAAACCAAGCTGCGGCTGCACGGTAGCCGACTTTACAAAAAGCGCCATCGCTCCCGGTAAGCAAGGCGAAATTGTGGGAACCTTCGATAGCAACCATGGTTTGCCCGGAGACATCAGAAAAAGCATTGCTGTTACCACCAACACGCTTAAAACAAACACTACGCTTGTTTTTACAGGAACGGTGGAAGCAAAAAGCACCACAACAAAAACAAACTGATTTTATTACAAAACAAACAATGATATGATTAATAACCTCCCTGTTTTATTAGCTACAAGTGCCAATGGCCAACCTTCGGGTGGCGGCAGTTTTCAGTTCATTATGTTAGGCGCCATTATGCTGGTGTTTTGGTTGTTTATGATTCGCCCCCAGGCAAAAAAAGCAAAAGAGCAAAAGAAGTTTTTAGAGAACCTGACTAAAGGCGACCGTATTGTTACGATTGCCGGTATTCATGGCACCATCAACCGTGTAAATGACGATAACACTTTTCAATTGGAAGTTAGCCCCGGCATGTATATGAAGATTGAAAAAAGCGCCATCAGTAGTGAATGGACAGCAGCTTTAAATAAAGCGTCAACTGCTGTGGTAGTGGAAAAGAAATAAAAAAGCAGAGCTACAAGCTGTTAGCTACAGGCGGCAAGCAATACAATTTATAGCATCTTATAAAACCGGAAGAGACAACTTCTGGTTTTTGTTTTTGTACATATTTATGCAAACACCTTTACGAATCGGATTAACAGGCGGCATCGGCAGTGGCAAAAGCACCGTTGCCAAAGTGTTTGAAGTGCTGGGTGTGCCTGTATTTTATGCGGATATTGTTGCCAAACAAATGATGAACACCAATGCAGCTTTGCGCAATAAATTGATTGAAGCATTTGGTGAAGAAGTTTATGCAAATGATGCCATCAACAGAAGCTATTTATCATCCATTGTTTTCAAAGATGAGGCACAATTAGAAAGATTAAATGCGATAGTTCATCCCGTTGCAATAGCTGAAGCAGGGCAATGGTTTGCACAACAAACAACACCATATACAATTAAAGAAGCGGCTTTGTTGTTTGAAGCAGGAACGGCTAAAGAACTGGATTATATCATTGGCGTATCGGCTCCGCAAGAAGTGCGCATTCAACGTGTGATGAAGCGTGATGGCATTGGGGAAGAGCAGGTGTTGCAACGCATAAATAAGCAAATGGATGAAGCCGAAAAAATGAGTTTGTGCGATTTTGTTTTGATGAATGACGAACAGCAAATGTTATTGCCACAAGTGATAGAACTGCATCAGAACTTGCTTGCTTTAGCAACTAAAACAAAAAGGAAATAAGTCAAATAATTTCGCGTCTTTGTGTCTTCGCGGTTCAAAGCTTTACTTCACGATCCTGTAACACCAACGCTTTAGTTTTCCTTCAAAATCAAATGGCGTAGTGGCTTTGGTAATGTCTTTTATTTCACTGCATTGTATTCTTTCTCCCTCCAGAACAAAAGAAGACAAATTGGTACTGAAGTAAACAATGCCATTCGGTGTTGTGGCTCTTAACACATCATTCAACAATTCTGCATGGTCGCGCTGAATGTCTAAAAAATCCTTCATCCGCTTGCTGTTGCTGAAAGTGGGTGGGTCAATCACTACCAAATCAAAACAGTTGGGTGGCAACGTTTTTAAATATTGCTTTACATCAGCATGAACAAACTGATGTTTGGTTTTGTCGAAATTATTGACATCAAAATTCTCTTCTGCCCATTTCAAATATGTTTTCGATAAATCAACCGACGTAACGCTAAAAGCCTTACCAGCCGCGGCATACACAGAGAAAGAACCTGTGTAGCAAAACAAATTCAGCACACGCTTGCTTGCGGCTTCATCGCGCACCATGGCACGTGTAATGCGATGATCTAAAAACAAACCGGTATCTACATAATCGGTAAGGTTTATTAAGAATCGCAAGCCATTTTCTTCTACTGTAAAGGCCTCTTTTTGTAAGTTTATTTTTTCGTATTGCTGCTGGCTGCGATGGTTCATTCGTTTTCGCTCACGCGTAAAAATATTGTCGGTTGGTATTTCTAAAATTGAGGAAATGACTTGCAGGCAATCTTCCAGCCACGCATCGTGTTCTTCGTCGCTCATGTTATGCCTGCGAAGGTATTCGGCAACATAAACTTTATCGCCGTACAATTCAATGGAGAAAGGCGCTTCAGGCAAATCATGGTCGTAAACACGATAGCAGCTTATATTTTGCCGGCGGGCAATTTTGCTTCGGTGCTTGTACACTTTCAGCAACCGGTTTTCAAACATCTGCAGTTTGCTTTGCTGTTGCATATTAATTTGTTTTTGCCACTTAATTTGCCACAAAGACACAAAGTAATTGAAAGAACAACAAAGATTATATATCTGTAGATTGAAAACTTGTGCCTTGTTTCTTTATCCAAACATCTCCGTTATTTTTTGATAACGGTAATCAAAAATTTTGGCTACTTGTTTTTCTACAAACAGTTTGTTTGCTATTCTGCCCAACGCATACAAGGGAACTTTATAATGCAGCAAATCCGTCATTTCAACACCATTTGCTGTTTCTTTAAAATGATGCTGATGATGCCAAAACGCATAGGGACCAAACCTTTGTTCATCAATAAAAAACACTTTTTCTTTTACGTGTGTTATCTCGGTCATCCAATACAATGGAATGCCGAGCAACGGACTTACTTTGTATTGGATAATCTGCCCTGCATACATAGTATCGCTGAACGTATCGCCAACGACTGTAAACTTCATAGAAGCGGGCGTTATCTTTTGCAGGTTTCGTGGTGAGCTAAAAAAATTCCAAGCTTCATCTAACGATATCTTCAACAACTGAACACGTTGTAAATGCTGTATTTTACTCATACCAAGCCAATAAAAAATTGCACAAAACCAAAAGTTGCTTTTGTGCAATTCGTTTTTAATTGTTCTCTTATTTCAAAAATTGATGCAGGCTTTCCAATTCATCTTCCCAGCCTTTTTGGCGTGGTTGAACAGATTCGTTTTCGTCCTGAGCCGTTTGCGTAATCTGAATCTTGCTTTCCTTTTCTTCGCCCGAAAATTCAACTGTCAATTCAAAATGATTATCGCTCAAATTTTCAGAGCCTAACATTTGCCAATCCCAGCTATAAACCAGTCGCTGCGCAGGTTTCACTTCTTTGTACTGCCCTGTAATAACAATGGTTCTCTGTTTATCTTTTCCTTCAAATTCATATTTTATAGCGCCGCCTTCCCGCACATCATTTTCAACATTTGCCAGTTTGTTTCCAGCGGGCTGCCACCATTGTTTTAGCTTGTCAGCATTTATCCAGGCATCGTATAAATCGTTCACGTTGGCTGTAAAACTTTTTTCGGCGTGAAGGTTTTGCGTTGTGTTTTCCATAGTTGTATTGATTTGATTTTGAGAGATAAACGATGTAAAATGTATGCCACAAATCAGTTAAGCAATCAGCATTTAGCATCGTTGTTTATAAACCGGATGTTCGTTTTCAAAGGAATTCAATTGCATCAACACAATGTTAAAAACAGTGTTTTATAAAACAGCGGTATTACTTTTTCAGTTTGTAGAGTCTAATATTGAAAGCAAATAAAAATTTAGAATTTATGAAAACGGTATTGGCAATGATGGTTTCATTATCATTATGTGTAGGAGCATCGGCTCAAAGAAGGTCGGGTGGCTTTTCTCATTCTTACGGTGGATTTTCTCATACTTACATTGCGCCTCGCGTAGTGGTAGCTCCAAGCGTTGGTTTTGGCTACGGTTATGGTTATCCTGCAGTTGGTTTAGGTTTAGGTTATGGATATCCGTTTTTTGGCTATCCCTATTTCGGTTATCCTTATCCTGCTTATGGATATCGGGGCGGTTATGGTTATAACAATGCGTCAGCGCAGTTGTCTTATAAAATCCAATCCATCAAGTTGGATTATAAGGCTCAAATCAAAGAAACAAGGCATAACAAAAGCCTTAGCCACTCTGAAAGAAGGGCGCAAATCAGCAACCTGAAAAATGAACGTGAGCAAGCTATTATAGCTGCGCAGGAAAATTTTAGAAGGGGAAGAATGAACAACAATCCGAACCGGAACCAGAACAACAATTATCAAAATCAGAACAATCAGAAAGACGATTCAATCAGTCCTTCTTCTGATACACATTCGTAACACATTTTGGTGCTTGGATGAAAAGGGCAGTAGCGAAAACTACTGCCCTTTTTGTTTGCCTCTTTTCAATTGCCGATATTTGACGTAAAACGCATTTTTGTATTGCATTTATCATTGTATAATTTGTGCCGCTTTCATCAGCATAAATTACCATTCTTTTAGTAAGCGAAGCAAACGAAAAAGCATCAAAAACAAACTCAACATTTAGTTTAAAAATTATAAAACAAATGAGCCAGTCAAGGCAAATATTTCAAACAAAATCAAAGTGGCGGTGGCGCAGCTTTCAATGGACAGGAAGGTTTTTAGTTGCAGCCGCTTTATTAATGATACCCGTTGTTGTTATCACCTTATCAAAAGGTTTATCACCCCTGTTGCCTACGCTTTCCGATTCTGCAAACAAGCCTTTTCGCCTTGTGCATCCGGTTACGCCTTTGGCATTTTCAAAAAAGGATTTAAGAAAGTACAAAGGCTTCACACCTTATTTATTGGCAAAACAAAAAAACGATTCTTTACGAAATCATCCACCGCACGTGATCACAAACCAGGTACGCGCCGCGTTTTATGTTGATGATGATCCGCAGTCGTTTTATTCGCTGCAACGCAATATAAAAAAGCTCAACATGGTGGTTCCGGAGTGGTTTTTTATCAATACGGCTACCGATACACTAATGCCGCAAATTGATACGGCTGCCCTTCATTTGATGAAGAAAAACAATGTTACCATCATTCCTTTAATCAATAACATTGATATAACAAAGGAAAACGGCGATTTTGATGGCGCTCTGTTGCATCGCATCCTTCACAATCCGCAAAAGCAGGAGCGTTTGATAAACGATATTGTGAAATACATCAGGTTGTACGATCTGAATGGAATTAATATTGACTTTGAAGAATTGCAGGAAAAAACTGATGAGCCACTAATCCTATTTCAAAAAAAGTTGTATGAAGTGTTGCATAGCCAGGGTTTGCTGGTTACGCAGGATGTAATGCCGGACAATGAAGATTTTAATTTGAAAGAACTGGCTAACTACAATGATTATTTGTTTTTGATGGCGTACGATGAGCATTACAGCACCAGCGTACCAGGACCGGTGAGCAGCCAGAAATGGATTGAAAAAATGATGGATCAAACTGCACAAAGTGTGCCTTCCGGCAAAATTATTTTAAGCATTGCCGGTTATGGCTACGATTGGTCGGCAGGCAATGAGGGCACTTCTATAACCTATCAGCAAGCGTTGGCTACAGCAAAGCAATTCAACGCAACCATTGATTTTGACAACGACAATTACAACGACGATTACACATATAAAGATGCCGATAGCGTACAGCATTCGGTTTATTTTACCGATGCCATTACCAATTTCAACACCGTTCGTTTTGCTGATGAATATGGCACTGCCGGAACGGCTTTGTGGCGGTTGGGAAGTGAAGATGAACGGTTGTGGTTGTATTATAACCGCAGCCTCGACAATAATAGCCTAAAACAAAAGCCTTTCGATTATTCTGTTCTGCAGAATGTAAACACTCCAACCGGAACGCCCGATTACATTGGAGATGGCGAAGTGCTGAGCGTAATTACGGCGCCTTCGCCTGGTAAAATTAAACTGGAAATAGATAGTTCAGAAGGCATTGTTTCGGAAGAAGTGTATGAAGAATTGCCCACCAATTATGTCATCAGAAAATACGGCAATGTAAAAAACCAGGTGCTGCTTACATTTGATGACGGACCCGACCCTACTTATACGCCGCAGATATTGAACATTCTTAACAAAGAAAAAGTTCCGGCTGCTTTTTTTATGGTGGGCATCCAGGCAGAAAACAATTTGCCGCTGGTAAAAACGATTTACAACGATGGATTTGAAATCGGCAATCATACGTTCACGCATCCCAACATTGCGGAAGTAAGTCCTGAGAGGGCATTGAATGAAATTGAAACCACCCGTTTGCTGATTGAAGCCATCACCGGCAGAAGCACCGTTCTGTTTCGTGCGCCTTACAATGCCGATGCAGAGCCTTCTACCGAAGCTGAACTGCGACCGATTGCCATCAGCAAAAAAAAGAATTATTATACCGTTGGTGAAAGCATTGACCCCAACGACTGGGAAGAGGGCGTTACTGCCGACAGCATTTATACAAGGGTAGTGCAGCAGTACGAAGCCAATCCCGACAAGGGTATTATCCTTTTGCATGATGCCGGTGGCAATCGCCAGGCAACGGTGGAAGCATTGCCCCGCATCATCCATTATTTTAAAAATAGGGGCGTTCAGTTTATTTCGGTAGCGCAACTATTGCATACCACAAAAGATGTGGTAATGCCGCCTGCCAGCAGCAATCTTATCCGTTTAAACGGAAGCATTGCCACCGTTGGTTATTGGTTTTTACAATTTATCAATGCAGCGTTTTGGACAGCTATTTTACTGGGTTTGTTCCGCATTGCATTGATGGCGGTAATGGCTTTTATTCAACAAATAAAATCGCGCAAAACCAAACCTGAAGATGATTTTGTTTTAGAAAACACGCCGCCTGTAAGCATCATCGTTCCGGCTTATAATGAAGAAATCAATGCTGTAAAAACCGTTGATAATTTACTGCAGCAGGATTATCCGCATTTTGATATTGTGTTTGTTGATGATGGTTCAAAAGATAGCACTTATCAAAAAGTATATGATGCTTTTAAACATTATAGCAATGTGCGCGTTCTCACCAAACCCAATGGTGGCAAGGCTACTGCGTTAAATTATGGCATCTTACAAACTAGCAATGAATTTGTGATTTGTATTGATGCCGATACGCAGTTAAAGCAGGATGCCGTTACACAACTGATGAAGAAAATAAGGGCAAAACCAAACGATGAGAAGCCAATAGGTGCCGTTGCCGGCAACGTAAAAGTGGGCAACGAAAACAACATGATTACCCGCTGGCAAAGCATTGAATATACAACGGCGCAAAACTTCGACCGCAGGGCTTTTGATTTGATTAACGGCATTACCGTAGTGCCTGGTGCCATTGGTGCTTTCAGAAAAGAAGCCATTGAAAAAGCAGGCGGTTTTACCACCGATACTTTAGCCGAAGATTGCGATATTACCATTCGCATTTTGCGAAACGGATACCGCGTAGTGAATTGCACTGAAGCCATTGCCGTTACCGAAGCTCCCGAAACGCTAAGGCAGTTTATGAAGCAGCGCTTTCGCTGGAGCTATGGCATTATGCAGGCATTCTGGAAAAACAGGGACGCTTGCTTTAACCCGGATTACAAAGGGCTGGGCATGGTAGCGCTTCCCAATGTTTTATTGTTCCAGATTATTTTACCCATCATTGCTCCGCTGGCAGATTTGATATTGGTGATAAGCCTTATCTGGAACCACAACAGCCCTGAAAGTTTGCACAAAATAGAGTTGTATTATATTCTCTTTTTCGGGGTTGATATTCTGGTGAGCATTATTGCTTTTGCTTTCGAAAAAGAAAAATTTATCAAACTACTCTGGCTCATTCCGCAGAGATTGGTGTACCGTCAAATAATGTATGTTATCTTGTATCGTTCCATCAGAAAAGCAATTAAAGGCGAAGGACAAGGCTGGAATGTGTTGAAGCGTACAGGTAGTGTGAAACAAATGAGTACAACGGAAAAATAAGGCAAAACCAAAAGAAGTAAAAGTTGATTCCATAAAAAAAGACCGTTTCGAAAACGGTCTTTTTTATTTTAAAAACCTGAACCACAAAGTCTTCATTTTTACTTTATTGTGAACCTTTAGTTTCTTTGTGCCTCTGTGGTTCAGCTCAATTTATTGTCCGCCACCGCCATTGTTCATGCGGCTGCGCATTTGCGCCATCATTCTTTCCTGGTGGTCATGCATTTTTTGTATTACATCGCTGCTTAAGCCAGCCGATTTGTACCTGGCTTCTATCTGGGTTTGCAAAGCCTGCATTTTTGTTTGTTTATCGCTTTGGCTTGCCGACTGATCCATAAAAATATCGCGCATTTGCGGACGATATTGCGCCTGAATAGCACTAACAGAATCTATCTGTGCATCCGCTAAATTCAGCGAATCTTTTAAATAAGATTTCATTGCCTGCTCCCTTTGCTGGCCATTGCCATTTTGAGCAAACAGATGCGATGTTACTCCCAATGACAGCAACATCATCAAACCAAAAATTAATTTTTTCATACTCTTATTTTTATTGCTGTTTAGCAAACGCTATGCTGCAAATTGTTAAGAAAGGGCGAGTGTTTAAGATTGCTACAGTATCAGAAAACGGTAAAAAATCTTAGTAGTCCACTTAATTAGTAGGGAAGTAATATCTTTGCGTCCTGAATTTTTCTTTTACTTAAAACAAATCATTAGTTATGAGTTTACGTCTTGGCGATACCGCGCCGAATTTCACAGCAAAAACAACAATCGGGGAAATTGATTTTTATGATTATCTCGGCGATAGCTGGGGCGTTTTGTTTTCGCACCCTGCCGATTACACGCCGGTTTGCACTACCGAATTGGGCAGAACGGCCGCGTTGCAGGATGAATTTGCAAAGCGCAATGTGAAAGTGTTAGCGGTAAGCGTTGATACATTGGATAAGCATCACGGCTGGATTAACGATATCAACGAAACACAAAACGTAACGGTTGATTTTCCCATTATTGCTGATGAAGACCGCACAGTGGCTAATTTATATGGCATGATTCATCCCAACTCTTCAGAGAACTTTACCGTTCGTTCCCTTTTTATAATTGGGCCTGATAAAAAAGTAAAGCTCACCATTACCTATCCTGCTTCAACCGGAAGAAACTTTGTGGAAGTGCTGCGTGTGATTGATTCTTTGCAGCTTACGGCTAACCACAGCGTAGCAACGCCAGCCGACTGGAAAAGGGGCGAAGATGTAATTATCACGGGGGCTGTAAAAACAGAAGATGCTTACGCTAAGTTTCCAAAAGGCGTAAAGATTGTAAAGCCTTATTTGCGTTACACTCCGCAGCCGAATATTGACTAATCATTCTTTTTTTGTTTTTGGTGCAAAACCAAACGTTTACTAAAGTTTGGTTTCATCAACTTTTTAAAGGTCAGAAGCAAGCAATATGGAACATTTGAATTTACTGGAAGAATACGCTGCCGAACATTCGATTGAAGAATCGCTGGATTATTTCACCCGTTTGTTTCCGGGTGCTGTAAAGTTTTCCTCTTCATTAGGACAGGAAGACCAGGTGCTGACCGACATCATCGCCCGCAACAAATTAAATGTTGAAATTTTTACCATTGATACCGGCAGATTGTTTCCTGAAACTTATGATTTGCTGGAACGAACCGGCTATCGTTACAACATTAATATTACCACTTATTTTCCACAGGCGGAAGCGGTTCAGGGGTTTGTAAATGCGCAGGGAATTAATGGTTTTTATCATTCGGTAGAAAACCGTGTTTCCTGTTGCGGCATCCGCAAGGTAGAGCCACTGAACCGCGCTTTACAAGGTTGCAAAATTTGGGTAACGGGCATTCGTGGCGAGCAGAGCGAAAACCGCAGCCACATGCCACTGGTTGAATGGAACGAAGCAAAGCAGTTGTATAAATTCAATCCGTTGCTGCATTGGTCGTACGATGAAGTGCTCAGCTATATTCAGGATCATCATGTGCCTTACAACAAGCTTCACGATAAAGGTTTTATTTCCATTGGCTGTGCGCCTTGTACCCGCGCGATTGAGCCCGGCGAAGATGCGCGTGAGGGACGCTGGTGGTGGGAAGCCTCTAAAAAAGAATGTGGCTTGCATGTAGGATAAATGAGCCATTATCTTATAGAGAAAAGCTGAAAAGGTAGGTTTACTTTTTCGGCTTTTTTATTGGTAAAATGCAATTTGGTTTTGTTTAGATTTGTAAGAAATGAAATGTATGGAAACAACCGTTATAAACATTGATGAAGAGTTGAAAGAGTGCATTGCACAACTCGATACATCGCAGAAAAAATCTATTCTGGAATTGATAAAATCGTTTCTAAAAACAGATAAAGAAATACAGCCGCAAACGATTGAAGAATATAATAAAGAGTTGGAGGAAGCTGTAAAAAGAATTGAAGCAGGTGAATATTATACGCATGAAGAAGTGAAAGAAATGCTGCAAAAACAAACTTCACAGTAACCTTACCTTCTTCATTTGTTGATTACTCACTATGCGTTCTTATTTTTTCTTTTCATCACTTTTGTTTTCGCTTACATTATTGGCGCAACCCAAAACCGATGCTTTTCTCTCCAATATTTTAGGCAAAAACAAAGATTCATTATTTCAATACGTGCTGGCGCATCCCGATGAATACCGGCTGCAAATCATCTATACACAAATCAACAGAGATAAAAACAACCAACCTCACTTTACCAATTATTCATTTCACGTTGATCCGCAACTGTATTTTTATCCTGCTTCAACCGTAAAACTACCGCTGGCTGCTTTGTCGTTAGAAAAGGTAAACGAACTTCATAAAAAAGGCATTACCAAATTCACTTCCATGCAGTTTGACAGCGCTTATCCGCGCCAAACAAAAGAGTTGTACGACAGCACTGCGCAAACCCTTTTACCTTCCATTGCACAGTTCATCAGGAAAGCATTTTTAATCAGCGATAATGATGCGTACAACCGCATGTATCAGTTTGTGGGGCAGCAAACAATCAATGAAAAGCTGCATCAAAAAGGATATGTGAACACGCGCATCGTAAGGCAGTTTATGGGCTTTACGGATGACGAGAACCGGCACACCAATCCGGTGCGCTTTATTGATGCAAAAACAAACCTTCTGTACGAACAGCCGATGGCTTACAATACCGATTCGTTTGGCTTTCCTACGCATGTTTATGTAGGCAAAGGTTATCTGGATAGAAACGATAGCCTGATAAACGAACCGATGGATTTTGCAAAACACAACACCATTCCCTTGCAGGATTTACAGCAAATGCTGCAATCCATTTTGTTTCCGCTTTCCGTTCCTCAACAACAACGGTTTCACCTTACAAAAGAAGATTATGCTTTTTTAAAACAGTATCTTTCGCAGTATCCTTCCGAAACACCTTATCCAAAATATGATACAAGCGAATACTATGATAGTTATGTAAAATTCTTTTTCAACGACAGCAATCATCACGCTATGCCACACAATATTCGCGTGTTTAACAAAGTAGGCTGGGCGTATGGTTTCTTAACCGATGTATCGTACGTTATTGATTTTACAAATAACATCGAGTTCATGCTTTCGGCAACCATTTATGTAAACAAGGATGCTGTTTTAAACGATGAGAAATATGAATACAAAAGTGTAGGCCAGCCCTTTCTGTATCGGTTGGGACAATCTATTTACGGGTATGAATTGCAGCGAAAAAAAGCGGTAATTCCAAACTTGTCCGATTTCAAAATTCAATACCAACATCGGGCGCCAAACGATAACCGTCCCTCTATAAAAAATGCCGACAATTGAAGCCCGTTTTATTTGCCATATAGCCTTTGTAATTGCCATTAATCACAGGGTGTTAGTTTGCAACCGTTTTGTTTTTTATTTTTACACAACATGAAAGAAAAATTATCGCCGTATTGGGTGTGTCAGGCGGGGTGGGGTGCATTTGCCGTGGTGTATGCATTGGTGTCCATTACATTTGGTGCAGAGCTTTCGCATTATTTTTTTCCAGTGTTGTTCCTGTTTGCCATCGAAGGTTTTGTTATCAGCCATATCATGAGAACAGTGATACGCAAATATCAGTTGCTTCAGCAGCCGTTGATAAAGCAAATTATCAACATGCTTATCATCACCGTTTCGTTTTCGTTTTTATATTCTATTGTTGATACGCTTCTTACAACACTATTAAATTTAGAGGACTCAAAAACACACGACATCTCTTTTTTACGAAAAGTAATGGGCACTGTTTTGGTTCCGTTTCTTTTTTTATGCATCTGGAATTTAATTTACTTTAGCTATCACTATATTGTTCGCAACCGCAACGACCAGTTAGATAAAATCCGTTTGCAAAGCCTGGTGAAAGAGCTGGAATTAAAAACCATCAAGGCGCACATCAATCCGCATTTTATTTTCAATGCGCTCAACAGTATCCGCGCTTTGGTTGATGAAGACCCGCAGCGAGCCCGTACGGCAATTACTGAACTGAGCAATATTTTACGAAGCAGCATGTATGCTGATAAAATGGAAACGACGACCCTAAAAAAGGAACTAAGCATTGTAAAAGATTATCTTGCGCTGGAGCACATTCGGTTTGAAGACAGGTTGCAGATTGAATACGACATTGATGAAGAAACATTAGACCTGCCTGTGCCGCCCATGATGCTGCAAACCCTGGTTGAAAATGCGATTAAACATGGCATCAGCAAACAAAAAAATGGTGGCATCATCAAAGTGAAGTCAGACAGGTTTGATGATCATCACGAATTGGTTGTACAGAACACAGGAATGCTAAACGGCAGCTTGCGCAACAATGATGGCTTTGGCATTAGCGGCACAATAAACAGGCTGCAATTGCTGTTTGGCTCACAGGCTTTTTTCGATATAAAAGATACTGAGGAAAACCTTGTAGAAGCAAAAATTATATTGCCGGTATCGCAAACAGAGAAAGTAAAAATATAGTTGAAAACAAACATCAACTTATTTTGTAACATCCTGCATCACAATTCTAACATCGTACATAAAACATAATTATGCCTATCAAAGCAATTATCATTGATGACGAACGCCTTGCCCGCAATGAATTAAAAAAACTGTTGCACGACCACCCTGAGATAGAGGTAATTGACGAAGCAGCCAATGTAGATGAAGGCATTGAAAAAACAGATTTACAAAACCCAGATTTGATTTTTTTAGATATACAAATGCCCGGCAAAACCGGCTTTCAGTTGCTGGAAGAACTGGAGCGCACACCGCATGTAGTGTTTACAACGGCTTATGATGAATATGCCCTGAAAGCGTTTGAAGTGAATGCGCTGGATTATTTATTAAAACCCATAGAGCCCAAACGCTTAACCGATGCGATACAAAAAGTACAATACGAAATATCGAAAGAAGCAGCAGAAGCAAACGGTGTGGTTTCGCGCGGACCGCTTACTGATGCCGACCAGGTATTTGTAAAAGATGGCGAGCGTTGCTGGTTTGTAAAACTGGGTGAAATCCGCTTGTTTGAAAGCGCAGGCAACTATGCCAAAGTTTTTTTCGACAAAAACAAACCTTTGATTTTAAAATCGCTGAATGCTTTGGAAGAACGGCTCGACCCGCGCACTTTTTTTCGTGCCAACCGCAAGCACATTATCAATTTAAGATGGATTGAAAAAATAGAGCCTTACTTTAACGGCGGTTTGCTCGTAGAGCTGAAAGGTGGCGAAAAAATAGAAGTAAGCCGAAGGCAAACCGTAAAGTTTAAAGAAATGATGAGCTTGTAGGAAAGCTGTGAGCTTTGAGCTACGAGTAGTTTGTAGTACAAGACCTATAAGGTTTTAAAAACCTTATAGGTCTCTTATGCGTAAGTGCGTTAAGCGATTGATAGCACCCGACGTTGCTTTGCATTCCAATATTTACTTTTATTTTTGCAGAGAAAATGAGAGCAAAATGAAAAAGTGGTTACTGATAATTTTGATAAGTTTTACAGCGATAAGTGTTGCCAATGCACAATGTTCTATTTGTAGCAAAACTGCATCACAATTGGGCGAAACACCAGGCAAAGGTTTGAACGCAGGTATCTTGTATTTGATGGCAATGCCGCTCAGTATTGCCAGTTTTATTGGTTATAGATGGTGGCGGCGCGAAAAAGAAATCAATGTATAATATGGTTTTGAAAAAATAAAAAAGCTGATGAAAACAAAATTCATCAGCTTTTTTATTTTAAGTGATTGATGTGCGGGGATGTTGTCAATTGTTTTTGCAAATTAAAAAGTGGCAAAAACAAAAACGAAGTAGCCGTAAAAAGAACGAGAACAGAGGTAAAGAATGAATAAAAGATTATATCCATTCACAACATTCCATTCATCTTTTATTTCCAATGCATCATTGCATAGTGTGCCAGTAAAGAAGTTGCATTGGCAACTTTCTCTCGTTGGCGGTTAAGAGCAACCGGATTCATAATCCACTGGTCTTTTGCTTTGTTAATCCAATAAGGCGTTGTATAAATTCCATCAATGTGATTATTAATAAAAATGGAGCCGTTGGTATAAGCATTCTGTGTGATACTGTTAATACCATGACGCCCGCTGCTGGCTGTAATGATGTTATTTTGAAACCGCATGTTTAACGGAACCGGCCCTTTGCCATTTAAATAAATCACATCTTCACTAAGCGAAGACTGGCCCGGAATATGGCTAATCACACAATTCGTAACAATGACACTATCAATTCCAAGTACTTGCATACCAATGCCGCTACTGCTGTCTAAAATCACGCTATCAATAATGGCTGAAGCACATTGTCCAACTTGAACTCCGTTGTCTTGCATGGCAACATGTGCTGTACCATATTTAACCACCGTATCCCTTCGAATGACAAATGTACCATTTGAGACCTGAATACCATCCCCTGTAAGGTTATGCATGTAACAATCTTCAATGCGGCAATTATGGAAATCGTAAGGCGCATTGTAAGGTATGGTGTCTTTAGTGTTACCCAAATAGAACGCTTCTGATCTGCCAGGCTGATCTCCGTAGGGATCGTTTAAATCGTGAATGTAGAGATGATGATAATAAATGTTGTTCATTGCTCCACCATATGCCGGATTTTGCAAAACGCCTTCGGCTGCATTCATCATTTCAACATGATGCATTTCAAAATCTGTTGAATTATTTGGACAAAAGCAATAGCTGCTACCCACAACTGTGGTATCGTAGTTTAGCAAGAAGCCATATTTATAATTAGAGTCTCCGCTGCCGTTTATAATAAAATGCTGACCTTGTATTTGAAACGTATAAGGTTTAAAACCGCCAATGCGAACTAACCCTTTGTTCACAAATATTATAGGTCTGTCTGCCGTTCCCTGAACGTTTAAGACTTTGTAATATAAATAATCACCTTGTAACTGAACCACCGAGCCCGGTGGTATCAATTTACTTGCATCAGGCACATATACAGCATTGTTGGAAGCACGTTTTATAACAATTGTGTCACTTGCTGCAAATAAATGGTGCGTGTAAAACAGCAAAAAAAGAAAGATGATTGAATACCTCATAAAACAGCAGTTTAAATTATGGTGCAACAATGATATGATATATAAGCTTCAAAAACTTAATGACGAATGCAAACTTTTCGAAAATGGCTTTTTGAAGAAACAATAGCATTGAACCCTACATCTTTATCCATTTTTTTTCAAAATTATATGGCTTAATTATTCTGGAAGGTTTGCATGCTACAATACTGACTTAAGAAGTGTCTGACAACTATCGCCAACTTGATTTGTAACGAATTCATTGTAAACGGCCTTTAAGGTTAGATGAAAGATAAAGTTGTTATTGCTGTAAGTGTGCTCACTAATGAAACACTCCATTTCTTCATTTTATTTCCAATGCATCATTGCATAGTGTGCCAGTAAAGAAGTTGCATTAGCAACTTTTTTGCGTTGGCTGTTTCGGGCAATCGGGTTCATAATCCACTGGTCTTTTGCTTTATTTAACCAATACGGATTGGTAAAGTTGCCATCAATATAATTATTAATAAAAACAGAGCCGTTAGTATTGGCATTGGGTGTTGCGTTGGTGATTCCCTGGCGCCCGCTGCAAGCAGTAATGATATTATTTTGAAACCGCATGTTTAACGGAACCGGCCCTTTGCCATTTAAATAAATCACATCTTCGAGAAGGGAGGCTTGCCCCGGAATGTTTTTAAAGATACAATTGGTAACAATAACGCTATCGGTTCCAAACACCTGCATACCTACGCCCGAACCGTTTTCAACAATTACACTGTCAACAATTGCTGAAGTGCATTGTCCAATTAATATTCCATTGTCTTGCATAGGGATATGAGCCGTTCCGTAATTGCGTACCGTATCTCTTCTTATACTAAAACTGCCGATAGCAACCTGAATGCCATCTCCCGTAAGATTTTCCATGAGGCAATCTTCGATGCGACAATTATTAAAAGAGTAAGGTGCATGATAAGGAATGGTATCTTTCGTGCTGCCTAAATAAAAGGCTTCTGCCCTTCCCTGGGGGTTAGAGTTGGGATCATTAAGATCGTGAATATAAAGGTGATGGTAGTAAATATTATTCATAGCACCCCCATACGTTGGGTTTTGTAATATGCCTGTACCGGCATTCATCATCTCAACATGGTGCATTTCAAAATCAGATGAATTGTTTGGAGCAAAACCATAGGAAGAACCTTTAACGGTTGTATCGTAGTTCAACAGAAAACCATATTTATAAGCCGGATCACCGCTGCCATTGATGATAAAATGCTGCCCCTGCACCTGAAATGTATAGGGCCTAAATCCGCCAACACGCACTAGGCCTTTGTTAATAAAAACGATAGGGCTATCTGCCGTTCCCTGCACGTTCAGCACTTTGTAGAAGAGATAATCGCCTTCCAGCTGAACTACTGAACCCGGTGGAATTGACTTACTGGCATCAGGAACATACACAGTATTGTTGGCCCTTTGTAAACGGATTGTATCGCGTGCGGCAAAGGTTATATAAGAAAAAAGCAGCAAAAACAAAACAATAATCCAATGCTTCATAGAAGTATATTAAAGAGATGATACAACAACTTTTTTGGTTATTAAAATAGACTAAGCTCTACGCCTTCAACCACTCCTTCCTTTCAAAATTATATTGCTTGATTACTCTGGCAGGCGTGCCTGCCACAATGCTATATGGCGGAACATCTTTGGTAACTACCGAGCCTGCTGCCACAACACTGTGTTTACCAATCGTAACACCTGCCGTGATAACGGCATTAGCACCAATCCAAACCTCATCTTCAATTACAATGGGCGCAGTGGTTACTTTTTGCAAACGAATAGGAACATCCACGTCGGTATAAGTATGGTTTAACCCACTCATTACAATGTTTTGCGCAATGATAACCTGGCTGCCAATACTCACCGGACCAATCACCACGCTGCCAATGCCAACGCGCGAATCGTTGCCAATGATTACATCGCCAACGCCATTGTTTACGGTGCAAAAGTCTTCGATGGTAGAATGCGCACCAAGATAAAATTTTCTAAAGGGAAGCACATCCAATCTTGCGTTTCTTCTTATCACCGCACCCCTACCCTTGCTGCTTGTAAACGGCGTAACCAGCCAACGTACCCAAAGGCGCGGACGTGCATTGGCAATTAATAACGAATGTACAAATTGCTTTAACCGCGCATCGCTTTTTATGGTGGCTGCTATACTCATTGGATTTGTTTTTGCACAAAAACTGTTATCGGATAATAATCAAGATTGAACGATGGTTGTTTTTCTTACGGCTTTGTCCCAGGCTCCCGATTGTTGCTTTTTCAGGTATCGCTTTAAGCCGGCTATCACGCACCAGTTCATCATACAGAAATAAAAAGGCACATACAACAACTTTATTTTTATGTTGTTCATCTCAGCTATATAACCAGCCAATGCACTTGCATAAAACAGGGCTTGCAAAACAAAAATGCTTTGCTGAAATCCATTTCCATCTATGCTTAATAAGCCTGATGTGATAAACATAACGATCATTAAAAATGGAGTAACCGTCCAGCGCAAAACGCGGTGTGAATAATACTGAAATGCAAGCCTGGCATCGTTTGCAAAGTGTATGCGTGGTTGCAAACGCGAAATGCTTTGCCAGCCACCGGCACAGATGCGAACCTTTCGTTTGATCTCTTCTTTTATGTTTGCAGAAGGCACTTCCATGGCGTACGCTTCAGGCTCATATACAATTTTATAACCTTTGGAAGCAATGATCATACTTTGTATAAAATCGTCTAAAATAGTATCGTGTGGCATTTCTTCATACAACGAGGTTCTAAAGGCAACCAGCTCGCCTGCAGCACCCACAGCCGTGTACCAGTCGGAGTCTCTTTTTTTCAAAAACGATTCATATTTCCAGTACACGCCTTCTGTTGCGCTGGCACCATCATCGCTTGCCGTCATTACTCTTTTTTCGCCCGAAACACAACCTACTTTCCCGTCATAAAAATGGCGCACAATATTTTTTATAGCATTTGTATTCAAGCTTGTATTGGCATCGGTAAAGATGACAACGGGCGTGGTTACGTGTTGCATCGCGCGGTTTTCTGCTGCACTTTTACCGCTGCGAACCGATGAATGCAATAAAGTGATGTTGCTGTATCCTTGTATAATTTGTGGCGAGTTATCGGTTGATCCATCTGTAATAAACATGTACTGCAATTTCTCTTTCGGATAGTCCATAGCAAAGCAGTTGCTTATTTTTTCGGATAAGATGTCAGCCTCATTATAACAAGGCACCACTAATGTTACCGGCATCCATTCAGTAGGTACAGTAGTAACGGGTTTCCCTTTTGTTTTTGCCAATAAAGTGATTACAATTCCATAGCCGATAAAGGCATAAAAAACGATGAAAAATGATACCCAGAAAAGAATGGTAATGAGTTGCATGATATTGGTCTTTTGATATTGAGTTTTACTTTTGATTGTTTGCTTATCTAACTCTGTTCTATGATAACAAAGTCATTGCCTTTTTAGATATGCGTTTGAAAATACTCATAATTCAGGATATCATCCGTTCTGCTTCGTTATAAATATGCACCAACTTCTTTGCAGCATTGTCCCATGTAAACAATCTTGCTCTTTCTTTTCCTTTTCTTGATAATTCCATAGCAGTTACTTTGTTTTCCAGAATTTGTGTAGCTGCATGTGTGATGGTTTGCGGATACTTAGGATTGATATAGAAAACTGCATCGCCTCCTATTTCAGGCATACACGATGTATGAGAAGTAATCACCGGCACGCCACAAGCCATCGCTTCTATAATAGGCAATCCAAAGCCTTCTTTAAACGAGGGAAACCAAAGCATGGATGCACCCTGATATAGTGAGGGTAAATCTTCATGTTGAACATAGCCAACAAGATCAATGTGGTTGATCAACGACTGCAAACCTTCTTTTTTCAAAATGAGTTGCAGTTGTTCTTTTTTCAATCCCTTTATTAGCAGCCGTGGCGACGAAGGAAACCGGCTTATCAGCATGGCAAACGCATGCAAAACACCAGTTGTATTTTTTCTTGGGTCTGAGTTTGCCAGGAAAAAAATATAGCCGGGCTCAATGTCATATTTTTCAAGCGTTGCGGCTACACGTGTTTCGTTATAAGGAATAAAAAAACGTTCGTCCACACCATTATGAATTACACTCACCTTTTCTTTTGGAATGGATAATCGCTCGGAAATGATTGTTTTCTGGTATTCGGAAACAGTAATAATATGTGCCGCTTTTTTTGCAATTGCCGGCACAATGGTACTGCGGTAAGTGTTACCTAACCGTTGGTACCAGCTTGCTTTTACATACGATTGCTCTAAAAAAATAACATCATGCAAAGTGAGTATCAGCGGTTGTTTTACGTTTAGCGGTGCTGTGCTGGCAGTGCAATGCAGCACATCGGCTTTTATCATATCGCAATAATTAGGCAGCAAAGCTTGCTCCCACACAGCATAAGGTGCAGCCTGTGTAGTATGCACTGTTCGCGAACCAGTTTGCTCAATACACCTGTCTTTTCCATTCTTCACCAAAACATGATATTCATGTTCATCTTTCTGCAATGGCAGACGGCGCAACAGTTCGTAAGCCACTACATCCATTCCATGCTTTTGCGGTCGAAACAAGCGTTGGGCTTCAATAGCAATTTTCATTTATTGTACTTTAATATCGCCGCCATGCGGTGTGTGAAGAAATGTTGTGTTAGCTCCTTTTAATTTAAAAAGAAGCTTTGCCATGCTTACAAACGCAACCGGCAAAAACAAAATGGCTTTAAACAGTTGGTTACTGATGTATTGTTTGGGTATTGAAATAAAAATGGCAAAATAAGTAACCGCCCACAGCGAAACCCAATACATAGCAGGCAACCCCGGACCTCCTAATAAAGACAATAAAGCGGTTATGGGTGTAACGCCAAGCAAGAGAATGCGTGGCATGAGGGCCGTTTGCATAACATTGTCGAAGAAGTTAATGTTGCCTTTCAGCAAATGAAAACAGCCTGAAAAAAAGTAACGCTTCATGTAGTGAAACTGTGCAGAAAGCCATCGCTTGCGCTGATTTTCAAAATGAGTTTGCTGCATTATTTTTTCATCATACACAATAGCTTTTGGCGCATAACCAAAATAGATGTGACTATGAAACAAACTTAATTGCAGCTCTTTATCAAAACCGCCCACTGCCTTTATTTCGGGCATAATGGTTTTAAACAAACTAAAATCAAACGCAGTACCCGAACCTATAATAGTTGCTGATAAACCCAACGCCCGATGACCTTTGCGAAAAAGATGATTGTTGATGCCTTCACTAATGGCATCAAGCAAAGCAAAAGTGGTGTTAGTGTTTTTAGCCACCCGCTGGCCTTGCACTACCTTAAAACCACTTTGCAATACGTCATTCATACGGTATAAAAAGCCTTTTGCACAAACATTATCAGCATCCAGAATTAATGCATAATCATAATCGCCGGCCGTTTTTTGCAAGGCAGCATTCAGGGCTTTTGCTTTTGTGCTTTTTTCAAACGATACTTCAACCACTTGTATGGGTAACTGGCGCAAAGCCAATAGTGTTGCGGGTTGCAGCGAATCGGCAATTACCACAACGTGCTTTCGGTAAGCCGGATAATTAAGGGCCAATGCTGCTTTTGCCGTATCTACAATTACTGCATCTTCTTTATATGCCGGAATGTAAATGACAAAGCTGCCTTGCTTGTGAGCGGCCTTGTACTTGCGCAGTGTAATCAATCTTCCGGCAAGCGCAAAAACCAATAAATAAGCGCTTTGCAATGAAAGAAAAACGAACACAATCAGTGTTGCGTAATAAATGAATGAATTGAAATAACTCATAAGCTGATATTAGATTTATGATTTCGGATTTATGATTTGTGATACTTACTCCTTGACTCTTGTTCCTTCTTTCTTGCTTCTTGAATCTTGTTTCTTGCTTCTTGATACTTGATTTAATATTTAAAATTCCAAACCAAGCCTTGCCATATCTTGCCGGCAAAGCTCCATTTGCCTCGCAAACAATATCTGACAATGCCAGCCGGTACTGCCACCGTTATAAAAAACAAACGACATATTATACCTTTCACACCAAACATATTTCTGCGGATAAACAACAACCGGTTTCTGTTCAGATAATACACTTTTAAAGAACTCGTTTTACCAATGCTCATGCTTTCTTTATGCAACACTACCGATTGTGGCTGGCACCAGATTGTAAACCCTGCCCGTTGTGCATGTTCGCTAAAATCGAGTTCTTCGTAATACAAAAAATACATCTCTGGCAACAAACCTATTTTATCAAACACTTTGCGGTGAATTGCCATGGCAGCACCATGCGCCAAACGTGTTTGCGCCGGTTGGTTGTATTGTCCCCTATCCTTTTCGCCACCGCCTGTGAATGTGCCGCGTCCCGTAAACGGATTGATGCCTTTGCCTCCCGCGTACTGAATGGTTTTATCGGAATGATAATAAATGAGCTTCGAGCTAACGATGCCAATGTTACTGTCTTCCTCAAACAACTTTACCACCGGTTCTATAAACGAAGAATCTACCTCTGTATCATTGTTTAATAAAAATATAATTTCCCCCTTCGCTTTTTTAATACCTCTGTTGTTGCCACCGGCAAAGCCTTCGTTGGTTTGGTTTTGCACAAAAATGATGTTCGGATACGCATTGGGTATGCACGAAGCATCTTTCGCTGAGGCATTGTCAACCACAATAATTTCAATATTTGAATACGTGATGTTTTGTAAAGATTGAAGCAACTGCATCGTTACTTCAGCCGTGTTGTAGTTAACGGTAATTACGGAAACAAGCGGTTGGTATGTAGTTTCAGTTTTCATTGGTTTCGTCTGTTAAGATTTGTTCTTCTGATTTTTTGTTTTTGATTCCTTTATCCCAACGATACAAAAGCCATATAAAACCAATGCTCATAAACACCACCACACTACTTGGTGTTTGCCCGATGATTGAATTGCCATAAGAGGCGAATGCAACGCCCACGAAGCCTGCAAATAAGGCGGCACTGATTTGCCTTAATTTTTTATCGTTCTTCATTTTAAAGATGAGAAAACCGCCGGTAGCAACAAACACCAACAGCATAGCTATGTGCAAATACAAACCAACGATGCCTGTATCTGCCCAGATTTTTACATACCAGCTATCAGTAGGAGTTTGCGCAAGAAATGAGTTGGGCGAAAAACGAAGCCCCCAATAACCCGATGCACCAATGCCACCACCCAGTGGACGGGAAGCCAGATACACTTTTAGTTTTGCCTGATTATTCAACCGCACCTGGAGTGAAGGATCGTTGGGATTGAGACCACTTCGCATTCGCTGAATCTGGTAATTGCCGGAACCAATGTTTGTAAATTTTAAAAGGCAAAACAGCAGCGACACTACGATAACACCGACAGAAAGAATTTTAAAATTTTTGCTCAAAAACAAATACACCATAATACCCGAAAGCGGCACAAACATGGCGCCCCGCGTACCTGAAATTGCCATTGCCCAAAAGAACAAAATGCACAAGCCCCAAAGCAACAGTCTTCGTTTTATGGAAAAAGGTCCCAGCGCAAGGATGATGCACACCAAGAGAACGTGCCCCATGGCTGCTCCGAATTGCCCTGCATCGGAATAAAACGAAAAAGCGCGCAGCTTTCCAAACAGCATGTGCGTTTTGTAGGCACCAGCTGCCATCCAGGCTTTTTCGGCAGCATTTAAGCCAATGTAAACTTGCTTTAGCGACCACAAGGCTGCGAATATTGACCAGATAATCCAGATGCGTAAAAAAGTTTCCAAACTCTTTTTATCATTCATCAACAAAATGGTTAGAATGATGAGTTGAATCATATAAAGAGACGTGCCGCGTACCGCATAAAACCAGGCCGCCATGCTTCGCGATTCAGGATTGGCAACTTCTAAAATAGTAAATACCGTCCACACTGCAATGCCCCATACGAACGGGTTTTTCAAATACTTATAATTGCGCTTTGGCAGCTTGCTAAAAGTAACAATAAGCGTAAGCAACAACACAATATCAATGCTTAAACCCAAAGGTGCATCGGAGTAACGACCAATGCCGTTTGAAGTAAAGCCAATGTACATTACCGTGTACAAACCCAGGCGTGGATTTTTGGACAACAGAACAACATACACAACACCAAAAGGCAATGCCAGCAAGGCTCCTGCGCCCATAATGCCGGTGGTAGCAATCACATATCCCAACGCCAAAGCCACGCCTGTTATCAGCAGAAGCTGTGTGATTGTTGAGTTGTAAATTGCTCTTGCCGTTGTCATTACAATGCTTGTGGTTTGTTGGTGAATGTTTGATAAGAATTGAGCACGCCTTCTTTCCAAAGTAAGTTGGCAGAGAAGCCGAGCAGTATATCTTTTAATTGAATCCAGCCGATGATAACACCCATTAAAAACGTAACGGTTGATGAAGCCGCCACCCCATAAATGCCCCAGCCGCTGTACACGGCAATCAAATCGCCGGCAACATTAATGAGCAGCATGAGGATTACTTTTATCGTGTTTTTATGCGGGCGGTTGCTGGCATCCAACAGCACGCCGCAGTAACGATCGAGCGGCAATAAAATAGCGTAAAAACAAAAGATTTGCAACACCAATGACGACTGCTGATACTTGCCGCCACCCAACAGGGAAACGATGAAGGAAGGAAACAAAAAAAGCGCTAACAAAAGAGGAACAATCAATGCAGTAAGCATACCGCATTGGCTGTAAAAAAATTGGCGAAGCTGTTGCATTTTTTCGTTTTGCCAAAGCGATGTAGCTTTAGGCACAGCCACCGATGCAAAGGAACGAACCGGTATTTCGATGGCTTCAATCAGCTTCTGCGGAACAGCATAAACGGCTAATGCGGCAGGTCCTAAAAACGAAGCAATAATAAACTGATCAGAGCTTCTTAATAAGTTGGCAGTAACCATGGTAAGCATACTGTATTTGCCAAAGCCCGAAAGTTGTTTGCGTTTTGTTTTTGCCCCTTTTTTCCAGCTACCAAAGTGTAACCATCCGGTGCAAAAGCCAATCATTCCGGCAACAAATTGAAGCATTGCATAAAGGGCTGCCAGCGTTTCGATACCCAACTTTAATTTGAGTTGGAACAACAATAAAATAGTAAAAGAAAGAGGAAATATCAAGCGCACAATCGCCAGCTTTTTAAACCAGCTTTTTGCCTGCAATTGCCATTGCAGCAATTGATAAGGTAAAGTAGCAAACAACCACAAAACCGTTAACTGCGCTGCCAACGAATACGCAACAGATTGATGGTTGATGAAATAAAATACAACAGATACTACAGCAGAAAGAACAACCGTAAAACTGAGCAGTAACTGCCAGGAAGCTGCTATTAAATAACCTTGTTCTTTTTCATCTTTTGCTACCACAAAATAGCGCACAAACGGCGTTTGCACCCAACCGCTGCGCAGCATTTCAAGCAAGGTGTAAACGGTAAGAAGCATGAACCATTTGCCTGCATCGGTTTGTGAAAATTGCCGTGCAATGAATGCAAGATTTACAAAGCCCAACAATGCGGTTGCCCCGTTGGAAAGTAACGACCATGATGTATTGCTATGTAATAATTTTTTGAGCATGATATTGAATTGCTATTGTGTTTACAAAGCTTTGGCTGCTTCTTTTTTGTTTTTGTACATTTTTATAAAACTCATCAATTGCTCGGCTCTTATGTGCCAGTCGGCCCTTTTTGCAATGCTGATGCGCTCTTCCTGCAACTCGGTATTATTTTGTAAAAAAGCATCGTTGAGGCTGCTGATAAAATCGTCGCTGTTTCCGGCGCGATAAATGACTTCATCAGCTTCGCCAATCGAAGCAAACGGCGTCATTACAACAGGCAATCCCATCGCTAAATATTCGTTTGCTTTTAACGGATAAATGGCAGCCGTTAATGAGTTTAATTTATAAGGAATAATACCTACCTGCACATCGCTCATTAGCTTCGGAACTTCATCCGCTGCTACTGGTGGAATAAACGTTACATTGTTGTAATGCGACAAGCGATTGTAAACCGTTTTATCAAAAACTTTTCCTGTAAAAGTAAAGCTCACATAAGGCATTTGCTTTACCACAGGCTCCAGCAAATCAATGTCAATCCGGTTGTCAATACTGCCGGTATAACCAATGGTTTTAGGCTGCGTAGCTGCCACATCAGCTCTTTTTTTATACTGATAAAATGAATTGAAATGAACGCCATTATACACAATCTCAACAGGAACGTTGGCTTGTTGTTTTCGTCTCTTTAATTCGTCTGATGTTACAATCAGCAAATCAACCTGTGCAATAAACTTGCGTTCTGCTTCTTCAGCAAAGCCTTTAAAATAAGGTACATTTATAAAGTCGTCATAACAATAATAAATGTTGAAATCAACCCCATTTATCTTCCACCACAAACCCAAAAAAGGTTGAAAGGCATTGAAGCCAATGATGTTGGTCATGCCTAACTTCTTCACTGCTTTGTTAATGAAATAACCCGTGAAAGCAGCATTGAATTGATTGGCTTTTGTGAACAGCTTTTTTGAGGCAAAAACAAACGAAGGAAACACCGGAGGTAACGTTAGTAAGTACAAACCTTTGTTTTCATCACCGCTCCATTTACGCAGGCGTTTTTTAAAACCGAGTGCGCGTTTCCATTCTAATTTTGATTTGCCCCGCATTGCTTTTATACAATCGGAAAGAGTATAAGCATAATCAACATACAACACCAGGTTATCGTTTGCGGCACACTTCATCAGCTCTACGGTTGAGCGCAGATAAGCTGCTTCCCATTGAGGCAATGCAAAGCAGATAATATGTTCTCTTTTGGCTGATGATTTCATGTTACGATAATTTATGTGCCACCACTTTTTTTACTTTCCGGCGAAGCCAGCTTCTGTTTTTAGGAATCTCGCCCAACACGCCATCAACATTTACATCCGATGTGTTCACAAGCCATGTATAAAAAGGAATGCTGCGGTCAATGTTTTTTGTTTTTGCCAATAATTCTCTCTCAGCCGGTTGCCAAACGGTTCTTGCATCAAACACTAACAAGTTGGCAGCGGATGATTTGACAATGGAATGCGGCACCGCATTGCGTGATACATTGGGTGATACATACAAGATGAGCCGGTGAGATGAAATATCCTGATGAATTAACTGGCTCACACATTTGTAATTCAACTGTTCGGTTGATGGTGTGTAAACAGCCAACGAATGCGCTGGCAGCACTTGCAAAAAAAGAGCTTCGTCTTTCTCAGGAACCGCCCATAACAAATCGGGATACAAAGCGCTCAATTGTTGGTGCAAAACCAAAATATCTTTGGTTCTGTACACATCTGCCTTTGTGGTGATAAACGAAACCTGCGCTTTGCCCCCTATATCAATGGAATGATTAATAAACGGCAGTAATGTGGTTACCAGTTGCTCGGTTAATATGTTGGCAAGCGAAGGCTTGTACAACTTACCAGCTTTTGTCAAATCATCGGAAAGTGCAACACCGCCCAATGGCAAGCCAATGATTTTTTTAGCCCGCTCCGGTGTGCGAACCGAAGCATCGGCGACTTCCTTACCAATCACTACAGAACCAACCGTAATAAAGCCAACCATAAATGCAGCAATTACCAACAGTAACCTTTTGGATGCCTGTGGTACCAACGGAAAGAAAGGCGCATCAATAACAACCAGGTTGGAACTCAATGAAATGCTGCTTTGGCGCAATCTTGCCAAGTTCAAACCATGAAGAATGGAAAGAAATTCCTGTTCATTGATGTCAATTTGCCGGTCGAGCCTTTTGATTGACGAACCCAACGGTGCAAATTCGCTGTATTCATCCAAATAATTATTGTGCGTATTGGTTAATACGTTCATGTTTGCGTTGGCTTTATCATAAGAAATGGCATTGTTTACCCATTCCTGTATCAAATCAGTGCGCGGCACCGTTTCAACACTATAGCTAAGATGATTGTAGTTGGTGGTTTCATGTTTTATAGAATCTTCAATCGCCTGCCGTTTATCGGTAAGCTCACTTATTTTTTGCGCGTTGTTATACACGGTAGCCACTTCAAGTTGTGCATTTACAGCACCTAAGTTTTGACGGAGCCGCATCAGATTGGTGCTATTGGTAATTTGCTTTTCTCTTGAGTTGAGTTTGCTTTCAATCAGTTTTAAGGCTTGAGAACTGGCATCGCGCTCTTCCTTCATGCGGTAAATTTCCTTGTCCACTTCTTCTTTCGCTTGTGCGATATAGCGCGTTTGCTCGTAATAGTTAATGATTTGATGGTTCTTTCCAAAGTCTTTTAACTCATCTTCCGATGTCTGTAATTTTGCTTTTACTTCGGCTAACTTTTTTTCAAAATAATCAACTGCCGAACTGGTTTGGTCAACCTTTAAACTTTTGTATTTGCTAATAAAAATTTGAGAGTGCAACTCCAGTGTACGCATGCAAACAGCAGGATCGGAACAGGTGTAAACAATCTGTACCATATCACTCGAATTGATACGCGTTATGGCAAGATTGGAAGTAATATTATCTATACTATAAAATGATTGCTTGGCATCCAGTATGCGAGCCACCGGGTTATCCGCTTTAGATTGATAAACGCTTTGCAAATAATTGTAAACGCTTTGTGTATCGCCTAACTGCTGTGCCTTTTGTATCAATTTCTCGCCGGCAATTGTTTTTAAATCTTCATAGCCCTGGCCACTTAGTTCTTTTACATCCGGCTTGCGCAACAACAGATGCTCAGCCAGCAAATGCATCGCCACTTGTTCAATGGTTTCTCTTGATTTTGCAGTAGCTAATAAATTATCAAAAGCGTTGTTTACGGCAAAATTATCTACGCGTTGGTCTTCATCATTGTTGGTAATAGAATAGCCGCTTGCAACACCGGTGTATAAAGTGGTGTTGCTAACATAATCTTTTGGCATGTTGCGCGTGAAGTAATACACTGCACCTGCACACATAGTGGGCACCAAAAGCACCCACAATAGTTTGCGCAGCAATAATCGTATGTAGTTGATAAGCTTCATTTTTTGTGCAGCATGATTTGAGACATCGGCACGCCGATAAGATTTTGGAACTGGAAATAAAACGTTGAAAATTGCCGCTTTGCCTCTTCATAATAGGCCCTGGCATCGGCTTCTATCTCCTTTAGCCGCGATAGTTCGGAAGCTTGTATGATGCCATCTTTAAACTCAAGCGATGCAACCTGGTACTGGTTCATAGCAGCCTGCTTGGCATCGCTACGAATGTTCATAAGATTACGAGCGTACAAAAGATTGTAATAAAGCTGAATTAAAACCTGCACGGCTTCCTGTTTTACCTGGTCGCGTTTGTCAATACTGGATTGCAGCTCGGCTTTGTAAATGTTCACTCTTGATTTTCTGCCTATCAATTCGTACAAAGGCAAAGTAATTTGCACACCGGTGCGATAGCCATTACTGATGTTCGAGGAAGTTACATTGCCCGGAAGCTGGTTGCCTGCAGTAAGAAGGTTTTGATTACCTGCTGAATAATTAAAAAAACCCGCTATGTCGTTCGTCCACTGTTGCTGCATATACTTTACCTGATAGTGGGAAGCATCCACACCATCCTGTTGAAACTTAATGGCAGGCGAATTTTGCAGCGCAATGGTAATGATACTATCGAGCGGTATCAGTTGTTGTTGAAGATCGGCTTCTTCATCTAAAAATGCAGAGTCTCTGGCGGCTGCCAGTTTCACTTGTGCAAAGCCGTTGCTGTGTAGCAGCAGGAGGGCCGCTATCAAAGCACATACTTGCTTGCTTATCATTGGTTATACGTTTTCTTTCTGGAATAACGCTGGCACAGTTTTAAAAATCAACTTCATGTCTTTTAGAAAACTGTGGTCTTTTGCATACACATTGTCCAGCATTAATCTTTCCTGTTCCGACATTTCACCTTTGCCTCTTTTCTCAACCTGCCACAAGCCGGTAATGCCTGCGGGCGCTAAAAAGCGAAGCACATACTCGTCGGTAGTTAGCTGTTCGGCTTCATACAAAGGCAACGGTCTGTTGCCCACAATACTCATGTCGCCAATTACAACATTCCAAAGTTGCGGCAACTCATCAATGCTCAGGTTGCGAATGAAATTGCCCACTTTGGTAATGCGCGGATCGTTTTTAATTTTAATAAAAGCTGAGCCGCTCGTTGCCTTTTTGTGTTTAATGTATTGCCGTTCGCACCATTGCATTTTATCGGCATAAATCAAACTCTGGCATTCTGTTCCTGCTGCTGCACATTCGCTGCAAAGCGTTATGTGGTTAACAGTTTCGGCTGTTACAACTTCTTCTTTTTTTACTTCGTTGTTGTATTGATTCAGATGTTTTAAGTCCTTCAATTTCTGATCAGCATTTACATACATAGATCTGAATTTGTAAAACTTAAACAGCTTGTAACCCGTGCCAACACGAAGCGCATAATAAAACACAGGGCCTTTCGATTCGAGCTTTAATAAAACAGCAATGATTAAAAAAAAGGGCGAAAGAAAAACCAATGCAGTGCCCGCAAAAACTACGTCGAACAAGCGTTTCAGCAGAGGTGTGCGATATGGCTTTAGTTGGGCTGCTTTGGTTTCTTGTTTTAAAAATTGCCAGTTGTCTATTAAAAAGCAAAGTCTTAATTTCAAATCCTGTTTAGAGGGTGCAGGGCTGAAAATTTCAGCAACGCCAGCGCGCAGCGATAGCTTGCGAAGACCTGGCGTAACGCCTGATGAGCAAATGACAAACGGCACATCAGGAAATTGTTTGGCCTGTAAACTCTGAAGCAATGAAATGCCGGATAAACTCATGATTTCATTGCACGAAATCACAACCGAAACCGAAAATTGTTCTTCTTTCCATTTTGAGAACAGCTCATATCCATTCTTAAAAATCATTGCCTGATGGCCTGGAATATCACACTCGTTCAGCGTATGCAGCAGCACTTCATTGCTGCTAACAACGGCGATGATTTTAGGAGAAGTAGTATAGGTAGCTGTTTGCATAATTATGCGTGCTTTAAAGAATATAAATTGCCTGAGCGTTTTAAAACAATGCTAACTCTTATTTCCAGTTCCTTAGGATTGAATGGCTTTAATACATAGTCATCGGCACCTTCGGATAAACATTTAATTTTATTTTCGGATGAATGATCGCCCGTAAGAATAATAATGGGAATAGAACTGAACAAGCCGCTTGCTTTTACCTGCTTTATCAACTCCAGTCCGTTTAAAAAAGGCGTGTTTAAATCAGTAACAATCAAATCCGGTATCGTACCATTTTGCAAAGCCGACATAGCTGCCATGCCATTGCTGAAAATGGACGTTGTGTAAGTTTTAGAGAAACAATAATTTAAAACACTTTGCATGTACAGGTCGTCTTCGATAATGAAAATGTGATTGTCGTTTTCTGTTTTGTAGTTCATCTGTTCCGTTTAATATTGGATGAAATAATATTGGATTTACAGAACAAAAATAATTTTACTAAACTATACAAAACAGTGTTTAATCACATTTTAAGCGAAGTATAATGTGCCGGCAAAAAAAGGAAGATCGCCTCATTTATAAAACCAGCAACAGGCATAAGAACAATGGTTTTTGTTTTTACACTTTTTTTTCGTGAAAGCCTTGCTATTATTGAGCTTGCAACGCTTGTTTCTTTTCAATTTTATGGGCAAAACCAAACCCACCATCCATCTTAAAATTAACTGATAAAAAGGGCTTCCTAATTAAATTGTTTTAAGGTTGATAAACATATCACTACCTAAAACTTATCTTTACCCAACGAATGTTTTTACACCAAAAACAAAATTAAAACGGCAACAATTTAACTGCATTAATAAACTTCCAACGTTCAATATCATGCAACCATTTCAAATATTTATTGTTGAAGACGACGATTGGTACAGCGAAATTTTAGGGTATCATCTTTCATTAAATCCCGACTATCAGGTAACGCGCTTTGCAAGCGGCAAAGAAGTGTTGTGCGCATTAAATAAAAAGCCCGATTTAATTACAATAGACTTTTCGATGCCCCAATACAGGGGCGATAAATTACTGGAAAAAATAAAACAAATCAATCCTGATATTCCGGTAATTGTCATCAGTAGCCAGGAAGACATTTCTGTGGCTGTAAAGCTGCTGAAAATGGGCGCCACCGATTACATTGTAAAAGACAACAACACCATTGATTTGCTTTGGAACGCCATCTTAAAAGTAAGAGAAAACAAAGCCCTGAAAAAAGAAGTAGAACAACTTCGCAGTGAGTTGGACGATAAATATTCGTTCAATGCAAAGCATTTGTTCGGCAACATTTTAAAAGGTCAGAGCGGGGCCGTTACACGCTTGTTTGGGTTAATGGAAAAAGCCATTCATACCAACATCAATGTGTCTATCACCGGCGAAACCGGAACTGGTAAAGAACTGGTGGCAAGAGCCATTCATTACAATAGCGAACGAAAGAAAAAACCGTTTGTTGAAGTGAACATGGCAGCCATTCCGCACGAGCTTTTGGAAAGCGAACTGATGGGGCACGAGAGGGGTGCTTTTACAGGTGCGGTTGCCCGTAAAATCGGCAAGTTTGAAGAAGCCAACGGAGGCACTTTGTTTTTGGACGAAATTGCTGAAATGGACTTTAGCCTGCAAAGCAAAATACTTCGTGTGCTGCAGGAAAGAGAACTGACAAGAGTGGGCGGAAACGAAAAAGTAAAGCTGGACATCCGCCTGGTTGTTGCCACGCACAGGGACCTGCACGAAGAAGTGCAGAACGGCTTTTTCAGAGAAGATTTGTTTTTTAGAATTTTAGGCTTGCCCATTGAGCTGCCGCCTTTGCGCGAACGTGATAACGACATTTTAATTCTTGCCAAACACTTTGCCGATGAGTTTACAAAAGGCAATAAAATGCAAAGTCTTGAGCTTACGCAGGATGCAAAAGAAAAGCTGATGCAATACAACTATCCGGGCAATGTGCGCGAGCTGAAAGCCATGATAGAACTGGCTTGTGTAATGTGCAACGAAAGAGAAATTAAAGCCGACGACATTGTTTATACAACCCGAAAAAAGGCTCAAAAAACAATTGCCGCTATTGATAAAACTTTAAAGGAACACAACAGCGAAATCATTAGCTTTTATTTAAAAAAATACAACAACAATGTGCCGCTTGTTGCCAACAAATTAGACATCGGGCGAAGTACCATTTATAAAATGCTTCAGTTAAATGAAATTGCAGTTTGCTGATTGTGAAGCTTCCATTATTCATTGGCCAATTATCATTTTTCATCGTTATGAATTTTCATCCGCTGCTGCAAAAACAAATTGAACGGCAAATGCCTCAACATCTTTTACACAACAAAGATGTTGAGGCATTCCTTCATGCTATCAGCCATTCCTATCATACTTTTGAAAACAATAGAAGGCACGCTGAGCCTGTGTTTGCAGTGTATGAAGAAGATGATGATTACAACGAAATACAGCAAAACAAAAAGCCACAGAACGTTGCTCTTGAAAAGATGGATGAAAACGTTTGGAAACACGAGAAAGAAGAAATTATTTTTTCAACCTATAACAGTGAGCAAAGCTTTCATTCGATTGCTGAGAACATGCCGGGCTTGCTGTTTAAATATCATCATTGCCGCGATAAAAGCGGATTCTTTTCTTACCTGAGTCCGAATGTAGAAAAGAAGATAGGCATTACAGCTGAGCAGCTTCACAACTTTTATGGCATCTTGCATCCTGATGATATTACCCGTGAAAAAAAGACACGAAAAAAAGCCATTGAACACAATCTTCATTACTATTTTGAAGGTCGTTTTGTAATTCCCTATAAACCTATCATTTGGCTTCGTATTGTTTCATCATCCATAGTTGTGGTTGATGAAAAATCGCTGGTTTATACCGGCTTCATCACTAACATTACAAAAGAAAAAGAAGCCGAGCTTGCCTTGCAATTGCACGAAGAAAAATACCGCAGCATTATTGCGAACATGAACCTCGGTATGACAGAGATTGACAATGATGATGTGATACGTTACGTGAATCAAAGCTTCTGCGACATGTGCGGTTATAGCCATGAAGAATTGATGGGGCAAAAAGCAGCTCATTTGTTTTTAAACGATGATACGCTGCCCATGATGAATGAAAAAATAAAGCTGAGAAAAGAAGGCTATTGCGATGTGTATGAACTGGCTGTAAAACATAAAAACGGCAAGCCAAAATGGTGGTTGATTAGCGGCGCACCTCACTTTAATAACAGCGGTGAAGTAGTTGGAACCATTGGCATTCACTTAGATATTACAGAACAAAAAAAGTTGCAGAGCGATTTGATTTTAGCAAGAAAAGAAGCCGAAGAATCTGCCCGCAGCAAACAGGTGTTTCTTGCCAACATGAGCCATGAAATACGGACACCGATGAACGCCATTATTGGCATGAGCCATCAGCTTGCCAAAACACAATTAAGCGAACAGCAACGCATGTTTTTAGAAATCATTCATACTGCCGCTGATAATTTACTGGTGGTAGTAAATGATGTGCTGGATGTATCAAAAATGAATGCCGGAAAGCTAACAATTGAAACGATTGGCTTTTATTTGAAAGACGTAATTGACAGAGCCATTCATGTGGTGGAACACAAAGCCGAAGAAAAGGGATTGCAAATTGGTATTGAACACTACGATGCTAAGATTGCTCCTGTGCAATTGGGCGACCCGTATCGCATCAACCAAATCTTATTAAACCTTTTAAGCAACGCCGTAAAATTTACAAATAAAGGTTCGGTTAGCCTGCGTTGTTTTGTACAAAGCGAAACTGCGGACAGTCAGAAGATAACCATCGAAGTAAGAGATACCGGCATTGGTATGGAAGCAGAATTTGTAAATAGAATTTTTGATGCGTTTTATCAGGAGTACAGTTCTACTACGCGCAAGTACGGCGGCACCGGTTTGGGTATGCACATTTGTAAACAATTGATTGAAATGATGGGAGGAACAATTGAAGTGAAAAGTAAGAAAAAAGTAGGCACTGCTGTTACGATAACGCTTGACTGTGCAGTAGGAAAAGTGGATGATATACAACGGAATGAAATTATGCCTTACGAAGCCAAACTGCTGAATGGAAGAAAGATTTTGGTAGCAGATGACAATGACATGAATCGGCTGCTGATAACGGTGGTATTTAAAAATTATGACACTCATGTTCTGGAAGCAAAGAATGGAAAAGAAGCAGTTGATTTGTTGCGACACGAAGCTGTTGATGCAGTGCTTATGGACATTCAAATGCCTGTAATGGATGGCGTGCAGGCAACCAAAATAATAAGAGAAGAATTAAAAAGTAATGTACCAATTATTGCGCTTACAGCAAACGCGGTGAAGAGTGATCATGAAAAATATTTGGCTTGTGGAATGAACAGCTACGTGCTAAAACCGTTTCATGAAGATGATTTGATAAAAGCCATTATTAAAGAACTGGACAGAGAACAAATGAATGATAAAAAAATAGTGCAAAAACAAACTCTTGCCAAAGAGGAAGATACACTCTACAATCTCACACAGCTGATAGAAATCAGTCGTGGCGATAACAACTTTGTGTCTAAAATGATTGGCATCTTCGTTCACCAGGCGCAATTGTTTATGGATGAAGTGAAAGAAGAAATCAACAATAACAATATCGAGAAAGTGGCTCCTCTGGCACACAAATTCAAACCCAGTGTGGGCAACCTTTGCCAACCATTTTTATTTGATGATATTAAACAGTTAGAGCAACTGGCTTTAGCGGGTAACGCTTCAGAAGAGTTCATTACAATCTCCAACCAGTTTCTGAACCATATCAACAACGTGGTGCTTCAGTTGAAAGAACGTTTCTAAAAGAATATAAACCAAAAAGACGCTAAAGCACTAAGCTTCACAAAGAAGTTACTCCGCGTCTTTGCGCCTCTGCGGTTAACAATTCCTGCAAAACCAAACATCACCCAAACAGATTTGCAGCAAAAAATAAAAAGAGGTTGTATTATGCAGCCTTGTTTCATTTATTTTACAATGTTATCAAACCACCAAACAACAAATGCAACCTATCACGACAGAAGCCAAACAGTTTAAGCCATCATTTAGTTTGTTAGATGCCACTATGATTGTTGCCGGCTCAATGATTGGCTCAGGCATCTTTCTCGTAAGTGCCGATATGACGCGCACAGTTGGCTCGGCGGACTGGTTGATTTTGTTGTGGATTTTTACCGGCGTATTAACCTTAATTGCCGCCCTAAGCTACGGCGAGTTAAGCGCCATGTTTCCTAAAGCCGGGGGCCAATATGTGTATTTAAAAGAAGCTTACAATCCGCTGGTTGCGTTCTTGTTTGGCTGGAGCTTTTTTGCGGTGATACAAACCGGAACCATTGCTGCCGTTGGCGTTGCGTTCAGCAAGTTTGCAGCTTATATTTTTCCTGCCTTAAGCGAAACACATTTCATTGCCGATTTTGGTTTTATCAAAATTTCTGCTGCTCAAATCACTTCTATTTTATTGATTGTTTTTCTTACCTGGGTCAATACGCTTGGTGTAAAAGAAGGCAAATTCATACAGACCTTGTTTACCTTAACGAAGCTGGCTGCCCTGTTTGGCTTAATCATTTTTGGTTTTGCACATTTTAGCAGTACCGTTTGGAACAGCAACTGGAGCACCGGCTTTGCCTTTGGTAAGATGAATGGCAATGTGTTGCTGCCTTACAGTGGAGCCGCCGTTTTAGGTGCTTTTGCAGGCGCAATGGTGGGCAGTTTATTTAGCTCGGATAGCTGGAACAACGTAACATTTATTGCAGGCGAAATAGAAAACCCAAAACGCAATATTGGTTTGAGTTTATTTTTGGGCACACTCATCGTAACGCTTATTTATACGGCTACCAATTTCATGTATCTCGCCGTGATGCCCTTGCAAAGCATTGCCCATGCCGAGAACGACCGCGTGGGTGTAGAAGCCGCCAAACTTATTTTTGGAAATATTGGAACAACCGTAATTGCAATCATGTTGATGATATCCACTTTTGGCTGCAACAATGGATTGATTTTATCGGGCGCACGCGTGTATTATACAATGGCGAAAGATGGTTTGTTTTTTAAACAAGCAGCTTCGTTAAACAAAAACGCCGTTCCCTCAAAAGGCTTATGGATACAATGTTTGTGGGCTTCGGTGTTGTGCCTGAGCGGCAAGTACGGTGACTTGTTGGATTACATCATTTTCACTGTGTTGATTTTTTATATTCTTACCATTGCCGGTATATTTATTTTGCGTCGTACACGCCCCGATATTCCGCGTCCTTACAAAGCATTTGGCTATCCGGTACTGCCTCTTATTTACATTCTTGCAGCGGGCATCATTTGCATTTCGCTGCTTATTTACAAACCCAAATTCACGTTCCCTGGTTTGGGCATTGTGCTGCTTGGCATTCCCATTTATTATTTATTTGGAAGAAACAGGCACGTGATTGAAGAAGCGCCGGTGGAGGGAAGAACGTTTATTGAATAAGAAGCTGAGTTTTGGTTTTGCAGCAATTTCTTTCTATCCAGACCTGTGCCTTTATCACGATGGCTTAAAAGATATTCCACAGGAACAGAGGCTGGATTAAAGATGAGGAATGAATGAAGATGCAGCCGCATTATCCTGTTTTTGTTGCAAAACAAAAAGCGCGATATTTATGCAAACAAACTTCCTAACTTCGTTATGCCCATTTATAGTATTTTATTTTTGTGATAACATCTTTCTTAACCGAAGATGATACCATCGCTAAATATCTTCGGTTTTGTTTTCTTTCTTTTTGTTTACCCGATTCATTTACATAAATACCTCTTCTATGAAAAAAACGTTTACGTTAATTTCCTTTCTTTTTACTGCCTTTTTTTCCCAGGCTCAATGGAGCAATACCACCAACCAGTTTTACGATACCCTGCACATGCCGGTAGCGGTTACTGATAAAGATCAGCAAAAACCAATCATTGTAAAAAGCTACCCCGACAGCGGCTACTTTGTTATGTGGCTGGATGCGCGCACTACCGGCAACGGCACCGACATCTACGCGCAAAAATTTGATAAAGGAGGAAAAGCACTGTGGGCAACTAATGGCGTTCCGGTAATAACGGGTCCTGATTACCAAACGTATGCACCTCCTTCCAATGCCGACTACCGCTATTACAGCCATGCCTGCACCGATAGCGCAGGAGGATTTTATGTAGCGTGGGATGATGACAATGGCACAGCCAGCGGCAGTACTATTGCTCATAGAGTATGCGTGCAGCATATAAAGAACGATGGCTCTGCCGTATTTGCTTATCCGGGGTACGTAGTTGCGGCTTCTGATGCTGCACATACCTATCAATACACTTCCCCGCAGCTAATAGCCGATGGCAATAAAGGCTTTTTTATAGGCTATTTAAAGCTGGGTGGCTACAACGATTTGTATGTTCAGTGTATGCGCGATGAAGGCGGTACCATGGTAAGTTATGGCGGCGGGCAGATGGATTTTAATGGTATCAACGTACAAACGCTAAAAGCCTGTGGTATTGGCAATGATCGCAATGAACTTGACGCCCGTGTTACCGGTTTTGATATGTACCCCGATTTGCAGGGCGGTTGCAGCGTTGTAATGACGATGGACTGGAATACTGGCGGCAATGAGCGTGTGTTTACCGGCTTCAATAAGCTTTGCCGGGTAAAGAAAGAATCGCACGTAACAACAATGAAGCGATCTAATGATATTGCCAATGCCGTTAAGATGGAATTTACTTACAAAAAAGATAGTGTGATAAGGCTTTACAATTATCGCACGTACTTCAATGCTGTTTTTTGCGGTGGTAGCGGTGGCCCGGCTTACTCTTATACCAATTATTATGTTGAAAACGGTGGCAATGGTTATCTTCAAATTTCCGATTTGCTATACAATACTGAATACGTGAAGGGAACAATGGTGCCTACCGGTGGCAACGTAAATGTGAATGTAATAGCTGCCAATCAGCGCAACCTGGTTAATGAAAGCTCTGTTGGCTCTTGGTTTCAACGGGTGTACTATCTACCCGATGAAATTTATGATAGCATCCCTTACCAGTTGGCTTCCGACCTTACACATCCTTACTACGCTTACCGGACTTCTCCGGAAGGTAAAACGTTAGATACGCTTATTGCAGCCAGCGATACGCTGATGGGTAAAAGCGCGTATGATTATGATTTTGCATTGGCATCATCCGGCAACCGCGTATTTGCATCCGGGTTGTTTTACGATTTCCCAACTTATAGCACCCGCTATCTCAAGCTTCAACAATTACAAATTGACCGTACAAGCGCCACCTCATTTGCTACTCACCTGCACACAGGTAGCAAGTTAGGCGTTACCATTGGCAGAGAAGTAAGCACCGGTTTTACCGGCACAGATATTACTTATGACGACCCGCTTATTACCACCGACCTGCGCGGCAACGCTTTGTTTTGTATTACCGAACTTGGGCGTGGAGTGCGTGTAAGCCCTATTGGTGATAGTGCCCAATTAGTTTGGGGGCCTATGGGCAAACTCATTGGCTCTGGCTTGTATCATGGCAACTACTATTATCCCGAAAACCCTCACGTTGTTATGAATCCTACCGATGGAACAGCCGTAGTTGTGTGGGACGATACCCGGTATATCGCACCCAATTCTACCGGCTCTGATATTTACATGCGGCATTTGGATAGCCTGAAGATTTTTGACTACGCCCCTCCTATTCAGCCGTTAATGACACTTAGCTATGGCGGTGCTTATTTACTTCCGGGTGTATTGAATGGCACTACCGGAAAATGGGGCGTATTTGAAGCGTTGAACGGCACCACCCGTATGACGACGCCTGTTCTTTCCCTTACCGATACTTATAATCTTGGCAGCATTTCCGGCTCGGTGTACGATTATTTACAAGACCCCATCCGCACTTATAACGGCAAGCCATATTTAAGCCGCAATTATCTCATCAAGCCGGAAAACAATCCCGCAGGAGCCGCTTCCATTGGTGTGCGTTTCTATTTTACCAACAGTCAGTTTAAACAACTGCAAACCGCCGATCCTTCCATCACATCACCGGCTGATTTAATTTTCATTAAACAAGCCGCCTCAGTAAATACTGCGCCCGGTGAGTACACGCCGGTTACGGGTGAACAATTAGTAATTCCATCGTCATGGCAGGCGGTAGATAGTGGTTATTATATAGAGCTACAGGTGAGCAGTTTCAGCAATTTCTTTATTAAAAAGAACGATGGCATTTTACCAGTTACCTGGCTCTCTGTCAGCGCGCAGCGAACTGTCAACAATTATGCATCTGTAACTTGGGCAGTAACGGATGAAATCAATGTAAAAAGTTACACCGTTCAATCCAGTACCGATGGCATTATTTATGGCGATGCCTGCACAGTGGGCGCGGCCAACCTTACCCAATATCATTGCAGCGTAGCGGTGAGCGGCGATAAAAAATATTATTTCAGAATAAAAGAAACCGATTTTGAAGGCAGAACCAGCCTGAGCAAAACGGTATGGTTAGACAAGTTGCAACAAGGAATGAAATTTATTATTTCGCCCAATCCTGCGAAGCAAAATGCAACGCTGGTTTATACGATGCCCACAGGAAGTGCAGCTACCCTTCGTTTAACAAACAGCACAGGTATAATGGTTTGGCAACAAGCCACAACACTAAGCACATCGGGCACCATCAGCGTACCGCTTACCCATTTGGCTTCGGGCACTTATCACTTGCAAATTATTACTGCACAAACCTCACAAACGATAAAGGTGATAAAAGAATAAAAGGTTTATTCTTATCATAACAAAAGCCTCTACTCACGGGTAGAGGCTTTTCTTTTTTTCCGTAATGTCTCCTTTCATGGTTTTGTGTGCGCAGGCTAAGGGACATTGCGGTGTTGCATTGAGAATCTTCATTTAATAAAAACTAAAGTTTGTTTTTGCAGTAAAAGTTTCAACGCATTAAAACAAACTTTTCTCCAATCATTTCATCACTTAAATTTCAAATTCACACCAATGTTGTTTGCTTGCAATCCCGTAGTTTGTGCATATCGCCCATAACGGATTTCTAATGTATTAAAAGCTGGTACATTGAACACACCATTCCGCGGCGTTATCTTTATGTTCACACCAAAATACTGAGAACGGAAAGCAGAGTAATCGTAATTGCTTGTATAGTAATTGTCTTCTGATGAATGCTCGCCATAAGGAGCGAAATAAGGTGAAGCCGTTTGTGTGTAGTAACGATAAAACGGACTGATGGAAAAGAAAGAAGAAACCTTATAAGGCACTTCAAGACTGGCTGTGTGCGCCGTGATGCCCCAGCTATCGGTATAGTAACGATAGTAAGTGCGAAGAATGATTTTATCACCCAAAAAATAATTGAGGCGTATGCCAAGCGGCAGCTTATACCTTGTATTGGGCAGATGTTCTATTCGCGCCGAATCTTCGTTTTTAAAATAAACACGATAAAACGGAAGACTTAAATAACCATTTTGTGCAACGCCATCAGCTATCACCGCAAACTGCAGGTTTTTGTTGACCACATGGGATAAAGAAAGCGAACCCGCAAATGTGTTTCTGGGCGATGTTGGAATGCTAACATGATGATCGCCTTCACCGTAACCGCCCGATGAAATTACGTTGCCGCTGGCTGTGGTGTAAACGGTAGTCGTTCCTGTTGTTACGGTTGTTTTGGGTATCAGTTCAGAAGGTTCAATCAGGGTTACTTTATCAAAGAATGCCTGACCTTTGAAGGAGACTTCGGTGTTTTTGTTTTTGCTCGCCTTTCCAATTGTAAAATTGGCACTGGTAGAATGATAATTGTATTCGCTCGAAAGAGCTGCGCCCAACCCAAACGTAAAGCCTTTGCTCGTTTCAACCTGCCAGTTGAGAGAAGGATAAATACGTGTGCCACCAGCCTGTGAAGCGCCGGTTAGCGAAACATATTTTTGCGAAGCCGCCGTGTGATGATCAATACCCAGTTCGGCGCTCCATGTGTATTTGTTAGCCGCGTCGTTCCATTTTACAAACTGAAGATCTATGATGTTGGCTACATCATTCAATTTCTGCGTCCCAATGCCACCCGTAACAGCAGAATGATCACCATTTTGATTGTAATAACCTGATACAAGGTTCACTTCATCTAGCTTTAGCTTTTTGCTTTTATAGCTTGCAGTATCTGCAACAGTTGATTGCGAAAAAGCAGATAGCAACAGGCAGTATAAGCCTATCGCCGATAGAGTCAATTTCTTCATTTCTTACTATTCTGATGTTTGAATTTAATTACAGCCGCAACCACCACCTACTTTGCCTCCATTGGCACCGCTCGCACCTTCGCGATAACTTTGAAAATTGCTTTCAGGCTTTTCCACTTTTCTTGCGCCCAAGCTCATTTCAGCATCGTTGATTTTGTTTTTCTGATATTCTTTTACATTGGAACAACTTGCTGCAAAAACAAAAAGGGAACACAGAGTACATACAATCTTTATTGTTTTCATATAAATTCTATTAAGAACAGTTGATATGTTTTGAAGTATAGATTGTATTGTTATCGTCAATAATTACACACTCTACTTCTTTTAGTTGATTGATAAAATACAAACCTTCCTTCACGCCCATTACCATTACGGGCGTTGCCAAAGCATCGCTGATTTCTGCGTTGGGCGATAAGATGGTTACGCTTTTAACACCGCTAACAGGCATACCTGTGCGGGGGTCAATGGTATGCGAATATTTTTTTCCCTCAATCACCACAAACTTCTCGTAGTTGCCCGAAGTAGCGACCGACATGTTATTTATGTTGAGATAAGAAAACGGATGTTGCTTGTCATCAGGATGCACGATGCCCACGCGCCATGGGCTGCCATCGGGTTGTATGCCCCAGGCCGTTAAATCGCCCGATGCATTTACAACACCACTTTCCACGCCTTTTTGTTTTAGCACTTCTTTTGCCTTCTCCGCAGCATAACCTTTACCGATGCCACCAAAGCCAATGCGCATTCCCTTTTGAGTTAAAAACACGGTGCCATTTTCTTTATCCAAAACAATATTTTTATAGTTGATGAGCCGAACCATTTTCTTAGCCATTTTTGCATTTGGCAAAGCCGTCATGGTTTCATCAAAATTCCAGAGCCGCTTGTCAATGCTGCCATACGTAATATCGAACGCGCCCTGTGTAATGGATGAAATTTTAATGCTTCTTTCAATAATGTTGAACACTTCAGGGCTTACCTTAACCGGCTCAATACCCGCACAACGATTGATGTGGCTCGTTTCACTGTCTTCACTAAAAGTGGTAAGTAATTTTTCAATGCGTTGTATTTCTTGTACGGCTTCATTTATCATTTCGTCAGCCCATTCCTGCATGTAACCCACTACAGTAATTCCAAAGCGGTTGCCCATCAGCTTCATTTCCCTGTTGTACGCTTTTGGCTGCATCCTTTATTGTTTGGCTATTGCTTCTTTGATTTCGCTTACAAAGTGATCCGCGCCATTTTTATAATATCCATCCCAAACTTTTATTTTGTTTCCATTACTATCGAGCAACAGCGTAAAAGGAAAGCTGCCTTGCTGATTGTACCGGTCTGCCAAAGCATCGTTTTGTTTTTGCTGTTCTTTTGAAAGCTGCTGTTTATTGCTTCTGGGAAAATCGGCATTCACCAAAACGAGATCTTGAGCCGCATAGGTTATGAAAGCATCATTATCAAAAATGTCTTTTTCCAAACGCATACAGGGAATGCACCAATCAGAACCGGAAAAGCTCAGAAGGATGAATTTGTGTTCTTTGGCTGCCTCCGCTTTGGCTGCATCAAAATTGGTTGACCAACCTAGATTGGTGAATGATGTAAAGAATAAGAAAGCTGCAAAAAGTAGTTTTGTCATTGATTGCAATACTTATCAGGAAAGACGACTGAATTTGCAAGAAAGTTGGGTGAGGTTCATAAAATGTTTGTTAATACACTTTGGTAATTTAGGTATTGAGTTATCATGAAATATAGGAATCCGTCATTCCGCCCCAACGGAATTGTCGGGGCTGCCGTTTGGTTTTGCACATATTTGTTGATAGCAGGCGGCTTTGTGCGGAATCCGATAATTATTTAATGAAGATGTTTGAATGAAATGATGATGCTTACAAGATACTAACTTGTTCAAACTTATAAGATCAAATTCCGCACAAAGCCATCGCTAAAACGCTGAATGTTTGAGTTCGTGTTGAGGGCATCCCGACTCGTCGGGACAAGTCTTGCGGAATGACGACAGCAGCAAAAATCTTTTCAGTTAAGCCATTTATTCGTTTTTATTATCACTTCCACCATTAATCATCGCTGAAACAATTCCGGGTTGCTCTAGCATATCGGACCGGATGACGCCAACGATATGCGCAAGAATGTATGCATAAATGAGGTACTGAACAAAACCATGAATTTCTCTTGCCGGACGACTTATATTCTTAAAGATAGCTGCATGATCGAAAGCCAAAATAAAACCTGTTGTTGCCATAATAAAAATCAAAACATAAAACAAAACGTATCCCCATTTTACCAGCACATAATGCCGTTTGTTTTGTATATCTTCTTTGCTGCTTACCTTGATCGCAAGCGCCTTGTTGATTTTTGTAATCAGGCGTTCTTCTTTGTTACGGCTAACTTCTATCACCACGCGTGCAAGCAAAAGAAAACACAATCCGAATCCAATGTATTTATGTACATCCCAAATTTTGTTCGAATACATATGTGCGGCTTTTTCTTCCGGGCTTTGTGTTGAAGGATCGAACCTTGGTCTTTCGTTTTGTTTTTGCACAGATTGTCCTTGCGCTTGATTAGGTGGCGGTGGATGGTCGTGTTCAAAAAGGGTGGAAACAAATAACACCGTCACCATAGAACCGGCAATCAACATGAAAGTCAACCAATGCCAAACCCTGATGGCGGCTGAATATTGCAGTTTGAAAAAGGATGCTTTTTTAGAGATGGTAAGTGTTTCCATTTGCTTCAATTGAAATTTAAAATGAATGCACAAGTTTAATTTTAAAACCAAATGTATCTATTATCAAAGAGTGGCTTTGCTAAATGCTGCCAACGGGCAAAAACTGACTGCGAACGAAATCAATAACTCAGTAAGGATGCCTTGCTAATCTGTTGCGTTGGGCTTGCAAAAAGATTCTGTTTCATTCTAATTAAGAAATATTTTCCATTACCCAACCCAATCTTTCTCTACTGCATCTTTACCTTGCACAAAACCGGTTTGCATTCATTACGGAGCAATGATACAAAGCTGCCTGTCAGGGAAACGTTCGTCTCAAAACGAATTGTATCAACTGTTTGCACCCCGCATGTTTGCTGTTTGTCTGCGCTATGGTAAGGACAGGAACGAAGCACAGGAAATAGTACAGGAAGGCTTTATCAAAGTATTTTCCTGTTTGCATCAATATCGCAGTGAAGGCTCGCTGGAAGGATGGATACGCCGTGTAATAATAACTACGGCCTTGCAGCATTTGCGCAGCCAATCCTCACTTTACACTGTACTTTCAGTTGACAACAGCGGGGCTGCTGAACTTCAGGATAAAGAAACGATTGAAAGCAGCTTAAGCGAAAAAGAATTGTTGCAGTTGGTGCAATTGTTACCTTCCGCTTATCGAGCCGTATTCAACCTGTATGTGTTTGAAGGTTATCAGCATAAAGAAATTGCAAGCCTGCTTCACATCTCCGAAGGCACATCAAAATCAAACCTTCACGATGCACGAAAGTGGCTGAAAGAAAGAATAACAGCAGCTAACCAATCGAATCATTTCAAAAAGAAATGCCTATGAGCGATGATGTACACGATATAGATGATCTGTTCAAAAAAAACCTGGAAGAGTATTCCGAAGATGCACCGCCTGATGCCTGGGAAGCGGTAAGCCATGCTTTGGATAAACAGCAAGCCATACTTTACAAAAGCAAATACAAGCAACTAAAAAGGGCAGCTTTGTTTTTATCCATTCTTTGCCTGCTGGGCGGAATGTACATTGCTTATGATGTGTGGCAACACAAGCTTGTAACGTCTGAACACAAACAACAAACCGCAACTTCATCAACCAAAGAAACAAATCAAAATCCTGCTGATAAAAACGATAGTAATGTGAGTGTTGGTGTAATTGAGAACAACAACCAGCCAAAGAAAAATGAGCAAAAACAAAAGACCATAACTGATGAAGATAGTGCTTCTGTAAACAACGATGTTTTAGTGCAAAAACAAAAAGCAGAAGCGACAAGGATAGTAAATAAAAATCCTTTTGAGATTGATTCTTCTTCAACTTTTATAAACGCTGATAACAACAAGATGTTTGTGAGTACAGATAAAAATCTCGCAAAACAAAAAACAGAACAAACGGAAGAAGATAACTACAATTGGAGTGAGCATCGTGCCTTACAGGATTTTGATTTGCAGCCTTTGTCTTTACAAAAAGAAGATAATACAATTACCTTGTTGAGCCTTCAAAAAGCATTGGAAAACCGCAAGCCTGCTTTGCTTTCAACCAACACATCTTCAACTATAAAAATAAAATCAAGGGCAGCACACAGCTTTTCTTTGTCTTTTTTTGCGGCTCCAAATTTTAGTTTTGAAAGAATAGAAGATAATGATCATCATCGTGACGGGCAAGGCGGCATGGGGCAGGAAAGGCACAGAGACGAAGAGAACAATTTTTCGCTGAGTGGCGGAGTATTGTTCAATTATCAGTTGAACAAAAACATAAGTCTTCAATCCGGTGTTTCGGTTACTGCATTTTCTACTTTCATTGCACCTAAAACTGTTTATGCAAAAACAGATAATAACGGGCACATCAGATACGAACTGAATTGCTCCTTGGGCTCTGCTTTTCTTCCGCCAAAAAACAATACGCAAGTGGCTGTTGGCGATAGTTCGGAAACCTCTGCGGGCACTTCTCATTTGGTGTACGTCAATGTTCCTCTTATCGCAAGTTATCAAATTAACAAAGGTCGTTTTTTATTATTACCCGCAATTGGCGCGGGTTTGAACGTGTTGGTTGATGGAAAAATTAAAACGGGTTTGAATGATGGTGTTGATGGCAATGCAAAGACAACAACTTCCATTAACGGATTGAAACGAACTTATTTGAATGGCAGCTTAGGCTTTGGTGTTGAATACAATTTGAGTCCAAAAATCTCGCTTGGCTTGCGTCCCAACGCAAAACTTTCACTCACATCTATAAACAAAGAAATGCCAGTGAAATCGTACCAAAACTATTTGGGTATGGAAGCCGGTGTGCGAATTAAAATGTAATAAAACAGCCGAAGCAAAACTAGTAAGAGAAGTTGCTTCGGCTTGTTTGTTTTTGTAAAAAAAAGCAGGCAAAACCAAACTTCAATCAAACAATTCCGTATGTGGTAAATGTGCCAAAAACAAGATAACGAAGAATAGCAAACAGTAAATCTGTGATAAAGAAAATTTGAGTTTTCATCCGTTTCATTTCAGGTTTGTAAAAGGATGTAAAAGCCGTTTTCCGTTTTTATCCAAACCGGCGAGGCTTTCAAAACTTTATCATGCTCCACTTTTATTGATAACCTTTTGCCCTTTTATTCAATAACCAAAATGGCAGATAAAGTTGAAGCCTGGCCGGTTTGAGAAACCGGAAGGAAACAAACTATTGTACGGTAAAATGAATGGTAATAATAGTAGAATCGCTGTTAGGATGCGGTTGTCTGTGATGCCCTTCAGTTACAGCAATTATCACTTCTTCACTTGTAGAAGCTTTGGCATTTGCCACCGCCGAAAAATGATAAATTGGGGCAAAACCAAATGCTGAATTTACAATTTCACTGGTCGTGAAATTAGTAGCCTGTGTTTTGATGGCCGCCGTATCATCGGCATCGCCATAAGGTTGTAAATTCAATTGATACGCTGTGCCCGAAGCCAGCGTGGTATCAATAGTAATGCTGCGCGAACGATGACAGCCATGAGCGCCATCTTTATAACACGAAATGGCTGCAACAGAAGCCACAATTGCAGTAAATAAAAATCGTTTCATACACAAGTGTTTTCTCTTGTATGAAGAAGCAACTTGTGTGAAAAAGGTTGGGTAGAGTGAAATAAATTTTTTAGATAGTTAGATGTGAAATTCAATTTGCTTATTGACTAAACCAACGGGCTGCAAAGAAAGCAGCCATAGCAGCCAACGCACCAGTGAGCATCACTTTAATGGCGCCTGATAACAGGGGCTGCCCGGTAACTTTACTTTTAAAATAGCCAAAAACAAACAAGCAAATAAGAGTGATAAGAGCAGAAAATTTTAATCCTGTTTGTGGCAGATGGGTAAAAAAATAAGGACTTAGCGGAATAATACCACCAATAATATATGAGAAGCCAATGGTTAATGCGCTTTTCCTTGCCCTGTTTTCATCAGGCGCTTCCAAACCCAATTCAAAGCGCATCATAAAATCAACCCATTTGTGTTTATCTTTTGCCAATTCATTTGCAATGATGTTTTGTACTTCTTCATTCAAGCCATAGTTGGCAAACACTTCTTTTACCTCTCCTTTTTCTACTTCAGGCACTCGTTCTACTTCATCATATTCCCGCTTGAGTTCAGAACGGTAATGATCCTGCTCTGTTTTTCCTGCTAAAAAACCACCCAATCCCATCGCAATGGAGCCTGCTATAATTTCGGCAATGCCTGCTGTTACCACAAGGTGGTTATTGGCAACTGCACTGCTGATGCCCGCAGCCAGTGCAAACGGAACCGTTAAACCATCCGACATGCCAATTACAACATCTGTTATAAAATCTGAGCTTTGTAAGTGGTGCTCGTGGTGCGTTTTTGTCAACATTCAACATCCATTGTATTAGCCTACAGGCAAATAAAAACTAAGCCAACTTACCAAACTTCACAACTTAATTGATATATGGTTTACTTATTTTTTCTTTCACTCAAACGTTGCAAATCCTTCAATCTTTCGATAAGGCGTAGTAAAGAAACGATACACCACTTCGTTAAACCAATCTTTATAAACAATGGGTGTGGAATGCCCTGAGTTGGGCAAAATCCATAAATAACCTTTTGGAATGGTTTGCGCGATTAACATCGTATGCTGCGGACGAATCACATCATGGTCGCCACCAATAATTAATGCCGGACAAGAAATCGTTTTTAATTGTTGTAACGAAATGTGCGGCTCGTAAGATAGGAGGTGCGCCAGTTTCAACTGCTTCTTCGTTTCCGGCGTTTGTGGTTTGTTTTTGAGCGAATTGTTATAGCCCATTGCCCAATGATACGCGAACGAATCAATGGCAGTTGTATCAGGCCATAAATTGGCGCCTGTAACAGCTAACTTTTTTACTTTTTCAGGATGACGGATGGAAAGCAGCAAACCGTTGATGCCGCCATCGCTCCAGCCAATCACATAACACGAATCGAGATGCAGAGAATCGAGCAACGCATTCAAATCGTCGGTCATCATTTCATAGCTTAATGAATCGCCCCCATCAACCGATTTTCCCTGTGCGCGGCTGTCAGCCAGTATCACTTTGTAATGTTGCGAAAAGAAAGGAATCTGGTACAGAAAGTTATTAATAGAACCACCGTTGCCATGAATAATAAGCAATGGCTCACCTTGCCCATACGTTTCGTAATACATGCGAAAGCCGCGCGTGTTGAGATAATGTCCGGCTTTCTCATTCCGACCATAAATAGAAGTATCAAAAGGCGACTGTGCACAGGCAATTTGTGCAAAAGAAAAAAAGAGAAAGAGTAAGTATAAAATTTGTTTTTGCATGTTTTTTTGTTTTGATGCCACGAAGACAAGAAGACACAAAGTTTGTTTTTGCCCATTTTTTTACTTCGTGTCTTCGAGACTTAGTGGCAAACTATCATTGCTCAAAATATGCCAGCGTTCCTCCCACCCATTCACGGTCCTGGTTGTAACGCACACCAATCATTTTGCCTTTGCTTAATCGAGCTAAGTTATTGGTGGCAACAGGCCGCGCCTTGCCTTCATCCCAAAAATAAAAAATGCGGATTTCAGCTTTGGCAGGTGCATCGGGCGTAGGTATTACATCGGCATACTTCACTTTGCGTTGCAGTATCCAGTTGTTTGGGTCGGTTACATTTTTTATGTCCTCTTCCGTAACATCAATCACTACACCCTGGCCGGCAAACGAAAACAAAGGCTTTAATACATAATTCTCTAAATCTTCCGGTATTGTTTTCACCTCATTTAAAAACTTTGTTTCAGGAACATTCGGATGATGAATGAACGGCAGTGTGAATTTAGAAATGCGGTAAAACCAATCGGGATGCGGCACCCACTCTACATCCAAATCTTCCAGTAAAAGCTTTCCTTTTTCCTGCACTTCGGCACTTTGCTGTTGCAAGTCATCAAAAATAATACGGTTGTAAATGCGCTTTACCTGTATCTTTTTCCCTTCTTTTTCATAGTATAATTTGTTTCCCTCTTTTATCAGCTCCATCAAATCAACAATGGGTATGTGCAGGTAATCTTCGGTGCAGTAAAAATCAACTCTTGTTTTTTGCTGGTGCGGCATTATTTCAAGCAGAATTGCATTTTCAGGGTTTTCATTTTTTACAATGATATCTTCCAGCAATTGCAAATACGTTTCTTTGGTAAAGCCATTCAAATAAGAAGAATATCCTTCGGGAATGCTCAGGTACTTTCTTGCCATTTCATCCTGAAACACCTGGAATGCAAACATGGTTGGGAAGCCCTGCATCTCTATCAGTTGCGGCTCTAGTTCGCCTTGTTCATTTTCGCAAACGCCAAAATCAAATGCAATAAATTGCGTCTGTTTGTTTTCGTTCGGAACTTTTACATCGTGCGGAATGGCTTTATCAGTAAGCGCTTTGAAGTTATCGGCAGCAATAACATCTACAATGCTTTCGCAGGCAGAAAGCATTTTGTTGGTAAACGCTTTACTTACAAAAATGGGAGTTTCGGCTACGCGAAATTGCAAAGCATCGGGGTGAAGACTTGCCAAAGCCTTTACATATTCTTGATACTTCTTTTTACTGAAATGCTCATTGTATTTGGTACGGATGTCGGTTATCATAGATTGGAATTGGAAGAGTTAAAAGTACAAAACGAAAGGATATACAGGCATATGCTTTTACAAAGCCGATTCCGCTTACCTTTGAATGATAAGCCATAGCAGAAAATGGACAAACGAGTTTCCCTGAAAGACATTGCGCAAAAAGTAGGTGTTTCCACCGCCCTTGTTTCTTATGTTTTGAACAATCAAAAAGAGAACAGGATAAAAAAAGAAGTGGCGCAAAAAATTAGAGACACTGCCAAGGCTTTAAATTACCGAACCAATCAGATTGCCCGCAGCCTGAAGATGAGTAAAACCTTTACAATTGGTTTGATTGTATCAAATATCTCTAACCCGTTTTCCTCCGGTCTTGCCCGTATTATTGAAGACGAAGCAGATAAGCAGAAATACACAGTTTTGTTTGGCTCTTCCGATGAAAATGCTGCCAAATTTACCAGGCTGCTCGATACCTTCGTCAACCGGCAGGTAGATGGTTTGATTATCGCTCCGCCGGCAGGCGCAGAAGAACAGATTTTGTATTTACAGCAACAAAAGATTCCGTTCATTTTGGTTGACCGCTATCTCCCTTCTGTTGAAACCTCGTACATTGTTTTAGATAATGAGCAGGCAGCGTATCGTGCTACTGAATACATTATTAAAGGTGGTGCAAAGCGACCTGCAATGATAACATACGATACCAAACTATATCATTTTCACGACCGTACTAACGGCTATAAAAAAGCATTGCAGGATTATAATTTACCCTTCTCGGAAGATCGCTTGCAAAAGGTTGACATCAGCAATAAAAAAGACCAGATTGAAAAAGCAGTGCATGATGTGCTGTATGCCCGCGAGCCGGCAGATGCCATTTTGTTTAGTTCTAACAGCATTACCAGCCATGCGGTAAAGTACATGAATATGCTGCCTGTGAAAATACCAAAAGACGTAGCCCTGATTTCGTTTGACGAAACCGACTCGCTCGACCTTTTTTATGCGCCTGTTACCTATATAAAACAACCGTTGCAGGAAATAGGAAGAGAAGCCGTTAAAGCATTGCTCCATGTCATCAACACTAAGGAAGATTGCTTGCAGCAAATTCGGTTGCGGGGTGAATTGGTGATAAAAAAATCAACCAAATAAAACCTAAGTACATTGTTTCATCAGTATGTTTAGAATGAATGAGTGTTTGTATTCCAACCTTAATTAAATAGCCATCAGTACAAGACACCAACCTTATTAGCTTGTTGCAATTAATCTTTTCTATCAACTAAAGTTATAAGGTGGTAAGCACTCACCACATACCGGTTACTAAGGTTTAAGAATGTAACAGTGTACTAAGTTCTCCTTTTGGAAACACCGATATTATTGCATGTAAAGAATAAAATCCATTAAACAAAAACACCACAAATCCAAGTTTCATATTAGTGTAATATTTTTATTAAGTACTTTGTTAAGCTACCATTTATACAGAATATTATTGTAATATTGCTATACAAACGGAAGTTCGCGTTAACAGCATACAGTAAAGACAACCAAAACACTGAAACAATAATAGCTTAACAGAAAGATTCAGTACAAGAAAAGTCGTACTTCCTGTTCCACATTACCCGATTGAAAGCAGAACAGGCTTTCGAACAACTATTATCTTTTCTCTAACCGCACCATAAAATAACCCCGATGGATCTCTTTAATTCAAAACAAGTACTTAGCCAAGAACGGTGGCTTTGGGTAGATTACGATAAGGGTATCAGCATTATACTGGTTGGATACGGGCACTGCCTTGCTGTTTTAAGTGGTCATGTATCCGATTTCGATAAGTATCCCTTATTCAATTATACCGGCACTTTTCTTTTTGGGTTTCGAATGCCTTTATTTTTTATTGTATCCGGCTTGCTTGTTGGAGGCGGCCTACGAAAAAAAGGACTTACTAAATACATTTCAAACCGTGCTAACAACATATTGTTTCCACTGCTGGTATGGGGATTTATCGAAATTTCGCTTCAGCTCATTTCAGCGCGGTATGGCAGTTCAACCACTGAAAAAAACATTGGCTTTTACAGGTATTTACAGTTGCTCATTAACCCGCGTGAAACAGGACACTTTTGGTATCTGAACAGCTTGTTTTGTATTGGCGTTATCTATGCTACTATAAAAGCTAAAGTGAGTGCAGACCCGCTTTTTCAGGCAATTTTTGGTTTTATACTTTATGCGCTATCAGCTTACATTCATTTGAACGACCTTCACGCTGGCGTAATAACAGATATTTTTCAGTATTATTTATTCTTTGCCATAGGAGATTTGATTTCTCAGCCAATGCTTAACAAAGCAAGTGTGGAAAGGCTTTCAACCTGGAAATTGTTTGTTCCGTTGCTGGTAATATTTATCATTGTACAATATTATTTTACCACTATCAATTTAAAATACCCCGACTACGACAATCGTTTTGTTGAGCAAAAGATGCCCTTCTCATTCCTGGCAGAAGCGCTCATTGGATGCGCTACCTCTATCAGTTTTTCGTTTTTGCTTCAGAAGCATAAGTGGTTTACCTGGATAAGAGTTGTGGGTTATTATTCGCTGTTTATTTATGTTATGCAAATCATAACCATGAGCTTTGCTCAGGTTTTGTTCCAGAAGTTTATAAAAGTGAATTATACACCTGCACTCATTGCTTTGGTTTTGTTGTCAGGTATTTGTTTACCCATTATTTTTTACAACTTATGTATCCGATGGAATTTCTGGTGGCTTTACACTTTTAAAAAGCCTCATAAGGAAGTTGAGCCATCTATAAAAGTGATGGTGGTAAGCACGGATAAAGCGGACAAAAATATAGACAAAAACAAAAAAGGGCTCCTTAGATAAGGTGCCCTTTTTTTCAACCCTAAACCCTTAAAAAACTTTTTCTGCATTAGCGATAATCATGCCGCAAAAGCTGTATTTATCACTTATTAAACGATAAATCAAAAGCTATTTTTTGTTTTGCCCTTTTTAAAAAACTTCAAAAGCTGAAAAGAAAAAACTGCCTTCGATGGCTGCATTTTCATCGCTATCACTGCCATGTACGGCGTTCTCTCCTATCGAAGCCGCAAACTGTTTGCGTATCGTTCCTTCTTCCGCTTTCGAAGGGTCGGTGGCACCAATCAGTTTTCTAAATTCGCTTACTGCATTTTCTTTTTCTAAAATGGCAGCTACAATGTTGCCACTGCTCATAAACGTTACCAGTTCGCCATAAAAAGGACGCTCCTTATGCACGGCATAAAACTCGCCTGCTTTTTCCTCCGTAAGCTTTACCCATTTCATCGCTTTTACGGCAAACCCGGCTTTAATAATTTTGTCAATAATCTCGCCGGTATAACCCTTCGATGTTGCGTCGGGCTTAATCATGGTAAACGTTCTGTTGTTTTGCATCATCTTTATTTTGGCGGCAAATGTATGATAACCGAAGGGGAAAAGTAAAAAATCTAATGGCTCATAGCTCGCAGCTAAGAGCTATTAGCGCATGGCTTTTATGGCATGGTTTTGCAATATTTATTTGATTATCCGTTATAAAAAAATTAAGTCAAAATGAAATTCATTACAACCACCGATAAAACAAGCGGTGAAGAAGTAAAGCTTGCCTATTATGATTATGGCCAAGGCAAACCTGTGATATTGATACATGGTTGGCCCTTATCAAAAGAAATGTTTGAGTACCAGTTGGAAGCCTTGATTGGCGCGGGTTTGCGCGTGATTGCATATGACCGCAGAGGCTTTGGACATTCTGATCAGCCATGGAATGGCTATGATTATGATACGCTTACCGACGATTTAAAAGCTGTAATTGATGGCTTGAATTTAAAAGATGTTACGCTCTTAGGTTTCTCTATGGGTGGTGGCGAAGTAGCCCGTTATTTTACAAAATATGGCGGTGCCAATGTATCGAAAGCCATATTGGTTTCTTCGGTAGTTCCTTACATGCCGCAAACCGATGATAACCCGGATGGCGTGCCGCTGGATACATTGCAAGAATTGGCAGACAAAGCAAGACAAGATCGCATTGGTTTTTTAGACACATTCGGCAAGCAGTTTTTTGGTGTGAACATGATGCACCATCCTGTAAGTGCACCGCTGCTGGAATATTACAGAATGTTGGGCTCGATGGCATCGCCAAGAGCTACCATGGAATGTATGAAAGCTTTTGCTTTTACTGATTTTAGAAATGATGCGCTAAACATTACTGTTCCTACTTTAATTATTCATGGTAATAGCGATAAAACAGTTCCTATTGAAACCAGCGGACAACGTGCAGCCGAACTGGTAAAAAACAACCAGTTTGTTGTGTATGAAGGTGCGCCGCATGGTTTGTTTTACACCGAGCGGGAACGATTGAACAGAGACTTGGTGAACTTTATAGTAGGAGACGAAACGAACGCAAGTGATTTTCAGGCTACTACTTCCACTACAACAAGTGTAGTATTGCCGAGCAATGAAGGTTTGGTAACAAGGTAAGACCAGCTTTCATCATGTGAGCTTATACAAGCTATATGCTGTGAATTAAATAAATAATAGCTATTAAATTATACAATTAGGCTCTTATTTTTTGTGCAAAAACAAAAGGCAACCTATACAAAGTTGCCTTTTGTTTTTATGTGAATTATCAAATAAATTAATAAACCAGTTTGCTTTTTGCGCTACTTGTAATGTTGAAAATGCGCGATACATTAAAGCCGAAGAAAATGTCGCCTTTGCTCCATGTTCCGGTTGTTTGGCCAATGTATTGAGGTTCTGTCATAGCCTGTGAATTTGAAAATACCAATTGAAACACATGACCGCCGGTTTCAATCTCCCATGCTAATGAAAGTGAGTTGCGCCTTTGCTGAGATATCAATTGATCGTTAGGAACATAGTGATATTCGGCAGTAACACTCATTCGTTTTGTAACTTTTATTCGCCCGCCGATGCCAAGTGCAAACACATCGTTTTTATCACTTGTAGTTGGCACTAAATTATAATGCAACCATGTGGGAACAACCTGCAAAGAAAAGCGGCTGCTAAACTTGCGGGCAAGCAATAGCTGTGTTGCATAAGCCGTTCGGTATTTTGTATTGAGATAGACTTTATCGCTGAATCTTTCGGTATAATCTGTAACAGCAACAAGAAGACTTGCAGTTACCGGCATTGCATTGCTTCCATCCGTTTGTCGCAGCCATTTGTATTTGCCATAAGCATCAAATGTTTTTAAAAAAGAACTTCTTCCGATGCCAACCGCAAGTCGTTCTGTAATTCCATAATCAAGTCCCAACCGAATGGTAGCATTGTCCAATCCAAAAAAATTATAAGCTCCGTCATTCAGTTTTCCAAAGCGGTGCATAATTATAAAATTAAGCGCACCCTTTGCCGGCGCTTCTACCGTTTGCATGTTAACGATACGAACACCTTTAAAACTGCCTGTAACATAAGTGGGCTTTGCATTTGCGCTCATCGAATCGGTTAACATATTCATCAGTGTTGAGTCCTGCGCATGAGCTAATAATAAAACAAAAACAAACAAGCAAACGCAAGTCAATTGTTTAATCATCATATACTTTATTTAGAAGGCGAACAATTGATAAGCACATCAATAGTTATTGCTTTGGCAATCTTTTCTCTCACGAGCGAAGGAATGGAAATACCATACTCCTCCGGCTTTACAGCAAATTTTGCAGAGCCAATCAGCATGTTGTTTTTTATCTCGATGTTGGCAGGTGTTTCTACCTCTCTTGTTATGTTATGAAAACTAAGATTGCCTTTTATAACTATGTTGTAAAGGCCATCCTTTGCTGTGTTTATATCACCGCTGTAAGAGCCATTGAAAGAAGCTTTCGGATATTTGTCGCTCTCTGCATAATTCTCATTAAAGTGTTCCTGCATCAACTCTTTATCAAATTGAAAACTTTTTATCAGCAATGCAAAAGCAAGATTCTTTTTACCTGTGTCTATCACTGCATAAACCTGGTTATTTTCAGCATGTACGGTTTCTTTTTCAGTAGAAGAAAAAAAACTGATGTTGCCACTGCGTGTTGTATAAACCTGGCTAAAACATGCAATGCCGGATAATAAAAAATGAGTAAAAACAAATAGCGTTTTCATAAGTATGATTTTCAGGTTTAATTGTTTTGCATTCCATTGTTAATCCACGACCTGATGGTGTTGATGTCGCAACTGGAAAGTTGTGGCAGTCCGTCCGGCATTGCGGGATAACCTGCCGAATGAGTGATTGTGCCCAACAAAGCACCGCTTTGCGCTACACTTTTTATGTTTGCTTGGGAGTCAAAATTGACTCCGCCGTTTACATTTCCATTGCCATGACAGCTATAACAGTTGGCTTTTAAAATAGGCAGAACATCGGCACCGTAAGTGCTGTTGGTAGTGTCGCATGTTGTTGTGCTAACAGGACTCACTTTGTCTTCACTGGTTTTAGAACAACTTACGGCAACAGTGATAATAGCGCATAGCAAAGCCATAAAAACAAGGCTCACTTTTTTCATCTTTTTTCTTTTAAAACTGATTAATTATTGTTTTTCTATCACGCAGTCGGTTAATGCCACATCCATTAAAAAACCAGTGCACCTGCCTTTGATGGTTAGCGTTTCACCTTGCTGCACAGCAACTTTGGCGCGAGCAAATAAATTACAGCTTACGCCACCCGTTTCATCTTTATTTTTCAGAAGTATAATGGAAGCATTTTTGGTTTCGTTGATTTCATTAACTATGCCGGTTACGCTTATTATTTTATTTAAAAATTGGTTGTTTGCGGCAGCTTCGTTTTTATTGTATTGTTGATACAATTTATTAGCCTGCATGCTCATGTCAGGATTTATACCACCAACATCTTCATGCGGTTTATTGAATAAAAACAAACCCCAGGCGGCTGTACATAGCAATACAATCCCGATGAAAAAAATTACTCTTTTTCGCATGGTCTTAAATAATAATTGTAAGAGATAAAACTTAAAACGACTTTGTAATACCAACTGAAATGCCGGTACTCATAATGGGCATATTGGCGATACCGATTCCTTTCAATGGAACTTTTAAATAAGGTTCAATTCGCAATGTAGCTGTCTTATTGATATGCAATTGATAACCGATGCTGAAGTTAGCAACTGCAAGCACATTGTTTCCGGAATTTGTATATTGTTTTGTAGTGTCATAAACCCAACTGTTCCAATCAGCACGATAACCATAACTTTCTTTCTTCATGAAGTAAGAAGATAAACCTGCAACTGCAAACAAGTTGCTTCTTTTGTGCAGCACAAAATCATATTTCACGTTCACAGGTATCTCAAACATTTTACAACTGCCGTTTGTATAATATATCTCCACCTGTTCGGGAATGCCGGTTTTCTTTTTATCAAAATATTTTCCATCGCTGTAATAATATTTCTTGCTTACACTGATACCCGACTCAATAGAAATATGCTTTGACAAGCGATCACCAACTAATAAATTAAGACTGTAACCCGCTTTATGAATTTGTTGGAATTTAACAGTACTAAAATCAAGACTTCCCATCAAGCCAGCATAAAAGCCGCGCCGCTGTTGCGTTGTAAGCTTAGCTATTATTTTTTTACTATCCTCTTTCTCAACAGCTTTTGCTGCTGCACTGTCTTTTTTATTTATATTCAATTCAGCAGATGCAATCACTTTTTTCTGTTCAGCAGTATCCATTCCATTTTGTTTTGCTGTTACATTTTTTATACGTTGCTTCTCATCATCAGGTTGCTTTTCTATCGTCTTATTTTTATTGTTGATGATATTTTCACTGGTCTGTTTATCATCTTCAAATATTCTGTTGCTGGCTTCTTTATCTTGTTCATTCGACAAAGAAATTTTACCGTTTAAATGTTTAGCACCGACCGCATTTTGCTTTGAAACAAATAAACTTACTCCCGCTATTCCAATCTTGTTTTTATCTGATTTTTGAACTTTGTAATGACTGATTGCAGCACTATTGTTATCGGCTTTTGATAAATGATTTGTGCTTGTCTTACTATCATTTATTGCGCTGTTACCATTTGTTTTTGCACCATTTTGCTTCGCAGATTTTACTACAATTGAAGAGGCATTTTTCGATTCAGGAACATGATGCAATAGTAAATACAGAGATGACAAAGGCAACAACAACAACAGCCACAACGCCCGTTTTTTGTTGTTTGATTTTTTATTGATCGTTACAGCCATTGGCGCATCAACGTTGTTCAAATCGGCAAGGACTTTATCCCAATCGGCTCCATCGGTTTTTAACGGATACTCGTCGCCCGCCCGCCTGAACAAATCATCCATATCGTTGTTTACATCTTGCATAGTTCGTTGTTGTTGGGCTGCTCTTTAAGATAGGCTTGCAATAAGCTTCTCGCCTTCCATAAATTCGATTTTGAAGTGCCTGCAGCGATGCCCAATTTCTCTGCAATTTCATTATGATTAAACCCATCAATGACATACATATTAAACACAGCCCGGTACATGGGCGGCAGCTTTCTAACCTGTATCATTAAGTCTTTATATAACAAAAGCTGGTCGGCATTATCGCTGTGTTCTGTTTGTTCCCATACTTCTTCCGATACAAAGCCAGCATCAGGCTGCATATCTTTTTTTCTAAGTTCATCAATGGCATTGTTTACCATAATGCGGCGTATCCAGCCCATCAGCATTGGTTCAATATTAGCAGGATCATCAGCTTTAAACTGGCCAAAGTGCCGGAATAATTTTACAAAACCATCGTTTACCACATCAACTGCTTTTTCATATTTAAAAATATAGCGGAACACCGTTTTCAAAGCATAGCCATAGTAACGCTCATACAGTATTTTTTGATACTTATGATTGTTATCAGCGCAGCCATTGATGATATCTCCAATAGTATTCAAACGGATAGGTTGCTTTGAATGAGAATACGTTATCTGAAAAGAAAAGGTTGCCTGAAAGGTAAAATTTTTATTCTTCTCTAAAAAAATTTTAGACATGGCAACGCTTTGTTGCTCTGTTACGTTTTCACTTGTCAAACATCATTTCTTATGAAAACACACTTACTCTTTGCCGTCCTGTTGCTTGTCGTTTTCTTTCCTGCATACGCAACCGTTCACAACATACAGGTAGCCAATTTTCAATTTACACCTTCAACAGTAAATGCCGCAGTTGGTGATAGCATCACGTGGACTTGGGTGGGCGGAAGCCATACAACTACCTGCGATCCGGCATCGCAGGGCAGTGGCAATTCGTTGCCTGCCGGGGCAGCTACCTGGAACTCTCCTATGAACGCAACCAATAAAACATTTACATATCAACTCGCAGTTGCTGGTACGTACCATTATTATTGCATTCCACACGCAGCCTTTGGTATGACAGGCGTTATCAATGTTAGCTCAGTATTACCTGTTACGCTACTTGATTTCACTGCAACCGTTACACAAAACAACAAAGCTTTGTTGAAGTGGGTTGTTGGAAGCGAGCAAAATACAAGTTACTATTCAATACAAAAAAGCATAGATGGAAAAACGTTTACAGAGCTTGCACAAGTGGCATCAGGTGGCAACTCATCTCTTCAAAAGACATATACTTATACCGATGATGCTACAATCAATTCTAAGTTCGTTTATTATTCATTAAAGATGGTTGATAAAGATGGACGAACACAGTTATCGCCGATTGTAATGTTTACAAATAATAACGTAAAACAAAACATCATTGTAAGCATGAGTCCGAACCCAATCAGCAGCCCGGGACATTTAATGCTGCAATTCAATGCCGACAAAGAAGGCAAACTGCTTTTGCAATTGTATGATATGAACGGCAAACTGGTAAAACAAGGCACTATGATGGCGGTTGCTGGAATCAACAATGGGCATTTCCATATTGGTGAATTACCAGCAGGGTTATATACCATCGTGTTTTCGATTGATGGAAAAAAAGAAACCAAACGGCTCCAATTTGAATAGCGGATAGTGAGGGTGTGAATTAAAAAACGGTGTGTTACCAGCAATGGCAATGCGCCGTTTTTGTTATTACTATGAATGATTAAACCCCCCGATTTTATTTTATCAGGTTGCTTTTGTTTTTGCACCAATTTTACGCGTCGAAAATGAAAGCTTACCAATGTTTACGCTCAATTGCAATGGAAGATTGTTAGTGATTGATAAGCCTGTCGCAATGGGTATCATTAACACAACGCCGGATTCGTTCTATAAAGAGAGCCGCATACAAGCCATTGATGTTGCTTTACAGCAAGCCGAAGCGATGCTTGCTGAAGGTGCAACCTTTATTGATGTTGGCGGGCAAAGCACCGCACCCAACAGTATTAAAATTAGCCCTGAAGAAGAAGCCGACAGAGTGTTGCCAATAGTGGAAGCAATACAAAAACAATTCCCTCAGGCTTACATTTCGATTGATACATTTTATGCTGATGTTGCAAGGCAAAGTGCTACTGCCGGAGCTTGCCTTGTTAACGACATCAGCGGCGGAATTGGTGATGAAGCAATGCTGGCAACGGTTGCAGCCCTTCACGTTCCTTATGTATTAATGCACATAAAAGGTACGCCGCAAACCATGCAGCAACACGCCGTGTACGAAAACGTAACCAAAGAAGTGCTCCACTATTTCATACAAAAAACAGAGGTTTGTAAACATGCCGGCATTCACGATATTATCATTGACCCGGGTTTTGGTTTTGCCAAAAAAATCACTCACAATTTTCAACTGCTGAATAATTTGAATGTGTTACAAATGCTGGAAAAGCCAATACTGGCGGGACTTTCACGAAAATCTACCATTTACAAAACTTTGAAAACAACACCCGACAAAGCCTTAAACGGGACTACCGTTTTGAATACCATTGCTTTACTCAAAGGCGCAAACATACTTCGCGTGCATGATGTGAAGGAAGCAATGGAAGCGATTGAATTGATTGGGCAAATGAAGAAAGAGTAAAATGGTTAGTATTTTACTAAAACAATTCAGTTCTTTGCTATCCCACAAATTTGTTGATTGAGTGTTATTAACGCCTTAATATTGTTAGCAACTTTCTTATTACGATTCGTGTTGAGTGAATAAATTTGACAATGATGAAAAAATCAAGACCAGTTATTTATGAAGTAAATGAACTTTCTTCAAAAACTGAAGAAAACTTATTTGACTTTTCAATAAATTCCACTGAAAATATAGGTTTAAATTATTCTTCCTTATAGTATGTGTATATCAGATTAATGAAAATAATTGCTCCTGAAAATATTTATGAATCCAGCATTTTAAGAATGCTGAAGAAATCACAAACCAAAGTGATTTTTCCGATTATTACTTTAGCCTTGGTCAAAGAATACAATAGTTCAGGAAAAGCTTTTTTTACTGATAGCGAAATCAGAAAAGCATATAATGAAACGGTTAAGAATCTGAAACTTTTTTTGAAACACAATCTTCATATTGGTGGAAAATATTATGATGCTTACCCAGTAAGAAACCTTCCGAAATATGGAGTTTTAAAAGTTTTAGAAAATGGATTTGAATTAACTCAACCTTTTAAAGAAAATTCAAAACATTTAGAAAAATGGATTCCTGAACAAATCAAACTTTATATTGATAGTAAAATTGGAATCATCCCAAGATTATCAGAAACGGATTTTAAAATTAAGTTAGCGGCAGACATTCCATTGTTTTCAAAATTTATTTCAGAGAACATTTCTTTAAATCCGTCAAATTTTGAGGTGTTTAGTTTTGCAATTATTAAAGTTCACCTTGAAAGATTTGCTTGTAAAATATATCGTGATACACGAACGTCTGCACACGACCAAGGAGTTGATTTATCAACAAATTTTGGTGTTGTATATCAAATTAAAAAGTTGAAACTTTTAAGTAAAAAAGCTGCTGATGAAGTTTATTCAGAAATCAAATTAAACTTTGATAACGAAAGAATGAATGATGGAAAAGTTTTAATTATTATAGATGATATTTCAAAAGAGATAAAAAATTATTTGATTGACATGAAAGTTCAATCCATAAGCAAAATTGACATAATAAAACTTTCAAATCAATTTGAAGATGTGGAGGACAGAATGAAAGTTCTTCGGATTATTTACGATGAATTCAGACGAGAATACGAAAGCCAGATAAAATAAATTCAGATGAAAAATAACATAACAAAACCTAACTCAGAAGATTTAACTTTAAAAGAATTTGAGGAACTACTTTCTTTTATTGACTTAAACGAAACTGGTGAAAACCTTTATATTAGAATGTGGAACGGAGGCGGATGTTATATTCTTGATGATGCAGGAAACACGACTGAAGAGTTTGAGACAATTTATAATCTCGTTGAATATTTGCAAAACATAAAAGATAAGTATGAATCTGGCGAGCTAAAGATTATTGAACGGAACTAAAAGACCAAATTTATGGCTTCCATTTATATGGAACTTTAAATCAATCAACGGGAAAAATAAAACCTAAATTCAAAGTCAATCGCCTTAAACTTCCAATGAGAATTATTGAACTTTCGTTCAAGCCAAACTCTACGGATACTTTGTTTTTAATTTGTGATGAAGGTTGGCAAATTTCATTTCGCATTCATAATGCAAGTAGTAAAGTAGAACCTTCTTTAAAATTTGATATTAATTTAATCGGACAACCTCCGGCGCTTTATACACATCACATACATTGGTAAATACTATGCAATAGAGCTTGCTAATTGCAGACGGTCTTCACTTTAATTCATTGTAAAGTAACATTACCAATCCACCTTCCTTTTACTTTTGCAAGCGAAAGAATTCATCAACACACATTCACATGATTCATTTCTTTACTTGCTCTACTTCCGTTCAATTTAAAAAGACAGTTTTGTTTTGTGCAGCTTTTCTGTTCTCATCTTTCTTATTCGCGCAGCAAAATATGGGCGAAACCAAACGTCCGAAACTGGTTGTTGGAATTGTGGTTGACCAAATGCGTTGGGATTTTTTATATCGCTACGCGGCCCGTTATGGCAACGATGGCTTTAAGCGTTTGCTGCGCGAAGGCTTCTCGTGCGAAAACACTATGATTCCTTACACACCCACCATTACGGCTTGTGGGCACACTTGCGTTTATACCGGCTCGGTGCCTGCAGTGCATGGCATTGTTGGCAACAATTGGTTTAGCCGCGAGCTGAGCAGGGTAGTGTATTGCTCCGAAGATACCGCCGCAAAAACGGTCGGCAGCACATCAACCGAAGGCGAAATGAGTCCGCGTAATATGCTGGCAACTACGATGGGAGATGAATTGCGTTTGGCTACCAATTTTAAGAGCAAAGTAGTGGGCATTGCCATTAAAGACAGGGGCGCCATATTACCTGCCGGTCATTCAGCCAATGCGGCCTATTGGTACGATGGAACAGTGGGCAAGTTTATTTCCAGCACTTATTACATGGATTCGTTGCCTAATTGGGTTAACAGCTTTAACGCACAGCAGTTGCCTTCACAATACATTCAAAAAGGCTGGCAAACCTTGTATCCCGTAAACACCTACACGCAAAGCACACCCGACGAAGAAAGCTATGAAGGCAGGTTTAGTAACGAAAACACATCTTCATTTCCGCACACGCTGAAAGGCAGTGCCAAAGCGCCTTTCGAGATATTGGCTTCCACCCCGTTCGGCAATTCTTATACGCTCGATTTTGCAAAATCGGTCATTCAAAACTATCATTTGGGAAGCAACGGCGTTACCGATATGCTGTGTGTGAGCATATCATCAACCGATTATGTAGGTCATCAGTTTGGACCCAATTCTGTTGAAACCGAAGACACCTATTTGCGGCTTGATAAAGACTTAGCTTCTTTCTTTCAATATCTTGATAAAACCATTGGTAAAAACCAATACACCGTGTTCTTAACCGCTGACCACGGCGTTGTTCCTGTGCACAGATTTTTGGAAGAACACAAGCTACCCGGCGGCTCTTTCGATGAAAAAAGTGTAAAAACAAAACTCGATTCTCTTTTGCAATTACAAGGTATTTCAAAAGGAATTATTGATGTAGAAAATTACCAGGTTTATTTGAATTACGCTGCTATAGAAAGCGCCAATAAAAATGTGAATGATGTAAAGCAACTCATCATCCAACAGCTTTTACAAATGCCGCAAATTGCCAATGCTGTTGACTTGCAAAACCTCACCAACACAACTGTGCAGGAGCCTCTGAAAACCATGATGACAAACGGTTTCAACCGCAAGCGCAGTGGCGATGTGCAATACATTTTACAACCCGGCTGGCTGGCGGGTTATACCAAAACAGGCACAGGTCATGGCGTATATTATCCTTACGATGCACACATTCCGCTGGTGTGGATGGGCTGGGGCATTCATGCCGGTAAAACCAATGCCGTTACTTACATGACCGATATTGCACCGACCGTTGCTGCTTTGCTGCAAATACAAATGCCCAGTGGCTGTACCGGCAAACCCATTGTGGAAGTAACGGGGAACAAGTAACAAGAGACAAGGTTCAAGGTTCGAGAAACAAGCTACAGGCTGCAAGAAGCAGAAAAAAAGGGCAAAAACAAACATCTTATCTAACTTCATTAAAAGTTTGTTCAGATGAGGTAAAAGGGCTCAAAACAAAGAACAGATAAGCAGTACTGGTTTCACGACGATAAAATTTAGAAACTAGGAATAACAAAAACTATCAACAAATGTTATGGAAGAGATAGAAAATTATTCAGAAAACATTCATGAGCAGAGCAACGAAAAAGCGCACGAAGTGCTGACAGAAGGTAAAGAAAAATGGGTATTGTACGTGGCACTTACCACGGCTATCTTCGCTGTGCTGGCTGCCATTAGCGGTTTGCTAGCGGGCGACCATGCCGATGAAGCCATGCTGGCTCAGATTAAAGCGTCCGACCAATGGGCATTCTACCAGGCGAAAGGTATTAAAACCGACGTGCTCAATTCATCCAACACGGTTCTGCTATCACTGGGCAAACAGCCAATTACCGAAGACGTCAATAAAATAAAAGAAGAGAAGGCCGAACAGGAAAAGATAAAAGAAGAAGCACAAAGCCTGCAAAAAGAATCGGATGAACATGTTGCACATCATCGAATATTGGCAAGGGCTGTCACCTTGTTTCAGATAGCCATTGCAGTGGGCGCTATTTCCATTATTACCAAACGCAAATTACTTTGGCTGGCAAGTGTAAGCTTTGCACTGGTGGCTATTTTCTTTTTGTTGCAGGGCACGGTGTTGTAATGAGTAAAAGAAAAAATGCACAAAACCAAAAGCCACTGCATTGTGTAGCGGCTTTTTGCGTTGAATAAAAATGAAAAAGTTTTTGGCTGAACATAACAACACCATATTCAACAATTGAAAAAAGCTTCTCTTTATATCATGGCTGCCATTTACGTGGCAGCGGGAATCAATCACTTTGTACATCCTGCCGTTTACATAAGTATTATGCCCACATGGATTGGCTGGCACCAATGGCTGGTTGCTGTAAGTGGCATTCTCGAAATTTTATTTGGTTTGATGCTCATTCCGCGCAGTACGCAGGTGATAGCTGCGTGGTGCATCATTGCTTTGTTGATTGCAGTATTTCCGGCTAACATACAAATGATGCTGAATTATTGGCAGCAACATAAACAAGGCTTGTGGCTTACGATTGTAAGACTACCGCTTCAGCTTGTATTAATCTGGTGGGCTTATGGTTATACAAAAAACGTCAGACCTCGTATTGTATCATAAAGAGGATATACGTTGGTAAACACATACTAACAGGTTGATACCTGAGGAAAGTTGCTGCGTAAATTGCTTTACTGCAATAGTCTCACCTACTATGGATATTGACAAAGCAGAGAGAACGAAAAATGATTATGGCATGTTTTTTATCTCTTTGAAAGAAAACAAAAACTTTTTACGATAAAAACAAACCTATGACAGCAGAACAGCCAGCCGTAAAAAAGAATTTTTATTTTGAAGTCGCACCCAACATTTGGGGACTGAAAGACATATTTGTAAACATCTACATTGTGAAAGATGCTGACAGCGATAGATGGGTGCTGGTAGATACGGGCTTGAAAAGTACGGGTAAAAAAATAAAGAAAATGGCAGTTGAATTGTTTGGAGAAAACAATGCAAAACCAAAAGCCATTATTCTTACGCATGGTCATTTCGATCATGTAAGCAGTGTGAAACAATTGGCGGAAGAATGGCATGTGCCGGTATATGCGCATTACTTGGAAATGCCTTATCTCACAGGCAAAGCTTCCTACCCGCCCTGCGACCCAACAGTAGGTGGTGGACTGGTTGCTGATTTGTCTTTTTTGTACAGTATGAAGCCTATCAACATCAGTAGTTTTGTAACTGCACTTCCGGAAGACAACAGTGTTCCTTTTTTACCAGGATGGAAATGGATACACACACCTGGGCATGCGCCGGGGCATATCAGTTTGTTACGGGAACAAGATAAATTGATGATTGTGGGCGATGCGTTCATCACCACAAAAGGAGAATCGGCTTTCAATACGCTTTTACAAATTAAGAAAGTAAGCCGCCCTCCTGCTTATGGCACAACCGATTGGTTTGCTGCTTACGAATCGGTAAAAAAGTTATTGTTATTACAGCCCGAAATAGTAGCTACCGGTCATGGCAAACCGATGTATGGAACAGAAATGTTGAAGCAATTGGTAGATTTGGTAGAACACTTTGCAGATGCTTTACCGAAACAAGGACGTTACGTTGGCGATCCTGCTGTTCAGGATGTAAACGGTGTTGAATATCTTCCACCCGTTCTTGAAAATCCATATAAAAAAGTCATTTACATTTCCAGCGCTTTGCTGTTTGCAGCAGCCGTGTTTGTGGCATCGAGCCAGGTAAAAAAGAAGAACCGTTGGTTGTAAGAAAATTGTGCAAAACCAAAAGCCTCCCGATGTGTCGGGAGGCTTTTGGTTTTATAAGAAAAAAGAATGCTTATTTACTTTTCAAAGTTTAAGTAGGTGTCAAAAAAAGGCAGCATTTCTGTGTAGATTCTTCCGTTTGTTCCTTCTAAATGTTCAGCATGACCACCTAAATATTCTTCTGCAAAATGATTGATGCCATACCACTCTAATTTTTTACTGAACTGCAAACAGGTAACAGGAACATATCTGCCTGCATCGTTTCTACCCCAGTCTATTTTGATTGCTTTTAAACTTCTTAATGCGGTTAAATGCGATTCAATCATATTCGTTGCAAAATTTTGTGTCCATTTATTTACAACACTCGTGTCAATAATTAAACTATCACCAACATAATAGGCTGGCATGTCTGCATAAAACGGAGGTTTGTTTAGGTTGGGAGAATATGTTCTGGCTAAATCAACCATAATGGTAGCCGAATTATTATTGAATATATCACTGTCACTTTTTGCGTCACTTATTATCTTAAATGCATCAATGCTTGTATTAATGCCATCCGACCAATTTAATGTTGCAGGAGTGTTCGCATAAACACAATTGAAAACATCAGGATAAAGCATTCCCATTTTTAAAGCTCCGTTTCCACCCATCGAAGCACCTGCAATGCCTCTGCTTCCTTTGTTGGGTATGGTTCTGAAATGCTTATCAACATAATCAACAACATCCTTTGCAATATAATCTGCCCAGTTTCCTGTCAATTTAGAATTGGTGTAAAAGCTTCCTTTGTATTTGGTATAACTATCAGGAAGCACAAATATTACCGGTTTCATACGCTTTACAGCAATCGCGGTATCAAGTAATTTGTTTATTTCCAAATCATCCATTGTTGCACTGTCTTCTCCGTACATACCATGCAGAAAATAAACAACCGGATAATGTTGCTTGATTTGAGAATACCCAGGTGGCAAATAAATAGTAAGTCTCCGCATCGCATCTTCACCAGCAGGATTTCCTTGAATGGAATGGGCTAAAAATCTTTCATGAATAACAGTGCCTTTTAAATTTTGTCCAAATGAAAATGTAAGTGAAAATAAAACCAGCAAAAAAGCAACTATTGTTTTCAGCATAATTGTATAGGTAGCCTTTTGAATGACGATATTTATTTCTTCAATTCCACAATCCACATGCGTTGGGCAGGCATGGTAAAATCGGGCGATACTTGTTGCTGACTAAGCACATTGATTCCGTTGGTAAAGCCTTTGGTTCGTTCAACATAATCGCTAAAATGAACGGGTTTTTCTTTATCGCTTGTGTTCATAATGCACATCACAGTTTGCGCATCGGTGTAGCGAAAATACACATACAAGCCATCTTTTGGAATAAAGTGCATCATCTTGCCTTTGGTTAAGGCAGGAGACGTTTTGCGATAATTGGCCAGTGTTTTTATTAAGGTTTGAACGCCCTTTGCTGAGTCGCTCAAACCCGCGCCTGTAAAGGCATTCAGGACATCTCCTTGCCAACCGCCGGGGAAATCGAGCCGCACCCAGCCATCGGGATTGGTAACGCCTTTCATCAGCACTTCATCGCCATAATACATCTGCGGAATGCCACGTTCGGTAAGCAGCCATTGGAAGCCCATTTTGTCCTTCTCAATGTCTTCACCCACAGTTGAAAACCATCGGTTTAAATCGTGATTGTCTAAAAAAACACAATTGCGCGTTGGGTCTTTGTAGAGTACATCATTACTTAACGTTTGGTACATTCTGGCAACACCATCCAGCCAGCCAAAAGGCTGAGTGAGTGTAGGCTGTATGCCTTCAAATAAAAGCGTTGCATCTGTTACACCGGGCAGGTTGCTTTTAAAAGGAACCTCCAGAATATTTTGAGCAAAATAAGCCTGATCCAAAACGCCATGCACGAGTGTTTCACCAAACATGGTTATCTTAGGAAACTCATCCGTCAACGCTTTGTTGCAACGGTTCATAAACGGCAAATCATTGTAGATATAAGTATCAATCCGCCAGCCATCCACGCCAAACATTTCCACACACCAAATTGCATGTTGAATGAGATAATTCGCCACATACGGATTGCTTTGGTTCAGGTCGGGCATGGTAGGCACAAACCATCCGTCGAAGAGAATTTTTTCTTCTTCTTTGGAACCGTGCGGGTCGAAAGCCGTTTGATCGCGGTAATTGGTTTGCGTAAAGGTTGGCCATTGGTGAAGCCAGCTTTTCATCGGTGGATCAAGCACTGTAAAATGATACGAACCTACATGGTTATATACCGCATCCTGAATCAGTTTCATACCGCGCTTGTGCAGTTCATTGCTTAATCTTTTATAAGCCGTATCGCCGCCAATGCGCGGCTCAATTTTATATTGATTGGTGAAGGCATAACCATGCTCCGTTCGGTTGGGCATATCGTTTTCCAAAACGGGTGTCATCCAAAGTGTTGTTACACCGAGGCTTTGTAAATAATCAAGATGATTGATAACACCCTGCAAGTCGCCGCCATGACGAAGAAAAATGGAATCTCTGTTCAACGACTGATCGCGCATTCCGGCAATTCTATCGTTGGTTGTATCGCCGTTGCTAAAGCGGTCGGGCATCAGCAGATAAATAAAATCGGAAGCCGTTACGCCTTGCGCAAATTGAGTACCATTGCTCTTTCTGCGCTTTTTTAACTCGTAGTTAATAGTAAAGCTACTGTCTTTGTTTTTGATGATTATTTTACAAATGCCGGGCTTTGCTGCGGATGAAATTTTTACATCAACAAACAAATAATTAGGGCTTTCAACATGAGCCGTTTTGAGGAGCTGAACACCCGGATAAGATAATGTTACCGTTGCACCCCTTGCAATGTTGGGATGATGAAACATCAGTTGCAGGCTTTCATTTTTCATTTCTACAAACCAGTTGGTGGGATAAACTTCAACGCCTTGTTGCGCATATAAAAAACGGGCAAAAACAAAAGCGGCAAGTAACAAGCTCAGTTTTTTCATGGTTGTTATTCTATTTTATTGGAATAGAACATGCAGATTTAACTTTTACCTACACATTCATTCAATTGGTCTATGTTATCAATGTATTTACAAAATACTAAATAACATTGTATTGCTTACAACAGCACAAACCACAGTTATGAAAAAAAATCTATTCTTTTTTTTCATCCTTGCTACTACCATTCTTCATGCGCAAACCACACTTCGCGGTAAAGTAACTGATAGCAGCTTTCATCGTTTACGTTCAGCAACTGTTCAGTTGAACAGGGACAGCGGCAATGTTACTTTAAACGAAACGATAACCGATAGCCTTGGCGCCTTTTCTTTCAACAACATTTATCCAGGCAAATACCTCATTGTAGTTTCTTTTGTAGGTTATGGCACATCGTCAACCCTCGTAAACGCAGGCACAGACAGTGTTACAGCCCTTTCTACCATTGTTCTTACCAAAGCCTCCGGCACACTTGCCGGCGTTACCGTTACGGCTATCGAACCGGCAGTTACACAAAAAGCCGATACCATACAATACAGCGCGAATCAATATAAAGTGAACCCCGATGCTACCAGTGAAGATTTGGTAAAAAAGATGCCGGGCATCACCGTTGGCTCGGATGGAACGGTTACGGCACATGGCGACCAGGTGAAAAAAGTGTTGATTGATGGTAAGGAATATTTTGGTGATGACCCAACCGCCGCGCTTCGCAATTTACCAGCCGATGTGATTGATAAAATCCAGGTATTTGATAAGTTGAGCGACCAGGCGCAGTTTACCGGTTTTGATGATGGCAACTCGCAACGCACCATCAACATTGTTACGAAAGGCGGACTGCGCAACAGCCAATTTGGTAAAGTATATGCCGGTTACGGAACGGATGGACGTTACTCAGCAGGCGGCAACATTAATTTTTTTAACGGCGACAGAAGAATTGGTATTATTGGTTTGACCAACAACATCAACCAGCAAAACTTTTCGCAGCAGGATATTTTAGGCGTGTTAAGCAGTGGCAGCAACAACAGTGGTCGCGGTGGCGGAGGTGGTGGAAGAGGTGGTACTGGTGGTGGCTTTGGCGGTGGTGTAAATAACTTCATCACAGGCACTTCAAATGGTATTAATGCAACCAATTCACTCGGTGTTAATTTCTCAGACATCTGGGGAAAGAAGCTTACCGTTACCGGCTCTTATTTTTTCAACAATACCAAAAACACAACAATACAGAAAACGGCCCAGCAAAACTATGTGGGAGATAGCAGCTTGTTTTATAAAGAAGACCTGAACAGCAGCAACAACAATTACAACAACCGCCTGAACATGCGCATGGAGTATAAGTTAGACAGTGCGGATCAGTTTATTTTTACCCCGGTGTTAAGCTTTCAAAACAACTCTGCAAACAGTCTTACAGCGGCCAACAATTCTTCAGAAAATGGCAAAATATTAAGTGATGTTATCAACGGAACCAACACGGCAACTTCGGGCTATAATTTTACTGCTAATTTATTATACCGTCATGCTTTTCACAAGCGGGGCAGAAGTATTTCATTTGGCATTACACCAGGTTTGAACGACAACACCGGCAACACGTATCAAAACATTTTTAACAATGATAGCCTAACGAATAATGGCGCAGATTCTACCCAATTGTTACGCGATATCAACTCGCACACAAAGTCCATTTCAGGCAGCATTGCTTATACTGAACCTGTCGGTAAAAAAGCAATGATTCAGTGGAATTACAATCCGTCTTATCAATACAGCACGGCAAAACAACTGACCAACCACTACAATGATGCATCAGGCAAATACAGCTTGCTTGACACCAGCCTGAGCAATTTATTTAACAACATCATCGTGAAACACAATACAGGTTTAAGTTACCGCATTGGTGATCGTTTCAATAATTTCATGGTAGGCTTAAATTATCAATACACTGATATGAAAAGCGACCGCACTTACCCGGAAGCACTCACCATTCATAAAACATTCAACAACCTGCTGCCTAACGTAATGTTCAACAAAAAAATAAGTGCAAAAGCAAACCTGCGTTTGTTTTACCGCACCGCTACGCAAACGCCCTCTGTAACGCAATTGCAGAACGTTTACAACAACAACAATCCCCTGTTCATAACTACCGGCAACCCCGATTTGAAACAAGCGGTAAACAACACATTAGCCTTACGATATACTTATACCAACACGGCAAAAAGCAGCTCTTTCTTCTTTAATACTTATATTCAGCAAAGCAACAATTACATTACCAACTCTACCTTTACGTACACTGGCAAACAAGATTCTATATTAACAAAAACGGTTGTTCTAACTCCGGGTTCGCAGTTAAGCAAGCCGGTGAACATGAACGGTTATTGGAATTACCGTTCGTTGGCAACTTATACGTTTCCAATAAAGTTTATAAAAACAAACTTTAGCATCAATGGTGGGTTTACTTACACCAAACAACCCGGCTTGATAAATAACGAAAACAATCAATCAAAAAATTATGGCTATACAGGCGGTGTAAATTTTGCCAGCAATATCAGCCAGTACATTGATTTCAACATTAGCTACAATGCCGGTTACAACGAAGTCGTCAACACTACGCAACCAAAAAATAACATTACTTATTATTCTGGCAATGCAGCGGCTTCCATTAATTTATTAAGCAAAAGCGGATGGGTACTTCATACTGATTTGGCTAATCAAACATACACAGGTTTGTCAACCGGCTTTAATCAAAATTATACCTTGTGGAATGCAAGCGCAGGCAAGAAATTTTTAAAGAACCAGCGCGGCGATTTACGCCTAAGTGTATTTGACATTTTAAAGCAAAACCAAAGCATCACACGCACCACCACAGCAAGCTATATTCAGGACGTACAAACCAATGTTTTGCAACGTTATTTCATGCTCATGTTTACTTACAAGGTAAACAATGTGCGAAGCAACAAGCAGCCTACGAAACAAACACCTGAAGCACCGTTTAGAGAACGAAATTACAGAAATGAAAGCGGGCCACCACCCGGAGGCGGAGGTGCGCCGCCTATGTAATCAACACGTTATAGGACACGGATGACACGGACTTCGTGCACTGATGTTCAGGATTTGTTTTTGCATAATTTTTTCAAGATTTGTTTTTGCCCCTTTTTTGGGGCTATCATCGTTCGGTTTTTCAATTGAACTTTAGTTCGGGCTGTTTGCACTACTCCGCCACAAAGCTCTGCTGCACTAACCTTCAGCGGGGTAGATGCTGCACATCCCGCAGCCCATCAGCAGTTGAATAAAAATGAGCCATTCCAAAGCTGATCGTCATGGCGAGCCTGCCGGTAGGCAGGCTCGCCATGACGATCAGCTTTTATCACCTTATAGAAATTCATTACCAATATCCATTCACCAGTTTGTTTTTGCCCTATTTTTTCCAATGCAACGCAACTCTGCTTTTCTATCTTTACCCGCACAAAGTACTTCGCATGATGATAAAAATTCAGGCTCATAAATTTCTTTCGTTGTTTGTTGTATTGGTTTGTATAATGCACACTTCCATCGCTCAAAAAGAGCCAAAAGAAAACCTTGTTCAGTATGTAAATCCAATGATTGGTACGCAACGCATGGGGCACACGTATCCAGGCGCAACCGTGCCGTTTGGTATGGTTCAGTTAAGTCCTGATACCGATACCATTCCTTATGATAATGAGGGCAAATACAATCCTGATGTTTATAAATATTGCGCAGGCTACCAATACGATGATAAAACCATTGTTGGCTTTAGTCATACACATTTCAGTGGCACAGGACATTCGGATTTGGGTGATTTTCTAATCATGCCAACGGTTGGCGAACTGCAACTCAACCCGGGTACAGCAGATAACCCTCAAAGCGGCTACAGGAGCGGGTTTGCACATAGTGATGAAGTAGCAGAAGCCGATTATTACAAAGTAAAATTGGCTCGCTACAACATTCTTGCAGAGATGACAACCACCACGCGCGTTGGCTTTCATCAATACACATTTCCAAAGAGTGATAGTGCGCACATCATACTCGATTTGATGCACGGCATTTACAATTATGAAGACAAAAATGTGTGGACATTCCTTCGTGTTGAAAACGATACGTTGATAACCGGCTATCGCCAAACATCGGGCTGGGGAAGAACGAGAACCTTATATTTTGCAATGGTTTTTTCAAAGCCTTTTCATCAATACGGCAATCATAATTTTTCTAACAAAGAACCTTATCATGGCTTTTGGGGTAAATGGAACCAGAGCAAAAACTTCCCTGAAATTGCAGCGCGGCAATTGCGTGCTTACTTCGATTTTAAAACAGATGCAGGTGAGCAGATAAAAATCAAATTTGCGCTTTCGCCCGTGAGCACAGCCAATGCTTTATTGAACTTGCGCACTGAAGCTCCGGGCTGGAATTTTGACGAAGTGAAAAGGGCAGGACAAGCGCAATGGCAAAACGAACTGAGTAAAATTATCATCAAAACCAAAAGTAAAGAAGCGAAAGAAAACTTTTATACAGCCATGTATCATGCGTTCATCAACCCAACCATTTATATGGATGTTGACAGCAGTTACAGAGGTTTGGATCAAAACAATCACATTGCTTCCGGCTTCACCAATTACACTACCTTTTCGTTGTGGGATACGCATCGTGCCCTGCATCCCCTTTTCAATATCATTCAGCCAAAACGCAATGCAGACATGGTGCAAAGCATGTTGGCGCATTATGCTCAAAGTGCCGAACACATGCTGCCCGTGTGGAGCAATTCGGCCAATGAAAACTGGTGCATGACGGGCTATCATAGTGTGTCGGTAGTAGCAGATGCCATTGTAAAAAACAATGCTCCTTTTGACCAAAACAAAGCGTTGGATGCCTGCATTGCAACTTCTAACCATCGCGGTTATGATGGCTTGGGTTATTACCTTGATAGCGGTTATGTGCCGGAAGATAAAAGTGGTTCTTCCGTATCGCAAACATTAGAGTATGCGTATGACGATTGGTGCATTGCGCAAGCCGCAAAGAAATTAGGAAGAACAGATGTTTACAACAGGTACATGAAGCGTTCGGAAAATTATAAAAAAGTATATGATGCTTCCTCTGGTTTTATGCGTCCGCGTTTGAGCGATGGCTCATTCAGAAAAGAGTTCGATCCGTTGCGAACCATTGATGAAGGTTTTATTGAAGGCAATGCCTGGAATTATAGCTTGTATGTGCCGCAAGACCCAACTGCATTAATCAGCATGATGGGTGGAAGCAAGCGCTTTGTAAAACATTTGGATTCGCTGTTTACCATGCCGTTGCCGGATAAATATTTTGCCGAAACGGAAGACATTACCCGCGAAGGAATTATTGGTAATTATGTGCATGGCAACGAGCCTTCGCACCACATTGCTTACCTGTACAATTTTACCGATGCACCTTATAAAACACAAGCCATCATAAGAAAGATATTGCCCATGCAATACAAGCCAACACCCGATGGTTTGGGCGGCAACGATGACACAGGACAGATGAGCGCGTGGTTTATTTTCAGTACGTTAGGGTTTTATCCGGTTGCACCTTCATCGGATCAATATTGGTTGGGAAGTCCGGCTGTTGATGGCGCCACTTTATCACTCGACAATGGACATACGTTTACCGTAGAAGCGGTGAACCAAAGCGATAACAATGTGTATGTACAAAAGGTGTTGCTGAATGGAAAGCCATTGAACCGGCGTTACATCACTCATGCAGAAATTATGAATGGTGGTACGATTGCTTTTTATATGGGTGATAAGCCGGTGAAGTGAGTGAGATAAAATTGAGGTAAAAGAAAACGTTGCTTGCTTTGTTTTTGTTGTATCGTTCACAAAAGTTACAAACTTTAAAGTAGATGCGGCGAAGTTGTAAACTTCGCCGAGTTGGGGGTACGATGCATAAGACAGAAGTTACAAACTTTGCCGAGTCGGGGATGGTGTCGAAATGCTCATGGAATGTGTCGAGATGAAGATAGAATGCAGAGAAGGAAAGGAGAAAATTTTGCTAATGGATGACTAAAAAAGCATTTTTTTTAATGGTTCCATCATTAAATATAATAATACTCTCATATAGTCCTGCAGATAAATGCTTTACATTAAATTTATATGCAGTAGAATTTATTGTTTCAGACTTTAATACAAGTTTACCATCTGTATTATAAACACTCACTTGCTTAATATATTGCTCACTATTACCAATAATGGATACTGTAAGATTCGTGTTAGCAGGATTTGGATAAGCGGCAAGCTCAGGCGCTTCCGTTTTTCTTAAAAGCATTACAGGAGATTTTAAATTATGACCATTGTAATCAGTTTCTAAAATTTGATAATAAATAATCTGCTGGAATTTGGACGAATCATTATAACTATAATCGCCATTAGTTTGGTTTTTGGCCAGGACAGGCACTCCTATTTTTTTCCAATTGATACCATCAATGCTTTTTAGCACTTGATAACTTTTGCAATTTAGTTCATTAGTAACAATCCACGAAATCCTTACATAACCATCCTTTTGGGCTGCTTCCAGTTTCAACCATGTCAATGGAAGTATGTGATCTCCAGTTGTAAGCGTTAGTTCGCGTATGGATTGATTTACTATACCTAAAGTACTGACAAAGTTTGCAATACTATCTCTTTCTGCTTTGTCTGAAAAATTGTTCCATTGTGCACCGTTATACACTGCTAAAGAAAGCGTATTTTCAGGCAGATCATTCAATTCCGAATCTTTGTAATAAATAATAATGTTGCCATTGTAATTTGTAAGTGTATTAAGAATATTATACACCCGCTTTATATGGGTTTTATCATCTGAAAATAGAGTTGTATCAGTTTTGGTTATTTTATTTGGTCCTGAGATAGAAAAATCAGAAGTGGGTTTAAATGCTAAATCATTAATATCAACTGTAGTGCCCGTAGAAACTAGAAAATGAGTATTGGGAGAAATGTTGAAATATGTTTGCGAATTTACTTGCAAGCATATTGTACAAGAACAAAGCAAGTATAAAAGTGTTTTGATTTTCATAAACTAGTTTAAGTTCATAAAACTGATAATTAGAGTAATAATTAATTTACAACTAGTATTCTAAATCCGTAATCATCATCTGACTCTGGACTGTTGGAATAACCACCAAGATAGGGATTTCCAGAATCAAATACCCAAAGATGTTCACTTGTTACTATAGTGTAGGTTGATCCCGCTTTAATTTGAATTGACGAAGCAGGAAATGAAGCTACCTCCCAGTTATATCCATTCGCATGATTTCCCGGTAAAGTGAGCGTTGCTAAAAGAGTACCTCCAACTCCTTCTCCATTATATAATTCTATTGCTCTGCTGTCAACTCCTCTATAAGAGCCCGTTGAATATATGGCAATGGATTGAAGGTTACCTGTTTGAGTCGCAGTGAATGTTTGAAAACGTGTATCTGATGTCTGCCGAATTGCGGTACTTATCGGCTGAAAGATAGCTGTTATTATGGTATCGAGCGGGTCTGTAGCTAAATGCAACCAATTAACACCATTGTAAAAAAATATACCTGTACAACAACCATTTCCATAAAGATTTGTGTTAGTATTATAAACCATTAAACCTGTTGCGGGTTTTTTAATTGTAGTTGTATCAGCTTTATTAAGTAAAAAGACTCTTGGCGGTAAAAAACCTTTGTTTGCACTTTTCACATCAAGCATAGCTGATGAATCTGCAGCTGTAGAATCGCTGCTAATTGAAACTTGTGCAACAACAGCAGTAAGAAACATAATAGAAAAAAGAACTAACAGAACAAGGTGCTTCATAGAAGGGATTTACACAAAAATAAGTTTATAATAATTATTGTAATAGTAAAATTTAAACTCCCCACCTCGGCGAAGTTATAAACCACTCGTGTTCGAAAAGAGTGGTCAGGCAGTTGAGAAGAGATGGGCGGCTTTATTAGGATCGCCGCCGCAAAGGATAACGATGGTTCTGATGATATCAGTTTCCAGTTCCGTTTCAAACTTCAGCTTCATAATCTTGTAACCTTTCATCCTGTTGATCTTCTTATAAGCCAGCAGAAGAACAGCCGTTATCATCGTCATGTAAATCATCACTTTCATTCCGTTCTCCGTGCGGCTGACCAGGTGTGAAGCATGAAGATGTTGTTTGATAAACTTAAAGAACACTTCTATCTCCCACCTTTGTTTATACCATTCTGCTATCACGTAGGCGTCCTCATCCATCAGGTTGGTAATAAAGCAAATTTCTTTTCCGGTTCCAGCACCGTCTCTCAAAGAGGACGGTGCGGTGAAGGAGAGTAAGTCACCTCTTTATAATGCGTCAACTTAACAAAACGGTGCGGCTCATTTAAAATATAGAAAGCCGCACTGGAATGCGGATACAACTCCGGTGCAGCCGCCAGATTCCATTTGCCTCGAACTGGATTATTGTGAATATAATGGAGCTTCTGAAGCAGATAACTTTCGTAATAACAAGGCTTGATTTCGGATGAAACTTCAAACACGCGCTGCTTTTTGTTTCTCCTCTTTTCTTCGTTAGTTACGGCATCAGCCAATCGTTTCAAAATAGTGGCATCACCCAAATTCTCCAATCGCTTTACAATTTCATATGCCAGAAACCGTTTGCCATTTGCCAGCAGTGTATTAATGGTTGTATCATCGTTGCCTGTATATATCAATAAATGCAGATGATTCGGCATGATAACAAAACCTTCTATTTGATGACCTTTGCCAATGAGAACAGTAAAGAATTTATAAATGTAGTCGTACAGGTTCGTAAGCTCAAACAAAGGGAGCCAGTGTAGGCAAGTGAATGTACAGAAATAAGTTTGACCCCATTCCGCTTGATTACGCTTGATTGACATGCCTTAAAGATAATTGTTTCTCTAATTGTATCGTACCGTCCTCTTTGAGAGACGGTACTGGAACCAAAATAATAAGCACTTTCTGTCATAATAAAACCGCGCACTTGTTGTATAAATAATCTTTTTCAACAATACAGCCTTCATAGAATTGCAATGGATATCATCAACCCGTTGCTTCCACATCGTTTCGCTAACCCAATTATAAAACGCTACAATCTTTTCACCCGCATATTTTTAAAGCGAACAACATCGCCATGGCCTAAAAAGCCGATGTGACCGGTATTGCGCAAGAGACCGGGATGTTCTTTATGATCCATCGTGCCATTTTTTGAAGCGGCTTTACTATCTCCCTCCAAAATAACGGTGCCATTTAAGGTTACTTTTATTTTATTGCCGTTGGCTACAATTTCTTCTGTATTCCATTCACCCGTTGGACGTAAGAATCCTCTTTTTGCCGGAATCACACCATATACCGAACCGTGGTATTGATAGGCGTGAAGGTCTTTGTATTTCGGATCTTCATTGTCGAGTATCTGTATTTCCATTCCCACGTAGGCAGCATCGCCTTCAAGCGGTGCGCGAATGCCAATGCCGTTATTGGCGCCGGGTGTTAACTGAAATTCAAACCGGTAAATGAAATTCCCAAACTCTTCTTTGGTATATAAATTTCCACCGCCCCCATTCTGGGGATTCACTTCCACAACGCCATCTTTTACTACATAGCCGGTTTTGTTGCCGGTCCACTGATCTAAGTTTGTGCCATCAAATAATGATACGAAGCCTTGCGCCTTTTCTTCTGCGGTTAAAGTATCCGTTGAGGCCGTGGGCAGTTCACGCAGGTAAATATTTCGATAAGCCACCAGTGTGCCGTGCGCCTGCAATTCGATTTGTTCTTTAGGAAAAATGGGAATAGAATGATCCCAGTAATTTTCGAGCGGAACGTTATCTGTTACCAGGACGCCATTCAAATAAACAGTTACGTTTTCTCCCTTCATGATGATGTGAAAGCGGTTCCAGTCGCCTACTTTATTATCAGCAACCACCAGGGGTTTGCTCTGGTGCTTTTGATTGTTGTACAATCCTCCCGAGCCAACCTGTGCGCCTACGTTTCTCCGGCTTGTATCCCATATTTGCACTTGTGGCGTGCCCCGTAAATAAATGCCGGCATCTCCCTGGGGCGTGATCTTCCAATCCACATACATTTCAAAATCACCGTATTTTTTTGTGGTGGCCAAATTGTCGCCATGCCCATTGAAAACCAGTTGTCCGTCTTTCACGGTCCAGTCGCCTTTCGTTTTTTCGTCGGCAGAATCTTCCGCCGCCTTCAAAGCCGAAGCAGACATTTTCGATCTTGTGATGGGGTTGCCTACCAGCGCTTTCCAACCGGTAAGATCCACGCCGTTAAATAAACTGGTAAAACCAAAATCATAAGGCATTCTCAACAGGCGAGCTTCTAAATGGTTGGCAAGTATCGCACTGTCTTCTCCCTTAATCAAAGGCAAAGCGGTTTCAAGCACTGACCTTACTATCGAACCTTTGATACTGTCATCTGCCAGCGCAAGCCGGGTTACAATTAAAGCAGCCTTTGATGATACATCAGGGTCTTTCAACGATTGGCTCACAAACATAAAACTGCTGAAACCCGGAATGCGCGAGGCTTTCCATAAAATATCTTCTTTTTGCAAAGCATTTTTAGCGGCGTCCATTTCATCCTGAAGGTTCAGCAATTGCTGCACATTGTTTACTGAAGATTTTGTTTTGGCCTTTTTTTCCGGCAGCTTTGGTAATGCTGCATTTGCGGCATGTACAGTAGCACTATCCGTCAATAATTTTAGCTGTGCTTGGATGAATAGTTTGGCATATTCATTTTTGGCTGAAGGCAAAGATTTTTTCAACAGAGAAATCAACTCTTTTCTTTTGCCAGCATCAAAAGAGGATGCGTTTACATAAGCATTCATTGCATCAGCAGCTTTCACTTTCAGGGAATCGTCATCCAGCAACTTCATAACTATTTTCCAATCGTTCTTTTTCCAGGTTTGCATAGCTGCCAGTGCAGACTGCGTTTCCGATTCATGCTGCCAGGGAAATGCTTGAACAGTTGTCAATACCTGTTCTTTGTTTGTTTGCGCATAAGTGTGGCACGCAGTAATGAGCGCAAACATTCCAATCAATAAAAACGAAACATATTTTTTCATTCAAGATTATTTTGGCTGTTGTTTATTTACATGTGATTGAAGGAAAGTATTTGTAAATGTATGAGAGGTCATTTTTACCGCAGAGAACAAGAGTAGAAAGAGGCTTCACAGAGGGATTCTCTGCGTAAGCTCTGGCCTCTCACTCCTCTGCGGTAAAAGAAAACGCCTCTTCTCATACACATCATACATTTAAAAACACTGCCGGCTAAAGATGCCACGGCCCACGCATGGGAGGGTTAATCATATAATTGGCTTCCGTGTCGTTAATGAATAATTGGGTCGCAGGATCAAAGTGCAATGTCCTGCCTAATTGCAGGGCAATCTTTCCAAGATTAACGATGGTACAAGAACGGAATCCGTTCATTTCGTTGAGCGCAAATGTTTTTCTATATTTCACCGAATCTAAAAAATTCGTAACCTGCGGTGCAGGGTCTGGCATCATCGCCAATTTTTCTTTCAGGTTCGGAATGTCAGATGTAAAACCTTTGAATAGTTTTCCTTTCGGACCTGAAATATAGGCTGCATCGGGATCTTTTGCTTCGCCATCCAAAATAATTTTGCAACCATCGTCATAAGTAAACGTGAGCTTTCTGAAAGAGCCTACCGCATCCCAGTTTTGTTGCTCCGCATCCACTTCTATTAATACCGGGCTGGTATCATCTTTCCCTAAAAAATATTGAATCGGGTCAATGTAATGCTGTCCCATATCACCCAATCCGCCGCCGTCATAATCCCAATAGCCTCTGAACGTTTGATGCACCCTTTGCGGGTTGTAAGGCTTGTAAGGCGCAGGGCCAAGCCACCTGTCGTAATCCAGCTCAGGTGGAACAGGCATTTTTTCTAAATTGGTTTTGCCCACCCAATAAAACTTCCAATCAAAGCCGGTGGTCTTACTTACCGTAACGGTGAGTGGCCAACCCAGCAATCCTGATTCGACCAACTTTTTGATTGGTCTGACGGTGGTATTCATACCATAAAAAATATCTTCAAACCGAAACCAGGTGTTCAGCCGGAACATACGCTTGTTTTGTTGCACGGCTTCAATCACACGTTTGCCTTCGCCAATGGTGCGGGTCATTGGTTTTTCGCACCATATATCTTTTCCTGCATTGGCGGCATCAATAGAAATAAGGCCATGCCAGTGAGGCGGTGTGGCGATGTGTACAATATCCACTTCGGGCAGTGCAATCAGTTCGCGGTGATCATGAAACGTTTTCACGCCTCCGCCTATCATTTTGGCCACGTCATTCAAATGATTTTTGTCCACATCACAAATCGCCACTACGCGTGTACCTGCATACGGAATGTGGCCACGGCCCATACCACCTACGCCTATAATACCTTTGGTTAATTGATCGCTTGGCGCCAAAAAACCCCGCCCCAATACATGCCTGGGAACAATATAAATTCCTGCCGCTACAGTAGCGGCATTTTTTAAGAACCTGCGGCGGCTGGTTTTTTCTGTAGATTCCATTTGGTGTAAGAATTATTTTTTAGCAAAATAATGTTTTGGTGAAATTATCCCCTGTCTCATATCCCGCTCAATATAATGAAAAGTGCCTCGGTGAAAATAAGAATTCTTTCTATTGGTCAGTGTCTCATAACTGTTCTGAAGATAGTTTGGTTTTGCACGAAAAGTATGGGTATTGAATCCGCCGCGGCGGATCGCGTGTTTGTAGAAGAAATATCTGTTTGGGCAAAAGGCTCCATCGGAGCCGCGTGTTTTGTGTGTTCGCCTTATTAATACGCGGCTCCGATGGAGCCGGTTGATTAAAGCAATATGGTTCATTTGCAACAAACACGTTTCCCCTACGGGGATTTTTGAATCTTCCGAACAGTTGTGTGTCCGCACCAACCAAACATTCGCCCCTCGTTTCGGTTTGTGTCCCACAAGCCGATAGGGCCAAAGAAGCTAAAAGCAAAGTGAGCATTAACTACATCAGTGCTCACTTTGCTTTTATTGCGACAAGCCTATTTAAATCGAAGGATTTTTACTGTATTCGCTCCACAACTGCTCGAATGTTTTGCCGGTTAAGCTTTTACAGAAATTATCTGTATATTTTTTCGAGCGCATGGCGGCATTGAGCTTCTGTACAAAATCTTTGTTGTAGTGCTTTTCAATCCATACAAAAAAGCGAGCCGTAATGCGGTAGCCGTTGTCATAGTTTTGTTTTGCATTGTATTCGGGCAATTTCCATCCTGCACCTGCATTGTCCACACCAAATTTATAACGTACGTAATCTGCAATGCCTTCTGTTATCCAGCCGGGACCTGCCTCGTTAGGATAAGCCTGCACAATGTGCATTACCTCATGTGTTACCACATCTATATCCTGCGGATGCTTATGAAACCAAAGAGGATTAAAGCGTACAATATCGCCTGCCGTAGCAGCTACGCCATCATAAGCAGGATCTATAATGAAGATTACTTTCTTTGCTGTAAGGCTATTGTATTGTTTAGCTTCCTGCGGGTACACTGTAAAAAAAGCATCTACCAGGCGTTTCTTTACAGCAGCATCAAGAGCCGTGTCTTTGTTGATAAAGACGAGCGTATATTTTCCCTTAGCAATGGTATCGCTCGATAAAATATTTGTACTGTTCATTGTATTCCAATCCGACTGCGCGAATGCGTTTCCTGCTATAGTTATGAATAATCCGAAGAATAGTAGCCTAACCGACTGTTTTTTCATGGCTCAAACACACTTATTTGTTAGTAGAAAACGAATACGGATAATCTTTTGCTTCTGTGCCTTTGGTTTTGTTCGGTTTTTCACCTATGACTAAATTGAATGTTCCACCGTTTTGTATGTCGGTTTGGCTAATCCAATTGTGCGTATAAACTTTGCCGTTTAGCGAAGCGCTTTGCACATAACGATTGTTATCGCTATTGCCATTGGCTATGATAATAAACTGCTTGCCGTTATTCAACGTAAGTGTGGCTTTTGTAAACAAGGGCGCACCCAACACATACTGGTCGGTGGCAGGGCAAACGGGATAAAAACCCAATGCCGAAAACACATACCACGCAGAAGTTTGCCCGTTGTCTTCATCGCCGCAATAGCCATCGGGCGTGGCTCTATACATGCGGTTCATGGTTTCGCGCACCCAATACTGCGTCTTCCACGGTTCGCCGGCATAGTTGTACAAATAGGTCATGTGCTGGATAGGCTGGTTGCCATGCGCATACTGACCCATATTGGCAATCTGCATCTCGCGTATTTCGTGTATCACGCCGCCGTAATAACTATCGTCGAATATAGGCGGCATAACAAAAACAGAATCCAACATGTGTACAAATATTTCTTTGCTTCCCATTAAGTTGATCAAGCCCTGCATATCGTGAAACACACCCCACGAGTAATGCCAGCTATTGCCTTCGGTAAACGCATCGCCCCACTTGAATGGATTGAATGGCGATTGAAACGAACCGTCTTCATTTTTACCACGCATTAAGTTGTGCGAAGAATCAAACAAGTTTTTATAATTGAGGCAACGTTTTGCATATACATCTATCTCTGATTGTGGCTTGCCCAATGCTTTGCCCAATTGATAAATGGTAAAATCGTCGTAAGCATATTCCAGTGTTCGGGCTGCGTTCTCATTGATTTTTACGTTGTAAGGCACATAGCCCAGCTTGTTGTAATAAGCCACGCCGGTTCTGCCGGTTCCTTCCGGTCCTTCGTTGGCCGCGCCATGCACAAGGGCTTCATACAACGTGTTGATGTCGTAGCTACGCAAACCTTTTATATAGGCATCCGAAACAACAGAAGCCGAGTTGTTTCCCACCATCACATTGGCATAACCCGGGCTGCTCCATTCGGGCAAAAAACCACCTTCTTTGTAATCGTTTATCAGGCCTTCCTGCATCTCTTTGTTGATGCCCGGATACATCAAATTTAAAAACGGATACAGCGCCCGGAATGTATCCCAAAACCCAGTGCCGCCGAACATGTAGCCAGGTAATGTTTTCCCGTTGTATGGACTCCAATGCACCGGCTTACCGTTTGCATCTATCTCATACAATTTGTTAGGAAAAATAACCATGCGATACAGGCAGGAATAAAACGTGCGAAGCTTGTCTTTGTTATCACTTTCTACCGCTACTTTGCCTAGCACATCATTCCATTTTTGTTTTGCCTCTTTTTTTACTGTTTCGAAACTACCGTTGCCCAATTCCTTCAAATTTTGCTCTGCCTGTTCGGCACTAATAAATGAAGAAGCCACCTTCATGTTTACTTTTTCACCTTTTGTGGTGGCAAAACCAACAACTGCACCTACATGATCTTTTTGCAACTCCAATGTATTCATTTCCGCCACGCTATCATGCCATGTGTAATTGATTGTGAAGGGATGATCGAACACCATCACAAAATAATTTTTGAAGTTGGTATAATGCCCTGCAGAGTAGCGTACTGAATAGCCAATGATTTTATTTTCCTGCGGAATGATTTTAATGTACGTGCCTTTATCAAACGCATCGGCAATTACAAAAGCACTGTCGGTTTTAGGAAACGTAAAGCGAAACATCGCTGCACGTTCGGTGGGCACAATCTCGGTGGTAACATCGTGGTCGGCTAAGTAAACGCTGTAATAATACGGCGTTGCCACTTCAGCTTTGTGCGAAAACCAGCTTGCTCGTTCGTTTTCATTAAATGTGGCCTTTTTGGTAACCGGCATGATAGAAAATTGGCCATAATCGTTCATCCACGGCGATGGCTGGTGCGTTTGTTTAAAGCCGCGTATTTTATCGGAATTATATGTGTATTGCCAGCCGCTTCCCATGGGCCCGGTTTGTGGCGTCCACAGGTTCATGCCCCACGGAACGCAAATGGCAGGAAAGGTGTTGCCGTTTGATAAAGAAGGCTTGGAATCCGTGCCCATCAAGGTGTTCACGTAATCAACCGGACTGTTGGTTGTGTTGGTTGATTGCGCGTTGGTGGATAAAACAATCGCCATTACAATCGTTAGCGTAAGTAGTTTTTTCATAGAATGATTTTTCATTGATAAGAAATATGTGCATTTTAAAATCGGCAGCCTTTTGTTTATGTGAACGCTGACAGGGTTTGAAACCCTGTCAGCGTTATAAAATGCAAGAACAAAGTTGAATAAAGAGAATTTTTTATTGCAAAAAAATTATTGTTACCAATTGATAATTACGCTTCTGCCTTCTGATGCATTTATAAATTTCAGCAGGCAAGTATGTGATGCCTCATCCCAGTCAAACGAAGCATCCTGAACTCTACTGCCGTTGGCTGTTTTCACTACAACCGATTTTGGTTTTAGGGGCAATAAAATACGCATCACGTTGTTGGTGCTGTCAGGGCTTTTGGTAATGAATGAATAACTGCGTTTATCTTTTTGCTCATCATATACTCTTGATGCAGCACACAACACTTGTGGTGTTTGTTTGTTTTTAATTGTATTCAAATCGAATAAAAAAGATTGCTCACCTGGCTGTACCATTTTGCTCCATAAAACTGGCAATGAAGGATCAAACAAATCTATAAACAGCCCTTTCAGTGTAAGCGGTTTATCGCTTACGCTTTCATCCATTACCGACGCAATGATATAAGGTCCTCTTTCTACCGAAAAATAATTTTTGGTAACGAGTTGATTGTTGCCAGCGGCTTCATAAATTCGTTTCGTCAGAGCAAAAAAAGCAGTGTCTTTATTCGCTTCCAGCACCAGTTCTTTCGGGTCTTCTTTTACAATGTAAACAGTTCCTTTGCGATAATGATATTGTGTTTTGTTTTCGTCCCTTTTTATGTTCATTTGTTCAAACAAATGTTCCGATGGTGCTGCATAGTTCAGCCCATTCGTGTTCCACCACTCCTTTACCTTTTGAAACGGATCGTTGTCTCTTCCATAATAAATCAAAGTACCGCCGTTTTTCACCCAGGCCGCCAGTTGCTTATGCACTTCGGGCGATTGCGGTTTCATATTGGCATAGCTCATCACCAGCACTTTTGTATTTTGTAAGGTAGAAGGATAAGCCAGGTTTTCCATGTGAACAATATCTGCCGGAATGCCGCGCTTTATCAGGGGCAATATCATTCCGTAAAAATCGGATAGCTGCGGGTCTTCATAACCATCATGTGTGGGAAAGCGTTGAAACATCATCGAGTTGCCTGCCAGCACACCAATGCCTTTGCTGCCCCCAATTTTATTAGTTGATGCAGGCATTGTATTCAGCGCATTGATCATCACCTGCATCTGCGTTGCATAAGCCGGTGAGATGGGCTGTTTTTCAGTCATGCCTTCTACCTTAAATTTACCTTCGTAAATGCGGTTGGGCCAGGGCATCACTTCAAAATGCGATACGGCTGGGTACAACAATTCCGCAGTAAACGTTGCTTCGTAATTGCGTTTGTAATCATCCCATGTACGCGTCCAATCTTCAATCGGGTCGGTTAAAAAATACATGGTTCGCCCGGTTGGCGCCGTCATCGAAAGCATCGAGCCATATTCTAAAAACGCATTTTCAAACACGCGTTCTTTTTTAATTCCGTTGTAATAAAGCGGCTCGCGCGAAGTGCCCGTCCATACCTGCGCAATGTAGCCATCCATGCCAGGAAGCGCAGCCAGACTGGCTTCCGGGCTTACAATTGACCACGAAGAATAATTGAGCAACGAATGCGTTGGCACAAAACACCGGATGGGCCTGTTTTGTTTTTGCCCATATTCTTTGGCATATAAAAAGATTTCTTTCAATGCCTTGAAATACAAATGATACTTGAGCTTGGAAGAAAGGTAAGTAGCTTCCGGCGATTCGTGCTGCGGCATCCAGGAAAAGCCATAATAGGTTTGCCATTCGCGCTTGAAAGCTTCGCTGTAACCGGCTCTTGCCCAAAACTCCGGCTCTTCCAAATAAATGGTGTTCACACCGGCATCAATTACTTTTTTTACCAGCTCTTTAAAGTAAGCAATATAAGTATCTGTGGGAACAGTGTAAGGTATGTTTCTTCCATGCCCGATGCTATCGCCTTTGCGGTCCATTTGTCCTTCATCCAAATGGTTTTTGCCATCCCATTTGCCGCTGAAATAATCCTGGTAATTGCCCCACGCAACGCCCGTCATAAACTGCACATGGTACCCCCTTTTGCGGTATTCTTCCGCACGTTGATTGAATGTGCTGTCGTACCCATACACAATGGCAACATCGGAGCGAACATCGTAAGCTGCCTTCCACGGAGCTGATATTTGAAAGGCTGTTTTATCCCGCAGGCTATCTTTTGTTTGCCCATAACCCGTAAGCTGTACAAGCACGATGATAAAGAGTAAAGTATATTTCATAGTGATGATATTTCTATGGCGTAAAAATGTTAGCCCGATAAAATTGATTTATCAATATTGATAGTGGCTACTCATCTGTTAGAAGACAGAATTGTAGCTTTCCGATGATCCTTATTTCTGAACCATTGATAGAAACCGTGACCGTCACTGCGAGGCACGAAGCAGTCTGTGCTATAAAGTAAAACTTGTTTATAAAAAGCAATCACTTTATGAACTTATATTCATTAAATCAGAAATCACAAATCCACAGACTGCTTCGTGCCTTGCAGTGACGATCATAAAATTCACGCAAAAACAAACATGTTATCATAAATGGATAATCAAGTATCGTTTTATAGCTCATTCTAAAAATGGCAATCTTTGTTTTTGTCAATAAAAGTAGTATCAAACGAAAAAGAACCCCAAAAAGGCTTTATTTTTTTCTGAAAAAAATTCTCAGCGGCACACCTGTAAAGTTGAAATGCTGCCGCAATTGATTTTCCAAATAATTGCGATACGGCGTTTTTATATCATCGGGATAATTGGTAAAAAAAGCAAACGAAGGCACCGCCGTTGGCAGTTGCGTTACATATTTTATTTTAATAGAATTACCGCGCACTACCGGCGCATGATAGGCTTCAATGGCTTTTAGCATTACATCGTTAAGCTTGCTGGTGGGCACTTTGCGCGTTTTGTTTTCGTACACTTCCAATGCCATTTCCATGGCTTTGTAAATGCGTGTTTTTTCGTGCACTGAAATAAAAATAACGGGTACATCAGTAAAAGGTGCAAACTTTTCTTTTAGCCGTTTTTCATAGTCGCGTGCCGTGTTGGTTTCTTTCGTCATTAAATCCCATTTGTTTACCAACACTACAATGCCTTTTCCCTTTCGCGCAGCCAGCGAAAAAATATTTACATCCTGCGCCGTAATGCCTTTTTCGGCATCCAGCAACAGCAGGCAAACATCGGCTTCATCCATCGCTTTGATGGCGCGGATAACAGAGTAAAATTCAAGGTCATCTTTCTCTTTGCTTTTCTTGCGAAGACCTGCGGTATCAATCAACACAAACTCTTTTTGAAACATGTTGTAATGCGTGTGAATGGTATCGCGCGTGGTGCCTGCAATGCTGCTTACAATGGTGCGCTCCTCACCTATCAATGCATTCAATAAAGAAGATTTACCTACGTTCGGCTGTCCAATAATAGCAAACTTTGGGATTGCTTTTTCTTCGTTATTTTCTTCCCTGTCATATATTTCCTCCTCAGGAATTAATGATGTAATGGAATCCAGCAATTCGCCGGTACCGCTGCCCGTCATGCTGCTTAAAAAATAAATCTTTTCAAAACCTAAACTGTAAAATTCGGAAGCTTCCAGCAAGCGGTTGTTGTTGTCAACTTTGTTTACGGTAAGAAACACAGGTTTGGTAGCACGTCGCAGCAAATCTGCCATCGCTTCATCCAAATCGGTGATTCCGGTTGAAGCATCCGTCATAAACACAATGGCATCGGCTTCATCAATGGCAATGCGCACCTGCTTGCGAATTTCCCTCTCAAAAATGTCTTCGGTATCGGGCACAAAACCGCCGGTATCAATCACGTTGAACTGCTTTCCGTTCCAATCGGCAACACCATACTGGCGGTCGCGCGTAACGCCGCTTACATCGTCCACAATGGCTTTGCGTTGCTCTAACATGCGATTGAAAAATGTGCTTTTGCCAACATTCGGTCTGCCAACAATGGCGAGGGTGTAACTCATAGGGGCAAAAATAAGTTATCGGTGCTAAGTGGTGAGAAGCTTTCGCTTTTTTAAAGAATGGAACCACAAAGACAAGAAGAAAGGAAGTTACACAAAGTTTGTTTTTATTCTTTGTGAACCTTTGTTCCTTCGTGTCTTCGTGGTTCAAATAACCTTTTACTTCTTCATAATTTCAAATGTTACCACACGGTCGGTGGTTTGCACTTTTACAATGTAAATGGCACGGCTTAGGAAAGCGGTTGCTATTTCTTTATGCCCCTGCACAGTTGAGGTTGCATTGTACACTACTCTTCCACTCATATCCGTAATCATGATGTTTACACTTTGTGAAGAAGGATTGCCGAAATCCAGCAGCAGCTTATCTTTCATCGGGTTGGGATACACTTTTATCCATTGTGCAAGGATAGTTGTATCGGCCGGATAATTAATGCCGATAATAGTGCTGTATGATGTGTTGCCGTTGGCATCTGTTTGCTTAATACGATAATAATATTTGGTTCCTTTAGTAATGCTCTTATCGTTGTAAGTATATTCATTAGAAGCTCTATTGTTAGCCGCTACCGAACCGTTTTTGGTAAACGAAATGCTGTCGGTGCTGCGCTGCACTTCAAAGGGAAGTTCTTTATTTTCATTTGCTGTTTTCCAGTCGAGCAAAATGTTATTGCTTGCACTTAATGCGCCGGTAAACGAAATCCATTGAAACGAAGAAGCTGCACTGGCAGAATCTATCAACACAAACTGACCAAACCCAGAAACGCTTGCTGTGTAAGTAATAAAGCCTTGTGTTGACAAACGATTGTCAACAAAAATTGGGTTGATAATCGTTACAGCAGAGCTTGTCAAGTTGCCAGATAAAGCAACACCATTCTTCACCTGCAGGATTTTTAAATTGCCTGCTTTTGCACTCCATATCGCCATTTCATTTGAAGTAAAATAAAACGTTGCTGTGTAAGAGGTAGCATCGTCTGTTGCTGGTTTTATGGTAATCACTTTTCTTGCGCGACCTACTGTTGAACCGTTAATAGAAACCGTAGTTGTATCGTTTCCGGCATCGGTTATCGCGACGGTTACATCCGTTACGGTGGCAGAAACCGAATCAATATCGGCGATGATTTTATTGTTGGTACTTCTAAATTTGTTAATAAAATCGGGTTGCACATCATAACCATAGCTTGACGATACGGCGGTTTCAATGCTATAAGGTTCACCGCTTAGCGATACGTCATCAATGTTCAGTCCCGGATCACCGCCATCCTTGAGCGAATCGGTTTGCCAATAAAAAGCAATATTGAATTTTTTACCTGTAACATCCGACGGAACCGGCAATGAAAGCGACGCCGACTGTGTGCCATTGGTGCCATAATAAGGACCGCTGCCCGTTAATCCTTGTCCGCCCCAGAAATACAGGCTGCCATCGCCAATATCATACAAAACATAACCATGATCATTCACGCTGCCACGCACACTGTACTTAAATTTAAGCGAATCCAAAGAACGATACTGCAAAGGATTGATTTGTGGTGATAACAGTTCAGCCGCGCCAGCAATGCCTTTTGTGTAAGTGTTGGGTAGCGTGGTTTTGTTATTGGTGATATAAGCCGCTTTGCCGCTACCACCAGCATTGCCATTGGGACCTACAACAAATAAATTGGGATAACCGCTTTGAATAAACGAACCCCAGCCGGAAGGCACTAACGAACCGGCAGGAACGGTTTCAAAATGTTCGTCAATAATATTCACCACACTGTTTCCGGCAAAAGCAATATTATCATCGTCATTTACGGTGATGGCAATGCTTTGCGAACCTGTATCTGCCACTACACCCGTTCCGCTGATGGTGTAACTAATGTTTAAGGTTCTGTCGCCATCAACAGCGGCATTATCAATCAAGCGAACAACAACAGATTTATAAGCATCTCCTTTTGCAAACGTTAAGGATGGGGTGAGCAATTGGTATTGCGTGTTGTTTACTGCTGTGCCACTTGTATTGATGGTAACGGTGGCAGCATCTGTTGCCTTATACTCGCAGTTCAACAGCAACGATATGTCTCTGTATCTTGGATAGGTTCCTGTTGTGCCGGTTTCAGGTGTAGTAATTTCCCCGGTACAGCCTGCAAACGATATTTTATTGCTGCCGGTTACGGTTACGAAACCAACATTGGAATTGGGCAAATTTGTGCGACGCGGACTGTACAACAATACGGTTTGCATCCGATCTACCTGGTCTGCGGTAAATGTGTTCAGCAGTTCATCATCCGTATAATCCATGTAGTTTTCAAACATCTCATCTGGCGTGCCGCAGGCATCGGGTTTGGGGTGAATGGGCGAGCCGTAATTGGCGGCTTCCTGCGTAGGTGTATCATCAACATAATCGTTGCCGCAGGTAGCATCGCCCCAAATATGCCGAAGCCCGAAATAATGACCCAGCTCGTGTGATAATGTTTTGCCTTTGCCCCAGCCCTGGTCGCAGGTTTGCGGGCGAAAAATGCTGCCCACCGTTGCATGGTCAACCACTACGCCGGCGGTACTGTTGCTTTCCAGCGGGCTGGCATCCAAACCATCCAAAGTAGAAGCTACCGGAAACGTTGAAAAGCCAAGAAGCTTGCCTGTGCCGCCGTTGTTCATGGCAGGTACCAGCCAAACATTGATGTATTTTTCAGGATTCCAGATGGTTTTGGGTTTGATGCTATCGGCGATATAATCTCTCGACCAGCCCTTTGTGCCAGGCGCCTGCCAGCCTCTGCTGTTGCGGTCAATGCGTTCAATGCCGGGTTCTGCCAAAACATTTCCGTTGGGGTCTTTCTGCGCCAGCACAAACTGTATTCCAGTGGCGGCTGCCACCTTGTAAGGACTGTTGGATTGATTGGCGTAATCTTTATTCGTTTGCAGGATTTGTTGTTGTATTAACGCCTGCGAAATGTTGCTGCCAGCCCCTTCCGCCTCACCATCGTACAACACATGAAAAATAATGGGAACCACGTATGGCTTCACCACTAAGTTTTCGGTTTGGCGTTCAAGCATTTTTGTTTTTAGCCAATTTTCGAAATGGGCATCTGTTTCGGCATTGGGGCTTTGTTTTCGCCCGATATTTATGCTTTCGGTGGTGTAACAGCGAATGACGGGCTGACTTATTTTTTGAATGGGTTTAATTTGCGCAGACAACTGTGCAATTGCTATAAATACCGTAAAAACAAAAACGAGTAAATTTTTTTTCATGGAAGAACAGTTAGCCATGGCTGCCTCTATAACGAAACAGATAGAATAAATTGTATTGTTGAAGTTTGTTTTCGATCGGATTACTGGTTTTATGTTTCAAGCAAGTGTTGAACCTGTTTTCATTTGTAGTTAAATCAACCCAAGTTAAACACACAAGCACCACTGTTCTAAAACTTTCTTTGAATTATGTGCTGCCATCCAATAAAATTTTAAATTCTGTTACACAGCCAGTTGATAAATTCTTTCGTTGTATAAAACAATTCATTTGGCTCCAACTCTTCTAATTTTTTTGGTTCAGCCGTCTCTGCCCATGCCGCTGCAACAACAGGAATCCCAACTTTTTTACTGGCTATAATATCACTGGGCGCATCGCCCACATAAATTATTTCTTCTTTTTTTATATCTTTTAATTCATTTAAGATGTGTTGAATACCTTCCGCTTTTCTGGCTCCTTTTGGTGATCCGGTTTCAACGATTTCAAAATAATGAGCAAGACTGAAGTACTGTAAAGAAATTTCTGTACTGTGCTTTCCTTTGCCTGTTACCATTGCAATTCTAACTCCTTTATTTTTTAAGATGTCTAACATCTCAGTAATGCCGTCAAAAGGTGTAGGGCACATGTGGTGCAAACTTTTATAAAACGCCAGATAATCAGTTACGCCCTGTTCATAATCACTAGGTGCCAATACCATGATTGTGCCCTCTTCCGAAGGCCCGAATGTTGCAATGATTTCAGCATCAGAAAGAGAACGTTGAATAAGAGGTTCGACAGATTGCCGGAATGCCCGGATACAAAGCGGTAAGGTGTTAGCCAACGTGCCGTCAAGGTCAAAAATCACAGCCTTAATTTTTTCCATACCTTTTAAAACAGTATTTGATTTATAAATGCGTTCGACTTCACCAACGCACATCAATTAAGCGAATAAAATAAATATTTCAACAAACAACCAGTTACGAATAGATGCAAAGCAATGGTTTTAAAGTAAAATATGTGCAAAAACAAAAAGCCGTCCGATAAATCGGGACGGCTTTTTATTCATACTCAAAACAAAGTTTGTTTATATCACATTTTTACGCCGCATATCGCGCACAACCGACCTTGCAAAATCGTTTGCCAGCGTTGCCATGCTGTTGGCATCTACCGACTTCGACTGACCTGAATACAACAACTGATTGTTGGACACATTGTACAAATTGGTTTCAAACACATAGCTTGTATTCACTTCGGTATAACCCGGCCGATAGGGCTGATAAGCCCACGGCGAATAATAAGAATAGTAACCCCAAAAGCCAGGCGCATAACCGTAAGAACCCGGCACGTAACGCTTTTGTTTGTTTTTATCAACCAGCGTAATGGCAATTACATTTTGTATGCCTTCGTCCCCTAATTTTTGCAATGCCTGTTGTTGGGTCATACCGCTAAAAGCATTCGCACCAAAATCGCTGGTTGCAGTTACTGCATCGTAGCCAAATTTGTTGATGTCGTTTGCCACTTCATTTTCCATGGCCACTTTTGCTTTGCTGTTTTTATCGCTGAATAGTGCCAAAACCAAAATCCGTTTGGCGGGTATCCGTTGATGGATGTTTGCATAACTGTCGGTTATTTTTGTGGTGCTGCAAGATGCCAACATCAACATCAGCGGAATGCTTAAAAATAAAATCCTTTTCATAGCGTCTTCTTTCTTCTTTTTATTATCACACAATAGACGAACCTAACGCTGAAAAGATTATTCGATAAATAAGACTTAACATTCTTTTGAAAGTGTTGCCAATGGTTTTCTTATGGAACTTGTAATGATTTTGCAATGGCGTCATAGGTGTTTTTATATTTATCCATATCGCCCTGCATTGTTGCGCCGGTAAGCACATAGGCAATGCCATTCTTTGGAAACATGTACACCATATTATCCAGTGTATATCCATTTTGTGCATGGGAATAACGCAGCCATTTTCCCTGCATCCTGTTAGCTTCAATGTTGCCGTTATCCAACTCTTTGTATTGATCAAAGTATTGCTTCATGGTGCTTTGGTTGCGCTTAACGTATTCATCAAAAGATACGCCGCCCATGTTTTCGGTAAGTATATTCATGCTCGGGCGAATCACTTGCGTAGCACTACTTACCGGAGACTTTATAAACAGAAAGGTAATGCCATTCATTACCGTATCTTTCTTTTCCCAGCCTTCCGGTGCCGTTACGGTGAATGTGCCTGTGCCGGCATTCAGGCCGGGTGCTTTCGATGCTTGCTCCAATAATTCATTAGCAGTGGCAGGTTTGTTTTTGCATGAAATGACTGCTGTAAGTAACAGGCATAAAAAGAGAATTGCTTTTGCTTTTTCGGTAAACAATTGTGTAACTGTTCTGTGCATAATTCTTCTGTTTTTAAATTGATGACTTGTTTATGACAAAAATCGTTTTTTTAATCCGTTAAAAAAAGCAGGATGCAAATGTTATTAACTGCGATTGTTGTATTTGCAGTAATTTTGTGGAGAAAGAATATAACAATAAACAATCGCAGTGTGTATGTTGAAACTTCCCGTTTATTTAGATAATAATGCCACTACGCCGATGGACCCGCGCGTGCTGGAAGCGATGATACCTTATTTTACCGAACACTTTGGAAACGCTGCCAGCCGCAACCATCCTTTTGGATGGGAAGCCGAAGAAGCGGTTGATTATGCACGTGAGCAGGTTGCTAAATTAATTGGTGCCGATCCGAAAGAAATCATCTTTACTTCCGGCGCTACAGAAGGCGATAATCTTGCCATCAAAGGCGTGTACGAAATGTATGCATCAAAAGGCAATCATGTTATTACCGCTGTTACCGAACACAAAGCGGTGTTAGATACTTGTAAACATATTGAAAAAACGGGTGGTGAAGTAACGTACCTGCCTGTTGCAGAAGATGGTTTGATTGATTTGAAACAATTAGAAGCCGCCATTAAGCCAACCACTGTTTTGATTGCTATCATGTATGCCAATAACGAAGTTGGTGTTATTCAGCCGGTAAAAGAAATCAGCGCAATTGCCCGTAAACATGGCGTTTTATTTTTTACCGATGCTACGCAGGCGGTTGGCAAAATACCGGTTGATGTAAACAAAGACGGCATTGATTTACTTACGTTTTCTGCGCATAAAATGTACGGCCCGAAAGGCGTTGGTGCGTTGTATGTTCGCCGCAAAAACCCGCGTGTAAAAGTAACTGCGCAAATGGATGGCGGCGGTCATGAGCGTGGTATGCGCAGCGGTACATTAAATGTTCCGGGTATTGTAGGTTTGGGTAAAGCCTGCGAATTGTGCCGGCTGGATATGGAAGAAGATACGAAGCGCATCGGCCGGTTAAGGGATAAATTGGAAAACGAATTAACACAAATTGAAGAAAGCTATGTGAACGGAAACCGTGAGCATCGCCTACCGCATGTAAGCAATATTTCTTTTAAATATGTAGAGGGTGAAGGCTTGATGATGGGCTTCAATAAAAACATTGCCGTATCATCTGGTTCGGCTTGTACATCAGCTTCGTTGGAACCAAGCTATGTGTTGAAGGCATTGGGTTTGGGTGATGATCTGGCACATTCTTCCCTGCGTTTTGGTTTGGGCCGTTTTACTACCGAAGAACAAATTGATTATACCATTGAACATGTAAAAAGCACGGTGTTGAAACTGCGCGAAATGAGCCCGTTGTGGGAAATGTTTAAAGAAGGTGTTGACATAAACAAAATTGAATGGGCAGCGCATTAGTATTGAATACTGCAAATTGAATATTGGTCAAAAATTATTACTTATAACATATTAAATCTTAAATAAAATGGCTTACTCAGATAAAGTAATTGATCACTACAGCAATCCCAAAAATGTGGGAACGCTTGATAAAAGTAAAAAGAACGTAGGCACCGGCCTAGTGGGTGCTCCTGAATGTGGAGATGTAATGCGTCTGCAGATAGAAGTGGATGATGTCACCGGCGTTATCTCCGATGCAAAGTTCAAAACCTTTGGTTGCGGCTCTGCCATTGCTTCTTCTTCTTTAGCTACCGAATGGCTCAAAGGTAAATCGGTTGATGAAGCCCTTACGATTGATAACATGACCATCGTTGAAGAGCTGAATCTACCGCCGGTAAAAATTCACTGTTCTGTGTTGGCAGAAGATGCCATCAAAGCTGCGATTAACGATTATCGTCAGAAGAACGGCCTGGAAGTATTGCAGTTTGAAGAAAGGATTCATTAATCAAATCGGTTAGTTTATGGTTGCGTTAGACAATGCGATTTATGTAAGTGAGAAGGCAAAAACCAAAGTGCACAAACTGATGGAAGATGCCGGTGTTGCTGGCGATCCTTCTTATTTTCTACGCGTTTCGGTTGTAGGCGGTGGTTGTTCGGGATTGAGTTACAAACTTGATTTTGACAACGAAACCAAACCGATGGACCAGGCGTTTGAAGACAATGGTGTGAAGGTAGTAACCGACTTGAAAAGCTTTTTATATCTCGTAAATACAGAACTTGATTTCAGCGATGGTTTGAACGGCAAAGGATTCTATTTTAAGAACCCCAATGCCAGCCGTAGCTGTGGTTGCGGGGAAAGCTTCGCAGTGTAAGTTTTGCCACAAAGACTCGAAGGCACGAAGGCTCACTAAAATATTTTGTAAGATATTAAAAGCCGGATGATAAACCTCGTCCGGCTTTTTTATAACAATTTAAGAAAGCACCTTTTACAGTCTTAGAACGCTATCAATCGTTTCTTCATACATCTTTGTGCCTTCGCGCCTTTCTGACAAAAACAAAAAACAAACTTAGCTTTACCGCATGTGGATGATCTGCAAAAAAGAATGGCTGCAATTTTTCAGCAGTCTTACCGGATACATTGCGCTTATTATTTTTTTATTGCTCACCGGTTTGTTTTTGTTCGTTTTTCCCAATACCGATTTGCTCTCGTTCGGCTATGCTTCCTTATCCAACTTTTTTTCGTTAGCTCCCTGGATATTGTTGTTTTTAATTCCAACCATTACCATGCGCAGCCTTGCTGACGAATATAAAGCTGGCACATTTGAACTCTTAAAAACATTGCCGCTAAGCTCATCGCAAATTGTATGGGGCAAATACTTCGGAGCTTTGCTGGTAGTGGCTTTGGCCTTGTTGCCAACCGCTATTTATGCAGTCTCTTTACAACGCTTAAGTGCCATTGGCGGCATTGATGTTGGCGCAACCATTGGCAGTTACATTGGTTTGTTTTTGCTAGGTGCTGTGTTTACGTCTATTGGCATTTGCGCCAGCAGCTTTACCAACAATACGGTGGTTGCTTTTATTGGGGGCGCCTTTGTTTGCTTTGTTTTTTATACTGGTTTCGAAGCTATTAGCAGCCTTCCTTTATTTCGTTCAGGATGGGATTATTATATTGAAATGATGGGTATTAATTTTCATTATCACAGCATCAGTCGCGGCGTGATTGATTTTCGCGACATCGTTTATTTTGCCGGTATCATCATTTTATTTTTATTGATAACACAACGAAATATAGCCAGGCGATAGTTGCTGTACAAAGTCTTCAGACTGTTTACGTTTTATGTTCTACCGGGTTTCAGGCTCTTGAGAAGAAAGTAAATGCGAAGTTGGAAGCTTCGCATAGCAATCACATAAAATCATACAAAAACAAAGATGCAGATGAACAAACTTCTTCAACATAAATTCTGGTGGCTGTTTTTAATCCTGTTGTTTGCTATTGTGATTGCCGTTTCTTCTTTCATTCACTATCGTATTGATCTTACACAGGAAAAGCGTTTTACGTTAAGCGCTTCTACCAAAAAATTATTGCAGAACATTGATACTACCATCAACATCAAAGTGTTCTTAACCGGCGATTTGCCTGCCGATTATAAAAAACTAAGCATCGCTACGCAAGATTTATTGCGCGAGTTTTCTGACCTGAGCAATAACAACATCAAAGTAAGTTTTGAAACGCCGGGGAAAGATTTGAATGATAGTTTAAAGACGCAGTTGTATGATAGCTTAAGCCACGCAGGCGTTGTGTTTGAGCGCAATGAAGATGTGAACGAAACGGCTAATAAATCAACGGCCCAAATCATCATTCCCTCAGCTTTAATTTATTACAAACAGCAACCGCCGGCAGCTATTGATTTGCGCAGCAGCCGGACTGTATTTAAAAATTATAATGTTATTAATGAAGAGCCGCAGCCCGATAAAGAAGCCACACGCAATGCTGCCGAAGCCTTGCTGGAGTTTAAGTTAGCCAATGCTATTGATAAACTCACACGAACTTATATTCCTGCGGTTGCTTATTGCATTGGCAATGGCGAGCCGGTAGATTTAACAGTAAATGATTTGGGTGAAAGCCTTCGTAATGAATATCGCCTTGCTGTTTTTGATTTGAAGCGGGGCTATCCCAATCCTGATCAGATCAACGCTTTGTTGATTGTAAAGCCAACACAGGCTTTTACGGATGAAGATAAACTGAAGATAGATCAATATGTGATGCATGGTGGCAAAGTGCTTTGGTTTGTAGATAAATTATATGCCGAATTGGATAGCTTACTGCGCAGTCGTGCCGACTTTATTGCGTATGACCGCAACCTGAATATTGATGATATTTTATTTAAGTATGGCGTAAGAATCAATGGCGATTTGGTGCAGGATTTAAACTGCTCAAAAATTCCGGTGGTAACGGGTTATAACCCGGATAACAGCCCGCGAATGCAACGCATTCCGTTTCCCTACTATCCTTTTTTGCAATCCATCAACAACAATCCCATTTCAAAAAATTTGGATCGTGTGCTTTCTGTTTTTCCATCCAGTATAGATACAGTAAAAGCAGCAGGCATCACCAAAACCATTTTGCTCGCCAGCGATACAAACAGCCGTGCACTAAGTTCCCCTGCATTGGTAAGCTTAAACACCGTGCGCACGGATGAGGATTTTAATTCGATGAACCGGAGCCATATACCCGTTGCCGTTTTATTAGAAGGAAAATTCAATAGCTTATTTGCCAACCGTCTTGATAAAGCAACACAAGATTCTGTACAACAGGCTACAGGAAAGCCTTTCGCGGCAAAAGCTTCAGCGGATGGAAAACAAATTGTAGTATCGGATGCGGACATTGTTACCAACGCTGTTACTAAAACCACAGGTCCATTGCCGATGGGCGAATTGCCATTTGAAAATTATCGGTTTGCCAACCGCGATTTCTTTTTGAATAGTGTGGATTATATGGTAAGCACCAGTGGCATTTTTGAATCGAGAAACAAAGATTTTGTATTGCGTCTTCTTGATAAAAAGAAAGTAGCTGAACAACGAACAACGTGGCAATTCATCAATATTGTTTTGCCTATTGTATTGATTATTGCCTTTGGTTTGGTTTTTCAATATGTAAGAAAAAGGAAGTATGCCCTTTAGCGGAGGTAACCTATTTTTGATAAATCATATTTCTTTATCTCGTTGTCGTCAGTCTGAATTCCGTTTCCTCATTCAATAACTTTATATTTTTACAAAGAAAACAAAGGGCTGATACAAATTATCAACCCTTTTTGTTACCACTATTCATCATTAAAAAAGAGGCAAAAACAAACCTATAAAAAGAACAAGATAAAATAGAAAATAATCAATCTATATCGTTTCCATAAGGTATGGAAACTACCGTTCATACAACTGATTTTGGTTAACAAAATGACTGGCATGGTTTATGAAAAATGCCAAAGCATATTAACTTGATGTTTATGAAAAAAATTCTTGCCCTTTTAGTTGTAGCAACCAGTATTGCTACTGTATCTCATGCGCAGTTACAAAAAGGAAATGTTTTGGTGGGTGGCGATTTAGCTGATTTTCAAATCGGTTTGAAAAAGCCGAGTACAACAAACATTAGTCTTTCACCAAAGGCCGCCTGGTTTATTAACAACAACATTGCAGTAGGTGCTTATGTAAATTTTGGATTGCAAACAGCTAAGGATGTTCCTACTTATACAACGTATGGTTTTGGACCTCTGGCGCGTTACTATGTGAATGACCCGAAAGTAAATCTACTGCAACATGGTCGCTTCTTTTTGGAAGGTAATATTGGAATCGGTGGTTCTAATGGTGGTGGTTTTTCATCCAACGGTTTAGATTATGGGTTTGGTCCTGGTTATGCCTATTTCATTACACCAAACGTTGGTTTAGAAACATTGTTGAAATATAGAGGTACGGCTGGTTTTGGTAATGCTGGTAGCTCAAGCAATCTTGACTTAAACATTGGTTTTCAGATTTATTTGCCTGGCAGAGCAACAGCGAATAGAGTACTGCGAGACGTAACTAAATAAAATAACCATTTCGCGATAAATAAAAATCCCTGATAGCTATTTCTATCAGGGATTTTTGTGTAAATAATTACCCTTTCACTTTTTTCAACAGTACCTTTTCTTCATTTTGAAATACGAAAATAAGTGCAAAAACAAACTTTATTGTAATTAATGCAGACAAGTTTGCGCTTTCATTTTGTACACATCAATTCACATAACTTTGCAGCCCTGAAAAAGAGACGATCAATAACAGTCTTTCTATTTCAGCTATTTTATTATGATGACCGATCAGTTGGACGCATTGAAAGCAAGGTTTGAACAAGTTGGAATTGCCCTTACCAACCCTGAAATTATCAACAATCAAAGAGAATTCGGGGCGTATAGCAAAGAATACAAAAGCCTTGAAAAAATAATAAAGCCTTACGAAGAATACAAACGTGTAATGGCTGATTACAATTTTTCGCGTGAAGTGCTCAATAGCAATGACGAAGACCTTCGCGAGCTGGCTAAAATGGAATTGCCCGAACTGGAAGAAAAAAAAGAAGCCCTTGAAAAATTACTTACCCAACTGCTTATTCCCAAAGATCCGCAGGATGATAAAAATGCCGTTCTTGAAATTCGGGCAGGAACCGGCGGTGATGAAGCCAGCTTGTTTGCCGGCGACTTACTAAATATGTATTTGCGTTATTGTGCACACAAAGGCTGGAAGACAGCAATTGTAAGCGAAAGTGAAGGTACAGTAGGTGGTTATAAAGAAGTAGTAGTGGAAGTACAGGGTGAAGATGTATATGGTACTTTAAAGTTTGAAAGTGGTGTGCACCGCGTGCAGCGTGTTCCTGATACTGAAACACAAGGGCGCGTGCATACCTCAGCGGCGACAGTTGCTGTGATGCCGGAAGCCGAAGAAATAGATTTTGAATTAAATCCAGCCGATGTAAAAATGGAAACGGCACGTAGTGGCGGCGCAGGCGGACAAAATGTAAACAAGGTGGAAACCAAAGTAATGCTTACCCATATTCCAACCGGAACGGTGGTGGTTTGCCAAACGGAACGCAGTCAGTTGGGTAACCGCGAAAAAGCCATGACCATGCTTCGTACCAGGTTATATGAAGAGCAGGTACGCAAGCATGAAGATGAAATTGCACGCCATAGAAAAACATTGGTTAGCACGGGAGATCGCAGCGCAAAAATTCGTACCTACAATTGGCCGCAGGGGCGTGTAACCGATCATCGCATCGGGGTTACTTCTTATAATTTAGATTCGGTAATAAATGGCAATATTGATGAATTTATAGAAGCTCTGCAGGTTGCGGAAAACACTGAAAAAATGATGAAAAAAGAATAGGTTTATAATATCCTTTTCTGACATAAACTTGTGCATTATTTACTACCAATCCAAATTACTGAATAATTATTTTCAAACTAATTCACACACTTTGAAACCAAAATTTATATCACTGCTTCCTGCCATCATTTGGTTTTGCATCATTTTTATATTGCTCGTTTTACCGGGCAGAGATTTACCTAAAGAGGATTTTTTATCTGGTATTTACTTCGATAAATGGGTACATGCAGGATTGTTTGGAGGACTTGTCTTCTTGTTTAGCTTTCCCTTTAAAAAGGACATTCCCTTCAAAAGTAACTTTTATATTTCTATTGTTGTTCTAGCCATTGTTTATGGTGTGGCAATGGAGTTTGTACAAAAATATTTTACTGTTGACAGGGATTGTGATGTGAACGATATGATAGCAGATGCAGTGGGTGCCATTATTGGTTATTTCTTCTTTCGCTTTATAGCGAAAAGAATTGAAAAAAATAAGCCCCTGTAGAAACAGGGGCCGCAACCAAAACTAACTGCTTATGAGAAAATTGACTACTTATATTCTGATTTATTTTTTGCAAAGCTGATGCCAACTTTTATACTAACTTTCTTTATTTTATTAAAGATACTATATCTGGCAATTCAGCAATGCAAATATCTACCTATCTATCAGATAAAAAAAGTTAAGACTACCAATAGATAAAATTGATTATCTGCTGATACTTATGCAGATATAGAATTCTTAGGTAAGAAGCGTTATTTTGCCGGTAAAGAAGAAGTAATCATTAGCAATTGTACACTCTCCTTTAACAATTGCTTTTTTACCTGATTAAATAACTCTATTTTGTCCCCAGGGAGATGGAGTGTAAAGGTATCGCCTTTATTTAAAGCTTCATTCAAACCAGGGTTTAAACTGCTCAAATAAGTATCATCCATTTGTAGATATTTCGCCATAAGTGTAGAATTGTACTTTCCTTGTATTTCCACACTTTTTAGTTCCTCATTTTTATTTACTTCCTGAGAAATTGCAAATCCTTTACGGCTCTTTATTTCATCAGCCGTCATGGTTGTAATGCCACCTGTGCCTTCAAAATAAAAATGCGTAGCAATAAACTTTTTTACATGATTTCTGGTTTCTTCCGGCAGGTATTTTTGCAGCTTCCAAAAATTATCACTGTTTGCTTTTCTTATGGCTTGCCGCACCCGGCCTTCTCCTGCGTTATAAGCAGCAATTACTAGCAGCCAATTACCCAGATTGTTGTATAAATTACTCAATATCTGAGCGGCCGCCCGTGTACTTTTTACAAAATCTTTACGCTCATCTACTTTACCGGTTCTTAGCCCATAATCTTTGGCTACTGACGACATAATTTGCCAAGGACCTACTGCACCTACATTTGATCTTAGCGTTGGCTTTAAATCGCTTTCAATTACAGATAAATATTTAAGCTGAGTGGGCAAGTTGTTTTCGGTAAGAATTCTATCGAACAAATCAAAATACGATTTGCCCCAGATTTTCATCTTAGAATATCCATCGCTTTGCCTGCTTAAAAAACTTTGAACAAAAGGTGTAACAATCGGGTTGAGTGGAATAGAAATTGTAAAATCAGAAAGTATTGGATTTGGGAAGAGCGATTTTGAGTTTTTAGATAGCGAAATACTATCTGCTTTTTTCGAACCGCCTGATGTTCTGCCGTCGGTGAAAGACATTAGCGAAACACCAAAAGAACAAAGAATACATACAATTGCAAACGAGTTTGCCAGTTTTCTTAATTGCATCAATTTCGTTTTAATTTTTTAGAATTAAAGCGGCTTATAAGCGCTAAAATACCTGGTTAAATAAGGGCGGAACCGTTCAAGCCCCTTCTCTCATCTGCATTATTGCTTCGGAGAGATTCAACAAATATAGGTCGTTTTCCTGTGCTGCCATCACTTGCAAGCCAAACGGCATGTTATTGCTGTGTTTAAAAAGAGGAAGCGAAATGGCAGGAATGCCGGTAAGGTTAGCAAATACGGTGTAAATATCGGTAAGGTATATTTCTATTAAATCTGCCTTCTCGCCAAAGCGAAAAGCGGGTGATGGAACTGTTGGTAAAATAACAGCATCAAAGTTTTGAAAAACCTCTTTTATTCCTTCTATTAATAATCTTCTAACTTTTTGAGCCTTAGTAAAATAGGCATCATAATAGCCTTCGCTCAAAACATACGTTCCCAGCAAAATTCTTCTCTGAACTTCTTTACCAAAACCTTCTGAGCGGCTCCCTTTGTACAAGTCATTTAAGTTTTGTTTTGCCTCATTTTTTCTCAATCCAAACTTAACTCCATCATACCGCGAAAGGTTGCTGGAAGCTTCAGCTGTTGTTAAAATGTAATAAACAGGTACAATGTAGTCAAGCAATTCAAAATCAATGGCTTCCACTTCAAAGTCATTCTTTGTTAATATTTTCGTAAATGAAAAAAAAGAAGCAGCGATTTCAGTATCTAATGAAGGATGATTTAAGAACTGGTTGAAATAAGCGATCTTTTGTTTTTGCCCTTTTTTTTCATCGCTTTGGTTTTGTTGTAAAGAATGCGAAATCACTGTACTATCAAACTCATCTTCACCTGCAATCGCTTCCAATACAATGGTTACATCATCAACTGTATTACCGAAGATTCCGATTTGATCAAACGAGGAAGCATACGCAATCAAACCCCATCTCGAAATGATTCCATAAGAAGGTTTAAAACCAACGATCCCACAATAATCGGCTGGCTGCCGAACCGAGCCGCCGGTATCGCTGCCCAAGCTTATCATGTTCATTTTAGCTTGGACAGCAACTGCCGAACCGCCCGATGAACCGCCCGGAACCCGCGTGTTATCCAACGCATTCAATACGTTTCCAAATGCCGAATTTTCGTTGCTGCTGCCCATGGCAAACTCATCACAATTGTGCCTGCCAATAATGATAGCACCTTCTTCTAATAGCTTTTCAACAGCTGTAGCACTGTAGAGGGAACTAAAGCCTTCTAATATTTTGGATGCTGCAGAAGCATGGTGATTTTTGTAGCAAATCACATCTTTAATGCCTACAACCACACCATGTAGGTTCCCTGTAATGCCATTCTGTATTCTTTGTTCATCGAGAATTGACGCGCGTTGAAGAGCTTCATCTGCGTAAACTTCTAAGAATGCGTTGAGGTGCGATTGGCTGGCTATCTGCTGTAAATAATATTGCACGGCTGCCACGCAAGTGGTACTGCCGTGCAATAATTGAGCATGATAGTCTTTGATAGAATGAAAACTAAACAAAGGCTATTCGAATTATGTTGAGAAAAAAGTTATGGTTGTGTGGTAGTCGTTGTAGTTGAATTGCTCGATACCGGCGTAGAAGTAGTAACCGTATCCTTTTCTTTCATACCTTGTTCCAGTTCTTTTTTTACATTGTCTTTTGCATCGTTAAACTCACGAATGCCTTTTCCCAGTCCACGCATAAATTCAGGTATTTTTCTGCTGCCAAACAAAACAAGAATGACTACAGCAATCAATAAAATCTCCTGGAAGCCTAAGTTACCCATAAAAAATGTTTAAATGAAGTTCAAAGATATAAGATATATACGGTGAAAAAAGAGTTTTGGGTTAAGAGTTTAATAAAAAAAGCAGAAGAAAATGTCTTCTGCTTTTATCACAATCCTATTCAATGTTTTATTTAATTCTTCTTTCTTTAATTCTTGCGCTTTTACCGCTGCGCTCGCGCAGATAGTACAACTTAGCGCGACGTACTTTACCCACTTTGTTCAGTAAAATCGAATCAATATTAGGTGAGAAAAAAGGAAACACTCTTTCAACACCAATGCTGTCTGAAATTTTACGCACCGTAAAAGTTGCTGTTGCACCTTCGCCTTGCATTTTTACCACATCGCCGCGAAAGCCCTGAATGCGCTCTTTACCGCCTTCTACAATTTTATAATTTACGGTTATGTTATCGCCCGATTTAAACTTTGGAAACTGCTTTTTAGCCGTCAGTTGCTCGTGTACAAATTGCACTGCTGCTTGCATAGCTTTATATTTTAAAGGACGGCAAAGGTATAAGCATTTCTATTTCTATCCAAAACAAAAATGGGGCAGATTGTTATTTTTTGTTATAAAAATGAAAGCCAACCAGAATAAAGCTTTAGAAATTTTATTATCTTTCATCACACTTCATTTATAAAAAAATGGTTTTGTAAGATATGAAAACTCCATTTGTAAAATCTCTATTCCTATTTATCGTCTTATTTGTTTTTGCCTCAAAAACTGCTTTCTGCCAATACGATTCGCTAAAACCAAAAGGCATTTATACCAGCAATTTTATTATTGATGAAATACCGCGCGACTTAACTTATTACATGCCTCAGAATTACGGAAAACTTGAGGTTTATCCGTTGCTGATTGTTTTGCATGATAAAGAAAGCAGCGCAATGAATGTAATAAAAAAATGGGGCGACCTGATTCATGCAAAAGCCGATTCTGCCGATTGCGTGGTGATGTATCCCGATGCGGTCGATGGCATTTGGAAAAACGGCAAAAACAAAGATTCGCTGAACGACAGAATGTTTATCAGCATTATGATCAACTTTTTTGTTCAGCAATATCACTGCGATGCTGCCCGCGTTTATCTCTTGGGCATTGGCGCCGGAAGCAATGTTGCTTATCAACTGGGTTGCGAAAAAAACAGTAAAATAAATGCTTTAGCCCTTATTCGTTCAATCAATACCAAAACCGACTCTCCGGTTTGCGCAAGTGCAACAACGCCGGTTGCCAACTTTACCAATGAAGGAAATGGAAAAGCAGCCGTCGGCAAAGGATGCGATTTTTTACTATCACATAAATAAGAAAGAGCTGTTACCCCTACAATAAATTCTACGATTAAATTGTACTTGAGAATTTGCTCTGAATTGATAACTTCACATCCTCAACAAACTAACGAATATGTACCAATGTAAACACATCCTTTTTTTGCTCGGCTTTATTATTTTGGCAAACAGCAGTGAAGCACAACTGCTTAAAAAATTAAAAGACAAAGTAAACAATGCTATCAATCCAAATTCTTCATCGTCTTCATCAACAAACAATTCGTCAAACAGCAGTAGTTCCGACAACAGTTCAGGCACACCGCAAAACAAAAAAGGTGGAGGTTTAACCAATACGCCACCAGCCGATGTGCAGGCTGAAATTGCCAACGCAGAAAAAGCGCAAACGGCTGGCAATTACAGCGACGCCCGTTACTCTGTTCAGCAGGCGTTAATGAGCGTGGAACTGCAAATTGGCAAACAAGTGTTACAATCGTTGCCACAAACGGTTAACGGCTTGCAGAAAGATACGGCGCAAAACGCAGTGATGAGCACCAACTGGGGCTGGAACAATCTCACCATTCAAAGTGTTTATAAAAAAGCTGATCAGCAAATGACAGTTACCATTGGTAATAATTCATTTTATTCAGGCTTCATCAATTTGTACTTCAACAATGGCGCTATGCAAACCAGCAACAATGGTAATAATACCAACGTAAAACAAACCAGGGTGAAAGGAAACAAGGCTGTGATTACTTATGATGACAGCAAAGGCTACTCATTGCTCGTGCCGCTTGGACAAGCTTCTTTGATTGTTTGGGAATGCGTGAATTTTCCTGATGAAGCTTCTGTAATGAATGCTGCCAACGCTTTCGACATTGATGGCATTAAAAAAATGCTGGGCGAGCAATAATCGAACATCTATCACTGCTTAAAAAATTTTACATGAAACAAATACTCCTTTTCATTTGTGTATTTATCACTCTTCAATCTTTTGCACAAAATTTTTCTACTGATATTGCTACCGCAAAAAGTTCTTATTCATCCGGAAAGCTAGAGGATGCGCATTTTGCCTTGCTGCAAGCGATGCAGGAAATTGATATGATTATTGGCAAACAAGTGCTTACACTTTTACCTCAAAAACTAGATGCGTTTGCTGCCAATGCAAAAGATGATAATGTTACTTCCAACGCTGGAATGATTGGTAGCACCATTCATCGCAGCTACGGACAAAATGATGATGTTGATTTATCCATCATTGGCAATTCGCCGCTGGTGGCTACGCTCAATACGTTTTTAAACACACCATTACTTGGCGGCTTGATGAATAATAATGGCAAAAACAAAATCATCAAAGTACAGGGTTACAAAGCGCAGATGACAAAAGAGGATGCAGGTAACGGACAAACCAATTGTACCATTCAAATTCCGATGGGCAATTCACTCGTAACATTTGTAGGAAAGAACACTACCGATACGCAAATTACAACTTGGGCGAATACCGTTCCACTGCAACAAATTGCTAAGCTGATCCAATAGTTTTTTGAACCACAGAGACTCAAAGGAAAAAGGTTTCACAAAGAATTCGCTTCTATGATTCTTTGTGAAACTTTGCATTCTTCGTGTCTTTGTGGTTCAATTCATTTCAACCCAATTTCCTCACTTCCAAATCATCTTCGCATTCATCCAATAATTGATTGATTGTTTTTTGTAAAACAGGATGAACAATATCGCCTGCTATTTCTGCCAAAGGCAGCAAAGCAAAACGTCGTTGCGGCAAACGAGGATGAGGCACAGTAAGCAGGGCCGTTTTTATTGATAATTCTTCAATCAATAATATATCCAAATCAATGGTGCGCGGCCCCATTTTCACCGTTCGCTCTCTTCCCAATCTCTTTTCAATGTTCAGCAAAGTTTGCATGAGATGTGCAGGTAACAACGAAGTGTTTACCGCAAATGCCTGGTTGTAAAAAGGGGGCTGTTCTGTAAAACCCCAGGCAGCCGTTTCGTAAATGGATGAGCGGGCAATGATGTCGCCACATTGTTCTTCCATTAGATTTGCGGCTTTCTGCAAAAAATTGAGCCGATTGCCTATATTGCTGCCGGCAAGCACATAAACTGTGTTCATCGTTTCAAATATCCATGTATGAGATCGTTTTTTAAAATATTCTTTGCCTCCCTGTTGGCTTTGTTCATTTTTACCGTTCTTACTTTTTTAATTACGCTTGGTATTATCGGTGTGCTTGCTTCACCATCAAAACCCGATATTGGCTCGAAAGGCGTGCTGGTACTGGATTTAAGCAATACGTTTAACGAGCAGGGAAAGCAGAATCCAATTGGCTCGCTTACGGGCGATGCTTCTTCCGATATTCCCGGTTTGTACGATGTTGTGCGCATGTTGCACTATGCCAAAAGCGATTCTTCTATAAAAGGCTTATTTATTAAAGCAGAAGACAATCCCAACGGTTATGCCACGAGTGAAGAGTTAATACAAGCCATTAACGATTTTAAAACGAGTGGTAAAACGGTGATGGCTTATGGCGAAACGATGAGTCAGAAAGCTTATTATGTGGCATCAGCGGCAAACAAAGTGTATTGCCATCCGGCAGGTGGCTTGGAGTGGAACGGGTTTTCGGTTGATTTATTTTTTGTAAAAAATTTATTGGACCGGCTGGAAATTCAACCGCAGATCTTTTATGCTGGTAAATTTAAAAGTGCTACTGAGCCGTTTCGCGCTACGCAAATGACCGAACCCAACCGTTTGCAAACGGGCGTGTGGCTTGGCGATTTGTATAGTTTGTTTTTGCAGCAAATTTCAGGCGCCCGAAATATAGACACAGCACAGCTTCATAACCTTGCCAATACTGGCGCCATTCAAACAGGCAACAATGCATTACAATATCATTTGATTGATGGATTGAAATATGACAATGACATTCAAGCAGAATGGTTATACTCTCTTCATTTGGCTAAAAAAGACAAGATTAATTTTATATCGTTGGGTAAATATGCCGATGCAGTTGATTATGCAAAAACTTCTGGCAATGATCGCATTGCGGTATTGTATGCACAAGGCGATATTGTTGGCGGCAAAGGAGACAAAGGGCAAATTGCCAGTGATGATTATAGAAGTTTGCTTCGCAAATTGCGGTTGGACGATGATGTAAAAGCCATTGTGTTCCGTGTAAATTCGCCAGGCGGCAGTGCGCTTGCAAGCGATGTTATCTGGAATGAAATCCAATTGGCTCGCAAAGTAAAACCCGTTGTGGTAAGTATGGGCGATTATGCAGCTTCGGGCGGCTATTACATTTCGTGCGCTGCCGATAGCATTTATGCCGACGCCGGAACCATTACAGGTTCTATTGGTGTTTTTACGGTAATTCCAAACATGAGTTCTTTTTTTAAAGATAAGCTGGGCGTTACATTCGATGGCGTGAAAACGGCGCCTTATGCCGATATGATGACGGCAAGCCGCCCGCTCACTGCTACCGAGCAACGTTTTGTGCAAGCCAATATTGACACTACTTATAACACATTTGTATCGCGCGTTGCCAAGGGCAGGAAGCGTGATACAGCTTATATTGACAGCATTGCGCAAGGCAGAGTTTGGACAGGTACACGTGGCATTACCACTGGCATTGTTGACAGAACGGGAACTTTACACGATGCCATTGTTTGCGCCGCCCGTATGATTAAATCGAACGATTATTATGTAAGAGAATATCCTGAAAAGAAAAGCTATTTGCAGGAATTGTTGGATACATATTCAGGCAAAACTATAAAACAAAATGCGGTGGAAGAGCAGGTTGGCAAACCCACTTATGAAATATTGATAAAACTAAAAAGCGTTCAAGGTATGTTTAACGAGCCGCAAGCGCGGTTGCCGTTTTTGGTGGAGATGAAGTAGCCAATTTATTAATACATCATGGTTTATGAAAATTAAAGAAAAAACATACAATCATAAAGTTAGAAACGCTGCACCTTCTCAACAGGAAATGACTTTGTTTCCGGAAAAACTTGCATTAGCTAAAAAACAACTGAAAGGAGTAAAACTTCCACCAAATAAAAATAGTAAAGAACAGAATTTCTGAAAGTTAAGAAGCTTCTTAACTTTTCCACGCCTCCATCACCTGCTCGGTATGATGCTCTGTATCCGGCTTGTCAATTACTTTTTTAATTTTTCCTTCTTCATCAATTAAAAAGGTAGTGCGGATAATGCCCATAAATTTCTTTCCAAACATCTGCTTTTCGCCCCAAACGCCATACTCCTGAGAAATGACTTGCTTATCATCGGCCACCAACGGAAACGGAAGATTAAATTTGGTTTCAAACTTTTTATGACTGTTCACATCATCGGCACTTACACCAATTACAACATAGCCCTGTTTTATTAATTCCGAATAATTATCGCGCAGGTTACAGGCCTGTACTGTGCAGCCCGGCGTATCATCTTTCGGATAAAAATAAAGCACCACTTTTTTGTCTCTGAACATATTCAGCGATATATCCCTGTCATTCTGGTCTTTGGCTGCAAATGCGGGGGCTTTATCACCTTCTTTCAATGTTATCATACAAAAAAAGTTATCGTTTTCTGCAAAGCTATTACAGCAAATTTGTTTTTCAATTTCTAATATTTCAGCCTGTTTTTACACCGCAACTGCTTATCTTCGCGCAAAATCAAAAAAAGGATTACATGGGTTTTAAAGGCTTGAAACTCTTACTGGTAGCGGTTTTCAGCATTCTTTCATTGCTTGCTTTTCACAACTCTTATTCACAGGAAATCAAAGACACTACAAAAACGGCAAAAACAAACGCCTTTGATCCTGCTAAAGTGATTTTAGAGCACGTAATGGATGCGCATGAGTTCCATTTTTTTTCTTACAAAGGAAGCGATGGCGAAGAGCATGAAGCTTCTATTCCTTTGCCTGTTATTTTATTTTCCAGAGAACGCGGTTTAACGGCTTTTTCATACGGGCGTTTTCATCAGCACGATAGTCATGGCATTTACAATGGTTATAAAAATGAAGAAGGTAAAATTGTAGCGGTTGATGCGGCTGGAAATGTAGACGAAAATACAAAGGTGTACGACATTAGCCTTACCCGCAATGTGGTACAAATGTTTTTGGCACTCATTATTTTGGTTTGGGTTTTATTGGCTGCAGCTAACAAATACAAAACGCGGGGCACCAATGTTGCACCTACGGGTGGCCAGAATATGATTGAAGTAGTTGTTACCTTTATCCGCGATGAAGTAGGCAAACCCAATTTGGGCGACGATTATCCTAAGTATATGCCCTATCTGCTTACTGTTTTCTTTTTTATTTTAATCAACAGTTTATTCGGGCTCCTGCCTGGTTCGGCAAATGTTACAGGCAACATTGCGTTCACTTTTATACTGGCTTTTATTTCACTGCTGGTTATTTTGTTTAGCTCCAACCGGCATTACTGGGGGCATATTTTCTGGCCTCCCGGCGTGCCCATTCTGGTAAAATTCATTTTGATTCCGGTAGAAATACTAAGTGTTTTCATTAAGCCTGCAGCCTTAATGATACGTTTGTTTGCTAACATGATCGCCGGACATATTGTAATCACCTGTTTTATTTTGCTTATTTTTATTTTCGGGGCCATGAGCCAGGCAGCAGGTTGGGGATTTATTCCGGTTTCGGTTGCTTTTACCATCTTTATTTATTTAATAGAAATCCTGATTGCATTCATACAAGCTTATATTTTTGCCAATCTTACGGCTGTATTTATCGGTCAGGCGTTTGCAGGTTCGCATGATACAGGTCATGACGATGATATTATCGCTTTGTAATTATAAAACAATCATCTTTTTTCATTCATAAAAACAACAATTATGTCCTTACTGAACATTCTGTTGCAAACGAATACCGACTCGCTGGCACATTTAGGTGGCGCGGTAGGTGCGGGTTTAGCAGCTATTGGTGCCGGCATTGGTATCGGTCAGATTGGTAAAGGCGCGGTGGAAAGCATCGCCCGCCAGCCTGAAGCGGCTAACGATATTCGTGCAAACATGATCCTGACGGCGGCGTTTGTGGAAGGGGTTGCCCTTTTTGCCGTTATCGCTGGTATCCTTGCTGTACTGAAACCATAGTACGCAAAGCAACTCTTTATTGCACCCAACGCACAGGGCTAAGGGTGCAATAATTTAAAAAGAAAGCAAGCCCCCAACCCCTAAAGGGAGAAAGGGTAAATAAAAAATATTTCAAAACATAAACAGGCTTTCCAAGCTCCCCTTTATGGGTTGGAGGCTTTACTTATTATGGAATTGTTATTACCCGGTTTAGGTTTGATGATATGGACGCTGATAGCGTTTCTTATTGTATTGTATATCTTAAGAAGATTTGCATGGAAGCCTATTTTACAGGGCTTAAGAGACAGAGAAACCAACATTGCCAATGCTATTGCTTCTGCTGAAAAAGTGAAAGCAGAGATGGCTACGTTAAAAAGTGAAAACGAAGCGTTGCTGGCAAAAGCCCGCGAAGAAAGGGCTGTCATGATAAAAGGGGCAAAAGAAACAGGCGATAAAATGATTGCCGCCTCGCAAAGCAAAGCCAAAGCAGAATACGAAAGAATAGTAGCTGACGCACAGGCTGCCATTGACCAGCAAAAAAATGCAGCCATAACCGATGTAAAAAACCAGGTTGGAAACTTAGTAATTGAAGTGGCTGAAAAAGTGCTTCGCAAACAGCTTGACAACAAAGCACAGCAGGAAGAATATATTAAACAATTGACAGACGCAGTTAAATTGAATTAAAAGAATAGAATCAAGAACCAAGTTACAAGTGTCAAGCTTGTATGCTTGAGACCTGTAACTTGAAAACTTATATTGAATGCCCAATCCACGATTAGCAACAAGATACGCAAAAAGCCTGATCGGGCTTGCCCAGGAACGAGGTGAACTGGAAACGGTTTATCAGGACATGCTATTTCTGCAAGCCATTTGTAAAAGCAATCGCGATTTTGTGAACCTGCTGCGCAGCCCGGTAATTAAAGCCGCTAAAAAAGAAGCGATTATTGTAGCCATTACAAAAGACAAAATTGGCGGACTAACAACAGCTTTTACAAAATTGCTGACTGATAAAGGCAGAGAAGAAGATTTGCCTGAAATTATTGATGCTTTTGTTACGCAGTATAATACAATAGAAGGCATACAAAAAATAAAATTAACCACTGCTGTTGCCGTGAGCGATGATGTAAAGAACGACCTTGTAAGCAAGGTAAAAAGCGCAACTGGTTTTGATAAAGTGGAGATAGAATCTGCGGTAAATCCGGCCTTGATTGGCGGCTTTGTTTTGGAATACAACAATAATTTGGTTGATGCCAGTGTGCTGCGCAATTTGCGTGAAGTAAAAAAGCAATTTCAGCAAAACGTGTATGTTCATAACATACGCTGATGCAGGCAGCCCAATTATTTTCAAAGCGTTGAACGGAGCGTCGCAACAGACGATACATCGGAGTTGAGGACGATCACTACAAAAGAAAAGGATTTTACTTCATAAATATTAAATATTCAATAGAGAATGGTAGCTATAAAGCCAGATGAAATTTCAGCCATCCTTCGGCAGCAGCTGAGCAATTTTAATGCAGAAACCGATTTGGAAGAAGTAGGCACAATTTTGCAGATGGGCGATGGAATTGCCCGTATATATGGATTGAACAACGTTCGCTCCGGCGAATTGGTTGTGTTTGAAAACGGCGTGAGAGCCATTGCCTTAAATTTGGAAGAAGACAATGTGGGCGTCGTATTGATGGGCGACCAGGGCGATATAAAAGAAGGCGATAAAGTGCGTCGTTCCGGACAGATTGCTTCCATCAAAGTAGGGGAAGGCTTGGTAGGTCGGGTAATCAATACTTTGGGTGAACCGATTGATGGCAAAGGTCCTATTAGCGGTGAACTGTATGAGATGCCGTTGGAGCGAAAAGCACCGGGCGTTATCTTTCGCGAACCGGTGAAAGAACCTCTGCAAACCGGTATCAAAGCCATTGATGCGATGATTCCGGTAGGTCGCGGTCAGCGTGAGTTGATCATTGGCGACCGGCAAACAGGAAAAACGGCCATTTGCATTGATACCATCATTAATCAAAAAGAATTTTATGACGCTGGCAAGCCGATGTACTGCATTTATGTAGCCATTGGTCAGAAAGCTTCTACCATTGCCGGTGTGATGAAAACGTTGACCGATAACGGCGCGATGGTTTATACCACCATCGTTGCTGCTTCTGCTTCCGACCCGGCACCACAGCAGTTTTATGCTCCGTTTGCAGGCGCTGCCATTGGTGAATACTTCCGCGACACTGGTCGTCCGGCTCTGATTATTTACGACGATCTATCAAAACAGGCCGTTGCTTACCGCGAAGTATCTTTGCTTTTGCGTCGTCCTCCTGGACGCGAAGCTTATCCGGGTGATGTGTTCTATCTGCACAGCCGCTTGCTCGAACGCGCTGCTAAAATCATCAGCAACGATGCAGTAGCAAAAAACATGAACGACCTGCCCGAAAGCATTAAACACCTTGTAAAAGGTGGCGGCAGCTTAACAGCATTGCCAATTATTGAAACGCAGGCGGGCGACGTGTCGGCTTACATTCCTACCAATGTAATTTCGATTACTGACGGGCAGATTTTTCTGGAAAATAACTTGTTCAATGCCGGTATTCGTCCGGCTATCAACGTGGGCACTTCTGTAAGCCGCGTGGGCGGTAATGCGCAGATTAAATCTATGAGAAAAGTGGCGGGTACGCTAAAGCTTGACCAGGCACAATACCGCGAACTGGAAGCTTTCTCAAAGTTTGGTGGTGACTTAGATGCAGCTACAAAATTTGTGATTGACAAAGGCGCGCGAAATGTTGAAATACTAAAGCAGCCGCAATACTCTCCTGTTTCCGTTGAAAAGCAAGTAGCTATTATTTACCTGGGAACACAAGGCTTGTTGCGCGATGTTGCATTATCTAAAGTAAAAGCGTTTGAAGAACATTTCTTGTTGGAAATGCAAAACAAGTTCCCTAAAGTGCTGGCTGAATTTAAGAAAGGGAATTTACCCGAAGAAGGCATCAAACAAATGGTTGAACTGGCAAAAAGCTTAACGCCTCAGTACAAATAAATTTATAGGCAAAAACAAAAGCTCCGCTGATGTTTTATCAGCGGAGCTTTTGTTTTTGCCCGTTTTTTATCTTCACTTAAAAGTCCTCTTTGGACAAGCCTGACTGTCTTACTATTGAATGAAAAGTGCCCATTAGTATTTGCTTTCTTCCGGCAGGAATAATAACCGTGAGTGTTGGATTTCCTTCCGATATTTAATGTAACTACCCTTTTGCGAAATAAAGTAAAAATTATGCTTTTATAAAACACTTATAATTTCCTCTGAAGAATATAACTCAGGCATGTTCTAATTGAGTTGAAACAATTTTAGGACTTTCTACCTGCGGAATTTCATTAATTGATGTGTCTTCAAAATAAAGCTCCAAAGCCTCTTGCAGATTGGTTATCGCTTCTTCTTTTGTTTCGCCGAAACTGCTTACTTCTACATTCAAACAACGGGCAACATAAAACTTACCTTCCTTCAAAACAATGTTAGCAAATGTATTTTTCATACAGAATTTTAATTGAAGATAATGAATAAGGGGTCGGGTTTAAAAATTCAACTCCAGTACAATGTTTACTGAGTAATAAGCATCTTTTGCCGAACCGCCCCGTGGGCTTCCAACAATAGGTTTTGATGAATTGCCAGATAGTTGGTTGCCGCGATAATAGAGTTGCTTTGCCAATGATGCTTCAACAGGCGTCAAATTGTTGTCGAACAGAGCAGGATCAATGTAAGTAGTGCTTACATCATCTAAATAATCAGTATTTAAAAACCGGTAAATCAGTTCGCCTTTCACAGTAAACAAAGACGAAATTGGATACGACAAACCGGCTCCTACCGGCAGCATCATCTGCGTTAGCTTATAATTGGGTCGTCCTGTTTCGGGGAAACCTTCACCTTCCGTGTGCAGGGGTTGTAAAAACACTTTTGTGCCGTTGAGTTGCGTATAAGGACTAAAAGAAAATGTGCCCACACCTGCCAAAATATAGGGCGATACAGGAAATTGTACAGAAGGTATCAGAGCTAACGGATGCAATTCTCCCAACAAGCTGATTTCTGAAATACTACTTGCAAAATTCAAATTGCGCTGGCGAACCGCCGGGTCTCTTGCATATTTATCATCAGCAGCAACACTGCCCCAAACAATTTGAAGCCGCGCACCAATGGTTTGCTGATATAAGGCGCCTATATAAAAGCCGCCAGCAGGTTTTGATGTTTTAAAGACTTGCGATTTTCCACCTAAATCGGTAATGCAATTCATGGCGCCGCCGGTAACTCCGAATGTGGCAATGATGTCTTTATCCGAGTACGTTTTATCATGAAAAAAATCCTGCGCCTGCACAAAAAAGCGGCAAAACAAAAAGAGAGCGGCAAACAAAATTCGGTGCATATAAGTTAGTATAACAACTATAACGCCGATGCTTCCGGAATATTTTTCTTATCTATTTTTTGATAGAACTTGCAAGCTGCTTTTAGTCCACAGATTTCGCACTTGGGATTTCTTGCCACACATATATATCTTCCATGCAAAATAAGCCAGTGATGTGCAGTGTGAATCAACTCTTCGGGAATGTATTTGATGAGTTGCAGTTCTGTTGTCAAAGGTGTTTTTGCATTGTGCGTTAATCCAATTCGTGCCGATACACGAAACACATGCGTATCAACCGCCATGTTGGGTTGCGAATCAATTACCGAAGTAATTACGTTGGCAGTTTTTCTCCCTACACCTGGCAAGGTCATCAGTTGTTCCACTGTCATTGGCACTTCACCGCTAAATTCATTCACTACTTTTTGTGCCATGCCAATGAGGTGCTTGGTTTTGTTGTTTGGGTAAGAAATGCTTTTGATGAGGGGAAACAACTCATCAACTGTGGCTTGTGCCAAATGATGCACCGTTGGATATTGCAAAAAGATAGCAGGCGTGGTTATGTTTACCCTTTTATCAGTGCATTGTGCTGATAAAATAACCGCCACCAAAAGCTCATAAGAATTGTAATATTTTAATTCGGTAACGGGGTTAGGATTGTGTTCTAAAAAATATTGAATTACAAACTGAAACCGCTTTTTGCGTGTCATATAGATTTTTGTCTGAACTGAGATAATTGGGATTGATGAAGTTTTGATAAAAGATGAAATGCTTTCTATAATCTTCAATTTTACTTCTTCAATAGTAAATTCTGAATATCCGTGCACAACGTCCGTGTCATCCGTGCCTGTCTGCCGTCAGGCAGGTTCCATTACTTATCTCAAAACCATATTTCTATCTGCATCCAATCTTACCAAAATAAAAATCAAAATGGTAAACGTTAGCAGCGAGGACCCTCCATAACTCATTAGCGGCAGCGGAATACCGACAATTGGAAACAACCCAATGGTCATACAGATGTTAATAGCAATATGCAAAAAAATAATGCTAGCAACACTGTAAGCATACACACGGCTAAAGGTACTTCGCTGCCGCTCGGCAATGGCAACAATGCGCATGAGCAATAAAATATAAATGAGCAAAAACAAAAGGCAACCTACAAAACCAAACGCTTCGCCAAGAGATGTAAAAATAAAATCGGTATGTTGTTCAGGCACATACTTACCACGCGTTTGTGTGCCTTTTAAAAAACCTCTCCCCAGTAAGCCGCCCGAGCCAATGGCTATCTTGCTTTGGCGCACATTATAATCGTCAGGCTTTACCACATTTTTCTTAGCAGCTTCTTCGGTTTGCGCACTTTTGTTTTTGCTGCAATCGTAATCTTTTCCTACCATGCTGTAAATGCGCTGGCTTTGATAACACTGAAAAATATGATTGAAAATATAAGGCACTGCAAACACCGAAATGCCTACGCAAACAAACCATATTGCAATAATGGCAATGAGTAAACCCAAACTCTTTTTAATTCGATAGCGGAAAAAATAAACGGCAATCAAAGCAATTACGGTAAGAATAATAAACAAAATCAAAGGTTCTAAAACAAGTGTTCCCACTACCAGCGCAGCAAATGAACCGCCTACAACTAATATCCAGCCTGGCAAACCTTCCCGGTACATCACAATAAAAAAGCAGCCATATACAATAGCCAATCCGGTTTCATTTTGCGCAATAGAAAGCACGGCCGGCATCAGGGCAATCACACCAGCAATAATTTGCGAGGACAGTTTTGTGAAATCAACATCTTGTCGCGCTAAGTATTTCGCCAACGCAAGCGCAACAAATATTTTACACAACTCGGCTGGTTGTAAATTAAAACCGCCACCTAATGGTATCCAGCTTTTGCTTCCGTTGATACTTTTACCAATTACAAAGGTGAGTAGCATAAGTGCAATGCCAAACAAATAAAATAAGTTTGCAAATGCTGTGTACAGTTTGCTATCGCTTAACAAAATAAACGTGGCAATTACAATGCAGATGCCTGAAAACAAAACCTGTTTGCTGTAATTGGTTTTGCCTGAAAAAAAAGAAGAAACAATATTTTCATCAGGATTGTATTCTACCATAAAAATGCATAGAACACCAATGCAAAGAAGTAAGCCGTACAAAGACACCGTAAGCCAGTCAATGCCTTTGGAAATAGATTTATTTTGATAAACGGTGCTCATGGTTTAGTTTGTTTTTTACGATTATCGGGAGGTGCGATGGCAGGCGTTGTCTGAATATTTTTCTCATTGGGGGGCGAAGAATCTTTGCGGTTTGGCTCAGCTTCGGGATCGAAAGTCACCTTGCGGTTTTCCAGGTTATTATCCAATTTATTCGGAATGGTATCCTGCTCTATTCTTGCGTTTTTAATGGCTTTTAAAGAATCTCTTTTTACATACCAGTGCTTAATGGCTTCAGGAATTAAATCGGCAGAAGATACGCGGTCAATGTCTTTTAACCTGGCCGTTGCAATGGTATCATTCAGATATTTTTCCATCATAAATGCAGCAATCGGTCCTGCCCAGGTAGCTCCGAAACCCGCATTTTCAACCACTACAGCAACGGCAATTTTGGGATCTTCTTCGGGTGCATAAGCCACAAAAATGGAGTGGTTTTTTCCATGTGGGTTTTGCGCCGTACCTGTTTTTGCGCAATAATTAATGCCTGGTATTTTAATGGCTGCTGCCGTACCAAATATGGTTACATCGTGCATGCCCTCATGTATGGCTGCATACGCATCGGCGCTAACGTGCGTGGTAGTATGTTGCTTTCTATACTTATTAAAGAAAGAGCTATCAGTAATCGTTTCGTTTTCTACGCTGTCAACAAAATGTGGTGTAAAGTAAGCCCCTCCGTTGGCAATGATTGCCATTAAATTGGCCAATTGCAGCGGAGTTGCCAGCATTCTGTCCTGACCAATGCCCAGCGTTTCATTAAAGCAGCTTCCCCAATGGCTGTTGCCATAATCTCTGTCATATCCTGTAGCATCAGGAACTTTACCGCCATCTTCGCTTGGCAAATCAACACCCAACCGTTTGCCCATACCAAAATTGTTCATGTATTCTTTCCATTTCATATAGCCAACACGCGAATCACCAAAAGCCGGATTATCAACCGTCATGCGATACACATTGGTAAAATAAGAATTGCACGAATTAGCCAATGCAAGGCGCAAATTAGCTGCATGTCCGCCACCGGAATGAAGGCATTTAACAGCAACGCCGCAAGCTGCATACACACCGAAACAGGGATAGCCATACGCTGGTGTGATAACACCTTCGTCCAATGCAATTAAACCGCCCAAGGGTTTAAAGGTTGAGCCGGGTGGATACTGACCCTTAATGGCACGATTGAATAGAGGCTTTGCGGTATCTAAAAACATACGGCTGAAGTTCTTTCTTCGTTGCGAGCCGGTCAATTCCTGCGGATCGTAAGAAGGTCCTGATGCCATGGCTATAATGCCGCCCGTTTTTGGATTGATGGCAACCGCACTGCCAATTTTATTTTTTAATAGCTTTTCAGCCAATTGCTGCACGTCAATATCAATGCTGCTGTATAAATTTCTGCCAGCAATGGCAGCCGTATCAAACACACCTTTTTCATAAGAGCCAACAATGCGCGCATGGTTATCGCGAATCAATCGCTTTACGCCGCGCTGTCCCATCAGTATTTTTTCATACACTTTTTCCAGCCCCGCAAGCCCGGCATAATCGCCCTGTTCGTAACCTTCGCCAATGTGCTTGTGCAGAAAAGCTGTGTCCACTTCACCAATGTAGCCGAGCACTTGTGCAGCTACATGATACGGGTAACTTCTGATGGGACGTTCCTGCAAAACAAAACCCGGAAACTTATACATGTTTTCATTCAGCCGCGCATATTTTTCGGGCGAAAGCAAAGCCTCAAACGTACTGGGCTTGTAACGGGAGTTCTTAAAAATGCTCGTCGTCACACGCTTCCTGAATTCAGCCGTATCAATGTTCAAAATAGAACACAGCGTAGCCGTATCAGTGCCTCTGATTTCCGAAGGCGTAATCATCAGGTCATACATGATTGTATTTTCCAGAATGGCGCGGTGCTTACGGTCGAAGATGATGCCGCGATCGGGATACACTACCTTTCTGTAAATGGCGTTGCTTTCGGCCTGCAAGCGATAGCTGGAAGAGAACAATTGCAAATGCAGTAATTGTATAATAATAACTACAAAAACAACAAGAAAAATAATCTGCACAATCCGGCTTCTTGCCTCGTTATAAACCCGCATGATTAGTTAGAAGATATAAGATGGTGATTTGAAATATCGCTCTACAAAATTGCTGTTTCGGCACACATAACCCTAACGCGTTTATAAAAATATTTTATAAACAGAAAAGAAAATTATGCACAAACAAATTGAGATGTGCTAAAAACCAAACAACAAGTATTTGTAAAAAACAGATCGCTATATTTGAATTGCGTAAATTAAAACAAAATGAAACCCATTTCTATCACTGAATTTTACCAGCAGATAACTGCTTTTGCAAAAGACGAACTGAACGCATTGTTGCCACCAAATATAAACAAAGAGATCGGGCATTTTAATGTGTTTAATGTTGAAGAGATTGCTAAAAACATAAAACAAAAACCTGTGATGCCCTACAACAGGCGGGCTTACTATAAAGTGAGCCTGATTAGCGGGCGAAGCAGGGCTGAATATGCAGATAAAGTTATAAATATAGAAACCCATGCGCTTTTATTTGCAAGTCCCAAAGTGCCCTATCATTGGGTGCCGCTTGATGCAAAGCAGGCGGGGTACTTCTGTATATTTATGGAAGATTTTTTAACACCGGCAAATATTGGCAGCACGCTTGATAAGCTTCCGATTTTTAAAGCCGGCGGTCATCCTGTTTTTCATATCTCGGAAAAAGAAGCAAAGGATATTGCACTCATTTTCAATAAAATGAACAACGAGTTATCTTCAGATTATTTTTACAAATACGATTTGCTGCGCAACTATTTGTTAGAGCTTATTCATTACGGGCAAAAGCTTCAGCCAGCTACCGCTTTGTATCCTGCGCACAACGCCTCGGCACGCGTAACATCGTTGTTTATTGAATTGCTGGAAAGACAATTCCCTATCGAATCGCAGCATCAAACGCTCCTGTTGCGAACACCCAAAGCCTATGCTGAAAGATTAGCGGTGCACGTAAATCATTTAAACAAAGTATTGAAAGAAAATACAAATAAAACCACAACCGAACTAATAAGCAGCCGGGTTATTAACGAAGCCAAATTGTTATTAAAACAAACTGATTGGTCTGTATCTCAAATTGCTTATTCGCTTGGCTTTGAAGAACTGGCGCATTTTTCCAATTTCTTTAAAAAACAAACGTCTCTTACGCCTGTCATCTTTCGGTCTTATTAAAATATTTGATATTTGCAAATAACAGATTGATGTTTGCAAACTGCTTTCGCTGCTTTGCCTCACCTTTGTTCTATAAAAAATAAAATGAAACTAAACAAAAGCACAGTTTTAATAACGGGCGGCACAAGCGGTATCGGGTTCGAACTTGCCAAACAGCTTCTTGCCAAAGAAGCTATCGTTATTATTACCGGGCGCGACCAGCGCAAGTTAGAGCAGGCAAAAAAAACATTGCCCAAAGTTCATACAGTTCAAAGCGATGTAAGCGATCCTAACTCTATTATACAATTGTACAAACAGGTAATAAATGAGTTTCCGCAACTTAACATCATTGTCAATAATGCCGGTATTATGCGTAACTTAAACGTGCAGGATGCCGGTTTGGATTTGGAAAACGTAACGCTTGAAGTAGATACCAATTTGTCTGGCACCATCCGTATGGTGCAACAGTTTTTGCCGCACCTCAAAACACAACCTTCGGCTGCTATTATCAATGTGTCGTCGGGGCTTGCTTTTATTCCGTTTCCGCTTTCGCCTATTTACAGCGCAACAAAAGCCGGCATTCATTCCTACACACAAATACTGCGCATTCAACTTAAAAATACTTCTATCAAAGTGTTTGAGCTGGCGCCTCCAGGAACAGCTACGCCGTTGATGGATGCGTTTGCAAATAATATGGATGGTGCAACGAATATGAAAGTAGATAAAATGGTGCGCATTGCTATTGCCGGAATTGAGAACAATAAAATGGAAATAAAACCCGGCATTTCAAAAGCGCTGAAAGCCATGAGCCGCATAGCGCCCAACTTTTTTCTGGGTGTTATGAACAACACCATTGAGAAAGGAAAAAGGAAAAAATAAAGGCAAAAATAACACGCTTTTTTACATTTGGCTTTTGCTGTTGAAACTCGGTAGTGGTACAGTTTGAAATTTGATGCTTGACCGAAAAAGCAAGCGTTATTCTATACCTTTGCAGCATGGCAAAAGACAAACTTCCCAAAGATACAAATTCAAGAGCCGTAACGATAGCTCAAATGGCTACTGGTGAGATAGAAAAAGAAACGCCACAAGATGAAGTAAAGAAAGCGGCTGCTGCATTAGGTCGCTTAGGAGGGCTGAAAGGTGGTAAAGCAAGGGCGGCAAGTTTAACGCCGGAGAAAAGAAAAGAAATTGCGCAAAAAGCGGCGGCTAAACGATGGAAAAAAGAAGACAGTTAGTTTATCAACTGTCTTCTTTTTTTTCTATTAATTTATTTTCTTTTTGGCGTGCTTCTTCTTTAAATTGATTCATAAAAACCACTGGCATTATAGCACCATGTAAGTAGGTGCCTCTAAATTCAGAATATATTATACCCCTAACAGTAGAAATAGATACTGGTCTTATTATATCATTCAATGCTTGCGGAATCTCATATTCTCCCTGTTCGTTTAGTTTTATAAACTTATCAAAATCAATTATCTCAAATGCTAACACCGTATCCAAATTGCCTATGAAAACGCTTTCATGTCGAATTTTTACAAATACAGTTACCAAAACACGTTTTTCATTTGCTTGAATCGAATTCTCAACTTTTACATCAAAGAAAAATTTCAACTCTGCAACGTTTGGTGTCGGCAAAGGTGCCATGCTTTTTGAAAGAAGCTGGATGCCAATTAATTTGAATTGCACTGTTTCTTCAGCCATTATCTTCGATTTAAACTGCCATCATTACTCCAGAATATTCAAGATTCCCTATTTCGTTTTGGCTACTGATATTTGAAACATCTTTCTGCCATATATAATAATTATCAGGTAGTAAACTTGGCAATGTCGTAGCATCAATGTTGATAACGATGTTATCGGCATTGGAAGGGGACGCTTTTTTTATAATCTTGCTATATTCATATTCTGGAAAAGCAATGAGTTCATTTTGTAAAGCTTGTGAAAGATTATAGATTACTTCTAAAGTAAGGTTCTCTCTACCCTTTACAATTGTATTTACGCGTTGGGCTGTAACTCCGAGCATTTGCGCTAACTCTACCTGTGTTAAATCTTTACTTTTCAATAAAGCAAGTATTCTTCTTGCGATTTGAGAAGAATAATCTAACCATCCGGTATTGACTAAATACTCAACCTCTTCTTTCCATTCTTTTGAGGATTCAGAAGACAGGTCTTTAATTCTATTCCTTATGTTATTGTCCATAGTAAAAAGTTAGGTTTTCTAAATTATTTATTTCGTCAATTTGTAGAAATTTATATACTTCAAATAACTTATCAAGTTCCCGAGCTGTATCGTCGTGCTCGTCCATGTTTTTGACGAGTTTTATAGCACCTCCAGTAACAATAAACGCATTTTCATCAACCCTTAATCCATAAAATCTTAATATAGATTTAGGGAACCGTCTTTTGTCTTCAATACGAAATTTAGCTTCCTCAAGTTCTGGAATAGGCATCACAGGGCGGTCGTCTAATGGTTTAAAAATATTTTGCAATTTTTCATTTCCTTTCTCAAAACTCGCATATGTAAACTTTTTCAAGAAATTATATAAATAACGAGCTTCATTTAAAACCCTATCAATTTCTAAATCAATTGACGTTTCAGAAAAGTATTCACTTTCAAAATATTTTTGATTGTCATAACAGTAGTCAGTTACAAAGTCAGGCTGCCTCCACAAAGCAATTAAACGGTAAAACTCATTCGTTTCATACTCGTCATAATGAATGGCATGAAGTCCTTCCATCGTATTTTCATCTACAAAAATAGGCTCTATTTTCATAAAATCAACTTATAGGTTGATTATTTAATTAATTTTTAATAGTTTTGCGCCCCCCAAATTATATGGCATTAGAGCAAAATAAAAATATTTTATTCAAAATGAACAATATGCTTGACTGTTCAAGTATAATACCATATCTTTGTGGTATGAACAAGTTACCAATCGAAAAGAAAGTGCAGATACTTCACATGCTTGTTGAAGGAAACAGCATAAATAGCACAAGCCGTTTAACTGGTGCTTCCAAAGTAACTATTCTTAAACTTTTGGTAGATACCGGCAAGGCTTGTGAAGCATTCCACAATGAGACAGTAAAGGCTGTAAAGTCTGCAAGGGTTCAGGCAGATGAGATTTGGAGCTTTGTTTATGCGAAGGATAAAAATGTAACAGATGAAATGCCTGCCGGTTCTGGTGATGTTTGGACATGGACTGCTTTAGATGCAGATTCTAAATTGATAGTTTCATGGTTTGTAGGTGATAGAAGTGCAGAAAGTGCAGATGTATTTATGAAAGATGTTGCTGCACGTTTAGCAAACCGCGTACAACTTACAACAGACGGTCATAAAGCCTATTTAGATGCCGTTGAAGATGCCTTTGGTGGTGATATTGACTTTGCCCAATTAGTGAAGCTGTACGGCTCATTAGATGGCAACATGAACGAAAGAAAATATAGCCCTGCTGAATATACAGGACAAATAAAAAAAGCCGTAACCGGCAACCCGCGCGAAAAGTTTATTTCTACTTCTTATGTAGAAAGACAGAACCTTACAATGAGAATGAGCAACCGCCGCTTTACACGTCTTACCAATGCCTTTTCTAAGAAGATTGAAAACCATTGCCACAGCCTTGCATTATACTTTGTTTACTATAACTTTTGCAAGGTTCATAAAAGCCTAAGCGTTACACCGGCAATGCAAGCTGGCTTAACTAAAAAGCCAATGACCTTAGAAGATATTGCAATGCTTACCGATGTACAAGCACCTAAGAAAAGAGGCAGCTATAAAAAGAAAGAAAAAGCCGATTAATATTAATCGGCTTTTTTATTTTTGGTCATGCGTAAACTGTTTAGAATAATCTTCATATTAATTGCAGTTGTTTTTTTATACTGATAATTACAAATCCATCTTATACCGCTTTCAAAGAGCGAACTGAAAGTTTTAATGTATGTCCGAAAGGTATATACTACGAGTCTTATCACGTATCAAGAGAACGAACTGTAAATGGTTTTGTCTATTCAATTTATTTGGTAGAAGCAACAGGCATTACAATAAATTATCACCGAACTTACCGATATATTAAAAGGTATGTTGGCATCTTTGGTAACTTTTTTGAGGTACAATAATTCAAATTTCAAACTGTACCACTACCTGAAACTCTGTTTTCATCATTGTTCAATTATGATTCATAGCGCATGTATTGATTGCTCATTCTCAAATTAACATTCCTGCATTGGCATTGCTCTTTTCCTTTTTTACATGAAGCAATATCTTTGTTTTCATGATTAATTTTGTTCCGATTTTTCCTTTGGAAATTGTGGTGTATCCGGGCGAGCAACTTAACCTGCATATATTTGAAGAACGCTATAAGCAACTGATCAATGAATGTATAAAAGAAAAAAAGCCATTTGGTATTCCGGTGGTGTTGAAAAATAATATGGCTGAAATGGGAACATTGGTGGAGATAACTGAAGTGGCTGCCGTGCACGAAGACGGTAAGATTGATATTCGTACACGCGGCGTAAGTGTGTTTCGCATTTTAGAAGTGATTAAAACCGTTCCCGATAAACTGTACGGTGGCGCCATTGTAGATTATCCTGCCAACAGCGATGCGGCACACCACCGTATGATGAAGCGCGTAATTAGCAGCCTGAGGCAATTGCACGCCGTTTTAAAAGTAAAAAAGGATTTTAAAAAGCCTGACGAACAACTGCTCAGTTATGACATTGCGCATCATGCAGGATTATCGTTGGAAGAAGAATACGAATTGTTGGGTTTGCTGCGCGAAGACCAGCGCCTGGAATATTTAAAACGCCATTTAAAAAAAGTGCTGCCAGCTGTTTTAGGCGCCGAGATGCTGAAAGACAGGGTAAAACTAAACGGGCATTTTAAAGAATTAAAGGGTTTTGATTTGAACCTCTAAGATTGCAATATCTGCTGTAAGGCTTTTAAGCTTTCCTGCTCATCAAACACAGCTTTTACTTCTATCTGAAAGCCTGTAATTGCCTTGCTGAAAACAGTGCCCGCTTTTCCTTTGAATTCCAATTCATAGTTGTCGCCGTCTTGCAGCAAATACTGCTCAACCGATTGATGAGTTGGATCAATCAACCAATACTCCTGAACGCCATGCAAAGCATAATCTATAAATTTAATGCCCCGGTCGTTGTTTTCGGTGGTTGGGGAAAGCACTTCCACAACTAAATCCGGTACCAGAAACAACATTTGTTTTTGCGTGAATTTCTCTGCTTTTTCTTTTCCAAAGAAAACAATATCCGGCTCGTAGCTATTGCGGCTTAGGTGAATCATTATTTTCTCGCTATGAACCTGCCCCAGATTATTTTTCATACAAAATGCTTTCATCAGCATAAATAAATTACCCGCCAATGCCGAGGTGTTCCCACTTTACAGGTGAGTGCATAACAACTTCTGTGTTTATAAATTCGGCTTTGTCGCTTTCCGTAATGGCATCGTAAAATTCTTCGCGCCGTTTGTTTTCATCTTCAATTATCTGGTTCAGTTCATCCACCAAAATTTTTAGGTTGGGCTTTTGTTTCATTTGTTCCATCAACACATCCATAAACTTCAATTTTTACAGCTTTAAAAATACATTTTTATTTTAAACAAATAGGATTGCACAACGGATGCAAGTTTGTTTTTGCACCATTTTATTCTTCTAATTTAGCCGCTTCAAACACGATATGAAAACAACGCTTTGTTTTGATTTTGGCAACACGCGGTTAAAATGCGCCGTCTTTTATAACGATGAATTAGCCGAAGTGAAAGTATTGGACAACAGCAGCGAACAAAGCATTCAGCAACTGTTGCAACGCTATCATCCTGATAAAACCATTTTGTCTTCTGTTATCAATCATTCGCCCGAAATAGAAACTTTATTGGCGAAAGAAACTCAATTTCATAAACTCTCTTATCAAAGCAAGTTGCCTTTTACCACACCTGTTGGCAAGCCCGAAACCATTGGTGCCGACAGGCTCGCTCTGGCAGCCGCAGCCGTTGGCTTTTATCCGCTTAAACACAACCTTGTTGTTGCATTGGGCTCGTGTATTACGTTTAATTTCATCAATAAATTTGGTGAGTTTTTGGGCGGTTCTATTTCACTAGGTTTGCAAATGCGTTTTAAAGCGATGCACGACCACACAGCCCTGCTTCCGATTGTTGAACCCGACTGGAATTTCCCTCTTGTTGGCTATGATACACGCACCAATTTATTAAGCGGTGTAATACTGGGCATGAGCAAAGAAATTGATGGTATTGTTGATGAATACAATAAAAAATACAACAACCTGAATGTGCATCTTACAGGCGGCAACACCTCTTTTTTTACGCCGCATTTACAAAACAACATTCATGCAGACGATAACTTTTTATACAAAGGTTTGTATGCCATCAGCGAAGCGAATTAACGAGATAAGTATCTTATAAAAATCTTTCAGAGTTGTGCTTCTAACAATATTCCATAGGAACAGCAGGCGGGTAGAAGAAAATGATGTAAAAACAAACTCATTCCATCGGAACGATACTTTATTGGGTTCTTTTGTACGGTTCCGATGGAACGGAATTCTCAGTTATCCGTTTCAATGCTACCGTTTTGTTTGTTATCAATATCGTGGTATAAACGTTAAGAATAATGGGCAAAATGCTTCAGCACCATTATCAAATTATCTTTGAACGACCTCTGTTATAGAATACAATGAGAAATGGCTTTTTCAATTTCAAAAAAATAACAAAAACAACTTTGCTGTTGTGCGGTTGCTGGCTGTGTGCGTGCGAAAACAGTTACCGCCAGGTGCAGGCACTAAGCGAGAAAAAAGTTGGCGTTGACAGAGTGATTGATGTTACCAGCTATTTAAGTCAGGATGCTTTGATGAAAGCAAAACTAACAGCGCCCCTGATGTTGCAGACGCATGCCGATACGGAGCTTGTAGAGTTTCCAAAAACGTTGCATGTTGATTTTTATAACGACAGTACAAAAGTAGAAAGCCAGTTGTTTGCGAAGTATGGAAAATACCTGCAAAACCAAAGCAAGGTGCTGCTGCGCGATAGTGTGGTGGTATATAATGTAAAAGGCGATACCATGCGCACTAATGAGCTTTGGTGGGACCAAAATGCGCAAAACTTTTATACGGATAAGCCGGTTTACATTCACGACCATGATGGCAATATCATCAATTCTATTGGCATGAAGGCAAGCCAGGATTTGAATAATATTCAGATGTTCAACATTCTGCCAACCACATTTTTATATGTGGCAGATTCAACTGTACCGCACTAATTGTTAGCAAGTTGTTTTCCTAAAAACAAAAGCTTATAATGGCATGATTTTGATTTAGAACCTTAACTGAAGATAGCTTTGAAACAAACACATTTTTATAGCCACTTTAATTACACACTAACAATAAATTGATAAACTAAAACAAAGCAATATGGAATTTTATGACAAACTGAAACTGGATGATCTGTTTTATGAGGCAGATAGTAAAATTAAAGAACGCAATTATGCAGATGCAATGCAAACGCTTGAAGCTATTATTGCAGAAGCGCCTGAATACGGAAAAGCATACAATCATTTAGCATGGTTATACGATACCAAATATCACAACTTGGCAAAAGCAGCCGAATATTACAAGATGTGTTTGCTTTATGAACCGGAATACACGCCTGTTTATTTGAATTATGCCTCTGTTTTATCAAACATGAACCGGTGGAAAGAATTGGAAGATCTTTTACAGAAAGCACTTGATGTGCCAGGCGTTGACAAAGCTTCTGTTTACAATGAGTATGGAATTATGAATGAACTAAGGGAAAATTACAATGAGGCAATTAAAAAATACAAAGAAGCCATTCGTTATACACTTGTCAACGCAAATCTTGACATTTACGAATCTTCAGTGAAACGTTGTGAAAAGAAAAAGGGTTTATTGAGATGATAAAGTAGCTGTAAAGCTGTATTGTTGTTTTTAATCACATAGTTTCATAATCAGTTATAAGCAAAATGTTTCGCTTCATAAGTGTAGAACAACGCAAACGGCGTTTCAAAAAAGATGAACAGCGAACGCTTGCTTCATTTCATCATCATATAAAAACAATAACAACCTTACCTCCTTACCAGCTCCAACCAAAAAAATTATTGCTTATCCGGTTGGATGATATTGGCGATTATCTTTTGTTTAGAAACACATTACCGGCTTACAAACAATCAGCACGATGGAATAACTACAACATTACTTTGTTAGGTAATACTGCCTGGAAAGAACTGTTCGATTTGTGGGATAGAGCAACAGTTGATAATGCGATTTGGATAAACAAAAAAGAGTATTTGCAAAACGATACTTACAAGCAACAAATCTGGTTGCAATTGAGACAGCAAGGATATGAAGCCGTAATTTGTCCATCGTTTACACGACCCATTTTGCTGGATGATTTGTGTCGCCTTGCAACGGGTGCACAAACGGCGGTTGCTTTTTACAACTTCACGCCACATAAGCGATGGAAAGAAGTATCTGATGCCTTGTATTCAGAATTGTTTCAACCCAAAAAAATAACACACGAATTTTTTATCAACCAACAATTTGCAGAATGGTGTTGTGGCGTGAGTCTGCATTTGCAACGATCTTTTGTTTTTGCCGAAAAAAGGGCTTCCGAACCATATATCGCTTGCTTCATCGGCGCATCAACAAAAAGCAGGCGTTGGATTGTAAAGGGTTGGATGCAATTGATTCATCTTATCAACCACCATTATTCTTTGTCGGTAAAAATAATTGGCGTTGCACCGCATAAAGAAGAAGCGATGGAAATTGCGGCAAAAACAAAAGCAGAATCTGTTACAGATACTTCTCTAACTGATGTGGTTGACATCATAAACAATGCAGTACTTGTTATTGCCAACGATACCATGATGGCGCATCTTGCGGTATCGTGTCATGTGCCTGTGGTAATCATTTCAAGCGGAAACAATTGTACGAGATTTACTGTTTATGAAGAAGCGGGCATCAGAGACGTTTGTGCTGTATATCCTAAGCTGGTAGAAAAGAAAAGAAACCGATCGGGCGATGAAGCTTTGCATAACCACATTGTGGTAACAGCAGACATTGCTTCTATTAAAGCTGACGCCGTTTTTGCAGCAGTGCAACAATTGTTGCAAAAATGGCCTCTGTCATCATAACCTATGAATGAGCAAAATCAATTCCCGCTGGTGTCTGTTGTGTTGACAACTTATAATGGTGAACCCTATTTGGGTGAACAATTGAATTCTGTTTTAGCACAAACTTATCCTAACATAGAAATAATTGCGGTTGATGATAGAAGCACCGATGGCACCGCAAACATCTTACAGGAATATGCTAATCAATACCCGAATGTAAAAGTGTTTGTAAACGAAACCAATCTTGGCTTTATCAAGAATTTTGAGAAAGGTTGCCGGTTATCAACAGGCGAATACATTGCGCTTTGCGACCAGGATGATTATTGGATGCCCCATAAAATAAAACGCAAGATGGAAAGCATCGGTAACCATGCTTTAATTTATTGCGATTCAGAAATCTGCGATGACAACTTGCAGCCAACCGGAAAAAAAATTTCTGACATTGTGGTTTGCCGCAACTGGTACAGTTGCCTGGAATATTCTGTATTTGCCCGAATTTATGGGCATACATTGTTGTTTAAACGCTCATTGTTCGAGAAAGCCTGTCCGTTTTTAGATGTAATCCCGCACGATTGGTGGCTGGCTTTTAATGCAACGCTTGAAGGTGGCTTTGCGTTTTTGCCCGAAGCTTTTGTTTTGTACCGGCAACACCATAATAATTTGTATGGTATGGTGGACAGAAAAAAAATAATGAAGGAAGGGGCCTCGCCGTTGGTGGTTACACAAAACAAGCAAAGCACGATCAGCAAAAAAGAACGTAAAGAAATACATTACGATAAAATCCGCACCCGAATGAGCGCATTTTATAACCAATGTCCATCGCACCTGCAAAAAGAAAAACGCGTGTTACAACAATTGAATGAAAGCTACCAAAGCTTTTCTTTTCGCAATAATTTCGTGCGAATGAGCTTGTTTTTTCAATATTATAAATTGCTGTTGGCAACCAAGAAGAGGTCGTTGATCCGTAAGTATTTGTTTTGCCTTAAAATGTTCACTACCATTAAATAATTTCATCGGCAGAAGCATCTATAGCGGCTTTTATTTGGGCTGGTGTTATGCTTTGCAGGCAAGTGCATTGGCTGGTATCGGTTGCGGTACAATTGCCACAAACGCCATCAGCAATAAAAGTATGTGCATGTTTACCAATAGGCCCCCAACGCCCGGCATGTATCGGTCGTAGCGGCACGTACAAACCGAACGCATGAATGCCCACTGCTGCTGCTACATGCAAAGGCCCCGTGCTGCAAGCCACCAAACCATTGCATTGGCTAATGAATGAAATAAACTGCGCCAATGGTATAACCCCAACGAGGTTGGTAACACGGCTACCAACTTCCTCAAACAAAGGCAGCAACGCCTGCCGTTCGGCTTCGGTTCCTGATATAAAAATATTGTACTGTGAAGCATCCAGTTCTTTTACAAGTTGAATGTAATTGCTAAGGCTCCACTCTCTTGCATTGCCCCGCGATTTCGGATGAAGTATAAGATTATATTTTTCTGTATTGATGAGCTTTTGATATTGTTCTTCCAAGGGCTGAAAGCGATTCAAGCCATATAATTCCGATATTTCTTCATAAGAAAATACTTTATCAATGCCGAATGGTTTCAGCAGTTTTAAATTGAGCTGTGCTTCATGCAGGTTGGAGCCCTTTCTGCTTAAAAAAACCAATTTATTGCATGTAAACCAGTTGTACAAACGATTGGCAACACCAATGCGGATAGGTATTTTCAATTCTTTTGCGCGTTTGGCAAGATGTGATTCCGGCTTAACAAAAACAATTGCCTGTGGTGCTTCTCCTTTGATGGTAATGTTACCCTTTACAAAATCATCCACTTCTATAAAATCATCTACATAACTACAAGCTTCGACAACAGCTTTGGTATAAGACTTTCCCAACAAAGCAATGGTAATGTCAGGGAACTTTTGTTTTAGCACTTTTGCCATGGGCAGTGTTAGCACCATATCACCTATGCTATCGGTTCGGCTAAGAATTATATTTTGTAATTGTTTCAACGGTTATAAAACACAAAGAGATAAAGCGCAAATAAACACGATAAAAATAAGAAAGCCACAGTAGTAATTACTGCGGCTTTCAAAAAATTACAACCTTTGGTTATAAAATAAGAAGCGAAACAATCGCTGCTTACTTTATTGAGGCTTCTTAGTTTTTGTTTTCATCGTTGAATCACCAGTTGTAGTTTTTGACTTGTGAGCCATTTTGTGATGACCTGAATGATGCATAGTAGTATCAGTACCAGTTTGTGCGAAGCTAGCAGAAGAAATAACCACAGTTGCTGCTAAAAGGGCAAAAATCTTTTTCATAGTTTTTATTGTTTGCGTTTATAGACCACAAATTTTGCCATAAGTAAAATATAGTACAAAAGATTCTTTTGCTTTAGCTTTCCTTTAACATATTAATGCGGCTATAACTCTGGATATAAAGGAAAGGTTTTCATAAAGTTATTTACTTCTTCTTTTACTTTCGTTAGTTTTTCACTACTATCTGCGTTTATCAATACTTCATCAATATAGTTTACAATTGTGGACATGTGCTCTTCTTTCATATTGCGTGTTGTAACAGCAGGTACGCCAATGCGAATGCCAGAAGTTACAAAAGCACTTTTATCATCAAAAGGAACCATGTTTTTATTTACTGTAATATCGGCTTCGCCCAATACTGCTTCTGCCCTCTTTCCGGTTATGCTTTTATTCCGCAAATCAATCAGCATTAAATGGTTATCTGTACCATTGCTAATGAGATTATAACCCTTATACACAAAGGCTTTCGCCATAGCTTGTGCATTCTTTATAATTTGTTGCGCGTAGGTGGTAAATTCATCGCTTAATATCTCGCCAAAAGCAACGGCTTTGGCAGCAATAATATGTTCCAAAGGTCCGCCCTGCGTGCCGGGAAACACAGCTAAATCAATGAGCTTGCTCATCATATGGATGTTGCCTTTGTTGTCTTTTGCACCAAATGGATTTTCAAAATCTTTTCCTATCATAATAATGCCGCCACGTGGCCCGCGTAAGGTTTTGTGGGTAGTAGAAGTAACGATGTGACAATGTTCAAACGGAGAATTGAGCAAGCCTTTGGCGATTAATCCTGCCGGATGTGCAATGTCGGCCATCACCAGCGCGCCTACTTCATCTGCCGCCTTTCGGATGCGGGCATAATCCCATTCGCGGCTGTAAGCGCTGGCTCCGCAATAAATGAGTTTCGGTTTGTGCTCACGCGCTTTGGCTTCGAGCATTTCATAGTCAACAAAGCCTTCTTTGGTTACGCCATAAAACTCGGCATGATACAATTTACCGCTATAATTTACCGGCGAGCCATGCGTAAGATGACCACCCATACTTAAATCCAAACCCAATGTTACATCACCTGGCTTTAATACTGCCAAAGCCACGGCTGCATTGGCTTGCGCACCGCTGTGCGGTTGTACGTTGGCATATTCAATATTAAAAATTTGTTTGAGCCGGTCAATGGCAAGTTGCTCACTTTCATCCACCACTTCGCAACCACCGTAGTAGCGTCTGCTGGGATAACCTTCTGCATACTTGTTGGTCATAACGCTGCCCGTTGCCTGCATTACCTGCAGTGAAGTAAAATTTTCCGAAGCAATGAGTTCGATGCCGCGTCGCTGGCGTTCTAATTCTTTATTAATAAGGTTGAAAATCTGTGTGTCTTTTTGCATGAAAGAAAAATTAGGCTGCAAAAGTAGGGCGAAGTGATTTATGATTTTGGATTTGTGAGTGAGGATATTTCGAGTTCAAATTGAAGCGTTTAAATTTCTTATGAAAAGAAAACATCTGCCGGTAATTGAAAGCGTTTTTTTAGTTGTTGCGCTGTCTTCAAAGTTATGTCTCTTCTGCCAGATAATATAGATGACACATGCCCTTTGGAACCCAGTATAGGTTCGAGGTCTTTCGCTTTTAAACCTTGTTCTTTCATTTTTAGTTTAATCATTTCTACAGCACTCAATTCAGGTATGTGAATATGTCTGTCTTCATAATCCTTTATCAGCACAAGCAATAAATCCAGTTCATCAGCTTCCGCACCTTTTTGCGCATCAAAAATTTCAATTGATCTTTTTACAGCAGCTTTATACTCCTTCTTTGTTTTTAAGACTTTCCAGGTCATTGTTATTTTGTTTTATAGTTTAATATATCTGTATTGAATGCTATAGTAGCTGTATCAATTTTATCATATTCTTTGTGTGTACCAAACCAGATGACACAAGCAGCATCTTTAGCAAAATTTACAAAGGCTACCAACCTAAAATCATTTCCCTTAATATTAAAGATGACCCTACTGTTAGCTACTAAGCTTGCATTGCCATACGTCTGTTTTAGTTGATTATAGTTTTGAAATTGCAATTTGGAAAATTCCTGATACCAGCCTAATAAAGAATTCTTCGCCGCAGGATATTTGTTTATGTAATACAAAATCGTGCCTCTGGCTATTATATTTATTCGCTCAAAAATAAATAAAAGTTTTCAAAATGAAAACTTTTATTTAAAACATCATATAAAACTTTTCTTACACAAACTTCATCTTATCAAACTTCTTCCCCAAAATTTTCTCATCATCGGCGTTCAACCATTTGTTTAAAATGGTGGCATATACATTTTTAAAATCAACTTCATGCTGCAAATCGCCATCTTTTAAATTGGATAGATCAGGCATTGCATTAATTAAACCTTTTTGCTGTAAACCACCGCTTACTAAAAACATATTGTTTGCCGTTCCATGGTCAGTGCCGCCGCTTGCATTCTGCGCCACGCGTCTGCCAAATTCACTGAATGTAAACAACAACACATCATCAAACCGATGGTTTGTTTTCATATCATTTACAAAGGAAGTTACCGCATCATTCATTTCGGTAAACAAGCGTTGCTGTTGCTGCTGCTGGTTTACGTGTGTATCAAAACTGCCGTGACTTACATAGTAAACTTTGGTGTTGATGTCGGATAAAATAAGAGAAGCAATTGTCTTCAAGCTATTGCCCAGCGCGGTTTTTGGGTAATCAGCCGAAGTAGGATGCAGTTTGCTTTGCTGAAAAATATAATCGGCGCTGCTTAAAGTTTCCGCCATGGTTTTGTACAAATAATCAACCGGCTTGGGATCATCGGCATGATAATTTTTCGATAGTGCGTTAAAATAATCTTCATGGCTTGTGTTGTACAAACGGCGCGGATCACGCAACGCAATGCCTTTTTCATTTATGCCTTTTAGTGCCAGGCTCAACGTATCATCAATTTCCAAAGCTTGCGTGGGCTTATCGCAGCCTGCGCATTGCGCATCCAGGTAACGACCAAGCCATCCTGTTTGCCAGGTTTGATTGCTTTCGCTTCCCGTTTGCCAGATATCCATGCTTCTAAAATGACTTCTATCCGGATTGGGATAACCTACGCTGTTGATGATGCCCAAACTACCATCGTTATACAAATTGGCAAAGCCCCCTAATGCAGGATGCAAGCCTGCTTCATCAGTTAGCATTACCGCTTTTTCTTTTGCAATGCCAAGGCTCGGGCGCAAACTTTGATACACATCGTTGCGAACAGGTATTACGGTGTTCAAACCATCATTGCCGCCGCTTAACTGCAACACCACAACCACTTTATTTTGTTGTGGCAAAAACGGTGTTTTATTTTCAAAAGCTTTTAAAAACTTCGGTATTAAAAACGCACCCGTTGCAAGCGAACCTATCTGTAAAAACTCTCTGCGTTTGATCAACATAAAATACGATTTATGATTTGTGATTTTGGATTTATTATTTATGATTTTATAAAACTTGCAGCTTCCTACTCGTAGCTCACAGCGCATAGCTCGCAGCTTCTCCCTCAACACAACTGATATTCCGGCGTACTCATTAAAGCAATTGCTGTTGTTTGAATATAAGCTTCGCGGCTGCTGTTATCTGTTATTTTTTGAACCGCATCTTCGCTTACTGAAGCGGAAGGCGTTTGCAATAAAACGTTTTGCAAAGCAGTGTATAAGCTGTCTCTTTTTACATCCGGAAACTCGTTTGTAAAGCTTGCCCAGTCAATGTTTGCACGCAATTGGAACGCATCGTTACCCAACGGTTTGTTTTTGCCCATTTTTTTCAGATTACTAAATTTTTCTGCCATGCCCATTTGCACATCATCATCTTGCTTTGTGGTGATGGAAAATGTATCGTCGTTTTTCAGCAATTGCGGAATGCGAAGACGAAGCATTAACGTTGAACTATCAATCCACGATTTTCCGCCAGCCCAGCCTGCAACATTCGGCGGATAAAACAACAATTGCCCCAATGCTTTTTGCAGCAACAATTGCACAGCTTCATTTTCCAGTTGCATAGGTAAAATGCGGCGAATGCCAACCAGCAGTTCAACCGGCGATTTGATGTTAGCGCCCACATTTTTTTCATCATAAAACCAATGGCTGGCAAAGATGTCATCCATCAAAGCCTGAATGTTGTAATTGCTTCGGTAAAATCTGTCTGCCAGCCACTTTATATGGTTGTCATCTACGGTTTCATTTACAAAATATCTGTAAATTTTTCGGGTAATAAAAGTTGCAGTTTGTTTTTGCTCTAAAATAATGTTGAGTATATCATCACCATTAAAATTGCCTTGTTTGCCTAAAAACGTTTTCACACCATCATCGTGCGCAAACGGGCGAAATTTAAAGGCGCCATCGGCATCAAAGCCCCAGCCGGTAAAGGCGCGCGCGGCTTCTTTCACGTCTTGCTCGGTGTAATTGCCTCTGCCCATCGTAAACAGTTCCATCACTTCACGCGCAAAGTTTTCGTTCGGATGTTGCTTTTTGTTTTGCTGATTATTTAAAAAACTTAACATGGAAGCGCTTTTGCTAACGGCTTTCAGCAAATCGCCAAAGTTGCCCAACGCATTGCTGCGCACTGTGTTGAGGAGCAATTGCTGATAATAAATATTGACGATGCGCGAAGCAAAATGTCCATGCCAGAAGAGAGATATTTTTTCGCGAAGCTGCGCTTCAGAATTTACCATTTCATTGAGCCAGGTAAGATTGAGTTTGCTGATGTCTTCGCGCGTTTGTTTTTGAATTTCTTTTTTGGTTTCGGCAGATAAAGTATCCTTCTTTATTAACGGCGCATTGCCTGCGCTTTTCATGTCGTTCATTATATCGTGCAGCGTGTTTGTGGCTACAACAATATCTTTTGGTGAAGAAGAGGAAGCGGCGCGAATGGCAGCGTATTTTTTCTCTAAGTGCTTATCATTCAAATGAGCAATCTCATTGGCAGCAACACCAAAACCGGTGCGCCACAGCAAATGCTGATTTCTTAATTGTGAGCTGACCAAAATAACTTTTAGAAATAGACAAAAAGAAAAAGGTTTGGTTTAATGAAGATTGGTTAAACCGCGAAGACGCGGAGACGCGAAGTTTGGTTTTGCCCATTTTCTTTGCGCCTTCCAGTTAAAAATAGCATTCGCTTATAAGCTCAATTCTTTTCAAAGCGTTGAAGAGTGCGACGCAACGATGTTTAATCGGAGCATTGCTGTTCGGTACATAAAACTGTATTTTGTTTTTATAACAATTTCAAACATCAGTGTTTAGGTTCTCACACTGTTTTTAACCAGCCATGCTTTTTAAACAAATAAATCATATACACCGGAATAAGAAACATTAATACAACGGCAAACCAAAATCCGTACTCGTTGTGCAACCAGGGAACGCGATCGAAGTTCATTCCAAAAATGCCTCCGATAACGGTTGCGGGCGCCATCAAACAGGTAACAATGGCAAGCACTTTCATAATTTCATTCATGCGGATATTGGCTTTGTTTAAATACAAATCCTGCATGTTCATCATCATGTCTCGGTAGTTATCAACCAGGTCGGCAGCCTGCATAATATGGTCGTACACATCTTTAAAATAACGCATTACTTTTTTGTTCAGCAAATCGCTATCACTTCGAATGATGCTGCTCACCATATCGCGCACCGGAAGGATATTTCTGCGCAGCACAATCAACTCTTTTCGCAGGCGGTTGGTTTGTTCCAGCGAATCACGGCTGCTACCTGAAATGATTTCATCTTCGGCATCTTCCAGGCAATCGCTCAACTTATCCATCACAATAAAATAATGGTCAACAATCAAATCAATTAACGAATAAGCGAGATAATCGGCAGCCGCGTTGCGAACCTTGCTGGTGCCGGATTTCAGCTTTTCGCGAAGTGTGTTAAACACATCGCGTTTTGCATCTTCCTGAAACGTAATCACAAAATTTTTTCCCAACAAAATGCTGATTTGCTCTTGCTCAACCGTGATTGTTTTTTCGTTAAAATAAATCATGTTTAACAAGCAATACACAATGTTGTCCACTTCGTCCATTTTGGGTCGTTGCCCAACACTGATAATGTCTTCTTCTATCAACGGATGAATGCCAAAATGCTCGCAAATTTCTTTTACGTAATCTTTACGGATACCATCGATATTTATCCAGCTCATGCAAGATTTATCTTTAAAAGCAAAGGTTTCTTCGGGCGTTTGCAACTGGTGAACTTTTACATCCTGCCCATCGTATTGATATACGCAAATGGTTACGTTTTTTGCGTCTTCTCTCGCTTGCGAATCAACAGGATTGTACTTTCGCTCCTTTCGCGAAATGGCTTTGTTGTTTTTAGTATTAAAGAGAAAACCGATGGCATTTTTTGTTTGCGTCAGCATAGCAAAATTCTATTTTGATATTTCTTGAAGAATCTCTTTCAGCCTGTTGGCGTTAGCAAGGGCATGACCATTTATATCGTTGTTAAAGTAAGCCCAAACTACGGCGTTTTCTTTTGTCCATTGTAAAAATTTTCCGGCATAAGAATACAGCATTTCATCGCTATACGATGACGCATACAATGCCTCTGGCCCATGAAACCGAACGTAAATATTGTTAGCTGTAATCAGTTCTTCATACGGAAACCTGCCATCGGATTGTGAGATAACAAACGCGATGTTGTATTTCGTTAATAAACTGATGCTATCTACTTCAAGCCATGACGGATGCCGAACTTCCAAAGCAAATTGGTACTGTTTGTAATCGCGTTTTAATAACGAAAACAAATAATCAGTTCTCTCATAATCAAATTGCAATGACGGCGGTAATTGCAGCAAAACCAAACCGCACAAATGCTCTATAGGTTCGATGGCTGTAAAGAATTTTTCCAGCGGCTCTTCCGGATCTTTCAGGCGTTTGGTTTGCGTAAGAAACCGGTTCATTTTTATTGAAAACCGAAAGGTATCGGACACTTTGTTTCGCCAGTTTTCTACCGTTGACAATCGGGGTGTGTGATAAAACGTAGTGTTGATTTCAGTAGTTGAAAAATGCTGTGCGTAATAGCTTAAATAATCGGTTGGCTTCAGTTCTTTTGGATAAAAAGTATCTTTCCAATGCTTGTAGCTCCAGCCTGATGTTCCGATGTGAATGTTGGTTAACGACATACTATCGCACTCTGCGAATAACAGACCGTTTTCAATTTTTGATTTATGATCTGGTGATTTATGATTTATTGAAATCCTTTACCAGTGAGGCTTTCAGCAAAATAGGCAAAAAAACAAAAGGTTCACAAACATTATCTGTGAACCTTTTGTTTTTACATCAATATCCCATCCATCCCAAACATCTTATCTATCCCAGTTCAGAATCACTCATTCGTCCACACATTATTGCCGCTGTTAGCATCAGGATAATTTTTATCCGGGTCAACCATCACTTTTGTTATGGCGCTTGTGTTGTTGTACCGAAAACGCCAAACAGGGCCATGCTGCCACACTTCAATTGGCAACTGAACGCGCGATTTTTTCCCGTTGGCTTCGGTTATTTCAACGGTTGTTGGCATTGGCAACTGACCCAAATTAGCTACGGTAATAATACTGCCTTGCGAAGGATCACGATAGTCGGCAGGCGTTACCTCCTGCACTTCCTGGTCTATTTTCCAGTTGTTCATAAACCAGCCCCGCCAAAACCAATCCAGCGTTTCGCCGCTATAATTTTCAATGCAATGAAAGAAGTCGTAAGGTGTTGGATGCTTGAACGCCCATTCGTGAACATAATACCGGAATGCACTGTCGAAGCGGCTTTTGCCCAATATCTCATTACGGAGAATGGTTAAACCGGCACCAGGCTTTCGGTAAGCTACAATACCCAGGTTGTGACCCGATGTAACATCAGGAATAGTAAAGATGCTTTCAGAACCATCTGCATAAAACGAACGGCTAAACCGCATCAGGTTCGATGCATTGCTGTCTAAATATTCGCTTTTATGAAAAGCGCTATCTGCCATTGTATTGATGTATGTGTTGAAGCCTTCATCCATCCACGGGTATTTGCGTTCATTACTACCTACAATCATGGGAAACCAGTTGTGTCCAAACTCATGCGAAGTAACGCCCCACAAGCTTCTGCCTTTAGCCCGCGAGCCGCAAAATACAATGCCCGGATATTCCATGCCGCCCACAATTCCGGCAACGTTAGTGGCAACGGGATACGTAAATTCATATAAATATTTTGAGTAAAATTCTATCGCGCCTTTTACATATTCGGTTGACCGTCCCCAGGCACTATCATCCGCCACCTCAACCGGATACACGCTGGCTGCAACTGCTTTTTTACCGCTGGGAAAATTCATTCGTGCAGCATCCCAAACAAAAGCTGCCGATGAAGCCCAGGCAACATCGCGCGTGTTGGTGCAACGGAACCTCCAGATTACTCGTTTTGTATTGGTTCCTGTGTTGTTATTCACTTCATCAACGGTGCGGATTTTTACCGTGCTATCGCTGTTTTTTGCTTTGTTCCAACGAGCCAGTTGCTCTTTAGTGAGCACTTCAGCCGCATTCACCAATTCGCCGGAGCCAACTACAATTTGCCCGGCCGGAGCACTCACACTGTAATCAATGTTTCCATATTCCAGATAAAATTCTCCCTGACCTAAATAGGGCAACGTGTTCCAGCCGTACACATTGTCGTACACACACATGCGAGGATACCATTGTGCAATTTCATTAATCCAGCCATTCTTTGTTTTCAACCTTCCTAAGCGGTCGGTACCATACTCAGGAATGGCAAAGCTATATTCGATTTTAAACTGAATGTTGCCACCATTTGCCCTGATGGCATCACTTAGTTTTATCTGCATTCGGGTATCAGAAATTAAATAGTTAGCAGAGGTTGTTCTTCCGTTTTGAACAACGCTTACCGATTTAATATTATAACCACCATTGAAGCTGTTTCTATTTGCCCATCTGCCGCCGCTGATGGCGGTTGCAGCTACCGCACGCGATTGTAAATTGTAAATGTTTTGATCTACTTGCAGCCACACAAACTGTAGGTTTTGAGGGCTGTTGTTGGTGTACGAAATGGTAACGTTGCCGGTAATGTTTTGTAAAGAATCGTCCAGCGTGGCGGCAATGTTGTAATCGGCGCGGTTCTGCCAATATTTTGGTCCGGGCGTACCATCGGCAGCGCGAAATTCATCACCATACATCGGATAAAAAAGCGGTGCAAAGGCTTCGTGCTGGTCGTAAGCTGGTGTTTGTGCAGAAGCAGCTAACGCAATGAACGAAGCTGCCACAAAGAAGATTTTTTTCATAGAAGTATTTCCTTTTGATAAAGACGAACGAACAAATATGTGTAAAAACAAACGAATGGTGCAAAGAAAGCAACAGATGTTGAAGTGAAATAAGAATGGCTTGCAAGAGTTTTGGTTTTACCGAAAAAATGAGAGCCTGTTGTATCTGCGCAAGATGTATTCAAACGTTCCATCAGGAACGGCAGGTAGGTAGAAAGATGAATAAAGAAAGTACACATTCGTTCCATCGGAACGATACTATTTAACACGATTTATGTACCATTCCGATGGAACGGAGCTCTATTTGGTTTTGCCTTATTTTCTACCCACCTACTGTTCCTGACGGAACAATTTTTACAAGGCGTGTTGTAAGAATTTTACTTCAACCCGGCTTTGTTTTTACCGTAAAAACAAACTTCCGCTAAGCCGCATTGGTACGGTACTTTGCTTTGCGCGGAAACAACAACTCAGTAATTAAAATCAGCAACATGCTTACGCCGGTAGTAGCGCCTAATTTTCCTATAAAATAAAGAAAGTTGCCAAACTGCATCCACTCAATAAAAATGAGATAAGCATTGTGCAAAACGGTAAGCAACAAAGCATATAAAAAATAAGGTGCGAAACCCAGGCTTTTGATGCTCGGTTCGGCATAGCTGAATTCTGTTTTTTCCTGTGGTAACAAAAGGTTGATGATAAACGGACGAACATAAGCAATGAGCACACAGGGAGCTGCATGCAAGCCAGGCGTGTTGCTGAAATAATCCATGGTTAAGCCAAACACAAAAGCCACCAGCAACAAGCCCAAGCGCGAGATGGAAAAAGGCAGCCAGAGAATAAATAAAAAGTACAACCACGGCTTTACGAACTGATGAATTGCAGGCACTTTATTCAGTACGAAAGCCTGCACTAAAATGAACAAAACAAAACGAATGATATTTTTCAGCAAGCTACTCATTGTTCATTTTTGGGTATTGACGCTTCTAACTTGCGCTGCTCTTCCCAACGAAGATTTTTTATTAAATAAACGTACTGAAGATTGTAAAAATTGGTTGCGGTTTTTAATCGCAAAGTATAAAAGGCAGAAGACGGATCAATTGTAAAATCAGTTACCGTTCCTACCATCATGCCGGGTGGAAAATTGCCCGATAAATTGGAGGTTAGCACGGTATCGCCGGTTTTGATTTTGGCACTTTTTGGCACATTGTGCATCGTAATGTAAGAGGCATTTTTTCCATCCCAGTCAATATAACCGTTGTTGGTAGAATCGCGTTTGAGCATGGCGCTTACCCGTGAATTGTGATTGAGCAAACTCATCACCACACAATAATTATCACTTACCAAAAACACTTTTCCAACAATGCCATTCGGTCCCAACACGCCCATATCTTTTACAATGCCTTCCTTGCTGCCACGCTCAATGGTAATGAAGTTATTTTCTTCGGTGGTAGAATTGTTTACCACCCGCGCTACCATAAAATCAAATTTGCGGATGCGCCCCAAGGTATCACGCAATATAGAATCTAATTTGGTTACGCTCACTGTATCGGCACCGGCATAATTTTTACTTACCAGCAGAAGCAGCTCTTTGTTTTGTTGCGCTAATTGCTCGTTGGTTTTGCGTAGCGAAAAATATTCGTGTACTGCGTTGTACTGCGTGTTTACCCTGCCGATTACTTCATTGGCAGAACCACCAAAATAAGCTTCATACGTTTTGTTGTAGTTCACCAGCACAAGAATGCAAAGTATCTGCAACACCACAAATACGAACAAAACAAAAAATCGCTGTATGAAAAGAAAAATGTTACGCATGAAAAACGAAGAATCAGGATTCAAGAGACAAGAAATAAGACACAAGGTTTAGCTCGCAAATGAAAACACAATTTCCAACGGTTTGGTTTTATGGATATTTCGAACTTGTGTCTTGATCCTTGAATCTTTCCAATTTATCTCATAATAAACGGATAACGCTGGTAATGTTTTAAAGCGATGCCGGTGCCGCGCACCACGCTTTTTAAAGGATCGTCGGCAATGTGCACAGGCAGTTTTATTTTTTGGCTTAAGCGTTTGTCTAACCCACGCAGCAAAGCGCCGCCGCCGGTTAGGTACAAACCTCTGCGGTAAATGTCGGCAGCCAGTTCGGGCGGTGTGGTTTCTAAGGCTTTCAAAACCGCTTCTTCAATTTTAAAAATGCTTTTATCCAGGGCTTCGGCAACTTCCTGGTAGCTCACCATGATTTGTTTGGGAATGCCTGTAACTAAATCACGACCGTTTACGGGTAAATCATCCGGCGGCGTTTCCAAGTCTTTCATTGCCGCGCCAATCTGTATTTTAATTTGCTCGGCCGTACGTTCACCAATTAATAAACTATGATAGCGGCGCAGAGCTTCCATAATATCCATTGTAAATTCATCACCGGCAATGCGAATGCTTTGGTCGCATACAATACCCGCCAATGCAATTACGGTGATGCCGGTGGTGCCGCCGCCAATATCAATAATCATATTGCCAACGGGTTCTTCTACGTCAATGCCAATGCCAATGGCGGCAGCCATCGGCTCATGCAAAAGGTACACTTCTTTCGCACCGGCTTGTTCAGCACTGTCGCGTACCGCACGTTTTTCCACTTCGGTAATGCTGGAGGGTATGCAAATCATCATGCGCCAACTTGGTGGGAAAAGAGGTTTTTTGGGGTAAATCATTTTGATCATTTCCCGTATCATCAGTTCCGCTGCATTAAAATCAGCAATTACGCCGTCTTTCAAAGGGCGAACGGTGCGAATGCTTTCGTGTGTTTTCTCGTGCATTAATAAAGCACGTTTACCAACGGCTAATACTTCTTTGGGATTGTTTCGGTTCAGTGCAACTATGGAAGGTTCGTTTACTACTATTTCTTCGTTGTGAATAATGAGCGTATTTGCCGTACCCAGGTCCATTGCTATTTCCTGGGTAAAAAAATTAAACAGTGCCATTTATATTATTGGGATAAAAAATTTTGTAAATCGTTATTGTTTGATAGCGGTGCAAATTTGAACGAAATAAACTGAATAAACAAAGTGTGCAAAAGCAAATTCGTTGTTAGGTTTAATTAACAGAAATAATAACTTTTTCTTGCAAAAACAAACTTGGCAGAATGTTTTACTTCCGCCGCTGTTTAAAGAAGCCTGTTATTAACTCTGCACATTCTTCTGCTAAAATTCCGGCAATCAATTTTGTTTTTGGATGAAAAGGGAAAACATCTTTTGTAATTCGGGCATAACCGTTTTTCTCATCTTTCGCTCCATACACCACTTGCCCGATTTTGCTCCAATACAGTGCGCCACAACACATGAGGCAAGGTTCAACAGTTACATACAAAGTAGCACCGGGTAAATATTTCGCACCCAGGAAATGACATGCTGCTGTAATAGACAGCACTTCGGCATGAGCTGTTGGGTCTCTCAATAATTCAACCTGGTTATACGCCCGCGCAACAATTTTATTTTGGATGACAATGACAGCACCCACCGGCACTTCACCTGCATCAAACGCATTCTGCGCTTCGCGCAAAGCATGATACATGAAGTATTCGTGAGAGTGCGGTGTCATCATACTGAAATAATGTGGATTTGTTTTGAACCACCAAGGCGCAAAGAAAAGAAGATTCACAAAGGATATTGATTACTGATTGTTTTTTCCTTTAAAAACAAAAAGGTTCACAAAGAAAATATCTCTGTGAACCTTCGTGTTCTTCGTGCCTCGTGGTTCAAAAAAATCTCAATCAATCTTTACTTCCTGCGCAGGCTTTTGCGCTTCGGCGGTTTTGGGTAAAGTGATGATAAACACACCATTTTCCTGTCGTGCAACGATGCTACTTGCATCTACTTTTTCACTCAAACCCACTGCCCTTTCAAACGATTTGATAGGATATTCCTGGCTGATAAAATTGGGCAGAGCCTTCTCATCTACCGTGCGTGTGCCGCTGATGTTGAGCATTCCTTCCACAACAGAAATTTTGATGGCTTCTTTGTCGAAGCCCAGCGCATACACATACACTTCAAAGCCTGTTTCGGTTTCAGCAATGTTTACCGGTACATTGTATTTCGGGCGGCGAAATGCGGGCGCCCAGCCGTGTCGTCCAAACGGATGACGATGTTTTGCAAAAGCAGGATGATTGCCTGCCATGTTCCATTTTCCGTACATATACTTTTGTTTTTATTGATTACTGATGTTGTGAATTTTGAGGCTGCGGATAGTAACGATTGCTACTATCGGGATAGGCATACGGTGGCGGATAGTTCCAATATGAATTGTACCTGTCATAATAACCGCGATGGCAGCCGGAGTAAGGGTTGCAGCCATATCGCATACCGCTGTATTTTGGATTTACAAAAGCGGTTAAGCATCCGAATGTAACGGCAGCGCTTAGCAAAGCGATGAAAAAATATCTTCCTCGTCTCATGGTGGTTTGTTTTTAAGATGATTGTTTTTCTGTGGTGGCTTCGGTGGTTCTTCTGTCATCAAATCCATCCCTTCTGCCGCAACCGTAACTAAACTTTTGTTTGAACCCATTATATTCTTCCTCACTCATGCTGCGGATTTTGTCGGCAAACATTGGGTTGAATCCGCGCCCGCGCCAGTAGCCGCCTCGTCTGCCAAAGCCAACGCCAACAATCAACCGGATAGCAAGAGAGATGAATAAAATGAACAAAAACAAACGGAGGATAAAAAAGGGTAAAAAGAACAACGCCGCTCCTCCCAATATTCCGGCGATGATCGCTCTAAAGATTCTCATTGTAATTCGTTTATATAAGAGAAGACGAAGAAGGTTGAATTTTACTTTACCGGCAGTTGGAAGAAGCGAGAATGATAAGGGCATAAGTTTAATTTCCTGAAAAAAATACCTTCGCAAATCCAGCCGTGTGGAGTTGTATTTACGCAATGGTAATTGTGGAGTTGCGTATATTTGAGAGTTGGTGGCAATTTTTTTTGACAACGACTACATACTAAACTACTTTATACGACATTGAATAATTACAAAGAACCGACTTTGAATATGTTTAAAAAAAATAAATGAAGAAATCTGCAACCATAAAAGAAATCGTTGAATGTGGTCTAGACACTATAGACCAAAACAAGACCGTAGAAGTTAGCTTGAAGGATTTAGTATATGTACATAGAGTACTGGAAGAATATATGAGGTTTTTTCATAATCACGACCATTACTCAAAATTAAATGAAGTAGTATCTTTCTTAGGTGCTAAAAATGCAGATGGAGCTTTAGAAGTATTAAGTACGGCAGTTTATAAAAAGACTGCGAAAATGCTACCCGAAGACATTCAAGATGCAATGTCTGACGGAATTTTTGGCGGTTCATTATTTCCTAAATATTATCAGAACAATAATGATAAATAAATTGACACGAACAATGTATTGCAGTTTGCTTATCAAATTTATAATTGCATCACGACAGTAATGACAACTTTAATTGCAAAGTTTGCGTTCATGTTTACAATCAGTTTTTAGTTTGACACCTTACATCACAAAATAAAACAACATTAAATTCAAAAGACAAAACTGCCACCAACAAAAGTATTGCTGCAAGCGGGGCAGACACAGCGCAGTTTCAGCAGTAGTAATACTAATCAGCTTTAGTTCCAGCAGACATTACGCTATTGAACATTAGAAATAAACATCAACAATAAAACATTAATTTAGCTTCGGTTATCGGCTGACAAGGCGCTATTATCCCGCCTGCAAGCAATACCGATCCGTTATAAGCGATGCTTCTCAACCGCGATAGCTGACTGTGCAAGACAGAAAACATTATCTTCATGCCGGCACAGAAGACAGCATGAAAATTGAAAAAATACAATCTTAAATCAGAAACAGAACTAACCAGATTTGAATTCATTAGTGAAGGTCCAAAAGGTGCTATTCGCAAGCTCATAGAATTTCAGGCAACGACTGATCCAGGGCTTTTCAATCTTGCTTTTAGCGACAAAGACCCGCTAACCGGTAACATTGATGACCTGTCTGTTTCAGACAATGGTGACACAGAAAAAGTTTTGGCGACTGTTATCTCTGCATTATATGCCTTTTGCGATAAATATCCTGATGCATACATTTATGCATCAGGCAGCACGAAAGCACGGACAAGACTTTACAGAATGGGTATTACCAAATATTACGACCAAATGCAGACAGATTTTTATCTATATGGACAAATCGGAGATAATTTCCCTGAATTTGAACTTGGTGTAGATTATGACGGATTTTTAGCACAACGAAAATTTGATTAACTTGCATAACATGAAAACGGTACAAGAACTTAATAATAGAAAAGTACCCATTGTGGCTATAGACCCTTCTTTAGACAAGTACCGGGACAAAATTATGTTTCCTGAAAAACTTGAACGGGCAAACAACATGTTGAAGACAGCCAAACTTCCACCCAAAAAGCACCGCAGTTAACATTTTGGTTTGCCGGCGGCACTTTACCATAACTACTCTTTCTCCTCTCCCGGCTTGCAACGGTTGCGCATTTCGGCTCTGAATTTCATGCGTTCCTCATTACTCATTCCCTTCCATTTTTCCCGCATGGCCTCCCAACGGTTTCCAAAGCGCGGCTTGTTGCCCGAAGGTGCAAAACGAAAGCCACCAAACAAAATGCGGCACAACAACAATAAGCCCACCGATTGCCAGTAAGTGATCGTATTGACGTGAAGCAAGGAAGGCAATATCGCATTCCAAAGCCACATGACAACTGCACTTAGCAGCAGCCATAAAATGGGGAAAAAAAAGGCGAATAAAAACGGGCCTCTTCTTCTAAATCGTTTGTTGTACATACGTTTTCTCTTAATAGTTGATGAGTTCATCATACACCATTTGCAGCCGTTTGCGCAAATGTTTTACGGCATAACCTTTCCGCGAAATAATGGTTTTTATGTTTTCGTTGGTTGCATCGGCAATTTGCTGAAGCGTTTTATTTTCCAGTTCGTTTTGCACAAACACTTCTTTTTGGTTTTGCGGCAATTCATCTAACGCGGCAAACAATTCTTCCCAAAACAAATCGCGGATGTAACGCGTTTCAGGGTCGCTTGAATCGAGCAATAAAATATCGGCAAAACCAAACTCGCCGTCTTCCCCTTCATACGCAAAATCGTCGAGCAATTCGGGTTTCTTTTTGCGATAACTGTCGGTAATTTTATTGCGCGCTACACGGTGCAGCCAGCCGCTCATCTGCTCAATTTCTTCAATGTTCACAGCATTGCTTAACTGATACCAAACATCCTGCAAAATATCTTCCGCATCTTCATCTGTATTTACCTTACCACGAATAAAACGGGCCAGCCGTTTGCCATATTCCTGAATGGTTGCTGTTATATGGTCACCTTTTGTTTGGGGCATTGATATGTGTGCGGCTGCTTCCAATGTTTTTGATGAAGACGAATGAAGTTGCAAATTACTTTAGAAGATACAAGAGATAAGAAACAAGGAACAAGGTACAAGATTCAGGAAGCAAGAAGCAAGAAAAAGAATCAAGGAACAAGTACCCAGAGGCAAGGTTCGGGCAATTAACCGTTTCCCATTAACAATATTCAATATTACATCTTCAATATTCAATCAGTTGAACGATTGCCTGAACTCCAAAGGCGAAAAATCTGTTTTGGTCTTAAACAATTTACTAAACGATTGCGGGTGCTCAAAACCCAATTCGTAAGCAATTTCGCTAACCGATAATCCGGTGGTAGATAATTTTTCTTTCGCTTTATCAATCAATTTATCGTGAATGTGTTGCTGCGTATTTTGCCCGGTTAACACTTTCAACAAACTGCTTAAATAAGTGGGCGACAGATTTAGCATTCCGGCAATCCATTGAACGGTTGGTAAACCTTTTTTTAGCAACGCATCACTGTTAAAATAATCAGCCAATACATCTTCCAGCCGGTTTACAATTTTATGATTGGTTATTTTTCTGGTGATGAACTGACGATGATAAAACCTGTCGGCATAAGTAAGCAACAACTCTAATTGGGCAATGATAATGTCCTGGCTAAATTTATCTATGTTGGCGCGGTATTCCTGTTCAATATTTCGCATCATACCAATGATAATAGCTTCTTCTTTTTCTGATAAAAACAAAGCTTCATGTACGGAATAATGAAAGTATTCGTATTGCCTGATTATTTTTGCCAACGTTGTGTTCCATAAGAAATCGGGATGAACAAGCAACATCCATCCCGATTGCCTCGAATTTGGCTCATGTTCTACTTTAAAAACTTGCCCGGGAGAAATGAAAAACATTACCCCTTCATCAAAATCGTAATCCTGCTGACCGTACTTAAACTTGCCGGTAAGTCCGCGTTTGATAGCAATCGAATAATAATCCAAAACAAGCGAAACGCTTTCCACGTCCTGACTAAAGTCTTCCACATTTACAACACTGATTAACGGGTGTTCAGGCTTAGGCAAATTTTTGTATTTGTGAAACTCAGATATTGACTTTACATGATAGGGCTTCAACTGTTTCATTTGCTTTGTTTACTTCTATAAATGTATCGAAATCTAAAACCATCAGGGATTCATCATTTTGAAATATGCTTCAATCGTTTCGTTGTTTGCTTTTGCCCTTATTTCACTGCTGCCAAAGGTCAGTTCGCTTCTTCCTTCTTTCAATTGCTCAAAAATAGAAGTTATAAAATCGCTTACCGGCGGGTAATTGTTATGGATGCCACTGCCTCCGAGATTGGTGTTTAAGGCTGGCGGAATGATTTCAATTACTTCTACGTTTTTATTGTTAAGCAGATGCCTTAAAGAAAGTGTAAATGATCTGAAAAAGGCTTTGGTGGCTGAATAAACAGGAACTTTGGAAAGCGGTACAAATGCCAGCCCTGAACTTACATTCATGATAGTGTTAAGGGAAGGAAGTTGTAAGAAGAGATGCGTTAAATGAAGCGGCGCCAAAACATTAATGTCAATTTCAGCTTTGGCTTTTTGATAAAAATTTTCGTCCGGTACATCCATCCAGTTTTGAATACCGGCATTGTTCACCAACACATTTACATCGTTGTGATTATCGGCTATCCAATGAAACAAATCAACACGCTGTTGTTCTACCGACAAATCAAATTGAGCAGTGATGACACAAGGATATTTCTCAGTTACCGACTTCAGTGCTTCTTCCTTTCTTCCACAAACGATAACCGTATTCTTTTCTTCTATAAATCGTTCGGTAAGCCCAAGCCCGATGCCGCTCGCACCTCCGGTAATTAGTATTTTATTGTTTGATAATTGCATAATTTTTTGTTGTTGAAATTATTGTTGTTGAAACACAGCAGCAAATTCCTTTGCAAATTCTCTCAACTTTGTTTTACCCAATACAGGTCGATGGCGCAAGTAGTTTTCATACACTTTACCACTATGCGTCGCTTCCTGCATGCTTACTAAATCGTCAACAAGTTGTGAAGGCATTCCTGATTGTAGCAAACCGCTTCGCATCTGTTCACCAGTTATGGTCATCCATTTCAGATCGGGTTTTCCAATTGCTTCTCCTAAAATCCTGGCTGCCTCATTGCAAGTCAATTCCTCGCTTGCAACGTAACGAATTTTCTTCCCCTGAAACGGCGTTGTTAATTCTTCAGCAGATACCGTTGCAATATCCTTCGGCGAAACAAATGCAATTTTATCTTCTCCGCCATAGTTTGCCATGATTATGCCTTTTTCCTTTATCATGCCTATGTAACCATAAAAATTAGTATAGAAAGATCCGGGACGCAATTCAGCAACGGCTATATCTGGCAATTGAGCCAGTAGGTTACTAAAGTTATGCGAACTTATTATGTCCGCAGCCCAACCACTTAAAAATACCACTTGTTTTACTCCTGTTTTTTGAACGGATTGAACATAGTTGTTGCTTATTTTTTGGAAATACATTTTTTGGTCTGTTTCTTTAAAATCAAATGGTATCATACAATAAACAGCATCTGCGCCGGCAAAAGTTGATGTCAAAAAATTGAAATCTTCCAACTTACCAATTGCTGCTTTTGCTCCTACTGCTTCAATCTCTTTTTGCCTTTCGGCTTTGCTGCTGATAACCGTAACCGTATGACCTTTTTGTACTAACTCTTCTGTAAGCGGTTTGCTAATGTTCCCTAACGAACCTGTTACTACAATTTTCATTTTTGTTATTTTATAAATCCTTCAATAATCATTGTTGGTTGAAGGCAGCTGCAAATTCTTTGGCAGCTTCTTCCAGTTTGGTTTTGCCCAAAATTGGCTTGTGCTTTTGGTAATCTTCCGCCATCTTTCCGTTGTGCAAACCGGCATACATTTCAGTGAGTTGTGCTGCTGTCACTTTTGGCAATCCTGCACCTTCAAAACCAGCCTGCAGTTGTTCATCGGAAATAAGATTCCATTTCAAATCAGGCTTGCCAATAGCATTGCCAAGTACTGATGCAACCTCGTTACAAGTGCGCTCATCGCTGCACACATAACGCACCGTATGACCTTCTTTAGGGTTTTCTATTTCATCAGCAATGGCTGTAGCAATGTCTTTCGGTGCTACCATTTGCAGCATGTCATCACCGCCATAATTGGAGGCGATAAAACCTGTATTTCGTATAATTGGAATGTAGTTATTAAAGTTATAATAAAAAGATGTGGGGCGCATGAACGTGATGGCTCTATCCTTTAACTCACCCAATGCCTGTTCTGCATTGTGCGCTCCTACAATAAGACCAACGCCACTGCTGTTGTGTGCACCGAAAGAACTCAAATAGATGGCGCGTTTTACGCCCGAAGCCTTAATGGCTTCCGTATAATTTCGACCCATCTGACTGTTATGTGCAACAAGGTCGGCTTTAGAAAAATCGGGCGGTGTCATGCAATACACCACATCTGCACCTTTAAATGTGTTGGTGAGAAAAGCCACATCATCTATCGAACCAATGGCAGCTTTTGCGCCCAAGGCTTCAATGTTTTTTTGCTTTTCGGGTTTGCTGCTCACAACAACAACGTCATTGCCTTTTTGCACCAATTCTTCTACAAGTGGTTTGCTGATGTGCCCTAATGAACCTGTTACGATGATTTTCATTTATTTATCTTTTTAATATTGCAAAGGTTAGCAGTAAAAAAGGAACGGAAGTAGTTAAATCTACTTTTGTTGTAGCCAGAATAATGGTTTGATATCATGCGTCATTCCGCAAGACTTGTCCCGACTCGTCGGGATGCCCTCAGCACGATAAAAAAATTACAATCAAATTAGCGAGGGCTTTGTGCAGAACCTGCTAATTGTATAATGAAAAGGATTGAATGATAGAAACGAGTTTACAACATAGCAACTTGTTCAAACTTGTAAGATCAGGTTCCACACAAAGCCGCCTGCTAACACGAAATAGGTGCAAAACCAAACGGCTGCATTTGCGGAATAACGAAATTTCGTGCTTATGAAATAAACAAAAATAAATCATCACTTTCTTTCTTGAACCTTGTATCTTGTCTCTTGTTCCTTGTCATTTTCCTTTTTATTTTTGATATTATGAGTGAGAAGAAAGAAAAGCTGCGGGTTGATAAATACTTATGGTCAATTCGTTTGTTTAAAACGCGAACCTTAGCAGCAGATGCGTGTGAAAGAGGCAAAGTAAAACAAAACGGCACCTCGCTAAAAGCCTCAAAAACAGTGAATGTGGGCGATGAATACGAAATAAAAACAGAAGCCCGGAAATGGACAATTAAAGTAACCGGACTGCTCGATCATCGGGTGCAATACAGCGAAGCCCTGAACTATTATTTAGACCTTACGCCCAATGAAGAACTGGAACAACAAAAAGTACAGACCACTTCTTTTTATACGGGCAAGCGGCAAAGCAAAATTGGACGACCAACAAAAAGAGAGAGAAGAAGCCTGGATGAATTTATGGATGATTGATATTCAGTTTATTTTTTAAAACAGGAGGGGCTGTTTCACTTTTATATGCTCTTTCTCCTGTACTTTCAACGTTCATCAAATTTCACTCGAAATGAAAAAAGTATTACTGTCAGGTATTATTATTTGTTCTCTCCTTTCATGCAGCAATAAAAGCGACTGGTCAGATGTTGAAAAAGACGCTTTTGTAAAAAACTGTGTTCCCAGTGCGCAACAGTCTGCCAACATGGATGCAACCAAGGCTAAAGATTATTGCGAATGTATGATGGGTAAAGTAGAGAAAAAATATCCCAAAGCAGAAGATGCAGCGAAGTTAACTGCTATAGAAGTTACAGAAATGGCAAAAGATTGCGCTGTTAAGTAATCACTTTACATCGTACAAACAAAAGCCATGTTTTGATAAACAGGGCTTTTGTTTTTTATTTTTGTTTTATGAAGATTGACATCATCACTGTATTGCCCGAATTGCTCGAAAGTCCTTTTAACCATAGCATCATGAAACGCGCACAGGACAAGGGCTTGCTCAATGTACAAACACATCAGTTGCGCCAATGGGCATTGAACAAATACGGCCAGGTGGATGATTATCAATACGGCGGTGGTGCCGGCATGGTAATGATGTGCGAGCCCTTAGCAAACGCCATAGAATATCTGCAAAAACAAACCTTGTACGATGAAGTTATTTATGTAACGCCTGATGGAAAACGCTTCGACCAGAAAGATGCCAACGCACTTTCTCTGAAAGAAAATTTGCTCATCATTTGCGGGCATTACAAAGGCATTGACGAGCGCATACGCGAGCATTATGTAACGATGGAAATTTCGATTGGCGATTATGTGCTGAGCGGTGGCGAACTGGCAGCGGCAGTGATTGTGGATGCGATAGGAAGGTTGCTGCCCGGCGTGCTGAACGATGAAACTTCAGCCTTGTTTGATTCGTTTCAGGACGATTTATTGGCACCGCCTGTTTACACGCGGCCTGTTGATTTTAGGGGCTGGAAAGTACCGGACGAACTGTTAAGCGGCAACCCAAAAGTGATTGACGATTGGCGTTACGAACAGGCGGTGCAACGTACTTCACAACGTCGTCCCGACTTAAATAAAGATTGAATAACTGGCCAATTTTTAATGAACACTTAATCGGTATTGCGAGTGGCAATTTTTATTTTTGCAACGCAATTGAATTAGGAAGGTTCCGTTTTAAATGTACAGTATCCGTTTTAAAGAAAAGCCATATTAGATTGTAAGTTTTTAAGTTCATTGCAAAAACAAAAAGCCATCGTTTGGGATGGCTTTTTGTTTTTGCACATATTTATACGAATTCATCTTTTTTGTTCACTTATAACGGTGTTGAACGTTCATTTTACTCATCTTCTTTTAACGGTTGTGGAACCGGTGCCTGTCCATCTTGCAGCTTAGAAGTAAACACTTTATTTACATAATTCCACTTGCCATTTTTCCAAGCAAAACCTTCATAATCGCCATCAGGAATCAACGTGTATTTCTGTGATTGATGATCGGTTTCGCTCACCAGATGATCGAACACAATCATGTCCATTTCTTTATCATAATTCAACGTTGGATGCGCATCTTTTTTGTATTCTAAACAAAAACGATAAGCGGGTTGTGGTGGTTTGATGCTGTCTTCAGGATAATTAAAAAAGGGCCCGCCAAACTGTGGCTTGCCATCTTTAAATGTTAATACATCAATCCATTTGCGCGTGGTGCCAATATCATTATCATCATAACCAAATAAGGTATAATAATTCTTTCCGTTGTATTGCTTTTGTATGATGCTGTAATAAATAGCGCCAATCCAGTTAAGATTGCTGCGTACCGAATCGGTTGGATTGGCAGTGAACGGCGAAGCATCAATCAAGGGAAATAATTTAAGGCTGCCATCAGCGGTTTTCATTTGTATAGCGCCGCGCTGGCGGAAGTAACTTTCATCCCTTTCAAACTGCCAGGTAAAGATGCGGAAACTGCTGTCTGGTGCATAAATTTTAGATACAGTAGCTACGCTATCGAACGGATAACTGAACGAGTAAGGCGTGCGCAAAGCTCTTACCAGAGAACGTGTAAACAAACTATCGGCAACCAACCTGTCTTCCATGAAGTTAGCCATGATCATATCGCTGGCGTATTTCTTCATCGAGTCTTCCATTTTATGCAACGCGGTTACGTTGGCTTTGGTTAACGATTGTGCCTGAATACTTCGGCAAGCCAATAATATCAACAAAAACAAAAAACATCTGCGCATACTGCAAGTTAGTACGCTGTAAGAGAAAGATTATTTTGCAATGCAAAATTTTTAAGATGTTGTTAGGTGTGATGAGATGACAGATTATAGTTGACAGATGACAGTTGATACAAAAAATAAAATTGGTTATTTGATTGATAAGGCTTCTGCCATCCAACAACTGTCAACAATCATCTTTTAAATCTTTTACTCACTACCAACTCTTTGCTTCCGCCTGCATAAGTATAAAAACCTTCGCCTGATTTGATGCCCCATTTACCAGCAGTTACCATGTTCACCAATAAAGGGCAAGGTGCATATTTGGGGTTGCCAAAGCCGTTGTGCACTACCTGCAAAATACTTAGGCAAACATCCAGTCCGATAAAATCGGCAAGCTGCAACGGGCCCATTGGGTGCGCCATGCCGAGCTTCATGATGGTATCAATTTCTTCCACGCCGGCAATGCCTTCGTATAAGCTATAAATCGCTTCATTAATCATCGGCATTAAAATTCTGTTAGCAATAAAACCGGGATAATCGTTCACTACGCAAGGCACTTTGTCTATTTTCTTCGTGAGGTCTATAATGGTTTGTGTAACGGTTGCATCGGTTGCATAACCCTTGATGATTTCCACGAGCTTCATTACCGGCACAGGGTTCATAAAGTGCATACCTATGACTTGCTGTGGTCGTTTTGTTTTTGCCGCAATTTTGGTAATGGAAATGGAAGACGTGTTGGAAGCGAGGATGCATTGCGCTGGCGCAGCTTCATCCAATTGTTTGAAGATGTTGAGTTTAATATCTTCATTTTCGGTTGCCGCTTCAATAACAAGGTCTGTTTGTGCAACGCCTTCGGTGATTGAAGTTTGTGTAGTTATATTTTGTAAGGATGTTTGTTTTTGCTCTTCTTTTATAACGCCTTTAGCAATTTGCCGGTCTATGTTTTTGGTGATAGTAGCGATGGCTTTGCTCAATTGCGCTTCGCTTACATCAATCAGATTTACGGCAAAACCAAATTGTGCAAAATGATGCGCGATGCCGTTGCCCATTGTGCCTGCGCCGATAACAGAAATATGCTGGATCATAGAAGAGAATTAAAGAACGAATGTAGAAGAAATACAAATGATGCGAAACAATATACATTCATAAAAACGTATCTTTATGCTATGACACTTTCTGATAATGAAATAAAAACAATTCAGGAATATTTTGCAAATCAACCTGTGGACAAAGCTTTTCTTTTTGGCTCCTATTCGCGCAATGAGGCATTAGATGAAAGTGATGTTGATATTTTGGTTGAGCTTGATTATTCTCAACATATCGGGATGAGCTTTGTATCTATGAAATTTGACCTGGAAGAAAAGCTGCAAAAGAAAATTGATCTTGTATCAAGCGGAGCGGTTTCCAGGTACATTCTTCCTTTCATAAATAAAGATAAGCGACTGATTTATGAAAAGTAAATTGGAAGATAAGCAACGCTTGTTGCACATCTTAGATGCCATATCTGAAATCGAAAACTATACTGCAAAAACAAACTTGCCAGCTTTTCTTATAACTCTATGATGCGGTTTGCATCAATCAAACAAATAGAAATTATAGGTGAAGCCGCCAATTCTATTTCTAAAGAAACAAAGGCAAAATTTACAGAAATAGAATGGAAACAAATGGCGGGTATGAGGCATATTTTAATACATGAATATTTTGGTGTTGATAACAACTTGATTTGGCAGGTAATTATGGAAGATATTCCGAAACTAAGATCAAAAATTGAAAATATCATTACTCTACTTGAGTAAAAAGAAATCCACTTTATCACTGGCTATCGTCTTTCTTCCTGAAATCGCCACGCTTCCAGGCTTGTATAAAATCAGCCCATGCCATTGGGTTGAATAAGTTAATAGGCGCCTGCTGACCCAAATAAGAATAGTGCACCGATTGTTGCCTGAACTGTGCTGCCACCGCTTCCCTACCGTCAACAGGTAAGGTTGCTAACAACATTCGCTGCTTGGCTTCACTCATATTGCTGCGCGCAATTTCCAACTGATCGGCAGGAATATCGGTATTTACAAAATCGCGTTCAAACTGCGCGCGGTTCGGTCTGGGTTTAATAATGGTAGCCGGAAGATATGCTGTATCGGTGATCATCAACTGAATGAGGCTGTATTGATTCTCTTTCAATGATATTGGTATATCTATAATCTTATCTTTAAAACCTACTACCGAGAATTTAATTTTATCGCCTTTCAAAACAACAATCGAAAACACACCCTGATCGTTTGTTAACGTACCACGTCCTTTGTTCTCTACAATTATACTTGCGCCAGGAATGGCTTGCAAGCTGTCAGCCGTCATCACCACACCATAGAGTTGCACCACAGAATCTTTAGACACCGTTGTTTGTGCAGATACGTATTGCACAAAAAAAGTAGCAAAAACAAAAGTGGCAAAGTAGAGAATTGATTTCATGCGGCTTATCAATACTATAAGATTTCGTTTACCGTAAGTGATAACAACAAAATAACCAATACACCCACTAATTTTGTGCTATCAATTTTGTATTTAACAAAAATATGTAGGATGACAGAAAGTGATGTTTTGAAAGCTTTGAGCAATGTGCAGGAGCCCGATTTGGGCAAAGACATTGTAACCCTGAACATGGTGAAAGATATAGCCATTGCCGGCAACAATGTATCGTTTACGGTAGTGCTTACCACACCTGCCTGCCCTATGAAAGACATGATACAAAAGGCTTGTATCAATGCAATAAAAATATTGATAAATAAAGAAGCGCAGGTAACTGTCAACTTTACATCACACACCATTACCAAACGCAACGATGAAGGCAAAGTGCTGCCCGGTGTTAAAAATATTATTGCGGTGGTAAGCGGTAAAGGCGGCGTTGGCAAAAGCACGGTAGCTGCCAACCTCGCATTGGCTTTTGCACAAAGCGGCGCTAAGGTTGGGTTGATGGATGCCGATATTTATGGTCCCAGTGTACCTATTATGTTTGGTGTTCGTGGTGAGCGGCCCATGATGCGTGAGACAGAGGGCAAAGGGAAAATTATTCCCTTAGAAAAGTACGGTATCCAGTTGATGAGCATTGGCTTGTTGGTGGATGAAAAAAGCGCAGTCGTGTGGCGTGGCCCGATGGTAAGCAGCGCCATCCGGCAGTTTGTAACCGATGTGGACTGGGGCGCGCTGGATTATTTAGTAATTGATATGCCGCCCGGCACCGGCGATATTCATTTAACCCTCATGCAACTCGTTCCTGTAACGGGTGTTATTATTGTTACCACACCACAGAAAGTGGCATTGGCAGATGCGCGCAAAGGCATTGCCATGTTTGCACAGGCGCAACTGAATGTACCCATTATTGGTTTGGTAGAAAACATGGCTTACTTCACGCCGGCTGAATTGCCCGATAACCAATATTTTATTTTTGGCAAAGAAGGTGGGAAGAAACTGGCAGAAGAATACGATTTGAATTTTTTAGGTCAGATTCCTTTGGTACAAAGTATTTGCGAAGGTGGCGATGCAGGCATTCCGGTAATGATGAGCGATGATGCAGTAAGCAAGGCAGCGTTTAACCAGTTTGCCAACAATGCAGTACGCACCATCAGTACTGTAAATGCAATGGAAAAGCCGGAGAAGTTTAAAGAAGCGATGGCTGTCTAAACCGGGATTTTGTAAGATTGTAAGGATTCGGCTGATGATGATAACTATTGAAAACCTGTCAGATTGAAACACGGCAAATTGAATAAAGATTGTTTTCAACCCGACAGGTTTGTTTTTGCACGAATTTATTTAGCGTCTTTGCGACTTCGCGGTAGAAAACAATCACTCCAGTTCAATGGTAGAATGCTGAATATTGCTGTGTTCCAGTTGGTGTTTGATTTCGTGAACCACATTTCGCTTTTCATCAAACGACAATTGATTATTTACCGCCACATGAGCGGTTAGCGCATTCTCGGTTGTACTCATTGCCCACACATGCACATGATGCACATTGGTTACATCTTTTACGTTTGTAATTACCTCTTTTATTTCGTTCAATTCTATTCCTGAAGGCACTGCATCTACGCTCATTTTAAAGCTATCTTTCAATAAGCTCCAGGTGCTGATTAAAATGATCAGTATCACTACCAAACCCATTGCGGGATCAAGCCAATACCAATGTGTATAAGTAATGACGATGCCGGAAGCCACCACTCCGACCGATACCAACGCATCGCTCAACAGGTGCAGGTAAGCGCCTCTTGCATTCAGTTCGTTTTTTTGCGCTTTGTAAAAAAGCAAAGCCGATGTTGCATTGATAACAATGCCTAATGCGGCAATCCATGCAATCACATTTCCCTGCACCGCTTCTTCTTTTACCAATAAACGGTGAACAGATTCGTAACCAACAATACCAACCCCAATTAATAAGATTACCGCATTAAGAAGGGACGCTAACACCGTTGTTTTTTTATATCCATACGTGAACACAGGGCTTGATTTTTTATCGGCAAGCCATAACGAACCCAGCGATAAAGCAAGGCCTGCCACATCACCTGCATTGTGTCCGGCATCGCTTAACAAAGCCATTGAATTAACGGCAAAACCGGCTATCAGTTCGGCAATCACAAACAGAAGGTTTAGCACAATGCCCCCAATAAATATTTTTTTACTGCTGCCTTGTAAATTTGATACTTCGTGTGAGTGATCATGATGATGGTGATGATGCTCCATGCCCGCAAATTACAGCGAAACAAAATGTGTTATCAACAACCCTTTTGTTTTCATCATAATTTCACCTGCATTTCTTTTCCAGCATACGCCACACTCTTATCGGCTTTTGTTGCATTGATGTCGGTTCCATGAGCCTCTTTTACCAAAACCACATTGAAAACTCTTTGTTTTAATCTGCCATCAAAATCACCTTTGGTATTGGAAATCGTGAGCAACTGCTGTGCATCATTCCATGTAAAATGGATGGTTGCAAACCTGCCCTTCTCGTAATTGTAATTGTCGTTTTCATCTTCATACAAAGTGAACGTTCCATCTGCGCCGGGATAAATGCGAAGTTCCAATGTATCCCACTTTTTTTCGGTTGTATATTCTACCACGTCACCCATTGGAATGATAGAACCGGCACGCACATACAACGGCATTGCTTCAATGGGTGCAGCCGCTTGAATGGTGTTTCCGCCGATTGTTTTTGCACCATTCCAGAAGTTATACCAGGTGGCTTTGGGCAGATAAATGGATTGCGTATTTTCTTTGTTCGAAGACTCGATCGGCGCTGTAATTGGATTCACAAGGAACGCCGGACCAAACATGTATTGCTCCTTAATGTTATGCACCGCCGTATCGTTTCCAAAATCAAAAGCCAAACCACGCATGATGGTGTAATGCTCCTGTGTAACTTTTGCAGCAAGCGAATAAATGTAAGGAAGCAGACGATAACGCAGCTTATCGTAATGTAGCAAAATAGCTTTTGTTTTTGCGTCCCAATTGTCGGAAAACAAAGCCCGCTCGCCTTTGCCATGAATGCGGAAGATGGGACAGAACGTTCCAAACTGAAACCATCTGGTAAACAGTTCTCTAAACTCTGGTTTCGACCAATCGGGTGCCTGCCATCCATAGTGATAACCGCCAATATCAGACGTCCAGTAAGGAATGCCGGAAAAGCACGCATTGATGCCTTGCGGAACCTGGTTGTGAAGGACAGAAAATTTACATTCAATGTCAGACGACCACAAGGTTGCTGCATTGCGCTGCTCGCCGGCAAACGATTGCCGTGCTAAAAAGAAGGCGCGTTTGCCAGGAATGTCTTTCCGCCAATTGTTATAAACACCGTCGGTATGAACCAATGAATACGTATTGAAATAATCAATGCCTCTTCCGGTGTAAAATTGTGCTTTGCGGCGTTCATCTAACAACGCACCATTGTCAGGCTCGCATTGGTCAATCCACCACGCATCCCAGCCGTAACGTTTTACCAAACTATCTCTTGCCTGCTGCCAATAAAGCAACCGCGCTTTGGGGCTGTGCGCATCGTAATAATAATCAAATGTATGCGTAACCACATTGTCCCATGTAATGGTGGTTAAATTGCCCGCATCTTTCATGGCTTCATAATTATTTGTGCCTTTTCCAAAGAGGGGCCAGATAGAAATCATTGCATGAATGTTCTCTTTGTGCAACTCGTCAACCATTGCTTTTGGGTTTGGGTATCTTTCAGGATTCATTAGGTGCGAACCAATGGGCAAAGGTTCCCAGTAATACCAGTCCTGCACAATTACATCAACCGGAATGTGGGCCTCGCGATACTTCTTTGCCACTTCTAACACTTCGCTTTGATACCTATATCTGTCCTGCGATTGAAACAAACCATACGCCCATTTGGCAAACATCGGCGCAGTGCCCGTTGCCTGGCGATAGGAAGAAATAACAGCATCGAAATCAGGACCATAAAAAAAGTAATAATCTACTTCGTTGCCACTTTCCGAAACGTATTTGTAGCGCGTGTTTCCAACTTCGCCACCATAAAAGTTAGAAGCCGAATAATTGTCCCACATCAAGCCATAACCTTTGGTGGAAAGCAGCACCGGAACGGCTCCTGTTAAGTAACGAATGGCCAAATCCTGGTCGCGGCCTTTGTAGTTAATGGCACCTGAATCAAGTGGATGACAACCGAGTCCATACAAAGCTTCATCTTTTGGCGAATTAAATTTGGTTGTGCAGTTGTATGTGCTGATGCCCGCAATCGTTGCTGCTTTCATCGCTTTGCTGCTGTCGGCCCATTCTGCCAAAACCAAATTGCCGCTTGCATCTGCATAAGTGATAGCATTGGTATTTTTATTTACCGTAATAGTTAAGCGTTTTGTTTGAATAACAACCGCATTGTTTTCTTCCCTTACTCTGAAGTTTGTATTTGCCCATATTGCATTTACTACCAAAGATTTCTTTTGAGGGAATGAATCGAATATGGTATATTTCACTTCCACAATATCATCTTTACAAATGTTGATTTTCATTAACCCTTTGTCTAAATAAAACAAAACGCCATTGCCACTTTGCTTAAACGATTTTACCGAAGCGAAAGAGGAAACAGCAGAAGCAAAAAAGAATGACATCAACAATAATCTTTGTAAAGCTTTTTTTACAAACTCATTTTGGAGTAAGAAGAATGGAAGCATACGCTACATTTATTTTGTACGAAGCAATGTTATTGTTTGAAAAAGAAAAATCAAATTTAAATAAGGGCAAAAACAAACTTTCTTCTTTGTTCCGCTCTTATTTTTGATGTACTCATGCATCCAACCATCAGCAAAGAAAACTTTTACCATATCTGCCATCTGCTTGCACAAAAAGACCCTGATTTGCAGCGCATTGTTGATACCTACGGCTTGCCACCGTTCTGGACACGGCCCAACATTTTTCAAACACTTGTTTTAACTATTTTAGAACAACAGGTTTCGCTGGCTTCGGCGTATGCGGCTTATAAAAAGCTCAAACAAAAAATTGGTTTTGTAACGCCGAAAAAAATACTTGCCTTATCGGCTGAAGACTTAAGAGCCTGCTATTTGAGCCGGCAAAAAACAGTGTATGTAAAGGAGTTAGCAACAGCTATTGTAAAGAAACGGCTTAGTTTGAAAAAGCTATCGTTGGCAGCTGATGATGAAATCAGAACGGAACTCAAACAAATAAAAGGCATTGGCGATTGGACGGTGGATGTTTATCTTATTCATGCCTTGCATCGCACCGATTTATTTCCGTTAGGAGATGTAGGATTGGTAACGAGTTTGAAAGAAGTAAAGCAGTTAGGCAAAGCTGCAACAAAAGCCGAAATGCTTGCTGTGGCTGAATCGTGGCGTCCCTATCGAACCGTTGCAACAATACTGTTGTGGCATGCTTATATTAAAAAAAGAGGATTGAAAGTAATAGGTTGAAACCACGGCGGCTAACCCTTTTTTGCAACAATACCAATCGAGATTATTACAACTGTTTTTTTACATTTTTGGAAAATTGGCAATTTATTTTAAGCAATTCATAAATTGTAATGTTAGCCTTTCACAATAAGCCTATATTGATTTTCAAAAAGATGCAAAACAAAATTTATAAGCCAATCTATACATTTTATTATTTACTTATTTGTAACGAATTTTTGATATAGCCTACGCTTTATTTTGGTATAAAATTCCCTGTTTTCAGCTAAGTTGTTTAACCTATAAAAAATACCTATGAAAGTAAAAGCAGTGTCTTTAGCAGTGTTTGTATTCGCAGCGTTTTTCGCTTGTAAAAAAGATAACAGCAACTCAGTTAATGCAAACGACAAGCAATTTGTAACCATGGCAGCCATGAGTAACTTTGCAGAAATTTCAGCCGGACAACTGGCGGTTTCCAAAACCTCTGATATGAATGTTCAGATGTTTGCACAAAAAATGATTGGCGACCACACAAAAGCGCAGGACAGTTTGAAGCTAATAGCCGGGCAGCTTGGTTTAAATGCGCCGGATTCGTTAGATGCGGCGCACGTGCAAATGGCAGCTATGTTAAGTGCCATGTCGGGCAGAGCGTTTGATTCGGCTTATGTGCATGGCCAGGTAACTGATCATCAAAACACAGTGACTTTATTTCAAAACGAAACCAGCAATGGCAGCAACAGTAAGGTCAAAACGTATGTAAACACATACCTGCCTGCAATTCAAATGCACTTAATGATGGCAGATTCGTTGGCTAAAAATTATTAGTAGTTAACGTTTATCAGGCAAATTCTTATAAGCCCGTTGCTACCAACGGGCTTTGCTGTTTTATGAATTCAAAATTTACTCAAGCCCTTACTGCAACTGCTTTTTTATTAAAGAACCGACAGTTGTTGGATTTAGGTAAAACATAGCCGACACACCAAAAAAAGTATTGTTATCGGAAGCGGTTCGTCCACTATAAAAGTATTGCCCGAAAAACATATTGAAATGAAGTTTGTCGCTGTAGGCATACTCAATACCATTGGTTAGTTCGGTAAGCAAGCCTTGCCTGGCAGCGAACACAATGCCAATGCCTGCCGTGAATGTATTGGTAAACTTGCCTTGCTGAAATACATTCAGGTTGGGGCGAAGCTCTATGTAATTGCTTGTGTCTCTTCCGGTAATTTTCGTTAGCGTTGTTTTGCCGACATCAATACCCAAACTAAACACATCCCATTGCTGCCCCAATTCAAGTGCAAGGTTTGATTTATCGAAAATGGTTCCGGCGGTGTTGGTAAGGCTTGGCGCAAGCGAAACATAAGTTTGAGAGTAAGATTGATAAGAAATAAAAATGCACAAAACCAAAAGGAGATATTTCATTGGTTGATGGTTTGATTTGGAAAAGTATAAATATCATTTGATAAAAACAGAAGACACTTCAGTTCAAGTGCTTTTATCTACCCATTTTCCAACATAACACAAACACCCAGGCTAATTATACAGAATGAAGAGTGAAAAATAATTTATCCTTCAGGTGCTGTCAAATCCTTATTGTCATCGTCTCTTTCTTTCTTAAAATCGAGTTTGCCAAACTTCCAGGTAAAATTTAAACCAATGGAGCGAAAAGGAATTTTGCGTAGGCTGTTGGTAGTAAAATTGGTTCCATACAAAACGGTTGGCTGGCGCACATATTCGTTGAACAAATTGGTAGCCGTTAAGGCTAAGCTTCCCTTCTTTTTCCAAAACTGTTTGCGTGCTGCAATGGTATAGGATGTAAAGGATGGATACCTGCCCTGCAACTCGTTACGCGCCGAATTGAAGTTACCAAAGAACTCACCCGATAATGTATTCCTGAACAGGTAAGTAATGTTCATGTTAGTGCGATAATTCAAACTGGTTGGGCTGCGACCTAAATCAATGCCATTAAAAATATGCCGCCTAAACACAAAGAAATTGGCTCTTATACTTAACTTGTCGGTCGGGTGCAAATCGCCAAACAAATTCACACCAATATTTTGTTCTTTGCCGATGTTTTCCCTTGTGCTAACCGACACGTTTGTATAGGTAGAATCGCCAATGATGAGTAATGAATGAAAAACAGTATAAGGCTGAATATCATGATTGTTTTCGCGGTAAAAAGCAGTAATCATAAACGAGCCTTTTGTTCCATAATCATGGTTATAGGAAAGCTCGTAACGGTTGCCGATTTCGGGTAGCAAATATGGATTGCCGGCAGTAATATTTTTAGGATCGGTTGTATTGATAAAAGGATTCAAATCACCGTAATCAGGTCGCTCAATACGTTTGGAATAACTGATTTTAATGGTTTGGTCATCGGTTAGCCTTCTTGAAAAATAAATGGAAGGAACCAGTGTATTGTAACCCGGATTTTTCGCTTGTTGCTGCGCATCAGAATAAAAAGAATTGATTTCGGTTCGTTCATAGCGCGAACCAATTTTTGCATCGAACCATTTGCCAACCGGCAAGCTGATTTCTGCATACAGCGCATACACTTTTTGATGATACGAAAGCGCATTTGAAATCAAACTATCATAAACATACTGCTTGCTATCGGGCTGTAGCGCATACACATTTGAGTTACTGGTGATATCATTAAAAGTAATCTTGCCGCCAACTCCAAACGTTATGTCCTTTGCTAATGGCTGTGTATAATCTATTCCGATTTGCGTTTCATTTTCTTTGCCCGAATTATTGTTATTAACGCCGTAAGAAACAGAATCGAGCGGTAGTAAAGTTTGGAAATTGCCACCTCTAATATTATTAATGCCAGGAGATGTATTAACGCTTATTTCAAGCGATTGATCTTCTTTTGCAAAAGTTCGTTTGTAGTTTAAACTGGCTTCAACAGAGTGAAATAAAAACCGGTTATTCAGATGATTGATAGAAGCAATATCCGATAAAATAGCATTGCTGCCGAATGGAGTTGTTTGTTGCAGTTGATTGATAAGTCCGCTGCTGTTGTTGCCAAAGCGGTTGTAATTGATGTTGCCCGAAAAATTGTTTTTTGTTTTTACAGTCCAGTCGAAACCAATGCCCGACTCAATGCCATACCTGGTGAAGCGGTTACTGCCATCCTGATGAAACAAAACGTTTTGTTTATTGGCTGTATCAATTGAATTTCTGTCTGATGTGGTAGGCGTTGCAGCGGTGAGGCGTGCATTGCCACTTACAAAAGCGTTCAATCCAAAATTGCCATGGCGAACGGTAAAATTAAACGAACCATTTTCGAGGCGCGTTCCTGCATTCAACGATATGCTTCCATTAATGCCTTTTACTTTGGTTTGCTTTAGTATAATATTAATGATTCCACCCAAACCTTGTGCATCGTACTTTGCACCCGGGTTGGTAATCACTTCAATGCTCTTAATCTGACTTGCCGGGATGGATTGCAACACATCTGTAATGCTGCTGCCAAATGCCGATGATGGCTTGCCGTTAATTAAAAAACGAATGCCGCTGGCGCCTGCCAGTTCTACATTGCCATCTGCATCTACCGATACCTGAGGCACTTTTTTTAACACGTCAGTTGCAACGCCACCCTGCGATGAAATATCCCTTTCAGCGTTGAACACAATTTTGTCAATCCGGTTGTCAATCAGCTTTTGCTGCGACGTTACCACAACATCTTTCAGTTTGCTTTCGCTCTTTTGCAGCGCAATGGTTTTGAGGTTTATAAATGCATTCTTTTTATTAATAACAATGCCGTTTACAGTATGTGCGGCATAGCCAATAAATTCAAAAGACAATGTATAAGTTCCGGGTGAAATTCCTTCCAGTATAAATGCGCCGGAACTGTCGGCTGTTGTTCCCGTAATCGCTTTGCTATTGCCTAAAGCATACACTGTTATTGTTGCATAATTTATCGGTGTTCTTAACAACGAATCAATAACTTTTCCTTTGATGGTTCCTTCACCTTGCTTATTATCCTGTGCTTTTGTTATCAGCTGTGTTATTACCAAACTCAATATCAGCAATAGTCTTCGCACATTTGTCTTTATCGCCATTCGGCAAAATTATTGGCTAAATCTGAAGGAAATTTGGCGAAGAAGTACTTATGGATTTAGCTTAAGAATTATTATAATTCTATTTTATGATAATGCGATGCACTTCATCGGTTGGATTGTAATGCTGTAAAAAATATACAATAAAAAAACGGGTTTGTTTTCCACCTCTTTCTTCAACAAAATGGTGCAAGGGAGTGATGGAAGAAAACTGATTTTGATAGGTGGTTGCTACATCTGTTGTATAATTACTCGGAACAATGCAAAGCGCATTTTCGCCGGGTTGCAAATCAATCCTCGCCTTATTCAGCCATGCAAAATTATGCAGGTCGTCAAGTGTGCCAACGCCAACCACAACTGTGTGCTGCGGCCGTGCAATATAGTATTCGATATGTGCGGCAGGAAACCATTTGTTGCAAACAATTTTTAAATGTTTGTATTTATCATTTTCGCTTTGTTGCAGCCAAAAATTGTAATCCTTTTCAAAGCTTTTCCACCCGCTGAGGTCGAGTGTAAAATCGCCGCTGCCCCATTTACTTTCGTCTTTACTGCCAATTGTTCCAGGATAAAAATGAATAACAGATATGCCCCCTATCAACACAATTACTATCAGCCAAACCGAGCTTTTTATAATAGCCGGAAGTGAAAACCGATGAACATCAATTCTATCATCTATGTAGGCAGCAGCGATAAACGACAGCGATAAAAAACCAGGCCCGCTCCAATGCGGAAGCACCGGATTGAAAAGGGAAAGAAGCACAACAACAATGATGATAGGCAAACCCATGAGCACAAACAGCCTGTAGAAAGTTAGCGGCAGGTAACGTTTGGTTTTGTAGGAAAAAAGCGCGATAAGCGCAATTACAACATTGATAGGATTATTGTAAAACAACTGCCCGAAAAATGCCTGCAGAAAGCTGTTGAAGTTGACGTTAAAACGGTGTACTTCAACGCGGTTGCTATGGTACGTGAAGGTGATAAAATGATTGTTGATGTTCCAATAAATAATCGGGCTGATGATAAGCAATGTGAGCAAAAATGAAAGATACAACCCGGGTTGCAACAACACTTTTCTTGCATAAAATAAAATATACAATCCAATGCCGAACCAGAGGAACACGCCATGTATTTTGCATTGAATACACAAGCCGTTTATCGCCCCGAATAACAACCATTGCGCAATAGAAACGCGCTGGTTATTGTTGAATTGCTTCACCATTTTTATCCATAAAAACAAACCTGCCAGCCAGCACACTACCTGCGGACTATCGGGTAAAATAAATGTGCCCGCAATGATGCTGGAGTAAAGAGAGGTGTTGTACAAAACGGCTGCATACCATCCGGTTCTTTCATTCTTAATTTCTTTGCCAATGGCATAACACAAGGCAGTGCCAATGGCAGCGCAAATAATGGCGCCTAACCGTACAAACAATTCGTGCGAAAACAATAAATGAAGCGTGCTTGCAATGATAGATAATGCAACGCCGGGCGGATGATCGAAATAGTTCCATTGCAGGTGCAAAGCATACGTGTAATAATATACTTCATCGTTGCCCAATTCGGTAGTGGCTGCAACGATCAACCGCAATAAAAAAGAAAGGAGAATGAGATACTTTATTTTGTTGCGAAACGTCATTCGGCTTAATGAAAATTGAAAAAATAATTAGAGGAAAAATTCCAGATAAACACACCGCCGATTGCCAGTAATTTCGATAGATAAAAATTAATGGAGGCAACATCGGTAAACAAATAAATCAAAATATTATTCAGCACCAAGCCAATTACAGAAAACAAAACAAACAGCCCTAATGCAGTTGGGACAGGGCTTCCGGTTCCTCTGAACGTCCAGATATAATTCCAATAAAAATTGTTCACCACAGCAAAAGAAAAGCCGATGGTGTTAGCGATGTATTTGTTCCATTTCATTTTTTCTTTGCAAAGCCAGGTAAGAAAAAAATCAATGCACATGCCGCTTACGCCCACGACTCCAAAGCGTATTATTTTTTCAAATACAGTTGTTTTTAAAAGATACATACCGGGTGTGTTTGTAAACGATGACAATGTTATCGTTTTTGTTTTTGCACGAAAATCAGCTTCGCCGCAAAGATGAACCAAAACAGTAACAATAATGCACCGGCTGTTCTCAACAAAAAAGTTGGTACCGCTTTGATGGTTGCACTGGTTTGTTTCAAAGGTGATTGTTGATATCTGAATACAGGGTTTAACAGCAGTTGAATTCCATCGTTGTAAGTAGCCACCACGCGGGCGTATGGCTCTTGTTTGCCGAGAATAAAAGAAACGGAATCAGTACCGGCTTTATGCTGTAGCAAACTGCCGTTTTGCCCTATCACTGAAATGTCTTTTGCGGGCAAGCTAAATGCTACGTGCACAGTATCATCTTTTACAATAAAGCTTTGCAGCAAAGGCAAATGAATGGCCTTGCCCTGCCATATTTGTTGGTTGATATGTTTTCCTATTACCATCGCATAACTGCAACCCGTTTTCAATGAATGTAGTATTGCGGTTTGGTTCAGCTTTCCTACATTTATCCATGTACAAAAATTGCCGGTGATGGTAGTGTCATCCACATCATGCGTATCGTCGTCGCCCATTACAAATACTGGTTTCCCGGCAGATAAAGCTGCGTCCCAAAGTTGCGAAGAATTGGCAGCAGGGTTCAACACTTCAACACAATTGTATTGAGTAAGCTTAGCGAAATCGCTCCCCTGATAACCGTTTCGCAATGCCGGATGGTTAATGCTGATAAAAGCATTGCTGTCGGTTTTGTGAATGCGTTGGATAATGTCCTGCTTGTTGTTTACCGTTTGCGGAAGCAAATAATCTTTCCAGCAAACAGCCTTTGCGCCCAACACAAGCTGATGTGTTTTCATAAGATTATAACCATGCTCGTAAGCGCTTATGTACGTAGGTGATGATTGAAAGGTAGTATCAATAGATTCGTAATTGGAAACCGCATGAACGCCATAGCCTAATTGATTGTACACACGATGAATATCGGTGGCTGATCCTTTCCCATTGGTTACACCTTGCCAGCTATGGGCATGTGCATGAAAGTTGCCTTTTACCCAGTTTCCATTGGTTGTTGCAGAGTATGGATTGTAAATAGAATCGCCGGAAAACGGATGCGAAGGAGGGAATGAATAAATGGGGCAAAACAAATATTGATCAATGATAAGATAAATGATAACTGAACAAAGAAGCAAAAGCAAAAAACGAAATACTTTCATAATGCAAATGATAACCCGGCAACGCGGGTAACTGTAAATTTCAAATTCATCGGGGCAAAGATGAAAGGATTATTTACAAACCGGCACAATCAGGGGCAACAATTCTTTGTTAAGTAAGCGTTCCACGCTTGTTGAAGTAAAGACTTACCAAATCTATCCTGCAATCAAGAATGTGGACAAAACCAAAGTATTGCGCCAATAGAAAAGCAGTTTGGTTTTGCACAAATTTTTTTATTCTTCAATGGCTTTTACAAAATGTTCGTTGCCACAATTTTTACATTTGGGTTCAGATGAATTTTGTTTTTCAAAACCGCAAATCAAACACACATCTTTATCCGATTGTTTTTGCTCATTCATCATTTCTTTATCAAAGTCGGGAAGGATGCTTAAGCCCCATTTTTTTTCTTTGTCTTCAATAAGAGTAAACGAGCCATCGGCTTCAAAATAAAAGCGTTTTACTTTGCCCAAATGCTTTAAGCTGCTGGTTCGCAATTCGGCAAAAATGCGGTCGCGCGAAATGCGGTTGGGCGTCAGGTTTTCAATTACCAGAGAGCCATCTTTTACCACTACTCTAATATCGCCAACCACTTTGCTTTGCACTTTATCATTGGTGCTTATTTTCATCGAAATCCACCTTTCACCCAGCACAATAATGGCTGCGATGATAATGCCCGGCAAAATGCCCCTGTCGGGCGATGTTACCGGAATGCCAATGGCAGCCGCCATCAGCACCATTGAAGCCAGTTCGTTGCGGCTCATTTGCGCAGCCATTCGCTTTCCCATGAGCCTCATGCCTACAAGAAGGATTGCATAGCAAATAATACAACGAATGAGCAGTTCAATAAAATAAGTAAGCGGCACATTGCCAATAAAAATCCGGTATAAATCAGACAGGTGAATTTCGTAGGGCTGCATATATGGTTGTTTTATAAAACGGCATTGGTCCAGGCAATTGAATGGCAATTGTCGCATTCGGTTTCCGCAGTGTCTGTAACGGTTTGCACATTGCCGCAGCAGGTACAGGCTTTCAGGTTGTTACCGGCTTCTTTGTTTATTGGCTGTATGTCTTTGTCGGAAACTGGAAGAACCGATAAGCCTGGTTTTTCTTCGCCCGATTTGTAAATGCTCATATCACCGGACGCTTCTATATACACACGCTTTACTTTACCAAGCTGATAAATGTTTTTGCTGCGCAATGCTTTAAACAAATCAGGCCGTGAAATGCGTGTATCCATCAATGCCTTCACATCCAGCAACCCATCTTTAACAAGTAAAGTAGCATCATCGTAAATCAGCTTTTCTGCTTTGGCATCTTTGGTTCCCCACCATGATAAGCCTCTTTGTAAAAACAATATAATTAAGAGTAGCCAAAAACCCTGCAGAATGCCCCTGTCGGGCAACTGCATAGGCGATGAAACGACCGCACCCAGCAACAACATAACCGACAATTCGGTAACTGAAATTTGCCCTGCCATACGCTTACCTAAAAAGCGCATGGTTACCAGTAGCAGTATGTACATAATGAGCGTGCGGATGAACACCTCAATTAAAAATTGAGGTGGAACATTACCAATCAGGATGCGCATCCAGTCGCTTAGCCTAACATCACTTTTTTCCATAGGTTATTATGGAAACAGAAAACTTCAAAAAGCTTACCAGCAAAAGGTTTTACACTTTTGTTTTTGCTTATTTTTTTTAAATAATTGAAAAGAAAAATAGATAAAAACAAAACATTATTTCTTATCGAAACTATTACAATCAACTGGCAACAAAACGACGTTGCCTGTAAACGAAACTTCTGAAAGATCGGTGAATATTAACTTGCCGTTTTCTTCTTTCATACTACCAAACCCTTCCTGAAAAATGTTGCCTTTGCGTAAAAAAGCTACCTGTCGTATAGATTGTTTTCCTTCCGATATGAAAGAATAATCAGCAAGCAATGTATCGCCATAAAATTGGCCTTTGATTGTTCCGCGGTTTCTGTCTTTTTCACGCAAAGCGTAAATTAAATTGCCGGTTGCCAACTTACCTTTTATGGTTACAGTGAGAAAAATAGAATCGTTATTATTGGTAAAAGCAAAAGAATGCGTACCGCTAATAATGGAGATTGATTTTGCTGTATCAGTAGTCTGTTCCACTGGATTGTTGTTATTTATACCTGTTCCATTGTGGCAACTTATCATTGCAACAATCAGTACGCCGCACAGTAAAGTTGTTTTCGTTTTTTGATTACGATTTTCCATATACGGCTAACATTCTTTTCAAATCGTCCAACGTATTAATTTCATCAATCGGCTTATCTTTCCTCCATCTTAAAATACGCGGAAAGCGAAGCGCCACGCCACTTTTATGGCGGTTGCTGGCAGCAATGCCCTCAAAAGCCAACTCAAAAACAAGCTGTGGTTTTACGGTGCGAACAGGCCCGAATTTCTCCAATGAATTGCGTTTTACAAAAGCATCCACTTCGTTAAATTCTTTATCAGTTAAGCCACTGTACGCTTTTGTAAACGCTACCAGTTTATCACCATCTTTTACAGCAAACGTGTAATCGGTGTATAAATTACTCCTTCGTCCCGCTCCTTTTTGCGCGTAAATCATCACGGCATCTATGGTTAGCGGCGCTATCTTCCATTTCCACCAATCGCCTACCTTTCTTCCTACTTTATAAACGGAATGTTTGTTTTTGAGCATTAATCCTTCTGCACCTGCATCACGCGAACCTTCGCGGATTTTTGCCAGCTCATCCCACGTTGAATAGTCAATCACATCAGACAATAACAACGTTGGATGAGCTATTGTTTTTACCACTTTTTCCAATGCTTCTCTTCGTTCACTCAACGGTTTGTTGCGCCAGTCTTCACCATTCATTTCCAACAAATCATAAGCAAAAAAAGCAATGGGCGCTTCCTCCAATTGCTTTTTGGTAACATTTTTTCTTCCTATGCGCGTTTGCAATAGAGCAAACGGCAGGGGCTTACCATCCCTCGCCGGAATGATTTCGCCATCCAGCACAATGCCATTCGGAAGTTTGTCTTTTAGAATAAGATATTCAGGAAATTTATCCGTCATCAAATCTTCGCCGCGGCTCCAGATAAACAGTTCCCCATTGCGTTTAATCATCTGCCCGCGAATGCCATCCCACTTCCATTCTGCCTGCCAGTCGGCAACATTGCCCAGGGTTTCGGGTGCATCTTCCAACGCATATGCGAGATAGAATGGATAAGGCTTTGAATAATCAATCGTAACCGTATGTTCGCTTAATAAATCGGTAAAGGTGGTGGCAGAAGGATCCCAGTTGCCACTGATGCGATGCGCAATTACCGAAGCATTCAACTGTACCGATTTTGCCAGCGCATTTACCATTACTTTTTGCGATACGCCAATGCGAAAACTGCCCGTAATTAATTTATTAAAAACAAAACGCTCGCTCCTGTTCATGCTTTGCCATGCATTCATAACAAACGCTTTCTTCAATTCTTCCGGTTCTTTCTCCCGTTTCGCCAATTCTTCTATAAAGAAAGAAAGGCTGGCTTTTTGTTCTGCCGCTTTTTCTTCGGGCAATAACAAGGAGATGGTTTCTGCCAGATCGCCAACGGTGTGATAGCATTCGGCAAACAACCAGTCGGGCAGATTGACAATCTCTACGCTCCAGCTTTGCAACATAGCACCGCTTACAGCACGGCGTGGTCGTCTGCCGCTGAAAATGGCAATCACCCACACTTTGTCTTTATCATCGGCAACAGCAAAATAGTTTTGTAATGCAGCAAGTTTATCTCCTGTTTTGGTGGAAGTGCCGATGACTTGGACCAATGAAGCAAACTGAGATAAGCCACTTTCATTTGCTTTATCAATGTTGACTGGCACAACATCGGTTTGCGCATCCAAAGCGTGTTCTTCTTTTACCAATTCTATGATGTTATCTTCTTGTTCCATTGTATTTGTTTGTCTGAACCGGGAGGTTTGTGATGAATGGGATTTGTGGGATATTGATGAAGTAAGAAGTTTGGTTTTGCCATAATAATCAATCTTACATTTTCCATATTCAATCCCGAAAATCCGTGCATGAAATCCGTGTCATCCGTGTTCTATTGAATCTTCTTCCGGCACTGTTTCATAAGGCTCTTTTGCATCACTTTCATCTTCATCATTACCATATTCGGTGTGCACTTCTGCGGCTTCAATTCCATGCTCATTTAAGTAACGGCTCAGCGCACTTTGAAAGCCATGCGTGGCATACACTTTCTCTGCATTCGTCGCATGAATTGCAGTAAGCAAACCGTCCCAATCAGCATGATCACTCAATGCGAAACCCGCATCAGCATTGCGTCGCCGCATACTGCCACGTACTTGCATCCAGCCACTGCACACACCGGTTGATGATGGCGAGAAACGTTTCATCCAGGGGGTTCCATCAGCACTTGGCGGCGCAATTACAACGCTGCCCATCAACTTACTTTTAGGTGTTTCACGGGTAATGCGTTCTACTTTGGGAAAGTGAAAACCTGCGCCTTCCAATGCGGCCTGCATGTTGGCAATTGCGCCATGCACATAAATGGTATCAGTTACTTCGCTCAAAGGTTGCAACACACGTTGTGCTTTGCCCAGGCTGTAAGCAATGAGCACACTGCTGATGCTTTTTGCTTGATTTGTTTTTACCCAATTTTTAATATCGTTGTAAATTTCATCCTGCGGTTTCCATTTATAAATGGGCAAACCAAAAGTTGATTCAGTAATGAACACATTGCATTTTACAGGCTCGAATGCGCCGCTGATGCCATCATCTTTTATTTTATAATCGCCGCTTACTACCCACACTTCTCCCCTATATTCAACCCTTATTTGTGAAGAGCCAATGATGTGCCCGGCTGGATGCAGGGACACTTTTACACCGTTCATATCAACCGTTTCATTCCACTCCACGCTTTGATAGGAGTAATCGCCCAAACGCGCCTGCAGCAAGGGTTTGGTATAACGATGACAGAGATAACTTTTGCTTCCCGCGCGTGCATGATCGCTGTGCGCATGAGTGATGATGGCACGGTCAACGGGCTGCCAGGGATCAATGTAAAAATCACCGGCGGAACAGTACAATCCTTTATCGGAAAATTCAATCAGCAAGTTGAAATATTTGCATTTGTAAATGCGAATACCTTGCCTGAATGAGTAGATGTGAAGAAGTTCCAGCTATCATTTTTACATTACTTATTTACCCCAGTCTGTAAAAGAACAGTCATAAAAAATTGCATTTTAAAAAATACAAGTATGTACATATATTTTTGCGTCAAATAGATACAAGCCATGAAAATTGCATTAATAGGAGCTTCCGGTTTGGTAGGCTCTGCTGTTTTACAAGAAGCCACAACACGTGGTCATGAAGTAACCGCGATAGCTCGCGATACACAAAAAATCGCTGTTGAGAACAACAAAGTGAAAATTGTAAAAGCAGATGCTACCAACATAGAAGCAACAGCGCAGGTAATAAAAGATCACGATGCGGTTATCAGTGCTTTTAATGCCGGATGGACCAACCCAAATTTGTATGATGATTTTCTGAATGGCTCACGCAACATACAACAAGCCGTGAAGCAATCAGGCGTAAAGCGGTTCTTAGTAGTGTTGGGTGCAGGCAGTTTATATGTGCAGCCCGGTGTTCAGTTGGTAGATACACCACAGTTTCCTGAAGAATACAAACCAGGCGCATCGGCAGCAAGAGATTATTTGAATGAGTTGAAAGAGGAAACAGAATTGGATTGGACGGCGTTAAGTCCAGCTATTGAATTTCATCCCGGTGTGCCGCACGAACGCAAAGGCAAATACAGAGTTGGCACCGACGAACCCGTGTTTGATGCAAACGGAAAAAGCACCATTTCAGCAGAAGACCTTGCTGTTGCTATTATAGATGAACTGGAGAATCCACAGTACATCAAACAACGTTTTACAGTTGCTTATTAATTGCTAAAAATAAAAAACAAAATGAAGAAAACAATTGCCTTACTAACTCTAATTGCAGTGAACATCGCTGCCATTGCACAAACAACTTGGAAGAACGACAAGATGCATTCGAAGCTCACTTTTACAGTAACACACTTAGGTGTGTCGGATGTAGAAGGTTTATTTAAAAATTTTGATGTTACTATCACCACGTCCAAACCCGATTTTAGCGATGCCGTTTTTGATTTAACAGCAGATGCAGCATCTATTAATACTGAGGTGGAAATGCGCGACAACGATTTAAAAAGCGATCATTTTTTTGACGTTCAGAAGTATCCTAACATTACTTTTAAAAGCACATCAATAAAAGCCACAAGCAAGGACAAATACAGTGTTACCGGTAACCTTACCATACACGGCGTAACAAAACCTGCTACCATGCAATTGTGGTACAGAGGAACAATTACAAACCCAATGAGTAAAAAGCAGGATGCTGGTTTCCAGCTTACCGGAACACTAAAACGTTCTGATTTTGGAATTGGACAGAGTTATCCTTCAGCCATGATAAGTGATGAAGTGCGGATAAAAGCAGATGGCGAGTTCGGCCCTCAATAAATAAAAATCAATAAAACAAAAAAGAGGAATGATCATAACTATCATTCCTCTTTTTTGTTTGCTGCAATGCCTGCATCACGCGGCTTATCAACTATAATACAATCATTTACTACATTTGAATAAAAAATATGGAAGCGATTACGATCTTAAAAAACGAAACCAATAATCATCGCTTACTGCAAATTGATTTAAACGTACTGGCAGAAAGCGAAGAGCAACTTGAAGATGTATATGACATCATAGCCATTGAAATGCGAAAAGGAGAAGAAACAATTCCCTGGGAGCAAGTAAAGCAACAACTTCTTGAGAAAGAAAATGGTTGATTATGTATCGGGTTGAAGTTAAAAAAACGGCACAAAAAGAACTGTTGCAAATTCCTCCCATTTTTAGTAAGAAAATCATTGATGGTCTTGTTATTAATCTAAGACCTGAAGGCAGCAAAAAATTAAAAGGCAGTGAAGCTTATAAAATAAGAGCAGCTGATTACAGAATTGTTTACACAATAGAAGATAGTATTCAATTAATAGAAGTTCAGCGAATCCGTCATCGGAAAGACGTGTATTGGGATTAATGAAATCAAAGAAGCCTATTCCCCTTTTTTAATTTGCTGTAACGCTTGCACCACGCGGCTTACAGGCAATCCCATTACGTTATAAAAATCACCCGAAACGTACCTGATTCCCACTACACCAATCCATTCCTGAATGGCATATGCACCGGCTTTGTCGTAAGGTTTGTATTTGTCAATATAAAATTCAATCTGCTCTTTTGTGAGAGAATAAAACACAACAGAAGTCGTATCGGCAAATGCAATTTCTTTTTCATTACCTATAATTACAACACCTGTTATCACTTCGTGTTGTCTGCCCGATAAAAGGCTTAAAATTTCAATCGCATGTTCTCTGTCTTTCGGCTTGCCAATAATAGCGTTATCTACTACCACAACCGTATCGGCTGCCAGGATAATCTTGTTTTTGTCTGATATTGTTTCTCTTACTGCAACTGCTTTATGGCGGGCAATATGCACCGGCACATCATTAACCATCATACTTTCAGAAAACGTTTCTTCAGTGTGTTTCACCACTATTTCAAATGGAATTTCTGCCCATTCCAGCAATTGCTTTCTGCGAGGAGATTGTGAAGCCAAAATAATAGATTGCATATCAAAAATTTAAGAGTAAATCTTTATAAAAATCATGGATACAATGCCGGTAAGCATTACCATTTTTGTACGGCTGCTTAGCCGGTGATAGTCAGCCGAAGTTGTGGCAGTAAACAATTTCCGGAAGATGTTAATGAGTGGCGCAATAATAAAAACGATGCTGTACAATGCGCTAAGCCACCAATGAAATTGCAACACATAAAATTGCAGACTTACTAACAATGCCAGCAACACAATCAACCAAACGGCAATAAATATTTTAGCTGCATTTACCCCCCAAACAATGGGCATGGTAGTGCAGCCATATCTTCTATCGCCTTCCATGTCTTCAATATCTTTTATCACCTCACGAATAAGGGAAATGATAAACGCAAAACCAGCATACAACAACGTGTACCGGGTGATTTTAATCCGGCTCAAACCCAATGGGGATAACAGATTGCGCGTTTCACACCAGGTAATGACAAACACCGTCCATGCAGTAAGTGCTGAGATTAATACATTACCAATGAGCAGCTTTTTTTTTAAGGAAATGGAATAAAAGAAAAGCAATCCGACACAGATAGAATTGGCAATGCCAAGTAACAAAATCCGGGTTGTGATATCTAAATAAAAACCAATGGCAATACCGGCAAAGCTTAGTATTAAATGAAGCGCAATTGCCCACCGCCGTGTGATAGTTTTACCAACAATTACTTTATCAGGTTTGTTGATTATATCAATATTCAAATCGAAATAATCATTGATGATATAACCGGCAGCGGCAATGAAAACGGAAGATAAAATGAGCCAAAACAAAACCCATTTGGTAACAATGGGAGCGATAGATGCCGCTTTGTAAACGGGTATGATAATGCAGTAAGCAAACAAGGCTTGCGTGATGGCAATGAACAACAAGTTTTGCCATCGGATAAGAGTAAAAAAAGCTTTTATCTTTTTCAACGCCAGGTTTGTTTTTACTGAGATTTGATGTGTGTATCGGGAAGCCAATTGTTGTGCAAAGCCAACACTTTTTCTATTACATCCCGTGCACATCCTTCACCACCCTTTATGTGAGAAATGTAATGGCTGATGGCTTTTATTTCGTGCGCTGCGTCGGCGGGGCAGCAAGCCAAACCAACACTTTGCATTACTTCATAATCGGGCAAATCATCACCCATAAATAATACAGTTTCGGGTTTAATGTTATTTAACGTCATGTATTCTTCCAGACATTCTTTTTTGTTGCTGATGCGCATAAACACATCTTTTACTCCTAACAAATTCAACCGCTCTTTTACTTCGTTAGAATTACCACCCGATATTATAGCTACATGATAATTCTTTTTCACCGCCAGTTGCAGTGCATAGCCATCTTTAATGTTCATCTTCCGCGCCATTACGCCATTCGGAAGAATGAGCAACGTACCATCAGTAAGCACACCATCCACATCAAAAACAAATGTAGTAACAGAGGCAAGCCCCTCCGCTCCTAAAGGGGAGCTTTGAGCCTGTTCATCATTGGTAACTTCTTTCATTTCAAATTATAATCAAAAACAAAATTCACTTACGCTGCTTAGGTTCCTCCTTTAGGGGGCGGAGGGGCTTCGCTTCTTCACTGATTGTCGCGCCATTCATACACCCAGGCACTTTGTATCATTTCCAAATGTCCTTCGGTACTTTGTTCCCGCGTACCTGCGAAATTGGGTATTTGTAAAATCCATTCCAGTAAATCGGTAAAGCGAAGGCGGTAAATTTTTCCTTCATTAAAATCATTACCAAAACGTTCGTATAGTTTCATGGCAATATCTTCATGGTCGTTCCAGGTAATGGGCGGCTCAAAATGAGGCATAACAACAAATGGTTTTAAAAATTATTCTCCTAAAAACTGTGATTGATCGGGCAATGTTATTTCTACTTCACCTTCTTCGTCATCCAGCAAAACACACTGACATCCAAGGCGCGAATTGATGCGCGGGTTCACCGCACGATCAATAAAATCTTCTTCCTTATCGCTGATTTCTTCCAGATAATCCGCCCCTTTGTTTACGTACAGGTGGCAGGTGCTGCAGGCGCACACCGCACCGCAGTTGTGGTGCAGTTCTATATTATTATCAAGGCAAACTTCCAGCAGGCTTTGGTCGGATTCAATGCCGGTAAGCGTTACAGGAGGTTTGCCCTTTTCTTCAAAGTTAATTTTAATGGTGTACATCTCTCTCCATTTGGGGCGCGAAGGTATTTAAAAAGAAGCGTACTGTTGATTAACGAACGTGTAAACAAAGAGCCGTAAGAGATTGTTAACAATAATATTGCGCATTTTAAAAAATGATTTATTTTTATTGCGGGTTTAACAAACCCGATTTCGGTTGCTTGCTTATAACAAACCCCGCTGGCTCTCCACCGGGGTTTTTCATTTTTGGTTTTGCCTCTTTTTGTTGTTCATGTAGGGCTTGGTATATTTTCTTTTATCACTTTTTTTTCCTTTGTTGTTTTCTGTTTTTCTTTGTTTGATAATAACTAAATTTAAAATGATGTTGCGTGATACACGTCATTCCGCAAGACCTGTCCCGACAAGTCGGGATGCCCTCAACACGATAATGAACGATAATCAATCTTGCGAGGGCTTTGTGCGGAACCTGCTCTTACAAGCTTGAACAAATTATTCTATTATCAGTACCATTATTTCATTTCAATAACATCATATTTCGATCATCAGATTCCGCACAAAGCCCTCACTGTTGTGATGAAGGTTTGAGTTCGTGCTGAGGGCATCCCGACTTGTCGGGACAGGTCTTGCGGAATGACGCGATCTTGTATTTCAAGAATGAACCACAACGCTTTATTTGACATCAATTTCATCTTTTAATTTTTTTTTGTATGAAAACAAAACCGCTGTTTCTTCTTTTTTCTATACCTATTATTCAACTGGCAACTTCACAACCGGTAAAGCAGCATGGTAAACTGCACGTAAGCGGAACGCAGTTGATGGATGAGCACAACAACCCTGTTGTGCTGCGCGGTATGAGTTATGGCTGGCACAACTTGTGGCCACGGTTTTACAACGCGCAATCCGTAGAATGGTTAGCAAAAGATTGGCATTGCAGCGTGCTGCGCGCCGCGATGGGTGTTGAATTGAACGATAGCGGTTATCTGCATCAGCCGCAATGGTCAACACAAAAGGCAGAAGCCGTTATAAATGGCGCTATCAGACAAGGCATTTATGTGATTATTGACTGGCATTGCCACAACATAAAATTACCGGAAGCAAAAGCTTTTTTTGAAAAGATGGCAAAAGGATACAACTCCTATCCCAACATTATTTATGAAGTGTTTAATGAACCCGATTATGAAAGCTGGGACAGCGTGAAATTGTATTCCGAACAAGTGATTGATGCCATTCGGAAATACGACAAAACCAATGTGATTCTCGTAGGCAATCCGAACTGGGATCAGGACATTAATTTAGTGGCTGCCAACCCATTGAAAGGTTATACCAACATTATGTACACGGTTCACTTTTATGCAGCCACGCACAAGCAATGGCTGCGCAACCGATGCGACTCTGCGCTGGCGAAAGGCATCCCCATTTTCATTTCAGAATCGGCTGGTATGGAAGCGAGTGGCAACGGACCTTTGAATGATGAAGAATGGAATAAATGGATACAGTGGGCGGAGAACAGAAAGATAAGCTGGATAACCTGGAGCGTATCTGATAAAGATGAAACGTGCTCAGTTTTGCAAAAAAGTGCCGCATCAAACGGTAATTGGAAAGAAAACGATTTGAAAGAGTCGGGCATAAAAGCAAGAGCGTTGCTGAGAAAGTACAACCCATAAAATAAGGCTTTGGAAATGCACAAATTTTATTATGAAATAGTTTTTTAGTAGTAGCTAATTTATATGTTTAAAAGAGTTTGAAACCGATTGTGAAGCTTACTGTACCAAAGCTTTCTTTTGTTGTTTTTTCGCGGTTAAATACATTGATGTAAGAAATGTTTCCTGTCCATCTTTGTGTTTTAGAGAAGTAAAATCCAAACGAAGGCTTCACCCCTAATAATGTTCGGCCACTAATCAAACTCGGCCCGGCAAGCAACGATACATACATACTTTGTGTGAGTTGAAACGATGTGCCTGCAAAGAGATTAACCATTGAACTTATACTGTTATCATATTGCGGAATGCTGCCATCGGGGTTAAGTTTTAAAACTTTATTGTCTTCCAAATAAAGATCGCCCGTGAGTTCAATTAGGGGCTTGAATTTAGATTTGGTATTAAAAAATGTTTGCAGCCCAAGCCCCATGCCCCAAGGGTTATTGCCAATGGTATAATCGTAAAGCGTATGATTATAATTGGCTAACAAATAAGTTGATACTGCTCTTTGTTTTTGCCCGAAAATTTGCGCAGTTGCAAAGCAACAAAAAAGTACAATAACAGCATTTCTCATAAAAGAGCTTTGTACAAGTTGACAGCAAGATAACCCTAAACGTTGCTTTTATATAACAGTGAACAATATAGGCACGAGGCTAAATGCACCAATTTTTAGTTATTATAACTGCTATCGAAGAAAACAATGCAAGAAACCAGGTTATAGCATCTTGCTTTATTACTGTTGTTTTAAAACGGTTCTTCTATCAACCAGTTTTAATAATTCCAGTTGCAGCAGGTAGCTTCTATCATCTTTATAAATGTATTTTTTTATATGAAAAAGTAAGCAAAAGGTTAATATTAATAAAATATTAATTTAAATGAACCGGTATGTTTTACGAACTTTTATTAATACAAAATAAAATTATATTAAAATTTATTTTTTTAAAAGAATATATTTTTAGTTATTTGCGATATAAATATTATAATTTATATTTTTTAATGTAATTAAAATTAAAACAAATTTACTTTAAGGACTTATACAAGAGTGCTCTCATCGTTTTAAGTTATATGCAAGAAGCCAATTTCTAATCGTTGCTGCCAGTAAGATTTTTATTAATAAAAATAAAACACAAATGAAAAAAAGCTTACTGCTCTTCTCTTCATCTCTTATGCTACTGACGCTTGTGAAAGCACAGGATTCTACTGCTAAAAAAGCCGATTCAGCAATAGAAGTTGCTGGTGTAAAAATTACAGGTTCGGTTGATGTTTATTATCGTTACAATTTCTCAAATCCTAAAACCGGATTTACAAACAATTACACCTCTTTTACCAATTCCCAAAACAGTTTTGAACTGGGCATGGCAAGTCTTCAGGCATCGCACAGTTTTGGCAAGGCTATGGCTTTTGCCGATTTAGGCTTTGGCAGACGAGCTGAAGAGTTCAATTATCCCGATGGTGAAAAAAGCGTGGGCAAGAATGGCTTTCTTACAATGGCCGCGGTTAAGCAATTGTACCTGAGTTATGCCATTACCGATAAATTTAAACTCACCATGGGCAAATGGGCTACGCACATTGGCTATGAGCTGGTGGACGCTTACTTAAACCGCAATTACAGCATGGATTATATGTTTTCATATGGTCCGTTCTCGCACACAGGTTTAAAAGCAGATATTACATTGGGCAAAAAAAGTGCATTAATGCTGGGCGTTGCTAACCCAACCGATAACGCCACTACCCTATCATCGCGCAAGTATGGCATTGCTCAATTCAGCACCGGAACAAGCGATGATAAATTCAAAGCGTTTGTAAATTACCAGGGAACGTATGGCGGCAATGAAAGCCTTACACAATTTGATTTGGTTTTAAACATCGCCGCTTCAAGCAAATTTGGTATTGGTTACAATGGAACAGTTCAGTCGGTTAAAATGAATGGTGGCAGCACCAATAACTGGTGGGGTTCGGCTTTGTATCTCAACTACGATCCTGTAAGCACGTTTGGAATTACACTACGTGGAGAATATTTCGATAATAAAAAAGAAGTAGTTTCTGCACCGCCAACCTCCATTTTCGATGTTACGCTTTCTCCCAATTTTAAAGTAGGCAATCTTACCATCATTCCTGAATTAAGGTTGGATGCAGGTAAAGACGAAATTTTTGAAAAGAGCGATGGTAGCCCTTCCAAAAGCACAGTAACGGGAATACTGGCAGCTACTTATCACTTTTAAAATTCGGGCAAAAACAAAAAAGATTTTTCATCACTAAAAACAAACACATGCTACTCAACAAACTTTTTAGGAGAAACAGGTACGAAGATGCACCTGTAACCATTCTTACCAAAAGAGAAAAGTGGAAATTGGCCGGACTCATTTTTAGCGGCAAAATGATTGGGTTAGGTATTATTCTTTTTATAATGAAAGGCTTGCCGGCCATGCTGGTAACACAAGCCTACGCAGCCGATACTTACACAGCACATGAAACAATGCTGATGAACTCGGTAAACACCGTGTGGACGCTGGTGGCAGCTTTTTTAGTGTTTGGTATGCAGGCAGGGTTTGTAATGTTAGAAGCCGGTTTTGCCCGCCAGCGCGAAACGGTAAATGTATTGATGGAATGTGTGTTTGATACATGCTTGTGCGGCATTTTGTTTTGGGCAATTGGTTATGCGTTTATGTTTAGCCATGGCACGCCATTTATTGGTACGCATTGGTTCTTTTTATCAGGTGCGCCCGATACTTACGAAACTACCGGCATTCCTTTGCTGGCGCACTGGATATTTCAGTTTGCTTTTGCCGATACTTGTTCAACCATTGTATCAGGTGCTATGATTGGCAGAACCGGTTTCCGTGGTGATATTTTATACAGCATTGGCATTACAGGTTTTATTTACCCCATATTCGGACATTGGGCCTGGGGTCCTGATGGTTTCTTAGCTACCATGGGTGCACCTGGTGGTTTTCTTCCATCCTTAGGTCAGCCGTTCCGCGATTTTGCAGGTTCAACGGTGGTACACACCATTGGTGGCATTGCCTCGCTGGCAGGTGGCATGGTGTTAGGGCCCCGTTTGGGCAGAGTGTTTGCCCGCGATGGAGGTGGGATGCCGCCGGCGCACAATCTTACCATTGCTGCGGTAGGTGGTTTTATTCTTTGGTTTGGCTGGTATGGTTTTAACCCGGGCAGTACACTATCGGCTATTGACGGACAAGGTATTGGCAGAATTGCTACCAACACAACACTGGCTGCCTGTTCCGGAGGTATGATAGCAATGTATATGGCTTTGTGGTTTGGTAAAACCAAAGGCAAGTTCGATTTGGGTTATACCGTCAACGGTTTTCTGGCTGGTTTGGTTGCTATTACCTGCCCTTGTTACTGGGTTAGCCCGCTGGGTTCTATTCTGCTGGGTGCTGTTGCCGGAGTTGTAGTTTACCTGGGTGTTCAGTTAATTGAATACCTGCGCATTGATGATCCAGTTGGTGCAGTTGCTGTTCATGGTTTAGCCGGTATTTGGGGTACTTTATCGTTAGGTTTGTTTGCCTGTGGTAAATATGGAGCTACCGGACCTACCGGTGCAGATAATTCTTCACCTGTTGCCGGACTGTTCTATGGTGGTGGTGCCGGTGTATTGGAAGCGCAGTTGATAGGCAGCTTTTTTATAACCGCTTCTACATTTCTTGCTACTTATATAATGATGTGGATCATCCGCAAATTTCCGCATCCCTGGAACTTGCGTGTGGAAGAACAGGGAGAAATGGGCATTGGCGGATTGGATGTGTTTGAACATGGTTCAGGCGCGTATCCCGAGCAAGACATTCCAACAACGGTATCTGTGTTGAGCGAAAATTATCAGCACAAAACAGTTGTTCCTTCTTAGTGTACATGAGTCCTTTTATCTATTAAAGCCCTGATGTAAATCAGGGCTTTTGTTTTTGCGCTTTTATTCAGGTATTTGCAACTGGCTTTCTTTTTTAATGTACATAGCTGGTTTGCCTTCATAGCTTATAATTTTACCTGTTGCATAAAAGCGGTGATTGATCATTTTTAAATTAGGATTAAAAGAGAAACGCTTCAGCACAGCTTGCGGAAATACAAGGGCAAATGTGCGGTGTTCATAGTCGCTACCGGTGTATAGCACATTCATTTCATCCTTAGAAATATTACTTAACCGCGCTTCATGAATGGTATCAAAAACAGTTACCGTTTTATTCAAAAAATTCTTTGCCTCGCTGGCAGAGATGGTTTGTTTTTGTGCATAAATAAAGGCAGCGGGCAGAAGAAAAAAGAGCCAAAACAAAACTTTCATGATCATTATTTTTAGGATGATTGTTTCGGGCCAGCATGTTATCAGCTTTCGGTGTTTTAGTTGGAATCGTATAAGCTGAAGTTGCAAAGCGAGTGATTGTCATAGTGATGTTAACAGCCATCAGCATTTATCTTTTTGTGCAAAAACAAAAGCTGATGGCTGAATCCTTTTTAATCTTTATGTGGAAGAATACCTTCCATTACATCTTTGAATGTTTGCTTGATGATGCCGCCTTCATCAGGATCTCCTTTTAATAAAGCGCTTGTATATTTTCTTGCCTGCTGAAACGAAATGTGTGGTGGAAGGGTTGGTACATTAGGGTCTGATTTCATGTCAATCACAACTGGCCTGTCGGCGCTCAAAGCCTCATCCCATGCGGCTCCTACGTCTTTGTGCTTATCAACATAAATCCCTTTTAATCCTAATAACTCGGCGTATTTGGCATACGGAAAATACGGCAAACTTTGCGAACCTTCAAATTTCGGATCTCCATTCATAATGCGTTGCTCCCAGGTTACCATGTTTAAATCTCCGTTATCCAATACCATAATAATGAGCCGTGGATCGCTCCAGCTTTTCCAGTATTTTGAAATGGTAATAATTCCATTGTTACCCAGCATCTGCATAGCACCATCACCAACCAACGCAATAGGAATGCGGTTAGGAAACGCAAACTTGGCAGCAATGGCATAAGGCACGCCCGGACACATTGTGGCAAGGTTTCCCGACAGGGACGCCTTCATTGTTTCTTTTACTTTTAAATTTCGCGCATACCAACTGGCGCAAGTACCTGAATCGGCACTCAGAATACAATCGTCAGGCAAGCGCCACGATAACTCACTAAATATGTATTCCGGATTAATGGGATTGGCTTCATTTTTTGCTCTTGCTTCAATTACTTTTTCCCACTCTTTCATTCCTTCCTGAATTTTGGTTAGCCACTTGCGGTTTTCTTTATGTTTCAAATAAGGAATGAGTGCCTGTAACGTTTCTTTTGCGCCGCCCAAAAGATTTACTTCCATTGGATAACGGCTGCTTAGCATTTTGTTGTTAATATCTATCTGCACACCTCTTGCTTTTCCTTCTTTCGGTAAAAATTCTGCATAAGGAAAAGAGCTGCCAATCATAAATAACGTATCGCAATCCTGCATTAAATCCCAGCTTGGCTTTGTTCCTAACAAGCCGATTGAGCCGGTTGTATAAGGTGAATAATCGGATAAAGCCGCTTTGCCCAGCAGTGCTTTTGCAACGCCTGCGCCCAATAGTTCTGCTACTTGTTCTACTTCGTTGTGCGCACCAATGGTGCCTGCGCCAATGAGCATGGCAACTTTTTCGCCCGCATTTAAAACATCGGCTGCTCTTTGCAAATCAGCTGCATCGGGCACAATATGAACATTGGCATGACCTACACCTGTAAACACGCTGCCGTGCTCGCGCGGAGGAGCTTCTACAGCATCTTCTTCCTGCAAATCGTTGGGAACAATAATGCAGGTAACGGTGCGCTCGGCTTTGGCAATGCGAAATGCACGATCAATCACCTGCCGCATTTGCGCAGGCTGCGTTACCATTATCACATACTCATGCGCAACGTCTTTAAACAGAGAAATCAAATCAATCTCCTGCTGATAATCGCTGCCCATAGCCAACCGCGATTGCTGACCTATGATGGCAACAACAGGCTGCGAATCTTTTTTAGCATCATACAAACCGTTTAATAAATGAATAGCGCCGGGGCCTGATGTTGCCATACAAACGCCTACTTCGCCCGTAAACTTTGCATGAGCGCAAGCCATAAATGCAGCCATTTCCTCGTGGCGCACCTGTATGAAATCCATTTTATCTTTTGCACGATTGAGTGCGCCCATAATACCGTTGATGCCGTCGCCGGGATAACCATAAATGCGTTTAATGCCCCATTCGAGCATTCGGCTGATTAAATAATCTGAGACTGTATTTGCCATGGTTGTATAAATATTTGAAGTGAAAGAAAAAAGGTTAAGTGATGTACTTAACCTTTTATTCTCGATGCGTATTTAATTGTTACTGGGTTCCCTGCTTGCCTGGTAGTTGATGCCACTCTTTGCAATTTGGGTAAGCTTTTCATCGGCGGCTTTTTCTTCATTCAATGTTTGCCCCAACAAATTATGAGCTTCTGTATAACCTAATGTTTCTGCCAGTTGTGCCAACCCACCGTAGGTAGCAATTTCGTAATGTTCTACTTTTTGTCCGGCAATCACCAAAGCAGCATCGCGTTGCGCTGTGCCTTCTTCGCTATCATCAATAATATCTTCACCTTCATCGGTAATGCCTGCCATTGCCAAACATTTTTTTGATTTAACTGGTTCGTCAATGCTTTCAAACACTTGCTCCAGGCGGTTTACATGGTTTTGGGTTTCTTTCAGGTGATCAGCAAAAGCTTGTTTTAATTGTGAAGTAGTAGCAGCATTTGCCATTTTAGGCAACGTTTTCACCAGCTTTTTTTCTGCCCAATAAATGTCCTGCAACTGTTCTACAAACAATTCTTTTAATTTAGAATTTTGTGCAGTTGAGGCATTACTTACGGTTTGTGTTTTCATAATGATTTGATTTTAATCGTTCGAAATCAGATATAAAACAACTATGGTATAAACATGCCACATCGCAAAAAAGCTTTTGTAAAAAAAGGTTTATTACGGCTTGTACAGACATCTTATCTGTTATCAATCATTCAATAAGCATTTGTTATGATAACATTATTTGTTGAACTGTCGTTATTCAACAGAACATAGCCATATAACTCCTTATGTTTGTTTTTGCACCAAATTTTGTTGCTATTTTTCTACACAAAAACAAACTGGAGTAATGTATGATTTTAGGATGCAGATGTTAGATGCTACTGGCAAAGACAGTGAAAGATAAAGGAAAAGGTTTCGCGGCATCTTGTTTTTTGGATATTCTTTGACTCAATTTCTCAATTGTAAAATATTATCACAGATTGACTGTTAGTAAAGCAAAAATCGTGTGTTTCCAAAACCTGCCAACAAAAGCCCAGGTATTGTTATTTTAGAAAGCGTTTGATTTCACGCTCCGTATCCCGCTTTTTTATTGATTCTCGTTTATCGTGCGTTTTCTTACCACGCGCCAATCCAATTTCCACCTTCACTAAGTGCTTGTCATTGATAAACACTTTTAGTGGAATAAGAGTAAAGCCCTTTTCTTTCATAGCAGCCTGCAGACGCTTGAGTTCTCTTCCGGTTAAAAGCAGTTTTCTGTCGTGAACAGCAATGTGATTGTTAGTGGTTCCCAAAGCATACTCGGCTATGTACATTCCCCGCAGCCACAAACCGTTTTTATCAAACAAACAAAAGCTATCGTTAAAGCTTACTTTTCCTTCTCTTATCGATTTTACTTCGGTTCCTAGTAAAGCAATGCCTGCCACATATCTGTCGTCAATCTGGTAATTGAAATATGCCTGCCGGTTATTCATCTCCTTAGCTGCCATGTTTGCTTATTTAATAATTACAAGAATTGCAAAAGTGAGGTAAATAGAAGATGAAAAGAAGTGAGTTGCAAGTTTGTTTTTGCAGCAATTTATCCTTCTTCAAAATAAGCAGTAGCCAATTGTAATAGCAATTTACAGTTTTTACAGGAAAAGTAAAAGGAAGAGTTAGGGGCAACATTAATATAGGAAAATAAAAAATGTTGTAAATAAATTTGATTATTTCATACTTTTTATACGAATATTGTATCGCCATTTTGAAAAATGAACCAATATAAGATTGTTTGTTTTTACATGAAATTAGATTCAAAAGCATATTATATTTTATAATTTAAATTCATAACCATGAAGCAAACAAGGTTAACAGCCATTGCTCCTTTCCTGGTATTAGCTGCTGTTTCTCTTCTTGCCCTTTTTGTTCCTTCTTTTCCAGCTAAAAGCGGAATTGAATACAGCAGTGCCGACATTGCCTGGATGATTGTAGCTACGGCACTCGTATTTCTAATGACGCCGGGGCTGGCTTTTTTTTATGGCGGAATGGTGCACCGGAAAAATGTGTTGTCCACCATGATGAAAAGCGTAGTTGCAGCCGGTGTAGTAAGTGTGTTATGGATTGTGGTTGGTTTTAGCCTTTGTTTTGGTGATAGTATTGGTGGTTTTATTGGCAATCCAACCACTTTTCTTTTCTTTAAAAATGTATTTTCCGGCGCTCCGGTTTTGCAGGGCGGCACCGCAATGACGATTCCTTTGCTTCTTTTTTCTTTGTTTCAACTGATGTTTGCCATTATTACACCCGGACTCGTGGTTGGTGCAGTTGCTGAACGCATACGGTTTACATCTTATATTCTTTTTATTTGTTTGTTTAGTCTTTTGGTGTATGCGCCGCTTGCGCACTGGACATGGCATCCCAATGGTTTTTTAGCTAAAATGGGCGTGCTTGATTTTGCCGGCGGCACGGTCGTTCACATTTCAGCGGGTTGCGCTGCCTTAGCCGGTGCGCTGGTTTTGAAACGCCGCAAAGTGCATCTGGAGCACAAAGAAGTGCCTCCGGCTAACATTCCTTATGTGCTGATTGGAACCGGATTGTTGTGGTTTGGCTGGTTTGGTTTTAACGCAGGCTCGGCTTTGGGCGCTAATATGGTTTCCATTTCTGCTTTTGCCACCACCAACACGGCTGCAGGAGCCGCCGGTCTTTCCTGGATGTTTTTTGATGTAATGCGTGGCAAAAAGCCTTCCGTGCTTGGATTTTGTATTGGCGCCGTGGTAGGTTTGGTTGCCATCACACCGGGTGCTGGTTATGTGGCCATTCCGCAAAGTATTTTTATTGGTGTAATTGCGGCTATCATTTCAAACTTAGCTGTTTACTACAAGCAAAAAACAAGATTAGATGATACGCTTGATGTATTTCCTTGTCACGGAATAGGCGGTATGGTAGGCATGTTGCTCACCGGCGTATTTGCAACCAAAGCCGTAAACAGCGGTGGAAACAATGGTTTGTTTTATGGCAATCCTTCTTTCTTTTTTACTCAGTTAAAAGCCTTGCTGATTGTGGTGGCTTATAGCTTCACAGTTTCGTATCTTATTTTTAAATTTATCAATTTTATTTTGCCGCTGCGGGTAAGTAAAGAAGAAGAAGAAATGGGATTGGATGAAAGCCAGCACAATGAGCAATACAACCAGGCAATGCTTATTATTAATAGTGTAGGAGATATTGCCGAAACCAGGGAAGCAGAAGTTCGTGTAAAATAAAAAATGAGGTAAAAACAAATCAAGCTGGTATTGAATCGTTTTCATTTGTAATAAGAGATAAAGCGGCGGAATTGATTATCATTAATGATAATCAATTCCGCCGCTTTGTTTTTGCCGTTTTTTTAAACCAGCTTGTCAGCTTACACCTTTCCACTTTTCCAATTGTTGCAGCAATGCCTTCAAATCCTTTGGCAGCGCAGCTTTCAGCGAGTATGAATTTCCGGCAAAAACAAACTCGAGCAATGCCGAATGCAACGCCAGCCGTTTTAAAATGGGTTGTTCTTCCTCTTCTTTCTTTGACAAATGATAATTGCGTTTGAGCTTTGAAAGATACACAGGCTCACCATCGCCATACAACTCATCACACACAACAGCATTGCCTAAGTGTTGCATGTGAACGCGTATCTGATGCGTGCGCCCTGTATGAATTTGAAACTGCATCCACGAATAAATGCCAAAGCTCTTTAGTGTTTCGTAATCGGTAACGGAAGGCTTGCCTTTTGCGCTTGTCATCATCTTTCCGCTCTTTGAAAAATGCTCGACAATGGGCACATCAATCGTTCCGTTAAGAGGATGCGGAATGCCATGCACAAGACCGTTGTAAATTTTAGTTACCTCTCTTTCTTCAAACAGTTGCGAAAATTGTTTGTGCGATTCTTCGGTTTTTGCAAACACAATAACGCCGCTGGTTTCTTTATCCAAACGATGAACGGTATAAATAGCACCAAACTCTTTTATCAATATATCTTTTAGCGAAGCTTCTGTTTGTTTCCGGTCGGGAATGCTTAACCTGCCGGCAGGTTTGTTTATGGCTATAAAATCATCGTTCTGATAAATAATTTGTTCATTGGATAGTGCAGTAACATTCATTTCAATCAATCGGTTTAACTATAACCACAGAGACACGAAGAACACGGAGAAACACAGAGATATTTAATAGGATTCTTTGTGAACCTTTGTGTTCTCAGTGTCTCTGTGGTTCAAATTATATTGCTTTTGTTTTTTCTCACAAAGCTTTGGTTCAGATACTTCAGCAAACGCACTTCTTTTTCGTTTAACAAACGCCATTTGCCGCGGTCAACATTCTTTTTGGTAAGATTAGCAAATATCACCCTGTCAAGGGCATTTACATCGTATCCCAAATGCTCAAACAGCCGCCGCACAATGCGGTTTCTGCCGCTATGAATTTCAATGCCAATTACACTTTTATCTTTTGGATCGGCATAACCTACGGAGTCGGCTTGCACAAAGCCATCCTCCAAAGTAACGCCGGCTAATATCGCATCGAAGTCCCGTTTCACCAACGGTTTATCCAGCTTTACTTCATACACTTTTTTGATTTCAAACGAAGGATGGGTAAGCTTTTGCGCCAGTTCGCCATCGTTGGTTAGAAGCAAAACGCCGGTGGTGTTTCTGTCTAATCTGCCAACCGGATAAATGCGCTCTTGTGTAGCATGAGCCACCAGTTCAAACACCGTTTTTCTACCTTCCGGGTCTTTAGCGGTAGTAATATAATCTTTGGGTTTATTCAGTAAAATATAAACAAGATTTTTCTGCAGATGAACCGGCTTTCCTTTTACCGTTATTTTATCCGCATCAGTTACTTTATAACCGGGTTCAAACACCACATCACCGTTTACTGTTACCTGCCCGGATTTTACAATTTCAGCCGCTTCTCTGCGCCCGCAAATACCTGCATGAGCCACATATTTGTTCAGCGGCATTTGTTGGTGGGAGGCTGATAAAACGCGCGAGGGAGCAGCAGTTGCTTCCTGCTCATCGTTAGTATCAGAAAGCCTTTTTGGTTTTGCCTTAAAATTGGTTTGCGGAGCTTCTTTTTTGTGAGACGAACGCTTTGTAAAGCCTCCTTCCTCTTTCTTAAATTTTGAATCTTGCTTTGTAAAGGTTAAGTCGGTTCGCTTATCGCTTGCTTCTCGTTTCTTGTACCTTGTATCCTGCCTCTTATCGCTTGTCTCTTGTGACTTGCGACTTGTAGCTTGCAGATTATCTCTTGTATCTTGTGCCTTGAATCTTGGTTGTTGGCTCTTGCTTGCTTTTGTTACCACCCCATATTTCGCTTCGTTTTGCTTTCGTTCAATATCTTCTTTAGAACGCAGTTCCGTTTTTACTTTTTTCTTTTCCTGCCTTATCGCCTCTTTCTTTTTGGCACCAGTAATTTTTGGGTTGATAAATTTTTCAAATGAAGATGATTTGCTCATGTTATTGTGTTTGCTGTTTTTCAACAGGAATAAAAATTAAGATGTCAAGATTCAAGAGCCAAGACATAAGATTCAGGACTCAAGGCTTGCAGCTTGTGGCTCTAAGCTCACAGCTTTGTTTTTGTTCGCCAATTGTCCACAGGCGGCATCAATGTCTTTGCCACGGCTGCGGCGCAATCTTACATTCACTCTGTTTTTTTCCAAGTGATTCATAAAGGCTTCTACGGTTGCTTCATCGGGCTTTGCAAAATGGGCTTTGTCAATGGGATTGTATTCAATCAAATTAATTAAATCGGCAGGCACCTGGCGGTACACTTTAATCAGTTCATCTGCATCCTGAATAGAATCATTAAAGTTGCGAAACAAAATGTATTCAAGTGTGATTTCGTTGCCGGTTTGTTTGTAAAAATAATTGAGCGCTTCAATCAACGACTTAATGTTATTGCTTTCGTTAATGGGCATAATTTCATTTCGCTTTTTATCATTCGCCGCATGAAGCGATAGCGCCAGTTTGAAACGAACCTTATCATCGCCTAACTTTTTTATCATTTTAGCAACGCCAGCCGTTGAAACGGTAATGCGCCGCGCACTCATTCCCAAACCATCTTCCGAACTGATTTTATTTATTGCTTGTAGCACATTTGCATAATTCAAAAGCGGCTCGCCCATGCCCATGAACACGATATTGGAAAGTTTGTTTTTGTACGCCTTTTCTGATTGCTGGTTGAGCAATATCACTTCATCATAAATTTCATCAAACGATAAATTGCGTTTGCGCTCCATGTAGCCGGTAGCACAAAACTTACAGCTTAAACTACAACCAATTTGTGAAGATACACAGGCTGTTTTGCGCTCTTCGGTTGGAATTAAAACGCCTTCTACAAAGTGATTATCGAAGGTTTTAAAACGACTTTTTACCGTTCCATCGGCACTGTATTGCGTAGCATCAACATGAAGAGTAGGCAGGCTGAAATCCGCAGCCAGCTTTGTTCTTAGGTCTTTACTGATATTGCTCATTTCATCAAACGAACGAACGCCTCTTTTCCAAAGCCATTCATACACTTGCTTTGCGCGAAACTTTTTATCGTTAATGGAAAGAAAATACTGTTCGAGATCAGAAAGAGATAAATTTCTGATGTTTTGCTGTGCCTGCATAATACGGCAAAGATACAAATAGAGCAAAGGTTTGTTTCTATTTTAACCCTTTGTTACTTTTACGGCAAAACCAAACGCTATGAAAAAAGATGAAAGGGTTGATGCATTTATAAATACTGCCCCTGACTTTGCAAAGCCCATTTTACTTCACTTGCGGAAGCTCGTTCATAAGGCATCGCCTGATATAGAAGAAGACATCAAATGGAGTATGCCTTTCTTCAATTACAAAGGCATGTTGTGCAGCATGGCTGCCTTTAAAAAGCATTGCGCTTTCAACATCTTTAAATTTAAGCAGATGCAGCAAGCCGCACAGTTTGAAGAAAAAAATGCGAAAGCAGCGGGACAGTTTGGTAAAATAACATCGGTAGATAATTTGCCGTCCGATGATGTAATCATTGGCTTTTTGAGAGAAGCGATGAAGCTAAATGAAACCAAAACAAAACCTTCAAAAAAGAAAGAGACCAGCAACGCTGTTTTGTTTTACCCCGAAGGAATGCAAACTGCTTTAGACCAGAATGAAAAGGCGAAAGAAACGTTTGAAAGGCTGAGCTACAGCCACAAAAAAGAATATGTGGAATGGATAGCCGAAGCCAAAACAGAAACCACGCGCAACAAGCGCATTGCCACTATGATAGAATGGTTGTTGGAAGGCAAACGGCGCAACTGGAAGTACGAAAAAGCTAACCAAACTACCTGAGCACTTTTAGCACAAAAACAAGTCAGTCTTCACTTTCACACAAACGTTTGCGTTTGTCTGTTTTTATTATCGCATGGCTTATCCTTTATCTTCGTAAATAAACAAAAACAAACGGCATGAAAAGAAGAACATTTATCAGAAATACATCTTTTGCCACTGCTGCTTTTGCCATTGGAAAAAATAAAAATTTTGGAGCCAACGATGCCAAAGTACGATTGGGTTATATTGGCGTTGGTGCCCGCGGAATGAGCCACATTGGCGAAGCCGTGCTGCGCGATGATGTGGAAATAAAAGCCATTTGCGACATACAGGAACGTTCCCTGAAAATATGCCGCGAGTTTTTAGCAAAACACAATGTGCAAAATGTTCCTGAATATACAGGTGGTTTAGATGCCTATAAAAAATTGCTCGACAGAAAAGACATAGACGCAGTGATCATTGCAACGCCCTGGCAGTTTCATCATCCGCAAAGCATTGATGCTATGAAAGCCGGCAAATACGTGGGTTGCGAAGTGATAGCCGGCTTAACGGTAGATGACCACTGGGACCTTGTGAATACATCAGAAAAAACCGGCATTCCTTACATGACGCTTGAAAATGTTTGTTACCGCCGCGATGTAATGGCGGTGCTTAACATGGTTCGCCAGAACTTGTTTGGCGAACTTGTTCATCTCGAAGGCGGTTACCAGCACAACCTCAGGAATGTGTTGTTTAACGATGGTATTCATTATTATGGACACGGTGTAAAGTATGGCCCCGATGCCATCAGCGAAGCCCAATGGCGCACACAGTTTAACATAGATCGCGATGGCGATTTGTATCCTACGCACGGTGCTGGTCCGCTCATGCATTATATTGACATTAACCACGGCAACCGTTTTACCAGTTTGGTTTCGTTTAGTTCCAAAGCACGTGGGCTGGCAACTTATGTAGAGGAGCAGGCGCCGGGCAATGCTGCTGCAAAGCTCAAATACAAAAACGGCGATGTTACCACCACCATGATTAATTGCGCCAATGGTGAAACAGTGTTACTGTCGCACGATGTTCATCTGCCGCGTCCTTACTCGCTGGGCTTTCGCGTGCAAGGCACGCAAGGCTTGTGGATGGACGTGAACAATTCCATTTACATTCAAAACAAATCGAAAGCAGACGATGAATGGGACGATGCGAAAACCTGGCTCGACAAATACGATCATCCACTGTGGAAAAAATTTGAAAAAGAGGCCGAAGGCGCCGGTCATGGCGGCATGGACTATTTTGTTTTTAACGCATTTATAAAAGCGGTAAAAGAAAAAAAACAAACACCCATTGACGTGTACGATTCAGTAACAATGAGCGTAATTGCTCCACTCTCAACTCAATCTTTAAAAGAAGGCAACAAAACGCTGCCGTTCCCCGATTTTACAAAAGGTAAATGGCAAAACCATAAGAGCAATTTTGCGTTGGACGACAGCGGATTTTGATGATGAGTAGTGAATGGTGAGTAGTGAGTAAAAAACACAGTTTTATGTTACGAGCTGTAGGAATTCTTGTTGATCGCCTCTTGCGTCGCACACTTGTACGTTCAGAGAATAATTGAGCATGTAAGCGAGTGCTAATTTCAACCGCAAAGACGCAAAGACGAGAAGAAAATCATTCATGCAACTTCGTGTTCTCCCCCTGCCTCAGTAGTTCAAAAAACTCAAGCCTTGGAAACCACTTTTATATTCGGCAAAAACGTCATCACTTCAATAAAAATGGACAAAAACAAAAGCGCAAAAATGCCCCATCTTTTTTCAGGACAAATGCCGCCCGAACAAGCACCTACCAATAAATAATTGCGAAAGCCCCAGGCAATGTTCAATGCACTTAAAATGATGTTAGAGCGCTTTGCCCAGATTTTTGGAATGGTAAAAAAAATAAACATCAAGCTGCAAAGAATTATATTGAACAAACCAGGTTTACCTAAGTTTTCACCACCATTAACACCTGTAATGAGCAAATGAATCTCAGCAACATAACTCCACGGAAAAAAGCAAGTAACAATGAGTGCCAGGCAAGCTACAACGCCTGATAACTGTGAATACTTCATGCAATATCAATTGAAAGAAACCAACTTACAAAAGTTGATAAAACCAAAAGACCTATAAGGTCTTTAAAACCTTATAGGTCTTGTTGTGAAAAGAGGTCCCGACCAGAGTCGAACTGGTGTGGAAGCTTTTGCAGAGCTCTGCCTAGCCACTCGGCCACAGGACCATTTAGAATCGCGAAAATAACGGAATAGGGCTAATTAGAAAACTTTGCCCGCAATTTTATCATTCTCTATACCGACTTTTGCTGCAAATATTGCCAATGAACACCATTGCTGAAAGCGAACTTATCATCAACGGGCGTGGCGCGGTTTATCATTTAGATGTAACGCCTGATGAACTGGCAACCACCGTCATCACCGTTGGTGATCCGGGCAGGGTACCGCAAGTGAGTAAGCATTTTGATAGCATTGAAGTAAAGCAGCAGCACCGCGAATTTGTTACCCACACAGGTTACATCGGTAAGAAGAGAATTTCAGTTGTGTCAACCGGCATCGGTCCTGATAACATTGATATTGTTATGAACGAATTGGATGCCTTGGCCAATATTGATTTCAAAACGCGAACCATCAAACAGCAACTTTCTTCTTTACAAATCTTTCGTTTGGGCACCAGTGGCTCGTTGCAAAAAGAAATTCCGGTTGATAGCTTTGTAGCAGGCACACACGGCTTGGGTATTGACAATCTGCTCTACTTTTACCGGCATCAAAATAATGAAGAAGAAAGTCAGTTGCTCAGTCATTTTATCATGCACACCGGTTTTGGCAATGCCCATTCGCAGCCTTATATTTCATCGGCAAGCGCGGCGTTATTAAAGCATTTCGCGCAGCCATATCATCATGGCATTACTGTAACCTGCCCGGGTTTTTATGGTCCGCAGGGACGAGTATTAAGACTGGGTTTGCACTACCCAAATTTTATTAACGAGCTTACTACGTTTCGTTTTGGCAACCATTTTATTTCCAATTTTGAGATGGAAACCAGTGCCATTTATGGACTGGGAAAATTGTTGGGGCATCAATGTTTAAGCATGAATGTAATTGTTGCCAATCGTGTAAGCCAAACCTTTACAAAAGATGGTACTCTTGCAGTTGAACGGTTGATCAAACATTCATTACCTATCATCGCATCTATTTAATTATGAACATTCATTTTTATAAATACCAGGGCACAGGAAACGACTTTGTTATTCTGAATAACCTTGATGAAACGTATGAGCTTACTACAAAGCAAATTCAGTTTTTGTGCGACAGAAAATTTGGTGTAGGCGCCGATGGATTGATGTTATTGAATCCATCTTCTCCGCATGATTTTGAGATGAAATATTACAATGCCGATGGACGTGAAAGCACCATGTGCGGCAATGGCGGCAGGTGTTTGGCGAAGTTTGCCCATCATCAAAAGTTTTATAAGAAACACCAGTTTGTTTTTACCGCAATTGATGGGGTGCACGAAGCCATTATTCAAACTGACGAATGGGTGTATTTAAAGATGAAAGACGTAATGAGCGTACAAAAAAAGTTGGGTGATTCAGTGTTAGATACCGGCTCGCCACACTACGTTCGTCCGGCTACTGATGTTAGAAATATTGATGTTTACAAAGAAGGCAAATGCATCCGTTACAGCAGTGAGTATAAAGAAAAAGGCATCAATGTAAACTTTGTTGAGAAAGAAGATGAAGATAAAATTTATGTGCGCACTTACGAGCGCGGCGTGGAGGCTGAAACCTTAAGCTGCGGCACTGGTGTAGTAGCATCGGCGCTGGTGTTTGCACACAATGAAGCAGGCTTTAACCGCGTAAACATTGAAACGCCCGGAGGCAAGCTGGCGGTTGAATTTGACAAGATTGGGAACAACCAATTTAAAAACATCTGGTTGTGCGGACCAGCCGAATTTGTCTTTGCCGGAACAATTGAAGTTTGATTATTTCTTGGTTGAATCTTTTGTTGCACCAGAGACAGGTGCCTGACCTGCTGAAACGGAATCCAACCCTACAGCACCTCTGTCTTTAAGGTCTTTTATAGTGTCGGATGCAGTAACACTGTCGGTTCTGGCTTTGTAGCCGCTATCCGGCATTTGTGTGGTGGTATTGTTGTTTTTGCACGAAAAAATATACATTGTGCAAAGAATAAAGAAAACAAAAACAGCGGTTTTCATGATGTTGAATTTTTTCGTCCACATAAATTCAAAAGGAATGCCACGATTGTTTTTCATCTTTTTTGAACGTTGCAATTCTTCCATCCTTATAAGCCGCAATTACCATACTAGCTCTTTGTATAAATAAACCATTGTCAACCACGCCGGTAATGGCATTGATGGTTTGATGCAACGAATCAGTATCGTCAATCTCATCAAAATGACAATCTAAAATATAGTTTTGATTATCGGTAATGTACACTTCGTTATTCTTTTTTCGCAGCACCGTTTGGCAGCCCAGTTGTTGTAATTTTCTATCAACTACAGTCAACGCAAACGGCACCACTTCAACCGGCAGAGGAAACTTGCCCAAATGCTTCACCAACTTTGTTTCATCAATAACAATGATGTTGATTTTGGTTTGCATCGAAACTACTTTTTCGCGTAGCAAAGCGCCACCGCCACCTTTTATTAAATCGAGATTTTCATCTACTTCATCAGCGCCATCAATGGTGATATCCAGCATATCAAAATCATCAAAACCAATGATTGGTATGTTTAATTCTTTTGCCATCTCTTCCGAGCGCAACGATGTTGCAATGGCTCTGACTTGCAAGCCTTCTTCCTTTACCCGTTCGCCTAATTTTTGAATGGCAAATGCAGCCGTGCTGCCGGTTCCCAGCCCAATGGCCATACCGCTTTTTATATAAGCAACCGCTGCTTCGGCGGCTGCTTGTTTTGTGTTGATAGGTTGCATATTGTTGTGTTGGTAAGGTAGCAAAGTTGAGATGAAAATTTATACACTAATGAAATATTATCTTGAAACAACACTAAATGAGAGGGATTGTTTTTGCCGATATAAAACAAGCTTGCCTTTTTGAACAGCAGGTTGCCATTGCGGGCTTTCTGCTATTAAACGCATTACTTCTGCATCACCACTCCACTCACAGGACTGCGTTAAATAAATATCTTTTGTGTAACCCTGTTTATCTATCAAGAAACAAACTACACAAGTGTGAGTACCATCTCCCAAAACATTTTGTAAACGTTCAGGCGTGTGAAGATTTTTCTGACAATAAACCACCCAATCTTTCATCCCCTTCTTAAATTCTGCTACTTTTTGAGTGCTATCTTTTACTTCTTTATCGGTAGAGTCGAGGTTAATATACTTACCATTTTTGTCGTAATGAAGTATTTGTTCTTTTATTTTTTTACCTTTTTCATAATCAACAGATCGGGTTTCCGTTTTACTAATAATGTATTGCCAGCTACCATCTTTTTTTCCTTCGCTAACTATTCCTGTACTATCCAAAAAGCCATCGCTATTGTACCAGCAAAAACGTCCATTAGGAATAGTCAAATCCGAATCTTTATAACTTTCCTGTCGAATCATCGGTCCTTTAAAATTGTAATAACGTGAAATATAAGTGGTATCATTTAAAGGAAAAACGTGCATAAGAAAAGCCGCTTCTTTTATGTCAGCCGCAGAACTGCCATCATGCTTATAAATGTAAAAATTACCTGTTGCTTTTTGACCAAAGCAAACATTGATTACAATTAAAAAATGAATAAAAACAAAGCATTGTTTTACTGTTGAAGAAAGTCGGTTGGCCGTGTGTAAAGCAGTCATTTTATGAGGAACATTGGTTCTGGTTGCAATATTAATTTATTTATCAAAAAGCTTTTCCAACATCTCCAAATTTATCTTAGTATAATCATCAATTACTAAGTCGGTTTCTTTCAAATCTCCCTTACTTTCCATTGTGGTAATGCCAACTACTTTCATACCTGCGCCTTTTGCAGATGCAATGCCTGCGAGCGAATCTTCAAACGCTATACACCTTGCTGGCTCTGCGTTTGCCAATTGTGCAGCTTTTAAAAAGATTTCAGGATCGGGCTTGCCCTTGACCACTTCCGAAGCATCAACCACATGCTCAAAATATTGTGCGATAGGAATGTGTTCAAACATAAACCGAACATTGGCCAACGAGCCGGAGGTGGCAATGTTCATTAGTATGTTAGCTTCCTTTATTTCGTTTAAAAAAGAAATCAAACCATCAATCGGTTTGATGTGGGGCTTGTACAATTGGCGATACAGTAAGTTCTTTTCATTGGCATGAGTAGCTATCTGTTCCGGCGTCATTTCCTTACCAAAAAAGGTTTGAAAAATTTCTACTGAAGTATGCCCGCTGATTTCCGTTTTGTAATCTTCCAACGAAAGTGTACGATGGTATTTTTGATAAAACACCTGCCACGCTTTAAAATGATACGGATTGTTGTTCATCAATGTTCCATCCATATCGAAAATGATTGCATCCGGTTTCATTCGCTTTTGAATTTCTTAGTTAACTGTTCATTAAAATCTTTGCTTTCGCCTTTTGCAATGCTTAACGATTGCCACTCTTTTCCTTTCAATAATTTAGCAATCCAAACCATCTGTCCAACATGATACGGATAATGCGTCAACTGCCGCAACAGCGCATCATACACCAGCAGCGGCTCACTGCGGATGTAAATGGTTTTTGTCAGGTCATTAGGCTGTAAGTCTTGCAGTACCTGCATTACAGCGTTCCATCCTTCGTTCCAAAGCGCAATTGTCTGCTCTTTAGAAATATGTGCAAAAACAAACTCTTCATCGCGTTCCCGCCACGGCTTTTCACCATCTTCTGTAAGAAAGTTAGTGAAGCGACTTAGCATATTTCCATGCATATGCTGAACGATCACAGCAATGCTGTTGCTGTCTTCATTAGGACGATAATTGATGTCGTCATCACTTAAAGAGGCAAGGGTTTTATCGCCTAATTCTTTGTAAGTGTTGAAGCGTTTGATGATGTTTTCAATGAAGCCAATCATATTGAATATTTAATAAGTAAGATTGAATATTATGCCATTGGTGATTGTAGATTTACGATTTGTGATTGACAAAAATTGAACATTTTAAATGTAAGACCACCAACAATTCATGCAAAAACAAATCTTGCATATTACATCTTCAATAAACATATTAAAATCCGTCTGCGCTATCGTTGCCACGAATATCAGCAGCAGTTTCAACACCATCCTTTGTTATCTTAATCACTTCTGTTCTCCCAATAGCGCCTTCTTTTGTAAAATTGTAGCCTTTGGCACTTAGTATTTGTTGTGTGGTTTGGGGAAACGATGGTTCTGCCATCACTTCATCAGGCAGCCATTGGTGATGAAATTTTGGTGCATTGACAGCTTGTGCTGCCGTCATGTTGAAGTCAATAATATCAACAATCGTTTGAAACACCGACGTGGGAATTGTGGTACCGCCAGGCGTACCAACAACAACAAATGGCTTATTGTTTTTGAGCACCAATGTAGGCGTCATGGAGCTTAACATACGCTTGCCGGGCACAATGGAATTGGCTTCGCCGCCAATAGCTCCATACATATTGGGCACACCTGGTTTAGCGCTGAAATCGTCCATTTCATCATTCAAAAAAAAGCCTGCGCCACCTACAACCGTTTTGCTGCCATACAAGTTGTTCAGCGTTGTAGTAATGGCCACCATGTTACCCCATTTATCGTAAATGCTGATATGCGTGGTTTGTTTGCTTTCGTACACCAAACCAGCTCCAATGTCTTCACTTTTAGAAGCATGAGCCGTGTCGAAATCTTTCATTCGTTCTTTCAGATACGCTTTGCTGATCAATTGTTTTTGCGGTATTTTATAAAAGTCAGGATCGCCTAAATATTTGGCTCTGTCGGCAAACGCTCTGCGCTCGGCTTCAATCATTACCTGTGTGGTTTGCGGCGATTCAAAGCCCCATTTTTTGATAGGATAAGGTTCGATCATTCCTAACATTTGCGCCAGCAAAACACCACCACTACTCGGCGGCGGAAAGCCTACAACCTGGTAGCCGCGATACAAAAACAACATTGGCGTTCGCCATTTGGCATCATAACTTTTTAAATCTTCATAATTTATCAAGCCCTTGCCCCGCTTCATTTCTGCAACAATGAGGTCGGCAGTTTTTCCTGCATAAAATCCATTCAAGCCATTATCCCGAATACGTGTTAGTGTTTGTGCCAGTTCGGGTTGCAATAAAGTATCACCGGCTTTCCAATCAGCATCTTTTACAAACGCCGTTGGCTGTGTGTTGTATTTTACAAAGTCAGCTTTGTTGTTATTTAAACTACCAGCTTCCGCTGCTGTAACTGTGTATCCGTGTTGTGCCAAATCAATCGCTGGTTGGATGAGTACTTTCATGGGCAGCTTTGCCCACTTGTGCATTGCAAACAAACCCGCCACTGTGCCCGGCACACCAGAAGACAAATGACCGTTGATTGATAAATCAGGAATTACATTACCGGCACTGTCGAGGTACATATTTCTGCTGGCACCCGAAGGTGCTTTTTCACGATAATCGAGCGTAAGAAGTTTACCATTGCTTTGGCGCGCTGTCATCAATCCGCCACCACCAATGTTGCCGGCAGCTGGATACACAACCGCCAATACAAAGTTTACAGCAATGGCAGCATCAAATGCATTGCCGCCCTGCATCATAATGGCAACGCCTATTTCGCTTGCCAGCGGATGCGCAGTAGCAATGGCTGCTTTGCTGTACGTTTTTGATTTAGTAATGGCATACGCAAACGGGTTTACTTCCGTACCCACAATGTGAGTTTGTTTTTGTGCAAAAACAAACGTGCAAAAACAACTAATGGCAATGATAAAAAACAAGCGTCTCATGCTGCAAAAGTAAGGAGAGAGAAGTTGTTTTTTATAGATAACGAAGCAGACAAAGAGTGAGCTTGTCATTCTTTTCTTACTCACTTAAAAATCAATTCAACTTGCCAAAACAAACAGGTAAAGCAAGCATTTTGTGGAACGAATTTGTGTGCGTATGTGTAAAATCTTCTTTTACAAACGAGAGGCTATTTCCGCTCAATAACCTCTCGTTTGTTTTCGCTTAGTTTTTAATTACTTTCAATGTTATGCTTTGCTGTTGTGTACTTATTCGCAATAGATACATACCTGACGAGAATCCGTTCATTCGCATCTTTATTTCGGTTAAATAAGTAACATTCGCCATCTTAACCTTGCCGTTTATATCGGTCAAAACCAAATGCACTTCTTCATTGCGGGTGTTTTTTAATTGTACTGTGTAAGTGTTATGGACAGGATTTGGGTAAACAGATGCCTGCAAATCCGCATCAGAATTCTTTTCCGTAAGGCTGTTCTTTTGATCTGCACTGATAAAGTTGGTTTGATTATCCACGTAAATTCCTTCAGATGCAAGCGAGTCTATGAATTGTTTTGCCACTTTCGAGCCCCTTTGATAAAACATGACTGGTTTGCCAATTGGAGCGTTTGCTGTTATCCATTTTCCGGTGGTATTAATCAATGTTTCGCCAGTCCATAAATTCACCCAGCTTCCTTTGGGAAGATATAGTTTGACTAAACTTCTTCCCGGATCTAACACAGGTGCAACCATAAATTCTGAGCCATACATAAACTGGTAACGAAGCGAATAAGTGTTTGGATCTTCAGGAAATTGAACAAACGGATGACGCACAACCGGGTAGCCGTTTTCAGCCGCATCCTGTACGAGTTGTTTGCGGTAAAAAGAAAGTGCTTTGAACATCTTAGTAGAGCGTGCAAAGTGTGATAGTGTTTCCTTATCAGTGTAAGGTTGTGCACTTGCTGCAGGATTCAATCCATCATGCGTTCTAAACACAGCATTAAATATGTTTAGCTCCTCCCACCGCATCAGCAATTCTTTCGAACGGCCAATGGTGAAGGCATGGCCAAATATGGTATCAGTAAAAGCATTGTATCCACCTATATCACTGTGCATCAGGCTAAAGCCCGACATTCCGCCTGACAGCATTCCTACTAAAGCCGTTTTGATACCATCATACTGATCCCATGTCTGCATCTGGTCGCCAAGCCAGAACAAAGTGCTTTGCCCCGGGCTTTGGGTAAAACCCGAACGATTGAAAAAAACGAAATCGCCACTATTGTTTTCCTTCATGATGGCTTCACGGTTTACGGCTGCCCATGCTTCGGTAAAGTGGTTATGCCAGTAAGAGGTAGGCGCATTGTTATGAAGTTTTGCATCAAAGGGTAAAGCTTCTCCAAAATCTGACATCCAGCCTGATGCGCCGGTGGCAGCGATCATGTTAGTATGAATAACATTCTCATACCAGTTACGGGCTTCCGGGTTACTAAGGTCAATCAATCCTGCAGAAAAGGCACCATTGCTAATCAGGTAAGGTGTATCGGCAGCCGCTTTAACGAGGTAGTCATTTTTTTTGGCGGTAAGAAAAAGGTCGTCATGGCCAGGAGAATTCCCAAGAAACGGGCTGATATAAATCATCGTTCGAACATCGCGCTGCTGAAGCTGATGAACATAATCTTTAAAGCCTGGGTATGCAGAATCACTCAATTTCCAGTTCCACCATATCTGATAACCTGCCTTTGTTGGGTGCCCTCCCGTCCAGTCCTGAACCCATATAGCTGCCAGTGGAACGCCTGCACTATCCATCTGTGCTACCCTTGCTTTTACGGTATCAATTCCATGCTGGGTGCATACAATTGCGCCATTGTTAACCCAATCCGGAAGGGCCCGCATACGTCCTGTGTAGGAAGTATATTCCTTTATTAAATCCAACGGAGTGTTACCATAAATAATGCGCCCGGTTAACGTATCGGAAAAGAGTTTGATTTCCACACGGTCGCGAACATGCAGGTCGAAAACCGAGTATTCTTTATTCTCAAGAAAAAGGGAATTTAATTTTGAAGTTATGTATTGAGGAGCCGGCATACCGGTTACATAAGGATTTCCTCCGCCACCATCGAACTTCCAATCAACCAGTTGCGTAAGGATAGGAAGGCCCCGCCCGATGCCATGTTCCTGAACAAGTATAGGTATCACATTTCCTTTTTGGTTAAAATAAGTAAGCTGTTCTCCAAAACCATAAAAATGTTCATCGCGCGGTGAAGCAAACCTTAGAAAAAGACGGTTTATATCTTTTGATCCGTCACCTTCTGTTGTCAAAATATATTGTAGCTGATTGGCAGACGCAAGCTTGAAACACAAACTGTAATTGACGTTTGAACCTTTTCCTGAAAGCATCCCACTAATTACCAGTTGATTTGCATCATTAGTAATTTTAGTGATACTCTGTTGATCATAATTCTGAATGATTGTGTCTTTAATAGTAAATGATCCGGTCGGGATTCCGTGCATACGAATCGAATCTTTTCCCACCGCAGCGCCAACGAGCGCAACACCCGGAACCGTTTTCCAAAGCAGGCGTTGGGGCTCCGCTTTATTGGCAACACTTATTTGCGGTTGCTTCCCGTTTTTTAGGGTAATTTCAATAACAAAATTTCCTACTGAATAAGTGGAACTTTTGGTTTGGTTTTGCACAAAAAAATTACCATTTGGTGTTTGTGCATGAGAAAGGAGCGTAGCAAAGATTGCAAATGCAAGAATGAAAATTTGTTTCATAAAAAAGAAATAAATAGTGAAGAGAATATCGAAAAATAAATAGTGGGTAACAGAACCTTGAACTCATCGTCCCCATTTTTGAAGAATACCAATTGTGGTGATAAAGCCGGCGTTTGGTAATTGCTTGTTTTTTGTGCAGAAGCAAACAAATTTGTTTGCGATAGCGGAAGCAGTGCGCCTGCGCCAATGAAGCCTTTCATAAAATTTCTTCTTTGCATAAGTGTGAAGCTTATTGATTGTTTAATGAATGATAAAATGTAGAATTTGCTCTGAAACGTATAATATTTTTATTACGCAACAGAGTGTTGAAAGCACCAGTTCAAAACTGTTCCGCCAGGAACAGCAGATAGGTAGAAAATAGTGCAAAACCAAACGTAGTTCCGTTCCATTCTGGTACTATATGTATCTTTTTTGTATCGTTCCGATGGAACGAGGTTTATGATTCATCCGCTTTCTTCTACCCACCTGCTGTTCCTACGGAACATGTGTGCAACAGCTATAAATTTGTTGCAGAAGAATTGCACATTTTTGTTCAGATTTGTTTTTGCCCATTTTTTTAGAATGTAAAAAGCAGATACAATAACATGACTACAGATGTGAGTGTATCTGAAATCACAGCAATGATTTCATTTCTTGTTTTTACTTTTTGAGAGAGGTTCTGCAATACTGCAAATCCAAAAAATGAAATGCCTGAAATCGCTCCGATTTGCCGCCAGTGATTGTTGATTAAAGAGAGAATACCCAGTATGCCAAGACTGATATTTGCAAACCCTAACTGCCTGATGATTACATAAACATTCTTACCATTTAATTTGAAGATTTTTAGGGCTTCGGAAGCAGGATCTGAAGCTTGTCTAATGCCAATTGTGAAAAGCTGAATGCCAAGCACCCAGAAAATAAACCACTTTCCAATCAATTGCCAACTGGTTGTTGTGCCTTTGGCAATTTCTTCAAATGCAACTGACAAAAGAGGCAGAATGAAAACAATACTGATACTTAATAATAAAAAGCTCCTGGTTGTCTTTCTATGCTTTTTGTTAGCCAGGCTATTTTCACTCATTGTTAGAAGCTTTGTATAGAATCACTTTTTCTTTTACACCTTTTCTCAAAGAGATAAAACAGACAAAACCGTGATAATTGAATTAATAAACTCCTCTTATAAAGTAGCATGATTTGTATTATGGAACCAACGAATCATTGTTACCAACCTGATCATGGTTCTTTACATTTTTTCCGGCCATAGTTTTCATAATAAGATAGTAGCTGAGTGCCAAACTAACCACAAGTGCTGCTACCGCAAACTCGCCTTCAACACCACTTATGTGAATATCCAATGCAAGAATTTTACGACTGACTGCTATCATGCAAACAATCAGGATAATCATAATCTTTACATCGTGGTCTCTATTAAATACTTTGACTGTTTCTAATACTTCCAGGGCTAATAGTATATTGAAAAAGGTAATGAAAACACTTTTGCCATAAAGCGCGGTATAATCAAATCCTACGTCACGAAGCCTGGATGAGTAAGCATTATAAGATTCCCATACCAATACAATCACCTGGAAACAGATGTAAACAACTACCGCAGTCATTAGTATGTAACTTATATACTGCTCAAATTTTTTTATGAATTTTCCCATTGTCAAGATGTTTTGGCGTTTTACTTTGATGATGTAAAATTCAGGATCAAACAGCGGGAACGTTATACGATATGTTTCAGCCGGCTATCAATTTTGTTACAGGCTTATCACTGTTGTTTCAAAACAATATCAATTTTGTTTCAGGTTTGTTTTTGTAGAAAAAAGAGGATGGATTTGTGTAAAATCAGGAGAATACTTTATTGCACATTTTCCCTGCGAATGTATTCGCCAGGTGTGATGCCATACGTTTCGCGGAAGCATTTGGTATAATAAGCCACACTTCCAAAACCACTGTAATAAGCAGTATCGGTACTGCTGTGACCCTCTTTCAAAAAAGCAGTGGAGCGCTTTAAACGGTAAAGACGTATGAATTCGCTGGTTGATAAACCAGTAATGGCTTTTAATTTACGGTGCAGGCTGGTGCGGCTTATTTCCAACATATCCACCAACTGATCAACACCAAAGAGCGGATCATCTAAGTATTCTTCAATGATATCATATAGCTTTTTAACGAACGGGTCTTGTTCGGTCTCGTTTGGTTTTGCCCTTTTTTCTTCAGGCGCTCTGATTTCTGCTTTTACTTTCTCCCGCAATCTTTTTTGTCTTTCGAGAAGATTGTGAATGCGCAATAAAAACTCGGAAGGATACAATGGCTTGGTAAGATAATCATCGGCTCCGCGCGAAAGCCCTTCTATCAGGTTATCATGTGACGCTTTTGCTGTCAATAAGATTACTGGAATATGGCTTGTGCGTATGTCATTTTTGATTTTGGAACAAAAATCATATCCATCCATCTCCGGCATCACTACATCGCTGACGATAAGATCCGGCATGGCGGCAAGTGCTGCCTCAAAACCGTTCTTTCCATTCGGTGCAGATTGCACACGGTAATTGTTGTGTAAAGCTGCTTTTAGAAATTCGGTTATTTCCAAATTATCTTCCACCAATAGCACCAACGGAAGCTTTGCGTTTGCGTCATCAGTAACCCATTCCGCAGATGGCAATTCTTCTCCATTTGTCATTACCAACTCTGCTTCTTCCTCGCGAAATGGAAGCGTTAGGGTGAAGCTCGTTCCTGTTGGTTGCGCGTCGTCGGCAGAACTTTCAATTATTATAGTTCCCTGCTGCAAATCAACCAGTTCTTTTACCAGGGCAAGCCCTAACCCTGTGCCCCTTTTTGTTTCATTTTCTGATAAACTGCCCCGCTTATCGCCTTGATGGTATCGTTCAAAAATGTGTAACTGCTCGTTTTCATTGATACCGATGCCAGTGTCTTTTACCGTTAATATAATAGACTCTTTTTCCCCGTTCAACTCAACAAACACACTGCCACTCGCAGGCGTAAACTTCAAGGCATTAGATACAAGATTATAAACAATGCGCTCTAATGCATCGGCATAAAACCATCCTTTTACACCATTTGTATGGTTGGTGAATGACAAAGCCACTTCGTTTGTTTTTGCACTAAATTCAAACGAGTGCACAATGGCGCCTACAACAGAAGCGGGACTTCCTTTTTGTTCATAAATTTTTAATGCTTTTGCTTCCAACTTCGACAGATCGAGCAAGCGGTTTACCAACACCAAAAGTTGTTTTGCATTGCTGATAATGGTATCTGCAACGCCTTTTTGTTTGGATGGATCCATGTTGGGGCTTTTCAGTTGTTCAGCCGGACCGATTATCAGCGTAAGCGGTGTCCGAAATTCATGAGTTATGTTTGAAAAGAAACGGGTTTTCAGCTCGTCCAATTCTTTCAATTGCAAGGCTTCGATTTCCTTCAATTCGATCTCTTTCTTCATAATACCCTGCGCAATGCGATAGCGTATAAATCCCCATATCAATCCAATAGCAATGATCCCATAACAGATATACGCCATGACGCTTGCCCACCAGGGAGGTGTAATGATAACCGCTATCTTTTTAATATAAGGACTCCATTTTCCTGTTGTATTGCTTGCATTGATATAAAAAAAGTAATGGCCGGGTGGTAACTGTGTGTAATTGGCTTCATGTGTATTGTGTGCATATATCCAGTCTTTGTCATAGCCTTCCAGTTTATACCGGTACAAGTTATCCTGTGGCTGGTTGAATTGCAGTGCGGAGAACTGTAATGTTATTGTGTTTTGGTTATAGTTTAATGGCAGTGTATCTATCAGGTTAAGCGGTTTGGGAAGATATTCGGCTGAATCTGGCAATGCTTTCACATAATTTACTTTTAAGCCCGTGAGTGCAACTTCAGGTTTAAAAGTATCATCTTTAAAAGAAAGCGGATCAAACTTCACCCAGCCATCTGTACCGCCGAATATGAGTTCATTATCCGGTAATTTAAAATGGTGAAACCTGTTAAACTCATCGCCCGGCAAACCGTTCCCCGTTTGAAAAATCCGTACCTGGTGTGTTTGTGGATTAAACCGGCACAATCCTTTATTCGTGCTCAGCCATAGGTTGCCATTCTGATCTGTTTGAATAGAATAGATGGTATTGTCGGGCAATCCTTCATCCACCGAAAACGTTTGGAAACGCATTGTTTTCTTATCCAGTGCAATCAATCCCTGGTAACTGCCTATCCATAAAATATTTGTCCGAAACGGGTCTGGCATCAGCCCAAGCAACTGGTTGGTAGGCAGGCTGCCCGCAGTAGTGCCTTCTGTAAGCGGTACAATGTTTTTTGTTTTTATATCAATTTGGAGCAAGCCGTCATTGCTAAGGGTCATCCATATCTTATCACTGTCTGCAAACAAATACTGTGGTAAAGATGCCGTATTGCTGATAAATGCTTCTACTGTGGTATCATTCAAAAATTCTGTCCAGCTATTGGTGCTAAAACTGTACTGAACAATGTTTGTTTTGTATCCTGAAACGAATATGGTTCCTCCCGGGCCAGCACAAATGCCTTTTATGGGTATGGCGCCTGTCATCTGGCTGTTGTTGGTAAGATAATTATCAGTTAAATAAGGCACGCGTGGCAGCGCCTTCCATGCGCCGGTGGTATTATTTTTATACCACACATTTTCTTTTAAAGCAATCCATAGTTGTTTTTTATCATCATAAAACGAACGGATGTGATAGCCGGAAGCAGAAAAGTTTTGGTTGATATCTGTCCAGCCAAAATCTTCTTCCAGCGATAAACCGAACTCATCCATTAAAACATCAGCGCCAAAATCATTTTTATAGGCAAAAGATTGAAAGAAAGGGTTGTTTGAATTGATTTGATAAATGCCTTCTGCATTGGTTCCTACCCACATCAGCCCTGATTTATCTATAAGAAAAGATCGTGCATACGTTGGATTACTCATCGGTACTTTGGAAATAGCAACCAAACCGGTGTCATCTGTATATTCATAAATTTCGCCATTCGCTTCCAGATAGTCGTTGCCGTCAGGGCCGTTTCGTATCCATTTTATTCCATACATAAAATACTGCGGCAGATCAACTGTGCGAAATGTTTTGGTTTTGGGGTTGAAGAAGAATAGTCTTTTAGCATCGCCCCACATCAATTCACCGTTGCTGCGCTCATGCACGTCAATCACCTGGTCATCGGTGCTGTATATATTGCTAAACTCAAGCCTGAAGGGAATAACAAAGTTGGTAAAGTGTTTGGTTTTATCATTAAAAAGGCTGATTGCCGTAGGGCTTACCACCCAAATTTGCCCGTTGTTAGTTTCCATTAAACCATTTACAGTAACCGACGGTAAATGGGAATTGGCTGGTGTAAGTAACTGAAGCTGTTTTGTTGCAGTGTCGTAACTGTTTAACCCTACACTTGTTTTAATACTTACAAAAATGCCTTTCGATGTAAACAGCCAGCCTCTTCTTATAAAAACCGGCAGGGGATTTTTAGACTGATTGCTTACAACATGCTGTATCTGTTGCGAAGCCGGATCAATCACATCAATTTCACCTGACTCATATTCTATCCATATATGATTTGCTTTGTCTTTGCTGAGCCAGTTTACAATATTGGAAGCAACCGATGCAGAATTATTTATATTGTGCTGAAAGCTTACAAACTGAGTTCCGTCGTACTGAACCAATCCGTTCCGCGTACCAATCCATATAAATCCCTGCTCATCCTGCTCCAGTCCCGAAACAAATGATTGTGGCAAACCATCTTTGGTAGAAAGATTATGAATAGATTGAGCAAATATGTTTACTGTAAAAACAGGTATGAATAATACGGCAAAAACAAAAGCTGGTATTGTTCTCAGTAAGCGCATTTTGTTATCGGTTATATCAAAAGTAAGCGAATAAATTTCAACAATTTACTACCTGATGATTCAAAGAATAAACCTACATCACTTTCAAAAAATAAAGCTTTTAAAATAACATTTACACGCGTTGAAACAACAACTATATCATTAGAGTAAATTTTATATCACTACGAAACAACTGTTACACGATGTAGCAAAACAGATTATGAAACTCAGGCAGAGATAGAAGCTTTCTTCAACAAATTGCAGTGTACTAAAGATTCGATTCAACCTTATGCCAACCATAATGCTGGCATTTATTGTGTGATGAACAACCGCTCATTGGTAAACAAAAAATCTTCTATTCAGTTGATTCAGTAATAACCTCCAAACAAGAGGATCAATAATAAAATGAAGGACAGTTTAATAAAGATTATTACTCAAATCCCGCAATCCCGTGCAACTGTGCAGGATCATACACATTGCCATCTTTAATCACCACCGATACCTTTCTGATGTTGCGAATGTTCTCCAAAGGGTCGCCATCTACAATAATTACATCAGCGTTTTTTCCTTCTTTAATCGAGCCGTAACTATCATCGCGCTTCATTACGCGCGCCGGTGTAATCGTTGCCGTTTGTATGGCTTGCAATGGTGTCAAACCTGCTTCTACATACAACTCTAATTCCCTGTCAACACTATAACCCGGGAAGTCCATATCGGTTCCGGCAACAATGGTAATGCTATCGTCGTATAACTTTTTTGTAATGCTTTTAAAAGCATCCATTATGCTTTTGCCATAAGCTTTGTATTGCTGTTGGGGAATACCTGTGTTTTTAAAAATCACTTGCAAAGGCTGTGGTAATGTTGCGAAAGCAGGTTCTATGGTAGTGATGCTGTCGCTTAAGGAACGCAGCGACAATTCAAATACACCTAACGTTGGATCAATCACTACATGGTGCGCTTTTATAAAACTGAGTACCGCTTTGTTGGTAGAATCGTCCCAGTTAATACTGAAATCTTTGTTTTTCTTCAACACCGAAAACACATACTGTACATGGTTCACCATATCCATTCCCGAATCAACGCCTTGCATTAAATTCATGCCTTGGGGTATGTGTCCGGTTACCGTTAAGCCCAAACGATGTGCTTCATCGCAAATGGCTTTTACAATGGCTGGCTTCACGGAACTATAAATTTTTATCTGTGCAAAATGGGCCTCTTTATAACGATCAACTTCTTTAACCGCTTCTTCTTTTGTATCGGCTTGCACAATGCCAAGTGCTTTCGGCCCTTTACCATCTATAATGCCCGCTTTTACAATGTGCGGACCCACACCTTTTCCTTCATCAATGGCGTTCTGTACTGCGTTGATATAAACAAACTCGTTACCGCAATCGCGCACTGTGGTTACGCCTGCGGCAAGGTACGCAGGCCCCCATTCTGCCTGCTCAAAATGCGCGTGCATATCCCACAAGCCGGGCAAAACTGTTTTTCCTTTTGCATCAATTATAAAAGCTTCTTTTGGAATTTTTATTGACGAAGCCGCACCAACATTTTTAATTTTTCCTTCTTCAATCAGCACGGTAGCATTGGCAATGGTTGAACCTTTTTCTACATCAATTACGTTTCCGTTTGTAATGGCAATCACGTTATGTTTTTCAAACGAAGGCCTGGCTCCGCTAGTGAACAAACGCATGCCATCTGCTGCCGCTTTGCTGATAAAGGTTGAAAGCAAAGGCTCATATTCTTCCTGCACTATCTCCTGCTTATCGCCTTCGGCATCGTTGGTAATTAAGCAAATCAAAACTCCATTTTCATCTGTCCACAACAATTCATTTCCCCAGATTAAACCTTTAATAACATAGCGGTTTACCACAATGTTTTTATTGTTGAATAAAACGGTATCCACTCCATCTTTATTGATTTGTGCATCGCCAAACGGAAGCATGTGAATGAGTTGCGGCTCTTTTTGTTTTTGCCAATATTTTATCAACAACATTTGCGTGGTTGCAGGCGAATAGCCAGCAATCGGAAAGTTGATACCGGTAAGATTTTTTGTGTAAAAAGAACTATCTACTTTTATAGTAGCCGCTTTGTTTTTAATAACAACAGAATCGTTGATAGAAGAAAATCTTGACGTGCCGCCTTTAATACGATACGAAATGGGCTCAAGGCTGGAAGCCAATGCCAGTGTGGCTTTCAGCGCAACCGGCGCTCCTCTGTCAACGTATTTAAAATCTATTTTGTATTCAATGGTATCGCCCCTTTTTGTTTTTATCCATTTTTCTTTGCCTATGTTTTGTGCAAACTTGTGAATGTTAAACATGCCACTATCAACAGAAGATGTTTGCGCAAACAAAGAAGTAAAAAAGAAAGACAACAGAAACAAAAAACAGAGTGGCTTTATCATAAACAGTAGTAAAATGATTGTTAGTAAAAATAAACAAAATTGTTTTTGTTAGTGTTTGACGTTGGCAAACCATACATCGCAAACAGTCTGTTACAATCCTTTTATTCAAGCAAATAAAAAAGCCCCCGACATGTCGGGGGCTTTAAGAATAACCAAATAAACATCGCTTATCTCTGAACAACTTGTCCTTGCACACTACTTGCAACCGCTGCTACCCTTGCTATTAAATAGTCTGGCAACGCATTTTTCTTCGCTCCCTTTCCGAGGTCAGTAATAAACTCAGTGAAATCAGCAGCATCCACTTTTTTGCTGATGCGTGGGTTAGCGACTACTGTATCTTGTGCATTTTTGCTGGGGTTGTGCGCCGCCATCATGCTTAAACCTGTATAAGTATAATTTTTTGCACCTGTTGCCACTGCAAAGAAATCGGTAAGGTTTTTACTTAATTCTTCAAAGCCGGTCAGGTTACCCGCTGTATATTCCGATAACAATACCATGAAATAACTGTTGATGGAAGTATCGGCAGCAATTACAAAAATGGTGCTGTCAACAACCGAACGAATGCCAAGTCTCCCTTTTTCAATCATTTGTGATGGATTGGTTGGATCCTGAACCATAGCTGTTCCTCCCAAAGAATCGTACAAGGTTAATGTTTTAGTTGGATTATTGTCTTTATGACACGACATAATTCCGAACGATGAAATGCAGATAACTACGAGAGCGAATAATGATAGTTTTTTCATAAAAAATAAATGATTAAATGTTTGGATAATTGTTTAAAAAATGTTTTTCATAACGCCGTACACTTTTGCGCTAAAGGACGAAGCACCTCCGTAACCGGCCGGGCAACCCTGCGCCATTTCTTTTGCACTTGGCATGTATCTAACCGCATTGTAATGCATGCTTGTAGAAAGGTTAGCCGCAATGTTATCTGCGTTTGTTTTCGCAGGATAAAAACTAAAAACAGCTATGCGCGATTCGGGGTTGCACAGCACGTGTTGCACTCCTTTTTGACTGTACAACCAGGTTGAAATTTTTTGTGCATCATCCCCATTGATTTGCTGCTTGAAATCAATCCGTGCCAATGCAACGGTTGTGGGTGAAGCTGGCTTTGGCTTCATCATCACATAAATATGAACACATAAAACTGCGAATAAAAAGGCCAGAACAGAAAATGTAATGAGTAAAGCTTTTTTCAAAGTCTTTTTACGCGTGTTGGTTTTTACTTTCATTTTAAATTGTCTTATAATTGTCATTTACGATAATTCTTTACAACACGGTTTTTGAAATGAAGAAGTCATTTATCTTTTGTTGAAAAGATAAATAGCTGATAACAAATTGGGCAAAACAAAAAGAGACCACCGTTATACGATGATCTCTTTATAAAAATTGGCAAAAACAAACAACAATACCGCTCTTACTTATTGAGGTATTTTTTTACTGTTGCTATTCAGTTGTTGGTTCAATGCTTTCTGATCCGTTTTGGTAAGATGACCTTTATCGGTTTTGCGCATGTCGTGTTTTTCCTGGTTGATGTCTTTCAAATCAGTGCGATCTGTTTTAGCTTGCGCTTTAGTAAGATCACCTTCTTTCTTTTCCTCGGTAATGCGCTTTTCCTGATGGTCAATGCGTTTGTTCACTTCATCAACACGGGGATGATGTTTTAAATGTGTAGGTTGATGTCCGGGACCTGCCTGTGCAAATGCGCCAAAACTTAATATGGCTGCCAATGCTGATAAAAAAATCGTTTTCATTGTTTTCAATTTTTTAAGTTATTGAATAATATGCAATGATAGAGAGCATTTAAATGATTTGGTTTAACCCATCTTTGTTATCAAATTGTTAATGGAGCTTTATAGTATCAACGTTTTTACGCTAATCTTTATCAAAAAATAACCCGTATTCATCAATCAATTTGACATACTTCTAATAATTTATTTATATTATTAAATAACTTCTAACTTGCACTTCTAAAACTTGCCTTATATGACACATGAACATCATGAAAAAGCAGCCCATCACAGTAAAGAAGCTGCCAAGCATCATGAAGAAGCTCACAAAAATCACGTAGCCGGTAATCATGAAAAAGCCGCACATCATGCACATGCTGCACACGGTCATCACTTAAATGCCGAGCATCATACACATGAAGCTGCAAAGCATCATGCGGAACACAACAGCAAATGATTGTGCATTTTTTGCCATGAAAACAAAAGGCCCCGACATGTCGGGGCCTTTTGTTTTTGCACTAATTTATTAGAATTATATTTTACCTTTTGTTCTTTGTGTATTCATCATTCAGCAACTTCACAATGCCTGGTGTTATATCGCGAAGCGTATCTTTATAATACAAGTAATCTTCATTGCTCGAAGCAAACACATACGTATAACCTGAATCGCGGCAATAGTTTTTCAGCACCTGCTGAATTCTGGCTTTCACGTCCTGCATTCTTTGCATATACAGGTTGTTCATGTCCTGGCTCATTTGCTGCTGGCTTTGGTCGTAATCATTTTTCAACGAAATCAACTGTTGTTCAAACGCGCCCTGTTCTGTCTGGCTCATGGTCGGGCCTTTCTGATTGTATTCTTTCAGCTTATCAGTATATCTGTCGCGCAGGCTGTTCAGGTGCTTTGTCCTTTGTGCTTCCTGCTTGTTCAGGTAATCGCGCATTTCTTTAAAATAAGCGTAATTTTCCTGCAAAGAATCCAGTTCAAAATAAGCAATTTTAAAACGGTTTGCCGAAGCTGCATTGGCTTGCTGAATGCGATGTTTATCCTGGTGCTGATAAGCAAAAAACAAATAGTACAACACACCCAATGCAATAATCAAAACAATATTTAATGGCAGCAAAAATTTATTCATTATCCTCATAATGACATAGTAAAAAAATGAAGATAAAAGGATTCAAAGTAAGAGAATGTTAAATGAAAAAAAGAGAAGAGAGGAAAATAAAGAGGGAATGCTTTTTTGCAGGTTATTGTTAAATTGTTAAGATAAATAAGGTGATTATAAAATAAAAAGCAGCGTATAGAAACGCTGCTTTTTATTTTGATTCTACCGAAGCTAAATTGCTTTTAAAAGCATAGTGCTTCTTTTAATCATCTTATCAATTTTCAACACTAATATCGAAGAATAGCTGCCATCTGCGCACCGGCAGGCATTTTATCTTTTTCCAGCAAATAAACTTCTCCGCCATTTGCCAAAGTTTTTTCCACAGCATTGTCTATCAGGTCTTCACCATCTTGGTCTGGTGTATCGTGATAGTGCAGTTCATTGTTTAATTCATCAAACGTACCCCAGATATGTTCCCCTTTACAAACAAACAAATGCGAGATTTGAGAATAATAAGCTGCCGGTATGATATCATCTGTTATTGATGATGTTTTTGCATTGGCAGAATTGTTCATGTAAAATTCAAGCGCCTTATTTTTCTTTTGTTCAAAATAAGGCTTCATCAGTTCTTTTGCCTCTTTGTACAACACATGTGTTTCCTGGCGTTCACGATTTCCCTTTAGTGCTTCGGGCCATACATTGTGATAATCACAGGCATTGCGGTAAATAGGTATTTCGTATTCTACACCTGCCAACAACAGCGGTGCATTTTCTTTGTTTAAAACTTTATCCCACAATATATCGTCAACTGCTTCAAAGTAGGTTAAGATATTGTCTTTGTCATCCGGGTTTCCGCCACCAACACCATGATAAGAACCTTCCTGTGAACCACGTGGCGCTCTTGGTCCATTACTCCCCGAGCGGAATGTTGTAGCATCAAGGCCTGATATTCTTTTCACTTCTTCAATGCTTTGCGGCAAATCAACATCTACCTTTTTCATACCCCAGGCATCTGCTTTAAACAACTTTGCGCATTGTTTACTGATGACAAGCACATAGAAATATTCCTTGCATGTCATGATGGGTATTAAAGGTGTTACATAAAAAGTAGGTTCTATTACTGTTATCTCTTCTACAGGTGGTACGGGCATTTTTATGTATTTAAAAAAGCCTTCTGCAATAAAGACTGCTAAACCAGGTGATTGCTGATTCCAGAAAGCATCATCTTTCAATAAATCGAATCCGGGTTCTAATAATCTCTTCGCATAATCTTCACCATGTCCCTTATCTTTTAACCGGCGGCCTGCTTCCTGCAATTGATTTTTAAAATTGACTGGATCAACATGTTCATTCACTTCCATGCCTGCTTCGTGAGCCCCAAGAAAAATGGACATTGTACAATCCGATCTGTAATTGGCTAGTTCAGTAAAACGTTCTTTTGTTAATACACCTGGCAGTTCTTCTACTTCAACAGGAACGCGTACTTCGTCTTCAGCAAAAAAGTTGGTCCGCGTTTTATCAGTGGCTTCTGTGTTTTCTTTTCCTTTATATACATTCTCACCTTTCGATGTATTCCTGTTTGGGTGACGCACATGCACCGAAGGATCCAATTCATCTTCTCCAATGGTATATTTATCGGTCATTTCAAGATATTCGTCCAGCTTTTCCGGAGGCGTTGATGTGAAGCCTAAACCTTCTTCTTTATTGATTCCTGACGGCTTTCCTTTTCCCGGATGAAATGTTCCGTTCTGATCTTTTCCAATGGTTTGTTTTGCCATAACTTTTGTTTTTTTGTTTTTAAATGGCATGCCAATTCATATCAGCATACAGTTTTATAAATGGAATCGTTAGCTTACTTACAATTTTGAAAATAGAAATAAAGGCAATTTCCTTACCTGCTTTATCTTGTTTTTTGAAAAGATTTTTTATGTTTTCAAAATGATAAACTGATAGCATTCAATTCTCCTTCAACTAACAGTATTGATGAAAAATACAATTAGCATACCAGCAGGTACTGAACAGAGCATTTTTATTGCAAATGTTTTTATCCTGAAAAGACAATAAACAACTTAAATAAATACGGCAAAAACAAATCGTCTGCCTTACCATTTACCTTATACATTTTTGCTTTTGCTTACCGATACTGAGTTAGAATAGCTTTCACTTGTGAATAATAACTGCTTCCGAATAAGTTAAGATGAACTAACAATGGATAGAGTTGGCAGATGGATACACGTTGCTGCCAGCCCGTTTGCAACGGATAACTATCGTTGTAAGAATGATAAAACGCTTCGTCAAAACCACCAAACAAAAGAGTCATGGCAATGTCCATTTCCCGGTTGCCATAATAAATGGCAGGGTCATAAATGGCGGCTTCATTGTTCGCGCAAGCCATCACATTGCCATGCCACAAATCGCCGTGCAGCAAAGCCGGCGGCTCGTCAGTAAAAATGTCGGGAAGCTTACTTCCAATGCGTTCCGCTTTTTTCACATCGTTCACTGTACATAAGTTGTTGGCTGCTGCTTTTTGCATCAAAGGCATTATTCTTTGTGTAAAATAAAACTCGCTCCAGCTATTACATATCGCATTAGATTGTGGAAGTGAGCCAATATAATTGCTTTCATAAAAGCCAAAGCCTTGTTCTGTTTGCTGGTGCAGCAAAGCCAAACCTTCGCCCAACACTTTCCATGTTGTTTTTGTGAAAGTTTGTTTTTGCACAAATTCCATCACTAAATAAGCATTGTTTCCAAATGTGCCGCACAGCAAAGGCTGAGGTACTTTCAGCACTGCGTTTTCTTTCAGGCATTTTAATCCGTTGTATTCCTTGCTAAACATATCGGCAAGCGAAGCCTTGTTTTGTTTTACAAAAAAACTGCCTTCGTTAGTAATGATTACAAACGCTGTATTAATGTCGCCGCCGTAAACGCGTTGTCCGTCAGTTATCTTTATATCCTTACCAAAAAGGATAGAAAGTTGTTCTTGCAAATGTTTGAATAATGCGTTTATCATAACCTTGAAATTGCAATTGTGCCTGATGTTATAAAAATTGATAAAGCCCTATTCTGCTTTCATCTTATAAACTCTGAAAATATTACATTTGCCGGATAAAAATTTAGCAGTTCAGGCATGAAGAAGATAGAACTTGAGATTGTGGCCTTATCTCATAGTATTACGCAAACGCACTCGTATGCAGTGGTGTTGGGTGAAGTGAGTGGATTACGCCGCCTGCCTATTGTAATTGGCGGCTTTGAAGCGCAGGCAATTGCTGTTGCATTGGAACGGATGCAGCCCAGCCGGCCACTTACACACGACCTGATGAAGAATTTTATGAATGCCTTTAATGTGGAGCTGATGGAGATTGTGATTAACGATCTGCAGGAAGGCATTTTTTACTCGAAGCTGGTGTGCATTAACGAGCACGACACCATTGAAATTGATAGCCGCACCTCTGATGCGCTGGCGCTTGCCGTGCGCTTTGGCTGCCCTATTTATACGTTTGATAATATACTGGAAAGTGCGGGCATTTTGATGGAAGACAGCAGCAAAAAGAAAGGCGATGTTGTTGTTGAGCAAACGGTTAACGCATCTTCGTCAAAAGAAAACCTGCACAGCCTGAGCGTGGATGAACTGCAAACGTTGTTAAACGAAGTGCTGGAGCAGGAAGATTATATGCGTGCCATCAGCATTCGCGATGAACTTAAAAAACGTAAAAAATAATTTCAACTTTATTCTGTTGTGATTCGTTTCCCTGACTGCAAAATTAATTTGGGTCTTCATATTTTAGGAAAGCGAAATGATGGCTATCACAATTTAGAAACTGTTTTTTATCCGCTCTTTATTTACGATGCGTTAGAAATTCTTCCTCTTTCTCCACAAGAAAATCTGCCACAATTTACTTTATCCGGTTTACCCGTTTCAGGTGATGCAGCCGGCAATCTTTGCATGAAAGCCTGGCATTTACTAAAGAAAGATTTTTTACAATTGCCCACTGTAAACATTCACCTTCACAAAGCCATTCCAATGGGTGCCGGACTGGGCGGCGGCAGTGCCGATGGTGCATTTGCACTGATGATGCTGAACGATTTGTTTTCGCTTGATTTATCATCGGAAAGCCTTGCCCGGTATGCGTTACAACTCGGTAGCGATTGCCCGTTTTTTATTTACAACCAGCCACTTTTTGCAACCGGCCGAGGTGAAGTGATACAGCCGGTTTCTATCCCATTAAAAGGCTATTACTTTTATGTTGTAAATCCAAACATTCACATTTCCACCAAAGAAGCGTTTGCACAATTGCAGTATCAAAAGCACATCACTTCTTTACATAGCATTATTGAAAAACCCATTGAAAGCTGGAAAGAAAACCTAACAAACGATTTTGAAGAAGGCATTGTGCAACGGCATCCAATTGTTGGTGAAACCAAACAGCAATTGTACAACCACGGCGCTGTTTATGCAGCCATGAGTGGCAGTGGCAGTACGGTGTTTGGCATCTTTGAAAACAAGCCTTCGTCACTTTCTTTTCCTGCTGATTACTTTGTAAAAATTGTAGCGGCTGAATAAATAAAACTTACCCCTAACTTGCCATCATACATTTAAAGACACTACCAAATATTTTCCAATACACGAAACCTGCAAATAAAATATGATGGTTGATTTTCCAAAGCTTCTTTTGCCATTTTCTTCTACAAATCAAAATAGAAGATCGTGGAAAGTTAGAAGGCTTTATAATGCTTCTAATTACCTCGGTTCATGCTGATATGTTTCAACTCCGAAAGATGTAATTTCAATTCTACCTACTTTATTCAGCCGCGTGCTTAACACTTTTAAAACAATGGAAACCAAACTAGCAAAATGTCTTTACTCGTTTTAAGAATATAGCTAAGTAAGTGAGGATAACAAACATGTTGAGGCTGTTAAACCAACAGATAAATTAACGATAAAATCAAGTTTGAATCAGCATGACCTGTTAGAACACTGCTTAACAATTACAAACAATTAGCTTCCATTGCTATCATAATGCTTAGAAGAATTTTTTTTCACTTCATTGAACAATTGAATGTGTTTTTGAATAACGAATTCAGGTTCAAAAGCAGAAGGCAAATATCCTTTCATTTTGTTTTCTATACAATACTCAATTCCTTCTGCAAGGTCTTGCGCGTCTTTATATCTTGCCAAATAACCATTTTGTTTATGTTCAATCATATCTGGTATTCCACCAACATCGAACCCGACGACAGGCGTACCGCAACTTAAACATTCTAAAACGGTGGTGGGCAAATTATCGGCTACTGAAGGAACAACAAATACATCGGCAGCATTGTAAATCAAAGCTGCGGAATGTTCATCTTTTAAATAACCGAGAAATATGGTTTTGAACGGAATCGCATTTTTAACTTCTGCATTATTGCTACTGCCAAATATTACAACCGTTGGTTGTTTATCAATACAATCCGCTTTCAATATCTCCAGGGCTTGGTGCAGATAACTCCAACCTTTGTAGGGACTATTGATATAAACTGCACCAAAAACAATCAGGGTTTCATCAGCCGGTAGGTTCAATATTTGTCTTGCAGCTTTTTTATCGAAAGGTTTAAATACCTTGGTATCAAGAATATTCGGGATATGAAAAATAGGTTTTCCTTTTGTTAATGCCGATTGTTGTGCACATTCAAACAGCCATTTGCTGGGCGAAACAAAAAATAAATTAGAAAACTTTGAGTATAACTTCAACTTCTTTCTAAATTCAAAATACGATAAGTCTTTTTTCTTTTTTTCTGAAAAGACCGGACAGCTATGACATTCTGTTTTATATTTTTCGCATGTAAAGCTGTGATGACAGCCGCCAGTGATTGTCCACATGTCATGCATGAATATAATGACAGGTTTATTGAGCCTGGCTAACTGGGCTATGCTTTCCAGGTTTAAAAAACCTAAAAGTGCCCAATGAATGTAAATGAAATCAGCATTTCTGACTTCCTTCATTCGGGATAAATCAGAGCCCAAAACAGGATACGTGAAAGACCCGAATTGTTTAACGCTTTTCCGGGTTAGATAAGAATGAATGGTAGTATCCAGAAGAGCTTTTAATCTCGACCATTTGCTTACACGCACTATCCCCTCATCATCAAAAATGTCAGGTATTAAAGACACAATTTTAGAATCAATATTCGCACGTAAAAAGGCCTTTTGAAGTCTTATTGCTGCGCTGCCAGCCGAACTAGTAGAATGCTGTATCTGTACAATTTTAATCATCGTCCGCTTATTTAATCCAAATTCCCTTTTTATTCTTGTTGATGATTTGAAAATATTGAAGTGGGGCCAATATCAAACCATTAAAATTTGCAATAACCGAGGCAGCGAAGAGCGCATATACACCCATTTTGTAATGGTGAATGAATAGGATCGCGATGATAATATATAGAATCGGACTGAATAAGCTTGCCCAAAACTGAATTCTCAAAGCGCTGATACCATTTAAAAAATAAACATACTTGCTACCAAACATGGTTACATTAAAAAATACAAATCCCCAAAACGATAATGAAAACGGGATATTTACCGTTCCCTTTCCCAGCCACAAGGTGTATATTTCTTTTGAGAAAAGCAGCATTATCAATCCTACACAGAACAACAACACATTTAACATGTTATATTTTTTAATACTGTTTTGAATCCATTCCATTTCTCCTTTAAGATAGGCTTCTGTTGAGGCAGACCAGAAGGGTGTAATAAAAATTAGAAATGTCATTGTTAATATGCTGAAGTATTTATAAACGATATTATAGGAAGTAACATCTGCCGTTCCAAAGTTTCGGGCAATGATGAGATTTGCAATTTCAAATTGAATAATACTGGCAACCTGAATGATAAAAAAAGTCAATCCTAAACCGAAGAGTCCTCTCGCATAAGAGATCTTAACTTTGGAAAATGTAGGTTTATATTTTTTGAACACTCCTTTGAATAAGAAAATGTTTGCGCATACAAGAACTAAGATTGGCGAGGCGCACAAAGCAATGCCTAATTTTATCAACGACCCGCTTGTGGTTTTTACCAATATAAACATAAAAATGAGAGACAGCATTTGTCCAATAACCTCTATCAATGAAGCTTTTGCAGGCTCTTGATTGGCTGTAATGATGGTTGTAATGATTCTTAGTACGAACTGAATGCAGAAATAAGTAAACACTATTAGTGCCAGTATTGAAACCTCATTCTGCATGGTTGCCGAAATGTTCAGAATGCTTGCCCAGTTCAAAAAATGATTTACCAATAGAAAAAGCAACCAGACACTACAAAAAATAACAGTGAGAACAGCATAGGTAGTGCTTACATATACTTGGGCAAGTTCATCATCTCCGTTGACTTTTGCCTGGGCAAATTTGTTGCGTAAACCCTGTGTCAAACCTATATCGAAAAAGCTGAACCAACCTACTATCGAACTGATTGTTAGCCAAATACCATATCGCGATGGATTGATATAAGCTATGGTAAGGGGAACTATTACAAAACTAATGGCAATGCTGATACCCTTACTAAGGAATGAAATGATAATGTTTTTCTTTGCTTTTATGCTACGAGAATGTCCTTTGTTTAAATAATTCCGTGCAATTACAGATTTGGTAAACAAAAAATCAATTGATTTTTGTAACAATGTTATACTCTTTTAAACTTTAAATTTTAAAATAACTGGATCTTATTTTGTTAAGCAAAGCTCTAGTTTGAAGTGCAAAATTAACTCGGTAATGTTGAGTTTTATAATATTTTTAAAAAATTATCAAAGCATATTCTTTTATATGTAAAAAACAGTTATGCTTTATTTTAAAAGTTTAATTTGCTTGCTGTTAGTAACCTTAATTCGTTCGGTAGCTATCGCTAAAAGTGAAAGCTTATTAAAGTTTGTCTGTAAAAATTGCCTGCTTTGAATCTATTTATCATTTTGTTTTTAGCTGATTTTCGATGTATCGCATCAATTGAATTTAATAGTAAAAAGAGTTAGTAAGAGATATATTGTTGGAACACTTTATTTGTTTTGCATTTACACTTGTGATGCAAAACATCTAATTTAATAGCGTAGAAGTTACAAAAAAATTGTATGATTTATTTTATTTGTTAAACAACTGTCTGCATATATATCGGCAAGTAATGGTATACAGACATTTGTTTTGCAGAACCATTTGTATGAGTTGGCTTACAAGTTTAGCAGAAGAATCCATACTAAGGATTTATTCAATCGCATAATTACTTACGCTATCTGAGATACTTGAAATTAATATAACCCATTGGCGGGGTTAATTAGCCAAAGCATGCTTAACTCTGCTGACAGGCTGATCGTAGCTAAATTTATTTAAGTACTGTAAAACAGTAAAGTCTGCAAAGGATTTGGTATAGTTCCGCTGCGTCGCTGGGTCGCACAACTGCAAGAAAACAGTTTCTATTCTTTTTTACGTCCTGCAAGTAACGTACGTCATGCACAGGCTTTCGTTAAATCCAGTGATTCGATTAGGCCGGCTGCTTAGCAAACGCCGTTTCATTTATATCCATAGAAATATTTCTTTTGAGATGCACAGTATCCTTTATCCGGATAGCGATGGATGGATTCTTTTGCCCATTTTATTTCTTCGCTGCCTTGATAATTTACAAATTTCAACCGGCATGGGATCCACAGCAAATACATCAGCCCAATTGTTAAGCCTTGCTGCCATTAGCTTTCATACACGCTCGGTCTTTCAAACAATAACTTCCTGCGGTCATTATATTGCCTGCGGCTGATAATGTTTCTGAAGTCATTTCTATATTCTTTATTTAGTTTGGCAAATTAATAATGCTTATTGTCAATGCTTAAACATTCTGCTGTAAGGCTTAATGCAATACTTCCATATCTGAAAGTTTTGGCTTTGTTTCACCTCTTGCATAGTGGCCTCTTGCATTTGTTTCACCACTCACAATATCCTTTATCACTACAAGAATTTTGTCGGAGCTTGTCTTGAGGTTGTGCATCTTGTATTGGTAGGTATAGTCACTCACTTAGACAACTGCATAACATCTTTTGCTTTATCACTCTTAAAAAAACTCCGCCAACGGGTTAAAAGAGTTTACAACTATTGCTTTGGTTTCATCAGGCTATCATGGCGCATATCACCATTGTGCATGTTACTGTCTGACATCGGCGGATGATTCGGTGGCATCATGTGGTTATGGTCGTCTTCCATCTTCGGCATTCCTTCCGGATGCGGATTGCCGTTGTGGCAAGTGTAGCAGGTAACGGCACGGATGGTATCTGTGTTGGTTGATTTATTAAAATTGAAATAGTTTTTATTGATGTCGGATGTCATTTTTAGCATGTACCTCGCGATGTCTTTTTCAGGCTTATCATCCGATGCAAAATTCAATTTGCCTGTAGTTTTATCGGGCGCATGGCAAAAGCCACACTTCACGCCCAGCGAGGCTTTGAAGAAATCCATGATGTGGTCTAAACTATCATGACTAATGTCTTTCGGCAACACTTTTAAATTTTTAAAACCACCTTGTTTTGACGATGGTGTAAACGACGTAGCCGATACATAAATAAGTGCAGCCATTGCTGTAAGAATGAAAAGTTGTTTTCTCATAATTGGTAGTTCAATCATTTGATTGACGAGCTAAATATAGAACGAACGCTGTAAATAAAAAAGAGCGTATAAAACGCTCTTTAACTTTTCCAATCTTGTCGTGGCTAATCTTACTTTGCCGGCGCCGGTGCTCCAGGCTGAGCCTGATTTACTTTGTTTTCGGCATTATTAACGGCCTCTTTTCCACTATTCAAAGCTTCCTTACCACTGTCTAATAATTTGAGGATTTTTTCACGAACATCATCGCTAATGCCGTCAATCTTTTGGCTCAGAGCAGATTTAATATCGTCTGCTTTAGTAGCTGCTTTTTGTGTAAACTGGCTGATTTTGTCTTTGGCTGCAGTTGTCAGCTCATCTGTTTTATCAGATAATTTCTGGCGGGTTTCTTCACCGGTCATTGGTGCAATCAACAAACCCACAGCAACGCCAGCTAATACGCCCGATACGGTGCCTAAAATTATTTTTTGTGCGCTCATACAATTCAAATTTATTTTGTCAGTTAAGGAAAACAGTTTTTCAAGAATCCTGCCAAGATTTCTATTTTTCTGTGTATCAATATCTTTGGGGCATGACGAAAGTATTTTTGAAACGAAAAATTGCACCCCGCATTGCCAACGGTCATCCCTGGGTATTTGGCAATGAAGTGGCCGAAATAAAAGGTGATGTTACGCCCGGCGATATTGTAGAAGTATATTTTGCCGATGGTTCGTTTGCGGGCAAAGGCTTCATCAATCCGCAATCGCAAATTATTATTCGCTTACTTACCCGAAAAAAAGAAGACATCAATGACGATTTTTTTTATAAAAAAATAGAAGCCGCCTGGAACTATCGCCAAAAAATTGGCTACACAGAAAACTGCAGACTGGTGTTTGGCGAAGCCGATTATCTGCCATCCCTAATCATTGATAAATTCAACGATTATTTTTCGCTGCAAACTGTATCGCTTGGCATGGACAAATGGAAGAACGCCATTGTAGCGGCGCTCAATAAAATCTTCAACCCAAAAGGCATTTACGAACGCAACGATGTGCCTGTGCGCGAGCTGGAAGGCTTGCCGCAACAAACCGGATTTTTATCGCCGTCTTTCGATACAAAAATTGAGATAAAAGAGGCTGGCATCCGCTTTATTGTGGATTTGGAAAACGGGCAAAAAACAGGTTATTTTTTAGACCAGCAGGATAACCGCCGCGCCATCAGACACATTGTAAAAGATGCCGATGTGCTGGGCGCTTTTACTTACACCGGCACGTTCGAAATTCATGCGGCATGTTATGGCGCAAAATCAGTTTTGGGTTTGGATATTTCAGAAAGCGCAGTGGCGCAGGCCAATTATCATGCAAAACTAAACGGCGTTGACAACAAGTGCCGTTTTGAAGCGGTAAACGCGTTTGACGTACTGAAACTATGGGCGAAAGAAGGCAGGCAATACGACGTTGTAATGCTTGACCCGCCTGCATTTACAAAGAGCCGCGAAAACATTCAGAAAGCGATAGCAGGTTATAAGGAAATCAATTTGCGCGGCATGAAGCTAATCAAAAACGGAGGCTTTTTGGTTACGAGCAGTTGCACCAATTTGGTTTCGCCCGAATTGTTTTTGCAAACAATAAGCACGGCGGCAAAAGATGCACGAAAGAACATAAGGCAGGTAACATTTCGTTCGCAATCGAGCGACCATCCGATTATTTGGGGAGTGGAGAACACGAACTACTTAAAATTTTTAATTGTAGAGGTAAGCGAGAGATAGCTGCGAGCTACGAGCTTTGAGCTATGAGTGAAGAGAAAAACAGCCAAAACCAAACCTTATGTCTTTATTAAGATAAAAAGACTAAACATTTCGCAGTTAAGAACGTCTTTTGTTTTTGTCGATATTTCAACATCACACTCAATTTTTTATTTACCACATGAAAAAGTTATTGTTCGCATTCCTATTTGTTTTAGTTGCACAGTTTACACAAGCACAATTCAAAAACCTGCTGAAAAATCCTTTTAAAAAAGATTCATCTCAATCCTCTTCCATCGGCTCTGTTTTGTCAGGCATGAGCAGCGATGATGTTGCAGGCGGATTGAAAGAAGCGTTGAATAAGGGCGTGGAAAAAAGCACCAGCTTGCTATCGGCAAAAGATGGCTTTTTTAAAAATGCAGCCGTAAAAATTTTATTACCGCCCGAAGCGCAAAAAGTTGAGACAACGTTGCGGGGCATAGGTTTGGGGAGTGAGGTTGATCAGGCTATACTTACCATGAACCGCGCTGCAGAAGATGCATCAAAAAGTGCAGCGCCTATCTTTTTGGATGCGGTAAAACGAATGACAATAACCGATGCAGTAAACATTTTAAAGGGCAGCGATACTGCGGCTACCATATATTTAAAAGCCAATACAACAAGCGCGTTAACAACAGCTTTTCGCCCGATTGTTGACAGCTCGTTATCGAAGGTTGATGCCACAAAATATTGGTCAACCCTTACTACCGAATACAATAAATTACCGCTGGTAAAAAAGGTGGAAACCGATCTTACTACTTATGTTACGGACAGAGCTTTGCAAGGTTTGTTTTATGAGATTGGATTGGAAGAAAAACAAATCAGAAAGAACCCTGCAGAGCGCACAACAGATTTGTTGAAGAAAGTATTTGCGAAACAATAGCAATGTGATTTTGGATTTTTGATTGAGGATTTGTGATGGCTGAAAGCCTTGATGGTAAAGAGCCGTAGCGGACAAAGATTTATTTTTCCGGGTTAAAAATTTAGTGGTTCATCAGTTAAAAAAAGTTTATGGCCTGCATCATTCCGCAATTGCCCTCAACACGAACTTGCACCTTTACGTTTTACTGAGGGCTTTGTGCGGAATCTGCTCGTGTGAAATTGAATATGTGAGTATGTTGTAAGCATCTTCACTACATTCAACATCTTCATCATTCCATCATCAGATTCCGCACAAAGCCCTCGCTGATTTGATTATAATTTTATCATCGTGTTGAGAGCATTTGGAATGACGCGATGACGTATTTTCGAATTGACGAACATTGAAAATGACGTCAACCAAACATCTTGTTCTATTTTTGGAAATGCTTAAATTCTCCTTCATGTAAACAATTAAAAAAAGTGCAAAAACAAACTACAATATGAATCTGTTTAACGTTCGGGTATATGGCATTTTAAAAGACAGTAACAACCATGTTCTCGTAAGTGATGAACTGATACGCGGCGAGTACTTTACCAAGTTTCCCGGCGGTGGTTTAGAGTTTGGTGAAGGCACACGCGATTGCCTGAAACGCGAGTTTAAAGAAGAAACAAATCTGGATGTAACCATTGGCGAACATATTTATACCACCGATTATTTCCAGATGTCGGCTTTTAATAAAGAACATCAAATCATTTCCATTTATTACTGGGTTCATGTAGAAGAGCCAATACAATTAGAAACAAAAACAAAATTGTTTGATTTTTTGCCTCATCAGCTTGCCGATACACAAGGTGAATATGAAGTGTTCAGATGGATAGAATGGAATGACTTAACGGCAGAAACAGTATCGCTGCCGATTGATAAAATTGTAGTGAACCTGATAAAGCAGGCTCAAAACAAAGCAAACGATAAACCGCTGCTGGCGAGAACCTTTTCTTAAGAGAAAATAGGGCAAAAACAAACCAATACTCTGTATAAATTATACCGCAGGCTCTTGTTGCGAAAGGCAATGAAAGCTTCCCAAACCCCAGATAATATCAGTTGAATCAATGCCAATTGTTTGATGATTAGGAAAGCATTGCGCAATGATTTGCAGCGCCGTTTCATCTTTATTGCAACGATAAGTAGGCACAATTACAAATCGGTTACAGATATAAAAGTTAGCATAAGATGCAGGCAGCAATTGGTCTTGATAAATTACAACATCAGGCATTGGCAACTCAATAATGTTCAACTGCTTTCCATTCAGCAGGCGCATCTTTTGAAGCTGTTTTAAATTGCGTTGCAATGGTGCATAGTTGTCATCGTTTTTATTTTCTTCAATTACAGTCAACACTGTGTCTTCGTTTACAAAACGAATCGTATCGTCAATATGCCCATCGGTATCATCACCCACAATGCCTTCATCCACCCATAAAATTTGTTCAACACCGTAATAATTGACAAGATAATTTTCAATTTGGTTTTGCGACAATTGTGGGTTGCGATTGGGGTTTAACAAACAACTTTTTGAAGTAAGCAAGCTGCCCTTTCCATTAAATTCAACTGAGCCGCCTTCCATAATAATGCGAGGATAAAAAACGGGCAAATCAAAACATTGCGCAATTAATGTAGGCACAACATCATCTTTATCGTAAGGTGGATATTTGTTGCCCCATGCGTTGTAATCCCAATCAATCACTGCTTTCTTTTGTTCGCTTTTTGGATTGATGACAAATGCCGGACCATGATCTCTGCACCATGCATCGTTGGTTGGATTGAAATAGAACTCTATGTTATTCCAGTTCACATTCGCATCGCTCAAATGCTTGCTGGCAAAGGCTTTCATCGCTTCATCTGAAACATTGATTCGTACTTTTTCGCTTTGCGACAAATACTTCACAAACAAAGAATAAGAAGCAAAAACGCTTTCAATTTTTCCGGGCCAGCTTTCTTCTTTATGAGGCCAACTCAACCAGGTGGCTTCATGTTGTTCCCATTCGGCAGGAAAGAAATAACCCAACTCCTTCGGTGTAGGACTACTTGCATTCATCAACAAAAAATATTTATTGAGTTTGTTTTTGCACTATTATTTAATCACGCAATCAGCAGTTATTCTGCATCAATAAACCGTTTGGTTATTTCGCCGTAACTATCAATTCTTCTGTCGCGTAGAAAAGGCCAGTGCGTGCGATAGCTGTCTGTTTTAGCTGTATCAATTTCTACTACAGTCACTTCTTCTTCCTCATGCGAAGCTTTGTACAACAGGTTTCCAAAGGGATTGGAGACAAACGAACCGCCCCAGAATTTCATTTGTCCATCCTGCTCTAAACCTACTCTGTTTACACTCACCACGTGCACACCATTGGCAACAGCATGACTGCGCTGAATGGTTTGCCAGGCATTGTATTGTTCACTGTTCGTAATATCGTCCTGCAAGTGATGCCAGCCAATGGCGGTAGGAAAAAATAAAATTTCAGCACCCATTAGCGATGTTATTCTGGCTGCTTCGGGATACCATTGATCCCAACAAATCAACACCCCGATTTTTGCATATTTCGTGTTCCATGTTTTATAACCCAAATCGCCGGGCGTGAAGTAAAACTTTTCGTAGTAAGAAGGATCATCAGGAATGTGCATCTTTCTGTATTTGCCCATATAACTGCCATCAGCATCTATCACTGCGGTAGTGTTATGATAAATGCCCTGTGTTCTTTTTTCAAAGAGGGAAGCAATAATAACTACATTTAGTTCTGCTGCAATTTTATGCAACGCATCGGTGGAAGGACCCGGAATCGGTTCTGCTAAGCCAAAGTTATCATAGTCTTCCACATCGCAGAAATACAGCGAAGTAAACAGTTCCTGCAGGCAAATAATCTGCGCACCTTTTTGGACAGCTTCCCTTATTTTTTTAATGGCTTTGTTCAGGTTGGCTTCCTTATCGGCAACGCAGCTCATTTGTACAAGACCTACTTTTACTTTGCTCATTTTAAAAATTTGTGCAAAGGTATCTTATCCAAAAAGCTTTTGGAAATGCCTGAAAAATCTTATCTCTTTTTTGATGTTTTGGAAACGCCACAATTTTAGAATCCGGCGTTCCGCAGATTGACGCAGAAAGAATACAAATGGCTTATAACTACCGGAGAAATCTGTGCGAAAACAAATGCAGGCACAAGGTTTTTTATCGCCGCAGATCAATCATTCACCAAAGCCAGTTCAACATAAAAAGTACTGCCCTTCCCTTCCACTGTATGAAACCAAATTTTGCCACCTGCACTTTCGGTGATGCGCTTGCTAATGGCAAGCCCAAGGCCGGTTCCAGAGCTTTTTGTAGTGAAGTTGGGCTCAAAAATATGAGCCAATTTATTTGCCGCAATACCGGTACCATTATCACTAATACTTACCAACACAAAATTGTTTTTGCGTTGCTGCGAAATAGTAATGGCAAGCCCATCGCCATTGTTTTCGTTGTGCGCTTCTTCGGCATTTTTTAAAAGGTTGGTAAACAAACGGCTCATCTGCGTTTTATCGGCATAAATGGTGTATTGTTCATCAGGCTCTTTGTACTGAATAATGGCATAGCTGCCGGTGGTGTGTAATGAGCAAAGCGACTGCAATAGGTGCGAAAGATTCATCATTTCAGGTTTTGCCTGGTTGATGTTGGCAAACTGCGAAAAATCGCCTGCAATTTTTGCCAGCTGATCGGTTTGTTCTATCAGTGCAGATGACATGCTCAGCGCCAGTTCACGTACATTGGAAGCGTTGCTATTGATAGCTCTTTGCAAATATTGCGCACTCAGTTTCATTGGGGTTAAAGGGTTTTTTATTTCGTGCGCCACCTGTCTTGCCATCTCCTGCCAGGCACCATTTCGCTCACTGCGGGCAAGAGCTGCGGCACTTTCTTCAAGACGTTCAACCATTTGGTTAAACGTGTTTACCAGCACACTAATTTCATCGTTGCGCTTCCACTCAATTTTTTCGATTTTACCACCAAAATGAAAGTCGCGCATTTTATCACCAATCTGTACCAGCGATGAAGTAATACTGCGCGTAAGAAAGATAGCAACCACGCTTGCCAACACAAAAATGACTGCATTTAAATTAATGAGCGTTACCAGCAAATTAGAAATTTCCTGGTTCACTTCCATCTCTGAATTGAGGTAAGGAATGTTGAGATAAGCAATGGTTTCGTCGTTGTCGTTTTTAACCGGCACATACATACTTACAAAAGAGAACTTCTTGATGTATTCATCCTGACTATACAAAACGCTGTGTTTGTACTTTAGCATGTAGTAGGCCAAAGGTTGCATTTTGTTATTTAAAATCTGCCGGTTGTAGATGTAAGGTTGTGTAGATAATTTAAGCTTGCCGCTTATATCGTACAGGTTAATATCGGTGTTGTTAAGAGAGGCAATTTCAGCAATTTTTCTGTCAATATCAGCATTGGTTCCTATCACATCCCAGTTAGAAAAAATAAGCTGGCTGCGTGTGGTATTCTGTATTTCGTTGGTAATGACCTGCGCCGTTTTTTCTAATTTTTCTTTTGTTGAATTATTGAAGCGATCAACAAAAAAACGAATCGTGATGAAGCCAATAATCACAAAGGAAAAAAAGCTTAGCAGGATAATGGTAGCCTGTACCTGCGTGCGAATATTGAAAGAAAAAAGCTGACCGAACGAATGGGGCAAACTTCGTTGTTTTATAAAAAATGAGGCAATTTCAATAACGCAGGTACATAAGATAATTGATAAAAAAAGCAAGGCAAACAAGGTAAGAAATTCAGCACCGGATAAGTTTTTATTTACCAGAACAATTACTTTATTGTTGCTGGCTTTATACCAAAGCTCGCTATAGTTACCTACCTTTCTTTCTTCAAATTGTTTGGCCGGAATTTGGTTTTGCAGCAATGTATCAGCAAAAGGATAGCCTGCCGAAAAGTTGTTTAAATTGCTGTCTTCATATACTGCAAACAAATAATTTTCGGCCTCTGTTTGTATGTCGCCCGCCTGCCGGAACAATTCAGGATATAAGGCATCGGTTTTATAACGCTTTGGTTTTGCAACCACAACAACATGCCCTGCGAGACCCGAATCCGGCGCGGTTATATCTCGTCTAAAAATATAACTGTAAGCATTGGAGTTATCTTTAAAAAAATACAAACCTTCAGAATTTTTATTGCGATAACGGATAACAGAATTTCTTATCACATCATCAATAATTGCATAAGAAGTTTCATCATCGTTGTACAAGCTTCGTCCTGCTTTATCATACGTATAAATCCGAGTATCAAACTTGTTTAAATAACCTGAGAAATCTGCTTTTACCAAACTATCTTTTAAGTAACGATTAGAATCTTCTCTAAAAAAATGCTTATAATTTTTTTGAAGAAATGTATCTGAGAAACCAGCTACGGCAACATGCAAAACATTCTCGCTGTAAGGGTCTGACTGTCGGGCAAATTTCTGCGCAAGGTCTTTCCGCTGTTCCAAATCAACCTTCTTTTTTAATTGTACCACAAGAAAAGAAACTGATACAGAAAACACAATTACCCAGAGCAAAAAGAAAGACGATTGAAACAGGCTGATGTTTTTATCTTGTTGGCGTGCATGAAGCAATACTACATAACCTGCGAGCCATAAAAGTGCAGCCAGTTTAATAAGCGATGTTGGTTGTTGCAATTGAAACGAGAGTACCAGCAAGCCAGCGGCTATAACAATGGCAATAATGACCGGCAAGGAAAAATGCGCTTTGTAAGCGGCAGTCATACAAAGCCACGAAATGTAATAAAAAGTAAGAACAATAAACACCAGGATAACAAAACCTACTACCGTAAAAATGCTTAGCCTGAAAAAGTTAGTAACATCGAACGAGCCATGCAAAGTGTATAGCAAAGACTCAATGATATTGCATGCAGCATTGGTGATAGCAGCCAAAAAACACAAAGAAGCAACCGCTACAACAGCGTTGTATTTGGATGGATACACAATGCGTCGCTGAAAGAAAAACAAAAAGGCAACCAGTACAAAAACAAAGATGGTACTGATTAAAAAATCGCTCGACGAAATACTTGCTCCCAACAATACTTTTGATGAAATGGTAAAGTTGGCAAACACTATAAAAGTGGTGTAGTAAACGATTAGCCGCAGAAAAAAAAGCGAAGCGGCAAGAAACAGGATGGCGACTTTGAATTCGTATTTAACTAATAAACTTTGGGCAATGTAAATTAAAAAAACAACCATCAGCAATACAATGGCAATATGCAAAGCGGTGCTGAATCTATCAAGCTGATTGCGGTTTGTATTTTCAATCCGTTCAATATAAAATAATGTTTTGCCGGTGCTGCTTTTTATAGCAGTTGCTTCATAAGCATTATCCGATAATCTGTATAATTTATCTATGTTGTTAACGCCTGCAAACTGTGACGGGAGATATTTGTTTTCGATGAAATATTGCCAGTGCAAAGGAATCAGTCCGGCAATAATGTAGGGCCTGCCATTCACCAGCACTTTCTTCTTCTGCAGTTCAAACAATCCGTTGGGATATTTTACAGTGAGAACGCTATCAGGCGATTTTAAATCGCTTGTATTTACCATCATTTGCGATGTGCTCCAATACACAGAAATAGGATTGCCAAGATCGTTAACAGCATACGCAAAAATGCCTGTTTGTGCGTGTTGCAGATTCATGTCAATAATGGAATCGGACTTCAACGTAACAGCAATGACGGTGGCTTTATCAGAAACTACATCGTTAAAGAAATGTTCTTCATTGGCAACGTAAGCTTCCAAACTCCTTTTCACGCCGGCAGGCGATAACTTATAATTGCTAACGGCAAAATAACTGAGCGATAAAACCAACAACAAAGCAATGGCAATTAGTAAATTGCTATGCCGGAGTACATTTAGTTTTATCAGCCTTGTTAGCAGCATTTATGGTTCTTTTTTGTTTTGCTTGATATTGTTCCAGAGCCCATCCATTTGGGCAAGTGTCATCTGGTTCAAACTGGTGCCGTTTTCTTTTGCCCATTTTTCCATTTGCCCAAACCGCTTCATAAATTTCTGATTGGTTTTTTCTATCGCCGCTTCGGCATCTACGTTTATGAAACGGGCATAGTTTACCAGGCTAAACATTACATCGCCAAACTCTTCTTCTATGTTTGCAGCGTCGTTGGTTTCAATGGCTTCAGCTAGTTCGGAAAGTTCTTCTTCTACCTTTTGAAATACATCTTTTTTATCGCTCCATTCAAAGCCAACCCCTTTTGCTTTTTCCTGAATGCGTTGTGCTTTTACAACTGCCGGCAATGAAACCGGAACACCTGACAGCACTGACGTTTTGCCTTCTTTCAGTTTTATTTGCTCCCAGTTTTTCTTTACGTCTTCTTCGTTGTTTACTGTAACATTTCCATATATATGCGGATGCCGTTTGATGAGCTTATCGCAAATGGTTTGGATTACCTCCTGTAAAGTAAACTCTTTTTTTTCGGTAGCAATTTTTGAGTAAAAAACGATGTGCAGCAACACATCGCCCAATTCTTCTTTCAGGTTACTCCAGTTGTTGTTAAGGACGGCGTCGGCAAGCTCATAAGTTTCTTCAATGGTTTGCGTGCGCAGTGTTTGAATGGTTTGTTTTTTATCCCAGGGGCATTTTTCGCGCAGTTCATCCATGATAGTTATTAATCTTTCAAACTGCTGTGCTGCACCCTTATGATTATAGTCGGTGTTGTTCATCGTTTGCTGTTTTGTTTTTAAAAGTTTTCTTTTACAACATATAATAGGTAAAGAAAAACATAAGTATAAATAACCCAACGAAAACAAAAAAAGCGAAGGTGTTAAGCAACAACCATTTTAAAATTGTTTTTCCTGTTCCTTGTCCGTAATAAACACGCAAAGCCTGATAAGTGTACCAGAGTAAATAAAGAAAAACAATAACATTTATCCATATTGACCAACCTAAATAATGAATTTTACTTACACTGCTGATTGCTAAAATGATAAACAGAAAAACAAATAAAGCACAGTATAAATGAACGGTGTAAATAATATGGTTGGCATAATAAAATTGTTTTCGCCTTATATAAAGTAGTTGCAGAATGAGAGCAAAAAGAGGAAGTGAAATAAATAACATTTGCGGAAAGTGATGAAAAAAACTTTCAACAAGGGTGTTCACTTCTTCATTTGCATTACTGCGAAACTTATTATCGTTGTCGATTTTTTTGCGTTGAAATTTTTGTTCTATCCAGTTATCTTGTAAACTGTGCGGCAATGTTTTTTGTACACTGTCATATTCTTTTTGCGAAGTGTAATTTTTTGTGCTGAACTTAGATGCAGAGCTTAAGTCAGCCAATACCTGAAACTTCTTAGCACTGTCTTTTTGTAATAATGCAATATCAGTATTCAACTGTTGCAAGCTATTCTTAACCCTGCTTTTTACCCAGGTTGGCGTACCATCCTCTTTTAAAGAATTCTCAATCTCTTTTTTATTATCTTCTAATTCCCGCAATACGGCGGCAGCCGTTTTTTCTTTATCATTATTTGTCGCTGAAATTGTAAGAACCGAATGATAAACAGTTAAAAAAAACAGAAAAAAAATGGCAGAAACAAACACATACATTTTTATAGGGTTCAGGTAGCTTGCGCGTCTGCCTCGCACATACTCATGAGTAAGAAATCCGGGTTTGAACAAGAGAGATTTTGCCGTGCTGAAAAACATGCCATCAAAATGAAAAATATCGCCTATAAAATGCCCGGCAAGATGTCCGAATGTTTCCCCCGTTTCAATATTTTCCTGCCCGCAAACCTGGCAGTATCTGCCCGCTACAATTGCATTACAATTTAAGCAGTTTTTCTCTTTGCGTTCTTTGGTGTGCGACAAAATAAAACAGTTTTACCGTGTGAAAATATTACAATTCATTACATGCAAACATGGTTTTGTTTTTTTATAAAAATGAAGTAGCAGAGGAGAATTGATTAGAAATAAACAAAACGATTTTTTTGTGCAAAAACAAATCCGGCAACTAACGATGAATTTTTCATCATCAGTTGCCGGATCGTATTAATTATAACGGATTTGACTACTGTTTCAGGAACGTTTTGCTAAACGTTTGTCCGCCTGAACTTACGCTCAACACATATATACCTTTTTGCAATGATGATACATTAATATCAGCTCTGCTTAAATTGTCGGTTGATGACAAAGTTACTGTTTGAACAACAACGCCAGCCGCATTGGTTATTTGTACTTCTTTATTCAGATTATCGCTTGCTGTGATAGTTTCATCAAAGCTTACATGAATCACATCTATAGCAGGATTGGGATTTATTTTAAATGAGATATTCGTAATTACAACTGTTGGGCTTAACACTACATCGCCATTTTGGTTATGTTGTGTAATGCGATAATAATTCTTGCCAGCTAACGGAGAAGCATCGCTATACTCATAAATAACCGAAGCGCCTTCTGTTTTTACAGTTGCTTTGCCAACGGTGGTAAAGCTCTGCGCATCGGATGAGCGCTGCACTTCATAGTAAGAAGCCGTGCTGTTTTGATTGTTAACTTTCCAGTTCAGCTTTGTAGCTGTGTTGCTTATTGTGCTGGCAGAAGATGCGCTTACCAAATTTCCTGCAAGGCTTATTGACTGCTGCGCTACTGCGTTGGTTGTGCCTTGTGAGGGTTGTGTAAATAGCACCAATGATGTATAAGGCTGCAAGGTAACAGTACCGCTGTATGTAGCTCCTGTTGCGTCCATATAGGTGCCATTTAATGTAAACGTTTTTGCAGTTTTACCAGGGTTGTATTGAAACACAATATAATTATCTGGATTGGTTGGTGTAATGGTTGCCTGCTGCAAATTTACGTTATCTACCCAGATGGCTCCGTTGGGTTGCATTACATCTAACTCAATCATTACACGGCCTGTTGTTGTTGGTGTAAAACCAAACTGATAATTCTGACGGTTGGTTGACACAGGAACAATCACTGAGTTTGTGATCGTACCGTATGGCGCATCCTGTTGTCTCAAAGATACCGTTACCGAACTTCCTGTGGTAGCGCCCTGCATTGTAAATGATAGCTGGCAACTTGTGCCTGCAGTAAGGGCAGCATTGGTAAATAAACTTGTGTACAACGAGTTGGAAGAGTAGTTGCTGGCAGAAATCTGCAAAGCACCGCCGTCCAGCATACCAGTCACCCAGTTTGCACTACCATCACCAGTGGGCGACCAAACACCTGCTCCGTTGCTATTGCTGGTAAAGCTGCCATTGGAAAACAAATTGATGCCCGATAAATTGCTGGCAACAAACGAAGGTATGGTAGTCGGAGAGGCTTGTGAACTTCCATCCATATTGAGAAATGATTGCCATGAAGCCAGATTTTGATTATAACTATTGTATAGCCCGCTGCTACCAATTTCATACATGTTGTAAAACATATAGTTGTTGTCAATTGGACGGCAGTAGTAGTTGCCGCTGAAAATACCTATCTGTGGCAGGTCGTTCGTGCCATTGTAGCTTTGCAGCTTGGTTGCTAACTGTGTAGCTGTTTTGGAAAAGCAGATATTGTTTTGAAACACAACATTACTGTTTTGATTCGTTGTGCGAACAGCTAAAAACTGCTCTACACCGTTGTTGTAAAACGTGTTGTTTTTAACACCGATATTATTGGTGATATGGGAAAAGAAACCGGCCAAAGTGCAATTTGCAGCTGTGTTGTTCAAAGCTACCGTGCTGTTGGTGTTTTGATCGAAGTAAATGCCAATGGCAGGCGTGTAAGTCGGATCATCGGTTCCTGGATTAGCGCCAATACCGTTAACCACAATGTTGTTTAAAACAGAGTTGCTATTACAAGGGGCGGTTGGATCAGCTTGCGTGGTGTAAATACCACCGCAGTCATCAACCGTTAAGCCGAAAGTGTTCACATAATTTTTCTGAACCACCGTCCAGTCACCTTCAAAGTGAATTCCATTATGTCCTGTGCTGTCAAGTTCACAGTATTGCACTAAATTATTAGTGCCTATTACATAAATTCCTTGATGGGTGCTTGCACCGTTGCCGTTTTGTCCCATGCCTGCTATCAGTGCCGTGTTCTTAAGCGTGTCGTTCTGTATCACTGTATAGTTGCAATTCCAGTACAAGTTGGTACCGTTGTTATTGGTGTTGTAAATCTCGCAATATTCCAGGCGGAAGTAATTACAACTTATAGCATTCACTGCATCAATGCCTGTAAAGTTGACGTTGCAATTATTAACGGTGATGTTGTTGGCATGAGTCAGGTTAAAAGCATACGAATTGGCTCCCTGAAAGGTGATGTTATTGAAGGTAATGTAGTTTTGAAAACCAATATTTACCAGTGTTTCTACGGTGCTGGCTTGCACGGTATAATTATTAGGATTGTTGCCATTGAAATACATCTGCAACTTACTTCTGGTTTTGTCATAAAACCATTCACCGTCCTGGTCAAGTGTGTTGGTGCTGTTCACAATGAAGAAACCGTAGTTGTTGCCCGTAATAGGGGCGGAGCTGGCAGCGAAAGTGAGTGTCTGGCCTGATTGAGAAGAGATACTGGTTCTGTCGAGTTCCCAGTGGTTTTTACGAACCACAATATCAGCACCTGTCCAGTTGGGGGAGGAAGGAAGCGAATTGCAGGTAATCTGCGTAGTGCCATTGTTGGCATCAATGTTCAGATATCCCCCCTTGCCAGCATTCAGGTTAGGGTATCTGCCAATGCCCTGCTGCTGGTTGTTTCTTATTAGCATACCTTCTTTTCCACTGGCAACGGTAAGCGGTGCTTCCCATACATTGGTACGAGCCTGCGTCCAGCCGGTAAGTGTTGTAAAACCACTGATCACCGGTTTATTGCCCGATCCGTAAGCTGAGAAAGTAATTGGCATTGTACTAATTCCGGAAGCGGAAATAACGAGCGCCCCCGAAAATACATCGCTTCTTTTGAACAATACCGAATCTCCCGCTTTTAGGGTTGACATAATAGAGTTGAGCTTAGCAATGCTTTGCCATGGAGTAGCCGAACTCTGCGCTTGTGCAGCGGTTCTTGAATCGTTTCCTGATGAAGAAGAAAAATAATACGTGGCTGCATTCACCATCATGGTAAGGTGAAGAAGCAAGATGGGTAAAAACACCTTTTTCATAAATGATTATTGTTTGTGTGAAATAGCCTGGCGGCTATTGATATTGGTTACTGAATTTTAAAACTTTCTATTTATAGTAGCAGTTATTGTTACCTGCCTTTTAACACATTCGTACACTTGCCTAAAAACAGATATTCTTCTTGCTTTCTATTTGCCCGTAACAAAGCCTTATAGCGATATTGGTTGGTTTGTTACTGGTTGCAAATGCTGCTTTTTATCAATTGGATTAACACAAACTTATAAACATCTCACACAGTTCCATCAGGTTACAACAAGATTAATTCAAGTTTAATCCTTTTAATTTATGTTTAAGCAAAGCTTATCCAAAGCACGCTTGTTTTGTTAAACACTTAAATTTTTTTAAGGAATCGGATCAAATAATTCAGTCAGAAATTGATTCTAATTGATAGTTTATTATTCATACTACGCCTCTAATGGTAAAGCATTTAGTAGTATCATAACCCGTTGGCAGAGTTATAATGCAAAGCGATGAAAAGATTTGTAAAAGATGTATGGCTCGGTAAAAATGTACAAAAACAAAAAGCTCCATAGGAGCTACTATTATAATTCATATCTAGCTTCTGTAGAGCAAGTATATTTATCTTAACCGCTTTGTACCTAACCGCCCAATGGATTAGTATTATAATAAAAAAGGCACAGTGAAATGAATCACTATGCCTTTTCGTTTTGCCTTAATTCTTGAAGGTTATTCTTTTATAAATTTCTTAGTAAATGATTTTCCTTCAGAAGAAACACTTAGGAAATACACACCTCTTTGCAGGCCTGTCACATTAATATCAACTCTGTTCAGGTTGTCGGTTGATGGCAATGCCACCGTTTGAACAGTAACACCGGCTGCACTGCGAATGGCTACATCTTTATCAAGATGATCGGCAGCATTTATCATTTCATCAAACGATAGATGAATCACATCCTTTGCGGGATTCGGATTGATGTTGAAAGAGATATTATTTACAACAACCGTTTTGCTGGTTGAAGAAACACTGTCTTTCGTATTGCGCTGAGTAATGCGATAGTAGCTTTTACCTGCGAGCGGAGAAGCATCCTGATACTGATAAGTTGTAGCAGTGCTGTTGCTTGTAGTAACGGTAGCTTTGCCAATGGTGGCAAAGCTTTGCGCATCGGATGAGCGTTGCACTTCGTAGTAAGATGCTGTGCTATCCTGATTATCTACCTTCCATGTTAATTTAGTAGCTGTACTGTTTATCATACTGCTTGCTGAGGCATCAACGAGACCACCGGCAAGAGATATGGATTGTTGCGCTACTGCGTTGGTTGTGCCTTGTGTTATAAGCTGTTTGAACAACACTATTGATGTGTAAGGTTGCAAAACTGTATTGTTATTGTATTGTTTACCGGTTGCATCAAAAAATTTATCACCTTTAGGCATACTTACATGCATATTGCTTGTTGTTGGGTTGTAAGCAAATATTATAAAATCATTCGGGTTGGTTGGCCATAGAGTTGCCTGTTGCAACACTACGTTATCTACCCAAACGGCTCCGTTGGGTTGCGCTATATCCAGTTCAATCATTACACGGCCTGTTGTAGTTGGAGTAAAACCAAACTGATAATCTTGGCGGTTGGTTGACACAGGAACAATCACTGAGTTTGTGATCGTACCGTTGGGCGCATCCTGTTGTCTTAAAGAGACTGTTACCGGGCTCCCGTTGCCGGCCCCCTGAAGTGTAAAAGACAACTGATAACCCTGACCCGCTGTAACTGAATTATTGGTCATCATGCTTACATACAAGGAGTTGGAAGAGTAGTTGTTGGCAGAGATCTGCAAAGCGCCGCCATCCAGCACACCAGTCACCCAGTTTGCACTACCATCACCTGTTGGTGACCAGACACCTGCTCCGTTGCTATTGCTGGTAAAGCTGCCATTGGAAAACAAATTGATGCCCGATAAATTGCTGGCAACAAACGAAGGTATGGTAGCCGGAGATGTTTGTGAACCTCCATCCAAACCAAGGCTCGACTGCCAGGTGCTTAAGTTTTGATTGTACGTGTTGTACAGCCCGCTGCCGCCAATTTCATACATGCTGTAAAACATATAGTTGTTGTCAATAGGCCGGCAGTAGTAGTTGCCGGTGAAAGCGCCCGTCTGCGGCAGGTCGTTCGTGCCATTGTAGCTTTGCAGCTTGGTTGCTAACTGTGTAGCTGTTTTGGAAAAGCAGATATTGTTTTGAAACACAACATTGCTGGATGCATTCGTTGTGCGAACACCTAAAAACTGCTCTACACTGTTGTTGTAAAACGTGTTGTTCTGAATAGTTACATTGTTAGCATCATGAGAAAAGAAACCAGCAAAAGCACAATTGGCGGTTGTGTTGTTTAATGCCACTGTATGGTTGGTGTTTTGATCGAAGTAAATGCCAATGGCAGGTGTGTAAGCCGGATCATCGGTTCCCCAATTTACGCCAATACCGTTCACCACAATGTTGTTTAAAACAGAGTTGCTGTTGCAAATAACCGTCGGATCACTTTGTGTGGTGTAGATGCCACCACAGTCATCAACCGTTAAGCCGAAAGTGTTCACATAATTTTTCTGAACCACAGTCCAGTCACCTTCAAAGTGAATTCCGTTATGTCCTGTGCTGTCAAGTTCACAGTATTGCACTAAGTTATTATTACCCATTATATAAATTCCCTGATGGGTGTTGCCGCCGCCGCCGTTTTGTCCCATGCCTGCTATCAGTGCCGTGTTCTTAAACGTGTCGTTCTGTATCACTGTATAGTTGCAGTTCCAGTACAAATTGGCGCCATTGTTATTGGTGTTGCTGATTGTGGAATTAGAAAGAGTAAAGTAATTACAACTTATAGCATTCACTGCATCAATGCCTGTAAAGTTGACGTTGCAATTATTAACGGTGATGTTGTTAGCATGAGTCAGGTTAAAAGCATACGAATTGGCTCCCTGAAAACTGAGGTTGTTGAAGGTAATGTAGTTTTGAAAACCAATATTTACCAGTGTTTCTACGGTGCTGGCTTGCACGGTATAATTATTAGGATTGTTGCCATTGAAATACATCTGCATTCCGCCGCCGTTTTTATTATAAAACCATTCACCGTCCTGATCAAGTGTGTTGGTGCTGTTCACAATGAAGAAACCGTAGTTGTTGCCTACAATAGGGGTAGAGCCGGCAGCGAAAGTGAGTGTCTGGCCTGATTGAGAAGAGATAGTGGTTCTGTCAAGCGACCAGTGGTTTTTACGAACCACAATATCAGCACCTGTCCAGTTGGGGGAGGAAGGAAGCGAGTTAGAGGTAATTTGTGTTGATCCATCATTAGCATCGATGTTTAAGTAACCACCATTGGCAGCATTAAGATTAGGATACCTGCCGATACCTTGCTGCTGGTTGTTTCTTATCACCATTCTTGGAAGACCATTGGGTTGCCAGAAAGGCGATTGCCATACATTGGAACGAACCTGTGTCCAGTTTGTAACAATTGAAAAGCCACTGATAACCGGCTGACTGCCCGAACCATACGAGCCAAATGTGATTCCTGAGGCAGTAACATTAATACCAGCAGAGCCAGCTAAAAATGTGTCACTACTATTAAACAACACCTGGTCGCCCGGTTGTAAAAGATACATTATAGAGTTGAGCTTAGCAATGCTTTGCCATGGAGTTGAAGGATCTTGTGCCTGCCATGTGCTTCTTGAATCGTCGCCTGACGAAGAAGAAAAATAATACGTTGCCGCGTTAACCGCCACTGCTAAATGCAAAAGCAAAATGGGTAGAATAAACTTTCTCATGTTTGTTTTTCTTTTTAAAAACTTTTTAGTGTTAACATTTAATTTACTGACAGATATGAAAAGCTGGTTCATTCGCCTTGTAAAGCGAACAACTGCTTTTGGTGCTAATTTCAAAACATTAAATAAATCGAGTTTCAATGACTGCTTGTTTCTTACTGCTTTAACCATTTTATCGTTATATAAGCCTTCTTTTAGTGAAATGCTATACGATAAACCTGTGCGATTATCATAGATTATAAGGTCCTGCTCAAATTTTCTGTTTTGGTACCGATTATAGTGTCTAAGTAATCAAATTTTGGCGGCGAGCAATCGGCAATAACTGTTCCAAATTTTAAAAAGTGGATATTTTTCTACATGTCAAAAAGAAGTTTAACGATATGCAATCGCTTGCAAAAAATCGAAGTTGTGGAAATTGGTTCCTCTTTTATAACAGACATATTGAAAGAGTATCAGCAGCATTTGTATAAATAATACTGGATTGAAGCTTACCATCTTTCAAAAAAAGGGCAAAAACAAACGTTCGTGTAAGGAATAGTGATATTGATTAAAAACAAAGGAGCTTTTATTCTTCTTTTGCAGGTTTGTTCAACCATTCTTTTCCTTCCATCATTCGAGCCGTTAACATACCTGCAGCCGTATCGCAGGTAACGTTTAAAATAGTAGCTGCCGGATCAACCAAAGTACCTATTATCATTACTACCGGAAAAGCTTCCATCGGAAAATGATACACCGACATTACGAGTAGTTCGCCAAGGTAGCCACCGGCAGGAATGCCGCCTTCTACAAGGCTTACAAAAACAGTAATTAATAAAGCAACGGCCAACACATCGAAACCTGTGAACGGCTTATGAAAGAGCGCAAACACAGAAGCAATTTTAATAACAGAAGAAATGGCTGATCCATCTTTATGAAGCGTTGCACCGAGGGGAATGGCAATGTTGCCGATATAAGCCGGAATGCCCATTTTGTTGGAAGCAACCAAATTAACCGGAATGGTAGCAATGCTGCTGCAAGTGCCAACAGCAGTTGCAGAGGGAGCAATGTTGTTTTTCCAATATCGTTTTACTGCTTTCCATCCACCGGCAATAAAAGCATACGCACTGAATAAAACCGCATAATCAAACAAACCAACACTATGATACACTGCCATTGCCCGCACATAACTGTTCAGCAACTGAGAGCCAAGTGTACCAACCTGCACGGCAAAAAAAGCACCCAAACCCAGCGGCGCGCCCTTCATAATTAGCCCAAGAATTTGGGTGAACACCTGGCTGCCTCCTTTTAAAAATTTTACAAACACTTCACCTTCCTTTCCACTGCGCAAAACGGCAAAACCGGTGAGTGCTGAAAAGATAATAAGCGCAAGCATGTTGCGGCGTGAAAAGATTTTATACACATCGTCTGCCGTAAGCATGGATGTAATCTGATCGCCCAAACTGGTAGTTCCGTTTTGCGGTGCGGTGAACAAAGCGTTTGTTTTGATTTCACCAATCGGAAACAGGGAAACACCAATAATTGTAATGATAGCAGCCACCACAACCGTAAGCAAAAAGCAAAGCATTATCACGCTCATTAGTTTCCCAAATTTTTGCGAGCGATCTACCATTGCAATGGATGAAGAAATGGTAAAAAAAACCAGCGGTACAACGGCGGTAAAAAGAAGGTTTAAAAAGATGTCACCAACGGGTTTTAAAAAATTGATTTTTGTGCCGAACACAATGCCCAAAACAGAGCCTATGATAACGCCGCCAAGAAGAAGTAAAATGTTTGCGTAACGTTTTAGAAACTGATTCAAAATAAGTGGTTGCTGGTTTGATGATAGATAACAAGGGCTAACTTATCCTTTTTTATTTTATCGGCAGTATCAGCTTTTCACTGAAAACCTTTGCAGTTGCGGTTTGCAGCCATCATAAATCAAAAATTGTATAACTAAACCCTTCATTCATCAAATATCCAATTATCCTTTTTATAAATGAATGTTTATCTTTTATGGGCAAAAACAAACCCTGTTTTGTTTTTATAGCAAAACAGGGTTGCAACCAATGTAAAAGCCTTATTATCAGTTCAGCACTTCTGTGCTTTTCTCCGTTTTAATTTTGTCTTCGCTTTTTAAAGCCGCATAACCGCCGCTGATGTTGCGCAAATTGTGAATGCCTTGTTGCTTTAACAACGAAGCTGCAATTACGCTACGATAGCCACCAGCGCAATGCAAATACACATTATCGGTATCGTTGATGGCTGAAATACTTACCGGATCAATCATATGTTCCAACGGAATGTTTACGGCTTCTTTTACATGGCCGTCCGCATACTCAACTTCTTTTCTTACATCAACAATTACCAAGTTTTCATCAAACGGAATATCCATTGCTACTTCATCGGCTTCAACGTTTATAATCATGTCAACTGGTTCACCGCTCGCCTTCCAGGCATCAAAGCCGCCTTGCAAATAACCTTGTATATTTTCAAAACCTACCCGTGCCAGCCGAATGATGGTTTCTTTTTCCACCCCTTCATCGGTTACTAATAACAGCTCATTTGTGAATGAAAGTAAACTTCCTGCCCACTCAGCAAAACGTCCTTCCAAACCAATGTTGATGGAGCCGGGCACAAAGCCTGTCATAAATATATCTCCATTGCGTGTGTCAAGAATAGTAGTATCGTTTTGTTTTGCCGCTTTTTTAAACTCTTCAACCGGCAAAGCGGTTAACCCTTTCACTAAAATCGTATCCATGTTCTCGTAACCTTTTTTATTCATTTCTGCATTGATAGCAAAATATTGTGGCGGTTCCGAAAGGCCTTCGGTAACAGCTTTTACAAACGCCTCTGCTGTTTTGGGCTGCAACGCATAATTGGTTCGCTTTTCCTCGCCGATGGTACTGTGGGTTTTCGGGCCTAAATTCTTTCCGCAACTGCTGCCGGGGCCATGTGCAGGATAAACCAAAACATCATCGGCAAGCGGCATGATTTTGTTTTGCAAACTGGCAAACAACTGCGCAGCCAATTCTTCTGTTGTTACCGAGCCATCTGTCTGCGCTAAGTCAGGTCTGCCTACATCACCGCAAAACAAAGTATCGCCGGTAAATACTGCATAATCTTTTCCTTCTTCATTTTTCAATAAAAAACAAGTGCTTTCCGGTGTGTGCCCCGGTGTATGAAGTATTTGAATAAATATATTTCCCAATTGAAACACATCGCCATCATTGGCAACCTGTACCTCAAACTGAGCTTTGGTCTGCGGCCCATAAACAATGGGTGCACCGGTGGCTTTGCTCAGTTCCAAATGGCCGCTTACAAAGTCGGCGTGAAAGTGCGTTTCAAAAATATATTTGATGTGTGTTTTTCTTTCATCAGCCAATTGCAGGTACGCGTCTATATCGCGCAGCGGATCAATAACGGCGGCTTCTCCATCGCTTTCAATATAATAAGCTGCTTCGCTTAAACAGCCAGTATATAATTGTTTGATGTACATAAGTAAACATTTAAAAAAAGAAGGCTGATTTCGCAGCCTTCCGGTTAAATTTTTTATGCCACTAATTCTTCCACAAATTTATTGATTTCCGTAACGCGCGGATAGTTGATAGCGTAATGAATGAACTTACCATCGCGCTTCGTAATTACAATTCCTGCACGGCGCAAAATGGCGAGATGCTGCGATGCAACCGATTGTTCGAGGCGCAGCTTTACATACAATTCGGTTACGGTAAGCTTTCCGCTTTCATCAAGCAATTTGATCATTTGCTGACGCAATTTATGATTTAAAGCACGCAGAATTAAAGCTGATTTTTTTATATGAAGAAAATCAACTTTCACCTGTTCGCCGCCTTCAGGATTTGTTAAAGTTACGCTGGGAGTGTGAGTGGATGTAAGCATTTTAAAATGTATGATTTAAACACGAATAAGAATATTTTTTATTTTTAAAGTGCAAAGGAACAAGTTAATTCCTAAAAATTTTTATATTATTTACCCGGGGAATAAAAATCTTTTGAATAGTAAGGTTCGGCATAAGCTATGTCTTCAAACTGCTCCATTTTATACAACGCTTGTGCTATGCAATTGATATGAATTAAAGCGTAAGATGAGTTGATAAACACAGCTTTTTGTTGAAATCTCATTATCTTCTCACATTTATTGTGCCCGCTTCCAAAAAAATACATTTTGTTTTGTGATAATAAGTCTGAGAAACTATTCTCCTCTACAATGAAAGCCTGTGGGGGAAGCACGGTTTGTAATGAAGCATCGTAAACTGCCGTAAATACTTCATTACGGCGTGCATCAATCATCGGGCAATACAAAGCGGCCACATCCTGCTGTTGCTCAATAGCAGCTTTTGCCATAACCTCTAAAGTATTTAGTAAAATGAGTGGTTTTTGCGCCGCGTAACAAATGCCTTTTGCCGAAGCCAAACCGACACGTAAACCAGTGTAGCTGCCCGGACCATTGACTACTGCAACAGCATCAATTTGATTGATCGAAATATGAGAACTATGCAGGATCGTTTGAATGGCAGGCTGCACAAAACCTGCATGATTCTTTGGCTCGGAATGAGTGCGAAAGTCAATGATGCCTTCTTCATTGCATACCCCTACGGTAGCGGTTTCCAAAGCGGTATCAATGCACAACAGCAATGCCATCAGGTGTTTTAAAAAGAGGGCAAGATTACACTTTTTTAAAGTGGCTGCTTCATCTATATCTTATAATTTATATTGAAATTTGGTTCAAAAATTTTGGCGCATCTTGCCGGCTAAAACAACGCTATGTTAAAACAAATTATTACTACCGATAAAGCACCAAAACCAATCGGGCCTTACAACCAGGCCGTCATTGCCAACGGCTTTTTATTTATCAGCGGGCAGATTGCCATCAACCCAAAAACAAACGAGTCCATTTCAGGAAGCATTGCCGAAGAAACAAAACAGGTAATGGAAAATCTTGCAGCAATTATAAGCGAAGCAAAACTTACGTTTGAACATGTAGTAAAAACCACTATTTTTTTAAGTGATATGAGTTTGTTTGCCGCCGTAAACGAAGTATATGGAAGTTATTTTTCGGGCGATTACCCGGCAAGAGAAACCGTTGCCGTAAAAACACTGCCACGAAACGTAAATGTCGAAATCAGCATGACGGCTGTTGCCAGTCTATAAGCCGTTTGGTTTTGCCGTATTTATCTGATAGGAAGCAATAAAAGCCTTGCTGCATGCGGGTTGCAGAATGGTTAAGCCAATGCCATTGTTGAATGAATCGGGCAGACCGCTGAGGTTTTCAATAGCAATACATTCTCTGTTTTGAGGAATGAATATTTGCAAATACGGATAGTTCTTTTCGGCAAAAATCATGAGTTGAAAACCACTTTCTGCGTCTCGCAGAATGCAGGCCGGCTGTGCTTCATTTTCGTTTACAACAAAGCAATTGTCAAACGCCGTATTGTCTATTTTTTGCAAAGAATTGAACTGTTGAGACGGTAAGAACTTTCCGGTTGGCAACAGGTTTTCATTAAATTCAACCATGGTGTTTGAATGGATGCAAAGCAACGCCTCATTTACTTTTTTTCCAAACGAAAAATAAGGATGCCAGCCATCAGCAACAGGTATAGCAACAGGGCTTTGATTGATGATTTTGGTAGCAACCGTTAAGCGGTTGGCCCGTTTTAGTTCATAGACAATTTCGGCACGATATGCAAAAGGATAACCCGCATCGCTATTGTTATACTCATAAGCCAGCTTTACAATAGCGGATGTTTCGGTTGAACCTTTTTCAACAACAGTAAAATGGGCATCGTAAAGCAAACCATGTAAAGCTTCGCGGTGATGATAATATTTATTGAGTTTGTGTTGCTGACCTTCAAAATTATAAACGCCTTCTTTTATGCGACAGACAAACGGACTTAGCTTGGCACCCTGAAATAAAGGCGTGATGTTTTGCTGCGCATCAGCCGTATCCTTGAAACCATAAATCACATTTGTTTTTGCACCATTTTCTTCAACTGAAAAACTGTTCAGCAAAGCTCCGAAAGCAAAAATTTCGGCTTTCGTTCCGGTTTCTTTTTCTTCTAAAAGGATCACTTCATTTGCACCCTTTTTTCCGTTGGTTGAAACATGAAACGACATACGATTCCTTGCTTTTGGTTGATTTACAATTGAGGCACAAAAACAAAATACGGGCAAAAAAGCATCTTTGGTTTTGCCCCTATTTCAGCAGTTCTTTCAGCTTTTCAAACAATTGTTCGCCACGGAGATTCTTGGCGATGATAACACCGTTCGGGTCAATTAAAAAGTTTTGCGGGATAGATTGAACGTGATATTCCATTGCCACGGCATTGCTCCAATATTTTAAATCGCTGATATGCGTCCATGCCAGGTTATCCATCTTGATGGCTCGCAACCACGAGTCTTTGGTTTCATCCAGCGAAACACTCAACACCGTAAAATTTTTGTTTTTGAACGCTTTGTAAGCCGCTACCACATTGGGATTTTCAGCACGACAGGGACGGCACCAGCTTGCCCAAAAATCGAGCAACACATACTTGCCTTTGAATTGTGCAAGCGAAACGTTGTTGCCAGAAGTATCGGTTTGTGTAAAGTCGGTTGCCTTCGTTCCCACCGCACCAATTTTATCATTTTCAATTACCTGCGAAATGTTCTTGGCAAACTGACTTTGCAATGCCGTACCCGTAAGCGCATTGAACCGTTTTTGCAGCAATACCACATCCTTGTTTGGGTCGGTATCATAACTATAAGCCAGCACAAGCGAGGAAACCGGTGATCCTTTTTTTCGTGCAATAAAGCGGTCAATGCTCTCCTGGTAAATGTTGTACGTCGTGTTCAACGCAATCATCAAACTATCTTTTACCCCTTGCGTTGGTGCCGATTGAACAGCATTTCTATACATCGTTACATAATCGTTCAGCGGCTTTATCTGATACAAAAATTCTTCGTAATCGTAGTTCGATGGCGAGCCGGTAATCACCACATCGCTGAAGTTACTGCTGTCGCTTTTTATCTTCACATCATCATTGCCCATGAACACAACCAGGCGTTGGTTCAGGCCCGAAAAAGCAATGATTCGTGCATCAATATTATTTACTGTTCCCGTTAAGGTAAAGCCACCATTCTGCACTTTTGTTTTTGCCAAAGTATCGGTTCCGTTAAAGCCAAAAAGAGTAACATTGGTGCCGTTTGGCAAGGCACGCAATTGACCTTGAATCGCAAAACCGCCAGCCGTTTTTTTGGTTTGGGCAAATGACAGAAAAGGCAGCAAAAGGGAAAGAAAGAAAATTTGTTTCATAGTATTATTTGGATTGATTTTTTTCCGCAGATTGCGCTAATTAACGCAGATATTTTCTATTCTTTCTGCGCAAATCTGCGGGACACTCTTTATTTTGAATGGCGCATTTTTAAAACGTCTGTTATATCGTTTAGCGTATATCCTTTGGCATGAAGTAAAATGAGATAATGAAACAGCAAATCAGCCGCTTCGTTTACAAACAATTGTTCGTTATTATCCTTCGCTTCAATCACCAGTTCAACCGCTTCTTCGCCTACTTTTTGCGCAATTTTATTAATTCCTTTTTCGAATAACCGCGCCACATACGAATCTTCAGAAGCCGCGCTGCGCCTCAGCTCTATCACTTGTTCAAGATACTCCAAAAAGTTTTCCGAGTGATTTTTTTCGCTCCAGCAGGTGTCGGCTCCCGTGTGGCAAACTGCGCCTGTTGGTGCCGCTTTTATCAGCACCGTATCATTATCGCAATCGGCCAGCATTTGTTTTACAATTAAAAAATGGCCGCTCTCCTCTCCTTTCGTCCACAGCCTCTTTTTCGTGCGACTGTAAAACGTTACTTTCCCCGTTTGCTCGGTTTGCACAACGGCTTCTTCATTCATAAAACCCAGCATCAGCACTTTGTGTGTGGCATAATCCTGAATCACCGCAGGTACCAAATGGTCTTTGTATTTTTTAAAATCAAGTTTCATCATTTTAATGTAGCCGTCAAATTAAAATATTAATAAAAACAAACGCAGTTTAATAGAACATGGATGATATGGACTGCGTGCACGGATGTTCAGGATTGAATATTGAATAGGTAAGATTGAAAATTATGGCAAAACCAAACTTCATCCATATCCCAAAAATCCCAATCATTTCATCTGTTCCGGTTCAGATCACAACCGCACTTCAATCTCTCTTCTCTTCAAAGCTTCCTTCAGCTTTTTTATCTCCACTTCTTTAAAATGAAAAATGCTTGCCGCCAGTGCAGCATCGGCTTTTCCCTGTTCAAAAATATCTATAAAATGCTGAATGGTGCCACCACCACCCGAAGCAATGACCGGCACCGGCAGCCCCGTAGCCAATTGTCTCGTAATATCAATGGCAAAGCCGCTCTTGGTGCCATCGTGGTTCATAGATGTGAGTAAGATTTCGCCTGCTCCCAAATCAACTCCTTTCTTTGCCCAATCAAAACAAAACGTGTTTGTTTTTACCCTGCCTCCATTTAAGTAAACATACCAGTTGCCATCTTCTTCCTGCCTTGTATCAATGGCTAACACCACGCACTGGCTGCCGAACTCTTTCGCCAATTCGCTTATCAATTCGGGACGTTTGAAAGCGGAGGTATTTACCGAAATTTTATCGGCTCCGTTTTGCAACAAAACACTCACATCTTCTACACTACTAATGCCACCACCCACCGTAAACGGAATATTGATATTGTGCGAAATGCGGTTCACCAATTCGCTTAAGGTTTTGCGCTTTTCGTTGGTAGCCGTGATGTCTAAAAACACCAGTTCATCAGCACCGGCTTTTGCATACATCGCGCCCAGTTCAACCGGATCTCCGGCATCCCGCAGGTTTTCAAAGTTGATGCCTTTCACGGTTCTGCCGTCCTTAATATCCAAACAAGGAATGATGCGCCTGGTGAGCATGTGTGCAAAGTAAGAAAGATTGCTTGTGTAAGGTATGTTAAGTAAGAAGTTTTAAACCACAAAGGCACAGAGAACACAAAGGTTCACAAACCTGCCTGCCGGTAGGCCGGGAAGAATAAAAGAGGCCTTCGTGTAACCTGCCTGCCGGTAGGCAGGCTTTATTCTTTCGTGCCTTCGTGGTTCAACCTTTTGTTTTTGCCCCTTTTTATTTACAATCGCCCATTTCGCAAAAGCGGCTGTATAAAGCTTCATACTGAGGAACAATGTTGTGAATATCAAACCGGCTTGCCTGTTCAAAAGCGTTTTGTTTAAACTGGCTGAGTTGTTCTTCATTTTTTAATAAGTCAATGGCGCATTGGCTCATGGTGCCTACGTCTCCTACTTTAGCAAGAAATCCTGTAACGCCGTTGATGTTCACTTCCGGTAAACCACCGGCATCAGAGCTGATTACGGGCACATGAGCAGCCATCGCTTCCAAAGCAGATAAGCCAAAGCTTTCATACTCGGAAGGCAGCAAAAACAAATCGGCAACTGCCATAATTTCTTCCATTTGTTCCTGCTTACCCAAAAACCGAACATCGTCGTGCACGCCCAATCGCCGTGCTAATTCTTCGCAGCCGGTACGCTCAGGTCCATCGCCAATCATCAGTAATTTAGAAGGAATTGCTTTTTTGATTTGCACAAATATTTCCACCACATCATACACCCTTTTTATCTTTCTAAAGTTAGAAGCATGTACAATGATTTTTTCGCCATTGGGCGAAATCACTTTGCGAAATGCATCAATGGGTTTTTTGTTGAAGCGGCTTACATCTACAAAATTGTAAATCACCTCAATGTCTTTTTGTATGGAAAATGAACGGTACGTTTCTTCCCGAAGATTGTTGGAAACGGCAGTAATGGCATCGCTTTCATTGATGGAAAAAGTAACCACCGGCGCGTAGGTTTTATCTCTCCCAACCAAAGTAATGTCAGTGCCGTGAAGTGTGGTGATGACAGGAATGTTTCTGCCGCTTTTTTGTATGATTTGTTTTGCCATAAACGCCGCCGAAGCATGTGGAATGGCGTAATGCACATGCAGTAAATCAAGATTATGGTTCATGATTACATCTACCATGGTGCTGGCAAGAGCAATTTCGTAAGGCGGATAATCAAACAAAGGATAGGTTGGCACGCGCACTTCGTGGTAGTAAATGTTTGCGTTGAAAATGTTCAGCCGAACCGGCTGCTGATAGGTTATAAAATGCACGGAATGGCCTTTATCGGCAAGCGCTTTTCCCAATTCTGTAGCCAATACACCACTTCCGCCAAACGTAGGATAGCAAACAATTCCAATGCGCATAAAGGCTAAGTTTGGTGCAAAGAAACAGCGTAAAACATTATACTCTTTTGTATTTACACTGATATGACAGGAAGAATAAAGGCAGAAACTGAAAGTAAATGAAAGATGGCTTTTTAGTTTGGTTCTTGTAAACAAAAAGGGCAAAACCAAACCTTAATAAATGCGCATTTCTTAACAATTAGCTATAAAATATTAACCTTATAGAACTAACTTCTTAAATATTTAAAAATGTTCATGAAATTTACACAACTTTTCACATGAAGACTTCGCTGCTTAATAAAGAAATTATTAAAGAACTGTATTTCAATCAGTTTCTATCTGTTACTGCATTAAGCCATCATTTGAACAAAAGCATTCCGATTGTGCTAAAGGAAGTAGGAAATTTAATTCAAGAAGGACAGGTTATGGAAATAGGACTGGCACCTTCTACGGGCGGAAGAAGAGCATTGATTTATTCTTTGCAACCCAACAGACAATATATTGTTGCCGTTGCAATGGATCAATTGATCACTACTATCGCCCTGGTGGATAGTACTAACAATATAGTTGGAAATACTGAAAAAATAGAGTTTGCCCTGGCGAAAAACGATCATGCGGTGCCGGAGTTGATTGAACATATTAAGGGCTTCATCAGAAGCTCGGGCATAGAAGTACATAAAATAACAGGTATTGGAATTGGTATGCCCGGTTTTGTGGATCTAAAGAAAGGGTTGAATTATTCGTTTTTGGAGTCGAAGAATCAAAACATCTGCAACTTAATTTATGAAGCCACTCATCTGCCTACGTTCATTGACAATGATTCCAGCATTATCGCTTTGGCAGAACTCAAATTTGGCAGTTGCAAAGGTAAAACCAATGCGTTGGTCGTTAATATCGGATGGGGAGTTGGGTTGGGAATGATACTAAATTCTGAATTGTTCAGAGGAAGCAATGGCTTTGCAGGCGAGTTCAGCCATATTCCTCTTTTTTCAAACAATAAGCTTTGTTCCTGTGGAAAAATGGGTTGCCTGGAAACAGAAACTTCCCTTTCCGTTATTATTGAAAAAGCAAAAGCAGCCTTAACCAACGGCAGAACCTCGGTATTGCAGGATCAGATTTTCGATGTTGACAATGAAACTGCTTTTGAGTTAATTGTAAAAGCGGCACAGAAAGGAGATCAGCTATCTATTGAAGTGATTTCAAAAGCAGGCTATGAGATAGGAAGAGGAATTGCCATTTTAATACACTTGCTAAACCCCGAAGCCGTTGTTTTAAGCGGCAGAGGAGCCATTGCAGGAAAATTATGGAAAGCACCGATAGAGCAGGCAATTCATGAATTTAGTATTCCCCGGCTTGCAGCAGATACTAAAATTGAACTGTCAATATTAGATTATAAAGCAGAACTCATTGGTGCCGCAGCCCTGGTAATGGAAAACTATGAAAAGCTTGCAACGAAGCATCCAAAACCTGCATTACAAGAATATCAATAAAAACAAAGAAGACTTAAACTATTTTACTAAAAATCAAAATGAGACGATTATGAAAACACCCATGCGGGTACTGCTGCTTCTTCTGTTGTTAACAACAGCAAGCATGTATGTAAAAGCCCAGGAAAGAAAAGTAATTTCCGGCGTTGTGCAGGATAGCGCCGGCAGAGGTATTCCGGATGTATCAGTCCTTTTGAAAGGAACCAAAACCGGAAGTGTAACCGACGGACAAGGCAATTTTAAAATTGCAATATCAGGAAGTCATAACGATCTGCAATTTACTTCGGTTGGATATGCCGCTCAGGATGTTCAGGTGGGAAACAATACATTTATTACAGTTACAATGCAAAGCACAAACAATACCTTAGGTGAGGTTGTTGTAACAGGCTTTGGTACAAGGACAAATACACGAAAGTTATCTTATTCTGTAACCCAGGTAAGTGGCGCCGACATTACAAGTGCTAACAACGCAAACATGGTTGATGCATTACAGGGAAAGGTAGCAGGTGTTTATATTGCACAAGGTTCGGGCGGTCCTTCTTCAAGTGCACAAATCAGAATTCGTGGCAATGCAAGATTGGGTTCCAACACACAGCCCCTGATAGTAATTGACGGTATTTTGATTGAGCCGCAAAATACTGGTGCCGACTCGTGGGGAGGCAATCAGGACTTTGGTAATATTATGAAAGACCTAAATCCCGACGATTACGAAAGTGTTACCGTATTAAAAGGCTCTGCAGCTTCTGCTTTATACGGCTCGAAAGCCCTGAATGGTGTCCTCTTAATCACAACCAAGAAAGGTTCGGCAAGACAGGGTCTGGGTGTTAGTTTTAGTCATACAGAGTCGTTTGACCAAGCCTATAAATTGCCCGATTTTCAAAACGAATATGGCGCAGGCACTTCCCCTACATTTGCTACCGACGCCAGCGGAAACCGGCTCGTTGATCCAAACGCATCGTATTTCAATGCCCCTGATGGCGCCTTTTCCTACGGACCCAAGTTCGATGGCAAACCCGTGAAAGATATGGATGGAAGAATCGTTCCCTGGGTGGCGAACGATCCATTGAGCTTTTTTCAAACAGGAAAGTTTATCAATTCGAATGTAGCAGTTGCAGGTGGCAGCGACAGAGGCACCTTCCGGTTTTCTTATTCCAACTTGTACAACAGCAGTGTAATGCCGAATAATCATTTGGGCAGAAACAGCTTTGATTTAAGGGTAACACAAAAAATTTCAAAGTTCATAAATGTTGATGCCAGCGTTAATTATACCAATAACCAAATCTTGAATCCAATCATACAGGGAGGCAACAGCAGTCCTCTATTTGCATTCAGTTATCTTATGCCCCGTAATGCCGACATCAATTATTATCTGCATCATTACATTGATTCCGCCAATGGCGGAAGAAAACAGGCAACGGTAGCAACCGATCCTTACTACTTGGCTAATACATTTTGGAACTATTTTGAAACAAATACAAAACGGGTAGAAAATAATTTGTTAGCGAATGTTGACGTTACGGCAACCATCACTCCCTGGTTAAATTTGCTGGTACGTTCCAATATCAATAATTATAACGATAATACGGAAACGAAATCGCTTGGTACTGGCGCCAATTTTACCGGCGGCTCTTACCAGTTAATTCAAAGCGCTTACCGGAACATCAGGGTACAAAGTTTACTGACCCTTACAAAAGACCTTGGTAAAGACTTTAACCTGAATGCGACGTTGGGTGGCGAAACGTACCGGAACTTAACAGGATTCAACATCAACACTTCTACCAACGGCGGTTTAAACATTCCGGGCGTATTTACAATATCTAACTCTATCAATCAGGCTAATGTAAATGTTACCCAGATACCTTCCAAGATACTGTCAGCCTTATATACTTACGGCGACTTGACATGGAAAAATCAGCTTACTTTAAATTACAGTTTGCGTAACGACTGGTCTTCTGCATTAACGTATGCAAACGGCACCGGCGATTACACCTATCTCTATCCAAGTGTTGGTTTGGCATGGTCGTTTACCGAATTGCCTTATTTTCAAAAAAGAAACTCTATCCTTTCTTTTGGAAAACTAAGAGCCAGCCTGGGTTATACGGGTTATGATGCTACGCCTTACATTACCAACCAAACAGGTAATTACGGATTGTCGGGTGGGGGATTTAATAATTCAAACAATAGCAATCAACAGGTTTATACCTTTAATGGTAGCACCTTACCTAACTTCAATTTAAAAAACGAGCTAAGTCGTGAAATAGAATTTGGCACCAACCTTCAGTTCTTTAACAACAGGTTGGGTATAGATGCGGCTTATTACAAAAAAAATACGTTTAATGAGATTATCAGTTTGCCTACGCCGGTAGAAAGCGGCGTTAGCTCAAAGCTGATTAATGCAGGCAACATTCAAAACCAGGGTATTGAATTATTATTAACGGGCACGCCTATCAAATCAAGAAACTTTACCTGGAATGCAACGGTGAATTACACAAGAAATAGGAATAAGGTGATTGCTTTAGCGCCGGGTGTTACCAACTATCAGTTAGAACTTGCTTTTGGTGCCGATGTAGTTGCCGAGGCCATTCCCGGTTCAACGTATGGCACTGTGGTTACAGGTTCAGCGTTTGCTACCTACCAGGCAAAAGATGCCAATGGAAATAGTATTGCGGATCCGAATAATGGAAAGCGTGTAATCGGTACTCCTGACAATGCTGGCTCAACTGCGGGCGGTGGTGCTTACTACACCTATTTACGGTCATCAAAATATGATGGCTCAACCAAAACGTTGGGCTCTATTATGGAAAACTACCTTGCTTCAACTACGCAGGAGTTTGATTACAAAGGTGTTAGTTTAAGTATTCAACTGGATGCTAAAATCGGCGGTTTAATGGCTTCCGCTACTGATCAGTATGGCGGGCAGACCGGTGCTTTTAAATATTCACTTCATGGAAGAGATGCCGCCCACGGAGGCGTTAGTTATATGGATGCCAACGGCGTAAGCCATGATGATGGAATTATCCCGGATGGTGTGCTTAACAATGATGTATCGGTTACTACTTCAACTGGTAGTACAGTAAATCTGGGCGGTATGACGTATGCCGATGCGGTACAAAAAGGCTATTTAAAACCAGTACCGGCTTATGCTTATTATTATAACCTTACAACATGGGCAAGTGGTATCAGAGCTTATTCAGTTTTTGAAAATTCATGGGTAGCCGTAAGGCAGGTTTCAGTTGGTTATACACTACCATCGCGCATTGCAAAAAGTATCAAGTTTAATAACCTGCGCGTAGCTTTAACAGGACGCAACCTCGGTTATCTGTATAAAACCGCTAAGGACGGCATTAACCCCGAAGGCTTGTACAACAACAACTCAGCAGGCTTTGCAGAATATGGCGGTTTACCTTACATCAGAAGCTTAGGTTTTACAGTAAGTGCTGGCTTTTAAAATTCATTCAAAACAAAAAGTATGAAACTCAATAATATCATCATTACCATTTCTTTTGCGGCATTGCTGTTTACTGCCTGTAAAAAAGAAAGTTTTGTAAATGCCAACATTGACCCGAATGTGCTGTATTCGGTTGACCCGGGCGATCAGTTTTTAGCAGCCGCTTCCTCAACTCAAAACAGCTTTGAATATTACTATGATTTTTATAGGGATTTGAACGAATGGATGCAGTACACTACAAGTGCCCAGGGAAACGGTTATAATTTTACGGGAGTGGAAGCAGACCATTTTGATTATCGGTATGGCACATTTTACTCTCAGGTTGGATTGGATTTGTCAGATATTTCGCATCTGGTTTCTAAAATGAGCGCAGATGCGCAGGCGGCAAGAGTGTATGAAGTGAACATAGCTTCTATTTTTAAAGCTTATTATGCTTTTTATGTGAGCGACATTAACGGAAGCATTCCTTATACGCAGGCTTTTCAGGCAAGATATGGCGGAACGCAAACGCCTGTTTACGACCCGCAACCGGCTTTGTTTGATACACTTGACCAGCAAATTAAAGCAGCCGTAACTACTTTGGAAACAACGCAAAGTGCTACACAAACTTTATTTGGCGCTAAAGACCCGTTTTATGGTTCGGCAACAGACGAGGTAGGCGAATGGATAAAAGCTGGCAATGCACTGCGTTTAAAAATTGCCATGCGCCTGATGAAACGCTCTCCCGATAAATTAAAATCTATCGCAACGGAAGTATTGGCAGACCCGAAACAAATGTCTTCGGTTGCTGATAGCTGGGTTCTGTTGGTAGGTCCGTCATACGCGGATGCTGGTGGCAATTTTAACCCTGCCGGCTTTTTAGCCGCCAAGCCAGTGGTTGATTTTTTTACTGCCCATGCTGATCCGCGTTTGCCTATTTTTTATCGCCAAAACAAAAACGGGCAATACATAGGAAGCTTCACCAATCCCGACACATCGCACCTTCCTCAATATGCCGCTTTGTATTCAACAACCGATACGCTATCGGCCGTACAGCATAGGTTGTTTACTCCCAACTATGATGAAGGAGATGGCAATGGTGTTGGCAGTGGCGTTGGATTTTACCCGTTTCTTACGTATGCAGAGTATTGCTTTATTCGTGCTGAACTGGCGGCCAGAGGCATTACTTCTGATGTCGCTTCTAACTGGTACACACAAGGAGTAACAGCTTCCATTACTTTCTACGACCAACGGGCAACAGCAGCAAAAATTTCAGGTTATACGGCAGTAACGCCTGTTCAAATCAGTGCCTATTTAGCTTCACCTGGAGTGGCTTTTGACGCTACAAAAGCCATTGACCAGATAGCTTGCCAGGCATACATTGATTTTTACCGCCAGCCAAGCGAGGCGTGGGCATGGTGGAAACGCACCGGTTATCCCAACACCACTTCTACCCTTGCCTGGGAGCCATTAACATCACATGGCTCGCCACTTGTATTGCCGAGGCGCGCACCTATAACAGCGCTTCCTAACACCAATGCAAATTATACAAACCAGGTGGCAGCTTTTGCGCAGATGGAGCAAGACCAGGGTTATGGCTCACCGCAAGACCCTACTGGTCGTGTGTGGTGGGATGCACAATAAATAATTTAACAATGAAAACAAAAATCCGGACGACATTTATCCGGATTTTTGTTTTCATTCAAATAAGGAGTGTGAAAGAAATGAGGAAGGTAACTTTTTTGTTGGTAAGCGTTGTTCTGCTATCCGTTCAACCCGCAGCGGCGCAATCAAAAAAGGGGAGCACAGAAAAACTTATGCTGCCTCTTATTTCAACTTTTACTGTAAAAAGGTTAACTGATACCGGCACCGTTAATTTTCATATTTCTTATCCTGACAAACCACTGCTTTTATTTATCTATTTATCGCCCGATTGCCCGCTAAGTAAAAATTATACGCTAACTCTCAACAAACTGTTTCAGCAATACGGCGGACAGGTAGAGTTTTATGGCTGCATTGGAAGTTCGTCCTACAAAGAAGAAGAAATCAAATCGTTCATCTCCACCTATAAAATGTTATTTCCTTTTGTGATTGATGAAAATAAAAAACTAACACGCTATGTGGCTGCTACGGTAACTCCTGAAGTGATATTGGTGAACAAGGAAGGAAAAAGAATTTATACCGGCGCCATTGACGACTGGGCGCAAGGCTGGGGGCAACAAAAACTAATTGTTTCAAAACATTACCTGCAGGATGCAATAGATGCTTCGCTTTCTAATAAAGAAATACCTGTAAAAAAAACAACAGCTTACGGCTGTTTAATTAACGACTACTGATATGCAAAAGCTTTGTTTGCTCTTTTTTTGTTTTGCATGGATATTACATTGTAAAGCGCAAAACCTCACTTATTATAAAGACGTCAAACCCATTATTGATGCAAAATGCAGCAGCTGCCATAAACCCGGCGAACCGGCTCCATTTTCTTTATTAACATACGATGATGTTGCCAAAAGAGTGAGTTTCATAAAAGCGGTTGTACAAAAAAAATACATGCCGCCGTGGAAGGCAGATAACAAGTATGTGCACTTTGCCAATGACCGTTCTTTGTCGCAAAAGGAAATTGCAACAATTGTAAAATGGATAGATGATAAAGCACCTAAAGGAACCGAAACAACAGCTTCTGCCGATAAGCCCGTTGTTACTGGAACGATGTACAACCGCAAGCCCGACATGGTATTAATGGCAAAAGATACGTTTCATGTAAAAGGAGACAATTCTGAAATATTTGTCATTTTTAAAATTCCGTTTGAATTAAAAGATTCGCAAAACGTAGAAGCCATTGAGTTTTTTAGTAACGATAAAAAACTAATTCATCATGCTAATTATGCTGTGCATCCCGTGTTGGATACGAGCATTGATATTTACAATACGACGTCGTTCATTAACTTGTCGGCAGACGACCGAACTAAAGCGACTCAGTATCAAACTTATCAAAAACAAATCACGTATTATGGCGGCTGGATACCTGGTTCAGATTACGAATCTTATCCAAAAGGCTTTGGCTGGGTAATGCCAAAGCGCGGCGTTATTTTACTAACGGTTCATTATGCTCCTTCTGCCATTGATACCAGCAGCATTTCGGGCGTCAATCTTTTTTTTACAAAAACGCCGGTCGAGCGCAGGGTTAAAATTATCTCTTTTGGTTCAGGAGGTATTGGTGAAAAAGAAATTGATCCTACTTTTTACATCGAGCCAAATAAAATAAAAACATTCCGGCTGGATGTAACCAATCCTGGTGAAGATTTTTCTTTGATGTATGTATGGCCTCACATGCATTACTTAGGCAAAGAATTTACGGCTTTCGTTACTGCGCCCAATGGCGATACAACAAAGCTGGTACACATTCCGGCCTGGGATTTTCGCTGGCAGGAGCTTTATAAATTTCAGCATTTGGTGCGGGTAGCCAAAGGTTCAACGGTGCACATCATAGGCACGTATGACAATACTACCAACAATCCATTCAACCCACACAATCCGCCAAAATTAGTTTGGTCGTTTGGCGACATGTATTCAACCGACGAAATGATGACATTAATATTTGTTTTTTTGCCGTATCAAAAAGGAGATGAAAACATTCGTCTTTAGTAACTTTTTTATGATCAGGAAATCACTTTTGTTTTTGCCTATTTTTTGCGTTTCTGTCTCTTTTTGTTTTGCACAGAAAAAAGTGCAATCGAGCACTAACCTGCCTCTGTTTTCTTTACTCGATGCAAAGCAAACCGGCGTTAATTTTTTAAACAATATCAAAGAAGACGATTCATTAAACGTGCTGCGTTATGAATACTTATACAATGGCGCAGGTGTTGGCATCGGCGATTTTAATGGGGATGGATTGCCCGATATTTTTTTCTCGTCCAATACTTCCTCCAACAAATTATTTATCAATAAGGGCAATTTTAAATTTGATGATAAAACCAAAGAAGCACGCGTTGAAGGCAATGGCACCTGGAGCACCGGCGTTAGCGTTGCTGATGTAAACGGCGATGGGTTGTTGGATATTTATGTTTGCCATTCCGGTAAGTTTAGCGATCCTGATAAATTAAGCAACGAACTGTTCATCAACCAGGGCATCCAAAACGGCGTTCCCCATTTTAAAGAAGAGGCAAAAGAATATGGGCTGGATGCGCCCGGTACGCAATCTACGCAGGCTGCTTTTTTCGATTATGATGGTGATGGCGATTTGGATATGTTTCTGCTCAATCATTCCAACAATAGCTACGATCCTTTTATCAACACCAGTAAAATAAGGGCAAAACCAAACTTCAGCTTTGGCAATCGCTTGTTTCGGAATGATAAAGATGCGGCTGGCAAGTCACATTTTACCGATGTTACACTACAAGCCGGCATCGTAAACAATGCACTGAACTTTGGTTTGAGCGTTACCATCTCCGACATCAATAAAGACGGCTGGCCCGACATTTACACCACCAGCGATTACACCGAAAAAGATTGCTATTATGTAAACAACGGCGATGGCACATTTACCGAATCGCTTCAAAAATCGTTTGCTCATATTTCCAAGTATTCGATGGGAGCCGACATTGCCGATTACAACAACGATGGCCGCCCCGATGTGTTTACATTGGATATGTTGCCGGAAGACAATCATCGTCAAAAATTATTGAAAGGTCCTGATGATTACGACCAGTATCATTTATTAGTTGACAGCGGTTATTATTACCAGCAGATGCGCAACATGCTTCAGTTGAACGATGGTGCAGATGATAAAGGCAATGTTCGTTTTAGTGAAATTGGTCAGTTGGCAGGCGTATCAAACACCGATTGGAGCTGGAGCCCGTTGCTTGCCGATTTTGACAACGATGGCTGGAAAGATTTGTTTGTAAGCAACGGCTATCTGCGCGATTTTACCAACATGGACTTTTTAAAATTTAGCGTAGCCGATGCAAAAATAGAAGCCGCCAAAAAGGGCAATCAAAACTTTCGAACCTTTGATTTGGTGCGGCAAATGCCTTCTAATAAACTGAGCAATTATATTTTTCAAAACAATCATAATCTTACCTTTTTAAACAAAACCAAAGACTGGGGTTTTGATTTGCCAACCGTTTCAAACGCTGCGGCGTATGCCGATTTTGATAATGATGGCGCACTTGATTTGGTAGTGTGCAACAACAATGAGCCTGCGCTTTTGTATCGCAATAATGCAAGGGATTTGATGCACAATCATTACATCAAACTTCATTTGGTGGGCGAGGGAATGAACACGCAGGCTTACGGAGCAAAAGCAGAAGTTACAACGGCAGACAAATGCACGCAATACCAGGAATTGTATCCGGTGCGCGGCTATCAGTCAACCGTATCAGGTGAGTTGTTGTTTGGTTTGGCGCAAAACAAAATGATTGACCAAATAAAAATTACCTGGCCTAACGGAAAACAAACCCTTTTACAAAATGTAGATCCCGATCAAACACTTACAATAAAGCAAACAGAAGCCAAAGAAATTGGGCAAAAACAAACCTTTCCTTCAAAAAAAATGTTTGAAGATGTAACGGAAGCAACAGGTTTAAATTTCATTCATAAACAAAACGATTTTATTGATTTCAAATCAGAGCCGTTGTTGCCTTATCAATTGTCGAAAGAAGGACCTGCGTTGGCAAAAGCCGATGTAAACGGCGATGGCTTGGAAGATGTTTTTTTGGGTGGAGACATCAATCAATCTTCTGTATTATATCTGCAAAACAAAGACGGAAAGCTTGTTCCGGCTTCTTCCCAGCCCTGGGCGGCTGATTCTGCGAGTGAAAGCGTAAACGCCGTTTTTTTCGATGTCAACAACGATGGGTTTCCTGATTTGTATGTGGTAAGCGGCGGCAATATGTACGATGAGGCTTCGCCGGAATATGCAGACAGATTGTACATCAATGATGGCAAAGGAAATTTTACCAAATCTTCAGGCGCTTTGCCTTCCATGCTTAACCCTAAATGTGCCATTGCCGTTGGCGATTTTGATAATGATGGTTACCTCGATTTGTTTGTTGGCGGAAGAGGTGCTCCGGGCTCATTTCCGCTCTCTTCCAAAAGCTATTTGCTGCACAACGATTCAAAAGGGAGCACCATTCATTTTACCGATGTTACCGATTCAGTATGTCCTCAATTGCGCTTGCCGGGCATGGTAACGGCGGCTTGTTTTGCCGATATTCATAATAACCATTTTCCCGTACTACTGATTGCCGGTGATTGGATGCCGGTACTCTTGTTTGATAACGAAAGGGGCAAGCTGAAAAACATTTCGGATAATGCAGGATTAACAAAGCTCAACGGCATGTGGGCATCCATCACACCGGCTGATGTGGACGGTGATGGTAAGATTGATTTTATCCTTGGCAACTGTGGTTATAACAATCAATTCAAGGCGGACGAAAAACACCCAATGACTTTGTACGCTGCCGATTTTAATAACGATGGTATTGTTGACCCGATTGTCTGTTATTATATCAACGGGAAGAGCTATCCGATGGCATCCAAAGATGAATTGCTGGATGCTATTCCAACGCTAAAAAAGAGGTTTATTAAATACAGCGATTATGCGGATGTAACGTTGAATGATATTTTTTCAAAAGAACAAATCGCGAGAGCAAAATTGTTTACCTGCAACCAACTGTCTTCAGGAATTTTATACAATAACGGCAACGACCAATTCCAGTTTCAACCCTTTCCACTTGAAGCGCAGGTTTCAAAAGTGTGGGGCGCCATTGTTGAAGATTTTGATAAAGATGGCAGGCCCGACATCTTACTTGGCGGCAATTATTTTTCTTACAAAACGCAGTTGGGAAAAGACGATGCCTCTGTTGGTTTGCTGCTGAAAGGCATAGGCAACCGAACCTTTCAGCCTGTTGCGCCTTACAACAGCGGTTGTTATATGGGGGGTGATGTAAGAAGATTGGTTGAAATAAAAAGCGGCGAAAACAAACGAATAGTTGTCGGTAAAAACGAAGATAAAGTGCAGGTGATACAATGGAACACAAAATGAAAACAGCGTGCGTTGTGATCGTAACTTTCTTATGTTTGAGAAGCAACGCACAACTCCAACAATGGAATGAAGATGCTGCGCCTTTGCACCGTGCCGAAAAAGCATTAACCGATGTGATGGTGCACGATGTGTTTTCTCCACCGGCAGCCAGTCGTATGTATGCTTATGCAAACATTGCTGCTTACGAAGCGCTTGTTCATTCATATCCGGGCTACCTTTCTCTGCACACACAATTGCCTTCTTTTCCTCTGATTCCAGCACCTACAAATAACATTTTTTCTTCATTGGCAGCCGTATATTCTTTTCTGCAGGTGAGCGGGCAACTGGTGTATTCCGATGCTGCGCTGGAAGATTCATTGCAACACATTTTAAAATGGTACAAAAACAAAAAGATAGACATCACTGTTTACAACCATTCTTTGCAATACGGAAAAAGGGTGGCAGACAGTATTCTGGCCTGGGCTGCCAAAGATCATTACAAAGAAACACGCACCTTGCGCCGATATACGTATTTAAAAGGAGAAGGAAAATGGAGCCCTACGCCACCCGGCTATTTTGCAGCGGTAGAGCCTTACTGGAACAGAATCAGATGCCTCACAATGGATTCTGCCAGCCAATTTAAACCGGTGCCACCTGTTGTTTTCAGCAAAGATTCCGGCTCTCTTTTTTATAACGAGGCTTTCCAGGTATATGATGCAGGCAACAAACTGTCGAAAGAACAAAAAACCATCGCTGCATTTTGGGATTGCAATCCTTTCGACCTCAACACCAGCGGGCATTTGTATTTCGCGTCAAAAAAAATATCGCCCGGCGGCCATTGGATAAACATTACCGCACTTGCCTGCCGGCAAAGCAATAGCAATATCATTAAAAGTGCATGCGCTTATACATTAACGTCCATTGCCATCTTTGATGCATTTATTAGTTGTTGGGACGAAAAGTATCGCAGCAATTCCATTCGTCCTGAAACCTACATCAACCGTTATATTGATGAAGCCTGGCGACCTTTTTTGCAAACGCCACCTTTTCCCGAATATACCAGCGGACATAGCATTATTTCAACCTCAGCGGCTGTTGCTCTTACTCACATCTTCGGAGATCATTTTTCTTACACTGATGATACGGAAACAGAATTTAATTTACCTCCACGTCATTTCAACTCATTCATGGAGGCAGCTAACGAAGCTGCTATTTCAAGATTTTATGGCGGCATTCATTACCATGCTGCCGTGGTAAGCGGGCAGGAAAAAGGGCAAGCCATTGGCGAATGGGTGTTGCAGAAAATTCATCTAAAAAAAGGGTAAAAACAAACATCCTGTACCGGTTTGTTTTTGCACGAAAAATACGATTGAGTTTTACCTCTTTATCAACCGAAATACGAAAGCAGATAAACCCTTGGGTATTTGCAATAAGAGATAAGATAGGTTTGGAAATTGCGTTGAACTAAGATTAAACAATTTGAGCGTAATACCTGAAAGGTACTGCATCATGCTTGACGCTGGAAGCAAAAAGGGCCGTTTATTTAAGAAAGCTTTTCCGGTATGTTCTCGGGCTTACACCCATTAATTCAGAAAACAATTTAGAAAAATAGTAAGGATCATCTATTCCTAATTTTGAGCCGATTTCGTTAATTCTGAGTGTTGTAAATTGTAAGTATTGGCAGGCGCTTTGAACTTTTAGATGATTAAAGTACTCAATCGGCGAGTAACCTGTTTTAGCTTTAAACAACAATGAGAAATAAGAAGCTGAGAGGCAAACCTCTTTGCAAATATGATGTAAAGTAAGCTTTTCATGAATGCTGCTTTTCATAAATTCAATTGCCTTCTCTACTGAACTTTTCTCTGCAATTCTCATGTTTTCAGAAAAGCAATCATCGTGTAAAAAGCTACCTAAAAAATGCCATAATAACATCGAAGTATAACCCATATTCGATTTACCATATCCTATCTCCAGATTTTGATACATCTCCTCAAAAAGACAAAGCCTGCTTTCACTAAAGTGGATAAGAGATTCGTTTTTCATCACCTTTTCAAATAACGCATGAGCCAGTTGTTTTGATTCTGAACCTTTGAAATGAAGCCAATAAATCGTCCAGGGATCCTGTTGATTGGTTCCATACGAATGTCCGATTCCTTCAGGTAAAACAATAAACTGATTGCTGCTTACCTGATGTACTTTATTATCCTCCATTGTAAACCATCCTTTACCACTTACACAATAGATTAATATATTTTCATTAGTACCTGCTTTTCTCTCACGGAAGTGAAACTCAGCTTTCGGATAATAGCCTATATATGTTAAATACAGCGACCGGTAAATGTTACTGCCTGAAATCCTTTCTACCACCTTTTTAGGTAATTGAATGAAACGTTCGCCTTTGAATCCATCTTTTTTCTTCACGATAGAACTTCTTCTTAAAACTTTATTGCGTTACTGTAAGTGAGGGGCAGAAAGATTACTTTCCTGTTTTATGCCTTTTGTTTACAAACTGAACATTTACCCAAAAGAGAAAATAATACATCTAAATACAAATCTACTCTATCTTCTAAAGTAGCTAAACTGATACTTTTACACAAGTATGAACTAATTGGATTAGAAAATGCGCATTGCGTATGTATCAATGGCTATAAGCTTGTTTCAGTATAAACCGGAAGGAATATTTATCATGAGAAAAATAATACTTCTCCTCTGCTGCTATCTGTCTGCTTCTTCAATAGTAGCTCAGGATGTAAATGAGAAAAAATTAGCCGTTCCTTCCGGTTTCCAATTGGAATGGCAAAACAATGAACTCACTATGTTTGTTCATTTCGGACCTGCAACCTGGCAAGACCACGAATACGACGACCTGTCTACACCTTTGGAAAGAATCAATCCGAAAAAATTAAACACTGATCAATGGGCGGAAGTAGCAAAATCTTATGGGGCTAAAATGATCATATTTGTTGCCAAACATACCGGAGGCTTTTGCTGGTGGCAAACGAATACCTCCAAATATTCCATAAAAAATACCCCCTGGAAAAACGGCAAAGGGGATGTAATGAAAGACTTGTCTCTGTCGTGTAAAAAATATGGCTTAGGCATAGGAGTATATCTTAGTCCTGAAGATCGTTATTTGAATATAGGCATGGGAGGGAAAGCCCGGGATACAAGCTTTCAGCAGCAATATGAAAAGCTCTATCGCGAACAGCTAACCGAATTACTTACCCGGTATGGCGATATCAAAGAAGTGTGGGTGGACGGCAGCCTTGTGTTTGAAATTAATGACATCATTAAAAAACTGGCCCCTCATGCCGCTGTATTGCAAAGTTCGGCAGCCACAATCAGATGGGTGGGAAATGAAATGGGCTATGCTCCTTATCCCGCTTGGAACGCCGTTAGAAAAGCGGATGCAGAATCAGGCAACAGTACTGCCAGCCATGGCAATCCGAATGGTGATACGTGGTTGCCCATCGAAGTAGATGTTAGTTTGCGAAGGCCGAACTGGTTTTGGAAAAACAATAACGAAAAGGACATTCTCTCCTTAAAGGAATTGATGAAGCTGTATTATCTTTCTGTAGGGCGGGGATGTGTATTGTTAATCAATACAAGCCCTGATACAACTGGTTTAATTCCTGAGAAAGATGCAGCGCGTTTAAAAGAATTTGGCGATGAAATAGAGCAAAGGTTTGGGCATCCAATTGCAGCTACTTCAGGTAGCGGTAAAATGATTCTCTTACATCTTCCAAAAGAAGAGAACATAGACCACCTTATGCTAATGGAGGACATAAAATTTGGTGAGCGTACAATATCTTTTGTAACAGAAGTTTATACTCAGAATAAATGGAAGCCGGTATTCACTGGATCATCCATCGGGCATAAACTGATTATACAATTTCCTGCAGTAACAGCTACAGCGGCTCGTTTAAGAATATTATCATCCGTTGGGGTTCCAAAAATAAAAGCGTTTAGCGCTTTTTATAACCAGTCGCCTTTAATTGAAATCCCTGCAATAAAAGATACCTGGAAAATTAGAAATGCCGGAGCATGGGATTTTAATAGAAATGATTCAGGCATAAAACAAATACAATTAAATGTTTCTCCCTATTGTAAAGATGCACAGGCTTATGAAGTTGCTTTTGTAATAAAAAGTGACAAAACCAAAGAAGCACAGTTTTCTTACGATTGGGCACAAACCGGATTGTGGACTGATAACATTCAAAAACAAAACCGTGTACTTATAATTAATAAACACTTGATTTTTGATGGAGTGAATGCAGATCAGTATTTATTGAATGATGAAAAATTTCCGGATAGAATCCATTTCAATTTGACAGGCATAGCACCGAATCTTTTGGTTGATGTAAAATTGAAAATACCAGGGCAATATAACAAAGGGAAGATTCTCGCTTTTATTTTAAGAAAATAAGGAATGTATGAAAACCACCTTATTGGCTGTTGTCTTCCTTTCTTGTATAAACATTTATTCTTTTGGCCAGCAGGAAATCAAAATTGATTTGAATAGCAAAGGAAGAACTTTTGAAGGGCTCGGATCCTTAAGTGCCGGTGCTTCCAGCCGATTGTTAATTGATTATCCTGAACCCTATCGAGGTCAAATACTGGATATGCTTTTTAAACCGAAGTTCGGTGCAAGCCTTCAGCATTTGAAAGTTGAAATTGGCGGAGATATAAACTCTACTTGTGGTGCCGAGCCCAGCCATGCAAGAACAAGACAAGAGATGCTATATCCTCAAAAATCATTTTATAACCGTGGATATGAATGGTGGCTGATGCAGGAAGCAAAAAAACGAAATCCACATATTATGCTGGATTGTTTGGAATGGGGTTTACCGGACTGGGTTGGCAACCATCAATTCTATTCTGATGACAATATCAATTATATCATTTCATTTATCAAAGGCGCAAAAAAATATCACCATTTAGAAATAAATTATACAGGAATTCACAACGAAAGAATGTATGATGCCAATTGGATTAAAAAACTCCGTTCATCTCTTAATACAAGCGGGCTTTCCAAGGTAAAAATAGTAGGTGCTGACCTTTGTTGTAATGATCAATGGAAAATTGCTGATGACATTGTAAAAGATTCGGTACTTAAAAGTGCTGTTGCTGTTATTGGAGACCACTATCCGGAAAAAGACAAAGGTTATAATAGTTCTGATAATGCAAAGCAAACAGGATTACCGCTTTGGGATAGCGAAGGAGGTCCATGGCGGGGAGATGGGGAAGGATTTAAGTACCTGGCTAAAATGTTTAATCGTAACTACATCGAAGGTAGAATGACCAAAAATGTTACCTGGAGTTTGATTACTTCCTATTATAATAATCTGGCGTTACCCAATTCCGGAATGATGAAAGCAAATACTCCCTGGTCTGGAAGTTACCAGGTTCAGCCTGCAATTTGGGCTTTTGCTCATACTACTCAATTTGTGCAACCTGGCTGGCAATACCTTGACGATGCATGCGGCTATCTTAAAGAAGGCAGTTATGTTACTTTACAATCAGGGAAGAAAGCCGGAACTGATTTGAGTTTGATTATTGAAACTATGGATGCAAAGTCGCTACAACCTATTACTATCAGGCTGCCTGCCAATTTTTGCAAACAGTTCTTCTATGTTTGGAAGTCAAAAGTGAATGGGGAAGAATTTAAAAAAATTGCTCAGTTAGCGGTTCATAAAAATGCAATTTCAATTACATTAGATACTAATTCGCTCTATTCAATCACCACAACTCAAAGGCAATCAAAAGGTAGTTATAAAAATGTTCCGGCTGAAGAACCATTTCCCCTACCTTTTTGTAATGATTTTAATTCAGAAGTTGTTGGCACTTCGCCCAAATACTTTTCCGATCAGGCAGGCGCTTTTGAAATATCGAGAGACATAAATTCTTCAAATAAATGCCTAAAACAAACAATTACTAAACCAGGAAATGAATGGGAAGGTAACAATTCATTAGTAGAAACGGTTATTGGAGATACAAGCTGGAAAGATTATACAGTGAGTGTAAATGTATTTCTAACGAAAGATACAATGAGTTATGGTGCTGTCATTGGCCGCGCATTGGAACTACATCGCTCACACCAGGCACCTGAAGCTTACTGGTTAAAATTATATTCATCAGGCAATTGGCAATTATTGGTTTCAGATTCTATCGTTTGTAAAGGATTAGTAAAAAACAAACAAGGAAAATGGGTTAATCTAAAACTTACAATGTACAGGAATCGAATAACCGCTTTTATTAATCAGCAACAAATTGTAAGCGTATTGAATTCAAAATTTACTCATGGCCTGTGTGGCTTGGGTAGCAGTTATGATCAGAATTTGTTTGATAAGTTTTCAGTAAAAAAGGGGCAAAAACAACAATACACTTTACAAAGGCAGTCAATTTCTCAAAGAAGTATTAAAAACCACACCAGAAATGATAACACTAAAGGGCGATACACTCATAAATGCACCGGCACATGAAGTATTTGAAAAATTAGTCAATCCACAAGAGCAGCCACAATGGAATACACTTTATTTAGAAGCGGCTTATGAGCCGAAAGGTGAAATTAAAAACGGAACCGTTATGACCGGAAAGTTTAAAGGTTCCGGCAAAGCAACTGTCATTTTTGAAAATGTAATTCCTGACCATGAATTTACTCATTATTCGAAGCTTAAATTGTTTAACCTAATCAATCTCGGAGAGTTCAGGCACAATTACAAAGTGGAGAATATAAATGGCAAAACAAAATTTACTCAAACTATTTTTCTCCAACCCAAAGGCTTGGGAAAATTGCTGAAAAGTGGAATCATAAAAGGCTTTAAAAAAAGAATGCCTGAAAGTTTTGAGGAATTCAAAAGATATGCAGAACGATGAAGGAAAAGATGTTTCAAATAAGGCCTGCTTGTTCAAACATAACATTTTTACAGGTTAAAGGAATACTTCATAAAAGTTACGTATGTACTATTCAAATACAAGCAAAATATAGATAAAAACAAAGGAGAACAATGACAATTCCGTTCCAATGGAATAGTATCTGATTTTAGTTCATTGAAAAAATTTATCCATTCAAAACTAACAACTTTCCTTTTTGTCGCAACATTTCCGGCTCTCGTATCATTTGCCCATCATTTCGTTCTTACACAAATAGTTTTGCCTCATAAATCATTTTTATGAAGCGGTTCTTACTCACAATCATCACCCTTTTGTTTTGCACTATTTTGTTTGCCCAGTTTCCGGGCGGCGGAATGTCCACCAAACAATTGCCCAACTTAGGACACTTATCGGGCAAAATCATTGACAGTACAGGCAAATCTATAGCCGGTGCATCGGTACTCATTCTGCAAACCAAATTCGACACGGCAACTAAAAAAGCGAGAGACATTTTAGTAAAAGGAATTACTACTAATAACAGGGGCGAATTTGATGTTGAAGAATTGCCGCTGATGGGAATCAAGCTAAAAATTTCAGCCACCGGCTTTAAAGAAACAGAACAAAAAATAATGTTTCTCGATCCTTCCAAAATGCAGCAGCCGGGGCAGCAATCTTCATCAGGTGGAATGCCCGCCATGCCTTCGTTCGAGAAAAATCTGGGCAACATACAACTCACCGGCGATGCTGCGCAATTGCAAGGCGTTACGGTTGTTTCTACCACACCAACACTGAAGATGGACATTGATAAGAAAACATTTAACGTAGAAAAAAACATTGTTACAGAAGGCGGAACGGCGGTTGATGTAATGCGCAATGTGCCTTCGGTGCAGGTTGACATTGATGGCAATGTGAAGATGCGAAACGCTACGCCGCAATTGTACATTGACGGTCGCCCCACAACGCTCACACTCGACCAGATACCTGCCGATGCCATTCAAAGTGTTGAAGTGATTACCAACCCTTCGGCAAAATATGATGCGAGTGGCGGCAATGCGGGCATCTTAAATATTGTGTTGAAGAAAAACAAAAAATCGGGTTACAATGGTATGGTGATGGCAGGCGTTGATAGTCGCGGCGGGTTCAATACCGGCGGCAATTTTAATATCCGCAAAAACAAACTCAACCTCACGGCTTCGGTAATGGCCAACCACAATGTAAGCCGCGCTACCGGCACCACCGACCGTTACACGTATGGAAACGATGCCTCGCATGTGTTTCAAAACAATTTAGACAAATCGAACGGCACGTTTGTTTTTGGCAGATTAGGATTAGATTACAACGTAACCAGCAGAACTACACTTTCGTTATCAGGCGTTCATGTTCATGGAAGCTTCAAACAAAACTCAACCATCAACAGTGATAGCCTTGCCGATGGCGCAAAGCTGATGAACTATAACGACCGATACACAACGGGCAGTCGGACTTTTGATGCGTATGGCTTGCAAGGTGGTGTAATACACAATTTTAAAAAAGATGGCGAACAGCTAACAGCAGATGGCAATTTCTTTACCGGTACGCACACTTCTAATTCGTTATACACTACAAACTACTTTGCTAACAACGATGCTTACACGGGCAGTTTGTTGCAACAGCAGCTTTCTGATGGCGTTATAAAATTCCTCACGCTGCAATCCGATTACATAAATCCGCTGTCGAAGAACACAAAGCTGGAAGCAGGCTTGCGTGCGCAACTTCACAACCTTACCAATAATACCAACAATTACAACGGCGATTCAACCGGAGGTTATGTGAAGAACCCATCCGCTACCAACAATTATAAAAACAACGATCAGGTGTATGCTGCTTATGCCAGCATTACGAGCAGCATTAAAAAGTTTGGTTATCAAATTGGTTTGCGTGCCGAAAGCAGCAGTTACAAAGGTGATGTAACCAACACTGGTCAGCAGTTTTCAAACAGCTATCCCATTAGTTTGTTTCCATCGGTTTTCTTAAGTCAGAAGTTAAACAAAGATCAGGAATTACAGGCCAACTTTTCACGGCGCGTAAACCGTCCGAACTTTTTTCAGTTGATTCCTTATACCGATTCAACCGACTTATCAAACATTACCCGCGGCAATCCCAATCTCGTTCCTGAATTTACCAATTCATTCGAGTTTTCGTATTCAAAAAACTTTAAAGGAGGAAACACTTTACTGGCTTCGGTTTATTACAAACACACTGATAATTTAATCACGCGCTATCTCGATTCCACTTACAATACCGCCGGAAAATTGTACCTGATCAACACTTATGTAAATGCTGCCTCCAGTTATAATTACGGTGCTGAACTCACCTCGGTAAACAGCATTGCCAAATGGTGGGATATGACAACGAACCTGAATTTATACAGATCAAAAATCAATACCAGTAATTTGAACACAGCTTCGCAAGATGCCATCCTTAGCTGGTTTGGCAAATGGAACAACAACTTTAAGTTGCCCGGTAATTTTGTGATACAGTTATCTGCCGATTATCAAAGCAAATCCAACTTACCAGTAACGCAGGCTCAAAACCAGCAAGGCCCTCCCGGTATGCAGGCGCAAAGCTCTTCACAAGGTTACATCAAGCCGTTCTGGGGCGTTGATTTAGCGGTAAGAAAAAGCTTCCTGAAAGGACAAAAAGCTTCTGTAACATTGAGTGTGAATGATATTTTCAGAACGCGATACAACGAGCAGATTTCGCAAAGCGATTTCTTTTACCAGGATTATTATCGCCTGAACAATCCGCAAACCGTTCGGTTGAATTTCTCTTATCGTTTTGGCAAAATGGATATGGGTAATAATAAGCGCAAAACCAAACAATCCGGTACAGATGCTACACAACAGGTGATGTAAGAAACAACATGCCTACTAATAATAAAAGCCGGTTATCAATAGCCGGCTTTTGCATTTGCACCAATACCTCACATTCAGTTTTATAGAGTAGTATAAGATTGATGTTTTATGCAGAACACAACGTTGCGATGAAAAGAAAAATTGGTGTAAAAACAAACTCCATAACAAGACAATTCTTTGTAATGAAGTAAAGTAAAATTCAATCATCGCGTCATTCCGCAATTGTCGCCGCATAATCTTTGTAATTTGAACATCTTGCAGGCGGCTTTGTGCGGAATCTGCTCTTATAAATTTGAATATAATTGTCTATTGTAACCATCTTCATTACATTCCAATCTTCATTATTAAATCATCATATTCCGCACAAAGCTCTCATTAGTTTAGTTATAATTTCTATCATCCTGACGAGGATATTTGCGGAATGACGCACATCATCAAACATCTTTTCAAACCGAACATTCATAACATGGCAGATAAAATATGTTGTAAGTTTATCTTTTACATTTCATCTTAATTTGCCATAAAACAAACACCCACATGCCGAACCATCAACCAATCACTTCCAACGTTTACTCATCGCTGCGAAACCAATGGGGACAAGCATTTGCGATACCTGCAAAGCAAACAATCAAGTTTGTTTTTGCCTCATTTTTATTGCTCTTTTCAATTGCTTCGTCTGCTCAGGTAACGGTTAGCCATTTGCTTACCGAAAACAGAATCAACCCCATCGGGCTTGATATTACAACGCCACGTTTTAGCTGGCAACTCGCAGGCAATGAAAGAAACATCATGCAAACCGCTTATGAAATTGAAGTATCAAATAACGACAAAAACAAACCTATTGTTTGGAACAGCGGCAAGGTAGCGAACGATTCTTCGGTGCATGTTTTTTATAAAGGCAGTTCGTTAGAAAGTGGTAAAAAGTATGTTTGGAAAGTGCGCGTTTGGGATAACAAAAACAAAACCTCTGCATGGAGTGAACCTGCATTTTTTCAAACCGCTTTACTCGACAAAGGGGATTGGAAAGCGCAATGGATTGAACCCCATTTTACAGAAGATTCTGTGCTTCGTCCGAGCCCCATATTTCGCAAAGAATTTAGTACGAATAAAAAGATAGCATCGGCAATGGCTTACATCACCGCGCATGGTTTGTACGAAGCGCAAATCAATGGGCAGCGCATTGGCGATGCTTATTTAACACCCGGCTGGACATCGTACCACAATCGCTTGCAGTATCAAACTTATGATGTAACCAATCTGATAAAAAACGGTAACAACGCCATTGGCGTAACGCTGGGCAGTGGCTGGTATCGCGGCATTATTGGTTTTGGAGATAACATTAATATTTATGGAAAAGACATTGCATTGCTGATGCAAATTAACATTACTTATAACGATGGTTCAACACAAATGATTGCTACCGATAACACCTGGAAATCATCCACGGGAGCCATTCGCTATGCCGAAATTTATAACGGCGAAACAGACGACCACCGCGCTGAAAAAGCGGGCTGGACATTAGCAAATTATAATGATAAAGATTGGAGCGGTGTAAAGGTTGGCCAATTTGGTTTTGCCAATTTATTAGCGACTTATAATGAGCCGGTACGCAAGCATGAAACTTTTAAACCTATACAAATAATTACCACTCCAAGGGGCGAAAAAGTAATTGACTTTGGGCAGAATTTGGTGGGTTGGGTGATTGTAAAAACAAAGGGAAATGCGGGCGATACGGTTACCATTTCTCATGCAGAAGTGCTGGATAAAAAGGGCAATTTTTATACGGCAAATCTTCGCGAAGCAAAAGCGCAGGATCACTACATTTTGAGGGGTGGCGAAGAAGAGATTTTTGAGCCGCATTTTACCTGGCATGGCTTCCGTTATATAAAAATTGAAGGCTATCGTGGCGAAATAAAACCGGCTGATTTCACGGCAGTTACTTTGTATTCTGACATGCCACCAACGGGTAGCTTTTCTACTAATAATGCACTCATCAATCAGCTTCAGCACAACATACAATGGGGACAGCGGGGCAATTTTTTAGATGTGCCAACCGATTGTCCGCAGCGAGATGAACGTCTGGGCTGGACAGGCGATGCACAGGTGTTTTCGCGCACGGCATCATTCAATATGAATGTGAATGATTTTTTTGCCAAATGGCTGCAGGATGTAGCAGCCGATCAAATTAATGGCAGCGTTCCGTTTGTGATTCCAAATGTGTTGGGAAATGATGCGGCTGGCTCAACTGGCTGGGCTGATGTGGCAACCATCGTTCCCTGGAATATGTACCTCGCGTATGGCGATAAGGCCATTCTGCAACACCAGTACAACAGCATGAAAGGCTGGGTGGATTGGATGACAGCAAAAAGCAAAAACAACTTGTGGCAAACCGGTTTTCATTTTGGTGATTGGTTGTTTTACCGTCCCGAAGATGACAACGATGGACGCTCAGCCGTTACCGATAAATACTTAATTGCACAATGCTTTTATGCACATTCCACACAACTGCTTATTAATGCTGCGCAGGTATTAGGAAATAAAGAAGATGAAGCCGCTTACACATCGCTTCTTCATAACATAAAAGCTGCGTTTATGAAAGAATATGCTACACCTAACGGGCGGCTGGTTTCGGGCACGCAAACGGCTTATGTGCTGGCTTTGCAGTTTGATATGCTACCCGATTCATTGCGCGAACAAGCTGCAGAAAGATTAGCGGAGAATGTAAAAAGCTACGACAACCACTTAACCACCGGCTTTTTGGGAACACCCTATTTATGCGGTGTGTTAAGTCGTTTTGGATATGATAGCATTGCTTATAAATTGTTATTGCAACCTACTTATCCTTCGTGGCTATATCCTGTAAAAATGGGTGCAACAACGATATGGGAACGATGGGATGGCATGAAGCCGGACAGCACGTTTGAGTTTCCTTCCATGAACTCATTCAACCATTATTCGTATGGTGCTATTGGCGATTGGATGTACCGCGTTATGGTTGGCCTGGATACTTATGAAGACGGTGTTGGGTATAAACATATCAAAGTACAACCACACATCAGCGACAGCTTTACAACAGCATCGGCAAGCCTGCAAACCTATTATGGAAAGTTAAGCAACACGTGGACGAGAGATGCCACTAATCATACATTAAAAATGGATGTTGAAATACCGGCAAATACAAACGCAACCGTGTTTGTTCCGGCATCTTCAGTGGATGCAATAACAGAAGGTGGAAAAACGCTGCAAAAACAAAACGACATCAAAATAGAAGGTTATGAAAAGGGTTTTGTAAAGTTGAATTTGGGTTCGGGTGTGTATCATTTTATGGTGAAGGAAATAAGGAAGTAAGCTTGAAGATGCCGATGGTAAAATGAAATCATCAATTGTGTTGTGAAGCGCTTTGTGCTTACAAGAGATTTGCTTTGGATTATCATACGTTGAAAGCAGCAATCAATGCTCTGTCAGATGATAAGAAGCGTAGCTTCAACTTATTTTGTAACAACATAAGATCAGAGCCGTAGGCTCAAAGATATTGTAACAACGGATTTTAATCCGTTGATGACAGCACTAAACATTACATGAGAGCCGTAGGCTCGTTCTATCTTTAAACCCAATGGCTATGGCAAATACCTATCATTAAATTACCTACAGTTTGTATTTGCAGTAAAATACAGGAACGCTGTCATTAACAAGAGCTGGCGCCACACACTATTTGGCGTTATCGGCAATCTGATCAACGAAACCAACTGCGAAACCATCATTGTAAATGGAGTGGAAGATCATGTGCATTGCTTTGTTGGGTTGAAACCTGTTGTTTCTGTATCCGAACTGATGAAAACAGTGAAAGCAAAATCATCAAAATACATTAATGAGAATAGCTTAACAACAGAGCGATTTGAATGGCAGGAAGGTTATGGTGTATTTTCATACAGCCGATCGCAGATTGACCAAGTTTATAAATACATACAAAACCAGGAAGCACATCATCAAAAACAAACGTTCAAAGATGAATATCTCCTTTTTTTAAAGAGGTTTGCCATTGACTATGATGAACAATATATTTTTCAGGAGTTGGTATAAAGATATATCGTGCCTACGGCACTCTTTCGATACCACATCTTTATACCACCGGATTGAAATCCGGCGTTACAAAATGGTTCGAGCCTGCGGCTCTGCAAGCAATGGCATTCGGGTTTCAGTATCGTTTTCTGAAAGGGACGAACGGTATGATGAAGGAGGAGCATTGTAAAACGCATTGTCCCCGTTGGGTTTAAGATAACCCATAAAACTGTGTTGATTATCAATGTAAATAGACGATTGAATGAAAGAAATGTCATCCGATTTTATACTTACTAATTAATCATAAGATGATGTATAAGAGTTTTACCGAAGCAGATCTCTTATTTTATAAAGCCTATGATTATCAATACAAACGTTTCGCAAATTTTTATGGGTTATCTTGAACAGTTGGGAGACGATGCTCAAACCTGAAAAACGAAACTGCACTGTGGCTGATATAATAAAAAGCTTGGTTTCTCGCTTGCTTACGACACCATCACCACCTACAACGGAACAATAAAAGCAGCAAGTGTTGAAGGTGTAAGAAGTACATTTACCATTCATTTATCTGAGAAATAAAAATAGTATGAACAAATTGATTTTGATATTACTGCTTTTATTTTTTATTTCAACAGCAGAAGCACAAGATTCTTTTTCTGATAGTTTAACAAAGGTTGTAACCAATGCAAAGTCTGACTCAACTAAAGTGAATGCACTGATTGAGTTGGCAAAATATGAAGAGTCAGATTTACATCACTTCGATACTGCGGTTATCATATTAAACAACGCACTTACCATTTGCGGGCAAAAAAAACTATACGCGCAGCAGGCTCAAACACAATTCTATCTGTCAATAGCATTTTATAATCAAGGCAAACCTGTACAAGGAGATTCATTACTGCAAAATGCAATTGTATTTTCCCGGCACCATCAGTTAAAGGCACAGGAAGCTGACTTGCTTTTAGTGCTAAGTGCATTTATCGGTAAAAAAGATTCTGTACAGCTTTTGCTCCGGCAGACGGTTGCCATTGCATTTCAAAACAACCTGGTAAAACAACAAATACATGCTTTGGCGAGAATGGCAAGGTTTATTGCGCCGGGCAAACCGGATTCTGCAAAAGCGCTGTTTGCAGAGGCACTCTCAATTTCCCGCCGGAATAATTTTTACGAAGATGAACTGTATGTGTTGCAGAGCATGGCAGATACGTATGCATCACACCATTGGGGAGACAGTGCAACTTACTTTATGCAAAATGCAATGAACACGGCGCATATCTATGGTTTGGTAACCGATGAAATGGATTGCTTATCGCAATTGTCTTCATCTGAATCAGGTTATTTTATTAAAGACTCCCTGAATACTTATTATGAAAGATTAGTAAACCTTTGCCGCAAATATAAAAGAGATTCGAGTTGGTACATGCAGCTTGCTACTGCTTCTTTCCAGGACGTTGGCAATTATCTCACAGCACTTCAAATTTCTCTTTCGCTATTGCAAATGCACCGGGCAAAAAATGACAGTGCAAACATTCAATTGGATCATATGCTGATAGGTTTATCTTATCAATATTCCCTTGAGTATAAAAAAGCAATAACCAGTTACAGGGAAGCAACAAAATATAATCATACAAACTACATATATTTAGCCATTCTTGAGGACTTCTCAAGAAATTATCTTGCACTAAAACAAAATGATTCCGCACGGTATTATGCAGATTCGTGCTATAAGACAGCAACCCGCTTATTTGGAAGCGAATCAGAAATTTCCGGAGTTATTTTAGACGATTTGGGGATTGATTACCTGGCGCTGGATGAAGATAGCCTAGCACATGATTACCTGCGCAGAAGCTATGTGTTCTTTACAACCGCCGCCAGTGATTACTCAAATTATTGCACTACGACAAGCGGGCTTGCCAGTTATTTTAAAAAGGGAGGAAATGGGGATTCAAGTTATTATTATGCACGGCTTTGTTTAACTACCGCCCACGATAAAGGTTTTCTAAAATTTGTTATCAGTTCCAGTCTCATAGTTGCAGATTATTTTTTAAAGAAGCATAACGTTGACAGCGCATATTATTTTCAGCAGGTGGGCTTCGATGCCTACAAAAGTTTGTACAACCACGAAAGCACCAGTGAGTTTCAAAACATGGCATTTGCCGAGCAGCAAAAAGAACAGGCTTTGGCAAATGAAAAGCAGTTGGCAGAGGAGAAATATAAAAGCAATCTTAAACTATATGGGCTTCTAAGCGTGCTGGCAGCAGGTGTTTTGGTTGGTATTGTTGTGTATAGAAACAGCAGGCAGCGGAAAAGATCCTATGACCTGCTCAAAAAGCAAAAGTCTGAAATTGACCTGCAAAAAATAAAACTTGAAGACTCGATAAAAGAATTGAAATCTACCCAAGCACAATTGATACAAAGTGAAAAGATGGCAAGCCTTGGAGAACTCACCGCAGGCATTGCTCATGAGATACAAAACCCTTTGAACTTCGTGAATAATTTTAGCGAACTGAGTAATGAGTTACTGGATGAAATGAAAGAAGAAATATCAAAAGGCAATTATGAAGATGCAAATGCAATTGCTGATGATGTAAAACAAAACCTCGAAAAAATAAACCATCATGGCAAGCGTGCTGATGCCATTGTAAAAGGAATGCTGCAACATTCAAGACAAACCAAAGGTGTAAAAGAAGCAACTGACATCAACGCTTTGTGTGATGAATACCTACGATTGAGTTATCATGGATTGAGAGCTAAAGACAAAAGCTTTAATTCTGATTTTAAAATGGATTTTGATGAGACGATTGGTAAGATCAATATTGTTCCTCAGGATATGGGAAGAGTTTTGTTGAATCTTTTTAATAACTCTTTTTATGCGGTGAATGAAAAGAAGAAAACAGCAAGCAATGATTATAAACCGATTGTTTCTGTTCAAACAAAAAAATTGAATGATAAGATAGAGATTGTTGTGAAAGACAATGGAAACGGCATCCCTCAATCTATCATTGATAAAATCTTTCAACCTTTTTTTACCACCAAACCAACAGGGCAAGGCACTGGTTTGGGATTATCATTGTCTTACGACATCATCACCAAAGAACACAACGGGACTATTAAAGTAGAGAGCAAAGAGAATAAAAGTTCAACATTTGTAATTCAATTAGCTGCTTAATGAAAACGCATCTATATAAAGCCAGCCTTGTTGTATTGTTTGTTGTATTTGTTATGAACTTACATGCCCAATCTGACTCTATAAAAATAGATTCTCTAAAGAAAGTTTTATTCACCAGGAAAAATGATACGAATAGGGTAAATACATTGTTGATGCTGGGTTTGGGATTAGCTAAGCGGGGTGAATTTAAAACGGCTGTGCAATCGGCCGAACAATCGGTGCAACTTGCTGAAACAATAAATTTTAAAGAGGGGAAAGCTAATGCAATTTGGACTGTCGGTAAAATATACACCATCAATCAACAGACCGATTCTTCCCTAAAAAATTATCTTATTGCATTGAAGCTTTACCAGGAAATGGGTGAAAAACAGGGTATTATTAAAAGTTGTATTGAAATTGGAAATGCACTTGTTGAGAAACGAAACATGCCGGAAGCTATGCAGTATTTTACTACTGCTTTACAATTGGCAAAACAATCGCCGTATCAGGAATTACTGGCGCTATGTTATGTAAGTATTGCAAAATACGACCACTTTAATAACAATAACCCGGAATCCATTTCTAATTACTATAAAGCTTTAAAAATATATACGCAACTGAACAAAAAAGAGGAGACTGCAACATGCCTTGAAAGAGTAGCCTGGACTTATTATTACCAGGAAAATTATCAGGAATCGCTTAGTTATTATTTAGAGGCTTTACAAATTAATAAAGACATACATTTTGCCCGCGGGTTAGCCGAATGTTACGCTTACATGGCAAATATTTTTCGCATTCAAAAGCAATACAAGACAGCATTGAGTTATGATTCTGCCGCTTTAAAAATTGCAGATTCGTTAAACAGTAAACTCATTAAGGCATGGGCTTATTATAGTATGGGAGATATTTTGGTTGAACAAACGGGAGATATCTCCTTTGCCAAACGAATAGAATTTCTTAAAGAGTCGTCAAAGAATTATACTGCTGCAGTAAGTAATTATAAAGGAGTGTTGGATACAGGAGGAATGGGCGATAGTTATGAGGGACTTTCTGAAGTAAATATAAGATTGAATCATTTTACGGAGGCTCAGAAATACGCTGATTCAGCTTTGCTCTGTGCATCAGTAGAAAAATTTCACGACAATTTTGAAAAGAGTTACTTAGTGCAAGCCGAACTTGACAGCGCTACCGGAAACTTCAAACATGCCTACGCATCTTACAAGAAATATATAGCTTACAGAGACAGTATCAGAAATGAAAATGATGTGAGGAAATCTTTGCAAACAACCATGCAATATAATTTCGATAAAAAGGAAGCGGTTGCAAAAGCAGCTCAGGATAAAAAAGATGCCGACGCAAAGCGAATAAAAAACCAGCAGTACTTTGCAATTGCGGCTCTTTGTTTAGTTGTATTTGCGGTTTTAATTATTGCCTTCATACAATTCCGTAACAACAGGCAAAAGAAGAAAGCAAACATTGCACTTCAGCAGCAAAAAGAGAAAGTAGAAAGCACTTTATCAGAACTGAAATCAACGCAAGCTCAGCTTATACAAAGTGAAAAGATGGCATCTCTTGGAGAACTTACCGCAGGCATTGCACACGAGATACAAAACCCATTAAACTTCGTCAATAATTTTAGTGAACTGAACAAAGAATTGCTGGAAGAACTAAAAGAAGAAATGGACAAAGGCAACATAGATGAAGTAAAAACAATTGCCAATGATGTGATAGAAAATGAAACAAAAATAAACCATCACGGCAAGCGAGCTGACGCCATTGTGAAAGGCATGTTGCAACATTCACGGCAAACCAAAGGTGTTAAAGAAGCAACAGACATCAACTCTTTGTGTGATGAGTTTTTGCGATTAAGCTATCATGGATTAAGAGCCAAAGACAAAAACTTCAACGCTGATTATAAAACTGATTTTGATGAAACAATTGGCAATATAAACATCGTTGCACAAGACATGGGAAGAGTGTTATTAAACTTATTCAACAATGCTTTTTACGCAGTGAATGAAAAGAAGAAGCTATCAGATGTCAGCTATCAGCCTTCAGTAATTGTATCAACAAAAAAGCTGAATGATAAAATTAAAATCATCGTAAAAGACAATGGCAGCGGTATTCCGCAGAACATCGTTGACAAAATCTTTCAGCCTTTCTTTACCACCAAACCAACCGGTGAAGGAACCGGATTAGGATTATCATTAAGTTACGATATCATCACGAAAGAACATGGAGGAACGATACAAGTGAAGAGTGAAGAAGGTGAAGGAAGTGAATTTATTATTCAGTTACTTTAATTATCGAAACGTCTACGTCTTATGAAGAACATTGTATTTCTGTTGCTTTTGTTGCAATTCTGTTGTTGCATTGGTATCGCACAAGTGAAACCGGTACAACAACTTCGTTTCAATTATATTGGTGTTAAAGACGGCTTACCGGAAAGCCAGGTAAACACAATAGTACAGGATAGAGAAGGATATTTTTGGATAGGTACACAAAATGGTTTAGTGCGCTTTGATGGTTATAGGATTAAAAAATACGCATTGACTGCTAAAACCGAGAATTCTAATATCATTAATTTCGTTTGTGAAGATAAAGAAAGCAATATATGGATTGGTACTTTCAACGGTTTGTATGTTTACGACCGCAAAAAAGACAGTGTTATACAACAAAGTTTTTTTAGTTCATCATACAACACCAAACGATATGTTGTTTTGTTTATACAATTTGACAAAGAAGATAATATCTGGCTTCAATTGTTTGACGATGAGCAAAAATCAACATGTGCAGGTTTATTAAGTAGAAAAACAAAACATTTTACTCTTTTTGGTGTTAGAGATAAAGCTAATCCTGATGTAAGCCATACCGATTATTTTTCTTCTTTTGCTGATGAACACATCGATTATTTTTCCTCTTTTGTTGATGAACACAATAATTTTTGGGTTCAATCTAACAACTGCTTAATCAAATACAACCCGGTTTCCAAAATCTTTAAAAGGGTTTATTTTGATACCGCCAATACAAATATTTACTGGTACGAAAATGAAGATTCATTCAATCACAGTGAAGTGTGGTTTTTAATTGCAGATAAAAAATCAAATCAACCGAAAGGGTTAGGCAGGTATGATATCAATACAAACACGTTGGTAACGTTTCAACATCCCGGCATTAAAGCATGTAACGCGTTTGGAGATATTGCAGGAATGAATTTTATTGATTCGCAAAGGCATGTTTGGTTCGCTACCGAAAACGGGCTTACCAGTTTTGATCCTTCTACACAAATCCTGACTGATTTTAATTTAAAAGACAAAAAAACCAACCCCTTTGACAATGCAATATTTTGGGCAATCGAAAACAAAGAGGGTGAGATTTGGTGTTGGGGAGGAAAAGGTATCGTACAATTTGATACAAAAACAAAAGATTATATCAGGTACAATTACAATGAAAAAGATGCAAAAGGCATTTTAAGCAATACCATCAGCCATATCTCCTTAGACCAGCAGGGGCATCCCTGGTTTGGCTCGGAATTTATGGGCTTGCAATGGTTTAATAAAGACCAGTCTAAATTCGTAGTGTATGAAAATGAGCCGGGCTACATCCATTATTTCCCTGGCGGGGATGTAAATTCTTTTGCAGAAATGGCTGATGGTAGCTTTTGGTTAGGCAGTTTACGGGGTCTTTACCACTGGCTGCCTCAAACAGATTCATTTATTTATACAAATTTTGATAACAGAATAAATAAAAGTACTACGGTAAGTTCTGTAATAATTGCCAGGGATGGCATGCTTTGGTTCACTGCCCTTAACTCTCAAAACGTAACGCAAGGCTTGTATTGTTACAATCCTGTTACCAAAAAAACAAAAAATTACAGATATAATAAAGATGATCATTCTTCATTGGGCAGTAATTCAATCAATTGCATTTTAGAAGATAATACAGGTACAATTTGGGTAGGCTTAAATGATAGTGGCTTGTGCAGGTTCAATAACCAGGATCATAATTTTACCCGTTACCCTTTTATAGCAGGCGACCGGTTTACGGTTCCGAAAAGCGAAATCCTGGATGATAAAGCAGTAGTAACGATGTATCTGGATACAAAAAATGCTTTGTGGATCGGCACACGAAACGGAGGACTTAATAAATTCAATTCACAAGCCGGTAGCTTTACTTCATACCTTAATACATTGCCCGGTTTGTTTTCAACAACATGCATCTTTGAAGACAATAAGAAAAATATATGGGCAGGAAGTTATGTTGGCGGTTTGTTTTTACTGAATAAAAGCAATAACACAATTAAAAAATTTTCAGAAAAAAATGGTCTTTTATATGATGGTACTTTGGGTATTAATGAAGATGATAAAAATAATATGTGGATCACATCTCCGAGAGGTATTTCAATTTTAAACTCAGGAAACGATACCATAAAAACGATTGTTCCCGACAATGGATTGCTGGAATACCCGCTGTACAGGGGTTTGTTTAAAACAAGCAAAGGTTTAATGATGTATGGTTGCAAAAATGGCTTTGTTAGTTTTAATCCGGATGATTTTGTGCCGGATACAACTCTTCCCATTGTGCACATTGAATCGGTTTCGTTCAAATCTAAAAAAGACAATTTAAAAGACAAAGATTCTTCCATTGTAAAATGGAGCAAAGACAAGATTTACCTGCGTTACGATGAAAATCGTGTACTGTTTAATTATGTTGCATTGCTGTATCAAAATACTTTTTTAATAAAATATGCTTACCGTTTAGACGGCTATGATAAAGACTGGATTTGGGCTGGTACGCAGCGCACAGCTACCTACACCAATCTATCGCCCGGCACTTATACTTTTCATGTAAAGGCTGCTAACAGTGATGGAATATGGACAACCAAAGAAGACAGCATTACAGTCATCATTTCGCCTCCTTGGTGGAAAACTTGGTGGGCATATTTACTCTATGCAGTAATTTTTTTAGTTGCTATATCTTCTGTTATTGTCTATCGTTCCCGCAACTTAAAGAAGCAGAACCTTTTACTCGAACAAAAAGTTACTAACCGAACCCAACAGTTAAACCAATCCCTTGAAGAGCTTAAATCAACGCAGGCGCAACTGATACAAAGTGAGAAGATGGCAAGCTTGGGAGAGATAACAGCAGGCATTGCCCATGAGATACAGAACCCCTTAAACTTTGTCAATAACTTTAGTGAAGTGAGCAGCGAGTTGCTGAATGAAATGAAAGAAGAACTGCAAAAGGATAATAAAGAAGATGCGATTGCATTGGCCGATAACATTAAACAAAATCTCGAAAAAATAAACCATCATGGCAAACGTGCTGATGCCATTGTAAAAGGCATGTTACAGCACTCAAGAAAGAATACAGGGCAAAAAGAATGGAGTGACATTAATGCCTTGTGTGATGAATACCTTCGTCTCTCCTATCATGGCTTGCGGGCAAAAGACAAGAACTTCAACGCTGAATATAAAACGGAGTTTGATGAAAGGATTGGTAAGATAAATATCGTTCCGCAGGATATAGGAAGAGTATTGCTTAACTTATTCAACAATGCATTTTATGCAGTGAATGAGAAAAAGAAAACGGCTAGTGAAGATTATAAACCGATTGTTTCTGTGAATACAAAAAGATTGAACGATAAAGTTGAAATCATTGTGAGTGATAATGGTAACGGCATTCTGCAAACTATCATTGATAAAATCTTTCAGCCATTCTTTACCACCAAACCAACGGGACAAGGAACCGGACTGGGCTTATCTTTAAGCTACGACATCATCACAAAAGAACACAACGGAACAATTAAAGTTGAGAGCAAGGAAGGGGAAGAAACGACATTTATCATTACTCTTCCGGTATAATAAGTTTTAATGATGACTTAATTTGAAAAAAGCTGCGCTATAGCCGATGCTTTAAGTTGCTATATCCAGCAATCTTTATTCTACATCACTTACTTTATTTCAATAAAGCTAATACCGCCTCCGCTGATATAAGCCACTTTGTGTTGCAACCTATTTCCCATTTTATTTTCAACAATAAAAAATGTGGCAAAAGCAAACTTGAAGTTGGCATCCGGCTTGGCAAAACAACAATACCATCATTTGATAAGAAACTTACAATAGATTTACACAGGAATAATAGCAGCGCGTTCATCATTTGTTTTCCAAAACGATTTCCAAAAATGAATGTAGATCAATTGATAACGCCGCGCTTTACAACACGCAGTTTCCAAACGCTTTGCTTATGCTTCTGTATTTCATTTACATCATCATTATCACGCGCTACATGCGGGGTTTGCTAAAGAAAACCGAGTACTATGAAAAATGGAATCGTCCGCTTCTCATGGTTATGTACGGGGCTTTGGTGCTTTGGATTTTGAGCGTTATCGCGAAAGGTCATTTGGAAACCCTACTGGTTTGGGTTGGCGAAATTGTGCTGGCAGGATTGGCGTGGCTGCTGTATTCACAACCCGGGTTTAAAAATGCAAAGCTGCTGTTGAATGCCATTCTTCCTTTCATTGCCATTGCTTTTCTTTCTCACCTTACAGAGCTTATCAACAAGTCATTCTATAATAAATGGGAAGGCATGCTTGATACCGCTACCGTGTTTGCCGTCCTTTGGAGCATAGGCGTATGGCTGGTGATAAGAAAACAAGACAAAGAGCTGAACGAAGCCAAGCAAAAAGCGCTGCGCGAGGAGCAAAACAGCAAAGTGATTTCTGCAATGAACGACCAGCTTGAAGTGCAGGTAAGAGAACGCACCGCCGAGCTAACCCGGCAAAAAGAAGAGCTTGAACATGCGCTGGAAGAATTACAATCAACGCAGGCGCAATTGATACAAAGTGAGAAGATGGCAAGCCTTGGCGAGCTAACAGCAGGCATTGCCCACGAAATTCAAAACCCGCTGAATTTTGTAAATAATTTTTCGGAAGTAAGTGCAGAACTGCTTACCGAAATGAAAGAAGAAATGAGCAAAGGCAACACAGCAGAAGTGGATTTGATTGCCGGCGACCTGCAACAAAACTTAGTGAAAATAGCTCAACACGGTAAGCGAGCCGATGCCATTGTAAAAAGCATGTTGCAGCACTCGCGCAAAAATACCGGGCAGTTGGAAGCGACGAACATCAATGCTTTGGCAGATGAATATTTAAGATTAAGCTATCATGGATTGCGTGCCAAAGACAAATCCTTCAATGCCGATTACAAAACAGGCTTTGATGAAAGTATAGGAAAAGTAAACGTTGTGCCGCAGGATATGGGACGTGTTCTGCTTAACCTTTTCAACAATGCGTTTTATGCGGTAAGCGAAAAGAAAAAACTGTCGGATGCGGGCTATCAGCCAACCGTTTGGGTAAGCACAAAAAAAGGGGATGATGAGATTATAATTACCGTAAAAGACAATGGCAATGGCATTCCGCAAGGAGTGATTGATAAGATTTTTCAACCCTTCTTCACTACCAAACCAACCGGACAAGGAACCGGACTGGGTTTGAGCTTGAGCTATGACATTATCACCAAACAACACAAAGGAACCATCAAAGTAGAATCGGAAGAAAACAGTTTTACCAAATTCATCATCACCATTCCTTCGTAATTTTTAATTATTTTTCGAGCATGAAAAACATTCTTGTTGTTGACGATGAAACCGACGTACAGCAATTGTTTGAGCAGCGCTTTCGCAAAGAAATCCGCAGCGGTACAGCGTCATTTGCTTTTGCCTATTCGGGTGAGCAGGCGTTGCAATACTTAAACAATCATAACCAGGAAGCGGTGCTCATTTTATCCGACATTAACATGCCTGGCATGAGCGGCATTCAACTATTGAAAAAAATTAAGCAACATCATTACACGCCACCGCCCGTTGTGATGATGATTACGGCTTACGGCGACGAAGAAAATCATGATTTGGCAATAAAAGCAGGGGCGGATGACTTTCTTACCAAACCACTCGATTTTACCCTGTTAAAAGAGAAACTTAATATAATAAGCTGATGGCAAAAATTTTAGTGGCTGACGATGAAACTGACCTCGAAGTTCTTATCAAACAAAAATTTCGCAAGCAGATTCGGGAAGGCAAATACAGCTTTGTTTTTGCAGTGAATGGCAGAGAAGCTCTGGATAAAATTCACCAGCAAAACGACATTGATGTTGTGTTTAGCGACATCAATATGCCGGAAATGGACGGGCTGACTTTGCTGCAAAAACTAACCGAAGAATCGCCGCTTATCAAAGCGGTAATTGTTTCGGCTTATGGTGATATGGACAACATCCGATCTGCCATGAACCGTGGTGCTTTCGACTTTGTTTGCAAGCCCGTTAACTTTGATGATTTAGAGCTTACGCTGCAAAAAACATTGCATCATGTTGAGCAACTGAAACAAACGTTACAAGCCATAAAAGAAAACAACATTCTGCGCATGTATGTGGATGAAAATGTGTTGAACTTCATGAACAAAAAAGAGTTTGAATCAACACTGATGTGCAATGAAAGCATTGAGGCAACGGTTGTTTTTATTGACATTTGTGGCTTCACTTCTCTTACCGAAACCCAGCCTGCCGATAGCGTTATCAAACTCCTGAACAAGTATTTTGATGTGATGGTAAAAGAGATCATCGCGCAAAAGGGGCATGTAGATAAATTCATTGGCGACGCTATCATGGCTGTGTTCCGTGGCGACTATCATTTAGACAGAGCCATCGAAACCTGTCTTGCTGTTCGGGCGCGCATAGAAAAGGATGCACACGATGCCGATTATCTCGGTTTTTATCCTAAAGTTTCCATTGGCATCAACAGCGGCGAATTGATTTCGGGCAACATTGGTTCTGCCAATTTACGACGGCTTGACTACACAGTGATTGGCGATGTAGTGAACACCGCACAACGTTTGCAAAGCGTTGCCAAAGCAGGTCAAATCGTTACCACAGAAGCGTGTTACAACCAGGTGCGCGAGTCGTTCAATTGCGGCAAAGTGGGCGATTTTGTGTTGAAAAACAAAGCCGCTGCGATGAGTGTTTATGAAGTGTTAGATTGATGATCGAAGGTTTGTTTTTGCCTTAATTTTCTTGTTGTTTAGAAAAGCAGGCGGAGAAAAATGGAGAGGTGAATGGTGAGTGGTAAGCTGCAAACTATAAGCTTTGAGTAGCGAGTAAACAGCCAATACAAAATACAGTTTTATGGTACGGGCATTTGTAATTCTTGTTGATCGTCTCTTGCGTCGCACTCTTCAACGCTTTGAAAAGAATTGAACATTTGTGCGAGTACTATTTTCAACCGCAAAGACGCGAAGACGCAAAGTTTGTTTTTGCCCGTTTTTTTTGCGCCTTAGTGGTGAAAACCTTTACCGGTGTTGCTGTCTTTTCATTATACCACCCGACGCTTCTTTTATTGTGCTGGCAAACACAAAAGCTTTCGCATCTACCTCGTTCACTAAGTTTTTTAATTTGCGCATTTCAAGCCGCGTAACAACGGTGAAAATAATGTCAACATCGTTATGCACTTCAAACGTTCCGGGCAAAAAACCGCGCTCACCTTTGTACACCGTAATGCCCCTGCCCAACTCATTTACCAAACGGTTTTTTACTTCCTCGCTGTGCGATGAAATGATGGTAACGCCGGTGTAAGCTTCGATGCCTTCCACAACATAATCAACCGTTTTGGAAGCTGTAAAATAAGTGAGCATCGAATACAAAGAAGTGGGCAGCCCAAACTTAAAAGCGGCAATTAAAAAGATGATGACGTTTATGGCAAAAATAATTTCGGTAACAGTAAAAGAAGACCGCTTGCCAGTGTACAAACCCAGCACTTCAATGCCATCCAACGCGCAACCCGCACGCATCACAAACCCAATGCCCACACCCAAAAAGAAGCCGCCAAAAATAGACACCAGCAACTTATCGGATGTGATAACCGGATACGGTACATAGTTTAAGCAAATGCCCAGCAATACAATGCTGACAAAGGTTTTAAAGGCAAACTGCCGGTTCACAACATACGAACCAATAATTAAAAAAGGCAGGTTAACAATCAATATAACATACGCGAGATTGAAGCCATAGATTTCATGGATGAGCAACGAAATACCGCTTACACCGCCATCAAAGAAGTTATTGGGAACCAAAAAACCTTTTAATGCAAAAGCAGCCGTGGTAACACCGAGAACGATAAAAACAACTTCTCTTATATCCTTAAAAATGGGTTCGCGTTTTATTTTCATACAATTGTTTTGGAGTTGTTCATCAACGCATATAACACATGCCTGATTAGAAGCCGTCAAATAAAAAACAAATGCAAGTAACAATGATAAACAATAAGAGGCAGTAAACGAACAGGGAATTTATTTTTGCTTCAAATAAAAACGATCATCAGAACAACAAACAATCTGACGGACGAATAAAAATAAAGAAGCGTAGCTTCGGCTTGTTTTATAACAACGGATTTCAATCCGTTGAAAGAAAACCGAATCTTTGATAGAGAGCCGTAGGCTCGGCACATAGTATTCATCAAAACTCATCTCATGGTAAATACTTGTCATCAAATTTATCTGCAATTTGTATTTGCAGTAAAATATAGGAACGCAGTTATTCATAAAAGTTTCAGAGATGAATATCTCCAATTTTTAAAAGAGGTTTGCAATTGAGTATAATGAACAGTACATTTTTCAGGAGTTGGTATAAAGATATATCGTGCCTACGGCACTCTTTCGATACCACATCTTTATACCACCGGATTAAAATCCGGCGTTACAAAATATTCGAGCCTACGGCTCTGTTCAATAACAGGAAGATAGTAATGTTTAGGATTCAATTAGCGGTAAAACAAAGCCGATGAAAATATTGGTGATTGAAGATGAGAAAGAACTCTCGCGCAGCATTTGCAGCTACCTTGCAAACGAGCAATTTGTATGCGAGACCGCTTTTGATTTTTCATCGGCTTTGGAAAAAATTTCTTTGTACGAATACGCTTGCATCGTGCTCGACATCACCTTACCCGGTGGCAGTGGTTTGCAGATTTTGAAAGAATTAAAACGGCAAAACAAAGCCGATGGCGTGATTATTATTTCTGCCAAAAATTCGATTGACGATAAAGTATATGGCCTGAAAGCCGGTGCGGATGATTATCTTACCAAGCCATTTCATTTGTCGGAATTAGGAGCAAGAGTAGATGCCATTATCAGAAGAAAATCGTTTGGTGGCAACAATATTATTCAGTTGGATGAATTGCAAATTAATCTCACGGAAAAGCAGGTTTATGTTGGCGCTAAAAATATTGACGTTACTAAAAAAGAATACGATTTGCTCCTCTATTTTGTAAGCAACAAAAACAAAGTTATCAGTAAAGCTGCCATTGCAGAACATCTGTTAGGGGATGATATGGACATGGCAGACAACTACGATTTTTTATACACGCACATTAAAAATCTGCGCCGGAAGTTATTAGCTGCCGGTTGCGCAGATTACATCAAATCTGTGTATGGCATGGGTTATAAGTTTAGTGTTGCTTCTTAACTATTCTGCCTATGAAACTCTTTACCACATATAGCCGCATCAACTTGTTATCAACCGTTATTATCTTTTTATTAGCTTCGGTTGCCTTTTCTTTTTTGCTCCGCTATGTTATTATCAATGGCATTGATGAAGACCTTCGCATCGAAAAAAATGAAGTGCTTTCTTACATCAACAGCTATCATTCGCTGCCTCCTGTTGTTGAAGTGCACGACCAACATACCCAATACCAACTGGTGAATGATTTGCCAGCAGGCAACCATCATATCTATACAAAAAAGAACCACCATAGAAGAGGCGAAGATGATGATTGGGAAAGAACCATCGCTTTTGGTGCAACCGTAAATGGCAATAATTATTTAATAACTGTTAGCAAATCGCTGGAAGGCACCGATGATTTGATTCGCTCCATTATCCTCATTACTGTAGGAACAATTGTTTTAATTCTATGCGCTACTTTTTTTATTAACCGTTTGGTTTTGCGCAAATTGTGGCAGCCGTTTTACAACAGCTTACACGTCATTCAAAACTTTACTGTATCTAACAACAGAACCGTGTCGTTTCCTGCTACTAAGATTGATGAATTTAAGCTGCTCAACCAAACGCTTTCAGTGTCTGTCAACAAAGCGCAGCAGGATTATTTTGCCCTGAAAGAATTTACGGAAAATGCATCGCACGAATTGCAAACGCCGCTGGCTGTTGTTCGTTCCAAATTAGATTTATTGATTCAAAACGAAGCCTTAACCGAGCCGCAAAGTACAGCGATACAAGCCTCCTACGAAGCCATTAACAACATGAAGCGATTGAACGAATCGCTGTTGTTACTAACCAAAATTGAGAACCGTCAATTTGCTGAGCAAGCCACCATTGACATTGAAGATTTAATTAAAAACAAATTGTCCCAGTTTGAAGAGCAATGGCAAAGTATGGGATTAGAAATTCGTGCAAAAACAAACCCTGCCGTTATCATGGGAAATGTGCAGTTGATTGACATTTTACTGAACAATTTATTTAGCAATGCAACGAGGCACAATAGTACCAATGGTTTTATTCATCTGCAATTAGAAACGGCACAATTCGTTATCAGCAACAGTGGCGAAGCCCAGGCGCTGGATAAGCAACAAGTGTTTAACAGGTTTTATAAGGGCAACTCTTTTACCGGCAAGCATGGCTTAGGTTTATCTATTGTAAAACAAATTTGTGAAGTTTCAAACTACAGGTACAGCTATTATTTTATGCCACCCAACGTGCATACATTTGTTATACAATGGCCGTAGTTGATGAGAGCACTTTTACAGTAAAAGAAAACGTGCCTGCGGTTGGCATAGTTTTGCAACACAATTTAAAAACTGAGTGTATGAAAAAATGGATGATTGCAATAGTTGTATTGGCTTTGGTTGTGGTTGAAACGGGCTGCGTAGTTCGTGTGAAAGAAAGAAGTCGTCCTTATCCACCGTCATCTCCACATAAAGTTGCGGTTGGTTGAGTAAATGGAAACGATAGAGATTATTTCATGCGTAAAGCTTTTGTCATAAGTTCATTTATTTTTTTGGCAGCATCCTGTTCAACAATTAAAGTTTCTGAGAGAAAGGAAAAAGATGTTTCTATTAACCCTTCCAACGCTCTAAAACTGAATGGCAAATATTCAAATGAATCCTCTGGCGCAACAAATAATAAACGGTTTTTATGGGGAGCAGTTAATAACAAAACCAGATACAATGGAAGTCCTGAAAAAACCATAGTTGAAGTAAAAAAGGCAAATGATAAACAATTAGAAATCGCTCTACTTCTCAATGACTCTCTGGTTGACAGAATAATATTAAAAGGAAAATACAAGAAAGGATATTTCAGTATTAGGAAACAGTATGATGCGAGCTTTAAATATGGACCTCTTTGGACATTGGGTGATAAAAAAAGATACATAGGTCTTTCAAAAGAAAACAATCTCGTTTTGATAACTTCTAGTAGCAACACAGTATTACTGATACTTTTCCCAATAGGCGGTGCAGGCGATAACAGTGTGATCAGCTATTACCATCGTATTGATTAATGATGCACAGCAACCATAATTATTTTATGTAAAAACAAAATGGCGTTTTGTAAGCAAGCTCTGCATTCATTTTGATTATAAAGTCTTAAGTAAGAACTAAATGGCTAAATTATAAATTATTGGAATTTCTGTTTTGAAACAATAAAATAAAATCGTTTAACCATTGAATATCTTTAAAGTAATCATTGCAATTATCAGATATTTTTCAAGTAACATAACGTTTTACATTTGACAATTGGCAACGGAGTTTGAGAGATAAGTAATAACCTTTACTTTTACCCCGTTTTAAAACAATCAATGTTTCAAAACATATCCGACAGGTCTCTCCGATTGCTATGAACATAACAAAGACTCCACCTCAATCGGTGGAGTCTTTGATTTTTATAACATTCCTGGTACTGAAATCAGGGCAAAAACAAACCCTTTTCCCAACCTGCTATCTTTGCTGCCCAAAGCTTATAGCTTGCAACTTGTAGCATAAGGCTGTTAATTACTCTTCTTTAATATTATAAACTTTCATCAGCTTCAACAGCACGCCGTTGGTCCAGCCAAAGCCATCCTGCGAAGCATATTCACCGCCACCGCCTTCCAGGCTTGCATCCACCACGTTGTATTTCTCCATCATCTTTCCGGTGTTATGAAACACTTTAATGTTGAGTTTCGCCCAGCGTTTGGCGGCTTCTTCTGCCAATGTGTGTTCGCCATAGTCTTCCAAACCTTTAATGCTAATCCACTCCAGCGGCGCCCAGCCATTGGGCGCATCCCATTGCTCGCCCGTATTTTTTAATGTGGTAACAAAGCCACCGTTTTTAAGCAATTTACTTTTTGCAAAAGCCGATGCCTGCTTAGCTTGCGCGTTTGAAGCAACATGAAAGAACAGGGGCGAAATACCCAGGATAGTAACTTTAGGGCTTTTTGTTTTTGCCATAATATCATAATCGTAATACCAGCCCGTTTTGGCATCCCAGCAGTATTTGTTGATAGCAGCTTTGCGCCTTGCGGCAAGCGTGTTGTAATATTTTTCTTTTATCAAATTGCCGGTTTCTTTGAACGATTTGGCAAGTGTAAGTTCAAGATGATAAAGCAAACCATTCAAATCAACCGGGATAAAATCGGTAACATGGATGGTGTTCAAATGTTCGCCATCGGCAAACCAGCGGCTGCTAAAATCAATGCCGCTTTCTGCGCCGGAACGCAGGTTTTTATACAGCATGGGAAGGTTTCCTTTGTAGCCAATTCCCAGTGTTGAATCCTGCACAAACGATTCCTGTCGCGGGCGCACATCAGCATCCCAATAGCGGTTTAAGATGCTGCCGTCCTGCATTGTTACTACATGCTTTGTGGCTGCCGTTTTATCCATGTAATAATCGTATTCTTTCAACAAAGCATTTTGATAAATGGCATATACTTCACTGCCTTTTTGTTTTGCCAGTAAATCAAGCATCATTGAAAAATAAGGCGGCTGCGAGCGGCTTAAATAATACGTGCGGTTGCCATTGGGAATGTGCCCGTAAGTAGCAAGCATGTAAGCGAAATTTTTAATCATGTTTTCCATCGTTTCGTATTCGCCGCTTTCCTCCAAGCCCAACATGGTAAAGTAAGAATCCCAATAATAAATTTCGCGAAAACGCCCGCCCGGAACAATGTAAGAATACGGTAGCGGCAGTAACGAACTGCCTTCCACTTCTTTGTCAGGATTGCGTTTCAGCACGTTCCACAACTGTTTAATGTGCGTAACAACGCTTTCGTTTTTGTTTGATTGGTAATTGCCGGTAACGCTCACCGGAACCTGGAAATTTGTTTCGACAAAGTGAAGGAGAAAAGAAGATGATGAAGAGTCTTTTTTTTCTTTTACATAATCGGCAACGATGGCTTTTGGATCGCGCTTCGGAATGCAGTCAACGAAAGTTTTATTGTCAGGAAACACTTTGTTCATCTGTACATCAATAAACAATTCGCCGTAAATTTTATCAGGCGTTTGCGGGAGTTGTGCGTAGGAAAAAGAGGCAAAACAAAAAGAGGCAAAAACAAAAATCCATTTTCTCATGTTGCAGTTACTTTTAGGATTATAGTAATGATTCATTCTAAAAACGTGTCGCCGTCATTCCGCAATTGCCCTCAACACGATGATAAAAGTTATAATCAAATTAGCGAGGGCTTTGTGCGGAATCTGATGATGGAATAAGAAAGATGTTGGAATGAAACGAACATGTTTACAACATAATAACTTCTTCAAATTCGTAAGAGCAGATTCCGCACAAAGCCCTCGTTATTACGATGAAGGTTCGAGTTCGTGTCGAGGGCAATTGCGGAATGACGGCATCGCTTAATCATTCTACACTAAAGTAAAATCAACACAAGCGATGTAACCAATCAGAAAGCCGGTTCAACCAAAAACTGGCTGTGCACATAATCAATAATATCTTTCATATCCTTGCGTTCGTTAAACACCGCCAGTTGCCGGTCGGCGCCGGTTCCGTTTTCAATCATTTTATGAATATAATTGATGGCGTTGCGGCTGCCCAACTGGTCAACCACATCATCCACAAAATCCAGCAATTCATAAATTAATACCCTCGTGTTGATTTCCTGTTCTACTCCAAAATCTATTAGCGTTCCGTCAATGCCATACCTGCCGGCGCGCCATTTGTTTTCGTTAATTAAAGCGCGACTGTACATAATGAAGTTCATGTTCTGGCTGCGCAGCTTGTACAGTTTTGCGCAGATGGCCTGAAACAAAGCAGCAATAGCAATGGTTTCTGCAATGGTCATCGGCACATCGCAAATGCGAAATTCAACCGTATTAAAAAACGGATGCACGCGCAAATCCCACCATATCTTTTTTGCATTGTCAATACAGTTTGTTTTAATGAGAAGATTTACAAAGCTGTCGTAGGCTTCGATGCTTTCAAAATAATCGGGGATGCCGGTTCGCGGGAATTTATCAAACACTTTGGTACGAAACGATTTGTAGCCCGTTACCCTGCCTTCCCAAAATGGCGAATTGGTGCTGAGTGCATACACATGCGGCAAAAAATACCGCGCCGAATTGGCAATGTGAATCGCCATTTTGCGGTCTTCCATGCCTACATGCACATGCAAACCAAAAATCAAATTGCTGCGTGCCGCTTCCTGCAATTCGTTTACAATCTGGTTGTATCGCGCATGGTCGGTGATGAGTTGACTTTGCCAATTGCTGAAAGGGTGCGTGCCCGAAGCGCCCATCCAAAAGCCAAGGTCGCCTGCAATTTGTGAAATGGTTGTTCGCAGGGTTGACACATCGCGGTATGCTTCTTCAATGTTCGCACAAATGTCGGTGCCCACTTCCACCACAGCCTGGTGCATTTCGGCTTTTACTTTGTCTTTTAAAACTTTATGCCCTTCGGTAACAATTTTTTGCTCATGGCTTATCAGCTCGCGTGTTTCGGGGTCGATGACCATGTATTCTTCTTCAACGCCAAGCGTAAAATGATTAAAGTTTAGATGCCCCATAGGTGTTTAATTAAAAATGTCAGTTGTATTGATTTCCAGGCCTGAAAGAATAGGTGTTGTGATGATTTGACCGCTGGTATAAGGTTTGCTTTTGCCATATTTTCCATCCTCTAAATACCAGATGATGATCATCTCTACGGAAGGAACAACAACCCAATATTCTAACACACCAGCTTCTTTATACAGATCAAATTTATAATGTAATTCCTTTCTGTTGTTGCCCGGTGATAAGATTTCAATTGCAATATCGGGCGCACCAAGGCAACCTCGTTCATCAATTTTGGTTTCATCGCAAACCACGCACAAATCAGGCTGTACAACAGTAGTAATCTGGTTGTCTTTCTTTTTATTTTGAACAGGAAGACGAACATCAAAAGGAGCAATGAATACTTTACAAGGAAATGCATTTAAAAAACTTTTCAGTTTAAAATAAAGATTTCCTGCAATCACTTGATGTTTCGTATTTGGTGCAGCCATTTTCATAACGGCTCCTTTAAATAATTCCACACGCTCTTCCCATTTCCACTTCAGGTAATCGGCGTACGTGTAAATCAAATCGGCCGATGGTTCTTCTACCATTTGCACGTTGCCATCATCATCGTATTGTGTGTACATAGTAATGTTTGGTTTTGCCCTATTTTTTATGAAAATATTTCACTGCAGAGAAAGGAGGAAAATGAGTTTACGCAGAGCATAATTTCTTTCCGCGAATCCTCATTAACTCTTGTTCTCTGCGGTGAAAAATCATTACGGATACAATTTCTTTTTGGCAGCACTTCTCTTTACAAATTCGCCCCATGTAAGATTGTCTTTTCCCGCCTTCCAGTCTTTTGCTTTTTCAATGGCAAAATTGGCTGCGGTTTCCACCACCCATTCAAAATTTTCTTCGCCAACACTCGCGCGTTCGGCATCAGGAGCCGGATTGCAAAAGTCAATGGCATAAGCTGTTTCGCCACGCATAGCCAGTTCAACCGTATTGAAATCGTATCCTAAAAACTGGTTGATGCGAAGCACAATTCCTTCTAAATATTTCAATCGTTCAGTTGATGGAGCAAAGGAAGCCTGGTAGCGCATATGATGCGGGTTGCGCGGCTCATACGGCATCACACGAACATGCTTGCCGCCAATGCAATAACAGCGATAATATTCTTCAAACACAATCTCTTCCTGCAACAGCATTACCAACTGTCCGGTTTCCTTATGCTTTTCGTAAAACTCTTCAATGCTGTTCAGTTTATAAACATTCTTCCAGCCGCCGCCTGCAAAGGGCTTCATGTAAGCCGGAAAGCCAACGTATTTAAACATGCCTTCCCAATCCATTGGGTAAGCAAGATTGCTAAAGCTTTCGCCACTGGTATCATCGGGTAATTGGTAAGAAGGAAGAATAACCGTTTTAGGAACCGGAACATTAATGTTTACCGCCAGTGCATTATTAAAAAACTTTTCATCGGCACTCCACCAAAACGGGTTGTTGATAACAGCGGCGCCACCAATGGCGGCGTTTTTTAAATAAGCGCGGTAAAAAGGTACATCCTGGCTAATCCGGTCAATGATAACCGCGTACTCGGTAGGCTCGCCTTGTGCTACTTTGTTGATGTTTACCGGCTCGGCAGTAATGTCTTTTACCTGTTTGCTGTTTACACGTTCAACAAAAGCATCCGGAAAGCTTCTTTCTTTTCCAAACAAAATCCCGATTTTTTTCATAGTTATGTTTTGAAAAATGATAAATAATAAAACGGTACACCTCAAAGTAATAAAACAAATTTCAAACCGGCATCATCTTTTCAGCAAGAGTGATACTGTCGTTTCACTATTTTTGAATTTTGTATGATGAATGATGTAAGAACGGATGCGCATGTTTCTGTTATCAGCGAAGCCCTTTTTTCCCGCTTTTTAAACCGCGATGTGCTGGTGGATGTTTACCTTCCACCCACTTACTACAATAACAGTGAAGTCAATTTATTATTGATTAATGACGGACAGGATTTGCCTTTAATGCCTTTTACCGAAGTTCTTTCCAACCTGTATAACAACGATGGCATTGAACCGCTGTTGTGCGTTGGCATTCATTGCGGTACTGATAGAAAAAATGAATACGGAACCATCATACAAAAAAATTATAAAGGGCAAGGTGCCAAAGCGAAAGAGTACACCGATTTTGTAATGCTGGAATTGTTGCCTTTTATAAAAAACAGGTACGTCCATTTTTCGTGCAAAAACAAATCCTTCGCAGGCTTTTCGCTGGGTGCATTAAGTGCGATGGATATTGTGCTCAATCATCCAAAAGATTTTGTAAGTGTAGGCTGTTTCAGTGGTTCGTTTTGGTGGCGAAGCAAAGGCTATGGAAGATTGTATAACGATGATACCGATAGAATCATGCATGTACAAACCCGCGCCCTGCCTTACTTTCAGCATCTTCGTTTCTTTTTTGAATGCGGCGCCTTGGATGAACTTGCCGACAGAAATAACAACAGCATTATTGATTCGATTGAAGATACACTCGACCTCATAAAAGAGCTACAACAAAAAGGTTATGCTGATGAAAACATTCACTATGTTGAACTTCCTGATGGAATGCACAATGTTGCTACCTGGGCAAAAGCATTTCCTCTGTATTTGCAATGGCAATGGGGAAAGTGATTGAGATATTTTAAATTTTTAATGGTTAATTGTCTTCTTGCAATTAACCAGTAAACAATAACAATGGATTACGTTCAAATTGGAAAAATAGTTGCCACGTTTGGCGTGAACGGGGAGTTGATTTTGCAACATGGTTTGGAAAAAAAATCAACTTTTAAAAACGTCGAAGCCCTTTTTATTGAAGAAACAAAAGGCAATCTGCTTCCCTATTTTATAAAAAGCGCAAAAGCAAAAGACGATAAAGAAAGTTATGTTTTGCTGGAAGGTATTGCTACAAAAGAAGCAGCTCATCGCTTTATCAGAAAAGATGTTTGGCTTACGCAATCTGGTTTTGAAAAAGTAGCCGGAAAAGCTTCTTCCATTGGCTTACTTGGATTTTCAATTTATGAGCAAAAACAAATGATTGGTATTGTTGAGGAAGTGATAGAACAGCCGCATCAAATTTTATTGAAAACCCTTTATCAAAACAAAGAAACCTTTATTCCTTTGCATGAAGAAACAGTTGAAAAAATTGATCGTAAAAAGAAAGAAATTTGGGTAACACTTCCCGATGGCTTGTTGGAGATTTATCAATAGGTTTGGAAACGTCTTTCATTAAAAACTACTGTATGAGAATTACATGCTTTGTTTTTGCTTTATTTTTTGGACAAGTAATCATCGGATACTCGCAAGCACCGTATCAAATTAAGTCATGTAAAATAGATTATATTTTTTCTAATGGTCTTCAAAAAGGAACGAAGATTTTGATATTTAGTGATTCTGGAAAACTTGCAAAAGAGATTGGTGCAAGTTATGTTGATACATCGGCTAAAATTGACTTGCCTAAAGAACTAGTTAGCAATAGAACTACTTACAATCAACTCATCATACAAACGATGGATTCTGTTTTTTCTGTAGATTTAGATCTTCAAACTGGATACAAACGAGCTACAATTTTTTTCTTCAACGAAAAAACTAAAGATTCAATATTTGGCAGTATGTCAAAGAAAGTTAGACAAGACACTTTGTTAGGTAGAAAGTGTGATATTTTTGATATGAACGGCGCAAAACTTTGGTATTGGAAAGGTATTATTTTAAAAAAAGAGTTACTTCCGAATCAACTATATGAATATGCAACTTCAATAGATGAAAATTATATCATTAAGCCAGATGAGTTTGACGTCCCTAAGAATATAAAAATGCAATAAAATCCAAACCTGTATTAGATTTTGTTACATCTTAAACATCAGCAACCTTCTTCTCATCCCTTCCATTTCATTTTGCATCCTTTCTATGCGTTGCAACAGGTGAGAGATGGCTTCGATGCCTTCCATATTAATGTCGAGGTCATAGTACATTCGTACATACTTTTCTAACAATGGCAACTGGTGTGAAGGAATGTAATGCACTTGCTGTTCAATCACAATTTCTATCAAACCATATTCGGTCAACTGGTTGACAAATTGAATGTCGGTATGCGATTGCTGGGCATATTCTTCCATTGTTATTTTATCTTCCTGCATGGCATTACATTTTTGATAATTGGGTAAATAAATCTTTTTGCTGCTGGGTTAAATCGGTTGGAATGGTTACGTTGTAAGTAAGGATCAAATCGCCAAACTCGCCTTCCCTCTTATACAACGGAAAACCCTTGCCTTTAAGTTTTGTTTTTGCCCCATTTTGCGTTTCGGGTTTTACTTTTAGTTTTACTTTCCCGCTTAAGGTATCAACAGTAACTTCGCCGCCCAAAACAGCGGTGTACAAATCAATGTTGACGGTGGTGTACAAATCGTTTTCCAGCCGCTTAAAAGCCGGATCATCTGCAATCACAAACGTAATGTACAAATCGCCCGCAGGACCACCATTTACGCCGGGCGCACCGTAGCCTTTCAATTTAATTACCTGACCATCGGCAACGCCAGCCGGTACAGTGATTCGTACGTTTTTGCCATTTACATTCAGCGTTTGCTGATGCGTGGCATAAGCTTGTTGTAAAGAAAGATGCAGCTCCGCATTGTAATCCTGTCCGCGAAAAGCGGCTTGCTGCCTTCGTCCACCGCCGCCGCGGTTGCCAAAAAGCGATTCAAAAAAATCGGAGAAGCCGCCTTCTTCGCCGCCTGAATAATTATATTCAAACCCTTCGCCAAACGGTTGTTGCTGCCCTCGTTGTTGTTGTTGTTTTTGTGCCTGTTCAAATTGTTCGGCATGTTGCCAGTTCTCGCCATAAGCATCATACTTTTTGCGCTTTTCAGGATCGCTCAACACATCATTGGCTTCATTGATTTCCTGGAATTTTTTATTCGCATCTTTATCATTTGGGTTCAAGTCGGGGTGAAGCTTTCGCGCGAGTTTACGATAGGCTTTTTTGATGTTATCTTCCGAAGCATTTTTATCAACGCCGAGCACTTTGTAGTAATCTATAAACGCCATAATGGTTTATGTGTTGCTGATTGTGTGCCAAAAGTAAAATACGGATAAGAAGTTTATATGCATAGATAAATGTTAATGCAGTAATTGTTCGTAGTTCTTTCATCCCATAAATTTACCAACAGCAAGTTTCCTTTTTTAAGTCTAACGAGGAAATAAAGAAAAATCTAATTCTTCTTTTGTTGCATTTCGCCATCTCATATTATTCTGGATGTTTTCACCTACATACCCTGTTGAAACTGAAAATTTATTTTTATTTATTTCAAGAACTTTGAACCGAATAACTTTTACAAACTTTAAATACTTATCCGCGACATTAGGATGTAGTGCAATGTTTGAAGTAAATGCTTTATTAACATAGCTTGGGTAAGTAATAAAATCCCTCCAAGCGGTACCATAAATTAATTCATTTGAAATCCAAGAAGTAAGTGGATACGGCTCTTTTTCATCTAAAAATAATTGCGAAATGAAACTTAATGCTTCGTGGAAAAAGCTACTTTTTTCTATAACTACTTTATTGAAATGCTCGTTAGCATGAGCGTGAATATCTTGTGCAAGTAAATACCATTCATTTTGTATATTCAAGTTTCTTGGCAGAAGTATACCTGCTTTCATTTCTCTGTCAGTGCAACCTTCCCAAAGACTTAGGTAACCAATGTCCACAACTTTTGGTTTGCTTTCAATAATGGCGGTTAAAGCAGAGTTAGATGAATAAAAAATGCTTTTGAATTTAAGATTAGCTCTCCCGTTGCTTTTACAAAATTGGGGTAATGGATAAGAATAGGTTCTGATCAAATTTAAATCTTCATGTCCTTTTTTCCCATCAATGTTTAATCTAACTCTATAAAATTTAAAACTATTGAATTTATCTTTTGAATATTTTGCAATTAGAGATGGAATTACTGGTAAGTAAGAAAAAAGTGTTTCGCCAATTTGTTTTTTATCTGCTTTTTTTAAATCAATTTCTTTTAGTTCTTTCAGCTTAGTTCTTAAAGCCTCAATCGTTTCATACTCATAAAAGTCTTTGTCAGTAATTATTTCGTCTGTACTTGTAACTAAGATCTTTTCCATCATTCATAGCATTATTAAATTTGGCTCTAACTTATCCTATATTAAATCCAAATATCATCTATGTTCAATTTAAAACACATCGCCGCCACCAAAGCCATCATCAAATTCGCCATCGTTCATACGGCTGCCTTTTTGAATAAACAATTTGCTGCCACCACCGGCATCATCACCAGCAGCAGGAGAAGGTGGTAATGGCTTCCAGTTGCCACCACCTTGCGGAAAACCACCGCCACCATCGCCTTCCCATTCTTCAAACTTTTGTATGTGCAACAACGCGCGCAGCTTAATGGTTTCGAGCGAACCATTGCGATGCTTTGCAATGCGGATGTGCGTTTCGCCGCGCGTGCTTTCGCCCATTTCGTTCGCCATTTGTTCGTAGTATTCGGGGCGATAAATAAACATTACCATATCGGCATCCTGTTCAATGGCGCCCGATTCGCGCAGATCGCTCAACTGCGGCATCTTACTTTCTTTGCGCGTTTCTACCGCACGGCTTAACTGGCTAAGGGCAATAATGGGCACCTGGAGTTCTTTGGCTAAGGCTTTTAAATTGCGTGAAATGGTGCTGATTTCCTGCTCGCGGTTGCCACCTTTATCGCTGTTGCCACTCATCAATTGAAGGTAATCTATAATAATCAAACCTACTTTGTGCTTGTTCACCAAACGTCTTGCTTTTGCACGAAATTCAAAGATGTTTAACGCGGCTGTATCATCAATAAAAATGGGCGCCGTTTCTAACCGTTTGATGCCTTTTGAATGCAGTTGCTGGTATTCATAATCTTCCATTTTGCCGCGCGAAATTTTTTCTAACGGAATCTCACTTTCAGCAGAAAGAATACGCTGTACCAACTGGCCCGCGCTCATTTCTAAAGAAAAGATAGCCACCGGTGTAGGACGAATTTTATTCAACGCCGCTGTGCGCGCAAGGTTTAAGGCAAACGCCGTTTTACCCACAGCAGGACGAGCCGCCAAAATAATTAAATCGGTTTTTTGCCAGCCGTAAGTTACCCTGTCCATCGAAGGAAAACCACTGGGAATGCCGGATATATCTTCCTGCCTTGTTCTTAATTCATCAATGCGGTTGATAGCTTCGGCAAGCGCACTGCTCATCTCGCGATAATCGGTTTTGAGGAAGTTGTTGGTGATTTGAAAAATCTTTTCTTCGGCGTCATCCATCAAATCAAAAACATCGGTACTATCTTCATAAGCATCGCCAATAATTTCACCGCTGACGCGGATGAGCTCGCGCTGGATAAACTTCTGCAACACAATGCGGGCGTGGGTTTCAATGTTTGCGCTCGATACAACGGAGTTGGTCAGTTTAGTAATGTAATACGGTCCGCCCACCATATCCAACTCTTCTTTAAATTTCAGTTCTTCCACCACCGTTAATAAATCAATCGGCATTGATTTATCCGCCAGACTTTTGAATGCGTTGTAAATGCGCTGGTGTGCATCTACATAAAAGCATTCGGGTTTTAAAATTTCAATCACGGTATCAAAAGCCGTTTTTTCAAGCATGATAGCACCCAGTACAGCCTCCTCTAACTCTTTGGCTTGCGGCGGCACTTTGCCATACATCATGGTGCTTACATCGATAGAGGGCTTTCTTTTGTTACGGCGGTCTTTATTAATAATGTCCACGTTGGTTGATTTAGCTTGTAGTAGAAAAATTTCCGCTTCCGGTTTATAAAGCTAAACAAAAAACTAAACCTTTTAGCATTTATCAGGAATTAGAAAGCACGAATATGAGAAAACTAACAAAGCAGGGGAACATTTGCAAGCGGCTTTTTTATCCTCAAAAACAAAAAGCGGAAATGCACACAAAAGAAAATTTATGCACAAAAGCGAAAGCGATATGCACAATTGAAAATGTGGCTACTGCTCAGCAAGTGGCAAAACAAGAATCACATTTTCTCTTTTATTCGTGACAAAAAAAGCAGAAATTATTTTGCCTTCCTGCATAAAGTTTTCCTTACTTACATCCCTCTTATCAGCCGTGCAGTATATTGCATTGCATACTTATCAAAACGCCATCATTTCATAAACATAAAGTACCAAAAGAAAGTAACTACAACATGGAAAAACAATTTGATGCCATCATTATCGGCTCTGGCCAGGGAGGCACACCATTAGCCAAAAAGCTGGCAGCGCAAGGCTGGAAAGTGGCACTGATTGAACGTAAGTTTGTAGGCGGCACTTGCATTAATATTGGCTGCACGCCAACCAAAACGATGATTGCTTCTGCTAAAACTGCTTACAATGCAGCTACCGCAAAAGAAAAAGGTGTGAACATAAAAGATTTTGAAGTGGATTTGCCAGCGATTATTGCCCGCAAAAACAAAATTGTAGGCGACTCAAGAAACGGTTTGCAGGATGGTTTGGAACACACCCAAAATTTAGAGTTGATATGCGGAGGAGCTTCATTTAGGAGCGAAAAAGAAGTTGAAGTTGTGTTAGAAGATGGCACAAAAAAAACGGCAAAAGCAAACCTCATTTTTATTGATACCGGCACGCGTCCCCGCATTCCAGATATTGAAGGATTGGAAGACGCCGGATACTTTACTTCAACCACATTGATGGAGCAAACAACACTGCCGGAACATTTGCTGATTATTGGCGGAAACTACATTGGGCTTGAGTTTGGGCAGATGTATCGCCGCTTTGGAAGCAAGGTTACTATACTCGATCACAACGAAAGATTGCTGATAAAAGAAGACGAAGACATTGCAAAAGAAGTGGTGAAATTTTTAGAAGAAGAACAAATTGCGATAAAAACAAAAGCGCAAACAAAGAGTATTCGCAAGGTTGATAACAAGTTAGAAGTAACGGTAAAAATTAACGATAAAACCGAAACCATTTCCTGCTCGCACATTTTGATTGCGGCTGGCACAACGCCGAACACGGAAGGTTTGAATTTACCTGCGGCGGGTGTAGAAACGGATGAGAGGGGGTTTATCAAAACAGATGAATTTTTACAAACAAATGTGGAAGGCATTTATGCCATCGGCGATGTAAAAGGCGGTCCTGCTTTCACTCACATTTCTTACAACGATTATCTCATTTTGTACAAAAATATAATCGGGCAAAAACAAATCAGCATCAAAAACAGAATGGTTCCGTATTGCATGTTTACCGACCCGCAATTGGGTAGAATTGGTATGACGGAAACCGAGGCACGCAAAAAAGGATTGAACATTTTGGTTGCTACTTTGCCAATGGAACACGTTGCCCGTGCACGCGAAACAGGACATACTAACGGTTTGATGAAAGCCATTGTAGACGCGGATTCCAAACAAATTTTAGGCGCTGCCATTTTGGGTGAAGAAGGCGGCGAAACAATGACTGTTTTGCAAATGGCAATGCTTGGTAAAGTGCCTTATGATGTGATTAAAGAAATGGTTATTGCACATCCATTATATGCCGAATCGCTGAACAATTTATTCATGTCGCTGGATAAATAATGATTGCTCTTCATCATATCACCAAACGGTTTGAGAATGCGATTGCCGTGAACGATATTTCGTTTGAAGTGGCAGACGGCGAAACGCTCGTGTTGCTGGGCACAAGCGGCTGCGGCAAAACCACTACGTTGCGCATGATAAACCGGCTGACAGAACCCACATCGGGAAGCATCAGCATCAACGGCAAAAACATCTTACAACAGCCTGTTGAAGCCCTGCGCAGAAACATTGGTTATGTGTTGCAGCACCATGGTTTGTTCCCGCATTATACAGTAGCAGAAAACATTGCTGTTGTGCCTCAATTGTTACGTTGGGATAAAGCAAAAACAAAGCATCGGGTTGAAGAGTTGATGCACAAATTACAACTGCCCGAAGAATATGCAAACGCTTATCCGGCAAGCCTTAGCGGCGGTCAGCAACAGCGCGTAGGATTGGCAAGAGCGTTGGCTGCCGATCCGCAAATTTTATTGATGGATGAACCTTTTGGCGCGCTCGATCCTGTAACAAGGGTGAGCATTCGGGCTGAATTAAAAGGCCTCGATGAACTGAAAAAGAAAACCATTGTACTGGTAACGCACGATGTAGAGGAAGCGTTTGAACTGGGTGATAAAATTTGCCTGATGAACAAAGGCAGCATCGTGCAAATGGGTTCGCCATCCGAATTGTTGTTTCATCCCACTAACGATTTTGTAACTTCTTTTTTTAAAGAGCAACGCCTTCAGTTAGAGTTGCAATCTATCCGTTTGGACGAAGTGTGGAAGCAGTTTCCGTCATCATCAAATCAAACCTTTACGAATAGTTTGTTTTCATCGCAAACCCTTTGGGATGCAATGAAAGAAATAAGGGGCAAAAACAAAAATGCAATTGCCAAACAGGAAGCCACAGGTGAATTGAAAGAAGTCTCTTTTGATGCGATTCAACAGGCATTGCAAAGCAAAAACAAAAACGGGTAGATGAACGAACACCAAACCTTGTGGCAATTTATGTGGGAAGAGCGAAGCAAGCTCGGGAGCCAGGTTGTTGCGCATATCGGGCTTACGTTTATTTCCCTTTTTATTGCCATTCTTATCGGTTTGCCGCTTGGTATTTTCATCGCGAGAAAAAAAAGCTGGGCAAGCGGTGTGCTGGGTGGTGCAGGTGTATTGCAAACCATTCCTTCCATTGCGTTGCTGGGCTTTCTTATTCCCTTGCTTGGCATTGGTCCGTTGCCTGCTATCACTGCCCTGTTTTTGTATGCTTTGCTTCCCATCATTCGCAACACATATACCGGCATCACCGAAGTAAATGCAGCCGTAGTTGATGCTGCAAAAGGCATTGGCATGAGTTCGCAACAAGTTCTTTTTAAAGTACAATTGCCACTTGCTATGCCGGTAATTTTGGCTGGCATTCGAACGGCAACCGTTATCAATGTTGGTGTGGCTACGCTGGCGGCTTATATCGCAGCTGGCGGATTGGGCGAGTTTATTTTTGGCGGTATTTCGCTCAACAATACCAACATGATTTTGGCGGGCGCCATTCCGGCTGCTTTGCTTGCTATCCTGTTTGATTTTCTACTTTCCAAAGCGCAAAACATCAAATTGAAAAACATTCGCAAAGCCGCTCTCCTATTGCCTTTGTTGTTATTGTTGCTTTCTTCTTTTTATTTGATTCCGGCAACCAACAATAAACTGTTGGCTGGCTTTACGCCTGAATTTATGGGACGGGAAGATGGTTATTTGGGCTTGACTTCTGTGTATCATCTCCATATTCCAAATGTGGTGATCAGCGATGCGGTGATGTACAAAGCCGAGTATGAAAAGAAGCTCGATGTAATTAGTGGTTACAGCACCGATGGTCGTTTAAAAGCCTACGATTTAATTACGTTGAACGATGATAAAAAAATCTTTCCGCCTTATTATGCAGCGCCACTTGTACGCAACGATGTGCTTCAAAAATATCCTGAATTAAAAGATGTTTTGAACTTACTATCGGGCATTATTAACGATAGCATCATGACGGATTTGAATTATAAAGTTGATTACAACAAACAACTGCCCGAAGCAGTTGCCAAAGATTTTTTAATACAGCATCGTTTGTATAAGTCGCCGCAAAACGGCACGAAAGGTGTCATTCGTTTGGGGTCGAAAATTTTTGGCGAGCAATACATTCTCATCAACATGTACAGCATGTTAATTAAAGGCTACACGCAATTAAATGTAGAAACAAAAACCGGTTTGGGTGGAACAAAAATTTGTTTTGATGCGCTGACGAATAACAACATTGATATGTATCCTGAATACACCGGCACCGGATTATTGGTTCTTTTACAGCCAACGAAAAACGAATTGAAACAATTGGCTGGCGATAAGGAAGCCGTGTACAATTTTGTAAAGAATAAATTTAATGTGAAGTATAATTTAGAATGGCTGCAGCCCATTGGTTTCAATAATACATACGCCCTGATGATGCGAAAAAAATGGGCAAAACAAAACAACATAGTGAGCATTTCCGATTTAAAAAATTATTTAGACAAACGATGAATTTGATTAAAACATACAAGAGGGTACGCAAGCATACCGAAGACATCTGTGCGCCTTTGCAAACAGAAGATTATGTGGTGCAGCCGGTTGAAGATGTAAGCCCGCCGAAGTGGCATCTGGGGCATAGCACCTGGTTTTTTGAAACGTTTTTATTAAAGCCTTACGCAAAAAGTTATAATGAATACAATCCCGATTACAACTACGTTTTCAACAGTTATTATGAAACGGTTGGTGCGAGAGTGATTCGTACAGACAGAGGCAATTTAAGCCGCCCAACGGTGGCCAACATTTATCAATACAGGAAGTATGTGGATGAGGCGATGCTCCATTTTTTACAGGAAAAAATATCTAAAGAAATAGAAGAACTTGTGGTGCTGGGCTTCAATCATGAGCAGCAACACCAGGAATTATTGTACAGCGACATCAAGTATATTTTGGGTCATAATCCTTTGTTTCCGGCTTATAATAACGATGGCATTGAAACTATAAACCTTCAATCAAACAATAAATTTATTGCCATTTCCGAAGGCGTTTATGAAATTGGTTTTAACGGTGAAGGCTTTTGTTTTGACAATGAACTGAACCGTCATAAAGTGTACTTGCAACCTTATCAGATTGCTGCGCAGTTGGTAACTAACAAAGAGTATTTAGATTTCATAAACGATGGTGGCTACAGCAATTTTCGCTGGTGGCATGCCGAAGGCTGGAACAGGGTAAAATCAAGCGGTTTACAATGCCCACTGTACTGGCATCATATTAATGGCGAGTGGTGCGCTTATACGCTGAAAGGCTTGCAGCCATTGGCTTTGAACCAACCGGTAATGCACATTAACTTCTTTGAAGCGGCAGCCTACGCAGCTTGGAAAGGTGCAAGATTGCCAACCGAAGCCGAATGGGAAATTGCTGCTACAAAGTTTAATTGGGGACAACTTTGGGAATGGACAGACAGCGCTTATCTGCCTTATCCTGGCTTTAGCAAAGCGGAAGGCGCCGTGGGCGAATACAATGGCAAATTCATGGTAAACCAAACGGTGCTTCGCGGGGCTTCGGTAGCAACGCCCGAAGGTCATAGCCGCATTACTTACCGCAACTTTTTTCAAACACATTTACAATGGCAGTTTACAGGCATCAGGCTGGCACAATAATGGCCCCACACGTGAATCAATTTTACAACGATGTAATTAACGGCTTGCAATCATCGCCCAAAAAATTGCAATCGAAATATTTTTACGATGGTGAAGGCGATGCTTTGTTTCAGCAAATTATGGCGTCTCCTGAATATTATTTAACGGATTGCGAAATGGAAATCTTTTCGCAGCAAACATCATCTCTATCCGAAACGTTTACTGATAAATATGATGAGTTTGATGTGATAGAATTGGGTGCGGGTGATGCAACCAAATCTATTTTTTTGTTGAAGCAACTGGTATCGTGCGGCATCAATTTTACTTATTTCCCGGTTGATATTTCTGCCAACATTATTCACTATTTAGAGAGGGAATTGCCACAACAAATAAAAAATTTACAAGTAAAAGGATTGCAGGGTGAATATTTTGAAATGGTAAAAAAAGCGGCCCAAATTTCAGGCAAAAGAAAACTCATTTTGTTCCTGGGCAGCAACATTGGAAACTTCTCAAAACCAAGTGCAGTAAGCTTTCTAACAGCTTTGCAGGAATGTATGTTGCCGGGAGATTTGATGTTGATTGGTTTTGATCTAAAGAAAAATCCTGCACAAATTTTAGCGGCTTATAATGATGCGGCAGGTGTAACAAAAGCTTTTAATCTGAACTTATTAAAACGAATTAATAAAGAGCTGGGCGGCGATTTTGATACTTCAAAATTCACTCATTATCCTACTTATAATCCTGCCACCGGCGCTTGCGAAAGTTATTTAATCAGCACGTGCCGGCAAACCGTTACAATTGCTGATACCGAAGTGTTCTATTTTGAAAAGCACGAACCCATCTGGATGGAGCTTTCACAAAAATATTCTACAACAGAAATTAATGTTTTGGCAAACCAAACTGGCTTTGTTCCGGTGCGCAATTTTTTCGATTCGAAGGAATGGTTTGTAGATGTTGTGTGGCAAAAAATGTAAGGTATTTGTTAGGATAAGAATTGAACAATTTGCTCTACGGCACTAAGCAAAACAGCTTCCTCTGTTTCTCCCGATAAAGCAATTCTGATAAAGCCTGTATTTTCTTTTGCAGAACATTCATGACCACCCGTGATAAGGATTTGTTTTTGCCTTAATTGTTCAACCAAATCTTTTGAATTGATTGAATGAGGCAGCGAAATCCACACATGAAAACTGGTAGAGAATGTGTGATAAAGTAAGCCGCTGATAATGGGTTGAATGAGTTTTTGTACCTGCGTTGCGCGCTTTTGTTTTTGCACTATTAATTGTTTAAAATCATCGAGATCTAACAAGTGTTCGGTTAACAAAAAAGACAAAGAAGATAGTGAACTTCCACTTCTATCAATAACAGTTGCAATACTGATTATAGCATCTTTTGGCAGAATAATAAAACAGCTTTTGATGAACGAATTGAACGGTTTTGATAAGCTGTAAATATGAATTGTTTTTTCGGGCAACAATTCTAAAAAACTGGCTGGCGGATGAGGATGAAGAAAGCGATACGCGTCATCTTCTATCAGCATTGCGTTGCTTTCAGAAATGATGTTGGCAAGCTCTTTTCTTCGTTCTTCACTCATCACGCTGCACGTTGGGTTTTGTATGGTTGGCTGCACATAAAAAAGCTTCACTCCTTTGCTGATGGCTTCTTTTATTGATGCCTCTGTCGCCCCTTCTTTATCCAATTCTATAGGAAACAGTTGATAGCCTAATGAGTGAGCGATGGCTTTACAATTGCTGTACGTAAACGCTTCAACAGCTATTACAGAGTAATTTGAACGCAAAGCAAACAATACCGCAAACAAAGCCGCGTTGCCACTGCTGCAGGTTTCGATGCGGCTCTTTTTGTTAAGTGAATCAGCCGGAATATTTAGAAAAGAAGACAACATGGCAAACCACTGTTCATCGGGCAGCGATAAATAAGTTTGCAACAGTTTGTTTTTATCCAAATAATGCAAAACAAAATGGGCGAACATTTCGCTTTCTTTATCAAGGCTTGGATAATTGGAACGTAAATTAATCATGCTTTCTATGATGCCTTTATCTGTTATCTAATTTGTTTCGTATTTTTCAAATGTAAAGCAGCAAATTGTTTTAAAGCGAAGTATAAATCAGCCGAAAATTTTGTTGCAAATGCCACCCTAAATTGTCGTTATTATACCCTTATTTTTCTCATTGCTTTTATAGGTTTGTTTTTGTAAATAAAAGCTCTCTTTGTGTTATTATTCAATTTTAAAAAAGCCATACTATGCTCACTCATTCAAAAACATTCAGCGGTTTTTCAACCGACAAAATAGAAACGGTAAAAGACTTTTACAGTAAAACGCTTGGATTAAAAACGGAAGATAATGCGATGGGAATTTTAGAACTGCATTTTGATAGCGGACAGAAAGTAATCATTTATCCCAAACCTAACCACACACCTGCAACATTCACAGTTCTTAATTTTATGGTTCAAAATATTGAAGAAACGGTAACTGAACTTACCAATGCAGGCGTAACATTTGAGCGTTATGACGGAGAAATAAAGACAGATGAAAAAGGAATTGTAAGAGGTGGTGGCCCATTGATAGCCTGGTTTAAAGACCCCGCCGGAAACATATTATCTGTTATTGAACAAAAATAGAAACCGATTTACTTCAATTGAAGTAAGTCGGTTTCTATTTGCATTGTGCATAATGATCATTGCTGCTTGTGTTCTTCATCATATTTCTTTTCAGCTTCTTTTGCTTTTTCAAAATCAAGCACTACACCATTGATGCAATACCGCAAACCGGTTGGCTTCGGACCATCCTCAAACACATGACCGAGATGCGAATGACAGCGACCGCACATTACTTCCGTGCGGCGCATTCCATACATGTTATCGGCTTCATAAATAACCGATTCTTTGCTTATTGGTTCGTAAAAAGATGGCCAGCCACAACCGCTTTCAAACTTGGTATCGCTTCTGAATAAAGCATTTCCGCAAACTGCACAATAGTATGTACCAATGTCATTAAGCTCTTCGTATTTACTGGTGTAAGGTCGTTCAGTGCCTTTCTGCCTTGCAATATGATATACGTCAGCGGGCAGAACTTTCTTCCATTCCTCGTTGCTTACATTTACCTTATCTGTTTCGATTTTTGAGAAGAAGGGATTTTTTGTATTGTCCATAATTTTTGTTTTTACACAAATTTATTAAGGGTTCAACAATCATACTAAGTTATCAATTTGTTTTTCTATGCTTATCAAAGCATTGCTAATAATCTTGCAAAAGACTTGCGTTATAAAACGGTTTAGAGTATTTTTGCCGCCCCAATTAAGACTCCGTAGCTCAGTTGGTAGAGCAATTGACTCTTAATCAATGGGTCCAGAGTTCGAGTCTCTGCGGGGTCACCTGAGGGAACATTTCAGAAAAATCACTGATTTGTTCCCTTTTATTTTCTCTGAAACCCTTATCCAGATTGTATATTAGCTGTACAGCCTCATTGATCCGGGTAGTTCGATAATTGCATCCATCAAAAACTAATTTATCGGGAAACATCGAACTAATGATTTCTCTTTTGTGAAGCGTACTGCTTTTCAGGTACAAACAATCGAGATGTGAGAAACTATTCAATGCATTTTCAAGCATGTTGTCAAAATCCGAATGCTTTACAGGATCCTGTGATAATTTTGCTTCCCATCTTCTTATTTCATCTTCAGTTTCGGTTTTAATTAACCGATAATCGGTGGCGTCAATTGTTTCGGAAATGAGCAGATTCCTTGCTTTTGAGAGTTTAGTGTTAAGCTGATTAATTTGCTCAACTACCCGCTTATGATTTTCATGTTTGTTTTTTGATTGAGCTTTATACTCCTGGCTTACAATGATTTTAAAAATTTTTATCATTTCTACTCTTGGCACATATTTTCTTAATTCATCTACAAATAAATCATTCGCTTTCACAACATTGAATCTACAACCACAAGAGGACAGGCAATGATAATAGTAATATTTTTTTCTGCATCCTCTTGAAGCACTGCCGGTCAGAACCCTACCACACTTAGGACAAAGGAGAAAGCCTCTCAAAGGCAACATATCATGCACTTCCATTTTTGTTCTTTGATGTTTTCTTCTTCCATCCAACACGTCCTGCACCGTATAAAAAAGAGATTCCGAAATCAAAGGCTGGTGTTGCCCTTGCACAAAATGACTGTCTTCATCCTTATACTTTGGAATAAATATCTTTCCACAATAAACAGGGTTTCGAATGATAACCCAAAATCCATGTTTACTGCATTTGAATCCTTTTTGCAAACTTTGCTTCCAAATTTGTTCGGTGGTAAAGGTCTCCCTGGCAATTTCTTTAAATATCCATTGTATGATGGATGCCTTCGGCTCATCAGGTGCTATATATTTCTTCCCGGTTTCGATAACTCTATTCACATAACCAAGGGGCGCTGTCGTCACCCATCTCCCCTCCTTTTTTGCTCTGCGCATGCCAAAGAATGTGTTCAATGCCCGCCTGTCATTTTCTACTTCAGGAGCAGCAAGATAAAAAGCAAGCATCATTTTATTTTCAGGAATAGATAGATCAAGGGGTTGTTCAATAGCTTGCGGCTCTACACCCAATTTCCGTAAGGTACTGATCATTGCATACGCATCACCGGCGTTGCGGCTAAAGCGATCCCACTTGGCAAATAGAATCAGATCGGATCGAAACTTATTCTTACGGAGTAGATTTAATAACTGTGTCCATTTAGGCCGGGCAAATGTTTTTGCAGAATGGTCTTCGAAAACAACCTCCCTGATTTGAATTGCATTGAGTTCACAATACTTCCTCAGTCTCTCTTCCTGGTCACGCTGAGAATAGCCTTTCTCAGCTTGTTCATCGGTACTTACCCTGATATACAAATCTGCGGTTTTCATACGGTTACTTTGATGATTTTAATCGGAATGTCGTAACGTCGCCGTATGAAATTAATGAATTGTATTCAATTTATTAGCTGATCCGAAACGATTATTTCTGCTATTTTATACATGAGATTCAGGATACTTTCCACTTCCTGAAGTGTTACCTTACAGCCGCTCGTGATAAGCATTTTATAGGCGTCCTCAACCGACAATTTTTTAGTACTGCACTCGTCCATCTTACATCCTCCTTACTTTGAATAAGCCCATTTGTAGATAGCCTATATTCGATTTTACGGCAGTTCAATGCGCAAACAAACCATGCTGCTAATGTCAGGATTGAAAGAAGGGATGTATTTGATATAGCCAGAATCGTGAAGTCGTTTCATTGCCTTACTAAAGGTTGACCGCGAACTGATTTTACTCATTTGCATCATTTTTCGCCGGTGTATTTGAAACGGATTTGTTTGATAATTATCATTCCAGAAATAAAGCAGCGCAACATATAAGCAAATCTGAGTGGAATTGATTTGTGCATCGTTCTCAATCTTTGAGAAAAAAACCGACAAGTGATTTTGTAAGTCCATATGAACCTAATTGATTAGGAGCTTTTGCAAAACTTCTATTTCGTTTTTGTTACACGCTTTTTACCCTTTCGCTCGTTTGCAGATTGTTTTGACTTCTGGTGTTCTGCCTCAACAGGCAAATCAATTTTCTTTTTTTCCTGCGCCTGGCGTTGGATCCATCGGTTGTTTAGGAATCTAAATGCTTCATTTGCCGTGATACCCTCATCATTGATAATATAAAACCGCTGATTGAACTCAAGCTTACTTTTCAGCAAGTATAAACTGGGTATCATGTTTTCCAAAGGCAAGTCCGCCCAATATTTATATTTCAAAGTATTGGCAAAAAGTTCTCCCTCAGAGGTAGAAGCAATTGCTTCCAAATCAAGAATGATCTCCTCTATAATGGCTTGCTGTTTCCAGGTTTCTTTATCGGAAAGGTTAAACTGAGTAAATCCATTAAATTGAGAAATATCTTCCCAGTTAATGTTGTTCATTCTTTCATCCATTTGATGCAAGTCAATCCCATTCAACAATACCGGCTGAATCTTAATATTCTTTCGTAAGGCAGCGTCGTAATGAGTACATACCAGTTTCCCATTGGCTGCATTTTCTTTGAAGAAGATTTGATAGCTCATCACATCATCACCAAAAGCTTTCTTTTCCTTCAGACTAAAATCCTTTTGACGGAAGCAAGCATGATAGACTATCTTTTTGTCCATAGACGGCGAAAAGCCCAATGCTCCCATCAAGTTCACTATACCCTTGATGTTTTGTATATCCATAAATGCAGAATTGTATTGATTAGTAAATGCTACGCCCATTATTAGGATTGAGTCGTTTTTTTGGCATAAGATTATTATCATTGCTTTGTACCGTCTTGTTCTCTGTTTGCTGAGACTTATCTTTCAATCCTTTCCTCTTATAAGTATCCAAAACCTCTTTTGCAGATTCGCGGACTTCGGTTCGATTGTTTTTACCCATTCCGGTTTGTTTCTTATCGTATTCCACCGGTTTTCGTTTCAGGCTTATGGAAAGCATTTCCTCTTTTACAGAACGATTTTGCCGGTATGATTTTATACCTTCTTTGATGTTAGCTATTATGTTGGTAATGAACCTGACAGCAGGATTTGGATAAATCAATTTATCCATTTTTCTTGTCTCACCTCTTATCACATTCAGCATCATCTTTTCTTCAGGAGTAGCATCTGCCCTGCAAGATTTGTATAGGTTGTTGAAAAAGTCACGTTTGCTTTCTAAAAAGTTTCTTCCTTTAATAACATCATTGCCAAAAACACCTCGTAGCCTGTTTTCCTTATCGCTCCAGTCCAACAAACTTTCTGTTACTCTGTTTTATACTCTATTCTCCATATCCATTCTTCTTTACTGATAAACAATGTCAAAACATGATTTCCTTTTTATTGTGTCAATCCTCTTTTTTTGCCCTCCCTTTTCTTCGGCAGGAGGCTTCCGGCTTCTTTATCTTTTGTCTTACCGGCACCCTTCGTAGAAATACTCTTCTTTTCCGGCTTAGACACATTAGTATTATCAATGCTTGCCTCACGTTTTGGAGTTGAAGTTTTTGTTATGTCATCCGCAACATTCTTTTTCAGCCGCTGCATCCCGGCGTCATACACGTTGAGCGTTTTGAACTTTGGATTCGCCTCTATAAACATCCGTTCTTCTTTTCCCTTTCGCTCGACCGTAACCACTTGCAGATTTCCCCTTTCCAAAGACCGGTTCAATTTGATGCGGTCCTCATCGTTGCCTAATTCTTTTATTGGTAAAGCAGCAAGGGCTTTTCCCAACTCAAAGCCGTATTTGCTATGGTAATGATTGAGGAGGTAATTCCCGTTCTTATCTTTTGCAGTGGGATCGAGCTGCGTCCAGGTATGATAACGGGCTCCTTCTTTGCTTGTCATCTCCTTAAATACAGACCTGCCATCGAGTAGATTATAGGCTTCTTTGGCAGTGTTTCCGCCGCCGTTATTAATATAAAACGTTTGCTCAATATTTTCCCTTATTCCTCGATCCAGTTTAGCTGTATAGCTGTTGAAGAAATACATATCGCTATTGTCGGCTTTACGAAAGTTGAGCACCGCCTCAAATGTCTTACCATTGATGGATGCCTGGAAAGGCAATTGAAAGTGGGGCAATCCTTCCCTTATCTTTTGCCCTAATTCCGACTGCAGCTTCTCACCGGCGCTCTCGTACTGTAAAAACCCGTGAAATTTTAGAGCGGCGTTTAAATACTTCAAATTTTCCTCGTTCATAGTTATTTATTTTATCTGGTTATTAAATACATGCTATTCCCATTTCTCACTGCCAAGCGCAATTCCCCCTTCGACAAGTCATGATCTTTTTGCGGCGAGAAGGGGCTTATTTCGAACTTCGAGTGATAAGTTCCTTCCGCCATCCTGTTCCAGTATTTGTATATACAAATGCTTTTTGTCTTCAAGGGTAAACTTAGGCAAGGCAATCACCCATGTGCTTTGCTCATCTCCTTTTACGGCTCCCTCTGTACCATATTGTAACAAGGGTGCGATTGATTTTTCCTGGGATGCTTTCCGCTTTATTCTTTTTGTATCCCTAATAGTGAAAGAGACGCTTCCTAATGAAAAGCTTACATTTGATTTGTTATGTATTCTAAAGGAAAAGTAATACACATCGTTCTTTATATAAATTCCTGTAAGCCTTGCCATCATTGATTCGTGAGAGTCATGCAGATGAAGCAATGGCTTCTTTTTTCCTGCTATTTTTACAGCCTCTTCCTTTAAGGTCCTGCGATTCGGCTGCTCATCCATCATAAGCTTCACGGTATTGCCCTTAGTTGTTTGTACACTATTGTCAAAAGCAGGAAAGGTGCTATCAAACGAGATAGTCAGATGCTGCGGCATGGAATCGTACAACACAAGAAATGAATACAGCTTATTATCAGCCGTTATCACCGTAACATTGGTTTGGGCAATACGAGGATGATCCGCTTTCAATTCCAGCACTTCGTCTGCGCCCGGAGATTTTTGCGCCAGAACATCTAAGCTTCCCCTGTCAACACTTTTAATAGGAAAAGGAAAGATGAGATGTGTTGTGTTGTTACAGGATATACCAATCTTATAGGGTTCTATAAAGGAAGGCTGAGCTTTGGCAAAACTTGTTAGTCCTACACATATGATAACAACAATGGTTACGCGATTAAAGTTCATAAAACGATTTTCAACGGTTGATTAATTTGAATGATTATCCTTTAGCAATACCTGATAGCCAGCCGGAAGTGTAACTCTAATGAGCTTTGTTTTTTTACCGATGAATGATTTCATGGTTTCAATACCTGCGCTGGCAGCCTGTGCACTTATTGATGGGTTAAGAGTGCCTAACCCAATGCCGTTGATTGCCCGATCAGCAGACTGTTTTGCTGCTTCTCTGCCTATTGAACCTGGCACATAGATACCAGCGAGCCCATCCATATCATACACATCAAGTGCAACCGGATAAACAGAATTGCCATTCCTTATTGAACTGATTTTAATTTGGAGCCTCTCATTACTTAAATTGGCTACGCCAAACAAGTAGCTACCTTTCGTAATAGAGATGCCGTTTAGATCAATGTCCTGCATGAATTGTAGTTGAACTGTTGAACCGCTTACTACGCTCTGCGTTTGAGGAATAATGGCTCCAAACGTATTGAGTTTACCTGCATCAAAGGAAGATACAGCAGGTGCTTCATCATTATAGAAACCGGCTTTTTGGGGAGGTGTATTTAACTGTTGTTTGTCTGTGCCCTGTTGCCGTTGAAGCAGGGAAACTATGGTTCCTTTTTTCTTATTATGAATTGCCATTGCAATTTTGCTAACAGCTGTATCCTTTACATTATCCGGATTATTTCCATCTTCAGGGTGCTGAATGGAAGCAATCTTATCAAGCATTGTGTTCAGTTGATCCAGTTCGGGGTCCTTACTGTTGTTTTCGTTCATTGCACGCATCATTGTTTTCGGCTTTTTCGTATCACTAACGGATGACTTGTAACCTGAACGATAATCCTCTGTAGTGCTTTCCACTTTAGAAACAACTCTTGATTGTGCTAAAGTGCTGTTTAGTTTTGCCAGCTTCTGATACACTTTTGCTTCATTTTCATCAACGCTATTCGGTGCACCGGAAGGGGGCAACGGATTGTAATCAATTGAATAGTTCTTTTGTTCATTCTTGTAGCCAGGTGAGAAACGTAAAGAGTCTTCCTTTGCACCGACTGCGCCATTCCAAAACGGATCATTGCGTCTTTCTTCTTCCTTTTTCGCCGAATCGTTGGAAGCCTGTTGATAGAAGCTTAGTTTATCTGTTCCTTTATCGCTTTTCAAGTGGGCGTCCGGCAGTTGCATATTTAGCCCGCCATTTTCATTGTTTTGCCCGTCTTTATTGGTCCCCTTGCCACCACCGCCTGCCCAAAACAATAAAGTAAGGAAAGGAAATAAAATGAGAGGCAACAGAAGAAGCATCCTCTTTGTTTTTGCTGTCTGTTCTGTATGATCTATTGCTGTCATAAATTGAATTTTTATTGTGATAGGAATAAGCTGTCAATTGTGCGAAGACTATCCAACAGGTGAGGTCTTGCGCTTATCAAACTGTCATAAAACAGCTTGCCGGAAGCATCATTTTTCTGTCTTTCCAAGTATTGTTCAAAGTGCTGAATCCGTTTATATTGTAGAGCAGTAATGAAGCTATCTTTTACCTGTGAAGAATAAGGAAGGTTGACTAAGTGCGCAGGCAGCCGGATATTGTTTCTTATAATCGAAGGCTGAATAGTAATGAAAGAATAACCAATAACACTGATGCTGCACCCGATACCCAATACACAAAATAAGATGAGCCATTTCCTTTTTGTACGATAAGATAACCGCTCAGTCTTCTTCTGTAAGAACAGTGATAGTCTTCCGGCTATATTTCCAGTATAAATAACCAGCCTGGTTAACAGCGGATGATTTTCGATTGTTTCTTTTTTTTTATTTCTTAGTTTCATATGAATATTATTAGATGTTGAATGTCTATCGTGAATCTGTTTTGATGTCCTTGTTTTCAATTGTATTCCATCGCTCGATTAAAAAGCCATGCAGATTGTTATCGGAGCGGGATACATCTCTCAAATAGCCTTCGGTGATTAAACTGCGGGTAACAATGCTGGTTGCAGGGATAATCTGTTCCGTTGCGTAGCAGCGCCAGTAAAAAGGATAAGCTTTTGTATTTACCTGGATGCTGTCTATTGAAATCTTCTGGCTGATATTTCCTGAGATTATATTTGCGTAATATCCATTTTCTTTTAAGTTGTCATAAGCCTGTTTAGCGGAGCCATCTGCGAGATAAAGCGCTTTACCTACATTACTCTGAATTACCTTATCATCAGGGTCAAGCGTAAAGAAGTACTGGTGAAACATTTTGATGTGGTCGCGGGTTTCAACCGGAATATTTTCTTCGCGGCTGCCCGCCTGCGCTTCCAACACCTTGCCATCCGCCAGTACGTAAATCCTCTCGCTACTCAGTTTTTCAGCTTCCGATGTCTTATAAATAGCATACAAACAAACCAGTAAGCACAATACGATTACAATGGCACAAAATCCCCTGACCAATTTGAAAGCGGCATCAATGTGTCTGAAGTGTTGAAACATACTTTACGCTTTACCACTCAGTTTATCATGCTGGTGATTGTTACCGCCATTATTTCCATCCTTGAAGTATCCTGAATTTACAGCAAAGCCAGACATACTTTGCTCTATTCGCTCCGCCTTGTTGCCGAAGGCATCTGCGACCATTCCAGATGTGCCGGTTACCGTGTTTACTACAGAACTTGAACCGCTTCCAAACACGCTTGTTACTTTGTACATAAGAGTACTGCCACCGCCCGCGTTAACAATGTAATTAGCTACAGAAGGCACAGTGAAGTATCCTACAATTCCGATAATCATAAACACGAGGTAAGCGGTATCCGTTGAGCTGAAGAAGGTATCACCATTGTTACCAATCTGGCTGATGTCTAACTGTAGCATTAACTCCTGGATCTTGCCAATAATGCTACCAAAGATGTTGGCAACCGGCAGCCAGAGAAAGACATTGATGTACCGTGCAAGCCATACGGTAAGCGTATGTTGGAATCCATCGAAGACTGCCAAACCAAAAACAAGCGGCCCCAGGATGGCAAGGACAATCAGGTAAAACGTTCGGATGGTATTTATGCAAAGCGCCGCTGCCTGAAACAGAATCTGGAGCAATTCTGACATCCATTGCTTGATAGAATTCCTGAAGTTATAAGAAGCTTTTGCCATAGCAAACTTGATGTCATTCCCTACACCTTCTATCATTCCTTCATCAGCGGCATTAGGGTCGTCAGGGTGTGTATATTGGTACCATTTATCCCTGTCGCCGGAGCCTTCATTACCGACATACATTTGCCAGGCATCCGTTTGTTTAATTGCATCTTCTTTTTGTTGCAGGAGAAGTGCAATAGCTCCGTTAGAATTCTGCACCATGCCTGCGGTACCGGTAACTGCCGGCTGCATTACACCATTAATCAAAGCAATCACGGAAGGAAAGAGAAGCACGACCATGCCGACGGCAAATGGTCGTAACAAGGGATAAAAATCGATAGGCTCCGCTGCCGCTAAGTGCGCCACACCCTCGCTGCGATATACCAGGTTGCCGCAAATCCGGCAATGCCCCTGCCTACGCCTATCAGTTCGCTGCATAAGGGAATCATCTGGCTGTATAATTGATCCAATACGGCTTGCATACTTTTTAAGTTATCAGCAGTTCCGCCTGATAACTGGGCACTGGAAAGTAAAGGCAATAAGTTGCCTGTAGCCCCTGTCAGGGCTGTTTTTACATACTTGGTCATAACGCTTGAATTTATTTTATTCCATAGAGTTTTTGTAACGAGCCTGCATCATTTAGCTGGTGCAAGCGTTGCAGCGAAAGAACAGATGCTTTGCCATTGAATTGTCTAAGAAACATTAGCTTATCATGCATGTCCTCCGCCAATTTGTCAATGCGATGGAGACGTTCATCATCACTCATTCTCAAAATGTCCGGACTAATGATAACGGTAAGATCATCCAGATTTTTAAGGCTTTCTTTAGCTAGGTTGTTATAGACGGTACCTATGTATTGCAATTCTTTCGAAGTGAAATTCTTGTCTTTATTGAACCGTTGCCAGGCACTCTTGTATTCCCTGAGTAAGCTTAACTGGTCGCCTATTATATCTGATACTTTCTTATAATTTTTAACAACGGGACTTACCTTCCACAGATGATCTAAAAACTCCTGGTGCAAATGGAAGTTTCCTTCTGAAATATCTTTTACTTCATCATAGCCTTTTGTCAGCAATCCGTAACCTTTTTTCATATCAGATAAAATGCTTTTCAGTTGTGCAAGCTTGCTGCAATCCAACACCAGGCATTGCACTTCATATGACTGTGCCTTTAACTCTGTAATAACGATGCTCAACATCAGCAACAACGTTAGCACCTTGATCCCTTTTTTCATTTCCTCTATTTTAAGCCATACAGTGAATTCAATGAAGACGTATTCGTTTTTTCTCTTGAACGAGAGAGAAGAAGTATCTGTACACTTTGCTTTAAGTGAACCGCAAATGTGTATTTATCCTGCACCGATTGGTACAATTCAGTAATTCCTCTGAGTCGTTCGCTTTCTTTCAACTCTGCCTCGTTGGATGTGGTAAGCATGTTTGCATTATCTATATCATCGGAAGATTTTTTGAGAAGATTATTTAGAGTAGCCCGTAAATAACCTTGTTCGGATGAAAGTAAAAATGGGGATGAAAAAAGCCTGTGTATTGCTTTACTTACGTTCAAAATTTGCACTTGTAAAAGTGCAATCCCTTTTACTTTATCACAACCTTTTACTGCTTCATCAACGGATACCAACGAACTAAAATAATTATGATGCAAATCGAAATCTCCTCTTTTCAAATCATGCACAACGTTCAATCCACTCCTGACTGTTTGATAGCCTGTTTGCAAATCGCCCATATACACCTGGAAAGCCAGTATCTGCTGCTCCGCATATTTGATTCTTGTTTTCTTCTGTTTCAACCATTCCTGTGTATTTTGCGCGCTACCAGCGAGCATGCTTCCACATAAAAGGGAAATTAAAATCACTTCTCTCATACTCTTCATTTTGTCTTTCTTCACATCAGTTCAAACCATACAATCTCTTAACAACGACGATCTCTTGCTTATCTTTCGAACGCTTTAAGCTAAGCAGTTTGTTCTCATTATTGAAAGCCTGCAAATCGTTATAATTTTTATCAATACCATCGCCGGCAGAGTTGATCATATCCATGCGATCCCCATCTGACATTTGCGTTCTTCCTGGAGTGATAACAACAAATAGCTGGTCAATATTTTTCAGGCTTTCATTAATTATACCTTCATACACTTTGCCCATATAGTCCAGTTCATCAGGCGTAAAATGAGCATCGTATTTGAAGAGATGGTATGCCTGCTTATAGCTGGTAACAATCTTAATTTGCTTATCACCAATTTCTTTGACCCTGTGATATAAAGCGATGGCATCTTTCACTTTCCAAAGCTCATCGAAGTAATCTCCATACAAATCCTTTTGCTTCTGCGCCCACTCTGAAATATCACCCAGCTTTGCTTTTGACAGAATATTTTCCATTTCTTTCTGTGCATTCTGCAGCCATATTGTTTTGTTCTGTATCCGCTGTACCTTCAGATCCGCCGCTACGATTACTTTTTTAATACCCTGCTTAATAATATCTGCAATGGGCATTTGTGCTTCCGCGTTCTTGCGAGACATTACCACTGACAATACCGTTAACCCAATCATCCACACCTTTCTCATAACCGATTTGTGCTATTTCATTTTTAAATAAGCACTACCGCCAACCAATAATTGATTGCTGTCGGGCAGCGGTGTCAGCATCCGCTCCCGCTTCTGCTCATACAAGCTTTTGTCTCTGTAATCATAGATGACCGTCCAGGATTCTATTTTCTGTTCAGCCTTACCTATCACCTTGTTTTTTATCCTGCGATAGGTGCTTTTACGAATGACTGTGTAGGTATTACCACCGTTCAACCGGGTGATATACAACGTATCATCTCCCACACTATATTGCGCCTCGAAATGCCGTGTATAAACTCCCGAAATAGAGTTTCTTATCGTGCCACTTTCATTGCTACTGCAACCCATCAGTATGATGGCGAATATGAAAATTCTCTTCATGTTTGATTTTTATCTTGGTTAAAAATTTGAACTGCTTGTTTTCATTTCGGTGGCGAGGATGCTGATGGCTCGCTCAATACTGCCGTATTTTTTCGTGTACTCCTGTACTTTTACTTTTTCCTTTTCTTCTGTTGTATAAGCCAAATATTCTTCAGGCGATACTTCTGTTCGATATACTTTTGAAAGAACGCCACCCAGGGAAATGAATACTTCTTTATACTTTCTTCCCGGCTCATTGGCTTTATTAACGCTCAGCACCAGTGCCTTTTCCTTGTCTGTCAATCCCAAAAGTTCCTGTATCGCGTCAAACTTGTTCTGGTACTTACTTTAGTCCAACAGAATCTTGCAATCACTGTTGTTGATGATCGCCTGCTTTACCACCGGCGATGAAATGATGTCTTCAACTTCCTGCGTTACCACGACCGCTTCACCGTAGAACTTACGCACAGTCTTGAACAGGTATTTAATGTATTCAGCCATTCCTTCCTTTGCAATTGCTTTCCAGGCTTCTTCAATGAGGATCATCTTTCGGATGCCTTTCAATTTTCGCATTTTGGAGATGAACACTTCCATGATGATAATGGTAACAGCCGGGAACAGAATCGGATGATCTTTGATATTGTCCAGTTCGAATACGATAAAGCGTTGCCCCAGCAAATCCAGATTTTCTTCTGCATTCAAGAGGTAATCAAATTCGCCACCCCTGTAATAGGGTCTCAATACATACAAAAAGTTGCTGATGTCAAAGTCTTTTGCTTTCACTTTATCCTGACGAATGACAAGTGTAAACTCATCTCTGACAAACTCATAAAAGCTGTTGAAGCACGGAAACAGGATGCGACGTTTTTCCAACTGTTCATAATAAAGCTGCAATGCGTTCGATAAAGCCACATACTCACTGCGGTTGTAGGTTTCATTATCCTTCTTCCAAAGCGCCAGGAGAAGTGTTTTAATGCTTTCCCTTTTTTCTGTATCCAACGCATCGTGTTCGCCGATGTAAAAAGGGTTAAACCGGATCGGATTGGTTTCGCTGTATGTGAAATAGTAACCTTTCACGAGGTCGCAAAGGCCTTTGTAGCTATGTCCAACGTCCACAAGCACGATATGAGTTCCCTGTTCGTAATAGCTGCGCACCATATGATTGGTGAAAAAAGATTTACCGCTTCCCGAGGGACCGAGAATAAACTTGTTTCGATTGGTACAAATGCCTCTGCTCATAGGCTCGTCACTGATATCAACATGCACTGGCTTTCCCGTTAGCCGGTCGCCTAAGCGAATACCCACAGGACTGAGGGAGGAGCGGTAATTCGTCTCTAAATTGAGAAAGCAAACCCCCTGTTCAGCGAATGTGTCAAATGTGTCATTCATTGGAAAATCACCTTCGTTACCTGGCATTCCTGCCCACCAGATTTGAGGAGCCCCGGCAGTTTCCTGTTTGGGTGTTGCATCAATTTGGGACAATGCCGAAGAAGTTATGTTCCTCAACTCTTTTAACCGCTCCTTGTCCTCGGTCCACACCAGTATATTGAAGTGAGCTTTTACCGGCATCCGTTGCTCACTGATGGCTTCGTTCAGGTAATCATTAACGGCTTCCCGTCCAATTGCATTCTCTCTTGAATAAGCAGATAGTGATTGCAACCGCAGCCGCTTACTCTCCAATCCCTTTATCGTTTTTGACGCATCATCAATGAAGATATATTGATTGTAAATATGACTGCAAGGCAAAAGCTGCCCGAGAGACGATGTAAAACCTACACTGAATTTTGTTTTATCAGTTGAATATTTATCGTAGGAAATACGCGAACCGCATAAGGGAGGCAATTCGTTTACATCTGCCAACGTATATAATAAGCAATGCTGTCCGCCGATTAGCAATTCATCTTTCAATACAATGTCTTTTATAGCTTCTCTCTCATTATCTAACAAAAAGCAATAGCGTTCCGGCAAACCAGCTTTTTTTGTGGTGCTTGCTAACTCATCATTCTTTACTCTCTGAAGGTTAATAAATCCGCTATCGGATAGAATTCTGGCAAACTGTCCTGCACAATCAAAAAATTCCTGGATGACGATTTTATTATTAGACCCTTTCGGAAGAATGCTTTTTTTAAGCAAGGTAGAGAACAGGGAAGTAGATGATTTTCTACCCATTGGTTTCTTGGTAAGCATGATGTAACAGCTATGTTCTAAATAGGGACGTTCATTAAAGAATCGCTCACTACTGCGGGATAAAAAAACGTCTTCTTTTGAAAAATCACCTTTGTAACGGGATTCGATGAACCAATCCTGTTGGTGAAAAACGGTATGTTTGGGAAGCACTCTGATGGCTTTAATCCAAACCTGATGGATGGCTTCGTAGTCATCGTTGCTCAACGTAAACAATTCGGGAAGATGAGCTTTGAAAACTATGGTTACATCACCGCTTTTTGAGAGGATGCAATCCTGCTCAATCCCAAGCAGGGGCATCATTTTATTTATATCCTTATTCATACCTTACCTCCCTTACGCTTCTTGATTAAGGCAAATCCGCTAATTTTTCGCGACCGGCACTTCACTACCTGTGGCAGGGCCCTGCGCGCGGCTGCCTTCATCATGCCATGCTCCCCATATTTGTTGCTCAATCTCCTCACCTGAACAAATAGTGTGATTCCGAAATTTACTACGATAATAAGCGTTGCATACGTGTTGGCACCCAAAAGGTACATGGCTGCAAACAGAATCAGGAGCATGACAAGACCGCCACCCAGATACCACAGGTATTGGGCCTTGATACCTTTGAATTCAATGGGCTTGTTGATGCCTTTGTTGATTTTATACACACTGTTTGCCATAACTTCCCGTTGGGTAGTGTCCTTTTGTTTACAATCCAAAAAATGATTTCAGCACTGTGGCTACGATTACCAGGAATACACAGGAACCAAACCAAGCTGCAGCCACCTTGCCTGTATCGTGGTCGCCGCTATTCCACTTCTGATACACCTTCACCGCCCCGATGATCCCTGTAACTGCCCCAATGGCATACATCAGGTTGCACCCTGAATCGAAATAACTTTTTACCTGTGATGTCGCCTGGTCTATGCCGGCGTTACCATTTTGTGCCAGCAGTTGATGCGCTTCCAATAAACAAAACATTCCTAAAACAAATCCCAATGCCTTCGCGCTCTTTTTCATTTTCTTTCCACTCATGTCCAACCTCCTCTTTATTTAGAATTTTAATTATCAAAAGAGTCCCATGCAATCCTATCCTTTCTCACACTTATCCACTTCTTTTGCATGGGACATAAATTTTTATACCTGCCACAGAACCAATAATTCTTCTTCTTCGATACCGTCATTGTATTTCTGCTGGCACATTCTTCTGATTTCCTTGTTCAAGGCTTGCTGAAAGCGTTCGTCTGTAAGAGCGGAATGCTTTTTTATGATGGACGCCAATGAGAACAAGATGTCCGATTTAAACATCTCCGGTTCGGCCCCTTCCATGAAAGCAGTGATGTCATCGCGCAGGGACTGATAGATAGAGTAGTCATCAGTAGCTTTAGTTTCCGTATTCATTGCTGAAGCCTTTTTGTTCGCCGCGCTTCCGGTGTTGCGGAGCCTTCCCATTGTATTTTTGAATCCTTTTCGAAAGAGCAGAACGATAACTACTATGTAATAGAGACCGGCAACAATTGCGAAGGCAATGAAGTAAGTTTGCCACGATACAGGGTGAAACATAAACGCCTTTTTTGTGTTGATGTGAACAATTGCTTTCACGACACAAACTTGAAGAGAAGCGAAAACGTTTTTTCAATAGTTACTCCCGAGTCAGGAAAAATAAATTTTAGAGCGTTGGATAGTAGGAGGTTATATATTATTTTCCTACTTCAATCTGGCGTATTATCTTCCGTTTTCATCGGCTTCGTCCATCCGTTTTATAAGCCGTTCTTTTAACTGATTCAAGAAACTTGTACGATTCTTCTTGCGAAGCCTGATTTCCTGAAATACATGATAGTAATTGCCAAGTTCGATATTGAAAGTTTGCTCAAAGTAACTTGCCAACTGTTTAAGGTCGGATGCACCATTGTTGAATACGCCTGCTGATTGAAGTGCATAAAGTAACTCTATCAATCCGGCTTTAGTGGCTGTCCAGTTTATGTCAGAGGAAGCGGGTACATCAGCTTCTGTTGTTTCTCCGGAACTGATTTGGAAAAGGCATCTTGATACATAAGTAAACAGCTTTTGGTTAGCTAATATCTTGGCTATTTTCAGATCCTGGCAGGTTGAAAAGGAGGCATCGTAGCTGAAATAATAGTCGTCCAGTTTCAAATAAACCTCTTGTCTACCACGCCTGAAATATTGGTCATCCAGGTAAGTATCGCCTGACCGGTAATACCGGTAGAAGTCCATGTTGTTGTCAAAAAAATATTGTAGTCTTTCCTGTATTCTGTTCAGGTATGTTTCCCATAACTGGTTGTTTCCCGCAGGGCGCCCGGATTCTATATTGAATAGCTTGAGGTAATAAATAAGGTGGCTGTAGTAGGCAGGCTTTACTTCTTTAAAAAAATAAATTTCTTCTTTTACCGAGTGGAAAATATAACTGTTGATATTGTTCTTTAATAATTCAACTGCTGTCCTGCACACAGCTAACGAGAGACGAATCATCGTCAAGCGGTCTTTTGTTTCTTCGTGTATTACGGCTAACTTGTCCTCCATTTCCTGGTATAGGTCTCTCCATTGTGGAGGCGTGTCAGTGATAGTTGATAATGGTAGCATAAGTAAGGTCTTATGTAAGTCAAATCAAAGTGCTTTCAATGAAAAAAAGTGGAGATATTGAACTGTTTCAAAAAAATATGTGCATTGGCCGCGTAATAGATGAATACGCCTACACTTACGATCAGGGCATGGGTCGCCCTAGTCAATGATATGTTTATCGCTCACCATTTTCCAACTTTACAATATTATAACTCAATCCGGCTTTATACAGCCGATACAGATCGACTCTTTCTTAGTTTCAGTAATTCAAGTTGTTTGAAGATGAATAGCAGAAGACATAGTAGAAAAACAATTAGTATTGCAAGTGGAACAAACTGTCTGAACGTTGCATAATTATAACTGGCTCCCCGCTGAGTAAAAAATCGTATGAGAGAAAGGAGAAAACAACCTGAAGCAACCAGCCCTAACGATGCCACTACTGACGACTTTTTAAAGTAGAGCGATAGGATAAGAACAACAACACCCGCTGTTCCTAAGAGAGAATGCAATACTCCATGTGGTAACCCAATTAGTAAATAAAGTATGTAGAAGCCTCCTGTTGATTCGCCACTGATAATCAGGCAGCAAAAGAGCAGGCAAATGGTTACCGGATGTATCAAGAAACGATTTATTGTTTGCATACAAGTAAATTTAAAGAGGTTATTTGCAACTGCCATGACTTTCTCCTACATAACCACATATGCCTGGAATATCAGTAGTACCAAGTGAAGTGTTGTGAGCGGCTTGCAATGACTGAATGGCTTCATACAGTCCTTGTGGTGTACTGGATAAAGCAAAGGTGGATGGCAGGGGATATTCAGACGTTGGTATAGCAAACTTCGGAATAGAAAGTGGTTGTTGGCTGGCTGCGTTAAAAACACTCAGTGCAAAATCAGTACAGTTCCATGAGGTGATGTTATAATCATAGTCAGATATCGCTTGCAATTTGTTTAATGCAGCTTCAAACTGATTACCATTAATAGTAAGAGAAAGTGAAGCATTGAATTCATGACCAGCGTTATCAACAACTTTGCTAGCCATATTTGCATTGGAAGCAGCTTTCCAGCCATTTTCCGGATAGAAGCCGATATTTTGTTGTATGCTTTCACTCCCGTTAACCTTCCTCAATTGAACAAAACTATGCCCCGGGGACCTTGTGCTCCAGTCAAAGATCTGTGTTGGATCACCATTAACAGGTATGTCTGAAAAGATGGTAATCTGAAAAGATGCGCCGACATTAGAAATGGTGCTGAAACATTTGAGATAGTCCTGAATGTTGATAGGGTCATTATCGTCCGGCTCTATTTCGATTTGAATTGTCTCGTCAGTGTTGCTGCCGCTGCTCCCGCCGCCGGAATAGCCATAAGTGTAGCTTCCTCCTCCTCCCCCTCCTCCATCATCGTAAAATCCCTCATACCAATACCAGTCTCCTTCATCATTGCCATCCATTGAGTAACAGGTAATCACGCAATCCGGTAGTGTTTGTTCACCAATGGGTGCTTCCGCTTCCATTAAATCCATTCCGGCGCCAATAGATTTAAACTTTCCATTCATGATTGTTTTTAATCGTGTATGCAGTCTGTCCAAAGATGCAATGGCAAAGCGACCTCCAAATCTTGTTTTCGTTCCATTCCCGCTTTCTTTATCAATATGAACAATTTTACCCACTTTGATATTACCTGCTGTATCCGTTTTGAGTAGGACAAAATCGGTGGACATTTCTTTGTTGAGCAAGCCAATCCTTACAAAACAGCCCTTGGTTTGCGCATCCTTACTTTTATACAACTTATTTGTATCAATGCAAGCATAATCACTTGTAGAAAGGCTGTCTTTCAATTGTGTTTTTACCGTTTGAAAGAACGAGAGGTTTTGATCAACAATAGAATCTATTGGCGCGTTGTGTTCTTTTTTACAGGAAAAAAGAAATAAAATAATAGATGCTACTACGAGAAAATGTTTCATGGTTATCTTCTTTGATGATGTAAAATTAGAAAGGAGTATGTGAAAGATATATTGGCAAATCAGAAGAAATTGAGTCGGAAAATCAGAATATTTTAACTGGCAAACTTCGCTTTGATGCGACTGAAATAGATCTCATCAATATTCAGGTAACTGGCTATATATTTTGCCGGCAATTGCAATGTAATCTGAGGTTGCGTTTCCATAAGTAGTGCATACCTTTCAACTGCTGTATTTAGTGAAAGAATACGCTGCCTCCTTTCACTCTCTACATAATACTTTTCAAGCAGAACTGCCCGGTGAAAGTTGAATTCGGGAAAACGTTGGTAAACACTTTCTAACTCCGCATAGCTAATTGACCAGGTTATACATTCGTCGATTGCCTGGATGTATTGATAGCCTTTAACTTGCCGAAGAAAGCTCTCAACCGAGATAATAACATTTCCGGCATCCATGAACCAGATATTGATTTCCTGTGTTCCATTATCATAAAAGCACCTTGCGAGGCCGGTTTCAATGAAATGAATGGAGTTGCTTACCTGGCCAGCTTGCAAGAGGTAGCCTCGTTTCTTGAAGGTATGGCGTTGCAACTTATTTTCCAGATGCGATTGTAACCCTTCTGACAGAGGTGCGATTGAGTGCAACAATTGAAGCAATTCATCCATATCAGTGTATGTTTGACTTTCGCAGTTTGTTGAGTGCCAGTTGATCTACCTTGCTCAATGCAAAATCATATTTGAACACTTCCGGTTTTTATAACAGCAGGTGTCAACCCAGTCCCATAGTTACATCATAAATTGTACTGAAAGGATGCTTTTTCCTATGCAAGAGGTAATTAAATGTTATGCAACCGGTATTATTTGTAGCTGGTAGTGAATCATTCCGATTGAATTGTTATCATTTTTACGTCCAATGGGAATGGCGCACTCACCCGATCTAAAAGGGAACAGGCTCTTACCTGCAAGATGACGGAGTAGGTAGGAGTCCATTCTGTCTGCGGTTCTTTTCACGTTTGCGGCTCATCCACTTTATGTTGCCAAAGGCACAAAAGTTACCTGCAGCGGTGACAAGGCTTGTAAAGCGTGTAAAAATTATAAGCATTGTAAGCACTGTGCAAAAAACGGCAGCACTTGCGGTGTTCGTAAAAATCCTTATGGATGAATTCATAAGTAGGTATTATTATTTATGAAACTCGGAAGGATAAAAGACATATAACAATTTCATATTGGAAAGTAAGTCGTAGCGGGCTATCGGATTCAAATTGTAAAGTAATTAAAAACCACAACAGAAGTTACCAATAGAAATCATCAACGAGCCTTGTTGGGATTACTACAACCGCAGAGTTTCGAACAGTTGTTACCCTTCGGTTGCTTGCTCTTTGTGTTACTTCTGTGCTTGTTTGTCGAAATAATCAGTAGCTCTATCCCCTCTTTTCGTTCTTGCCAGATATTACAGCCGAAATTGATCCGGGGCAATGGGGAGATTCCAGAGCAGAAAGACATAGGCATGAGATTACGACAGGAAAGGAGGACTTAATTTTTTAGTTGCTGTTTATCACTTTCAGCGCCTCTATCTCCATCTTTCCATTCTCTTATTTTAGTGAAAGGCAATTTCAGCAAATGCTTTACCGTCAACTCATTTTCATTCTGATAAGCAGGCATACCAATGGTAATATCATCCTTGTAAATATTCAGGCTAACTGTTCGATGTATCCTATCCCAGAAAAAAAATATTGTAGCGTAATTGCTTTCTGTTTCGTCTTTCATAACAGAATGATGTATGCCGTGCATACGTGGTGTTACAATCAGCTTATTCAGCCATCTTTCAAAGCGAACAGGTAGTTTTGTATTGCTATGATGAAACTGGATTGCCGCTTCAAAAGTGATTTCATAAATCAATACAATCAATGGTGATGCACCAATCAATAACACAACCGCTCCGCGAAAAAAAAGCGAGCCAATCATTTCACCAAAATGAAAGCGGAAAGCGGTGGTTACATCCATATCCAGATCGGTATGATGAACCAAATGGAAACGCCACAATAACGGCATCCGGTGCAGAATGATATGCCACCAGTAAATCCCATAATCAAGCAGGATAAAAGCGATGATATTTTCTGCCCATGGGGGCAAATTGTACAAATAATTCAATCCAAATTGCCATCTTTCATTTTGCAGTGCAAGCCATATTATAGCAGGTATGAGCATGAACCTTAGCAAGACAAACGCAGGTAACGAAAGCAGGCTATTGATCACAATCCTTTTAAAACGCGGCTGCACTCTTCGCCTCAGGCTAAAACCGGTTTCCAACAAAAAGACTATGACTAGCACAGACGTGAGTATAGGGAATCCGTAGATGTCGAATATCTGATGAATTAAATCGTTCATTGATCTCTTAGTTTTTCTCCTTCTCCTTTCTTTGTTTGCCAGGTCGCGTCTTTGTTTAAACCCATCTCTTCCTGCACTTCCGGCGATGAGCCCTCCGGCGATTTACCAACCATCATTTTAAAATAACGGATGCCATCCTTCACATTTGCCCAGACATGTGTTGGGGGTCTAAAACCATACGCCCTGTACTTGCCCGGCGGCACTTTACCTTTCTCGTTTACAAACACTTCAAAGTTCTTTACCCACTTGTAAAAAGATTCCATAAATGCACCATCCTGTATCGCATCTTCCGACTGGTTATCACTGTATTTTTTATTCTTCCCGGTGGTGCAATGGCTCCATAACTTGTCGGGCACTTCTATGCCACCATACCTACATTGCCACACCAGCGGTGCATAAGAATCGCGCTCGTTTTCAAAAGGTTCTTTGTTGCTGTCGAAATAGCTTTTCTGTAATAAAATTTTTGGCTTGCCTTGCCCGTCAAGTTCGTCACCGCCTTCATCTCCATAACAAAAAAATGCGGCCGTTCTGCCTTCCAGGTGATTTATGCTCATTCCCTTCCACTCTTCTGTATGTTCAAATGCCATGGCTTTTTCCGGGTTCTTGTGGTCAATCGTTTTTTCATCAGGATTTCCGCCATTCATGCAAACCATCCTGTCAAACATCAGCTTTAAAGAACTGCTGGGTGCATACCAATTGATAGGTCCTATAATCGCCCAGGCATCCGCCATATCAAGCCGTGCATACATATCTAAGTTCCATAGTAAATCGGGCTCTTTGCTGCTGTTTTTTCCGTAACAGTTGCACGGCCATACGCATAAAGCCATTGAAGTAGAAACACAGGCATTACAGCTTTGAATTTTCTCCCTGCCATACACATTGCCTAAATCTTCATAATCGATTTCCCAGTCTTGCGGCAATGCTTCTGCCATCTTAAGCATTAACAGTCTCGACTTGCTGTCAACACCTGGGCAATTGTATTGCCGCCGGTTGGAACCAGATATGATGAGCACGCGAAAGGGTCTTTTCTCATTGGGCAATCCGGCGTTATTGTCATTGGGTTTCATACCTTTTTTTTATGTTTTTCGAAAGTGCTTTACAATTTATTCCTTCTGATCAGCCGTTTGTGCAACCGCAATAAATGTTCCTGCGAATAACCTAAATAATATAGGAACCAGATGCGGAAAAAAATAGCCTGCATTCTATAGATGCCGTTGTCGCGGTATTTTCTGGCTGATGTAATGACATAATCATTCATTACGATGAAGCGGCTGTGCTGCCTGATACGGTGAATGATTTCCTGGTCTTCCATCATCCATAATTCTTCTCTGAAACCACCGGATTTAAGGAATGCATCTTTGGTTACAAATAAACTCTGGTCGCCAAAGCGAATGGCATTCACGTCCCATTTTGTAAACCATGCATTGGCTTTTAAAAACCAATGTTCGTAATCAAATTGCAAACGAAAGCAACCGCTGTGAAAACACTTCTCATAAGCCTTATAAATCTGTGTTGTAAACGACTGTGGCGGGATGCTATCGGCGTGAAGAAAATAAAGTATCTCGCCTTTAGCCAACGAGGCTCCGTAATTCATTTGCGCAGCTCTGCCTTTCTTAGGGCTTCGGAGTGCATTGGCACCATTGGCTTTGGCAATGTCAATCGTTTCGTCGCTGCTGCCGCCATCTACTACTATGACTTCATAAGCTGTACTTCCACTCGCTTTCTTTACAGCATGCAGTGTATTGGCAATCTGGTCCGCTTCGTTATAAGCCGGGATTATGATGCTGATCATACAAAGCAAGTTTATATTGAATTAATTCTTCCAGTTCGGCTAATGATGGACACCCATTTATTTCTTCCGATGATGCAAGTAACTCAATTGTATTTCCTTTGCTAAAAACAGCCGGAAACCCGGTCCATTCAGGATATTCTTTTTGCCATTCACTTTTATAGGTGAACACAGCTTCAACAGGCAACTGTTCGAGAAATAATTTCCAGTCTTTTTTCATGGTAAAATTGTCATATGTCAATGCGCATAACCCACAGGCATACGTAGATGGCGAAATGATTTTGTGTGCAAAATCGGTAAGCGAATTAAACAAACCGCTGTCGGCATTGTAAACAAAAATGAGCTGCTTCATAAGATAGCTTTCATATATGGCAAATCGCTCTCTACGTCTACATCGTGTAAGACGGGAAGCATGGAATAGGTGAGGCGATTTTCTTTGCAGCGCCCTATTGTTTTATTCAACACTTCGCCTGTGCTCCATCGTATATTTTGAAATAGAAACGGATGTTGCTTTTTCATACCCAATAAATAATAGCCGCCATCTGCAGCAGGACCGATTACTATATCTGTTTTGTCCAAAGCGGTAAAAGCATCTGTGATAATGTCGGTTGTCAACTCGGGGCAATCAGTGCCAATGATAACGGCTTTCTCATATTCATTCGCAAAAGAAAATCTGAATGCATTCGCCATTCGCTCACCTAAGTCAAATCCTTGTTGTATCCATGTTTGATGAATGTCTGCCCAAGCTGCTTCTTTTGGAATTTCATCAGAATAGAATACTATTTGATCACATAATAATGATTGAATCATATGACTTGTATGCCTGACTAATTGTAAGTAAACAGCCATTGCTTTTTCGTTGCCAACTGTGGCTGCCAGCCTTGTTTTTACCTTGCCAGGCTGCTCATTTTTTACAAAAATGAGCAGTGCATCTTTACTCATAACGCCAGGATGGTTTGTTGAAGCAAGCGGCTTAGCTTTTCATCAGCAATACCAGCGGCTTTTATAATTTCTACAATGTTTACCGGCTTTAAATGATCGGGGTCGCATTCATCTGTAATCACTGAAACAGCAGCACAAGGCAACTGCATGTGTGCCGCAGCAATAACTTCCGGAACAGTTGACATACCGACCATATCGGCACCAATGATTTTAAGATAGCGGTATTCCGCTTTTGTTTCAAGGTTGGGTCCGTTTACGGCTGCATATACGCCTTTTTTCAAAGCAATATGGAGTTCATTCGCTTTGTTTTGTAATAAGGTTCGTAAGCCCACATCATACGGCTCACTCATATCAGGAAAACGTGAGCCTAACGCATCATCATTTTTGCCTGTGAGCGGATTACAGGACTGTAGGTTAATATGGTCATCAATCAGTACCAGATCGCCTTGTTGATAAGACAGATTGATGCCGCCGGCTGCATTGGTAATGAAAAGATGTTGCACACCGAGCATCTTCATTACCCGGACTGGAAACACTACCTGCTGCGGAGTGTAGCCTTCATAAGCATGAAAGCGCCCCTGCATGACCAACACTTTTTTATCGCCCACCGTTCCATAAACCAGGTTGCCTTTATGAAACTCAACAGTAGAACGAGGAAACCCCGGAATGTCGGTGTAGGGAATGGTTTGGGCAATGTCAATATAATCCAACAACCGGTGTAAACCCGTTCCGAGAATAATACCTGCCACCGGTTGCGCGATTTGTCTTGAAAGCAAATACTGTGTTGCCTGCCTGTAATCCATTGTTTGTTGTTTTATGTAACGGCGCCACCGCAACTGCTGCCTGCGCCAGCCGTGCAGCCATAGCAATGCTGACCGATAACAATGCTCCTGTTGCTTAGCTCTTCCCTATTAAAATTACTGATATGCCTGCTGTTACCACTGACTGTCAGCCCAAGCATCTGGTTAAAATCGCAATCGTATAAATAACCGTCCCAGCCAACCGAAATGGTGTTCCGGCACATGACATTGGCAGCGGCAGACGGGTTGTAAGCCGTTACCAGTTTTTGCATATAGGTTTCGTAATTGCCACTGGTGAGCAGGTAATCAAGATAACGGCTGATGGGCATATTGGTAATGGTAAAAAGACTGTTGAACGTAATGTTGTATTTCTTCAATAAAGCCTCTTTGTATTCTTTTTCCAACGCCTGCTGGGAGGCTGGCAGGAACGCGCCGGCAGGATTATAAACAAGGTTTAGAATGAGCCCGCTGCCTTCTCTTCCATAACCCGCTTTGTTGAGCATTTGCAGTGCTTTGATGCTGTCTTCAAATACACCATTGCCACGCTGGCGGTCTGTTCTGTCCTGTGTGTAAAAAGGCAGGGAAGACACCACTTCTATCGCATGTTGCTGGTAGAATTGCGGCAGGTCGTAATACTTTTTATTTGCTAAAATAATAGTAAGGTTACAACGCACGATAACGTGCCGGTTCAACAGCTTGATTTCCTCAACAAACCAACGAAACAAAGGGTTCATTTCAGGGGCGCCGCCGGTAATGTCAACCGTTTGCAGTTGCCCATTTTGCTTCAATACATCAATGCATTGCAGCATCGTTCCGTGCGTCATGATTTCCTTACGGTCAGGACCGGCATCTACATGGCAATGCCGGCACACCTGGTTGCACATCTTGCCGATATTTACCTGGAAGATTCCTACCGCGGATGGCTTCAGGGGAAACAAATTACTTTCTTCCATTTTTTGCTGAAAGGGCACAAGGCTATAGTCGTCGCTGGTGCCATGCGCTAATACGGCAAGTTGCTCCTGAACATCAGCCAGCGCATTGTGTTGGGCTAATAATGATTTCATACTTACATCGCTATCTCCTTCACTTTGTTCATCATCTGCACACCATGCACCAGCGATGCTCCGCCGCGGATGGCGGCTGCCACATGTACAGCTTCCATCATCTGCGCTTCACTCCATCCTTTTTCGAAGGCATCGCTGCTGTAGGCATCTATACAATAGGGACATTGCACTGCATGGGCAACGGCGAAGGCAATGAGCGACTTTTCACGTGCGGTCAGCTCACTATCAGCGAACACTTCACCATACCAGGAAAAGAACTTTTCGCCCATACTTTTTTGAAACTCTGTGATGTTGCCAAACTTTTTGAGATCATCGGCATCGTAATAGTTGTTGTTGTTCATGGTCATTTTTAAAAGAAACAATATCCGTGAAAAAACTGAAATGGAAAATTTATTGTTTGGATGAGGCTGTAGAGAAGGCAAGGCTTTCACAGGAAGTTGCTTAACAGTAGGATAGATCAGGAAAAGACAAGCGGCGGGAAAGAACGCTTTGTTGGAGGCGGAGGATTCAGGCACTTGGAGGATGGAGGCAAACAGTAAAAGACCTTGCCGCTGGGTTTTATAAATGGGATTAGCTTTACACTGGGATAGCAGCGTACCGTATGGTGGCTGATGAGAATCATTCGCTGAAGTCGTGGCTCCTTTATCCTGTGGTAGGGGTCAAGTATAATGAATGCTGGTTATTCTCTCTTTGATCATTTTGGATTTGGTGCTTGTCTCGGTTTAGTTATGATACAGACGCCATGATATTGATCTTACGTTGCTAAACGTAAAACGAGCTTGTTATAAAAGAGAGGTCAAAAGTTATTGAAGCGCTATCCTTTTCTAGTGTTAGCTGCTATTTGATTCGAAAAGCAAAGTAGTTGAAAACTATATCAGAAGTTGCCCGTAGAAATGTTCTACGGGCAGTGTGGGTATAGATCAAATAATCCATCCCCAGGCGTTTGAGGCCGGCATCTATTGCACTCATACTGTCCTTACGCGACAAGCCTTTGCTGTTGGCACCCTGGCCCATGGGCTTAAATACTTTGGTAGCTACCGCCACTTCGTCGCGCTTTTCAAAATCTTTCAGTGCCCTGCCTACTACTTCTTCGCTCGCACCGCCTGACTAAACATCCGGCGTATCAAAAAATTGTAATGCCCAGTTCGACTGCTTTTTGTGGAAACCGACGGCTTTGTTCTTCGTTCAGTGCCCACTTCCAACGCTCGGTCGGTGTTCCGTACGTCATAGTGCCAAGACATATCCTCGATACCGTCATGCCGGTATTGCCAAATCGGGTGTATTTCATAACGAAGACAGGTACAAAAGCTGTGCTAAGAGCAGTTAGGAATATTCTCTGCTTGTTATAACTACAACAAGGATCACATAGACAGCAGCGTATAAGCTATTGCCGTTTCCTTTTATCCTTGACCGGGACATCGCTGGTAGCTTGCCAGTTCATATCGGAAGGCATCAACTTTTTTCTGTACTTTTACACAGAAAGATAGGATTTACGGTTAGGCGGAAAAGCTATTTCTTCATTATTACCATTTGTCAAAGAATATTGCAATTTCCTGCTTGTTAAGATGTGTGAAGTTTACAATTTTCCATCCTTCCTGTCGTGGATAACAAAGTCTTTAGATTCATTTTTAATTCCAGAAACTACAGAATTGGTAAGGGTTAAGCTGCCATGCACACCACTGGCAATCCACAATCCATGTTTTTCTCTTGCACCAATTCCATACGTCTTAACTTTTATATTGCCTATGGTCGCATAGGACAGCACACCTACTCTTCCATTTTCACTTTTTGTAATGACGCTCAACCCGTCCGAGAAACTGTTTTCAATGATAAGGTGATTCATTTCAACTCCCGCTATACTGCGTTTGTCAAGACAAATTTGTACGGCAGCACGCCAGCCCCATTCGTGATCAAAGCCGCCGCTGTTTTTAATTTCGCAGTTCTCAATAACTATTGTGCCGCTAAAGTTATTGTTGATGTTTTTGCTGCTGTCTTCGGTTGGAAAAGTGGTGCTTAACAAAATGGCAGAGCCTGGCGAAATGTCAATAAAGGAACAATTTCTGATTTGGTTGCTTTCACCTCCGTAGATAGCTCCTCCGTTGGCGAGAAAGGGGAGCTGGGCTGTGCAGTGGATGATGAGGTTATGTCCGGGTGAATACTCTTGTTTTAAAAAAGTAGCGGGCCAGATGGCAAAACAATCATCCCCCGTATTTCGTGTCGTGCAGTTCTGAATGGTTGAGTTTGCCATACCTACACAAAAGTTAATGCCATCAGCTTTGGTATTGCGCATACGGCAGCCATCAATCACTAAATTTTTAGAATTTTCAATCCACATGCCTACTTTGGTATGTTCTATCCATAGGTGTGAAATCGTTGAGTTCGTTCCATAAGAACCTACAATTCCGTCGTTGGGCTCACTATCATTTCGGTAAGTCAGTTTACCAATAATGGCAAAATCAGAAAGATGAATGTTACTGCCGGTGCCTTTCAATCTTACCCGCCTGCTTGCATCGGCATATAGTGTTTCCTTTCCCTGTAAGGTAGAATACCACATACCTGCGCCCTGAACTCTTATATTGGCAGGCAAAAGAATATCTCCCGTAATTGTGAAGGTACCGGCCGGTATCCAGACTATCTTCCCCTTTAAGACTGCCATCGCTATACATTTCCTGAACGCTTCTGTATAATCGGAAGTGTCGCTCCCCAAAAATCGTTTGTCCGTAATGGACAATGAATTAAGGGGTGCTTTTATGGGTGGGGCAATGGTTTCAAGATCAACCAAATCAATAATGCAATAGTCTGCATCATCGCTTCCGGAATCGTCCCTTTGGATTCTTATGACATCACCTTTTGCAATTGGAATATTCCTGATCCTTATCTCATCATAAAAATTACGGGGTTTTCCGGCAGCGGGATCATTGGTGAAAGGATATGTTCCATAAAGCAGGGCATATTGCGAAGAAATAGTACGGTGTTGATTCAGATTTCCGTTTTTGTAGATGCCAAGTGTTGACTGCTTTCCACCTCCTTCTTTTTTATCAGGCAAGCTGAATCTGATAACGATACCATTGGCAGAAGTAGAAGACATAAATTCAATGTACTGTCCTTTTGCATTCAGCTTTACACAGCGCTGCCCCGAAGATTCTGTTTCTATCCTGTAAGGGGCATAAGAAGGACCCATAACCGTTCCATTCGTTTTCATTTTTTCCGCTTCGTAGGTCGTCCAGGGAATTGAGGCACCATATCGTTCCTGGACCCAACTGATGAAACCACCAAACAGTAAAAAGGAGAGAAAGAATATACGCATACAAGTGTAAATTTATGGTAAACTACTGGTATAGGCAGGGGTAACCTATCACTGTTGGATTATTTGAAATTTCGGCGGGCTCCCTCCCTGGCTTCGCAAACGACAAGAAAAAAAACGATTGATAATCGCTTTTTTGTCAAAAGACAGCGGAATTGGGAAATCTATAGATGCGGAACTTTTACTCATTGCCGGAAATCGTAGAAGTGGTGCAACAGCAAAATAATATTTAGAAAAATAGAGTAGCGATGGCAGGTTTATTGCGCTTTACTTATCGCTAATCTAACTTATGATTATACGATACTTACTGTTTCTGTGCGGGTGCTTTTTTACCTCTTTTTCCTTTTCACAAACGCTTACTGGTGCGAAAGGAGAGCGGTTTACCGAACGCATTGTGTCAAGTCATTTAAGTGATCCTTGGGAAGTAACCTATGGATCAGATGGTTATTTGTGGATTACGGAAGCGAAAGCTTACCTAGTCAGCCGTATTGATCCGGCTACGGGAAAGAAAACGGTACTGCTTGATGTAAGCACCCAACGGCAGTTTCCACGGTATGATAAAATGAAAGAAGCGGCTGGCGGAAAACCATGGCCACAAGGCGGACTCATGGGGATGGCTTTGCATCCGCAACTCCTTAGAGACAAGCCATACGTGTACATTGCTTATCACTACAAATTTGCTGGTGCTGCCGACACAGGCAAAGGCTGCGCGATTAATTGGGGCGGTTGCTTTTTTACAGCCCGCATTGTTCGTTATGAATATGATATAAAAGCACAGCAATTAGTGCGCCCCCAGATTCTTTGCGACAGTATTCCTGCCAGCAACGACCATGACGGCGGGCGATTGCTGATAGCACCCGTGAACGGAAAGGATTATCTTTTTTATTCCATCGGTGATATGGGGGCGGGACAGTTTGGCAGTGCAGGACGCACCAACCATGCCCAGCAGAAAGACGATTATGAAGGAAAGATACTGCGCTTTAATACAGAGCCGGATGGCGATACCGGTGTATTTGACAAATGGATACCGAACGACAACCCTTTTAATGAAACAAGACAAAATGCAGTGTACAGCTATGGTCATCGCAACCCGGAAGGACTGGCTTATGCCGTAATAGGCGATAGTGGCAAACTTTATGAAAGTGAGCATGGTCCTTATTCAGATGATGAAGTGAACATTATTGAAAAAGGAAGAAACTATGGACATCCTTTGGTGATTGGATATGCCGATGGCAATTACGATGGATTGGCGGCTGGTGTTACGTCACACGAAAACCTGCCTGGCAACTGGCATACGGCTTATCCCCTCATTGGGAATGAAAGGGGAAATGCGGATAAAATGGGTGCTGATTACAGAGACCCGATTGTAACACTATATCCAAACCCACACGCTTTTCTAATGGCACTTTACGATAGTATCAAAATGGATACGGGAAAGCAGGAATGGGCATCAGAAGCACCGGGTAGCATTGATGTTTATACATCGGATGCCATACCAGACTGGAAGAATTCATTGCTGTTGCCTTCGTTGAAAAACGGACATATTATAAGGTTAAAACTGAATGAGAAGGGAACGGGCATCACGGGAGATACGGTTTGTTATTTTAAAGCGCAGGTGCGATACAGAGATGTGGCCATATCACCGGACGGAAAAACCATTTATGCAGTCACAGACAGTGCTTCGGTAACAAGCGGACCTTCGGCAGAAGATCCGAAGCAGGTATCATATAAAGGATGTTTGCTGGCATTTCATTATGAGGGTAACAATACGGCTGATAACAGTAGTAATTCACCAGTAAACAAAAAAGAAAATACAGACGATAAGGTAGTTGACAAAAGAAAATTACAGTTTGCCAAACAGAAGTCAGTACACTGAGCTTGTCCAAATGTAAATCAGAATCCTATGAACACAGTAACAGCTATTGTTGAAACACCGAAAGGCAGTGCCTATAAATATGATTATGAGCCGGACCTAAAACTGTTCAAGCTGAAAAAGACAATGCCGGCAGGAATGGTGTTTCCTTTTGATTTTGGATTTATACCCGGAACAAAAGGAGAAGATGGCGACCCGCTTGATATTATTATCCTGTCTGAGCTAAGCAGTTTTCCGGGTTGTATAATGGATTGCAGACTCATAGGCGCTATTGCAGCCGAGCAAACAGAGGAAGGCGACACCGTGCGTAATGACAGGTTTTTAGCTGTCCCCGAAGTGTCACAATTGTTTGCTGATATACAATCAATCGATGATTTGCCACCCAAGATGATTGAACAATTAGAAACCTTTTTTGTAAATTATAACGAGCTGGCAGGTAAAACGTTTAAGCCTTTGGAAAGAAAGAGTGCGGAGGAAGCCTATCAGCTCATTGCCGGCCAACACGATAAGTAAATGGGCTGTCCACCGCGTTTTCTCACTGCAGCAAAGATTGTTTTTAGGTAGAAAACTTTCCAACATGGCTATTGCAACCATAAAACCCCTGATTGTTGTTACTGTTCGGTTGCTTGCTGTTTGTGTTACTTCTATCATCTGTTTGCCAATCTATTCTGTTGCTCTAAGCCCGCCCTTCGTTCTTGCAGGGTACAGCCACAACAGATGCGGGACAACCGAAAGATCGCAAAACTGTATAAGGGAAGACTATGCTAAACAGGGGCAAGTGTTTGGTTCGGTAAGGACACCGACCGATAGAGAAAAAGTTTTGCTCCTTTATATAAGGTTATGCACTATTTTCCATTTTCGCAAACTGTTTACCGTTACCCAACTCAATGATAAAGCTCCGGTAAATACAACCAGGAACTTTATTAAAACGGGTACAGAAATTTGGAGCAAGGCAAACTGCAGCCAGGTTACAAACACATAATGAATAAGATAAATGCCATAAGCGTTCGCCGAAAGATTACTTCCTGTATAATTTAAAACATCTGCTTTTTGCTTAAAGATTGAAATGAAAGCAAGGCTGCTGCTGATACAACTGGCACTAAAAAATGCATCAAAAATAAACCATGCCGTTTTACTCTTTGCGGTATATGGATTAATAAATGAAGGAGCAAAAAAAGTGAGCCATTCTATTATCAAATAACTTATTACACTCATTGTTGCCCAAAATAACCATGACTTATTGAGTAGCTTATTATTGATAAAAAAGTAATCTTCCCATTTACCGGCTCCCAAACAACAACCTAAAAGAAAGAAAACAAAATATAACAGTATACGGTTTAACTGGAGATCGAAAGGGCCAAAGCCCGTCCATGTATATTGCCCAACGCTAATGCTTAAAGGAATAAATGACAAGCAAACGATTGTAAAAAAAGCAAGAATCAGATAGGGTGGTTTTTGCGACAGCTTACCAATTGTATTGAATATAAAAACAAAAAAAGAAGAGGGAATAAAGACAGTAATGATGTTAAACAATAATAACTCCCATATAAACCAAGGCGGCCCCACCGGCCACTGTTCCACTACGATATAATCCTTCACAAAAGCGGTTAAGTGAAAATGACGATGGCTGAGGTAATAAGAAGGTATAAAAGCAATCGGAATGATAACGGTTTCAGCAATAACAAATGGAATCCCTAACCTCTGCAGCCGCTCCAGCAGAAATGTTTTGGAGCCTTTCCGGTTTAAACTTTTGAAAACAAAAAGACCGCTTATCAGGAACATCAATGACATAAAAAAAACATCATTGAAGTTTTCAAAAATATCCATCACTATCCACCTTGTACTGTCAACGACAGGTGTTGTTGAATTGATATAAGCAGTTTTATCAAAATGAGCAAATGTTGTATAGGCAAGTGCTGAATGATGTGCTACCACCAACACTGTAATAAACGAACGCAAATAATCAATCCAGTAATTCCTTTTCATAAGCCTTGCGGGTTTACAATTTATACTTTACGGTTCAACAGGGAATTTGTTACAAAGGCGGTTTGATTACACGATATGAATGTTAGGTTCGCTTACAACTTCTTTACTTACAATTTGTATAAGTTGTCGCAATACTGTAGTTGGCTCTTCTTCCACTTAGGCGAGCCCCTACACTCAACTCATCGTAGTATGATCAAAAGTAATCAAGCGGCACTGCCCCTAGCTTTCACTCTCCGTAGTTTATAACCAACCATAAAAAGCCTGTTTAAAAGATATGGTTTGACTTACCGCACACCTTCATGGTACAATTACAAGACTTTATCACCTGCTTTGCCTTCCAAACCTATATGACTTTCAATTCCATCACGGTACAATTACAAGCACCAATACGCCACCAAGCCCACTTCATTATTCGTCTTTCAATTCCATCATGGTACAATTACAAGGCCACTGGCGCGCAAGGTATTCAGGGTATTAAGGGCTTTCAATTCCATCATGGTACAATTACAAGCCCACAGGGTTGCAAACCGGCGTGTTAGCCTCGCTTCTTTCAATTCCATCATGGTACAATTACAAGTGAATCGGCAAACGAGAAAGCAATTGAGTTCTTTGCTTTCAATTCCATCATGGTACAATTACAAGATATTTCCGGCAAAGTGTTCCTTGATTTGATTGTTTTCTTTCAATTCCATCATGGTACAATTACAAGGTTGCATAAGTAGCAACAACGCGGTTATGTGATTTACTTTCAATTCCATCATGGTACAATTACAAGCCGTTGATTTTACAACGATAAGAGTAAGCCCTAATCTCTTTCAATTCCATCATGGTACAATTACAAGGTTTTCTATCAAAAAGGGCTGTCTTACATCTTCAAATCTTTCAATTCCATCATGGTACAATTACAAGTGTTTTTTCATTTGCAGACAAAGGAATTTTTCAAACCTTTCAATTCCATCATGGTACAATTACAAGACCAGCACCGATTCACCGGCAGTGGGCAGTTAGTAAACTTTCAATTCCATCATGGTACAATTACAAGGCAAGTGTTTTGCTTAGTGAAAAGGTTACTGAATTATCTTTCAATTCCATCATGGTACAATTACAAGTTTGCTTAGTGGATTTAGTTTTTTAATGAACGCTGTATTTACATTTTCCCGTTTTTGAAGTTGAGCATCTCCTACCATACTTATTACAAAGTCAACCCCTTTTAAAAGCTCATCTATCGCATAATAATCAGCGATGGAACCTTTGATTAATTTTAAATTAGAGTTTTGTATATCAATTTTTTCAGGATTACGAATCAAAGCTATCACTTGATGTCCTTCGTTAAGAGCAATTGAGATAAAATGTCGCCCGGTTCTTCCTGTTGCACCAAATACAAGGAAGGTGTATTTTGAATTTGCCATTTTATTTATTGTCGTTTTAAATTGCAGCTAACAGAAAAGTGACTCGTCCTGAAAAAAGTTGACTGGATATTAATAATAATCCTGTAACAGGTTGATAGAGATAATACATCCTGCATACGGCTGAACAATGAAGTTGTTTGCCTGTGTGGTGGCAGAAATAGTTTCGTGCCTTACTCAGCTAAGAAACTATTTTTTGTGCGTTGGCTGGTTACGTTTTCTGCATAGCGGCCTCCTTTAGTTTTGCTGAGTAATAATAGTTCTTCTACCTTCTTACCTGTGGCCCTTTTTGCTGGTGCACATCAGCCGGTATCTGCCAGTTCAGACTGCTGTGCCTTCTTCTGTAATTATAAATGGTTATACATCTTGAGATGTGTATGGCGGCTGCATGAATATCACTGTAACTGCTGCTGATTAACTCCGTTTTTAAGGTGCCGTTCACTCTTTCTGCTATTGCATTCTCCAATGGGTCTCCGCTCTCTGTCATGCTGATCATAGCGTTACTTTCCAGAAGTAAACTTACATACTCATGACTGCAGTATTGTATGCCGCGATCACTATGATGAATAACAATTGTTTCCGGTGGCTTTTGTGCCAGCGCCTGCTGTAAGGCAACCACTGCTGAACTTACTTTCATGTAATCACTTACATGATAACCAACGATCTTTCGGGAGTAAGCATCGGTAATTAGAAACAGATAAGCAAATCTTTCGTTCAGTGGTATATAAGTAATATCTGCTACCCCCATCAATTAAAAGCAACCTGTAATTCATTGGGCAGGCCTGTTTCCTTGGATTTCACTTCCTTCAAATAATCATTTTATTCAGCAGCAGAGTTAATATTTATCCGCTTCTTAGTAAAAAGATAATGAGCTTTAACTTTTTCGTCCGATGATGATGCGGAAGAATGTTGCCTCAAGTTGCCCTCTGTCCTCTTGTTTTTCAAATTATAAACCATTTGTTGAAACAAAAATAAATTTGGATTGTTTAAAATTGATAATATCGCATATTATACACTGCTACATTAATAATTAACCTTAACTGACCAGTTATGAATAGTTATACAAAAATATTTGTTATGCCCAAAGGCATTTTTACAATTTTACTCATTGCACTATTTATCCTCATGAGTTTTTTACATGCCGTTGCCGGGATAATAAAATTGCCTGAGAAAACGATTTCAGGTAAGGTTACAGACTCTGCAACCGGTAAGCCGCTTGCATCGGTAAGCATTACTGTAAAGGGAAAGCCGACTACTGCAACAAGCCAGGATGGCACTTATTCCATCAAAGTAGACGATAATGATATACTTGTTTTTTCTTATGTCGGCTACAGCAATACGGAGGTAAAAGTAGGTATGCAAACAACAATTGATGTTGTAATGACTGCAACATCAGGCGCACTGCATGATGTGGTGGTAACGGCTTTAGGCATTACCAAGCAAAGGCGTACTCTGGGTTATTCGGTAAGTGAAGTAAAAGGCGAAAGTATTACAGAAGCACGCGATAACAGTTTTGTAAATAGTCTTGAAGGGCGTGTTGCTGGTGTAAATGTAAGCGGTGTAGGCGCCGGTCCAAACAGTGCTTCCAATGTGGTGATACGTGGTATTACTTCCATGACGGGCAATAATCAGCCGCTGTATGTATTGAACGGTATTCCCTTAGTGAATAATAATTATGCAACAACAGATGTACAAACGGGGTATGGCGGCAAAGATGGCGGTGATGGTATTGGTGATATTAACCCTGATGATATTGAAACTATATCGGTATTAAAAGGCGCTGCTGCTACCGCTCTATATGGGTATCGCGGTGCAAATGGCGTGGTACTGATTACTACAAAAAAAGGTAAAAGCGGGCGAGGGATCGGTATTGAAATCAATTCCAATTATGTTTTGGAAAATGTAATTGATGAAACAGATTTTCAAAAAGTATACGGACAAGGGTATAACGGGGCTAAACCCATTAATGCCGCCGATGCGCGAGGGTCAATGGAATCAAGCTGGGGCGCGCCGCTTGATGGTTCGCCTGTTATTCAGTTTGATGGAATTTCAAGACCTTATGCAGCGGTGGCAAAGGGCAATTTAAACCGCTTTTACAAGCAGGGGCAGGCGGCAACCAACACAATATCGTTCAGCAAAAATTTTGGCGATGTTGGCGCTACCCGTATATCATTCAGCAATCTTAACGATAATAGTTATGTACCCGATGCAGGGCTTTACCGGCAAACTTTTGCACAATCAACGCAGCTGAATTTTGCAAAGCGTTTATCACTGGATATATCCGCTCAGTATATTACAGAATACACCAAGAATGCACCTAATGTCGCGGACGCGGTAGGTAATCTTAACTGGGGGCCTATGTTTGTTCCACCTAATATAAACATAGAAACCCTAGCTGGTGTAAATGGCAATGGCACAACTGCCAATGGTCACGAGCTAAATCCTTTTGGTGATGTATATACTACCAATCCTTATTTTGCCGCTTATAAATTCCAGGGAGCGATTCACCGTAACCGGTTTATCGGCTCAGCCAATTTAAAATACACTTTTGATAATGGCATTTTTATAGGGGCAATGGTGGCTGATGATTATGTGAATGACCGTAATACTAACATAGAACCAATTGGCACTGGTTATCTTGATGACCAGGGAATTAACGGAGACATGTCTGAACAAAATGTAAAGCAGACAGAAATAAACATTGATGTAACTGCCGGTAAAAAATTTACGTTCTCTAAAGACTTTTCGCTTAACCTACTGGCAGGAGCTAACTACAGGAAATCTTCTCAGGAATATGTTACGGCCTCGGGTCAAAACTTTGCTATTCCTTTCTTATACAATATCGGCAATCTTGAAGATAAGGTGTTAGGATACGGACTATTCCATTCGGAATACCAATCTATTTATGGAAGTGCAGACCTGGCGTATAAAAACTTCTTATACTTCACTATTACTGGCCGCAACGACTGGTATTCCACTTTATCGCCCGGTAAAAAGAACTACCTGTACCCGTCAATAAACAGTTCTTTTGTTTTTTCTGAATTACTGCATATTCCGAACATGGATCTTGGAAAATTAAGGTTGAGTTATGCGGATGTTGGAGGTGAAGCGGATGGACCGTATCAAACCTTGCAAACTTATGGTGTACAGGGAACGCTGGAAGTTCCGAATGGTACATTTCCTGTTGGAACAGCCGGCAGTACGCAGGTTCCCAATAGTGCGCTAAAGCCTTCTTCCAGAAAAGAAGTGGAGATTGGTACTGAGATGGATTTTTTTAAAAACAGGATACGGCTTGACCTGGCGCTCTACCAGAAGAAAGTGACCAACGATATTGTGCCTGTTAGCATAGATTATACATCAGGTTATAATACCGCCTTGCTTAATGTAGGCAACCTTCGTTACAATGGTATTGAACTTGCGTTGGGAGGAACGCCTGTAAGAGCTAATAAATTTACCTGGGATATTGATTTTAATGGTAGCTATATAGCCGGCCAGGTATTATCGCTGGGTGACTTGTCTTACATAACGCTTGGTTCTGCTACACCCGATTGGGGTTCTATTGCACATATACAACAGATAGTTGGCAAAACACCTCTACAAATAATTGCTTTAACACCGCAAACAGATGAGAATGGCAAGACTGTTATTAACACTGATCACGGTGCACCAGACCCGGCAAGTGCAGTACCTAAAGATTTTGGGGCAGCTATAAGCCCGTGGACTGCGGGTTTGAACAATAGTATCAAGTATGGGCATTTTACTTTATCATTCTTGATTGATGGGAAATTTGGCGGCAAAGTTTTTTCCAATACAAACTTTGTAGCCTATGTGCAGGGGCTCGCAAAAGAAACAGTACCCGGTCGCGATAAAACGTACGGTACCGAAGGAGATGCCCCTTCGCAATATTATAGCAACTGGGCTAATGCCAACCAGGGTATGTTTGTGTATGATGCAAGCTTCATCAAATTCAGGCAAATTATTTTTGGTTATGATTTTCCTGCTAAATGGTTCCATAATAAAGTACAGGGAGCAAGGTTAAGTTTTGTAACAAGAAATGTATTCACCATTATGAAGCATATACCGAATATAGACCCTGAATCCAGCTATTCGAGTTCAATTTACTCTCAGGGACTCGAATCGGCACAGGTTCCTTACTCCCGTACCATAGGATTTAATCTCAATATTAAATTCTAAATAATAAACAAGAAAAGTCTATTTGTATGAAATGCCAATCTTTTTATGTAATCGCATCGGTTATTTTGATCGTGGCTGTTGTATCCTGCAGCAAAGAACTTAATAATGCAAACAAAAACCCCACTGCTATTACCGCTGATGAATATGACCCTAATCTTTTATTAACCACAGTTCAATTGATGTACACTGGCAGTACAGATTTTGGTGCAGAGAACTGGTACGTTAAATGGGGAGAACTGGGAGGCTTTATTCAGCATACGGCTTCTACCAATACCGCATTTTATTCGGGCGATAAATACCTGAATAATGTGGGTGGCTTCGGTGTTTATTTCGATCATTCTTACATCTACCAGGTGCAGCCAGTAGTGGAGCTTTACCAGCTTACATTGAATAAACCGCAGTACCAAAACCTTCATCAAATGGCGCGTATAATGAAATCGCTTGTGTTTGAACGAATCACAGATCTGTATGGCGATGTTCCTTATTCACAGGCAGGGCTTGGTTATTATCAGCGCATCTATACACCCGTATATGATAAGCAACAGGACATTTATACTGATCTGTTCAAAGAGATTTCTGAAGCAACAGACAGTCTTGATGAAAATGCAGACAAACCAACCGGGGATGTGTTCTATGCCGCAGCGAATGACCAGATAAGTGAATGGAAAAAATTTGGTAACACCCTATTGTTACGTATGGCTATGCGTTTAACCAAAGTTGATCCGACTACAGCACAGGATTACGTAAAAAAAGTAGAAGGGCAAACAATGCAAAGCAATGATGATAATGCAATTGTTCAACACCAGGCTGGCAATAATGTAACGCAAAACCGTGACGCATGGAGTATTTATGGGCAGGATAGTGCAGACCTAAAGTTATGCAGCACATACATCAGTTTTTTGAAGGATAATGCCGATCCCCGGCTGCCGGTAGTATCATGGATATTTGCAACAGGTGATCGCGATCCGGGTAGCCAAATTGGTTTGCCCCCCGGCTATATTGTAGGAGGTAACAGGCCTAGTCTTGACATTACCAAGAGACCTGATTTCCCCTCCGCTGGTATGCAAGGGTATTCAAGATTAAGTGATATTATTTTAAACAATGAAGCACCCGATCTAGTATTAACTTATGCCGAATCGGAGTTTCTGCTGGCTGATGCTGCAAAAAGATGGGGTATTGGTAATGCCGAAATGCATTATAACAATGGGGTACGGGCAGCTATCACACAATTAGCTGTTTATGGTGATGATGCCGCTATAAGTGATAATGATGCGCAGGCATATCTTGCTGCACATCCTTATAATGACGCTGATGGACTCAACGAAATAAACACACAATTCTGGGCATGCACGATTATGAACGAATATGAAGCGTGGAACAACTGGCGAAGAACGGGCTATCCTGTATTGACGCCAACCAATTACACCGGCAATGTAACCGGAGGCACTATACCACGGAGACTGGAATATCCACCCAGTCAAAAAATTACCAATGCGGCTAATTATAATGCTGCTGCTGCCAATCTAAATGGAGGCGATCAGCTAACCAGCAGGATGTGGTGGGATGCGAAATAAGCTTTTAATATACCACTGCTGCGCCGGAAGGGCTTTTAGCCTGAACATCCATTTCTCGGTAGTCAATATGACCGGAAATTGGAAGATTACCAGCGGAACCGGACGTTATACATATCTGAGGAGCGAAGGTCCATTTAATATGTAGTGTCCCCAAACATCCGGATTCCAAATTCACCGCAAACACAAATGGTACCCTGTTGGCTGCAAGCTTTAACGGCTACGTTAGCGCTGAACCCACTGCGATGAAGCGAGTTTTACACTTGCCGTAATACGCCCCGATTCTGCCGCAACTGCACCCTTTTTAATTTAAAAGATAAAATCATCTTTACGGAGAATTTTAATCGCTATTAACAGCCAAACAAAATTATGAATACTGACCAGTCATTGAAGCTTGACATTTATATTAACTATCCGGGATATTGTGAACAAGCATTCAGGTTTTATGAGCAGCACCTTGGCGGCAAAATAACTATGATGGCTACTCATCAACAACCGCCTGCCAATTTTCCGAAGGAATGGAAGCAACCAATTCTTCATGCTATTGTTGAGATAGGCGGCACTCTAGTGAGGGGCGCTGATGTTCCTAATGCTGAAGCTATGCGAAGCGCCTACCTGACGTTGAAATTTGATACGCCGGAGAAAGCAGAACAAGTCTATAATTTGCTTTCGCATGATGGCGAAATCTTTATGAAGATGGAAAAGACTTTGTTTGCTAATCGCTTTGCCATGCTGCGTGACAAATTTGGGACTTCATGGATGCTTCTTAACGAAAATTAGAAATCGCTTCTTTGATATTGCATGTAAAATTTTGAGCATTAAATCAAGCAACAAAAGCCTGCAGCCATACTGGTTAGTTGTACATCATGCCGTTCATACTATTCACCTACTGGCGCATTTCATAAGTTGCAAGAATGAGTTAAATGATTACTAAGACACCCACTGACCATAAAGTATTTATACAATGCTATATTCCTAAAGTTTTTAAAAACTGCTCTTTATAATTACTTCCGGATTGTTTCATTTCTTTATCATTTTGTATGGCGCTCATGGCACAGAGATGCAGCAGCTTTTTCAGTCGCATATTAGCCAAACGGGCTTACTGATGGTTTGTACCTTACACTGCTGCCCTGTGTTGTATTGAACGGCACTACACCACAATAACAAGCCAGTTCTTTTGGATTACGGGTAGTAATCCCTTTCGTGTACACCAAGTAAAGCAACCGCAGTTACACTGCCAATCCATTCATCTTTCCTTTGAACAGCAATAACGCCGCTTTTGTAGAGAAGGCCACAGTATCACCAGGCCTAAGTATTTCTTCCTGCCACAATATATGAGCGGTGCCCAGAGTGGCATATCCATATAAGTTGATTTCCATCAGCGGCGTAAACCATCATAAGCCAAAACCGGCTGGAGCTTGAGTTACAAAAGCGGTTTGCGAAACATTCATCACCCTACAAATCTGTTGCATCTGCTTTATATCATTAGATTTTTACAGATTGTTTTTGAATGTAAGCCACAGCTTTTAAACCGGTAACCAATGGACTTAATCTGTATAACAGATTATCTGCCTACGCATCGATCCTATTTTGAGGATTTCAAGAAGCATTGGATCGAGAAGTACTTTAAGAAGGAAGCTCTTGGTGTGGTTATTCTTAGCCGGCCTGAAGAAGCTACACTAAAACCAGGTGGTACAATTTTAATGGCATTGTACAATGAAAGAATGGCAAAGAAAGCTTTTTTAGAGACCTCGAACAATTTTCTGCTGATCATTATTTACCACCCTTAGGAGTATTTATTATCGTAAAAACGGGAGGTTTGACAATTGGTTGCGTAGGTATTAAAAGGCTTGAAAAGCATACCTGCGAAATGAAACGCTTGTTTATCCGTTCTTCAATCCGAGGTAAAGCAGTAGGGAAATTACTGTGCGGGTATGTAGTTGATTGGTGCTGCAAAAATGAGTATAGGAGCATTTTATGAGATACAAATCCTGAGATGAAGGAAGCCGTTGCTCTATATCATAAATTTGGATTCAAACAAATACAACCTTATTGTATTAATGAAAACGAGCATCCGCGGTTACGTGTTCTTTATGATGAGCAAAAAAGGCGAAGCCGTTTGAATATAGTACCGGTAAAAAGGGCTGATGGAAAAGAAAGAGGACACTTTATAAGGCATTACAAGGCTTGCCGTGTGTGCAGTAACACCCCAGCTATCGGTATAATAGCGGTAATAAGCACGCACTTTCATTTTATCACCTACAGAATGATTTAACCGCAAGTCAAGCGGAAACTTATACCTGGTGCCGGGCAAATGCTCAATCTTAGCAGAGTCCTTATCCTTAAAATAAAAACGGTAAAAAGGAAGGCTTAAATAACCATTCTGCGCAACACCATCGGCAATCACCGAGTGTTAAAAATTTGTATTGACAACCTGCGATAAAGAAGGCGAACCTGAAAAGATTTCTCTTATCCAAATCGGTATAGCTTTTCTACTCGCTTGTTGGAAAAAATTTGATACTTCAGGAACGGCAAGGCGACAACGAAAACACGCCGATGCAGCAGAGCGTTATTGTAAAAAAAATCGGTTGAAGTGAAGTTTACCTTGCCTGCAAAAGAAATGATTGCTTTAGGTAAAAACGGGCATGAGTTAAGCGAAACAAAAGGTGCAAATTCCTTTTCTTTTACCAAAGGAAAAGAAGAGCCGTACGCACGCGTGGTAGCAGATTATGGTAACGGCGCAAATGTATTCAAACCCTGTGTTCAGGTTTACAAGTTCGCCGCTGCAACAAGCAACCGTTGGTATCAATTCAGCACACACCTTGATAAATCGAATGGCAGGAACACTTGGGTTGATAATTTGGTTCAACTCCGTATTTCAACTGCGCCTTTTGAAAAAAATAAAAGCGGGGTTGAAGCCGGCTGCAAATACATTGCCGCATGAATTTATTACAAGCAGCGTTCATTCAAAAAATAGTCAGGTTTGGTATCGTTGGTTTATCCGGCATGTGTATCGGTTTTTTGATAACCTGGATTTGCAAAGAAAAAATCAAACTGAAAAAATACATTGCCAATACAGCCGGCTTTTCCTTTGCTGTTATAATTGCATTGTAGTTTGAAACCTGAATGAAGCCAGTCCAATTAAAAAATATAAACAATGCAACCCTTTGTTATGCAATGGCGCAAAAGGTAACTTAAGGTGCAGTAAGCGACCTTTTAATATAAGCATCTGGCTTTTTATTTGGTATTCAAAACTTAAGTAAACAAGCTGTTAAGAACAATAAAGAAAATCCTGTGGCAGCCAATACAACCATTCTTTGTGGTGCCAAAGATGCAAATGAATAGTAAAATCAATAGATGGAAACAGGTTGTTTCTTACAATGGGTATGTTTTGGTATTTGCAGTATCTGTCTGGTGCCTGCTTTCGGGCAGGATAATTATGAGATACAGGTTTATGGATCGCAAACGCAAGAGAAGGGAAGCACCATGTTTGAGCTTCATAGCAATTATACGCTGTCCGGCTCACGCGTGGTGAAAAATGGGGTATATCCTACTCATCACGCCGACCATGAAACGCTTGAAATCACACAGGGCGTTACTGATATTTTTGAAATAGGGTTTTATTTTTTTAACTCTATCGGCAGCGATGGAAGGACAGCTTACGTAGGCAGTCATATACGTCCCCGCATTATGGCTCCCGCAAAGTGGAACCTACCCATAGGATTAAGCTTGTCAACAGAAGTGGGCTACCAGAAATCGCAGTTCAGCGAAGACGATTGGACAATTGAGCTTCGTCCCATCATTGATAAAACAATTGGCAAGATCTACGTTTCTTTTAACCCTACCCTTGGTAAATTTTTGCATGGCAGTAACCAAAGCCAGGGCTGGACATTCTCTCCCAATGTGAAAGCAAGCTATGCAATAACAAAACTGTTGGCTCCGGGCATTGAGTACTATGGCTCGTTCGGACCGGTAATGCACTTTTCTCCGTCCCACCAGCAAATGCAGCAGTTTTTTCTTGCGCTGGATGTTGACTTCTCACCTGCCTGGGAACTGAATGTAGGCTACGGTGTGGACGTGGCGAACCCGGTGGATCGATCCATTGCCAAAGGTTATTGTAGGCAGGCTTATCAACTGGAGAGGAAAGAAACAGTGAGTGCCAACCATACAGTAAAGATTACTCCTTGAATTCCTCTCTTTATCAACAGGAAATTGATTGGCATTTTAGAAATGTCTGAAATAAAAAATTATGTTTTTAATAATGCGATAATGTTTTAAGCGTTTCTTTCGTCAATATTTCTTTACAAAATATTGTTATCATGAAAAGATAAATTTCGTCAATTTGCAGTCATTGGACTCTAATCAGTATCCACTTCACAACATAAGTAAACCTCTTCATTATGCCGTTGCAACAAGGAGACATCCCACTGCGCCCATTAACACAACACTCACAAGCTTATGAAGGCATCCAGCCTTTGTCTCCACTCATTCATCCGGTGCAACGGTTTCAGCCTCTGCCGCCACCGCTTGGCTTGCCGCCTTATCATTTCGATATAAAAGATGTTGTTCCTGATGTAGACGCAGCAACTGCCTCAGCACAAAAATTAATCTTTCACATTGTGGGCGATGTAGGCGGTATCAATCAGTCGCAATATCAAAATGCGGTGGCAGCGCAAATGAAACGCGATGTGGATACGCTCCCGCAAAACGAAAAGCCTTTGTTTTTTCATATCGTGGGAGATGTAGTGTATTACAATGGGCAATACCAGCATTATTATGCGCAGTTTTACGAGCCTTACAACTACTACAACGCACCTATCCTTTCTATTCCCGGTAACCATGATGGCGACCCAGTAAATGCTTCCCAAACTTCATTGGATGGCTGGGTAAGATATTTTATGACGCCGCAACCGCATGTTGATCCGGCATCGCACGATGCGCCGCGGGTAACGGTAAGCTTGCCTAATGTGTATCATACCCTCACGGCACCGTATACAACCATTGTTGGCATGTACACCAACGTACCCGAAGGCGGCTCGGTGGATTCGCATTAACAACAATGGCTCACTAATGAACTCCACACTGCATCTGCTGACAGAGCCTTGATTGTTGCCTTGCATCATCCCATTTATTCCTTCGACAATCATCACAGCGGAAGCACCAATATGGGTCATGTGCTGGCACACGCCATCAATGCCTCGAAGAGAATACCTAACTTAGTGGTAGCGGCTCATGTTCATACTTACCAGCGCATCGAGAAGTACATCAACAAAGGCAGTGTTACTCCGTTTGTTGTGGCAGGTATGGGTGGTTATCCCAACCTGCACCAGATCACCGTTCCCAATGGCTTTACCGATCCTTCTACCAAAGCCAAATTGATGTTTGGTAATGATACCTCGCATGGTTATGTAACCATTGCTGTTGACAACAATACCTTTTCGGGTTCCGTTACTCTAATTGATGATGCCACTGGCAAGCCTACTACCAAAGCAGACACTTTTTCTTATACTGCGAAAGCGTTGTATCTTGATAAAGGTGTAACGGCAGTGCTGTAAAGGTGAACGAAAATAGCAATGGTTGTAAGCTCCACAGGTTGCCACCTGTTTATATAGGATGTCCTTTCGTTCGTTTTGGTGAAGTCGTAAGAATTGCTATAGATATTTTTAAACGAATGGCAATGCAGTTATGAAAACCATCGTTTCTTTTATAGTTTCGGCGGTGAAACGTTACCTTCCCCGGTTGTTTTCTTTTATCCCATTCGATATGATGAAAGTTCAGTTACCATTCTATGTACATTTTAGTCTGATGATCATAGGCACCTGGTTTTTGCTCTACGGTTTTTACTTAGGCAAAGACATCCTCGTTCCTCTGGGATTTTCTTTTCTCATTGCTGTTATGCTTCATCCGCTGGAAACATTCTTTGAAAAGCACAGGGCGCCAAAAGTCATTGCCATCCTCCTCTCTCTTTTTATCGCGGTGGCGGTATTGTTTGCCTTGTTTAGCTTACTTTCTCATCAGGTGCGTTTGTTTGTCAATGATTTGCCGGCCATCAAACAAAACCTGTCTACATTTTTAAATAATGCCCAACAATGGATAAGTGATAAGTTTCACTTCTCGGAGGAACAACAAAAGCAGGTAATTCAAAAAGCAAAAAGCAATGGTATTGACAATGTAAAAGCCGTTGCAGGCACTACCCTAGATATTCTTACCGCATCCCTTGTTACCCTGACACTGGTTCCCATTTATGTTTTTCTCTTTCTGTATTACCGCGTTCACCTGCTTACGTTCATTATCCAAGTATTTCATCCCGACCATTCGCAACAGGTCAGAAAAGCGGTTGGAAAAATTAGGTGGGTGGTACAAAAGTATGTTACCGGGCTCCTGATAGAAACCATCTGTGTGGCGGTGCTGAACTCGATAGGCCTGCTTTTAATCGGTGCCCGTTTCGCAATACTTTTGGGCATTATCGGTGCCATACTAAATCTCATTCCTTATATTGGCGGGCTGATTGCCATTGTGCTGACTGCCATTGTAACGCTTAGCAATACCGGCAGCGTCCCGGTTACTTTGGGCAGCGCTGCGGTGTACCTGGTGGTTCAGTTTATTGACAACAATTTTTTGGTTCCTAAAATTATTGGTTCCAGTGTGCAACTCAATGCCTTGGTCTCTATCATAGCGGTGCTGGTGGGGGGTGCCTTATGCGGAGTAGGCGGCATGTTTCTTAGCTTGCCGTTTGTTGCCATTTGCAAAATTGTTTTTGACCATGTGGAAGACATGAAGGTATGGGGAAACCTGCTGGGTGATGAAGAATCTGCCCGTTGGAATGTCATCAAACACTATAGAATGAAAAAAGGTGTGAAAAGAAACAGTCAGGCTATTGACTGATATTGTGTTGTCCCGAAGCCGTGGTGTTTTCAGTTACATGCCTTTGCTCTTTGCGCGAACTATTAGGACCAAAGTTGGGAGCATTTTAAAGAAAGTACGGTAAAAGCATATAAAAAAGCCGCTGGTCGGAACAGCAGCTACCTTTTTCAATTGCCATGAACGACTATAAAAATAATCCACTTTCACAGCTATTCTTGGCTTTAACTATTTTCTGATCTCTTTTTAATACGGCAAGTGAATAGATAAGACTAATAACAAAGTACTGTTGTTGTGCAAAACACTTGTTTCATAACGATATGCAGAAGCCTGACGTTGGTGTTTCCCATTACTTTACTTGAATTCGGTAATCCAAAAAACGGCGGTTCTTTTTAGAATGCTTTTTTATTCGCCTTTATATAGTACAGGTCTTTGCTGTAAAGAATTGCCTGCACTACTTTTTGAGATTAATGAACCTTTTGAAATGGCGAAGCAAACCTGCTCCGGTTTACCCTTTTCTGTGCCCGTTTTGATCGTCGGTCATGCCGTCTCTATCCCTGATAGCTTTATAAGGGCGCATTCGTCTATGCGCTTGGTGCTTTGAAAAACAACCTGTCAAATTTCTTTATTTACTGCTTAGCGGCTTAGGTAAATCAAAATGATAACCGATTTATTTTTGCATTCTTTTAAAAAAATTATTTTATTGAAATCAATCATTCACCTTCTCATTCTGTATAAGTACGCATTATTGTTTCCGTTAGCCATTGTTGAAGGTCCTATTTTAGCAGTGATAGCCGGGTTTCTTTGCACTCTTCATCTTTTAAACCCATATTTTGTTTACCCGATTATTGTATTGGGAGATGTTACCGGCGATTCGTTGGTTTATTCATTGGGAAGATTCGGCGTACCTTCTTTTCTAAAAAAATTCATCAAGTTCCTTGGATTTAAATTAGAAAATGTACAGACCGTTCGCGCTTATTTTAATGCCAACCCGATAAAAACAATCTCTTTATCAAAATTAGCTTTGGGCATTGGTGTAACGGGTATTTATCTTGCCGGCAATATTAAAATTCCGTATAAAAAATTCATTGTCGTATGCTTTTTCACTTCCGCTTTCCAGTACGTTTTTTATTTGGGCTTGGGCTTGTTATTCGGCAATGCCTATCAAAAAATTAATCGCTATCTGGATCTGTTTTCCTCCTTTACAATTGTGGCTGTTGTAGCTGTTGTACTGGTTATTTTTATCAATTCAAAACGAAAGAAATAATGAGAATTTTATTTGTGTCTGATACTTACTATCCGCATATTAATGGAGTGTATTATTTTGTTTGCCGTGTGGGTCCGATGCTACAGGATAAAGGACACGAGGTTGCCGTGATTGCCCCATCGGCAAGTTTTTCTTTTACAAAAACTAAAATTGACGGACTCAATGTGTTTGGGTTGCCTTCATTTTCTGTTTTATTTTATCGCACCATACGCCTTCCATTTCCACTTTCTATAAAAGCCCGGCTGAAGAAAATCATTAGCGATTTTAAACCTGATATCATTCATATACAGGATCATTTTTTTATTAGCAAAGCCGTTTTACAAGTTAATAAACGGTGGAAAATACCGGTAGTGGCTACCAACCATTTTATGCCCGAAAACATAACAGTATTGGTAAAAGGAAAAGTCTTTACACACTGGCTGACTGCTTTTTTATGGAGAGGATTTACAAAAGTGTTTAACCAGGTAGATATTGTAACCACACCCACACAAACTGGCGTTGCTATAATTGAACCTCATTTACGGGTAAAAGCAATTGCGATATCAAGCGGCATTGATCTGGAGAAGTTCAATGTGCAAGGTGACAGCCATGCTGTGAAACAAAAGTATAAAATACCTGATCAACCGATACTTCTTTATGTTGGCAGGTTAGATCCTGAGAAACGCGTGGAGGAAATTATAAAAGTGGTTGCCATCGCCGTAAAACAAAACGTTGCTGTATGCTTTGTGGTGGTAGGAAAAGGCAATAGCAAAGCATCGCTTGAAGCACTTGCGCAGCAGTTAGGTATTGCGGACAATGTTTTATTTACAGGCTTTGTTCCCGATGAAGACCTGCCGTATATTTATAAATTAGCGGATTGCTTTATTATAGCAAGCATTGCCGAATTATTAAGTCTCGTTACACTGCAGGCAATGGCATCAGCCCTGCCAGTGATTGCGGTAAATGCGGGAGCTTTAAGCGAATTGGTAGAAGATAATGTGAACGGCTTTTTGTATAATGAGGGCGACGTTGTGAAGGTAGTTAATTCCATAAAGGCTATCCTTACCAACCCGGAACTGAAAAAGAGTATGGGCGAGAAAAGCCGCCAAAACATTCAGCAGCATGATATTTATAAAACAGTTGACGCTTTTGAAAAACTATATTCCGCTTACGCGAAAAGATGAGATTTTCATTTATAAAATGTGCAAAATAAAGAACTTGAGTAAATCAGTTTTGTTGGTGAAGTTTTCGATTGTTTTATTTTGATATTATGGTTAAAACACTTCTCCTAAATTACCGGCAAAACCTCGCGAGCCACCTCTTCCAATTCCATAATCAATGGCTGTATTGGTATTTGACAACTTATTGAACTTGATGCGCAACCCTACACCAACAGCCGGAGAAATGACTTTCAATTGGTTTGTTGTTAATTCAGAAAACGATTGGGCATTGGTAAACACCACACCACCAAGCAATCCATCTTTCGTGATTCCGAACCGTAGTTCAGCTTCAGCATAAACCATTTTTTTACCAATAAATCTTCCTAATTCATAGCCTCTTCCCACATTGCTGTAAGTATCACTTCCTGTTCCAGGTAAATCGAGATAAGGAGGATTTCCGCTAAGCGTAATTGCATTATAACTCCATAATGCAAGGATAAGATTGTGAGACAATTGGAAATATTTCCTTACGTCGAGCAAAACAGAATTAAAGTTGCCACTGCTTCCTAGTGCAGTGATGTTTTGAAGAAAAAGCATATTGAAATAGAAACTTCCGCCCTCCGGATTGATTGAACTTTTCCTCGAATCATAGGTAAGGCTAACCGAAAGACCGGAAGAGGTAGATGTTCTGGTAAAACCATACTTCGTAAAGTCAGTAACCCGCCCGGCATTGATTCCTGATTGCGTTATGTTTGAATGATAATCTAACTGGTAGCCTAAACCTGCATATAAATTGGTTGACACTTTGTGCAAAGCGGTTTCGTAAAAACGAATGTAATTGTACGATACTGTAGAAATATCTTTCTGTGTGGTGTATCCACCGAAACCGTAAGTATCCTGTGGATATTTGAGAAACCGCCAGTCGCCATTGAAACACAATTTGTTTCCCGGAAGCCATACCGAGGTTTGAATGGGAACTAGGAATTGTTTCTTTTGCGTGTATTTGGCTGCAAATAAAACCGAAGATGTTTTGGTTGAATTGTTTTTGCTTGTTGAAAAAGCCCCGCTGGCTGCCACGCCGCCCGTAAAACCGGTTGATAAAGTGTATTCGATTATCGGTCCTAACGATAACTTCAGTTTCGTATCAATTTTCCCAAAGTCTTTCAGCCTTACAGCAGGATTTTTATGAAAAATTCTCATGCCTAAATCTATTAAATCGGTTTGGTTTTGATAATATAATAACTGCTTTTGTTTTAAGGAATCAGGTAAATCTGCGAAGCTGTTTTCTGTTTGTGCAATGGTTCTATTATAAAATAAAATACTAAACAAGAGGAGCAGAAACAGCAAGCAGTTTTTCTTTATCATAAGTCATCGAACTAATCAATAAAAAAGATAGCTCAAAGCTCTGCAAAACTATTTTGAAGCAACTGTCAAAAGATCAATTTTTTTTGTCCATACCTGTATCTGCCAAAATATGCTATCGATAGTTGCGGGCTTGCACTTCATCATCATAAGTGTTTAAGGTTTTAAGTAATGTTATTTCAATAATTTCAAACCTTATTTTTACACAGCTGTTTGACTACAAAATTTCAACTTATTGACAAATGTAAATGTGCGGCAGGTACACTGGCTAATAAAAAAGTAAATTCATTAGGTTATTTTTATGATTGCACGCATACAAGGAAGATTGATAATTAAAAAAGGTAAACACCAATTATCTTTTAAAAGAATACAATTTCCTGCAAAAAAATTATTTATTATGGCAGTAATTGAATCTCCCGATTTTTCTTTAGGAACCGAATTAACGGACGATCAGCTTCGTTTTTATTATAAAAACGGTGTCATACGTTTCCCTCATTTTTTAGATAAAGCCACGGTAGCAGATGTCATCAGAGAAATTGATCGCATAGATAAAGAATGGCTGGAGGAAGGCAGAACTAAAGTAAATGGAACTCTTTTAAAATTTGGTATTGATGAGCATGGAAATAAATTAATTCAGCGCTCGTGTTTTTTGTCGTTGTTTAGCCCGCTTTTACATGAATTGCTCTACGATGCCCGTTTGCAGGCTTTGTTGCCTTTGCTGCACCCATACGAAGGCAGAATAGGTGAGCAGGAAAAAGATGGTTTGGTATTCAATCATTATATACGGGTGCCTAACGGAACATTTAGTAAAATGGGATGGCATACCGACTGTCCGCGTGATTTGTTTTTTGGTCAGCGCATTATGCCAATGATTAATGTAGGTATTCATTTGGACGACTGTCCATACGAAAATGGCGGCTTGCGTGTGTTGCCGGGTACACATAGACAAAGTATGCTGGGGCTGATGTTTGGTAAAAAATATTATACTCACAAACCCGATAAAAAAGAAGGTGGTTTTGATATATCAGCAGGTGATCTTACGGTTCATGATGGTCGTGTATGGCATCGGGTACAGCAATCTCCTTACATAGGAGAAAAAAGCCTTCGCCGTGTTATGTATATACCGATGATTACCGGCAAGTACATGCCTAAAAATGAAAAAACCAGAACGGCATTGTATCATTATTTCAGATAAATTGTGCTTCAACTTTACGCTTTTGTATATGTCGTATGCATTAATTACCGGTGCCAGCAAAGGGATAGGCAAAGCGATTGCTTACCAACTTGCAGCCAAAAAAATAAATTTGTTTTTGGTTGCACGTAGCGAAGATTTATTACACCAAATCGCTGCAGATTTAATTCAACAATATGCAATCGATGTGCGTTTTTTAAGAGTTGATTTGTCGGATGATAAAGCGGGTCAAACCATTTTTGATTGGATCATCAATGGTAATATCCAAATCAATATTCTCATCAATAATGCAGGCTACGGATTAAGCGGAAGGTTTGAAAAATACAGTGCCCAAGAACATACAGAAATGATGCACGTAAACATGATTTCAATGGTTGCTTTAAGCTCTCTTTTTCTGCCTGTATTGCAAAAACAAAAGCAATCTTACATCATGAATATTGCAAGCCCTGCCGCTTACCAAGCAGTTCCTTTTTTAAGCACTTATGCCGCGAGCAAATCCTTTGTTGTCAGCTTTACAAGAGCTTTGCAATTTGAGTTGAAAAAAACAAATGTGGCAGTTATCTGCTTTTCTCCCGGGGGTACTGATACTGGTTTTGGCGCGCGTGCTAACATTGGAAAAAAAGCAATGAAGGCAGGTGAAAAGCTGAATATGACTGCCGATGAAGCTGCATCAATTGCAATTAAAAGCATGTTTAAAAAGAAGCGTGAAGTTATTGCCGGGTTCATCAACAGACTCGGTGCTTTTATGGTATGGTTAACTCCCAAAGCAGTATCCGAAAAGTTTGCTGCAAACTTGTATGAAGATTAGCGCGCCCCCTGATAATCATCTGCCATAGCGTTTGCCTGTAGCATATAATAGCCATAAAATGTAGAAAACCGATGTGCGCCATCTACTGCAGGGCTGGGGCTTATTCAGAATGCGGCCACCTATACCTGGTCCGGCTCATCGGGCACTATCGCCACGATGGCCGTCAATTCGATAGCCGTGCCTACGCTGACCTCCACAGCAGCTACCACGCTCTCCAATGCAGCCACGCTGTATATCGCCGGCGCACTGGCGACAGGAACCAATGTTACCATCAGCAGGATTTGAAACAAATGTTCGTTTATCCTACGGCGATTTTAAGCTGTTCTTAGGTTACACCTATGCTGATGTAAATAATCATTTCGCTGGCGTCAAAAGCTGGTTTCCGTTAACAGCCAGGTACAGGTTGAACAATGTATTGATGTCTGAAATAGAAGGTGAGCTAAAGATTGGTGCAGGCGCTTACTATGTCAGTCAACAGAAGCTCAACGATGGCACAATTGGTAAGTCCTACTGGACATTTGGCTTGATGGCTGAGAAAACTTGGAAGCATTTTTCTCTTTTCATAAATTTTGAAAATCTTACTGATATAAGGCAAACAAGGTTCGATACCATTTATACAGGTTCTATTTTGAAACCCACATTCAGAGACATTTATGCGCCGGTTGATGGTTTTATAATAAACGGCGGTATCAAAATTAGGCTATAATTAGCCATGTAAAAGAGATAAAAACATTACAAAAAACAAAAAAAATTTAAAGGTGCCAATGTTAATAGTAAGCTTAAAGATTGCACCTTTATTCAAAATTTTAGTTACCCAGCAATTGATTACTTTTGCAAATAAGCAATGAAAAAAGCAACAATTTTATTTCTCCTTTTTATTTACGCTTTCACCTCTACAGGTTTTGCAGTAAAGGGTGACTATTGTTGTAATACTTTAAAGTCTGTAAAACTTGTACTGGCTGATGGCGCAAAAGACAAGGAAGGTTGTTGCAAAGTAAAATTTGAATCGTTTAAGGTTAAAGATGCGCATGATGCAGCTGTCATCATGAATGCACCTGCATTAACTTGTAGTTACATTCAAACGCTTAATAGTTTTTTTCAGACCAATGGCATAAGCCAACAGAACGACAATAGGTTTATCAATATTCACGCACCCCCGCTAATCAGTTCTGTACCTGTTTATATCTCCAACTGCATCTTTAGAATTTGATTTTGTGTTTTTCTCTGTGTGTGTGCGATAACGTTTATCGCAGGTAGTTCTATTCATTATTAAAACATAAAGTCATTTACAATGAAATCTCTTATTATATTCCTGTTTGCAACCTTTGCAACAATTGCCTCTTTCGCACAAAAATCAAATCAGGATTCGCATCCCACTGATACCTCAAAGGTGGCTGTTTATTCCTGTCAGATGCATCCCGACTATATCAATTTTGCCGCTGCAACATGCCCTGTTTGCGGTGATAATATGTCTAAAAAAGAAGTGATGAAAGCAGAAGTATCGAAGTTATACACTTGCTCGATGGACAATGTCATTTGCACAAAGCCGGGCAAATGTCCTAAGTGCGGTATGCAAATGACTGCTTACAAGCCAAAGTCAAAATCAGCCGGTAATTAATCACATAATCAAGCGCCGGGAATTCGTTTCCCAGTGCCTCAATTTCGTAATAATGAAATACTTTATTGTTTCATTACTGCTGTTATGGGTTGAAGCCTCTTTTGCTCAAACTGATACCACAGTAACATTCAAAGTTTATGGTGTGTGCGCCACATACTGTAAGCCACGTATAGAATCCGCATCAAAAGGCAAGGGTGTGCAATCTGCTGTCTGGAATGTAGATACCAAGATGCTTACCCTCAATTACGATCCATCAAAAATAACAGTAGACAAGGTACAAAAACGGATTCTGGATGCTGGTCATGATGTGGAAAATAAAAAAGCCAAAGACATCATTTATCAATCTTTACCTGAATGCTGTTATTACCGTGAAATAAAAAGCATGGATAGTACAAATACACAAACAGCAGTTGATACGGCAACAAGCAAAAGAGTATCAGGTGATGAAGTGAAAGGCGTTGTGTTAGAACAAGATAACAAAGGCACACTGAAACCTTTAGCTGGAGCGTCTGTTACTTGGTTGGGCACAAGTACAGGAACCACAACAGACGATAACGGAGTGTTTACTATAAAACAAAACGGCGAAAGATTAATCGTAAGCTATACAGGGTTTGCAACTGATACCATTTCTGTACTACCAACAAAAGATGTAAAAATTATACTGGCATCTAGCAACCAATTGAAAGAGGTAAAAGTTATATCGTCATCAAGTGGTACTTATACCAGCTCGGCAGATATATACAGAACACAAACCATTACACAGAATGAACTCTTTAAAGCAGCCTGCTGCAATCTTAGCGAGAGCTTTGAAACCAACCCTTCAGTAGATGTTTCTTACAATGATGCTGTAACAGGTTCAAAGCAAATTCAGCTATTGGGCTTATCCGGTATTTATACACAACTAACCGTAGAGAATTTGCCTGGCCCGCGAGGTCTCGCTACATCATTAGGTTTAAACTCCATTCCCGGGCCTTGGATAGAAAGCATTCAGTTGAGTAAAGGCACAGGTTCTGTGGCAAACGGTTTTGAGAGTATTGCAGGGCAGATAAATGTTGAATTAAAAAAGCCAGCAACAAGCGAGAAGCTATATGCGAATGCGTACACAAATAGTTTTGGCAAAACAGATCTGAATGTGAATTTGTCTCAAAAGCTTAGCAATAAATGGTCAACAGAAGTTCTGCTTCACAACGATTTTTTACTCAATAAAGTAGACGATAACAAAGATGGCTTTAGAGATTTGCCAACAGGTAATTTATTTACCGTTGCTAACAAATGGGGCTTTACCAATAATAAAGGGTTAATGTCTCAGTTTGGCTTTAAAGTTTTAACCGATAATAGAACCGGCGGTCAGACCGATTATAATGCATCAACAGATAAATTTACTGCCAACAGTTACGGGTTAGGCATTAATACAAAGCGGTACGAAGCATTTGGAAAATTAGGTTATGTGTTTCCTCAAAAAAGATATAAAAGCATCGGCTTGCAGTTATCCGGTTTTGATCATACACAAACTTCTTATTTCGGCTTTACCAATTATGATGCCCACCAGCAGGGTTTTTATTCAAACCTTATTTATCAATCTATCATTCATACAACCCTGCATAAATTCCGCACTGGTTTAAGTTTTCAATACGATAAATACAACGAAGATTTTAAAATCAATAATTACAGAAGAACGGAAGCAGCTCCCGGCGCGTTCCTTGAATACACATACACACCGTCAACAAAGTTCGACCTGGTAGCGGGTATAAGAGAAGACCACAACAGTATATACGGATGGTTTGCCACCCCTCGTTTAAATGTAAGATATCAGCCATTCAAAAACATGGTCATAAGATTAAGTGCTGGCAGAGGACAGAGAACCGCTAATATTTTTGCTGAAAACAATGGCGTATTTGTAAGCTCCCGGACAGTAGAAATCCTCTCATCAACTACAGGCGGCGCTTATGGTTTAAAACCAGAAGTAGCCTGGAATAAAGGTATATCGGTTGACCAGAAAGTAAAGCTTTTCAATCGGGTAGCTTCGGTAGGTGTTGACTTTTTCAGGAATGATTTTCAAAATCAGGTAGTGGTTGATTTGGAAGATGCCCGAACAATAAAGTTCTATAATCTTAATGGCCAGTCGTATTCAAATAGTTTTCAAACCGAATTTTCTTTCATACCGATACAAAAGCTCGATGTCAAATTAGCTTACCGGTTATTTGATGTAAAAACAACTTACGGAGATCAGTTGTTACAAAAGCCCCTCGTTTCCAGAAACAGGGCATTTGCAAACCTCAACTATGAAATAGATGGATGGAAGTTCGATTACACAATAAGCTATAGCGGTAAAAAAAGATTGCCTTCAACAGCAGTCAATCCAACAGAATATCAAAGACCTGATTATTCACCTTCCTTTATAACGATGAACGCTCAGGTGAGTAAAACAATTGGAACCAAACATCCTTTCGAAATATATATCGGAAGTGAGAACCTTACCAACTACGTGGAAAAAAATGCAATCATAGCAGCAGACCATCCATTCGGTAATTACTTCGATGCATCGCTTGTTTGGGGACCCTTAACCGGTAGAATGTTTAATGCAGGAATGAGATTCAGAATTAAATAATTTTATCAAAAAAAATAATTTCTCAAAAAACTATTATAGCATTTGTATTCTTTGCAAGATTGCAAACTTTGCAAAGCTTCAAACACAATTCAAAAGCATTTCCCTGCAAGCCATCACACAAAGCCCAATGCAGCCAAATGCTTTTGCCTAATACAAGCCAATGCACAAACATCGCTGCCCTTGTGCGCAATAAGCCAACGCAGCAGCCATGTTTCCGCTCTGCTTCCTTAAAAACCAAACAGCCCTAACACACAGAGGCTTGGCTTCTGCCCACGCTGCAAGGTAATCAGGTCTCTCCGGCCACCGTCAGCGAGCAGATGCGCCAAATCGCAACAGCAAAAGGGAAAGGTCTTATGTCTTTTTAATGCTTTGTTTTTAGCTGCCGTACCCTTCTGGTGCTTCGTTGCACTTCGCAGCTTGTCACACGGCTTGCAATTCCGGCAGCCTCCGTTCGGGCAAGAGTGTCCTGAATTTCCACTTTGTTCATTTCAAGCCTTTGTTCCGCTTCAGTACACCTCGCTCGTAGCCCTGCTCTTTTGCTGCGGGCATCGCATCACCTTGCTAACACACATAGTCTTTCCACTGGTGATGCACATGCCTCTTGCTAATTCTTCCATGGAATACTCGCCCAGTTCCATTCCGTTACCCTACGTCCTGCATTTACTTCAGTAGCATACAGTCCACCCGCTGCCTGTAAATGTTGCTTGCCTTCTCTGCCTGCCGCGCCTTCTTGTCACGCTTTTGGTACCTGCATGCAAGGCAGGATGCACAAGAACAAAAAGACACCCAAACCCTTTCTTGCTTACGTTGCTGCCTCTCACCGCGGCAGGCATTTGCAGAAGCTATAAGCTTTCTGCTAACGCACAAAACCGCCAAAACGAATACACTAACGACAGGAAGTTATAGACGTTGTGAATATCTTTCTTTAACCCTTTTTAACAACGATTCCTATTTTAGTATACTTATGAACCAATCCCAACTATCAGGGTTAAACTCTGATTCTTATATTAACTTACGTAGGCCCTTGGTATTTTTTGATCTGGAAACAACAGGTACAAATTCTCAGACTGACCGTATTGTTGAATTGTCAGCTATAAAACTATATCCCCGACCAATCTAGGGAAAGGCTTTATCATGTGCTGCATCCCGGTATTCCTATCCCGAAAGTGCCACTGTCATTCATGGCTTTGCCGATAAAGACGTAGCAGACAAGCCAGCCTTTTGTGAGGTTGCTAATGAAGTATGTTCGTTCTTCACAAATTGCGATTTAGCAGGTTACAACGTGAGGAAGTTCGACATTCCATGGTTGATGGAAGAGTTTCATCGTTGTAAACTTTATCCTATTCTTTTGACTGAAACAAAAGTGGTTGATGTAATGTCTGTCTATCATAAAAAAGAACCTCGTGACCTGTCCGCCGCAGTAAGGTTTTATTGTGGCGAGAAATCGATAATGCTCACTCTGCACAGGCAGACGTTGAAGCAACAATGAAAGTCTTGCAAGGTCAACTCAGAAAGTACGACGATTTAAAACCTGATATGGATTCGCTTCATGCCTTTTCATGTGATAGTGACCATCTGGTGGATTTTAGCGGCAAGTTTAGCAGAAATGCCGAAGGAAGAATCGTTTTTGATTTCGGCAAGCATAAAGATCGCATCGTTGATTTTGATGACGATGATATTTTAGGTTACATCGAATGGATGAAGTAGCCTGGAAGGTTTACGGCAGATACGATGATGGCAATAGGGAGAGCAAAGCACATCATAACTGCCATAAGATGTGCATGGAATGGCTGCAGAACAAACAGCTTTTATCATCTGCTAAAAACTTGAAAGTACTTCAGGAAGCACTCACTTTGGAAATGGATCTGTACCCGTTTTCTATTTCCCGTGAAGGAAAAACACTCGCTGTTATCTTCCATCATAGCCACGAACCGGCACTTTTACTGTGTTCCGAAGATGATAAGCTGACTACCTTATTCATTTTACAATATTCACTTTCCAAAGCTAATCCAGCCGAATCGGTTAAAAACATGGCGACTGCCGAAGCATAAACTAAATAAAAGGGCAGCAAGTTAACCGGCTACCACAAAGCCATTTTTCTCTCTGAAAAGAAAGTGGGTATTGGCCCGTGCAACTCAAAATATTGTATCTCAGATGCTTTTTTTAAGTAAAAACGCCCTGTCATCCGTTTTAACAAAATAAAGCAAACGAAGGCTTGATTCCGGGTAGGTGTTGCTATGTATGAACCGGATCCGGGGATAAAAAACGCATAACGTTTCGTGTAGGAAGATGAGTGGTAGCTGGCTGTTTGTTTTCAATAGTAAAGTACTGTAAAACCACATTTGAGGTTGCCCGCAAAAACATCCTTTGGGGAGCGTTGCTTCCTTATACGTTGATAAACTATGACAAGTAATTGGCTATAAATAAAGGATTGCTTATAAAAAAAGAGCAGGACTAGCCTGCCTTTTTTACATTGATGGCATTCAGTCCTTTGTGTCCTATCTCAGTTTCATACTCCACTTTGTCGTTTTCTTTTACTTGACCCGACAATTGGTTGACATGTACAAATGCGCTTTCGCCACTTTGAATGTCTATTACAAATCCATACCCTTTTGATGGGCTGAAATAACTAACGACACCTTTTTTTATTGTATTCACATCTTCCCTTTCCTCTTGTTTTGGCGTTTGGATATGAATGTCTTCCATTGCAAATATCTTCTTTAATTTTGGGTCAGGTGGCTTAGCGGACAAGTTGCCATTTTCGTCAAGGTAAGCTAGCATATCAATCAGGCTTTTTTCTTTTTTTACATTATTCCTGCGTTCCTGCATCTTTTCGGCTTTATCCTGCCGCTGTCTTGCCTTTTCCTTTTCCAGTTCCTTCTTTCTAAATGTTTCTGTTGATCGTCCCATATATTTTTATCTTATTTGATTATCTATGAAGATACCTATGTAAGATCATAATTCCCGGACGAGAAACGATTATAACAAAGCCTTATTTCTGCGTTGCCGGATCTGCACTGTAAAATAGCACAAGGAATTTAAAAATGAAACGAATGTCTGGTTAGAGGTTCTTTCGGAAACAAAATGAATTTGCATTCTCAGGTTTTACCTTACTCATGTCCAGGTAGCTCGTCACTACTGTTTTATCACCGTATATCTTAAACGCCAATTGCTTTGCGAGTCCACCGCTTATGTTTTCTATAAGGTTCTTAGATGGTCTTGCCATTGGTTGTGTTTCGTTATCGTTTTCTTATAAGTAAAGCCGTCTTTCCTTCGTTCATTTTTATGTCGCTCCACTGCACTCTATCCACTTGAAGCCCCGCCGTCCAAGCCGGGTTCCGTTTCGTTTGACGCCCCTCATTCCCTTTAGTAACCCCATCAAGCTGCCCACAATAACACTTGCCTCTGTAATATGGCTTCGTAATTATATAAGCCACTTAAAAAGAATTTAAAAGCTTTTAGGAAAAAAATTTGTATAAGCGATAAGGAATTTCTTTTTTTCAAAAATGAAAATCACTCATAGCTTAATGTAGGAATATAGCAACCTTTAATGAAATGCATACAGTTGTCGAAAGACTGCTTTCAATTCTCCATTTTATAAAAGCAAACAGATAAAAAAGGCGCAAAGTTGTGCAGGCTGCCATTGCAAAAGCTTGCTGTAAATGCTGCCAAAAGACTACGGCATAAACTACCATAAATTCTCTCCTACATCCCTGATTTTATTCCGTTTCCTTCTGGCTTTTAGGAGCAGCCTGCTCTGTGCAACTGCTTTCTTTTTTTCTGTTTTTTCTTTTACAAAATGGTTTTTGTGGTTTACCTGATTCACTTCGAAGAAAAGCTTCATCACGCACAACACTACATCGGTTTTGTTAAGCGCAATTTGAAACAGCGCATTAAAAAGCACAAAAGTAACAAGGGCGCAAAGCTGCTTCGTGCCATCAATCAAAAAGGCATCCTTTGGGAAGTGGTGAGGGTATGGGAGGAAGGCGACCAGCACCTTGAAAGACAACTCAAAAGCTATAAGAAAGCGCGCTGCTTTTGCCCTGTTTGCCGGAAACATCATTAATTATCATTCAAAAATTTTACAGCCATGCAAACACACGTTTTATCGCGCCTTATGACGATGTCATGGGAGATACAACGAAAGAAAAAGAGCAATCGTAGCAAGGCATTGCTTTCTGCGTGGGCGATTCTTTTGAATGAGGACATTACCATTTACTACCTCGTAAAAAAGCATTCACACAGCAAACCTATTTATCCCAATAAAAGAGACACATCAAATCTCTCTTTATTCAGCCAATAACAATCCCAAACAAGTATTTATTCACCAATAAAAATAAACAAGTATGGAACTGACAGGAAGAGTAACCCGTGATGCGGTTATCAAAACAATGAACGATGAAAAAGAAGTAGTCAATTTTTCGATTGCCATTAACGAGTATCACAAGCCAAAAGGAGCGAAAGAAGCCAAACAAATCACTCTCTACGTGGGCTGCAACTACTGGCAAAATACAGCCGTGGCAAAACGGCTCGTAAAAGGTGCAGTGGTTGAAGTGGAAGGCATCCTGCGCATCCGTGTCTATGTAAGCAAAGATGGAGAAACAAAAGCCGCTGCCAACCTGCGCTGCCGCCACCTCAAGGTCTTTGGCGTTACCGCTAAAAGAGAAGCGTCTGAACAGAGGGAAGAAAGCGAAGAACCACCGGCAGCAAAAGATAAAATCGAAACGATAGCTGCCATCACCGAACCGATGGAAGACGTGCCGTTTTAGTGGGATGCTTTCTAAACAGACAACCCCGGCCCTTTTAAAACACCTTACTCATTTCTTCATTTTACTAACGAAACAAAACCGTAGTAGTACCGCCTGCGGGATAGAAATCAAGCTTGGCACTTAACAATGGCACACAACATTCACTTCAACGAACAGAAGGGAGAACACTCGTTTTTTTCAGTAAAAGAAAAGCCCTGACACGGCCTGGGTAAAGTAGTGGATAGCTGCACAAGCAGCAAGAAAGCAATGGAATGGGCAGGACTGGATTATGGGATAGAAAAGCGTTCCCTTTTTACCTCAAAAAAGTCCTATGCTCTGAATGGTGAAAGGCTCATTGTGCAAGACCATTTTGCCACCGTAAGAACCGACACCGAAGCGGTGTTGGGTGTGGTGGGAAACGACTACCGCATAGTGCAGAATGTGGAAGCGTTTTCTTTCTTTGATTCCATTGTGAGGGGCGAAGGTATCCGCTATGAGACTGCCGGAGCCTTAGGCAGGGGTGAGCGTATTTTATTACTGCCAAACTGCCTTCCTACATACGCGTAGGCAGGGAAGACTTGATAGAGCAATATCTTTTCCTTACCACTTCGCACGATGGTTCAGCCAGCATTACCGCTGCCTTTACACCCGTACGCATTGTCTGCAACAACACGCTCAATGCTGCCCTGAAAAACATGAGCAACAGCATCAGGATAAGACATACCAATAACGCAAACCAAAAGCTGAAACAAGCTCATCTGGTAATGGGCACTACCAACACCCTTTCCCAACAAATGGAAGAGATTTTCAACAACTGGTCAAAAGTCAGGATTACGGATAAAGAAGTGTATAAGCTCATCCAGCTTGCCCTTGTACCCAACAAGGAAGTGTGGCAGGACATACGCGCCGGAAGGGAAAGCGAACTGCCCACTCAGTTTTTAAAGGGCTGCAATGCGGTATATGAGTATGCTTTGGGCAATGATACCCAACAAACTCGATACCACCAAAGGCACGGTGTTCGAGGCTTATAATGGCGTAACCGGCTACTTTCAGAACGTACGCAGCTACAAGAGTGACGAAGCGAAACTAACCTCTCTTTTATATGGTGGCACTGGACAGGTAAGAACGCAAAAGGCTTTCGACCTGTGTGCTGCTTTCGAGGCGAAAGGAAGGGATGCTTTTTTATTCAATTAATCTGCACATAAGCAGGTTGCAATACACCTGCTTTTTCTATTGGAAATCACTTATTAGAAAGGAAATAAAACAACAGTTATGACCATTAATATCATTAATAAGGAGAAGCAACCGATTACCTTAAACGACATCTACAATACATGGTATAAAGTAAAGCTTAGATACAGGGATGCCATTGTATTGCTAAGAAGTGGCGATAACTACTTTGCCTTTGAAGAAGATACCCATGTCATCAATGGCGTGATGCAAATGGAGCCTTTGCCTCTATGGAAAGAAAAGGAAGTCTGCCAATTACCATTCTACCGAATAGATGAATTTTTGTACCGGCTTGTAAGAGCAGGGTATCGGGCTGCTATCTGTGAGCCATTAACACCACCCTTGCAGCAATAAAAAACAAGAAGCGGCTTCTAAACAGAGCCGCTTTCTTTTACCAAAAGAAAGCGGGCAAAGAAAAGATGAAGCCGGATGGTAACCGTGGGTTGAATCATTCGTCACGGCATTTAACAAGACACTCCAATACCCCACAAAACAGGTGTCATTTATTCTACTACAAAGTTAGCCCCTGGTCGCTGCTGAAGCGGCAAGGGAACTACGGCATAAACCCGCCCTAAACGCTTTCTCACATTTTCGATTTTATTCCGTTCCTCCCTTGCCTTAATTGCGCCGGGGCTGGTGGCTGCATCAAATAAAATTACAGCGTATGAAAAAGATGATGAATGCAGCCTACAGCGAGATTGATGGCATGAAAGTAAGTGAAGTGGAACTGGTGTATAAAACCAAAGTAAAAGCTTCTCAAAGACCACAGGTAACAAGTTCAAAGCAAGGATATGAGCTACTCAAAAGAACCTGGGATAAGTTCAAGATAGAACTGTTTGAACAATGTAAAGTGCTACTGCTCAATCAAGCCGGTAAAGTGCTGGGTATTTATGAAGCTTCTGCAGGGGGTGCAACAGGTACGGTTGCCGATCCGAAACTCATTTTTATTGCGGCTTTGAAAGCGGCTGCTTCCAGTATTATCCTTGCCCACAATCATCCTTCAGGAAGTATAAAGCCAAGCAGGGCCGACATCGAATTAACCCGTAAAATAAAAGGGGGTGGAAATCTCCTTGACATTACTGTATTAGACCATCTTATCATCACCAAAGAAGTCTTCTATTCTTTCGCTGACGAAGGAACGATGTAAACGCTTTTTATCACCTCAAAATATACATTTATAAGTTACAAAAAAATGATGAAATGGATGAAAAACATCCTAAAGGAGTAAACAAATCTTCCATAGGGAAGGTTTGTTTACTCCTTTCATTTCATTCTTAGATAAATAGTTCAAATACCGGGAACAATGTGAGAAGGAAGGCAAGGAGCCTTTGGATTGTGAAGCTTACTATAAGTTCACTCTGTATGAACATCGCTTATAAACAATAAAGCAACAAGTTTCATACTTTTCACTATAAAGCTTCTGCTCTTTTACTCATTTCAAATGTAAAAAAAGCATCCCGATTCTATCTACTTCCATCCCGAAAGTAGCACTGAAATTTGCAATTCTTTGTAAGCTGACTCCTTGTAAATTTTCCATCTTTTGCAAAGCTTTCCCGCCACTTATTATAGAGTTGACGAAGAAGGAAACAAGTCTTTTTGTAACATTTCCTACATGTCTGAAATGTAGTCATGTATTGCTTTTCGAACGACGTCAAGCTACCTTCATCAAAACAAATCAGCAAGAGAGCTTTTTGAAATGGCGAGATGTACAAATGTGCCACGATAAAGATTTTTTGCACTCGCACTTTGAGAATCATTCATCGACTGACAATACAAGAGAGTTTGCAAATCAAAAATGGAAATATGAGAAAGAAGGGAGGGATAGTAAGAAGCCAGTTTGTAAAAATGCGGATGAGTAATGGGGAGTATGAGCAGTTAGAAAAATTATGGAAGAAGACAACTGAAAAATACATCAGTAACTACCTGCGGAAAGTTGCCCTGCAAAAGCCAATCGTTGTTACGTACCGCAATGCTTCCGCAGATGACTTTTTAAGCAGCATGTTGCAACTCAAGAAAGACTTGAATAACATCGGAAATAATTTCAACCAAGCGGTAAAAAGACTAAGCGTGCTGGAACAAATTCCTGAGTTCAAAACATGGCTGATTCTAAATGAATCATTGCAGCGGGCAGTTGCCGCTAATATAGAAGAAATTAAAACCCGGATTGCTAAACTGTATGACGAATGGTTGCTAAGATAACAATCCCGGTTTCTACTGAAAAGACACTTCTTTACAATGAACGTAAGGTAGCCAAAGAAAAAGCGGTCTGCCTGGGCGGCGACAATTGTTTACCTGATCCTCGATTCCTAATTTGGCAAAAGAAGCTGGCAATCCTAGAACACAGGAACGTTTTAAATGACAGGGCAAGAACAAAGACGCTTCATGTTTCTCTCAACTTCGGTTCAGGAGAAAAGCTGTCTCAAAACACGCTCAGAAACATTGCCGCTTTTTACATGAATAAAATAGGGTTTGGAGAACAGCCTTATTTTATCTACCAGCATCATGATGCAGGACATCTGCACATACACATTGTCAGCACTACCATTCGCCAAGATGGTACACGCATCAGCACACACAACATTGGTCGCCATCAATCAGAATAGGCGAGAAAAGAAACAGAACGCCACTTTGGGATACTAAAACTTGACGAAGAAAAGAAACGGCTGAAGGAACCACTTCTCCTTACGAAGCCGAACAAAGCACTTTATGGAAAAGAGGAAACTTTTAAAAGCATTGCCTCTGCTTTGAATGCAGTCATTAATCACTACAGCTACACGTCTTTGGGCGAATTAAATGCAATACTGAAGCAGTATAATATTATAGCAGACAGGGGGAAAGTAAAAAGCAATATCTATGAAAAGCGAGGGCTATATTACAGAATGCTGGATGAAAACGGACACAAAATCGGTGTGTCCCTAAAAGCAAGCACGCTGCCAGGCAAGCCAACTTTATCTTGTTTAGAACAACGATTTGAAAGCAATAAAACGAACAAGGAACTTTTTAAACAAAGATTTGAACAAGCTTTGGATTACGCACTTGCAGGAACACCAAAATCGATGTTGGAACTGGAGGAACGACTCAATGAAAAAAGCATTGCTCTCATCGTTACAAGTAATAACAAAAGCAACACCCATGAAATCACATTTATAGACAAAGAAAACAAATGTGCTTTTTCAGCAACTGAAACAAAGGAAGAATGCAATCTTAAAGCGCTGATCATTCAATTAAAAGCTGGAGCGACCGACAAAAAGTTAATAACAGAAACAACAAGCCCTGACAGAATTACTAACGACAGCAAAGCCATGCATCAGCAGAGGAATAAATTAAAAGAAAAGCCAGGGAATAGCGATTCTTTTTTCCTGCAATTGATAAAACCTGGTTTCGCTACTGAAAATACATCTGCACCAAGGTTGTATAAAACCAAAAAAGTAAAAAGAAACAAAAGAAATCATAACCGTAAAATATACCATTATGTCTACTGGAGAAAATGAAACCGGATTGAGAAAGATAGCTGACATGCCAGCCGACACGCTTGCAATTGCTTACATGACAACAACAATCGCCGGTTACCTGTTTCTCCTGAGTGGCGGCACAAGGCTTAGCCGGCTTATCAAGGTGAATCTTATGAAAGACATCTTCAATGAAGAAAATGAAAATTTCCCCAGGAAGAAAGATTACTTAAGAACGATTATTCTATCAATCTTCCGGCCCGGTATCATTTGAAGGAAAAAGTAAGGAATAACTGGATTAATATCATCAATCCGTTCCGTGGTTTATTGGTGATAGGAAGCCCGGCGCAGGTAAGTCCTGGTTCGTGATTCAACACGTCATTAAACAACACATCGAGAAGGGCTTTGCCATGTTTGTTTACGACTTCAAATACGATGATCTAAGCAAGATAGCTTATAACTGGTTGGCACAAAATTTAGGCAATTATGCAGTGCCGCCACAATTTCACGTCATTTCCTTCGATAACCTTTCTCAATCCAGTCGTTGCAATCCCTTAGACCCCGCTTCCATGCATGACATTACAGATGCTACCGAATCTGCCCGTGCAATTTTGCTTGGACTAAACAAGGAATGGATTAACAAGCAGGGCGATTTCTTTGTTGAATCGCCCATCAATTTCCTGACTGCTGTAATATGGTTTTTGTGCCGCTATGGAGACGGCAAATACTGCACATTACCTCGTGTGATTGAACTCATGCAGACGGACTATGAAAAGCTGTTTCCAATCCTTAACACGGAACCGGAAATTGAGGTACTTGTTAATCCTTTTATGAGTGCTTATCAGAACGATGCTATGGAGCAATTGGAGGGTCAGGTTGCTTCCGCAAAAATCGGTATGGCAAGATTAGCTTCCCCGCAGTTGTATTGGGTACTGTCGGGTAATGATTTTACCTTAGATATCAACAATCCGAAACAGCCGAAAATTGTCTGCGTGGGCAATAACCCTGAGAAGCAACAAATTTATGGAGCCGTACTTTCCCTTTATATTTCGAGAATGATAAGACAAGTCAACAAGAAAGACAAACTTCCCTGCAGTTTGGTATTTGATGAATTTCCTACCATTTTTTCAACCACATGGATTCGGTAATTGCAACCGCAAGAAGCAACAAAGTGGCCACCACGTTGGCGATGCAGGATTTTAGCCAGTTACGAAAGGATTATGGCAAGGAACAGGCGGACGTAATTGTTAACATAACAGGCAATATTATCTGCGGACAAGTGATGGGAGATACAGCGAAAACTTTATCTGAACGGTTTGGAAAAATTGCGCAGGAGAAAGAAAGCATTTCCATTAATCGTATGGATACTTCCGTAACCCGGTCGGTACAGCTTGAGTATGCTGTCCCTGCTTCAAAAATTAGTGCCCTTTCTTCCGGTGAATTCGTAGGTATGGTAGCGGATGACCCAACGAATAAAATAAAACTGAAAGCGTTTCATTCGGAAATTATCAACGACGCAGGCAAACTGAATAAAGAGATTAATAACTTTATTCCAATACCATCTATTCAAGATATTTCCGTTCAGCAATTAATGGAAAACTATCATCAGGTAAAGGTTGATATAATGCGAATTGTTGAATCAAAAACAGAGGAGCTAAAAATGAGTGAATAAAAGGTTGTAAGGCAACAGCAAACTATTACTTTGTAGAAGCGATGAGGCGGTACAAGGATATGTTTGGTGTAAAATAAAGTAACCATCTTTGCTCCTCATTCTGATAATTCAATTCGGCAAGCCCTTATTATGAAGCACTTGACTATTAACAGTTTTCTTCTGTTTGTTTTTTTGATTTATGCAGGCAAAAGCACGGCACAACAAAAGGAAAACAAGAGCAGTAAGGAGACTAAGAATATAAGCTTCCTAACATGCTGTTCGATTTTGCGTTACGGGTATGAATGGCGGCGATCCGTCGGGTACATCATTTCTTCGGACATTTGAGGTAGGTTATGTAAGAATATACCGGAAAAAGTAATCAAAAGATACAAGAGAAAATTAGTTTGAACTTGTAAGTTGAATCCAATGTGTAGTGGCACAGTTTGAAAAATCAGATTCCGCACAAAGCCCTCGCCAGAATGATTTATGAGAAGTAAGGGCAATTGCGCAATGATGGCATAAAATTTCGAACGGCACCACTACTCGCAGTTTAGAAAAAAGAAAGGCAATGTAATAACAGAAGGCGAAGAGAATTTGAAATGCTAATTCCATATAATAAAAGGGGGCTCAGTAGAAACCAAGCCCGTATGTGCATTTTTTATGCACATGAGAATATCTTACGTACTGTATGGTTAGTTCACCCGATGAGTGAATAGAATCACTTTATACAATACAAGTGTTTTGCTCACAAAGAAGTAAACTGTACCTTTTATTTTTTTGCCTCAACTTCATTTTTTGGATTCTGCTGAAGAATCTTTTGATGTGATCGCTTATACATATTTATTACTATGTAAACGGTGAATCTGTACTGATTTCTGTTTATAGCGAACAGGCCACTTCTTGCCTCTATCAAATTACCCGCAAAGCCTACTGCCTTTGATTTTACGTGCAACTTCCTTTTTCACTTATTGCATTCTTTCATGCATCGAGTGATTGTTATATTTTTTATATTCGATATTCACCTTTAAAAACGGTTACTGCCTTGCCTGCAATGAACACACTGTCTTGTAAAGCGGTTAGCCTCAATTCACCACCCCGTGCAGACGCTTGGTAAGCCAGCATATTTGTTTTTCCAAGCTTTTTTGACCAGTAAGGTGCAAGTGAAGCGTGGGCCGAACCTGTTACCTGATCTTCCGGTACACCAACGGGAGACGCAAAATAGCGGGAAATGAAATCATAGCTTGAATCAACATCAGCCTTACCTGTTATGATTACGTTGAATGCTCTTAATTTTTCCGAGTCCGGCTTAAAATTTCGTACTTCGTTCTCTGACCTTAATACAACCAGATATCTACCGTTCGTATCGTATACTTCATGAGTATGGGGAAATAAATTTTTCAAATCCGGAGGAAGCTCTGTCAAACTTAAATGAAACGATGGAAACTGCAATTCTATCCAATTGTTGTCAAGCCTTTCGACTTTCAAATCGCCATTCAACGCTTCAAAAACGATTTCCTTTTTATCAGTTACCTTTTCTTCCCAAAGAATATGAGCAGCGGCTAAGGTTCCGTGGCCGCAAAGCGGCAACTCGGCTATAGGTGTGTACCACCGCAATGAGAACTGACAATCCCTTGTTTTTACGAATGCAGTCACTGGAAGATTGTTTTCACTTGCGACTTGCTGCATTACCTCCTCTGAAAGCGTTTCTGACAAAAAGCAAACGCCGGCTCCATTTCCACTAAATGGTTGATTTGCGAAAGCATCTACGTGATAAAAAGAAAAAGTCATGGTTCTAATTGAAATTGTTGTCTGCGCGTAACGAACGGCAAAGGTTTGCTTTTATCACTTTTTAAAACAGAATCAATTCTTTAATTATCTACTATATCAGATTCATATGACGGTAGAAGATTGAAAGCGCGAGCTGATATACTCGTTACCGCAATTACTGAGTCTGTTTTTTATTTCAGCAGTGAATCAATTTTGCATCGAAATCACAAACACATGGACTTATTTAAAAACAGTAAGACAGCGTTAATCATGATCGATATACAAAAAGGTTTTGATAACGTAGATTATTGGGGCGGACAAAGAAACAATCCTGACGCTGAAAACAATGCCGGTCAATTACTTTCCTTGTGGAGAAGACATAAGCTTCCTCTTTTTCATGTACAACACTGCTCTTCCAATCCTTCTTCCCTACTCACACCCCGCAACCCGGGTAATGAATTTAAAGAGATCGCAAAGCCCTTGAGGGATGAGCCGGTGATACAAAAAAATGTCAACAGCGCTTTTATTGGAACGGAACTAAAGGCATTGCTTGATTTGTCTGGAACAGACACCGTAATCCTGATTGGCTTTACGACAGATCATTGTGTTTCGACAACGGCTCGCATGGCAGCCAACTATGGTTACAAAACGTTTGTGGTTTCAGATGCGACGGCAGCCTTTGCAAAAAAAGGAATCAGCGATGAACAATATGATGCCCAAACCATACATCTTACTGCTCTTGCGCATTTAAAAGACGAATTTGCAACCATCGTTACAACCGCTCAGATTGTAGGCGAATTCGAAAATAAAAAATAATGTTTTATGAATTGAACGAACCGGCTTACGAAATTGCTAAAAACAGAGTATCCTTTCATACAGGCGCCCATGCTCGGATACACCACACCCCAAATGGTGGCCACGGCAGCAAATAGCAAAACCTTGGGTTCATTGCCGTTTGGATTGATGTCAAATCAGAAAGCCGTTGAAGCCATTGGTGCTGTAAAGAAGTTAACCCCGGAACCGTTTTCGGTAAATGTATTTGTCTATCCGGAACGTAAAATTTCAACAGACATTTCTTTAACCATTTTGGAGTCTTATCATAAAAATTACGGGCTTTCCTTTCCCCATCTCCCTGAACAAAATCCCTATACAACATACGAAAGTTTAATAGAGGTAATCATCAAAGAAGGAATTCCGGTAGTCAGCTTTACATTCGGTATTCCATCTTCCGATATTATCCATCGTTTAAAGAAGTAACACACCGTTCTAATTGGTGTTGCCACAAGCACAGAAGAAGCTAAACAAATCGAAGACAAACGGCTTGACATCGTCGTAGCCCAAGGCATAGAGGCCGGAGGCCACAGAGCCAGCTTTTTGTCTCACGACTTACCGCAGGTTGGGCTTATTTCTTTGCTGCCCCAAATTGTAGATGCCGTTTAATTGCCTGTCGTGGCAGCCGGTGGTCTTGCACAAGCCAGAAGTATAGCGGCTGCTTTTATTCTCGGGGCACAAGGTGTTCAAATGGGTAGCGCTTTTCTAAGGAGCAAAGAAAGTGCTGCCAGTGCAATACATAAAGAGTTTATTCCCTCTTTGAGTGATACCGGAACGATACTTACGGACGCCTGGACAGGAAGAGTTGCCAGGATGATACCCAATGATTTTAGCAGGCGGGTGGAGCAAGAAAATATACTTCCGTATCCCTACCAAAATTATATGACCAGTGCTTTACGCCAACGGGAGAAAGAGATGAATCAACCGGACATACAAACACTTTATGCCGGGCAATCTGCAAAATATGCCGGCACTGCCTCAACAAGTGAAATCATCACGCAATTCATAACAGGAACTGAAACAATTTTAAAAAATGCAGGCCGGATTTTTGAAGAATAAACCGGCAAATCTGATACTGCCTAAAATAATAAAACTGGAACTGTCCTTTTTACTTGTCTATTCTCATTTTTGTTTTGCAATAAACTACAAACATGATTGACTACAAAGCGATTTTGGAAAGGGAAGAAACGTTAGATCCGCAAAGCTGGGATGATTACAAAGTGCTTGCGCATAAAATGATAGATGATATCTTCTTATTTCTGCAAACCTTAAGAAAAGAGCCGGTATGGAGAAAACCTACGGAAGCGGTAAAGGAGTTTTTAAACACCCCTATGCCATCCACTTCACAAGATATCGGAGACATTTATGCTGATTTTTATGAAAAGATTTTGCCTTACCGGAAAGGCAATGTGCATCCCATGTTTTTTTCATGGGTAGAGGGCAATGGAACCATCACCGGTGTTATGGCTGATATGCTGGCGTCAGCGATGAATTCAAATTTAGCCATTGGTGATCATGGAGCCGTTTATGTTGAGCATCAGGTCATCAACTGGTGCAAAGAAATGGTTGGTTTTCCAAACGATTCTTCCGGTGTTATAGTGGGCGGTGGTTCTCTTGCTAATGTTACTGCGTTGATTGTGGCAAGAAATTCAGTACAAGAAGGACTGATAAAAAAGAGGGGGCTTAAAGATTTTACGAATCACCTGGTGGTCTACTGCAGCACGGAAACGCACAATTGCATTTTTAAAGCCGTTGAAACGATCGGCATCGGAACGGACTATCTTAAGAAGATTGATGTGGATCAAAACTTCAAAATTGATATCGCAAACCTGGAGAAGCAAATCGCATTGGATAACAGCAATGGCCTTGTTCCATTTTGTGTTGTTGGTAACGCAGGTACGGTCAATACCGGCGCAATAGATGATCTGAATGAGCTCTCTGTTATTTGCAAGAAAGAAAACATGTGGCTGCATATTGACGGCGCTATTGGCGCCGTAGTAAATTTGCTGCCGGAATTCAAACCGCAATTAAAGGGAATGAACAACACCGATAGTATTGCATTTGATCTGCACAAATGGCTTTATGTGAATTATGAGGCGGGTTGTGTGCTGATCAGAAATGCTGCCGTTCATAAAAATGCTTTTGCACAAACCGCCAGCTATTTATCAAAACATGAAAGGGGTCTTGCTGCCGGTCCTGACTCGTTTTCGAGTTATGGGTTAGAACTGTCAAGAAGTTTTAAATCGCTCAAAGTATGGATGAGTATTAAAGAACACGGCATAGATAAATATACAAGGCTCATCCGGCAAAATATTGCGCAGGTATTTTACATGGAATCAAAAATTAAGGAGGAACCCTTATTAGAGATGTTGACTCCCGTGAGTTTAAATATTGTCTGTTTTCGGTTTGTTAAGCCACAGATGAACAATGATGATCTCAATCATCTTAACAAAGAAATTGTAATGCAGCTACAGGAACAAGGTATTGCCGCGCCATCTTATACAATTCTTCATGGCAAGTATGCAATACGGTTAAGTATAACCAATCATAGAACCAAAGCGAAAGACTTGGATAAAGTAATTAGTTCGGTACTTTCAATTGGGGAAACGATTTGCAAGAATGTCAATCCCCAAAGATCAACGGATTCGATTTGATATATGAATGGCAATGATAAATTTCCAATCATCCTTATTTATTGAATTCAGCATCATTAAAACAGCGAAATGAACAATGATTTTGACTTCCGTTATCCAGTTGGAAAATTGGAAGAACAGGTTTTTAGCAAAAAGGAGAATTATGAGGAGAATCAAAAGCTTTTATACATAAAAGCAATTGAAGAATGTCCCGCGAATCTAAAGTCGGCCGTCGCAAATTTAAGCGATGAACAAATAAATACTTTTTATCGCAATGGAGGTTGGACAGTAAGATAGGTAGTGCATCATGTTGCGGATAGCCACATGAATGCATTGATTCGGTTTAAGCTTGCCTTAACCGAACCGGCACCGGATACATCTTTGCCGGTGAATATTTCACTGTCCTTACTCACAGCCTTGCACAAAAAGTGGGTAGTCATTATCAAATTTATGTCAGACGAAGACTGGAAGAAAATTATCTGCCATCCGGAACACAAACGAGAGACGACGTTATGGGATTTAATCGGTACGTATGCGTGGCATGGAAACCATCACACCGCACAGATTCTAAAACTAAGAGAACGCCAAGGTCGGTAACTCAATTACATTCGATACTTTATGAAACTTGACCTCTTCCAAATCAACGTATTTACCGATGAATTATTCAAAGGTAACCCTGCCTGTGTGATACCTTTGAAAGAATGGGTAGATGATCAACTGCTTTTACAAATCGCTAAGGAAAATGCAGTTGCTGAAACGGCTTTCTTTATTGAGAGAGGGAATGGTTTTGATTTGCGATGGTTCACACCTCAGATTGAAATGGATTTGTGCGGACATGCAATACTGGCTACCGTTCACGCCTTGAAAACAATACTCAATTATACCCAACCTGAATTCCTTTTTCATTCGCGAAGCGGAGAATTGACCGTGACGGTAGATCATGAATTGTATTCACTCCATTTTCCTTCAAGAAAGCCGGTTGCCACAGAGTTACCGGAAGTAATCCGATCAGCTATCAATTTGCAACCTTTAGAAGTTTTGCGTTCGAGAGATTATATGCTTGTTTATGACTCAGAGAACGATGTAATAGCCATCAAAATAGACAGACATAGGCTTGACGCAATCAATCTTGACCCTGGTGGTATCATTATCACCGCAAAGGGCCAGGAGTGCGATTTCGTATCCCGGTTTTTTACTCCACAGGCTTCGATCTTTGAAGATCCTGTTACCGGTTCTGCTCATTGCTCACTGATTCCTTACTGGAGCCAAAAGCTGAATAAAACCAAAATGCTGGCTTACCAGGTTTCGGACCGGTTTGGGAAGTTATATTGCGAGAACCAGCCTGAACGGGTAATCATATCAGGAAATGCCAAAACGTATTTTGTCGGCCACTTATGGGTTTGAGTGAAGTTTACTCCTGGACGGACATAGAATTGTGCAAAAGCTCGTAATGAGTTGCTTTGCTTTCATACGTTTGTAACAGAGCCTTCGCTTCATCAATTACATAGGATTGCTCATAATTCTTGCCGGCAAACTCTTTCACAGCATTCATATTTTCAAATGCCATAATGGTTATGTATTCAACGCTGTGCTCTTTTACATTTTTTAATAACTGTATTCCACGGTAGCCTGATACCTCTTTTCTCTCTATGCCGGGAAATACCACCTCTTTCAATAACTGCTCATAGGGGTGAGCGTTCTCATGAGTTGTTGTGCCTTTCCAAATTCTTAAAATCATAATTATATTTTTGAATCAGGAATACTATAGAATATACTCCATAAAGACGGGATGCTTATTTTCATTTACCCGATAGGGTTCCCTTTCTCTGAATCCGCATCCATGGTATAACGCAATTGCCTCTTTCATTTCTAAATTTGTGTCCAGTAAAATTCGCCCATAGCCTTTTTTACGGCACCAGTCAATTGTATAATTGCATAAGAATTTACCGAGTCCTTTGCCTCGAAAGGAAGCACGGACGAATAGGCGTTTCATTTCACAGCTCTGTTCGTCAAATGTTTTAATGCCAACACAACCTGCTGACATCTCTCCGCTTCTCGCAATCATAAAAACGCCCAAAGGCGGTAAATAATGAGTTGTCGGAAATTGCTCGAGCTCATTAAAAAAATTTTCTTTTCCGGCTGTTAATCCCAACTCCTCGTACATATAATTGCCATATTCTTTCAGCAACTTTTCTCCTTCACAAACGAACGGTGAATCGCTGCCAAGTTCCACCAACCGAACCCGTTCCCAAAACCAATCGGTAGCCATTTGTTTTATTAAGAATGTTGAAGAATAGCTTAGCGTTTATAAAAAATGAAATCAAGTACCACCGGCTCTATCCCTGCCGTTCTGAATAAGACATTGATCTGTCCCCGATGGTGCGTACTGTGGTTAACCAGGTGAAATAAAATGTCTTGTGCCTTATTAGTGAATTCGATTCCTTTACTGTTTGTGTAGCGAATACTACTTTCCGTCTCACCACCAGCGATGATACCTTTTGTAACCTCATGCAAGCTTACGTTTATAGTATGCATTTGGGTTCGGTGAACGTCTGTCCAAAAATCAGTCAGACCCGGTTTGTCCTGCATCCTGTTATTCCAGGATTGGTGAACTAGTAAGATATGAATCATCAGTTGCGCGGCACGTACCGGTACTGCGTTGCCATCTGCTATTACCTGTATTATATTTTCGTTGACTGCCTTGTTGTATACAAACAGTTCTTCAAAAAAGTTCTTCAAATGCATGTGGATTGATTGTCAATGATCGAATTCCATTGATACCTGTCCTTTGTTCTTCCATATCTGATATCCTCCAATTCCTTTTTCAATTGAAACATAACGCTTTGTTTACTATACGGCGGAAGATTGTAATTTTTATTGTGAATGGAAATGGTGGATATAGGAGAAACAATGGCTGCAGTGCCGGTGCCAAACGCTTCTGTTACACTTTTATCAGCGATCCCTTCCTTTAATTCGGTGACAGATACTTTTCTCTCTTCAATCGTACAGCCGCCGTCTTTTGCTAACGTCAATAAAGAATCTCTGGTTACGCCATCTAAAATAGAATCTGATAATGCGGGGGTAACAACTGCACCGTTAATCACAAACATCACATTCATCATCCCTGCTTCTTCAATGAATTGATGATGCTTGCTGTCTGTCCACAATACCTGGTCAAATCCCTCTTCTTTTGCTTTTTTGGTTGGCAGTAGCGAGGCTCCATAATTGCCGCCACACTTCGCTGAACCGGTTCCTCCGGTTGCCGCTCTGCTATAATGCGTTTCCACTTTTACTTTGATGGGATGTGCAAAAGCAGGCGGTACAGGTCCTGTAAAGATAGCAAAGCGGTATTCTTCAGAAGTACTGACCCCGAATTTGGCTTCGGTAGCAAATTCGAACGGGCGTATGTATAAAGCTGTACCTTCCTTCCGGGGAATCCAGGCACTGTCAACTTTTATTAAGTGCTCAAGTCCCTCTACAAAAATTTCTTTTGGAACGATAGCCATGCACATGCGTTCCAAAGAACTGACAAACCGCCTGTATTGCTTTTCGATTCTAAAAATATTGATTTGTCCATTGTCCATTTTGAACGCTTTCATACCTTCAAAAACGGTTTGACCATAGTGAAGCGCAAGAGCTGAGGGACTGATTTCAAAATTTGAATAAGGTAACAATTGCGGGGCATGCCAGTTACCGTTTTTGAAATCGCATATCAACATGTGATCTGAAATGTAGTCCCCAAATTTGAACTGTTTACAATTCAGGTTTTGAACTTTGAGGCGACTTTGTCCTGTTCGTTTGTTCTATATGACTTCCATGTGTTACGTATTTATGGTAATTCAATCTCCATTTTTATGTCTGCTCTTGCGTATTCTTCCGTGTTATTTCCGGGCACATGTATAAATCCGATTTTCTCATATAAATGGATGGCCGGCTGAAGAATTTGATTGGTGTACAACACGATTCTTTCTGCACCGAGTTGCTTTGCTTTTTTAAAACTTGCATAGCCCAAGGCTTCGCCGATTCCTTTTCTTTGAAATCGTTCATCAACAGCCATCTTCGCAAACTCAAAGGTTGCATCACCGGATTTAATCAGGGCAACCGTACCGGCGAGGGTTTCGTTAAGCAAGGCCATCAAAATAGCTCCACCCCCTTCCAATACCGCTTCTTCAGGTCTCGTTAAAATAAACTCATCCAGTGCTTCCACCTCAAAATATTTTTCTATCCAATGTCTGTTTACATGTTCAAAATAGGGTTGATGTTCCGGTAAATAATCTACGATACGGATTGAATTCATCTCTTATTTTTTTATCAGACCTTGCATCAGTTGAAAAGCAAATTTGGAAGAATTATTGGGGATAAAACAGATGCAGTTTCCTTATCTTCGCCTGTATCAGTTTGACAGGCGATTGCAATGGCGAACTGAATAAGGCTTTGTTTCAAAGCAGATATAAGTAAGCAGATAAAGCCACTTTCTTCTTTCCATTTCAACGTATTATTATGGCGGCAGGTAAGAAAACATTCAATTCAAAAGAACACCTGTACATACAGGTATCACAGGGCATACAAAAGTTGATCGAAGATGAGGTTTTGCGCATTGGGGACAAACTGCCCTCCGTACGTGAATTGAGTAATAAGTATGGAATCAGCATGGGCACTGCTTTTCAGGCTTACTATGATTTGGAAGGCAAAGGGTTGATTGAATCCAGACCGAAGTCCGGGTATTATGTCCGCTTTAGCTACCGCAGGTTTCCGCAGTTACCTGAATCCGTGCCCATCCATATCGCTTCACACGAAGTCAGCGTCAACGATATGATTGAGGCGATTTACGGAGATATTGCAGCAAAGGATGTTATCAATTTTTCTCTTGCTGTGCCTGACGTATCCTTACTGCCATCTGCAAAAATCAACAAATCGGTAATGTATGCCTTGCGAAACAGCAATGACGGCTGTGTAAGTTATGAAAATACACAAGGCAATCTTGAACTGAGAAAAGAAATCTCCAAACTCTCTTTTAACTGGGGCGGTAAAATCAAACCTAATGAGATTGTTGTTACCTCTGGTTGTCTCGAAGCAATAAGTATGTGCTTAAAGGCGGTAACGAAAGTTGGAGATACGGTTGCGGTCGAGAGCCCCACCTACTTTGGAATTAACCAGGCGCTGGAAAGTATGGGTTTAAAAGCCGTGGAAATCGGATCTGAGCCCTTAACCGGGATGAACTTAGACCATTTGCAAAAAGCAATCAAAAAATACAAAATAAAAGCCTGCATTGTGGTTTCCAACTTTCATAACCCGTTGGGAAGTTGTATGCCTGATGACAACAAAAGAAAACTGGTAGAGATCATAACAGCGCATCAAATTCCGCTGATTGAAGACGATATATACGGTGAACTGTATTTTGGTAAGACAAGACCCAAAACATGTAAATATTTTGACAGAGAAGGATGGGTAATGTATTGTTCTTCGCTTTCAAAATCGTTGTCGCCGGGCTATCGGATCGGGTGGACCCTACCCGGGCAATTTCTTGAGGCTGTAAAGCAATTGAAGCGCATCCAGAATATAAGCTGCCCCACGCTTACACAGTCAGCCATGGCGCATTTCTTAAAAAATGGCCGTTATGAATACCACTTAAAAAATTTGCGAAAGGCATTGCATACGCAAAGCCTGAAATACATTCAGGGTATTATTCAATATTTCCCGCCTGACACAAAGGTTTCAAGACCGAAAGGTGGTTTTATTTTATGGCTTGAACTGAATTCTAAAATTGATGCCTTCAAACTCCAGATAGAAGCTAAAAAGCACAAAATAGCGATTACCCCCGGCAGGTTGTTTAGTTCCAGAAATAAGTATCTGAATTATATTCGCATCAGCTTTGGCAGACCTTGGGATAACGACGTAGATTGGGGCTTGATGATGGTAGGGAAGCTGATAAAAAAAATGATCTACTGAGAGAATTTAAGGTTGGGATTGTGAAAGTATAATAGGAAAGAGGGCACAGTTACAAGTTAGCTTTGTGATGGGTGAGATCAACCGAAGCTATTCTCCATGTTGACGGGGTGAAAGATAGTGCGCAATGGCAGGAAGAAATAGCAGACAGAACTACTTGTGCAAAGTTTATCCCGATTGACAACTCTCCGATTCTTTTGGTTGCCCGATAGGAACAGAAACAGCCCGTGGACCGTGGAGGATTCTTCCTATGTCAGCTACTGTGTTGTCTACCGGTTTAAAATATTAGGTTGTGGTCTGAAATGTTTGAGGGGTAAATTTTCATAAGGCAATAGCGATTGAATGAAAAATGAGTTACACATTACTACAAATCAGCTATCATACATTCTGTACTGTCACCCAAAATTAATCAATTTTGGATAGCCTTATTTCTTTATACTCAACCAAATCATGAATATTCTTCTGCTTTTGGCTGACTTTAGAAAGATGGAAAAACTCATTAGCGGAAAAGCAGAACAGAAAATCATACATTAAGTGTATTAACTTCCGCACATGTATAGCCAGTGGCGGTTTATTGCCGGCATTGTAACTTATACAAAGAACCATACAAAAAGATGTAGAGCGTAAATTTTCCACTTGATTAATTGGCTACGATAATTTATCAAGTGAAATCAAACTCGCAGTATGGTTTAACGCACTTAAAGATAAGCAAACAGATGGAACCAATGCAAAGACTTTAACCATCGAATAAATTCGCCAATCGTTTTAAATCTTCTATAAAAGAGTTCGAGAAATGTACCTGTGGGGTCACAGACAATACAAGAGCCTGATAATCAATATCTTGTATTGTTTTTAGTAAAATTAGTTAGGCAGTATAGTTGGCTTTTATACAGGTTTCCACGTTTTGGGCTCTTCATTTAATGTTATCGCAAATAGCAGCAAAAAACCAATCTCCAAACTTTAATTTTAAGTGTCGTCACAAGTGTGGGCGCTATTATCGTCACTGCTATTTTTACACCTTTATTTTCAAACTTATTCAGAAAGCAGCCAGTCATCGCCCATAGCGAAGCGAATTTAAAATTTTCCGGGCGAGTAATCGACGAAAAGACAAATGAGGATATTGCCGGCGTCAACATAACAATTGTTAGTCGGAACGAAAGTGACTATTCACAAAACAACGGAATTTCAGTTAAAAGTTACTGATACATCTTTTAAAACCATTCGAGCTGAAGTATACAAAGATGGCTACATAAAATTCGATAAAGTGTTTAATTTACCAACTGAATATATAAACATACCCTTGAGAAAAAAGTAGTACACATAAAATCGGTATTATTTGCAATGTTTCTTTTGCTCTGCAGAATATCATTTTGTCAAACATTTATTATTCATAGATCTGTTGTTGAAGAAGGAAGTAACAAAGCTATTGGTCAGACAACTATAAGCATATTCAGTTCTAATAAATATGCCACAACAGATAATACTGGAGAATTTTCATTAGTGTTTTCAGTTACTGATATCGGAAAGAAAATTTTTTAAAGCCACTAAATATAATATCTACCGTTTGAAAATGAGAAAGGATTAACGAAATGTTTAATCTTGCATTTCCATCTTTTGAAAGATAAAACGAATGAAACGCTTTCTGAGTTTAAAACAAACAACAAAGTAATAAAGGAAGTAAAGAATTCTATTCAATCATACGTTGACCAGTTGTATATTCCAGAAGAAGAAGATATAAACGCTGCTATGGCTCAGCTAATAGCCCATCGCAAAGAAAAATTCAGCCTAAAGCAGATTTATCTAATTTTAGCTGGATACGATAAAGTTGACACTCGCAACTTCGGCGATACATTTCGAGATACATAGATAAATCTGACCTTAATAGTACTTATTTCTTTGCAACTAAATGCCCTTGTTTCTTTCGCAAGTTTGATTGGCGCCAACCCAACATTTGATTGTGATTCAAGTAGAATGAAGCCATGATATTAATAACATATCTCTCAATGTTAAAACACAATTACCTTCTTCATAATGTTCCAATCTTATTCTGCCTCTCTTCTTTTGCCTGAGTTATAGAAACCGTTGACAATATCTGTTGCATTTTGGATTTCGTTAACTGATCACAGATTTTATAAACTACCAACGTTAGATTGTTTCACTTCTTTCCTTTGTTCAGCCGTAACTGATGATGTAACCTGCTGTACTTCTATTCTATCAATTCTATCATCCGTAGCGTTTCTATGATCACTCATTTCACTTCGTAACTCCTCCAGTTTCTCCGGCAATTACCGTCCCCTTACCGCATTACTTCGAGCACAATGTTCAGCATCCCAATATTCAGAAAGCTAAATTCGCAAAAAAACTTGTTGTTAAGGCAACTGAAGTAAAAACGCAATTGTTTCCGAATTTTATTCTTTCATTTGATCGTATATAGATATCTTAAACGGGATCGATATATACCAGAACTTTTTGCCAGGTACTGTCGATGAAGCGAACGTTTCATGTTTTAATTAAATAATTATCTGCCTTCCGTGCTTTGTCAAGATTGGCCTGTCTCACTTCATAACAACAATACCAAAGACTCCAATTGGCTTTAAATTGGAATCTTTGGTTTAGATTATCGAGGATTAGTAAACAAATACATTCTGATTGTTACCAGCCTTTGTTGCTGCGTCTTCTATAACAGAAGCCACTCTTTGAGGCTGCGAAATGAAGATAACATGACTGCCTTTTATCTCTGTTGTGTGAGCCTTCATTCTTTTTGCCCAAGCACGTTCAGCATCGGGAGGAATGGTATGATCTTCTGTTGCAACGCAATACCAGGATGGTTTATGTTTCCAGGCAGGCTCACCGTTTACATAACCAAATGAGCTTGCTGATACAGGCACCTGCGAATCAGCCATAAATTCTGCCTCGGCATCTGGTAGGTCAGCACAAAAACCGCTATGGAATTTGGCTTTATCATACCAAACAAAACCATTTTCCGGAGGTAAAATTCCTGTCTTGGGGTCAGGTTTTGCTGATGCTAACATGCTGCCCAATGTTTCACCTGAATCCGGTGCGAATGCAGATACATACACAAGTCCCGCAACTTTATCGGACATACCGGCTTTTGTAATAATAGCACCTCCGTAAGAATGGCCAACAAGGATAACAGGTCCATCCAGCCGGTCAAGAAGATTTTGAGTTGTCGCCGCATCTTGCTCTAAACCAAAGTTTGAGTTACCCACTACGTTTACATGATAGCCATCTTTTTTCAGAATATTATAAACGTTGTGCCAGCCTGAGCCGTCTGCAAAAGCGCCGTGCACCAACACAATATTTTTAACCTGCGCGTAGGTTGAAGTGCTCACAGCAAAGGCAATAAAGAACGCCATCAGCTTAACTGTAGCAATGGCTGTTTTAGCGAGTACACTTACTCTATAGTTTGTTGAATTTGTCATGATTGATTATGATGATTAGTTATTGTGATTGATTAGCTAACAAGCGATTTTTTTGCTGCATCATTTATTACCGCAGCAACTTTTTCGGGTTGAGAGATAAAAGTGACATGGCTGCCTTTTATTTCTGTTGTTGTTGCATTCATCCGCTTAGCCCATGCACGCTCAGCATCTGGCGGGATGGTGTGATCTTCTGTTGCCACGCAATACCAGCAAGGTTTATGTTTCCAGGCCGGTTCACCATTTACATAACTAAAAGTGGTTACGGAAACGGGCACTTGCGAATCAGCCATAAAGTCTGCTAGCTTTTCAGGCAAATCAGCACAAAAACCTTCACGAAATTTAGCCTTGTCGTACCAGATAAAACCATCTTCGGGAGGAAGAACACCAGACTTGGGATCCGGCTCGCCGGAGGATAGTAACCCACCTAACGTTTCGCCCTGATCGGGTGCAAATGCGGCCGTGTACACAAGACCAACAACCTTCGGGTTATTACCGGCTTTTGTAATGATAGCACCTCCGTAAGAATGACCAACTAAAATGACAGGTCCATCAATCCGATCTATTACCTGTTCAGTGGTAATAGCATCCTGATCTAGTCCAAAATTTGAATTGCCCACAACTTTTACATTGTAGCCATCTTTTTTAAGAATATCGTATACACCTTTCCAGCCGGAACCATCTGCGAAAGCTCCGTGAACCAATACGATGTTGTTTACCTTTCTTTCCATAGTTACATTTTTATGAGTGATGAAAATTGTGATGGAGAGAAGGCAATGCAGATGCCGTTTGCATATGTCGTTGATTAATAAAGCAATACAAAAAAACAGAAGAAACTGTTTTCCTGTTTTCTATAATCGAAACAAGAATAATTCTGATAAACGAGAAAAAGTACAGGGTTTTACTGAGGCGAGCCAGGCTGTTCAATAAGAAAAACGCTGTTGCGTAAACAAAATACTTTCTCTTATCAGATGGGCAGAATTGGTTATCAAAAGATGATAATTAGGCTGATACGAAGTATAAAAAATAATTTCGTGGGAAGAATGCAATACATAAATGCAAATGCCCAGTCAAAGCACGCATGTAGTTTGATAAAATGAATACATCAAATAAAAGAATGAACCGACTAATTTTAATAATACTTATTAATGTTATTTCCATCCCGCTTTACTCGCAAGACCTCATAAAAGAGGATAGAGATACTTTTTTGAATGAACTGAGAAAATTTACAAGCGATTCGGCAAGAATAAATTTTTTATTAAAGCTGGCGCAATACTATATACTTCCCATTTACGACCATCCCACGAATTATGATACCGCAACTTTACTTATTACACAGGCTGAAAATTTAAACATAAAAACCAAATCCAGTGCAGAATACAATCATATTTTACTAATCAAATCATACTATTTTCGAACAACCGGCAAAAGAGAAGAGGGCAAAAAAACGATTGTTACAGCCATTAACCTGCTTAAGAAAACATCACAATACGAACTGCTCGGGCAGGCATATTACGAACTGTCAAACTATTACGATTACGATTTCGCGACTGTAACTGTTAATCAGCGCATAACTTATATTGATACTGCGATATCGGCTTTTGAAAAATCTAAGTCTTATAATGATCTTGGAAATTGCTATAAAATGCTGGCAGATTTAGATCATTTAACCAATCAATATGCAAAAGCTTTTACCGAGATACGAAAGTCACTGGAGTACTATAAACTGACTGACTATAAAAGATTAGAAGGTGTGTACGATTTATTCGGTCAGCTTAATTATGCCCAGGGCAATTATAAAGAAGCGTTGGGTTACGAACTTATTGCTCTCAAAATATCTAATTACGAAAATGATTATGGTCCGCAACTAGGCGAGATAGAAGACAATGTAGGGCTAACATTTTATAAATTAAACGATGCGGCATCAGCTATAGGTCATTTTAAAAGAGCACTTGACATAGCAGAGCAGCAGCAGGATAACGAAACAATTTATGGTCTTGCAGTGGAGATCGTGGATACATACATCCAACTAAATCAGCCACAGCAGGCATTACTCTTTTTTAAATCAATAGAGAAAAAATACAAACTACCGGAAGCAGATATATGGAAAACGAAAGGCTATATCTACAATATGTACCTCAATTTATATACTGTGCTGAAGCAGTATAATAAGGCGCATTACTACTGCAACCAGCTTATCACTAAAATTAATGAACCTGGTTTGGATGTGTTTAGGCTAACGGTATATTACAATGAAATAATAAGGTATTTTATCGCCGTTAAAGATTATAAAAAAGGATTACTGTATCTCAATAAAAATAAGGAAGTGCTGGAAAGCCTACATGATGATCTTGGACTCGCATCAAATTATACTTTGTGGTTTGTATTAGATACAGCGCAGGGAAATTTTAAGCCGGCTGTTTATAATATTTTGAAGGCAAATTTTATAAACGACACTATTTTCAACAGTGCCAAAATATCAGAAACCAGGCAACTGGAAGTTCAGTACGAATCTGAAAAAAAGGAGAACGACATCAGGCTAAAAGATCAGAAAATCAAGGTATTAACACAGGCTGATTTGCTTAGACAGGCCAATCTGGACAAAGCCATGTTTATTAGAAATACCACTTTGGTTGCCACCGTTTTATTACTTGCTTTGGCTGGCATATTGTTTAATCAATACAAGCAAAAGAAAAAGTCGAATATTGTTATCACGCAGCGAAACGAGCAGCTTAATAATTTGCTTCAGGAGAAAGAATGGTTGCTTAAAGAAATTCATCACCGTGTAAAGAACAATCTGCAGATTGTGATAAGTCTGCTCAATACCCAATCCAGATTTCTGGATAATAAAGAAGCAATTGAAGCAATTGCACAAAGCAGGCATCGCATGTATGCTATGTCGCTTATTCATCAAAGATTATATCAGTCTGAAAATACAACATCGGTAAACATGCCGGCTTATATACACGAATTGGTTGAGTATCTGAAAACAAGTTTTGAAAGCAGTAAACAAATCCATTTTCAATTGAACATTGATGCAGTTGAGCTGGATATTGCGCAGGCCATTCCGGTGGGTTTAATTTTAAATGAAGCCATTACTAATGCCATCAAATACGCCTTTGTGAATAGAGAAGCCGGAAACATTTTCATAAACATGCATTCCACCCAGCAGCAAAGTATTTTACTTGAAGTACGTGACAACGGAAATGGTTTGCCCGACAACTTTGATAATGGCAATCAAGTCTCGATGGGAATGCGTTTGATAAATGGATTAACGGAACAGGTAAACGGGAAGTTTACCCTTATAAATAAAAATGGTGTAACAGTACGACTCGATTTTACACCTGATAGTAAGTTTAAGAACATTGCCGATACCGAATTTAAAAATAATAATGTACTTTAAGATATGGATAAAACAGTACTTATAGTGGAAGACGAATTTATAGTTGCCGACGATTTGCAATTAACGTTGCAATCAGCAGGATATGAAACCATTGGCATCGCATCATCTGTTAATAGGGCACTAGAAATAATAGAAAAGAAAAGGCCATCATTTGTTTTAATAGATATTTTTCTAAAAGGCAATTTATCTGGTATAGAACTGGCGCACAGCTTAAACAGCAAAAGCATTCCATTTATTTTCGTATCTGCCAATTGCAATGCAGAAACTCTTGCTTCGGCTAAACTTACTTATCCTTATGGTTTTATTGTAAAGCCGTTTCGTGAAAAAGATTTATTGGTGACACTGGACATTGCCTTTTATCATTATGAAAATAAAAGAAAACTAGCTGACAATCATGCAAAGTCTTCGGCTTCAAAAATGAGCAAACAGGTACAACTCAAAGGAACAATCGAAACTAATAATAGTGAAAGTTTTGAAGGCATTGTAGGCAAGAGCAAACCTATGCTGGACTTATTCGATTCGATAAAGCAAATAGCACCCATTGATACTTCTGTTTTAATATTGGGAGAAAGCGGCACAGGCAAAGAAGCCATCGCATCAACCATTCATAATTTATCTCATCGAAGGCATAATCCTCTCGTCAAAATTAACTGTGCCACCTTGCCTGCAGACTTGGTTGAGTCTGAACTTTTTGGTCATGAAAAAGGTGCTTTCACTAGCGCTTACGAAAGAAAAATCGGCAAGTTTGAAAAAGCGGATGGAGGAACTGTTTTCTTAGATGAAATAGGAGAACTTCCTATTGATATTCAGGCAAAATTATTACGTGTGCTGCAGGAAAGAGAAATTGAAAGGGTGGGTGCAACTGAAACTATAAAGGTAGATGTACGTGTTATTGCTGCTACGAACCGCAATCTTGAAACTATGATTTCGGATGGCAGTTTTCGCCTGGATTTGTATTACCGGCTGAATGTATTTCCAGTTGATGTGCCTTCTTTACGTAGCCGTCCGGGCGATATTATTCTGCTCGCTGACCATTTTATTGATGTGTATTCGCGAAAAGCAAATAAAGCCAAAATAAGTATCACAGAAAATGCTATAGATGAGTTGAAACGTTATGCATGGCCCGGCAATGTGAGAGAACTGCAAAACATAATTGAACGAACGGTATTATTAAATAAGGATGGAGTCATTAATTCAATAAAAATCCCTGATTCATTTAAACATAAAACAAATGAAATGATTACCGGTGAAGACATCAGTTCAATATCTGAAGTGGAACGGCAGCATATTTTAAACGTGTTACGCCAGTGTAATAATAAAGTAATGGGGCCTGGAGGTGCTGCTGCACGGCTCAACATTCCGCCTTCTACCCTATATTCCAAAATGAAAAGGCTGGGATTAAACAAGCATAAGTATTGATGTTTGAAACTGTCAATATCGCGACTATACAACGTGCTGCAAGGCAAGCAAAGCAGTGCAATTGATATTTATGAAGTTATAAGAGTGTAGGTGCAAAGTTTTATGCAGAAAAGGATGGTTGACTTTGTAGCAATCAGCATGCCCTATAGGTTCTTACCTAAGTTCATTTTTACACCATTAATCGCCTGATATTGATCTATCCTTTCTGTCTTATCAGCCAAGGGGCTAACGTAGCAAACATGCAAGATGAAGAAAAGGGCTAAGGTTTTATTACGATTCGATATTTACACAACACCATTAAGAAAGATTGTAGTCGCCATTACACAAATAGTTACTGTATGGCGGTTCTCTCGTTCAGTAAAATATATGTGGATAAGGTATTACTAATGCTGAATCAACGGATCAAAAGCCAGATAATGAACAACCGAACTCTATGCTAATTGCGTTTGCTGATTTCCAAATTTTTATTTTTATATAATTGAGGATTTGCAATGATTATTGCAATGAAGGCAGCAATATTGTTACGTGAGATAGCTGTACCTTGGCAAAGAATATTCTGGCTTCGGGCAAAACGGACAATGTCACAAACAGTTAGAAGATAAGAGGCATAGTTTATTTCTTTGATAAAGCGAAGCTCACAGACAATTGTTTTTTGTTTTTGCCGGAATATCATTACCAAACATTTGTTGAGCGCCTTTCAGGGTCAGATGAGTAAGCTCTTCTTGTAGCGTTCTTCCTTCGGTGGTTAATTCTTCAGGATATTGATATTGCAAACTATTCAACAAAAGATGTGTATCGGATGCACCAGTGCGCCAGCTTTATCAGCAACCTTTCTGACAGATCGGCTTTGTCATCCAACACTTCAATATCAGAAAAAGGATACGGGCATCGGCTACTACCATGCCGGCACAAAGACCGCTCTTTGCTGCTTTACTGCAAGGCTCCGTAATTATCATTCTGCCATGTTCCGGCATTGCTAATACAAACGGCTTTCCCTTAATTCCGGCTTTTGACGACACCTCCAGTCTGTCTTCAAATACCGAAACCAAATCGCCACAAATCGTTTATTCATATTATACTGTGCTTTGCTTCATCTCTTCATTAGGCAGTACATACACGGCTTTCCGGACTTCAGTAAATTCCATCTCTGTCTATCCAATCTGCCATTTGCCAGGCTTGCCATTGCGTATTTTTTGCAGCTTTACATTCCAGCGGGGAAAGCTAACACCGGGCAAGTCATCAGCAAAACCACTGGCAGCGGGGGCAATATGCCAGCGCGAAACCGATGCGATTGTATTCGTAGCGTATGGCTGTTTCCGTAACAAAAAGCCCGTTGTGCGTCTGCCTTCGGCAGCAAGCTGAAAGCGCCGGGATTCTTAAACCCTATGTTATCGATCTCACTGATAACGGCTGTTATCCTGCCGCATTTTAGGGCTTCTTCGGTAGCATATAAAACATCTGTTTCCCTTTTCAAATCAATAAAGATGATTTGATGGGGTTCGATACCGTATCGCTTTAAAGAAGGGGGAAACAGGGTTCGTGATGCGCTGATATATAGGCACACTCCTCCCAGCTTCATCAGCTTACCTATAAAGCCGCAATAAAGCCCCTTGTAGCTGCCATATTTTGCCTGGAAGAACACAAAAGCTCATGCGTGCAGCCAATAGGGAAAGTAGCGTTTGGAAAGGCTTCTTCAAGGGAAGGCATAACGAGGCTGATGTCATTTTCTATAGGTAATGACTTGATACCTTGCAAGGGCAGTATGGCCCTTTCGAGCTGAGTGATGAGTTGGTTCTTCTGATTGCCAAAAGTGAAAATCGTAAATTTTAAAAATTTGGGCTTTAAAGTGTAGTATGAATAGAACCAACATACATTTTTCTGAAACATAAAACCTGAATATCCCTGAACGTAACTTCAATTCCCTTTCTCATTTGTTCTTTGATGGATTTAGTTCAAGGTTCCTCTTTTCTTCTGGAATTGTATCTCCGTTATATCATCAGTTTTATGCTGTCTGATTTTCTTATGTTATCTTCCACAGTATAATTTGTATAAGCTGCATCTGCATAACCTTACTTTCTGCTGTCAAGGGCAGCTTTCCAAGTTTTCCCTCAGTTGAAACTTGGTTGTAATTTAAATAAGGTGCGAACAAGTAGCCTGCTAATGTTACTGGGCTGGTAGTTCTGGACAGCCTGATTATATGATTCTGCTAATTATTGAGCAATAATGAATTCGTTATGAAGGATTCTATTGTCAAGGGATAACAGAATTGATTAACCCTTCATTATGAGCATTCATTTTAAGCAAAGACTTTAACCATCGAATAAATTCGCCAATCGTTTTAAATCTTCTATAAAAGAGTTCGAAAACTGTACCTGCGGGGTCACACCACTTAAAATGCCTTGTAAATCAGCGGTTTATGAGGCATTTTTGATTTAAGAATAGGTTTAGGTAAACAACTTTATTATCTGATTTATTTAATCACATTTAAAGCCTTTACATTATTTCTAATACTAAATTCAATTCCAGATAAGAGCAAATGGAACATATTCTGGTTGTGTTTCAATTCAGTTTGCTAATATTCTATTCATCCTTTTTCTTTGAAACAGTAATGGAAGGTCTGAATAGATAGATCACATCATTCCGCTAACCATTGGGCAATAATGAATTGGTTATGAAAACACAATAGCTGTGTAATGAAGCCCCGGAGATTAATTTGAGAAAATCAAAAACTCATCCCTTCAAATGATACCCTTTCGGTTTTGTAAATGACCGCAACCCTGCATGAGAAAGTGTTATACCTAAGCCGGAATGTTTTCTGCCGCTCCACGGTAATGCCGCACTTACACGATCGCAGCAGTTCCAGTAACCGGTGCCAACATTTATTTGTTGCAAAATATTTTCTGCACGATTTTGATCAGAACTGTAAACAGAAGCGGTTAAACCATATTCAGTATCTTTCATTAGTTCTACTGCTTCTTTGTCATCATTTACTTTCATAATGCCGATGACAGGACCGAAAGATTCATCGCGCATCACACTCATCTCATTATTTACATTTACTAAAACAGTCGGTTCAAAAAAATATCCATTCGAATTTATTTTTTTTCCACCGGTTAATATCGTTGCGCCGTGACTTTTTGCGTCTTCAATTTGATTTTCCAAAACAGTAAGTTGTTCCTTTCGCGTGAGTGGTCCGATGTAAACGCCGTCTTGATTGGGTAAACCGATCTTCCATGATCTCACTTCTTTTATAAATTCATCAATATATTGATCATAAATTTTTTCATGCACATAAATTCTTTCAACCGAACAACAGCTCTGACCATTATTGTAAAAAGCGCCGTCCGCAGTTGCAGCAGCAACAGTTTTTATATCGCTTACATCATCCGCTACATATAAAGGATCTTTGCTGCCCAACTCGCATTGACAAACAACCATTTTCGGTGCAACTTTTTCGTAAATGTATTTGCCGGTTTTATAAGACCCTGTAAAGAAATAGCCATCAAAAGGAAGCTCTAATAAAATTTCACCCACACTTCCCGGACCGATAGCAACATGAAAAATATTGTTGGGAACACCCGCCTCTTTCAGCAATTTTTCAATTTGTAAGCCTGTGAGAGTGGAATATTCAGAAGGTTTATACATCACTCCATTTCCCGAAAGCAATGCAGGAATAAAAACATTTACACCAACGAGATAAGGGTAATTCCATGCTGAAATATTGCAAACAATGCCTAAAGGTTCGTAGGAAATTCTTTCCTTTATTCCGTTGCCATCATTCATGATCTCGTCTGATAAATATTTCTCTGCATTCTCTGTTAACCATTTTATTCTTGTTCGGGCTCCGTTTATTTCATTGCGGGATTGCTGCAATGGTTTTCCAACTTCCGAAGTAAGGGCAAGTGCGAGTTGTTCAATATTTCTTTCTAACAGTTCTGAAAATTTTTGTATTATTTCTACTCTTTTCTGAATCGGAGTTTTGTACCAATCCGCCTGCGCATCTTTTACTATTTCCAATTTTTTTTCCAGGCTTTCTTTTGTATCAATATTTAATTCTGTAATAATTTCTTCATTCGAGGGATCGATGATAGTAAGCTTTTTCATTTGTGTTTCTCTTATCGCAGAGAGAAATCTTTTTTTTAAATTTTGTGACAATGGATTATGCTCTTTCTCTTTTATTCTTTCAGGATGCCACTGCACGCATAGCATAAAAGCTTTATCGCTTTTGTTCTTAAATTCAACACCTTCAATTATTTTTTCTTCATCATCGTCGAAAGCATTTGCAATTAAATTTTCTCCAATGGCATCAGGATCAATTGCCTGGTGATGTGCGCTATTAACATGCCCTGAAACAGATCCTGCAATTTCATGCAGCAAAGTATTTCGTTCTGTAATGATCGCATGTTCTTTATCTGATGCTTCTTTCCTATGTCTCGCATTACCGTTGTCAAGGTCCTGTATAAGTTTACCGCCTTCTAAAACATTGATTAGTTGCATACCGCGACATATGCCGAGCAGAGGAAGTTTATTTAATTGAGAGTAGCGATAAATTTTTTCCTCAAAAAGATCACGCTCCAGCCGATGCGAGGAAGGAATATTTTTATAATCGCTCTTTCCGTTGTACAATGATGGATGCACATCTATTCCGCCGGTGAGAACAAAACCATCGCATGTATGTATGTCTTCTATATTGTTTTTTTTAAAAGAAAGTTCTATCAATTCAATGTCATTCTGCAGATCATCGGCAGTAAACCAATTCCAGTAATTCTGAAATGAAGTTTCAGTATAGCTGATGCCAACTTTTTTTTTCATAAGATCATAATGCTTTGTAATACAAATTTCTGAAATCTGCGCGGCTCACAGGTTTAGGATTATTCGGATGTGCAAAATCTGCAATGGCAAGATCTGCGAGGGTTTCAATATGTTCTTCTTTCACTCCAATATCACGCAATTTATGCGGAATGTGAATCTTCGAATTGAGATCAAATAAATACTTCACAACTTCTTCGCCTGTTTCATTTTTCAATTCCAAAGTTCGGGCAATGCGCCTGAATTTATTTTCAAAACCTGCAATATTAAACTCCATGCCGTAAGGAATATTTACAGCATTTGCAAGACCGTGATGCGTATCGAGTAATGATGATAAAGGATGTGCGAGTGAATGTACAACACCCAACCCCTTTTGAAATGCAACTGCACCCATTAATGAAGCAATAAGCATTTTACTTCTTGATTCGACATCAGGCTTATTCACGGCTTGCTCCAATGATTGATGGATCAAAGAAATTCCTTCCAATGCAATTCCTTCACACAATGGATGCGGCATCTTTGCGAGATACGCTTCCATGTTGTGTGTTAACGCATCCATTCCTGTTGCAGCAGTGATAAACGGCGGCAGTTCCAGTGTTAACAGCGGGTCTGCAAAAACAATTTTCGCCAGCAACTTTGGTGAGAAAAGAATTTTTTTCTGATGCGTTTCATCATCAGCAATAATAGCGCTTCGCCCAACTTCACTTCCTGTACCTGCAGTGGTTGGAATAGTAATGAAATGCGGAACATCATTCGTTACATATATATCACCTCCGATTAAATCATCATATTTAAAAAGATCTTCGCGATGATTTACTCGTAGTGTAATTGCTCTGGCAACATCCAGTGCAGCACCGCCGCCAATACCAATAATAGAATTTCTTTTAGTGTTATCATAAACATCAGTGCCCTTATACACATCCGACTTGACAGGATTTTTATGAATGTCAAAAAAAACTTCAGTAGAAATATTTTTCCTTTTCAAATCATTGACGATCTCTCTAAAAAAATCTAATTGGGCAACAGTAGCGTCGGTAACAATCAATGGTCGCGATAAATTATTTTTGATAAGATAATCGCCTAACTCTTTACTTGATCCGGCACCAAAGCGAATACTCGTAGGAAAATTGTATTGATATATTTTGTCGAAAGTCATAAGGTTATTTGAAGATGTGTAATTTGAAAATGAAATCAAATGAAATCAATCTTACCAACACTGATCTCCCTATTATCAAAGTTTCAAATTATTTCAAAATATCTTTTGTATTCCCAATCCGTTACCGCTTTTAAATGTTGTTTCCATTCCCATTCTCTTGTTTGTGAAAAATGACTTACAAATTTTTCTCCGAATAATTCTTTCGCAATTGTGGAATTTTTCATTTGCTGCGTTGCTTCAATTAATGTAGCGGGAAGAACGCCATTCGAAAAATCGTCATAACCATTTCCAACTGTTGCTGATTGATTTAATTTCAACTTATTTTTTATTCCATATAAACCGGCAGCTAAACATGCTGCCATTGCTAAATAAGGATTTACATCAGAACCGATAACTCTTGTTTCAATACGGGCAGATTTGCTGCTGCCTGTCAAAACTCTTATCGCTACCGTTCTGTTATCTGCTCCCCACGTTAGTGTAGTTGGAGCCCATGCACCTTCCACCAATCTTTTATAGCTGTTTATGTTGGGAGCAAACATTGGCAAAATGTGAGGCAAACAATGCAATTGACCTGCGAGATAATTTTTCGCAAGCGTGCTCATCTTCATTTTATCTTTTTCATCATAAAACAAATTTTTCTTAGCACTCTTATCCCACAAACTTTGATGAACATGTCCGCCACAACCTGGAAGATTTTCGTTGATCTTCGCCATAAACGTCGCCATGATACTGTGCCTGTATGCAATTTCTTTTACCGCTGTTTTAAAAAGAAGCGCCCTGTCTGCCGCTTCCAAAATATTTGCATAGGCAATGGCGGCTTCATAAGTGCCAGGACCCGTTTCCGTATGTATCCCTTCTAGTGGTACACCGAATTTTTTCAAACTTTCAAACAAGTCTGTGAAATAAATATTCTCCAATGAACTGCGAAGAATTGAATAACCAAACATGCCGGGTGTAAGTGGTGTAAGGTTTTTGAATTGCTTGTCATTTAACGTTTGCGGTGTTTCAGCAAAATTGTACCATTCAAATTCCTGCGCGAAAAAAGGAGTATAACCAAGATCATTTGCTTCGCTCAAAATTTTTTTCAACAGTTGTCTTGGACAAACGAAAGATGCGTTTCCTTTTTCATCTACTAACTCACCAAGAAAAAAAGGCACATCATTTTCCCACGGAATTTTTCTAAAAGTATTTATGTCTATCACACCCGGCGAATCAGGATAACCTGTATGCCAGCCTGTGTATTCTACATTATCATACACTACATCCGCTGCGTCCCAACCAAAGATTACATTGCAAAACCCAAGACCGTTCTCTATCACAGAAGAAAATTTTTCAGCAGAAATATATTTTCCTCTCAGTATTCCGTCAATATCGCTAAATGCAATTTTTACTTTTCCCGAAGGATGTTCATTTACATATTGTAAAATTTCTTTCGTGGTCATAAGTATGTTTAAAAATAAACGTACTAATTATTTGCATTTTTTGCTGCAAATAATTTAAACGCGATATAACAAGTCCCGACGATTAAAAAATATATCAATGCCAATTCAAAATTATAGATCACCATTGCAATAAACGAAACGACTGCAATGATCAATGCCACTACTGGAAAGAGAGGATACATCGGCACTTTGAAAGGTCGTTTTAAATCGGGTTCTTTTTTTCTCAGTCTTAACAACGCAATCATCGAAATAATATACAATGTAAGTGCGCCAAATACTGAAATGGTGATGATCTCAGAAGTTCTTCCTGTAAGCAAGGCTATAATGCCGATGAGCATATTTACCAGCAATGCGTTTGAAGGTGTTTGAAAACGAGGATGTATATTTTTTAAAAATGCAGGAGCAAATTTTACTCTGCCAAATTCAAACGTTGCTCTTCCTGCTACAAGAATAATTCCATGAAATGAAGCGATCAATCCCAACAATCCAATTGTGATGAGCAAATGATACATCACACGGTTATTGCCAACAACATGGCTTAATGCCAAAGGCAGCGGTGAATCAGAAGTGTTGCCATCACTTTTATAAACAATCGCTTCCCAACCCGCAACGCCAACCGAACTGATAAAAGTAAGTATGCACAGAATCACTAGAGAAAGAATTGCCGAACCAAAACCAAGCAACATGGTTCTTTGCGGATTTATTGCTTCTTCTGCAACATTTGCCACTCCTTCGATAGCTAAGAAGAACCAGATAGCAAAAGGAATTGCCGCAAACACACCACTCCAACCGTTCGGAAATGCATTGTGTTCTAAATTTTTTACGTCAAAATGCGGCAACGTAATTCCTGAGAACAACAACAACTCACCCACAGCAAAAATGGTGATTAGCAATTCAAAAACTGCTGCGGCTTTAACCCCATAGATATTCAGTGCAGTAAAAATTATATAGCTGAAGATCGCGATGGGCAAAGTAGATAATTGCGGGAAAAATAAATTGAAATATGCACCGATCGCAAATGCAATTGCCGGAGGCGCAAAAATAAATTCTATGTTCTGCGCCATGCCTGCGATGAATCCCCAATCTTTTCCGAGTGCACGTGTTGCATAATCGAACCCGCCGCCCGCTTTCGGTATTGCGCATGCAAGTTCCGTATAACTGAATGTGAAAGTGACATACAATATAATGATGAAGAATGTTGCGATTGCAAGACCTAATGTTCCTCCTTTCTGCAACCCTATATTCCAGCCGAAATACATTCCTGAGATCACATAACCAACGCCAAGTCCCCACAACATCAAAGGAGTGAGCGTCCGTTTTAATTCATTTGCAGAATTTGATGACAAGAAAAAGTATTTTTTGGTTAAAGATCATATTCTCGGTTTATTTTTTGCCTTCCTTAATTTTTGCCTCTTTTATCTTCTGCATTTTTTGCATGGCAACGGAAACAGGATGTGTTTCGTTTGAAAGTCTTTCTGTACTTTTTTTCATGCTTAATTTTTTCTGTAATCCATTCAATCTTTCCATCTCATATGCTTCGCGATTGTTTTCAATCAATAAAAAACAATTTCACCTTCAATGCTTTGCTGCACCGGTTCCTGTGCATTATTAAAAATGAGGTTAAGCAGAATGCGGGTTGCTTCTTCGCCCTGCATAAAAGGAAATTGTTCAACCGAAGCTACAGGTTTGTTATCAAGATATTTACAGAAAGGAACATTTGCGTAAGAGGCAAAAACAATGTCTTTATTTAGTTGCAAATCGGTTTGTGTTTTTACAAACTGGATAGCATCCAATGCTATCCAGTCGTTAAACACAATGATAGCAGTAGGCCTTTGTTTTTGCGATATTAATTGGTTCACCGCCTGCCAGGTTTGTTCTTTGGTAAAATCTGTTTCTACAATATAGGCAGGGTTTGCTTTTAACCGTTTTTTTGCCATGCCGTTAATAAAGCCTTTCATTCGTTCCGTGTTGGCTGTAATAGATTGCGGACCTAACAACAAACCAATGCGCCGGTGATGCAGTTTGTACAACACATCAATGAGCTTAATGGAGATATTGTACAGGTCGCACGTAACTTTATTGATATCTTTTACATCAGGCACACGGTCGAAAAATACTACCGGAATCTGATATTCTTTCAACACATCAAAATGGCCGATTTGTTTGGTTTCTTTCGATACCGAAACCAACAGCCCGTCAATGCGGCGGCGCGTGAAAGCATCAATAATCCGGCGCTCTTTTTCAATGCTGTCGTAGCTTTGCGCTACCATTACACTAAAGTTACTTTCAAAAGCCACCTGCTCGATACCGCTTACCGATTTGGCAAAAAAATCTTCTGATAAAGTAGGAACAATAACGCCGATTGTGTAAGTACGTTTTTCTTTAAAAAAAATAGCCGTTTGAAAAGGTTCGTATTTTAATTGTTTTGCCAGTTCCTTTACTGCTGCTGTAGTGCGCAAGCCAATACTCGGGTGGTCGTGAAGTGCTCTCGATACCGTAGACACGGATACATTTAATTTTCGGGCAATTTCTTTTATAGTAGGCAGGTCTTTCATAAGCTGTTACGAAATTACTGATTTACAATTTACGCAAACGATTGTTATTGGCTGTATCAAAATTTCCATCTACTTTTCCCGCTTTATGATATTGTTTTAGCCATGCATGGAGATTTAAGAGCGGTTTGCAGCCATTTTACTATACCTGATGTTCAATCGGTTCAATCATTAGGAACTGGATTGATCAACCACAGTTATAAAATTCATACCATTGATAGCAGTTTGTATTTTCTGCAAAAAGTAAATACCGCTGTTTTCACCAATCCTTCAGCATTACAAAACAATTATGTGCGGGTGCAGCAGCATTTATGGAACAAAGGAAGCATGCAACTGCCAAAGCTGATACAAACAGTGTCAAGTGAGCTTTTTTATAAAAACGGGGGCGAAGTATGGCGATGCTTTGAATTTTTGAAAAACACGTACAGCCCGCAAATTATTGAAACACCCGAAAAAGCTTATGAAGTAGCCAATTGTTTTGGCTCATTTAGTGCTGCACTGCAAAGTCTGGGTAATCATCAGTTGGCAACCATCCTGCCCCATTTTCACGATTTGGCGCTCAGGTCTCAACAGTTTAAAGAAGCGTTGCAAACAGCATCTGAACCAAAAAAGAAAGAAGTAAAAAATCTGATAGACGAGATTGAAAAATATGCTTTTCTTGTCAAATGGTTTTCGGCCATTTCTAAAGATAAAAAACACTTTCCTCTCCACATTCTGCATCACGATTGCAAGATAGCCAACATCCTGTTTGATAAAGATACAGACGCCATCCGTTGTCCTATTGATTTAGATACCACACAACCGGGACTTTTCTTTTCCGATATTGGTGATATGCTCCGCACTTCAGTTCCTAACATACAGGAAGATGATACCAACCTTGATGCACTTGCCATACGACCCGCTTTTTTTGATGCCATCAACGAAGGTTATTTAGATGCGATGGCCCACTTTTTAACTGGGGAAGAAAAGGAGAATTTGCACTATGCAGGAACCGTGTTGATTTACATGCAGGCTATGCGCTTTTTAACGGATTATCTCAATGGAAACGTGTATTATAAAACATCGTATCCTGAACAGAATAGGGACAGAACGGCTAACCAGTTGCGGCTGCTTTATTTGCTTCATCAGTTTATTGGCAAAACCAAACGCAGTTTTACACGGTAAAGCTTTTTAGAAGAAATATGTTCATGCTATGACATGCTATTTGGTGCTTGGTAGCAGAGATGGTTTTGATTGAAAACATTCGTTCTGTCAGGAACGATGGGTAGAATCAACAACGATTTACATTGCAATGCTCCGTTCCGTCAGGAACGGTAGGTGGGTAGAAAGAATCATACTTATTCTTTTTCCGTTCCGACAGGAACGGTACATTGCCATACATTTGTGAACGAGCGCAACCATCCGTATTTCATCATGCCAAATACCTATACACAAATACACATACAGTTTGTTTTTGCAGTTAAATATCGCAATGCTCTAAGTGATGCGACATGGAAGAACCGATTGCACCAATACATTAGTAAAGTGGTTGAAAACAAATCACACAAAATGCTTCAGATCAACACAATGCCCGATCACCTGCACATGCTCATTGGTTTACGGCCGGATGAAAATATATCGCAATTAGTACAGATTGTAAAATCGGAAAGCACTAAATTCATTAACGACGATAATTTAGTAAAGCAAAAATTTGCATGGCAGGAAGGCTTTGGTGCTTTCTCGTATTCTAAGAGTCATGTTCCTGCTGTAATTCAATACATTCAAAACCAGGAACAGCATCATTCCAAACAAACGTTTCTGGATGAATACAAAGCGTTTTTACAAGCCTTCGATGTTTCCTTTGATGAGAAATATATTTTTAAAGAACTGGCTGATTAAAATGTACCGTTCCTGACGGAACGGAAGGGTAAGAATTATATGGTGTTTGCTACCCACCTAACGTTCCTACGGAACGAGGCATTGAATGGCACTCTTTATCATTTTGTGTTTACCTACGATATTGACTTGTATTCATTCGCATTACAACATAATATTTCCTGTTTTGAAAGAAAGCTTTTCATCTGCATAGAAAGCCGGTTTAACAAAGCATCCTGTTGCTTTCTTTTGGCAGCATCTTCGGGCGTTTGTTTTTGTTTTGCCTCTTTTTTTAATTGTTTGTTTAATAGAGAATAAGCTTCTATTTCTTCTTTTGACAATGCCTGGCCCAAACGATTGGGAAAGATGAGCGGATAGCCCAATTTCAACAAAGTATCACCGGCAACGCTTTCGAATATTTCGATTTGGTCAGCCGGTAATTGAGTAAGAAATTTATTGTGATTGTAAGGCAAAACTTTATCTTTTACATGCTGCCACATAGCGCCCGATGAAGCCGTGTTATTAGCTTCTTCCGAATGATAATATTGCAGGCAATCATCCTGATAAGCTACGTTTATAAATGCACATATTTTACGCAATTCCTGTTCAGGATTGTGAATGAGATTTTCGTAACAAACAGAAATGAATCTTTCACCATTCAAATATTCTTGCAATTTCAAACATTTGTCCTGCTCTTCTTTCCACTGTTTGGCAATGTTGTAAATGTGCTTCTCTCCCACTACTGCTTTTTGAAATGAAAGAGCAACATCTCTTCCATCGCGATACAAGAAAATATAAAGCGGCTGTAACGATGTTTCCAACACATCAACACAATGAATGTTTGCCATACTCTTGCATATCCAAACGTTGGCCCCTTCGCTTCGCGCTTTCTCTTCATATAATACACGTGTTAGCTCTAACAATGTATTTTCTTCGCATAAAGAAACAATGTGGTTTGCATCAGGTTCAACGCCTGTCCAGGCAACAGGATTCGAGGCAACCAGTTCGCACACATCAGTCGCCAGGTTTTTAAAATGATAGGGCAGCCCCAAGTCTTCATACATCGGCAGCAAGGGCATAAAGCGTTCTAAAATATGCGGTGGATGCGGAGCTGATACTTGTGGCAATTGATTCAGCATCAGGCGTAGTAAATTAGAACCTGAACGTTGCGTTCCTATCATTTGAACAGGGGTGAATTTCATGTCTTCAGTTTAATAAAAATTACCATTCCCTATTAACTCGTTGTGCATCATTATTTAATAAAAACCTTTACTGCTATGGCTCTCAGCAATCATAAATCATAAATCTAAAATTGTATGATAGCTCCTGCTATACCCGCTAACGGAATTAAAAGAATAGGAGTGATTTTAAATTGATAAGAAAGAAAAAAACAAATAACAAACAAACTAACCAAAGGCAGATAAGCCGCCCTGGCATTGGATAACAACAGAACGGCTGTTGCCCCAATCATGCCGGTGATGGCTGCACCAATGCCTTTGAATGCATTGACTACTGCCGGTGCTTTTGCAATGCGACTTAAAAATTTAGCACAAAAAATCATCAGCAAAGCAGCGGGTACAAACATAGCTGCTGTGGCTACCAATGCGCCTGTTACGCCGAGCAATTTATAGCCAACAAAAGCTGCACTGATGTAAATAGGTCCCGGTGTAATTTGCCCCATGGCAATGGCATCGGTAAACTGTTGTTGCGACACCCAGTGCAAGCCATCTACAATTGTTTTCTGCATGGAAGGAATCACAACATAACCACCACCAAACTGTGAAAGACTTAAACCTGAAAAAGTAAATGCCAACCGACTGTATAAATGAAACGCAGTGTTTGCATGAATGGAAAAGTAATAGAAACAAATAACCATCAGCAACAGGGCAACCGCATAGGCTCCATATACTTTTCGTTTGTTTTTGTTCATAAAAACAAAAGATAATTGAACAGAGGCAGCAGTAGGTTCTTTTTTTCGATAAATAAAATAACCTGCCAGTGCACTGATGCAAATAATAAGGAGTGTGGTGTATGGTGAATGCAGTAACAGCAGCGCAGCAACTGAAAGGGAAGCAATTACAACCTGGTAAATATCTTTTACATTTTTCTTTTGCATGGTTACAGCCACGTTCAATACAATGGCTGCCACTGCGGGTAAAACGCCCTTAAAAAAGGGGGCAAAAACAAACGTGTTGCCATAAGTAAAATAAAAGTAAGAAAGCAGAAGCATTAAGAGAAAGCAAGGCAACAATACAGCCGCCATGCTGATGAAAGCACCTTTCCAACCTTTTAGTTTGTAGCCAATGTATGCAACTACGTTCACTGCCATTGGCCCCGGCAATACCGATGCAAGCGATACAGCCTGCACAATTTCTTTTTCTTCAATTGCATTGTCCAATTCACTCATTTGCTTTTGAATCACTGCTATCAATGCCATGAAGCCGCCCCATGAGGTGGCCCCGATTTTAAGAAATAAGAAAAACAAATAGCGGTTGGTTAATTTCATGTATGGAGATAGAAGGTGAGTGTGTTCTTAAAGATAAGCTGGAAACACATAGGAACAGTAGAAACAAAGGTTTCACATAGTTGTTCTATGTGGGTATTTCTATGTCTCTATCATTCTATGTGGTTCATTATACGGTCATACAAGAATTACGTATTGCTTTTGTTTTTGCCTCTTTTTTAGGTTGTGTTCTTACACCTATAACAGTTGTATTACCTTCTCAAATATATAAAACAAGAGTTCAGTAAATGTTCCGTAGGAACAGCAGGTGGGTAGTAGAAAGATGAATGAATAAAGAAGCAATCGTTCCATCGGAATGATACTCTGTATAAGTTCTATCGTACCGTTCCGACGGAACGGAGCCATTTTTGGTTTTGCGCCATTTTCTACCCATCTGCTGTTCCTACGGAACATGCTTAAAACAACAATGACGAGTGCATTGACAGATGAGAGATACACACATCATACATTTTAAAATACAATCCTTTTTCATCCAACTAAATTAGATTTCTCCTTTATAAAAATTTTACGCAATCGTTTGAGTAAAAAAGCTACCTGAATAAAAGTCTAAGTTTAGCAAATATTTCTGCCAGGCTAAACTATACACCAATGAAAAATTTTACAGCACTGCTTTTGATAGCAACCAGCTTTCTCTTTTTAAACGGTTTTGGGCAAACCAATTCGCGCATGGTTTCAGGAGCCATTAAAGATTCTTCCGGTACCAAAATGCCAGGCGTTACGGTAAGTGTAAAAGGCACCAACCTTGCCACCGTTACCGATGATGCAGGCCATTTTTCCCTTGCTGTTCCTAACAACAGCAACACACTGGAAATTACTTATGTAGGGTATGCACCACAGGATGTTACCATCGGCTCGCAGAGGTCCTTATCCATTACTTTACAGGCTTCTTCCAACAAGTTAGATGAAGTGGTGGTGGTGGGTTATGGCACCACAAAAAAGCGGGACGTTACCGGCGCCATTGCTTCGGTAAGCAGTGATAACCTAACGCTGGGTGGCGTAGTTACCGATGTAGGACAGGCATTGCAGGGCAAGGCTGCCGGTGTGCAGGTGCAGCAAACTAATTTTGCGCCTGGTGCGCCGCTTTCTATCGTCATTCGCGGTGGCAATTCTATCAATACTACCAATGCTCCGTTGTATGTGGTAGATGGTTTCATCAGCGATAATGGCAACATGATTAACCCCAATGACATTGCTGACATACAGATTTTAAAAGATGCCTCTGCCGCTGCTATTTATGGTGCGCGTGGTGCTAATGGTGTGGTATTGATTACAACAAAAAAAGGCGTTGCGGGTAAGCTTACTATTGAAGGAAATATTTCTCACGGCACGCAATACTTAACGTATAAGCCCGACCTGATTAACGGGCAACAATATACACAGGTGCAAAACGCCATTGCAATGGAAGATGGCAACCCGCCGCCGTTTCCGCCTTCGTTTCCAACCACCAATACGGACTGGTGGAAATTAGCTACGCAAAATGCTTCGGTTGATAACCAGGGCGTGAGTTTAAGCAGCGGCGATAAGAACTCCAAGCTTTACATTTCGTTCAATCATCAGGATCAAACGGGAGTATTGCGTCATACGGGTTTTGAAAGATATTCCGGCAGAATTGGTGCAGAAAAATCGTTAAGCACCAAAGTAAAAATCGGCTCTAATTTTTATGGTGCTTTCAGCAATTCAGCTTTGCAATCTTATACCGGCGATATCACAGCACCGCTGTATGGAATTATGACAGCACCAACCAATATTCCTGTTTACAATGCCGATGGTTCTTACTATAAATATTTGGGCAAAAACAATGCACTGGCAAGCCTCCTGGAACCCACCAACAATACCGGGAACCGGCTTATGAATGCCAACGCTTTTTTAGAGTATGACATTGTAAAAAACCTGACTTACCACATTGATGGCGGTGCTGAATTTTCGCAAACTACGGCAGGGCAGTACACACCCAGAACCCTTGTGGCCGGTGCTGCGAGCAATGGCATTGCTTCTGAACAGATGTACAACTCTTCACGCTGGTTAGTGCAGCAATACCTTACTTACAAATACAACAGAGGAGATCATTCCGTAACTGTGGTAGGTGGTTACTCTAACCAACGCGATAGTTATGAAAGCTTAGGAGCGAACAACAAAGGGTTTTCTACCGATAACTTTTTGTATTACAACTTAGGCGCAGGTTCATTGCCCACCAACCCAAGCAGTAGTAAAACCGAGCCTTTAAAAGCTACCTCTTATTTTGGTAGAATCAATTATGGCTTTCAGGATAAGCTTTTGGCAACGTTTACTTTCAGAGAAGATGGTTCTTCCAAGTTTCCAGGCGGCAACCGCTGGGGCGCGTTTCCTTCGGGTGCCATCGCCTATCGTTTGTCCGATGAAAGCTTTGTTAAAAACCTCAATACTTTTTCAAGCCTGAAAGTAAGACTGGGTTATGGCTTAACGGGCAACGACCGTGTAAACCCTTATCAATATCTTACTACCTTCTCTAATTATAGCACTGTATTGAACGGCAGCGGCGTATTGCAGGTAGGCATTGAACCTTCAGTGTTATCGAACAACAGTTTAAAATGGGAAAGCACAGCCCAGTTGGATTTGGGAATTGACATGGGCTTTGTAAAAGACCGCATTACGGCAACGGTTGATTTGTACAGAAAAAAAACTACCGACTTGCTCCTGAATGTACCCATTGGTCAGTGGTGGGGCTTTAGCTCGCAGTTAATCAATGCCGGTTCCATTCAAAACCAGGGTATTGAGCTGGGAATCAACACCAGCAATATCACTTCTAAAGATTTCTCCTGGAACAGCACGTTCAACATTTCTTACAACAAACAAAAATGTTTAACATTAGCACCCGGTGTGCCTTTTATCAGTTCCAACACTGCCAACCCAAGTGGTGTGGTTTCTGGTCGTGAATTTACGCGTTTGGCACCGGGTCAGGAGTTGGGTGAACTGTATGGCTTTGTATATGAAGGCGTGATTAAAACAGGCGAAAAATATTCGCCTGAACCGAATGCAAAACCAGGCGACCCGAAATACGCCGATTTGGATGGCGATGGTGTGATTACACCTGCCGACAGAAAATATCTTGGCAATACCAATCCTCATTACACAGCAGGCTTTAGCAACCGGTTTACTTACAAAGGTTTTGATTTGACCCTATTTTTCCAAAGCAGCTTTGGCTATTATTTGTACAACATGAACCGGCTGGTGTTAGAGTCAACAACAGGCAAAGATGTGTTGAACCGTTTTGTAGCCGGCACGCACGAAAACACCGATGTGCCGAGAGAAGGTTATTTCTTAAGCTCTTATGGCAGCTATGTAAATTCCCGCTTTGTTGAGAACGCTTCTTATCTGCGTTTGAAGCAGGTGTCGCTGGCTTACAATCTTCCGCAAGCTTTATTAAGGCATCTGCACATTGTAGAGAACTTACAGGTGTTTGCCAATGCGCAAAATTTATTAACCCTTACCAAATACACAGGCACCGATCCTGAAGTTAATGTGCATACAAGCAACCTCGGTGGTGGTTTGGATTTCGGCGTATTTCCTGCTTTTAAAACGTTTGAATTTGGTGCAAGACTTAGCATTCATTAATCAACAATTATCCTTTTTTAAGAAACGATATAACAAGATGAAAAACATAAAATTTATAGGGCTGATCATTGCCGCCGCTATCATTGGCTCCTGCAATAAAACATTAGATCCCAAAGTGTATAGCAGCCTTACCAACACCAATGCGTTCAACACTGTGTCGGATGCTATGGCTGCCGTAAATGCAGTGTATGCCCGTTTAAAAGGTCCGGTGGTGGGCGATAATTTTGATTACTGGACGGTGCGCCATTTTGCACTCACCGATCTTACCACCGACCTCGGACATTGTAGTTATGGCGGTGATCCGGGACAGTTATCGTTAGCGCAATGGAACTCAAGCAATGGCTTGCTGGCAGAAGACTGGCGGCAGATTTACAAGCTGATTGCCGACGCTAACAATGCGTTGTATAACCTGGGTAACATGAAGGTATTAACTACCCAGCAACAAACACAGTTTACTGCCGAAATTAAATTTTTAAGAAGCATTGCTTATATGGACTTAACGGATGCCTGGGGACCTGTGCCGATGCTTACCGAGAAAGACGTTGCCACGGCTACTTCTGCTTCCTATCTCAGCCATCCAAAGCCGGCTTCGGTAGAAAGTATTGATTCGCTTATGATTGCCGACCTCACATTTGCTGCCACTAACCTGCCCGTTAATTATGTAAACAATGCCATTTACAACAGCAATGATTATGGTCGTGCCACCAAAGGCGCTGCACTTACTTTATTGGGTAAATTGTATTTGAGAGAACATCAATGGCAACAGGCTGCCGACTACATGAAGCAGGTAATAGACATGAATGTATATTCTTTATACCCAAGTTATTTAGGCTTGTTTACCGAAGCCAATAAATGGTGTGAAGAAAACATTTTTTCTGTACTGTCTGATGCGAATGTAAATGGTACGGAGTTGATGAATCACTTTGGTCCGTTGAATCATCCGGTGGTGCTAAACAGGTGGCAGTATTACGCAGTATCATGGGATTTTTATAGTTCGTTTGAAGAGCAGGATGAACGCAAGCTTTGCTTTTACCCGCGCTACACTGGCGTTGATGGATTGATTTATACAAAGCCTCCTACGCTGGGTGCAACACCTCCTGCCGGTTACAGCTACATGGCCGACATCGCTACAAAAAAATATGCCGATTCTACCGGTTCGGTTACTTTGTATTATGATGGTCATAGCGTAGATATCTTGCGGTACGCCGATGTGCTGTTGAGCAGAGCGGAAGCCCTGAATGAATTGAACGGACCAACCGATGAAAGCATTGGTTTAATCAACCAGGTGAAAGGGCGCTCAAAAGCTACATTGCTTAGCGGCACTTACACACAGCAATCTCTGCGCGATGCCCTTTTGCAGGAACGTGGCTGGGAGTTTTTTTATGAAGGCAAGCGCCGCGCTGATCTGATTCGCTTTGGTAAGTATGATACAATTGTAAACGCTTATCTTACCCGCATCGGGCAAACACCGGCTATCTCAATGCCAAAGAACAGGTATTTTCCTTATCCGCTGAATCAAACTTCTATCAATTCGAATTTAGACAATTCAAACAGGTAAAAACAACTGTGTAGAGGATATGCAGGCATCTTTGTCTGCCTATCCTTTTTTGATAGTGCATCAGTTTGAAAACTAGCATTCGCGTCATTCCGCAATTGCCCTCAACACGAGCTTGCACCTTTACGTTTTCACGAGGGCTTTGTGCGGAACCTGTCTGCCGACAGGCAGGTCTGATGATTGTGCAATGGAGATGTTGAAACGTAATGAATACACTGTAACATAAGTTCTTTCACATTTCGGCGTGTGGGGACACATGCCGATAGCATCTCTACCGGATGGTGTCCCCACCATCCGGAACAAGGTTGAACCTTATTAAAATATTTATGTTACATTGTAATGAAAACGTTTACAATATAGCAGCAGGTTTAAATTATGGAGAGCAGATTCCGCACAAAGCCCTCGCAGTTACGATGAAGGTTTGAGTTCGTGTCGAGGGCAATTGCGGAATGACGGCAGCACCAGTGTTTTTCCGAACTGAGACACTATTCATTTTTTATAAAAGCTATGTATTACAGGTTTGGTTTTGCTCATTTTTTTGCGGGCTGTATTGTGTTGCTGCTTACCTCATGCAACAATACGGAAGGTATTATCAAGGACATTCACATTGGCTTGCACAACAACAATAAATTGCTCATACAAGTTGATGTGAACACTATAAAAGAAGCACAGGTGTATGCGCAATATTGGGCAGACAGCGCAGCCGCCGAAAAGCTCACTACCGATACTTCATCATCTTCATTGCATCATTCCTTTGTTTTTACCAATATTCTTCCCAACATGCATTACAGTTTTCAATTGTTTACGGTAGAAAAAAGGGGCAAAACCAAAAGCAAGGTGTATCATTTTCAATCCGAACCATTGCCTCTCTGGTTGCAGGATCAGTTCAAAACAAATATGCCGTTACCCAAATTGCTACCGCACAATTTTACCAACGGCTTTTTGGTAATGAACAAAAGAGAATCGCCCGGCTTTACTTACATCGTTGATACCAAAGGCAGGCTGCGCTGGTACAATATGGCTGATAATATCGGTGTAAAAGTTACTCATTTTACAAGGGACAAAACCATCATTTCCATACTCGGCACGAACGACGACCCAACAAGCTATGGCAGAGAAATTTTAGAAGTGAATTTGAGGGGCGATACACTAGTGCATCTGAAAAAAGGAGAGGGCGATTTTCAGTACACCATTCACCATGAGATTCTAAAAAACGGGCAAAACCAAATCGTTACTTTATATGTTGATAAAAGAATGATTAACCTGAGCGCCGTTGGTGGTGGCGCAAAAGATACAGTGGTTGGCGATGGTATTTTAGTAATGGATACAAAGGGCAAAAAGATATGGCAGTGGAGTGTGTTTGATGCGGTTGATCCATTAAAAGATGCGAAGATTTTAAAAGATAAAAAGGACTGGATGCACGCCAATAGTGTAAGCTTTGATAAAGATGGCAACTACCTAATGTCGTTTTACAACAATGGACAGATCTGGAAGATTAACGCAACTACCGGCGCGGTGATGTGGAAGTTTGGGAAAGAGGGCACATTTGCTATGCCAGCCGATTGCCAGTTTTCGATGGCACATGCGGCACACATTAATGGAGATGGCGACCTGATGTTTTTTAATAACGGCATTGATAAACATCAATCAGAAGTATATGCCATGAAGTTGAATGAAAGGGCACAAACAGCGCAAACCGATATTCATATCAAGCTGCCACAGGAAGTGTATAATGACAGGATGGGAAGCGCTTACCTGGTGAATGATACAACGGTTTTGGTTTGTTGTTCCAAGCATCACATCACTGTATTGGCTGATAAAAAAGGAACGCTGTTATGGTCGCTGGACACAGCCATTCCGCCTTATCGCGTTGAGTTTGTGGAAGGAGAAGACTTGCGTAAATGGTTGTTACCTTAATTGGAAAGCAATTGTTTTACATGTTCCGTCAGGAACAGCAGGTGGGTAGAAAAAAGAGAAACGTATCAAGGCATTCGTTCCATCGGAACGATACTCTACAAATAACAAGATTACCGTTCCGATGGAACGGATTCATCTTTGGTTTTGTGCTATTTTCTACCCACCTTATGTTCCTAACGGAACATTCTGAAACAGCAATGATGAGTACACTAACCGATGATAAGCATATCCATATATACTTTAAAACATTATGCTTTATTGATTTATTCAACAATTTGAACAATACTTTCAATACAATTACAAAAGAAAAAGAATGAAGAAGTTTGTTTGTCTTTTCCTACTCATTTGTGCAGTAACAATACTCTTTGCACAGGAAACAAAGCACACCATTGCAACTCAAAAATGGAATACCGATTCGCTGGGCAATCATCGTGCAGTAGTGATGGTGAATAACAATGTGCCTGTTGCCAAAGCCACCGTTATCTGGCGCAGAAGAGACGACAATCCGCAGGTTAAACGCATCATTGTTGAAGATGGGCAAACGCATCAAAAAGTAACGAATGTAAAAGTTGACAACATTACCAATTTAAGCGGTGATGTTTACTTTCAACCCGTTTCAGGCAAAGGCATTTATTATGTGTATTATATGCCTTACAAAAATGAAGGCCGCTCCAACTATCCCAAAGGTGTTTATCTCAGACCGGAAACGACTGCTGATGCTAATTGGCTGCAGCAAATAAAGGGCAAAACCAAATCGGATGCAGTGGTGCAGGAAATTGAATCTATTGACAGTCTCAACAGCTTCTATCCAATGGAGATTATCGCTACGAAGAATGAAACAGATGCGCTCATAAAAAAGGGCAAAAACAAAGATTATGTTGTGTTTCCCGAAGACAGAATTTATCCCATTAAAATGCAGGATTATCTGCCTTATCGCTGGATAGAAAGGGGAAGCAGTAACACCTTCAAAGGCGAGGCTGATAAGGGCGAAAACTATTCTTTTCAAATCGGCATTTATGCGCTGAAAAACATCAACAATGTAAAAATTAGTTTTAGCGATTTAGCAGGTGCCAATGGCAAGATGATTCCGGCTTCGGCAATCAGTTGTTTAAACAATACCGGCATTAAATACGATGGCTCGCCATTTACCAGCAAAGTAAATATCGGCGCTGATTCTGTACAGGCAATGTGGTGTTTGGTAGATATTCCAAAAGACATTCCTGCCGGTGTGTATAAAGGCAAAGCGACCATCAACAGCGATGCGGCTCCGCAAACAGTAAACATTGAAATTACAGTTAGTAATCAAGAAACTATCAAAGGAAATATTGCCGAGCCGTGGAAACAAACAAGATTGAAGTGGCTGAACTCAACAATGGCGCAGGAAAATACAGTAATTGCACCTTATACCCCATTGAAAGTAAGCAATCATACCATCAGTTTATTAGGCAGAAAAATAACCATCAATGAAGATGGTTTCCCTGCACAAATCCAAACGTTTTTAACGCCTGAAATGACGGAATATACAAATGCGCCCAACAACCTTTTAACAGAGCCAATTCATTTTCATTTTACAACTGCTTCAGGTACTAATATGCAATTGCAAAGCAAAGATTTGCAGTTTACGGAACAAAGCGCAGGCACTGTAAAGTGGAAAGCGACAAGCAGCAACGATACACTACAAATGGAGGTTTCAGCCTCTTTAGAATTTGATGGTTTTATCAGTTACACCGTAAAGCTGAAAGCGGTGCAGGACGTGCGTTTCAAGGACATTGCCATGCAAATTCCTTTTACCAAAGAAGCTTCGAAATATATGATGGGATTGGGTGAAAAAGGTGGCTATCGTAAAGAGACTTTTGAATGGAAATGGGATGTAGCCCACAAGAACCAGGATGGCGCATGGATTGGCAATGTAAATGCCGGCTTGCAGTATTCGTTGCGTGATGAAAAATATGTTCGTCCACTTAATACTAATTTTTATTTACAAAAGCCTTTGTTACTGCCAACATCGTGGGGCAATGATAATAAAGGTGGCATTACGATTGGCGAAAAAAGCAATGTCATAATAGTCAATAATTACAGTGGTGAGCGCACGATGCAGAAAGGCGATGAGCTGTACTACAATTTCACATTACTTATCACACCGTTTCATACCATTAATACCGATTTTCAGTGGGCAAACCGTTTTTATCATAAGTACAATGCGATTGATTCCATCAAAGTAACCGGCGCAACGGTGATTAATATTCATCATGCTACGCCAATCAATCCGTGGATCAATTATCCGTTTATCGAATGGAGAAAAATGAAGGCTTATATTGACAGCGCACACCAGAATGGTTTAAAAGTAAAAATATACAATACGGTGCGCGAGTTGTCCAATCATGCGTATGAAACCTTCCCCATGCGCAGCCTTAAACATGAAATTTATTCAACCGGAAAAGGCGGTGGTTATAGCTGGCTGCAGGAGCATCTCGACTCCGATTACATAGCTGCCTGGTTTGTGCCCGAAATAAAAGATGCAGCCATTGTAAACAGTGGCATGAGCCGCTGGCACAACTACTATGTGGAAGGCATGAACTGGCTGGTGCAGAACGTAGGTATTGATGGTATTTATTTGGACGATGTGGCATTTGATCGCGTTACCATGAAGCGCATTAAACGGGTATTAACACAGGACAATCATCCTGGCATCATTGACCTGCATTCTGCCAATCAATACAACAAAAATGATGGGTTTAACAACAGCGCCAACCTGTACATGGAGCACTTTCCATACCTCAATCGCTTGTGGTTTGGTGAATACTTTGACTATGAAAATAATAGTCCTGATTTCTTCTTAACCGAAGTTAGCGGCATACCATTCGGCTTGATGGGCGAAATGCTGCAGGGCGGTGGCAATCCCTGGCGCGGTATGGTTTATGGCATGACGAGCAGAATGCCCTGGAGTGATAATGCCGACCCGCGCCCGATATGGAAAGTGTGGGATGAATTTGGTATGCAAGGCACTAAAATGATTGGCTACTGGAGTGACAATTGTCCGGTAAAAACAAGCAATAACAAGGTGCTGGCAACGGTGTATAAGAAGGGGGGCAAAGCATTAATTTCTATTGCAAGCTGGGCAGAAGCTGATACAACAATTCAATTAACAATAGACTGGAAAGCCTTGGGCATTGATGCTTCTAAAGCAACGATTACAGCACCGGAAATCAAAAATTTTCAACAAGCGGAAACATTTAGATTGAATGATGCCATACCAGTTACAAAGAACAAGGGCTGGTTGTTGATTATCCAGTAAAAACAAAGCTGCTGTTGTATGAAAAAGTTAAGTGTTTTGTTTATTGTGCTTGTACACTTCGCCATTGCAAAATCGCAGGATAGCGTTACAGTTAAAGAGTATCTGAAAACGTTTCCAACGTATCCGTTTTCCGATCCGAATCCTATTCCATTGCTGACGCAAGTATATCCTTATTTCCGCTTTGATGGCTTTACCAATAAGCCAATAAATAAGCAATGGAAAGTGGTGGAAATAGAAAATGCGTATATCAGGCTTTTGGTTTTGCCCGAAATTGGTGGCAAGATTTGGGCAGCGATTGATAAGCAAACAGGCAAGCCTTTTTTGTATTACAATCATACCGTGAAGTTTAGAGACATCGCCATGCGCGGCCCGTGGACAAGTGGTGGTTTGGAAGCCAATTTTGGTATCATGGGTCATACCCCCAACTGCGCAACACCGGTTGACTACACGGTACAGCATGAAGAAGATGGCAGCGCCACCTGCACCATTGGTGCGCTGGATTTATTAACGCGCAGCAACTGGCGCGTGGAAATCAATGTTCCAAAGGATAAAGCCTTCTTTACCACACAAGCTTTCTGGTACAACACCACGCCCATTGAGCAGCCTTATTATCACTGGATGAATGCCGGTGCAAAAGCAAGTAACGATTTAGAATTTATGTATCCCGGAAATAAATACATAGGTCACAATGGCGAGTGGGCTTCATGGCCGGTAAATAAGGAAAACGGCAAGCTGATTTCGTGGTATAAAAACAATGATTTTGGCGGTTACAAATCATACCATGTGTTTGGCAAATACACCAACTTTTTTGGTACGTATTATCATGACGAAGACGCCGGTATGGCAAGATACAGCACGCACGATGACAAAGCCGGTAAGAAGATTTGGATCTGGGGTTTATCAGACCAGGGAATGATATGGGAAAAAGAGCTCACCGATACCGATGGACAATACGTGGAAGTGCAGTCGGGACGGCTCTTTAACCAGAACGCAGAGGGGAGCAGTTACACGCCATTTAAGCACATTGCTTTTGAACCTTATGCCAGCGATACCTGGAAGGAATACTGGTATCCGGTTAGAGGAACGGATGGCTTTGTGGAAGCCAATCAATATGGTGCTTTTAACATGAGATACGAAGGAGGCTGGTTGAAGCTGTATTACTTTCCGGTGCAGGCGTTGCAGGATTCTTTAGTGGTGAAAGAAGGCGATAAAATCGTTTATAAAAAAGCATTGCAACTGTCGGCTCAACAAGTGTTTACAGATTCGATACAGGTTGCTGTAGATAAGAATAAATTGACAGCAACAATTGGTATTGATAAGCTGCAATACAATGCCGATTCAACCGCAGATAATCTAAGCAGACCAGTTGAAACACCCAAAAATTTCAACTGGAACGGCGCGTATAGATTGTACTTGTTGGGAACAGAGTTAATGGACGAAAAATTATATGCCAAAGCCGAAGAAAAGTTGACTGCATCGCTGCAACAGGATTCTAATTTTTTACCTGCTTTGGTGAAGATGTCTGAACTAATGTATCGCAACATGCGGTATAAAGAAGCATTGCAACTGGCAACGCGTGCATTAAGCATCAGCTCGGTTGCAGGCGATGCCAATTATTACTATGGTTTAATTAATGAGCAATTGGGCAATGCGATTGATGCAAAAGATGGATTTGATATTGCCGCCTTAGACCCGGCTTACAGAAGTGCAGCTTATACTGAATTAGCTTCCATTTATCACAAAGAAAAAGCTGATAACAGGGCTTTACAGTATGTACAGAAATCGCTTGTTTACAATGCGCACAATATGGCTGCTTTGCAGTTAGAAGCTGTCATATTCAGGAAGCAAAATAAAAGAGACGATGCACAAAAAATATTAGCCACTATACATCAGTTAGATCCATTAAGTTATTTTGCTTTGTTTGAAAAATACCAATGGAATAAAGGGGAAGAAAACAAACAGAAGTTTATACAATCCATCAGGAATGAATTGCCTGCAGAAACGTATGCAGAGATAGCAGTTTGGTATTACAAACAAGACTGCCGAGAAGAAGCAAAGCAACTGTTTACGATGTCGTTGCCATCGCCCGAAAGCGTGTACTGGCTGGCCTATCTGGATGGTGAAAAAATGGATGTAAGTAAAATAGCTTCATCGTTTTATTTTCCTTTTCGTTCTGAAACAGCAGGTGTAATTGAACAATTATTGGCTAAACAAAACGACTGGTTGTTGAAGTATCACTTAGCCCTGATTTATCACGACAGAAACAGGATTCCTGAATGTAAACAGTTGCTGATCTCTTGTGGTAACGAGCCGCAGTTTGCACCCTTTTATGCCGTAAGAGCCGCCATAGAAAATGATGATAACAAAGCAGGTGCGGAAGCTGATTTGCAAAAGGCTTTATCGTTAAGTAAAGACTGGCGATATTACAAATTGTTAGCGGAACACTATTTATCAAATGCTCAGTATGATAAGGCATTCGCCGCTGTTGAGCCTTATGCAAAAGCACATCCCGATAATTATATTATTGGATTGTTATCTGCTAAAATCCTTCTTTATAACAACCAATTTTCAGAAGCTGACAAGTTGATTACGCATCTTGATATTTTACCTTTTGAAGGAGCTACCGAAAGTCATGATATGTATAGAGAAATTAAATTAAAAGAAGCCATTGATGCATTAGGAAAGCACGATTATAAAAACAGCTTAACCTTCATTGAGGAGGCAAAATTATATCCTCACAACCTCGGCGTGGGAAAGCCTTATGAACAGGATATGGATAACCGGCTGGAAGACTGGCTTGCTTACCTAAATTACAACAGCCTGTACAACAAAACAGCGGGGGATAATGAACTGAATAAAATTATCCATTTCAATGCTTCTGCAAGCAACGAAAGAAACGTACAGTCTTCCAATGCGTTAGTAACCGTTTGGGCGTATGAAAAATTAAACAAAAACAAAGAAGGAAAACAATGGTTGGATGAGCAGCTACAATTGTATCCTGAAGATACAGGTTTGATTTGGGCAAAAGGAATTTTGAGTAATACTGATAACCATTCAGGAGTTGCTTTGAATAGCAATGCCCGAATACTGCAATACTTGCTTTTGAAAAAGTAGCAATGCATTTGTTTTTCTTTTCTTAATAAAAGAAAAACAAACAAAACAATAAGGCTGTGCTCTGAAATGTATAATGCTATTATTATCTGTTTGTTAGAGAGCGTATAGGATAAGAGTTCTGAGAACGCTCTGCAGGAATAACAGGCGAATAGAAACGATAAATAATGGATGGCAGTTCGTTCCGTCAGGAACGATACTCATCAACATTCAATCAGCACAAAGTACCGTTCCGATGGAACGGAATACATCTCTTCATCCATCATCTTCTTCTACCCACTATCGTTCCTGACGGAACGGAATCATCTTTGTTTTTGCACGATTTTCTATCCACCTATTATTCCTGACGGAATATAGCTACGACTGCTATGATGAGAGTGCTTCTTGTTAGAAGAGGTATCTGTCATACATTTCAGAGCACAAACAACAATAAATAATCAACTTGTTCTTACTACAAACTTATCAACTGTACATTACTTGTTTTTCGCCGAAGCTTCTATCGCAGGAATGATAAACGTATTCACTTCAGGCGTATGATGTTCCTTTTTCATAATGCTTTCCATCGTCTTTACAATATCAGGATGCTCGCCCGCAACATCGTTTTGCTCCTGTATATCGTTGCTTAAATCAAACAGTTGTGTTGTTAGTTTTCCGGTAGTTTTAATGTTCAATCTTACCGCTTTCCAGTTGCCCATTCTTACTGCCTGCTGACCACCATATTCAGGAAATTCCCAGTACAAATAATCGTGTTGCTGTTCTTGTTTGTTACCTACTATTTCGGGTAAAATATTAATGCCGTCAATGCCTTTGGGCGCATCCATATGAAGCAGGTTACAAAGCGTTGGCATCATGTCTATTGTAGCACAAATCATATCGGAAACAGAGCCGGCTTTTATCTTCCCTGGCCACGATACAATAAATGGTTCGCGGATGCCGCCTTCATGCACAAAGCCTTTACCCCAGCCGTATCCGGCTTTAAAAGGACCGCCGCTTTTAAAGAAATCTCCATCCACACCTACACTGATATCAGCAGGTCCGTTATCACTGCAAAACAGGATGATGGTGTTATCATAAATGCCTTTTGTTTTTAACGTTTTTATTATCTCTCCTACCTGGTCATCCAATGCCGAAATCATGGCGGCATAAGTAGCGCGCGGGTAACGACAAGGAAAATAAGAACCACCCATGTAAGGTTTTTCATCACCAAACTTTTGATGATAATAATCCACCCATTTTTTGGGTGCCTGCAACGATACATGTGGCAAGGGCGAAGGATAGTAAAGAAAGAAAGGCTCCTTTTTGTTCTTATCAATAAAATTCACCGCAGCTTTGATTAAAAAATCCGGCGCATAATCTTTTTGTTGATACACTTCATAGTTCTTTTCATCCAGTGAATCCTTGTCTTTTGGAAACCGCACAGCAGGATCCACAATTTTATTATTCAACGGCACACGGTTTTCGTTCTCCCACAAATGACCACTGTAATACGTATGATCCTGCCGCTGACAAATAAAGCCATAGAAATAATCGAAACCTTGCCGGTTAGGAGCGCCAACGCTGAAAGGCGCACCCAGTCCCCATTTGCCTATCATGCCGGTTGTATAACCTTGTTGTTTCAACAGTTTCGCAATCGTAAACGTAGAGTCAGGAATGGGACGTTGCCCTTCTAAAAACGGGTTGGCTTCCATCGCTTTGAAGTTCCATACATCACCACGTTCTTCCCACTCATCGTTGCCGCGTATGTAAGCTTTGCCGGAGTTGATGCCCGTCATCAGCGAATACCGTGAGGGTGCACACACCGGAAACGCATAATGCTGTGTAAAGCGTTTGCCGCTTTTTGCCAATGCATCAATGTTGGGTGTTTCTATTTTTTGCTGACCGTAGCAACCCACATCGTCATAACCCAAATCATCAGCAAGAATGTAAATGATGTTAGGTTTGTTTTTGTTGATATTTTGAGAAAAGCCAGTACTAAAAATGATAAAAACAAAAACAATAAAGCAAGATATTTTCATAACAATGGATGATGCTCTATTAAATATTATTGCTGCGGCAAATTTGCAAAATCAATGATTGGTTTATCGCCCGAAGCTTTGCGTGTGAACGATTGATTCGTTTTTACAAAATCATCAAAAAAACCATCATTGTGCAAAAAGAAATGATCGCCATCAGCGCCGCCTGCATAATCTTTCCGATAACCACTTTTGGCTGTTGCATCTGCAGTAAAGACAGCATTGGTTAGCTCGTGCCATTCCTCTTTGCCATCCATCATCCATTGATTTTTATAAAAGCCCATTCTCGTTTCATCGCCGGTTTCGGGAATAAAGTTTTCAAGAAAAGAATACAAATGCGTGAGATAAGTAACCGTTTGCGGACGTTGAAATTGAGCAATTAGATACCATTTGTTTTCGCTTATATTTTTGAAGTAAGCCGTATAAGTTGTTGTATGACGAAGCGAATCGGGCTGTGCACCTAACAGAAAGGCATACGTGTTACCGGCTTTCCATAAAAAGTTCATATAGCTTTGGCCGCCCGAGCCTTCATTGCCAAAATCGTTGGCTTTTACATTTGCCCCTTTTTTCAGCAATTTAATACGCATACTATCAGGAATGTCTTTTGGGTTTTGCGTTTCAAAAGGGCTCCAAACCGAAAACAAAACATGCCGCTCCGTAGGGCTGTTTACCTGCATTCCAAAATAACCTTCACCAAAACCATCTGCCATAAAATAAGAGCCTAATTGATCGTTGCCAACGGGCACTGTGATTTCATTGTAAAACCAACGCACATCGTTTTTCAATTCATCCGGCGGCGGATAACGCAGATGCACTGAAGGCCCTCTTCTTCCAAAATGAAACGAGCTGCCACCTTTTACATACACCAAAGAAGTGTCTCCTTTTTCATGTTTCAGAATGAGGTCAGATACGTTGGCAAACACAGTACCCGTTTTGCGGATGCCTTTCAAATCAATCTTCACATAGCCGGGTTTGGAAACAACCAATTTTCCAATATTCACAACATCAAAATTGGTATTGTTGATTTGTTTTGTAAATGAAGTATTACCCGCTGATACTTGTATCTCGCTATTGCCTACTGTTTGCAGGCGAAGCGAAACAGCAAAGGTTTGCGGCGCATCGGTTCTAAAATAAACGGTGATGATTGATGAATCTGTCCATTTCACTAACCCACTGTCCCTTATCTCTGCCGTTCCATTTGCATAAGCATTGCCGCCCAGCGGAATGGTATCGTTATAAATGGTTTGGGCAGTTATTGATTGATGAAAAAAGAGGGCAAAAACAAAAACAACAAAATGGAATTTTTTATTACTGCGCATCATCATGTTATGGTAAGTTAGCGGATGCACAAAAGTAAGAGCAACCTGCAAATGCCGCTAAAGTTTAAGCACCAAAATAAAACGATGTAAACTATTCTCCCGTTATTCACTCTGCTAAAAAGGACATGTGCTACACAACACACTATTAGTATATTTTTTTACTTATTAAGATTCCAATCGTCTGTTCTGAACGGCGCAACCGGCAAACCATTTTTAGCAGTTAAATTCCCGATGCCTGCATTGCTAAACTCGTAACGCACAGCGGCCGGTTGTTTCACTTTATCACTCCAGGCAATTAGTTTATTGCCTTCTATTTTAGCATCAGCAGGATAAAAAGTTCCGTCATTGCCAGCAATGTACAATTCCTTTGCAGTGTTTCCTTTCATTGTTAAACCATCATCTGCATAACGAAAGGCGATAACGGCTTTATGGTTTTTTATCTGCATCGAATCAAACATCGGGCTGGCATAAGATACACCGTTTTTGCTATACGTTTTCACCAGCGCCCAATTGGCAAGCCTTTCACCAACCGTATGTTTATTCCAGGGATGAATGTTGGTAGTATCATCAACAAGGTCGGAAACTACTACCATGCCCGTATTGCTAAGTGCCATTGTTTTTGCCTGTTGCTCTCTCACCGCACTACCTATATAGTTGTTGCCATAAGTAAAAGGTGCTATTTGCACATAATAAAAAGGAAACTCTTTATGCCAGGCACTGCGCCACGATTCTATCATGGCGGAGAACAACCGCGAGTAGGTTTCAGGGGCAGCTGTATTTCCTTCGCCCTGGTACCAGATAGCACCCTGAATATTGTAATTGGTAAGGGGTGCAATCATGGCATTATAAGCATAGCCCGGCCCGTAAGGCCACCAGTTAGAAGGCTTTTGTTTTTGTGCAGATGTTGCCAATAAAGGATCGTTGTTTACAATGGCTTGTGGCGTCCATGTTTCTGCCGGTGTGCCGCCCCAGGCAGCTTCAATTAAACCAACAGGCACATTCAATTCTTTGTTTATTTTTTTGGCAAAAAAATAAGCTACCTCACTAAAATGTTTTAATGTAGAAGAGTCCGTTACCGTCCATTGTGCATGGCAGTCGTCCTGCGGATAATTAGAGGTATTTCTGGGTTCTAAAAAGAGGTGGATGTTGTTATTAGCCCCGTTCTTCAATTCCGGCTGAATATCTTTCGATCCGGCATAAAAGGAATGAAACTCCATGTTCGATTGTCCGGAGCAAACCCATACTTCACCAATCATTATGTTCTGCAAAACAATGGTATTAGAACCTTTTAACGTAATGGTATAAGGTCCGCCCGCCGCGGGTGCTGTAACCGTAACCGACCATTTTGCATCGCGCGTTCCTGTAATAGAATCGGTGTGATTATCCCAGGAAGTGGTGATATAAATTTTTTCGGTAGGGTCGCACCATCCCCATAACAGATCTGCGCTTTTTTGTTGCAGAACCATGTTGCTGCCTATTATCGAAGGCAGGCGAATTTCAGCAGTGGAACGAATGACAATCAGCAGTAAAACAAAAAAAAGGAGTGCTTTTTTCATGGTGTTCATTTGGAAAAGTAGAGTAACGTTTCGTGTTTAGCGAATGTAAGTATTCTTGCCTTTGCTGGTGTTCTTCACCAGCAAAAATCTCCTCTGTTTTCATAAATGTTATCTTGGTGAAGAACACTAACATGGCGGCAATGAGAGTTTACAACGTTCATTATACCGAATCAAAAAACGGCAAAAACAAACTTGCAAAAATCGAATCCATACATCGTTTCGTCCATCCTTTCGCAGGTCCTTATTCCTCTACTTCAAACCAATAAAAAGAAGGGATCATCATTGCTTTTGCACCATCCTACTTCTCATTCCAATCAACTACCTTTGCACACCTAAAATAAGTTTTTGTTTTCATGATAAATATCACACTACCGGATGGTTCGGTAAGGCAATATGAAGCCGGTGTTACCTCGCTCGACATTGCTAAATCTATCTCCGAAGGATTGGCAAGAAAAGTACTGGCAGCCAATGTAAACGGACAGGTTTGGGATGCCACACGTCCTATCAACGAAGATGCAAATTTAACCTTGCTAACATGGAACGATGCGGATGGCAAAAGTACCTTCTGGCATTCGAGCGCGCACCTCATGGCTGAAGCAGTGGAAAGCCTGTTTCCAGGCGTAAAGTTTTGGGTAGGTCCACCGGTTGAAAATGGGTTTTATTACGACATGGATTTGGGCGGCAGGCAGATAACCGAAGAGGATTTAAAAGCATTGGAAAAGAAGATGAACGAGCTGGCAAAACAAAACAATGCTTACACACGCCAACCCATTTCTAAGCGGGATGCTGTTGCGTATTTTGAAGAAAAAAAGGACGAATACAAACTCGATTTGCTGCAAGGCCTCCAAGATGGCAACATCACATTTTATACGCAAGGGGCTTTTACCGATTTGTGTCGTGGTCCGCACATTCCCAGCACGGGTTTTATCAAAGCCATTAAGCTCACCAATATTGCCGGCGCTTATTGGAAAGGCGATGAAAAGAACAAGCAGCTAACTCGCATTTATGGCGTTACATTTCCTTCACAAAAAGAGTTGGATGAATATCTTTTACTGCTGGAAGAAGCAAAGAAAAGAGATCATCGCAAACTGGGCAAAGAACTGGGTATTTATACAATGGATGATGATGTAGGCCCGGGTTTGATTCTCTGGATGCCAAACGGAACCGTGATTATTGAACAGCTTGAAAAACTGGCAAAAGAAACAGAAGAAGATGCGGGCTATAAACGCGTGGTAACGCCGCACATTGCAAAGGAAAATTTGTACCTCACCAGCGGGCATTTGCCTTATTATCAGGATAGCATGTATCCGCCGATGGAACTGGAAGGCACGAAGTACTATCTCAAGGCAATGAATTGCCCGCATCACCATAAAATATTCGATGCGGAACAACACAGTTATAAAGATATGCCGGTGCGTTTGGCAGAATACGGAACCTGCTATCGCTATGAGCAAAGCGGTGAATTGTTCGGCTTGATGCGCGTGCGTTGCCTGCACATGAATGATGCCCATATCTATTGTACCAAAGAACAATTTGCCCAGGAATTCAGAGCAGTGAATGACATGTATCTGAAGTATTTTAAAATCTTCGGCATTGAAAAATATGTAATGCGCTTGTCTCTTCACGATCCGGCAAAACTGGGAGAAAAATATGTGAATGAACCTGAGCTTTGGCTGGAAACGGAAGACATGGTGCGGCAGGTTTTAAAAGAAAATCAAATACCGTTTGTAGAAGTTGCCGGCGAAGGCGCGTTTTACGGACCGAAGATAGATGTGCAGATTTGGAGTACCATCGGGCGAGAGTTTACACTGGCTACCAACCAGGTTGATTTTGCGCAGGGCCGCCGCTTTCATTTGCACTTTACCAATGCTGCCAACGAGCCGGAAACGCCATTAATTATTCATCGTGCACCACTCGGAACGCATGAGCGTTTCATCGGATTTTTATTGGAGCATTATGCTGGAAAATTCCCTACTTGGTTAGCACCGTTGCAGGTAAAAATTCTGCCCATTAGTGATAAGTTTTTGCCTTATGCAAATGAGGTAAAAACAAAGCTGAAAAAGAAAGGCATAAGAGTTGAAATAGATGAACGCAGTGAAAAGATTGGCAAGAAAATTCGCGAAGCAGAATTAAGTAGAACGCCTTACATGCTGGTGATCGGCGAGAAAGAAATGAGCGAAAACAAGGTGTCTGTCCGCAGGCAAGGCAAAGGTGATGCAGGAAGTATTTTGATAGATGAATTTATACAAAATATATTGGAAGAAATAGAAGAACGGAAAAGTGGGGAATAGTATTTATTTTTACAGGGAATGACAGCAACACAACAAATAACACTATATGATTCTTTAAGAACCAAATATCAGTTGGATTCAACAACAGCACAAGACCTGATTGTCAAAGTTCAATTCATATTAGATGAAATACCAGAGAAAACGAATAGCAGTGTTGCAACGAAAGAAGATATACAACAATTAAAAGCTGATATTACAAGAGAAATAAAATGGGAGCAAAGCGACCGGCTCTTTTATATTGCGCTCTCTGCATTTTTATGCCTTTTGTTTTTTCTGGACATACTTATTACTTTTAAAAAATAGATTTTAATCACAACAAAAACAATTATTCACCAAACGTCAATTAATGGCATTACCACCCAGAGGAAGATTTAACCCCAGATTCAACAGGCAACCGGAGCCTGAACACCGCATCAACGACAGAATCCGTGTACCCGAAGTTCGCCTTGTTGGCGACAATGTTACGGTTGGTGTTTATCCAACCGAAGAAGCCCGCAAAATAGCGCAGCAGCAAGAGCTTGATTTGGTAGAAATATCACCCAACGCAACACCGCCGGTCTGCAAAGTGATAGACTATAAGAAATTTCTTTACGAAAAAAAGCGTAAGGAAAAAGAAATGAAAGCCAATGCGAAGCAAAGTGAAGTAAAAGAAATACGCTTTACGCCAAGCACTGACGATCATGACTTTGATTTTAAAGCCAAACACGCGGAAGGCTTTTTAAAAGATGGCAACAAAGTGAAGGCTTATGTGCAGTTTAAAGGACGTGCCATCATGTTCCAGGACAGAGGCCAGTTGCTGCTCCTAAAATTTGCCGAACGTCTTGCTGAAGTTGGCGCACTGGAAAGTATGCCCAAGATGGAAGGCAAAAGAATGTTAGCGATGTTTGCACCTAAGGCGGCAAAAAAGAAAGCTTAGGTTTTAATAACGATACAGGAAAGGAAGTTGTATTTGCAGCTTCCTTTTTGCGTTTGTGCGAACTGGGATAAATGTTATTTGAAAATCATGACGACTCATCGTTATCAAAATTTATAAAAGCACCATTTTAAAACATCATCCTATCTATTCCAAACATTCCATCAATCTCAGTTCAGATTATCTTCGCAGCCTAAAAAATAACGATATGGATTACCGTATAGAAAAAGATACAATGGGTGAAGTAGAGGTGCCTGCCGATGTGTATTGGGGCGCGCAAACGCAACGTAGCATTGAAAATTTTAAGATTGCACAGGACATTAATAAAATGCCGAAAGAAATTATTAAAGCATTTGCTTATCTGAAAAAAGCAGCCGCTTTAACCAACGAAGAACTGGGTGTTTTGCCAAAAGAAAAAGCAGACTTGATTTCGCAGGTTTGCGATGAAATTATAAGCGGAAAATTAGATGATCAGTTTCCACTTGTGGTGTGGCAAACAGGCAGCGGCACGCAAAGCAACATGAACGCAAACGAAGTGATTGCTTATCGGGCACACGTGATTAGCGGCGGACAATTATCCGATAAAAACAAACTCATTCATCCGAATGATGATGTAAACAAATCGCAATCGAGCAACGATACCTTTCCAACGGCAATGCACATTGCTGCCTATAAAATTCTGGCAGAAACCACCATTCCCGGCATTGAAAAATTGCGTGATACACTAGCTGAAAAAAGCAAGGCTTTTATGCACGTTGTGAAGATAGGCCGCACGCATTTTATGGATGCCACACCGCTTACCTTGGGGCAGGAATTCAGTGGTTATGCTTCGCAACTGAGTCATGGCATCAAAGCCATTAAAAATACGTTGGCGCACCTAAGCGAGCTGGCGTTGGGTGGAACCGCCGTTGGCACAGGCATCAATACACCAAAGGGTTACAGCGAGTTGGTAGCAAAGCATATTGCGCAGCTAACAGGATTGCCTTTTGTTTCGGCAGAAAATAAATTTGAAGCTCTGGCAGCGCACGATGCCATTGTGGAATCGCATGGAGCCCTGAAAACCGTAGCGGTAAGCCTGATGAAAATTGCCAACGACATCCGCATGTTATCCAGCGGTCCGCGCAGCGGCATCGGCGAAATTTTTATACCTGATAATGAACCGGGTTCTTCTATTATGCCGGGCAAAGTAAACCCAACGCAATGCGAAGCCCTAACCATGATAGCGGCGCAGGTAATGGGCAATGATGTAGCCATTAATATTGGCGGCGCAACAGGTCATTTTGAATTGAATGTTTTTAAGCCGGTGATCATTTACAACTTTCTTCACAGCGCACGTTTGCTTGGCGACGGCTGTGTTTCTTTTACCGATAAATGCGCCGCTGGCATTGAACCCATCGAAGCCAATATCAACAAACATCTGCAAAACAGCCTGATGCTGGTAACAGCTTTGAACCCGAAAATCGGGTATTACAAAGCTGCCGAAATTGCGCAAAAAGCGCATAAACAAAACACGACGCTGAAGGAAATGGCGGTGCAACTGGGCTATCTTACATCGGAACAGTTTGACGAGTGGGTGGTGCCGGAAAATATGGTGGGCGAAATTAAATGATGCGAAAAGCAATTTTGTGGCTGCTGCATCGTTTCTATTTTTTTAAACAGATCAACAGCAATTGTAAAATACTTCCTATGAAGCGATTATTGATGTTTGGTTTTGCACTCTTTCTGGCAACGATGGTTTTGGATTCATGCCAAAAAGAGTTAAGCCAGGAGTCGAACAACAACACAGCCTCTTTTAGTTTGCACGATACCACTTTGTCTTGCTATCCCATTATTGTAAACGGCACTTATTACGATGGTGTTTCGGCTGCCCGTGATACGAATTTTATTAAGATAGTAGTAAATGTAAAATCAACCGGCAACTATGCTATCGCAAGCGTTACACAGAATGGATTTTCTTTTTCTGACTCTGGTTTCTTCAGCAAAACCGGTCTTGATACAGTGGTATTGAAAGCGAAAGGCATACCTATTTTAATTCAATCAACTTCATTCACCATCACAGCCGATTCGCTGGGTGCATGTAGCTTTGTTGTGAATGTGCAAGACAGTACCGGCACCGGCTTGGGCAGCGCAGGCGGTGGCACAACGGTTGGCAGTGATAGCAGTTATATTGACCCGAATCTTGCTACAAAAAATACCTGGCATTTTACTGATACTGCTACCAAAATCACTTACAGCGGCATTTTTACAATCGTAGAAGGCGCTGGTTTTAGAAACGACACTTTGTTTATTGCAGGTCAGGCAGCTTCTAACTTAGATACACTGTTTGGTATGACGATACTTATGCCGTCGGCAACCATAAAACCGGGCATTTATCCGGCAAGTGCAGCTAATAATGTGGCTTTGCAGAAGACGGCGGATGGCAGCGATATTTATTACGCCAACGATGCATCAGCGGCTTTGGGTGCAGGCAATTCTTACATTACTATCATCAGCAATAGTGGCGGACAATTAACCGGCTCATTTCATGTTTATGCCGAACTCAATGGAGTATCGCCGCCAACATTAATTGAAGGTTCGTTCAATTGTCCGGTGCATTAATTTCATTCCATATTCTTATAAAAACAAATGCTGCACAACGTTGTGCAGCATTTGTTTTTACAGCAATTTTTTATCGGATGTTCTCTATCGCTATTCGATGTAAGCCTTTACCAGCATAGCTTTCAGTTATCACAAATCATCATGCTCTTTCGAAAAAGCAGGTTTGTATAAATGGTTAAGAAGTTAGGAATCACAGTAACGACGCGTTGAGCGTAAAGAACGATTCGCACAAAGAGAGCAGAGCTAACAGAGAGTATTGTATTTCTCTGTTGTCTCCTTTCCTCTGTGCGCAGGGTTTCCCCTTTATTGAACAAGGCCTCTATAACATCGTTCGATAAAAAACGCCTCCATTGAAAATCGCACCAGTTATAAATTGATTTCCCCTATTAAAAATACACTTCCGCAAACCAGTACCAGGTCATCATTATCTGCACTGCTGATTACTGTTTGTAAAGCCTCGTTTACATTACCAAACGTTTTGCCGTGCAAGCCAACAGCAGCGCCTATTTCAGCAATCTGCTGCTCGCTCATGGCGCGTGGCGTTTGCGGTTTGGTGAAGTAATAATTGGCTGTTTTGGGAAGATAAGACAATGCCTTTTCAACGTCTTTATCTTTCACCATGCCAATAATAATGTGAAGTGAATTGTACGTTGCCAGTTCTATTTGTTCCGCCAGTTGCTTCATGCCATCAGCGTTGTGTGCAACATCGGTAATAACTGTGGGCTTTTGATGAATCGCTTCCCATCTTCCATGCAAGCCGGTAAGCTTTTTTACATGCTGCAAGGCTTCTTTTATTTGCTGCAATGAAATAGCATAACCCACCGATTGTAAATATTTCGCTGCTTCCAAAACCGTAAGTATGTTTTTGGTTTGATACACACCTGGAAGGTCAAGGTGATACGTTTCTCTGTTGTCCCCTTTTGTATCTGCAACCGTTACCGTTAATTGATGTGGTTGATATTGGAACTCCGACACATAACTGTTGTGTTGTGCCATGATGATCGGTGCTGCTTTTGTTTTTGCCGCATTTCTAAAAACGGATTCAGTTTCGGGCAACACTTCGCCCACAATTACCGGCACATGCGGCTTGATGATGCCCGCTTTTTCAAACGCAATTTGTGGCAGTGTATCGCCTAAAATTTGGGTATGATCGAGCCCGATGTTTGTGATAATACTTACTATCGGCGTAATGATGTTCGTGCTGTCCAAACGCCCGCCCAGCCCGGTTTCTATTATAGCAATGTCCACATTTTCTTTTGCAAAAAAATCAAACGCCATCGCTACTGTAATCTCAAAAAACGATGGCTCGATTTCTTCAATGAGAGGTTTTATTTTGCTGGCAAACTCAACCACAAATTGCTGACTGCACCATTCACCATTGATCTTAATTCGTTCTCTGAAATCAACCAGGTGCGGCGATGTGTACAAGCCTGTTTTATAACCCGCCGATTGCAAAATAGCAGCCAGCATGTGGCTTACCGAACCTTTGCCGTTGGTACCGGCAACATGTATCGTTTTGAGCCTGTTTTGAGGGTTCCCCAGCGCTTCGCAAAGCCTGATGGTGTTGGTGAGATCTGCTTTAATGGCATCGGCACCCAGCCTGCTGAAAAGCGGTAATTTTTTGTAGAGATAATCAATCGTTTCTTTATAATTCATAACGCCTGCAAAGATGCTGAATGAAACGGATTGTTTGAAAGATTGAACCATGAAGAATCAAAGAACACTAAGGTTCACAAAGAAGAGTAAAGACACTTCGTGTAACTTCCTTACCTGGAAACTTAGTGGTTTCCATCCTTATCCCCGCAGCTTGAAATCAAACACGAGGGTTCCGGTTTGTTCGTCTGCCGTACCTGCATTAAACTTTAATTGTTTGGCTTTCGAAAGGGCAATGCCCCGTATGCTTTGGCTTGTGGTTGTAGTTCCTCTTGGGTTGATCGAAGCATCAATTACATTTCCGTTTGCATTCACAGTGATGTCAACAGCAACTTTTGCGTTTTCATTAAAATCATCGGTAAAAGAAGGTAAAGGTTTAAAATGTCTTCCACTCAACCCGCTTCTGATGCTTACGCCTCCTTTACCAGTGCCGCCATTGCCCGTATAACTGTCAGAAGCCGGATTGCCATTGGGTTTACCCTGATCACCTTTGCCACCGGCAATGCCCTGGTTGCGCACGTTGTTGTAACTATCCGCACCATTACCGCCACTGTTGTTTTGTGTTGCTCCGCCTTTGTACAGGGCTTTTGGTTTTGGCGGTGCCGGCGGTGCTTCTACCACTTGCTCTTTTTGCTTTGGCTTTGCTTTCGGGATTACCACTTCATGTTTCGGTTCTGTTTTGGGTTTGGGTGATGTATGAATTTCGGGTACTTCTTTTTCGGTATTGTCGGCTACTTCTTTGCTTTCATCCGGGTCGTTGTGCGATGCCACAGCTTTTGGCGGCTGCACATCTGTTTTTTCTTCTTTCGACATTTCGCCCGGCAACTGCGGAGCCACTGTTCCCAGCCCGGCATCGCTGTTGCCAAGGTTCACTTCAATACCGTTATCAGCAATGGGTTGCGGTGTTTGTGGTGCTGTCCAGCTAACCAAAAACATCATCAAAAACAAAAGGGCGCAGATGGCTAATGTGATGCCAAGCGCTTTACGGTTTTTGCTACGTTCAAATTGTTGTTCGTTGTACGACAAATTCATGCTGATAAAAATAAAGTGGCAGTTGTTACAAAGATGTCAACTTTGATTTTACCCTTTTTATTGTGTTGGAGTTTTGTTTATAAGAAGAGTTTATTCACAAGAGAAGCAGGGTTTGTTTTTGATAGAAAAATAATTTGAGCCAACTACGGGATTCGAACCTGCGACCTACGCATTACGAATGCGTCGCTCTACCAGCTGAGCTAAGTTGGCTGTTACAAAAAACGAAGATAGAGTTTGAAACGAAATGATGGCTGTTGAAAATGTGGCAAAAACAAACTACGCCGGTTTCACCATAACTACACCATTGCTCGGCTTTTTCTCTACATATTTCCTCCACAAATAAGCAATGGTAAACGTTGGCGTAAAATTAAGGAACGGCACTAACTCTTCTACCAGGTTAAAAGCCGCGCCAAATAAAGCTTTGCGGCCTCCAAAAGCAAAATAAAAAATAATGGCAGAAATAGGTGCCCACACAATATCAAAAGCTTCACCCACCACCGGAATCAAAAATGGAATGCAACCAATGGCATCCATCAACAAACAAAATTGTAAAGACGGTTGTTTTTTCATGTTTTGTTTTATTGCATTTTTAATGGCAAGTAGCTTACCATATTTTTTATACGCAAAACTGTCAGGCCTATTATTCCCCTTGAGGGAAGTTTTCTTTTTATAGGAAGTCTAATTAATATATTATAACTTTACAATATACATAAAACATTTTCTAACACAAGAAAATTTAAAAGCATTGGCTTGGTTCAGCGTTTGCCATTGTTACAACATAACTGTTTTCTACGTCCAATTTGTCGGGTTCTGCAAAGCAAACGAACCGTTAAACAGAAAGTAGGCAAAACGGTTCTTCCAATGGAACCGTAAGTAGTGGTTGATGTTTTTAGTATCTTATTTTAAATTGATATTTTATCTTGCGTTACTTATCCTCTGCTTGTCAAGTAAGTACGCTTCATTGTAAATAAACATCTTTTATGAAAGTAATAACTACCAGTTGGGACGATGGTCATGTGCTTGATTTCAGGCTGGCGGAATTATTAACTAAATACAACCTGCCCTGCACCTTTTACATTCCAAAACACAATGCCGAGCATGAAGTAATGCTGCCCGAACAAGTGTCAGAACTGGCGAAAAGTTTTGAGATTGGCGGGCACACTATTAATCACATTAGGCTGCACAGCAAACACGAAGCGTTTTTACAAAATGAAATAAGGGGCTGTTACAACTGGCTTTCCGATTTGCTGGGCGAAGCGCCACAGGCGTTTTGCTTTCCGGGCGGCGTGTTTCACCAAAAAGCGGTTGATGTTGTTTTCCAAACAGGTTTTACAATGGCACGCACTACCGAATTGTTGAGCACGCAATTTTTCAACAAAAACCAATTGACGCCAACCACATTACAGGTGTTTGAACACAGTGCAACCACTTATGCCAAACATCTGCTGAAACGCAGGCGGTTGGCAAATTTGATGCAATGGCTAAGCAGCGGCTCTTTACAGAAATTAGAAGGCCTGACAGAAAGTTATTTGAACCGGATTGAGAAAAACGGAGGCTGCTTTCATTTGTGGGGACATTCATGGGAAATTGAAGAGTTTGGTTTGTGGGAAAAGTTGGAAGAACTGTTTCGCATCATTAGCGGGCGAACCGATTTTGTTTATGTTTCTAACAGCGGATTAATCAATCATCAACAAACCTTTATTCAACAAGAAACTGCCCTTTTATGAGAGTGCTATTCATTCATACCAAATATAAAGAACACGGCGGCGAAGACAGCGTTGTGAAAAACGAAATACAACTGTTGCAGCAAAACGGATACGAAGTAAAAGCTTTGTATTTCAACAACAGCCGTCACACGTTTTTGAAGTTACTCTTTATGCCATTTAACCCGTTTTCTTATGTAAAAACAATACGTGAAATCAACCGTTTCAAGCCTGATGTTGTACACATTCACAACATGCACTTTGCGGCTTCTTATTCGGTGATACGAGCCGTGAGCCAAACAAAGACTCCGATGGTAAAAACCTTGCACAACTATCGTTTCTTATGTCCTTCTGGCACCTTGTTTTTTAATAACGATTTGTACCTGAAAAGTCTTTCACAGCCGTTTCCGTGGAGTGCTGTAAAAGATAAAGTGTTTCGCAATTCAGCAATACTAACTTTTTGGCTCGCTTTTTCTACCTGGCTTCATAAGAAATGGGGCACGTTTCAAAAAGTGGACCGATACATTGTTTTAAATGAGCAAAGCCGTTCCCTGTTTTTATCATCCAATTTAAATTTCAAAAAAAACCAGCTTGTTATGAAACCCAATTTTATTCAATCCGGCACAACTGATTCCACTGCTCTGGCACGCGGCAATTACTACTTGTACATTGGCAGATTATCAGCCGAAAAAGGCATTGATGTTTTGCTGAAAGCCTTTGCCGGCAATGGTTTGCCACTTACCATTGTTGGTGATGGTCCGCTGCGCGATGAAGTGCTGGTGGCAAAGGCGGCTAACCCGCTGATAAAATGGATGGGCTACCAGGGAAAGGAAGTGATTGATGAGCAATTACGCCAATGCAATGCGTTAATTGTGCCTTCGGTTTGTTATGAAGGAATGCCATTAACTATTGTAGAAGCTTTTGCGGTAGGCACACCTGTGATTACTTCCAGGCTGGGTGCAATGCAAACCATTGTTACACACAATGTGAATGGCTTATTGTTTACGCCGAACAATTCAGAAAGCTTAAACAAACAATTACAACGCTGGCTAAATTTGGACGAAACCAAAAAGCACGAGTTTTCAGTTAATGCGATGAACACTTATAAAAGCAAATACACGCCGCAGAAAAATTTATCTTCCCTGTTATCTATTTACAACGAAGCGATGGCTAAAAACAGCTCTATGCAGGTGGTGAAAAATCAGATTAGTGTTGCTTAGCGGCTGTTGGTTTATTACTCTATCACATTCGTTACCTGCTCTCGTTTTTCTTTAAAGAACTGCCTGATTTCAGCTTCTTTTCTTTCTTTCCAGAATCGGGTGGAATGAATGATTTTTTTGCCTTTGGCATACAACTCTTCGGGCGATGCAGGCAAGCCGCGCCAGGTGCAGGCGAGGGGCAAACTGCCGCTTGAAAGATCGCCAAGCTTCATTCCGGCAGCTTTAATAAGAAGGGAAAACACATGATCTTCTTCAAGGTTTACCGTCTTTAAACGAAGGTCGGGCAAACGCTTCATTTCATCCAGTGCCCGCAACGCTTTCTCACTCATAAAATACGAGCCGCCAAACACACTTTCTCCAGTTATATAACCGTTTCTTAATGCCTTTTTATAAGCAGTTAGCAACGCCCAATGCGTAACGGGTTTTCGAATAAAACTAATGGTGGTGCAGATTTTTAAAATTTCCTGACGTGGCCAACTAATGTCCCAGGGATCGCTGTTGTAATCGTTGGGATATTGCCCTGCCATGCCTGTTTCAGGTTGTGTTCTGAACATTTCAATTGCTTCACGGGCAGGATCTTCACCAACGATTAAAGCATCGGTGTCAAACTTGTGCAAGGCACCAAAATGATAATGGTCAATGGCATGTTTGTAAGCCCACGAAAGCGTAACATACAAACCGCAAACTCTGCCCATTGGCTCAGGTGTTGGCACTACATCAATGCCCAGTTCGGGGAAATGTTGTTGCGTCAATTTGCCCAAACCTTCGTGCGAATCATCAGCCAGAATAATTTTATAACTGCCCCTTACATAATGCAGAATGCTGTGAACATTATCAAATAAAAATTCAGGTACAGTGCCAGGTCCAACAGGTATTACAATCACTAAATCGAATGTTTGCTTCATAGGTTTATGTTGCGATGATTTTAGGGTAAAAACAAAAACCATTCTCAATAAAGTTTTGAACCACGAAGGCTCAAAGAAAAGAAGTTACACGAAGTTTTATTTTATTATTCTGGCGAATCTTTGGGTCTTCGTGTCTTGGCGGCGGTTCAATTCATTATAAGCAGTTACTAATTAATGGCTTTGAGCCTGCGAAGCGAGAGCCAGCCGAACACTTTTGTTTTTGCCTCTTTTAGCATGGTGCGCACTTCACCATCAATCGCCAATAAAAAAAGAAGAAAGAAAACAGAGAACAAGGCGCAATCAACCAACAACTTACTGAAGTACATGGTGGGCGATAGCAGCCTGTTAGTAAGTACTTTGCAACCCCAGATTACCAATGCGCTAACCGATATGATGATTGCCCAAAGCGTAAGCGAACGCTGTATCATGGCGCCCGAAAAATATCCCATGCGATAGACTTTGTAAGGAAAATAAAAAAAGTCGGCAATCAGCATTAGGGTTAGCGATATAACCAAGGTTCCCATGATGCCATAATATCGCGCAGCAAAATAAAGCAGCACACCATAAATCAAATTGCGCACAATATTAAACTGGCTGTTCTTTTTTATATCCCCCAATGCGTATCCCACATTGCTCATAAAATAAGCAATCAGAGTAAGGAAGTTATAAACTACCAGCATGTACAAAATGGTATCGCCAATGTAGGTACCTTTTCCTGCCCAAAGCGTAATTAGATTACTGTAAGTGAGAATAAAAATAAGCCCTAAAAACAGGGCCGCATAACTGTAAAACTTAAATTGCTTGTACACCAGGTTATTAATATATTTCTTGTCGCCTATACCTACTGCATGAGAGATGGAAGGCATGAGAGCAACCGAATGCCTGCCCACCAAAGTTCCTGCTAAGTTCATAGGACGTTTGTTGATTTCATACATCGTAATCATGCTTGGCGCAATGAAGCGGGCAAGCACCAGCATGTCAACGCTGTACGACAAACCGGAGATGATTTTGGAAGCTGAGGTAAAAGAAAATATTTTGATAAACTGCTTAAAATGTGTGCGTTCCCAAATAACGGGAATGTGCTGGCGCTTTAGCAAACGCAGCATGGAAATAATGTTATAACCGTTGATGAACAAAGCCCGTGCAAGGTTGGCAATGGCGATTGACATCACTCCAAAACCGGTGTACAAAAAAGCAAGGTTGACAAACAAAAAAAGGAAGTTGGCGGATAACGATGAGATGGCAACATGCGCCGAATTTTGCAAGCCCTGATTGATACCCGACAACGTAAACGACACCAGCGACATGCCCGTTGAAATAATGGTTATCATCAGTGCGGCAGCAAGATGCGGATACTGCGTAACATCTTTATTGATGATATGACCGATGGAGAAAAAACAGCCAAAACCAAACAATATCGCTATTAAAACAATGAAACCTGACGCTACAAACCCGGAGCCTATCGAACGGCTGATTTCACCGTATTGTTTTCTGCCTAAGTATTCGGCAATATTTTGTTGCAGCACTTCGCCAACGCCGGGGTCGGCAAGTGTCATCCAGTTCAAAACGGAGCTGGTGGCAAGCCACACACCAAGTGTTGTGGCGTCAATATTTCTTACATACAGTGGAAGCAGCAGGATGGAGTTGAACATATTGGTCAGCACCCAGCCGTATTGAAAAATAAAATTCCACCGCAATACTTTTTTGTCCATTGAATGATTCGCTTCTTACGCTATGTTTTGGTGTTTAGTAGTTGATTTTTAAACTGCCGCAAAAATACTTTTAAAGAAATGATTTTTCTCTTGAGGGTTGGTTCAAAACCATTTCTTTACAAAAACTTATCAACTGTTGTATATTCGACATATTCTTACAAAAACAAAAGTTGCAGTCATTTGTCGCATTCATTATACGAAGTATCAACATACGCTGGTTTCTTGTTAGTAATTTATAAAATTGAATTAGCGGTTTGCAAAACCTCTTCTCTTTTTTGTTTAAAGAAATGGCGGATGTCGCTTTCTTTTTTTTCGTTCCAATATCTTACCGAATGAATGATTTTTTTGTTGTCGGCAATGAGTTGTTCCGGCGATACGGGTAAGCCTTTCCACGCACAACCAAAAGGTTGATTGTTGCCCGATAAACTTTCCAGCGTAAAACCAAAAGCTTTTGCAAGCAAGGAAAACAAATGGTCTTCACCCAGGTTCAAAGAGCGAAAAGTAAGGTTGGGAAGTAAGCCATTGTTGTACAAACAAATCAGGAATGCTTCGCTCATAAAATAAGCACCGCCAAACACACTTTCGCCTGTAGTGTACCCATTCTGCAATGCTTTTTTATATAGTTTAATCAATTGCCAGTTGGCAATGGGTCGCCGGAAAAATTTCCAGGTTTGTGTGCCGTTGATGATGCGTTGTTTAGGCCAATTTAAATTCCAGGGTTTGCCCCAATAATCGGTAGGATATTGCCCTGCAATACCTGCATTATGTTGATGCTCAAACAAAGCGATGGCTTCTTTTTCCGGCGCTTCGCCAATAATAAGCGCATCGGTATCTAACTTTAATACTGCTTTGAAATGATAGTGCTCAACCGCATGACGAAATGCCAATGATAGCGTGATGTACAAACCTGCCCAACCGCCCATCGCTTTTCCTGTTGTGATTACATCAGCTTTTGGAAATTTTGTTTTTAACTCTTTTCCAATGCCTTGCTGCGAATCATCGGCAAAAATGACTTGATAGGAAGAGCTGCTGTAATGATCATAACTCGCAATGGTATCTTCAATAAAAGAAACTGAACTGTCAGGACCAACAGGAACCACAATCACAACATCAAACCGGGCTTTCATTGTTAGGGATTTAAAAAGGGCGGAAAGCCGATGTTCAAAATATGCACAAAACCAAAAGCGACAACATTTCTTTCTGCCAATAAAAGTTGGCATCAATCATCAATAATTATGCCTTTGCAGAAAATGGTTTGATAGAATAGACAGCATCGCGTCATTCCACTCCCTGCTTTGAAACGAAAACAAGATTAAAACCTATCTACTCAAAACTTTTTGCATTGCTGCCAATGTACAGCGCGAAGGCCGCCAGGGCAGTGTCTTTGAGAAGATTTACCAATTCCAGTTGCTTTACTTCGGCACTACCTGCATTCAATACGTTGGGCAAGTGAATGGCAAGTATAAAAATAAGAAGCAGCAACGCCAGCAGATAAGCTGCCAGCTGCACTTGTTTGTGAACAATAAAAGCGATAGCTGCTAAAATAAAAGCTGCTCCCGCTAAGTAAACCCATAATTTACCACCAGGCAGAAAAGCGGGCACATAAGCCGACAGATTTTCGGGAGCCATAAAATGATAAATACCAAACACAATCAATACAATGCCAAGTATAATCACGGCTATGCGCGACATGAGAGGGTGTGTCATAAGGCAAGATTTTTAGAACGAGTAAGGTAGCAACTTTTTACAGCATCGTAAAAATTTTTAGGTAAAAGAGAAAGCGTCAATAAAAGTTAGCCAATTGTCGTACTTACCATATCTATATCACCATCAAATCAACAAACTCATTTACCGGAATGTTCATTAGTTTATCGCTATCCAATGCTACATCTACAATGGCTTTTTGTTGCTTCGCAGAAAACATTCTTGCCAGATTGATTCTGAATTTTTGGATCAGCAACGGAATGCCTTCTTCTCTTCTTCGTTTGTGCCCGATTGGATATTCTACCAACTCTTCATCCCACACAGTTCCATCATTCAATGTTATTGTTAATGCATTGGCAATGGAACGCTTGTCGGGATCGAGATAATCTTTTGTAAACTGCGCCACTTCTTCGGTTTCCATTTTGCTGCGCAGGCTATCAATGCGCTTGTCATTCGCCACATCATCTTCATAATCGGCTGCGGTTAATCTCCCAAAAACCAAAGGCACCGCAATCATGTATTGAAGGCAATGGTCTCTATCGGCAGGATTGTGCAAGGTTCCTTGTTTGTCTATAATTCGGATGGCCGCTTCGTGAGTGCGAATGCGAATGTGTTTGATGTCATCAGCCGTTTTGTTTTCGCTCAATAATTTGTTGTATAAAATCATTGCCGCTTCCACTGCGGTTTGTGAATGAAATTCGGCGGGATAAGAGATTTTAAACAACACATGCTCCATCACATACGAGCCATAATCGCGTTGAAACGTAAAGGGTTTGCTGCGAAAAGAAACATCGTAAAAACCCCAGATTTTAGCAGACAAAACAGATGGATAACCCATCTCTCCGGTTTGCGCAATCAATGCCAACCGAACGCCACGCGAAGTAGCATCGCCGGCAGCCCACGACTTGCGGCTGCCCGTGTTGGGCGCATGACGATACGTGCGCAAACTCTGACCATCCACAAACACTAACGAGATGGCATTCATCAGTTCATCTCTTGTTAAACCAATTAATTTTCCAACAACAGCCGTTGTTGCGAGCTTCACCAAAATCACATGATCCAAACCAACGCGATTGAACGAATTTTCCAATGCCATTACGCCCTGAATTTCATGTGCGCGAATCATCGCATCCAACACATCTTTTACTAACAAAGGCTTTTTGCCCCCTGCAACGGCAGTGCGCGAAAGCCAATCAGCAACGGATAAAATACCACCTAAATTATCAGAGGGATGCCCCCATTCGGCAGCGAGCCAGGTGTCGTTAAAATCGAGCCAGCGAATGATGGCGCCAATGTTAAACGCAGCCTGCACCGGATCAAGTTGATATGAAGTGCCGGGCACTTTTGCACCGTTCGGAACAATGGTTCCCGGCACTACCGGACCTAATAATTTAGTGCAAGCCGGATACGTTAGGGCTTCAAAGCCGCAGCCTAAAGTATCGAGCAAGCAATACTGTGCTGTGCGCCATGCAGCTTCGCTCCTGATTTCATAATTCAAAACATAATCAACAATATCAAGAATCACTTTATCGGTTGGCGGCGTTTCGTTGGAGATGTAAGAATACATGATGATTGATTTGTTGCGCAAATAAACAATGATATAACGATGAGAAGAATAATTATTTACTTCTTTATATTCATAAGAAATGTACAAATAAAACGATCAACTCTATTTTACATTTCCTTTTGGAGTACTGCATAAAACTCCAGGCTACCAGGAGAAGTAGAATGTAGTTTAGTAATAGTAAAATCTATATAGCCCAATTGATGTAAAAGCTTAATGTTATTTGAAAAAGATTTTGGTGTAAAATACCAGGAGTGAACATCTACATAATCGCTTTCCATGTATTCAGTTAAAGCGTTTTTTATTTTAGAAGAAATATTATTTTTAAGTTTATGAATTCCTATCCAATGTTTAAAAGCATTGTTATGCGTAGATAAAGCTCTGTGTTCAATCACACTTTTTACTGAGGTTTTTGTTGGCTTTACAATATGAGCATTGATGACATTCGCAATGGTTGATGCATTCATAAAATGATCAAAGCAGTATCTTTTATCAGGAGCAATTACATAGTATTTGCCGCCTGCCTTAAGAAGCTTGCTTGTTTTTTGCAAATGATCAATCAAATCTAACTGATGTTCAATTGCATGACAACTCACTATAGCATCAAACGTTTCATTAATGATAGATAAGTCTCCTGTTGGCGATACATATTCAATGTAAGGAATCCTTTCACTGTTTATATTTTCATCAATTTGTTTAGCTCTTTTAATAAGATTTTCTCTGTTTAATATATCGAAATATTTCACGCTGTCTCCAACACAAACAGGGTTATAAAAAGGTCCGATTTCTAAGATTGAAACGTCCTTAGGTATAGAGGCAACAAAAGGCTTTCTCCAGAAATATGTTATCCGGGTAAGCTGGCTAACAGTTTTATCTTTTAAAAGTTTTAATCTTTTGAACATGCCTTCCAAATTAGTGATGCAATTATAAAATTATAAGTCTGATTTTTTAATGTTGATGTAAGCACTATTAACATTTAAGCAATTGAAAAATTTTATTATTCCTTCTTTTTGAATTCAAAAATTGAACAAGAAAGACATAGTAAACAATATAAAACCGTGTAATATAATTAGCATAAATAAAGGAAAATATGGCAAGATGAAAGCAAACTTTTACAATTGCTCTGCTTAGTGCTTGTGCAAATACTGTTCAAACTCGTTTATTCTGTAAGCAATAATGCAGTTTGCAAACCTTACATTTGAAATCATTTTTAGAACTTTCAATTTTTGTTTATGCCACATATTGCTTTGCCTGAAGGTTATCCCGGTGTCCGAAGTTTGTTTATGTTCAATCCAACTACTGCAAAGCCTTTGAATGATTTGGTGCAAACGCTGTTGCACGATCCTTCTACTTCAACACTTACGCCCGGCGAACGGGAATTGATTGCGGCTTACACATCCAGTCTTAACCATTGTAAATACTGCGCAACCACTCATGGCGCTATTGCCAAATATCAATTGGGTGGTAATGACGTAGTGGTGCAGCACATTCTGCATCAGGATGTTGATAAGGCTGAAATAAGCGATAAATTAAAAGCCTTGCTGCACATTGCTGCTAAAGTGCAAAAAGACGGCAAAAGTGTTACTGAAGATGATATAAATAGTGCAAAAGAAAACGGGGCAACGGATAAAGAAATTCATGACGCAGTGCTGATAGCGGCTACCTTTTGCATGTTCAACCGTTATGTAGATGGACTGGCAACCTGGGTGCCAGATGATGCTTCGGTGTATGATGCCATTGGCAAGCAACGTGCTACGGAAGGCTATTTAACAAAGCCATTTGTTGTGGCGAAAGAAGCGCAGCAGTAATTATTTTTTAAATTCATAGAAAGCGTTTCAGCCTATGTAAAAAGTCAATTACCTTCTACAATCTGTATTGCTTTTACCATAATTTCCAAATCGTAAATTCCACGAATGCCGCTAAAGCCAACCGATAGCCTGGTTCCGTCTTTCAGTGTTAAGGGCTGACCACCTTCCCATCCAATAAAATCGGGCGACTCAATGCCGTAGCTTTCTATCTCACCGTTAAAAAATTTCTTTTCAAACTCCATTGTTTTTGTACCTGTAATCCACACTTGGCTGGCTTTTGTCCATGCTACACGGAACGATTCGCGTGCTCTGACTTTGTTGGTGCCATACAGCTTACCAAATATTCTTCCATCGGCATCAATGATGCACGCAGCGCAGTTGCCGTTTGCGATGCGTTCATCTTCGGAGTTCTTCATGTAAAGAGGAATGAGCTTTTCAACTTCAATAAATACATCATTTATAAAACCGGCGATATTCTCATGTTGCATGACATCATATTTTAGGATGCTGCAATGTACAATGTTGTAAGTTTTTGTTCTCTAAAAACAACGCTTTTTGTTTTGGAAAAAAGATAAAGCAACCAAAGAATTATTTTTATCTTATCCTTTGATTGTTTGAAACGAGATGGTTTGTTTTTGCCGGTATATTATTTTTTGTCCGTTGATAGGTTGTAGATGTCCATCTTGGACTTTTGCTAATTACACAAACTTAAAACCATAGGAAAATAGGGTAAAACAAAAGCAGCTATTGGTTTCGCCATTTTATTTATAAGCAGGAATTGGAGTTTGTTGAATAGATACGAATGTTAAGATTTGATATTATGCGTTTCGAGAGAAAAATGCAGTTGTCAAAATCAATCCAATCATTATACTTGTTATTGCTGTTACTACCATGTTTCCGTATGATTTATAATCGAAGCTGATCATTAATCTTATTACAGAAACAATCAAAGTAATAAAACCAACTGAAAGCCAAAACGGTAAAATTGATTTTTGTTTTGGTAAGATTTTATATGCTGGAAGCCGGAACACAACATAAATAAGAATCACTCCTCCAGTGACTGTACTTGCATGTTGTAGTAGTTTATAAAGTGGGACATTGATTTTACCAAAAGCAATTATTTTTCTAAGCACATCAAATGATTCTACAAACTGTCCTTTTTCATGCGTGAAACCATCCCAAAGAATGTGAGTCGCAACGCCTATAATGCTTGAAACTATTATGATTGAAAAGCTTTGTTTGTAATGTTTAACCCAATTAAAATCTTTAAAAATGATAAATCGCTTTTGCAAGAAAGCCGGCAAATTATCAATTAAGGTATCGCGTACTATCAAATGAAATATAAATGCAAGAATCATTGTCAAAGGTAAATCAAACCAAAACAAACCTATCCATGTATGACTGTAAACACTTTCGACTTTCATTCTTAAAAAGTATTCAAAGTCTGGACATAAACTACCAATAATAAGTCCGGTTACAGAAACCCACCGTTTCGGCAAATAAGTGAATGGTATAATGGCTGCCGGATGAGAAAAAGTAAAAGGCATGTTGATTTGGTTACATCGAAAATCTTAAATCCCTTTTACTTCTTCCCCGTTGCCGCCCAAAAAATACCTGCATATACATGATTCAAAAAAGCATCGTTGCTAAAGTCAGATGGCATGTGCCCGAGCGCAGTATAAAACGCCCGCCCGCCATCATAATTGTGATACCAGGCAATGGGATGAAACTTGCCCATGCCTTCGCCCTTTTTGGCTCCCCAATCGGTTTTGGGATTGTAAGACGTTTCATCAACGGCTAAAATGTAATTCAGGCCAGGTGTGGTTTCGGGGCTGAATTGATACCATTCATCCGTCCACAATTTGTTATTGGCAAAGCCCTGCAAGCCTGGGAAGTTAGCATCGAGAACATTGAGTTTTGCCGTTTGAATGGTAGGATGAATATAAAACATTCTGCCTACCATTTTGGTGTACCAATCCCAATCGTATTCAGTGTCGGATGCGCTGTGAATGCCAACATAGCCTCTGCCCTTTTCAATAAAGCGTTCGATTACTTTTTGCTGTGCTGAATCGAAAATATCACCTGTTGTGTTTAAGAAAACAAGAGCCTGATATTGGTCTAAATTTTTATCGGTAATGCCGTTGGGATCCTGCAATAAATCAACATCAAAAAACTGGCGTCTGCCCAAGTCCTGCAAGGCAAGCACACCTGCATGAATGGACTCGTGATGCCAGCCACGCGTGGTGGTTATCAACAACACTTTAAATTGTTTTCCTTGTGCAGATAAATAAGTGCAAAAACAAATGTTCAGTAAAAACAGAACGAAACAAAACCGAATGGTTTTCATGTGCAATGGTTTGAGATTTTATAATTGAAGAGAAAAATGATTGATTATGGTGTTTGTGAAAGAATGATCCATTGTATAATTCATTGTATAACGCTGAAAAGTTATTTCAGTAAATCTTTTGGAATTGCAGCAAGAGTTTCTATTTTGATGTGTTTATAAAACACTTCTGCACCTTCTGATTGTATTTGTATTTTACCTTTTGTTAATGGCTTTACCTGTCCATTATCTAACTGGCTTGAATGATAAAGCACCATCATTACTTTGCCATTGATTACATGTACGCTGGTATCTCCATGGCAATACAAATCAAGCGTATTCCATTCGCCGGATGCGTTCTCTGCATCGCCTCTTTTTATGCAATGCCGGCCCGACTTGCTGTTGGCGCTGAATGTAGTGAGTTGCCCTGCCGGATTGTAAACATATTCGCTGTCAGATTTTTTAGTTACCGGAACATCTTCCATGCCACCTGCCACGCCCCAGTAATCGCCACAGTTTCCTTCTTCAATCTGAAACTCCTGTGAGCGCATCCAGGCACCATAGTCGGCGCCGTTATCACCCACTGAAAAATAAAGCAAGCCGCTGTCTTTCTTTTTGTGTTTCTTCTGCCCCCAACTCAATTTTCCCCATTTAAACTGCGTCTGGAAATGAAAGTTTTCATACTCTTTTTTGGTATAAATACAACCCCAGTTTTCACCCGATATGCGAATTACATTTTCTCCTTCCTGTTGGCTGATTGTGAATACACTATCCGGATCATTGTTCAATCCAACAGCAACATGACTCAGCATTTTACCGGTACTATCCAATGGCGGACCGATATAAGAATTCCATCCATCAAGGTTATTACCATTGAATAAATTTTCCCACTCATTTTTTTGCGCAAACAGGCTGGAAGAAAATAAAAAACAAAGCAGAGGCAAAAAGAAAAAGGCAGCAAATCGTTTCATCAAAATGATTTTAAAAACTAAAGATAGGAGCTATCTTAACTTGTATCATAAAAATAAAGCAGGCAGGCTGAAGGCTCATTATTTTCTTTTAAAAGTTATTTTATCATCACTGAATTATTCCAAAGCATCAGGATGCGAACGATACTATAACTGATGATTATACCAGTTCTTTTATCATCCACACACTACAACCAAAATGCTTGCTATCGCCCAATGCAGAAGGCAAATAGGTAAAGCCCATTCGTTCGTACAAGCTTACAGCTTTGCTCAATTCTGGCAACGATTCCAGATACATTTTTGTGAAGCCAAATTGTTTGGCAACAGCAATGCTCCATTCTATCAAACGCTTGCCCACACCGGCTTTGCGGGCTTCGGGCAGCAAATACAATTTTACCAATTCGCAACAACCAAGGGGTAAACCTTCGGTTGGGTAAACACCGCAGCCACCCACCACTTTACCATCTTCTTCAGCAATAAAATAAGCGGAGCCGTTTTTACCGAATAAATGAAACAAATCGTCGGTTGTTGGATCATAAAAAACAGTGCCTTTCTTAGCAGCACCAAACTCACTCAACACAGCACGAATGATAAAAGCAATGGCTTTATTATCGCGTTGTTCAATCGGTCGTATTTCTATCATTTTTTGTTTTGCCACAATATCATCAAACATAAATCATTTGTTCGTTTCAACAGAATGTTAAACCAACAGAAGCTGACAACAATCGCCTGTTTGGAAGTAATTTTGCGCCGCCGTGCGGCTACACAGAAAGCAGCAATGCAGTACGATGAATAAAAAAGCTCTCCTTGCATTATGCCTCGCTATTTTGGTTCCGCTCGTTAGCTATTTATTAGTAAAATATGCCAGCGATAATGCTATTAACATGCCCAAACATTATCTGCCCGACAGTGTTGTAACCCGTGTTGTGGATGGCAGGCAAACCACCGATACGGCATGGCATACGGTGGCAAACATAAGGCTGCAAAACCAGTTGGGCGATACTGTGAATTTGTACGACATCAAAAACAAACCCATTGTTGCCGATTTCTTTTTTACGCATTGCGCCGGCATTTGTCCGCGCCTTACTGCCAGCATGGTAAAACTGCAACGGAGCTTTATGAAAGGCGGCGATGAATATCATAAAATTGATACGTCGGTGGTGCAGTTTGTTTCGTTTAGCATTGACCCTGAGCGCGACAGTGCACAACGCTTAAAAGAGTACGCCGACCGCTTTGGCGTGAACCATGATAACTGGTGGTTTTTAACCGGCAACAGAGACTCGATTTACAATTTTATTTTCGAGCAACTACACGTTGATAAATATGCCGAAGCGCCCATTGACAGCAACTTTGTGCATACCAACCGTTTTGTTTTGATTGATAAAACTTTCAAAGTGCGCGGTTATTATGATGGCTTGGATTCGGCTTCTCTTGGCTTGCTGGCGCACGACATTGGCCTGATGATGCTGGAAAAAGCCACCAACCCCCAACCGCTTCCATTCGACCCTGTAACGATGGCAATTTTCTTTTTTATTACTGCCATTGTTGTTGTGGTTGCTGTGCGAATTTTATTTTATAAGAAAAAGACTCCTACTAACTATGTTACAGCCGGCGCTTCGCAAAAATGATTCAAAAGCCAAATGGCTTATTGGTGCCTTTTCTTTTGTGGTATTTTCTGCGGTGGTGCTGCTGGGCAACGTACACTTCAACATTATTGTTCCGTTTGATGTGCACATTTTTGCGGCTGTTAATGCGGTGCTCAATACCATTATTGCCGTGTTGTTAATTGCTGCGTTATTAGCCGTGAAACAGCAAAAATGGAGGCTTCACAAACAGTTGATGATAGCTGCTTTGGTTTTGTCGGTTTTATTTTTGGTGTCTTACATTGCGCATCATCTCTTAGCCGGTGAAGCCCGTTTTGGCGATGCCAACCACGATGGCATTGTTTCCAATGCAGAAAAGGCTGCAGCAGGCAGCATCCGCTATGTTTATTTTTTGATTCTTGCCACGCACATTTTTTTGGCTACCTGCACACTTCCGTTCATTTTATACACGGCTTACAAAGGCTTAACAAGTGAGTTTGCACAGCATAAAAAAATCTCTAAAATCATTTGGCCACTTTGGCTGTATGTTGCTGTTACAGGTCCAATTGTTTACTTTATGATTCAGCCGTATTACAGGTAAAGGAACAAGGTTCAAGAGGCAAGATTCAAGAATACAAGAGACAAGGAAAAGGGGCAAAAACAAAAGTGCTTTTTGTTTGAAGATTTGTTTTTGAAAGTAACAAGGTTAAAATAAATCGTACATTCTTTTTGCTATATTCGTAATCAAAACATACAACTATGCCCATATCTCTCGATAAAAAAATAAACAGCTACTTAAGTCAATTAAATGATAAGCAAAAGAAAGCTGTGCTGGGTGTTGTAAAAACATTTGCTGAAGAACAAGAGCCCGAATCGGAAGAATATAGTGATGAATTGAAGCAGGAATTAGACAGCCAATACGAAGCTTACCTGAAAGGTGAATTGGTAACTTACAGTGAAGAAGAAGTAAAAGAAAAAATCAGAAGCGATAGTTATGTCGAAAGCAGCAAATAACTATACGGTTCGCTTTTCAGACAAAGCTTTGATGCAATATAAAAAAGCGGCTGCCTGGTACAGAGAAAGAAGCGTATCTGCCGAAGAAAATTTTATTGCATCGGTAGAAGAACGTACCCGTAAATTGAAACATGATCCATACCGGTATCGAAACGAGCATAAAAGATTTTATGAAGTATCAGTAAAGAAATATCCTTACCTGCTTATTTATTTGATTGATGAAAAACATCAGCAAGTTCTTATCTTCTCTGTTCATCATCACAAGCAAAACCCGAAAAGAAAGTATAGGTAATAAATAATCAACTTTCAATTAACCATTACCAATCTCCCATCTCATCCCGCCCAGCCTTGTCTATCCAAACTTCTGTATTGAATCGCCTCTGCCAGGTGTTCAATTTTAATATCAATGCTGCCCGCCAAATCAGCAATGGTACGGCTTACTTTTAAAATTCTGTCATATGCACGCGCACTTAAATTCAAACGCTCCATCGCTCGTTTCAACAACGTTTCGCCTGCCTGCCCAATGGCACAAAGTTCACGCAGTTGCTTGCTGCTCATTTGTGCGTTGGCATACATGCCCGCAATACCTTTGTAACGCTCGGTTTGAATGTCTCTTGCTTTGATAACTCTATCACGGATGTGCGATGAGGATTCGCCTTTGTTGTTGGTGTTGCTCAGCTCACTGAATGGCACCGGCGTTACCTCTACATGCAAATCAATTCTATCAAGCAATGGCCCTGATACTTTGTTCAAGTATTTCTGAACAGCGCCGGGCGGGCAGGTGCATTCTTTTTCGGGATGATTGTAAAACCCGCATGGACAGGGATTCATAGAAGCAATCAGCATAAAATTGGCAGGAAAATCCAACGCCACTTTTGCGCGGGAAATGGTAACTCTTCGTTCCTCCATTGGCTGCCGCATCACTTCCAAAACGGTGCGTTTAAATTCGGGTAATTCATCCAAAAACAAAACACCGTTGTGCGATAATGAAATCTCGCCGGGCTGCGGCACGTTGCCACCGCCAACCAGGGCCACATCGCTAATAGTATGGTGCGGCGAACGAAACGGACGTTTATTAATTAACGAACTGTTTGCCGGCATTTTACCAGCCACGCTGTGTATTTTGGTGGTTTCCAAAGCCTCGTACAAACTGAGGGGCGGCAGTATGGTGGGCAACCGTTTTGCCAGCATGGTTTTGCCCGCGCCGGGCGGACCAATGAGGATTGCATTATGACCACCGGCAGCTGCAATTTCCAAAGCGCGTTTTATATTTTCCTGACCTTTTACATCGTTAAAATCTACATCGAAAACATACTGCGAATCAAAAAATTCTTCCCGTGTATTCACTTCCACCGGCGTTAGCGACGATTCATTTTTAAAGAACTCCACCACATCATTCAAATGCTCTACACCATACACTTTTAAATTGTTCACCAAGCCCGCTTCACGCGCATTTGCGGTGGGTACAATCAATCCTTTAAAACCTTCTTTGCGGGCCTGTATGGCAATGGGCAACGCACCTTTTATCGGTTGAATTTTTCCATCCAAACTCAACTCACCCATCATAATGTATTCGCTCAACCGTTCGGGCTCTTCTATTTGCTCGGTGGCACCCAACACACCAATGGCAATGGGCAAGTCAAAGGCAGAGCCCGTCTTCTTTATATCCGCCGGTGCCAGGTTCACCACCAACTTGGTGCGCGGCATATAGTAGTTGTTTGTTTTTATCGCACTTTCAATCCGTTGCAGGCTTTCTTTTACAGCATTATCGGGCAAGCCAACAATAAAATAATGTTGTCCTGCACTTACATTTACTTCAATGGTAATTGTGATGGCTTCCACGCCATATACGGCGCTTCCGAATGTTTTTACAAGCATGTTTGTTTGGCTGATGTAAGAAAGCAAGGATACATCATTTTTTGGGTGATGAAAAGAAATTGGATTGAGATTATATGTTTTTGGTTTTGCCAATATTTCTTCATCGTTCTCAATCTTCTCTTATCAAACAAATATTTCTATCTTTCACGCACAAATCATTACCAACACATGAAAACAATGCGAACGATGGCTTTCCGCAAACACTTCTTTTTGTTTTGTACTCTTTTTTTTGTTTTGATAAAAAGCAATGCACGCGATGTGAAGGCTCTTCATCCCATCGTTGGCAGATGGGATATTACAGTAGATGGTAAGGGCAAACCTCAACCTTCGTGGATGGGCATCTGGTTATCAGGAAACAGCACATTGGTAGGTGAATTTGTCGGCTCAGGTGGCAGCGCAAGGCCTATTTCAAAAGTGTATGAAAACAACGATTCGTTTTCTTTTGCCATACCTCCGCAATGGGATGGAGGCACCAACAACATGGTGGTACAAGGCATTGTGCAAGGCGATAAAGTGAGCGGCACAATCCTGTTTCCCAATGGCACGCAAAGCAATTTCACAGCCGTTCGCGCCCCTTCTTTGCAACGTACCAAAGCACCGGTTTGGGGCAAGTCGGTAAAGATATTTAACGGTAAAGATGTAACAGGCTGGCACGCTACAGGCAACAACCAATGGATAGTAGAAAACGGCGTTTTAAAAAGTCCGCATTCAGGCTCCAATTTAGTGAGCGATAATAGCTATACAGATTTTAAACTGCACATTGAATTTCGCTATCCTGAAGAAAGCAATAGTGGTGTGTACCTGCGTGGCAGATACGAAGTGCAGATTGAAGACAGAGATACCATGTATTCTGAACTTGACCACATTGGAGCCATTTATGGTTTTATTGCGCCAAGCGAAAAAGTTGCCAAAGCTGCAAATGAATGGCAATCGTTTGATATTACTTTAGTTGGAAGAATGGTTACCGTTGCTTTGAATGGTGTTACTATTATTTGTAACCGCGAAATACCAGGCATTACCGGTGGTGCATTGGATAGTGATGAAGGCAAGCCCGGACCTCTGCAGTTTCAGGGCGATCATGGACCGATTGAGTTTAGAAATATAACGATTGTAACGGCACAATAAAAAGTGTGCAAAAACAAAAGCGATTATCAAGCTCGATAATCGCTTTTGTTTTTGCCCTAATTCTTCATCAATTAAAAATATTGTTCACACTGCGAACGGCAACTTCTTTTTGTTGCACAGACGATGCTTCTTTATAACAAACACTTGCACACGACGAAAAGAAGAGGGCAATAACTACCGAGTAAATTGTAATTGTTTTTTTCATGTTGTTACCATTTTAAAATTGATACAAAATCAATGGCAAGCCTATCGTTGTTAGAAAGTAATTTGTAAGGAAGACGATTGGTTTATTGTTTTACTTTTTTGGCAGACAAAAAATTATAAGCAATCATTTCTTTTTGTTGCAAATCACTTTTTCAGCTATCGCTTTTCTTATCTTGCCACAACATTTTATTCAACAAAAACAAACCATCTTCCTATGAATTCACGCCGAAAGTTTCTGCAGCAAATAACTGCTGCCTCTGTGCTCTTGCCTTATCTTCCCAAACAATGTTTAGCCAACGAAAAAGAGGCAAAAACAAAAGACAATGGGCAAACGCTTCGGGTTGCCATCTTGGGCTTAGGTGGCTATGCCACGCGCGTTGCCGAAGCAATGAAGGGGTGCCAGAGAGCAAAGCTAGTGGGCGTTATCAGCGGCACACCAGGTAAGATAACAGAGTGGCAGGCGAAATACAACATTCCCGCAAAGAATTGCTACAATTACCAAAACTATGATGACATTAAAAACAACCTCGACATTGATGCCGTGTATGTGATAACGCCAAACGCTTTGCATCATGATGCGGTATTGCGCATTGCCAAAGCTGGTAAACATGCTATCTGTGAAAAGCCAATGGCGGTAAACGCAAAAGAAGGACAGGAAATGGTGGATGCCTGCAAGAAAGCCGGTGTGAAATTGTTGGTCGGTTACCGGATGCACTTTGAGCCGCATACGCTGGAAATCATACGGCTTCGCAAAGCCGGTTCGTTTGGCAAAATTACTTTCTTTCAGGGCTTGTGTGGTTTTGTAATTGGCGACCCAACGCAATGGCGGTTGAACAAACAATTATCAGGCGGCGGTTCATTAATGGACATTGGTATTTATGCCATCAACGGCACACGCTACATGGTGGGTGAAGAACCCGTTTGGGTAACGGCGCAGGAAACCAAAACCGACCCGCAAAAGTTTAGGGAAGGCGTTGATGAAACGATCCAGTTTCAGTTTGGTTTTGCGGATGGTGTGGTGGCTTCGTGCCTTTCTACTTACAACATGAACAATTTAGACCGTTTCTTTTTAGATGGATTGGATGGCTTTGCCGAACTCTATCCGGCTACAGGTTATGGACCGATACAAGGGAAAACGGATAAGGGAGAAATTAACGAACCCATTACTGTACATCAAACGGTGCAAATGGATGAAATGGCAGCCATTATTTTTGATAACAAACAACCCGTTGTGCCGGTTGATGGTGATGAAGCAGTGAGAGATTTAAAAATTATTGACGCCATTTATGAAGCGGCAAGAACAGGTAAGAAAGTAGGCTTGCAGTTGTGATTTGTTTTTGCCGATATTTTGAATTAAGATAATAAAAATGCCTGCACTCACTATATGTGCAGGCATTCACGATGTTTTTTTGTCTATGATAGTCGTTAAGTTGAGCCGCTAAATTCAACCAATCAGGCGGGATAAACTTACATTTATCCTCTTTATTGTGAGCACAAAGATATACACAAGTATGTTGAGTTTAAAATGACTACCTATAAAATTTGATTAAAAAAATATAATTTATTGATTTACAATGCAATAAGAGGTGGTGTATGCTTACAAACTATAGAGTTAGATACAGATTTTTCGATAATTCAATCATTTTACCGGCTAAAATCAATAGCTCAATTATTGTGCTTTTTGCATCGGCAATAAATGAATGGCTTAGAAGACAACAATACAATCCCTTAAACCTGAATTTCACAAACGTTCAAAAAGCATATTCTAATGGAATGTTACCAATAATATCAACCGTTTTTAGTTTAAGAACCGAAGGTTATATTATTAACGTTAGTATGCCCGAATCACCAGAGGTCTTTACTTTGTTTAGACTTACAAACTGGGCATAATTCCTTATGCCTGATTCTTTTAAAATTCAAACAAGTTATGACCGTCAACTATTGACACGACGATTCGATGATTACAAAGACGTTCCAGCAATAACAAATGATTTTATGGATATTGTTATACGAAGTATTTCTATTCCAAAAGACACGTTGACCGCTTTGGAATGGTCAATGTATGAAGTATGTGATAATGTTATCAATCATTCGGAATCCAAAATCGGCGGCTTTGTGGAGGCTGTTACATATTCAAAGGAAGGTGTTATATCATTCACAGTAGCTGATTCTGGCCGTGGAATTTTAGCATCTTTAAAAGAAGGTATTCCAACACTTAAGAATCACGTTGAAGCGATTGGTGAAGCAATAAAAGAAGGAGTAACAAGAAATAAGCAGGCAGGACAAGGAAATGGATTGGCAGGTTCATTAAGAGTTACTAATCTGTCTGGGGGGTCTTTAGATATAACTACCGGCGCAGGGCGCTTTTTTTATGCAAGTGGACAGGGAAATAAATTAGAAGGGAATAGCACACAGCTTTTTAAAGGAACGAGCGTAAGCGGACAGATAAGAATGAACAAAAAGTTTTCGATTGGTAAAGCTCTTTTCTTTAATGGTATCAGCTATGCTCCAGAAAATATAATTGATTCGCATTATGAAATGAAAAATGAAGATAGTTTACTCATTAAACTAAGTAAAGAAACAACAGGTGTAGGTACAAGAAAAGCAGGGAAACAGGTTAATACAATTACATTAAACTTAATAGATGCGAAACCCAATTATCCTATATATGTGGATTGGGAGGGGATACCTGTAATATCCAGTAGTTTTGCAGATGAATTTATTGGAAAACTATATACTGAAATCGGTAAAGAGCTGTTCGATAAAACTATAAGAAACATTAATATGGAACCTATAGTAAAACAACTTCTCAATAAAGCAATTTTCCAAAGAATTGAACAAGAAAATTCTTAATTTATTCTGCTGCATGTAAATCGGTATAGTTACCAAAATTTTACTTGAGACCTTCTTTCATTATTCCGGTTTATTAAAATTTAAAAGGCGGTATTGTTTTTAATGAAGATCCAAAAATGAATATTTCAAAATGGTTTAATGGACTCAGATTGTCTTTAAAAATTGGAAAATACTTATAAGCAAACAACAGAGGTTCCACATAATGAAATCTAACTTGTTTTTTTTTGCACATATTTCTTTGGCGCTGATTAAAAATTCATCCTCATCAAAAATCACCTTCCCATTTTTTCAAAAGCACTAACTTGGCTGCTTCAAACCAACCAGCATGAGAAAAATTGTTTTCGTTTTCTTTTCTTTTGTTTATACCATCCAAAGTTTTGCGCAGCTTCCCCTCTTTGAAATGCCCGATTCGCTCACGCAAAAACCTTATAAATCTGTAACACATCATTCGGCAAAAATGGGTGGCAGCATAGTAAGTTATACAGCTACTACAGGTACTATGGTTTTGAAGAATGAGCGGGACTCTGCCGTTGCCATTTTTGGTTACACAGCTTACACGCGCGATGGTTCTCCTGATGCTACCAAACGCCCGGTAACATTCGCTTACAACGGTGGTCCCGGCTCGTCAAGCATGTGGCTGCACATGGGTGCTTTGGGACCGCGCAAAGTAGTGGTAAACGATCCCGAACCGAACTCGCCACCACCCTATACAGTTGAAGACAACGCCAATTCTATCATTGATGTTACCGACCTGGTAATGATTGATCCGGTGGGCACAGGCTTAAGCCATGCCATCAACAAAAGCACCAACAAAGATTACTGGGGCGTTGATGAAGACATCAAATCCATGAGCCAGTTCATCAAACAATATGTTACTGATAACAGCCGCTGGAACTCACCCAAATACCTGCTGGGAGAGAGCTACGGCACATTTCGTTCGGCGGGCATTGCCGATTATTTACTGGAAAACATGGGCATGGCAGTGAATGGCGTGGTGCTGGTATCGGTGGTGCTGGATTTGCGAACACTTACGTTTCAGGATGGCGATGATATTTCGTACATGCTGCACCTGCCTTCCTATGCGGCGGTGGCATGGTATCACAACAGAATTGCTAATAAACCTGCCAATCTTGAATCGTTTGTAAATGAAGTAAGAACCTATGCAATGAACGATTATGCTGCGGCACTTGCCAAAGGTTCTTCCTTAACCGATGCTGAAAAACAGACCGTAGCAGCTAAGTTGAGTAGCTATACCGGCTTGAGCAAAGAGTATATTTTAAAAGGCAACTTACGTATAAACGAGCCTCAGTTTACTGAAGAATTGTTGCGCGATAGTAACCAGGTAGCAGGCAGGCTGGATGCCCGTTATAAAGGCATCAATGAAGATTTGCTGGGCGAATTTGCGTTTACCGATCCGCAAAGCGACCAGATTAGTCCGCCTTTTACGGCTGCATTTTTAAGTTATTATTACGATGAATTAAAAGTGAATAAAAACCTCAACTATCACACTTCGGCTTACAGTGCGGAAGGCTTTCGCTGGAACTGGAGTCGTGGCGGCAGAGGCACCGGCGATGCAACCACGCCCAATACAGCCGTTGATTTAGCCCGTGCCATGAGTAGAAATCCTAATTTAAAAATTTTGGTTTTGAATGGTTATTTCGATTTGGCAACGCCGTTTTTTGCAACAGAATATACATTTCATCACATGGGTTTAGAAAAGAAAATCCAGCAAAACATTTCTATGAAATATTACGAAGCGGGGCACATGATGTACATCAAGCCATCGGTAATGCCTGAGTTTAAAAAAGACATTGCTGCGTTTATTGGTAGTACGAGTAAGTGAGAGCAGACGAGGAGTTGGAAAGTGGGGAAGACCGAAAGTAACAGCCGTTGCATTAAGTTTGTAAAACCTGTCAGGTTCAAAACCTGACAGGTTTTTTATTGCACACAACTACTTCGTTTATCACAGTGACAATGTTTTAACATTGACAGTTTTCGCTAAACTTATCAAACGATTCCTGAAAAAAACACAAAATAATTTCAATACTTTTTTGTGTAATCCTTTTCCGGTTTGCATCTTCTTTAAAAATTCACTCTTATGCCACAACCAACCAGCTTACACATTGCCTCACCTTGTCATCAAAACTGGAGCAGCATGAATGATACACAAACAGGTAAGTTCTGTACTTCGTGCCGCCAATCAGTTGTTGACTTTACTTTGATGAGCGATACGCAGATTCTCCAATTTTTGGCGAAACACAAAGGCAAACTCTGTGGACGGTTCGACGCTGAACAATTAGCACGACCGTTAATAGAACCAATTGTACATAAAAAACGTAGTCTTTACTTCGCAATCCTGTTGCCATTTTCTCTTTTATTTCAAAAAGGCTTTGGCCAAACTGGCAAGCGAACGATGGTTAAACCTGCAATGCGTATAGAACACAAGCCGGTAATAATAACTGATGTTGTTTTGGGTACACCTTTCATGATAAAACCCGATTGGGTAACACTGCATGGAACACTTACCGATGAAAAAGGGAACATGGTAGCGAATGCTTCAATAGTAAAAAAGGGAACTTCGTATGGTACTGTAACAGATAGCTCCGGCCGGTTTGTGTTGCAGTTGCATAACAATGAAGATTCGATTGAACTGGTGGCTTCTTCTGTCGGATATTCCACTTTAGAAAAAAAGGTGGATGTAAATGAAGCAGGTACTGAAATTCACCTTATGCTTATTGCTTCGCAAGCCATGTTGGGAGATGTAATAGTAACTTCGAATATCACGAGAAATTACGTAAGCATGATGGGTGGTATCAGTGTTTGTCGTCGCATTACTCATGTAGAAAAAACAGACTCACTTGTTAGAAAGATATTGCGCCTGAATACTTTTGTTGTATATCCAAATCCTGCTCATAGTGGCAGTACTGTGCAGATAAATATTAAGAAAAAAGGAGACTATGAACTCCAGTTGTTGAGCAATAGTTCATCTTTACTGAAAATGGAAGAAATGCACACAAACAGCGAGAATGCGAATGTGAGCTTTCAATTGTCATCCAACTTAACTGCAGGCATTTATTATTTACGTTTAACAAACAGCAAAGACAAAACATCTTATTTAGAAAAAATATTGGTGAATTAGGCAGGAGATGTATTTACGTTTGAACAAACCAGATAAGTTCTTAAATCTGTAAGGTTTGTTCAATGGATTTACAACGCAAAAAGCTCACTGCACAACTTTTCGAACAACAGATCGGACAAAAATTATTTCAAACCATAAGACATTTCCATCTTAAAAAATCAACAAAAACAAAAATAGCCACCTGGCATTATTATCTCATACCAAAACTTTATAGCTCTTTATCTTTAAAAAATTTCGTTGCGAATAACTACTCCTTTACCTTTGTTTAGGAACCAATCAACTTCATAACATGAAAACAATTTTTACCTCGTTGTTTTGCCTTTTTTTATTTACTATTTGCCACGCCCAACTCAAAGTGTACGCAAAGTTTACGTTTTACGATAACACAACATTGGTAGAAGAAGGCACCAGTGAAGCACACAAAGGTGAAATCCCGCTTACCACCTATGCAGATAACGATGAACAAACGCTCAACATAGGCAGCCAATCTACAGGCGCCGGGGCTGGTAAGGTAGCTTTCAATCCAACAACATTTTCAAAGCCTGTGGGTGCCAACTCGCCGAAATTTTTTCAACTGATGGCTTCCGGTACATCTTTTAAATTTGTTCAATTCAACTTTTACAATTCCGCGGGTGGGGCAGATCAATTGGTGTACAGGGTTACCTTAAAACTGGTGGCATTCAAAAGCATACAGAGAGCAGCCGCTACCTGTTCGGGCAACTGTCCGGGCATCATTGAAAATTATTCGGTTGAGTATGGCGGAAAAGTAATCACAGCGTTCACTGTCAACCCCGACGGCTCTCCGGGCACCTCTTATACTTTTGGCTGGAATGGTGTCAAAAATGTTTCAGACAACGATCCCACAACTCCTATCAAATAAGCTGCGCTGATTTATCACTATTTTGAACTGATTGCCATGAACTCATCTTTCAAAGCCATGAGTCTTGTTGCGCTCTTGCTGCAAGGTTTTCTCCCTTCTTTATTTGCGCAAAGTGCAGAAGACATGCGGGCAAAAAACTGGCTCCTCTTTCAGCAACTACTGTTTAAGGATGCGGCTGCACCATGGAACTTATCAGCAGGAGAGCTGCATCAAATTGATTCTGTACAAAACGCTTCGCCTTTGATTGTGTGCACAGGCATTACACAAAGTTCCTGTGCTGTTACACCACCATTGCTGGTGCAGAAACTACAACTGAAAGGACAACGGTTGAACAGGCAGGAAGTAGAATTGAATTGGGAAACGATGGGCGAATTTAACAGCTTTGTATTTGTAATTGAACGACAAACCTCTCATCCCAACCAGTTTGACAGTGTTGGTGCGTTACCGGCTGCAGGAGTCAGTTATGGCAAACTAAAATATAGAAGTGTAGATATGAATTCGTATCAAAGCAGTTCTTATTATCGAATTAAAGAAGTGGATAAGGATGGTAAATACATGTATTCCAACGTTGTTGTGGTTGACGGCTTTGCTGGCGCGTTTGAAGTGAGCGTAGTACCGAACCCTGCGAGCAGTAGCCAACTGCGTTTGTATTTTGTTACCACCACCGCAAGCCAAACGATAGATTTTACAGTAGCGAACAGCAGCGGAGAAGTGGTGATGAAAAAAGAAAACATAGCGGTGGGTACCGGCTACTATCAGGTGCAAAGCGGCGAGCAGTTGTCTCCCGGGTCTTATTTTATTCGGGTGCACACAAATGGAAAAGTGTACACAAAGAAATTTGTGGTGATGAAGTAATTGAGATTTGGGAGAAGCGGGTTTTGATTTGTGATTGTGCTGAATAATGAGGTTGTTTACTATTTGTAATCATCATCTACTGTAAAGCACAGATGGCTTCGTTCCTCGCCATGACAATGCACTTTGGAATTGCCCCATTTTTATTCAATTGCTGATGGGCTGCCGGATAGAAGCGGAAAGCCCGGTGAAGGTTTTGTGCGTCGGCTTCTGTGCCGGATTTGCAGCGAATAGCCGGAATTGAAGATTGATTGGAAAATAAAAGATGACAGCCCCAAAATATCGGTAAAAACAAACCTTCAAAAATCGCACAAGAATAAATCCTCAAAATATCTGTAAAAACAAATCTTGCCAATCCGTCTCCATAGTACGTACTGTGGGGATCCGTGTTCCATCTTCCATACCTTAACATTTACAATCCTCCAATCCGTATCATCTCCCCAAATCTCCGTCTATCTTTGCCCTTCATGTATTTCAATTGGAACGATAGCCTAAACCTCATGGGCAAGCTTACGCCGCGCCGGTTTTGGAATGCCGCAAAAGTGGTGATGAGCTATCAAATCACAAAGTTTACCAGGAAGCCGGTGCAATGGGGTTATCCTATTTCGGTTTCGTTTGAACCTACTACTTCATGCAACCTGCGCTGCCCTGAATGTCCCAGTGGTTTGCGTGCGTTTACCCGCGATACGGGCATGTTGAAAAAAGACTTTTTCAGGCAAACGATTGATGACATTTATAAAGACCTGCTGTACCTCATTTTTTATTTTCAGGGCGAGCCATTTTTAAATCCTGATTTTTTAGAGATGGTAAAGTATGCGCACGATAAGGGCATTTATACGGCAACCTCAACCAACGCGCATTATTTAACCGATGAAAAAGCAAAACAGGCAGTGGAAAGCGGTTTGGACAGGTTGATTATTTCGATTGATGGAACAACGCAGGACGTTTACAAACAGTATCGTGTGGGTGGCAATTTAGAAAAAGTGTTGCAGGGTGCGCGCAACATTGTAAAATGGAAAAAGGAACTGAACAGCAAAACGCCGTTTGTGTTTTTTCAGTTTTTAGTGGTAAAACCAAACGAGCATCAGATAGAAGATATTAAGCGATTAGCCAAAGAAATTGGTGTTGACCAGATCCGCTTTAAAACGGCGCAGGTGTATGATTATGAAAACGACCCGCACCAATTGATTCCAACAATAGATAAATACAGCCGTTACCGAAGAGGAAAAGATGGCAAGATGAAGAGCAAAAGCGGCTTAGGCAATCATTGCTGGAAGTTGTGGCACGCAAACGTGATTACGTGGGATGGATTGGTTGTTCCTTGCTGTTTTGATAAAGATGCGGCGCACCGCTTGGGCAATTTGAAAATGCAATCTTTCAAAGAAATCTGGAACAACGATAATTACAAACAGTTTCGCAAAGAGATGATGCAAAGCCGCAAAAACATAGACATCTGCGCCAATTGCAGCGAAGGATTGACGGTGTGGGAAGAGTGATGTTGTTGGTAATTGTGAATGGTTAATTGATGAAGCGATAAGAATCCATATTCTTACAAAATTGATTGAAGATTAGTATTTACAAAGTCGTTAAAAGAGTTTACTTTTTACAATGCGAAAACTCGTTTTGTTTTGCTTCATTTTTGTTCTTTGCGAAACTAACGTTTTCTCTCAACCAACCTATCACTATCATAACCTTATAATGGAAGGCGGTGGTGTGCGCGGCTTTGCTTACATCGGCGCATTTCAAGTGCTGGATAGTCTGCACCTTTTAGAAGACATACAACGGGTAGGCGGCTCATCGGTTGGCGCTATACAAGCGGCATTGTTAGCTACAGGTTATACAACGAATGAAATGAAAACCGTTGCTGCCAACATTCCTCTCAAATCATTCAATGATGGATTTTCGTTGGGTGGTTTTCACAGGTTAAAAAAGAACCTGGGCTTCTTCAAAGGCAATGCGGTTACTGCATGGATTGATACTTTGCTCAAAAACAAAACCGGCGATGAGAACATCACATTTTTACAATTGCATGAGCAAAAAGAGACGAAGCATTACAAAGATTTGTACGTTACCGGCACCGACCTTACGTATCAATGTCTGCGCGTGTTTTCGTATGAAACCTATCCGAACATGAAGATAAAAGATGCCTTGCGTATCTCTATGTCGGTGCCGCTTTATTTTCAGCCCATATATATGAAAGATGATGGAAGCGTAGCCAATAAAAAAGATACCAACAACATTCACCTGATGACAGATGGTGGCTTATTAAGTAACTACCCGATACAGATTTTTGATGATGAAAAATATGGTGAATGCACAACCATTTTTGGGCAAAAACAAAATAAGGAAACATTGGGTTTGTTGCTGGAAAAGCCTGAACAGATTGCTTACAGCCAACACAACAGGGGCAATTATCCATTGCCAATAAAAACGGTTCGCAATTACATTGGTGCTATGTATCGCACGCTGGTTGATAAGCCCAATCCCGAAGCCAGCAACGCCGCTTTGCTGCACCGCACCATCACCATCAGCAATATGAATGTTTCGGGAAGGGTAAGAAAGCTGCCGCGCAAAACAATAGATGCGTTTGTAGAATGCGGGCAGCAAGGTGTGAGAGCCTTCTTCAAACAAAACAATCAACCTTTATAAATCACAAGCTCATATCTTTTTTTACCCAATACCTTTTCATTGAATCACTCACCTTTCTTTTGTATTAAATAAACATAAAAACGAAGAAGGCAAACAATCTTTTTTCTTTTCGTTCGTGTTGATAGAGTTTGGTTTTACATCATTTTTTGAAGTAAGGTTTTACATGATACGGTTTACAAAATGTTCTCTTTCTTCTTTCTTGTGTCTTGCCTTTTGCTTTTTGTTTTTGCCGTGTTTTGCACAACCCAAATATGAGTTTCGTGCGGTGTGGATTGCCTCTATTGAAAACATTGACTGGCCCTCTAAAAAAGGGTTATCGGTAACGGAACAAAAAGATGAATTTATCCGCATCCTCAACATGCACCAACGCAATGGAATGAACGCGGTGATGGTGCAAATCCGGCCCGTGGCAGATGCGTTGTACCAATCTTCCTACGAACCTTGGAGCGAGTATTTAACCGGCACGCAGGGAATGCCGCCGGTGCCTTATTACGACCCTTTGCAGTTTATGATTGAAGAAACGCACAAGCGCGGCATGGAGTTTCATGCATGGCTCAATCCGTATCGTGCGGTGTTTAATATTTATTCTTCTTCTATTTCGCCCAATCATATCACGCGTCAGCATCCCGATTGGTTCATCACTTACAACAAACAAAAAATCTTCGATCCCGGTAATCCTGCGGTGATTGATTATGTATCGAATATTGTGAAAGATATTGTTTCCAGATATGATGTAGATGGCATTCACATGGACGATTATTTTTACCCGTATCCTGCCGGTGGCAAAGACTTTCCGGATGAGCGCAGCTACGCCATCTACGGAAAAAGCATGAATAAAAAAAACTGGCGAAGAAGCAACTGCGACAGCATCATTAAACGCATACATGAAACTATTCTTGCCACAAAACCAATGATAAAATTTGGTGTAAGTCCGTTTGGTGTTTGGCGTAATCAAAACAAAGATGCCAACGGCAGCAACACACACGCCGGTATTTCCAATTACGATGATTTATATGCCGATATTTTGCTTTGGCTGAAAAAGGGTTGGATAGATTATGCCGTGCCGCAATTGTATTGGGAAATTGGTCATAAGCTGTGCGATTATCAAACGCTTATCAACTGGTGGGGCGAGCATAGTTATGGCAAACAAATCTTTATTGGTCATGCGTTGTACCGCGCCGGTTTATCAACAGTTTGGCGCAATAAAAATGAGTTACCTCAGGAAGTGCAATTAACACGCGAAACGCCCAATATTGAAGGTAGCGTGTATTTTAGCAGCAAAGATTTTTACCGCAACCCAAATGGCTTTAATGATAGTCTGCGCGAACACTATTATAAAACGCCGGCACTCATCCCACCCATGAGTTGGATTGATACAACGGCACCTGCAACACCAACCATCATCACTTCAAAAAATGATAAAACCGAAGTGGGAAACATCATTAAAATTAATGGTGAAGTAAGAGATACTTCCTCTCCGGAAGTGATTAAAAGCTTTGTTCTCTATCTCTCCAACGATAGCGCTACATTGGGCAATACGCCGTTTTTTATTTCGGCGGTTGATCCGGCAAAACAATCACAGTTTTCTTTCAATATTTATCAGCAACAAATACCTGCGGACTGGACGCGATGTTATGTTGCTGTATCGAGCGTTGACAGAGAAAATAATGAAAGTTTGCTAAGCAACAAAGTAGTTTATACCAAAACAGAACTGGGCTGGAGGAGAAAGAAAGAGGAAAACAACACTGAACTCTCAAGAAATGTGGTTAGATAAGATGTTGATGAATTCATTGCGACTTATCATTTCTGCACCTAAACTTTCTAAATGCTGTGTGTAAACCTGGCAATCAATCAGCTCAATGCCTTCCTTCATTAACTGTTGCACATAATTGATAAAAGCAAACTTGCTGGCGTTGCTTGCATGGCTAAACATACTTTCGCCAAAAAACAAATTGCCCATTTTCACGCCGTACAAACCGCCTACCAACTCGCCGTCAAGCCAGGCTTCAGCACTGTGCGCAAAACCCATATTGTGAAGCTTTGTAAAAGCAATAACTACATCTTCGTTTATCCACGAACCATCGGCGTAATTGCGCTTTGCATTCATGCAGGAGCGAATCACATTTTCAAAGGCAGAATTTAGGGCAAAAACAAACTTCCTTTGTTTGAACACCTGCTTCATGCTTTGGCTGATTTTTAATTTTTGTGGAAACAAAACAAAACGCGGGTCGGGGCACCACCAAAGCGGCACATCGCCATCATACCAGGGGAAAATTCCATTTCGGTAAGCGAGCAACAAACGTTCGGTTGACAAGTCGCCGCCAATGGCAAGCAAACCATCTTCCAGCGCATCGTTTACAGGTGGAAACCAAAGTTTATTATCTAATACATGCAGCGGCATAGGGCAAACGTTATTTGTCTGCCAGCGTTTCTACGGTAGCGCCAATGCCACGGTCGGTAATGGCATCACACATAGGTTTCAGTGTATCGTAATTGCCATGCTTTACCGCATATTTTCCTTTGGTATGAATAAGCATGGCGCATTGCCCCGCTTGTTCCTCGCTGTGGTTACAAACATCAATGAGCGTTTCAATCACCCATTCAAAAGTATTCACTTCATCGTTCCACACAATTAAGCTGAACGGCGTTTCTTCAGATGTAAGTACATCTGTTTCTTCGTCCTGTTGCGGCTTAAAACCAATACTTGTTACGTTCATAAATCAAAAGTATTGCATTTATAAGAATTGTAAAGAATGCCCTATTCTTTAAAAAAAATTTGGAGGAAAAATTAGCACGGTTATCTTTGCACTCCCATCTAAAAAATGCGAGCATAGCTCAGCTGGTTTAGAGCATCTGCCTTACAAGCAGAGGGTCCGCGGTTCGAACCCGTGTGCTCGCACAGAGAAAGCCTCAAAATTTGTTTTTGAGGCTTTTTTATTCCCCTGCCATTAATTAATCTCTCATCAGGTAATGTTGTAATAAACTTGTAAAAACGCAACCCTTTTGAAGCATCATTTGTAAAAAAGCCCTATTAACTCGTTAACATTCCCCTATTTCTAAATCGAATGAAAAGATTGACATAACCATGAAATGAAATGGAGCACAATGAAATTACCTTTGTGTGTTGATAGAATTTTAATCATGAGTGAACCGATACATTGGAAAGTGCAGGGAATGAGTTGCACCAACTGTGCACTTTCCATCGAAAAATATTTAGAAAAACAAGGACAAAAAAATGTGAAGGTGAACTTTATTGGCGGTGATGTTTCGTTTGATAAAACCGCTGATATTACTGATGCAACTTTGCAAAAAGGCATCAATGGCTTAGGTTATAAAGTAGTGAATGAGGATGAAAAAAAGGGCAAAAACAAACTCTTCTTTTCCAATCATCTGCAACGCTTTTGGTTTTGCCTCTTTTTTACCCTGCCTCTTTTGCTGCACATGGTTGGCTTGCACATTCATTGGCTGATGAACCCTTATGTGCAGCTGGCACTTACGCTGCCGGTGTTTGTTGTTGGTATGAGTTATTTTGGCAAAAGCGCCATCAAAAGCGTAAGCAAGGGTGTGCCCAATATGAACGTGCTCATTACCATTGGTGCCATTGCTTCGTTCGTTTATAGTTTGTATGGAACGCTTACTCACCAGGCAGAACAATACCTGTTTTACGAAACCACGGCAACCATTATCACGCTTGTGTTTTTGGGCAATTGGCTCGAAGATAAATCGGTACAAACCACGCAAACCGAACTGCAAAAATTAGCCGTTTCGCAAAAAGAGATGGCAAACATGATTGCGTATGATGACAAGCACGAAGAGCATGTTTTTCCCGTAGAAAGCGGCAGCTTAAAAGTAGGCGATTTGTTGCTGATAAAAACCGGCGAACAAGTACCTGCCGATTGCAAAGTGTTGTGGGGTGATGCGAGCGTAAGTGAAGCCATTATTACGGGCGAAAGCATACCTGTTGAAAAGAAGATGAACGACAAACTGATTGGTGGCAGCATTGTTGAAAGCGGAACGATGAAGGCGTATGTTACCGCCGCCGGAAACAACACCGTTTTGAACCAGATTTTACAAATGGTTCGCGAAGCACAAGCTGAAAAACCACCGATGCAGCAACTGGCAGATAAGATAAGTGCCATCTTTGTTCCGGCGGTGGTGAGCATCGCGTTGCTTACGTTTTTATGCAATTATCTTTTTGCTCATGTTGGTGTTGGCGAAAGCTTATTGCGCAGCATTGCAGTGCTGGTGATTTCGTGCCCCTGCGCGATGGGTTTGGCAACACCCGCTGCCATTGCTGTTGGCTTGGGCAGAGCGGCCAGAAACGGCATTTTGTTTAGAAATGCGAGAAGCCTGGAAGTGTTTAAAAACATTAAGCAAGTGGTGTTTGACAAAACGGGAACGCTTACCATTGGCAAGTTTACAATTACTGATTTTTTGGTGATTGACAACGATCAAAATATTGACGAAAACAAAAGTGCACTTGCTTCATCCACTCACATACACAACACAAATCATCAATCACAAATCATCAATCAAGATTCTCTCGTAGCTCGCAGCTCGCAGCTTACATCTAATGACTTCAAACGCATTGCTTTTTCTCTTGAAAAGTATTCAACTCACCCGATAGGAAAAATCATTGCCAAAGAGTGGAAGGCAAAGGGTGACATACGCTGGACGAAGATTGAAGAAATCAGGGGTTTGGGAATGAAGGCAACTGATAAAGATGGTGTTGAGTATTGGGCAGGTTCTTATAAAGTTGCCCAGAATTTTACGAGTGATGATACGCACAATGTTTACATCATCCGCAACAACGAATGGCTTGGCTGGATTGACGTTGCTGATGAAATACGGCCGGAAGCCAGGGAGGTGATTGCGTATCTTCATAATAGAAACATCAAAACCATTTTATTAAGCGGCGATAACAAAAACAAGTGTGAGCAAGTGGCAGCAACGCTTGGGATTGATACCGTAATTGCCGGGCAAACGCCCGAACAAAAATTGAATGTAATTGCTTCTTTTTCCGCACAACAACCCACCGCTATGATAGGCGATGGCATTAACGATGCGCCTGCCTTAGCCAAAGCCACCGTTGGCATTTCGCTAAGCGATGCTACACAAATTGCAATGCAAAGTGCGCAGGTAATTTTAATGAATGATGGTTTGCAAAATTTACCCTTAGCCTTAGGTTTGGGCAAGCACACATACAGCACAATCAAAAGCAATCTTGCGTGGGCATTTGCTTATAATATAATTGCTATTCCTGTAGCTGCGCTTGGCTTTTTAAATCCTGCTATTGGCGCATTGCTGATGGGTTTCAGCGATGTGGTGTTAGCCATTAACTCTGTACGGTTGCGATGGAAACGGGTTGTGTAAAAACCTTTATTTTTAATATATGCAATCGCCGCTTTCTATTTTGCAACACTACTGGCAACACACTGCTTTTCGCGGCGAACAAGAAGCCATTATACAATCGGTTTTAGACGGAAATGACACACTTGCGTTGTTGCCAACCGGCGGCGGTAAATCATTGTGTTTCCAAATTCCAGCGCTCCTGAAAGAAGGCTTGTGCATTGTTATCACACCGCTCATTGCGTTGATGAAAGACCAGGTGCAGAATCTTACAAAAAAAGGCATTCCGGCAATTTACATTCACAGCGGTATGACACAATATGAAGTGCGCAAAACCTTACTGGACGCAGTTTACAGCGATTGCAAGTTTTTATATCTCTCCCCCGAACGTTTGGAAACGGCACTTTTTAACGAATACCTTCATGCGCTCACCATTAACCTTATTGCAGTAGATGAAGCGCATTGCATTTCGCAGTGGGGCTATGATTTTCGTCCGTCTTATTTGCGCATTGCGCAGTTGAGAAATAATATGGATTATGATGTTCCAATGTTAGCACTTACTGCATCGGCGACCTCGCTGGTACAGGATGATATGCTTGACAAATTACATTTTGAGGGCAGGCATATTTTCCAGCAATCTTTTGAACGACCCAACCTTTCTTATTCCGTTTTTAAATGTGATAGCAAAATCAATAAGCTGATTGAGATATTGCATAAAGTAGAAGGCAGCAGCATTGTGTATTGCAAAACGCGCAAACGCACAAAAGAAGTGGCACAGTTGTTATCGTATCAAAACATCAGCGCCGATTGTTACCATGCAGGCTTGCTACAAAATGAGCGGAATGAAAAGCAACAACAATGGATGAATAATAACACAAGAGTAATGGTTTGCACCAATGCTTTTGGAATGGGTATTGACAAGCCCGATGTAAGAACCGTAATACATTTTGATACACCGGATTGCCTCGAAAATTATTACCAGGAAGCGGGCAGAGGGGGAAGAGATGGCAAGCGTGCATTTGCCGTTTTGTTATATCACAGCAAAGATATAGATGAGCTGAAAGCCTTACCAGCCGCGCGTTTCCCGTCTATCGTGCAAATAAAGGAAGTGTATCAGCATCTCTCCGATTTCTTACAAATACCCGTTGGCAGTGGTGAAGATTTGTATTTTGATTTTGATATGAAAACATTCATCACCAATTTTCATTTGGATTCATCATTGGTGATGTATGTTTTAAAAGCATTGGAAAGTGAAGGTTATATTGCATTTCATGAAAACATTTTTTTACCATCAAAGGTTTGTTTTTGCACCGATAAGTTTTTGATTGATGAATTTGAGCGAAGCCATCCGGCCTTAGAACCCATCATCAAATGTTTGCTTCGCACCTATCCTGATATTTTTGATAATGCCGTATCTGTTTTTGAAAAACAACTTGCGCAAGTAATGAAAATCCACGATGATGCAGTGAAAGAACAACTGCATCAATTAAGGGCTTTCGGTATCATTGAATATAAGCCGCAAAAAGAAACACCGCAAATTCATTTCCTGCACAATCGTGCACCTGCAAAATATCTCAACATCAACAACGAAGCATATTTGCAACGCCGCGACCAATGCTTGCAGCGCGTACAAAAAATGTTGGATTATACAACTGGCGAACACCAATGCCGCAGCCGCTTTCTCGCTTTTTATTTTGGTGATGAGAACGCTAATAATTGTGGTGTGTGCGACAACTGCTTACATCAAAAAAGCCTTCACATCAGCGAAGAAGAATTTGCAATTATTACTCAACATTTATTGCAACACATTCCTCAAAATGGTATTGCCATCAACCATCTAAAACTGGTATCGCAAAATATCCACAAAAACAAATTCTGGAAAGTGCTGAACTATTTGCAACAAGAAAGAAAAGTGAAGAGTGTGGATGGTATTATACATTTGGTCTGAACTGGGATAGATGGGATTTGTAGGATGTTTGGGATATTGATGGAAGTTCTTGTCTCGCTTTCGCAATGTGAATGACATAAAAATCGGGTAACAAATTCAGATTGTATCCATATCTCAGGCATCCCATAAATCCCACCTATCCCAGTTCAGAATTGCTTCCATCCCTGCGCTGTTAAATCAAACGTATTGCCGCCTTTGGTAAATAATTTTTTGCCTTCTTCGGCAGGCGTGATGTAGCCAATTACGCTGATTTCTTCATTCAATACAATCTTATCGTAATCGTTTTGTTGTAGCGTAAATAATAACTCATAATCTTCACCGCCATTCAAAGCGCAAACGGTTGGATCTAAACCAAATTTATATGCGGCTTGCCGCGCCAGTTCGTGTATCGGCAGCTTCTCTTCGTAAATGCGGCAGCCCACGTTGCTTTGCTTGCAGATGTGAAGAATTTCGCTGCTAACGCCATCGCTTACATCCATCATGGCAGTGGGCGTTATGTTTTGCTGCTCAAAGAACTGAATGATATCGCGTCTCGCTTCGGGTTTTAATATTCTTCCTACAATGTAATCTTCACCTTCTAAATCGGGTTGTATTTGTGGATTTTCTAAATAAATTTTCTTTTCTCTTTCCAAAAGGGTCAAACCTAAAAAAGCGCCGCCAACAAAGCCGCTTACACAAATCAAATCGCCGGGCTGTGCAGTGTTGCGTCTTACAAACTGGTTGGGCGTTACTTCACCCAACGCTGTTACCGAAATTAAAAAACCTTTTTGCGAAGCCGATGTATCGCCGCCAATCAAATCAACATTATAACGCTCGCAAGCCGCATACACGCCTTCATAAAATTCGTTCAATGCTTCCACACTAAACCGGTTGCTAAAGGCAATGCTCATCGTAATTTGTGTAGGCGTTGCATTCATCGCATACACATCGCTCAGGTTTACAATTACGCTTTTATAGCCTAAGTGTTTTAATGGCATGTACATCAAATCGAAGTGGATGCCTTCTACTAACAAATCAGTGGTAACAACAGTTTGTTTTCCGTAATGGTCAATCACGGCAGCGTCGTCGCCAATGGCAACAATGGTGGACGCATTTTGTATTTCAAAGTTTTTAGTGAGATGTTCAATCAATCCAAATTCACCCAATGTTTCTATTTCTGTTCGTTGCGGTTCCATGGTTTTGTTTTTAGCTGCAAGCTGTTAGCTACCAGCTGCAAGTTTGGTTTTGCTCCTTTTTTATTGCTTTTTTACTTCTCATCTCATTACTCATGGCTTGCAGTTTGCTATTCTTCATTCACCCATCTTACCAACTCATCATGTATTTTTCCATTGGTAGCTATAATACCCGGCTGATAAGGGTTATATACATCACCCTTTAAATCGGTTACTTTGCCACCAGCTTCTTCCACAATCAGGTAACCGGCTGCACTATCCCAGGCGTTTAATTTATGCTCGTAAAATCCATCGAACCTGCCTGCAGCCACCCAGCATAAATCAATGGCTGCACTGCCCAAACGCCGCACTGGTATGCCCTGGCGAATGAGCCGGGCAAATACATCTAACGGGCCATTTTTCGATGCGAGATACGAATACGGGAAGCCTGTAACCAAACAACTGGTGCCAACCTCTGTTTTTGAACTCACCGATATTAGCTTTGCATTGAGTGTTGCACCGTAGCCCAGCTCGGCAAAAAAGAATTCGCCTAAAATAGGATTGTACACCGCACCCATAATGATTTCGCCATCTTTTTCTAAGCCGATAGATACTGCACAAATCGGAATGCCATTGGCAAAATTTACTGTGCCGTCAATGGGATCAATAATCCATTTGTAAGAAGATTCCTGTACAATTTCTCCGGCTTCTTCGCTTAACAAATAATGGTTAGGAAATTCTTCTCTTATTACTTCAAAGATGGCTTTCTCCGCAGCATGGTCGGCTTCCGTAACGAGGTTGTTAATACCTTCTTTATTGGATATTTTAAACTCTCCGTTAAAGAATTGCTTCAACACGGCGGCGCCTGCTTCGGTGGCTTTCAGTAAGGTTTGCTTTAACATGCCGCGAAGATAAAAGAAAGCAATGAGAGGTTGAATGCAAGCTGTGAACCACAAGCTGCAAGCGGTGAGCTGCGACTTATGAGGTGATGAAGTAAGAGGTTTGGTTTTGCCGATATTTTGTGTATTGATATAAGCCATTGGAGAATGTTTCGTAGGAACGATAGATAGGTAGGAAGCACAACTGAAAGATTTCTTCGTTCCATCGGAACGGTACAAATATGAAAATGGCCATTTTATTTTTATCATGGAAAAATAGTTGCTTTTGTTTTTGCCCGAATGTTGATTGAATATTTGCACAAAAACAAAATATGAGCGAAACCAGCAATCCGTGGACAATACTTTCTGAGCAAGAAAAATATAGCAACCGGTGGATAGAAGTAACCGAATTTGATGTGCTGAATCCATCAGGCAACAAAGGCATTTATGGCGTAGTTCATTTTAAAAACTATGCCATTGGTATTTTGCCGCTTGATGAAAATATGAACACTTATTTAGTGGGTCAATATCGTTTTCCATTGAATGAATATAGCTGGGAAATACCGGAAGGCGGCTGCCCGCTGGGCGAAGAAAAATTAGAAGGCGCACAGCGTGAATTGCTGGAAGAAACCGGGCTAAAAGCAAAGCACTGGCAGCTTATTTTGCGTATGCATCTTTCCAATTCGGTGTGTGATGAAGCCGCAACCATTTATGTAGCTACGGGTTTATCGCAACACGAAGCCATACCCGAAGAAACCGAACAATTAGTGATAAAAAAACTGCCGTTTGATGAAGCATACAATATGGTAAAGCGTGGCGAAATAACCGATGCTATGTCTGTGGCTGCCATACTGCAAACGAAGCTGTTGCTGTTAAGCGGAGATTTGCAAGCGCATTATCAATCGGTAGAATAAGAATGGCTAAGTTGTTTTATCAATGTGAATCTGATAGCTGTGCAACAAGCCTTCAATGCTGGTGAATGAAAACTTTGCTTTTTTGATTTTGTTTGAATCCGGGGTAATAGAATAACCAAATGAAGTCCGCAGATCCGCACTTTCAAGAATGGTATTTTCAAACTTTGCATTGCTTAAATCACAGCCAGTAATAACTGCGCTTGTCAAGTCGCAATCGGTAAAATCAACTTCGTTTAGAATGCAATTTTTAAAAACCGTTTTCTTAATTTTTGTGCCTATGAAAGAAGAGTGATTGAGTGTGCAATTGTCAAATGTAAAAGAGAAACCAAACTTGTTGCAATTGTAAAAAAGAAGCCCTATCATTTTACAGCCTGTAAACGTTACATCTCTGAATGTTGTTTCAACAAGGTTAACCAGGCTTACATTAGAATTATCAAAGTTGCAATCTATAAACTTAGCATGAGAGAAATCTGCGTTTGAAAAATCGCAATTGCTGAATACACAGTTCTCATACTCACTCCTTTGAAATGATGTGTTGATGAAATTCGTTTTGCAGTATGTTTTATCTTCAATCAGCAAAGCGATGATTTTACTTTTTCCATCAAAAACAAATCGGTTATCTGTTCATCAGCCATTCTTTTATGGCATTAAAATCAGCTTCTGTTTTTATACTTTTCTTTTGCAGTGAAAACAAATCTTTCGCACTATTGGGTATCTCTATCGTTTTACCAATGGCTTCTTCTACCACACCTGGAAACTTTACCGGATGCGCTGTTTCTAAAATAAAACCTTTGCCTTTGTTTTTATCAAAATAATCTTCCAAAGCTTTATACGCAACAGCGCCATGCGGGTCTAAAATGTAATTGTATTGTTGATAAACATGAGCAATGGTTTTCTTTGTTGTTGCATCATCAACAGAAGCTGCACTGATTACTTTTTTTAATTGGGGCAATTCATGTTTAAAAATCTGAAGAATGCGGATGAAGTTGCTTGGGTTGCCAACATCCATTGCGTTGGAAACCGTTGCTACAGCGGGCTTCGGCTCGAACAAGCCATTTTGTAAATACCGGTAAATCACATCGTTTGCATTTAATGCAGCCACAAAATGTTGCACCGGCAAACCGGAAATATGGGCTAAAATTCCTGCACAAATGTTTCCAAAATTCCCACTGGGAACACATATTACGGGAGGCTCTTCTTCCTGCCATTGCTGCAGCGCAAAAAAGTAATACATCTGCTGCGGCAGCCATCTCGCAACGTTGATAGAATTGGCAGAAGTCAACGATAATTTTTTAGCCAAATCACCATCAGCAAATGCTTTTTTTACGATGGTTTGGCAATCATCAAAGTTGCCATCTACTTCCAATGCCGTTATGTTGTTGCCGCATGTTGTTAATTGCAATTCCTGCACAGGACTTACTTTCCCCGAAGGATATAGAATCACCACTTCCACGCCATCAACACCCAAAAAACCATTGGCAACGGCGCCGCCGGTATCGCCCGATGTTGCCACTAAAACCGTTGTGGTTTTGTTTTTGTTTTGGTTGAAATAACCTAAGCAACGACTCATGAATCGTGCGCCTACATCTTTAAAAGCAAGCGTTGGACCATGAAACAATTCAAGCGATGAAATGCGATCATTAATTGCAACAAGCGGAAAATCAAAGTTCACCGTTTCGCTTACAATTTCTTCCAGTTTTTGCAAAGGCAAACTGCCTTCCACATAAGGCTTCATCACTTCCACACCAATCTCTTCTTTTGAATACTGTTTTATGTTTTTGATGAAATGAGATGGTAATGAAGGAATCGCTTCAGGAAAATACAAACCTTTATCCGGTGCTTGTCCATGCAGTGTGGCTTCGGCAAAAGAAACTGGTGGGGATTGTTGATTGAGACTATAAAAATTCATTACTTAAAATAGTGAGAAGTGAAAGATGAAAATAAAAAATGCAATAAAAACAAAGCTCAATACGCGTTACTTCAATTTACCATTACTTGTTACAAATTAACCATCATTCAACGGTTACGCTCTTAGCCAAGTTGCGCGGTTTATCTACATCAAAGCCTTTGCTAACGCCGATATAATATGCCAGTAATTGCATAGGAATCACGCTTAACATCGGAGCCAGTATTTCATCGGATTCAGGAACGAAAATTACATCGTCAGCAATGGTGGGTATCACTTCATCACCTTCGGTTATCACCGCAATCACTTTGCCCCTCCGGGCTTTTATTTCCTGCATGTTAGAAATGATTTTTTGATGGTATTCATCTTTTGTTGCAACAAACACAACCGGCAAGGTATCATCAACCAAAGCAATCGGTCCATGCTTCATTTCGGCTGCCGGATACCCTTCTGCATGAATGTAAGAAATCTCTTTCAGCTTCAATGCACCTTCCAGTGCAATGGGAAAATTGTAGCCTCTGCCGAGATATAAAAAGTCGTGCGCATCTTTGTATTTTTCAGCGATGGCTTTGATGTTTTCTACGTCTTTTAAGATGAGAGCAACCTTATCAGGAATGGCTTCTAATCCGTTACACAACACATCAAACCGTTCTTTGGATAACGTGCCTTTTGCAAAGCCGATTTTTAAAGCAATCATCGTTAACACAGCCAGTTGTGCAGTGAACGCTTTGGTGCTCGCAACACCAATTTCAGGACCGGCATGTGTGTAAGCACCCGCATGTGAAAGCCGTGCAATGGACGAACCCACTACGTTCACCACACCCAAAATAATAGCGCCTTGTTCTTTTGCTTTTTCAATGGCAACCAGTGTATCTGCGGTTTCGCCGCTTTGCGATATAGAAATAATTACATCGCCTTTGTGTACCACCGGATTGCGATAGCGAAACTCTGATGCGTATTCCACTTCCACCGGAATGCGGCAGGTTTCTTCAATGATGTATTCAGCTATTAAACCCGCGTGCCAGCTTGTTCCGCACGCAACAATAATGATGCGGCCTGCATTGATAATTTGTTGTTCATATTTTTCAATGCCGCTCATCACAATCTTATTATCGTGCAAATCCAAACGTCCGCGCAAACAATCAAAAATAGTGTTTGGCTGCTCGTTAATTTCTTTCAGCATGAAGTGTTCATAGCCGCCTTTTTCAATAGCAGCTAATTCCATGTTCAGCTTCGTGATGAAAGGAGTTTGCTTATCGTTGCCTAAATTTTTCAATACCAGTTCGTCTGGTTTTACAATGGCAATTTCATAATCGTTTACATACACCACTTCCTTTGTGTATTCAACAATGGGCGACGCATCGGAAGCTAAGAAATGTTCGTTCTTCCCAATGCCAATTACCAGCGGGCTTCCTTTGCGTGCCGCGATGATAGTTTCGGGTTCATCTTTATCCAACACCAAAATACAATAAGCGCCAACAACACGCCGTAATGCCGTGCGGATGGCTTCTTCCGTTGAACACTGATTGTTGAGCCTGATGTCTTCAATAAAATTGATGAGCACTTCGGTGTCAGTATCGCTTTTAAATTCGTAACCTTTCTTAATCAACTCGGTTTTGATTTGCGCATAATTTTCAATGATGCCGTTGTGAATGATAGCCAGGTTGCCGCTTTGCGAAAAGTGCGGGTGCGCATTGCGGTCGCTCGGCTCGCCATGCGTTGCCCAGCGTGTATGACCAATGCCGATGTGGCTATGCAAATCTTTACCAATCACGTCATTTTCCAACTCGGCCACCTTACCTTGCTTTTTATATACTTTTAAACCGCCGTTCAGCAAAGCCACGCCGCTGCTGTCGTAGCCGCGATATTCCAAGCGTTTCAGGCCTTTGATAACAATCGGGTAAGCTTCTCTGCTACCAACATAACCAACAATTCCGCACATAATAATTTATTTAGATAAATGATAAAGTTTTCATCTTTACAAAAAAATCAAACAAAAATATGGGGATTGATTTCAACTGCAATAATGATTATCTTTTGGAAGATGATTTTGTTTTATTACGACCGCTGCAAAACGATGACATACTACATTTGTTACCGTACGCTTTACACGAGCCTTCTTTATGGACGTATTCTCTTAAAAATCCTGCAGGTGAAGAAGGTATGAAGCAATACATAGCTGATGCCTTGAAAGCCAAAAGCGAAGGCAAAGAATACCCGTTTATTGTTTGGGATAAAAGAACAAAACAATGGGCAGGCAGCACTCGTTTTTATGACATTCAACTGCAAAACCAAACATTGCAGCTTGGCTATACATGGTATGGCAAAGCCTTTCATGGAACAGGTTTGAACAAGCATTGCAAATATTTACTGCTTTCGTTTGCGTTTGAAGAAATGGGCATGGAACGGGTTGAATTTCGTGCTGATGCTAATAATGAGAGAAGCATAGCTGCCATGAAATCTATCGGCTGTGTTGTGGAAGGCATTTTGCGAAACAACGTACCCACCTTCACCGGCAAGCGCAGGAACAGTATCATTTTAAGTATTTTAAAAGATGAATGGTTTGGCGGCGGGAAGGAACGATTGGGAGGTAAGTTGAAATAACTTTTTTGATTCTTGAAAGGTAATTTTACTTTTCACAAAAGGTAACTTTACTTAGATTTGTTTTTGAACAAAAAATATTAGTATGAAAACAGGGCAAGTAAGAGCAAACAGAATCTTAGAATCTCTGCCGACACGAATAAAAGACAGTGAAATCTTAAACTTTATTTATGCCAAGAACATAGATTGGAAATATGTAAATGCGATAAAGGATATAACCGATTTTAAAGACGATACCATTTCCGACTGGCTGAACATTAACGTAAAAACATTTCGTTCTTATAAGAGCTCAACCAATCAATTTAAAGACAATATCAAAGAGCAAGTTCTTTTGCTTCTTACTTTAATCAAACATGGCATCAGCGTATTTGGTTCATCTCAAAAATTTGAAGAATGGCTGAACGCTGAAAATTTTTATTTTGATAAAAAAAAGCCATTGACGTTCTTAAAAACAGTTACCGGGCTTCGGTTTGTTGACGATCAATTAACGGCTATTGAATACGGAGATAATGTATAAATCATGGAAGTATTCAGAATCTGCGCTGAACCATTTTCCAAAAGTCTGGCGGCTTCCGGTAATGCCAACCGCTGGAATATGAAAGGGCAGTTTGTAATTTATGCTGGCTCTACAAGATCGCTGTCAACGCTCGAATTAATCGTTCACAAAGCTTCTGTTGTACCGGCTATCCGGTATAAGGTCATGGTAATTTCTATAGCTGATAATGATAGTTTATTTAACCAGATATATAGTAAAGATTTGCCCCTAAACTGGCGCAGTCTTCCCGCCTATTCGCAATTGCAAAAGATAGGCTCTGACTGGTACACAAGCAGAGAAACTTTACTGCTAAAAATTCCATCTACTATTATCGTCAACGAATACAATTACGCGATTAACACCACGCATCCTGATTTTAAAAAGCATGTGAAATTAGTAAGAACAGAAGATTATTTTTGGGATTTGCGATTACTGCTATAAAAACACTTTTCAAATCATCAGATGTGCGTTGTCGCTTGCTGGAATCCTTTGCAGGCAATACTTGCAGCAATCATAAGTCATCAATCACAAATCATCAATCTCATATACTCTCCTTAATATCCTGCATCAAACGTTTGGCAATGTTATCGGCTGTTGTTTCAAAATGGCTTTCTGCGTAAATGCGAATGATAGGTTCAGTATTGCTGGTGCGCAGGTGTACCCAATCGTTATCGAATTCTATTTTCAAACCATCATCAGTGTTGATAGGATTGTTTTTGTACTTCTTTTGGATTCGTTCAAAAACAGTAGGCACATTCACATTTTGTTCCAGCTCAATTTTATTTTTCGATATAAAATAATCGGGATAATGACGACGCAGTTGCCTGATGCTCTTTCCGCTCCTGGCAAGAAGGCTTAAAAACAAAGCGATGCCAATCAGCGCATCTCTTCCATAATGCAGATCGGGTACGATAATGCCACCGTTTCCTTCACCTCCAATCACGGCATCTACAGCTTTCATTTTGTTCACTACATTCACTTCACCAACAGCGCTTGGGAAGTACTCGCCACCATGTTTCAGTGTAATGTCTTTCAGTGCGCGGGTTGAACTCATGTTGCTCACCGTGTTTCCTTTCCGGTGTTGCAACACATAGTCTGCTACTGCAACCAGTGTGTATTCTTCGCCAAACATGCTTCCATCTTCACATACAAAACAAAGCCTGTCAACATCAGGATCAACGGCAATGCCAAGGTTAGCGCCCAGCCTGTTCACTTCTTTTGAAAGTTGCGTAAGATGCTGTGGCAACGGCTCAGGATTGTGAGCAAATTTGCCGTTTACCTCATCATTCAAAACGATTATGTTCTCAACACCCAATTGTTGTAACAAGAGAGGAACCACCGTTGAGCCGGTGCTGTTAATGCCATCTACCACAATTTTAAAAGCCCGCTTTTGTATCGCTTCTTTATCAACCAAAGGATAAGAAACAACGGCTTCAATGTGTTTTTGCAGATACGTGTTGTTGGCTGTTGTGATGCCTAATTTATCTACAGAAACAAAGCTGAAATCCTCGCTGGCAGCCAGTTGCAGAACTTGCTCGCCGTCGTCGCCACTTATAAATTCGCCCTTTTCATTCAACAGCTTTAAAGCGTTCCATTCTTTCGGGTTGTGGCTTGCTGTAATGATGATGCCACCCGCTGCCCCTTCCCACACTACCACCATTTCTACAGTTGGCGTGGTACTCAAACCGATGTCAATTACGTTCAAGCCAATAGCATTCAAAGTACTGACTACGAGGGTTTGCACAAGGCTTCCGCTGATGCGTGCGTCTCTTCCTACAACAATGGTTTTGCTGGCATGTTGCTGCCGGCTAATCCAGGTTCCGTAAGCGGCTGTAAATTTAATAACGTCTAAGGGCGTAAGGTTGTCTCCGGGTTTGCCTCCAATCGTTCCACGTATTCCGGATATGCTTTTTATTAATGCCATTTGCAGTTGCTTTGAAAACAAACATAAACTAAAATTTAGTTTGAAATGCGGTACGGCAAAGAGTTTTATCAACAGAACAATAATTGAAGTGTTAAACAGCAAATTAAAAGGTTGCCAATATCTTCACATCTTATCTTCGCAATAGATAAATGAACAAAAACAAAAGGTTCGTTTAAGATTGTTTTGTAAGAATTATGATTGAATGAATTTGATACATATTGTGCCGCAGATAATGCAGATAATCGCAGAATAAAATATCTGCGTTATCTGCGGGCTAACCTTCAAAATCTATCGTCGCTCATTCAATAAAAATTGTTTGCATTTACGCCGTTTTATAAATCCTCTTAGTTTGTTTTTACTTCAATAAATGATAACGATGAAAAGAACCATTAAAAAAGTAGCGGTATTGGGAAGCGGCATTATGGGTTCGCGCATTGCCTGCCTTTTTGCAGGCATCGGTGTGCAAGTGTTGTTACTTGATATTGTGCCGAAAGAGGCGATGGAAAATAACGATAAAAACAAACGTAACAAGATAGTGAATGATGCGTTGCAAACGGCTTTGAAAAGCAACCCATCACCAGTGTATGATAACAAGGTAGTGAGCAGAATTACCACCGGCAATTTTGAAGACAACATGCACGACATTGCCGCTTGCGATTGGATAATAGAAGTGGTGGTGGAACGCCTCGACATTAAGCAAAGCGTATACGAAAAAGTAGAGCAGCACCGCAAGCCCGGAACGTTGATAACCTCCAACACATCGGGCATTCCCATTCACATGTTAGCTGAGGGAAGAAGTGAAGATTTTCAACAACATTTTTGCGGCACGCACTTCTTCAATCCACCGCGTTATTTGCGGTTGCTGGAAATTATTCCGACTGAAAAAACCGATAAAAGTGTTGTTGATTTTCTCATGCATTATGGCGATGTGTTTTTGGGCAAAACCACTGTGCTTGCCAAAGACACACCGGCGTTTATTGCCAACCGTGTAGGCGTGTTTGGAATCATGAGTATTTTCAACAACATGCAGAAGTTGGGATTAACGGTTGATGATATTGATGCGCTCACCGGGCCTATTATTGGTCGCCCGAAATCGGCTACATTTCGCACTGCCGATATTGTGGGCATTGATACGCTGGTAAAAGTTGCCAATGGTGTTGCCCAGAATGCGCCCAACGATGAATCAAAAGATGTATTTCAACTTCCCGCATGGCTGGAAAAACTCATCGAAAACAAATGGCTCGGTGATAAAACAGGCGGTGGTTTTTTTAAGAAAATAAAACTGCCTATCACGGAAGGAAGTCCTGAAGAAAGAAAAAGCGATACCGAAATTCAAACCCTGAATTTGGAAACGCTGGAATATGTGCCGCGCGGCAAAAAGAAATGGGCAACGATAGAAGCAGTAAAACCTATTGACGATGTAAAAAAACGCTTGCCAATGCTCGTTGCCGGCACTGATAAAGCGGGTGAGTTTTACCGGCAAGTATTTTACAGTTTATTCGCTTATGTTGCCAATCGCATTCCTGAAATCAGTGATGAACTGTATCGCATTGATGATGCGATGATGGCTGGCTTCGGCTGGGAAGTGGGTGCTTTTGAAACATGGGATATTTTAGGTGTTGCCAATACTGTGAAAGCCATGCAGGAAGCTGGTTACACCGTTGCGCCGTGGGTAGAAGAAATGTTGGCAAAACCAAACCCTTCTTTTTACAAAACTGAAAACAACAAGCGGCTGTATTATGATGTGGCAACACAAGGGTACAAGCCGGTTCCGGGCAGTGATGCGTTGATTGTTTTATCGAATTATAAAGACAAAATAGTTTGGAAAAGCAGCAATGCTAACTTATACGATATTGGCGATGATGTGCTGGCTTTGCAATGGAACACAAAGATGAACAGCATTGGCAGCGAAGTGTTGGAAGCTGTTAACAAGAGCATTGATTTTGCAGAGAAAAGTTACAAAGGCTTAGTGATAGCCAACGATGGCGCCAATTTCAGTGCAGGCGCGAACGTTGGAATGATTTTTATGTACGCCGTAGAAGATGAATTTGATGAATTGGATTTCGCCATTCGCTTTTTTCAAAAAACCATGATGCGCGTGCGGTATTCATCCATTCCTGTAGTGGTTGCGCCGCATGGCTTGGCACTGGGCGGCGGCTGCGAAATGACGCTTCATGCTGATGCTGTTTGTGCTGCGGCTGAAACCTACGCTGGCCTCGTGGAAGCGGGCATTGGTGTGATTCCCGCAGGTGGTGGCACCAAAGAATTTGTGTTGCGTGCCGCCGATGAAATGCACGAAGATGAACCTGAAACCATCACCTTAAAAAATCGCTTTCTTACCATTGCTACGGCGAAGGTTGCCACTTCGGCTTTTGAAGCCTATAATTTGGGCATTCTAAAAAAGGGCAGGGATGAAGTAATCATGAATCAAAGTCGCCGCATTATTGAGGCAAAACAAAAAGTGATGGAATTGAGCAATTCAGGATATACCATACCTGTGCAGCGCAATGATATTAAAGTGTTGGGACGTTCTGCATTGGGTGCTTTGTATGCCGGTATCAACGGAATGCAACGCGCCGGTTATGCTTCTGAACACGATGGCAAAGTAGCGCGCAAGCTGGCATATGTAATGTGTGGCGGCGATTTGAGCGAACAAAGCTTGGTGAGCGAGCAATATTTATTGGACCTGGAACGCGAAGCTTTTTTATCGCTTTGTGGTGAAAGAAAAACATTGGAACGGATACAACATTTGCTGAAGACGGGAAAGCCGTTACGGAATTGATTTTATTCACCCGCTTTCTTTATAATCAATGCTTCCAATTGCTTTGTAATCCTGAAATTGGCTCCTTTAATTTTCGCCAGGATTGGCTTCACCGATGTAATAATACCTGCCAGCTTTGCTTCTACAATTATCCCGATTGTGCCAATGATTGTTAAACCAGCCTGACGGGCATATTTTCTGCCTTTTAAGTCATCAATGATGAGTAAACAATTATTCAGTTCCAGGGCTAAAGCGATTGCACTGGCTTCTCCTTCATCCAGTGAGCTATGAATCTGTAATTGGCTATGAAGATTGTGGGGCTGTTTAATTTCAACCCAGTAAGGAAGCGGCTTGCCAAACTCTTTTGCAACCTCAGGTTTAGTAATTATGACACCAAACAATTGTTGCAAGATGTATATTATCAAGCAGTATCAAACAGCTTGTGTCAGAGATGATAGCCTTTTGCATTTTGTAAATCTTGTTCTAATTCATCTTCCGTGTAATTAAAAAGCGACACGCCATATTTTTCTAAAGACTCCATGAAAGCACGTTTAGAAAAGCCGGCAAGTTCAGCCGCTTGCCCGAGAGATAGAGTTCCGTCTTCGAAAAGCTTGGCAGCCAAAAGAGTTTGCACGTCTTTTTCATCCACATCATCCGGCAACTGTAAAGTCAATGTTTTCATAACTCAAATTTATGGCAAATAGTAAAAGATAAAAAGAAGTTTAATTAGATTGCAATTGCTTATTTACATCATTTTTCCTCAAGAGAAGAAAAACAAATTATGCAGATTGTAATAGCTAAGGCAGAACAATTTAAAAAAAATGGTGATGGAAACGTAAAAGTGATTAAACAACCAGTATTCCCCTATGTTTTAATATTCCACGTAATGCAGTTGAGCAATCCTCCGTGTTTTGCCAGCTCGTTGCTATCAACGGTTGCTATAGCTTGTTCTTTAAAGACTTGCTCCAAAATCTTAATAGCCCTCTCATCATGCTTGGTTTTAAAAATCGGAACAATGATGGCTTGCTCCATTTGCAGATAGTTCAGATAAAGTCCTTTTGCACTTGTTAACGTAGGATCGTTTGGTGGATAGTAAGGAAGTTCAATCCAGTCAAGTCTTGCGTTGTGCAAAGCCATTCTGAAACTTCTTTGAAAGCTTAGGTTTTCCTTTGAATAATCGTTGATCAAAACTGTATTATTGTCAATAAAGCGTACCATGCCATCGGCATGACCTGTAAAATCATTTTCATCCCACGGCACGAAGTATAGCTTATCAACTTCAAATAAGTTTTGAAGTTGTTTGATCAATTCTCTTTCCGAAAGATGCTTGTTTTCAGCAAACACTTTGTCGCACATAATTACTTTATCCGCTGCTCTTATAACGTTGCCACCGTCAACAACTATGTTCGTTTTATGGGTTGTCAGGTTGATAGCTTTGCAGATGGGATCAACATCTGAAATGGTTTTTTGATATTGTTTTGGTTTGAGATAATCGGGCTTATAAGTGAATTGCACAAACTTGCTCTTACTTACTTGGACAGGCATGAAGTCAACAGCCCAAATGTCCTTACAATAGGGTAAAAATTCAAACTTAATATTACGGCTGTTCAACACGCTTTCAAATCGTTGAAAGAATTTCAGTTGCTTTTTTGGTAAGCAATCAGCAAGAAAAAGCTTGTTGGTTTGAAGGTCGGTAATCACGAGAGAAATTGCTTGTATTTAAAAACTCGAAATGCATAAGTGTTTCCATTTGGATTTTCCTGCTTAAATGTTTTGTATTCGTCTGACTTTGATATTGGAATATTCGCTGCTTGCGATGGTGATGGTAAGCAAATTCCAAATGTTATTTGCGGAAACTCTTTTAAAAAATGTGTCTCTACAAATTTACTTGTAAAGAAAATCTTCTTGATTCCCGATTGTTCAATCAGTGATTTTATTTGCTTGTTATATTCCATTTCAAATAAGTGTTTGTCACGATTACTTCTTTCTTTTCTCTTGACTTTCTTGAAAATGTCTGTGATTGCAATTCCTTTTTCAGCAAAAAATCTTTTTTCTGTTTTGTTGTTTTTAACTCTATTTGAAAAACATCAGAAAAAATTATCCAAAATAAATTACCAGTAGCACTGTAAAACCATTCTTCGGGATTGTTACCATTTTTAGTTTGCTCTATTCCCGGAAAACTGCCAACAATTAATGTTGAAGCATTATCAGGAACAAATGCCGAAAATGGGTGGTTTTCAAATTCCGATTCAATAGTTGCCATCGCTTAAAAGATTTGAATGATGAATAATAAACTCGTGAAGATATTTTATACCAACCAATTTAAGAAACTCGATATTTTCATGAATCTGCTCACTTGTACCAAAACAGATTAGTCCTAGTGCATTTAAAATGTCGGGTTGATTACAAAGTTTTAATTCATGTAGAACGTTCTCAACACTATCTTTTCTTTTTAAAAAATTTCTTCAAGAATAAAATTTGTATAGATATGCCTTCGGATTTTTAACTCGGCCAAAACACAATTCAAATCAATTAGGTCAGCTTGAGCATCGCGCAAAATTTGAATATCGGTTTTTGCATTAGTTAAAAGATATTCTGTTGCTGCTGACTTAAGCTTTGCAATTGCTTTCTTCAACTCTAATGTTGTTGGAATGAAATCAAAGTGAACCAATTTCTCATTTTCAGGAGTATCCGCAAGTCCGAAACCTTTTAGTATGTTATCTTGGATGTCCATAATATGCTCAAAGAGCCATCCATTTTCAGAAGGTCCGCCTTGTTGATTTAATTCAATTTGAAATTGAGCAAGTTTAATTATTTCAGCTTCCAACGAAATATATTTTTTCATTTGCCAGAGAAGATTACTGCGCTTGTTTTGGGTTAGAATTACATTGCGTTCAGTCAATTCCCAAATGTAGGCAATTGAATGTCTAAGTGCAATCATGACTTTCACTGCAAAAACAAAACCCTTCCATCACAATCAAAATCCTTACTTTTCGTTTCCCTATTTTTTACTTATGCTATCAACTATTGACATACTGATTATTACTACCGGAGTTGTTGTTGCCATTGTGGTTTGGCTTATCACCAAAATAACCTATAAAAACAAACTTTCATCAGCCAATGAAAAATTATTACAGCAAGAACATCTTATCGCGCAGCTAACCCACAACGGCAATGAACTGCAGATGCACAAAGAAAATTTATTGCAACAAGCTGCCAAAACAGAAGGCTTGCTGCAATCGTTAACCGAGCAATGCAACGGCTTAAAAAAATACCAGCGCGATAACGAAATTTTAAACACCCAGTTGATTTTGTACAAAACCAAATTTCATGCGGCAGAAGAGAAATTAGAAGTCCAGAAAGCTGAATTAGAAATGATTGGCAGCCAGTTTACGCATCAGTTTAAAACCCTTGCGCAGGAAATTCTGGACGAAAAATCGGCAAAATTTACAGCCCTGAACGAAGAAAAAATGAATGCGCTCATCACACCGCTCAAAGTGCAGCTGGGCGAGTTTAAACAAAAGGTGGAAGAAACGTATGACAAGGAAAGTAAAGAACGGTTTTCGCTGGGAAAGGAAGTGCAACGCTTGATTGAAATGAGCCAGAAAGTAAGCGATGAAGCGAACAACTTAACCACCGCTTTGAAAGGCAATGTAAAGATGCAGGGCAACTGGGGTGAAATGATTTTAGAAAGCCTGCTCGAAAGCAGCGGCTTATCAAAAGGGCGCGAATATTTTGTGCAACAGTTTATTCGCGATAACGCTGGTAACGTTATTAAAGATGAGGCTGGTAAAGGCTTGCAGCCTGATGTAGTGATTTATTATCCCGACAACCGGAAGATTATTATTGACAGTAAAGTATCGCTCATTGCCTGGGATGAATACATTGGTTGTAGTGATATTGAACACCAAAAAACCTGTTTGGGAAATCATGTCCGTTCGGTTCGTTTGCACATTGAAGGCTTGAGTAAAAAAGAGTATCCGCGCTATGCGGCAGCGTTGGATTATGTGCTGATGTTTGTGCCCATCGAACCAGCGTTTTTAGAAGCGGTAAAGCATGATACCACGCTTTGGACATACGCTTACAACAAACGCATTTTGATGGTAAGCCCAACCAATTTGTTTGCGGTTTTAAAAATTGTTGCCGATTTGTGGAAAGTGGAATTGCAAAACAAACATGCCATTGACATTGCCAACAAAGCCGGTTTGCTGTACGATAAATTTGAAGGCTTTATTTCCAATTTTGAAGCCGTTGGAAAAAAAATAAATGAAGCGGGCGATTTGTATTCGCAGGCATTGGGTCAACTGAAAAACGGCAACGGCAACGTAATGAGAAAAATAGAAGAATTGAGAAAGATGGGCGCCACTACCAAAAAGCAATTGCCCGAACGCTTGCTGGATGAAGAGTGAGGTTTGGTTTTGCACAAAAAATTTAATTTTGAAGTATGAACTGGAGAGAGTTTATTATTGCCGATCCGGCTGTGTTGATAGGAAAACCTACTTTAAGAAGTACGCGCATTTCTTTAGAACATGTGGTGAATCTTTTGGCGCAAGGCTGGACGGAACAGCAGATTTTGGATAATTATCCAAGGCTTACTCAGCAAAGCTTACAGGCTGTTTTTGCTTACTTGTACGATTGTATGCAGGACGGACTTTTTGCCGGAACCGTTAAAGAGTCTGCTTAATGAAACGTCTCGCAAACGAAAACTTTCTAAAAGCAAGTGTATTGTTGTTGAGAAAAATGGGTTATGATATTATTTCAATTGGAGAAGATAATCTTGGTATTTCAGATGAATCGGTAATGAGTACCGCACAAATAGAGCAACGTCTTATTATTACTTTTGACAGAGATTATGGCGAATTAATTTTTAAGCACGGTTACAAGCCAGAACAAGGCGTTTTATACCTCCGCCTTACAAATTACTCACCCGAAGAACCTGCCCAGATTGCTCATCACCTTCTTTCTATTTTTAAATTGAAAACGCAACGATGTTTAACGGTTTATGATGGACAAACAGTACGACAAAGAAAATATTAATCAGGTTATTCATCATCTCATAAAATGATTGCTCCTCTCACTTCGTTTATTACTATATCAAATTCATTTCATGCACAAGTTTGTTTTTATCTTATTTCTGTTCTCATTTTTCATCTCCTATGCGCAGGATGATGTACCCGATTTGCGCAGCAGGAGAGACAACTTTAAAAAAGTGATGGAAAAAGACATCAGGAGCGATGCTGCCACTTTCACTATGTTAGGAATTGACGAAGGTGTTGGCAAACTTCCGTTGCCTTCGATACCTGTTACGGCTTACAGTAAAAACAGCATTCACTTCGAAGGCAGCGGCATCAGCGTAACCATCAGCGCTGGCAACTTTGAGACTGCTAAGCACAAGCTGTTTTATTCAGACAAATATTTGATCAAAATTGATAACAAAGCTTATTACGGGCGTTACACCGAAGTTCCCAAATACTACATCGCCAATATTCAGGTGATGATTGATAACGATTCGGTTTCCATTCCGAAAACCGCTTATTTCGATTTGTACAATCCAGCATTTACTTATACCGATGGTTCTAAAGTAAAAACGTTTGCCGGCGTGTATCAAAGTGCCGATAAAAGACGGGTTTACATTTATATGCTCAACCGCGACGAACTGGGAAGCTATGAAGTAACATGGGTAATGCAGGATAAAAAATATGTAAGGCGAATTGTTGATTTTGGATTCCTCAAATGATTTTACGGCAAGAAACACGAAGGCGCGAAGAATAATATTGATTAATAAATAAAAACGCTGACAGGATTTGAAATCCTGTCAGCGTTTTTATAAAAATTATTCTTTGCGCCTTCGTGTTTTTTGTGGCAAAAACAAATCATCCAGGGTTAATCGTATCTGTTCCGGCAGGATCGGCATTGGTGTTCGCTTTGCGCTTGAATAAGTTAGTATCAAATTTACCAAAACGGTAGTTGATATTAAACCTTAGCACCTGTGGATCTCTACGCCGCCATGAGATTTGATTGAAATAATCAGTGGCTGATCTATCGAATTCAGAATAGGTTTTATAAACAAATGTGCGGGCGAAATCGTTAATGCTGATGGTAGCCGCTAACACTCTTCCTTTTTTGAAATCCCATTCTTTGCGAACGGCAGCATCGAAAACATAATTGGGGTAAGTATAGCCTTGTGCCGATGCTGAAGGTCCGCCCCATCCACCGCCACCGCCACCACCGTTACGGGCACTGCCCGAAGAAGCCGGCAACACGGTTTTCGACTGGTAATTGGCCGACAACTGAATAGAATAGCCATGTTTGAATTTAAAGTTGTTGTTCAGCTTGGCAAAATAGCTCCAAAGCTGCTGCGTTGCTACCACGCCTTTCAAATCGCTGCCGCCTTCAATTTTTGAATTGAAGAAATTAATGTTAGCAGTCAAATCCCAAAATTTAGCAATGGTAATCCGGTTGGTAATTTCCAAACCGTATGCGCTGCTGCTTTGCGCATTGGCATACGTGAAGAAGTTAACGCTGTCGGATTTATTAATAGTCGTATCAGGATTAGGACCTATGTACGAATAATTGGTAACTAAGTCTGTACTGTGTTTATAATAAGCTGAAATTAAAAGATTGTTACCTCTTCCGTACAGATAACTATAGTTTACTTCAAACGAGTTGGTAAACGATGGGCGTAAATTTGGATTGCCGATGGTTAAATTCAACGGGTCGGTATTGTCAATAAACGGCAGCAATTGCCAGAAACTCGGGCGATTGATCCGGCGTGAATAATTGGCCTGAAAATCCTGACCGTCGGCTATCCGGTAAGTGATAAAAGCACTCGGAAACAAGCTGATGGGATAGTTGATTTTGAACGAAGAATCTTTACCAAGCAACGTTCCGTTATAAGCTGAGCTTTCCGCACGCAACCCTAACTGGTAATTCCATTTTGTTGTTTTTAAACTATAAGTAGCATAAGCTGCATATACCTGATCGCTGTATTTATACTGACTACTAATATTGGGCAATGGAACAAGTGGGCCATCTTTACTGAATGAATAAAACTGATTGTTCTCATTTAAAAAATCACGGATGGCAGCACGTCCACCGGCTTCTATTTTCATTTTATCGGTAATTGGATTTTCATAATCAATTTGTCCGGTGGTAAAATGGTTGTAACCGCTTGTATTTACCTCTTGCAAATAAGGATTGTATTTCTGCACGCCCGATACATCGTAATAGTTGGTTATGTAGTTACCAGGCGAATTGTTCTTGCTGGAGTTGTAATTGAAATCAGCCGTAATATCATGTCCGTTTTTTGCAAAATTGTGTTTGTAGCTGAATTGTCCGCCAAAATTGTGAAAATTTCTGTCGGTAATGGCAGTGCGTAAGCTTTGGGTAATCAGCGAGCCTCCTAAAGTGCTGTCAATGGTTTGGTTTTCGTCTGTATTAAAACTACCGTTTACATAGCTACCATAAAAACTGACTGTGTTTCTGTTGTCAACAAAATAATCAATACCAGCTCTTAAAAATTTAAACTCACCCGGGCTTTTGCCATCTGTGTTTTGGTTAATTTGGCTTGTATTACCTGCATAATAATTATTTCGGGTTACATTGGTTGTATAAATAGATTTACGCTGATTGAGGTTGCCGCTGAGTGAAAAATTAAATTTGTTTTGACGCAGGCTCAAATCCAACCCCGTATTGATTCTTCCCCGCGAATCAACGCCGGCGCGTATATTTCCGTTATAACCTGTTTGACGGTTTTTCTTCAGCACAATATTTAAAATACCGGCATTGCCACCCGAAGCATCATATTTGGCTGAAGGGTTGGTTACAATTTCAACTCTGTCAATAATATCGGCTGGTATCTGGTCAAGTGTAAGTGTAGTAGGCCGGCCATCCACAAAAATGGTAGGTGTTGCGTTTCTGAGCGTTACATTGCCATCCACATCTACGTTCAACGAAGGTATTTGCTTCATTACTTCGGTAGCAGTTTGCCCGGTGGTAACAATGTTTTTATCTACGTTAAACACTTTTCTGTCAACTCCCATTTCAAAAAATGGTTTTGTTGAAGTAACTGTTACACCCGCCAATGCAGTTGCCGATTGCGCCAGTTTTATATTACCCAAATCTTTATCAGTGCTCCCCGGGTCGAAGCTAACCGTCCGCGAAACATCTGCATAACCTATGTTGCTAACCCGCAAAGTAACAGGTGTACGCGTAGGTACATTATCAAAACTAAAATCACCGTTGGTAGCGGTAAACCCTGCTGAAATAGGAATTTCACGTGCACTTCCGGCGCTGTCTTTTGTTACTCTAACCAACTGAACAGTAGCGCCATTCAATCCTTTGTTGGTTTTGTTGTCCACTATCTTACCATAAAAATGGCCATTGGCAGCAGCAGTAAAATTGCCATTGCCAAAAGTTCTGTTACCGCCGGCCGGAGGTTGTGCATACGAAAGGTGAACAAAAAGAAATAAAGTAAAAAGTAAAAAGATAAGTTTCATACTAAGTTTATTGAAGCTAAAGATTTGTTTTTGCGGTAAAATAAAACCGGGCAACCATTGCAAATAATCACAATTAAGCAAGTAGTATGCAAGAAAAAGGCAAACCGCTGCAAATGTCTTTGCGTAAAGGCGATGGGATAAAAATTATCGGCTATAAGGGCATTCTGTTAGGCAAGCAGTGTTAAGAAAATGTATAAACAACCGCATACAAAACCGGTGGCAGCACAAGCATACTCCACCACGCACAATTGTCTTTTCAGAAATGTTTGAATTGTAGAGAAAGAAAAAGCATTCAATTTTGCCCATACGATGGCTTTGATGTTGGTGCTTTTTTTTACATTGGTAAGATATTGCTGAATGATGACAGGAAACAATTCTTTTAATTCATTCATAAAAATGGCTTTCATATCAGCCACCAGCTTGTCGGAGATGAACATTGCCAGCATTGGCATGGCCGCGGGTAATTTTTTACGCAAGAATTCGTCAATGTGCTGTTCGGCAAAAGGCAAAATGGCTTCAATGGTGGCCGGTTCGGTGAGGCGTTGCTCAATATCAGCAAAAGAAGATTGTTGTTCTATATAGTTGCCAATGGCATTGCCGATATCAGCCTTTTTTTTCACTACCAATGAAATATAAATAGCAACTACCAGTTTCGCAATCAGCCAGCCAATTCCTGCAAAAACAAAAGGCATCGCAAAAATAAAAAAGGATGATTTCATAGCATTTACTCACCAAAAAAGCCTTGCAAATTCAGCATTTACAAGGCTTTCATTTTGGGGAGACCAATGGGTTTCGAACCCACGACCTTCGGAACCACAATCCGACGCTCTAACCAGCTGAGCTATGATCTCCATTTTATGGGCTGCAAATGTAAATCTTTTTGGATAAGAAAAAGAAGTGCTGTTGAATTTTAAATATTCATCTGTAGGTTACTCCATCTTGTAATTCTATAGATGCCGCCGTTTGGTTTTGCACATATTTTACAATGCTTGCAGACGGCTTTACCGATGAATCGGGATAAGTGGTGCAGAATGACGAAGTACCTATTATAAAATGAACACTACTTAACATTTCAAGGGTTTACTTACCTTTTTGTTTTTATCTAACTTTGCAGCCTTTTATAAACGCACACTTGCATGGCTGTAAAATATAAAGAATTTTTGGGGTTGAATTTGCCTTCTATCGAGGCAGAAGTATTGGCAAAATGGAAAAAAGAAGATGCCTTTGAAAAAAGCGTTTCGCTTCGTGATGGCGCCGAGCCGTTTGTATTTTACGAAGGTCCGCCTTCTGCCAACGGTATGCCCGGCATTCATCATGTGATTTCACGCACATTGAAAGACTTAGTGTGCCGATATAAAACCATGCAAGGCTTCCAAGTACAACGCAAAGGCGGCTGGGACACACATGGATTGCCGGTGGAACTGGGCGTTGAAAAAGAATTGGGCATAACCAAAGAAGACATTGGCAAAAAAATTTCGGTTGAAGAATACAACCAAAAATGCCGCGAAGTGGTACTGCGGTATAAAAAAGAGTGGGACGATCTAACCACCAAAATGGGGTATTGGGTTGATTTGAACAATCCTTACGTTACATTCACCAACGAATACATCGAATCGCTCTGGTGGCTGTTGAAGGAACTGTACAAAAAAGGTTTGCTGTACGAAAGTGTGTCCATTCAGCCGTATTCACCAGCTGCTGGCACGGGTTTGAGTTCGCACGAGTTAAACCAACCGGGTTGCTACCGCGATGTAAAAGATACGAGTTGCGTTGCCATGTTTAAGGCAATCAAAAATGAGAAATCGGATTTTTTGTTTTCATCTCTTGATACCAATTTTTCTTCTGATATTTTCTTTCTTGCCTGGACAACAACGCCGTGGACATTGCCTTCTAACCTCGGATTGACTGTTGGAAGTAATATTGAGTATGTGTTGGTAAAAACATTCAATCCTTACACACATCTTCCTATCAATGTGATTCTTGCCAAAACGTTATTTACACAGTGGTTTTCAATAGACGAAAAAGATAAAAAAAATGTCCAAGTCGGTGATGCTCAAAATCAATCTTTATTGGCATTAGAAGTACCTGCGCCTCTTATGTCTGATAACGAAGCTTTTAAAATGTTACAGGCAAAAGGAAAGATAGCAACTTGGACTATTCTTGCCCGGTTTACAGGGTTAGAAATAGAAGAATGCCGCTACGAACAGCTCCTTCCTTACGAAGCCAATGCGCCCGAAAAGAGCGGCGGCGATCCTTTCCGCGTTCTTCTCGGCGATTTTGTAACCACCGAAGATGGTACCGGCATTGTGCATACCGCGCCTGCTTTTGGTGCCGATGACTTTCGCGTAGGAAAGAAATACGACATCGGCATTTTAACCATGGTTGACCGGCAGGGAAAGTTTGTAGATGGCTTGGGCGAGTTCAGCAACCGCTATGTAAAAGATTACACCAGCGATCCGAACTATGTGGACGTGAACGTTGATATCTGCGTAAAATTAAAAAAGGAAAACCGCGCTTTTAAAGTTGAAAAATATGAGCACAGCTATCCGCATTGCTGGCGCACCGATAAGCCGGTATTGTATTACCCGCTGGATGCCTGGTTTATTAAAACCACAGCCTGCAAAGATCGCATGGTGGAATTGAACAAAACCATCAACTGGAAACCCAAAAGCACCGGCGAAGGCAGGTTTGGAAACTGGCTCGAAAACATGGTGGACTGGAACCTGAGCCGCAGCCGCTACTGGGGAACGCCGCTGCCCGTTTGGCGAACATCAAATCGTCATACAGATTTTGCTTTAAATAATTTACCGGAAGAATATAAAACCTATACTCCCAATCTGTCGGTTTGTATTGGTTCAAAAGAAGAATTAAAAGAAACTAATTATGAAACTTCATTTGGGGAACAAAGAATTTTAAAAGGTTATTTTTTTGATTTAGAGAAAATAAAGAATGATTTAGTTAGTGGAAATATTATAAAAGATAGAATTGAAGAGTACTCAAAAAGTCTTGATGAAGAACACATAATAATGTCTAAACTGTTTCCAATTAATTATGACAACGTTAGAAACAAGGCTTTATCAGGAAATTTGAAGTTGGAAGATTTAGGTAATGGAAATATTACTTTTAATCTTTTAGATGGATTTTATAATGAGATTGATAATAATATTCTTTCTGAGTTAGATCTTCATAAACCTGAAATTGATAATGTTGGTTTTGTTCATAAACAGCATACCATTCTTTACCGAGTATCTGACTTGATTGATGTTTGGTTTGACAGCGGCGCCATGCCGTATGCGCAATGGCATTATCCGTTTGAAAACAAAGATGCGATTGACGGGCGCAAAGCCTTTCCTGCTGATTTTATTGCCGAAGGTGTTGACCAAACGCGCGGCTGGTTTTATACGCTTCATGCTTTGGCAGTGATGCTGTTCGATAGTGTAGCTTACAAAACGGTTGTGTCCAACGGTTTGGTTTTGGATAAAAATGGTGAGAAGATGAGCAAGCGGCTGGGCAATGTTGTCAATCCGTTTGAAACCATCGCTACGTTTGGCGCCGACGCTACGCGCTGGTATCTGATAACCAATGCATCGCCGTGGGACAATCTGAAATTCAACACCGCAGGCATCCAGGAAGTGCAGCGCAAGTTCTTCGGCACGTTGTATAACATTTATCAATTCTTTGCTTTGTATGCCAATGTGGATGGGTTTGTTTTTGCCGAAAAATACATCGCCATTCACGAACGTCCTGAAATTGACCGCTGGATTTTATCGGCCTTACATACATTGGTGCAAAAAGTAACCGCCGCAATGAACGATTATGAGCCAACCATTGCCGGACGTGCCATTGAAGAATTTGTAGATGAGCAATTAAGCAACTGGTATGTGCGCCTCTGCCGTCGCCGCTTCTGGAAAGGCGATTATGAACACGATAAAATCTGTGCTTATCAAACCTTGTACGAATGTTTGATAACGCTTACAAAACTGATGGCGCCTATCTCACCGTTTTTCAGCGATGCGGTTTATAAGCAGTTGAACGAAGTAACCAAAAAAGAGGCTTTCGCTTCAGTGCATCACGCCGATTTTCCGGTTGCCAACGCTTCTGCCATTGATCTTCAATTGGAAGAACGAATGCAGTTGGCACAGGATATTTGTTCGCTCGTACTATCGCTGCGCAAAAAAGTGAACATTAAAGTGCGCCAGCCATTGCAAAAAATATTGGTTCCGATACTGAATGCCAATATGAAACATCAACTGCAAAAAGTAGAAGATTTAATTAAATCGGAAGTAAACATCAAAAAGGTTGAATACATTACCAGCACCAATGGATTGGTTCATAAAACCCTCAAACCTAACTTTAAAAAGCTGGGCGCAAAACTGGGTGTCAACATGAAAAGTGCAGCGTCAATACTAACAAATTTAGACCAGGCTGCCATTCACCAATTGGAAAAGGAAGGCAGCATTGATCTTTTGATTAATAGACAGAACTATTCCATTTTACATTCAGAAGTGGAAGTGATTGCCGAAGACATTCCGGGCTGGAGCATTGCCAGTAAAGGCTTGCTAACCGTTGCGTTAGATATCGAACTAACCGAAGAATTAAAAAGTGAAGGTGATGCCCGTGAGTTTATCAACCGTGTGCAAAATTTGCGGAAAGAAGCCGATTTTTATGTAACCGATAGAATTGATGTAGAGATAGAAAACAACGAAAAGTTAAGAAAATCTATCAATCAATTTAAGAATTATATTTGCGCGGAAATTTTAGCCGATTCAATCAATTGGGTGCCCTTACCAAATGGAGGAACTGAAATTGAAATTAACGATACTCCGGTAAAAATCAGTTTAATCAAAAAATAACAATTGTATGGCCGTAAAAAAAGCAGCGCCTAAAAAGGCAACTAAAACTATTACCAAAACTGCAAAAAAAGCAGCACCAAAATCGGCTGTAAAGGTGGCTGCAAAAAAAGCTACACATTCAGCTAAACCCGCATCTAAAACGACTGCTCAAAAGAAGGTAAAAACAAAAGCGGCTGCCAAAAAAACGGCAGCTCCTATCACAAGGAAATCACCATTAAAAACATCCATAAGCAGTAAGCAAATGACGAAGAAAGCACCCGTTAAAGAGGAAAAAACTAAGAAAGAAACAGCAAAGCCGGTAGAAAAAAAGAGTGAACCGATTGCCAGGAAATCTGCAAAAGCAGAAGTAAGAAAAGAAGCGGAAGCAGCCCAAAAAGCGCCTAAAAAAGCCGCCGCACCTGCAGAAATAAAAATTCCAAAAACCACTATTAAAACTTCTGTTCCTTATCATCCTGAATACAAAACGCTCGACCAGCGCCAGGCAACTACCAATGGTAAAAGCAATGTGCCTTTGGTAAGATACAATGATACTGACCTAACCGATTTCAGAGAACTCATCAACAAAAAGTTAGACGCCGCCAAAAAAGAGCTGGCGTATTTGCAGGGTTTGATAACGCGCAGAGATGATATGGGCGGCGATGAAGGCGATAACCGTTACATGACGATGGAAGATGGCAGCATGAGTATGGAACGTGAGCAGCTAAGCCAGATGGCAAGCCGCCAGATTACTTACATTGACCATTTGGAAAAGGCTTTAATCCGCATCGAAAACAAAACCTATGGCATTTGCCGCATCACCGGCAAGCTGATAGACAAAGCCCGCCTGCGTGCTGTGCCACATGCTACCTTAAGCTTAGAAGCAAAGCTGGGTTTGGTAAAACCAGGTACAGAATAAAGTATTTTTACTTTGTAAAAAAGCGGCAAAACCAAACGTTTGGTTTTGCCGCTTTTTTGTTGAATTGTGTTATCAAGCCTATTGTCAAACTTTGTTATTCGTTCATGTGTATCAATTAAAAGATCGCCTGAAATCTACTGGCGAAAGCTTGGTTTTTGTTTTGAATAATTTACTGAACGATTGCGGGTGTTCAAAGCCCAACTCGTAGGCAACTTCACTAACCGATAAGCGGGTGGCGGATAACTTTTCTTTCGCTTTTTCTATCAGTTTATTATGTATGTGTTGCTGCGCATTTTGCCCGGTGAGGGAACGTAGCATATCGCTTAAATAACCGGGCGATAAGTTTATATAGGCTGAAAGAGATTGCACCGTTGGTATTCCCTCGCTTAAAGATTTTTCGTTATTGAAATAATCGTCTAAAAATACTTCCAGCTTTTCCAACAAATCGTTGCTTGCCGCTTTGCGTGTTATAAATTGTCGCTTATAAAAACGATTGCAACAATTCAGCAACAATTCAATTTGCGAAATCATTACATCCTGGCTAAAATCATCAATCCTGCTGTTTAACTCCTGTTCAATCAATACAAAAATGGAAAGGATGGTTTTCTTTTCATCATCAGATAGATGTAACGCTTCATTGGCAGAATAAGAAAAGAAACCGAACTGCCTGATTTTTTTTGCTAAAGGATAAGATAATAAAAAATTGGGATGGATGAGTAAAGTATAGCCGGAATGATTTCCATTGTCTTCATTGCTGCCAATTAATTGGTTGGGAGAAGCGAACAATAAGCCACCTTCATCAAAGTCGTAATAACCCTGACCGTATTTGACTCTGCCACTAAGATTGGTTTTGTAAGAGATTTTATAATAATTCAGAATATGGGAATGAGGTAATTGATCAAGTGCAACCTGATTATCCATATTGTTTACCAAACTTATCATCGGATGCAAAGGCTTTGGTAAGCCCAGCACCCGATGCAAATCAGATAAAGATTCAAACTTATGCAGATTGTCTTCTTCTTTTTTCATACTGTTGATAAACCTGATTTTTTTCAAACATCTTTCTTACCAGGGAATTTCGCCTGTTTCCGGATTTGTTTCTTCACTGATATATTTTCCCGTCGGACCATCATTACCTATCAATGCATATTTCACTATGCGCAAGCCGGCTTCTTCAACGGTGCCTGTTCCTCGATGATTATTAAAATCGGTTTTGATAAAGCCCGGATCAACTATGTTTACTTTCACCGGCGTATCGCGCAACTCGTAAGCCAGAATAAGGGAATACATGTTCAGTGCAGATTTTGAAGGCTGATATACCGCACCTTTGTGATGATAATACTTCCCGTTTGGATCATTTGCCAATGTAAGCGAACCCTGGCTGGAGCTTACCATCACAATGCGCGGCTCCGGCGATTTTTTCAACAAATCTATAAAAGCCTGTGTTACTCTTACCACGCCAATTACGTTGGTATCAAACACAGCTGTAAATTGTTCAGGTGCAGCTTCCAATGCCGATTGCGGAAAGCCACCGGTAATGCCCGCGTTGTTGATGAGCACATCCAGCACATCTGTTTTGTTGCCAACGGCTGTGCGGGCTGCTTTCACCGATCCGGTGTTGGCAACATCTATTTCTACCGCTTCTACATTGGCGAATCCTTCCTTTTTTAATTGCTCAACAGCTTCATCACCTTTTTTTATATCGCGGCTACCGAGATACACATAAAATCCTTTTTGTAATAACTGGCGAGCTGTTTCAAAACCGATGCTTTTATTGGCTCCTGTAATGAGTGCTTTTTTCATGATTTTATTTTACAATTTGAAAGGCAAAGTTGGTTGGATACCCTTTCTTAAGCGTAACCTAATTGAGGATTTTAGTAGTCAAAATGAGAAAAATGATATTGAGTCAGCTTTTGTTTTTGCAGCTTTTTTTCCTTCTTGAACTCTTGATTCTTGTTACTTCATAACTTATTACTTGATAACTTACTTCATCGCATTGTACGTCTTCTTTTTTCTGATAAAATATTTCCACACTACGCTGAAACACGCTACACCACTGGCTTTGCGCAATGAAAGCTTTTGGCGCGGACTGTCTCTTTGATACGAAAACATCCACCTGAAAAAATCGCGGTAAGCTTTTACAACCGCTTTGCTATGCGGGGTTTGTTTTTGCACTAAAAATTGCATTGCGGCAATTCCATCCATCATCATTCGCAGGGGCAACAACCAAAGGTTTACATGCGGGGGCGAATTGCGCCAACACATAATAATGTTGTTTCTAAAATTAAAATATGTTTTGCGTGGAGATTGATAGGAAAGCGAACCGCCGCCCAAATGATAAACGACTGATTGCGGGCAGTACATCACTTTATAACCGGCAGCATTCAATCGCCAGCACAAATCAATTTCTTCCATGTGCATAAAATAAAATCCGTACATGCCGCCCACCTGCCAGTACGCTTTCTTTCTGATTAAACAACAGGTTCCGCTTGCCCAAAACGTTTGCCTCACATCATCATATTGACCCTGATCTTTTTCAACAAAATCAAAGATTCTTCCCCGGCAAAACGGGTAGCCCAACACATCCATCATACCACCGGCAGCACCGGCATGTTCAAACAGGTGCTTGTTTTGAAGCGACCGAATTTTAGGTTGGCAAACCGCAATCTTCTCATCGCTTTGCATTTGGCGCATCAGCGGTTCTATAAAGTTTGGCGCTACTTCCACATCGGAATTTATCAGTAAATAATACGGCTCTTTTATTTGCCAAAGCCCTTTGTTGTAGCCATTGGCGAAGCCGTAATTATCGTCTAATACAATAGTCTTTATTAAAGGAAAACGGGCGTTTACAAACGCCACCGAATCGTCGGAACTGTTGTTGTCAATGATGTAAATGGAATAGTTAGGATAGGTAAGTTGTTGCAGCGCGGGCAGCAGCGTTTCTAAAAAATGTTTGCCGTTCCAGTTGAGGATAGCAATGGCTATGGATGGGTATTCGCTCACGTTATCCCGCATTTTGCTGAAGCGAATGAATTCGGTTGATGTATTTACCAATCATGTCCCACTCAATATTTACCACACTGTCTTTTTTTATTTCGTGAATATTGGTATGGTCGTAAGTATAAGGAATGATGGAAACGGTAAACGCATTGTGTGTTACATTGTATGCCGTTAAGCTAATACCATTCACACACACCGATCCTTTTTCGATAATCATCGGGGCAAATTGTTCATCAAAAGAAAAGCGGTACTCCCAGCTTCCGTGCAAATCTTTTCTTTCAACGCAAATAGCTGTTGCGTCAACGTGCCCTTGCACGATGTGTCCATCAATTCTGCCATTCATAGGCATGCATCTTTCTAAATTTATTAGGTTATCTTTTTGCCAGGCAGCTAAGTTTGTTTTTGTCAATGTTTCGGCAACAGCGGTTACGCGATGTGCGCCATCGCCAAGCTCATCAACGGTTAAGCACACGCCGCTGTGGCTCACGCTTTGGTCAATTTTCAGTTCTTCGCTAATGGCGCTTTTGATCCAAAAAATTTTATTGGTGCCGTTGGCTTCAACCGATGTAATGATGCCCTTTGCTTCAACAATACCTGTAAACATTGGCGCAAGTTAGGGAATGAAGTAGTTTGTTGAAATGAGAATGTGAAGGGTGGTTTAGTTACAGCATTTTGAAAAAAAGGGCAAAACCAAACGTTAGCCAGTTTCAGACTTGACTGTCTCCCGCAGATAACGCAAATTTTCGCTGAAAGAAGTAATCATACAATTTCAATGTTCTTTGATACTCTGTATTTACTCCGCGAAAATCTGCGTTATCTGCAGGGCATTTTATTTTTAAACCGGAAACACGTTACCCAAACAGTTTAACGACTTTCTTCCAACGCCACTTTGTATTTTTGCGCTTCGCAAACAACTATGACAACAGCCCACGAAACCGTTCTTCAGGACGTAGTAATAAAATTCGCCGGTGATAGCGGCGATGGCATGCAATTAACCGGCACACAGTTTACCAACAATACGGCTTTGCTTGGCATTGACCTTGCGACTTTCCCTGATTTTCCTGCCGAAATTCGTGCCCCGCAAGGCACTGTACCTGGCGTGAGCGGTTATCAATTGCATTTTTCAAGCGACAGGGTTTACACGCCCGGCGATATGTGCGATGTGCTCGTAGCGATGAACGCCGCTGCTATAAAAGTAAACATCAACAGCCTGAAACCCGGCGGAAAGCTCATTGCCAATGTGGATGGTTTTGATGCCAAAAACTTGCGTCTTGCCAATTATACCGATGGCATCAATCCCTTGGAAGATGGCAGCCTGCACAATTACGAAGTGATAAAAATTGACATTACCAAACTCACCCGCGAAGCCTTAAAAGATTTCCCTGAATTAGGGATAAAAGAAAAAGACCGTGCAAAAAATATGTTTGTGCTGGGCTTTATTTATTGGATGTACAACCGCAATTTTGAAAGCACAATTGATTTTTTAACCGAAAAATTTGGAAAGAAAGAATACATCCTGCAAAGCAATCTTCGCGTGTTGCAGGCGGGGTATAATTATGGCGATACCACCGAAACTTTTACAACGCGCTACCGCGTTGAAAAAGCCAAACTGCCTGCCGGAAAATACCGCAGCATCATGGGCAACCAGGCGCTTGCAATGGGTTTGGTAGCGGCAACAGTAAAAAGCGGTTTGCCTCTTTTTTTAGGCACATATCCCATCACACCGGCATCGGATATTTTGCATGAACTGAGCAAGCACAAAGCGTTTGGCATTCGTACGTTCCAGGCAGAAGATGAAATTTCGGGCATCAGCGCAGCCATTGGCGCAGCGTACGGTGGAAGCATTGGTATTACCACTACATCAGGTCCGGGTATGGCGTTAAAAACAGAAGCGATGGGCTTGGCAGTGATGTTAGAAATTCCGCTGGTTATCATCAACGTGCAACGCGGCGGACCAAGTACTGGTTTGCCAACCAAAACAGAGCAAAGCGATTTATTACAGGCTTATTACGGACGTAACGGTGAGTGTCCGATGCCCGTGATTGCATCATCAACTCCCAGTGATTGTTTTGAAGTGGTGTACGAGGCTGTGCGCATTGCAGTGGAACACATGACGCCTGTTATCATGTTGAGCGATGGTTATATTGCCAACGGCAGCGAGCCATGGAAATATCCGGTGAGTGAAGAATTGCAGCCCATTCAAGCTCATTTTAAAAAAGGATTGAATGAGGATGAAAGCAAATTTCAGCCTTATCAGCGAAATGAGAAATTGGTTCGTCCCTGGGCAGTGCCCGGCACGGCGGGATTGGAGCATCGCATTGGTGGAATTGAAAAACAAAACATTACCGGCAATGTAAGTTACGACCCCGACAATCATCAACTGATGGTAAAACTGCGCCAGCAAAAAGTAGATACCATTGCCGATTATATTCCGTTGCAAACCATTGATAGCGGCAAAGAAAAGGGCAAAGTATTAGTGTTAGGCTGGGGCAGCACGTATGGCTCTATCAAAAGTGCAGTATTAGAGTTGCAGCAACAAGGACATGAAGTAAGCCATGCACATATTCGTTACCTACGCCCGTTTCCTAAAAATCTGGGTGCGATATTGAAGAACTTTGAAACAGTACTGATACCTGAATTAAACAACGGTCAACTCATCAAAATCATTCGCGATCAATATTTGGTAGATGCAAAAGGTTATAACAAAATCATGGGCGTGCCGATTATGAAAGCGGAGTTGATAGAAGAAATTAAAAAGTATTTGTGAGGGCATAGAACACAGATGTGGAGGGTCTGAACTGGGATTGATGAGATAAATGGGATTTGTGCGATGGGGATGAAGAAAGAAAAGCTTGGTTTTGCCTTAATATTCAATCTTATATCTTCAATCTTCATCATCCGGTTGAGTCCGTTTTCAGAATAGTGTAGGCATTATATGTATTATTCCATCCTATAAATCCCATTCATCTCATCAATCCCAGTTCAGACAACCATTATGAATGTAGAAATCATACGCAGCTTTGCTTTGAGCTTGCCCGATGTAGAAGAAACGCTTCCTTTCGGTCCTGATAATTTAGTGTTTAAAGTGGCCAACAAAATGTTTTTGTTGCTGCCGCTCGATGCTTCTCCCCTTACCTTTAATGTCAAATGCAATCCTGATGCAGCAGTTGAATTGCGCGAGCAATATACCGATACGGTTTTGCCGGGTTATCACATGAATAAAAAGCACTGGAACACAATTGTTGTGGATGGTGTTTTGTCTGCGAAGCAACTGCAACAATTCATTTCTGATTCTTACCAGTTGGTAAAGGGAAATAAAAAACAAAAATAACAGTGTGCTAAAAAGCAGGATTTGTTTTTGCCGCAAAACCAATGTTTTTCTCTTCATCAAATATTTTTTAAAAGTTTCTACAAACCCGCTACCTTGCACTCACTCTTTGTTAAACAATCATTTCTTCTCCCAGTGAATCCGAAGTTTCCATCAATGTAGTAAGGGAAGATTTGCAGGATATTTTCAGCAGCATCGTTCATCTATCACATCGTTTGTTACTTGCCAAAAACAAAGGCGTTTTGTTTTCGACATTTCATTTTTTGTGCAAAAACAAAAATCAAAAAGTTGTGTTTCTTCTTTTTACGTAAACACGACTACAAACCAACAGACCGGATTACGCCCCTTTTAGCCAGATTGCTTTTATCGCTTATTCTTTTTCCTTCATCGCACAAAATGGAATCGCATCATGATCCATCTCACACTTGATTTTTTGTGCCGCGAGATTAATAACTATCTCATCACCAAGCTTGACCTTGCGCCGGGCAGTAATGCTATTGTTTTATACAATGTATCACAGTTAAACAATGAAACGGGCAACGCGGGTGCGAACGGAGATGGCAATGCGGCTGCGTTTCTTACGCTTGTCAATATGGAAGAAGACCGCATCAGCAAATCGAACGATAATTTTATACGGAGAGACAGAACAATAACGTACCAGAATCCCGAAGTTCATCTCAATTTGTTTTTACTGTTTTCGGTGCAGTTGCCTTCTTACACCGAAGCGTTGAAACGACTTTCATTTATCATACAATTCTTTCAACAGCAGAATGTTTTCACGCCGCTCACATCGCCTGCAATACCCACTGGTGTTGAACAATTGATTTTGGATTTATATACTTTATCACTATCGGATGTAAACAACCTGTGGGGCGTGTTAGGCTCGAAATATTTGCCTTCGGTGATGTATAAAATGCGGATGATAACCATCAGTGAAAACTTTGCGCAAGGCGATGGGGGATTGATTACCACCATCAACATGAACAACAAAATTGTGCAGCAATGACAAGCATTAACTACAATTTATTGTTCTCGATTGAACTGTTGCACAAGTTTTTTGCAAACGGCAGGTGTAATGATTTTACCATCACACCATCTACCCAAACCCGTGCTCTTTTACAAGGTTATAAAATAGTGGCAAAACAAAACGGCAACCAATTGTACGCTGGTATTGCAACCGATGGGAGTGACATTGCTTCCATTGTTCCGGCTGATGGCACAAGGTTTACATTTCACTTGCAACTCAACAATCCCTTGTTTTGGAATTACACGAATTTACCTTCCGTTTTTCCGCAAAACAGTGTTTATTATTTTACCAATCGCATTGATAATAAGAGCAACGGAAAAAGCTTTTTATCATTGCCAATACCTTACAACAATGCTGGTACTTATGCGCCGGATGATATAGCTGTAAGTGCCGCCGGTACTGCGTTCCGTGCATTGCATACATTGACAAACGTTGCACCGGTTGCAGGCAACGACTGGATGGAAATTGATGCCAACCGCTATCTATCAGCAAACGATTTATTGCCCGTTTTACCATCGCTATCAACCCATTTATTTTCATCGCCACAAACATCAGCCATAGTGCAGGTGCACGGCTTTGATGCTGCAACAAAAGATTACACGGCATTGGTGTTCAATCAAACATTTTTGTTTGCATCAGCCGTTTCTTCTTTCCTATTAAACCTTGCTTCGCTGCCTTCAGGAAAATATAAAGTAAAAGTAAACAGCGATGTAGAGCAAACCGTTTATATCAATGATGAATTGCAAACCACACAAGCCTTTGCCGTGATTGAGTTGTATAACGAAAGCACATTGCCGGATGGATATAAAATGCTGAACGGAACAACGCTGTTATCGCCTTTGTATTCGCTCTCTTTTTTAAACCGGGCTACGATATGGAAATACTCATTCACCAGCCCAAATGCAACGGTAAGCGATCATGCGAATGTGTATCACTTTTCAGCACCGGCACCGCATACAGTGTTATCGTTATCGCCCATACCATTAAGCGAAACGCCGTTGAATTTACAATTGAATGTAGGTGCGCTGGAATACATGCCTATCGCGTGCGCCAGCCCGCAACGAGTAACAAAGATTACGCTAACGGAGCTTTATAATTGCTCTGAGATTTTTATTAATTACTAAATACAACCATTCATTTCAAAACCACTACCTCATGTCACAGATAAACGAAAGCAACCTTAGAACGCCGGGCGTTTATGTAAATGAAATTCCTTCCTTTCCACCCTCCATTGCACAAGTGGCAACCGCCATTCCTGCTTTTATCGGCTACACCGAAACGGATACCGATATCAAAGGTGTTTCATGGCATTTAAAACCCAACCGCATCACTTCTTTATTAGAATATCAGCAGACTTATGGCAGTGCTCCGTTGGAACAAAACTTAACGGCAAGTATTGTTGAGCAGCATGATGCGAATGGCAATCTGGTAAGTGCCAATGTAACAACTGCTTTTAGCGGCACACCTGCTGCGCCATCTACTAAATACACCCTATTTTATGCGTTGCAGATGTACTTTATGAATGGTGGCGGCCCTTGCTATATTGTTAGCGTGAATACTTATACAACCGGTGGTGGAACTGTGGATCCCACCGCATTGGAAAGCGGTTTGGCTGCCATCGAACCGCAGGACGAACCTACGCTGATTGTGTTTCCCGATGCGCAGGGAATACCGCTGGCTTCATCGGCAGCTTATTATACTTTGTTTAATAATGCACTGGCTTTGTGTGCCAAGCTACAAGACCGTTTTACTATCGTTGATATTTTAGACAACACAGGTAACACCGATGCCAATTCGCAAAATTTCCGCAATGGACTCGGCAGCAATAATTTGAATTATGGTGCGGCTTATTATCCCAACTTAATTACAACCTTATCGTATGCATACGATGAAGCCAATGTTGCGCTCAACGTTTCGGTAGCACCCGGAAATACAGGCGCAGCTAAGATCACTTCTACCACCATGGCTGCATTATTCAACGAAAACAAAGTAGTGTACAGCCAGGTTAAAAATGCCATTTCTAATTTGGGTGTAACCTTGTCTCCTTCCTCAACCATTGCAGGCGTAATGGCTACGGTTGATGCTACGCGCGGCGTATGGAAGGCACCTGCCAATGTGAGTTTGACTGGTGTACAGGCATTGACTGATACCATCACTGACGACTCACAACAAAACATGAATATTGATGCCACTTCGGGTAAATCCATCAACGCTATCCGCGCTTTTACAGGCAAGGGAATTTTAGTGTGGGGCGCACGTACGCTGGATGGCAACAGCAACGATTTTAAGTACGTTTCTGTGCGGCGATTTTATATCATGGTAGAAGAGTCGGTAAAGAAAGCGGCGATGCAATTTGTGTTTGAACCAAACGATGGCAACACATGGGTGCGCATTCGCGCGATGATTGAAAATTATCTTACCAACTTATGGCGATTGGGCGCATTAGCAGGCTCGAAACCCGAACAGGCATTTTATGTAAAAGTTGGATTGGGACAAACGATGACGTTTGATGATATTCTCAACGGCAGAATGATTGTGGAAATTGGTATGGCGCCCCTTCGTCCGGCTGAGTTTATCATTCTTCGTTTCTCACAAATACAACAACAGGCTTAGTTTGTTTTTGCGCATTTTTATAAATTCAGGCAAAACAAAACATCTGCGCAAAGCAGCAAAGTTTGTAAGATTTAAGTACTCATTTCATCATCTTCTAAAACAATTCATACCATGGCGAATTATCCACTTCCCAAATTTCATTTTCAGGTTGACTGGGGCGGCACACGCATTGGCTTTACCGATGTGAGCGGGCTCGACATTACTAATGATGTTATCGAATACCGCGATGGTGCCAGCCCGGAATATCACAAAATCAAAATGCCCGGGCAACGCAAGTTCAGCAACATCGTTTTGAAACGCGGCATTTTTAAATCGGACAATGAATTTTACACCTGGTTCAACACCATCAATATGAACACAGTGGAGCGGCGCGACATCACCATTAGCTTATTGGATGAAACGCTTGCGCCCGTGATTGTTTGGAAAGTGAAAAATGCGTGGCCTACCAAAATAACATCTACCGATTTAAAAGCCGATGGCAACGATGTAGCCATCGAGCAGCTTGACCTTGCACATGAAGGGTTTACAATACAAAATGAATAAGTATGAATTTATTTTCTTATCCGCCTACCGGGTTTCATTTTATTGTTTCCTTTCAATTGTTGCCGCAGTCCGAAAACGATTTTCGTTTCCAGGAAGTCAGTGGCTTGGATGTGGAAATGGAAATGGAAACATTTAATGAAGGCGGGCAAAACCGGTTTTCCTGGCAGTTACCTAAGCGTGCGCGTTACAGCGATCTGGTATTAAAACGGGGGATGTTTATCGGTTCAGGAATTGTGCTGTGGTGCCAGAATGCTTTCGAAAACTTTGTATTTGAACCTGCTAATCTTACCATCTCATTATTAAACAATTTGCATGTGCCAATACAAGCCTGGTATGTAGTAAATGCCATTCCCAAAAAATGGAGTATCAGCAATTTTAATGCGGAAGAAAGCACTATTGTTATTGAATCTCTCACACTAAGCTACCAGTTTTTTAATGTGATAACTGTAGAAAGTATAGGTAGCCAAATAGCGTCAGCTTTGTAAACTGTATCAACATTTATATATGCCAATTGAGATAAAAGAACTGCACATTAAAGCCATTGTATCAGCCGGAAATCATCAGCCGCAAAGTGTTTCATTACAAGCCGCAGATATAACAAAACTGAAAAAGGAAATTACAAAAGAAGTGATGGAAAAAGTTTTAAAAATGCTTCAACAAAAAACTGAAAGATGATAACAAGCGGGTTTGGTAAAATGGACAAATTAAATATTGAGGCCTTCAGTGATAAGGCCTTCAGTAAACCTGCGAATAAGAAGTATGTTGCCACTATTAACCCCGAAACCTATACCACAAGACATAAGATTGAATTTTGTGAAACACAGGCACCTGGCACGTCAATGCCCATCTTAAAATTCAATAAAATAACGGCACAGGAAATGTCTTTTGATTTTCTTTTTGACGGCACAGGGGTTATTCAGGAGGCTACTCCAAAAAGTATTGGTATCGCCAATCCTTTAGAAACACAAAGCTCTGTGGCAGACCAGATAGATTCTTTCAGAACGACTGTTATTGAATACCAGGGAGACATTCACAGACCTTATTTTTTAAAGATTCATTGGGGTACGTTATTATTTAAATGTGTACTCACCAATTTAGATATTGAATACAAACTGTTTAAACCGGATGGAACACCGATAAGGGCAATTGCCAAATGCAGTTTTAAAGGAACGATAGAAGAAGATTTGCGAAAAGCGAAGGAGAATAAACAAAGTCCGGATGTAACGCACCAACGCATTGTAAAAGTGAGCGACAGGCTTTCGTTAATGACATATCAAATTTACAATCAACAAAACTATTTATTGCCGGTAGCAGCTTTTAATAAGCTGGACGGCTTTCGAAATATTCAGGCAGGTACCAAAATTTATTTTCCACCCGTAGAAAAATAATATGCCAACAACAGCATCTAATACAAACTCTTCAGTTGAAATTGGCGGCTTAGTAACCTATTCGTTACTGGTTGATGATAAAGCTGTTTCAGCAGCTTTGGAAATAGTTAGTATCAACATTCACCAGGAAATCAATTCGATTACAAAAGCCACACTTGTTATTGTTGATGGCGATCCTTCAACGCAGGATTTTAAAGTAAGCAGCAGCAACCAGTTTCTGCCTAATAAAAAGATTGAAATCAGTTTGGGTTATGAGTCTGATAAAGTAATTGCTTTTAAAGGAATTATTATTTCCAATTCACAAAAAGCAAATAACGATTGTACAATGCTGACCTTAGAATGCAGGGATGAAACCATCAAGATGACGATTGATAAAAACAGTTCGCATTACGAAAGAAAATCAGCAACCGATATAGCCGATGATTTCTTTGATAAGTATAGTTTTCAATTTAAGAACAAGACAATCACACCTGCTACATTCACTCATAATCAGTTGGTACAGTTCAATAACAGCGACTGGGATTTTATGATTAGCAAACTGGATGCAGCTAATTTAATGTGTATTCTCAACAATGGGGATATTACCATAAAAGAGATAGAAGCTGAACCACAAAATGATGATTTGGTACAGTTGGAATTTGGAGAAAATATTATTGAATTTGATGGCGACTTAGATGCCCGTACGCAATCTGAAAAAGTTACGGTTCTTACCTGGAATTATACTACGCAGCAAATAGAAAATGAAGACAAAGAACCTGTGCCGGAATCGAATGATCCTGCTGCAATAGAAGGTTTAGGAAAAGGACAAACAACAACAATAAGAACCAGCGCAAAAAAGGAAGCGGAAGAACAAAGGCTTCTTGCTTTAAATAAACAAAGCCGCAAGCAGCTATCGAAGATAAAAGGCAAAGTGAAATACTTTGGAAGGGTTGAGAAGCCAATCATACCGGGCGATTTTATTAAGCTGAAAGGCTTAGGTGATAACTTCAGTATTCCAGTTTTTACTTCTGCAATTGACCATGAATACAGCGATGGAGATTGGACAACAACAGCTACCATTGGCTGGGATGATAAATATTTCACTGAACAAATCAATCCCACTCACGAGACATCTGCGAGCGGAGAATTAAGTACCATACAAGGATTGCATACAGGCGTCATTACAGATATTATTGATCCCGAAGGAGACTTTAGGGTAAAGCTTAAAATACCCATTGTAAATAGCAATCAGGATGGCGTGTATGCGCGCATAGCAACACTCGATGCAGGCAACAACCGTGGTACTTTTTTTATGCCGGAACAGGGCGATGAAGTAGTCGTTGGCTTCATGAATAACGATCCGGCTCAACCTGTTGTTTTGGGGATGTTGTACAGTAGTAAAAATGCTGCGCCATTAACACCAGAAAAAGACAATAACAAGAAAGGATATGTATCTCGCTCGGAAGTTAAAATCATAATTGATGATGGTGATTCTTCTATCACAATCGAAACACCTGGCGGCAATGTGTTTACGATGAATGATAACGAAAGTAAAATTTCCATCACAGATGCAACCGGTAATAAAATAACGATGGAGCAAGCTGGTATTACCATCGAAGCTGCAACGGTTCTTACTTTAAAAGCCGGTACATCAATTTCCATCGCAGCTCCTCAGGTATCAATGAAAGCAGATAGTGAGTTGAATATAGAAGGTGGCGGAACATCAACAGTTAGCAGTGATGGTATAATGAATATTAAAGGAAGTATCGTGAATATCAATTGAAATGAAATCATCTAAATTATTGGTCAATGCCTTTTGCAGCCAGAGTATCTGATATGCATGTTTGCCCCCAAATCAGCGGTACGGTTCCGCATGTTGGCGGCCCTGTATTACCTGCGGGATGCCCAACGGTATTGATTGCCGGTTTGCCTGCGGCACGTATTGGCGATTTGTGTACCTGCACAGGCCCACCGGATAGTATTGTGAAAGGCTCTGGCACTGTAAACATTGGCGGATTGCCTGCCGCACGCATGGGTGATAATACTGCACATGGAGGTGTTATTATTCTGGGTTGCCCGACAGTAAACATCGGAGGATAATATGAACAACATCGTTAATTCATTTCTTGGTACAGGTTGGAGTTTTCCGCCAACTTTCAGTAAGACAACTTCTGAAGTTGACATGATTAGTGACGAAGAAGATATACAAAGCAGTCTTCAGGTTTTACTAACGACAAGGCAAGGAGAAAGAGTAATGCGACCAGATTATGGCTGCAATCTTGATGAACTGATATTCGAACCTCTTACAACTACTTTTAAAACGTACATCAAGGATTTAATTTCTACCGCCATACTGTATTACGAACCGCGTATTGATGTGAACAAAATAGACCTGGATGATACCGGCGAAATTGAAGGACGTATTTTAATCAATATTGATTATACAATCCGAACAACAAATTCACGGTTCAATTTTGTGTTTCCTTTTTATAAGAATGAAGCCACAGATATAAAGTGATTGCATCATCCGATTCTGGTGTTGCAAACAACTGTTATTGTCAGTTTAAAAAAGAATCAATTACTAATAGAATCATCATGTCTTGTACAGATACAAATCCGTTATTGAGAGAAGGAACAAGCCAGCAAAGCCGCGTGCTGGCTGCACTTTCTGTGCATTATGCCGATGTGGATGAACGTACAAGTTCTGATCTGATTCTTTTTGCAAAACGATATGCCAAATACCTGAATTTTTATAACGAAAGCAACATTGCTGATGGCAACTGGCAACCGTTAATGATGATGGATATAAGTGTAACACTTGCTACACTTGCGAGCATTAATATCCGGAAAATAAACGACTATAAAAAACTGCTTTATAAAAACATTTCTCTTACTACAAACCTTGTTCAGCCCGATAGTGATAATAAGGCAAAGCAGGCATTGAAGTTTCTTTTTGACACTCTGTTTTCTCTTATTAAAAATGTTGACGATCAATTGCAGCTATTACCGGATGACGATTACAAAACAATTATTGGAAATATAATTAAAAGCAAACTAAAACTGAATGCAGCTAACCTTCAGCATTTCTTTGAACAGCTTACAACACTTCATTTGCTCCATTATACAACAACAGAACTGGATAGTAATGCACCTGTTGAAACCGTAAGCAATGGCAGCTTTAACCTTGCCACTCTGTCTGATATATGGCAACCGGTTGTGCACGATTTAGATATAACAATACCATCGCTAACAAACGATGATGAGAAGATTGTTTACATTATTAATCACAACCTTTTTACCAACACAGTAGATGCAATTATCAGAGGCATTTCGTTGATAGTAAACAAAGCGAACGATTTGTTTCAAACAACGCTTACTGATTTTCCGCAGCATACACCGCACTATGCTTTGTTTCTCACTTTCACGAAGCTGTTTAAAGCAGCACAGGATGAACTGAACCATTATACACAGCACCATCTTGATTTCTATTATAAAGATGTGCTTCAGTTGAATAACAAAGACCCGCAGCCCGATTCGGCGCACCTGACATTCGGACTGCAAAAAGCTTCACAGCAACAGTTACTCACAGCAGGTACTCTTTTTAAAGGTGGAAAAGATATTACAGGTAAAGATATCAATTACAGTTTAACGGAAGATGTGGTGTTAAACAGGGCAACAGTTGTAGCCCAACAAGCTCAACAAATTGATTTGCTTAATAACACGCCATTAAAAACGTATCTGGTTGCGAATTCAGAGGACGGCGAAGGTGCGAAACTGCTTTCAGCAGATAAAAGCTGGGATACATTCGGCAATCCAAAGACGGTTGCAACAGCATTATCCGGTTTTGCTATTGCGTCTAATATTTTCTTTTTAAATGAAGGTGAAAGAACGATAACTGTAATCGCTACATTTCAGGCTAACAGCAATGAATTGCTATCAATAAGTGGCAAAAATATCGGCTGTTTCGAAGCATCTTTAACAGGGAAAAAAGATTGGCTCTATAAAAATGTATCAGCTCTTTATAACGCTGCAAGCAAGACCCTTACATTCACAATTACTCTATCACCAAACGATCCGGCCATCATTCCTTACTCAGAGAAAATTCACAAACAAAATTTTGCAACAGTTTTGCCGCTGCTTCAAATTTATTTAGACCAGGATGCGGCAGATGCTATACCTTATTCAATTTTATGTAAACAAGTAATCACTCACATTGATATTGAAATATCTGTTGAAGGTGTAAAGGATTTAATACTCAGCAGTGATACAGGCGTTATTGATGCTTCAAAACCATTTAAGCCTTTTGGCGATTTTCCTGATACAACTTCTTCGTTTTATATCGGCAGTAAAGAGATCTTTCAAAAGAAAATTTCAGAACTGACTTTTAATTTTTCAGGCACAAATCCTTTTACTACATCAACCTATTATTTAGGTGAAGCGACCTGGAAACCATTGGCTCCCCTTTCAGGTAATAAGATAACAGGCATCAACATTGAACTTGCCGGTATTGACTTTACGGCGAACGAAAATTTAAAAGCAACCACTTTAAATGGTTTTATAAAACTTACCAACACAACTGATAAATCAATCAACACTTACCTTAAAGAAATTAAGACTGCATTGGATGGCACTACATTGCATTTGGTAGATGCTTCCAAGCCGTTGGATTATCAGTTGACAGTTGGACAATTGCCTGCGCCGGAAGAAATTAAAATCAGCAATTTTTTTATTGATTATAAAGCCACTTCAAGTATCAACTTTACTGTAAAACAAACTGATGAAACTAATAACTTTTTTTATCAAATTACTCCGTTTGGTTTTGCAGGAATTTATAATGATGGAATACCAATAAATTCATCAGCAGAGAAGACAGAAAAGTACACGCTTGTTCCTGACATCAATAATAATGGCGAGCTGTTTATAGGCTTTGATAATGCAGAACCAGGTTCTGTAGTTACAGTTCTGTTTCAGGTTGCCGATGGAAGTTCAAATCCATTAAAAGATAAGGAAACAGTGTACTGGTTTTATCTTGTAAACAATGTATGGATACAATTCGATAGTAAAGATGTAACTGACCGAACGAATGACTTCACGCAATCGGGTATTGTAACTATCACATTGCCTGGGGATATTACAAATGAAAACACTCTTTTTCAAAAAGGTTTGTATTGGGTAAAAGCTGCTATAGAAACCAATATTGATGCTGTCTGCCGCATGATTGCAATACAGGCACAAGCAGCGCTTGTAAAGTTGGTACAGGATGAAACAAATGGCATTGAATTCAGACAAATAATACCGGCCAATAGCATTTCAAAACTGGTAATAAGCAATGCAGCAATAAAAACCATAACACAACCCTTTGATGGTTTTGGAGGCAGAACAAGAGAGACTGATGACCATTTTTATGTAAGAGTAAGCGAACGGTTGCGTCATAAGCAAAGGGCTATTTCTATATGGGATTATGAGCACATTCTGCTCGAACAATTTCCGCAGTTGTATAAAGTTAAATGCATCAACCATTCCGGCTTTTATGAAGACGCAGGAACCAATGTTTGGTGCGAAAATTTTGCAGGTCATGTAACCATCATTCCTATTCCCGATTTGAAGAACAATACCCATATAAACTTATTGAAACCGTATACGCCAATAAGCTTATTAAACGGGATAAATGGCTACCTGATAAAGCTCACATCTCCGTTTGTAAAACTGCATGTAAAGAACCCGCAGTTTGAAGAAATACGGTTAGATTTTAAAGTTAGTTTCTATGACGGTCTCGACGAAAGTTATTATAAGCAACTGCTAAATATAGAAATAGAAAAATTTTTGAGTCCATGGGCGTTTAATACCAATGCTGATATTCCGTTTGGTTCAAAAATTATAAAAAGTGTGTTACTCAATTTTGTGGAAGAACGACCTTATGTTGACTTCGTTACCTGCTTCGAAATGCATCATATCCTTCGCAATGGCGAAACAATAATATTTAATAAAAATGTAGAAGAAGCCATCCCTACAACGTCCCGTTCAATATTGGTTTCTTATTATGATGAAGTGAGTGGCGATAGACATATTATCAATTCACCGGCAACCTGCAATTGTTAATGGAAGCATTCACTACCATACCTAAAAATCTAAGTCTGCCCCCAAGCCAGAATTATGATTTGTTGCGCAGCGCGGGATTGAGTTATATCGAGAATCTTGCCTCTGACTTATGGACAGATTATAATGCACACGATCCTGGTATTACGATACTTGAAGCCTTGTGTTATGCCATTACAGAATTGGGTTATCGCTGTGGATTTGACATGAAAGATTTTCTGCGCAATGCAGATGGAACGCTTGTACAAGGCCAGGTATTATTTACAGCCAAAGAGATTCTTACTGTCAATCCGTTAACCATTGATGATTACAGAAAATTACTGGTTGATATTGAAGGCATACACAATGCCTGGTTATCAGCTGATGAATATAAACTGGACGATAAAAAAAATAAGCATGCTGTAAACGAGATTGAAATTTTTGCAGATTGTAAAAAAGATGAATTGACTTTTACCCCAAACCTGAACCCTTTGTTTTTATCGGGATTATACCGGGTGCTATTGGATTTGGATGTTGATGACCGGCTTGGTGATTTGAATAACGGTGATATTATCATCAGCAATCCGGCTTCCACCAATTTTGGCGAAGGTGAGTTTGCTTTTGAAGTGGATTTGCCCCCTTGGAAATTAGCTGATTTTGTTTTTTGGGATGCTGCGCAAAATGTAAATAATATAGCATCACTTACTATAACCCAGCAAGAAAAAACATTTCTCTTTTCACTTACATTAATTGATTCTACAAGCATCAGTTTTTCGGTTTCAATACCTAAAAAACCTTCTTCAAAAGAAGTAACGCTTACCGATGTTCAGCAGATGTTTGATATAACGGTGACTGATAAAAAACAAAAGCTTGCCAGTGTTTTTCATACGTATCTGAGTAAAATTAATAAAGCAAAAACAATTGTTCAGACTGCTGTAAAATCTTTACAGGAACATAGAAATCCGGGCGAAGATTTTATTGAAGTTACCACAGTTGATGATGAAGAAATCGCCTTTTGTTTTGATGTAGATGTTCAGCCAGGTGCAGATATTGAAGAGGTAGAAGCTGAGATCTTTTATGCCATAGAAAACTACCTCAATCCTTCTATTGATTTTTATACCTTAAAAGAACTTCTTGATAAGAAAATTCCGGTTGACGAAATTTTTGCAGGACCCATTCTTCAGCATGGATTCATTGATACTAATCAGTTGGAAGGAACAAATTTGAGAAGTGTAATTCATGCTTCCGATATCATCAATGTATTGATGGATATTGATGGTGTTCAGGCGATTCGCAACTTTCTGATGAGGCAGTATAAAGCTGATGGAACAACCGTTGTAAACAAATGGTGCTTACACATTACACGATTGCACAAACCGGTACTGAGTACAGATAAATCAAAAGTCGTTTTATTCAAAAATGGTTTTCCCTTCTTAGCCAATTATACAGAAGTTGCAGATACGATTTTAGTTTTGCACACTATTCGTTCAAGAGAAAAGTTGAATGGTTTATATCAGGATTTGCCAATTCCACTTGGTAACAAACGAGATACAGAAAGTTACTGGCCGGTACAATACGATTTCCCGCAAACCTATGGTATTGGCGAGGCTGGATTGCCATCTGGTGCTACAACATTGCGCATTGCCCAACAGCGCCAGTTAAAGGCTTACCTGATGTTTTATGAGCAACTGCTGGCCGACTTTTTTTCGCAGCTAACAAATGCCTGCCAGTTGTTTTCTATTGATACTATTAAGCAGACCTATTATGCACAGTTTTTAAATGACATAAAAGATATTGATGCCGTGTACAATACGGCTGCTTCTTTTGGTAGTTTAGAAAATGTTCTTCTCACTCAGGATGCTACAACAGAGCTGAAAAACGGATGGCAATCTTTATACGAAAACAAAGATGTTTATGAAGATAGAAGAAGCCGTTTTTTGGATCATTTACTTTCACGCTTTGCAGAATCGTTCAACGATTATGCTTTGCTAATGTATAAGATTAACTATGAACATAAAACAGAAGAAAGGCTCAGTTTCTCAGATTTGTCATCCGCAAAAACAGATACGTTGCAGAACTATCCTGTTATCAGCAGCGAACGCGGAAAAGCATTTAATTACTTTCCACAAAAAAATGATTTCACTGTTGATACTACACAATTCTGGAACACGAACAATGTATCGGGCTTAGAAAAGCGGATAAGTTTCCTGGCTGGCATTCCTGATTATAGCAGACGATTTTTATATTGTATTACCAATGAGAAAATTGTTTGTACAGAAAAAACGGTAACCGAAAATGGTACAGATGTACTCAAGTGTTTTCATTCCTTTTCATTCACCTCTCTGAATGGAATAAAAATGAAATCGCTTGACTATGCTTCAAAAGATGAGGCTGAAAAAGCAAAACAGGAATCTATTGCATTAGCCTCCGATATCGTCAATTATCTTTTTGATACAACAACATCAACACTTCAGGTTATTGGAAATTCTAATGAAGTGCTTTTAGAAAGCGAAGTAACATTTGCTGATAAGCCATCTGCCATGACTGTTGCAGAAACTTTGGTTGCTGAGTTTTCAAAAACATGCAATGATCCTGTAGGCTTGCATTTGATAGAACACATTTTACTGCGCCCGCGCAACAATACATTCGATCTGATGCAGGTATGCCTTCATGATTGTGATTGTCTTTGCGAACAAGATCCTTATACATTTCGCGTCTCGGTTGTATTGCCTTACGATGCCGGGCATTTCGATAATATGGATTTCAGAAATTATTTTGAAAATAAGATTCGTGAAGAAGCACCTGCACACATGATGCTTAAAATCTGCTGGTTAAATAACGATTTGATGAGACAGTTTGAAGTGGCTTATAAAAAATGGATAGAAACACTTGCGGCTTTTTCATTTGACCCCTCTATCAGTAATACAAATGATTTTACCAACGCAAATAATGAGATGATAAAACTGCTCTCTTTATTACACAGTGAATACCCGCAAGCCAGCCTGCACGATTGCGATGAAAGCAAAGAAGGAAGCAACACAGTAGTGCTTGGAAAAACAGTTTTAGGAACATTTAAAAGTTAATCCTCATGAACACGACAAACTTCTACCCGGTGTTTGAAGCCGACCAGGTACTTACCAATAAGCACCTCAACAATATGCTCAATTATCTTGAACAACAAGATCGGTTAACGCGTATGAAGTTGATTGGAAGCGGTATTGTATGCGGACTTGAAGTGTTAATAGGTACAAATAATTCTATTACAGTTTCAAAAGGTTGCGGGCTTACATCACAAGGTTATCTCATTACTTTTTGCAATACGCTGTTTACTTATTTCATCCCTTATACAACAACAAATTTTCCAGAAGATTTGGTTTTTATAAAGCAATGTGATGATGATAAAACAGACACGAAACCTTTTTATAAAGATGAATTCGTCGATGGTATTTATAAGCTTCTTACTACTGATCAATACAACAATTTAAATGCTGATGAAGTACAAGATACCACTGCACTTAGCAACAATACAACAGTTGATGTAAACAAATACATTGTCGTTCTTTTTTTGGATGCAGAAGAAGAAAGCCTGAAGAACTGCGATACCAACGACTGCAATGATAAAGGCAGTCAGATGAATTTTGAAGTAAAAGCATTGCTGGTTCGGAAAGATATTATTGATAAAACCAAAAGGAACCAGAATACAAATGTGCCTGTTGGCAAACCATCGGTAACACCTGCTTTGCATCATGTTGAATTGGGAAGATACAATGTACCAGCTCAGGATTTAAAATCGGCCGACGATGTGCTGCAAGCCTTTGTTGCTTTGGTTGATGATGCGAAACTGAAAACCATTGCAGAAGTATTGAACTATTGTTTTGTAAATTATTATTACTTACTGGAAAATGAAACTACCAATCCTTTTCAAAATGTGTGGGAGCAGTTTAAAAAACTTAGAGATGATATTGTAAAAAACAATCCGATTTTAATTCAGTATTTCTACGATTTTATTGATGATATTTTAAAAGCGTATTACGAATTTAAGTATAAAGTATTTGAAGTAAGCTCAGCTTGCTGTGGCGATGAGATGGCTTTCCCACTTCACTTACTGCTTGGCGGAGCTACCTCCAGTACCACATCCCAAACTTCTGATAACTACCGGCAATACTTCATTTATTCGCCGCTTTTCAATAATCAATCATCCGGTTTGGCAGAAGTCCGTTTGCTTTTTACGCGAATAAAATTGTTAATTAGTGAAGTAGATTTTAGCTCGATTACAGATTTTCAAAACCGGTTTATAAAAGTTACGCCAAGCCGTTACGGTTATGTGTATTTATCAAACCGGTGCCTTCCTTATTATTATAAAGTAACAGACAAGGGCAAAGAGCTATATTATTATTGGAGTTTTGAGAAAACGAATCGTGGTAATGAAAGATTTAATTTAGGATATAATTCTTATCAATATTGTTCTGCCGATAATGTCGTACATCCGTTATTGTATGATATAGAACGCTTTGATTTTTTTCGGATTGAAGGCCATATTGGTAAAAACGTTTTATCAGCAATCAGTCAGGTTAAAACAATACAACAACAAAATAATCTGCCCTTTGATATTGCAGCATTAAGTGCCGATTACATTGGCGCTCTTGTGAAGGGAGATGACCCGCAATGTATCATTCAGAATCTGGAAGGTGATTATCGCATGCTGATTGCTGAATTTATCTGTAAGATACACGATGCTTATTGTTTCGTGGCGCGGCTTCCTTATACAGTTCCTGTGCAGATATTAACGCTTACTGCTACCACACTTGCAAAAGCTACGCCCGAAGATGCTTATGCCATTAAAGATACGTTGGCTTTCAATTCTGGCGTATTAGCGAAAGCGGATCATCCGTTTACTTCCGCATTGGTAAATGAATTCCAGGCTGTAAAAAGCTACACAAAAGGCGATACACTTTCAAAGCTTTGCAATCCACCAATCAATACCATTGGTTCGGCTTATATTCTAATGAAAGGGAAATTCATAAATCCTATTGTTATCAATACCGATCAACCGGCAACAGCAGTGCAGTTTCATGCCTTTGAGTTTATAGATGCGGTGGAAAGTATGCTTGAATTGGTAATGGATTTTGAGTTATCTAAAGTTGATACCAACGAATTAAAAAGCCGTAACGATCGTTTTGAAAAAGAAGTACGCACGCTAAGTCTTTTTGCTATTTCATTTTTAGAGACATTAGAGAATGCTGATAAAACGCATCTCAACGACCTTGCTTCCGACATGTATCTCGATCTCCTGATTTTTAACTTAGAAGCACTTTTACAACTATGTTTTGTAGAACAGGTAGAAGCTTTAAAAACTGAATATTTACGACGGGTTGCGCAATACCGGTTAGCTCAAAATTTAGGTTATTATTTTAAAAATCATGGTGGCATAGAACACAAAGCAGGCGTGCCGCGTGGTGGAACTTTTTTGCTTGTTTATCATGAAGAACGCGCTAATCGGCTGATTGATAAAAATTCACTTTTTATCAATCAGGAATTAAGCAATCTAATGCTGTCGAGCTTCCGAGATATCATTACATCAGATGTGTCTTCCGATACATTAATTACTAAAACGAAGCTGTTACAAACAGCAATTGCATATAAAGATCCGGAATTATATACCCGCTTCCAGGATGTGCTTACCAAATATCTCGCTGATTGTAAAGATTTGCCAGATGATACGAGAAATCAACTCACAGGTATTATTAATCAAAAGCCGCCGCAACCAAATTTTAGTTTACCAGATGGAATGGTAATCGCTGATTTTTATATACCTTATCTATGTTGCAGCAATTGCCCGCCGATAGCGTATATATTGCCAAAAGCGCCGATGGAAGTAATAGCCGGTGATCCTGTTTGCGACGAGGCAGGCAAGAGCTATAAAGTGTTATTAACGGTAACAGGTGGAACAGCGCCTTACACTTATTTTATCAATGGAGTTCAACAGCCGGATAATACTATTGTATTACCATCAAACAGCCCGGATACAACTGTAATTGTAAAAGATGCCGACGGAAGTTCAGCGCAGGTTATTATAAAAAGCCATAACTGCTGCAACCTGCCTTGCGATGGAAAAGCAGAAAGTTGTGATTATGTTTTATGGATTGCCAAGCCACCTCTGGGACGAAGAGTGGAGCACACATTTTATCAGGCAACACTAACGTTAACTGACGAGAATGGCAAGGTAACATCTCCCGATATTCTTACCATTTTTAAAAGTGTTTTTCAGTTGCAGAGCAATGTTATTACAAACCAAAATTTCGATGGAATTTATCAGGCATTGGTTAAACAACTGAACACTGTTGTGCCATCAAACTTTATTGGAAACGGACAACCCATGTTTTCTTATGACAATCAAAATCAGTTACTGGTTATTGAAAAATATGCCTGTCAGAAAGTGTCTCTACAACTAACGTTACAAATGGTGATGAATGATAAGACAATACAACTGAATATTGTTTACGATGATACTGATGGAGTAACCATTCAGGATCTCACTAATCAAACGAATTGCAATGTTCCAAAATTTGGTTGTACACTGCTTAATAAATGTACGGGTACTAAAGATATTCTATGCAATAATCAGCTTAGCATAACAAGCATCGAAGGCGACCAGCAACAATATGAGGATTTACATTTTACATTCAAAGCACAACCCTCTTTCGATAAATACTTTTGGTTCTTCCCTACTTGCACACCCATTTATTCAGATGCCGCTTCGCCACAAAATGTGTTGCTGTTAGGGCAGGGTGCGCCCTTGGTAAGATTAATTGGTATCATGTCGAATACTGGATGTTTTGCCATACTCGAAACAGAAGCAACCATTATTGATATTATCGGTTAAAATATGTTGAAGACATCGCACATAATTCAGAAGCAAACAATCGAAATTAGTTTTGAAAATACCGATAATGCGATTGGTGTGCAAAACCAAATCGGAGATCTGTTTTACGAAAAAATGCAACCTCAAATGCAGCCTTTGTTCGATGAACTATTTGGCGAAAATTATTATGTTTCTTTAGATCAACTCGAGATTGATTGTGGCTTGCTCAATCAAAAGAACTGGGAACAGGAATTTGTTGAACAAGCCATCCGCCAATTAAAAAAGGAGTTATTACAAATAAATAAAAGAGAGATTGATTTAAAAAAGACCCGGGAAAAAATAGCAACAGAAACGTTTTTCTTTTTTCTTATGAAAGGCTTTCTGCCCTGGAACAAACGGTTCAATACACTTGCTGAAATAGAGCGGCAGTTGTCTATAAATAAGAGCTTTGTATCGGAACTCAAAGAGTTTATCGTTCAACATAAGAATGCGGCGGAACGATTGGTTTACCAGTTTTCAAAAGTATTTGTCTCAAAAATAGTTACTGCTATAGCTGATAATAAAACAGATGAACTAAAGGAAATGAATCTTTTATTAGAAAGCCCAATACTATCATCAATTGATAAACGCATTCTTGATGCTGCTATAATTACTGCTTTCACTACCAATGAAAATATGAACAGGAAACAACTTCTTTTCTCTTTTTTGCTAACAAAAACTGTCGACAATCAAAAGCTGCAAACAGGAATTACTGAAGAGGAAAAGCAGGAATCTGGTAAGAAAGAAAATAATGAAAATGAACACTTAGATAATACAATTTATATCAGCAATGCCGGTCTGGTTTTGCTGCATCCATTTCTGCAGATTTTGTTTGAAGAATTAATGCTCACAAAAGAGAATCAGTGGATAGATAGATACTCAATTTATAAAGCCGTTTTTGTTTTGCAGTATTTAGTAAACGGAAAAGAAGCAAGCGAAGAAAGTAATGTAATGCTCAACAAACTTTTATGCGGTATTGAGATTGATGAAGTATTGATTACAGAATCAAAAATTAATGCAAAAACAAAGATGGAATGTAAGGCTTTATTAAAAGATGTAATTAAACATTGGAGCATTTTGAAAAATACCAGTGTCGAAGGTTTGCGTGATACTTTTTTACAAAGAAATGGAAAGCTTTCGAAGGTAGATAACGGATGGCTGTTACAGGTGGAACAAAAAACGGTTGACATTTTATTAAGTCATCTGCCCTGGGGGGTTTCAACCATCAAACTCCCCTGGATGAAAGAAATGATAAGTGTTGAATGGGCATAAAAAATATTTCCTTTTTATAATTCTTAAAGTCGGTTATGCAAACACATGCAACATCAGAAAATAATAAAAGTAGTTCTGCTGTTGCTATGCGCAACAATAAGCCACAACCTTTTTTTGCACCTGCCTTTATACAACCCAAACTAACCATCGGTCCAGTTGACGACCCTTATGAAAAGGAAGCTGATTCAATGGCAGAACAGGTAATGCGAATGCCCCAAAAAAATGGGCAAAAACAAACCTTCTTTAAACCAGCTATTTCAACGGTACAACGCAAATGCAAAGAGTGTGAGAAAGAAGAAAAGCTGCAAATGAAAGCGGTGAATAACACAAATGCAGGAACAATTGCGCCTTCTGCTGTTCATGATGTAATCAAGTCTGGTGGCGCACCATTGGATGCAGGCACAAGAGATTTTATGGAGTCGAGATTTGATTATGATTTCAGCAATGTGCAGATACATAACGATTCGTTGGCACATCAATCGTCTGCTAATATAAATGCTAAGGCTTATACATACGGCAATCACATTGCATTCGCCAATGGTAAATTCCAACCAAATACTAATGATGGAAAACAATTGTTAGCACATGAGTTAACACACGTTATACAGCAAGGTTATCTGATAAGAAGAGACATTGGCGATGATCCTGATGTTGATTTTATTGGTATTTTGAATGAAACCAAAAATACAATAGAAGAGGAAGAAAGCTCAGAATCGGATTCCGGCATAATAGCAAAAAAGAAAAGGCAGACTTTATTATTAGATGCATGGATTGATAAGCTTATAGAAAGTTCAGATGATTTTATGAACTCTAAAAAGACTGACATTGATTATGCATCAGACTTAATCATTGCAACAGAAAAAGAATCGGAAGATGAAAGTGGAACCATTACTGAACTGATTAGCTTACGCAATCTTAGCATCACTCCACAAGCTTTTTTGCAAGATCCTTTTTTTAATAAAAACATCAATGCTTTTCCCAAAAGCACATTACAAATTATAATCCCCTTAATTGGTCCGGCGCAGGAAGAGGTTTCTTATATCCAATCGGATGAAGTGCAGTCGGAAAGCGTTCTTCAGAATTACAATAAAACAATGCCTCCCTTTTTGTTTGAAAAAGGATTGCCATTAGATTTAAACACATCTAAGACTATAAATGATTATGAAGTTATAGATGCCAAGGTTTTGAGAACAAGCTTCTTTGCCTTTTTAAATCGGCCACCCGATTCCAGGTCTGACTTCAACTTTTTGTTTTCCCCCGAAGGCAAACAAAGTGATAATGATCATTTTTTTTCAGATTACCATTACAACTGGGCTAACTTTTTCGAAAATGCTTATAATGTTTCTTTAGTAAGTAACTGGATAAATTATTCGAATCTGCTTAAAAACAATATTGAAGACGGAACAATAAATAAAATTAATATTCCATCCTTCTTACATTTTCAAACGCAACATCCAAAAGGAATAGAATTACAGGAATTTAAACATTTTACAGATGCTTCGGTTACAGGAAGTTATAGTCCGGAATTCGATCCCTTTGCCTTTGTTTCTGTAACAAAAACGGTAGCCCTTTTAAGTGCAGCATTGCACACACAACAATTTGTACAGGCCGAACATGAACACTTCGCAACTTATCTTTTTGAAGCAGATGCCCAAATCCAGCAATTAAGCGGATACGACAGGTACACAAAAGCTGTTGGCTGGGGGATTGATAAAGGGTTCTTTGCCATTACGTTGGATGATATGGTGAATAAGTTGCCAGGTCAGTTAGAGGATGTGCTTAAGGATATGGCAATTAGAATTGGGGTAGAAGTAGGGGTAAAGCTACTGTCTGGTATTGCACTATCAAATCCATTTACAGCAGCTTTATACATATTGTACCAGGGCTGGAAACTTTTTACAAAATATGAGGATACAAAGGCTATTCTTGAAATCATTGGGTTGATAGAAGAGGCAATAAGTATTATTGACGAAGCGCAAAGTGCTTTCAATGTAGTTGGCGTTCAAAGATCGGCTGCCCGGCTCACTGAAATCCCCCAAAGATTGATTCCTGCATTAATAATACAGTTAGGTATATTAGGGTCACAAATAGCAGCCAAAAAGATAGGTGCTTTTGCATCAAAACCTGGGGGAGCACCAGACCCAATAAAGGCGCCGGTTATTTCTTCAGTACTTCCCGGCGAACCCAAGATATTGGTTAACGATCCGAAACTACCTGGTGATACGCCAAAACCTCCATTACCTGTTCCTCATGTATCGGGTGAACCCAAGATTTTAGCTGATCCACATGCCGAACCAAAAAATGCTGAACCAGATCCGGCAGTAAAGGCTGCAATTCCTGTATATGGTACTTTACCAGCGGGTGCAATACCGGGCAAAGCTTCAGGCGATTACATCATTTATAAAACCGCATCAGGACAAGAAAGAATACGATTTAAAGCAGAATCTGCTCTTACACTCCGGGAAGCCAACTCCGGAAGAAATTATACAACAGAAGCAAAGGCAGGATTGAATGAGGATGGAGTACCTTTTGTTCATGAGGGAAGGCACAGAGCTATTGGTGCTGCGCATGGTGATAATATACCAGCAAAATTAGGAGGTGTGCCTGATGCTCCTGGCTGGTTAGACTTTAAATTTGACCCTGATGTAACAGAAGAAAAAGGAGTTCATGTAAAGGACTTGACAATCGACTATACGGAACCCGATGTTCCTCCGGACGAAGCCGACAAAATATGGGAAAAGAGGCATGGAAATAAAACTCCTGTTACAACTTTTCTAAAACCCGATCAGGCAACAGGTGAAGGTTATCTTACGCCGGCTGAAGTGGCAGAACTTCAGGCTATCGCTACTACATTCAAAACCAAACTTTATGTAGTTGGCAGCAGAGCAAAAGGACAAGGCAGAAATATTAACCGAACTGATTTGCCTGCAGGTAAAGACGAAGCAGGCGTAACAACAAGAAGTGATATTGATGTACGCATTGATTCGGAAGTAGATATTGCAACAAGCGGTGGCTTGTCCGACGCAATTGCAAATGTTAGTAAAGGGGCGGGAAAGTCAATGAATTTAATTGGCAAAGAAGCAACTCCTCCTGCTATCATTTTTGAACCGAGATAATAGTTGTGTTTTTCAGCTTTTACTTTTTACGATATTGTTTTCATACAGAAAAACTTATTACAAACTTGCAAAACTTATCTTTCATATCTGCACCCGGTAACTCAAAAAAGACAAACACTAATGGCAATCAGCAGAAGAAAATATTTTTTCAACCGAAGCTGACGATCAATCAAGCGAACGATGTGTATGAGCAGGAAGCCGATGCAATGGCTCAAAATGTAATGCAGCAAAAACAAACCTCTTTCTTCAAACCCGCTTCTTCTTTCATTCAAAAAAAATGCGTGGACTGTGAAAAAGAAAACAGCAATAACAATGCAATAGCATCTGCATCCACAAAGCACTATTTGCATTCCATTTCCGGTGGAACATTGTTACCGAAAAATGAAAAAAACTTTTTTGAAAGGGGGATGAATTTTGATTTTAGCAACGTAAAAATTTATACGGATAAAGCAGCGAACGATTCAGCCAAACGCATACAGGCAAAGGCTTATACGAATGGCAACAACATTGTTTTTGCACAAAACCAATATCAGCCCAACACCAACGAAGGCAGGAAATTAATGGCGCATGAATTAACGCATGTGATGCAACAAAGCCCGCTAAATTCAATTCAAAAGAAAGAAGACAACAATGATGATAAGAGCACTGTACAAGGCTGGGAAAACGATATGGAATCGTTCAGCAAAGTAGCAGCAGAAAACTACCTGCATGTTGACAGGAATGTTTTGTTTGATTCGATAACAAGCATTAAGTGTTCCGCCACATCAGCCGAAAGCCGCGAGTGCATCGTAACCACAAAAGATGGCACGGTGATAACAGTGATGTGGAATACAGGCACAAAGAAAGTAGTAGTAAAAGCGAACCTAAACGGCGATGTCAAAACTTGTGGTTATGATTATTCAACAGACAATAATGGTGTAAAATTCACGCGCATAAAATGTTGGATGTACTAAATAAAATATTGCTTAATAAACGAATAAAAACAAAAGCTGCTGTATATGAATGAAGCATTACAAAACCTGCAAAATGATATTCCTGCGCTTCGCAGTCTCATTTTACAAAGGGCACAACAACACTTTAAAAAGGAAGCGGGCTCGGCTTTACACAACGAAACTTTCTCTTTTGGTTTTGCCCAAAATTTACGGCTTAGCGATGATGAAAAAGCAATTTTGCTCATTGCTCTTATGCCGCATTTGCAGCCCGATTTTTTTGAATCCGTCATCCAGGAAGCCCTGCCGCAGGGCGGCGATTTTCCGCAGTTTGGCGGCGTAAGAGGAAGCAATCATCGCGGTTTGTTGCCCACCGGTGAAACAGCACAATTCATCATTGCCGGTAACGATTTAGAAAGAAGAATTGCCATTCAAAATTTACTATTGAACGAAAGTAAATTGGTAAAAGAAAACATCATTGAACTCGAACCTTTGAAAGAAGGCGAGCCATTAATGAGCGGTCGTTTGCTCATTTCTGAAGAGTGGCTGCACAAGCTATTAACGAACAACGAAGCATCGCCAAAATTCAGTTCATCTTTTCCTGCCAAACGGCTTCTCACACCAATGAATTGGGACGATTTGGTTTTGCCCGTTTTTACGTTAGATCAAATTAACGACATCGCCATTTGGCTGCAACACAACAATGTTATCATGAACGATGATGTGCTAAAACGAAAAATAAAGCTGGGTTATCGTGTTCTGTTTTATGGTTCATCGGGCACAGGCAAAACACTTACTGCAGCCTTGCTGGGCAAGCAGTTTGGCAAAGATGTGTATCGCATTGATATATCGCAAATGGTATCGAAATACATTGGCGAAACCGAAAAAAATTTAGAGAAAGTATTTACCAAAGCCGAAAACAAAAACTGGATTTTGTTTTTTGATGAAGCCGATGCCCTCTTTGGCAAACGCACCAATGTGCAAAGCTCGCACGACCGTTATGCCAACCAGGAAGTATCGTACTTGTTGCAGCGCGTGGAAGATTATCCGGGCCTGCTTATCCTCGCTTCTAATTTCAAAAGCAATATGGACGATGCGTTTCTGCGGCGCTTTCACAGCATCATTCATTTCCCAAATCCGAAAGCATCCGATAGGTTGAAACTATGGCAAAAAACATTGCCATCAAACTATAAAATAGAGGCAAAAACAAACCTGAATGAATTGGCTGAAAAATACGATTTGAATGGTGCAGCCATTGTAAACATTGTGCATTATGCAACGCTGAAAGCCGCTTCGCGTAACGATGAATTTATGCGGCATGATGATATAGTGGATGGCATTCGCAAAGAGTACCGCAAAGAAGAAAGAACAATGAGTTAATACAAAATACAGTTTTATGTACCGAACTCTAACTCTCTGGTTGAGCATCGTTGCGCCTGCCTGCCGGTAGGCAGGTCGCACTCTTCAACGCTTTGTCAATAATTGAACAAAACCAAAAACAGTATCAATTACCGTTTTGGTTTTGCTCTTTCATACTGCACCGGATAAGAATATTCATCGCCTAACTGTTGTGCTGCGTGTAGCGCAAAATAAGGATCACGCAGACTTTCTCTTGCAAACAAAACAACATCGGCACAATTGTTTTCCAAAATTTCTTCTGCCTGTTGTGCGCTGGTTATCAGGCCAACAGCGCCGGTTGCAATTCCAGTTTCTTTTTTTATTCTTTCTGCAAATTCAACCTGGTAGCCAGGCTTCACAGGTATGTTTGCTTTTGGCACATTTCCACCGCTTGAAGTATCAATCAAATCAACACCATGTTCTTTTAAAATCGAACAAAGTTTTACCGAGTCTTCAATCGTCCAGCCGCCTTCCGTCCAGTCGGTTGCAGAGATGCGCACAAACAGGAGCTTATCATCGCCCAGCACTTTCTTTATCGCATCAGCAACTTCAATTAACAAGCGAATTCTGTTATCAAACGAGCCGCCCCATTCATCTTCCCTTTGGTTACTCAACGGAGAGTAAAATTGGTGAAGCAAATAGCCATGTGCACCATGTAATTCAATTATATCGTATCCAATTTCAACGGCACGTTGGGCAGCCGCAGCAAAGTCATCAATTACTTTTTGAATGCCGGTTTTATCTAATGCCAGCGGTGCTTCATCACCCTCCTTAAAAGGCTGTGCACTTGCCGATACCGCCTTCCATCCGTTTGTGCTATCCGAAGGAATTTGTTTTCCGCCATCCCAAGGCTTTTGCATGCTCCCCTTTCGTCCGGCATGAGCCAGTTGTATGCCTGCCAGTGCATGTTGCGAATGAATAAAAGAAACTATTTCCTGTAACTTTTGTTTTTGTTCATTTTTCCACAAACCCATATCACCGTAAGTAATTCTGCCTTCCGGTGATACAGCCGTTGCTTCCTGCATAATTAAAGCCGCACCACCAACAGCACGGCTGCCTAAGTGCACCAAATGCCAGTTGCTGGCAAACCCATCTTCCGATGAATACTGGCACATAGGCGAAATAACAATGCGGTTTTTGAGAGTTATATTCTTAATGGTAAGTGGTGATAATAGTTTGCTCATAGGTTTACTAAATAAAAAAGCAGCTTTGTGAGGAAGCTGCTTTGGTTGTGAGGTGCAAAAGTAAATGACTATTGTCTTTTTGTGTGTTGCTTTTTAATGAAATCCTGAAAATCTTCCAAGCTAAGGTTTCTTACATTTTGCTCTTGGGCAATGTTTGTTTTCGCATAAATAAAACCATTGTCTCAGACTGCGTATGGATCTAAAAGAAGCAGATTGGGTATCTTTTTAAAATCAGATAAATTACGGGAAAGCAACGTGAGATTGTTCACTATGGCTGTAGCAGCGATGATTGCATCCGGGAGTTTTATTTTGTATAATTTTCTGATGTTGATGGTTTCGAGAATAACCGGCTCATCCAAATCATATACAATTGAACCATCAATAAAAGTTTGTCAGAACTGTACCTGTTGCTTTGATATGTTTGGCCAGGCTAACAACTCAATACGTGTAATCACTGACATCTGCACAATCTCATTATCAATAATTTTAGAGGCGGCGGCTGGAAGTTTATAAGCCAGGTAATCAATTGCAGAGTTGGTATCAATTAAATATTTCTTTCCCATTCATTTCTTATTTCTTCCGCATGTTTTTGAAAATCATTGTACTGTTCTTCCGTAAGTTGCAAACCACCTCGAAACGCTGAGGCGTTCTTTTTCTGATTGCCTTTTGCTTCGCCATTGATAACCTTAATCACATTCAATTCTTCAAGACCTTGTAAGAACTGATAAGCTCTGTCATCTTTAATTTCTATCAACACAGTATCCATAGTATTACACTTGTTTCGTAAAACTACAAAAAATTAACCGCCTCATCTTCTCTGCTTTTGCTTTTGTTTTTGCACAAAATTTTCAAACTCCTCTAAGCTAAAGCTGCTTACATTTTGCTCTTTGGTAACGCCTGCTTTTTGTGCCACCAGCACGCCATATTTTATATCGTCAAAACCACCAATCGAATGCGCATCGGGGTTGATAGAAGTCAACGCACCTTTGTCCAACGCATAGCGCAGATAACGCCAGTCAATATCAAGCCGGTGTGGGTTGGCATTCAGTTCAATCACAACATCGTTGGCAACACAGGCATCAATAATGGTTTTATGATTCACGGGATAACCTTTGCGGCTTAACAACAATCTGCCTGTCATGTGCCCCAAAATGTTAGTGAATGGATTTTCGATAGCAGTCAGCAAGCGATGCATCGCTTTGTCTTCGCTCATTTTTAAATTGGAATGAACCGATGCAATTACCACATCAAATTGCGCCAGCACATCATCAGGATAATCCAGACTGCCATCATTTAAAATATCGCTTTCAATGCTTTTAAAAATATGAAACGGAGCCAGCTTTTTATTCAATTCATCAATCTCTTTGTGTTGTGCAAGCAAGCGTTCTTCTGTCAAGCCATTGGCATAAAACGCAGCCTGCGAGTGATCGCTCAGCACGATGTATTGCAAGCCTTTTTGTTTTGCTGCATTTGCCAGTTCTGCAATCGTATTGTTGCCATCGCTCCATTTGCTGTGGCAGTGAATAATGCTCTTTATATCATTCACTTCAACCACTTTAGGCAGCTGATGTTTCTTTGCTGCTTCAATCACATCAGCACTTTCGCGCAGGTAAGCAGAAATGAAAGCAATGTTTGTTTTTGCATATATTTCTTCTTCACTTTTGTAATCATTCTGCAAAGCAAACTGTTGTTGCCATGCTTTGGTAAATTCATCGCTGCTGCTGGTAATAAACAGCTTTGTAAAGAAGTTTGGTTTTGCCGTAAAATGCACCTGAACGGTTATGTTGTCTTCGCTTTTGTAGATCGCTTCCTCGCTCTTTTCTTCTTCTTTTGTAAAATCTTTCTTTGTAAAAAATGAATCAACATCAGGGGCTGAAACCGTTGTTACCAATTCTATCTTTTCAACAATTTCATTGTGTTGTTTAAGGCTGCCTGTGAGTGATGTTTGCTCGTCAGGAAATTGAGTTTGTAATTCTTTCTCTACCCCACTTGCATACCCGCAAATTTCAGCATACAGATAACTGCCTTTGTTGCGCAGATAAAACTCAATAGCTTCCTTTATGTTTTGCTGCGTTTTCGCGCCAAAGCCTTTGTACAACAGCAAACGGTTTTCGTTGCAGGCATACAGCAATTCACCTAAATCTTCAATGCCCAACTCTTTCCATATTGTTGCAACTTTTTTTGCACCTATGCCTTTTATGTTGAGCATTTCCAATACACCCATTGGCGTTTTTTCGAGATATTCATTCAATAAGGGCAACTCGCCGGTTTGCAGTTGCGTCATTATTTTTTTGGCAATCGCATCGCCAATGCCGGGCAGCGCATGTATTTTTTCTTCTGATAAATCGCTCAATTCAACCGGCAGCTTATCAATGGTGAAAGCCGCGCCGGAGTAGGATTTGGTTTTAAAGCTATTCTCGCCATGAATGTCCATCACCTTGGCAAGCATCGAAAAATTGTGTGCGATCGTTGCATTATCCATGCTGTGAAAGTAAAAAGAAAAGAAGAATGATTTTGGATTGATGATAAATAACGTGTCCCGCAGATTACGCAGATTTTCGCAGAGAATATAGTTTTCAATTGTGTATCTCGCTATTGAATAATGCTGTGTGAGTTTTGTTCAAAGACTTTGCGCACAGAGATAAGAAGATAACAGATATTGTGATTTACTCTGTTATCTCCTTATCTCTGTGCGAGTCCTTAAAGAATCTGCGAAAATCTGCGTCATCTGCGGGCTAACCGGAGTTGCCCTAATAAAAAAGCCCCGATAAATACCGGAGCTTCCTTGTAAGTAAAGTAAGAATAACCTTCTGATTACTTAGCTGCTTTCTTAGCGGCTGCCTTTTTAGGAGCGGCTGCTTTTTTCACTGCGACTTTTTTTGCAGTGGCAGCTTTTTTAGGTGCGGTTGCCTTTTTAGGAGCGGCTGCTTTTTTTGCTGTTGCAGCTTTTTTAGCAGTTGCTGCTTTTTTAGGTGCAGCCTTCTTTGCAGTAGCAGCTTTTTTAGTAGCTACTTTTTTTGCAGTTGCCATAATAATACAATTTAATGGTTAGTAAATATGCCATCAAAAGTACATACATTATGCCAACCGCAAAAATTAAAATCTGTTAAGCTGTTGCTTCTGCTTCAGTAACGGAGATGGTTGTTTTGTTATCTCTTGTTTTTCTAAATTGAACAACGCCATCCTGTAAAGCAAACAAAGTAAAGTCTCTGCCAACGCCTACGTTTTTACCAGGATGAAATTGTGTGCCTCGCTGGCGAACAATGATGTTGCCGGCGATTGCGGGCTGACCGCCAAATATTTTTACTCCTAAGCGTTTGCTGTTACTGTCGCGACCGTTCTTTACCGAGCCTTCGCCTTTTTTATGTGCCATAACGTTTATTGAATATTGTTACTGGTGAATTATAAATTGAAAAGAAAACTAAACAATGCTGCTGATTTTAATTTGCGTGTATTGCGTGCGATGACCGTGCTTTTTACGGAAGCCTTTTCTGCGTTTCATTTTGAAGGCAATTACTTTATCACCCTTTACAAGGTCATTCACAATTTCGGCTTTTACAACTGCTTTGGCATCTGCGCCAAGTGTAAGGTTGTTATCGTTGCTGGTTAGCAACACATCGTTAAACTCAACGGTATCGCCTTTGCTGCCGGCAATGTGCGGAACAAACAAGCTATCGCCTTCCTGCACTCTAAATTGCTGACCGGCTATTTTTACAACTGCAAACATAATTTCTGAAATTAGGGCGGCAAAAGTAGGATTTATAATTTGATTAGCCGAATGATGGAAGCAATTTTTTTAAATGATTTGATAAATTCAATGTTTACCGTGAAGACGCGAAGGCGCTAAAGTTTGTTTTTATTGATTTTTTGCGCCTTACTTTCTTTGTGGCTGAACCGGATGTATGTCCTGTAACGGCGCATCCAATGTTCTGTTGAGCCCGGGTGGTGCAAAGCGCGTATCTTTTAAAAAAGAAGTATCAGTAAGCGTGTATAAAAATGAAGTCAACTGACCAATTTCAAAGTTAGATAGCTTCATGTTTTTCACCAGCGGGTCGGTAGTAGGTCCATCAACAACATCATTGCGATAATGGTTCATTACATCCAAAACACTAAAAAAACGCCCATCATGTTCGTAAGGACCTGTAACCATCACGTTACGCAAAGAGGGCACTTTAAATTTCAGGGAATCGGACGACAAGCGTGTAATGCGCATTCGTCCCGAATCGTTCAACATGCTGTCAACCGGCAAGCCTATATTGCGATAACTCAAATCGGTAAACAAAGGTTCTGTGTGGCAGGCGGCGCATTTCTTTTTAAAAATATCATAGCCCAATTGCTGCGATAGCGTGAACTGAGCTTCGCCGCGTTTTACTTTATCGTAATAAGAATTGGCGCTTACCATCATCACTAAAAACTGGCTTAACGCTTTAGTAATGCGTTGCGTGTTGATGAGTTCACTACCAAACGCGACTTTGAATAGTTGCCTGTAATCCTTGTCCTGCTTAAGCTTTGCGATAATAGAATCTATGACTTCGTGCATTTCGTTGTCGGCGGTGATGGGCACAAGGGGTTGAACATCCAAATGGTTTACACCGCCATCGTACATAAACTCTTTTTGCCAGGCAAGATTGAAAAGAGGCGATGCGTTGCGCGCCGTAAACGAATTGTTGTAACCATGACTCAATGGATGATCGTAAGTAGCAAAAGCTGCAAACTGCTGATGACAGCTTGCGCAGGGAAAGTTGCCGTCTTTGCTTAACCGCCCATCATAAAATAATTTTTTGCCCAAATCAAAACCTTCTTTTGTAATCTCATTTTTTGAAAAATCGTAAACAGGCTTGGGCCATCCTTCAGGAACAACAAATGAGAGCGGCGTTACAGATGTTTTGTTTTTATCAATAAAAATAAAATTAGAGCCACCAATCACAAGGAGTAACAAAAGGATTATGACGCTATATTTTTTCATTGATAAGAATGATCAACCACTAAGGCGCAAAGACGCAAAGAAAATGGGCAAAAACAAACTTAGCGTTTTCGCGTCTTAGCGGTTGTATAAATTTATTTTCAACAGTTTTTAACGACTACGAAAATAAAAATCCGCTATTTTAAAAAGAAGGTTGATGCCAGCCGCTTATGAATAATAACATTACTTTGCAACCGCTGTTATTCTGAAAATAATTTCCGTTCGTGTATTTTCGTTTGGTTACAATTTGCGACCTTCTATTTTTGTTTTATGAGAAAACCTCTTTTTCTGTTTTCCCTTTTTTTATTGCCTCTTTTTGTTTTTGCACAAAATGATAAATGGGATTTGCAACGATGCGTTGATTATGCTGTTCAGCACAATATTTCGGTGCGGCAAAGCGATGTGCAGTCGCGCCTTACAGCCTTACAAACTGAATTGGCAAGAGGCGCTGTTATTCCATCATTAAGTTTTAATACCCAAGCCGGTTATCAGTTTGGAAGAACCATTAATCCGGCTACCAACCAATTCATCAACCAGCAAATCTTTTTTCAAAATTATAGTTTGCAAACAGGCATTACTTTATTCAACTGGTTCAGTATAAAAAATGGGGTAAAATCAGCCGAGTTTGCCGAAGAAGCAGGCCGGTTAGATATCAGCCGTGTAAAGAATGATATATCGCTGAATGTAGTGGCAGCTTACCTGCAACTGTTGCTTTCGATGGAGCAAATTAATATTGCCAAAGCACAAATTAGCTTAACCGATTCGCAGGTTGTGCTTACCCGCAAGCAGGTAGAGGCAGGCAGTATGCCCGAACTAAATGCAGCACAATTAGAATCGCAACTGGCAACCGATAGCAGCACTTACATAACTGCTGTAAGTACAAAGGAGCAAAACCGTTTGCAGTTAATTGCATTGTTAAACTTAGATGCACGCGAGCCTTTTGAGGCAAGTATTCCCGATGTTGATAAAATACCATTGCCACGGTTAAGCGATTTAGAACCTGATGTGCTGTATCAGATAGCTTCTACAACTCAGCCTTTGCAACGGGTAGATTCGTTGCGCATTGTATCTAACGAATACAGCATCAAAGCCAACAAGGCAGCCATGTATCCAACCTTATCTCTGTTCGGTCAATTGAATACGAGATATTCCAATGCTTATCAGACACCGAATGCTGTCTTTCAGGGTTTCAGGTCAGATACCATTGCCGCTGCCAAAGTGAATGGTGCCGATTATCCGGTAGTGGCGCAAACACCTGTTTACAACACCTCGTTGAGCACAATACCTTATTGGAAACAGGTTGGCAACATACAGTTGGGAGAAGCTATCGGCCTGCAATTGAACGTTCCTATTTTTAACGGAAAACAATTGCGCGTTAATTATCAGCGCGCCAAAATCAACTTAGAAAGTGCTAAACTGCAGCTCGCTTTAGACAACCAAACCTTGCAGCAGAATATCTACACAGCACGCACCAACGCTGAGGCTTCTATACAAAAATTTAGTGCGAATTCAAAAGCAGCAGCTTATGCTGAATATGCCAATGAGCTATCGCGCAAGCGTTACCAGATCGGCATTCTTTCTACCAGCGATTATTTGATTGTTCAAAACAATGTAGCCACCGCGCGGTTTAATTTAGCCGCTTCGCGTTATGATTATATTTTTCGCATCAAGCTGTTGGAATATTATAGATACGGTGCGGTGCAACTTTAATTTTATTTCATTTTACATTATTCAAGAAACCTGTTGCTATGAGCAAGTCATTAAAATGGATTATCGGTATTTTGGTTACGGTGATTGTTGTTTTTATTGTGCTGAAAGCTACCGGCGCTATCGGCAAAGATGAAGGCACAAAAGTAACCGCCGAAAAAGCTGCCGACCGCACCCTTATTGAAACCGTAAATGCGAGTGGTAAAGTATATCCTGAAATAGAAGTAAAAATAACGCCCGACATTTCGGGTGAAATTGTTGAGTTGAATGTTGCTGAAGGCGACACCGTAAAAAAAGGCCAGGTGCTGGCGCGTATTTACGCCGATATTTATACATCGCAGCGCGATCAGGCTGCTGCACAGGAATCGCAGGCGCAGGCGCAGGTGTCTAATTCGCAGGCGCAATTAGGTGCGTTGAAAGCAACCGTTGATCAAACCACGGCTGCTTATAACCGGCAAAAACAATTGCGCGACGACAAGGTGATTTCGCAAGCTGAATTTGAAACCGCGCAACAAGCTTATCTTTCAGCAGGAGCCAATTATAGCGCGGCAGTGAGTGCCATTGATGCCAATAGGGCTGCCGTGAAAAGCGCAGCTTCTAATGTTTCTGTTGCAGCTAAAAACTTAGGTAAAACCACCCTTACTGCACCCATGGATGGAGTCATCAGTTTGTTATCGGTAAAAAAGGGCGAACGTGTTGCCGGTAATAGCTTTAATGTAGGTACAGAAATGATGCGCATTGCCGATTTAAGCAGCATTGAAGTACAGGTTGATGTTAGCGAGAACGATATACCAAAAGTAAAACTGGGAGATAGTGCGCTTGTGGAAGTAGATGCTTACAACCAGCGAAAATTTAAAGGCATTGTTTATAAAATTGCCAATCCTTCTACCAGTGCGAGCACTACCGCAAGTTCATCCAGCACTACGAGTGTTACCAATTACCAGGTGCACATCCGTTTGTTAACCGACAGTTACCGTGATCTTCTTCGCAAGGGTTTGCCTTTTCCGTTTCGGCCCAACATGACTGGCAGTGCCGACATACAAACACGCACCCATGCCAATGTATTAAGCGTTCCGCTAAATGCCGTAACTACGCGCGATACAGGCAACAACCCTACGCAAAAATCAACCGCCGGTACTAGTCCTGATAACAATAACCAAAGTAATAACAATAACGACAATGCAACTTCCAGCAGTGATGCAAATGAAGTGGTGTTTGTGCTGCAGCCTGATGGAACTGTAAAACAGGCCGTGGTAAAAACGGGTATCCAAGATTTGAATTTTATAGAAATTATGCAAGGCTTGAAAGCTGGCGAACAAATAATTACCGGGCCTTATGATGTGGTGAATAAAGACTTGAAAAATGGCACAAAAGTAAAAGTGGTATCAAAAGATGACCTGCTGAAAAGCTTTAGTAAAAAATAGAAAGCTTTGATAGAAGTGAAGCCAGGTTAATGCTTCTTACAATACAGTAAAAACAAAAGAGCCAACAAATCGAAAAGATGTTGGCTCTTTTGTTTTTGCACGTTTTTTATCTTTTAAAAGAATTTGTTTTCTGCTACCAGTTGCCGTTGGATCATCAGCTTTTGAATCGTTTCCTGTTTGTCTTTCTCAATCTGCAAAACATCGCCAATGGTATCAATCAAGTCTTTCTCTAAAAAGTCGAGCGATGAATCGCTTACACCCAATTCAATGCAATAAGAAAACAAAGCCAGTTCGCTTGTTGGATTGATTTGTGCAACCAGGTTTTGAATGTATTGTGTTTCGTCACCAATGTTATTTCGGTACGATTTATAAGCAATCAATTCATCTTTAAAATTCAGATCATTGTTCATTCTCAACTGGGCAAATTTGGTTGACAGAGCATCTAATTCAGCTTCGTTAAAAACACCGTCTTTATAACAACAGTGCAGAAACAAATGGCACAACGCTTTATCAGGAGTTTGAATGAAGTTAGAGTAAGTCATAGTTTGTTTTTATGCAAAAAGGCAAGGATGATGCCATTTGATGTATGATGTCAGATATGTGATGTAAGATGTCTCAGCTTTATAATTTGTTTCAGCTAAAAAACACGTAAAACCAAAGACTATCTTCACAGGCTCAATAACTATCATCGTACATCGTACATCGTACATCGTACATCGTACATCGTACATCGTACATCGTACATCGTATCATTCCTCATGCACCAACAACAGGGGAACATGCGTGTGAAATGCCAATGCTTTTACATGGCTCCTACGAAACAAACCTTCAAAAAAGCCATGTTTTTTAGGAATGGCAATCAGAAGTTGAATGTTATTTTGCGCAATGAAAGTGCTGATAGCATCTGCAAAATCACCACTTTGCACAACATGAAATTGTGGCGACGCCTGTTGCAATACACTTTTCAATGTTGCCACTTCATTATCAAAATCAGTTGTTGTTTTAACTGATTCAGCTACATGCAAAACATGCAGGTGCGCTTTGGTTTCGCGTACAATTGTTTCAATGGGTTGTACGGGTGTTGTCTTTGCCACTCCTTTATAATCACAGGCAAACAATACATTTTGTATCGGTTGATAAATGGCTTCCTGCGGCACAATAAGCACCGGTGTTGTAATGCGTTTTGCAATGTCTATTGCACGGCTGCCAACCAATGTTTCGGTTAACTTATCGCCCACAGTAATGCCGGTTATCACCATATCAATAAGTTGCGAAGAACAAACTTCCTGTATGCCAACAATCAGATCGTTAAACTCTCCCATTACCTGAATCTGCAACGAGCCGGAAATTTCGTTTTGCAATTCGTTTCTGAATCGCTGCAGGTGTTCACGGCTTATATCACCCAAATCCGAAACATTGTACACTTCCATTGCATTCAGGGTAGGTTCTGTTAATAACGGATCGGCTGGAATTGGCTGCTGATAAGCATTGTATAAAATGATTGTTTCGGCATTCCAATGTTCAGCCAATGCAATGGCATAACGGGCTGCAGCTTTGGAAGGTTCAGAAAAATCAACCGGAACAAGAATGGTTTTCATAAGATGTTGTTTGATGGATTTTGTAAAGAAAAATGATAATAAATGTTATAGCAACCTCTGTTTTAAAAATTGATTTCCTCTTGCGGAATGAATGATAGCTGCTATGATAATTGCATCAATCGTTTCTTTGTAGTAAATTTTAAAAGGAAAGGAAGATAAGCTTACACATCTGTATTTTAGCTTATAAACTTTAAATGAAACAATACCTGTCTCCAGCTTTTCTAAGTAAAAAACAAATTCTTCTTCAAAACGTTTTCTTAGCTTCGATGATATTCTCTCGTAATAATCACTGGCATCATTAACGTCCATCCAGGCTTCTTCCAGAACAATTATTCGTTTTGCCATTTGGCAGCCAGCTTTACTTTTATTTCATCTATCGTATGTCCTTTAAAATTACCTGACTCTATCTTTTCAAAGCGCTTGTCTAATTCTTCTTCAGAAGCGTCGTCTCCCTCATCCAAAGAAGTAAGATGTTTGAAAATTGCATTTGCAATTTCTTCCTGTTCGGCGGGAGACAATTTTAAAATGTCAGAAATATCGTAGCTCATTGTTATGCAGTTTTGTTTTATCCAATATTCTCAATCACACCTGCAATGCCTTGCCCGCCGCCAACACAAGCCGTTACCATTCCATATTTCCTCTTCAATCGCTTCATATCATTTAACAACTGAATGGTAAGCTTGGCACCTGTGCAGCCTAACGGATGTCCCAACGCAATGGCACCACCGTTTACATTTACAATATTAGGATTCAAACCCAACTCGCGAATAACGGCTACTGATTGTGAAGCAAACGCTTCATTCAATTCAATCAATTCTATATCCCCTAAATTCATGTTTGCTCTTTTCAACACTTTGGGAACTGCCGCTACCGGACCAATGCCCATGATGCGTGGGTGCACGCCGGCACTTACACAATTTACCAATCTGCCAATGGGTTGTAGGTTGAGTTGATTGATTAATGTTTCGCTCATGACGATCACAAATGCAGCACCATCGCTGGTTTGCGACGAGTTGCCCGCGGTAACGCTGCCATTGGCTGCGAAGGCAGGTTTTAGTTTTGCCAGTATTTCGGGCGTGGTATCGGCACGCACACCTTCATCGGTATCAACCGTATAAGTTTTGGTTTTGCGCTTGCCCCCTTCATCAACATAAATTTGTTCTACATGGATAGGCAAAACGCCCGTTTTAAAATAACCGTTTTGCAAAGCCGTTGCCGCTTTTTGATGGGAGCGCGTGGAAAATTCATCCTGCTCTTCACGGCTTACTTTGTATTCTTTTGCCACCGCTTCTGCCGTTAAACCCATGCTCAGATAATAATCGGGTTCGTCTTTGGCAATGCTGTACGAAGGCACCGTTTTCCAACCTGCCGTTGGCACCAAACTCATGCTTTCCGTTCCGCCTGCAATAATGCAGTCTGCCATGCCCGTGCGAATTTTTGCCGTAGCCATTGCAATAGCTTCTAAGCCGCTTGCACAGTAACGATTGATGGTGATACCAGGCACTTCAATGCCTAATGCTTTAGCAGCAATGATGCGACCAAACTGCAAGCCCTGCTCTGCTTCGGGAACGGCATTGCCAACAATCACATCATCTATTTGTTTTGGGTCTAATTGTGGAAGCGAAGCCACCAAGCCTTTGATCACTTCAACCGCTAAATCGTCCGGACGATAAAACCGAAACCCACCTTTTTTTGATTTGGTAACAGCCGTGCGAAAACCGGCTACAATGTATGCTTCTCCCATTGTGTTTGTTTGAATTGTAAAAGTAAGGTAAAGGCAGTAAGGCAGGCGTTATGAGTGTTGTAATTTGACACAGCAATCAGAATGAATCAATCTTTTCAACGTCATCTTTACTTATCTTTCTTCGCCACTTTTACATCTGTAGTATCAGTTGGCAATGTAGGTACAAAGTAACCGCCGGTATCAATGTTAGTTTTTGGAAATGCCATCTTCAATTGCGTGTAACCGGGTGCGCCGATTTTGTTTTTGTACAAAAACAAAAAGGTTAGCGATGAAATGTTTTTTAATGATAAAATACCCTGTGTGGTAACATTTGTATTTACCAGATTTAAATATCGCAGATGCAATAAGGAAGCAACTGGTCGAATACTTTTATCGGTGAGCGAAGTGTTGGAAACATCAAGCTTCGTAAGGTTGTTTAATTTACCAATATAAGGCATTAAACTATCATCCACATTAGTATTGGCAAGCTTCAACCATACCAGTTGTGGGCTTAACTGTTGCAACAGCATCAGCTTTTCTTTTGTAACAATGGTATCGTTTATAAAGCTCGCCATCAGGTAATTGTTGCCTTGCGCAACAGGGATTACCAAAATGTGTTGTTCTCGTAGTTTGTCTATTGTTTTTTCATCCGCAGACGTAACTGGTGAAGCAGGAATATCGCTCACTTCTTCTTTCTTCTTTTCAACCGTTTGCAAGACAAGTAATTTTTGTTTAATGTCGGACGATTGTTTTATGTCTTTTACTTTTGCATTCATATCGGCACCGTTATCAATCCACCAATGCAGCAGCGCAACCTGGTCTTTGGTAAGCTGCGGTTTTTCTTTGGGTGGCATGTGGTCGTCGTTCTCTAACGATAGAGCAATCCGCTTTGTTAACTCACTTCCTTTAGCATCGCCTTTTGTAATTACAATGCCATCTTTTCCTCCCTTCATCAGTTTCAAACTATCATCCATACGCAAGCCGCCTTTTTGTTTTGCTTCGCCGTGGCAAGAGTAACATCGTGTAGCCAAAATGGGTTTCACTACATCGCTGTACACCATAGCTTCTTCTACATTTGGAATGGGCTTGATAGTAAGAGATGCGCTGCTGTCATTTGAAAAAAGTTCTGCCAATGGTTTCGTTAGATAATCAGAGCCATGAGTAAGCGAACCGCCGAGATGACCGGTTAGAAATATCAACAAAAACAAACCCATTGCCAGTGCATTTTTGGGCACTTCAAATTTTGGGTTTTTTTCTTTTACATACAAAACAAAAGAAACCACCGTTAGCACAATGGCCGACGTCATGTGATATGATATTAAAGTAGCATCGTAGTCATCTGTAGTTGATAAGATATAGCCCGTGATGCACGATAGCAAAGCGGTAATAGCGCCTACCAGCAAAGCCACTGCTACTGCGGGTTGTAGCGTTTTGTATTTTTCTTTTTTAGCCAGCCATTGCAACAGCAGAGCAATTAATAAAATGCCAATGGGAAGATGAACAATGAGAGGATGAAAATGACCGAGAAATTCAGAGATAGTAAGTAACACAAGCAACAAATGATTAAATGCAGATAACATGAATTTGAGTAAAAGCAAAAGAGAAATTTTAACCACTATATCTTTCCCGCCACAACTTCATCATGTATACATTAATTGCCCATTGGTCGGCAAGTGGTTCGCGTGTGTAAGGCAATGTAGGCATGTAATCGGGCGGACCAAATTCGGTAAGCACAGTAAGCGTTTCACCCTTTTGTTTTTTGATTGCAACAATTTTGTCCCACCAGGCAAAATGAGCTTTCACGGCATCGTTCCATTCCGGTGCACGCGGGTCGCTTACCTGCGGGCCTTCGGGATGACCAATGCGTGCATGAATATGATCTACACGCTGTATCGTCATATCAACGGTTTGCTGTTGATCCTGCAACAACGTTTCGCTTACATTACACCAATGCGATACATCAAATGTAATGCGCAGGTCGGGAATGGTTTCTATAAATTTCCTTGCCACCGGCGCGGCAAACAACATGCGCGAACGATGCGTTTCGTGGCAAATTTTTATGCCAGTTTGCTTTGCCAGTTGCAACGTGAAATCAACAATCTGTTTGTTTTCCTCGTAGAAAAAATAGTCTTTCCCTGAATGGCAATTGATGTACAACGGACGTTGTGTTGTATTGGTTGCGGCTGCATCAATCATCGTTTTAAAAGAAGCGAAATGTTGTTGAAAATCGCTTTCGTGCCCGGCGGTTAAAAAGCCAACTTCAAGGTTGTATTTTTTTAATGCTAAAAACAAATCGTCTTGATCCCTTTTTTGCAGCGGCCACCAAATTTCGATGCCGTCATATCCTTCCTTTCTTGTTTTTGCACAAAATTCATCTGTTGTTCCGGCAAAGCCCCAGTTAGTGGCCATCACTTTTAAGCTAAAATTGTTATTCATGTTATTGATTGGTTGCGATGTCGCAAATGATTTTAATGAGGAAAGTAATAAAGCTGTGGTGGTAGTTTGAATAAATTTTTTTCTGGTTAATGACATAATTGAAATTTTTTGAAACACATAGAATCATAGGAACATAGGAATACACACATAGTTCATTCTTTAGGTAAAGCAGCGAATAAATCGTTGACGAAAGTTTTTTGTCCCTCTTTAAAAATGTTTACACAATTGAAGTTGATAAGAATACCTTTTGGCTTTTGCATTAACCTCATATAAGTAAGCACTTGGGCTTCATGTACGGGAAGAATATCTTCAATGGCTTTTAGTTCAACAATTATCAAATCTTCAATAATAAAATCTAATCGAAGCTCTGCATCCAATAACAAACCTTTATATTCTATCGGCACGAATAGTTGCGTTTTGTATTCGATATTTTGCAAAGCCAATTCTTTTCGAAAACATTTTTCATACACACTTTCCAGCAATCCTGGCCCTAAATGTTTGTGTACTTCTATAGCACAACCAACTATTTGATACGTTAATTCATTAATATACCGTTGTGTCATTCTCCTATGTGTATTCCTATGTTTCTATGATTCTATGTGTTTCAAAACCTTCCTATGTCAATATTTCTTCAATCACTTTTCCTTTTACATCCGTTAAGCGGAAAGGCCGTCCCTGGAAATCGTAAGTGAATTTTTCGTGGTCAAACCCAAGCTGGTTAAGGATCGTAGCCTGCACATCAAATGTATCTACCTTGCCACTAATGGTACTATAACCAATCTCATCTGTCTCGCCGTAGCTGCCGCCTTTTTTAATTCCCGCACCTGCCATCCATATCGTAAATGCTTCGGTGTGATGGTCTCGCCCTTTAAACGGATTTTGCTTGCCTTCCCTGTTTTCCATCATCGGTGTTCTGCCAAATTCACCACCCCAGATTACCAGCGTTTCATCCAGCAAGCCACGTTGTTTTAAATCAAGAAGCAATGCCGTTACGGCTTTATCGCTATGACGACATTTATTGATAAAACCAATATCAATAGCCAGGCTGGCATCGGTGCCATGACTATCCCAGCCCCAGTCAAAAATCTGCACAAAGCGCACTCCTTTTTCCACCAGCTTTCGAGCGAGTAAAATGTTGTTTGCCAAACAAGATTTGCCGGGCTGCGTGCCATACATATCATGAATGTACTGCGGTTCGTTGTTGATGTTCATTACTTCGGGCACAGAAATCTGCATTTTATACGCCATCTCATATTGCGAGATACGCGAAAGAATTTCAGGGTCGTTGTATTCTTTGTATTCCTGTTCGTTCACTTCATTAATGGCGTCAATACTGGCTTTGCGTAAGTCGCGGCTCATGCCATCGGGGTCTTTGATAAACAACACAGGATCGCCTTCGCTTCTACACTGCACACCTTGGTAAACACTTGGCAAAAAGCCGCTTCCCCAAACGCTTTTGCCGGCGTCGGGATTTTTACCACCGCTTGTTAACACTACAAAGCCCGGCAGGTTTTCATTCTCTGTTCCCAATCCGTATGTTACCCACGATCCAAGACTTGGCCTGCCCAAACGCGGCGAGCCGGTATGCACCAGCAATTGCGCCGGACCATGATTGAATTGATCGGTGGTAACGGCTTTTAAAAAGCTTACTTCATCCACAACTGAAGCCAGGTGCGGTAGGTGCTCGCTTACCCATGCGCCGCTCCCTCCGTACTGTGCAAACTTTGCCTGCGGTCCTAACATCTTCGGTACGCCGCGAATGAAAGCAAAGCGTTTGCCTTCAAGTAAGGATGGAGGACACAACTGCCCATCCATTTTTGCTAATTCGGGTTTATAATCGAACAATTCCAACTGCGAGGGCGCACCCGCCATGTGCAGATAGATAATGCTTTTTGCCTTGCCTGGAAAAGGCGGCAGTTTTGGAGCCAGCGGATGCGCCGGATCGAAAAGGATTTGTGTTGCCGGTGATTTTCGTCCGCAACCCATCAACGCGCCCAAAGCCAACGCACCCAAGCCCATAGCGCTTTCTTTAATAAAATGCCGGCGTGTGTGCATTTGAATAGCGGCTTGTTGCGCTTCGCGAAGCAGGCGCTGGTTGTGTAATTCTTGTTGTGTCATGACCTCATCCCTAACCCTTCTCCACGGGTGGAGAAGGGAACTTTTAGTGAGTAAATCAGGTTTGTTTTTGCCCTATTTTTCATCATTGCTTTTAAAGCCAATCCTTCTTCGCTTTTCAGGCGGTGATTGTATGAACTGCTTCAAAACCCGGAATATGGTAGCGATGTCCTGCTTGTTCTGCACCCCTTCTTTTTCCAATTGTTCCGGTTTTAAAAGAATGTCTTTATGTGTTGACAACATCTCTTTCATCTTTGTAAAAATGCGGATGATTTGGATGTTTACCTGAATGGCTATGTTACTGTTTAAAACGCTTGACAACATAGCAACACCTTGTTCGGTGAAGGCGAAAGGTAGTTTACGACTGCCGCCCCAACTTGAAGTCGCAAATTGCGATTTCAAGTTTTGAAATTCTTCTTCATTTAGTTGAAACATAAAATCGTCAGGAAATCGCTCTATGTTTCTTCTTACCTACTCGTTTAATCTTTTTGTTTCTACTTCATACAACTCTGCCAAATCCCTGTCCAGCATTACTTTCTGTCCTCTTATCACATAAATTTTACTCATTATTACTTCATCCGGTAAAACAGGTTTTACTGCATTCTTTGCTTTTGCCATAAAAAATGTTGTTTTGGTTTTTGAGGTCGCAAATTGCGACTTCAAGATTCTTTTTTAAATTGGAGGTCACAAATTGTGACTTCCAATTTACTTTGTCTTGTATCAATTTGATGTCGCAAAATGCGACATCAAATCTCTAAGGTCGCAAAAAGCGACCTTAAAAAACCTCTATCTCACCTATCTCCAAAATCACACCCATCCCAGTTCAGACAATCTCCCCAAATCCCCGTCAGTTTTTTGTTACCACTTCATCTAAATTCAATATCGCATTTGCCACTACCATAAGCGCTGCGGTTTCTGCATTCGCATGTTCGTTCATACCCCCATTCATTTCGCAAATTTTGTTTTTATCCCTTTTAAACTGCTGGTAAGCGATGTTGTATAGGTTAAGTAAAGAAGCCAGACTTTTTGCATCAATGTTATGAAAAGTAGCAATGGCATAACCCTTTTGAATTTGCTGCGCCACATCGCTGCCACCTTCGCTTTGCATACGATAAGCAAAGTGCCGCGCAAGGTCAAGAAACGCACTATCATTTAATGTGTTCAATGCCTGCAAAGGCGTATTGGTATTAATTCTTCGCACAGTACATACTTCACGCGAAGTCGCATCAAACGTAACCATTGCCGGATATACAGCCGAGCGTTTCCAATAAGTATAAACACCTCTGCGGTATTGCTCGCCGCCGGTGCTTTGTATCCAGGTAGCATTGCTCCATGGCGATTGCCAGATGCCCGGCGGCTGATACGGCATTACACCCGGACCATACATCTTATCGTTCATTACATCTGCAATGCAAAGAGCCTGGTCTCTGATTTGCTCGGCCGATAACCGAACCCGTACGCCACGCGCATACCATCGGTTAAAAGGGTCTTTTTGTTTTGCCTCTTTTGTCAGTAACGAGCTTTGCTGATAAGCAGCACTCATTACTACTTTTTTAATGAGCGTTTTTATGCTCCATCCTTCCTTCGTTATAAAATCATAGCTCAGCCAATCGAGCAGTTCAGGATGTGTAGGAGCAACGCCTTGCGTGCCCAAATCTTCCCCTGTTTCTGCCAAACCGGTTCCAAACAATTGTTGCCAAATGCGATTTACCATTGTTCGCGCAGTTAATGGGTTTTGTGGCGAAACCATCCATAATGCCAAACCCAAACGATTGTGCGGCGCATTTCGTGGAAACGCATTTAATGAATGTGGCACACCGGGTTCTACTTTATCACCTTTCGTTAGCCAGTTGCCCCGCTCAAACACATAAGAGGCGCGGTGCATATCAGCAGGATTGTCCATCATCACCGGCGTGGTAGGAACATCTGCATTTATGAGTTTCCAAAATTCATTTTTTGCTTCCGTGTAACCCTCTTTGTTTTTGCCCGGAAAAGCTTGTGTGAAGTAAAGCCAATCAAGCATGGCTCCATTGTCGGTTGGTTTTTTTAAAGTAGAATTTTTATAAGTAAAAACAAGATTGTGGATGCCGTTTGCTGGTTTCATATCGGTTTCAGAAATCTTCCAGTACTCTTTTATTTTGGATAACGGAATGGTGGCAATCACTTTGCCATTTACATCATCCAAATGAATTTGCCAGGTGCCGCCATTTGATAAACCCGCATAACGAAAAATGAGATGATCTTTGTTGGTAAGGTCAACATCTTTCAACCGACATACAGCATTGTTGCGAAATGCCGTCCATTTTGTATCATTCAATTCACTATTGGTAAAGCTGTCGCAAAGAAGCGAGTTAAAAGCCGGTTGCCATGTTTTTAAAAACCGATACACTTCCTTTGCACGTTGCGGGGAAGCGGTTTGTTTTACCCAATTTACAACTTCGGCTATTTGTTGCTGCAGTGTATCATTATAAGAACGATACAGCGGATAATCTGCCCAGGTATCTTCATCTCTTGTATCATTAAAAAAAGCCGCAAACTTATAATACTCTTCATGCCTGAACGGATCGTAAGGATGGCTATGGCATTGCACGCACGAAAACGTAGTTCCCTGCAAGGCGCTCCATGTGGTGTTTACACGATCTAATACAGCCGCAGTTCTGAACTCTTCATTGTCGGTACCGCCTTCATCGTTGGTCATGGTGTTGCGGTTAAATGCGGTGGCGATATAATCTTCGTCGGTTGCGTTGGGTAACAAATCTCCCGCAATTTGTTTGACGATAAAACTATCATAGCGCATGTTGTTATTGAACGCATGGATCACCCAATCGCGATAACGCCAGATATTGCGGCTGTCGTCTCTTTCATAACCTTTGGTATCGGCATAACGTGCCAAATCCAACCACAGCGAAGTCCATTTTTCGCCATATTGTTTTGATGTTAGCAAGCTATCTACCAATTCTTCATAAGCCTTTGGGTTGTTATCATTCAAATATTTCTCAGCGATTGTTTTTGAGGGCAATTCGCCAATGATATCAAGACTTACGCGGCGCAGCAAAGTGGCTTTTTCGGCTTGTGGCGAAGGCTGCAAATCGTGCTCTTTTGCTTTATCAAGAATAAAATCATCAATCTCATTTTTTGCCCAGTCATTTTTGTGCAAAACCAAACCAAAAAATGTTTTGGATTGAGGCACTGCAACCGGCTTCAAAGGCACATAGCTCCAGTTTTCGCCCCATTGTGCGCCCTGCTTTATCCATTTGCGAAGCACATTAATTTCATCTTTACTCAAAGGTTCATGATGAAAAGGCATTCGCTCTTCGGGGTCTTTTAAAGTGAGGCGTTGTATCATTTCGCTGCCATCCGGATCACCGGGAATGATAGCATATTTGCCGTCTTTTGTTTTTGCTAATGCTTGGTCTCTAAACAACAAACTAAAGTTGCCTTTCGCACGCACACCGCCATGACAAGTAATGCAGTTTTTGTTGATGATGGGTTTTACCTGTGTGCTGTAATCTATCTTATCTTCTTTGGTAAGCAATACGAAAGAAAGCGTAACTATGGCAAGCAACAAAACAACCATTGTAGTTTTTGTGAAGAGGCGGTGCATGAGAATCGTTTGGAGGCTTTAAATGTACAAATATTTTATTCTTCAGCCGTTGACAGTGTTCTGAGTTCCGTCAATGTTTAGCCTTTGTACTAGGAACAGTTATTTGTTAATATGGCAGAGAGTCGTGAAATTGCCATTAAATATCAAAAGTCCAATGATTATAAAATCTCACTTATCAGAAAAAGAATTCGTTCAAGCCAGCTTTGCAATTTTTTATAAAAATACTGCTGCAAAAGTGCTTATTGTTATTGTAACTTTTGTTTTTATTATCTCATTGCTTGCATTCGTGTTAGCTCCTGACAACATTCATATTCATCTTTCATTCTCTAATTTTATTCCTCTTCTTATTATCGTATTCCTTCATTTATCAGTTTATAACGCTGCAAAGAAAGCTTATAAAACCAATCATCAATTGCGTGAGGCAACTGTTTATCATATTGATATGAATAAAATGTTGGTGGAAGGCGAAACATATTCCGCTACTTTCAAGTGGAATACAATAGTTAAAGTAACACAAACAAAGAATTGGATTTTGATATGGCAGACTAAACAGAGGGCAAATCCAATTCCTATCAAGGATGTGTGGAGTGGACAATTAGCCGATTTCAAAGATGTTCTTGAAGCCAATCATGTAAAAAACAATCTAAATTATCTTCCATAATTTCAATTCACATTTTTAAGTAGCAGAAGTATTGTTTAACAGTGTATCAATCTGCATTTGTATTTTTTATCTCTTTGTGCTTCCATGTGTTTACCGCAAACTATATTTGCCCTTCTTAAAAAGTTTGTGCATGAAAATTTTGGTTTGCATCAGCAAAACACCTGATACGACATCGAAGATTGCTTTTACAAATAACAATACAAAATTTGAAGAAGCCGGTGTGCAATGGATTATCAATCCGTATGATGAATGGTACTCGCTGGTGCGTGCTATTGAGCTAAAAGAAAAAGATGCTTCCACCATCATTCACTTGATTACGGTTGGCGGTGCTGATACTGAACCCATTATTCGCAAAGCATTAGCCTTAGGAGGCGATGAAGCCATTCGTGTAAATGCACAAAGCGATGATAGTTTTTATGTGGCTTCGCAAATTGCTGAAGTGGCGAAGGGGGGGAATTACGATTTGATTTTTACCGGCAAGGAAACCATTGATTACAATGCTTCTGCGGTAGGCGGCATGATAGCCGAGCTTTTGGATTTGTCTTATATTTCACTGGCTACAAAATTTGAATTGAATGGCACAACAGCAGTGGTAACGCGAGAAATAGAAGGTGGCGAAGAAGTAGATGAAGTAGCCTTGCCCGTTGTGGTAAGTTGCCAGAAAGGGGTGGCAGAACAACGCATCCCGAACATGCGTGGCATCATGTCGGCACGCACAAAACCATTGAAAGTAGTTGAGCCTGTTGCAGTGGATACATTAACAAAAATTGAAAGCTACGAACTACCCGCGCCCAAAGCCGGTGTAAAAATAATAGCGGCCGATAACGTTGCCGAACTGGTGCGTTTGCTGCACGAAGAAGCGAAAGTTATTTGATTTATGATTTCGGATTTATGATTTGTGATTGCGTTGAGACGATGATCAATCATACATCCGAAGTGGAATCAATCATAAATCACTCATTCAAAAATCATAAATCAGAATCATGTCTGTTCTCATATTTGTTGACCATGCGGAAGGTCATATCAGTAAATCTTCTTTTGAAGCCCTGTCGTTTGGATTTGCATTGGCGAAGCAAATGAATGTGCCTGCTAATGCAGTGGTGTTGGGCGATGTATCGAACGAAGAAGCGGTGTCGCTGGGCAAGTACGGCATCACAAAAACGTTTGTTGTTGCGGGCGATGTATTTGCCCATGTTGACGCACAAGCTTATGCAGCTGCCGTAGCAGAAGCCGTTGCCAAAAGCAGCGCCAATGTTGTTGTGTTCTCGCACAACCAAACAGGCAGAGCCGTAGCTCCGCGTTTATCGGCAAAACTCAAAGCCGGTTTGGTAACCGGCGTATCCGGCTTACCCAAAACAGAAAGCGGTTTTGTGGTTCGCAAAACGGTGTTTTCGGGTAAAGCGTTTGCGAATGTTGACATTACTTCACCCATTAAAATCATAACGCTTACACCCAATAGTTTTGGCGTAAAAGAGTCTGGTAATGCAGGAGCTGAAGTGGTTCAATTGCCGTTAGAAATTGGGGCAAAAGTAAAAGTAACCGCCACCAACAAAGTGAGCGGTGAAGTGCCCCTAACCGAAGCTGATATTGTGGTGAGTGGCGGTCGTGGTTTGAAAGGTCCTGAAAACTGGGGCATGGTAGAAGACCTTGCTCATGCGCTTCATGCGGCGCTGGCTTGCAGCCGCCCGGTGGCTGATGCGCATTGGCGTCCGCATCATGAGCACGTAGGGCAAACCGGCATTCAGATTTCTCCCAATTTATATTTTGCGTTGGGCATTTCGGGAGCCATTCAACATCTTGCCGGCGTGAACAGAAGCAAAGTGATTGTGGTGATTAACAAAGACGCCGAAGCTCCGTTTTTTAAAGCGGCTGATTACGGCATTGTAGGCGATTTATTTGAAGTGATTCCGAAACTAACGGAAGAAGTTAAGAAGCTGAAAGGAGCGTAAAAGCATTTGATAGTAATAGGTTGCGAAGCTTTTATGAAAGCGGTTGTTATGCTTTGTAAAAGTAGTTTGTGGTGATAAATATTTGTAAAAACAAAAACGCTCTACTTATTTGTGAATTACACAAAAAAGTGCTTTACAATGTTACTGACATTGTAATTATCAAACCACTTGAGTACACTACAATCAGTGGCAACATATTGATTATTGATACGCCCAACTAATATGAAACAAATCATAATCATCGTTTTTTGTTTTTTATGTATTTCCTCTTACGGACAAGACAAAATATTAATACAAAAAATCTCAACTTTAGATGATAGCATTAAAGTCGGCAACCTCGTTGTGTACAATGCTTTCAAATATCAGGTGCTATCACATCAAAACAATAATTATGACTCTACATTAATCATTGACAAAGTATATAAACCATTTCCTGAACTTTGGGATAGCTGTCTATCTTTAATTTTTGGTGACGCTGGTAAAATGTTCAAGGATAGTGGAATTGTTGCCTGGAATAAAATTTTATTTAAAAATCAACCTGACCTTCTAAAAAAGCTTGACATCTTATCAAGCTTAAATCTTGATTCACTCTTTAATTCACATTTGACAGGAATAACAAAACTGACAGGCTATAAACCAGCAGGAAAATGGATAATATATTTAGGACCCGATAAGGATTTTAGTCTTGAAATAGGTGGCTGTTCTTCAAATGGAATGGCAATTGACTTAGCTCATCCAAAAGTTACAGCAGATATATTAACAGAAGCAATGCCTCATGAACTTGAACACATGGTTTTTGAACAGACAAGAAGTAACGACCCAGATTGGGGAACTGATTTAGGCGCAACAATTGACGAAGGATTAGCTTGTTATTTTACTTATGAATATTTTAAAGGAAAGTTACCTAAATGGCGAGTAATAGAACAGATGGATAAAGAACAATTTCAATGGTATTTAGACCATGAAAAAGGAATATTTGAAAGATCGTATCCTTATTTGATAACAAATGATTCTACTCAAAACCCATACAAATGTAATTGCAGAGCTGGCGGATGTAAAAAACTGTTTACAGATGCACCTAAGACGGTTTGTTATTTTCTTGGCTTTAGAATCATTGAACTTTATACCAAAAAGCATGGCAAAAACTCATGGACAGATGCTTATAAAATTTCAATGAAACAGTTATTAAAGGAAAGCGGATATTTTGAATATATAAAAACGTTGAAAAAATTAAGTTGCACTAATTGATGACTTGCAAAAAAATTGATTTACAAAAATCAATCAGTATTGATAATTTTAATCATCTTTCTTTTCTGTTTGACATTTTCAATCACCAATTCTTTACTAAGCTTTAGAACGCAAACTTCATTATTCATTTTATAAAACCAATCTATGCAACGCAGACGCTTTATGCAACAATCGGCACTGGCCGGCGCTTCTTTGTTAACCGCAACTATGGCACATGCAAATTCAGGCAAAAACAAAGCAGCGGAAGCGCCGTTTCATTTGAACTATGCCATTCACGACGGTATGTTTAAGAACAGCGCCGGTGCTGATTTTATTGACCAGCTAAAGTATGCCTATGACCTTGGTTTCAGAGCGATGGAAGACAACGGCATGACTGGACGGCCAGCCGATATGCAGGAAAAAATTGGCAACGCAATGGCAAAACTGGGAATGAAGATGGGCGTGTTTGTGTTAGACAAAGGCGGCAACGGAGCCAACTCTTTAGCTACCGGAAAACCTGAATACACCGAGATTTTTTTAAAAGGTTGCCGCCAGGCGGTTGATGTAGCCAAGCGTGTGAATGCAACCTGGACAACGGTTGTGCCCGGTGATTTCGACAGAAGCCGCTCAGTGGATATGCAAACGGCGAATGTGATAACCGCCTTGCGAAAAGGAGCCGAAATACTGGAACCGCACAACATTATTATGGTGCTGGAGCCACTGAGTGATACGCCCGATTTGTTTTTGCGGGAATCAGATCAAACCTATACAATTTGCAAAGCGGTAAACAGCCCTTCCTGCAAAATTTTGTACGACATGTATCACATGCAACGCAACCAGGGCGATATCATCAAACACATGAATGATGCCTGGGATGAAATTGCTTATTTTCAAATTGGCGATAACCCCGGCAGAAACGAACCCGGCACCGGCGAGATGAATTATAAAAACATTTTTAAGCACATTTACGAAAAGGGCTACAAAGGTGTGCTGGGCATGGAGCATGGCAATGTAAGACCCGGCAAAGAAGGCGAAGCCACGCTGGTAAAGGCTTATAGGGATGCGGATAGTTTTGTATAAAATTTCTTTGAACCACAAAGACACAAAGGGCACGGAGAATCACAAAGAATTGAATAACGCTTGTTCACAGCTTAAAAGGTTTTATAAGTGAACTTATTGCCATTCATCGCTCCAACCATAATATTCTTAGCATCACTTTGTGCACCTTCCTTTCTTTGCTCCTTCGTGGTTCCAAATCCTTAAAAATTCGCTTTTCTTCATTCATTTCCTCTAAAACCAAATCCCGCTTTTACATTTGCCGTTCTACCAAAAAAGAAAACAATGGTTGATGTTATTTTAGGCTTGCAATGGGGCGATGAAGGCAAAGGAAAAATTGTAGATTATTTTGCTCCGCAATACGATGTGATTGCCCGCTTCCAGGGTGGACCCAACGCTGGTCATACGCTGTATGTTGACGGTAAAAAAATAGTGCTTCATCAAATTCCTTCCGGCATCTTTCATCAAAACACAATTAACCTTATCGGCAACGGCGTGGTGCTTGATCCCGTTACGTTAAAACGCGAATGCGAAACCGTTGCAAAGTTTGGAATTGATGTAAAACAAAACCTGTTTATTGCCGAACGAACCAATCTTATTGTACCTACACATCGCGCATTAGACAGGGCTTCCGAGCTATCGAAGGGCGAAGGCAAAATCGGTTCTACCTTAAAAGGCATTGGCCCGGCTTACATGGATAAAACCGGCAGAAACGCCCTGCGCGTTGGCGATATTTTGACCAAAAGTTTTGTTACGGATTACATTAAGCTGCGTTTAAAACATCAGAAAATATTAGACAGTCATCATTTTAACGAAGACATTTCGGCCTGGGAAGAAGAGTTTTTTGAAGCAATAGAATTTCTTCGTTCCCTAAAAATTGTAAATGGCGAATATTTCATCAACAACCATATCGCCGAAGGCAAAAAAATATTAGCCGAAGGCGCACAGGGCAGTATGCTGGATGTTGATTTTGGCACCTTTCCTTTTGTTACTTCTTCCAACACCATTTCTGCCGGCGTGTGTACAGGACTTGGTGTGGCACCGCAACAAATAAAAGAAGTGTTGGGCGTTACAAAGGCTTATTGCACACGGGTTGGCAGCGGTCCATTTCCTACCGAACTGGAAGGCGAAACGGGCGAAGAACTCCGCAAAATCGGCAGCGAATTTGGTGCTACCACCGGGCGTCCACGCCGCTGCGGCTGGATTGATTTGGTGGCGTTGAAATATTCGTGCATGATCAACGGCGTAACACAAGTGGTAATGACCAAAGCCGATGTACTGGATAGTTTTGAAACACTTGACGTTTGCACGGCTTACAACATCAACGGTGAAGAAAAAAAGGAAGTGCCTTTTCAGATGACGAAGGTAAATATTAAACCTGTTTACCAAACCTTCAAAGGCTGGCATTGCGACTCAACCAACCTGCAAAATGAAGCCCATTTGCCGCCCGCAATGGAGAGTTATATTTCGTTTATCAATGAGTATATCAAGGCGCCGGTGAAGTACATTTCCAATGGGCCGGGCAGAGAACAAATTATCATTTTATAAATAGAATTTGGCACCAAAACTTTTTTTTGCTGATTGAAAAACTCGTTGAAATTTTACGTTGTTAATCTTTGGAATTATGGCAAAATCTGCAAACAAAAAAAGCACAGGCCGCACAACAAAAGCGGCAACTGAAAAAGAAGAAAAAAAATCTTCGCTCCCCAAAAAACAAAGGGAAGATGATGATGATTTGGATGATGAAGATGATGAGACTTTAGCAAAATCATCTTCTAAAAAAGCATCGTCGAAGCACAGTGATGACGATGATGAAGATGTGGAAGAAGTGGAAGACACCTGGAACAAGCCCGACGAAGAAGACAGTTGGGACCCCGATTTTGATGAGTTTGATATACCCAAATCAAAAGCCAAAAGCGGTTCAGCCTCTCCTAAAAAAGGAAGCAAGAAAGGAGATGATGACGATGATTTTAAGCTGGACGACGACTTTAAAGAATTTGGTTTGTACAACAACGATAAAGGCGGCAGCTTTGACGACGATGATGATTTTTAACTTGTTTCTTCACACTTCATGATGCGTAGTACCGCATCTTTCCGCATAGGCGATGCATCTCTTTGTAAGCAGCAGATGCTAAACTGGGCGAACCGGTTTAGCATCTGTTGTTTTATGGATAATCATCAATACAAAAACAAATATTCTGTTTGCGATTGCATCGCTGCAGCCGATGCTGGCGATTTGTTTTTGCCCAAAAAAGATGCGCTTTCTGGCCTCGCTTCTTTTGCGCAGCAACATCGTGGCAACTGGTTGTTTGGTCATGTTGGATATGATTTAAAAAACGAAACAGAAGGCCTTTCTTCTTCACATACTGACAAGCTCAGTTTTCCTGATTTATTTTTCTTTCAACCCAAGATTGTTTTGTTGTTGCGGGGCAATGTATTGACGATTGAAAGCGAAATGGAAAAGCCCGAAGATGTATATAGAAATGTGATGGAAAGCCATTTTGAAAACACTCCATTTAGTAATAAAGAGTTGACATTGCAGCAGCGCATCAGCAAAGAAGAATACGTTTCTATTATCAGTAGAATTAAGCAACACATTTTGCGCGGCGATTGTTATGAAATGAATTTTTGTACCGAAGCCTTTTGTGAAGATGCGCAGATCAACCCAATCGAAATTTACCAAAACCTTTCCCGCATTTCTCCCACACCATTTTCAGTTTTTTATAAACTGAACGATAAATATGTGTTATGCGCAAGCCCTGAACGATTCATGCAAAAACAAAACAGCCGTTTGATTTCGCAACCGATAAAAGGCACGGCAAAAAGAATTTTGAATGATGAAATACTGGACAATGAAGCCAAACAACAATTGCAAAATAGTGGCAAAAACAAAACCGAAAATGTAATGATTGCCGATTTGGTTCGCAACGATATGAGCAAGATTTGCAGGCGTGGAAGCGTAACCGTTAGTGAGTTGTTTGGTGTGTATTCCTATTCGCAAGTTCATCAAATGATTAGCACCATTGAAGGTGAAGTAGATGAAGATATAAACATTGCTGATGCACTGCAAGCCTTGTTTCCTATGGGCTCAATGACAGGCGCTCCGAAACGAAAAGTGATGCAGTTAATTGATAAATACGAACAGTCGAAACGCGGTTTGTATTCGGGCAGCATTGGTTATATTTCGCCCGAAAACGATTGGGATTTTAATGTCGTAATCCGAACCATTTTATACAACGAAAGCACGCGCTATCTTTCTTTCCAAACCGGCGGTGCTATTACGTTTGGTAGCGATGCGGAAGAAGAATACAACGAATGTTTATTGAAAGGAGAAGCGATGAGAAGAGCGTTGAATATTGGGTAAAAACAAATCTTCGTCATTGCGAGGAACGAAGCAATCTTTGGGTTCCAGCATCATCTCTCAAAGAGGTTGATGCGGTGATATAAAGTTTAGTCAATCACATCGCATCGTCCCTAAAGAACACGATGCTGGATCGAAGAGTCAACCACTACTATGGCACTAAAAGAATATAATCTTGCAACAGGTGTATATACTTATAACTTAATATCTATACAATAAAATGAAGAAGTTAGTTTCGCTCTTAGTAGTTTTAGGGCTGTCAATTACAGTAGGGTTTAGCCAAACTAATCAAAGTCATAAAGCTGATATTATTAACGTTAAGACTGATTTAGGTAATTTAAGGGGTAGCTTAGTAGCTTTAAATTGCGACTCTGCTCATGGAGATGCACAACATTTACAGGACATACTCAATTATAATCATGTTACGAGAAGTGATGCGCAATTGCATTTATATTTTCCAGTAGGCAACAAGGTTAAGATTGATAGTGTGGTTTACCCATATAGCAATGTAACTATTGAAGGTGGTAATTTTATCTGTACTTCTTTCCTTGGTACAAGGAAGAATATGTTTGAGATAGAAGGGTACAGCAATATCACTTTCATTAATTGCACTTTTACAAATTGGTTTGCCTCTTTTATTAACGCCTTTGTACAGAATAAAGCGCAGCCCTATGTTTCTAAAAACAATACCATTCAAAACTGTACAATTCGCAATTCATGGGGAGCTAATGGTTTTGAGGGAGCAAATGTAAATAATGGAGATAGCACCTACTATTTAGATGGCTTTAGTCTAATTAACGATACAATCATAAACTTTTTCAATCCTTCCAAACCTGCAATAACCAGCTATTCTGACTATTTTACCAATGTAATGTGCAATGGCGTCAACCTATTGAATGGTTGCCGAAGCTGTACAGTTGATGGATTGTATGCTTACAACATCGGAGGTGATGCCGTGTTTGGCTACGGTTTGGGAGCTGCCATGACCCGCAATTTAAGGAACGGTCATATTGAAATTAAAAATTGCCGGATGTACAAATTCAACATGGGAGTTGAAATTACAGGCAATTGGTACAACAACGGCATTTCTGTGCATGACAACGAGTTTTGGTGGTCTCAGTGTTTCTTTGACCTTTCCTTAGCCAGTGTGGGATTGCAGGTGTATAATAACAAGTGCTATAACGCGGATGGCACCAATATGGAACTGGCATCAGTGGGCGGAGATATACACGATAATCAGTGTTATATTTACACCTGGAAAGACACAAGCATGGGAGTGCAGAAACCAGCACCCAATCCTGACAACAACCAGTGTCATAATGTAGAGGCGTATGGATTTAATAATAAATACCACGATAACATTTTTCGTGTTGACCCAACCCATCCAAGTTCAACATCACCTGCTGAATTCAACGGTATCGCAATTGTTGCTCCGGCACTAAGTCCGGTAGACAGTATTTACAACCAGAACTCATGGAATGGTTATTCTACCTATTCCACAGGCTGGACAATAGACCACAATACCTTTATCGGTCAGACTAACAAGGTGTTGGACATTACCAACAATCCGGTTGCACAGGTGAAGTTTACCAATAACTATATCAGCACCCGTAACCATAAAGGAACAGATGACCTCTGCATGATCTGGGGATATGACTTTACTTTCTCAGGAAACTACTTTGACATGACAGGAAGTGCAGTTCCTATCAATGGTCATGCTCTTATCAAGGAGAGAAGTCAACAAAGTTCACTGGGCAATTCTAGAACTGTGGTGCAGAACAATACCGTGAAGGGTTCAGCCTGGTACGCCCGGGGATCTCACTACATATGGATACAAAAATAATTGCAACTAATAATTGGGGAGATAAGGCAAGAGTATTGTGATGCAGTTTGTTTTTGTTTGAGTGGTAAGGCAAAATCACATTTGAATAAACATTTTCAATGCCTTTTTATAAAATTGCGATTGTTCAACAAGATGGAAAGAGAACGAGTGGCATTCGTGAAAGAAATTGAAAGCACTTTGAAAATTAATACACTTGGTTTTTGCGCTCTTAATTTAACTCACTCTCAAAAAGCACATGAAACGATACAGAATCATCAAAATAATTGGGATTTTAATGTAGTCATCGAACCATTTTGTACAACGAAAGCACCCGCTATCTTTCTTTCCAAACCGGCGGTGCTATTACATTTGGCAGTGATGCTGAAGAAGAATACAATGAATGTTTGTTGAAAAGCGAAGCGATGAAAAGGGCGTTGAATATTGGGTAAAACAAAGTGGGATAGAGGTGATTTAAAATATAGTGTCGTTCTCTTTGTGAAACGATGTTGAAACCAAAAAACAAACATGAGATATACATTCATCAGCTTAATTTTCTGTCTAACTTTTCTTTCCGAGTGTTCAAGCGAGTGTCATTCGAAGATAGACCGTACTAAAAAATTTACTTTCATGTCGAGGAACAGTGTAGGAGGAACTGGTATGAGAAGTACTTACTCAGATAATTTGCTCGTAGATGAAAGAAATGCGCAAAGCCTGTCTATCTATGATTATGTTGCAATGGCAAGAGAATATGTAGATACAGTACGCGCAGTTTTGCCGGTGTTTAACGTAACTTTTTACGGTGTTGATTTATGTAATCCTGAAATTCATCCTGCATCAGCTAACATGCAAGAATATGCATTGATTGGAATTTCATTTGACTATGACAATAACGATAGAGAAGTAGTCATCAATGGGAAAAGTAAGCTTTTTAGTATTTGATTATGGAAGGAAGGGAAAGATTATAATAAAAGTTTCAATGAAACCATGATCATGACTTTTGATAAAGGACAAATGACAATGATTCATCATGATGCAAAAACAGGAAGGATACTTTTAGATTCTTTAGCAAATTCGCATATTCCATTAAAAGACATTTGGAAAAAGATAAACTAAACACTTGCCGTAGATGTTAAGCTCTGGCTCATTTATCAAATACGATGGTACTCTGAACAAGAGACATCAAATAATGTGTAAAAACAAACCCACAACTTATTATTACTTTACGCCATCCAAACTGAAGCTCTGCTTTCCAACTTTCTTTCCCTCAATATCACACATCATTGCTTATTTTGCCATCGCAAATTATTTTACCATTCTTTGCTTTTTGTGTGATGAATATGTATCGTTTTCTTTTGTTGTTTTTTCTCTTTTTTGTTGTAAAAACAAATGCACAAAACCGCTATGAATTGAATAGCGGCTGGCAATGCAAACAAGCTTCTACGGTACAGCAAACCGGCGAACAGCTTTCTATTCCATCCAACACTTTGCAGGGTTGGCAACCCGCTGTTGTGCCAGGCACGGTGCTTACCACAATGCTTGCCAACAAAGAAATTCCCGATCCGTTTTATGGCATGAACAACAAAGCCATTGCTGATATTTATAATGCGGGAAAAGAAAAATACACCTATTGGTTTGTGAACGATTTTGTAGAGCAAAGCGCAGCCAATGGCGAACAATTCTGGCTCTATTTACGTGGCGTGAATTATAGTTGTGATGTATATCTCAACGGAACCAAACTGAATGAAACGCTGCACAAAAGCATGTTTCTAAGCCAGACTTACAACATCACTTCTTTGTTGCAAACGGGCATGAACCGGCTGGCGGTAATTGTGCATCCACCCGATTTTATAGGCAATGCAAATGGTGGTCAGGGCGGCGATGGAACCATTGCCAAAAACATCACGCAGCAATATGTTGCCGGCTGGGATTGGATTCAGCCGGTGCGCGACAGAAACACAGGCATTTGGGACAAAGTGTTCATTGAAAAAACAGGGTCCATCAGGGTAAAAAATATTCATGTAGTGACGCAGGTACCCGGCGTGCGAATGACAACCGGCGCACAACAACCTGCTACCATTCAACTTTCTGCCGAAGTAGAAAACGCCATTAATTTTCCGGTGAGCGGCAGGCTGTTGTATAACATTGGCCCTGATACGGTTTCTAAAAGCGTTACCGTGCCTGCGCATTCATCGCTTGCTGTTGCGTTGCCCAATTATGTTTTGCGCAATCCTAAATTATGGTGGCCTAACACGTATGGCGAACAGAATTTGTACAATACCAAAGTTCAGTTTATAACCAATAACGCAGTTGTTTCTGATAGTGAAAACCTAACGTTTGGTGTGAGGCAGATAGAAGCTGAATGGAACAACACTACGCGCAGCCGCGAGATAAGAGTAAACGGACAAAAAATATTTATCAGAGGCGGCAACTGGATTGTTTCTGATGCCATGCTTCGTCTTTCAAAAGAACGCTACGATGCAGAAATCCGGTTTCATAAAACCATGAACTTAAACCTTATTCGTGTATGGGGTGGCGGCATTTTGGAAAGACCTGAATTTTACGATGCCTGCGACAAATATGGATTGTTGGTAATGCAGGATTTTTGGGGCTCCGGCGATTGCAATGGCCGTTGGACAGACGATGCTAAAAAAGACGATCAATGGACACGCAGACAGTATCCTGACGATCATGCTTTGTATGTGGCTTCCGCTGCTGACGGCATCAAATTAATACGCAATCATCCATCGCTCGCTATCTGGTGCGGTGGCAATGAAATTACGTTGCCGGAAGATATTTTTCATTCAGTAAAAGATTCGTTGCTGCCCCAATTGGATGGCACAAGATGGTTTGTTGATTATTCCAATTCCGACAGCCTATCGTACAACTTTTTGGGTGGCAATGGCGATGGTCCGTATGGCATTCAAAACACCAAAACTTTTTTTGCCAACCGCACTTATCCTTTTAACTCTGAAGTAGGCTCGGTAGGTCTGAGTGATTACACTTCGTTACAGCGTTTTATTCCCGATAGCAATATGCGTGTTCCTCAATTTGTCAATGGCAGAACAACCGTTGATTCGATTTGGGATTATCATAAATACATCAGTTACGATAATTTTGTAACCGCTTATGGAAGCATTGCGACCGCTAAAGAATTTGCAGCCAAAGCACAGTTGGTAAACTACAACCAATATCGTGCATTGATTGAAGGTTTTACATCGCACGCATGGGATTGGTACACCGGCGTTATCATTTGGAAAACGCAAAACCCGTGGACGGCAATGCGCGGACAGATGTACGATTATTACCTCGATCCGAATGCAGGGTTGTATGGCTTGCACGCTGCCGGCGAACCTTTGCATGTACTATTGAACGCAGCGGATAGCGTGGTGATGATTGCCAATAATACATTTGAATCGAAGAGAGATTTGATGCTGCAGATTTTTTTGTACGATATGAAAGGGGCCGCAAAACTGCTTACACAAACCTTCACCGAAATTGGACCTGCTACAGTAAAAAGAACCTTTGCCATTCGCAGAGAATTGGCTGAAGCTGGCAAAGATGAAGGCACTTTTGTAGTGTTGCGATTGTTGAATGTAAACAAACAAATTGTAAGTGATAACTTGTATTGGCTACCTGATGCAAACGGCAACTACAGCGGCTTGCAGAAGATGGACAAAACTGATTTGGCAATAAATGCAGCAAAAACAAACCCGGGTAAAATAAATGTAACTCTCTCCAACGCAGCAGGTAAGCCCATTGCATTTTTCAACCGCATTTCATTGATTGATGCAACCACAAAACAAAGAGTATTGCCCACATTTTTTAGCGACAATTATGTGTCGGTTTTACCGGGCGAAAGCAAAACAATAACGATTGATTACAAGCCATCTGCTAACGGCAATTTGGCAGTTGAAGTAGAAGGCTGGAATGTGGATAGGAAAGAGGTAACGGTGGAGAAATAGAGCTGTTTTTGTGGTTCGTTTTGAAAACACAGCAACGCGGCGTCATTCCGCAAATGCCCTCAACACGGTGATAGAAATGATAATCAAATTTGCGAGGGCTTTGTGCGGAATCTGCTCTTGAAGGTTTGGGAATGCTATTCTATTGTAAAGTTTTCCCTTCATTTCAACACATTCATTATTCAGTCATCAGACCTGCCTGTCGGCAGACAGGTTCCGCACCTGCCTACCGGACAGGCAGGCAAAGCTCTCGTAGAAACGTAAAGGTGCAAGTGCGTGTCGAGGGCAATTACGGAATGACGGGTGGATATTTCTTGACTGATAAACTTATAACATTTTCAATTGGAAAGCCTTTGCTGCCGCGGTTTCCAGCCATCATAAATCCGAAATCATGTTAAGCATCATCAGTTGTTTGTGATTTACTCAATCTATCATCAGAAACTCCATACACAAGAATTTTTGTTTTTTCAATTTCCATTTCTTTTTCAAACACAAATCCTATTTTTTCCAATAATCGTATTGAATTGAGATTGTGAGAAAGTGTAGTAGCAAGAATGTGCGTATGATCGTGTTGCCGAAACAATTGATGCAAAACGGCACTTGCTGCTTCGTAAGCATATCCTTTGCTACAAAACTGCGGTAAGAAAGCGAAACCCAAATCAGGATGTTGCAAATGTTCTCTTTGAATAAAGGTTACAATCCCGATTTTGTTTTTGCCGTTTTTTAATTGTACCACCCAATAAGTGGTGTTCTCTTTTGCTAAAATGTTTTGTATGTAATCGCCCGCTTTATCAACTGAAGTAATGTTGCGGTTTCCAATGTATTGAAGCCAGCCTTCTGTGTTGAGCAATTCAAAAATAAAATGGCCGTCTTGCAATGTTAGCGGTTCTATCGAAAGTCTGCCAGTTGCTAAAGAAAATGGATTCTCCATGTTTATTGCGTTACCTCAAAACAAACAGCGTATTTGCCAACGGTTTGGTTTTGCAGCTTTTTTGGAATTTGTATCGAAGTACTTTCTCCATCTTCTTTCCAGGTTATCTTTTGAGAGGGCAAATCAACCAGTTTTATTTTGCTCCCTTTTTCAATAGCGAATTTGCTCAATTGAATGGTTGGAGGCAATGTTACATCTTCATTGTTTTTATCTGCCAATATATAAATAAATTTGGTTTTGCCATTATTTGATTGCAGATACACAATATTGTTTTCTTCGTAAGGCTGCAACGGAATCGTGTTGTAAATACCGTTGCCATGAACCTTCATCCAATCACCAATTTGTTCTAAACGCTGGTAAGCTGTATCAGCAAAATCTCCTTCCGGTGAGGGGCCAATGTTCAACAATAAATTGCCGCCACGCGAAACAATTTTTATCAGCAGTTGAACCAACTGATTCGTTGTTTTATAATGATCATTCGGCACATAGCTCCATGAGTTTCCCATCGTAATGCACGACTCCCAGGGATGATCCAACGGCTTGTCAGGAACGGTTTGTTCGGGCGTTGTATAGTTTTCATTTTCGCCCGAAACGGTTCTGTCAACTGCTAATAATCCAGGCTGATAAGAACGCGCCATGGCAACGATTTTGTTCATATCAACATCCTGGTTTTGTTTGATGCCACGCTGCCAATCTACCGATGCATCCACCGAAGAAAGCGGGCGCACCCAGCCTCCGTCCAACCACAAAATATCAATAGGGCCATAGCCCGTCATCAGTTCTTTAATTTGGTTATAAGTAAAGACCTTAAAACTATCCCAGCGTTCGGGATGCTTGCTGATTTCATAATTTACATTTCTATCTTTCGGTGGAAAATAAGGCCACCAGAAATAAGGACTGTGCCAGTCGGGTTTTGAAAAATAAGCGCCAATCATAAAGCCATCTTTCCGAAAAGCATTGAACACTTCTTTGGCAATATTGCTTCTTGGGTTGGTTGAAAACGGCGTTTTAGGCGAGGTGATTTTATAATCGGTTTCTTTTGTATCAAACAGGCAAAAACCATCGTGATGCTTGGTGGTAAACACCACGTATTTCATGCCTGCATTCTTAGCCGCAGCCGCCCATTTATCTGGGTTAAACTGAGTTGGATTGAAAGTGGTTTGCAGGTTTTCGTATGCTTTTTTATAGGTAAAATAATCAGGGCTGTATGGGCCTTTGCGCTCACACCAGCCTTCATCTTCAGGGCAAATGCTCCAGCTTTCCACAACGCCCCACTGGCTATACGTTCCCCAGTGCATTAATAAGCCAAACTTATATTGTTGCCATTGGTTAAGCTTTTTTAAAACGGCTGTATCTTTTGGCCAAACGTAGCTGTTGCTGGTGTTGTGTTGCTGTGCCTGAGCAACGAAAAAAACAGGCAAAACCAAAATGAAGAGAAGAGCTATTCTTTTTGCGATTGTTTTTACCATAAAACAAAACTATGTCGTTTCCAGGATAGATAGTTCCCGCAGATAACGCGGATAGACGCAGACACTTTATGCTTCTTTCAAAGCAGCCGATTTATACAAAGAGCAGAAGCGGTGCCCATCACAGTAAGGATGCGTTTGGAGCAAAGAAGGATTCGCACAGAGAGAACAGAGCTAACAGAGGAAACAATACTCTCTGTTGTCTCCTTACCTCTGTGCGCAACACCATCCCTTTTATTGAACAAACCCACACAACTCTTTCAAGATAAGGCTGCTTCTTCGCAAACCGGATCCTTCTCTTTCTGCGAAAATCTGCGCCCTTAGCGGGAAATGATTCCTGATAAACGTATATGCAGATTACAGTGTACGCGCAAAATGACTGGCTGCTTTTTCGCGGTAGGCTTTTGGTGCAACACCGATGTTTTTCTTAAAAATCTTATTGAAGTTAGAAACCGTTTTATAGCCGCACCCAAAAGCAATTTCAGAAATGTTCAAATCGGTTTCCAGCAGTTGCTTGCAAGCCTTTGAAGTACGCACATCGTTCAGATAAGAAACAAAATGGCGGGACGTTCTTTTTTTAAACAAACGGCAAAAAGCCGGTGGGGTAAGACTGGTCATCCTGGCAACATCGTTCAACGAAATGTCCTTGTTAAAATTTTCCGATACATAATTATATACTTCGGCAAGCCGGTCAACTTTGTTGTGTGCCAGCATACCCGAATATCCTTTGTAGGAAATGTATTCTGTTTCTTTTGAAACTGAAAGAATGTGTAAAATATCCAGCAAGCCGATAATGCGTTCCAAGCCCTTTTTTTGGTTGAGATTGCACATCTTTTCGGTGATCACTTCTCCTGTTTTGCCAACAATTTTTAATCCCCTTGCCGAGCGGGCGAACAGTTCGTTTAACTTGCTAGTTTCGGGCAATTGCAGCATTTCATCTGAAAAAATTTCTTTTTTAAAATGAATGACAAACGACTTTGAGCGGAAGTTGGAAAAGCCTTTGTGAAAGATGTCATCATTTTGCCAGGCGTGCGGAAGATTGGGACCTAAAAACACAAGGTCGCCTCCATAAAATGAATCCATTTTATCGGCAACAATGCGCCGTCCAAAGCCTTCTTTTATATAAGTAAGTTCAAACTCGGGATGGTAATGAAACAAAGCGTTATGGTAAGGTTCATTTTTTTCTTCTACTGCAACCTGGTGCTGCGCTTCATTATAAATTTTGGTGTACTGAGCTCTCATTTCCGTTTGGATTTTTCCGGTTGATTTAAATGTTGATGTTGCGTTATAAAATTTTACGAACAAAGATGTTTATATTTTTTCACAGGTTAAAATTTTCCTCCTTTTCATTAAAAAAGAAAGCAGCGTTTTTTATCTTTCTGTTGTTATTATTGCAGTATGATTTTTTATAAATCATATGAAAAAAAATTGTAGCCGACTATTGAAAAATTTTCGGTGTACTAATTTAAAAACACTGTCTGGTTTTTGACTTTTGTTTTTGCACCGATTTCTTGCCTTAAGAAATGAGAACTGATTAACTGCTGCTGGCAGGTATGGCTGCCATGTCGCAAACCCGAACGCTTACGGGTTTTGTAAGAGACTCCGCTACCAATAACGCCGTGCCTTATGCAACGGTAAAAGTGGCGGGAAGAAATGTTGTAGCTACTACCGGCAACGATGGTGCCTTCAGCATTGGCTTGCCCACTCCTAATGTTACACTTCAAGTTTCTTACGTTGGCTATGCTACACAGAGTATTTCGGTGAGCGATAACGACAACAATATTGTGGTTTTGTTGGGACAATCGAAAGGCGCTGGGCTTAGCGAAGTAGTGGTAACTGCATTAGGCATTTCAAAAGAATCGAGACGCTTAGGTTATGCTGTTAGCACCGTAAATGGCGACCAGATGAGTAAAGCCCGCGAAACCAACGTGGCTTTGTCATTAGAAGGCCAGGTGGCAGGTTTAAATGTGCATGGAACCAGTGGGGGACCAGGTGGCACAGCACGCATTTTGCTTCGTGGCATGCCCAGCATGAATTCAGGCGGTTCTCCTCTATTTGTGATTAACGGTGTACCAATGGACAACTCAAACCGAGGCTCTGCCGGCGAATGGGGCGGTGCCGATTTAGGCGATGGCATTGGTAACATTAACCCCGATGATATTGAAACGATGACCGTATTGAAAGGCCAGGCAGCATCAGCGTTGTATGGCGTGCGTGCTACCAATGGCGTGATTTTAATTACTACAAAAACGGGCAAAAAAGGTACGGCTACTGTTAGCTATAACACCAATTATCAATTGGACAAAGCTATAGACAATACCGATTTTCAGTATGTATATGGACAAGGTCAAAACGGCGCCAAACCAGCCAATGCAACAGAGGCACAAAATACAGCCCGTTTAAGCTGGGGCGGAAAATTAGATGGCAGCCAGTTTACGCAGTTCGATGGCAAGCAATACGCTTACTCGCCTTATAAAAACAATGTTGAAAATTTTTACAGAACAGCACCCACCTTTACCAATACGGTTGCTGTAAGCGGCGGTAGCGACAGAGGCACTTATCGCGTAGCACTTTCCAACTTAGACAACCAATCCATTGTTCGCAACAGCGGCATTACCCGCCGGACCGTAAGCTTAAATCTTGACCAAAAGGTTACTGATAAATTGGGTGTAACCGTATTTGCCAATTACATTGATGAAGAGGATAAAAACAGACCGAGTTTAAGTGATGGCCCGGGCAACCCGAACAATGGCTTCTTTTTAGCCAATAACATCAATGAAAATATTTTGAAACCAGGTTATGATGCCAGCGGAAAAGAAATTCAATTCAGCGATGATCCTTATGTTACCAATCCCTGGTTTGCGGTAAACAAGTTTATTAACAATACGAGCCGTCATCGGCTTATTACCGCCATTTCATCCAAATATAATTTTACCGATTGGCTGTATGTGTTAGGACGTTTGGGCTATGATATTCAAAACGATCGTTATTTAAACGTTACGCCTACCGGCACAGCTTTTAGTTTAAATACCGCCGGACAATCAGGAAGTATTGGCTTATCAAACGCCCAAACTTCAGAACTGAATTTCGATGGGATTATCGGCATTAATCACAATCTGTTTAAAGATGTAAACTTTAATGCTACGTTGGGTGCCAATGCAAGAAGAAACCAGTTTGAAAGCATTGGAATAGGAGGCGGACCTTTTGTAATACCCAATTTATATACACCCAGCAACGTGGTGAGCTTCAACAGAAGTTACGGCTATAACTTAAAAGAAGTGCACTCGGCTTATTATTCGGTTGATTTCTCTTATAAAAACTATCTCACACTAAATACCACAGGCCGTTATGATGCTTATTCAACTCTGCCAATCAACAACAACACCATTTTCACGCCATCAGTTTCCGGCGGGTTTGTATTCTCCGAACTCCTGCATAGCACAAAGTTGAATTATGGCAAACTGCGTTTAGCTTATGCACAAACCAGTGGTGAGCCGGGTGGTTCCAACAACGGTGCTTATGGAACATCAGTTTATTATAGTGTGGGCAACTCAATCAATGGTGTTGCAACCGGTAATTTCAGTTCTACTCTTCCCAATTTGTTTTTAAAACCTTTCAGGTTAAGCGAACTTGAAGTAGGCGCTGAATTGAAGTTCTTCAACAACCGTTTGGGTTTGGATGTAGCTTATTTCGACCGCAAAACAAGCAAAGAAATAATGAATGCCAACCTGAGTGCCGCCACCGGCTACACCAGTTCTGTGATTGGTAACGGTTCTACGCAAAACAAAGGCCTGGAAGTGCAGATAACCGGCAACCCGGTAAAAGCCAAATACTTTAACTGGAACGTTACATTCAACTCTACCAATGTAAACAATAAAATTTTAAAAACCGATGCATTCAACAACAATGTAGGTTTGGGAACGTATCGCCCCTTGAATGCCAACACAGCCTTTGTGGTGGGTATGGCAGGTCCGCAGATCATGGCGAAAGATTATACGTATAATGCTAAAGGGCAAATGGTGGTAGATGCGAGTGGCTTGCCCGTAATTGGCGACTTAAAGCCTTATGGCAGTGTTTTACCAACCTTCTACGGCGGTTTGAGGAACGATTTCAGTTTTGGCAACTTCAATCTTTCTTTTTTGATTGATTATAACTATGGCAATAAAATTTTATCTGCCACCAGTTATTACAGCATTTACAGAGGATTGAATCAGATGACGCTTGCCGGAAGAGATGGCGGTATTACCACCGGCGTTTTAGCTGATGGAACCGCTAATACAAAAGCAGCAGATGCCCAAAGCTACTATCAACGAATAGCCGGTGTTTCCAAATTGAATGTTTTAAACGGCGATTATATCAAGCTTCGCCAGATTACACTGGGTTATACATTGGGAGAAAAATTGTTTGCCCATGTTCCCGTGTTTAGCTCGGTAGATCTTTCGCTGGTTGCCCGCAACCTGCTTACGCTGATGAAGCACAGTGATAACATTGATCCCGAAGCCGGTTTTAATGCCAGTGTAAATTATGCAGGTATTGAAGGTACCAGTCTTCCTTCCACAAGAACATTTGGTATCAACGCTAATTTCAAATTCAAAAAATAACTGTAATGAAACAACGAATCATATATTCATTTCTATCCTTGTCTTTGTTGCTGGCAAACTGTACCAAAAACTTTCAGTCCATCAACACCGATCCAACGCAGGCAAACGCTTCTACGTTCGACCCCAACCTGCTGTTACCCACTGCCGAGTTGAATTATTCAAGCGCTATGTCGGGTTATTCAGGCCCCATCCTGTTTCAAAGCATGTGGGTACAAATCTTTGCTTCGGCATCTTATCCCAGTTATTATAGCAATGGCGACAAGTATGTGGCATCTGGTAATACCACCACTTACCAGGCAAGCACCTGGAACAATGGTTATACTGCCGCCAGCAATGCACGCGAAATACAAAATCTCACCAAAGGAAACGATGCCTATCTTAACTTAAGAGGAATGGCAACCATTATAGAAATTGCTTCTGTTATGCTGGTAACTGATACGTATGGAGATTGTCCGTATTCACAAGCGTTGGAAGCTAAATCAGGAACGGTATTGCCTGTATATGATAAGCAACAAGATATTTACAACTCCATGCTTACACGGTTAGATTCTGTGCTAACCACATTGGATGCTTCTAAGGCAGCGCCAACCAGCGATGCTTTTTCGTATGGCGGCAATGTAACCCAATGGAAAAAATTTGGCTACTCTCTTATGCTACGCATGGCAATGCGCCTGGTGAAGGCAGATGCTACTACCGCACAAAAGTATGCTGAAAAGGCAGCGGCGGGTGGTACGCTTGCGGGCGTGAGCGACAATGCTTATATAATGTATGATAATGCTGACGGTTTTGGCAATCCAAATAGTGGCGCATTGGTTGTACCTCAGGACTATTCAGAAGTAAGATGGGGGAAAGTACTGATTGACATGTTAAAAGCAAGCAGCGACCCTCGTCTGCCTATCATTTCAGAAGTACCGCCACACGGTGCGTATTTTGCTCCTAGTTCAACCAAAGCGGTTGACAGCAGCACTGTTCCTTCTATTTCAGGAGATACTACCGCTTCCGCACAATTGGGAATGCCAAACGGTTATGATCAAAACGGTGGTGCAACTAATATTTCAAAAGCGCCTGGCTATCCTGGCGCTTCAACAAATGGTGGCTTTACAACACCCAATGGCAAATACTCCCGTCCCAAAACATCGCTTTATCTTAGCCTGGACGCACCTGTATTCATCTTAACCTATGGCGAATCTGAGTTTTTATTGGCAGAAGCTGCTGTTCGAGGCTGGAATGTTAGCGGTACAGCAGCTACGCATTATGCCAATGGTATAGCGGGTTCATTAGAAAGTTATGCTCAGTTCAATTCAACCGGAACCATTAGTGCTGCAACAGCAACGGCTTATGCTGCCGCACATCCGCTGATAAACAATTCGCTTGAACAAATTAACGATCAATACTGGATTACCACCGGCACTTTATTTAACTTCAGTGAAGCCTGGAGCAACTGGAGAAGGTCAGGCTTTCCAACCCTCACACCAGTAAATTATACAGGCAATTTCTCCGGTGGTCAAATACCGCGCAGAGAACCTTACCCAACTAGTGAAGCTACCACCAACGGAGCCAATTACAAAACGGCTGCTGCTAACTTAAGCGGTGGCGATTTGTTTAGTGGAAGAGTTTGGTGGGATAAATAAATCTTTGGTTTTGCACAAAAAACAGGTTGCCCAAAAGCAGCCTGTTTTGTTTTTACCCAAATTTGTTTTGTAAGATTAACGTACTGTTTTATCCTTCCTTTTTGTTCTGCTTCTTACCTTGCTTCTCTGCTTATTAATGATTGATGAAATGACGAACCTCTTTTTCTTTTTCCTCAAAAAAATAAAACAGACTGGCTTCATATTGATGTTTGTTTTTGCCGCATTTTTCAGCCGTGCGCAGCAACCTTTGTTTCAATTATTATCTTCTCAACAAACCGGTATTACTTTCAACAACACCATCAACGAAGATGAAAATTTGAATGTGCTTTCGTATGAATATTTATACAATGGAGGCGGCGTTGCGGCTGGCGATTTGAACGGAGATGGTTTGCAGGACTTGGTGTTTACCGCCAATCAAAAACCCATAAAAGTATATTTGAATTTGGGTGGGATGAAGTTTAAAGACATTACCAAAGAAGCGGGTTTGGAAGGCAGAAAAGGCGGCTGGAAAACCGGCGTTACAATGGCAGATGTAAACGGCGATGGCTTGCTGGATATTTATGTTTGCTATTCTGGCAAGCTGCCCGAAGATGCGCGGCGCAATCAACTCTTCATCAACAAAGGGGCCTTGAAGTTTGTGGATGAAGCTAAACAATATGGGCTGGATGACCCCGGCTACAGCACGCAAGCTGCTTTCTTTGATTATGATGGCGATGGCGATTTGGATATGTTCCTGCTCAATCACAATGTAAAAAAGATTGACAACATGGAACTGGCCAAGTTTCGCAATGAAGCGGACCCTTATGCAGGAAGCAAATTGTATAGAAATGATGGCGGCCATTTCACCGATGTTTCAAAAGAAGCTGGCATTCACCAGTTCCCGCTTACGTTTGGTTTGGGCATTGCCATTGCCGACATCAACAAAGATGGCTTACCTGATATTTATGTAACGAACGATTACAACGAACCGGATTATTGTTATCTGAATAAAGGCAACGGAACGTTTGAAGATGTTACCAAACAATGTTTTCGTCATATTTCCCAGTTTTCAATGGGCGTTGACATTGCCGATTTTAATAACGATGCTTTGCCCGATGTTGTAACGCTCGATATGATGCCACCCGATAATCATCGTCAAAAATCATTACAACTTCAGGAAAATTACGAATCGTTTGCCCTGATGCAGCAACAGGATTTAGGCAAACAGTACATGCGCAACATGCTGCAATTGAACAACGGCAACGGAACTTTTAGTGAAATAGGACAATTGGCAGGCATATCCAATACCGACTGGAGCTGGAGCCCCTTATTTGCCGATTTTGATAATGATGGATACAAAGATTTATTCATTACCAGCGGCTATCTGCGCGATTATACCAACAAAGATTTTATGCGTTACTGGGGCGATTACAAGATAAAAAAAGCAATGGACAAAGAACCGGCCTTACTCATGGATTTGATAAAAGCCATGCCCGCTGCAACGTTTCACAATAACATTTTTAAAAATGAGGGAAACTTAACTTTTACCAATGAGCAAATGCAGTGGGGTTTTGACAAAGCAGCCCTTTCAAACGGTGCGGTTTATGTTGATTTGGACAATGACGGCGACCTCGATCTGGTGGTAAACAACATCAACCAGGAGGCATTTATTTATCAAAACGAAAGCCGTGAAACCAACAACAATTCTTACATCAGCATCGAAGTAAAAGGGGCTAAACAAAACACACGAGCCATTGGCAGCAAAGTGTATGTGTATGCTAATGGCACGATGCAGTACCAGGAAGTAAACCCAAGCCGCGGCTATCTTTCGTGCATGTCAACCGTCCTGAATTTTGGTCTGGGCAAAAACAAAATAGCAGATTCGGTAAAAGTGATTTTTCCGGATGGTTCAACAAAAATGCTCAACCAGGTCGCCGCTAATCAAAAGTTAACCATCGAGCCTTCTTCACAAACAATCGCTCCCGTTTTTTCTGCAAAAACAAATGCTACCCTGTTTGCCAAAGCACCGGCAATCATTCCTTATACGCACCAGGATTATACAGAAAACGATTTCAAGCGTCAGTTATTGATGATGTTCATGTATTCCAAAACAGGACCCGTGATAGCCAAAGCCGATGTAAACGGCGATGGCAGAGAAGACATTTTCATCAGCGGCGATAAAGAAAAAGGCGCCGCCGTTTATTTGCAACAAGCCAACGGCGGATTCACCACCAGCAACAGTGTAATTGGTGATGAAAGCACATCGGCAGTTTCAGCGGCCGTTTTTTTTGATGCCAACGGTGATGGCTTTCCTGATTTGTACATTGCAAAGGGCGGTTATTCTGTTTTTGAAGCAGCTACACCAGCCCTTCAGGATGAATTATACATCAACGATGGCAAAGGGAATTTTACAAAAGATACAACGGCTTTGCCCGACGTGAGCGCCAGCAGTAAATCGTGCGTGGTGCCTTGCGATTATGATGGCGATGGCGATATAGATTTGTTTGTTGGAGGCAGAGTGATTCCTGGTCAATATCCGGCAGCGCCCACTTCCTACTTACTAACCAACAACGGAAAAGGAAAGTTTACTGTTAAGCATACGCCATTCGACAGCATTGGAATGGTTACATCGGCGCAGTGGGCTGATATGAACGGCGATGGCAAACCCGATTTGATTGTATGTGGGGAAATGATGCCCATCACAATTTTTGAAAACACATCTTCCGGTTTTATTGATAAAACCAAAAGCTATTTTTCACAGCCACAAAATGGCTTTTGGTTTTCGGTAAAAGTGGCTGACGTAAATGGCGATGGCAAACCCGATATCATTGCGGGCAACTTAGGTCTGAACACACAAATCGTTGCTTCGGAAAAACAACCGGCTCAGTTGTATTATGCCGATTTTGACAACAATGGTTCGATAGATCCATTCTTTTGTTTTTACATCAAAAATGAAAGCTATCCGTTTGTAAGCCGCGATGAATTAAATGAGCAAATGTATTCGATGCGAAAAAAATTCTCTTCTTACAGTGCGTATGCCGATGCCAATATTCATACTATTCTTTCAAATGAAGAATTGCAAAAAGCAAAAGAGCTAACAGCAACACAAACGGCATCGGTTTGTTACCTCAATCAAAACGGCAAAATGGTTCCCGATTCGTTACCTATCGAAGCGCAATTTTCGGTGGTATCTAATATCATTGCAAACGATTTTAATAAGGATGGAAAGATGGATTTGCTCCTGTTGGGAAACCATTCTGATAATCGTTTAAAGCTTGGTAGCATTGATGCCAATTATGGATGTTTGCTCCTGGGCGATGGCAGGGGCGGCTTCAATTATGTGCCGCAAACAACATCGGGCTTATCTGTTATCGGCGATGTAAAAAGTGCAACCTTACTGACCATCAGCAATAAAAATTATTTAGTGGTTGGCAGCAACAACGAGCCCTTACAGTTTTATTCATTACCATAAAATGTAGAAGCATGAAGCGTGTGGTCATCCTGTTTGTTTTTACCGTATTTTCTATCCATTATATATCAGCGCAAAAAGAAGCGCAGCCTTATGTTTCGCTTTTACAACCGGCTTTGTTTGCTCAAACAAAAGTGATGATGCACGATGTGGTGAATCCCCCCGCAGCCAGCCGTTATTATGCGTATGCAATGCTAACTGCATACGCCATTGTTTCTCAGCACAATCATACGCTGCCAGGGGCTGAAACCTTTATCAAACAATATAAATCCATTGTCATCCATCCAACGGTTCATTACGATTATCGCATTGCAGCTCTGTATTCTATTTTGGAAATTGGAAGGATGATGCTGCCTTCAGGTTTTATGATTGAGGAAGATGAACAGACGTTTATTAAGAACTTAAAGGAAGCCAACGTATCGCAAGCCACCATTGACGAATCCATTGCCGTTGCCAAAGAAGCGACTGCACAAATCATCCTCTTTTCAAAAACCGACCATTACAACCAGTTGAGCGCAAAACGCAGGTACACACCATTAAAAGGCGATGGCTTTTGGTATCCTACACCGCCAGGCTATTTTGAACCGGTAGAACCCAACTGGAAAACGGTTCGCCCCATGCTGATAGATTCCTGCAACCAGTTTGTTCCGAAAGTTCCGGTTGCGTTCAGCAAAGACAGCAGCAGTGCCTTTTATGCGTTGGCTAAAGAAGTATATCACTACGGCATTCATCCTGGCAAAGAAGAGCTTGCGGTGGCTGCGTTTTGGGATTGCAATCCCTTTGCCATCGAAACATCAGGGCACATGATGATTGGTTTTAAGAAAATAAGTCCGGGCGGGCATTGGATGAACATTGGCTGTATTGCTGCCCAAAAAGCAAAGCTTTCTTTTGACGATGCCGTTGCCGTAGAAACTTATCTTGCCGCTACTCTGATGGACGCGTTTATCAGTTGCTGGGATGAAAAATATCGTTCCAACCGCATTCGTCCTGAAACCTATATCGTTCGGTATATTGATCCGAAATGGACGCCACTTTTACAAACGCCGCCATTTCCTGAATACACCAGCGGGCATAGTGTGATTTCAACGGCGGCTGCCGAAGTGCTCACGTATTTGCTGGGCGAGCCGTTTTCTTTTACCGACGATTCGGAAGAAATTTTTGAGTTGCCTGCCCGGAAATTTACTTCGTTCAAACAAGCCGCCAACGAAGCGGCAGTATCGCGCATTTATGGTGGCATTCATTTCAGAGATTCAGTAAAATGGGGGCAGGAAGAAGGACAGAAATTAGGAGAGTTTATCGCACAAATGTTAATGAAAGCCGGCGTGAAACCAATGCGGGGCTCGTGATGGTTCTGCAGTAAAAACAATACGTTTGGTTTTGCACTCTTTTCCGTTCCAGGAGAAACAGATGAAAGCAATATCCATTTGTTGGCGCCACTGTATTTTTGTTGACCTAAGGCAATACAAACAAACGTTTGTTATTATAAATCAATTTGTTGAATGCTGTTTTTGTTCCCTTCCTTACTCAAAAAAAATTTGTTGCAAAACAAATAACTTCTACTTTCGCGCTGTCAATGAACACAACACGCTTATACAATCCTTTTTATTTTTTCTTTTTTTACTTTACTAAATAAAGCCGGGATTGTATTGCAATGAAGTAATCAAAAAACGAATCAATATAAAGTCCCGGCTCACACAGAGTCGGGACTTTTTTTTACAATATGAAGAGCAAAGTTTCAATTCAGGGTTATGAAGGCTCGTTTCACCAGGAAGCGGCAAGAAAATTTTTTGGCAACAGCGTAGAAGTCGTACCCTGCGCTACTTTCAGAGAAGTGATAAAAATTGCGCAAAACCAAAACCAATCCGATGGTGGCGTAATGGCAATCGAAAATTCGATTGCCGGCAGCATTCTTCCTAACTACACCCTATTACAAAAAAGCAACCTAAAAGTAATTGGCGAAGTGTATTTGCAAATTGGTCAAAACCTGATGGTCAATGAGGGCGTTGGGTTAGAAGACATCCGCGAAGTGCATTCGCATTACATGGCATTGCAACAATGCCTTTCTTATCTTGACAAATACAACTGGAAGCTCGTTGAAACCGAAGACACGGCGTTAAGCGCAAAGCACGTTCATCAACACAAAAGCAAACACATTGCAGCCATTGCCAGCAGCCTGGCGGCAGAGCTTTATAACTTACACATTATTGCGCCCAATATTCATACACTCAAAAACAATTATACACGGTTTTTAATTTTGCAAAGAGAAGAAACAGCACTGCCCGTTGAGGCGGCCAACAAAGCATCGGTTACGTTTCACACCAATCATTCCAAAGGCAGCCTTGCCAAAGTGCTCACCACCATTGCCGAAGGCGGTATTAATTTAAGCAAATTGCAAAGTTTTCCCATACCCGGCTCCGATTTTAAATACAGTTTTCATGCAGATATGGAATTTGAAACAACAGATCAGTTTTATACTGTAATTGAAAGGCTGAAAAGCCTGACCGAAGAAGTAAAAGTATATGGCGTTTATAAAAGCGGAACCATGATTGTAAACGATTTAATTGATTAGGAAGAAGAAGCAAGAATCAAGGAACAAGAAGCAAGAAGCAAGAAACAAGAAGCAAGGAACAAGAAGCAAGGAACAAGATTTACGAAACAAGAATCAAGGAACAAAAATCAGGAAAAATACATAACACAAAACTTTGCGTCTCCGCGGTTCAACAAACAAACTTAACATGCAAACAGCAAAGCGATTAGAAGGCATCGGCGAATATTATTTCTCGCAAAAATTGCGGGAGATAGAAATGCTGAACAAAGAGGGCAAAAACATCATCAACCTCGGCATCGGCAGCCCCGATTTGCCGCCGCATCCCGATGTAATAAAAGTGCTGCAGGAAGAAAACGCAAAGCCGAATGTTCATGGCTATCAAAACTATAAAGGCTCGCCTATTCTTCGCAAAGCTTTTGCCGATTGGTATCAAAAATTTTATGGCGTTGATTTAAATGTAGATACCGAAATTTTACCGCTCATTGGCAGTAAGGAAGGCATCATGCACATCTGTATGACGTACTTGAACGAAGGTGATGAAGTGCTGGTTCCCAATCCCGGTTATCCCACTTACCGGAGTGCTGTTATGCTTGCCGGCGGTGTTTGCGTGGATTATGATTTAGGAGAAGAAGCCCATTATTTTCCTGATTGGAATGAGTTGGAAAAAAGAGATTTATCGCGCGTAAAATTGATGTGGATTAACTATCCGCACATGCCAACCGGACAACTGCCAACTAAAGAATTGTTTGAACAAATTGTTGCTTTTGGAAAAAAGCATAATATTTTGATCTGCCACGATAATCCTTACAGTTTTATTTTAAATGAACAGCCAATGAGTTTGTTAAGTGTTGATGGTGCAAAAGACGTTGCGGTTGAATTAAATTCATTAAGCAAAAGCGGCAACATGGCAGGATGGCGCGTTGGTGTTTTGTGCGGCGCAAAAGAAAGAATTGATGAAGTGCTGCGTTTTAAAAGCAATATGGACAGCGGTATGTTCTTACCGCTGCAACTCGCGGCAGCAAAGGCTTTGAGCCTCGGTAACGATTGGTATGACAGCATTAATGAGACATACAAACAACGAAGAGAAAAAGTGTATCAGTTGTTGGATGCCTTGCAATGCACGTATTCAAAAAGCCAGGCAGGTTTGTTTATCTGGGCAAAGATTCCGGCGCCATACAAAGATGGTTATGCACTAAGCGACGAGGTATTGTACAACGCCCATGTGTTCATCACGCCGGGAGGCATTTTCGGCAGCAGGGGAAATGATTATGTGCGCATTAGTTTGTGCGGTTCAGTTGAAAAATTTGAAGAAGCCATCCGGAGAATCGGGAAGCAATGAAGCATTGAGCAGAACAAAAAAATGAACGAAAACAAAGCGGCAATGACAGAAGCAAGCATCAAAGCTCCTTCTACAAGAGAGGGCATCACCATCACTATTATTGGTGTCGGGTTGATTGGTGGCTCCATGGCAATTGCTTTAAAAGAAAATGGCTTTGCCTCGCATATCATTGGCGTAGATGCCAACAAAGACAATCAGCAAAAAGCATTGGAACTGCATTTGGTTGATGAAATATTACCGCTGTACCCGGCTGTGGTAAAAGCCGACGTTATCATTTTGGCTATACCTGTAAGCGCCTGCGAATTGATGCTGCCGCAATTGCTGGACAATATTCAAAAGCAGGTGATTATTGATACCGGCTCAACCAAACAAAACTTAATTAATGCGGTAAAAGATCATCCCAATCGCGGCAGGTTTGTGGCTACGCACCCGATGTGGGGAACGGAATACAGTGGCCCCGAAGCCGCTGTGCACGGGGCTTTTAAAGATAAAGCCACTGTCATTTGCAATAGGGAAGAAAGTGATGAAGATGCGCTGCAAATTGCTGAAGATTTGTACAAAGCATTGGGCATGTATCTCGTGTATTTAAGCGCTTTCGACCACGATATGCAGGTGGCGTATGTGAGTCATATTTCGCACATCACTTCGTTTGCTTTGGCAAATACCGTATTGGAAAAAGAAAAAGAAGAAGATGCCATTTTCCGTCTCGCTTCTGCCGGTTTTGAAAGTACAGTAAGGCTGGCAAAAAGCAACCCGCAGATGTGGGTTCCCATCTTCATGCAGAACAGGGAAAATGTATTGGATGTTTTGAATGAACACATTTCGCAATTGCGAAAATTCAAAGCTTGTTTGGAAAAAGAAAACACCGAATATTTACAACAGTTGATAGAGAACGCGAATAAAATTAGAAAGATAATTAAATAGTTTTTATGTGCTTTAAAAAGATGAAAATAAAAGGGCTTTTATTTTTTTCGCTTTTGTTTACGTCTCAAGTTTTTTCGCAGATGCACGAAATCGAAAAGTATCCGTACAATTTTGCTGTAAATCAAAACAAGTTTAGAATAACTGAACATCTTGTCAAAGCGACGAAAGCCTCAAGCAGTTATCATATTTATCTTCTTGAAAGTTTTAATTCTAAATGGAATTTGATTGATACAATAGCAACTGAAGACGATGTTTATGGGTTACTCTGTTTGAGTGATGTAAACGATGACGCTTATCTTGATATTGTTGTTCCAGAAAAATGGGATGAGGCATATGTCTTTTTATACAATCCTATTCAAAACACATTTGTGAATAGTGGAGACTTCTTTTTAAATATAGATTCATCCGTTAATAATCGCATTTCCATAAAACCAATTAATAAAATAAACAAATTATACTGTGACTATCGTCAAGGATTTCTAAATACAGGTTATGATTCATTTTCTTCTTTGTTTCAATTAATCAATTACAAAAAAAAAGAAGTAGCTTATATGTACATCGAAAGATCGATTTCTGATTCACTGGGCTTTCTCAAACAAGTTTCGATTTATCAGGCGAATAATAAAGACAGAATAGATGATAAGTTAATTAAGACGATAACCTCCGTAAAAGAAAATGATCTAATCAAATCGCTAAGTACAATCTATAAAGATGAATTTGATTTTGAAAAATATTGGAAAACAAACTGGCAAAGCTTTTTAAAGAATAAGTAAATTATCAATAAAAATCATCAAATATAAAATCCTTCCAATCCGTGCATGCAGTCTATGTTTATCCGTGTTCCATTGTTTACTTTTGCAGGAATTTTAAAACACATTAATGACAACATTTGAAGAATTAGGATTGTCTGAGCCGCTGGTAAAGGCTACCAGCGATTTAGGTTTCGAAAATCCTACAGAGATACAGGAAAAAGCAATCCCTGTATTGTTAAGCGGCACCAAAGATTTAATTGGCCTCGCGCAAACCGGCACCGGAAAAACGGCAGCCTACGGCTTACCCCTTTTACAACTGATTGATGCAGAAAAAAAACATCCGCAGGCATTGATCGTTTGTCCTACCCGCGAGCTTTGCATACAGATAGTAAGTGAAATAGAACTGTTTAAAAAACACATACGCAGCATTCATGTGGTAGCCGTGTATGGCGGCGCATCCATCGGCACACAAATAAGAGATTTGAAACGGGGCGTGCAAATAGTAGTTGCCACACCCGGCAGGCTGATAGACCTGATAGAACGCAAAGCCATCAATCTTGAGCAGATACAATACGTGGTGCTGGATGAAGCAGACGAAATGCTAAACATGGGATTTCAGGATGATATAGAATTCATTCTGCAAAATACACCCAAACGCGAAAGCACGTGGCTCTTCAGCGCAACGATGCCACCGGAAATACGCAAGGTTAGCAAGCGTTACATGAAAGAGCCGTTTGAAATTGTAATTGGTAAAGCCAACACAGGTAATAAAAATATAGATCATCAATACTTTGTTACCGCAGGTCATCAGCGCTATGAAACGCTGAAACGCCTGATAGACTTTAATCCCGGCATTTATGGATTGATTTTTACAAGAACAAAATTAGATGCACAGGAAGTAGCTGAAAAACTCACCCGCGAAGGGTATGATATTGACGCATTACACGGCGATCTTACCCAGGGACAGCGGGATAAAGTAATGGGTCAGTTTCGCGATAAAAGTTTACAGCTTTTAATTGCAACAGACGTTGCCGCACGTGGCATTGATGTAAAAGACATCACGCATGTTATTAACTACGAGTTACCGGATGATGTAGAAATTTACACGCATCGCAGCGGTCGTACAGGTCGTGCCGGTGCAGTAGGCATCAGCATGAGCATTGTTCACTCGCGCGAGATTGGAAAGCTGCGGCAGATAGAACGCATGGTGCAATCGCAGTTTCATAAGTTAGAAATACCAAGCGGTAAAGACGTTTGCCGCAAGCAGTTTTTTTATTTCATGGATAAATTGCTGCAGGCAGACATCAGCCATGGCGATTACGAAAGTTATGTGCCAATGCTGGAAGAACGCTTCGCCGATGTAAGCAAGGAAGAAGTGCTGAAACGTGTGGCAGCACTGGAATTCGCGCGTTTTTTAAAGTATTACGAAAATGCCGGCGATTTGAATGTTCGTGATGACAGGCGCAATAGCCGGGAAGCTGGCGCACGGGATCAAAGCCGTAGCAGAAGTGGCGATAAAAATGAAAAAAATTACCGCGATACCAAAGGCAGAACGTTCAACAATGAAGGCGGCGATTACATGCGCCTGTTTGTGAACCTCGGAACAAAAGATGGCTTTTATAAATCTTCGTTTTTGCAGTTTATTTTAGACATGAGCGATCTTCGCAAAGAGGTGCTGGGACGTGTGGACATGAAAGAAATGAACAGTTGGGTTGAAGTGGATCGTGGCAGTGCCAACCAAATGATTCGTGCCATAGACGGCAAAAATTTTAAAGGCAGAAGAATACGGATGAATGATGCGAATAGCCGGTGATTGATTAGCCAAAGGATTCATCCGGTGTTGCAAGAAAACGAAATGCAGAAAATAAACATCATACAGCAATATTTGCCGCAGATACAACATCTGATGCGGCAGCATGACGTTCAAAAAGCTTATGCTTTTGGCAGTGCTGTAAAAGAAAACATGAATGATAACAGTGATGTTGATTTTTTAATAAGCTTTCCGGCTGATACCGATGTTGAAACATACGCCAACAATTATTTTTCTTTGATAGATGCATTGGAAAACTTATTAAACAAAAAAGTAGAGTTGGTGGCAGAAGAAACCTTGTCGAATCCTTATTTCATTCAAAGTGTCAATAGTAATAAGGTGCGGATTATATGATGCTGGAAGAAAAAAAGTTACTGTTTGATATTAAAACAGCAATTATTTCAATTGATGAACACTTGGAAAGTAAGAGAAATTTTGAAGAGTATAAAAAGAACAAAACCAAAAGAAGAGCGGTAGAAAGAGAGTTGGAAATTATAGGAGAAGCAATGAATTTGCTATTAAAAATAAATCCACAGATTCAATTGTCTTATTCAAGAACAATAGTGGATTTGCGTAACAGAATCATTCATGCTTATGATAATATTAATGATGTCATTATCTGGAAAATTGTAACGAAAGACATTCCAATTTTAGAAAGTGAAGTGAATCAATTACTCAAACTGGAAATAGATAAATAACAAAAGTTCTTTTAGCAAACAAGGTTGGCAAAGTTCAATTCTTATTCTATAGCTGATGGGCTGCCGGATAGAAGTGGAAAGACCGGTGAAGGTTTGAGCGCAGGCTCTTGTGCCGGACTTGTAACGGATAGCCGGAACTGAAGCCCAATAAGGCTTTGAACGATGACAGCTCCAAAAAAGGGGCAAAAACAAAAAGGGATGATTGCAGGCAAAAACAAATTATGCATTCATCAAAAATCATAAATCACAATTCATAAATTAAAGTGTTATGGAAGCAACTGGAACAGCATCTGCCAAAGAAGTGGTGCAGGAAAAATGGAACAAACGTCCGTTAATCATTGCCGGTCCGTGCAGTGCCGAAACGGAAACGCAGGTTACAGAAACCGCAGTACGCCTGGCAAAAACAGGTAAGGTTGATATCATGCGTGCCGGCATCTGGAAGCCACGTACCCGTCCGGGTTCTTTCGAAGGCATTGGCACCAAAGGTTTGCCGTGGTTGCAACAGGCAAAAAAGCTCACCGGTATTCCGGTAGCGGTAGAAGTGGCAACCGGAAAGCAGGTGCAGGATGCGCTGCACTTTGATGTAGATGTGCTTTGGATTGGGGCACGCACTACGGTAAATCCGTTTAGTGTGCAGGAAGTGGCGGATGCGTTGCGCGGTGTTGATGTGCCGGTGTTAATTAAAAATCCTATCAATCCGGATCTGGAGCTTTGGCTCGGTGCTGTTGAGCGCGTGGCGAAAGCGGGCATCAAACAAATTGGTTTGATTCATCGTGGCTTTTCTTCGTATGGCAACACGCATTTCCGCAATGCGCCGATGTGGCACCTGGCCATTGAAATGAAGCGCCGCAATCCGGAACTGATGATGATTAATGATCCGTCGCACATTTGTGGCCGCCGTGACATACTGCAGGAAGTGGCGCAGGAAGCTATTGATTTGGACTATGATGGATTAATCATCGAAAGTCATATTGACCCCGATCATGCGTGGAGCGATGCGAAACAGCAAATTACACCGGAGCGCCTGGCTGAAATGTTGGATGCCATTCAATGGCGCCACGAAGATGTGCCTACTGCCGATCATTCCGCGTTGGAAAAATTGCGCCAGCAGATCAACCATTTAGATGATGAACTGATGCAGATATTGTGCGAACGCATGAAGATTGCTGATAAAATTGGCGCTTACAAAAAAGAGAATAGCATCACCATTCTGCAAACCAACCGCTGGAATGAAATATTAGAGCGCGTTACAACTAAAGCAGCGAAGCTGGGTTTGAGCAAAGAGTTCATCACCAAATATTTTGATGCAGTGCACATGGAAAGCATCAACCATCAGAACAAGATAATGAATGATTAACCACCGGATTTACTCATAGCCACCGGATTTATCCGGTGGTTGAATGAACCGAATTTTAAACCATTCATCATGCACAACCCACACAACAAAACATATTTATTTGTTCATGTGATTTGGAGTGTGAAACACAGAGAAATGTTGTTGACCAAACCAGTGCGGATGAAATTATATGAATACATGTTGCAAAATGCAAAAACAAAAGGCATTCATCTTCTTGCTTTGAACGGCGTGGAAGATCATGTGCATTGCCTGTTGCAGTTGCATCCTACACAAAACGTTTCTGCTATTGTTCAACTATTAAAAGGCGGCTCTGCTTTCTGGTTCAATCAAAATAAATTGATTGCTGCTGATTTGAAATGGCAGGATGGATATGCGGCTTATTCAGTGAGCCCGTCGGCGGTGGAAAAAGTGATAAAATACATTGATCAACAGGAAGAACATCACCGTACAAAATCGCTCGATGATGAATTGAGCGTGATGCACAATGTGAATGTTTTACCCTAGCCACCGGATTCATCCGGTGGGAATTCAACCGATCGGATGAATTAAAATTCATACCACCGTTTATTTGATACCACCGGATAAATTACCACCGGATGAATCCGGTGGCTAATGATAATACAATGACCAAAAAACAAATACAATTTTCATCATCCGCCACCACATTTTATTTCGATGCTTCTTTTGAACATTTGGAAAAAATATCGGCAAAAACAAACACCATCCTTCTCACCGATGAAAACATTTTTGCCAAAAACAAAAAGCGTTTTAAAGGCTGGCAAACGGTAGTTGTAAAAGGAGGCGAGCAACATAAAAACCAAACCACGGTTGATGATGTGATCAGGCAAATGATTGTCTTGGGAACCGACAGAAAAACAACATTGGTAGGCGTTGGCGGTGGTGTGATTACAGATATGGCGGGCTATGTAGCCGGTGTGTACATGCGCGGCATTCCATTTGGTTTTGTACCTACTTCTATCCTCGCCATGGTAGATGCCTGCATTGGCGGAAAAAATGGTGTTGATGTTGGCGTTTATAAAAACATGGTGGGCTTAATCCGGCAGCCTCTTTTTCTTTTGTACGATTATTCGTTTTTACAAACATTGCCCAAACAAGAATGGATCAACGGCTTTGCTGAGATCATTAAACATGCTGCGATAAAAGATGCAGCGATGTTTAAATTATTAGAACAACATACAATAAAAGATTATCAACAAGACTCTGCTTTAGCAAACAAACTGATCCAGCGAAATGCAATGCTGAAAAGCAAAGTAGTAGTGGAAGATGAGTTTGAACAGAGCGAAAGAAAACAGCTCAATTTTGGTCATACCTTAGGTCATGCAATAGAGAACGATTACCAGTTGCCACATGGCTTTGCCATCGCCATTGGAATGGTAGTCGCAGCGCACATTAGCGAACAATATACAGGCTTTGCAGCAACAGAAAAACTGGTAAGCGTTTTAAAACAATATGGCTTGCCAATCTTTCTGAAATTCAATGCAGACAAGGCTTTGCAGAACATGCAGGCAGATAAGAAACGATTTAAAAAAGAACTGCATTATGTGTTGCTGGAAAAGATTGGAAAAGCTAAAATTCAACCGCTAACCATAGAAGAAATTGAACCTATTATTACACAATTTGCTTAAGCTTCATGAAAGTAACCATACAGCCATCATCCGTATCAGGAAACATATTTGCACCCGCATCCAAAAGCTCGATGCAACGTGCCTGTGCAGCAGCTTTGGTACGCAAAGGTGAAAGCATTATTCGCAACCCGGGCATCAGTAACGATGATAAAGCAGCGTTGAATGTTATCAAAGCATTGGGCGCAACCGTAAATGAACAGGCCGATGGATCGTTGCAAATCACTAGCCACCGGATTCATCCGGTGGACATTCATCCGGTGCAACACGAAATCAATTGCGGCGAAAGCGGCTTGGGCATCCGCATGTTCACACCGTTAATGGCTTTGAGCGACCAAACCATCACCATCAACGGAGAAGGCAGTTTGCTTTCGCGTCCCATGAATTTTTTTGATGAAATACTGCCAAAACTAAACGTTCATATTACTTCTAACGAAGGCAGGCTTCCTATTCAGTTAAAAGGACCATTGCAACCCAAAAACATCAGCATTGATGGCTCGTTAAGCTCACAGTTTTTAACGGGTTTGCTACTTGCCTATTCAGCGGTTGATGCCAATAACGTAACCATTTATGTAGATGATTTAAAAAGCAAACCCTACATTGATTTAACGCTGAAAGTAATGGAAGCGTTTCAACTGGATTTGCCCATCAATAACAACTACGAATCGTTTGAATTTATAGATGCTCCGGCTGCCAATACAGATACCTTTATTGATTATACGGTGGAAGGAGATTGGAGCGGCGGCGCCTTTTTATTGGTGGCCGGTGCAATAGCGGGAAACATCACCGTGAAAGGGTTAGATGTGGCTTCTACGCAGGCAGACAAAGCCATTCTGCAAGCCCTAATGGATAGCGGTTGTAAGTTGTCTATTGCTGCTGATGTCATTGAGGTCGGGCCGGCATCATTGCGCTCTTTTCAATTCAACGCAACGGATTGCCCCGATTTGTTTCCGCCGCTGGTTGCCCTGGCTTCTTATTGCGAAGGCAAAACGGTAATAGAAGGTGTACATCGCTTAGCGCATAAAGAAAGCAATCGTGCCATCACATTGCAGGAAGAGTTTGGTAAGATGGGTGTGAGGATTGAACTGCAGGATAACATCATGATTGTGCATGGCGGCAATGGGATAAAAGGAGCAACCGTTCACTCGCGGCACGACCATCGCATTGCTATGGCTTGTGCCGTAGCAGCATTAGGAGCCAAAGGCGAAACAACCATTGAAGAAGCAGAAGCCATCAATAAAAGCTATCCTAATTTTTATGAGCATTTGAAAAGTTTGGGTGTTGGTCTGAACGGGGATTGAAGATGGAACACGGATAACACAGACTCAACGGATGTTCATGATTTGTTTTTGCACGATTTTTTGAAGATAGTTTGTTCTGATGTTATATTCTGTTGCTGTACGAAGTCTCCAGATTTCGTACTTATTATGTTCTTCAGAGTCTCCGACTCATTGAATAAAATAAACACTTGACTAAGTTTACAAGCAATAAACGGCGATAGAATACTTTTGCCTTTCAATCTTCCTTTATGACTTACTCTGAAATCACCAACCTGTTAGGAAAAGAAAGCGAAACGCTTTTCACACATACCTGCAGCACTGTTACAAAAGATAAACTGCATCTGCCATCGCCTTCCTTTATTGATGATGTGTTTGTGCCATCGAACCGCAACACGCAAACTTTGCGAAGCCTGCAACAGATGCACAACCATGGCAGATTAAGGGGCACCGGCTATCTTTCTATTCTGCCGGTTGACCAGGGCGTAGAACACAGTGGCGGTGCCTCTTTCACGCCCAATCCTGAATATTTCGATCCGGAAAATATCATCAAATTAGCAGTAGAAGGCGGCTGCAATGCTGTGGCATCAACGTTTGGCGTAATGGGTGCAACAGCAAGAAAGTGGGCACATAAAATTCCTTTTATTGTAAAAATCAATCACAACGAATTGCTTTCTTATCCCAATAAATACGACCAGATTTTATTCGGCACCGTGCGTGATGCCTGGAACATCGGAGCCGTTGCTGTTGGTGCTACTATTTATTTTGGTTCGGAAGAAAGCGACCGGCAGATTATTGAAATTGCCCGTGCATTTGAAGAAGCGCATTCGCTGGGAATGGCAACTGTATTGTGGTGCTATGTGCGCAACAATGCTTTCAAAATCAACGGCGTGAATTATGAGGCATCGGCCGATTTAACCGGGCAAGCCAACCATTTGGGTGTAACGATACAGGCAGACATCATTAAACAAAAATTGCCCGAAAACAATGGTGGCTACAAAGCTTTAAATACGGATGGAAAAAGTTATGGTAAATGGGACGAACGCATGTACACAGAACTAAGCTCCGACCATCCGGTTGACTTGTGCCGCTACCAGGTTATCAACTGCTACATGGGTCGTTCGGGATTGATTAATTCCGGCGGCGAATCCAAGGGTGCTGCTGATTTAAAAGATGCGGTACGAACAGCAGTGATTAACAAACGCGCCGGTGGCACCGGCATGATTTCAGGTCGTAAATCGTTTCAGCGACCAATGAAAGAGGGCATTGCCTTATTGAACGCAATACAGGATGTTTATTTGGAAAAAGAAATAACAGTAGCATAAGTGTGAACCGGGATTTTCTACGATTTTACGGATTGGAAAGATTTGTTTTTGCCATAAAAATGTGTTTTATTAGAAATGATGCCTCAGCCGAATCTATGAAATGTCTGAACCATGATTTTGTATGAGTAAACTGATTAGGCTGATGTTCAAAGTGAAGAGAATGTTTTTTGAATAAAAGCAAATCAGTTCAATCATAACAATCAATAAAATCATGGTTCAGACATTTTATTCATTCAGCAGGTTTGTTTTTACCACTATTTTGTAAATGAAGAACAATATAAAAAATCACCCATCAGCCGAATCAGTAAAATCATTCCAAATCAAGGTCTATTTTTGACGCATGAATAATCAACGCATTAAAACATTGTTTACTGATATAGGCGGCGTGCTGCTTACCAATGGCTGGGATCATAACTCGCGCGCAAAAGCAGTAGAAAAATTCAACCTCGATGCACACGAAACGCAGGAACGGCACAGCATGACGTTCGACACGTATGAAGTAGGTAAACTTACGTTGCAGCAATACCTCGAGCGCGTGGTATTTTATGAAAAGAGAGACTTTAGTTATGATGATTTCAGGCAATTTATGTTCGAGCAATCGCAACCGTACAACGATATGATTGAACTGGTAAAAGGGCTAAAACAAAAGTACGATTTAAAAATTGCCGTGGTGAGCAACGAAGGCAGAGAACTAAACGAATACCGCATCAATACCTTTAGGCTGAACAGCTTTGTTGATTTTTTTATCTCGTCTTCTTTTGTACATTTTCGTAAGCCGGATGCAGATATTTTTAAAATCGCCATTGACATAGCACAAATCAATCCACAGGAAACTTTATATCTTGAAGACAGACCGATGTTTGTGCAAGTAGCAGAAACAGTGGGTTTGCGCGGTGTTCATCACCAGAATTACGAGGACACAAAGAAGAAATTTGAGAAGTGGGGATTGGTGCTTTGACGGAGATTTGGGTGGATAAATAAGATTAAGATAATTAGATTATTCTTTCTTCGAAATTGCTATGTTCTTATAAGTTTAAAACTTGCACTTACTTAAATTACCAAATTTTAAAATTCCCCTTTAGGGGTTAGGGGCATGAATTCATTCGGTCGAATATTCAAAGTAAACATTTTTGGCGAATCGCACGGCGAAAGTGTAGGTGTAAACATTGATGGCGTACCTGCCGGTTTGCCCTTAACCGTTGATGATTTTTTAGCAGACATCGAGCGCCGCAAAGGCGGCACACAAAAAGGCACAACACCGCGCCAGGAAAGCGATTTGCCCATTTTTAAAAGTGGCATTTTTAACAACAAAACCACCGGCGCGCCCATTACCATTTTGTTTGAAAACAACAACACGCGCAGCGCCGATTATGCAAAACAACGCGCCGTGCCACGCCCGGGTCATGCTGATTTTGTGGCAAGCAAAAAGTTTGGTGGCTTTGAAGATTACCGCGGTGGCGGGCATTTTAGCGGACGCTTAACTGTTTGTTTGGTTGCGGTAGGTGTAATTGCAAAAAAGCTGCTTACCCTCATCCCTAACCCTTCTCCACAAGTGGAGAAGGGAATAGAAGTGAAGTCAACCATACTTGAAATTGGCGGCGAAAGGGACTTAGACAAAGGCTTGCAAAAAGCCATTTACCAAAAAGATTCCATCGGTGGCATTGTTGAATGTCGTGCAAGCGGTTTGCCCATTGGTTTGGGCGAACCTTTTTTCGATTCGGTTGAATCGCTTTTAGCTCACGCTGTGTTTTCCATTCCTGCGGTGCGCGGCATCGAGTTTGGAACCGGTTTCGCGGCTGCGCGTATGTTTGGCGTTGAACACAACGACTCCATTGAAGACGCTTCGGGCAAAACGGCAACCAACCATGCCGGCGGCATTGTGGGCGGCATCACCAATGGAAACGAGCTCCAGTTTCGCATTGCCATCAAACCTACTTCTTCCACTCCAAAAGAACAGCTAACCTGGAATTGGGAAACTTACCAAAAGGAAACATTTTCAGTAAAAGGCCGCCACGATTTGTGCATTGCCCTGCGCGTTCCGGTGGTGTTGGAAGCGGTAACGGCAATGGTTTTAACAGATTTATTGTTGCTCGAACAAAAGATTCCCCTTGTACTATAGGTAAGTGGTGCGATTGTTGCTAATAGGGGCGGGCTGAAAATTAACAGGCGAAAGGCATTAAAAAAAGATTGGTTCTATACCTTCGCCGCTATTCTTAGCGTTAGTGAGAGTGATTTGTGTGAGGAATGGAATTGCGTTATTTAAAATTACAACATGCAATCATCAGCAATTATCAAGCAGCCAAAAAGGGTTCTGTTATTTGTAAAAAAGAACCTTGTGTTGTTTGCTTTTTTAGCATTGCACCAAATTGGTTTCGGTCAAAAATCTTCTGAAGTAGATAAAAAAACAAAACCGGTAGTTGGTATCGCTTCTTTTTACAGCAAAAGTTTAGAAGGTACTTCAACCGCAAACGGCGAAACCTTTCATCATACAGAAATGAGCGCCGCCAGTAATTTTTTCAAACTCAATACCTGGGTTCGTGTTACCAATCTTCACAATGGAAAGTCCATTTTGGTACGCATTAACGACCGCATGAGCAAAGGAATGCAGGCCATTGGTCGCGTTGCCGATTTAACAAGAACTGCCGCCAAAGAACTTGGCTTTTTAGGCAGAGGTTTAACCAGGGTAAAAGTAGAAGCTGTACCATCAACTTATTAATTTCATTTCTCAGCTCAATTATAAAAAGCTACCGAAAGTAAAATCTTCGGTAGCTTTTTTATGAATATCAACTTCAATAGCCGAAAGCCGGATGTTTGTTTTTGCCTCTTTTTTATGCAGATCCAAACTTAACTAATTGAAGCTTTTTAACCAGCGAAAGTCATTCTCCTATTATCTTCTTCGCAACGCTCAAACCGCTTACCAGTGCGGCTTCTACCGTTCCGCCCGACGCGCCGGAATACAAAGCTTCGCCTCCAAAAAACAGGGTGTTCTCTATTCCTTCATTTATCACTTTTTTAGCTTCTTCTGAAGCAACGGTATTAAAAGAATAAGCACCTTTTGCATATACTTCGTTTTGCCAGTTTACAATGTAGCAGGCAGTTAACCATTTGGTTAATTCTTCCTTGTTTTTGTTGAATATATTGGCAAGCGATTGCAAAGCCAACTGCTTTATTTCTTCTTCCTTTTTTCCGGTAAATTCATCGGCTTTTTTACCGGCTATCCATCCTGTAAGCAACGGATAATGAGAAGGCTGCTGCGACCACCAGGTAGCGATTGTTTGATCCGAAATAAAAAAAAGTGCGTCCTTTTGTTTTTGCCAGAAAACTGAAGAAAACTGAAGCAATATTTTTATCACATTACCATAACCTATTTCTTTTGTCGCTTTTTGTATTTGTGGCAATTGGGGTTTGAATTGAATGAAATTAGGCGTGCCTTCATCCGCCGCTAATACACCAACCGGAACGGTAACCATTGCCTGTTGCGCATAGAAGGTTTCTTTTGTTGGGGTAGTAACTATCACCCCGCCTCTTTTCCATTCAACGGCAGCAACAGGTTTGTTGAACAAAACAACTGCGTTGTGTTCCTTACATAAAGTTAGTAAATGATGGATGAGTTGCACATAACCTCCTTCAATACGATACGTATCTTCTTCGTCATGCTGCCATTCTTCGCGCAGCGCAAACACACTGGCCTTATCAGGATCAACCGCATCAAAACCTTGCGCATATTGCAATGCCGATTGCCGCAAAGCATCATACTTTTCATCTGCAAATTCTGCATTTAAAAATTGTGTAAGCGTTGTGTCTTGTTGTAACTCGTTCATCTTTTGCATCAGGCTACCCCAGCCTTCCACAGGTTCATCGGTTTCCTTCCATTTTCCCTCTATGCTGCGCACCATTTTACCTTTTGTTTTTGTGTATTTTATACCGGCTTCTTTCAACAGGCCCAATGTAATGGGAAGGTTGCCATGGATAAACTCAGCACCCCCTTCAACGGGTTGCAAAAACCCACCATCATGCAGTGTGCTGATGCGACCACCCGCTTGTGGTTTAGCTTCAAGCACCGTCACCTTTTTTCCTTTCTTCGATAACTCTTTTGCTGCTATCAATCCTGCAGCACCTGCACCAATAATAAGAATATCGGAACGATTCATCATAAATCTTCGTATTTACTTTGATAAGATGAAGTTGCAAAAATGAAGCTATACTAACGAATGGAGAATATCGTTTTATAAGCGTTCTATTTGCAAAAACTTTTTTACGGTTGTATTGTTATATTGCTCATTTTTGATAAATCAAGGAACCAATAATTATCAAACTGCTTACACCATCATACATTTTATATGCACGGAATCATGGGATGGAAGGAAAGAATCATCATTAGCTTATTGTTGCTGTGTTTTGTTTTTACGGCTTTTTCGCAATCAGGAGACGAAGCTGTAGCAAAAAACAAAATCGCACTGGCTGCCAGTCACATTAGCTTGTCCCCTTCCGATGTTCAGGATGCTATTATCTTAAAAAATTATACGGATCGAAACACCGGCATTCAGCATTTGTATTTGCAGCAAACCTATCAAGGCGTACCCGTTTACAACAGCATTAAAACGCTCGCTTTTAAAAATGACAAGCTGTTGTATTCGTCGGGTGAATTTTCGTTCAAAATAAAAGGACAAACTGCCAAACCTACGCCAACGATTCAACCAGCAGAAGCCATTGGTAAAGCCGCACTGCATCTGCATTTGCCGGTTATGGAGGCTGCTTTTTCTTTCGTAAGAAATGAAACCATCAACCATACGGTCAAACAAATTTTTTCCGCAAAACAAATAGCAAAACAAAACATTGAAACCGGCCTGTGTTGGGTAGCAGATAGCTTAGGAAAATGGCACTTGGCATGGAACGTAAGCATTGATGTTGCCAATAGCCCCGACTGGTGGAATGTGCGTGTGGATGCTGCAACAGGTGTGGTAATTAATAAAAATAATTTTACAGTGTATGAAAAAAATAATGACGAAAACAAACCTTCGTACAATTATTTTTTGTCGCCCAACGGTGCAACAAACGCTTCCTACAACGTGGTTCCGTTTCCTGCCGAAAACCTAAACATCAGCAACATTAGCACCGTAACCAATCCCTGGGAAGCGGCAGGCACAAACAACATGGCTACTACGCTTGGCTGGCAGTACGATGGAACGACCACGTACAATATTTCGCGCGGCAACAATGTGTTTGCATACGATGATAGTGCTAATAAAAATGCGCCGGGCAGCGTAGCAACATCAGTTACGGCTTTGCCCAATTTATCGTTTTCTTTTACGCCGGATTTTAATTTAAACACTTCACTATCTGTAAATAAAAGTGCTGCTATTACCAATTTGTTTTATTGGAATAATTTAATGCACGATGTGATGTATCAATACGGCTTTGACGAACCTGCGGGTAATTTTCAGGCAAATAATCTAGGACGTGGTGGTTTGGGCAACGATTTGGTTTTGGCAGAATCTCACGATGGCAGCGGGTTGAATAATTCTAATTTCAGCACTCCCGATGATGGCACGAGCGGACGTATGCAAATGTATTTGTGGAATGCCGTGAAGCTGCCTTCTTTCATTATTAAAACACCCTCGTTTATTGCGGGCAGCGATAGCTGTACGGAAAGCAGTTTTAATGGCAAAAACAAACTGATTACTGTTGGACCAATCAGCGGCGCTATTGTTTTGTACAACACTGATACACTGGCTTGCTCCGACACTTTACCCACCAATCTAAAAGGCAGGATAGCCCTCATTTACAGAGGCAGTTGCACCTTTGCTCAAAAAGTAAAAAATGCGCAAAATGCAGGTGCCATTGCGGTTGTGATGGTGAACACGCAAGGAACTTCTTTACTAACAATGAGCGGCACCGATACCAGTATTATTATTCCTGCCATACTCATTTCTTATAACGATGGATTGGCCATTTCCAATGCACTGAAAACGGGCAATGCAGTAACGGCAACCTTAACCGGAACGCCGTTGCTGGATGGCGATTTTGATAATGGAATTATATGCCACGAATACGGTCATGGCATTACGCACCGGCTTACGGGAGCCAATGCAAGCTGCATGGCAAACAATGAACGGCCGGATGAAGGCTGGAGTGATTATTTTGCTTTGATGATGACACAAAATTGGGCAAAAACAAACATAGCTGATTCAGCGAAACCGCGTACCATCGGCACTTATGTAGTGGGCGAATCCTCTACCGGCAGAGGCATCAGAGCGTATCCTTACTGCACGAACATGGTGGTGAATCCGCATACTTATAAAGACCTTTTGAGCAATGGCGAAGTGCATTACATTGGCGAAGTTTGGTGTTCGGCTTTGTGGGATATGACATGGGCGATTATCAAACAGGAAGGCATCATCAACACCAATATTTACGATGCCAAAGGCAATGGTGGTAATGTGATGGCTTTGCAATTGGTAATAGAAGGAGAGAAGCTGCAACCTTGCAGTCCGGGCTTTTTGGATGCGCGCGATGCTATACTTGCCGCTGATTCTATTTTATACAACAGCCGGCATAAATGCGCCATTTGGAATGTGTTTGCACGAAGAGGGATGGGATGGAGCGCAGTGCAAGGCTCATCTTATAATACAAGCGATGGAACAGCGGCGTTTGATGCCCCATCCCTTCGTTTGCATACCGAAACTTTGCCCCCCATCAACGATGAATTAACTACCAAAATAACGGTTAGCTGCGAGTGCGGGTTGCCCCAAAGTAACTATCAATTGATAGACACCATTCCAGCCGCATTCACGATTGCAAGTAGCTCACCACAAGCTTTAGTGCAAGGTAATAATGTGGCTTGGAGCCTGAACAATTTTACAACCGTAGGACAGAGCAATGTGTATAGTGTTACATTGCTACCCAACGATACCGCAGGCTGTACGCTCGATACCGTTTTGTACGACGACAGAGATGCACATATGAGTGGAGGCTTTGCTTCCACCATGGCAAGAGGAAGTGCAGGCTGGACAACGAGTACAACACGGGCACATAGCGGAATGCATTCCTGGTATGCACCCGATGAGGCAACGGCGTCCGACTTTAGCTTAATATCCAACGCATTTGTTCCAACCGATTTTTCAGTGCTTTCTTTTTATCATCATTTCAACACAGAAGCGGGTTATGATGGCGGTATGATAGATGTTTCAACCGATGGCGGAAACACCTGGATAAGCACTGCGCCTTATTTCATCAGCAACGGATACAATGGAAATATTTACGCTTTCAATCCGGCTGATACTTCATACGGAAGTACACCAATGCCGGCATTTACAGGCGGTTCAAAAGATTCAGACTTTGTTCATTCCTTTATTGATTTGTCTTCTTTTTCAGGAAAACCGCTCAAGCTGCGATTCAGGATGTACACTGATTTGGGAACCAGTTATGATGGCTGGTATGTTGACGATATCACTGTAACCAATGGCTGCGGCGGCTTGCAACACATCAGTCTGCAGAATAACAATTCATACCTTGTTAGCGCAGAGGTGGGTAATTTTAATACCGATAGCAACGGCGTAGTGCAACCTGCTTTTGCCGATGTGAGTGCAAGAGCAGTGAACAACATTTCATCATTGGTTCATTGGACTACCGTATCGGAATTTCACATCAGTAACTTTATAGTAGAGCGCAGCACCGATAGCCTCAACTTTACGCCACTTGATACCGTTAATGTGCAAGGTGTTGGTTTCAATTATTCAGTTACTGATAACCAACCGGCTGCAGGTAAAAATTATTATCGCATTCGTATGGTTGATAAAAATGGAAATACAAAAGTTATTTCGCCGGTTCGTTCTGTTGTGTTTGTGCGCAATGGTGTGATAACCCTGGTGCCAAATCCGGCTGTTAGTAAAGTAACGGTGCTGTTAGATCCTTCGTTCAATGCCCAATCGGTTTTCATTTATGACATGCAGGGAAGAAAGATTTACAATGCAACCATTGGCAGCGGTGCAACGTATTTTCCTATTGCTATGGCTGGCTTTGCTTCGGGTGTGTATGTTGTGAAAGTGGTATCGGCTAACAGACAAATAAAGACTGTGAAATTGATGGTGATGAAGTGACTTTGGTTTTGTGTGAATATAAAAGAGTAATAGATTTTTAATATGTTTCAGTTACCATCTCGTTTCTTTTTAAGGATGATGTGGTAAAGATGATGCTGAAACCGAAATTACTTTATAAGTAATATTTTAAAAAGAGTTCAGTGCAGACACAAACACCAGCACTTGAATCTTTATATGAAGATTCTTGTAGACCAGAACTGGATTTTGAAAAAAGATTTAGAAAAGGAACTGAAATAATAGAATATATCACTTTCAGTGAGCCAAGTGAATTGAAAAGCTTTTTAAATAAAATATTTGAGCGCTCGGAAGAAGAATTTTATTATATGCCTTTTTATATAAAGGCTTTAATCTTTCGACTTTTTATTTTGCAAACTCCTGAAGATACAGAAGTAATAGAATGGGCTGCTAATAATCTCTTATGGTTTGTACCAGCCGGACCAGGAAGTGAAGAGTATGTTGAAAGTTTAAGAAAAAAGCTAAAGGGTATTTAAGAAGGATTTAAATACATAATTTTTTCTCGGTGTTCAAGAACCATCTTTTTGATTTCAGTATTACTCCATAAAAGAAACGATAAAACAAAAAGAGAAGGCTTTCACCTTCTCTCTCAACTCAGCGAAGCCTGTTACACAGAAGCCTCGGCGAAGTTTATAACTTTGCCGCATCTATTATAAAGTTTGCAACTTTACTTACTGCTCAACTGTATCAAACATTTTTTGCTATAATAAAACCTTGCGCTACTATAAATGTAATCTTCAACGTTTTCAACAATGCCAGCCCTTACAGGGTTATAATGAATGTAATCTGCCCGTTGTTTCCACATTGTTTCTGTTCCCAATTCTACTGCATGATAATCCTGTTTCCAAAGCTGATAGTTAGTATTGTTACTGTTACGGCAGCCGGCAAAAGCAAATTTTTTAAGCATCCATTCTTTCCGGCTTTCATAGCCATTGATAATGGCATCAATAATCTTCTTGGCAGTAAACTTTTTTAGATCCCGGATGATGTCGCTTAATGGCGTTTTATCAGACGATACAATGGCATGAAGGTGGTTGCTCATGATCACAAATTCATATACCTGTAAGCCTTTTTGCTGAATGCAATAGGTAAGGCTATCAATAAGAATGTCTTTGTATTCTCTCCTTGTGAAAACATCTACCCAATCAATAATAGTTAGCGTAATAAAATAAGCTTTGTATGGGTCTTTAATTCTGTAAGCGTCAGCCATGTTAGAAAGTTACAAACTTCAAAGTAAATGCGGCGAAGTTATAAACTTCGCCGAGTTGGGTTAAGAACGGTCTGCTACAAAAAGAAACAAACAAAAAAGAGAAGGCTTTCACCTTCTCTTTTTCATGCAAAAACAAATCGCTTTCTTACGTCCACAATTTTTCAGGATACGCACCGCTTTTTACCAGGGCTTCAATATCAGCTTTTACAACAGGTGCGTCTTCTTTGTAAGTTACGCCAAACCATTTGGCACTGGTAGGGATCACTTCCAATTGTCCCAAGCCTTCTTTAATAAACTGGTCGGCGGCTTGCGGCATTAAAAATTCAGCTTTGATATTGTTGATGTTCTTACTTAAAAATTCGTGAAACAAACGGTCGCAGAACGAAATGAAATTAGGGGCAAAACAAAAAAAGTTCATGCTCACTTTTGTGTTTTCCGCAAGCGGCACCAACTGGTCGCCATCTTCATACACAACGCCGCCATCTTTCCTATAAATCTTCAATCGTTCATCAATGCCGGTCAATTCGTTGTTTTCATTCGTGCTGATTACGCCGCGGCTTACACTGCCATTCTCGCTTAACGTGTTGGAAAGCTCGTAGCCAAGCACGGCAAACCGGCTGTCGGAAACGCGCGTGGTCAAAAAATCGTACGCTTTTTGAAACGCGTCTTTTCCATAAAAATCATCGGCGTTAATCACAGCAAACGGCTCGTTCACAGCATCTTTGGTGCAAAGCACGGCTTGTCCGGTTCCCCAGGGTTTTACACGGTCTGCAGGAACGGTGAAGCCATCGGTAAAGGCATCTAATTTCTGAAACACATAATCGGTTCCAATTCTTCCTTTTAGTTTTGGTTCAAAAATGCCAATGAAGGCATCGGCAAAATCTTCACGGATAATAAACACCACTTTTGTAAAGCCGGCTTCAATGGCATCATAAATGGAATAGTCCATAATGGTTTCGCCGGACGGGCCGAACGATTGCGTTTGCTTCATACTTCCATAGCGGCTTGCCATGCCCGCTGCAAGGATAACTAAGGTTGGCTGCATAATTGAATTTTTTAAACGCTGCGAAACTAAACCATTACAAATAATGGGCAAATCCTTTTCTTCAAATGAATAATTACTCAACAAGAATACGAACACAATACATATTTGCCGATTGGCTGCTTCAGCAAAATATAAGCTTAGCTATTTTGCGATTAGATGAATGGCATAAAGTAGTAAGCGGAAACAAATGGTTCAAGCTGAAGTATTATTTACACAATGCTTTGCAAAAAGAACATGGTACTATTGCAACGTTTGGCGGCCCTTATTCCAACCACATTGTGGCAACGGCTTTTGCCTGCAAAGAAATGAACCTGCAAAGCATTGGCGTGATAAGAGGAGAGAAGCCGCAAACTCTTTCCCACACGCTGTTACAGGCACAGGCGTATGGTATGCAATTGCATTTTGTAAGCCGTGAACAATACAAAAACAAGGCGTCTATAAAAGGTCTGTTTAAAGATGTGTATTGGGTTGAAGAAGGAGGCTATGGTATAATGGGTGCTGCAGGTGCAGCCGATATTTTAAAATTGGTTAATGGGATTGAAAGCTATACGCACATCGCCTGTGCCGTTGGCACCGGTACCACGCTTGCCGGTTTGATTGATGCAGCATTGCCTCATCAAACTGTGATTGGGTTTAGCGCTTTAAAAAACAATCTGAGCATAAGAAAAGAAGTGGAGCAATTGTTACCCCAAAAAAATGAGCAAAAACAAATGTTGATAGTGCACGATTACCATTTTGGTGGATATGCAAAATATAATTTTGATTTGCTGAATTTTATGAATGAAATGTGGCAGCAACACCAACTTCCGCTCGATTTTGTTTATACAGCAAAAGCAATGTATGGTTTACAAGATGTGATTGCAAATGGCAATAGTATTCCGGCCGACAGCCGTGTTTTGTTTATTCATACCGGAGGTTTGCAGGGCAATTTATCATTATCAAAAGGGGCTTTGACTTTTTAATAAATTACTGAACACTATATTTGTTTTTTGTTCTCTCCCACCGATGAAAATATTTATAAGAGTTATTGGCTTGTGCTTCACAACTATGGTTTCTTCCCTGTTGTTTGCGCAACAATTAAAGCAGGCATTGCCTCAGTTCGATTTGCAAATTATTGGCAATAACAAAGTGCGCATCAGTTGGGTAAATCCGTATGGCGAAGATTTGATTCAAATTAATGTACAGCGTTCTTACGACAGTGCGCACCATTTCAAAACAGTGTTTTCAACACCATCGCCCGAGCTGCCCGAAAATGGTTTTATCGAGCCGTATTTTCCAGGCGTAAAAGTGTATTACCGCATCTTTTACATGCTTGGCAACAATGCTTATTTTTTCTCCAAAACCAAAAATACAGCACCCTCTTTATTGGCTGATTCGGTGGCAGCGCAGCTTGCTAAAAACAACGATACGGTTACTATTAAAACGGTTGATACCATTGTTGCGCGATTGCCTTACACTTCTTTTTTAAAGTTTAAAGATTCGGTATATGCAAAAACAAAAGACAGTTTGTTTTTGTTGAGTAATGATACCGTTTTGCTAAAGCCTTATATTTACAATGGTCCCTGGCGGGCATCGCAATATTTGTTTACCGATAGAAGTGGAATAATTAATTTAAAGTTGCCTGGGGCAAAAGAGAAAGTGTATTCGCTTCGTGTGTTTGAACCTGATAGCCGGACGCAGGTATTTTCTATTAAACACATTACCGAGCCGGAACTGATGATAGACAAAGGCAATTTTTTACATGCCGGCTGGTTTACGTTTGAATTGTATGAGGATAATAAGTTGAAAGAACGAAACAAGATATTTATTCAGAAAGAGTTTTGAGGGAAGAGCAATGATCAAATCTTTTTTGTAAAAGCCAAACGGAAGACTCAAAGCTCTTATCTTTATTTATAAAAATGATCTTATGGGAAACCTCGGATTTCAGGAATTGCTTCTCATCTGTATTGTAATTGTTATTCCTGTCATTTTAATTGCCGTTTTTGTTTTTCTCCTTGTGAAATATTTGAATAAAAGAAATCAATCAAAAAGCAAGATCATTAATGTTTCCACTACTGACGAATTAGAAAGATTGCATTCACTAAAGGAAAAAGGAATTATAACACAAGAAGAGTTTGATAACAAAAAAGCACAGTTCTTAAATAGAATCTGAGTAATTGTTTAAGTGATGATTTGACTTATAAATGTGCGTAACCGTAATACCGATTCTCCAGTGAAAACCTTTGCTGACTCCGCTTTCAACCATCATAAATCAGCAATCATAAATCTAAGATTGGTTCACACCATTTCGCCCACCAAAAATTTCTTCCAGTCTTCTAAAATGGCACCTTTTAAAACACGCGGAAATTTGTGCTGACCGCCTATTTTTCCTTTTGCCCGCATAAATTCAAAAAACTGGTCTTCGGGCAACACATCCAGAAAAATTTGTTTTAGTGCACTTTTACGCTCGGTTCGGTAATCGTCGTTGATTGCTTTTAGTTTCTCATCAATTTTCCTGCGCAGTATTTCGGCATTCACCACATCATTGCAGCCTACATACCAATGGTGAGCAAAAAACGATTGATACGGCTCACCGGCAACCGTGTATTCAGGAATAGATATATTCAATTCTTCCGCAGCCCATTGGATGGACTGGTTCATGTTGTCAACGCTCAAATGCTCGCCCACCAAACTTAAAAAATGCCGCGTTCTGCCGGTGATTACAATTTCGCTACGCTCTTTATTGGTGAAACGAACCGTATCGCCCAACAAATAACGCCACGCACCGGCACTGGTGCTGATAAGTAATGCATAATCTTTTCCTTCTTCCACTTCATGAATCATCAGCGGTTTTGCATCGGGCAAAACATTGCCTTCCACATCAAAATGATGTTCGTCAAACGGAACAAACTCAAAGAAGATGTGCTCGTTGGTAACCAGCTTCATGCCGTGCGAATACTGCCTGTCTTGGTAGGCGATAAAGCCTTCGGAAGCAAGGTACGTTTCAATGTAAGTAATGGGCTTGCCCAACAGTTTTTTAAAGCCTTTTTTGTATGGCTCAAAGCTTACGCCGCCATGCACAAAAAAAGCAAGGTTGGGCCAAATGTCATGTATGGTATTTAGCTTGTAACGCTCCACAATCATTTCCATGCACATTTGTATCCAGGCAGGCACGCCAACAACAAAGCCAATGTCCCACTGCGGGGCTTTGGCTACAATTTCTTCCAGCTTTTTGTTCCAGTCTTTTTCTTTTGCAATTTTTCGTCCCGGCTTGTAAAACGGCTGCCACCAGATAGGCGATTTTATGGCTGTGATGCCGCTTAAATCTCCCGCGTAATAACCCGGACCTTTTTCCAGATCGGTGCTGCCGCCCAATGCGAGCCAGCCTTTACTTAACGATTTTACCGGAATATTTGTGTAATTGCGCAGGCTCAGCAACTGCTTAATCATGGTTACTTTGTTGCCCTGCAGCAAATCGTTGGTAATGGGTATGTACTTGCTTGCGGCTTCGCTGGTTCCGCTGCTTAGCGCATAATATTTTATTTTACCGGGCCAGCAAACATCGGGCTTGCCTTCCTCGAGGGTTTTATACCACCATTCGTTGTAAATAGAGTTGTAATCATACACCGGAACAATGTCCTGAAACTTCTTTCCGGGATGTTTGCTGAAAGCAATTTCATCGAATTTATATTTCTGCCCGAACTCGGTAAAGCGGGCTTTGCGTAACAACTTTCTCAACACACGAAGCTGCTGGTTTCGCGGGTTGTTAGGTGGCAAGTGCAATGCTTTGGCAATACGTATGGGAAGTGAAATATCAAAAATTGCCATTTTGAAACAGTAAGGTGAATACGAAACTACGTGAATTGAGTTACAAACTGCAAAAGTAAAAAGCGTTTTGATGAAATTTGCAGAAAACGGGCAAAAACAAAAGCCGCTGACATCCATCAACGGCTTCTGATTGTTTATGGTAAAAACTTATGGTGCTACCAAACGGAAGCCATTGCCATGAATATTTACAATTTCGATGTTGGTATCTTCTTTTAAATATTTACGAAGCTTGGCAATGTACACATCCATGCTTCTGCCATTGAAATAAGTATCGCTGCCCCATATTTTTTTCAGGGCGCGTTCGCGTGGAAGCAAGTCATTTTTATGCTCGGCAAGCATTTTCAACAATTCATTTTCTTTTGGCGAAAGTGTTTGCATTTTTCCATCTATGCCCAATTGCCTGAGCTTTGGATTGAAATGATAAGAACCCAAATCAAACTCAATATTTTCGCTTTCTTTATTCAGTTCTTCATTGCGTTTTAAAATGGCTCTTATTTTTGCCAGCAATACATCAGTATCAACCGGCTTGGTAAGATAATCGTCGGCACCCAATTTATAACCGTCCAGAATGTCGTTCTTCATCGTTTTTGCACTCAGAAAAAACAGGGGAACGTCAGGGTCAATGTCTCTGATTTCTTCTGCCAGCGTGAAGCCATCCATGTTGGGCATCATAATATCGAGCAAACAAATATCGTAGCGTTCACGCTGAAAAGCGGCTAAACCTAATCTGCCATCGCGTTCCAGCGTTACGTCATAATCGTGAAGTTCCAACACATTTTTAGTAACCATGCCTAAGTTGGTATCATCTTCACACAACAAAACTTTATATTTTCTATCCATGATTTACAGCTTTTTAAGATTAATAAATTATCCAATATTATGCCATCGACAACTTGTCATAACATTTTGTTTAGCCCCAAAATTGTAAATTTAATGTAAAAACAAAGATGGGATTTTTCAGACAGGTAGCCGAATACTTATATATTAAGAAACGCGACCCCAATGCAAAGCGCGATCTCAATATTAAACTGATGCACGGTATGAACCGCATTTCATTGCTTATATTTTTAGCTTCGCTCGTTTTTATTTTGGTGAAGTTTGTGATACTGCCCCTGTTTAGGTAGCTGCAAGCTAAGAAAGAATGTAGAAATGTAGTAAGACCTACCCGTTGTGCGATTGAAACTCTCAAATGTAAGGTAGATGCAGCTTTGAGCAAATTTGGCACATTGAGCCAATTTTTACGAAAACCTTATTGGGATTGACTTTCAGAAGTTAATCGCACAACGGGTTAAGACCTATAAGGTTTTGTAAAACCTTATAGGTCTTATAAATCATTCGAAGTTCAAAGTTCGTAACTCACAACTCTTTGCTTCTTTTCTCACAATCCCGCATAATAATCATAGCCTTTCTCCGCCCAATAATCGCGTGGTTTGGTATTGCTGAAAAATAACTCACCGATGCACTTCAAATTTTTAATTCCATATTTTACCGGAACTATCAACCGCAAGGGAAAGCCATGTTCCATGGTTAAAGGTTGTCCGTTCATTTCATAAGCCAAAATGGTTTGCGGATGCAAGGCGCTGGGCATATCAAGCCCAACATAATATTCTCCGTTAGGCGTTTGCAAGCCAACGAATTTCATGTTTGTTTCTTCCTGTAAATTATGTGCAAAAACAAAATCGCGTAATGAAACACCGCCCCAGTGCTGAATCTGGCTCCAGCCTTCCACGCATTTGAAATCGTAAACAATCTCTTTCTTCGGCAGCTTTTTAATATCATCTAAAGTAAAAGCATTGTGGCTGCCATCAGTTTTTTTCACATTCAATCGCCACGCCTTATCATCTATATTATTTTGTAAACCTTCCGTTCCGTTCTTGCGCACGTTTTTATCCGCTTTTTCTTTTGAATATGTTTTTACCAAATGGTGTTCACTAAAGGTAGAAGTCAATAATTTTTCATTCGTCTCCAGTGTCTTTCGCAAAGGTTGCAAAGCACCATCAATTTGTGGCTGCCGGTTGAGCCATTTCCATCCCAAAAAACCTGTTGCGCCAGCTACTAAAAAACCAACAAAAGAAAAGAAAGTACGGCGCTGAATTTTGGTTTCGCTTGCCAGTTCAGTACGATTAAAAAAATCATGCTTTTTCATTGGCTTCATTTTGTGTAGGTGCAGGATAGGTAGCGTTGGGAATCACTTCAAAACCAGTAATGATTGCCTGAAAATTATGCCATCCGGTTTTGATAACCTGTGCAATGTGAACAAGAAAAAATAATACATAGCCGAGCGTTAGAATAAAATGTTCCATTCTGGCGGCTTCATAACCACCGCAAATTGCCGTAAGCCAATTCCACTGCGTTGGTTTGTAAACGGCAAAGCCTGTAAGCACTGAAGCCATTCCCATAAAAATAATAGCGGTATAAGCAATGCGTTGCGCAGCGTTGTATTTCTGTTGCGGCGGATGATATTTGCGGATGTGCAGGTCGAAAAGCAGTACCTGCCATGCTTCTTTGAAAGAATGTTTATTGGGCAACAGGTATCGCCATTCGCCCGAAAAAAAGGTGTACAAAACGTACAACAGTCCATTAATGATGAAAAGCCAGGCAAAAACAAAATGGAAGCTCATGCCTTCTGCTAACCGGTGAGGAATGTGCAAAGCATTGTAAAAAGCGTCGGGGAAAAAATGAAAAACTTCTTTACTGCCAAGCTTTATTTTATACGGATCGTATGCCCAATAAATGAGCATTCCGCTCCATATCATAATGGCAAGCAAGGGAAAATTTAGCCAATGAAACCAGCGAATGGCAAGCGGGTGCTTTTTGAGAACCGTTTTCATACAGGAAAGATAGATGAAAAATGATACTGGAATGAAAACAGAACAGTATTGAATTGTTGTTTTTGTATCACATTTTGATTTGCCACGTAGGCGCAAAGAAGAAAGAAGTAAAACTTCAACAATCTTATCAGCGTATTCGCATCTTAAACCATTCAGGGTTTCTATGCTGATGAATTACTGCAATGAGGCGTACTTGTTGTTTTGCTTCGTTCGCTCTATAAATTACTTCATAAGGAAATTTTTTAAGTGAAACACCACGTGCATCATCAAGAATAAAAGAAGCATAGTAAGGATTCATCGAAAGCTTATCCACAACCAATTCAAAACCATTGATGAAATCAAAACCCAAGCCTTCTTTTTGTTCTTCGTACCAGGCAAAAATTTCATTAAGATCAAGCTGCGCATCTCTTGTTAGTACAACATCAAACATATCAGCGAATGTATTTACCGCGCAATACATTCCATGCAACTACGTCATCTGCTTGTTTATCTTTTTCAATTCTTTGTCGAATCAAATTTTCTTTCCATTGTGGAAGCGGTTGTTTGATCGTTTCTTCATCAATGCTATCCAACAACTCGAAGGCAAGCGTGCGCTTATCTTCTGTGTTCCAGTTCATAATTTCAGATTTATTGAAAGCCATACTTTTTGTTTTTATAAAAGTAAAAAACTACTTTGTTTTTGCATCATATTTTAACTTGTAAGATATGAGGGCACAAAGAAAATTTGTTAAATAGAAAACCTTCACGGTTTACGAACTTTATAAGTTCTCCCTAAAACAGAGCTTCGTGCTTTTGTGGCAAAAACAAACTTACACCGCTCCTTTAAACTGCTTTAAAAACCGCACATCGTTTTGCGAATACAAGCGCAAATCATTCACACGATATTTCAACTGGCACACACGTTCAACGCCCATACCAAAAGCAAAACCAGTATATTGTTCAGGATCAATGCCAAAATTTTCCAACACTTTGGGATGCACCATGCCACTGCCCAAAATTTCAACCCAGCCGGTGTGTTTGCAAACGTTGCAGCCTTTGCCACCACAGATTAAACAGGTAATGTCCATCTCAGCACTGGGTTCGGTGAAAGGAAAATAAGAAGGCCGAAACCGCACGTTCACCTCTTTTCCAAACATCTCCTGCACAAAAAAATACAAGGTTTGTTTTAAGTCGGCGAAGCTTACATTTTCATCCACATACAAGCCTTCTATCTGGTGAAAAAAGCAATGCGCCCGCGCGCTGATTGTTTCGTTGCGATAAACTCGGCCCGGACAAATTACCCGGATGGGAGGCTTTTGTGTTTCCATCACTCTTGCCTGTACACTGCTGGTATGTGTGCGTAGGAGCCAATCGGGTTTTTGGTTGATGTAAAACGTATCCTGCATGTCGCGCGCAGGATGGTTTTCGGGAAGGTTCATGGCGCCGAAGTTGTGCCAGTCGTCTTCTATTTCCGGCCCTTCGGCAACCGCAAAACCCAGCCTTTTAAAAATAGCTACAATGTTGTTGCGCACAATGCTCAGCGGATGCCGCGATCCTGTTTCAACAGGCGAGCCGGGCAGCGTTATGTCTATTAAGTTGACTGTTGACTGTTGACTGTTGGCAGAAGCTTCTTTTATGCTTTCGTACTTTGCTTCGGTAAATTGTTTGAATTCATTCAGAATCTGTCCGGCCTCGCGTCTTCGTTCGGCAGGCACCGTTTTCATTTCGCCCATAACCGCTTTTACAATGCCTTTGGTACCGAGATATTTAATGCGAAACGCTTCCGCTTCTTCCGTCGTTTGTGCGGTACAGGCGTTGATGTCTTCTTTATAATGTTCTATTTGTTGCAACAACTCTTCCATGCGGCGAAGATAAAAGAAAGGCGAAAAGCAGCAAGCCTCATGCTACAAGCATTAAATACTGTAAATTGGCGATTTATAAAACTGACTCGAAGCTCGTAACTCGAAGCTCGCAGCTTCTTTACACATTTCCCAATTGTGGTCGTAATACAATTTCTTCTACACAGGCTTGCGGCGAAAGATGGGCGGCAGTAAAAATCATGTTAGCCATATCAGCCGTTTCCATAATTCGTTTCGGGTCAATGTCGCTGCCCTTCCAGCTATCGCTGTAAAAAGAACCAGGATAAACGGTAGTTACTTTTATGTTGTGGTCTTTCAGTTCTTCGCGTAAATTTTTACTAAAACCCATCAGTGCAAATTTGCTGATGCTGTACGAGCTTCCGCCCGGATAAGCGCCTAAAGCTGCGGTAGAACAAATGTTGAAAATGTGTCCTTTTTGGTTTTGCACAAAATTCGGCAGCAACGCTTTGGTAAGATGATATGCGCCGTAAAAGTTAGTGTTCATCATGGTTTCAAGCGTGCCGTCAGCTTCGCTTAAAATACCGCCCGGCAGAAAGCTGCCCGTGTTGTTCACCAGAATATCTATCGCTGTTGTTTGTTGTAAAACCCAGTTAGCAAATTGGTTTACTTCTTCTTTGTTCGTTATATCGCAAGCCTGTGTTTGTACCGTATGATGGGTTTGTTTTTGCCCTAATTTATAGGCAGCTTCTGCCAAATCGTTTTCATTACGGGCACAAAGAAAAAACTGGTGCGGATGATGGTCGGCCGCAAATGCTTCTGCAATGGCAAAGCCTAAGCCTTTGGAGGCTCCGGTGATGATGATGTTCATGGTGAGAATTTATTCAGTAAAAATAAAGATAGAAGTAATGGAAAAGGTAGTTGTAAGCTAAATCGAGACTTGCGCATAATTGCAGTCATACAAGCAGTCCGCAAACGCTTTGTTGCTTTTGATATTTTCTGGCCAGCGGAGAAGCGAATGAAGGAGATATTGCGTAGGAGAAAAAGACGCTTTATGGTTGGTTAGCAAAACAAAAGTTGATGCTGCGTTTCGTCAGCCAGCCTTTTGCCAGGCATCTCGTTGTGCGATGTTTTTGTCGTATTACTTATACAATAAGGATTACTTTACCCCGTCATTAAGCTTTGCGTTTTGTCCCGCTACAATAAGCCAGGTGCCATCGTGTTTAGTAAGTACAATTGTTCTCCGAAACTCAAATGTTTGTCCGGGATAACGTGCATCACCTGTAAGGCCAGTGCGGATATGGGAAATGGCAACATCAGGTTTTACGAATAAAATGTCTTCAACAGAACGTGTATAGTAATGTGAAGTTTTGAAATAAGTAGTGTGAACAGTTTCATAGTGATTCTGAATATCTTTTTTGCCAATATAATAAGCACCAAACCAATTCACCCATGTTGCATTCGCATCATAATTATCGGCAAGACCTTTTGCATCATGCCGGTTCCAGGCGTTTTCATAATTTGTTATAAGCTGTTTTATCGCTTCTTTATCTTTTGTTGTATCAACTTGTTGAGCTACTGCTTCATTTGATATAATGCCAAGCGTAAAAGTCAATAAGATAATGGCAAAAAGTTTCTTCATAAGTATGTGGTCAAAATTAAATGATAGTTATTCGGCTCGCGTCATTCCGCCCCGACATACTGTTGGGGCCCTCGACACGATGACTTTACTATAATCAAATTAGCGAGGGCTTTGTGCGGAACTTGTCCGCCGACAGGCAGGTCTGATAATGGAATTAAATAAAGATAATTTTGACCACATACTTAATGTAATTAAATACAATTTTATAAAACATCGCACAACGGTTTGGGTATTGGCGAAGCGGGAGTTTCAGCAATACTGTTGAATAGAATTACAAATGTTGTAATGCTGCCGTCTGCACATTAGTACTACGCCAGCCCCGCTTTTGGCAATACCTTGTTAGCGGTTCATTGTTTTTGTCTATACTCCCAACTGTCTCAAATGATGGTCAGTATGCTTGTAAGCCATATAACCAATTTGCTCTTTGGTCATCTTTCCGAAAAAAGGATGAATAAAATTGCCCTGATTAAAATGTTCGTATTGTTCTATTATTGCAACCCATTTTATTTTCTCGTTATTTATATCACCGCTTGTTTCTTTTATAACAAACTCCGGTACTGTAGGAGTATTTCGTTTCAAAGGCTTTTCATCTTTTAGTACACTTCTTAAAGCCATTTTGCCAAAAATGCGTCCAATAAAAACGCGTTTATAAGCCTTATTTCCAAAAACCATTTCTTCCCATAAAATGCAATGCTTTATCATTTGAAATACATTCATTTTGCCCCATTCGGAAGTTCTGTTTTCGTTAAGTAAATCGATTCTTGCTATCAATTCATCTCTGCTCCATTTGTCTAATGATGATTTCATAGTTTACTTATCTTTTTGCCCTAATGAAAACCAATTGCCCGAATTATCCTGAAACAATGCTTCTATGCCATAGAATTCTTTTGTTGGCGGTTTTTTAAATACTACGCCTTTGCTTTTAAGTTCTTCATATGTGGCATAAATGTCGTTGCATTCAAAAACTGCTGCACCAAACGTCCCTTTCCGAATCAGTTCAGTCATCGTTTTTACTGTATCGGCATTGAACACCATACCTTCCATCACAGGAAAAAGATTTATTTCAATGCCTTCCTGTTCTTTTGGTGAAACTGTAAGCCAGCGTGCACCCGGTCCCATGGGCACATCCATAATAACTTTAAAACCGAGTTTGTTAACGTAGAAGTCGTAGGCTTCATCCTGATTGAGTACATACACACAGGTATGCGTTAGTTTTGTTATCATTCTTACTTATTTTGTAAGGAACAAATATCCACAACCCATTCTTATTTTGTTTCTTGAAAATTGCTTTTTTCCAACCAACCATTTTTAGCTGCCATACAACCTGGAATAAACTTTAGTGGGTTTATTGCTATTTCTGTTTGCCTAAGTACCTGATTTGATAAGAATATAGTTGGCGTAACGCCAATTATATTTTTAAACAAGCTGCTAAAGGAACTCAAACTTTCAAAGCCAACAGAAACACAAACTTCAGTAACTGTCAAACCTTTGGTTAAAAGTTGTTTTGCTTTGTCAAGCCTAACCGATATTAAATATTGATGAGGTGTCTTACCGTAGATTTGTTTAAAAAGCCGGATAAAATGAAACTTTGAAAAATACGCTTCATCCGATATACTGTTAAGGTCTATGTCGTCGGCATAGTTAATGTCAATGAAAACTTTGGCTTGAACAATTCGCCTGTATAAATAAACTTTTGGATATGCTTCTTTTGCCATATTGTTGTCTGTTCGTGTTTGTAGGATGCAACGCTACAATGACAGCTAACGTTGAACGGCTTGGCGTTGTGGCGGTATTCCGTGAGCCGACGACTGAAGCCGAATAAAGAACTAAAGTACAAAACAGATTCTACTGCTCAATAGCATTCAGTCAAGCCGGGACTGAAGCATCATAATAGCGAACTGCTTCCAAAGCTAACAACGTCCAGCCGCCATAACACCAAGCCGCATGTTATAAGCCGTTACTGTTTTAAAAGTTCAGCAATTTTCTTGTCAAGATTTTTCTTTCCATTTTCAGAATCATAACCGGTAAATATTTCTGTAATTATTCCATTTCTATCAATCAAGAAAGATTTTGGAATAGCTCTTATTTTATATGATGCGGCTTGCTTACTATAATATCCATTTAAATCAGAAATATTAGTCCAGGTAATACTGTCCTTTTCTGATGCTTTTTTCCAATCTTCCGGATTTGTATCAAGTGAGAAACTAACTATTTCAAATCCACTTTGTCTATACTTGCTAAAAAGTTCAATCAAGTCATGATTGCCAGGTCTGCACGGCCCGCACCATGAAGCCCAGAAATCCAAAAGAATGATTTTACCGTTAAAGTCAGATAAATGCACTTGTTTATTTGCTAAGTTCCTTCCAAAAATATTTATGTAATGATTTCCCTTTTTAATGTCGTTCGTTGCAAGATATTCGGTTATTACTTCTCCATATTTTGTCCTTTTTAAAGAAGGTGGAAATCTATTAAATAGCATTTTCAAGCTATCTTGAGTAAGATCATTGCGTAAGAAATATAGCTCTTGCATAGTAACCAAAGAAGGTTGAACTGTTGCAATCGTTTGAAGTCGTATGTGCTGAACTTCTGAGTCAACAACTGAAATCTTTTTCCAAATTGCATTTGCTGCTTTTTCATCACTTTGACTGAATGCTTTTTGAACAAGACTATCTCTTTGCTTGTCCAATTGGAAATGTTTACTTTCAACTAAACGGTTTACGTCATTCAAAGGTGAACCTGATATTTTCAGCAGGGAAAAGCTGTCTTTAGTTCCTGTAATGGTTATAACCTTATTTTCTATCCAAAAATTACAATAAACATCTTTTGTCTCTGGACTTAATCTAAAAACATTTGGATTAGTTACTTGTCCTTCAAAAACCAACTTATCATTCAATAGAAGAGCCGAATCCATATCTCGTGTAGAATCAATGTTTACAAGATAAAATTTAGTGCTGTCTTTGAACCCTGTCAATGTAACGTTCACAATAAATCTTTCTTGTTCTGGTTGTCCAAAAGCATTAATTACAAAAATTGTCGCCAGAAAAAATAGTAGTATAAGTTTATGTGTCTGCATATTATGGCCTACAACACAAATATGATACGAACCATTCACTTCCCCAAATGAATTCATTGTTATTGATAACCAATACACTTCCCTTTTCCTTTTTGTATAGTTGCGGTTCGTCAATGACAATTATTACCGTTCTTTTTCAAACTTCCACAAATCATCAAGCGGACTCACATGCTTGATCAGTTTCTTGTTTCTTCGGAACATCTCTTTTTTATGGCTTCCTGTGCGTTGACTAAAGGAGTAGTGGAAAAGACAACCTGCATCTGTAGAGAAACGAAAAATTTGAACAACATCAAATCATCCGTTTTACATTTGACCCCTTTCTTTTATGAAACCATACCGGCACCTGTTTTTCGACCTCGATCATACTCTCTGGGATTTTGAATCGAATGCAAAAGAAACATTGTACGATTTGCACCTCGCGCATCATCTGGAACAAAGAGGCGTGTACAATTTTGATTCTTTTTTTAACCAATACAGTTATCACAACAACAAGCTGTGGGACAGATATACCAAGGGTTTCATTAAACAGGAAGAGCTGCGTTGGAAGCGCATGTGGCTGGCATTATTAGACTTTAAAATTGCCGATGAAGCACTGGCAAAACAAATGGCAGCGGGATTTTTGGAAATACTGCCTTTTAAACAAAATCTCTTTCCTTATACCATCGAAATTCTTACTTATTTACAAAACAAAAATTATGGTATGCACCTCATCACCAATGGTTTTGATACGGTGCAACATAGCAAGCTCGCCAGCAGCAACCTTACTCCGTTTTTTACCGAAATAATTACCTCGGAAAACAGCAATAGCTTAAAGCCAAATAAAGAAATTTTTGAGTTTGCCATGCAACGATGCAACGCTACTTCCAAAGAGTGCATTATGATAGGCGATAACCTCGATGCCGACATTGCCGGTGCCATGAATGTTGGGCTTGATACTGTGTTTGTCAACCATCTTTGCATTGACATAGACGATTACATCCAGCCTACTTATACCATTCACCACTTGCAGGAGCTGGAAGATATTTTTTAGGAAGCTATGAGCCTTGAGCTGTAAGCTACGAGCACCGGATTTTTTGTGCAAAAACAAACGTATTGGTAATCGCCTGTAGCTCGTGGCTCAAGACTCATAGCTCGCAGCTAAACACTTGCAGCTTTTCTTCTATCTTCGTTCTTGCCATAGTGCCAAAACGGTTTCATGCAATTTAATAGAAGAGGCTTCACCAACGAACAATTGATCAGCATTTATAAAAAGCTATTGCTGCCACGAATGATAGAGGAGAAGATGTTGGTTCTTCTCCGGCAGGGCAAAATCAGCAAATGGTTTAGCGGCATTGGCCAGGAAGCCATTGCTGTGGGCAGCACGTATGCTATGCAGGCTGATGAATGGATCATGCCTCTGCACCGCAACTTAGGTGTTTTCACTACACGCAACATACCGTTACACAAACTGTTCATGCAGTGGCAGGGCAATAAAGAAGGCTATAGCAAAGGCAGAGAACGAAGCTTTCATTTTGGGAGCAAAGAACATTATATCTGCGGAATGATTTCGCACTTAGGTCCGCAACTCGCCATTGCCGATGGTGTTTCGCTGGCTTACCAATTAAAGAACGAAAACAAAGTGTCGCTTGCTTTTACCGGCGAAGGAGGAACCAGCGAAGGCGATTTTCATGAAGCCCTGAACGTGGCTGCGGTGTGGAAGCTGCCCGTTATTTTTTTAATTGAAAACAATGGTTATGGATTAAGTACGCCCGCGAATGAGCAATACGCCTGCGAACATTTGGTTGACAGAGCCAAAGGCTATGGCATGAGCGGCGTTCGCATTGACGGGAATAATATTTTAGAAGTGATAGAAACGGTAAGCCGCACACGAACGCAGTGTGTTGCTGAAGGAAAGCCTTGCTTACTTGAATGCGATACCTTCCGGATGCGCGGACATGAAGAAGCCAGTGGAACGAAGTATGTGCCGCCACATTTGTTTGAGGAATGGAAGAAAAAAGACCCGGTCATCAATTATGAAATTTTCTTGCTAAACGAAGGTATTATCAGACATGAGGAAGCAGGAGATATAAAAAAAGACATCAAAAAATACATCGAAGAAGAATTGGTTCTGTCCAATAATATGTTTCCGATTCTGCCCGATTCGGACGAAGAAATTAATGATGTATATGCTGTTTCGGCTCTTAATTATCGTCGTCCGACAGTGCCGGTTATCAACGATATTTTTTCGGTAAAAACAAACCAGCCTTCATCCGACAAACGATTTATAGATGCGATAAAAGATGGCTTGTACCAAAGTATGCAGCAACATAAAAATTTAGTGTTGATGGGCCAGGATATTGCTGAATACGGAGGTGCATTTAAAATTACCGAAGGCTTTGTACAAGCGTTTGGAAAAGCCCGCGTTCGCAACACTCCAATATGCGAAAGTGCCATTGTAGGAGCCACACTGGGCTTAAGTTTGGAAGGCTTTAAAAGCATGATGGAAATGCAGTTTGCCGATTTTGTAACAGTTGGTTTTAACCAGATTGTAAACAACCTTGCCAAGATACATTATCGCTGGGGACAAAATGCTGATGTTGTCATCAGAATGCCAACCGGCGCAGGCGTGGGTGCAGGTCCGTTTCATAGCCAAAGCAATGAAGCTTGGTTTGTGCATACGCCGGGTTTAAAAGTGGTGTATCCGTCTTCGCCGATGGATGCCAAAGGTTTGCTTATTGCTGCTGTTAACGATCCCAATCCCGTTCTGTTTTTTGAGCACAAAGTGCTGTATCGTAGTATTTCCGGCAAGGTACCGGATGAATATTATGAAACTGAAATTGGCAAGGCAAGAGTGGTGCAAACAGGAAAAGACGTGAGTATTATCACATACGGAATGGGCGTGCATTGGGCTTTAGAATATGCACAAAAACAAAACGATATTTCATTTGATATTTTAGATTTACGAACCTTATTACCGTTAGATTATGATGCCATCAAAGCCAGCGTGCAACGCACCGGCAAAGTGTTGATTTTGCATGAAGACATACTCACCGGCGGCATTGGCGGCGAGCTATCTGCCTGGATAAATGAACATTGCTTTTTGATGCTGGATGCGCCTGTAATGCGCTGTGCAAGCCTTGATACACCAATACCTTTTAACATAGAGCTGGAGAAGAAATTTTTGGCAAAATCGAGATTGGAAGAAGCGATAGAAGAACTTGTAAAATATTAAGTGTAAGAGTCAAGAAAAAACGTTTGTTTTTACCATAAAAATTCTTATGCTTCTTAGCATTCTTTGGTGTTCTTCATTTTTTTATTACCCTTCTCCACCTGTGGAGAAGGGTAAGGGATGAGGTAAAAAAACACTTTGTTAATCCGTGCCAAAGCCGTTTTATCCATGCTCTATTCCCTTGTAAAAACCTCTCTTAATTTGTATCTTTGTTAGCTATGCAATTGGCTTCTAATTTACTCGAAAACGCCGTAAACGAGTTTGCAAAATTGCCCGGCATTGGTAAAAAAACCGCCCTTCGTTTGGTGCTTCATTTACTTAAACAAGACGAACCCGAAGTGGCTCATTTTGGTGAAACCATCATTAAAATGCGTACCGAAATTAAATTTTGCAAACGTTGTAGCAATGTAAGCGATGGCGAAGTTTGCGCCATTTGTGCCAACCCATTACGCAACCAGCATTTAATATGTGTAGTCGAAACCGTCCGCGATGTAATTGCTATTGAAAGCACGCAACAATTCAGTGGAACCTATCATGTGTTGGGCGGCGTTATTTCTCCGCTGGATGGCATTGGTCCTGATCAGTTAAATATTGAATCGTTAACCAATCGTGTTGGCGAAGAAGAAACGGAAGAACTTGTTTTTGCCTTAAATCCAAACATACAAGGCGATACCACCATTTATTATATTCAGAAAAAAATACAGCAACTGCCTTGCAAAGTAACCACCATTGCCCGCGGTATTGCCTTTGGCGGCGAATTGGAATACGCCGATGAACTCACACTTGCCCGCAGTTTAACCAACCGCTTGCCTGTAGGCAGTTATATTTCCAATCGGTAAACTCTTTATCTTTGCATCCGCAGGCAGATTTGTTTATTGTTCCACCTGCATAAAAAAGCTGAACTAATAAACAATAAGAAACTCCTTCTCTATCGTTTTTCTTTTTGTTTTTACTCAGTTTTTATTTTGAACCACAAAGGCACGAAGGCACAGAGTTGCACGGAGTCTTTGTATTTTTTCATGTGTAAAATGAAGAAGTATGAGTGATATTTTAGCAAAAACAAAAGGCAACATCAGGGAAGATTTAGAGCAACGCATTTTAGTAATTGATGGCGCGATGGGAACCATGATTCAGCGGTATAAACTGGAAGAAAAAGATTATCGTGGTGAACGTTTTGCGGCCTGGCATTCCGATGTAAAAGGCAATAACGATTTACTCTGTCTTACGCAACCGCAAATCATCAAAGCCATTCATAAAGAATACTTAACTGCCGGCGCTGATATACTTGAAACCAACACCTTCTCCAGCACATCCATTGCACAAGCTGATTATGACATGCAATCGCTGGCTTACGAACTGAACATGGCGGCTGCAACCTGCGCCAGGCAAGCAATTGAAGAGTTCAATCTGTCATCCGCCAACTCTCATCTGTCAACTAAATATGTTGCCGGCGCTATTGGCCCAACCAATAAAACACTTTCCCTTTCTCCCGATGTTAATAACCCCGGTTATCGGGCTGTTACGTTTGACGAAGTAGTCAATGCGTATTATGAACAAATCAAAGGTTTGGTAGAGGGCGGTGTAGATTTGTTGCTGGTAGAAACCATCTTCGATACACTCAATGCAAAAGCCGCTATTTATGCTATCAAAAAGTATTTTCGTGATGTGAAAAAAGAGTCGCTTCCCGTTATGATTAGCGGCACTATTACTGATGCCAGTGGCAGAACATTAAGCGGTCAAACACTCGAAGCTTTTTATGTATCGGTAATGCACGCTAAACCATTAAGTGTCGGTTTAAATTGCGCTTTAGGCGCACAGGACATGCGCAGTCACATTGAAGAACTGAGCGGGATTGCGGCTTGTTACACTTCGGCCTATCCCAATGCCGGCTTGCCGAATGCCATGGGCGAATATGACGAGCAACCACACGAAACTGCACACTTCATTGAAGATTGGGCGAAGGAAGGTTTTGTAAACATTGTGGGCGGTTGCTGTGGCACCACGCCGGATCATATTCAACACATTGCAGACAGCGTGAAAAACGTTGTTCCCCGTAAACTGCCAGTGGTGGAAGAGGAATTGGTGTGATGGAACCACAGAGACACTTACGACACAGAGAAACACAGAGTTTATTTTGTAAATTATAAAACGCTACACAGTGTGTAGCGAATTGGCATAACGCTAATTTTCGAGATATAGCAACACTTATGACTGATAGCAATGCGGAGTTTCTACCTTTAAGTGAAAAAGAAAATCAATTAGCAAGAATCGTTGTTGATATTGCTTTTAAATTGCACAAATCCTTAGGTCCGGGATTGCTGGAAAGTGTTTATGAAAAATGCTTTTGTTATGAATTAAAGCAGAGAAACATTCCGTTTTTGCGTCAGCAACTGGTTCCACTCTTTTACAAAAATTTACTTGTTGACGATGGCTTGCGGTTGGATATTTTAGTAGATGATTTATTGATTATTGAATTGAAAGCACAGGAAAGCAATCACCCCGTTTGGGAGGCACAACTGTTGAGCTATCTCAAACTCACTGGCAAATGAATCGGTTATATCATTAACTTTCATGTACCCCTGATGAAAAATGGTTTTAAAAGATTAATTGTATAAACTATACCGTGCCACTCTGTGCCTCCGTGCCTCTGTGGTTATAAAAAATTATGAGCAATATCAAACCTTATTTACGGCTATCCGGCTTAGAGCCGCTGATTATTCGTCCGGAAACTAATTTCATCAACATTGGTGAGCGTACCAATGTAACGGGCAGTAAAAAGTTTGCGCGTTTAATCAGGGAAAACAAATATGAAGAAGCCCTTAGCGTGGCGCGGCAACAAGTAGAAAGCGGTGCGCAAGTGATTGACGTGAACATGGATGACGCCCTGCTTGACGGCGTACAGGCAATGACCACTTTCATCAATCTTGTGCAGAGCGAACCCGACATTGCCAAGATTCCGGTGATGATAGATTCATCAAAGTTTTCGGTGATAGAAGCCGGCTTGAAATGCGTGCAGGGCAAGTGCATTGTAAACTCTATTTCGATGAAAGAAGGAGTTGAAAAGTTTGTGGATCAAGCTATCATCTGTCAAAGCTATGGTGCCGCAGTAGTGGTGATGGCGTTTGATGAACAGGGACAGGCAGATACCTTTGACCGCCGCATAAACATTTGTTCGAAGGCTTATGAAATACTGGTAAATGAAGTAGGCTTTGCACCACAGGACATCATCTTCGACCCCAACATTTTTGCCATCGCAACCGGCATTGAAGAGCATAACAATTATGCGGTAGATTTTATAGAAGCCACGCGTGTTATCAAACAAAAAATGCCTCTGGCAAAAATAAGCGGTGGCGTAAGCAATGTATCGTTTTCGTTTCGTGGCAATGAGCCGGTGCGAGAAGCGATGCACAGCGTGTTTTTATACTATGCTATTAAAGCAGGCATGGACATGGGCATTGTAAATGCCGGTCAGTTGGTGGTGTATGATGAGATAGAGCCGGAGTTGAGAATCTTGTGCGAAGATGTGATTTTGAATCGCAACAATTCCAACAATGAGGTCACCGAAAAGCTCATTCAGTTTGCTGAAACGGTGAAAAGGAAAGGCAAGGAAGAAAAGAAGGACGATGTGTGGCGCAGCACATCAGTACAAGAGCGTTTGAAACATGCGCTGGTGAACGGCATTACCGATTTTATTGATGCTGATACGGAAGAAGCGCGGCAACAATATCCAAAGCCTTTGGAAGTAATTGAAGGTCCGTTGATGGACGGGATGAATGTGGTAGGCGATCTATTTGGCTCAGGTAAAATGTTCCTTCCTCAGGTTGTAAAAAGCGCCCGCGTAATGAAGAAAAGCGTGGCTTGGCTCACGCCATTTATTGAAGAAGAAAAGAGGAACAATCCTGTTGCAACAAAAGGCGGTGCAGCTAAAATTTTATTGGCAACCGTAAAGGGTGATGTACATGATATTGGTAAAAACATTGTAGGCGTTGTACTTGCGTGTAACGGCTATGATATTATTGACTTAGGCGTGATGGTGCCAACTGATAAAATATTGGATACCGCTATAAAAGAAAATGTTGCTATTGTTGGTTTAAGCGGATTGATTACACCATCGCTAGATGAAATGGTGCATGTGGCAAGAGAAATGAAACGCCGCAATATGCAGCAACCCTTACTTATTGGCGGCGCTACCACAAGCCGGATGCACACAGCAGTGAAAATTTCGCCTGAATATGATAATGGCGTTGTGCATGTATTAGATGCATCGCGGAGTGTAACCGTAGCTGGCACATTATTAAACAAAGACAACAAGCCGGCGTACCTGCAAAACATTGTAACCGAATACAAAAAGCTGCGGGACGATTTTGCCAGCAAGCGTTCTGCAAAGCCTTATCTTACTTTTTCCAATGCACAGGCAAATAGTGCAAAAATTGATTGGAAAGATTATACGCCGCCTCAACCAACATTCTTAGGAACCAAAGCCTTCGATAATTATGATTTAACTGAAATACGTGAATATTTAGATTGGGCGCCGTTTTTTATTTCATGGGAATTGGGCGGACGTTTCCCTGATTTATTGAAAGACGAAGTGATTGGCAAAGAAGCAACCAAATTGTACAACGATGCCAATGCTTTGCTCGATGTTATTATCAAAGAAAAATGGCTAAAACCAAAAGCGGTGATTGGTTTTTACAAAGCTCAAAAAACAGCACCTGACACGGTTATCATCCAACATGGTGATGAGCAAATTAATTTGGAATTTTTGCGTCAACAAATAAAGAAAACCGCTACCGAACCGAATCTTTCCCTCGCTGATTTTATCGTTCCACATGAAACAAACAGGCAGGATTATATTGGCGCATTTGCGGTTACCATTCATGGCATTGAACCACATTTGCAACGTTTTCAGGAACAGCACGACGATTACAACAAGATTATGCTGCAAGCCTTAGCCGACCGGCTGGCTGAAGCGTTTACTGAATTGCTGCATAAAAAAGTACGCACAGAATATTGGGGCTATGTAAAGGGCGAAACATTAAAGAATGAAGAACTCATTAAAGAGAAATATATTGGCATTCGTCCGGCTCCGGGTTATCCTGCCTGCCCCGACCATACCGAAAAACAGAAGCTGTTTCATATTTTAGATGCGTCGGAACAAACAGGTATTGAACTAACTGAATCGCTGGCTATGTATCCGGCAAGTTCTATCTGCGGCTGGTACTTCACCCATCCGCAAAGCAAGTATTTTGGAATTGGCAAAATTCAGCAGGACCAGTATGAAGATTACAAACAACGCAAAGGCTGGAGCGATGATGAAGCGCAAAAATGGCTTCGCCCGGTGATGGATTGAGAACGTTTGGTTTTGCCGTATTTTTCGGTAGATAACGCAGGTTTCTGCAGAGGATTGCTCGTGTTTCTGTGCAACTGCTATCTGTTACGCACATTTGAAAACATAGTGCCCAGCAAATCGTTCAAATCGAATTGTTTTTGCTGCTGTTGCAGCAATCTCCAATCCTGAACCTGCTTTTTCAGAAGCTCGATGGCATGTGGTTCCTGCATAGCTGCAATCTTCCGTTGCAGTTCTCTTTTTTCAGCTTCTATTTGTGCAATGTCTTCCTTTATCGTTTTTACAGGATACGTTAGCGGCCGGAAACCATAGCGATTTACAAGCGCATGATACCGCGGATGATGAAGCATCTGCCATTTTTCGCTTTTCAGTTCTGCAGCCTGGCTGCGCAGGATTTCGAGGTAAACACTCAGCTTTTCTTCCGTCAGGCTTTCCAGGTGGCTATTTTCATTATGAATCCACTTTAATTCGAGCATGAGCAAAGCGTGCAGGTTTTTCGTTTCATAGGCTTCAGTCAGGCTTTTCATCAGGGCTTCTTTCTCCAGCCGGCGGTCTGCATCCTGCTCTAAATCGGGGTGAAACAATTTAGCAAGCTGCCGGTAAATAGTCGTTATATTCTTTTGTTTCAATTGCTCGGCTTCCTGCTCCCGCTTCTCCTTTTGCAATTGCTTTTCCGTTTTGGCGCGGGTTTTAAAGCGCTCGTTCTGATGACGCTCTTCTTCAGCAAGCCTCTCGTGCATCTGTTGTTGAAACTCGTGTAACTTTTTCGCCATTTCTTCTTCGCTGAGTGGCGCTTTCTCATCCCATTCCATATTTACACCCCAGCTTTTAAATTCCTGGCGCATCTCCTGCTGCATTTCTTTTTCTTCTCTTTTCAAAACGGATTCATAGTCTTCTCCTTCCAGTTCTAAAAAAATAGCTTTAAATTCTTCATCCGGTTCTTCATCGCCGTTTTGCAGCACTTCACTTATCATTTCCTGAAGCATATCTTTCAGATAAGGCTGTACCGCTTTGGGCAGCTTTTTTTGCTGATAAAATGGCCATATCAGCAGCAGCAACTGGTGGCGTTGCTGAAAAAGCTTGGCTTCTAAAGTTGGAATTGTCTGACCAAACAACTGTATCGCCTCGTCTAATTGGCCTTCCTTGCGTGCAATCTCATTTCGCAGCTTTTCAATACGGGAGGTAAGTTTATTAAACGCCGCCTGGTTGGGGCTTAACTTTTCGGTTTCTTTTTTTACAATCGTCAGGGCCGAAACACGCTCGGCTTTCCTTGTTACAACTTTCTTTGTTGTTGTTTTCTTTGCTTTTGCCATTTATGCAAAATTGAATTGATTACCTGGCTTAGCGAAACTTTATCCTGCTAATGATTGGAGAAATAAAATTGATAAAACCAAAACCGCTTGTACGGTTGTTTACCAGGAAATAAAGATTCTTTATTATTAGACAATCTTTTACTTTCCAAATACCAATCTCTTGCACCGCTTCTAATAATGCCTTTTGGTTTTGCCAATATTTTGCAAGTGGCGGTCCTATTTGTAAAGAAAAAGAAGCATAGAAATTTAGAAAGCAGGGAACCATCAATCACTAATCTAAAATTTTCTTACCCATTTAATTTCCCTAACCACAAACCAATGGCAAATACAATAGCACCGCCTACAATCACCTGCAGTATTGTTTTTACCAGGGGCGTTTTCATAAATTGGAAGCGGATAAAAGCTATTGCAAAAAGCTCTATCACTACAACTACATAAGCTGTATGCAAAGCCAACTGAATGTTGGATAATAAAAAAGGCAGCGTATGCAACATGCCGCCGATGGTAGTAGCCAAACCTGTTATGATTCCTCTTGAAACAGGATTCCCTCTGCCTGTTACTGTGCCATCATCTGACAAGGCTTCTGCCAATCCCATGCTGATGCCAGCACCTAGCGAAGCGGCCAATCCAACAAAAAAAGCATCCATAGGACGCCCGGTTAAACCGGCTGTTGCAAATAGAGGAGCTAGGGTAGAAACAGAGCCGTCCATCAATCCCAAAAGGGCCGGCTGCACTTTTTGTATAACAAATAAACGCTGTTCCGATTTTTCAATTGCTGCCATAGTTAGTTTATCTAACTAAAAACTTTGCCATCTTATCAAATACGATTGCCTTAATTAAAATCAAACAATTTAATGGTGAAAACAAGATAGGCATTTGGAGGAATAGCCGTTGAAGAGCCTGCAGAGCCGTACGCCAAACTGGGTGGAAGATATAATTTTACAGAAGCATTCTTTCTCATTAAGGGCAGCATTTCCTGCCAGCCTGTAATCACATTAGAGAGGGGAAACGTAACCGCTGTACTGCCGCTGCTATCTACGGTAGTTCCATTTAGCAAAGCAGCTTTATATGTAACCGAAACGCTGGAGCAAACAGTTGGGTGTCCTGATGCCGAATCGGCAACAGTAGAATCCATCACATAAAAGAATCCGCGGACATCCTGCACAGCCGAACTTGCACTTGAATCGAGGTAGCGTTGTAAGGTAGCCGTTTCAGTTGAAGATGCTGCCTGTGTTGGGCTTGAACAATCAATTGCGGGTGTATTTGCACTATTATTCTTCGTGCAACCAGCAGTGCCTATCAAACCTAAAATTGCGGCAAAAACAAATCCTTTCTTCATTATCATAACTTTAGTGGCGCGCAAAATAAAAGGCTTGCGCAACAATGCAAATGTTCAGTTCACATATTTATGTGAATAAACAAAAATGAAGGGGATAACACCGCTTTTTTAAAAAGAAATTGTGCAAAAACATAGAACAAAAAGCGAGCGATTCTTACTCTCTCAAAAAATATCAGAAATATCAACCATTTATCCGCCCTGAACGAACTGTGTACCGGTTGTGAATTGGTTAGTTGTGAATATCTCTGGCACTACTTTTTTACATTGTTGGTAACGTTTTGAAATGCCTATATTTATTGATTAGCACTTGTTAAGCTTTGTGAATGGAGATGTGGAAAAGGGCTTCTTTTAATAACTTTGTAGGGTGTGTATAAGTAAGTTATCACGATATACACACTCCTAATAGTAATAGGTTTTTTATATAAATAAGTATTATAAATAAATACTACAACAGTTATGAACATAGAAGAAGCCATACAAAAAGTTCCGAAGCGCGGCTTTTTAGATATTGATATTGATCCAACTTTAGATTTGTTTAAAGAGATAGAACGGCTCAAGCGGGAAAAGAATGCTGTTTTGCTTGCGCACTACTACCAGGACGCCGACATACAGGACGTAGCGGATTATATCGGTGATAGCCTCGGATTGGCGCAATATGCGGCAAAAACAAACGCAGACATCATTGTGTTCGCCGGCGTGCATTTCATGGCTGAAACTGCCAAAATTCTCAATCCAAGCCGCAAAGTGTTGCTGCCCGATTTGAACGCCGGCTGTTCTTTAGCGGATAGTGCGCCCGCGCCTCTTTTTAAAGCGTTTAAGGATAAGCATCCGGACCATATCGTTATTTCCTACATTAATTGTTCAGCCGAAATAAAAGCCCTGAGTGATATTATCTGCACCAGCAGCAATGCAATGAAAATAATTGAAAGCGTACCAAAAGAGCAACCCATCATTTTTGCACCCGATAAAAACCTGGGCGCTTACCTGAATAAAAAGACAGGCAGGAACATGCTGTTGTGGAATGGAGCCTGCATGGTGCATGAAATTTTCAGCCTTGAAAAAATAACCAAATTGAAACTTCGTCATCCGGCTGCCAAAGTGCTGGCACATCCTGAATGTGAAGAAGCCGTATTGCGTGTGGCTGATTACATTGGTAGCACCACACAAATTCTTCGTTATGCGGTGCAGGACGAAGGACAGGAATACATTGTAGCTACCGAAACAGGTATTCTACACCAAATGCAAAAAGATGCGCCACGGAAAACGTTTATTCCGGCACCGCCTGATAATAGTTGTGCATGTAACGATTGTCCGCACATGAAACTCAACTCGCTCGAGAAAGTGTATTTGTGTATAGAATATGAAACGCCCGAATTAACGATGCCTGAGCATCTTCGCATGGCTGCCCTACAACCTATTCAAAAGATGCTGGATATTAGCAGAAGGGCAGGTTTAATCGGTTAAATTTCAGCTTTCTAATTCGTTCCGAGTATACTTCTGCCGCTGCCGTTGCGGGTATTCTTTTTGATCTGATAATCCTTATAGCTTAACTCGATATAATAGCCTACTTCCAAATCGTTCATCTGCTGCAGAATATCGTATTCGGGACGGTATTCAGTCATAAATCTTTCCAATTCGGGCGATTCCAGCTTGGTGAGTTGTTTTACCAATCTTACGCTATACCTGTGATCAATGTATTTATCCTGTTCCTGTTGTACTAAACGGTTCTGGAAAGATAACATCTGGCGGTTTTTGCGAAAGCGAAACATATTGATTAATTCATCCAAATCCAAACCTACTGTTACAGCTCCCGGCACATATGTAGAAGGCGAATTTTTGCTTAATGCCAGGTGAGGCTTCCGGTAATCGAAGATTTTTGCATAGTCGCGCCGGTTTTGAATTGAATCAATGTAATAATTGTGCGTTTGCACTTTTACTTCGGGCAGCCATTTTACATCAATGTGCAAACCTAAATCGAACGCTTCGGTATTTTTTATGGTATCAACCGGATATTTGATAGTGTTTTTTCCTAAGTAAGAAAAGAATAGAGAATCCCGCTGTGTTACCAATAGAGAATAATGACCTGTTGAATCGGTAATGGTTCCAAAGCCGCATGTGCATTGAACAGAAACTGCTTCAATAGGCAAACGGTTACTAAAATCGTAAACGGTACCCGATAGCGGTATTACCTGTGCCTGTGCACAAACAGTTACAACTGTAATAAAGAAAAATGTTAACCAGAAAAATTTCAATCGTTACGAAGATTTTTACTCCCAATATTACAATGAAGAAAAATCGGGCAAAAACAAACTCTGGTTTTTAACCTCGATTTGGCTTTGAAAACAGTACTGTTTATCTGCCCATATAAACCATCAAAATTTGGATATCGCTTGGATTAACACCACTAATCCGGCTGGCTTGTCCGATAGTTCGGGGTTTGATTTTCTTTAATTTTTGTAATGCCTCATTGCTCAATGCTGAAACAGTATCATAATTGAATACTTCTGGAATGGCGAAGCTTTCCATTCCAGAAAGTTTAGTTACCAATTGTTCTTCCTTTTCAATATAGCGTTCGTATTTAATTTGTATTTCGCTTTGTTCAAGTACTTCTTTATTATAATTTGAAAACAAAGTTTGTAAGGTTTCATTACTTTTAACTAAACCTTCCAGCGAAACATCTGGCCGTAAAAGAATCCTTGCCATTTTTTGCTTTTCTAAAATGCTTGCAGAGCCAACGCTTCGTAAAAAGTGATTAACTGTTTCTGGATCAGCGGATTCTTTATTAAGAACAAATTTAATTTCTTTTATTTCGGCTTCTTTTTTCTCTACCAATCTCATTCGCTCATCATTGGCTAAACCAATGTCAAAGCTTTTCTTAGTTAATCGCAAATCAGCATTGTCTTGTCTTAACAATGTTCGATATTCTGCGCGGCTGGTAAACATACGGTAAGGTTCGTCCGTTCCTTTATTAACTAAATCGTCTATCAGCACACCAATATAAGCTTCGCTTCTGCCTAAAATAAACGGTTCTTCTTCTGCTACTTTCAGGTGCGCGTTAATGCCTGCCACCAGGCCTTGACACGCAGCTTCCTCATAACCAGTTGTACCATTAATTTGCCCAGCAAAAAATAAATTTTCAATCGCTTTAGTTTCTAAGGTTGCCTTTAATTGAGTTGGCGGGAAAAAATCATATTCGATAGCATAACCCGGGCGAAACATTTTGGCTTTTTCAAAACCTGGTATTTGTTGCAATGCTTTGTGTTGTACATCTTCAGGCAAAGAGGTAGAAAAACCATTTACATAAATTTCTACTGTATGAAAACCTTCCGGTTCAACAAATATCTGATGACGGTCTCTTTCTGCAAACCGGTTGATTTTATCTTCAATGCTGGGGCAGTAGCGAGGACCTGTGCCTTCTATCCTACCTGTGTACATTGGACTTCTGTCGAAACCGGTTTTTAAAATGTCGTGAACGGTTTGGTTTGTATATGTAATATGGCAGCTTAATTGATTTTCTTTATTTAGTTTTTTAATTGGGAGAAAAGAAAAACCTATAATTTCTTCATCTCCTTTTTGTTCCTCCATTTTTGAATAATCCAGGCTTCTGCCATCAACGCGCGGTGGCGTGCCCGTTTTTAGCCGGTTGCTGGCAAAACCCATACTTACCAATTGTTCGGTAAGGCCGGTCGCTGCTTTTTCTGCAACTCTTCCACCGCCAAACCGCTTCTCTCCTATATGAATAACACCGTTTAAAAACGTCCCACTTGTTAGTACCACAGTTTTGCAGCAGATTTCATTTCCCAAACCTGTTACAACGCCGCAAACCCGGTTATTCTTTACGAGTATTGACTGAACAGTATCCTGGTAAAAATCTATGTTTTGGTTTTGCTCTAAAACTTGTCTCCAAGTTTGCGCAAACAGCATTCTGTCGCATTGTGCACGAGGGCTCCACATGGCTGGACCTTTGCTTTTATTCAACATTCTGAATTGCAATGAACTTTTATCGGTAACAACTCCGCTCATTCCTCCCATGGCATCAATCTCTCTTACTATTTGGCCTTTAGCGATTCCACCCATTGCGGGGTTGCAACTCATTTGCGCGATGGTTTGCATGTTCATTGTTACCAAAAGAACTTTGCTACCCATATTTGCAGCAGCCGATGCTGCTTCGCAACCCGCATGGCCAGCTCCTGCTACAATCACATCATATTCTGAAAACATAACTTTAAATTTGTTTCACGTGAAACGTGGAAAATTTATCTAAATAAAAATTCTCTTTACTTGTCATTTGTAATTTCTTGGTCGGAGTTTTATCTTCATATCCGCAAAGATGTAAAACACCATGGAAGAGGATTCTGAAAAATTCCTCTTGAAAAGAAACCTCATGACTAAGACTGTTTTCTTTTATTCTATCCAAGCTGATATAAATTTCTCCTACAATATCTTCTTTTTTACTTAAATCAAAAGTGAGTATATCAGTGTAATAATCGTGATTTAAAAACTGTTTGTTTAAATCTAAAAGATAATCATCTGAACAAGATATGATTGCAAGAGAATTTAAAGATTTGTTTTCGTTAGAAAAAATTGAAGGAATAAAAGACGTTAACAGCTTCTTTTGGGTAATCGTCAATTTTTTATCAGCGTTGTAAAATCGAATGGAGAACATCTCGCAAAAATATCAAAGAGTTAGAGAAAGGATATTTTACTGTATTGTGAAGGTGCAAAATAAGCGTAATCTTAACTTTGTCGAATGGTAAAGAAATTAACCGATGTGCCGAGAGGAAAAAATGTAACAATTAAAGAATTTGCAAATAACGATTTGTTTATAAAACTGATGGAAATGGGCTGCGTTCCCGGCGAAGTAATTTACATTGATAAAATTGCTCCAATGGGTGATCCAATTTCGGTGGCGGTTTCAGGTTATATATTAAGTTTACGGAAAGAAGAAGCCGATCATATTTTGGTGGAAGAAATAACAGAAATATGAAAATCGGGCTGTACTTCGGATCTTTCAATCCGATACATATTGGCCATCTGATAATTGCAGAATTTGTTCAGCAGAACACTGATGTTCAAAAATTATGGTTTGTTGTTTCACCTCAAAATCCATTTAAAAACAAATCTTCCCTATTAAATGCATACCATCGGCTGCATTTGGTTAAACTGGCGATTGAAGATAATACCAACTTGGAAGCTTCAGACATTGAGTTTAACCTGCCAACACCTTCTTATACCATTGATACCTTACTTTACCTGGAAGAAAAATACCCGCAACACCAGTTTTCTATTATATTGGGCTCAGATAGTTTTCGAAATATAAAAAACTGGAAGAACAGCGAATTGTTGATACAGAATTATCCTTTTGTCATTTACTCACGTCCCAACTTTCCTATTACTGAGTATTATAATGCTAGTTATCAGGTTGTTGACGCCCCATTGCTTCAAATCTCTTCTACTTTTATCCGCATACAAATCAAAGAAAAAAAGAGTGTACGATACCTTTTGCCAGAAGCAGTATTTAAAGAGATAACAGAGAACCGGTACTATCAATGATTAAAAAATAGCACCTAATAAAAGGCAAATGAGAACAATATAAGGTGCGCGGATTTTGGTAAACGAGAGAAGACAGAAGGTGCCTCCAATTACAAGAATATCTATGGTAACGGACAAAGTTGTAATAGGAAAGGTTACGTTTGTAAAAACGTCTTTAATTAAATAAATACACGAACCCGTAATGATACCAACCACGGCTGCATTAATACCTTCCAACGACCGGTGAATAATGATATAATGTTTCAAATTATTCCAAACAGGAAAAAAGAAAAGAACCAAAAGAGCACTCGGCAAGAAAATAGCAAACGTACCAATAATGCATCCAACTAATTGATTTACAGCACCTTTGTTGCCCAATACCATGCCACCAACATACGAGCTAATTGAAAAAACCGGTCCTGGAATTGCCCTGACTATTCCTGAGCCTGTTAAAAACTCGGCCTTTGTCATGTGTAAGGCGTTTGGATTTTTCTTTTTTACAAGAGGCGTCTGCGGGCGAACCACATATTGCTCATACATCATAGGCATCAGCACATCGCCACCACCGAAAACAAGGCTGCCAAACCGGTAAAAGTTCTCAAACAAATTGTAAGGTCCGCGATTCTTCCAGTTTTGATTTCGTGCAGTTTCGCTCAAGCCTGCGGCAAGAAGAAAAATGGAAAAGAAAATGATGATGTTACCCCAATTGATTTGTTTTCGCTGTTCTTTTTTATCCGGGTACCGTTTGCTGCTAAAGTTGGTTGCAACACCCGAAAGGAACAACATAGTTGGAAATATCCAGGGAGATTTAAAAAGGAAAAAGGTAAGAAGAGTTACCAACACCATAATAAACCGGGTAATGGTATTGCGTACTGACACACGAAATAGTTTAAATGCCGAAAAAGCAATAAAGCCAATTGCCATCGGTTGTATAAAACTGAAAATATTGGTGTCGAAATTTTGAATATTTACAAACCTGAGCACAAACGATAGTAAGCTCATTAAAAAACAGGCCGGCAAAATCCAAATGCAAAGTGTAACAATTGCCAGCGGCAAGCCGCCACGTTTATAACCAATTAAAGTAAGCGTTTGGGTAGAGGACGCACCAGGTAGCATCTGGCAAAAACCAACATATTCTGTTAGCTCTTCTTCGGTAACATCTCTGCGCTGGTGAACAAATGTTTTTAGCATCATCCCCAAATGTCCCTGCGGACCACCGAAAGCGGTAATGCTATACATTAATACCGCTTTTAAAAATGGAATGTGGCGTTTAGTAAGCAAAGGTAATCAGGTTTAAAATATGTGTAAAAGTAAAGGTTCACTGCAATAAAAAACCCGCTCACAATAAGCGGGTTATACAATGTAATTTATGCCTCTACATTTTAGTGTATTGAACTGCTTTTACAAAAGTATCATCAGTAAAAATATTGATGGTGTATTTGCCTCTGCGCAAATCGTCCATGTCCAGAAGAACTTTATCAACTTTTTCTTCTAAAGATTGCCTGATTGTTTTTGCTATTCTGCCATGCGCATCCAATACCTTTACTACCATATTATCGCCCCAACAACTGGTAACTACTTCAAAATAATTGAATACATTTTTTAAGGAAGAAATTTGCACAGGCATTTCAATACAATTTAAATCGGTGAATTGTTTTTATGTCAAATGATATGCCATTGGAAAGAGAAAATGGAATTATGGTAATAGGCTGACAATCTCCTGATCTGGTTTGTTTTTACCCAAAAACAATAACTAACCCTTTTCTATCTTATCAGCTTCATAAGCAGTGGCTTCAGTAAGTATATAACGCATTACGCTGTTGATTAGCATTTCATCCAAAACATCCACCACATTTTTATAAGTTGAGTAAGACGTTGGTTTTATTACCACATATAGTTGTGATGTATCCCCAAATCGTTGCGCAATTTGTTTTTGCACCATTTGTATCTCTTTCCTGACTCCTTGGGGCGAATAGTTGGTAAGTTGCATTGCGCTAAGGTTTGAACCCAAATAATAGCCGATTGTATTGTTTTTGTATAAAACAAGGTTCAGTATTTTGTCTTCACTCGCTAAAGAAGGCGGTCCGTCCGGCGGTAAGTTCAGCTTCATTACCGAAGGTGTAGATAAAGTAGTGGTGAAAATAAAAAAAGTAATCAAAAGAAAACCCAGGTCAACCATCGGTGTAAAATCAATGCGCGTTGAAAGCCGCTTCTGCACTGGCTTTCCGTGTTTCGTTGCTTGGTTGGTTGCCATTATCTCTGCCATAGAAATTGGTTTTATTCTATGATGCAACAAGTTTGTTTTTGCACAAAAAATCCCGTTGCTGGTTGTAATAGCAACGGGATTTTTATAATGAATGAACAGCTTAATTTCCGTATTCGCAAATGAATTTGATTCGCATAATTTTCAATTGTTCCCAGTTGTAATTGCCATCTGCCAGTTCTTCTTTTGCCACTTCCAAAGATGAAGTTTGGCAACCACGGAAGTAATCAATAATTTCATCCTGGTCATCTTCATCCAGCATACTTTCAATGGCATAATTCAAATTCAATTTTGTGCCGCTGGCAACGATGGTTTCCATTTCTTCCAGCAAGGAATCCAACCGCAAATCCTTATTGCGGGCAATGGTTTCGAGCGGTATTTTTTTATCAATGTTTTGAATGATGTAAATTTTATTGCTGCTTTTGTTAGCCACACTTTTCATTACAAAATCATCCGGCTTTTCTATGTCGTTTTCTTCCACATATTGGGCTATCAAATCAATAAAAGGTCTGCCAAATTTCAATGCTTTTCCTTTACTGATGCCCTGGCATTTTTCCAACTCCGCCATAGAAGTTGGATACATGGTAGCCATGTCAATCAACGAATTTTCAAGATACAAAACAAACGGCGGCAAGCCTTTTTTCTTTGCTTCTTTCTGGCGCAGATCTTTCAGCATGTCAAGCAACTTTTCATCTGCAGCAACGCCCGTTGCACCGGCGCCTTCCGATTCTTCATCGTCGTAGTTCGCATCTTCAAATAAATTGTTCAATACAATTTTAAAAGAATGCGATTTTTTCAAAAAGCTCTTTCCTTCTTCCGTAAACTTCAGCAAGCCATATTCTTCAATGTCTTTGCGAAGCAAATTGAACAGCAGCATTTGCCGGATTAAGCTATTCCAGAAGTGTTCATCTTTGTCTTTGCCAATACCAAATACATCTGATTTTTCGTGGCGATACATGCCAACCTGCGGCGTTAGCCTGCCGGTTAAAATATTCACTGCATAATCTGCCGGAAAACGTTCTTCCAAAGCCTTCACTACTCTCAGCACTTTGCAGGCGTCATCTTTAGCTTCTATTTTTTCTTTTGGATGCAAACAGTTATCGCAGTTGCCACAGTTTTCATCACCCCAGTCTTCGCCAAAATAATGCATCAGCACTTTGCGACGGCAAACCGATGTTTCGGCAAATGCCAAGGTTTCATTAATCAACTGCGCGCCAACTTCGCGTTCGCTCAACGGCTTGTCGCGCATCAAATGTTCCAATTTAGAAACATCTTTATGCGAATAGTACAATAAACATTTTCCTTCCAGTCCATCACGGCCGGCACGGCCTGTTTCCTGGTAATAATTTTCGATGGATTTGGGTACGTTAAAATGAATCACAAAGCGAATGTCGGGCTTGTCAATGCCCATTCCAAAGGCAATGGTGGCAACAATTACCTGCACATCTTCGTTTAAAAACAAATCCTGCCTGTCTGCACGAAGCTTCGCATCTAAACCGGCATGATAAGCAACCGCTTTAATGCCATTCGCCATCAGCACTTCGGCCAGTTCTTCGGTGGTTTTTCTGTTTAATGTATAAATAATTCCGCTTTTATTTTTCATCCCTGTGATAAAGCGGACAATGCTTTTTATGGTTTGATCTTTCTTAACCTTGGGAACAATTTCGTAATAAAGATTGGGGCGATTGAAAGAAGAAATAAAGATATTCGGGCTGCGCAAGCCGAGGTTTTTTACAATATCACTTTGCACTTTTGGCGTTGCGGTTGCGGTTAATGCTACCACAGGAATATCTGGATTGATGATGTCCATCATCTCACGCAGACGGCGGTATTCGGGACGAAAATCATGTCCCCATTCCGAAATACAATGCGCTTCATCAACCGCAAAAAAGGAAACATTTAAATCTTTAAAAAAGTCAAGGTTTTCCTGCTTGGTTAAGGTTTCGGGAGCTACATACAGCAGCTTTGTTTTTCCGTCTGTCAAATCGCTTTTTACCTGCGTAATCTGGCCTTTGTTTAAAGACGAGTTTAAAAAGTGAGCCACCGTATCTTTTTCGCTATACCCTCTTACCAGGTCAACCTGGTTTTTCATTAATGCAATGAGTGGACTTACAATAATGGCGCAGCCTTCCAATATCAAAGCCGGCAATTGATAACACAAACTTTTGCCACCGCCGGTTGGCATAATTACAAAGGTATCATGCCCGTTCAGCAAGCTGTTAATGGCTTCTTCCTGCAAGCCTTTAAAATTTTCAAAACCAAAATTTATCTGTAAATGCTTATGAATCTCGTGACCATGGGTGAAGGTATCTGCTATTGGTTTCCGTACAATTTCGTCATTTACGCTTTTTGTTTTTCTGGTAGTTTTAGCAGATGTTTTTCTTGAAATTGTTGCCATAATTGTTTGTTACTGTCTGCCTTCTGCAGCAGCTTTTTAAATCTATAAAATCTTTAGTAAAAAATAAACTTCGATAAAGGCGAAGGGAAACGAAATTAACACCAAATAAAGGTTATAACCAAAGGGCGTTTGTTAAAGTTTTCCTCAGCCGGTATTTGCTTTTAAAGTTACAAATTGATTTTTATTACAACTGCAAAAAATTATCTCCTGTTTCTTTTGAAGAGAAGAACGAATGAGTTTTATGAATGACATTGTACAGCAGTTACCAAAAAAGGGGCAAAAACAAAAGCCGCATTATTTTACAAACTTGCTATTTTATTAAGGTAGTTTGTTTAATAATGAAGAAAGGGATTGAAAGAAGAGAAATTTTATTGTTGTCTGATATTGCTAACACCAGTTTTGATTTTATAAAGAACTTTCGCCCCTTGCATTCCTGTTTCACTCATATTCAGCAAGCCTGTTACCTTTGCCTCCACATGAAGGAAGACATTCTTCACATTGCACGGCAAACCATTCGTTCCGAGGCCGCCTCTGTTTCGCAATTGGAAAACAATCTTACCGTTGATTTTGAAAAAGCGGTAGAAGTCATTTACCAGTGTGTTGGCCGCGTGGTAGTAACCGGCGTTGGCAAAAGCGCAATTATTGCCCAGAAAATGGTTGCCACGTTCAATTCTACCGGTACGCCTGCCCTTTTTATGCACGCTGCCGATGCCATCCATGGCGATTTGGGCATGATAAAAAAAGAGGATGTTATTGTTGTAGTAAGCAACAGCGGAAATAGCAGTGAAATAAAAACGTTGCTTCCTCTACTAAAACAACTTGCACAAACCATCATTGCCATTACCGGCAACCTGCAATCTTACTTATCAACTTGTGCCGATTTCATTATTGATGCTTCCGTTACCGAAGAATCTTGCCCTAACAATTTGGCGCCTACCAACAGCACCACAGCACAAATGGTATTGGGCGATGCGCTGGCAGTTTGTTTAATGAAGCTGAATCATTTTAATGAAGAAGACTTTGCCAGGTTTCATCCGGGTGGCAATATTGGCAAACGCTTGTATTTGCGCATTGAAGATTTGTATAAAATAAACGAAAAGCCCCAGGTGCTTTTGGAAACGCCGGTAAAAAAGGTCATCAGCGAAATATCGGGCAAGCGGCTGGGCTGCACCGCAGTAATTAATGGTGAAAACAAACTCATTGGCATCATTACCGATGGCGACATTCGCCGCATGTTGGAAAGAACGGATAATATAAGCAACGTAACAGCGAAAGACATTTATTCGGCAAAACCAAAAACGGTATCGCCGCAAACACTTGCCACCGAAGCTTTCGATACAATGAAGGCATACGATATTATGCAATTGATCGTTATTGATGAAACCAATTTATACTTAGGCGTTTTACATTTGCACGATTTATTGCGCGAAGGCATTTTGTAAAACCAACTTCCAATTATCACAAAACAAAAGCATGAATAAAAATCATTACGTAGCCATCATGGCGGGAGGCATTGGCAGCCGGTTTTGGCCGCAAAGCCGGGTAGCCTATCCCAAACAGTTTTTAGACATTTTAAACACAGGCAAAACCCTTATCCAGTGGACGTTTGAGCGGTACAAACAATTCATCCCGGTTGAAAACATTTTTGTAGTTACTTCGGGAGAATATGCGCACATTGTAGAAGAACAATTGCCCGGATTGCCGGTGCAAAATGTAGTGTCGGAACCAAGCCGCAAAAACACAGCTCCCTGCGTGGCTTATATTTCCTTTAAAATCAAACAAAAAAATCCGGATGCCACGCTTATCATCGCGCCTAGCGACCACATGATACTGGATCTCGAAGAGTTCATCAACATTTCAACAGAAGCTTTACAATTTGCCGATGAAAAAAAATCCTTTGTAACACTGGGCATCAAGCCAACGTATCCCAACACCGGTTACGGCTACATTCAGCACGAAACAAGAGCTGCGGCACCCAATGTTTATAAAGTAAAAACGTTTACCGAAAAGCCCGATGCCGAGCTTGCCAAAACCTTTTTTGAAAGCGGTGACTTTTTATGGAACGCAGGCATTTTCATTTGGCGTGTGGAAGATGTGTTGAATGCTTTTGAAAAGTATCAACCCGAAATGTATGAAGTGTTTGCAGTGGAAAGCGATAACTTTAATACAGCCAATGAAAAGGAAGCCGTTGATCGCATTTACTCACTTTGTACTAACATTTCTATTGACTATGCGATAATGGAACATGCCGATAATGTATATGTAATTCCATCTTCTTTTGGCTGGAGCGATTTAGGAACCTGGAACAGCGCGTATGACAATCTTGAAAAAGATTATTTAGGCAATGCTGTTTCTGCCAACAACGTAATTGTAATTGATGCCGTACAATGTATGGTATCGGTGCCACACGAAAAGCTGGTTGTGCTGCAAGGCTTAGAGGATTTTATCGTGGTAGATACGCCCGATGTTTTACTTATTTGTAAAAAGGAAAAAGAGCAGGCCATTAAAGAATATGTTGCCGAAGTGAAGCGCAGTAAAGGCGATATGTATTTGTAGTTGTCTGAACCGGGACAATTGCGATGAATGGGATTTGTGAGATATTGATGATGTAAGAAGTTTGTTTTTACAATAATAATCATCTTACTTAATTCAGTATTCAATCCTTATCTCATTCATCTCACCTATCACAGTTCAGACAAATAAAAAAGCTGTGTTCAATCAAAACAGAACACAGCTTTTTTATTTGTTTGCGGCACTCGTTATAATGTTGACCTGCCTCTTATTAAAGACAATAAAAATAATACGATAAAGATAAAAAACAATACTTTGGCAATACCGGCAGCACCGGCTGCAATGCCTCCAAAACCTAATATAGCTGCAATAATAGCTATAATTAAAAAGGTGATAGTCCAGCGTAACATAGTTGTATATTTTAAGTTAGAAAATATAATAACAACATCACAAAATTCAGAAAGCGTGCCAATAAAAAAGTACTTCTTCTCAAAAAGGTAATAAGAGATAACAATTCCACACTTCAGTGGTTGGAACATATTTTTGTTTTGAGCATAGAACCCATACGATTATCGTGTTTGTAGAAAGAAATTCATTCGGCTCCGATGGAGCCTATTGGTTGATTGTGTACTCAGCTACAAACACGCGACTCCTACGCAGCAGGTTTGTTTTTGCGCATATTTATTCTACAAACATGTTGCCTCTACACAGCTTCTTTATTCAAACAGATACTTGTAATTCAACACTCCATTTTTGCTTACCTTATAAAAATGGGCAAAAACAAACTTTTGTTTTACTCAATAAACTAAGCCATTTATAATCATCATTTCAACATCAACACGCCTACATTTGCAATTTTATGATGACAGCCGAGCAGCAACGTTTGAATGTGAATAGAGGTAATAAAGTTCCGTTGGAACAATGGGGTCCTTATCTATCCGAAAGGCAATGGGGAACGGTGCGTGAAGATTATAGCGATAACGGGGATGCCTGGAATTATTTTCCGTTTCATCATTCACATAGCCGCGCTTATCGCTGGGGCGAAGATGGCCTGGGTGGTATATCCGATTACTTTCAAAACCTTTGTTTTTCCATTGGGTTATGGAACGGTAAAGATGAAATTATAAAAGAGCGTTTGTATGGCCTCGGCAATTATGAGGGCAACCACGGCGAAGATGTAAAAGAGCTGTATTACTATCTGGATAATTTGCCATCTCATTATTACATGCAGATGCTGTACAAATATCCGCAGGAAGCGTTCCCTTATGATAATTTGCTTTACACCAACCGCCGCCGCACCCGTTTGGAAACTGAGTATGAACTGCTTGATACCGGCCTGTTTGATGACAACAAATATTTTGATGTTTATATCACGTATGCCAAGTTTACCAAAACAGACATTGCTATTAAAATTGAAGTCGTTAACCGCGCTGATATAAAGGCTGACATTACTGTGTTACCAACACTTTGGTTTTACAATCGCTGGAGTTATGGCGGTTTGGAACAGCGACCCATCATCAAGCAAATAGATGATGGTTGTGTGAAAGCAACACACGAAAGAATCGGCGATTATTATCTGTATTTTCAAAAGCCTGCTGACCGTTTTTTTACCGAAAACGAAACCAACATGCAAAAGCTTTTTGGCAGGCAAAACAACACCGGCATTTATACAAAAGATGCCATTAACGATGCGGTAGTTGATGGGAAAAGTAGGGAGCAATTGCGCAAAACAAAGGGGGGCACTAAGTTTTCGCCGGTGTATAAAATGAACGTGCCTCCCAAAGGCTCGAAAGTAGTGTACTTGCGTTTGTGCAGCGAAATGCAAAGCCAGCCTTTCGGGCAGCGGTTTGAACAAATTTTTGCGCAGCGAAAAGAAGAAGCCGACGATTTTTATACAGCCGTTTTGCCTAACAATTTATCCGATGAAAAACGGTTGATTACACGGCAGGCATTGGCAGGAATGCTATGGAGCAAGCAGTATTATCATTACGATATTGAACGATGGATTTCAACCAGCGATGGCATTTCGCCGTTAACCAATAGCAGGAAAAGCGGGCGCAATAACGATTGGCTGCATTTGAAAAACCAGGACATTGTTTTGATGCCTGATAAATGGGAATATCCCTGGTATGCCGCCTGGGACCTGGCGTTTCATTGCATACCCATGGCGTTGATTGACCCTACGTTTGCCAAACATCAATTGTTATTAGTGATGCGCGAATGGTACATGAAACCCGATGGTCAGTTACCGGCGTATGAATGGAACTTTAACGATGTAAACCCGCCGGTTCATGCATGGGCTGCGCTTGAAGTGTATCGCATTGAAAAAAAGGCGACCGGCGAAGGCGATTTGAATTTTCTAAAACGTGCGTTTCAAAAGCTCATCATCAATTTTACCTGGTGGATCAATCGCAAAGACCCTAACGGCAACAACATTTTTGAGGGTGGGTTTTTGGGGTTGGATAACATTGGTGTGTTCAACAGAAGTATGCAGTTGAGCGGAAGTATGGAACTGGAGCAGGCCGACAGCACAAGCTGGATGGGAATGTATGCTTTGAACATGATGGACATGGCAATTGAAATTGCGGTGCACGATACTTCGTTTGAAGATACCGCCACTAAGTTTTTTGAACACTTTGTGTTGATTGCTGAAGCGATGAACGAGTTGGGAATGTGGAACGAAGAAGATAAATTTTACTACGATACACTGGCGATTGTCAATGAAAATCCAAAGCAGCTTCGCATTAAATCTATTGTTGGATTAACAGCAATTTTTGCGGTATCGGTAATCGAAACAAAAGTGCTCAGCAAGCTGGACGATTTCAACAAACGCATCACCTGGTTTGAGCGCTATCGCAAGCTCAATCAAAAGTTTTGGCCTAACGAAGAACGCGCCGGTGAAAATAAAATTCTGATCTCTTTAATACCGAAAGAAAGATTGATTGCTTTGCTGCAGCGCGTGCTGGATGAAGACGAATTTTTATCGCCCGGCGGTATTCGTGCTTTATCAAAATATCATGAGCAAAACCCTTACTCTATCAACATTGATTATGTTGATTATTCTATTCAATACGAGGCGGGCGACAGCACTTCCGACTTTTATGGTGGCAACAGCAACTGGCGCGGCCCTGTGTGGATACCGATTAATTATTTGCTTATTGAATCCATCCGCAAGTATGGAGAATTTTATGGTGATACGCTAAAAATTGAATATCCATCGCGTTCCGGCAATTACACGAACTTGCTGCAGGTATCCAGCCAACTGGCAAAGCGTACCATTTCTTTGTTCACAAAAGATGACGAAAACAAACGTTGCCTGCATGGCGATTATAATTGGTTTTACAGCCGTCCTGAAAATCAAAACCTGCTTCTTTTCTACGAGTATTTTCATGGCGATACCGGCAGAGGGTTAGGCGCTTCGCACCAAACGGGATGGACGTCGCTGGTAGCTTCTCTCATTGTAGAGTTGGCAGAAGAAAAGCAAAGAAGTGTGGATTGAATTATAAATTCCTTAAGGCTGTTCAGATAATTTTGTTTCCTTAATGAGGATGTTATATTTGTCGCTTAAACTATTGAAATGAGAAGTATTTTTTCTTTACGCAGAATGTGCGTTTTGTTAGGCTTGCTTGTGATGACAAGCAGTTGTAAAAGCGGCAAAAACAAAGGAGATAATAATGCGGATTCTACCAAAAAGGTGGTGGTGCAAACAGGCCCCGGAACGCCAATGAAGTTAGACAGCAGCAAACGATACATTTACTTAACCTGGGATGATGGTCCTCAACCACCCGGCACCAGCATCTGTAAAAACATATTTCATCAGCAAGGTATAAAAGCCACTTTTTTTGTAGTCGGCTTTAACGATGTAGGCCCGTTTAGAAACCGCGTTTTGGATTCGCTTCGCAAAGGCTATCCCGAATTTTTAATTGCAAATCATAGTTTCACGCACGGTTTTCAAAACAATTACAGAAAATTTTATGCGCTGCCCGATAGTGCTGTGCAGGACTTTTTAAAAAATGAGCGCGACTTAAAAGTTCCGGTAAAAATCATTCGTTTGCCGGGCAATAGCGCCTGGGTTGCCAAAGGAAAAATAACAGGACCAAAATCAACATTAGCCGTTTGCAGAAGATTAGATTCATTAGGTTATGATGTGATTGGATGGGATATAGAATGGGGTTTTAAAAACGGCAGCACGCCTATAGAAAGCGCTACTGAAATGGTGCGGGAAGTAAACCGCAAGTTTGACGATGGCACCACCAACGAACAAAATGCTGTAGTGATACTGGCGCACGACCGCATGTTTCAAAAGGCGCAATATGCTGATTCGTTAACCAAGTTTATCACTACTTTAAAAGAAGACCCCCGCAACGTGTTTGAAACCATTGACCATTATCCGATGGTGATGCGGAAATAATTGGGCTATTTAATCTTGTTGAAACCTGTCAGGCTTAGGAAGCTGACAGGTTTTTGTTTATCATAGATATCCTACCTTATGAAGCCTTTCAGCAGTATCAATTAGTATTTGCCAACACAAGTCATCTGAAGCAATAAATTCTTGATTTGCTGCATTAACGTTATATGGATTAGTTGAATCTGGAATAAGCACTTGAATACTATTTAAACTATTATAATCTCTAGAGTGACTTAAAATTAAACGGGTATTATCATATTCAACTAGAGATGTATCTTTAAAGGCATTTTCTTTACAATTGATGTATGTAAATAATAATGCAGGAAAATAGTTGCCAAATTTTTTTATTGTTTCTTTTCGATTCAGACATTTTATTAATGCAACCTTCAAATGCTCATAATCTCCGAACAGATCTTGTATCGTTCTAAGCTGCAAAGCTATTGGTAAGGAATATGAATTTTGCAAGGAGAGGTGATTAAAATTTATGCTTCTATTATGATAGTCAATCGGCTTATTGTAGAGCTTAATAAGACTTCGTAAACTAATATAAGATTGGAGAATGAATAAGGTAGTGAGACTTAAAACAAAATCATTATCAAAATATTTCTCCCAAATGAGGTCATAAGTATAGCCTCTTTTTTCCTTGAAAATTAACGAGTCAAATATTTTATTTGCTATGTTTTTTATAGCTATTCTATTGTCAAATTGATAAATATCGGAACTGAAAAATTTATCGATATAACCTATAAAATCTGACTCTAAGCCATATCTGTGAGAAAATATATTTCTGATATTTTTTAAATCGCAAACAATAATAATTTTATGAAAATTGAATTTGTTTCTTCTTCCCTTGTCATTGTACCCCTGATTGTCAAAGTGGGCTGCAAAAACATTTAGTATTCTAAATACATGTTCAGGATCCAATCTATCTAAATCATCGACAATTAACACTGACTCCGAGTTCTTCTCGTTTTTTCCGATCTCTATATTTTCACTAAGGATTCTTGTAATTACATCATTTTCATAAATACGTCCTGTACTTTCTTCTTGTCCTTCTAAATATTCAATCAACTTATCACCTTCAGATTTATTAGCTTCATCAAGAAATTTTAAAAACTCTTCTTTCAATTTGTCGAGCTTTTCAAAGGATTCTATTATGTCTTTACCAATTTTTGGAATCATATACACTATTGCTGATATGATCTTTAGAGCATTCTCTTTAATATAAGTTGGTAAAGTATCTAAAACGCGTAGAGTAGCTTCGTTAAATGATTGTCCCCCTTTCAACATTTCCATAATTATATCATACTTAATGTATTGCATGATATCTTCGTTTGAGGAAATCGAATAATTAACTGGAAATAAGTGATATACTTGGTAACTTTTATTTTCAAAAAGTTTCCTTTGATTATTTGCTTCGAAGAATTGTTTAAGGAAAGAAGTTTTACCACTTCCAAATTTTCCTGAAAAGATGATTCTTTCGTTCATCTCATCTTCAAAATGCTTTTTAAATTCTGTTATAGGGTACTCGAAAATTTCTTTAAAGAAAACTTCTGCCATGCTAATTTATTGTAATTGTAAAGTATAAAATAGATTGAATATTGATTGATAGTGAACTTATAAACCAAATTGGCAAACAAAATCAATGATTGTTCTTTAAAAGAAGAAACGATGAATAGGGTTAAATCTTAACGCACTGCCCAAGCCAAACCATCCGGTTCGCCACCCACATCAATCTTATCCGTAACCGTTAGTGTTTTCAAATCAATCACCGCAACATAATCATCAGGCGAGCAAGCCACATAAGCCCTTGCGCCATCCGGCTGCATTACAATACCTGCCGCCCCATGACCAATGGGGATTTGTTTCACCAACTCATGCGTCTTTGCATCAAACACACTAAGATTGCCCGACCCAAGACTCGATATAAAAACAAGTTTGCCATCGGGCGTAAACTTCAAGCGATTGGCACCGTTTACTTTTGCATCAATTTTGGCGGTTACTTTTTTTGCTTTTACATCAATTATAAAAAGAGTTCCGTCTTCAGCCGAAGCCGTCCACAATTCGCTGCTGTCAGGTGATACATCAAACCCTTCCGAACCTTTGGAAACAGGAATGATGGTTTGCACCCAATTGGCACGTGGTTGCCCTCCACCAGGCAGCGGAAAATTACCTTGCGGCGGAGGCGACATGTTGCCACGTGGTGCAGCGTTTTTGGGTGGCGCACCGTTGCCAAACGGCAACAAAGTATCCTGCAGAATGCTTACCGTTCCTGAAGCAACATTGGTAGTATAAATCTTCTTTGCCCCATTCGTTACATAAATCATGTGCGTTCTGTCTTGTCCTGTTCCCATGCTCCAATCGAGTTGGCTGGTTGATGGATCGTAACGCCCAATCGCCTTCGAGCCTTCAACGGTAAACCATATTTTCCCATCTGCAACAGCCAATCCATGCGGCCCCCACAAAGGTCGTGTATCAATATCAGTTGCCGGTTTTTGTGCAACCAAATCAATCACGTTTAACGTATGCAAACTGCCACCGCCATAAATAGAAACATAAGCCGTTTTGCCATCAGCAGAAGGGCTCACTTCATGTGGGTCTTCACCAACAGGAATGCGGGCAACTACTTTGAGTGTGGCAGGATCAACAATGGCCAGCGTATGGTTTCTTTTTGATAAGGCCAGCAACGCTTGCTGCGGCGTTGATTGTGCTTTGCAGGAAGAGATAATAGTAAAAAAGAACAAGGCTGCAAACAAGCGTATTGCAATCCATTTGCAGGTATATTGTTTTACTGTTTTCATGGTTTGTTTTTGTATAAAAATAAAAAAACTCATGAATTGTAGTTCAGTATCTTCGGCATTCGTTGTACTAACGAAAAAACGCCAAAACAAAAACGAATCGCTTACTCCTTGTTTCCTGCTTTCGTCGTTTGCCGTTTAATACTACGTACCCTTGATTTGTATAGCATTCTTTTACCCCAAAATAAATATCATGACTCCACATGGCGCTCTTTATCAGGACATTATCCCCTACACTTCCCGCTTTTACGACAAAGGAAAATTCGAAAGAATTTTTCCTACGCTTCCGCCCTTTGCGCAAGACACGCAAAAAGTGAGAGAAGCACTGACAGACATTGGTAAAAAAGGCGGCATCATGGATGCCCAGGACGACTTAACACAAAGCCCGGTAGATTTGATTACCAATCCCGACTTGCAAGTGAACAACCCGAACTCACCCGTAATAAGTGCGGGAATGACTTTCTTAGGACAGTTTCTTGATCATGACATTACGTTTGACCCAACCTCCAGTTTAGAGCGTCAATCAGACCCTGAATTTATTGAAAACTTTCGCACGCCAACGCTTGGTTTGGACAATGTGTATGGCAGCGGGCCGGGCGCATCGCCGCATCTTTACGACCAGTCGGATGGACAAGGCATTAAAATGCTGCTGTACGATTTAGGAAGCGTAGGAAAAGAAGGCATTTCCAAATTCGATTTGCCGCGCAACGATCAAAATACTGCACTGATTGGCGATCCTCGTGATGATGAAAATTTAATCATCTCTCAACTGCAGGTCATATTCTTACGGTTCCATAATGTGCTGGTTGATGCCATCAGAGTAAAATATCCTTCCAAGTCCCCATCCGTTGTATTTGCAGAAGCGCAGCAAATGGTTCGCTGGCATTATCAATGGATGCTGCTTCACGAATTTTTACCCTTGCTTTGCGGGCAAAATGTAATAGACAACGTACTGCAAAACGGACGCAAGTTTTATGGCTGGCACAACGCGCCTTACATTCCGGTTGAGTTTTCGGTAGCCGCTTACCGGTTTGGTCATAGCCAGATACGACCTTCTTATCGCGCTAATTCTGGTATAACCAACCAGCCAACTCCAACGCCGTTTTTTGCAGACATTTTTAATTTTTCTCAGGCTCCAACACTTCCTGATCCGGATGATTTGCGTGGTAGCAAACGTGCTCCCCGCCGGTTCATTGACTGGCATACATTCTTTAATCTTGGCGATGGAAGCGTGCGGTCAAATAAATTGATTGATACCAAATTATCATCGCCATTATTTCAGTTGCCTCCTTCGGTTGCAACGGGTGTTATCTCGTTAGCTTCCCGCAACTTATTGCGTGGCTTAACGTTCAGCTTGCCTTCCGGCCAGCGCGTTGCTTATGCGATGGGATTGGAACCAATGGATGGTGAAGTTTTTAAAGATTTGAAACATTATAAACTTGATTTTGAAAACAGCACGCCGTTGTGGTTTTATATTTTGAAAGAAGCTGAAGTGCAGAAAATGGGCATTCAACTTGGCGATGTGGGCGCACGCATTGTGGCTGAAGTGTTTATTGGTTTGCTGCAAGGCGATAATACTTCTTATCTCAATCAAAATCCATTTTGGAAACCTACATTGCCTTGCTGGGAGCCGTACCGGCAAAATAAAAATTTCATCATGGCAGACATCATCCGCATTGCGGAAGGAAAAGTGCCGGTGGCTTTGTAAAAGCAAGGTTGTAACCGCAAAGGTTCATGAAGAACGAAGATTTGGTTTTGCCCCTTTTTTCAATAAAACCAAAGAATACAAAATACAGTTTTATGTACCGGGCTGCAACGCTCCGATTGAACATCGTTGCAATTGCAAATTTGTTCTTTTTTCTCTTTTAAGTAAAGAGAAAAAAGAATCACTCTTCAACGTTTTGTCAATAATTGAGCAATTGTCTAACTGGGATGAATAGGATGAGTAAGATATGTGGGATAAGGATTGAATGTTGATACTTGAATATTGAAAAAAGGGGCAAAACCAAACTTCCCTCTTCATCCATATCCCATTCATCTCAAACATCCGATTCATCCCCGTTCAGACAACTTTCACAATCATTCTAAAAATTTATTTTTATTCTTGCCCTCCTCTTTTTCTGGCAAGACATCTGCTGTACATTGCGCAAAAAAGAATCACACCGAATGGAAACCATTTTTATTGTGGACGATGAAGAAGACTTACTGCAATCGCTTCAATTTTATTTACAGCAGGAAGGCTATAAAGTAAAAACATTCACCAAATCAAAAGACATGATGGAAGCTCTTGAAACGGAAAAGCCCAACCTGATTTTGATGGATGTAAACCTGCGAAGAAACGATGGCAGAACTTTATGCCGTATCATTAAAAACAAATATGCAGCTGGCGCGCCTATCGTTTTGTTTTCAGCCAATGCTGACATAGAAACCGAGTACAAAAACTTTAGTGCCGATGGCTTTATCAGCAAGCCGTTTTCGTTTGAGCAGATATCGCAAAAGATTGCCTCGCATGTAAACAAGCAATAGCAACAAGCGAGTTTTTTGATGTTCAAAATAGAAAGTTGAAACACACAGAAACATAAGAAAAGCATATAGAAAACTATGTGAAATCTATGTTTCTATCCCGACGAGTTGGGACAAGTTGTGTTTCAAAAAATGTGTGCATCAGAGTTTGGTTTTGCACAAATTTCACCCGCATTTTTTCATCGTTCTTCCATCTTTACAAATGCCCTGTTTTCAGGTCCGGTATAGTTGGCGCTGGGGCGAATAATTTTACCATCTATCCGTTGCTCTATCACATGCGCGCACCAGCCTGTAAGCCGTGCAATTACAAACAGCGGCGTAAAAAATAAAGTAGGCACGCCCATCAAATGATAGGATACAGCCGAGAACCAATCAAGGTTTGGAAACATCTTTTTTTCATTCCACATTACGGTTTCCAAACGCTCGGCAATGTTGTACAACTGCATGTCGCCCGCTTCTTCTGATAACCGTTTAGCGACGGCTTTTATCACTTTGTTGCGCGGGTCGCTGATGGTGTAAACCGGGTGTCCAAAACCAATAATCACTTCTTTGTTTTGCAGTCTTTTTTTAATGTCCCCTTCTGCTTCATCGGGCGATAAATAACGGCTTTGAATGTCGTATGCAACTTCATTGGCACCGCCATGTTTCGGGCCGCGCAATGCACCAATGGCGCCGGTAACGCAGGAGTAAATATCAGAGCCGGTTCCGGCAATCACTCTTGCCGTAAATGTAGAAGCATTGAACTCATGTTCGGCATATAAATTCAGGGATACTTCCATCGCTTTTGTCCACGATGTAGAAGGTTCTTTTTGATGCAGTAAATGAAGAAAATGCGCACCGGTTGTGGCATCGTTTGTTTTTACCTCAATTCTTTTTCCGTTGTTTGAAAAATGATACCAATACAAAAGGGCAGAACCTGATGAAGCAATGAGTTTATCAGCAATGTTTCGCGCGCCTGCTACTGAATGTTTTGCATCTTCCGGCTCGATGGTTCCCAGCGCAGAAGTGTAAGTGCGCAACACATCCATCGGGTGCGCCGTTTGGGGTATTTGTTCCAATATATTTTTTGCAATCGCATCTAAGTTTCTTAAAGAAATTAATTTCTGTTGATACGCCTGCAGCGTAGATTGATTGGGAAGTTCGCCATACAATAAAAGATAAGCCACTTCTTCAAACGAAGCTTCTTCGGCAAGGTCTAAAATATCGTAGCCGCGATAGTGCAAATCGTTACCACTTTTACCCACGGTGCAAATGGCTGTATTGCCCGCAGCTACGCCGGAAAGAGCAACTGATTTTTTGGGTTTAAACTCGGTTGGCAAAATATCGTTACTCATGTTGTTTGTTTTTGTTCAAATTCTTGAAGAAATGTTTTTACCGCTGAGAAAGGAGTTTTTGGAGTTTACGCAAAGTTTACTTCTCTCTGCGAAACCTCCCTTTTCTCTCGTTCTCTGCGGTAAAAAATTATCATTATGAAAAAATGAATTATTGTTTTTTATACAGCGCATCCAGCTTTTGTTCATACTCGTAATAACCAATGCTGTTATACAATTCAGCACGGGTTTGCATGGTGTTTATTACGCTCTTTTGTGTGCCTTCTTTTCTGATATGTTCATACACATTCAATGCTGCTTTATTGGCTGCACGAAATGCTGACAAAGGATACAAAACCAAACTTACACCTGCTTCCCGAAGTTCATCAACTGTCCACAATGGTGTCATTCCAAACTCGGTAATATTGGCAAGAATGGGCACATTGCAAGCGTCTTTAAATTGTTTGTATAACGACAAATCTGTAACGGCTTCTGCGAAAATAAAATCGGCACCTGCTTCCGCATATGCTTTTGCCCGCTCTAAAGTTTTCTCCAAATCTTCTACTGCCAAAGCATCGGTTCGTGCACCAATTACGAATGCCTCATCGGTTCGTGCATCAACAGCAGCTTTTATTCTGTCAACCATTTCTTCTTTCGTAACCACTTCTTTGTTGGGGCGATGACCGCAACGTTTTGCGCCGGCCTGGTCTTCGATATGCAGGGCAGCTGCGCCAGCTTTAATTAGCGATTTTACTGTTCGTGCCACATTAAAAGCCGACGGACCAAAACCCGTATCCACATCCACCAGCAATGGTGTAGAAGTAACATTGGTAATGCGGTTAATGTCAATCAATACATCTTCCAATGTGGTAATACCCAAATCAGGGATGCCCAGCGAACCGGCTGCCACGCCACCGCCCGATAAATAAATGGCTTTGTAACCCGCTTGAGTGGCAAGCAGTGCATGATTAGCATTGATGGTTCCTACAATTTGCAAAGGCTGTTCTCCCTCTATTGCTTTGCGGAAACGTGCACCGGCTGAATGGTTCGTGTTCATTATTATTAATAAAACGTAAAGATAAGCAGGCAACGGTAAGACAAACGAATAGATGACAATTAAGAAAAGAACAGCGATGTGTTTTATTCATTTGTTTTATCTCCCAACCGCTTATCGAATCTTCTATGCAACATTTGGTTTCGGCAATATCTTTATCTCATGTTGCAGATCAACAACGTGATGAAAAAATATGGTACAAATACCGTGCTTTCAATTCCTTCTTTTCAAGTGGATAATGGAATACATTGGTTGAAAGGAGCCAATGGCTCAGGCAAAACCACGCTCTTAAAAATGATAGCAGGCTTGCTGCCGTTTGAAGGAAATATTGTGGTAAATGGTATTAGCCTAAAGCATCAGCCGCTTCGTTATAGAAAACAAATCAGTTGGTCGGAAGCCGAGCCCCTGTTTCCTTTTTTTATGCGCGGTATAGATGTGATAACACTGTATCGCAACATTCGCAAGGCTTCGCAAACTGAGATTGACGAACTGATTGCACTCTTTAACATGCGCGATTATGTTAACGAAGCCATCGGTACTTATTCTGCCGGCATGACCAAAAAATTATCGCTTCTTCTTTCTTTTATTGGCAAACCATCGTTCATTCTTTTAGACGAGCCTTTCATAACACTCGATGCAGAATCAGTGATTATAGTTTCGCATTTGATTACTGAAACGCATACAAACAAGGGAAGCAGTTTTTTAATCAGCTCACATCAGGATGTCAATACACAAGCCTTGCATTTTAATGCCGAATTTTTAATTCAAAACCAAACCATCACAACCGCATGAGAGCCGTTGCCAGTTTGTTTTTGCCCGTTTTTATAAAGCCTTTTTACAAAGAGAATGCAGGCGCTATTGTGTTTGTTTTCACCATGATGTTTTGCATTGTTAGCACTATGGATGGCGCAGGCATGTTTGCCTATCATTATTCGCTGGTTACCTCTATGCTCACCAGTCCTGTTGTATTTGTGTTGGTGTTTCTTATCTGGTTTTTATATGCACGCAAATGTGCTGCGTTTGTCTCCAACGTTATACGCAGTCCGCAGTTTTCTTTTCTCTATATCATCAATTGTGTTAGCCCCCTTAAACGGTTTTTGGCTTTTGTTTTTGTTGAAATTGCATTGCTATTACCAATACTTTCTTACTCCGTTTTTATTGTTTATGTTGGCTGTCATCAACACTTTTATTTTTCTGTACTGCTTGTTGTTTTTTACCTGATGGGGTTAGTTATTGGCACCGCTATACAGCATGTTTATGTGTTAAGCCAGCCATATAAAAAGGAAGCCTTTTTATGGCAACGGATGAACAGCAAAGTGGGATGGCTATCGTCTTATCCCTTTATTCTCATTTCGTATGTTGTAAACGAAAACAAAGCCATTTGGATAGGTGTAAAAATCTATACCTGCGGCGTTCTGTATCTCATTGCCCGGTACAATACAACTACTGATTACGATACGCTGATGGCATTTCTTTTTTTCAACTTCGGCATTTATGTTAATGGTGTTTTGGTGTATCTCATCAGGCAGTGGGAAGAAACTTACTTATCGTTTTATCGCAGTTTGCCTCTATCACCTGTACATAAGTTTCTGCACTATGCGTTCGTGTATTTCATTCTTCTGATACCTGAGTTTATAACCGCTTTTTGGCTCACTCCCATTCATCTTCATTACAGCGATGCGCTTAGCTTTTCGTTATGCGCTTACAGTTTATTGTTGTTGATGAACAGTCTTCTTTTTCTTGCCGATTTCAGCACCAAAGAATTTGCAATTGCGCTGTTGGGTGTTTTCTGTGTGCAATACATCTTGCTGCCAACTGCCGGATATGCTTCTATGTACTTCCTGTTTTTCTTTGCAGCAATTGTTTTCTTTTTTCAGTTCTATCATCGCTTTGAAAAGAATGCGCAGAAGGAAGAGAGTTAATGTGCTTTTTATGACAGCAAATTGACAAAGAATGATTTTAAGCAAGTTTGTTTTTGCTCCATTTTTATTTAGGGTTTAAATTCAAAAAGCAAATGCAGGTTTCTATAATCGTTGTTGGCTGAAAGGCGGGTTTCTGCTGTTGTGAACAATGGCTGTGATAACAATCGTTGCGTTCATTTCATCTATATAATAATGAACCGCATACGGGAAAAATATAGGGATGTGCAATTCTTATTTTCTTGTAACGAATGGCACAGGAATAGGGATAAACAGAAATGTGTTGGAGGATATTTTTTATGTCATTAGCGAACCGCTTTTCAAGACTTGAAGATTGTTTACGATACCATCGTTTGGCTTCTTTAATATCTTGCCTCACTTCATCAAAATAAACCACCTTATAAGTCATCGTCCGTTTTATCTAATTCCGCAAAAAGCTCTTCAATTGGCTTCAGTCTTTCCTCATTTTCTTCAATTGCTGCAAGCCGTTCATCCAACAATTGCTTTTGCCAAAGCGGTAGATCGTCTTCTGTGTCAATATCAGGATACTTGTTTTTTATCTTTCTCCATTCTTCAATTGGAATCTGTACAGCAACCGCTTCTCCTAAATTATTTGTTACCAAATGAACCGGCATAAATACTTAATTTGTATTCCAAAGATATAAAAACAAAAATGCCGAAACCAATATCGTTCAGCATTTTGTTCTTATATCTTGGTTCTTGGAACTTGTCTCTTGATTCTTGAATCTTACATTACTTCGTCCTTCTTCGCAAACAATTTATCCTCCATTTCCTGATCGTGCTTATAAATATCATGTCGGAAATTAAGCTTGCCATTTCTATCAACCCAGGTAGTAAAATATCCAATGAATACACGAACCGGCTTTTTTAAAGTTACCCATTTTTCTGTAGTAAGATGCATACAGCTATCTACTTTTTGCGCTGTCCAGGTAGTATCGTCTCTTAATAAATACAAAGCCATTTTGGTTGGGTCTTGTATGCGGATGCAACCATGGCTAAGGCTGCGATTGGTAGCCGAAAACAAACTACGATTAGGCGTATCATGCAGATAAATATCATAGTTATTAGGGAACAAAAATTTTACATTCCCCAGCGAGTTATCCTCGCCGGGCTTTTGCCTTACAACCGGCAAACCACCATTGTAGCCGGTGATTTCCATATTGTGATTAGCAATGTAATTTTTATCGCGGGCTATGCCGGGCACAATTTCTTTTTTCACAATACTGGCAGGCACATTCCAATACGGACTAAATACAATGTATTTTAATTTGCCTGTAAAAATTACGGTTCCGGTGCCTTCTTTACCAACAATGGTGTTCATGTCAAACTGCAGTTTACCGCTATCATATACATGCAGTTTGTATTCAGGAATGTTCACCATAATGTAGTTGCTATCGCTTTCGGCAGGCATCCATCTATCGCGTTCCAGGTTAATTAATATCTGCTTGGTACGATCATCAATCGGGTAATTCAATTCTTTCATAAAAGAAACATTGGCAATGCCTGTTGCCGGCAATCCCATCCTTCGTTGAAATGATTTTACAGCGCTTACTGTTGCTGTATCAAATTTATTGGTAGAGTCTTCTTCGGGCATATCACCCAGCCAATAAAGACGTTGCTTTATCAATCGTATTGTATGCGATGCATCGCCTTTTTTATAAGCCGTTTGCGGAAATGGAAGCGAATCCCAACTGCTTTTTTTCTGTATGTCATAATACTGCGCAAGTGCAGTTTGCAGTTGCTTGTATTGATTGTTTAAGGGCAGATAATTGTCTTCATTTTTGCCTTTGTTTACAATTACCGAATCAAGAAGTTGTGTTAAATCAATCTTCTTGCGCGGAATAAACCAGCCTAAATCTTCGGCATCCAAATCGCCGCCTTTATATACTTTGTTGGCATATTTAAAAAACTGACCCGTGAGCATTAACTCTGTTTCCAGAGAAGACTTATGTCTGTGTTTGGTTGAATCGGTAAAAAAAGCATTGTACAAGTTCATCATTTTTTTGTTGTACAAGCTGCTGTCATTCAGGTCGCCAACGGTTGTACTCAACAGGTTTACAAAATTGGTAGCTTGTTCTGCCAGCCCGCTGGTATCAAACCATGCATACTCATAATTTCTGCTTTTATAAAAATCTTCAAACTGCTGTTCATATGAAGCATAATCGGGATTGTTAGCAATGAAATTTTTAATGATGTTGCTATCCAGAAACAAATTATTAAACGCATTGGTTTGGGTGATGGATTTGTCAACCTCAACTTTCTCTTCCTTTCTTTTTGTTCCAGTTTTGTTTTTGCAGGAAAATAAAATAACAATAAGCAGGAGTGTTAGTATTGATGCGGGTTTCATTATAAAACGATGGTTTTTTATTTTGATGTGTAAACAAGCAAAGCCGATGCCACAACACCGGCAGTTTCGGTGCGCAACCGAGTGCTGCCAAGGCTTACCGGCTGATAATTATTTTGCAATGCGGCTGCAATTTCTTTCTCTGTAAAATCGCCTTCAGGGCCAATTAATATTTGCACGTTAGTTTGGTTTTGTGCTATTTTTTGTAAAGATAATTTGTTGTTGTCTTCTCTGCAATAGGCTATAAATTTTTGTGAGAAAGAATGGCTGCTGTTAATGACTTCGTGTAAAGATGTTGGCCGATCTAATTGCGGCAGCCAAAGCTGGCGGCTTTGCAGCATGGCAGATACCACAATGTTGTGCAATCTTTCTTCTTTATAATGTTGCTTTTCGGTGCGTTCGCACAACAATGGAATGATTTGTTGAATACCCATTTCAACTGCTTTTTCTAAAAACCACTCCCAGCGGGCCGCATTTTTTAGTAGCGAAATGGCGATGCAAATGTTTTTATCAGGCTGTGGTTGAAAAGTTGCCTCTTCAACAATTACACTACAATGTTTTTTGTCTTCTTTCGTAATAGATGCAGTAAACAAACCGCCTTTGCCGTTAGTAAGCTGCAGCTTATCTCCTTCTTTCATGCGAAGCACCTGCACACAATGTTTGCTTACACCTTCGTTTAAGATGAGGTTTGTATTGACAGCAGCTACAGATGAGTCGTAGAAATAAGGTAGTTGCATAGAAAACAATTTAAACAACTTCTTCCTTTACAAAATAATTAATGGCTTCAGTTTGTTTTTGTGCAAAATTTACTATCCACTCTTCGCTTACCGTTTGCAGACTTTGTAACGTTGTTGTTTCATCTATCATCAGTTGCTTTTTAATATCATCTTTAATGTAAACGGCTTCCAAAAGGTTCTCCCTTTTTGCCATCGACAACTGATACAAAGCAACTTTATTTTCCCAACTCCATTTCGATAATTCGCGGCTTGCAAACGGAGCCATTGCCGGTAACCTGATTTTCTTTGGCAAACCATTTTCTTCAGCCGCTTTGCACATCAATTGCATCATAGCCGCTTCATCCATTTCACCATCGCCAATCATTGCATTCAACGGCGTTCCATCTTTATAATCCAGCAAAAAAAGAAGCCAGCACTGTGCTTCTTTTACGCATCCAACATACCAAAATGCACCATCTTTTTGCAACCTTATTGGTAGTAAAATATCTGTGGCAACAGTTTTGGTTTCGGGCAAAAAAACAGCCAGGCGAATGCGTGTACGTTTTAAATACAACCTGCCTTGCCGGTAAATGCGCTTTATTTGTTTTACCGTCCAATGCGGTTGTTGCAGTTGCAAAATGGCAATGCAATCTTCCAAACTGCGGCTATTGTTTTCTTCTAACAGGCGCACCAAAGCAGCATACACTTCTTTGTCATCAGCTTCAGGTTTGCGCGGGCGATGGCTGAAGGCTTCTTCGGGTAGATTCACCAATGCACACGCTTGCGAAGGCGTGATATTGTACCGCTTCACCAGCTCTCTTACCAGCTTGCGCGATACTGTTTTATCGCTATCAATTTTTAAGAGTGCCGACAACAGCATTTTGTATTTATCGTTGGGCTGCCACGAAAGCGAAGCTGCTGTTTGTGTAGCGTCCTCATTTGTTTTTGCACCAATTTTATTGAACTCACTCACCCAGTTGTACAACGTTGCGCGCGAGATAGAAGCTTCCTTACAAATGGCTTTGACGGTTTTGGTTTTGTGCATCATTTCGTGCACCCACAAGCGGCGTTGGTGTTCACTGTATCTGTGTACTTTCATCGGGGTCAAATATAAAAGCCGGCGTCTGATAATGCAGCTTTGTGAACATTAAATATTGATGAAAGAAAAAGGGCAGGTGGAAATGAAATGATGAAATGGTGTACAGTAATGATTTCAACAATCAACAAAAAACAAGAACCATTGCTTGACAGGTTAAATAATGTTATTACACGTTTTGTTAAGTAATGCTTTTTTTAGGTTGGATAAAAAAGCAGTTTTTATTGTACGGTTGCATTACAGGCAACTTCATTGTCTGCGCTTTTGGTTTTACAGGAAAAGTTGCATTATTCAACAACCCCCGTTCCTTATAGCAATACATTAGTTCAATGTATTTGATGGTGCCGTCATTCCGCAAATGCCCTCAACACGATGTTGCTCTTTTAGGTTCTTGCGAGGGCTTTGTGCGGAATCTGATGATGGATTGATAATTCTGTTTAACTAAAGTGAAACGATAATGACATAGCAACGAGTTCAAATTTTAGAGAACAGGTTCCGCACAAAGCCCTCGCAAATTTGATTATAATTTCTATCATCGTGTCGAGGGCATTTGCGGAATGACGGGACGCTGCTTTTCAAAATGAACTAACATGCAACAGTAGCTTTGCCCTTCCAATCAGGCACAATTCCTGTGCATTCTTTCATCTTTAAAATATGGGCAAAAACAAAACAACATGAAAGCAGTAAGAATTCATGAATACGGCGGGCCGGAAGTATTGAAAATAGAAGATGTTGAAACGCCAACACCGGCAGCCGGAGACGTACTGATAAAAGTATATGCTACGAGTGTAAATCCGGTAGATTCAAAAATTCGCAGTGGTAAAAATCATCAGCGTTACAACAACCCCATGCCGCTGACTTTAGGTTGGGATGTATCGGGTACGATTGAAGAAATAGGCGCCGATGTAAAAGGCTTTAAGAGGGGTGATGAAGTGTATGCACGACCCGATTTAAACCGCGATGGAACCTATGCCGAGTATGTTGTGGTGAAAGCAAGCAAAGTGGGGTTTAAACCAAAAAGCCTTACCCATAATGAAGCGGCGGCAGTTCCGCTGGCGGCACTTACAGCATGGCAAGGTATTTTTGATCATGGTAGATTACAGGCAGGGCAACGCATTCTCATTCACGGCGCATCTGGTGGCGTAGGCACTTTTGCCGTGCAGCTTGCCAAATGGAAAGGTGCGTATGTAATTGGAACGGCATCGGAAAACAACGTTGATTTTTTAAAAGGCTTAGGTGCTGATGAAGTAATAGACTATAAAAAACAAAAGTTTGAAGAGATACTTAAAGACATTGATGTTGTGTTTGATTTGATTGGCGGCGATACACAAAAAAAGTCGGTGCAGGTGTTGAAAGAAGGCGGCATTTTGGTAAGCACATTAGGTATTGTAGATAAAGATTTGCTCGCGCAAAAAAACATACACGGGGAAGCTTATATGGCGCAATCTATCCCCGACCAATTGAACCAGATGGCAACGCTGATTGATGAAGGAAAACTAAAACCGATCATCGCTGAAGTAATGCCTTTGGAACAAGCCGCCGAAGCACAAAGAGAAAGCGAAGCCGGACATGTGCGTGGTAAGATTGTGCTGGAAGTGAGGAAGTAAGCAGCAAGGTTCAAGCGGCAAGTTTCAAGCTACAAGCTGCAAGTAAAAAGCCGCAAGCCATGAGCTGCTAGCTAAGAGTAACGAGCTACAAAAGCAAGTGGTAAACGTTTTTGCTTTCGCCCATTTTCTCTTGCAGCTAAAGGCTCACAGCTCATAGCTCGCAGCCCACACCATCATACCAACTCCTTCACCACATTGTATATCGTTCTGGCTTTGCCAAGTGTGTAATAATGCAGCACCGGAACACCAAACTGCTTCAACTCTTTGCTTTGCTGCACCAGCCATTCAATACCCACTTTTTCAACCTCTTCATCGGTTTTGCAACGCATGATTTCGTCCGACAAATCTTTCGGAATGTCAACATGAAAGATGCGTGGCAAAATGCTCAATTGTTTTTTGGTAGTCATGGCTTTTAAGCCAGGGATAATCGGAACGGTAATACCCATATCACGACACATCTTTACAAAATCAAAAAACTTTTGATTATCGAAAAACATTTGCGTCATAATATAGCTGGCGCCGCCATCTACTTTGTCTTTCAGATATTTCATGTCTGCATCTAAGTTGGGCGCTTCAAAATGCTTTTCCGGATAGCCTGCAACGCCAATGCAAAACTGGGTTTTGCCACCATTCAAAATGTCTTCATCCAAGTAAAGGCCATGGTTCAAATTCACCACCTGTTTTAGTAAGTCACAGCCATATTGATGACCATCCACTTCAGGTTCAAAAAAAGCCTCGTTTTTAGGCGCATCGCCGCGCAATACCAGCACATTGTCAACGCCCAGAAAATTCAAATCAATTAAAGCATCTTCTGTTTCGCGGCGGTTGAAGCCGCCACAAATAATATGCGGCACAGCATCGGTTTGGTAATGGTTCATTATGGCTGCGCAAATGCCCACCGTGCCCGGACGCTTGCGCACTTCTACCCTTTCAAACGTACCGTCTTTGCGCTTTTTAAACATGCTTTCGCTGCGATGATAGGTAACGTTTATCCACGAAGGTTTAAACTCCATCAAAGGATCAAGATGATCATAAATAGAAGCAATGCTTTTGCCTTTCAGTGGAGGCAGCACTTCAAATGAAATCAACGTATCGGTTGCGCTTTGGATATGCTCTGTAATCTTCATGTTCTCTAAAAAAGTGTTGCAAGATACACGGAGATTTGGGGAGATGATAAAGATTTTAAGATTAAAAAAAGCTTGAATTTTGGAACAGAACATTGTAATTATAAAATTCGGGTGTATTCTTCTTCATTCATCCTCAAATCCCTAAAATCTATCCAAATCACCGTTCCGGCTGTTCCATTGCTTTACTTTTGTCCAAATCATTTTACGCAGTGAGTCTTATCATTCAAACCAACGATCTGGTAAAAATTTATAAAAGCCGAACGGTAGTCAATCATGTATCGGTAAACGTAAGGCAAGGCGAAATTGTAGGCTTGCTGGGACCTAACGGTGCCGGAAAAACCACAACCTTTTATATGGTGGTGGGTTTGATAAAACCTGAAGAAGGTACTGTGTTTTTAAATGATATTGACATTACCAAACTGCCTATGTATAAGCGTGCGCAAATGGGCATTGGCTATCTTCCGCAGGAAGCTTCTGTGTTCAGGAAACTGAGCGTGGAAGATAATATTCTGGCTGTTTTAGAAATGACAAAAATGACCAAAGCCGAACGCTTTCATAAGCTGGAAGAACTGCTGGATGAATTTAACCTGCACCATGTTCGTAAAAACAACGGTGATAGCTTGAGCGGTGGCGAAAGAAGACGAACCGAAATTGCCCGTGCGTTGGCGGTTGACCCGAAATTTATTTTGTTAGACGAACCTTTTGCCGGCGTTGACCCGATTGCCGTAGAAGACATTCAAAGTGTAGTGGCGCGTTTAAAATATAAGAACATCGGCATCTTGATTACCGACCATAATGTAAACGAAACTTTATCCATTTGCGACAGAGCTTATCTGTTGATTGAAGGAAAAATATTTCAGCATGGCACGGCAGAAGAACTGGCTGGCAACGAAACAGTGCGCAAGCTCTATCTCGGAACCAATTTTGAACTGCGCCGCAAAGACTGGATTTTGGAAATGGGCAAAAGGGGAACAGCGGATGTGCTGTGAGGTTTTGAACCATAGAGGAATAGAGTTCGCAGAGAGTCACAGAGAAATGTGAATGTTCATGAACTCTGTGTTGCTCTGTGTTCTTCGTGTCTGTATGGTTCAAACATTCTTTCTCATCTTCGCTTTTTGTGGCAAAAACAAACATGGCAGAAACAACCAACAAATACATTTACTTTCTTTCCGATTTTCATTTGGGTACGCCTTCTTATGAAGCCTCTTTGGTGAGAGAAAAAAAGATTGTTTTGTTTTTAAATAGTATTCAAAATAACGCTTCGCAAATTTTTATTGTCGGCGACATGTTCGACTTTTGGTTTGAATACAAAACTACCGTTCCCAAAGGCTATGTGCGCTTGCTGGGAAAGCTGGCAGAGCTTACCGATAGCGGCATCCAGATTCATTTTTTTGTTGGCAACCACGACATGTGGATGAGCGGCTATTTTGAAAAAGAACTGAACATTCCGGTCTATTTTCATCCGAAAGAATTTACGTTCAATAACAAAACCTTTTTCATCGGTCACGGCGATGGTTTGGGTCCTGGTGATCACAGTTATAAGTTTTTAAAATCCATCTTTCGGAATAGGCTTGCGCAATGGCTCTTTGGTTTGATTCATCCTTCCTGGGGCATTGGTTTAGCAAACTTTTTCAGTCGAAGTAGCCGCAAAAAAACGGGCGATAATGACAAGCATTTTTTGGGAGAAGAAGGCGAATGGCTCATTATTTTTTGCAGGCAAATACTGGCAAAACAAAACGTTGATTTCTTTGTGTTCGGGCATCGTCATTTTCCCATTGATTATACATTAACCAACAGGAGCCGCTATATTAATTTGGGCGACTGGCTGTACAGTTTTACTTATGCCGTGTTTGATGGTAATGATATGCAATTAAAAAAATGGGAAGAATAGATTACCAATGAAGAGGTGTCCGTCATTCCGCAAATGCCGCCGTTTGGTTTTGCCCATATTTGCTGATTGATGGCGGCTTTGTGCGGAATCTGCTCTTGATAGTTTAAACAAGTTATTATGTTGCAAACGCGTTCTTTTATTCATTCATCTAGATTGTTCCACCATCAGATTCCGCACAAAGCCCTCGCTAATTTGATTGTAACTTCTATCATCGTGTTGAGGGCCCCAACAGTATGTCGGGGCGGAATGACGGCGACAACATAACCTGTTTTCAAATCAATTTGTAAACAACAATTTTGAAACATTTTATCATTACCATTTTCATGTTTGTTTCTCTGCAAGCTTTTGCAGCCGATACTACTTTGCATTTACAATTTATCAAAACCATTCAGGGCAGCTTTAGTAACTTTTATGCCGACAATTTAGAGAACGTTTATTTGATCAATTCATCAGCCAATGGGCTTAAAAAAATAAATAGCAACGGCGATTCCATTGCCGTATTGAATAACGTTGTGCGGTATGGAAACATCTATTCAGTTGACGTAACCAATCCTTTAAAAATACTGGCATTTTACAAAGACTTTTCAACCATTGTTATTTTAGATCGCTTCCTTGCAACCCGCGCCACCATTGATTTACGGCAGCTTGGCATTACGCAGGTAAAAGCAGTTGCGCAAAGCTATGATGGCAGCATCTGGCTGTATGATGAAGGAGAAGGAAAGATTAAAAAAATAGATGAAAACAACAATGTGCTGTTCGAATCTTCCGACCTGCGCCTGGTGTTTGACGATTCGCTTAACCCGCAGAAAATAATTGATAACAACGGGCAGTTGTATTTGTACGATGCAAAACTTGGCTGGATGATATTTGATTATTACGGAGCTTTTAAAAAACCGGTGCCTTTTGCTCACTGGCAGGATGTGAGCGTGAACGATAATGTATTGTGGGGAAGAAATGGAAATCAATTTTATTATGCTTTGCAAAACGACGTTGATTTTCATTCGGTGAACGCAACGTTTGGTTTTGCCCATATTATCAAAACAGATAGAGAGCGAAACAAATTGTACGTTCTTAGCAAGGATGGATTGAGTATTTACAATATAGCTCCATAATCATTTTAAGAAAGCTCTTTTTGTAAAAATGCAGATATTGCATCCTCTTAATTACATAAAGGCGATTGCAATAATGTAACGAAAAAGCTCCGTGTTACTTTGTGTCCTTCGTGTCTTTGTGGTTTAAAAAAATTATCATGAAAGAAACTCCGTTTCATAGAAAACACGTTGCGCTTCGCGCGAAGATGGCGCCGTTTGCAGGCTACAATATGCCTATCTCTTACACCGGAATTAAAGACGAGCACATGGCGGTTCGCAACAACGCCGGCGTGTTTGATGTAAGCCACATGGGCGAGTTTATGGTGAAAGGCGAACAGGCGTTAGACCTCATTCAGCGCGTTACTACCAACGATGCTGCAAAGCTGAAAGCGGGCGAAGCGCAATACTCCTGTATCACAAATATGAATTGTGGCATTGTGGACGATTTGATTGTGTACTGCATTGAAGAGGCCAAAACCTACATGCTGGTTGTGAACTCATCGAATATAGAAAAGGACTGGAACTGGCTCGTGCAGCACAACACAAATGGCGCAGAGCTTCAGGACATCAGCGATAGGACTTGTTTGCTTGCCGTGCAAGGTCCGAATGCTACAAAAATCATTCAGCCGCTTACCGATGTTGACATTATGAACCTCAAATATTACACGTTTGTTCGTGGCAGATTTGCGGGTGTTGATAACGTGCTCATTAGTGCTACGGGCTACACGGGCGCAGGTGGTGTGGAACTGTATTTTGAAAACAAAGAAGACAACGCCGAAAAAATATGGAACGCTATTTTTAGATTGGGTGATACATCATCAATTCAAGCGATTGGGTTAGGCGCGCGTGATAGCCTGCGACTTGAAATGGGTTATTGTTTATACGGCAATGATATTGATGATACCACATCGCCACTGGAAGCCAATCTGGGCTGGATAACGAAGCTAAACAAGCCGGAAGCCTTTACTTCCAAAGAAGGATTAATTGAGCAAAAACAAAAAGGCATCAAAAGAAAACTGGTAGGGTTTGAAATGATAGATCGTGGCATTCCCCGCAGCCATTACCAGATAAAAGATAGGGAAGGAAATCTCATTGGTCATGTTACCAGCGGCACACAATCGCCATCACTGAACAAAGGGATTGGTTTGGGTTATGTTGATACTGCACATGCCGCGCTGGATGGTGAAATTTACATTGACGTGCGCAATCAGTTATTGAAAGCTAAAGTGGTAAAAGTACCATTTAAGTAAGATGAACAAACTTGTTTTTGGTTTTGCCATTATTTTATGTTTCGCTTCCTGCGCAACCACAAAACAGCGGGGCAAAGCGTCTTATTATTCTGATGAATTTGATGGCAGACAAACAGCCAGTGGTTCTATCTTCAAACAGGCTAAAAGAACGGCTGCCAGTAAAACATTGCCTTTTGGTACAAAAGTAAAAGTGGTGAATTTAGGCAATGGAAAAACTGTTCGTGTTCGAATCACCGACCGCGGCCCTTTTGTTGCCGGGAGAATCATTGATTTGAGTAAAAAAGCAGCCCGAAAATTAGGCATGTTAGAGCAAGGTGTGGCGAATGTGGAGATCAGATACAAGAGGAAATGAGGCCTCTTTGTTTCTGAACATTATGCTTATATTGCAACTACATGAACAAGCCCGTCATTTATACCATTGGTCATTCCACCCATCTTCCAGATTTCTTTTTAGAATTGCTGAAAGCCTTTGCCATCAACTGTTTGATTGATGTAAGAACTACGGCTGCCAGCGCTTACAATCCGCAATACAATAAAGAGCCGCTATCTAATTTCTTAAAAAACAATGGCATTACGTATCTCCACTTTGCTGAAGAATTTGGTGCACGGTATAGCGACCCTGATTTGCTCGACGAAGATGGGAAAGTGGACTTTGATAAAGTAAGAAAAACAGGGGCGTTTAAAAATGGAGTAGAGCGTTTATGGGCAGGTATTGACAAAGGTTTTACCATTGCTTTAATGTGCTCGGAAAGTGAGCCGTTTGAATGTCATCGCTTCTCCATGATTTCTGTTGCGTTGAACAAAGATGGATTTGAGGTAAAGCATATTTTGAAAGACAAAACGATTGTAGCCAACGAAGAATTAGAAAAGCAACTGCTGAAAAAATATGATGCAAAACTGCCAAAGCCGGATATGTTCAATCCAAACATAACCAAAGAACAACAGTTGGAAGCGGCTTACCGGCTTCGCAATAAAGACATTGCTTTTTCGCCTTTTACTAAACAACCAACTACTGAATATGATTAATCTTTACACCATTGGTTTTACCGGAAAACCTGCCGCAACATTTTTTTCATTACTTACTCATTCGGGCGTAACCAAAATTGTAGATACGCGCATCAACAACGTATCGCAACTGGCTGGCTTTGCTAAAGGTTCCGACCTGAAATTTTTTGCCAAAGCAATTGGCAACATGAATTATGAGCATAACGTAGAATTCGCTCCCACAAAGGATTTGCTGGCTTTGTACCGGAATAAAAAAATCACATGGAAAGAATATGAAACTGAATACCTGAACCTGCTTGATATGAGAAAAGTTGCGCAAAAAACAAACATCGAAACGCTCCACCAAAACTGCTTATTGTGCAGCGAACACACACCCGAAAAATGCCATCGCCGTTTACTCGCCGAGTATTTACAGGCGGTGAGAAATGATGTCGAAATCATTCATCTCATCAATTAACTTCCCCTATGAAACGCTGCTTTGTTTGCCTTGCCAACTCAAAAAAGTATGGCGAAAGATGTATTGCCGGTATTGAATTAACAAAAGGAGAAATGAGGAAGTATGAGATTGTAAAAAAAGAGGCAAAACCAAAATGGATACGCCCTGTTACCAGGGAGGCGCATGGCGCAGTGCCATCACATTTGGTATGTCATATCAGGATTTTGGATGTTGTGGAATTGGAAGTAACCAAAGAAGTTCCCAACGGTTATCAGTGTGAGAATGTGGAGTTCGACATGCGTTCGATAAAAGTGATAGATACCATCAAGCCATTGAGCCAATCGTTAGACAAACTTTGCGATAACAGCCTCACCGAATTGTTTGGCAATGAGGAAAGAAAAGTGCATGTTGACTGCATCCATCGCATCACACATTCGCTTGTTTTCATCAAAACCGATTATGCTGATGTGGTAATAAGTGAGTTTAACAAAGATCAGTATCGGATGCGGTTTATCTACCATCAAATTTATCTCGATTTGCCTATCACCGATGTAAGCTTCATTGACTATTTAAACAGACGAGGGGAAACATCATTGGAAGCGATGGGCACAATGCTCAAATACATAACTGTATCGCTGGGTGTTGAATATGAAAAGCATCATTATAAATTGGTTGCGGGTGTAATTTTTTAGATTGACTCGCACAGAGGAAAGGTGGCAACAGAGGTGTTATTTTTTCTTTCTGTTCTCTCTGTGCGAGGGATTATAATTCGCACAGAGAGAACTGAGCGAACAGAGATTTTCTTTCACTGCGCCTTCTGTTTCCTGTCTATAAAAACTATAAATAAAGCTTATGAGTACCATTAATCAACTTTCTGAAACCATCATCGGCCTGTGCATCAAAATTCATAGGTCGCTTGGTGTGGGTTTGTTTGAATCCGTTTATGAAACAGTACTTTGTCATGAGTTGTCGAAGAATGGCATTCCCTTTTTATGTCAGCAACCGATTCCTGTTCTTTATGACGGGGTTAAAATGGATGTTGGGTTTAGAGCGGATTTAATCATAGCGGACAAGCTTCTTGTCGAAATCAAATCTATTGAAACGGTAATGCCGGTGCATAAAAAGCAGGTATTGACTTACCTGACACTTACCAATATAGAAATCGGATTGCTCATCAATTTCAATAACGATTTGCTGAAAGACGGGATTACGAGGTTGTACAACAAAAACTTTATTCAATGAGGTATCTCGCACACAGGAAACAGAGCTAACAGAGGTTTTTGTTTTCCTCAGTGTTCTCCTTCCCTCTGTGCGAGAAATGATTGTCGCACAGAGAGAAGAAGCAAACAGAGATATTCTTTTCTCTGTATTCTCCTTCTCTCTGTGCGAGAAAACATAAACTCAAACAATTGTCTCATAAATCCGCATTAATTTTTCTTCTTCCCGCTCCCAGCACAATTCTTTAGAAGCCTTTGTTGCTGCCGCTTTCAGCCGTTTATATTTTTCGGTATCAGCAAACAAATCAGCAATTGTTTTTGCAATAAAATGTGGCGATGTATCGGTGATGCAAATGCCGCATTGATATTCATCAACAATATGTTTGATTTCAGGGATTGCTGTTGCAAAAAGAGGCACGCCGGCTTGCAGATAATCAAATATTTTATTGGGTAAATTAAACAAACAATTTTTATCGGTAAACGAATCCAGGCTAATACCTAAATGCGCCAACGGCGTGTACCTTTTTAATTGCGATGGAACCATCCGATCCATCATATCAATGCGATGTTCTAAATGCAGTTCTTTTCTTCTTTGTTGCAACTGTTGCCATGCAGTTCCGCCGCCAATAAACACAAGGTGAAAACGTTCATCTAAAAGGGGCAAAGCATCAATCATTTCAATGCAACTTCTGCCTACATTTAAACCTGCACCCTGTGCCAATAAAATGATTTTTCCTTTCCAGTTTTCAGGTAAAGCAACAGGAATCACTGGCTTTGTAATGGGCACATTTCGTATCACATCAATCGGAATGTTATATTCTTTTTGATATTCATTTTTTACCGAATTATTTACGGTATAAACTGTTTTTAGTTTTGGCAATAAAAGATCTTCAAGCTTCTTCCATATCTTTCTTTTCAAAGGCGAATGAGCGAGTTCAGGAACACCCGTAAAGTATTCATGCGTATCGTAAAAAAGATATTTGTTTTTAAGTTTTGATATAAGATAATTAGGCAGCAAAGTATCCAAATCGTTTGCCAGCAAATAATCGGTTTTAATAAATAACAAACGAAAGAAAAGTTTCGTCATAAACTCGGCATATTGCATTGTTCCTTTGGTGAAATAGCAACGAATCCGAGATGCCGTAAATAGGTATGTTTCCAAAGGCAAACTATTGTGAAGTTCTCGTGCCAACACATGCACGTCAAAGCCCATGTTTTGCAATGTGGTGCAGATACGGATAACGCGCTGGTCGGTAGCCAAATCGGTAATGACAGATACAGTTATCTTTTTGGTTTTGCCCATTTTTTAACTCGTCAATGTAGTGAGGTGTTCTGCAATTTTGATAGCCGCTTTGCCATCACCAAAAAGGTTGGTATTGAAGTTCGATTGTAAAGTTGGCAAGGAATGAAAATGGTTTACAATGGCTTCTTTGTTTGCGCTGCAATGTAGTGCTGCCGCGGCTTCCACAATTTCAGCCCAAAACGGATGCTCCATTACAATCAACGATTTCTTTTGGGCAAAAAAAGCTTCGCGGCTGGCACCACCACTATCGGTAATGACAAAATCAGCTTCACAAATAAAGCGTTTCATTTCTCTATAACCCAAAGGCTCAACAACTGTACAAGTCAGAGCAATTTCAAATTCTTTTAATCGCTTTGCGGTATGTGGATGAAGCGGAATGATAACTTCGGTTTGTTGATGAATAACATTCAATGCGGAAACAATTTGCAGTAAATTTTTTCTGTTCGTAATGTTGGCTGCCCGGTGAATTGTGCAGGCAATGTAGTTAGCTGAAGTAGTTATTTTTTTATCGGCAGAAGCAATGTGCAGAAAAGCATCCAGCATTAAATCGCCACTCCAGATTGTTTCAGAAATTATGGCAAAACCAAAACCTTCTTTCAACAAATTCTCTTTGTTGTTTTGCGTGCAGCAATAATGAATATCCGCAAGCCTGTCGCTCAATACGCGATTGATTTCTTCCGGCATCGAAACATCTTTTGTTCGCACGCCAGCTTCAAAATGCAGCAGCTTTTTATGGCAGCGTTTGGCTGCCAAAGAAGCGGCTAATGTAGTGTTCGTATCGCCATATATAAACACAAAATCATCCTTTTGTTTTTGCGCCAAAATAGAATTGATTTGCGCCGCCGCTTTTCCAATAAATTCATCAGGCGCCGCCGCTTCAATATTCAGTTGAATGTTGGGTGAAGGAATGCGCAGCTCATCAAAAAAAATGTGGCTCATCTCTCTTGATGAATGTTGCCCGGTATGAATAATAAACTGATTAAATGAAGTGTGCTTTGCAATGGCATCATACAGCATTGCCAGCTTGATAAACTGTGGACGATTGCCAACAACATGTATGATGGTTCTATTATTCATAAGCTCGTTAAATGCTTGTTTCTATTAAATCGTAGCTCGAAGCTCAAGGCTCATAGCTTTCTTTCAACCGCTTGCGAATGTATTGCAGGATTTGCTGATGCAGCCAGCGAAAATGCTGCTTATTATTCGCCGCTAAAGTATCGTTGTGCCAGATAGAAATAAAATGCCCGTTCACTTTGTTTACTTCTTCAAAATGGCGAATGAAAACGTGTAGTGCTTCTTTCATAGGAACAACAATATCATCACGGAACGTGCTGTCCATAATGCACGCAGGAAATAGTTTCAATTCTGTTGCTTTATCTCTTTCTATATCAAAAAAATAAAACGGCGTACAAGTGCCTGCCCTGAAACCAGGCATTTCCGCAAACGATAAAGAATATTCTTCCCTGATGCCGCTGCGAAGCAGGCTGCGAAAGGTTTGTGGCATTTTGAATCGTAAATAATGCTGGCGGCTTTTGATGATGTTGTTACTTGTTAAATTCTCCAATTGTTGTTTTTCATTACTGATTTTTTCTTCTTTTTCCGATGAATAAAAAGAAGGATGAATGCCTACTTCACTCCATTGTTTTACTTTGTTCACCAGCAGTTCCATAATCTTATGTTTCGGGTTGATGTTGTGGTCATACTTTGTCTTTCTCTCGCACAACAAAAAGAAAACAATTGGGTTGATACTTTCTTTTTTGATGTATTCGTAAGTATCAAACGGATCTTCTAAATAACCCGCGAGTACTGCGGTTCGCTGTGCCAGATTGTATGGCTGAATGCGAAGAATGTCTTTTACTGTTGCACCTGCCTGCCTGCCTATTTTGCGGCCTTTGTAAGCATAAGCCACGTCAACATCGTAAGTAAAATTGACAGTTGTTTGTTTGTGCAGGGCGAGTGATGAGTGGTGAATAGTGAGTTGTTGAAAGAATTGTTGCAACCAAATATCAACTACCGGCAAATGAAGAAAGTTGGCCTTGTAAGCCAGGCTTGCTTTTGCAGGAAATCTGTGCCACTGATCTTTTGATGGATTGATGTATTCTTCATAACGACTGATCATAAAAAAGATAGCCGAAAAAATATCAAATGGATATGCTTTTTCATCTGCATTTGTTACAGGAAATAAAACTAGAGTTTCATCAATCGTTTTTACTTCTGGAATAAAATGACGAAGTTCTTTTTCTTCTAACAAACCGGATGGCTGAATATGAATTTCTTCTTTACAAACCGGCTCGTTGGAATAATTAATTTTCGTTTCTGTGTGATTGATAAACTCTTCTTTCGACTGCGTGATTGTGTAGGGAATAGAACTAAATTCTGCAAAAACAAATTGCAGCACATACAACAGCCGGTTGCTTATTTGTGGCGTAAAAACAATCATCCGGCGCAAGATAATTATCTTTCCCGCTTTGAATCATTACCAACGCTGTCAGGGTTTTAAACCCTGACAGCGTTTACTTGAAGTGTAGCATTGTATGATTAGTATTTGCATTCCAATTTATAACTTCAACATTGCTTCGTTAGTCCATGAATTATCAAGGCAGGCAAAGGAATTGGAAATACCTTACGAGATTATTTGCATTGATGATGCTTCGGAAAAAAAGAACCAAAAACAAAACAGCAAAGCAGCTAAAGATGTTGTTTACATTCAGCTTCCGCACAACATCGGCAGAGCCAGAATCAGAAATTTGTTTTTGCAGTATGCACGTTATCAAAACCTGTTATTTTTAGATTGCGATTCGATAATCAGCAACGAAAACTTTTTATCTAACTATCTTCAATTTATCGGCAAAAACAAAAGCTACCATGTAGTTTACGGTGGCAGAATTTACAACAAAACATCACCCAAAAAGCAGTATAAGCTGCGTTGGTTGTACGGTATTAAAAAAGAAAGTTTGCCGGTTGAAGAACGCAACAAAAATCCCAACGCTTCTTTTCAAACCAATAATTTTTTAATTGATAAAAATATTCTTTCGCAAATAGGATTTGATGAACGCATCACCGAATATGGACACGAAGACACATTGTTTGGTTTTTCCCTTCAAAAGAAGAATGTTATTGTTCAGCACATCAATAATCCGGTGGTAAACGGACATTTGGAAAACAACAAAACTTACCTGCAACAAACCGAAAAAGCGGTTGTTAATTTAATTCAAATCCTGGTGTTTGTAAACTACGATGAAACACTCATTAACAATGTATCGCTGCTGCGTTTTTATTACAAAACCGAAAGACTGAAGCCCTTTGTGGCATTCGTTTTCAGCGCAACAAAGCCAATCATCAAATGGCTGTTGGCAAACGGTTATGTAAGTCTTCCTTTATTCGGTTTTTATAAGCTTGGGATACTGATAAAAAATATAGGCAAAACAAAACATCCAACCATCAGTAATGAATAGAAATACAAAATACAGTTTTATGTACCAGGAGTCTGTAACTCCGATGTATCGTCTCTTGCAATCTTGATTTGTTCTTTTTTCTTTTTTAAGTAAAAAAAATCACTCTTCAACGTTCCGAATTCACTTGAGCTATGTGTAACCGCAGCACAATAATTGTTAAGTCGTTACCTTGCGTTCTTATATCATTTCCTGAAATAAAAATTGCCCCATAAAAGAGAGTTATGGCTAATGTAATTCGCACAGAGCAGGCGTTGGAATATCACGCCAAAGGACGACCGGGGAAAATAGAAGTGGTGCCCACCAAAGAAGTCAAAACACAGCGCGATCTTTCGCTTGCTTACAGCCCTGGCGTGGCTGCGCCATGTCGTGAAATTTTTAACGATAAAGAGAACGTTTATAAATACACTGCCAAAGGAAACCTGGTGGCGGTTATCAGCAACGGAACGGCTGTTTTAGGTTTAGGAAACATTGGGCCTGAAGCCGGCAAACCTGTAATGGAAGGCAAAGGCGTGTTGTTTAAAATTTTTGCCGATATAGATGTATTCGACATTGAAATTGCCGAAACCGATCCTGAGAAATTTGTACAAATAGTAAAGGCATTGGAGCCAACATTTGGTGGCATTAACCTGGAAGACATTAAAGCGCCGGAGTGTTTTTACATCGAAAAAAAGCTGCGGGAAGAATTGAATATTCCTGTAATGCACGACGACCAGCATGGCACGGCAATCATTAGTAGTGCAGCGTTGTTGAACGCTTTGGAACTGCAGAAGAAAAAGATTGATGAAGTGAGGTTTGTAATAAATGGTGCAGGTGCAGCAGCAATGGCTTGCGTGCAATTGTATGCGGCACTTGGCGCGAAGTATGAACATTTTATCATGTTTGATAAAGATGGTGTATTGCACAAAAACAGAACCGATTTAGATGAAGTAAAACAACGCTTCGCAGTGGATAGCGATGATTGGAATTTAACAAAAGCAATGAAGGACGCCGATGTATTTGTAGGCTTAAGTGTGGGCAATGTGGTAACGCCCGAAATGGTGCAAAGCATGGCTGCCAATCCCATTGTTTTTGCAATGGCAAACCCCGACCCTGAAATTGAGTATGAAACGGCTTGCGCTGCGCGGAAAGATTTGATAATGGCAACCGGCAGAACCGATTATCCTAACCAGGTAAATAACGTGCTTGGCTTTCCTTACATCTTTCGCGGTGCGCTGGATGTTCGCGCCACAAGTATTAATGAAGAAATGAAACTGGCTGCCGTAAAAGCACTGGCTTATCTTGCCAAAACACCCGTGCCCGACATTGTAAACCTGGCTTACAATCAAAAACAAATTGTGTTTGGCGCAGAATACATTATTCCCAAACCAGTTGATCCGCGACTGCTTGAAACTGTGGCTCCTGCCGTTGCGAAAGCTGCCATGGCAAGCGGCGTGGCAAGGCTGACGATTGACGACTGGGAAACGTATAAAATTGATTTGAACAAACGGTTGGGACTGGATAACCAAATTATGCGCGCACTGGGTGGCAAAGCGCGCCGCAACCCGCAACGCGTGGTGTTTGCCGATGCCGATAATCAGAAGATTTTAAAAGCAGCTTCCATCGTGTATGACGAAGGCGTTGCCTACCCTATTTTGCTGGGCGAAAAAGGGGCAATTCAAAAGATTGCTGCAGAAAACGGAATTGATATTTCCGACTTCCCGATTCTGAATCCTACAAGTCGTGAAATGAATGATGTGCGTTGCAAGTATGCTGAAGCCTTTTTTAAAAAACGACAACGCAAGGGCATCAATTTATACGAAAGCAAAAAGCTGCTGAACGACCGCAACTATTTTGGCTGCATGATGGTGGAAAGCGGCGATGCTGAAGCTCTTATTTCAGGATTAACGCGCAATTATACCGAAGCCATCCGGCCTGCCTTGCAAGTGATCGGTACAGAAGAAGGCGTACAAAAAATTGCAGGTATGTACCTGCTGCTTACCAAACGCGGGCCCCTGTTTTTGGCTGATACTACGGTGAACTTTAACCCGACTGCGCAGGAACTTGCCGACATTGCGATGCTGGTTGCAAAGGAAGTTCGCAACTTTAATTTAACACCACGCATTGCCATGCTGAGTTATAGTAATTTTGGCAGCAGCAATTCGCCGGAAGCAAAGCTGGTGGCAGAAGCTACAAAGATTTTAAAACAACACAATCCATCGTTAATTGTAGATGGCGAAATGCAAGCCTGGCTTCCGTTTAACAAAGACGTGATGCGCGACAATTATCCCTTTAGCGAATTGGTGGATGGTGATGTGAATACGCTCATCTTTCCCAACCTGGCTGCGGGAAACGTAGCTTATAATTTGCTGAAAGAAGTGGGCGGTGCCGATGCGATTGGTCCTATTTTATTAGGCATTAAGCGACCGGTGCATGTATTGCAGTTAGGCAGTTCGGTACGTAGTATAGTGAACATGACCAACATTGCAGTGGTAGATGCACAACAAAAATCGCGCACTGATGTAAATGTGCAGGAAGTGATTGCACAATCGCCCTGGTGGAAACGATTAAAAAAACAAGAGTTTTGAACCACAAAGACTCAAAGTAATAAAGATACACGAAGAATTCTTTTATTTTTCTTCATGAGCCCTTTGTATTCTTCGTGTCTTCGTGGTTTAAAAAATAAACAAAAACAAAAATGGCTTCTTTTCTTACTCATACCGGCAGATATTTACTCACACTCAAAGCCATGTTTCGCAAGCCAGAAAACTGGAAAATGTACTGGCGCGAATTCATGCACCAATGTTCTGAAATCGGCATCGGTTCGTTGCCCATTGTGATGATTATCTCTTTGTTTCTCGGTGCAGTTACAACAGTGCAAACGGCTTATCAGCTGGTGTCGCCCCTCATACCGAAAACCACCATCGGCATGGTGGCGCGCGATACCATTATGCTGGAGCTTTCGCCCACCGTGGTTTGCATTGTGCTGGCAGGTGTAATAGGTAGTAAGATAGCCAGTGAATTGGGCAATATGCGCGTAAGCGAGCAAATTGATGCGTTGGAAATCATGGGAATCAGCAGTGAATCGTATTTGATTTTGCCCAAAATTCTGGCTTGCATTTTAATGATTCCGATGCTCATTGCCATCTCCCTATTTTTGGCAATATTTGGGGGTCGCATTGCAGCCGGTGCAGCCAATATTGTTTCCATGAATGTGTTTGATGAAGGCTTAAAGCAATCGTTCAAGCCGTTTAATGTAACATTTGCTTTAATCAAAGCTTACACGTTTGGTTTTGTCATCGGAAGCATATCAGCTTACTACGGTTACAATGTAAAAGGCGGCTCGCTGGAAATTGGCAGAGCCAGTACAAAATCAGTAATTGTAAGCTGCATTATGATATTGATAGCCGATTATGTGCTGGCGGCTTTGTTGTTATAAAAAAGGGCAAAAACAAATCCTCATTTTTATCTTTCTGCCAACAGATTTATCTCTTTTAATAATTTGGAGGATGATGGCTGCGCGCTTATTTTTGCAGCCCGAAAATGAAAAGTTCTTTTTGCCTGATAGTATAAGGGTAGTACAACAGGTTTTGGTCCTGTATGTCTTGGTTCGAATCCAGGTCAGGCAACATTTTACTTTTACAATATTTTTTAGAACGAAAGCTGCGATTGGGCAGCTTTTTCTTTTTACTCATTGCCATTCATTCAAAAGAGCTTACTAATTTCATGTATGGATTTTTATAAGCTCACCCATTTTCAATTGTATTCCATCATCCACAGCCGGCATTTGGATAAAGAAAACAAAGTGCAGGCAGAGCACGAGTTAGAGCGAAGAAATTTATCGGAAGAAGAACTGCAACGCCTTGCCAATGAACTGGAAGAAAAAACAAAAAAGGCGCAACCCACCAACCTTATCAGCCCGAATTTGGTCTATTTGATAATCGCGGTTATTGCGTTGCTGTTGTTGAGGCAATGTGTATATAGGTAGATTAAATTCGACAGTTATAAATCGAAAAATTCATAGTTGCCATAAGGGCTCGTTCTGCCAGTTTGGTTTTAAGCCTAATGCATTTGCATCTACATTGGGATAGAGTTTTAATAAGTGGGATAATTTTTGAGTAAATGAATTTCCTTCGTCTATTGCATTTAACAAATACTTCATGCAACACAAGTGAATGTATAATAGAGAATATTCATGTTCTTTTGGAATATCTACAATCCAAGGTGCAGGCGGCTTGCTTAATAATTTAGGTCTTCCTGGTAAATTTTTATTCCATAGCCGACTGTGATGTGCACAGTAATTTCTGATTTGTGCCAGTGATTGCAGCCAGCTTGGCAAATAAGTATGATTAACCGTTCCAAATTCTTCTGCAATAATATCTTTTGACTTTATGGTTGGCTTTAGATTACCATATAATTTAGAAAGATTACCAAAGCTGGTTAGCTCTAATGCTTTCCAAGCGGGCGGAAAACGTAAATCGTCTTTGTGCTTCTTTTTGTGTTCTTTGATAAAAATATCTTTTGAACGTTCTACTTCTTCATCAAGCGTGGCAAGTGTTTTTATCAGTTCTTTGGTATCAATAAAAAGATTGGTGTTTTGGAACCACCAGGCATCAAACTCATGAGACAAGTGATAAATCAGCTTTGTTCGAAGACTGATTTCTATTTTCTCAATTACAGAAAACAAAAGCAATCGCAGTTCTTTATCAAAATCGTATAAAGCAATCACATCACTAAAGCGGCTATTGGGTTTAAAGATGTGTTTTTCTTTGTCTGCCTGCATTGGCCACCAATAACCAGACAGCCTGTAATAACTTATATTAGAGAGATAATATTCTGCTTCGTCTTTCTCTGTTATTTCTAATCCGCGTTGCTTTAATTGTTCTATTTGCTGTTCAATGTTAATCGCTGCTTTTTCATACATGATGTAAAAATAAAAACACCTGCTTTATTTATTCGTAAGGGAATTAAATAAACAGGCAACGGCAAAGCTATAAAAGCAAAAGACACGCCCTGGGACGCTGATCTGACGGGTAGCGTGGCGTGTACTGTTACTGCAAAAGTAATAAAAAGTGCGTGTATAAGTACACGCACTTTTTATTACTTTTATAAAGGTTCTGTCTATTGCAGCTTTAATAAAACAAAATTCAGTACAATACGAATCTTACGCTTCCTCCTTCTCCATCATCAAATACGCTTTGATAAAACCATCTAATTCGCCATCCATCACGGGTTGCACATTGCCCACTTCGTAATCGGTGCGGTGGTCTTTAATCATTTTGTAAGGATGAAACACATAACTGCGAATCTGGCTACCCCATTCAATTTTTTTCTTGCCTGCATTTACGGCATTTTTTGCTTCTTCGCGGCGGCGGAGTTCTTCTTCATACAAGCGGCTTTTGAGCATTTTTAAAGCCAGCTCGCGGTTTTCGCCCTGCGTGCGGCTTTGCTGGCATTCTACAATAATGCCTGAAGGAATGTGCTTTAACCGTACCGCCGTTTCCACTTTGTTTACGTTTTGTCCGCCTTTGCCGCCACTGCGGTAAAACTCCCATTCCAAATCGGCAGGGTTCACTTCAATTTCAATCGTATCATCAATTAACGGATACACAAACACTGAAGCAAATGAGGTATGCCTGCGGGCATTGCTGTCGAACGGCGAAATGCGCACGAGGCGATGCACGCCGCTTTCAGCTTTTAAAAAACCATACGCAAAATTGCCTTCAAACTGAAGCGTGGCGGTTTTAATGCCTGCGCCATCACCTTCCTGGAAGTCAAGTTCCATTACTTTATAACCGTGCTTTTCGCCCCACATGCGATACATGCGCAAGAGCATTTCTGCCCAATCCTGACTTTCTGTTCCACCCGCACCGGAATTGATTTGCAGCACGGCGGGCAATTCATCTTCGGGCTGGTTAAGTGTGCTTTTAAATTCAGCATCTTCTATTTGTGCAAGGGCAGTTTCATAAGCGGCGCGCGTTTCTTCTTCGGTGGCATCGCCGCTTTTCCAAAAATCAAACAACACGGCAAAATCTTCTACCGAAGTTTCTACCTGTTTGTAGAGCTTCAGCCAGTATTCATTTACCTGGATGTCTTTCATGATACCCGTGGCGCGGGCATTGTCGTTCCAGAAGCCGGGCGAAAGAGAAAGACGGCGGTCGGCCTCTACTTTTTCGGTTCGGTTATCGTAGTCAAAGAAACCTCCTCAAAACCAAAAGGCGGTCTCTCATATCTTTAATTTGTTCCTGTGTCATAGCGGGCGAAGATAAGAAAGAGTGGTGAGTGGTGAATGGTGAGTGGTAAATGGTGAGAAGTGAGTGAATAAAGCTGACTGGTTCACTCTGTACAAGCTGCATCAACTGTAAAGCACAAATGGCTTCCCCGAATGAATCGGGGCACGCGTTCCTCGCCATGACGATGCACTTTGGAATTGCCCGATAAATGTTCAGGTGCTGATGGGCTGCGGGATGTGCAGCAGCTACCCCGCTGAAGCTTTGTGCTGTGTGGCTTTGCGGCGGAGTAGTGCAAGCAGCCCGAACTAAAGTTCAATTGATAACCGAACGATGAAAGCCCCAAAAAGGGGCAAAAACAAACCTTCAAAAATCATGTAAAACCAAATCCCAAGAATCCATGCACGAAGTCCGTATTATCCCTGCCTACCGGCAGGCAGGCGTGTTCTATAGCAGCCCTGAAATATGAGTAAAAACAAACTTGGGTTATTTGATCACAAAGTAAACACCTACCTGAACATAAAAACTGTTTTCAATGTGTTCAGGTGTTTGTTTTTGTGTTACGATTGGCGTGCCCGAAACACCATTCCGGTTGGTTCGCACAATGGTGGTGGTGGTTAAATAAGTATCAGGACTTTGTGGTATGGCAAACGTGGGAATAACATACGCGCCCCATTTTTTGGCATCGTAATACACGGGTGCCGAGGCTTCATAATCGAGCAAAACAAAACGGTTGGGATTGAGCGATGCAACGGTTGTGGTGGTAGTTATACCTGGGGTTGTAGTCTGTTTCTTTTTTTTGCTTCCTGTTTTTAATGTGCGTTTTTTGTGGTAGCTGTCGTAATAATTTTGCGTGCCCCCATTGAATACAAACGTAGGCTCAACGCTCCATTCATCATCTTCACCAAACGTAAATGGATGGCTGATGCCGCCGTTTAGAAGCACATCAGGTTTGCCTGAACTGAACACATACGAACCGCCTGCAGTAAGCTTTACAATGTTAGGGATGTTGTAAGAAGCAGTGGCGCTAACCGTGCCTTTGATTTCGGAACGAACCGATACGCTTTGCTTGCTGGCAAAGTATTTATCGGCGCTGAGGCTGCCACTGAAATCATCGCCAATATCGAAATTGTAACCACCGCTTATCGTGAACAAATCAGGGCGAAATGCATAGCTGCTGGTAAGGAAGGAAACAGAAGATTCAACATACAAACCACTTTTGTTGTAATAACCAAATGTTGGTGTAAGGTATGGTACAGGCAAGGTATCTTTTCTGCCATTGTAAACATTGTTGGACAAGTAGTTTACATCGGCTTTAAAATAAGATGTGCCTTCTTTTTTAGAAAGAGAATCAGATAAAGCAGTGGTTTGCTGTGCTGATGAAGTTTGAAAATTCAACACTAAAAAAAGGGTAAAAACAAAAAGCAGTGTAGTTCGCATAAGGAAATAATAAAAGAGATACAATGAAATTAGTGATGCTTGCGCAATGGATACGTTTCTTTATTGGTGCTTTTTGCGCCGGTTTTACGTGATGCAGCTTCGTCGCGCTTTACAGCTTTGTTATCCGTCTTTACCTCTTTGGTTTGCTTCACAGTATCGGATGTTGCTTTGTTATGTTTTGCTGCTTTTCTCTCTTCACGTTTTGCCGCTTTTGAATTGTGCTTTTTTTTGCCGTGCGTTGTGGTATCGCTAACATTTTGGTACACTTCTTTCCCATCTTCTTTCGTTTGTGTTGCAGTTGTGGTTTGTGCATTTGCAGTAGCAGTAATTAACAAGCAAGCAGCCAATGCAAAAAGTAGAAATTTCATCTTTTTATTTTCAAAATAACGCAAATGTGATGATAGATGGTATTTTAACAAAATGGTTTAAATACCAGCTCTTCTTTTTTAAGAATAAAGAACCGTGAAGATGGGAAGGAAAGAAGGCGCACGAAGTATTCTTTTTGATACCTTGTATTCATATTGACCCTGCCTACCGGCAGGCAGATTTGTGGTTCAAACAATTGTTTTCGATCTCTTTTATCTTTACACATAAAATTATCTGTTGCCACACTTGTCTAAACGAGATTATGATGCGGTTGTTGTTGGCGCTGGTCCAAACGGTTTGGCTGCTGCTATCACTTTGCAGCAGCAGGGCGTGTCAACCCTATTGCTGGAAGCAAAACCTACGATTGGCGGCGGTATGCGCACAGCAGAACTTACATTGCCCGGCTTTCTGCACGATGTATGTTCAGCCATTCACCCAATGGCAGTGGCATCGCCTTTTTTTAAAACATTGCCCCTACAAAACTTTGGTTTAGAGTTCATCAATCCAACGTATGCCGCAGCTCATCCGTTTAACGATGGCAGTGCTGCTATTCTTCATCAATCTCTTCTACAAACCGCAGATGGCTTGGGCCTGGATGCAAAAGCTTATGAGAAATTGATGATGCCTTTGCAGAAAAATCATGACAAAATTTTTCCTTTCATCTTAGGTCCGCTTCGTTTTCCCAAACATCCGTTGGTGATGGCAAATTTTGGTATTCGTGCTTTGCAACCTGCCACTTTATTAGCCAATATTTTATTCAAAACAAAAAAAGCGAAAGGCTTGCTTGCGGGCATGGCTGCACATTCGATGCTGCCATTACACAAAACGGCAACATCAGCTATTGCGCTGGTGTTACTAATGGCTGCGCATAGCAATAACTGGCCAATTCCCAAAGGTGGCTCACAAAGCATAGCTAATGCGCTTGCAAACTATTTTATTTCGTTAGGAGGAAAGATTGAAACCAATACAAACGTTACTTCGTTACAACAATTGCCTTCTTCTCATGCGGTATTATTTGATGTAACGCCAAAACAATTATTACAAATTGCTGGGCACCAATTTTCTTCTTTTTATAAATGGCAATTGAAACGATACCAATACGGAGTAGGTGTGTATAAAGTAGATTGGGCATTGAGCGAGCCGATACCTTTCATAAACGAACAATGCAAAGGAGCCGGAACAATACATATTGGAAATACAATGAAAGAAATTGCTTTGGGCGAACAGCAGGTATGGAAAGGAAAACATGCCGATGCCCCTTTTGTTTTGCTGGCGCAACAAAGCTTGTTTGATAGCTCGCGGGCACCGGAAGGCAAACAAACTGCCTGGGCGTATTGCCATGTGCCCAATGGTTCAACCCAAAACATGACGAATACAATTGAACAGCAAATTGAACGCTTTGCACCAGGCTTTCGGGATTGCATTTTAGCAAAAAGTGAAATGAACACAGAAGCCATACAGGAGTACAATGCTAACTACATCGGCGGTGATATTAACGGCGGCGCTCAACTCATCTCGCAATTGTTTACACGGCCTGCCCTGCGCTCATCTCCTTATAAAACAAGTGCAAAAGGCATTTACATCTGTTCATCTTCTACACCGCCGGGCGGTGGTGTGCATGGCATGTGTGGCTATCATGCAGCAAAAAAAGCTTTGAAAGATGTATTCCGCATTCGCATCGGTAAATAGCCTCCTTTTTTAAGGTTATATATTGGTTTGTTTTCGCACGAATTATTGGATTGTAACCTTTAGTAAAAAACCGACAAAAACAAACTTGTTTCATCTTCATAAAATAGGGATAAAACCAAAAGCGCAGCCACTTTGTAAAACATCTTTTTGTTCTCTTCTTTTCTTTTGCTTCTAAGGTTCCGATAAGCGTATTATTTTTATTGCTTCAAACGGTAACAATGAAATCAATTTTAACCGGCGCGCAGGTGGCATTAAGTGTAAAGCGGCTGGCTCACCAGATACTCGAGAATCATTTGCATTTAGAAAATACGGTTATCATTGGCTTGCAGCCACGCGGCATTTATTTGAGTGACAGAATTGTAAACGAATTGCACTCGCTGTTGCCTTCCTCTTCTATTTTGTACGGTAAATTAGACATCACTTTTTACCGCGATGACGTGCGCAATTCCTTGCATCTTGCCAACACTACCAACATCAATTTTAATGTCGAAAACAAAAATGTAATCATCATTGACGATGTATTGTGGACGGGCAGAACCATTCGTGCTGCACTCGATGCTTTGCAGGCTTTCGGGCGACCTGCCAAAGTAAAATTGTGTGTTTTGATTGACCGACGTTTTAGCCGTGAACTGCCCATACAAGCCGATTATGTAGGCAGAACGATTGACACTTTTGCCTCGCAAAAAGTAATTGTAAAATGGAAGGAAAAGAGTGAAGTAGATGAAGTGGTTTTGGTGTGAATGTAAGTTGCCTGTTACAGGTTTCCGGTTGCTGGTATCCGGTAACTGGCAACTGGAATCGTTTGCTATTACTTTTCTAAATCTTTTATCTTTGCTTTTTAATGAAACTATCCACGCCACATCTGCTGGGCATTAAAAATCTTACCAAAGAAGACATTCATTTAATTCTTTCCACCGCAGCCCAATTTAAAGAAGTGTTGCAACGCCCGGTAAAAAAAGTGCCTTCTCTGCGCGATGTTACCATTGTCAATTTATTCTTCGAAAACTCAACCCGCACGCGCATTTCGTTTGAATTGGCAGAAAAAAGATTAAGTGCCGACACCCTCAATTTTACTGCTTCTGCTTCATCGGTTTCAAAAGGTGAAACCTTGCTGGATACGGTGAACAACATCCTAAGCATGAAGGTAGATATGGTGGTGATGCGGCACAGCGCAAGCGGTGCACCGCATTTTTTGGCAAAGCACATTCCTGCGGCGATCATCAATGCAGGCGATGGCATTAATGAGCACCCTACACAAGCTTTGTTAGATGCGTTTTCAATGCAGGAAAGATTGAATCGAAATTTGGAAGGTTTGAAAGTGGCAATCATTGGCGATATCATGCACAGTCGCGTGGCATTGAGCAACATTTATTTGCTCACCAAAATGGGAGCAGAAGTAATGGTTGCCGGTCCACCAACATTGATACCAAAACACATCGAAGAAGCATTTGGAATCAGGGTTGAATACAGTGTAAAAAAAGCGGTGCAATGGTGCGATGTTGCCAACGTGTTGCGCATACAATTGGAGCGGCAAAATCAGCCACTTTTTTCTTCGCTGCGCGAATACAACCTGGCGTATGGCATCAGTAAAAAGTTGTTGGATGAAGTGAACAAAGACATTGTAATTATGCATCCGGGACCAATCAATCGTGGTGTTGAATTGGACAGCGATGTTGCCGATGGTTCGCACTCTATTATTTTAAACCAGGTTGAAAATGGCGTTGCTGTGCGAATGGCAGTATTGTATTTGCTTTCCTCACCCCAACCCCTCTCCACAGGTGGAGAGGGGCTACGATGATAAAAGGTAGAGTGATTATATTCTTGGCACGAATTGCCGAACATTGTTTATTTACAATTGACAACTCACCATTCACAAATCATAAATCGCTTTCATGTTACGCATTGGCTTGTTTCCAGGCACGTTTGATCCGGTTACATTAGGACATACCGACATCATCAACAGAAGCCTCAATTTGTTTGATAAGCTGTACATCGGCATTGGTAAAAATGCCAATAAGCAACCTATGTTCAGCGATGAACAACGCCTGCAATGGCTGAAAGAAATTTATAAAGATGAGCCACGCATAGAGCCGTTGATTTATGAAGGCTTAACAGTAGAATGCTGCAAAAATGTGAGTGCCAATTACATTCTTCGTGGCATTCGTTATGTGAGCGATTTTGAATACGAAAAAGTGATTGCCGATATGAACCGCAGTTTGGATGGACACATTGAAACCATCTTTCTTACCTGCTCGCCGCAATACACTTCGGTGGCTTCTACGCTGGTGCGCGACATCATTCGCCACGGCGCTGACGCCGGCATATTTTTACCCGAGCCGGTAAGGGTTTCGATTTATAATCAAAGCCATCAATGATTGATAATTTTTGAATTATGATTGATGGGTGATAAATCATCTTCATAAAAACAGAAGGATTTGTTTTTGCGTCATTTCCAAACTTTGAAAACCATCAATTACAATCACAAATCATCAATTTATTTTATGTCAATCTGGTTTCAAAAAAGTATGAAAATCGAAGACTGGCAAATGCGTGATGTCAACACCATGAGTGCGCATTTGGGAATTAAGTTGTCGGAAATTGGCGATGATTTTTTGTGTGCCATTATGCCAGTAAATGAGCGAACTAAGCAGCCTTATGGCATCTTGCATGGTGGTGCTTCGGCAGCATTGGCTGAAACAGTGGGCAGCGTTGCCAGCGCCTTTGTGATAAATAACAAAACGCATCGGTGCGTAGGACTGGAACTCAATGCCAATCACATTCGCAGCGTGAAAGAAGGTTATGTAATTGCCACTTGCAAACCCATTCATTTGGGGAGGCAAACGCATGTATGGGACATTCAAATTAAAGAAGGCTCAACACAAAAACTGGTTTGCATCAGCCGGTTAACAGTGATGATTTTGCCAATAGAAAATGAGCAAAACCAAACCATGCAAAACAAAATATAAAAAGAGGGCAAAAACAAACCTGCGCTCTTGAACTCTTCAAAATCTTATTGATAAATTGCGACTTTATCTTGTAATTTGTTGAATGAAAAAATTGATACTTGCGCTGGTTGTTACGTTTGTTTTGATCGCTATTTATATCGCTTGGATTACGTTTGGCAGTGCTACCGCTTTCTCTGCTTCTCAAAAATATTTATACCTCTATGATAACCGTCCGGTAAAAGAACAAACAGAACAGCAGTTAAGCGACAGCAACTACATTCACAACGTGTGGTGGTTTAATTTGCTGGCTAACCACTTTGAGGTTTGGCAACGGTTAAAGGGAGGCAGATTTGAGATTAAGCGGGGTGAGACTGTGTTGGATATTATTAAAACGCTACGCAACAACCGGCAGGCTCCGGCGCGCCTGGTGATTAACAAACTTCGCACGGCAAACGATTTTGCAAAACTGATTGGTAAAGATTTTTCAACCGATTCGCTTCATGCGCTAACCTATTTTGCAAGCAACGATTCGCTGAAACCTCTGGGCGTTGATACCAATACATTGCTAACACTGGTAATACCCGATACTTATATCATGTATTGGAACACTTCGCTGCCGAACATTATGCGAAGATTGAAGGATGCAAAAGCCAAGTTTTGGGAAGAAGACAATCGTAGCGAAAAGGCAACTGCTATGGGCTTTACGCCTGCGCAAGTTGTAACGATTGCTTCCATCGTAGAAGAAGAAACGAACAAGAATGATGAGAAAGGAAACATTGCTTCCGTTTACATTAACCGCTACCGGAAAGGGCAGGCATTGGGCGCCGACCCAACCATTAAATTTGCTTTGAAAGATTTTGGTTTAAAGAGAATTTTATACGGACACTTAAACGTGGTATCACCGTATAATACCTACAAAAACAAAGGCTTACCGCCAGGACCGATTTGTACGCCATCTGAGAAAACAATTGATGCCGTTTTAAATGCGCCGCAAACAGATTATTTGTTCTTTGTTGCCAGAAGCGATTTCAGCGGCTATCATCATTTCAGCAGCAATTATGCTGAGCATGAGCAGTACGCAAAATTGTATCAGCACGCCTTGGATTCGTTAATCAAAAGCCGTCAAGCGGAAGCAGCGAAATGACCAAAATTGAACGCATATTAATCACTGCCTCGCCTGTCAGCAGCTTTCGCTCGCTCAGCAAGAGGATAACGCTGCCGGGCTTTCAGGGGCTGCCTTTGTACGATGTGTTTCATGCGTTATTAGATCAAATCAATCAGCATGGTTTAAACATTCGCGCAGCAGCTATTTCGTTCAATCTTATTACCGCCATTCCTGCCATTACTTTGTTTTTGTGCATTTTAGTGCCTTATGTTCCCGGCTCTCAGCAAGTATATCACCAGCTCTTAATTTTTGTAAGAGACTTTACACCCAGCGGAGATACACAAACAATAATGACGCGCTTTCTCAACGATTTCTTTAATAAAAAAACAACCGGTTTGTTATCCATTGGTTTTTTACTCGTGTTGTTCACTTCGTCCAACGCTATGATGGGCATCATTCGCGCGTTCGACAGGTCGGTGGTGGAAAAACGAAAAACCAACTTTATCAAAAAACGATTGCGTGCCATTCGTTTAATTATAACCTTGGTTGCCTTACTGCTGGGAACGGTGCTAATTTCGGTTGGGCAGGGTTATTTGTTTAGTAAAATTATGCAATGGGCGAATATCAAAAACAACTCGGTTATTAAGCTCATTCAAAACTCGCGCTGGCTGGTGAGTTTCTTTTTGTTTATAATAGCTATCGGCTACATTTATAAACATGCACCCACATCGGTAACAAAAAGCAAAATCTTTACGCCCGGTGCTGTCATTGCTACGGTGCTGATGATTGTTATTACAGGTTTGTTTTCTTATTGGGCAAAAAACATTTCAACCTATAATAAGTTTTATGGCTCTATTGGTTCGTTAATCATCATTATGCTCCTCATTTTTTTAAATTCCATGATGCTGTTAGTGGGTTATGAATTGAACATAAGCATTAGGATGTTAGCAGCGAAGAAGAAAGAAAAGCAAACATTGGAATAGCGTTTTCTTTTTTATCTTTATTCGTCATTCAAAACAAAATAGTATGGGTTTGGTATATGCTGAAATCGAATTGATTAATGGTGGCGATTTAGCTTTGGTTAGAAGAAATCATTTGAAGAAGGAAGAAGTAAAACAAATGACAATTACGATGTTAGTTAATACCAAAACTTATATGCTTGCCATTAATGAAAACATACAGGAGCAATTTGCAACTGCCAATTAGTGAAAGGCGAAAAATGCGGCTGGCGGATGGTTCCCTTGCGGAGTACAAAATAGTTGCACCAATTGAATTGCATTTTAAAAATAGAAGAACAACTTGTCGTGCAGTTGTATTACCTGGCAATAATGAACCCATATTAGGATAGATTCCTTTTAATGATATGGATGTGTTTATTCATCCACAACGGCAAGAGTTGATTGTAAATCCTGACCATCCTTATTTTGCGCAAATGAAAATGAAATAACAGTTTGCGTTTTTCTATTTCAACATCACTTTAAACTTTGCTCCGCTATTTTTGCTCTATTCCTTTTTTATTTATGAAGAAATGTATAGCAGCAATCGTTTTATTTTGCCTCTTTTCCTGCAATAACAATAACAACGATAACAGTACTATTGATGATGCCAGCAATCCACCGCCGCCAACGCTTTCGTACCGGCTGATAAAAGAGTATCCGCACGATACTACCCACTTTACCGAAGGTTTAATTTGGCACAACAATGCTTTGTACGAAAGCACCGGCGAACCAGGAGAAAGCCAATTGCTGAAAACCAATTTAAACACAGGGAAAGAAGAACAAAAAGTAGATTTACCAGATACCGATTTTGGTGAAGGCATCGCCATTATTGGCAATAAAATTTACCAGTTAACTTGGCAAAATCATAAAGCTTATGTTTATGATTTGGCAACCTTTAAAAAACTAAAAGAATTTACGTTTCCGTATGAAGGATGGGGCATGACAACCGATGGAAAGCAATTGATCATCAGCACAGGCAGCAGCAATTTATACTTTGTAAATCCCGATAGTTTTCAAATAAAAAATACACTTGGCGTTACCGATAATTACGGACCAGTAAGCAGCATTAATGAACTGGAATATGTGGCCGGATATGTGTTTGCCAACGTGTGGCACGAAAAGAAAATTATCAAGATTGATTTGACAACCGGAAAGGTGGTTGGCGTAATTCACATAGGCGACATCCTATCACAAACCGGAAAGGGAATTGATGAAGCGCAGGCCGGCAATACAGAAAAAGTATTGAACGGCATTGCTTACGATTCAACCAAAAACAGCTTTTACATTACAGGTAAAAACTGGCCTTCGCTGTATGAAATTAAGCTGAATTAATGTTAGCCACGAAGGCACAAAGACACAAAGTTTTTGTTGAATACATTTTTAGATTTGATTGATTTAAAGACAAACTTTTGTTTTGTGTCTTCGGGTCTTCGTGGCTAACACTCAGTCCGAAACTATCTTCAATCCTACTACAGAAACAATCAATGTACAAATAAAAAACAGCCGCCAGAAGCTGGTAGGTTCTTTAAAAAATAAAATGCCAACAATCACGGTTCCTACGCTTCCAATGCCCGTCCACACTGCATAAGCCGTTCCCACAGGAATGGTTTCAATGGCTTTGTACATCAGCCATAAACTCGCAAACAAAAAGAAAACAAAAGATGCTGTCCAACTCCAAAAGAGCCAACCACTGGTGTCTTTCATTTTGGCTAACGATATGCTGAAGCCGATTTCTAAAATACCTGCAATAATTAAAAACAACCAATTCATGCTTTGCTTATTTGTTTGCTGCAAAAGTATAACCACAGTCGCATCTCTTTTGCCAAACCTGCAAATGCAATACCTTCGCAATCCATTAATTTGAAGCGAAATGATTACGATAGAATTATCAAGAGAACAGCTCGATTATGGCTTTGTTGCCATTGATGCCAACCATCACAATGTAAAAATGGATACCAGCCCCGAATCGGGCGGTAACAATTTTGGCGCACGACCAATGCAGTTGCTCCTCATGGCATTGGCTGGTTGCAGTGCCATTGATGTGATCAGCATATTAAACAAACAACGCCAAACCATTACCGATTATAAAATGAAAGTGCATGGCGAACGCGAAGCGGGAAAAGAGCCATCGCTTTGGAAAAAGGTTACTGTTGAATTTCATTTATGGGGAAATATTGACGAAACCAAAGCACAGCGCGCGGCCGATTTATCTATTCAAAAATATTGCTCGGTAGCGGCTACTTTACGCGCTGCCGGAGCCGAAATTAACTGGACAGTCATTGTGAACAAAGCAGTAAAAGAAACCGTTTAAATTGATGAAGAAAAACAACAACTGGCATCCGCAAACCAATGCCATTCGGCTGCGTTCGGCGCAAACGTTACAACACGAGCATTCAAGCCCATTGTATCTTACCAGCTCCTTTACTTTTGATGATGCCGATACCATGCGTGGAGCATTTACAGAAGAAAATGATGCTAATATTTACAGCCGTTACAGCAACCCAACCGTTGATGAATTTACCAATAAAATGATTTCCCTTGAAGGTGCGGAAGCCGGCTTTGCAACAGCTTCCGGCATGGCAGCTGTGTTTGCCTCTATCTTTCCCTTATTAAAGCAAGGCGATCATTTGTTGTGCTGCAGTTCAGTATTTGGCAGCACGTTTACCATCGTTACCAAATATCTCCCGAAATATGGAATTGACTATACAATGGTTGCGGCTAATGACAAAGAAGCCTGGCAAAAAGCGGTAAAAGGGAACAGCAAAATGATTTACCTGGAAACGCCTACCAATCCGCAATTAGAAGTGCTGGATTTAGAATGGATGGGAACGTTTGCAAAAGGCCACAATTTAATATTGAATGTTGATAACTGTTTTGCTACGCCGGTGCTGCAACTGCCCATTAAGTACGGCGCCGATATTGTGGTTCATTCAGCAACCAAATGGATTGACGGGCAGGGCCGTGTGCTGGGCGGTGTGATTGTAGGAAGAGAATATTTAATACGAGAGATTTATTTGTTTTGCCGCAATACCGGACCTACGTTGTCTGCTTTTAACGCATGGGTGTTAAGCAAAAGTTTGGAAACATTGGATGTGCGCATGGAACGCCATTGCAGCAATGCATTACAGGTAGCAAAAATGCTGGAAAATCATCCAAAGGTGAGTTGGGTAAAATACCCGTTTTTGCCCTCGCATCCGCAATACGAAATTGCCCAAAAACAAATGAAGGGGGGCGGTGGCATTTTGTGTTTTGAAATTAAAGGAGGCATCGGAAATGGCAAGACTTTTTTAAATAGTTTGGAGTTGATTTCTATGTCGCCCAACCTTGGCGATTCCCGTTCCATTGCCACGCACCCGGCAAGCACTACACATTCCAAACTAACAGAAGAAGAACGGCTTTCGGTTGGCATCACACCTGGCTTGGTACGTATTTCAACCGGTCTTGAACATGTAGATGATATTATTGCAGACATTGAACAGGCGCTGGACAAAGATTGAGTTTTTTGAACCACAGAGACACGGAGAACACGAAGGTTCACAAAGAAATACTTATAAAACTCTGTGACGCTTTGTGTTCTCTGTGTCTCTGTGGTTCAAGCTTTCACAAATCGCTTCCACCATCATTTTTCAAAATAAAATTCTTTTTGCCCGAATAATATTTGCTGTATTTTTCGGTGGTGGCTTTGCTTTGTTTTATTCCGTTGATGTATAAAACGCCGTTTTTCAATTCAATTGTATAAGGTTTGTTTTTGCTAATTAATCCATCGTTCATCAAAGTAGCCTGCAAGCCTTTGTAATTGGTCAGTTCGGCTTTTGCCGATTGCAAATTCTTCTGCGCTTCTTTTAATGATTTTTCCACTTCACGTTTGATCTCCTTGCTGTTTATTTTTTGTTCAGCCATGGCTTTCTTCACTTCATCCTGCGCTTTGCTCAACTCAGTTTTCATTTCGTTCCAATCAATCTTATTGATGGCTGCTTTTGCACTGTCGAGCGAAGCGGAAACATCCGTTTTCATCTTGGTCCAGTCAATGTTGTTCATGGCTTCATGAATCTCTTTATTGATCTTGTTGTAATCAACCTGCGCCATTGCTTTTTGCACTTCGGCATTGATCTTTTGATAATCAATTTGCTTTAGTGCAAGGTTCACTTGCTGCATAATGGAATCCATGTTCAGTTGAAGGTTAACTTCATCAGTATTGAATGTTTTTGGTACTGAGGTATCTGCATCGGCTGCGCCGCTGAACTCGCTTTGCGGAATGACTCTCTTTTCCGGCTGCCATGAACTAAGAATAACAACAAAAACAAACAAGCCACACACTTTAATAAGCGAAGATGTAAAGCGTACATTTTTCATAATTTGAGATTGAAGAATGGTTGTTACGAATTATTTCGTAGCAAAAATACGAAAGATTTCGTAACAGGGTAAAAACCGCATTTCTTTTTCATTTCTTTAACCAAAACCAGTATTCTGCTGCACTGTTTTTTTGCTCACACAATATGCACTGTATAATAGTTTCTCCATATTTTACAGTACGTTTGTTGCCTTGTATTGTTACACCTATTTTTGTTTTTACCCGAAAAATAAATCGTTATACAGATGAAGTTTATTGTGTCTTCTTCTTCCTTACTTAAGCAATTGCAGCAAATCAGCGGCGTTATCAATGCCAATACTGTGCTGCCCATTTTAGAAGATTTTTCGTTTGATATTCAGGATAAAAAACTAAGCATTACTGCCACCGATTTAGAAACGGTTATGCGTGTGCAAATGGATGTGGAAAGTAATGAAAACGGACGTGTTTGCGTACCAGCAAAAATCTTATTGGATTCACTAAAAAATATTGCCGACCAGCCGCTTACGTTTTCGATAGATAAAAATTTTGGTATTGAAATTACCAGCAACAACGGCAAATATAAAATGATGGGTGAAAACCCTGATAACTTTCCGAAAGAACCGGTGGCCGACGATTCCAACGGCTTCACCATGAAAAGCAGTGCATTGGTAACTGCCATTAATAAAACCTTGTTTGCGGTAAGTTCCGACGATTTGCGTCCTGCCATGACGGGTGTTTATTTTGAGTTGAATGAAGATGCTGTGCAGTTTGTTGCCACTGATGCGCACCGATTGGTTCGTTACAGAAGAACCGATGTAAGCTGCCCGAAAGCAGACAACTTTATCGTTCCTAAAAAGCCCCTGAACTTATTAAGAAATGTTCTGCCCGATAACGATGATGAAATTACCATTTCGTACAACAGCAATCACCTGTTTGTAGCGCACAATACAACGCATTTGATCTGCCGTTTGATAGATGCACGCTTCCCCGATTATAAAGTGGTGATACCGGCAAACAATCCTTATCAATTGATAGTAAATAAGAACGATTTTCAGGGAGCTTTGCGCCGCATCAATGTATTCAGTAACAAAAGCACCAACCAGGTTGCACTCTCTATTAGCGGAAGCGAATTGCAATTAACCGCACAGGATGTTGATTTTAGTTTTGAAGGCAATGAACGTATGAATTGCAATTACAATGGTGAAGATTTGCAGATAGCTTTTAACGCAAAATTTTTAATTGAAATGCTGAATGCGGCCGATAACAGCGAAGTAAAAGTAGAACTGTCAACGCCAACCAAAGCGGGCATTGTAAAGCCAATTGAGCAGGAAGAAGGTGAAGATTTATTAATGCTGGTAATGCCGCTGATGTTAAATAGTTAAGCTGCGAGCTTTGAGCTACGAGTTTGGAAGAGAGATTTTTGTGTAAAAACAAAAGTCTCTTTTTTATTTTGTGTTTTACATCTCACCATGAGTAGGGTTTTCAAATGAGTAGTTTTGTTTTGAAAAAGGCAGTGGAAGTTTGTTGAATAAAAGAGAAGATATTGCGCGCAGAGAAAACAGAGTTAACGGAGAGCATTGGTTCCTCTGTTCTCTCTGTGCGAACCATTCTTTACCCTCACAACGCAGCCTTAGGTGCTTCGTAACTCTTTTATCCTTTTGTATAAGGCCGCTCTTTTGAAGCTGGTATTACTATTCACCACTCACTTTCTTCACTGCGCCATCTTCCAACACATATTGTTCACCGGTTTCTTTACAAATGGCAATGTTGTTTTCATCGAAATAAAGCTTGCTTCCATGCTCACTCATCCAGCCGGTTTGCTTAGCAGGATTGCCCATTACCAACGCATAAGGCAATATTGATTTTGTAACGACAGAACCTGCACCTACAAAAGCAAACTCGCCAATGGTAATGCCGCAAACAACAGTGGCATTGGCGCCAATACTTGCACCACGTTTAATAAGTGTGCTTTTAAATTCGTGCTTGCGCGAAATAGCACTGCGTGGATTGATGACATTGGTAAATACAACCGATGGACCGATGAACACATCATCTTCACAACTTACGCCTTCGTAAATGGAAACATTGTTTTGCACTTTTACGCCGTTGCCTAAAACAACGCCTTTATCAATCATTACGTTTTGCCCAATGTTGCAGGTCTCACCAATTACAACATTCTGCATGATGTGGCAAAAATGCCAGATGTGTGTGCCGTTACCAATGGTGCAAGGCTCATCAATATAAGAAGAAGGATGTGCGTAATAGTGGTTCAAGAAGCGATAGGATAAATAATTTCACCTTTCAAAGATTGGGCAGCAAACGATAAAGCCGCTTTAATGCTTTCTTTTGTTATGTGTGGATGCGCTTCTAGAATATTATCTTCTGATTCGCCTGCAGCAAGCTTCTCCAGCAACGATTCTACTGTAATTCTTGTTCCTTTAATTAGAGGTTTGCCCATCATTTTTTTAGGATTCACTTCTATATATTGTGCAATCTCCATTATAACCGTTTCTGTAAAATTAGCACAATCATCTTTAAAGAAGATAAACTGTTGTAAAAGTCAAATCGCTTTCATCATGTGAACAACAAACCACCAATCCTTTTCTTTATTTACACCATCGCTATTTTCTCCTGCCTTAGTTTTGCCGCCGTGAAAACCTGCACTGTTAATATCATCAACACATCGTCCAATCCATTGCCACACTATGCTACAGCAGGTGCTGCAGGTATGGACATCAGAGCCGATATAAAAGAAGCCATCCACCTGCAGCCTTTACAACGTGTGTTGGTGCCAACCGGCTTGTACATTGAATTGCCCGATGGCTATGAAGCACAAATCCGTCCGCGCAGCGGGCTTGCCATCAATCATGGCATTACTTGTTTAAACAGCCCGGGAACCATTGATGCCGACTATCGGGGTGAAATCAAAATTATACTGATTAATTTATCAGACGAAGTACATACCATACAACCCGGCGATAGAATTGCGCAGATGGTTGTGTCGCCGGTTGAACAGGTAATTTGGAAGGAAGTAACCGAAATCAAAGCCACCGAAAGAAGCGCCGGCGGTTTTGGTCATACAGGAAAGCAATAAAAATTTAGGCAAAAACAAACCTGGCAAAAAGAATGAAAATAACAAATCTCCTGCTGCGATGGCTCTGTTTTAATTTATTTGCCATTGCAATGTTCGCCGCTTGCCGGCCTACGAGGAAAGTGCAGGGCATTGGCCATGTGATTACTAAAAAAGATACGGCACTAAAAGCAGTTACGCAGCCTGCCGCCATTGATTCGGCAACCATCATACAGAATATTGTAAACCGGCTTGAGAAGCAGCGCATTCATTTCAAAACTTTTTCTGCAAAAGTAAAAATGGACTATGATGGCAGCGAAAGCAGCGGCGGGGCAACCGTTTACCTGCGAATGCAAAAAGACAGTTTGATCTGGCTTTCGCTAACCGGCGCTTTGGGCATTGAAGGCTTCAGGGTAATGATAACGCCCGACAGCGTAAAAATTATGAACAAGCTGCAAAAAATAATTCAGTATCGCCCGATCAATTATTTGCAGGAACTAACAGAAGTGCCAGTTGATTTTGCCAACCTTCAGGATATATTAATTGGCAATCCCGTTTACTTGGACAGCAATATTGTATCGTACACAGAAACGGGCGACAATTTATTAATATTGATGGCCGGTAAAGTGTTTAAAAATTTGCTGACACTGGATAAAAGCAATTTGCGTTTGCTGCACAGTAAACTGGACGATGTGAATCCATTGAAAAACCGGACAGCCGACATTACATTTGATGATTATGATAAAATAGACGATTTTTATTTTTCAACCTCCCGAAAAATATCAGTTGCTGAAAGAGCAAAGCTGGACGTGAACCTTCAGTTTAAGCAATACGATTTTGATAAGCCGCTCACTTTTCCTTTCAATATCCCAAAAAACTACCGGGTAAGATAATAATCAGCATATCGAAAACGTACTCTATCGGGTTTAGCTGTTTTGGTTTTATCCATTTTTTTCAATCCAAAAAATATGTTTACAAAAGCGTTTGTTTTTATCCTGTTTTTATGTTTTGGTTTTGCCGCATTTGCGCAGGAAACCAAGGAAGATATTCAGCGCAAGCAGCAGCAGTTGCAAAAAGAACTGGCAGATTTAAACAGCACATTAAGCAGCATTAAAAAGAATAAAAAACAATCCATCAGTCAACTGGCATTGGTGCAGCGAAAAATAAAAGCACGTGAAGAACTGGTTTTTAACATCAATAAAGAACTGCATAAGATTGATGATGAATTGTATTTTAACAATCTTGACATTTACCGGTACAAAAAAGAACTCGATACACTGAAAGAGCGCTATGCAAAAAACTTAGTGTTTGCTTATAAAAACAGAAGCAGTTACGATTATCTGAACTTTGTTTTTTCGGCTCAAAATTTTAATGATGCCATCAAGCGGATTTCTTACCTGAAAAGTTACCGGCAATATCGGGAGGCACAGGCAAATAACATCACCAAAACACAAAATTTGCTGCAGGTAAAAATGGATAATCTTACCACTACCAAAACGCAGAAAAACTCAACCCTGCAGGAGCAAGGCAAGCAAATACAGCAAATGGAAGTGGACAGAAAGGAAAAAGATGAAGTGGTGCGCGGCTTGCAGGGACAGGAAAAAGAATTGAGCGTCCAGATACACGACCGGGAAGTTGCACGCCGCAAGATGCAGGGTCAATTGAAATTAATTATTAGTCGCGAAATAGCCGCCGAAGGCAAACGCAGGGAGCAGGAACGCCAGGCACAATTTGCCCGCCAGCAGGAAGAAGAACGCAAAAGAAAACTGGCAGCACAACAAGCGGCTGGCGATAATGGCGCGGCAAATAACAATGCTTCAACCTCTTCCAACACAACGGCTGCCGTAACGCCACCACCCACGCGCAACACCAACCGCACTTACAGCCCGTTAGAATCAACACCAGAAAATGTAACGACTTCTATCAATTTTGAAAATAAGAGAGGAAGTTTGCCTTGGCCTGTAGGTAGCGGAACCATTTTAATACCTTTTGGCAGATACGATATTCCCGGAACCAAACTGGTAGATAACAATGACGGAATTGACATTGGTGTTCCGGTTGGTACTAACATAAAAGCAGTTGCCGACGGTGTTGTTTTGGCGGTCGTAGATTTAGGAGATGAAAAATATGTGTTGGTGAGACATGGGAAATATTTTACCACTTACAGTCATTTGTCCTCGGTAAGTGTTGTGAAAAACGATGTAGTGCAAGCCGGAACCATTCTAGGTAAAGCAGCGGCAAACAATGATGGCGGTGGTATGGTGCATTTCATGGTATCGAATGAACGAAACGAATTTTTAAATCCGGAAAATTGGTTGAAAGGAAGATAAAATATTTGTGCAAAAACAAAAAGGCGGCTAAGTAATAAGCCGCCTTTTTGTTGTAAGAACGATGCCGTTAATTATTCAATCCACGTCCTGTTTTGTGCTGCAATTCGTCTATTCGTTTTGAGGCATCGGCTTTGGTGAGATTTTCATCAAACTCTTCACCGGCTTCGTCCGACAAAGTTTTCAGATACGACTTCTGTGCGCCGGTCATTGGCTCACCGCCGGTTGTCCATTCATCCGGATCTTTTTCCGTATTTGAATTGGTCGTATCCAGATTTTGATTTACCGCTTTTTGCTTTTGTTGTGCAGATTTTTCATTGTTTGCCATACTATAATTTTTAGCAAAAAGTAATTCAAAAATGAAACCAGAATTAGCGGCTATGCAGTATTAAGAAATTGTTACGAGTTGAAAAAGTTGTATCGTTTAAACAAAAAGGCTTTACTTTTGTTTTATCGTTTAAATAAATAGCCTTGCACATCACCTCAAAACGATGACAGGCTTTATAAATAACCGGTTATTTATAGCTGCTATATTGTACGATTGTGCGCCGCCGATGCCTGCTGTAGCACGTTTTTCCGATTGATGCCTTTTTTATTATTTAACAATTAAAAAAGCAATGTTATGAACAAGCAAGTATTGAAATTTGGAATTCGCAGGATGATTATCCTCGCAGGTTTGGTTGGCTCACTTTCTTTCTCAGGTTTTGCAGCCACAAATAAAGGAGAAAAAGAAGCTCCTTCAGCAGTACAGTATGTAGGCGCAACCGACCAGGGTGTTGTATTTAATGTAAAATACGACAACGCTACTGCAGAGCCGTTCAGCTTAATTATTAAGAATGAATATGGTGATGTAGTATATCAGCAACAATTTAAAGATAAGAGCTTTGATAAGAAAGTGTTGCTGACCAAAGAACCAGGTGAAGCACGTCTTACTTTCATTATCAAGTCGGCATCTGCTAACGTAAAGCAAACGTTTGACATCAGCACAACTACAAAAACAGTGGAAGAAGTTGTGGTAAAAAATGCCCAATAAAAAAAGTGTTTTTGTGTATGTAAGAATCCTGCGTGCGAAAGCCGCAGGATTTTTTATTTGTTTTTGTTTTCAGTACCTGCATCAGGCTTTTTATCTTTCCATTGCCAAAGGTGCATACACGCGTAGGTGCGGTAAGGTTTCCATCGCGCTGAAATTTTCAGCATCTTTTCTTTTACCTCTTTTTTGTTTTCTGTTTTGATATTGTAAACTTTTTTCATTGCATTTTGCACACCAAGATCATCTACAGAAAACACATCTTCTCTTCCTAGCGAAAACATCAGCAGCATTTCAACTGTCCATTTGCCAACGCCTTTTATCTGCGTAAGCAAGTCAATAATTTCTTCGTTGCTCATTGTCAACAGTTTCGTATCGTCAATGTTGTTTTCAATGCAAAACAGGGCAACATTGTGTATGTATTTTATTTTGGCATAACTCAAACCAATGGCACGCAGGGTTTCGGTTTCAGTTGCCAGTACCTGTTGCGGCGTTGGCTCTTCTTCGCCAAACTGGTGCAAAAAGCGGTGAAAAATAACTTTGGCCACCTTCGTGCTTAATTGCTGACTCATGATGCTTGACATGAGCCGCAATGGAATGTTGGTGCGCAACTGCAAAGGAGGCAAGGGCTGAGAAAGAAGCGAAGCAAATTTTTTATCTTTTGAAAGATGAGAAACATAATCCATATAAAAGAGATGATAATAGTACAAAGATGCAATAGGCGTTGATTTTTTGTTTTACCACTTTTCTGTTTTTTTCCAAATTTTTATTAAATAAAGAAGCAGCGAAATAAAGCTGACTGCCATCCATACATAAAATACAACATTTGCTGCCGAAACAGAGCCGTTTGTAAATGCAGGATTGAACTTAAGACCAATGATAACAGTTAGCACGAGCCAGCAGAACAAGAGAAAGATAGAAAAAGCGACTCGTTTTAAAAAAGCAACAACTTCGGGTTCCATAGTCAACCGTTTTTTTCTGATTAATATTATAACCTAAGATATAAATGTTTTGATAGTCCTGAATAAACAATCATTATAAAAGCAATAAAACAAAAGCACATTTTAAAATGAAAAGAGATAGCTACAAGGGGCTTCGTACTTTCATTTGGCATAAAGTGTGCGATTTATGAACCTCTAATCGGAATCCAACTATGAAAATTTGTACTTGATTATTCCATTTGTTTATAAGCAGCAACGCAATAAACAAAGCTGTCGCTACATAAGCAAATAAGTTTGTTTTTGTTAAACAGCTTTGGCGCAAAACCAATATTTTTGCAACCTCCAATAAGAACGGAATCACAGAAAAAAGAATAGGCTAAACCATTAACGCAAAAACATGCAGTATATATTGATTAGTGCGGTTATCGCCTTTTTTATCAGCTTTTACTTCATCCCTGTATTAATACACCTGGCTGAAAAAAAGAAATTGGTAGATGTACCCGATGAAAGAAAAATTCACATCAATCCCATTCCCCGTTTCGGAGGCATCGGCATTTTTGCAGGTTTTGTTTGCAGCCTTTTGCTAAATGTAAGCATCAAAAACGAGTTTATACAGTTTCAGTATTTGCTGGCTGCTTTTCTCATTATTTTTTTTCTGGGTGTTGGCGATGATATTATGGTGCTGTCGCCGTTTAAAAAGTTCATTGGTCAGTTGGTAGCTTCATTTATTCTTATTTTTAAAGGTCATTTGCTCATTAACAATTTGCATGGCTTTTTAGGTGTTCATCAGATACCTGATGTAGTGAGTTATCTGCTCACTTATTTTACCATCATTGTTATTATCAACGCTATTAACCTGATTGATGGTGTTGACGGACTGGCCGGTAGTTTAAGTTTAATCTCAACCTTTCTTTTTGGAAGCTGGATGTATCTGAACGGCGATCTGGCTTATGCCCTGATTGCCTTTTCTTTATTGGGTAGCATACTTGCTTTTTTGTATTACAACTATCATCCGGCAAAAATATTTATGGGCGATGCCGGCTCCATGATGTTGGGCTTAATCAACGCTATTCTGGTTATCCGGTTTATTAACCTAGCGCCAACGGCTCATACGTTTCCTGTGCCAGCTTCTCCTGCCATTGGTTTCGGTTTGTTATTAATTCCTTTAATGGATACGCTGCGGGTGTTTTGCATCCGGCTTTCGCGTGGCAATTCTCCTTTTATTGCCGACCGCAATCACATTCACCACCTTTTTCTCGATAAAGGCTTTTCTTCGGTACAAACCACAGTTATCCTAACATCGTTAAGCGTTGTGTTTTCGCTCCTGTTTTTCTGTATGGCTTCGTTCAATACAACAGTTGTGTTTATGATGGAAGCGGTTTTATTTTTTGCCGTTATTTCAGCACTGCATATTTATGAACCTGCCACCATGCGCGTGAAAAAGAAAGAAGATGGCGAAGTGGTGATAGAAGAGCCGCGCAGGCTGCGCCTGAAAGTATTGTTTTCAAAAAAAGAAAAGCAGGAAGCCTGATTGCAAGATAATTTGTGCAAAACCAAATGCCTGAATACAAGTGATTCAGGCATTTGGTTTTGTACGATAAAGCTACAGCAATACATTCGTTTAGTTCTTGCGATACTTTCACAATGTAATGCTAAGGGAATGCTTAGATTTGCGCCTCGTTAAAATGTAAAATTTGTATGTCGGAAGATGTTGAGTTTTTATTAGATGATGCTGAGTCGTCTATGAAAAAAGCCATTAGCCATTTAGAAACGGAGCTAACCAAAATACGAGCCGGTAAAGCCCATCCTTCAATGCTGGATGGCATTACTGTAGAATATTATGGCGCGCCAACGCCCATCAGCCAGGTAGCCAATATTAATGTGTTGGATGTACGAACCATCAGCATTCAACCCTGGGAAAAAAAGATGTTGCAAAGCATTGAGCGTGCCATCATGGCTGCCAACATTGGCATTACACCGCAAAATGATGGCAACCAGATTCGTTTGTTTATGCCGCCCCTAACTGAAGAACGCAGAAGAGAATTGTTTAAAAAAGCAAGCAACGAAGGCGAGGGCTCAAAAGTAGCCGTGCGCAGCATTCGCCGCGATATTATTGAGCAGGTAAAAAAGTTGCAAAAAGAAGGTTTGAGTGAGGATGAAGCCAAAGATGCTGAAAATGGCGTGCAGGAAATTACAGATCGCTACATTACCTTAGTGGACAGGCATTTGGCAGCAAAAGAAAAAGAAATGATGGCGATATAACTATGTGTCAATTTCTATTACCTTTATTTTCATTTCATAACTTATAAAAACCACTTCTTATGAGCTTTCTAAAAGATTTTAAAGACTTCGCATTAAAAGGAAATGTGCTCGATCTGGCTGTTGGTATCATCATCGGCGCAGCCTTTACCAAAATTGTTGGTTCACTGGTTGATGATATTATTACACCTGCTATCTTAACACCCGCTTTAAAAAGAGCCAATCTTCAAAACCTGCAGGATTTGGTAATCCCCGGCACCGGCATCAAGTACGGAAACTTTTTATCGAATGTAATTTCATTTCTTATTGTTGCGCTTGCTTTGTTTCTTGTTATCAAAGGCATTAATGCTACGCGCCGCAAAAAAGGCGTTGTGGTAGAAGTGCCGCCACTAACGGCTACTGAGCAACTGTTGGTAGATATCAGAGACGAATTGAAAAGCCGTCCGGGCATTTAACTTGTACAAATTATTTTTCTATTGAATTCAGTTTCTTATCAAATAAAATTAGAGCAGTTTGAAGGTCCCTTCGATCTGCTTCTTTTTTTTATAGAAAGAGATGAGCTTGACATTTACGATATTCCCATTACCAAAATCATCAACGATTTTCAGGTTTTCATTCATCAGCAAAAAAGCCTGAATATTGAACTGAGCAGCGAGTTTATCCTTTTTATTGCCTCGCTTATGCGCGTGAAAGCAAAGATGTTGTTACCACGAAAAGAAACCGATGATTCGGGCAACGAAATAGACCCGCGTAAAGAACTGGTTGATAAACTGCTCGAATACAAACGGTACAAAGAAGCCTCGCTGCAAATGGCAGAGAAAGAAGCGCTGCGAATGCTGATGGTAAAGCGTGGCAACATACAAAGTGAACTGGCAGCTGTTGGCGAACAATCTGCCGAAGGCACCGAAATACAAAACATTACCTTGTTCAAACTGATGAAAACATTTGAACGCGTAATGCAACGCTTGTACGATAAAAACAACAAGCCCGTGCACACGGTGGTTCGGTACAACTACACGATGGAAGAAAGCCGTGAGCAGATTATTAGCGAAGTGAAACTGCAAAAAACAACATCTTTTCAACGTCTTTTTCAGAATTGCGAAAACCGCATTCATGCCATCTTTTTGTTTTTATCCATTTTAGAACTGGTGCAATTGAACTACTTTTCTCTTGCTGTAAATAAAGGCAGAAACAATTTTGAAGTAGCCTGGAATGAGGAACGAAAAGAAGAGGAAGAAATGAACGTTAGTGTGTGATGATGGCTTTTGGTTTTGCTGTTAATTTGTGTTTGCATTATCTAATTTTATTTTTCCTTTATTACCTTTAAGCATTGATAATACTGTTGCTATTTTGTTTGTTCAATTAATTTCAGAACGTTGAAGTGAGATTCTTTTTTCTCTTTACTTAAAAGAGAAAAAAGAACAAATCTTCGATTACAACAGACGATCAACGGAGATACAAAAGCCCGTACCATAAAACTGTATTTTGTATTTTAACCTTAAATAAAAGAGTTGCGTTTATAAAGATATAATGATAGAATTTTTATTGGTGGTATCCTTGCTGAATAAACATTTTCCATTTTTTCGGTTTGTGGGAACTTAGACAAATAGTGATAATTAGAACACCAAAAGAAATTATCAATCATGACAACGATACCTCATAATACACAACAAAACGTAGTAAAGGATTTGCGCAAAATTCGCGATCAGATAAGTAACGAAATCAAAGACATGACATTTGAAGAAGAGCGTGATTATCTTGACAAATTACTTACTGAAGAAAAGAAATCTTCACACGACAAAAACGTTACTACAAACAGGTCAGACATGACACAGCAAGAATCTAAATAGCATAAATAAGAACCCATAGATGAGCGAGAACAAGAAGAAAAAAAAGAAGCAAAAACAAACCCATCATTCAACAGGGGAAGCCCACACATTGCAGGGCATTTTAGAAGTTACCAGATCGGGCATTGGTTATGTAATTATTGCCGATGGCAAAGGCGATGTGCTGGTGCGCCCGCACGATTTTAATACGGCTTTGAACGGAGATGAAGTAACCGTAAAAGTGGTAAAACAAAACCTTGAAACCGGTAAGAAAGAAGGCAGGATTGTAAAGGTTTTGGTACGAAAGCAAACCGAATTTATCGGTAGGTTGCAAATGAGCAAACACTTTGCTTTTGTGAAAGCCGACAGCAACAAACCGATGCCGGATATTTACATTTCGCCTGATAACATAAACGGTGCGGTTGATAAAGATAAAGTGTCGGTTCAACTGATAAAATGGGAAAAAGACAGCCGCAAGCCCGAAGGTAAAGTAACCGCCATTTTAAGTGCAGAAGACGAGAACGACAGCGCCATGAAAAACCTGCTGGCAGAAGCTGGCTTTCCGCTCTCTTTTTCTGAAGAAACAAGCGAAGAAGCGGCACGCATTCCTGAAACCATTACGGAACATGACATCGAATCGCGCCGCGATTTCAGAGATATTTTTACCATTACCATTGACCCCGTTGATGCCAAAGATTTTGACGATGCCATTTCATTGCGAAGCTTAAAAGGCGGCTGGTACGAAGTGGGCGTTCACATCGCCGATGTAAGTCATTATGTAGTGCCCGGCACCGCTTTGGATGACGAAGCCTACAAACGAGCCACATCGGTGTATTTGCCCGACAGGGTAAACCCGATGTTGCCTGAACACATTTCAAATGTGTTGTGTTCATTGCGCCCGCACGAAGACAAGCTTACATTTTCTGCCGTTTTTCAAATGAATAAAAAGGGCGAAGTAAAGCAGCATTGGATAGGCAAAACGCTCATTCACAGCAACCATCGCTTTACGTATGAAGAAGTGCAGAATATCATCGAAAACAAAAAAGGCGAACACAAAAAAGAAGTTTTATTGTTGAATGAAATTGCCCAGAACCTGCGCGGGCAAAGGTTTTCAAAAGGTGCTATTAATTTTTCATCGCAGGAAGTTCGTTTTAAATTGGATGAAAAGGGAAAGCCCATTGGCATTGAAATAAAAGAAAGCAAAGAAGCACATCAACTGATTGAAGAACTGATGTTGCTTGCCAACCGCACCATTGCCGAAAATGTGGCAAAAACAAAAGTAAACAAACAAGCCGTTCCGTTTCCCTATCGCGTTCACGACCAGCCCGATGCCGAAAAGCTAAAACCGTTTATTGATTTTGCAAAGAAATTCGGACACAGCTTCAACACAAGCACGCCTGCGAAGATTGCGGCTTCTTTCAATACCATGCTTGCTGATGTACAGGGCAAACCCGAACAGCATGTGCTGGAACAACTGGGCATTCGCACAATGGCAAAAGCTGTTTACACAACGGAAAACATTGGTCATTACGGATTGGGTTTTGACAACTATTGCCACTTTACTTCACCCATCCGCCGCTACCCTGATGTGATGGTGCATCGTGTTCTCCTTTCGTGTTTGCAGAACGAACCGATCATTGATAAAAAGATGAACGAAAAATGCAAGCACAGCAGCGAGCGCGAGCGTGCCGCGATGGAATGTGAGCGTGCCGCCAACAAGTACAAGCAGGTAGAATACATGCAGGAATACTTGGGTGAAGAATTCGAAGGCGTTGTTAGTGGTGTTACCTCGTTTGGCTTTTTTGTAGAAACGGTTTTGCAGAAATGCGAAGGTTTGGTAAGCATTGCCAGCCTTAGCGATTTTGATGATTTCAGGCTGATAGAAAGCGACTATGCTTTGGTGGGAAGGCGCAGTGGGCGCTCCTTTCGCATGGGCGACAAAGTTTGGATAAAAGTGGTGGCGGCTAACTTAGACAAACGCCAACTGGACTATGAATGGATATTGCATCCTGCTCATCATAAGAAAGAAACGTCGCCTAAAAAAGAGGCAAAACCAAAAGCGAAAAAAGCAAAAGAGCGGGAACCAAAACGGTTGATTGAATAACTAGGCAAAAACAAAAGAAGAATGTCCGGGTTTCAAAAATAATCAGCCCGCAGATGTTGATGATAGTCGCTAATTCGTTGTATTCATCTGCGATGATTTGCGTTATCTGCGGGCTAATTTTAAAATAACACAAATATCAAACTTCAACTACCTCAGTTTTGCTCAAGTAATCGTGCAAGGTTTTACCAAGAAAAGAAATAAAAATACTGTCAATAATAATCACCCCCAACACACGAATTATGCTCCTGGTGAGGATTTGAAAGAAAGTAGGTTTACCGCCGGTTTTGTTCACCACCTTTGTTAATGCCAGCCATTTGCCGGGTGTTCGTTTCCAGATGGTTTCAAAGAAAAAGTAATAGACAAAGCCGATGATAGCTAACATATAAAAAAACGGTAGAAAGAAAAGGTGATAGTAAAATACATAAAAATCCCATCCTCTTTTTATACCCAACGTGAGCAGACAAATAATACTAAAATCAACCAGAAATGCCAATACTCTTGTACCAATGCCAACGATTCTCATATAAAAAACAATTAGAACAAAAGTAGTGCGGGATGAAGAGTTTGTAAGAGATAATAATTGAATAAATTTTTATGCAACTGCCGGTGCGATGTACATTGCAGTTATGTTGTTTGTAAAGCGGCTATCCATCACGCAGTTTCGCAATTATGCTTTTGAATCGTTCACGTTTGAAGAGCCGGTCATTGGCATTTACGGAGCTAACGGAAGTGGAAAAACCAACCTGCTGGATGCGGTTCATTATCTCTGTTTTACCAAAAGTTATTTTGCCCGTGCCGATGCTTTAAATGCACATTACGGCACACAAGGCTTTCGGCTGGAAGCTACGCTGGATAAGGATTCACACACTTTTCATATTGTTTGCATTCTTCGCGAGAATAACAAAAAAGAAGTGATTGTAAATGAAGAAATTTACAAACGGTTTTCAGCTCACATTGGCAAGTTTCCCTGTGTGATGATTGCGCCCGATGATGTTGAATTAATAACCGGCAGCAGCGAAGGGCGAAGAAGATTTGTTGATACAATATTATCGCAACTGAACAACGATTATTTGCTTACTTTAATTGAATACAATAAGATTTTGCAGCAGCGAAACAGCTTATTAAAAGCGGCTGCCGAGCACAACCGTTTAGATGAAGATTTGTGGCAAATAATGAATGAACAATTAAGCGAAAAAGGAAATAAAATTTATGCGTGGCGGACTGAATTTATGAAGGAGTTCTTGCCTTTAGTTTTGCAGGAATATAATAATATTGCGGGCAAAGATGATGAAGTAAATGTAGAATACAGCAGCTCTTTGCACAACAGCGACATGCAAACATTATTGATCCAAAACCGCCAGCGCGATTTGTATTTACAACGCACCGGAAGCGGGATACACAAAGATGATTTGGAAATTATTATGCATGAACAAGCGTTTAAAAGCATTGCCTCGCAGGGGCAGCGAAAGAGTTTATTATTTGCTTTGAAGCTGGCAGAGTTCTCTGTACTTCAACAGCACAAAGGCTTTGCGCCCATTTTGTTATTGGATGATGTGTTTGAAAAGTTGGACGCCGACCGGATGCACAACCTGCTTTACAAAGTTTGCATTCAGCAGCAAGCGCAAGTGTTTATCACCGATACGCACAAAGAACGATTGGAAGAAGCGTTTGAAAAGTTGGAGGTGAAGTGCCAGTTGATTGGATTGTAAAAGCCTTTTTGTGTAAAAGCAAAAGTTGCCTGTGATGTGCTGTAACATTACTAAGCTCATCTGACGGATTAAAGGTTGTAAATTTGTAGCCTCAACAATGCGTATTATGAACGATAGATATATAGTTTTTGACGAAATAAAAAAAATGTATCCGGATGAATGGATTCTTTTAGGCAATCCAAAAATGAAAAATACATCTGTGTTAGGTGGTGTTGTTTTATTTCATAGCAAAGACAAAAAAGAAGTTTGTTATATCGGCAGAGATAAAGTGGCAGATTTCGAAGCGGTTACAATTGCATTTGCAGGAAACATCAAACACCGTCGTAAAATTGGAATGTTGAAAAGAATATGAAGATTTTCAGATTTGAGCTTTTTACTGAGGAAGATGTAATTATAGTAAACGCTTCACTGCAAGGAAAGTATAAATTCAGGCTGGCTCTTGACACGGCGGCAACACATACAACCATTGATAGCAACGTACTTTATTTTTCCGGCTATGAATTAAAGAACAGTAAAGGCGAGCGAGAAGTTGAAACTTCAAATGGGATTATTGTTGTTGAAATATTTGATGTAGAACAATTGGAATGTTTAGGAATTACAAAAGATAAATTTAAGTTCAGGTGTATGATTTTTTAGCTCATGGTATTGCATCAGATTATGATGGAGTAGTAGGATTAAACTTTTTTAGAGAACACAAATTTTGTGTTGACATTTTAAAAGGTGAAATTACCGTTGAAGTTAAAACGTCATAAGAAAAACCGCATTGACATTATAAAAAGCATTGATTCCCCTCTTCTGGCGCAAGCGTCCCGCTTGTGCCAGAGGAAAACCATGAGAAAATAACTCACACCCTTTTTATCACTCTCAACTTATGAGTTCGTTGTCCTGTGGTTCGGTTAATGATGCCAAATGAATCTATCGTATCAACACGCACAGTTCCCGAAGCATGAATGATTTCATCCGCACCCAATAAAATTCCCACATGCACAATTCTTCCTTCTTCATTATCAAAAAAAGCCAAATCGCCGCACTTCGCTTCCTGTAAAAAATGAACCACTTCGCCGCAGGTTGCCTGCTGGTAAGCATCGCGCGGTAAAGGCTTGCTGAACAGTTTATAAACCTGTTGCACAAAGCCACTGCAATCAATACCAAACGAGCTTTTTCCGCCCCATAAATAAGGCACATTCTCATACAACATAGAAGTCATTTGGATTACTTCATCCGTGAAGAAAGAAGGCTCGAACAAGAGCGTTTCTTCTTCGTTGTATTCTATTTTATAATTATTAAATTCTGCAGTGTCAAAAACGGGTGTAGCAACAGAAACATACGTTTCAATTCCGTTGATTCGCACTGTTGTATTTCGTTTAAAAGTAAAGCTGGCAGGCTTTCTCGCCGCAATGTCTTCGCTCTCTTCAGTCAATTGTGAAGCCTGCGCCCAGCCAATATAATCATCGTACAAACACCTGATCTTTATAAAGTCTTTTTCCCTTTCCAACACTTCCGCAGCTTCGCCCAACAGCAATGCGCTTACCATTTCGGTGCGGTGCGAAGCTTCACTTCTTAAAGGGCAAACGGCAACGATAGAGATAACAAAAACCATCTTAATTTTTGCGCAAAAGGTATGGAATCAGGCGCTCTTTGCATCTTACAAACAATAAAAATCTACTTTCACGTGTGAAGCAGCCTAACGATGAACATACAACCGACAATGAATTGTTAGAGCAATGGTATGCTACACGTGACAATGGCATTCTCGGCACCTTATTACAGCGTTATACGCTGCTGCTTTTAGGCGTGTGCATGAAGTATTTAAAAAGCGAAGAAGAAGCCAAAGATGCTGTGCAACAAGTGTTTGTAAAAGCCATTTCGGAATTGCAAAAATACAAAGTTGATTACCTGAAAAGCTGGCTGTACACCATTGCCCGCAACCATTGTTTGATGAAGCTGCGCGACAATCATTTTACAATGAAAGAAGCGGGGGAATGGCTGAACGAAGAAGCCGATGATGCGGCTCTTGAAGGTGAAAACAGGGAAGCCGTTTTTCGGTATTTGGAAGAAGCCATTGCACAATTGAATGACGAACAAAAAACCTGCGTAACTTTATTTTATCTACATCGCAAATCGTACAACGAAATCAGTGCACTTACCGGGCAAAGTTTACCACACATCAAAAGCTGCATTCAGAATGGCAAGCGCAACCTCAAACTCTTCATCAACAAAAAATTACAAGAACAAAATGGATGATGCCAACAACATATTGCCCAATAACGATGCACCCGACGAGCAACTGATGAATTACCTGCAGGAAAATTTATCGGATGAAGAATGGAAAAATGTGCAAAAACAAATGGGCGATGATGCGTTTGTAAAAGATGCGCTCGATGGCTTGCAACAGTTTTCATCCAACAAAAAACTGCATGAATATGTTCGCAGCCTGAACCAGAATTTGCAACAGCAGTTAACCGTTAAAAAACAAAAAGAGGCAAAAAGAAAGCTCATTCATCCTGCATGGATTGTAATGGCAACTGTTATTATTTTATTGCTGTGCGTACTGGCTTATGTAGTAGTTGAATTTGTAAAAAATCATTAAGTCAGGATTAGGATTTTTGGGATGTTTAAATTGTTATAAAAACAAAATACAGTTTTGTGTTACGAGCTTTCATATCTCCGACTGAACATCGTTGCGTCGCACACTTGTACGCCTTGAAAATAATTGAGCATTTATGCGAATTCTAATTTCAACCACAAAGACGCTAAGCCGCGAAGTTTGTTTTTGCCCATTTTCCTCGCCTCTTAGCGTATTCGCAGTGAAAAACAAAATCTTCAACATCCTATTAATCTCAAACATCTCATCAATCCCGGTTCAGACATTTAAAACTTAGCTTCGCGGCGTTATGAGTACCCCGCACGCAGCTCAACTGCAATTACAGGTTTCTACAGGTTACCGGCACATTTTAAAACTTGCCTTACCCATTGCTGCTTCGCTGGTAGTGCCGCAATTTAATTTCATCATCAACAACATTTTCGTCGGGCATTTTTTGGCTCCCGAATATCTTGCCATTGCCGCCATCACGGGCGTGTATTATCTCATCTTCGCGTGTATTGGTTTGGGTTTTAACAATGGCTTGCAGGCACTCATTGCCCGCCGTGCCGGTGAGAATCGCTTGAGTGCTATTGGCAGTTTGTTTCAAAATGCAGTTGTTATTTCCACCGCCATCAGCCTGTTGTGCATTGCGCTTACGTATGTTGTTGCGCCGCCCTTGTTTCGTTTGGTTTTGCACAAAAAAGAACATGCCGATATTGCCATTCGCTTTTTGCATACCCGTGTTTTGGGCCTGCCCGTTTTGTATTTGTATCAAATGCGCAATGCGTTGCTGGTAGGCACCAACAACAGCCGCCTGCTTATCATTGGTACGCTTGCTGAAACACTTACCAATATCTTCTTCGATTACACATTAATAAGTGGTTCGCTGGGCTTTCCGAACATGGGCTTTCAGGGAGCGGCACTGTCATCTGTGTTTGCCGAAATTATGGGCCTGATAGCCATCTTTGGTATCATGCACTTTCAGGGTGTAAGCAAGCGTTTGTTTTTGTTCCAAAAAATTCATTTTAATAAAGGAGAAATTAAACTCATACTTGTTCAATCTGCACCGCTCGTTTTACAATATGCCATCAGCCTTGGAAGTTGGGAGATGTTTTATATTTTGGTTGAAAGAAACTGCACCATTGTTGACCTTGCCGTGTCCAATGCAATGCGCAATGTGTTCGGGCTATTTGGTTGTTTTGGATGGTCGCTCGCGGCCGCCAGCAATGCGATGGTAAGCAATGTAATCGGTCAGAGAAAGAATGATGAAGTTATTCCTTTACTCAAACGCATTGTGCGCATTGGTGTAAGTGTGGGCGCTTTTCTTTTTATTATATTGAATGCATTTCCCCGCTTCTTTCTTTCTATTTACGGACAAAATAGTGCGTTTATAAACGAAGGCATTCCGGTGTTGCGTGTGGTGTCAGCCGTGTTGGTATTGCAGCCTGCAGCTATCATATGGCTGAACGGCGTAGTGGGCACAGGCAACAGCAAAAAAAATCTGCAAACTGAGAGCATCACGCTTGCTGTTTACATTGTTTATGTTTGGCTGGTACTTGAAGTGTTTCATCTGCCCATAACGGTTGCCTGAATGTCGGAATGGATTTATTGGATCTTCATGTTTACACCTTCGTTTTTATACATGAAAAGCGGGCGGTGGAAAGGAAGGGTGATTTGAGTTCTGAAGGAATATTAGCAATGCATTAATTCGAGAATATGTATGGTGTCGCCGCCATTCCGCAATTGCCCTCAACACGATGATGAATTATAATCAAATTAGCGAGGGCTTTGTGCAGAACCTGTCTGCCGACAGGCAGGTCTGATGATTGAAGAATGATGATTTTGAAATGAAGTAAAGATGTTTACAACTTAATAGTTTATTCAAACTTGTATGAGCAGATTCCGCACAAAGCCCTCGCTAATTTGGTTATAATTTCTTACCTCGTGTTGAGGGTCCCTCACAGTATTGTGGGGACGGAATGACGATCACATTCACTCCTCCTTCATCTTCCTAATCATCATTTCAAATTCCTCTACGCTCATTGCATCTTCCAGTGTAAAGCTTCCAATGCGCGTGCGGCACAACGAACTTAAATAAGCGCCCACACCCAGCGATGCGCCAAAATCATTAGCCAAGCTGCGAATGTAAGTGCCGGTGCTGCACACTACTTTAAAAAACACTTCAGGCAAATCGGTTTTAGTTATAATAAATTCTGAAATGGTTACAGGTCGTGGTTCCAGCACAACATCAATCCCTTTTCGCGCAGCGAGATACACCGGCTTTCCCTCTTTTTTAATGGCTGAATGAATTGGAGGTATTTGTAAAATATTTCCCGTGAAATGAAGCGTAGCATCGTGTATTTGTTGAATGGAAAGCTGAGAAATATCCGTAACATTTTGTGGCTCGCTTTCTCTATCAAACGTTGCCGTAACAGCACCCAAGGTAAACGAGCCGGTGTATTCTTTTTCCATACCCATGTATTCGTTTATCTTTTTTGTAAAGCCTCCTGTGCACACGATGAGCAAACCTGTCGCCAATGGATCGAGCGTGCCGGCATGACCCACTTTTGAAACGCCCGTAAGAATGCGAACTTTTTTTACCACATCAAATGAAGTCCAGTGGAGTGGTTTGTTCAACAGGAACATTTCTCCTTCTAAGTAAGATGTTAAGGCAGGGTGCACTGGCTTTTGCTTCATGGTTGATGTGTTTCGCTTCGGCTATCTTTGCTGCGTTTGTAAATGCACATTTTTGCTGCACAAATATATTGTGCAAAGAAGAATGACGTGAAGATGAATAAACTATGCAAAAGAGCAACAAGAAAGCAATTGTACTGATGAATCTGGGCTCGCCCGATTCAACAAAAACAAAAGATGTAGCCCGCTACCTGAAAGAGTTTTTGATGGATGAACGTGTGATTGACATTCCGTATCTCGCGCGTTTGTTGTTAATTAAAGGCATCATCGTTCCGTTTCGCGCACCCAAATCTGCACACGCTTACCAAAGCATTTGGACAGGTGAAGGTTCACCGCTAATTGTGCTTACGGCTCAATTACAGCAAGCCGTTCAGCCTCACTTTGATATGCCCGTTGAAGTGGCAATGCGCTATGGCAATCCTACTCCGCAAATGGCGTATGAAAACATATTGAAACAAGCACCCGATGTGGAAGAAGTCATTCTTTTTCCGCTGTATCCGCATTACGCCATGAGCAGTTATGAAACGGCGGTGGAGTATATGAAAGAAGTGCATCAAAAACAACAATATAAGTTTTTGCTTTCGGTCATCGAGCCGTTTTATAATGATGCCGATTACATCAACGCGCTGGCGCAAAGCATTAAACCTTTTACCGATGAACCGTTTGATAAAATTCTGTTTTCTTTTCACGGCATTCCCGAACGGCATGTAAAAAAAACCGACCCAACACATAAGCATTGTCTGCAGGTGGCCGATTGTTGCCATGTGGCATCGCCGGCGCACGCATTTTGCTATCGCCATCAAACATTGATGACGGCAGAACTCGTAAGTCAACGCTTGAATTTGCCAAAAGAAAAATGGGAACAAACGTTTCAATCACGCCTGGGAAGAGATCAATGGCTGTTGCCTTACACTGCCGTTCGCTTAACGGAGTTGCCGAATGAAGGCATCAAAAAATTGTTGGTAGTTTGCCCGGCTTTTATCTCCGATTGTTTGGAAACATTGGAAGAAATGGCGATTGAAGGACGCGATATTTTTTTAAACGCCGGTGGCGAAAGCTTTACGGCAATCCCTTGCCTGAATATAAATCCGCTTTGGGTGAACGCTTTGGTTTCGCTGGTCCAAAAACAAAACGCGCATGTACAATTACATTAAAGCCCTGCACATCATCTTTGTGGTTACCTGGTTTGCTGGAATGTTTTACATGCCTCGTTTGTTTATTTACAATACCGAAGCGAATGAAAAAGAAGCAACAGAAAAAGAAATCTTGCACAAACATTTTACGGTAATGATGAAGCGGCTTTGGTATAGCATTACCGTACCTTCTGCCCTGCTAACTTTGGTGTTTGGTCCGTGGATGTGGATTATGCTAAACGCGCTTCCTCAATGGCTGTTTATCAAATTGATTTTTGTTGTGCTGCTTTATTTTTATTTTATTTCACTGCACCTTATTTTTAAACAACAAATCGGGGGCGTTTACAAATACACTTCGCAGCAATTGCGCGTTTGGAACGAAGTGGCAACCATTTTTTTATTTGCTATTGTGATGCTTGCTGTGGTGAAACAAGCCATCAGCCTTGCGTGGGGATTGGGTGGATTGATTGTTTTTATTATCGTGCTCATGAGCGCCATTCGCATCTATAAAAAAATAAGAAGCAAAAACAAATCCTGATTAAAACCACAATGACACAAAGGAAAGAAGTTACACCAAGTTTTCTTTTATTCCTATTTGTGTTTCTCTGTGTTCTTCGTGTCTCTGTGGTTCAAAACTTACTTTTGCCCTAAAAACAAACAGCCATGAATTTGATTGAAGAACTACGCTGGCGCAACCTCATACAAGACATTATACCCGGCACGGAAGAGCAATTGAACAAAGAAATGACCAGCGGTTATATCGGTTTCGATCCTACATCCGATAGTCTTCACATTGGCAGTTTGATTCCCATTTTATTATTGGTGCATTTACAAAAAGCGGGGCACAAACCGTATGTTTTGGTGGGTGGTGCCACCGGCATGATTGGCGACCCAAGCGGCAAAAGCGAAGAGCGAAATTTGTTGAGTGAAGAGATTTTGCAGCGCAATCAAAACGGCGTAAAAAAGCAACTGGAACGGTTTTTAAATTTCGATGAAAGCCTGCCCAATTCTGCCATAATGGTGAACAACTATGATTGGTTTAAAGACATGAATTTTCTTCATTTCATCCGCGATGTAGGCAAGCACATCAGCGTGAATTATATGATGGCAAAAGAAAGTGTGAAGAAGCGTATTGAAGGTGAAAGTGGAATATCATTTACAGAGTTCACGTATCAGTTGATTCAGGGTTATGATTTTTATTGGTTGTACACAAATCACAATTGCAAGTTGCAAATGGGTGGCAGCGACCAATGGGGAAACATCACCACCGGAACTGAATTGATACGAAGAAAAACCGGGGGTGAAGCGTTTGCTTTTACCTGTCCTTTGCTCACCAAAAGCGATGGTGGGAAATTTGGCAAAACCGAAAAAGGAAACATTTGGTTAGATACCGAAAAAACATCACCCTATCAGTTCTACCAGTTCTGGTTGAATGCAGCCGATGAAGATGCTAAAAAGTGGATTCAACTATTTACTTTTTTATCGAAAGAAGAAATAGATGCATTAATAGCGCAACATACTGGAAACGAAGCGCAGCGAGGCTTACAGAAGACTTTGGCAAAAGAGCTTACCCTTTTTGTACATGGCGAAGAAGCTTACCGTGATGCTGTTGCAACAACCGAAAAATTATTTGCCAATACAACTGCGCCTGCTGAAAATTTATCTATCGAAGACTTAGAAAACATGGAAGGCGTAACGCATTTTTCTTTCGATAAAAACAAATTAAATAATGGCGTTGATGTGGTTTCTTTTCTTGCCGAAACTACCATCTTTCCAAGCAAAGGCGAAGCAAGAAAAATAGTGCAGGGCGGCGGTGTGAGCATCAACCGAAAGAAGATTGATAATGTGCAGATGATGGTTGATGAAACTTGGTTGCTTCATCAGAAGTATATTCTCGTACAAAAGGGAAAGAAGAACTATTACTTAGTGAGTGTGGAATGATTTGTTGATGCAAAATGTGGAAGAGGTTGGGTTGTAAAATATGTGCAAAACCAAACGTCAGCTTCAATAACAGGATTATGCAGAAAAGATGTAGATGCAAGCTGTTTTTTAACTGGAACGCAACCAAAAACCGGCGTTATTTTGCACCATGAATTTTATAAAAGAACCTGTTAGAAAGGTATTGTTGATAGCGGTTATCATTGGCGGAATAACATCCTGTTCAGCCTTCGCGCAAACGAAAAAATTGGGTTTGCAAACGGGCATCTGGCAAGGCACTTTGCACAGAGTGGATGGTAAGAATATTGCGTTCAATTTTTCGGTTGAAAACAAAAATGGTTCACCTGTTTGGTACATTCACAATGCGGGAGAACGCTTGCTGGTTGACAGCATTCACCAACACGCCGATTCGCTTTTGGTGCAGATGCCGTTCTTTGCTTCGGGTTTTAAATTGGTTATTAAAAGCAACAACCAACTGCAAGGTGTTTACATAAAAAGTTATGGCGCAAAAGGGCTGCAGATGCCGTTTACAGCCGTTCACGGAGTTAGTTATCGGTACAAAGCAACAGCACATCCGCTTTATAATATTACCGGAAAATGGGAAACGTATTTCGGTGAACAAAAGAAACAGGATGATTATGCCATTGGTGAATTTGAGCAAAACCCAAATGGCATTGTTACGGGCACATTTCGTACGCCAACCGGCGACTATCGTTACCTGGAAGGCAGAGTGAATGGTGATAATTTATTGCTATCGGGTTTTGATGGCGGACATGCAGTTTTGTTTTGTGCAAAAATCAAAAACGACACTACACTTTCCGATGGTTTTGTGTATTCGGGAAGCACAGGCAAACAAGGCTGGGCTGCGGTTAAAAACAATAGTGCGCAACTGCCCAATGGTTTTGAAATGACGAAGATGCGGCCGGGCGAAACAAGCCTTTCTTTTCGCTTTCCATCAACCGATGGAAAAATGGTTTCCATAAACGATGAACGATACAAAAACAAAGTGGTAGTCGTGCAAGTATTGGGCTCGTGGTGCCCGAACTGCATGGACGAAACGGCTTTCTTAAGCCAATATTATAACAAAAACAAACAACGCGGAATTGAGATTATCGGGCTGGCTTATGAACGTACAGAAGACTTCAATGAATCGAAACAAGCCTTGCAATCGTTTCAAAAAAAGTTTGACGTGCAGTATCCTTTTTTAATTACCGGCGTTACGGCTGCCGATGATCACAAAACAGAGAAAACGCTGCCACAGTTAGACGAGCTTCAGGCATTTCCAACCACCATTTTTATTGGTAAAAGCGGCACCGTTGATAAGATACATGCCGGCTATGATGGACCTGCCACCGGCGAACATTATGAAGTGTTTAAAAAGGAATTTGATGAAGAGATTAATAACTTGTTGAAAGAGTGAGGATGAGTTAATTACATTGCTATAAAGGAGTGAATCTTGTATTATAAAGATTTTGTTTTAAACGCTTTTCCACTTCAAAATATCGTTTAGATTTGAACGATGAAAAGCATTGTTTCTGCACTTAAAAGGTATAAGCCCGCTCATTGGTTGTATAACCTGCTGCATTACAAAAGCCTTTTGCACAACAAGCAGGCGTTCGAACAATACAACGTTCATAAGCCCTTGTTCGCATCCATCTCCAGCAAAGATTTTCCTGATAAAACATCGCGTGCCTGGTTAGATACAGGCAATGCAAAAGAGCTTGCACCACAGCATCCCGGCTTCAACACGTTTCCTCTTTTTGTGCAAAAACAAATGTTGCGTTGGTCAGACGATGGGTTTATGATCCTGCAAAACTTTTTTAATGATAACATTGTTTTATCCATCAACAAAGAAGTTGATAAGATTGTTGAAAAGAACCTTATCACATTCACCCATGATAACAAGCTACCTTTCGCCAACAAAATTTCTTCGGTTATAAAAGATGTTACTTATACGCCTCAACTTATCAACATCTTACAGTTTCTTCTCGGCAAAGAAGTAGTGCCGTTTCAAACCTTGAATTTTGTAAAAGGCAGCAATCAACGCGCACATTCTGACAGCATCCACATGACCACTTATCCGCTTGGCTTTTTGATTGCCGTTTGGATAGCGTTGGAAGACACGAATGAAAATAACGGACCCCTGTTTTATTATCCCGGAAGTCATCAACTGCCTTACCTGCTCAACAACGATTTTAATGAAATGAGCACTGATTTGAAGTTAGGTGGAAAAGATTATCCGGACTATGAAGATGTGGTGGAAGAAATCATTCAGAAGAATCATTTGGAAAAGAAAACATTCTTTGCTAAAAAAGGTGATGTATTCATTTGGAATGCCAATCTCATTCATGGTGGCTCACCTATTAAAGATCAATCGCTAACACGAAAAAGTATGGTGATACATTACTACGCAAAAGATGTAATCAAGTACCATGAAATCACAGAACGTCCTTCGTTGATGGAGTCGTAATTACGTATGTTCCGGCGCCATCGTTTGAAAACAAATAATGACTCATTATTGCATCCTTTCTTCCAAGAGATGATAATAAAAAAGATTTACTTCACTTCTGATAACTCTAATACCACGCTGCTTCTGCCGCTGTTCACATCAGGGTTATAGCCAATTGTCATAAGATAATCGCCACTCAATACCTGCCCTTGCATTAAGGTTGAATTGGTGCTTGGATAAAGGTTTGTTTCCGTAATTCTGTATTGTTTGGCAGCATCCAATCCTTTTAATACAATGGGCAATCTGGTTTCTACACCCACGCGGTTATTGGTAAGATAAGTGAACATCACCGCTTTGGTTTTATCGTTTTTTACATACATCAGCGAAGCTATATCGCCTTCATGCGGATTGGCCAGCCGGTACATATCGCCATGCCATACGATGTCTTTAAAACCGTTGTAATTGTGTACAGCTTCGGTGCAAAACTGCTTGTCGTTATCGCTTAATTTATTTACGATAATATCAAAGCCCAGCTTGCCCATACTGGCAACATCCACCTTAAATTTAATAGGCTGCCTGCCCGAGTTGGTTACATGGCAATCCACTGCAATCGAAGGAAAAAAATAAGAGTAATCGTACTGCTGATAAATGCGTTCCAAAGGGTCGGTATCATCGCTGGGCCAAAACTCTGTAAAGTATTTCAGCATTTCATAATCGCTTCTTCCGCCGCCGCCCGAGCAAAGCATCATAGGAACGCTGGGATACTTGCTGCGCAAGCGTTTCAGCACATTGTACAAACCTTTTACATACTCAACATACAGGTGCGATTGCGGAAGTTTGTTTTTGTTCAAATAAGATGAATAAGCGTTGTAGATAACGGCGTTGCAATCCCATTTAATAAATGCCAGAGAAGGGTTTTTGGTAAACAAAGAATCTACAATTCCATATACAAAATCCTGCACCGCAGGATTGGAAAGATCGAGCACCAGCTGGTTGCGATAATAAATTTCAGGACGCCCGGGCTGGCGGATCACCCAATCCAAATGCTTCTCATACAATTCGCTTTTCGGGTTCACCATTTCCGGCTCTATCCAGATACCGAATTTAATGCCTTGCGCCGTTGCTTCTTTTACCAGATAACCAATGCCATGCGGCAGCTTCTTTTTGTTTTCCTGCCAATCGCCCAAGCCCGCATGGTCGTCATCGCGCGGATATTTATTACCAAACCAGCCATCATCTAACAAAAACAAATCAACGCCTAACGTTTTTGCATCGGCAAACAAAGAAGTGATTTTGGTTTCATCAAAATTAAAAAAAGTAGCTTCCCAATTGTTGAGTAACGTAAGTCTTTCACCATCACCGTTTACCAGCTTGTGTTTGCGCACCCAGCTTTGCAAATGACGGCTGGCAGCACCCGTGCCGCTATCAGAAAAAGTGTAAGTAAAAGGCGGTGTTGCAAACACTTTGTTGGGTTGTAAAGTATAAGCAGAATTATAGGGATGAATGCCCGCCAGCAGCCGCAGATTTTGATAGGAATCTATTTCAAAATCAAGTTTAAAATTGCCTGTCCACGATAGTTGCCCAAGCATTACGCTGCCTTCGTTTTCCTGTGCAGCCTTATCATACGAAAGAATAAAATTGGGCGATTGCAACAGCATGGCTCTTGTGCCCAATGTGCTTTCCACACTGCGAATGCCTTGTGCCAGTTTGGTTTCGGCTGGCTGCATTTCTTTGGCGTATTGCCCCTGGAATGTGGTGAGATAAAAGTTTTTACTGGCAAAATATAAATTGGCGGAGGCATACTTCTGAAGCACAACGGCTCCCTTTTCGTTATGCTCTATTTCGCTCCACTGTTGTATTACTTCATCATCACTCCATATCTTATAACAAAGCGTGACGGTGAACGGATAGAGCGGATCTTTCAATACAATTTTTGTAAGCGTTGCGCCATCGTTGGTTGCTTCTGAATGATGATTTACATACTTTAATTCCAACGAAGGATTGCCATCCGAATGAAGAACTTCGATAGCAGGAATAGACAAGTTCCATGTGCCTGCCGGAGTGTAAGCCGCATTGTAAATACCGGCATCGTTATCGTTTAAATGATAAGCCTTTGCAATGCTATTGTATTCAGTATTATTTTGCAATGGCTTGCCGGAATAAATCATTCGCAAACGATTGTCTTTATCGGTTTGTAAAACAATGGCATGATGCTCTGTTTGCAAAGGAATGGTTGTTACTTGCGCAATGCTTTCAATGGTTATTATTATGGTAAATAAAAAACTAAAAAAGTATCGGTAAGAAGTCATTTGTTTCATGCAGGTTTTTTGTACAATGCTAAAATAGAGCATTTGTAACAGTAGCATAAAGTAGTGATGAGAAGAAAGCATTTTATTTGTAAAAACAAAAGATTATGGGCAGTGATAAATACTTAAAAGTATAGAGCATGATAGTTGAATGTATGTGTGTACATTATCCTTTCTTATCTTCATTCTTTACCAGCCAACTATGATGAACAAGCACGTTTTCTTTTCTCTTTTGTTTTTGCCCCTTTTTTCTTTTGCCCAAATTTTACAACCTGGTTTCAACAAAGCAGAGTATGCAGAGCTGCTGCGGGTTTCAGCACGGCAGTTTGATAGTGCGTTTTGGGTGCATTTTAAAATTGATTCACCTTCCGATTTTTCTTTGGTTTATCGTTCGCCGGTTACCGGTTTGCAAAACCGCTGGGATTTATGGGTGAATAAAGAACACACCATTGCCACCATCAGCATCCGCGGCACTACAGGCAATAGCGTTAGCTGGCTCGAAAATTTTTATGCTGCCATGGTTCCTGCAAAAGGTGAGTTGCAACTAACTGATAGCACTACTTTTAAATACCAACTTGCAGATAACGACAAAGCTGCGGTGCATGTTGGCTGGCTTATCGGTATGGCAAGCATGGCAGGCAATATTACTTCCAAAATAGATTCGTGTTATAAAGCAGGCATTCACAACTTTTACATTATGGGTCATAGCCAGGGCGGCGCCATTGCGTATTTGCTCACCTCTTATCTGCATTATCAGCAACAAAATAGTGCAATACCAAAAGATGTTCTTTTTAAAACCTATTGCAGTGCGGCGCCCAAACCAGGCAATTTATTTTATGCTTACGATTATGAAAGCTATACTGTAAATGGCTGGGCTTACAACGTGGTAAACAGTGCTGATTGGGTGCCGCAAACGCCTATCGCTATTCAAACGCTGGACGACTTTAATACCACCAATCCGTTTGTAAATGCAAAAGCCATCATTCGTAAACTAAAATTTCCCGCTAACATTGTTCTTCGGCACGCCTTCAACCGACTGAACAATACCACACGAAGAGCCAGACGCACGTATCAAAAATATTTGGGCAGTGTAGTGTATAAATTTGTTCGTAAAACATTGCCACAGTTAAAGAAGACCGATTTTTATAATTCGATGCAATATGAACGTGCAGGCAATTACATCGTTTTGTATGCTGATGCAGAATATTACAAAAAGTTTCCTGACAGCAAAGAGAAAATATTTGTTCATCACAACTTCGATGCATATTTGTTTTTGCTTCAAAAGTTGCAGTAGCTTTAAGCCTCATTTAAGCAATCATTAATAATCATTTAAGCCATCATTCGTTTTTTATCAAGGTTTGTGTTTTTACCTTCACTCTAACAAACCGAAACTAAAAAAATGAATCCAATGGAAATGATAGAAGAGGAAATTATGGAACAGCTTCATCCCAATTACAGCCTTACCAAAAGTCGTGAAGAAGGAGCTTTTGATGAAATTTTCAACAACCCGTTGCCACGCGCGGTGATTCGTCCCAACGCTTATATTTTGTTGGATGGTGAATGGAAATTTGCTATTGATCCGGAAGATGTGGGCTTGCAGGAAGGTTGGTATCTGTGGCATCAGTATCACGATACCGCGCAATGGCCTGGCTCCATTGAAGAGCAGGTAAATAAAGGCAAAGAAGACAAAGACGCTACGGCATGGCACGACAAAGTAGTGGTGTGGTACGAGCGCGAATTTCCAATGCCCGACCGCTCGGAAGTATCGCCGCAGGATATGTTGCAGCTTACGTTTGGTGCCTGCGGTTACGAAACGCGTGTGTGGCTCAATGGTCAGCCGCTTTCCACCATTGATGGTGAGGCAGTGCATGTAGGGCAATACACTTCTTTCTCGTATGAAATCAATGAAGAAAGCTTGCAGTTGGTGAATCGCATCACAGTTCGCATTGCTGATACCTTCGATGCCAACATACCGCGCGGCAAGCAGGAATCGCATGTTTATAAACGGGGTGGTATCTGGTATCAAACGTACAGCGGGGCCGTACGCAGTGTGTGGCTTGAAACGGTAGAGCGTAACAGGCTTCGCTCACGGGTAGGTGTAGTAAGTATTGTAGAAGATAACCTGGTGCGTTTCAACCTCACTACCCGCATACACGATGCCGGTGATTACACCCTCCGCTTACAGGTATTTAACCGCAAGCAGGAAACGGATGAACCGTTGGCAACATCAGATTATCCCCTGCATTTGGAAGAAGGACAAAAAAGGCAACGTTTGGTACTGGAAGTGCCCAATGCAAAGCACTGGTCGCCGCAATCGCCACATCTGTACCGGCTGGTAGCGCAGTTAATAGACAGCCAGGGCTACATTGCTGAAATAGAAACGCATTTTGGTTTGCGCAAAATTGAATCGCGCGGCTGTTGTGTGTATCTCAACAACAAGCCTATTTATTTAGATGGCATTTTGTATCAGCCCAATACTTCTACCTACGAGGAAATAAAAACACACATGTATGCCATGAAGGAGTTGGGTTGCAACTTAGTGCGCATACACATTTCCGGCGTTGACCCGCGTGTGTACAACCTTGCTGATAAAATGGGAATGATGTTATGGGTGGAAGTGCCCAGCCCGCATAGCTCCAACGCTGAAAGCCGTGCAGCGCATCATGCTGAATTGTTACGAATGCTTGCGCTGATAGAAACACATCCATCGGTTGTCATCTGGAGTTTGTACAATGAAGACTGGGGTGCGCAGGACATCGCTACCAACCACGAAACGCGCGAATACATTACCAATTTGTACCACTATATGCAACTGGCACATCCGCAGTTTTTGGTGGTTGACAATGATGGCTGGCAGCATGTGTCGTATGAAGGTCGTTTAAAATCGGATTTGCTAACGGCACATTTGTACACGCCGGATTTGGAGCATTGGGAAGATTTATTAGACAGGTTGGTGAAAGGTCAGTTAGATGGTGTGGCAGCCCTTCCGCTGGTGGTAGGCGATCCGTTTTTTTACCGCCACCAGGTTCCGCTGATAGTAAGTGAATGGGGCGGTTTTGGTTTTGTGAATTATGGTGGACCGAAAGACGCTGAAAACCGCGCCGAGCAGATACGTTTGTTCAAACAGGAACTGCGCAAACGCCCGATTGCCGGTGATGTTTATACGCAGGCAACCAATATAGAAGAAGAACAGAACGGTATTATTGATGCCAAAACGGGCGAGCTAAAAGTGCCCGCGGGAATATTGGCTTCAAGACCTGTGGGAAAGGGAAGCAATGGGGTGATGAAATAAGAAAACAATTTTTGTTTTATAGGTTATTATAAAAATAAATGACAAGTTTGTTTTTATAATAACCTGTTTTTATTGATAGAAGACAACTACACCACTTTCTTCGGCGGCAACGCAAAGGCTACGGCATCGTGTTCAAAATGCCCTTTGTGCGAACCATCGCAAAAAGGCTTGTTCTCCGAACGACCGCAACGGCAAATGGACACAACCGTTCGTCCACCTAAATCATATACATTACCATTTTTATCTACAATTTCAAAATCGCCTTCTACTTTTAAAGAGCCATTGCTGTTGACGGTTATTTTCGTTGCTGCCATGTGTTTATTTTTGCGCTAAAAGTAAGGGTTTCGCAACGAGAAATTATTCTTTTAAAATTGGGTATTGTATCATGTTGAAAATGCATCATCGCGTCATTCCGCAATTGCCCTCGACACGATGATGAACTATAATCAAACTGGCGAGGGCTTTGTGCGGAATCTGCTCTTTGTAACTTGAACAAGTTGTTATGTTGCGAACATTTGCTTTTATTGAAAAACATCTTTATTACTCAATCATCAGATTCCACACAAAGCCCTCGCCAAAATGTAAAGGTGCAGTATCGTGCCGAGGGCATTTGCGGAATGACGGCAATACCAAACACCTGTTCAAACTGAGACACTACTTAAAATTCTTTTCCATGCGTTGCTGTAATAATTCGTTTTGCCATAAAAGGAAACAGCTTCATGGTTTGTAAAAACAAAGCCGTAGAAGTAGTGCCGCCAAACAATCGCTGCACGATTCTTCCTACCTGCAAACGGTTTGCAAACTGTTGTTGCCATTGAGTTGTATAGTTTCTTTCCATTTCGTTGCGGGTTTGTTTTTGCCGTAAAAACAAATCTATGTTTTCAAATGCCAGCAAAGAAGAATGCATCGCCATGCTCATGCCATTGCCACAAAGCGGTGTGATCAAACCGGCTCCATCACCCAACATTAATATACCGTTTTCAACTACATTTTTTTTATCAAAACTAATTTGAGAAATGGCTAACGGCTGCTTGTATAAAAATTGAGCTTCGCTAAAAATTTTTTTTAAAAATGGATTTTGAGACAATAATTCTTTCTCCATTTCTGCAACGCTGTTGTTGTATTGTTTGAGGTTGTTGGCGGTTGTTAAATAACACAAACAACACTTGTCTCCTTCAATGTTTGAAATGCCGCAATAGCCATTTGTAAAATTGTGCAAGGCAATGATATCGCTGGCAAATGGATAACGGATATGATATTTAATGCCAATAAAATTGTTGAGCTTGTTTGGCTTTTGCTGCACAAATTTCCGCTTCCCTTGCACATCTATATTGCTCCGTTTGCCCCAGGCTCCGCAAACTGCTTTTGCTTTGTAATTGGTGTTGGATGCAGAGATGATAAAGCCTTTATCATCGTGTGTAACATCGGTTACTTTTGTTTTTGTACAAATAGTAACTCCTCTTAAAAGAGCCGCTTCGTAAAGCAAATTATCTAATGTATAACGACTGATACCAAAGCCGCCCAAATCCAACGGAAAATGATACGCTTTTCCGCTTGCATCAGTTATCATCAGGCGATTGATCTGAGGCAATTGTAAAGAAGACAAATCAACACCCAAACGTTGTAAAAACGGAGCGCTTTCATTGCTGATGTATTCGCCACACACTTTATGAAACGGGTATTGTTCCTTTTCAAACAGCACCGTTTTGTAACCAGCTTTTGCGCATTGAATTGATAAGCACAGGCCGGCAAGCCCGCCACCAACAATCGCAATATCATATTCTTCTTTATTCAGCATGACGATAAGTAATGAGATAGCGAAACGCCCACTGCCACTGAATTCTGCAAGGTGCAATGTTTGCTTTTGCAAACAACTGTTGCCATTCTTTTTTCACAAATCCACGCTGCACACTTAGGGGCGCATCGTTTTTTACGAGATAGGATTTAGAGAACAATTGTGTGAGTAATTTAATGGAATAATATGCCATTGGATGACGTTGCAAATCATTTATAAAAAATCCAATGGTTGAATTGTCTTTCATCCATTGCAGTTGCGTTATCAAATCTTCATTTGTAAAATGATGGCAAAACAAACTTGAAAAAATGATGTGTGGCTTTTCTGTAAAAACAACTTTTCTATAATCGCTCACTATCCATGTTGTGCGCTCTTGCAAAGCGGTTTTTGTTTTTGCAAATTGAATGCACTCTTCTTTAATATCAATGCCTGTAAACGTAACATCCACGTGTTTGTTTTTGCACCATTTTTCAATGGCGAGAAGATTATCTCCGCCACCGCAACCAATTTCGCAAACATGAATTTGTTTTTGCCCCGAAAGCAATGTTTGCAAGCCTTTGAGCGTGATGCGATGTCCGCCCAGTAAAGTGTTGATGATGTTCAGTTCGCGCATGTTTTGCTTGATGTCGGCAAACGGAATTTTATCTTCATCCAGCAACTCTTTTTGATAAGAACGTTGTTGCCCCTTCATACAACGGTAGCCGTAAATGTTTCCATGGTTAAACCCGGGCCAAAGGCAACACCCAACAGGGGAGAAGCCTTTTGGTTTTGTTTCTTTTGTTGAAACATTTCTTTCAAAACAAAAAAGATGGTGGCGCTCGACATGTTGCCGTAGTCGTTCAGCACACGGCGCGAATGCTGTACCGCTTCTTCGGGTAAATGCAGTTGTTTTTGTATTGAATCAATAATGCGTTTGCCTCCGGGATGAAGACACCAATATTCAACGTCTTCAATATCCAGATTACTTCTTCGCAACGCTTCGTTTACCAGCGAAGAAATATCATGTTCAATCAGTTGCGGAACATAACCACTCAATGTCATCAAAAAGCCTTTATCACTGATTTCCCAGGCCATATCTCGCTTGCCAAAAAAAGCAACGTGCGAATGAAAATGATCAATGCTGGCAAGCGATGTTCTCTTTTCATCATTGCTGATGAGAAGGGCTGCGCTGCCATCGGCAAACAAGAGACTGCTGGCTGCATTATCAGGTGTATAATCTTGTTGAAAGTGAAGCGTACAAAGCTCCGTAGCTACAATTAGTACGTTGGCATTGGGCGTGCTGTCGCAAATCATTTTGCCTAATTTTAGCGCGTGAATGCCTGCATAGCAACCCATAAAATTTACTGATGTGCGAAAAACAGATGGCGATAATTTCAGAGCTTCCATCAATTCCAAATCCAGACCTGGTGCACTCATGCCGGTGCAACTTACGGTAATAAGATGCGTGATGGTGATGTCATCATTCAAGCTATTCAAACAATCCTGTGCAGCTTGCAAACTCAATGGCAGTGCATGTTCTTTGTACAATTTCATTCGTGTATCCAGCGGCGTGGCTTCGCTGCTTTCAACATTAATAAACTGCCATTGTTGTGGAGGCAAACTAAAATCTTTCAATACCGAATGCCTTTTTTCAATGCCGCTGTGATGGTATAAAAATGAAAGCTTACGCTTATCGGTTGCATCCAAATTATAAGCCTGCTGCATGAATTGCAGGATGTCGGCCTGCTGATGACACCATTGCGGAACTGCGGTTGCTATGGAAATGATATTAGTCAAGATGATTGAGTATAAGTAATGTAATAAATGCTGCGTTGGTGCAGATGGCTGCCAGCCAGTTCATGCGCATTGTATAAATAAAGTTAGCGTTTGCTTTGTTGCCCCACACTTTATTTACCCAATAAAAAAAATAAATGAGTACAGGAATAAAAAATATCTGCAAAACCAAAAAATGAGTTGTTTGATTTGCACGCAGAAAATGGACAAACAACAAGCCAAAAGCAATGGCATACATAACAGCGCACCAAACAAAAGTTCCTCTTATACCGAGTAAAATGCTGATTGTTTTTACACAATCTTTTTGATCGGCTTCGTGCTGGTACACTTGCGTGATAGGATAAAATCCGCCAATTAAAAACGTGGCGGCTATACAAGGAACAATCGGGAAAACGCTTGTGCTGACTGCGTTTGCGCCTTTATAAACCATCCAGAAAGAGAGCAAGCCCTGGTTCAAAATCACTGTCAGATAACCAATGATTGGATATTGCTTCAATCTTATTTTCCGATAGCTATAAGCTCTTGAAAAAAGAACATAAACAACAACGGCTGTTGTAAAACAGACATTCACAAAAAGAGATAGCAAGATAGCTATTGCGTCTAAAACGATCGTTGCATGAAACAATTGCTGCGTTGGCTGCATCGGGTTGGCAATGCCGCCAATAGGCGTTTCATCTCTATCCATAAAACTGTTGTAGCCGTTGCTGGAAGGATAGATCAATAAATGAAGAATGATAAAAATAAGAATGGCTTTGCTTCCGTTAATGACGGATATTGTGCTCAACGCAAACCAATACACCGGCATTAAAAAAAATGAAAACGGAAGGCGAAGCAATTGTATAGTAGAACGATGAAGCATTGTGCGACATGAAGATAAGGGAAACAAAATGGTTGGATGAAAAGGAAATCATTATTGCCTGCGGATTCAGCGGATTATCGCAGAAGTAAGAAAAATGCTCTGCATAAATCTGCGATATCTGCGGGCTAATTTTAAATGTACTATCAACAATATTTACCTTTTCGTTTTGCCCGTTTTTTATCTTCTACAACTGGATGCCGGCGCGTATTGTAAAGCCATGTGGATTTACATCCAGCGCGTTGAAGGAATGTTTGTAGCCTTTATAACCAGCTTCAACAAACAAACGGGTAGGCCGGGAAACGGCAATGTTTATACCTGCATTTTCCGACAAATACAAACCTGTTTCCGAAACCGGAAAAGACGAAGCAGCAGCATACCGTTTATAATAATGGTTAAAAGAAATGCCAGCTTCTGAATGCAGATAAGGCTGAACAGCATGTTTGGTTTTGAACAAATAAATACCATTGCCATAAACCGGCAGCAAATGCAGTTGGGTAAGCATCCAGCCGTTATCGGGATGTTCGGGTGTTGCAGCGTATTGAACGCCAATGCCACCAATCAAACGGTTTGTAAATTGACGATTGACGTCAATGCTGCCTCCGTTGAAATTCGTTCTATGTGTGCTATGCAAAAGCTGGTAACTGAATCGAAACATTAGCGGTTGATGAACATCGCTGTTTTGGTTTTGTGCATAAATGCTGTTGCATAAGCAACTCATAAAAAAGCTAGCCAGTAACCAACGCAGAAAAAGCAATGAGAAACCTCGATACATAAAAGATGGAATGATGAATAAGGCTGCAAAATAAAATCGGGTAGCGCAAATTCATTCCTTTATTTTCATTTTACAACTATCTTTAGCCGATATAAGTTTGATTGATTGCGTTCGGGGGAACTTATATTGTTATCAATCTTCACTCACAAACGTCTGCTATGTTCATCGAATCATCAAACACCTCTGCGGCGGAAGCCACTACAAAAAGCGGTTCTTTATTTGGCATTTCCCTTATTGCAGCGCTGGCTGGTTTTATTTTTGGTTTTGATACGGTTGTTATTTCGGGCGCCGATAAACCGATACAGGAGTTGTGGCACACATCGCCGTGGTTTCATGGATTTTTTATTATGTCGATGGCCCTCTGGGGAACCGTTGTGGGAGCCCTGTTCGGTGGTTATCCCACGCAAAAGTATGGCAGAAAAAAAGTGCTGATCTGGATAGGAATCTTGTTTACCATTTCATCGCTTGGCTCTGCGCTGGCAACGGGTCCATACCTGTTTTCTTTCTTTCGTTTTATTGGTGGTTTGGGCATTGGTGTTTCATCAGTGGCTGCGCCCACTTACGTTTCCGAAATCTCTACGCCTTCATCGCGTGGCAAGCTCGTAGCCATGTATCAGTTCAACATTGTGTTTGCCATACTTCTTGCCTACGTCTCCAACTATCTTTTAAAAGGCGTTGGCGGCAGCAACGACTGGCGTTATATGCTGGGCGTAATGGCAATTCCTTCCCTTGTTTATTCCTTGCTTGTTTTTAGCATTCCTGAAAGTCCGCGCTGGTTAATAACGGTAGGCAGAGAAGACGAGGCAAGAAAAGTGCTTACGCGATTGGGCATCGTAAATCCTGATGCTGAAATCGCTTCTGTGAAAGCGGGCATTCAGCATGAAGACAGTGGCAGGCAGGTATCATTTTTTAGTAAAAAACACAGTACCATTTTGTGGCTTGCCTTTTTTGTGGCTTTCTTCAACCAATGGTCGGGCATTAATTTTATTTTGTACTATGCACCACGCATTTTAGAATCGGCAGGTCTTGCGGCAAAAGACTCTTTGCGCAGTGCCATCATTATTGGCGGCACCAACCTCGTATTCACTTTTGTGGGTTTGTATTTGATTGATCGGGTAGGAAGAAAAACACTTCTGATAATTGGTTCTTTCGGTTATATCGTTAGTTTAGCTGCGGTTGCCTGGAGTTTTTACAGTCATGCAAGTGCTGGCGTCCTTACTTTCTTTTTAGCCATGTTCATTGCGTCTCATGCCGTTGGACAAGGCGCAGTAATCTGGGTGTTTATTTCTGAAATTTTTCCCAACAAGATCCGTGCGTTAGGGCAATCGTTTGGTGCCAGCACACACTGGGTTTTCGCGGCGCTCATCACTTTGATTTCGCCCGTTTTTATTGATAGCAAAAACGGTATTTTTAAAGACAATCCTTACCCGATATTTATTTTCTTCGCTTTTATGATGGTGCTGCAATTGATTTGGGTGCTAACAAAAGTGCCCGAAACCAAAGGCAAAACGCTGGAGCAAATACAAGATCAACTGGGTATGGGATGATGCTTTACCGACGATACTGGAACTGAATGAAAAATGTTTAAAGTTTTTCATACATCTTATTGTTTTAGATAAGTGAATATTAGATGCAAGAGCTAATGATAGACAATATCAAAGCGTCCTTCTGTGATTTTTAAGGTATCGCAATTGGGAACAGGGATTGTGCAGTTAAAAATACCGGAAACTATTTTCTTCGATGTGTCAAACTTTGTTAGTTTGATATTGCCATTGATGGCATAGCAAGTTGTTTGATTAAAGGATACGCCCAAGCAAGTGGAATCGGTTCCATAAATTCCATAATTATTTTGTGCGTCAATAAAATAATTTTGAATTTCCATAAAATCGCCAATAAGACGAAAGCCCAAAAATTCATAATGTGTTTTGTTCTTAGGAACGCCCGTTATTCCTAAAGTATCTCCAGTGACTTTCGCACCGGAGCCGTTTGAAGGATTATAATAACCGATAAATTTTTTTCCATTCATTAAACAAGCGAAAATGTTACTTCCGTTTTGCGTTGCATTGGGCAAACCGTAAGGATTATCAGCGGGAGAATCATGATGTTTTTTACAACTAAAGAACGGCAAACTAAAGAAAACAATAAAAATGATTCTATTCAACATAAGCAACCGTTACTGGCAATGAATGATATTGATTAAGGAAAGCTAAGTTAGTTTTATGAACCTCCAAATTAGTTTTTTGTTTTACCGCATTTTTAGAAGACGATGCTGTAATCAGAATGTAAGATTGAATAGAATATACCGCCATGAGCTTTATTCCTATTCAATCTTACTTATTCCTTATCACTAAGCTTTTACTGTTGCCCGGCTTCTATCGGGCTGCCCTTGCCCTTCTGTAATGAGCTTGCGCAGCGATTCACCAATAAAAAAATTCCAGCCTTTCACGCAACCTTCATAACATTCTACTTGGGGAACCAAACCAATGTGAGTCAAAGTGATTTGTGTTGCATCTCCCTTCTCCACAATTTCAAAAACAACATCCGTATTTGTCCATTCGGTTTTGTCTGTAAGCCAGTGCAGATAACAGTCGGTAACATGCCATACAATTTTCTTGTCGGGATTAAATTCAGTGATTTTAAAAGTTACCCGGGTGTCGCCGGGATGATAAGTGAAAACATCATTTAAGTCTTCTGTTTTGCCGTCAATGTTTTTGCTCCACCATTCGGTTACTTTACAAATGCTGTTGAATGCTTCGGCGGGTGTAACGTTTGCAGTAATACTGCTGTTGTAATTTTCGTTTTTCATTTTTTGTTTGTTTTATTGTTTAATAATGTTTCCAATTTTTTGAGTTTAGTGTCCCAGAATTTATCAAAGTAATCAATCCATTTCTGCAGCTCATTAAAGCCTTCCTGTTTTAAAATGCAATACCTTTCTCTTCCTATATCTGTAATGGAAATAAACTGTGCGTTGTACAATAATTTGATGTGTTTGGAAACCGCAGGACGGCTCATGTCAAAGTTTTCGGCTAAGGCATTAATGGTTAAACTATTCTTTGACAATAGCTGCAAAATTTGCCGCCGGCTTGGGTCGGCAATTACTCCGAACACATCAGGCGTTTGCTGTGCCATAGGTTTTGTTTTTAATCAATTCTCCAATTTTTTTCATGTTCGCCAACCAACCGCCATTCATAGCGGCATAAACAGACAGGTTTTCAACTTCTTTAAAGCCGCTGTGCTGAAGCAACAGCTCGGTGCCGTTTTCTTTTTGGGTAAGCGTCCACACAACAATCGAATCAACCGTAAATGTGCCATCGCCAGGACCACTCTTCCACGAATAAGATAGCTTTTGAAACGGCACAATTTCTAAAACGGTGCAATGGAAGATGCCATCAATATCGAGAGACGGAATTGGTTTTGTTTTGAATTGAAAGGAATGGCCAACGGCAGGCTGAAAATTGTTTGGCATTAGCCATTGTTCCATCAATTCGGGCGTTGTTAAATACTCCCAAACCATTTCGGGTGAGTGCGGAAAAAATAGTTGATGCAGAATTTCTTTTTTCATAATTAAGTAACTTTTTAGTTACACGAAGATATAGGTAACTTTTAAGTTACGCAAATTTTTTGAATATTTTTTAAATAAAATAGATAGAAGTATTTCAGTGCAGAAAAATAGACTCTGTTTTAACTCCCGTTTCTTTTTTCTCTGCGGTGAAATGTGTACCGAACATTTTATAGCACTTCCTGTTATTTATTTAACTGTTAAAGAGCATTGCAAGCCACATTTACCACACTTCTGCATATTATTTTAATATTAATTCTCCTTCTTATCGGGCAAGCTACAAGCATATCTCTATTTTTGCACAAATACAAACTATGGCGTTAAATACGTTTGGCAGGATGTTCATGCCCAAAAACACCATTTTTTATGAACTGTTTGAAGAAGTAGGAAAAACAGTGTACAACATGGCGCTGATGCTAAAACAAATGGTATATGAGCCAGATAAGAAGCGTCGCACACAACTGATTTCGCAGTTAGAAGATTTAGAGCATCGCAACGATGATACCACGCACCGGATTTTTACTGAATTGAGCCGCAATTTTATTACGCCTTTTGATAGAGAAGACATTCATGCGCTCACTTCGGCGCTGGATGATATTTGCGATTATATTTACGGTTCTGCCAAAAAAATAAATTTTTACCAGGTAAATCCTGACGATACCGGCATCCGCAAAATGTCGGAGTTGATTGTTGAATCTTCTTTAGAAATTAAAACTGCTGTGATTGAATTGCGCAATATGAAAAACCTGCGGCGCATGACGGAAGCGATGGTGCGCGTGAACAGCATAGAAAACCAGGCAGATGACATTTATGATTTGAACCTGGAACACTTGTTTGAAAACGAAAACGACATGAAGGCTTTTATCAAAAAAAGAGAAGTGTACCAGGCGATGGAAATTGTTACCGATAAATGCGAAGACGCTGCCAATGTGATAGAATCTATCATTGTAAAATATGCTTAGCCTCACTTTGTTCATCTACCTGCTTTCTACATGACTTTACTTATTGTTATTATTGCCTTAGCTCTTATTTTCGATTACATCAATGGGTTTCACGATTCGGCAAATTCAATCGCCACCATCGTTTCCACCAAAGTGCTCACGCCGTTTCAGGCAGTGTTGTGGGCGGCCTTCTGGAACTTTGTTGCTTTTTTTGTTTTTAAAGAACACAAAGTTGCCAACACCGTTGCTAAAACCATTTATCCTGAATATGTTGATTTGGTTGTGATTTTAGCCGGATTAATTGCCGCCATCATCTGGAATTTATTTACGTGGTGGTTTGGCATTCCATCCTCTTCTTCACACACTTTAATTGGTGGTTTTATTGGTGCGGCTGTAGCTAAAGTAGGATCGTTTAGTGTTGTTGTGATGCAAAACTTAACTAAAACGGTATTGTTTATTTTTCTTTCCCCGTTAATCGGGATGATACTCGCATTCATCATTACCTTAATCATTGTTTGGATTTGCCGGAAAAAAAATCCCTATAAAACCGAACGCTGGTTTAAACGATTGCAGTTGTTGTCGTCGGCAGCCTTTAGTTTAGGGCATGGCGGCAACGATGCCCAAAAAGTAATGGGTTTAATCACTGTTGCGATTGCTTATTATTACAACAACGGTCATGTGCCTGATGATGTGGTGCAACACATGCCATTTTGGGTGCCGCTTGCCTGTTACACAGCCATTGGTTTAGGAACGATGAGCGGCGGCTGGCGCATTGTAAAAACAATGGGAACCCGCATTACCAAAGTAACACCGCTGGAAGGCGTGGCTGCCGAAACGGCGGCTGCCAGCACCTTAATTCTTACCGAGGGCCTCGGCATCCCGGTAAGCACAACACATACCATTACCGGTGCTATTATTGGTGTGGGCGCCACCAAACGCTTGTCGGCCGTGCGTTGGGGCGTTACCGTAACTTTAATATGGGCTTGGGTGCTTACCATTCCCATAAGTGCCTTGCTGGCGGCAGGTATCTATTATTTGATTCACTTGTTTATGTGAGCCGGGGTTCTTTAGATAAACGGGAATGATGTGGTCGGTTAAATAAGAAGTTTGTTTTTACACCGATTTTCAATCTTACATATTCATTATTCAATCTTTATTTTATATTTATAGTAAATCATTTTTTGAAATCAGTTTCCTAATTAGTTTCTGTTGTTCTATTAAGCTCTTTTCCTGAACCACTTGTTACCGCGATAACAAATGCAATCCCACAGAAACACAAGCAAACAATGGCTCGTACAATTTCATTTCCGCCGGATGCGTAAGGATTTGCCATGGCATCAGGCACATGGAAAAAAAGAAAAAAAAGAAAAAGCATAATGGCTAAAAGAAATGCTATTGGCTTTATCAATATTTTGAAAATAATGGCTATACCTGAACCAATCAGGGCAACTCCTACAAAATAAGTCCAAAACAAAGGCATCCCTAACAATTTGGGTACCATGGTTGAAACAAAATCTGTAAAAACAAAATGACTGCACCCAAACAGTATCATCAGAATAGAAAAGAAAATTCTTCCAACCGGAATCATTTTTTCTAACAACCGTGTAAAGGAATTCTTTCTGCCCTTTTGAAGACTGCTCTCTGAAAATGAGCCGGCCATTACAAATGCACCACCACAATATGCCAATTCCTCTCCGGCTCCAAACCAAATATCTAAACGAGAAGCCTTATCAGAACTAAGGAATAAAATGTATGGTAAATGGCAAATAAGAATCAGCGCAAGAAAACAAACTCCTAAATAAAGGCAAATAGTTCTTTTAGTAATCAGTTTTATTGTAAACAATCCCGCAATTACAGCCCCGGCAAATAGTAAAGCAATACCTGAAAGAATTGGGAAGACAAGATGTTGATGAGCCCATGCAGGAAAGGGCGGTAAAATTTCCGGGCGAAAATCTTTGATAATAAGTTGATGTACTCCTACAGCAACAATGCCGGTGCCATATAACAAACGACCAATTTTAATAAGTTGTTTCATTTCTATTGGTATTAGAAAAATGATCTCCCTCGCCTTTGCAAATGATGTAAACAGGTATGTTCTTAGTTTGTTTTACTATCCGCTGGTGCTTCAAAATGTGTGAGGATGTTTTTGAAACACAACTTGTCCCGACAAGTCGGGATAGAGTCATCGGAACATAGTTAAAAGTACATAAAAATAAATATAAATCTTGTGTTTCACCTGTATTAGTGCCGATTGAATTGAACAAGCAGTGTTTTCATCATGCATGTTAGAATATTACCCATCTTTTCATCATCAAAATCTCCCCAAATCTCCGTCACACTTTCATCGCATCCAATTCTTTTTGCAGCTTAAACATTTCGTCACGCAAACGTGCCGCTTCAATAAAATCCAAATCACGCGAAGCTTTCTCCATTTGCTTTTTGGTTTGCTGCACCGCTTTCTCCATTTGCGGAATGGTTTTATACAAAGAGCCTTCTTCGGCAGCCTTTGTTTTCACAATGTCTTCATCGCCCTGAATGGCATACGATTTTTTAGCGTCGAAGCCTTTAATATCCAGCACCGAAGTTTGCATCATCACCTGCTCAATGCTTTTCTTTATGGTGCGCGGTGTAACGTTGTGTTCAATGTTAAATAGGACTTGCTTTTCGCGGCGGCGCGTTGTTTCATCAATGGTGCGCTGCATACTTTCCGTCATCTTATCGGCATAAAATATAACCAGTCCATCCACGTTTCTTGCAGCGCGACCAGCAGTTTGTGTTAACGATCTTTCATTGCGCAAAAACCCCTCTTTGTCGGCATCCAAAATGGCAACGAGCGAAACTTCGGGCAAATCCAAACCTTCGCGCAACAGGTTCACACCCACTAGCACATCAATCTCGCCCAAGCGAAGCTGGCGAAGGATTTCAACGCGTTCCAGCGTATCCACATCGCTGTGAATGTATTTTGATTTAATGTTGATTTTGCCCAAATATTTGTCCATCTCTTCTGCCATGCGTTTGGTAAGCGTTGTAACCAGCACGCGGTCGCCTTTCGTTACGCGCTTGTCTATTTCATCCAGCAAATCATCTATCTGGTTCACGCTGGGCCGCACTTCAATCGGCGGGTCTAACAAACCCGTTGGCCGCACCACTTGTTCCACCACAACACCGCCGGTTTTTTCCAATTCGTATTCACTGGGTGTAGCGCTTACAAAGACCGTTTGATTCATCATGTTTTCAAATTCAGGAAAGTTGAGCGGACGGTTATCCAATGCACTTGGCAAACGAAAACCATAATCCACCAGGTTTAATTTACGGCTTCTGTCACCGCCATACATGCCTGCTACTTGTGGAACTGTTTGATGGCTTTCATCCAAAATGCACAGATAATCTTTTGGAAAATAATCGAGCAAACAGAACGGGCGGCTGCCAGGTTTTCTTCTGTCGAAAAAGCGCGAATAGTTTTCAATACCATTGCAAAAGCCCAGCTCGCGAATCATCTCCAAATCATACTCTACACGTTCTTTAATTCGTTGCGCTTCTATCAGCTTGCCGATGCTTTTAAAATACTCAACCTGAAGGCGCATTTCATCCTGAATTTCATACATGATACTTTGCATCATGTCTTTCGGCGCGAGGTATAAATTGGCAGGAAAAATAGCAATGTCATCCAGCGTGTTGATTCGCTTTGCAGTTCCTGTTTCTATCGTTTCAATTTCTTCAATTTCATCACCAAAAAAAGTAATGCGGCAGCTTTGATCGGCATAAGGAAGATTGATGTCCACCGTATCGCCTTTTACTCTGAATGTGCCTCTGCTAAACTCGCCCTGACTTCTATTGTAAAGAGAATTTACGAGTGAATGCAAAAAGCCTTGCCGCGAAATCACCTGGCCTTTGCTAATGCGAATCACACCGGCTTCAAACTCCTGCGGATTGCCCATACCGTAAATGCAACTCACGCTGGCAACGACAATAATATCACGCCTGCCCGTAAGCAATTGCGATGTGGCCTGCAGCCGTAGCTTATCTAATTCTTCATTGATGTTTAAATCTTTTTCGATGTAGGTATCGCTAACAGGTATGTAAGCTTCAGGCTGATAATAATCGTAATAGCTTACAAAATAACCCACTGCATTATCAGGAAAAAACTGCCGGAACTCGCCATACAATTGTGCTACGAGTGTTTTATTATGCGTTAAAACCAAGGTGGGCCGTTGCACATTTTGAATGACATTTGCCATGGTAAACGTTTTGCCACTGCCGGTAACGCCGAGTAAGGTTTGGTATCTTTCGCCTTGTAGAATGCCTTCGGTTAATTGTTGTATTGCCGTGGGCTGATCACCGCCTGGCTGGTAGGGAGATTGTAGCTGAAACTGCATAGTTGCAATTTACAAAATAGTGTTGTAATGGTTTGTTTAAAATGAAGAAACTGTATGATGTACAATGTTAGACCTGCCTGCCGGCAGACAGGTGTGGGATGTACGATATTCGTGTAGGTTGGACGCGATGGTGTTTATGAGGATAGAGTGTGTGCTGCTAAAGAAGCGGTTTTATTTTTGTTTATTGCAAGTATTATTATCAATTTTATGATCTTGTCTGAGCAAATCACATGGTTGTTTTTATTAGCCATTCCCATTGCGTGCGTGGCATGGACGGTTACGCACGAAGAAATATTTCGTGAACCGAGAGAATATTGCACGGAGCAATGTCGCGACGGCAAAACGTTGCTGCATCGGAAGTTTTTTTATCTCTTTACCTGCGAATATTGCTTTAGCCATTATGTAACCATCGCGTTTCTGGCCCTCACCCATTATACCTTGCTATTTTCTGACTGGCGCGGCTACCTGATTGCAGGCTTCTCACTGGTGTGGATAGCCAATGTGTATATGAGTGTCTTTGGCTGGCTGCGGCAGGGCATTGTAAAGGAAAAAACAGAGATTAAAGTGCTGGAAAAAAAGGTAGAGGCAGATGGATTGGCAGAGGAAAAAAAGTAGCGGCAGTTGGGAAATAAGAGGGTGCGTATGTATGGATGCTGCTAAGCGTTTTGTGCATATTTTCATTTGACGATCTGCCATAAAGTTTCGAAATAAGTAGCAACCTTTTCTTGCTTGTTAGCATAAGTGTTTTATTTTGAAGAATATTTACCGCTTATGAAAACAGCATTCGCTTTTGTTTTTGCCCTTATTTTCTTCAACACGTTTGCCCAGAAAACCGATAAAAAGTTACAACGCCAAATTGAACAGGAGATTCAAAACTTTCATGGCAGTATTGGCGTATATGTTCATGATTTAAACAAAAACAAAACTGTTGCCATCCATGCCGATTCCCTTTTTCCAACCGCCAGCACTATTAAAATTCCCGTCCTCATTGGCATCATGGATAAAATAAATAAAGGGCAATTGCAGTATCATCAGGAACTAGTGTATCGAGATTCCCTGCTTTACAAAGGCGTTGATATTTTGGGTTCGTTTAAAGACAGCGAAAAAATTGAACTGAGCAAAGTGATGATGCTCATGCTAACCATGAGCGACAACACCGCAAGTCTGTGGCTGCAAAGCTATGCAGGTGGCGGTTTGCGCATCAATCATATACTCGATAGTCTTGGCTTTAAATCAACGCGTGTGAACAGCAGAACCCCGGGCAGAGAAAAAGCCAGAGATGAATGGGGCTGGGGGCAAACCTCGCCGCGCGAAATGGCAACCTTGATGGAAAAAATTGTGCAAAAACAAATCATCAGCGACAGCCTGAGCGAAAGAATGCTTCGCTTGTTAGGAAGAAATTATTGGGATGAAGAAGCCATTTCATCTATTCCTTCTGATGTGTTTGTAGCAGATAAAAGCGGCGCCGTGGATGAAAGCCGCAGTGAAGTGATGTTTGTAAATGGCAAAGGCAGGCGTTATATTTTTTGCATCTATACAAATAACAACAAAGACCAAAGCTGGCAGCCTGATAACGAAGCCTGGGTGCTCACCCGAAAGCTATCGAAACTGGTGTGGGACTGGTATAAATAAACCATTTACATGGTTTGATTCTACTTATCAAGGAATTGTATCACTGCCATCAGATCTTCATTTTCGTACTCTTTCAATGCGTTCTGATACGTTTCAAAAACAGCATTTGCCATCGGCGTTTCGATGCCTACACCTTTTGCTAAACGCAAGTCTTTTGCATAATTTTTTACAGTAAACGCAGGCGTAAAATCGTTGTTCAAAATAGAAGGCGTTTTAGCTTTGGTAGTGCCGTTGCCGCAGCCGCCTTCGTTCACAATCTCAAGCATTTGCTTTACATCAACGCCATGATGTTGGGCAAACAAAACGGTTTCTGCTAATCCTTGTGTATTAAAACCCACCAATAAATTAATGGCTAATTTGGCAATGCTTCCGTTACCCCAGTCGCCTAAGTGCATCACCTTTTTTCCAAGACATTCCAATACCGGTTTTGCTTTTTGGAACACTTCTTTCGGCCCGCCGCATAAGATAATCAAAGCCGCATCCTCAGCGGGTTTCACGCTGCCCGATACCGGCGCTTCGAGGTATTCAATGCCTTTATCACTGCATTGTACAGCCAACCATTTTGATGTCTCTGGCGAGATGGTGCTGGTATTAATAACAAGCTTTGGTTTTGCCCCACTTTCTGACAGCAAGCCTTCTTTGCCAACATATATTTCTTTTGCCGCTTCATCATCACTTACCATCGTAAAAACAACATCGCATTGCTGCAGCAACGCGAAAGGGCTTTTGGCTGAAGAAGCACCGGCATCCAGCAATGGTTTTTCTTTTTCTGCCGTTCGGTTAAACACGGTAAGTGTATAGCCGTTCTTCATGATGTTTTTACACATGGGAACGCCCATGTTTCCCAAGCCTATCCAGCCAATTGATGGTTTGTTCATACGATTTGTTTTTGCTTATATTTTTTACCGCAAAGAACAAGAGTAAAAGAAATTTCCGCAGAGCGATGGTTTCTCTGCGCGAACTCTATTTTCTTTTTTCTCCGTGGTACAATGATACCTGCTCACTCAAAAATGTGTCCGCTAATTTCTGTAAAACGCTTAATGCATTAATCCTGCAATCAGGTTAATGGTAAGCGCAACCACAAAGGTGTTCATGAAAAAAGAAATCATTTGATGTACCAGCACAACATGACGGATTTTACGTGAAGTAATTTGCACATCCGATACCTGAAAGGTGCAGCCAATTACAAAAGAGAAGTAAGCAAAGTCAATATAGTCGGGTTCTCCTTTTTGCGGAAATTCGAGCCCTTCGGCATCTTTCGTATTATCGTCGGGAATATCGTCATAATACATGTGTGCATAATGAAAAGTATAAAGCGTATGCACCATAAACCATGACATAAAAATGCCACCGATAGATACGCCGATAAACAAACCGTGCTCTGAGTTGTCGCCTGCTTTTGAAATCATCAGTATTAATACAGTGATAATGCTGGCGAAGGAAGTAAGCAATACCATGATAAAAACAAACAGTTTGCTGCCATCATCCATCCTTGCATATCTTCTGATACCGCTCACAGGGCGGGTAAATAAAATAATCCACCCGATGATCAGATACACAAACTCAAATACTAACCACACCGATAAAGCTTCAATTAGCGGACTTGCTAATTTATGAATAAAAACAAAAGCGATAGCTGCCACAAAAAGGCTTGCCAACATGCGGTGTAAAGGGTTCAGTCTTTGTAAAAAAAACTTCTTTTTTAATTGCTGATTTGTAAGAACCATAGGGAATTGATTGTATAAAAAATATGCCCAAAACAAAAATGGCTTTTTAAATGCGAAAACGATTGAAAACTTTTATTTTCAATCGTTTTCTAATATCCAGGATACGGGAAGCCATCATTTAAAAAATCAATCAGAATGTCTTTTCGTCTCCAATTACAGGGAAAGTCTAACCCTTCAACGGGATAGTTCTTTTGGGTAAATTGCTTTTTGGGCAAAAATGAGTTATGCAGAAATACAAGTTCAAGTGCTTCAGGAACATTTTTGCCATTATAAATAAATGTGCCTGCATTGTTATTGGCATGAATGTGAATCAGGCTATGCGTCTGTGATAGTCGTTTTCATTATTTCAGCAAGCTCGTGCAACTTTTTTCTACGTAATGAAATTCAAAAACCAACTGAACCACATTCTGAACATTCGTATAAAAGCTATCTTCTTTCAGCACATCGTATTCGGCACCTTCGATATCTATTTTTAAAAATAATTTTTTGTTGTGAAGATTGTATTTCGATAAGTGATAATCAAGCGTTTTAAAAAGCTCATAGTTGCTGCCAGCCAAACCTTCTTCTATAAACTGAATCCCTTGTTTGGGCAAACTTTTTTCCTGAAGCTGCCACATCAGCAATCGGAATATATGTTTACTGCCTGTGTACCATTCGCCGCGCTTTAGTTCATCTGTAATATAGCTTGTCTGCTTTAAAGTAGGATCAAAAGCATACACCGGTTTTTTTGCCAGCTTATAAAATTGTTTTTCAAATTTTACATTGTAGCCAACCCCATAATTCATCAAACAATCTACGTATTGCAATGAAGGCACATGCACCACATAGCCACCGTCGTGTTTGTTTCCCAATCGTTGCAAACCTTCTACCTCGTAAGGATGGAAAATCTTTTAAATCCACTGTATTGCTCATTGGTATTTTATTTTGCAAATAGATAATTGTAAGGCAGCGAATGTAGAGGAAAAGCCTATTCTGCCAAATTCGGGTAGTGCATCAGGCAATTATAAAGCAGGATGAAAACGAAGAAGAGTACACACGTTAAAAAATAATCAACACAGTCCCTCACACTTGCTTCCACAGTTGTATTGGCTTACCTTCGCGCACTTATGGAAATTCGCAATATAGCAATTATAGCCCACGTTGACCATGGTAAAACAACTTTGGTTGACCGTATTTTACACGCCACAAAAGTATTTCGCGACAACCAGGAAACCGGCGAGCTGATTATGGACAGCAACGAACTGGAACGCGAACGTGGCATTACCATTTTTAGCAAAAACGCAGCCGTTACTTATAAAGGCGTAAAAATAAATGTGATTGATACACCAGGTCACAGCGACTTTGGCGGCGAGGTGGAACGCGTTTTAAAAATGGCTGACGGTGTGTTGCTCCTTGTAGATGCCTTTGAAGGACCAATGCCGCAAACGCGCTTTGTGTTGCAAAAAGCATTGCAATTGAGTTTGAAACCCATTGTAGTGATTAATAAAGTTGACAAACCAAACTGCCGCCCCGATGAAGTGCACGATGCCATATTTGAACTCTTTTTCAATTTAGATGCTACTGAAGAGCAGCTTAACTTTCCTACGTTTTATGGTTCGGGAAAAAATGGCTGGTTCAATGATAGCTTAACCCCAACAGAAGACATTATGCCGCTCATGGATGGCATCCTTAAATATGTTCCGGAACCGAAGGTAAACGAAGGTCCTTTGCAAATGCAAATCACTTCGTTGGATTATTCTTCTTTTCTCGGTCGTATTGCCATTGGCAAAGTAAGTCGCGGTACGATTAAAGAGAACCAGCCGATTGCTTTAATGCAGACCGAAGGCGTAATAAAGAAAATGCGTATTAAAGAACTGTACGTGTTTGAAGGCATGGGCAAACGGAAAGTAACAGAAGTTATCGCCGGTGATTTATGCGCCGTTGTAGGTTTGGAGGATTTTAATATTGGAGATACCATTGCCGACCAGGAAAACCCTGAAGCTTTGCCCGTTATTAGTGTGGATGAGCCCACCATGAGCATGTTGTTTAGTATTAACAACTCACCTTTCTTTGGTAGAGATGGCAAGTTTGTAACTTCACGCCACTTGCGCGACCGCCTGATGAAGGAAACCGAAAAGAACCTTGCCCTTCGTGTAGAAGATACCGACGGCGCCGATAGTTTTTTAGTATTTGGGCGTGGCATTCTTCACTTGGGTATTCTGGTAGAAACCATGCGCCGTGAAGGATATGAATTAACCGTTGGGCAGCCACAGGTTTTGGTAAAATACATTGATGGAAAAAAGAGCGAGCCATACGAGAACTTAGTGGTTGATGTACCTGCCGAATACAGCGGTAAAGTAATTGATTTGGTAACGCAGCGCAAAGGCGAACTGCAGGTAATGGATACCAAGGGCCAAATGCAACACCTTGAATTTGAAATACCATCGCGCGGTTTAATTGGTTTGCGCAGCAATATGCTTACCAACACAGCCGGTGAAGCGGTAATGGCGCATCGCTTTGTAGAATATAAGCCCTGGAAAGGACCCATTCCCGGTCGTAATAATGGCGTGTTGCTTTCTAAGAACCAGGAAAGAACCACCGGATATTCAATAGATAAACTACAGGATCGCGGAACCTTTTTTGTAGATCCGGGCGAGGAGGTTTATACAGGTCAGATCATCGCGGAGCACATTAAGCCAGGCGATTTGATTGTGAATGCAACGGAACCTAAGAAGTTGACGAACCACCGCGCCAGCGGCAGTGATGATGCTTCGCGCATTGCTCCTAAAACACTGATGACTTTGGAAGAGTGTATGGAATACATTCAGGAAGATGAATGTATTGAAGTAACACCAAAGAAAATACGACTGCGCAAAGTGTTACTGGATGAAGATGAAAGAAAGCGTACCCAAAAAAGCATGAAAACAGAAGCTGTATAATACAATTTCTGAATTGTGATTTTGGATTTATGATGGCTGGAAACCGCAATGGCAAAAGCTTTTAGCGAAGAACTGATACTACTGATATATTAAAAATGGTATATAAAAATTGAGCTTAATTTTTGTGCAAAACCAAAAGCGGTTGTCTAAGAAATTAGACAACCGCTTTTGGTTTTGCACTTTTTGTTTGTATTGATTTTATTTACTCGCCCACCAAACTTTGGTATTGAGAGTAACATTTTGCTGTGGCTGTGGATTGGTAAGAATGGCATTAGTAGGATAGGGCCATCTTTGTGGAATATAATTTACATAAGGGTTTTGCGCAAGCTGCAAAACGGGAAAGCCGGTTCTACGCCAATCATTATACGTTTCCAGACTTAAGAAGTCAGCAACATATTTTTCATCTATAATTTGCTGAACCGCATTTGCCGTTGTGAGTGGTCCGCGCGATGTAATGTAAGCAGCTTTGTCGGCTGCGGATACACCCAGCATGTCCATATCTGCACCTATAGCTGCCTGGTAAACGGGAGTAGCTGCTGCTGCACCGCTTTTATAAAAAGTGGCCTCTGCTGCTATAAACAACTGTTCAGAATAAGTGGCGAGGTAAAGTGGCGCAGCTGTACCTGCATTATTATTTGGGTCTAAGGGTAAGTAACCTCCATAAAACGTATTAATAACAGAAAAGGTATCGGGATTTGGAGCCGGATCGGAACCAATATCTCTTCCGTAATAGGCTCCGCTACTTCCTGTGTCAGCTATAACTGGAAGCCGGGGGTCCTTACGTGCCAAAAGAGTATCTATGAAAGAAGAAGATAAAACTACGCCACCGGCTCCGGGCAATGTGTTTTCGTACCAGGGGTTTTCAGCACCTGGTGTGCCCGGGTAAGGCATCAAAGCGTTGTCATTATTTGATCCAAAGCCATTTTTCAGTGAAGCCAAAGCCGAATCAGCCTGAACGGCTGCGGTACGACCAGGAGCTGCCGACAGGCGCAGGTAATACCGGGCTTTTAGCATGTAAGCAAACTTTGTCCATTTGCTCATATCACCACTGTAAATGTAATCGTCCCCTCCGGCAGGTACTGCGCTGGCTGGCTGACCTGCATAATAAATAGCACTGTCGAGCAAATTTTGTATGCTGCCATAAATAGATTCCTGAGTATCGTAAGTTGGTTTTAATACCGATGACACTTTTAAGGCCTGGCTGTAAGGAACATCACCCCACTCATCTGTAACAATCGCCAGGCTATAAGCCATTAAAGTTTTGCCTATAGCTGCGTATTCTACATGACCGGCTGCTTCTGCCTTGATAATCATGTTGTTTAGGTTATTCAGAATATTAGGATAAAGATAGAACGTCCAGCTATTGTCAACGTCAGCAGGCAATATGTAATACGTTTCAGCATCAGGCGATGGCTGGTTGAGCGATATATACTGCATCCAGTAAGAAAGTGTTGTGCCGTTAAATCCACCAACTACATTGGTTGAAAGCGAAACTTCAACCGGCGAGAGTATCAACCCTTCAGAAACAGAAAGGGGATTGTTGGGGTCTTTATTGATATCTAAAAACTTTCTACAATTCGCCGCTACTAAGGAAACAGCCGCCAATGCTATAATGATTTTTATCTTTTTCATTTACTGATAGTTTTGAAGTTAGAAGGTGGCTTTTAAACCTACAATAATGTTACTGGTAGTTGGCGTCATAAAGTTGGCAAAGCCTTGTCCGTTACCGCTACCATTTAAGCTTGTTTCGGGGTCGGAGCCGCTATAATTTTTGTGCAAAATGTAATTGGTGCCGGTTACATTCACAGTAAGCGATTTAACAAATGTTTTCTCCAATAAAGAAGCGCCAAATTTATAACCCAAAGTTACCTGACGGAGCTTAAGGTAAGAAGCATCTTCCAGCGAGGTTTCATCAGCGGTTGAGTAAATATTGCGGTAATAATCCTGATCGGTTTTAACAGCCATAGTATTTTGCTTGCCTGTGCTTTCTATAATACCGTCAAACACTTTGGTGCCATCGCGGTTTTCAGTAATTTTCGAAGTACCGTAAAAATCGAGATAATGACCATCTAAGTTTAAGATTTGTCCACCATGCTTCATGTCCAGCACAAACGAAAACACGATATTTTTAAACGTTATATCGCTGGTTAAACCACCTAACCATTTGGGTGTGGCATTACCAATAATAGTGTTATCATCACTAACCTGAGGATAACCGCTATCATCTAACAACAGCCTGCCAATGGAATCTCTTTTAAAGTGGTTACCATAAATTACACCATAAGGTTTATTGGCAAATGCAAAAATGCCCGGATGAGTAAAACCGGCAAACTGTAAGTAGTTAATACCAGGCGCTAACGCCAACACGTCATTTTTAATTTTGGTAAAGTTCACTTCTATATTCCAGTTGAAGTTCTTGGTTTTGATAGGTGTAAGCCCCAAAGTAACTTCTACACCGCGATTGCGAATGCTTCCTGCGTTCAGCGAAGCCCCATTAAAGCCTGTGGCGGCATCTAACGGCACGCCTGGCGTCAACAAGTTGGTACTCTTTTTATTAAAATAATCAACATCAAGGGAAATACGGTTTTGAAGCCATCTTGTTTCCAATCCTACTTCAAATTCGTTTACGTTTTCGTTTCGTAACGGATATCCATAAGTGGTGGTTAACTGGTAGCCATTTTGACCGTTGAACGGAAAAGTAACATTTCCAATGGCGGCATGATAATACGGATTCGTAAGAGAGTAAGGAGCCACATTATCGTTGCCCACTGCTGAATAAGACGCTCTCACCTTTCCAAAATTCAGCACTTTATTATTATTCATTCCCAAAGCTTCGGTAAAAATAAAGCCACCACTTGCCGATCCGTACGGATAAAACTGATTGTTGACTGATAAAACGGAAGAACCATCATATCTGCCAGTAAAAGCTAAAGTGAGCATTCTTTTATACTCCACATTTAACTGTGCATAAAAGCCAATCTTCCGGGTTTTATAGTAATTATAGCTCGATGTTACATTTGTGGCGTTTGAAATATTGTAAAAACCGGGAATGCTTAAGCCCACACCTTGTACAAAGTTGTTGTCGTTATAATTGGTAAGAATGTTATTACCTATCAGCAAATCGCCAAATAAATCTTTATTAACATTCGCTCTTGCATCTACAATAATGTCATTATTAAACTGCTGGTAAGTAAGCTGTCTTTTATAGACACGTCCCGTTGGGTATGAGCCGATGGTACCAACATTTTCATGGTAATTCAAAGGATTAAAATACATATCGCCACCCAACCGCTCGGTAACCGTAAGCCAAGAAAGAGGCGTATATGATAAATTGAACACCGGCAAAATGCGGTCAACCTTATCAGTTAAGCCGGTATTGTTTAACAGCCAGTAAGGATTGTTGCGAGCTGCACGGTAAATCTGCTGCGTGCCATCGGGGTTTTGGTACGGAAGCGGATTCCACGAAATGGGTGCGGAAAGAACCGTCCAAAGAGGCGCTTCCAGGCTGTTACCATCCAATGTTCTGTTGTTATCGGAATGCACATAATTGAACTGTGTGGTTAAATTAATTTTATTACTAAGCTTGGTAGTGTACTTGGCAAAAAAAGAATTTCGGATGAAATTAGTGGTTGGCACAATGCCATCATTTCGTAAAAACGAATAAGACACAATATAATTAGAACGGTCGGTGGCACCGGATACGCTTATATTATTGTCGGTTGTATGTCCTTGTCTGAAAAATTCTTTTAATTGATTGTGCTTGGGTACAGGTTTGCCATCTACTTTCAAAGTATCAATCAATGGCCCCCAGGAGGCAGAAGTTAGCTGTCCGGCATTTCCATTTATGTATTGACCATTTAAACCTTGTGCCCATTTGTCCTGCAATTCAGGATACAAAGGTGTAGAAAATGTATAGCTGCTGCTGAACGAAACCGTTGGCTTGCCCACCTTGCCGCTGTTCAAGCCATTTTTGGTAGTAATCAAAACCACACCCCTTGAAGCGCTGGAACCATACAGGGCGGTAGCTGCCGAGCCTTTCAAAATGGTTACGCTTTCAACAATGTTGGGGTCAATATCAATACCTCTATTGGCGGTACCGCCAGCACCCAAGGGACCATCAGGGTTGCCAGCTTCGCCATTGTCAATGGGAACACCATCTACCACGAATAGAGCCGTATTATCGCCAAACAAAGAGGCATTGCCTCGTATTACAATTTGTGCTGAACTGCCAGGCTGGCCGCTGGAGTTGGTAATTTGAACACCGGCTACTTTGCCAGATAAGCCGTTTACAATATTGTCCTGCTTCGCATCTACCAGTGCGGTGCCTTTTACTTCCTGCGTTGCATAGGTAAGCATGCGCTTCTCTCTCTTCACACCCAAAGCGGTTACTACTACTTCGGTTAAGCTTTTGTTTTCAGTAGCCAATACAACGGCAAGGTTGGAAGCTTTGGCAGCTACTTCCTGCGTTGCATAACCAACAGACGAAAACAGGAGCACATCGTTAGAGTTGGCAGAAATAGAAAATGTACCCTGTGTATTGGTTATGGTTCCCCGCCGGCTTCCCTTTACGGTAACACTTACATCTGATAGCGGTGTGCCTTTACTGTCGGTAACGGTTCCTTTTACGAGGTTATTCTGGGCTTGTAAGGAGAACATCATTAAACCCAGTACTGCTGTCAGAAGACAGGTGAGTAGCTGTTTTCTCATGTGTAATTGATTTTGATATGATAGGAAATGTTAGCAGTATCGCTCCGGTAATGAAATGACAATTATTTACCGGGCGATTTCGAGCGAAAGATAAAGCATTCAGTTTTTCTTAACAAAAAATGTTATCTATATGACAAGTGATAACTTATAAACGCTGCCTTTTCTCCCTGTTCATTTTCCTTTACTTTGCGCTGCTAATTATTGCAGCGCTTATATGGTTCAGAAACTATTTTCTATTTATACACATCCCGAAGAAAGCCATCCGCTTCATATAGAAATCGGCGCGGCTCATCTTACCTGTTGGTGTACAGGTAGCGATGGCGATTTTACGGCACTCGAATATTTTACGTTTACCTATGATAACACTGAAGGTGGTTTTATAGATGTTTTCCGCGAACTGAAGCAGCGTTCCGTTTTATTAAGCAATCAATTTCCATCGCAGGAAATTGTGTGGGAGAACGCCAATTTTATGTGCATTCCCAATGATAAGTTCACCGCACAAAATGCAGTAACTTATTTAAGTTTGGTAAACAGCCAAAGCTTTCAGTCGGCACCTATCTGTCAATCATTACAGGATTATACGTTTGTTTTTACTGCCGATTCTATCCTTTATAAAATTATCACACAACAAATACCAGGTGCTGCACATTCACATAAAGTGTACACTCTGTTGCAACAAAATAAGGGCAAAAACAATAGTTTGTTTTTGCAGTTTTATCAGTCGCATTTTATTGTAATGGCTTTGCAGAACGAGGTGTTGCAACTGGCAACAGTGTATCGCTTTGCTACGCCGCAGGAAGCCGTTTATCACATCTTAAACACGCTTGATAATTTAGGGATGAGCCGGGAAAGTACTTCGGTTTTTCTTTCAGGTTTTATTGACGAAACATCGGCTCTGTACAAAGAAATTTATTTGTACGTCAGCAATATTCAGTTTACCAAAAAGGGCAAAATCAATAACGAATATCCGGCGCATTATTTTACCACGTATCACTTGCCCACAACATGAGAATCATTTCCGGCTCTTTGGGTGGAAGGCGAATCAATCCACCGGCAAACATGCCCAACACGCGCCCAACAACCGACATTGCAAAGGAAGGTTTGTTCAACATTTTACAAAACCGAATAAGCTTTGATGGCATTGCGGCGCTCGATTTGTTTGGCGGTACAGGCAGCATCTCTTACGAACTGGCATCGCGCGGCGCGGCGTCACTTACTATTATTGAGCGCGATAAGGAGATGTTTCAATTTATCAAAAAAAACATTGACCTTTTAAAAATTGAAAATGCAACCGTACTAATGATGGATGTGTTTCAATACATCGCCACCTGCACCACAAAGTTCAATTTCATTTTCGCAGGTCCGCCATACGCGTTAACCACCATTGATGAATTGCCAAGTCAGATTATAACCAGACAACTCTTGTTGCCTAATGGTTTTTTTGTGTTGGAACACACACCACGCAATAATTATGAAAGCTATGCTGGCTTTCAGTTTCAGCGCAATTATGGAACTACGGTGTTTTCATTTTTTTAGTAAACCTTCATCCCAACCCTTCTCCACAAGTAGAGAAGGGCTATAGGTACTGGCAGTGATTATAAACACCAAATTTGTTTTTACCTGAAAAAGTCATTTGAATGCAGTCTATTTTCATCACAGGCATCGGAACAGGAATTGGTAAAACGGTAGCGTCGGCAATTGTTGTAGAAGCTTTGGACGCGGCCTATTGGAAGCCGGTGCAAGCTGGCTTTGATGATGGTACCGACGCTGCAACGGTGAAAGATTTAATATCCAATACCAACACAATCATCTATCCCGAAGTTTATAAATTACAACTGCCTGCTTCGCCGCACATTGCAGCAAGGGAAGAAGGTATTACAATTGACTTAGAAACGATTTATCAAGTTTATTCACAACTCACAACTCACAACTCACCATTCATCATCATCGAAGGTGCAGGTGGTTTGTTGGTACCACTAAACGAAACTCAATTTATGATTGATTTGATAAAAAAGCTGCAGGCCAAAGTGATACTGGTAAGCCGCAATTATTTAGGCAGCATCAATCATTCTTTATTAACGGCAAGCGTTTGCAAAGCCAGCAACATTGATGTGCTGGGCTGGATATTCAATGATAGTTACATGAACTATGAAGATGAAATTGTTGGCTGGAGCGGCTACCCAAAAATTTCATCATTGCCGTTGGCTGAGAAGATAAATAAAGCGTTTGTACAACAACAGGCGATGATAGTAAGAGAACCTTTATTGAGATATTTGCAATGAATGTTTGAGTTTGTTTTTGCCCAAATTTGTAAGGTTTGTTTTTGCAAAAAATATGTGGATGTGCTTTTATCTACATGATGGTCGTGTTTTCCATCTGTTAGCGTGTATGAAATAATAGTTCTTAAAATGTTCCGTAGGAACAGCAGGTGGGTAGTAGAAAAAGGATGTATAAAAACCTCGTTCCATCGGAACGATACTTGTTTTAATTTTTTGTACCGTTCCGATGGAACGGAGCCATCTTTGTTTTTGCGCCATTTTCTACCCACCTACTGTTCCTACGGAACATTGCAAAATCAGCTATGATGAGTGTACTGCCAGAAAAGGTGTACCCATCATGCGTTTGAGAACACAACCAAATATGCTTTATTTGCGAAGCAAAATAAAATGACGAAAAAAGAACTGCGCATCGAATACAAAGCGAAGCGGCTGGCATTATCTGAAAAAGAAAAGATGAAGCTGGACGATTTGCTGCTTATACAATTTCAAAAGGTATCGTTTGAAAACGTGCAAACTTTACTTTCCTACGAGCCGATGCCACACACCGCCGAGCCGCAAACACATTTGTTTTCGCGCTATTTACAACACATCATTCCTAACTTAGAAATCGCTTATCCGAAAACCGATTTTGCCAACTATTCCTTGCAAGCTATTGCGGTTGATGAAGACACTGAATTTAGGATGAATGAGGCACAAATCAACGAACCCATTGGTGATAATATTATCCCTCCAAACGAAATAGATTTGGTGTTTGTGCCTCTGCTCATTTGCGATGTCAATGGTTATCGCGTAGGCTATGGCAAAGGGTTTTATGACCGCTATTTACAGCAGTGCCGCGAAGATATTATCAAAATAAGTTTTAGTTACTTTGAACCTGTTGCAAACATTGATGATAAACATGAACACGACGTGCCGGTAAACTATTGCATCACACCCCACTCTATCTATGAATTTTAATACTTTGTTTTTGCGTTCTTTTCGCATACTGCTGTTGCCGTTCGCCCTGTTGTATGGCTTGATAATAACCATTAGAAATTGGTTATTTGATAAGAAGATAATTAAGTCGGCAACGTTTAATTTTCCTCTCATCTGCGTAGGCAATCTTTCTGTTGGCGGAACGGGTAAAAGCCCGATGGTAGAATATTTAATCCAGACTTTGCAAGACGATTATCATGTCGCTACCTTAAGCCGTGGATACAAGCGCAAAACCAAAGGCTATGCACTGGCAAACGAAACAACAACCGCTTTGGAAATTGGTGATGAGCCAATGCAGTTTCACAACAAGTTTCAGCAAGTTGCAGTAGCGGTTGGCGAAGAACGACTGGTAGCCATTCCACAGTTGTTGCATGATAAGCCGGAAACCGATGTTATTATTTTAGACGATGCGTTTCAGCACCGCTACGTGAATGCAGGGTTGAATATTTTACTAACCGAATGCAGCAATTTATTTTATAACGATTGGTTTTTACCATCCGGCGATTTGCGCGACCAAAGGAAGTCATACAAACGGGCGCAAATCATTGTAGTTACCAAGTGCCCTTTCAGCATGAAGAAAGAAGAAAAAAACAACATTGCAAAGCGCATTCATCTAACTTCTCAGCAACATCTTTTTTTTACTTCGTTGCAGTACGAAAAGCCATATCATATTCTTACAAAAGAAACAACGTTGCTTACGCCAAATACAAGCGTATTGCTGGTTTGCGGCATTGCCAATCCAAAACCATTAAAGAAATATATGGAAGAATGTACTGCCACTTATGATGAGTTGCTGTATAGCGATCATCATATTTTTTCGATAGATGATTTACAAAAAATCAAACACGAATTTGATGAGATAGAGAGCAGCAATAAACTCATTCTCACTACTGAAAAAGATGCTGTACGGTTGTATAAGTTTCATGAGCAATTGCAAAACGTACCGCTTTTTGTTTTGCCCATAAAACCAAATTTTTTATTTGGAGGAGAAGAGAAATTCGATGGGTTGGTAAGAAGCTTTATTGATGATTTCTGAACCGGGATTTTGAAGGATTATTCTGATTCACCTAATAAGTTTTTTTGAAGGCACGATGGATAAAAATTTTGGTAAAACAAAACCGCAGGGAACAAGAATGAAAAAGGTTTCACAGAGAACTTTTCCCTCTGCGAAAACTCCTGTTTCTTCTTTCTCTGCGGTAAAAATTTTTAAGGCAAAACCAAATCTGCACAATCAGAAAAATCGTATAAAATCGGGGTTAATATTTCCATCTCACAAAGGCTTCCATGGCTTCATAATTTGCCAGCCCCAGCTTATCGTAAATCTTTGCCGTTTCGCGGTTGCGTTCGGCAGCGCGTATCCAGAATTCGCGTGAATCATCGCCCGGAAACACAGGAATATCTTTTTGCGATTGGTGTTTAAAAATGGCATTGCGTTTCCTGATCACTTCCTGTGGCGAAAGCGGAACCGCCATCTCAATTTCATAAGGCTCAAACTCGTGCCATGCGCCGCGGTACATCCACACCCAACAATCTTTCACCCATTCTTCCCCGCTGCTGCGCAATTGTGTAAGCGCTTCCATTATAATTCTAAAGCAAACGATGTGTGTGCCGTGCGGATCGGCAAAATCGCCTGCCGTAAACACCTGGTGAGGCTTTACGTGTTGTAATAATTCTTTGGTCAAATCAACATCCAACTGGCTTACAGGGTTCTTTTTGGTTTTGCCGGTTTCGTAAAACGGAAGTGCCATAAAATGAATGTGATCATCGGGCAAGCCTGCATAACGTGCGCCGGCAATGGCTTCCGTTTTGCGAATCAAACCTTTTGCTGTGCGGAGTGTAGCAATGTCAACTTCATTGGGTTTCTTTTTTTGCATAAAATCGCGCATCTCTTTATATACATCACCCAAACCATTGCTGCTTTCATGCATACTTTTATTAAAGTCAATGGCAAACTCAATATATCGCAATACATCATCATCCCAAACTGCTGTGTTGCCTGATGTTTGATAAGCCACATGCACATCATGGTGCTGATCAACCAAACGAATGAATGTGCCACCCATCGAAATCACATCATCATCGGGGTGCGGCGAGAAAATAATCACTCTTTTTTTAGCAGGCTCTGAGCGTTCGGGGCGGTTGGTATCATCGGTGTTGGGTTTGCCACCGGGCCAGCCGGTAATGGTGTGCTGCATCTTGTTAAACACACTCATGTTGATGTTATAAGCCGGTCCTTTTTGCGTAACCAACTGGCTCATACCATTGTTGTTATAATCTTCGTCAGTGAGTTTTAAAATGGGTTTATCTTCTTTAAACGATAGCCAGATCACCGCTTTTCTTATCAGCTTTTCTGTCCATTGGCAGTCCTTCACCAGCCACGGTGTATCAAAGCGCGTAAGCTCACTTGCGGCATCACTGTCGAGTACAAATTCTATCTTATCAGACAATTGTAAATAGGTTGCCGGAACACGCGATGTAATTTCGCCTTCTACTGCTTTTTTAAGGATGGTAGCTTTGTTTTTGTTCCACGCCATCAGGATAATTTCGCGTGCCTTTAAAATGGTGCCGATGCCCATGGTAATGGCTTTAGAAGGCACGTTTTCTTTTGCACCAAATTCGCGCGAAGCATCACGGCGGGTAAGGTCGGCAAGCGTTACCAAACGGGTTCCTGAATTGGGCGCCGAGCCTGGCTCATTGAAGCCGATATGACCTGTACGACCGATGCCTAATATCTGCAAATCCAAACCGCCAAGCGCTTCTATTTTCTTTTCATAATCGAGGCAAAATTCGGTAATGTCTTTTTGTGCAAGAGTGCCATCGGGAATGTGAATGTTAGCTCTGTCAATATTGATATGATTGAACAAATGCTCGTTCATAAATTTCACATAACTCTGCCTTGCATCAGGCTGCATGGGATAGTATTCATCCAGGTTAAAGGTGATGACATTGGCGAAGCTTAAGTCTTCTTCCTTGTGCATTCGCACCAGTTCCTGATACACATTAACAGGGGTATCGCCGGTAGCCAATCCCAATACAGCAGCTTCGCCGCGATGTTGTTTAGAAGTGATAATAGCTGCAATGCGCCGCGCCACTTCTATTGAAGCTGTTTGGCGGTTGGGATACACCGTAACCGGCAGCTTTTCAAAACGTGTTTCTTCCAGTAAGTTTAATCTTGCCATAATTTCAATAAAAATAAAAGTTTATTGTAAGTGTACGAGCCAGCTTTTAGGAACAGGCCGATGCGTTGGGGCCTCTTTTGTGCTGTACAACAGTTCTAATCTATATCCACCACCGCCTTCTATGAACAATAACGCAAAGGGATGAGCTCCTTTTTCCAATGCTATCTGACCACTTTTTTCGATAGCCGAATGCAAACCATCGTTATCTACCACCACTTTATCAGCAATATTCAAAACACCGCCATCATCGCAGGTCAAATAAAAAGAATAAACTCCCGTTTGCGGAACATTGATATATCCTTTGTATTGTAAGCCAAAACTCGGTGCAAGTATTGTTGGTGCAACGGCAATCGAATCGGTTGTAAAGGTACTATCCGGTTTCCTATTTTGCATAGCTCCTGTATTTTTGAAAAAGGCCTTGTAATAATCGCACTGCAAACCCCTTGCTGCATTGCTGATTGTCACTGGTTTCTGATAAGATTGTTTGGTATAATGCAAGGTATAAATGTCACCACGCGCACTTTGCGTAAAGCCTGCCAACTTGATGGTTACATCGCTGGTGATGGTAAGTGGCTTGTTTAATACTGTAGATTGTTTCGTAGGTAAAGAACCATCGGTAGTGTAATGAAACACCATTTCTTTCAACGGTGGCGTTACCGATAAAACGGCGCTATCAACAAACACATTTTCCTCCACCAAGCCGGCTACATCGGGCAAACGATAATGAATGTGCATGGCATCTAAACGTGAGAACTGTTGTTGTAATCTTTTGTGATAAAAAGAAAAGCCTTCCTCACCTTTATCGCCTGCCCACAAGCGTTCTGCTAAAGCCGTCATGCGTGGCATCGAAAGATAATCAGCCCGGTTTTCAGAAGGCACATATTCAGTCCACAAATTTGCCTGTGCGCCCAAAATGTAGCTTCCTTCTTCCCGAGTTAAACCTTTGGGCACAACCGAGAAGTGATAAATATCTTCCAGCGAATGATTGTTGGGCGGAGCATCAAAATACAGAGGCGTACCCGGCGTCATAATCACTTTATTGCCGTGCTTTGCCGCTTCTATTGGTGCTTTAGGAACCCAGCTTCGCCAGTACATTACCACGGCCGTTGGGCTTACGCCACCTTCTAAAATTTCATCCCATCCTATCAGTTCTTTGCCTTTTGAGTTGAAAAATTTTTCCATCCGTTTTACAAAATAGCTTTGCAGTTCGTCCACATTTTTCAATCCTTCTTTTTGCATTAATTCTTTGCACAAAGGGGACTGCGCCCAACTCGACCTTTCTACTTCATCGGCACCCAAATGAATGTATTTTGAGGGAAACAAATCAATGATTTCGCTGAACACATTTTCGGCAAACTCAAACGTAGTTTCCTTGCAGGGACAAATTGGTGTAGAAAACAATTGTCCCCAGCCATTTTGTTCACTACATGAAAGAAACGGGTATGAGTTGATGGCTGCCATCATGTGGCCAGGCATGTCTATTTCGGGAACGATGGTAATGTGTTTGGAGGCAGCATAAGCAACGAGGTCTTTGATTTGGTTTTGCGTATAAAATCCACCGTATAATGTTTTGCCGTCGCGGTGAATGATGTTCGATGTATCAATGATAAAATCAGGGTTATCGGCAGCCCGCTTCATACATTCTGAATCCTGGTTGTTGAAGGTTCGCCAGGCGCCTTCTTCTGTTAGCTTTGGATATTTTTTGATTTCGATGCGCCAGCCCTGGTCGTCGGTAAGATGCAGGTGAAATACATTCATTTTGTACAGCGCCATCCTGTCTATAAATCTCTTCAGATAATCAATTGAAAAGAAGTGCCGCGAAACATCTAAGTGCATACCGCGCCAGGCGTACAAAGGCTCGTCCTGAATGTTTACACAAGGAATGGAAATAGCGCCGGAAGAAGCGGCAACCGGCATCAGTTGCCGGATGGTTTGGATGGCCCGGAACGCACCTGCGCCGGTTTTAGCGCTGATAATAATTTTATTGGGTGAAACCAAAAGCTGGTAACCTTCTTCCCTTTTTGTTTTTGCATCTATTTGTAAAACAATGCTGCTTTGGTTAGGGGCTGAAGAAGTAACAGGCAACGTCTTTCCCAACTCCTCTTTTATCAGCAACTGCAATTGTTCTGTTTCATTTTTAAAAACGTCATTACTAACAATTGTGGTTTGAGGGGTAAGGATGAATGAACCTTGTTGTGCTTCCAGATGAGAAGGGTAAGGAATGAGCGGATAGCGTTCAGCATTTGCGCCTTGCTGCGCATGAGAAATACCGCAAAATAAAAAAACACAAATTGAAAAATAAAGAAAACGGCTGCAGAAAGAGGCAAGTAAAATGTTTTGTCTGAATCGCATTTGAAACAAAAATAAAAACTTCCTTCGGTTTGTGGAATTGACCGGTAACTGTTGAATCTGTTTGGTAAAAAATTGACAAGTATCTGTAAAATATAGACTGGCATTGCACTTCCGTTTCCAGTAACCGGGAGGCAATCAATCAAAATTTTAGCCATCGGCGGCTCGGCGCAGTTGTCCGGTTGACCAAATCTTCTTCAAAAATATTCAGGCAAAAACAAACATTGGCAATGAAGAATGAGGGCGGTTGATTGATACACCTATAAGGTTTTTAAAACCTTATAGGTGTATCAATCACAACAGCGTCTCATTTGTTTTTACTTCTTTTTCTTAGATGACTTTGCGTGCTTATTAAAATCCAAACAAAGATTCACCCAATACAGTAACTCGCTGTTGTTATTTACCGCGTCTTCATCAACCAAAACATAACCTTTGTATTCGCGCCCTTTCATCATCATTGTACGACAGCCCCCTTTCTCAACCAGTTCTTCGTGCATTGCCGGATCAATGCGGCACATCATGCTATCATCTCCTACACTGATGCAGAGTTTATCATCTACCATAAAAGCGGTGCCCCGAAACATGTTTTTCTCCGTTACATCCGGCGTGTTTGCCAGCGCTTCTCTTACCCTGTTGGCAAACGGAATATTCTGTGCCATAACGATTTGTTTTTATCCATAAAATCAACTCTTCTCTTTAAGCAAACGATAACGAATTGCCTGCCGGAAGGTGCGTTACAGCTATATCAGGCACGTTTTTATTCAGCCAGTTTTTCATCCATTCCGAGCCAGGTTCTTCACTCGCAATATGCCCAAGCACCACAAGCGAAACTTCTTCACCCACCGCTCTTGCATCGCGCACATATTCTGCCGTTTCCCATTCATGTATCTCACCACACATCAGCACATCAGGTTTGGTTTTGCCCAACATTTTTATCTGTGTTTCTCCACCGGCAGCGCCAGGCAACAGCAACACTTTTTTGCATTGCTGCTCCAGGTTGCCAATGTATCTCACTTCTTCTATGTGGAGCTTTTGTTTTGCATGTTTTATTAAAGCATCTAAGCTCGTGGAAGGAATGTTTACGATGGCGTTTGTATTGCCGTCGTAGTATTGCTTCCAATCCAATTGGTTCAGCACGCCTTCACCAACACCGTCAGGTTTCAGGTGATGAATGGTATCGTGGTTGCGCCAAACAGCAATGTTATGCTGCTGCAATAAATTCTTTTTATATTGATATACGTCATCGCCTTGCAGCCAGTCTGTTTTGTCTTCATGATTATAAAAAGTTGGTTCATGTGCAATGATAAAATTGGCTTTCAGTCCGATTGCTTTTTTAATGATATCAATCGTGGCAAACATAGTGGTAACAATGCCGGATACAACCGTATCACGGCTTCCGGCTTTTAACGTGTCAACTGTGTTAGGGAACGGTGCGCCAGGAACCTGTTTTATAAACAAATCCATAATCTCACCCACGGTAATATTTGCTTTGGTGTTGAATACATCCGTTGCTTTACTCACCATGGGAATTGATAAAACGGCAGCGCTGCCAACTGTTTTTGATAGTGTGTTGATAAACTTCCTTCTTTCCATTTTTGTTTTTGTTGATTTTTTATTTAAAGATAATTTTTCACTGCAGCGTATTTACATAAAAGATTTGCTTTAGTGTTTTGAAGAAATAACTCCGGCTTTATAAGGAAAGAGATTGCGCACAGAGGAAAGGAGGCCACAGAGGAATACAAAATACTCTCTGTTAGCTCCGTTCTCTCTGTGCGAATGATTATTTATCTCTCTAAAAATATCCCGATAAAAATAACGTTCTCTGTTTTGAAGAAAAAAATCTGAGTTATACAAAAACACAAGAGTGAATTGAATTTTTCCAGAGCAAATAAACTCTCTGCGGTAAAATTCATAGTATCAACACAACCGTTCCCGTAATAATCAAGCCCGCGCCCACAGCGGTTTTCAGCGTTAGTTGTTCACCCAAAAATAAAATAGAAAGTACAATGGCAATGGCAACGCTTAGCTTATCAACCGGCGCTACCTGCGATACCTTTCCTAATTGCAACGCTTTAAAATAAAATATCCACGATAAGCCCGTTGCCATGCCTGACAACAGGAGGAACAACAGGTTTTGTTTGGTTAACGAACCTGTAGTAGCAACACCACCTCTAAAGATGGCAATGGCCCAGGCAAGCACCAGGATTACGCTGGTGCGAATGGCAGTTGCCAGATCGGTATCTACACCTTTAATTCCAATCTTGGCAAAGATGGCTGTGAGCGCCGCAAAAAGGGCCGAAAGCAAAGCATAGATCCACCACATAGTTCCCTGTTTATAAAAAGTAAAGATGCTGAATATTTCTTCCCCTTTACTTTTGCAGGATAACGATTATTTTATGAACGAAACATTTGTAAGCCGTATTCAAAACGAGTTGACTGAAATTGAAGGTGCAGGATTATTTAAGCGGGAAAGAATCATCACCAGCGAACAAGGACCGGAGATTGAAGTGGGCGGCAAAACGGTATTGAATTTTTGCGCGAATAATTATCTCGGTTTGTCATCTCATCCCAAAGTGATAGAAGCCGCACACGAAGCCATTAACACGCATGGCTACGGCATGAGCAGTGTGCGTTTTATCTGCGGCACGCAGGACATTCACAAAGAACTGGAACACCGCATCTCCCAATTTTTAGGAACAGAAGATACCATTTTATACGCGGCTTGTTTTGATGCCAACGGTGGTGTATTTGAGCCCTTGTTTAACGAGCAAGACGCCATCATTTCCGATGCTTTAAATCATGCTTCCATTATAGACGGCGTGCGGCTTTGCAAGGCGCAGCGTTATCGCTATGAACACAACAGCATGGAAGATCTGGAAGATAAACTAAAGCAAACGCAAACCCTGCGCAACCGCATCATTGTTACTGATGGTTCGTTTAGTATGGATGGCACCATTGCGCAGTTGGATACCATTGTAGAACTGGCTGAAGAATATAATGCCATTGTTATGATTGATGAATGCCATAGCTCAGGTTTTTTAGGCAAAACGGGAAGAGGCACACATGAATATCGCGGCGTAATGGGCAAGATTGACATCATCACCGGAACGCTTGGCAAAGCCCTGGGTGGGGCAAGCGGCGGCTTTACTTCGGGACGAAAAGAAATCATTGAATTGCTTCGGCAAAGAAGCCGTCCGTATTTGTTTTCCAACACCGTTGCACCGAGTATTGTAGGCGCTTCTATTGCGGTGCTTGAAATGCTTACAGAAACCACAGAGCTAAGAGATAAGCTGGAATACAACACCAAATATTTTCGCACCAAAATGACGGAAGCCGGCTTTGATATTAAGCCCGGCGATCACCCAATTGTTCCCATCATGTTGTACGATGCGGTGGTAGCACAAAATTTTGCTGCGAAGCTGCTGGAGGAAGGCATTTATGTGATTGGATTTTTCTTTCCGGTAGTGGCAAAAGGGGCGGCACGCATTCGTGTACAATTGAGCGCCGCGCATGAGCAATATCATTTAGACAAAGCCATTATTGCTTTTACAAAAGTGGGTAAGGAATTGGGTGTGCTAAAGGAGAAAAATGGATAAAAACAAACATTTTAAAAACATAAGGTTCCGAACCTTTAAAAGATTCGGAACCTTATCTGTAGTGAGGTTCGGACAGCTTCGGAACGCTTTGCTTTTACCACTTTTATCTTACTTCAAAACTTCATTAATCGCTTTCACCGAATCTAAGTGCATTTGCAGCATCGGGATGTTTTGCGTTGCAAATCCTTTTATGGCTAAATCTTGTAGATTTTTGCTCGCATCAGTAAATTCTTCAATGTCTTCTTTATGGTCGCTTTCCATCAAACCCATATAATCTTTATCGAAATCTTTTCCGCTTTTTTTGCTCAGTTCATCGTAATGTTTTTGAGCGTCGTTCGATAAACTTTGCGGGATGGCGATGCCTTTTTGCTGAGCAAGCCCTTTTAATTCAACATTGCCTTTGGTGTGATCGCGCACCATCATCAAACCAAAATCTTTCACGCGCTGACTGGCTGCTTTTTGTTGCGCCAGTTGCCCAAGCTGCACTTCCAGCATTCCACCGCTGGCGGCTTTGGTAAGAAAATCCGAAGCATCGGTGTTGGTATGCGGTGTGCTGTCGTTTTGAGCACGCGCGCTGTCAACGCTGTCCTGTTTGTTGTTACCGTTACCGCAGGCTTGTGTAAGCAAAACAACAGCAGCAAAGCTGGCAATGCAAAGTATTTGTTTCATAGTTTTTTATTGGTTGAAACAAATGGCAAGCCATAAGAAGAAGATGAAGAAAATAAGCCCGATTTGTTTTTACATAAAAAATCAAGCGATTCTGTTTGCCGGCAATATTCGGCAGGATTTTATGGCAAAAACAAAAGCAAATAAAAACGTTCCGAATCTTTCAATTCGGAACGTTTTCTTTTCTTATTACAAATTCTATAGATTCTTACTATTTATCTTTTGTCCGGAAATTTAGGACACATTTCCATGTGCTATTGGATTCAATACTTTTAAGCTTACTGCATTAAAAAACGTGATACAAACGACGGCATACAAAACCGCATCATTAACCTTACTAATGGTTTTAATACTACACTTAGCACCCGTGTTGATGCCCACTGAAATGAAAATAAGATTGCTGATAACAGCGAAGATGTTACAAGTTCTGTTTTCATGATTGGATTCTTTTTATTGTTTTTGAATGAAGGTGTAAATTACACAACATTATATTACGGCTGCAACAGCAAAACCAATTTTAAGCGAGTTCTAATTTGTTTTTAATCGAATTTTAATATTGCGATAATGTAGAATTTTGTAAATAAAGCGGGCATAAAAAGACGTAAACAAAAGCGGCAAAAACAAAAGCAAGGGTTGAAAGAGGCTGAACTCTTTTCCAAGAGCCTGGAGTCCAATACCAGCCTCTGCGCTCTCTTATCCATCGGCCGGGCATCCATACCCAACCTGCACGCGGCGATGCCCAATAGCCCGGCTGATACACATAATGCCTGCCGCGGCGTACCCATTCGCCATCTATCCAAACGTAGTTGGAACGCGGCGCCAACGGACGCGGCACTGCTCTTGCCTGCGGCTGAACATCAACAAAAATGCGTTGTGCATGAGTAGCCTGCGAAAAGCTTGTAACCAATACAAATAGTACGGTGCATTTAACAATCAGTTGTATCATAAAAACTATTTTTGTTTTTTATCAATAAGGGTTCAGAAGGCTTGCCTTTATTTTGGTTTAATAAAAAAATATAAACAAAAGGCTTCCTTGCTACTTCATAAAAAACGAACAAAAACAAAAACCTGTTATGATACAAAACCACGAGATAGATTATACCATTGTGGGTGAAGAAATGCAGTATGTGGAGATAGAACTCGACCCGCAGGAAACCGCTGTTGCTGAAAGCGGCGCATTTTTAATGATGGATGATGGCATACAAATGCAAACCATTTTTGGAGATGGCAGCACACAGCAAAGCGGTGGTATTTTTAATAAACTGTTGAATGCGGGCAGGCGCGTGTTGGTTGGCGAAAGTTTGTTTATGACTGCTTTTACCAACGTAGGCTATGGCAAAAAGCATGTGAGCTTTGCAGCGCCGTACGCTGGTAAAATTATTGCCCTGAATCTGCAACAATTGGGCGGCACTGTTATTTGTCAGAAAGATGCGTTTTTGTGCGCGGCAAAAGGCGTAAGCATCAGTATTGCTTTTCAGCGCAAATTGGGAACCGGCTTGTTTGGCGGCGAAGGTTTTATTATGGAAAAGTTACAAGGCGATGGCATGGCGTTTATGCACGCCGGTGGTCATGTGTTTCAAAGAGAACTGGCTGCCGGTGAAATTCTAAAAATTGATACAGGCTGCCTTGTAGGTTATACGGCTACGGTTGATTACGACATTCAATTTATTGGCGGCATCCGGAACTCATTTTTTGGTGGCGAAGGTTTGTTTTTTGCCACGCTTCGCGGTCCTGGAATCATTTGGATACAAACCTTGCCTGTAAGCCGTTTGGCGCATCGCATCCTGATGTATGGCACTACGCAACGCAAAGAGGAAGGCAGCATTTTGGGAACCCTGGGCAACATGATTGACGGAGACAGCTATTAGTATTTTTGATGTAAGATTTATGATTTAAGATTGCGAAGTAAACGCTCGTCACTCAAATTATAAATCATCAATCACAAATCATAAATCAGATTTCTTGAGCATAAAAAGTTTAGCAGGACAAACGGTTTGGTATGGCGTAAGCAGCATTGCGGCGCGGTTTATCAATTACCTTTTGGCTCCTATTATCACTTACTCTTCTATTATCAGCGTTGCTAATTACGGAAGAATGAATTCTATTTATGCAATGCTCCCGTTGCTAAATGTGCTGTTCACCTACGGCATGGAAACGGCTTATTTTCGATTCATTCAAAACAAAACGATTGCCGACAAGGTTAATAATACCACTTCTATTAGCTTGTTAATAAGTACGATTGGTTTAAGCCTTCTACTTTGGTTTAATCAATCGCTGTTGGTGAACATATCTTCGCAACAAGCATTTCCGCATCTCATTACGCTTAGTATTTTTATTATTGGATTTGATGCATTGAGCGCCATTCCGTTTGCGCGTTTGCGTAACGAAGGTAAGCCACGCTTGTATGCACTTATAAAAGTGTTTGGTATTATCATCAATGTTGTGCTTACTATTTTCTTTATTAAATATTGTCCTTACGAGTACAAAAAAACGGGTGGCAATTCATGGATTGTTTTGTTTTATCAGCCAAACAAAAATCCAATTGAATATATATTGTATGCCAACATTGCGCAATCGGCTTTTACTTTATTGTTATTAGTAAAATGGCTGCTACCAAAACGATTTTCTTTTGATGTTGTGATATGGAAAGAAATGATTGTTTATGCTTTGCCCATGATGATAGCCGGTTTGGGTTACACTGTAAACGAAACCTTTGATCGGTTGATGCTCGGTTGGTGGTTACCGCCTCAAATTGCTGAGCAACAAGTGGGCATTTACGGTGCTTGTTATAAATTATCTATTTTAATTTCTTTATTTATACAAGCCTTTCGGCTGGGTGCAGAGCCATTCTTTTTTAAACAAGCCGAAGGCAAAAATGCACCGTTTGTATATGCGCGCGTGATGAAGTTTTTTGTGCTCACAATTACGCTTATGTTTTTGGTAGTAAGCTTGTATTTGCCAATCTGGAAATTTTTTATTGACAAGAAATACTGGGAAGGTTTAAAAGTGGTTCCTATACTCTTATTAGCAAATATGTTCTTGGGAATTTATATTAACCTGAGTATATGGTATAAAATCACAAGTAAAACGTCGGCTGGCAGCATCATTACTTTGATTGGCGTTATCATCACCATTGCGATCAATTGGCTGTTCATTCCGCACTTTAGTTATGTTGCCAGCGCATGGGCAACTTTTTTATGTTATGGAACAATGATGGTGGTAAGCTATGTGTGGGGACAAAAACATTACCGCATTCCTTATGCCTCGAAGAAATTATTGGCGTATCTGATCATTGTGGTGTTGCTGTTTTTCATTCACAAAGCATTGTCTTCGTTGTGGGCAAATACGGTGTATCATTTAACCATAGCCACCGTTTTAGTTTTATCGTATTTGTGGTTCATCAGCCGCGTAGAAAGAAAAGAATTTAAGCTGTTGCCGGTGATAGGAAAGTATGTGAAATGATGAATATTAAATTTTCAATTAATCACATTGTTTGTTCTTCAGCTAAATGAAAAATAAGATAGTCAATTGCCTTATTTTATTCATCGTTGGAACACTGTGCATTGTTAATTCAATAATTGCTCTTAAGGATGATATAAATATTGATTTATCAAAATCAAAACAAATAACCAGTACTGTTACTTACGCAGATATAAGAAAGATAGAAGTTGCTGGACTTCGATATAATTCTTTTGTAAGAGTTTTTTATTTTACACTGAAGAATTCAAATGAAAATTTTGCTATACAACGTTCTCCTGAAGGATATGAGGACTTAAGATACAACATGCAAGTTGGCGATACTATAAAAGTATATTACAGAGAAAGTGCCTTTGATTATAACAGGCATGTTTTTCAAGTAGAAAAGCATGGGAAAATACTTGAAGATTACAAAGACTATAACGAAGATGCATCCTCCAAAGGAGGAATAGTATTATTTGTTGGCTTGGTTATGACGGTTGCATCAATTTTATGGTATTTTAATTTCAATCTTTTGAAATTTCTTACAAGTTGGGTTGAATCATAAATCAAAAAACAGGTTCAAAATTTCAAACGCTGACAGGGTTTCAAACCCTGTCAGCGTTTGAAAAAATATTAAACCAGAGCAATATCAAAATTCACCAATTGCACAAAGGCTTCCATGCGTTCGGCAATATCTTGTTTGGTCAATTCTTTTAATCGTTCCGTACCAAATTTTTCAACACAAAAACTTGCCATTGCCGAACCAACAATAATTGCCGTTTTCATATTTTCAAATGAGATGTCTTTTGTTTTGGCAAGATGCCCGATAAAGCCACCGGCAAAAGTATCGCCCGCCCCTGTTGGGTCGAACACATCTTCCAAGGGCAGTGCCGGTGCGAAGAACACTTTATTTTGATGAAACAGCAAAGCGCCGTGCTCGCCTTTTTTAATAATGAGATATTTCGGTCCCATCGTTAATATTTTCCTTGCCGCTTTTACTATCGAAAACTCGCCGGTCAGTTGTCGCGCTTCGCTATCATTTACCAGCAACACATCTACCATTTGCAACACTTCTTTTAAACCGTCCAGAGCCGTATCCATCCAAAAGTTCATCGTGTCTAACACAATCAATTTAGGCCGTGTTTTCAATTGCTCAATCACACTCTTTTGTATGCTTGGACTCAGGTTGCCCAGCATGAGAAATTCAGCACCCTGGTAACTATCGGGAACAACCGGATTGAAGTCGGCAAGCACATTCAAATCGGTTACCAATGTATCACGTGTGTTCATATCCAAATGATAACGACCGCTCCAGAAAAAAGAAGGTTTGTCTTTTACCACTTCAACGCCATCCAATTGCACGCCGCGCTTTTGCAAATCGTCAAACTCTGCCTGTGGATAATCATTACCTACAATAGATATCTGCTGAACCGGAGTTACTAAATGATGCGCTGCATACGCCACATACGAAGCCGATCCGCCAATGATTTTATCGGTTTTTCCAAACGGCGTTTCAATGGCATCGAATGCCATCGTGCCTACTACAATAACTGACATGGTTTTAGTTTGATGAGCCGCAAATATAGGTTTAGATGTTGGATGTGATTTGATGTACGATGTTAGATATAGGATGTACGATGTAGTTCGAGACGCTGAATGATTTTTTACTGATGCAATGGCGTTTGTTTTTGCCTACTTTTTATAAGTAAAGTTACGTACAACAAAAACATCCAACATCGTACATCCCACATCTAACATCGTACATTGCTTCACTCTCCCGGATGATATTTTCTTTCCACGTGCTTCAGTACATCTTCTTTGTAAAACAAAACATCTTTGAAGTTGCCATCTACAAACATCTGCGCCTGATCGGTATAATGCTTTGATTGTGGATTGAACGATTGGCCACCCGTAACCACTGATTTTGCTTTTACCCCATTTCCAAACTCAACGCAGGCAACAAATGAATTGCCATACGTGCCATAACGCCTGTTAGTAGTGGCTGTGCGCTGTGCGGCAGAAGCAGGAATAGAGCCAAAGAGTGAAGAAGTAAATGCCACCGGAATACTGGGTTGCTTGTCATCAAACACGCCATTTGGCGGACGTTGATAACGGTTGATTTCACCCCATGCAATGCGCCAGTTGTCGAAGCGTTGTGTGAGGTCGGTTAATGTTTGCAGCAGCAAGTCTAATCTTTCTTTTGGTGTTGTGGTAGCGATGGCTTCTTGCAACAGTTCTACTGTATGACCAGCTTTGTATAAACTTTGTAAAGGCGGCATTTTTCTTACAACACAATAACCCCATTCTATGGCAAGCGCAGTGGCAACCGATGTATCAGACGCTGTATGATCCCAACTTTCCAAAACAGCAATGGCATCGTGTAAAGAGGAATACAAAGAATCAGTTGTGGGCAACGCATGATAGTCTTTTACCAGATAGGGAAGAAGCGTATCAAATAGAGTAAGATGCAGGTTGTAACCAATGTTGTGAATCATATCTTCCATCGTAAGAAGTTTGGTTTTGCTTAATAAACGAACCGCGTTTAACCCACGAAAATTTTCGCCATCCGGCGCCATGAAAACCGGATAATTTTCTTGTTTAGGAGAACTTGCGCCCGACACGGTAAACGGCGTTGAATTGCAGTTTTGAATAAAGCCGGTGGCAGGATTGTACACATGCACAATAGAATCCAGCGCATAGATGGTGTGCCAATCAGTAGCCGATGTGCTACCATCAACCGGCAGGCTATAATCGTATTTCGTGTTGCGGCGCGGAACAAAGTTGCCATGCCAGTAAGCAATGTTCCCCTTGTCATCAGCAAACACCGTGTTATCCGATGTGTTGGCACGTAAATTCATCACTTCTTTAAACTCATTAAAGCCTTTTGTTTTTGTACGCAGCCATGATTGTTCAAGCGCAGTTAAGGAACGGTTGTTCTCACGAAGACTTAACCATTGCCCGTTCCGGCTGCCCAGTACCGGACCATGAACCGAACGATACACGGTAAAGGTTTGCTGTGCAAATCCATCGTTTGTTTTGTATTTGATACTGATGTTTTGGGACTGTACAGGCAACAGTTGATTGTCGTATTTTGTAAAAAGAGAATCGTTTTGTTTTACCGTTATTTCGGTAAACAAATCAGCCACATCAACATTGCCCGATGTATGCATCCAGCCGCAGTGTTCATTAAATCCCTGGAAAACAAAAAACGTTCCCCATGTAACGGCGCCATACACGTGCAAGCCTTCATCACTACTCATTTCCACTTCGGTTCGGTAATAAAAAGTTACGTGCGGATTGATGTAGAGTATTGCATTATGTGAAGCCGTTTTGAAAGGTGCTACAGCAAAGCCATTGGAGCCCATTGGGTCGTTGCTAAAAGATGATATTGGATTGTAAGCAACACTGCTATCTTTTGGCAAATACAAAGCCTTCATATCAGCCGTTGTTATGCCGCCATCCTGCGTGGCAGAGATGCTGCCGTTGGTTCTTAACATAGCAAACCACGGCTCAAAATGATAGAGCACTTTGGGTTTGGTTTCGGGATGTTTGTATAAATAAAAATTTACGCCGTCAGCCGAAGCATCCATCAATTTCTTTAACCATAGCGGGCTGTTGTTATAATCGTTGATTGCGGCTGCCGAATCATAAATCAGGCGCATTTTTAAATCATTATACAATCGTTCTTCGCCCCACACTTCACTTAGCCTGCCCATTATTTCCAAATTGTTTTCTTCCACTTTTTCAAAGCTTTCTTCGCATTGCGCATACAGCAAACCAAACACACAATCCGCATCGGTTTTGCCCCAAATATGTGGCACGCCCCAGTTATCACGAATGATAGTAACACGTTGCGCTTCGGCGTTGTATTTTGCAATGTCTTGGTGGGTGTTTTTTTGTGCAAAAACAATAAGGGGAAGAAGAAACAACAAGAGTAAGAATTTCATGTGATGACGTGTTCTGTTTCAAAGTAACAACAAGCTTTTGAAAATTCATCAATCCGTCATTCCGCAAATGCCCTCAACACGATGATAAAAGTTATAATCAAATTCGCGAGGGCTTTGTGCGGAATCTGCTCTTTACAGTTTGATTAAAATGCTATACTGCAAGCATGTTTACATCATTCAACATCTTCATTATTGAATCATCAGATTCCGCACAAAGCCCTCGTGAAAGCGTAAAGGTGTAAGATCGTGTTGAGGGCAATTGCGGAATGACGCATAACCCTCATTCCGCAAACAAAATCATTTCCTTTTTCATCCTTCCAATTCCTATCTTTCGTTAATGAAACCGTTTTTGTTTTTGCCACTTTTTTTTATTTGTATTTCCTCTTTCTCACAAACCGATTCTTTTTATTTATTAAAGCCCGACAGGGTGTTTGATGGTGAAACGATGCACACGGATTGGGTGGTTTTGGTAAGGGGAAACAGCATTGAAGAAGCCGGTGCGATGATGTTTAAATTGCCAGCTAATACCCGTATCATTGAAATGAAAGGCGCAACCGTACTACCCGGTTTAATAGAAGGCCATTCGCACCTTTTTTTGCATCCTTACAACGAAACATCCTGGAACGACCAGGTGCTTACCGAAAGCCGTGCCGAGCGTACGGCAAGAGCTGTTGTTCATGCGAAAGCCACGCTGCTCGCGGGTTTCACTACGGTTCGCGATTTGGGAACCGAAGGTTGTATGTACGATGATGCGGGCTTAAAAGAAGCCATCGAAAAAGGCATTGTTCCCGGTCCGCGAATGATCGTTGCCACGCGGGCTATTGTTGCCAAAGGAAGTTACGGACCCAACCTTCACAACGCAGATATTGATTTGCCGCAAGGTGCAGCCGAAGTAAGCAACATAAACGAAATGGAAAGCGAAGTGCGCACACAAATTCGCAAAGGTGCTGATGTGGTAAAAGTGTATGCCGATTATCGTTGGGGAGAAGGAGGCAAAGCGGCACCAACTTTTACCACCGAAGAGATAGCAACTGCAGTAAACATTGCGAAGAGCAGCGGCAGAATTTCGGCGGCACACGCCACCACAAAAGAAGGAATGCGCCGCGCCATTGCGGCAGGCATCACTACCATTGAGCATGGCGATGAAGGTGATGATGATATTTTTAAATTGATGAAAGAAAAAGGAATTGCGTATTGCCCAACGTTAGCCGCCACAGAAGCCATTGCACAATACAGAGGTTGGAAGAAAGGCATTGACCCCGAACCGGCATCGGTTACTCAAAAAAAGAAAAGCTTTCAGTCGGCTTTACAAAGTAGCGTTGTTATTTGCACCGGCGGTGATGTAGGCGTGTTTGCGCATGGCGATAATGCGCGTGAAATGCAACTGATGGCTGAATGGGGCATGAAGCCGCTGGATGTGTTGCGCTCGGCCACTTCTGTTAACGCCAGTGTCTTTGGTTTTGCCGATAAAATCGGCAGGCTTCAAAAGGGATTATTGGCAGATATTATAGCTGTGCAAGGCGATCCTTCTGCTAACATGAATGATATTAAAAAAGTAATTTTTGTAATGAAGAACGGAACCATTTACCAACAAATCCAATAACCATAGGAGTTACGCAATGTGGATATAGGCAAACTAAGGTTCCGAACCTTTTACAGCGTGATAAAACAATTCACTCCTTTTGCGTAACTCCAATAATCATTTCGATTGATGCAATGTCTGTCACCAATAAAGAAACAGGTTTTCTGACACAACTTTATATTGCCTTCTGTCTAAATCTTAAAACGATTGAATATAAATTACCCTATGCCAAAGGAGGGATGCCATAACTAATACTGTGACTGTGTTTCAAAAGCCAGACCTATAAGGTTTTAAAAACCTTATAGGTCTTTACAATTATTTATCCCTTCACTTAACAACAAGCCAGTACAACAGCACATACAAACAACACAATTGCTAACAAAAGGAAGAACCATTTTGCGACTTTTGCAAATGTGTTTCCTTCCATGATTGTGCGCATTTGTTTTTGTTGAAATTTGTGCTACTTGTTGTAAAAGTCAATCATTTTATAATGTTCCGCAGATAACGCGGATTTACACAGAAATTCTTGTATTCATCTGCGAAATCTGCGGGAACCCTATTTTTAAAAATCATCTTTTTCTTCTTTGTAACCTGAAGGCACAGCAAACAAAGAGGCAGGAAAATTATCTTTTGATACTTTGGTAAGCTGTGAAGTGGATGAAACATCTTTTGAATGCATTTCAAACTTTACAAACATGCCTTCGCAACCCATTTGCTTTAATTGATTTGCCACACTGCTGTTAAACAATCCGTTACCTAAACTTTTGGTGAATGACAGTTGTACGTATTTTTTCATTGCATCAGGCATGGGCATATCATTGCCTAACCACAAATCGGTAGTGTCTGTTCCATTCATAATGGAGCCTGCCACTCCGCTGTAATTTTTGGTGGCAATTACACGGGCATGAGTGCAGTTAAAACCCATGATAGTTTCGTTGCCTATTTTCGAAACGGAATACGTTGTATGCCCATCATCGTTGTTATTTGCGGTGTCGGTATGGTGAATGGTAAACGTTTTTGCGCTGTCATCAAGTAAAGTAGTTTGCGTAGGGTTGTTTACATCTGCAATTCCTTCCATTATCAACGATGGTTTATCATTGGTTATCTTATACATTTCTGTTCTTGCTTTGCCGTTGGCAGATACATACGTTTTAAAAAGCATCTGCATTGATAATTGCTTGCCAACTGTGTGGTTGCTCATCTCAAAATATGTGTCGTTACCGCTTCCCGAAACACTATTGCCGCCTTTGTTTTCAGAAGTAGAAATGTTGCTGGAAGATGCACTGGAATGGCACGATGTTAATGCTGCAATGGCGCAAGCAAGTAACATGAATAAGCTGATCATTTTTGTTTTCATCGCTTTTATTTTTAATTAGTTATGAAATTGAAAAGAAAGGAATAAATCAAAGCTTCCATTGATTAACATTATTGTTTTTGGGGCTTAAGGCTGAAAATGATAAACGAACAAATAAGGGGTATTTTATTGTTTATGTTTATTATTTGAAATAGAGAAATTAATGTTGTAAAGCAGAGGCTTCTTTTCTCATACTGTCTAATTTGCCCGGTGTAATACCCATTCCGTTGCGCATTTTTTTCAATGCATCGGCAGCCGCTTTCACAGAAGGATCGTTGCTGTTGCCATACATCTTATCAATGCCTGAATCCGATAACATATTGGCATCTGTGGTCATGATATCTCCAGCTGCTTTTTTAAGTTTTGTGGTATCAGGCTTGCCACTGATCACCGAGTTCAGCATATCGTTCATATCTCCTTTTAGTTTTGTAGTATCCATCAATTCATTGGTGTTGTCATCAATGCTTTTTGATGTTGTACTTTCTTTGTCGTCAGCGTTTTTTGAAGACGGACTTTCTTTTTCAGAAGTGATAACCGAATTGCTCTTGCTATTCTCATTGTTGTTTTTGCATGAAAACAAAAGGAGAGCAACCATTGCTGGAATGAGTAGTAAGAAACGTTTCATTTTATTGCGTTTTATTGTTGTTTATGAACAGGTGTAACAACGTTGTTTGTATTGTTGCCAGGTGCTTTTAGTAAGGTTTGTTTTTGCCTCTTTTTTCTCGTTGTTATAAAAGCGATTGCTATCAATAAAATGACAGCTAACAACAACCACCACCATTTGAAATGAGAGGCAGGCTTTGGTGTGTATAATATAAAATTTTTGCCTGGAAAAATTTGCTCTTTTGCATTGTTCTTACTCCAGAAAAGCTGCAGGGCAAGCTGGTAGCGCGGTCCCTGGAAATACATAATTTTTGCCTCGTGCATTGAATCATTTAAAAACACATCTCCGCTTTTTGAAACATCACTGTGCAAGCCATCATTGTTTATAATCAGTTTATTATCAATGAACAATTTCGAGCCATCATCGCTTACTATTCTGAATGTGTAATTGCCCGTATCATACGTTTTAAAAGAACAGGTGTATTCAATACCAAACCATTCAAAGCGGTTTTGTAAGCCCGGAAAACCTAAAGACCAGCTCTGTTCCGGTATGTCAATTTTATCAACATAAATAGTTTTATCTAACGGTTTCATGGTGTCAAAATCGGGCAGAGCAACGGTGTTTACAGGAAGCAAAAATATTTTTCCCATCAAGCCATTGCTTATAGGAATGCTATCGCCAAAAGCATTATACTCATTGCCTTTCTGTGCATTGGAAGCCTCATTGTTACATGATGCAAAAAGCAAACAGGTGAAAAGAATAATCGAAAAAAATAAGTTTACCTGTTGCATAATTTTTTACTTCTGTTTTGAAGACAATGAAGTTTTTCTTTCTGTTTTATTGTTTGTATCAGCCCTTAACATGGCTAACAGGAATGTCGAACTTTCCATCGGTTATGGTAAGCTCAGCTTTACCGGATCCTTGTCCTTCTGCTAATTTTACTTTCCCGGAAAAGGTGCCTGAAACACGTGTTGAAGAAATGTTTGTAAGTGTAATATTAAAAGTCTCGTTAGCATACAGAACATATTTGTCGTTCTTATCGTTGCCTAAAAAAAGTTGTATGTTCCAGTTGTCTTCATTAGGAGTTAGCGTTACTGCGCCTGTTTTATCAGGTATGGCAAACCGTAATGAATGCGAAAACGTTTCTGTATTTTCCTGATATGCATCTCCAAGAAAAAACGTTAGCTTATTGCCATTACCACTTTGGGTAATAAAGGCTATATTGTTTGTTTGTGTTGCATCCACCTCGCCACCGGAAACCTTTGTTCCGTCTAAGTTGTAAGAAAAAACAGCATCGCCTGTTGAAGAAGATGTTGCTGATGCGTCAGAGCTTCCTCGTGCTTCTTCTTTATTAATTTTATTTGCATTACTGCTGTCGCAGGATGTACACGATGCGATGATGAATATGGCTGTTACAAAAAGTAAGTGTTTCATGTTTTATATTTTATGATGATAGGTTATTGATTCTTTATGTTGATTTGTCGTTTTCTTTTGCGGAAATACAACACAGCCGCAAGGCATATTATTATTGCGGCAATTATTATAATGAGTAAAAAATAATTTTGAGATGGCAAAGCCACCAAACCGATGTTATCAAAGTATCCATCGTTATCACCACCCACATTTCTAAAGGCAATCAATTGAACTCTAATGAATCGTGTAGCCGGCGGCACTAAAAACGTATCTGCTACTGCCAGCCATTTGGTTTTGCTCATTAATGTATCGGTAGAATCGCTATAAAGCGTTTTGTTCTTAGTTGCATCCAAACATTCTACTTTCAACATTCCCTGGTCGGAAAGTGGCCCCTGGTCTAAGGTTTGTTCACATCCGCTTACAACAAATTTTTGCTTTTTACCATCAATGCTTCTTGCGTATTTCGAAACATCTGCATCCTGTTGTAGAACGCAAAGCAAACCGTAACCTCCAAAAAAATAATGACTGCTGTCCTGCGCATATGCGTAATTGTGATGCGTACTGTCGCCTTCTGCCGAAATCCAATTTCCCTTTATATTTTCCCAACCTTTTGGAACGGTATCATACTTTGGCATTTCTGCGCTTCCGTTAACAAGGAGGTTTGCAGAAGGCTTGTTATTGCATGCACTGATAAGCATTAATAACAGCGAAATTATTTTGAAACCTGATACTTCACTTTTCATAACATATAATCTTATTCTTCGCTCTTCAGGTTAAACGAAAAATGAATGTTGTGCTCAATGCTTGAGCTTGCATCACCAATTTTGGTTTCACCCGTTCCGTCAATTTTTAAATTATTTTCAGCATCTGTTTGCACAGTAAAATGGCTGTTCTTCTCTATTACTTTACCCAGTGTAAGCTTTACAGAATTGATGGGGTAATTTACTCTTGTTACCAGTGGAATGCCCGCCGCTATTGAGATGTAGCCGTAGATGTAACAAACAACCGGCGTAAAATCAACCAGCGCATCGTTTACATATATCGTTACTTTTTTTTGCGCCACATCATAATCTGCATCAATCGGAATGTTGAAAGAAGCAGGCGTTGCAATGGCTCTTGCCACAGCGCCAAAACCAATGTCTTTATCTGCCGATGCAGCAGAAAAAGGAATGGCAACGGGTTTATGAAGACAAAGCGAATAAAATTGTGTAAAGCGTTCTCTTCCTTTCATCGCATCTTTATATTCATCTATCTGCTGCGCATTTTGATAGATGGTAAACTTGGTTGCGTTACCTTCTATATTGCCTTTCATTTTTATAATGTTGCCACCCTTGTTATTTTTAGGATAGCGCAGGCTGATAACCGCTTCCGTTGTATAAGTATAATCCCACCACACATCGTTTGATTTGTTGCGGAATGTGCATTCGTATTTATGATTGAGATCGCCGCTCATAACAGCGCAATATTTTTTCAACAACAAATCAGAACACATTTGAACAATATCACCGCCAAATGAAAGCGGACTAAAGTTGGCTTTCAGCGCTTCACTTTCAGTTGCAGCACCTAAAAATAGTGAGGAGCATTCGGCGGCTGCTTTTCCCGCTGCATCGCTGCCACCTGTCAAAGCTCCTGCACCATAGCTTGCAACAGCAGGATATGCTTTTCCATTAGCAATGTTTAGTACAGTCTTTGTAAACTTTCCTTCAAAACTCATGCACGTTGAAAATGCAGCACAGGCTTCACTAACCATCACCAAATATTCACATACGCTGTTATCGTAAGACTTATGTTCTGTTGCTTCAATTGCCACGTCTATCTGTTTTGTTTCCTGCGATACAACATCTGTCATATCAGATAAATTTGCTAAAACAGAAGAAGGCAATCCGCCGTATTTCTTTTCAACATTAGTCAGTCCTTTGCCTGCAGCAGCTACATCGTTTAATTGTTTTAATACTTTATCTTTAAGATCAGAAAAATCATTCATCTTTTTTTGTAAAGCATCTGCATCCTGCCCCGTAAGCGTAGTTTTTACTTTATCAATATCTTCTTTCAATTTATCAGATGCTTTGGTTATGCCGGTTTTTAAAGGCTCAATTACCGAGTCAATATCATCGGGCTTATATACACCTAATTCTTTGCTGATTGAGCTTTTGCCATCGCTGCTTTTTGCGGTAACGATGTAACTATCGTCTGTGTTTAATTGCCATATGGTAGAGTAGGCACCGCTTGTATCAAGAGGAAGTGTCCTGCTTTCTTTGCGGCTGCCGTCTTCTGCCGCTATGGTTACTATAACGGATTTAAAATTTTGGTATCTAATACTTGAACCTGTTATTTGCACGGCGCCACCAGCAATGATTCTGTCGGATGAAAGGTTTAAATTGATAAAGCTTCCATTAGAATTGTATTGATTGTTTTGTGATGAAGAATTGTTGCCATTATTAGATGAGGTTGATGCTGTGCTTTGGTTTTGCGCATTAATGTTAACTGGCTTTGTTGTGTCCTGCGCAGATGTTGAAGTTGTATTCGTACCGTTATCCGATGTTGACTTTTTCGATTTGTTTTTGCCCAAATTTTCCACTTTATCCAATGCTTTATTGGTGATTTGGTCAACTTTTCCGTTTGCCCTGTTTTGCCCCGTTTGCTTTACGGAGTTCAAAACACCTTTCAGCAACTGCGCATGAACAACATTGCTCTTTGCTAAAAGAATAACAACGAAAGCAATAAATATTTTTGATTTAAAATACATAAAAGTTATTGTTTTTGCGAAGCCTTCATACTATTGCTAAATAGCAAACCGCCTTTTGATTTTATATAATCTGAAGAATAGCAAGCAGAGATGAGGGAAAAGAGTACTTCAACTTTTTATTACCAGGAACTTCATGGTAAAATGTAAAATCATTTCAGTAACAATGGTTTGCTTTGATAAAAATCAGCTATAAGTTTTACACAGCTTATGATTGAGGAGGTATCGTATTGCTATCTTTTCCTTTGTCTGATATCGCCTTGTCCACATCACTTTTCAACGACCGGAATGAATCTTTCATATTGCTGTCTGCTGAACGGAAACGGTAAGCGCCGAAGGCAACAACGATGGCGCCTGCAATAGCAGCCCATATTCCAACGCTGAGGCCTATACTGCCATAGACTCCGCTTTCATTGCTAACGCCACTCATTGCAGATTCCCACCGGATTATAAGATAAGCGATGATGCAGATATTTATTACACCTGCGCCAACCACGGGCAGCCACATTTTTGCGGGAATGTAATCTTTCTGGTTACCAGCCAGGGCAAGAAGCCCTGCCAAAATAAAAAGTATAAAAACCAGCACACCAATACCGTTCATGCCATTTACCGATCCCATACCATAACTGAACCACGGCAGGAAACAGGAAATTATACCTATTGCTGCGCCTATAATAACTGCTTTGCGCTGTATATGCATTTGTTGGAAATTCATGATTTTAAATTTTAGATTTTATGAAGAAAATTTATAATTGAATGGATAACTTTTAAATCATTCACTTGTTTGCTTTGAACGGAATAGTAAACTTGCCATCTGTTATCAGCAATGGTTCGGGCGTATCATCACCTGATAAATATTTTCCCGAAAATGTGCCTTTGATGTGTGATGCATCAATGTCAGTGATTGTTACTGTTACAGAATCACCATAGTAATTTTTATATTTATGAGACATATAAGTTGCCTGGTTCTTTGTTTCTGTAAGAGAAGGACTGTAATGAAGTACGTTAGTTGTGCCGCTGTTGGCAATTGAAAATGAAAATACTTCCGATGTTGGCACATTGGTAATTTCAAATTTTAAACGCCCATCAGCAGCAGCATTTTTAGCCTCATTTATATAAAGGCTTGTTACGTCCACCCTGTTGCCATCAATGGTGTAAGAAAAACTTCCGTTGCCGTTAGAGGAAATGGTGCCGGAACTATTGGAAGGCGTTGCTCCAACACTGTCTTTATTTTTATTTACCGCATTATTATTTGAACATGCGATTAATAAACAGGTTGAAAAAATGAGTAAGGAACACAATCGTAAATATTGCATAAGAATAGGTTTAAGAAAATCAGTCAATTATTTTTTAGGCATCGCGCCCATCATATTGGCAAACATCAGATTGCTTTTCGATTCGGTATATCCTGCAGGGATTTTAAACAGGGATGCGGGAAAGGATTGCTTCTCTGCTTTGCTCAACTGCATTGTCATCGAATAATTTTTATCACTAGTTGCCATCTTTACAAGGAACCCACCACAACCTGCGTCATTCAAGGCTTTCATATCTCCTGGTTTAATATTTTGTTGCAGCGTTGCTTTTTTAAACAGTTCATATCCAGGCACATCAATACTCGTCCATATATCTTCGGTGCTTGACGTTTTAAACATTCCTGAACCTGATGTGGAAACCAGTTTTGCATGCGTGCAGTTGTAGCCGTTTACTGTTTCATTACCAAGTTTCGTTACTTCATATTTTTGATGTATGCCGTTAATAAGAGAAGTATCTATCACATTCAGCGAATACGCTTTCTTTTCATCGTCCAGTATAAGGCTGTAATGCGGCTGGCTCATTCTTGCAATAACAATTAATGCGGTCCCGTTTTTTGCACCCATCATGGCAGCCAGGTTCATCTCAGAACGGGCTTCACCATTATTGGTTGCATACATTTTTGAAGTACTTTTTACATTGCCCCGTTCCTTTGTATTGCTTTCAATTGTGTATTCATAATAGATTCCGCTTCCGCCATTTGCAGTTGTATATGTTTTGATGGCAGCTACAGAATCGGCCGCTGACACGCCTCCTCTTCCGGTAAGATTGCCTAAGCTCTTGCTTATCAAATCGCCCATCGAAGTATCGTTGGGATTGTCTTTCGCTGCTTTTACAAATGCACCAAGAACACCGCCCATTGCGGCTGTATCTATGTTTGAAGAATTGTTGTTTGATTTGGGTTGCAGAACGCCGTCTATTGCTTTGTTGGTAGCATCGCTGGCTTTGCTGTTTGCGCGGTTTTGCGTTGTTTGTTTTGCCTCATTTATTATCTTTTTTAAAAACTGGGCGTTGGCAAAATTTGAAAAAGATAGAAATAGGGTGAAGATGATAACGGTTAAAAAGAAAGTGTTTTTCTGTTTCATAATCCATCAATTTTTGTGATACGAAAAGGTATCGGTAAAATTGATGAACAGGAAAACGGAAGTTATGATATAACCGACAAACGTATCGGGAAAACCGACAAAAGGAAAATATGGAAAAGATTGTCCTCATTTGTCAACACTTGATGAGAACCTACCGTCACTGCGAGACACAAAGCAGTCTGTAGTTAAAATAATGAAGTTGTTTGCAAGTGGTGAGTAAATGATGTAAACAGTTTTACTACTTAAACACATGATTTGTTGTACACCACAGACTGCTTCGTGCCTCGCAGTGACGGCTAAAAATCATGTAAAAACAAACAAGTTGTTGTAGATGGATAGTCAATAAGACGCTGCTTACGCAAACCGGATAACAGCAGCGATGCGCCCGTTGCTCAGTTGTTCAAAAAAAATCTGGTGATGTAACTGTTCAGCAAGGTCGTTCACAATTTGAAGCCCAAAGCCCGAAACTTTGCTGTTGATTTGTTTTTGGCTGAATTGGTTGCTTAATTCTTCAACACTTGCACCTGAAGTTGTATTGGATATCTGCAGGCTGTTTTCTTTTGCCGTAATAAAAATAGTCGTGGCCGCATCAGCATATTTGATAGCGTTTTGCAATAGGTTGCGTATGATAACAACAATAAAATTTTCATCGGTTGTTTGCAAAAAACGTTGTGGAAGCTCATTGTTGATAGCAATGCTTTTTTCTTCCGCAGCAGATTGTAAAAAATCGCATTCTTTCACAACAACATCATGCAGGTTTACCAGGGTTTTATCTGCCTTAAAATGCTGCATCTGGCTTTTGCTCCACAAGAGCAAATCTTCCATTGTTTCCAATACGCTTTCGGTAGCCTGCTGTATTCCTGCTTCATGCTTTTGCACTGTTTGTTTGTCCAGCATTTGCGGATGCGTTTTTTGCAACTGCATCAATTGCACAATCTTACTTACCGGCGAACGAAGATCATGACTGATGATGCCAAACAACTTTGCTTTTGTATCGTTGGCTACAGAAAGCTGACCATTTAGTATTTGCAATTCTGCTTTTTGAAGATTGAGTTGTTTGTTCAGCTTTTCTATGTTTCGATAAATAAAATAAAGCAGTAAAGAAAAAATGGAGAGACTTATCAACCCGATTATCAGGATATGCTTAGTGCTGGAAGCCTGTTTTAATTCAAGAACGTTCAGTTTGTTTTTTTGATTCAGCGAAACAATTCTTTGTTCTTTTTCATTTGTTTGATAATGTGTTTCAAGGTCGGCAAATGTTCTTGATAATTTCTCTTTTGAAAGCGTATCCTGCAACCCCACATAGCGTTCATAATATTGCAATGAAGTGGCTGAATTATTCAGCCCTTTATAATCCAGCGCGAGATATTTAAGTATATTAGAATACAGTTCTTTATTCAATTGCTGCGCAATGGGAAGCGATCTATTCAATAAGGAAATTGACTTTTCGTAGTTACCTGTTTCCTGTAAATATCTTCCCATTATCATCTGCGACTGAAAGATTAAAAAAGGTGATTGCGTTAATGCTGCCAATGAATCGCCTTTCTCTGCATAAGGAAGTGCTTTGCTGTATTGCTTATGATCAATATAATAAATAGCGATGTTGAGATTGGAAGAAACAAGCTCTGATGGAAATGAAGTTTGGTTTTGTGTATTTTCTGCAAGCTGGTTGTTATAATACAAAGCAGAATCAATATTGCCTGACGTGGTAAAAGCTTCCACAAAAGAACTTAGCAAACGATTGTGTACAAGCGGCGATACATTGGCAAAACGCTGCCCTTGTCTTAATGAGGCAAGGCTTTTATCAGCCATTTGCGTATTCAGATAAAGCTTGGAAAGCTGATCGCATTGAATGGCATAATCAAACTTTGCTTTTGAATCTTGTGTTGTATCAACATATTTTTCACGCAACTGTATGCTTTTGATATAATAATCCTGTGCCGCACTGTAATACGATTTTTGCTGATAGTAACTGCCGAAAGCAGAGTAAATATCCTGTAGTATAGATTTATCTTTTGTGGTATCCGCAATCGTTTGAAGAAGAGTTTTGCATGCATCTACTTTATCCAATTGCTGTAATTGAAAATTAAGACTCATCAATGCTTCACTGGAGGCGGCAATTAATTTAGTTGATTTGGCAAGCTGCGCACTGTGCTGGCTTTGATAGAAATAATATTGAGCACTGTCAAATTTTATCTGGTAATAGTATCCAAGCGCAGTGTATAAGTAAAAACTTGCTTTATCTAAATGGTCATCTGGCTGCACCATCTGCAACCCTTGTAAACCTGCTTTTTGCAACAGAATATAATTGTTTGCAGCACCGTCTTTATTTAAACGCAACACTTTGCAGTAATCAATCCATGCTTTTATTTTATCATTGGTAGTATTCAACTTCAACAAATCAGGAACTTGCGATTTAGCCTGAAATGTTAGTGCATACAATAATGCAAAAAATATAAAAAGCCTTTGCTTCATATTGTTTTAAAAAATTGATAAGTGATACAACAATTAATAAAATAAAAAGATCAATCTGTAAAATGTAATGCGTGTTTGTATAATTTTCCTACGGGCAACTCCTCTGACTGAATATTTATTTTATTCTTTTGAACAGAATCTATTTTGGTTTTATTTACAATGTAGCTGCGATGAATTCTTACAAATTTTTGGGGTGGCAATTGCTGAAGCATGTTGCTGAATGTTTCCAGCACAAGATAGTTCTTTGCAGCCGTTACCAGTTTTGTATAATCGCGCATCGCTTCCAGATATACAATATCATCCAATGCTAACTTGTATTTATCGTGTCCTTGTTTGATAACGATATAATTGTGTTCTTCTTCTTTTGCAAAGGCAAAAGCATTTTTGCGCAATTCAAAAAACTCCTTCAATCGCAACGCGCATTTTTCAAAGCGTTCGCTGCTTACCGGCTTCAATAAATAATCAAATACCTGCAATTCAAAACTATCCAGCGCAAACTCAGGATGAGACGTAACAAACACCGGAGCCACAACTTCACCGGCAAGTTGTTGCACCATGCGGATGCCGCTGATACCGGGCATTTCAATATCGGCAAAAACAATATCGGGCTTTAAAAATGAAATCATTTCAAAGCCTTCAACAGCATTGCTGCTTGTTCCTATGTTTTGTAAGAAAGAAAAAGAGGAAGCCATCGCTTCAATGTGTAGGCGATCAAGCTCATCGTCATCTACTGAGATATAAGTTAGTTGTTGTTGCATTGATGGAAGGTACTTTGCGTTGCAATTTCGGCAATTCAAATGGAATGGTTAGCAGATGACTTGTATCAGCCACTATATTGGCAAGCAACTGTTAGAGGATGTTATTTTTTATCCGTTGGCTCGCATTTAAAATTGTTAGTCCAATAATTTCTTCATTTTCATAACGAATAATCACTTCATCTTCTGTCATTTCAGAATTATCAGCATGGTTAGGCTTTTTAAAATGCAGATATAACACATCTGCTTCGTTGTCGTAGGAAGCCCAAATTGTCTTATGCTTTAAGAAATAAGGTAATGCCGTCTGAATTTCTTTTATCGCGGTTGTTTCCATACTATTTTTTTCTTTTTAAATTCCTGTTCTTTGTTTGAGAGATAGGCTGTGATTACAAAACCATCCGTTAAACTTGTTTCTTTATAAATGACCACTATAAAAGCAGGCGCATTTTCCTGAACTTTTTTAACTGCAATTTTTGCGTCATTGTTGCCTTCATAAACTATTTCAGGTGTTTCAAGCGTTTGGAGTATCTCATAATAGTAGTCAGCAATTTCAGGATGTCCTGTAGTAATATGTTGCCATCTCTCTTCTGTCAGGCGAATCGTAATACCATGTATAGAAATTGCAACATTCACTATGTTTGAATTTCTTTTGCCAAAGCTAAAGTTCTTTTTATAAAGAAATGAAATGAAGCGTAAACTATACATTCATCAAAAACTTTGTGAACCTTCGTGTTCTTCGTGCCTCTGTAGTTCAAAAAAATTACCATGAAACCGATCTTTTGTTTTGGCGAATTATTGCTTCGCATGTCTCCCTTGCCCCAATCGCAATGGATACACCAAGCTTGTATGCCGGTATATATTGGTGGCGCAGAACTCAATGTAGCTGCGGCTTTGGCCGCATGTGAAGTGCCGGTTCAATATTGCACTGCGTTACCGCAAAATGCTTTGTCGGAAGACATTTGCGATGTATTATCAGCAAAACAAATTGATGGTTCTCCCATTCATTTTTCGGGCAACCGCATTGGTATTTATTACCTCACGCAAGGAACCGATTTAAAACACAGCGGCGTTATTTATGATCGTGCTTATTCTTCATTCAGCGAACTGCAACCGGGTATGATAAATTGGAACGAAGTGTTGAAAGAGGCAGGCTGGTTTCATTTCAGTGCCATTAGTCCTGCGCTTAATGCAAACACAACCGCTGTTTGTAAAGAAGCATTAGAGGCTGCTGTTGCAAAAGGCATGGGTATATCGGTTGATTTAAACCATCGTGCAAAGCTTTGGAAATGGGGGAAAGAACCAGTTGATGTAATGCCCGAACTGGTTGATTATTGTGATGTAATCATGGGCAATATATGGAGCGCAAATACATTATTAGGCATCCCGGTAGATGAAGATATTCATGATAAGGGGAGCAAACCATCTTATCTTCAGCATGCACACGATACAGCTCAAAATATAATGCAGCGGTTTCCGAAATGCAAAACGGTTGCGCAAACATTTCGCTTTGATAATGATAATAACATACGATATTACGCAGCGTTGAATGATGAGCAACAACAGTATGTGTCAAAGGAATATTGGGTAAAAACAATAAAGGATAAAGTAGGCAGCGGCGATTGTTTTATGGCAGGTTTACTTTATGGATTGTATCATCAACAATCGCTGCAACATACTATTGATTTTGCGGCTGCGGCAGCCGTTGGTAAGATGAATGAAATAGGCGATAACACAGCCCAAACAGTTGCTATGATACAACAAACAATGAATAGCCATGAGTAAAGAGCAAATGATTTCTGTAATTGAAGGACAAGGCGTTTTGCCTCTATTTTATCATGATGATATTGAAGTGTGTATAGGCGTGATAGATGCTTTATATAAAGCGGGCATAAAAGCGGTTGAGTTTACCAACCGTGGTGCTTACGCGCTACCCAATTTTACTAAGCTGTCATCGCTTGTAAGCCAGCGATGGCAAGGCTTACAGCTTGGCGCCGGTACTATACTAAATGTTAGCGATGCTGAAAATTTTATTGATGCTGGTGCTGCTTTTATTGTTTGCCCCGGAACCATTCCGGCAGTGGCGCAGGTGGTTCATCAGAAAGGGTTGTTATGGATTCCTGGTTGTATGACGGCAACAGAAGTTATCATTGCAAAAGATTGGGGCGCAACGCTGGTAAAAATTTTTCCGGGAAGTTTGGTGGGGCCTTCTTATATCAGTGCTTTGAAAGACATTTTTTTAGACATGCGTTTCATGCCAACGGGCGGTGTGGAAGTAACCGAAAACAATATCAGTGCATGGTTTAAATCTGGTGTAAGTGCCGTTGGGCTGGGAAGCAAAGTGATCAGCAAAGAAGCACTTGCAAACAAGCAATATGATACTGTTGAAACGCTGGTAAGAGAGGCGTTGGAGATGGTGAAGAAAGTGAGAGGAGAATTGTGATTTGTGATTGCGATGGTTGAAGAAGTGATTGCTAATTGTAAACAGCACTTTTTGTATAGCACAGATGGCTTCGTACCTCGCCATGACGGAACTTCTGATAGTATGATAAGAACTGATAAAAAGGGATAGGTTGCGTTTTGGAATTGCCCGATTTTTATTCAACCCTTGATGGGCTGCGGGATGGGCAGCATCTACCCCGCTGAAGGCTTTGCAGCGGGGCTTTTGTGGCGGAGTAGTGCAGACAGCCCGAACTATAACTCAATTGGAAAACTGAACGATGACAGCCCCTAAGATTTATGAATTGTAATTTATGAAACTAAAATCCAAATGCTGATAGCTCTTAGCTTGCAGCTTAAAATTAACTGCCCCAATATATGGGCAAAAACAAACGATTGATTATGCCAAACAATGCGGTTGGAAAATACAGATGGACAGTGGTAGCACTCCTTTTTTTTGCCACTTCTATCAACTATATTGACCGGCAGGTGATTGGCTTGCTCAAACCTACGCTGGCAGCGGCTTTCAAATGGACGGAAACCGATTACAGCCATATTGTAATGGCATTCACTGCATCTTATGCCGTTGGATTGTTGGTGTTTGGCAGGCTCATAGATAAGTTGGGAACAAAACTGGGTTACACCGTTTCTATCATTATCTGGAGTGCAGCCGCTATGCTTCATGCGGCGGCAAAAAGTACAGCCGGGTTTGTGGCGGCACGCATTGGTTTGGGCTTGGGTGAAGCGGGCAATTTTCCGGCTGCCATTAAAACAGTAGCAGAGTGGTTTCCGAAAAAGGAACGGGCATTGGCAACCGGCATTTTTAATTCAGGAGCCAACATTGGTGCAGTGATCGCGCCCATTATGGTGCCGTGGATTTTAGGTTCTTATGGCTGGCAGGAAGCTTTTATCATCACCGGCGCTTTGGCTTTTATCTGGCTGGTGTTCTGGGTTATTTATTACGAAATACCGGCAAAACAAAAAAAGGTAAGCCGGGATGAACTGGCTTATATCAACAGCGATGCAGATGAGCAATTAATGGTAAACGATGCGGTTGCAAAGCCAACATCTTATAGTAAGCTTTTTGGCTTGCGACAAACCTGGGCTTTTGTTTTAGGCAAATTTTTTACAGATCCTGTTTGGTACTTTTTGCTCTTTTGGTTGCCCGATTATTTTCATGGTACTTTTCATCTTTCTCTTACAAAGCCAGGCTGGCCGCTGGCAATTGTTTACACTGCAACAACAGTCGGCAGTATCGGCGGCGGCTATTTATCTTCTTATTTTATAAAAAGAGGCTGGACGGTGAACAAAGCACGAAAAACAACTATGCTGATCATTGCATTTATTATTCTGCCAATTGCTGCAGCACGTTTTGCAACGAACATAAGTATCATTGTTACACTGATCAGCTTAGCAGCAGCCGGTCATCAGGCGTGGAGTGCCAATATATTTACGCTGGTGTCTGATATGTTTCCCAAAAAAGACATTAGTTCGGTAGTGGGCATTGGCAGTATGGCTGGCTCTGTGGGCGGCATTTTTTTTCCGATGCTGATTGGTTATCTGCTGGATGCAGCGGCAGCCAACGGCAATAAAACCGTTGGTTATAACTTCATTTTTATTCTTTGCGGAGTGGCTTATTTGCTGGCATGGATCATCATTCAACTATTAGTGCCAAAGCTGCAAAAAGCGAATGTAGATTGATGATGTGCAAGATGTTCCTTACCATCAATATCTATTTGTCCATATTTTCATTTTGTACCTTTTCCCGGTCGGCTTTGTTTTCGGCATGGGCTTGTGCAATATCGTATTCCAGTTCAGGGTCAATATTGGTTTCTTCTACTTTCTTAGCTTTCTCCAACAATTCTTCCCGATGCTCTTTCAGCCAAGCCAATTGTTTTTTACCATACGATAAACGGGTGAATAACACGAACAAAACCGGCACTACAAAAATGGCGATGCTCGACGATGCAATCATTCCTCCCAACACGGTTACGCCAATGGTGTTGCGCGATGCAGCCCCTGCACCGGTTGCCAGTACAAGTGGCATTACGCCCAAAATAAAAGCCAGCGATGTCATTATAATCGGGCGCAAACGCAAGCGAACGGCTTCGAGTGTTGACTGAATTAAATCTTCACCCTGATCAACACGTATCTTGGCAAATTCAACAATTAAGATTGCATTTTTTGCAGACAAACCAATGAGTGTTATCAACCCGATCTGTGCATACACATTGTTGGTTAACGATGATGATAAAGTAAGCGCGAGTATTGCGCCGAATGCACTGATAGGCACGGCAAGCATGACAGAAAGCGGCACCGACCAGCTTTCGTATAAAGCAGCTAAAAACAAAAACACAAACAAAATGGAAAAGACAAAAATATAAATGGTAAGAGAGCCTGCTTTGATTTCTTCGTAGCTTAAGCCGGAAAATTCATACGTATATCCGCGCGGCAAAGCCTTTGCTGCTGCGGCTTTCAAGGCATCCAGCGATTGACCGCTGCTATAACCTTCCGGTATCGAACCATCCACTTCGGCGGAACGGAAAATATTGAAATGATTGATAAGCGGTGGTGCAATGGAAGCCTGGTAAGAAATTAAAGTGCTTAGGGGCACCATTGAATCAACTGAGTTGCGAACATAGTATTTGTTAAGGTCAGAGACCAAGGCGCGGTAGGCAGTATCAGCCTGTATCACCACATGATAAGTGCGGTTGTACAAAGTAAAATTGTTTACAAACAGGCTGCCCATAAACGCTTGCATGGTTGAGAATACATCAGAAATATTTACACCCATTTTCTCGCATTTTTCTCTGTCAACCGTTACGTTGTAGCTTGGTGTATGAGCAGAAAAATAACAAAATGCTGTTGATGCAGCCGGATTCTTTTTAGCAACGGCCACAAACTTCTGCACCGCTTTTTCAAACTGGTACACATCATCGGTTGAACTGCCTTGTTCTATCTGCATACTAAAGCCGGCTGCAAGGCCAATGCCTCGTATGGGTGGTGGTTGAATGACTACCACATTTGCATTTTTGATGCCTTCTTTGGCAATACGTTTTCGCAGTTCATCCATAAGCCCCGGCATCATGGTGGTTTTGGTTTTGCGCTTATCCCAAGGCTGAAGCATAAGAAACATTGAGCCGCTGTTAGAGGTTGCGCCGCCATTCAAAATATTAAATCCTGAAGATGCCGTGTAATGCAAAATGCCTGGCGTTGAACCCACTACTTTCATCAGTTTTTCCATCACACTTACCGATTGCGCGGTTGATGAAGCATCTGCCAACGAATAAGTAATGAACAATCTTCCGCCATCTTCATTGGGAACGAACCCCGATGGTTTTGTTTTGAACAAAAAGAAAGCACCGGCGCAAATGCACAACAGAATAATAACTACCAGCTTTGAATACCGAATGCTTCTTTTTACTCCGTTTGAATAGCTGTTGGTGAGTTTTTCAAACCCTTTATTAAACCAGTCAAAAAATCGGTCAAACCAATTTCTTTTGTTATGATGAGAAGGTCGCAACAACAAGGTACAAAGCGCCGGTGTTAGCGAAAGGGCCACAAATGCAGAGATGATAACCGATATAGCGATGGTAATGGCAAACTGCTGATACAAGCGCCCCACAATGCCAGGAATAAAGCCAACCGGAACAAACACAGAGGCAAGTATCAATGCAATGGCAATAATGGGCGCAGAAATTTCTTTCATCGCATGATACGTGGCTTCTTTGGGCGACATGTGTTTTTCATCAATAAAGTGCTGCACGGCTTCCACCACAATAATGGCATCATCTACCACAATACCAATCGCCAGCACAAAACCAAACATGGTCAATGTGTTGATGGTAAAACCTAAGGGAATAAAAAAGCAAAATGTGGCAAGAATAGAAACCGGAATGGCAACAATGGGGATGATAGAAGAACGCCAATCCTGCAAAAAAAGGAACACTACCAAAGCCACCAATGCGAGTGCTTTTAACAGTGTGCCCAATACTTCGTGCATGGAAACGGTGATGATGGTAACCGATTCGAAAGGCACGATATAATCTACATCGGCAGGAAACGATTTTTTTAATGCATTTAATGTGTTGTAAACATTGTCTGCTGTTTGCAACGCATTAGAGCCGGGAGATTGATAAATTTGTATGATAGAGCAACGATGCCCATCTACAAACGAATTGCTTGAAAACGTAAACTTGCCCAATACAACCCTTGCAATGTCTTTCAGATACACCATCTGCCCGGTGGCAGGGTTTGTTTTTACAATAATTTTTTCATAGTCAGAGGCTTTGTTCAACATGCCATTTACAAGGATGCCCGTTTCATAAGCCTGCGAAAGAGGCTGCGGCGGCGCACCTACTGAACCGGCTGCTACATACACGTTTTGCGAGTTGAGCGCTTTCGTAACGTCGGCAGGCGTGATGTTGTACGATGCCATTTGGTTTGGATTCATCCAGATGCGCATACTAAACTGATCAGCACGAGCCGATACATCGCCAACGCCCGGCACGCGAAGAATAGCATCTTCAATAAATGTGTTGGTATAATTGTCAAGAAACGTAACGTCATGTGTTCCTTTGGGCGAATAAATAGCAACCAGCATCAACTGATCGGGATTGCTTGCGCGAACTGTTAAGCCCAAACGACTTACTACGGTTGGCAAAAGGGGCTTTGCAATGCCCAATCGGTTTTGTACATTTAAAGCTGCAATCTGAACATTGGTGCCAATATTAAACGTTACACGAAGGCTGGCGCCGCCGCTGTTGGTGCTCGTGCTTTGCATGTATTCCATGCCGGGCGTGCCGTTCACCTGCTCTTCAATAGGTGTGATTACTGTTTGTTCAACCGTTTGTGCATCGGCGCCTGTGTAAGAACCATTGAGTGAAACGCTTGGCGGCGAGATGTTAGGATATTGGTCAACCGCAAGAGTATTCATGCAAATCAATCCTGCAATGATGAGCACGATAGAGATAACAATGGCGGTTACCGGTCGTTTGATAAAGGTGTTTGCAATCATGCCTGTGCAGGTTTATTCAGTTCACGCGATTTGTTGATTTCAAACTCCAGTTCCGGATCAATATTTTGTGCTTCTACTCTTTTCGCTTTTTCCATTAAGTCGTTGTGATGTCTTTTTAAATAGTCCAATTGTTTTTTCCCGTACGATAACCGTGTAATCAACACAAACAGAACCGGCACAATAAAAATAGCGATGGTTGATGCTGCGAGCATTCCGCCCAACACCGTCCAGCCAATGGTTCTACGGGCTACAGCACCTGCACCGGTGGCCAGAACAAGTGGCAACACACCCAAAATAAAAGCCAGCGACGTCATAATAATCGGACGCAGGCGAAGGCTCACTGCATCCAATGTGGATTGCATTAAATCTTCACCCTGGTCAACGCGCACTTTGGCAAATTCAACAATCAAGATTGCATTCTTGGCAGCCAAACCAATGAGTGTAATTAAACCGATTTGTGCATACACATTATCCGTAAGGCTTGGTACCAAAAACAAGGCGAAGATGGCACCGAATGCACCAATGGGAACAGCTAATAAAACTGAAAAAGGTACCGACCAGCTTTCGTATAAAGCTGCCAAAAAAAGGAACACAAAAGTGATGGAAAACAGGAAAATATAAATGGTGGCCGAGCCTGCTTTTACTTCCTCATAACTCAATCCTGAAAACTCGAGATTGTATCCTTCGGGAAGAACTTTCGCGGCTACTTCCTGCAAAGCATCCAGCGTTTGCGTATTGCTATAACCGGCTGAAGATGCACCATCTACTTCTGCCGTTCTGAAAATATTAAAATGAGAGATTAACGGTGCCGCATCGGTAGGACTGTAATTGATAACCGTACCCAGCGGAACCATTGTTCCGGCACTGTTGCGAACATAGTATTTGCCAATGTTGGTAACCATTGTTCGAAAGGCAGTATCTGCCTGCACCACAACATGAAAAGTTCGGTTATAAGTTGTAAAATCGTTGATGTATAAACTGCCCATAAAAGCCTGTATGGTGGTAAATACATCGCCTACATCAACTCCTAATTTCTCACATTTTTCGCGGTCAACAGTAAGCTGGTAATTGGGTGTGTGCGCATTGAAAAAAGTATAGGCATTTGTTATTGCCGGATTTTTATTCGCTTCGGTAATAAAGCGGTTCACCACGCTTTGAAATTGCTGCAAATTATCCGTTGAGCTTCGTTGTTCAATCTGCAAACTAAAACCACCTGTGGTACCTACGCCGGGTAAGGGCGATGGTTGTATCACTTCAACATTTGCATCTTTAATGCCGGCATCGGAGATGCGCTTTTGTAAAACATCATTGATGCCCGGCACCTGCTCGCTCTTTTTATTGCGTTCATCCCAGGGTGCTAACTGGCAGTAAATAGTTCCGTTGTTTGAATTGGAGGCATTGGTTACTACGTTCAATCCTGATAAAGCTGCATAGTGTGCAATGCCTGGCGTTGAGCCAATCACCTTCATCAAGCGGTTCATTACATCAACTGAAGCGGCTGTAGAAGAAGCTGGCGGCAACTGATAGGTAACATACAAATTGCCTTCATCTTCCGAAGGAATAAAGCCTGTTGGTTTTGCCTTAAATAATAAAAATGCGCCAATGCAAAGGCACACCAAAAGAATGATGATGTACTTTGATTTTGCAATGCTCCACTTAACGCCGCCTGTATATTTTGCAGTGATTTTTTCAAACCATTGGTTGAACTTAAAAAACCATCTGTTCAGGCCTTTGGCATTTTCTTTTATCTGTGTTGGCTTTAGCAACAAAGTACAAAGTGCCGGTGTTAATGATAATGCGATGAAAGCAGAGATGATAACAGATATGGCGATGGTAATAGCAAACTGCTGATACAATCTGCCAACTATTCCTGGTATAAAACCTACCGGCACAAACACGGCAGCTAAGATTAATGCGATTGCAACCACCGGCGCAGAAATGTCTTTCATTGCCTGGTAGGTAGCTTCTTTGGCTGTCATTCCTTTTTCATCAATGTAATGCTGTACGGCTTCCACTACAATAATGGCATCATCTACCACAATACCAATTGCCAGCACAAAACCAAACATGGTCAATGTGTTGATGGTAAAATTCAGAGGAAGAAAAAAAACAAATGTGCCAAGAATAGATACCGGAATGGCAAGCACAGGTATTAAAGTGGAACGCCAATTCTGCAAAAAAAGGAACACCACTACCGCCACTAAGCCCAATGTTTTTAACAAGGTTCCTACCACATCGCTCATTGAAACTTTTACAACGGTTACGGCTTCAAAAGGAACGCTGTATTCAACATCGGAAGGAAAGGTTTGCTTTAGCTTTGCCAGTTCAGCATACACACCTTTTGCCGTTTGCAACGCGTTGCTGCCGGGTGCCTGGTAAATTTGAAGATAAGAAGCACGATGACCATCTACAAACGAATTGCTTGAGAACGTAAACTTACCCAACTCTACACGGGCCACATCTTTTAAATACACCAATTCGCCGGTTGCTGGTATTGTTTTTACAATAATATTTTCAAATTCCGACACCTTGCTCAACCTTCCATTCACCAGGATGCCCAGTTCATACGTTTGTGTTGATGGCTGCGGCGGCACACCTGCTGTGCCTGCTGCCACTTGTACATTTTGCGTATTGAGAGCATTAATAATATCAGTAGGCGTAATGCTGTAAGCCGCCATTTTATCGGGGTTCATCCAAATGCGCATACTAAAGTCATCGGTAAAGCGGCTGATGCTTCCTACGCCCGGCACACGCAGCAGGGCATCCTGAATAAAAATGTTGGTATAATTGTCAAGAAAAGTAATGTTGTGTGTACTGTGCGGCGCATAAATAGCAATCATCATCAACATGCTTGGATTTACTGCACGAACTGTTAAACCCAGGCGGCTTACAACAGAAGGCAGCAACGGCGTTGCAATGCTCACACGGTTTTGCACATCGAGCGCAGCAACATCGGTGTTAGTTCCTATTTTAAAGGTTACATTCAACTGCATCCCGCCATTGTTGGTGCTGTTGCTTTGCATGTATTCCATGCCTGGCGTACCATTCACCTGTTGTTCAACCGGCGTGGCAACGGTTTGTTCAACGGTTTGGGCATCAGCTCCGGTAAACTGCCCGTTTACCTGCACTACAGGTGGCGTAATATCGGGGTATTGATCAATGGGTAAAACAAAAATGCTGATAGCGCCTGTTATTACCAATACAATTGAAATAACGATGGCAGTTACAGGTCGTTTAATAAATGTATTCGCAATCATGAAATCGTCTTTTTTTGAAAAGCCCTTATTGTCCTTTACCTCCACCTTTGCCGGTTGCGGGCCCTACTTTATTAGCGGTCGTAATTCTCGCACCGCTGTGCAAAGTTTGTACACCATCCGTTACTATTTTATCACCCGCTTGAATGCCGCTTTTTATTACCATGTCGGCACCAATGGTTTGCCCGGTTTGCACTTTCTTCTCTACTGCAACCAATCTTGGAATATTGGACGAATCCACATTGCCCGCTTTTGTTTTTGCACTATTTTTTGCATTTGCAGAATCACTGTTTTCATGAATGATGGTATCTTTCGCCACATAAACAAAGTATTCTCCCATCTGCTCAACCACAGCTTTAGCAGGCACTACCAACTGCGGTTGCGTGTCCTGATTATGCACACGCACTACGCAACTCATTCCGGCTCTCAGTTCAGATTTAGCGTTGGGAAATACAAGCCGTATTCTGATTGAACCCGTTTGCGGATCAACCGCTCTGTCTATCACCGATATTTTTCCCTGATAGGGATACAACGAGTTATCGGGCATCAGTATCGTAAACAACGAATCGGGCATTCGTTCTTTTCCGTTTTGTATGTTTTCAAAATGCGGCAACTGCTTTTCATTCACTACAAAATCAACTGCCATCGGGTCGTTGGTTGAAATGGTATTGAGTACCGTACCGCCAACTGTTACCACGTTGCCAAGCTTTACCTGACTAAAACCAATGGTACCGCTAAAAGGTGCTGTAATTATTGAATAACCTAAGTTTGCTTTTGCACTATTTACCGATTCCTGCGCTGCCTGCACCTGGCTTTTTGCATTTTCCGAAGCTATAACAGCATGATCGTACAATTGCTTGGCAACGGCATGATAGTTATTTAAATACACATATCTGTCAGCATCTTGTTGTGCCTGTGCCTGGTTGCCTTGCGCCACTCTTAAGTTGGCAACGGCAGCTTCATAAGCCGCCTGGTAGATGCGACGGTCTATCTCATACAACACCTGTCCTTTTTTTACATCGCTTCCGTCTTTCGCATAAATGTTTGTAACATAGCCCTGCACCTGCGACACAATGTTTACCTGGTTTAATGCCTGCACCGTAGAAGGATATTGATCGTAGTACAAAACAGGTTGCGAGGCAACCGTGTACAAATTCACCGGCACTTCGGACGGGCCTGTTGGAGCCGGTTTCTTTTTACCACAGGAAAGAAAACCTGCAGAACTTATAACGAAGAAAATGAGTAGCCGTTTCATGCTTTGTTTTTATGCCATTAATTTGTTTACAAACGAATATTGCCCATCGCTCTTTGCAAATCAATTTTACTTAACTGCACCTGAAACAAGGCATTTAAATAATTGATTTGAGAAGAGATTAAATTCGATTCAGCCGTAATTACATTCAGGTAAGGAACGATGCCTTGTTTGTATTGCAACGTAACTACAAAATAAACACGCTTTGCCAGCGTAACATTGGCATCGGAAAGATGCAAGCTGTACAAGTTGCTTTTGTAAGAGGCAAGTGCCGATGTATATTCGGAATAAATTTGAGACTTCAAACTCACTAGATTCCAACCCAGATAATCTTCTTCCAGCTTTGATCTTCTTAAGTTTTGCACCCGCGAAAAGCCACTGAAAATAGGAACACTTACCGTTAAGCCGGCGTAGGAATAAGGAAATCCTCTGGAGTACAATTTGCCAAAGCTGCTGTTGGCAAACTCGTAATTATAATTGTAGAATGCAGATACAGTGGGCAACGCAGCCAGATGATAATATTCGGTAAGCTGGTGCTGAATGTCAATACCGGTTTTATAAACACGATACTCAATGCGGTGTTCGAATTGCAGTGATTCGGTAGTATCAACATCCATGTCTTTCATCATTTGCGCCGAATCAAAAAGGATGTTGAATTGCTTTTCGGGCGGATAACCCATTGCCTGTTTTAGAAAAGCATATTGCGGAGTTAGGTTTTCATTTGCCCCTTTCAATTGCGCCAGTGAATTGTTTAACGAAATGGTAGCTTCTTCATAGTCCGTTTCATCTACAATGCCGCCAACATATTGATGGTAAGAGTCTCTTACATTTTGTGCAAGTCGCACTGTATCTTCTTTCAACACATTAATCTGTTGCAGCGTGAGTAACAGGTTGTAAAACGATTTGCTTACCGATACATACACATTAATTTTAGTGCTGTCGGTTATTTGCTGGGATTGTGTTACATAATAAGGCGCCACTCTGGAAGCATAAATAAGCGAAGGGCTAAACACTGCCTGCGATACAGATACACCGGGTATAGACGTATTAGCAATGCCCGTTTGCACCGGCGTTGGTGTTCCGTTTGAATTGTTATAATTGGTAGGCAGTTGTATATAATGTGTTATTCCCGCAGTTGCGGCCACCTGCGGATACAAGCCAGCTTTGCTAATAGCATTGGTGGCGCGGGTGATAGATTGATTGATAAGAGATTGCTGAAGTGTGGGTTGATGTTGTAATCCATAGTTAATGCACTGCTGCAAAGTGAGTGTTCCGGTTTCGGCGTTGGCGCTTGTATCTTGTGGTGATTGTGCTTTAACACAATAAATGGTGCTTACAAAAACAAAAGCTGTTACCAGGATTTTTCGGGTAAAAACAAAAAAGTTGACATGACAATAATGATTAAAAGAACTTTTCGCAGAAATAGAAAGCATAAAGCATATTGTTATTGTTTACCATCAACTTTCAAACGGCTCCTGTTTACAGCAACAGAGTTTATATATTAAACAAAATTATTTCCACAGCGCACGGGTAATAGCCATGATGAATGTAAATGCGGTGGACAATTTGAATTTTTAGGTGGTTGCCTGATAAAAGCCATTTTCTAATGCAAGCTATTTCTGTTTTCTTTTTATGTATCAGCGCTTTTGTTTTGCTTACTATCTGTGCTTGGTTAACTGTTTTGTACGTTTGCGCCATGACCATCACATTCTCCCAAAACAAAATTACGGCTGCTGCCCAACAACTTTGGGAACGGGGTAAAACCTTTTCTGTATGGGCATTTGATGCGCCCATGGGCGCGGGCAAAACCACGTTTATCCGCACGCTTTGCACCGATGTTTTGCAAACTACCGATGTGGTAAGCAGCCCAACCTTTGCCATTATCAATGAGTATAAAACCGAAGCCGCAGGAACCATTTATCACATGGATTGGTACCGGTTGCGGGGCGAAGAAGAAGCCATTACAGCCGGTGTGGAAGATGCGCTGCAAAGCGGTAGCTTTTGCCTTGTTGAATGGCCTGAAGTGGCACCCCGCTTGCTACCCGCTAACACCCTGCACATTCAGATAATTATAGTTGACGACGTTACGAGGCAGCTTGTAACAACGGAATAATTCATTTTTGAATTACATTTGTGTGAGCAGTAAAAAAGAATCAACAATTATCGTCCGGTCAAATGCAAGGTATCCTGTTTTCTTAACTGAATATTCCAATTCTATCACTTCAATTTTATAACAAAACAAAAAGCAATGCCTGTAACCAAGCCTGTTGTGAGCGGATCGTTCTCATACGAAACACAGGAAGAGAAATTAGACATTAAAACTGCTGGTGAGCGGCTTGAAATCGGCATTCCGAAAGAAACGGCGTACCAGGAAAACCGTATTGGACTTACGCCTGAAGCCGTTGGTGTGCTGGTAAACAACGGGCATGAAGTAACAATAGAAACCAAAGCTGGTGTGGGCAGCAATTATGATGATAAAGATTATTCTGATGCCGGTGCTAAAATAGCTTATGATGCCGATGCCGTTTATAAATGCCCTATTTTGGTAAAGAGCGCACCGGTTGTGCAGGAAGAATGTGCACAGTTGCAAATGAACCAAACCATCATTTCACCACTTCATCTTTCTCTTTTAAAAAAAGAAATTATTGAAGTGCTGATGAAGAAACGCATCACTGCCATTGGCTTTGAAAACCTAAAAGATGAAAGCGGCACTTTTCCCATTGTGCGTAGCATGAGCGAAATTGCCGGCAGCGCCGCTATGCTGATCGCGGGTCAATATCTAGGTACGGCAAACGAAGGCAAAGGCGTGTTGCTCGGTGGCATCAGCGGCATTCCGCCAACAAAAGTAATCATCATTGGCGCAGGCGTGGTAGGCGAATTTGCTACACGCACCGCTTTGGCAATGGGCGCATCGGTAAAAGTGTTTGATAACAATATCTACAAATTAAAACGACTGGAAAACAATCTGGGTGTCCGGGTATGGACGAGCGTTATCGAACCGAAAATTTTAGCCAAGCAAATTAAAACCTGCGAAGTTGCCGTGGGCGCGCTTATTACAGAAAGCGGCAGAAGCCCGATTGTAGTTACCGAAAATATGGTGGCGGCAATGCGCAGCGGCAGCGTGATTATTGATGTTAGCATTGACCGCGGCGGCTGTTTTGAAACCAGCGAAGTTACCACGCACGAAAAACCTACGTTTCGCAAATATGATGTGATACATTATTGTGTTCCCAACATTGCCAGCGGCTTTGCACGCACGGCAAGCCAGGCAATCTCCAATGTGCTGATGCCGCTGCTGATGGATGCTGGTGATGAAGGTGGTTTTGAAGAAATGCTATGGCACAACTTTAACCTGCGGCACGGTGTATATATGTACAAAGGGCACTTAACCGATATTTATATCAGCCAGCGATACGATTTGAAATACACCGATCTGAACCTGTTGATTGCCAGCCGAACCTGATTTTGTCTTTAATCAGGATAAAATGTCTTCCAAAGTAGTGGCAATGGCTTGCAGCAGTTGCGGATTTGTTTTTGCCTCTTTTTCATTATCAGATGGCGAAGCGATGGCTCTGAGATTGCCTTCATCGTCTCTTTCAAAATTTACTTTGGTATCTTCAATCTCAACTTCTATGTAGTAAGAGTAAGCAGTAGTAACTAACTGCGCCGGAAACTCGAGTGTTTTGTTTTGATAAACAACCGGGATAAAGAAGGATTCACTCATAAAAATAATTTTCCCATCGGGAAATGGATGGACAGCAACAAACGGAAGGTTTGTTTTATTGATACAAAGCCAAACATAATGCTATTTTCAAACGGCCTGAATAAGAGTATTTTTGGTGAAGTCTTTACAGGCAATCATCAATCAAAACTATAAAAAGCACTAAGCTTCAACCGGCAGATGAGAACTGATAAGACTGTGAATTTGATTAAGTGAAAACGGTTTGTGCAAAATGTCATCAGCACAAGCGTCTTTATAATTGTCCAACGCATGAATATTGGCTGAAAAAAGGATAATCGGACGATTGATAATGAATTCGTTTTTTATACGCTTGCAAATTTCTCTGCCATCTTCACCGTTGAGATTTACATCCATTAAAATCAGGTCTGGCTTTGATTGTTCCAGTGCATCATAAAGAGGCTGGGATTGTTGAAATACCTTTACCGAAAACCCCTTTTTTGTAAACCAGATTTTAAGAGAAAGCAGAATGTCGTAGTCATCATCAACAATAAAAAGTTGCTTCACAAGGGAATATTTAGCTTTTTTAATAGTATAATTATGCCAAACCCCTTTTCTTTTAAGTAATTGTTATCTTTTTTGGCTCTATACTTTTTAAATACTTAAAAACTCTTTCTAAATCAACTGCTTTCGAAAAAATAAGTTGTTCCCTCAAAACCAAATTTTTTATTCCTTACTTACCAAAGCGATAATACGTGCAAAACCAAACAGCAGGAAATTGTGGATGTCTCTCCTCAAATTTCCGCGGATTGTTATTAATCCCAGTTGTAGCATTTGCAATATTTTCGCCATCATTTATGAAGGCACTTATTTACAAATCAACCGGAAGCTGGTATGTGGCCAAAACCGACAACGGTCAGTTTGTAAATGCACGAATAAAGGGCGTGTTTAAAATTGATAATATTACTTCTACCAATCCGATTGCTGTAGGCGATCAGGTAATGCTTGAATTGGAAGAGGAAGGAGGCAACATTGCCATTATCACAGAAATTAGGGAACGCAACAATTATATTGCCCGCAGCTCCCCACACAACAAAAAGCAGCATCACATTATTGCATCCAATCTCGATCAAACACTGCTTTTTGCAACCATAAAAGAGCCGCGTACCTCCAATGGCTTTATTGACAGGTTTCTGGTATCAGCCGAAGCGTTTCATATTCCTGCTATTCTTGTTTTTAATAAATATGACATTTATAAAAAGAAAGAAATTGCACTGTTTGAAGAATGGAGCGCGATTTACACATCTATTGGTTATAAAGTAATGAAGCTGAGCATGAAAACCGGCGAAGGTGCGGAAGAGATAAAGGGCTTGCTGCAAAACCAAACTACATTGTTAAGCGGACATAGCGGCGTTGGAAAATCTACTTTTATCAATGCGGTTTTGCCCCAAAAGAATTTACGAACTACCGAAGTAAGCCAATGGAGCGGAAAGGGAATGCACACTACCACGTTTGCCGAAATGTTTGATTTGTCTTTTGGCGGGCGGCTCATTGATACGCCGGGAATCCGTGAGTTTGGTATGATTGATATAAAAAAAGAAGAACTCTCTCACTATTTCCCTGAAATGCGAAAACTGCTTCCGCAATGCCGGTACAACAACTGCCTTCATCTGAACGAGCCCGATTGTGCTGTAAAGGAAGCAGTGAACGAAGGTTTGGTTTCTGTTGAACGATACAGCAGCTATCTGAGTATGATGGATAGCATTGAAGATAAAAATTACTAAATGATTGCCGGCGTAAAGGGCATTATTTTTCCTGCAAAAACAAATCAGGATGGAAGCAAATGCAGCTTGCCCGCCAGTTTGTTGATTAACTTTTCATCTTTGGCTTCTTCTGAAAATAACGAGATACCGTTGTAAATGCTGTACTGTAAAACAAACTTGCGCTTGCGATAGGTAAAGGACCACTGAATACTATCGGCTTCATCTTCTTTCCCGGTGAAACGAACAAAGCGAAGTTTGCTTAACTTACCAGTGAGTTGGTAAAAATCGGCGAGGCTGCTATTCAAATTGTTGATATTGGTGGTAGCAGCATATTGGGTTGCGTGCATGGTACCGCTTTTTGTTTTTAATGAGTTATATAATCTGTTTTATTAAGTTTTAGTAGGTTGTAGTAGCTTTCACATTTCTTCTTTTATCGTATGTACAAATTCCTGTTATAAATCGTATAAATGAAAAGATTATTGTATGATAAAAAAGATAGCTTTTCTGAAGGGTGAATTAGCCGTAAAAAATATAAGCAATTAGTTTTGTTTTTGCCAGAAAAGCTATCCAAATACAAAAGACAAATTGCCACCGCTTTTCGCTGCAAGAGCTGCTAACTTTTTTTAAACCAACTGGCATATCGCAAATAATTGTTGGCAATGCGGTGTATTTCATTGGCAGTCAACTCTGCCGACACGTCTTTTACCTTTTTTGCAGGAACACCTGCGTAAATGCTTCCGCTTTCGGCAACCGTGTTTTGCAGCATTACTGCACCGGCTGCAATAATGCAGTTGGAATGAACAATACAACCATCCATCACAATCGCACCCATGCCAATCAACACATCATCATGTAAAGTACAGCCATGTACAATGGCACTGTGCCCGATAGACACATTATTGCCGATTGTGGTTGACCATTTTTCAAACGTGCAGTGCACAACGGCGTTATCCTGAATGTTCACTTTATTGCCAATACGAATGAAGTTAACATCGCCGCGCAGAACGGCGTTAAACCAAACGCTGCAATCATCGCCCATAATTATATCACCCACAAGTGTAGCATTCGGAGCCAAAAAACAACGGTCGCCCATTTGCGGTTCTTTGCCCAGCACAGGTATCAGTAAAGCCATATTGTGTGATTTTAGATTTATGATTGCTACAAAGTAGATCAGTAAAGGCTTGCAGCGAACAACAATGCAGGCCTGCCAAATTAAAAATGATTTTATTTTTTAAGATGGAAACAAAGTAAAACCAAAAGGAGGCAAATCCATGGTTTACTTTTGCTCATTTCTTGCATCTGTCATCCAACAACTGTCATCTTCAACTATGGATAACCGCTCGCTTTTTCTTCGCCACATTGCGCAAACCTCGCCCGAACCGATGGGTTTGGAAATGGTGCGGGCGAAAGGTATTTATCAATTTGGCGCGGATGGTAAGCAGTACTTGGATTTTATTTCCGGCTTCAGCGTTGCCAACATCGGTCACGGCAATCCAAAAGTAATTGCCGCAGTTCAGCAACAAGCTGAACAATACATGCACCTGATAGTGTATGGCGAGTTTATACAAAGTCCGCAAGTGGCGTATGCACAGTTGCTTACACAGCATTTGCCGGCAACGCTCAACTGCGTTTATTTTACCAACAGCGGCACAGAAGCCACCGAAGGCGCACTGAAACTTGCCAAGCGTTATACAGGCCGCCGTAAAATGATTGGCTTTCACAACAGTTATCATGGCAGCACGCAGGGAGCATTGAGTGTAATGGGCGATGAATATTATCGAAATGCGTATCGTCCTTTGCTGCCTGATGTTTACCATTATCCATTTGGTAGCGAAGAAGTAATGAATGCCATTGATGAAGACACCGCTGCTGTAATTGTTGAAACGGTACAGGCAGAAAGCGGTGTTACCCGCCCACCCAAAGGCTGGCTGCAAGAGATACAAAACAGGTGCAAACAAAAAGGCGCTTTGTTGATTGTAGATGAAATACAAGCCGGCTTTGGCAGAACCGGAACCTTGTGGGCTTTTGAGCAGCACGATGTTGTACCCGATATTTTGCTACTCGGAAAAGCCTTGGGCGGTGGAATGCCCTTGGGCGCATTTATTTCGTATTATGAGATCATGCAAAGCCTTACTCACAATCCGGTGCTGGGGCATATTACAACATTTGGCGGTCATCCGGTTTCATGCGCCGCAGGCAAAGCTGCATTTGAAGTGTTGCTGGAAGAAAATTATATCTTGGAAGTAAAAAAGAAAGAAGAAATCTTGCACAGCCAATTACAGCACCCTGCTATTTACAACCTGCAAACAGCCGGGCTTTGGGCATCGCTTCAGTTTGCTGATTTTGAAACGAACGTAAAAGTGATTCGCCGCTGCATCAGCAACGGGCTGATTTCTGACTGGTTCTTATTTGCAGTTAATAAAATGCGCATTGCGCCTCCTTTAAGCATTACCGATGAAGAGTTAGATAGTGGTTGCCAGATTATAATAGAAAGCATAGCAACAACCATTGCTTCCTGATTGAGTTCAGTCTTATCAATCAGAAACGGATTGTTTAATGCAACCGGCTCCAAGTCGAACCTTATATCCAATAATAAAAAATCATCATGCCAAAACCAAAACTAAGGGCATAAAATTCTACAATCCGTTACATTATGGAACTTACGCTTATATTCTCATCTCATTATTAGAATAAATAAAAATGGCATAATTATTTTACTCATCCGTTTTGCTAATCGTTGATTTTTTCGCTTTTGCCAGTTGCATCATCTTTCAATAAAACTGAAAAATTGAAATTTAAAAATGGATATTGTATGCTTTTCTCATTTACGATGGAACTTTGTCTATCAACGTCCACAGCATTTGCTTAGCCGTTTTGCCGCCACTTGTCGTGTTTTTTATATTGAGGAACCCATTTTTGATGCCCCAAATGATGCTTACAGAATAAATAAGACAAAAGAAAACGTGGAAGTAGTCCAATTGCATTTACAAGGCAATCCCTCTATTGAAAATATTGACAGGCAGAAGAAATTATTAGATAGCTTATTTAAAGAACATAAAATAAGCAATTGTATTTTATGGTACTACACGCCAATGGCTTTGCTGATAAGTGATCATCTGAATCCAGAGATGGTTGTGTACGATTGCATGGATGAACTTTCGGCTTTTAAATTTGCTTCGCCCCTGCTAAAAGCATTGGAAACGCAATTGCTGGCAAAAGCCGATGTAGTATTTACTGGCGGGCATACCTTGTACGAGGCTAAAAAGCACCAGCATCACAACATTCATCCTTTTCCCAGCAGTATTGACAAAACCCATTTCGGACAGGCAAGAAAAGAGATAGACGAGCCTTTTGACCAGACCGGCATTCCGCATCCACGCCTTGGTTTTTATGGTGTAATTGATGAACGGTTTGATATTGACCTGATAAAGGAAGCAGCGCAACAAAAGCCTGATTGGCATTTTGTTTTGATAGGACCGATTGTAAAAATTGATACGGCCATTTTGCCCCGTTTGTCAAATATTCATTATCTTGGCGGTAAAACGTACAACGAGCTTCCATTGTATTTGCATGGCTGGGATATAGCTCTGGTACCATTTCTTTTAAATGAATCAACCCGTTTTATCAGCCCAACCAAAACGCCGGAATATCTTGCCGGTGGCAAACCTGTCATTTCAACTGCAATTCAGGATGTGGTGCATCCCTATGGCGACAAAGAATTGGTGCATATTGTAAATAATTCGGAAGAGTTCGTTGGAAAAGCAGAAAAAGAACTGGCAAAAACAAACAAGCAACAATGGCTGGCAAAAACGGATGAGTTTTTGAAAGACAACTCATGGGATGCAACCTGGCAACAAATGAATAACCTGATTGAAAAAGAAATGGATAAAAAAGCATCTTTTCATCATTCTAAACAAATAAAAAATAACACAAAAAAGGAGGACGCGTATGTTTGATTATGTAGTTGTAGGTGCAGGCTTTGCCGGAAGTGTTTTGGCAGAACGCTTAGCCACAAAAGGCGGCAAAAGAGTTTTAATAATAGATAAACGTAATCACATTGGTGGAAACACTTATGATTACTACAACAACGATGGCATACTGATACACAAATACGGACCGCATATTTTTCATACCAATTCAAAAGATGTATTTGAATACTTAAGCCGCTTTACGGCATGGCGTCCTTATGAGCACAGAGTGCTTGCCTCTGTTGATGGGCAATTGGTTCCTATGCCCATTAACCTTACTACCATCAATACATTGTATGGTTTGAATCTTTCGGGCGACCAGGTAGAATCATTTTTTGAAAGCCGGGCTGAAAAAAAGGATAAAATCAGAACATCGGAAGATGTGGTGGTAGCGAAAGTAGGCAAAGAGCTGTACGAAAAATTCTTTAAGTATTATACCCGTAAACAATGGGATTTAGACCCCAGCGAACTGGATGCGTCGGTAACAGCACGCGTTCCTACCCGCACTAACAAAGACGACCGCTATTTTACCGATACATTCCAGGCAATGCCGTTGCATGGTTATACACAACTGTTTCAAAATATGCTGTCGAATCCGAATATCAGCATTATGCTGAACACAGATTATAAAGATATTTTAAGCAGCATCCGTTATAAATCCCTGATTTTTACCGGACCTATTGATTCTTACTTTGATTACTGTTATGGCAAGTTGCCTTACCGTTCTTTGGAATTTCAGTTTGAAACCTTAGAAACCGAACGTTTTCAAAGTACCGGCACAATCAATTATCCGAACGAACATTTGTACACACGAATCACCGAGTTTAAATATCTGACAGGACAGAAGCATCATAAAACTTCTATCGTGTATGAATATCCAAAAGCAGAAGGCGATCCGTATTATCCGATTCCGCGTCCTGAAAATGCAGAATTGTATAAAAAATACCAGTTGCTGGCAGCTACAACGCCAAATGTTTATTTTACGGGCAGGCTGGGAACTTACAAATATTACAACATGGACCAGGTGGTGGCACAATCGCTAACACTGTTTAAGAAGCTAATGCTTGCCGAACAGGAGACAGTTCATATCAATGGCAACATGCAAAAAATGGCAATTAAGCAATAAAATAATTTGTGCAAAACCAAAAGGCGCCGCCGTTTTGGTTTTGCACCTTTTTTGATTTGTATTGATATTTCAACCCTAAACCTTTCTTTTTAATAAAATTGTTTACACTAACATGCAAACTAACTCGTCGTGGCTAAGCCCTTTCCATTCCTTTTGGATGGGCGGCTATGAATGCACCGATCAACTGAATGCCTTTGGTAACCGCGTTGATTTCTTACACATAACAGGACATTTGGAAAGAATAGAGAAAGACTACGAAGATTTATCCCTTTTCAACATAAAAACCGTTCGGGAAGGCATCCGCTGGAGCCAGGTGGAAAAGCAACCCAATCAATACGATTGGAGTACTGTTGCTACAATGATGGAAGCTGCGAAAAAGCATGGCATTCAGCAGGTTTGGGACATTTGTCATTTTGGCTTTCCTGACGATCTCACGCCGCTTCATCCTCATTTTGCCGGTCGCTTTGCCGATGTGTGCCGCGCATTCGTTCGGTTTTACCGAACCTTATCACCAACCGAAACCCTGATCGTTACGCCGATTAACGAGGTAAGCTTTATTTCTTGGCTCGGTGGAGATGTTCGTGGCACTTCGCCTTACTGCACTAAACAGGGATGGAATGTAAAGTATGCTTTGATGAGGGCTTACATTGAAGGGGTTGCAGCAATGAAAGAAGAGGACGCTTCGGTGAAGATAATGACGACCGAACCTTTAGTGAATATGGTTGCACCGCTGAATGCAACGCCCGAGGAGCTTGCCTTTGCAACAATGGCACACAATAACCAGTTTCAGGCGGCGGATATGCTTACGGGAAGGCTGTGCCCTGAATTGGGCGGCAAACCCGAATACCTTGATATTTTAGGGCTCAATTTTTACTTCAACAATCAATGGGTAGCAAATACAGTAACTTTTCTTCCCTGGCTGAATGAATTTCCCGATTCGCGCTGGAAACCTTTGCATCAATTGCTGCAACAGGCCTATGTGCGTTATCAAAAACCGATTGTTTTATCTGAAACAAGCCATCCGAGAGAAGACCGTTTTAAATGGATCCGCTATATCGGCAGAGAGTGTGAGCTTGCTTTGCAGCAACACATTCCTTTGTGGGGCGTTTGCTGGTACCCGGTGATTGACCGGCCCGATTGGGATCATCTTACACCGTGGCATCTTTCCGGTTTGTGGGATGCTAATTTAGAAGAAGTGAACAGCAGTATTCCTTCGCGTGAGTTACACATACCAACCGCTACCGCTTTCTTAAATGTGCAACAACACGTAGCCCATTTTGTTGAAAGCCAATTTAGAGGAAAAACAACACAGCTTCAATCACATGCCGATTTTGTATCAGAACTTCTCTATCCTGAACGACATCGTGCCGAAATGTTATCGGCTGCTTCTGTTCTTTCGTAAATAAAATATTCGTGCAAAAACAAAGAACCCTGCTTTCATAAAGAAAACAGAGTTCTTTTACCAACAATAAACCTCGTTTATATTGCCAGCTTTGACAAGAGTATGGTTGAAATGCTTGCGTGTGTTTGCATAACCGCAGCGGTTTTCAGGGTTTGTTTTTGCCCGTTTTTTGGGGTTGAAGGAACAGTATCAACAGGCCGTTTTAATTCGCTGTCTATCTGCTGCATTTTTTGCTGCATTTCATTTCTCTGCCGTTCCAGTTCTTCACGGTTGCGTTTGTTTTCTTCTAATTTTTGATTGATGTCATCATCGGAGTTGTCATCGTTATTGTTATCATCATTTTTCACTTTGCCGTCGGCTCTTTTCAATCCATCTTTCGTCATAATGTATTCAACATCATGATCCCAATCATAACCATCATTGTCATTTCTCCAACCGTAATTGTTCCAGTCATCGCTTCTGAAACCGATATGAACGTTTCCGTACCAGTTGGCAACACTGCCATCAATCAAAATTCTCTTACCCAACGGCACAGCCACTGTAACATACACGCGCTGGTTTCTGAATTTGCGGTTTTCAGTAATGGCTATCCCTTTTGAAAGTGTAAGCACCGAATCTTTTTGTGTGATATTATAATTTATTTCGTTGCTTAATTCATTTGCCTGCTCGCGGCTGGCGCCGTCGCTCATTTTCAAAAGCTTTACTTCAAAGCTGTCAGCATCGGCTTTTATAATTCTTACGTGCAGATTGTTTACATAAGCCGTGTCTTCGTCAATGTTAGCAAAGGGCTCCATTTGCAGCCAGTCGTAACGGCGGTAATAAGATCCCAAACGGTCGGCATGAAGTTCTAACTTGTTTGTTTTTGCATCAGAAAGAGAGATGTTTTGCTCGTTTACTGTGCTGTGGTATTTAAAATCGGTGGCGAGTGAAACCAACAGCCCGATGCCGCAAGCAAGCCCCAGCAACCACAACGACCAAAAGGAAGCACGCAAAATGCCGCTGTTGCCCTTCACTTTTGCCAGCCTGCGGATAACACCTGTAATGATGGCGATGACTGGTATCCAAACCAACAGCAGCGTTCCCCAGGCAAAAACAGTTTCCCAGCCCCCGTTCAAGATGTAGTTTTTAAGTGGCAGCAAACCAATCATTACCACACCAAAAGCAAACAGCCCGCAAACCACGGCGAATAAAACACAGCCTACAATAAAGTAAACAAAAATCTTTATCAGCAGGGCAAGCACATTGCCTAAACCACGACCGCTTTTACGAGCCGTTTGGGCAACTTCACCGCTAAATTGCTTGCTTTTCGTGCTGAATTGCTGGCCGGTTTGTTTTGCAAAATCGGCCGCTTCCTGACCAAACTTCGTTACTCGCTCGCCCACACCTTTCATTTCGTTGGTAATGTTGTTTTTGATTGAATTTATGTCAACTTTCTCGCCTTTCATTTCCAGCCTGTCACTTGTCGATTTAGCTTCGGGCAGCACTATCCAAAGAATGATGTAGATAAGCGTTGCACCAGGGCTAAAGGAAACCGATAAAAAGTTAGGGTAATTCAATATTCCCCAATGCGCCCATCTAAAAAAGAAAGAAAAGAAAGGAATCAAAAACAAAATGCGCGGAATCCAAACGTTTACGCCAAAATAGTAAGACAAGCCTTTGCAAACGCCGCCAATCAGTTTGTCTTCAGGGTCGCGCAGCAAACGTTTGCGGGCAGAGCCAATTACCGTTGATGCTGTGCTGGGAACGGCTATCCACAAAACAATGTAAGCAATAAAGCCAAAACCAAACCCGAACGAAAACACCACAAACAGAATGCGTACAATGATTGGGTCAATACCAAAATAAGCTGCCAAGCCACCACAAACACCGGCAACTATTTTATCGTTTTCGCTGCGGTAAAAGCGCTCGGCTTTTGTGTACGTATAGTTTTTGTTATTGCCACTTTCTTCATACACGCGGCTTTTTACTTTTTCTTCGTCGCTATCAAAATCTTCAGGTCTGCCAATGCTGCTGATTACAGCCTTGACGTCCTCATCGGTAATGCAGGTGCCACCTTTTTTCAGCGTTTCGCCAAACAGTTCAGCAATGCGACTTTCTATGTCGTTAATAATTTCTTCCCTGCCTTCTTCATTTATAAAATAGCGGCGCAGGCTATCTACATATTGCTTTAATATTTCGTAGGCAGTTTCTTCTATCGGTATTACTCTGCCCTGAAAGTTTATGTTGATTACCTTTTTCATGATGCTTGATTGTTTGATTGGTTATTGTTGGTAATGTTGGTGGTTTGTGTTAAGGTGTGAACCGCGTCGGCAAGTTCTGTCCAGGTACGCTCTAATTCGGCATAAAAAGAAAGCCCTGCGTCGGTCATTACAAAATATTTGCGTGGCGGTCCACTAATGCTTTCTACCCAGCGATAAGTGAGATAGCCGGCATTCTTTAGTCGTGTTAACAAAGGGTACAGCGTGCCTTCCAAAATGTGCAGTTTAGCAGCTTTCATTCTTTCTACAATATCGCTGGGATAAACTTCGCCCTGCTTTATGATAGACAAAATGCAAAACTCAAGCACGCCTTTGCGCATTTGGCTTTGTGTGTTTTGAATGTCCATACGAGTGATTTTATAAAATGATTTTGAAGAATCGTTTTGTGTCAACTTTCATACATTGACAACACAAAAATAGAAACTAATTAGTACTATGCAACACACAGTACTATCTTTTTTATGGTAGTTTAGTGTAAAAGGTATTATTTTATAAGATAACAATTTGATTATTATATATTTAGCGCGAAAACAAAAATGCGCGAAAATGTTGAATGGGAAAATATGCTGATGAACGGTAGTCGGGTTTTTATGAAATGTTCCGTTAGGAACAGTAGGCAGGTAGAAAATTGTGCAAAATGAAAGAGGAGTCTGTTCCATTGGAACGGTACTCTGTGTGAGTTGTGAAGTATCGTTCCGTAGGAACGAATGTTTTGACACACTCCTCTTCTTTCTACCCACCTACTGTTCCTAACGGAACATTTTAAATATGATTGTGATGAATGCCGGGCAAAATCAACATCTAAAAATGTTAGAATTTGTTTTTGCCCCTTTTATTTACTCTAACTCAATCTTTCAAGCACTACTTTTGATTTACAGGATTTTTTCTTTTACAATGAAAATAGAGCAGCGAAAAATTATCAACGATCCGGTGTATGGCTTCATCACCCTTGATTCGCCGCTTGTTTTCGACATTATTTCTCATCCCTGGTATCAGCGGTTGCGGCGCATTCACCAAATGGCGTTGGCTTCGTTTGTTTACCCTGGTGCGGTTCACACAAGATTTCATCATTCGCTGGGCGCTTATCATCTGATGTGCCAGGCAGTAAGTGAATTGTGCCATAAAGGAGTCGACATTTCGGAGGAGGAAAGTGAGGCTGTAAAAGCCGCTATTCTGTTGCACGATATTGGCCATGGTCCTTATTCTCATGCGCTCGAAAATTTATTAGTTCCAAAAGCCAACCACGAAGAAATCGGATTGCAGATCATGCATCGAATGAATGAAGACTTGGAGGGAAGATTATCGCTTGCCATTGATATTTTTACCAACGTTTATCCAAAATATTTTTTGCATAGTTTAATCAGCGGGCAAGTGGATGTTGACCGTATGGATTACCTCACACGCGATAGCTTTTACACCGGCGTCAGCGAAGGCGTAATTGGTTACGACCGCATTTTAAAAATGCTTGCCGTGCACAATGGTGAACTGATGATTGAAGAGAAAGCAATTTACAGCACTGAAAAATTTTTGGTGGCGCGCAGACAAATGTACTGGCAGGTATATCTGCATCGCGCGGTGCTGGCAACCGAAATGATGCTGGTAAAAATAATTGAACGGGTAAAAGAAATTTACAAAACCAATGATAAACATTTGCAAACCGGATCGCCGGTAGATTTGTTTTTGGCAGAAAAAAAACTTTCAAAAATAGAATTTATCAATGCGTTTTGCAGCATTGATGATGCCGATGTTCTATTTGCGGTGAAGCAATGGAGCCACCATAAGGATGTAGTGCTATCGGTTTTGAGCAATGGATTGTTAAACCGGAACTTATTAAAATGCACATTGCAAAATGAGCCGGTTGCCGAATCTACATTACAAAAAATACGCAAAGCCATTGCAGCTCGTTTACAAATCAGCGAGGGAGAAGCCGCATATCTTGCATTTACCGGCGTTGCCGAAAACACAGCTTACAAGTTAACCAATGAAAACGTAAACATCTTATTTAAAAATGGCAAGGTAAAAGACATTTCAGAGGTTGACGATCCGCTCATCAATCAAACTTTATCTCTGCCTGTAAAAAAATTCTACATTTGTCAATTACGATAACGGTTGTTGGCAAAAAGCACATTTTTATATATATCTTATGCAGTTTAGCGCAGCACAAATAGCCATAATGGTTGATGGCGAACTGGAAGGTGAGGCTTCGGTTACCGTTACCTCATTCGGTAAAATTGAAGAAGCCAAAAAGGGCCAGCTTTCTTTTCTTGCCAACCCCAAATACGAAGAATTTTTATACACCACAGAGGCTTCTGTTATCATCATTAATAAAAATCAGGAATTAAAAGAAGCGGTTACTGCAACATTAATTCGTGTGCCCGATGCGTATTCGGCATTTGCACTTTTGCTGCGCAAATACCAAGAGATAATGACGCAACAGCTTACCGGAATTCAACAGCCTTCTTATCTTTCCGAAACCGCAAAGCTGGGCGATGGTGTGTTTGTAGGCGCCTTCACTTACATTGGCGCCAATGCACAAATTGGAGATAATGTAAAATTGTTTCCTGGTGTGTACTTAGGAAATAATGTCAGTATAAATGAGAACACGATTTTATATCCCGGCGTAAAAGTGTATAATGATTGTGTGATTGGAAAGAATGTTACTATACATGCCGGTGCTGTAATTGGTGGTGATGGATTTGGTTTTGCACCACATACTGATGGCACCTATAAAAAGATACCTCAGATTGGAAATGTAGTGATTGAAGATTATGTTGAAATCGGCTCCAATTCTACTATTGACAGAGCTACCATTGGCTCAACCATTATCCGCAAAGGCGCAAAACTGGACAACCTGATACAAATTGCTCACAATGTTGAAATCGGCTCCAATACAGTAATTGCTGCGCAAGCCGGCGTAAGTGGCAGCACTAAAATTGGCAACAATGTAATGGTTGGCGGTCAGGCAGGTATTGTAGGTCATCTGCACATTGCCGATGGCACTAAAATAAATGCGCAAAGCGGCGTAAGCAAATCTATCAAAACACCCAACGTTGCGGTTACCGGCTCTCCGGCTTTTGATTATACTTCTGCACTTCGCAGCCAGGCATTGAGCCGCAACCTGCCCGAAATGGAGAAGCGCGTTGCCGAATTAGAAAAATTAGTTCAGCAATTGTTAGCTGAAAGGGTAAGCGCATAGCTATTTTTAATTGTGAGTTGTGAATGGTGAGTGAAGTAAAATCACATTGATAACTCACTACTCACCTTTCACCACTCACCACTCACTTGTTCATGAACACCACCACTGTTATCTATCTTGTTTTTGGTATTGCATTGTTGGTGGCTTTGGTAATTGATTTGGATGTTATCAGTAAAAAGCATTCGGTCATTACTCTTAAAAAAGCATTGCTGCAAACGGTGCTGTGGGTGGGCTTGTCGCTGGCATTTTGGGCATTTATCTGGATTGAAAAAGATGCGCATGTAGCTACCAAATACATTAGTGCTTACCTGATGGAATGGAGCCTTAGCATAGATAATGTGTTTGTTTTTATCCTTATTTTTTCTTACTTAAAAATTAACGAAAACGATGTAGGCAGAGCCTTGCTTATTGGAGTGCTGCTGGCAATTGTATTGCGCGTTCTCTTCATAGCAGCAGGCATCGAAATTGTAAACCGCTTTCAGTGGGTGCTTTATATTTTTGGGCTGTTTTTGTTATATACCGGAGCCAGATTATTTTTTCAAAAACAAGATGAACAATACAAGCCGCAGGAATCATCCATTTACAAATTGATGAACCGTGTTTTCCGAATGAGCAACGAAAACCCCGAAGGAAAGTACATTCTTAAAAAAAGGGGCAAAATTTATTTTACTACCTTATCGCTGGTGGTTTGCATGTTAGCAGGCACCGATGTTTTGTTTGCATTGGATAGCATTCCAACCGTTGTATCGCTGGTTCGCGAAAATCCTAAAGTGCCGTTTTCGGCCGACGATATTATGGTCATTTATTCAAGCAATATTTTTGCGGTCCTGGGTTTGCGCAGCTTGTTCTTTTTGTTGCGTGGCGCTGCCAATCAGTTTCAATATTTGCAGCAAGGCATTGCGTTGGTGCTGGTTTTTATTGGCGCAAAAATGTTGCTTGAATGGTATGTTCACATCTCCATTTATATTTCGTTACTTGTGATTGTGGTTTGCATCAGTGGCGCCATTCTTCTTTCTAAAATAAAAAGCACAGCCATCGCAAACAACCGGAAAGAAGAGAATATGCAATAGCGTTTGTTTTTGCCCATTTTTTATTGGTTTTGGTTAACGATTGATGAAACCAATGGCATTGTTTTTATTAATAACAACATCACTAAATACGATTGTGTGAGGAAGCGAAAAATGATGTACCTCGTAAACCCTTTGTCAGGTACGATAAAAAAAAGTCCGTTTTTATTTTCTGTAAAATCAATCACCGAAAGCAAAGGAATTGACTATGAAATAGAAGAAACCACAGCCGATGGCAATTATTTTTTAATAAAAGAAAAAATTATTGAAGACAACTTTACCGATGTTGTTATTATTGGCGGCGATGGCACCGTGCGACAGGTAGTTAATGCACTTCGCGATATTGAGCATTTGTGTTTTGGCATTATCCCTCTGGGCAGTGGAAATGGTTTGGCACGAGCCGCTAAAATTCCAACCAAACCCTTGCAGGCATTGGGTTTGCTGTTTAGCGGCACAGCACAAAAAGTAGATTCGTTTACCATTAACAATCACTTCTCGTGCATGTTAAGCGGCATTGGTTTCGATGCAAAAGTGGCGCACGATTTTGCCGAAAAAGCAACGCGTGGTTTGCTTTCTTACACACAACAAAGTTTAATCAATTATTTCAAAGCGCATCCTTATCAGTTTGAAGTAACAACCGATGAATTTTCTTTTTTTACAGAAGCTTATTTTATTTCTATTGCCAACAGCAACCAGTTTGGAAACAACGTAACTATTGCACCACAGGCAAGTCTTACCGATGGTTTGCTGGATGTAGTGATTGTTCAAAAAATGCACAAAGCACGTTTGCCGTTTGCTGTTCTCAAGCAAATACGCGGCAATAACAAATTGCAAAAAATTGTAGACGATTTATCGAAAAGCAATGTGCTATATTTTCAAACGCCTTGTATAAAAGTTAAAAACTTAAAACATGCACCGTTTCATATTGATGGCGATCCTATGCCCACCAGCGACACATTTGAAGCGAAAATTATTCAGAATTGTTTTCGGTTGATTCAGCCGTAAATGTGCACCTCTCTACATTGAATCGTTAATGGATGTGCATAGGTGAAATTCGTTCCATCAGGAACGATAGGTGGGTAGAAAATCGTGTAAAAACAAAGGCGCCTTCCGTTCCATCGGAATGGTACTCTTAGCTGATCGAATGCTGATGAGTATCGTTCCTGACGGAACGAATGGTTAACGGCTGTCTATCAATGCTACCCACCTAACGTTCCTTACGGAACGGTTTGAGAGAGCGTACATTCAATACCTGCGTACGGGCAACCACTCACATAATATGCGCAAAGCCTTACATTTGCTGCCATTTATTCAAGAAAAAAGCCTTTGGTTTTGCAACAAATCCGGCTTTTATAAATGCACCAATTATAATGAGCACAAGCTTCAATCCCGATAAGCAACATACGCTTCAAAACCAAATCAGCATCAGCGGTAAAGGATTGCACACCGGCATTTTAGTTGATATGACGTTAAGTTCTGCAAGCCCTGGCTTTGGCATTCAGTTTAAACGGATTGACTTGCCCAATCAGCCCATTATTAAAGCCGATTGCGATTTGGTTAGCGATACCAGTCGTGGTACAACGTTGCAGGTTGATGATGCCAAAGTAGGCACCATTGAACATTTGATGGCTGCCCTCGTAGGCATGGGTGTAGATAATGTTTTGATTGAATTGAATGCACCTGAAGTGCCCATCATGGATGGCAGCAGCCAGCCCTTTGTTGAACTGATAGAAGAAGCTGGTGTTGCCGAACAGGAAGCTACCAAAGTGTGGTACAGCATTGATGAAAACATCAACCATTACGATGAACAAAAGCGCGTGGAAATGGTGCTGATGCCAGCAGTGGAATACCAGATAACAACACTGATTGATTTTAATAGCCCGGTGCTGGGAACACAATATGCGCAGTTAAAAAACATGAGCGATTTTAAAACTGAAATTGCTCCCTGCCGCACCTTTAGTTTCTTACATGAATTAGAAATGTTGCTGGCAAACGATTTAATAAAAGGCGGCGATATAAACAACGCGATTGTTATTGTTGACAAACCTGTTACGCCCGATGCCATGAGTCGTCTTGCCAAAGCATTTGGCAGGGATAAAATGGAAGTTAAAAGCGAAGGCTATTTAAACAACCTGGAACTGCGTTTCCCTAACGAGCCTGCACGCCATAAGTTGTTGGATGTGGTTGGCGATTTGGCGCTGATAGGTTATCCCATCAAAGGTCGTGTAATTGCCAATCGCCCGGGGCACAGCACCAATGTTGCTTTTGCCAAAAAAATAAAACAGTACATTAAAAAGAACAAGCATGTAAAAGATGTGCCCATTTACAACCCAATGCAGCCGCCGGTTTTCGACTACGAGCACATTGAAAAAACACTGCCGCACCGCTATCCTTTTTTGTTGGTTGATAAAGTAATTGAACTTACTGATACACGCATTGTTGGTGTTAAGCACATCACTATTAACGAATGGTTTTTCCAAGGTCATTTTCCCTCTAACCCAATTGTACCGGGCGTTCTTCAGTTGGAAGCGCTGGCGCAAACGGGTGGTATTTTAGCGATTAATACCAGCCCCGAAGGAAAATACGATACTTACTTTGTGAAGATAGATAACTGCCGGTTTAAGCAAATGGTGCGCCCTGGTGATACCATGATTTTAAAGATGGAATTTAATACACCCATCCGCCGTGGCTTGTGCGATATGCACGGCACCGTGTATGTAAATGGCAAAGTTGCCACTGAAGCCGACATGATAGCACAGATTGTTAAAAGACCATCGTGACAAGGTTATTCAATGATTCCTTTTATTTTTGCGCGGCTGCTTATCAGCCGCTTTATTTTTTGTAAATGATTCATCCGCACACGTACATCCATCCGAATGCAAAGCTTGCCCGCAATGTAAAGATTGACCCGTTTACCGTTATTCACGAAGATGTTGAAATAGGCGAAGGCACCTGGATAGGCAGCAACGTAACTATCATGGAAGGCGCCCGCATTGGTAAAAACTGCCGCATTTTTCCGGGCGCCGTGCTGGCTGCCATTCCGCAGGATTTAAAATTTGCCGGAGAAAAAACCATTATTGAAATTGGCGATAACACAACCGTTCGTGAGTTTGTAACCATCAACCGGGGTACGGTTGACAGAGGCAAAACCAAAGTAGGAAGCAATTGTTTGATTATGGCATATTGCCATATTGGCCACGATTGTATAGTTGGTAACAACTGTATTATGAGCAACAGTTCGCAAATGGCAGGACATGTGGTAATGGGTGATTGGGCAATATTAGCTGGTGTTTGCGCTGTACAGCAATTTGCACACATCGGGCAGCATTCTTTTATTGCCGGCGGCAGTCATGTAACCAAGGATGTTCCGCCTTATATTAAAGCTGTTCGCACACCGTTGAGTTACGGTGGAGTAAATAGTGTGGGATTAAAAAGAAGAGGTTTTTCCATTGAGCGAATCAATCACATTCTCGATTTATACCGCATCATTTACAACAAAGGCATGAACATCACGCAGGCGCTTGAATACATTGAAGAAGAACTGCCTGCCACTGACGAGCGCGATGAAATTGTAACCTTCATTCGCGAAAGCGGTCGTGGTATAATCAAGCGATATATAAAAGGTGCGGAAGAAGAAGTTTAATTGCAAGCTGTTAGCTGCGAGCTATGAGCTTTTATAGCAAAACCAAAAGTCTGTTTTCTTATAAAAATCCTTCCATCATTTCTCTTTCCAAACTTTTATTTTTAATCAATGGAGAAAGAAGTAAAAGAGCCTGCGGCTTCTTATCAGAAGAGATACATTTCTGAAGACGAATATTTGACAATGGAAGAAGTTGCTTTGGAAAAGCACGAATATTAGGATGGTGAAGTGTTTGCCAGGTCGGGTGTAAAAATACCGCACATAACTATTTCAATGTATTTGTTAGGTAGTTATAGTATGTTACCTCATCTAAAACGCAAGCCCTGCAAACCTTTCAACAGCGATCAAAGGTTATATATTGAAAAATTGGGCGTGTTTACGTATCCTGATTTGATGATTGTTTGTTGCAAGATAGAAACCCGTAACAACGATGATTGGAATGTTGCCTGCAAGCTTATTTGACAACCTACAAACTTTAAAATGACCAATAACAAATGGACTGTAAGATTTAAAGACAAACTTTATAAATGACAAGTATGGTTTTTATAACTCAACTAATTTACATAAAAGAAGGGCAAGAAAGTATATTTCATCAGTTTGAAGACATTGCAATTCCAATAATTTTGAAATATAATGGACAACTTTTATTGAGAATAAGACCTAACGAAAGATCATTTGTTGAAACACATATTGAAAAGCCTTACGAAATTCATTTAGTAGAATTTGCAACAGAAAATGACTTTGAGAATTTTATGCAAGACGAAGAACGCAAACACTTTTTATATTTGAAAGAACAATCAATAAAATCTGTGATACTTATAAAAGGAACAAGAAGTTGACACCAAGAGAAAACCAGCAGGCAACATTGGTGGCTGATGCACAACTCGGATAAAAAATAATCCATTTCCGTTTTCTTTGGTTATCAAAAACAAATCAGGGGTTTACAGACATTTACTGGTTTTGATCTTTCAATGAGCCCATGATCCTGTAACGGACATCAGGTGATGAATGAAGTCTGAAAAAGTGTTTTCCAGGCTTTTCTGCAATGCTTTTACATCAGCCTGCACTTTTTTGGTTGCAAACTTCATCAGCTTTTTAAGGTTATAAGCCACCGCTGCCATCAGCATACACTTGTTTGCCCCTTCCACACCTCTTGTATTAACCCTTCGCATGCCCAGGAAATTAACCAGCGTGCCCAGCACCGGTTCAACCGTACTGCTTCTTAGCTTCTTCATCCGCTTTGCTTTGTTGGTTTGTAGTCTCTCATGCATCCGGTCATAGTAAGGCTTGTCAACACTATCATCAATCTTTTTAAAATCACTCTTGCCAATACATTTGCTTCTTAAAGGGCAATGGCCGCAGTCTTTACTGCTTGAGCGGTATACTTTCATCTGGTAGCCCAAAGAAGTGGTTTGTATCTTCTTGAACGGCAGGTGAACGCCTCTTGAACAAGTGTAGCAATCGTTTTCTTTATCATAAGTAAAGCCTTCTCTTGCCGCTTTGTACTGACCAAAGTTTGGGATGTAGCCTTTTATGTTATGATCTTCCAGTGCCTTCAGGGCTTCACCGCTGCTGTAACCGGCATCACAGAGTACTTCTTCTATGACAAGATCGTTCTGTCGTAAGTTATTGATGGTGTTCTTTACCAAAGATGATAAACACTGGCTGTCTTTTTTACTGGCATGATGGCTTTCAATTTGGGTAATGACATGATGGGCCGTATCTACGGCTACCTGTGCGTGATAATTTAATTGTCTTGGCTTGCCTGGCTTTACTGATATTCTTGCATCGGGGTCAGTTTGGCTGTAATGAGTATGATTGCTCACAAACTTTGCGTTCCCATTAGATTCCTTGTCGCCTTTGGGCATGTCCTTATAGGCGTTGGCTTTCCACCCGTGATGCAGTTCTACTGATTTCTTTCTGGCAGAGGATACCGTTGTGCTTTGTTTGTCATCATTGTTACTCTCGAGTTCATCGGAATAATCAAATGCATCATCGAGCACTTCTTTTTCTGCCAGTTTACTCATGCTTGCGTTCGCTTTCACAGCCACGCTGTCCATAGCTTGTCTTCTTCCAGCCACCATGCCTTTGTCAATACACTGCTTCAAAACCTGCCTGAACAAGTCTTTGAACAATGACTCACCATACAATTGTCTTGTTCTGCTCAATGTAGAGTGCCAGGGCAAGGGTTCATCAATATCATAGCCGATAAAGAAAAGCATATCGAGGCGCAGGCTGACGGTAGTGATGATCCTGCGGTCGCTCATCAGGTTCTCCAGGTAACCAATGAGAATCAGCTTGAAAAAGACAACCGGATCAATGCTTTGCTGTCCTTCCAAGCCGTAGTACATTTTTGTGGCGGCATATAGCCAGTGAAGATCAAGCACTTCTTTTAACCTGCGGTAGAAGTTATCTTCCGGTACGCGCTGTGACAACTGAAAAGAAGTAAAGAGTTGTTCAGAGTATTCTTTCTTGCCTTGCATACAACAAGTTACTTCATCCTCATGCCTTTTTCAACTATCTTTATTCACACTCTGTGAGTTGTGCAACATGCACATTGGTTTGTCAAAAAACTGGATGACGAATTTTTAAATCAACTTTGTTTTGCTATTTTGCTTCAGTTTAGGCGGAAGGAATAAAATTTAGCCGGTAAAAAAAGCATCAGCATTTAATTATTAATTTAACTTTAGTTCGGGCGGACAGATTTCAAATACCAGTTCTTCGCCAAGCCCTCGCCGTAATGAATCCTGCGGTTGTCATTGAAATCTTATCACCTTCAACAAAGAATTACGACCGTGGCACCAAGTTTAAATTCTATCGCGATATCCCTTCTTTGAAAGAATACATTCTGGTAGATTCTCAAACAATAAACTTTGAAGTGTTCTCTATCAACGACAATCAGTTTTGGGAAGGGAAAGAATACACCGATGTAAACGATTCGTTACAAATAAAAACCATATCATTTTCTATTCCGCTATCAGATATATGAAGATGTTGAGTTGATAAACGAATAAAGCCTATGGCTTTTTTGCCGGCGGCACCATAAACACTTTTCCATCTGTTGCGTTAGGAACATAAGTTGAATTTCTGTTTGGCTTCAACAAAAGCATGTTATCTGTTTTCATTTGATAGATAGTATCTTCTCCACTCATTCCTATCTTTTTCCTTCATCTGGCAACGAAGCTATGGGCGTATTATAAACAAGCTGAGGAACGGGAATAATTGTAACCGTTGGCTGTTTGTGATTGACGCGCAAGCTATCCAACCATCGCTTTTGTTGGTAGCGATTGTTGGGTTGTAGCGATTGCGCTTTTGCGGCAAAAACAAACCCTGCAAGCAGGATAAACACAACACAGTATTTCATAGCCGTTATATTTGATGTGAAGTTAAATTGATTTTATCGAAAAATACATCGCTCATGTTTGCCAACCGGATGAAACACTTTAATCGTGCTTTACATTTTACCGCAAAGCTTCCACCGCATATTGATGTGCTCAATCCCTTCAAAAGCCCGCAAATACAAGCTTTCAGCGATGCGTTTTACCAAAAATATTATAATGACGAAAACAAACGTTGGGCAATTTTTGGAATCAATCCCGGCAGGTTTGGCGGCGGTTTAACCGGCATTCCTTTTACCGATTTTAAGCGGCTGCGCGATGTTTGCGGTATTGATACAAAAGAAAACACTTCGCATGAGCCGTCGTCCGAATTTGTTTATGCCATGATTAGCGCAATGGGCGGCGCTGATGCTTTTTACCAACAGTTTTATATCAACTCCGTTTGTCCGCTGGGCTTTGTTGTTCATCAACAAAATAACAAGTGGATTAATTACAATTATTACGATGACAAAGCTTTGTATGCCGCTGCAAAACCTTTTATTATAAAAATGATGCAAAAACAAATCGACCTTGGCTTGCGCACTGATGAGTGCTTTTGTTTGGGTAAAAAGAATGCGGAATATTTTTCTGACATTAACAACGAACATCATTTTTTTGAGAAAATAACTCAGTTGCCGCATCCACGTTACATCATTCAATACAAAAGAAAAGAGATGCCAACCTTTATTGATGAGTATGTGCAGAAATTAGGACGCTCGTTTTACTATTAACGATATAAAATTGAATACTTGATATTTGCAAAAATTTTGAAAGCGATGTTCAACAACCGAACAAAAATAAAAGAGCTGTTAGCCACGAACGAAGTAGGAAAAGAGGTGATTGTAATGGGCTGGGTGCGCACGTTTCGCAACAACCAGTTTATTGCGTTGAACGATGGCAGCACGCATCAAAACATACAAGTGGTGGCTGCTTTAGGAATGCTTGACGAAGCAACACTGAAACGCATAACCACCGGCGCTTCGCTGAAAGTAAATGGCGAACTGGTAGAGAGCATTGGCAAAGGGCAAACTGTTGAAATCAGGGCTTCTTCTGTTGAAATATTGGGTGACTGCGACCCTGAAAAATATCCATTGCAACCCAAGAAGCACAGCCTTGAGTTTTTACGGGAAATTGCTTACCTGCGCTTTCGTACCAACACGTTTGGTTCGGTGTTTCGGGTACGGCATTCGCTTGCCTTTGCGGTGCATCAGTTCTTCAACAGCAAAGGCTTTTTTTATTTGCATACACCCATCATCACCGCATCGGATGCGGAAGGTGCGGGCGAAACATTTCGCGTTACAACCCTTCCCTTAAACAGCGCACCTGTAAACGAAAATGGTGAAATTGATTTTGGAGAAGACTTTTTTGGAAAGAAAACAAACCTAACCGTTAGCGGTCAGCTGGAAGGCGAATTGGGTGCTTTAGCATTGGGCGATATTTATACATTCGGACCTACGTTTCGTGCAGAAAACAGCAATACCACGCGGCATCTTGCAGAGTTCTGGATGATAGAACCCGAAATGGCTTTTTACGATTTGGAAGACAACATGAACCTGGCGGAAGAGTTTATTAAATACATCATCAGTTATGTGTTGCAAAACAACGAAGCTGACTTGCAGTATTTAGATGGGCGATTGGCAGAAGAAGAGAAGGCAAAACCGCAAGCCGAACGCGCTGAAATGGGTTTGCTGGAAAAGCTTCGCTTTGTGGTAGATAACCAATTTGAGCGCATTACCTACACAGAAGCCATTGATATTTTATTGCAATCTTCTCATTACAAAAAGAAGAAGTTTAAATACGATGTAAGCTGGGGCATTGACATGCAGAGCGAGCATGAGCGTTATCTTGTAGAAAAACATTTTAAAAAGCCGGTAATTGTTACTAACTATCCTGAAGGCATCAAAGCGTTTTACATGCGCATGAACGATGATGGCAAAACCGTAGCTGCGATGGACATTTTAGCACCAGGCATTGGTGAAATTGTAGGTGGCAGCCAGCGGGAAGAAAGGTTGGATAAATTAATCAGTCGCATGGAGAAGATGCATATGCCTGCGGAAGAATTAAACTGGTATTTGGATACACGTCGCTTTGGAACTGCACCTCATGCAGGCTTTGGTTTGGGCTTTGAACGCATGATGCAGTTTGTAACCGGCATGACTAATATACGCGACGTAATACCGTTTGCCCGTACACCGAAGAACTGCGAGTTTTAAAAATTTGGGCAAAAACAAAAGTTTTCCATTTTACATTTTGCCTTTTTAATTATCGTGTTATATTTGCAGCCCTTTACGGATGGTGCGGTAGCTCAGTCGGTAGAGCAAAGGACTGAAAATCCTTGTGTCGCCGGTTCGATCCCGGCTCACACCACATGAATTTTAAATAAGTCGCTATTCATTAGCGACTTATTTGTTTTATAAATTTTCTAAATCCTTTCTCTCATTGTTCGTGTATTAGATTGGATGTAAGAACGTGCAATATTCTAAGCCTTGATGTCAATAATTGAGCGATAAATTATCGAGCCTTCTTCTAAATTCATTTTTTCACTTTGCCTTCTTCAACCTTGTACATACCTGCGCCATCTTCACCTGCTCTGATATTGAATTGAATAATATATTTCTAAAAATGCAGCAGCCAGCCAGTTTTTTCAGTCCTTATTTATGAACAGCGTTATCATCAGTTTATCTACATCTTTATTTATTATTGATTAAATAACACCTATGAAAAAAGTTTTACTGCTGCTATCAGCATGGCTTTTCTTTTTGTGCCAATTGAGTGCACAATCGAGAGTAATTACCGGAAAAGTATTGGATGAAAGAAACAACCCTGTTGGCAATGTATCGGTTGTAATAAAAGGAACCACAAAAGGCACCACCACCAATGAAAACGGAGATTTTACGTTACCTGTTTCTACATCTGCCACCACCCTTGTGCTTACTTCGGTAAACTATGCTACCGCTGAAGTGAACATTACCAGCAATACCAATCCCACCATTAAGTTACAACCTACCACTGGTTCTCTGAACGAAGTGGTTGTAGTGGCATACGGCAATCAGCGAAAAACCAATGTAACCGGATCGGTGGCTACCGTAAGTTCTTCTTATTTAGAAAACAAACCTTTCAGTTCAGTTGATAAAGCGTTGCAAGGGGCTGTGCCGGGGTTACTATCAACTTCCGCGTCCGGTGCGCCGGGTTCAGCTACAGACATCCGTATTCGAGGTATCGGTTCTATTAATGCCAGTGCCAATCCTTTATGGGTAATAGATGGTGTAATTGCCACCACCGGCGATATTACTTCCAATACAACAACTGCCAACGTGCTTAGCTCGCTGAACCCAGATGATATTGAAAGCATTTCTGTATTGAAAGATGCGGCTGCCACATCGGTATATGGATCAAGAGCAGCCAATGGTGTTATCATTGTAACCACAAAAAAAGGAAAGGCAGGCAAAACCGTATTATCAGCCTCGGGCGAAGCTGGTGGAATAGACCTGGCTTATAAGCCAAAGAATAACCGGCCCATGACGACGGCTGAAACCAAAACGGTATTAGAAGAAGCACTTGTGAATGGCGGGCTGGCTACAAACACAGTGGGAGCAGATTCGCTGATTAATGATCCCACGAATCAATTGGGATTTGGTTTTAAAGAAAATGTAAATAACAATTGGCTGGATGTTGTAACCAGGCAGGGCAGCCAGCAACAATACAATGTGAGTTTAAGTGGTGGCAGTGAAAAAACGCAGTTCTATGCTTCGGGCGGATACTTCAAGCAAGATGGCACTACCATAGCCACGTATTACAAAAGATACAACGGCAGCCTGTCCATCACTCACAAAGCAACAGACAGAATTACTTTTACGGCAGGCATTAACGGAAGCAACAGCATACAAAGCACTCCAACCAATGGCGGCGCGTTTGCTAACCCGGTATTGGCATCGTACTTTCTGCTTCCCTGGAACTCACCCTACAACGCCAATGGCACGCCCAGATACGGAGATAGCACTGAATTTACGAATGGGAGCGGCGTTTTTAATCCGGTAGCCATAGCTTCATTGGATCAGAATACAGCCAAAACCACCACTTTCAGAGGTTATACAAGTGGCGAATTCCGGATTCTTGACAACCTGAAATTCACCAGCCGCTATTCCGGCGAATTATTAACCGTTCAGGAAGATCAATACCGCAATCCTTTTTATGGTGATGGCTTTGCTTTGGGTGGTAATGCTCTTTCCTCATTCAGAAGGATATTTGACTGGACATGGACAAACCTGCTGGATTACCGCATTAATACAAACAAGGCAAAAGATGTGTATGTAAATCTGCAATTGGGGCAGGAAGCGCAAGCGATAAATAACTATTTACTACAGGCAGGCGGCCAGGGCTTTCCTAATACGCTGCAATTAAAATACCTGGCTTCTACCTCTACGCCAACTATTGCCTCTGCTGTGCCGATAGAAAGTTCTACAGCTTCCTATTTTGCCAGTGCCACCGGAAATTATAAAGACAGGTATGTATTGAGCGGAAGCTTTAGAAGAGATGGCTCTTCAGTATTTGGAGCCAACCACAAATGGGGCAACTTTTATTCGGCAGGTGCATCATGGAATATAAATGAAGAAGCCTTTCTGAAAGATTCAAAAACAGTTAGCTTATTAAAGCTGCGTTCTTCTTATGGTGAAAATGGCAATGCCCTTGGTTTTGGCTATTATTCTGCTTTGGCAACCTATACTTATGATGCCAATTATAACAACCTTCCGGGAAGCCGCCCTAATAATGTGGGCAACCCTAACCTTACCTGGGAAAAAAACAAAGCCTTTAATGTAGGTTTGGATTTTGGTTTGTTTAAAAACCGGCTGGGTGGTACGGTTGAATATTATAGCCGCGTTACATCGGGATTGTTAGCCAATATACAGCTATCGCGCACATCAGGCTTCCTCTCACAATTGCAGAATATCGGGGCTCTCTCCAACAAAGGAATTGAAATCAGCTTGAATGGCAGACCTATCAACAGCAAAAACTTTACCTGGGACATTGGCTTTAATTTCTCTCATAATAAAAACAGGGTAACACAATTGTATGGCGGTCGCCCGGTGGCAAGTGGTAACTACAACTATACGGTAGGGCATGATTTACAAACATTTTATTTGCGGCAATGGGCAGGTGTTGATCCTTCCAATGGCAACCCGCAGTGGTACACCGATTCTTCGCACAAAAACAAAACAAGCGATTATACACAGGCAAAACAAAGTTTGAACTACTCTGCAGCACCCAAATATTTTGGTGCCTTTACCAACACCTTTACCTACAAAGGCTTTTCGTTAGAAGTTCAGTTCAATTACAACTTTGGTAATTATGTAATTGACGATTGGTCGTACTATCTGCAAAGCGATGGTGCTTATTTAGGATACTTCGGACAATTGTCAAGTGCTTTGCATGGCTGGAAGAAACCAGGCGATGTTACCGATGTTCCTCAACAGGTATTTGGCGGTAATTTGAACTCTAACATTTCCAGCACCCGCAACCTGTACAAAGGCGATTACATAAGACTTCGCAACTTACAGTTTGCTTACAGCTTTCCTAAAGGCATTGCTAAAAAGGCTCATCTTGCTAATTTAAGCGTTTATGTAAGAGGCAGCAACCTGCTTACGATTGTGAAAGATAAAAATCTTCCCTTCGATCCTGAAGAAGGAATTAACAGCGAAGGAAATTTAGAGATATATATCCCACGAACCGTTACGGGAGGCATCAAGATTGGTCTTTAATTGTTTTTCTTTTTAAAAAACTACTATGAAACGCATACATATCCTTTTTCTTTTAGTGGGTTTTTCAGTAATGCTCAATTCGTGTTCAAAAAGTTTTATCACCCAAAATCCGGCTGATGCGGTTAATACCAGCGTAGCCCTTACCAGCGCATCCGATTTAACCGCCGCTTTGAATGGCGTTTATTCAGCCTTACGTGCAGTACCCTTGTATGGCAGAGATTTGCCGGTTTTAGGAGATCTGCAGGCAGACAATACATTTTTAGAATCAAAAAATTCCGGTAGATATATTGCTCAATATAAATATAATGTTACCTTAACTGATGCTGTTGTTTCTGAAATATGGGGCGGAATCTTAAATAATCCACCACCTCCAACTCCTGGAGCTTACACAGCCATTCTTCGTGCCAACCAGATTATTGATGCGAATGTAACCGGTGGCAATGTAGCTTCCATTAAAGCCACAGCATATGCACTAAGGGCTTTACTGTATTTTAAACTGGTAAACATTTATGCCCGGCCTTATACCGCTGATACCGGCGCGTTGGGCGTGCCCATTGTTCTTCATTACAACCCTTACGATTTGCCAAAGCGAAGCAGTGTGGGTGAAGTGTACAACCAGATCATCAGCGACTTTCAGGCCGGCTTTGCAAATGGGCAGGCTTATACAAGCTCGATTTATTTAAGCAAATATGCTATTGAAGGCATGCTGGCAAAAGCTTACCTGTACATGAACAGAATGCAGGATGCAAAAGCCGCCGCTGCTGATGTCATCAACAATGGTCCCTTCTCATTGGTATCTCCTGCCAATTATAAGGCTTACTGGGCTGATCCGGCTCCGCGTACCGACGCCGTAGAAACCTTGCTTGAAATTGATGCCAACGTCATTTCAAACAATGGCTATGACGATTTGGGCGGCATTTATATAAATGGTTACCAGGATATTTATGCTTCCTCGCAATTGGTTGCTTTGTATAGCAGCAGCGATGTTCGTACATCGGTACTTATTTCCGGGCAAACCAAAAACGGAATTGCGGCAACGTTGGTTAATAAATATTCCAATGCACAAAACAGCGATAGGGACAATCCAAAAGTAATGCGGCTTGCAGAAGTATATTTAATTGCGGCAGAAGCTTCTGCCCGTTCGGGCGATGAAGCCGGTGCGCTAACTTATCTCAACGCATTGATGGCGCAGCGCGATCCTGCTAAAATATATTCCTCCACAGGCGATCAGTTGATTACTGATATTGTAACCGAAAGAAGAAAAGAACTGGCGTTTGAAGGTGATAGGTTGTACGACCTAAACCGGCTTATGCTGCCGGTTGTAAGGGTGAACAACCCAGGTTCTATTCCAACAACAACGCTAACCATTCCTTTCTCTGATCCACGACGCATTGCCCCGATACCACAGGATGAAATTCAGGCAAATCCAAACCTGGCAGATGAACAAAACCCAGGTTATTGATGCTATTGGCGGCGCCGTCTTTATTTCTATATTCAAATAAATACAGAACATTTATTTATCTGCGGAGAAAAAATTGATACAAGACCAAACCGCCCTGATGGAATCATTCATCAGGGCGGTTTGGTTTTGCCTGATAAACAGAATCTTCTCATTCCAGTGTTGGCAGAACAAAATTACCAGGCCTGCACCATTTACAAAAACAACAAGCCTCATCGCAACCAATTCTCTCTTATCTTGCCCTTATGAACGTTACCATTACGCTGGCTATTATCGTTATCACAACACTCATTTCAATCGGCGGTTTTTATAACGAAAAAATCAAAAGCGATCTCATCTTTTATCCGCCTGCCATTACCGAGCGCAACCAATGGTATCGCTTTATTACCTGCGGTTTGATACATGCCAACACGGCGCATCTCTTTTTCAATATGTATGCGCTGTATATGTTTGGCGACCAGGTAGAAAAGGGCTTCACCTTTCTTTTTCACGAGTGGGGAAAGCTGTTGTACATCATCATGTATGTAACCGCGCTGGTGGCTTGTTTGCTGCCCACTTATTTCAAACACAGGCACAATGCGTATTACAGTAGTTTGGGCGCATCGGGCGCTATTTCTGCCGTTGTATTTGCGTTTATATTTTTAAACCCAATGACAAGCTTAAGCCTCATTTTTCTGCCCATTCCTTTGCCCGCTTTCATTTTTGGCTTTTTATATCTTGTTATCACGTCGTACCTCGCACGGCGCGGCGGTTCGGGCATCAATCATTCAGCGCATTTATGGGGTTCGGTGTATGGCATTTTCTTTTTAGTCATTACCGGCTACACCATTGCGCATGTTAATTTAATCAGCTATTTCATCAGCCAGGTAACAGAGTATTTCCATTCGTTCTAATAGTGAGAGGTGAGTAGTGAATGGTGAGAATTTGGGCAAAACCAAACATACAAAATACAGTTTTATGTACCGTGCTGTAGCGCTCCGGTTTAGCATCGTTGCGCCTGCCTGCCGGTAGGCAGATCGCACTCTTCAACGCTTTGAAAAGAATTGAGCTTTTATGCGAGTGCTAATTGCAACTGCGAAGACGCGAAGAAAATATGTGCAAAAACAAAAGACGGTAAAAATTTGGGTAGTAACTCAATTTAAAAACAAGTTACAAGAGTTTCGTCATTCCGCAAATGCCGCTACATCGTTTCTTTAATTCGAGCATCTTACAAGCGGCTTTGTGCGGAATCTGATCTTACAAATGTGAATGAATTAGAATGTAGTAAACATCTTCACAGCATAGCAACCTGTTCAAACTTATAAGAGCAGATTCCGCACAAAGCCCTCATGAAAACGTAAAGGTGCAAGCTCGTGTTAAAGGCCCCGACATTAATGTTGGGGCGGAATGACGTGCAGCCGATTGCTATAATATGATTCTGCATGATTACTTAAGAAAAATAGTATCATAAAAAGCGGCAAAAACAAGCCTTGTGCTCCTTTGTGTACTCTATGCCTTGTGGTTCAAAAAAACTCACGGCTGCGCCGCATGCATCTTAATGATTTTATCAACAATAAAAGGACTATAGCCGCGCCAGGGCAAAGCGTGTTTGTATTCTTTATAATGAAGATCGTAAAAGTTGCCGCTGTTGTTCATCAGCACATTGGCAAGACTGTCATCAGCAACCGAAAATTCAAATTCATATGATTGTATTGCACCGGCCGTTGGCGAGCGAAAACCGCTTTGTATCAGCTTGCCTTCATACGTTTTAAACACGTTACCTTTCTTTACCACATAATTCAACTGACCTGATTTAACACCTTCTCCAAACACATAAAAATAGTTCCACCAAAAAATAAAAAAGACGATTAAAAGGAGCACTAAAACAATAATGCCAATCATTTTTCCAAACGATGATTTGCGACGTGGGATTGCATTGTAGGTGGCGGAAGACATGGCTGTTTGATTTATTCTGCAACAAATCTAAACCATCTTTACAATTCAATCGTTTTTCATTGCATCACTAAAGTTGCAAAGCAAAATAGTTGAGCATTATTCTGCAAGTCTTGTCCCGATTCATCAGGATGCCCTGAACACGAACTCTTCATAAATCACTTTCGCGATGGCTTTGTGCGGGATCACTTGAAGCTGTCTTTCAGCTATGGCATAATATTTTATACAATAAGCAATCATTCATAACAAAAACAAAAGCAATGAAACACACATCGTTTAAAATCTTTGTTGTAGCTGCATTTTGCGCTTCGCTTTCCATAGCTGCCTGCAAAAGCAAAAACAGCAACGTAACTACTACCGATTCGGCTGCCTCTTACATGGAGCCGAGGCAAGACAATGCGACGGTAAAGCCTGATACAGCACCTGTGCAAATTTCGCCTGATGATTCACTTACCAAAATGGCGAATGACGCTGTAAAAGATTATCCGGGCGTAACGGCTTCCGTAAACAATGGCGAGGTAACATTAACCGGCAACATTACACGCGATAAATTGCCGAAGCTGATGCAATCTGTAAATGCAATGCATCCTAAAAAAGTAAACAACAATCTAACGATAAAATAAACAATCATGGCATTACAAGATAAATACAAAGAACTGATAGATGCTGCTACTGCAGCAGGTGTTAGCAACCTGCAGGTGCGCGAGCAAGACAATGTGTTGTACGTTGACGGAACTGCACCCAGCGGCGACGTAAAAGACAATCTTTGGAATATTTATAATAAGATTGACCCAGATTACCGAACCGGCGATTTAGTGCTTAACATTGATGCTTCGGCAGCCGCCGGAAGCAAGGCAACCGTCACCACCGAATCGTCCAATCTAAATATTCGCAAAGGTCCGGGAACGGACCAAGCCATTGTTGGTAAAGCCGCTCATAATGAAGTGGTAACGGTGTTAAGCAAACCTAACGACCAATGGAGTTTGATACGCACCGATAAAGGTGAAGAAGGCTATGTTTACACGCAATATCTTACTAAGGTGTAAAATGAAAGCTATGAGCTATAAGTTTCATTTTCATAAATATTGATAAAAACAAACGGTTGTAGTTATTGTAAAAAATGGCAGCAGCCGTTTTTGTTTTTGCCCCTTTTATTGAAACGATTTTGAAGCCAGCAATCCACCATCTATTACAATGTCTGCACCGTTGATGTAACTGCTGTTATCATTGCATAAAAATAAAACGAGTTGTGCAATTTCTTCAGGCATGGCTTGCCGTTTCAGTGGTATTTGTTGAATGATGTTTTGATAAGAACCTGCATTGGCATCTGCACCCATTTTGGTGTTGGTAAAGCCTGGCGAAATGGTGTTGCAGGTAATATTCCATTCGGCCCATTCTGCAGCGATTGATTTTGTATAACCCACCAGCGCATGTTTGCTCGCTGCATAAGCCGACGACAATGCGCCACCAACCGAACCATACACAGAAGCAATGTTGATGACACGGCCCCAACTCCTTTGTTTCATTAGGGGTAATAAATGTTTGCAAAACAAAAACGGCGCTTTTGTATTCGTATTAAAAATTAAATCCCATTCTTCTTCAGCCAGTTCATCGGTTCTTTGAAAGGGTCCTCCATAACCTGCGTTGTTGATAAGAATTAATTTCGAGTTGATGATTTGAGGTTGAATGGCCTGCAAAGCGCTTTCGATATCGCTTCGTTTTGTAACATCGCATACCTGGTAAGAACAAGAGCCACCGCTTTCCGTTATCTGCGAAGTCACTTCACTCAGTCGTTCTTTATTTCTTGCCAATAAAATAACATCAATATTCTTGTGGGATAGCGCAAACGCAATGGCAGCGCCAATTCCGCTGCTTGCACCGGTTATGATGGCGGTTGTTTTCATGCTGTATTTTATATCCATCCGCACATAATGGATTTACCTACCAGTTCACTCGTATTGGTAAGATGTTTTTTGTGTAGCATATTCTTGCGGTGGGTATCCACAGTTTGTTTGCTGATGTTTAAAATACTGCTGATTTGCTTACTCAATTTTCCTTCAATTAAAAGTTTGAGAATGTCTTTTTCGCGGGTTGTAAAATCATCTTTGTTGTTATCAAAGTTGTTGTGCAAATCAACATCTATGTAAGATGGCTCGCCATCCATACCAATAAAAGATAGCGTGGGTTTCCCTTCTTTTTTCAAATAAGTAATGTCGGTGTGTATGCAAAAAGACCTTAAGAGCTTTCCCTTTTCATCATGTTCGATATTGATTCCTTGAAAAAGAATTCTCACATAGTCTCCATTCTTTTTTGGATAACGAACATCATATCTTGCTTTGTATTTCATTATTTTTTCCGCAGGCAACCGGGAAAGGAATTCTTCTATCCTTTTCCCGATAGCTAGAAAATAAGAAAAGTCGTCCGGATGAATTTGCTCGCTCATTAACATCAGATCAAATTCCGATGGCTTATAACCATGAACAGCTTCCACTTCATCGCTTACAACATCACATTGCAAAGTGTGATAATTAAAAACGAAATAATACGAATCTCCGGCTAAGAAAAAATTCCAAAGTTTTTTATACAGATTGATCTCCAAGTGTAATCTTTTAGCAGGTGTTGACTCGTTGGTAAACCATGTAAAAGCCTTACTTAATTCCTGCTTAAAAACTTGTCGTTTCATAACTGGTGTTTTGGTTAAACAAAATATTTATCTTAAAAGTAGGGGGAGCTCTATAAGCAAATCTGTATTTCCTTTCTATTGAAGCGAAGATCAGGTTAGGCAATTTGCATCACTACTGCCTACCTATAAATGGGTATTTTTCGAGGATAAAGCTAATAATAATTTTACGCAAAACTAATTTGTGTCCTTTATAAACATCTACCCCTATAAATTTATCAGAGAATAACCATGACTCTTTATTTCTTTCTTCTTTACAACAAAATACCGTTTATGAAAACAAAACTCCTCTTTCGATTGTTATTAATTGTAGCCCCTGTTTTGCTTCTTTTTTCTTGCAAAAAGCGCGATTCTCCACCGCTTTGCGGAGGTGCTAACGACAGTACCGTTACAACACAAACTGTTTTTGCCACCGGTTTAAATGACCCGCGGGGTTTAAAATTTGGACCTGATGGAAACTTATATGTTGCTGAAGCCGGTACTGGCGGAACACACATATCTACCGGATGTATGCAGGTACCTGGTGGTCCTGCCGGCCCTGGCCCTGATATGGGAAATGACTCTAACAGCCGCATCTCCAGAATAGACTGGCAAGGTACACGCACTACTTATGTTGACTACCTCCCATCAAGCGTTACCAGCCCTGAATCAGGCAGTGGTATTTCAGGTGTGGCCGATGTAGCATTTATTGGTAATGACATGTATGCGATTTTTTCCGGTGCCGGTTGCTCGCATGGTGTACCAAACATCCCTAATGCTGTCATAAAAATAAGGCCAGACAGAACATGGAAAATATTAGCCAACCTCAGCGAATTTCAAATGAACAATCCTGTAAAGAATCCTAACCCCGGCGATTTTGAACCAGATGGTACCTGGTGGAGTATGATAAATTGGGGCGGAAACCTGTATGCTGTTGAACCCAATCATGGCGAACTGGATAGAATTACACCCGCTGGCAATGTTAGACGTGTAATTGATATATCTGCTGCCGAAGGTCATATAGTTCCTACCGCATTGGTAGCACACAACGGCATATTTTATATCAGTAATCTTGATCTTTTTCCTGTGGTGCCGGGCAGTTCATCTGTTTTTCAGGTTACGCCAGGCGGGCAAATTAAAACTTTCGCTACAGGGTTTACAAATGTGCTTGGGCTTGCATTTGATACCCACGACCGGCTGTATGTGCTTGAAACCAATACCGCCGCAGGTGGCTTAACGCCAGGCACAGGTGATATTGTAAGAATAGACGCATTTGGCAACCGGCAAGTCATCGCAAAGAATCTCAATTTCCCTACGGCAATGACGTTTGGACCCGATGGCAAACTGTATGTTTCTGTTTGGGGCATTGGACCTCCCGGCTTAGGAGAAATTGTGCAAATTGGCTTCAGATGTGAAGTGGTTTGCGGAGATAATTACAATACGAAAGAGTAGATAATTGTTTTCTACAATAAAAAATTTTTACAGCTATCCATTTAACCTAAAGCAGATTTTCATTCAACTCTAAACCTAAAAAACAAATCAGCCAAGCATCTTCGTAATTGGCTGATTTGTTTTTACCAGAATTTTATTATCGCAAACGGTTTCAAAATGACGTTTCTTTTTATTGTCTTCTTCGTAACCAAAATAAAAAGTTAGTAGTCTTGTTTTGATTGATTTTACTGCAAAGCCTTCTCCACTTCATGCCGGTAACTGCGGCTTATTGGTAATTCGTATTTGCCTATTTGTATCAGCTCATTTGTATAAGATTCAATTTTACCTATTGAAACAATGTAGGAACGATGAATGCGAATAAAATTCTTCGGCAGGCTTTCTTCCAGTGAAGAAATAGATTGTTTTGTTACAATTGCCTTTACCTTGGTTACAACCTTTATGTAATCTTTTAAACTTTCAACAAATAAAATATCATCTAACGCAATCTTCAAAGTTTTCCTGTCTGCGCGAAAATGAATAAAAGAATCATGGTTTTCCTTTTCAATAGGCAAGGAAGCAGGTTGCACAGAAAGGTTTGTATTCATTACTTTATTTACTGCCTTTAAAAATCGGTCAAAAGAAATGGGCTTTAGTAAATAATCAACTGCATCGAGATCAAAACCTTCAACGGCATATTTTCTAAAGGCTGTGGTAAAAATAACTTTAGGTGGATTTTTTATAGTTCGGATAAAGTCAGTACCTAACAGTTGCGGCATTTGTATGTCAAGAAAGATAAGATCAATCGTTTTATTTTGAAGCACCTGCCAGGCTTCAACTGCATTATTGCAGGCAGCTACCAACTCAAGCGAAGGCACTGTTTCAATATAGTTTTGAATGACGCTTAACGCAGGCGGTTCATCATCAACCGCAAGACAAGTAATTTTTTTAGTTGGCATAAAAAGCTTTAGGCAGGTGCAGAGATTGTTTCTTTTGTTATAATGGTATCTTCTTTTGAAATGCTGCTTTGTAAAGGCACATGCATTTCAACAATAAATATATCTTCTGTTGCTTGAATCAGCAGGTAATGCTCTGATGGATATAAAAGCTGCAATCTCTTTTTTACATTCGATAATCCAATGCCCCTTTTATTATCATTGGCATTGTCTGCAACAGGTTTGTTGTTTGCCAAAGAAAAACAAAGGATGTTTTGTTTTATCTCAATATTGATTTTTATAAACGCACTACCAAGCATTTTACTGGCACCATGTTTAAAACTGTTTTCAACAAAAGGAATCAGCAGCAATGGTGTTATCATTTTGTCGGCATATTCTCCCGTAATAGTAACTTCTATCATCAGCCTGTTACCATAACGCACTTTTTCAAGTTCAATGTAATTGGTAAGCGACTGTATCTCTTTTTGCAGGAAAACAAACTGCGCTTTGCATTCATTAATCATATAGTTAAGCGTACTGTTTAACTTATCAACAAGTACGGGCGCCTGCGGCGATTTGCTTATTGTAAATGAATAAATGTTGTTGAGTGTATTAAATAAAAAATGCGGATGCACCTGCGCCTTTAATACCTGCATTTCGGCATTTGTTTTTTCGCGTTGCTTTTGTTCTCTTTCTTCTGTTTGCAAGTAATAGTTCTTCATCATTTTTACTGAAAGGAAGAGGAAAAATATAAACAACGGACCTATACCGATAAAGTTTCCGGTTATAAACCAAAGATTATAAAACAGCTTTTCTGATGATTTATCCTGTATAAAATAATAAGCACAATACATTCCAAGGAAGGAAATGACACATCCTGTAAGAGCTAGGAGTTTTTTATGGTTTATAGAATATAAGGGCATCAATATGTACACTACCAAATATGTAAATGCCATTTCTGATGCAACCTCAATCAATTCCAGAATTATGAAGTTAACCGGCGCAAAACTTACTATGATATTACCACTTGCCATTTGTTGGAATAAATTGTTTAGCGTTAAATAAACAAACCAGACCAGCCAAAAGGTTATATGCCTATATTTTCGGTTTTTACTGCCATCAAATATGAAATTATACAACGTCATAAACTTGCTGCAATGTTTTTTTCAAGCTGTTCTATCTTGGCCGGAGATGTAAATTTTGACAGAGTTAACTTCAGCGTTGTTTCAATTGAGTTATTTAGAAAATCTACGTTTAAGAAATGGTTGTTCGTATAAAACCTTTCCATCTTGTATTTGAAGTTGTTGATTTCTTCGCTGTATAAATGGCTTAGCAATTTCATTTCCTGCACATCATAAATAGAAAACAAAAAGAAAAACTCAGTAGTTTGCAAGCTGCATTCAACCTTTATTTTTACAGCTTTTTCGGCATACTCATTCAACCTAACAAAACAGTGTTGTAAAAACGATAATAAAGTAGAAGGAACTATCAATACGTTTTTAAAGCCTTCTTTTAAGGTTATATCAACAGAGAACTTATAGCTGGTTTTATTTTCTTCGAGCAGGATATATTTTTTAACCGCAGACAGCTCCTGGTATAAAGAAATGAAATCAGTATTACAATCATATAAAAGATAACTGAGCACATCAGAAAGCTGTAAAATCATTTTCGGAGACTGAGCTGTTCCCGCTTCAATATTTTTTTTGATGCTTTGCAAAGATTGAAAAAGAAAGTCCGGTTGAATAGATGTTTTAAGACTATGCAATTCTGCTTCGACTCTTTCATTTTCCATTTGGAGCACCTGCTTACGTTGTAAATACCATTCCTTTACAAACTTAATTCCCGTTGCAAAACATCCAATTGCAATGGCGAGGAATGCGTTGTTATTTCCATAGCCAAAAACAGTTATTGGTTTTAATGTCGCAACATCACAATTACAGGTGGTTTCAAAAAATAAAATAGCCATGTAATAATCCACCAGGTTGAACAATACATAGAATAACAGTATGACGATGAGAGCTTGTGTAAATTTTTTTTTCTGCAGATACAAAGGCAAAATTAAATACAGAAAAACGTACACAGACAATATGCAAGAAGGTAAATAACAACAAACGCTAACCCAAGCAAAATAGAAAGCATTGGAATGATAGAGAACCGTGATAACTTCTGGCGTTATGCTTTGCAGATAAAAAAAAGTTGTATAAACAAGCCAAAACATCAAATGCCTTGCAAGCCTATACAGAGCTTGATTTGAAAATATAATTTCCCGAAACAACATTGCTAAAGGTTATTATAAAGTTAGCTACTGATTTCTACCAATTGAATAAATTTCAACGGTTGTTATGTTTACGCAAACGAATGCCATTTGTCGCCGATAAATATGAATTGCCGTTGCATCACCGCAAAGTGTTGGCGATCGGCAGCACTGTATCGAATTGAGAAATTTACGCCTGTTAGCCACAATAATTTTGGTTTATCAAATCACACAAAAAAGATTTTTTATGACAACTAAGATTATCCTTGTACTAATGAGTTGCATTTTGCTATTACATGCAAATAGCTCCTTTTCACAAGTTGCTTTAAATGAAAAAGAAATTGACTTTGCTCATTTAATATCATCAGATACAAACACAACATTGAACGCAAACTTAGATGCTTCTACTTTAAAAGTTGTTACTGCCAATATTAAACTACAGAGAGCTTTTCTATCCTATTTCGGTGAAGCCGCAGACAACAACTGGCGCATGGCTGGACAGAATTATCTGAATCGTTTTCATTCAAACGGCTTGCTTACCAATGCTCTCTTTACTAAAAATGGTCAGCTTATTTATACGATAATATATGGAACAGAAAAAAATTTACCGGCTGATGTAAGAAAAATGATTAAAAGCGAATACTATGATTATTCTATTACGATGGCTACTGAAATAAAAGAATACAACCGCGATATATGGATTGTAAACTTATCCAACGCACCGGAATTAATATGTGTAGCGGTTGAAGATGGTGAAATGGAACAGGTGCAGCTTTAGTGAAGTTGCCCTTGAATGTGCGAATCGCATGTTGATGGCGGCGTTCACTACCGGCAATCAGTTAACGTCAGGCACATTTAGGAAATCAATATTGGAAAGGATACCAATGATAGTTAGTTAACCAATTAAATAAAAATCATTATGAGGCAATCAGCAATTGCTTTGTAATAAGAAAGATGATTTCCATCATCTTTCAAAAGCAGATTTTTTACTCAACTCCAAACCTTGAAAACAGCATTCAGCCAACCATGAAAATCGTTGGCTGATTTGTTTAGTAATTAGTAAAGCATTGCGGCATTAGCTCACAATGGTGAGGCAGCAATACCCATGCCTTTACACAATGAGCAAATTAATAAGTAAAAATTCAGCGAACGCTTACTCTCGTTGCATTTGATAGTGTTTTGATTTTGAAATCATACAATAAAACAATCTTATTTTATCGCGTTAAGCATCTGCACCTGCAGCTGCTAAAGGCACAATTTTAGTGGCTTGACATCATTACAAAAAATAATTTTTATGGAACAGATGACCGATTTGAAAGAGTTGCTGAAACACGACATTCAGATGTTGTGTTCTACCGAGGATCAGATTATTGAAGCCTTGCCTGCCATGATTGAAAAAGCAAGCAATCCGCAATTAAAACAAGGGCTTAACCAGCACTTAGAAGTTACCAAGCAGCAACGCCAGCGCTTAAATGTAATTAAAGAGGAGTTGGGCGTTACCGAACAGGATGTAACCAGGTATTCAGGGATTATGAGCACGCTGATGGGCGGTACAAAATGCAAAGGCATGGAAGGCATTATTGATGAAGGACAAAAGATGCTGGCAATGAATGCAAGCTCCGAAATCTTAGATGCTGCAATTATTGCAGGCAGTCAAAAAATTGAGCACTTTGAAATTGCCTGTTACGGAACTGCGCGCACTTATGCACAACAGCTTGGATTGAGTTCCGTAGAAAAATTGTTGTCGCAAACATTGGAGGAAGAACGTATGGCAGACCAGCAACTAACCAACCTTGCTGAACGGAGCGTTAACCAACGTGCTAATGCTACTATGAATTAGTTTTAAAAGATCTATGAAAAACAAAACCCTATAAAAAAGTCTGCTTGTTTAAGCAGACTTTTTATTGTGGTTGCGCTGTAAATTTTTTATCGAAATCTTGCTATGGCAAAAGGCTTCAAATCAAACGGCACTTCTTTTTCCATTGCCATATCAGCCAATATTTTTCCGGTTAACGAAGAGAATTTAAAGCCATGACCTGAACAAGGACTACCAATAATGATGTTGTGGTGTTGCGGATGAAAATCAATAATAAAATGCTCATCAGGTGTGTTGGTGTACATGCAAACAGATGAATGGCTGAACCTTGGTTTGATGTTGATAAACTTATTAACAATGCCGCTCATGTTTTCAATTTCTTCACCGCTTACTTCCTGCGATAATAAATCAGGATTTATCATTCTTCCGGCATGATGCGGTGCTGCTTTTATACCATTGCCGAGGTCGGGAAAACCATAGAATGTTTGGTTTTGCCCATATTCCCAAATGTAGATGGGCAAAGCGTTTGGTAGTAAATGGGGCTGTAATAAAATATCGGTGTTTGTAAACCAATACAACACTTGCCGCTCAATGGTTAAAGGCAAGTGTAAATCGGGCATCAATTGGTTCAGCCACGCGCCTGCACTCAAGATTAATTTGCGGGTTTGGTATTTGTTTTTATCAGTAATTATTTCAACTCCGTTATAATGAGGTTGAATGGAAATTACCTTTTCATCAAACAGCAAAAGAGCACCGTTGTTAGCAGATAATTGCAGGTTGGCTTTGATACATTCTTCTGGAAACAAAATGCCCGCTTCTTTCTCCAAAACACCCACCGTTTCTTTCATTGTTTTCAAAGCAGGAAAACGTTGATTGATGTCTTCGCTTTCCAAATATTCGTAAGCAATGTTGTGTGTTTCAGCACTCCTTTTTGCGCCTTTTACAACGCCAGCATTTTCATCGCCCAACATTATTCCACCCGTTTGTAAAAACAATTTTTTATCCCATTCCTTTTCCAACTCATACCAAAGTTGGTACGCTGTTTTTACCAGCGGCACATACATGGGATGCTCATGATATGCCTGCCTGATGATACGGCTTTCGCCGTGCGAAGAACCATGTGTATGCGGCGGTGTAAACCTGTCTATACCGGCAACTTTATAACCCGTTTGGGAAAGATGATACAATGCCGAACTGCCATTGGCACCGAGCCCTAAAACGATAACATCAAACGTAGTGTTCATGATTGGATTGATTGTAAAATACAAGCTACGAGCGGCGAGCTATGAGCGGCGAGCTATGAGCTGCAAGCTACAAGCAGAAAACCAATACAATAATAAGGTTGGCGAAAAATATTCCAGGCTTGCTGCTCATTGCTCGCCGCTCACAGCTTACTTCGCAATATATTTGAAACGATGAATGAATCAACAGCAACGCAACCGCATTTTAAGCCTCGCCTGGGTTTGTTGGATGCCACTATGATTGTTGCCGGAAGCATGGTTGGCTCCGGCATTTTTATCGTTAGCTCTTATATGGTGCAGGACGTGGGCAGCGCCGGCTGGCTCGTTTTTGCATGGGTATTAACTGCGTTGATGACGGTAGCTGCGGCGTTAAGTTTTGTTGAGTTAAGCGCCTTATTTCCCAAAGCCGGCGGCACGTATATTTATTTAAAAGAAGCTTATAACCCGCTCATTGGCTTTTTATACGGATGGAGCTTTTTTACCGTTATCCAAACCGGCATGATTGCCGCTGTGGCCGTGGCTTTCAGCAAGTTTGCGGCTTTTATTTTTCCTCAATTAAGCGAAAGTAATATTATCATTCATACCTCTTTGATAGATATTTCAGCAGCGCAGCTTTTTGGTATTGCGCAAATTGTCTTGCTAAGCTACATCAACACACGTGGCATACAAACCGGCAAGATTGTTCAGGATGTGCTTACCATTACCAAATTGTTGATGTTATTCGGTTTGGTTGTATGTGGTTTTTTACTGGCGTTTAATAAAACAATCTGGCATAACAACTGGCAGCATCCGTTTGCTATTTTGCGTCATTCGGCAAGCTTACCCAATTACGATGGTGAGTCCAATTTTTGGTCGCACGTTAAGGGCTTTTCTGTTTTTGGCGCCATTGCAGCGGCTATGGTTGGCGCTCTTTTAACCAGCGATTCGTGGTACAACATTACGTTTATTGCAGGCGAAGTAAAGAACCCCAAACGCAATGTGGGCTTAAGCTTGTTTTTGGGAACGCTCATCGTTACCATACTGTATGTGTTGTGCAATGTGATGTACCTGGCAGTGCTGCCCCTGGGCAATTCGCCTGCCGATACACAAAGCATTGCTTTTGCCTCCGAAAACCGTGTTGGCGTGGCGGCTGCCATCCAGATATTTGGTGGAAGTTCAGCCGTGGTGATCGCATTTTTAATCATGTTATCGAATTTAGGTTGCAACAATGGTTTGATTTTATCCGGCGCACGTGTATATTATGCCATGGCAAAAGATGGTTTATTTTTCAAGAATATCGGCAAACTGAACAGAGCTGCTGTGCCTGCCAACGGCATCTGGATTCAATGCGTGGTGGCTATTTTATTATGCCTGAGCGGTAAGTACGGCGATCTGCTCGATTACATTTCTTTTGTAGTGATGTTGTTTTACGTTATCACCATTGGCGGCGTTTTCGTTTTGCGCAAAAAGCGTCCAGATGCTGAACGACCTTACAAAGCGTTTGGTTATCCTGTGGTGCCGTTGGTGTACATGATATTAGCAAGTATTTTTTGCATCTCGCTTATTATTTATCGTCCCGTTTTTACGGTGCGTGGCTTGCTGATTGTGCTGTCTGGCATACCCGTTTATTTTATCGCTCTTGCAAATAAAAAAAGAGAATAAAATGGTTGGTTTGTTTTTGTTTAAAAAATCATTCAATGTTAAAAGTAGCGGTGTTATTATTGCAATAGAACTTGCTTTCAACAATAAAAAACGTTTATGAAAAGTAAACTGTTCGTGTATATCATCGTTTGGTTTTGCCCCTTTTTTCCTTTTGTTTCTATCGCTCAAACGAATACAGCTAACCTAATTATCACTGCCAACAACAAGTCCATTACCTTATCAGCAAGCGATATTACAGCGATGCCACATATCAATCTTACCATCAAAGGACATGATGAGCAAATGCACAATTATAATGGTGTGCTTCTTTCAACCTTGCTTCAAAAAGCAGGTGTTCAGTTGGGCAATGCAGCCAAAAAACAAACGGCGGGAAGTTATCTTTTTATCAAAGCTGCAGATGGCTATAGCACTGTGTTTGCACTTGCCGAAGTGGATACATTATTCTCTAATAAAACCATCATTTTAGCTGATGAACAAGATGGCAAAGCCTTACCCGATAATGCAAAGCCGTTTCAAATTATTGCAACAGATGAAAAGATTCATGCACGGATGATCCGGCAGGTAAAAGAAATAGAAGTGCACAATGCAGGTAAGACTATTCAATAAAATATCAGGATTTGTTTTTGCCCCTTTTTTAAACCGTTTTTGCTTTACTCTCCTTCCACATAAGTATCTCCTTTTTCGGGACGAAGTTTATTTCTGCTCTTATGAATCGCACCATCCATCTTTACAATTTTTGGATGAAACAAACCTAAGGTTGCTACTAAGCTCTTCTGTGCGTTCATCACATCGTGAATATTTTTGTAAGCAAACGGAGCTTCATCCAAACCACCGCCGATGAGCTTTACACCTTGCCTGTGCAATTCTTCTTTTAGTGCCGTTTGTGTGATGCTTTTCATCGCTGCTGTGCGACTCATTTTTCTGCCTGCACCATGCGATGCAGAGTTGATAGAAGCCGCTTCACCTAAGCCTTTCACAATAAAGCCAGGCGCCGTCATACTGCCGGGAATAATGCCCAGTACGTCTTTGCCTGCTGGCGTTGCACCTTTGCGATGCACAATCACTTCTTTGCCATTGTACTGTTCTTTCCATGCAAAATTGTGATGGTTCTCAACTCTTGTCAAAGGCTGTCTTCCCAACTGTTTTGCAATCTTGTTATGAATTACATGATGACACGCAGAAGCATAGTCGCCTGCAAGGTTCATCGCCATCCAGTATTCGATGCCTTCCTCTTCATCCAAACCAAGCCAGGCAAGGTTTTGCGCTTCTTTGGGAAGCTTCTTTTTTTCTCTTGCGAGTTTTGTAAAATGATTCGCAATGTTGGCACCTAAACCTCGCGAGCCGGAGTGCGATAACAAGCCTACATAAACGCCGGCATCGAGTCCAAGCACATCATCTTTATGTGGAATTTCAACAAAACCAAACTCTGCAAAATGATTGCCCGAACCGGATGAACCCAATTGCTTTGCGGCTTTGTTCTGCAAGCCCTTTACAAACGGTATGTCATTAAACACAGAGCTATCTAACACTTCATCATAAGCTACTTTTGAAAACTCTTTACCGGTACCAAACAAAGTGGCTTCGTTGAGTTCTCTGGTAAAATAATTCTCACGCTCTGTCAACTCTTTCGGATGAATATCAAACACACTTAAACACATACGGCAGCCAATGTCAACACCAACGCCATAAGGGATTACAGCGTTCTCAGTTGCCAGTACGCCACCAATTGGCAAACCGTAACCGGAGTGTGCATCCGGCATTAAAGCACCTGCAATACTTACCGGTAATTTGGCTGCATTGTGCATTTGCTCTAACGCGCTTTCTTCAATGTATTCGGCACCAAAGATGTTGAAGTGAACACCATTATTGAGGAGTTCAATTTCATCATTGTTTGTAGCTTCTTTTGGTAATAACAACTTTGCAATTGGGCTCAGTATTTCATCTTCTATAAACATCGCTGGCTGGGCCAGAATGTTCTTTAAAGTTGTCAATGCTTCTTCCTTTGTGTGATGTTTATAATTTTTCTCTATTATGTTCATTGCTACACTAATTACCGGACCTTCGGGATAGCCGATGGCTCTTAGTTCTTTTCCGGTTACTGATAATTTTGCCATGTTTGTTTTTGCTTGTTTTTAATGATGTTGAAAGTGTTCAACATCTGTGCAAGTCTTTTTTACGATTTTCAATTGCGAAACTTGCTATTGAAAGATGATGTGTGACATTCAATGAAAGAGAAGGTTTTGCGCACAGAGAAAACTGAGACAACAGAGGAAAACAAAATTTTCTGTTAGCTCTGTTCTCTCTGTGCGAATTATTCTTTATACTCATTGCACCTCTTATTTGATTCTCAGCTTTTCTATGGTTTTGTATGTGGCATTACTCCTGGCTGCGGGCTTTATTTTTATCTCTTTTATAAAAATAATTCCGCTTCCTGACCGCAACCCGTCAGCATAAAACGTTCTACTTTACAATCATTTCAATTTTTCCATACCTTTTTCAATTGATCAAACGTATCCCGCTGTTCAAGGAAAGCCTTTGCTGTTGTGGCTTTCAACAATCATAAATCATACATCTACAAGCACATTTCATACACATCAATAATCGCTGTGAGTGGTTTGTTGCGCGAAGGGTTCTTTTCTCTCTTTCTTTCTTCATTCCACCGCGAATAACTGTGCCCGTCTGTAAGATGACTGATCCTGCCTCTCAGGTTGTTTCGTTCAATGTAATTCCGAATCTGTTGAATGCGGCTTTCGATGGCTTCATCTCTTACTTTTGTTTTTGTAATAATATTAGGTCGCACACGAAGCACGAAGCGCCAGGGCTCAACAAAAACATAGTTCTTTACAAAGCGTCTTTTGTTTTTGTCAAATGATATTACTTCTGCAAACCATTGTTTTTCCTTTTCAGTAAAATTTAGTTTGTTGAAATGATATTCTTCAGGTTGCAACAACGCTTGCTCTTTAGTTACATACACCTTTTTACGCCATTTTCGCTTCTTTATTTTAAAGTCTTTACGATGGCTGTATTGTACAGTATTTATTTTTTGCAAAATGCTTTCAAAGAAATCAGCGTGTTTGCTTTTGGCAACATCGGGACGTAATACGAAATATCGTTTCCAGCCGCGCACTACGGGTGGATTTAGCTCTATCCATCCTAAGTTGCGCTGTTGATGCCGTAGCTCATTTTGTTCCCAATGGAGCGCTAATAATTGTTTGTCCCTGTCTTCGTGCTGCGCTCTTTTTTTATGTCGTGCTGTGCGCAGCCTGAAGTGTAATAATGAAACAGGTTGGTTGTTTACATCGTTGTTCATATCGTTTTGTTTTACGCGGCAGCGGCAAGCCACCGCAGGATGACTTATTCTGTTGTGTTGATATGAACCGATGATTCTTTTTCATGACTTTGATTTTTATAATTGAAAAATGAACAAGTGGTGCCTTGAGGAATCGAACCTCATTCGCCGGATTTTCAGTCCGGTGCATAGACCTTCTCTGCCAAAGCACCAATAACAACAGGGTAACAAGCGAAGGGAGCACACAATGCTCTAACCATCTGAGCTAACGCTCTTCCTTTTACGGTAGAGCGTATGGGAATCGAACCCGTGACCTTTCGGTTATCAGTCGAAGTATCTCCTTTCTACGACACCTGTTGGTTGGTTTCGAAAGAATCGAACTTTTATCTCCACATTCGTAGTGTGGTATGTTATCCGTTACACCAGAAACCAAGGGTTGATTGCGGGGCTCGAACCCTGTTCTCCCGCTTCACAGGCGGACGCTTTACCGGATAAGCTACAACCAACATAAACACATAAAACCGTTGACCCGACAGAACTTGAACCTGCAATCCCCGCATTAAAAGTGCGGTGCATCTAACCATTGAGCTATGAGTCATTTTCAATAAAAATAACAGGGCAAAAGCGAATAAAGCCTATAGCTGTTGCCAGCTTGTTGCTCTACCAACTGAGCTATCATGCGCATCTGCATGAGCAGGAATCGAACCTGCGACACACGAAGTATCTTTATTCTACGGCACCTGTAAACATGTTGCCCGGACAGGATTTGAACCTGTATCACCAGACTCAAACTCTGGTATGTTAGCCAATTGCACCACCCGGCAATAAAACAGGGTAACGAATCGAAAAGAGGCTTTTAAATCATTACTTAACCACTCAGCCATCCCGACTTGTCGGGAGAAGGAATCGAACCTTCGTGCATGAAACCTTGCGAAGTATCTCTTCTCTACGACACCTGTTTTGGATGTAGAGTAATCAGATTTTTGAATGAGCAACAAGCGGGCAATGCACTGTTTTTGTTTTTACACAAAAACGTTGGCAGGATTTGAACCTGCAGCATTTATCGTTTGATAAATGTTCTTACCAGTTGACGAAGTATCACTGCTCTAACGGCATCATTCAAAAAAATTTTTCTCGTACTTATCTTGTATCTAATACCTTTTGTTTTTGTTAGAAAAGTTCCCGCCCGCAAGCGGGACACTTTTTCCTCCTCTTTAGCACATCTCTTACAATGCAATGGCATCAATGGTTTGCACTGCGTTGCCACCGTTTTCTATCGCACTTAACACTTCAAATACCTTGTCGCTCCAGCCTGCTATTAAGTGCACGTCATCTCTCATTACATTCAATGGTGTAGTGCCATTGCCAGCCAAATCAAACAAGTATAATCTTGCATTCGGCGCTATTTGTTTATAACGCTTCCATACATTGCTCATGCTGGCTGTGCCATTGCTGTTCCATAACTGGCAATCGGTAAAGAAGACCACTTTGTCAACCTTTTTTTTACGGCTGATCAAATCTTCAATCACTAAATAACCATTCGTTGCATAACCCACTTCACCTTCCCGGCGATGAAATTCATCAGCATTGGCAAGGATGTTTTTTGCTGGCACATTAATCACTTTCCATGTATTTCCAAACATGCCGGTGATCACATTTTTGCAACGACTTTGCAACAGCATCGCGAGCATCAAACCAATATCAAAACGCTGCACTTTACTCTTCGCACTCACCGGCGTTTGCATGCTTCCGCTTAGGTCAGCAGCAATCACCACTTTGATGTTTTCATCAAAGCCTTTGATGTTGGCTGCGGTATGCAAAACGGCTTCTTCCAAAGCATTCAATGTTTTGCTTACGTTACCGTTAGGTAAACTCTTTAATTCGCGATAAGCGCTCAAAAAACGGAAGGGCAATTGTTTGCTTTTGGCAACCGCATCTTCACTGCTGAGGTAGCTCAAAACTTTGTGTAAAGATTCGTTGCTCACTTCTGCTTCCACAATGTTGCGCAGGTTGCGAAGCAATGCCATATAGCCAATCTTATTGCTAAAAATGAGTTCTTCCCATTTTGTTTTTACCGCTTTTTCTTTTGCAGTTGCATCTTCAAACGTTTGCTGACCCAAAGCGCTTAGTTCCGTTTCCCAGGTATAAGGCGTTTGCAAATCATCCTTCACAATTTTATCAAACAACACTTGCTGTGCTTCGTCTTTTGCTTTTGGGTGTACTAAGAACAAAGCGTCTTTCAACTTTACTGCAGCATCGCGGTTGTACTTCGCAAACTGGTACTCATCAAACTTGTTGAAGGCAACAGACAACCCTTTCTGCAACTGCTTACTCATCTTGTTCAATTGTTTCGCTTCTTTGCGTTCGTTGCTTTGTGCGTAGTAAGAGAGCAACTCCATAATTTCATCTGCACGCTGAATCACTCTTGCCGTCAATGCGCTGATTAATGCATCTCCATTGTGTTGTTTCGCCAGTTCGGTTACCAATACCAACGGCACGCTGCGCAAGTGCATGCTCTCTCTTGCATACACTGCAAGTTTGGCAACAAAGCGGGCATCATTCTTTGCAATGAGGCTTACGATACGCTGCAAATTATCGCCGCCTTTTTCATAAAAATTATCGGTTAATGCTGCTGTGGCAACGGCTGTGTATAACTCCAACTGTGGCGTTAACACAAATGCTTCAGCACCTTCATAATTGGTGGTTTCGCTGCTTTTGGTTTTGTTGAAATTGAATCGCATGATTCGCCTCCTTTTGTTTTTGGTTGTTTTAATTTTGTCAAATAAAAAACCCGGTAAGGTGATGTATCCTGACCGGGTTTTCTTTTTACATGCTGATGTTTTGTCAACAGGTATTTATAAGATAATACGGTCGTAGGTCGGGATAGATTCTGTCCATAAACACATCACTATTTTTTACACTTTTCCTTTGCGAGATGATGCCCATAGGTCGCCATTCACAACGATGCGTTAGGTTTGTTTTCAGAAGTGATATGTATAGTTGTTGTAACATTTTTGTTGGTGAGTTTATCAATAAAAAACCCCGCTGTGTGCGGGGCTTTCTGTATCGAAAAGTTGTTATAAACTTATGGATGAAGAAAATATGCCCCGCGGCTAAAGCCTGGTACTGGTAAGCACTTCAGGCTTTCAATATGTGTGAATGTATTGCGTTGCATGTCTTTCTTTTTATTTGCGGGTGCAAAGATAGAAGTAGTTTTTGTTTAACAAAATTTTTATGAAAATAATTTTCACCACTATTATTTTTTTGTTCCAGATATAAAGAACCAACGTTCCTGTTTAGAATTAAGTAGAACTTGTAACTACTCAACAAAGCTTATCTACTATTTTATAATTCAGCTTACACTCATTATTCGTGCAAAAACAAAAGTGGTTTGTTTATTTATCGTTTATAGTCGAACACTTTTGCAGTACTTCAATACTCAATAAAAATAACTGCCTGATTAGATATTTATATTGAACGTTTCAACTCATTCTTATGAAATGAATTTTATGAAGATTTTGTAATGAAAAATTAATCTCAATACAAAATACCTTCTTACTTTTACTCATCAGATGATATGATGAGTGAACAAATTGAATTAACATCACGAACTGCTTTGGCAGATGTGGTGGCAGATAAAATAAAAAAACAACTCCGGTTAAAACAATACAAAGCCGGCGACAAACTTCCTTCAGAGCCGGAACTGATGCAACGCTTTGGGGTTGGACGTTCCAGCATACGCGAGGCGGTAAGAATACTTGCCAACTGCGGGCTGGTGCAGGTAAAGCAAGGGCTTGGCACTTTTGTATTGCCCAGCGAAGGTTTGCACGAACCCTTGCATCAGCGGTTGAAACGCGCAGGCAATGAAGATTTAAAAGAAGTGAGACAACTGCTTGAACTGAAAGCAGCAGAAAAAGCCGCTTTGCAGCGTACACAGAAAGACATTGCAAAGATGACTTCACTGCTGAATAAAAGAAAACGGGCGGGTATAAAAGGCGATACAGAAGAGTGTATCGAGGCAGATATTCAGTTTCATATTTCTATTGTTGAAGCCTCGAAAAATGAAATACTCGCCGATTTGTACAAGACCATTGCAGTTCAGATAAAAAAATCGTTTACGCTGGTGCATGAAGACACTTCGCTATTTCTTGAGAAACAGGAACTGCATGAAGCGTTATTGCAAAGCATCATCAAGAAAGACGCAAAAGCAGCATGGAACTGTGTTGCAGAAATTACAGGTCAATCAATTCTATTGTAAACTTATTCATTCAAACAACGAATGTGCTGCTATAAAAACCGATACAGAGTTTTTATGAAATGGATTCAAAATAAAACATCTATTACTTGCTTGCTGGTAACCTTTCTGTTTAGCGTTGCTTCATCATACGCGCAGCAAGCGCCATTGCTGTTGTCGGAAGCCATTCATAACGGAGTAAACAATTATCAAAGCATACAGGCAAAACAAAATTATTATCTCTCTTCAAAAGAGATAGTACAAAATGTACACAACGAATACCTGCCCAATGTAACCGCAGGCATACAAGATGCTTATGGTACGGTAAACGGACAGTTTGGACCACTGAGCATCGGTAGTATTGCCGGGGTATCTTCTTCCGGTCCTTCGTTTGGCAAGCAAAGCTGGAATGCGGCTTTTGGTGCGCAATACGTGATTAACACCAACTGGGAAGTGTTTAGTTTTGGAAGGCTCAAATCGCGCATCGTTGCTTACCAGGCACGCGCCAATACCGATTCGGCAGATGTAGTGCAGGAGCAGTTTATACAAAGTGTAAAGATTGCTGATGCGTATCTCAATCTTCTTATAACACAGAGATTAATCAATGTTGCCAAAGCCGACTCGGCAAGGATAGCTTCGGTTGAAAGAGTAGTGCTTGCCAAAGCAAAAAACGGGCTGATTGCCGGTGTTGATTCGTCTATAGTAATTGCACAGGTATCCAGTGCACGCATTGCTATTTTGGACGCTGAGGCCAGAGAACAGGAGCAGCGCAACACACTTGCGCAGGTTTTAAACGCTTCACCGGTTGAGTACAATTTAGATACAAGTTTCTTTTTCAATAAAATACCTACTGTGTTTAACAGTGATTTTAAAACAGAGCAAAATCCGCAGGTTCAGTTCTATCAAAGCAGGGTAACAGCCAGTGAAAAATATGCCGATCTTTTAAAGAAAAGCATACTTCCCGGCGTTGACCTGTTTGGCATTGTGCAAACGAGAGGTTCGGGTTTTGATTATAATTATTCTCCCGACTATAAAGACAGTTATTCCAAAAGTCTTTGGAATGGCGTTAACCCCACGCGTAGCAATTATGTAACGGGTGTATCTATTGCATGGAACATCATGAGTCTTGCTAAAATCAAACACCAGGTTACATCGCAACACTTTTTATCAAAAGGATATACTGCTGAAACTGACCTTGTGAACACACAATTGAAAGACCAATTGGTATTGGCAGATCAACGCATTGCCAACACGCTGCAACGCTTCAATGAAGTGCCCGTGCAATACAAAGCAGCGTCTGATGCTTACAATCAAAAGAGTGTTTTATATAAAAATGGCTTAACTGATATTGTTGACTTGCAACAAGCCTTATTTGCTTTGAACAAAGCCGAAACGGATGTAAGCATTTCCTACATCTATGTGTGGCAGGCTTTGCTGCAAAAAGCGGCTGCTTCCGGCGACTTCAATTTGTTTGTAAGCCAAATCAGGTGAAAGAACAAGAAGCAAGGAACAAGAATCAAGAAGCAAGATACAAGAGCCAAGAAGCAAGGAACAAGTAGTAACAAGAACAAGAAAAATATCGGCAAAAACAAAAGCTGAAGGCTGATAGATAAAAACGTGAAGAAATGAATTTGATACGATTTGCATTACGAAAGCCCATCACCATACTCGTATTGGTGGCAGGTTTGTTTTTCTTTGGAATCAAAGCAGTAACCAATATCAAGATTGATATCTTCCCTAATATAGATCTCCCGGTTATTTATATTTCGCATCCGTATGGCGGTCTTACACCCGACCAGATGGAAGCTTATTTTGGTAAGAACTATGTGAACCTGATGTTGTATGTGTCGGGTGTAAAAACCATCGAAACCAAAAACATACAAGGTCTTACTTTAATGAAGCTTACCTTTTATGAAGGAACGAATATGGCACAGGCTGCTGCCGAAGTAACGGCTTTCAGCAACCGTGCACAAACCATTTTTCCGCCAGGAACAACGCCGCCTTTTATCATCCGTTTTGATGCCAGTACATTGCCTGTCGGGCAATTGATTTTAAGCAGTGATAAACGAAACAATAACGAATTGCAGGACCTTGCCAACGTGTATGTGCGTGCTGGTTTTAGCTCCATTCCGGGGCTGGTTGCGCCAGCACCTTTTGGCGGCAATTCACGCACGATTGTAATCAAAGCCAATCCGGATTTATTACGATCTCATGATCTTACTCCTGATCAGTTGGTGGCTGCCTTACGCATCAACAATCAAACTACGCCAGCAGGTACAGTTCGCATTGGCGATAAAAACTATTTTACGCCTGCTAACACCACATTAAAAGCAGTAAAAGATTTTGAGAACATTCCGTTATTCACGGGCGGTGTTCAAAATTTATATATAAAAGATGTGGCCACCGTTGAAGATGGAGCGGACATCACAGCCGGTTATGTGCTGGTAAACGGAAGACGTTCGGTATATCTTCCCATTACCAAAAGCGCTTCCGCTTCTACATGGGATGTTGTGCAAAATTTGAAAAAAGCCATCCCTCGCTTGCAGGCGCTTTTGCCGGATGATGTAAAGCTTACTTATGAGTTTGACCAATCTACCTATGTAATCAATTCTGTAAAAAGTTTGCTAAGCGAAGGCGCTATCGGCGCTATTCTTACAGGCTTGATGGTGTTGATTTTTTTAGGCGATCCCAGGGGTGCTTTAATCGTAATCTTAACCATACCTACCTGTATTATTTCAGGTGTTTTGTTTTTGCACTTATTTGGGCAAACCATCAATATCATGACGTTAAGCGGTCTTGCGCTTGCCATTGGTATATTGGTAGATGAAAGCACAGTAACAATAGAAAACATACATCAGCATTTAGACATGGGCAAGCCCAAAGCCCTTGCTATTTGGGATGCCTGTAAAGAAATTGCATTTTCTAAACTGCTTATTCTTCTTTGTATTCTTGCTGTGTTTGCACCTGCATTTACCATGGGCGGCATTCCCGGCTCTTTGTTTTTGCCACTTGCATTGGCCATCGGTTTTTCCATGATTACTTCTTATTTCATGGCGCAAACCTTGGTGCCCGTATTAGCCAACTGGATGATGAAAGGACATTCTAAAAAAAGCGGCAAAAACAAAGATGTTGTTTTAAGCAAAGGAAGAACAGAAGATGACGAAGAATTTATAGAATCAGGCATTTCAAAAGAATCAGAAAAGGATACCTGGCAGCAACGCGATATTCCGCAGGCGCAGGCAGGCTACCACGGTAAAAAGATAACTGGCTTTGAAAGATTTCGTGCACGATTCATAAGCTTTATGGATCGTATGATGCCACGAAGAAAGCTCATTGTGCTCCTTTATATCGTAGGTGCGTTAGCCTTAGCAGCACTTCTTTTAAACACCATTGGGAGGGACGTGTTGCCAAAATCAAATGCAGGTCAGTTTCAGGTACGGTTGAGTGATGAAGATGGAACGAGGATTGAAAAAACAGAACGGGATGTATTGAAAACATTGGATGTTCTTTATTCTCTGGTGGGAAGGCAAAACGTATCCATCACTTCGGCAATGGTAGGAATGCACGGCTCGCAGTTTTCAACCAATCCGATTTACCTGTTTATGGCAGGCCCGCAGGATGCAGTATTGCAGGTGGCTTTGAAGGAAAATTACAAAGTAAATATGGACGATTTGAAAGACAGGTTCAGGCAAAAAATGAAAGAAGCATTGCCGAACGTAAAGTTGTCATTTGAACCGATTGAATTGACTGATAAAATACTCAGCCAGGGATCACCCACGCCGATTGAAGTAAAAATTATCGGCAAAAACAAAAAGCAGAACGAAGTGTATGCCGATAAGGTGATTGATGAGCTGCAGAAAATCCCTTACCTGCGCGATGTAAAATTAGGTTCTGCCATTCATGATCCTGCTATTGATATCAATATAGATAGAGTAAGAGCAGCCCAATTGGGAACGAATGTAAACGATATTGCGCGTTCATTGGTTGCAGCCACTTCTTCATCCCGTTATACTGAAAAGAACATTTGGATTGATCCAAAATTAAACCTGAGTTATAATGTTCAGGTAGAAGTGCCGGTAAATGAAATGAGGAGCGTGGATGATATTAAAGAAATACCGGTAACACCCAACGCTGCGCGACCTGTGTTAGGCGATGTAGCTGATATAAAAGTGGACACTATCTATGGCGAAAACGATAATATAGGAGCGTTGCCTGTGCTTTCGGTTACAGCCAATCTTTATAAAAAAGATTTAGGTGCTGCCGCTAAAGATGTAAACAAAGCCATCGCCTCTATTGGTGCATTACCAAAAGGCTTAACCATTGAAACAAGAGGCTTAACGCAGGTGCTCACAGAAACATTAGATAGCCTGCAATCGGGCTTGTTGGTAGCTATTATGGTTATCTTTTTAATGCTTACCGCTAACTTTCAATCGTTCAAAGTATCCTTGGTTGTGCTTTGTACGGTACCTGCCGTGTTGGTGGGTTCGTTAGGGTTGTTGTTGCTTACCGGTTCCACCTTAAACCTGCAATCCTACATGGGCATGATCATGTCGGTAGGCGTGTCTATCTCCAACTCTGTGCTTTTGGTTACCAATGCTGAAGAATTGCGGTTGAAAAACGGCAACGCTTTATTGGCTGCGAAAGAAGCCGCCTCTGTGCGCTTGCGTCCTATCTTAATGACAAGTGTGGCAATGGTTGTGGGCATGATTCCAATGGCATCAGGCCTTGGCGAAGCGGGCGACCAGTCAGCACCATTAGGGCGCGCCGTTATTGGTGGATTGATTGCTTCTACATTTGCCGCTTTATTAATTCTTCCCTTAGTATTTGCATGGGTGCAGGGGAAAACAGGTACAGAATCTATATCGCTCGATCCTGAAGATAAAGAAAGCAAACATTATGTAGCATCGCTTTACGAAACAGCGGGTTAATCAAATCATTATTTCAATGAAAACAAAAGTAATCATAACCATTTTTGAAGTTGGCATTATAGCAATGCTGTTGCAAAGCTGTCATTCATCAGAACAAAAACAACAGGCTGCTAACACTCAGCAACCTGCCGAACAGCCCCCTACGCAAGTGGCGTTGGTAAGCAAGGGAAAGTTATCATCTGATATTAAAGTTCCGGGTGAATTGCAGGCTTTTCAGCAGGTAGATTTATACGCAAAAGTGAGCAGTTATGTAAAGCAATTGTATGCTGATGTAGGAAGTGAAGTGAAGCAAGGACAATTGCTGGCAACGTTAGAAGCACCTGAAATAAACTCACAATTATCCGCTTCGGAATCCAGATTGAAATCATTTGAGGCTGTTTACATTGCAAGCAAAGCCAATTATGACAGGTTGGTTGAAACCAGCAAAACACCGGGTACCATTTCGCCTAATGATCTTGATTTGGCGAAGGCAAAACAAAGCAGTGATTTAGCGCAATACCAGGCAGCAAAAGCTGCTTACAACGAAGTCATAAACAACCGTGATTACCTGCAGGTGAAGGCACCATTCACTGGTGTTGTTTCTGCACGCAATGTAAGCCAGGGAGCTTATGTAGGTCCTTCGGGAAAAGGCTCCGATTTACCGATGTTTACTTTGCAAACGCAGCAAAAATTAAGACTGATTGTATCTGTTCCCGAAGCTTATACTTCTTATTTGACCGATAAAAGTGAAGTTAGTTTTACTGTTGTTTCATTGCCCAATCAAACATTTACAGCACAGGTAAAAAGGTTAGCCGGTGCGTTGGACCAGCGCCTGCGCTCAGAAAGAGTAGAAATGGATGTTACAAACAACAACAAAAAGCTGTTGCCCGGTATGGTGGCAGAAATTGTGATTCCGCTTCCGGCACGCGACAGTGCTTTATTGGTACCGGCAAATGCCGTAGTAACTTCTACCGAAAAAGTATATGTTGTAAAAATAGTGAACGGAAAAGCCAGATGGGTGCCCGTGCAAAAAGGAAGAGCAACGGACAAAGAATCAGAAGTGTTTGGCAATCTGCAGCCAGGTGATACAGTAGCTGCACCTGCATCTGAAGAGCTACGTGATGGTGCGCCGGTAAGTAAAACTACAATGGCGCAAGGCGGCGAATAAACGAAACCTGTTTTTTGTGCAAAAACAAAACAGTTTTCTACGTTGTACCTCATATAAATTCAGGTATCTGTTGATTGATGATATTATTTCATAGAATTTAATGATCGTCCGCATTGCTAAATCATTGACCAAATCACTAACCGTCACTGCGAGGAACGAAGCAGTCTGTGTTATACAAGAAATACGGTTTACAAGCAATAATGATTTCATTCAATCAGCATTCATAAATCATAAATCTCAAATCCACAGACTGCTTCGTGCCTCGCAGTGACGGTTCTGAAATTCAGGCAAAAACAAACTTAGCTTATTCAGCAACGGGCAAGCTAACATAAAATGTAGAGCCTTTACCAACTTCACTTTCTACCCAAATCTTCCCGTCGTGCCGGTGTATAATTTCAGCAGACAAATACAATCCGATACCAAAACCTGAAACCGATTTTGTAGCATTGCTTTTTACCCGGTAATAACGCTCGAACAATTTTTCTTTGTCTTCATCCCGAATACCAATTCCTTCATCCCGTACACTTAGCTGTGCCATACCATCAACTGTTGCACAGGCTACGTTAATAAGCGTATCGGCAGGAGAATATTTAACAGCGTTGCTGATTAGGTTGTTAATTACCTGCGCAATTTTATCTCTGTCTGCATTTACATAAGTTGTTTCCACCGGTTGAAAAACAATCCGGTGAGTGTTGTACAACGATATAGTTTCTTCTTCCGATTCCTTTATCAGCGCAGCCATATCAAAACGCGTTTTATCAATCATCATTTTGCCCGATTCCAGGCGTGATACATTTAAAAACCCATTGATCATGGTCGTCATTTTGACCACTTGCTTTTCCACCTTATTTAGTGCATCAGTTGTAAAAGCATCTTTGTTTTTGCCTGCTTTTATCTGCATTATCTGGGCATAGGCTTTCAAAGTAGTAAGCGGAGTTTTTAATTCATGACTTACCATCGCAATAAAGTCATTCTTTCTTTCCTCGTCTTTCTTCTGCTCGGTAATGTCTATTGACACACCAAAGAAGTAAGCATTGTTCCCGCTTTTATCTTTTTGCACATTACCAAAAGCTTTTACCCAGCGCAGTTCCTTATTATAAAAGCCGGTTACCGTATGCTCCGCGCTGTATCTTTCGCCTGTAGCTAAAGTATGTTCAATGGAATCATGAATCAATTGCCGGTATTCGTCAGGAATCTGCTGTAACGCATCGTCAATGGTAATGTTTTCATCCGGCCGGAAGCCATACAACTCTCTTAGTCGTTCGGATGAAGTAAATTCTCTTGTTGTTAAATCGAGATACCAGGTACCAATATTGGCTGCCGTTATTGCAGCCTTTAAAAGCCCTTCCGCGCGCTCTGCTTTTTTCAATGCTATCACCTGTTCTGTTACTTCAAATACAAACACCAGTATTCCATCTACCCTTCCTTTTGCATTTAAACGTGCCTGGTATATAAAGTTGAAATAACGGTCTTCAACAAGCCCATTACCATAACGTGACAGTGGTACCAGCAATCCATTTCCTTCAAAGGGTTTCGCTGTTTTATAAACATCTTGCAGGATATCCCATATGGGTTGTCCCTTTATTTCGGGCAGCGCTTCCAATAAAGGTTTGCCTAATAAATCTCTGCCGGGAAACAATTGCTGGTAGGATGGATTAACCAATTCGAAGCTGAATTCAGGTCCGTCTAAAACACAAATGCCGGCAGGTGCCTGCATAAAAAAACGAGTCAGGCGAGCTTCGCTTCCTTCAAGTTTACTGACGGTTTCTTCGAGGTAAAGCTGTGTCTCATTGAGTTCATCGTTGGTAGATGAAAGCTCTTCATTGGTAGCAGCCAATTCTTCGTTCAGCGCTTGCTGAGATTGCTGCGCCAATACTTGGGCCGTTATTTCCACTGCCACTACAATAACACCTGTATTATTGCCCTGTGCATCTTTAAAAGGCTGATTGATAAAATTATAATAGCCTTTCTGCATTGTGCCGTTGCGATACAAAATAACCTTCTCTTCATTGCCATAATAAGGCTCTCCTGTTTGCAGCACTTTTTGCATAATTGCATAATACGGCTGGTCTTTCATCTCCGGAATTGCTGCCAGAACAGGCTTGCCTACTATGTCTCTTTCTCTGTTCCACAATACAAGGAATGCATCGTTGATAACTTCCAGCTTCATTTCCTCACCTGTAAAAAAACCCATTGCCACAGGCGCCTGCATAATGATACTGCAGAAGTTTTCCTCGCTTTGTACCAAAGCTTTTGTGCGTTGCAGAATGCGATCTTCTAATTCTTTGTTTACTGTATGCAATTCGTCCTGAACCTTGTGCAGTTCTTCATTAGTTGCCATTAATTCTTCATTGGCTGTTGCCAGTTCCTCATTCAATTCTTGTTCACGCTTTAAAGCTTGTTGTTGTTCTGTTGTCAGCTTTAGCAAATCCCTGTTCTTAATACGCTCGGTTACATCTATGGCTGTATTCAGAATGGCCAACATTTCGCCATTGTCTCTTTTAACAGCTTTGTATTCAAAATCAAAATAAGAAGTCTGCATTTTACCCCCCACCATAAAGCTGGCAGCGGCTTCTGTTGCCTGGTAAGAAATACCGGTACGCCATACGTTTTTAAGTATATCAATAAAAGGTTGTCCTTCCAGTTCCGGCACAGCGTCTTCCAGCTTTTTGCCAATTACACTTTTGTCTTTGTTCCAAAAACGAAGCAGTGCATCGTTGGCAGAGCGAATGATAATATCTTCAGTTACATAAATTCCTGTGGCATTACCCGATAAATTTAGTACCTGTAATACTTCCTCGTCGGTTAAGCTTAAAACGTTATTCTTCATCATTCTATAAACCCATTAATGTATTCAAAATTAAAAGTCCGAGGCAGGCAAAGTTGCACCGGGAATTGTAATAGCTAACTACAAGCCATCTTAAAATATTTTGTAAGAGGTTATATGTGTTTTCAAGAGCAACCAGGTATAAAATGAATGTTTGGATTTATGTTGTGAAAGATTATGCCAAAGAATAAATTAGCCATTGTTTTTGCTTTAAAAGAATGCTTATTTCTGTTTTTGACAAACACAATTGTGAAGCAGAAAAAGTAAACAAGATTGGGTAAAGCAAATCTACCACGAATACAACTACAAGTTGTTATTATAGGGTTGTAAAATGGGTTAATAAAAGGATACATGTAATTAGCGCAGAGTTAGATATTCAAAGCAAAACAAGTATCTATTAAAAATACAAAATCTGCCTTTCTATAAAGAATTCCGGTAAGGAATAGTAGACTTCAAATTATAAAAGATAAATCATTTGAATGGTAGGTTTATTATAATACATTGTTTGGATGTATATTTTACTGAGAAGCACCTAAACCTTTCGTTCCACATATTTCATTCATGGCAAACATTACAATCTGTTTACACAAATATCACATATAGGTAATCTTCCAATAACAATGAGGTAACATACAGCCGCCAGTTTTGCTTCACGAAAAATAATCTGTCTATGAAGCAACACTACGCACTTGTAAAAATTACACTTACGTTTTTACTCATTTTTTTATTGCACTTTCTTCTTCATGCACAAACCATCTCTGTTGGAGGAAAAATTACAGATTCGGTTACCAAGAAACCTATTGCCAGCGCAACAATTACCGTTGTAAATAAAAAAATAGCAACTGCAACTAAAGCTGATGGAACGTTCTCTGTTCAAGCCGCTGTGAATGACGAATTGATAATTAGTTATGTTGGCTATACCAATAAAACGGTGGTTACAGATGGTTCTTTTATGAACATAGAAATTGCACTCGCATCAGCCACGCTAAATGAAGTTGTAGTAACAGCAACAGGTATTAAAAAGGAATCAAGGCGTCTGGGATATGCGATACAAACAGTGGATGCATCTGCATTTACAAAAGCGCGTGAACCAGATCCAATCAATGCTTTAAAAGGGAATGTGGCTGGTTTAGCTATTAATATCAGCCAGGAAATTGGTCATTCGCCTGATGTGATTATGAGAGGCGAAACAGGTGTTTTATATGTGGTAGATGGTGTGCCTATCAGCTCAGACACTTACAATATTAATGCTGATGATATAGAATCTTTTTCAATATTGAAAGGGCCAAGTGCTGCTGCCTTATATGGCTTTCAAGGGCAAAATGGTGCTATCATTATCAATACAAAAAAAGGCACCAAAGATAAAAGAGGTTTACAGGTTACGTTCAATAACAGTACCCAATTTAATGGCAGCTTTATAGCATTACCTAAGTATAACGATGAATATGGTCCTGGCGATAATGGTAAGTATGCATTTGGCGGAGGCGGCTCCAGCAATGCATCTTACTTCGGAAATGGTGCAGTAGGTGTAGGCGTAAACGATTATGATTATGATGTTTGGGGACCACAATTCAGAGGTCAGCTTTTGCCACAATTTGATGGACAATATGATCCCAATCAAACTTATACAACCACCTTTGCAGATGGAAGTACCTACGCAGGGCACGTTAAGCCCACACCATGGGTTGCGCGCGGAAAAGACAACCTGAAAAATTTCCTGCAAACTGGTTTGTTACAAACGAATAGTATATCTGTAAGTTCATCAACTCAAAAAACTGATTTCAGACTTTCATTAGGGAACACTTATCAAAATGGTATTGTACCTAATACTATGCTTAACAATGGAAACTTTACAGCAAGCCTTACACAACGGTTTAATGATAAGCTGAGTGCAAGTGCTTATTTCAATTACAGCAGGCAATCAACACCAAACATACCCGATGTAAATTATGGGCCTAACAGTATCATATATAACATCATCATTTGGGCAGGTGCTGACTGGAGTGTTAACCAGCCAAATATTCGCAACTACTGGCAGCCTGGCAAAGTAGGCATTCAACAAAGCTTCGCTGAATATTATCGTTATAATAATCCATGGTTTATGTCGTATCAATGGTTGCGTGGCCATTATCAAAACAATGAATATGGATACTTATCATTGAACTATAAACTGAACAAAGACATTGACTTTCAGTTCAGGCCCAGCATGACAGCTTATGATATGTTTAATAGTGAAAAATTGCCTTATTCGGCCGATGTATATGGACGTGAATTGAGACAAGGCGATTACAGAGAAGACAGAAGATCTTTATTTGAATCAAATGAAGAAGTACAGGCAAGGTTTAATCATAATAACATTGCAGGGTTTTTGGATGTTTCAGCATTGGCTGGTGCTAACGCGAGAAATTTTAGTTTCAATTCAGACTTTGAATCTACCAATTACCTTAATGTACCTGGTATCTATTCTTTTTCAAACTCTCAGGGTGCACTTACCGGCAGCAGTTTTAATTCCAGCCTGCTGGTGTTAAGCGCTTACTATTCTGTTGATGCAGGATACAAATCTTACCTTACTGCAAACGTAACAGGAAGAGTTGATCGATCATCATCACTTCCATCAAACACGAATAGTTATTATTATCCGTCTTTTAATTTAGCTACAGTTGTATCTGAGTATGTGAAGTTGCCCAAAGTAATCTCATTGTTCAAACTAAGAGGTTCTTATGCAGAAAGTAAAGCAGGTGGTACCACTCCCTATTTTTCTCCCGATGTTAGCTCTACTCCTGCAGCAGGTTATGGATATACTTATTACTCTCCTTATGGCGGACCTACTTATCAGTTTAATCAAACTTACAATCAATCGCCTACTTATAGCGGCCAAAGCAGCGCTAAATACAGCGATCAGTTGATTGATCCAAACATCATAACTAACAGTAGAAAAGCTTTAGAATTTGGTGCTGATATACGGTTCCTTCAAAATAAAATAAGTTTAGATGTTACAAGATATCATTACAGAAATACAGGAATAGTAAGCCAGAATATTCCCCAATCTACAGGGTATTCTACTTATCTCACCAATGGTAATATATTTTCTAATAACGGATGGGAAGCAACGTTAAATGCAAAAGCCATTACCAATCCCAAAGGTCTCAATTGGAACATTACTGTAAATTATTCAAGCTATGTAAGAAAGTGGATCGACTATTCCAATCCTGACAACTACGAAAACAATGGCAAACGTGTTGATCTGGTATATGGAAACGCTTTTGTAAGAACGCCTGATGGCAAAATGGTTATTGATCCGGCAAGTGGTGTGTATTTGCGTAATTCTGATTTAGGTAGTTCTGCAAAAAAAGTATATGGCCATGCCGATCCTGATTTCCAATGGGGTGTTGTAAACACATTTTCTTATAAAAACCTTTCACTGCACTTTCAGTTTGATGGTATGGTGGGTGGTGTAATGGAAGATTATGTAAGAAAGAAAACGTTACAGGGTGGCCGTCATATTGAAAGTGCTACAGGTGCATTTGGTACAGCACGCCCATCTGATGAAGCAAATGTGGCTGCTTATTTAGGGCAAGGTGTTAACTTGAATGGAGCACCCATTCAATTAGATGCCATTACAGGTCAAATCACAAATATGAAAGACCTTACGGAAGTAACCAATGCCACCAAAAGCCAGGTACAGCCTTTTGTTACACGCATGGCTTCCATACCTGATTTAGACATTATTAAGAAAACGTATGCAAAATTGAGAGAGGTAACAATATCATATAATCTCCCTCAAACTTTAATTGGCAAATCGTTTATAAAAGGAGCAAGTGTATCGTTTGTGGGCAGAAATCTTTTATACTTTTTCCCTAATCGTTATAAAGATGTTGATGTTGACCAATATACTCAGAATTCAGGCTCTGGCCTTCAAACACCAACTGTACGCAGCTATGGCTTTAATCTTAACCTTACTTTTTAATTAAAAAACAAAGAAAGAAGTTATGAAACATCTTACATACATTATAATGTTTTGTGCGGGAGTTATGCTTATGCAATCCTGCAAAAAACAAATAGAAGAAAAGCAACAAAATCCCAACAGTCCTGAAAGTGTGCCTGCTCAATTAATATTAGGCTCTGTGCTTACAGATATTTCCGGTACAGGTAGCGCAGGCAATCTTGGCGGAATAAATTCATGGGGCAGTGTTCACGCCTGGAACCAATATCATTGCCAGAACTATGATTATTACGGGAATAATATTTACTCATGGACAGGCGATAACAGCAGTTACGATCCATATCTTGTAATAAAGAATGTGCAAAGAATGGATAGTGAATATACAGTGAGAGGCGGCTCTGCATTAAATCCTTATGAAGCGATAGGCAGGTTTGTAAATGCTTATTATTATTATAATCTTGCCATGCTGTTTGGCGATGTGCCTTTGTCAGATGCGCTGAAAGGCGCTGCTGATCTTACTCCTGCATATACTGCCCAGAAAGATGTTTTTAATTATGTATTAAACGAATTAGATACAGCCAACACCGAAATGGCAGCATTGACTACTAAAGGAGATTATACGCTTTCTTCTTCGCAGGATATTTATTATGGCGGCGATCTTTCCAAATGGCAAAAAGCGGTAAATACTTATAAGCTAAGAATACTAATAGAACTTAGTGCTAAAGCTTCTGATGCAACTTTGAATGTTCCGGCGCAATTTGCAGCCATCATAACTAATCCTTCTAAATATCCGATATTTTCCAGTCAGGACGATGATTTGAAATTTGTATATAACCCTGGCGGTACTAACACTTACAGCACTTATCCGTTTAACCCAAGCAATTATGGTTCTATCGCGCAGCGGTATAATATGGCTTCAACTTATGTAAGCACATTAACCAATCTAATGGATCCGCGTGTATTTATAACATGCGAGCCTGCTTCAGCTTTATGGAATGGTACTTCTGACCCTTGTCAATTCAAATATTTTGTAGGAGCCAGCACCGGCGAGCCATTGTCTACCATGTATCCAAATGCAAGCGCAGGCAAATACTCATTTATCAACAGAAAACGTTATTATTCTGACTTCACCGGCGAGCCTGATGTGCTGGTAGGTTATAAAGAAATGCTTTTTAATATTGCCGAAGCTATTGAACGAGGCTGGGTTACAGGCAATGCAGAAACCTATTATCAAAATGGTATTGCAGAATCTATGAAATTTTATGGAATTGATGTAAACAATACAAAGTTTTCTGCCTACTTTTTACCGCCGGGCGCTAATTCTCCTACACAGGCACAGGCTTATCCTTTTACATTTGATTTTAGTAATTATTATGCACAAAGTGGAGTAAAGCTTTCAACCTCATCCGCTGCTGCTATCAATCAAATTGTAACACAGAAATATATAGCCATGTTTGAAAACTCAGGTTATGAAGCCTATTATAATTGGAGAAGAACTGGTGCGCCTGCATTTCAATCTGGAACTGGTGTGGGTAATAACGGTGTAATACCGAAAAGATGGGCATATCCTGTTTCGGAGCAAACGCAAAATACAGGTAATTGGAAATCCGCTGTTACCAACCAGGGCTTCAGCGCAGATGATTTGAACCAAGCCATATGGTTGGTGAAGTGATAAAGCAAGCTAACAGTCGTATCAGGTTAGATTGATATATATGTAGTTAAACAACCCTTTTCAGTTTTAGTTTATTTAGTAAGCAAAGGCAATGCTTGTCGAAGCTTTGCCTGATTTTAGAACAAAAACAAATTCACACACATGAGATTTTTAGTTGGCTTTTTAATGCTCCTCTTTATTGGCTCAAACGCTTTCTCTCAAAAGGGTAAAACAGAAAATGTAGTGATTGTTACGCTTGATGGAATGCGCTGGCAGGAAGTGTTTGGCGGTGCCGATTCTGTGTTAATCAACAATGTAAAATACTCGCATGATACTGCAGAGTTAAAAGCAAAATTCTGGAGCAATGATTCGTTAGAAAGAAGGCAAAGGTTGTTTTCTTTTTTATGGAATACGGTAGCAAAAGAAGGTCAGTTATATGGCAATCGCCATTATCAGAATTATCTTAACAATGCCAATCCATACTGGTTTTCGTACCCGGGCTACAACGAAATTTTTACCGGCTATCCCGACACGGCTGTAAACTCAAATGATAAAATTTTGAACAAAAACAAAAATGTGTTGGAGTTCATCAATCAACAAAAAGGCTATGAGGGGAAAGTTGCCGTGTTCAGTACATGGGATGTATTCCCTTATATCCTGAATGCCAGGCGCAGCGGGCTTTTCATCAATTCGGATGTGGATTCGTTACCTTTTCATTCGCCTAAATTTGATATCATCAATCAAATTCAGTTTCTTACTCCAAAGCCACTTGGTGTACGTCCCGATGTGCTCACCTACATAGCTGGTAAAGAGTATTTGAAAGAATACAAACCCAAAGTGTTGTACATCGCTTTTGATGAGACAGACGACTATGCGCATGGCGGCGCTTACGACCAATACTTAAGCAGCGCACATGCAGAAGATAACATGATAAAAGATTTGTGGACAACATTACAAACAATGCCGCAGTACAAAAACAAAACAACGCTGATTGTTACCTGCGACCACGGAAGAGGCGATGAAATAAAAGACCAATGGCGCGACCATGGGCAAAAAATAAAAGGCGCCAACCAGCTTTGGATGGCAGTGCTTGGACCTGATACTAAAGCTACCGGTGAACAAAAACAACCGCAACAATTGTATCAAAAACAAATTGCAACTACCATTGCTTCTTTGCTGGGCTTAACCTTTACACCGGAGCATGAGGTTGGTGCGCCTATTGAAAGCATCACAAAAAAATAATGTCTGCACAAAGGGCCTAAACTTTACATAGCAATACCTTGCTGGCACCCGTTTTATTAATTCCAATTTAAAAATGCAAACAGAACAAGTAATTACCGCAAAACAAACCACTAAAAAAATTATGGATTTGTTTGCCGAATATGGTAATAACGATTACGATGGAGAACCAGTAACACAAACTTCACACATGGTGCAATGTGCTATGCTTGCCATGCAAGCCAACGCTGACCAGGAGCTGGTACTGGGCGCTTTTCTGCACGACATTGGGCACTTGCTTGGGCATCAACAAAATGCAGCTGATATGAAAGGCTTAGGCACTGTAAACCATGAAGCAATTGGTGCAGAATATTTACGGAAGCATCATTTTGGAGAGCGCATTTGCGCGGTAGTAGAAGGACATGTAGCTGCCAAACGTTATCTTGTGGCAACCGATAAAACGTATGCCGAGAAGCTATCTTCTGCAAGTCGCGAAACCCTGCGCTGGCAAGGCGGAGCGATGAATGAAGAAGAAATAAAAATGTTTGAGAAGCATCCTTATTATAAGGAAATCATCGGGGTACGTTTGTGGGATGAAGGGGCAAAAGATGGCAACGCGGTGTTGCTTCCGATGAGCCTGTTTAAAAATTTTATTGAAGACTATATGAGCCACAGAAGTTGAGATGGCAGTTGATAGAAGATGAAGAGCAATCATTATGATCCCCTTTCAACGAACAATCATTGTTTAACACATCGCCATTTTATAAAACGAAAACATGAATAACATTCAACTCGTCGTGTTCGACATCGCAGGCACTACAGTAAAAGATAATGGTGAAATTGCTACCGCTTTCCGAACGGCTTTAGAGGAGTATAGTTACCTTGTTCCGGTAAGCAAGATCAATCCGCTGATGGGTTATAAAAAACCTGAAGCCATCCGTAAAATTGTTGAAGAATATGAGCAAAACAAAGAACGCATTACGGCGGATTATATCAACGCGATACACGACCGTTTTTTAGAGCTGATGATTGAGCATTATCAAACCGCAAAAGAAATCATTCCGCTGCCGAATGTGATGGAAGTGTTTTCTTTTTTGAAGGAAAAGAGGATCAAAATCGGGCTGGATACAGGTTTCTCAAAAAACATTACCGATGTAATTGTAAACCGTTTGAACTGGGTGAATGATGATGTGGTTGATCATGTAGTATCGAGCGATGAAGTGCCCGCGGGTCGCCCCTATCCTTATATGATTCAGCGCATGATGAACGTGGCAAATATTACCGATGCAAAAAGGGTGATTAAAGTAGGCGATACCGAAGTGGATGTGCAGGAAGGTAAGAACGCAAATTGCTTGTATTCCATCGCGATAACAACAGGTGCTTTCACGCGTGAAGAATTGGAACCTTACAAGCCTTCGTTTATTATTGATGATATAAAAGAAGTAATGGATATTGTCCTAAATTCATAGTACATGCTTCATTCAAAAAGCCTTGAACAACGCCTGGCAAAATCGCCTTTGCCGCTGATTGCTGTTTACGCGGCAGTATGTTCTTTTGGCGTTTACTTTTGCATGTATGCTTTTCGCAAACCCTTTACAGCTGCGGCTTTCGAAGGCTTATCGTTCATGGGAATGTCTTATAAAGTGTGGCTGGTAATTGCACAGGTTGTCGGTTATATGTTGAGTAAATTTTATGGCATTCGTTTCATTTCAAGTTTGGATAAAAGCAAACGTGCCGTTAGTATCATTGTACTCATTTCTATCTCTTGGATCGCTTTGTTTTTATTCGCTGTTACGCCGGTTCCTTACGGCATTCTTTTTCTGCTTATCAATGGCTTTCCGCTGGGCCTTGTGTGGGGTTTGGTATTTTCTTTTTTAGAAGGAAGGCGAGCTACCGAATTTATGGGAACTGTGCTTGCCGTAAGCTTTATTTTTTCATCGGGAATTGTAAAAACGGTGGGCAAAAGTTTAGTAATTAACCGGCACATTAGCGAGTTTTGGATGCCATTTACAACCGGCGCTATATTCTTCATTCCTATGCTGTTGTTTGTTTGGCTGCTGAACCATGTGCCGCCGCCAACTGCTGAAGATATTCAGCACAGAACGGTGCGCAATCCAATGACGAAAGATGAACGCAAACGCTTTATTGCCACCTTTCTTCCAGGCATTGTTATCATTGTAGCTTCTTATGTTTTGCTAACGATATTACGCGATTTCAGAGATAACTTTTCCAATGAATTGTGGGTGGAACTGGGTTATGGAAACCAGCCTGACATATTTGCGCAAACCGAAACCGTTGTATCACTTATCGTGCTCCTTTGCATGAGCGCACTGGTATTGGTAAAAAACAATTTGAGAGCGTTTCTTATCAATCACTACATCATCATTTGTGGTTATGTTGTGGCTTTGCTGGTAACATTGCTATTTATGAATCACAGCATCAATGCCGTGGTTTGGATGACAGGAGTAGGAACGGGTTTGTATTTAAGTTATGTTCCATTTAACGCTTTGTATTACGAGCGCATGATTGCATCCTATCGCATTAAAAGTAACGTAGGATTTTTGATGTACATCTCCGATTCGTTTGGTTACTTGGGCAGTGTGTTTGTGTTGCTGGCAAAAAGCTTTTTTGGTTTTCATCTTTCATGGACATCTTTTTTCATTCATCTTGTTCTCATCATTTCATTATTTGGTATAGGCGCTACAATAGCAGCGGCTGTTTATTTTAAAAGAAAATATCATTCTGCAGAACAAAAACAACCAGGTAAAATAATATATGCCGCATAAAACTGCGATAGTAATTGGTGCCGGTATTGTTGGGTTAGCAATAGCCAGAAGCCTTACCCAGCGCGGATTTGCTGTTACTGTGTTCGAACGGAACGAAAAAGCGGTGGGCGCATCCATCCGCAATTTTGGTATGATCTGGCCCATTGGCCAAAGCGGTCAATTGTATGAACGAGCCATGCTTAGCAAAAGGATATGGAAAGAGATATGCGAAGAAGCAAAGTTGTGGTATAACGAAAGCGGTAGCCTTCACTTGTGTTATAACCAACTGGAATGGCAGGTGGTGAATGAGCTTGCCGAAGCGATGCAAAAAGAAAGACATGTACTCCTATTGAATAAAAATGAAGCAATACAAAAAAGCGAAGCCATCAACCAAAACAATTTGTATGGCGCATTGTGGAGCGAAGATGAAATGATTATTGAATCGAGAGTTGCTATTGAAAAATTGCCTTTGTTTTTGGCTGAAAAGTATGGCGTGCAATTTCACTTCAACACAGCAATAAGCTATGTTTCATATCCCAATGTTTTTTCGGGTGAAAGTCGCTGGAATGCTGATGCAATCTATGTTTGCAGCGGTGCCGATTTTGAAACACTGTATCCTGATGTGTTTCTCAACCATCATTTTACTAAATGCAAATTGCAGATGATGCGGTTGGCTGCACAGCCAAATAATTGGAACATCGGCCCTTCACTTTGTGGTGGCTTATCGCTTGTTCATTATAAAAGCTTTGAAGCGGCTGCTTCTTTATCAAGATTGAAAAAGCAGTACGAAGAAACAATGCCTGATTATTTAAAATGGGGCATTCATGTAATGGTTTCACAAAACGGTGAAAGCGAATTAACCATTGGCGATAGCCACGAATATGGTTTGGTGCACGACCCGTTTGACAAGCAATTTATCAATGACCTTATCATTGCTTATCTCAAGCAATTTGCACAATTTAAAAACTGGAAGCTGGCGCAAAGCTGGAATGGTATATATCCTAAAAAAATAGATGGTAAAACAGACTTTGTTTATCACCCGGAAGAAGGTGTCACCATTGTAAATGGCTTAGGCGGCGCAGGAATGACGCTGTCTTTTGGTTTTGCAGAAGAAGTTGTGGAAGCCATGTTGTAAAAATTAGTTGTTGTTTTCTTAATGCTTTCTTCATAATCAGTTCATACATAGATGCGAGTTTTGCAGCGAAAGTTTTTTTATGTGTAAACGAGCTTGATAGTCTTATCAGGCTTTTGTTTTTGCCAATTATTATCGCTTTTTACGTCATCTCTGTTTGTTACTGATAGTAAACAGTAAACTGTTCAAGAATAAAACAAACCAATCGCCTTTGGAATTTAAAACTTCTTTTAATTGATAACCATCAAACCTGAGCTTGGGTTGGTAATATTTTGTTTGCAGTTCATGCCTAATTTATTTTCCTAATAGGCTATGCCGGGCGTTTGCATTGTGAGTTCAAGCCCAACCATCTCTGCTAAAATTATCTTCTGAAAGATTCATGATTTCCGTATTCACCAATCCGCTTCCTAAACTTCCGCGTCAAACTATAGGAAGCGGCAATGCCCACATAGGAGCCATTCGACCTAAGGATACCGTTCGTTTCTGGCTGTCCCGGCAGGCTAACATGGTAAGTACCCTGAACAAAATTCCTGGTCGACAAATGAGCAACAATACCAATTGATAGTGTATTTTGGCTTCTAAGAACCCAATTCATACCCGCGCCAAGTTTAAAAGAAAGCCAGGGCTTTCCATCATTGTAAGCTTGTGCGGTTTGATTGTACACCTCCGTATATTGTCCGGTACTGTCAGCCAGGCTCACGCCAAAACCACTGTATTCCTGGCTCACGGGTAGAGTAAGCTGCACGCCCCCAGTGCAGTAGATACTTTTGCAACGAGAGAGCGGTACTACCTTTTCAATTAATACAGGTATGGCGAGTGCCGGGTCAAATTGCCTGTCCTTTTCTTCCGGATTTGTTTCAAAATGCGCATCCGGGTTGCTTGATAAAGCGGGCATGGGGAAAATAACGCTCCTGCCAGTTATCATCAGGTGTGCGCCAAGGGAATAGTAAATGGTATGGGTGATGTTATGAAGATAATCAACACCTCCTTCAAAGCCCGGCTGCAGGCTACTTTTTAAAGGATAATTGCCTTCCGTATTTCGCAGGGAAGTTTTTCCTGTGATACCCGTTACCAGGACAAATCGGAAAAACTGTGGAGGCATTATAAAATCAGCCTGGGAGGCAGATGACAAATTGCTCTTCTGCTGCGCAAGGGCAGAAAATGAAATCAGGAACGATAACAACCACAACATACATGCAGGGCTGAGAATACAAAATGGTAAAGGTTTCATAAGCAGTATTAGATGGTTAAATATATTAAACTTCCCTGTACTTAACAGCATGGTATAAATAATTTTCCGCCTGTTGAACGCAAGCTCAGCTTCCTTCACTCTCAGCCAGCATTCCTGTTTCACTCAATCATAATAAAACCATAATCTTCACATAACAATTTCGTCATACACAGTGCAGCAACTTTGTAATTATCCATTTATCTTTTTATATGCACACAAAAACGGAAAGGCGAAAAATTGAAGTTGTTATTATTTCCGATGTTCACTTAGGTACATACGGTTGCCATGCTGAAGAGTTGCTGCTGTATTTAAAAAGCATTCAGCCGGAGATTCTGGTGTTGAATGGCGACATCATTGACATCTGGCAATTCAATAAAAATTACTTTCCTAAAAGCCACATGAAAGTGGTAAAACACCTGATGAAGCTCATTGGCAACGGTGTAAAAGTGTATTACATACCGGGCAACCACGACGAAATGCTGCGTCGCTTTGCAGGCTTTGAATTGGGTTCGTTCTCCATAAGAAATAAGATTGTTTTAAAGCTCCACAATACCAAAGCGTGGATATTTCACGGAGATGTATTTGATGTTACGATGCAGCACTCGCGCTGGCTTGCGAAACTTGGCGCTATTGGTTATGATATCCTGATTCTTATCAATCGCTTTGTCAATTTTGTCTCTGAGAGAATATTGAAAAGAGGCAAAGTTTCTCTTTCTAAAAAAATAAAAGACAGCGTAAAAACAGCCGTAAAATTTGTCAACAATTTTGAAGATACTGCCGCAGATATTGGCATCTCTAACCAATACAATTACGTGATTTGCGGACACATTCACAAGCCGGAAATGAAAGAAGTGGTTACTGAAAAAGGAAGTATTGTTTACCTGAATTCCGGTGACTGGATTGAGAATTTAACCGCATTGGAATATGCAGATAAAAAATGGTGCATTTACAAACATAACGATGCTTTGTTTGCTGATGACGAAGACACGATTGTAGAAGATGAACCGGATAGCAACAAACAGTTGTTTGATAACCTGGTAATGGAATTTAACCTGCTGAACCGTTCTATATAATTTGTTTTTGCATGAAAATTTTATATGCCATACAAGGCACTGGCAACGGGCATTTAAGTCGGGCAAGAGACATCATACCACATTTACAAAACAAGGGCGAACTGGATATTTTGGTAAGTGGAACGGAAGCGGATGTATCGCTTGGTTATCCCATCAAATATAAACTGAACGGATTGAGTTTTGTGTTTGGGAAGAAAGGTGGCGTTGATATTAAAGCTACCTATAAAAAAGGCAATGCAAAGCGGTTGTGGAAGGAAATAAAAGCATTGCCGGTAAATGATTATGATATCATCATTAACGATTTTGAACCTGTAAGTGCATGGGCTTGTTTTTTTGCGCACAAAGCTTGTATTGGATTAAGCCACCAGGCCGCAGTTTCAAATCATCATTCACCCAAACCTAAAAATATTGATATTATTGGCGCGGCATTGCTGCGATACTATGCGCCTGTTACAAAACAATATGGATTTCATTTTAAGCGGTACGATAAAAACATTTACACGCCGGTTATCAGGCAGCAAATTCGCGAGCTTACAGTAACTAACAAAGGTCATTATACGGTGTATCTGCCGGCTTATGATGATAAGCGTATAATTAAAATGGCATCGCAGTTTCCACACATCAAATGGCATGTGTTTTCAAAGCATAACAAAACAGCTTTTACAAAAGGGAATGTAAGCATTCATCCTATCAACAACGAAGCTTTTATAATAAGTATGGCGAGTGCAGAAGGCGTGTTGTGCGGTGCTGGTTTTGAAACGCCTGCCGAAGCTTTGTTTTTGCACAAAAAGCTAATGGTGATACCTATGAAAGGCCAGTACGAGCAGCAATGCAATGCGGCCGCACTCAAACAAATGGGTGTGCCTGTAATTAGGAGCTTAAAACAAAAGCATCTGCCTAAAACCAAAGAATGGATGGCTTCCAAAAAGTTGATAGAAGTAGATTATAGTGATGATACCAAAGCAATTGTTGATGAAGTTTTATCTAACTATTCAACAAAGGTTTCACATGCCGTTGTGCCTGTTGGTTCTTTTAAAAAATTCAAGCATTTGTTGTTAAACAAACTGCTTCCTAAGATGACTCAATAGTGTATGAATATTTGCAAAGACGATTTTGATGCTGGCTTCAATTGGGGTGTTTCTACAGCGGCTTACCAGATAGAAGGCGCTTATAAAACTGATGGCAAAGGGCTTTCTATTTGGGATGTGTTTTCCAATAAAAAAGGCAATACCAAATGCAGCCAAAACGCCAATATTGCCTGTGATTTTTATCATCGCTATGCGCAGGATTTGGTGTTAATGCGCAGTCTCAATATTCCCAATTATCGCTTCTCTCTTTCGTGGAGTCGTTTGTTTCCTGAAGGCACTGGTAAAGTAAATGCTAACGGGATTGATTTTTATAACCGTGTGATTGATTTTTGTTTGGAATTAGACATTGAACCCTGGATTACTTTATACCATTGGGACTTACCGTATGCCTTAGAAAAAAAGGGCGGCTGGACAAACCGGAAAATCATTGATTGGTTTAGCCATTATGTAGAGTGTTGCGTTAAATATTTTGGAGATCGTGTAAAAAATTGGATGGTTTTGAATGAGCCGATGGTGTTTACCGGAGCGGGCTATTTTTTAGGCATCCACGCACCAGGCAAAAAAGGCTTGTCAAACTTTTTACCGGCTGTTCATCACGCAGCACTTTGCCAGGCCATAGGTGCAAGAATTGTAAAAGATACGGACAGCAGTTGTAAGGTGGGTACAACCTTCTCCTGTTCGCTAATTGAACCGCTCACAAACAGCAATTCTGATATTGCAGCTGCTGTACGCGTAGATACTTTACTTAACCGCTTGTTTATTGAACCATTGCTGGGTTTGTATTATCCCATTCAACGGCTTCCTCTTTTAAAACAAATAGAAAAATACATGCAGCCCGGCGATGATAGCTTGCTCAAGTTTGATATGGATTTTATTGGCATTCAAAACTACACACGCGAGATTGTAAAGCATAGTTATTTCATGCCCTTTATAAATGCACAAATTGTAAAAGCCAGCGCACGTAAAGTAGAAACGACAGCCATGAACTGGGAAGTGTATCCTGAATGTATTTATAAGATGTTGAAGGATTACAGTGCTTATAAAAACATGCCTCAGATGATTGTAACCGAAAATGGAGCTGCCTTTCCTGATACCCTTGTAGATGGCGTAATTAACGATACAAGACGCATTGGTTACATTCAGCAACACTTACAGCAAGTATTAAAAGCAAGACGGGAAGGCGTGCCTGTGAACGGTTATTTTATCTGGACTTTCATGGACAATTTTGAATGGGCAGAAGGCTACCATCCACGCTTTGGCTTAGTGCATGTTGACTTTGCAACACAGAAGCGCATTGTAAAAGCTTCCGGCAAATGGTACAGCCATTTTTTGGAAGGTGCTTTGGTAATGGGATGATGAAACAAAAAGAAGATATAAACAAACTGAGGAGACTCTAAAGACAAGAAAGCATATTGTACTATTCTTCGCTTTAGAAATTATTGGAAGAAATTGTACGAGGAAGACTTTTCCTAAATTATCCTTTACAGACTAAACCCTCTATATAAAAGAGATCTGATAAAATACAATTGCTGCTACAATGCCAAGCGACATTCGTTGTAGATTAATTTATCAAACACTAACTGTTTTACTTTTTATTACCTTGATATGTAATCTTGAAAATAGTTCCTTGCAGGTCATCCGCTACATATAAAGCGCCATCAGGGCCTTGCGCAATACCCATAGGACGGTGGTGCAATGCGCTTTTTGAATTGCTTGCATTTGCTTCCATAAAATTATCTGCAAATGCTTCCCATGCTCCTGCCGGCTTGCCATCTTTGAAAGGTATAAACGCAACAAAATAACCTTTCTTTAAAGGCTGCGACTGACCGTGAAAAACAATAAAGGCACCATTTCTATATTTCTCCGGAAACATATTTCCCGTATAAAACAACAGATCGTTGGGAGCCAGGTGTGCCGGAAAATCAGCAACAGGATTAATGTATTTGTTGTCAACTGATTTCTTTCCATCACCACCATATTCGGGAGCTACCATTTTCTTATGCTGGAAAGGATCGTAGTACACATAAGGCCAACCGGCATCGTCTCCTTTATGAAGCTCATACATTGTTTCGGCTGGTAATGATTTGTCCTGCTCCGTGGTATAGAGCTTTGGAAATTTTGCATTCAGACCACCACGCCCATGTTGCGTAACAAATAAAGAGTGAGTGGCTGCGTTCCAATCTATTCCCACCATATTTTTCAATCCCTGTGCATAATGAACCGCATCGGCATAGCTCTGGTCCTGTTTGTTGGTGCTGAATTGCCAAACGCCTCCTACTGAGTCCAACAGCGGACAATTTACAATACCTTGTCCCGAAGCATCCGTGCATGTCTCGTCATAAGAGCCAACTGCAACATAAAGATTGTTGTTATCATCAAGTGCGATTGCTTTTGCATTGTCTCTGCCTCTGTCAACAAGTCCCCGCACAATCATTTCTGCACGGCCGGTGTCGGTTACTTCGCCTTTGTCATTCATCTGATATTTATATACAGCACTGTTAGAGGAAGCATACAACGCATTGCCTTTGATACGGATGCCTGTTCCGGGATAATTGCCGAACCCAATACTTTTGTCAAACTTGCCATCGTGGTTCGTATCCGTTAAATAATAAATGCTCTTACCATCTTTTAAAGCACTCAGTTTTACATAAATACCACCGTTTTTGTTTACTGCAAGATGCCGTAGGGCACCAAGCGAATCCGCAACAATGGTAGCAGCGAACCCGGGTGGTAATTGAATCTTCGCCGCAGCGGTGTCTGCTGATGTGCTTGTGGCAGTTGTGCTCTTTTCCTGTTTTGAATTGTTACAGCTTGTTACAATGAGGAGGCTCATTAGTAATGCGCACGTGCATTTACAGTAGTTTGCTATTTTTCTCATGGTGTTATTGTCAATGCCGTTCCTGCTTTTCTTATTTTCATGATTCATTGAACTGGTGTCAAATGTATTGTTTTCATACAATTCAGGCATAAATGTTCAACCATTTAAAGAATGAATTTCGCTGCCCTGAATTGGTGCAAACGGTCAGTAAGTTCATAGGTGCATATTATTTCATCCTTGTTCAAAAAATACCGGCAGGCATTTTTGCAGAAGGTGTTGCTTTATTATTCTGGCAAAAACAAACAATGCGAAGATGCCCGGCTTTTTAAATCTTAGCAGCTTCCTGTGATCAGCCCGTTGTTGCTTTACCGCCGCCTTTTCTCCGTTTATATTTCTGCACTGATGGAATAAGCTTTTGCATCGGGCAATTAGAAAATATTTCGTAAACAAGAATAAATACTATTGAAAATTTTTTTGAATTGATGTACTGGTTGGTTAATAAGTAAAGGTTACTGTGATGTCTTGGTCAGGAAGAAGATTTGTTTCATTGAAGATAACTGCTACCTTATCATCTTTTATTTCGCATGTGTTAGGAACAGAAATACCATTGCTGGTAACGTTTGTTTTTGCCGGTTTTTTGGCAAAAGTCAATTGCAATTGTTTAAGATGCAAACTGCCGTATGCCACTTTTACAATATTAACCTGTTCGGTTGCCGTTTGTTTTTGAATGATATTTCCCCATGCATTGGCTGATGTAAAAAAGCCTTCAAAATTGTCTTTTTGAATTCTTGGCGAAAAGCTTATTATTTGTTCCGGACCATTGTAATAATAATCTTCTAAAGCTAACATCACACCCCACGATGCCATAGCACGTGCATAGTGATCGCCACATTCAATTTCATTCCAGGGATTGTGCTTTTCCGGGCTGTATCTTTCATGAATTGCCTTCACAACAGATAATCCTTCGTCAATCATGTTTTCATAAATCATATTGGTTGCTACCTGGTATTCAATACCCGTCCAAACCTCATCGCGATAACGCACACCTTTTTCTCCCATGTGTTCACTTTTGGGCCAGGTGCAAACCAGTAAGCCAGGCTCGCCAAAGCTGGCGTATGTTCTTTCAGGCGGATGAATTTTATTTTGCGTAGCAACATCTGGTGCCCAATTGTATTTCCATATGGATTGTAACGTTTTTTGAACATTGTCCTTCGGATAAATATACCCAAGATTATCAAGATGTGACCAGGTTTGTCCAAACAACTGATCACTCAAACAACCATTTGCATATTGATAAGCCGGATGCTCTTTTAGGTTCACATCCTGAACAAAATACTCACCGTTCCAAAGTCTTTTTACAGTATTATTTTCACCTGCTGTTGCTATCCGGTTGCACTTATTTTCGAATGCCGTATCGTTCATAAGATGAGCCATAGTGGCGGCTGCTTTTAATGAAGCTAAATACAACGAGCCAACATACGTATTGGCACCGTAAAAAGCAATGTCATACGTATTTGCCTGAACTTTTTCAATCAATCCATCTTCATTGCCATCTTCGCGAATAATGAATTCGGTAGCCTGTTTAATGCGATCCCAGTTGCGCGTTAAGAACAAATTATTGTCGCTGTTTAAATACTCGCGGTAGGCTTTTAAAATGGCTCCTGCATGACCATCAATCAATACACCGCCCCAGCCATTGCGAGCTTGTATGCTGCCATCTTTGCCGAATGAAGTTGTAAAATCTGTTTTCTCCCGGATGTTCCGTTCAAGTTCAGGAAAGAAGTGAGCCAGTGCCTGCTCGTAATTCCAAACATGCGTGCAGGTACCAACACAGGAACCCACACCTTCCCATGCCCAAAACTTATCGTTTGCCCACCACTGGCAAGTTTCTGTCGCCAGTGTTGATAACGGCATCAATGATCGCTGCACCAGCCAATAAGGCAATGTGGTATTGTTGTAATAGGTATCATGAAACTTATGTGTTTCTGAAGAGAGACGTGGCAGATTATTTTGCAGATAAGAAGCAACATTAAGCGAACTTGTAAACCAGTTACTATACATATTTCCGATAATGGTAGCACCGGTTGTAGGCAATGCCGTGTTCCAGTCGTTAGGAATCACATCGGTTACATCACTACCAAAATAATAAGACGGGCGATTAGGAAAATACCAGGTGAGTAGGAACGTAATGTCTTTGGCTTCACCGGGCTGCAGTGTAATGGTGTTGCTTATTGAACCAACCAACTTATCACCTGTTGTTTTACTTGCAGAATCCACTTGCGTACCATCGGAAACACTTGTGTAATCTGCATCACCGGTTGCGCCGGAAGACAAAACACTCAATGCAAGGTTCCCGAAATAAGGATGCATCGCCGGAAAGTATTTGTCTTTGGTAACAGGCTTGTTGCTAAATGCAATGTCGTCAAGATTGATATGTCCCCAATCACCTTTAGAAGAATCAACAATTTCAAAATGTGCTGCTTTTCCTTTTAATTCTGTTACATCCCAATTTGCAATATCCAAGCCTTCGGTATTCTTTCCAACGGTAGTGCGAACGATCTGATTGTTGACGATAAGATTGAAGCAAGTAATGCGGGGATGATTGCCGCCACCAATTTTGAACGTGATATAATTATCGTTGATTGTAAAATTCTGTGACACCATTTTGCCGGTTGTTGTATCACCATGCAACCAGGAGTTGATAAGCCCGTTACCATCCATGTTTAATATCTTTCCCTGGTCACCGCCAAAGCTGCCGCTGGCAGGTGCAGTGCCAAATGCAGTGCCCGTTACTTTCCATTTACTATAACCATTTTCAAAATCGTCGTACATCCTGATAACAGGCTTTTCGGAAGTTGGGATGGGATTGCCTGGAGTCAAATCCATTACCAACGAAGTCATGCCGTCTTTGGTTACAATCCGGTTGCGGCTTTTGGCATTGATTTCATCTTTTATTTCAAGGCAAACAAGGTTCTGCATCCAGCCGGTAAGAGTGGTTGTAACCGGCGCAGAAGATGTGTTTGTAATCGTATATTTCAAGATGGTTCCTGGTGTTGCCGATTCCTTTGCATTCATAGGAATGAAAGGAGAATACACTTCAGAACTTACACTTACCGGCATTGATTTCTTTTTATCTGCATACTTGATATTGGCGATTGGATATTCACCAACAAAAGAAATATCATCAAACCTATCTTTATTCAGCTTAACTGTTTGTTGCTTTCCGTTTTGTTTTATAGTAATAGCAAACCCTTGGTCAATATAACTCGCCGGACGAAATGTTTTATAACAAACAGTCCACGGCCCCAATGCCGTATTAAAATGTGTCAATGAATCAACGCCATAACCTGTGTTGTAGGCGTTGTTGGAAATCCACCAATTCGCTAATGTGCCATCGCCCCGCACATACAATTGACCAGCAGCAATGCCTCCGCAAGGCATACCAATGGTAAAAAGCTCATCACCTTTGTACACCTTTTTTTCATTGCTATACAAACTTTTTTTCCAACCAACAGATAAGTTCTTTTGAAGCGGAACATGATGTGAAGTGTCTGTTGTTTGCGGATAAGCAGAGAAGCCAACTAATACAAAAAGAAATGAAATCAATTTTTTCATGTCCGGCATAATCGTAAGATATTTTTTGTTTGCAGTAAGCGAAGAAGGCAATGAATAAAGATTGCTTATACAATTTCAATAAACGCATCTCAAAAGTAGCTTAAAGGTTTAAGCGAACAATCTTTTTCTTTTTCTCAAAATTTTTTATAAAATCTGGCAGGTTCATTATTTATTCTATTCATATAGATAATAGTCACTTAAAGGTTTAAGCATTACATAACAGAATAAGCGATTTTTTGCTTGTTAAGTTTACTTTTGTAGCTTATTACTCTATTTCTGATAATAAGCAATGAAAGAAGTATGAACCGTAAACTAACTGTGTTTTTTTTGTTGATCTTAAGCACCCTGAACTGGAGGTGCCGGCAAAAGAATGAAACTTTGTTTACTGCAGTGCCTTCTTCACACAGCCATATCAAATTTAAAAATGAAATTAAGGAAGATGTCAATTTTAATATTCTAACGTATGAATATTTATACAATGGAGGTGGTGTTGCGGTAGGTGATGTTAATAATGACGGACTTGCAGATATTTTTTTTACAGGTAATATGGTGACCAATAAACTGTATCTGAACAAAGGAAATTTTGAGTTTCAGGACATTACAAAACAAGCAGGTTTAGCTGGTCGTGATCGCTGGAAAACAGGCGCGGTGATGGCAGATGTAAATGGCGATGGACTCTTAGACATTTATGTTTGTTATAGTGGTCCAGGCAGTGATGAAGACAGAAGAAACGAATTGTACATTAACAATGGTGTAAAGAATGGCGTTCCCACTTTTACTGAAGAAGCAAAAGAGTATGGCTTGGATGCACCCGGGACGTATTCAACAACAGCCGCTTTCTTCGATATGGACAATGATGGTGACTTAGATATGTTTCTCGTCAATCATGCCGATATGTTTTACAATCCATTTTATAACACCGATACCTTGCGTAAAACACGACATCCAAAATTCGGAAATCGCCTGTACAGAAACGATGGCGGAAAGTTTGTTGATGTAAGTGAAGAAGCAGGCATTAAAGGCAGTGGTTTAAACTTCGGCTTAAGCGTTGCCACAAGCGATATTAACAATGATGGTTATACAGATATTTATGTAACCAATGATTATGATGAGCGGGATTTTTTATACTTAAACAATCACGATGGAACGTTCCGGGAAGTGCTGGATAAAGCGGCTGGCCATCTTTCTGAATTTGCAATGGGTTCAGACATTGCAGATTATAACAATGATGGCAAGCCAGATGTAATGGTACTCGATATGTTGCCAGAAGATAATCATCGCCAAAAACTGCTGAAAGGTGCTGATTCTTACGATAAATATACAATGCGGGCAGAGCATGGATTCGGGTACCAGCAAATGCGGAATACACTGCAGCTAAACAATGGTAACGATACTTCGGGTATGCCCATTTTCAGTGAGGTGGGACAACTTGCCGGTATATCAAATACAGATTGGAGCTGGTCGCCTTTACTGGCAGATTTTGATAATGATGGCTGGAAAGATTTGTTTATTTCGAATGGCATTTTCAAAGACATTACCAATCTTGATTTTGTAAAATATACATCCGGATACAGCAACAATTTTACAGATACAAAAGGTGATAAAGTTGCCATGTGGAAGCTTATTCAGGAAATGCCTTCCACTAAGCTGAACAACTATTTTTTTCACAACAACGGCAACCTTACTTTTTCTAATGTTTCTGATAGTTGGGGATTAAATAAAAAAGCCATTAGCAATGGAAGTGCTTATGCTGATTTGGATAACGATGGCAACCTTGATTTGATTATCAATTGCATTAATGACGAACCTATCATCCTGAAAAACAATACAAAAACAAAAGGCGCATCACATTATTTACGAATAAAACTAAATGGAACCGGTAAAAACACCCAAGGCATTGGCGCCAAAGTGTACATCAACACAGCTCATAATCAACAGATGCAAGAGCAATATTTAACACGCGGATTTCAATCTTCCATTGATCCTGTCATGCACATTGGTTTAGGTGAAGATAGTGTTGTGCAAACATTGAAAGTAAAATGGCAAAGCGGAAAAGAAACCGTTTTACAAAATGTAAAAGCAAATCAGTTATTGGTAATAAATGAGGCAAAAACAAACGATCATTCGCTGCCAGTAACGCCAATGCAAAAGCCTTTGTTTACCGATGTTACGGCATCATCAGGCATTCATTTTACGCACCAATCTTCTTCGTTCGTTGATTTTAAAATATCTCCATTGTTGCCTTATCAAATATCCAAAATTGGTCCTTGTTTGGCTAAGGCTGATGTAAATGGTGATGGATTGGAAGACCTCTTTATCGGCGGAAACAAAGAACAGGGAGGAGTGTTATACTTTCAAACAAAAGAAGGTGCGTTTATAAAAGCTCCCAATCAGCCATGGGTAAGTGAAAAAACAGGTACTAATGCAGACGCTTTGTTTTTTGATGCAGACGGTGATGGAGACAAAGATTTGTATATTGTAAATGGAGGTGCAGACGATTATCTAAACAACAAAAGCTATCAGGATAAGCTTTATGAAAATGATGGCAAAGGCAATTTTACACTGGCTGCAAATGCTTTGCCGGCAGAGACAATCAGCGGCAGTTGTGTGCGTGCTGCTGATATTGACAAAGATGGAAAATTAGACTTATTTGTTGGCGGCAAATTAATGCCCGGCTTGTTTCCTGAAGCACCCGAAAGTTTTATCTTAAAAAATAAAAGCACACCGCATCACCTGCTGTTTGAAAGAGACACAACGCAAAAAGATGCAACATTAACGCACCCTGGAATGGTGACTGATGCGGTTTGGACAGACATTAATAAAGATGGCTGGCAGGACTTGATTGTAGTGGGCTTGTTTATGCCGATTACCGTATTTGAAAACCATCATGGGCAGCTTATTAATGAAACAACAGCTTATGGTTTGGATACAACCAATGGTTGGTGGACAAGGATTATAGCGAACGATTTTGACAATGATGGTAACACTGATTTTGTTGTTGGAAATATAGGAGATAACAGTCAATTTAAAGTATCTCAGAAAGAACCACTAACTATCACGTATGCCGACTTTAATAATGATGGAGTGATAGACCCGATTCTTTGCTATTACAACGGAGGAAAAAGTTATCCCTGGTTTTCACGAGATGAAATGTTTGAACAGATGCCTGCTTTGCAAAAACGCTTTGCACGATATACTGATTATGCCGATGCACAGTTGAAAGACTTATTTAGTCAAAACCAACTAAGTGCTGCTTCTACAGTAAAGATAACGATGCAACAATCGGTTTATATCAGAAATACAGGCAAAAGAAAACTAAGCATTACACCTTTACCAATGCAAGCCCAGATAAGCATGGTAAACGGCATTGTAGCCGATGATATAAACAAAGACGGTAAAGAAGATATTATTGTTGCAGGTAACTTTTATCCGTTTCGGGTACAGTTAGGACCGATGGATGCCAGCATTGGATTGTATCTGCAAGGAGACGGAAAAGGCAATTTTACACCGCAGCCTTACAGTAAAACTGGTTTGTATATTCCTGGCGATGTAAGAAATCTAATTGAAATAAAAGACCATGAAACTACAAAGCTAATTGCTGCAAAAAACAATGGCCCGATTCAGGTGATTCAATGCAATAAATAATCAATACTAAAGATTAAAACAACATGCAGAAATAAAAAACGAGTCATAACACGATCTAACAAACGATTTCGAAAACAAACTTTAATAATTATCAAAGCCATCCATCAATAAAAGCTGGATGTAGTGTTGCAATTACTATTCACCAAAAGCTTTAATCATAACTAACCAACTATTCGTGCAAAACCAAAAAGGTCTTGTTTCTTACACTTCTCTTTGTATTTTGTATCATCATGTTCCGGGCACAAGGAGTGATTACAGGAACGGTTACCGATTCTGTCGGTAACCGTCTGCAAAGTGTAAGTATTACCGTACCTGAGAGCTCATCAGACACCATTACCAACGACAATTGCTTCTTTGTTTTACTTGTTTTTTACCAGCACCAGTTTACTTAGGAAAAAGCGGTGATGATTATCATCCGTATTAAAATGTAATGTCATTGTTTGGTTGCCTTCGGTAACATTGATCTCGCATACCGGTTTGTTTTTAATCCATTCATTGCTACCAGCTTTTGTATCAATCCATTCACTAAGCTGCGACTGGCGTTGCCATACCGAAAACCGGCAACCATCCGGTTGATTGATTATATCAGCATAAAGCTGATAATGGCCCGGCGGTATTCCATCAGGATATAAAATTAAACTGCTTTCATTGTTTGTTTTTATACGAAAACTTTGCCCAATGGAAGTGCTGTCTCGTGAGGTTTCTATTTCCATATTATCGCCTGCCGACATCTTCGTAAATTCAGGATAGATGTTCAATGTATCAGGAATATAAACCTGTGTGTTGCTATCTTGTGGGAATTCTGCATTGTCGGCATTTGTATCGCTATAATAAAAAGCAACGGATGTATAAACAACGGGATATTGATTGCCTTCCGGTCCATGCTCAATGGTGTGGTAAAAGCTTTTGTTGAACGTTAATTTATCATTGGAATAAAAACGGTAAGCGCCGGTTCGGCTAAAAAGAAGCGAATAATCAAGTGCGCCATGCATTGGCAGGCTGAAAGCTGCATCCCATCTGTCTTTCAGCGCATACCAACCACCATTGAAATGATCTTCCGAGCCAGTGCCGTGTAATCTCATTGCGCCATCAATAACGGTAGAATCATCGCCTTCAAAGAAAAGGGTCATCCCCGTTTTTAATCCCTGTGCCTGTAGTGCAGTACCTACATAATGACCTTTACCTTTTGTATTCAGAAAAACAAAAGGTTCACCAGCAGCTGGTTTTGTTTGTTGCCAGTGCGCATAAAATTTTCCTTCTGTTTGCGGGTTTTGAGGTATTGCTGTGTAGGAAATAGAAGCTGCAATCTGAACAGGTGATAAAACAGTATCTGCCCGTTTACGATATATCAGTTCTATCTTTCCTATCTTACGGAAAGGCATCGGAAAATAACAGTATAATTTTCCTTTAGTTGTACCTAACAACAAACTCTGCATGGATGGTTTGCCAAAGGCAAAACCAAAAAAATCTGCTATAGGACAATCAACAGCAGGTTCTTTTTCATCATCCCAAAACAGGCGGATATCAACATCTTTATACAAACCTTCAAATGCAACAGATGGTGATAGTTCGATGCCTGTAAAACGCCCGCCGGTATTGATGTTAGCAATAGTTACACTTTTACCGGGTTGTAAAGAAACAAGTGTGTCTATGATGTATGTTTTGTCACCGGATACCAAAAAATCAGCTACCGTTTTATTCTTTTTATTCCACAAATTTTGTATTGTTTTCAGTGCAGTTATTATTTCGGCACTGGGCTGTTTGGTAAACGGAATAACACTTGTGCCTGATGCAAACAACCGATATCCTATCTGGTGAAACTGAAGCTTTTTACCACGACAAACGATCCTGCAACTCTTTTGAAACAGGATAGGATAATAGCAAAAATAACCTCCCAGCTGGTTGCCGCAAAGAGGTGAAATAAAAGGGAATATTTTACCTGAAAATAAATCCAGATAGCAAATAGAAAGAACTGGTCGGGAAGCATCATCAACATAAAAATCAAGTGTATCATTGGTAGGTGTAGGTGTCCATATCCGGTTCACGACACCGGGACCCTTCATATCGAAAATAACGAGGCTGCTATCTTTGTTTCGACGTATAAAAGAATAAGTGCCTTCAAAGCCATCGTTGTTTCCTCCTGTTGTATCGTATGTTGATATTTGCCCGCAAATGGTATTTGGCCTGTAAGACGGTAAATCTGAAATAGTATAAAATGATTTTAATTCATCACTTGTTGAAATGACCGTTTTGTTTTGCGGGAATACAGCAGATAGGTTATTCAAAAGAAAAACAAAAACGATAATGGCAAGCTTAATAAATGTCTTTATCATACAAACTTTTGTACGATAAAGATATGTGCTTAATCATTTAAGCAAAGGATAACTTGTATTTCTATTTGTTGTTAATATGAAAGGAGCACATGCAATAAACTGTGTTCTAAAACTCTGCTTTTTCCTTTTTATAAATGCCTGTTATATCCATTGCAGATAGTGAAGCGGCATAAATTTTTGCATTCTCAATCTTGCCTCCAAACGTTCTGTCTAAAGGAAATTCTTCATTACTTCCAATCGTCCACCTGGCTGCTACATTTAAATTGATCATTTCTTCAACAGGAGTAATACCTGCAAGTTTGCCATCAATATAAACACGTAAATCTTTGCCGTTGCATACACCAGCTATGTGGTGCCAGTGATTGCGCCAGTTGTTGGGTAGCGGAACAGTGCAATCGCCTCGTCCCCAGCCACCGGCAAAGAATGTGAGACTTTTTCCATCGGCTAATTGCAACACATGATTATCGCCTTTTGCAATCAATTCTGCATACGATTTTGTTGTGCCCATATCATATACCCATGCCATCATGGTTAAAGCGGTTCCGTTGCTATCGAGACTTGCGGTGTGAGGCAGCTCAATATAGTTTTCGAATGCTGCTTTATGTCCATCATTGGAAAAACCAGAGATATCGTTTACTGACAATTGATTTGTTACCTTGCCTGGCAGATTCAATATCAATGCATCTGTTGCCCTGCTATAAACTTTTGCTAAAGCAGATTTTTCATTAATTTTTAATTGATAATATCCATTTGTTTTTGCCGTTATTTTATGATTGATTGTTGCAGAATCGCCGGCATGCAAGAGCATCGTATCATACTGCATAACCTTGTTGTTGAAGCTTATTGGAATTACAAACCTTTTTGTTTCGCCGCTTATATTTTTTACAATATAGTGGTAGTATATCTGCTTTCCCATTTTTACAAGAGGTGAAACCTGTATACCTGAAATGTGTGGAAGTGTGATGCCGGTATTTCCTTTCACTACTTCTATTGCAAATAAATAAGAATTTCCCAGTTGAATTTTATTGCTTCCATAGTTATATAACCTGCATGCTATCGAATCTTTTTTTGTTTCATTCTGATGAATAAAACAATTTTTGTGTAAGGTTATGCTATCGTTGATATACAATTTTATAATTGCTGTTCCTTCACTGCCGGCATTGTGAATAGTAAATGTGATCCAAAACAACTCATCCGGTTTTACTGTTTTGGTTGAACCAGTAACTGCAGATAAATGTATGTCCATAGCACTATCAGTTTCGTTTGGCATTGCTCCCTTCTTTTCCTGTTTATCTGCGATACTATCCATGTTGAATGTCAATTCTCCACCTCGTACAAGGTCTTTATGAGACATCCATTTATCGTTATAAACTTGTCCATTCCATTTTATATTTTTAATGTAAAAGTTATTTTGAGAAATGTTATCAGCGCTAATCTGTAGCTGATTTCCGTTCGGTAAGAAAAGCTTTACCTGTTGAAACAAGGGTGTTCCAATGGCATATACCGGATTGCCGGGACAAACAGGATACAATCCCAGCGCACTCCATACAAACCAGCTTGAGGTAGCGCCCAAATCATCATTGCCGGGCAGTCCGCCGGGTGTTGCAGAAAAACGCTTGTTAATAGCATGTACGCATTCCTGTGTTTTATAAGGATAAGAAGTGCTGTTGAACAAGTAAGGCACCTGGAACATTGTTTCATTATCAAACACAAGTCTTCTATCCTCAAACGCTTTAGTAATGCTTTGAATAAAGTTGTCATCACCACCAAGCAGGTTAATTAAATTACGCTGAAAATGTGGCAAAAACAAACTATATACCCATTGGTCACCTTCTTTATATCCCGCATTAGCAATGCCATGAAAAAATGTATTGCCACTGCGAGGCAACAAACTCAATTCATCAGCATTAAACAAATTTTGATAATTACGGCTCCGTTTCATTAGTGCTGAAGAAAGGCTATCATCGTGCATCACCTCTTCTGAATATTGCGCCAATGCCCAGTCGTCGTACGTGTATTCAACTGTTCGGGTTACTGATTCGGTATGAGGATAAGGAATAAACCCTTGCTGATACAAGGACATATCAGTTTGTAAGAATGGACCCGTTATAATGCTTTTCTTCATTGCTTTGTACAGTAGTAAACTGTCTGCCGGTTTAATGCCTTTCAGGTAACAATCAACAATGATAGGAATACTATGATTGCCGGTCATAGATTCAACAGGAAGATAACCAGATTGCTTATAAACGTCTAACATAGAGGAAAGCATATCTTTCTGCCTATCGGGATACAACAAAGACAATAAGGGATGCAGAGAGCGAAAGGTATCCCAGGGTGAAAAGCCGCCATATTCATTCTTCTCTTTTGCTGCATGTATTTGCCCATCCTGACCTTTGTAATTTCCGTTTACATCAGAGATAATCCACGGCAACAACAAGGAATGGTACAGGGCTGTATAAAAAATCGTTTTGTTTTCAATAGAAGTATCATTGACACTAACAACAGACAATTGTTTTTTCCATTCCGCTTCCGTTTGTCTGCGAATGTCATCAAAGGAATGATTGGATAATCCTGCCTTTATATTTTGTTCCGAACTTTGATAACCAACAGCAGAAGCGCTTACCTGCAATTGGATGATTGTTCTTCCGGTACCTGATTGAGCAAATGTTAGCAGATAGCAGCCGTCTTTTGCTTTTTGCATATCTGCAATTGCTTTATCAAATTGAATCACTGCATTCATTCTTTTTCCTTGTAAAACAGTGGGTGATCGCATTAAAAGATCGCCTACATCATTAATGAAAATAAGGGGAACAATGTGCGCCGGAAAAGTGATACGGAACCAACCAGCATGTGTTGTTGCTGTAGCTTCAATTGTTGTATTGTTATCCTTCAACGTTACCTTGTAATATCCTGGCTTCGCTTCTTCATCCTGATGCGAAAAGCTGCGGCTGCAATTCTCTTTATCCTTATTTAAAAGCGGCATGATATGCAACCTACCGGCAGAGCCGCCGGGAAAGCCACTATGATGTTGCAGGCAGCTAAAAAAATGAATACTGCTGTCGTTGTAATCATAACCATTGCTACGTGTCTGGGGTGTTAGTTGTATGTATCCCCAAGGCGCAACGGCTCCGGGATAAGTTCCTCCTTCATTTCCCCATCTTGTATACACATTGCTTTTAGCAGTACCAATGAAAGGGTTGACATATTGTAATACATCATTCTGCTGAGAGAAGAGGAGATTGGGAAATAAAAAACTAAGAAGACAAACGACAATCGCTGCAACAATACGGTTCATACAAGCATTGTATAAGAAACAAACTTAAATCTTAATGTAAGGTTCTTTCATGAAGATAAGCAACTGTTCATCTATAATAATTTATAAAGCAAATATTGCGTTGGTAAACACTATTCAATAATAAGCCACTAAATCTGGTTTATATAAACATTTACTCATGATCTGATATATGCGTTGTCAGTTGTATCAAATCCCTGCTGGCAGCGGCTTCTGTTTGCAGACCTACCTTTTGTGGCGATTTACTATCTTCTTCATAAATAACAATCTTATTACTTCCTTTATGCAGCCAGCAATCAGGAATATACATACCTGGTGCCGGAATTTTTTCCGGATAGCGACCAAGGTTGTATCCATTTATCCAGACGGAACCATGACCCAAACCGGTTGTTTGCACGCGCCAGATTGTTCCCTTCAATGCACTTACATCTAAAGTAAACGCAGATTGATAAAAGCACGGACCTGCTATCTTACCTGTGTCATTCAATAACGACCACTTGTCGCTATCTGGATTGCCGGTTCCTCCTTTCATCCGCCAACCTGTAACAGGTATTGTATTGTTTGGGATGATGTTCAATTTTACAGGCTGGTCTATGCCACCTTCGTTATCATAATTCTCTATAAACACATTTAGATAAACCGGTGTTTTCAAAGTGTCTAAATGCGTAAGCGTTACATAGAATTTCTGGTTCCAGCCTTCATGTTTTGCTACAAGCTGGTTGTTAATAAACACAGTTGCATTTTCATCAACACTTTTAAAAAACAGGACAGCTGTTCCCCCTTTATAATCTTCCAGCGGTAAGCGTGTTTGAAACCATGCAAATCCTTTTTTCTTATCAAATACATCGTCCCCAATTTTATAAGGTTTCCATGGTGATGTATCCGCAGGAATAGCTTTATTCACGGCTTCTTTGTCCGGCATTATCAGGTATCGCCATCCTTGTAAAGTTTGCACAGCATTATTACCCGGCAACAACCTAACATCACCGTATAAACCTTTGCTGTCAGTAGAATCAATAGCACCGATATAAGCGGCTAATTTATCCCGTCCATCATGTGCGGTAAAAAAAGACATCAGGTGTTTGCCTTTTGTCAATGACAGCGTTGTCCCACCGTCTGAAATATTCCATGCGTTCATAGGTTTTTCATCAATAAATGTAGTTGCTCTGCCACCACCATCTGCCTGCAATGTGTACATTCCATCCTTCGGAATATTGATGGTTGTTCGATACCAGGCATCGGCAGTTGTATCTCCGTCAGCGCCCATCTGCATTGGGTTCCGGCTTTGTAACCACTGCTGATCATCATAATCAATAGCTGCCTGATGCATTGCGGTTTGATACTGCCAGGGAGATAAAGACGGATTGGTAAGATGACTGGTGCCTGATGATGAAGATTGGTTCAGCTTTATCATCTCTTTTTGTGTAAACAACCAGGCAGATGATGTATCGCTTTGCCAGGGCTTCTCTGCAGATATTCTTATATTGTTTCCGGCCTCTTTTATATCAGATACATAAGCAGGTCCGCTTACCATATATGATTGATTGCCTTTCAGAAAAAGCCATGTTCTGTCTGCTAATTTGTTTGAGAGGCAAATGATACGAATGGTTTGTGCTCCGCAAGTAAATGAATAGGACTGTGGCTGATTAACACGGAGAATATTTGCTTTAAACTCAACAATACCTGTTGTTACATGAAAGACTTTTTCCTTTGTATTTACAACAGCATTTGTTTTTATCGAAAAATCAATTATAGCTTCTTCAGCCGCATTGCCATTTACAATGATATTAGTTGTATTTCCTTGTTTGTATAAAGCATAAATCCTGGCGAAAGACCAGTGGATTATTACATCGGGTGTTATACGATATTCATGAACCAAAGGATAAATTTCTCCTTCTTCAACAAGGATGGTTTTACCCATAAAGTTCACCTGCGTTTGTTTATCGGTTTGATTATCCAAAAAAACAATATCACCCGCCGGACTTGTTCGTGCACTTAAACGTATGGCTGTGTCTTTAAGCAACGATGTATACTGCGAAATAGCATTTGTGCTGTTCTCTAAAATATCTTCAAAACTGCGCGCAAAGAATGCCGCTCTTTTCATAGTGTAATAGATTGGTCGCAGATCACCGGCCTGACCAACCGCTGCTCCATAATCATAAGAAGCAGCATCTTCATCATTGTTGGTATAACCAAAATTACTGCCGCCATGCGCCATGTAATAATTATAACCATTACCTCCACCGGCTATAATTTTCCATGTTCTGCCCTCATATAGTTTTGCTTCCTTTTCACCACTGCTATAAGCATTGTACCATACACTCCAAAACTCTGTTGAGAACCATGGGTTGGGTCGTTTATCATCATCTAATTTATATTCATTGCCTGCGGGGTCTGATGAATGGTGTAAGCCACTGAAAAAATAAGGCACCTGTAAGCCTTTGCTTACTGCATAGGAACGAAGATGTTCAAAGTAAGAATTGGGCATCGCAGTGCCCCAGCCCAGCGGATGTTCGTTTTCTAACTGCACCATGACAACCGCACCGCCATGATTGATTTGATTGCGGGAAACAACAGGCATTAGTGTGTCAAAGAAATGATCCACGCATGTTTCAAACGCTTTGTTAGGTTCACGTACTTTCAAGCCTTTCTTAAACTTCAGCCATGTTGGGTAACCACCAAAATCCCATTCTGCGCAATAATAAGGACCCACACGCACAATGGCATACATGCCAAGGCTGTGTACCAATTGTAAAAATGCATTTAAGTCATGGTCACCTGAGAAGTTGAATTTGCCTTCCTGTGGCTCGTGATAATTCCAGAATGTATATATTTCTATACAATTGAAACCCGCTGCACGCAAGCGTTGCAGCCTGTCTTTCCATAAAGCTCTTGGAACACGCGCATATTCCATTCCGGCAGATACTATGAACGTACGCTTGCCATTAATGATAAATCCTTTGCTGTCGAAATCAATAAAAGATTTCGCAACATTCGCAGCGGGGAAGATGTGGTCATTGGATTGTGCGCTGCTATATAAAGAGAGCAGTATACAAGATAATAAAACAATAATCCGTAGCATTTGCATTCGTTATAGTTGTTTTGCCTGGGCGGTATATTTGTTATATAATTTTTTATAGTTTGTACGCTGGAAACCTTTTCTTAATTCACTTATTAAGTTTCGCATGTAAGAAGTTTAACTGCTACCCTATTCAGAAGAATCGCTTTGCGACTTTATAGTCGTCATAAACAACCCAAACAACAGGAAACTGATACCTGCGTACAAATTAATAATGTTGGCCAATAGAGCGCTAACAAAGTATCCAATTAAAAGAATCAAAGCAACAAGCAAAAAAAATAAACCAATAATAAAGCTTAGCGAGGTAATACGTTTATTCATAATGATAAGGTTAGAAAAAGATAATGTTCAACAGGATAGTAATAGCCAATAATAAAATACTCAGCGGCACCACGCGCTTATACCATTTCTGTTCCCGATATTCCGGTTTATAAGTAAGCGAATACACAAGTCCTTTTAACTGTTCTGCTGGTTTTGGCTTGGTAAATAAGCTTACTAAAATGGTGACAGTAAAATTAGCTATCCATGATACCGCCGCAACAATAAAAGCTTGCCCCATACCGCTGCCGATAGTATATAAAGGCACTATCCATCCGCCCTTGCCTTCAGCCACTGTTACGCCATGCGTAGCGGCTGCCGCAACCGTGCCTGCCAGCAAGCCGCAAAAAGCACCATCACTTGTAGTTCTTTTCCAGAACATACCCAGTAAAAACGTGGCGAACAGCGGACCGTTCACAAAAGAGAAAACAAGCTGCAAAAAATCATTGATATTATTGAAGCTCTTGGCAACATACGCGGTAACAATGGAAAGAAGAATACCAGCCACGGTAATAAATTTACCAAACCATAAATAATGGTTGTCCGATTTGTTTTTGACAAAATAGGATTGGTAAATATCGTAGGTAAATACCGAATTAAATGCAGTAACATTACCTGCCATGCCACTCATAAAAGAAGCAATCAAAGCCGTAATACCAACACCTAAAATACCACTCGGGTAATAGTGTGCAATGAGCGAAGGCAAAGTCATAGTATAGTCCAGTTCTCCATTGGCGGCAGTAGGTATGCGAAAGCCTTTTGACTGTAAGGCTGGCTGCATCAGCGCAATAGCCACCACACCAGGCAATACCACAATCAGCGGCATGAACATTTTAGGAATGGCAGCCATAACCGGCGTGCGTTGCGCCTCGCCCATATTTCGGGCTATCATAGCCCTTTGCACCACCAGGAAATCGGTGCACCAGTAGCCAAACGACATCACAAAACCAAGCCCAAAGATGAGCGACATATAATTTAGCCCCATCGGGTTGTTCTCTGCCTTATCCATGTACTTCCACGCATGTGTGAGTTGCGGTGCAAGATTGGCTTTTATATTCTCCCATCCGCCTGCATCGTGCAGGGCAACAATCACCAGGGGCGAAAGCCCAAGTACAATAAGAAAGAACTGGAGCACTTCGTTGTACACGGCGCTGGTTAAGCCACCCAAAAAAGTATATACCATTACAATGCCTGCTGCCAGCCATACTGATACATCAAAGTCCCAGTGCAGGATAACCTGTAATAATTTTGCCAACGCATATAAAGAAATACCGGAAGAGAACACCGTCATCACCGCAAAGGAAACCGCATTCAGTGCCCTCGTTTTTTCATCGAACCGCATAGACAGGTAGTCAGGAACACTGCGGGCTTTGCTCCCATAATAAAATGGCATCATAAAGACGGCTAAGAACACCATGGCGAAGATCGCGCCCACCCAATAAAAATGCACCGTCATAATACCATATTTAGCGCCTGATGCTACCATGCCCAACACTTCCTGCGCACCAAGATTAGCGGATATAAAAGCTAAGCTTGTAATCCATAACGGGATATTTCTGCTACTGGATAAAAAGTCGTTGCTAGACTTGATTTTCTTCTTGATAAGAAAACCAACGGTGATGACAAAAACGAAATAAATAAGAATGATGAGATAGTCGGCAAAATGCAGTGTCATGGCGTCAATCGTTGATTTAATCGAAGCACAATATATTCAATCAATACAAAATAAATTTTATTGTTATCATATGTAGTGATTGATTAATTTTATCCTACTTAAAAATGAGCTTGCTATGAATGCAGTAAAACAAAACGCATTGTCTGTAGCCGAAGTAAATCCACTTCTTAGCCTCGATGAGTGGGAAGACGATTTGTTGAAACGGTATCCGAATCCTGAAGATATTGCCTCATCCAAATCAACAGAAGAGTACCGCAATTATGAAGAACCGGGACGTGATACTGTTCGCGAATTTTATCGTCTGAATCATACCTACCAGACTTATGATTTTGTGCAGCAAAAACGAGCTGATTATTTGAAATTTGATAAGAAGAAAATGCCTGTGTGGGATGCATTTCAATTCTTAAATCAATTGGTTGACGATTCTGATCCTGATACGGATCTTGATCAGTTTCAGCACTTGTTGCAAACTTCGGAAGCGATTCGCAGAGATGGGCATCCCGACTGGATGGTTGTTGTAGGTTTATTGCATGATATGGGTAAAGTGCTTTGTTTATTTGGCGAGCCGCAATGGGCTGTGGTTGGCGATACCTTCCCGGTAGGCTGCGCGTATTCAAACAAAATTGTGTATCCTGAATTCTTTAAAAATAATCCTGATTATAACGATGAGCGTTATAACACAAAATATGGTGTTTACAAACCAAATTGCGGTTTGCGCAATGTAACCATGAGCTGGGGCCACGATGAATATGTCTACAACATTGTCAAAGACAGCTTACCTGAAGAAGGGTTATACATGCTGCGTTATCATTCGTTTTATCCCTGGCATAAAGAAGGCGCGTATGATTATTTGTTAGATGAGCACGACCGCAAAATGCTGAAGTGGGTAAAGCTGTTCAATCCTTACGATTTGTATTCTAAAAATCCGACGCCACCTAACTGGGCTGAACTTCGTCCTTACTATGAAGATTTGGTGGCAAAGTATCTACCGCATGAGTTGAAGTTTTAAAGAACCATTTCCATAATAAATTAATCGTCAAAATTAAATTATATACTTGCTGCTCGCGTCATTCTAACACAACAATACTGTTAGAACAGTAAACGGGCATTCTTCATAAATAATTTTTATGAGGGCTTTGTTCAGAAGCATAAGTGGGTAAAGTGATAATCACACAGAAAATGAGAAACAAAGGAACAAAAGCATGTTTTCCAATCAGGGAAAGCACTCGTTTAAGAAATCCATTGTAAAGGCTAATAATCATAACAGTTGTTTTAAAATAGCTACAAATGTTTGTGTAAGAAAGAGGAAAAGTGTTGGTATATAAATATGTGCCGATTCGGGGAATAACAGAAATCATATCAAAGCATTTTAGGTGTCATTTACATAGCAATTCATTTTGGTATAGGTTTTTAGCAAACAATATTTTACGATAGCAACCGATTACGAAAGCAAACAGCGTTTTTACGCGAGCTGCTGCTTAAGATTTTAATTTTATAGAATAGAAGTTTGAATGAGCAAGTATAAATTGCTGATTTCATACTAAAAAGTAGAATTTTATTTTAAATAGCAATCCGTTGCATAAATATTTTTTAGAAAGTTGTCCTATTTTTAATCCCAAAACTTTATTTAGTGCGTGAAAGTTGAAAAGGAAATTACCATTTACGATATAGCAAAACAGATTGGCGTATCACCGGCTACTGTGAGTCGGGCTTTGAATGATAGTGCTTCCATTAGTATAGCTACGCGGAAAAAAATAAATGCTCTTGCAGAGAAACTGGGTTACAGGCATAACACTTTTGCAAGTAGCCTCCGGTTGCAAAAAACACATACGATTGGTGTAATACTGCATGAATTAAACAGCTATTTTATTACCTCTGTATTGACAGGTATTGAGAAAGTTATAACTGAGGCGAAATACAATTTGATCATTGTTCACTCTGCCGAAAATGTAAAGTTGGAAGTTGCCAATACCCGCAATCTTTTTCATAAACGTGTTGACGGTGTTATCGCTTCTCTTTCGTTCGATACGGAAGATCTCGAACATTTCAAACAATTCCAAAGTAAAAACATACCTGTTGTTTATTTTGATCGTGTTTTTGAAACCAGCGATGGCACAAAAATTATTATCAATAATTTTCAGGCCGGGTATGACGCGACCAAGCATTTGATACAACAAGGTTGTAAGCGCATTGCACACATAACATCAAGTTTGAAAAGAAATGTATATGCGGAAAGAATGCGCGGTTATAAACAAGCCTTGCAGGATCACAAACTCAAGTTTGATGAAAAGCTTATTGTTATTGATGGTTTTAAAGAAGAAGATGCAACGCGGTCTGCCAAACGAATTTTATCTATGAAAACCTTGCCGGATGGCATTTTTATAACCAATGATTTTTGTGCAGCCGTAGTTATGCAATTGCTTAAAGATGCGGGCATACGAGTGCCACAGGATATTGCCATTGTTGGATTTAACAATGATAGCATCGGGAAAGTGATTAACCCTAAACTGACAACCATTAATTATCCTGGTTTTGAAATGGGGCAGGTAGCAGCACGCAGCCTCATCAATCATTTGAAAGGCTTATGGGATATGAATCTTACGAATACTGTGGTTATCAAATCTGAATTGATTGTCAGAGAATCTTCCTTAAAAAAAGGGCAAAACCAAAGCTGACTTTTCTTTTCCAATGTATGACGTGAACAGGCGTTTTATTTATATTGAAACACTCTCAAACTATCATTGTTCACGGCAACAAGAACCAGCTTTTCATCATTGGCTGTTGTTATCATCTTCATATCTTTTACATCACCATCAATTTTAAATCCTGACACGACAGGCGAAACGGCTTTGAATGTTTTGTTGTTTAATCCTTTCAAAAAGCAACCATAAGATGCGTCATACCTGCCGGTATCAAGGTCTCCATCGTTATCCAAATCAACATAAACGGCGCCATTGGACATTGAGTTTTGTTTGATGCCTGATGAATCTGTGATGTCTGAAAACGTGTATCCGCCATTGTTGATGTATAAGTAATCCGGTATCGCCACATGCTCGAGTGAAAGCAGTTTGTCACGCAGTGTTTTTCGAAATTGATCTCCTGTCATATCCTTACCACTGGTTTGACTAAACGATATAAAATCAGCATTGATAAAATCTCTGCCAATGCCGTTGGTGATGTGCGCATCTTTATAACCATCGTTATTAAAATCGGCAAACAAAATGCTCCAGCTCCAGTCGGTTTGGCTGATGCCAGCCAGTTGTCCTATCTCGCTGAAGAAGGGAACGCTGGTATCGCCTCGCTGAAAATTGCCCCGGTTCAATTGCAGCATATTGCGCATAAACTCGGGCGAGTAACCTAAGTTTCTTTCTTTGTTATACCGGTCATAATTCATGAAAGAAAAGGTTTGTTTTTGCCTGAAATTATCTTCCGGAATCATATCAACGGATGCCAAATCAAACTTGCTGTCATTGTTAATGTCAGCCGCATCGCAGCCCATGCTGCTATAGCTTTGGTGTTTGGTGGCTTTGTCTAAAATATTGGTGAAAGTTCCGTTTTTGTTATTGAGCCAAAAATTATCGTTCGAAGCAAAATCATTGCACACATAAATATTAGGATAGCCATCCATATTGAAATCGCAAACCGAAACACCCAGGCCATCACCATCTTCCTTTATGCCTGCCTGCATTGAGAGATCTGTAAAATGAGGATGACCATTTTTAAAGCCATCATTCCGATACAATCTATCATTGGCAGCCGAACGTCCACTAAGATTTTTTGGAAATAAATAGTTGGCTGAATAAGAAGCATTCAACAGGTAATTGGATATATACATATCAAGATCGCCATCTTTATCATAATCAACAAACACCGCCTGCGTTGAATAGCTTGTATCAGCCAAACCATAGTCGGCAGCTTCTTCTTTGAATGTATTGTTGTGTTGATTGATGAGGAGCAAATTGGGCGAATGTGTTCCCAAAGTTTTGCCATACGTGCAGAGATAAATATCATCGTAACCATCACCGTTGATATCAACTACACTCACACCCGTAATCCAATCGCTGGTAGCTAAACCAGCACTTACCGTTATGTCTTCAAAATGGTTGTTGCCTTTGTTGAGATAGAGTTTACTGCTTACCTGGTTGCCACAAAAGAAAAGGTCTTTCAGGCCATCATTGTTCACATCAATCACACCGAACCCACCACCCATGTAGGCAAACTCATTCAGTGCATCACCGGGCATTTTGGTTTCGTCAATGCTATTGCTAAATGTTATGCCTGTTTCGCTGGATGATAAAGGGGTAAACAAAGGGTTGTGTTTTTTTTATTTACAACCGGTTATAAGAAAAAACACATAACCAAGTAAGCAGATGAGGTTCGTTCGTTTCATAATAGCACAACAGAAGTGGTAATGACGTTTATGCTGCAGGAAAAAACACTTTTATGTTGTTAATTCAAGTTAAGTAAACCTACAGTTCTTTCCTTGCATCAACACAATCTCTTATAAGCATCTTTCATTGCCAATACAGACTAAGCGGTTTTGTATTGAGTAGCCAGATAGGAAAAACGGTTACGTTGGTTTTGGTTACAAAAGAAGATTTGGGGCAACAAAAACAACAGAGGAAAGTTGTAAAAAATTCCGAACCTTTTTGCATTCGCGCCATAAAAAGTAATTTGAACGCTGCCCGTCATTCTGCCCCAACATGAATGTCGGGGCCCTCAACACGAACTTGCACCTTTATGCTCTGACGAGGGCTTTGTGCGGAATCTGATCATTGATTTATAATCACGTTTGTGTGCAATAAAGTTGTTTATAACATAATAGCATGTTCAAACCTTCAAGAGCAGATTCCGCACAAAGCCCTCGCAGAAGCGATTCTATCGGCGTGTCCCCACACGCCGAAGAGTGAATTGATTTCATAACGGCTTTCAAATTTTTGGTTTGCTTATTCAACTCTAAACCAGTCAACATCAACAGAACCACCTAAACTTTTTGTTGCATAATTGAACAAACAAAATTTGTTTCCGGTAAAGATTTTCAGGTTGAACTTCATCATCAGTTCATTGCCCAATGGCTTGAATGTTTTGTTATCAATGCTGTATGCAAAGCTTGCTTTTTGGCTCCTGTTGGATGCTATTGTTTTTACGTAAATAATTGATGCATTCGTGGCAACGGAATCAATTGTTTTACCATCATTCACCATAACAATAAATTTGGTTTTGCCTCTTTTTTCCACCCCGATATATGCATACGGATCCTGCAATACAGCAAGGCCTGCTATGTCGCCATCGCTCATGTTGCTGATCTCTATTTTTGCGGTTGCAATGGTTGGTTGCGATTGATCGCGTTTGGCAAAGGGCCGCTGGGTAAGCGTATTGCGTGCCATTCTGAAATCGGATGTTACACTGGCTGTCATCAGTCTTAAATAACCCGGCTTTTGGGTTAATGACCATTTTGTTGAATCGGGATTGTGATTCCATCCCCATTGCATGCTCAATTGGCTCTTATTAAATTCATCTGAAGTAGGAAAATTAGTGATGTGATATGTTTTACCAACATCCGGTTTTTTATAAGTAATAACTGCTTTTTCATTGACTCCAATCATCGGCCAATCGTCTATCCAGGTTACAGGTTGTAAAGAAGGAAAGCGACCAAACGGACCACTGTCAACGAATAAAATCGTCCACCATTCACCTGTTTGGGTTTGAATCAATGCACCCTGGTGTATGCCATAATTGATTCCTCGCGTTGTATCGTACAAGAGCAGCTTTTGTTCATACGGCCCATAGATGTTTTTGGAGCGCAATGCCACCTGCATACCATCTAATCCGCCATAAGTGGAATACATGTAATAATAGCCGTTCAGTTTATACATGTGGGTTCCTTCCAAACCTTTGCGGATAGTGCCGACAAACACTAAGGAATCTTTACTGATGGGTGCAAGATTTGAATCTACTTCAGTGATAGAAATATTATTGTAGCCCTGCGCTACATAAATCTTTCCGTTATCATCAAAAAATAAACCCGGGTCGTAAAAGCCTTTAGACAAATGAGTAATTTTCCATGGGCCTTCCGCTTTATCTGCCTGGCACATAAAGCCGCCTTCATTCAGGGTAATAAATAACAGGTAGAACTTTCCGTTATGATATTTTAAGCTGGTTGCCCATTGCCCGCGCCCATAACGGTTGCAGCTATCCAAATCATAACACTTGCTGAAATCAAATCTGGAAACTGCATGGCTGCAATATTCCCAGTTCACCAGGTCGTGCGACTTTACAACAGTAACACCAGGAAAGACAAACATGGTTGTTGTTACCATATAATAAACATCGCCAACCCGTATAACATCGGGGTCTGGAAAATCAGCAGAAATGAGTGGGTTGGTATAAGTGCCATCGCCGTTGTCGCTGTGCACATTTTGAGCAACCGCATGAAATGATAGGATCAACAATAAACATAAGATAAAGGCACTGCTTTTTATTCTCATATAGTATGCTTTCGGTGTAAGAAAGTAATGTGATGATGATAGTGTGTTCAATTTGGTTTTGCCTGATTTTTTGATGCAACGGAAGATCTTTTTCTTTCACCGCAGAGAAAGGAGAAACCGGAGTTTGCGCTGAGAATACCTCTGTGCAACCTCTGTAACCTCCTTTCTCTGCGGTGAAGATTACCCGCCATTTTTTCAGGATTCAACGCAATGTAAGGCTCGGAATCTTACAGGCTAAAATAAGCGATTTTTAAATAAATGCAACCGATTGCGTTTATTTTTTCCAAAATTCTCCCTTTTCGGGTTCTATTCAATTCAATTTTTCTTTCAATGCATCCTGAATATTCTAAACGAATGTGGCTTTATTGTAAACGAATACACATTCTTTGCAGTTTGGTTCTTCTCTATATAACTAAATCCGGGCTTACGCGATTCGCCCCTGATTTCTTCGTTGGTATTGAAATCTGTAATCGCATTGAAAGTGGGTGGCGTAACAGCTTTTGCAATTTGTTCCGTATCTAAAAAAGATTCAACAATGAAGGTATTGTTGTCATAAACATACAAACTGATTTTGGATGGACCTTCTATTTGCACCTTCAGTTGACTACACAATACCTGTCTTATTTTATTCAAAGCTTCTGCAGGAAAATTGTACAAATCAGAAAAATTATCCGGGATTGTCAGCACATACAAATGACCTTTTGAATAGGCTGCATCGTGCAAAATCGGAAAGCCATTATCGCCACTGATACCCGAAACAATTTCCCATGAGTCGTTAGTTATGTATTGTATTTGCGGAATCAAAACCGGTTTGTCAGTGTGTATTAATCCAAAGGTGCCGGCAGTATAATCCTGTACAATTGCCTTGCGATCTGTGTAGCGCAGTTCAACGATATCAGCCAGTTTGTCTTGTATCGCATGTAGTAAGCCAGATGTTATCACAACCGATTTTCCATCGGTTAATTGCTTCTTTATTTTATCAACAATCTTCGTATCAAATTTGGCTTCTTCCGTTAACAAAATAAGGCTGTCGGCAGAAGGAAATTCGGGTTCCATATTCATGGGCAAGCCGATCATACCTAAATAATTCTGCAAAAAATCTTCACCAATGGAATGATATGGCTTATAACTTTTGATACCAATTGGATTGCCAAGTTTTCCTAAAAAAGCATCTACTTTTTCAAACGTATAACCCGCCACTCTTGCAATGGTTGTTGGCTTTGATGGAGCGCCGCCATTATAGTTCTGTGGCTGCATCATAGCATCAAAATCAAAGCTGGTTTGCTGTCCCTGCCACGGTGCGCGGTCTGTTGCGTAGATTGGCCTTGCGATACTTCGAAAATCGAACAAAGTTTGTTCTTTTGCTTTTGCAAATAAAGTGATCCAAAGCTGCTCTGCGTAACGGTCGGAATAGTTGCTGCCATACGGATCCACCCATCCACCACCATTTCTGCCGGGTGCTATGTTTTCATAATAACGAATGATGTTATAACCGAGATAAGGCTGCAGATGCTGTGCGGATAATACCGCATCTCTTGTTTCGGTGCCGGTATAAACGCCATCAAATATTTTAGGCTCTGTCTCGAGATTAAAACCCATACCTGCAAAATGTTCATACCAGTTGGGATATTTCACTACTACTTTCACTTTTGGATTTACCCTTTTTGCAGGACCAACTATTAATGTTTTGGCAGCGTCTGTCATCAGCGCTAACCTGTACTGCGTCCAGCTTTTGTCTCCTTTGTCTTTGATCGCACCATCATCTTTGCAATTGGTAAAAAAGAAATCATCCAGAATAAATTCATCAAAATTTTTTGCTGTGTATTCACTCAACTCTTTTACTTTCTTCCTGTCATCAGGATTGCTGTAGCAAAAGGTTTGAAAGCGGTTGGGTTCGCTGATGGTTAAGGTAATGCCACCGGCAATTTCGATACCTCTGTCTTTGAAAAATTTCTTGGCAATGTTTAAGGTATCCTGGTTGACGATAATCAAATCGCGATGCGTTTCAAGATACACTTTATCAACTTTTAATTGTCTAGATATTTCATTCCACAAGGGTTTCAGATAATAGTTGGTATCGCCCATTTGGCGAACCTCATAAGCGCGACAATACACAGCCACTTTAAAATTGTGATAGTGTTGCGCATAACTGTAATGGTATAGTAATAGTAACAGAGCAACAGCGATTGGTTTCATATCATTTTTTCGATTAGCAGTTGAAAAATTTCCGCAAAAACAAACGGGGTGCTACAAGCAATAGTCGTTTTAAAAAAGTAAAAATAATATTTTATGCAATCGGTTGCAATTATTTTAATAACATTGCCTTTGTTTTTACTGAACAAAAGAATAGTGCTATATAGATTGCCTGCAATGAACTATATAACTTTTACATTCTGCATAAGACAGCAAGTGCTTGCCGACTTATTTAAATAAGCATGAGTAAATCAGTATCAACAGAATGCAATTTATAAGCTTATTCGTAAAAATTACACAATGAGTAAAACTGCAATTTTAACGGGAGGGGCGTCGGGTATTGGATTAGCGATAGCAGACACATTTGTACGAAATAAAATTCGCGTCATCGTTATTGGAAGGAATGAAAATAAATTAGCAGCTGCTAAAGAACAATTGGGCACATTATGCGAAGCAGTACGCTACGATTTGAATGAATTGGCAGGCATTCCAAAACTTGTGGAGGAGTTGTGTAATAGGTTTCAGCAAATAGATATTGTGGTAAACAATGCGGGTATCAATTTAAAAAAAGAATTTACTGAGGTGAGCGATGAAGAGTTTCAAAAAATATTGCTTAACAACGTAAATTCTGTATTCGCCATCCCAAGAGAAGTAGTGAAGCACATGTTGGAAAAGAACGTGAAGGGAAGCATCATCAATATTAGTTCAATGGCTTCGCAATATGGTTTGCCCAAAGTAATTGCATACACTGCTTCGAAAGCAGCGGTTGAAGGAATGACAAGAGCAATGGCAACCGAGCTTTCACCCAAAGGCATTCGTGTCAATTGTATAGCACCCGGATTTATTGCAACCGATATGAGCGCAAAAGCACTGAACAACGATCCGGAAAGAAAAGAAAAAGTAATGGGCAGAACACCAATGGGATATTTGGGAGAACCTGCCGATATTGGTGAAGCGGCTTTGTTTCTGGCTTCCGATGCATCCAAATACATCACCGGCGTTGTATTGCCTGTTGATGGCGGCAATTCCATTGGATTTTGATAAAATAATTTTTTGCATGAAACCAAAAGCGTTGTTTCTCATCATCCTTGTAATGGCAATGTCGCAGGCATTGCATGCACAGCGCTTTGTTTTTGCACAAAAACAAAGCAACGCATTTCCGGTTGTTACCTCATCTGAAACCACTTCCATCTATGTGGATAGCAATGACGACTGGCTCGTGCACAAAGCAGCTTCTCTATTGCAAAAGGATATCGAAATGATTACCGGGAAAAAGCCCGAAATTGTTTCATCGCTTTCCTCATCAACAAACAATATTATCATCATTGGAACGATCAACGGCTCTGCCATTGTTGATGAATTAATCAAAACAAAACAACTCAATGTTGACAGCGTAAAAGGCAGATGGGAAGCTTTCACATTACAAACGATAAACAAGCCTATAAAAGGCATTGACAACGCGTTGGTGATTGTTGGCAACGACAAGCGTGGCGCGGCTTACGGCACATTTACTTTATCAGAACAAATCGGTGTATCGCCCTGGTATTGGTGGGCAGATGTTCCCCCAAAAAAGAAGAATGAAGTATATATAAAAAACGGCATTTACAACTACGCATCTCCTTCTGTAAAATACCGTGGCATTTTTATCAACGATGAAGCGCCTGCTTTCAGCGGATGGACAAAAGAAAAATTCGGCGGCGTCAATCATTTAGTATATGAACATGTGTTTGAATTGCTGCTTCGCTTAAAAGCCAATTACCTGTGGCCTGCCATGTGGGGCAATGCGTTTAATGATGATGACACACTCAACCCCATTCTCGCTAACAAATGGGGTATTGTAATGGGCACATCGCACCACGAACCGATGTTGCGCGCACAAACGGAATGGAAGCGTTATGGCAAAGGGCAATGGAATTATGACAGTAATAAAACGGTGCTTGATTCATTCTGGAAGAAAGGGATTGAAAACATGGATCATCACGAAAGCATTGTCACTATTGGTATGCGTGGCGATGGTGATGAACCCATGACGCAGGGTACTGCGATTAATCTGCTGGAAAAAATTGTGGCAGACCAACGCAAAATCATTGAAGATGTTACGGGCAAGCCTGCTGCTGAAACGCCGCAGCTCTGGGCTTTGTATAAAGAAGTGCAGGATTATTACGATAAAGGAATGCGGGTGCCCGATGATGTTACCCTTTTGTTGTGTGATGACAACTGGGGCAACATTCGCAGGTTGCCAAAACTGACTAACAAACCGCGCGCTGGTGGCTATGGCATTTATTATCATTTTGATTATGTGGGCGACCCGAGAAATTACAAATGGATCAACACGAATAACATTGCAAGAGTGTGGGAGCAAATGCACCTGGCTTATGAATATGGTGTAAAAGATATCTGGATAGTCAATGTGGGCGACCTGAAACCAATGGAGTTTCCTATCTCTTTCTTTTTAGATTATGCATGGAATGTAAATAGGTGGAAGGCAGACAATTTAGATGAGTATTATACGCAATGGGCAAGAGAACAATTTAGTGATACTTATGCAAAAGAAATAGGTGAGGTGCTCCGCAAATATGCACAGTATGCATCGAGAAGAAAACCTGAATTGCTCGATGCCAATACGTTCAGCATTGAACACTATAATGAAGCGGCCCGCGTAACGGCTGATTGGAACAACTTGTTGAAAAAGGCATCAACAATAAACACAGCATTGTCGGCCGAATACAAAGATGCTTTTTATGAACTGGTACTGCATCCTGTGGAAGCCTTTGCCAATCTTCAAAACTTATATACAGCCGTTGCCTGGAATCATTACTACGCAAAACAAAGCAATTCGCTGGCAAATCAATACGCGGATGAAGCCAAAGCATTCTATATAAATGATTCCCTTATTTCTGCAACCTACAACCATTTACATGATGGCAAATGGAACCACATGATGGATCAAACACACATTGGTTACACTTACTGGCAACAACCTGAAAAGCAAACGATGCCTGAAGTCATCTATGTTTCGCAAAGTGCTACAACTAAAAAAGAGGCAAAACCAAACGGTGTTTCCAAAACGGCTGAAAGCCTTATTCCCAAAGGATTTCAGAAGAATTTGTTTTATGAAAAGGATGGTTATGTTTCTATCGAAGCTTCTCATTTTTCGGCAAAAACAAATACCGCAGATATTCAGTGGAAAATCATCCCAAACATTGGTCGTGATGGCGATGGTATTACTACATTTCCCGTTACTGAATCCATCAAAAATATTGGTGTAAACACACCGCAACTCGAGTATCAATTTTATACTTATGATTCCGGTTCATGTAAACTAAATGCTTACTTCTCGCCAACGCTTAATTTCTATGGCGATTCAACAGGCCTCCAATATGCGGTTTCAGTAGATAATGAACCGCCACAAATCATTTCCATCAATAAAGATGACCATGATGTAAAGAAATGGAGCGAGTGGGTTGCCAATAATATCAATATACAAACCACCGATCATACCATCAATAAAAAAGGAAAACATACCATCAGGTATTGGATGATAAGTCCGGGTGTTGTTTTACAAAAATTGGTACTTTATTTTGGTGAGTTGCAGCCATCTTATCTCGGTCCGCAGGAAACAATTTTACAAACAAAAAACAATTGATACATGCTTACAAAATTTTCACCTGTTCTTCTCTTGTTTGCATTGCTATTTGGCGCCTGCAGAACTGTGCGACAGGCACCATCAGCGCGGGCGATTCCTTCTTTGAAAGAAGCATTTAAAAATGATTTTCTTATCGGCACTGCCATAGATGAACGGCAAATTGAAGGAAGAGATACCGCAGCCGACAGAATCATCAAACAACAGTTCAATGCTGTAACGCCGGAGAATATAATGAAGGCTGAAATCATTCATCCGGGCTGGGATTCCTACAACTTTGATATGGCGGATCAATTAGTACTTTTTGCAGCCAAAAACAACATCAAAGTGAATGCGCACAATTTAATCTGGCATAGCCAGTTGCCCCGTTTCATGTACCACATGCAAAGTGCAGATTCAGTGAAGCAATATTTTGAAAACCATATCAACACGGTTGCCAAACGTTACGATGGCAAAGTATATTCCTGGGATGTGGTGAATGAAGCGCTCAATGAAGACGGCACATTGCGCAAATCCATTTTCTTAGACAAACTGGGTGATGATTACATCGTTGAAGCGTTTCGCCTCGCGCAAAAAGCATCGCCTCATTCCAGGCTTTATTATAACGATTACAACATTGAACAACCAGCCAAAAGGGCGGGCGCTATTGCTATCATTAAAAAAATACAAGCTGCCGGTGTGCGCATTGATGGCGTTGGCATACAAGGCCACTGGAACATAGCCAATGTTCCTTATAACGACATTGAACAAAGCATAAAAGAGTTTTCAGCATTAGGCGTTGAAGTGATGTTTACCGAGTTGGATTTAAGTGTTTTACCAAATCCGTGGGACAAAATCACGGCGGATGTAAGTGCTACCGCCAAGGGCGATTCTACCATGAATCCATACACCAAAGGTTTGCCCGATTCAGTGCAGCAAACACTGGCCAATTCTTATGCGCAATTGTTCAAACTGTTTTTGACATATAAGAAGAACGTCAGCCGTGTAACGTTTTGGGGTGTAAACGACGGGCAATCCTGGTTGAATGGTTTTCCGATTCGCGGCAGAACCAATTATCCTTTGTTGTTCGATAGAAATTTCAATCCCAAACCCGCGTTTTACAGTGTTATTCAAACGGCATCGGCAAAATAAATTCCGGATGGTGCGGACACCATCCGGTAGGCTTTTTTATCGGCGGTTGTTCCTGCCATCCGGTAGCGCCTCTATCGGCGGGTGTCCGCACCCGACGAAACAGAAACAAGATAATCAGTAGTGCATCATCCAAATAAAAGAGGCAAAAACAAACTTTCTCTATCGGCGGGTGTCTCCACCCGACGAAATGATAAAACGGGCAAAAACAAACTTTACACATGAACTCAAATACGATTGCAACTTCACAAAAATTATCAGTATTCGAAAAAGTAGGTTACAGTTTAGGCGACCTTGCTGCCAACCTTGTGTTTCAAACATTGGTTACCTATCTCGCTTTTTTTTATACAGATATTTATGGACTCAAAACCGAACACGCTTCCGTCATCATCCTTACGGTTGGGCTTATCGCTGCGTTTGGTTTTAACCCAATTATTGGTGCGCTTGCAGATAGAACACATTCGCGCTGGGGTAAGTTTCGTCCCTGGATATTGTTTACTGCTGTTCCGCTTGGTGTGGTGGCTTTGCTTGCCTTTAGCACGCCACATTTTGCTTACAAAGGCAAAGTGATTTATGCCGTAATTACCTACTCGTTATTGTTGTTGTTGTATGCTGCCAACAACCTGCCTTACTCTGCCCTGAGCGGCGTTATTACCGGCGACATGAAGGAACGAAACAGCTTGTCTTCTTATCGTTTTGTTGCTGTGATGTTCGCACAATTTTTTGTGCAGGTTTTTATGCTGGCGATCATCGAATCGGCTGGTCATGGCGACAAGTCCGTAGGCATTGAAAAAGTGATGACATGGCTTGCCATCATCGGCACGGTTATGCTGCTTATAACATTCTTCACCACCAAAGAACGCATCGTTCCAAAGCCTGAACAAAAGTCAAGTTTGCGGGAAGACATCAGTGATTTGAGCAAAAACAAACCCTGGCTCATCATGCTGGTGCTAACCACGCTTGTGTTCATCACACTTGCCATGAAAGGCGGCTCTTACGTTTACTATTTCAACAATTATGTAGATAAGCAAAGCCTCACCGTTTTCATCACGCCCATCGTACATTTTCTTACCGCTATCGGTCTCAATTTTTTTGGTGAAGATCCGGTTTCCGCAGGCTTTGGCTTGTTCAATGCTGGTGGCATTATTTTCATGATTATAGGCATTACGTTTTCCAAACGCTTTGCTGATAAATGGGGCAAGCGCGATGTGTATGGCATTTGTCTTTTTATCTCAACGTTATTCATTTTTGCTTTTGTTCTTTATCCGCCGCAAAGCGTTGGATTGATGTTCGCATCGCAAATATTGCATGGCTTTTTTTATGGTCTTACCATACCCTTATTATGGGCGATGATTGCCGATGTTGCCGATTACAGCGAATGGAAAAACAACCGCCGGGCAACAGCAATTATTTTCTCTGCCATGATGGTTGGATTGAAAGCCGGGCTGAGCATTGGCAGTGCCATCCTTACCTGGATATTGGGGTTGTATCATTACATACCGAATGCTGAAACCCAGTCTGCACAAGCCATCCAGGGCACTAAGATGCTGGTAAGTGTGTATCCATCCATTCCGTTTTTGATGGGTGCAGCTTTGTTGTTTTTCTATCAAATCAACAAGAAAATGGAAGTAGAGATTGAAAGCGATTTAAAACAAAAAAGAGGTGGATACTGAAAACACATAGAACCATAAGGAAAATCTATGTGAAACCTATTTTCCTTATGGTTCTATGTGTTTCAAAAATGAGCCATCTATCGTTTACTCTACACAAACAACGTACAACTTAAATCTTACAATATGCCTGAAGAAAGAATCACTCACATTGATTTTGATGAACTGAACCGCAATGCTGTATCGCCGCCATTGATCACACACATCTACACAGCAGATCCATCGGCGCATGTATTCAGGGGAAAGATTTACATCTACCCATCGCACGACATTGATGCAGGTGAAGCGTTTGACGATTTGGGCTCTCATTTCGCGATGGAAGATTATCATGTAATCTCAATGGATTCTCCCACAAGTGAAGCAAAAGACAATGGTGTTGCATTGCATGTAAACAATGTGCCTTGGGCTGAAAAGCAAATGTGGGCGCCCGATGCAACTGAGAAAGAGGAGAAATACTATCTCTTTTTTCCCGCAAAAGATCATGACGGCGTTTTTAAAATCGGTGTTGCCATTAGCGATTCGCCAACCGGTCCCTTCACACCACAACCGGCTGCTATTGGGGGTAGCTATTCCATTGATCCGGCAGTTTTTAAAGATGACGATGGCAGTTATTACATGTATTTCGGCGGTATCTGGGGCGGGCAATTGCAACGCTGGCGCAGGGGCAGTTTCAACGCAGAACAACCGGAAAGCCCGTTGGCGCATTTACCAAATGATGACGAACCTGCATTGTGTGCAAAAATGACTAAACTCAGTTATGATTTATTAGCATTTGCAGAAGATGCAAAAGATGTTGTGATCATGGATGAAAAGGGCAATCCATTGCTTCAGGGCGATAAGGAACGGCGCTTCTTTGAAGCCTCATGGATGCACAAATACGGGGGCAAATATTATTTCTCTTATTCAACCGGTGATACACATTTTATCTGTTATGCAATCGGCAATAATCCGTATGGTCCATTCAAGTATAAGGGCAGAATTTTAAACCCGGTTGTTGGCTGGACATCGCATCATTCCATTGTTGAGTTCAATGGTGAATGGTATTTGTTTTACCATGATAGCAGTGTAAGCAAAGGCGTTACACACCTGCGAAACATTAAGGTTGCAAAGCTTGAACACGATGAAGATGGATTGATAAAAACGATTGATCCTTACAACAATGTGAAAGTTGTTTTATAAAGTAAGCGAACAAGTATTGTGGCTTGGTTTGTAAACGGCCTTCCTTACAATTATCCTCTGGTATTCTTCAGCCTTATAATGGCAGCTATCAAATGAAGGACGGAACTGTTGTAACGATAAAAACTGAGAATGGTTCACTAACCGCAACAACAGGCACTAACACATTCAAATTGTTGGCTGCTTCTGAAACTGATTTTTATATCACTTCCTCTTTTTTGAAAATTCATTTTATGAATGATGATAAAGGAAATGTGTCAGGTTTCCAGTTCCAACGTTATGGCGGGAGCGAATTTGTTGACAAGATAAAATAGTATGAGAAAGATGAAAATAGTTATGGTTTGTTTTTGCACGATAATTATGCTATTGGCAAGCGCACAAATAAAACTGCCGCAAATCATCCGCGACAGCATAATACTGCAACGTGATAGCAAAATAAACATTTGGGGCTGGGCATCGAAAGGTGAAACGATAAGTGTAAAGTTCAACAACAAAACATACAAAACAACGACAGGGAATGATGGCAAATGGATGGTACAGTTAGCGCCAATGAAAGCCGGTGGCCCTTATACGATGGAAATTATGGGCAAAACCAAACTCACTTTGCACAACATCCTTTTGGGTGATGTTTGGCTATGCGCAGGACAATCGAATATGGAGCACCAGATGAAGTTGCACGACATAAAATATGCTGATGAAATTGCGGCTGCCAACTACCCGGCGATAAGGCAATTCAAAGTGCCCAATGTTACGAATTTAATCAAGCCACAGGATGATCTGAATGGTGGTTCTTGGAAGTGGGCGGATTCAAACAATGTAAACGATTTCTCTGCGGTGACTTATTTCTTCGCGAAAGCACTTTATAAAAAATATGGCGTGCCCATCGGTATCATCAACGCAAGCTGGGGCGGCATTCCCATCGAAGCGATGATGAGCGAAGAAAGCCTGAAAGACTTTCCTTCCATCCTCAATACAGTTGAAAAAAACAAAGACACAGCTTACGTAAATGAGACCAATCGCAAAGCATTCAGCGCTATGCAATCGGCGCCAAAACCGGTTGATAAAGGCATAGAAGAAAAATGGTTTGATGTCAACTATATTCCCAAAGAATGGCATCGCATTGCCATACCTGGTTATTGGGAAGATCAAGGTGTGAAAGATTTAGATGGCTCGGTTTGGTTTCGCAGGGAAATTGAGGTTCCTTCTTCTATGCTGAACCAACGGGCGAAAGTGTTTTTAGGAAGAATTGTAGATGCGGATGAATTGTACATCAACGGCATGAAAGTAGGTGCAACAGGTTACTTATATCCGCAACGCCGTTACCCGGTTCCCGAGGGCGTTTTAAGAAGGGGTAAAAATGTATTCGTTGTGCATGTTACCAACTACTCCGGTAAAGGTGGTTTTGTGCCCGATAAACCTTATCAATTGATTGGGCGCAATGATACGATTGACTTAACCGGTTACTGGCAATACAAAGTGGGTTATGTGAACGCTCCCAACAAAGCGTTTAGCGGTTTTGGTATTGCGTTGCAAAATCAGCCAACGGCTTTGTACAATTCAATGATTGCACCATTGCTCAATTACCAAATCAAAGGGTTTGCCTGGTACCAGGGCGAAAGCAATACCGGCAAATGGGATGAATATGCGAAGCTGCAACCTGCGATGATTACCGATTGGCGCAACAAGTGGAAGCAAGGTGATCTGCCGTTTTTATTTGTGCAACTGCCCGGCTTTATGGACTATACGTATTCACCTTCCGAAAGCGACTGGGCTTTGTTCAGAGAAGCGCAGGCAAAATCATTGTCTCTTCCGCAAACGGCTATGGCAGTTGCCATTGATATTGGTGAATGGAATGATGTTCATCCCGACGATAAAAAAGATGTTGGCAACCGGTTGGCATTGGCAGCAGAAAAGATGGCTTATAATGAGAACATTGTTTATTCGGGACCCACCTATCAATCACAAGCCATTGAAGATTCTAACATCATTCTTTCATTTACCCATGTGGGAAGTGGTTTAACAACAAACGATGACGAGCCATTAGCTGAATTTGCCATTGCCGGTGAAGACAAAAAATTTATTTGGGCAAAAACAAAAATAGAAGGAGACAAAATAGTGGTTTGGAATGATGACGTGAAAGAGCCAAAATATGTGCGGTATGCGTGGGCAGATATGCCGGTAAATCCAAACCTTATTAACAAGGAAGGCTTGCCTGCAGCACCATTCAGAACAGATGTATCTACTCAGTAAAGAAAGCACTCATTACGGACTGATAAACTTGTTATATGAAGCTACTAATTCAACCATTATTTATCTGTTATAGAATATTGAGAGAGTGAAGTTGTAATTGTACAAGTAACAAGAGGATATAAAAGTCTTACCTGCCAATTATTCTCTTTTTGATAAAAACCAAACCATACAACATGAAACACTTAATCTTTGTTTTTGCCACTTTTTTATTCAGTTCAACCGTCTTTGCGCAGGCCTTGGAGAAACATGCCCTGCAAGGTTTTGACTCAGTACAAACCGGCATTCCGCATGGAAAAATTGACACCATTACTTACGATTCAAAAACCGTTGGCACAAATAGAAGAGTAGGTTAATTCATCAAAAAATATCCTCTTTGATAATTGAATTATATTGTCAAATGTGTATATTTTATCTCGACACAGAAAGTGAAAAGCAATGATTCTATCGGCTTTCAGCGTTTTTAGTAACAGGTTGTAATTTGTTATCCAAAGTAGAATAAGATGCTTTCAAAGCTTGTTCAATTATTATCTGTATGATTCGGATAATTGAATAATAGTGATGTTATAATAGGGATAAAGAAGATTGCCACAGTGAGCACTGATGTCATTACATCTGCTGCACGACTGCCGAGAAAAAGACTAAACTCAGAAATGGGATAGAAATATTGTACAAGAGAAAGAATGAGCTTGATGCCGAGAATAGCAATTACAATAAAAGCAGAGGTCTCGAGAAAGTGATATCGTTCCATTAACCTTACAAAGCCCTGAGCTACAAAACGCATTGATAGAATGCCAATGAAAACACCTGTTAGTACTAATAGAATATTGGTTGAAAAAGCAACAGCTGCGAATACATTGTCTATAGAAAAAGCCATGTCCATAACTTCAACTAAGGCAACCGTAGCCCACAAATTTCCCAACGAACCCACAGTGGCTTTGTAAAGCCAGTTACCCTTTTTATCTATAAAATCATCCTCTTTTTCTTCAGTTTGTTTACCCTTCCACCAGTCCCATACCAAGTAAAGAAGATATAGCCCGCCAACAGGCTTTAACCACCAGATGCGAATAAGAAAGGAAGCGAAAATCATTGCCAGCCCTCTGAAGATATAGGCACCGAAAATACCATAACGAAGAGCTTTGTTGCGCTGACTTTTATCAAGATCCATCACCATTGTGGCCAGTACCGCGGCATTATCTACAGAAAGCAGGCTTTCAATCAAAACCAAGTTGCCAATAATGGCTAAGGAAGGCAATGGGTTCGCTTCAATTTGTTGCCATAAACTGGAAATCTGTTCGGTTATGCTGTTCATGTCTAAAACGGTTTGTGATGGTAGGTATTGATGAGAGAACTTGCAATACCACAACAAAGAAAAGTGTTAACGAGGTAAAATAGGAAGGCAATTTTATAAACGTTATAAGCTGTCGGTATTTAGCATCGTTTTTAGAATGTTTGCCTGCACATCAAACTCATTCATAAAGTGGAACGAATCCAAGGAAGATATCTTGTAGTAGTAGTCTTGCAGTAGTTGAATCACTTCGGGGGGAATCATCGTTTTCGTAGTGTTTATACTGCTTTTAAGCTTATTATTTTTACTGGTCAATTCCTGTATAATCTTCGCCTTCTTAGAAATTCCAGTTGATAAATCAATGTCTTCTATGGTAGTAGAAGGAAAGGAGAGAAAGCGTTTTTCTGCCGGATAAAATAGAAAGTAACCTTCTTTCTCAGCGTTCATTTTATACAGCTCCAGCACAAGGTAGCCCGCCTTCACCCCGCAATAAAACGTATTCTTGAAATTGTATTTGCATTGCAATCCCATCAGGCGCTTTTCAATTGTTCCATGATAGTTTATGTAAACTTTAGCTGGGTCGAAACGAATTAAGTTTTCTGCCATTTCCACATCTATTTCATGAAAGAAATCCGGCGAGAACGTCGTGCTGAAATGGCCTATATTCTTTGGAAATGGTGCGTTGGCAGATAAGTCAGAAAGGTTTTGATATAGTTTAAACAAGGATTGATTGATGAGGTCAGCCTGCGCTTTTTGCGCACGCTCAAAGTCTTCTTCAAGCCGCATACTCCGACTGATTCCGTTAATAACATCTATATTAAGTTGTATCTCGTTTTCGGTTAGACTGATGTTTGTCTCATTGTTCTTTTTTATCTTCTTTAATAAGTTGATAATTGTTTCAGTAAACTGCAGGTGAAACAGTTCCAGCTTGTTAATATCAAGCTCTTTGTTGCCTTCAAAAAAAGAATGGATGACCTGTGTACGAACATAGACCTGAAAAATCAAATCGTTTTCGAAGAAGACAGACAACAACTGCAGCTTGCTGATGAACCTGTTCGAGTCAATTAATATACGGGTTCTCGTATCATCCATGGGTTATCTTCAATTCACGCGCGTTACATTTTTGCGAAGTTCCGTTTCTAAGTTCTGCAGTTCGTTGTTTAGTACTTTCCGGTTTTCTGCACCTTGTTCGTGTATCTTTTTTACTTCGTTCAATGTATCAATCAGGGACTTGGTCGTGGTTTTTAAGGTATCTAACGACACCACCGTTTTCTCGTTTTCTCTTGCTACATCAATGCTGTTTTGCCTTAGCAGCTCGGCATTCTTTTGCAGGATGGTATTGGTAGCATCCGATACCTTCTTTTGCATCTCCACATTTGCCTTCTGCCTCTGAAGGGCAACAGCAATTGTCAACTGGTTCTTCCAAACCGGTATAGTGGTAGAAACAATAGATTGTGCTTTTTCGGCAATGGATGTATTGTTGTTCTGCACCACGCGTATCTGCGCCAGCGACTGCATCATGATGAAGCGCACGATTTTCATATCGGATAGACGCTTATCTAAGCGGCTTACAAAGTCGCGCAAATCGGCTATTTCATAATCATTATAACTGGCAGCATTAGCTTCCATTTGTGCCAGTTTTTCATTCAGTTCTTTGTATTTTAATTGTCCCGACACAATCAGGTCTTCCATTTGTTTGATGTAGTTAACATTACTGTCAAACATGGTTTGCAGCGAGCTGTTGTCTTTAATAGAATTGAGTCTGCCTGCCTTTATTTTATTGGTGATTTTGTCTACATTGCCGATCACCGTATCATACTTCTGAAACAACTTCTTCGCGTCTACCACCAGCTTATTAAGGAAAGGTATTTTCGACAACATGTGCTGCAAACTGCTCTGGTTCAGTTCATCCACATCTATGTAGTTCAGTTCTGTTAGTAGGTCGTTAATCAGAGTTCCCACTTCACCCGAGTTATAAGTACGCACAGATGCCAGGAATTCATTACTGTATTTTTCCATTGAGTTCTGAACTTCGGTGCCATAATTTAGTATCGAGTTCACATCACCCGGCACTAAGCTCTTATTAAGGCTTTGAAACTTCTGCGTTTCAGCTGGTGTCAGAGAATCTGAATTTATGTTTCCTTCTTTATCTATTCTTGCTGGAACAGGCGTAGGGTTCGTTATCTCAGTATTTGTATCCATAAACTATAATTGAATTTAAAACTACGATGAATCTCTGATTTAGTTGTACTTGTTTACATAATCCTGCAAGCCACCTTTCATGCCGGTACCAACGGCTTCAAACTTCCATTCACCATTGCGTTTGTAAATTCTGCCAAACTCAATTGCTGTCTCAATAGAGAAATCTTCCTCCAATTCGTACTTAAGAATCTCTGTATTGCTGACAGCATCTACAATGCGAACAAACGAATTCCTTACCTGCCCGAAATTCTGTCGTCTGTTGATCGCCTCATCAATCGTTACCACAATGCACAACTCGGTAGCTCGTGTATCAATTTTCGAAAGATCAACTTTTATTTGTTCGTCGTCTCCATCACCTGCGCCGGTGCGGTTATCGCCGGTATGTTCTACGGCGTTATCGGGCGAGGTGAGGTTGTTGTAAAAAACAAAGTATTCATCTGCCAGCAGCTTCTTATTATCGCCCAGGATGAAAACAGAAGCATCCAGATCGAAGGTAGCACCGGTAGGCGAGGTGTTCGTATCCCATCCCAAGCCAATAATAAATTTAGGCGCGTTCAGGTTTTCGCGTTGTCCTTTCTGCAGATTAATTGCCATATTGTATTTGCTTTTGTTTGCTGAGTAAATGTTCGCTGATAAAAGAAAGATTTTTTTGGTACGCTTCTATCGTATGATATCCGTTGCCCAGCGCCATATCGTAGAGTTCATTCACGAACGCTTCTGGCTGTTTTTGAATGAATACACGATACGTTTTAAAATCATAATTCAGAATGTATTTTACAAGACGCGTATTCATAAAAAAAGAGTCGCTGCTAATAATACTTTCAAGATCAAAAATAGATTTTACGAAATGATAATTCAAAACGTTCTCAACATTCGGATGTATGTCTGCGTTAGTAAGCTCTGCAAAATACAGCAGGTACATTTCATTACTAAGCCCGTAAGCATCCGCCATTTTTATAATCATTCTTTCATGGCTGCCGGTGATGCGAATATCATCTAAAAACAAAATGATTTTCCCTTGTAAAAATTCCGAATCAATATGAAACGAATCATTGCCAATCAGGCGCATTCGCTCCTCTGCATTTAGCTCGCCATAATCTTCTTTATAGGTGATTGTGCGATGCACTTTTGTTTCCTGCACTACGGGCAAACAGTGCGCTGCCAGCCAGCGGTTAAGCCGGAAAACAAAATAATTTTTCATGGCAAACGTAGCCGTTGGAATAAAAGAATAAGGGCTTGACACGACCACCAATTGTTGCTTCGGATAATTCTGTAGTAGGTATTCTTTAATAAATCCATCGGCTAAAGCTTCTCCGAATTGCTTTGCCGCTATTTCATCTCCAAACTTGAACCGGCTATAACTATCCGGGCAGAAAGGAAAGCTTGCTTCTTTATTTATTTTATGTAAGGAATAGGTTACCGGCATCAGTTGAGTAAGCTTAAAATAGTTTGATGGTTTGAGTTGATAATGACACTATTAATGCCCGCTCTGTCGGCTCCCCAGCCATCTGCTTTCTCATTGTCGCCTATGTGAACAATCTCTGTTAAATGAAGTGACTCATCCTTTTTTTGAGGGATGGTATCTATCATTAACTGAAACAACTGCACATTGGGTTTACTCATCCCGGTTTCATCAGAATACAACTGGAAATCAAAATAATTACTTAGTTCCATTTTATTTAAAACAGTCCGTAGTGTACTCCCTTTTATAAAGGCTGTATTGCTCAGCAAACTGAACGTGCTTTCGCTTGCCTTTTGCTTTAGTTTCTGTAAGGTTCGCAGCGTTTCACCGCAATACAAAACAGGTGTATATGTGAAGACAAGGTTCTCCATTTCGGCATACAATTCTTCCGTATTCACTTCCTGCAAAGGGTAGTGGTAATCATTAATGGCACTAATCACCATCAGATATAGTTCTTCGGCGGCTATATGGTTTCCTGTCTTTTCATTAATGGCATTACTCATCAAATCTATCTGTCTGAAGATGATTTCAACTTCCTCTATGGTTTTGTTTTGACTATTAAAATGATTGTAAAAAAACCGGGTTCTTTCTCGTTTAAAAAGGGGATGCGAACGGATCAAGGTCATCCATAAATCAAACGAATAATGCTTGTATCGCTTCATACAAAACGCATCCTGTTTTAGTCGCCGGTGGCGATAAAAATTATACAGAGGTGTAGTTTTTCAGTATATCTGTAAAACTATCTGTTGAGTGCGGTTCACCAATGGCGCGAAATTTCCAGGTGCCGTCTTTTCGGTATACTTCCGAGAATATCATTGAGCACATACCATTATACGTAGCATCGCCCGATAAATTAAACTTCGCAATTTCATTTCCATTATTGTCTACGGCTTTAATGAAAGCATTCTCTACCATGCTGAAATTTTGGTGTTTTTGCTTGCCCTGGTAAATAGTTACAATAAATATAATCTTCTGGTATTTCGGATGCAGCGAATCTAACTTTACAATAATTTGTTCATCGTCTCCATCACCTGCGCCGGTACGGTTATCGCCCGTCAGCCAAATGTGCCCTGAAGGATGCCGCATTGAATTAAAATAGATAATATCTCCTTCGTATAATCCTATGCTTCTGCCGCTCATATTTACCGTGCGTCCTAAATCAGCCACCTTTCCATTGGCATCCAGTAAAAAAGCAATAGCGTCTAAGTCATATTCTTCTTGCTGACCGCCGCCCAATAATTTACCGAAGAAGCCTCCGTCACCATGCTGCTGGCGAATATCCCATCCCAATCCAATGGTTACGCTGGAAAGATCATAAGATTCCCCTTTATCATTCTTGCGCAGATCTATAGTCTGACCTTTTACTAAATTAATAGCCATATTAGTAATCTTATTTTATGATTTGTCCTTTATAATATTTGGAAAGAAAAAACGACAGGTCTTCGCGATAGCCCATACCCGAAGCTTCAAACTTCCAGTTGTTGTTGCGCTTATATAGCCTGCCGAATTCAACGGCCGTTTCGATAGAAAAATCTTCGCCCAGCTCGTACTTTGCCACTTCTACGCCGCTATTGTCATCTACTATGCGAATGTAAGAATCCCTTACCTGCCCGAAATTCTGGCGTCTTGCAATGGCTTCATGAATGGTAACTACAAATAGAATCTCTTGTATACTTTCTTCTACTTTGGAGAGGTCTACCTGTATCGTTTCATCATCGCCGCCATCGCTGTTACCGCCAGTAGGGTCATCGCCTGTATGGTGCAAAGCTGCATCCGGCGAATCAGTACTGCCGTAAAAAACAAAGAACTCTTCCTTGGGAATCAAACGGTTGGCATTGATCATAAATGCCGATGCATCTAAGTCAAACGCATAACCAGTGCCTTCATTGGGGTTCCAGCCAAGCCCTACGCTCAACTTCTGCAAACCAATATCTATCTTCTGTCCTTTTTGTAAATTAATTGCCATAAGAATTGTAGCCAATAAGTAACAAACAATAAAGAAAGAGAATCTTCTGAAACTAACAAGCTTTTATTGTTTGTACGGTATAAGTTTAGGATACGAAATAAATGCTTTTATAAATATAATTAGAGACAAACTTTTATTTATAGGTACATGTGTTTTCCTAAATGGAACCAGTTGGAATTAGAAAAATGTGTAACATTCTAAACTGATAAAAACGCCTCTATTTCGCTTTTAACTGTACTCCCTTTCAACGATTAATTTATTTGAGTATAATACCCAAAAGATAGCTGTTGTAAAACAGGTAGATTAAAATTTCATGGCTTGAATCAGTCTATCAAGCTTGCATTAATAATCGTTGTATTTGTTCTATTGCATAAAACAGTAAAAGAATAACAAAAGAGAATAAGTAGTAATAATGCATTGGTTATTTATTGTATACTACCATCATTTGTCTTCAATGTTTAGAATAGGTCAAGGTTACCTTGCTTTTTAGTTAGTTTCACAAAGAACGTTTGGCCATCATACAAATCTCGTCGAGATTCGTTTTAAGGTTTTATATAAAATTATATCTCATTATTTTCTGAGGTCACAATATTGCTTTTGCTTTTACGCTAATCACATTCTCGCAAACACACAACAGGAAATTATTATTTTATTTATATTCTATACTCACCTTTAAAAACAGTTATTGCCTGGCCTGCGATTAATACACTTTCTTGTAATGTTGTTAGCCTTAATATACCACCTCGTGAAGACGCCTGGTAAGCTATCATATTCGTTTTTCCAAGTTTTGCCGACCAGTATGGTGCAAGTGAACTGTGAGCCGAACCTGTAACCTGATCTTCGGGTACGCCAACGGGAAACGCAAAATAGCGTGAAATGAAATCATAGGTTGAATCAACTTTAGCCTTACTTGTTATGATTACACTGAACTCTTTCAATTTTTCAAAGGCAGGTTGGAAATTTCGTACTTCGTTTTCTGAGCCTAATTCAATTAGATATCTATCGTTCGTGTAAGATACTTCGATAGCATCAGAAAACAGATTTAGTAAATCTTGGGGAAGTTCTTTCAAATGTGAAGTAAAGGAAGGAAACTTTAATTCTATCCAATTACTTTTAAGCCTTTCAACTTTCAAATCACCATTACATGTTTCAAAAATAAATTCTTTTTTATCAGCGAAATTTTCTTCCCAAAGAACATGAGCAGCGGCAAGGGTTCCGTGCCCACAAAGAGGCAACTCAGCTGTAGGTGTAAACCATCTTAATGAAAATTTATCACCTGTTTTTTTTACAAACGCGGTTACAGGAAGATTATTTTCACTTGCTATTTGCTGCATCGTTTCTTGTTCGGGAGTTTCTGTTACAAAACAAACACCAGCTTGATTTCCGCAAAATGGCTTGTTTGTAAAAGCATCTACATGATAAAAAAAGAACGTCATAATTCTGATTTAAGTTTTTGATAAGTGATAATAAGGAGTTGCAAAATTTTAATTTTTTTGCTGAAAAAAGCAGATGCAATTTCTTTATTATCAACTATATCAGGTTTAATTCTAAAGTAACTATAAAAAGCTTTAACTGATATATCCGATAATGTAATTTCTGAATTTGTTTTTTATATTAGCAGGTAATCAATTTTGCTACAAATAATTACAATGACATGAGCTTATTTATAAATGGCAAGACATCGCTAATACTGGTCGACATACAAAAGGGTTTTGATAACGTTGATTATTGGGGAGGACAAAGGAATAATCCTGAGACTGAGAAAAATGCCGGTCAATTACTTTACTTGTGGAGAGAGTATAAACTTCCTGTTTTTCATATACAGCATTGCTCTTCCAATCCTGCTTCTATACTTGCTCCTGGCAATCCTGGTAATGAATTTAAAGAGATAGTTAAACCCTTGAATGGTGAGCCGGTAATACAAAAAAATGTGAACAGTGCTTTCATTGGGACAGACTTAAAAGCGATGCTCGATTCAAAACAGATAAATGCTATAGTAATAATTGGGTTCACTACAGATCATTGTATTTCTACAACGGCTCGTATGGCTGCAAATTTTGGTTATAAAACTTTTGTAGTTTACGATGCCACAGCAGCCTTTGCAAAAAAAGGAATCAACAATGAACAATATAATGCTGAAACAATACATCTTACTGCTCTTGCACATTTAAAAGATGAATTTGCAACTATTATTAAAACATCTCAAATTGTAGATGAACTTAAAAGTGCAAATAAAGTTTATGAATTGGAATAACCGACTTACGGATTTGCTGAGAACAGAATACCCTTTTATACAAGCACCTATGCTCGGGTACACTACGCCTCAAATGGTTGCCGCCGCAGCGAACAGCAAAGCATTGGGTTTGTTGTCACTGGAGTTAATGTCAAATACCAAAGCAATCGAAGCTATCCATTCTGTAAAAAAGTTAACCAAAGAACCTTTTTCTGTAAATGTATTTGTGTATCTGGAACTTAAAGTTTTGCCGGACATTTGTTTGGCCACTTTACAATCGTATTATAAAAACCAGGGAGTTCCTTTTCCTGATCTTCCGCCACAAAATCTATTTACGACTTAAGAAAATTTGATAGATGTAATAATGAATGTGAAAATTCTAATGGTCAGCCTTACATTCGGCATACCTTCTTCTGATATTATACATCGTTTAAAAGAGAACCACATCGTTTTGACAGGCGTTGCAACGAGCACAGAAGAAGCTAAGAAAATCGAGCAGGAAGGTCTCGAGATAATTGTAGCGCAAGGCATTGAAGCAGGAGGACACAGAGCAAGTTTTTTGTCTCACGACTTGCCGCAGGTTGAGCTTGCACAAGTAAGAAGTATAGCTACTGCTTTTATTCTTGGCTCTCAAGGTGTTCAAATTGGCAGCGCTTTTTTAAGAAGCAAAGAAAGCCCTGCAGGCGCAATAAAGAGCTCATTCAATCTTTGACTGACACCGGAACTATACTTACAAACGCCTGGACAGACAGGTTTGCGAGAATGATACCCAACGATTTTATTAAAGAAGTGCAATACGAAAATACACTTCCCTATCCTTACCAAAATTATATGACCAGTGCTTTACGCCAATATGGGAAAAAGATAAAAAACCAGATAAACAAACACTCTATGTCGGGCAAGTTGCAAAGTACACCAGCGTTGATTCGACAAGTGAGATCATCACACAATTAATATCAGAAACTGAAAGAGTTTTCAAAAAATCAGACCAAATTTTTGAAGAGTATAATTATTATCTGATACTGTACAAAATAATAAAACTGGAACTGTTTTTTTACTCATATATTATCATTTTCACTTCGTTATAAACTACAAACATGATTGATTATAAAACGATCTTAGAAAGCGAAGAAACTTTAGATCCGAAAAACTGGGATGATTATAAGTCGCTTACTCATAAAATGGTAGATGACATCTTCTTATTTCTTCAAACACTTAGAGAGGAGCCGGTATGGAGAAAACCGCCCGAAGCAGTAAAGGATTTTTTAAAAACTTCTTTGCCATCAACAGCACAGAATATCAAAGAGATTTACGAAGACTTTTATGAAAAGATTTTGCCTTACCGGAAAGGTAATGTGCATCCCATGTTTTTTTCATGGGTGGAGGGAAATGGAACGATCACAGGGGTTATGGCTGACATGCTTGCATCAGCAATGAATTCAAATCTTGCAATTGGTGATCATGGAGCCGTTTATGTTGAACACCAGGTAATCAACTGGTGCAAAGAAATTGTTGATTTTCCGACCGATTCTTCTGGTATTCTGGTTGGCGGCGGCTCTCTTGCTAATGTTACAGCATTAATCGTGGCAAGGAACTCATTAAAAGATGGGCTGATAAAAAAGCAAGGGCTTAAAGATTTTGAGAATCACCTGGTGGTTTATTGTAGCACGGAAACGCACAATTGCATTTTTAAAGCGGTTGAAACAATTGGTATAGGAACTGATTATCTTAGAAAGATTGATGTAGATGAAAACTTCAAAATTGATGTTGCAAAACTTAAGCAGCAAATCGAATGGGATAAAAGCAATGGCTTTGTTCCATTTTGTATTATTGGTAATGCAGGTACAGTAAATACCGGGGCAATAGATGATCTCAGTGAACTTTCTACTATCTGCAAGAAGGAAAAGATGTGGCTGCATATTGATGGCGCTATAGGTGCTGTAGTGAATTTGCTACCTGAATTTAAGCAGCAGTTAAAAGGAATGAATGAAGCCGATAGTATTGCTTTTGATCTGCATAAATGGCTCTATGTTAACTATGAGGCAGGTTGTGTATTGATAAGAAATGCTGCTGTTCATAAAAACGCTTTTGTACAAACTGCGAATTATTTATCGAAACATGAGAGAGGTCTTGCTGCGGGTCCTGACTCGTTTTCAAGTTATGGTTTAGAGCTTTCAAGAAACTTTAAATCACTTAAAGTTTGGATGAGTATTAAAGAACACGGTATAGATAAATATACAAGGCTTATTCGCCAAAATATTGCGCAGGCATTTTATATGGAAGTAAAAATTAAACAAGAACCTGCATTGGAGATGTTGGCTGCGGTAAGTTTAAACATTGTTTGCTTTCGGTTTATTAAGCCACAAATGAACAATGATGAGCTCAATAAAATAAATAAAGAGATTTTAATGCAATTACAAGAAAAGGGTATTGCCGCTCCATCCTATACAATTCTTAACGGTAAGTATGCAATACGGTTGAGCATTACGAATCATAGAACAAAAGCTAAAGACCTCGATGAGGTTATAAGCGCAATAATAACATTAGGGAACATTCAAGTAAAAAGTTTCACAGATCAACATATTTAAACGCTCCCTGCTAATTAACAAATTAGTATTTAACGGCTCAAAATGCTTATTATGATAAATCCATACAGCATTCAAAATCATACCGTAGAAGCCTCCCAATTATCCACCGTTGTTTTGAAAAATTTCGCGGAAGACAATATAGCACTAATAAATAGTAAACAAAAAACGCGTCTGTTGGTTAGATGCGGAAAAGAAAATAACCCGTTACGTTTAGATGACATTGCTTTTGCATATACAGAACACAGAATTGTAGTAATTGTTGACCGTTTATCAAGAAAATATATCTATAACCAAACCCTATCTCAATTAGAAGAAGAGTTATGTACGAACATGTTCTTCAGAACAAGTAGACAATAGATTATCAATATAAATTTTATTAAAAGTTTCAAAATTTATGAGAAGTCAAAAATAATGGTGAATATAAATGTTCCAAATCTGAAGCAAGTCATTATTATCAGTCAAGAAAACGCCTCAATTTTTAAGAAATGGATAAGCGAGAATTAATCATCAGTTTATTTTATTATTTCTACAGGAATCTTCCCTAATAAGTAAACAGTAGGACTGCGATAGAGTAGTGCTCTGAAATGTATGACAGACGACTTCTACTATTCAGTACACTCACATAGCAAATGAATGTTCCGTCAGGAACGGCAGGCGGGTAGAAATAAAAACGACGCGTAAACAACGCCTTTCCATCGGAACGATACAAGATGGCAACTTACATGTACCGTTCCGATGGAAAGGAGCCATCTTTGGTTTTGCACTATTTTCTACCCACCTGCTGTTCCTACGGAATACTCTCAGAACTCTTATCCTCTACGCTCTCTAACAGGTAAAAATAGTATATCAAACAAGAGAAATGACGTTATGGAAGTTAACCGGAACCTACGCATGGCATGGAAAATATCATACTGCACACATTCTAAATATAAGAGAATGTAAGGATTGATAACGCAATTATATTTGATTAAACATGAAGCTTGACCTCTTTCAAATTAATGCATTTACTGATGAAATGTGTAAAGGTAATCCTGCCTGCATTATTCCATTAAAAGTTCTGAATAGAACAGATACAGTTTTATTATCTTCGCCTATATCAGTTTGACCGGCGATTGCAATGGTCAACTGGCTAAAACTTTGGCGAAAGTGTATGTACTTAAGCGCATAAACGCACCTTATTCTTTTAATTTCAACGTATCCCCATGACTATGGCTAATAACAAAAAATTCAATTCAAAGGAACATCTGTACATACAGGTATCTCAGGGCATACAAAAGTTGATTGAAGATGATGTTTTGCGTATTGGTGATAAGCTGCCTTCCGTGCGTGAATTAAGTGATAAGTATGGAATTAGTATGGGAACTGCCTTCCAGGCTTACTACGATCTTGAAGGCAAAGGTTTGGTTGAATCCAGACCTAAGTCCGGATACTATGTTCGCTTTAGCCACCGTAGGTTTCCCCAATTACCTGAATCAGTACCTCTCAATATTACTTCACACGAAGTAAGCGTGAAAGATATGATTGAGGCTATTTACCAGGATATTGCAGCGAAGGATGTAATCAATTTTTCTCTTGCGGTACCGGATGTATCTCTGTTGCCATCTGCAAAAATCAATAAATCAGTAATCTATGCCTTACGTAATAACAAAGACAGTTGTGTAAGTTATGAAAATACACAAGGCAACCTTGAACTTAGAAAAGAAATATCCAAACTTGCTTTTAACTGGGGTGGCAAAATAAAACCTGATGAAATTATTGTTACATCTGGTTGTCTCGAAGCAATTAGTATGTGTTTAAAGACGATAACAAAAATTGGAGATACGGTTGCTGTTGAGAGTCCAACCTACTTTGGAATTAATCAGGCGCTAGAAAGTATGGGTTTAAAAGTAGTTGAAATAGTATCTGAACCCGTAACGGGAATGAACTTAGATAATTTTCAAAAAGCAATAAAAAAATATAAAATAAAAGCATGCATTGTTGTTCCTAACTTTCATAACCCATTGGGGAGTTGTATGCCCGAGGACAACAAAAGAAAACTTGTAGAGATAATAACTGCTAATAAAATTCCACTAATTGAAGACGATATCTACGGTGAATTATATTTTGGTAAAACGAGACCAAAAACATGTAAATATTTTGATAGCGAAGGATTGGTCATGTATTGTTCATCGCTTTCTAAATCTTTATCGCCGGGCTATCGCATTGGATGGACTATTCCCGGACAATTTCTTGAAGACGTAAAGCAAATGAAACGCATACACAACATCAGTTGTCCTACACTTACACAGGCAACAATGGCGCATTTCTTAAAAAATGGTCGCTATGAATATCATTTGAAAAATTTGCGAAAGGCATTGCACACGCAAAGTCTGAAATACATTCAGGGTATTATTCAATATTTTCCACCTGATACAAAGGTGTCACGACCGAAAGGTGGCTTTGTTTTATGGCTTGAATTAAACTTTAAAATTGATGCATTTAAACTTCAAATAGAAGCTAAAAAGCACAAAATATCTATTACTCCTGGCAGGTTGTTTAGTTCAGACAATAATTATTCAAATTATATTCGAATCAGCTTTGGTAGACCTTGGGATAACGATGTGGATTATGGACTAATGTTATTAGGGAAGTTGATTAGAAAAATGATTTACTGACAGAATTGGATTGGTGTATTTCTATACAATTCGATTACTTACAAATCATTTCTTAAAGCTAAAAATTTCTTTTACTACAAATGTCTTTATATATGTACTTAGACATCAGGAAATTTTTGACTTAGCTGTTTTATAGCAAAAGCTTTACCTTTTAAACAGAATAGACTTATGGACACTTTATATTTGTCGTTACTGTTGTAACTGCCCCTCAAAATCACACAATTAGAATTATAAAAAGAAGCATAATTATAAATAAACAAGAATGAAAGGATATTATCCACAGGATGATAGATTATTACTACAGTAAAGCGGTAGGAAACGGGCGAGCTACGAAAAGATTTAGTGAAAACATAAAATAAGCGAAACACTTTTTAGTCAGTAAAAGGGGCAAAATTTTAAAAGTCAGTTGCATGTTGTAGTGCCTTTATTTAGCGTTTAGGTGTGCTTTCGTTTGACGATCAGTTAGGTTTGAAGCCTACTCTGTGTGCTTAAAAAAGCAGTGTGAAAGGATAGAAGAGTTAAAGGCGATAATTACCTTTTTGTTCTATTTTATAGATTTTAAGCTAATCTTTGTTTTCTCTTATATTGTATAGTGTCATAATCAATAAATCAGATAAATACAAAGCCGTAGGCAGATGTTATTGTAGTTACATCTTGATTTTAATTAAAACTATGATCAGTTATTGTTCGTATTCTTTCATACTTTAATTCTACTATGACACATTGTTATAAATGGGAATCAGGTCACAAGCTTACCTGGATGCAATCCGCGCTGAGTTGAGGTGCAATCTCGCTGATTGGGTTCACTGGAACCCAAGTACAGGGTGCGGTTGGTACGCTTCCTCCAGCCACTTGATTTCGTCCTCCGATAAAGTCATATCCAGCGCCGCCACAGCATCTTCTAAGTGTCCGGGTTTACTCGCCTACAATGGGTGCCGTGATGTAAGACTTACCCAGCATCAATGCCAAGGCTACTTGCACATCGGGTACTTTTTTCTCCCGGGCGATTTCTGATATCCGGTTAACAATGTCAAAATCACCCTCTTGTCCATAGAGTGATTTGCCAAAAGTATCTGTCTTTGCCCGCTCTGTTTCATTACGCTCCTTTGTTCGTCCGCCACTGAGCAAACCGCGCGCTAAGGGCGACCACGGTATCACCGCTATCTTCTGGTCTTCGCACAAGGGTATCATTTCACGTTCTTCTTCGCGGTACACAAGGTTGTAGCGCGGTTGCATCGAAACAAAACGGGTACATCCGTGCAGGTCGGCTGTGTACAGCGCCTTTGCAAACTGCCAGCTATACATAGATGAAGCACCGATATATCTTGTCTTGCCCGCCTTTACAATATCATGCAGTGCCTACTTCCAACGCTCGGCCGGTGTTCCGTACGTCATAGCGCCGAGACAAATCTTCGATACCGTCATGCCGGTATTGCCAAATCGGGTGTATTTCATGAGAAAGACCTGCACAAAAGTTATGCTAAGAGCAGCCCGGCTGGTGGAGGCAGCATCGTGTAAACTATTGCTCCTGCCTGTTATAGTTGCCCGGAATAATGCTGACAGCCTGCCTTTTTACTACCGATTAAATAGATAGTATTCTTCTGGTAATCGCTTGTCATTTGTAAATAGAATTTGAAGAAAAATTTGTTCTATACAGGATAAGTCATTTTCTTTAGGTGCAGGTATGGCGGATAAAAAGCAATAAAATAACATGACCGACTCAGATAAATCCGCTTTGCCTGAATTGGACTTATTATTTACAGGTAAAGACAAAACTGCAGATCATTTATGAAAACCAAGAATACAGCTAAGGGGTGGCAAACCCTAACATTTGCATATTGTTTTTGTTTCTTAACGGGCTGGCTTACGGTCACGGCTTCTTATGGGCAGGATAGCTCTTTTAACATCCCTTTATGGCAAAATGGTGCACCAGGCTTTGAAAAGAAGAAAAATGAACCCGAACAGGCTAAAGACTGGTGGGTAAAAGGAGTAAACAATCCTTCGCTCACTGTGTTTCTTCCACCCAGAGAAAAGGCAACCGGTGCAGCGGTTGTCATCTGCCCCGGTGGCGGGCACAAAGCGCTTGTTTATAATGCAGAGGGCGTAGACGCTGCCAAATACCTAAACAACCTGGGTATAACCGCTTTTGTTTTGAAATACAGGTTGTATAAAGAGGACAGTTCCGTTTATACCATCGAAAACACAAAAGAGGATGTGTTTCGGGCAATGCGGCTGGTGCGTAGTAAGGCAGCCGCTTTTCATTTGGATACTGCGCACATTGGCGTGATGGGCTTTTCTGCAGGCGGAGAATTGGCTGGTTGGGTTTCTTTCGCTTACAATGAACCTCATTCTGTAAAGCCTGATGCTGTAGACAAGCTACCGGCAAAGCCGGATTTTTCTATATTGATTTATCCGGGCCCTGCTGCTGTTCCAGATAAGGTTACGCTGCCACTACCTCCGGCTTTTCTGCTTGCCGCGAATGATGACTCTTGTTGTTCTGCTCCTGTGGTAAAAATCCTTTCCCTGTATCGGGTGGCAAAAGTTCCGGTAGAAGTGCATTTGTATTCGCAGGGAGGCCATGGCTTTAATATGGGTTACCGGTCAAGATTAGCTACGCTGAAGGGCTGGCCGCAACGCCTTGCTGATTGGCTGGAAGATAACGGCTGGATGGGGAAAGGAGGAAAACTATAGGATTGTGTCCATTATCAGAATAGTTTAACAGCAATGGTGAAACTGACCAAACCAAAATCTTCCTTTTTGGTTTCCTCTTAATTGTATTCACGATTAAATACATTGATATAGGAAAGTCGCACTGTCACCCTTTGTTTTTGGGAGAAATAGAAACCAACAGAAGGCTTGATTCCTAAGTATGTGTTGTGATTGATGAAACTGGGTCCAAGTACAAAAGATACATAAAAATTTCGTGAGGGAAGAAAAGCGGTTCACCCCGAAAAGACTGATCACGCGACAGGCATCCTTCGCTTCTTTATTATCAGACGTCAATCTTGCAACATCATCGTCCTGGAGCGAACCATCTGCAGTCAAATCAAGTGTTGGTTTAAACTTTGCCCCCGTGTTTAAAAGGGTCTGAAGACCAATACACACTACTTGGATTGTTGCCTAATAATGTCCTATCATAAAGCGTAGTATTGTATTGCAAAGACAAATAAGCTGACACTTTTCGTTCCCTTTGTCAAAAGGAATGGGTCAAAATGGAGCAGCAAAGAAAGGCAGTTAGGAGTTTTTGCACCGGTGAAGCTTTGCACGGTTGACGGTATTTAAATAGAAACGTTGCTCAACTCCCTTTACAGATTTTACTTTTGCATTTTTTAATCATATCTGATGTTTAGTATTTCTACATAAACTTGTTTGCGCGCTTTGCACATCTGAATTAGGTCAATGCCTGCCTGTATCCTATTAGTCACTAAGTGTTGTAAACTGTGCCAACCTAACTGTAATCGTCACTACTGTTGCTCTATTGGATGGGAGGCGATAATCCCGATGGTTGGTTGCATAGTCTTATTTTGTACTTGTGTATGTTTATGCTTTGGTTTTTTTCCCGCTCTTACAAATGTTCCATCCAGCATTACCTGCTATATTAGTTCTTATCTTACAGTTTATACTGAGGCTTTACTCCTGTCGACCTATCACTAAGGTTCCATCACCATACAAATGCAAACCAATGGCTGCGTCCTGAACACTTTTTGTTGCATTCATATCGCTTATTTGTATAGCCTTATTATCGGAGTCGAAAAATTGCAATTCCTTACCTATGGCTATGTTAGTTTTTGTTCCTGCAGGCGTAAACAGCTCTGCGTTTATGAGTAAAGTGTTTTCTTTTTGTTCAACAGTAAAAAGAGTTTGTCCATTGGATTGTTTACAAACCCATGTATTATCCTGCCGGGTCATTGTTAGTCCCGTGTCTTTGCTCTTTATGACAGGCAGGATAATCGTTCCCTCGGTACGCGCAATATCGTTGCCCCTAAAATCAAATACTGAAAAGCGTGTGATAAAACCAACTTCCGGTTTGTGTACCATTTCAATCAAAGGAGTATCTTCTACCTGAAAAATGGTTTTCACATTATGGAAGACATAATTGCCAATAAAGACGGTTGGGAAAAAAGTGAAAGAGAGGTCTGTCATGTGTTAAAAATTTAAGAAAGCTCTATTTGCGTCGGCATTGGCAAGTCTGCCATTGGAAGTGGGTCACTGTCTGATTAACTAAACATCCTGGTTAATTGCCTTTCTATATAACTTAAAAAACTTTTGTCCGGTTCAAGGTCAGCTGTTTTGAAAGTCCCGTCTGATTCCCGAGTAAAATCTACCAATTTCTCATGAATAGATACCTGGATAAAATTGATAACATCATCCGCTACAGTAAGCCGAACGATCAGTTCCTCTGGTTGGAACGGATACAACACAGGAATAGTTGCATTTTTGATCATATTGCTTTAAGAATTATGGTGTTCATAAGCGAATAACATTGTATGGTGTGCAACAATTGCAAGCCTTATGCCATCGCAAAACAGGCTGAAATTGAACAAATAGTAAAGGACTCAATGAAAAGAAAGGTTCAATAAGGAGAATGCCTGTTGCAAAATTGGGAAAGAGGCAGCAGTGGACTGCTACTCCTATCTCCCGATTTCGGAACACAGTTGTTGTAAGTGTTTCCAAAATCAATTGCTGTTATTATTATGCACATTGCCTTTGTTGGTTCTTCGTTTGGCAAATGAGTAAAAAATATTATGGAGTTTCCTTACCTTTTTATATTACACGATGGCACGAAGGTTCGTATAAACAAAATAAAAACGAAAGATAGAACCTGCTTTATTTTTACCATGAATTTCTTGAATGGAAACACCGAACAGTTTTTGTACTATTATCCGGTTACCGAAAGCGAGGAAACCGATGAAGGTAAACGTCATTTTACACGTCAGAGAGCCATTCATCATTTAAAGGAATACCTGCTTTCATAAACTGTTTCCTGTCCATTCCTGTGTACCTGCCAGGCTGCTTCTATATTCTTAAGGTGGTTTTTCAAACGGTTAGCAGTGAAAACAGAAAGCCACTGCACTCAACAGCAGCTACATGGTAAATGTAAATAACGCAAGTTGCTAGGTAGTAATAAAAGAAGCAGAGCAAGGGAGGAAAGAATAATTTTGAGTTACCACACTTAAAATTGATTCGCCCATGCTCTGCGAGGATAAAATTATAGCTCTTTATTGTACTCTGTAGACGATTTACTGAAAGGGATCGGTCACCCGGAAGATGTGCGAAGAAAAGTAAGTGACAGTGAAGTGATTACAACAGCTTTGGTATCAGCTCTTTACTTTGGTGGTCATCAAGACAATGCCAAACAGTTTATGAAGATGACAAAGCTCGTTCCCAACATGCTGGATAAAAGCCGGTTTAACCAGAGTCTGCACGACGTGACCGAATTGCTTTTCAGTCTGTTTTATCAAATCGGCCACCTGCTGAAAACAGCAGCCGGAGCTTCAGACTATATAATTGCTTCTTTTCCGGTGGCAGTATGCGATAACATCCGTATCAGCCGTTCAAAATTGTTGAAATGAAAACAATGGAGAGGCAGGTAAGCCAGTATGAGAAGATACTTTTATGGTGTAAAGCTTCAGGTACTAATAACGGCAAGCGGCATTCCGGTTGAATTTTGCTTTGTGCCGGGCTCGGGAAGTGATGTGCAGGCACTTAAGAAACTGCCACTTGCCGTGGAAGCCGAAAGCAGGATATATGGCGATGCTGCTTATACGGATTATAAGATAGAAGATACTATGAAAGAAGCAGACACAGTAGAACTGATGATCGGACGAAGAAGCAACGCAAAAAGAAAAGATGAGCCCTGGCTAAGATTTATCAAGGAACAAATGAGAAAAAGAATCGAAACCTCATTGGGTGAAATCAAAGCTTTGTTTGTCAGAACCATTCATGCCGTAACCTTCAATGGCTTTCTTCTTAAACTCATTTTGTCTATGATGGCTTTTACTCTCAATAAACTGATAACTTGAGTTAACTATTTAACTGTATGTAAATCGGCATAAATACTTTACAAAAGGGTTACAGCGCAATCTATTCTTCACTACTTATAGTTGTTATACTGTTACCAAAATTGTATGTATTTGGTATGTATAATAAAAAAGGAGTTACGTTTCACAACACGTAACTCCTTTTTTATTAAGTGGGCCCACCTGGGCTTGAACCAGGGACCCCCTGATTATGAGTCAGGTGCTCTAACCAGCTGAGCTATAGGCCCTGAACCCTTTCGGAATTCGGGAGCGCAAAAATAAAGAAACACAATCATTTTCCAAGAAGTAAAACCAACGACGAGACTTTATTTTTGCGCTCATGCAAAACATAAAAAATATCATCTTCGACCTGGGCGGTGTGTTTATTCATATTGACTACAATAAAACGCTCAACGCCTTTCTTAACCTGCAGGTACACAACTTTAATGACTTGTACACCCAGCATCATGCATCCGATTTGTTCCAGTTGTTAGAAACCGGCAAACTTGAAGCAGAAGAGTTTTACAATCAGTTTAGAAATCATATCAATATAACCTTAACCGATGAACAAATTGAAGAGGCATGGAACGCTTTGATTGGCAGCTTTTACCTCGATCGCCTTCAATGGCTGGAAGAAATAAAGCACAAATACAAAGTATTTTTATTATCCAATACCAATAGCATCCATCACAAAGCCATTCTTAACATCTATCAAAAACAAACAGGAAACAGCCATTTTAGTTTTGATGATTATTTTATCAAAGCTTATTATTCACACCAAATGGGTTTACGCAAACCCCACATCGAAGCGTATCAGCATGTGCTGAACGAACAGCAACTGCAGGCGCATGAAACTTTATTTATTGATGATACTTTGGTGAATGTTGAAGGCGCACAAAAAGCAGGCTTGCAAACGGTTCATCTGTTGCCGTCTGTTTCATTGATGGAGCTTGGATTGTAGCTTTTGGTTTTGCCCCTTTTTCTTTAATTGAATATTAATCGGCAAAATAAAACGGCAAAAACAAATCATTTATTTTTACGCCCGTTTCATTCATCTCTTAGATAAAACAGAGAACTTCTCATGTCAAAAAAAATTATTATTACTGGCGGTGCGGGCTTTATCGGCTCGCACGTGGTGCGTTTGTTTGTAAACAAATACCCCGATTATACCATCATCAACCTCGACGCGCTGACTTATGCGGGCAATCTGGAAAATTTAAAAGATGTTGAAGAGAAGCCGAATTATCACTTTGAAAAAGTAAACATTTTAGATGCCGAAGCGATAAAAGAAGTGTTTGAAAAATATAGCGCAACCGATGTTATTCACCTGGCTGCTGAAAGCCATGTTGACCGTTCTATTGTGGCACCGCTCGATTTTATTTATACAAATATTATCGGCACGGTAAACTTATTACACACTGCCAAAGAAGCCTGGAAAGGAGATTACAACGGTCACCGTTTTTATCATATTTCTACCGATGAAGTGTATGGTACATTAGGCGCGGAAGGCATGTTTACCGAAACCACACCCTACTCGCCCAACTCGCCCTATTCGGCAAGCAAAGCTTCTTCCGATCACTTTGTACGGGCCTATAGCGAAACATACGGACTGCCTGTTGTAATAACCAATTGCAGCAACAATTATGGGCCGAATCATTTTCCCGAAAAGCTCATTCCCCTGTTCATCAACAACATCATCAATAAGAAGCCCCTGCCTGTTTATGGCAAAGGCGAAAATACGCGCGACTGGCTGTTTGTAAAAGACCATGCACGTGCCATTGACCTTGTTTTTCACGAGGGAAAGACCCAAGAAACCTACAATATCGGTGGCTTCAACGAATGGAAAAACATTGACTTAATAAAGCTCTTATGCAAGCTGATGGATGAAAAATTAGGAAGAAAAAGCGGCGAAAGCGAAAGCCTGATTACTTACGTGAAAGACCGGCCAGGACACGATTTGCGTTATGCAATTGATGCCTCAAAAATAAACAAAGAGTTAGGCTGGAAACCGAGCGTTACGTTTGAAGAAGGCTTGAGCCAAACAATTGACTGGTACTTAGAAAACGAAGAATGGCTAAAGCACGTAACCTCCGGCGATTACCAACATTATTACGAAGAACAATACAGTAACAGATAGCTTTGAGTTATGAGTTACAAGTTATAAGATACAAACTGCAAACTATAAGAAGACAATCTTCATAACTCGTAGCTCAACGCTCAAAACTCGAAGCTAAAATCTCATTATGAAAGTAGAACAAACACCACTGAAAGATTGTTTCATTATACACGATACCATTATCAAAGACAACCGCGGTTATTTTTTTGAAAGCTTCAATCAGAGTAAATTTAAAGATGCAACTGGCTTAACGCTGCATTTTGTACAGGACAATCAATCAGCTTCTACCAAAGGCGTACTGCGCGGTTTGCATTTTCAAAGAGGCGAATGGGCTCAGGCAAAACTGGTTCGCGTTCTACAAGGTTCGGTGCTGGATGTTGCGGTTGATTTGCGAAAAGATTCACCTACTTACGGGCAATATTTTGCGGTTGAATTAACCGAAGACTCGCATACTCAATTCTTTGTTCCGCGCGGCTTTGCACATGGTTTTGTGGTGCTAAGCGAAAGGGCAACCTTCTTTTACAAATGCGATAATTTTTACAACAAAACAGCCGAAGGCGGATTGGCTTATAACGATCCGCAACTTGCCATCAATTGGCAGTTGCCAAACAGCGATTTGGTTTTATCGGAAAAAGATTTAGTGAATCCATTTCTTAAAGACATCTAATATTTTTATAAACGTTTTACATCATGAACGAGCATATAAACTCCCCTTCAGGGGCTGGGGGCATGAAAGGAATCATATTGGCAGGCGGCTCGGGCACGCGGCTGTATCCCATTACCAAAGGCATCAGCAAGCAAATTATGCCGGTGTACGATAAGCCGATGATTTATTATCCGTTGTCGGTGTTACTGCTTGCCGGCATCCGGGAAGTGCTTATCATTACAACGCCCGAAGATTCATCACAATTTCAGCGTTTGCTTGGCGATGGCAGTGCTGTTGGTTGTTCGTTTACTTATGCCGTGCAGGAAAAACCAAACGGCCTGGCGCAGGCATTTGTTATTGGCGAACAGTTTATCGGGACTGATAAAGTGGCTTTGGTTTTGGGCGATAATATCTTTCATGGTTCGGGGTTCAGCAAGTTGCTGCAATCGTTTAACGATGTAGATGGCGCTGCTATTTTCGCTTATGAAGTAAGCGACCCTGAACGCTATGGTGTGGTTCATTTTGACGAGAATTTTAAAGCTCTTTCGATTGAAGAAAAACCGGCAAAACCAAAAAGTCGCTACGCCGTTCCAGGCTTGTATTTTTACGATAACGAAGTCGTAAATATCGCTAAAAACATTGCTCCTTCTCCACGTGGCGAATATGAAATAACCGATGTAAACAGAGTGTATTTAGAACGGGGCAAATTACAAGTTGGTGTAATGAACCGCGGCTATGCGTGGTTAGATACTGGTACGTTCGATTCGTTGAGCGATGCAGGCGAATATGTGCGTGTGATTGAAAAACGACAAGGCACTAAAATTGGCTGCATTGAAGAGATTGCTTACAAGATGGGCTTCATCAATTATGACCAACTGATGCAGCAGGCAGAATTGTATGCAAAAAGTGGTTATGGAAAGTATTTGAAAGGAGTGAAGTAAGTTAAATGGAGAACATTTTATCGTTCCTTTCTCATTCGTTATGATAGCCTATTCAAAACATTTTATACGACAAATAAAAGTAAGAAATATCTCTCTTGCAAGTGTAAATGAAGCAGTAAGCGATCCTGACAATACGGTTGTTGAAGACGGTTTAACAGTTTATCAAAAAATAACAACTGAAAACAATAAACTTTATCTGCTTCGTATATTTGTAAATGAGCACAAGCAACCGCCACCAGCAGTTACCGCTTATAAAACATCGAAGATTGATAAATACTATTCACCATGAAAGTAAAGTATGACAAAGAGGCTGATGTGTTATATATCAAGTTTACCGATAGCGAAATCGTAGAAAGCGATAGTGATAAACCTGGAATCGTACTCGACTATGATAATGCTGCGAATATTGTTGGTATTGAAGTTTTAAATGCTTCTCAAAAAATGGAAAAGCCGTTAGAGGTAGAATATGAAATTGTATAGCTTTCTTTTATTTTAAAAAGCTCCGAACCTTATAGATTCGGAGCTTTTGTTTTTGCACTATTTTTTTATTGCTGCGCTTTCAATTCTTCTTTAAATACCTTTTCAAATTTTTCTAATTTAGGTCGTATCACATACTGGCAATACATCTGTCGGGGATTGTTGTTGTAATAATTCTGATGATAATTTTCGGCTGAATAAAAATTGGTAAACGGCTCAATAGCAGTAACGATAGGCTTGTTCCAGGCACCGCTTTTATCCAGTTCTTCTTTGTAATGCTCTGCCTTTTGTTTTTGTTCATCATCATGATAAAAAATAACACTGCGGTATTGCGTGCCTACATCATTTCCCTGGCGGTTTAATGTAGTGGGATCGTGCGTTTTCCAAAACACTTCAAGCAATTGATCAAATGTAACCTGTGAAGGATCGTAAACTACCTGCACCACTTCAACATAACCAGTTGCGCCAGTGCAAACCTGCTCGTATGAAGGGTTAGGAACCTTACCGCCGCTGTAACCGCTAATCACTTTTTCAACACCTTTAATGCGCTGAAAAAAAGCTTCGCTGCACCAAAAGCAGCCACTGCCAAAGGTAGCCGTATCAGTATGTGCAGAGGTTTGTGTTGTATTTTTTTTTCCTGACAAATTCGACATAACTAATGCGTTCTGATTTTTTTGTTCAGCACACGAAGGCAATGCAAACACTGTGCAAAGACTATGAAACAACACGCATATATTCGCCACCAATCCGAGCTTCATATTGCAAATATGAAATAAGATGCTGCTTGTAAACAAGTTAATTCGCAAATCTTAACCTTCGTTTTAGATTACTACGCTTGTTGTAAACAGATGTTGGCAATATTGTCAGTTAGCCAATGCAACTGTTCCTATTTTTTCGTACTGTTGTCGCTCATCTTGCATACAAATAATGCCATCGCAACAACCATTTTCAAATAAAACAAAAGCTTCCGCTGCAGGCAAGCCAGCAGAAATCAAGTGGGTATATCCGCCACGCAATGCGGTGTTGCGATGTCTTCAAATTTTGTACAGCTTGTATGCGTTGATTTGCTTTTTGGTGTTAATGTTTATTGTGTTGGTGCTTGTTTTGGTTTCACCACTTTTTGGAAAAGTGCGTGGCGGAAATTATGTGTATGGCGTTTGTAAATTATGGGCGATTGTATGGTACACCTTGCTTGGCATCCGCCACCAAGAACTTTATGAAACGCCGCACAATAAGAGCCGGCAATACATTTTTGTTGCCAATCACACTTCATACATGGACATTCCTTCGGCGGTACGCATTGTGCATCAGCCTATTCGTATTTTGGGTAAATATGAAATGGTGAAGTACCCGGTGTTTGGTATCATTTATCGCATGGCAGTTATTGTGGTTGACAGAAGAAGTCCGGAACGCCGCGCGCAAAGCGTTCGTGCCCTGAAAGCCGCATTGGCAAAGAAAATCAGTATATTTATTTTTCCGGAAGGGACGTTTAACGAAACACGAGAGCCCTTGAAAGAGTTTTATGATGGTGCCTTTCGTATTGCCATTGAAACAGGAACGCCCATCAAGCCCATTTTGTTTTTGGATACTCATGAACGAATGCACTATCGTGGTTTTTTAGAACTGGCACCCGGTAAGTGCCGTTGTGTGTATTTGAATGAAATTGAAGTTCATTCTTACTCTGTGGATCAGATTAAAGAGCTTCGTGAGAAAGTACATACTATTATGGAAGAAGCTTTGCGGCGTTACAAAACCTATCCTTTGCCTCTGAATGTATATTGATAATTGTTTCAAAATTCTGCCAAAAACAAAAAGAGAAGGTTCGTTGTTATTCTTTTTCAATAATAAAGAAAACGGTTCCTCCGTTGTTCATGATAAACATTGCTGAGCTAACCCCGCGTGCTTTTTTAAAAGAAAACATCGTTTATAATAAACACTATTATCAAATATCTCCTGTTTGTTTTGTTGATGAACATCTCGCTAACCGGGTTTACACAACCGGGTAAAGCATACGGCAAACTGGTAAGCCTCAAAACAGATATTATTACAAATGCACAGGAACGTGCGTTAATCGGGAATGGCACTCATGATGATGTAGATGCCATTGCGCTTGGCTTGAAAGCAACGGCAGGCACTAACACGTTGTACCTGCCTGCGGGAACTTATTTTTTGAAAAAAGAGATTTCGCTGTTTACTTCGGGCTTGCGCATCAAAGGCGCGGGCATTGGCAAAACCATCATTCATTGGGATTCGACTTACGATGGAAGTAATGCTATATTTGAATCGAACGGAAGGAGTGATCTAAGTTTTGAAGACATCACTTTTACGGGTAATCAAAAACAAGTAAAAGCCGTTCTTGAATTTAACAGCTATCCGGCTCAAAACAAAAACATCAGTGTTATCAATTGCGAGTTTGTAAACGTTTGGGCAAAGCAGGCAATTAATTTCGGAAATACGGCACCGAATCAAAAGCACAGTAATGATAATGTGTTGGTTGGTAGTTGCCGCTTTTATAACATTTACAATCCTGCACAAAAAATTGTTACCAACGATACGGACCCCAAATGCTACGGCATTAACTTAGCAGAAACCACATTGCGAGCCGAAATAAAAAATTGCCATTTTGAAAACATCAGCGGTGATGGCATTTTTGGCTGGGGTTCGGTGGAAAAACCCAGTTCAAAAGACAGCAGCCCTTATTACGGAAACTGGAACATTCATCTCAACTATTTTAACCTTTGCTGGATGGGAATTGAAGTTGCAGGCGGCGGTTTGGGAAGCCATCTCAACGTTCATCACAACACACTGCGTTGCTCAACCCGCAACGAAGGATTTTTAATTAGCGCAAGCAGTTATTATGCAAAGGTTGATAGCAATACTTTATACAATGTTGACAGAAGCCTGATTGAATTTGTAAGCATTGAAGGTGAAGTGAAGGGCAACACCGGCACCATCACTACATATGGCAGTACATCGGGCGGCGTGCCTCCTTCCGTAAAAGAAGCACGTATTGATTGTGTTCAGGCTTATGGTTTCAATAATCTGATTGACAACAACCATTTTACTTTGGATAGAACCAACCCTGATGAACATACACCAAACGAATTTAACGACATTTCCATTGTTACCAAAACCACCACACCCAAAGAGCAACACTTAAGCTATAAAGGCATTGATGATTTTACTGCATTCTGGACCATCACCCATAACACCATCATAGGTTTTACACACAAAGCGGTGTATGCCAACAATGATAAAACAAGAAATGTAGTGATTCAAAACAATACTTTTAAAAGTACATCAGTTTCAACCAGCCCGATAGAAGTGTATGGTTACAACTGGGAAATTAGTAATAACACCATTGACTTAACAGGCGCAACGCCAGCCGAAGCCAGCCATGTGGTAAGTAAATTTTATTTGCAGCAGGACAAATCCAACTCCCGTGTTACATCAAATAAAATTATTAATGGCACTTGGGATAATGAACATCACCGCTATGATGAGAAGCTTCAATAGCTGCTTTGTTTTTGCCCATAAATCTTAGTCATTTCTGGTTGCAAATAAGGAAAGAATATTGCATTGTTTTCATGCCTGTGAGATTATAGTTGTGTTATAGAATGTATAATGCAAGAAGGAAAGAGGCAAGCTCCGTAGGAGCGATATGTTTTTTGTTATCTCAACATACAAATCCATGAAGTCGGGTTTGTTTTTGCACTTATTTTTCTTTTCTACGAACCTCTGTGCTATCTGCGGAACTTTATTCAGAACACGAAAACACTGTTATAAAATTGGAGACATTTTTGTTTTATCATAAAAGCCCGATTTTTTAATCAAAAAATTTTTCTTCTGCATGAAACGCAAAATCGTTATTCTTCTTCTCTTGCTCGCTTCTTTTACTTCAGTTCAAACCTTTGCTAAAAATGATAAAAAAGTAATCGAAGAAAAAGTGGCTGCCATGACGAAGGAGCAAAAAGACATTCGCATTGCCGAGATAAAAGCGAGAGTGGAAGAAATTAAAAATATGGATAAATCCAAACTTTCGGGTGCCGATAAGAAAGCGTTGCGACATGAGTTGAGAGACATGAATACAGAATCAAAAGCTATGGGAACGGGCGGTGTTTACATTTCTCTGGGCGCTTTGATTGTTATTATTTTACTGCTCATTCTTATCTTGAAATAAAGGTCAATTCATAATGATGAAAGCCGTCCCCACAGTACTGTGAGGATGGCTTTTGTTTTTGTATGAATTTTAAAAGAAAATAGAAAGCGTTTACCTTCATCCAATAATTGATGATATGAAACGATGGCTTTCCTTTCTTTTTTGTTTTATCGTTATTTCTGTATTTGCACAAAAACAAATCACAGTAAGTTCGCCTGATAATAACATTCATTTTTCATTCGGGCTTAATCACTCCCAGCCTGCATACAGCGTGACCTTCAAAGGAAAAACGCTGATTCAAAACTCAACGCTTGCACTACAGTTTACTGACGGTGCTTTCTCAAAAAGCATAAAAACAAAAGAGCCGGTTTTTAAAGACACAACAGAAGAATACGATTTGATAACAGGTAAAACAAGTCGTGTAAAGATCAGCTATCGTGAAGTGATGATTCCGCTGCAAGATGCCTCACAAAAAAGGCTGAACATCAGGGTAAAAGTGTTTAATGATGGTGTTGCTTTTCGTTATGAATTTCCGGAGCAAAGCGGTTGGAAAGATTATACTTTACTGGACGAAAACACAACCTTTAATCTGACTGGAAATCCAACTGTGCATACATTGATGTTTGGCAATTACACATCATCCCATGAAGGTGTTTATCAAACCTTGCCATTAAGCAAAGTAGTTGCTGATACTTTGTTGGATATGCCAGCTTTGTTTGAGTTTCCAAACGGCGTGAACATGGCAATTACCGAAGCCGCACTGCGCAACTATGCAGGCATGTATTTGAGCAAACAGGATGGTGTGCTGATGAGTAAATTATCGCCATTGCCCAACGGAAATGGGGCAAAAGTAAAAGCCATTCTGCCACACCAAACACCGTGGCGCGTAATGCTCATCAGCGACAGGATAGGAGCGTTGATTGAAAGTAACATTATCACCACTTTAAATGAACCGAGCAAAACAAAAGACTGGAGTTGGCTGAAGCCAGGCAAAACCACGTTTCCGTGGTGGAATGGCGATGTGGTACCCGATACCATTAACGCACCGGGCAACAACTTTGTTACCAACCAATATTATATTGATTTTTGCGCACGAAACAACATTCAATCGCATTCTGTTGTTGAATACGGTTTGCACCAATGGTACACCGATGATGGCGTTGGTTTTCAGCCCGGGCCACACGCCGATGTTACAAAGCCGGTGCCGGGATTAGACATGAAAGAGATATGCGATTATGCTCATAGCAAAGGCGTTGATGTTAGAGTATGGGTTCATTTTTATGCGCTGTATCCAAAGCTGGATACGGCTTTCACTGTTTTTGAAAAATGGGGTTTGAGTGGAATGATGGTTGATTTTATGGACAGAGACGACCAGGAAATGGTAAACATGCAGGAAGAAATTTTACAGAAAGCGGCACAACATCATCTGCACATTCAGTTTCACGGTGCATACAAGCCAACAGGTTTAAGTCGTACCTATCCCAACGAACTGACAAGAGAAGGCACGCGCAATTATGAAGTAGATAAATGGAGCAATGAAGGCATCTCTCCCGATCATGATATTACCATGCCTTTCACACGTGACCTGGCAGGCGCAACGGATTATCATTTGGGCGGTTTTCGTGCGGTGCCACAAGATAAATTCAGGGCACAATATACACGTCCGCTGGTGTTGGGCACACGCTGCCACATGCTGGCTATGTATATTGTGTTAGAAAGTAATTTAGGCATGGTATGCGATTATCCTGAAGCTTATGAAGGGCAGGATGGGTTTGATTTTATCAAAGAAGTTCCTACCACTTGGGATGAAACCAAAGTGCTGGATGCAAAGGTGAACCAATACATCACCATTGCACGAAGAAAGGGCAACGATTGGTATGTTGGAACCATCACCAACCATGAAGCGCGTGATGTGCAAGTGCCATTAAACTTTTTGAAAGAAGGGGCTTATACGGCTGATGTTTACAGCGATGCCAGCGATGTGAATGTCAATCCAAATCATCTGCAAAAACAAACGAAAACAGTAAACAATAAAGATGTGATTTCTGTGCACATTGCACCCGGTGGTGGCGAAGTAATGCGTATTATTTTTAACCGCTAAAATGAAACGCTGACAGGGTTTCGAAACCCTGTCAGCGTTTTCTCAATAACGAGAAATTTCTCTGTAAATTTCCCTGTTCTCCCTGCCTCTGTGGTTCAAATCATCGCGCAGCCTTTTCTCTTTCTTTCCACATTTCATTAAATGTTTTATCACTGAAATGCAGACTCCCTCTGTGTTTTGTCCAACTCGTGAATACTTTATTAATAAAAGCATTCTTTAGTTTTCCATTGCCCATGTTCATCATTTTGCGGTTTAGGCTTGCCCTTTTCCAGCCTTTCCAGGCCATCTTTTCACTCCATTTGCTATCGCCTTCTTTTACAGATTCATAACGGTTTTCGAGCAATAATTCATGCAGGTTGATTCTTACCGGGCAAACCTCAGTGCAATTGCCACACAGGCTTGAGGCATAACTTAAATGTTTGTATTCGTCCAAATTTTTCAAGTGTGGAGTAATCACGCTGCCAATAGGCCCGCTATAAGTGGTGCCATACGTATGTCCGCCAATATTTTTATAAATCGGGCAAGCATTCAAACAAGCGCCGCAACGAATACAATACAAGGCTTCACGCGTCTTTACATTGGATAGCAAATTGGTTCTGCCATTGTCTAATAAAATCACATACATTTCTTCCGGTCCGTCAGTTTCGCCAGGTTGTTTTGGACCAGCAATAATGGTATTGTAAGAAGTTACTTTTTGCCCGGTTCCGAAGGTTGCCAACAGCGGCCAGAACAAATACAAATCGTTGATGGAGGGCAATACTTTTTCGATGCCAACCACCACAATATGCGTTTTTGGAAATGCACAACTTAACCGTGCATTGCCTTCGTTTTCCGAAACTGCAACGGCACCAATATCAGCCAAAATAAAATTAGCGCCGGTTACGCCTACTTCTGCAGCCACATATTTTTCGCGTAGCAGGTTTCTTGTGTAAAGAGTGATTTGTTCGGGCGTTGAAGTGTCGGAAATGCCGAATTTTTTATTGTACAATCGTGCAATGTCTTCCTTGCTTTTGTGCATGGCAGGGGTAACAATATGATACGGCGGCTCTTCATCCAACTGTTGAATGTATTCACCCAAATCGGTTTCCACGCTTTCAATTCCCAGCTTCTCCAAATGCTTGTTCAGGTGAATTTCTTCCGTAACCATACTCTTGCTTTTCACCAGCGTTTTGCACTCTTTGGTTTTGCAGATATTTTCGATTTCCCGTAAAGCATCATCGCCGGTTTCTGCCCACAACACTTTTGCACCGCGCGCTGTAATTTGTTGTTCAAACCGCTCGAGATAACTGTCTAAATGTTCAATGGCTTTCCATTTGCGGTTCTTTGCCAGCTCGCGAACCTGCATCAGTTTATCAAACTGTTCTTTTCCAACAGGCACAGCCGAATTGTACTTGCCCATGTTGAAATTGATGGTGCGCCGGTGTTCCAGATCGGCAGCTTTGACGGTGCTTTTGGCTATAAATGTTGAGGCTGTTTGACTCATATTCAATAGAATTAATTATTTGAATTTTGTGCTTTGTAAGCTATGTATCATACACTTAAATGTCGTCTTCACTCTAAACTTTTTTGCCAAATCCTGCTTACCGGATTCTTCATAGAATGGTTCAAAAGTGCCTTCATATTCGCCTACCAGAATCTCATTATTTTTAAAATTAGGCTGCGTGTTCAAAGTGAGTTTCTCATTTGTTGCATTAACGACTATCTGAGAAGAATAATTTTTATCGGACAAGTGCTTCTTAAATACCGGCTCTCCGTTTACATCTTGGAAATAATAACCATTGAATCCATTCTTTGTCATCTTGATAGCAACACCCATTCCTCCAAAAAAGCCTATACTAACTGAGAGGTGCAAAGTATCACTGTAATAATTTCCTAGGCAAGTTGCTGCTGCATAATCAATTCCTGATAAAGTAGAATCATGAGGTTTTATTAATGAATCATTCTCATAAAAATAAATTATAGCAATGTCTGCCTTTGTGTGAGCTTCTACAATCTTCATTTCATTTGTATCCTTTAATATAGGTACGCTTTCTAATAAAGCTCTGCTTTCACTATCATTATAAAATGGAAAAAGCTTATGAAAATCGAGAAGTGTAGTGTCAATCCGTCCATTCACCGTATATTGATGCTGTACAGTGAGTGAGGGGGATTGTAAAAGCAAAATAAATAAGATTGGGATAATCAGTCTGAACTTCATTACTCATTTTTTTACATGCTCTGCACTCGCTTCCAATGCTTCATAAAATTGTTCTCCCCATTTGCGAATTATGGCTTCTTTTAAAAAGATAAACACCGGCACTTTCAACTGCTTGCCCAGCTTACAAGCAGCTTTGCACAAAGAGGGCCGCGGCTCATAATTCAGGTATTCCACATCTTCATCGCGACTGCTATTGCGTGTGCGGATAGGAAATAGATGACAACTGATTGGTTTTTTCCATTTTAGTTTGCCATTATAAAAAGCCGCTTCAATACCGCATTTAATAATGCCGTTTTCATCACGGGTTCCATACGCACAAATGCCGCCTTTAATAGTTGGTGTTACCCACCCAAAGTCTTTATCATATAAGTATTTGCCGCTCTTTTCAATTTCAGTAATGCCTTCTTTTGAAAGATAAGGTTTTACCACTTCATAATTATCAATCAACTCTTTCAATTCGTCAATTTCGAGCGGTGCACCGGCATCACCATCTTCACAACAGCCACCTTTGCACTTTGTAAGATCGCATACAAACTGCGCCTGCAGCACTTCATCACTGATCAGTTTATTATCAATCGCTATCACAGTTTTGTTTTGTTACAAAAATAAGTTTTATCAATCAGGCAGTTCGTTGTTTGTAGCAAATACTAACAACTTAGTTTGAAAAATTTTGGATGATCGCGTCATTCCGCAATTGCCCTCAACACGAACTCAAACCTTCATCGAGATAGCGAGGGCTTTGTGCGGAATCTGCTCTCCGAAATTTGAACTAAGTTATTAAGTTGTAAACACTGTATCTCATTTCAGCAAGTTCATTACTCAATCATCAGATTCCGCACAAAGCCCTCGTGAAAGTAATTTATGACGAGTGCGTGTTGAGGGCATCCCGATAAATCGGGACAAGACTTGCGGAATGACGAAAGGCTTGCACTTTCAATCTAAAATTCAACCAAATGAAATCTCATTTTTCTTCAATCTTAATTTTCGCCGTATCGCCCAAGCCGTAATTTCCCATCAAAACAATTTTATCAGAATCATTTAAAGAAGGCTGAAGAATTTGCACTTCGCTGTTCGATTCCAATCCTTTTTGAATGTTTGTTTTTACAGCAATACTATCGTTCAAAACTTTCATGATCCAAAACTGGGTTTGCTCTTCATTGCTCAGCACGGCGGCTTTAGGAACAACTACCGCGTTTGGTGTTTGGTGTTTTACAATTTGTACTTTGGCAATCAGATTTTCAGGTATCAGTTTATCCGTATTTACTTTGATGATATAACGTTGTGTTTGCGCTGCTGAATCAATAGTAGGCAACGCTGATTGCACATAGCCATTTAAAATTGTACTATCCGGCAAACGCAGCGTGAGAGCCTGTTTCAGCGATAGATAAGGCTTTAATTCGTAAGGCAAATCCAACAAAAAGACAAAGCTATTTTTATCAGTTATTTCAGCCAGTTGCTCGCCATCCTGCACATAATTTCCGGTTGTGTAAGTCAATTGTGTGATGTAGCCGTTGCCGGTAGATTTTATTTTTATCACACCTTCAAAATGCAACGATGTATCGAGGCTGTTAATAGTGCTTCCCAAAGCCTGCGCTTCTTTGGTTTTGATGGTAAATAAAGTTTGCCCTTTCGTTACATATTCGCCCAGATGAATGTTTGCCGTTTGCAGATAACCTACTGCGCTTGCCTTCACATAAGTTTTTAATAAGAAAGAAGAAATGGCATTCACTTCAACCGTTTCGCTCATGGTTTGATGCGTGGGTTGTGTGATGGTAACCGGCGTTACAGCATCGTCAGGCGATACATCTTCGTCTGCATTGGCCCCTTTGTTTTTGCATGAATTTATCAGCAAGCAAAACAAAGAAAGTGAGCAAAACAAAACCTTGTATTTCTTCATCGTTTGTTCCAATAATTGATTTGGGTAATGATTTGAAATTGGGCTACGGTATTTTGAATCACCACATTTTGCGCGTTCAAAAAGTTGTTGATGGCAATTACATAATCGGCAATGCGCACATCGCCGGTCGCCAGCAATTTGCCATTGGCAACAATCAGAGCACGCACATATTTCAACTGGTTAGCCGTTTCTGCAATTACTGTTTTTGTGTTGTTCAATTGTTGCGTAAGCTGCGCAATTTGCTGGTTGTATTGCGTGGCAAAAAAGTCGCGGTAAGCTGCTCTTGTGTTCTCTAAAATATCTACTCTTTTATGAGATAACTTTCGCTGCCTGCCATCGTATATCGGTACAATTACATTTACACTGGCACTGGCGCCCCAGTTTTTAAAAGGCGTATAAACAAACGACGACACATAACCTGCATCCGCGCCCAACGTTACTTTGGGGCGATAAGCCAGATCAATTTGCCTGCCTGTATTTTCTAACAACAAACTATCAACGGTAAATTTTTGATAGAAGATAGAAGCGTTCATTTCGGGCAGTTGCGCAATTTCAATTCGCGGAGAGTCAAGCGGAGTGAGCGTTGTGTCGAACAATCCGCTTACATAGTTCAACGTTGCAAAGTCGCTCTGGTATTGGGTTTTAGCTTGTGTAATCAAAAGATGTTGCTGTTGCAGCGTTACCAAAAAAGTAAGATAATCGGTTTGCCGATAGACACTGGCTTGTGTTAGTTTTTTTAAAATGGTGTCTTCTGCTGAAAGCAAATCATACACTTCTTTGTTGAACGAATATTGCCGCCAGCTTCCATACGCTGCAATGTAAGCCGCGGTGATGGTGCGTTTCAAATCCTGCTCTGTTATTTTTCCGGCAATGGCTAACGAATCATTGAGCAACTGAATGCCGTTGAACTGAATGCGCAAATTGCGTTTGCTTACCAGCAATTGCGTTGCGCTTACCTGCTCGCTTACATTATATACATTGCTGATGGCGCCATCATAACCAAAGCCATGAACAACGGGAGCCGCGTAGTTGTAACTCACACCATTTACCTGTGGCTTGTAAGTTGCCAAGATACGCAGGCTGTCAATGTGATTGAGAAGAATGTTGTTCTTAATTTCTTTCAACAGCGGACTGTTTTGCTGTGCTGCATTGATATAATCGTCCAGCGATTTGGATTGGGCGCAAAGGTGCACAGGCATTGCGTTTGAAAGAATGCAAAGAAAAAAGAGGCAAAACCAAAAACGTTTGTAATTCATCGGAATGTTTGGCAACATAGCATTCTTTTTTATGAAAGAAAGCCATTGCTGCAATGGTTTGTTTTCGTACAAAAAAAGAGGCTGATTCTGAAGGAAATCTGATGGCTTTCAATTACAAATAAACGCCATTCGCAAGTTTGCTTTTGCATCATTTTATAAAAGACTTACATTTGATGAAGTTCTTTTAAAAGAAACAAATCAGCTCTGTTTTTGTTTTTGCATCAATTTTTGTCCACTTCATACAATTCAATTCTCTGCTATGAAAAAAGGCGTTTTTATTTCGTACAGTCATGCCGATAAAGATTTTATTGCGCCCGTTGTAAAACTCATTCGCGGGCTGCGGCAGGATTTGGTTTTTCAGGATTATGATAACCTTGAAATAGGCAAGCCCTGGGAGCCGCAACTACTGGAAGCACTTGCTGATGCAGGCATGGTAGTAGTGTTTTGGTGCAGCCATTCAGCGCAATCAGAATGGGTAAAAAAAGAATACCAGCTTGCCATTCAAAAAGCGAAAGACATTATGCCCATTATGCTGGACGATACGCAGATGCCGCACGATTTATCGGCATACCAGGGCATTAACATGAGTAGTTTTATTTCGCATGGCATCAAAAAATCAAAACCCAAAGAAAAAGTTACTTACAGAGGCGGACATGCTGAAACAGAAGGAGGCGATGCAGATGGTGCCTCTTATGAAAGTGGTTATAATAAAACAGAGGAAGGCGCAGAAGATAATGATTCAACCACAGAAAAAGTAAACAGCGAAGCCGACCAGCAAAGAATAGCGGTAAAGTTGTTTGATGAATTGACAAAAAGAGTATAGCAATCGCTCTCGTAAAATATGGGCAAAAACAAAAGTGATCAGGCTTTTGTTTTCATTTAAAAATAGGCGCATCTGTACACAAAGTCTGCGTTCTATCTCAACTATCTTTTTTTATAAATCGGAACGGTGCTGCAAGGCTCGCCGTACATGATGGTTTTGGCAACAGGTCGGAGCAAATTGGTGATTTCGGTGTAAGCCGTTTCAGGAATTTTTACATCGCCGCAGCCCTTTACCACAACGCGCTTGTCGGCATATTCTTCCACATTTAGTTTTGACAGATTTTTTATAAAAACAGTATTGATTACCGTTTGTTCGTTTCCAAACACCACATCTTTTGCAATGCCGTTCAGCGTGCTTGCAATCAGCATGTAAGCCCACATCGGGATGATGGCATCTGCCGTGCAAAGCACTGCCACATATTTATCCCGATACAGTTCCACTTCCAGATTTTGCAAGGCGAGACGAAAATCTTTTTCTTTCAAAATCAAACCCATAAAAAGATAATCCTTTATATCAAAAACCACAATATCGCCTTTCGGATGAAACGCTTCTAAATCAAGGGTAACAATTCCGCTTTCCGCCACTTTGTTGTTTATCATCGTTTCCATGGATAGGATAATTATTTTGTGCTACAAAGCTAATCCACATTTTACTGAAATGAGGTCATGGAAGTGTATGTTTGTCGTTAATAAAAATGGTCCATGTCGCAATCTCCGCTGTATAACGTAGCCGATTTTTTAGAGCCGGTAAACAAGTATGAAATTTCGGAAGATGAATCCTATCATCAAACCCAGTTGGGCGATCACATTGATTTGTTTGACGAACACTTTCCGGATATTGAAAAGGCTGATGTAGTGTTGGTTGGCTGTGGCGAAATGCGCGGCGCGGCGGGAAGTGCAAACAACTTCAAAGCACCGAATGATGTACGCAAAGCGTTTTATGCCTTGTATCACTGGCACAAAGAAGTGCAGTTGGCAGACGTGGGCAATATAAAACCCGGTGCAAGTTTGCACGACACGTATGCAGCCATTCAGGCAGTAACAAGCGAATTGATACAACAGGGTAAGCGTGTGGTAATCATTGGCGGATCGCACGATGTAACGCTGGCTCAATATGCGGCGTTTGCAAGTATGGAAACCGTGATTGAAGCCACTTGTGTAGATGCCCGTATTGATTTGAACATGGACAGCGTGCTTGCTTCTGATAACTTTTTAATGAAACTGCTTACGTCGTCGCCTAACTTTATTAAACACTACAATCACATTGGGTTTCAGAGTTATCTGGTTCATCCAACCATGCTTGAAACCATTGATAAATTAAGGTTTGATTGTTACCGCGTAGGAAGAGTAAAAGAAAACATTGATGAGATGGAGCCTGCCATTCGCAACAGCCATTTGTTTTCGTTTGATATTGCTGCAATGCAACACGCTGCAGCACCTGCCAACACCATATCACCCAATGGTTTTAATGGTGAAGAAGCCTGCACACTGATGCAGTATGCCGGCTTGAGCAGCAATGTAAAATCGGTGGGGTTGTATGGCTATCAGCCATCGCTTGATGTGCATGAACTAACCGCAAAGCAACTGAGCCACATGCTTTGGTATTACATGGATGGTGTTTATAAAAGTAAGAACGAAGCGCACTTTAGCGAAACGCATAATTTTAATGAATACCACATGGCGTTTTCGGAAACCGACACCGTGTTTTTGCAAAGCAAAAAAACGCATCGCTGGTGGATGAAAATGCCGGAAGGAAATTATGTTGCCTGCACACACAACGATTATGTTTCGGCGCGAAACAACGAGCTTCCTGAGCGCTGGCTGCGCATTATGGAAAGAGGATAATATGAGTGATTGAATATTGTTAATTGAAGAGTTTAATTGTATAAAACAAAAGCTGCCCTGCATAAAGTAAGACAGCTTTTTGTTTTCCTTTCTCGAAAGCTTTTAGATAGCTTCTTCTGCTACATCCAGATTGTATTTTTTTACAAAATCATCTCTGTAATCCTGTAATTTTTCAATTAATTTGGTAACGGTTTCAACGGTAGCATCAGCATGTTCATGCAGATCCGGCAGTTCTTCTTCCAGTAAAGTTACATTTGCATTCATATTATCGGCTTCTATCTGGGCTACTTTCTTTAAAATCGAAGTCTGGCTGTTTTTTAAATCTTCCAGTTCGCGAAGCATTTTATCCATCGCGTCTTTTTTTGCTCTGTTATCCATAATAAAAAATTTTCCTTTTGCTTTTATAAGCATAAAACAATGCCGGAAATGATTTGTGCAGATTATTTGCTCAATCGTAACAGCAACACATCATGCGGCGGCACGGTAGCAGCAAGCGTTTTAGCCGTTGTGCCCATCCCCTTTTTAGTCCACACATCTTTCATTTTATAAGTGGCAGTGCCGTCCAATTGTTTGCCCGACACTTCATCTTTAATCGTTTCGTTTTTTACATTGAATGTTACCGGCATTGGCTTATCGTTTCTGTTCAAAAAGCATAGTGCCCACTCGCCGTTGCCCAATGGTTTTATCCATGTTTCCAAACTATCTTTTTTGGCGTATCGAAAGCCCTGAATGCCCATCGTATCCTGGTCAATTGCAATTGCATCTTTGTTTATTAAAATAGATTTTGTTTGCGCCGACATTTTGGTAATGTCGTTGCCCGCATTTAAAGGAGATGCCATCATGCACCACATGGTAAAATGTGCACGGTCTTCGCTTTCCGTCATGCCATTGCCTACTTCCAGCATATCGGGGTCATTCCATCCGTTTTTGCCCCCATACTTGTTCAGATTTGCATTTAAATCCATACAATGCATCGCGCTGTTGGGCTTCCATCCGTTCACTGTTTTTGATGAATCGAAGTAAGGACCAATATCGCCTGTTGTGCGCCACAATTGGCCATCCTTAGCTGCCCATTCCCAGGGTTTGTTACTGCCCCATTCACACAAGCTAAAAACAATTGGATGACCCGCTTTGCGTAAAGCTTTGCTCATAGTGCTGTATGCTTCTTTTGCGTTCTCGCCTTCGGCATGGCACCAGTCAAATTTTAAATAATCAATGCCCAGCGAAGCATAAAAACGGGCATCCTGGTATTCATATCCGCGAGTGCCCGGATAGCCTGCACAGGTTTTGGTGCCTGCGCAATTGTATAAGCCGAATTTCAAGCCTTTGGAATGCACATAATCTGCCACCGCTTTCATACCATGCGGAAACTTTTTAGGATCGGGAACCAGGTTGCCGGTTATGCTGTCGCGTTCCATTGCCATCCACCCATCATCTAATACTAAGTAAGTGTAACCGGCATCTTTCATACCGCTTTCTACCATTACATCGGCAGTATGTTTTATTAAATCTTCGGTAATATGGGTTTGAAATGTGTTCCAGCTATTCCAGCCCATGGGCGGCGTGGGAGCCAGGTTCTCCCATTTTTGAGCATATATGTTAGCAGTGAAAAAAAGGGCAAAAACAAACATCCAGGTTTTCATAAGTACATTGATTGCAGTGATAAATGATTGTGTAAAGAAACAAATTGATTTGAATAAATGATACGATGTTTTGAGGTTTATCAAACAAAATTTATGAATCAATAAAATATCATCACCAGGGATTTAATATACATGCTGCGGTTCCAAAATAAATATCAACAAAAACAAAAAGAGCCGAAACCATTGCTCCGACTCTTTTTGTTTTTGTTGATATAATTATGCTATGCCAAATCAAACCGATCTAAATTCATCACTTTATTCCATGCAGCAACAAAATCTTTCACAAACTTTTCTTCTCCATCGCTGCTGGCATACATTTCGGCAACGGCTCTCAATTCGGCGTTGGAGCCAAACACAAGGTCAGCGCGGGTTGCTGTCCATTTCGGCTGACCGGTTTTGCGATCCGTACCCAAATACAATTCCTTGTCATCGCCCATCGCTTTCCATGTGGTATTCATGTCCAGCAGGTTCACAAAAAAATCGTTGGTCAACTGTTCGGGGCGCTGTGTAAACACACCATGCTTCGAGCCATCAAAGTTAGCGTTCAGCGCACGCATGCCGCCCACCAATACCGTTAACTCCGGTGCCGTCAGCGTAAGCAGTTGCGCTTTGTCTATCAGCCATTCTTCGGTGGATACCTGTGATTTGTTTTTGCGGTAATTTCGAAAACCATCGGCAACCGGTTCTAAATAACTAAACGAAAGCACATCGGTTTGTTCCTGTGAAGCATCCATGCGTCCGGGCGTAAACGGAACTATATTGGTGTGCCCCGCATCTTTTGCCGCTTTTTCAACAGCAGCGCAACCTGCCAAAACAATTAAATCGGCCAGTGAAACTTTCTTGCCGCCTGTTTGCGAGGCATTAAATTCTTTTTGAATGCCTTCCAATACACTTAGCACTTTTCCTAACTGTACAGGGTTATTTACTTTCCAGTCTTTCTGTGGTGCGAGGCGAATACGCGCACCATTGGCACCACCACGCTTATCAGAGCCGCGGAAGGTAGAGGCAGAAGCCCAGGCGGTGGTTATAAACTCGCCAATGCCCAAGCCCGATGCTAATATTTTAGCTTTTAGATCTGCGATGTCATTTTCATCTATCAGGTTGTGGTCAACTGCCGGAATAATGTCCTGCCAAATCAATTCTTCCTGAGGAACATCAGCACCTAAGTAACGAGAACGTGGACCCATATCGCGATGCGTAAGTTTAAACCACGCACGTGCAAACGCCTCAGCAAAAGCATCCGGATTTTCAAGAAAATATCTCGATACTTTTTCATATTCAGGATCAAAACGCAAGGCCACATCTGTTGTAAGCATGGTAGGCTTGTGAAACTTGTTTTCATCATAAGCATCAGGTATAATATCATCGGCATCTTTGGCTACCCATTGGTGAGCGCCGCCGGGGCTTTTGGTAAGTTCCCATTCAAAGCGGAACAAGTTTTCAAAATAATTGTTGCTCCACTTTGTGGGCGTTTTTGTCCAGATCACTTCCAAGCCACTCGTAATGGTATCAGCACCTTTGCCCGCACCGTATTGATTGCTCCAGCCAAACCCCTGCTCTTCAATAGAAGCGGCTTCCGGTTCTTTACCTACATAATTTGATGGTGCTGCACCATGTGTTTTACCAAAGCTATGTCCGCCTGCAATCAAGGCAACGGTTTCTTCATCGTTCATTGCCATCCTGCCGAATGTTTGGCGGATGTCTTTTGCGGAAGCCAGCGGGTCGGGATTGCCATCGGGTCCTTCAGGATTTACATAAATCAAACCCATGTGAGCAGCAGCGAGCGGCTCTTCCAAATCACGGGTATGAATAGGGCGACCCGGATCTTCATCTGAGGATACTACGCCATGTGCGGCAACTCCTTCCGAGCCTTTGGAGTAACGCTCGTTGTTGCCCAGCCAGGTGGTTTCTGCACCCCAATACACATCTTCCTGTGGCTCCCATAAGTCGGTGCGCCCACCTGCAAAACCAAACGTTTTAAAACCCATGGATTCGAGCGCTACATTGCCGGTAAGAATGATGAGATCTGCCCAAGATATTTTCTTACCCCACTTCTGTTTAATGGGCCAAAGTAAGCGGCGGGCTTTGTCGAGGCTTACATTATCAGGCCAACTGTTGAGTGGTGCAAACCGTTGCATACCTGCACCCGCACCACCTCTGCCATCGGTTACACGATAGGTGCCTGCGCTGTGCCATGCCATACGGATAAACAAACCTCCGTAATGACCAAAGTCGGCGGGCCACCAGTCCTGTGAATCGGTCATGAGCGCATGAAGGTCTTTCTTTACTGCTTCAAGGTCAAGACTTTTAAAGGCTTCGGCATAGTTAAAATCTTTGTCCATTGGGTTTGACAAAGAAGAATGCTGGCGCAGAATATTCAGCTTTAACTGGTTCGGCCACCAATCGCGGTTGCGTGTGCCGCCACCCCCTACATTTTGATGCATTGTGCCATTGTGAAACGGGCACTTATCAATATCGTTTGGTTCTTTTTCCATTGTGTCGAGTTTATTTTTAATTGAAATTTCTATGTGTGTTTGAAAGCTTACCGGATGAGGTAAGGAAACAATAAAACTCAAAAGTAAAAAGGAAACTTTTGAATGGAAGCGAATGTGTTTCTTATTTTGAATTTTTATTATTTTCTTTTGATTGATTCCTGATGGTTTTATGGTTTTGTGTTTTCGATGGCAAATTGATGACATCATGCATATCATCACAATCAATTCATTTTCCTGATTGAATTAAATGTACTGTTTGGTGGATTTTCTTTTTGGATATAGTGTAGTGCGGCAATACAGCCTATAAGTTTGTATTTGCGCAATGGAGTTATGTATATTTGAGAGTTGGCGGTAAGTTTATGACAGACAAACAAAGACTAATAATTGACTATTTGACTGACCACAATGGACAAGGTTTTTACTTTGACATTCGTGACAGTATGTCTTTGCAATTTGATGATGAAGAAGACTTTGACAAAACAATCTATCAACTTTCAGACTTGGGCTTGATTTATGAAAATGACAACGACACTTTATATAAATTGACATTTCCCGAACTAAAAGTCAAATATGCAATTCCTCACGTGACACTTTTTTATACTGACAAAGGCGAACCACGTTTAAGAATCGAGGACTATGAATTGTTTGACACTTTTGACGACATTTTAACCGAGCAGTTTGACATTGACGACTATTACATTACGACAGAGAATAAAGGGAATTTAGAAATTGTTACAATTCATTTTCCAGAAAATACTGACAAAGACAAGTTGAGTAAAGCGGCTCAAAGCATTGACAAAAAAGAAGTGGAAAGAATATATAAAATCAACAACACGAATGACACGAAAACCTACCGCTAACATTGTATTGGCAATAGTGGGGCTGACAATTCTAAACTCACCAATTGTATTTCTATTTGGCATTTGTGCTAAATTTGGGCTGACGTTTTTCAAATGCCCAACCATCGCCAATACGTAAAACGTTGTACGCCACTAAAAAAATACTAACATTATGAGACATTTTCTTTTTTTAATTGCATTTGTTACTTTATTCCTCAATAGTAAAGCTCAGACAGATAATAAAATTGTCATAGGCAAAATAGACAGTATTCAATCAACAATATTGAATGAAAAAAGAGCAATTTGGGTTTATGTGCCAAAAGGAGGCTCAGATGATGTTCAGATGAAACAACATTATCCCGTTGTTTACTTATTAGACGGTGATGGTCATTTTTCCTCTGTGGTAGGTATGATTCAGCAATTAAGTACTGTTAATGGCAATATGATTTGTCCTGAAATGATTGTGGTAGGTATTCCCAATACAGACAGGATGAGAGATTTAACTCCCACGCATATAGACAACCCTGCTTTTAAAACTTCAGGTGGCGGTGAGAAGTTTATTTCTTTTATTGAGAAAGAACTGATGCCTTATATTGATGCACACTACCCTACAGAACCTTACAAAATGCTGGTTGGACATTCCTTAGGCGGACTTATTGTGATGCAAACGCTGGTGCATCATTCTAATTTATTCAATTCATATATCTGTATTGACCCAAGTATGTGGTATGATAAGCAAACCTTATTAAAAGAAGCTAAAAAAGCATTAGCAGACAATAAATTTCAAAGAACTTCTCTCTTTCTCGGCATTGCCAATACAATGCACGATAGTATGACTATAGATAAAGTAGTGAAGGACACTTCCGGCAATACGATACATATTCGCTCAATTTTAGAGCTAAGGAGTTATTTCGAAAACAACAAGCAAAACGGTATAAAATTTCAAAGCAAATATTATAATGATGATTCACATGGCTCTGTTCCACTCATAACGGAATATGATGCGTTACATTTTTTATTTAATTTCTACCCTTTAAAATTGTCTAGCAAGGACTTTGTGGATACCACAGACGCTTTGTCTGATAAATACGTAAAGCATTTTTCCGATATCTCAGAACACATGGGATACAAAGTAAAGCCTTCTGAAGATTTGATGAATGATATGGGTAATGCATATTTACAGGCTAAAATGTATAAAATGGCAGAAGGATTTTTAAAATATAATATTGACAATTATCCTGAAAGCTACAATGTGTATGATTCAATGGGTGATTATTATGATGCGATTGGAGATAAGCCGAATGCTATTAAACTGTATGAAAAAGCTTTGTCAATTAAAGAAAATGCTGATACCAGAAAAAAATTAGAAAAACTTAAAAGCAAATAAGAAATGGTGCACAACCTTCCGCTTACTGCTATGCTAGCGGACCTAATTCTTTTAAGCATTTGTTGTTAACTTCATTAGTAATTTTATTCGGCTTCGGTTCCGGGCTGGGCATTATAAATTCCAGCACAGTAGCAAGCCTTGCTCATCATCTTTCCACTTCACCAAATCCCCAATTTATCCAGCGTAACCTTCGCCATTTTATAAAACGCTTCATGGCTGTAGCCCGCAATGTGCGGCGTTATCAACACATTGGGTTGCGATGTTAACCATTGCAGTTGTTCTTTTTGGTTTTGGTTGAAAGTATCCAACTTTTCATTCTCCAACACATCTAATGCGGCGGCGGTTACTTTGCCCCCTTGCAATGCACGAATGAGGGCAGCAACATCGGTTACTTTACCACGGCAAGCCGTTAAAAAATAAGGCTTTTGGCCTAATGAGGCGAAGAAAGCATCATCCGCATAATGAAAGGTTTCATCAGTTAAGGGGAGGTGCAGGCTGATTACATCTGCATACTTTGCCACCTGTTCCAAAGAAGCTTCACGTACATAATTATGGGCAAAACCAAACCTGTATTTATCATGCGCCAGCACCGTTACGCCAAACGGTTGCAGCAACTTTGCAAACGCTTCGCCGGTGTTGCCAAACCCAATGATACCAACCGTTTTGCCGGTTAGCTCTGTTCCCCGGTTGGCATCGCGAATCCATTTGCCATCGTGCACTTCTAAGTAACTGCTCGTTATTTTATTCATCAGGTTTAATAAAAACCCAAGGCTGTGTTCAGCCACTGCATTGCGGTTGCCTTCGGGGCTGCTCACGCATTGTATGCCTTTGCTTTCGGCGTATTCAACATCAATCAATTCCATACCGCTTCCCAATCGTCCAATCCATTTCAAATGCGTTGCGGCATCTAATATTGGCTTATCAATCTTTAATCGTGTAGTTACAATCAAGCCATGCACTGATGTTATTTTTTGCCTTAATTCTTCATACGTTACAGACGGTTCGTACGCCACTTCGTAATTGTTTTTTTGCAACGTTTCTATCAAATAAGGATGCACTTTTGCAGTAATCAAAACGATTTTCATGTTGCTTGTTTGCACCGCAAATATGGGTGTATTCTTACTACCATTTTATCTGCCCATTTTACCATTGATATAAAATTTAGGATTCTCTTTTTTTTATTCATTTATTTTTGTTTGTATGGAAGTAACCGACGAGTTGATAGATAAGCTTGCCAACCTTGCGCGGCTTCAATTTAGTAGCGAAGAAAAAGAAGGTTTAAAAAAAGATTTAGGGCAAATGATTTCATTTATAGATAAATTAAATGAACTCGATACCGAAGGCGTAGAGCCCTTATTGCACATCAGCCCTCGCGTGAATGTGTTGCGCGAAGATGAAGTGGAAGGTTCGGTTTCGCGCGAAGAAGCCCTGCTGAATGCTCCCCAAAAAAACGAAGCGTTTTTCCTCGTTCCTAAAGTCATCAAAAAATAAGTGTTGTTCTTATGCAGACTATCATCCATTTCGACCATATTCAGAAAAGCTACTTCATGGGCACGCAGGCAATCCCAGTGTTGAAAGGCATTTCACTCGATATTTTTAGAAACGAATATGTGGCTTTGATGGGGCCTTCGGGCAGCGGCAAAAGTACGCTGATGAACATTTTGGGTTGCCTTGATACGCCAACCGGAGGAACTTATGTGTTGAATGGAAAAGATGTAAGTAAGATGACTGATGATGAGCTTGCCGATGTGCGCAATGTGGAAATTGGTTTTGTGTTTCAGCAGTTTAATTTATTGCCACGGCTTACAGCCATTGAAAACGTTGCCCTGCCATTAGTATATGCAGGTGTGAATAGAAAAGAACGCACCGAACGAGCTGTAGAAGCATTGCGGAAAGTTGGACTAGGAGATAGAGGTCATCACAAAAGCAATGAAATGAGTGGCGGACAGATTCAACGCGTTGCCATAGCGCGGGCTATTGTAAACAATCCTTCTTTGTTATTGGCTGATGAACCAACGGGTAATTTGGATAGTAAAACCTCGGTTGAAGTAATGGAAATTTTTGGTGCTATACAAGCTGCAGGAAACACAGTGGTTTTGGTTACGCATGAAGAAGACATAGCGAAATATGCAAAGCGTGTGATTCGTTTGCGTGATGGCCATGTCGAAACAGATATGATGAGTAAGGTGGAAAGTTATGAGCCGTCTGTTGTGAGTTGATAACAGCCCTCATTGCGAGGCGCGAAGCAATCTGTGGACGATACTACATCGTGCTTGTGAGTAGTGAATAATGAGTGGTGAGTAAATGAATTGTCTATTTACTGCTTATAAATTATAATGGCTGTATAACACAGATTGCTTCGTACCTCGCAATGACGTTTCAACACTAATTTGCATCTTTTGTTTTTACATCATTTTTAATTTCTTCTCTTGTCTCAAAAAATCTATACAAAAACCGGCGATGAAGGCTTTACTTCTTTAATTGGCGGAAGCAAAGTTTACAAATCCAACCTTCGCATTGAAAGTTATGGAAATATAGATGAACTCAACTCTTACATTGGTTTGTTGGGCGATTATATAACTGATAAAGACATCAAAATTATTCTTCAAAATATTCAGAACCATCTCTTCGTCATCGGATCTTCACTTGCACAAGATGATGAAAAAAGAGGCAAAACCAAACTTCCACAATTGGAGGAAGATGATGTGTTGTTGCTCGAGAAAGAGATGGATAAAATGAATGAAGAATTGCCTGAACTGAAACATTTTATTTTACCCGGCGGTCATATCCTGGTGTCGTGCATTCATGTTACGCGTAGCATTTGCCGCCGTGCCGAACGAAGCTGTGTTGCATTAAAAGAACATGACCAATTGGTTGAGCCAATCATCTTGCAATACCTTAACCGCTTAAGCGATTACTTGTTTGTTTTGGCAAGATTTGTTGGTAAAGAGTTGGGCGTAAATGAAGTCATTTGGAAGGGATGATAGGAGCACAGTTTGTTTTACATTTCCATATCTTTTTTATGAAAGTTATCTTTCTTTTTATAGCGATTTTTATAGTAAGTGCTAAATCTTTTTCGCAACAATCATCTACAGAAATTCATTACAAAAACATTGATAGGCTTACCCAACATGCAGAAGCTAATAATAATTTTTCTTTGATAAAGAGTTGTATAAACAACGATAGAGATACAATCAATTATTACAAAAACACATGTAATGTGAGTTTGCTTAAAGTCTCACATATTATATACAATCCATCATATAATAAAAGCTTAGAAAAGCATGGTTGGGATTATTATTTTTTGTCTAACCAATTAATTTTAGTTTCAAAATGGAATGTTGTTGATTGGCAAAGAGTTTATGTATACACCGGTTATTATTTTAAAGACCAAAAATGTTTTTATACGTACGGCAACAAACATGATTTGAAAAATCCCAAATCGCTATTACAAGAAAGTAATGTTTACTTTAATCAATTCAACTTAAATGATTGTCCGTAGTTCAGACAATCCAAACAATCCGTGCAGGAACTCCGTGTTATCGATGTTCCATAAAAACAAAAAAGTCCCGATGCAATCGGGACTTTTTCATACATGCGTTTATTGAAATTATTTTACTTCAACATCAGCACCTGCTTCTTTTAGTTTTGCAGCCAAATCTTCAGCTTCGGCTTTCGCAACACCTTCTTTGATAGGTTTTGGAGCGCTGTCAACCAATTCTTTCGCTTCTTTCAAACCTAAGCCAGTCATGTCTTTCACAATCTTAACTACCTGAAGTTTGTTAGCGCCACCGCTTTTCAAAATTACATCAAAAGCTGTTTTTTCTTCAGCAGCAGGAGCCGCAGCACCACCACCGCCAGCAGGAGCCGCAGCTACTGCAGCAGCAGCCGGTTCAATGCCGTACTCATCTTTCAAAATTTTCGCTAATTCGTTAACCTCTTTTACAGTCAGGTTAACCAGTTGATCTGCAAATGCTTTTAAGTCTGCCATTGTTTCAAATTTTTGCCGCCTTCATTGCCTGTGCTCCGGCGGAGTGTTTAAAAAAATTTGTGTTTGTATTACCTCTCAGGCTTGAGGCAATTATATAAAGTTACCAGTTACTGGTTTCCGGTAACTGGTAACCGGAATCTTACTGAGCTCTGTCTTCCAGTGCTTTAATGATGCCAGCCAGTTTTGCACCCGCGTTTAAACCGCTGATCACATTCTTGGCAGGCGATTGCAACAAGCCGATGATTTCACCGATAAGATCGTTCTTGCTTTTCAATGTTCTCAATGTCTCCAACTGGTCGTTACCAACAAATACAGCACTGTCAATGTAAGCGGCTTTTAATACCGGCTTTTCAGTGTTTGTTGATTTGCGGAAATCAGAAATAATCATCGCAGGCTCTTTGCCGTTTTCGCTGAACATCAGTGCTGTTACGCCGTTCAGACTGTCATACACACCGCTGAAACGTTCAGCATCTATTTGCTCCAGCGCTTTGCGGATGAGTGTATTTTTTGCAACGGTTACTTCTACTTTTTTATCGAAACATACACGGCGCAGCTTATTTACCTGCGCAACGCTAAGTGCTTCGGTATTGGTAACATAAAAGTTATTGTATTGATTAAACTTTTCTTTCAAAAGTTCAATGGCTTCGTTTTTTTGTTCTTTCGTCATAACGATTTTGTTTTTGCTTCAAAAACAATAATTGATCTGAAGCGCTTGATAAATTTAGCTTTGAACCGATTTGGTGTCAATAGAAATGCCCGGGCTCATGCTGCTTGCCATGCTTACACCTTTCAGGTAAATGCCTTTTGCAGTTGAAGGTTTCAATCTCATCAATGCATTGATCAATTCCTGGCTATTGGCAGCAATTTTTTCGGGCGTAAACGATACGCGGCCAATAGACGCATGAACGATACCTGTCTTATCAACCTTGAAAGCAATCTTGCCACCTTTCACTTCGTTCACCGCTTCGGCAACGTTGTTGGTTACGGTGCCGGTTTTTGGATTGGGCATCAGGTTTCTCGGGCCTAATATTTTACCCAACCTACCAATTCTTGGCATTACAGAAGGCGTAGCAACGATAACATCAATATCGGTCCAGCCACCTTCTATTTTCGTTATAAATTCATCTAAGCCAACATAATCGGCGCCTGCGCCTTTGGCTTCTGCTTCTTTATCAGGATTGCACAAAACCAAAACGCGTTTGGTTTTGCCTGTTCCGTGCGGAAGCGTTACGGTGCCGCGCACCTGTTGGTCGGCTTTCTTCGGGTCAACACCAAGACGAACATGAATATCAACCGAAGAATCAAATTTTGTTGTGTTTATTTCTTTTACCAGCGTGGAAGCAGCCTGCAAAGAGTAATCTTTGGTTTTGTCCACTTTTGTTTCCGCCAGCTTTCTTTTTTTTGTGAGTGCCATTGTTCAAAAAATTTGTAAAGTGTAATAAAATTATTTCGCCCAGGGAGCAGTTCCTTCCACGGTAATGCCCATGCTGCGCGCAGTGCCAGCCACCATTTTCATGGCGCTTTCTACGGTAAAGCAGTTGAGGTCAGGCATTTTGTCTTTGGCAATGGTTTCAACCTGTTGCCACGTTACTTTGCCCACTTTGGCACGATTGCTTTCTTTAGAACCTTTTTGAATTTTGGCAGCTTCTAAAAGCTGGATGGGTGCGGGAGCGGTTTTAATCACAAAGTCGAACGACTTATCGGTGTAAACCGTAATGATAACAGGAACGATTTTTCCTGCTTTGTCCTGGGTTCTTGCATTAAACTGTTTGCAGAACTCCATAATGTTAACGCCCTTAGAGCCAAGAGCGGGACCTACCGGAGGCGCAGGATTGGCGGCACCGCCTTTTACCTGCAACTTCACGTAAGTTGAGATTTCTTTTGCCATTTGATAAAATTTTTTGGTGATAACGCCTCGCTTGTGGCGGGCTCCCAATTTTCACAAAGAACTTTTTGGGAGCGCGAAGGTAGAGGAATTAGATTGAATAAGTAAGATTGAAGATTGAATATTTTGCAAAAGGTTTTGTCGGAACCAGATGATACGAACAGTGTACACCTATGTTGATGGATTTGTTTTTGCCGCTATTTTGGGGCTGTCATCGTTCAATCTTTCGGTTGAACTGTGGTCATTGCTTGTTACGAGTCTGGCCGTAGGCAAGTTGCAGTTCATCAGTAGTTACAAATGCTTTTATCAGCAAAACAAAACTTAGAACTTATACCCAAAAGAAATCCCGAAATAATAAGGTATAAAAAAGCCTTTGCCAAAAATAGGAACTATGGCAGCTCTAAATGTAAAACCGCCGTTAGCAGGTTGCAAACGATAGCCAAAGCTTAAATGACCGAATGAGCCGGAGGTGCTATTGGCATCACCAATAGAGATATCGTCGCCATGAGCATGTAAATACGTAAAGCCGGCACCAGCCTCGAAGTAGTTTTTTCTATCTTTTCCAATCAAATAATTTAATCCAACAGGAACGGTAAGCAAACTGGCTCCGCTTGAAGCGAAATAACCCGCTCCTATGCGCCCACCTAAACCGCCTTCGGTTTTAGAAAAACGGGTGTCATAATTAATAGAGGCGATACCAGGACCAGCCAATTCAACATATACACTTTTGGCAGCAGTTTGCGCTTTCAGAAAAGTGGTAGAAAGGAGGAGCAAAGAGATAGCAATGAAAATTTTTTTCATAAGAGTTGTTTTTGATGAGTACCGTTTTTAAAGAGTGAAATTGAATGTGATAAATGGAAATATTTTTTAGCAAGCAATAATAGCAATTTAAAATTGAAATGCGAATTGCTTTTGTTCAAATTCTTCTAAATAATTACAACTGTTTTTATTTCATCTTTCACACCGTCAAACCAAATAACCAAACAAAATATCATCCTTAATCAACTCAGTAAAATCAACATTGTACTGCTTCATTTTTTCAACCAATAATTCATAATCGTCGCGCTTCTGAAGCTCAATGCCAACAAGGGCCGGACCGCTTTCCTTGTTTGTTTTTTGCATGTATTCAAAACGGGTAATATCGTCAGTCGGGCCTAATACAAAATTTAAAAAATCACGCAATGCACCAGGACGCTGTGCAAAGCGAATAAGGAAATAATGTTTCAAACCTTCGTATTGCAATGACCGTTCTTTTATCTCGGGCATCCTGTCAATATCGTTATTGCTTCCGCTGATAATGCACACTACGTTTTTGCCCTTAATTTTATCTTTATAAAAATCCAACGCCGCAACCGATAATGCACCCGCCGGTTCTACCACAATCGCATCTTTATTGTACATTTCCAAAATCACTGAACATATTTTTCCTTCGGGCACGGCGAGCATATCATCCAGCACTTCTTTGCAAACGCTAAATGTGATATCACCCACGCGTTTAACGGCAGCGCCATCCACAAATTTATCAATAGAAACAAGCGTTACCGGATGACCGGCTTCCAGCGCGCGTTTCATGCTGGGCGCGCCTTCCGGCTCGGCGCCGATGATTTTTGTTTTTGCACTATTTTGTTTGAAAAAAGTGCCGGCACCACTTGCCAAACCACCGCCGCCAATAGGAAGAAAAAGATAATCAACGGTTGGTAAATCTTCCAGAATTTCCATGCCTACTGTTCCCTGGCCTTCCATGATTTTATAATTATCAAAAGGCGGAATAAAGGTCATATTGTGCTCTTTGGTGTATTGCATTGCAGCCATAGCACAATCGTCATAAGTATCCCCAATGAGTTTGATTTCAATGTTGTTTTCACCCCACATTCTTGTTTGCGTTACTTTTTGTTTTGGCGTAATTCCGGGCATAAAAACAACGCCTTTTATGTCCATCTGTTTGCAGCTATAAGCAAACCCCTGTGCGTGGTTACCAGCGCTTGCACACACCACACCATTGGTTAATTGTTCTTGGGATAATGAGCTTATCATGTTGTAAGCGCCGCGCAATTTGTAGCTTCTCACCACTTGCAAATCTTCGCGCTTGAGATAGATGTTCGCGTTGTATTTGCGGGATAAATTTTGATTGAAAGAGAGTGGTGTTCTAACAATGATGCCTTTCAAACGCTCAGCGGCTGCGGTGAAGTTGAAAGCGGGAAGTAAAGTGAGTGTTGTCATTTTCTATAAACCTAATTATCAATGTATCTCTTTATAAAATCTTTTGGATGAAGGACAGGAAGTATTGGCTTTGATGATTTAATAAAGCCCTTATCTCTTGAAATAAAAACGTCTAATTTGTGATGCAGTGCTGTATAGTATTGAAGCGCATCTTCAATATCCTTCATGTCGGAATACAAGGCGTCTTCAACGATGCGATGCGGAGCATCAATGATTCGCACATCGTTGAGTAAGCCAATCAAAGTTTGTTTTGCATACATTTCAGTAAACGCTTTGCTGAGCCAATAGCCGCAGGTATGAACAATGGAAGTAGTTACAAAACCATGGTACCTGTTTTCAACAATGCTCTGATAAATTCTATGCAAATCTTCATAATCATCCGATCGTTTCAACATTAAATCAAGAAGAATGTTGGCATCAGGAACGATTTTAAAAACCATACTTCTTTTTGTTTTGCTCGTAATATTCTTTCTTGAAATCAAAATCTTTCGGGAAAGTTATTTTTGGTTCTGGCAAGTCTTCGATCATATCTAATAATGACTTTCGTTTTGGTTTTGCTGTGATTTGCATAAAGTAATCTTCAACAAGCTGCGAAACGCTGCTTCCATTTTTTTCAGCGTACACTTTTGCTTTGTTTAATAAATCTTCTTCGATTGTAAGATTCAATCTTGCTTTCATAAAAACAAAGATACGCATAAAGGTAAATTGTGCGCATAGTTGTTTTTTCTAAAAAAGTTTATTGCTGGTTCTCCGGTCGCAGGCTTCTCACCGTTTTACCTTATACATTTGTTTTCATTGACTTTTCTTAAACTGATTTTTGTCAAGTTTCATTCTTGTGTCATACAGATTTATAATCTCAACAATCGAGTCTTTAATTCTGTAATACAAGCGATTGTGTTTGGTTATTAATACAGAACGAACATTTTCAAAAGAAGAAACGGGCATACCTGTAAATGGCTGGAAAGATAGGTTGACGATTCGCTTATCTAATTTTGCAAGAAACTTTTCAGCAACTTCTTTGCTCCATTCTTTTTCTAAGTAAAGGAGAAGTTTACTTACTTTATTCGTAAAGCGCTTCTTTACAACGATTTTGTACGCCATCTGTTGGTTGCTCTTTTAAAGTCTTCATACGACTCTGTGTTTTCACCAAATGGCTCTTTTAATATATTTACCAGTTCTTCTCTATCACTTTGTGATAGTTCATCCAAAACATCAGCTTCATTTTCCTTCATGAAATAATCATAATCAGCTTTTAAAATTTGCAACAGCTCATCATCATTTGTAACAGCGATCTTTTCGATTAATTCTTGCTTTAAAGCGGAATTCATTAGCGTAAATGTTAGGATATAAAGGTAAGAAAGTTTGTCAATGCTGTTACCGTTAGAGAGAGATTACTTATTGGAAGTATTGTGGCAATTCTCTTATAAAAAATAGCCAACAATTGCTGGCTATTTTTTTAAATACTATTGCTGATTTTCCGGTCGCAAGCTTCTCACCGTTTTGCCCGCCTGCCACATTTCACTTTCGCGCAGTTCTTTCAACTCTTCATTCAATTTTTCGCGATAATCTTTCTGGCTGTTTGAATCAATAGAACGCTGACTTTCCTTGCCTGCAGCAACACTTTCATACAGCTCATTAAACACCGGCTGCGTAGCGTCTTTAAACTTCTTCCACCAATCCAAAGCACCGCGTTGCGCTGTGGTGCTACAGTTGGCATACATCCAGTCCATGCCGTTTTCTGCCACAAGCGGCATAAGGCTTTGCGTAAGCTCTTCTACCGTTTCGTTAAAGGCTTCCGATGGCGTATGACCTTTGCTGCGAAGCACTTCATATTGTGCAGCAAAAATGCCTTGAATGGCGCCCATCAATGTGCCGCGTTCGCCGGTTAAATCGCTGAATACTTCTTTGCGAAAATCAGTTTCAAACAAATAGCCGCTGCCTACTGCAATACCCAGCGCAATCACTCTGTCCTTTGCTTTGCCTGTTGCATCCTGATAAATGGCATACGAGCTATTCAAACCCCTGCCCTGCAAAAACATACGGCGCAATGAAGTGCCGGAGCCTTTGGGCGCCACTAAAAACACATCAACATCTTTTGGAGGAATGATGCCGGTTTGCTCATTGAATGTAATGCCAAAACCGTGAGAGAAGTATAGGGCTTTACCGGGTGTTAGGTGTTTTTTTACGGTGGGCCACAATTCAATTTGTGCGGCATCACTTAGTAAGTAACAAATGATGGTTCCCTTTTCCAGAGCTTCTTCTATTTCAAATAGGGTTTCGCCGGGTACAAAGCCATCGCTCACTGCTTTATCCCATGTTTTGCTTTCCTTTCGCTGACCTACGATTACTTTAATGCCATTGTCTCTTTGGTTCAATGCCTGTCCCGGTCCCTGAACACCATAGCCAATAACGGCAACCGTTTCGCTGCTTAGTATTTCTTGTGCTTTGCTCAATGGAAATTCGTCGCGTGTTACTACGTTTTCTTCCACGCCACCGAAGTTTAGTTTTGCCATTTTATTTGTGTTGATTTTAAAAAGAAGATTTAATTTTTTTATTCTTCTGCTATTTTTTCGTTGAAAATAATTCTATTGTTGAATGGATCATTCACTGTAAAAGCCAATGCGCCGTAAAACGTTTTTTCTAAACCCGGCCGGTTATATTTATACTTTTTGTTAATCAATTCTTCATGATATTCCTTAATGCCTTCACACCAGATAAAAACATGTGTACCGGGTGTTCCATCGCCATGATGTTCGCTCAAATGCAGTGTTAGCGAACCTTTCACCACTTCTATGTAAGCAGGTGTATTGTCTTCAAAATGGTGTTCCCAAACCAGCGTAAAGCCGAGCCAGTCAATATAAAATTCGATGGCTTTGGCATAATCAAATATGCGAAGAACAGGAATGGTTTTGAGAATGTGCAAGCCTTTGTTTTCTAAAGGTGAAAAATAAAAACGGTTTACAAAGTTTGTTTTCATACAAATAATACTGAGTGTTATTGTTTATAGTAATGATGCAGAAATCCATCACATCGTAAACACTTCTTCTCTTTCATTGAGATATTCATTTTCCGCCAGATGCTCGCCTGGCTGCTGCTCTTCAAACTCTTTCAATTTTTCGTGAAAGCCGTTGCTGCTTTTGATGATAGCAACGCGGGCACTGCGCACAAATTCAATCAATCCGTAAGGTTCTAAAGCTTTTATTAAACCTTCCGTTTCTTCACGATGACCGGAGGTTTCAAACACTGTATAATCTTTACGGATTACCACAGCACGGGCGCCCCATTTGCGCAGAAGCCGCTCTACAATTGCTTTTTCGGCGATGATGTCGGTGGGTACTTTGTACAAAGCCAGTTCCTGCCAGATAATTTCATCACCTGTGTTGTAATACGCTTTCAACACTTCCACCTGCTTTTCTATTTGTTTGCATAATTTAGAAACCACTTCTTCGGTTTCCGTTACCACGATGGTAAAACGATATACGCTATCTACTTCAGAAGGAGACGAGTTGATACTGTCAATACTTATTTTTCTTCGTGAAAAAATAATAGCGATCCTGTTTAACAAACCGATTTGATTTTCGGTATAAATGGTGATGGTATATTCTTGTTTCATGATTTCTTTTTGAATATGACTTAACTTATTTCTTTCACTTTGGTAACGATGATAATTCCGGTTGACCAGTTTAATTTAGTCAGTTTTAAATCCTTTCTTTGTTCAAGATGATGAATAAAATTTTCTACTTTCTCTGAATGCCCTTCCGGCCAATTAGGCTGTGGAAGCATATCATCAATGATATAAAAACCACCCTCTTTTACAAATGCAAATGTTTCTTCGAACAAATCATATTTACCAGGCATAGCATCAGCAAAAATGAAATCGAAAGGCTCTCCTGTATAAGATAATATCCATTCATATCCATCTGCACAAATAAATTGCACCCTTTCATCGGGCAAATATTGTTTTGCAATATTGATTAGTGCCTGGTTGTTATCAACCGTTATCAATTTGCTATTTGCATCCATTCCTGCAAGAATCCAGGAAGTTGCCAAACCACTTCCTGTTCCCAACTCTAATAGTTTTGCCGACGGCTTTGATGTTACCAAAGTTTTTAATAAACTTCCTGTTTGTAAATCGGAAGCCATCGAGAAAGCAAGCCTTTTTGTTTCGCTCAAAATATTTTCATACTGAACAGGAATATCTGTAAAAACAGTATCAATCATCGTTACCGATTTTTATTTTAACCGTATTTCGCTTACACTGCAACCTTGCGGCACCATTGGAAATACATTGTTTTCTTTGCCCACCATTACTTCCAATAAGTACGCACCATTGTGTTGTAGCATTGTTTGCAAGGCTTCTTTTAATTCTTTGCGATGCTCTACTTTTTTGCCTTCAATGCTATATGCTTTGGCTACGGCTACAAAGTCCGGACTGGTAATGTCAACAAACGAATATCTTTTATCGTGAAACAGTTGCTGCCACTGCCGAACCATGCCTAAAAACTGGTTGTTTAAAATTAAAATCTTTACATCTATTTTGCTTTGCATGATGGTGCCCAATTCCTGTATCGTCATTTGGATGCCGCCATCTCCTGCAATGGCAACTACTGTTTTATCAGGCGCACCAAATTTAGCACCGATAGCAGCCGGCAGAGCAAAGCCCATCGTGCCCAAACCTCCCGATGTAACATTGCTCCTTGTATTATTAAACAGTGTATAACGACAAGCCACCATTTGATGCTGACCCACATCAGTAACGATCACTGCATTGCCACCTGTCAACTTGTTCAATATTTTGATTACTTCACCCATCGTTAATATTTCTGTAGATGGATTTTGCTCTTCGTAAATAACAACGTCTATTTCCTCTTTTTCCAGATCCTTAAAGCGTTGCAGCCATTGCGGATGTTCTTTTTTCGCAACCAGTTCAGTAAGCAAAGGCAGCGTTTCTTTGCAATCGCCCCAAACCGGAACAGTTGTTTTTACATTCTTATCTATTTCGGCAGGGTCAATGTCTAAATGAATGACTTTGGCCTGCTTCGCATATTTGTCGAGCCTGCCGGTTACGCGGTCGTCGAAGCGCATACCAATGGCAATTAACACATCGCATTCGTTGGTTAGTACATTCGGTCCGTAATTACCATGCATGCCCAGCATACCTACGTTCAACGGATGGTTGGTTGGTATGGCACCAACGCCCAATATTGTCCACGCAGCGGGAATACCACTTTTTTCAATGAAGGAGGCAAACTCTTTTTCAGCATTGCCCAATATCACTCCCTGCCCCCAGATTACAAATGGTTTTTGGGCTTCATTAATCAGTTTGGCAGCTTGTTCAATGTATTCTTTTCGCACAATGGGTTTAGGACGATAACTGCGCAAATGGTTCATTTTTTCGTAACCATTGTAATCAAATTTTTGAAGCTGTGCATTTTTGGTAATGTCAATTAAAACAGGGCCCGGTCTGCCTGTCTGGGCAATGTGAAAAGCCTTTGCCATCACCGAAGGAATTTCGGTTGCATCTGTTACCTGGTAGTTCCATTTGGTAACGGGTGTAGTGATGTTGATAACATCTGTTTCCTGAAAGGCATCGGTTCCTAAGAGGTGCGCAAACACTTGTCCGGTAACGCAAACCAACGGCGTGCTGTCTATTTGTGCATCAGCTAAACCGGTTACTAAATTGGTGGCTCCAGGGCCGCTTGTAGCAAATACAACGCCTACTCTGCCCGATGTGCGTGCATAGCCCTGCGCTGCATGAATGCCACCTTGCTCATGCCGAACAAGAATGTGTTTTAATTTATCATGATAATCGTACAACGCATCATAAATGGGCATGATGGCGCCGCCGGGGTAACCAAAAATGACTTCTGTTTCTTCAGCTATTAATGCTTCCAACAGGGCTTGGGAGCCAGTTATTACCGTGGTAGTTGGAGCTTCTTGTGTTGCCTTTTCTTTTTGTATGGTAAGAGTTTCCATGATTCAGTTTTTATTAGAGTGAATTTGTATTTATTTGAAAGCAATTATTTGCAATTATTATATTCTGTATTCAATTAGTAAGTCAGATTACAGTATGTTTATCTTTTTTGTATAGAAATTGATAAGTCAGAAATGAAAAGGGAATTGTGCTTAGAGTTAAAGCAAAGGGTGGTATTAAAGAAATTAAAACAGAACCTTTGTTTAATAAATATAACTCACTCATTAAAGTTCCCACTACGGCTGCCATTGCGATGAGCAGAATTAGCAGAAAGATCATTAAAGTCTTACCCCACTTAGAATTTACTAAAGAGATAATTTGAATTGAAAACTTTAATAGATAACCTTTTTCATGCAGATCTATTAAGTTTTTAATCAAAGCAACAACAGAAACAAAAAGAATAAACATAATACAATATTTAAATTGATAAATCAATCTTCATCCGTTACACAACCTTCTGCTGCGCTCTTTACATACTTTGCATATTTATACAAAATGCCTTTTGTTGCTTTTAATGGCGGTTGCTTCCATGCGGCTCTGCGTTTCGCAATTTCTTCATCGCTAACCTTTAACGTTAAAGTGTTTGTTTTTGCATCAATTTCGATGATGTCATCATCTTCAACCAATGCAATCAAGCCACCTTCAAACGCTTCGGGTGTAATATGACCCACCACGAAGCCATGCGTACCACCACTGAAACGACCATCGGTTATTAAGGCAACTGACTTGCCCAAACCCGCGCCAATAATGGCTCCTGTAGGCTTTAGCATTTCAGGCATACCAGGCGCGCCTTTGGGACCTATGTTACGGATAACGACTACATCACCGGCATGAACTTTTCCGCTTTGCAAACCTTGTATCAGGTGATGTTCGCCATCAAACACGCGGGCTGTGCCTTCAAACCGTTCGCCTTCTTTGCCGCTGATTTTAGCAACACTTCCGCCTTCGGCGAGATTGCCGTATAGGATTTGTAAATGCCCGGTTTTCTTTAACGGTCGTTCTAACGGATGAATAATATCCTGCTTTTCGAAATCCAAATCGGGGGCATCTTTTAAATTTTCAGCCACCGTTTTACCCGTTACTGTTAAGCAATCGCCATGCAGCAAACCCTTGCCCAGCAAGTATTTCATTACGGCTGGCACACCGCCCCACTTGTGCAAATCTTCCATTAAATATTTGCCACTTGGCTTGAAATCGGCAAGCACCGGAACACGGTTGCTGATTGCCTGAAAATCATCTTGCGTTAGCGGCATATCCACGCTTTTTGCCATCGCAATTAAGTGCAACACCGCATTGGTGCTACCACCTAACACCATGATAACGATAATGGCATTTTCAAATGCTTTGCGCGTCATGATGTCTTTTGGTTTTATGTCTTTTTCCAACAAAATTTTGATGGCTTTGGCAACGGCTTCGCATTCCTCCTGTTTTTCTTTGCTTAACGCAGGATTGGACGACGAATAAGGCAGACTCATGCCCATTGCTTCAATGGCGCTTGCCATGGTATTTGCTGTGTACATGCCACCACAGGCACCTGCACCCGGACAAGCGTTTCGAATGATGCCTTTGAAATCAGCTTCTTCTAAATTACCAGCTATCTTTTGTCCCAATGCCTCGAATGCAGAAACGATATTCAGATCATCGTCTCCCTTGTAATGGCCGGGTGCAATGGTGCCGCCATACAACATAATAGAAGGACGGTTTAAACGACCTATCGCCATTATGCAGCCGGGCATGTTTTTATCACAGCCTGGAACGGCAATGATGGCATCGTAATATTGTGCACCGGCGTTGGTTTCAATGCTATCGGCAATCACATCTCTGCTTACCAAGCTGTACCGCATTCCATCGGTTCCCATGCTGATGCCATCGCTCACGCCGATAGTGTAAAAACGTAAGCCCAGCAAGTCTTTCACGTTGTTTACATTGTCACGAACTTTTGTTGCCAGGTCGTTTAAGTGCATGTTGCAGGGGTTGCCATCCCAGCCCATACTGGCGATGCCTACCTGCGCTTTGTTGAAATCTTTTTCGGTAAAACCAATAGCATAGTACATGGCTTGTGCGCCAGGCTGTGTAACGTCCTGCGTGAGGATTTGCGAATGTTTGTTTAAGCCATGCGCATGTTGGATGGCAGCCTGTTCGTCAACAGTTGGCGCTTCAGCCATTTCGGTTTCAGTAAGTTTGTTTTTGCTCATATTTTGTGTTTTTAACCACAGAGACACGGAGGAATAGAGAAGCACAGAGTTTTATTTTTATGCTTTGCGTCTTTGTTTCTTTGCGGTTTCATGTACTCGCTCTTGGAAATGCTTAATTTATATTCTGCTGTTGAACGGAGCGTCGCAAGGGATGATCAACCGGAGCGACGGACGATGACTTCATAAAATTGTATTTTGTATTTGGCGATTTATTGTTTTGTTTTCCACCGGATTTATTCACAGACCACAGGATAAATCCGGTGGCTAAATAATTGTGCTTTTGCTTACTGTGATGTTGCGTTTGTTGACATCATCGGTCAATTTGTTTTCGATGAAATCTCTGATTAAATCGCCAATGGTTGATGTGGAATAATTGTTTACCGCATCTATGTCTTTGGTTACAAAGCCGCTTTTTAACGTCCAGGCAACTGCATTGCGAACTTGTTCGGCTTCGGTATGTAAGGTGAAATAATCGAGCAGCATGGCGGCTGAAAGGATGGACCCGATTGGGTTGGCAATGTCTTTACCGGCTGCCTGCGGATAAGAGCCGTGAATGGGCTCGAACAAAGCTGTGCCACTGCCAACGGAAGCAGAAGGCGCCAAACCTAACGAACCGCTTAACACGCTGGCTTCATCACTGATGATGTCGCCAAACATATTTTCGGTTAGAATTACATCAAACTGTTTTGGGGCCAAAATAATTTGCATGGCAGCGTTGTCAACAAACATATAATCAACGCTTACATCGCTGTATTGCGGCGCCATGCCTTGCACCACTTTGCGCCACAGCCGCGATGTTTCGAGCACATTGGCTTTATCAACCAGCGTTAGTTTTTTTCTTCTTTGCTGTGCGTTTTGAAAAGCGAGATGTGCAACGCGTTCAATTTCTTCGGTTGAATAAATGCAATCATCGGAAGCTTGTTTGCCATCCTCACTCAGGCTTTTCTTGCCAAAATAAATGCCGCCGGTGAGTTCGCGGTAAATGACAAGATCAACACCTTCCAAACTTTTGCTTTTGAGGGGCGAAAGATGATGCAGGGAAGGATAAATGGTGATGGGACGAATGTTGGCAAAGAGGTTTAACGTTTTTCGAAGCTTTAGCAGCCCTTGTTCGGGGCGCACTTTTGCAGTGGGATCGTTATCGTATTTTGGATGACCAATAGCACCGAACAAAACCGCATCGGTTTTTAAACACGATTGAATGGTTTCATCGGGCAGGGGATTGCCGGTTTTATCAATGGCATCGGCACCCATGAGATGATACTCGTAGTGAAACTCGTGGCCATGCTGCGATGCAATGGCATTGAGTATTTTGATGGATTGCTGCGTTACTTCCGGCCCGATGCCATCGCCCAAAATAACAGTGATGTTTTTTTTCATATTCTTAATCCGTGGTAGCGGAAATTTTAAAGTATCTTTTACCAAATACGTTTGACGCCATATGTGTCGAAGGCTTCATCCGAGCTAACGATGTCTATATTTTCAACAATTGATTGTGCAATGATCAAACGGTCGAACGGATCTCTCTGATGCAAAGGCATTTGAAGCGTTTGATAAATGTGTGATCGTTCGATGTCTAATAACTTAAACTTGTAACCAAGTATAAAAATGCTGACCATATCGGGCAATGGAAACTTCATTTGCAATTTTCCTATCTTAATTTTAATCGCCATTTTCCAAATATTGGCTACGCTGAAATACACATCGGGATTACTGAATATCACGCTTCTTGTGTGTAAAGGAATCTTTTCCGGATTCTCTTCAAGCCAAATGAGAATTTGCGTATCTAAAAGCAAAGCCATTACATGTAATCTTTGAAATCTTCGGGTGTTTCGTTAAAATCATCAGCCATCCAAATCTGTCCTTTTAAACGAACGGCGAGTTTCATACGGCGCTCTGCCAGCTCCTGGTTATCTGAATTACTTGTCGGTTTATATGTTTGCAACAGATAGGCTGCAAAATCAACTACTTCCTGTCGTTTATCAGGAGAAAGCAATTTCATAATATTCATTAATTCATCACTCATATTTACAATTTAATAGTAAGAAAGTTCTTTTATTCGTATTGAGTAAGTTGAATACTCGCCATTCTTTAGCTCCATCACATTTTCTACGCAAGCTGGTATTTCGTCATCATAATGACTTACATAAATGAGTGTTTTGCCTTGCTCACAGATGTTATTCACTAAGTTTACAAATGCCTCTTTTTGATCATCGTCCAATCCCTGGCATGGCTCATCAAGAATGAGAAGCGGCGGATTTTTTACCAGTGCTCTGGCTAATAAAATCAACCGTTGTGTGCCGAATGATAAACTTATCAATGGCTTGTTCTGAACAGATGAAAGCTGCAAAAAATGGCTCCATTGCTTTACTTCTTCGTGCTGCTGCGGCGATAGCTTTTTAAACAATCCAACCGTATCGAAAAAGCCTGATGCGATGGTATTAAAACAGCTTGTGGTTTTATCGTAGAACGCATGCAATTCGGGCGAAACAAAACCAATTTTTTGTTTGATGTCCCAAATGCTTTCGCCGCTGCCACGCCTTTTATCAAAGAGATAAATTTCATTTTTATAAGCCTGCGGATTATCGCCGTTGATAAGACTTAACAAGGTTGATTTGCCTGCGCCGTTACTGCCTTTTAACAACCATCTTTCTCCCGGCCTAATTTGCCAGTTGATGTTATTCAAAATGGTTTTGTTGCCATAGTTAACGTTTACATTTTGCATGTTCACTATCTGGTGGTAATGCTCTTTATTTTCCGATAGCGGCAATGCGTAAATGTTAGTGTAGCCTGTATTTTCGTGCGAAACCAAACCTGCATTCCATTCTTCTTTTTTTATAAAACATTTCATTCTTCCTTCATCAAGCAAAGCAATATGAGTAATGCAATCGGGCAACTGATGCACATCTGTAATCACAATAATTTTTGTTCCGTTGCGGGCTAATTGATTGATGGTGTTGTGCAGATGTTTTCTTGCAGCCACATCCAAACCTGTAAACGGTGCATCGAGTATCAAAATTTGTGGTTGTAAAAGAACGGCTTTTATAATTTGAAACCGTTTGTTTTCGCCGCTCGACAATTGAATGAGAGGTGCATTGCGACGCTCATTCAAACCGAACTGATGCAACAAATTTTCTATTTCACAATCAGGTTTGTTTTCGCCCAAATTTTGAAGTGCCTGCCACACCGTTTGCGCATCGGCCGCATCAAAGCTGTTGAAGCGTTGCTGATAATAAAAATCAGATGTGTGCGATAAATTTTTAAATTGATTGCGCTGCTCTATCAGCACTACTTTTTTTTGTAATGAAGATGACTCGCTCCACGTAATAGCCACGCTTCCTTTGGCAAAGGCCTGACCGGCCACAACCTTTGCCAGCGTTGTTTTTCCACTACCTGATGAACCTATGATGGCAAGATGTTCATTCGCACCTAATTGAAATGAAATGTCTTCCAACAAATGCGTTTCGCCAAGTGTTACAGAAATATGGTTTGCTATAATGGTTGTGCCTTTCATCCTTTGCTGGCTTCAAATGTTTCAATTTCTTTTCTCATACTCAATAGGTAATCAATGTCGTCGTAACCATTCAACAAGCATGTTTTTTTATAGCTGTTAATGTCGAAATGTTCCTGCTCGTTTGCAGATAGAATTTTGATGTATTGTTCGGGTAAATTCACTTCTACTTCAACTGTATGATCGTCTTCTACCGCGCTGAATAATTTTTGTAAAAATTCATCACTCACGGTTACAGGAAGTAAGAAATTGTTGAGTGCATTGCTTTTGAAAATATCAGCAAAAAAAGAACTCACTACTACATCAAATCCATAATCTTTAATTGCCCAGGCAGCATGTTCGCGGCTGCTGCCACAACCAAAGTTTTTACCCGCAACCAATATTTTTCCGCTGTAGGTTGGATTGTTTAAAGGAAAGTCTTCTTTTGGCTCATTTTCGTTGTTGTTTTCATAACGCCAGTCGCGAAACAAATTCTTACCAAAGCCATCGCGGCTTGTGGCTTTTAAGAAGCGTGCCGGAATAATTTGATCGGTATCAATGTTTTCCATATCAATCGGAACAACGGTAGAAGTAATGATGTTGATGCTTTTGCTCATGGTTATTGCGTTATATCATGTTCAGAAATTTTTTTGCCGACAGTACAGGCAAAGAGGGATAAATTATTTTTTTAATCATTTTCAAAGGAATCTTTATAAGCCATATTTTTCTTTCAAATACTCATCTCTTGCTTTATTTATATCCCCTATTGGCTTTATTGCAATACCTGCCCATTCTTCTACAAACGATTTCTTTTTCTTTTTGTCATTGTCTTCTGTTAGCTGATTGAAATATTCTTCTGCAATTTTTGATACCGAGGTTTTCTTTTTTGCAGCATAGGCTTTTATCTTTTTTGCTGTTTTTTCTTCAATTGTAAGACTCAATTTCGTTGTCATAAAACTGTTTTATCGGTTAAAACAATAGCTTGAACAATGATCATAATAATTTGCTCATTTTTTTACCACGAAGTAAAAGGAGTTTAAGCACGGAGTTACAATACAAATCTTTTAATTCCGTTTTTCAAAGAAACTGTGTTGAAATTTAGCAGCAAACCAACTTTGCATTTGCTCAATCGCATGTATGTAAGAACTTGAGCTATATGCACTTCGGCAAAGCATTCTACTGTTTTTATTTCTATCACTGCTTTTTGCTCAACAAGTAAATCAATTCTGTAACCTATATCCAATTTTATATCTTCATAAATCAATGGCATGGGCTTTTCTTTTTCTACATAAAATCCTTCCTTCTGTAACTCGTAAGCTAAACAAGTTTTATAAGAAGATTCTAATAAGCCCGGCCCCAACGAAGAATGGACCTTAAAAGCTGCTTTCAATATTTCATTTGTCAATTCTTCCTCTACCATATTATTAATTAACTCCGTGCTCAAACTCCTTTTACTCCGTGGTTGATTATTGCCTGACTATACCAGGTGTTTTAATGCCATAGCATAACCGTAATGCAAGCCATCGTGCATAGATGAAAATTTGATGGCATCTTCAAGAGTATCTAACTGCACACCGAATGAAGTAGTGTACTGTTTGAAACCGGTGAATGTTCCATTTCTGTAATCTTCAAAAAAAGTTTGTTGTGCCTCCTCAAAATTGTTTTGAATCGTTTCCAACTCCGATGCACTTACAAAGCTTTCCGGCTTGCTGAATCTTCGATAGCTTTTTATAAAGTGCTCATCTACCTTCGGTGTTAAGCCTGATAAGCCATAAAAGATTACTTGTTGCGTTGCCAGCAAATGCGCAAAGTTCCAAATGAGATTGTTGTTAAAACCTGCAGGAATTTTGTTCAATTGTTCGATTGTTAAACCATCAAGCAATTGAACGAAATTGATCTTTGTCTTTTGCATGATGTCGAAATACTTCTCCATACTATTTATTCTTTTATCGCTTTTACTCTTAGCCGCACATAATCGCCATACCACTTGCCCCCTTTATAATTAGTAGGTTTCAAAATCTCAACCGCACGATTCATAATTGCATCCACTTTATCGGCAGGAATAGGGGTAAAGAAAAAGCCGCAAAACTGAACCATCCAATTCTTCATTCCGTCTTCACCTTTCAGTTCGGTGGGCCTTTTAAAACAAGCTACATTGGAAACGGTGAAACCAACTTTTTCTAACAACAAACATTGCTCTGCTACTGAGGGAAAATAGTTTGTTTTTGCAGGAATTTCGTCTTTGTAACCGGCTTCTGTTATGGCTTCTTTTAATGCTGTATGAATGTTTTCAATATTGTGTTTTCCGCCCATTTCAAAAACAAAACGTCCTTCTTTTTTTAACGCATTGTAAATGCACTGCAATGCTTTTTCCTGCTCATTGATCCAATGCAAGATTGCGTTTGAAAAAATTGCATCAAACGGTTCCTCAAACTGAAAATCCGTAGCGTCTTTTACAAAGAACTGAATGTTGGGAAATGATGCTTTTGCTTTCCTAATCATTTCCTGAGAAGCATCAATGCCTGTTACTAAAGCACCGCTTTCGCTCAATTTTTCTGTTAGTGTTCCGGTTCCGCAACCTACATCTAAAATGCGTTCCTCTTCTTGCGGTTGCAGCCATTCTAAAACATCTTCTCCGTACTTCGCAACAAAGTCATGTTTGTTGTCATAAAGATTTGCATTCCATTTTACTTCCGGCACTTTTCTATTGTTTATTTGTATGGTTAATATAGATTGATTACAGCATTTCTCTTACATCAGTTACTACTCCTGTAACCGCCGCTGCCGCTGCTGTTAGCGGACTTGCGAGCATCGTTCTTGCATTTGGTCCCTGCCTGCCTTCAAAGTTTCTGTTGCTGGTAGAAATGCAATATTTGCCCGCCGGAATTTTATCTTCATTCATTCCCAAACAAGCTGAACAACCCGGCTGCCGAAGCACAAAACCAGCTTCTTCAAATATGGTATGAATGCCTTCTTCCATCGCTTGTTTTTCCACCTGCTTGCTGCCTGGAACCACCCACACTTCTACATCGTCGGCTTTCTTTTTTCCTTTTACAAAAGAAGCCACCATGCGCAAGTCTTCAATACGCGCATTCGTGCAACTGCCAATAAATACATAATCAACTTTATGACCTTTGAGCACTTCACCGGGATGCAAGCCCATGTAGGTAAGTGATTTTTCGAAAGAAGCTTTTTCTGTTATTTCATTCAACTCTGGCACATGTCCGCTGATGCCGATGCCCATGCCCGGATTGGTGCCGTAAGTAATCATTGGCTCGATGTCTTCGGCTTTTATATTTAGTTCTTTATCAAACACCGCGTCCTTATCGGAATACAATGTTTTCCAGTATTCCAGGGCTTTATCCCAATCGTTGTCGGCTGGCGCAAACAAGCGCCCTTTCATGTAGTTGAAAGTGGTTTCGTCCGGCGCAATCATACCACCACGTGCGCCCATTTCAATGCTCATGTTGCAGATGGTCATGCGCGCCTCCATAGACAAGTCGCGGATAGCAGAGCCGGCATATTCTACAAAATATCCTGTTGCGCCGCTGGCAGAAATGAGCGAGATGATGTATAAAATAATGTCTTTTGAAACAACGCCTTTATTCAAATTGCCATCCACATTGATGCGCATGAGTTTGGGCTTGCTTTGCATAAGGCATTGCGTAGCCATCACCATTTCCACTTCGCTGGTTCCAATGCCAAATGCAATGGCCCCAAAAGCTCCGTGTGTTGACGTATGACTGTCGCCGCAAACGATGGTCATGCCGGGTTGTGTAATCCCCAACTCAGGACCGATGATGTGAACGATGCCTTGGAACGGATGCCCTAAACCATATAGTTCAATTCCAAATTTTTCACAATTGTCTTTCAGCGTTTGCACCTGTATTCTTGAGAGTTCTTCCTGTATGGGCAAGTGCTGATTTAATGTTGGCACATTATGATCGGCTGTAGCAACTATCTGCTGCGGGCGGAACACCTGCAAGCCGCGTTTTTCCAAACCTTTGAAAGCTTGCGGAGACGTTACCTCATGAATAAAATGTTTGTCAATGTACAACACCGAAGGACCGCCTTCAATGTTTTTGACAACGTGTTTGTTCCAGATTTTATCGAATAATGTTTGAGCCATGATTGAGTAAATTGTTTTTGTCGTTTTTTATAGGTCTATAATGAATTTTGTAAGTCGTTCCCAGAGGAAATAGAAGATTCATGTAAAGCGAGGTCGCTTCACATAGCGTATAATTAATCAGCAAATTTTTCCGGTTATAATAATTCCTCGTCTTGCATTTTCTTCTCTTAATGTTTTGAATGTTTCCTTTGCTTCGTCAGTCTTCAACCATGCTTGAAACTGCTCCCTCGTTTCCACTACATCTTTCTTCCATTCCTGGATAATAAAATGCTGATGTTGCCTGCGTTCTTCTTCCGTCATCTTTTTTAATGTTGTTTCCATCAGTCAAAATTTTATTGGTTAAGCAATATTTTTCAGGCAAAACCAAACTATGCATGTTCACCCTGAAATTCATCCGCCAGTTCTTTTAAATCTTCATCTTCTACTTCTTTCTTATTATCGGCTACTTCCAAAAAATGCTGATACAATACATCAATATCATTGCGTGTAAACTGATAACCCAATATATGGAACCGGTGTGCCAAGGCGCTTCTGCCACTCCGTGCCGTCAATACAATTTTGCTACTGTCTGCGCCTACATCTTCGGGGTTGATGATTTCATACGTGGTGGTTTCTTTTAAAAATCCATCCTGGTGAATGCCGGAGGAATGCGAGAACGCATTGGCTCCAACAATAGCTTTGTTGCTTTGTACCGGCATACGCATCGTGTCGGCGACAAGGTGGCTAATCGGATTGAGTTTTTTTGCGTTGATGTTTGTGTACATACCTAACGAAGAATGTTGTTGAATAATCATGACGACTTCTTCCAAAGATGTGTTGCCGGCGCGTTCACCTATACCGTTAATCGTACATTCGATCTGTCTTGCACCGTTCATCGCACCCGAAATAGAATTGGCAGTTGCCAAACCCAAATCGTTATGACAATGGCAACTCAAAATGGCTTTATCAATATTAGGAACATGGTTCATCAAATACTTGATTTTATCACCATACTGTTGTGGCAGGCAATAGCCCGTTGTATCAGGAATGTTCACCACCGTTGCACCGGCAGCAATTACCGTTTCCACCAGGCGTGCTAAAAACTCATCATCGGCGCGACCGGCATCTTCACAAAAAAATTCAACGTCATCCACCAGGTTTCTGGCAAGTCTTGTTGCTTTTTTGGCGCGCTCTAAAATGTCTTCACGCGAAGTGTTGAACTTATAACGAATGTGAATGTCGGAGGAGCCAATGCCAGTATGAATGCGTGGGCGAACCGCATATTTCAACGCCTCTGCGGCACATTCAATATCTTTTTGTACCGCGCGCGTTAAGCCGCAAACCGTTGCATTTTTAATGACTTTTGCAATGGCTTCCACCGAAGCAAAATCGCCTGGGCTTGAAATAGGAAAACCCGCTTCAATAATATCAACACCTAAATCTTCCAAAGCAAGAGCCAGCTTAATTTTTTCATTGGTGTTCAGTTTGCAGCCGGGTACCTGTTCACCATCGCGAAGCGTTGTGTCGAAAATGTAAATTCGTTCGTTAGACATAAAAAAGAAATAAGAAGGTAAACGTTGGCAAACTCTTTATTTTGCCTGCCCCGATGCTGTTGTTGAACCGTTTGCAGTGTTAAAAATAAAATTGAGTAACAAGCCAACAAAAATAAAATATACTCACTTTTACGTTGTGTAAGCAATGATAAAGTTACTGAAACCCTTGTTAACACTGCATTATATACAAATAAAATTACAATGCCCAACCGCAATACAGACGAATTGTTTCAGTTGATAAAATCGCTCGAAAGAGGCGAAAAGCGAAATTTTAAGCTGGATATGAAACGTGCGGAAGGTAATGCTGACTTAAAAACAATCATCCTTTTTGATGCTTTGGATAAAATGGATGAGTACGATGAAACGATTTTATTAAAAAGAAATTCCAGCATTACCAAACAGCAACTATCCAATGTAAAAGCGGCTTTGTACAAGCAGATTCTATCGAGCCTGCATTTGCACAAAGATGACGCAAACATTGATATGCTGCTGAACGAACAAATGGCGTTTGCCCGCATTTTATACAACAAAGGGTTATATTATCAAAGCCTTAAAATATTGGACAAAACCAAAGCGCTGGCTAAAGAATACAATCAGCTCACGTTTGTAATGCAGGCCGTTTTTTTTGAAAAGAAAATAGAAGCCCTGCACATCACCCGAAGCATGGAAAACAGGGCTGAATTGTTGTCGGATGAATCAACAACAACATTGCAGCATGTAACGCTGGTGAACACCCTTTCCAATCTCTCGCTGCAGTTGTATGGCTGGTACATTCAGCATGGCCATGCAAGAGACGAAAAAGATGTTGCAGCCATTCAAACTTTCTTCACATCTCATTTGCCCCTTTGCAAAGAAAACGATTTGAACTTTTACGAGAAGCTTTATCTCTATCAGTCTTATTCGTGGTATCATTTTGTTTTGCAGGATTTATTGCTTTACTATCGGTACACAAAAAAATGGGTGCAATTATTTGTGCAAAACCAAACTATGATAACCGTTGAAACGGGGCAATACATAAAAGGCTTGCACAACTTATTAAGCGCACATTTTGCCCTGAACAATTATGAAAAATTCAACGAAGCGCTGCAACAGTTCCAAACGTTTGCTTTATCAGAAGCGGCTGCCGCAACCACCAATTCTGTAATACAAACGTTTGTGTATTTGAACATTGCCAAAATCAACAAACACTTTCTGGAAGGCACGTTCAGCGCGGGTTTGAGCCTGGTTCCTTACATCGAAGAAAAATTAGGCGAATACAAACTGCATCTCGACAGGCATCGTATTTTAGTATTTTATTATAAAATTGCATCGTTGTATTTTGGCTCCGGCGATAACGATAAAGCGATTGATTATTTAAATAAAATCATCAACTGGAAAGTGGATTTGCGAACCGATTTGCAATGTTATGCGCGGCTGCTGCACTTAATTGCACATTACGAATTGGGCAATTACAATTTGCTGGAATACCTGATAAAATCGGTCTATCGCTTTATGGGCAAAATGAAAAATTTAAGCGTGGTGGAAGAAGACATTTTTGCTTTTATTAAACAATCGTTTTCTCTTTCGCCATCGCAAATGGTACCGGCTTTTAAGCAACTAAAAACCAAGCTGGAGCATCACAAAGGCAATCCTTTGGAAACGCGCTCTTTTATGTATCTCGATATTATTGCCTGGCTTGAAAGCAAAATAAAAGGCGTGCCCGTGCAAAACATTCGCAGAGAACGTTTCTTACAGAAAAGAAAAAGAGAAGAACCGGCAGGGAGTTAGTTAGAAAAGGATAAACTCCCGCAGATAACGCAGATTATCGCTGAAAGAAAATAGACCATCTGCGGCATTCTGTGTTGTCTGCGGGGAAAAATCGAACGCAACCGGCCGCCAGGTTTTAAAAAAAATTTATTTTACTGCTTTTTGTTTTTGCGCTAAACCTTCTACATTTGCCAATTGGAAAGAAAACCTTATTCTTTTAGCCTTTAAATTTCTATTTAATTATGGCAGTCAAATTAAGACTACAGAGACACGGTAGCAAAAAACGCCCATTCTACTTTATAGTAGTGGCCGATGCCCGTGCACCCCGCGATGGGAAGTTCATTCAAAAAATCGGAACGTACAACCCGCTTACAGTTCCCGCAACCATTCAGTTAGACCGTCAGAAAGCCCTTGAGTGGCTGCACAAAGGTGCACAGCCCACCGATACGGTTCGCCGTATTTTGTCTTTCAAAGGTGTGCTGTATTTAAAGCACCTGTTGCGTGGTGTGAAGTTAGGTTTGTTTGATGAAACCCAGGCGATGGTAAAATTTCAGGCTTGGCATGAGGATCATGAAAACCTCCAGCGCAAACGCTCTGACGATCACCGCAAAAACCAGCGTGCCCGCAAGCAATCGCCTGCTGTAAGAAGAGTAGAGCCCGACAATTCTGCCGCGAGTGGAAGTGTAGAAGCCTAACGCTTTTTTGCAAGGAAATTTTTTAATTCCGAACCATGTACGGTTCGGAATTTTTTTTGGCAAAATAAACAATAACGGTTATCGTCATCCTATGTTGCGAATGCAACCAGAACTGAACAGTGTTTCAATATAATTGAAATCAAAATAAGCCTTTATTGAAACACAGTTCATTCCGCAAATGCCCTCGCTATTGCGATAAAGGTTTTAGTGTGTGTTGAGGGCAATTGCGGAATGACGCGAACTATTACCTTCACAAATCATAAATCTCCAATCACAAATCCCTTTTTACTTTTGCCTAAATTCTTTTTCTTTTGAAGCATCTTTCGGTACTCAATAAATACTTTTGGAAATACAGGTCACGCTTGCTGTGGGGAATTCTCTTTGTTGTTTTATCAAACTTTTTTGATATACTCAGCCCGCAGATTTCGGGTTATGTTATCAACATGGTGCAGCAAGCTATTAAAACAAATCAAAGCTCGCAGGCATCGGTTCAATACAACCATTCAGCCAATTACAATTTTATCGTGCAAGGATTTATCAATTGGGTAAACGGCGCTAACTTTTCGTACAGCCGTGTTATTATTTTAGCAGGTGTTGTGCTGTTGGTGATGGCATTGTTGCGCGGCTTTTTTATGTTCCTGATGCGGCAAACCATTATTGTAATGAGCCGCCACATTGAGTACGACCAAAAGAATGAAATTTATCAGCATTACCAAAAGTTAAACACCGATTTTTTTAAAACCCACAGTACCGGCGATTTAATGAACCGCATTGCCGAAGATGTAAGCCGCGTGCGCATGTATGCCGGTCCGGCAATCATGTATTTCATCAACCTTGCCACTACCATTTTGTTTTGCGTGTTTTATATGTTTAAGCAAGATGAACACCTTACCTGGCTTGCGCTATCGCCGCTGCCGCTGCTTGCCATCACCATTTATGTGGTAAACACCATCATTCATAAAAAAAGCGAAAAGGTGCAGGCATCACTTTCCGATTTGACCACCAACGCGCAGGAATCGTATTCCGGCATTCGTGTGATAAAATCGTTTGTTCAGGAAAAAAATATGTTGGGCTTTTTTAAAAAGAACAGTGAAGAATACCGGAAGAATGCAGTAAGCTTATCAAAGCTCGAAGCCGTGTATTTTCCGAGCATGACGCTAATGATTGGATTGAGCACATTAATCACCATTTTGGTGGGCGCGCTGCAGGTATTGCACGGTGCAGCGGCGGGCACCATTGTAGAATTTATTTTATACATCAACAAACTCACATTTCCGGTAAGCGCTATTGGCTGGACGGCAAGCATCATACAACGCGCATCGGCATCGCAAAAGCGCATCAATGAGTTTTTAAAATCAGAGCCAGCTATCGTTTCACCACAAAGTGCAAAGCAGCCGGTGATGAATGGTGAAATTGTTTTTGATGATGTTTCGTTCACCTATCCGCACACTGGCATCAGGGCTTTGCGTCATTTTTCATTGGCAATTAAACCGGGCGAAAAAGTAATGATTATGGGTAAAACCGGCAGTGGAAAATCTACCATTGCGCAACTGTTGCTTCGCGCTTATGATGCAGATGCAGGAAAGGTGTTACTGAACGGCGAAAACATAAAAAACATGTCTTTAAAATACCTGCGTGAAAACATTAGCTACGTGCCGCAGGATGTGTTTCTTTTTAGCGATAATATTAGCCACAACATTAGTTTTGGCTTGCCCGGCAATGACGCACATAATAAAGAGCAAATAGAAAAGGTAGCCAGGTATGCAAGCATTCATAACGAGATTGCAGGACTGCCGCAAGGTTATGAAACGATGGTAGGCGAACGTGGTGTAACGTTAAGCGGCGGGCAAAAGCAACGCATTTCCATTGCACGTGCCCTGATGAAAGGCGCCGACATTATGATATTTGATGATTGCCTGAGTGCTGTGGATTCGAAGACGGAATACGACATCACCAACAATCTTTCACAATACCTGCAAAACAAAACCGCCATTATTATTTCGCACCGGATTTTAACCCAGTTTCATTTTGACCAGATTGTAGTTTTGGACGAAGGTGAAATCAAAGAGAAAGGATCGCACGAACAACTGATGAAGTTGAATGGTGAATATGCTGAATTGTATCAGCTGCAAATCAGCAGTCAAAACGAAACGGCTGAGATAGCAGTGAAATAAAAGTTGCAAAATTTTGGCAGTATAAAAACAATCCTATATTTGTAACGCAAAACTCAATAAAACCAAAAACGAAATCTGTGGGCTACGAAAACAACGACAAGAAAATGGAAAGCGTTTACAGCAAACGCATCAGGGCTGGAAAAAGAAGAACTTATTTTTTTGATGTAAAAGCTACTCGCGGCAACGATTACTATCTCACCATCACCGAAAGCCGTAAGCGTTTTAATGATGATGGTTACGACCGGCACAAAATTTTTCTTTACAAAGAAGACTTTAATAAGTTTGCAAAAGCCTTAATTGAATCGGTTGATTATGTAAAAACCGAACTGATGCCCGACTTTGATTTTGATGCTTTTAACCATGAATATCCTGAAGCGGTACCTGAAGAAAGCGTTGATAGTGTAGTTGCAATTGATGGAAATGATGAGGTGCCGCTAACAACAACTATTGCAACAGTTCCATCGAACAGCGATGCGGTTGATAAATGGTAATTTTTTCTTCAATTCTATTTTATAAAAAAATGCTTTCCAACAGTTTGGAAAGCATTTTTGTTTTTGCCCATATAAGCAAAGTAATAAAGATACCCTTATCGTTTCGTTTTCATTTTTTTAATTGCTGACGGATTCCTTGCACCATGAACAACACCTAAAATCAAAATTTCGGCAGAGGAAATTCTGAAAATTATCAACCACGATAAACATTTCGCTTGACGATAAATTTTTGATTTTGTTGGAATGGCTTCACACTCTTTGTAAGCAAAAGGGTTGTTTCCAATTTTATCAATAGCTTGAAATATAGAGTCTGCAACTTTTATTGCATTTAAAGGTTGTTGATTTTGGGTGACTATAAAATCGGTAATTTGCTCAATATCATTATAAGCTTCGTCCTGAATTCTTATTTTATGCTTTTGAGCAACTGTTTTTTCTTTTTTGCCCATTTTGCTTTTGCTTGAGTAAGGCTTATGCTGGTTCCGTTTTCTCTTTCAAGAATGAAATTTTTAAATTCTTCAATAGTAAAAGGTTCGCCAGGAAAAACAGATGAAGTCAGATGAAAATTTGCCCTGATTTTTATAAAGTCTTTTGCCTGTAAATCTTCTAACACTTGTAAGGCATTGTCATTTGTAATTTCGATGTTCAATGTTTGCATAAATGAAATCCCAATCAGTTTTGTAAAAATAGTAAGTAAGTTACTCATACAAATCGAAAGTTCCTATCAAATTATTTCATCCATTATTCAAGACTTTAAAAACAAAAACGCTTTCCAAAATTTTTTGGAAAGCGTTTTTGTTTTTGCCCAAATTTATAAAGTCGCTTATGGGAAAATTCCCAGTTCAGCATAAGAGGTTCCTACTTTGTTAATGGCAACTACATAAGCAGCAGTGCGCATATCCGGTATGTTAGGATTCCCGCGCCAGCAGTTCATAATTTCATGCGTAGCTTCTATCATCGTTTCTTCCAAGCCACTATGAACCAGGTCTTCTTCCGAAGCGCCGTGTTCAATAAATTTTTTTTCTCCTTCACTTACTTCTTTACCAGTAAGGTTTTCAATCTGCCCCAAAATATGTTTGTTCATATTTTCGGTAAAGCGTTTTTCCATTCTGCCATAACGCACATGGCTTAAGTTCTTTAACCATTCAAAATAAGATACCGTTACGCCGCCTGCATTCAGATACATATCCGGAATAACAATTATTCCTTTTTCAGCCAAAATCATATCTGCTTCCGGCGAGGTAGGTCCGTTTGCTGCTTCACCAATCAGCTTTGCTTTTATGCGGGGTGCATTCTCTGCTGTAATAACATTTTCGAGAGCTGCAGGTATTAATATATCACACTCCATTTCCAGTGCGTCGCTTCCTTTTACAACGTTGGTAGCACCGGGAAAATTAAAGATAGAACCATTCTTTTTACGATGTTGAAACACCTCTTCTTCATGCAGTCCATCATTGTTGCAAATGGCGCCTTCATATTCTGCAATGGCAATTACTTTTGCCCCGTTTTCGCGAAAAAACTTTGCCGTATGATAACCTACATTTCCTAAACCCTGCACAATTACACGCTTACCTTCCACGCCGGTTAACATGCCCAATCGTTCCATAATATCCGGCATGTTGCACACTTCGCGTACTCCAAAAAAAACACCCAGACCCGTAGCTTCTTTACGACCGCGAACACCACCTTGTGTAACCGGCTTGCCAGTTACGCAGCCCATTGCTTCCACTTCGCCGGGATGCAAGGTTGTGTAGGTATCTAATATCCACGCCATTTCGCGTTCTCCGGTACCATAATCGGGTGCAGGAACATCCGTGCCCGGACCAATAAAATTTTTCTTTACCAGTTCACTTGTATAGCGGCGCGTAATTTTTTGCAATTCAAAATCGCTGTATTTTTTCGGGTCTATTTTAATGCCGCCTTTGCCACCACCAAAAGGCACGTTTACAATGGCACATTTATAAGTCATTAAAGCGGCAAGCGCCATTACTTCATCCTGGTTCACTTCATTGCTAAACCGAATGCCTCCTTTGCAGGGCGTTTTGTGATGCGAGTGCTGTACACGGTAGGCTTCAATCACTTCAATTTTACCGTTGTCTCTGCGGATGGGAAAGCGCATCTGGTACACGGCATTGCATTGTTTGATTTGCTCTAATAACCCTTCTTCCCATTTGGTAAAAGAAGCGGCTTTGGAAAAGCTTTTATTTACGTTGTCGAAAAAGCTATATGGCTGTGGCATCGAAAATGGTTTTTTAAAACGTTAGAAAAATAAAATTTGACAGAGTAGATTTATTCTTTCGCTATGATTTGTTTTGTTTTTCAAGAGCTGATATTTTTTTATCAAGATTGTATAGGTATAAAAAAAGGCCGATTACAATGATAACAATCACCGCAACTACTACATAAATTTTGCCATTGCTGCGCATGAAGTCGCTGCTGTCTTCGGTTGGTTTGATGCCACCTTGCGCCGTTGCAAGCAGTGCAAAAAAGTTGACAAATAAGAGCAAAAACAAAGGCTTAAGCTTGTTCATAATTCAATTCGTTTTCGCTCCACATCCGGTAACGGATACGAAGCGTTGTTATCCATATTCCCAATAATGTCCAACCTAAAATGGCAGGATAAAATACCAGCCGCATATTGGCATCCAAATCTTTAGGATTCAAGCCCGGATTGCCTTCTGCGCCTTGCCCGCCCGGATGCAATGATTCTTTTAACCGGGGTAAAATAAAAAATAAAGGTATCGTCATAGCAAAGGCGAAGATGTTATAAACCGCACTCACTTTGCTGCGTTTGTCTTCATCAATCATCGAGCCGCGGAGAATAAAATAAGCATAGTAAATCAAGATGCCGATGACGGTATAAATTTGTTTTGGGTCTCCATTCAGCGGTGCGCCCCATTGGTAATTTGCCCATACCATTCCGGTTACAAAACCCAGCGTTCCAAACACGGCACCGGTACGGGCATATTCAACCGAATAAAAATCGAAAATTGGATTTTGAGTACGCAAATTTTTAATGGCATAAACAACCGATACAATAAAAAACACCATCATCGCCATCCACATGGGAACATGGAAAAAAAGGTTGCGGATGCTTTGCTGCATCCTGTCGTCGAGGTAAGGGATTTTCACAAAAAAGCCTACAGTGCAGGTATAAAGAAGCAATATAAACGATGCAATTTTCCACCAGGGTTTCCGAAGCATAAATCTATTTTACCGTAATAATCAGTATCAATGTAAAAACAAATGTGCGGCTGCAAATGTATAGCAAACGACTTATACAAACAGGTGTTAGTATTGGTTAAAAAAAGTTTGAACCACAAAGGCTATTATGAACCACAAAGACTTGAAGTAACAAAGATTCACGAAGTTTTCTTTTACTATTCTTTATGCTTCTTTGTGTTCTTTGTGCCTTTGTGGTTCAACAGAACTTCAATCTTTCCATAAAAACGGAAACAGGATGATGGCAAGAATTACAATCAAAACATCAAACAGGACCAGCAACAATGTCATTTGCCAGAGGTTTGATTGAACAATGGATGAAAAAGCAATGTTTGCCACTTTGTTTAATAACAACAACTGAGGCGTAATGATGGGAAAACCCATGATTGCCATTAAAGCCGCCTGCTGCTGCGCTTTGGCAGCAATGGCAGCCAGGAATGTAAATGTTAATCCCAAACCTACACCACCCAAACAACTGATGCTAACAAACTGCCCTACATGAACCAATGGATTGCCCAAAAAGAGGATAAAAACAAAAAGGCTTAGCAGTGTCATTACAATCATTAAAACTGCATTGAATAAAAGCTTGGCAATGATGAACTGTGTTGCACCCGCAATGGAATAAAAATAAAACAAGCGGTTTTTGTTTTCGCCCAAAAAACTTTTAGCAACCGCATTTACGCAAACGAACAATTGAATGACCCAAAACAAACTGTTCCAAACTTTGTCTTCGGGTGTTTCGAGGGTTAAGTACACAACAAAAATGGTTGCCATTACATACAAGGCAATGCCGTAAAACGTGTACTGCTGGCGGATTTCAAGCAGAATGTCTTTTTTTATAAGTGTGATGATATGGGAAGATGATTTGGTCAAAAGTAAGGATTTGCAAGTGAGGGATGTTTGAAAGCTGTTGATCGTTTCTTATAAGTATTGAGTTATTTACAATAGCCGAAGCTGCTATAATTGCATCGGGCAGTTTGAGTTTGTATGAAATACGAAAAGTGGCTGCGGCATTGATAATATCAAGATGGTCTTCGAAAGTTAGATTGATTACAGACACTCTTTGTAAGAAAGTTGTAAATATATTTTTGTCATTCAAACTAAGATTACTAAAAGATAAAAACTCAGCAATATTAATCACCTATAAGCCAAGCCAATTTGCATTATTGATTGCATTTTCAATTACTTTATTTCTATTCAATAAAGCAATAATCGCATTGGTATCTAAAAAATATTTATTCCCATTCATCTCTTAACTTTCTTTGTTCTGCCACAGCATCGCCTTGCCAATCTAATTTACCATAAAGGTCAGAAAAATCATATTTCTTTTTTGGTTCATTGGTTTCTTCAACCGTTAAAACAATCACCTCTAACTTTTTATTCTGATAACTTTCTGGCAACGCAATTACTACTTGATGAGTAGAATGTTCAATTATTTTTTTTATCGCTTCCATACCTCAAAATTACAATCCATAATAACATTTCCGGCAACGCGGTTCATACACGTCTTTTTCGCCTAACACAACTTGCTTTTGCTGCGCTGTGATTCGGTAAGAATACGAAGCAATGTTGCCGCATACAACGCAGATTGCATGAAGCTTGGTAACATCGTCAGCGATGGAAAGCAATTGTGGCATCGGTCCGAAAGGCTTGCTCGAAAAATCTTTATCCAATCCGGCAACAACGACGCGAATGCCTTTGCGGGCAAGCGTTTCACACACATTCGGGAGCTCATCATCAAAAAACTGAGCTTCATCAATTCCTACTACATCTACTTCGTTCGACAATAACAAAATGGTTTGCGAATTATCAACCGGCGTACTTTTCATTTCGGTGGTATTGTGGCTTACTACGTTTACAGCATGGTAGCGCGTATCTAAAGCCGGCTTGAAAATTTCGGCAGTTCGGTTCGCAATTTTTACACGGTTTAACCGGCGTATCAGCTCTTCGGTTTTGCCACTAAACATGCCGCCGCAAATGACTTCTATCCAGCCTCTGCCATAAACATGAGGTTCGGTAAACATTTTTACAATTGAATGGCTGCAAATAAAAACCTTATTACCTTAGCTTTGCCCGATTCCGAAAAAATATCGCTTAGCATGGAAAAAGTAGGTGCGCTTATCAAACGTTTGCAACAACAATATACCGATAAAGCGGATGAATCTTCTTTACTGAATACTGCTTTGCTTTTGGTTACTGAGTTGCAGCAAAACAATCAGGCTGGAAACAAAGCACATGCCGGCAAAGTAAGCGTGATAATGCCCTTCAAACCATTTGAAGTAACTCTTGAAGAAAGTAACAAAAATGAGCAAAACCAAAACGTTCAGGTAGAAGAAAACACTGCTGTGCAGCCTGCGGAAGACCAGAACTTACAACAGGTAAAAGAAGAAATTATTCTGCCGCAAACTATTGAGCCGGAGCCGGTACAAACATCGTCCGTCAACACGTTGGCTGAAGAAAAATACAACGATGTGATGGAGCACATTCCTACACTTGCACAACAGCAACCAAAAGTGGTTTATGAACTGAATGATACTGCACAGACCAACGAGCGAAGCATTAACGATACGCTAAAGCCACAGGCCACCGAAGCAGGAAGCAGGTTGAAAGATGAACCCATAAAAGACCTGCGCAAAGCCATCGGCATCAACGATAAATATTTGTTTATAAAAGAATTGTTTCGCAACGATGAAGTAGCTTATGAGCGTTCTATCAAAACCATTAATTCGTTTCACATTTTGCCCGAAGCTGAATATTGGATACAACGCGAAATGATTTACAAATTGGGTTGGGATGACAACAATCCAACCGTAAAAGCATTTTATCAATTGGTAAGAAGGCGCTTCTCCTGAACGTAAGCTATAATCTGTTGCGTTGCACCCGCATTTCTTTTTACAAAGGCGCCGGAAGCTTTGCCTGCATTGGCTTTAAAGGCTTCATCAGTCAATAATTTATTTAAGATGGTTTCCAATTCCAAAGCATTGTTTACACTAAATGCGCCGCCTTCTTCAATCAAATCATCGGTTTCAGGAAAGTTATCATGTTCAGGACCAAACACAACAGGTTTGGCAAACACTGCGGCTTCTAAAATATTATGAATGCCATCGCCGCCAAAAGCACCGCCGATGTAAGCTATATCAGCATAAAAATAAATGCGGCTTAGCATACCGATGTTGTCAATAATTAATGTGTTTACATCGTTACCAATTGCTGTATTTTCTAACCCAGAATAACGAATGGTGTGCTTGTACAAACGCTCACATTCCTGCAGGCGTTCTTCACTTATGTCGTGCGGTGCAATTACAAAGCGCATGGTTGGATGATGAATTACAAAATGGTCAAGCTCTTCATCATCTTCTGTCCATGTGCTACCAGCAACCAGCACTTTTTTGTTTTGGCAAAATTGTTCAATCAAGGGCAAAGGTTCAAAGTGGTTGGCGGTTTGCAGCACACGGTCGAAACGCGTATCGCCGCTAATGCTCCCATTGTTGATGCTGGTAGAATGAAGCAGATCGAGCGAGGTTTGGTTTTGCACAAAAATGTGGGTGAAACAACGCAGCATATTTTTGTGAAAGCCACCATACGCTTTAAAAAACGGCTGGCTTTTTCTGAACAATGCTGATACCAACAGAAGCGGAATGTGATGCTTTTTAATTTCGGTTAAGTAAGAATACCAAAACTCATACTTAACAAAAACAACAAGTGCGGGCTTTGTAATTTGTATCAGTTTCTGTGCATTCTCTTTACCATCCATCGGTAAATAGCAAATGGCATTAGCGCCTGCATAGTTCTTGCGGATTTCATATCCCGAAGGAGAAAAAAAAGTAATGAGCAATTGATGTTGCGGATACAAACTTTTAAGAGCTTCCATCACAGGCTTGCCTTGCTCAAACTCGCCCAGTGATGCACAATGAAACCAAATTACCGGCTTTGTATTGCCATCAAATTTACTGTGTAAATAAGAGAATACATCTTTTCTTCCTTCTATCCAAAGCTTTGCTTTTTTGTTGTTGAACAAAGCTAGCAGCTTAGCGCCGGTTGGATACAGTGAAGTAAAAAGGTTGTAAAAGAGTTTGATCATGGCTGTGATGAAAATGCAAAGAAACGATAAAACAAAAAGGGTTAACTAAGCGTCCAGTTCTTATATACGTTCGCTCTTATTTAATAATTTTTAATTGTTGTTTGGTTGTAGCCAACTGAATTGTAATTATGTACATTCCTTTGGCAAAGCGAGAAGCATTAATAGTTACATTGTTACCTGCCTTAATATCTTGCGAAGCGGAATACAAAACTTTGCCCTGCATGTCCGTAATAGTAATCATTGCATTGTTGATTATTGTCGTTGCATAAAGTTTTACTATATCAACTATTGGATTAGGTGATACATAAATGGATGGTTTATTTGCAGAAGTGTTAAGCACCACCACTTTGCTATAAGTATTAGTACCGTTTTTATCTACCTCAATTAAGCGATAGTATAATTTTGTTACATTCATTAGCATGGCATTATCATCAAGATAAGAATAACTGTTAATGTTTGTGCTGCTTCCTAAAGAAGTTACACTATCAATTTTAATAAAATGTTCATCATCTGTGCTTCGCTCAATTAAAAAAGACGAGATATTGACTTCGTTTGCAGTTTGCCAGCGTAGTAAAACACTGCTATTCTGCTGCTCACCTAAGAAGTTTATAAGAGTAAGTGGATATACAGATGAACAACGAAAATAGAAATAATAAGTTTTAGTATTGCTTTGCTCCGGAATGTTACTGGCAATAGTAAATCCATCAACCTCGATTTTATTATTGGTAGCATGATCGTAATAGGTAATAATAACATCGATTTCCCGCCATAATAAGGAATCTGGCTGATTGCTTGGTTCGGAAACAACACTGTCTTTATTGATATAATTTGTAGAATCGTAATAATGTGTTGTTATATTACTTGAACTTAATGACATTCCTAAAGAATCTAAATAATCGTAGGTTGCAATTTGAAATTGCTTGCCTGAATTATAATAAGTAAAATAAGTTTTGGTTGTTTTTCCAAAAATAGCTTCAACACTGATGGTTGAATCTATTTGACCATTAATGTTATAATAAAAGAAATTAGTAAACTGTGTTGTCCATAAGTGTAATGAATCAATCCATTGTTGAGAAAAATTCTTGATTAAGTTGTTTTTCTGATCATAAACATTCGTGTCTTTATCAGAATTTAAAAAGGTTTCCAAAGTCCTATTCCATGACTGATTTATTCGGCTTATTACTTTACCGTCCGCATTATAAGTATATGTAGATAGTCCATTGTTAATCCAATTATACGAACCATCTGTGTTGCTGCCGTTATAAATTTGCTGCAAGTTTTGGTAAAGATTACCATTAGCATAGTAAGTGTAAGAATTTAGAGATGGTGGTAAGGTAGATGTTTGAGAGGCAAGACGACAAGCACTGTCGTAAGTATATGTAGTTACATGAGTAGCACCAAATGGAGCATCATTCGGATCATAAGTCGAATCTTTAATCAATATCGTTTGAGCATTGGAAAAGGTTATGGATATAACGGCTAAAAAAAGAATAAAACTTTTTTCATAAAAGCGAAATTGGTAGCTAAAATTATTATAAAGCGATTAAACTAAATTTAAAAACTTTATTTAGAAGCTATTATTTATGGTAAGTATTTTTGAGTTTATCGACATTATTTTACATTCTATCTGAATCATTCAGTTTAATCATGAAAAATCATATTGTTGTACTTACCGGCGCGGGCATTAGTGCGGAAAGCGGTTTGAAAACATTTCGCGATGCCGGTGGTTTGTGGGAAGGATTTAATGTAGAAGATGTTGCAACGCCGCGTGCCTGGAAAAAGAATCCTGCGCTGGTGTTAGACTTCTATAATAAACGCCGCGCCGATGTAGCGAAAGCCGCTCCTAATGCGGCTCACATAGGTTTGGCGGAGTTAGAAAATGATTACGAAGTAACCATCATCACCCAAAACATTGATGACCTTCATGAGCGTGGTGGCAGCACGAATGTTGTGCATCTGCATGGTGAGATTTTTAAAATGCGCAGCGAGAAAAATGAAAATTTAATTTATGAAATAAAAGATGAGATTGTATTAGGACAAACCGCTGAAGACGGTGCGCAATTGCGTCCGCACATTGTGTGGTTTGAAGAAGAAGTTCCTATGATTGCAAAGGCTGCACAGATTGCAAGCACAGCCGATATTTTTGTTGTGATTGGTACTTCATTGGCAGTATATCCGGCTGCAGGGTTGATCAATTATGCGCCACGATTTGCACCAAAATTTATTATTGATAAAAACATTCCTGAAGTGGATTCTATTATCAATCTAACCAAAATAGAAAAACCGGCTACAGAAGGCGTGAGAGAATTGAAGAAACGGCTGGGTGATTTATGATTTACGGAATAATGACCTCATCAAAACTCAACAAACGAAATTCCCTGTTGCGCCAACTCTTTCAACACCGGCTCATAAATAGAAGGAACAATGGGTATGTGCAAGCCTCTTTCTTCTATTTTGTTTTGCAACAATAATGTAGCAGCAATGCCAAGCGGCAAACCCACCGTTTTTGCCATTGCGGTGTGAATGTTATCCTCACCTTTTACTGCCAAATAGCTTTTGGTTTTGTGCTTTTTTTCATTTTGCAAATAATCAATTTCATGCAGCATCAGCACCAAATCTTTATCAGCAGGTTGTAGGGTAAGCTTTCTTTCTAATAAGAATTGAAGAACATCTGCCACGCTGCATTTTCCTTTGTTAATGAGCGTTTCGTCCTGCCAACCGAGATAGGATAATTGCTGCAAAAACAAATCATCATTTATTGTACTCTTTGTGATGTTTCTTTCTTTAAAAAATGCGGCAATGGACAAACTATCGGTATCATAAAAAGTAGCTTCATCGGTTAATTTCAAATCAATGATATGCTTCCAACCAACGCAAAAATCGGGATGCCGTAATGTGGTGCGAATAAAGGTTTGCGCCCTTTCCAAACTGTACAATTTGGCATAACTTAATGAATCTCGGTTGGCATACCAGGCGTATTCGCTGAAGTTTGGAATCGCCACTTTTTTATTGTTACCAAACAACTCTTCATAAGTAAGGCTTTTTTCTTGCCCCGCTTCTTTATATAATGCACCCGCTTTGCCTGCAAGCACTATGTTTCGTGGGTTCCAGCTTATTTTATAATGCCAGGGATTGTCGTCACTTTCAGGTGCAACCAGCCCGCCGCAGTGCGATTTAAATGAAGTAATCTCGCCGCCATTATTTTGAATCTGATGAATGAGTTGCATGGCGCTCATGTGGTCAATGCCGGGGTCTAAACCCATTTCACATAAAAACAACAAGCCTTTGTTTTTGATGTCTTTTTCCAAAGTCCTGATGTGTTCATCCACATAAGAAGCCGTGAGCAAATGTTTGTTGTAATGAAGACAATCTTTGGCTATCAAAATATGAAGCAAAGGTGGCAATAAAGAGATAACAACATCGGCTTTTTGCAGTAAAGAAGCACGTTGGTCATCATCGTACACATCAATGCCAACGGGCGTTGCAAACGGATGATTGCCCGTTTTTTGCATAGCGGTGGCAAGGCTGGCATCTGCTACAAACAGATGCCAGTTGTATTGTGTTGAAATATTTTTTAGGTAATCAATTAATACAGATGAAGATTTGCCTGCGCCGAAAAGAACAATCGTTTTCATGCCGCTAAAATAAGCGTTATGCGGCCCAAGTAACCAGCCGGTTAATCCGCAACGAGGTACAAGGTTTTCTTTTCAGAACTTACCAGGGACACTTTGTATTTAATGGAACTTGACTTATCGCTATCAGGGACGCGCACTTCTACATTATTGCCACCGTCGATGTTTTTTACATACATTGTTTCACCTTTTTGAAACTTGCCTTTGCTGTCGAAATACTGAACATCTATCACAGCCAGATCAATCGGAAAATCAGTAATGTTGTTCACCAGCAAACGAACGTTTTCAACAGTGCTGCCACTACCACCTATCTTTTTAACCGCTACATAATCATCAATTTTTTTAGGTGCAGCCTGTTTGGCAACAGGCGTAGCAACTGGCAGTGTTGTTGTGCTGTTTCCGCCCGCATTTTTTGCGGTTGCGTTTGCATCAGTTTGTGCTGCCGGCTTGTTATTATTAGCATTGTTGCCTGTAAGTGCTTCCTTTTTTTTATCGTTTAAAGCAACGGTTTTATCCAACGGTTTGTAAGTTGCATCGTTTGTTTTTGCCTCTTTTTTCAATTCTTCTTTTAAAGAGAGCTTGGTAACTTCTTTCTTTTCAGTCTCATTTTTTGCAACCGGGTTTTGTATTGATGGTGTTGCGCCATTTGCCTTCCCGTTGTTTTTATTTGTGTTGTTAGAAACGGTGTTGTTCTGCGCATGATCACTAACATTGTTATCAGCCGTTTGCTGTGATGACAATGTGTTATCGCCCGCTACATCTGCCTTTTCAACAACAGCCACATTTGTTTTTGCCTTATCTTTTTGTTTTAATGTATAACCAATATAACCGCCAACCGTCAGCACAAGCAAAGCAACAGCCGCCGTAATGCTTTGTTTCAGGTTGGCAGATTTGAACGCTGATGGCTTATCATTTTTTTCATTCAATACCTTTTCGGCGTACCGCTTTTTCAGGTCGTCGAGTGATTCGGAATATTTGGTTTCTACTTCAACCGGCTCGTCTTTTTTCGGTGTTTTTTTCTGAGGCTGCCATTCTTCATATATTTCCTGCCAGTGAGGCTGGGCGGCTACTTTTTCTTCCACCGGCTCTTTTACAAAGCGACTTTGTGTTGCAGGTTGAATAGAACCATTGGTAGCCACTTCCATATTACCGGCTTCTACCATAATAATTTTATCGCCTGAAATACGAAAACGAGGCTTCGTTTTTTTTGCAGCCACAGCGTTTTCTTTTGCGCTATTTTTTGGTTCATCTTTTTTATAAAAACGGTCGAAAGGCTGCTCCTCTACTACAGGCGCAAACGCTTTTAATTCAGGAAGTTCCGACGCATATTGCCATGCGGCGCCTCTGCCTTCTGCCCATAATAAATCGTAGGGTTTTAAACCCATTTCCTGTAATTGCAAAGCGGTGTACGGACCACTTTCTTTATTGTTTCGAAGTAAGCGGTAAAGCATATAAGTAGTTTTTAGTTAGCCCTCGAATTGTTGCACAACTTGAAACTTTTCCGGTACATAAAAAATAGATAACTGCTAAAGTGAAGAATTATTTTATGAGACGTTGTTTTTCAACAAGGGTTTGAAAGAATGATTCAATTTTAAGAGTTTGTTTTAAAAATTGATTAAAATTTCAAAGCTTTGGTTTTGTCGTTATTTTGGAAGGAAGGAAACAGCTAAAATGAGAATAATGAAAAAGGATTAAATACAGTTTTATAAAAATGTTTTGGTAGTGTTCTAAATGCTTTTTTGTAAAAAGGACTTCAACCGGGTAATGCCGGTTGAAGTCCTTTTGGCGTTAAAGCTAACGACTTGAATAGCGCTATGCAGCATCTTCGCACAAGAAGAATGATAGATGTTACTGTGATCGGAGTAAAACAGAGATCGCCTTATTCAATTACCACCTTCTCCTTTTTCACACTCTTTTCTCCAATTACCTGCACATAATACATACCCTTAGGAAGGGATGGTAAATTAATAGCTGTGGTTCCTGAAACACCTTTTAAGTCCTTCTTATAAACCACTGCTCCGTTTGCATTGATTAATTGTAATGTAATGACAGGCTGGGTAAAGCTTACATTCAGTATTCCATTCCGAATGATAGTAGGATAAATGGTTATGTTGTCGCTCGCATCAGGCGAAATTTTTACCACAGAAGAATAAGTGATAAGCCCGTTGTTATCTTCAACAGCAAGGCGGTAAAATGTTGGAACGGTTGTTATAAAATGATGTTGAAAAACATAAGTATTTCCATTTGCCTTTCGTGATGCCGCAACCTGCCCTGCACGAAGGTAATTGTTGCCATCGGTGCTGTATTCGATATAAAAGCGGGACGTGTTTTGCTCGGCTCCTGTTGTCCATTTTACTTCGTTATAATTGCTGAAATGTGCAACCGTAAAATTGCTCAGCACAACCGGTAAAACAGTGCCGCCGGTTGCTACTATTTTGTAAGCCTGTCCATACCCAACGGAAACTGCATACAAGGTTCCGTCTTCGCCTTCACCAAAACCGGAAATGTTACTTTGAGCACCTGTTTGGGTAGCAGAATCAAACCCTCCTTTTCCGTTGGGCCATAAAAGAAAAACACTTCCCGAAAAAAACTCCGTTGCAATGTAGTAACCATACAAATTAGGATACTCTGAACCGCGATATACATATCCGCCGGTGAGGGCGATAGCCGGAGCATTGGTTGTTGGATGAACATAAGCAAATATGGGACCTACATAATCTGTCGGTGAGCAAGGCGCAACGCCGGGTGTGTGGATGTAACCTTCATAACAATGCCAGCCAAAATTATTGTGCCCGGTACTGTCAGCAGACCGGAAATCAACTTCTTCTTCTGCGGCTTGTCCTACATCGCCTATCCACATATCACCGTTGGCTTTGTCGAAGCTCCAGCGGAAAGGATTGCGCAATCCCAAATTCCAAATTTCATCAGCAATAGTGCCGCTGCCTACATAAGGATTGTCGGCTGGAATGGCGTAATTAGGATGCCCTGCCGGACCCGCATGGTCAATATCTAAGCGAAGCATTTTACCCAGCAGCACAGTTCCGGTTTGTGCATTATTGGGCGGATCGTTCTCACCGCCACCATCTCCGGTAGCGAAATACAAATAGCCATCTTTTCCAAAGTTCAATTTGCCACCATTGTGATTGGCATTGGTAGGGTGGGGAATGGTAATAATGACAGTGCGTGTTGACGGATCGCCGGTATTGGGATTGCCGTTAGTAGTTTGATAGCGGCTTACTTCAACATCTCCATTCACGTTGGTGTAATAAACAAAAAAATAGCGGTTGGTGGTTCCGTTAAAAAGGGGATGGAAAACCATGCTTAGCAATCCACGTTCGTCACCCGTACTAACAATGGAAGAAAGATCAATAAAAGCGGTGGTGGTTGTTCCGTTCCAAACTTCAATAGCGCCACCCTGCTGTGCAATAAACAGGCGGTTGGTGCCATCGTGTGCATTCACAATGTCAACCGGCCTCGAAAGTCCGTTAATGATGGGTTGATAACTGATGGTAGGTGTTTGTGCAGTTAACTGTACAAAAGCAAAAATGCAGATGCCCAAAATGACACTGCGGCGTAGAAAGAGGTAGATTTTTTTCATAAGAGCCAGTCTATATTCTTTTTCGCGCAAAACCAATGCCTGATGTTTAGATGGGAATAAGTTGGTTTGTTTTTGCGTAAAAAATGGTTGTTAGCTTATGATTTGTAATTGAATAAAGTGCATCGCTTGTTGCGTTTTCGTTCGATAGATTTTGTCATGCAGAAATGGGAAATACAATTCTTGCTGAATACAGGTTTTGAGTTATGAAAAGCTATCAGCGATTCCTCCAAAAGTGTAGAGTACGATTCCAGAATTTGCTTCTGTGACTAAGTAAAAAAGATTTAGTCACTAAATTTTGTTTTAATTCTACAAAAACTAAAAAACCATTAATCGAAAAAATAACAATTGGAATAATAATAGTTTGTACTATTGCGTATATATTTGTGTTGGTTAAAAGTTAAACAGGTAAATGTAAAATTGTAGGTACGTGTAGACATCTATCATCCTATCGATGAACAGTCTTCTCCTTGTTGCGTCATCTATGAAATCACCTATAAAAAATCATTGTATGTCTAAGAAAAAGTACCGCACTGACTTTTTATTTCCGCGCACAAACATGCTAATTGGTGCGGGTAGCATATTCAATCTTGCCGGGAATTATTTTGAGTTCAATACTTCTAAAACAGAACAAGAGGTCGATTTTAAAGCTTTAGAAAATGATTGGGGAGTTATCGGAATGGATCTGTGTGCTGTTATGAATGAGAACCCTAAAGAAACGCTTGAACTCGAAAAGCATTAAACCGTGAATGACTTATCTGCTAATCCATCTCCAGAAAATAATGAAGAAAATCAATCATCGCCAGAGGAACTATCCTCTGGCGATGATTTTACAAGTATACCGGCAACTGTTCCAGAAGATGTAAAACCAATATTAAAAAGTCTTCCTGAGGAACAACAAAGAAAGGTTGTAAGAGCAATTGTTTCACATCGCAGGACATGGCGTGCTCCAATGCCGCCACCCGACATCTTGAAAGAATATAATAAGTGTGCTCCAAATGGAGCAGATCGCATATTACGAATGACTGAAAATCAATCTGAACATAGAATGCGAATGGAATTTAAAGCGATTGAAGGCGATCTAAAACAAAGCAACCTCGGACAAATATTTGCTTTTATAATTGCTATGTCATTTTTAGGGGCGTCTGGATTTTTAATTTATATAGGACATGAAATTTCCAGGTCAATATTAGGAACTGTTGATCTCGTGGCTCTTGTTACAGCTTTTCTTGTTGGAAGGCATCAACAAAATAGAGATCTTTCTGATAAAAATCTTAAGGAATAAACCTCCGCTCGAAATTGTCTCCAGACTTCATCGAACCATCAGCCAATCTCCCGATTTGCAAATCAAATTTACAATCATCATCATCACAACCCAACCATCACTCCTACAAAATAATTTCGCTTCGGTGCAGGGTTGTAATACCGTCCGCCAACAGCATTAATGTCATTACCCAAACTATACGTTTCGTTCAGCAAATTATCGGCACAAACAAACACGTTGTACTGAAAGTGATGAGCGTTGTTTTGAAAGCCGATTTTACTTTGCAGCAAATGGTATGGTTTCGCAGTTGCAGTAGCAGCATCGTTTACAGTTAATGAAGAAGTATTGTTCAGGATAACATTTGCATACACGCCGCATTTACTCATCGCTTCAAACGTTGAAACGTTGATGGTGCGCGGCACGCCGGTAATGGGATTACCACTGTAATCGTTTCTATTAACGATATAGGAAACAAATTTATAAGGCTGATAAGCAAAGCTGTTGCTTATTGCAAGTGAGGTAATGAATGCGTTTTTGTTTTCGATGATAAATGCTTTCAACCAGGCTTCTAAGCCATGCTGTTTGGTTTTACCCGCATTTGTATAATACTCCAAAACAGAACCAGAGTTTCTATCAACAATGGCATTGTTCAATCCAAAAAAATAAGCTGACACATCAAATAGAAACCTGTTGTTAATGATGTTTCCTTTCAAACCGGCTTCATAATTCCAGCCTTGTTCTGGTTGCAAGGTAGTGTTGAAAGCGCCGTTGGATGGATGCAGTTCAGCAAGCGATGGTGGCGAAAAACCTTTGGCAGCAACGGCATATACATTTACATCGTTCGCTACTTTGTACAACACGCTGATGCGTGGCGCCAACAAACTGTTGGTATTGCCTCTTTGAAAATGGTTCAATGCGGAATCGGTTGTGCGGCGATATTTTACGAGTTGCTGATTATTACTTACACCAGCTTGTATAGTAAGCCGGCTATTAAGTGTAAAGTTAGCTTGCGTAAACAAAGCATATTGTGTGGCAAACAATTCATCCTTAAACTGCACGTTTCCCTTTACGCCTTTATTGTTATCGTAGTCATCAATAAACGAATGATTGTACAACCATTCTGCACCGGCAAGCCACTTGAAAGCGGTGTTTTTGTTTTCAGTATGGAATGAAAAAGTAGTTCTGCCACCGACATTGTTTTCGTTCCTGATTTCGTAGTTGGTAGTAAAGGGATTGATGAATGAAGTATGATTGGCTGTGAGCGTAGTGGTATTATCAAAATGTTGAGAAAAGTTAGACGTTAAACTCATACCGCTAAAAATAGTTTTATTGTACACCGCATTGTGCTGCGTTACGGCTTTGGGATACGCCGTTGTGTCGGAATACAATTGAGACAGGGTAAGTCCGCCGGGCGTTTGATAATACAAGTCGGAATAAAACGCTAAGAAGTTCAATTTTTCTTTATTAGAAATTCTCCAGTTGCCATCCCATTTAAATACATCTTTACGCATCGCAGATTGCTGCCGGTAACCATTGCTTTGCTGATGGACCTGTTGAATGCCGGTTTCAAACTTTGCATCGGAATAAGAATATTTTGCCCATTCGTTAAACAAACCATACGAGCCGCCGCCCACGGAAGCCGACGCATGATTTTGAGGCTGATAATTTCCTGAATGAAGTATAACAGCACCGCCGGTATTAGCACCATATAAACTGCTTGCCGGACCTTTAATCAGTTCAACGGATTGTACCTGGCTAATGTCAACCAAATTCAAATACGTATTGCCACCGGCATCGGAAAGCGGTATATCGTTCCAATACACTTTTATATTGCGCACACCAAACGGAGACCGCAATACACTGCCGCGAATAGACAAGCGGTAACTGCCCGGCGAACGCTCTTCCATGCGCACACCGGCAACCGTGTTGAACACAGGAACAAGAGATACATTGTTGAGCAACTGCAAGCTTTTTTGGTTGATAACAGAAATGGCAGCCGGTGCATCCTGCCATTTGCCTTGTAAGCTGAAAGCTGTAACAGTAACATCTTCCAGTGTGGTTGTTTTTGTTGTATCAGATGTAAATGAAAGCCTTGCTGTGTCTGCTTTCTGCGCAATTGTGGCAAAAACAAACAAAAGGAAGGTTGGCAATAAAATTAATATAAAAAACAATTTTTTCATAGGTCGCGTGCTATGTTTTGAAACAATGGAAGATAAATTTTTTGGTTGTTTTCGGTTGCATAAAATTCTTGTACGATGTCTTTGTTCTTTCTGCCTACTTCTTTATAAAATTCCCCATTTTGAATGATGGCAGAAAGGCATGAATACCATTCAAACTGTGTTGTTGCAAACAAATTTTCATTGCCCCGATTGATTTTAATATTCGCTTCCATTGGCGTGGCAACTGTTGGCAAACCGCAAGCCATGTATTGAATCAATTTAAAGCCGCATTTGCCCTTTGCAAATGGTTCATTCGGCAAGGGCATGATGCCGACATCACAGGTTTTTAATAACGCAATTTCTGTGCTTTGTTTCCATTGGTAATTGATATAATGCAAGCCTCCTAACTCTTTTTCCAGTTTAGCATCAAAACCAATCAACACCAGTTTGATGGTGTAAATTTCCTGAAGCTGTAACAAGCAATCTTTTATCAGCAAAACAAAACGACTGGTGGTTGCAGAGCCAATCCATCCAATGCGAAAGGCTTCCCTTTCTTTGGTTGAAATGTGTGTAGCTTCGGTTGCGTTATACAATTGCATAGAAGCACTTGTTGGAATCTCAACCACTTCTTTTGCATAAGGCAATAAAGTTTTAGTAAGATAAGGGCTGCCGGTTATTACTACATTGGCCAAAGCAACCAACTGGTAAATTTTATCGCCACACCACTGTTTAATAAACCTGCTTTTGTTTTTATCATAATTGTGAAAAATAGCATCGTCATAATCAATTACAATGTGCTTCTGTTTGCGTAGCAGCCATTTTTCCAATCGAAAAGGCAGGTAAGGAAACAATTCGTATTCAATATAAACGATGTCATATTTCTTTATGAAGAGAAGCTGAAAAAAACGTCTTGCATAAGCGTAGAATGCAAGCAGGACGGGCTTTCTGCCGCTTCTATAAAAAATGGACAAAAACAAAGATGGAAAGAGTGGATGAACCGTTATTGCAAACCCATTGGCTTCTAAGTACGAATGATACGCATAACTACGATAACGGCTGCTGGGCGAAGCAGTGGTGTGTTTGGTAAAATAAACGACGCTCTTTTTTTTCATTATCTGCAAAAACAAATCCCGATGCTGCAACACCGGGATGTACTTTTATTTTTGAACCACAAAGTCGTCTTTATTGACCTTTGTGTTGCTTCGTGTTCTCTGTGCCTTTGTGGTTCATACTATTTTCTTTCCGTCTTTCCACTTTCCTCTATTTCTTCATATACATTACTTCTTTCACCAATTTCACAGTACGAGGTACATCGGGCAAATAAGCAGCCGCTAAGTTAGGCGCATAGTGCATTGGCGCATCGGCAGAGGTAATGCGGCGGATAGGCGCATCCAAATAATCGAAACCTTCTTTTTGCACACGATACGCAATTTCAGACGATACCGAACACATGGGCCACTGCTCTTCCACAATTACCAAACGATTTGTTTTTTGCACACTCTGCAAAATGGTTTGCCAGTCGAGCGGACGAATGGTGCGAAGGTCAATCACTTCTGCATTCACGCCTTCTTTCTCCAGCTCGGAAGCCGCTGCCAGCGCCACTTTCATCATTTTATTATAAGAAACAATGGTAACATCTTTGCCTTCCTTTTTTACTTCGGCTTTGCCCAGCGGTATATAATATTCTTCTTCCGGCACTTCACTTTTATCGCCATACGTTACTTCGCCTTCCATAAACATCACAGGGTCTTCTTCGTACCGGATTGCCTGCTTCAACAAACCTTTTGCATCGTAGCCGTTGGAAGGCGAAACCACTTTCAAACCTGGTATATTGGCAAAATAACTTTCAAATGCTGTAGAGTGCTGTGCGCCCAATTGCCCGGCGCTTCCATTAGGTCCGCGAAACACAATAGGACAACCAATCTGACCGCCGCTCATCGCCAGCATTTTAGATGCCGTATTGAGTATCTGGTCGAGTGCCAGCACAGCAAAATTCCAGGTCATAAATTCAACAATGGGCCGCAAACCGTTTTGCGCAGCACCCACTGCAATTCCTGCAAAACCCAATTCGGTAATAGGCGTATCAATTACGCGCTTGTCGCCAAATTCTGCCAGCATTCCCTGGCTCACTTTGTAAGCGCCATTGTATTCGGCAACTTCTTCACCCATCAAAAACACGCGGTCATCACGTCTCATTTCCTCGCTCATGGCTTCGCGCAGCGCTTCACGGTAAGCAATTTGTCGCATAGATAAATTAAAGTTGTAATTGTAAAAAGACGCGCAAAAATAGAAGTTTCAGGATTAAAATTCAAGAAAGAAGGAATAAGAAGCAAGAAACAACAGTAAAGTTTCAAGATTCATTTGAAAAATTCAGCGTATAAAATTTCAACAAAACCAAACTTTCCTAATTCATGAACCTTGTTACTTATATCTTGAAATTTGTATCTTTTAACTTTACTTCATGAACCGCGATTACTGGTTGCTACTTTTCATTTTGTTATCGGTGATGATAATGAGCGTAGCAGCTAAAAAGCTCACACCAATAGCAGCTTTCACCGGCGGCATTATTGGCGTTTGTGTTTATATAGGCGCCCACTTTACAGGCATTGCAATGATGGGAGCATTTTTCATTTTGGGTACGGCCGCAACTTCATTGGGCATAAAAACAAAGATTGAAAAAAGGATTGCCGAAAAAGACAAAGGGCAACGGAAAGCGAGCCAGGTAATTGCCAACGCGGGTGTAGCAGCAATAATAGGTTTGATGGTTTATTTTTTCCCCGAGCGTTTGATTTTATTGCATTTGATGATGGCGGCTTCGTTTTCTTCTGCCACGGCGGATACACTTTCATCAGAATTGGGAAATGTCTGGGGAAGAAGATTTTACAATATTCTTTCTTTCAAAAAAGATGAACGTGGTTTGGATGGTGTTGTTTCGCTGGAAGGTACGTTAGCAGGTATTTGCGGCAGCTTTGTTATCGCTCTTATTTTTATGATCGGCTTTGGATGGAAGGTTTGGTTTTGCCTTATTATTTTGCTTTCAGGAACGATGGGTAACCTTTCGGATTCATTGCTGGGCGCGGCTTTGGAGCGCAAAGGATATTTGAAAAATGATGCGGTGAATTTTCTCAACACACTTATTGCTGCGGTTGTTGCTTTGGTTTTGTATAAAATTGTCTGAACTGGGATTATTGAGATGTTTGGGATTTGTGGGATATTGATAAAAACAAACGATGCTTTCAAATCAATATTCGATCTTATTCATTCAATATCCAATCCCATCAATCCCAAACATCTCAATCATCCCAGTTCAGACCTTTTACTTTTCTTTGCGGCTTCTCAAACACAAAATATGAAAAAGCTTCTTTTTATAGACAGAGATGGCACATTAATCAACGAAGCGCCGCCAACGTATCAGATTGATGCCTTTGAAAAGCTTACTTTTTATCCCGATGCCATTACTTACCTGCGCCGCATCGCTACCGAATTTGATTATGAATTGATTATGGTAAGTAACCAGGACGGCTTGGGAACTGCATCATTTCCTGAAAATACGTTTTGGCCTGTGCAGAATTTCATCATCAAAACATTTGAAAACGAAGCCATTTATTTTACCAACTGTTACTTCGACAGAACGTTTGCCAAAGACAATGCACCTACACGGAAACCTAATACTGGTATGTTAACTTCTTACTTAAATAACAATGAATACGACATACAGGCCAGCTTTGTAATTGGAGACAGAATTACCGATGTACAACTGGCGAAAAACCTCGGCTGCAAAGCCATTTGGCTAAATAATGACCCGGCTTTAGGCGGTGCAGAAATTAAAGATTCCTGCGAGGCTTTGCAAACCACGATTGCTTTGGAAACGCAGCACTGGCGCGACATTTATCAATATTTAAAAAACGATGCCCGCATTGTAAAGCATGAGCGAAATACAAATGAAACAAAAATTCATGTTGAGCTGAATGTAGATGGTTCAGGCAAGGCAAACATCAATACTGGCATTGGTTTTTTCAATCACATGCTCGACCAATTAGCACGTCATGGAAAGATGGATTTAAGCATAGATGTACAAGGCGATTTACACATTGATGAACATCATACTATTGAAGATACTGCCCTTACATTGGGCGAAGCGTTTGCCATTGCATTGAAAGATAAACGAGGCATGGAACGCTATGGTTTTGCCTTGCCGATGGATGATGCCGAAGCCAAGGTGCTGATTGATTTTGGCGGCAGAAGCTGGCTTGTTTGGAACGCAGAATTTACCCGCGAGAAAATAGGAGAGATGCCAACGGAAATGTTCTTCCATTTTTTTAAATCGTTTTCCGATGCAGCAAAGTGTAATTTAAATATTGAATGCAAAGGCACGAATGAACATCATAAAATAGAAGCCATTTTTAAAGCTTTTGCCAAAGCCATACGAATGGCGGTAAAACGCGACCCGATGAGCAATTACCTTCCAAGCACGAAAGGTGTTTTGTAAAAATGATGTTTGGGCTTCCACATTTTAATTGATTTCAAAAGGAACTTTTCAAACTTCAAGAACGTTTTTGGTTTGTAAATAGAATGTGTAACTTCATTTTCTAAAGCATCCAATAATTCACTGTGCAACAAACTCTATATCATACAGATGTTTCTCCTCTTCCAATAAGGTATAATTTGCGTTTGTTTTTTCCATAAAATTGATTGCTGTATGAAAAAGTTGCTTTGCCGTACAAGGTTATTTCTCTCTATTATTCTGTAGTTCTCATTGAACGATTCAAAAAGAAACCACAATCAGTCATAATATTAACTGAACATAGTCTTCCACAAATGTGTTGAAGCACTCCTTGCAACGTTTGCCATTTATTATCTGTCATTGAATTCAAATTCATTTATGAAAAAAACAATTTTTTTACTAACACTCTCTGTTTTCGTTTCCATAATTGCTTGTCATAAATCTGCTAATAACATGAATAATGATTGTGGCTGTAATACTGATTCTGTAAAATATACATTCATAAATTATAATGGAATTTTCAGGTTCGATTCTGCGAGAAATGGTTGGGGAATAGGGATTGAATTTCCCGCTGATAATTCTTACGAATGTAAAATATGTAATACTACACTTCCCTCTGTTGCCTCATTAATTAATACACTTTCAAAAAAAGACAGTTTATCGGTAAATTTTTCTGGCAAACTAAAAAAACCTTGTCCTGGCGAAATTGGTTTTTTTATATTCCCGAACATCAGCAGTTTGATATCACTATTGATTCACTCAAAAAAAATTAGTTATGAAAAGAATTATTATTATAAAAATTCTACTTTTTTGTATCATCAGCACTTTTGCTCAAAAAATAAATTTAATTTCTAACGGTTACAATTCAACGTTTACTAAAATTGACACTTTGTTTTTAAATGAATATTCAGGAAATAAAGAAAAACTCCAATTGGTATCGTCAGATAAAATTTAGCTATCGGTTCGTGTCCTCACAAACCGAAAAATGTTCTGGTCGGTGAGGACACCGGACCAGTAGAATTCAGTCATCATACATTTCAGAGCACAACCAACCAAATCAACAAATAAAATATTTACTGAAAACAACGCAGTTTTATTTCACTCACTTATTTTTGCAACGCAATTGTAACAACTATGACAGACGATATACAAGAAATAAAAGAGAAAGACTTTGGTTATAACTGGGTAACTTCTTCGCGCTTTTTGTTTTATGTAGTGGTATTTTGCATGGTATCTTGGATGTTTGGCGCATGTTATAAATTGTACACGCACCGCTGGAAAGGCAAGCCCGATGTAGAAGTGCCCGGTAATACATTGTACACCCCCCAATACAAATGATTCAATAAAAAAGAGCGCAAAAGTTTTGCCGTATGATGCGGAGCCTTATTTTTGCAGCCCCATAAAGTTCTTGTTAGTTTCAAAAGCGGAAGTAGCTCATTTGGTAGAGCACGACCTTGCCAAGGTCGGGGTAGCCGGTTCGAGCCCGGTCTTCCGCTCCGGCATACATCCCGCTTCCTTCAAGTGGGATTTTTTTTGAATTGTTTTCATCTGCCTTGGTGGTGGAACTGGTAGACACGCAGGACTTAAAATCCTGTTCGCCGTAAACGCGAGTGCGGGTTCGATTCCCGCCTGAGGCACTTTAAAAACTTGTCAAACCCAATGCACGCAAGCATTTCAGGTTTTACGAGTAACAATAGAGTAACAAATTTTGAGAAAGTACAGGATAATAGCTGTTTCTTAAAGTTGTTGCTCTATTTTGTTTTAAAGCAGATGATTTTCCGTGATTCAGATGATTCAGTTCTTTCAGTTATCCTTTGTCCTAAGTCTTTTCTGTCCTTTTTGTCCCTTCTTCTTAATAAAGTACCCTCGTACATTTTGGACAATACCAGGGTGTAAGTTTTCTAACACCCTGAGCAAAATGGAAGAAACTCTTAACCAGCGTTTCTTTAAAACGTATTTTAGCCACATGGAAGAGAATGTAGAACAGCATAGTAAAGACGAAGTAGGCAATGAAAAAGGTGAGGTTGGGATAATGTCGAACTTGTGCACGATGCTTTCGAAGAATTTAAGTTTTGCACACTATAGCAGCTGATATTGTAAATGGTATTTACGTTAGGGTTGGTGGTGCCGCAGGCAGCACTAACGGGCTTTCCTATCCCATCATCGACAAGATGTTCAGTCATTTGCAGGAATTGGTAATCTTATTGTCATTGTACGAACTTCAATCAGATGCCCCACCGAATCCTTTTGAGTTTCAACTGGAGCTTTTTGATTTTAAACCAGGCAGTGCCGTTCCGGCATTCAGAATAAAGCCAAATCCTCAACAAGAATTGCATCCAATATTGGAAGAGCAAAGAACCATCGTAGCCGATAAGTTCAATCAGCTTTTCGCTTTCGGTAATGATGGTGGCTATCAAAAATTTTTCAATCCGAATGGCTTGCCTGAAGTGAGGCATGCCATTGCAGAAGAGCTGTTTGGATTTACAATTTCAGCAGGAAATTCACCAATCAGTATAGTGGTACCTGCTGCGAATGGAGAACAAACCTTCACAGAGGTTTATAAGGTTCCAAAATTTACCCCCGAACAATCAGAATACTTGTTAAAACCAAAAAAGAGAAGACGAGCACCGGAAGAACCGGAAGAAATATTGGGACTCATTCAACGCATTGGAAATCGAAAAAGAATTATTGACCTTTATGAAAATAAAGATACAACATTGTCAATAGCACCTATTACCATTGCTTTAGAAAAGAAAACCTACGAACTCTATTTTCCACTTACTTGTACAGTATATAAAGAAGATGGAAATTTCGTCATTCAAAACGAAATGCTTGATTTATACGCTGCAGGTGAAACACTTGACGAAGCCGAACATGATTTATATAATGAATTTGATGAATCATACCAATTACTCAATTCAATTAATGATGACAACCTATCAGAAAGGTTGTTACGAGCCAAACTAATCATAAACACCTCTATTAAATCAATAACTGAGCATTAATGGCTGTATTTACTTCGACCAAGGCAAGGCAATCTTTGCTTAAGAAAGGCTTCATTCAAGCTGATAAAGACCATCATTACTTTCTGTATTATAATGAAGGCAAAGTCATAACAAAAACTAAAGTAAGTCACAACGATCAGGATATTGGAGATAGCCTCATTAGCAAAATGTACAAGCAATGTCAAATCAGCAAGAGCCAATTTTTTGATTTGATTAATTGCCCTTTAGATGAAGATGGATATAAAGAATTACTTCGGCAAAAAGATTTAATAAAATGAATCAAATGCATTTCTTATAAATTTTTCTGGTTGGATTGTAAACACTACGACAGGGATAACAATACTACTTTCTCTCTATTTGCTTAGCATTATCAACTACAATTTCAGGTTTCCCCTTGTAGTCTTTCACGCCGCCAGTAACACATATATTCTTTCCTTCCAGGGTTGCTAATTTGTAAGAGAACTTGGCGGCAGCGTCTTTGAAAACAACAACCGTAAACGCGTTGTTTGGATATTTACCACCCATGTTTAAGAATGTTACACCACTTGCATCTGTTGTATATGTTCCGGTTACAACTCCACAGATAGTTACTTTTTTTGTCGATACTGTCTTTGGCTTGTTCCGGTGTGATGGTTTGAGAATGAGCAAAAGCGGAAATTGCGATGAGAAGGAGTGAGAATACGTATTTCATAAGCATTTGTTTAGTGTGAAATATAATGTAGTGATGAAGAATTTATAAGCAACTATCAGGCATAACACAATGAATTTGCAACAGCTAAGAATTTGCGATTACCTGAAACAAATCAAACTTGATATCCTCATAGGTTTTTAAAAAGTTCGATACGTGTACTGAATCCAACATGATTGTGCCGGTTCCAGCTGCAGGACTTATTGCAGTTATATCCGCTTTTAAATCATTGTATTTATCAACAATTGGATTGAGATCCTGTTGGCTAATCTGTTTTGTGTTTTTATAAAGGCGGTCTATAGCACGCAGTTTAATATTACCCATTTTTAGATGAGGTACCAAGTCTGCAAACTTAACTTGTTCGGACAAAATCCAATTTTCGAGTTGAGCCGAATATTTAAGAAATTCTTTAATCTCTTCCTGATATAGCGCTTTTAAGGAGTTAATGCTTGATAGGCTCTTTGTTATCGTACTGGCTACGTATATTGTCACTAATGCAGTTGCTGCAAAAACAAAGAGGTCACTTAATGAGACCTCTTTATTCATTTTAAAATAAGAGAATTGAGAAAAAAATATGCCTAGTATCGCACCAATAATCAATAAGCACACTGAGCGCGGCAACCAATTATGAAGCAACCATTTCTTCATTTGTTTTCCGTTTTCGTTTATTGGCGTTAGGAATATAATCTTTCAATATTTTGTCTTTCCAGTCTGGTTCGTCATGAGAAATAATCTCTATGTTTTCTAATACTCGTTGAGAACCATATTTCTCAGATAATAAACCAAATGATTCGCTGAGAAATGATGAAGCATAACCAGCAGTTCCATCCAGGTCAATTATTAGTTTCTCTTTTTGCTTTAAAGCTGTATTAAAAGCTTCATTTAAACACTTCTCAAAGAACTCCTCTCCGGATAGCGGACCGTCACTATAGTAACGCGCGGCAGGGAAAAAGGAAAAGTCAGTACTAATTTTTAGTGTTGCCATAATCACAGGATTCATCTAGTTTCCAAATATAAAAAGTTCCCTCAAAACTGTTGGTTAATTTCACACACTCTTGTGTTTCGAAGGAGTACAGGTAATCATTAGTAATAATCTTTAAATCTTTAAGGGCCTTTTTGTCGAAGGCTTCTTTTATTCTTGGCAGTCCGCGTCCACGTTCTTTTAAACGAGTTGCAGATTCATACTCTCCGTCAAACGCTTTTTTAAGCACCTCCTTTGTATGAACAGCATCCGATACTTTCTGATAAAATTTCTTATAGAGAGTTGTAAGAACTCCTACGCCATTGTCAATAAAGCTAAAATAAACAATTTTATTGTCATAGTCATGCGATGCTGATAAATACCATGGTTTGTTTTCCTTAATCACATTCAAAAACTCATTGTCTGTTTCGCTGTTTGGAAAGGCATGATTTACCGCATTTGCCTGCATTTCAATAATTGCACCCTGCATAGGTGGATTAAAAGCTTCATACCCAAACACTGTCTCCATAGCTTTCTTCAATTCGTAGGCCGTTTTTTCCGGATCGGTCTGTCCGCTCCCTTTCATTAGAATTTTATTCTTACTTGTCGCCACCGTGCCCTTAACTATCCTAAAATAGTCTAAAAAGCCAGAGTCTACAAAAGCTTGCTTCGCTTTTTCATTTTTAGGTACATTTCCATTTATATAAACGTTAGTAGTTTCCAAATCACGTGTAACTGATAATAGTAACGATAAAGCACCTGCATTAATTTCTTCTACTTCATATAAGTCGAAGAAAAGCTGCTTATGGTAAGGTGCTTGCAATGATTTGCACCTGGCTATGAATTTCAGGACTGATTCGATATCACGTGATGTAGAAAAAATAGCAGGAACTGTTAGCGTAACTTCGGTATCCGCTTTCTGAAATGGATCAGCATTAAATTTCAACCTATCCGCTTTTTTCATTCTGTTTAAAAGAAAATTCCGCTTTTTCTTCCACGTTTTCCATCTAGCTCGTTTTTTAAAAACTTTTTCTTGAATTATTAGCTCTTGACTTCTTTTCAATGGCAGTCATTTAAGAATTCTTACGTCGGGAAATCATTTTCTCAAAAAACGCCCGATTCTTTATTAATTGGTTACAATGAGCATTGCAAGTTATATTTTTGTTTTGCAGCTATCAAAATAATTGGTTTTGACATTGGGGTTTTCATTTTCCTTATACCTACACTTCGTCTATTTTAAATCGCTCAATTTTTGAAAGGCAATAAAAGACAAACTAACCGATATAGAAGAATTGGCTTACTATCCTAAGTATTACAGAAGCTATCAGACATGAACTTTAATAGTCGGTATCTTTTCCTTTGCTTTAGGATTTGCTGCAGACAGATGTATATATGTTGCTGAGCTTGCATAGTTTTACTACCCAGCATTGCAGCAAAAAAAAAGAGCCAGTTTCAGTTTGTAAGGGTTCATTTACTAATTTTTATTATTTAGGAAGCTGTTTTTTCGGATATTGAAAAATTACTATAATAACGGATTATATCTTCATGAGACAGCGCGGACCCATCAGGAACTATTTTGGCAAACTAAATGTTTCTACATTATAACCAGGATTAAAGTGTTCTTTACCATCAGATCCCTCGACATGAATTTGTGTATAACTATTATCCCGTAGGATATATTCAACTGCAGTTGCTTGGTCAACATTGTTTTGGCTAACATGCCATTTTATTTTCTTATCGAAAGTTTTCTCAGCATAGCCAATTATTTCGTAATATTTATAGTCATAATCAGTAGGATGCCAGAAGCTTTGAAAATCGTCAGTATTGATGCAATCAAATGTGTAACCATGACAATTGTGTTTATCAACCGCTAAATCATATCCTGCCGTAAATGGCCCGTAAACATGATAATAAGCAATTATCCTATTTTGATCGGTCAACCCTTCTGTAACCCTATCTGGTTTCGGGCTTGGATTTGGTTGTTCCGTGCTTTTAACAAAGGTTGTTTTAATTTTTCTTTGATAAGGGCGTTTCGTATGATACACTGTCCATGATCCGAAACGATGGGTTAATACTGAATCATCAGGATCAATATTGGTTAATAATGTATCATCAGGAATGGGGTGACCACCTTCCAGTACCACCTTTCCATTTTCCATTTTTACACGCTGCAACCAACAATTAATGCCGGTAACTTTACAATTATTGACTTGAGTAACATATCCGGAATGCCTAAGTCCACCATCTGGACCCCAATAAATTACAACATCACCCACTTGTGGGTTGTCATCGGATGGACATTCAGAAGAGATTTTGTTTTCTTCTGCTTTTCCCGTTAGTATGGCATTGCCATAAAAAGCAACTGCGGGAGTAGCTAGTCCTTCAGTAAAAATATAAGAAGAATAAGATATTAATACTGCAAATTGATTTTTGTTATTAAAGGCAGGGTAAGAGGAGCTTTGGTGGACCTGAACAGGATATTTTACTAAACCACCGTCACTATACATAGATGTTGATGGAACCGGTTGTAATCCGAGTAACTTATCAAAAGGAATATCAATAACATGTTTTATGGCATCTTTCTCAGCTGTAGCATCTATAGTTGCTACACTCTCTGAATAATCAAAGATTTGGAATGCGTCTGTAAAAATCTTACCATTATCATTCAAAGTACAACGTCTGTTACTTGGAATTGGAAAAAATTTGCCATCTTTATCCTTGAGATATGGACCCAGACTATAACAGATCGCTTGATTCTGATTATTCACTTGACAAGTAGATGAACTTGAAGGATTGATATATTCAGGTACTCGCGTAGGCTTTTCTATGGGTATTCCCTCTGATACCCACAAATATTTCATTTCTTTATATCGACCATTATTCGTTTCTAAGGGAACACGAATTTGATAGCGGTCTGAAGCATCAAAAATGATGTCTGAAACTTCAGATTTCCCGCTACTAGCAGCGTAAAAGACAGAGTAAGCCATTTTTAGCCCATTATTATTTTCACGATCATCCCTTAATTCTATTGATCCATTAACAACCAATGCACCTCTCGGATGCAGTATGTTTTGGGTAAAATCGCCGTAAAATGCATAACTTCCATTATTGCTGAATGCAGGAGTGCCATATCGTTTGAGCGTATCCCCACTAATTACCATACCCTTGTAAGCGATAGGCCGATTGTTTATAAAACTAACATCTCCATTGTCTGTAGTTACAGTAAATAAAACATTTCCTGAGTTGTCAATTAGCGGAGGTAGTTGAATACCTCTTATTGTAAAACCTGCAATGGTTTCACCTGGTTTGATTTTACTATCTACTCTTGCTAATATTTTATATTGGCTACAAACTCTACTATTCAGTATAACAGCTGACACAATAAATATAATCCAAAATTTGGATTTGAATATTACGCTAGTCATAGAGGTACTTGTATTATGTTTTTACAGTGTTATCGTTCTTTACCGACACAATTTATATAAACCTTTGCGAGTTAAAAACATGCGCGCACGATTTAAAAGAGGCTTTTCACTCCTTTTCCCATCGAGTGAATCCTTATTGGCGTTTCGTAATCTCAATAAGCTATTCCTCTCGTTATTACATTAGCACTATAAAGAGTGTTTGTAAAGTAAATTTACAAATTACAACAGAGAAGGCGTTTTTGAAGTACATCAAAGTTTCAAAGTTTGTAACTGCAAAGTCAGCAGTTTGCAATGGTGCTTCGGCGATTAATGATCTTTATCTTACAAAAGGAAACAAAATAAAGGAAAGCACTCCAAACGGAACCTTTCCTAATGTTACAACGTACACCTATTTCAGCAGCAACTTACCTAAAACCAACGAGTTTAGAGGCACTCACAACATGGAATATTTCTTTAAATAACTACTCATTCAAGCATTTTTAGCTATTGCTCTAATACCTAATATTACCAGAATACCAACTATTAAATACCAACCCTTACCAAGACCTGTGCTAGATGAAGAGCTACTATCATCGGAATTGGAGCTATTAATTGTTTGTGTTGTACTATCTGCTGTGGTTGTATTATCTACGGTAGGTGTTTCAGTTGAAACAGTTTCATCAGGAAGATGCAAAATTATTTTATCTACATTTTGTTGTTCGTATGAATCTCCTTTTTTAAAGGCATCAAATACTATATCTTTTGTCGTTTCTGCTGGCTCGCAAGCGAAGTTAACTAACGTCAATCCTGAAGATGCAACAGCACTAAAAAACCTTCCATACGTGCTTTGCTTAACAGCATTTTGTACTTGTTCATCACTACTGTTAGTCGAAATTGCATCTTGTTTAAGATCATTGTCTTTAGTTTCGTAAAGCTTATCAATAATGTCTTTTATTTTAGATATCTTTCCCACCATTTCACATGCATCATCAGAATTTAAGTCTACGTATACATGGTCATTTACTTTGGCAACACGTTGTTTAGTATTAGGTAATACTTCTGTTTCAAAAATATCAGCACCATCAACAATTCTAACATTATTTGCGCCATCCCATTCTAAATTTTTGTATCTCGGATGCGATAAAACACTTGCCTCAACGTTCAATACTATGTCATTTCTATAAGCTTGGTCAAAGATTGAATTTGGTTGTTGAACATTTTCAGGATCAATTAAATATTTAAGCAAATCTTTCATGTCGTATACTTCCTGATTGGTTGAAATTTTAAATGGATATTCTGCACCTTCTGGTGCATAGTTAGATTGTATATAAAGGTTGTCTTCTTTAACCGTTACATAAGCCTCCATTTTTTGCAAATCAGAAGTGTTAGATGTTAGGATGGTTTTAGCTTTATGTGCCTCTATTTCATAACCACTTATTCCAGATTTGGGGCACCACAAAGTCTGCGAAAATGTTAGATATGGTTGTAGTACTACAAGAACTAATAATATAAGTTTTGAAGAATTCATAATATTTGTTTTTAATTGATTAAAGATTAGAATGTTCAATTAAAGTAGGGGTGCACTCAACACAAGGATTGCTGTTATTGTATAAAATGGCCAAAATTTTACTGATATTGAGAATGAACAAAGTAGCGTTATATTTTTTAAGATTGTAATTGCTTCCGTTACTTTTATCGTTATATCTCTACTTTTATAACAGGATTACCTTTTGTAAAATCAGTCTGCTGAAGGAGCAGCTTTTTTAATAGAATGCTCAACCGTTGTAAATATTTGTGCAATGCGTACTGCTGAAATATTATAGTCTTAGGCAATAGCCTTAAATGGTAGTAGGCTCAAGCCATAGGCATTGAGAAAAGGTACTCGTAGCTTTTCGGTCATTCTAAAAGCCCTTGCGTTTGCCGACGGGTTTCTGTTTCCATTTACTATATAAAAATTGAAGTATTGTGAATCGTATAACTGTGTAACCTTTCATGGCAGTCGATTTTAATTGTTTATGAAAAGATGTCGAAGTGGTGTAGTAAAGCTATATAAATTTCTTTTGGAAAAATAATTTTTATAAAGCCAGGCTGGTTAGATGAGAATGTAATTTTTATTTACTGGGAGTACAGATGTGATAAGAAATAAGAAGCAGCCGGTTGAAATATACCGGCTGTTGATTTGTTGCATGTTCTAAATGCACTGGAACCTTTCAAGAATAAGCGGTTTGAGATCCATCTTAATTTTATAGTTCCATACTGCCTTTGCGAAACGCCATTGCGAAAATAAGCGGCACCATCAAACGTTGTTTGCACTCAGGATGTTATAATGTTTTTCTAATCTCTTTTTAATATGTTTGCATCATAACAAGCTTTATGCGTAAGCATTCAGTTAGTTTTAGTTTACCGACCTGTCTTTTTGGACGGGTCTTTTTATTTACAGGCTAAGTTCCAACTGTATTTAGCTGTAATACATAAAATAAGTAAGGCTAACCCACTTAACACTTCAAGGTCATCTACGATAAGGAGAAATAATAGTGGAATTTGATTCCAAAAACTTATTAATGCTTTTACGGCTGTATTGATATGTGCGTCCGTTGGTTTGCGTGTAATCAACTAAGCCACCTTTCGCCATCTTTCTAAGCGTGCGCGTTCCTTTCAATCCAAGTAGTAAGGCAGCTTCTTTTTCGCTTATCCATTGCGCATTTGTCTTGTCAGAAAGTACAAGGGCTTTTAATTGTTCTATTTCTGAAGTCAAGTGCTTTATTTCGTGACGCAACAGTTTAATCTCTTCTATTATTTCGTTCATTGGAAAGCTGAATGATTTCGATAACTTCTTTCCCGGCAAGAGTTCTTTTCTCAATTAACCTTGTTTAAAGAGTACTTTCTGTTAGGGTTTTATTGCAAAGCATATATCCACTCTGCTTGCTGTGTCATGGTGATTGGTTTTTGATTTTATAAAAATTCGCGATACCATTGTTCTTGCAGTTGCTTCTTTGTGAGCTTAGGAGGTTTGGAGCCGGTCTTTATGACGGCTCCTATCTCTCCTTTTATTCTTTGCAGCAGTTGATTTTTTGTGCTGCTTAGAACCGGCTGCAATTGTTGGCGCAACTGCTCAAACTCTTTAATATCTTTTGCTGTAAGTGCCATTGTTGTCTATGGCCGTAAAGTGAAATAGAAAAAAGACTATAAATGCTGTTGTTTATAAATTATTACCCGGATTTTGTTTTTGAGAACCTGTAATGTATAGGAAAGAATATGTTATATGAAGCCGGTCAACCGGCTGTTGATTTTCTTTTTAGCCAACATCGCTCTTATATCGCACGCAACTTTTCAATGATATAAGGCTTCAGATTTATAGTAATCTTCTGATTCCAAAAGCTTGCGGGTAACATCGGCTCCCTATTTACACTAATCTCAATTTTCTTTACTTTCTTTTCTAAGCGATCTAACCGCTTGTTTACATTGCTTGTCATATCTTTCTTTTGTTTGTGATGATATACTTCTATGTAAGTGAATACAATCCTGATGCTTCCTGCACAGGGTTTCTTATTTATAATAACTCCGGCTGATGCTCAAAGGCACTTACTATCATAGCACAGGCGGCAAACAACCTGCACATCTGAATGTTATTTTCTGCGACATCGCGCATCTCGAAAAACATTGAATCCAAGCCATCGGGCATGTTCTTGCGAACCTTCGCTAATTCATGCTGTTGCCTCATATACCATGTCGTTGTTTGGCACAATCGTTCAAACATATTGTCTATGTCTGTGCCATGGTCAAAAATTCCACTAATAATATATAAAGGGTCTTCCAGCTTTTTAATGTCAATGGTATAATGTCCATCGCCAGCAGGAATGCAAACTTTCGTTTGCACGGCTTTGTCAGCCGCGTTTTGTTTCTTTGTTTTCATTTGATTGAATTGATTTATTAATTTGGAAAGTAAGGTAAAGGCATTGTTGTCATTGGCTCCCACACAATAGCATTTTTTTTGGCAGCAGCATATTTTTTATAATGTTCACAGTAAAAATTGCGCATCATGGCAGAGAGATCGGAGAAAGGGCAAGTAGGCTTAAAAGGACAGCGATTGCATATTGTTTCGCATTGTTTTTCTTGCTTCATACATCTGGTTTTTATTTAACTGATTAAAGAACGTTAATTGGGATAATAAGGAAGCGGCATCTTCAACATGCGCTCCCATCCATTTTTAGTTGCCTGATCATTTTTTGCTTCTTTAAAGCGCCTGCAACAGATGTTCTTAACTTCTTCTCTTGATTCTATGAGATGACAATTAAGAGCGTTAGGGCAAGCCGCGCAGGGATTAAAATTCGTTTTGTTGAAGGAAAAATTTTTTTGCATTGTGTAAATTGTTTTATTGTGAGATAATGCGTTTTAAAAAAGGAAGCCCGATAAGACTAACAGCTTCCGTGATACTATCCAACTAAAAACTATCTTTAATTATCAGCGTATGCAACGCTGTTTACAATCGTTTGAAGTGAGGCGCGAACCTGTTTATTTAATCTGAAATGTTGGGCGATTTGCTCCAGTGATGCCGTTTTGCTTTTCAGCCTCACAACAATCTTTTCATACACTTTGCTATCTTGGTTCAACCAGGGCTTTTCGGGTGCCGTTGTAGCCGTGCCTGCATGTGTTTCTATGATACCGTGTGTTGCGGCGTTGCCATCATCATCGCCATCAAGGTTGAGCCCTAAAACGGCAGCTAATGCGTAACGGCGCATGTAAGAGATAACGGAGCCTTGCGCCTGTGGATCGCTCTTTATAGGGTTCATAAAATAATCTGTCTGCATATACTCACCGCTTTCACCGTGCATGAGCACCGTTGTTAATCCATTGGTGCCGGTAGGAAACTGAGTAAAGGACAAACCGCTTTTGTGCAGCGGCTCTTTAATGGCTTTTAGAATGGTGGGTAGTGGGCAATAAGCGGAGTTGAAAAATGGGTTGGTTGCATTCTTAGGAATGCTGTTGATCTGAGTGTGAAAGGCGTCAAGCGCTTTGGCAATGTTTGAAATTGACTGGCTCTTTTCCATAACTTTGTTTTGTTTGAATGGTTATTTTGATTTTATTACCGAAATGATTGTTTCAAATGTTGCCTTCCGTGTGCAGACGGAGGGCTTTTTATTTTATCTCCAGTTCTTAGCGAAATAGAGAGGTTTTGTATCGTTGAGAAACCGGTTTCTGGTGGCGATGGCTAAGGCTCTTTTGCCTTCTTTATCGCTTTTCCTAATGATGGCAATTCTTTGCTTTGTTGTGGTCTGCATGGCAATTGATTTTATCAGATACCGTAATATTGTTGGAGGTATTCGTTGGCTTCTTCGGCTTGTGCTTCCTGTTCCTGTAGGGCATTTTCTTTGGAGCGAAAAGCAGTAGATTGTTTGAAGTCTTTACAGATGGTTTGCAGTGCTGAAAAGGTTGTATCAAATGTTTTAGCAATCGTTTCTTTGTTTGCTTTTGTAGTTGTCATAGTATCTTTTGCTTTTGTAAGAACAAAGATATTGGTTACTATATTACTGTACTATGTTACGATAGCTAAAAATATGTTAATACAGTAGTATGGTATTACTTTCGTTTTCTATTACTGTATTATATTTGCATTATGGCAAAAGGAGTAAAAGGTTCAGGGCCAACTGAAGATGTGCCTCAACGAACAACTATTATTATTAAACCTTCTATTATCTATAAACTAAAGTTTATTGCATTGAAGGATAAAACATCTCAAACTGCAATTATTGATTCTTTGCTTTCAGATTATGTAGTAAAGTGGGAGAAGAAGAACGGAGAAGTAAAACTGTAATTAAGTATGTGGGGTGAGTTTTGGCAGAACGTCGTAGGGCAGCGCTAAGATTTTAATTTGACAAATATGAATAGTAGACTCTTATATCAGCTTTTCGGTTTGGATGAATTTGCCACGTACATTTTACTTTTTTTTGTTGCTGTAGCCATCCTCGCGATTAATTATTTTTTCATTCGCTGGGTTTTTGATATAAAAAAACAACTTTGGAATCAAAAACAACAAATCAACTTACTTATCAAAATAGCCGAAAAGCTCGGTGTTGACAGATACAACGATGGCTTGGATGAAATTCAAAGAAAGAATAATAGCAATGATTAAGATCATTGAATTTGATTAATGGTCATTTACCAAATGGCTTTTACAAACGGTACAAAGCAAAAGTTAAACAACCAATTTTTACGTTTGCAAGTTTGCAGACCCCTATATATGCCTCTGCAAATTGCAAACATCTTTTACCTTATTCATAATATTGTAAATGCATTTACTTGAGGATTTTCGTTATAACAACTTAGGTTCAACAACCTTGGAGTTTGTTCATAACCCTAATCATAAAGTTTATCTTTCTTATGAGCGCTATGTTACTAACGCTTTTTATTTTACCTTAAACGATGTTATTAATTTAGAAAATTCTAAGTTACAAGCATTGCACTCTGGAGGTCAAACACATTCTTCAATTAGCTATTGGTTTCTATCTTTAGAATCATACGTAAACACATTGATTAAGATTGGTTGTTATAAAAACAAGTTGGATTTTTCGGCTTATAAGCTTCAAGACTTGGGCAAACGTGTTGGTTCGTTGTTAAGCATCTTTAAGCTTGATAAAGCAAAATTTAATCAAAACAATTTACTTGGAAAAGTAAATGAATTTTGTCAGTTTAGAAATGAGTTATTTCATGACAGACATTTTGGAAACTCTCTAAAGTTCAAAAATACAATGTTTTCTGCGGTGCCTTTTTTTTGTAACCAAGTTGACACATTTCAAAGTGTATTAATTTTCTTAGAACTAACACAAAATTTACGATATGCTATTGAGGGTCTCGACACAATGCCATCTACAGTAATTAAAAATGCTGAATTTGCAGTATTTGAGAAACTTGATCTCTGCTACAATCACATTCTTAAACCTTCTTTCGAAGCTGCAATGCAAAAGCATGGCGTTAAAACTAATCTACTTCTTAGTTTACCCAAAGCGCAAAATCTTTATAGCACACTAATAAAGAAAGGCGAGATTAAATCTCTAATACAGGTCGAACAAGAAAATAACTTTTTTATTCAAACAAATGAAGAGCAAACTAATTTGAGTCAAAATCTCTATAATTTATTTCTTTCCAGATATGTGTATCTGCCAGACACTTTTAGGGTAGCAAAAATTATGATTTAACCGCATAGATACCGCCTTGTAAAGTGATAAAGAAAAGTAAGTTGGCAACTTTTTAAAATATTGATTCAATCTTTGAGATTGGATCAGAGGCTTGTAATTTCCAGTCTTTTTCTGTTTTAGGAATCGAGAGAATCGTATTTGACCGATCTGATATAATAATGCAAGAATCGTTAATAAAATAACCATTTATTGTTACACCATTTTGATTTTCATCATGGTTATCTATTCGTCCATACTTTATCGCAAATGCAATTTTATTTTGTTTGTCTCGCACCTCGAACATTGTATCGTTTTGCAGCGGATATTCAAGTGCATTCTCTTTATACACTTTCCAATGATTAAATTCAATTATACCCATTGTTTGCTCATTCTGTAGTGCCTTAAATTCCGTTGACACATACATTCGATTGTTTTTGATACCCAGAATTAATGAGCCTCCATTGCAAAAGTAGTTGCGGATTGAATACATTGAAGGGTTTAACACATTCACACCTCGGTAAAAAAGTTGTGTTGGAATGTTGAAAATATTTCCACCAAATTTTATATAAATTGAGGATTGTGATGTAGCATCTTTCAGATTGATACCGAGAACTTTGGGGTATTTATCATTAGAATTGTTTCTATAAAAAGACGCAGAATCAATGAAAAATTCCCTTGGCTCATCTTTTTGGGATAAAGTAGGGTGATTGGGTTGTGAAAACTCAGGAGGGTTTAATTTTCCTTGATAAATAGTTTGTTCATCTGCTTTTTCTTTATCAGACTTGAACCATTCGTTTTTTATTGCAATAATACTTGTTACAGCCGCCATTATAGCAAAAATGATCAAAGCTGTTTTCCAGATTTTAGTCAGGAATTTTGCAAATTTCGATTCAGGTTTATCAATAATTTGTTGAGTAGGTTCTACTAATTGTAATTGGAGGGGTTGATTCTTTTTAATTCTATTAGCTTTTTTTCGTCTGCTGCTTTTGCTCATCGTAATTACTTTCTAAGCTCCTTAATCAATACTTCTACTCGCCAACATAATCCAATAACAAGGATAAGCAAAAGTGTTAATTGTAATGACTCCATGTAGCAAAAATAAATATTACGATTAGAAATGTTGTTTGAAAAGACAAGTAATTAGATACAACTTAAAATATGATTACTGTGGAGCTATCGCTACTAACGATAGCTTTTTTTATTTGCCTCTTACTCCGTATCTTCTTTCAAAAGATTGCTGTGTTCTTTGTTGGCTTAATCTGATATTTCCACCTGATATTTGCCCTTCAACTACTACGCGTGTTGTCATGCCACCATTGTTTATTCCAGATTTTGAAATAATATCGGGAAGTTTGTTTAAGGGTACAATGGCTTCCGGCCCTGCCTCACCAAAAATCCCTACTGTTGGGCCATAAGCAATACCGCCTTGTGCGAATTTTGGTAGTTTAGCTTCAATCGCCGAGCCGGCAAATTCTAAGGCAAAACCTAACGCTACACCCGCTAAAGCGTTTCCACCAAACGCAGTATCCAAAGCCTCCTTTATACCTTTGATAAGAACGGCATCTGCAATAATCTGTTTACCCAACTCTTTTAGTCCTTCGCCTATCACATTTCCAATATCTGAAAAAATGCCCTTTAAACTTTTGCCCGCTCCTATATCCTGTGCAACTGTATCAATCGCATTGGCAACCGTATCTGCAATTATTGCCGCCTGCTTTGCAGCAGCATCAGCATACTGTTTTGCTTCTTTTTGAAAATCTTTCGGGTCGCCTAAGAGATTCAATAAATTTATTAAGGCTTTTCCCTTGAATTTGATTTTAAAAATGTCAGTGCCTTCCTGCAAAGTGTAATCGCTCAATTCCTCTAATTGAGATTTGATTATCTCATCCAATCCACTTTTTAAACCACCTTTTGGAAACAACGTTGAAAGTTCAACAGGTACTTCTATAGGCTCTGCATCTTTGATTGTTTTTGCTATTTGGTCGTGGATTTTATCAAAGTTTATATCTGTGGCTAAACCTGATAGCTCCACTTTCAATTTTAAAATTATCGGATCGGTAGCTTTTACCTTCAAATCCAATAATTGTTTGATTGCGCCGTTTACAAGGTCAAAGTTTTGTTTATCTTTTTCGGAGAAAGTAAGAAGGGGATTATTATTGACTTCTTTCTGCGCTATTTTTAGCTTGCGCAAGGCTTCTGCAACTTGGTCTATTTTATCTTTCTTTTCAGTTTGTGTTTTTAATCCATCGCCTTCCTGTGAATTAATGAATTGAGAAAGACTGCTGATTTGTCCAACTAACTGCAATTCCTGTGTTCTGAGTTTGGACCTATCATTAAATATTTGATTGATTTGTGTTTCGCTCTTGCCGGTGATCGCCGAAATTTGCTGGATTTGTTCCTGTGTAAGAAAAACACCGTTTAAAGCAGTTTGAATGTTTTTAAATGCCTGCTCAACGCCGCCCATTTGGTTGGCCGCTGTAAGTCCTTTAAAGGTTAAAGATTCGGGATTGAGTTTGTTAGTTAGATCATTTACTTTGCCTGTAACGTCAACCAATTGCGTACTTAATGATTTTACCTGATCTTCTGCGCCTTTTGCTTTTGCAACATTAAATATGTTATTCGCATAATTGGCATAGGCTTCAGACAATCCAACGATTAAACCATTCTCGATTTTTAAATCTCCAAAATAGGCTTTGTTTGTATTTTGTAATTTCTCGATAATATCCTTCTGCTGCGCAAGTGTAAGATTCCTGTTATTTGCAGCATCAATAAGTTTTGAAACGCTTGCAAACTCTGATGCGGCTGCTGCCTTTGCTGCATCGGCTGCCTGTTGCGCTGCTTTTGCGGCGTCATCCGAACTTTTCTCCGCTTCTTTTGAGTGGCCAGCCCAAAGCGAATACGCTGCCGTAAGTAGTGAAAAACCAATCAGCAAACCGCCGCCACCCGTTATAGAAGCGCCTAATGCAGACAATGCACCTTTCAATGATCCTGTTTCCTGTTGTAGCGTATTGAAAATACCGGCCACATGCTCCAAAGCATTGGCACCAATAGCAGGGTTATTGATTGCAAAGGGTAAATCTCTAAACACATTGCTCAAATCCTGCACGCCCTGCCGGGCTGTAAACGCAGCCCCGTTGATGCTATTTAGTCCACTAACGGCTGCTGCGCTGCTGCCACCTAATCTATCGCCCATCAGTGCCGTTTGCGCAAGTTGTTGAGACACCTGGTTTAATCCTTGTGTTAACGATGGTGATACAGCCCCACTTATAATTATACTTAAATCTGCCATTGGATTTACTTTTTTATTGAATTGTTTATGAAGGATAGTTCATTACTTAACGCTCATCATTTCGCTTAAAAAACCTGGTGTTGATAAGATATTTACGTCTTTTGGCTCTTGCAGTGTTTCCAATGCTTTTTTGTAAAAAGGCACTTCGTTTCTGTACGCAATGATCTTAGCCATCTCCTCGGGATGATTGGTAATCATTTGATCAACCGCCATTTCCACTTCTTCAAAACCCAATTGCAGTGGTTTTCTCTCGCTTGTCCATTGATCCTGACGGTTTGCAATAGACATAGCTGAATAAATCATGCTTGTGAGCGCTCCTAATGTGCCCGGATGTTCTTCCGTGAGTTTTAGTTGCTGCTCCCATTGCATAATGGTGAAGGCAAGACGGTATTTTGCTTCACCTACAGTGAAGTAAATCGGTTCTCTTTCAGTACCAACTTTTGTTGTCGCGTTTGCTTTTTTCGTTGTCATAGCTGTTTGTTTTATTTGTGTGATTAAAAATTATTCGTTGTCAATGTTTAATATCGGCTCACAATGCGCTGTTGGCCTTAATACAATGATGTTTTGTTTCAGATGCTTTTTACAATAGGCTTGAAACTCTTCTTCATTATATGTAACCTTTTGTTGGTTGTCGTTACCTTCATAACTGCCTTCTTGCTGATTCATCCAAATGGAATGTTCCTGTTCTGTTAGGTCCTCGATGGTTGTTCTGCCTGCTTCTAAATTGGTTAGAAAACGAATCTTGTCTTTTCGACTGTTTAGGTCCTTGCTCATACAATGCTATTTACCGATGTTGTTAATCTGCGATCATCCGGAAGGAGGATAATGACCTTCATGTCTTTGGTATAACCTTCCAATTGCTGTTCATTCAATACTCCGCTGTGGACTGTAACAATATAATTGCCGTTTGCTTGCCTGATGATAACTGCATGGCCGTCTTTTAAGTCAGCAATGTTTTTAGCGCCAGTCATTACTTGCTTCAGAAAAGCTATCTTGTCTTTGCGTGTCATTCTTCACCTTTTAACCGGTTAATAATTTCGTCAAGTTGTTCTTCTGTCAAGTCCTCGAATCGGATCGAACTGTTTACCGCCTGCAGCTTCGGTACTGCATATTGTAGCAGGTCAGTATATACCTTCATTCGGTCTCTTGGCGTGAGGTTATCAAAGTCTTGTACTACTTGATTAAAGTTGTCTTCCAAAAAGCCGGTAATAAGGTCTCGTAGCTTCTCGCCACCTTTATTTTTGCTTCCTTTGGGTCTGCCGTTCCTGTTGCCGGATTTCCCTTTTTCAAATGCCATAGCATTGTTTTTTTCTTGTTATTTACAATGGATTGCCTCAAACTCTGATAGAGGTATTTCAGGCTCAAAGACTGTTGTTCCCTTTATCGTGGTATACATAAACACCTTATCCTTGTCAATGAACACCATGCCTTCAATGGGTTCAATCATATCATGCGCGGATGCTTTACCAACCATTAAGTCGTTTAAGAACTTTATCTTCTGCTTCCTCGTCATCTGCTTAGTATTACGATTACATTGATTAGATTTTCTTTGCCAACAGCCTGCGTTTGTCCTATCTCAACCTCGGTTGAAACTTCTCCCAAAGGGCTGATACAGATTTGCGGTTCGTCCATATATTGCTGCCATACAACCACTTTAGGAGGCAATAAGTCACTAATTGTAGCAGTGCCCTTTTGAAGCGATTGCAGGAACCTGATTTTTGAATTTCTGTCTTGAATCTGCTGCATCAATTGGCTATTTTCTTTGTTTTAGAATACAGTTTCGCAATGATCCTTTGCGCCTCTGCTTCTTCACTTTGGGTAAGCTGTTCATTTGCCTCCGTTCTTGTTGCCAACCTTTCTAATATTACCAGTTCTTCAGCGGTGAGGTTGTCGTAATTGGGTTGTACCAAATCACTGAACTTTTTAGCGCCGGTTTGCAAATCAGAGAGCCACTGTATTTTGTCTTTGCGGTTCATGCATTGAATGTTTATTATTTACAAACTCGTTATACCATGAAATGAAGCCAGGCATATCTTCAACTACAAGATAAACACCACCTGATGCTTGCACTCTTTCCCGCTCTTTATACTGCTCCTTACGCATTCTATCGCCGGTTGTTTTGCATTTAACTTCAATGTGAATGCTTTGACCATTGATGATTGCATGAACATCACACGTGCCTAAGTTGCTGCTGCCATGCGTCCATTGCATTTTGCCATTAATCTTTCGCATTTGCCCCTGGCTGTTAATCCGGTTTACGTAAAAACCACAGTATTTTAAAAAGTCGTAAATGCTTGCAGTTAATGCGTTGGTGTTATGGTCGCTGTAACTTTTCAGCTTCTGTTGCCATCCACCCGATAAATTAAAGAAGTCGTGATGATGCTTTTCCATCCATGCGAGCTTTAGTTGCTTTAATTCTTTCTGCCAATTCGTTGTCATGATATTGTTGATTTAGTAAGTATGTGGGCAAGGCATTCCACGCCTTCAATCTTTGCCTGTCTGAATTGTTTATTAAAATATTGTTCTAAATTCTTTGCCTGGTCCGTCATTTCGGTTACGTGCTTACCTTCACTGTCAAGCAATACATCATAATAGCCGGTTTCTGTTTTAACAAGCAACATTCTTAGGTTGCCAAACTCTGCCGGTGTAATGATTTCAACAGGTGTGCTGATTATATTATCAATAAGTATGTCTGTGCCGTTAACCTCTCGTTGTTGCTTGGGTTTCTGAAATTCTTTATAATCGTACCTGATAAGATAATCGGCTAAGTCCAACCCCTGTTCTTTCTCTTCTGCTGTGCTTTTTCTTTCGAGTAAATCAGAAACACGAAATGTTGTTACGTGCTTTAATTCCTCTGCTTTTTTAGTCCATTTATAAAAAGCGTTGACATCAGGAAACAGAATTACTTTTCTGCCAGCAAGCACACGGCATTTTTGTTCACTCAATCCATCTTTGCTGCCACATGCCAGCCAAATGAATTGAGGCAGATAAACGCTGGCAATGATGGATGTTTTCTCACTTTCAACAATCGCAACAGGCTTTGTTTTGTCTTTCAATAGGTGTTCGCCGAAAAAGCATTGCTGCAGGTTGTAATCTTCCTGTTTCAAGGCTTTATGTACCCATGTAATGTGATTGAATGGCTCCTTTACTCTCTTGCCATTATCAGCACTGTAAAGCATGATTTTACCGGCTCTTATCTTTCCGTTTCTATCAATCTGCCAAAAGATGGTTGCGCCGTTCCAGTGTTTTGAGGTTCCAGTGAAATATTTTGCTATCAGTTCTTTTGTTATTGCGATACCAAAAAGCGTTTGCAGGTAAATAACAAAGTTGTTTTGCTCATAATGCTTCAACGATTGCTTAAACATATCAAACGAAGCGTATGAAATAGGCTTTGTTGCAATAACGGATTGGGGTCTTACAAACTGCTTTGTTTGAACTGTATTAAAAAGAATATTATTATCAGTGAAGTATTGTTTGGGTGTCTGATGATAGCCACATTTGTCTTCACGGTTGCATCTGCCAACATGGTCCGCGAGCGGTTCGCCGGTTTCCGTATTTACATACAGGGCAAACGTTTTACCCCGATGATTACAACCGGGGCAACGATGCCGGCTGTTAATTCCCTTATACGGTTGTAATATGTAAGTATGACCGTTCATGTTACTTCTGTTGAGTGGTTTGATAGTATTCAGGATAGTTTTCTTTTAATAACTTGTCAAGGCTGATTAGTCGCTTGTCTTCGATCAGTGAGTAAACCATACCGATAACACTTTGGTAGGTGCTCGGTGCTTCATGCATCACTGTGCTTACGAATTCGTGTAACTTCTTTTGATTGATTTTTTGCTGATTCATGAAGCTTACTTTAATCGGTAAAAGATGTTTGCAAGTTTGCAAAGGCATATATAGGGGTTTGCAAACTTGCAAACGTGTGTTGATGTTTGCAAGCAACCCTTGCAACTGTGTTTTGCAAACTTGCAAACGATTGGTACTAAACATTTTCATGAATTTTAAGTTTGTAGTAAACCGTTTTTTCCAAAGTTTCTTTGCAAAGACTGCTTTTTCTGCCCTGGTTGTCTGAAATTTCAAAATCCCCATCCATAATTTCTTTAATCCTATCTTCAATAGTGCGCTGGCTGGCCTTAAAATCTTTGCAGAGCCGGTCTAACAAATCAGTTCTCGAAAGCGCGGCGCCATCACCTAAATACATTTCTAAGAACTCTATTATGTCTTCGTGTCCTGCTTTTGTTTTCCGGTTGTTAATTACATTAGACACATCACTTTCACCTGCCAGAATTAGCCCTTTGGCTTCATCGCTGTATTTGACATAAAATGGAGTATGCCTTGCTGTACTTCTGCATTTCAGATATTTCACCCTGATCAAATCTGTGTTATTTTGATTAGCATCCTTTTCAAAGCTCACTTGCATGGCTGTGCTGGCTTTATTCATCAGTTCTGTTCCAAAATGACCTCTCGCTTTTTCGCTGCTTGGGTTTTCGTGAATGAGGCATAAGAATATCACATTGTGCTTATTAATAAGCATGTTCATAAGGTCTATTAATTCCATGCTCTTGTCGGTTTTATTGAAGTCTTCTATGCAATCGGTAGAAACGTCAAGAACAATAAATAATGGGCTTTTAATGGTATTCCTTAAGTAGGCGATGTAATCATTAAGCACTATGAATCTCTCTTTGCGATTGATTTGCAGAAGGCTGATATATTCAAAGCCATGAGGGTGGTCTGAAATATCGTAACCAGCTTGGGTTTGAATGGTTTGAAGGGCATAAGGTAACTGCTCTGATAGATTACGTTCGGTGTCCACATAAACAACCGTATAGAATGTGTCAAAATTTGTTCTCCTAAAGCCCAATAGCTCATTGTGGCAATCATGTCGCTTTAAAAATGCAGAACATATATTCTCTGCTAATCTGCTTTTATGAACACCGTTTTGCCCTTGAATAACATTAATTGTATGAGGAAAGAAAATTGCTTTATCATTTTGCTTTAGTATGGCTTCACTGAATTTTATTTTGCCAGATTTCAATTGACGCAGTGTTTCTCTGCTTTCAAGTGCCGTTTTTAAGTTTGCTGAAATTTCGCTTTTGTTCGTTGAGTTGTTCTCCTTATCTGCATCCTCACTGAATTGTTCCGCGTCTTCTATGATGTCTTCAGGTTTGATGCCATCAAATTGAAAAACCGGTTCTATATTTTCGTTACTTTTGTCTTGCGTTGAATTTTTTGTATAGGAGGCGTTTGTGTTATACATGAACGCCTCCTTTTGTTTGCTTAGTGGTGATATAAGTTGCGGCGTTCACCTGTTGAATCTCTCTTGTTTCCTTAGGATTAGAAAGCATCCACTGTTCAAGCTTTTCCTTGTCAAAATAAATTGTCTTGCCGTTGGGCTTGCTATGTGGTAATACTCCCGCAGAGGTTAGTTTATAGACATAGCTTTTTGCATAGCCTAAATACTCGCAACCTTCTGCAAGTGTTAATACTCGTTTGTTTGAAAAATCCATTTCTTTAAATTGAAATTTTTAAATGGATAAGCGCTTATCAATAACGAGTGTAAAAATAGAAGCGAAAAGAAGCGAAGGAGTTAGTACTAATTAGGTACTAATTGGTTTTTATAAAGGAGGTGATCTTTTTATAGTCGGAGGTGGTGCGATTCGCATTAGTTAAAGAAGCAGAGAGGTTTTTTGCGTCTAAATACTTACCTTTTTTGCCAATGAAGCATTTGTTTTTTTCGATAATGCTTTGCCAATTACGTGTAATATAAACAGGTTGGAGCCCATTAAATAACACAGCCAGGTTTTGATTATTGTTTACATATAGCGGCGTCTCAAGTTCTCCGGCAAATAATGACTTTAATGTTTGTATGTCGGGCGTATCTTTAAACAAATTTATACTCGCTATCAATTGAGCAATTTCATTTATCTGGTTATTGTTCAATGTACATTCAAAAGATAGTTTCGATTCATCGTTGCTCCTATTCCTTGTTAAGTCTGTAATAATTTGCTTTAGATAGATGATTTCCTGATGACTGTTAAAGTAGGTATTCAACTCTAAAAATATGGTCGTGCATTGCTGCCATCCGCCTGTTTTCCTTTCAGCTAAATAAAAGAATTCGCATAAGTCAACCTCGTCAATTTTTAATCTCCCACTTTCAAAAAATGTCTCAGTGGAATAGGTATATAAGTCTTTTGATTTTTTATTATAGGCTTTTATGTTCTCGAATTGTTCTTTTATTTGATTTTGGAGTTCGTTTATTTTGATGGCTTTATCTGAATGATAAAATTCTATCTTTTTTAGAGTTTCTGCAATAAATTGTGATGCTTTCTCTTTTGTCCATTTGTAGCTTTCATTTTTCACAATCCTTCTAACATATTTCGCCCTCCACCTTACTTTACTAATTGCCTGAGCTATATCTGGTGGTGCAAACAGATTTAAAATAGCGAAGCCATTTTCTATAGAATCGGCTTCGGCTGCATCGCTGAAAGTATTATCTCTCACTACTGCCTGTAGTGCACGAAAGAAATAATCTGATGCATCGCCTAATTTTAAAATAAGATATTGATAGAGACTGCCTATAGGTTCTATTTCCATGACAACAGTAGAAACACTGCGGACTTTGCCATTAGACATTACATGGAAAACCCCTTTATCATAGCATCTTTGTATCACTTTTTTGTAAAGCAGATTGCTTAATGATATAATGGAAATAAGCTTTTCAGTGGTCAATTCGGCGTAAAGCCCTTCCAATAATTCAACCAGATATGCTGCTTCGTTCCTTTCATTGTTTATTTCTATTCCTGCCATGCTTTTACAATTCAAAGTTGAGTTTATGAGTTGCTGATTCTTTCATTTCCCTGGCTGTATCAACATAGCGTTGCGTATGCTTTACACTGGTATGGCCTAAAAGCTTTGAAGTGGTTAGTAGATCAACATCGGCAAATATTAGATTGGTGCCAAAGGAGTGCCGTCCATTGTGCCAGGTTATCTTTTTCTCGATACCGGCACGTTTGACCCAGGCTTTCACCGTTTTATTGGCGCCGTTTGCACTTGGTAACTGAAACACGTTCTCATCAGGTTTACCGGGTTTACCAAAAAGCTTTATGGCAACATCATTCAAAGGAATTACTACTGGCTCCTCAGTCTTGCTTTGTTCAAGAACAGTAACCAGTCGGTTCCTGAGGTCAACAGATCGCCATCTTAAAGGTTTTATATCGCACCAGCGCAAACCGGTTACACAAGTGCATAAAAAGCCCCTTCTCACTTCCTTGCTTTCGATCGGTGTACCGCTTAAAACCTTGATTTCTTCAATGGTGAGAATTTCTTTCTTTTTTGCCTTGCCTTTTATCTTGCGCTCTACAAAGTCCAAAATATTTTCCTTCATCAAATGCTTACGATAAGCTGCTCTTACCATCTTCGTAAAGCGTCTGTAGTATGAGGCCGGACCTTCGCCGGTACCGTGGTCTTCCAGGTACTCTATGAATTCTTCGATGAGTAGAGCAGAGAGGTTAACAAACGTGAGATTACTTTTCTTTCGATCTGCAAGAAAATTGATAAAGTGATTTAATACACCCTGCAGGTTGCGTTTGTCTTTTTTTGTATAGACGTTGATATAGCTCTGCATCCATGCCGTAACAATTGTTTTTTTACCAGCATCCGATACCATACTGTAATTCGTGGCCTGCAGATCAGCAGCGCGGGCAACGGCTATTTCCTGCGCTTGCTTCAACCGTTCTTTATTCTGCTCCCGGTCAATCAAATTAGAAGGCTTGGCAAGCTTTAAATGCTTTAACGTTTCAATTTGCCTTACACCGTTATTATAAATATCAAGTCTTAATGTAACAGAACCGTCCGCATTCTTACGCTTTCGTAAAATAACACTCATTTTCGTTTGTTTTCCTTTCGTTGCTCTAAGGTATGAATTTAAACAATAAGTTTGTTGCTCCGGTAACAATAGAGTAACAAAAAGTGAGAAACGAATGTCAAATAAAGGGCAACTAAAGGAAAATAGAATTGCTGGAATGCTTTACCAGTAACGCTTTTAGATTAAGATTGCTGTATTAAAAAAGGTGGTTGTATTCCCGCCTGAGGCACATGCAAAGCCTGCTGAAGCGAATGAATATAACGCTTCAACAGGCTTTTTTTATGCTCCGGCTTTCTCTAACTCAATAGTAAGTAAAGCGCGGAATTGTTTTAGCTACTATAAAAATTATCAGAAATCTTTATCTGCCTGTTCAAAGCTTCTTGTAACGGAAACAGAGCACATTTTTCATAAAGGCATTATTTATGTGTTGGTACAAATTATTATTTCATACGATTCTTAAAATTATAACACATGAACTACGATTTCAAGCAAACCTTACTAAGCAGATGCGTGCTTAGTGGTGTATTGGCTGGTTTGGCTGCTGTTCTCATCAATGTTGTTTACAATTTCATTTACAGGGCAGTTTCCGGCTATGCTTTATCAGAGGTTTTTAATATCACCTCTCTTATTTTCAGTTCTATCCTTTTAACTTTAGTAGCAAGCATCCTATTGTTCTTTTTGCTGAAATTAAAAAGTGGAAAAATAATGTACATCATTTTTTTCCTGTTACTTACGGTGGTTGGTATTTATGCGGCTTCGCAAACGCAACGCTCTAATAATGCGGAGAACCAACACGACTTTCGTATTTTATTTGCAGGCATTGTGATTGTAGACGGACTTTGTGCGGCTTTTTTAGTGCCTTATTTCGTAAATCATGAAAAGCTGTACAGCTAGTATAAAGCGGCTGGTGATTTCCCTTCGCTGTTTATGATGTACTGCATACTGATTGGTACGATAAAAGCAAATCAGTTTGTTTTTGCACAAAAAACTTTATTTTCTTTTTGCGAAAAAGAAAGCACCCAACGCAAGTAATGAGCCGGCTGCAATTGCCCGCAGTGTATTACGGTTTTCGGCAGCCCAAAGCGTGATACTTTTGTTTTTGGCAATATTTCCGAAATTGCCATGTGCACCGCGGTCTTCAGGCACAGGTTGCCATACATTGTTTTTTCTGTCGGGTAATACTTTTTCATCCGTTTGTTGTCCGTCAATGCCTGTTCTTGACAATACCCAATCGGCATACCACGGCGCAATGCGATTGCCGATAATCGCTTCATAAGTTGGATAGCCCACCCACACTTCACGGCGTTGATTAGCAGCCGCAAACACAATGGCTCTTGCCGCCACTTCTGGCTGATACACTTTGCCCATTGGTTTTGGTTTGTTGGGAAGCTTGCTTAACACCCAGCCAAACTGTGTAGTGTTCATTGCTGGTAATTGCACCATGCAAATGTGAACATTGCTTTTATCGTGCATGAGTTCGGTTCGCAATGAATCAAAAAAGCCTTGTATGCCATGCTTCGATCCGCAGTAAGCGCTTTGCAACGGAATGCCACGATACGCAAGGGCAGAACCCACAAAAATGATAGAGCCTTTATCGCGGGGCAACATTCTTTTCAATGCGTTCATGGCGCCATACACCTGTCCTAAATACGTTACTTCTGTTACGCGCTTAAATTCATCAGGTGTTATGTTTTTGACTTCGGCAAACACACTGTTCATGGCATTGTTTACCCACACGTCAATCGGTCCAAACGCTTGCTCTGTTTGTATTGCAGCCCTTTCAACCGCTTCAGCATCTGCAACATCGGTAGGTATGCAAATGGCTTTACCACCATATTGTTCTACTTCTATTTTGGTGGCTTCCAGTTGATGTTCTTCTCTTGCCAGCAGCGCAATGTTAGCGCCTTGTTTGGCAAACTCCCACGCTGTGGCTCTGCCCACACCGCCGGTTGCACCGGTAATAACAACAACTTTGTTTTTGAACTGATTTTTTGCCACGGTATAAAGTGTTTTTACAGAGATAAAAAAGGTTTGATTTCAAAAAAGCTGCCATAGATTTTTTAACTGTAACAATTTCTTATTTGATTATGAAATGAATGCGATAACAAACAAGCCAGCGCTATTTTTTGTTTTACCTAAATGATGGAATAGTTTATGAGAGTGGTTTACATCGCTAACTATAAAAACCATTATATGTTCACCAAAGATTTTTTTAAAAGATACCTGCTTCGCGGGTTTATTGCAGCGGCTGTTTATTGTGTTACCGTAGTTATTTTTTTGTACAACAAATCCTTTCAATCTATCTGGGTTTTGTTTTTAGGAAGTGTGCTGTATATGGCGGCCGTTGCTATCATTATTTATTTAAGTAGCCGCGCGCACAAGTTTGCCGATTCGCCCCTTACTTCTGCCATTTCAGGGCACGTCCTTTCGCTTACCGGAGCTGCTTTATCGGTTATTCTTTCCTTATTATTATACTTGATATTTTATGCCAGTGCTTCTGCTGAAAATACCACTGAAACTTTACAACATGCTCCTGCTGTTATGCCACACAATGCAACGCACGGAATGTTGTTTGTGTTGATAATGATATCTGCATTTGGTAACACCATTACAGGTTTTTTTGCAGCCATTTTTACTTCGTTCGGGGCAAGCAAAAAGCAGGAAAGCGAGCAAGCTTCCTAACTGCTTTTGGTTTTGTTATAAATTCATTCATTTCCAGCTAATTACTGGCTTTACTCATTGTAGCATCGGCACTCACGGAATTGCGTTTTATTTTTGATAAATGAAACGGCGCCTGTTGATTACAAAAGATGGTTCGCACACAATTGTCTTTCCTGACAGTGGTCTCACGTATCATAGCATTCATGGTGCGATAAGGGAAAGCAAGCATGTATTTATCGAAGCTGGTCTGGAATATGTGTTTTCAAAATTTCGGGCAAAAACAAACGAGTGCATCAATGTGTTTGAAATGGGCTTTGGAACCGGCTTAAATGCGTTGCTCACTCTACAAAATGGCGCAAAAGAAAACACGCCAATTCATTATACCACTGTTGAATTGCATCCGCTTCAGCCGGAAGAAATAAAGGGATTGAACTATGGCGACCAATTAGGCGATGATACGCTTGCGCCATCTTTGTTTTTGCTGCATTCTTGCAACTGGCATGAAGATGTAATGATAACGCCGCAGTTTACTTTTCACAAGCAAAATACATCGTTACCAAATCTATTTTTCAACCAAGATTTTCATTTGATTTATTTCGATGCTTTTGCGCCCAACGCACAACACGAATTGTGGGAGGCCGAAGTATTTCAAAAGCTTTACAATTCCTTGCTTCGGGGTGGCGTTTTGGTAACCTATTGCTGCAAGGGAACAGTGAAACGTACTTTGCAAAGTGTTGGTTTTATAGTAGAAAAGCTACCCGGACCGCCGGGTAAAAGAGAGATGATTCGTGCAATTAAATAATAATGATTTATGATTTATGATGGCTGGAAGCTGCACCAGTAAAGGTTTTCAGCAATTATTGTAAGTAGCTTACTTTAAAAAAGAGGCAAAAACAAACTACACCATTTCGTTGTTGAAAGCCAGCTTCATAAAGCTTTTTACTTCATCGTTTATATCTTCTTTCAGATACATGCGAAAATGATGGTTGAACTGCTTTGCATCGCCGGGTACCTGCGCTATTTTGGTAAAACAAAGATTATCGGGATAAGGCTTTGTAAACGGAAATACAACGTGAATAAAATTTTTGCCCAATTGTGTAATCCATGCAATGCGTTTGGTATTGTTGGCAATGCCAATCATGGTTTTGGCTGGATGAACAGTTGTTGTTCCTATCTTTTTATATTCATCAATAAAAAAAGAAAACAACTCTTGCGTATGTGCTGTTTTTCCTTCTAAAAAGTGGTCAATCGTTTTGTTTGTTTCGCTCATTATTCAAACCATAAATCATTATGAATGTTTATCCGGCGCAACTGCGCACAATTGATCTACCTTAGTGTGCAGGTCATTCATCATTAATATTTGTTTTTCCTGAATGATGTACAATGTTTTCAATTGTTCCTGCAACAGCAAATCCATTTTTTTATGCAAACCTCTTACCTGCAATTCCGATTTTAAATCTATCAGGTAATCATTTTCACCACGCATCCGGTCTTTTTCTTCCTGCCGGTTTTGGCTCATCATAATAATGGGCGCCTGCAAAGCGGCAATGCACGATAAAATTAAATTGAGCAAAATAAAAGGATAGGGATCGAACCGGAACTTAACTATCATGAGCGTATTAAAGAGTATCCATAAAAAAAGAACAACGCCGAAAGAAATAATAAATTTCCAGCTACCGCCAAAGCGCGCAACCTTGTCGGATATGCGCTGTCCGTGCGATAAAAATTCCTGCGGTGGATTTTTTAAATTATTTACAATCAGGTCTTCTTCCTCAATGGTTGTCGCTACAATGTTGTTCAGCTTTTTTAGTTGTTCGTTGGTGGCTTCAAACAATTCCCTTATCTCGTTGCTATCCATAATAATTGTGGTTGATAAATACAATTTATGATGAATAAAAATACACCGGATAACAATGCGGCACGATAAAGATTTACGAAGAGGAAGCAGGTTTGTTTTTGCCGTTAATTTGCCGCATACCATTCTGCCGTTGCTTTTATTCCTTCTTCATAAGAAGTAGGCACAAACCCAAACGTCTTTTCAAAAAGGTAAGAATCCAGCACATAACCAAATTCGTCCTGGTAAAGCATTTCATGCACTTCACGCATAGCAGGGCTAAACCAGCCAATCATTCCAATCAGCCATTTAGGTAATACTTGCGGCTTTGTTTTTCCATCCATAAAGTTTGCTGCCAAAGCAATAAACTGTTTGCCTGTTAAAGCGGGCATTGCGGAGGGCAAAATCCAGGTTTTATTAAACGCTTCAGGATGTTGCGATAAAATATAAATTGCTTTTGCTGCATCGGGCGTATAAGTAAAGGAACGCGGAACATTGGGATTGACAAACCATTGCGGCGTTTGCTTTTTCTTCATCCGGCTAAACACAAGAATGCCGGGCGCGCTTTTATCGGTAACGCGCGGTCCGTAAAAATCGGCCGCTCTTGCAATGATGGCTTTTAAGCCTCCGCTTTTCATTTCATTCAATAACATTTCATCAATCTGTGTGCGAATCTTTCCTTTTTTGCTGCGCGGTGCAAATGGTGTGTTTTCATTAATTATATTCCCTTCGGGGATGCCATACGGGTACACACTATCAAAGAAAATAAGTGGCGCATTAGCAGCCTTGCAAGCGTCAATAACATTGCGCATAATAAGGGGCCATTCCTTTTGCCATATTTTATGATTGTATTGAATGCCTGCTAACAAATACACCATGTCTGAACCCGCAACGGCTTTCGCCACTTCCTCTTTGTTTAGCAAATCGGCTGTTACTGTTTGCGCATTGGCAGCCGGTTTTGGATTGCGTGAAACGAGCCGGATTTGCTGATTGTTTTGTTGCAGTATCGGAACCAGTTCCGTAGCGATGGTGCCGTTAGCACCAAGAATGGTATGCAGTGCCATAATGTTTGTTTTTATAGCACAAAGCTATCTGCAACCAATAAAGTAAAACGTTGACGTTGGTTAAGAAATACGTTTCTGCATGATGCGGCGGCGAATGCGGCTTAACGACTCGGGTGCAACGCCCAAATATGAAGCAATGTAATGCTGCGGAACTCTGTCAAAATAAAAGCTGTTATCACGGAGGGCTTTCAGGTATCTTTCTTCGGGCGTTTTTAAAAGAAGGCTATACATTCGTTCATCCAGACAAGTAGTTAGATATTCTGCCATCAATCTGCCAAATCGTTCCCACACAGGATGGTGGTTGTACAGGTATTGCATATCAGCATAACTCAATACCAACACTTCCGAATCTTCCATTGCTTCAATGGTAACATTGCCTGGCTTGCTGGTAAGAAAGCTCGTATAATCGCTTATCCAATTGTTTTCAAATGAAAAATAAGTGGTTACTTCAACACCATCAATCATTTTAAAATACCGGAAAGAACCCTTTATAACATAAGCCAGGTGCCTGCATATTTTGCCTTCCTTTACCATTGTTTCACGCCTGGCATAAATATGATGAACAATGCGATGCTGTATATCATTCCAGGCTTCGCTGGTAAGCGGAACCATCGCATCAATAAAAGTAAATAAGGAAACAAACTGAGGTTGCATAGCGTAAAGATACTTTTCAAATAGAAGCAAAAACAAAAAGAGACCTTTTTTAGGAGGTCTCTTTTCTTAGGGTTAAGGGATGAATATAGCTGTAAGAATATGATTAGAGGGCTATTACTTTTACCATGTTTGCGGTTGCAGTTGGTGAAGTTATTTTAATATAGTAGATACCGGCTGCAAGGGCGTGGTTAAGCGTTATGGTTTGCGAAGCCGAGCCACCGTTATGAGAGATGGTTTTGCTGAAGGCTGCCTTACCGCTGCCATCCATAACTGATAGTTCGTAAGAGCCTGCTGCCATGTTAGAAAGGGTAAGCGTGAACGAAGTGCCCTTTAACGGGTTGGGATAGACGCTTACCGATGAAGCAGCAGAACTGCCCGCGTCTCCTGCCGCCTGCCATTGCGCTGCAGCCACGGCTGAGTAAAGAACCGCTCCGTTTTTGCTCACACTTTTGATGCGGTAGTAGTTGGCACCAGCTACCGGCGAAGCATCGCTGAAAGAGTAAAGAGAAGCGCCATTTACCAACACATTGCCCGCAGCAGTAAAGCTTCTGCCATCGGCTGATTTCTGTACTTCATAATACAGAATACCACTCTCATTTGCCACCGTCCACTGTACCTCAATTGTTTTTTCTTTTGCTGCCGCTTTTATTCCTGTAAAAACAACCGGCAGTACTGTGTTCGTTATTTTTGAACTCATCACTACAAGCACAAAGCGATCAGCGGCCTTCGAAGCGGCTACCGAAGTGTTGACGCTGAAGGTAATTCGGGTAGTATCCGAAGAAGAAAGAGGAGACAGGGTTTTCAAATATCGGTCGTAGAGGGCAAACGACTGGTTGTTAAGAGAAGAAGGCACGATCTCAAACTGATAAGAAGCCGATGGAGCATTGGTAAAGCTTAAGTAAAGAGAGTCGCCCTTTTTTGGCATTGTGCGTTCGTCAATGGTAAGAAGGGAATTGCCTTCTTTGATAGCCAGGTTTTCACCTGTATTGCCCAACTTACCAGCATCGTTGTTGTCAACTGAATCGTTGTACGCAGAGCCAAAGTGGAACAATACACCATCAGCAATGGCAGTAGTCGTGTCAGCATTGAAAAGCTTCAGATTTACTTCCAAGGAAGTATCAGTTGTAGCACCGCCCATTCTGTCAGCCGAGGTAGTAGAGAGGGTAGCGTCTTTCACTGCCTCTGTAAAGAAGAGAGAGCCTGCTGTTTTGCCATCGCTGCTTTCTACAAAAAAGCCTTGTCCTGCTTCCAAAGCACCTGCTACATAAGAGGAAGGAGGAATGGCTTTGTAAGTGCCCGTAGAGCCGTCCACCGTTACCCATGCGCCTACACCATAAGTGCCTGCCAGGGTAGGATCCCACACCCGGTAGCGGGCTTTGATGTTGCTGCCGGCACTAACAATTTTTGTAAAGTTAACAGGGCTGGCATAAGGGTTTGCCACGAGGGTAAGACCCGTAGCCGCTACTGTTTTAGCAGCGATGTTGCCCTGGTTTACATTGCCCGTAGCCCTGAGAACGGTTGTCATGGGAGTTGTATAGCCGGTAGTGGTGAGAATGTTATATGAACGGTTGCCACGGATAAAGATAAAGTAAGCGGGGTAAGAGGTGATGACAGTGGTTTTGGTAGCGGGCACACCTACCCATGAAGAAGTAGTGCTGTTATAGACCTTCATGCTAAAAGTCTTTTGCGGGTTCTGGTCAAAGCCATCAGACAGGGCACCGTAGGTAATATGAGTCCCAAAGCCGGGATGCGGATTATCGGTAGAGCTTGTGGCTCCTTCCTGCCAGGCTGCATTGATAGAGGGTGCGTTGACACTGGTGATGGGAGCACTCATCAGGCGCCAGGCACGGCGGGCATGAATGAACTTTTCAATGGTTACCTTACCTGTAATCATACCTGCGGAAGAAGCTATAGAGGCAGTGCCATTGATGTCGCTTTTCAGAACCAAAGAATCAGAGGTGTTAAGAGTACCGCCCCCATTTACCTGCACACTGCCGGGTGTTGTGCCCGCTGTAATGGCAAGGGCAGTGTGAAGGGTTACGGTGTGAGCGGCTATCGTTGCTATGGTTAAGTTATGAAGGGTATCGTTAATGGGATCAAAATAAAGGTCAGAAGAGCTGCTGTAACCAACTATGCTGATGCCGGTTAAAGATAGATTGGAAGAGGAAGAACCTGCAATCGTACCTGTTGACAGAGAGCGGATAATGCGTCCGGCACTTAATGTTGTGCCCGGAGTAAGGATAAGCTTACCACCTGCTACATCCACTGTTCCTGCGATGGTAACAGAACCGCCGGTAGAAAGAGAAGAGCGGTTAGAAAGGATAAAAGTATGTTCATTGCGGGTGAAATCAAGGGGAGAAGAGCCTGAGCCATCGGTAGCTACGCCCCAGGTAGAAGGAAGATTGAGGTTGCCGGATGCTTTGGAATACAAGACGATGGAAGGTTGCAGTACAGCAGCATTGCTGGCGCAGGCAGTGGCAGCACCACTATAAGAAACAAGAGCCGTGTAGTTGCCTGCATCGGAGTAGTTAACTACCGGAAGAGTGTAAGTGCTGCTGGTGGCACCTGTGATGCTCACTCCCTTCTTCTGCCACTGGTAAGAGGCAACGCCACTCACTCCAACAGAAAAACTAACACTGTTGCCCGTCGCTACTACCTGCGAAAAAGGCTGTGCTGTAATAAGATATTTGAGATTTACGCTGTTGCTCTTAACAGTACCAATGCTGTTGGTAACAGCTACGTAGTACGTATTAGCAGTATCAGCCATTGTTAAACCTGTTGGAGAATAAGAAGAAGAAGTTGCACCTGCTACAGCCGTACCATTCTTATACCATTGGTAAGTGAAGCCAGAAATACCCTGGTCCACTGAAACGCTGAATGTAGCTGTGGTTATTGAACTGCTACACAATACTTGTTGTACTGGTTGTGAAGTAATTGAAGGCAGACTTTGAACAGTTAAGATGGCAGCGTTGCTTGTGCAGGTTCCACCTGAGTAAGAAACCACTGCGGCATAGCTTCCGGCATCAGTAAGAGCAATGTTTGTTTTTGTGTAAATAGTTGAAGTAGCTCCGCTAATGTTAGCGTTTGCTTTCTGCCATTGGTAACCGCTTACTCCTGATGCAACAACACTAAAGGACGCAGTGGAACCTACACCCAAATTTAAGTTGGTGGGTTGGTTAAGAATCACATATTTTACAAATACTTTGCTGCTGTTTATTGAACCAACACCGTTAGTTAATACTACATAATAAGTGCTGGAAGTATCAGCGAAAGTTAGATTGTTTAGATTTAAACTGTTAGTAGTAGCGCCATTTATAATAACACTATTCTTATACCACTGGTAAGTGAGGTTAGAAACACTTTTAGCCGCTGTAACGCTAAAGGTAGCCGCTGTAGTAGCTGAAGTACAAAATACCTGAGACGCTGGTGGTGTGGTAATGACGGGCAGATTCTCAACAGTAAGCGTAGCAGCGTTGCTGGTACAAGTACCTCCATCATAGCCAACTATAGCCGTATAAGAGCCGGCATCCGTTAAAGCAATGTTTGTTTTTGTATAAATAACTGAAGTAGCGCCAGTAATATTTGAATTAGCTAATTGCCATTGGTAAGATGTTGCTCCGGAAGTTTTAATGGTGAAAGAAGCACTCGAACCAGTTGCTAAGTATTGAGTTAAAGGAGTCGGTTGAGAAACAATAACATATTTTATAGAAGCATTATTACTGGTAGTAGAGCCTACATTGTTGGTTAACACAACATAAAAAAGACTTGTTGTATCAGTATAACTCAATCCTGTAGCCGTGTAAGAAGAAGATTTTGCATCAGAAATTGCTGTTCCGTTTTTATACCATTGATAATTTATTGTAGAAGTGCTGGTAGCGGCAACACTAAATGTTGCAGAAGTAATAGCGTTGCTGCAGAGCATTTGTTTTTGCGGTTGTGTTGTAATTGTAGGTAAATTTTCTACAACAAGATTAGCTGAATTGCTTGTACAGGTTCCTCCACTATAAGTAACAACTGCTGCGTAACTTCCTGCATCTGCAAGAGCAACGTTTGTTTTTGCGTAAATAGTTGAAGTAGCACCACTAATGTTAGCAGAATTTTTCTGCCACTGGTAACCCGTTGCCCATGCTGTGCTAACAGTGAACGTGGCTGTTGAACCTACAGCTATATCTAAGTTTGAGGGCTGGGTAAGAATAACATACTTTACATATACTTTGTTGCTGTACGTAATGCCAGCCGTATTGGTAACAGCTACATAATAAATATTAGACGTATCAGCGAAGGTAAGACCCGTGGCAGAATAAGTAATGTTAGTAGCACCCGAAATAGCAGTACCGTTCTTATACCACTGGTAAGTAGGCGTGTTGTTGCTGGTAGCTGTAACACTAAACATAGCTTCTGTAGTTGAAGAACTGCAAAGCATTTGTGTAGAAGGCTGTGCAGTAATTACCGGAGCAGACAGGTCAGCACAGGACGTAAATGAAGTTGCATTATTTGGTGAAATTGCGTTCTTAGTAGTATTGGTTGGGTTTGTATTTTGATTATCAAAATAATTTTTCTTTCCATTGTTCAATGTAGCATCATAAAAATTGATTGAGCTTGTAGAACTGGTTCCGTTAAAAGGTCCCTGGTTAGTAGTAGTTCCTACAAAATAAAAATTACCGCTGCCTGTAATGGTGCCATTATTGCTAAAATCACCCAATCCCTGAACCCAGCCATTTGTTCCGTTGGTAAATGCACCCTGGTTGGTAAACGAAGAAGCTAAGATAAGATTACCATTATTGCTTACTGTGCCATTGGTACTAAAGCTACCTGAGCTTTTTATTGTACAATTGTTATTAAACGTGCTGCCCGTATTGATGGTAGTAGATCCGGAACTATAAATAACACCGTTATTGGTGAAGGTAGCACCGCTAAAAGCAAGGGCACCACTCAAAGTCATATAACTATTGTTGGTAATTACAGATGAGCTTTGTAACGTAACATCTCCGCTAACATTAAAGTTACCCAGATTCTTTATGGTTGTGTTAGATAATAAAAGATTGCCACTGATAGAAACGTTACTATTAGCCGCATTCGTCATAGTGAAAGTGCCGTTATTATAATTTAATGAACCGCTTATGTTAAGCGTACCACTGTTGGTAAATGTTACCGTGCCACTGTTTAAAGTAACAGATGTAGGAATGCTATAAGTGCCGGAATTGATAATGGTAGCACCATCAGCATAAGTAATGCTGCCAAGCTGTGTTGTAGTGCCACTGTTATTAATAGTAAGCGGGAAATTATTAATGCTGCTGTTAATGGTAAGAGTAGCATTATTATCTACATTTATAAAACCTCCTTTTCCCATGCTGTTTACATTTTGAAAAGTGAGGGAAAGGGTAGAACCATTCAGAACGCAAATAGACGAAGTGGATGAAAAATCGTTTTGAATGGTAATTTGGTGGGATTTACCATCGTTTAAAAGGATTGTTTTACCTGACGTCAAATCAAACGGTCCCGACTGATTGGGATTGGTGTAAGTAGCAGTTGTTGGGCAAGTTTGAGCCTTTACTAATTGTGCAGTGAGTGTTGTGAGAGCTAAAAGAATGAATGCAATTCTTTTCATAATAATGGATTTTAATTGACTATTGAATTTTGGCTGCTTTGATATTGAATACTTTTGGATTTTTAAAGAACTGAAACTTTCGTAGCAGAATATCTTACAGCGTGCCTACAACAATGAAATATGATGCCATTGAAAAAAATTCTGATTTTCAAGCAAATGTGATTATATATTTTTTATCTATGTTCCCACAATGAAACATAATAGTCTCTTTGGAAAAGAAATACAGGTTTGGTTTTGCCGTATTTAGCTAATAATTTTAATAAAGAAGGAAGTGAGATGGAGAAAACGTTTCCAATGTTCTACCTTAGAATCTTCTTTATAAATTCATAATTATGTACAAAAACAAACCTTAATTTTTCACCTCATAAACCATTTCTTATGCCCTCACATTCTTCCTATACGGTTGCTCAAAAGCTGGCTCTAATTAATAAAGCAAGGGACGTGCTTCGCGGTGAATACATGGAAAGCACCGATCTGAAAAAGCTCTTGAAAGAATTGGAAGTGAACGACCAATTTGCTTATGCAACCGAAATTTTACTGCGTAAGATGAAAGAAGATGAAGAACAGAAACGGAGCATCACCGTAAAAGATTATCAAACCCTTGCCAAGTACATTTATAAAGACACTTCTCTACCTTCTTCCTTCAAATTTGAAAAAGCTTTACAACAACTTCATGCACATCTTGATTTAGATAGAACCACCAACTGCGAAACATTGGGGCTTGCCGGCGCAGTTTACAAACGCAAATGGCAATACGATCATCAATTCAAAAACCTTGTGTTATCGCGTTTTTACTATAAGCAAGGCTATTTTCATTGGCGGGCTTTTTTAAACGAAAGAAAGGAAGATGAAAATGATGTAAGAAACGATAGTGGTTTTACCGCTATTAACTATGCTTACATCTGCGAATTAATGGCAACCGATAAGCTGGAAGAATGGGGAACAGACACTGGTTTCACAGCAAAAATGAGAGAAGATTTGGAAGAAGCGGCTGCTGCACGAACCTTCATTTTGACTTACTTTATTGGTTTGGATAAACAAGATTGGTTGTATTATTTGAAGAAGCGCATTGCCCGTTGGTTTGTTGGCGAAACAAAAACATCGTATCCAAAAGTGGCCAACAAATGGGCGGCCGCAACGGTGGCAGAAGCCTGCTTTGGATTGGGTTTATACGAACAGGCAAAGTTTTTTATTCAACAATTTCTTTCCGATAAAACAGCGCAACCCTAGGAGATAAGAACCTTTAACCAACAATTGCTTTCCATTGCTTATCTGCAACTTCTTCGTAAAAAATGGTACAACGATTTTAAGAAAGAACAACAAGCCCGTGAGTGCAAAGAAGGCACTGATAGTGCCGACGTTGACTACTTAAACATTATTGGATTGGAACCGTTTGTTGCTTTTATAAATGATATAAAAATCAATGACTGTTTGCGCCTGTTTAAACAAAGTGATGGCAGCGAAGCAACCAACGCTAACAACGATGCCGAACGCAAAAACAGCAAATGGGGATTGGCCCTTTCGGGCGGTGGTTTTCGTGCCTCTCTGTTTCATGTGGGCGTGCTGGCAGCACTGGCAGAAGAAGATCAATTAAAGAATATCGAAGTGCTGTCGTGCGTATCGGGCGGCTCCATTATTGGTGCGTATTATTACCTCAAAATCAAATTATTGTTCGAAAACAAAGAAGATAACGAGATTACAAAGGAAGATTACATCAACCTTGTAAAAGAAATAGAAACCGACTTTCTGCAAGGTGTTCAAAAGAATTTGCGGATGCGCATTTTTGGCAATTTGTTTTTGAACTTTAAAATCATTTTTTCACGGTATTACTCACGTACGCACCGGCTGGGCGAGTTGTATGAAAAATACCTGTTTCAAAATATCTTCAAAAACAAAAACAGCTTTACTGAGGACGGCAAATACAGCGATTTATTAAAAAGAAATAGCGGAAAAATTTTCATGTCGGATTTGTTCATCAATCCAAAATTAAAGCGGGGCGAACAGTTTTCGTTTAACACTGATAACTGGCTTCGCAAAAACAAAATCCCACAACTGATTTTAAACGCTACCAGCGTAAACACGGGGCACAACTGGCAGTTTACCGCGTCGTACATGGGCGAGCCGCCGGGCAGCATTGAGCCTAACATTGATGTAAAGCCACGTTTGCGGAGAATGTATTACGAAGATGCGCCCGACCGCTACAAACAATTTCGATTGGGCTATGCAGTTGGCGCTTCGTCGTGCGTGCCGGTGATGTTTCACCCGATGCCGATGTTTGATTTGTATCCCGGCATTGATTTGCAATTGATTGATGGTGGACTGAACGACAACCAGGGCATTCGATCCCTTTTGGAAAATGAATGCGTGAACATGATTATCAGCGATGCCAGCGGTCAGTTGCCCACCAGCGATGCAGCTATCAATAATGAAGCGGCCCTGTTTTTTCGTGCCGATAACATTTTGCAGGAGCGGCTTCGCGAGTTGCAGTTTAAAGACGTGATGGAACGGGAAGCCACCACGCAAATCAATACTTTATTAACTCTGCATTTAAAAAACGGGTTGCAGCAAGAACCAATCAGTTGGTTGTATTGCACCGACCCGCCACGCACCATTTATGATTTGAACTCCGATGACAAAACCGATTTAACCCAATATGGATTACTGCGCAGTGTGCAATTGCGGTTGTCCGAAATTCGAACGGATTTGGATTCATTTAACGACACAGAAGCGTATGCCTTAATGTATAGCGGCTGGAGCCAAACCAAGCTTTGTTTTCACCCAAATTTGAATATGGAGGAAAATGCACATACCGAAACCGGCTGGAAGTTTTTGGGCATCAAGCCGTATGTAACCAGCCCCAAAGAAGCTACCACCATTGACGGCTTGCTGAAAGCGGGAAAAAATCTTCTGTTTAAACTTTGGTATGTAAGTAAAGGCGTGAAAGCATTTTTGGTTTTGCTTATTTTATTGCTGCTGGCAGCGTTTGGTTTTTATATTTACAACAATTGGGGCAACGATGTTTATGTTCTTTCTGTAAAACATTTGGTGTGGGTGCTGGGTGTTTTTGTTCTTGGGTTGTTTTCAAAACTATTGGCAAACATTGTTGATTACAAAGGTTATGTTTGGAAGAAGATTTTAGATGTAATATTTGCCGTACTTGGCTTTTTCATTTGCTGGATTTACGTTACCATCTTCAATCCCATTTATAACAGGCTTGGAAAATTGAACAAATAAAAAATGGGTTTTGCAAACGCAAAAAGTTTTTTGTTTGCTTTTATAAAAAGGAGAATTGTTACGATAGTTTTGCAGCCATCTTATGCGAACAACGTTTTTGGTTTTGTCTATTTTTTTAGTAACGGCTTCACTTCGTGCGCAAACCGATTCGCTACGCCGCGATTCGTTGCGGGCAACTATTTCAGCATCCACACAAAAACACGATTCTCTTTCATCAGGCTCAAAAATAAAGCCCTTAACCTGGCAGCAGGATACCGCTTTTCAAAAGTTTTTCATCAATAAAAATTACCCTAAAAACAAACAATCAGTATATGCCATCAACGCAGTTCGCCAACCGGCACATGAGGATGAGCAGTTTTACATTTTAGCCGGTTTGCTGTTATTTGCAGGAATCATTCGTGCCTTATATCCCAAATATTTCACTGCCGTTTTTGGTGTTTTCTTTCAATCGGCGCAGCGGCAATCCAAAGAAAACATTGCGCAGGAAGCGTTGCCATCCTTGTTGATGAACCTGTTGTTTGTGTTTTCGGGTGGTTTGCTATTGGCATCATTTGTAAAAGGCGATGATATTTTACAACGGTTTTCTTTTCCGCTGCTTTGGCTGTATTCCTGCGCTGCCTTAACTGCCATTTATGTTGTAAAGTGGTTATTTATTTCCTTTTTCGGCTGGTCATTCTCTGTTACAGAAGCTGCTAAAGGCTATCGGTTTATTGTTTTTTTGGTGAATAAAGTAGCGGGTTTGTTTTTTCTTCCCCTGCTTTTAATCCTAACTTACTCATCCGGTGCCGATTTTACAATTGTCAGCACCATTGCTGTTGTATTGGTAGTGTTGCTGTTATTGTATCGTTATATCGTTTCGGTAAGCACGGTAGGAAAAAAGCTGAAAATAAATCCTGTACACTTTTTTTTATACCTTTGCGCTGTTGAAATACTGCCCTTATTAATTACTTATAAGGTGTTATTGATAACCAAAGAGCTCTAAGTTTTTACAATTAAATTTTCTGAAAGGCGTCGCATGGTAAAAAACGGGGTAAAAAGCAATGCTGCCAGTAAGAAAAACGGCAAGCGAATTTTAATAACCCAGCCCAAACCGGAAAGTGATAAATCGCCTTATTTCGATTTATCCCGCAAATACAATGTAGAGCTTATTTTTCACCCGTTTATCCGGCTGGAAGGCATTCCTGCACGCGAATTCAGAAAACAAAAGGTTGACATTTCCTCATTTACCGCCGTTATTTTCACCAGCCGCAATGCCATTGATCATTTCTTCCGCATGTGCGAAGAAATGAAAGTTACCATCAGCCAGGAAACCAAATATTTCTGCATTACCGAAGCAGTAGCTTTGTATTTGCAGAAATTTATTTTGTATAGAAAGCGCAAAGTGTTTTATGGCGCCGATGGTACTAACAAGTCCCTGTTTGATGTGATTAACAAACACAAAGAGAACGAACGTTTTTTGTATGTATGCAGCGAAAACCAGCAGGACAACGATATTGTAAACTGGCTGAAAAAAAACAATTGCGAGTTTCAACTGGCATTTATGTACCGCACCATCAGCAACGACATTAAAAGCGTAATGGAGCAGGACGAGTACAATGTAATTTGTTTTTTTACGCCCAGCGGCGTAAAAAGTTTATTTGACAATTTTCCTCAATTTCAGCAAAACGGATTGCTCATCAGCACTTTTGGCAGCAATACATTAAAAGCGATTGAAGACGCCGGTTTTACTGCCGACATTAAAGTTCCCTCACCGCAGGCTCCCAGCATGGTGGCAGCTTTGGATAAATATTTAGCGACAACGATTGCCGAAGCTAAAAAGAAATAAATTAGAAAGACGGGAAGTCCGCAAAACAAAAATTCCTCCGAATTTGAAAACCAGCTTTTATAAGCTTCTTATCTTTCTTACGATCTCACAAACTTTCCGACTCCCGCAATTTTCCAACTTCTTCTCTGGTTCTCTATTTGCTGTTTTCTTTTCAATTCAAAAATCAAAGTGACCGAACATAAGCATACCAACCATCTGGTTCACGAAACCAGCGTTTATCTGTTGCAACATGCGCACAACCCTGTAAATTGGTACGCGTGGGGCGAAGAAGCTTTACAAAAAGCGAAAGAAGAAAACAAGCCCATACTCGTAAGCATTGGCTACGCTGCCTGTCATTGGTGTCATGTGATGGAGCGGGAAAGCTTCGAAAACGAAAGCACCGCCGCGCTGATGAATGAGCATTTCATCAATATAAAGATTGACAGGGAAGAACGCCCCGATTTGGACCACATTTATATGGATGCTGTGCAGGCAATCAGTGGTGGCGGAGGCTGGCCGTTAAATGTGTTTTTGCTGCCCGATGGCAGACCTTTTTATGGGGGCACTTATTACCCGCCGGTGCGTGCTTTTAACCGCATGAGCTGGACGGAATTGCTTGCTGCCATTCACGAAATGTTCACCCAAAAGCGAAATGAAGTAGAAGCGCAGGCTGATAACTTGTTGCACCATTTATCATCAGCCAATCAATTTGTGCAAAAACAAACTGAAGATGATGTTTTTAAAGAAGAAAATCTTCATCTCATCAATCAAAATATTTTAAAAGCCGCTGATACCGAATGGGGCGGCTTTGGCAGAGCGCCTAAGTTTCCGCAAACGTTTTCCATACAAAACCTGCTGCGGCATTACTATTTTACCGGCAATGAATCTTCTATACAACAAGCTTTGTTGAGCCTTGATAAAATGATTGGCGGCGGCATCTACGACCAACTCGGAGGCGGCTTTGCGCGATACAGCACTGATGAAAAATGGCTTGCGCCTCACTTTGAAAAAATGCTGTACGACAATGCTTTACTGGTAACCGTTTTGAGCGAAGCATACCAACTTACGAAGAAGGAATTGTATGCTAAAACCATTACTGAAACACTGCAATTTTTAAAGCGCGAAATGACTTCGCCGGAAGGCGGTTTTTACAGCGCTTTGGATGCTGATAGCGAAGGCGTGGAAGGAAAATTTTATACCTGGAGTAAAAAGGAAATTGACGATGTTTTAGGCGAAGACAGCGTTTGGTTTTGCCCGATTTTCGATGTGAGCGAAGAAGGCAATTGGGCGCACACCAATATTTTATGGCTGTCGCACAACAAAAATTGGGATTTGGTTTTGCATGATTTATCAACCAAAAGCAAAATAGCTGCCTGCAAGGAAAAGCTGATAGCAGTACGTGAACAAAGAGTTCGCCCACAGTTGGATGATAAAATTATTTTAGGCTGGAATGCTTTGCTGATAACCGCTTGCTGCAAAGCGTTTGCTGCCTTGGGAAATGAAGATTTTTTAAAGATGGCTGAAGAAAATATTGGTTTCCTTGAAGAGAAATTAAGGCAAAACCAAACGTGGCAACATAGCTGGAAAAATGGTGTTTCCAGCCATTCAGCTTTTTTGGACGATTATGCTTATCTGATTGAAGCTTACATCAATTTACAGGAAGTTACGGGCAATGGCGATTATCTTATCAAAGCAAAAGAAACGTTAGAATATGTACTGGCTCATTTCTCTCAAAATGAGTCGCCGTTGTTTTATTTTACACCCGATTATCAAACTGATGTGGTCGTAAAGAAAACGGAATTGTATGATGGTGCTACACCATCGGCAAACGCAGTGCTGGCAAGGGCTCTGCATTATCTTTCTTTAATGTTCAACATACCGGAATGGAAGAAAAGAACGGAAGAAATGCTGAGTCAAATAACAGAAGCTGTTGTAAAATATCCAACCTCTTTTGGCGTGTGGGCAATGGCTTACACGGAAATGATGAAAGGCTTGAATGAAATTGTTATTACCGGAAAAGACGCAAGGAGCCGTTTGAAAGAATTAGGACAAAATTTTGTTGCTAATAAAATAATTCAGGCTGCGGAAATCATACCAAACGACGAAGGTTTTGCGTTATTAAACAACCGGTTTCAAAAAAACGAAACCGTGATTTATGTTTGCCAGGAAAGTGTTTGTCAACAGCCTGTTAAGACAGTAGAGGAAGCATTGCAGTGGCTGAAATAACTTGTGAAAATTTGGTAATAGCGCGGTGAATGAGAAAGAAATTATATACTAAATGTTGTTTTTATAAATTTCGCCCTATTTTTGCTTATACCAAAACTCATATTTCAACAAATCTTCTAATCACAATTCGGTTCAACTCTGGCTTAATAAAATTTATAGTGCGATTAAATTATCTTAATGCAATATATACTCGTAATGTGCCGTTAAATTGTATTATTGCCCATTAAATCGGATTTAGACAAATTAAGGTTTCAAACAGAAAATAAATGAAGACCCAACTTATCACGCTTTTAACAATTGCCATCATTTCAGCTACTGCTATTAGCTGCGGCAAAGGAGGAACAAAATCAAAAAGTTCGGTACCCGATAATGGCCAGCTTGTAGGTGTTGCATCAAGCAGCCGTAATAGCATGGTGAAACCATTAGGAATGGTATATGTTCCACCGGGAACCTTTCACATGGGCCCCAGTGATGAGGACATTAACTATAGTTTCACTTCGCGTAACAAACAAGTGTCTATAGCAGGCTTTTGGATGGATGCAACCGAAATTACCAACAATAAGTATCGCCAGTTTGTATATTGGACAAGAGATTCACTTGCAGCCGTAGAATTGGGCTATTTTAAAAGTGGTGCAAGCGGTGATACGGCAGTTGATTGGAAAAAGGCTGCCGGCATTAAATGGGGCGACAAAGGAACTATGGAAAAGTTATCAGGGTTGGTATTAGCTCCCGATAACCGCATTTATGGCAAAATGGAATTAGACCCTGATAAAATTCTTTATAGTGTACAAGGCTACGATTATGATGAAGCTGTAAAGCGTTCCAATATTGGCCGTCCACGCAAAGACTTCATTTATAAATATGCACAAAAAGTATATCCCGATACGCTGGTTTGGATGAGAGATTTTTCTTACTCTTATAACGACCCGCAGGCAAAACGTTATTTCTCACATCCTTCTTTTGGTAATTATCCGGTGGTGGGCGTTACCTGGAAACAAGCACAAGCATTTTGTAACTGGAGAACACATTACCTGAATAGTTTTCTGGAAAGGCACAGATATGCGGATGAAAGCGATTTTCGTCTGCCAACTGAAGCCGAATGGGAATACGCAGCCCGTGGCGGTCGTTCTCAATCTATGTATCCCTGGGGCAACTATTACACACGAAACAAAAAAGGTTGCTTGCTGGCCAATTTTAAACCCGGTCGTGGCAATTATGCAGAAGACGGTGGCTTTTACACCGTTCGTGCTGATGCTTACTGGCCTAACGATTTTGGTTTGTACAATATGGCAGGCAACGTATCAGAATGGACAGAATCATATTATTATGAAGGTTCTTACAACTTTCAACACGATATGAACCCAACAGTTCGTTACAATGCTAAAGATACCGATCCTCCCCTAATGAAACGCAAAGTAATCAGAGGTGGAAGCTGGAAAGATGTAGCTTATTATCTCCAAACCAGTTCAAGACAGTATGAATATCAGGATTCGGCAACATCGTATCTAGGTTTCCGTTGCGTGATAGATCTACCCGCACAATTAAAAAAGTAAATAGTCAGTCAGATTATATCAATTTTCATTCACAATTATCTATAATAACGCCATCAAACTAAGTAAGGTTAGCTGGTTAGTTATGTACATCATCTTGTTTCTTCAAAAAATCTAATAAAATAAAAAAGAGAGAAAAATGGCAGCTGCAATTCCTCCTAAAGTAAGTAGAATCGTTGATATTGTCGTATCATTGGGTGCGGCGGTAGTTATTATTGGCGCATTGTTTAAAATTGAACACTGGACTGGCGCCGATCAAATGCTCATTCTTGGTTTGGGCACCGAAGCCGTTGTGTTTATGATTTACGGCATTCTGTATTTACGTTATCCGGCAGTTGATGACATGGAAGTGCATCTTCCGAAAGAACTGCAACCGGCTGGCAATCCTGCCCTTTCGAGTATGGAAAAAATGCTGAAAGATGCCGACATTACACCTGTTAATCTCTCTAAATTAAGCGCAGGTTTTCAAAAGTTAGGAACTACGGTTGATAAGATGGGAGAAATTGGCGATGTGGTAAAAGCTACCGGCGATTATACGGCAAAAACAAACGAAGCCACCGCTGCGTTGGGAACAGTAAAAGATGCTTATTCAAAATTTGCCAATTCAATGAACGCATTTAGCTCGGCATCTGAAAGCACCAAAGGCTTCCACGACCAGGTGCAGGTTCTTACCAAAAACATGTCTTCATTAAATACCATTTATGAGTTGGAATTGCAGCAAAGCAATAACCATTTAAAGGCATTGAATTCATTCTATGGCAAGTTAACGGCGGCATCCGAAGCGATGACAACCAGCGCAGACGATGCCAAACGTGCACAGCAGCAAATTGCTACGCTGGCTACCAATCTTTCTAAATTGAACCAGGTGTATGGCGGTATGCTTACAGCTATGCAATTGAAATAATCGAAAAAGAGAATCATTATCATAACAGGAAAATGAGGGTGCAAAAGCGATTCTATTTCCCGTTTCCTCACATTATTAAAGACAAAATTGTACTACTACAATGGCACTACCTAAAGAGCCACGACAAAAGATGATTAACCTGATGTACCTGGTGCTTACAGCCCTGCTGGCACTGAACGTATCATCAGAAATCCTGAATGCTTTTAAAACGGTTAACAATAGTTTAAATAACGCTACCAATACCATTGAAGATAAGAACAAAACGATGTTTTCGTCTTTGAATGACTTAAAAAATGACCCGAAAACAAGAGAAAAAGCAAATATCTGGGCGCCAAAGGCAGACAAAGCAAGGCAGGTATCTGACCAGATGAATACTTATATTGTCAACCTTCAGGAGAGATTGAAAAAAGAAGCGGGTCTTGACCCTGCAACTGGAAAATACAATGAAGGCAGCCTTGAAGCAGCAACACGCTTAATGGATGAAGAAGGCGAAGGTGAAAAATTGAAGAATGCGCTTACAAAATTTAAAAATGATTTGTTGGGTATTGATCCTGCCATTGCAAAAGAATTTGCTCATTCTTTACCCATAGACGTTTCGATGCCAAAGGTTGAAAACCCTTCCAATAACACATGGAGCGCAGCCTATTTTAGAATGACGCCTACCATTGCAGCCATGACTATTTTAAGCAAGTTTCAAAACGATGTAAAAAACAGCGAATCGCAGGTAGTTGAATATTGCCATAATCAAATTGGTTCTGTAAAAGTGGTATATGACCAATTCCAGGCGTTTGCAGGTCAAAGCTCACAGTACTTGATGCCTGGTCAGGAGCTTCAAATTACAGCGGGTGTTGGCGCTTTTAGTGCTGCTGCGAGACCAACAGTAAATATTGATGGAACAAATGTACCATTGAATAGTGAGGGTGCAGCTATTTATAAAACTACTGTTGGCGGTTCAGGTTCATACACTAAAAAAGTACATATTACGTTTTATAAACCAGATGGTACACTGGATTATAGAGATGTATCTATACCTTACACAGTAGGTTCGCCAACAGGTGCCAGTGTAAGTGCTGATGCAGTAAAAGTCCTTTATATAGGTTTGGACAATCCGGTTTCTGTTAGCGGCGGTAATGTGGGTGATGAAAAAGTTTCGTTCGGCATGGACAACGGAACGTTTACAAAAGATAAACCCGGGCATTACATTGTTCGTCCGGGCAAGCCAGGAACTGCTAACATTACGTTGAATATTGAAGGCAAACCACAACAGTTTCCTTTCCGTGTAAAAACGGTTCCCGATCCAATTGCTATGGTTGGTGCGAGCAAAGGAGGCATTATGGGTGTAAATGAATTTAAAGCGCAGCAGGGTATTCGTGCAGAACTGGAAAATTTTGTGTTTGAAGGTGTGAAGTTCACGGTTACGAGTTATACGGTTGCTTTAACTGGCCCAGGTTTACCTGAAGGGTTTGCTTATCGCGATGTATCAGGAAATACATTTAACTCAATCAGAGATCTGGTTGAAAAATGTCGCCCAAGAACAAACATAACCATTGATAACATTCGGGTTTCAGGTCCGGGAGGAAGCCGTTCATTGCCGCCGATTACTTTTAATTTGAGATAATCTCATAAGCAAGAATATATGCAAATAAAAAGATTGATACAACTGTGTTTGGTTTTAGGCTTGCTTACCGCAGCCACCGATACAGTGTTTGCACAAACCAAGCGAACCAAAAAAACGCGTTCTGGTGGTAGCAATTATAGCAATTACGGAAACAGTAGTAGCACCAAAAGCAATTACGGTAATTACAACACGCCCGATACTGATACCACAAAAAGGAAGAAAGGGGGAGCTGCAAACAACGGAAGCAATTACAGCAATTACGGTACAGCCAGTGCCAGTGCATCAACAAGAGATACTTCTTTGCCCATAACTTCAGTACCAGTAACCTCCGGAGGGTTGTTGGATAGTGTACGTCCATCACTTCGCAACGATGCGCCGTTTGAACAAAATCTGGTAAAAGATAAAGCCGTACTGGATTATGAAAATCTGCGTGAAGACGATGCTGCGTATCGTGTGCGTGTGTGGAGAGAAATTGATACACGCGAAAAGATAAATTTACCATTCCGCTATGCTGCAGTAGAAGACAATGGCAGCCAGCGTTTCATCTCAATTTTATTAAGGGCTATCAAGGATGGATCAGTTACTGCTTTCAGTGCTGATGACGATCGCTTTACCACACCTATTCAGCCCGAAGATGCCGAGAAAGCATTTGGTGGCGGTTCTGACACTTCTGCCAAGTATGACCTGAATGGAAATGTGACTGGCTATGAAGTAAGACCAAAAGTGATTGACCCTGATTCGATTTATTTATTCCGCATTAAAGAAGAATGGATTTTTGATAAAAAGACCAGCCGCATGTATGCCCGCATTTTAGGCATTGCACCGGTCGTTTCTCAAAAGCTTTCGAATGGTGAAACATTGCCCAACAGTGAACATCCAACCTGGTGGATTTACTATCCTGATCTGCGTCCGGTATTGGCAAAATACATGGCATATAACCCCAAAAACTTTGGTGCACGAATGACATGGGAAGAACTGTTTGAAAACCGCATGTTCAGCAGCTACATCGTGAAGTCAACGCTCGACAATCCTTACGATCAGTTCATCAAACAATATGTTCAGGATCCATTGTTCCGCTTGTACACAGGAGACGCGGTAAAAGATAAAATCTTTGATTACGAACAAAATCTTTGGTCTTATTAATTCATGTAAAACCAAACATAGCTTTAAAACGCCCGCAAGGGCGTTTTTGTTTTTGCAGGAATTGTAAGCAATCTTTTACAGGCACGACGTTTAGCCATCACAAATCCGAGATATTAAATCCTACACTCGTAACTTGAAGCTCATAGCCCACAGCTTTTCTTTTGTTATAAAACCGTAATAACATTCATCCAACCATCAATTTCGTTTCTTCGATCATAGCTTTGCAAACCATCTATTTTATCATCTTTATTACTGATACAAAATGTATTTGCAAAAGCGAAGTAGAATATTACGTGCCACACCCGCCATCAGAAGTCTGGTAGCAGAAACAACTTTAACTCCTAACGATTTTATCGCGCCTATTTTCATTGATGAAGGTGAAAACCTTGAACATGAGATCCCTTCAATGCCCAACTATTACCGCCGTTCTTTAGACCTTACTACCAAAGAAGTAAAAGAGCTTTGGAGCGTTGGCATCAAAAGCGTTTTGTTATTTATCAAATGCAAAGACGAATGGAAAGACAATACTGGCAAAGAAGCCTGGAATGAAAACGGCCTCATGCAACGCAGCGTCAAAGCCATCAAAGATGCAGTTCCGCAAATGGTTGTTATGACTGATGTTGCGCTTGATCCTTATTCTTCTTATGGACACGACGGTATTGTTAAAGAGGGCGAAATTGTAAACGATGAAACGGTAGAAGCGCTTGTAAAAATGAGCATCAGCCATGCGCAGTCCGGTGCCGATTTTGTTGCGCCAAGCGATATGATGGATGGCAGAATTGGAGCTATCAGAAAAGGTTTGGAAGAAAGCGGCCTTACTAAAACCGGCATTATGGCATACAGCGCAAAGTATGCTTCTTGTTTTTACGGTCCTTTCAGAGATGCGTTGGACAGCGCACCTGGTTTTGGTGATAAGAAAACCTATCAAATGAATTATACTAACCGCAAAGAAGCCATAAAAGAAGCGTTGCAGGACGTGGAAGAAGGGGCCGATATTGTAATGGTAAAACCGGCGTTGAGTTATTTGGATATTATCCGCGAAGTAAAAGATGCAGTTCATGTGCCGGTAAGTGCTTACAATATTAGTGGCGAATATGCCATGATAAAAGCGGCTGCCATGATGGGTTGGATTGATGAAAACAAAGCCATCCTTGAAACGCTCACTTCGATGAAGCGTGCCGGTGCTGATTTGATTGCAACCTATTTTGCAAAAGAAGCAGCAAAGCTGATTGTTGCTTTATGATTTTGGATTTGTGATTGAGTTTTCTAATCAAAAATGATTGTTGGTAGTATGCAGATAAATAAAAGTATAGAGTTATTTCAACGTGCCCAATCTTCCATTCCCGGCGGCGTGAACTCTCCCGTACGAGCCTTTAAAAGTGTGGGCGGAACACCTCTCTTTATCAGCAAAGCCAAAGGCGCTTATTTGTATGATGCGGATGGCAACAAATACATTGATTACATCGCTTCGTGGGGGCCGATGATATTGGGTCATGCACATGATGAAGTGGTAAAAGCCATCACAGAACAAGCAGTTCATTCAACCTCTTATGGCGCACCCACAGAACTGGAAATTGAAGTAGCTGAATTGATCAAAAGCATGGTACCAAATGTTGATTTAATCCGCATGACAAGCTCTGGTACCGAAGCCTGCATGAGTGCCATTCGGGTGGCACGAGGATATACCGGCAAAAACAAAATCATCAAGTTTGAAGGCTGTTATCATGGGCATGCCGATTCGTTTTTGGTAAAAGCCGGCAGCGGTTTAGCAACCTTAAACATTCAAACCGTTCCAGGAATCACGGCTGGTGTAAGCAACGATACATTAACCTGTGCGTATAACGATTTAGAAGGCGTACAACGTTTGGTAGCCGAGCATAGCAACGATATTGCTGCCATCATTGTTGAGCCAATTGCAGGTAACATGGGTTGCATTTTACCAAAGCCCCATTTCCTCGAAGGCATTCGTGCCCTTTGCGATGCACACAACATCATTTTTGTTTTTGATGAAGTAATGACAGGCTTCCGATTGGCAAAAGGCGGCGCACAGGAAGTGTTGAATATTGATGCCGATTTAATAACGTATGGAAAAGTAATTGGCGGTGGCTTGCCCGTTGGCGCTTTTGGTGGAAAAAAGCACATTATGGAAGTGGTGGCTCCGTTGGGAAATGTATATCAGGCAGGCACATTAAGCGGCAATCCCATAGCGATGATTGCAGGTTTCACAACATTGAAAATTTTGAATGAAAACCCGAACATTTATTCTGAACTAGAAGAAAAAACCCTGTATTTAAAAGATGGCTTACAACAAGTGTTGTCTGCATCTGATTTACCATTCACCATTAATCAATTTGGCTCCATGATCAGTGTGCATTTTGCAGCGCACGAAGTGGTTGATTTTGCAACCGCTTCATCAGCCAATATTGAGTTGTTTAAGAAATACTTTCATGCAATGCTTCAACGCGGCGTGTATCTTCCGCCATCGGCTTATGAAAGCTGGTTTTTGAATAACGCATTAACTAGAGAAGATTTAGATTACACCATCAATGCAACAAAGGAAAGTTTAGAGGAGATTGTATAATTTTAGCCACCACACAAACCATCTCTTATGGCGTTAAATGTTGTATGGATTGGCTTCTTTCTCATTGCGTTCTTAATTGCTTTATACAAAACTCTTTTTCTTGGTGATACCACCATTTTTAAAACGCTTACCGAAGGTTTGTTTGACAGCGCAAAGACTTCTGTAACCGATGTTGCGCTGCCGCTTATCGGAACAATGGTTTTCTTTTTAGGATTGATGAATGTTGCCGAAAAAGCGGGCGCCATTCGCTGGCTTGCCCGCTTGCTAAACCCGTTTTTAAAACGCCTCTTTCCTGAAGTACCCAGCAATCATCCGGCAATGGGCGAGATGGTGATGAACTTCAGCGCCAACATGCTTGGTCTGGACAATGCAGCCACGCCGTTTGGCTTAAAAGCAATGCAAAGTTTGCAAGACCTCAATCCCCAAAAAGAAACTGCTACCAATGCACAAATTATGTTTTTGGTTTTGCACACCAGTGGCTTAACGCTTATTCCTTTGTCTGTGATTTCTTATCGTATTGCAGCCGGTTCGCACGACGCTACCTCTGTTTTTATTCCTTGTGTTGCCGGAACCGTAATTGCAACATTAGCAGCGATTATCATTGTAAGTATTACTCAAAAGCTGCGCTGGGATTGGGTTTTAACCGCATGGATACTTTCCATCACGTTCATCATTGCTGCTCTTCTTTTTGTTGTAGATTATTTGAGTGATGCCGACAGAAATACATTTACCAATATATCCGGTAATTTGATTTTGTTTCTTTTGATTGTAATTATCATCGTCGGAGGTATGTACAAAAAAGTATCGGTCTTTGATACTTTCATCGAAGGTGCGAAAGGCGGCTTTGATGTGGTATTGAAAATCATCCCTTACCTCGTGGCTATGCTCGTTGGCATTCGTGTATTTAGAGATAGCGGCGCGCTCGGCTACATTACCAATGGCATTGCATGGCTCGTTGCAAAAGCTGGTATGAACACCGACTTTGTGCCTGCGCTTCCTGTTTCTATTATGGTTCCGTTTAGTGGCAGCGGTGCCCGCGGATTGATGCTCGATATTTTTAAAAATCCATTATACGGCCCCGATTCTTTTGTTGGCAAAACAGCCTCTGTGTTAAGAGGTAGTGCCGATACAACGTTGTATATTCTGGCTTTGTACTTTGGTTCGGTTGGTATTAAGAAAGTGCGTTATGCCATCTGGGCGGGCATGGCAGCCGATTTGATTGGCGTAATCGCTGCCATTTGTATTGCGTATATTTTCTTTAAATAAAAAATCGTGTAAAAACAAACGTTGACAGGGTTTGAAACCATAAGTGTTTGAAAGAGTTAAAATCCCCGTTGGAACCGTGTTTGTAGCAAATGAACCATAACATTCATCGTTCGGCTCCATCGGAGCCACGTGTTTTGTGTGTTTGCCTTATCTCTACGCGGCTCCGATGGAGCCGGAAGGAACACCTAATCGTAATTCTTCTACAAACACGCGAACCCGATGGGTTCAATACACCTTAGTTTTCGCGCAAAACCAAACGTATCTTAACACCCGTGGTTTCAAACCCTGTCAACGTTATAAACGAATCTGCACTACTCAACCACCACTTTCTTCAATCGCTTCCTATAATTTTCATCCAGCGATGCGCCCAAACCCGGCACATCAGGAACCGTTACCAAACCACCTTTGCCATACGAGATGCCGCCAACAACCGGGTCTTCAACAAACATCATCGGTGTATCAAAATCGCAATAGAGAATGTTGCGACTGGTTAATGCAAAATGAGCTGATGCAGTAAAGCCAAGGCGCGATTCTAAAAAGCCGCCAACCTGCAATTTTTTATCCGCTTCTTCTGCCCCTTTCGCAATTTTTTGCGCTTTAAAAATGCCTGCCGATTTGCCGAGTTTGATGTTGAACGAATCACAGGCGTTTAGATCAATCAAACGCTTTGCATCGTGGTGATCGCTGCAACATTCATCTGCCATAATTGAAATTGGGCTTTCTCTTTTTACACGCGGCAACTCCGTATAATTCCATCGTTTAATCGGTTCCTCGCAATGCTGAATGTTGTATGGTGCAAGAGTTTGCAGAGTGGCAATGGCAACATCAACGCTCCAGCTCTGGTTGGCATCAATGCGCAACGGAATGTTATCGCCAATAGCTTCGCGTATGCGTTTTATGCGCTCTATGTCTTTCTCTTTGGTTTCGCCCAATTTTACTTTTATCACCGTAAAACCGGCATCAACTATTTTCTTTGCATCGCTTACCATTTTATCAACGGCATCAAGGCTTACGGTATAATCGGTTGTCAATGTTTTGTCTTTCTTGCCTCCTAAAAATTGATACAAAGGCAGGTTTGCATGTTGCGCAGCAATGTCGTACAAAGCAATGTCAAATGCACTTTTGATACTGTTGTTGGCATAAATTGCCTTATCCCAAACGGCATGATGTTCTTCTATCTGCAACGGATTTTTATTGAGTAACAATCTGGCGATATAAGGTGCCATCACAAAAGCAGATTGCATGTTTTCGCCGCATATCGGCAGGTAAGGATTGCATTCGCCCCAGCCCTGAATGCCTTCATCGGTATGAATAGCAACCACAATATTTTCGGCATGAGTATCAGGACCCAATGAAGTGATAAAAGGTTCTTTCAACTCAATGGGCGATTCATAAATTTCTATCTTATTTATGTTCATTGCATTTTTGTTTTTACCGATAAAAATGCCATTGTGCTTTTGTTTTATAGTGAAGATAAAGCAGAATTATTTTTCTGAAAGTAAGGCATTTCCAAACCTTCTATATTCAATTCTCTTTTCATTATCTGTTTATTTTCGTGCTATAAAAACGATTGCATTATGCCAAAGCGATATTTGCTCTTCATCTTATTGCAAAGTACTTTTTTCGCGCTTCATGCGCAGCAAACTACCTATTGCAATCCTGTCAATATTGATTACGGTTATACGCCCATTCCCGATTTTAGTGAGCAGGGACGACATCGAGCTACCGCCGACCCAACCATCACCCTTTTCAAAGGCACTTATTATTTGTTCAGTACCAACCAATGGGGATATTGGTGGAGCGATAACATGCTCAACTGGCATTTTGTTTCGCGCAAATTTTTAAAGCCGTATCATCATGTGTACGACGAGCTGTGTGCGCCTGCTACATTGGTTTTGGGCGATACGCTGTTGGTAATTGGTTCTACTTATACAAAAGATTTTCCGCTGTGGATGAGTAAAAATCCAAAGGTGGATGACTGGAAAGAAGCGGTAGATTCTTTTCAGGCCGGTGCCTGGGATCCGGGTTTGTTTGCCGATGATGACGGACGCGTTTATCTCTATCATGGCAGCAGCAACGTGTATCCTATTTATGGCTGGGAGATAGATAGAAAAACATTGCAACCCATTGGTGAGCATGTTCCGCTCATTCATCTCAACGATACGCTTCATGGCTGGGAACGCTTTGGTGAAGCGAACGACAACACCTTTTTACCGCCCTTTATAGAAGGTGCGTGGATGAACAAACACAACGGAAAATATTACCTGCAATACGGTGCGCCAGGTACTGAGTTTAGCGGCTACGGCGATGGCGTTTATGTAAGCGAAAAACCTCTTGGGCCTTTTACTTATCAAAGCCACAATCCATTTTCGTACAAGCCCGGTGGCTTTGCAAGAGGCGCTGGTCATGGTGCAACGTACCAGGATAAGATGGGCAACTGGTGGCATGTGAGCACCATCGTTGTTGATGTAAAAAACAACTTTGAAAGGCGCATCGGCATCTGGCCTGCGGGCTTTGATAAAGACGATATTTTATACAGCAACACTGCCTATGGTGATTATCCAACTTATTTGCCCAAAACCCAAAATGAAAATCATATCAGTGGCAACTTTACCGGCTGGATGCTGCTCAACTACAACAAGCCGGTAGTTGTTTCATCAACCTTAGGCGGTTACACACCTAACTATGCTGTGGATGAAAACATAAAGACATATTGGAGTGCAAAAACAGGCAAGAAAGGCGAATACATCATAACTGATTTAGGCGATGTAAGCACCATTCGTGCAATACAAATTAATTATGCCGATCAGGATGTTGACAGTTCTTTTTTAGGTAAAATCAATGGCATTTATCATCAATACAAATTGTATAGTTCCAACGATGGAAAAACGTGGAAAATATTGGTTGATAAAAGTGAAAATAAAACCGATGTGCCGCACGATTATATTGAGCTGAAAACGCCTGCCCTTGCACGTTTCATCAAGTTAGAAAACATACACATGCCAACCGGAAAATTTGCCATCAGCGGCTTGCGGGTGTTTGGAAAAGGAAGCGGTGCGGCGCCTGATACGGTAGAGCATTTTGTGGTTTTGCGTGGCGACAGTGAAAGGCGAAATGCATTGCTGAAATGGCAGTTGATGAACGATGCGGATGGCTATGTGATTTATGCCGGGACCGCGCCGGATAAACTTTATACCAGCATGATGGTGTATGGCGTAAATGAATATTATTTCAGAGCGATGGATAAAGATCAGCCTTATTATTTCCAGATAGAAGCATTCAATGAAAACGGCATCAGCAGGAGAAGTGCGATTGTAAAAGTGGAGTAATGGTTTTGCTATAACAAAAGAGACCTATAAGGTTTTGCAAACCTTATAGGTCTTATAACACGAAGTCGCAAAGGTTCGAAGGCTTCTTTCACTTATTTTTTCTTCGTGTCTTTGCGACTTTGTGGCTAACATCTACCTGAAATAATTCTCATCAATATAAAAATAACCGTTGCTCTTTTTCCAATACCAAAACTTTTTATCAAGCACATAATACGTGCCTTTGGCAGATTTTTTTTGCAGAGAATTGGGCACATACAAAATGCGGGGTGGCACTTTACCAAAGCGGTAAGCCAGCGTTTTAGTTTGCGCCGGTGTGTAAGCTCTTGCATTGGCAGGGTCAAGAATATCTTTCGAAGCACCGGCTGGCAAAGTAGAGTCTGTTACAGCAAAATTGCCACGCGCATCCACAACGATTACGGGCCTCGTTGCAACCGGAACTGTTGGTGTGGAAGCTGTACCAGCGCTGGCTTCCCCTGCACTTAACAACGGCTTTACTTCACTACTTTTATCAGGTGTGTTATCACGTGCAACAACCGTTCTGCGATGGCAGGAAGTAACAATCAAAAAAAGAATCAGCAAAATAAACAAGCAATTCTTCATCCTTTGTTTTTGCACCAATAGTCACATTTCATGCCATTCAAAACAAACGGTGCTCATTTAAGCTAAAAAGGAAATCGCCCGCAGATTCCACAGATGCGGGCAGCTATTTATGTTTTTCTGCAACAATCTGCGGTACCTGCGGGCGACAATTTATGATCTACGCAAAAGGAAAAGACAACAATTGTTCTTGCCGTATCGCTTCCTGTTTTCCGGTGGGCAAATGTTTAATTTTGCAGGTTTTTGTTTGCACCTCTTCACTGCCGATGATAACAATGTATGGAATGTTTTTCTTTTCGGCATATTTGAATTGCTTGTCAAATTTCACAACTTCATCGTACAACTCACAAGCAACATTTTTACTACGCAACTCTTGCATTAATCGAAAAGCAGTTTTGCTTTCTTCTTCACCCAAATTAAAAAATAAAACCTTTGTTCCGCTTAACAATTCTTCGGGAAACAGTTTCAGTTCTTCGATTACATCGTAAATGCGGTCAACACCGAAAGAAATGCCTACGCCGGGCACATTAGGCACGCCAAACAAGCCTGTTAAATCATCATAACGGCCGCCGCCGCCGATGCTTCCCATCTGCACACCTTTTGCTTTTACTTCTAAAATAATCCCGGTGTAATAACTTAATCCTCTTGCCAGTGTAAAATCAGTTGTTAGTTGTTGGTTGACAGATGACGGAAGATGATTGATGATGTGTTCCATCTCTGCAATGCCAAGTTTGCCGGTTTCATTATTTTGTAGCAAGGTTTGGATTTGCCCTATTTTTTTTTCATTGCTTCCGCTGATAGAAAGATACTGTTCGATGACATTGATTTGCTCATCACGCAAACCGCGTTGCGCCAGTTCTTCTTTTACTTTTTCAATCCCAATTTTATCAAGCTTGTCAATGGCAACGGTAATGTCAGTAAGCTTATCATTACCACCACAAACTTGGGCCAGCGCAGATAGAATTTTGCGGCTATTGATTTTGATTTCAACATCAACGTTTAGCTTTTTAAATACTTCTGCGTACAGGCAAACCAACTCAACTTCATTCAACAAACTTTTGCTTCCCACTACATCGGCATCGCATTGATAAAACTCTCTGTAACGCCCGCGTTGCGGACGATCGGCACGCCAAACGGGTTGTATTTGATATCGCTTGAAAGGAAACGTAAGCTGCCCGTAATTCATGGCGACATATCGTGCAAACGGAATGGTTAAATCGTAGCGCAAGGCACGCTCCGTAAGGTTTTTATCCCATTTACCTTCCAATACATTTTGAAAAGCGGCAACGGCTTTTTCTTTGTTTTTATCATCGTTCAAGCCATTGTTCAATATTTTGAAAATCAGCTTATCACCTTCTTCGCCATACTTGCCCATGAGCGTGTCGAGGTTCTCCATGGCAGGCGTTTCCAAAGGTTGAAAGCCGTAGTTTTCAAATGTGTTTTTGATGATGGAAAATATATAATTGCGCTTGCGTACCGTTGCTGCAGAGAAGTCGCGCGTGCCTTGCGGAAGAGAAGGTTTCATCATTGATCCAGGGTTTGTTTTCGGCTATGTTTTTCAATGATGTTGTCGCAGGCTTCGCTTATCTCGTTAAATGTTTTTACAAAGCCAGGCTCTGTATTATCGTACCACGGATCATCCACTTCACGGTCTTCACCGGGATATACTTCATTCAACAAAAAATCAACTTTCGAAGCATCCCATAACTTACCGCTAATGCGTTGTACATCGGCATAGTTTTGTTCGTCCATCACATAAATTTTATCGTACTGCTCTATCATTTCTTTTTTGAACAAAAGGGCGCGATGATCGCAAATATCAATGCCATTTGTTTTTGCCACTTTTTGCGATAAGCGGTGCGGCGCTTCACCTAAGTTCCATTGCCCGGTGCCTGCGCTATCTACTTCCCAGTTCAACTTTGCTTCTTTTACTTTATGCTTTAAAATGCCTTCTGCCAAAGGGCTGCGGCAGATATTGCCAAGACATACCATCAAAATTTTCATGGGCGCAAAGATAAAAGTTGAAAAGATAGAAAGAAGGGAAGTCCGGAAGTCGGAAAGACTGGAAAATGATTGAATAGTATGGCAATACCAAACTTCTTATCTATCCATATCCCAGGAATCTCAAGCATCCTATCTATCCCGGCTCAGATTTATTGGCACAAAATTGTATTAACCAACAATTATTAACTGAACTTTAAAATTATATTCTATGTTAAAGTGGGCAGCTATCTTTCTTGTTATCTCTATCATCGCAGCCATCTTTGGTTTTGGTGGTATTGCACAAGGCTCGGCAGAAATTGCGAAGGTCTTGTTCTTTATTTTTATTGTTTTGTTTGTATTGACTTTAATTTTCGGAGCAAGGATTTTTAAGTAAGGAATTATTTGTGATTGTTGTTTTGTGCGATAGAAAATAATGCAAAAGCAGTTGTTGTGCAGCCATTCGTTTCTGTACAACAACTGCTTTTTTGGTTTGATGTAGTTATAAAACAGAGCGGAATGATAACGCTTACTGATAGCTCGTGTTTAAAACGCGCAATAACATCAACACCAAACTGCTTCCTAAACCAATGAAGTCTCTAAATCATACATTATAAACCCTGTTTATAATTTTTGCGTTCTATATCCTCCCGATTAAATTTCTTTGCAGCAAAATTTATAAAACATACAATGCCAGCCTCACAACAACCAGCCGTTCTGATTCTTACCGACGGTACTGTGCTTTACGGTTTTGCTTTTGGGAAAAAGGGAACCGCCACCGGCGAACTTTGTTTTAACACCGGCATGACGGGCTACCAGGAAGTGTTTACCGACCCAAGTTATTACGGTCAGATTTTGATAATGAACAGTGTGCACATCGGGAATTATGGTGTGAAGGGCGAAGACCGCGAAAGCGATACGGTAAAAATAAAGGGCTTAATTGCAAGAAGTTTGGAAGAACGCTTTTCGCGCTACCAGGCAGAAGGCTCGCTGGAAGATTATTTAATCAAAAACAACGTTGTTGCCATTGAAGGCATTGACACGCGCGCACTGGTGGCGCATGTGCGCACCAAAGGTGCCATGAACTGCATTATCTCTTCCGAAAATCTGGACGAAACCAAACTGAAAGAGCAACTGCAGGAAGTACCTGATATGAATGGTTTGGAGCTGGCAAGCGTCGTAAGCACGAACGAAGTATATGAATTGGGAAATCCTGCAGCACCGTATAAAGTTGCGGTGATGGATTATGGAATCAAACGGCATATTTTAAAATGCCTTACCGACCGCGGTGCTTACGTGCGTGTACATCCGGCGCATACGCCATTTGAGAAGGTGAGAGAATTTAATCCAGATGGTTATTTCATTTCTAACGGTCCCGGCGATCCGGCAGCAATGGACTATGCAGTTGATAATTTAAAAGCCATTCTGAAAGAAGAAAAGCCGGTGTTTGGCATTTGTCTTGGCCATCAGTTGCTGGCGTTGGCGAATGATATTCCTACGTTTAAAATGCACCATGGACATCGTGGCTTGAATCATCCGGTAAAAAATATCATTACCGGTCAATGCGAAATCACTACACAAAATCATGGCTTTGGTGTTGATCCTGAAGCGGTACGCAATCATGAAGGCATTGAAATAACGCACCTCAATTTAAACGACAACAGCATTGAAGGCATTCGCGTGAAAGGCAAGCCTGCATTCAGTGTGCAATACCATCCCGAAAGCACGCCAGGGCCTTACGACAGCCGGTATTTGTTTGATGATTTTATAAAGATGATTGAAGAAAGAAAAGGAAATTCTGAGTAGAGGATAATACCTTATAAAAAGATAGTAAAACCGGTAAGATTGACCAGGTCTTATCGGTTTTTATTTTAATAAAATCTTACATCAAAAAAAGAGATGAATAATGTAATTTGGAGAGGTGAAAATGAGAGTGATAAAATGCTTCGTGTGTTGGATGGTTCTGTTTGTTTTTGCCGCAAAAACAAACGCGCAGGTTTTCTCTTTGAAAGAGATTGAACGCTTCCTCAATTCGCAACCTATTTCCGTTTCTTCATCCAAAGATTTGGACACACTCGCACATCTTATCAACCAAAAATATCCCGATTCTCTTGCCCGCATAGAAGCAGCGTATGTATGGGTTGCCAAAAATATTTCTTACACCGAAGAAAATGATGCTGGCAAGCTTCAGCATACAGCTACGAACATTGATTCAGTCTTAAAATACAAAAGCACCATTTGCGCCGGCTATGTAAATGTTTTTAGCACGCTTTGCAATAAGGAAAGAATTGTTTGTAAAGAAATTAGTGGGTTTGGAAGAACAGGCACGCAACCCTTTGTGGACGGGCATTTTACTGTAAATCATGCGTGGGCTGCCGTTTGGTTAAACGGCAAATGGAACCTTACTGATCCTACATGGGGAAGCGGCTATACGCTGGAGGGCACGAAGCAATTTATTGCTGCTACCAACGATTATTATTTTTTTACCGAACCGCAAACTTTTATGTTGGATCATTATCCCAAACAAAGCGAGTGGCAGTTGCTGAAAGATACAGTAAGCTGGCAGCAATTTATAAACTATCCCGGTGTTTGCTTAGGAGCAAAGGAAAATGAAGTAAGCAGTTGCTCACCTTCGCAGCTAACCATTCATGCTGCTGCGGGAAGCCGTGTGCAGTTTTCTTTTACCTCAAAAAAGCCATTGCAAAGTATCATCCTGTTAAGTAAGCAAAAAGGCTTTCAGGAAAAGGGAACGTTGCAGAAAAATAACGATGTGTATTCTTACACTTACACCATTCCAACAGCAGGTAAATACGATTTGCAAATTGATTTGAATGAATATGATATTACCAAACCCGGCACTTATTCTTCGTTGATTGATTTTGTTTATTTCGTAGATGCAACGGCAAAAAAGTAGCGTATTGTTGTTTGAATTATAGAGATATTTTTACCGCAGAAAAATTGAGAGCATACGTTTTTAACGAGCTATTTTTCCTGCAAAAACAAACTTCCATTTCTTATGAAAATAACCATCATTAACGGACCCAATTTAAACCTGTTGGGCACGCGCGAACCAACGGTGTATGGCAGCCAAACGTTTGAAGATTATTATGCTTCCCTCAAACAGAAATACCCGGATATAAGTTTTCAATATTACCAAAGCAACATAGAAGGCGAGTTGATTGATTGCCTGCAAAAAGAAGGATTCAGTAGTGATGGAATCATTATAAATCCGGGTGGTTATACGCATACATCGGTTGCTATTGGCGATGCTATTGCCGCTATTACAACGCCGGTAATTGAGGTTCACATCAGCAATGTTCAAGCAAGAGAAGAGTTCAGGAAGTTATCACATGTGTCGGCAAAATGCAAGGGAACGATTAGTGGCTTGGGATTGAAAGGGTATGAGCTGGCAGTGCAGTTTTTTGTGGGTTAGTTTATTTAAAATCCTATAAGGTTTTTAAAACCTTATAGGATTGAGCATACAAACGCCTAATAGCTCGAAGCCGGATCGTCTTCCAGTTTATCCTGCCGGTCGCCGCCAAGGCTGTAATAATTGTTTTCTTCGTCCTCTTCTCCAATATTTTCATTCTCGTCATCCAAATCGCCACCCGAAATATCTAAGTCATCGCCGGTGCGGTCAAGCTCATCGCGCAAGTCCTGCTCGTCCATATCGCCCACCGTTTCTTCCGTAGCGCCAAAGGCAGAAGCCGAGCCATCAGAAAAGATTTCTTCGTCTTCATCCTGATCAAAATCGCGGTCTTTATCGCCTAATATCATCAGGTCATCTGCTGTTACATCAGCTTCAGTTCCCATTACAATTCCTAAGTCATCGGCACCTTCATTGGTTGTCGGTGCCGGAGGTGTCGGTGTTGGCGTCACTTTTTTTTTATCCGTTTTCTGCAACTCGTCGTGCGTAAGGTTCTCTACATTGGCTTCAATGCGTTCCGTATAATTTTGCGGATTCATAATGTCTTCTTTTGCAGGGTAATGCGGATAGCCCGGAAAGTCCTGATCAATATGTTCGTCTTTGCTTTGCTCTACTTTATTTTCTGTATTAATAGGATTTGTTTTCTTGTCGTCCATGATTTTTAATTTATCAGTAGTGAGAAAATTATGTGCCGGAAAAATTGTGGCAAAACCAAAGGTTATACGACTTTATCGAATGGAACGCCGTGATAAACTCTGTTCAGTTCGATGGTGCAATCAACTGAGCGCAAGTAAATTGAATCGTTAAGAGAAGACGCTTCTGTATCCTGCCAGGTTCTTTCAGCAATTTTATACGAAGCGATTACCCAGGGTTTTGTTTGTTCAATCAATACATATTCTTTAAAAGATGGAAGCGTTTTGTAATACTCAAATTTTGTAGTACGATCATAGTTTCTTGTCGAGCGGGAAGCTACTTCTACGATTAATAAAGGGTTCAGAACAACATCGGTTCTTCCTTCATAAAAGAGCGGCTTTTCAAAAATTACAACAGCATCAGGATATACAAACGACTCCAACTGAGGTATGTGAATCTTCATATCACTATTCAAAACAAAAAAAGACTTCTCATACAAAGCTGCATTGAGCATGCTTATAATATTTGCTGCTATTATGTTGTGTTTAAAACTGGCTCCCGGCATCCTTACAATTTTTCCGTTGTAATATTCATGTTTGTTTTTGGCTCTTTTTTCAAGTGCGAGATATTCATTCACCGTATAAAGTTTTTCTATAACATCTGTTTGCATAATTGTAATTCCTCCTTTTCAAAGATAAGATAATTCACAGCAGTTTTTCTGCTTCTCCTGTTCTTTCATATCCGTACAATAAGTGTTCGTTATCGTACACTTTTATTTTCCAATCTTTCTGCAAGCCTTACTGGTAAAGGGTTTCGGGCGTGGCATAACCGTTGGATTGGTTGACTGATTGTTGAGTGTTGCTACCTCACTAAAGATTCTTTTATGATAAAAAACTATTTTAAAACGGCATGGCGAAATCTCTCGAAAAACAAAGGTTTTTCTGCCATCAACATTTTTGGATTGGCAATTGGCATTGCCACCTGCCTGTTGATTACGTTATATGTGTGGAATGAGTTGAGTTATGACAAGTACAACACAAAAGCAGCCCGCATTTACCGCATTGACGGCGATGTGCAATTTGCCGGTCACCACTGGATTTTAGCCGTTACTCCAGACCCGATTGGCGCAGCATTGAAAAGGGACTTTCCCCAAGTGGAGCAGTCTGTACGGTTTAGGGATTATGGTGGTTTTTTAGTAAGAAAGGGAACCGGAAATGTACAGGAAAATAAAGTGATTTATACCGATCCGACCCTGTTTGATATGTTTACTCTGCCGATGCTGGAAGGCAATCCAGGAACGGCTTTGCAAGACCCGCATACAGTTGTCATCACAGAAAGCACAGCTAAAAAATATTTCAACAAAACGGCTGTTGTAGGCCAAACACTAACCATCAACGATACCGGCAATTATAAGATTACCGGCGTTATCAAAGACATTCCACAACAGTCGCATTTTCACTTCGACTTTTTTGTTTCGCTTACCGAATCGGATGAAAGCAAGCAGAACAATTGGTTGAGCAACAACTTCAATACCTACATCTTATTGAAGCCAGGCTCTGATGCCCAGGCGTTGAATGCGCAAATGGATAGGGAAACAGCAAAGTATATAGGTCCGCAGGCGCAGGAAGTGCTTCACATTAATATAGGTGATTTTAAAAAGAGTGGCAATCACGATGAGTATAGGTTGATGCCGCTTACCAAAATTCATCTCTATTCCAACAAAGTAGCCGAACTGGAAGCCAATGGCAACATACAATACGTGTATATTTTTTCGGCCATTGCCATTTTTATTTTACTCATTGCCTGTGTAAACTTTATGAACCTTTCTACGGCGCGCTCTGCCAATCGGGCTAAGGAAGTAGGCGTTCGCAAAGTGCTGGGTTCTTTCAAGAGGGATCTGGTTCAGCAATTTTTAATTGAATCAATGTTGATTAGCTGTATTGCTTTGATAATTGCTTTAGTTATAGCCTGGCTGCTGCTACCTTATTTCAATCAACTGGCTTCTACCCACATTGCATTATCGTTCACTTCCATACCATTTTTACTGCCCATTTTAGTCCTAATTGCTTTGCTTACAGGTTTACTGGCTGGCTCCTATCCGGCTTTTTATTTATCATCCTTTCAACCTTCTGAAGTGCTGAAAGGCAAGCTATCTTCAGGTTTCAGAAGAAGCTGGTTGCGTAGCAGCCTGGTGGTGTTTCAGTTTTTTATTTCTATCATTTTAATTATTGGTACCATCGTTATTTATCGCCAGCTCAAGTTTATTCAAACAAAAGACATTGGTTACAACCGCAACCAGGTATTGATTATAAAAAATACCAGCGCATTAGGCAACAATGCAAGAGCTTTTAAAGAGGAAGTACAAAAATTGCCCGACGTAAAAGCGGCAACCATGACGGGCTGGCTGCCAACGAGCGATAGACGGGGTGATAGCCCTTTGTTTCCTGATGCTACTACGGACCCTAAAAAAGCTGTGTCAATGCAAACCTGGAAAGTAGATGACCAATACATTCCAACACTGCAAATGAAAATGGTAGCGGGTAGAAATTTTTCTTCACAAATGCCAACCGACTCCGATGCAATTATCATTAATGAAGCTGCGGCTAAATTGTTGGATTTTTCCAATCCAATAAACAAAACATTGTACTATCTCACCGAGGTGAATGGCAAAACGATAACGCCATATCATGTTATTGGCGTGGTTAAAAATTTCAATTTTAATTCACTGCGCGAGAATGTAACACCACTGGCTTTGTTTCTTACAACGCATAGAGGAAGCATTGCTTTCCGGGTTGAAACAAAACATCTTTCTTCTCTTATTTCACAAATTGAAGCGAAATATAAAAGCATTGCACCGGGTCAGCCATTTGCGTATTCTTTTATGGACGAAGACTTCACCAAAACATACGGTACTGAGCAAAAGGTAGGTAAGATTGCCATTGCATTCTCTGCGCTGGCAATTTTAATTGCCTGTTTAGGTTTGTTTGGATTGGTAACCTATGCTGCTGAGCAGCGCACCCGCGAAATTGGCATTCGCAAAGTGTTGGGTGCAAGCGTTGGCAACATTGTTAGTATGTTGTCGGCAGACTTTTTAAAGCTGGTTATTATCTCTTCTTTACTGGCTTTCCCCGTGGCTTATTACTGCATGAACCATTGGCTGCAGGACTTTGCCAATCGCATTCACATCAGCTTTTGGATGTTTGGTATTGCCGGATTAAGTGCTGTACTCATTGCATTTGGCACCATCAGTTTTCAGGCTGTCAGAGCGGCATTGGCAAATCCGGTAAAGAGTTTAAGAAGTGAGTGAAGAAATGAGTAGTGAATAAATAAGTGCAAAACCAAAAGCATAAATCAGCAATCATAAATCAATCTTTATGTTTAAAAATTATCTCAAAATCGCCCGTAGAAATCTTCTTACCAACAAGGTTTATTCTATCATTAATATAGTCGGTCTTGCAGCGGGTATGGCTGTTGCCATGCTGATCTCTTTTTGGATTTGGGATGAAATTACCTATGATAAATACCATGCTAATCACGAACAGCTTGCACAGGTAATGACCACGTTTATAGATAACGATGGTACCATGGGAACCAATCCGGCTGTTTGTTTGCCTATCGGCGATGAACTGCGCAGAAAGTATGGAAGCGATTTTAAAAACGTATCCATGGCATCGTGGAATTTCGGTCATGTACTCGCTGTTGGCGATAAAAAAATAACAGGCAAGGGTATGTGGGTTGAATCGGCTTTTCCTTCTATGTTTTCATTGAAAATGATAAGGGGAAACAGCAATGCTTTAACCGATCCTTCTTCCATTTTGCTAAATGCTTCGCTTGCAAAAACATTATTTGGCAATGCTGATCCCGTCAACAAAATGATTAAGCTGGACAACAAAGAAAATTACAAGGTTGCCGGTGTTTTTGAAGACCTTCCGCACAACACAACTTTGAGCGAAACCAAACTGTTACTGCCCTGGAAAAAATATATCACTACGGAGCCATGGCTGAAAGATGCGGCTACGCAATGGAACAATCATTCGTGGCAGGCTTACGTGCAGGTTGCCCCAACTGTAAATATGGAGAGGGAAACAGAGAAGGTTAAGAACATTGTGATGGTGCATAAAAATGCTGCAACCGATGGCAAAGAGCAGACTTACATTTTTCCAATGGATAAGTGGCGTTTGTACAGCGATTTTAAAGAGGGCAAACCAGCGGGTGGCCGCATACAATTTATCTGGCTGTTTTCAATCATTGGTGTTTTTGTGCTGCTGCTTGCCTGCATCAACTTTATGAATCTTTCAACAGCACGCAGCGAGCGGAGAGCAAAAGAAGTGGGCATTCGCAAAACAGTCGGTTCTGCACGCGGCCAGTTGATAAGCCAGTTTTTAAGTGAGTCTGTAGTGGTGGCGTTTGTCTCTTTTGTTTTTGCCATTATTTTGGTCATTGCGTTGCTGCCCTTGTTCAACAAGTTGGCAGATAAAAGTATTGTACTGCCATGGAGTAGTCCTTTCTTCTGGTTAACAGCTTTGCTTTTTACATTCATTACCGGAGTGGTTTCCGGAAGTTATCCTGCTTTTTATTTATCCCGCTTCGAACCGATTAAAGTTTTAAAAGGCACATTCCGCGTTGGTAAATACGCATCGTTGCCGCGCAAGGTTCTGGTGGTGGTTCAGTTTACTTTTTCCATCGCATTGATTATCGGAACCATCATTGTTTTCAAGCAAATTCAATATGCTAAAAACAGGCCTGTTAATTATAGAAGCGAAGGACTGATTAGCATAGAAATGTCAACACCGGATTTGTATGGTCACTACGATGCATTACGAAGTGATTTACTCCAAACAGGTATTGTTGATAATATGGCTGAATCTTCAAGTCCTACAACAGAACTTCGGTCCAACCAGATTGGTTTTAACTGGGAAGGAAAAGACCCCAACACTTTGCCAGGCTTTGGAACCATTGCAGTAACCGAAGATTTTGGAAAAACAATCGGCTGGCGGTTGAAAGAAGGAAGAGATTTTTCCAAAGATTTTGCCACCGATAGTTTGGCGATGATACTCAACGAATCTGCTGTAAAACAAATTGGTATGAAGAAGGATATTGTTGGGCAAACGATACAGTTCAACGATAAAAAATATCATGTGGTTGGTGTGATAAAAGACATGGTGATGGAATCGCCGTACAAACCCGTTACACCAACTGTTTTTTTGTATGACCGCAATTGGGCAAACGTTGTAACGGTTGCCATAAAACATGGTGCACCGACAGCAGAGGCATTGCAAAAAATAGAAGGTGTTTTTAAAAAATACAATCCCGGTGCGCCATTCGATTATACATTCAACGACGAAGATTTTGCAAAGAAGTTTGCAGATGAACAACGCGTAGGAAAGCTGGCCAGTTTCTTCACCATATTAGCCATTTTTATTTCCTGCCTTGGGCTGTTTGGTTTAGCATCGTTTGTTGCCGAACAACGCAAGAAAGAAATTGGTGTGCGCAAAGTGTTGGGTGCATCCATTTACAATCTGTGGCAGATGTTATCGAGAGAGTTTGCATTGCTGGTTATCATTTCCTGTTTCATTGCTATTCCTTTAGCCTGGTATTATTTGCACCAATGGTTGCAGCAGTACGATTACAGAACAGAAATATCGTTCTGGGTTTTTATTATTTCAGGATTTGGCGCACTTGTCATCACATTGCTCACTGTAAGCTTTCAAGCCATTAAAGCCGCCCTTGCTAACCCTGTAAAGAGTTTACGGACGGAGTAGCGAAAATTGATGGAAATAAACAACCAGGCATCAACAAATCATACATCAAAAATCACTTCTCATGTTTACCTCTTATTTTAAAACGATGCTACGCAGCCTTTGGAAAAACAAAGGCTATAGCTTTCTCAACATCTCTGGTTTGGCCATCGGTATCGCGTGTGCAGGATTGATTTTTTTATGGGTGGAAAACGAAGTGGGCTGGGATCAATTCAATACAAAAAAAGATCGGTTGTACTTTATTCGCGAAAACCAAAAGTATGACGCTTATACCGCAACCTTTGGCTCAACACCGGGCGTAATGGCACCTGCTATGAAGGCTGAAATTCCTGGCATTGCCAACGCTTGTCGCATCTATGACGAGGACGCTGTGTTGTTTACCATTGGCGATAAAGCCATGTATGCAGCGGGCTATTATGCCGATGCTTCTATCTTTTCTATGTTCACATTTCCGTTCGTGCAAGGCAATGCCAGTACAGCTTTTGCACAACGTTATTCACTGGTGATTACCCAAAAAACCGCAAAGAAATTTTTTGGTAATGATCAAAATGTAGTTGGCAAAACCGTTCGCGTTGATAACAAACAAGACTATGTAGTAACAGGTGTGGTGAAAGATATTCCCGATAATTCAACAATACACTTTGAATTTGTAGCACCATTTGAAATTATCTATGACCAAAGCCCCTGGCTGCATATCTGGGGAAACAATTCTCTTAGTACTTATGTAGAGCTGAAACCTGGTGCTGATGAGACTTCTGTGAATAAAATATTGTACAGTTTCATACAACAAAGAGAGCCGCAATCTAATGCACGGCCTTTCCTGTGGAGCATGAACAAATGGCATTTGTATGATCAGTTTGAGAACGGCAAAGAAACCGGCAGCGGACAGATTCAATATGTGCATCTTTTCTCTGTTATTGCATGGATTATCTTATTCATTGCCTGCATCAATTTTATGAACCTGGCTACGGCACGCAGCGAGCGGAGAGCAAGAGAAGTAGGTGTACGAAAAGTGCTGGGGGCAGGCAAACGAAAGCTGGTTGTTCAGTTCATTGGCGAAGCTCTTTTTATGGCATTGCTTTCAGCCATTCTTGCTGTTGTTGTTATATTTTTGGTTTTGCCCCTTTTTAATACACTGGTGCAGCAAGACCTTTCATTAGGCTTTGATAAGCCATCGCATATTGCTGCCCTGTTGCTGATTACCCTTGTCTGCGGATTGATTGCAGGCAGCTATCCTTCTTTTTATTTATCGTCCTTTAATCCTGTATTTGTTTTAAAAGGCATGAAACTAAAAACCGGCAGCGCTGCCTTCATCCGTAAAGGATTGGTGGTTGTGCAGTTTGCGGTTTCTATCATTCTTATCATCAGCACCGTCATTATTTACCAGCAGATACAGCATGTAAAGAACCGTAACCTGGGGTTCAATAAAAACAATTTGCTTCAGGCAGATGCACAGGGCAAAGTAGCCAAATACTATCCGGCTATGAAGCAGGCTTTGCTGAACACTGGTGTAGTTGAGAATGTTGCCCTGAGCGATCATACAACACTGTATGGTGGAAACAATACCAGTAGCCTTATATGGCAGGGCAAAGTGCCTGGAGCACAAATCTTAATTTCAACACGACATGTAACGTCTGAGTTTCTGCAAACATCCGGCATTAAAGTTTTAGAAGGAAGAGACTTTATACCTACTGATTCTGCTGATTCAAAAAAGTTGAATGTAGTCATCACACAATCCTTTGAAAAGCTGATGGGAAAAGAAAGTGCCATTGGTAAAATACTACGCTACAACGGCGATACGAGCGGCACTGAAGCAACTGTTGTAGGTGTGGTAAGTGATTACGTGTACGGTGATATGTATGGCAACAAATCTGATCCGGTAGTATTTATTTGTACCTCTCCTGAACATGCAAATAAAATGTACATCCGCCTAAAGCCAGAATCCAATGTGGAAGCGGCTTTGGCAAAGATGGGAGCCGTAATAAAAAAGAACAATGCGGCCTATCCTTTTGTTTACAAGTTTGTAGATGACCAGTTTAATGACATGTTTGTAAGCGAAATGCTTATTTCCAAATTGTCGAGAGTGTTTGCAGCTTTAGCCATTATCATTTCATGCCTTGGCTTGTTTGGATTGGCTGCTTATACCGCCGAACGCCGGACAAAAGAAATCGGTATCCGCAAAGTATTAGGCGCCAGTGTTTCGGGCATTACTACACTGTTATCAAAAGACTTTTTGCGTCTTGTTTTTATAGCTTGTGTGGTTGCCTTTCCGGTTGCCTGGTGGATGATGCACAACTGGCTTCTGGATTATCAGTACCGGGTTAAAATTAGCGGTTGGATATTTCTTTTAGCAGGCATTGCAGCAATGCTGATTGCTTTAATAACGATTTCTTTTCAATCTATAAAGGCGGCAGTTGCCAACCCGGTGAAGAGCCTGCGGACGGAGTGAATGGGTGAGTAAGTGAATAAAAAGAATTTTGGGGACCGACTTTAGTGCTTGAATTGAACATCGTTGTATCGCACACTTGTACTGTTATAACAATACTGAACAAATTGAATTCACATTTATAAATCAACTTCTATGTTTAAAAATTATTTCAAAACCGCATGGAGAAATTTGATAAAAAATAAATTTTACAGCAGTATCAATATTGTAGGGCTTGCAGTAGGGCTTGCAGGTTTTATCGTTATCCTGCTATATATGAACTATGAATTGAGCTATGATACCTGGTCTCCCTCTTTAGAACGAGTGTTTAAAGTCTCTGAACAAAAAGATGATGATATTTTAGAGCGGACGCCTGCTCCTCTTTCTTCGTTTTTAAAACAGCAACTGCCTGAAGTAGAAGCTGCCACCACTATACAACCTTCCGGAGATTATGAAGCGCTGTTAACCAGTGGTGATAAAAAAATATATCAGAAGAATAGCGTCCAGGCCGATTCTTCTTTCTTTAAAGTGTTTCCTTATCAAATTGTTGAAGGCGATGCAGCCACTGTTTTAAATAAGCCGAATGCGGTTGTGATAAGCCGCGAGGTAGCCTCAAAACTATTTGGCAGCGAAAACCCGATAGGCAAGAGTCTTAAAATTTTTAATTTTCTTGATTGTGAGGTAACAGGCATTATGCAACTACCAAAAGCGCCATCACATTTACAGGCAGAGCTTGTTTACCGCAGTCCCTATGAAAAACAAAGTTTTTGGTGGGAAAATTATTCCTATCATACGTATGTACTAACGAAACCGCTTGTAACGGCGGCTAAATTGGAAGAGGATGTAAACCGTGTGTATTACAACGAACGTTTAAAAAAGAATAATCAATCATTGGCAGATTTTCGCAAAGCCGGTCATCATGCTGGTTTGTTTGTTGATGAGGTCAAAAACATTCACAACTTTCCGAAACATGGCAGCAGCAATTTTACAACCATTTCTGTATTGCTTTTGCTGGCTGCGCTGCTATTACTAGCTGGTGCCATCAACTTCAGTAATCTTTCTATTGCCGCATCCGTTCGCAGAGCAAAAGAGATGGGTATCAGAAAAGTATTGGGCTCAAACCGTAAACAACTGTTGTTGCAGATTATTGGTGAGATTGCGCTGCAATGCTTACTCAGCCTATGTCTGGCAATTTTATTGGTCCTTTTTATCTTGCCTTATTTTAACAGCCGGTTTACTATTCAACTTAGCTTGTTCGATAATGCTACTGGCGTTTCTGTATTTACACAAATTGCTTTGTGCCTGTTGACAGTGATACTGCTTTCCGGATTATATCCTGCCGGTTTTCTTTCACGCTATAACATCACCAAAGTTTTGAAGGGCGACTATTCAACAGGCAAAAAAGGAATCCTGTTTCGCAATGCATTGATAGTCGTTCAGTTTACGGTATCTGCCTTTTTTATCATCACCACTATCGTCGTAAGTAATCAAATGCACTACATGCAAACAAAGAATAAAGGTTTTTTGGGTGAGCAGGTAATGCGATTGGAATCTTCACAAGATGTAAGGGATGCCAACTTTACTGTTACACGAAATACATTGTTGTCTATTCCCGGTGTTCAGTATGTTTCCAAAACCACAACTGTTCCCGGCGACGCAGGTTCGGACACATCAACCATTGGCTATAAGTACAACGGAAAAGAATACAGAATGTCCTCCGTAAAAGTGAGCGACGATTTTTTTAAAAACATTACATATTGATTTGTTACAAGGAAGGTTATTTGACGGAAGAATATCGGATGAAAACACACGTACCGCTGTTATCAATAAAGCGGCTGCAAAACGATTGCATATAACAAATCCGGTGGGCGTAACTATTACATTTCCTTCCTGTGATACGGTGCCTGTACAGATTGTGGGCGTGGTAAGAGATATTAATATATCAGGGTTTGAAAATGCTGTGCAGCCTGTTGTATATACTGTTGGGAACCATGCATGCATATTTCAAACGGGCGGCGCCATTCTTATAAAGATGAAGAGCAGCAACATAAGTGGGACAGTAGCATCCATAGAAAAAGCATGGAAAAAGATTGATCCTGATTTTCCAATCCGTTATTCCTTTCTCGACGATAATTTTCAAAAGCTGTTTGCCTCTTACAGGCACCTGCAAATCATCATCAGTTTTTTCACCTTTTCGGCAATCTTTATTTCTGTTATCGGATTGTTTGCATTGACGGCTTTTCTGGTAGCTCGTCGTACAAAAGAAATCGGTATTCGCAAAATACTTGGTGCTAATGTTAGTGATCTTGGAATATTGTTAGGAAAAGACTTTGTGCGTCTTGTCATTCTTGCCGTAGTTATCGCATCTCCGCTGGGTTGGTGGGCAGCTAATATCTGGTTGCAAAGCTTTGCATATCGCATATCTATTAATTGGATAACATTTCTATCAGCCGCTATCATCATTGTTGTGATTGCCATACTTACTATAAGCATTCAAGCTATTAAAGCTGCGCTGGCAAACCCGGTGAAGAGCTTACGAACAGAATAGGAAAGAAATCAGGATGTCAGAAAGTCGGAAGGGCTATCACAAATTAAAAATCATCTTTTATGTTTAAAAACTATTTTAACACTGCTATCAGAAATTTTGGCAAAAACAAACTTACAACACTCATTAATGTGTTCGGTTTGTCAATCGGCATTAGTGCGGCGCTTATTATTTATTTCATCATTCAATACGATTTCAGCTTTGATAAACATGAACCCGGTAAAGACAGAATTTACCGCATTGTATCAGAAGGCGAGAACTGGAAAAATGCTGGTGTGCCGGTGCCATTGCATGGGGAAGTACAAAGCAATGTAAGTGGCATCGAAGCCACTTCTCTCATTCTGCAATACAACGATGACAATGCTAAAATCAGCATCCCGAATGGCAATCATCATGCAGCGCCTGTTTTTAAAAAACAGGAAAGCATTGCGTTTGTTGACAGTAATTATTTTAGCCTGTTTCCGCATCAATGGCTGGCTGGCAATCGGGCAACTTCGCTAAATAATCCTTACAATCTTGTATTGAGTGAAAGCCGCGCCAGCCTTTACTTTCCGAATGTTCCTGCAGGGCAGTTGATTGGGAGAACAATTGTTTTTAACGATACGCTCCCTATGACGCTGACAGGCATAGTAAAAGAGGCCGAAGCTAACAGCGATTTTTCGTACCAGATGTTTATTTCACTGGCTACGGTATCCGGTTCCGACCTGAAAGAAAAGTATGGCTGGGGGCAATGGAACAGCACCAATTCCAATTTTCAAACAATTGTAAAATTGTTGCCGGGTGTTCAGGCATCAGGAATAAACAAGCAACTGAAAGGCATTTTTAAAAAGCATGATACCGACCCTGACGATGCCAAAACCATCCATCGTTTACAGCCGCTAAGCGATGTGCATTACAATACTGATTTCGAAGGAAAAGTAAACCTAAGCACCATCAACAATCTTATTCTTTTAGTCCTGTTTTTATTGTTGCTGGGGGCTATTAATTTTATTAATCTTTCCACTGCGCAATCGGTACAGCGAGCTAAAGAAATCGGTATTCGTAAAACCTTGGGCAGCAGCAAAAGCAGCCTCATTTTTCAGTTTCTTACCGAAACATTTTTGCTCACGTTATTCACTACCATTTTATCGGTTGCAATTGCGCCGTTATTGCTGAAAGCGTTTGCCGGTTTCATACCGGATGGCTTGCAATTCAGCAGCATATTCAGCCAGCCTTCCGTATGGCTGTTCCTGTTGCTTCTCATAATAATAGTTAGTGTATTAGCAGGGTTATATCCGGCTTTTATTTTATCACGCTTTCAACCCATCAAAGTATTAAAAAGCAAGGCTTTTGTAACGGCAGGCACTACGCGCACTGCATGGCTTCGCCAGTCGTTACTGGTATTCCAGTTTGTGATTGCGCAAGTCTTTATCATCGGTGTTATCGTGGTAGATAAACAGATTCACTATTCAACACAAAAAGACATGGGCTTTCGTAAAGATGCCATCATCACTTTTTCTTTGCCGTTTGATTTTTATCATCCCAACAACAAAAAGTTTGTGATGAAAGAGGAACTTAAAAACATGCCCGGGGTGCAGGCGGTGAGCCTTGCCAATGCTTCGCCCGCTATTAACGGGCAAATGAGCAGCAACATTACGTTTAAAGAAAAAGGAAAGGATGTAAAAACGAATGTTGATGTGCGCAACGGCGATACTTGTTTCCTCAGTGTTTATAACATTAAACTTATGGCAGGCAGGAACATTATGCCTTCCGATACAGCCAATGAATTATTGATTAATGAAACCGGGGCAAAACAGCTCCGCTTTGCACAGCCTTCCGATGCTGTGGGGCACATGGTAGTATTCGGAAGTTCTACAATGCCTATTGTTGGCGTCATGCGCGACTTCAATTTAGCTTCGGTACGCAATGCCATTCGTCCGCTTATTTATTATGCGCAACCCAACTATAGCTGGACCATGAGTGTTGCCCTTGAGCCGAACCCCAACACATGGCAAAGTACGATCATCAACGTGGAGGCTGCCTGGAAAAAGCTATATCCTGATAATGATTTTGACTACTCTTTCTTCGATAAAAAGATTGCTGATTTCTATAAAGAAGATGAGCAGCTTTCCACACTTTTAACCTGGTCTGCCGGTGTTGCCATTTGCATTAGTTGTCTTGGCTTGCTGGGCTTGATTATTTTCATCACCAACCAGCGCACCAAAGAAATTGGCGTGCGCAAAGTATTGGGCGCAAGCGTTGCGCAAATCATAACATTATTGTCCGGCGATTTTGCAAAGCTGATTGCGATAGCTTTTGTAATTGCCATTCCTATTGCCTGGTGGTTTACGCACAACTGGCTGCAAAACTTTGCTTATCATACCGAATTAAACTGGTGGATATTTTTAGTAAGCGGCGTTATTATGGTTGTTGCAGCATTTACCATTCTATGTATTCGTGCAGGTAAAGCTGCCCTTGCCAACCCGATAAAGAGTTTGAGAACGGAATAAATAGGTGCAAAAACAAACCCTGCCCTTTTCATTTATAAATAATAAAACTTGCTATCCATGATAAAAAATTATCTGCTCATCGCTTTTCGCAACATGCGCCGGTACAAGTTTATTTCATTTATCAACCTGTTTGGTCTTACAGTTGGCATTGCCTGTTGCCTGCTGATAAGTTTGTATATTGTAAATGAACTTAGCTATGATAAATACAACAGAAAAGCAGATAACATTTACCGTGTAGAGCGAACTTTCAGAAACGCCGAAACCGGTGCGCTTTCATTAGAATTGGGTGCCGTTGCGCCACCTATCGGACCTTTGTTACAAAACGATTTTAAAGACATTAAAGCCATCACCAGTGTATTGCCAACGGGTAATACTGCTGTTCGATACAAGGACAAAATATTCAATGAGCCAAATGTTTATTTTATAGATGATAATTTCTTCAAGGTGTTTGATGCAACAGTGATAAGAGGCAATCCCAATTCTGCGTTGAGCGAGCCTAATTCGGTGATGCTTACCGAAGAGATGGCAAAGAAATATTTTGGTAATGAAGACCCGATAGATAAGATGGTAAAGCTGGATCAGCAGATTACGTGTAAAGTAACCGGCATTTACAAACCGCTGCCTGCCAATGCACACCTGCATCCCGATGTAATGCTGTCGTTTGCTACGTTAAAAGATTCGGCCGTTTATGGCGAAAAAAACCTGCAGACCAACTGGGGCAACAATTCGTTTTACGATTATTTGCTTTTGCCGCCGCATTATGATGCGCAAAAATTAGAAGCGCAATTTCCTTTATTTTTAAACCGGCATGTTCCGCATGAAGGCGATAAGTTTCAACCATCCAGATGGACTTCTTTATCGTTAAGAAAACTAACCGATATTCATTTGTATTCGCATAAAGATTCTGAAATTGAAGAGAACGGCGACATCAAACGCGTATATATTTTTTCAGCCATTGCCTTGTTTATTTTATTAATTGCCTGCATCAATTACATGAATCTTTCCACTGCACGCTCGGCTTTACGTGCCAAAGAAATTGGCGTGCGCAAAGTAATCGGCGCCGGCAAAGGAGAGTTGGTTACGCAATTTTTAAGCGAGTCAATATTGATTTGTGCTGTTGCAACTTCTCTTTCTTTTTTCCTTACATGGGCAGTGCTCCCCCTAATTAATAATCTCTCCGGTGCGTCGTTTACCATTCATAGTTTACTTACCCCTTCTGTTCTTCTGCCGTTGCTTGCAGTGCCTGTTGTAGTAGGTGTTTTATCAGGCATCTATCCGGCCCTTTTTCTTTCGTCTTTTCAGCCGGTAAAAGTACTGAAAGGTGCAATAAAAGTGGGCAAAACAAACTTATCATTCCGTAAAGTGCTGGTGGTTACGCAGTTTGCTATTTCCATTATTTTAATTATCAGTACTGTGGTAGTGATACGGCAATTGGAGTATATGCAAAACAAGTCGCTGGGCTTTAGTAAAGACCAGATTGTTACATTGAATGATAATGCCGGTTTAAAAAATTCTTTCCTTTCTTTCAAAGCTGCCTTGCTTGCCGATGCTAACGTGAAAAAAGTAGCAAGATCAAGCCGCATTCCTTCGGGGCGTTTACTGGATAGTGATGGTTCGCAAATCAGCAACGGCAATACATTGGCGCCTACCAAAGCCGACATCAAATATGTGCAGGCAGATGAAGATTTTATACCGGCTTATAAAATCAACATCGTTGCCGGCAACAACTTTTCAAGAACTGATGGCATGGATACTTCTTCGTTTATCATTAACGAAGCGGCGGTTCGTGCATTGGGCTTGCGTTCTAATGAAGAGGCTATCGGAAAGCCATTCATGTATGGCGACAGGAAAGGACAAATCATTGGTGTTATGAACGACTTTAATTTTGAATCACTACATCAGCAAATCATACCGTTGGTATTGCTTACCTCTACTGTACCGAATGGTTATAACAGAATCTCTGTTAAAGTATCGGGCAACATACCATCTGCCATAGCTCACATAGAAAAAACATGGAAAACGTATTTGCCCGAAACCCCTTTCGATTATACTTTTTTAGATGACCGTTTTGCCGATTTATACAAAGCCGAACACCAACAAGAAGCCATCTTCAGCATATTCGCTGGCATTGCTATTTTCATTGCCTGCCTTGGGCTGTTTGGCTTATCTGCTTTTACCATTACGCAACGCGTAAAAGAAATTGGCATCCGCAAAGTGTTGGGTGCCAGCATTAGCAGCATCGCAGTTTTATTGTCAAAAGAGTTTTTAAGGTTGGTAACCCTTGCGGCTATTATTGCATTTCCGGTTGCGGGGTATGCAATGCACAACTGGCTGCAGGATTTTGCTTACCGGATAACCATCAGTTGGTGGGTGTTTGTTTTTGCAGGAATTGTGGCGATTGCTATTGCATTACTAACAGTAAGTTTCCAGGCAATCAAAGCAGCCATAGCAAACCCGGTGAAGAGCTTGAGAAGCGAGTAGTGAATGGTGAGTTGTGAATGTGAATTACACAGTAAAATGATTTATAAAATACGAAGCGTTGATGATAGAAATATTACGATATGGATGCAAAACCAAAAGGTCGTTATCACCGGTGATGATGCAGGATGCGTTTGCGCTTACCGCTAACTCGAGAAACTTGTTGTCTTTCGGGTCGCGGCAGTCGGTGATGATTTCAGAAATAGTAAAGAAAACTACAATTTCATTAATGCTATCAATGATTTCTGCTCGTTCTACCAAAGGCAAGTATTTGTTGAACTTTTTGCGAAGAAAGACTTCACGAAACTCAGCGAATGCCTCATTGCTTGTGGCTATCATTCCTGCATCTGCAGCTTTATCAAAGGCAAGCCGGGAAACAGAAGCGGGTAGCAGAAAAGCGCTCACAAGGGCATTGGTGTCCATCACGAAAAAGTGGTTATTCTTCATTCAATATTTGTTGAAGAATTTCTTCGGTCAAGCCGTTTGCTTCGGCTTGTGCACTAACTCTGTCAAGCAGTTCTTTCAATTTGGCTACACGCCTTTTATGTTCAATGTCTGCAATGCTTTGAAGGAAATCTTTTTCTATGTTTTCTTTCTCCTGCAAAGGCATTTCCTGCCATGCTTTCGCCGTCTCATCGCTTACTTCAATTACAATTCGTTCCATAAAAAGTATTCATTGTTGAACTATCAAATTTACAAAAAATCAGCCTTTTGGTTTTGCCCGATTTTCTTACCTCATAAACCTGCCTGCCGGTAGGCAGGTCATAAATCAGCATTCATAAATCACCTTCTATGTTCAAAAACTATTTCAAAATTGCCATTCGCAATCTTACCCGGAATAAGGTTTATTCTCTCATCAATATCTTGGGATTAAGCATCGGGCTTGCCTGCGCTATGCTCATTTTGTTGTATGTAAAAGATGAAGTGAGCTATGATCAATTTCATCACAACGTAAATCATATTTATAGGATTGTGATGAAATCAAAGCACGATGGTATTGAACATAAAGATGGCAACACAGGTTACTTTCAAGGACCCTCATTTGCACAAAACGTAACGGGGATCAAATCGTTCTTGCGCATTCAGAGTGGAACCGAAGATATAAAGCTTGGCAACGAAGTACAGTCGCAGGATTTGTTGTATGTGGATTCTACTTTCTTCTCTACATTTACTTTTCCGCTGATAGAAGGCGACACAAAAACCTGTTTACAGGAACCGCATTCAGTAGTGCTTTCGGAAGATGCTGCGAAAAAACAATTTGGAACCTCACATGCAGTGGGTAAGATGGTAATGTTGAAAGATGACAGCGCCTTTGTACCTTACACCGTAACGGCTGTTGCTAAGAGATGTCCGCAAAATTCATCCATTCAATTTAATGTGTTGCTGCCTTTTAAAGAATCAAAAGAAGAGGCAGCCAACAAAGACAACTGGTTCAATTTTTTTCTGAACACATTTGTTGTATTAAACGATAAAGCCAATGTTGCCTCTGCTGAAAAAGGAATGCAACATTTTTATGTAAAAGATGCATCGGTTACGTTTAAACAAATGATAGAAAAATATGGTGGTAATTCTGCCGATGGCATGGGCACTTACTTTCTGCAACCGTTTACCGACATGCACCTGAACACCGAGTTGCCTGCACAAAACGGATTAACCAACAGCAGCAATCCGATGTATGCTTATATCCTTTCGGGCATTGCTTTGTTTGTGCTGCTCATTGCCTGCATCAACTTTGTAAACCTTACCGTTGCCCGCTCGGTAAAAAGGGCAAAAGAAATTGGCATTCGCAAAGTGGTAGGCAGCAACCGCAAGCAACTCATCATTCAGTTTTTAGGCGAATCATTTGTGTTGTGCACCATTGCTTTTGTTTTTGCCCTTATTCTTACATGGGCAATTCTTCCTTTCTTTAATACACTTGCAAATAAAGCTTTATCATTATCTTATCTGTTTGATGCAAAGCTCATCGGCGGTTATATTTTGCTGTTTTTATGTACCGGTTTCCTTGCTGGTTTTTATCCTGCGTTGGTGCTATCGGGCTACAATCCGGTTGAAACTTTATACAGCCGCTTTCAGTTAAGAGGCAAAAATTATTTGCAAAAATTGCTGGTGATATTACAGTTTGCTTTGGCTTCTTTTTTAATCATCGCAACGTTTATCATTTATTCACAGTTTCATTTTTTGACCAATACAAACTTAGGTTACGATGATAGCAACGTAATCACGGTGAACAACCGCCCTATGAAACATACCGAAGCCGCCGTGTTTAAAAATGAACTAAAAAAGCATCCCAACATTGTTGATGTCTCTGCAAAGAATGGCGGGCAATGGAAAACAGGCGCCCATCTTGCCAACGATTCCAATATCATGTTTGCTTACGAAACGGTTGATGAATCGTATCTGCCGTTAATGAAAATTAATTTGCAATCAGGAAGAAATTTTTTGACCAGTAATCCTTCCGATTCCAACAATTATATCCTGGTAAATGAGGCTTTTGTAAAAGAGGCAGGCTGGAAACAACCTCTTGGACAAATTGTCAATTTCTTTTACAACAACAATGAAATTTATCATGTTATCGGGGTAGTAAAAGACTATCATTATTTGGCATTAAACCAAAAGATAGAGCCGCAATTGTTTACCATGAAGAATGATAATTTGTATGGTACTTTTTTCATCAAAATCAAACCGGGCAGTGAAGCAGGAAGTTTGCGGCAAATACAAAAAACATTCAAACAACTTTATCCCTTAAATCCTTATTCCTACACGTTTTTAAATGAGCAAAACCAAAAGAATTATGAAGCAGAAGCTAAGTGGAAACAGATACTTTTGTTTGGTGCTGTTCTTACCATTTTTATTTCGTGCATCGGCTTGTTTGGCTTGAGTGTTATGGCTGCCGAAAAACGCACAAAAGAAATCGGTATTCGCAAAGTGTTGGGCGCTTCTGTGAATGCAATTGTGATGCTGCTTTCCAAAGACTTTATTGTGCTGGTTGCTATCGCTTTGATCGTCTCTATTCCAACGGCATGGCTGGCAGGTAACAAATGGCTGCAAAGCTATCCGTACCGCATCACCATTGGGTGGCAAATGTTTGCCTGGGTAAGTGGTTTGGTGGTTGTTATTGCCTTGCTTACGGTGAGTTTTCAAGCGGTAAAAGCAGCTGTATCGAATCCTGTAAAGAGTTTACGAACGGAATAGTCTGAACCAAGATTTGGGCGGATTGAAAAGATTGACAAGATAAATTTAATAACAAATCAGGCATCATAAATCGTTTTCTATGTTCCGAAATCATTTCAAAACTGCATTCAGAAGTTTGATGCGCAGTAAGAACTACACCATTATCAACATCGCCGGACTGGCTGTTGGTATTGCCGTTTGTATGATGATCTTTATGATCATTCAGTATCAAACCAGCTTCGATGCCTTTCATTCAAAGAAGGCTCGTATTTATCGGGTGTTGACTGAATCTCATCATGCAGACGCAGCCACTATTTCTTATGGGAAAAACGTTCCTTTTCCAATGCCCGCAGGATTGAAAACGGCTTTTCCTCAACTGGAACAAGTAGCTCCTATTTATGCAAGCCACAATGACGAATTACAGCCACTTGATGATAATGGAACACCTGTAAAAAATTTTAAAGAAGGGAGCGGCGTATTCTACACAGAGCCTTCATTCTTTACAATGTTTGATTTCCCGCTGCTCGCAGGTTCGTATGCATCATTAAAAGATCCGAACCATGTATTGCTTACAAAAGAGATTGCAGAAACCTATTTCGGCGACTGGAAAACAGCAATGGGTAAAACCATTAAACTAACAGGATTTTACAGCATGGGTGCAGGATTGTTTCAGTTTCCGCCAATAGTACTGAAAGTCTCAGGCATTCTCGCAACGATACCGGCAAATACAGACTTTCAGCTAAAACTTGTTATTGCTTACGGAACAGATTTTACTGGTGATAAGAAATACGGATTTGGCCAACCAGAATGGAATCAATCAAGCCCCGATTTTGGTTGCTATGTTTTGTTGCCGCCCCATATTTCCGTTGACAATTTTAATCAACAATTGAGCGCATACGCACGAAAGATGACACCCCTCAACAATAAGGATAGTTATATTATACAACCATTGCCTGCTGTGCATTATGACACACAAACAGGCGATTACAGCAACAAAACAATCAGCCATCAACTGCTCAATGTATTGTGGCTGATTGCAGCATTTATTTTATTAATTGCTTGTGTAAACTTTATCAATCTTTCCACTGCACAAGCTGTTAACCGTGCAAAAGAAGTTGGCGTAAGAAAAGTTTTGGGAAGTAATAAATGGCAATTGCGGCTCCAATTTATCATTGAAACCCTTTTGATTGTTACAATTGCTGTATTACTTGCAGCCGGTATTGCAGTTCTCCTATTGCCTTATGTAAATGGCCTTTTAGAACTTTCGCTTTCATTCAATATACTCAACAATCCTGCAATTGTTTTATTTCTTTTCACTGTAACAATTGTTGTAACCGCGCTCGCCGGTTTTTATCCTTCTATTGTTTTATCACGTTTCAATCCTGTTGTTGCTTTAAAGAGTAAACAGGCATCAAATACAGCAAAGGGAATTTCATTAAGAAGAGGATTGGTAGTGTTTCAATTCATCATCGCACAGGCGCTCATCATCGGAACGCTGATCATTGTAAAGCAGATGAATTATTTTATGAATCATCCGTTAGGATTTGATAAAGATGCAATTGTAAATGTTCCTTTCCGTCCGGATAGTACCGGCAGCAAGCTGGCAAATTATGTAAGGCAACAGTTATTGAGTGTAAATGGGGTGAAGGCAGTAAGCTTTAGTTCGAACACTCCGGTTGAAGATGATAATAATATGTTTACCACATTCAAATTTGATGGTGCAATAAAAGACGAAGATTTCCCCGCTATTACCAAATTCGCTGACAATAACTATGTGCCGACTTATAAATTACAACTGGTAGCCGGAAGAAATTTGCAACCTTCCGATCCGACAAAAGAATTTTTGGTGAATGAATCATTCGTGAAAAGTTTAGGACTTAAAAAACCGGAAGATATATTGAACAAAGAAATAAGCATGTGGGATGATCAGATAAAATGCCCTGTTGTTGGTGTAGTGAAAGATTTTAACGACAGGTCTTTACGTCAGAGTGTTGCACCATTAATCATTGCCACAAACATCACCATGTATCGCCAGGTTGCCATAAAACTGGCAACAACAAACATTTCTTCAACCATGCAATCCATTAAAAAAACATGGGAGCAAACCTTTCCTGATTATGTTTATGAATACAGGTTTTTGGACTATAAAATTGATAGCTTTTACAAACAGGAGGCCCAGTTATCGCAGTTGTATAAAATTTTTGCAGCCATCGCTGTATTCCTTAGCTGTCTTGGGTTGTATGGCTTAGCCTCGTTTATGGCAGTGCAGCGAATAAAAGAAGTTGGTATTCGTAAAGTATTGGGTGCTACAACAGGTAATATCGTTTATTTATTTTCAAAGGAATTTATCCTACTCATCCTAATTGCTTTTGCCATTGCTACACCCATTGTATGGTATTACATGCACCAATGGTTGCAGGATTATGCGTATCGCATCAACATCAGTTTGTGGTTATTTGCTGCAGGCGGACTTGCTGCAATAGTTATTGCATTGGCAACAATAAGTTTCCAGGCAATAAAAGCTGCAATAGCAAATCCTGTGAAGAGTTTACGAACGGAGTAAAACATACCAATTGCTTTTGCATAAAGAGTTTGAGTATGGACTAAAAAATGTAAAAAATGGATAAACGGTAGATGAACATACAAATCCTTTATAAAACTTAAGCAGCTTAAATCGCAACCCATAATTACGAATATCTTGCTTGTTGCTTTGCGCAATCTGAAAAAAGATAAATGGTACAGTTTATCAAATGTATTAGGACTTACTATTGGAATCACCTTTAGTTTGTTTTTAATCTTTTATATAACCGATGAATTAAGTTTTGATCGCTTTAATGAAAAAGCAGATCGCATATACCGCATCAATTCTTTTATACAGGAAAAAGACAAAGCCACCAACTGGGCAATAACACAAGAACCCTTGGCACGTACATTAAAAATGAACACTGCTAACTTAAGTAACACCATTTCACAGGCTGGTACTATTTGAAAAAAATACTTTCCGCAGTTGCCTTTTGAATATAATTTTTTAGATGAAGACTTTATTCACAATACACCGCTGATCAGAAACGCGGAAAAATATTCGCTGCATTTTCTATCCTCACCATCATCATTACTTGTTTGGGATTGCTTGGTTTAACTGCATTCACAACGCAACAAAAAGTAAAAAGAAATCAGCATTCGTCGTGTAATGGGTGCAAGCATTATGCAGATGGTAACATTAACGGCAAGAAACTATTTGTGGCTTGCCTTCATTGCTGCAATCATCGCATTTCTGGTAGCTTATTATTTTATGAATAGCTGGCTGAAAATTTTTAGTTACAGCAATGGTTTATCTGTTGTTCCGTTTATTGTTTCTGCGGTTATCATTGTGCTATTTGCTGTGGTAACAGTAATGTTTTATTCGGCAAAAACTGCATTGGCAAAACCCGCAGAAAATTTAAGAAGCGAATGATATTTCTAAGTCAAGATGAACCAACCAATGATTTGGTTTCGTGCTTATTCTTAATTATTTATCTACAGAACTGCATTGAGGAATAACTCTTACACGAGTGCTACCAGCCAGGCATTGTACTGAATTACTGTTCGCAACCAAGCACAGAGTGTTCGATACCGAACACTTTTATATTTAATATCCTTCTAAATCCTTTTGCTGTAAAGGATTCTATCATTGGCACTTGCATTGATATTTTTCCGGTTCAATGTATAATACTGCCAATAATAAAATACTGATTCACTAAATTCAACAATATGTTCAAACATTATTTAAAAATTGCTTTGCGCAACATGCAAAAGCAAAAGATGTATGCAGCCATTAATATGGGTGGATTTGCCATTGGCATTGCAGCTTGTTTGCTGATTTCATTGTACATACAACATGAACTGAACTACGACCAGGACAATCCTAATAAAGACCGTGTTTTCAGAATCATTGGTGAAGACAAACAAAATGGCGAAGTGCACAGTGGCATTAGCTTTCCTGCGCCAATGGCAAGCGCATTGGTAAACGATTTTCCTGAAATTGAAAAAGCCGGTCGCACCATGAGCAGCGAATTGTTTGGTGGCGCTAACAACCAGGTGAGAAGAGTTGACCAGGCGAATGATACTTACGAATCGGGGTTTTGTTTTGCCGATATTTCTGTGCTGGATATTTTAAATGTTCACATGCTTTATGGCGATAGAAAGCAGGCTTTATCAGAACCTTTTTCCATTGTGATTTGCAAAAGCATGGCTGATAAATATTTTCCAGATAAAAATCCCGTTGGTCAAACACTCATCTTTAACGACAATCCCAAAATGCCAATAAAGGTGGGTGGTGTGATGGAGGATTTTCCCTCCACTTCTCATTTGCAATACAGAGGTTTTATTTCGCTTGCCGGTATCAATTTTTGGGATGGCGAACAACAGCAATGGACGGCGAGCAATTATCAGATTTATTTACAGTTAAAACCAAACGTAAACATTAATGCGTTCAATAAAAAAATTACAAGGGATGTGTTAGATAAATACATGATACCTGCCATGATTGCGAAAGGGCAAAAAAACGTGCGGGAAAGTTTGAAGAGCGCAAGATTGTATTTGCAGCCTGTTACCGATATTCATTTGCATTCCTACAACTTACAGGAAGATAATACAAAGCATGGCGACATAAGATACATCTACCTGTTTGCAGCCATTGCCATTTTTATTTTGATGCTGGCTTGCATCAATTTTTTAAATCTTTCTACGGCGCGTTCAGCCAACCGGGCAAAAGAAGTAGGCGTGCGCAAAGTAGTTGGCTCAAGCCGCCTTAGTCTTATCAAACAATTTCTTACAGAATCATTATTGTATAGCTTTTTATCGTTTGCAATCGGTTTTTTGATTGCCGTTTTGGTTTTGCCCCTTTTTAATAAGGCGTCAGGAACGCGACTATCATTTCCCTGGAGTGAGTGGCGTTTATTTCCATTGCTAACTGTTGCTGCCTGTGTTATTGGCATTGTTGCCGGCATCTATCCTGCGTTTTATTTATCATGGTTCAAGCCTGTGAATACATTAAAAGGAAACCTTCGTGCAGGTAGTAAGAACGCAGGTTTGCGCAGCTTCCTGGTGGTGTTTCAGTTTGCTGTTTCCATTGTTCTGCTCATCGGCACAGCGGTTATTTATCAGCAAATGAATTACATCTTACATTCAAAAATCGGGTTTGATAAAGACGAAGTGGTGATGATAAAAGGAGCAGATGCGTTGCGCGATCAAACAACGTCTTTTAAAAATGAATTGCTGCGATTGCCCCTTGTGAAGAATGTAAGCATAAGCGATTTCTTACCGATAGCAGGAACAAAAAGAAACGGCAATGGTTTTTGGAAAGAAGGACATTTAATGGAAGATGGGGGCATTCAAACACAGCATTGGGTAGTGGATGAAAATTATGTTCCAACCCTTGGGATGAAATTGATTGCCGGAAGAAATTTTTCTAACGCAATGCACACCGATTCTGCTGCTACCATTATCAACAAAGCGATGGCTGATCAATTGGGTTATACAAACCCCATTGGTAAAGTGATAACCAATGGTGGCGAGCACTTAACCATTATTGGTGAGGTAGAGAATTTTAATTATGAAAACATGAAGCAACAGGTGAATCCCCTGTTGATGGTATTGGGAAACAGCAACAGCATTATTTGTGTAAAAACAAATGCGGCTGATATGAAGCGTGCGCTGGCTTCTATCAACGATGTATGGAGCCATTTTTTGCCGCATCAAACAATGCGTTATGACTTTCTGGATCAGAGTTATGCAACGATGTATGCTGATGTGCAACGCTCGCAATACATATTTACAGCCTTTGCCATTCTTGCCATCATTGTTGCCTGTTTGGGTTTGTTTGCACTGGCAGCTTTCATGGCAGAACAAAGAAATAAAGAAGTAAGCATTCGCAAAGTGCTTGGTGCATCTGTGTCAAACTTGTTCGCGCTGCTTACCGGTAATTTTATAAAGCTTGTTTTCATCTCAATTTGCATTGCAGTTCCTGTTGGTTGGTGGATGATGAATACATGGTTGCAGGATTATACTTACAGGATAAAAGTATCGTGGAGCATATTTGTTTTTGCAGGATTATCAGCTTTGTTGATTGCGTTAATTACAATTAGTTTTCAGGCAATCAAAGCAGCGATAGCCAACCCGGTGAAGAGTTTGAGAACAGAGTAACAATTTTTCTCACAAAATAAATTATCATAATCGTACAAAAGGTGTTCGTTATCGAACGCCTTTTATTATGCGCTTCGTTTAAAATCAGGCTGGTAAAGGATTTCAACATTGGTATGTGCATTGGGAAAGCATTAGAGTTACATGTGCCTTACCGCCCTTATTCACCAGGTAATAACATAAAACTTTTTATATGCTAAAAAATTTTTTTAAAACAACACTCCGCAGCCTTTCAAAAAATAAAGGCTATAGCTTCTTAAACATCTTCGGTTTAGCTATTGGTATTGCCTGCGCAGGTTTAATTTTTTTATGGGTAGAAGATGATCTGAATTTTGATAGTAACAACCTTAAAAAAGACAGGTTATTTATCGTTAAGACAAATAATAAAGTTGATAATGGTGTGTACACACATTCTTCAACGCCTGGTCCGCTGGCTGCTTCATTGCAGGCAACCATACCGGGTGTAGTAAATACTTGCCGGGTAAAGGAAGAGGGTACTTCTATGCTGTTTAGCGTAGGTAATAAATCGGTATATGCATCAGGCGACTATACCGAGCCTTCTTTATTCAGCTTGTTCACTTTGCCTTTTGCGGAGGGCAATGCCAGCTCAGCTTTTAAACAATTGCATTCGATAGTAATAACAGAAAAAACGGCAAAGAAACTTTTTGGTGATGAGAAGAATGTAATAGGCAAAACAATGCGGATGGATAACAAACAGGATTATATGGTAACAGGTATTTTAAAAGACCTGCCGGAAAATTCTTCTTTACAATTTGAGTGGCTGGCACCTTTCCAGGTTTGGTATAATGAAAATAAAGAGTGGGCGCACCAGTGGAACAATTTCGGTATTACTACTTATGTTGAATTAAAACCGGAAGCAAATGTGGTTGCTATAAACAGGCAATTATTAAATCCTTTGTACGATTTTACCACGCAAAAAAATGAATCATCTGTATCCACTGTGCATGAGTTTTTATTCGGCATGAATGACTGGCATTTGCGCAATGATTTTGCTAATGGCAAACCAACCGGCAGCGGAAGAATTCAATATGTGCGCTTATTCACCATCATTGCATGGATCATTTTATTAATTGCGTGCATCAACTTTATGAACCTCGCAACAGCAGGCAGCGAAAAGCGTTCAAAAGAAATTGGTGTAAGAAAAGTATTGGGCGCAGGAAAAAACAGGCTTGTTTTTCAGTTTATAAGTGAGGCAATATTCATGGCTTTACTCGCCACTATTGTTGCAGTTTTCATTATCATTTTAGTACTGCCTGCATTTAATTTACTGGTACAAAAAAACCTCTCCTCAGGCTTAACTAATCCAATTCATATTATTGCTTTATTGCTGCTTGCATTAACCTGCGGACTTGTTGCAGGAAGTTATCCGGCACTATATCTTTCATCATTCAATCCTGTATTTGTTTTAAAAGGAATAAAATTAAAAACAGGAAGTGCAACAATAATAAGGAAGGGTTTAATAGTAGCACAGTTTGCTGTTTCAATTGTGCTTATCATAAGCACCGTAATTATTTACCAGCAAATACAACATGTAAAAAGCAGGGATCTGGGATATAATAAAAATAACCTGGTACAAATAGATGCGCAGGCAGATGTGATAAAAAGCTTTACTTCCATTAAGCAGGATCTTTTAAACACAGGTGCTGTAGAGAATGCAGGATTGGCCGACCATGAAACCATTTCAGGCGGCAATAATACCACCAGTATTAACTGGCCCGGTAAAACGCCCAACAGCAACATTGTTATTTCACAAAGATTGGTAAGCCAGGAGTTTATGTCAACTGCGGGAATGCATCTTGTTGAAGGTAACGACTTCAGACCATCTGATTTAGTTGTATTGAACGATAAACATATGCCCAAAGATCCCTTGCAGCCTATGAATGTGATAATTACGCAATCAATGGAAGAATTGCTGGGCAATGGAAGCGCTATAGGTAAAACGATGGAGCGTTCGGGTAATAAGGGAACTTTTAAATTAATAGTAACAGGTGTTGTGAAAGATTATGTATATGGCGATATGTATGGTAAATCAGCTCCTGTAATTTTTTATGATATACCGCAGGAAGCAAAGCTTATGTATGTGAGGATAAAGGCAAACAGCGATGTGGAAATTGCTTTGGCAAAAATAGGTGTAGTGATGAAAAAAGATAATCCTGCTTACCCGTTTGAATACAAATTTGTAGATGACCAGTTTAATGCTCAGTTTCTGAGTGAAACACTTATAAGCAAACTATCAAGAGTATTTGCTTCCCTTGCAATCATCATTTCCTGTTTGGGTTTATTTGGATTAGCAGCTTATACTGCAGAACGCAGAACGAAAGAAATTGGTGTGCGTAAAGTTTTAGGTGCAAGCGTGGCAGGCATTGCAACATTGTTATCAAAAGATTTTTTAAAGCTTATTGCCTTATCATGTGTAATTGCATTTCCCGTTGCTTGGTGGATGATGCATAGTTGGCTCCAGGGTTACGAATATAGAATTACAATAAGTTGGTTGATATTTTTAATTGCAGGTGCAGTATCTATATTAATTGCATTGGCAACCGTAAGTTTCCAGGCAATCAAAGCCGCGATAGCCAACCCGGTGAAGAGTTTGAGAACAGAGTAAAAAAATCTTTTTACAAATATAGATTTACAACCGTACAAAAAGTGTTCGATACCGTACACTTTTGATTTTGCCCCTTTTTTCAAACGCAAGCCGGCAAAGGATTTCAGCCCTGGCACAACTATTGGCATCATGCCGCTACATTCCACTCTTATCAACTCTGCTTTCGGGAATCGGGGCTTTAAAACTCCCCTTTAGGGGTTGGGGGCGTAACATTTCTCAAACAACATCGTTCAACTATTTCTAACACAAACATCAATACCATGAAAAAGTATTTCCTTCTTCTTCTCATTGCATCACAAAGTGCATTTGTTTTTGCCCAAAAAAATAACAGTGATGAACAGCCCTACATGACCAAATCGTTATCGTCTGCCGATATAAAAAAGATAGATGCAGAAACAGCAGGTGGCAACATTTCGGTTACGGGCGGTAACAGCAGCGATGCCCGCATTGAAGTGTACATCCGCAACAACAATGGCAGAGCAGCTACCAAAGATGAAATTACGGAACGGCTGAACAACTACGATTTAACCGTGGATGCAAGTGGTGGCAAACTCACGGCCATTGCCAAAAACAAAGACCGTAACATGAACTGGAAAAAAGCCCTGAGCATTTCGTTTGTTATTTATGCGCCCCGGAATGTTTCGGGCGATCTTACCACCTCGGGCGGTAATATTGCGTTGCAACATTTGGAAGGTGATCAAAAGTTTAGAACCAGCGGTGGTAACTTACAAGTAGATGAGGTGAGTGGTAATATTGATGGCGCAACAAGTGGCGGTAATATTGTTATCAACCATTCGCACGACAACATCAATCTATCAACCAGCGGTGGCAACATTGAAGCCGGCGATTGTAACGGCAAGGTAAGCTTGTCAACTTCGGGCGGCAATGTGCAGCTCAACAATATAAAAGGAAATGTAAAGGCATCTACCAGTGGTGGAAACATCAACGTTGATGCGGTAGAAGGAGCCATTGCTGCACATACAAGCGGTGGCAATGTAGATATGAATGCAATTTCGGGCAGCCTCGAAACTTCTACCAGTGGCGGCAGCATGAATGTGCAGGTTACAAAGCTGGGCGATTATGTTCGGGTAAGCAATTCGGGCGGCAACATTAATCTGCAGTTGCCTAAAGACAAAGGCATGGATTTGCATGTAGAAGGAGACAAAATAAAAGTAGGTACGCTGAACAATTTTAGCGGCAATACCGAAGACAATAAAATTGATGGCAAGCTGAATGGCGGCGGTGTTTCTGTAGTGGTAAAAACAAGCGGCAGAGTGAACCTTTCTATGCAGTAAAAGCTGTGAGTCATTAGCTTTGAGCTGCGAGTTTTGAATTTAAAAATTAGTGCAAAAACAAAGGGTTATATTGTTACAGTGTAACCCTTTTTGTTTTGCTCCATTTTTGCTTGATAAAAGAAAGATGAAACAGGGCTACGATGTTATTGCTCCTATATACGATGCACTTGCAGGACTCTTTATTGGTAAGGCTTTGCGAAGAGCGCAGGTTTATTTTTTGTACTGCATTCCAGCCAATACAAAAGTGCTGATTGTTGGCGGAGGAACAGGTTGGCTTTTGGAAGAAATCACAAAAATTCATTCTCAAGGGTTAGCGATAGATTACGTAGATGTTTCTTCCAAAATGATAGCGTTGGCGAAACAAAGAAATAAGGGCAAAAACAAAGTAACTTTCATTCACCAATCTATTCTTGATTTTACAAACCAACATCCGTACGATGTCATCATCACACCATTTTTATTGGACAATTTTAAAGAGGAAACAGCCCGGAAAGTATTCACTCTTCTTAATCAGAAACTACAAACTAACGGGCTTTGGATTTATACTGATTTTCAGGTAAGCCATCCGGCCTCTTACTGGCAAAAAGCAGTTTTGTTTTTGATGTATTCTTTCTTTCGCATTGCCGCAAACATAGAAGCATCTGGGCTTCCTAATGTTGCAGCACAATTCAATTTGCACAACTATAAATTGGTGCAAAAACAAACCTTCCTGCGCAAGTTCATCATTACAGCATTGTATAAGAAAACGTAAATAGTGATAAGAAAAATAAAGAAGTCGATTAGTTTTAATCGGCTTTTTTATTTTTGAACATGGCATTTACCTTTTGTGATTTTTTGCATGGGCTTGAAGAAAGTATTGTAGCAGCTTTTCTTGTAAGTGGTTTTATTTATTTAATTCAATGCTTTCGGTATCTTATCTTTTTGAGATGTAGATATAACCATAGGCGCTTTGATATTTATTTTAAGGGTGATTACAAAAAAGGGAAGGGTAAAATAATAGGTCATGTTGTTTGTCGTGTAACTTTTTTTCAAAAAAGATAAACTTTAATGGTAGAATAGAAACAACAGGAGAAGGAGATTTTACTGGTGAATTTTTAATGAATCCATTGAGGTTAAGATTAGGACAAGGTTATCAATACCACGAAGAATTTGATGGCTTTAATTTTCCAAACTTGCTAATTAAAGATAAAGACACCTTTTTTATTCAAACAAATTTTGTTGGCCTTCAACAGGGGGCAAATGGTCACTTTGATAACTATCATAAAGGGTACATCTGGATAAGAAAAAAGAAATAATTTCAAAATTAGTCTCTACCAAATAGTGTGATTTCCTTTCTATTTGTTCCTTAGCTAACTTTCTTACCATTTATATAAAAAAGAAAGCGGATTGCAGGTGAAATGTTTTTTTGCTATAAGTTTGGTGTATGCTACGAATTGCAAGCATTGTTTGGAATAGCTTTAAAATGTCGCTGCAGGAGCTTGCCAACAACAAGCTGCGCAGTGCCTTATCGCTGCTTGGGGTTGCATTTGGCATCTTTTGCATCATTGGTGTTCTGGCTGCCGTTGACAGCATGGAGCGCAAGCTGCAAAGCGATGTAAAATCGTTTGGCTCCAACACGGTTTATGTTGATAAATGGGAGTACTCAGGTGGTCCCGATTATCCCTGGTGGAAGTTTGTGAACCGGCCGAGCCCAAACATTGACGAGCTGAAATTCATCAAAAAACAAAGTACACTGGCCGATAACGTAGCTTATTTTAATCAAAACATTACGGTTACGCTTTCTTATGGCAGCAGCCAGTTAACAGGTGTTACCGTATATGCTGTATCGGAAGATTTTAATAAGATTCAATCCTTCAATATCGCTTATGGCAGATACTTTAACCAAAGCGAATTTCAGCATGGCAACCCGGTAGTTGTCATTGGTTATAAAAATGCAGAACTTCTTTTTGGTTCTGCCGAAAAGGCCGAAGGAAAAATATTGAACATGGATGGACGACATGTGCAGATTATAGGTGTAATTGAAAAGCAAGGCTCATCTATGATTGGCGGTTTCGATTACGACCAGTGCGTCATTATTTCGTACCAGTATTTCGCCTCTGTTTGGGATATTAACAATCACGACCTTGTGCAACCTGCCATTTTGGTAAACAGCAGACCCAATGTTCCCACAACTGCCCTGATAGACGAGCTCAGAGGCATTATGCGGCAGGTGCGAAAGCTAAGCCCTACTACCGAAGACAATTTTGCATTAAATGACGTTAGCACTTTTAGCAATCAAATCAGTTCTTTCTTTGGTTCAGTTGATGTGGGCGGCTGGGCAATTGCCGGTTTATCATTAATTGTAGGCGCATTTGGCGTAGCCAATATTATGTTTGTTACCGTGCGCGAACGAACGAGCCAGATAGGATTGAAAAAAGCCATCGGTGCTAAAAGTATCACCATCCTTACAGAGTTTTTATTAGAGAGCGCTTTTCTCTGCGTCATGGGCGGGCTATTTGGTTTGCTGCTCGTGTATTTACTTACATTGGCGTTAAGTGCCGTGCTTCCTTTTCCTGTAGTTATTGCGCCGCACATCATCGTGCTTGCGTTTAGTATTTGCGTAGTGCTTGGCGTTGTTTCAGGCATCATTCCGGCGCGTACCGCCGCCAAAATGAACCCTGTGGAAGCCATCCGAAGCAAATAAGATATTCAGATAGCAGGGTATAAACTGATATAACAAAATAACTGAAACAAGTTTGTTTTTGCCCCTTTTTTGGAGCTGTCATCGTTCAGTTATCAATTGAGCTAAGGTTCAGGCTGTTCGTTACAAGCCTGCCGTCAGGCAGGCAGGCCATCACGTAAATGCTGTTGCGTTCTTTCTCATCCTCTCTACTTCTTCCTTGTAGCTTGTTGCTTGAAGCTTGTAACTTCTTCCTCCATTTTCCCTTTGGCATTTGGCCAAAAAATCGCTCTATTTGCAAGCAAAAAATCAAAGCTTTCACATGCTTCCAAAATACAAACGCATCGTTTTAAAATTATCCGGCGAATCTTTTTTGGGCAACAAACCCAATCTCTTCGAACCCTTTTCTTCTGCCATCATTGAGCAATATGCCAACGATATCAAAAGAGTAACCGACCTTGGTGTTCAGGTAGCCATTGTAATTGGCGGCGGCAATATTTACCGGGGCACCAACGAAGCCGAAAGCGGCATTGAGCGTGCGCAGGGCGATTATATGGGCATGTTAGCCACCATGATCAACGGTATGGCAATGCAGGCAATGCTTGAAAAAATTGGTGTTTATACAAGGTTGCAAAGTGCTATTAAAATGGAGCAGGTTGCCGAGCCTTACATTCGCCGAAAAGCCATACGCCATTTGGAGAAAGGAAGAGTGGTAATTTTCGGTGCGGGCACTGGCAATCCCTATTTTACAACCGACACTGCCGGCTCTCTTCGCGCCATTGAAATTAAAGCCGACGTCATTCTAAAAGGCACCCGGGTAGATGGCATTTACACCGCCGACCCTGAAAAAGATTTAACTGCTACCCGCTACGAAAAAATTACGTACCACGAGTGCATAGGCCGCAATTTAAAAGTGATGGACATGACGGCATTTACCCTTTGCATGGAAAACAGTTTGCCCATTATTGTGTTCGACATGAACAAGCCGGGAAATTTATTGGAAGTGGTATTGGGTATGAATGTGGGCACATTGGTGTCGTAAGAAACCCGGATAATATTGATAAAAAAGAAGAGAGGAGAAATAAAAAGTCTTCTCCTCTTTTTGTAGTATTTTAACTTGCTATTGCCAGGCAATTTTTGAGCAATGAACTAATAATTGGCTCTTACTGCACACAACCAAAACGATGACTGCTTTGCCCTTTCATATCCAGATGAAAAAAATGCCGTTTGTGCGATTGTTGATTGCACTAACCATAGGCATTGTGTTGCAATGGTATGCCGACATTTCAATAACAGTTTGGTTTATCAGTTTTAGTATCGCTATTAGTTGCTTTTGCCTTTTCTTTCTATTGCATTCCTATCAGCAATTCAAATTGCAGTGGCTGCGCGGTGTTTTGCTTTTGTTGCTAATAACCATTTGCGGAGGCATTCTTTGTTTTATCAAAAATCCATACACCCAAACACATCACTATACCAATGTTTATCAGGATGGCGATGCAGTTATGGCAACGGTAAGTGAAACTTTGACTGTCAAAAATAAAACATACAAAACGGCAGCAACAGTAACGGCGGTTTATCATAAGCAAAAATATTTACCTGCTACAGGAACCATCATTGTTTATTTTGATAAACAGAACAGCAATCCTCTTCTTTCATTCGGTTGTCAGTTCCTTTTCACCAAGCCCTTGCAAACAATTAAGAGTACCGGAAATCCTGCTGCTTTTGATTATCCGCGTTTTCTCCTTTTTCAAGGTATCACGGCGCAGCTGTATTTAAAAAGTAACGAATACAAAATAGTACAGCAGCAACAGGTTTCTTCGTTTCAAGTGTTTTTAAATAAAACAAGAAGCTATGTTATCAAAACGATACAAACTTTTATTCCAAACAAAAAAGAAAGTGGCGTTGCTGAAGCTTTACTCATCGGTTATCGAAACGATTTAGATAAACAGTTGGTGCAATCATACAGCAACACCGGCGTAGTGCATATTATTGCCATCAGCGGCTTGCACTTAGGAATGATTTATGGCTTTGTGTTGCTTCTCTTTTCATCATTCAAAAACAAAAAATGGTACCGTTTTACAGTGCCTGTTGTTGCTCTTGTGGTGCTATGGCTGTTCACTTTACTGGCAGGCGCGGTGCCTTCTATTTTGCGGTCGGCAGTTACATTTAGTTTTATCGCAATTGGTATGTTCATCAACCGAAGGCCCAATATTTACAACACACTTGCGGCTTCAGCTTTTTGTTTATTGGTGTTCAATCCGTTTCTCTTGTGGGATGTGGGTTTTCAGCTTTCTTACGCAGCGGTAGTAAGCATTCTCTTGTTCACCAAACCCATTTACAATTGCTTTTATTTTCAAAACAAATTACTCAATAAATTATGGCAATTAAGCTGCGTAAACATTGCTGCGCAAATTCTTACATTGCCCCTTGTTTTGTATTATTTTCATCAGTTTCCACTTTTGTTTTTGTTCAATAATTTATTAGTCATTCCCCTGTCCGAAATCATTTTATTCGTTACTGTCCTGTTGGTTGCTATCGGCAAATTTTCACTACTTGCTATGTGGGTGGGCAAGGCAACCGGAGCGTTATTATGGTTGATGAACAGCATCATTGAACGTACTGAGAAGCTACCGTTTTCTTTGCTGTCAAATATAAAAGTAGATGTAGTGCAAGCGGCGCTTTTATACATCATTATTGTGTTGCTTGCGGTTTGGCTATTGTACATGTTGCCGCGCTTTTTGACGTACGCTTTGTCCTTGTTTTTTGTATTTATAATTTGCATTTCAGTTGATGTTTGGAGAGCGGCTCATCAACACAAACTGATTGTTTATAACATCAGCCAACACACTGCCATTGACGTTGTTTCGGGAAAAAACAAGGTTTGTTTTTACGATAGTTTATTGCAAAACGATGCCGATGCAAATAACTTTTACCTGAAGCCGGCCCAAATTGCATTGAGAGTGAAAAATGAGTTCAGCCAGCCCCTGTCTTTTGATAAAAATTGGGCCATTCAATCATCCAATAAAACAATTCTCATTGTTTCAAAACCTTTTTCAATATTAGACTCTGGCAATAAAAGAAAGGCCGATATTATTATCATTACCAAAGGCGTTAAGCTGTTAATAAGCGATTTGCAAAAAGCGTTTGATTGTTCATTGATTGTTGCAGACAACAGCATACCACTGTGGACTGTAAAGAAATGGAAACAAGATTGTGATAGCTTCCATGTCCGCTTTCATTCTATCTCGCAAAATGGTGCTTTGGTAATGAATTTATAAATGCGCTTAACTTTGTTATAAAACCAACCAGTGGATGAAAATTACATTGTTCCTGCGCAAACCCGCATCGGGCATGTGCATTTAAAAGTTGCTAACCTGGATCGGGCATTATCTTTTTACAGAGATTTATTAGGGTTTCAGGTAACAGCCCTTTATGGTACGCAGGCAGCGTTTCTTTCTGCCGGCGGCTACCACCACCACATCGGTTTAAACACATGGTACAGTAAAGATATGCCTCCTGCGCCTGTGCGTGGCACAGGGTTGTTTCATACAGCCATTTTATATCCCCGGCGGAAAGATCTGGCTGTTGTCTTCAATCGTTTGGTAAAGGCGAATTACCCGATAACCGGTGCAAGCGATCATGGCGTATCGGAAGCCATTTATCTTAATGATCCGGATAATAACGGTGTAGAATTGTATTGGGATAGGCCAGTGGAGCGATGGAAATATGAGCCCGATGGTTCTATAATTATGTACACGGAAAGTCTTGATTTGAATGATTTGATGAACGAACTTGAAGAAAACGACAGGTAATATTTTGTTTTGAATCGTTTCTACATTCAATATCATTTTGATAAAGAAAAAAGGTTAGCAACCCAATTTCATAGTACAACAAAAAATAAAAAACAAATAAGAAAATGAAAGTTTTTGGTTGCGACCCCTCGAGCGTTGTGATATAAGATTATTGATTTTAAAAAGTAAGGCAGAGTATAGACATACTCGCCCGGAATCCAATATCGCGTACTTAATGGCAAGCGAAGTGCCACACGCTATTATGATTTATTACAAATGGATTATAAATGTAATAGTTTATAATTTGGTTTCATTCTTGGAAATTTTAGTTTTAAAATAAGAAAATGCGACGTTTTGTTTTTGGCAAAAAAAAGATTACAAGACGGTTACCGCCAATTCATAAAGCTGGTAATTTTTAAACAAATGCTCCTCCTGTATTGCTTTTTGAAAAAGGATTGACAAAAAGTTTGTCCGTTGTTACTAATTTGGCTTCCAGTCATTCTTGTCAAGAAACATTTACTATGAAAAAAATCTGCGTTTGCCTTGTTGTTTGTTTTGTCCCTTTTTTACTTTTTGCACAGGCCCAAAATGCGGTTTCGATTATACCGCAGCCGGTTTCTGTTACAACAAAAGCGGGCTACTGCCAGTTGCCAAATCGCGTTAGCATTGCTGCTCCATCGAGTGCAGAAGTAAACAATGTAACAGCTTATTTAAAAAATAAAATCAGCGCTGCAACAGGCTATGCTGTTTCAGTTGGAACTGCGCCCAATTCAACCATCCAACTCATTTTAAACACCAAAACAGATGCGCAATTGGGCAAAGAAGGTTATACTTTATCGGTTATACCAAAGGGCGTTGTTATTAATGCCAACGAAGCTGCCGGTTTGTTTTATGGCGTGCAAACTTTAATGCAATTGCTGCCTAAAGAAATTGAAAGCAAAACAGTGGCAAAAGGCATAAACTGGCAAGTGCCGTGTGTTGAAATTACTGATTATCCGCGCTTTGCATGGCGGGGTTTGATGCTGGATGTATCGCGGCATTTTTTTACCAAAGCAGAAGTGAAAGAATTTGTTGATAACATGGTAAAGTATAAATTCAACCTGCTGCACATGCACTTAACTGACGATGAAGGCTGGCGCATTGAAATTAAGAGCTTACCCAACCTTACCAAAAAAGGTGCATACAATGTAAAACGCGTTGGTTATTTTGGAACGTTTGCGCCACCAGCACCCGATGAACCACGCAATTACGGCGGCTTTTACACGCAGGATGATATTAAAGAATTGGTGGCTTATGCAAAACAAAAGTTTGTAAACATATTGCCTGAAATTGATGTGCCGGGTCATAGTTTGGCAGCAGTGGCTTCGTATCCTGAATTGTCTTGCACATCTGGCGCTGAAAATTATCAGGTTCGTTCAGGAGAAGAAATCATGGATTGGTCGCACGGCCAGCCGCCTGTTGCTTTGGTTGACAACACACTTTGCCCTGCGAATGAAAAAGTGTATGTGTTTTTAGACAAAGTGCTTACCGAAGTGGCGCAGTTGTTTCCGTTTGAATACATACACATGGGCGGCGATGAATGCCCTAAAAATTTTTGGGAAAAAAGCGACAGTGTAAAAGCTTTGATGCAAAAACAAAACCTGAAAAACGAAGATGAAGTACAAAGCTATTTTGAAAAAAGACTGGAAAAAATTGTAGAATCGAAAGGAAAGAAATTTATGGGTTGGGATGAGATTTTACAAGGAGGACTGGCACCCGGTGCTGCGGTGATGAGCTGGCGCGGCATACAAGGCGGTATAGAAGCGGCAAAACAAAACCACGATGTAGTAATGAGCCCAACCACGTTTGCTTATCTCGATTATATGCAGGGCGATCCCATTATTGAGCCTCATATTTACGCCACTTTACGGTTAAAAAAAGCGTATGAATTTGAACCTGTTCCCGATGGTGTAGATGCAAAATATATTAAAGGCGGACAAGCCAATCTTTGGACAGAACAAGTGTATAACACGCGCCATCTTGAATACATGATCTGGCCTCGTGCAATGGCAACGGCAGAAAGCGTTTGGTCGCAAAAGAGGGACAAGAACTGGAGTGCCTTTTCTGATAGAGTAGAGCATCAGTTTCCTCGTTTTGATGAAGCACAAATAAAATATTCACCGGCTATGTTTGATCCGTCTTTTGCAGCCGATACTACAAAAGACGGTACCATGCACATCACATTAACAACAGAAGCCAATGATCTTGATATTCATTACAGCTTCGATAATTCGTTTCCTGATAATTTCTATCCAAAATATACCGGGCCTTTAACGGTGCCGAAAGAAGCCGTAATGCTGAAAGTAATTACTTATCGTGGCGATAAACCCATGGGAAGAATGATTGCTATGCCTTTAAGCGAATTAAAGAAAAGAGTTGGCCATAAGCAGCAAGAAGATTGATGTTATTTGACTATTTAGTAAAGTTTATCTGCAAAACAATATAAGCCATGTAAGAGGGCTTGATTGTAATAGAAAAACGTGCAAAACCAAACATGCTCTGTGGAAGCTATTTGTGAATGATAAACAGGTAGCTCTTACGGAGCATAGTTATTTACAGCAACTGTTTCTTTCTACAAACAGGTAGTGCCGATATTACTGATTTGAACGTTTTTATGATGTTTGCTAACAGTTTGTTTTCAAAAATAAGTTTGATGATAAGTTCACTTCTTACAATCATCGCTTACTTTTAAAACTTAATCATCCACATGCAGGAGAAAAAAGCGTTTCAGCCATTCGTTCCGGCAAATAAAAACATAAAGGAGTTTACGCCCAAAGCTATTATCACTGGCTGCATCATGGGCTGTTTGTTTGGCGCGGCAAATGTGTATCTCGCATTAAAAGCAGGCTTAACGGTAAGCGCTTCCATACCCATTTCGGTAATTGCTATTACCATTGGCAGAAAGCTTTTGAAAACTACCATTCTCGAAAACAACATCATTCAAACTACGGGTTCGGCAAGCGAAAGCATTGCTTCGGGCGTGGCTTTTACGCTGCCCGGCTTTTTGTTTTTATCAATGGCGGGCAACGGGCAAAGCATCGGTGCCGGTTACTTTAATTACATCACCATTCTTATTCTTGCCATCTTCGGCGGTTTGCTCGGAACGTTGATGATGATTCCCCTGCGGCGTTCCTTAATTGTAAAAGAACACGATACATTGCCTTATCCCGAGGGCACGGCTTGCGCTTCCGTTTTGAAAGCGGGTGAAAAAGGCGGCGACATTGCTAAAACTGCATTCTGGGGCGTAAGTGTTGCGGTTGTATATGCTTTTTTGCAAAAGATATTTGGTGTGATTGCCGAAACACCGGCTTATGTTACCCAGCTTTCCAACAAATACTTCCCGGCAGCAAAAGTAAGTGGCGAAATCACTCCTGAATATCTGGGCGTAGGTTATATCATCGGACCCAAGATAGCAGGCACACTGGTGGCTGGCGGCGTGCTGTCGTGGTTAGTGTTTCATCCCTTACTGGCAACGGTAATTCCCGATCAAAATATCATCGCTTCGCAACTGGTCAAACTCGGTTATTTACACAATTTAAATACGCCTGGCGGACCTGGAAACTGGAATCCCGCAACGCATCAGTTTGCTGATACTTCCGATGCCATTTATCGTGCTTATGTGCGGCAGGTGGGCGCAGGTGCAGTGGCGGCAGGCGGCTTTATTACATTGCTGAAAACCATTCCTACTATCATTGCTTCTTTTAAGGAAAGTATCTTTTCTTTTGGCGAAAGAAATACATCGCAGGCAGTGGCAAGAACGGATAAAGATTTAAGTATCAAAGTGGTTTTGTTTGGTAGCATTGCGCTGATTTTATTAATGGCTTTCATCCCGATGATACCGGGCAATAGTATTCTTTCAAAATTGTTTTTGGGTGTTTTGGTTGTTGTTTTTGGTGCTTTTTTCGTTACCGTTTCTTCGCGCATTGTGGGCATCATCGGTTCGAGCAACAATCCCATCAGCGGCATGACGATAGCCACCATTATGGCAACCTGTTTGGTGTTTATCGGCATTGGCTGGAGCGGCAAAACCTACGAGCCAATGGTGTTGGTTGTTGGCGGAATGATTTGCATTGCGGCTGCCAACGCGGGTGCTACTTCGCAGGATTTAAAAACGGGCTACATTGTAGGTGCCACACCGCGCAACCAGCAAATTGCTTTGTTCATTGGTGCGATTGTATCTTCTGTGGTGATTGGTTTTACCATACAAATATTGGATCATCCCACTTTAGAAATGGTTAAGCAAGGCTTTACTCATGCCATTGGCACCGATACGTTTCCCGGACCGCAGGCAACGCTGATGGCTACTTTAATCAAAGGCATTTTATCTTTTAATTTAGACTGGCAGTTTGTTTTTGTAGGCGTTGCGCTTGCCGTTGTCATGGAACTGTGCGGCGTTAATTCGTTATCGTTTGCAGTGGGTGCTTATTTGCCCCTGAGCACAACGCTTCCCATTTTTATTGGTGGTGCGGTGAGAGGTGCTGTCAATTATCGGCAAAAACAAAAAGGCAACCAAATTGAAGAAGACGATTTGGGCAAAGGCAACCTGTTTGCAACGGGCCTGGTGGCAGGTGGGGCTTTGGCGGGCGTTGCGGTTGCATTGCTTACGGCAGGCAGCGAAAACATTGCAAAGCAATTGGCAAAGGTGAACGCAGAGGATTATTTAGAAAGAACATTCGGCGTTGATGTGTATCAACTTATTGGTGTGACTTGTTTTATTATCATGGCGATTTTGTTGTATCGCATCGCGATGAAGAAAGAAAAAACATTGCTTGAATAATGTATCTTTCCAAAAAACAAATCCTTTCACCAACCAAACACTTGCTTATGAAAAGAAGAACATTTGTAAAGCTATCTTCTGCTGTTGGTTTATCTCCTTTGTTTGCATCCTTACAGAGTTTCATGCCCAACGAAAAATTAAAGAACTGGGCAGGCAATTTAACGTACAGCACCGATGTTGTTCTTTACCCCGAAACGATTGCTGAAGTACAGGAATTGCTTAAAAATCATGCAAAAATAAAAGCGTTGGGAACGCGGCATTGTTTCAACAATATTGCTGATAGCAAGGATGGTTTTATTTCAACCAAAAAATTAAATAAAATTATAGGTCTGGATGAAGCTGCACATACGGTAACGGTGGAAGGCGGCATCAAATACGGCGAGCTTTGTCCCTGGTTAGATAAGAAAGGATATGCGTTGCACAACCTGGCATCGTTGCCGCACATTTCAGTGGGTGGCGCCATTACCACAGCCACGCATGGTTCGGGTGTGAAGAATGGGAATTTGGCTACCGCAGTAAGCGCATTGGAAATTGTGAAAGCCGATGGAACAATTATTCGTCTTTCCAAACAAGATGGCGATGCCTTTTACAATGCTGTGGTTGGCTTGGGTGCATTGGGCATCATTACTAAAGTTACGCTGGCTGTGCAGCCCACTTTTGCCATGCGGCAATGGGTGTATGAACGATTGCCGTTGGCGCAGTTACAACAACATTTTGATGATATAGTTTCGGCGGGCTACAGCGTAAGTTTGTTTACCGATTGGCAGCAGGAAAATATGAATGAAGTATGGATAAAAAGCAAAGCCGATGATGCCGAAAACAAAGAAGCAAAGAAGGATTTTTATGGAGCTATGCCCGCTACCAAAAACATGCATCCGATAGCCGCTTTATCGGCTGAAAATTGTACAGAACAAATGGGCGTTTTAGGTCCCTGGTATGAACGAATGCCGCATTTTAAAATGGGCTTCACACCAAGCAGCGGCAAGGAATTGCAAACCGAATATTTTGTACCGCATCAACATGCGGTGGAAGCTATACTTGCGATTCAAAAGTTGGGTAAACAAATCAGTCCGCACCTTTTTATTACAGAAATCAGAACCATTGCTGCAGACAATTTGTTGATGAGTCCTTGTTACAAACAAGATTCAGTAACCATTCATTTTACCTGGAAGCAGGAGTGGGATGCAGTTAGTAAACTGTTGCCCCAAATTGAACAAGCCCTTGCGCCGTTCGGTGCAAAGCCGCATTGGGGTAAATTGTTTACATTATCATCGCAACAACTGGCGAAGTTGTATCCGCAATTGCCACAGTTTAAACAAATGGTAGCGCAATATGATCCTACCCAAAAATTCAGAAATGCATTTCTGAATGAGCATTTGTACGAGGTGTAAACGGGTTTGTTTTTGCTCATTTTTTAAATGTCCGTAAACTGTGTTATAACGCTTACAGGGTTCTAAACCCTGTAAGCGTTATAAAGTTATATTGATAGTCAATCGAAATTAATATAAGTAAAAATAATTGTCGCAATCAACCCTTTCTTTGTCGTTGTGATGCTTCCTCTTTCTATGTTGCCTTTTTTATTTTTGCATCAGTAAATCAATCTATAAAAATTAAAACAACACGGTATGAAATCAACAAAAATCGTTTATTGGACAACCACCATTCTTATCTTTTTATTTGAAGGCGTGATGCCCGCCCTAACATCTAATTCAGAAGCTGCCAGGCAGGGCATCAGTCATTTAGGCTATCCTGAATATTTCAGAATTATACTCACTGTTTTTAAAGTGTTGGGCGCATTGGGTTTGCTTTTGCCGTTTGTAAAAGGCAGGGTAAAAGAATGGGTGTACGCGGGCTTTGCGTTCGATTTTGTTTTTGCCTTTATTTCTCTTGCCGCTGTAGATGGATTTACAGGATTAACTTTTTTTCCGCTGATTGTTTTAGCGGTTCTTATCGTATCGTACATCACATATCATAAACTACAAAGCACATCCGGCAAAATATCAGCAAAAACAAAAAAGGGCACGCTGATGTATCAGTAACTTTTCAATTACCATCAGTTTTAAAATGTTTATAAAACCATAAACGCTTACTTTTTTCTCATTCTATTTATTCATTTGCCTTATTTTCGCGCCCCATTTGCGGATGTGGCGAAACTGGCAGACGCACTAGACTTAGGATCTAGCGCCGCAAGGCATGTAGGTTCGATTCCTATCATCCGCACCAAAGCTTCGCAGTTTAAGCGAGGCTTTTTTACTGAATTGTTTATCTCCCAAAGAGAAAAGAAACAGAATAATTATGGCAACAATTACACGTGAAAACATTGCACCGCTAACCGATAAGCTCACCGTTAATCTGGCGAAGGAAGATTACTATCCTTCATTTGAAAAAAGCCTGAAAGATTATGCAAAGAAGGCCAACATTCCAGGCTTTCGGAAAGGCATGGTGCCGCCAGGTTTAGTGAAAAAAGTGTATGGCTCATCAGTGTTTACCGATGAAGTGCTGCGCACGGTAGAAAAGCAATTGAACCAATATGTAACGGAAGAAAAGCTTGACATTTTGGGACAGCCGCTGCCGATGGAAAACAACACGCCTGCACCTGACATGAACAACCCGAGCGATTATGCTTTTTCGTTTGAAGTAGGCTTAAAACCTGATGTTCAGGTGAACCTGGCTGATGTGAAAGTAACCCGTTACAAAGTTGAAGTTACCGATGCTATGATTGACGATGAAGTGGCGCGTTTACAAATGCGCAACGGTAAAATGACCAACCCTGAAACGGTTGACAATGATGAAAATGTGCTGAATGTAGAACTGAAAGAAGCTGATGAGAATGGAACTGAAACAGAAGGCGGCATTAAAAAAGATACGTCGCTCGTTGTAAAATATTTTACGCCTGAGTATCGCGAACAATTGATGGGCAAAAAAGTGGACGACATGCTTACCATTCAATTGAGCAAGGCGTTTGAAGACAAAGAAAGAGAATTTATTATGAGCGATTTGGCATTGGATAAAAACAGTGCAGTTGATGCTGATAAACGTTTTATTCTTACGATAAAAAAAATCGGCATGACAGAGAAAGCCGATTTAGCTGAAGAGTTTTTTAACGCGGCTTATCCTGGCAGAAATATTACCAACGAACAGGAGTTGCGCGATGCTGTGAAAGCTGACATTGAGAACTATTATGCACAGCAAAGCAGCAATCAGTTGCACGATCAGATTTATCATTATCTCACCGATCATATTCACTTCAATTTTCCGGACGCATTTTTAAAACGCTGGTTGCAAATGAACAGTGAAAAACAAAAAACCGGTGAAGAAGTAGAAGAGGAGTATCCGAATTATGCAAAGCAATTAACCTGGAGTTTGATTGCTACAAAACTGATAGAAGACAACAGCATTTCTGTTTCGCCGGATGATATAAAAGAGGCTGCCAGAATGCAATTGATGAGTTATATGGGCGGGCAATCGTTTGGCGATCTTTCGTGGATGGACGACTATGCAGAACGCATGATGAAAGACAAAAAGTTTGTTGAACAAACCTATTCACAAGTGCAAATGGGTAAGCTGTTTCAGGCGTTGGAAAGCCAGGTAGGGGCAACCGAAGAACCAATTAGCGCGGAAGCCTTTGCAGAGAAACTGCATCATCATCATTAAGACCTCACCCCAACCCCTCTCCACGAGTGGAGAGGGGCTACGATAATTAAATGCAAGCCGGTTTATATGCCGGCTTTTTTGTTTGTTGATTCTTGAATCTGAATCTTGTTTCTTAAAATTTAATTCTTGTTCCTTGAGTCTTGAAATTTGCACCTTGTTACTTAACTTTTCTTCCTTTCCATTGGTATTTTCCAAATTTTCCTAACCAGCCCGCCACAACTGTATAAACAATATGAATGGGTTGCATGATGGGAAACCATCGCAATAATTTGGTTTGATTGAAAAAGCGGGCAACCGGAATTAAAAAATAAAATTCAATGATGGTTTTGATGAACAAAATGATCAGCCAAAACAAAAATAATTTGGGCAAAAACAAAGATGCGATGAATAAGATAAACAACAGAACGTTGAAAAAATAAACCAGCAGCAACACGTAAAAAATCCGCTTGTCTTTATAGCTGTTTGCCTTACTTGCCCAACGGATGCGCTGGTTAATAAAGCTCTTCCAGCTATCAACCGGCTGTGTTTGCACAATCGAAGCGGGGTGAAACAAATAACCAATCTGAGCCGGAAATTGCTGAGCTATTTTGTGCATCAGCAGCATGTCATCGCCACTGGCAATAGTATCAATTCCGGCAAAGCCAGCCACTTTATAAAATGCCTCTTTTTCATAAGCTAAATTGGCACCATTGCACATGCTGTGAAAGCCTGCTGCCACCGACGCAGCAGTGATGCCTTGCAGACTCATAAAATCAAGACTTTGAAAGCGGCTGACGAATGTGTTTTGCTGAATGAATGAAACCGGGGCGGCTATAAAAACAGGGCCGTTTTGATTGATATAATCGTTGAAATTAGAAAGCCATTGTTGTGGCACAACACAATCGGCATCGGTAGTGATAATCCAGTCGCCGCTGGCTTTGCCAATCGCCAATTCAATCGCTTTCTTTTTATACGAATTGATGTTGGTTTTGCCCAATAAATCCTGCAATAAAAACAAACGAAGATTGCTATGCTCTTTTTGTAGATGCTTTATTTTTTCAATTGTTGTATCGGTTGAAAAATCGTCTATCACCACCACTTCAAAATGGTGTGCAGGATAGTTGTTTTGAAAGATAGATTGCAAACACGCTTCCATATTTTCTTCTTCATTTCGGGCAGGAATAATAATGGAAAAAGAGGTGTATTGAGAAGTTGGTTTTGCCTCGAAAAAGGAAAGCTTTACAAACCATTTGCGGTATTGTAGAATGAGCAAGCAATAAATAAGGCAAAAACAAAAAAGAAGTATGAGAAGCCACCACATCATGGCAAAGAAAATCATTTCTCGTCATTCAGAAGCGAAGCGATGAAAGGCGCCTGTGGTGCATACAAGAAAGAATGCCCGGTATCGAGAATGTGAAGATGTGCCTGTTTCTCTAAACCTTTTATGAAATCAACCCCATGGTCGGTAATAATAATTTTATCATGTTTTGCAAATACCATTTCAACAGGCACATGATATTTAATGATTTTTTGTTTTAGCAAAAACAAATTCGCCTGAAAGTATCGCGTTACCATCCAGCGATGATAGAGTTGCATTCGCGTGGTTTCATCGTTCAGGTAGTTTTGTGCCATATTCAACTGATACTCGTTGATGATACCGCGCTTTTTCAAACCCTTTGCCAGTTGAAACAACAGCTTTGGGTTTTTAGCGGTGTTATAAAACAATCTTCTTCCCACGCTTGTTTGTGTGGCAAAGCGATACCATTTATTGCGGTGCAAACCATCGGGCGCAAGCAGCACCGCGCCCTTTACCATTTGCGGAGCCAACTGCAATAAACACAAGGCAATTCTGCCGCCCATGCTGTAACCTAACAAGTAAAATTGTTTGGCAGAATAGGGCAAAATTTGTTTGATAATATTTAATAATTCCTGCGGTGTGAAGGTGTCCTTCTCATTCCAGTTAGTATTGCCATGATACGGCAGATCAAAGGCAACCAGTGTAAATTTTTTATCCAAATACGGAGTGATGATTTCCCAGCGGTGAGCCGCTTGCGCATAACCATGAAAAGCAAAAATGTATTCGCTTCCCGAGCCGAAACATTCATAGCCGATGCTGCTGTTTTGATACGCCAATCTTTTTCTTTCCATCTGTAACAAGCAAAGGTAGCGGGTGAAGTTTTTAATTTATGATAAAAACAAAAGTTGATGGTTCGTAACATAAAAAAGATCAACACAAATGTTTGAATAAAATGTTCCGTAGGAACAATAGGTGGGTAGAAAGAAAATTGAATGAAGGACAATTCCGTTCCATCGGAACGGTACTTTATACAATTTCTCTTGTACCGCTCCGATGGAATAGAGCTATGTTTGGTTTTGCGCCATTTTCTACCCACCTGCTGTTCCTACGGAACAATTCTAATATTGCTTCCATACGCTTATAATCTGTACACATTAACCGATAAAAAATTTGCATAAAAACAAAAAGCCGCCCCAATAAGTCGGAACGGCTTTTTAAAATGATTAAAAATTTTTATCCCAAATAGGCTTTCAATGCGCTGCTGTAACGTGCTTTTTGCAAGCGTTTAATGGCGCGCTCTTTTATCTGGCGGATGCGTTCTTTGGTAAGGTCGTATTTCATACCAATTTGTTCAATCGTATTGCCGCTTTCACCATCCAGCCCAAAATAAGCGTTTACAATTTCGGCTTCCCGAGGAGAGAGTGATTTCAAAACGCGGCGGATTTCTTCGCGCAGCGAATCCTTCATCACATCATCATCCGTATCGTCGTTGCCTTCCAGCAAATCGCCCATTGCCACATCTTCCGCTTCATGCACCGGCGCATCCAATGAAGTATGGCGCGTGTTGCTTTGGAAAATATTATTGATTTCTGTTTCGCTCATTTCAAGGATATCAGCCAGTTCCTCCGTTGATGGCTCACGCTCATGCTCCTGTTCAAACGCCATGTAAGCTTTGTTGGCTTTGTTGTACGTGCCGATTTTGTTTTGCGGCAAACGCACCAAACGTCCTTGTTCTGCCAAAGCCTGAAGAATAGATTGGCGAATCCACCAAACGGCATACGAAATAAATTTAAAACCTTTGGTTTCATCGAAACGCTGTGCGGCTTTTATCAAACCTAAATTTCCTTCGTTAATTAAATCGCTCAAAGAAAGTCCCTGGTGTTGGTACTGCTTTGCCACAGACACCACGAAACGCAAATTCGCCTGCACCAGTTTATCCAACGCACGCTGGTCGGCCATTTTAATGCGCTGTGCCAGTGTGGTTTCTTCTTCAGGCGTAATCATTGGAATCTTGGATATTTCCTGTAGGTATTTTTCTACTGCCTGCGAATCACGGTTGGTGATTTGCGTTGCAATTTTAAGTTGCCTCATAATTTGATTATTGCTTGTTTAATGATCTTAATTCGATTACTTGCTGCAGTGAATGGTTGCGTTGAAATGAATTCAGCCTGCAAAGATACACTACAACAACGAAAACATGACTATTTACTTACAAAAATGGTTCTCAGTTTTTGTTTTTATGGAAAAATTTATGTACATGTTCGCAAGTTGTTAACAGTAGAAGCACTTTTTTCGTTCATTGCCATACTATAAGTAACAACCTGAAGCAGCTATCAGCAATGCGTTTTGCAAAAGAGATGTCGTACCGCAAAACTCAAAAGGTATATCTTCGCGGTCTTGCTGTCTCCAATTTTACACAGCTATTATTAATTTTTGAATAACACTATGTTTCCAAAAACAAACCCAACTACAACGCAGGCCTGGTTATTATTGAAACGACATTTTGAAGAGGAAATGAGCCGCGTTCACATGAAAGATTTGTTTGCCAAAGACCCCGACCGGTTTGCTAAATTTTCGCTCTCGGTAGAAGATATTTTGTTCGATTATTCTAAAAATATCATTACCGCAAAAACGCTTCAGTTGCTGTTGCAGTTGGCCAACGATTGCAGTTTGAAAGAAGCCATCGAAGCCATGTTCAGCGGCGAAAAAATCAATGAGACCGAAGGTCGTTCCGTGCTTCATATAGCGTTGCGCAACCTAAGCGATAACCCCGTAATGAGTGATGGGCAAGACGTAATGCCGGAAGTAAGAAAAGTGCGCGAACAAATGAAAGCCTTTTGCGAAAAAGTGCACAGCGGCGAGTGGAAAGGCTATAGCGGCAAAAAAATAAAATACATTGTCAACATTGGCATTGGCGGCTCAGATTTAGGACCGGTAATGGTAACAGAAGCCTTAAAACCGTATTGGCTCGAAGGCATACAGCCTTACTTCGTGAGCAATGTAGATGCCTCGCAAATTGCAGAGATTTTAAAGGAAATTACGCCCGAGGAAACCTTGTTTTTAATTGCTTCCAAAACCTTCACCACGCAGGAAACCATGACCAATGCCGGCACGGCAAGAGATTGGTTTTTAAAAGAAGCGAAAGATGAAAAATACATCGCGCAGCATTTCGTAGCGTTAAGCACCAACGAAAAAGCAGTAACCGAGTTTGGTATTGACCCCCAAAATATGTTTGTGTTTTGGGATTGGGTGGGCGGTCGTTATTCCCTGTGGAGCGCTATCGGCTTGTCCATTGCTTTAACCGTTGGCTATGATAATTTCGAATCTCTGTTGCGCGGCGCATTCAACGTTGACAATTACTTCAAAACCGAAACCTTCGATAAAAATGTGCCCGTGATAATGGCGCTGGTGAGCCTTTGGTACATCAACTTTTTTGGCTCGCAAACCGAAGCTACTTTGCCTTACGACCAATACATGCACCGCTTTCCCGCTTATTTTCAGCAGGGCAATATGGAAAGCAACGGCAAAAGCGTGGGTCGTGGCGGGCATCGCGTTTCGTATGCCACCGGCCCCATTGTTTGGGGCGAACCAGGCACCAACGGGCAACATGCTTTTTACCAGCTCATTCACCAGGGAACGATATTGATTCCCTGCGATTTTATTGCGCCTGCCGTCAGCCACAACCCAATCGGCGATCATCACGAAAAGCTGTTGAGCAACTTCTTTGCACAAACCGAAGCCCTGATGAATGGCAAGAACGAAAAAGAAGTAAAAGCCGAGTTAAAAGACATGACGGAAGAGCAAATGAAAAAACTCGTTCCGTTCAAGGAATTTCAGGGCAACAAACCCACCAATTCGTTTTTGCTGAAAGAAATCACACCGCAATCACTTGGCAGTTTGATTTCTTTGTACGAACACAAAATTTTTGTGCAGGGCGTTATCTGGAACATCTTTTCGTTCGACCAGTGGGGCGTTGAACTGGGCAAGCAACTGGCTGGAAAAATTTTGCCTGAATTAAAAAATGATGAAGTCATTACCGATCACGATTCATCAACCAACGGATTGATCAACGCTTACAAAACGATGCGGTGATGAAGATTGTGAGTAGTGAGTGGTGAATACAAAATACAGTTTTATGTTACGGGCTGTATTAACTCCGATTGGTCTTCCGTTGCGTCGCACACTTGTACGTTCAGAAATGAATTGAGCATTTATACGAGTGCTAATTTTAAAACCACTAAGACGCAAAGACACGAAGAAAATGGGCAAAAACAAGCTTCGCGTTTCCGCAACTTTGCGGTTACAAAAAACCAATTATTTTCTCTGTGCACCTTTGTGTTCTCTATGTCTCTGTGGTTCAAATAAAAAACCAGATTTCTAAACATTACCCATGAAATTGCTTTTTGTTTTTGCCTCTTTTTTGCTTGCCTCCTTTTCATTTTCCCAAACGATAACTATTCTCACCAGCGGCAACAAAGCTTCGTTGCGGGGCTTAAGTGTGGTAAACGATAACGTGATTTGGGCAAGTGGCAGCAACGGCACTGTGGCGCGTTCGGTGGATGGTGGGAAAACGGTTCAATGGCTTACCGTAAAAGGCTTTGAAGGGCGCGATTTCAGAGACATTGAAGCCTTTGATGATAACACAGCAATCATCATGGCGATAGCCCAACCGGCCCTTATTTTAAAAACAAAAGATGGTGGCAAAACATGGAAGAAAATGTTTGAAGATACCACCAAAGGAATGTTTTTGGATGCAATGGATTTTTATAAAAAAGCGGGCGTTGTCATTGGCGATCCGGTTGATTCAGTACATCCGAGTGCGTTCATTGCTTTTACCCGCGATGGAGGCGAACATTGGACCATTCCCGATGATAGTATTCCGCTATCGAAAGGAGAAGCTTTTTTTGCATCGAGCGGAACCAATATAAAAATGCTTCCCTTACAAAAAAATTTGTTTCGTTATGGTTTGGTAAGCGGCGGCACACAATCGCATTTTATTGGCAAAACCAAAGATCCGCTGCCGCTATTGCAAGGCAAACAAAGCACGGGCGCAAACTCAATGGCCATCAACCTTTCAGCCAACAGAATTGTTGTTGTGGGCGGCGATTTCGACAACGACAAAGACACGACCGGCAACTGTGTTTTCTCAACCAATCTGGGCGCCACGTGGCTCCATCCGCAAACGCCGCCGCATGGCTATCGCAGTTGTGTTGAGTTTATCAATGGAAACAAACTCATTGCCTGTGGTACTTCCGGTGTTGATGTTTCAAACGATGGCGGCAGCAACTGGAATTTGATTTCATCTGAGAGTTTTAATGTTTGCCAGAAAGCAAAGAATGGCGCGGCTGTTTTTTTAGCCGGGAGAGATGGAAGAATTGCAAAGCTGGTGCAGTAATAAACAAGTATAAAGACTGAGTTTGTTTTTGCCCTTATTTTACCACCGCTATCGCCATACCATCGTGTTCCTTTACACCAACGGTTTGCAAAATAGTAGCAACTACTTTGTTGTTTTCATTTAGCATTTGGTTCAATCGTTGTACGCCTTTTACATTTGGGTCGTTACTGTTTTCATCCAGCACTTTGCCATCTCTGATTACGTTGTCGCAAACAATCACAGTTCCTTTTTTCGATAACTGCATAGCGAGCATAAAGTAGTCGGCATAAGGCGCTTTATCAGCATCAATAAAAATAAAATCAAATGGTTCTTCTTTGTCCCTAATCATCTTTGATAACACGTCAAACGCTTTGCCCATGCGGATTTCAACATGATGGGCAACACCCGCTGCATCAATATTTTTTTGTGCAACAGCAGCATGATGTTCGTCCAGTTCAACAGTTATAATTTTGCCTTCTTCGGGCAACGCGCGGGCCATCCAGATGGTGCTGTAACCACCCAATGTTCCCAATTCCAAAATGCGTTTGGCGCCACAACTCATCATTAATACCTGTAAAAATTTTCCCTGGTTGGCAGACACGCTGATTTGTGGTATGCCTTCTTTTTCTAACGTTGGAACTACGTTTTGCAATGCCTTGTCTTCGGGTGCTAACAAGTGGCTGATGTAATTGTCAACCTGTTCAAATATGGTTTGGTTCATGGTATGTTTCTAAAATGATTAATGAATGATTAAATGTGTTTCCGTCATTCCGCAAATGCCCTCAACACGATGACAGAAATTATAATCAAATTAGCGAGGGCTTTGTGCGGAACCTGTCTGCCGACAGGCAGGTCTGATGATTGATTAATAATGATGTTTTTCAATAAAAGCAAAGGTTTGCAACATAACGACTTGTTCAAGTTACAAAGAGCAGATTCCGCACAAAGCCCTCGCGAAAACGTAAAGGTGCAAGTTCGTGTTGAGGGCAATTGCGGAATGACGGCGACATCATTGTGAAGCCGTTGTTTTCTTTTGCAAAATTTCCTGCAATTGTTTTTGATACGTGTAGCTTACTGGAATGGTTTTATCATCCAGCGTTAATGAATTTTTATTCCATGAATTTATTTTCTCAATCGGCACAATGTACGAGCGGTGAACGCGGGTAAACAATTGCGGCGGCAGCTTTTCCGACACCACTTTCATGCTCATGTGAATGAGGTATGATTTGCCCGGCGTATAAATTTTTATGTAATCGTCCAGCGCTTCAATCAGCTCTATGTCTTTAAACAAAATCTTCACCCATTGATAATTGTATTTTACAAACAAATAGCCTTCATTCATTTCTTTGCTTTGCTTGTATTCAATGTATTCTTTCGCTTTGGTAACCGCTTTTAAAAAGCGATCATAATCAAAGGGTTTCATCAAATAATCTACGGCTTCCAAATCGAAGCCCTGCGCGGCAAACTGGCTGTAAGCAGTGGTGAAAATAACGGGTGGTTTGTTGGCCAAATTAGAATAAAACTGCATCCCGTTTACATCGGGCATTTGTATGTCTAAAAATAAAAAATCAAAATGATCGGCGTTAATAAATTCAGCGGCCGAAACAGGATCGGTAAATGTTTTTGTCATTTCGAGCCAGCCGGTTTGCAAAGCATAATTTTCGAGCAATTGCAAAGCAAGTGGCTCGTCATCTAAGGCTATACATTTCATTGTCATTTAAATTTATGGTTAGCGATACTGAGAAACGGTTATCGTTAGAAACAATATTCAATTCATGTTTTTTAGGATAGAGGAGTTCCAGTCTTCGGCGTGTGTTACTAATGCCCATGCCTGTACTTTCTAACCGATGTATTCCATTGGGTAGATAATCGTTCATACAGGTAAAAGTAATTATGTTTTTTTCGGCTTTAACGCAAGCCTGAATAGAAGAACTGCGGTGTGTGCTGATGCCGTATTTAAAAGCGTTTTCAATAAACGGAATGAGTACAAACGGGGCGATACGTGCTGTGCTGATATGGCTGCCCTCCGTTGCAAATAAAATGGAATTGTTGTTGGTTAAGCGAAGCTTTTGCAGTTCGATATAACTATTGATAAAATCAATCTCCTGTTGTAGCTCTACATCGTTGGTTTGGCAGTCTTCCAGCGTATAGCGCATAATACGCGACAACTTCATCACTGCATCTGCCGTTTTTTTATTGTTGGCAACCGCCAGCGAATAAATACTGTTTAACGTGTTGAACAAAAAATGCGGGTTTACCTGCGCTTTCAGCAGGTTTAATTCGGTCTCCAACTGCTGTTTGGTAACTTCTTCTTTTACTTCTTCCGCTGAAAACCATTGCCTTACTATTTTGCCGCCGGTGCTTACTACCAGTGCAATTAAAAACAAGGTTACTGCACCTGCCGAAAAATAATACGGACCATGATAACGAACTTCACGTGCGTAGGGTGTTGTAATAAAATATTTTGTTTCGGGCGATACCAGCATAATAACATAAATGGTGGTGAGATAAATAAAACCATATGCCAGTATGCTGATAAGATAAAGCAGAATTTTTTTTTGCGCCAAAAGTCGTGGAATTAACATGCGGCTGTTGAAATAATAAAAGCCAACCAATAAAAGGTTAGAAGCAATAAACAACTGAATAAAGCGCGGGCTACTGAATGGGGGTTTGGTTTTATCGTAATTTAAAAACTGAAACGGCAATAAAAAAAAGCAAAGCCAGGCAGCGATGATAACACTGACCTGCAAAACGATATTTCGCTCTTTCGTTGCCATACTTTTTTCTGGTAACGAAAGGTAAGCATTAAATAAGGGGTGTGCTATGAATTAGACTAACGATAGTAATTTTTCGGCTAATATGATTCGCTTTCGTTAGGAAACTGTTCTTCTTTCACATCAATAATGTATTGCTGAACGGCGCGTGTTATCTGTTCGCTTAAGTTGATGTACTGTCGTAAAAAGCGTGGTTTAAATTCGGTGTTGATGCCTAGCATATCGTGCATTACCAACACTTGCCCATCGCAGTGAGCGCCGGCTCCAATGCCAATGGTTGGGATGTGCAGCAATGCCGTAACTTCTTTTGCCAGCGATGCCGGTATCTTTTCAAGCACAATGGCAAAGCAGCCAGCGTCCTGCAATAGCAAAGCATCCTGCTTTAGTTTTTCGGCTTCGGCTTCGCCTTTTGCCCGCACATTGTAAGTGCCGAATTTATAAATGCTTTGGGGCGTTAAACCCAGATGCCCCATCACCGGAATGCCTGCCGATACAATATTTTTGATGCTGCCGGTTACTTCTTCGCCGCCTTCCAATTTAATGGCGTGTGCGCCGGTTTCTTTCATAATGCGGATAGCAGAAGCCAGGGCAATTTCGGCGTTGCTTTGATACGAGCCGAAAGGCAAATCAACCACCACCAGCGAACGCTTCACCGCACGAATTACAGAGGATGCATGATAAATCATTTGATCCAGTGTAATGGGCAATGTGGTTTCGTGCCCAGCCATTACATTGCTGGCGCTATCACCCACCAAAATCACATCCATGCCGGCATCATCAAACAGTTTGGCAAACGAAAAATCATACGCGGTGAGCATAGATATTTTCTCGCCATTGTCTTTCATTTTTTGCAATGTATGCGTAGTGATTTTACGAACTTCTTTGGTAACAGACATGAGGTTGTTGAATGAAAGGCAAAGCTATTGATAGGAGGTGAAATGAAAGAAGGGAAATTCAGGTTAAGACTTAGTAGAATTTTGTTTTGCAAACTACCTTACTTCAAAGTAAAAGAAATCTTTTTGTGAAGCACCATCTTCTATACTCTTTTTGTCCTCTTTACTTAAATTAGGATACAGTAGATAATACAAATACTGATTACATGAAGAAACGTTAAGTTGAGAAGTAACATTGGATAGCGGAAAGGGAGTTATTTTGTTAGGGCAAGGATTTATCAATTCTTCATGAGCTGAAATAGAGAACGTACCGGCATGTTTTAATATCCATCCAAGTTTTATGTTCTATTCCCATCACAGCCAAGAATAACCTGTATATAACTGTCTCTGTTATCAACATAAACGTTTGAAGCATTGTAAGGATTAACAAATTGAAAGGATTGTATAGTTGTATCATTCAAGTAAGAAAAGTTAGTAATATTTGCTATGAAATGTTGGCTTGTGCTATCTATATTAATATCCTTGTTTGAGTTTATATCATGTAAAAGATGGTTAGGATTGGAATATTCCAGCCAAATAGTATCGCCAACATGAAATATTTGCTGCTCTGGTGCAATGTTTATTTTATCAGTAAATTGGTATTGATAATGAATTGGTTTTGGGCATTCGACAGCCATACAAATTATGCAAATAAAACAAAGAAAAATAAGCGCTGCTTTCATTGACATAAATATAATGTCTTTTTTATTTTGTTTGAGTTAACTTTTCTCGTTAACAATACATTATCATTCATTACACCCAGCACTTCTTTGCATTCATCAAAGTTGTTTTTTGTGAAAAATTTTTGCTCACATCTCAACATAAATCTTTCATTCGTAGCAACAACTTTATGTTTGGTCGCATTGTAGAGAGTAGCCGTTGCGAGGCATTTTACTTTTGTGTTCTAAATTTAAATGTTATGAAAAAGATACTTGTTATTATTACGATGGTTGCCTCCTTTTATACAGCTACGAGTTATGCAAAGAACATAACGCCAACTGTGGTTGCACAAGCTATGCAAGCGCAATTTACCGATGCAAAAAATGTTAGCTGGAGCGAAGTGAACAATTTGTACAAAGCCCAGTTTGTTTTGAATGATCAAACCATCATTGCGTACTTTGATGGTGAAGGAAAACTGGTGGCATCAGCCAGAAATCTTACCGCTTTGGAATTGCCTATTTTATTACAAACCGATTTAAAAAACAGCTATGCTAAATACAATGTTTCCAACATTATGGAAGTGGACAATGAAGATGGCGTTGCTTATTATGTAACCGCAAACAACGGCAGCAAAACAATACAACTGAAATCTACTGAATACGGTACCTGGAATGTTTATCAAAAAAAGTAGTTTTATCAAGTGTAAGCATTGTGGTTAATATAAAGCCCGCGTTGTATTGTAGCCGGGCTTTTTGTTTTATTGCATCTTTTGACAATGGCGTCAGCTAATAATAAAATGTGTGGCGTTGCTATCTTATTGGTAACCATAAGCTGATAACAGTTTATGGTTTTTACTTTTTATTAAGCCATTGGTTTCTGTACTTTGTTATAAAACACACTTGCCATAAAAGAAAGCGGAATGCCAACGCAGGCTATTAAAATAAGTACATTAATTATTGCATTAACAATACTAAAGGGTCGGTAAGCTATGTTTGATAACGGCAGTATAATAAGATTCATTACTACCCATATAAACATTCCATAAACGACACCTGTTAGTATTTTGTTTTTTGATGCGGCTTTCAGTTTGGGAAACAGCCAAAAGAAAAAGAGTGTAAACGAAAAGGCAATAAAATAATGCAAAAGAAGTCCTGCCACAATCATTACAGTTCCGCCCGATGCCGCTTTTTTGCCCCCAATACCGCTGGCTATAAACTGTAAGATGTTGAAAGGAACAAACGTACCTGTTTTAATAAAAACGTAAATAAAAGCCGACAATATATCTAACGTTCCTACAAGGATCGCTGCTTTTAGTAGGTTAGAAAGTAAATGTTTCATTGGCAAAAGCAAGTTTACAAATGCAGTTAGTGGATGATGCTTTTTGTTGTGCAGGCTTCTACAATGGATTAGCCGGCAACGAAAGCAGAATAGAAAATAAACAATTGAAGATAAGAACAATCAACACCATTCGTTATTGAAATGAAATAAAAATGAATAACCGGGTGTTTTGAATTGCTTATTGTTTTTGTAAAAGAAACAATAGGGTATCAAAAAGAATAAACAATGCAGTGTAATGTATTATGATAATGGAGAAACGATAGTAGAAATAGAAAGAATGATATTCTTCACAAGAACAGGTATAAAGATCTACCGGCTATAGCGAATGGAATGTTCATGAAAAAGTAATAAAAACAAAAGAAAGGGTACTTATTTCTTTTCAATAGGTAGATGTGTCAAACATTGCCCTTTACTCAACCAAACATTCTCTTAATCAATTTTGTACGATTCATTAAGATGCACTTTCTGTAGCCACCAAATCAGGAGCAATCTGTTGAAAGGCTTGTAACAAAGCTTCGTAAGGTTTATAGCCAGAAAACAAAATAGAACGATGGCTTTTTCTTTTGAAGATAAGCGTTGGATAACGTTCAACTCTTTGCATTTGTGCCCAATTCCAATCAGCGCGAAAGGCTTCCAAACCGGCACCATTTACCAGATCATCTGCAAAGTGTTGTACATCAAAATCAGAGTTTGTTTTTGCCAGTTTTTCTGCAATATTTACCAGCACTTCCTGCTTGCCTATGTTTTGCAATTGCAGCATGACAGCTTCTCTTGTCAACTGTAAGTACTGTTCTCCAAACGAAGGCGATTGAATGTTAGCGCACTTTACGGCAATGCACGCAGGATAAGATGATACCGGCGGATCAATAATCCAAAGTTCCGATTTAATGGGAACGCCAGACACATGGCTTGCCTGCATCCACACAGGACCCATTTGTGCCGGACGACTTACCGAATTAATTGGATCGTGATAACTGTTCCAATCGGGTAGCAAGCCACACATCACATATTTGTAGCTGATGTGATTTGCAAATTCATTGATCAGTCTTTTCCAAGCCCCTTCAAAAGCCCAGCTCCAACAACAAAGCGGATCTGTAAAGTATGTGATCTCTACAGTATCCGCTGTTGCTGTTGCAATAAATGATTGCCCAAGTTTGTTTTTATTCATTATTTCCGTTCAGCTATAGTTGAAAGTCTTTCGCTTCTGCTTTTAATAGCTTTTTTTCATAAGTACCGTTCCATTGTTGCGGTCCCATGGGTGCTGCTTCGTTTACTGCTTTGCTTCTTGCTTTGCCTAAGGTTTTGTTTAACGTAGCGGTTTCTTCCATGGTTCGCGTGGTTCCTTTAGGTTCTTGTTTCAGCAAACCATTGGTTTCCATTACATAGTTAATCGGGTCGTCAATGTATTGCCAGGTTTCGTTCAACTGCGTGCTATTTCCCTGGTTCCATGGTGCGCGAACTCCATTTCCATTGCTCATGTTAAAGTACTGGTTGCTGAATCTGGGATCAGCTTGTAATGTTCCCATCGGGAAGTTGGGTTGAATGGTATTTAATGCCGCTTCAAACATTTGGTAATGGGCTACTTCGCGTGTCATTAAAAACTGCAATGTTTCCTGTACATACGGGTCTTCGGTAAACTGTAACAGGTACTCGTACACAATTTTTGCTTTCGATTCAGCAGCGATGTCTGCCCGCAAATCAACGGTTAAATCGCCAGTTGCGTCGGCATTAATATAGGCTGCTGTCCAAGGCACGCCCTGGCAATTGGTATAGGTTGGCCCGCCGCCCGATTGCACAAACAATTCAGGCGCAACCATGGCCTGGTGAATAAAGTTTTCTTTTGCCGCTTTTCCGTTCAGCAGTTGCATGATTTCCGATTGTTCGGCCGCATTTTTTAAATCGCCGTTGATGCCTGTCAGCAGCATTTGTATCGTTGCACCTACAATTTCAAGATGACTAAATTCTTCGGTAGCAATGTCCATGAGCAGGTCGTATTTATCAGGGTGTGGATTGCGGGCTCCAAACGCCTGAACAAAATAGCGAAGGGCAGCCGCCAGTTCGCCATTGGCGCCTCCAAACTGCTCTAATAATAAAGTGGCAAAGGCAGGATCTGGTTTCGATACCCGTGCATTAAACTGCAGGTCTTTTACATGGTAAAACATAAGGTGAATTTTTAAGTTAACTATGCTTCATCTACTGTAAAACACATGCCACATCAATGGGTAAAAAATATGGCAAAAACAAAGTCATCATTACAAAAACATAAACTTTTGATAAACGATGAGTTATGATGGCAAAGAGGGATTAAAAAAGAAAATATAAAACGGAGCTATTTATCATGTAATGAGGTGCTTAATGACAGAAGAAAATGATCGAGCCTTGCATTGTGGAAACCGCTACATTAAATACACAATGTTATAGTTTGTTTTTGCATGAATTTTATGCCCGTGTTGATACACATTTATCAGCACGATATTGCCGCCCGTGTTGGTGTTCTTCACTACAACTGTTCGTAAGATCCAAAATCCCTGTAGGGGAAACGTGTTTGTAGAAAAGAGATCATGCCGTCAGTTATCCGGCTCCATCGGAGCCGCGTTTTTTTATCTGCTTTATCAATACGTGGCTCCGATGGAGCCTTTTGCCCAAACAGAAATTTCTTCTACAAACACGCGAACCCGATGGGTTTAAGACGCCATACTTATCGTGCAAAACCAAACTATCTTCCGAACAGTTATGGTGTTCTTTTCTGCCGCCCGTGTTGGTGTTCTTCACCAATGCGATATTTCAAATTTTTTTTATAGTGAAGAATACTGGCAAAAGTGAAAGCGTGAATCACTATTCTTGTTTGTGCTCCGAAATGTTTGTGCTCTGAAATATATGATGGGCGCGACTTCTGGTATTCCCTACAACTATAGAACAAAAGAATGTTTCGCCAGGAACAGCAGCTGGGTAGAAAATCGTGTAAAACCAAAGATGATTCCGTTCCGTCAGGAACGATAGGTGGGTAGATGATGACGGATGGAGAGCGATGTATTCCGTTCCGTCAGGAACGGTACTCTTGGCTGATTGAATGCTGATGAGTATTGTTCTTGACGGAACGAATGGTTAACAACCGGATTATCATGCTGCTACCTACCTGCCGTTCCGATGGAACGAATTGCCGCCTATTATTTATCGTTTCTATTCGCCTATTATTTCTGCGGAACATTCTCGGAACTCTAATCTGTATGTTCTCCAACAGATAATGCATGCATCATACATTTGAAAGCACAATCGCTATTCTTTTTTCAGAATACTATCAATCTACGCTTTACCAAGATACACACCGCGCACGGGCGTTTTTCGATTCGTAATTCTTTGTTCAAAAGGATTTACTTCCTCTTCAAGAGAACATTTGGAAGGTGGTAGCGGATAAGTAAGTGAGTATCGGGTTTTGAAGTTTTTCTTTGCACTGTCAATAATCAAAAAGCCATTGTCCTTATCAACAAAAGTTACTTCCTGTTTATCATTCCATCCACGCTAATCTGTCCTGGTCCGCAAAAGAGAAGCACCAAAAATGCGGTAAAATAAGCGATGGCCAGTTCGGAATCCATCAAATCTTTACCAGCATCATGACCGAAAATAACAACCAAAAAAGTGATGAGGAGCGGAATACAAGCCCAGCGTGTGAACAAGCCCATCACTACCAATAAGCTGCAAAAAATTTCGGCAAAAAGGGCCACTATCAGCGATGCTTTTGGGCCCATTCCCATGAAGCTATAAAAGGTATGTTGAAGATTATCGAAGTTGCGCACCTTGTCAAAGCCATGTCTCAGCATCAGAATTACACCAAAGCTAATGCGCAGGAAAAGCATAGCAATATTGAACGAAGCGGTGCTGTAAGTAATTGACGTGAAACTAAATCTTTTCATTCAACAGGTTTGTACAAATGTATAAGTTTCTTATTCTTTATCCACAAAGGGCGCCTTTTGTTTTTGCACATAAAAGCCACAACTACTTTCGCCGCCATTTTGCATTTTTATTAAGATGAATCTTAAAATATTTATCCTGTACCGGCGTTCACAAAAAACTATGCGGTTGAAAAAATTATTGTTTTGTTGTGTTGTTGTGTTGGCAACACAGCAACATCTATCTGCACAGGCTACCAAAATAAACATCGACCCCGATGCCGAGTTTAAGCAGGCGAAAGAGTTGTATGCGCAAAAGCAGTTTAATCTTGCTTATCCCTTGTTTAATGAGTTAAGCACAAAGTACAATTACAAGGAGAGCAGCTTTCCTGTTTCGGCTGCGCTGGAAGCAAAATATTATGCCATTGCCTGTCATCTTCAACTGAACGATGTAACGGCTGTAAACGATGCCAAAACGTTCATAGAAGCCGAACACAACACACCCCGCACGCAGATGATGAGCTACCAGTTAGCTGAATATTTTTATCGCAAAAAAGACTTTGACAACGCCATTGCGTACTACGAAAAAGCAGGCATTGATAACTTAAGCAACAGCGAAATTGCTACGATGAAGTTTCATGAAGCGTATGGTTATTTTGTTGCCAAACGCTTCAACGAAGCCAAGCCTTTGTTTGATGACATCAGGCAGATAGAAACCGACCCCAATTACATTGACGCCAACTATTATTACGGCTATATTTTATTTGGCGAAAAGAAATACAAAGAGGCGTTGAATGCGTTTACTGTTGTGCAGGATAAACCCAATTATGCAAGCATAGTACCTTATTATGTAACTGTAATTCACTACTTCAGCGGCGAAAGGGACAAAGCCATTCAAGCTGCCGAAGCGGCTTTGCAAAAAGGCAATCAGTATTATGCTTTGCAGTTAAAACAATTGCTCGGTCATGCTTATTTTGAAAAGAAACAATTTAGCAAAGCCTTGCCTTATCTGGAAGAATATGTGCAAAGCACCGAGCGGGTAAAGCGTGAAGATTTGTATGAATTGAGCTATTGTTATTATGTGGCAAAGCAATGGACAAAAGCCATTGCAGGCTTTAAAGAATTGGGTGGCAAGCAAGATTCGCTGGCGCAAAACAGCATGTATTTATTGGGCGATGCGTATTTAAAAACGGATCAAAAACCGAGTGCGCGAAGTGCCTTTTTGTTTTGCGCATTAAACAGCAGCAATTTGGAGCAAAAACAAATTTCGCAGTTTTTGTATGCGAAGCTTTCTTATGAATTGGGCTATCGCGATGTGGCGCTAACCGAGTTGCAAAACTTCAATGCTACCTATCCCAAATCTTCATACATTGATGAAGCGAGAGAGTTGCTCATCCAGGTGCTTGCCAATACCAATAATTATAAAGATGCATTAACTTTAATTCAAAGTCTTCCCACGCAAAGCGAAGCTGCGCAAAGAGTATATCCGCGCATCTTGTACGGACGTGCCGTTGAGTTGGTAAACGATCAGCAAATTGATGATGCTGATGCGTTGTTGAACAAGATATTCATTGTGCCTTACAACAATGCGCAATTGCAACCAGCTTACTTCTGGAAAGGTGAAATCGCTTACCGGAAAAACAACGCCGATTCTGCCATTTATTACTTGCAGAACTATATAAAAAATCCTGTTTCGTATGGCGAAGTAAACCCGCAGGACGCGCGATACATTTTGGGTTACAGCAACCTGAAACAACAAGATTTTAATGCAGCTTTGAAATACTTTGAAGCCGTAACCACAACGGTTTCCACGGCTTCTTCCAACATTCAACAGGATGCATTTTTGCGCAGTGCCGATTGTTATTTTATGAGCAAAAACTATAGTAAGGCTTTGCAAATGTATCAAACCGCCATTGCACTGAATTTGCCTTCTGCTGATTATGCTTCTTACCAAAAAGCCATCATTGCAGGGGCTGCCAATAACACAACTGAAAAGCTGGCGCAGCTTCGTTTGTTTTTGCAGAAATATCCTTCGTCAGTATTGGTGCCCGATGCCAATATGGAAACGGCAAACACTTACATGGCGGGCGAAAATTTCAACAATGCGGTTGCACCGCTCAATGCCATTTTAGCTGATAAAAATGCAGTGAATTATAAACCCGAAGCGTTATTGAAATTGGGCGTTTGTTATTTTAATCTGAATAACAACAATGAAGCCCTGAACCGCTTTAAAGCCCTGATGCAGAACTATCCCAGCAGCGATGAAAGCAACGATGCAGTAGAATATGTGAGAACCATTTTCATTTCGCAACAACAGCCGCAACAATTTGTAGCGTTTATGCGACAAAATGGAAAAGAAGTAAGCACTTCAGAGCAAGATTCGCTTACTTATATTTCTGCTTTCAATCAATACAATAACAAAGAAACCGACAAGGCGTTGCAAGGTTTTCAAACGTATCTCACTCAATTTCCTGATGGCAAATATTCGATTGATGCCGGTTACCTGGCAGCGCAGATTTATAATGATAGAAAAGATTACAAAAACGCATTGAATTATTACAGCGGTGTGGCTGATAAATCGCCCAACAAGTGGGCAGAAGCATCGGTTTTAGGAGCGGCTCGCATCAACTTCTTTGAGTTGAAAGATTACAACAAAGCCGAACAATATTTTGCGCAATTAAAAACCATCGCCACAAGCCAGGATGCGAAATTAGAAAGCATGAGAGGCTTGTTAAGATGTCAATACAAGCTCTCGCAATTTGATGCAACAGCGGTTGCCAATGCACAAGATTTGTTGAACGAAAAAGGAATTGCCACCGATGATAAAATGATTGCCAATATGATCATTGCAAAAGCAGCACAAGCGAATAACCAAACATCCGATGCTTTAAGTGCATATAGCAATATAGTGAGTTTGGGAAAATCGGAATATGCAGCGGAAGCACGGTATCAGATTGCTGTTATTTATTTGCAACAAAACCAATTGAAGCTGGCGGAAAAAGCAAGCTTTGATGTGATCAACAAAGCTGGTTCTTACGATTACTGGATAACCAAAGCTTATATTTTATTGGGCGATGTTTATTTTAAAGAACAGGATTATTTTAATGCGGAAGCTACTTTAAAAAGTGTGGTTGCAAATGCACAGGATGCCGCTTTAAAAAGCGAGGCGCAACAAAAGCTTGACACCATTATTTCAGAAAAAGAAAAATACAGCAAAGTAGAACAACAATAGAAAACCAAAAGCATGAAACCATTTCTTTTTTGCACTCTTTTTCTTTTGGCTGTAACGCCGTTTGCCAATGCGCAACGAAGTAAAAAAGCGGCAAAAACAAAAGCAACACCAACCAGAAGAGAAACTGCTCCTTCATCCTCCGACACCACCATTCCAAGCCGGACGGTTACAGTAACCTCTTCTTACAAACCGGAGCTAAAGCCATCGGCAAAAATCAACTTCAGTGCTGCTACTCCGTTGCCCGATTCAACATTGCCAACCTTGCAATACAATGTGCCTTCGCAAAATTTATTTTTCAGCTACCAGGCAGGTGTGTTAAAGCCTCTGGCTGCAGTAATTGATACAGGCATTAACTGGCAAAACAAAAACTACCTGAAAGCGGGTATTGGCAATTATGCAACGCCGTATCTGCAAACCGGTTTGTCGTTCGGCGATGGTGCGCATTCGGTACTGAATGTGAATGCAAAATATACATCGTCAAAAGGCAGTTTGCCTTATCAGCAATACAGTCGTTTTAACGCTGATGCGATTGGCATTTTTACCAGTGGTAACAATGAAATTACAGGTAAGATTTTCTTTGATAATAACATACAATACCAATATGGTTTTCAGCCCGATACATTGAAGTTGGCAAAAGAAGATTTGCGACTGCGCTATTCAACATTTGGTATCAAGCTTGGCTTGCGCAATAAAACCGTCAATAGCCTTGGCTTATCGTACAATCCAACCATTTTGATTGATGGTTTTAGCGATAACCGCGGAGGCGCCGAAAGTAATTTTATTTTAGATGCACCAGTATCAAAAACCTTTGGCGATGCAGTCGCTTTTAATTTCGGAATTACCGCAAATCTTACGGGATACAAAGGTGATACGGTAAATAAAATCAACAACAATTTAGTGTATTTATCGCCTTCCTTGCAGTACAAAAGCAACAATCTAACATTGGTTGGCGGCATCATTCCATCGTGGGATAACAGCAACTTTTATATGCTGCCCAACATCACGGCAGAGGCCAAAATCAATGAAGAAAAATTTGTGCTGATGGCTGGCTGGAAAGGCTATTACAACAAAACCAATTATGAGTATTTAGCAAATTTCAATCCCTGGATACAACAACCTACCTTTTTAAAAAGCACCCGTTTTATTGATGCGTATGCAGGTTTTAAAGGGAGCGCAGGCAATCACTTTACTTACAATGCACAGCTCACGCTTCAGCACATTTATAACCAGCCTTTGTTTGTAAACGATAGTATTACAGGTCAATCATTCAAGATTGTGAATGAAAGCGATATGCACAACATTAAACTGCACGGCGAGCTTGGCTACACTGTGCAGGAGAAGTTTTCGCTGCTTGCCGGTGCTACCATTAACCAGTACAATAATTTAACCGATAATAATAAAGCTTGGGGCTTGCTGCCTGTTGAACTCAATGGTTCGCTGCGCTGGAATGTTATCAAAGACTTATTGTTTAAAACCGATTTGTTTGCCTGGAATGGTGCGCGTTATCTCACCACAAAAACCCGGCAGTCAGAGCGTTTAAAAGGTGCATTCGATTTAAATGCAGGTGCCGAATTCAAAATCAATCAGGCGTTCAGTGCCTGGCTGCAATTCAACAATTTATTCAATAATAAATACCAACGCTGGAACCAATACACCGTGCTCGGTTTTCAGGCACTGGGTGGCGTTGTTTATCATTTCTGATTGAACGCACTTACGCGGTTCTCAAATGGGTAACCTTTTAAAGACGGTATGTTTTGCTGAATAAAGAGAAGAGTTGGCGCATAGAGGAAACGGTGATAACAGAATAAAATAATGATCTTTATTGGCTCTGATCTCTCTGTGCGAATGATCTCATTTGAAGATGGTGTAACATGGTAAATGAAGGGCATGACGCGGAAGATGTAAAAGCTATAATCGCTTTATTTCGATGTATGCAAGCTTTTTGTTTTTATCACAATTTTTGAGCGTTCCATTCATTCAGTTATAAATTATCGCAAAACAAAAAGTTCCGAATCATGCTAAACGATTCGGAACTTTTTTATCAAACAAGTCTGATTGACTGTTTCGATTTTTAAGAAAATGCTATTGACTATTTCTTTTGCGGAAGCGCTTAACTTTTATCACACGATCACTAACGCGGTCTTCTTTGCTTTTACGTTCACCAAAATTATAAGTAAGCGTAAGATACAAGCTAGTATAAGAATCCTTTGTAGTTGAATATGCACGTGGGCTACCAGGCTTTGGCGGCGTTGTACTTGAACCACGATAGTAAAGTTGTTTGGCAAGTGCAGCATCATTCGGAGATAGGTATTTATTAAACAAGGTAGGGTCAATATAAGTTTGACTCACATCATCCAAATAATCAGAAAAGCATTTGCGGAATGTGGCAGTGAAAGCAAGTGCCAACTGATCATCCAGGCGATATTTAAAACCAAGGTTAACAGGAATGTAAAACTGATACAAACTATAATTTTTGCTGTTAGGATACTCTGAGAAACCTTCACCTTCCAAATGCAGTGGTTTCAAAGCAATCCATTGTCCATTTAATTCTGCCTGGGGATTGAAATGAAAGCCTCCCACACCAACGCCCACAAAGGGTTTTAGCAATGTTTCGCGATGTGTAGGGTTGAACGATTGCAATGGATACCATTCTACATTCAGAGATAATTCTTCAACACGCGAACGAAAGCTTAGATTGCGTTCCCACCTGCCCAACGACTGGTGTATTTTTGTTTTTATCACACTATCAGCACCTGCATTGGTTGTGTAATTAAACGTCGCATTTAGCTTCAACCAGCTTTTGGGGTAGTAGCCAAACGATAGTCCCAACAGCGGTCGCATACTAATGCCGTTCAGGTCTTTGGAAAAAGGCTCACCTTTGCCAGCCGTACCACCCAAATCGCCCATAAAAGCGTTCATCCCTGCGTTGATACCAATCTCAGTGGTATTTTCTCTTGAACTGTACACCGGCTTAATTTGCGTTCGGCGGAAATTGTACTGTGCAAATGACGCAGAGCCAATAAGGAGCAGCAGTAGTGCAGTGATGGTTTTCTTCATTTTGCTCATTGTTAGTTGTTTGTTGTACATCTCTGTTTGATGAGATGGATTTCGATATTAATAAAAAAGAGCCGGATGAACCGGAACTTATACTTTTAGTTATAAAAGCGATTGGCACAAAGATTTATTTTATTTGCGAAATAACCAATTAAGAAATTTTAAGAGGTTTGTTTTTGCCTCTTTTTTCGGCTTGATCATCGCTTTTTTACACAGCTAACTCCATGTGAACGTGTTCGATGCCATCTTCTAAATAGATATCGCCGCAAGGCGCAAAACCAAAACTGGCATACCAATTTTTTAAATACAATTGAGCACCGATTTTTATGGGAAAGTGAGGAAACAGTTGCTTACACTTTTCTATGGCAAGATGCATCAGCCGTTTACCAACGCCTTTGCCGCGAACTGAAGCCGCATTGACAACACGACCTATGGCAGCTTTGTTTTCATACGCCATATCAGGTGCAATCAAACGGCAACAGGCAACCAAATTGTTTTTTTGATAACCAAACAAATGATAGCATTGTTTATCTATGCCATCCATGTCTAAAAAAATACATTGCTGCTCCACCACATACACTTCACTGCGCAGTTGCAGTATGTCGTACAACTGTGTAACTGATAATTCAGTAAAGTATTTGCAATGCCATTCTGTTTCGTTATTCATTGCAATAAATGATGTTTTGGGAAGATGAAATCTGCTTATATTTTTTCGTAAACGATGTATTGCCAGGGATACAATTCAAAAGAAATGGTGGCATCGAAATCAAAAGTCAATCCCGAAAAAATGTTTTGAAATTTATCTTTAAGTTCCTCATGCGTAACGGAGAAGCAAACCCTTTCTGTATCGGAAAAATTGAACAAAACCAAAGCCTTTTTATCTTCATATTTACAAACATATGCCATCACTTTATCGCTTGCATGTGTATCAAGTGGTATCATCTCAGCATTGCAATGAAACACATTGCACCGCTTTCTAAAAGTGAGTAAGGTTTTATAAAAATCCTGCAGGGCAGGCTTTCCATTCGTCCACTCAATTTCATCCTTATCAAAAAATTTCAGGCGTTTGTAATTGGGCAATTCCTGTCCGCTGTAAATGAGCGGAATGCCAAGCCATGTATTAGTAAACACAGCAAAAGTTTTAGCAGCAGCGCCGTATTTTTCATATTCTGTTCCGTTCCAGCTATTTTCATCATGGTTGGCGGTAAACAGTAATTTTTGCGCATGATCGCTGCACTGGTTCACATATTTCATCAGCACGCTCATCATTTTTTCAAGTCCCATTCTGTGCTTTACCAATGCAGTGCTGTCCACCATCCATTCCCATGCATACGAAGCATCAAATACTTGCAGGTATTTTTCTTCATCCGTTTCAGCCAGCCAGTACAACGGTTTTACTTTATCACATTCAGTGCGGGCTTCCTGCCAAAAATCGAGCGGAACCAAGTGCGCCATATCGCAACGAAAGCCATCAATATCAGCTTCAGAAATCCAAAACTTCATAGCGGCAATCATGGCAGCACGCATGTCTTTGTTGTTATAATTCAAATCAATTACATCCTTCCAGCCGTTGGCTTCGGTAAAGTTTCCCCATTCATCTTTTTTATACCAGTCGGGGTTTTGTGTTGCCCAGGCATTATCTAATCCGGTGTGGTTGGCAACCCAGTCAATAATCACTTTCATATTCAGGCTGTGTGCCTGTTGTACAATGCTGATAAAATCGTCCGTCGTTCCAAACTCAGGGTTGATAGCGGTATAATCGGCCACCGCATAATAACTGCCCAGCGTGCCTTGTCTGCCCTTTAAACTAATAGGCGTGATGGGCATAAACCACAATATTTCCACGCCCATATCTTTCAATCGCGGTAAATGTTTTGCAAAGGCGGCAAATGTTCCTTCGTGCGTATATTGCCGTGTGTTCACTTCATAAACATTGGCTCCGTTCGCCCAATCCAATTGCTTAAACAGTACACTCATTTCAATGCAATTTTTTTGAAGCAAAGAAACACTATTATTGTGCCGTTTACTTTTGTTTTTATGGATAAAAATGGTGCGCATCAAAAGATAAGCCTGCTGCAGGCAACCGCCATCAACATGACTGATATGGTGGGCATTGGTCCGTTTGTGGTGTTAAGCACTGTTGCCAGCATTATGAACGGGCCTTACTTTTTATATGCCTGGCTTGCCGGCGCTCTCTTATCGTTTATTGATGCCACCATTTGGAGCGAATTAGGCTCAACTTACCCGCTGGCAGGCGGCAGTTATAATTTTTTAAGAGAAGGTTTCGGACACAAATGGGGCAAGCTAATGAGCTTTTTGTTTGTGTGGCAAACCATGATACAAGCTCCGCTTGTATTGACTTCTGCCTCGTTAGGCTTTGCCAAATATGTGTCGTTTTTAACGCCATTAAACAAGGTGGAAAGCAAAATGATAAGCGGCGGTTTGATAGTGCTGATTGTTGTTTTGTTATACCGGAAAATTGAAGCCATTGGCAGGATAACGGTTGCTTTATGGATAGGTGTTTTGCTTACCATTGCTATCATTATTGCCGGTGGTATTGCACATGGCAATTTTTTAGTGCCATTGCATAACATGAACACTGGCCTTACTTTCAACTTTGCTTTTGCTGCAGCGTTGGGCAGCGCAAGCGTACAAACAGTGTACAGTTACCTCGGTTATTACAATGTTTGCCATTTGGGTGGCGATATAAAAAATCCGCAACGCAACATTCCGCGCAGCATGTTTATTTCAATTGCCGGTATTTCTATTTTGTATTTATTGATGAACATCAGCGTGGCTTCTGTACTGCCATTTGACGTCATCAAAAAAAGCTCGTTTGTAGTGAGTGATTATATTAAAGTATTAGCCGGTTCAACCGCGGCTACAGTAGTTACCATTTTAATTTTGTGGGTAGCCTTTGCTTCGGTTTTTTCAGCCACTTTGGGTTATAGCCGCATACCTTATGCAGCGGCAAAAAACGGTTCGTTCTTCGCACCGTTTGCCAAACTTCACAAAACAAAAATGTTTCCGCATGTATCATTGTTAACACTGGGCAGTATTGCTTTTGTTTTCAGCATTATTTTTAATAATTTGAAAGATGTAATTCAGGCCATATTAGCCATGCGCATATTGGTTCAGTTCATCAGCCAGGCAGTGGGTTTGCTGTTATTGAGCAAAAGAAAAGGACGCCGCTTTATTGCCTGGAAGATGCCTCTGTATCCTGTGCCGGTGCTGCTTGCTATCGTCATTTGGTTTTGCATCTTTTTATCAACCAAAGAAAAAATGTGGTATGGCTTAGGCGTTGCTTTGATGGGGTTGATTGTGTTTTTTATAGTGGCGTATGTAAAAAAAGAAGAACCGTTTTTCAGAAAGAATCCGGCCGTACCCACCGACGATTTACTCACTCACAATCCAAACATAAATCGCGGCGAGGAGCAATAGAATCTGAATGGTCCAAAGCCAAACTGTTTTTAGTTTCAGAATATTTTTTAGCAGCACATCAACACCAAAAAACAACGCACTTGCAATGATAAGATGCGAAAGAAGTTCACCTTTTATTTCATCGGGCTGACGGCTGATGAGGAGCAATACACAGAGCAATAATGAAACAAAAGCGAGTATAATGAACAAGGATATTCTTTCGAAATATTTCTTTATCATATCCGATAAATGTAGTTGTAAATGGAGCACAAAAATGAGAGTTTGTTTTTGCTCATTTTTTATTATGTAAAACCGCGAACCTGCCTGCCGGTAGGCAGGGGCACAAAGACGCTAAAGTTTATAAGAAGCAATGTCTATTATTTTTCGTGAACCTTCGTGTACTTTGTGCCTTTGTGGTTCAAAAAAACACAGTGGCATAAAAATTGGCGAACCGGCTGTAAACAATGTATATATGAAATTCTTTCGTTCTTCAATATGGCTGTTTTCAGCAGCTATGCTATTCATTCTACCATCGTGCAGCAATATGAACAAAGCGCAAAAAGGCGGTGTTGTTGGTGCTGGCGGTGGTGCTGTAGTGGGCGGTGTGATTGGCAAACTAACAGGAAATACTGCATTGGGTGCTATTATTGGTGCTGCCGTTGGCGGTGCTGCCGGAACTGTGATTGGTAAGAAGATGGACAAGCAGGCAGATGAAATTAAAAACACTGTTCCTTCGGCAAAAGTAGAGCGCGTGGGCGAAGGTATTGAAGTGGAATTTAGCAATGCTGTATTGTTTGGTTTTAACAGCGCAGATTTAAATTCAGCCGCTTTTCCAACCTTGCAAAATCTGATAACAGTGTTGAATAAATATCCTGATACCAACATAGAAGTGCAAGGTCATACCGATAGCACCGGTACGGTAGAATACAATCAAACCTTATCCGAAAAAAGAGCCCAGTCGGTGGCTACCTATTTAACGGCACAAGGCATTACCGCTTCCCGAGTTACTACTAAAGGATTTGGAAAATCGGCTCCTAAATACGACAATAGCACGGCTGAAGGCAGAGCACAAAACCGGCGCGTTGAATTTTTAATATCTGCTAACGACAAGATGAAAAAAGAAGCTCAGCAACAATCAGGTCAATAGCAAGCATCATCATAAAATAAAAGCCATCCCCGCAGTACTGTGAGGGTGGCTTTTATTTTGTAAGAAATGGTTCATAAAAACATGTGAATAAAAAAATAGATAAGCATGGTTATTGATATTATTTTGCGCTCCCTTGCTTTGCATATTATTTTCATATTGACATTTAAATTCTGAAGATGGCACAAACCATTCTTGTTGCTGACGACGAAGAAGCAATTGTAGAAGTTGTTTCGCTTTTTCTTCAATACAATGGCTACGAAACATTAGCGGCATACGATGCACACACAGCTGTTGACATGGCAGCCAAGCATCCTGATTTAATTATATTGGATGTTTGGTTTGGACCCGTTGACGGCACTACTTTATGCAAGTATTTTAAGGAACAAACCAGTAGTAAACATATACCGATTTTAATGTTCAGTGCTGCACGCGATTTGCGCAATTATACATTGCAGGCCGGCGCAGATGCTTATATTGAAAAGCCATTTGATGTAACCGATTTATTGGATCAGGTAAAAAGCCTGCTTGCCAAACAATAAAGGGTTTGGGGTGATAGCAACCAATAGCATTTGTTTTTGCCCGTTTTATTATCCAGCACAAAGGGACGTAAATTTGCTGTTTACGTTTTCATGAAATCAGGTTTTGTAAATATTTTCGGAAAGCCCAACGCAGGCAAAAGCACACTGCTTAATGCACTGCTTGGCGAGAAGCTTGCCATTGTTTCGGGTAAGGTGCAAACCACAAGGCACCGCATCAAAGGCTTTCTTACAAAGCCCGGAGAATACCAGGTTATTTTTTCAGATACACCGGGCATCATCGAGCCGAAGTATAAGCTGCATGAACGCATGATGCAAAGCGTAAAAAGCGCTTTGGAAGATGCTGATGTTGCCGTTTTATTGGCAGATGCAAAAGAACCTTTCGAAGAAAATCATCTCCTGTTTTCCTCCCTGCGTCTTAAGGTGCCGGCTATTGTTGCCATTAACAAAATTGACAGCGTGAAAGCCACGACAGTAAAGGCTTTGAGCGATTTTTTTGCTCAGCAATCTTACTGTAAACAAGTGGTTCAAATCTCTGCAAAAACAAACGCCAACATTGATGAATTGCTCACAGCCATTCTTTCCCTCTTGCCCGATGGCGAAGCGTTTTATAATGAAGACGACATCAGCGATTTGCCCACCAAATTTTTTGTAAGCGAACTGATTCGTGAGAAAGTGTACGATTTGTTTACCGACGAAATTCCGTATCATACTGCAGTGGTTGTTACTGAGTTTAAAGAGAAACAAACGCTAATAAAAATTGGCGCTGATATAATTGTGCAGCGTGAATCGCAAAAGGCAATTTTGCTGGGCGAAAAGGGAAGCTCCATTAAAAAGCTGGGAACACTTGCCCGCGCCGACATTGAAAAGTTTTTACAGCAAAAAATATTTCTTCAACTGTTTGTGAAGGTGCGTCCCAAATGGCGCGATAACGATTTGCAGTTGAAAGAGTATGGCTATTTTTGATAGCAAAAGATAGTTCCAACCACTAAGCCGGGAAGGCGCAAATTTTGAGAAGAATAATCTTAGCGGTTACTCTTCTTATAAAATCAAACCACTTTTGTTTTTATTCAATTATTATGCTTTTTAAAACGATTGTTTTTTTATTGTTGATACCTTTTGTTGCGATGGCACAAACTTCTTCGTCGCAATGGAGTTTGTTTTTGAACAAAAACAAATTGGCATCGGCTTCTATGGATAGTGATGTTTCTGTTCAACTGCCGAAGAAGAACAAAGGCAGTCTGCAAATCCATTTTGAAAAGCGAAATATCCACTTTGATAGAACGGTATTACTGATGAATGAAAAGCGTCAAACTTTTCTGCAAAAAGAATTAAAAACAAAAAGCAATACTGCATCCTTTTTAATGGCGGATGTATTTGAAAAATCGAAAGAGCAAGCTTTTACAATTTACATCGTTGATGTGCCCGCAGATCGCTCAAAAGCAATGGGAATGAGGATTATGCCTATTGCCATTTGTAAAATAGAATGGAGGTGAACTTCTGATTCTATGATAAAATCCGATGGAAAGAAGCGTTGTATTTTTAATTCTTAGCGTCATTTTTAAATGACTTTTTAAGTGGCTGATGCTAGGCGATATTATCCGATGAAAACCTTTCAGATTCATCACGACCGAATATACTTTGCTTTGATTCTGGCATCGCTGTTTTCAAACGGTCCGGTGGCAAAAGAGTACAACCTGATAACGGTTTGAGCGCCGCCTGGCAGCATTCGTTTGGCTTCTCTAAAGTCCTGATTGATGGTTGATAACTGATTGAAGAATTGAGTTTGCAACTCATTAATTTTTATGATAGAATCATCGGCTTTTTGTTGCAATTCAAAACAAATAATCAGTTGTTTATCGCCGGTTTCACTTTCCTCCGTCCACATGCAAAACGAATGGATGATGGCAGCCAAAGAAGGCAGCGAAAATAAAGTTTCCTGAATATCATTGGGCGTAATATTCGCACCAAAAAAAGAAACCGTCATATCGGCTCTGCCATAATGAAGCAAAATGGGCAAATCGGTTTTGGGAGGTGTTACCTTACCCGTATCAATGTGGAGCTCTTTTAGTGTAGCATACAATTCTTTGATTTGAACAATCTGTGCTTTATCGTGCAGGTTGTATCTAATCTTTGGTGCGATATAATGAGGTCTGCAAACGGTTACAATCAACTCACCGCTATTTGAACATTCAATTAAAAAATCGGCAGGATTAAATTGAAAAACCATTGGCAAAGCACCGCCATATTTTAGAATTTTGTTTTGCAACAATTTGTTGCTGCACAAAAGCTTTCTTACGCTGATGGTAAAATCGTTTTCTGCGCCAATGTTCAATTCAACATCCGAGGCTCCGAGCGAGCTATAAACATTTTCGATTCCTTTTTCGATAAGGTACTCTCTCATTCCTTCAGACATAGATTCTCCGCCAAAAATCAACGATACATGATGCTCACTCCAATTGATGTTAGCTGTATCAATTACCGATTTTAAAAACGGCGGATAACCCATGATGATGTATTTATGTTGTTTGCCGAAATGAAGAAGCGTGTTTTCGATTTTTATTTTGTCGGGACCTAATGATTTTAATTTTGAAAACCGCTCACAACTCATGGTAATGTTTACGCCGGTTGCCCATGGACCCAAAGCAAAAGCGTTGATAATAAAAAACGGCTCTTTACCAAACAGATTGCGCATTCCAAACTGAATGAACCTTGCATTGCGTTTTCTTTCTTTCCTTCCTCTTACCCAGTTGATTGCCGTTCCGCTACTGCCTGATGATTCATCAATGATGACGCCACTTGATGGGATAAAGCCTTTTACGCATCGTTCTTCTATCGAAAATGGGTTCACATAATTTTCTTTGTCCGTAGCAGGAATTTCGTGAATATTGGGAACAAAGCCTGTAAACGAAGGCTTTGAAAATTGGTGCAAATCCAAAAACGCTTTGTAGGCCGGAACCTTTCTTTTGGCTTTGGTAAACTCAGCGTAGGCTCTTGCTTTTGCGTTAAAATGCCGCAGCCTGTTGAAGCCGGGCACGTACAACAATTTAATTCCGGTATCGGATAGCATCAATGGTTTTCGATACCACTCGTTCATCGTGGCATACAATAAAATGAGGTAATGGCGCATCGTTATGTAATTATAATTTCATCGGTACTTAACCGAAAACTTCTTGTTGGTTCTTTGCTATATCCTGCCCGGAATATCATCCAGATTTGTTTGCCTTTTGATGGCTGCGTAAACGTTTCATTTATTTTTTGGTAAGCATTTGCATTGGTGATTAACGAACCGAAAGGATGAATGTAAGCTCCGTTCTGCGTAAGCAACAACCAGCTTCTTGCCAGCATTTGCCCTGCATTCAGCCAGTCGTTTGTATTGGCAAAAGCGCCTCCCAACCAGCAAACTGTTGCCGTGCCGGTAAAAGAATGTTTGTAATATTTAGCCAGTATTTCTTTTTTAATTCCCGTCCATTGATCTGGATGCCGGAACACCGATTTTAGCAAGGCACCCGGCACGCACATACATCTCGACCACAAGCCATCTTTGTGTTCCCTGGCTTTCTCTTCCGAATAACGAAACAAGTGATCAAGTTCAATGCGATCAGCATCAGAGCTGATGTCTTCAAACAAAGTTTCCTGGTTTATTTTAATGATTTCATCAACGAGTTTTTTATCTGAAGAATAAAAAAGCTCGTGATTGAATTTCGCTGCTTCTCTTTGTATGGTTTCAATCGTTGCAGGTTGCAAAGGTTTGCCATCATAATGCAGTCGCGAGGTTTTTCTTTTCAACATGAGTTCTCTGCTTAATGGTTCGGCTTTTTCTGTTTCAACCATTTTCAGTTTTGCAAACAAAGTGTTTTGGGTTTGATGAGTTTGAACCGGAGCTATTACTTCTGCAATTATCACTTTCTTCTTGTAAGGCGCAGCTGCAATAGAAAGATGTTCGATGAATACACCCAACGCAATCGTAATAAAAATACAATCCGGGTCGCCCACAGGCAGCAATCTTGCTGGATCATAATACAGTTCAGCTTCGGTGGGTGATATGATTTTTATTTTATGCGGTTGCAGATTGTGAACGGTTGGACACCATCGTGCATAGTCAATCAACTCTGTCCATGATGGTGCTTCATTTTTTTGGGCAAAACCAAAGAGTTGTTTTATTGGTGGGAGAACAAACAGCAGTGCAGAAGCCATTGCCGTTTTTTTCAGGAATCTTCTTCTCGATTGTTGAATAGTTGTCTCTTTGGTTGTAATAATTTTCAATATGCAAGCAGTTGGATATGAAAATAAAAACAACCGATGACAACAGCAATAAATACAGCGTTATGAAAAACCAAAATTTATTTCCTGTCGGTTCGTGAGGGCGCAGACAAATAGAGAGAAGTATTGTATAGACTGCTTTTATAACATAAGTGGAGTATCACCCAATGAATACAATTATTCAAAATAAAAAGCCATGCATCAATAACGCATAGCTTTTTATGAAGCAATCAATATTATTTTGCAGGCGGCGTTATTGTATAGCCAAGTGCTTTGAGAACAGAAAATTGATCGTAGTAAATCCTGTCTCCCTCTACCTTTCCGTTATTAACCTTTGCAACGTAATGAAAAGGAAACTTCACATCTTTCCCATTTTGTGTAAAGCTATAATCTCCCCATAAAGCTACCCAATGTCCTTTTAAATCTCCTGTCTTCACATTATATGTTACAGGAACAAAACTCACATTCCTGTTGGTTTGTGTGATATTATTTTGCTTCCATTCATCAAGTGTTTGTTGCTTATTGGCAGAGTCGGTAGAACCAGGACCGTATCCTATATAGCCGTCAGCCATTAATGATTTGGCTTTGTCTAAGTTGCCGGCGATGAGAGCGTTTACAAAATCGCCCGCAGTTTTAATATCAGCATCATCAGTAGGGTTTTCACCAACAAAATTTTTGTAAGAAGCAGTAGCCTCTTTTGATGATTGTGCATGAACAGGTGTAACGAAAACAGCGAAGATAAAAGCAGCAGATAACAATGCTTTGGCGATTGTTTTTTTCATAGCGGTAAAGTTTAAATTGTTAAGAAGGATAATAATATTTTAAAGATAACGGCTTTTGCAGATTTGAGAAATTTAAATTTATTCGGGTTTCCGCATTGCAGGAGAAAGGTAGCAATGACTATTCTTGCAGTTCTTTCTTTTGTTAAAATAGCACACTTTACACAGTAAGCAGCGTTGCTTTTGCTTTTCCGGTCATAAACAATAATTCATTCGCTATGTTGCATAAAAAAGGCTTCAGGTTTGCTTTAATAAGTTTGGTTATCCTCACATACTCATGCGGCAGAGATGAGCCTTGTAGCGAAGCTTCAGCATGTATTTTACGATATATTTCCTTTCCTGATGCGCAAACGGATTCTATTGTTATACGAAAATTTAGTAACGATTCCGCTTTCGATATTTTGGTAGATTCCGTTATCATTACAAAGAATAATAGCAGTTATCAAAAATCGAACGACACGTTAGATATTATAAACAGCGCTACCGGAGGCGATTATACGTTGAATATAGATTATGATTATGAAATTTACCTGCCAAATGCCAATAAGCTTTTTAAAATATCGAACATAACGCAGCAACAAACATATTTCCGTGCTGTACCTTATTATAAAAGGGAATGTGTAAATCCAATAAAATCTTACCTGTTAAACGGGCAACTTACCAACGGAGATGGTGGCATCATTTTCCTACACAATTAAAGCAATGTACAATAACATTTGCCGATACTATTCTCTTATGTTTTATCAGGAACACATGAGCAAATGTTTATGTTATTTCTCCACCATTTCGTTCCATCCAAACTTTACTTCAACATTAATATCCGGATGAATGCTTTTGGCTACAGGGCAGGTATGGGCAGCATTTTCTAAAATGGCTTTTTCTTTTTCCGACAAAACCAAATCATCGGGAAAGCGAAATTCAATTTGTACACCACTGATGCGCCTTGGGTTGGCAGCCATTATTTTTTGTATGCCGAGCGTTGTACCCGTTAAATCAATGTTCATCGCTTCGGCTTTCATGCCCATGATGGTTAACATACAACTGCCCAATGCGGTGACTACAATATCAGTCGGAGAAAAACGTTCTCCTTTACCGTTGTTGTCAACTGGCGCATCGGTTTCAATAATGGTATTGCTTTGCAGGTGAGTGGCTTCGGTTCTTAAGTTTCCTTTATAAACTACTTGTGAAGTCATTGTTTTATTTTTACATAAATTTATACAGAACAAATCAAATGTACGGGAAGAAAATTTTGCTGTTACTGTTTGCAATGGTTAGTCTGTTATCAGTAACATTTGCGCAAACAAACAAAAAGGAACAATTGAGGCAGGCAAGGGCTGCACGATTAGAAAAAATAAAAAGAGCAGAAGACGAAAATGCGCTCATTTATAACAAGCAAAGTGCTTTTGGCCTCAGGCTGAACACGGATGGGTACGGCATTTTTTATGAGCATGGCAAATACAAAACTTTATCACTCACCAACCTGTGGTGGGTAAGCCTCGACGAGCGCAGAGACCCGAAAGAACAGCGGGTAACCAACAGTGATGGCATCTTTCAGTTTGGCAATCCGTTCGTGTACGGCAAAATCAATAATTTTTATCAGTTGAAAGCAGGCATTGGTCAGCAACGGTTAATTGGTGGTAAAGATGTTAAGAACGGTGTGGCTGTTTCGGCTATTTATGGCGGTGGCATCAGTGCTGGTTTGGTAAAGCCTTATTATATCAATGTTACTGATAGTACCAGCGGTACAGAGGACATTAGATACTCGTCCACAACAGATAAATTTTTTCGGAATGGTCCCATCAACGGTGGCGCCACATTTGGCAAAGGCTTTAACCAAATGAGTTTCGTTCCGGGTGTTTTTGCGCGTGCCGCCCTGCGGTTCGATTATGGTCGGTTTAATGAATTGTTGTCTGCCATCGAAACCGGCGTAACGGCTCAATACTACACAAAGGATATTCAAATGATGCTTGATCAGCCGGGCAAAAAATTCTTCTTCAATGCTTACGTTGCCATTGTGTTTGGTAAGCGCAAGTAGGTTAATTTTGCTGATTGATTTTGTAATAATGGTTTGAACCACAAAGTCACGAAGGACACAAAGCAGCACAAAGAAAAAAGAAATCTTCGTGAAACTTCTTTTCTTCCCTTCTTTGCGGTTCAAAAATTAAACCTTGGTATAGTCTTTTGAAATTGTTTTCACATGCAGGAATTACCCGTTGTTTCTCCACAACAAGAACGAATAAAAAAACCAGCCTGGCTTCGCGTAAAATTGCCCATTGGCGAAAGTTACCGGCACGTGCGCAGCCTGGTTGATACGCATAAACTTCACACCATTTGCGAAAGCGGCAATTGTCCTAACATGGGCGAATGCTGGGGCGCAGGCACAGCAACGTTTATGATTTTGGGCAATATTTGTACGCGCAGTTGCGGCTTTTGCGCCGTTGCTACGGGCAAACCATTGCCTGTTGATTGGGATGAACCGCAGCGCGTGGCAGAAGCCATTCATCTGATGAAAGTAAAACATGCGGTGATTACAAGTGTTGACAGGGATGAACTGAAAGATGGTGGCTCTATCATCTGGCAAAACACCATCAAAGCAGTAAAGGCATTGAATTCTGATACCACTTTAGAAACATTAATTCCTGATTTTAAAGGCGACTTTATCTGCGTAGAACGCATTGCTGATGCGGCTCCCGAAGTGGTAAGTCATAACATGGAAACAACAGAGCGCTTAACCAAACAGGTAAGAATACAAGCCAAATACCGCCGCAGTTTAAGTGTGTTGAAGATGTTGAAAGAACTGGGAATGCGAACTAAAACCGGCATAATGCTGGGGCTTGGCGAAACCAAAGAAGATGTGGTGCAAACGCTGGAAGATCTGGCCGCTGTAAATGTAGATGTAATTACGTTAGGTCAGTATTTGCAGCCTACTGCAAAGCATCTGCCGGTGCAACGGTTTGTTCATCCCGATGAGTTTGCCGAACTGCGTGAAATCGGCTACAGCATTGGGTTTGATTATGTAGAGAGCGGTCCCTTGGTGCGTTCATCTTATCACAGCGAAAAGCACGTGATAGCCGGTTGGGGCAGAAACAAATGGATGGAAGAAAAAGGCCTGTTGTCATCCAATTAATCAAGCTTATTTATTCGTATCATGCGCTCGATGCCTGCCAGAGATTATTATGTTGTATTGAACGTGCAACCGCAGGCATCACAGCAGGAAATTAAGCTCGCATATCGCAAGCTTGCCTTGCAATATCATCCTGATAGAAACGGCGGTAACATTCATACAGAAGCCTTGTTTAAAGAAATTAATGAAGCGTACAGCATCTTATCCAACCAACAAAAAAGAGCCGATTACAACCGTTTGAGAGAAGCGAAAGCAACGTCTGCCAACACTTCTCAAACCCGCTCGCAGTCATATCAAAAAGCACAACGCCCAAAGCCTCCGGTATCTGGCAAAACCATTTTATTTCAGTGCACGCATTTGCGCAACGTGGTTGAAAATGCCAATCCTTTTTCCATTGATACCGATAGTTTGCTGGCTAAAATTGAGAGCCTTCTTTCTGATTCGCACATTCATATTTTATTGCACGAAAACAAACGCATCATCATCTCGCAGGTATTGCACGAAATATTGATAAGCTGCAAGCCACTGCCTCAAAATTATTTCAGCAGCATTACGCCGCGCTTGTACAGACTGGCAGGCAATGATGCCATCATGCGCAACGCAGTGCATCAGTCAATCAAACAAAAAAGGCAGGATTATGTTTGGCAGAAATATAAGTTTTGGTGGGTGTTACTTATCACACTTCTTATCTGTGCGCTGATTTATTTTATGTAGTTGTTTTTTGAACCACCAAGACTCGAAGAAACAAAGGTTCACAAAAAATAATGAAAGAACACTTCGTATAACTTCCTTACTTCGAGTCTTGGTGGTTCAAAAAACATTTCAATCATTCACTAAATATGCACAGCACGCTAACTCTTGTTCGTTATCCCCGTTGGTTGTCGCCGGCCGGATTTTTATCAATGGCTGTGTTTCATTTATTCCTGCAAAAACAAAAACACATTCGGTTTTATAAGCTGATGGGAAGCGGTAAAAACGGTACGTTTGATATTCGCCCCGATCTGCGTCAATGGGCTATCCTGGCTGTATTTGATAAAGAAATCAATACAGAAATTTCAACAGAACAATTGTATGGAAAAAGCATTGCAACGTGGTGGAGGCGCTGCCATTGTGAAGTAATGACCATTGCAGTAGAACCGATAGAAGGCCATGGTAAATGGGATGGCAAAGAATGCTTTGGCAATCTTCCAAAAACCTCATCTTATGAAGGAGTAATAGCGGTGCTAACGCGCGCTACCATCCGTTTGAATAAAGCAACCGCGTTTTGGAAAAACGTAAAAAGCGCAGCACAAAACTTAACTATTACACCAGGCTTTATTTTGTCGTTTGGTGTTGGTGAAATTCCATGGATAAAACAGGCAACGTTTAGCATTTGGCAAAACAAAAACGCGATGAAGGAATATGCTTACAAAATGAAAGAGCACCAGCAGGTAATTCAAAAAACAAGAAAAGAAAACTGGTACAGTGAAGAACTATTTGTGCGTTTCAAAGTGCTTTGGACAAGTGGAAATTTGGGAGGAAAAAATGCGTTGAAAGAATTGGATGTATGATTTAAAAATCTTCTTCGGTTCCGGTAACTTCTTCCTCGGATGCTGCACCAATATCATCTGATGTACCAATGTCATCGCCTTCTTCACCAAACCCTTCGGTATTGCTTGGCAAATCGTATTTCTCTTCAATATCAACAAACTTATTTCCCAACAAACTTTTGGTTCCGTATTGCTGCGGACCAATGCCTTCTACACGCACCGTACAAGGATAGGTTAACTTACTGTTTTCTTCTTTGCTTACATTGATTAACTCCACTAAAAACGTCCAGTTTTTAGCGAAATCGTACAGGTAAATAAATTTTTGGTTCGTATCCCGAATCTCAGTACCTACAATAGTTTGGGCCATCAGGAGCGGTTCTGCTTTGTAAGGTTTATTGTATCGTTCACGACTAATTTCCCTGCCTCGTTCCCAATTGTCGTTGCTGCGAAAAAATGTGCTTTGGTGTTTGTTGTCGAATTCGTAGCTTTTTAAAATAACATCTCCTAAATCGGCAAAGGTTTGCTTGTGCTTTATCAACACATCGCGATACACCGAATCGTCTTCTTCCAAATAAATTCTAAACTTTAATACTGCCATGCCACATCATTTATATTGTTTGCAAACCTCTCAACTATTTGTGTAAAAACAAATCTCACACCGCTTTACACAGTTTCTTCAACCGCAACCTTGTCTTCTTTAAAAGCCTTACGTGGCTTTAATCCCAGCAATTGAAACATCAGGTTATCTTCATCAAACGATGGGTTGGGCGTAGTTAATAATTTATCGCCGGTAAAGATAGAATTGGCGCCGGCCATAAAACACAAAGCTTGTTCTGCAACACTCATTTCAGCACGACCTGCACTTAACCGAACCATTGTTTGCGGCATCAGTATTCTTGCTGTGGCAATCATGCGCACCATATCCCAAATGTCAACTTTCGGGTTGTTTTCGAGCGGCGTGCCTTTTACTCTCACCAATGCGTTGATAGGAACACTGTCGGGATGTTGCTCTAACGTACTTAATGTATGAAGCATTTTAATTCTGTCGTCATGCGTTTCGCCCAAACCAATGATGCCGCCACAACAAACGGTAACGCCTGCTTTGCGAACGTTGTTCAGCGTTTCTAACCTATCGTCGTACGTGCGTGTGGTAATAATTTCATTATAATAATCGGACGACGTATCAAGGTTGTGATTGTAAGCGTGCAAACCAGCAGCAGCAAGCCTTTCCGCCTGGTACTCCGTTAACATGCCAAGCGTGCAGCACACTTCCATACCCATTTCGTTAACGCCTTGCACCATTTCCAACACACGATCAAAGTCGCGGTTGTTGCGCACTTCGCGCCAGGCTGCGCCCATGCAAAACCGTGTGCTGCCTGCGTCTCTGGCTTTGCGTGCGTGTTGCAACACTTCTTCTTTTTGCATCAGAGCCTGCACCTGAACGCCGGTATTGTAACGCGCTGCCTGCGGGCAATAGGCGCAATCTTCCACACAACCTCCGGTTTTAATGCTTAACAGTGTGCACACCTGCACTTCCGCAGTATCGTTGTATTGATGATGAACAGAGGCGGCTTTATAAATTAAGTTGAGCAGCGGTGTTTGATAAATGGCTTCAATCTCTTGTAACGACCAATCGTTTCTAACAGCATCATTCATAAGTATAATTTGCAAAGGCAAATATAATACGTACTACACACTATAGCGAATGGAAAGGCGCAAACCAAAATATGGGCAAAAACAAAAGCAGGGCAGAAGCGAATTAAACCAAAGCCGGTTGAATAAAAAACTTCATTGCTTTTACAATTTCTTCCGGTTCGTTTCGGTAAGGCATTTGGCCTTTTGCTTTTATGCGAACCAACTGGCTGGACGGAATGCTGCGATACATAAAATAACCCGCTTCAGTGGTTGCCATTTTATCGGCAGTTACCTGTAAAATAACAGTTGGTATAGGTAAGTCGCTTAAAAAGCTTCTGCAATCGGTGCTAAACAGGAGATGAAAAATGGCTTTTGCTTCTTCTTCTGTTTTGTGTACAAAAGCAGATGCCAGAACATCAGTGAATTGAACTGCTGTTGTGTTATGCTCGTCAATTTGTTTTTGTTTGATATTATTAAAAAGCTCATCAGCATTAAGCGACGGAAATCCGCACTGGCATTCACTTTCACCTCCCTGCAATAAACAAGGGATGGCGCTGATTAATACAATTTTAGTAAATAAATGCGGCGCTTTGGAAGCCGCTATAAACGCAAGCAGCGCATTTACAGAATGAGCTACATAAGTAATGTTTTTTATGCCATTCAACTCTAAATAATCTATTAAATCATCGGCGTATCCACTCATTGTTGGATGCCGTAATTTTCCCCCTTTGTTTTCTCCTGAAAAACCAGAGTCGGTGTATAACACAATCTGGTAGTCATTTTCAAAATACGGGCTGATGGCTTCAAAACAAGCCGGAAATAAGTTGAAAATATCACTAAATAAAAGAGTGTTTTCAGCGTGTACATTGCCTGATACAGTGATATTGGGGGTAAAAAAAAGGGATTGCATAGGTTGTAATTTATTGATTGTTTATTAATTTATGAGCCTATTTTTCGGAACTAACATTGTTTTTCAATAAATAAAACTACAAACCTTGAATTATTTTTAAAATTAAACTTTTGCCTTCCCGAAAGATTTTGCTGTTCTGTAATAATGGTTTTAAATGTTGATTGATATAACAAATGGTATTCCAATCACACGGATAGCAAGCACTCATTTGTGATGCTTTCTCTTATCTTCGTTTGTTGAATACAAAGAAGATTTGTTTTTACCCCATTTTTGCTATCCGCTATGCTTATACTTTTTAAATCAGTCGAATGATTCATCAACAATTAAAAATCTACAACCGGCAAACCGTTTTATCATTTACCAACGTTAGAAAGTTTGAAACGAAAATTGGTGAAGTGGTGCAAACGCTGCCCAACAGCGAGGATATTGAACTCGCTTTGCAGCAAAGCAAGGCTAAGTTTGTAATTGTTGGTGTGCCTGAAGACATTGGTATAAAAGCCAACTATGCAAGCGGCGGCACAGTTAGCGCCTGGAACGCTTTTCTCCAATCATTTTTAAACATACAAAGCAACGATTTTTTTGAAGGAAGCGATGTATTGTTGTTAGGTCATTTGAATTTTGCGGGTGCAGCCGAAGTGATAGAGAGCAATGCAGGCAATGCCAGTGAACGCATTGAGGCGTACCGGCATAGTGTAACTTCCATTGACGACGCGGTAGAAAACGTTGTAAAAACAATTGCTTCATTCCGCAAAATTCCGGTCATTATCAGCGGAGGTACGGGCAATGCTTATGGCTGTATAAAAGGCGCGGCAAAAGGCTGGCACAAAGCAGGCGCGTTGCCGCTGGCGCAAGTTAATGTTATCAATGTTGATGCTCATGCCGGATGCAAACCAATGGAAGGGCGGCACAGTGGCAATGCAATCCGGTATGCCGATGAAGATGGTTATCTTGAAAAATACTGCGTAGTGGGTCTACACGAAAATGAGCTGCCGCAAAACTCGTGGCTTGATATCGCTAACAATCCCTTTTCCGACTTTGTTACGTATGAAGATATATTTATTCATGGCAAACAAAGCTTTGCTGATGCGGTACATCATGCCATCAGCTTTACGGGCGATACCTTATGCGGCGTAGAATTGAACTTAGAAAGCATTCAAAACGGAGGAAACTCGCCGGTAGGAGTTTCATTGTTGCAGGCAAGGCAGTTTTTGCATCTGGCAGCTACCCATTCGCAACCGGCTTATTTGCATATCGCTGAACCGTTTGGCAGAAGCGGGAATCATTATAATATAGAAGCTTATGGAAAAATGATAAGCTATCTTGTGAGTGATTTTATAAAGGTAATCGGGTACTGAAAAGCTGGTTTGTTTTATTGCAAATTTTTTGGTGTTAGCGAATGTATGAAGAATGCAATTCATTTCTATTCCGTAGAAGTCATCTATTTATAGAAAAGAAAATACACTAAGTGTGCTTTGGCTCCATCCGCCATCTGCTTTTGTTTTTGTCATAATTTCTAATAGTGCACCCTGATATCAGTACCGGCTGAAGCCCTTTCCTATCAAGGAATTCAGCCATCACAAATCAGCCATCACAAATCAAAAATCATGTTTTGCTTCGCTCCATAAACTTCTTATTTTAGCTCTTATGAAAACAAAGCTACTAACACTTGTCTGCCTCTTCATCGCATTTATTGCGGCTGCACAAACCACACTTCAGGAAAAATTAGGCTATTCCAAAAACGCAAAGCTGCTCATCATTCATGCTGATGACTGGGGCGTTTCGCATTCCGAAAATGCTGCCAGCTTTTATGCCATCGAACACGGCTCGGTAAGCTCGGGAAGCATCATGGTGCCTACGCCCTGGTTTCCCGAAGTGGCAGCGTATGCCAATGCACATCCGAAAGCCGATTTAGGCTTGCATCTTACGCTTACCAGCGAGTGGAAATACTTAAAATGGAAACCGGTAGCGAGTCGTGAACAAGTACCGCATTTAACAGATGTAAACGGATTTTTGTTTCCGGGTGTTGACTCAGTTTTGATAAAAGGGAATAGGGAAGAAGTGGAAACAGAACTACGTGCACAGATAGAAAGAGCCAAACAGTTTGGAATTGATTTTACGCATCTCGATTCGCACATGGGAACTTTGTATGCCAAAGCCGATTTTTTACAAGTGATGATAAAATTAGGCAGAGAATACAAAGTGCCCGTGATGCTGAACAATTTGATTTTGGCATTGAATCATGAAACTAACATCACCGATAAAGATGTGGTGATTGATAGTATTTACATTGAAAATCCACCAGATTATAAAAACGGTACAGATGCGTTTTATACACGTATTGTAAACAACTTACAACCTGGTGTGCACGAGATTATTTTACATGCTGCTTACGATGATAGCGAGATGAAAGCGGTTACCGTTGATCATCCCGATTATGGTGCTGCATGGCGGCAAGCTGACTTCAATTTCTTTACAAGTGAAAAGTGCAAACAGTTGTTGAAACAAAACGGAATACAGGTAATTACCTGGCGGGAAATAAGAGACAAACTACTACGGAAATAGAACTGTATTGTAACAAAAAATAGTGCAAAAACAAAAGGATAACCCAATCATGATCATCCTTTTGTTTTTGCACAAAATTCTTTCAAACTATTCTCTCACGCTCAACGAAATGCGACGGTCTTTCACGCGGTCGCTATCGGGTGCATCGGCAGCGTATTTGGCATATTGCGAGCCATAGCCTTCCGCGCCGGTTACCTGGGAGCCAACGCCGGTTTTGTTCAATGCACTGCGTACAGAAGTTGCGCGTGCATCGGATAATTTTTTGTTCGTTTCTTCATTGCCGGTTTTATCAGTATAACCGCCAATCTTCACCTTTGTTTTTGGAAAGGCTTTTAAAATGGCAGTAATATTATCAATCTGATGCTGACTTTCCGGCGTTATTTCAGCACTGGCTGTTTTAAAAGTAAGATTATCAAAATCAAACCATTTATTTTTCAACGAATCGGCACCTAACTTTTTATAATCGGTCATTAAAAAAGCCACCAGTTGGTCTTCAATGCCGCCTTTATAAGCATCCAGTTCAACGCCATTGGGAAGTTTTACTTTGATAGATTCAGGAGCCGTAGCAACGGGTGCTGCTACTGTTGTATCTGCTCTTACAGTTGTTGCTGTTGTATCTGTGGTAGTTACCGCTGATGTTTTATTGCCACAGCCTTTTAAAAGATAAATAATCAGAATAAGCGCACCAATGGCAAGCAAAATGGGGAATAAAAAGCGATTGCCACTTTTGGTGGTTTCAATTTTATTTTCTGCGCCATGTAATGCCGATGAAGCTGTTGAAGATGCGGCAGACGCTGCTGCGCCTAACGAACCGAAACCCAGCCAGCTTGATAATGACGAACCTAAGCCGGATGGCAAAGCATTCATCACTTCTTGTTTTTGCGATTGCAGCCAGTTGCCTAAACTGATAGAGTTCAAACTATTTTGATGTGCTTGCTCGCCAACAGCAGCAAACGCCGCAGGGGCAGCCGCGCTCATCAACGAAGTAGCTGATGATTGTTTGATGCCTGCATAGCTTGCAATGGCTGATGCTATACCATCCAGCTTATCTCCAAAGAGGGTTTTTAGCATATCCGTTCCCTTACTCAAAAGGCTACTGTTAGAACCGAAGAAGCCGGTAAGATTGTTGAGAAAGCCGCCATGGTGCGAAGCTGTAGCAAGGTCTAAAATGGTGCCTGGCCCATGATCGCCTGAAGTGGCTTTTGAAATGATGCCGCCAAGTACTGCCGGTATTATTCCCGACACTGCTTTTGAAACATTGCTTTCATTTTCGTTCAGTGCAGAAGCTGCATTGCCAACGAACTGATTGTTAAAAACACCTTTCAATGTTTCTAAAAGATTTAATGACATAGTGAATGGTTTTTGATGTTTATAAAATTGTTTAGCACGGTATAAAGTTGAAGAAATTTTTTATACAGCTATAATAAATCTTTACTTTCAATTGGTTAGCATTTGTTTCTTTTAAACAATTTTACTTTATATAAGTTAACAAGAATGGGCTTGCCTTTAGACATTAACGCGTTATAATAATTTTGTTTTTTTGCTTGTTCAGCACTTGCCGGCTTATTTATTATAGCATCATATTTATGTTTTGAATGAAAACAATCCTTGTTGTATGATAAAGAAAAGATTGGCAAAGCTTACGTGGTGAGAGATAGGGTTGCTTTCCATTGCAGCTTCGTTTGTTGGCGATTTGCCGGGTTTTGTTTTGCACAAAAAAGAAACAAAGATTTACACAAAAACATTGAAGCAGCCGCCCATGGCGCCGCCCGCATGGTTGATTGCACCAGCGTGGACAATCAATAACTTTTTTGTTTTGCTGGCATTGCTACGAATATTCAAAATAAAAAAGGGCAAAACAAAACCTTGCTCTTTTTGCAAGGCGGTAGCTGGATAATTTTCTTTTTGTTCAACTATGTTTATTTCAATAAAAAAAGTGTAGTGCTTGCCGCGTGTGCGGACGTTAACTGATGCTGCACTTTCCGCTGCAAGCTTTGTACTCGCAATCAAAGAAGATAAAGAAACTGCACTGTATTATTTACCCTAACGGTATGGACGAATTTTGCCGGTTCGGTTGCCATTTATAAGGCTTTAAAAAAACGATGATGCGTTGCCGGGAACAAAAGCGTTGTTGCATTAAAAAGTTTTGTCTTCTTTGTTTTTGCGCATCATTTGGGCGTATGATAAATTGTATTGCATCGCTTCAACGGCTTGTGCAATGCGCTTTGCTTTAGTAGCTTCTGTTTTGGCGCTTTCAATCCATTTGCTAAAATATTTTTGATGTGAGCCGGGCAGCTTATTAAAGTGCAAAGCCGCTGTGGGATTGTCTTTTAGGCAAGTTAGTAAGTCTTTATTGATAGAGTAAGGTGCATCATCTGCCGCAAGATGAACGTTGATTATAGCGCCTTTGTTTTTGCCCAATTTCTTTCTTAAATCATTTTTCAAAGGAAGTATAAAATTGCCGCCGCCCATTGGCAATAAGCTGGCGCCTTTGATAGCAACATCGTCTAACTTTCCTTTTACCAAAAAAGATACTTTGCTGGGCTTTAACTGCTCTGCGATCTCTGCAGAAATCTCAATGTATGTCCATCCGGTTTTTTCGCCTTGCTCGTCAAACTTTTTGATTTGCGTTGTGTAAGAAATCATGCAGAAAAATTTGGTGTGATGATGCTGTGAATGAGTTTGTTTTTACCGCAAAAAAAGAAGGAGATTGAGTTGGCGCAGAGAGAGCAAAACATCAATTGTAAGTCGTCGGTTTTACTGCAAAACAAAAGTATGTTGCAAACTTTGCAGATGTTATAAACACATAGAAACATAGCGGCCTTAGAACAACCACATAAGAAAACGCTATGTGAAAACTATGTATCTCTTGTTTCTATGTGTTTCATAATACATTTATACACGACAAAGCTTATTTCATAATTCCAACTGCCAATAAAATCCATCCTGCAATAAAAAACAAACCACCCAGCGGCGTAACAGGACCTGCCCATTTGAAGGAAGAAGATTGAACCGCTTTAGCATACGTCAATACATACAATGAGCCGCAAAACAAAACGATGCCAATAATAAAACATATACCCGCCCAGCGCATGAATTGGTTAGGATATGATTGGAATAACAAGCCAGCCAATGCCAATGCAAACACGTGATAAAACTGGTAGCGAACGGCTGTTTCAAAAATTTGCAGCGCATCTTCGGGCACTACTTTTTTTAACGCGTGTGCGCCAAAAGCGCCAAGTATAACCGACAATGCGCCCAGCAAAGCAGCTATCAATAAAAAGGATTTATACATGAACAAACAATTTGGTAAAGGTTTCTAATGAGATATCGTTGCCATGAAGATGATGTTTTGCCCCTAAATAAAATGGCTCACGCTCTTTTATTTTTTCAAGAACAAACTGCTTTAATTCTTCATCATCAAGATGAGCGATTAAAGGTCGTTTGGTTTTGCCTCTTTTTAGCCTTGTTACCATTTCATCAACATCCGGATGCAGCCATATAGTAATACCGTTGTCGTTCATCCATTCTATATTGTTGTAAAAGCAAGGTGTGCCGCCACCACAAGCCACTACAAGATTGTTCACAGATGATAACTGTTGCAACGTATCGCGCTCTTTTGCCCTGAAATACTCTTCGCCTTCAGTGGCAAATATTTCGCGAACACTCATCTCTGTTGCCTTCTCAATCTGCTGATCCAAATCAATCCAGTCTATTTGCAGCAAAGCCGCCAGTCGCTGTGCCCAATAGGTTTTTCCCGAACCCATCAAACCAATCAGGAAAAGGTGGGAAGCCAATCCCCCTCCGCCCCCTGAAGGGGGAACCGTAGCTGCGTGTGTTTCATTTTTAGATTCCTTCATTTCACAATTATAATCAAAGTAAATTTTAGTTACGTTGTTCATAGCTCCCCTTTAGGGGTTGGGGGCTTTGTCTTTATTTAAACGCATTCAAGCCTGTAATATCCATGCCCGTTATCAACAGATGAATATCGTGTGTGCCTTCATAGGTAATTACGCTTTCCAAATTCATCATGTGGCGCATAATGCTGTATTCGCCCGTAATACCCATGCCTCCTAATAGTTGACGGGCATCGCGGGCAATGTTTGCGGCTATTTCGCAACTGTTTCTTTTTGCCATACTTACCTGTTGCGGCGTGGCGCGGTTTTCATTCATTAGGGTTCCCAACCGCCACACCAACAATTGCGCTTTGGTGATTTCTGTTATCATTTCTGCCAGCTTTTTTTGCTGCAATTGAAAGCCACCAATCGGCTTCTCAAACTGCACTCTTTCTTTGCTGTATTGCAATGCCGTATCATAGCAATCCATCGCTGCGCCCAATGCGCCCCAGGCGATGCCATAACGCGCTTTGGTTAAGCATCCCAGCGGACCTTTCAAGCCTTTTGCATTAGGCAAAATGTTTTGTTTTGGCACTTTTACATTATCGAATACCAACTCGCCTGTTGCACTTGCGCGAAGGCTCCATTTGTTGTGTGTGGCAGGAGTTGAAAAGCCTTCCATGCTGCGCTCAACAATCAGCCCGCGAATGGTTCCTTCTTCATCTTTTGCCCATACAACGGCAACATCAGCAAAAGGCGCATTGCTAATCCACATTTTTGAACCATTCAATATTACATGGTCGCCTTCATCTTTTATGTTGGTCAACATACCGCCCGGGTCGCTGCCATGGTTGGGTTCCGTTAAACCAAAACACCCCAGCCATTCGCCGGAAGCTAGTTTTGGCAAATATTTGTTGCGTTGCTCTTCGCTGCCATACGCATAAATCGGATACATTACCAAACTGCCCTGCACGCTTGCGGTGGAACGCACACCGCTATCGCCACGCTCCAATTCCTGCATCATTAAACCATAAGAGATGTAGTCCAAGCCGCCACCGCCGTATTGCTCAGGAATGGTAGGACCAAAACAACCCAACTCACCCAATTGTTTTACAATATGTTGTGGGAACTCGGCACGTTGCGCGTAGTCTTCAATAATGGGCGTGATGTTTTGTTTTACGTATTTTCTTACGCTATCGCGAATTAATTTTTGTTCTTCGGTAAGCAGTTCATCCACCCAAAAATAATCGGGCGATTGAAAGTTATCTTCTCTGGCAGCCATGTAGAAAAATTGTTTTGCAAGAATAGACAAAAGAGGGGAGATGGGGAAGAGGGAAGAAGGGAAGATATAAGTTTGGTGAGGTGAAACACTGCAATTATTTTTGAGTTGGTTTGGTGCTATGTAATAAATTCCAAATGGAAACAAAAAGAATAATACGAATTGCTAACAATCAACTTTTTTTGACACCATTGATGTGTTTTAATTTATCGCAAACAAGTTTAGGTGGAACATATCTAAAGTTTAAAACAATGCAGGATATTTACTTTGAAGTAGAACTCTCAAGTTATGATAAAACCACAAATCAAATAACTCTTTGTGTGATTGATTATCAACCAAAAGATATTGACATATTTAAAAAGCAAACTGCTAAGGCTCAAATTACATTCATAAATTTTGAACCCTTAAAATGGGATTTTATTGAAGGGCATCTTTCAAGTTATACAAAAAGCAAATTATTACAAAACAGAATAATAAATGATGAGAAACCAGCAGAGAATTATAACTCTCTGAAAACATCAAAAGAAAATACTGCACAGTTTTCTGAAAGTTATAAACTAAATTATAGCGAATTCAAACAGCGATATAATGAGAATGGACAACAAGAACCACTTATAAAAACAATAAAAGAATCTGCAAAAATTTATTTCAAGGATGCAGATTTTGATTTAGGTTTTATTGCTTTCGCTTATAAGTCAAAACAGTTAAATGAAACGTTCATTCTTAAGATTGAGAATCATTTCTTGCAACCAGAATTCAATGCAGTTAAATCATATTTTCCTAAAGCACTTGGAGGAAAAAAGCAGTTTTCAATAAATGTAACTTTTATTTTGGCTGATAGAGTTGTTACAGAAAAAGTGACAACATCTTCGGAAATTGAAGAAATCAATAAAGCTATAATTGATAGTATTAAACGCGAACGAGTTGCAAACCTTACATCTACACCATTACGAAAATCAGTTGATAAATCTCTTTTTACATCAGAAGACATATTTGATAGTTTTGATAAAAATTTAAAAGATGGTAATGTTTTCAAGCAATCAGAAGAAGATATTTTAGGTTTCTTAATTGAGACAAGAAATGTAAGAAACGCAAAGCATCTTCAATTCTTATCAGGCTCAAAACATTCGATAAAACAAAAACTGCGATTTACTTTGAAGCCTTTATTTGGGTTTTTGTTCTTTATTGAGGGAGAAACTAAGAATCATTTTTGTTGGGAGTTACTAAATTCACATGCTACATATCTTTGGTCATTCGACAAAATCGATACAGATATAACGTTTCAATTTAAAAGAATTGAAAAAATAATCAACCTCATCAGTGATACAGGTAGAGAAACTTACAAAAGTGATTTTAAAAACAATAAAGTTGACACAGACTTGGCTTTTTGTACCATTGAACACAGTAACATTAGTTCTGCTTTAAAAGATGGTTTTGTAGAGTGGCAACATGAATTAAAAGAACGACTTGTTTAGAAGCCAAACCTTTAACAACGTTCTTCAATGTGTTGCATAGCACAGGAATAAAAGATAATAGCTGATTTCTAAATTGCTATTTATTCATAAATTTATTAATCGTATCGAAATGATTCTTCCGAATCATTTTGATCTCTTTCTTCAGAGTGTTTTATGCTACCTTTTTAAAGAAAACTACAAACAACGATGTGGCTAACACTTTGTTGGTAATGCGCTAACAACGCTATGTTCGTAAAAATTGATAGTTTTGAAAAAAGATATTTATGGCAAATGCTTTAAAATATATGATTGATGAAAACGGAGAAAAAACTTCTGTTTTGGTTCCTTTGAAAACCTGGGAAAAAATAAATCAAAACTATTCTCAGCTTCAAAAGAAACTCGAAATTTTAACCGGTATAAAAGATGGTTTGGCTGAAGTGGAAGAAGCAAAAAAATCTGAAAAAAAGTTGCAAACTCTAAAAGGTTTTTTGCGTGAAAGTAAACGTTAGAATTACAAAGTCTTTTCAGGCTGCTGCGAAGCCGCTTCTTAAAAAGTATCCTTCATTAGCCAACGACTTGCTTAAACTGGAAAAGGAATTAATTATAACACCACGACTTGGAACCGCGTTAGGAAATGATGTTTACAAAATACGATTAAAAATTGCGAGTAAGGGTAAGGGCAAAAGTGGTGGCGCGAGAGTAATTTCTTTGATTGAAACAATTTTAATTGGAGTAACTAAAACAACTTCTGACGAAGAAGTTACAATTAACTTAATTACCATTTATGATAAAGCGGACGTTGATACAATTTCAGACAAAGAATTGAAGGATTTAATCAGCAATAGAAAGAAAAAATAAAGAAAAACACAGTCGCTAATAAAAGTACCCCAGTAACATCAACCCATTATATACACTCCATTCACTCACAACGCCTCATTCTTCTCTGTCAATATCTCATGTCCCAATTTATCACGCTTCGTTTGCAGATATTTGTGGTTATGCCGGTTGGGCGGCACTTCAATGGGTACAATGTCAACAATTTCCAAACCGTAGCCTTGCAAACCAGCGCGTTTACGGGGATTATTGCTCATGAGTTTTAATTTGGTAACGCCAAGATGCCGCAAAATTTGTGCGCCAATACCATAATCGCGTTCATCCATACCAAAGCCCAACTGAAGGTTGGCTTCTACGGTATCCATGCCTTCTTCCTGAAGTTTGTAAGCTTTCAGTTTGTTCAATAAACCAATTCCTCTGCCTTCCTGATTCATGTACAAAACCAAACCTTTGCCTTCGTGTTCTACCATCTCCATGGCTTTGTGCAATTGCTCGCCGCAATCGCAGCGAAGACTGCCCAGAATATCACCCGTAAAACAACTGGAATGCACACGTGTTAAAACAGGTTCATCCTTTTGCCATTCGCCTTTCATTAATGCCAGATGTTCGGCTCCGGTTTTCTTTTCTTTAAATGCAGCAAGCTTAAACATGCCCCATCTGGTTGGCATATCCACACGAACAACTTCTTCAATCAGGGAATCGTATTTCAAACGATAAGCAATCAAATCTTTGATGGAAACGATTTTCAAATCGAACTTATCAGCAATGGTTCTTAATTGCGGCAAACGCGCCATCGAGCCATCTTCATTCATAATTTCAACCAACACACCTACAGGTTCAAAACCTGCCAGCTTTGCCAAATCGGTAGTGGCTTCGGTATGACCGGCGCGACGCAAAACGCCGCTGCTCTTGGCCCGCAAGGGAAAAATATGGCCCGGGCGACCTAAATCAACAGGTTTGGTTTCGGGGTTTATTAAAGCCTGTACAGTTGCGGCTCTATCGTGCGCGCTGATCCCTGTTGTGCAGCCATGACCCAACAAATCAACACTTACGGTAAATGGTGTTCCGTGTAAGGCTGTATTGTTATGTACCATTAAAGGAAGTTCCAGTTCATCGGCGCGTTCTTCAGTAATAGGCGCACAAATCAAACCCCTGCCTTCCTTGCTCATAAAGTTGATGATTTCGGGCGTAACGTTTCGCGCAGCGGTAATAAAATCGCCTTCGTTTTCGCGGTCTTCATCATCCACAACAATTACCAGCTTGCCCAGCTTGATGTCATCAATCGCACTTTCAATACTGTCCAACATAATCAATAAATTAAGGCAAAGGTATAACAGGGAAGCGGCTTAAGGACGAGTATAGAAAAATATGAGGTTTCGTTGACATGAGATGATAATAAGATGTAAGGATTGTCTCTATTATTGAAATAATAATGTCCCACAGATGATACAAATAAGAATACAAAATCTTTGCGCAAATCAGTATCATCTGCGGGACTTTATCTTGCAGTGAATCGCATTGTTTTTTGTTTTTGCACAAAATTATTTTACCACCAACACCTGAAACGTTCCAGGTATCATGGGTGCTCTTCTTTCACCAGCAGCGGCGGTTCCAAATTCAGCCGTTGGCAGGTAAACAGTGTTTGTTTTTGTATCAATTGTACAGGTTCTTGCGCCACGTTTTGTGGGCACATTTGCCACGACTTCAAACTTATCTTTCGATACTTCTTTCACTACTGTTAAGGTGCCTTCACCGTTTGATGAATAAGCCATTTTGGTGTTAGGATTAAAAGCAGTGCCATCGCAACCATCACCGATAGGAACTTGTGCAACCACTTTACCGTTCGTAGCATCTATCACCATCATCAGTTTGTTATCACAGCCCGCAAACAAACGTTTGGTAGCTCTGTCAATTGCCAAACCCGATGGTGAAGTACCCGGCGCAATGGGCCATGAAGCAATCAGTTTGCGGTTGGTAATGTCAACCACTTCAATTTCGCTTTTGTCTTCGTTATTAATAAAAATTTTCCCTGCACCATCGCTAACAGCGGTTTCAGGTTTTCCTTTTACATCAATGGTGGCAACTACTTTATCGGTTGCCGGATCAATTACAGAAAGATTGCTGCTTCTGCCGTTGCAGGTAATGATTGTATTGGAATAATCGTCCCAGAAAATAGCATCCGGATTTTGTCCCGTGGCAATGCTGTCCAGCACTTGCTGCGTATTCAAATCAAATACGGTTACATTATTCAACCTGCCATTGCTGGTAAAGCCTTTGTTCACCGAATGCACCACAGCAATGCCATGCACGCCGTTGGTGTTGGGAATAACACCGAGCGAATCGCCGGTGGTTTTATCCAGCACATTTACTTGTGTGCCATGCGAAACATACAGCTTGTTAGATGCGGTATCAACAAAAATATAATCCCATCCGCCACCGCTTTTGATGTGAAATGTGGTTTGCAGTTTGGGCGTGTTTTGTTGTGCAAATGACGATTGAAAAAATGGGCAAAACAAAACGACAAATGCCAAAAGAAATTTACTCATACGATTGTGTTTTTATAATTGATAATGATAAGAAGCTTGTCTTCTTTTATGATGCGGCTCAACTATCCATTCCGATAATTTAGCCGATGCCATCCCAAAGCCAGCGCCGGCAATCACATCGCTTGCCCAATGCCGGTTGTTGAGTATCCGCAACACGCCAACTGCTGTTGCACTTGCATACGCCGATGCAGTAAGCCAAACGTTGTGCTGCGCAAACTCATCACTGAAAATGGTAGCTCCGGCAAACGCTTGTGCCGTATGACCTGATGGAAACGATGTGGGTGAACCATCGTCGGGACGTGGCACTTTGGCAATGTGTTTTACTGTTTGAACGAGCACGTTTACCACCACTTCTGTAACCACTACTTTTTCGGTGTATTTCCAAAACGAATGTTCTTTGTTGTTGATGAGCGCCACATAACCTGCTGCCATTGGCGCAAACTGCAGATAGTTGTCAACGCTAGTATAAAACGTAGCAAAGTTCCTGTCTCTTGCCCTTTTTATTTTATCATCAAGAATGACGAATTTGCCTGAAATGCCCAATGCTCCGGTGGTTATCAAAGCCGCAGGAAGAATGAACGATTGAGCCGTAATTTTTTTAGGCTGATAAAAAACAATTTCTCTTTTGTTTTGCGCAGAATCCGGCTGGGCAAGGCTTTGCGCGTTTGCAATATTGCCGGTAACAGAAAATGCAACAAAAACAAACGTCAATGCTTTTCGTTTTTTAAAACATTCTTCTTTTGCTTCTCTCAATCTTTTTCTTCTTTTACATACTTACCATTGGTATCAAACAACAGATCTTTTCTACTTACTTCAGCTTCATACATTTTATCGCCATTTGGTTTTGTAATGATTGCCGCTTCTTTAATTACCGAACCTTTGCGATTGGCTTTTACCCAATCAGCAACAGCAGAAGGCAGTTCACTGATTTTGATGTCGGTTTCGGTTTCTTCCCATGCGCCGTTAGCTGTAAACGTTGCCGACATTGTTTTGCCGTCTTGCGTAAAATTGGCTTCCCATTTTCCGCCTTCTTTGTCCCATTTTTTTACGTTGGTGTTGGGAAACTGTTTTGCAAAAGAATTGGTTACTGCTGAAGGAGCCGTTTGTGCAATGCTATAAAAAGTAATAAATAATACGATGACTGTTATTATACTTTTCATACAATAGAATTGTTGTAAAAACAAACGTAGAAAGCAATTCTGTGTAAATGCTGAAGAGAAAAAGCAAACGCTATTTATTATAATACAACAACAGCTCTTTTGTTTTTGTACAATAAATGAATCCAGGTTGGTAGTACAATCAGCAATAACGGCAAGGCAATGATGAAGCCGCCAATCACCGCAATGGCAAGTGGTTGGTGTAACTGCGCACCTGTTCCAATGCCTAAAGCAATAGGTAGCAACGCAATGATGGCGCCCAACGCCGTCATCAGTTTGGGACGCAATCTTGTTGAAATAGCATACACAACAGCACTGTCTGCATTGCCGGTTTCTTTCAATGATTCATTGAATTGTAAAAACGTAAAAATGGCATTCTCGGCTATGATGCCCACAATCATAATCAAACCTGTATAGCTGCCCACATTCAGCGGCGTGTTGGTTAAATATAACGCCATATAACTGCCGGAAATGCCCAGCACCGCAACGGTTAAAACAACCAACGCAATGCGAAAATCTTTAAACATAAAAAGGATCACACCAAACACCAGCAGACTTGATGTAAGCAGGATAATCAGCAACTCATGAAACGATTGTTGCTGGTCGGCATACGCGCCGCCATACACAATGCTATAACCTTGCGGCAGAGAGATTTGTTTTTGTACATTTTTCTGAATGTCTTTGATAGCGCTGCCCAAATCGCGGTTGTCTAAGCGTGCCGTTACAACGCCCATGTTTTGCATGTCCTCGCGTTGAATTTCGGCATCGCCGGTGGTAACCCTTACATTGGCCAAAGTACCAATGGGTTGTAACTGTCCATTCGGTAAAAAGATGGGTAGTTGTTTGATTTGGTCTAAACTCACCGTTCGGTTGTTTGGATACAACATGCGGATATTGCTGAGTTGTTGCGGGTCGTAAACGCTGCCTACCACATTGCCTTCCAAAGCCGTTTGCAACTGGTATTGTAAATTGGCTGGTGTAATGTCAAACTGCGCAAGATTGACGCCATTAGGTTGTATGTTGATGTAAGGGCCAGCAATGGTAATGCCGTTGAACACATCTGCTGTGCCGCTTACTTTGGTTACGGCATCGGCTACTTGTCTGGAAAGATCTTGCAACCTCGTTTGATCAGGCCCAAAAATTTTGATTTCAATGGGTTGAACAGATGTCATTAAATCGCCCAGCATATCGCTTATCACCTGTCCGAAATCCACACGCAGCGCGGGTTGTGAGGTTTCTATCTGTTTGCGGATGTCGGCAATCACTTCATCGGTACTGCGGCTTCTGGCTTTTTTTAATTGAATCAAATAATCACCCGTATTTGGTTCCGTAATAAAGAAACCCATTTGCGTTCCGGTGCGTCGCGAATAGGCTTCTACTTCAGGAATTTTTACAATCTCTTTTTCAATCTGCTGCAACATCCGGTCAGTTTCGGCAAGCGATGTTCCCGGCGGCGAAGTGTAATCGAGCACAATGCTGCCTTCATCCATTTCGGGTAAAAAACCGGTTTGTAACCGAGGCAAAATCAATACAACGGCTGCGATTAAAATAGCGGCAAAACCAAACGAGATATAAGAACGATGAATGAAAAACGAAACCCATTTTTGGCGATGAACCGGATGCGCTTTTTGTTTTGCCCCTTTTTTGGGACTGCTCTTCGAGAGCAATAAATAGATCACCGGCAATGCAAGCCACGTAACAAAAAATGAACACACCAACGTAACAATCATGGTGTTGGTCATTACTTTAAAGTAAGCACCCGCCACACCGCTCATCAGCACAAATGGAAGGAAGATAACAATGGTGCTTAACGAGGAACTCACCATTGCAGGAAACAAGTAATTCACAGCTTTCTGCACCAGCGTTAGCGAAGGCTCGCCGGGATGTTCTTCGTGCGTGCGATGGATTTGTTCCACCACCACAATGGCATCGTCTATTATCAAACCAATGGCTGCGGCAATGGCGCCAAGCGTCATGATGTTTAAAGTTTGATTCGTGGCATACAACACAATGAGCGTAAGAAACAAAGTAACTGGAATTGTTATCAAAATCACGCTGCTGGCTTTAAGCGAACGAAGAAATAAAATAGCAACAACGATGGCCAGCAACAATCCGATCCACAAACTGTCGGTAACACTTTTAATGGCATCGTTTACAAAATCGGCTTGTACATAATAGGGTTTGATGAGAACATCTTTGGGTAATATTTTTCTTAAATTATTTACCTCAATCTTCATTTCATCCGAAAGCTGGATGAGATTGGCATTGGGCTGTTTGATGATAGCAAGCAGCAAGCCTTCGCGCCCGTTAGCGTTTATTTTTACATACTCTTTCGCGTCTTTGATTTGAATGTCAGCAATGTCTTTTAATAAAACAATGCGCCTGCTGTTATTGCTTAACACTACGTTTTGCAATTGTTCGAGCGAGTTCACCGAAGCATCAGTAACGGTGAGATACATCTGCCGGTAATCATTCAGATAACCGTTGGATTGTATAAAATTATTTTGGCTTAACGAGGCATTGATGGCATCGGGCGTGATGCCCAGCGCATTCATTTTTTGCTGATTGAGCAACAGTTCATATTCTTTGGTTTTGCCGCCAATTACGCGCACATCGGCAACACCTGAAACCCGCGACAGGTAAGGCTTTATCGTATATAAAGCCAGCATTTTCATATCAATGGGAGAGCGGTTTGCACTTTCTAATGAATAGCCAATTACGGGCAAAATCGAAGGATTCATTCGTTCCACCGTTATATTTACACCGGCAGGAAGTGTGTTGCGGATCTCGCTGATTTTTGATTCGATGCGTTGCTGCGCAAGGTTCACATCAGCATCCCAGTTGAGAAATGCTGACAACTCGCAAGAGCCACGACTGGTGGTGCTGCGCACCGTTTGCAAATCAGGAATTTGTTTGATGGCAGCTTCCAGTTGGCGTGTAACCGTAATCATCATTTTGCTTACGGGTTGCTCGCCGGCATCAGCAATGATTTTTATTTTTGGAAACGTGATTTCAGGAAACAAAGCGGTTTGCATTTTGCTGTAAGCGAATGCTCCGCCTAATAAAATAATGACGATGAGAACAGTTACCGGATTTTTGTATGTAGTGAAAAAATTGCGCATTCCTTTTTATTTGAAAAATAAATGTTCTGTAATCCTTTTATTTATTCTGTTAACGGGTGCCGGCCATACTTTGGCACAGCAATCATCGCAAGACATGCAAAGTTTGCTCAATTCCAAACAGTATTCCTTTACGGCGCAATATGCACAGCCTATGTCGGGCAGGCAGGTAAATCTCACTTCGCTTTACATGCTCACGCTTCGCAATGATACGCTGCTTTGCAATTTGCCTTATTTCGGCGTGGCTTACGTTGCGCCCATCAATCCATCGGATGCAGGCTTGCATTTTGTTTCGTATCATTTTGATTATTCAGTTTTGCCACAGAAAAAAGGACGTTACATGGTTGTCATCAAATTAAAAGACAGATCGGATGTGCAACAGATGTATTTGAACGTTTCCAAAAAAGGCTATGCAACTTTACAGGTAACACCCACCAGCAAACAGGCGATTTCTTATTACGGAACAGTAGATCAAAATAAGAAGTAGCGCTTTGACGATTGCTAAAATATTTGCTTACCAGCGGAGCCGCTAAGGATCGTTTGTTTTTGTTTAAAAAATGGTGCTTTTCTACGAATGTTTTTTGAACAAACGTAAAGAACAATTCTGTGTAAATGCTGAAGTGAGAGAATGTAAAAACAGTGAATTCAACGTCACAATGCTGCTTTTGTTTTTGCACAAAAAGTTATCTTAGTTAAGCAACACTATCAATACAATGTAACATAACTATTTTAATAAGGTTCAACCTTGTTCCGTATGGTAGGGACACCATCCGGTAGAGACTCTATCGGCGTGTGTCCCCACACGCCGAAATGTGAAGCTTCAAAGCCAATGCATCAATGTTTGTTTTTGTGCAAAAACAAAAGCCCATTCAAATGTTGAACGGGTACGTAACAATACTTAAATTTTCAACGGTTATCTGTCATGATTGATGTCTGGAACTTTTGCCAATAAGTTTTTAATATTGCCATTCCATTTCTTTTGCTCCTCGCGGTTCAACATGTGATTTGTTTCTGCATCATATTGTAATTCGATTTGTTTTACCAGTTGTAGAGTAGATTGAAAAATAGAATCTGTTTTTTGCGCATAATCACTTTTAAAGAATGTGAAAGACGCAAACTTTTCTTTCATCATTTCAGCACAAATAATAGCAAGGTCATAATGCCCCTGTTCGTGTTGTAGTAGTTCATCAGATTTTAAATTTTGTTTTACCCAGGATTTGTTTTCAAAACGAGGGAGAATAGTAAAGGTTATAAAAGCCGTATCCGATTGATGCCACTTCGCATGATAACTAAATTTAACAGACCAATAAGTCATCGCTGAAAAGGTTGAGCTTTTGTCTACTTCGCCCATAAAATCTGACCACAACAACTTTCTGTCAAGAATCACTTTGCCCGTATCTGTTTGTGCAGAAATATCTTTTACAAAAAGAAAAGAGATGAAAACAAAAATCATTTTCATAAGTATGAAAAGTTTGTAATCTCCAAATATAAAATTTGTGCAAAAACAAAAGCCCGTTCAATATTTGAACGGGCTTTTTTATAAAAAGATCATTAAAATTAATCTTCCACTTTCACTTTGCCTTTGCTCTTCGCAACTACTTCTTCAGCAATGTTGTTCGGAGCCGGTGCATAATGACTGAACTCCATGGTAGATGTTGCACGACCTGATGATAGGGAACGCAATTGGGTAACATAACCAAACATTTCGCTCAGCGGAACTTTGGCTTTAATTACCTGCAGGTTGGCACGGCTGTCCATGCCTTCCAGCATACCCCGGCGACGGTTTAAATCGCCGGTAACATCACCCATGTATTGGTCTGGTGTTAACACTTCCACTCTCATGATTGGTTCTAATAATGTTGGTTTCGCTTTGCGACCTGCTTCGCGGAAACCAGAGCGGGCACACAATTCAAACGACATGGCATCAGAGTCCACATCATGGTAGCTACCATCATATACACGTACTTTCATGTTATTCACAGGGTAACCAGCTAATACACCAGTCGTCATTGCAGTTTCAAAACCTTTGCTGATTGCCGGTACAAATTCCTTAGGAATAGAACCGCCAAACAAATCATTCACAAACTGGAAATGCTTGCCTTCGTTTTCTTTCATCCATTCTTCATCGGCAGGACCAAATTCAAACTGAATGTCGGCAAACTTACCACGACCACCCGATTGCTTTTTCAGCACTTCGCGGTGCTCGATGGTTTTACCAAACGCTTCTTTATAAGCCACCTGCGGCGCACCCTGGTTTACTTCCACCTTAAACTCACGACGCATACGGTCAATGATGATTTCAAGGTGCAACTCGCCCATACCACGAAGAATAGTTTGACCTGTTTCTTCATCGGTATTTACACGCAAGGTTGGATCTTCTTCTACTAATTTCGAGATAGCCATACCCATTTTATCAACGTCGGCCTGTGTTTTTGGTTCCACAGCAACAGCGATAACAGGCTCAGGAATAAACATGTTTTCCAAAGCAATGGGATGATTTTCGTCGCACAGCGTATCGCCGGTTTTAATTTCTTTAAAACCAACCGCAGCTGCAATATCACCAGCTTCTATAAAATCAATCGGATTCTGCTTATTTGCAAACATCTTCATGATGCGGCTGATGCGCTCTTTTTTACCGCTTCTTACGTTCAATACATAAGAACCAGAATCGAGATGACCGCTATAACAACGGAAGAACGCCAGACGACCTACAAACGGATCGGTCATAATTTTAAACGCCAATGCTGCAAACGGAGCTTTCGGGTCGGTCTTACGCACTTCTTCAGCACCGGTGTCAGGGTTTGTGCCCACGGTATCTTCAATGTCCAACGGGCCGGGCAGGTAACGGCAAACTCCATCCAGCGCGGTTTGCACGCCTTTGTTTTTGAACGAAGAACCGCACATCATCGGCACAATGCTTAAATCAATACAAGCTTTGCGTATTGCTTCATGAATTTCAGCTTCCGTAATGGTGTTCGGGTCGTCAAAGAATTTCTCTAACAGCTTGTCGTCATATTCAGCAACGGCTTCAATCAGATTTTGTCTCCATTCCTGCGCTTCTTCCAGCATATCGGCGGGCACTTCTATTTCATCGAAGGTCATGCCTTCTGTTTCCATGTGCCAGATAACGCCTTTCATTTTAACCAAATCTACCACACCTTTAAAGTCGTCTTCAGCGCCAATCGGCAACTGTAGCGGAACGGCTTTCGCACCCAGCATGTCTTTAATCTGCTGCACCACCATTAAAAAGTCGGCACCGCTGCGGTCCATTTTATTCACGAAACCAATGCGCGGAACTTTATAACGGTTAGCCTGGCGCCAAACAGTTTCGCTTTGCGGCTCTACGCCGTCAACAGCAGAGAACAGGGCAATCAAGCCATCCAGCACACGCATACTACGCTCTACCTCAATGGTAAAATCCACGTGGCCCGGCGTATCAATGATATTAAAATAATAGCTTTTTGTTTCTGGTGTATCCTTTCCTTTTACGGTTGGAAATTTCCATTGGCAGCTTACGGCAGCCGAGGTGATGGTAATGCCTCTTTCTTTCTCCTGCTCCATCCAGTCGGTGGTAGCTGCACCTTCGTGCACTTCACCAATTTTATGAATCATACCGGTGTAGCGCAGGATACGCTCGGTAGTGGTGGTTTTGCCCGCATCAATGTGCGCAGCAATCCCGAAATTGCGTTGATACTTTAAGTCCGCCATAAAGGTCTTCTTTTACTAAATTTTGAGTTCGCGAAGGTACTGGAAATTTTTGGTGTGGGAGAATGAGTTAATTGTTTTGGGTGAGAGGGAAGTGTTAAGGTTTGGGAGATTGGATATAAGGATATAAATGTACATGACAATTGGAAGTGTGCTCGTAAAATGGTTATCAGAGTAAGCGTTGCTTTCCTTATTTTTATTTTACAAAAGAAAATGTATGAGCGAAGATGTAAAAACAAAGATTCACCAAATGATTGACACCATTACTGACCAATCGGTATTGCAAATGGTAGCCGAAGACATCCAATATTATGCAGACAATAAAGATGTTGTGGATGAGTTGAATGCAGAACAAAGGCGTGAGTTGGATGATGCGATTTCAGAAACGGATAATAATGAAACAACCTCATGGAATGATTTTAAAAAAGAAATGAATGAATGGAAAAAGAAATAGTTGTTTCCAAACGATTCAGGAAAAATACACAGGCTGTTTATGAATATTTGTTACAGGAATTTTCCTCGAAAGTTGCCTATCAACTTTTAGATAAACTACAACTACGCGTTGAATTTATAAGCCGTTATCCCGAAGCTGGTAAGCTTTCACAAAAGAAGGCCAACGTTAGAAGCCTTTCATTACAACCACACAATCGCATTTTTTATCGGCTTACTGCAAGTAGAATCGAACTGCTATGTTTGTTTGATATGAGAAAGAATCGCTCGCCTTATTAAAAATTAAAAGCAAATTATCTGATTGAATAATTGAATGGCTAATCAAAGATTTGCTTATGAAGCGGTATAGTCCAGAAGACTACACCGATCAGAGAGTCAGCCTTATTGGTTTAAAAAGGGATGATAAAATGCTTTATTTATAAGTTTAAAAACTACACGTAGGAATGAGATTCAGTAGATAGTATGTTGAGATTGAATTTATTCATTTGTCTCATCGTCTTTTAGGAGGCAATGCTGAAACAAAAAAGAGTGACAGTATGCCACTGTTTTTAATTAAACGAAAAACATAACTTAATTAAGCTATCTTTTAATTTTACACAAATACATAAATTTACTATCATGGTAAATAATAATACTAACCTGACTAACGAAATAAGAAGGCTTGCTCTTAATTGTATGCTGAAAAGAGAAATGTTGCAGCGCAGTGGTATCCTAAGAACGAGTAGAAAAAAAGGGTTATCAGTTTTATCTGGAGTCTTAGCTCTCCTTTCAGCAGGTGCAATAGCTTCCGTTTTAGTGAAGTACTTTGGCAATGAAAGCATTCAAATCTTAGCTGCTTTGTCTGCTTTTGTCTCCGGCATTCTTACATTAGTTGTAACGATTTATTATACAGATGATGAAACATCGAAAATCTTAGAGGGATCATCAAAATATTTAGATTTAAGAGAAAGGATTTCGAATCTCAACTTAAATCCAGCTATCACTGATTTAGAAAAATATGCCAGCATTGTTGCCCTGAAGGATGAATATTATAACTTAGACAATATTTACTCTCAATATGAAACTTATAAGATAAAAAGGAAAAAAATTAAAGTACATGTAAGAGATTTTTTCTCAGCCCCATCAAGTTCTATTGATACAATCAAATCATATGGATATTCTTCAATGACTTATTCACCATACGATAATATAGATATAGAAGAAACATTTAGACTATTAAGAAACAATCCCGATTTAAGAAAGAAATTAAAATTAGAATTCGAAAAATTTGAAAGTTTGAGTCAGCAAAAAACATAATAATCAATAACCCCATGCTCGGCGTAGTATGCCGATTCGTATAAACACACTCAAAAAAATCAATCTCTAACACACTCTATAATCGTGCATGCTTTCTTACGCTGATATATAAATAATCTTTTTGGGTTTCAGCACCATCTCTCGCAGGTTTAAGTTAACCCATAAAAATGGCAGTGTATCAGTTTGAAAAGGCAGCGTTTCGTCATCCTATGTTGCGAATGCAACCAGGACTGAACAGTGTTTCAATACAATTGAAATCAAAATTAGCCTTTATTGAAACACAGTTCATTCCGCAATTGCCCTCGGCACAATGTTGCACCTTTACGCTTTCACGAGGGCTTTGTGCGGAGTCTGCTCTTCAAGATTTGAGAAGCTATTAGGTTGTAAAGATGTTTCTTCTTTCCCGCAATGTCTCCGCCCCGGGACATTGCGGCGTTACACTATCATCGTGCTGATTATAGCAGTCAGAACATATCGCATCCGCACTTTGTGAGAAGTCAAAAGCGTAAAGTGCAATGTCCCGAAACGGAGACATTGCGAAAAAGAAAGAAGATGTTAAAGAAGAATATTGAAAGGGAACTGTTACGGTTGGTGAGGTTGAGATAAGGTTGTTTGAAAAGAACTCTTGCGACTTCATTAATTATACATTGTGATACTCTTATCATTAAAATAGCTTCTTTATTCATTCCTTATTCTTTTAGGTATGCCGTTTGTCTTTTCAGCAGTTAAATTATGTAATCATGTCTAACAAAAACAAAAAGCAATTTGGTATATGGATGGATTCTCAACATGCTACCATAGTAGGCCGGGAAGATGCCGAAGCAAACAACTTTACTGTGCTGGGTCATATAAAGAATGAAGGCGCGGGAAATAACTCTGATGAGAAAAAGGCTAACAATTTGGAGAAAACATTACAACACAAGTTCTTTAAAGAGATAACTGCCCTCATGCAGAATGCAGAAGAAGTTTATGTAACCGGTACCGGCCAGGAACAGGAACAATTTATCAGTTATCTTTCCGAAACGCCGCAATTTAAAAACACATCTGCCAAAGAAAGCACTTCGAATAAAATGGATGATGCTAAACTAGTAAACTACATTAGTGAGCATTTTAATTAATAACGAGTGATTACCCCTTACTCATCGTAGTTTATTACATTAATGAAACAACACTGCGCAGAGATTGCATCTCTGCACCACTTCTAAAGTAGATTCTTTTGCATATACTGTTTAGTTATCTGCCATTGTGAAGATGCAAATGAAAAGCAAGTGAGATAACTAAACAGTCGTACAAGCCATGAGCAATAATAGGTACCCAAATATTTTTATAGCGGAGGTAATACACAGCTAAAACCGCTCCTATAAACATAGGAACAACCACATTTTGAACGGTACCATATCCAATATGAAGGATGCCAAACAAAAGGGATGAAATAATAACAGGCAAATAATTGTTTTGAAAGAGCATTTGCAGCCTCGTAAGCAAATATCCCCGGAATAACAATTCTTCTACAACACCGGCCGTAACGGTTGTAAAAATAAACAGGAAACGATTTTTATAAAGTATGTGAAGTAACAGCAGGTACATTTTACTTTGACCCTGGTACAAGCCTGTTACTTTTAAAAACGCGCTGGCAAATATTGAAGCTGCAAAAAGGGCCATCAATAAAAGCACTACAGATAAAGCATAAAAGCCGATGTTCTTCCGTTCCGAATGAAGAACTAAAAAAGACTGCTTTTCAACCTTAACGGTATACAAATACATGCATAAAGTTGTGAGCCAAAACAATGTTCTCGAAATAAAAAGTGCTGTCGTATAACCGGCAATAGAACGACCGGAAGAAATAAGTATGAAATGAGAAACCAGCATAAACAAAGCAAGCAACCCAATCAAACTAAAAACACCAATGATCAATTGTTTTGCTTTGTTCAATTTTTCTGGTTTCATTCTTATGCGTTACAGCTCTGCCAGATAGCAAAAATAAAGAAAACGAAAATGAGGATAAAGGAGAATAGATGATGCAAAAAGGAAGGTAAACGCTCTTTACTTCTCAACTTATTATAGTTTCTCACAATCAACAAAGTAGTTCACCTCTTCGCTTTCCCACAATGTCTCCGTTTCGGGACATTGCGGTTTCGCACTATCATTGTGCTGATTATAGCAGTTAGCGTAGTTTGCCACATTCCATGTTTGTTTTTGCCAGATTTTTATTCATGCCATCTTAAGCTTTGATGCGTAAAGGAGAAACAATATGAGCACTGAACCGCTTAAAAAAGGTTATTGTTTCTTCAATATGAAGTCTCTGGATAGCGTTGTGAGCGTCATCGTTGCATTGGCAGAATTGCCGCTGATTTTACCGCTGTACGCCTAACCTTTTTCTTCTCCACAATGTTTCCTTCAATAGCTAAATGTGTGCAGGCAAGACACATTGCGGCGTTAAACCCTTTAACTTCATAAACCAAGAGGGTATAGCGATTGCAATTGCGTTTTAATAAAATTTATATCTTAGCACCCATGGTTATTATAAAAACGCATCAGGAATTTGAAGCATACTTAGGTAAAGAATTAGGTGTTTCTGCCTGGCATAAAATTACGCAGGAACAAATTAATAACTTTGCTGATGCCACCTTAGATCATCAATGGATACACGTTGATGCTGAGAGAGCTAATAGAGAAAGTCCTTTTAAAAAAACTATTGCACACGGGTATCTTACACTTTCGCTGTTACCTTATTTCTGGAAACAAGTAGTGGATGTTCAAAATCTTAAGATGGAAGTTAATTATGGACTTGAAGGACTCAAGTTTGGGCAGGCTGTTGTGGTTGATAGTGAAGTAAGATGCAGGGTGGCGCTAAAATCCATTATCAATTTAAGGGGTATTACCAAAGCAACTCTTTTCATTCAATTGGAAATTAAAGATCAGCCAAAGCTTGCTTACGCAGGGGATGTTTTATTTCTTTATCATTTTATACAATGATGAATTTCTATAGGTTTCTTCTCCTAATGCCTCCCTCAATAGCTATTTGTGTGTTGGCAAAAAACAATGCTACAGTAAACCCCTAAGCTGCAAAGCGGATGAGCAATCAGGTGCAAAAACAAATCGGTTTATCAACAGATACACCTGCGGATTAAAACCAAAACATCTTCCTGCAAACTCCACTTTCTTCTCTACTTTTAACCCATGCGAAAATGGCTGCAACGATGGCTTCGGCAACCGATTATCAATCTTGCCAACAAATTCTCTTCACGTCCGGATAAAGTGCGTGTATTTGCTGCACTTACACAGCTTCATAGCGATATATCATCAGCCAATGAAAAAAAAGGATTGTTGATTCCGTTCAATCTATCAACCGATAAATTTATTGTTTTATCCGACCAGCACAAAGGCGCGAAAAATGGCTTTGACGATTTTGCTGATAATGAAAATAACTATCTCGCAGCGCTCGATTATTATCATCAAAATGGTTACTTCTACATTAACCTTGGCGATAGCGAAGAACTTTGGGAAAACACATTGCCGCCGGTAAAAAAACACAATGGGGCTTCGTTTGCAAAAGAAAGTTTGTTTTTAGAGGAAAATCAATTCATCAAAATTTTTGGCAACCACGATTTGTATTGGGCTAACGATCCGCTCGCTTCTTTGGAATTGAAAAACATTTATGGGCAGGAAGTGAAGATTTATGAAGGTGTGATTTTGCAAACAACCATTGACGAAAAGCCGTTTCAGATTTATCTCACGCATGGGCACCAGGGTGATTTGCAAAGCGATGGCAACTGGTTTAGCAAATGGTTTGTATCGAATGTGTGGGCGAAAATACAGGCGTATTTAGAAATCAATCCCAATACGCCGGCTTATGATACGCAGCTAAAAACAGTGCATAATAAAATGATGTACCAATGGAGCAGTGATAACAATATTGCTTTGATAACAGGACATACGCACCAGCCTGTTTTTGAATCGCTCACTTTATTGGAACGCTTGTATCAGCGGCTTGCTGAAGCCAAAAATAAAAATGATACAAAAACAATTGCCGACATTGAATCGCACATCAATCATCGTTTAGAAAAGGGTGAGGTGCTGCCCGATTTCACCAAATACAAACCCAACTATTTTAACAGTGGTTGCTGTTGTTTTAGTGATGGTGATATTACCGGAATTGAAATTGACAACGGTTGCATCCGACTAATAAAATGGGAATATGATGAAACGAACCAATCTAAACGCCTGATATTGGAAGAAGCTGAAATGGCAACCTTGGTAGATGCGATGAAAATAAAAACAGTATAAAGAACTTATCGTTTAATTTCAAATTCATTAAAAGTTTTTTCTTTTATTTCCGCTACTTTTACTTCACTTACGTTGGCTCTTGCCGGTCCTTGTTTACACCATTCTATAAACTGCTGTAACCCTTGCTGCGAGCCGCTTGCAACCATTTCAACACAATTGCCGGGCGTGTTTTTTACCCAGCCGGTAATGCCGATTTCATCCGCCACTTTCTTTGCCGTTGCACGATAAAAAACACCTTGCACTTTTCCTTTTACCATTAAATGAACGGTGGGCATAACAACAATTTAATTTTCGATAAAAGTAAAAAAATGCTTTTGTTTTTGCAGGAATACCAACGCAGCAAAGCATTGCAATATTTTTGCACAAAACAAAACGATGCTTGAACCATGGCGCACCGGAAAAGTAATCAGGATAGAAGATGCTACCGCTAACACCAAACGCTTTTGGATAGAGGTACAGGATATGGACAAATTCGATTTTTTACCCGGACAATTTGTAACCCTTGATTTGCCCATCCACGAAAAGCGAAACAAACGCTGGCGCAGCTATTCCATTGCTTCCTGGCCTGATGGTACAAATGTGATAGAGTTGGTAGTTGTTTTACTGGAAGGTGGCTTGGGCTCAAATTATTTATTCAATGAAATTGGCGTGGGAAGCGAGTTGCAATTACGAGGTCCGCAAGGTGTGTTTACATTGCCTAAAGAGTTGGATAGAAACTTATTTCTCATTTGTACCGGAACCGGCGTTGCACCCTTTCGTTCGATGTTACATTACATTCATCAACACAATATCGCGCACGAAAACATCTATCTTATTTTTGGTTGCCGAACATTATCGGATGCTTTGTATAAAGAAGAATTAGAAGCATTAAGCAAAGCGATGCAACGCTTTTATTATTTGCCCACTTTTTCGCGCGAAAACAAAAACAACACCAACATTCATCATGGTTATGTGCATCGCTTGTATGAAGAAATTATTGAGAGAGAAAAAGCGCCCGCCTGCTTTTTTTTATGTGGCTGGAAAAGCATGATTGATGAAGCGAAAGAAAGGATTTTGTCTTTCGGCTACAGCAGATATGATGTGCATTTGGAATTGTATGGATAATATGATATACAATGTTAGATGTGGGATGTACGATGTTCATCATTGCGAAGTACGAAGCAATCTATGGCCATACCCATGAAGTAGGTTGTAAATAGTTAATGGTGAGTAAATGATGCTAATCTATTTACGGTTGGCTGGCAACATCTTCTGCATAGCACAGATTGCTTTGTGCCTCGCAATGACGGCTGCAATATTCTCGCAAAACAAAAGCACCGAACAAGTAGAAAGTTGTTCGGTGCTTTTGTTTATCTCGTTGTGCCTTCGCGACTTCGTGGCAAAAAATTACGACCCGTTTATTATTGCAAACAACTTCTTTTGCACTTCGTCTTTGCCAATGCGTTCTTGTTGCATGGTATCGCGGTGGCGAAGTGTTACAGTGCCGTCTTCTTTGGTTTGATGGTCAACCGTTACACAAAACGGTGTGCCGATAGCATCCTGCCTTCTGTAACGTTTGCCAATGGCATCTTTCTCTTCGTAAAAACTTTTAAAATAAGGCATACAATCCTTCATAATTGCACGTGCAATATCAGGCAAGCCATCTTTTTTTGTAAGAGGCAAAACAGCAAGCTTAATTGGCGCCAATACCGGAGGAATGTGAAGCACTACGCGGCTGTCTTTCGTACCATCTTCTTTGGTTAATGTTTCTTCTTCATAGCTATGCGAAAGAATGAGCAGAAACATTCTATCCAAACCAATAGAGGTTTCTATCACATAAGGAAGGTAATGCTGATTGATTTCAGTATCAAAATAAGTCATCTTTTTACCGCTATAGGTTTGGTGTTGCGATAAATCGAAATCGCTGCGCGAATGAATGCCTTCTACTTCGCGAAAGCCCATTGGAAAGGCGTATTCAATATCGCAGGCTTCCTTGGCATAATGTGCCAGCTTCACATGGTCGTGGTAACGGTAATCAGATGCCGGAATTCCCAGGTTCGTATGCCATTGCAAGCGTTCCCTCTTCCAGTGCTGATACCATTCGCCTTCAGTGCCGGGGCGAACAAAAAACTGCATTTCCATTTGCTCAAATTCTCTCATGCGAAAGATGAATTGCCGCGCCACAATTTCGTTGCGAAACGCCTTTCCGATTTGTGCAATACCAAACGGAATTTTCATGCGTGCTGATTTCTGCACGTTTAAAAAGTTTACGAAGATCCCCTGTGCGGTTTCGGGTCGTAAATAAATGGTTTCTGCTTCACCACTCACAGCACCTAACTGAGTTGAAAACATAAGGTTGAACTGGCGAATGTCTGTCCAGTTAGAAGTCTCGCTCACACTACATTTGATGTTGTTGTCTTCAATTAATTTTTTCAAACCAATAAAGTCTTCTTTCGCCAATAATTCATCCATACTACCTAATAGCGCTTCGGATTTTTCTGCCGGTAACGTTTCTGCAAACCCTTCTATCAAATGGTCAACACGATAGCGCTTTTTGCTGTCCCTGTTGTCAATCATCGGGTCGCTGAAATTGTCCACATGTCCGCTGGCTTTCCATGTTGTCGGGTGCATGAAAATGGCAGCGTCCACACCCACAATGTTTTCATGCAGTTGCGTCATGCTGCGCCACCAATGGTCGCGGATGTTTTTCTTTAGCTCGCACCCCCATGGACCATAATCGTACACAGCACTTAAGCCATCATAAATTTCACTGCTCGGAAAAATAAAACCGTATTCTTTGGCATGGGCGATGATTGCCCCTAACTTGCCTTCTTGTTGACTGCTCATAGGGCAGCAAAGATAATAGAATGAATACCTCACCCCAACCCCTCTCCACGAGTGGAGAGGGGCTTTGACGATTACTAATTTTATCTTCGTTTGAATTTAGAAGAGGAACACTTATGATACGGATGCTTTTGTTTTTGCCCTATTTTTAATTCATCACTCATGTGTCGCTATGCCCTAAATCTCTTCGCTGTCACGGTTTACAGCCGCCATCAATCACAAAGCAAAAATTACAAATCAAAAATCGCATAATACTTATTTTTACCGCATGAACATAATACTTCGCAGAGCTGAAAAAAAAGATTGTGCGCGAATGCTGGAACTGGTAAAAGAATTGGCCATTTTTGAACGTGCACCCGAAGAAGTAACTATTACATTAGAACATTTTACTGAAAGCGGCTTTGGCGAAAAACCCGTCTGGTGGGCATTTGTAGCGGAAGAAAACAATACCATTCTTGGTTTTGCCATGTATTACATTCGCTTCTCAACCTGGAAAGGACAACGTTTGTATTTAGAAGATTTTATTGTAACAGAAGAAGCCCGTGGCAGAGGCATTGGCAGAATGTTGTTTGAAAGAATTATACAGGAAGGAAAAGAGCGGGGCTTTACCGGTATGATGTTGCAAGTGCTGGACTGGAACGAACCGGCAGTTGCGTTTTATAAAAAATATGGAATGACGGTAAGTAGCGAATGGATGAATGCGAGTATGGATTTTTGATTTAGGATTTGTTTTTTTTGCAAAAATCTGAATCACCAACTGTTTATGGCTTTACAAGGGCTTGGTTTAGAAACTTATTAATGTAAGATATGCTTTATTAAGTATAGAAAGGTTGTTTTTATTAAGCTATAAATTATTGAACCAATCGGTTTTTACTTCTACGGTTTCTATTAATTTAGTATCAATACCAAGTCTTAATTCCTTCAATTTGTCGCATAACAATTCTCCATCAATTAAATCAATTGGAGGAGCACCATCCCTTGTTGCTTCTTTGGTTGCTTCTCTTGTAAATGTACCAGTTGTGATAAACAGTCCTTTATCAGCACGACCTTGCATAGCGCCTCTAAAATCTCTTATTTTGTCTGGTGTAATTGAACTTCTATATCTCTTGCATTGAAAGATAACATGAAAACTCAGAAATCCACTTATTCTTACAATCCCTTTACCGTCTATTCCTCCATCACCTGTTTTACCTGTTACTTCTACTTGGAAGAAGCCGCTTTCTCTTAAAATTCTTTGAGCAAGCCGTTCGAAAGCAGAAGGTGAAATGTTATAGAGAGTATTTAATAGTTGCTGTTTCCAATTTTCAGAGGTCTCAATTTCAAGTTCAACTTCCTTTTCTGTTTGCCTTTCTTGTTCATCTTTACTTTCAGCCTTAGTTAATCTTGTTTGTTGTCTAACTGTACGTTTAATTTGGTCTGGATCAAGCTTTGAAACATTGATGTCTGGACGTGATAAAGCCCAAATACCTCTGGAGGAATTTTCAAGTAGGCCAAATTTTTAAGGTATGTTCTGCTCCATGCTAATCTATAATCAACCTCATTGATTGTTCCGTCCTCTCCGTGCGGAATTTGTAAAACATCATCATGAATTTGGGCAATTTCGTAAACTTTTCCATTTACTTCTTCAATCGAACCTGAACCGCCAAGCTGTTGTAAAGCACAAATAGTTGGAATGAGTAGTTCGTCAAATGTTGGGATATTTGAGTTTAGTTTTCTTCTTGCCATTGCAATGTCTAGATGTAATTATTTTGATGTTTAAAGAATTGCAAGTAATACGAACCACAATTCACAAATCCGAAATCAAAAATCAGCAATCAATTCAGCACCGCATTCTGGCTCGTCATCAGCTTCTCATCTTCTTTAATTTTTTGCTCCCATTGCCAGGCAGTGCGCATCATATCTTTTAAATTATATTGAATGTTCCAACCCAAAGACTCAACTGCAAATTGATTGTTGGCATAAATAGCAACCACATCGCCAGCGCGGCGCGGGCCAATTTTGTAATTGAGCTTTACACCAGATACTTCTTCAAATGCATGAATGGCTTCCAACACCGTTACACCATTGCCACTTCCAAGATTGAAAACAGAACAGTTACTCTTGTTTTTGTTTTCGTTCAAATATTCAAACGCCAATGTATGCGCATGAGCAATGTCGCTCACATGAATGTAATCGCGCACACAGCTTCCATCGCGGGTTGGATAGTCATCGCCATACACCGTCATTTGGGGCAATTTGCCAATGGCTGTTTGTGTGATGGCAGGCACTAAGTTTTGCGGTTTGCCGAGGGGAAGTTCGCCAATTTTAATGGATGGATGCGCTCCAACAGGATTGAAATAGCGAAGCAAAATGGCATTTACGTTAGGTGTAACTTTTACAAAATCTTTGATGATGTCTTCGCTCATTTGCTTTGTAGCACCATACGGCGACTCGGCTTTTTTAGTGGGTGAATTTTCAGTAACGGGAATACTGTCGGGACTGCCATACACGGTGCAGGAAGATGAAAACACAAAACTGGGAATATGAAATTCCTTTACGCATTGTAAAATATTGATTAACGACACAAGGTTATTTTGGTAATACATCAACGGCTCTTCAACCGATTCGCCAACCGCTTTGTAAGCTGCAAAATGAATGATGCCGCTGATGTCTTCATTCTCCTGAAACACAGCAAGCGTTTCGTCAAAATTTTTCAAATCCACTTTATAGTTCTTCAGTTTCTTGCCGGTTATTTTTTCTATGCCATCGAGCAGGTAAGTAGTAGAACGTGAATTGTCATCAATCGAAATCACATCATAGCCGTTTTCAATTAAATCTACTACTGTATGTGAGCCGATATATCCGCAGCCGCCGGTTACCAGAATTTTTTGCATGGTTTAATTTTTGGAGACGCGCAAAATAAGTAAAAAGTAGGAGAGTGATTTTGCAATTGTTTGCTTTGTGCTGGAGGTAAAGAATTTGTGTAAAAACAAACTCTGCCAAACCTCCTGTTTCGTTTTTCTTCTATATAACCTAGACGCCTTTCTTCAACATACAGCAGGTTATTTTTGCCGGGATATTTTTTGAGAGAAATGATAATCCGCACAGAGAACGGAGAAAGCAGAGGAATACAAAATACTCTCTGTTGGCTCCTTTTCTCTGTGCGCAATATCATCCCTTCTCTATACGCCAGTTATTTTATTTAAAACACGAAAGCAAATCTTTTGCTGCGATACGCTGCGGTAAAATCTATGCTGAACATTGAGGAAGCCGCTTTAGTTTTGATGCAAAATTTTCTTACAAAAAATCAAGTAAAAACAAATGCAGGTTTACGAAAAATTATTACGCGATAACCAGGCTTGGGCAAAAGAAAAAGTAGAAGGAGATGCTCTTTATTTTAAACGCCTTGCCGAACTGCAATCGCCCGAATTTTTATGGATTGGCTGCAGCGATAGCCGCGTGCCTGCCAACGAAATTACCAATACGCAGCCGGGCGAAATTTTCGTGCACCGAAACGTGGCGAACTTAGTGTTGTCAACGGATGTAAACCTGTTAAGCGTGGTAGATTATGCTGTAAACATTTTAAAAGTAAGGCACATCATTGTGTGCGGCCATTATGGTTGCGGGGGCATTATTGCTTCGCTAAGCGATAAAGACTTTGGCAACATTTTGAACATGTGGCTGCGCAATATTAAAGATGTGTACAGCTTGCATAAAGAAGAACTGAATGCAATACACGATACAGAGCAAAAAGCCAACCGGCTGGTAGAATTGAATGTGATAGAACAGGTAAAACACCTGGCGCATACTTCCCTTATTCAACGGGCATGGAAAGCCGAACAACGGCCGCATTTGCATGGCTGGGTATATGGTTTAAAAGATGGCAAAATCAAACCCATCTTTGAAATGCCTGCCGGTACTGAAGTAGAAGAAGTGTATAAGTTTTCGGTGTAGGTTGATTGGGTTTTTATAATTTATTATATTTGGTAAAAACATTGTTATGGCACTTAACAAACAACGTGTTATTGATACTATCAATGCCATGCCTGAAGAAGAGTTTACCGATATTGACGTTTTGCTCCAACGGATTGTGATGTTGGAAAAAATTGAGAAAGCAGAAAAGAATATTTTGGAAGGGAAAATTTATACGACTGAACAAGCGAAAGAATACTTGGCTAAATGGTTTTAATAATATGGACAAGGGAAGCATTGCAGGATGTTGATGATATTGCTACTTTTATAAGTCGTGATTCAGTGTGTGGTATGCAAAACAATTCGTCAACAAACTATTTACTGCAATTGAAAAGCTTGAACGTTATCCTGAGATCGGAAAGCCACTTCGTGAGCTACCTCAATCTTTTTACAAAGAAATCCTTTTCAAAAAATACCGGATTATTTATCGCTTTGATTCTTCACATGTGTACATTATAAGTGTTCATCATTCTGCAAGGCTGCAACGGAATAATGACACTTTTCTAAGTGATTTTATTGAGTAACCACATTGGCAAACGCACTTTTTATCGTATCGCAGAAGTTGGAATCAATCATTTTTTCAGCCGCTACAATCATGTTTTTAAATGCCTTTGCATTGCTGATGCCATGACCAATAATCACCGGCTTGCCAACGCCCAACACCGGTGTGCCGCCATAATTTTCGTAATGAAAGCGGCTCATGTATTCGTCCTTTTCAATGCCACGTTGCACTGAAATATCGTATAGCGATTCTGCCATTTTTAAAATGACATTACCGGTAAATCCATCGCAAACAATCACGTCAGCTTTATCAATAAATACATCTCTTCCTTCTATGTTGCCAATAAAATGGATGGCAGTATTTTCTTTTAAAAGAGGATAAGTAGCCTGCGCGAGAAGGTTGCCTTTGCCTTCTTCTTCGCCTACATTCAGCAAACCAATGCGAGGTTTGGAAATGCCCAAAATATGTTCAGCATACATACTGCCTAAAATGGCAAATTGGTTCAGTTGTTCAGGCTTGCAATCAGCGTTCAAACCTACATCTAACAACAAACCGGTAGCGCCGTTTATTTTAGGAATGATGGTTGAAATAGTAGGGCGTAACACGCCTTCAATGGCTTTGATGGTGTACATGGTTCCTACCAGCATTGCACCTGTGTTGCCTGCACTTAACAATGCATCTATTTTACCCGTAGCTAACAGGTGAAAACCAATGGCAATTGAGGATTGCTGTTTTTCTTTTAATGCTTTTACGGGATGCTCATGGTAGCCGATTACTTCCGGTGCATGAATAATGCGGGTATATGGAGAAGAGATTTGGTATTGGCTAAATAATGATTCTATCTGCGGCTCATCACCGATGCAAAACAAAGTTGCCGGCGCTGATCTTTTCGACAGGTACAATTGCAAACCCAATACGGCTTCGAGTGGAGCATAATCGCCACCCATCATGTCTATCCTATGTTCATAGGCGGCAAGCTAATAAGAAATAGGGAAACCGGAAAACGAATTGAACCAGTAAAGCATACAAAAAAGAGGCAAAACCAAACTTAGCTTTGCTTCTTTGTTATAACCTTACTGGTTCACTAAATCAATAAAACTCTTTCTTACGCTTTCAAAGGAGCTTTTTCAGATACTAGTTTTCCTTTGTAGTAAAGCTTGCCTTCGCTTACATGGGCACGATGGCGCACGTGCAATTCACCGGTTGTGGTGTCTTTGCTCAGTGTTACTTCTTCTGCTTTATAATGTGTTCTGCGTTTGGCACTGCGTTGTTGCGAATGCCTGCGTTTCGGATTTGGCATGACTTGTTATTTTAAAATGATTATTGTAAATTTTTAAATTGCTCTAACCCTTTCCAGATAAGGTTTTCACCCTTCTCTGCTTCGTTTTTCATTTGCTCCAGCTTGCTCAACACTTCCTGGTTGCAGGTGCTGGCTCCTTCGGCATCATCGGCACAAATCTTTTGCGAGGGAATGCTTAAGTTGATGAATTCATAAATCCAGTCGCCCACATACAAATGACTTTCCGTTTTAGAAATATAATATACATCAGGGTCTTCTTCCTGCTCGTTCATCTTGTCCGGCTCATCAACCATTTTCACCACAATATTAAATTCATCCCAAAGCTTTACTGTGAGTGTGTTTCCGCAACGGTCACACAAAGCATTTGCCGTTCCGTCAACATCAAACTTTAGCAATAAAAAGCCGTTTTCTTTGTCAAGCAACAGCTTAATGTGAGCGTTACAGTTGGTAAAATCCTGCTCGCCGTATTGTGCAAAGAACTTGTCGTCTATATTGTAATGATACTCGTGAATGCCCGGTTTTAATCCCACAAACGCTATCTCATACGCTCTCCGGTTATTCATAGCTCAAAATTAAGGGTGGCAAAGGTATGGTAAAAAACATTGATAATAAAGACTGAGTCATTGTTTTAAGAGAATGTTTTGGATGATGGGTTAGCCACGAAGACTCAAAGACACGAAGGAAAGCGGCTAACATTTGCGTAATGGATTCGATTTTTTGTTTTGCCCCTTTTTTGCAATTGATAAACCCAACACTTTTTTGTTATTTCTTTTAAAACAAAAGCACAAACAGATAGGAGAATGTTCTGTTTGTGCTTTTGTTTTGCCCAAAAACTATAATCTCGGATCCAGCGCCCGCTTGATTCGTTCTGCCACATCTTCTAAATGATACTTGCTCATCTTATCGGTTGTTCCAGGAATAGCAGCCAGAATTTTATTTCGCAACAAAACCAAATGTGCACGTGCAATGGAAACCACATCGGTTGATTTTACATTGGTACTGCCCAATGCACCCAGCGAGCCGAATGAAATGGTGATGCCACCACCGGAGGGCGCCAAAATATTGATCAAAGCTTCTGTGTATGCTTTTTGAACATTGCGGCGATACATGTCAATCGGCTTTTTCGTCTGCAACTCGCTCCAGATGCCGTTTTCAGCATCGGTAAGCATTTCATCGGCAGTATATGGATTGTTATCACTAAAGCGATAACTGCTGTACACCATGCGGGCAAGCCGTGAAGGCGAAACCAAACTGTTGATGGTATTGGTTTGAATATTCCCTACCGCTTCTGCTGAGGAAGGATTGCTGAATTTGTTTAAAATATTCTTATCCAGTAACCATGTTGGTGTTTGAAATAACTGATGATTTAAAAAGGCAACCGCTTCTTTTTGCGTAGCTTTTGGTGTGGGTGAATATACATCGCCGGTTTGCTCCACGCTCTTGGGCACTTCGTAAATGCCACCTATATTTTTCAATACATGAAATACATAACGGTTGTACTGAATGGCAAGCTGCGAATACATGTCTTCCAGATTATCGTATTTATCTGCGTCTTCTTTTGTCCACAAAGGCAACTGAGGCAAAATGCGCTTTAAATTTTTGATGCCATATTCACCAGCCTTCATACTATTATCGCCCAAATCTTCGGTTTGCGAATGCGGATCGTATGGGTTGGTTTCTGTTCCAAACCACAGTCTGGGATTGGCTTTCAGGCTGTCAATTACCCATTTGTTGATAATCTTTTTATCTTCTTCTTCCGTTTTTCCACCGCTGTACGAATAACCCCATTGAATTGCCCATTTGTCATACTCGCCAATGTGTGGAAACAAGCCTGTTTCTGGAATGCCATCTTCAGGTTGCGCCACATAATTGAAACGCGCATAATCCATGATGGATGGCGTGTGCCCGTGTACTGCCAGCCAGGCCTTATCGCGTAGTTTTTCAACCGGAACTGTGCTGCTGCTTCCCATATTATGGCGCAAACCCAACGTATGACCAATTTCATGAGAAGATACAAACCGTATCAACTGACCCATTAATGAATCGTTTAGCTTCATGGTTCTTGCTTTGGGGTCAACGGCTGCCGTCTGTATAAAATACCAGTCGTGCAACAGCTTCATCACATTGTGATACCAGCCGATATGGCTTTCTAAAATCTCACCTGTGCGCGGGTCATTAATATTAGGGCCATAAGCGTTTTCAATATCAGAAGCAAAGTAGCGAAGTACTGAAAAACGAGCATCTTCGAGGCTCATGGTACTATCGTTTTCAGGCCATTCTTTCGCCATAATTGCATTTCTAAAGCCAGCTTTTTCAAACGCTTTTTGCCAGTCGTTAATACCCTGAATTAAATAAGGCCGCCATTTTTTGGGCGTTGCAGGGTCAATATAATAAACAATCGGCTTGGCGGGTTCAACCAGTTCGCCCCTTTTCCATCTGTCAATATCTTCAGACTTCGGCTCCAGCCGCCAGCGAACAACAAACACATCATTCTTTACCTTTTGCTGCTCATCTCCATATACGGTATAATCATCGGCAAAATAACCCACACGCGGATCGAAAGCCCGCTTTTCCATTGGCTTTGTGGGCAACATAATGAATGAATTATTAATTGCCAATGTTACCGCACCTGCTGCATTGGCAGCCGGAAATGTAGTAGAAGGAAAAGGGCCAAAAGAAAACCCTCCAAAACTTGCGCTTGAGCCAAACGTTTTTACTGTTTTTACTTCTGTGTTTAAAGGATAGCTATTGATGTTATCAATGAAAGACCGATCGCTGATTAAGCCTGATAAATTATACGTTCTTTTGTCCCACGGGTTGATGCTCACAATCTGGTTATCGCCGCGAAAAAAATCGGTAACATCTATTACAATGGAGGCAGAATCGCGGTTGTTTACTGTATCTCTTCCAAACGCTTTAATATCAAACACCGCCGCAATCGGGTTTTCGCTTGAGTTGGTTACCGCTTTATAAATTTGGTTGGAAGAATCAGCCACATTTACGGTTGTAACTACGCGCAGAAAAATGTTGTTGTTCGGTCCGCGCTCAAACCGAACTGTTTGTTGGTTGGCAAGCTCGCCGCCGTAAACGTTGCCACCGGCAGGCGTGCGGCTGTAGCGGGTAACGGCTAAAATTTGTTTGTTTAATAAACTATCCGGTATTTCAAAATACCACTTTTCATCAACCTTATGAACGGTAAACAAACCTTGCTTGGTAATGGCTTTGCTTGTTATCACATCGCTATACGCTTTGGGCACACCTATTTTTTGCGGCGGAAGGCGATGTGTAGTGTCGCCGGTTGGTGTAGCACGCGCGGTTGTTGGATTTGCTGGTGTTATTGTTTTTTTTACCACACAACTTGCCAGCATCATAGTTACAGCCAGCAGTATCCCTACTTTTCTCATGTATTTTTCCTTTTTAAAAATCGCGATGAAGGTAATGTGTGAGTAATAAAGTTGAAAACAACAAAAGGCAAAGCCTTATAGTATTCTTGTTAAAAATGAAATTGCTGCAAAAACAAAAGCTGTGTAACTGAATAAGACAGAACCAACAATTCTTGTTTTTGCAGCAATTCGGCAATGGTTCTATTTCCGAAACCTTTATATTCGTTGTCTATTTTTATTTTATAAGAATGATGATTGCAGCCCTGTTGAAAGGTTTGGCATTGGGATTATTGCTTAGCATATCGGTAGGTCCGGTTATCTTTTCTATTATTCGCCAAAGTTTAAACAATGGTCACAAAGGCGGCTTTGCTTTTGTTGCTGGCGTAAGTGCCAGCGATGTTTTATTGGTGCTCATTTGCAACATTTTTTCGCAGTTGTTTAAGCAGGCAATGAGCCATGAAAAAACCATTGGCATAGCGGGAAGCGTTTTTTTAATTTTATTGGGCGTATTCAATTTCTTTTTCAAAAAAGTACCAAGGCCCGATGAAGTAAAAGTGATTACTGTGTTTCGAAAGCGAGACATGCTGGCAGGCTTTTTTTCCGGCTTTTTTATGAACCTTTTAAACCCGGGTGTTTCTCTGTTTTGGTTTGCCGCCTCAGCTACTATTTTAGAAGATGCTGAAAGCGTAGCACAACCCGGCCAATATCGTTTGATAGTGTTTGTAACCTGTTTGTTGTTTGTGTTAGCAGCCGATATAAGCAAGGTAATGCTGGCAGGTAAAATTCGCACCAAACTTACACCGCACAATATTCATATTATTGACCGCATTTCAGGAATCATTTTAATGATTTTTGGTATTGTGCTCATGTATGGAATTTTTACAGGCCACATGGTAGGCAAGCAAATCAATTAATTTTGGCTTATGGCTTTAAATTCCCGCAAAACCAAACGTTACCGTTTTTGGCGCTGGTGCTGGCGTGTGTTTTTTTTCCTGTTTCTTTCTTCTTTTGTTTATATATTGGTTTGCAAGTGGATGATGCCTCCCCTAACACTTACGCAGCTTGGAAGTTGGATAAGCGGCGATGGGTTGAAAAGGAACTATATAAGCGACAAAGATATTTCGCCCACTATCAAACTGGCTGCCATGGCGGGTGAAGACCAACTGTTTCCATTGCATAGTGGCTTCGACTGGAAATCGCTGGAAAAGAGTTTGTCAACCAATCCGAAAAAGAAAAACCGGGTGCGGGGCAGCGCCGCCAGCACTATTAGCCAGCAAGTAGCTAAAAATGTTTTTTTATGGCAGGGTGAAGGCATTTTAAAATACATTCGTAAAGTGCCGGAGTTTTATTTTACCAAAATGATAGAATGGATTTGGGGCAAGCAGCGCATTTTAGAAGTGTATTTAAATGTAATTGAAATGGGTAAAGGTATTTATGGTGTGGAAGCCGCTTCACAATCCTATTTTGATAAAAGCGCAAAATCTCTTTCACGTACAGAAGCCGCGATGATTATTGCTTGTTTGCCCAATCCAAAAGTATACACCGTGCAACCTGAAAGCCGTTTTGTAAGCTGGAAGAGTAATTGGATTTTAAAGCAAATGAGTAACATTGAAAACGATGATGATATAAAGGAGTTGGTTCAATAAATTGCTTCGATTCGCGTTGAACAATTCTTACACTTGTTATGAGCTAATAGGTTATGAGGCTGTAATAATAAACGTTGAAACAACTTTTTAGTATCACTTATCTACTTGATATAGATTTTTTCAGTAACCAAGAACATACTTAAATATCAATTATCGATTACGTTTTGTGCAAGTTTTAATGCAATTTTTGCGCACACAAATTCATTTTGATTTAGATTTTTTTGTTTTAATGCAAGATTTTAACTCGTTAAAAGAGTCTTATTCCTTATACTTTTTTAGCTAATCTTAATCCTATTTTGTCTAAAGTGTTTTTTTGAGTTTTATAAAAATGACATAACTAAATGAGAAACAATAATATAGCAATTTTCAAAAAAACAAAAAAAATATAGCCAGGTTAATTAACAATAAATACAAACTCCTATCTTAGCTAAAATTTTTTAACAGGATTGCTTATGCGAAAAAAAATCAACTGCTTGGCTGTGCAACTTTGTACAGCGTTTATTTTTGTTCTTATTTCTTCATCGTTATTTGCTCAAAAAAGAGTTAGTGGAAAGGTATTTAGCTCTAAGGACAACTTGCCGATAAACGGTGCCAGCGTTGTAGTAAAAGGAACTAATACTGGTGTAGCTACGGCTAATGATGGTAGTTTTACAATCAATGTACCTACCGGAAGGAACACTCTTGTTATTTCGTATGTAGGGTTTTCTAACTTTGAGGCTGATGTATCTTCTAAAACTGATGTATTAGTAACATTACAGGAAAATCCCTCTTCTCTTAACGAAATTGTGGTTACCGGCTACACTACACAAAAAAAGAAGGATATTACTGGTGCAGTAGCCGTTGTGGACGTTACAGACGCTAAAAAAATACCCGCAACCAGTTCTGAACAATTGTTACAAGGGCAAGCTGCAGGTGTTACGGTAATTAATTCTGGTGCACCAGGAGCACCAAGTACAGTATTTATACGCGGTATTTCTAACTTTGGTCATACACAACCTTTGTATGTTGTGGATGGTGTACAGGTAGGAGACATGTCAACTGTTAATCCGAATGATATTGCTAGCATCAGCGTATTAAAAGACGCGGGTTCAGCGGCTATCTATGGTGTTTCAGGTGGTAATGGTGTTGTAGTTGTTACAACAAAAAAAGGCAGATCGGGTAAAGCTACTATAAGCTACGACGCTTATTTCGGAACGCAAAGACCACTGTCCGGAAATGTTTGGCATCTGATGAATCCTGAACAGCAATCTCAACTTGCTTTCAGAGCGAATGATGCAGCTACAGAAGGTTTGTATCCGGGAGGTGCCGGTGTAATTCCAACGTATGGTTACCATGGTGGTTCTTCTGTGGGGAGTTTCGGAACAGCGGGGGTTACAAGCAACGATTCAATATTGAAAGCCTATCATTTTGATGCGTCGAACCCCGGAAACGATTTTCTCGTGCAGAAATTTGCTACGGGCGCAGGTACTGACTGGTTTCATACCGTTTTCAAACCGGCGTTTCAGCAACAACAGACTGTTACGGCAAGCGGCGGTGGCGATAAAAGCACCTACCTGTTTTCTGTAAATTACACAGATCAGAATGGTACGCTGCTTAACAATTATGAAAAAAGGTATTCAGCCCGTTTAAATACAACTTTTAATATAAAAGACCATATCCGGTTTGGCGAAAATGCCTTTATTACATACAGGCAAAACAATGGTGGCTATAACGGCACGCAGCAAAATGAAGGTGGCTCCATAGCTTATACTTTCCGTGAAATGCCGATTATTCCTGTGCATGATGTTGGTGGAAATTTTGGAGGCGGTTATACGGGTCCTGCGGGTGAGCCTTTAGGGAATGGTAGTAATCCATACGCAATTCTATCCCGGCAAGCCAATAACAAAGCTACCTTTGTGCTTGTTCAGGGAAGTACATTTGCAGAAGCGGATATAGCAAAATATGTAACTGTACGTACCATGTTCGGTGTTAATCTGTACAACCAGTATTATAATACATTTGCCTTTAACCAGTATGAAAATTACGAGCAGCATACCAGTCCAAACGGCGATTTGGAAGACGATCAGATAGCTTTTAACTACAACTGGACGAATACAATTAATTACAGGCAATCATTTGGAAAACACAATATCCAGTTGCTTGGTGGTTTTGAGCTAAAAGAATCCGGAGGAAGAGAAGTTCAGGCATCAGCCCAAAATTTCTTCTCAATGGATCCTAATTATGTGCAGCTGCAATTTGGAACACCGGTTAATGCCCCACTTAGCTACATTTATCAGCCAACTTCAACCGAATCTGTTTTTGGCAGGTTAGATTATAGTTATAATGAAAAATACCTTTTGGGTGCTACCATACGTCGAGACGGTTATTCTGTCTTTTATCCCGGTCGTCAATGGGGTACTTTTCCGTCAGTATCATTGGGTTGGCGTATATCTCAGGAAGATTTCATGAAGGGCCTTGGCTGGCTAAATGATCTCAAAATCAGGGGCAGCTATGGTATAGCGGGTAACAATGGTAATATATATGCAAATAACGCTTATTCAACCTTTGCTTCAAGTACGGGTGGTTCTTATTATGGTATAGGTGGAGGCGTTAGTACAATTACACAAGGTTTTTATAACAATCAGATAGGTAACCCCAAAGTAACATGGGAAACTGATAAAATTACCAACCTTGGTATAGATGGTAGTTTATTTAATCATTTTGATTTTACTGTTGAATGGTATAAAAAAGCGATCAGTGGATTGTTGTTCACTTTACCTCTTCCTGCAACGGTTGGTGGTGCTACTGCTCCCGTTGTAAACGTAGGTAATGTTCAAAATACAGGTGTTGACATATCTGGAACCTATCATGCTAAAGTAGGCAGAGATTTCAGTTTTAGCCTGGGCGCAAATGTTACTACTTATAGGAGTAAGATTACAAGCATACCTTCACCCGGTTACTTTGATTTTGGTGCTTCTCGTGATAACGATATTGTAAGAAACGAGGTTGGTCATCCTATTGGTGCTTTCTTTGGTTATCAAACAATGGGCATTTACCAGGATAGCGCCTCTGCAACAAAGGGGGCAACTTATAAAGGAGCAGCAGCTGGTTCATTTATTTATAAGGATGTGAATGGTGATGGAAAAATTGATGCCAACGACCGTACTTGGATTGGTAATCCTAATCCTAAGTTTACTTATGGTGTAAATATCAACGCAAGCTATAAAAAGTTTGATTTCTCCATGGTATTATACGGTTCACAAGGCAACCAGGACTTTAATTATGTAAAATATTGGACTGATTTTTACAGCACCTTCCAGGGCGGTAAAAACTTAGATCTATATAATAAGGCAGCAATCGTTGTGAACGGGGTAGTAACAAATCCGGGTGCAACTTTACCAGCTGCTTCTTTTTCACAAGCTTTTGGTTCCAGCACAGTGAGTTCCTTTTATGTTGAAAATGGTTCGTTCTTAAAATGCCGCGTTGCACAATTGGGTTATACATTTGACCCAACGCTGCTGAAAAGGGTGGGTGTTGACAAACTTCATCTTTATATACAAGCTACCAATTTATTTACTATCACCAAATATTCAGGTTTAGATCCTGAGCTTGTTCCTTCTTTGAACGTAAATGGTAGCGGGAACAATCAAAGTGCTGCTTTTGGTATTGACTACGGTGCTTATCCTAACAATCAGAAACTATACATTGTAGGCGTTAACTTGTCATTTTAAACAAATAAAATATCAATAATTGCATGGTTATGAAAAAATTCAAATTTAAATATACGTTTCTATGTGTTTCCCTTTTGGTTCTTACGTTTATATATTCATGTCATAAATATCTCGATAAAGCGCCTGTCGGTTCACTGCGTCCTGAGGTTCTCGCCAGTAAGGCAGGTTTAGATGGTTTGTTAATTGGTGCATACTCCATGCTTGACGGTTATACAAGTACAGGAGGAACCTCTTGGGAATCCGGTATTGACAACTGGGTATATGGCGGTATTGCATCGGATGATGCTTACAAAGGTTCAAATACCACCGATCAGCCCAATGCAGCACCAATTGAAAATCATTCTCTTGATCCGTCAAACGAGTATCTGCAAGAGAAGTGGGGTGCTTTTTACAATGCTGTTCAGCGTGCTAATGACGTTATCAGAGAAATACCTCTTATTAAAGATGGTTCTGTATCAACAGACTATGCCGCAGAAGTAACAGCAGAAGCAAGGTTTTTACGTGGTGTTTTCCATCTGGAGCTTGCAAAAATGTTCAGGAATGTACCTTACGTTAGTGATTCGGTAACTTATGCGGCTGGCAACTATAAGGTAGGCAACCCTGGCCCGATATGGAATAAAATTGAAGCCGATTTTACTGCTGCAATGGCTGGACTACCTAAAACTCAAGCTCAGAAGGGTCGTGCCAATTATTATGCAGCAGAGGCATTATTAGCAAAGACATACATGTTTGATCATCAATATGCGATGGCGTTGCCACTTTTGACTGATCTGATGACGAATGGTGAAACTGCAGGAGGCATAAAATATGCTCTCGGAGCTTTTGAAGATAATTTTGATCCTGCTAAAAGGAATGGTGCGGAAGCAGTATTTCAGGTACAAATGACTGCCAATGATGGCTCTGGCGGGCAAAACGGGAATGAAGGCGAAGTTTTAAATTTCCCGGCCGGTACATATACAGGTTGCTGCGGTTTTGACCAGCCATCTTACACGCTTGGAAATGCTTACAAAGTAGATGCAAACGGATTACCAATGCTTGGTACTACAACGGTAAGTATGGCTGTTTTTAGCTCAGACAATAAAACTACATCAACAGTTAGTGCTACCATACCTAATTATAATGTAACACCTCTAAAGACGGATCATGGTTTGAAAGCGACAGATCCGTTTACGCCTCCTACAGATGCCTTAGATCCCCGAATGGACTGGACTTTAGGTCGCAGAGGAATTCCATATTTAGACTGGGGTTTATGCGGTGGTGAAGCTTGGTCTCGTGGCGATATTGTTCCCTACAATCCAATTAAGAATCTTTTCTGGCATTCTGAAGGTTCAACTTACGACAATGGCCAAGGATGGGCACAAAACCAAAATGTAGCTAACAATTATAACCTGGTTCGATTTGCAGATGTAATATTATGGCATGCGGAATGTGAAGTTGAAGCCAATAATTTGCAGGCTGCTGAAGACGATGTAAATATGGTAAGAAACAGAATGGCGGCCCATCCGGAATATTGGGTACATACTTATACGGATAACAGCAACCCTGCCGCCGGATTTACTAATACACCAGCTGCTAATTATAAAATAGGATTGTACGGAGCAGCAGGCGGCCATCCTGCAACCGGATTTGCTGCAAGCGGACAGGAATATGCCCGTCAGGCTGTTTATATGGAAAGGCAACTGGAATTAGCTATGGAAGGGCATCGTTTCTTTGACTTACAACGCTACGATGGAACATTTGGTGGTCCTGAAGCCAAAGGTTATATGGCTAATGTACTTAACAATTACATAAAAGCGGACACCCGTATATCAAACCCGGTTTTAAATGCACATTCATTTACGGCAAACAGGAATGAACTCTTTCCAATACCACAAAACCAAGTTGACATTGAAGGTGGCGCATTGGTACAAAATCCCGGATATTAATTGCACAAAAAATAATTTCAGTAAAAAAGGTTGCTTCAATGTGAAGCAACCTTTTTTATTAAAACCAAAATACAAAAGTTTTAAGTCATCCATCTCTGTATTGCTAAATATCAAAGCAGATAGTATACAGACAGTTTCAATTGTTTATAATACAGGTCTATTTGCTCTTTATTTTTAAGTTGTTCTCTTTTGAGCGTAACATTTTTTAAACTTCGTATCTGTCAGCCCTTTTTCCATTCTAACAATTGAGTTGCCAAACAGAAATATATTTTTCTCCTGTTCAAAACTGCCTTTTATTGTGTTGCTGTCTGCAATGCGGGAAGTGAGGTAGTGAGCCGTATGAACAAAGCTGTCGTAAATGTTTTGTTGGCAATTGGTGCAAGAAGAAGAACCGGCAAAATAACTAACCATTTTTATCCTTAATAGTAACAGCTGCGATTGTGTTGTTAATGCATTGCGATAAAAAATACTAATAACAATTACAATAAAAGTAATTACAGGGCGATTCAATAATACGGCGTTTTTAATAACAATACGTTTCAAAACAAATGATCTGTTTAGCAAAATAATGATCAACTGCGTTGCTGTAAGATAGTTGTAAATGTTTATCTTATTATTTATAGCAGTAAATTTTAATGCTAACGGTTAACTGGAAAAAAGATAAAAGGAATTACCGCAAAAACAAATAGTAACGAATACTCATTTGCATATTTGCTTTTAATTTTATGGTTAAATTATCAGGTGATTCCTTATAAAATTAGTTAGTTTGTCTCTCTTTTATCTGTTACATCAATGAAAACCATTTTAATTGCTACTGCCTGCCTGCTGTTATTTTCGTGCAAAAACAAAACTACTTTATTTAAAAAGCTACCGTCTTCTCATACTGGAATTACATTCAATAATGTGGTAAAAGAAAACGATTCTATCAACCCAATTGATCTTGAATTTTTATATAACGGCGGTGGTGTTGCAGTCGGCGATTTTAACAATGATGGCTTGCCCGATTTGTATTTTACCGCCAGCACTTCAAGTAATAAATTGTACATAAACAAAGGCGATTTGCAGTTTGAAGACGTTACGACTAAAGCAGGAGTAAGTGGCGAAGGCATGTGGAGCAATGGAGCATCTGTTATTGACATAAATAACGATGGTTATGAAGATATTTATGTGTGCACTACCATCAAACAAAATCCAAAAGAGAGAAGAAATTTATTGTACATCAACCAGGGGAAGCAAGCCGATGGCATTCCACGTTTTAAAGAAATGGCAGCCGAATATGGATTAGCAGATACCAGCTATTCTGTACAGGCGGCGTTCTTTGATTATGATGGCGATGGAGATTTGGATATGTATCTTGTAACTACCAAACTGGCAAAGCGATCATCAGCCAGTTTTGTTACAAAAGATACATCAACTACGGATTATGATAAGTTGTATCGCAACGACTGGAATGCGCAATTAGGACATCCTGTTTTTACTGATGTTTCTAAAGAAGCGGGCATTGCGCATCATGGTTTTGGGTTAGGTATTGCTGTAGCCGACATCAATAAAGATGGATGGAAAGATGTGTATGTAACCAATGATTTTTTTGGTTCTGATCATTTGTACCTCAATAATAAAAACGGAACGTTCAGCGAGAAAGTAAGAGACTGTTTTAAACATACTTCGCGCAATGCAATGGGCAACGATGTGGAAGATATCAACAACGATGGTTTGCCCGATATTTTTACCGTTGACATGAATCCCGAAAGCAATTACCGCAAAAAGAAGAATATGGGCGGTAACAATTATTATGAGTACCAAAGCATGGTATTTGACAACACTATGCTGCAATATGTACGCAACACTATGCAGCTAAACATGGGGCCGCGTGTTGGAAGCAACGATTCGATTGGTGCACCCATGTTTTCAGATATTTCTTTTTATACAGGCACAGCCGAAACAGATTGGAGCTGGAACCCATCTATTGCCGACTTTGACAATGACGGCAGGCGCGACTTAATTATTACCAACGGCTATCCGCGAGATGTAACCGACCACGATTTTATTTCGTTTCGAAATAAGTCGGTTGGTATTGCCAGCAAGGAGCAACTGATAGGTGAAATGCCTGCTATCAAAATACCCAATTATGCCTTTAAAAATCGGGACAATCTACAATTTGAAAATGTTACAGCGCAGTGGGGTTTAGACGAACCTTCCTTCTCAAACGGAGCGGTAGCAGTTGATTTAGACAATGATGGTGATTTGGATTATGTAATCAACAACATTAACGACGAAGCCTTTGTATATGAAAATGGGACCAATACAAAAAACAAGATAAATAAAAATTTTATCAGCATAGCTTTTAACGGAGATAAGCAAAATAGAAAAGGTATTGGTGCCTGGGCTGAAATATATTATGGCAAAAACAAACAAGTGTATGAAAATGAGCCATGCAAAGGCTATCTTTCTTGTGTTGATACAAAAGCTTTTTTTGGGTTAGATACCGTTGCTGTATTAGATTCGGTGATTATCCGCTGGCCCAATCATACCAAACAAATTCTTACAAAAGTAAAAGCGAACCAACATCTGACGGTTGATAGTAAGAATGCAAATCTGCCCGATGATTGGAGCACGCCAGGCATAGCTAACGATGTTTTATTCACCGATGTTACGGCAGCATCGGATGTACATTATACTCATTACAGCACCGATTATATTGATTTTGATAAAGAGCGTTTGCTGCCGCATAAGCTGTCGCAGTTTAGTCCGGCATTATCCGTTGCAGATGTTGATGGCAATGGCTTAGATGATATTTTTATAGGTGGTAGTACAAGCCAGCCAGGCAACTTTTTATTGCAGCAAACTAACGGTAAGTTTATACAAAAAACATTGCCTCAAAACGGAAGTCTTCCGGCAACGATGGGAGCCCTCTTTTTTGATGCAGATGGAGATGGCGATAATGATTTGTGGTGCGCCAATGGCAGCAACCGTTTCGAAGCCAATTCTGAAATGTATGCCGATAGGTTTTATGTAAACGATGGTAAAGGCAATTTTACTTTAGACACGTCTGCATTACCTAAAAACCTAACGAGTAAAAGTTGCATTAAAGCAGCAGATATGGATGGTGATGGCGACCTTGATTTGTTTGTAGGCGGAAGATGTTTGCCGGGGGCTTATCCAATGCCGGTGAGTTCATTCATTTATCGCAACGATAGTAAAAACGGCATTATCAAATTTACCGATGTTACAGACAGCGTATGTCCAAAGCTAAAAAACATTGGTATGGTGTGCGACGCCGTGTGGACTGATTTTGATGGGGACGGCAAAACCGATTTGATTTTAGCTGGCGAATGGATGCCAATAACTTTTTTTAAAAATGTTGGTGGCAAGCTGCTTGATGTAACCTCGCAAACCGGCATTGGTAATGTAAAAGGTTGGTGGAACACCATTGTGGCCGGCGATTTTGATAATGATGGTGATATTGATTATGTGGTTGGTAATCTGGGCTTGAATGCTTTTATAAGAGGTAGCGAAAAAGAGCCGGTGAAGATGTACGCTAAAGATTTTGATAACAATGGCACATCTGATGCGGTGCTTACCTTATGGTTGAAAGATGATAAAGGCAAAAAGCATGAATACACGGCACTGAACCGCGATGACATTATGAGCCAGATGCCGGGTTTGAAAAAGCAATTCAATGAATACAAAGCATTCGCTGCGGCAGACATTCATCAAATTTTTACGCCCGAACAACTAAAAGGCGCTTACACGGTGGAAGCAAACAATTTTGCGAGTTGCTATATTCAAAATGATGGCAACGGAAAATTTACTGTAAAACCTTTGCCAACACTGGCACAAATGGCTCCGCTAAATGGAATGCAGGTCGGCGATTTTAATGGCGATGGAAACCTTGATGTTGCCTTACTGGGTAACGATTACGGCAACGAAGTGTCTGCCGGACAATATGATGCAATGGATGGTTTGGTTTTGCTTGGCGATGGTGCCGGAAACTTTACGCCACAAACCATCTTACAAAGCGGATTTTATGTGCCCGGCGATGCTAAAGCGTTAGTAGCCTTGCGCAATGGGAAAGGAAACCTACTGTTGGCAGCTTCGCAAAACAATGGTGCTATAAAATTATTTTCCAATAATAAAAACATACAATTGTTGCCCGTGCAGGCCAATGACAGGCTGGCTTACATTACCTTAAACAACGGTAAAAAGCGAAAGCAGGAATTGTATTGGGGCAGTTCTTTTTTATCGCAATCGGCAAGGTTTATTGAGGTGAATCAAAACATAAAAAGCATTGAGGTGGTGAATGGAAAAGGAGAGAAGAGAAGGATAAAATAACGGCAAAAACAAAAACCGCCCCAACATGTCGGGACGGCTTTCAATTTTGGTTATTGGTTCAGTAAAGCGTTTGGTTTTGTTTATAATAACGCGGCTAAGATAAGTTACTTTTTCAATACATCTTTTGCTTTTTGTACCACGTTTTCTACTGTAAAACCAAATATTTTCATTAACTCTTCCGCAGGTCCGCTTTCGCCAAAGCGGTCAATGCCAATAGGAATGCCTTCAGCGGTAATCCATTTCCACCAGGCCAGGGTAATACCGGCTTCTACCGATACACGTTGATGGATGGTTGGCGGCAACACTTCATCGCGATACGATTGGTCTTGCTGGTCAAACAATTCCCAAGAAGGCATACTCACCACGCGAGCTTTGATGCCTTCGCCTTTTAATTGCTCCTGTGCCGACATGCACAAGTTCAGTTCTGAGCCGGTGCCAATTAAAATTACATCAGGTTTGCCGCCTTCAGCTTCACTTACAATATAAGCACCTTTTTGCACATTGCCTTTTGCCGGAGCATATTTTTCCTGGTCAATGTTAGGCATTTTTTGACGGGATAAAATCAAGGCAATAGGTCCTTTCATGCGTGTCATCGCAATGCGCCAGGCTTCTACCGTTTCATTTGCGTCGCCAGGCCGAATCACTGTTAAATTGGGGATGGCACGCAATGCGGTTACCTGTTCAATGGGCTGGTGCGTAGGACCATCTTCACCCAAGCCAATACTATCGTGTGTGTACACGTAGGTTACCGGGGCTTCAGTAAGGGCAGCCAGCCGAATAGCTCCGCGCATGTAATCGGAAAAAGTAAGAAAAGTGCCGCCATACGTGCGCACACCGCGATGCGATGAAATGCCATTCATAATAGCACCCATACCATGTTCACGAACGCCAAACCATACATTGCCGTTTTCGTAATGACCGGGCTGAAAAGAAACATCACCTTCTTTCGGCATTTCGTTGGAGGAGGCTAAATCGGCGGAGCCGCCCAACACCCAGGGCACATTCTTTTTAATAATATCTAATGCTTTACCGGAAGCTTGCCGCGTTGCCAAACCTTCACCGGCTTTAAAAACGGGCATGTCTTTATCCCAACCTTCGGGCAGTTTGCCATCATAATCAACAACCAATTCCCCATGCTCTTTAGGAAATGCTTTACTGTATTCTTCATACAGCTTCTTCCAATCGGCGTTTAGTTTTGCACCATTTTTACCGGGCTCGCTGCAATGCTCTCTTACTTCATCAGGCACATAAAAAGATTCGGCAGGATCCCAACCGAGGTTCTCTTTGGTTTTGCGCAAATTTTCTTCTCCCAGCGGGCTGCCGTGAACTTTGCTCGTGCCTTCCTGCGGAGAGCCAAAACCAATGATGGTTTTTACAGCAATGATTGATGGCTTATCAGTAACCTTTTGTGCCAGAATAATGGCGCGCTCAATGGCATCCAAATCGTTGCCATCTTCTACCATTTGTGTGTGCCAATCATAAGCTTCAAAACGCATCAGCACATCTTCCGTAAAAGCCAAACTGGTTGGTCCATCTAACGAAATATGGTTATCATCCCACAAATAAATGATCTTACCCAGCTTTAAATGACCTGCCAGTGAAGCTGCTTCAGAAGATACGCCTTCCATTAAATCGCCATCGCTGACAATGCCGTAAGTATAATGATCGTATAATTTAAAATCAGGTTTGTTGTATCGCGCAGCCAAAAAAGCTTCTGCCATTGCAGAACCAACGCCATTGCCAAAACCTTGTCCCAACGGACCTGTGGTTACTTCAATGCCATCGGTAAGCATAGACTCGGGATGACCTGGTGTTTTAGAACCTACCTGCCGGAATCGTTTCAATTCATCCATAGGCAAATCATAGCCATACAAATTAAGTAAGCTATAAAGTAATGCAGAACCATGACCGGCAGAAAGGATAAAGCGGTCGTGGTTAGGCCATGCGAATTCTTTTGGGTCGAAACGAAGAAATTTTTGCCACAGCACATACGCCATAGGCGCAGCGCCCAACGGCAAGCCGGGATGGCCGGAATTGGCTTTCTGAACCATATCTACAGAAAGAAAACGGATGGTGTTTACACTTAGCTCATCAATTTGTGTTGCCGGTTCGGCTACGGTTTCGTTAGGCATAATTCAGCGTGTTTGTTTAGAAGTGAATCATCAATCAAAATTCTTACCTGATATGAGTTTATTGATTGATGAGTTGATAAAAATAATGGTTACAAAATGCAGGATACAGCGTACAAGCATTAATAACTGTTTGAGCAACAAATGTAATGAAAGCCAAATTTGCGTTTGTGAAAAATTATTGTTTCTCTAAAATGCCAGAGGAAACATTTGATTCGCTGGCACTATAAATAAGATTTCAGTATTCCCTTTCCGCTTATCTTTATGTGCCAATCATCAGTAGCCGCCTCTTTATACCGCAATCACAACCAATTATTATTGCTTATGAAAAAGCGCATTATTGTAGTTGAAGATGATGCCTCAATAGCAGAAGTGCTTACCCTTATTCTTCAACATGAAAATTATCGCGTTGAGTCGTTTGTAAACGATTCCTTCATGGAAACTATTTCGGACGACATGCCGGGTTTGGTTTTGCTTGATTTATGGTTGCTGGATATGAATGGCAAAAGCATTTGCCTGCAAATTAAGAACAACGAAACTCTGAAGCACATTCCGGTTGTTATTATCTCTGCACATCGCGACATTCAATTATACGCCGAAGAAGCCGGGGCAAACGAGTATTTAGAAAAACCTTTCGACATGAAGGTGCTGCTTTCGGTTGTAGAAAAATATATGTAGTAATCTGACTTCAGCGGTTGGTTGTTTTGTTCAGCTTTTGTTTTACTTCTTATTTCTATTGATTTACCGATGTCGTTTTAAAAAACTGCTAAAATCTTTCATAAATTAAACAAAACAGTTCATTTTTTATCTCATAGAACGTTTCTTGATAAGATACTTAAAACAAAAAACTATGAAGATGAAATGTGGAAAATGGTTGCCCTGTGTGGCGCTGCTGACTTTTGTTTTGGCCTCATGCAACAAAGAGCCCGTGAGCAACCTGAGCAATGAAGAATCGAGGATTTATATTACCGACTACGATTCAACCGTAAACTTTACGACTTACAAAACGTACAGTATTTCCGATTCTGTGGCTGTGATTGGCGACAATGGAAGCGTAAAGGAATCAACACCTTCCGACCTGGCTTATATTAATGCCGTGAAAAAATACATGGCTGCCGAAGGTTATACACTGGTTGATAAAAGCAGTAAGCCTGATGTTGGTGTTGATGTAAGTCGCATCATCAGCACATCAACGGGTGTTATCAGCTATCCCGATTATTACGATGCGTATGGTGGCTATTGGGATCCCTACTATTGGGGATATGGTGGCTACGACTATTACACACCCTATTCTTACGGAGTGTACAGCATTTCGCAAGGCGCGGTTTCTATTGATATGCTGGATTTAAAAAATGCGGCTACCAATAATAAAATTGTAGTGATCTGGACGGGTTTGATTCGTGGAGAAGGTTTGTCTGATTCTACTTCAGCCGACAGCCAGGTGAAGGCTTTGTTCGATCAATCTCCTTACTTAAAAACAAATGACTAATAACATGAAAACGATAAAAAACAGTATAGCTGTTGCAGTACTTTTATTGGCTTGTACCTGCACAACCTATGCGCAAAAAGGCGAATTAAAATTTGATTTGAATTACAATTACAGCCTGCCGCTTGGCTCCTTTAAAAACGATATCATCAGCAAAGGCTCGCCTTCCGGCGTAACGGGAAGCCTGCAATATTATATCAACAACAAATGGGCGGTTGGTTTGGGTTCCGGCTTTCAGTATTTTGAACAAAAAAATCCGCGGGCTTTGTATAGCGTAAGCAAAACGCAAACAGTTTCTGCTGTACTCAGCAACTCGATAGATGCAACGCCGGTGATTGCAAAAGCAACTTTTAAGCCTTTGGCTGATAAAGGCTTTGTGCAGCCTTACATTATGGCTGGCGCAGGCGCTTCCATTGTCAATTACAATCAGTATTTAGGTGAGTTTACGAACACTTCAAAAAACAGTGCTTCGTTCACTGCACAAGCCGGTGCCGGTGTGATGATTCCTTTTGGAAGATTGAGCCAATCTGGTGTGCAGATTGGTGCTGATTACAGCTATATTCCTTACAACAATTTTGGTTATAAAAACCTGAACACATTGAACTTTCATGCCGGTATATTTATTCCGTTGCGATAAAATGAAACAGCTTGATTTTATCAAAAAGCCTCTTATGAAAAAGAGGCTTTTTGATAAATAATAAAACGAAATTTGGGCAAAAACAAATCCACAGGAATAGGCGACCTTCCAGTAGTTCGGCTCCAACGGAGTCGCATGTTTGTAGAATGGCATTTTCTCTATAAACAAGTGACCGCGAAACGGTCGAACTTTCTCATTAATGTTGTTCAGAAATGTTTTCTTTTTTTGCATAAACTCTAACTGTTGCTTTCTATCCAAAAAAAACGGATCATGAAACGTTGCGCCATTGCTTTTGTTTTTATCGCTTTTTTTAATGCAAAAACAAACGCTCAAAAGGTTGATAGTATTTACTTTCATCTCTATACTGACAGCTTAAAGAAAGGCGTTTACAATTACATTAATGTAGATGGCTTGTTAAGCAACGGGCATTATCTTCCGCTGGACACAACACAAGTCATTTTCACTTCTTCTGATGGTAAATGGATTGGCAATAATTTGATTTTGGAACCATCTTTCAATAAAGGATTTGTAACGGTAACTGCGCAATTGAAAAGCAATCGTTCTTTGCAAAAAAAGGTTGTGGTTTATATGAAGAAGAAACCTGATGATGAGAAATTAAAAACGGAAGCAGAAATAATGAATGAAATAAAAAACGGGAAAAAAAGAAGAGGCAACTAAGCAAGAACAGCTTCCCCGTCATTCCGCAAGACTTGTCCCGATTCATTGGGATGCCCTCGTCACGAAGACAGAAATAATAATGCGAGGGCTTTGTGCGGAATCTGGTCTTAAGAATGTAAACCTTCTGCTATGTTGTAAACGTTTTCATTACATTTCAATAGATTCATTATCTAATCATCAGACCTGCCTGTCGGCAGACAGGTTCCGCACAAAGCCGCCTGCAATCATTGATTATTGTGCAAAACCAAACGGCGGCATTTGCGGAATGACGCGCAATAGCACTACTTGACACTTAAGGTATAATCATAAAAAAACAGCAGGTAAAAATTATCTGCTGTTTTTGTTTTTGTAAGAAAAATAAAACTGATCAAAGATTGAGCTTTTTTGCATCTTCTAAAAACTTAGCCAAACCAATATCAGTTAACGGATGTTTTAATAAACCCAATATCGACTCTAACGGCGATGTTACTACATGTGCACCGGCTTCAGCGCACTGCACAATGTGATTGGGGTTGCGGATAGAAGCAGCCAGCACCTGCGTATTTAAACCTTGTATGGTGTAAATGTCAACGATCTGTTGAATAAGTTGCACACCGTCCCAGCCGCTGTCATCAATGCGGCCAATGAACGGCGAAATGTAACGGGCACCTGCTTTTGCAGCCAATATTGCCTGGCCGGCAGAGAAGCATAAAGTACAGTTTGTAGGAATGCCGTTATCGGTAAACCATTTGATGGCTTTCACGCCGTCTTTTATCATCGGCACTTTCACCACAATATTTTTATGAATGGCTGCCAGCTTTTTACCTTCTTCAATTATATCATCAAACTTAACCGAAATCACTTCAGCACTTACATCGCCGTTTACAATGCCGCAAATAGTTTCATAATGTTTCATAATGGCATCTCTTCCCGTAATGCCTTCCTTCGCCATGAGTGAAGGATTGGTGGTAACACCATCCAATATGCCAAGGTCATTCGCTTCGCGTATCTGATCAAGATTTGCGGTGTCGATAAAAAATTTCATAGTTGGTAATATTTAAAGCTCAAGGTGATGAACCTGATAAACAAAGATGGTAAAAATGAAGAAAATAAAAAATGGCAGGCTCCTCACATCGCACCGCTACAACCGTTTACTCTTGCTGCCTTCCAGCCCTGGGAGGGTTCAACAGGAGCTGGTCGTGTAAGACCTGCCGCCGCAAAAGTAATGACTGGAGAATAAAAAACAATGCAAAATTAAAAGCCCGTGCGCGATGCTGTGGAATTGATGGTTCTTACGGCAACCAATTCATCGCTTCTGTCGCTGAACGAACGATAATACACCAAAACGGTATAATCGTTTTCTGTTTCCCAATAGTTGCCCTCAGTAACATCTAACTGCGGTTGCATCTGCGGATGGTTGCTGTCTGTGGTGCCGAGTAAATACGTGTAATAACCTTGCTTCAACAACATGGTGGCTTCATAAACGCCCAAACTATCATTCCACTTCATCCGGCTGTTATCATCCGTTTTATAATTGGTGAACTGACCCAAAATATAAACATCCTTACCGGCGTAAGGCTGACGGTTGTTTGGCACAAAAAAGAAATGAACATTGCCATAATCGCCTTGCCAAAACGGATTGTCAGCATCGGTAGCATTGATTTGATAAAACCCGTTCAAATCGGCATAAGCAATGTAGCGTTGCGCATTTCGCTCGCCATCGGGCGCCATCATTACCTCAAACGGCTGCACATCGCGGTTAACGGATTTGATTCTATCGCTCAAATAACGGAAGCTTTTTAAATTGAGCCAGCGGTATTCTTTTCCGGCAGGAAAAACGAAGTCCCGCTCTCCGTTGTATTCATACACATTCTGGCGCAGAAAGGCAGGCTGCGCGTTGGTTACAGCATTGTCCCACCGATAATTTTGCAATGCCACCACCTTCACTTGCTGTTGCGGGTTCAGCACATTCAGTTTGCTAACATCAATGCTGAATTGCAGCTTTTGATGTGTTTTAAAAAGTTCGGCATTAAAGGGTTGCAGAACTTGCGAAGCAATCGAAGCCTGATTATCAACAATCAGTAAGCGTTTCGTAAATGCCAGTTGTGAAGTATCGCCATTTAAAAACACTTTCAATAAATAATTGCCGCTTTTTTTAGGCAAACAATTTCGTTCGGGCAGCATCGCCTGGTAATGAATGTATTTTGTTTTGGCAAGCGAAGACTGACGATATTGAAGAAGCCTGTTTTGCGAAAAGCCATCAATGTAATCGAACGGACTTAAATCAACCGGCGTCCAATCAGCATTGCAAAGTTGGTAAGTGTAGTAATATGTTTTTATAGAATTATCAAGATCATCAAAATGAAGTTCCACAACGCCTGTAGCGCCCAAAGCAATGATAGGATAACCATATTGATTACCGCTGATGAACAGTTGTGGTGTATGGATGTTATCCATGAAAACGGCATCCGGCTCGCGCTGCGATACAGCAATTGTTGACAAGAAAATAAATGATAAAAACAAAAGTGTTACAGCAAGGTGTTTTCTGTTCAACGGCTTACTTATTTGTTGATTCATTGACGAAAGATAAGAATAGAATTGATTTGATAATGTTTGGTTTTGCACGAATTGTTTGAATGAACATTTTATGGAGTGTTTTCAATTAAGGTTCGATTATCATTCCTTCAACCTGCTAATTGCCATTTTTTATTTCTACAACTTTACATTTGTTATATTCGCTATAAGATTATAGGATAAAGCAAAGAATTTATATTGACACTTCTATTGTTGGTGGTTACTTTGACGAAGAGTTCGAAGAAGATACAATCAAATTGTTTGAAAGGCTTGAGAACATTGTAAATCTCGACAAGATTAAAGGCTATTGGGTTATATGATGATTGAAATCAGAAGTCCAAAATACCTTATTAATTATGGAAACGATTAAAAAAAGAAAACCTTTGACGCAGTAAATATGATGCGTGACATACGAAATAAAATAAGCTCTGAAACACAAAACATGAGCTTTGAAGAACTAAAGTTTTATATCAATAAAAAATTGTCTGAAGGTAAAGCTGAATTGATTAAACAAACTCCACAACAAACGTGACGATTTATCCCTGCAACTGCGTTTCGCGCTCTAAAATTTTCTCAAACAAATCTTCATATTCTTTGTTTAACGAAGCTATCTTTTGTGAGTTGCTGTTGTACTCATTTTCTAATTTTAAAAACGCATTTCTGTCGGCATAAATCTGCGGCGCAGCCATATCGGCCTCAATTTGTTTTTGCACCATTTTTATCCGTTCCAATTCCCCTTCCACTTTACTGAATTGTTTTTGCAGTTTCTGCAATTCTTTCTGTTGTTCGTTTGATAAGAACGATTGTTTTGCTGGCTGCACAGGCTTTGCAGTATCTTCTTTTCGCAGCGCATCTGCTTCCTTCATTCCATCAGCACTTTTCTTTTTTTCGGTTTCTGTCTTGCGGTCTGCCATTCTCTCTTTCCACTCTATATACTCTTCATAACCGCCTTTAAACTCTTTAATTTGATGATCTACAATCTCCCAGATTTTATTGGCTGCTTTGGAAATAAAATAACGGTCGTGGCTCACAAAGATGAGGCTGCCTTCATACTTGTTCAATGCTTCGGTAAGCAATTCAACGCTGTGCATATCAAGATGGTTGGTAGGTTCATCCAGCAATAAAAAGTTGGCTTTGCTCACAATCACTTTTGCGAGTGCCACGCGTGCTTTTTCGCCACCACTTAACAAACGGATTTTCTTTTCTACATCATCACCACTAAACAAAAAACAACCCAGCAACGAGCGCAGTTCCAGATCGGTTTTGCCGCTGCCACATTCCTGCATTTCTTCAATCACAGTGTTGTTAATGTTGAGCGCTTCCAACTGGTGTTGTGCATAAAAACTTTCATCCACATTATGCCCCCAAACTCTTTCGCCATCAAAGTTGTCATCTGTTCCGCCAATGATGCGCAGCAGGGTTGATTTGCCTTTGCCATTTGCACCAATCAATGCAATTTTATCACCTCGGTCAATCTCTGCACTTGTGTGTTCTACAATGTTTAGTTTTCCAAAGCTCTTCGATACATCTTTCAATGTAGTTAGCACTCGTCCCGGTTGTTTGTCCACCTGAAAATTGATGCGCAAATTCGGCCGTTCAATCTCTACATTTTCTACACGGTCTAATTTGTCCAGCCTTTTAATCGCACTCTGCGCAGCTGCTGCTTTGGAGGCTTTGCTGCGGAATCGTTCTATAAAACGTTCCTGCTGCCGGATGTAATCCTGCTGGTTTTCAAAAGCGCGTTGCTGCATCTCGATGCGCAGTTCTTTTTCCTTTTCATAATATTCATAATTGCCCGAATAAATATGCAGTTCCTGCTGATACAACTCAACAATCTTCGTTACCATTCGGTTTAAAAAATACTTATCGTGGCTTACAATTACCACGCTGCCTTTGTAATGAATCAAATACTTTTCAAGCCACTCGATAGATGGCAAATCCAAATGGTTGGTAGGTTCGTCAAGCAGCAATACATCGGGCTGCTGCAATATCATTTTTGCCAGCAACACGCGCATTCGCCAGCCGCCGCTAAACTCTTTGTAAGGCTTGCCCAACTGCTCATTCTCAAAACCCAATCCCTGCAACACTTCTTCGGTTTTGTGTTCGATGTTGTAACCACCCAGCACTTCCAGTTCGTGCAAAGCATCAGTATATTTTTCCAGCAATTTTTCATCGCCGGTTTTCTCCAGTTCGCTACCAATAATTTCAAGTTCTTTTTCCAGTTGCTTTACTCTTTCAAATGCGCCCATCGCCACTTCTCTAATAGAATCAGCCGTATCAAAGCTCAATAAATCCTGGTGCAGATAACCGATGCTTACGCCTCTCCCGCGTTCCACCGTTCCGGCGGATGGCGAGTATTCGCCCACCAGCACTTTTAAAAGGGTTGATTTTCCTGTGCCGTTGTAGCCAATCAAGCCAATGCGCTCGCCTGACTGAATATGCCATGTTGCGTCTTGCACAATAACACGCGCACCAAATTCAAAGGTTACATTGTTCAATCCAATTAACATAGTTCTTTTTATTGCTGCGCAAATTTACGTGCGGGGTATGGTAAAAGAAAGTTGTAAGTAAGAAGACTAAGTTTGTTTTTGCCGATAAATGCAACGTTACAGTGATGGTTTTTCATTTTTTTTTAAGCCCTTTAATCCTTATTTAATTGCGGAGAAGAAAACGACATTTTACTTTTGAACCGGCATAACAAAACAGAATGCTTTGTCGAAAGCGTTTTAAGTAGAAGATTAAAGGGTTTTTGTTCATTTGGTTTTGAAAAAGAGAAAGCCGGCTTCATTTCTATTGAAGCTGGCTTTCTCTTTTTTATGGGCTTGTAAACTTTTACAGAAAGAGTCTTCAGGAAATCTTCAAGGATTGTTTTGAAAGATATAAATATGCGCTTCATGCAGCAGGAATGAAAGCAGAAGAGTCTTTAATCTATAACGGCAATGTTTCTATTCAGCAGGTAAAGATGCGATGGTGTACTATTGCAGCCTCGCTGAACCTCCGGAGGGAATTTTTGCGGTGAAAGATTTTACAGCATTGAGAGTGATTAAATTTGCCAATGAATTATTTGATAAACATATTACGCCAGCCTATCATCCATTGACCGCAAACGGTCTTGATGGGAAGAGAAGCTTTTAAATTGTTGCTTGACCAGATTGATGAAAAGGATTTACACCATCAAAAAAAGTAAGCGTCATACTGGAACCAGTACCTTGCTTCAAACAATCCACTGCTAAAGGAGAAGACAAAAGTATCAAACTTAGTTTTTAAAAATTTTGCGCAATCGTTTGCCTAATAAATTTTATGCGATTTAATACTATTATACTTGTCATTGTTATTACGTTTTTGTTGGGTGGCTGGAAGAGAAAGCCATCCGAAATAAATATAAGTTCTGTTAATCGAACTTCTACTGCAAAAACAAATCAGAATTATGTAGGCAATCAACCTCCCCTGTTGCCGCTGCATTTTATCAAACTGCCTATTGGTGCTATTCAACCTGAAGGATGGGTGAAAAAATATCTGCAATTACAACGCGATGGCTTAACTGGTCATTTGGGCGAAATCAGTGCGTGGCTTGAAAAAAACAACAATGCCTGGTACAGTGGCAATGGCACTGGTGATCATGGCTGGGAAGAAGTACCTTATTGGTTAAAAGGGTATGGCGATTTGGGCTATGTGTTGCACGACACAGCAATTATAGCCGAAACCGGCCGCTGGTTAAATAAGGCGTTTCAAAGCCAGCAACCTGATGGTTATTTTGGTCCGGCAATCAAAGAAACCGAACACCAGGACAACAAGGGCAGCACGCCCGATTTGTGGCCCAACATGCTCATGCTTTGGTGTATGCAATCATACTATGAATACACCGGCGACAAGCGGGTGCTTTCCTTTATGGATAAGTATTTTGATTGGGAAATGAAATTACCCGATGAAAAGTTTTTGAAAATCTATTGGGAGAACAGTCGCGGTGGTGATAACCTGTACAGTGTGTATTGGCTGTACAACATTACCCGCGAAAAAAAACTTTTGGATTTAGCTGAAAAAATCCATCGCAACACTGCCAATTGGATGCAAAAAGACAACCTTCCCAATTGGCACAATGTAAACGTAGCCCAGTGTTTTCGCGAGCCTGCCACTTATTATATGCAAACCAAAAACGATGATCATCTGAAAGCCACTTATAACGATTTTTATTTAATCAGAAATATGTACGGGCAAGTGCCGGGCGGCATGTTTGGCGCCGATGAAAATGCAAGAAAAGGTTATACTGATCCTCGCCAGGCAGTAGAAACCTGTGGTATGGTGGAGCAGATGGCAAGCGACGAAATCTTAAACAGCATTACCGGCGATCCAATGTGGGCAGACAACTGTGAAGACGTTGCCTTTAATACCTATCCTGCGGCTGTAATGCCCGATTTTAAAGGGCTGCGCTATCTCACTGCGCCAAATATGGTAGTGAGTGATAGCAAAAATCACAGCCCGGGAATACAAAATGATGGACCTTTTTTAATGATGAATCCGTTCAGCAGCCGGTGTTGCCAGCACAACCATTCGCAAGGCTGGCCCTACTATGCCGAGCACTTGTTTATGGCATCGCCCGATGATGGTTTGGCAGCTATTTTATACAGTGCAGCCACCGTTACAGTAAAGGTTGCCAATGGCAAAACGGTTACCATTAAAGAAGAAACAAATTATCCATTTGACGAAAAAATAAAGTTCACAGTCTCTGCCGCCAACCCAATCCTGTTTCCCCTTTATCTGCGCATACCAAGCTGGTGCAACGGAGCAAAAATTTATATTAATGGTGCTCTTCAAAATCATGAAAGTAAACCAGACACTTATACACGCATTGAACGGATTTGGAAGGCCAAAGATGTAGTTGAAGTTGAACTTCCGATGCACATTGCAACAAGAGTTTGGACAGAGAATAAAAATAGTGTCAGCATCAATTACGGACCGCTTACGTATTCGTTAAAAATAAAAGAAGAATACAAAAAGATGGACAGCAAAGCCTCTGCTATCGGTGACAGTAAATGGCAGGCAAATGTTGACGAAACCAAATGGCCGGCTTTCGAAATTTATCCGGCTTCGGCTTGGAATTATGGCTTGCTACTCAACAGCGATACGGCTTCTTCTTTCACCATCGTTAAGAAAGGCTTTCCGAAGGATAATTTTCCGTTTTCACAACAGGCCGTTCCTATCGAAATCAAGGCAAAAGGAAAGCGGCTTCCATCCTGGAAAATTGACCAATACGGCTTGTGTGATACGCTGCCACAAAGTCCGATGGCGGTTGCCACATCAACCGACGATATCACCTTGATACCGATGGGCGCAGCACGTTTGCGTATTTCATCTTTTCCGGTTATTACAAAATAAGGCAAAAACAAAAGGATATTCTTTATAAAAACAAACCAACATTCATGATGAAAAAATGCTTCTTTCTTTTAGTACTATTTGCTGTTGCAGCCATTGCAAATGCACAAACGGCAAGACCTGTGTGGACAAAGCAAAAAGCTGCCGAATGGTACGCTACCAAAGGCTGGCTTCGCGGCTCCGATTTTATACCCAGCACGGCCATTAACCAATTGGAAATGTGGCAAAAACAAACCTTCGATACGGCTACCATTAACAGGGAAATGGGCTGGGCTCAATCCATTGGTTTAAATTGTATGCGCGTGTTTTTGCACCACGTTGCCTGGCAGGAAGACAAGCAAGGCTTTAAAGACAGAATGAACCAATACTTAACCATCGCCAACCAACACGGCATCACTACAATGTTTGTGTTTTTTGATGACTGCTGGAACGAAACCTATCATGCTGGTAAGCAGCCCGAACCCAAAACCGGCATTCACAATTCAGGCTGGATACGCGATCCGGGAAAGCTCCTTTACGATGAACCCAAACTGGTTGATACATTGGAAATGTATGTGAAAGATGTGCTCACAACTTTTAAAAACGACAAGCGCATTTTGTTGTGGGATTTGTACAACGAGCCAGGCAATTCGAACTATGGAAACAAGAGTTTGCCGCTGCTGGAAAAGGAGTTTCAATGGGGAAGAGAAATCAATCCTTCACAACCATTAAGTGCAGGCATTTGGACAAAAGATTTAGCGGAATTAAATGTTTACCAATTGGCCAATTCAGATGTTATTACTTACCACGATTACAGTCCGGTAGAATCGCATCAGCAAACCATTGATTCGCTGCGCAAATACGGTCGTCCCCTGCTTTGCACTGAGTATATGGCACGCCCGCGCAACAGCACATTTGCCACCGTAATGCCGATGTTGAAAAAAGAAAATGTGGCAGCTATCAACTGGGGTTTGGTGGAAGGAAAAACCAACACCAAATATGCCTGGGATACACCCATGCCATCGGGCGGTGAACCAAAGGTTTGGTTTCACGAGATATTCAGAAAAGAAGGAGCGCCTTATAGTGAAAAGGAAGTTGATTTGATCAGATCATTAACCGGAAAATAAAACAATACCAAATAGAATGGAAACCGCCGTTGCCGATATGGTTCTAAATAAAAAATTAGAAAGTTTTATTCACGACAATACCATTGTGGTGCGCTCACCAGGCAGAATGAACCTCATTGGTGAACACACCGATTACAACGAAGGTTTTGTGTTGCCTGCGGCGATTGACAAAGCAGCGTACCTTGCTTTTACTCCAAGAGAAGATGAAGCCATTAATTTGTTTTCGCTTGATTTGGGTGATGAGTATTCCTCCACCATCCACCACTTTTCGCCCACAAAGGAAGTGTCATGGCCCAATTATATTCTGGGTGTGGCGAATCAGTTCAGGCAGCGGGGTCTATTAACCAAAGGTTTTGATGCTGCCCTCACGGCTGATGTGCCCATTGGCGCAGGCTTGTCTTCTTCGGCAGCTGTTGAAAATGCAATCGGGATGGCATTGAACGAATCGCTCAAAGCCAACATAGATAAGCTTTCGCTGGTAAAAATATCGCAGGAAGCGGAACATACGTATCCGGGTGTGATGTGCGGCATCATGGACATGTTTGCCAGCATGTTTGGCAAAAAGAATCATGTGATTAAACTGGATTGCCGTTCGCTCGAATACCAGTAAGCTACAATGAAAACAATACCTCAATTAGATGATAGTTAGTCATTCTTTCCGTTCAAAGTATGACTTATTATCTCTTTTGTATTTCAAGATGCATTTCTAACCCTGCCGATTGCTTTTAACTTTTAAAACAAAACCTATGAACTACCACTATCCGCATCTAAAAAATCACCTCAAAAACAAAAGCAAGTATTCTGTAATTAGGCACTCTATTCTTTTTGCGGAATACTTGCTCAAACAGAGCAATCATCATTTATTATTTTAGGTATTCTGAACTATGCTGTATGAAACAATACTTTCTCCTTCTTACTGTTCTTTTTATTTTCTTGCTGAACATCAATTGCGGCAAAAGTGGCGGTGGTGGTTCTACGCAGCCGGTTGACACAACACCCGTTAATACAAACACCTTTACCAATCCCTTGTTATCGTCAGGCCCCGACCCCTGGGTAACACAAAAAGATGGGTTTTACTATTACACTCACACATTGGGCAACCGCATTGCATTGTGGAAAGTGAGTAAGATAGAGCAATTAAAAAGCGCTACACCTGTAACGGTTTGGTCGGCGGTTGTAAACACGGCTTATTCAAATGATGTATGGGCTCCCGAATTGCATTATGTAGATAACAAATGGTATATTTATTTTGCTGCCGACAGCAGCGGCATCAACAGCACACATCGCATTTATGTGTTGGAAAACGCGGCAGCAGACCCAACAACAGGTACATGGACATTAAAGGGAAAATTGACAGATACAAACGACAAATGGGCGATAGATGCTTCTGAATTTACCTACAACAATAACAACTATTTAATCTGGAGCGGATGGCAAGACGATGTAGATGGTGAGCAGGAGATTTTTATTGCAAAATTATCTAACCCTTACACGATTGATGGTACACGTGTATTGATTTCAAAACCAACTTACGATTGGGAAACGCGTATTACTGGTGGCGTGAATGTAACAGTTAATGAGGGACCTGAAGCTTTAATAAATTCATCCAACCAACTCTTTCTGACCTTTTCGGCAGGGGGCTGCTGGAGCGATGACTATTGTCTTGGCTTATTGACGTTAAAAATGGGCGGCGACCCAATGAATACTGCCGACTGGACAAAAACAGCAACACCTGTGTTTACAAAAAATACAAACGGCGGGGCTTTTGGTCCGGGACATAACGGCTTTTTTCTTTCGCCTGATGGAAAAGAAAACTGGATTATCTATCATGCTAACAATGCCTCTGGTCAGGGATGCGGTGATGCCCGCAACCCTCGTGCGCAAAAGTTTACCTGGAACAGCGATGGTTCACCAAACTTCGGCTCGCCTGTTGCTATTGGCACACTCATTACAAAACCTTCGGGTGAGTAAGATTTTTCATCACATTGATAAGGCACAATGAAATATTCATTGTGCCTTATTATTTTTTATATTCTTAACGATGATTGTCGGAAGGAAACAGACGCTTTTGTTTTTATCGTTTTTTTCCTGTGAATATTGCATTTGTGCAACTGCAAATGGCTTTTATTTTACCTGTGAAGGCAACAAAATCAATGGAAATAAAATTGATAAGAATGGCATAAGATACAATCTTAATAACTCTCACTGCAAAACAGAATCAGTTTATATTTTGCTGATGATTCCGTTTCCATAAAAAATCAGCGAAAACAAAATCTGCAATCATCATAAACATCTATATCTTTATAATAGCAACAGCAGTAACCAATGCCATAACACATAACCAATAGCTCGTTTTATTTTCCCTTCTTGTTTTCTTTTTTATTTTTTCTCCGACAGATTTATTTTATAGGCTTTATAGAACAGGAACCACCATCAACGCTTGTCTTATTCGTAACTTCATCTCATAAAACAATCATCCGGAGCCGGACAGTACAACCGGCTTGTAAAACATCACAATTATGGCAAAAGAAAACAAAAAGGCATATGTGCCGCTGGCAGGTAGTAAAAAAACAATACCTGCCGGAACTGATACCAAAAACCTCGACCCGGCCCAAACGATGGAAGTAACCGTGCGTGTGCGCCGCAAAGCTTCCATTGAGCCAGAACTGGCTACCGGCAAGCAATACAGCCGCGAAGAGTACGAACAAAAGTTTGGCGCGGACGATAAAGACATTGAAAAAGTAGAAGAGTTTGCGCACGAACATCACCTCTCTGTTGCGCAGGTAGAAAAGGGCAGAAGAAGCGTAATATTGCGTGGTAAGGTAAGCGATTTTGAAGAAGCTTTCCAGGTAAAATTATCCTGTTATCAAAGCCCTGACGGTCACACATTTCGTGGTCGTTCCGGCGACATCAACATTCCCGAAGAACTGAAAGATGTGGTAGATGGTGTGTTTGGTTTGGATGATCGTCCGCACCTGCGGCCTATGTTTCAAATTGCACGAAACAAAGAAGGTAACATCATTGCCCATAGTGCATCACAAAGCTTTAACCCTAACGATTTAGCCAATATTTATGGCTTTCCTGCAGGCGTTACCGGCAAGGGACAGTGCATTGGTATTATTGAGTTGGGTGGCGGATATAAAACTGCCGATTTAAAAACATATTTTGCTTCTCTCAACATAAAAACTCCTTCAGTAAAAGCCGTTGCGGTGGATAACGGAAAGAATAGTCCTACCACTGCCGACAGTGCCGATGGCGAAGTGATGCTTGACATTGAAGTGGCGGGTGCAATTGCGCCTGACGCTAAAATTGTAGTTTATTTTACACCAAATACCGACAAAGGTTTTTTAGATGCCGTAACCACTGCAATACATGATGCCCGCAACAAGCCTTCTGTTATTTCCATCAGTTGGGGTGCTGCAGAAGTAAACTGGACGCCGCAATCGCTCGATAACTTCAACGAAGCCTTCAAAGCCGCTTCTTTATTGGGCGTAACAATATGTACTGCTGCGGGCGACCAAGGCTCGAGCGACAACGAAACCGATGGTAAAGTACATGCCGATTTTCCATCATCAAGTCCGTATGTGCTGGCTTGCGGCGGTACATCATTACAGGTAACCAATAACAAAATTGTTTCTGAAACGGTTTGGCACGATTCAAACGATTCGGCAACCGGCGGTGGCGTAAGCGATTATTTTCCATTGCCCGATTACCAGGCAAATGCCAACGTTCCTGTGTCAATCAGCACCAAGTTTAAAGGAAGAGGCCTGCCCGATGTGGCTGCCGATGCCGATCCGAATACTGGCTATAATGTAAGAGTAGATGGGCAAAACATGGTGATTGGCGGAACCAGTGCTGTAGCGCCTTTGATGGCTGGCTTAATAGCACGTATAAATCAAAAAAATAACAGTCATGCGGGTTTTATCAATCCTAAGTTATACACCACTCCTAACCTGTGCCGCGACATTACACAAGGCGATAACATTACCACCAATACCAAAATAGGATATAAGGCTGGTGTTGGCTGGGATGCTTGTACCGGCTGGGGCGTGCTGAGTGGATTATAATAAAAACGGCCTTCATAAACACTATTCATTACCTGTTGCTGTATGTTATATAACCTTTACAGCGTAGCCTTCATAGACCACAAACCAAAAAACGGTACGGCTCCGGCTGTACCGTTTTGTTTTTAAGTGAGTCAGAAATAGTTTTTGTGATGACATAAAATTGTTCTTTATTTTTATTGCAGTTTTAGCAAGCAAACCTTCGTAAACGATCTTGTGCCGATACCATATTGCTAAACGATTTCTAACTTTTGATTTCTCTTTTTTGTGCGCGTGTAGTTGTGAAAGTATTTTTCTATTGTTGAAAATACAGTATCAAACAGGGTTTGTCCTGTTGCAATTGGGGTATGGCTGATGATACATTTACAATAACTTTTTTTCCTATACCGGTATGCCGAAAACGGTTATTATAGAGTAGGCAATATAACAATTGTATGCTAAGTCTCGAAATGCTTGATGTAGCTATAGGCATGATCCTCGTTTATCTTTTGGTAAGCCTTATCTGCACATCAATTAACGAATTGGTAGAAGCCAAACTAAAACTGCGGGCGGTAGATTTGGAACAAGGCATCAGGGGATTATTAAATAATGATACACAACTCACGCAGGAGGTTTACGATCATCCGCTTATTGATTCTCTGTTCAGAGGCAAATACAATCCTAAGGATATCAGACGAGGTAAGAACCGTTATACACGAGGTTCTACACTTCCCTCTTACATTCCGGCTAAAAACTTTGCTATCGCTTTAATAGATATTGTTTTTCCAACAGCAGTTAATAACGATATAAATGCTATAAAAACAAACATTGACAAGATTGAGAATTCTTATATAAAAAAGGCATTGTCATCCATAGCTGAAACTGCCGGTAGTGATATAAATAAATTTCGGGAAGGCATTGAAGACTGGTACAATAGCGCGATGGATCGGATATCAGGCTGGTATAAAAGAAGAGTTCAAAAAATAATATTTGTCTTAGGGATGGTGATTGTTATTGCAATGAATGCCGATTCCATTGCCATTTTCAATAACCTTGTAAACGACCGGCCATTACGCGCCACCATTGTAGATGCAGCACAGCGGTTGCATTCTCCTTCATCTGATACACCATCGGTTTCAACAACAATAGCTAATGTAAACAGTTTATACCAGTTAGGCTTGCCTATCGGCTGGGTTTGGAAAAGCCAATTGAATTACGATAAAGCAGCTATTTCCAATGTAAAAGCCATTCCCCCTTTCGATCTGCACAACCAATTTAAATACACGGTTGAAGTATGGGTTTTAAAACTATCAGGCTGGTTTATTACAGCGTTGGCTATTTCATTAGGCGCACCTTTTTGGTTTGATATGCTAAACAAAGTAATGGTGATACGGTCAACTGTAAAGCCAACAGAAAAAAGCCCTGATGAATCATCGCAGGATAGACAGTCGAAATCATAAAACCTTTCATAAACAAACCATACCAACATGAGCTACCAATTATTGAAACAAGACGTTTTATTTTATCAAAGATTTTTACGAGCCGCTGGTTTTTACAACGATACATTGGATGGAATCTGGGGACCGCATACCAATGGGGCTGATGCCGATTTTAGTGCTCAAAGTGCTGATATTGCCGAGCAGATGGGCTCATTTGATGCCCGCAGCGAAAGCAATATTATAACCTTGCTGCCCATTGCACAAAAAAGGGCTCGTTTGTTTTTGCAACAATGTGAAGCAACCGGCTTTGATGTGCGCATCATTTCGGGTACACGCACCTTTGCTGAACAAAATATCTTGTATGCGCAAGGCAGAACAACACCAGGGCCGATTGTAACCAATGCGCGTGGCGGACAAAGCAACCACAACTTTGGCATTGCGTGGGACATTGGTTTGTTTGACGAAGATGGCAGCTACAACCAAAACGATAGGGATTATATAACAGTTGCGCACCATGTATTGCCCCTAATGAACAATATTGAATGGGGTGGCAACTGGCACTCGATTGTTGATTACCCGCATTACCAGTTACAAGCCATAAGCGATAATGTAGCTGTGGTTTGTAATTTATTTGAAGAAGGAGAAGTGTATGTGTGAGGAATGATATAATATACCAAAAATTGCCGAATTATTTATTGCAAAATTAAAAAGAAGTTTACTTTAGTACCTGTTAAGCCGACAAACCTTCATAGACGAATCACAATAACCAACAGACCGGACGTACCCCATTCATTTTGTTTCTCTTATTATTTTTATTGATGTGTATGTACTTGCGAAGGTGTTTTCTGTAATCCTCTGTGAAAGTCGACGTTCGAAGATGACAATGTTTGAATTATAGATTATTGAGTAAAATAGTACAAACTTTTATTTAGGAAAAAAATGAAGTACTTACCATCAAAATGAACAAACGTTGTTATGGTTGATGAGGGTACCAACTGTTGGAGAAATCTTACGGAAATATAGAGTGAAGAGGCTGTAAGTCATGCTTTATATTTTATCTTATATTATTCAAGTTAAATTAGTGTAGTACTGATTATGAGAAGGTTTTTTGTTTGTACCCTTTTATGGTTAAGTTTCTTTTTGTGTCAAGCCCAAAACTTAAAAGTCACTGAAACAAGTGGCATGCACTATCAGTATGGATTTTCTGCAAAAGGAGTTATCGAGTTTCAAAAAGGTATCCCTGTAATAAGACTAGCTGCTAATGCAGGTATAGGTGCTGTTCTTTTTAATTATCTATTTCCATCCTATAATTTAGAAGTTCAGTTTTATTATAATGGTTCCGGAACCAGAGCGTTTAAAAATAATAAACGATGGCAGCCGACCATAGACCTAGTAAACGCTTTTACCCTTACAGGAAGTTGGCAACAGGTGTTAAGAGCTAATAGGTTATCATTACAAATTGACAGAAACATTCCACTATATTACTTTGCAGATTTCACTATACCTGCCCTTCAAAACCCCTTTAATAATTCGATTTCGTTAGGAACTAACATAGTCATAAACAGTAATGTAAAGGAAAGAAAATATATACAAAGGGTTGGATTCATAAATTTTCATTTTCAAAGATTTCAGTTCTCTTATTACAATGATGGTGGTTATGGTATCAATCAGTTATGTTTAGGAGACGGGCACGACAGAGGCTATACAGGAGGAGGAGTAATCAGCTATCATCTTCCAACTGTTTACAATGTAAATCTTATGGAATTGTCGTATCATAAATTTACAGGAACAAATAAAAATGCATTTGAATTGTCTAATCAAGCAGATTTGGCATCAGTTGATTATTTAAACCCTTTACAGCAATTGTATAATAAATCAGATTATAGTTTTACTCTTGCCAACACAGCTAAAAATTATGGAGCATTTGTAAAATTAAATAATGACTTGTTCATAGACTTTCAACAATTCATTCATTATAACCTGTTCTATTCTTATCATCTTACTCCATACCCTACCTCCTTTGGTTTTGGTTTAGATGGAATCTATAATAATTCGCATATTTATACAAAATGAGAAAATACATTTTAATAGTTACGATGGTGATATTATGTTCATCGTGTAACAGAGTTTATTATTGGTTTTCTCCCTCCCGGTCTTTCTCAGAAAGATTTCAGACGATTCCATTCGATGATAGTTATACTCTTTATATCAGAACTATCTGCCGCATGTCAGATCCACATAAAAACTTTGAACTCTGCAATTGTCAAGATCCAGCTTTTCAAAATATTAAAAAAGGAAAAACAGAAATAGAATATTTGTTCTTATCCAAAAAATGGAGTCGCGCAGTTTACATTACCACTATACCCGACAAGAAAGTACACCATTATAATAACGACACACATACAAATGACGATAGTGTGGTTTTCTCAGATTTAAACCGTATTCATATTGGCAACTATAATGTTCAAAATAATCGCTTAGAATTTCAAGAAATTTCTAATTTAACTACTATATTTTGGTATGTATCTGATGTAAATGATTTTTTAAAAGTTGATTCCGTTGTTGATTACAACAGTTCTATAGCACATTATAATTCCTTAAGAAAAGAATCTAAAAATGAAAAGAAAAAAACTAGTACAAATCCTGATTTAACCTTATCAACTGGTATGCATTTTTATCCCCATACAAACTATTATATTGTAATGGATTCTGCCTGCGAATGCCAAAAAAATATAGTAGGATTAAAGGAAAACTATCTTTACGTTATTCCCGTAAAAAAAGGCTTTGAAGTAATGTTTCATATGAATGGAACATGGGCTGATAATCCAAGTTCTGATTATGTATATTTTACAAAGAAGAGAATAGTTTCTTTACCGCCTTTACCTATTCGATAATTTATATCTCTAATACTGCTCTCAAAAGTATTTCATTATTAACCTCTTGGCATTCTCATAAAATAGTTTACGCATCGCATCTTTTGGAGATAAGCCAAATAGTAACCCTTGGTCATTTCCTGGCACTTGATATTCTTCATGAATTTTTAAGAAATAGGGAATGATTCTTATTAAATATTCTTGAAATTTAGGTACATCTGCAGATGTCTGGCAAATATCTATAGGATTAATGAATCCGTCAAAATCTGACCCGAACCCAATATGATCCCAAGCTGTAGTATCCTTCCTCCCAGAGTGTTTAACTATGTAAAAAATATTTCTTAAAAACAATTCAGCTACCCTAAATGAATCTAAATCTATTTTTGAAACATTACTGCTAAAGAATCCTAATTTAATAAGCTCACTCTTGAGGTTCGTAATAGAATCTGCATCCTGATAGTTCGGCAAATACCATCCAAGTGTTCTTTCGTCTGCCATTACTCCAATTATGCCATCAGAATTATAAATCTCTGGTATTTCTTCGTCAAACAAATTAATACTCCAAGGGTAAAACCAGCCAACAGTAGCCTGATCATCTTTGCTATTCGTAAGTTTTATATCTTCCAAAGATATTTCCGGATCATCCATTCCTTTTTCCTTAAACCATTCTCTATCTTCTTCTTTATCGCCATAATCTTTAATTAATCCGCAATTTCTATGAGTATAGTTGTAAAAAAGATCCTCATAAAAACTCTTAGGATTTATTATTTCGCCATAATCGTCCATTAACGGAGAAACACTAGTATAGTAAGCAACTTTTAATTTCTTTCCACTCACAGCTCCATGCGAATAGATTATCGGTATAGTATCTCCTGTAGCTTTTACTAATGAATCATGAAGTAAATAATAATCCAAACGCGATCTGACATCCATGTGCTTAACATCAATATATATTCGTTTATGCCATTTATTGTTTTTACTAAGCAAGCTATCTATAACTTCTTTTCCAAAATTATCCGTTGGCGGTGCTTCTGCGTAACATGAGTTGTCAACCCTAATTGTATTATCTGGGCAATTACAATTAGTATCTGGATGTCCTGTGTAATTTAAATTTTGCTTAGGTGGTAACCCCGAACCGTATTTTGTAAATATTTTTTTCCTAAACCATAGCAGTGTTGAAGCTCTATCTAAAGTTGTAGTTTGACCATATTTATCGATAGCTTTTGCTTGTCCACCTAAAGTATTCCAATATATATGTACTGGAGTAACAAAGAAAACCCTATGCTGTATAAAGTTGCGTATAGTATCTATGTTTTTTCTCACTTCTTTTTTTGCTTCATCTGATAACGCTGAATTCATAAAACCTTCTTCCTCATAAACCTTATCACCAAATAAAATATGCCCGCCCTCAAAAGATATTATTCCTATTGAAGTATTTGGATCATTAATATGTTTATAAAGCGAATCTGAATTTTCGGGAAAAATCATTTTATAATTCCCTTCTTGATTGTAAGTGTTTTGATGAACTGTGTATAAATATTCATTGTACGCTTCTCGCCAAGAGGGTGTATGAATTAAAGTCATATAGTTTTTATAAGGTATTCCAGATTTTGCTACTCCTGTCCTCGTAACAATAGATCTGAAAAGCTTGCTTGGATCGTGAAAAATATTAATTTCCAAAGGTGAAATAGCCTGAATAGCAATCTTAATTTCCCCCTTTTGCAAATCGGAATAAGTTGATTGAAAGTAATTTCCATAATGAGAGTCATCCTTGTGGATAGCGTCACTAGTCTTTGCTATATCCCAATTGTTGGGATAATGGCCTTCCCAGTTTTTAAGATAGTTGTCAGGTAATTTGTTATCTCTTTTGAGATAAATTCTCACACTATCTGGATCACTTACGTCATTCATGAAGTGCTTGTTAGTAATATGAGTATGTAAATCTATAGTTTGACCAAACAAACTGATGTTCAAAAATATAATAATGAAAAATATAAGACATTTCATAAATTATACGGGGTATGATGTGATCTCAAGATGATATCAGTATAGGATACGTTCATAAAGGTACACTTTAGAAATAAATAAAACAACCTCTCTAAATCTTTCTTTTATGTTACAACAGTGTTTCTATAGCTGATTTTGCCGGCAGCGTGAGGATGTTTTACGTCGCAGCAGGGCCTTCATAGCTCGGATTATGTGCGTCCGCATGAGACCCTGCGATAAATGTTATGCTACTACAACTCTTTATAATGTACAGGCACAAAACGGATCGTTTTCTATAGTTCATAAAAACCCACGCTACTATGTTCATACTCTCTCCAATCAGCCACCAAACGATATTTACCTCTTACTGAATTAACTAAATATAATTTAGCTTCTGTAAAAAGAATGCTTCACTGTCTGGTGTACCGCAGAGCCTCATGCTCACACACAAAGGCAATACTATGAAGACCCACGCTTGCGACATAAAAAACATCTCCCTAAAAACAACTATTGTCCGGCATCGGTAGAATCAGCATTCATTTTACCATTCTTGCCGCCTTTTCCGCCTTGCGCATTGATGCTTTTTAACTTCGTCATCTGGTCGGGCGTAAGTATAGTTTGAAACTGCTCATTGCGATAGACTTTTATGCTTTTGGCAGCCTCTTTATCACCACTGCTTTTTGCTGCATCTTTCCGGCGGATGCATTCGGTGTTTACGGCTAATACTTTATTGTATTGATCGTCGGTTAAGTTCAGCTCTTTCTTAAGCTGCTTGCTATAAATAGCGCCGCGCTCTTCGGCAGATACGGTGCTGGTGGCTTTGCCTGTTTGCGAAGCGGTGTTTTGAGTAGTGGTCTTTTGCTGAGGCGTGGTTGTCTGCGCCATTGCTGTAGCTGATGCCGCTGCCATAGCAAGCGCAATAAATAATTTCATTTTCATAGTTAATTAATTTAAAAGTAATGTCAATGGTTTCCCATAAGCAAACTTGCCGCCAACCTGCAGATATTTATATAAAAGTAAAGTCAATATTGATATATCCATTCTTGTTGTTACTGATGTTGGCATAGTGAACACTGAAGTGTGAAAGACATGCTACGTGCATACATTGCAGCGGGGGTCTCATACTACCCATACACAAAGCCTGGCCATGAAGATATCGCACGACATAAAGATGAAAGGCAAGTTGGAAGTAAGGTATTACAGAGAAATAACCTGCACTTTTTTAAACGGGAAAGACACTATAACTTTACGGTAAGCAATAGTGAAGCTGTAATAATATTTTAAATGAACGTATTTAAAAACGATTTTTGTTAGTGAACCTTATTAAAACTCCAAAACCACCCGAATCAATCATCATATCTTACCTGACCATGCGTAAGGTGATTGGTTTTCTGGGTATTTTATTAGTGCCTGTTTTAATCATTGGCTCATTACTATTAGACCATACCAAAGAAATAAAGGTCTCTGTAAGTGCTTATTATTACAGCCATATGCGCAATGTGCTGGTAGGCGTATTATGTTGTATATCGCTTTTTCTTTTTTCCTATCATGGATATTCATGGAAAGATTCTTTAGCAAGTAAATTGGCAGGTTTATTTGCCTTGGGGATTGCTTTCTTTCCTACATCTGAAACAAATGATAAACACGATCCTATCAGCATACTTCATTATATAACGGCAGGTATTTTCTTTGTTATTCTTTCATACATGTCTATCTATCTTTTTACCAAAACATCTGGCAGAATCACTTCTCAAAAAAAGAAAAGAAACCATGTTTACCGTGTCTGTGGAATTATTATGGCAGTTTCAGCGGCAGCTATTCCCTTGGAAAAAACCAATGTTATTTATGAGCATATTTCGTTCCTTAAACCAACACTACTACTTGAAACTTTTGCATTGATATCTTTCGGTATTTCATGGTTAACAAAGGGTGAATTTTTATTGAAGGATAAATGAATGGGAACCATTTCCGGTTCGAACATCGTCTCTCAACGAGGATGATGCGGTAGGATTAATAGGTTCACTTTTACGCATCATCCTTTTCAGGAGACGATGCTCGAACTGAAGAAACAAAGATTCGCAGTAATTCATGAAAATTTAATTCATGAAAATTAATTCCAAATTTACTCTCCTTAGAAATCAACTACGACAACAATCCAAAAATATCATTCATCACATTCTCCAAAATCACATTTCCCTAAATGGCACAAAAACAAACACCGATATCTGCATCTTTTGCAACGCGACAAACAATCTCACCAAAGAACATGTACTTCCTAAATGGACGTTTGAAAAAGATACTGAAAGGTTCTTTACGACAGATGTAAACGGAAGCGAACAAACATATAACAGGACAACAGTTCCAGTTTGTTCTGATTGCAATAATGGAGTGCTGGCTTTTATAGAAAGTTATATCATAGCTACCTTACAAAATACGAATTTAAACACGACTTTCTTTACAAATGAAGAAGTGCAAAACATCATTCGCTGGTTAGAAATCATCGAATATAAATTTCATGTTCTTGAAGCACGTAGGAAGTTCATTAAACATAAGTCAACTGAATATATTTCTGTGCTGGCTGATATACCTATATCGGTAATGCGAAAAAATATTGACTATTCACCTGCGAAAGCAGTGGCTCAACTAAGACTTTCTCAACGAAGAGTTAGAATTAAAGACAAAACCCGAAATGAAAATTTATTGGTTGTATTTGAAAGTAAGAATAAAAGCTTCCACTTCTTTCATCAAATGAATGAATATATTTTTATAGAGTTGCCGCAATTTAAAATCGCCTTATTGTATTTTTATTCAAAAACATTTGAATTACCTAATGATGCCTATAACAACGCTATGGAAATTATAAACCATGTTTACAATTTCTAATTCTCTACGTTAAGAAAAATTAATTCAAACCCATCTATCTTAAATAACTTTAAGACAATCCTATTATTTCTTCATTTTATTTTCGTGTCATGCTCAAAACATCAAATATCAGTTAAATACAAATAAATAATACCAAAAGGTTTTCGGATGCCTCATTCATCAATCGTGAATGTGGCACAGATTTCCAGACATCACTTTCCACAATGGTGAATGCCATACCAGATTCTTTGATAAACCTATTTTCAGCAGTAAATACCTTGTCAATTTATATTGCATAACCAAAACAAATTTCCAATGTCTAAAAACAAAAAAGTAACAAGTAGTCTTTTTGACAACGAAAATATTACCCATGCTCGGTTTCTCGATTTCTGCATGTGTTTATACCAGGCAATGACTGCCTCTAATACAGATGGTAAATATGATGATTTGCTAAAACAGTTGCAATCAGTAATAGATGCAGTGGACCAAGAGATTAATGACACGGATGCAGGAACAAGAGTACACAAAAGCAGCACATCGGGCGTGGACCAATTTATTTACAACTTCGGTCAGTTTATGAAGAACAATAATGGTGCAATAGCGTATGCGTTGGGTGGCAACACTATGGATGCCTACTACCAATTTTATCCCTTTAAGGCCGAAGAATATTTAACAGCAACCAAAAAGAAAATGCCAATGCTGGTAGGTCGTGTATTGAATGCAGCTAACCAATATGCGGATAGTTTAGGGACAAACCTTACGAGCGATTTACAGGCTTTTTCACCTGCTCATAAAAAATTGCTTGCTATACAACGGCAGCAAATAACCAACGTAAAGCAAAATCGTATTCAGCGTAGTGACGCCTTTGTACAAGGTCAATGGGCGCTTACCGGAATTTTTTATAATGTAGCCAGCCTAAACATTGGAAACCCGCAGGAAATGGAAAAACTGTTTCCTTTTTCTATGCTGTATCCGCAAAAGAAAAGCAAAGTGCTTACCATTAAGGATAAATTAGCAATAAGCGAAAGCAAGCCATTGCTGAACCGCTTTTTAACCGATGATGTTGCCCTTACGGTGCAAAACATAGTGGTAAATGCGGATGTAATGGTTTGGCTGGCGGCATCTCCAAAAGACGATGCACCGGCAACCGCCGTTGTGGTAAACGCCAACACCAAAAGCACATTGAAAGCAGGCGATTTGGGCGATTTAAAAAACCCGTTCCTAAGGATAAAGAATATGAGCAGTATGAACATAGCGGAATTTGAAATAGACATCGCGGGTTTGAAAAAAGAAGTGAAAACGATGGCAAAGGAAGAGCAGACTGCTAAAGGCAACAGCGATGCTTTGCACATTGCATCATAATAAAGCTTTGGTTGTAACATACAAGCCGCTGCCTTTTCAGGCGGCGGCTTTTTCTTTACAAAGACAGTCCCAAACTGACAGCTTACGCTTCCTCTATCGCGCCTGGTGCAGATATCAACCGACAGAACCAAAAATTTTCTAACCATCTTTCTTTAAACCTTTTCACTTTCCATCTGTCTTTGAAAAAAAACGAATGAAAACAGTTATCAAACCAATTGCCGTAGCAGTCATGCTTTTATTTGCCGGTGCTACTTTTGCACAAGCAGGTGCGCATCATCATTATAAACATCACAAGCATCATAAAAAGCATCATGTAGGGCATCATGCAAACGGTCGTCCGGCTCTTCCACCACCACATCCATAAGAGAAGAGAAAAGCAGGTATTGAATGCCTGCTTTTTTTGCTTTTCTATCCGCTGTACCGCCATTATTAAAAGGTGATAAGCGGCTGCTATGAAACCGAAATACCACGCAATCCTGTTTGGAGAAAAACATTTTATTGTTATTCTATCACACCAGGCACTTTATAAACAGCCTCACCCCTACCCACAGCCTAAAAGTTTCGTCTAATAAACAAATAGCCTACTTTTGTTTTCACCCCTTTTTTCTATTCATCAACAATACAAAATACCCCTCTATGCCATTCTTCGATTTTCATTTGCATCCTACTTTAAAAAGCTTGTTTTCAGATAACAATGCTGCAACAGGTGCTAAAAAGTTAAGTCCCTGGACGCCGATTGACAAAAGCAAAATCCCATTTTTGTTGAAGTGCTGTAGCGAGTTCTCTTATATTCTTCAATCGCAAAGCAACCTGGCAGAATTGACTGGCAGCGATTGCAATTTAGTGTGCATTGCCTTGTACATTCCTGAAAAAGACATGCTTACCGATGACCTCATTCAAAGCAGTACGGACGAACCTCTGGGCGTGTATTTACAAATGGACAAAATCAACAACCTGATAAATGGTAACCCTTATCAGCTATTGCGAAGCGATGATTTTTATCTTATCAATCAGCATTTGATGTAAGATAGGGAACACCTAAGAAAAATTAAGATGATATCTAAAATATAAATCAGCTTATATGGCAGACTTAAAAGAAATAAAAATTTTTATCTCTTACGCTAGCAAAGACTCCAATTTCATGAATGACATAAAAAGGTATGCTTTGGGATTTAAAGAGAGCCAGAAAATAAAGATATGGGACGACAGTGATCTCTCTTTAGGAGATAAATGGAATAATGAGATCAGACAAAATCTTAATGAGGCAGATATTGTCTTGCTATTCATAACGCCTGATTTTTTGCTTTCAGATTACATAAAAAATACCGAACTTAAAACTGCTTTGGATAGACATAAGCAAGACCTCTGTAGGGTTATTCCCTTGTTCATAAGGCGCTATACATTAGATAAATTAGATGACATTCCTGAAATACAGACTTTACAAGGATTTCCTAAAGGGAAGTTTTTTGCTGAATTGAAGGAAGAAAAAGATAAGTTTTATGCTGACTTAAACGAAGCGATTAAAAATGAAGTAAATGAAATAAGAACCAACATTAACTTGAGAGATGCCTCTAAAAATAATCAAAAAGGTGCAGATGATGTATTGCAACAGGAAAATTCTGAGCCTGAGATTCGCCTTATTGATGCTGATACTGCTTTCAGCAAAATGATGAAAGAACTTTTTTCAAAAGAAATTGAAGGAGAAAAAAAGCACAATAAAGAATGGAAGTTTCAAATTAAAAACAATACTTATAGTAACCAAGCCTCACAGTCTGACAATTCAGTTGTATTTACAATCTGTATTATCTCATCTGAAAAAGATATTAATGATGCAGCAAACTACATAAGGGCTGATCAAAAAAATGAAAATCAGTATAAGAGATATGTTTTATGGATAGGCGACAGCAATTTGGAAGACAAGCTGCCGGCAACACTAAAATCAAATAAAATTGTTATCGGTACTATGTCAACAAAGCTTATTGAAATGATTTACCTGCTGGAAAAAGAAAGACAGGAACTTTTAAAAATCAACAAAGACAGATTCTCGCAGCAGATAAATGTTTTTATGCTGTACAACTGGAACCAGGATCATAACAATCCGATAAGAATCAGTCTAAAAGAAAAACTTGAGAACAAAAGCGACATACAAACTTTTTTTATGCCGCCCCCGCCGGTAGATCTTTCTATGAATAATAGTATGCAGGAATACACGCATAGTATTGAAGACCAACTGCAGTTATCTAAAGGCGCTGTCATTTTTTATGGAACGGCTGATGCAAACTGGTACTGCTATTGGCAATCGGAAGTACAAAAAATTTATACGCTTCAATCCAAAGCCGTATGCTTATCAGAACCGGAAAAAATAATAAAATTACAGAGAGATGTTAGTAAGAGTGCATTCCTGGTAATGGACGACGAACAAAGCTTGGATGAGAAAGTAAACACATTCGTTAACAATCTAAAAATGCATGCCTGATTATGAGTTTACCTGACACCGATAGTGAATCTTTCCAGATGGATGAATTCTATCTTGATTTGCAACAAAATGGCTCAAGTCTTCGCAATCTTTCTGAAGAAGAAATAGTTCGTAATCCCTTTCCGGGCCTGCGACCTTTTAAAACGTCTGAACAAGATTTGTTTTATGGCAGAAAAGAGCAAACCAATGAATTGGTTGTAAAGTTAGCAACCACTAATTTTCTTGCTGTTGTAGGAAGTTCAGGTACAGGTAAATCATCACTTGTACGTGCAGGCTTAATACCGGCGCTATTTGGAGGGAATATTACCTATAGAGGCAGCGACTGGAAAATTGCTATTTGCAGACCTGGTAACGACCCTATTAAAAATCTTTCAATTGCGCTTTCAAGTACAAAATGCAGCTGCACTGATAAACAAAAGATTTTAGAAGAAAACAATACAATAGAGCCATTGCTCCGATCTTCCTCTTACGGCATTCTCGATGTAAAAGAATTAATGAACGAAGAGCCTACAAAATCAACACAGCAAAACCTGCTGGTAATTATTGATCAGTTTGAAGAGCTTTTCCGCTTTGACAGGAAAGAGTTAAAAGCACAAAATGTTCTATACCAAAACATCGAATCCGACTTTATAAAACTTTTACTGCAGTGCAAATCAGACGTAAAATCTGTTTTTGTAGTGATTACGATGCGCTCCGAATTTTTAGGCGAATGTGTAAAATTCAGAGGTTTGCCGGAAGCCATAAACAGGAGCCAGTATCTCGTTCCTCAGTTAGAAAGAGAGCAACTGCGAAAAGTAATTACAGGACCTGTGCAGAGAGCGGGAAAAGGAATTTCTTCTGATTTAGTTGAAATATTAATTAATGAAATAGAAAGCGAAAAACTAAAAGAGAACTTAGACCAGTTACCAATATTGCAACATGCCTTGATGAGAACTTACGAAGTAGCATTCAAAAAAAAATCAGGCAATAAAGAAATGCTTTATGAGCATTATGAAGAAACAGGAGGCATGAAAGAAGCGCTGGCACGCCATGCGCAGGAAACGTTTGATAAGCTTGCAGATGATGATCCAATTATTACATCTACAAAAAGTAATGTAAATAATTTATCAAGGAAACAGTTGATTGCAAAAACTGTTTTTCAGGCATTAACAGATGCTTCATCAGGTCAGAAAGGCGGCAGGCGCCCCACCGAACTACAAAATATTTATGATATACTTACTAATAAAGCTATCAATGCAAGTCCGGCAGAAGTTGATGAGGTGATTAATTGTTTCAGGAATGAGGAAACTTCTTTTATTATGCCTCCATCCAATACGAGGTTGCATCCCGGATTGATGCTCGATATTTCTCATGAAAGTCTGATGCGTAACTGGCATGACTTAAAAGATAATTGGATAAAAGAAGAAACTACAGCAGCCGAGTTGTACAGAAGATTGAACGACAACAGGGAGCAGTACGAACGTGATGGGGAAACTTTTACAGGCGGCGTTCTATTGCGCGATCTGCTGCAAGGGGAAAAAACAGGTTTATATAATGCCGCATGGGCAGAGCGATATCAAAGAATACCCGCAGACATAAATAATAATTCAAGTGAAAAAAATAAAACGAATAAGGAAATTAAACATGAGCTTTTTTCAAAAAATTTAGATTACTTAGATAGATGCCAAAAGCGATCTTTAAATGAAATTAAAAAAGAGAAAAAAAGACGAAATGAAAAGGTAAGAAACAATAGGATAATTGCTGCCCTTTCAATTTTGATAGCCGTTAGTATCATAAGCTTGGGGGCTTATGCTTTTGTTCAGAGAGAAAGGGCTAACAAAGAAGAAGCGCAAAGAAAAATTGAACTTGCCAACTCTGCCGCAAACGCACAAAGAAAAATTGATTCAGTAAATGCACAGGCGGAAGCGCAAAAAAGAATTGCTGCAATTAAAGCGCAGGCGGAAATGCAAAGAAAAATCGATGCTGATAATCTGCAATTCGCAACCGCATTAGCTAATGCAAAAGCTGATTCTGCAATTAATGCTGCAAAAGCTAATGCAAAAGCTGATTCTGCAATTAATGCTACCAATTCCGTCTTTAACCGTTTACACGAAATTTTAGAGTTGGTAAATGAGCCTTTTTATACTTCTAATTTCTTGGATTCATCAAAAAAGAACCAATATGTTGACACCCTTGTACAATTTCGCTACAAGTTTAATAACTTGACCAGATACAATCATTTACTCTACCTATTGGATGCTACTTCAGAAATATTCAACTTAGCCCAAGCCAATCCCAATGTGGCATTACAGAAAGCCATATCGTTACATGATTCGCTAAACAACAATATTACTGATACACTTTTATCTTCTATTGTAAAGAATAACGCCTTCCTCAGTAGAAAGATATATTTCCCAAGATCGTATGACAGCATTCCACCTATACTATCTAATGATAGTGACAGAAGTTATGTGGCTGCTTTGCATAAAGACACAATAAAAATCTATAAAATATTTGATGATAGCCTCATAAAAGTCAGGGACATCAGTACTCAGCAATATACTCGTTTGGGTGAGAACTTATATAATGCAAGAGGACCAGGCACAATGAATTTTGCAGGACAGGATAAATTAATTGTTTTCACCAATAATAAATTGCACAATATAAATTTGAATGACGCCTCTTATACGGTTTTACAGATACCGCAGCTATCGGTAGGTAAAGTGCCGGTAAAATATTCCGTAAGTTCTATTTCACCTGATGGAAAAAAGCTGGCATTGGTTTTTCACAACAATCAAATTAATGTATGGGATATCGATAGTTTAAACAATCCGCCCCGCATAATCACATTGGACTCTTCAGATGGACACATTTCAACCATGCGGTTTTCTTCAGATGCAAAAAAGATTGTAATAAAGCAAAGCAAAGGATATGTGATAGTTTCTGCAAACGGCAATTTAAAAACAGACTCTAACTATAAATATAACTATGTTAATCTCTCGCCTGATAATCGGTATGCCATCGTTCAGACTCACGGCACTTTCATATTGTATAACATCAATAGCTTAAATAAAGATTCTTTATGCACGAGAAATTTTGCGGATATCGGGATTGATACTTTTCAAAATGCTACGGCATGCGATTTTGCCCTTTCACCGGATTGGAAAACATTTATGATAGAATCGTCCACTAAAAACAGTGATATTCATTCCATTTATTATTTCAGGAGAAGTGATGGCGACTCGGTTTTTCACACAAACTACAGAATAAACAGAGAACTTAATTCAAATGCATGGGCAGGAACATTACTCAGGATGCCGTATCTCCAAGACTCTGTTGCTTATTTAGCGGGAAATCAATTCCCAGGATATAGGGTCATTAGCTTTAATAATGATACATTATGTTTGTGGAGAAAGTATGATACAGTTCCCAATGCTAAAGAGCTGACACATCTCGCGAAAACAGTATCCGGTTTAACCAACACTCCAAAGCCGGCAAATGATATATTGTATATTAACAATATGGAAGATGAAGATTCCCTTGAGCAGGTTTTGTTTACTGCAAAACAAAAGGATATGAGTCAGTCAACCAAAGAATCATTACGGAACCTGAAAAATATTTATCAAAGGCTGGCAGAAGTTGATACGGCTAATTTTTTTAGCTTATACAGAATGACAAGCGGCAACTATTTTTCCTATTACTCCGATACGGCAGAATATATAAGAGACCTGACGCGGATTGCGGCATCAGAAGAAGTTCTTCTAGAATCTTCGCCGGATGAATCCTTAAAAAAGGATTTATCATCGGATTACTGGAATCTGTCCTGGTTTTTTTTACTCACAAAGAAATTCGGCGGTGTTGTGGATGCAGCCGAACGGGCTCTTGAACTATACCCCGCAAATGATGGCGTGAATACCAATCTTGCGCTTGGTTACCTGCTCAACCGGCAATGCGAAAAAGCGGACTCGATATACATTGCATTTAAGGGTAGAAAATACATAAAGGATGACAGGAAGTTTACTAAATCGTTTTTACAAGATTTAACTGATCTTGAAGCCCTTGGTATCATTACTTCATCTAATAAAGAAATTTATGAGCAAGTGCAAAGGATACGTCAATATCTGAACTGTCAGATATGCACGCTTAATTGTAAACACTGAATTTTCCACCCTTGCCGGTAAAGAACACCGGCAAGAATCTTCATTTGTTTTTACCCCTTTTTTCTATTCATCAACAATATAAAATATCCCTTCTATGCCATTCTTCGATTTTCATTTGCATCCCACTTTAAAAAGTTTGTTTTCAGACAACAATGCTGCAACAGGTGCTAAAAAGTTAAGCCCCTGGACGCCAATTGACAAAAGCAAAATCCCGTTTTTGTTGAAGTGCTGCAGCGAGTTCTCTTACATTCTTCAATCGCAGGGCAACTTAGCCGAATTGACCGCCAGCGATTGCAACTTAGTGTGCATTGCCTTGTACATTCCCGAAAAAGATATGCTTACTGATGACCTCATTCAGAGCAGTACGGGCGGACCTTTGGGTGTGTATTTACAAATGGATAAAATCAACAGCCTTATCAATGGCAATCCTTACCAGATATTGCGAACCGATGATTGGGCAACGCTTACCAATGCAGAACAGTTTGGTATTACCAACAAAAAAATAAAGCCGATCAAAACACGCAGCGATTATGATGAGAATGATATTTCTACAATTCATGTCGTGTTTAGTGTAGAAGGCTGCCATACGCTTTCATCGCAACTGCAGAATTTTGATGTGCCTACTATTCTTGCCAATATTGATGACTTGCGAAAAAATGTTTCGTTATTGTCCATCAACATCACGCACATGGAGCAATCGCCGCTTTGCAATCATGCTTTTGGAATGCAGTTTTTAAGCAATGAAGGGTTTCGTCCCACTGGTTTTCGTTTGGCCGAAGGTGGCATTGCCGTGGTAAAGCATTGCTATGAAAACAAAATTATGATTGACATTAAGCACCTGAGTCTCGGCTCAAGGCAGCACTTATACCAGTTAAGAACTACGCCTGATTTTACAGACATTAATCAACCCATTGTTTGCACTCATGCAGGCTTTACGGGCATCTCGGTAACCGAAATACCAAATTATGTTTTTGCAAGGCGAAGCTTTGATGCAAAAGGCTATACAGTGTTGTGGCAGGGCAAGCCAATGAAATATGGAGATAACCCACAACCCGCTTTTAATGCATCAAGCATTAACTTGTATGATGAAGATATTATGGCAATTCTAATTTCTGGTGGCATGATTGGTTTTAGTTTAGACAAACGCATTTTGGGCTACCAGGAGTTTGAGCCGGAAGCTGCTGGCAGAGATGATTTTCCTTTGGAAACCGAATACATTTCTAATAAGGAAGAGAACATTTTTTTAGGAGATGGAAATCTGCAGATAAGCGGAGCTTTTGGTGATGATAGTAAGGTAATTACATGGGATGAACTGGAAAGTGGCGGCGTGGTTGATCCTGCTCTAAGCGACTATCATTTGCGGCATTTTATGGCGCATGTGGTGCATGTAATGGTGGTGGCTAAACAGAACAATTATGACGTGGCAATGGCCTTGCAACAGCTTTGCATAGGAAGTGATTACGACGGACTGATAAACCCAGTTTGGTGTTGCGAAACAGCCATTTACGTGCAGGATTTTAAGATTCGGTTCGAAAACAACTTTGTACGCTTTGTCAATAATTCTGATGTGCCATTGCCAGATGGCTTTGATATAAATGTGTTTTCGAACCAACTGTTTTTTGAAAACGGAAAAAACTTTGTGTTGAACAGATTGGATGTATTGAATGCGTGATTGCACATCTATCCTGACTGGCTTAAATTGGCGCAAGCGTTCGCTTGTGCTGCAATGGTTTGAGAGTCCGCACAGCAATGCCAAAAAATCAGTGGATACTATGATAAAGAGAACACAAGCGAATCCTTGCGCCAGAGTGCAAATTGAGCTTGTACCTGATAAAGTTTTTGCAGGAAGTTCTGTCTCTAATCTTTGTAATAAGTGAGTGCTCTTTTTACAATAACAGTTGGCTTTCCTTTGTCGTTATAGGTTGCACGCTGAGTCCAGTTGCCTTTATCGTCGTAGCCATCATACTTATAGGTAAGATTTTGCGTTTTGGTAGAATCTTTTTCGCGGGTTGTAGAATGTTCTTCCATTGCATCTCCTTTATCATTCAGTTTTACCGTACCCTGATAAGACGGTTTACCTGTACTATCGGTAGCAATGCCGCCTACAAAATTAGGCCCATCAAATTTCAAGTCGAAACTAGTTTTTGTTTTGCCGTTCATAAAATGCTGTTTGCCGGCATATATAATGCCATATTCATTCGTTTTCAGATCGGTGTAGTAACTGTCTTGTTTGCCGGAAGAGTCGTACGTTTTACCTCCGGTATAATTTCCATTTTTATCAACTTCGGTAACAAGCTGATAAGTTTGTTTTCCATCTTTTGTATTCTTTAATTCGCTGAACGTACCGTCTGCATTGTGCGATATGGTTTGATCGAGTGTGATTTTTCCTGAAGAGTCTTTTGTTGTGTAGTCTGTGGCATAACCTTCTTTATTAAAATTGGTAATAGCAACTGAAGAATCGGCCTTCATTTTACCGGAGCTGTCGAAATTTACGGTTCTCTCTTCAAGGCTTTGAACGTTGCCTTTTAAATTTTGCTGAATAAGATCAGCGTTTTTGCGCGCTTCGGTTGTTTGTTGGTTGCTGTTACAGGAAATAAGTGAAATAAGGCTCATAGCAAAAGCAGCCACGATTATTCTTTTCATACTGGTAGTTTTATGTTTATGAAGATGGTAATTCAAAAGTAATCAAATTACTTAAATAAGAAATTTTTTTGGGTAAGTGAATGCAAGGTTCAGATAAGTATCCACATTATAAGAGAGGCTATGCTGCCGCGCAAAAGACTTGCTGCGACGCAAAAGCAATCTGTTTTATTTACACTATGAAGTAAGAGAAATGCGGTTATTTTTACAACACCATGCAACAGATATTACGCATTGTAGATGAACTATTGGCGCAGGTAAAAACTGTACAAATAAAAGAAGATGATCAGCGGAACCTTGATAAGAAAATACGCTTGGAATTTAGCTACAATTCCAACCACATTGAAGGCAATACTCTTACTTATGGCGAAACGGAACTGCTTTTGATATTTGGTAAAACACAAGGGCAACATGAATTGCGCGAGTATGAAGAAATGGAAGCGCATGACGTTGCTTTTAAAATGATAAAAGAATGGGCTGCTGATAAGGAGCAACCCTTAACCGAAATGGCCATCAAAAATCTGAATGAAGTAATATTGGTAAAACCTTACTGGAAAGAAGCAATAACACCTGATGGACAACTTACCAGAAGGGAAATAAAAGTGGGCGACTACAAAGAGTACTCTAACCATGTTCAACTGCAAAATGGAGAAATATTCTATTATGCTTCGCCTGCCGAAACACCCATACAAATGGGTGAATTGCTAGGCTGGTATAAGAGTGAGGAAGAGAAGAAAGAATTGCATCCGGTAGTGCTGGCGGCTTTACTGCATTATAAGTTTGTTCGCATCCATCCGTTTGATGATGGCAATGGAAGAATCAGCCGTTTGCTGATGAACTATGTTTTATTAAAGAACAATTTACCAGCTGTAATAATAAAATCGGCTGATAAAAAGAATTACTTATTTGCCTTAAATCAAGCCGATACCGGCAACATAGAAGCGTTTATCAATTACATAGCTGAACAACTGGTTTGGAGTCTGCAATTGTATCTAAAAGCAGCTAAAGGCGAAAGCTTGGATGAGCCGGGAGATTTGGATAAGAAGCTGTTTTTATTGAAAAAGAAATTGGGTGAAGATGTGAATGCGAGAGTGGAGATGAAGTATGGGGAAGAAGCAATAAAACAATTGATCCAACATACACTAATTCCATTAGCTGCTGTATGGAAAATACAATTAGACAAGTTCGATACTATGTTTGATTCAAGTGTTAATACAGTTTCGTATGGAATATTCTGTGAAGGGAACAAAAATCTTGTTGAACTAGTAAAAGATTTTCAGAAGTCGTTTAACTTAATATTCAGAAAAATAAAAATAGATGATTCAATAATTATCTCTTCATACTTTACTGGGTTAAGAAGTTCAAATAGTAAAAATCAATTACTTGGCGGAAGAATTACGTTTGTGTTTAAGGAAAATAATTATGAGATAAGTTACACAGATACTAATAACATAAACAAACTCTATCATCAATCTCTAACCGAAGAAGAAATAAACAGCATCACCGAAGGCTTAGGCAATTGGTTTTACGAACAAATAGAACAAGCTCTCGCTGAATAAACGCTCATCCTATGAAATACCACCTTTTTGTTTTTGCACTATTTCTTTTTTGCATGAATGAGAGTTACGCTCAACGTACTACTTTACCAACCGAGCATCCCGTTTATTTGGCTGATAGCATTGACAATTCTTACTACGAATTTTCAGGCATTGCAAAATGGAGAAATTATGTTTTGCTCATTCCGCAACATCGTTCTGCAAAAGACAATTATCACATCGTTTGTGTAGATACAGCAAGCATTGATTCTGTCATCCATCACAAAACAATTTTTGCGGCAAAAACAAAAAAGCTCTTGTTTGATAGCAGCCTTGAAACCATTTACGATGCCATCAAACAAGCCATTTTTCCACGAACCGATTTTGGTGGATTTGAAGGCGCGGTTGTAGTAGGTGATAACATTTTTCTTACTGTTGAAACTGATAGTTTATGTTATGTGGTAAAAGGAACGATTGATGCAAAAGCAATGCACATCAATTTCAAGCCAAATGATACCATGTCGTTGCCCAAACCTGATTATACTTTTGGCAATGCAGGCTTTGAAAGCATTGCTTATTTACCACAGCAACATAGGTTAATAGCAGCGTATGAAAACAATGCCATCACCACTGCACCAACGGCTTTTGTTTTTACCACAAATTTGAAAGATAAACAACCTGTAACGTTTGCAAAACCATTACTCTTTCGCTTAACCGATGTTTCCTTTTCAGGAGGCAATACATTGCTTGGATTGAATCACTACTACAGAGATTATGTTGATACGCTTACTTGCGGCGTTGTTCAAAAAGGTGCAAATACATTGAAGAATGAGTATTGTTATTATGTGGCAAAGAATCTCGCGCAAGCCACCGAAGAAGTGGGCGCAAATCCGCAACAGGCTTACTTTACACGCATTGTGCAACTTTCTGTGCAAAACCAAACCCTGGATTGGAAAGTGAAGAAAATCATCAGTTATTCAGCCGATAACTGGGAAGGTATTTTGCCTTATAAAAAAGGCGTTTTGTTAGTGGTAGATGGTCGGCCGCCAGGAGTGCCTTGCAAGCTTTCTTATTTTGAGTTGGAGTGAATTGACATACTATTGCTTACAATAACTCGTTGCTTGTTCAAAGCAAATTTTGCCAACCGTTCAAATCATTTTTAATAATTTCGTTTTGCGATAAAATATATTTATGAAGCAGGTAATAGTAAGTGTGGAAGATAATAAATACCCATTTTTTATTGAAGTTTTAAAGCATTTTGATTTTGTAAAAATTGAAGAAGAAAATGAGGCAAAACAAAACTTATTAAAAGAGATAGCTGAAGGCATGCATCAGGCAGAACTTGCAGCAAACGGGAAAGTATCTACACGCTCTGCAAAAGCCTTTCTTGATGAGCTTTAGTGTAGAAACAATCGACTCTTTCGAAAAATCATTTACAAGATTATTACGCAAGTATCCTTCATTGAAAAATGATTTATCACAACTTCTTGATTCTTTATTAAACGATCCACAGCAAGGCATTTCGTTAGGCAATGATTTTTATAAAATAAGGCTTGCTATTAGTAGTAAGGGAAAAGGAAAAAGCGGCGGCGCCCGTGTAATCACTTTGGTGAAAGTCATTAAGAAAAAAGTAATCTTAGCTGCAATTTATGATAAAAGCGAACAATCTTCTATCTCAGACAAAGAACTAAAAATACTGGCAGAAATAATAGGTCAGAAATTGCAATAAAAGTCTTTTAGCAAACTTTCCTGAATTCCAAATATCCTTATTCTATTTATCCTTCTCACTTCTCTTTTCCTATCTTCGTTTCGATGGAAAAAAAATTGTTTCTGCTCGATGCGCTTGCCCTCATTTATCGTGCGTACTATGCGCTCATCCGCAATCCGCGCATCACTTCCAAAGGTCGCAATACCAATGCACAGTTTGGTTTTACCAATACTTTGTTCGATTTAATTAATAAAGAAAAGCCCACGCACTTAGCTGTATGTTTTGATACCGGCGTGCCCACCGAGCGACATACCGATTTTGCTGCTTACAAAGCCAACCGGCAAGCTGCACCCGAAGATTTAAGCGATAGCATTGGCGACATCAAACGCATCATTCGTGGCTTCAATATTCCTGTGGTGGAAGTGGATGGTTATGAAGCTGATGATGTAATTGGAACCCTTGCCTGGCAGGCTGCTGATGCAGGTTACAGCGTGTACATGGTTACGCCTGATAAAGATTACGGGCAGCTTCTCATTCATCCGCATGTATGCATTTACAAACCAGGTTACCAGGGTTCGCCAACCGAAATATTAGATGCCAAAAAGATCTGCGAGAAATGGGACATCCAACGGGTGGAGCAGGTGGTGGATATTCTCGGTTTAATGGGCGATGCAGTAGATAATATTCCCGGCATTGCAGGCGTTGGCGAGAAAACAGCCGCGAAACTTTTAAAAGAATATGATACACTGGAAAATGTAGTTGCCAATGCTGATAATATTAAAGGTTCTCTGGGCGAAAAAATACGCAAAGGAAAAGAAGATGCTATCATGAGTAAGAAGCTGGCAACCATCATTACCAATGTGCCCGTGCAATTTCATGAAGAAGATTATAAATTGAAAGGCTGGAACAACAAAGATTTGGCAGATGTGTTTACAGAACTGGAATTTAAAACTTTAGGCAGACGTATTTTGGGCGATGATTTTAATGCGTTTGGCGCACCACAACCACAGCCTTTGCAGCAAAGCTTGTTCGGTAATGCAGAAGATGCGAGTGAATTGATTCCGCCTGCATCGCCCGATGGTGAAGAGGCTTCTTCCAATGCCGGTTTGGTGGCTGATAAAAACATCAGCAACACACCGCATACCTATCATTTGATTGATACGGATGAAAAAATAAAAGACCTCATTCAAAAGCTATCTGATCAAACTGAAATTTGTTTTGACACCGAAACCACAAATGTAGATGCTAACAACGCCGAACTCGTAGGCATGAGCTTTTGTTACCAGCCCGGCGAAGCGTTTTATATACCTCTTTACGAAGGTGAAAAAACAAAAGAGATACTGCAACGTTTTCAACCACTTTTTGACAATCCATACATTACCTGGGTTGGACAAAATATAAAGTACGACATGCTTATGTTGAAGTGGTATGGCATTGAGCTAAAAGGCGCGATATGGGATACCATGCTGGCGCATTACGTGATAGAGCCGGAAGGCAGACGGGGCATGGATTTGCTAAGTGCAAAGTATCTTGGTTATGAGCCGGTACACATTGCAGAGTTGATTGGCAAGAAAGGAAAAGGTCAGCTTACGATGCGCAATGTGGAGTTTGAAAAAATAAAAGATTATGCTGCTGAAGATGCCGACATCACCTTACAATTGAAAAGCAAATTCGAGCCGCTTTTAAAAACAAACGGCGTTGAAAAAGTATTTGCCGAAGCAGAAGTACCGCTGGTAGAAGTACTTACCGAAATGGAGTTTAACGGTGTGCGCATTGATGAAGCATTTTTAAAAGAATACAGCCTGCAGTTAGACATAGAATCGCTTGCTGCCGAGCAACGCATTTACGATGCTTCGGGTGTAAAGTTCAACATCGGTTCGCCAAAACAATTGGGTGAAATTTTGTTTGATAAACTGCAGCTCGACCCAAAAGCGAAGAAAACAAAAAGCGGTCAGTATGCTACCGGCGAAGATGTACTGATGAAATTAGCACATGAGCACCTCATTGTAAACGACATTTTAATTTACAGACAATTGAGCAAATTAAAGTCAACGTATGTAGATGCATTGCCTTTAATGATTAATAAAAAAACAGGTCGCGTTCATACCTCTTATGCGCAAGCCGTTGCCGTTACGGGTCGTTTAAGCAGCAATGCGCCGAACCTGCAAAACATTCCCATTCGCACGGAGCGCGGACGCGAAATTCGCAAAGCATTTGTGCCAAGAGATGAAAACCATGTGTTGGTTAGTGCCGATTATTCGCAGATAGAGTTGCGCATCATTGCTGCCATCAGCGGCGATGAAAACATGTGTGAAGCTTTTGCCCAAAACAAAGACGTGCATACCGCCACCGCGGCCAAAGTTTTTCGCGTACCTGAGGCTGAAGTAACCAAAGAAATGCGCTACAAAGCCAAGAGCGTAAACTTTGGAATTATTTATGGTCAGGGCGCGTTTGGCTTATCCGATAACTTAGGGATCAGTAGGGCAGAAGCGAAAGAAATTATTGAGAATTATAAAAAGGAATTTGCGGGCATTACCAAATACATGGACGATATGGTAAAGTTGGCGCGTGAACGTGGTTATGCCGAAACTTTAATGGGCAGAAAGCGCTGGCTGCGCGATATTAACTCGGGCAATTTTACTGTGCGTGCCTTCGCAGAACGAAACGCAGTAAACTCGCCCATACAAGGCACTGCGGCTGATATGATAAAGCTGGCGATGATAAAAATTCATGCGGCGATTAAAGAAAAGAAATTACAAACCCGTATGATTTTGCAGGTGCATGATGAATTGGTGTTTGATGCGTTGGCAAGCGAAGTAGAAACACTTAAGCCCTTGATTTTAGACAACATGAAAACGGCTTTGCTGTTGCCCAACGGCGTGCCTGTTGAAGCTGAAGTAGGAGTGGGTGTTAATTGGCTGGAAGCGCATTGATATTACTTTGTCACTTAAGTACAATTTTTTAGAAACCTACTATTATTAATCGTTTATAAACAATAAAGCAAAACTAACAATGAAGCGATTTATTATTTGTGTTACTATTTTTTTAATTTCTTGTAATTCGCGACCGAAATCAACTGTTAATAATTTGAAAGATGATAGTTCTTTGCACGACCAAAATTCACAATCGCTTGAAAGTAAAACGTTGGATAGAACAAATCAACATCCTTCGCATTCCGACACCATTTTCGATATGGTTGTTTATAAGATGACAGTTGATTATCTTAAAAGAAGGATAGGAAATAAAGATTTTAGTTTTCCTCAAAAGCCGGAAAACATCATACATTTAAAAGACAGTACTTATACTGTCACTGCTCATTACTATGAGCCTATTAATGAAGAAAAAGATAAACAAAATGATTATAACATCATCATTAAGTATAATGGAGGAAATATCAATCAAAATAAAAATTGGGAAATAAGAGAATTTTATTTAAACAATAAAATGATAATCAATAAAGATCTTTAATTTAAATATTTCCTTAGTTTAAGGTTTTATAATAAAACATTTTCTTTTTACATAATTTACTTCACCCTGTTCAAACCCGTAATCAACTCGCTGATTTCTTTTTCATCATTAAAAGATACGTTGTTATCAGCCGCATATTTTTCAATCTCATCTTTGTATTCCGGTAATGCTCTTTCGAGCGAGTGTTTATTACGACTAACACTAAACAAAATGTTCTTTCTTACATTGTATATGTACAGTTTTGCAGAAACTACGTAATTCTCTTTCGCCGCTGCGCCATACACATAATGCTGGTCAATATTCGATTCCAAAGCTTTAAGAAATTGCACATTCGGACCATCATTGATAACCTGGTATAAGAAAGATGTGGCTTCGCCACGGTTGTTGGGATAACCGCTTTTAAAATATACTTCGCGCTGGTTTCCGGCATCATCATTATATATCATTGTAAAAGCGGCTACTTTATCGACAAAACCAAACAAAGTAGAATCTCTTTTAAAATACAATTGATTTTTCTGAACATTAAACTGTAAAGGCAAATTGGATAGCTGCTTTCCGTTGGTAAACGCAACGGAGCCTGTTCCCCAGTTGTTATTCAGCATCGGGCTACCCGATAAAAAAGCATGACCATCGGCATCTATCTTCTTACCCGTATTATCATACACATCCATGTAATAACTGTGTTCCTGATAACCCATGTCGGTTTGCGATTGGGCGCAACTGTGCATCACTACAAAAAGCACCAGAGCGATTATGAATTTCATACGGCTTTTTTGTTTCTATAAAGATAGAAATTTTCTAAAATTTCTGCAAGAATTACGGTAAAACAAAACGTTGTGATATTATAGTTGCAAACACTTGCAATCGCTGTATAAAAAGTTTCAGTAAAAAAGCTTGCCGTTAAATCACTTCTAAATTTTCTCTTGTCAGTTCGCTTTTTACATTGCCGGTATTCAGTGTTGTTGCCGGTTCAAACAATAGTACCCAAACTTCATCTTCTGCCACAGGCTTGTGTTCAACGCCTTTGGGTATAATTAAAAATTCCTGTTCATTGATGATGATAGTTTGATCTCGCAATTCCATGGACAGCGTGCCTTTCAGCACGTAAAACAATTCATCTCCTTCATTGTGTTTATGCCAAACAAACTCGCCTTTTAGCTTTGCCAGTTTTACATGCTGGTTGTTTAATTCGCCCACAATCCGTGGATTCCAATAATCGGTAAACAGAGATAACTTTTGTGCGATATTTACCTTTTCCATCGTTATTTATGTTACGAAACCATTTAATCTTTGGTTGATGTTAGTGGTTCAGTATCTGCTTTATTAAATTCTTTCTTAAATATATAGCAATGCGTACTATCTGCTCCTCCTCCTAAACCAAAAGCATTTACTAACTTCCAACCTTCCTTGCCCATAAAATTGATTGCATCAACTGGAGAATTAAATTTTTGCGGTTTCCCACCTTTATCTTTCAGCCAGTTTTGTTTCCATACATTTCTCTGCTGACCGTAATCTACTTTAATGACAACCTTATTACTACTAAATGATGATCTGGTTTCAATTGTCACTTCGCAGTATTGCTCCACCTTTGTGGTGTCCTGGCCATATACCTGCCATGCAGTTAGCAGGAAAAACAAGATTATAACAGGTTTCATTTTTTTATTTGAATAAGTGATTAATTTAGATTGAACGTACAGGTACAATGGTAATTGCTTCATTACCGTATTCGTTTGTATGTTTCCATAATGATATGGTCAACGCCGGCTTTCTCATTCTTTTCAACGCCTTTTTGTACAAGTGTATCGTTGTTAATTTTTACAGTAAAATGAAAGCTGTTGTTCTCCCAGTTTTTGTCTTTATAAAAATCCAAATGCTCGGTATAATTGCTGTCCTGCAAAGTGTACGTTCCGCCGCCCGCATCAAACCTCGACAAAGTGGTGTCGTTGTTTTTACTATGATTTAAAAAAGCAAAATGAGTGTTGTTGATGATTTTTATAAATGTGTGTGAGGAATCTAATGTAGAAGAGATTTTATTCCCTTCGGTTGAAGTGGCGGCAATTAATTGCCAGGTTCCGATAATGGATGATGCGTTTGGTTTTGTGCCATTTTTACAAGAGAAAAAAAAGATAAAAAGCATAAGCAAGCTAACGGTTGGTTTCATGTGGTTCCATTTATAAAATGATACAATTTAAAAGCTATCTTTTCCTGTGTCGCGAAGATGAACCGGCGGCGCGCCTTTCTTTCTTATCCGCATGTTTAATAATTCAACAAAAAACGAAAATGCCATCGCGAAATACACGTAATTTTTTAAGTGTAACGCTTCTGCTGCTTCACTGTCAAAGCCTTCCACCAAAAGGATAAAACCAATCATCACCAGGAACGATAATGCCAGCATTTTAATGGTAGGATGGCCTTCGATGAACGACGCAATTTTAGGCGAAAACAAAAACATAATAATCATAGCAATGATAACGGCAGCAATCATAATTTCAACATGCTTTGCCGTGCCGCCAGCGGTGATAATACTATCAAAACTAAATACGGTATCAATTAAAATAATTTGCACCACAGCATTACCAAAATGGAGTTGCTTTTCTGCGCCTTCGGCATGTTCATCTTTGCCTTCGAGCTTGTGATGAATTTCGATTACTGTTTTATAAATGAGGAACAAACCGCCGCCAATCATCACAAGACTGGCAAGGTCGAACCCTTTGCCAAACCAGCTTTCGGGAATGATGTACTTGCCTTTCTGGGCCAGCAACCAACTCAATGCTAACAATAATAAGGAACGAACAATCATGCCTGCAATCATCCAGATAATACGCGCTCTTCTTTGCATTGATTTTTCTACACGACCGATGATGATGCTTACGAAAATCACATTGTCAATGCCCAGAACAATTTCCAAAATCACCAAAACAAAAAACGAAACGATGCTTTCGGCGGAGAACAAATCGTGCATGAGGGATGTTTGTTTTTGGCAAATATATTGGCTTTACAAAGGCGTCTTATTTATCTTTCACAAGATACCGGCAAATGTTTTTTACGATAGATGGTCCTTCATAAATAAAGCCTGTCCACACTTGCACCAGTGCGGCTCCGGCATCTAATTTTTCTTTTGCATCTTTTCCATTAAAAATGCCACCACTTGCAATGATGGGAATGGTGGAAGGAAGATTTTTGTGCAAAAACAAAACCACTTCGGTTGAGCGTTTTTGCAATGGCTTGCCACTTAATCCGCCCGCACCAATGTTGCTGATTAATTGCTGGGATGTGCGCAAACCTTCACGGCTGATAGTAGTGTTGGTAGCTACAATACCATCTAATTTTGTTTCCTCAACCAGTGCAATAATATCGTTCAATTGCGGTTGTGTGAGGTCGGGTGCAATCTTTAGCAACAAGGGCTTTTTTTCTTTCAAGCCCCAATTGATATTTTGCAATTCCGAAAGTATTTTATACAGCGCATCTTTATCCTGCAAAGCACGCAAACCGGGCGTGTTGGGGCTGCTTACATTCACCACAAAATAATCGGCGCATTCGTTTAATTTAGTAAAGCAAATATTGTAATCTTTAAAAGCATCTTCATTAGCAGTGATTTTGTTTTTGCCGATATTACAACCAACGATAAGCTGCGAATTTTGAGTTTTAAATTGTGAGGACTTCCATTCTATCAATCGTTTTTTTACAGCTTCCGCACCATCATTATTAAAACCCATTCGATTGATTAAAGCTTTGTCTTTTGGCAAACGAAACAACCTTGGTTTTTCATTTCCGGGCTGTGGCAATGGCGTTACGGTTCCTACCTCAATAAAGCCAAAGCCCAATAGGGACAGCTCTTTCAGGTACATTGCATTTTTATCAAAGCCCGCACCCAAGCCGACCGAATTTTGAAAAGAAAGTCCAAACACCGTTTTTTGTAACAATGAATTTTTGTAGCCAAACCATTGCTTTGCAATAATATTTGCACCGGGTAAAAACTTCAACCCGTTCATAGCCGTGTAATGCGCACGCTCGGCATCTAACAAAAAGAAAAGTGTTCGTAAATATTTATACATTATTGATAAACAGTTTCGTTATTATATGCAATTTGCAGTATGTTAGTTATTTATTCATCAAATAAACATTATGGAATCAAAACAAAGTGCCTTTGCCTGTTGGTTTGAAAAGTTTAGTACAAAAATTACGAAAATCAGCGGTAGCCCCGCAGCTTTTATTATTGCGTTTGCAGCGGTGTTAATTTGGGGAGCTACAGGCCCTATTTTTCATTATTCCGAAAACTGGCAACTGGTTATCAATACGGGCACAACCATTATTACTTTTTTAATGGTATTTGTGATTCAGCAATCGGCAAATAAAGACATGACGGCTTTGCATTTAAAGTTGAATGAACTGATTGCTTCGGCAAAAGGTGCCAGCAATCGTTTGATTTCTTCTGAAGATTTAACCGGGCAGGAATTAGAAACGCTTAAAAAATTTTATGGCATTCTTTCAGAAAAAGCAAAGCTCGAAAAAGATATACAAGCCTCGCACTCTATTGAAGATGCGGAGGAAAATGATGAAGAAAAGAAAAAAGAAAGACTAAATTAAAACTTGTTTTTCCACATCATGCTTTCAACAGGTTTGCCCATTTGCTGGCTGTATTTTGCCGATTTTTTTTCGTTGTATTTTACTTCAATTTCACCATCAACCGGAAAATAAATCAACTGGCCAACAGGCATTTCCTTGTAAATGCGAACGGGCTGTTTTACCGAAATTTCAAGCGTCCAGTAACCGCAAAAACCAACATCTCCTTTGCCTGCGGTGGCATGAATGTCAATACCCAGGCGACCTGTAGAAGATTTGCCTTCAAGAAAAGGTACATGCTCCATCGTTTCCGTATATTCCATGGTTGAACCCAGATAAAAAATGTGCGGATACAAAACAAAGCCTTCTTCCGGTATTTCAAAATATTCAATTTCGTTGTGCTTTTTCGCATCTAAGATATGTTCGCGATAAGTTGCCAGCCACTTGCCCAGATGCACATCGTAGCTGTTGCTGCCAAGGCATTCGCGGTCGTAAGGTTCAACTTTTATGGTGCCTTTTTGCATTTCTTCCAGTATGCGCAGGTCTGATAAAATCATGTGGCTCTGTTTCTGCAAAAAAATGGTAAATCTGCAAATCAAACAGTAAATTCTTTTGGCGCTTCTCTTTCAAAAACATATCAATAGCACCACACAACTGGCTCTGTGGAAGATAGAAGAAGAGGAAGATTTTTTTACAAAGAAAATAAACTTGCAACAAATCATTCATCATCCGCACAAACGGTTGCAACATTTGGCGGGAAGATATCTGTTATCGGTTTTGATTCCCCATTTTCCTTACGATGATTTGCTGATAAATGAAAGAGGAAAACCGTATTTGTCATCTAACCAATACCAGTTTTCTATTTCGCATTGCGGCGATTATGCAGCTGTTATTATTAGCTCTGAAAATGCCTGTGGGATTGACGTTGAGCTTTTTTCCGATAAAACCAAAAGAGTAAAAAATAAATTTTTAAGCGAAGAAGAACAGGCATACTGCAACGGATTTAAAGCAACACATGAATCTTTGTTTTTGCACGATCAATTTTACACATTATGCTGGTGCGCAAAAGAAGCCGTTTACAAATGGTGGGGCAGGGGCAAAATTGATTTCAAACAAAACATAGTCATCACAAACATTGATATGGAAAGCGAAAAGATAACTGTTGATTTTGTTCAAAAATGGGGCAAAACCAAACTCTTCCTGCAATGGATGTTGTTGGAAAACATAAGTATAGTTTGGACGGTTGAATGAATGAATGGGACAAGTCTTGCGGAATACGATAACAATTTTCAAACAGATAAACAGTAAGGATTTATTAAAATTATAGGATTGAATTTTTTAAATGAAGAGAACTTTATCTTTGAAAACTAACGTTTGTTTTTGCGCTTATTTTACTCATCATTTTTTAGGTAAAAACAAACCCTATTCTTTTTATCAAAAATAAAATAGCAGCATGAATACTGAAATCGAACAAGCTCAATCCATTAAAGGAGCCGAATGGTTGCTGAAAGAATCACAACCTTTTGAAACTTTTATTGCTGAAGATTTTACCGAAGAGCAATTGATGATAAAAGACATGTGTACGCAGTTTATATCTGCCGAAATATTTCCGGCGATTGAACGGATTGATGACATGGAACCCGGCTTAATGCGAAGCATTTTAGAGAAAGCCGGCGAGCAAGGTTTGCTCGCTATTTCAATACCGGAAGAGTACGGCGGGCTTGGAAAAGACTTTGTTACCGCAACCCTTGTAAATGAAGCCCTTGGCGGTGGTTTTTCTTTTAGCGTTGCTTTTTCGGCGCACACCGGCATTGGCACTTTGCCTATTTTGTACTTCGGCACCGAAGAGCAAAAACAAAAGTATGTAACCAAACTTGCCACCGGCGAAATGATAGGTGCTTACGCGCTTACCGAACCCAACAGCGGCAGCGATGCATTGGGTGCAAAAACAACAGCGAAGCTGAGTGATGATGGTAAACATTATATTTTAAACGGACAAAAATGTTGGATAACCAACGGTGGCTTTGCCGATGTATTTGTTGTTTTTGCCAAAATTGATGGCGATAAATTCACGGCGTTTATTGTTGAGCGTGGCTACGAAGGCTTTACCAACGGACCTGAAGAACACAAGATGGGCATTAAAGGTTCGTCAACGGTGCAACTGTATTTTCAGGATTGCAAAGTGCCGGTTGAAAATGTGCTGGGCGAAATTGGCCGAGGTCATATTATCGCTTTCAACATTTTGAACATTGGTCGTTTAAAGCTGGGTGCTGGCGTTATGGGAGCTGCACAAAACACAACAACAATGTCGGTACAATATGCCAAAGCTCGCGAGCAGTTTAAAATTTCAATTTCACGCTTTGGTGCCATTAAACACAAGCTGGCAGAGATGGCCATTCTAAGCTGGGTGTCTCAATCGGGTGTGTATCGCGCAGCCAAATGGATTGATGATAAAGAACAGGAACTGATAAAAGAAGGAATGCCTTTTGGCAAAGCCTTGCTGGGTGCTGCAGAAGAGTATGCTATTGAATGCGCCATTTTAAAAGTGTTCGGTTCCGAATCGCTTGATTTTTGTGTAGATGAAGGCGTACAAATTCATGGTGGTAACGGATTTAGTGCAGAGTACATTGTGAGCCGCGCTTACCGCGATAGCCGCATCAACCGCATCTTTGAAGGCACCAATGAAATCAACCGTTTGCTGATTGTTGACATGACTTTAAAACGTGCCATGAAAGGCAAGCTTGATTTGCTTACTGCGGCTACCAACGTATCGAAAGAACTGATGAGCATTCCTGATTTTAGTAGTGAAGATGAAACGCCTTTTAGTAAAGAAAAAAAGAACATCGCCAACTTTAAAAAAGCCATTTTATTAGTTGCCGGTGCTGCCGTGCAAAAGCTGATGATGAAGTTAGACAAAGAGCAGGAAGTATTGATGAATATTGCCGATATGACCATTGAAACCTACATAGCAGAAAGTGCTTTGCTGCGGCTGATGAAGCTCGCCGAGACAAGAGGTGAAGAAGTGGTATCGTTGCAGGCAGACATTGTTCATACATTTTTATACGATGCAGCCGAACGTATCAGCAAAGCGGGAAAAGATGCCATCAACAGTTTTGCCGAAGGCGATGAACTGCGCATGATGCACATTGGCTTGAAACGCTTTACCAAAGTGGAACCCTTCAACACCAAAGACGCAAGACGACGCATTGCTGATAAAATGATTGAAGAGAATAAGTATTGTTTTTGATGTTTGAACCACAGAGGCACAGAAGCCACAGAGCAGCACAATGTTTTCTTTTATTATACTTTGTGAAACTTTGTGGCTTCAGTGTCTCTGTGGTTCAAAAATCTTTGCTTTATTTTGGTTCTTCAATTTACTAACTATGGCTGCCGCTACTACGACTGCTTCTCAACAACGTTTTATTGCGCTTGATGTGTTTCGTGGTCTTACCATTTGCTTCATGATTATTGTGAACACAGCCGGCAATGGTGCTACCACATTTGCGCCTTTGCAACATGCCGCCTGGAATGGCTTTACACCTACCGATCTGGTATTTCCTTCCTTTATGTTTGCAGTTGGCAATGCCATGAGCTTTGTAATGGTAAAATGGCAGGATAAATCAACCGGATATGTGCTGGGTAAGATTTTCAAGCGTACCATTCTTATTTTTTTACTCGGCTTTTTAATGTACTGGTTTCCGTTTTTTCATGCCGATGCAACGGGTCATTGGGTATTGAATCCTTTTTCTCATACCCGCGTGTTTGGCGTGTTGCAGCGCATTGCATTGGCGTATGGTTTTGCTTCGCTGATGTTGTATTTTTTCAAAACCCGAACTACAGTCATCATCACTTGTGTCGTTTTGGTTTTGTACTGGATTGTGATGTTTTATTTTGGCGATGCCGGTGACCCCTTCAGCATTCATAACAACGCCGTTTTAAAATTAGATACCTGGCTTGTTGGCACCAACCATTTGTATACGGGCGAGGGTTTTCCGTTTGATCCCGAAGGTTTGCTTAGCACTTTTCCTTCCATCGGGAATATAGTGGCTGGCTATGTGGTGGGGCAATTCATTCGCCGCAAAGGCAATACATACGAAGGGGTAACCCAACTGCTGCTGGCAGGTTTTGTTTTGCTTGTAATTGCACATTTTTGGAACTATGTTTTTCCTATCAATAAAAAGCTATGGACAAGTCCATTTGTGCTTCACACTGTGGCTTTGGATTGCATGATTTTGTCCTTTATCATTTACTTTGTTGACTTCCGCGGCGTTCAGAAAGGCACTCACTTTTTTCAGGTATTTGGCAGAAATCCGCTGTTCATTTATCTGTTGTCTGAACTGTTGGTAACCGTGATGTACATGATACAACCGCAACCGCATGTTTCTTTATATGGTTGGTTATTCCAGCACTTCTTTACTTATTTTACACCTTACATTGGTTCATTTTTGCAAGCTGTTTGTTACATGCTCCTTTGCTGGAGCGTTGGTTATTGGCTGAACAAAAGAAAAATTTATGTGAGAGTATAATATGATTATAGACTTCTGATTTCAAAATTTGTAATAACCAATTTGAATTAACCTTTATTAGTGCTTACTTACAAAGGCAGAAAGGAATTTGACTTTTGTCAATCATGTTTTGTTTTTTTCGTTTGAATTTTACAAAAGTAAAGATGGCCTCAACTTTAATTGACTCGCCATCAACTACACGATAAATACAAAATGACAAATTATGCACAGATGGCTATTTCTCATTGTGATAATGATACTTTTTTATTCATGCAAAAAAGAAGTTGACTGTTACGGCAATTGTGCCAATATTCACTTTTCAGGACTTATAACTGATACTGCAACGGGTAAAGGTGTTGCAAATGTGCCGGTGCAGTTAATATGGAATGAGAGAGGAGGTTTCGGTCTTTTTAATGATAATGAGAAAATAACAGAAAGCAAAACAAACAAAGATGGTTATTTTAATTTCACTGCAACTGTAGACAAGAATAGATTTAATGACAGTTATTTATCACTTGCTGCATCCTTGCCATCAAATTATATTCAAACCGGCGACTTTGCATATCTTTCTCGATATACCCTGATACCTTAAACATGAATCTAACTGCATTTCCAAAAGCGAATCTCACAGTCAGGCTTATTAAAAATCAACCCGATAGTCTTATTTATTTTCAGTTTGGATATTATTTCAGTCCTTATGGCTCTGTGGGACTATTTGTGGGTGAACCAACGGCTGACACTACTTTTCAAGTAGAAACAGCAGCATTTATTTATACACAATTTCATTGGACAAAATATTACGGCATTGGGCAGTATAAAGACTTTTCAGATTCCGTTATCTGTTCTGCAAAACATGACAATGTGTTTACACTTAATTATTAAAACTTTTAAATCACGACATCGCCTTTTGTAAGAGACAAGCGGTAAGATGACCAACTCTCTTACTTCATTATCTCCAACCAGAAAGTGCGCGCACTAAAAACTATACACGAAATAAATAAAGTGCCAATTATCACACGCAATAATACCGAATGCATTCTTTTTAGAACCTAACAATTGAGTATTGAGTAATAACAAGCCGAGGCCTATAAAACCAAACTTTTCCATCTTATTTTTACCTTTTTAATACTTACACACAACCTATGATAATATTCATTACCGGTGCTACTTCAGGTTTTGGAGAAGCCATTGCCCAAACATTTGCTTCGCAAAAATGGAATTGTATTATCACCGGCAGAAGAGCCGACCGCTTGCAGGATTTATACAAACAACTCACCGAACAGCACGGCGTAAAAGTGCTGCCATTAGTATTTGACGTTCAAAACAAGGAAGCCGTTTTTTCAACCATAGAAAAATTGCCTGATGAATGGAAAAACATTGATTTATTGGTAAACAATGCGGGTTTGGCTTTAGGCAGAGAACCGTTTGATGAAGCCTCGCTCGATGATTGGGAAACGATGATCAACACCAACGTAAAAGGCTTATTGTATGTATCGAAAGCCGTGCTTCCTTTTATGGTAAAACAAAAAGGAGGACACATCATCAACATTGGTTCAACGGCAGCGAAAGAAGTGTATCAGAACGGTAATGTTTATTGTGCTACGAAATCGGCGGTAGAAGCCATCAGCAAAGCGCAGCGCATTGATTTATTGCCTCACAAAATAAAAGTAACGGCAGTGCATCCCGGTGCGGCTGACACCGAGTTTAGTAACGTGCGGTTTAAGGGCGACGATAAGAAAGCCGCTGCCGTTTACGAAGGCTATCAACCTTTACAAGCCGAAGACGTTGCCAATGTGGTTTACTATTGCGCCACTTTGCCGCAGCATGTTTGCATTAACGATGTGGTGGTTACCTGTTTGGCGCAGGCCAATTCGTATTATACGTTTAAGGGATAATAAAAGCAAGACGTTTTTTGAACCACCAAGGCTCGGAGTGAAGAACCTGCCTGCCGGTAGGCAGGGTTACACCAAGGTTTCTTTTGTCACTCTTCGTGCTTCTTTGTGTTCTCCGTGCCTTTGTGGTTCAAACTCCGCAAGTAATTTTCCTGCAAAAACAAACCTCTCAAAATAAGCAACGCTTATCTTCGTTGTAATTGTTCGATATGAGAAACCAATGGCTGCTTCTGATGCTGTGTGGCTGCTTGTTTGCCGGGCGTGCGGCTGCGCAATTCCGTGTTTATTCCAACGAATTTTTAAATATCGGCGCCGGTGCGCGTGGTTTGGGAATGGGAAGCACATCGGTAGCTACTGCGTCAGATGCGTATGCCGGTTACTGGAACCCTGCAGGGCTTACCAACGTTACCGATCATCCAACGGTTTCGGCAATGCACGCTGAATATTTTTCAGGCATCGGCAAGTACGATTTTATTTCGGCTGCATTTCCCATCAGCGGCGAAAAGCCACGCACACTGGGCTTCTCAGCCATTCGGTTTGGTGTTGATGATATACCCAACACTTTGTTTTTGGTGCAGCCCGATGGCAGTTTAAATTACAACAACATCACTACGTTTTCTTCTGCCGATTATGCTTTTCTGTTATCGTATGCGCAATCTGTTATTGATGAGGATGACAGAAAGCTAAGCTTTGGTGGCAACGCTAAAATCATTTATCGGAAGGTCGGCTCGTTTGCCAATGCGGTAGGTTTTGGTTTTGATGCCGGTGTGATGTATCATGTTGGCAACTGGCGATTGGGCGTAGCCGCACGCGATGTTACCACTACGTTCAATGCATGGAAGTTTAGTTTTACGGACGAAGAAAAACAAGTGTTGTATTTAACGGATAACGACATTCCGGTAAAATCTACCGAATTAACTGCACCGCGGTTGGTGTTGGGCGGCGCTTATAATTTTGAGTTCAATGATAAGTTTCATTTACTGGCAGAGGCAAATTTTGATATGACCTTTGATGGCAAACGCAATACAGTAATCAGCTCAAATCCCATTAGTATTGACCCGAAAGTGGGAGTAGAAGCCAACATTCACAATCTGGTATTTATCAGGGCTGGCATTTCCAATTTTCAGCAGGCGTTGAAGGATGGCGATACGCTGAATCAAAAAAAGGTTTGGATTTACCAGCCCAGCATTGGTGCGGGTTTTCATGTTGGCAATGTAACCATTGATTATGCGTTTACCAATCTTGCCAATCAAAGCAATCCGTTGTACACGCATATTTTTTCGTTGAAGGTAGATTTGGTGAAAAAGGAGAGGTAAGAGGAAAGTTATGAGTAAGAAGACTGAAAGTCCGGAAGCCCGAATGAGAAGAGAACGTCATTCCGCAATTGCTCTCAATACGCACTCGTCATAAATCATTTTCACGAGGGCTTTGTGCGGAACCTGTCTGCCGACAGGCAGGTCTGATGATTGAATGGTGAAGATGCTGCAATGAATGGAAGTTGTTTACAACATTGTAATAGGTTGAAAATTGTAAGAGCAGATTCCGCACAAAGCCCTCGATAGAACATAAAGGTGTAACATCGTGTTGAGGGTCCCTCACAGTACAGTGGGGACGGAATGACGAAGAAATTGCTTGCATAAAAATACCTGCATTTCCAAAAGCAAAACAAAATTGAAGATGAGAAGATGGCTACTGCTTATGTGTTTTCTGAGTTGTGTTGCTGCTGCTCATGCGCAATACAACAACGAGTGGATTGACTACTCGAAAACGTATTACAAATGCAAAGTAGGACAAACGGGTTTGTGCCGTATCAGCGCGCAAACCTTATCTGGCTTAGGTTTGAGCAATATGCCTGCCGAGCAGTTTCAATTGTGGCGCAACGGGCAACAAGTGGCTTTGTACACCTCTGTTGCATCGGGTGTGTTACCAGCCGGTGGTTACCTTGAGTTTTATGGGCAAACGAATGATGGCTCGTTAGATGATAAGTTGTATAAAAATGTAACAAATCATCTCAACACAACTTACAGTTTCAGCACCGATACATCAGCATATTTTTTAACCGTAAATAGTGCCGGAAACAACCTCCGTTTTGCTGATGTTGCCAACAATGTTCAAAACAATACGCTGCTCGCCGAGCCTTATTTTTTATACACCTATAAGGCTGATTTCAGGCAAAAAATAAACCGTGGGATTGGCTTTAATTATGGTGAGAATATTTATTCATCCACTTATGATGTAGGTGAGTTTTGGAGCTCGAACGACATTACCGATAACCAATCGCAAACCGTAACGATGAACAATTTGAATGTGGCAACAGGCGGACCTGTAGCCACGTTGTCTGTTACAGCAGCAGGTAATGCCGCAGGTGGCGCTAACCGCAAATTGGTGGTGAGTATAAATAATGTTTCTTACATTAATCAATCGTTGCCCAATTACAATGCAGGTACATTTACATCAGGCAATATTCCGTTATCGTTATTCAGTTCTAATGCCGCAAACATTGCCGTTGCCAACCAAAGCAGCGATAACAGCCAGTACGATTATCTCGTCGCTGGAATGGTTCATCTTACTTATCCGCATTCGTTCAACATGGGCGGCGCAGCAACGTTTGCTTTTACCTTGCCCGCCAATGCCAACGGCAATTATTTACAAATCACCAACTTCAACAGCAATGGCAGTACGCCGGTTTTGTATGATATAACCAACAATGCGAGATACACTGCCAACACAGCAACGGCAGGCGTTTTGAAGTTTGCTTTGGTAGGTAGCAATGTTAATCGTTCGTTGGTTTTGGTAAGTGAAGATGCGTCGAACATTACGCAGTTAACTTCTTTTACTACAAAGAATTTTATTAATTATGGAACGGCTAATGCGGGCGATTATCTCATTATTTCAAATCAAATTTTAATGGTGGGCGATAATCCCGTTGAGCAATACCGGCAGTATCGCGCCAGTGCAGCAGGCGGTGGTTACAACGCAAAAATTTATGATGCTGATGAACTGATTGACCAGTTTGCCTGGGGCATTAAAAAACATCCGTTGGGCATCAAAAACTTTTTGCAATATGCCCGAACTGTTTTTCCGGCAAAACCAAAGTTTGTTTTTATCATTGGCAGAGGAACAGAGTATGATACCTATCGTTACAACGAATCTTCACCGCTTGCCACGCAGTTGAACTTAGTGCCTACGTTTGGTTGGCCTGCCTCTGATGTGTTGTTGTCATCTGCTACATTCGATCCGATTCCTACCACGCCCATTGGACGGTTATCGGTTATAAAAGGAAGTGAGGTAAAAGATTATCTGCAAAAAATAAAAGAGTACGAACAGCAGCAAGCCAACACCACACAAACGATAGAAAACAAAGCCTGGATGAAAACGGTGGTAAATGTAACCGGCGCCAACACCACGGCAGAAGACGGGCAATTGAGTTATTACCTGAACAAATATGCTGCAATTTTAAAAGACACTTTGTTTGGCGGTGATGTGCATAGTTTTAATAAAAGCACTACGGGCGAAGCTACGCCCATAACCGATGCGGCGTTAACGCAACTCATTAACAACGGTGTAAGCATCATCAATTATTTCGGACATTCATCGTCCACAACATTGAATTATAATTTGAATGATCCTGCTTCATATAATAATCAAAGCAAGTATCCTTTTTTTGTGGCAAGCGGTTGCGATGCAGGTGATTTTTTTGAGTACGATACCACCCGTTTTACCGTATTAAGTTCTATCGCCGAAAAATATGTGCTGGCGCCGGAACGAGGAGCCATTGCACTCTTGGGCAGTACCAACTTTGGCGTGGGCGATTATTTGGATACTTACAACAGTGGTTTTTATCAAACGTTTTCCAGTACAGGCTATAATAAAAATGTTGCGGTGAGTATGGCAAGTGGTACCCAGGCTTTGCTCGCGCAAACCTATGGCTCTTTTGATTCTTCAACCCGTTATCTTCATGCCGAACAGGTGGTGTTGCATGGCGATCCGGCCATCAAAATCAATGCGTTTGCAAAGCCCGATTTTGCTGTGGAAGAACCGCAGATTATCATCAACCCAACCGTGGTTTCGGTTGCCAACAGTTCGTTCAATGTTAAGGTTTATTTTTATAACATCGGCAAAGCCGCCGGCGATTCGGTTTCTATCAGCATCAAGCGCCAGCATCCTGATGGCACAATAGAAACGGTATTATCGAATGAAATTCATTCGGTTCGTTTTCTCGATTCTGTTTCGCTCTCATTACCAGTGGTAGCTTCAAAAGACAAAGGTCAGAACACCATCATTGCAACGATAGATTATTTGAATCAATACGATGAATTGAGCAAAACCAACAATACCGCCAGCAAGTCTTTTTTAATTTATGAAGATGCGCTGACACCGGTGTATCCTTACAATTATTCCATTGTAAACAAAACGGGCATCAAGCTCGCGGCATCCACTGCAGATCCTACATTGCCATCACGGCAATATGTAATGGAGATAGACACCACAGCCCTGTTCAATTCTTCTTTCAAAACATCAAAAACAATAGCCTCACTCGGTGGTTTGGTAGAGTTTGATCCGGGCATTTCGTTTACCGATAGCACCGTGTATTACTGGCGTGTTGCGCCGGTGCCTGCAGCCAATGATGTGTATCGCTGGAATAGCGCATCGTTTGTTTTTATCCATAATTCATCATTTGGTTACAACCAATCGCATTTGTATCAGCATCTGGCTGATAGCACGAGCCGCATTTATCTTGACAGCAACAGCCGTGTGTGGAATTTTATCAACCGGCTATCCTCTTTGCAAATCACTAATTCGGTTTATTCCATCAGCGGTACGTTGGATGGCGATTTTGAAATTCGCGTGAATGAAAACATCATTACACAAAGCGCTTGTTTAGGTTCTTCTATCATTTATAATTTGTTCGATCCGGTAACACTGAAGCCATACATCAACCAAACGGTTCCTTCTATCGTTGATGCAGGCGGCGCTCATGGCGGCTTTTTGGGAAGTGCGCAGGTACCGAACTGTCAACATCAGGGTACAAACTACAATTTTGAATTTAGTTATTTGGATACAACAAGCCGCCGCAAAATGCGCGACTTTATGGATTGGATTCCTTCGGGATTAATAGTAACGGCGCGCATCATTTTAAACCCAGTGAATGGCGATTATAACCAGGCTCCGTTTGCAGCGGCTTATAAAAATGATGAACAGGTATATGGCGTTGGCAACAGTTGGTATGATAGGTTGGTATCATCGGGTTTCACCCATATTGATTCATTTTCTTACCCAAGAATATGGGCACTAATTTATCAAAAAAATACACCGTCATTTACTGCAACACAAGTGTTCAGCCAGGGATTAGCCGACCGTATTGTGGTGAATAGAAATGTGGCTTCGCCGGATAGTTTGGGTTTTATTACTTCACCCATTTTTGGTCCGGCAAAAGGGTGGCATTCGGTAAAATGGAGAGGCAAAAGCATTGACAATTCTGCCGGTGATAAAGCTACAGTTGATGTGATTGGCGTTGGAATAAGTGGGCAAAAACAAACCTTGTTCACGCTGAGTTCTTCACAGCAGGATTTTGACATCAGTAGCGTAAGTGCAACTCAATACCCATCCATCCAATTGCAAATGCGCAATGCCGATAGCCTTCATTACACACCTTACCAATTGCAGTACTGGCGCGTGTTGTACGATCCTGTGCCGGAAGGCGGGCTGAGTGCCAACGTGGCTTATGCTTACAAAGATTCATTATCGGTAGGCGAAGTGATGAAGGGAAAAATCGGGTTTAAAAATGTGAGTGATGTTTCGTTCTCTGATAGTATAAAAGTAGCTGCCATCCTGTACAACAAAAATAACGTTCCCACCAATATTCCGGTAAATCCGGCCCCATTAAAAAAGCTGGCGCCGGGTGATACAGCAACCATTTATTTCACGATAGATTCAAAACAAATCAGTGGTAGTAACACATTTTATTTAGACGTCAATCCAAACGGGGCGCAACCCGAGCAAACTCACATCAACAACTTCTTTTACAAAGGCGTTACGGTAAGTTCGGATACTTACAATCCGTTGTTAGATGTAACATTTGATGGGGTGCATATTTTGAACAACGATATTGTTTCGGCAAAGCCTTATATCATTGCTAAGCTCACTGATGAATCGAAGTTCTTGTTGTTGAATGATACATCATTGATTAGTGTTCAGCTTCAATATCCTGATGGCTCGTTGCACCGCTATAATTTCAACAATGATACGCTTCGGTTTACACCGGCAACCACAGGTGCTAACAACGTGGCTTCAGTTGAGTTTTTGCCCTATTTACAAACCGATGGGCAGTATAAATTAATTGTTAGCGGCAAAGATAGAAATGGCAACACAGCAGGCAACACACAATACAGCGTGAGCTTCCAGGTAATTAACAAACCGATGATTTCCGACATGTTCAATTATCCCAATCCGTTTACCACATCAACTGCATTTGTGTTCACAGTCACGGGAAGCCAGGTGCCGCAAAACATACGCATACAGATACTCACCATCACCGGAAAAATTGTAAAAGAAATTACGAAAGAAGAGTTGAGTGACATTCATATCGGAAGAAATATCACGTCGTATAAATGGGATGGCACCGACCAGTATGGACAGAAGTTGGGCAATGGCGTTTACCTGTATCGCGTGCTTACCAATCTGGATGGCAAATGGCTGGATAAATTTAATATTATTGATGCCAATGGCAACAATGTAAATACCTCGCAATATTTTAATAAAGGGTATGGAAAGATGTATTTGATGCGGTAGAATGGAACATGGATGACAGGGACTGCGTGCCCTGGTTTTTTGGATTGTCTGAACTGGGATTGATGTGATGTTTGAAATTTGTGAGATATAAATGAATGAAGTTTGTTTTTATAATAATATTCAATCCTTTTCATCCGTGCTGAAATCCGTGTCATCGGTGTTCTATCAACGCTCGTACTCATTCCTTTTTTAAAAACAATGTTTCCCTTTTTGAAACGGAATCAAACGCTTCCTCCTTCTAAAGCGTTCATTTACAATCCCTTTTCTTTTGGCATTCGGCTTGGCTATTGGTTGTGTCCTTTTTCATGTGATTCTTTTTTGTTTTATACTAAGAACCGCAACCACAATTATTACTGCTTTATTTTTTAAGCCTGTCTTTTTCAAGACGGGCTTTATTATTTTAGATTGATTATGGTTAATTGAAAATATGGAAGATGTAATATGAGGAATACAATCAATAATAACAGTTCACTAATTGATTTGGATTTTTGAACTCACTTACTAATTTTGTTTTTGCTCAATATTGACTATTCTCCGCTCCTCAATTAACCATTAAAAATAGCCTAAGCTATTGCGATGTCAAGCACTTGCTGCATCGTTTTTACATAATGGAAATTGACGCCTTTGATAAACTCGCTGTCAATCTCATTTACATCTTTTTCGTTCAGATAACACATCACAATGTCGCGGATGCCGGCACGTTTGGCAGCCAATACTTTTTCTTTAATGCCACCAACGGGAAGCACTTGTCCGCGTAAGGTAATTTCTCCGGTCATAGCTAAATACGACTTTATTTTTTTGCCCGTAAATGCCGAAGCCAGCGAGGTAAGCATGGTAATACCTGCACTCGGTCCATCCTTTGGCGTTGCACCTTCAGGGATATGAATGTGAATGTTTTTTTTGTTAAACAAATCACCGTCAATGTTGTACTTCTTTGCATTTGCCTGCAGATAGCTGTAAGCCGTAGTGGCGCTTTCTTTCATCACATTGCCCAAGTTTCCGGTAAGCTTCAGTTCGCCTTTGCCATCGCTCAGGGCAGTTTCAATAAATAGAATATCACCGCCTACATACGTCCACGCTAAACCTACAGCAACGCCAGCCATGTTTGCGGTTTTGTAAATTTCGTTGCTGTAACGCTGCGTACCTAAAATATCTTCCACATCTTGTACGGTTAAAGGCGATTTCACTTTGCTTGTCGTGGCATAATCTCTTGCCTGGTTGCGCATCAGTTTTGCCAATTGCCTGTCTAACTCACGGACACCGCTTTCGCGCGTATAACTTTCAATTATTTTTTCCAACACTTTATCGCCGATCCTAAGACTTACTTTATTCAATCCATGCGCTTCTTTTTGTTTTGGCACTAAATGTCGTTTTGCAATTTCTATTTTCTCTTCCACGGCATAGCCACCCAAATTAATAATCTCCAAACGGTCGCGCAGGGCAGGCTGAATATTCTGCAGATCGTTCGCCGTTGCAATGAATAAAACCTTGCTTAAATCGTATTCTAACTCAAGATAGTTATCATAAAAAGTGTTGTTCTGTTCAGGGTCGAGAACCTCTAACAAAGCTGAAGAAGGATCACCGCGAAAATCATTTCCTATCTTATCAATCTCATCTAAAATCATTACCGGGTTAGAAGATTTTACTTTGCGCAGATTTTGCAAAATTCGTCCCGGCATCGCGCCAATGTATGTTTTGCGATGCCCGCGAATTTCACTTTCATCATGCAGACCACCGAGGCTTAAGCGCACATATTTTCTTCCCAAGGCGTGAGCGATGCTTTTGCCAAGCGATGTTTTGCCAATGCCCGGAGGACCTACAAAACAAAGAATCGGGCTTTTAAAATCGCCCTTTAATTTTAGTACGGCTAAGTATTCCAAAATGCGCTCTTTTATTTTTTTCATGCCGTAGTGGTCATCATTCAATACTTGCTCAGCGCGTCCTAAATCGTAGTTGTCGTAAGTATATTCTTCCCAGGGCAAATCGAGCAGCAAATCCAAATGATTGTACACAATAGAATAATCCGGCGTACTTGGGTGCATTCGCTCTAACTTGGCGATATTGTTTTTAAAAGCCTGTTTCGCAGCATCAGGCCACTTTTTGGTTTCGGCCTTTTTTTTCATTTCGGCCACTTCGCGGTCGTTGCCTTCGCCACCCAATTCTTCTTTAATGCTTTTGATTTGCTGCTGCAAAAAATATTCGCGCTGTTGCTTATCAATCTCAGTGCGGGTTTTAGTAGTTACTTTGTTTTTTAATTCGGCAAATTGAAGTTCATTTTGCAGCAAGCCCACCAGTTTCTCAGCTTGCTTTCTTACTTCCATAATCTCTAGCAGGCTTTGCTTTTCAACCAAATCGCTGTTCAGATTGCTGCTTACGAAGTTGATAAGAAAAGAAGCATTTTCAATATTACGAAGAATGATGGCTGCTTCGGCAGGCATATTAGGCGATAACTGGATGATTTGCGTAGCCAGATCTTTTATTGTGCTTATATAAGCCTCAAAGTCTTTTTCATCCGGTATTTCCTGTTCTGTTAATAATTGAATACGGGCTTTAAAATAAGGTTCTTCTTCCACTATGCTTATCAACTCAAATCTTCTTTTTCCCTGAATGATAACCGTGGTGCCGCCATCAGGCATTTTTATAAGCTTCACAATTTTAGCAACAATTCCAATCTTTGCCAGGTCTTCAATATTCGGTTCTTCTACGTTAGAATCTTTTTGTGCTAAAACACCTACCAGCTTATCGGCTTTGTAAGCATCCTGAACGGCTTTAATACTCTTGTCTCTGCCTACCGTTATGGGTAATACAACACCGGGAAACAGCACGGTATTGCGCAAGGGAAGCAAGGGAAGAATGTCGGGAACAACAAGGTCTTTATCCTGTTCTAAATCGTTTTCGTTAATTGGGATGATGGGTAGAAATTCAGCGTCTTCATCGCTGCTAAACTGAAATGTATTTTTATTCATGTTAATAAACGTATGATGTAGAAAGCCAAACTGTCATTTCTTCCTGTAAAACAAAGAGGATGACGTGGGCTCTTGTACAAGTCAATAGAAATGCCAAAGGACGGCAAGATAGAAGAATTGTACAAAATGGCGGATGAACACAAAATAGTAAACAAGAATTGTCGGGAGTAAAGTTTGGTTTTGCCCATTTTTTAATTGAATAAACAACTCTTTACTGCTTTTAGTTTTAACATCACACATCAAGCAAAAACAAAGCTCCTAATGTATCTTTACTATCTACTTCAACAATATATTTTATGGCAACTGCACAGCAAATTCAGGACGGTTATATTGATTATGTATTGACCAACAACGAGCCACCAAAATCGGTGTACATCTTTGCAAAAAATATAGGCATTACCGAACCCGAATTTTACGCGTTTTATTCATCTTTTATTGCTATTGAAAAAGCTGTTTGGGCCGATTTAACAACAAAAACAATTGCCGAAATAGAAGGGCAGGAAGTGTGGGCAAGCTATTCGGCACGCGAAAAAGTACTGGCTTTTTTTTATGCTTATATCGAACTGTTGAAAAGCAAGCGCAGCTTCATTATTTTTAGTTTGAACCGGTATAAAAATACTTTCAAACTACATACGCCTGATGTTCTTACAGATGCCAAAAATATCTTTGAAAATTTTGCTGATGCTACCATTCGCGAAGGCTTGAATAAAGGCGAACTGGCAGATCGTAAGTTCTTTTCCAAACGATACAAAGATGCGCTTTGGGTGCAGTTCGGCGTGATTCTGAATTTCTGGGTGAATGATAACAGTACAGGCTTTGAAAAAACAGATGAAGCCATCGAAAGAGGCATCAATCTTACGTTCGATTTATTTGAACGTTCAACACTTGACAACCTCATTGATTATGGAAAATTTTTTGCGAGAAACAACCGGAGCTTTACAGAGAAGATGAGGTTTTAAAGATTGATTTGAACCACGAAGACATAAAGGAGGAAAAGTTTCACAAAGAGAAATAAAATAATACTTCGTGAAACTTCTTTACTTTCTGTCTTCGTGGTTCAATTTACATATCAATACAACGGTTTTGAAATAATTATGAAAGAACAGGAAAGCATTCCAACCAGCAAGGTGGCACGCTCGGCTAAGTTTGTAAAAACAGGCATTCAGATCGGCGGCAATTATATAAAGCATTATTCTAAAAAGCTGTTCAACCCCGAATTGACAAGGGATGAACTGAACGAAGACAATGCAGAAGACATTTATAAATCGCTAAGCGAACTGAAAGGCAGCGCACTGAAAGTGGCGCAAATGCTAAGCATGGATAAAAACACGCTGCCGCAGGCATACATTGATAAGTTCTCATTATCGCAATACAATGCGCCACCGCTTTCAGGTCCGTTAATCGTTCGCACATTTACCAAAAGCTTTGGCAAAACACCCGAACAAATTTTTGACAAGTTCAATGTAACAGCGGCTCACGCTGCTTCAATTGGTCAGGTTCACCAGGCAGAATTAGACGGGGAAAAGTTAGCTGTAAAAATTCAGTTTCCCGGCGTTGGCGATAGCATTTCTTCCGACATTAAAATGGTGAAGCCGATTGCGTTCCGCCTGTTGGGAATGAACGAAAGAGAATTTACGGTGTATGTAAAAGAAGTAGAAGAACGCCTGCTGGAAGAAACCGATTATGAACTCGAAATAAAACGCTCCATTGAAATTTCTGAAGCTTGTAAAGAGCTTGCCAATGTTGTGTTTCCGCATTATTATCCGCAGCTTTCTGGGCATCGCATCATCACCATGGATTGGATTGAAGGTTTGCATTTGAAAGAATTTTTGGCTACACAGCCTTCGCAGGAACTGCGCAATAAAATAGGACAGGCGTTGTGGGATTTTTATAATTTTCAGCAACACAAATTGCGCAGGGTTCATGCAGATCCGCATCCCGGAAATTTCTTGATAACGCCCGACGAAAAGCTCGGTGTAATTGACTTTGGCTGTATCAAAACATTACCCGATGATTTTTATTATCCATTCTTTTCGTTGGTGTCTGCCAATGTGTTGACTGATAAACAAAAAACTATCGAGGCCTTTCGGAAGTTAGAAATGATACTGCCAACCGATACACATTCACAAATAGAGTTTTATTATAAATGGTACAAAGAAATGGTTGGCTTGTTTGCAAAACCTTATGCGAGTGAAAGTTTCGATTTTAGCAAGGATGATTTTTTTGATGGCTTGTACGATTACGGCGATAAAATTGCGAAGATGCCTGAGTTTAAGCAGGCGCGTGGTGTAAAGCATTTTATTTATGTAAACCGCACCAACTTTGGATTGTACAATATCTTGCATGAATTAAAAGCTACCGTAAAAACCGATAAATACAAACCCGATTTGCTTTCTTTGAACCACTAAGACAGTAATAATACAAAGGTTCACAAAGAGTAATAGAAAATACTTCGTGTAACTTTATTTCTTCGCGTCTTTGTGGTTAAAAAAAGGTGCAAAAACAAAAAGGCTGCCCAGAATTTTGAACAGCCTCTCAATAAAGTTTGATATTGGATTCCGAAACGGGTAAGCCTTCTATTCGCCCCGTTGGATTGCTTGGATGACCCAAAAATATTTAACACATTTTATCTTTCCCTTAAATAAAAATTAGTTTTACACTTTTATCAATTAAATTCTTTTAAGTGGCTGATATCATTCAACTGCTGCCCGATAACATTGCCAATCAAATTGCCGCCGGAGAAGTCATTCAGCGCCCGTCAAGTGCAGTAAAAGAATTGCTGGAGAATGCAGTAGATGCGGGCGCAACCAACATTCAATTGATTGTAAACGAAGCTGGCAAAAGTTTAATCCAGGTAATTGACAATGGAAAGGGCATGAGTGAAACCGACGCCAGGCTTAGCTTTGAGCGACATGCTACCAGCAAGATACGAAAAATAGAAGACCTCTTTCACATTGCAACCATGGGCTTTCGTGGTGAGGCGTTGGCTTCTATTGCTGCCGTAGCGCAGGTTGAACTTCGAACACGCCGCGCCGAAGATGAACTGGGAACAGCCATTGATATTGAAAACAGCATCGTTACCAAACAGCAGCCTTGCGCCTGCCCGGTGGGATCCAATATTTGCATGAAAAATTTATTTTTCAATGTACCTGCGCGCCGCAATTTTTTAAAAAGCAATGCTTCGGAATTGCGACATGTGGCAGAAGAATTTATTCGAGTGGCAATGGCATTTCCGGCTGTCTTTTTTTCATTGCAGAGCAATGGTCAGCAGGTTTTTTATCTGGAAGCAGGAAACCACAAGCAACGCGTTGTGCAAATACTCGGAAGCCAATATGCAACCAAGTTGGTAAGTGTTGGCGAAGCCACCGATTACATGAACATTTTTGGTTTTATCGGGAAACCCGATGCAGCTAAAAAAACACGCGGCGACCAGTATTTTTTTGTAAACAATCGCTTTATCAAAAGCGCCTATTTGCATCACGCAGTAAGCAGCGCATTGGAAGATGTTTTACCAAAAGATAGCTTTCCATTGTATGTTTTGTTTATTGAATTAGATGCTGCGCAAATTGACATTAACGTTCATCCCACCAAGCAGGAAATCAAGTTTGAAGACGAAAAAATTGTGTATGCTTTTGTGCAGTCGGCAGTAAAACATGCGTTGGCGCAGTTCAGCATTTCGCCATCACTGGATTTTACCTTGAATGCCGACATTCAGGGATTGGAAGCCATCAACCAGCCATTTGGAGAAAAGGAAAAAGAAACGGCTTCTTCAACCCATTTGTTCTCCACGTTCACGCAAAAACATCAATCGCATTTTATTGAAGCGAATGAAAGGAGCAATCTCCAACACTGGAAAGATTTTTATGCAAAAACAAACGAGATAGATAGTAACGAGCAACGAGCAATAAGCTACGAGCCTTTGCTGCCAAACGTTTCAGCGTTTTTGAATGAAGTGAAAGTGCTGGCGCAACTGCACAATACTTACATTCTTACATCAACTGAAAACGGCGGTTTGCTTCTCATTCATCAGCAATTGGCGCATGAACGGATTTTGTATGAACGATACAGTGAAGCGATCGGTGGCAAGCCAGCAGCAACGCAAAAAAACCTGTTTCCATCGGCTTTGCAATTGTCCACACCCGATGCCATTTTATTAGAAGATTTGTTGCCGGAACTATCATTGGTTGGCTATGAAATTGAACCGTTTGGTCAGGATGGATTTATCATACAAGGCATACCCGCCGATATGAAAGGAGGCAATGAAAAAGCAGTGATTGAATTGCTGTTGGAACAGTTTAAACATTTTAGCAGCGACATGAAAGTAAGCCGCCGCGAAAAAGTAATGCGATGTCTCGCAAGGCAAGGAGCCATTAAAACCGGCAAGCCCTTAAGCAACGAAGAAATGCAGATGATAGTTGAACAATTGTTTGCCTGCCAAACGCCCAACACATCGCCCAGCGGCAACCCTACGTATGCTGAATTTGGTGAAGACAGTTTGGAAAGAATGTTTGTTAAGTAACTCAATTTGATAACACTGAATCTAAATAACTGATGAAAACAAAAATCATGGCTGTATTGTGTTCTGGCTTGATTGCTTCCATTGCGATCGGACAAAAAGAAAACGGCGCACTTCCGGTTTCAAATCCTTTTAGTGAGAAAAGCACACTGCCTTACGAGACAGCACCTTTCGATAAGATAACAGATGCCGATTATAAATCTGCGTTTGTAGAAGGCATGAAACAACAGTTGGCAGAAGTGGAAGCGATTGCTAACAACCCTGCGCCAGCGACGTTTGAAAACACATTGGTAGCCCTGGAAAAAAGCGGGCAGTTGCTGACAAGGGTAAATGGAGCGTTCAACCTCGTAACCGGCGCCAACACAAACGATACGTTGCAACAACTACAGGAAGAAATAGCTCCCTTACTGGCAGCGCACGAGGATGCCATTCACCTGAACAAAAAGCTATTCAACCGCGTAGAAACGGTATATAAAAATGGGGCAAAACCAAACTTAGATGCAGAGTCGAAACGTTTGATAGAGGTAGTGTATCAGCAGTTTGTGCTGGCTGGCGCCAGGCTGTCGGAACAGGATAAAGCGACTTTAAAAAAATGGAATGAAGAAGAAGCCTCGCTAACGGCTAAGTTTAACAATCAGTTGCTGGGTGCTGCCAAAAACGGAGCCATTGCAGTTGCCGATTCTGCGCAGCTTGCCGGTCTTTCGCAAAGCGAAAAGGATGCGATTGCACAGAAAGCAAAAGACAACAACATGCCGGGCAAATGGCTGATTTCTTTACAAAACACTACGCAGCAACCTGTATTGCAATCTTTATCGAACCGCGAATTGCGGGAGAAAATTTTTGCAGCTTCGTGGAACCGCGCAGAGCACAACGATTCGAACGATACGCGCACAACCATTCTGCGCATTGCAGCCATCCGGGCACAGAAAGCAAAACTGATGGGCTACGCTTCGTATGCTGCCTGGAACCTGCAGGACCAGATGGCCAAAACGCCCGATGCTGTAGATCAGTTCCTGGCGAAACTGGTGCCCGCTGTTACGGCAAAAGCAAAAAGCGAAGCTGCCGACATACAAGCTGTGATTGACGAGCAAAACGGCGGTTTTGTTTTGCAGCCCTGGGATTGGGAGTATTATGCTGAGCAGGTACGCAAAGCAAAATACAATTTAAGTGAAGCCGAAGTAAAGCCGTTTTTTGAACTCAACAAAGTTTTACAGGATGGCGTGTTTTACGCAGCCAATCAACTGTATGGGATAACCTTTCAAGAACGACATGATATTCCTGTTTACCAGCCTGACGTGCGCGTGTTTGAAGTGTTTGACAATGATGGCAAATCGCTGGCCCTGTTTTACTGCGATTATTTCAAACGCGATAACAAACAAGGTGGCGCATGGATGAGCAACTTAGTAGGCCAGTCCTATTTGCTGAACACAAAACCGGCGGTGTACAACGTTTGCAATTTTACCAAACCCGCGCCCGGCAAGCCTGCTCTCATTTCTTTTGATGATGTAACCACCATGTTTCACGAGTTTGGTCATGCACTTCATGGCATGTTTGCCAGCCAGGAATATCCTACGCTTTCCGGCGCCAATACCGCCCGCGATTTTGTAGAGTTTCCTTCTCAGTTCAACGAACATTGGGCTCTGTATCCTTCGGTATTGAAGCACTATGCGGTTCATTACCAAACCGGAGAAACCATTCCGCAGAGCTTAGTTGATAAAATAAAAAAAGCTTCTTCTTTTAACAACGGTTACACCCTTACCGAAGCCATTGCCGCTGCTTCGCTGGATATGCAGTGGCATCAGCTACCGGCTGATGAAACCGTGCAAAATGCAGATAGCTTTGAAACGGCGGCTCTTCACATTACCAAACTCGACCTTCCACAGGTGCCGCCTCGTTACCGCTCTTCTTATTTTCTTCACATCTGGAGCAATGGCTATGCAGCCGGTTATTATGCTTATCAATGGACTAAAATGCTGGAGGAAGATGCGTATTCCTGGTTTGAAGAACACGGCGGATTGACAAGAGCTAACGGGCAGCGGTTCAGAGATATGGTATTGTCGCGCGGCAATTCGGAAGATTTGAATAAAGTGTTCTTTGATTTCAGAGGACGAAAACCTAACATTCAACCAATGGAGAAAGCGCTGGGATTGCCACTGACAGAGTAAAAGCAATTGTAAGAATACCAGTAAAACAAAAGAGCTGATTGTAGCTAACCGGCTCTTTTGTTTGCTTGTAAAATGCCCAATACATCGCCGGCGGCAACCCGACTTATGCTAAATTTGAGGGAAGAGAATCTCTGGAGAAGTTGTTTATGAAATGAGTATGTAAAGAATATTGTGCCTCATGCAACGGTTTTGATGAATCAAGCATCAATGTTCGTAAAAAGTACGATGCATAAACATTTGCAAGGGCTCTTACAAATTGGTTTGTTTTTGACCATATTTTGCTATTTTCTTTTTGCTTGTTCAAAAGAAAACAAAACGCAGCAACTTCCACTTACGATTCAACAACTGATTGATTCGAATAAAAACTGCACATGTATTCCTTATGTTGATGAATATGTATGGAGAAACAAAACCACATACGTATGGAGTTGCAAAGGACCGACTTGCAACTGCGCTACTTTTTATTATGATGAAACCGGTAAACAGATAAGCTTTAATTCTACTTATACGTTTGATAATTTTGTTTCAGAAGCTAAACGCGTAAAAAATATCTGGTCTTGTCATTAACAAGAAAATCAACAAAAACCAACAGCCGGCTTACTACAACCGGCTGTTTGTTTTTACTTGTATTTCTTGTTACCTGGGACCTTGATTCTTATTACTTCTTATTTCTTTTCCATCGCCACATTGCTACCATTGCTGCTGCCAATCATGTCTTTCATAATATCAACCGCTTCATCTAAGTACAAATCTTTTTGTACGATAGAAAGCCATGTTTTGTTACGACCCATTTTTGCTTTATCGGGGTTGTTGTAATAGTTATCTTTATCTACTGACAGCGGTTCAGCATCTATCGGCTTTTTTAAACGGGATAACGTATCGTTTTGCTGAATTACGCTTTTCAAGGCCTCCTGCTGAGCTTTGTATTTAGTCATATTCAGGTCGTATTCCTTATCTACATTGGCACTTAGCCAATTTGTATTTTTATGAATGATAGCAAATGCGCTGTCTTTTGCAAGTCTTTGTTTTGCATTGTCTTCAACCTGTTTTAAGTTGATACCACTTGTCCAGGTTTGATAATCGGTTTTCTGAATCTGATCCCAAGGCAAAGCTGTTGGATTGTCTTTTTCCCTAATTTTTAAATACTCATATTGGTCGGGCAAAACCACATCTGGCGTTACGCCTTTTTTCTGTGTTGAGCCGCCATCTACGCGATAAAATTTTTCAAACGTAAGCACCAATGCACCCAATTCGCCGGTTCCGGTCATGAAGTTAGGCGTGCCCAATGGAATAGGTTTTTGCACGGTTCCCTTGCCATAAGTTGATGTACTGCCAATAATGATGGCGCGGTGATAATCCTGCATGGCAGCCGCAAATATTTCGGATGCCGAAGCGCTGCCTTCATTTACCATCACAGCCATAGGTCCGCTATATAAAACGGAAGGGTCAGTATCTTTCCAAATGATAGGTGCATCATTTTTATCTTTTGCCTGAACGATAGGACCTGATGGAATAAATAGCCCCGCCATTTTCACCACTTCAGGCAAGCTGCCACCAGGATTATTGCGAAGGTCAATGACAATACCATCAACATTTTCGGCTTTTAGTTTTATCACTTCTTTTGCCACGTCCTGCGAGCACCGCGCACCATCTTCACGGGCTACATCTAAATAAAATTCCGGTAAATAAATATAGCCAATCTTTTTACCGTCTTTATTAATTACCAGACTTCTGGCGAATGTTTCATCCAGCACAATTTCATCGCGCGTAATAGGCACTACCTGCAATGTACCATCGGCTTTTTTTAAGGTTAATCTTACTTCTGTATTCTTACCACCGCGTATCAATTTTACGGCGTCGGTAACGGCATAGCCAGTAACGTCAACCGGCTCAGCATCTGCCTGACCTACTTTTACAATTACATCATTTTCCTGCACCTTCTGGGTTTTCCAGGCAGGACTCCCGGGTATTACAGAGGCAATTTTTATTTGCCCGTCGTCTTCTTTTAACTGTGCACCAATGCCGTAAAACCGGCCACTCATGTCTTCATCAAAACTGCGCTTGGCAACAGGCGCTAAGTAGCTGGTGTGCGGGTCCATTTCATCGGTAATGGTGTTGATGAACATGCTAAACTGGTCTTCATCACTGAAGGCTTTGGTTTGACGTTCGTAAATGCGGTTCATGATCTGCATTACTTTGTCGCGGGCATCAGCTTCTAATTGCGCATCTGTTTTTAATTTTATGCTGTCTTTCTCACCTGCTTTCGAGCGTTGGTTTTGCAAATCAACATACCGTTCCAGCGTAAGATACTTCAGGCGTTTGCGCCACTGCTCTTTGCGCGCCGCATCATTAGCCGGATAAGATAATTTATCAGGATCAAGCTGCACTTTTTCATCGGTTGTAAAATTGAATGGCTTTGATAAAATGTCTTTATAAATGGCTGGTGTTCCTGCCAGACGTTGTTTGTAAATGGCAATCACTGCAGGAAAAAATTGTAAATCGGCACCATGAATTTCATCGTCAATTTCGGTTTCATATTTCTTCAAAGCGGCGATGTCGCTTTGTAAAAACAAATTCTTATCCGGGTCTAAATCATTTAAGAAATTTTTGAAAATCGCTTTCGAGAAATTATCATCAATCTTCTTCGGATCGTAATGATTTTTTTCAAGAATAGAACCTACCATTGTAAGCAAACGTTCCTGACGTGCTTTTACATCATCCCCGTTTTTTCCACTGCTGGTAAACGCCCAAAGCAAGCCGCCCGCCAACAGTATCAGCAATACTGGCAGCACTTTTTTACTCATCATAATTTGTGTGATTTTTTGTAACATCGGTTCCAAAATTACTTTAAAATAAAACCGTGCCTGAAACAGATATTCTAATTAACAAGTATTTGTATGGAGAAAGCTGTGAGCTGTGAGTTACAAGCTGCGGGCTATTAGCTACAAGCAGAATATATCTCTGTTTACTCTTTGTCTCTGTGCGACAATTCTTTCATTTTAACCCAACACTTTCACACCGAATGTTCCAATGGGTTGATAAACAGTTACAACCGGTATCCTTTTTTTACAACTGAATACGCCGGGGTGCAAGGGATAGATTTATTGGCAAAAACAAATCCCTCAACAAGATGTTAATCATAGCTGCCTTCTCTTATCCATCGCTTTTCATTCATCTTTTTTCAATGAACTATGGCTTAACTTGCACTGTTTTTAAAAGAAAAAATGAGTATGACAGATTTGAAGAATTACGACCCCAATGTGGCAAGTAATCCTGATAACAATATATTCGGGTTGCCGTTTACCGAAGAAGAATCGAAGGTGGTGATATTGCCCGTTCCATGGGAAGTAACGGTAAGCGCAAACGCAGGCACATCGCGCACGGCAGAGCAAATCTTCCGTTCATCGCTACAGGTAGATGTATTTGATATGGATGTATGCGACGGCTGGAAGCAAGGTTTTTTTATGCGTGAAATCAATCGCAAACTATTGATGAAAAGCGATTACCTGCGCAAAGAAGCCGAGCTGTACATTGACTACATTACCAAAGGCAACGACCTGAAGCAAAATAAGTTTATGTGCAAGAGCCTGAAAGACATTAATGAAGGCTCTTTGTTTTTAAACAATTGGGTATATGAGCAAACAGGCGAATTATTAGGCAAAAACAAACTGGTTGCCTTATTGGGCGGCGACCATAGCGTAAGCCTGGGTTTAATAAAAGCTTTAGCAGAAAAACACAGCAGCTTTGGCATTTTGCAAATTGATGCGCATTGTGATTTGCGAAAATGTTATGAAGCTTTTACCTATTCTCATGCTTCCATTATGTACAATGTGCTGAACGAGGTTCCGCAGGTTGAAAAGCTTGTACAGTTTGGCATCCGCAATTATGCCGAAGAAGAATGGAATTATGTGTGCAATAGTAATTATCGTGTTATTACCTATCTCGACCAAAAAGTAAAAGAGCGCATGTTTGAAGGCGAACTCTGGCGTTCTATTGCCGATGAGCTTATCCAGCATTTGCCCGAAAAAGTGTATTTAAGTTTTGATATTGATGGCCTGGATCCAAAACTGTGTCCGAACACCGGAACGCCCGTTCCCGGCGGTTACGATATGGAGCAGATTTTATACATCGTAAAACGAATGATTGCGCAAGGCAAACAACTCATTGGCTTCGATTTGGTTGAAGTGGGTACGGGCGAAAATTGTGTGGATGCCAATGTGGGCGCAATCCTTTTGTGGCGGCTTTGTAATCTTCTCATCAAAAGCAATTGCCATTAATTGAAACAGCAGTAATGAGTAAATACAATTATGTAATCACCATTAAAGAACCTGATTATAAAAAGGTGAATGCAATTACGTTTTTAATGCTATTGCTGGCGGTTGCTTTTTTTGTTTATGCGGCAACTCATCAATGGACTACAAAATATCACAACGCAGCCATTATGTATGTTGTAATTGCAGCGTTTATTGTCCTGTGGAGCCTTTATACTTTCTTTTCTTCACAACAAAAAAACAAAGTGGCTTATTACCGGCTGGCACTTTTTGCCGCCGCCATTGGCTGGTTTGCCGAGCCGATAAGCAACTACTGGATGGCTGGTTTGTTTGTAGTCGCTGCTTTGCTGGAACGGCAGGTAAAATTTCCGCAGGAACTTGGTGTGGATGAACGGGGCATTACGTTTAACACATTGCCACAAAAAGAGTATGAATGGAAAGACATTAAGAACATTTTGCTGAAAGAAGGAATTCTTACGGTAGATTATAAAAACAATAAACTGTTTCAACACGAAATTGAATCGGATGTCAATCCTGCTTTGGAGCGCGAGTTCAATCAATATTGTACATCAAAGCTGGCAACAGCACAACGCTGACAGGGTTTTAAACCCTGTCAGCGTTTGAATATTTTCATCATTATGTCATTACCTTCTTCCCCCTATCTTTTATATTCCGATGGCAAAGGCAACATCTTTGAAGACACGTCTTTGTATGCCGTTGGTCGTGCCGGTTGGGATGCAATGCCCATTCCTAAAGAAGATTGGATACACTTGCCCAACGGCGGTAATTTGTACGAATTGCCCGCCAGAAAAGCCATTGGAATTGATGTAAAAACAAACGAGCTAAGATTGTGTACCAAAGGCTGGGCCGTTGCAGCTTTTATTCCACCGGCACATACAGGTTTGTTTTTGGCTGCTTTTGAAAGCGAGCCGGATGCACCTACACTTCCCTTGTTTTGTTATACGGCAGTAGGTTGGTTTAATAATGAATTTTATGTGCCTGCCGTGCGCATTGAGCAGGACGTTCGACAGGAAAGTGAAGGCTACGATGAAGCCCGTATCCAGAGCGGCGCTCAGCATTTATTAGAAGCGTATCCGCACAACCGTTTGGTGAACCATTTGATGAACAATTGCTGCAACACGTACCATTGCCCTGCGGCAAGAAATTTTACGCTGGCGCGATGGGAATGCCCGGTGCCATCCTCGCCTGCCTGCAATGCCAATTGCATTGGCTGTATTTCGTTTCAGCCCGAAGAAGAAAGCATTGTTTCTACACAAGACCGTTTGCAGTTTAAACCCACGGCCGAAGAAATTGTTGAGTTTACGGTGCCGCATTTGCTTCATGCACCTTATCCTATTATTTCGTTCGGGCAAGGTTGCGAAGGCGAGCCATTGTTGATGTGGCCAACCATTCGTGAAGCGATTGTTGAAATCAGGAAACATACATCAAAGGGAAGTATCAATATCAACACCAATGGTTCAAAGCCTGATGCCGTAAAAGCCTTGTGCGATGCGGGTTTGAACAGCATTCGCGTAAGCACCAATTCTGCGCAAAAACAAATTTATACTCCTTATTATCGCCCCAATAATTACGGGTTTGAAGACATTGTTGAAAGCTTAAAAGTAGTAAGAAGTTATGGTGGCTGGGCAAGCATCAATTACTTTGTTTTTCCTGGTATGACGGACAGTGTGGAAGAATATGAAGCCTTGCGCAAGCTGATACAGGAAACGGATTTAACCATGATTCAATGGCGCAATTTTAATATTGACCCGGATTGGTATTTGGGTTTGATTGGCGTGAACGAAACCGGCGAGATACTTGGTGTCAAACAATTGATGGAATTGATTCAGGATGAATTTCCGCAGGTAAAATTTGGTTACTTCAATCCGCCGATAGAGAGAATCAAAGGCGATTATGCGGCGCACTTTGCGCATTGATGATAATGTTCTATTACACTTTACCTAATTTGGAGCAAATAAATATTATAACTGCTGAAATTGCTCTATTTCTTCTTTATTCACAACCATACTTTTATCGGTTGTAATTCTTGCTTTAGGTAGATCAGGGAATTGAACTATTCTTCCCATCTGATTAGTAATTGAATCTCTACAAAGCTTTTTCAACTTTTCGTCTTTATTTTCTAATAAATACTTGGCTATGAAAAACAGGTCATAAGTTTTAATTAATGCAACACCTTCTCGCATGGCTCCATTTCTGCATTTTTCTGTGAAATCTAAAGTGCGTTCGTCAATATCTAAAAGCCGTTGAGGATTGCCAAAAATTATACCTTTTGCTTTTTCTTTTACATCTTCTCTCTCAAAGTCTTCTGCTAAGGAATCAGTCAGCTGCCTAAATTTGGAAATGTCAATATCCTTTTTGTCTTTACCTTCACATTCGCCTATAAATCTAACTCCCTCAGGTGATACAATTACTGCGTCTAATTCTAATTTTCCATCGGCATAGTTTTCGGCTTCATATCCCAATATTTCGAGAGCTTTAATAACTGCCTTTTCCAAGGGTTTACCAGTTTCATAAACTAAGTTTTTAATCAATGTTTCATCTTCAATCTTTTGTTTTAAAGCACTATTCTCGTCGGTTAATTTATTTATTTTATCATTGTTTTTATCTATTTGCTTTTCTATTTCAGGTTCAACTTTTAATTGATATTTTCTATCTTGTAACCAAATTGGTTTAATGGATTTATCTTGATTATCTAATAGCTTGTCGTTTAAATCAATAATAAAGCTTGTAAAATTTTTGCCAAGTTGGATAGCTTCTTTAGTCCATATCTCTTTTCCATTTTTTGATTCTGTTAATTCATCAAATTCTAAATATGGCAACATTACAAGATTTCCTTTTCCAATAGAAAGTGCTCCTGAGACAATCTCTCTTCCATTTTTAGTTGTAAGTAAGGGTTTCAAATTAGTAGCTTGGAGGTAACATTTGAATGATAATATTGAACCAAAGGTTTTACTGAATTCGGATAATGAGCTATCAACGATTTTGAAAGAACTTCCATTCGCATTAGTCAGCTTTATTTTTGCTTTTTCAATAAACTTATAGTTATTATAATCATCTACATAATTTGTTCTTCTAGCATTTCTTCCAGTGCCCGAATATTCATATCTTCCAGTTTGAACATAAAAATCATAAACGCCACTTGTAATTATAAATACATTCTTTCCTAATTCAATAAAAGAAAATACTTCTCTGTGCCAGTATTCAGTATCTTCTTTAATAGTTTTAGAGCCTGTATCTCCATAGCTATCTTTCCCTAAGTATGAACTTTCAACTCCGCTATGATAACCAAAAGGCTTAATTATAATTATATCACTTTCATCAAGCGATAATTTAGAATGAAAGAAGTTATTAAACTCTCCTTCACCGGGTATTTCAAAATTAATTGCAGTTATTTTTTTCATTGTCTCTTTAAGAATTTTTAATAATATTTCCTAATCTTCATTTAATACTAAAGGCTGCCCTTTTCAGAAGCAGCCTTTCGCTATGGAAATGCTTAGTAAGTAAGCGTTTGTGTTATGAACCGCAAACCAAACATCCTTCCTGCATGGTACATACTGCGCCGGTAATTTCACCACTTTCGGGATCAACAGTTGGCATGGCAGGTGTTGAGGCAGCGGCAGTAGCTGCAGATGTTGCGCCAGCTACGGTATCATTGCCTGCCACCGCTTCCGGTATGGAAGCTTTGTTCTTTTCAATGGTAAACTGTACAGCTTGTGTAGCAGCTTGTGTGCGCAAGTAATACATGCCTGTTTTCAACCCTTTCTTCCATGCATAAAAGTGCATTGAAGTAAGCTTGTTGGTAGTGGGGCTTTCTACAAACAAATTCAACGACTGGCTTTGGCAGATATAAGCACCACGGTCGGCAGCCATGTCAATCAGATTGCGTTGTTTGATTTCCCAAACGGTTTTGTACAACTCTTTAACATCGGCTGGTATGCCTTCAATTTTTTGAATCGAACCATTGGCAGCAATGATTTTATTTTTCATGCTATTGCTCCACAAGCCAAGCGCGATAAGGTCTTTGAGCAAATGTTTGTTTACAATAATAAACTCACCACTCAACACACGGCGTGTGTAAATGTTAGAAGTATAAGGCTCGAAGCACTCGTTATTCCCCAGAATCTGCGAAGTGCTTGCCGTTGGCATGGGAGCAACGAGCAATGAATTTCTTACGCCATGTTCCATTACTTCTTTGCGAAGTGTATCCCAATCATGGCGAGTCGTTTGGTCAACGCCCCACAAATCAAACTGGAACAATCCTTTTGAAAGAGGCGAACCTTTAAACGTTGAATAAGCACCTCCCATTTTTGCCAAATCTTTACTTGCCGTCATGGAAGCGAAGTAGATGGTTTCAAAAATGTTTTTGTTGAGCATTTTTGCCAAATCACTTTCAAAAGGCAAGCGCAACATGATGAAGGCATCTGCCAAACCCTGCACACCCAAACCAATCGGGCGATGGCGCAAATTGCTGTTGCGCGCTTCTTCAACCGGATAATAATTGTTATCAATTATCTTGTTGAGATTCTTCGTGGCTTCGTAGGTTACTTCATACAATTTTTCAAAATCAAACTTTCCTTCGCGCACAAAGCAAGGCAAGGCAATGGAAGCGAGATTACAAACCGCCACTTCATCAGGACTTGTGTATTCGATGATTTCAGTACAAAGGTTAGAACTCTTAATCGTTCCTAAATTCTGCTGGTTGCTTTTTGCATTGGCTGCATCTTTATACAACAGATACGGCGTTCCGGTTTCTATCTGCGCTTCCACAATGGCAAACCAAAGTTCCTGTGCTTTGATGGTTTTACGCGCACGGCCTTCTCTTTCATATCTTGCATACAAGGCTTCAAATTCCCCGCTGTGGCATTCATGCAAACCCGGTGCTTCGTTCGGGCAAAACAAACTCCAATTGCCGCCTTCTTCTACGCGCTTCATAAACAAATCGGGAACCCACATGGCATAAAATAAATCGCGTGCTCGCATTTCTTCTTTCCCATGATTTTTGCGCAAATCCAAAAACTCAAACACATCAGCGTGCCAGGGTTCTAAATACACGGCAAAAGCACCTTTGCGTTTGCCGCCGCCCTGGTCAACATAACGCGCTGTATCGTTAAACACGCGCAGCATTGGAATGATGCCATTGCTTGTGCCATTGGTGCCGCCAATGTAGCTGCCCGTTGCACGGATGCCATGAATGGCTAAGCCAATGCCACCTGCGCTTTGCGAGATTTTTGCGGTTTGCTTTAAGGTATCATAAATGCCGTCAATGCTGTCTTCTTTCATGGTTAGGAGGAAGCAACTGCTCATTTGCGGCTTGGGCGTTCCTGCGTTGAACAACGTTGGCGTAGCATGAGTAAACCAACGCTCACTCATTAAGTTATACGTTTTAATGGCGCTGTCAATGTCTTCTTTGTGAATGCCAATGGCAACACGCATGTACATGTGTTGCGGGCGTTCTACAATTTTGCCATCCATGCGAAGGAGGTACGATTTTTCGAGCGTTTTAAAACCGAAATAATCAAAACCAAAATCGCGGTCGTAAATGATGGTGCTGTCTAATAATTCTGCATTGTTTTGAATGATTTCGTGTACATCATCTGCCAGCAACGGAAGTTTTCTTCCGGTGATTGGATCTACATAATTGTACATTTTCTTCATCGTTTGTGAAAACGATTTGATGGTATTTTTATGAAGATTGCTTACCGCAATGCGCGAGGCTAACACTGCATAATCGGGATGCGTGGTAGTAAGTGATGCCGCGGTTTCAGCAGCGAGGTTGTCCAACTCGGTTGTGGTTACGCCATCGTAAATGCCATCCACCACTTTCTTGGCAACTTCAATTACATTTACTAAGCCACTCAAACCGTAAGATAATTTTTGAATGCGTGCCGTGATTTTATCAAACTTCACGCTTTCTCTTTTTCCATTTCTTTTAATGACTTGCATAACGAGTATTTTTTTAGTTGGTAATTGTTATAAGTTTTTAGTAAGTATTTTTAAAAATCCTCCTCAAGCGAAAATGACTGCACTTCTTTTGTTCCTGCCATCACACCGGCTTTCTGATAATCGCCTACGCGTTTTTCGAAGAAGTTGGTTTTACCTTGTAATGAAATCATCTCCATAAAATCAAACGGATTGGTAGCCTTAAACATTTTATCGTAACCCAATTCGCCTAACCAACGGTCGGCAACAAACTCAATGTATTGCTGCATCAGTTTGGCGTTCATACCAATCAAATCAACCGGCAAGGCTTCGGTAATAAATTCTTTTTCAATCTTTACAGCGTCGTCAATAATTGCATACACCTCTTCCTGCGACATTTTATTCTTCAACATACTGTACAGCAAACAAGCAAATTCGCAATGCAGGCCTTCATCGCGACTGATGAGTTCGTTACTGAATGTTAAACCCGGCATCAAACCTCTTTTCTTTAACCAGAAAAGAGAGCAAAACGAACCGCTAAAGAAAATGCCTTCCACTGCAGCGAAAGCAACCAGGCGCTCGGCAAACGTTCCGTTCTGAATCCAGCGCAATGCCCATTCGGCTTTTTTCTTTACAGCAGGCACGGTATCAATGGCATGAAACAACCTGTCTTTTTCCTGCGGGTCTTTTACATAGGAATCAATCAGCAAAGCATAAGTTTCAGAGTGAATGTTTTCCATCATAATCTGAAAGCCATAAAAGCAGCGCGCTTCAGGAAGTTGTACTTCGCTCATAAAATTCACAGCAAGATTTTCATTTACAATGCCATCGCTTGCCGCAAAAAAAGCCAGCACATGAGAGATGAAATGACGCTCGCCATCGTTCAGGCTTACCCAATCTTTTCCATCACTGCTTAAATCAATTTCTTCAGCCGTCCAGAAGCTGGCCTCATGCTTTTTGTACATCTTCCATATATCGGGGTAATTGATGGGAAGAATCACAAAGCGGTCTTTGTTTTCCTGTAATAAAATCTCATTTTCTTGCATACACAAAAGGTTTTGTTTTTATAAAATGAACCGCGATAAACAGCAGAGGCGGCACTTTCTTATAACAGAAATCTGTTACTTGAAAAGAGAGCCATAAGCTGTGTTATTTTGGTAGTTTTCCTTAGCATTTTGCTCCGTTAGAAAAGCGGATACAAGATTACGAAGGTTAGAAATGAAAGAAAAGCAATAGATAATAACGCTCTGTGGATAAGAAAGTGCATGTCAGTTGTGAGAAAGATAACGGATTGATTTTGAAGCTATTTTTGGTTTTGCACAAAAAGATATACACATTGCGGTGTTGATAAATTGGTTTGGCATTGTGTCAGTCAATTGTATTGGTATATTTTTTCAAAACTGCGAACGTGTAGAAATTGAGGAAAATTGACAACAATGATTTAATGCCAAAAAATTTAGGAGATTGTATTACCGCAAGCGGCAGAAGATGTTTTGGTTTTGTATGAAAAATATTGTGTATAGAACCCATCGGGTTCGCGTGTTTATATAAGCGATACAATTAGGTATTGAACCGGCTCCATCGGAGCCGCGTCTTAATAAGGCAGACACACAAAACACGTGGCTCCGATGGAGCCATCTCATTTAATTGCGCACTTTTCTACAAACACGTAACTCCTACGGAGCACTTTTGGTTTTGCACATATTTTTTACAAATACGTTTCCCCTGCGGGGATTTTGGAATCTTTCGAACACTTATAGTGATGCGGCTTGAAAAATTAGTGGAAAAACAAAAATGGCTTCTTTTTAGAAGCCATTTTATATTGAAAGAAATGAATGAAATTTATTGTAGCACCTGCGCTAATTTTTCTTCTAAAGCAGGCCCACGCAAGCTGCTGGCAATGATGTTTCCTTGCGGATCAATCAGCACATTAAACGGAATGCCATCGAAGCCATACGCTTTCACAGCCTCGCTGTCCCACATCTTTAAATCACTCATGTGGTTCCAGGCTAACCCATCTTTGGAAATGGCACTTTTCCAGGCTTGTTTATCATTGTCCAACGATACGCCAAGGATAGTAAAATTTTTGTTTTTGTACTTATTATACGCCGCTACCACATTGGGGTTTTCAGCACGACAAGGTCCGCACCAGCTTGCCCAGAAATCAACCAATACATACTTGCCTTTAAAGTCGCTGATGCTGATGTTTTTTCCATTCACATCCTGCATAGTAAGATTGGGAGCCGCCTTGCCGATGAGCGGAGAATTTTTAGGCTGACTCTTGTTAGCCATCTCTGTTAGCTTTTGCTTTAAAACCTGCAAACCTGTGCTGCCTTTAAAGCGGTTAGAAGCTGATGTTACCAGCGTTACCAAATCTTCGGGTTGCATTACGCCGGGTGGTATTTGGCTAATGGCAAAATACACAGCCGCGGGGCTTGGCGCTTTGTTGATATAATCTTTAATAAAGGCATTCAATGAAGTCAGTTGCTGTTGAAATGCTTGCTTGGCTGAATCCGTTGCAGTTGGTCCGCTTGCAGCCGCATAAGCAACGCCAACGATGGAGTCTTTTTTCACGTAATTGTCCATAAAGCCGTAAATGCTTTTGGTAGCAGCCGAGTTTTGAATGTCGGGATGACGAAAATTAACCGAATCCATATTGATAGTAATATCGTCATTATCATTCACAAAAATCGCCTGAGGTCCTGTGGCAACGCCAACTGTGTATAAGCCTTCTTCCTTGCCAATGGTATGTAATTTATACGAGCCATCATTGCCAAGCGTAGCAGAATCTACAATTTGCAATTGTGTGCCTTCAAATGGAAACTGTTGTAAGTAAACCAATTGCTTTTTTACGCCTTTTATTTTGCCGCTTACTTCAAACGCACCATTGCTGTTTTTTTGCTTGCAGGCAAGTAGTGAAAACACAATTGCACCTGCTAATAATATTGTTTTATTCATGTTTGTTTTTGTTCAATTTTTTAATTTTATTAGGTCGTTTAGATGTCTGAAACCTGACCAGATTAGCCTTTAGGGTTAGGGCTTTTATACCAATTTTCGCTGCAACAGCTCGGTTACTTTTTTGGGATCGGCTTTGCCTTTGCTCTTCTTTTTTACTTCACCCACAAACAAACCTATCAATCCTTTCTTTCCCTTTTTGTATTCGGTTACTTTATCGGGCATGTTGGCAATCACTTCATCCACCCAGTTTTCTATTTCGTTACTATCAGTCGTTTGCAATAAATTCATATCGGCTGCCACCTGCGCTGGTGTTATATTTTCGTTACCGATCAATACGGGCAAAATGCGACCCGAAGCAATGGAAAAATTCACCTTGCCATCTTCTACCATTTGAAGCAAAGCCGCCAATTGCAAAGGAGATAATGAAAGCTCTGCAAACGAAGTATTTTTATCGTTTACAAACTGCTTCAACGGTCCGTTGATCCAGTTGGCGGCGGCTTTGTAATGCGAGGTTTGTTTAATCACTTTTTCATAAAAATCAGCAACCTCTTTCTCAGCGCAAAGCTGTGCGGCATCGTAGTCACTCAAACCAAAACCTTTGTATTTTTCCATCAACTGGTAAGGCAATTGAGGCTGCTTTTCTTTTATGTTTTGAATGAACGATTCGCTCAACTGAAACGGCGATAAATCGGGTTCGGGAAAGTAGCGGTAATCGTTGGCTTCTTCTTTATCACGAATGGCAAATGTGGTATCGTTCGAGGCATCAAAGCTGCGTGTTTGCTGAACAATCCGCTCACCTTTTTCTAATAAATCAACCATGCGGCTAATCTCAAATTCTATCGCTTTTTTTACATTGCGAATCGAATTCAAATTCTTCACTTCTACCTTGGTTCCCAATTTTGTTTCACCCCTTAAACGCACCGAAACATTGGCATCGCAGCGAAGGCTGCCTTCTTCCATATTGCCATCGCAAACGCCCAGCCAGCGCACCAAACGGCGCACTTCGGTAACATACTGATAGGCTTCTTCGGCACTGAACAAATCCGGCTCCGTAACAATTTCAATCAACGGTGTTCCGGCGCGGTTCAAATCAATGCAAGTGAAATTTTCATCCGCATCATGAATGCTTTTGCCGGCGTCTTCTTCCAAATGAATGCGGTTCAGCTGCACATTGCGCAAGCCGTTTTCTGTTTTGATTTGCACAGTTCCGCCTTTGCAAATGGGCGTTGTGTGTTGCGAAACCTGGTAGCCTTTAGGAAGATCGGGATAGAAATAATTTTTGCGGGCAAAATAGTTATAGCGCTCTATTGTAGAGTTGCAGGCAAGTCCCATTTTGATAGCAAATTCAACCGCTTTCTTGTTTGTTTTTGGCAATGTTCCCGGATGCCCCAGAGTAATTGGGCTTACCTGTGTGTTGGGAGGTGCGCCAAACGCTGTGCTATCGCCGCAAAACAACTTGCTGGCAGTAGATAGCTGCGCATGAATTTCCAGACCAATAACCGCTTCGTATTTATGGAACCAACTCATCAATCAATACAAGATAAAGGGCGCAAAGGTATTGATTGCCGCAGGAATATAATTTTGATTAACTATTTTTTGCGGCAAAACCAAACATAGCAATGGGTTGTAGGCAACTTTAAAAATTAGATGTGGTAAGCACCACCTGCGGGCCTGGCGCCAATGTGTTGGCATCGTCTTCAGCCGTGATAAAAACACGCTTAGGCTTGTTGGGCGAAGTGGCAGTAAGTGAAGCTGTGAAGCCGCGTTTAAAAAAGCTGCGAGACGTTATCAGCTGTCCTAAATTGAACACACCATTGCTTGCTTCGTTCCAGACAAGGTATACTTTTTTGGCTGGTATCCGCTTTTCAGGTTCCGCTAAATCTCTTACATAAACACTGATATTATAATTGTGATTGTTGTCTTTCTTTACCTTCACCTGCCCGGTTGCAGCCGGTGCTGCAACTGATTTTTCAAAGGCTCTTTTCTGTGCGCAGGAAGCGAATAAAAAGGCTGCCATAAAAAGAAACAGAAGACGTGATGTAAAAAAAGTAGAGTGCTTCATGGTTTTGTTTTTACAATGATTGTACGATTTGTGGCGATAAATTTACAACAATCTTGCCGCGACGAAGTGCAAACGTTTTTGGTATCGAATACAAAAAGGCAGCAGTTGCTTTGTTGTTTTTTTCTTTATGGATAAAAGCAAGCAAAGCTGTTTTTTATTTCATCGTTTTTACTGTTAGCCCACTGTTTCATTAATTGTATAATCGTTCGTGCCAAATTATAGCAAACTTTTTAACTGTGGAATGATTGAAAAGAGGGGATACGGTTGATTCATAAACCGTATTGCGCTTTTATGGTGCATGATTTGGCACGATATATAGTATTTTAATTACTGATAAAACAATGAATGGTGAGAACACTTTTTATAGTTGATGATGATTACGATATACTCTTATCGCTGAGTATGTGGTTCAGGAAAATGGGCTATGCCGTAGATACATTTGAGAATGCGCGCAACTTGTTTACCGCTTTACAGCAAACGGTTCCTGATTTGATTTTGCTTGATATTAATCTGCAGGGCGAAGATGGCAGAGACATTTGTAAACAAATAAAAACGAACATAACTTCTAATTGTCCTGTCATATTATTTTCAGCCAATTATCCTGCGCTGGAAGGTTATAGTGACCGGTATGCAGATGGCATTTTGCACAAGCCTTTCGATTTGCAGGAAGCCTTGCAAATGGTAAAGTCGCACCTGCCTTCCGAACCCAACGGAAAAATTGCGTAAAAACAAACTTTGCTTCCTGCATCTTGTTTATTGTTCTCTTGTTTCTTCTTTCCTGCTTCTTGTTCCTTCAGTCTTATTTCTTTCTCACTGGTATTGTTTTTGAAACTTCAACGCAAACATTTTTATGAGTATATACAGAGTTTTATTTGATAATAAAAAACTGGTTTCAGTTACCCGCACTGAACAGGATACGCCATCCAACGATACATTTTTAGAAGAAACCACCGGCGCAACTATTTGGGCAACCATAGAAGCCCAAACTGATGAGGAAGCACAGGAAAAAGCAGAGCGTTTGGAAACTGAATTGCAAACGCGGCAAACCAAAGAAACCATTCAACAAAAAGAAAATTCGCAGTAAAAGAAACGGATTATTATTCATATAAAACCAAAAGCTATCTTTAACCGGATGGCTTTTTTAAGGTTCCGAACCCTTCAAGGGTTCGGAACCTTTATTTTCATTAACCACCTTTTGCATTCTCAATCAATTTTCAACTTCTTTGCTTTTACCCATTCTTTTTCTTTTATTATTTCCAAAAATTCTTCGCTGCACCAAAAATCACCCGCATGAAAAAACAGCCATTTGTTTTTATGTTTCTCATTGTTTTATCAGCAACAGTAAGAAGCAATGCATAAACCACATATCTATTGAACGATGTTGCCTCCCGCAACATCATAATTTTGCTTTTACAAATACAACGATTGTAATTGTAAAAGATGGCTTGTACTTCTGCAGTTTTCATGTTTTCCTCACTGGCTTGATTCATAAGATTGCTCCGGAGGCAAAGAAGAGTAAGGCAAATAACCTGCGATGTATGATTTTAGAGCAAAACCAAAAGAAGTACACAGCAAAACTGTTCTGTACATTCTTTACTTCGGCTGGGCTTTACTCATTTACTCATCATCATTTTTTTACTTAAAAAATCATTGCAAAAACAAACTCTTCCCATAACAAAATACAAAGTTCTTACAGGAGACAAAAAAATGAATCGCGGCATGAATTTTACAACAATGATTTCTAAATTAAATACAAAAGATCTATGTCAAAAACAACCGAAGGTGCAGTGAAAAGCATTGCTAAAAAAGCTGTTGCGGCAAGCGGAGCTACCGGAGAAGTATCCGCAGGCACAGTAACAAAACAAACAATGGAAAACGCTTCTGATGGCTTGCAGGCTTTGTTTCTCAATTCTATTAAAAGCATATACTGGGCTGAAAATCATTTGGTAAAAACATTGCCCAAAATGGAAAATGCGGCCGCTTCCACAAAACTGCAGGAAGGCATTGCCAAACATTTACAACAAACCAAAAACCAGGTGCAGCGTTTGGAGCAGGTATTCACAATGCTGGGCGTAAAAGCACTGGCAAAAAAATGCGATGGCATGGAAGGCATTACCAAAGAAGGCGAAGGCATTGTAGAAACAACTGATACCGGAACTGCCGCGCGAGATGCAGGTGTAATTATGGCTTCGCAACAGGTAGAGCATTTTGAAATGGCGGCTTACAGTGGCATTATTCAATTGGCTACCCAGTTAGGATACAACGATATTGCATCATTGCTTCAGGAATCGCTTGCTGAAGAACAACAAACTTCTCAACAACTTACCCAATTAGCCGGAACGCTTGCCAGCTAAGGGTTACAGTTATTTATCTAACAAAAAATCAATAAAAACAAAAGTGTCACAAAGCAAACATTGCTTGCCTACATATCATTTGTTATAAACACAATCAATGAAAAAAGAACAAAAAGCAACTACGCCTCTCTCAAACAAGAAGCAGGAGGATTTAGCTCATAATAAAGAAGATGCCACCGGCAAAATGATGAACACCAACCAGGGGCTTCTTGTGAATGATGATCAGAATCAACTTAAAGCCGGTTCGCGCGGACCTTCATTGTTGGAAGATTTTATTTTTCGTGAAAAAATGACGCACTTCGACCATGAGCGCATACCCGAACGCGTGGTTCATGCACGGGGTACCGGAGCACATGGCGTTTTTAAATCTTACGGCTTGGTTTCTGAATTTACAAAAGCCAAATTTTTAAACGATACAGCGCGCGAAACACCGCTATTCGTGCGGTTTTCAACGGTGGCAGGCTCGCGCGGTTCTACAGATTTAGCACGCGATGTGCGTGGCTTTGCCGTTAAGTTTTATACTGATGAAGGAAATTTCGATTTGGTAGGCAATAACATACCTGTTTTTTTTATTCAGGATGCTACCAAGTTTCCAGATTTAATTCATGCCGTAAAGCCTGAGCCTCACAACGAAATTCCGCAGGCACAATCGGCACACGATACTTTTTGGGATTTCATTTCGCTTATGCCCGAAAGCATGCACATGGTGATGTGGCAAATGAGCGATCGTTCCATTCCGCGCAGCTACCGCATGATGGAAGGTTTTGGTGTGCATACGTTTCGTTTTGTGAACGAAAAAGGAAAATCAACTTTTGTAAAGTTTCACTGGAAGCCCTTGCTGGGCGTGCATTCTGTGGCTTGGGATGAAGCGCAGAACATATCGGGCAAAGACCCCGATTTTCATCGCCGCGATTTGTGGGAAGCCATCGAAACTGGTAACTATCCCGAATGGGAATTGGGTGTGCAACTGGTGCCTGAAGAAGATGAGTTCAAATACGATTTTGATTTGCTGGACGCCACCAAACTCATTCCTGAAGAATTGGTTCCGGTGCAGCGCATAGGCAAGATGACTTTGAACCGAAATGTAGATAATTATTTTTCTGAAACAGAACAGGTAGCGTTTCATATCGGGCATGTGGTACCGGGTATTGATTTTACGAATGACCCTCTTTTGCAAGGCAGATTGTTTTCTTATACCGATACCCAATTGCTTCGCTTAGGTGGCCCTAATTTTCATCAAATTCCCATTAACCGCTCGGTAGTGGCCGTTCATAACAATCAGCGCGATGGTTTGCATCAGCATCTTATCAACAAAGGTCGCGTAAGTTACAACCCCAACTCGTTGGGTGGCGGTTGTCCTTACCAGGCAATGATGAGCCAGGGAGGTTTTGTATCTTTTCCTGAAAAAATTGATGCCCACAAAGTCCGCGAGCGCAGCCGTAGTTTCTTTGACCATTACAGCCAGGCGCGGCTATTTTTTAATAGCCAGAGCGATCCTGAAAAGAATCATATTGTTGATGCGTTGACGTTTGAATTGGGAAAAGTGGACAGTGTAGAAGTAAGAAAACGAATGTTGCGGCAATTGTATCAGATTGACGAAGGCCTGGCTGCAGCAGTGGCATACGGCTTGGGTTTGCACATACCAAAAGATAGTAATGAACCTCTTAATCAGGGTGTGCCTGCCGATGAAGTGAACAATCCAAACTATCAACCTTTTCAGCATGAAGGTTCGCTCCTCAAAAGCGACGCATTGAGCATGAAGAACACAGTAAAGGATTCTATTACAACGCGCAAGATAGCTGTGCTTACAGCCGATGGCGTGGATGAGACTACATTGATGACGATAAAAACAGCGCTGGAAAGCAAAGGTGCAATTGTAAGAATTATTGCGCCGCGTTTGGGCGTTGTGATATCGAAAAACGGGGTTGAAATACCAGTGTTTGAAAGTTATTTAACCGCGGCCTCTGTGCTGTATGATGCAGTATATGTTCCCGGCGGAACTAACAGCGTGGCTACTGTTGCAGCGGAACCTGATGCAATTCATTTTTTAAATGAAGCTTTCAAACACTGCAAAGCCATTGCCGCTGATGCTGATGCGTTGCCTGCACTGGAAGCTACTTACTTTGCCCGCAAATTGCCGGAAGATAACAGCGATGCAACTGTAATGCGTGAAGGCGTAATTATTGGAACCAGCGCCGGCAGGTTAGCCGATCAGTTTATAGAAGCCATTGCACAACACCGGTTTTGGGAACGCGAAAAGCCCCGCAAAGTTCCGGCGTAATATCATCTTTTTCGGATTTGTAAGTTGTAATGTAGTATTGATGGAAGCCACACCAATAAAGGCTTTTTTAGCAAATAACAATACATCATAACCTAATACAAACAAAGAAACATTTAAAGCAAAGTGTTTTAAAAAAATAGCCAAAAACAAAAGCCGTCTTTTACTGGTTAGCTTGAATATGGATTGGCTTTTACCTCACAGGTTTTAAGTAATTGGTCGCTTCTTCAAAAGAAGCCAAAAACAAAAGCCGTCCCTACAGTACTGTGGGGACGGCTTTTGTTTTTACACAAATTTATAAGTGCATTTTTTACTTCTCCGGCAGGAGCACCGCCTGCAACACATTCTTGTTATCAAACAATTGATTGGCTGTTGCTTTTATGTCGGCAACCGTAATGGCATTCACTAATTTTTCATAATCGAAAATGCGCTGCGGAGCATCGTTATTAAAATAAATGCCTTGCAGTTTGCTACTCCAGTAACTGTTTTCTTTTACGCTTACTTTGTGTTGCTCCAGCCAGGTTTTTTTCACTTTGTCTAAATTCACCTGCGCCGGACCAAATTGTTTAATGCTATCGATTTCCATTTGTGCCGCTTTCAAAACGGTATCCACATGCTCGGGACCCGTTGGCAATTGCATAACCAAAGCATAACCACTATATGGATACTTTTGCAAACCACCGTAAATGTTTACGCTATAAATAGCACTCATTTTTTCGCGGATATCTTCGGTAATTTTAATGTTTAAAATCTCGCTGAGTGCAGACACTTTCAAATCCAAATCTTCGCTGTACGGTACTTCACCCGAATACACATTTACAATCAGGCTTTTCGGTTCGGTTCCTTTTTTAAATGTAAACTTTTCATCGCCTTTTGTAGGGCGCAAACCGTTGTCTTTAAAAGTTGCCGGTTGTTTGGTTGATGGCAAGCCACCAATGTATGTTGCGAGTAGTGGCTTCATTTTTACCGTATCAATATTACCTACAAAAATGAACGTAAAATCCTGTGCGTTGCCCAATTGTTCTTTATAAATAGAAAGAATTCTGTCAAGATTTGTTTTATCAAAATCAGAAGGTGAAGGTATAGAAATAGGAGCCAGCGGATTGCCTGCATAACGCACTTTATTAAACGTATCTTTAAACGCCGTTTCCGGGTCTTGCAAAGCGAATTGCGTAGCCGATTTTACCTTTTCAATCCATGCCTTGTACAATCCATCATCTTTCCGTGGAGAGGTAGCATACAAATAAACCAATTGCAGCATGGTTTCAACATCTTTTACACTGCCGCCGCCGGTGATTCCGGAACTTAACCTGCCGATGTAAGGCGAAGCAGAAGCCGTTTTGCCAGATAAAACTTTAGATAAATCAGTTGGCGAAAAATTGCCGATGCCCATTTGCTGAATTATATTTGAGGCGAACGTTACATTCTGTTTATCTGCCGCATCATACAACGATTGGCCGCCTTTGCGGAATGATGTTAGTACAATTTCATCGTCTTTAAATGTAGTGGGTTTTAAAATTACTTTGGCTCCGTTGGCATAGGTAATCTCAGTAACGCCCAATTCTGCATTTTTTTTCTCGCTTGCTACCTTGCCTGCAACAGGCGTTGTTTTCATCAGTTGTGTAGCCACCGTTTTTTCTTCGTACGGTTTTACTGTACTGTTCAAAACGGTTTTAGCCAACGCCAGCAACTGCGTACTATCAGGCAGTTTAAAATTGCCATTGGCAGGGCCTTGCAAACTCACAAAAATGTTTTCATTGCTTTTTAATGAGTCAGCCAGGGAATTCACTTCTTTTAGTGTAATACCGGGCATCAATTGTTTGTAATAATTGTATTCAGCCGCGATGCCAGGCGAAGGTTCCGCCGTTAAAAACAAACGAATGTACTCGGCTGCCAGTTGTCCTGATTCAGTTTTAGCACGGTTGTTATACAATTGCTCTATGGCAGCCGTCTGGTCTTTCCTGGCGCGTTCCAGTTCCGTTTCAGTAAAGCCATATTCTTTTGCGCGTTCCACTTCGGTCATCATAGCTATCAATGCTGTATCAGGCCCTTTTCCGCCTGCTACTGTAAAAGCATTGAAGCTTTCATAATTGCGTGCTTCGCTTCCATAGCCCGCAGCAGCATAAAGGTAAGGAGGCTGGCTACCGTGCGACAGGTCGGAAAGCCGCTGGTTGAGGAGCGAAGTGAAAAGGTTTTTGATTAAGTCATCGCGATAATCGCGCAGTGTAATTTCCTGTTTTTCTTTTCTGATGGGATACTGCACCTGCACAATGTAATTGGTGGCTTCTTTATCGGTAACTACCAATGCGCGGCTTGCTTGCCTGGCTGGAACAGAAGCATAAAAACGTTCTTTTTCGGCGGCCGGATTTTTCAATCCTCCAAAGTATTCTTTTACCAGTTGTTCGGTTTTGTTTACATCAATATCACCCACAATAATCACTGCCTGTAAATCGGGGCGATACCAGGTTTTGTAAAAACGAATCAGGTTGGAATCTGGTGTGCTACGAACAATGCTGTCAATGCCGATGGGCAACCGTTGCGCATAGCGCGAACCTTCGTATTGCACCGGATACAACTTGCGAAACATGCGGTCTTCAGCTCCTTTGCCTAACCGCGCTTCTTCTAACACCACAGGCCGCTCACTGCTAATTTGTGCAGGATCAAACGTTAGTCCGGAAGCCCAATCTTTCAATACACTTAACCCTTTGCGAAGATTGCCTGTATCGCTTAGGGGAATGGGCAAAATATAAACGGTTTCATCAAAGCCCGTATATGCGTTTAAATCAGCGCCAAACTGAACGCCCATTTTTTGCAGAAAATCTACCAACTCATTTTTTTCAAAATGTGTGGTTCCGTTGAATGCCATGTGTTCGGTTAAGTGCGCTAAGCCTTGCTGGTTATCCTCTTCTAAAATAGAACCTGCATTTTCTACCAAACGCAGTTCTACTTTGTTTTCGGGCGTTTTATTGTGGCGAATGATATAAGTTAATCCGTTGGTTAACTTGCCCATTTTAATGCTGGTATCAAGCGGTAATTTTTCATCTAAATTTTGTGCGTTTGTTTTTGTGCAAAACAAAAAGAGAAACAGCGCAAATACAAGGGTATAAAGCTTTGTGAGCATCGTAGTAAAAAATGTTTAGGCGCAAATGTATTGGAAACAAAAGTTGTTTTGTAATGATGAAAGATAAAAGTAATGTGAAGATGAGGGGTGTGTTATATATTTATATCGTTCGGTGTGTTTATTATAAGAGTTCCGAAAATGTTCCGTTAGGAACAACAGGTGGGTAGTAGAAATAGAATGCACAAACAAACCCGTTCCATAGGAACGATACATGATTTGGTTCTCTTGTACCGTTCCTATGAAACGAGGCGATCCATGACTTTGCTTTATGTTCTACCCACCTACTGTTCCTAAAGGAATATTTTTCAAAACATCTTCAGACATGTATGGTATTTTCATCTGATAGATGCGATATTCAAACTTAACCTGTCAGTTATTTCTTCTGAACGTGTATCGTTCTATTGTTTTTCCAGTGTAATAAGTTCCTGTAAACTGGTCGTTGTCCGAAAACGAAATATCATCAAAATACAAGTACAGCGAGCTGTTGGTGTTGGCTGCAAACGAAGTTTGAAACGTTTCGTGCGGATTGGTGTAATAATTTCCGTACGCATCGTAATAACCATCCGAAGCTTCGGTAGTTGTCCAGTTTCCCTGCATCAACACGTTGCCATTATCGTATTGCGCCGTGCCATTTTGATAGAAAGAAAATACACCGTTCATACCTGCGTTAAATGAATACCAACTGTTGCCCGATAATTCAGAAGCATCATACAAATACCAGGAGCCAACCAGGGGATCAACAGGCGTTGGAACTGGTGGAGCTTCGTATGTTTTTATGCAGGAAGAAAATGAAAATAAAATAACGGCAAAAACAAAAGAGGGTAATAATGGTTTCATAGTGTGAGATTTTAATTTGTGAGTAATGAAGCAATGTTTATCAGCCATCGCCCGTTAGCAATGAGATAAGAAAAGAAGCAACAGGTTGCCTTTTCCTTCGTTAAAAAATACAAATGATGGTGGTTTGGTTTGCAGGAATAAGGGCAACAAAAAAGCTTACTTCACTGAAGAGAAGCAAGCTTAAAAAGAGGTTAGAAGTTATAGTAAAAACAAAGTCATTAACTATCCTATTATTGTTCTTTTGTTTTTTGCAGCAGATACTGATAAATGGCAATTTGCGAACGCACTTTTTTGTTCGGGTTGCCTTCTACATATTCGTTGCGCAAGCCATCATTTAAGTTGCGGGCTTTTACGTTATCGCTCAATTGTATGTTGATGATGTCCTTTATTTCATGCCTTATGTGTTTATCAAGAATGGGTACCGCAACTTCCACGCGGTGATCTAAATTTCGTACCATCCAGTCGGCAGAAGAAATGTACATTTTTTCTTTGCCACCGTTGCCAAACCAATACAACCTGGCATGTTCCAGATATTGGTCAACAATGCTGATTGCCGTGATGTGATATTTGGATTTCACCGGATTGAAAGTAGCTGAAAAAATACCACGCACAATACAATTTACCGGAACGCCCGCTGCTACTGCATCGTACAATTTGGTAATTAATTTTTCATCGCTCAATGAATTTAATTTTAAAGTGATGAAGCTCCTTTTTTTTGTTTTTGCCAGTTTTATTTCACGTTCCATCATGCTCATCATTTGCTTGCGAATGGTTACCGGCGCGGTGAGCAGGGTTTTGCAGGCAGTAAGAGGAGCCAGTGTTTTGGGATTTTCAAGAAAGCGAAATACGCGGTTAATGTCGGCCATGATGGCTTTGTTAGCAGTGAGCAAACAAAAATCAACATACACCAATGATGTTTTTTCGTTTAGGTTGCCGGTGCTTACAAAGCCATATTCTTTGCTGCCTTTGCCATCACGTTTTTTTATTACACAGATTTTTGCATGAACCTTCATGTTTTCCAATCCCACCAATACTTTCACGCCTTCATCTTCCAGCCGTATTTTCCATTCCAGGTTCGCTTCTTCGCTAAAACGTGCGCGCAATTCCAACACAACGGTTACTTGTTTTCCGTTGCGTGCCGCATTGATGAGCGCGTTTACAATGGTTGAATTTTCGGCAAGCCGGTAAGCTGTTATTTTAATTGAAATCACATCCGGTTCTATCGCTGCTTCGCGAAGCAAATCAACAATGGCATTGAAAGAATGATAGGGAAAATACAGCATCACATCCTGTTGCTGAATGACATCGGTTACACGCCCGCTTTGCTGCAAAGCCGGATGTGTAAACGGCTGAATGCGGGCACTGCTGCGCGCGGGAAATACATCAGGGAAATCCATGAAATGCCGGAAGTTGTGAATGCGCCCGCCGGGTATAAGATTATCGCGCTTGGTAAGATGCAATCGTTGAATGAGATATTCCAGCAAGCCGCTGTCCATTTCTTTATCATACACAAAACGGGTGGGTTTTCCTTTGCGCCGGTTGCGAATTCCTTTCTCAATTTTTTGCACAAAAGAAGATGATAAATCGGTGTCTAAATCAATCTCAGCATCTTTGGTGATTTTAAAAATGTGCGCATCGTAACGCTCATAATTAAAGTAAGAAAAGATGTAAGGCAAACTAAAGCGAATCACATCTTCCAGAAGAATGATGTATTTTTTTCCGCCTTTGGATGGCAGCAAAACAAAACGACCCAGCACGCGCGAAGGCACTTCTATCAAAGCATATTTTTGTGTGTAGGCAGAAGCTGTGTTGCTCATTACTACACCCAGGTAAATACTCTTTTCACGCAGGTAAGGAAGTTGCGGTACATCTTCAATTAACAACGGAATGATATTGGAACGAACTTTTTCTACAAAGTACTTTTTCACCCATTCCTTTTGGTCGTCTTCCAAATGTTCTTCATCAACCAAAAAAATATTTTGTTCCTGCATTTCAATATTAATGCCTTTCCATATTCTGTCGAACTCACTTTGTTGTTTCAATACCGTAAGTTGTATTTCATCCAGCACAGCATGAGGATCGCTTTCCATGTGCATGTTGGTCTTTTTGTTGCCAAACTCAATCATACGTTTTAAGGTAGCAACCCGCACGCGAAAGAACTCATCAAGGTTGTTGGAAAAAATACCGAGGAAACGAATCCTGTCTTTTAAAAACACGGTTTTATCAGCCGCTTCCTGCAACACTCTTGCATTAAAGGCGAGCCAGCTAACATCGCGCGAAACAAACTTTTTTTTCATAGCATCAATTTAGGAAAGCATTGTTAGCAAATATGATAAAAAGTAGGGGAAGTCGGAAAGTGGAAGAACGATAGCAAGAAAAAAAGAACAGAACCAAAAGGATGACCATAATGCATTTATTCTTTCTTCCCGACTTCCGGACTCGCAGATTTCCGAACTTTCCGACTTCCTCTCCACATTCCGGGTTTTTGTCGCAATATTTGTTTATAGCATTATTAAGCGATTTAATTTTATAGAATGGCTATAACCTGGTACAAAAGAAAATGGGTAATTGTATTGCTTCACCTCTCGGTGTGGACACTGCTGTTCCTGTTTCCTATCCTGCTTCAGAAATCGGTACAAGATGCAAAGGGCGACGCTCACAAAGGCGATAACAGCAATCTCTTTTTTTATTTATCTGTTTTTACAGATTTAATCTGGATGGCTTTCTTTTATTTCAATGCCTTTGTGCTAATGCCTAAACTGTTTTACAAAAAAAGATGGTTGCTATACATCTTCATCCAGCTAATTATGCTTATATCGCTGGCCTTATTTCATTGGTTTTATTTTGTGTTTGTCGGCCAGCATCCGTTTAGTTTTACTGGTTTTTTGTTGTTCAATACATTTCCTTTTGTATTTATTCTTGCCTGCAGCACTGCCTTTCGTATGATACAAGATAGAATACAGATAGAACAGGTGCAGCAAGCCCGCGAAACGGAAACTTTAAAAACTGAATTATCATTTTTACGCTCGCAGGTAAACCCGCATTTTATGTTCAATGTGCTGAACAATATGGTGGCGCTGGCACGAAAGAAATCAGACCTCTTAGAGCCTTCGTTGATACAACTTTCATCGCTATTGCGATACATGTTGTATGAAACCGATGAAGATAAAGTGCCGCTGCAAAAAGAAGTGGATTATCTGAATAGTTATATTGATTTGCAGAAGCAACGCTTTGGAAAAAAATTAGTGGTAAAAACAAACGTTGAAATTTGCGATAACAACTACGAGATAGAACCCATGCTGCTGATTCCGTTTGTTGAAAATGCGTTTAAGCACGGCACAGGATTGATAGAAGAACCAATGATTATTGTTGAGTTAAAAGCTGCTAACAAACAAGTTCATTTTTCAGTGCAAAACAAAACCAGTTCTTCTGTCATCGAAGAGGTAAAAGATAAAACATCGGGCATTGGTTTAACCAATGTAAAACGGCGTTTGAATTTGTTGTATGGCAATCGTCATACTTTAGATATTAAAAATGAAAACGGCTGGTTTGTAACTTCACTTCAATTAAACTTACTATAATGCTACGCTGCCTTGCCATAGATGATGAGCCGCTTGCGCTTGAACTGCTGGAAGATAACATTAGTAAAGTGCCATATTTGCAATTGGTGGCTTCGTGTTCAAATCCTCTGGAAGCCATGAAAGTGTTGCAAACCGAAACGGTTGATTTGATTTTTCTTGATATACAAATGCCTGGCTTAACCGGCTTGCAGTTTATTCAAAGCCTTGCACAAAAGCCAATGTTTATCCTCATTACAGCGTATGAAAAATATGCGCTCGATAGTTACAACCTGGATGTGATTGATTACCTCGTAAAGCCTGTTTCTCTGGATCGGTTTATCAAAGCCTGTAACAAAGCATGGGAGCTTTTTGGATTAAAAACAAAAGGTGTCAATTCAACAAAAGAAAATGCACCTGACTTCTTGTTTGTTCCTGTTGAATATAGTTTGGTAAAAGTTGTTGTCTCCAATATAATTTGGATTGAAGGTTTGAAAGATTACATTAAAATTCATCTTCACGATACTTCAAAACCCATTGTTACACGGATGAATATGAAAGCGATGGAAGATGATTTGCCCGCTTCTAAATTCATTCGCATTCATAAGTCGTACATCGTTTCCATTGATTATATAACAGCCGTAAGAAAGAGCAGCGTTTTTATAGGCGATTTAGAGCTTCCGGTGGGTGAAAATTACCGCGATGCAGTAGCTACGCTTACGGGAAAATAAAGCAACCCATTCCAACATTATTTAATAAACCGAATGTTCAATGGATACCTGTACAACTTTCCTTCATTGGCTCGCAGGGTGGCAATAATTACCAGCACCAGAGCCACAATGGCAATAATCCAAATGAGAAAAATACCAATGATGGTAATGAATAATCCAAAAATAACAATGTACAATGTAATCTGAAAATTCAATGATTCTTTCGCGTGAGCAGCTATGAACGAAGATTCATCTTTTTTTATCAGATAAATAATAAGCGGAGCCAGAAAGCCAACACCGGGAACCAGTGTTAATACATGCGATAACAAAGCCATTGTTTTTTCATCAGAAGTAGGGGCGAGGAGCGGCGTTTCTTCGGTGCCGAGAAAGGAGTTTTGTTGTGCCATAAGTTTTGATTGAGTACTCGTCAAATATAAACGAAATTATGGTTACATGCGCTCGGGCACGTCAATGCCTAACAATCGCATTCCGGTTTTAATCACCGTTGCCGTTAGCAAACAGATTTGTAAGCGCACCATTTTCTTTTGCTCATTTTCTGCCCCGTTTACTGAATGCCCGGTGTAAAAAGAATTAAAGATTTTACAAAGATTAAAAGCATACACTCCGATTTTTGATGGATCATATTCCTTGCCTGCTTCTTCAATAATGCTTCCAAACTGTTCCAGCAACACAATCATTTTTTTTTCTAACGGAAGCAATGAAGTGTTTGATAAAGAGGCTTCAATAACTGCATTGTTTTTTCGTAAAATGCTTTTGATTCTTGCATGAGTGTATTGAATGAACGGACCTGTAAAACCATGAAAATCTATGCTTTCTTCGGGGTTAAAAACCATGCGCTTTTTTGGGTCAACCCGAAGAATAAAAAACTTTAAAGCGCCCAGACCGATAGTGTTGTAAAGCTCTTTCAATTCATCTGGTGTAAAGTCCTGCACCTTGCCAAGTTCTTCTGTTTTTTGTTTTGCGATGTTTATCATTTCATCAATCAAATCATCCGCATCTACCACAGTGCCTTCCCTGCTTTTCATTTTGCCGGTTGGCAATTCTACCATTCCATAGCTCAAATGATGAATGCCATCAGCCGAAGGCAAACCTAATTTCTCGCAAATGAGTTTTAAAACTTTAAAATGATAATTCTGTTCGTCGCCTACCACATAAATGCTTTGCTTCATGCCCCATTCTTCCTCTTTTTGTTCAGCAAGACCAATATCCTGCGTTATGTAAACAGAAGTTCCGTCTTTGCGTTGTACTACTTTTTCATCCAAACCATCCTTAGTTAAATCAACCCAAACACTGCCATCTTCTTTTTTATAAAAAACACCTTTTTGCATCCCTTCTTCTACTAAATGTTTGCCCAATAAGTAAGTATTGCTTTCATAATAAATTTTATCAAAACGGCTTCCTATTTTGTAGTAGGTTTCATCGAAGCCTTTATATACCCAGCCATTCATTTTATTCCAAAGTTCAATCACTTCGGGCTCGCCCCTTTCCCAGTCAACCAGCATTTGCCTTGCTTCTTCCATAATGGGTGCTTGCTGCTCAGCTTCCTCTTTGGTTTTGCCCGAATTTATGAGTTGCTTTATTTCTTTTTTGTATTCATCATTAAACATCACATAGTAATCGCCCACTAAATGATCGCCTTTTAGGCCGGTGCTTTCAGGTGTTGCGCCATTGCCAAAGCGGAGCCAGGCAATCATGCTTTTACAAATGTGAATGCCTCTGTCGTTTACTACACATGTTTTAATAACCTCGCTGCCTTCTGCTTCTAAAATTTGGGCAATGCTCCAGCCTAAAAAGTTATTGCGAAGATGTCCCAGGTGCAAAGGTTTGTTGGTGTTGGGTGATGAATATTCAACCATCACGCGGTTGCCCTTGTTTTCTTTTCTTCCATACAAAGAATTGCGGTATTGAAAAGATAAGAATTGAAGCCAATAATCTTCTGAAATGGTAAGATTTAGAAAGCCTTTGATAACATTATATCCGCTGATAAGGGAAGAATGTTGTTGCACCAGATAGTCTCCAATTTCCTTACCTAATATTTCAGGAGACTTTTTGATTATTTTGATAAACGAAAACAAAACCACTGTATAATCACCTTCAAACTCTGGCTTTACTTCGTTAATGGTAATGGCATTTTCATCAACCGCAATATTATACAAAGAAGACAAAGCTTCGGATGCAATTTGTTTTACTTGCGTAACAACACTCATAGAAAAAAATATGGGCAAAAGTAAACGAATAGTGAATTGTGAGTGGTGAATGGTGAGTTGTGAGAGATGAGAAAAAAGCTTTTGTATGTTTTGATCACTCACCATTCACTACTTACAACTCACTATTTCACAACTCACCACTCACAATTTCCTGTTCACCTCTTACCTTCGCCGCTTCGTAAAAAAGTATGTACGCCGTTCACAACAGTCTCCGCAATACCATTTTGCAAACGGTTGATTTTTTTTATCCTCCGTTTCGCAGGTTCATTCCGTTACAAACCTTTCGTTATGCAGCCTGCGGCGGCACCAATATGCTGTTAGACATTGCGCTCTTTGCTTTCAGCTATAATTTTCTTTACAAAAAAGAAGATGTTCATTTGGGCTTTTACATAATGTCGGCACCAACGGCTTCACTAATTACTGCTTCGTTTGTTTCTTTTTTTACCGGTTTTTATTTAAGCCGCTATGTGGTGTTTCCGCAATCGGTTGTAAGAGGCAGAACCCAAATAGTGCGCTACTTTTTAATTGTGGTGATTTGTTTCTTTTTAAATTATATCTTTTTATGGTTCTTCATTAATTATCTGGGTTGGTACCCAACGCCTTCAAAAATTGTAACTACGGTGTTTGTGGTAACCTTTAGTTATTTAAGTCAAACTTATTTTTCGTTCCGGATAAAGAAAAAGCCAGCGACTTGAACCACAGAGACACAGTAGGCACAGAGGAACACAGAGAAATAGGAATATCAATAAACGCAGTGTTCCGTTGTGTTCTTTGTGTCTCTGTGGTTCAAAAACAAATCGCAAAATAAATATTAAAGTTTCCTTTTTTTGCTGTAATCTACTATCTTTGCGCTCCCAAAAAATATGTCGAAACAACCGCTGATTAAACAAGATGGTGTTATTCTGGAAGCCTTGAGCAATGCGATGTTTCGTGTAAAGCTCGAAAACGGACATGAAATTTTAGCCACCATTTCAGGAAAAATGCGGATGCACTACATCAGAATTTTGCCGGGAGATAAGGTAGGTGTTGAAATGAGTCCATATGATTTATCAAGAGGCAGAATCATTTTCAGGTATAAATAACAGATAGCTGCAAGCTACAAGTGAAATAAAAAGATTATGAAAGTAAGAGCTTCCGTAAAAAAAAGAAGTGCAGATTGCAAAATTGTTCGCAGAAAGGGCAAGCTGTATGTGATTAACAAAAAGAATCCCCGCTTTAAGCAGCGTCAGGGATAAGAAGCCCCCAGCCCCTAAAGGGGAATAAAAGACAGGCGGCTTTCATTTGCAAAGAGAAAATTTGTAACAGTAAACAGGCTTCTTAGCCCCCTTTAGGGGTTGGGGGCTTCAAATTAAAAATAACTATGGCTCGTATTGCCGGTATTGATTTACCCAAAAACAAAAGAGGCGAAATCGGATTAACGTATATCTATGGTATCGGTCGCTCAACAGCGCAGTATATTTTAGATAAAGCCGGTGTGGATTATGACAAGAAGGTAAATCAGTGGAATGATGAAGAACAGGGTGCTATCCGTACCGTTGTTACCAACGAATTTAAAGTAGAAGGTCAGCTTCGCAGCGAAGTTCAGATGAACATCAAGCGTTTGTTGGACATCGCTTGTTACCGTGGTTTGCGTCATCGTAAGGGCTTGCCGGTTCGTGGTCAGCGCACCCGCACCAACAGCCGCACGCGCAAAGGAAAACGCAAGACAGTTGCGGGTAAAAAGAAAGCAGTGAAGAAATAGTAGTACCGCATCAGGCTTTGCAGCCTGGTGTTTTGTTATATCTGGAAAACGCCGGATGTCAGCATAAGGCTGGCGGAGGGTTTGCCAGGTCTCGCTCACAGAAAGGGCGGGATTTTGTTTTATAAAACAGTGTCCGCCTCAGGCGAGACCAGATTACCTTTTAAATTTTTATGGCAAAAGCAAATCAGCAAAACAGCGCAAAAGCAGCTGCAAAAAAAAGAATTGTAAAAGTAGATGCTTATGGCGATGCCCATATCAATGCTACTTTCAACAACGTTATCATTTCTCTTACCAACAAGCAAGGACAAGTAATCAGTTGGTCGTCTGCCGGCAAGATGGGTTTCAAAGGGTCTAAGAAAAACACACCGTATGCCGCACAGGTCGCTTCGCAGGATGCTGCAAAAGTGGCTGTAGACGCGGGTTTAAAGAGAGTAGATGTGTATGTGAAAGGACCGGGTGCCGGCCGTGAAGGCGCCATTCGTGCCTTAACGCAAAACGGCATTGAAGTAACCATGATTAAAGACATTACACCACTGCCGCACAACGGCTGCCGCCCTCCGAAAAAGAGAAGAGTATAAACGGATTTTTGAGTTATGATTGTAGATTTTTGATTTTCATACTCTCAATTATAATTCATAAATCCAAAATCATAAATCATACTGGGCGCTTGATTCATTTTAGATTTTTACCGATCAGGCGTCGTCATTAAAAAATCAAAAAAAGAAGCAAAAACAAATGGCACGTTACACAGGTCCGAAAACAAGGATAAGCCGCATCTTCGGCGAGCCAATTTTAGGCAACGGGAAATGGCTAACCAAAAACAGCAATCCGCCCGGTCAGCATGGCGCAACAAAAAAGCGCAAAGCGCCCGGCGAGTATGCCTTACAGCTAAAAGAAAAACAAAAAGCAAAATACACGTATGGCGTGTTGGAACGCCAGTTTAGAAACACGTTTGAAGAAGCCAACCGCATGAAAGGTGTAACGGGCGAAAACCTGATTAAGATTCTGGAAGCGCGTTTGGACAATGCTGTATATCGTATGGGCATTGCCAATTCACGCCCTGCAGCCCGCCAGTTGGTAAGCCACAAGCATGTTACTGTAAATGGTGATGTGGTAAACATTCCGTCTTACCAGTTAAAGCCAGGAGATACGGTTGGCTTAAAAGAAAAAGCACTGAACAATAGTTCTATCACCAGCCAGATCCGTGGTCGCAACCCAAAGTTTACATGGCTCGACTGGAATGATGCTGAAAAGAAAGGAACTTTTATTACTTACCCCGAAAGAGAAAGTGTTCCTGAAAACATCAAGGAACAACTGATAGTGGAATTGTATAGCAAGTAAGAGTAAGGTAAGCTCCCAGCCGCCTCAGGCGGAGAATGCAAAATGGTTTACTGTATAAAATTCTTGCAAAGAAATTAAGTTCTTAAATTATAATCGTCTGAAAGTCCCTTTAGGGATTTAGGGCGTCCTTACACAAGTTATTATGGCAATATTAAATTTTCAGAAACCAGACAAAATCGTAATGCAGAAAGTTACCGATTTTGAAGGTCAGTTTGAGTTTCGCCCACTTGAGCCTGGCTATGGTTTAACCGTCGGCAATGCCTTGCGCAGAGTATTATTGAGCTCTTTGGAAGGCTACGCTATTGTGGGCATTAAGATAGAAGGTGTTGACCATGAGTTTGCCACTATCAAAGGCGTAACCGAAGATGTTACAGAAATGATTCTGAATCTGAAGCAAGTGCGTTTCAAAAAGAGAGGCGATGGGGATATTCAGAGTGAAAAACTTTCTTTATCTATCCGCAACAAAACCGAATTTACCGCAGCGAACATTGCCGAAGCTACGCAAAGCTTTGACCTGATGAATCCTGAGTTGGTGATTTGTACCTTAGATGGTTCTGCCAAATTAGACATCGAATTAACCATTGCCAAAGGTCGTGGTTATGTTCCGGCAGAAGAGAACAAAGTAAAAGATTCTGTGTTTGGATACATTCCCATTGATTCGATTCACACTCCTATTAAGAATGTAAAATACGGTGTTGAAAACTATCGTGTAGAGCAACGCACCGACTATGAAAAGCTGTTGCTTGAAGTTTCTACCGACGGTACTATCAACCCGGAAGATGCAGTGAAACAGGCATCGCGTATTTTGATTCAGCACTTAATGATCATCACCGACGAAAACATTACTTTCGATACCAAAGAAGATAAGAAAGAAGATGTGGTAGATGAACAAGTGCTTCAGCTTCGCAAAGTGTTGAAGACGCCGCTGGAAGATTTGGATCTTTCGGTTCGCGCGTTCAACTGCTTAAAAGCGGCAAAAATAAACTCGTTGAGCGAGTTGGTGCAATACGAACAGGAAGACCTGATGAAGTTCCGCAATTTTGGTCAGAAATCACTGAGCGAAATTGACCAGGTGCTTCATGAAAGAGGCTTACAGTTCGGTATGGATTTGCACAAAATGGGCTTAGACGATATTGATAAATAATTGGTAAGTTACAAGTGGTAAGTAATAGCTTTTATTACTTACCACTTTTGTTTTTTAAACAATAGCTTTTGCAAAAGCAAAAGCGTTTCCTGCAAATCCTTGACACGGTGCAGGGAATATTATTAACCGGAGAGATTTAAAGTTTGAACATTACTTTTCAAGCACTCAAATGGCTCCATTTTCAAATTAAAACGTCATGCGTCACGGAGACAAAATCAACAACCTCGGCAGAAAGAAAGCGCACAGAGATGCGCTGCTTGCCAACCTTGGTAGTCAATTAATTGTTCACAAGCGTATTGTAACCACATTGGCAAAAGCAAAAGTGTTGCGTACTTACATTGAACCATTACTTACCAAAACAAAAAAAGCCGACAACGAAGCCGTTATCAGCCATCAGCACAGGGTGGTGTTTTCTTACCTGCAGGATAAAAAAGCGGTAAAGGAATTGTTCACTGTTGTAGGACCAAAAATTGCAAGCCGTCCCGGCGGTTATACGCGCATTATCAAATTGGGTATCCGCGTTGGTGATAACGCAGAGAAAGCGATGATTGAATTGGTTGATTTCAATGAAATTTATGGTAAGGGTGCACAACAAGCTGCCGAACCAGCACGCAGAACGCGCCGTGGTCGTAGTGGCAAAGGCGCCAATGCACCTGCTATACAACAACAGCCTACCACTGAATCGCCAATGGTAACAAACGAAACCCCAAGCGGCGAGCCAACTACAGATGTAGCGCCAACAGAAGAAAAGACATCGGAATAGGCTTTATTTATTCTTGAAATAAAAAGAGGCAAAACCAAACTTTGGTTTTGCCTCTTTTTTGTTTTATTTATAATTATCACTTCCCAATCTCCGCAACCGCTTTCCTTAATTTCACTAACTGCTCCAATAAACCTTCCAGCAAAGAAAGATTCAGCATGTTCGCACCATCGCTCAATGCGCAGGCAGGATTGGGATGCGTTTCAATAAACAAACCATCGGCACCTGTTGCAATAGCGGCTTTGGCAATGGTGCCAATCATTTGCGGGTTGCCGCCGGTTACGCCGCTCACTTGGTTGGGTTGTTGCAGGCTGTGTGTACAATCCATTACAACAGGCACGTTGTGTTGCTGCATTGCCGGAATGTTGCGGTAATCAACCACCAAATCCTGATAGCCAAAACTATTACCGCGTTCAGTGAGAATCACTTTATCATTGCCCGCTTTTCTGATTTTATCAACGGCAAACTTCATGGCTTCGCCGCTTACAAACTGACCTTTTTTTACGTTTACAATTTTGCCTGTTTCGGCAGCAGCCACCAGTAGATCGGTTTGCCGGCATAAGAAAGCAGGAATTTGCAGAATATCTATATACTGAGCCGCAACAGCAGCTTCATCGTGAGCATGAATGTCAGATGTGGTGGGCACACCGAAAGCGTTGCCTGCTTTCTTTACAATGTCGAGTGCAGCTTCATCGCCGATGCCCGTGAAAGAGTTAGCGCTTGTGCGGTTGGCTTTGCGATAGCTGGCCTTAAAAACATAGGGAATCGCAAGGCGTTTACAAATGCCCGAAATTTTTTCGGCAATCTCCATTACCAAATCTTCACTTTCTACAACACAAGGGCCGGCAATGAGAAAAAAGTTATCGCTATTGTAAGATTGATTTGCAAAAGCATCAACCAAAAAAGAAGGAATCATATCATTAATTTGGCTACGAACTTATAGCAAAGTTTACGGTTGTTGAAATGAGGAATCAGAATCACTAAAATAACGGTAAAAACAAAAGTGATGGGTTGTAGTTTTCATTTCGTTTTTCAGCATGGTTTTTGCCAATTGCGGCAAAATTTTTTACAATACAACTGCAATTGCCAAACCGAACTGAAGCATTAAAAATGAATTAAAGTGGCGCCGATTTGAAAGCCACTTATAAGCCATTTTTAATTCAATTACAAAACACAACAATTTTATTCAGCGTTTCTTGAATGAATATTTCTCATTCATACTAAAAAACAAAAGCAGCCATCTTTTACCAAAACATTACTAAAACTTTCAAACACCATGACAAATTTCTCCATTTCTTTAAATCTGATAACAAAAACTAAACACATGATCGTTGTTGCGTTAATGGCTGCTCTATTTGGTTCGTGTAGCCAAAAGCAGGATTTTGTTGATGACATGCGAAAAGCAAAAACCACTAAATTCAAATCGCTCACGTTAGTGCCAGATGGCACAATAGATAACACTGTCATGCTGCAATCGTTGATAGACAGTAAAAACACGAAACCTTTAAATGCAACTGGCACGTATCTTACGGGCCAGCTTACGGTGCATTCTTATGACACCATCATTATGCAAAGCGGTTTTACTATGCTGCTGAATCCTTCTGTTACAAAGCAAGCAGTACTATATTTACCTTCCGGAACGCATGATGTGTTCATCCAAGGCGGAACGATAGATGCCAACCAGGCAAACAATAGCAGCGGCAGCCAGTTGGAATGTATAAAAATGGACGACGGTTGTTACAATATTACCATTAATGGCGTAACGGTAAACAATGCAAAAGATTATGGCGCGATACAAGTAAAAGGTTATACCGGATCGTTGTGTAGAAACATAAAATTGCTGAATATTGTTTCCAATAGCACAGGCCGCACAGCTATTGAATGCCGCGGCGTTGATAATATTGTCATCAGCAAACCCAAACTGCAACATTGGGGACAGCAAAATTCATCTTCACCAGCTATACAGTTTCAGTCGGTTGCCAGCCATAACGTGCAAATTTTATCGCCGGTAACCAATGGGTATGAAGGAAGCCAGTTTGCTATTGAAAGTGCGGCTGCCAATGTTGACAGCGTATATATTGCTAACGGTAGTTTTACTGATAATACCAACAAAGGCAACAATGGTATTTCGGGCTATTTTACAAACGCTACTTTTTATTATTGCACTATGACGGGCGGCGTAGGCAGCCAGCGCTCAGGATTTGAATTGTTTGGCAGTAATCTTATCGTTGATCATCCTGTTGTAGCACGTGGCTTGATGGCCATTTCAACCGGTTCGGTAACGGCCCAAAATGCAAGCAATATCAATATTTTATATCCCAATATTGCCAGTGGTGCAACCAATAGCAGTGCATTGGCATTGGGTTCGTGGAATGGTTTAATTTTAAGCAATGTAACCATTACCGGCGGTACGTTGGATACACGGGCAGCCACAGGCAACAGCAGCGCCTTTACATTTGGATATTATGGCGGTACAGGCATTGTACAAAACGTAACTATGAACAAAACCAAATTGTATTCTTCCACTTCGGCGGTACGCATACAAGCGGCAAGCGGAAGTAAAAATCTGGTGTTCAATCAGGTTGCTTTTATGCAGCAAACGCAACTGTTCAGCAACATCACTAATAATGTAAATTATGTTGTAAATCCGTAGCTTTTATTAGCTGTGAGCTTTAAGCTATGAGCTATGAGTTTCCGAAGAAAAATAAATAAAACAAAAGCGGTCCCGACACATCAGGACCGCTTTTGTTTTTGCCTATAATTTATTCAAACTCTTTACTGGTAGTCTTGTGTCTTGTCCTTTACTTTTTGTTCCTTGAATCTTGAACTCTTTAATTCCAGGTTTTATCACCTCTTTTCATTTTATCAATCACTTCCTGATAACCTGCTTTCTCACCTTCGGTTGCTGTATCCATTGCTTTTTGTTCCCATTGCAAAGCTTCGTCTTTTTTACCTAAGCGATATAAAATATTGGCATAAGTATCCATAAAGCCTGGCGTTTGATCTTTCTCAAACGAACGCTTGCTCCATTCCAGCGCATTTTGCAAACAGGTTTCATCGTTGCAATTTTGAAACACTGTCCATGCAAACTGATTCAATTGTTCATTGCCCGCATTCTCGCCATACGATTTCATGTAAGTTACTACAGCCGGTCCAAACTTATCCCAGTCCTGTTTGTACATGTAAAACAACACTTTTGAGTAAGCTGAAACAGAAGCCGCCTGCGCCGGGTATTTTGTTTCAACCGCTTTGTCAACATCGCTCCAGTTTGGTTCAACAAGGTCTTTGGGAGAAGCTACTTTTTTAGGAAATAAAATGGGATACACGTCTTCCTGCATAATGATGTTTTGCACCACAGCATCAGCCGTTCCTTTACCCATTACTGCATCTACTTTGCCGGCATTAGAAAGCATAACCTGAAAGCCTTTATCACTGCTATTTTGTGTAACATCTTTTAATAAAGAAAGATTTTCTTTTGTATATAAATCGGGCTGCGTGGCTATGTAATCGTTAGCCACTTTGTTAGCATTTTGCATGTCGTAAGCTCCCAGAGCTGCGGTCGTAAGCCGGTGCAAAAAGCCGGAATCTTTTTTACCTTTTTCGTATTTCTCAAGTAATGTATAATACTGTGTTTCGGGGTTGAGCGCTTCTTTTGTTTTTGCAATAAAAGCATCAGCTTCCGATGAGCCAACAGCACGATGCACCAGCTTTGCATTCTCATCAAAAAACAAATAGGTTGGATATACATTCACTTTGTAATTGGTGGCAATAGCATGTGCTAACGAATACATATTTTTCACTTCCTCGTTGTCTGCAGTTGATGTATCTAACTGCATTTTTACAGAAATGAAATGGCTGTTTACGGCATCGCCAACTGCGGGTTGAGGAAAAATAGTTTTGCTCATGTATTTACACGGTCCGCACCAAGTAGTAAAGCAATCCATAAAAATGTATTTGTGTTCCGCTTTTGCTTTTGCCCCAATTTGTTGCCAGGTAAGCCCATGTTGAAAATGAATGCTGCTATCGTTTTGTGAAGTTGTTTTGGTTGCGTGCACTTGTGCAAAAAGGGCCAGAGGTAACCAGCTTGCAATCAGTACAAAAAGATGTTTCATAAGTTCAAAAAATTTAAGGAAAGATAAAAAAGTTCTTCAACGGAGTTCACAACGATATGTTATGATGACATTGCCTTTTGTTTTTTAGGCAAAACCAAACGAAGCTTTATCGTTTTAAAAACGGTTGCATTGCACACGCAAACACAAGCATTCGTCTATTCATTTTGTTAATCCAACATAGCTTTTGGAGCAACAATTCAGTTTAACAAACAGTTTTCATTCGCCTGTCTAATTTGCCGCCCTTGCCTGAAACTGCTTGTGCAAATCAATTTGGTTTCAATAGGTATCAAACAATAAATAAACCTACAGCGGGATGCGCCACGTGTTCAGAATTTTAGTTCTCATTTTATTATTGTCTGTGGTTATGGCTCATTGTGCAAATGCACAGCAAATACCGCTTTCAGGCAATACTCATAACACCGATACTACGCTGAACCCGCTTGCCGATACCAGCGAGCAACCGACTTCGGTATCAGCCGATTTAGCCAATATTTACAACCAGCGGACACCTAAAAAGTATAAAATAGCGAGCATTACCGTTACCGGAAACCGCTACTTCGATCAGGCTTTGCTGCAATCTATTTCAACCCTTACGGTTGGTGAAGAAGTAGTTATACCAGGAGGAGATAATTTTGCCAAAGCCATACAAAAATTATGGTCGCAGAATTATTTCAGCGATGTTGAAATTTACATTACCCGTTTGGTGGGTGATAAGATTGACATTGAAATTGCGGTGCAGGAACGCCCCCGTCTTTCCAATTTTAAATTTGAAGGAATTAAGAAAGGCGAAACCGATGATTTAACCAAGAAAAGCGGGTTGGTAAAAGGCAGGGTGATAACCGAAAACATGCGGCGCACAGCAATTGATGCCATAAATAAATTTTATGCAGAGAAAGGCTATCGTGGAGTGAATGTTAGCATCAAGACCAAACAAGATTCATCGTTGTCCAATTCAGAGGTACTTACGTTTGTGATTGATAAAGGCAACAAGGTAAAAATCAGTGATGTTTATTTCATTGATAACACCATTACTGATACGAAGCTAAAAAAGCAATTGAAAGGCACAAAAGAAGCAGGAAGGCTTACTTTGTATCCGCCTACCGATTCCAGTATTCTGAATCCTAAAGTGTATACGTTCCACGATTATCTTCACGACAAAGGCTTTTTAATGCCTACACAAACTTTGCGGGTGTTGCGTCCTTATTTCCGCCCTAATTTTTTTACGCCGGGAAAGTTTAACGATAAAAAGTTTGGAGAAGACAAAGACAAGTTAATTGATTATTACAACTCACTTGGTTACCGCGATGCCGTGTTGCTTAGCACACCTATTTCGTACAATAGCAAAGGCAACATGGACATTGGTTTCAAAGTATCAGAAGGGCATAAATATTATTTTGGAAACATTACATGGAGCGGCAACACCAAGTATCCTGATTCGTTGCTTACAGCGATAATGGCAATTAAAAAAGGTGATATTTATAACCTCGATTTATTGAATAAAAAATTGGGTAAAAACGTATCGCCCGAAGGCGGTGATATCAGTGGTTTGTACATGGATGATGGTTATCTTTTCTTTCAAACCGAAGTAACCGAAACCGCTGTGTACAACGATACCATTGATTTTAACATCAAACTAAGAGAAGGCTCGCAGGCAACCTGGAAAGTGGTTCGCATTACAGGTAATGAAAAAACAAAAGAGTATGTGATTCGGCGGGAACTGAGAACCTTGCCGGGCGAAAAATTCAGCCGTCAGGATGTCATCCGTTCTACCCGCGAAATAGCGGCACTGGGCTTTTTTAACCAGGAAAAAATAAACCCCAATATTGTTCCCAACCCTGAAGATGGAACAGTGGATGTAACCTGGGAAGTAGAAGAAAAATCGAGCGACCAGCTGGAGTTGAGTGCCGGCTTTGGCGGTGGCATTGGCTTAACAGGAACGCTGGGCGTTTCGTTCAACAACTTTTCGGTAAGAAATATTTTTCATAAAGAAGCCTGGGATCCTTTGCCTGTTGGCGACGGCCAAAAATTAAGTGTGCGTTTCCAAAGCAATGGCAAGGCCTACCGCAGCTACAATGTTTCGTTTACCGAGCCCTGGCTGGGTGGTAAAAAAAGAAACTCGCTTACAGTTGCTTTTTACGATACCAAATACTCGAACGGTTATAATTATTTAACCGGCAGGTACGAAAGAAACTCCGATACATCTTACTTCCGCACCACCGGCGCATCCATTGGCATTGGCAAGCAGTTAAAGTGGCCCGATGATTATTTTACTTTCACTACAACGCTTAACTATGCACGATACGATCTTCACAATTATGCGCTGGATAGAAACCTTACTTTGAAAGATGGTGAATTGTTGCGTAACGGTTTTTCCAACAACCTGAACCTGCGCTTTTCTTTGCAACGCACGTCAACCAATACGCCTATTTTCCCAACTGGCGGTTCTAACTTTTTGTTGAGCCTGCAGGTAACGCCACCCTGGTCGTACATCAATCCAAGCATTGTGAATGACCAAAATCCTTACAAGCTTATTGAGTATTATAAGTGGCGCTTTACCGATGAATGGTATGTTCCGTTGGGCAAACCGCTCGGCGCTGATAAAAAGTCGTTTGTTTTAAAAGCATCAGTAAAATACGGATTAATAGGAAGATACAATCCTCAGTTGAATGTTTCACCGTTCGAGCGGTTCCAGGTGGGTGATGCTGGTTTAAGCAATAGCTATGCGTTGTTGGGCTATGATATTATTTCGCAACGCGGCTATCCGGTGTACAGCAGCTCCGACCCGAAAGTGAATCCCGATCAGCAATCGGCTCCGCAGTATTTTACCATCTTCAATAAATATACATTGGAACTGCGCTATCCGCTAACACTTGCACAAAGCAGTACCATTTTTGCCGAAACCTTTTTTGAAGCTGCCAACGGATGGTACAATATGAAGACCTATAATCCTTTCCAGTTAAGACGATCGGTGGGCGTGGGCTTGCGTTTTTATTTGCCGATGTTTGGATTGCTGGGCTTTGATTATGGTGTTGGTCTCGACCGTTATTATCCCGGCGCAACGCTGAAAGATATGGGCCGCTTTACATTTATGCTGGGCTACGAGCCGGATTAATTTTGAAAAGAAAAAGGTAAAACGCATAGCAATAGAGAAGCGAAAAAAGCAAAGTCTTACCTTGCGGAACAAACAAATTATTCATGAAAAAAATACTTCTGTTTTGTATTGTTGCTATGCTGTTGGCAGGCGGCGTTTCGGCACAGCGTTATGCTGTGATTGACACCAAATACATTCTGGATAAAATGCCCGAATACAAAGATGCCGATACAAAGCTGCAACAGGTAAGCGACCAGTGGCAAAAGGATATTGATGCCAGGCAAGCTGTGTTAGACAAGATGTATAAAGATTATGATGCCGAGCAATACATGTTAAGCGATGAACTGAAAAAAAAGCGCGAAGATGAATTGTTTAACAAAGAAAAAGAAGTGCGCGATTTGCAAAAAAAACGCTTTGGCTACCAGGGCGATTTGTTTAACGAGCGGCAAAAACTCGTAAAACCCATTCAGGACAGAGTGTACAATGCCGTACAAAAAATTGCCGCCGCCCGCAGCTACGATTTTATACTGGACAAAAGCGAAGGCATTACGGTTATCTTCGCCGACCCAAAGCTGGATAAAAGCGATGATGTGCTTCGCGAATTAGGCATTACCAAATAGATATATTTTTCATCAATAAAAAACAATAAAAACAAAGCGTGCGATAATAAAAGAAGCGCACAACAAAAGCAAAAACAAAATGAAAAAATTATTCGTTTCGCTGCTATTACTGGCAGCACTTATTGGCTTTAGCAGCCAGGCAAATGCACAAATGAAAGTGGCCGTGTTCGACATAGATTTAATGGTGCGGGCAATGCCGGGCATTGCAGGTGTTGATAGCCTGGTTCAGTTGTATCAAAGAGATTCGCTGGGTACTGAATATCAGATTTTAAACAGTGAATTTCACAGGTTAGACAGCACTTATCACGCTGATTCTACTGCAAAAAAATCACAAGCCGTTCTGGATTATAGCGCTAACCAACGCCAGCAGGTTGGAATCAAACTGGTGTATTGGCAGCAATATGCGCAGCAAAAATCGGAAGCCAAAACACAGCAGCTTGCACAGCCTCTTTACGAAAAAGTAGTGGAAGCTTATAAGAAAGTATTAACTTCTCACAGATATGCTTTGATACTCAAACCGCAAACCTATGAAGATGGCTCGCAGGTTGATAATTTGTTCATTTCTGTAGCCAAAGAATTGAAACTGACTTCGCTGCCGCAGGAATTGATTTACTTAGGACCCGATCCTGATGCATCGGCTGCAAAACCGACAACAGGTGCGGCAAGACCTTCAACCGGTGGTACAAAGAAGCCGTAAGTTGTTTCTTTTTTAAAAGATTTCGTTTCATAAAAACAGCCACATTAATTCTAATGTGGCTGTTTTGTTTTTGCAGAAAATTCAGAGTTTCTATTTTGTTAGAAATGCCCGTTTGATAAAGAAAGAATGGAGCGGCCACGTCATTCCGTAAGACTTGTCCCGACGAGTCGGAATGTCCTCAACACAATGATAGAAGTTATAATCAAATTAACGAGGGCTTTGTATGGAATCTGTCTGCCGACAGGCAGGTCTGATGATTGATTAATAAAGTAGTTGAATAAAACAAAGCAGTTTACATCTTGTAACCTGTTCAATTTCGTAACAGCAGATTCCGCACAATGCCGCCTGCAAGAGAGCGATTATTGTGCAAAACCAAACGGCGGCAATTGCAGAATGATGACAGCCCCAACCACACTTCGACCTGTGAAGCGTTTAATCAGAAAACAGGTAAAAACAAAAGCAGGAAATTGTTGTAATGACGTGGGGCTTAATCGTCATTATCATCATTATGCGAATCGCGCCTTTTTTGCCTGCGCCGGTCGCGGTATTTTAAGATAGGAACTTTGGTTTCGGTGCCTTTCAAAAGGCGGTTGATATTTTTTTGATGTGTAAGAATAACCATCAAAGCAACGGCGACTGAGAAGATGCGGTACAGCGTTACATCATCATTAAAAACAAAAAGAATAAACACCGCAAAAGCAATGGAAGAAAGAATAGAACTTAACGATACAAAGCGGGTTAAATACAAAACGCAAAGAAACACAGCTACACAACACAAAGCCACGCTGGGCTGCATTGCTACCACCATTCCAAACAAGGTAGCCACGCCTTTACCGCCTTTAAAATTTGCCCAGATAGGAAAGATATGTCCTAATACAGCCGCCAGCCCCAGGCCAATCATCAGGTTGGTTCTGTCCCAATCGTGAGCGGGAACAATATAAAATGGGATGATGATATACAACGATGTAGCAATTACGCCTTTCAGCATGTCAACACTCATTACAATGGTTCCCCATTTTGAGCCTAACACGCGGTAGGTGTTGGTAGCGCCGGCATTGCCGCTGCCATAATCGCGAATGTCAATTCCAAAATAATATCTGCTTACCCAAACAGCCGTTGGAATGGAACCGATGAGATAAGCAATAAAAATTAAAATGAGTTCCTGCATTGACAAATAAAAAGTTAGAATGACAAATATATTACTTCTCTCTTTTCAACAATCGTTCCCGACCGTTTATCAAGAAAACTTTAACTGCCAAAACGTAATAAACTCCACTGGTGTAAATTCTGTGTACTTTGATGGTTTAGCCCGTAATGAGCTGCTTCTGCGAGTATAAGGCCTTCGTCTTCCACTAGCAAACCACTTACCAATAAGGAGCCATTTTTATTTAACTGAGAAGAAAGAAAAGAAAGATTCTCCACAATCACGTTGCGATTAATATTGGCTACAATTACGTCGAAACACTGCTGAACATTGGCATCGCTTCGCTGCTCAACTCTTGTATTGCTGCACTTGTTTTTGCCTATATTTTCCATGCTGTTGTCTATGCTCCATTCATCGTTATCAATAGCCAAAACTGAAGCGGCGCCCAGCTTCTCAGCCAGGATAGCAAGAACGCCGGTTCCGGTGCCAAAATCAAATACCGTTTTGTTTTTAAAATCAATGTTGCGCATTTGTTGCATCATCATCGTTGTGGTGGCATGATGACCGGTACCAAAGCTCATTTTTGGAGTGATGATAATTTCGTGCTGCACTGTAGAAACGGGTGAATGAAAGTGAGCACGTACTGCCACAAAATCATCAATTATTACAGGTTCAAAATGGCTTTCCCACACAGCATTCCAGTTTTGTGGGGGCACTTCTTTGGTTTTGTACAATAAAGAAAATTGTTCGGCTATTTTCTTTACTTCCGCTTCGTTAAATTGTTGTTGACTGATGTATGCTTTAATTAAACCGTCGGTTTCTTCAAAGCCTTCAAAATCAATACCGGCAAGCATCGCAACAACAATATCTGCTTCGTTTGGTTTTACATTAAAAAATTCAACTTCTATGTAACTGGTATCATTCATGGCAAAAATAAAAAGGCAAGATAGCAGTAACAGATATTCCCTATCCCGAAAAAGCAACACTTCTTCTGTTACAATTTATTTTTTATAAAAAAATTAATCGCAGTAACGATAAACCTTTTTACTTTTACACCTCACAAGCAATCAATCATTTCATCTTTTATTTTGAACTAAAGTTGAAACAGTACGCAACACATACAATTTATAATGCTTTCCATCCCTCGCTGATGGGTGTTGTTATTTTACCCAATCCATGCTGCTTCCGACCGGCACGACGACCGCGCATTTAATCGGCATTCCTTCATTTTTGTTGGATTGTTATGCAAGGCTTGCAATAAGCCCGGCACTATTTTCGTCAATCAACCGTTCAATTTTTAATTCGTTTTTACCGTGGAGCAGCAAGACAATATTATCGTTCGCATAGCCAACATTGGCGACATACAATTTGCAAAAATCATTACCGAAGAAATGGCAGCCAGCGCCGCCGCGCGTGGCACCGGCATTGCCAAACGCGATCCGGCATACATTGAAAATAAAATGCTGGAAGGAAAGGCTGTAATTGCTGTTACCACCGACGGCGCATGGGTTGGCTTTTGCTATATTGAAACCTGGAGCCATGGCGGATATGTTGCCAACAGCGGCCTGATAGTTTCGCCAGAGTTCAGAAAAAGCGGCGTGGCAAAGCGCATCAAACACGCAGTTTTTAATTTATCAAGAGAGAAATATCCGGCTGCCAAAATTTTTGGGCTAACAACCGGTTTGGCAGTAATGAAAATCAACAGCGACCTGGGTTACGAGCCGGTAACCTACAGCGAGCTTACACAGGACGAAGCGTTTTGGGCAGGCTGCAAAAGCTGTGTGAACTACGATATTCTTACTATGAAAGAGCGAAAGAATTGTTTGTGTACCGCAATGCTGTACGATCCTGCAGATCATTATGAACCGAAAGAAACCAAAGAGCATTTTGAAGAAAAAAGCGAGGCATACAACCGTTTGCTTGAAAGCAAGCAGAGCCGTTTTTTAAACGTATTTAAAAAAAGGGACAAGGCCGAAAAAGAAAAAAAGCAACGGCGTTCCTTCGTAAGTATGCTGTTTACATTATTTGCGTAAACCTCATCCCAACCCTTCTCCACTTGTGGAGAAGGGCAAGAGGAAAATACAAAATACAGGTTTATGTACCAGGCTTTTATAACTCCGGTTTAGCATCGTTGCGTCGCACACTTGTACGTTCAAAAATAAATTGGGCAAAAACAAACCACACATCACATATCAATCAACTGAGAATATTTTTTATCATTCATGCAAAACACCACTCAGTCATTAAACGCTGTTATAAATAATGAACAGGCTCAAAGCTCCCCTTCAGGGGCGGGGGGGCTTGTCCTCGGCTTTAGCGGCGGCTTAGACACTACTTTCTGTGTAAAGTATCTTACTGAGGACAAAGGCTACGATGTTCACAGCATCATTGTAAACACCGGCGGTTTTAGTGAGGATGAATTAAAAAAAATAGAACAACATGCATATCAATTAGGTGTAAAAACACACACTACAATTGATGCTGTAAAAGGCTATTACGACCGCATCATCAAATACCTCATTTTTGGTAATGTTCTAAAAAACAATACCTATCCGTTAAGCGTAAGTGCCGAGCGGTTGATACAGGCTTTGCACATTGCCGATCATGTAAAAAAATTGAACGCAAAAGCCGTTGCGCATGGCAGCACCGGCGCAGGTAACGACCAGGTAAGGTTTGATATGGTGTTTCATATTATGATACCCGATGTGGAAATTATTACACCGATACGCGATCTAAGATTGAGCCGTGAAGAAGAGATAAATTATCTCAAAAACAAAAGCGTGAAGATGAACTTTGAAAAGGCGGCTTACTCGATAAACAAAGGCTTGTGGGGCACCTCTGTTGGTGGAAGAGAAACACTAAACAGCAAGGGAATGCTGCCCGAAGAAGCATGGCCTACGCAAGTGAGCAAGACCGATAGTGAAGAAGTAAAGTTACATTTTGAAAGGGGCGAATTGACTTCTGTAAGCGATAAACAATTCACCCATTCATCTGAAGCGATACAATATTTGCAAAGCATTGCCGGTGCTTATGGTATTGGCAGAGACATTCATGTGGGCGATACCATCATTGGCATCAAAGGACGTGTGGGTTTTGAAGCGGCTGCGCCGATGGTTATCATCAAAGCGCACCATGCGTTAGAAAAACATGTGCTTACCAAATGGCAGTTAAGCTGGAAAGATACCATCGCTAATTTTTACGGCAACTGGCTTCATGAAGGACAAATACTCGACCCTGTGATGCGCGATATTGAAGCATTTTTACAAAGCTCGCAACAGCATGTAACCGGTGATGTGTTTGTGCAGTTGATGCCTTACCGTTTTCAAATCACCGGCATCGAAAGCAGGCACGATTTAATGAACAGCAAGTGGGGAAAATATGGTGAAATGAATAGTGGCTGGACGGGCGAAGATGTGCGTGGTTTCAGTAAGATATTCGGCAATCAAACGGCAATGTGGCATCAAATGGAAGAGGACAAAAGATAAAAATAAAGCGTAAAAACAAACTTCTGTTACGGCAAAAAGAGAATGATAAAAGTTGCAAATCCGGAAATAAAAAAGCTTTGCACCCTAGCTGGTTTTAAACCGGAAAGCGAAGTGGTAAAATTGGCAAAAGGCTGGTGGTCATCGGCATACAGTTTTACATCCGGCAGCAACAAATATGTGATTCGAATCAATAACGATGATGCAGATTTCAAAAAAGATAAACTGGTATCGCAACTGTTGCAGGGAAGCGGTTTGCCTGTTCCCAATATCATGGCGTTGGGCGAATACAGGGGTTTTCATTATGCCATCAGCGAATGGTGTGAAGGGCATACCATGATTGACGAAAACATCAATGAAAATGATGTCTTTCGTTTGTATGAATGTTTGTGGCAACTGCACCAGTTTAACATGAGCCATTTGCCGGGCTGGAAGTTGCTGGACGACGATGAAGATGGCGAGCCTGGCGGCTGGCAAGCGGGGCTGCTTGATTTTCAAAATCATAAAATGGATTACACCATTGAAGGGCTGGTTAGCACCGGGAAGTTAAGTAGTGAAGTGGTGAAAAAAACGATGAATAAAATAGAATCTTTGCTCTCTTTTTGCGGTACAGCAAAGCACTTGCTGCACGGAGATTTTGGTTTTGATAACGCGCTCACCGATGGCAAACAAATAACCGGATTAATAGACTGGGCAGAAGCAAGATTGGGTGATTTTTTGTACGATGTTGCTTTTTTAATCTTCAATTCAACAACGATCAATTACAAAAAACTGTGGCTGCAATTTTTAAAACAAAAAGAGATAACCATTGAAAACATGAATGAAAGATTGTTGTGCTATCAGTTGGTAATCGGGTTGAATAGCATTGCCATTGCAGCGCATACCAATAATGAAAAAACTTATCAAGAGGATTTGAAAAAGTTGCTCAATCTTTTATAAAAACGATACAATCAACATGAGCATCAACATTGGCATTATTGGTGGCGCCGGCTACACCGGCGGCGAGTTGATACGATTGCTTGTTAACCATCCGCAGGCGAACATTGCATTTGTACATAGCAACAGCAATGCAGGGAAATATGTGTACCAGGTACACCAGGATTTGCTGGGTGATACCAAACTTGTATTCAGTGGTAAAGAAATATTGGCAAAAGAAAACTTAGATAGTATTGATGTGTTATTCCTTTGCAACGGCCATGGAGAAGCGCAAAAGTTTTTAGAAGCGAATGAAATACCTGCAAAAACAAAAATCATTGATCTGTCGAATGATTTTCGTCTTGCTCAGAATTCACAATTCAAAGGCCGCAACTTTGTGTATGGCTTGCCTGAATTGAATAAAGAGCAAATCAAAACGGCGCATAACATTGCCAATCCGGGTTGCTTTGCAACCGCCATTCAATTAGGCTTGTTGCCCCTGGCAAAAGGGGGCTTGCTGGAAGAAGTGTACTCAACCGGTATCACAGGCAGCACGGGTGCCGGACAAAGTTTAAGCGCAACATCGCATTTTAGCTGGCGGGCTAACAACATACAGGCTTATAAAACATTAGGTCATCAGCATCTTGGCGAAATTGTTCAATCGGTAGTGCAACTGCAAAATCATTCCCCAGATTCACCCTCAGATGCCGGCGGCTCCATTAACTTCGTGCCCTGGCGCGGCGATTTTACGCGTGGCATCTTTGTTAGCTCTGTAATTCATTGCGAAACCAAAAAGGAAGAACTGACTGCTCTCTTCAATGATTTTTATACAGATAGTACATTCACGTTCATCAGCGATGAGCCGATTTTTTTAAAACAGGTAGTGAATACAAATAAATGTATGATTCAATTGGAAAATGTAGGCACCAAAGTGGTGGTACATTCCATCCTCGATAATCTCTTGAAAGGTGCATCCGGGCAAGCGGTGCAGAATATGAACCTGATGTTTGGGCTCGACGAAACAATGGGACTGAAATTAAAATCAACTTATTTTTAAAATAGCAAACAACCATGAATTTATTCGAAGTATATCCATTAAACGATATAACAATTACAAAAGCACAAGGCTCTTATGTGTGGGACGACAATGGTGTGCAATACCTTGATATGTATGGTGGTCACGCCGTCATTAGCATTGGGCACACACACCCGCATTGGGTGAAAAGAATTGAAGAGCAGTTAGAAAAAATCGCCTTTTATTCCAACTCTGTTCGCATTCCCATTCAGCAGCAACTGGCTGATAAATTGGGAAAGATAAGTGGCAAAGAAGATTACCAATTGTTTTTGGTAAACAGCGGTGCCGAAGCCAACGAGAACGCATTAAAATTGGCTTCGTTTTACAATGGCAAAAAGAAAATAGTGGCGTTTTCAAAAGCCTTTCATGGCAGAACATCGCTGGCTGTTTCAACCACCGATAACAAGTCAATCGTAGCTTCTGTGAATGAAACAGACAATGTTGATTTTCTTCCTTTCAACGATGAGGCTGCATTAAAAACTTACTTTCAAACGAACGGTAAAGAAGTATGCGCTGTAATTGTAGAAGGCATACAAGGCGTGGGTGGCATTAATGTAGCAAGCGAAAGCTTTTTGCAACTCATTCGCCGGTTGTGCGATCAGAACGATGCCTTATTTATTGCCGATGAAGTGCAATGCGGTTATGGCAGAACCGGCAAGTTCTTCTGCTCAGATCATGCTGGTATAAATGCAGATATTTATACCATGGCAAAAGGCATGGGCAATGGCTTCCCGGTGGGCGGAATTTTAATTGCGCCATACATTAAACCAAAGCATGGCATGTTGGGCACAACCTTCGGCGGCAACCATCTTGCCTGTGCGGCTGCGTTAGCCGTTTTAGAGGTGATGGAAAGCGAAAATTTAATTGAATTTGCGAAGCAGCGCGGGCAATATTTAATGAACCGTTTGAAAACAATTAACAGCATTGAAAACGTGCGTGGCAAAGGTTTGATGATTGGTTTTGATGTGCCCGAAGAATTGAAAGATTTGCGTAAAAAGTTATTGTACGATTTCAATATTTTTACCGGCGAAGCCAAACCGAATGTGATTCGTTTGTTGCCTTCTCTTGCTTTGTCGCGCAAGCAATCAGATGAATTTTTAGAAGCCTTACAGGAAGCGATTGCAGAGATGAAACCGGAAGAAAAAAGGGTAGAGCAGGAAGCAGAAATGGAGTAGTGAGAAACTGCAATTATAAATTTTTATAATTGCAGTTTTGGCGTTTTCTGCAAATATGGATACTCTAATCATACAAATTCCCTCTTAGGAACTAGGCTTATGAAGCAATTTCTTTCCGTTCACGATGTTTCCGACATCAACACATTAATTGCAAAAGCACTCGACTACAAAGCAGCTCCATTTAAAGACAAAACACTTGGTGAAGGCAAGCGCATTGGTTTATTGTTCCTCAATCCTTCCCTGCGAACACGCCTGAGCACTCAAATTGCTGCCCGCAATCTCGGCATGGAAGCTATTGTATTTAATGTTGACAAAGAAGGCTGGGCGCTTGAGTTTGAAGAAGGAGCCATCATGAGTGGCAACACCGTTGAGCATGTAAAAGATGCGGCTCCTGTGTTGGGCAGTTATTTTAACATTCTTTGTATTCGCACATTTCCTTCTTTAAAGAATAGGGATGACGATTACAGCGAATTGTACATTACCGAATTTGTAAAATGGTGCGGCGTTCCGGTGATCAGTTTGGAAAGCGCAACGCTTCATCCGCTGCAATCATTAACCGATCTTATAACCATACAAGAATACCTCATCCCCAACCCTTCTCCACAAGTGGAGAAGGGAGTTAAACCAAAAATCGTTCTTACATGGGCACCGCATGTAAAGGCATTGCCGCAATGCGTTGCCAATAGTTTTGCGCAATGGATAACCGCATGGAACGAAGCCGAATTTGTAATCACGCATCCTGAAGATTATGAATTAGCAGAACAGTTTACAAAAGGTGCCACCATCACATACAACCAGGATGAAGCCTTGCGCGATGCCGATTTTGTGTATGTAAAAAACTGGAGCACGTATAAAGATTATGGTAAGATATATGAGAATGATCCACGCTGGATGCTCACCAATAAAAAGCTGGAAGTAACCAATAACGCAAAAGTGATGCACTGCCTTCCGGTACGGCGAAATGTAGAATTGAGCGATGAAGTGCTCGATAGTAAAAAGAGCATTGTTACACAGGAAGCGGCGAACCGCGTATGGGCTGCACAAGCGGTCATCAGTGAAATTCTTACCAGCTTACCATGAACAAACTCTACGTCATAAAAATCGGTGGTAACATTATAGACGATGAAGAAAAGCTATCTTCTTTTCTTCAATCTTTTGCATCAGTAGAATCGCATAAAATCCTGGTCCACGGAGGTGGTAAATTAGCTACAAAGTTAGCTGCACAGTTAGGCATTGAACAGCAAATAATTGATGGAAGAAGAATAACCGATGCTGAAACATTGAAAGTTGTAACGATGGTATATGCAGGCTATATCAATAAAAATATTGTAGCACAATTACAGGCGCAAAGCTGCACTGCTATTGGATTGTGTGGCGCCGATGGCAATCTCATTCAATCGCACAAACGCGTTCACCCTTCTATTGATTATGGTTTTGTGGGCGATGTGGATGCCATCAATTCTTCATTCCTGCAAAGCTTATTATTACAAAATATGGCCGTTGTTGTTGCTCCTATCACACACAACAAAGAAGGGCAATTGTTGAACACAAACGCAGATACCATAGCACAGGAAATAGCACAGGCAATGAGCCCATTCTATGAAGTGCATCTCATGTATTGTTTTGAGAAAAGTGGTGTATTAAGAGATGCTGATGATGATACAACGGTGATTCATTCTATCAACCCTTCTTCTTACAAACAACTAAAGGAACAAAACATTATTTTCTCCGGCATGATACCGAAGCTCCACAATGCATTTACTGCTTTATACAAAGGCGTTCATCGCGTTGTGATTGGCAAAGCAGAACAGCTGGAACAACTTATTTCGGGTACATCCGGCACAAGCATCATCAATGAATAACACAACAGATATACTGTTTGATAAGGCTGTTGCCTTATTAAAGCAACTCATCAGCACGCCCTCATTTTCAAAAGAAGAAAATGATACAGCAGAAATCATTGTTGAATTTTTTAAAAGCAATAAAGTTCCCTGCTCACGTGTTGGCAATAACATTTACGCCAAAAACAAACATTACGATGTTGCCAAGCCTTCCATCTTATTGAACTCTCATCACGATACGGTAAAGCCCAACAAAGGCTATACTATGGATCCGTTTACGCCCGTTGAAAAGGAAGACAAATTGTTTGGCTTGGGAAGCAACGATGCCGGTGGTTGCCTCGTATCGCTCATGGCTACGTTTTTGTATTTTTACGACAAAACCAATTTGGCTCACAACATTGTATTTGCGGCAAGTGCAGAAGAGGAAATCAGTGGCGTGAACGGGATAGAACTGGTGTTGCCTTTTCTTGGCAATATTGATTTTGGTATTGTTGGTGAACCTACCCAATTAGAGATGGCAGTAGCAGAAAGAGGTTTGATGGTAATTGATTGCACGGCTCAGGGTCGTGCAGGTCATGCTGCCCGCAACGAAGGTGAAAATGCGTTGTACAAAGCCGTAGATGACATTAACTGGATACGCAATTACAAGTTTGATAAAGTGAGCGATTTATTGGGCGAAACCAAACTCAGCGTAACCATTATTGAAACCGAAAACAAGCAACACAATGTAGTGCCATCGCAATGCAAATTTGTGATTGATGTTCGTGTCAATGAACTGTACACTTTTGAAGAAATACTCGATGCATTAAAGCAAAATTTGCAAAGCCATTTCAAGCCACGTACTACGCGGATGCGGTCAACTTCTATTCCTATCAATCATCCTCTTGTGCAGGCTGGCATCCAGTTAGGTCATGGCTATTACGGCTCGCCAACTACCAGCGATAAGGCTTTAATGCCTTTTCCTGCCCTAAAAATGGGACCTGGAGATAGTGCCAGGAGTCATACGGCTGATGAATACATTTATCTTCATGAAATCAAAGAAGGCATTGAAACGTATGTTCAACTCATAAGCAGAGTTGCCGGTTCCCAGATGCCGGATACCGGTATCTGATGATTTGCCCTGTTACTCATGTTGAATAATAATCATTCTATGAAAAGTTATCGGGAGTTAGAAGTATTTATAGAATCAAAGCGATTGGCAATTGAAGTACATAAAGTAAGCTTATCACTTCCAAAATTTGAGATGTTCGAGGAAGGAAGCCAAATTCGTCGTTCTTCAAAAGCTGTAACGACTGCAATTGTAGAAGGCTATGGAAGAAGAAGATACAAAGCCGATTTTATTAAACATCTTGTTTATGCTCAATCTGAATGCGATGAAACAATTCTTCACCTCGATTTTTTGTTTGAAACAGGATCATGGAAAAATACAGAATGCTTCAACCGGATGCAGCTTGAGTACAATTCGTTAAGCAAGCGTATCAATAAATTTATACAGTGGGTTGAGAACAATTTGAATGACTTTACAAAACCGGCATCCGGCAACCAGTAACCAATATGAAACTCTGGCAAAAAAATTTCACATCGCTTAAAGAAGTAGAAACCTTTACAGTCGGCAAAGACCGCGAGTTTGATTTGCTGTTAGCACCGTTTGATGTGTTGGGAAACATTGCACATGCAAAGATGTTAGCCACTGTTGGATTGCTTACCAACGAAGAAGCTGATCAACTCGTAAAAGAGTTACAGGAAATTTACAAAACCACACAGTCATCCTCAATTGACAATTCACAATTTACAATTGACAATAACATAGAAGATGTTCATTCACAAATCGAATTTTTACTTACGCAAAAGCTCGGCGATGTTGGCAAAAAAATTCACTCCGCGCGCAGCCGCAACGACCAGGTATTGGTTGATGTGAAATTGTTTTTGCGCAGCGAAATTGAACAAACCGTTCTTACCATTCAAACCTTTTTTGAATTACTTATCCAAAGAAGCAATGGATTAAAAGATGATTTGCTGCCCGGTTACACGCATCTTCAACTGGCGATGCCGTCTTCGTTTGGTTTGTGGCTGGGTGCGTATGCAGAAAGTCTTGTGGATGATGTAATAACTATACAAGCGGCTTATGATGTGGTCAATAAAAACCCGCTTGGCTCTGCGGCTGGCTATGGTTCTTCGTTTCCTATCAACCGTACATTAACTACACAACTCTTAGGCTTTGCCGATTTGAATTACAACGTTGTGTATGCCCAGATGGGACGCGGTAAAACCGAGCGCATTGTGGCTTCTGCCCTGGCAAATGTGGCTGATACATTGGCAAGATTAAGCATGGATGCTTGTTTGTTTTTGAACCAAAATTTTGGTTTTATCACATTTCCGCCACAACTCACAACAGGCAGCAGCATTATGCCGCACAAAAAGAATCCTGATGTGTTTGAACTGATACGCTCGTATTGCAATCGCATTAAGGCTTTGCCCAATGAAATCATGATGATGACAACCAATCTTCCTTCCGGTTATCATCGCGATTTACAGTTATTAAAAGAACACCTTTTTCCCCATTTTCAAACGCTTCGCAACTGCATCCAAATGGCTGGCTTGATGATCACCAACATGGAAGTGAAAAAAGATATTTTAGAAGATGAAAAATACAAGTATTTATTTAGTGTAGAAGAAGTGAACAAACTTGTTCTGCAAGGCGTTCCTTTTCGTGATGCGTATAAAAAAGTAGGGTTAGGCATTGAAGAAAATAGCTTCACTTATTCAACTCAAATTCATCATACACACGAAGGCAGCATCGGTAATTTGTGCAACGACCAGATAGCAGCCAATATGAAGAATGCAATAGATAATTTTCATTTTGAAAACTATCATACAGCCATTAAAAAGCTGTTAGAAGAATAAAGGGTGCATTTCAAATTTCCGAAAGATGATTGATTTGCGTTCCGTAAGAACGGCAGGTGGGTAGCAATATCCAAATCTGGTAATACATCCACGTCGTTCCGTCAGGAACGATACTCTGCATTATTCCATCAGCAAAGAGTTCCGTTCCTGACGGAACGGAATTCACCTTTTGTTTATGGCGTTCTACCCACCTGCCGTTCCTACGGAACGTTTTTGACCTTTCAATTCAACGCATCCTATTACCCTTGCGAAAATTTGGAATGCACCCAGAATAAATATCTGTAAAAACAAATTGCTTTATTTTGGTGCCTTCAAAATGCCCCATTCAATGAAGATCTTTCGATTGCTTTCCACTTTTGTTTTTGCCCCTTTTTTGTTTTGCCTCTTTTCTTGCCAAAACAATTCTAATAACAACAAAACCCACACTGATACAACCACAGCGAAAACCGATTCGCTAACCGATGCACAAAAACATCTTCCCGAAAACGCATTGAAGGGCTTAACGGTTGCGCCTGATTTGGAAGTGCACACATTCGCCACAGAGCCGATGCTGAAAAATCCAACGAACATTGATGTGGATGAACGCGGGAGAGTGTGGGTAAATGAAGCTTACAATTATCGTCCTGCTATCAATGGCAATCCGGTGAATGCGCTGGGCGATAGAATCATGATTCTGGAAGATACCAACGGCGATGGCAAAGCCGATACAGCAAAAGTATTTTACCAAGGCCCGGAAATTAACGCACCGCTTGGCATTTGCGTGCTGGGCAATAAAGTGATTGTATCGCAAAGCCCGTATGTATGGGTGTTTACGGACGATAACGGCGATGACAAAGCCGACCGCAAAGAAATTCTATTTCAAGGCATCAGCGGCGAGCAGCACGACCACGGCGTTCATGCGTTTACGTTTGGTGCCGATGGGAAATTGTACTTCAATATGGGCAATGCAGGAATGCAGTTGCGCGATAAAAACAACAAGCCTGTGCTCGACCAGGATGGTGATGTGATCAGCCAAAAAAAATACAAACAAGGTTTGGTGTTTCGCTGCGATGTGGATGGTTCGCATGTTGAATGTTTGGGTCAGAATTTTCGCAATCCGTATGAAGTAGCTGTGGATAGTTACGGCACGATGTGGCAAAGCGATAACGACGATGATGGCAACCGCGGCACGCGTATCAACTATGTAATGCAATATGGAAATTATGGCTATACCGATGAAATGACAGGCGCAGGCTGGCAGGCAAACCGAATCAATAGGGAAGACTCCATTCCTTTGCGGCACTGGCATTTGAACGACCCGGGTGTTGTGCCCAATTTACTGCAAACCTTTGCCGGTTCGCCTACGGGAATTTTGGTGTACGAAGGGGCTTTATTACCCAAAGAATTTCACAACCAACTCATTCATTGCGATGCCGGTCCGAACGTAGTGCGCAGTTATACGGTAAAAACAAACGGCGCGGGCTATGAGGCAAGTATCATCAACATTTTAAAAGGAGAACGGGATCGTTGGTTTCGTCCGGCTGATGTATGTACTGCGCCCGATGGTTCTATTATGGTTGCCGATTGGTACGATCCGGGTGTAGGCGGCCACCAGGCTGGCGACCAGGTTCGTGGCAGAATTTATCGCGTAGCACCGTCTTCGGCTGCTTCATCTTATAAGATTTCCAAACAGGATTATACCACGCCGCAAGGTGCCATTACAGCGTTACAAAATTCTAATTTATCGGTGCGTTATCATGCGTTTACGGCGTTGCAAAACATGGGTAAAAATGCAGTGCCTGAATTAGAAAAATTGTGGCAAAACCAAAACGCAGATCCTCGTATGCGGGCAAGAGCGTTTTGGGTGTTGGTGAAGGGGAAAGATGCCAATGCTTCGCAATACATTGATGAAGCAATAACAGATAAGAATCCTGATTTGCGCATCACCGGCATTCGTGCTGCCGTTGAATTAAAGAATGGTGTAACTCGCGCTGTATCTGCCTTACAGAATGATGCTGACGCAGGTGTAAGACGCGAATGCGCGCTGGCATTACATCACAACCATTCATCGGAAGCCGCAGCCTTGTGGGCAAATCTGGCTTCGCAATACAATGGCAAAGACCGCTGGTATTTGGAAGCTCTCGGCATTGGCGCCGATGGGCAATGGGATCAGTTTTTTACTGCTTATTTAGGCAAAACCAAAGACCCGCTGGCCACCGAGGCATCACGCAACATTGTGTGGCGTGCGCGTACCAAATTAGCATTGCCTTATTTGAGTAAGCTGGCTTTCGATAATAAGGTGGCATTAACCAACCGGTTAAAATATTTCCGTGCGTTTGATTTCACCAATGATTATCTGAAAGAAAGAATTTTATTGTCAATGGTGCCCGACAATTCAGCCGACAGCACGGAAGTAAACAAGTTGGTGCTTCATGCACTCAATAACAAATCGGTTGCACAGTCTCCGGTTGCACAAAAAGTGTTAGCCAACGTGCTTCGTTCCATCAATGGTACGGATGAATACATTGAATTGGTAAATCGCTACGGAGTAGCTTCTCAAAATGCCAACCTTTTACAATTGGCAGTCAATAAATCAACCGAAAACGTTGGTAAAAATGCAGCCGGTTTGTTGTTGCAGTTGCATGGCGATAAGCTGGCATGGAATATCCTGAATGGAAAAGATACAACACAACAATTCCGTTTAGTACATGCGCTTGCAGGTGTAGGTAGCACAGAATCTGTAAACATGCTGCAAACAGTTGCCTTATCAAACCAATACACTATGCCTTTGCGCAAAGTAGCGGCACACAGCATTGGCAACAGTGGTAGCGGTGAAGATCGTGTGTTGCAAATTTTAAAAGCCAAAAAAGTTCCTGCCCAATTAATACCTGATGTGGTTGCGAGTGTTGCCGGTGCCTGGCGTGGTTCGGTGCGTGCAGAAGCGGCTACTTATCTGCCCGCTCATAGTGCGAATAACAATGCAAAACCTGCGCCTGCTATAAAAGAACTGGCTGCTTTGAAGCCCAATGAAGATGCGGGTTCTAAGCTATTTGTAAGCACTTGCAGCGTTTGCCATCAGGTCAATAACGTGGGCAATGATTTCGGACCGAAGCTGTCAGAAATTGGAAGCAAGCTACCCAAAGAAGGATTGCTGGAAGCGATTGTTCACCCATCGGCAGGAATCAGTTATGGCTTTGAAGGATGGACGCTAAAAATGAAAGATGGCTCCAATTTATCGGGCATTATCGCCAGCAAAACCGAAACAGATATTGATTTGAAAATACCCGGCGGCAACCGCAAACAATTGAAAACGGCTGATGTGTTAGCCATGACACAAATGAAAGAAAGCATGATGCCGGAAGGTTTGTATCAAACGATGTCGTCGCAGGATTTGGCGAACTTGTTAGAATATCTGGAAGGCTTAAAAAAGAAGTAAATTTTACCAAGCATAACCATTAATCAAATTATATCTGCTGGTATGTCCACAGCCACGCATCACCGATTTCATTATCCTGCGTTTTTTGGGTAAAAACAAACCCATTGCGTTGTAAAATTTTTGTGGAAGCATTGTGCTCCGGTGCTGTTTTGGCGGTGATGATAATATTGGGTTTTATTGCTTTTGCAATGGCAATTAACTGGCTGCAGGTAAATGTTGCGATGCCTTTTCCTTCCCATTCTTTTCGTGTGCCGTAGCCAATTTCAACTTTGTTTTCTTTTGGCGCACCCGTAAAGCCACCTACGCCAACAACCGTTTCATCCTGCATTACAAAGTATCCAATCCACGGCGGGTTATAACCGGTTTTGTAATAATAAGAAGGATATGATCTAAACATCTCTCTGCAATATTCATTTGCATAGATTTCTTTGTTGGAATCTTCATCAATGAGTATGGGTACGAGCGTTGGCATGAGATGTTTTGAAGAAGTTCAGTGAATGGTTGAGAGTAAACGCTGTCAGGGTTTTGAACCCTGACAGCGTTATTCGCTTCCTCTTATTTACAAACTTTTATTCACTATTTTATCGGCACTCTCACGTCAGCTCCTTTCATCCATCCATTAGCTGCCATCCAGTTCATGCAACGTTCCATCCACAGGTCTTTGCTTTTAGGCAAATGCATTCCAAAACCATGTCCGCCATTTTGATACAAGTGCATCTCAACAGGCACATGATGATGCAAACAAGCTTCATAAAAACGAATGCTGTTTTCAACATTTACCACATCGTCATCGCCGGCATGAACCAGGAATGTTGGTGGCGTATCAGCCGTTACCAGTAGGTCGTTGGAGTAATATTTCTTTTTTTCTCCGGATGGATTTTTACCAATCAAATTATCCCGCGAACCACGATGCCCGATGCTGTCGTTAAATGAAATCACGGGATAGATCAACAACATAAAATCAGGTCGCAGGCTGGTGTTATTTGTGTTGGCAATGACCGCTTTGTTGTAATGTGTGCCTGCGGTGGACGCCAGATGGCCGCCCGCCGAAAAGCCCATAATACCAATTCGCGCCGCATCAATGTTCCACTCTTTAGCATGTTCGCGAACGGTTTTGATTGCCTGTTGCGCATCCTGCAAGGGACCAATTTCTTTATTCACCATTGTAGCATCATCCGGTATGCGATATTTCAACACAAAGGCTGCTACACCATTCTTCACAAACTCTTTGGCTACATCACTTCCTTCATGTGCAGCAGCCAATACACTGTAACCGCCGCCGGGACAAATAATCACCGCCGTACCATTTGCTTTTTCTTTTGCCGGAAGATAAGACGTGAGTGTAGGACGGCTTACTTTACTGATAGTCAAAACGCCGTTGTTACTGGTGGTTTCTTCATCAGGCGTCATCTTACTGTTGGGAATGCTATCGGTATAAAGTGGCGCCGTTTTTTGCGCAGCAACATTTAGTTTCATACATAAAAAAAGGGGCAAAAACAAAAATGAATAAATCAATCGTTTCATAAAAGTATAAGTTACAGGAGACAAGAGACAAGTTACAAGGATCAAGATACAAGAATCAAGTTTCAGGGAGCGGGCTATAAGCTACAAGTTGCAAGTGTGCTTCAATCACATCGTACATCCCACATCGTACATAAAATCATTCCCACTTAAACGCTTTTACGGCAACGGCATAAATGACTATTCCCCAAATTATCAATAAGCTTACATCTTTCCACGTGCTCATCAAACCCAAACCTTCATACGATATTTTGTGCATTGCATTGTTGAAACAAGTGAGCGGCAGCAGGTTGCAGATTTTTTGCAGCCATGCCGGAAAAACAGAAGTAGAAAAGAAAGTGCCCGACAGTAAAAATTGGGGAAAAACAAATATGTTGGAGTACACCGGAATCACATTATCAGTGGTAGCAACACCACTTACCACAAAACCAAAACCCATAAATACCACACAGGCTATGAATGATAATAATAGCATGTCAACAAATGTTGCTGCGCCCTTTATAAATGTAAAGTGAAAGAATAAATAGCCAAACAACATAATGATAATCACTGAAAGCAATTGAAATAAAATACGGCTCAGCCCTTCGCCCAGAATAATAGTGCTTCGCCGGATGGGCGTTGCAAAAAAGCGTTTCAACACCAGTTGGTTTCTTAAATTAAAAAACAAAAACGCAACGCTGAATACGCCCGTTCCCAGCAACGAAAAGCCCAACATTCCCGGCAGTATCCGGTCAATTTCCTTAAACTCCCTGCCTTTTATAAATGTAATGTTGGGATTGATTCGTGCCATGTGGTAACTGGTATCGTTGCGCAGCACAACCGAATTTAAAATGGCTTGCAGTATCTGCAAATCCTGTGGCTTTACAATGTCGGCACTGGTAAGCTGGATATTGTATGTATTGTCCTTTTGTTTTTCAATGTCAACAATTGCGGTAATGGCAGCGCTTCTCAGGTTGGCAGTAAGCACGCTATCGCTGAGGTTGTTGTGAATGATTATGCCCTTGATGTGGGTAAGGCTTTGATAAACAGCATTGGTAGTATCGCTGCCTTTTCTAACACCAATGTCCATCGAAAAGCCATTATCGCCGATAGAGCCAAAAACCAAAATGAAAATAATAGGAAACCCCAAACTAAACACCACCGTTGACGGGCTGCGAAAGATAGCCCGCAAGCTGCCTTTGGCAATGGCCAGCATGGCTTCGAACTGACTGTATGTATTCTTCATAAAAATCTTTGCAAAACAAAACTATTTGTTACGATGTAAAAAGAACTATGTTGTAAAATGTGCGAAGGCTCAACCATAGAGTATGCTAACAAAAGTTTTGATTTTTTTTCAAAGAAAATGACTCATGTTATAAAGAAAATGAATCGCACAGAGGGAAGGAGACAACAGAGAAAATCAAAACGCTCTCTGTTTGCTCTGTTTCCTCTGTGCGAGTTATTCTTTCACTTTAGCAAAGAAAATTCCCGCAAAACCAAACTTCTCTGCTTTGTACAAAACAACCTCAACGAGTTAGGGAAACAAGTGTTGAAAAATGTTTCGCTGAGTAATTTTAATCTCTGCGAAATCTCTGCTTTCTCTTTTCTCTGTGGCAAAATACTTGTCTCTATTTTAAAATTCTACCAAACATATAGACTTAGCCTTTGTTTTTATCCCGATTCCTGTATCTTGCGCGTTTCAAAACATAGGCTTACCTTTTACTTGTAATAAATAACTGACGTAAGTTTAGTTGAAAATAAATTTGCCCGATAGATTGGGCGCTTCATTTTTGGTGCAAAACCAAACGTATCAGCAGCCATTATGTATGGCATGACAGGGAATAAAAATGAAAGAAAACCTGCACATCATAACGCATAGTTTTAAAATAACAAAGGAAGATCGCCAGTTGAAAAACGGCCATCGTGCCGTTTGCTTATGGTTTACAGGTTTATCGGGAAGCGGCAAAAGCACGGTCGCAAATGCGGTTGAGCAATACTTACATCTTCATCATTTTCAAACTTATATTTTAGATGGCGATAACATTCGCAAAGGCTTGAGTAAAGATTTGAACTTTACTGAAGAAAGCCGTGTTGAAAACATCCGCAGGTTGGGTGAAGTTGCCAAACTAATGATGGATGCCGGCATCATTGTTTTGGCTGCTTTTGTTTCACCATTTTTAAAAGACCGTAAACTACTTCGTGAGTTAATGGGCGATAGTTTTGTCGAAATTTTTGTTGATGCGCCGTTAGAAGTGTGCGAGCAGCGCGACGTAAAAGGGTTGTACAAAAAAGCACAACAAGGTGAAATCAGCCATTTTACCGGCATCTCGTCGCCGTTTGAAAAACCTGAGCATCCCGATATTCATCTTCACACCGATAAACAAACCGTAAACGAAAGTGTGCAAGCTGTACTCGATATTGTGTTACCTAAAATAAAACTGACTTAATTCAAACATGCATAAATATTATCTCGATCACTTACAGGAGTTAGAAGCAGAAGCCGTTTTTGTCATTCGCGAAGTGGTTGCGCAGTTCGATCGTCCCGCTATTTTATTCAGTGGTGGTAAGGATTCTATTGTCATTACACAGTTAGCAAAAAAAGCGTTTTATCCTGCTAAAATTCCGCTGCCGTTGATTCACATTGATACCGGTCATAACTTTCCCGAAACCATGGAATTTCGTGATCAATTGGTTGACAATCTTGGCGTACAACTGATTATTGGCAGCGTGCAGGAATCTATCAACAAGGGTCGTGTAAAAGAAGAAACCGGCATGAATGCAAGCCGTAACGCGCTGCAAACCGTTACCTTGTTAGATACCATTGAAAGCCACAAAATTGATGCTGCTATTGGTGGCGCGCGGCGTGACGAAGAAAAGGCTCGTGCAAAAGAACGCTTCTTCTCGCATCGCGATGATTTTGGTCAGTGGGACCCTAAAAACCAGCGACCTGAGTTGTGGAACATTTTCAATGGCCGCAAACATCAGGGCGAACATTTTCGTGTGTTTCCAATCAGCAACTGGACGGAGATGGATGTTTGGAATTACATACTAAAAGAAAACATCGCCATTCCTTCTTTGTATTTCGCACATCATCGCGAAGCTATTTACCGCGATGCCACATGGCTTCCCGTATCAGAATTTGTAACCCTGCGCGATGGCGAAACCGTTGAAACCAAACACATGCGTTTCAGAACCCTGGGCGATATTACCATAACCGGCGGCATTGAATCGGACGCAGATACGCTCGAAAAAATTGTAACTGAAGTTGCTGCCACGCGCAGCACCGAACGCGGCAATCGTGGCGATGATAAACGTTCTGAAACCTCAATGGAAGACAGAAAGAAACAAGGTTATTTTTAATAAAGTGAGTGGTGAGTTGTGAGTACAGAAAACAACTCACCATTCAACATTCACCACTCACCATTCACCATTCACCATTCACCATTCATGTCAAATACAAGAGAACTTTTACGATTTACAACTGCTGGCAGCGTTGATGATGGCAAGAGCACATTGATAGGAAGATTGCTATACGACAGCAAATCTATTTTTGAAGACCAGATGGAAGCTGTGAAAAAGAGCAGTGAAAGAAAAGGTTTAGAGCACGTTGATTTATCATTGTTAACGGATGGCTTGCGCGCCGAACGTGAACAAGGCATTACCATTGATGTTGCGTATCGTTACTTTGCAACACCCAAACGCAAGTTCATCATTGCTGATACGCCGGGACACATTCAATATACACGCAACATGGTAACGGGCGCATCAACCGCCAATCTTGCGCTTATTTTAATTGATGCCCGCAAAGGCATGGTGGAGCAAACCTGTCGTCATTCCTATATCGCATCGTTGCTGCAATTGCCGCACGTAATTGTATGTATAAATAAAATGGATTTGGTAGAGTATTCGGAAGAAGTATTTAACCAAATTGTAGAAGCTTATACCGAGTTTGCAAGCAAGCTCAACATTAACGACATCCGTTACATTCCCATTAGTGCATTGAAAGGTGACAATGTGGTAAATCATTCCCAACACACGCCGTGGTATCACGGTGCAACGTTGCTGCATGAGTTGGAAACGATACACATTGGTTCTGATTACAACCACATTGATGCGCGTTTTCCAGTGCAAACCATCATTCGTCCACATTCAACCGAATACCATGATTATCGTGGTTATGCAGGTAGAATTGCAGGTGGCATTTTTCGTACCGGCGATGCGGTAACAGTGTTGCCATCAGGCTTTACATCAACTGTAAAAAGCATCAATGTGTTGGAAAAAACGGTGAAGGAAGCCTACGCACCCATGTCGGTTTCCCTTACTTTGGAAGATGATATTGATGTAAGTCGTGGTGATATGATTGTGAAAGAAAACAATCAGCCCCTGGTAAGTCAGGATTTAGACATTATGATGTGCTGGCTTAACGCAAAAAAGTGGCAGCCGGGAACCAAATATTATTTGCGGCAAACTACCAATGAAGTGCGTTGTGTGATAAAAGAAGTGGTGTATAAAATGGACATCAACACACTGCGCCGCATGGAAGAAGAAACCACCATTGGTATGAATGATATTGCACGCGTGAAGATTAGAACCACAAAGCCATTGGCTTACGATCCATATCGCAAAAACCGTTCAACAGGTTCATTGATTTTAATTGATGAAACCACAAACGAAACGGTGGCGGCGGGGATGATTGTGGAATGAGGGAAGCTACAAGCTGTTAGCTGCAAGCTACAAGGAGAGAAGCTGTGAGCTATGAGTTTACAAAATGTTTGTTTTTGCCGCTTTTTTCACTTGTAGCCTGAGGCTTGTAGCTCATAGCTTCTTTATTAAACCATATTTTAATCTCCTCTAACTTTTTTTTAAGTTATCGGTTTACAAATTCTGAAATATTTTTACCCCCGAAGAAAATCATTCTATAAAAAATCAATTCTGTGGCCGCAATGGCAATAGCAGTACCATTTGTTTTGCTCTTCCCTCTGTGCAATCCTGCAACGTATCCATTCTTATCAAAGCGATAAAAGGGAAGTAAAGCATTTTCGGTATCAGTAATTCATGCAAAAACAAACATTGTAATTCACAAACATTCTCAATCAATTTAAATTAAAATCAACCGTAAAACAAGAATATGAAAATAGTAGTTGTAGGTACCGGTTATGTGGGTTTGGTAACCGGCGCATGTTTATCTGAAGTAGGCATCGAAGTTGTTTGCATTGATGTTCTGCAGCAAAAAATTGACAACCTAAAGCGGGGCATTCTTCCTATTTACGAACCTGGTTTGGAAGACATTGTAAAGCGCAATTATAAAAAAGGCAGATTGCATTTCAGCACCGATCTGGCAGATTCTATCCGCGGTGCGCAGGTGGCTTTTATTGCCGTAGGAACACCTCCCGGCGAAGATGGCAGTGCCGATTTAAAATACGTGTTGCAGGTGGCTGATACCATAGGAAAATACATGACTGATTACATTGTTGTGGTAACAAAAAGCACCGTGCCGGTGGGAACTGCATCAAAAGTAAACGCTGCTATTGCATCAGCTCTGAAAGCAAGAAATGAGGATGTTGAGTATGATGTAGCATCGAACCCCGAATTTTTAAAAGAAGGTGCTGCTGTTGATGATTTTTTAAAGCCCGACAGAATTGTGATTGGTGTAGAATCTGATCGCGCAAGAGCGGTGTTGCAGCAGATGTACAATCCGTTTTTGTTAAACGGTCATCCCATTTTATTTATGGATGTGCCTTCGGCTGAAATGACAAAGTACGCTGCGAATGCAATGCTTGCTACGAAAATTTCTTTCATGAACGATATTGCCAACCTGTGCGAGCTGGTAGGCGCCAATGTAAACCATGTGCGCACTGGCATTGGTTCTGACCCGCGCATTGGCAACCGTTTTATTTATGCAGGCATTGGCTATGGCGGATCGTGCTTTCCGAAAGATGTAAAAGCCTTGATTAAAACAGGTGAAAAAAGTGGTTATGATTTGCGCATTTTAAATGCGGTGGAAGAAGTGAACGAAGACCAGAAAAAAGTAATCATTACCAAAATAAAAAGGCACTACGGTGGTGATATTGCGGGCAAAACCTTCGCGATGTGGGGCTTGTCGTTCAAGCCAAAAACCGACGATATGCGTGAAGCGCCATCGCTTGTAATTATTGATATGTTGCTGGAAGCCGGTGCAAAAGTGCAGGCTTACGATCCGGTTTCGATGCCCGAAGCAAAGCACATGATTGGCGATAAAATTACTTTCGTTGAAGAAGCAGCGCAAGCTACCAAAGGTGCCGATGCTTTGTTGTTAATTACAGAGTGGCCAGAGTTCCGTTTGCCCGATTGGGATGAAATTAAAAGCAACATGAAAGGTCATGTCATTTTTGATGGCAGAAACATTTATACAGCCGATGAAATGAAGGAGAATGGCTTTGAATATTTCGGCATCGGCAGACATGCGCATGGCATTAAAAGTTTGCAGGAAGATCAGGAAGTAATATTGCGGTAAAGAAAGCTCCCGCAGATAACGCAGATTCGCGCAGATGGCTTGTATTCGTTCTGCGATAATCGGCGAAATCTGCGGGCTTTTTCTAAATAATAGATCACTAAAATTGATGCAAAACCAAACAAAAGAATCTGCGCTCATCTGCGCAATCTGCGGAACGTTTATCAATAAAATCAACCAATGAAAAAACGAATTTTAATCACCGGCGCGGCTGGCTTTTTAGGTTCTCACCTGTGCGACCGGTTTCTAGCTGAAGGTTATCATGTCATCGGCATGGATAATTTAATTACCGGCAATCTGCAAAACATCGAGCACCTGTTTCCTTCGCCCGATTTTGAATTTCATCATCACGATATAACCAAGTTTGTGCATGTATCCGGCAAGCTTGATTACATCCTGCATTTTGCTTCGCCTGCCAGCCCGATTGATTATTTAAAAATACCCATCCAAACTTTAAAAGTAGGTGCTCATGGCACGCACAATTTGTTGGGTTTGGCAAAAGATAAAGGAGCCAGAATCCTTGTGGCATCTACATCTGAGGTGTATGGCGACCCAAGTGTTCACCCGCAAAAAGAAAGTTATTGGGGCAATGTAAACCCGGTGGGTCCGCGTGGTGTATATGATGAAGCCAAGCGTTACCAGGAAGCCATCACCATGGCATATCATACGTATCATGGTTTGGAAACGCGCATTATTCGCATCTTCAACACGTATGGGCCGCGTATGCGTTTGAACGATGGTCGTGTGCTGCCTGCGTTCATTGGTCAGGCCTTGCGTGGCGAAGATTTAACGGTGTTTGGTGATGGTTCGCAAACCCGTTCGTTTTGTTATGTTGATGATTTGGTGGAAGGCATTTATCGCTTGCTGCACAGCAATTATTCAAGCCCTGTAAATGTTGGCAATCCTTCTGAAATTACCATTAAAGATTTTGCAGAAGAGATATTAAAACTAACGGGCGCAAACCAAAAAATAATTTATAAGCCTTTGCCAACCGATGATCCCAAACAACGCCAACCTGATATTACTTTGGCGAGACAATTGTTAGGCTGGGAACCGAAAGTGGGCAGGGAAGAAGGCTTGCAAAAAACGTATGAATATTTCAAGTCGTTAACGATGGATGATTTGTATAAAAAAGAACACAAAGACTTTTCATCTTACGTGAAACAGTAGGGTTTGTTTTTGCCTCTTTTTTGCCACGAAGGCGCGAAGACACAAAGTTTGTTTTTATAACTTTTTATATTTTCATTCTTCATGGCAAATTTGTTTTTGGAGAGAAATGGTTAAGTAGAATTGATATTGCAGTTGTAGTATCAGACTTCTTTTGCCGGATTGGTTTTATTTTTATAAAAATTCTTCGATGCAATACAATACAGCGATTTAATTACAATAAATTCGGACATACTGCATGGAACGCCCGTTTTTAAAAATACACGTGTTCCTGTACAATCTTTATTCTGGCATTTGGAAAAGGGCGTTTCGCTCGATGAATTTTTAGATGATTTTCCTACCGTTAACCGTGAGCAAGCTGTTCAATTGCTCGAACTATCCGGTAAATTATTTTCAACGCTTGACTTTGAAAAAATTTATGAAACTGCTGTTGGATGAAAATTTACTGCAAAACCAAACCTGTTATTGCAGTGCGGTTGTGATGCTTTATTGTCTTGAATTATGCTTATGAGAAATTTTATTCTGTTTTTGTTACTTTTTATTCCGATGATTTCTTTTTCTCAGAAAGACAAAATATTTTATAAAGAAACACAGGCTGATGAAGTATCAGCATCTGTAGACAGTGTATTGATAATGGGAATGGGCTCGACCGCAACAAGAATTTTTCTGGATGAACTCAGCAGAAAGCTATCACAAGAATTGAAGTCGGCAGGTGTTTTTTCCAATTATTGTTTCCTTGGAAAAGATACAACAGAAGCCAAACTGATTTTGGATACGCTTCAAAGCCAAAGCTATCGCCATATATTAACTCTGTTTCCTGATGGCATATCACTATTCAAAATAGGAACTTTTACTACCAAAACTTACTACCTGTTTTATAGCAATCCATCCATGAACGTATCAACAACTTATTTCTTTCACTACGAACAGGCATTTCATTGTAAGCTTTCGCTGAATAATAGCACTTTAACGCCTTTCTGGGCAGCCGATGTAGCTGTAAGCGGAGATATTCACAGGCAAAAATCTGCCCGAAAGTTTACAGAAAATATCATAAGCAGTTTGCGCACGCATCAATATATCCGATAGTTGTTTTATGAAGCTTTTCTTCAATTTCCACTCACCGACGGCATTATATCTATCACTTTCATCTGAATGCTTCTTGTGCCATTCCACTCATTCAAATCAAGGGTAAAAACAAAATCGAGCGGTACGCCGTTTTGCAATAAATAAAACTTATCAGCCATGCCAAAGCCAATGCCGGTAAGCATTACATCGCCTTGCTTCATCACAAACCGCAGGTGTTGTTCTTTTACAATTTTTGAATAACCACTTTCATAAACACCACGTGCAATAAAAATTGGACGCATGTTTTGCGGACCGAAAGGTTCCATCTGCTGCAAAATATTGTAAAAAGAAAAGGTAAGTTCTGAAAAGCTTACCTCAGCATCTATCGTTATTTCCGGCGTAAGCATTTGCTCGGTAATAGTAGCAGCAACAATCTCTTCAAACTTTTTTTGAAACGCATCTACACTCTCTGGCAGCATCGTCATTCCGGCGGCGGCAAAGTGGCCTCCATAACCAATTAAGTGTTCGCGGCAAGCATGGATGGCTTCATATAAATTAAAACCTGCTACACTGCGTGCGCTGCCCGAAACAATGTTGCCGTTTTGGGTAAGTACCACTGTAGGACGATAATAATTTTCAACCAGCCGCGAAGCCACAATGCCCACTACGCCTTTGTGCCAATGATCTTTAAACACAACAGTTGTTTTGCGTTGAATCATTGCATCGCTGTTTTGAATGATATGGATGGCTTCTTCAGTAATTGTGTTGTCGGCTTCTTTGCGAAAGTTGTTGTCGTTATGCAACGCTTCAGCATACTGCAACGCTTTGTCGTAGTCTTTTTCAATAAACAACTGCACCGCTTTTTTGGCGTCGTCCATTCTACCGGCGGCATTGATACGGGGGGCCACAATAAAAACAAGATTGTTCACGTGAAGTTCGCCCTGCATATTGGCAAGCTGAAGCAGGGCTTTAATGCCCATACTAGGGTTCGTATTTATTTTTTGCAAGCCATAATGAACAAGGATACGGTTTTCTCCGTTGATAGGAACAATGTCGGCAGCAATGGCAGTAGCAACAAGGTCAATGTATTGGAGATACGATTCGCTGGGCAGGCGCAATTCTTCGCTTAACGCCTGCATCAATTTAAAACCAACCCCACAGCCACACAGTTCTTTAAACGGATAATTACAATCAGTTTGCTTAGGATTTAAAATGGCAACCGCATCGGGCAACACAGCATCAGGAAGATGGTGATCGCACACAACAAAGTCAATTTCATTTTGTTTTGCAAAGCGAATAAAATCAACCGATTTTATGCCGCAGTCAAGAGAGATGATTAAAGAAAAATGGTTCTCTTTTGCATACTCAATACCTGCTTTGGAAATGCCATACCCTTCTTTATAACGATGAGGAATGTAATAATCAACGTTAGGATAAACGCTTTTTAAAAACTGATACATGCTGGCGACCGATGTAGTTCCATCAACGTCATAATCGCCATACACCAAAATTTTTTCTCCGTCTTCAAATGCAGACAGGATACGCATTACAGCCTTCAGCATGTCTTTCATCAGCCAGGGGTCGTGGAGATGAGAAAGCTGTGGGCGGAAGTAATCTTTCGCTTCGTCGTACGTTGAAATGCCGCGCTGCACAAGAATGGAGCAAAGCGTATAGTTGATTTTCAAAGCCTGCTGCAATCGTTGTGCTTTCTCGCCATCTGCCGGTAGTATATTCCATCTCTTCTGCATCATCAATAAGTACGGTCGGTTGTATATCTTACTAAATCTTCAAGTGCGTCACGCACTTCACCTTGCTGAAAACGATACAAGATAGCCAATGCTTCATCACGAAACGAAAGCATTTTTTGCTGGGCATAAGCTATGCCGCCGGTTTGCTGTACCGTATCAATTACAAACCGGACTTTATCTTTGTTTTTGTTATTATTTTTTACAATGTTAATGAGTTGCCTTCGCAGCGATGTATCCACATGATTCAATGTATAAATAAGTGGTAAGGTTAATTTTTTTTCTTTGATGTCGTTGCCTGTGGGCTTGCCTATCTTTTCATTGCCATAATCAAACAAATCGTCTTTGATTTGAAAAGCCATTCCTGTTTTTTCACCAAACAAACGCATTTGCTCTATGTCATCATCACTGGTAAAAGTAGTGGCTGCACCCGCAGCGCAAGCCGAAGCCAGCAAGGATGCGGTTTTGCCGTTGATGATATCGTAATAAATGCTTTCGTCAATGTTCAAATTGCGGGCTTTTTCCATTTGCAGCAATTCGCCTTCGCTCATCATCTTCACGGCCCGCGACATGAGTTGAAGAATTTTATAATCGTTATTATCCAGCGAAAGCAACAAGCCTTTTGAAAGCAGGTAATCTCCTACCAGCACAGCCACTTTGTTTTTCCACAGGGCATTGATGGAAAAAAAGCCCCGCCGTTCAAAGGATTCATCTACCACATCATCGTGCACAAGTGTAGCCGTGTGTAACAGTTCCACCAACGAGGCGGCACGATACGAAGCTGTATTAATTTCCCCGCCCAAACGCGCGCTTAACAAAACAAACATAGGACGTAGTTGTTTGCCTTTGCGCTTTACAATATACCCCATAATTCTATCGAGCAATGGAACCCTGCTTTTTACCGCATCTTTAAAATAAGCCTCAAACTCTGTGAGTTGCTTACTGATAATTTTGTTTGCTTTTTCCATTGCTCCTTGCGTGGTATGTCTCGTTAGCTCCAGCTATTCTTGTTACTATTAAAATAGCTGATGAAAGTGTAGCTGTAAATTCCACAGTACGTTGCCACACATTAACTACAAGTGTGCAAACCTCACACATAAATTGTAAAGTAAAAAGAGCAATAGTGTAAAAAAATAATAGAAAAGGAGGCAACATTTATTGAACAATGATTGTCTATTGATTGCCGTGTAAAGATTGTTATTGATTTTAGAATGCGTTGGCATTGCAATTGCTATTTCAGTTCTCAAATTTTTAACATCAGCTAAATGCGGGCAATTAATATTTGTGAATTAAGTATCAAATTATACTTTTGCTGAAATTTTTAAGTCTTTAGAAAGGATTAGCTTTTAACAGTAAAGCCTAAACAAAAAATTAAATCACACCAACTATGGTAAAGCAGTATGCAGTAATGATGGGCTTGCTCTTCGCAGCTCATGGGGTTTTTGCACAAGACAGTTCGATGAACAGAATGAACGATGCAAAATCCTACTGGAATGATTCTTCAAAAATTGCTACGAAGAACATGGCACAGTACAACGAATTTAGAAACAACCAGTATCCGTACCCGGCAAAGCCCCGCGACATGTGGCAGTTGGGTGTAACGGGCGGTGTTTTAGTCCCTTTGTTTAGTGTACCCAATGCTCAGTTTCCAGGCTGGCATGCAGGTTTGAATTTAAGAAAATCATTAGGTTATACCGTTTCAGTTAAGTTCGGTGCTGAATATGGCGAAGCAAAAGGGTACGAATACAGACCTTATGCTTCTTTACAAAATCTTCCTGCTGATGTAGCGGCTAAATATACAGCTGCCGGATATACTTACTTTGTTCCGAATTATAAAATGCAGGCGGTAATTCCTTCGGTAGAAATGATATTTTCTTTTGGAAATATTCTTTTCCATCATGGTAATCCTAAGCACAATGTATATATTACAGCTGGCTACACGCCGTTTGCTTATCATACAAAAGTGGATGCTTTGGATGCAAGCGGAAATCCATACAATTTCGGCTCTATTGATTTCAATGCAAAACGCACTGATATCCAAAAAGCAATTAAGAATATACTTGACGGTAAATATGAAACTGACGCTTCTGTAAGAACACGTAGCCAGAATTTTGATAACGGCAACTCTACCGCATGGCAGTTCCGCCACAGTGCATTTGTTGGTGGTGGCTATGAATTTAAGTTGGGTAGCGCTGTAACATTAGGCTTAGAAGCTAAGTATTATCTTATCAACGATTCTTACCTCGATGGTGTTTATCGCCAAATCAATGGTTCTCTAACGTCAGGTAAAGATCAACTGATTTCAGGTGATGTAACTTTTGGATTTAACATAGGCAGCAAAACCAAACGTACAGAGCCATTGTGGTTCCAGAACCCATTAAATTTTGCTTACAGCGAGTTGAATGCTCCACAGCACATGAAAATACCAACTCCGGTATTGCCTGATGCTGACGGTGATGGTGTAACCGACCAGTTTGACCAGGAACCCAATACACCAGCAGGTGCTCCGGTTGACTCTCATGGTGTAGCTAAAGATACCGATGGTGATGGCGTTCCTGATTACAAAGACAAGGAATTGCTGACTCCACAAAAATGTTTCCCTGTTGATGCTGATGGCGTAGGCAAATGCCCTCCCACCTGCTGCGATTCTTTGGATCAATATCGCTTAAGTGCTAACACCTGCAACATTAGCAGCTTGCCAAGCGTTCAATTCAAAGGCAACACAGCTACATTGAGCAAAGCAGCACAGGCTTCCTTAGCTTCTATTGCTCAACAAATTCAGAACAGTCCAAACTGTCATATCCGTGTAACTGGTCATGGTGCTTCTGACAAGCGTGCACAACAACGCAGCTGGGACAGAGTAAACGCTGTGATTCAATACATGGTAAATCAGCAAGGTATTTCTGAAAGCCGTTTCATTTTTGTATCCGGTCAGGAAGGCGATCCAAACGTAGTTGATATGGAAGGTACTACCGACGAAGGTCCAAACAACGTTCCGGCTCCTCATCCACAATATCTGAATCAAAAGAAATAATCAAACGTTTCTCTGATAAAACAAAAAGCCATCCTGCTTTAAACGGGATGGCTTTTTGTTTTGCCCATATTTAGCAGCATTTGTCAACATGACATACAAAGCCGCTCTGGTATTGCTTTTGTTGAAAGCAGCCTGTTATAAACAAAGCAATTTTATTTCTATAAAAATAAAAAGAAACCTATTGTTATGCAAAAAGGACAGATAAGAGTACAAACGGAAAATATTTTTCCGATAATTAAAAAGTTCTTATACAGCGATCATGAGATTTTTTTAAGAGAATTGGTAAGCAACGCAGTTGACGCGTCGCAAAAATTAAAAACGCTTTCTTCTATTGGTGAAGCCAAAGGTGATTTGGGCGAGCTTCGGATAGATGTGGTTTTAGACGCAAAAGAAAAAACCCTTACGATTACTGACCGTGGTGTGGGAATGACAAAAGAAGAAGTTGATAAATATCTGAACCAGGTTGCGTTCAGCGGTGCCGAAGAGTTTTTAAACAAATACAAAGACGCCAATATCATTGGGCATTTTGGATTGGGATTTTATAGCGCATTTATGGTGAGTAGCCGTGTGGAAGTATTGACGCAAAGCTACAATGAAGAAGCATCAACAGTATATTGGAGCTGTGATGGCAGCCCTGAATTTGAATTGTATGAAGTAGAAAAAAAAGACAGAGGCACCAAAATCATTCTTCACATTAATGAAGAAAGCACAGAGTTTTTAGAAGCTTCCCGCATCAAAGGAATACTGGAAAAATTCTGCCGCTTTTTGCCCATACCCATCTATTTTACTGATATTGCGGAAACGGAAGAAGAAAAAAAGGGCGAAAACAAAGAAGAGCAAAAACCCATCAACAACACGCATCCCATCTGGGTTAAAAAGCCTTCCGAATTAACGGCTGAAGATTACCAGAATTTTTACCGCGAGCTGTATCCGTTTGGAGAAACGCCGCTGTTCTGGATTCATCTCAACGTAGATTATCCATTCAACCTAACCGGCATTTTGTATTTCCCCAAAATCAAGCAGAGCTACGAAATACAGAAAGATAAAATCCAGTTGTACAGCAACCAGGTGTTTGTAACGGATGAAGTAAAAAACATCGTACCCGAATTTTTAATGTTGCTGCATGGTGTCATTGACAGTCCTGACATACCGCTGAACGTAAGCCGCAGCTATTTGCAGGGCGATCCGAATGTGAAAAAAATAAACGCGCACATTACCAAAAAAGTGGCGGATAAGCTGGATGAAATGTTCAGGAATGAACGTTCATCGTTTGAAGATAAATGGGAAAGTCTTGGTTTGTTTGTAAAGTATGGAATGATAACCGATGATAAGTTTTTAGATAAAGCAGCTAAGTTTTTAATTCTGCAAGATGTAGCCGACAACAAGTTCTATACAATTGATGAATATAAAATGGCAACTGAAACTTTGCAGAAAAACAAAGAAGGAAAACACGTTGTTTTATACACCACCGATCCTATTCAGCAGGATGCTTACATACAAGCTGCGAAAGCAAAAGGATATATTGTGGTGAAGATGGAAACCATGATAGATGCGGCTTTCATTAACAACATGGAGATGAAATGGAACGATGTTCATTTTGTGCGTGTTGATGCTGACATTGTTGATAATTTAATAGACAAAAAAGATGCAACCGAAAGCGTACTCAACAAAGACGAAGAAACAAAACTGAAAGAATTCTTTACGTTTGAAGTGCCACAGCTTCATGTATCGGTTGAAGTGAAAGGATTAAGCACAGACACCGCGCCGGTAGTAGCTACCCGTCCCGAATTTATGCGCCGCATGAAAGACATGGCAAACATGGGCGGCGGTGGCATGACGGCTTTTTACGCCACCATGCCCGATGAAGTAACGCTTACCGTAAACGGTAATCATCCTATCTATCAAACATTGCTGAAAGAAGGGGATGAAAAAAGAGTGCAAAAACAAATTCGCACGCTGGCTGATATGGCTTTGCTTTCGCAGGGTTTATTAAAAGGAACTGATCTAACTAATTTTATCAATCGAAACATCGAATTGATGCAGGAAGAAAAGATGGAAGCCTAAATAAGATACAAGAATCAAGGTTCAAGAATACAAGAGAAAAAAGACTGCATTTTTTAAAATGCAGTCTTTTGTTTTTACGCCTTTTTCACACGACCGCTGCCACTTACTTTGCTGGCTACCGTTGCATCACCGGAATAAAATATATTTCCGCTGCCGCTAATCTGCGCTGTTAGTGCTTTTTCAACATGAATGGTAAGATTACCGCTGCCCCACTGCTGCACGGTTGCTATATTACAGGTAATCTCTTCGAGATTGGCATTTCCGCTACCCGTTTTCTTAATATCCGTTTCATCGTTCACTTTCCCTTTCAACACAATGTTGCCGCTGCCCGACATGCGCAGCGAAAGTGAGCCAAAAGAAGCAAACTTTAGTTTCAACGAACCCGAACCAGAAACAGCTACCGAAGTGTTGCCGGCATTACTAAAATCGCCATCTCCATTAATGTTGCCGCTACCACTTTGCGCAATTGCAGCAATGGTTGTCATGCTTACATGCACTTTTATGGGTTGATGTGTTTGCAAACTATATCCTTGCTTTACTTTAATTGTTAGCATGTTGTCTTTTACTTCAGTTTCAATGTAAGGCAAAACATTGTCTTCACCTTCCAGTTGAATTGTGTTGCTGTTGCCATACGCAACCTCTACATTCATAGGGCCGCCCACCGCTAAAGATGTGTAGCTGGCAGCATCGCGGGTTTCGGTTTTGCTGTTATTATTTCCTTTTATCGTATGCCATTGCGCCATAGAAGTTGCGCTGACCGTTATTAAAAGAAGTGAAAAAAGCGTTTTCATCCGTTTTGTTTTTAGCTTGAAACGATGCGTGTTTCAAAATGTTACAGTTTGTTTTTTTAATAAGCCTAACCGTGATGGTGTTTTTAAATAAATACAAAAGAAGGGCGTGCCCCTTTGGGTCGGGCTATCCGCTTTTACTCCGGCACAAAGCCAACGCACAAAAACCTTCACCGGGGTAACCGCTTCTATTCCTCACGCGCTCCGCAGTTACAATCCTGTTTAATATTTCGTACAATGCTATAGTTTGAAAGTTAGCCTAAATGCAATGTTATTACAGCCTATACAGGCATTATAATTGTCTCAACAAAAGAAAACATTGCAAACCGATTCTTCAAATATCGAACCCTCTAAAAAACCGGCTGGCGCTTCCGATCATCTTGCCAATGAACGCACCTTTTTAGCCTGGATACGAACGAGCATTGCCATGATGGGCTTTGGTTTTGTAATTGTAAAGTTTGCCTTGTTCATCCGGCAAATATCAGTTGCATTGCACCAGCCAAACGTCAGTTCGGGCAAGGGTTTCTCGGCGGTGATTGGTGTTATTATGGTGGCGTTTGGTGCAATAATAGCCGCATTGTCATTTGTGCGTTATCGCGACGTAGAAAAGCAACTGACCAACGGTTCTTATTTTTCTTCGCAATGGCTGTCAATGATAGTTGCAGTCAGCATTATTATCGGTAGTGTTTTGTTGGTTTTGTATCTGCTTCCCAATATTTGATTGGAATTTGTTTTTGAATGATTTTTAAATAAAACAATACGTTCCGTTACTGCCTTCCCAATCATCAATCATTTGTGAAATCATTTTATAAAAAGGAAGAACTTTGTAAACAGGTTTACTTTTGCAGCCACTTTTATTTGATAAAAGTTATGTTCAATAAAAAACAGGATAACAGAAGCTGGTTAAAACTGGCGCACACAATCATGATTGGTGCCCTTTTTTTTGCACAGCTTCAGTTGAAGTTTATTGAATATGCTTATGGTAACGAGTATGGTAAAACCTCATTCGTAAATAAGGCAACGCAAAATGATGCAAAACAAAAGATCGTACAACGCGATAATAGTCATTCCGCTTCTTATACAAAACTCAACAAGCGTTATCCGGTAAGCAGTTTGTTTGTCCTTTCATCTGCGCCGGGCATCATTCATCATTATCCTGTTTCTTCTTCGCCAAAATTAATTTACCAACAACCCTTTCTCAGTAATTCTTACCAACACACATTCACACTACGCGGACCGCCCGCCTCTTTTTGTTAGAAAATTTCGTTTTGTTTTTGCACATTTTTTTGTGTGCGATTCTTCTTTTTCATGTTGATTGTTGTTGATAGATACAAGGTAGTGAAAGGTTCGTCCGTTCGTTTAATGCGTTGTGTTTACTATCACTCTTACAACTCAATTTTCAACAAAAACAAATTTTAACCTCCATCCATTTAAGCAGATGATATGAACCAACGTTTGGTAAAAGCAACCACGAAGTTGTGCCTACCGCTTTTGTTTTTAACCTATCATTCATTGTTATATGCACAACAGGTGCAACCGGCTGTTTCACTGCAAAGGCTTGTGAATTCAGCTTTAAAATATTCTCCCCTCTTGAAAAGCAGGCAAGCCTATATAAAAAGCTCGCAGCAAGATGTTATCAGCGCAAAAAATGCCTATCTGCCAACCGCAGTTGTAGGCGACGAAGCCCTAATAGCATCCGACAATTCGTTGCCAGGCTCTTATCTTTCCATGGGTGTTATTCCTTCCACTTCTTCAGGCATTCGGCCAGACAATACGGCGCAAGCTGCCGCTGGCAATTTCGCTCTTTTTATGAGCCAGTATGAAATTGCTTCATTCGGATATAAAAATGCGCAAATCAAAAATGCCGAAGCCGAAGTAAGTCTGCGCAACAGTGATTTGGCCCGCGAGTCGTACTTATTAAAATGGCGCATTTGTAAACTCTATTTTACGCTGCTTCAGCAACAGTTGCAGCAAAGCATAGAAGAGCAAAATACAAAGCGGTATGAAGATTTGTTTACCGTTGTTCGGGCGGTGGCATTAAGCGGTTTAAAGCCTGGCGCCGATTCATCGCAGGCTTTGGCCGAGCTTTCTAAAACGAAAGTGGATTTGAATAATGCGGTAAAACAAACAGTGACGCTGAGGCAGGAACTGGCTTATCTCTCCGGCATTCGGGCTGATAGTATTTTGATAGATACTTCCGAGCAACAACATCAGCAAATCATCACACGCCTGTTGCAAAGTAGCGCCGATACAACAGCCAATCCATTGCTGGCTTATTACACGGCTGAGCAGCAATTATTGCAAAGGGCTGAAGCCGTTGTGCAAACGAGTTTCCGTCCGCACTTGATGTTGACCGGTATGGCGTGGGCACGAGGTTCAAGCATTGATGCAGCCAACAAATTTCAACCATTAGGTTCGGTGTTCGATAACCAGCGATACAATTATTTAGCAGGAGTAAGCTTATTTTATGACCTGTTTAGCGGCATTCAAAAAAAGAGCCGGTTAGCTGCCAGTCGCTACAACAGCGAAGCAGGCGCCGATGAGTTGGAAGAGGAAAAACAATCGCTTCAAAACATCAGCAATCAGGCTGATGAAGCCATCCGTATTGCTTCGGAAAACCTGGCTCAGTTGCCCGTTCAGTTGAGTGCAGCCAACGATGCCTTCAATCAAAAAACGGCACAATACAAAGCGGGTATCAGCAACCTGGTTGATCTTACTACCGCTACTTATGTTTTGTACCGTGCGCAAACCGAGTACGCCCAGGCACTGAACGATTGGTTTTTGGCAAACGTAGATAAAGCCGCCGTTACCGGCAGGCTCGACAATTTTATTCAATCATTAAATAAATGACCTTATATGTTAAAAGGTGCATTAAAGCGACCCATCACCGTGCTGGTGTTGTTTGGTGGCTTGCTCTTATTTTCTATCATTGCTATACGTTCCATTCCTATTGATATTTTTCCGCAGTTGAACCTGCCTACCATTTATGTAATCGAATCGTATGGCGGCATGTCGCCGCAACAAATGGAAGGCTTTTTTGCCACGCGCCTGCAAGACCAGTTTTTGTATGTAAATGGCATCAAAAACATTGAAAGCAAAAACATACAGGGCTTAACGCTTATTAAGCTTTCTTTTTACGAAACCACCAACATGGCAGAAGCCTCGGCACAGGTAGCATTGCAGGTAAACCGTGCCTCGGCGTTCTTTCCGCCGGGTGCGTTGCCGCCACAGGTAATCCGCTTTGATGCTTCTTCCTTACCGGTAGGAGAGTTGGTGTTTAGCAGCAAAACCAAATCTTTAAAAGACATTTACGACCTCGCTGCAACCCGCATCCGGCCTATGTTTGCCACAATACCTGGCCTATCGGCACCGCCTCCTTTCGGATCCAATGCACGTTCGGTAGTGGTAAATGTTGACCCTGAAAAATTGCGGCGTTACAATATATCGCCAGACCAGGTGGTTGATGCCATTACCAAAAACAACGCAATGACGCCATCGGGCAATCTTCGCGTTGATAGTCTGATGTATGTAACCACGGTAAATTCTTTGGAACAAAATGTAGAGCAGTTTGGAAATATACCGATTGCAACATCAGGCAACAGCGCTGTGTTTATTCATGATGTGGCAACTGTTGCCGATGCCGCCGATATAACGGTTGATTACGCGCTGGTAAACGGCAAGCGTTCGGTATATATTCCTGTTGTAAAAACGGCTGATGCTTCCACCTGGGATGTGGTACAAATGCTAAAGCAAAAGCTGCCCGACATGCGAAGCTTGCTGCCTGACGATGTGAATGTGAGTTATGAATTCGACCAGTCAGTATTTGTTATCAACGCCGTAAAAAGTTTGATGACAGAAGGCATTTTGGGCGCGATACTCACAGGTTTGATGGTGCTTCTTTTTTTGCGCGACTGGCGAAGCAGCGTGGTTGTAATTATTACTATTCCGGTGGCAGTGGTAAGTGCCGTTTTGTTTTTGCGCCTTTTTGGTCAAACGATAAATATTATGACGCTGAGCGGACTTGCATTAGCCATTGGTGTGCTGGTTGATCAGGCAACCGTAACCATCGAAAACATACACCAGCATTTGGAAATGGGCAAAAACAAACGACAGGCAATATTGGATGCCTGCGAGGAAATTTCATTTCCCTTGTTGTTGATCTTGCTTTGTATCCTGGCTGTGTTTGCGCCATCGTTTATTATGACGGGCGTGCCCAAAGCCATGTTTCTTCCTTTATCGTTGTCTATTGGTTTTGCCATGATTGTTTCGTTCGTTGCTGCGCAAACTTTAGTGCCGATTATCTGTAACTGGTTGCTGGACGAAAGGAAGTTTCAATATCATCACAAATCTCCACTCCAACATGCTCATGCGGGGCTGGCATTGGATAAAAGAGAAGAGGATGAAATTAATCTTCATACAAAAGAAGATACAGAACAGCCGCAGGAAAACAATTTTTTTCAGCGTTTAAAAATGAGGCTTTTGCAAAAGTTAGAACGCTGGATGCCGAAACGAAAATTAATTGTTTCTACTTACTGCGTTGTAACCATTGGCGCGGCGGCTTTTTGTTTTGCAACCATTGGTAAAGATTTATTACCCAAAAGCAATGTTGGGCAAATGCAGTTGCGCATTAAAGAACCCGATGGCACAAGGCTTGAAATCACAGAGCGGGCCGTAAAAAGTATTTTACATACCATTGATTCTACTGTAAACGGAAACATCGCTATTAGTTCGGCGTATGTGGGTTTGGTGCCCAGTTCGTTTGGCAGCAGCAATTTGTATGTGTTCAACAGCGGCACACACGAAGCGGTGTTGCAAATCAATCTGGATGAACATTACAAGGTAAAAATGGATGATTTAAAAGAAAAGCTTCGCACTGTAATCAAAGAAAAATATCCTGATGTTGCCATTTCGTTTGAACCGATAGAACTCACCGAAAAAATAATGGCGCAAGGGGCAGAAACACCCATTGAGATAAGGGTAGCAGCACGTGATTTCTCAGATATTACAGGCTATGCTCAAAAGCTGGAAGATAAATTGAAAGGGGTTTCTTTTTTGCGTGATGTTCAAATTGAGCAACCGTTGCAGTTTCCTACTTACAATATTCACGTGGACAGATTCCGGTTGGCACAAATGGGGCTGAATATGGCAGATGTTTCGCGAAGCATTACAGATGCTACTTCATCAAGCCGCTTTACACAGAAAGTGTTGTGGCTCGATCAGCGAAATGCTTACACTTACCAGGTGCAGGTGCAGGTTCCGGAATACATGATGAATTCAACTGAGCAAATGAATGATATTCCCTTAGTGAAAGGGCAGGACAGACCGGTGCTTTCTGATGTTGCTGAATTATCATCCACCGAAATGCCTGGTGAATACGACCGTGAAGGTCCGCGCCGGTACCTAACCGTAAGCGCCAATATTTATAAAAAAGATTTAGGCACTGCCACCAACGCTGTGCAAAAAGCCATTAATGAAATAGGTGCAAAACCAAAAGGGTTGGTGGCAAGCATTGGCGGCATGTCGAGTTTGCTAAACGAAACCCTAAGTTCATTGCAAACCGGTTTAGGGGCAGCCATCGTGGTTATCTTATTGTTGCTGGCAGCCAATTACCAATCGTTCGGATTGGCAATCTCTGTGCTGGCAACGGTTCCGGCAGTGTTGCTCGGAGCAATGCTGCTCTTATTTGCCACCGGCTCAACATTAAATCTGCAATCGTATATGGGCATCATCATGTCAACCGGTGTATCCGTTGCCAACGCTATTTTGATTGTTACCAATGCCGAAGCTTTGCGATTGGAATATAAAAATCCATTCAAAGCTGCATCGGTTGCTGCAAGCATAAGATTGCGACCGATTTTAATGACGAGCCTTGCTATGATTGCAGGCATGATACCGATGGCAAGTGGCTTAGGCGAAGCAGGCGACCAATCGGCGCCGCTCGGCAGAGCTGTGATTGGCGGATTGGCGGCTTCTACCATAGCGGCTTTGTTTATTGTGCCGCTGGTATATGGTTGGATACAACAGAAAAAAGGGTTTGGCTCGCCATCGCTTTTGCCCGAAGAAAATCGGGTAAAAACAAACTTTGATGTTGTTGAGAAAACAATAGTTTGAACCACGAAGCCACGAAGAACACAAAGGTTCACAAAGAAGAATAAAAACTTCACTTCTTCACTTTTATCCTTTATGATTTCCTATTCTTGAAAATGTAAATAGCTTCTCAATATTTATCAACTTCTTTCAATTGTTTTTTATGATACGATTCTTCATGTTATCGCTTTTTATAATTGTAATGATGACCGCTTGTTCATCTTCAGATACAAAACAAAAAGTGCCTCAAACATCAACAAAAACAACAACGCAATACAAACTGGCAACGGTTGAAAAGGGCGGTTTGGCAACTACCCTGAAACTACCTGCGCAACTTGCGGCTTACGAAGAAGTAAGCATCTTTCCGAAAGTGAATGGCTATGTAAAAACGGTGGCTGTTGATATTGGTTCGGAAGTAAAAAAAGGGCAATTGCTAATGACATTGGAAGCACCCGAAATGCAGGAGCAAACCATTGGGGCGAAAGAAAAATATTTACAGTCGCAATCTAATTTTGCTATCGCAAAAGAACGCTACCAACGTTTGGCAGTGGCATCGGCAACGGCGGGTGCCATTTCTCCTTACGATTTATCTTCTGCCAAATCTACCATGCAGGCCGACAGTGCGCTTTCCAACGCGCAAAAAATGGCCTGGCAAATGCAGCAAACGGTGCAGGGCTATTTGAATGTAACTGCACCGTTTAACGGCGTAATTACGCAACGCAATGTTCACCCGGGCGCGCTGGTAAATGCTGTTGACAAAAGCACGCCGATGCTGGAGTTGAAAACCATTAAACATTTGCGTTTGCAGGTAGAGGTACCGGAAGATATAGCAGCTTCTCTCAACAAAAAAGACAGCATTTATTTTACTACCAGTGCAATGCCCGGTGTAAGGTTTGCGGGCATTGTAAGCCGCAAGTCAATGAACATTCAATCGCAGTTGCGGAGCGAATTAATAGAAGCTGATATTGACAACCATGATGCGAAATTATCGCCCGGCATGTATGCGGATGTAATGTTATCTTCCAATGGAAGCGCAAATGCTTTTATCCTTCCAAAGGGGGCGGTTCTTACTACAACCGAAGGAAAATATATTCTTGTAAAAAGCGGCGAAAACAAACTGAAAAAAGTAAACGTAACCACCGGCAATCAAAGTAACAACAAAGTGGAGGTGTTTGGTGATGTGCAGGCAGATGAACATGTAATTGCCAACCCCGATGAATCTATGCTGGATGATGCAGAGTAATACGATTTATATTGTGCTGAAAAATCATTCAGCGCATAGAATCTATAACTGTTCGGTAATGATTTCAACGCATGTTCCGTAGGAACAGCAGGTGGGTGGAAATAAATGAATCATCGAGACAAATTCGTTCTGTTAGGAACGATACAAAAGAAGATACATAGCGTACCGTTCCAATGGAACGGCGTTACCACTGGCTTCTGTTTCTTTCTACCCACCTGCTGTTCCTACGGAACATTTCGCGAATGAATAGAAATCTTCTCCGCGAAAACTCTGCTTACTCTTTTCTCTGCGCTAAAATATACTCACCAACACTTTTGGAAATGCCATTATTTTGCGCTTAAAATATAGGGCTTGCAAAGCGTCATTTTCGCCGTTTATCTTATCCTTTTTTGCTGGTTCATTACTATCATTCCGTTCTTTACAAAATCAGGCATTGGTAAGGCCGGGTTGAGCCTTTTATTCATTATTAAAATCGTTGCAGGCTTTGTATATGCACGGCTGTACGCAACGCCTCAATACATTGCCACCGCTGATACCTGGCATTTTTATCACGACAGTTTGAAAGAAACGGCCTGGCTGCTGCGCGATCCTGTCGGGTTTATTAAAGATTTGTTTTACTCGCCTTATGGCAAAAGCGGCAATTTGTTTTCGGGCGTTTCATCCTACTGGAACGATTTAAAGGACAATGTTTTCATCAAGCTGATGGCTGTAATAAATGTGTTTACGGCCAAAAGTTATTACACCAACATCATCTTGTTTAATTTCCTTTTTTTCTTTGGCCCGGTTGCATTGTACAGGCTGGTACAACCATTTTGGAAGTATAACAAATGGTGGTTGATAGCAGCCACTTTTTTAGCCCCGTCATTTTTGTTTTGGTGCAGTGGCATTCATAAAGACGGGCTCCTTTTTTCTGCTTTACTAATAAGTATCTATTGTTTTTATCAGCAAGTAATACAACATCGCCTTTTATGGAAACATAGTTTAGCAATACTGTTTTGTTTTGTTCTTTTATTTGCTTTGCGAAATGCGATACTTTTCCTGTTGTTACCGGCACTGATTTGCTTTTATTTTTGTGCAAAAACAAAGTATAACAGGTGGTTTGTTTTTGCCCTTTTTTATACCGCTGCCATTGGTCTCTTTTTTGTTTTGCCCCATTTTTCTCACCTGCTGAACTTTCCGCAATACATTATTAATAAGCAGGCAGAGTTCAATGCTTTGCCCGGCAATTCAAAAGTTGTGTTGCCCACTTTGCAGCCTACTCTTTTTTCTTTTGCCCGATTTTTTCCTTACTCGTTAGACCTCGTTTTCCTACGCCCGCATTGCAGCGATGTAAAAGGCATTCCTGCCTTGTTCTCCTTTCTTGAAAATGGTTTTGTGATTGTCTTACTTCTGTTCTGGAGCCTCTTTCATCAGCCTTTACAAACCATACACCCATTGCTTATCTGCTTTCTCTTTTTCAGCTTTTCCTTATGGCTGCTGTGCGGTTACACAGTTCCTTTTTCTGGTGCAATAGTGCGATATAAAAGCCTCGTTGCTCCTCTTTTTCTTCTTTTTTTTATATTGACTATGAAATTTGAGAAATTCTTTTTAAATAAATTAAGAAAATAATAATTTGTTATTTTGGTTGATTGACAGTCTTTATTGTTCTTTTCTATAAACAAAATTTTCAAGCTTCAAAAATTTATATAGCAAAATTGGATTAAAAGCGTTTTTTTTGCCATTATCAAAATTATTCAAATCTATGTCATTACGGTTTCAGGCAATCAACAACTTGACAAGCCATCTTCAAACACCCACTGAAAAATCTGCCAAGATTACTGCTATTTTTGGTGACCATGTTTTTACTTTAAAAAAAGCCCGTGAGTTTCTCAGTGATGAAGCTTACAAAAGCCTGAATGGCAGCGTAAAAGGCGGCAAAAAAATTGACCGTTATGTAGCCAATCAAATCGCCAGCGGCATCAGAGCCTGGGCAGAAGGGATGGGTGTTACACATTATACACACTGGTTTCAGCCCCTGACCGGCACTACGGCTGAAAAGCACGATTCTTTCTTTACCATAAAAAGCGACGGAACAGCCATTGAAGAATTTGATGGCGCAGCGTTAATACAGCAGGAGCCTGATGCTTCTTCGTTCCCAAGCGGCGGCTTGCGGGCTACTTTTGAAGCCCGTGGTTACACTGCTTGGGACCCTTCTTCACCGGCATTTATCATGGAAATCGGCAATGGAAAAACGCTTTGCATTCCTACCATTTTTGTATCATACACAGGCGAATCGCTCGATTATAAAGCTCCCCTTTTAAAGGCATTGGAAGCATTAAACAAATCTGCCGTAGAAGTAGCCAATTATTTCGATAAAAATGTAACCAAAGTAACGCCTACACTGGGATGGGAACAGGAATATTTTATAATAGATGAAGGTTTGGCGAATGCCCGCCCCGATTTGGTGCAATGTGGTCGCACCGTATTTGGCGCTGCTCCTGCAAAAGGTCAGCAGTTGGAAGACCATTATTTTGGTTCGATACCTGAGCGCGTGTATGCGTTTATGCGCGATTATGAAACTGAAGCTTACAAACTCGGCATTCCGTTGCGCACCCGCCACAATGAAGTTGCACCTGCCCAATATGAATGCGCGCCCATTTTTGAAGAAGTAAACATTGCGGTTGACCACAATACTTTGCTGATGGATATTATGTCGCGCGTAGCCAAGCGTCATAACCTTGTGGTATTGCTGCACGAAAAGCCATTTGCCGGCATCAACGGAAGCGGTAAGCACAACAACTGGAGCATGGCAACCGATACAGGTGTAAACTTACTGGCGCCGGGAAAAACGCCAAAAACAAACCTGATGTTTCTAACCTTTTTTGTAAACACAATTAAAGCTGTGCACGATTATGCAGACTTGCTTCGCGCAGCCATTGCTTCTGCGCCGAACGACCATCGTTTGGGTGCGAACGAAGCACCGCCAGCCATCATTTCGGTGTTTGTAGGTCAGTATCTTGCTAAAGTGTTATCTGATATTGAAACCCGCGTTGGCAATAAGTTTGATGAGCAGGATGAAGCCATTTTAAAACTGGACTTGCATCGCAGCATTCCTGAATTAATGCTCGATAACACCGACCGCAACCGCACTTCACCTTTTGCTTTTACAGGAAATAAATTTGAGTTTCGTGCGGTAGGTTCATCTGCCAATTGCGCGAATGCAATGATTGCATTGAACTCTATTGTAGCTGAAACTTTAAAGAACTTTAAAGCTGAAGTGGATGGCCTGATTGATAAGAATGAGAAGAAAGAAATTGCTATTATGCATGTCATTCAGAAGTACATTGTAGAAAGCAAGAAGGTATTGTTTGAAGGGGATGGCTATAGCGAAGAATGGACACAGGAAGCCGAAAAACGCGGCTTGCCCAATGTAAAAACAACACCGCTTGCGCTGGATGCTATGCTTACTGATAAAGCCAAGCATTTGTTTGAAAGTAACAAAGTGTACAATCATTTAGAACTGGAAGCACGCCATGAAATTGAGCTGGAAAAATACCTTAAGAAAGTACAGATTGAAGCCCGCATTATGGGCGATATTGCTTTGAACCACATTATTCCGGCAACCATAAATTATCAAAATACACTGGCAGAAAATATTAAAAGATTGAAAGAGGCTGGTTTGCCTGAATCTTCATTCAGCATTCAAACGGAAATTTTGAAGGAGGTAGCCGATCACGTGCAGGTTATTTACACAAAAGTAAATGAAATGGTAGAAGCGCGTAAAGTGGCAAACAACATGAGTGATACACGCGAAAAAGCCATTGCTTACTGCGATGATGTGAAAGGAAAATATTTTGATGAAATTCGTTATCATGTTGATAAACTGGAACACCTGGTGGACGATGATAAATGGACGTTGCCAAAGTATCGTGAAATTTTGTTTTTGCGATAATTTCTGAACTGGGATGAATGAGATGTTTGGAATGAATAGGATTTTGATAAATTGATTTTAAATAAAAATTCCGAAGTTGTAAAAACTTCGGAATTTTTTATTTGCTAAATTGTTTGTAATCCATCTCCCACTTATCCCAAATATCTCATTCATCCCAGTTCAGACACTTCATTCCATATTTTCCAGTTTTCTTCTGCCTGAATGGTTAACATATCATATCCATTTTGAATAACAGCACCTCTTTCTTTGCCTAATGATAAAAACTTTGTCAGTGGTGGATTGTACACCAAATCAAACAGATAATGTTGGTTTGTTAAAAGATGGTAGGGAATGGATGGCGCTTCATCGATATTTGGAAATGTGCCCAAAGGTGTGCAATTGATCACGACAGTAGATTCATTCATCACTTCTTCGTTCAAATCTTCATACCGAATCATGCCATCAGAACTTGCACTTCGCGATACAATTTGATACGCTATGTTCAATTTCTTCAACACAAATTCTACGGCTGCCGATGCACCGCCACTGCCCAAAATCAATGCGTGTGTATGATGCGGCTGTAAGTGCGTAACGAATGATTTTTCAAACCCAATCACATCGGTGTTATAACCGTAAAGTTTGTTTTTGTCCACTTTTATGCAGTTGCATGCACCCATTTGTTTTACTTCATCTGTAAGGTCTTGCAAGTAAGGCAACACCTGCTTTTTATAAGGAATGGTAACAGCAAGTCCTTTTAAATTGGACACTGATTTTAGAAGTTTCGGCAATTCTTCAATGGAAGCAATCGGAAAGTTTACAAATAAAGCATCCTGTATGTATTCGTCCAAAAACTTTTGGGTGAAATATTTCTGCGAAAATGAATGAGACAGAGGAAAACCGATAATACCAAACGTTTGCACCATTACATTCTTTGTTTGGTTTCGGCATCTAAATACAAATGAAACGTATCGCCGCGAAGCCCGATGCGCATTGTTTCTAACGGAATCATTTCAGATGGTGCAATATTGCCAAGATTTACGTTGCAGCCCAGCAACTCTAAAAAGTAAAGCTGCTGCTCTTTTTGCGGCGCTTCCCATATAATTTTTTCACCCGGAATCTGGGTTAGAATTTCGTTCACCAAACCTTCTCTTACTTCACCGCTGCCACGATAAATGCCTACAGTACCGCCTTCTCTTGCTTCTGCAATTACATACGTTGCACCGGCCTCCAACTCGGCTCTCATTTGTTCAATCCATTTGTAAGGAGGAATGATGTGCGTGGCGTCTTTGCTGCCCACTTCGCTAAGCACGGTTGCGTGTTTGGTGAGCTTTTCAATATAACCGCATTTTTCGGCATGAGGAATGGTGATTGAGCCATCGCTTACTTCCATATACGTGATCTGATAATCTTTGCAAACAGCAATGTATTCTTCAATTTGATTGCGAATTAAAAACGCTTCAAACAAAGTTCCTCCAAAATAAACAGGAATGTTATACGATTGATACATGTCAATCTTCTCACGAAGATTGGGTGTTACAAATGAAGTTCCGAAGCCAAGTTTAATAATATCAACATAAGGATGCGCAATGCTTAAAAAATTTTTGGCATCGTTCAGGCTTAAACCTTTATCCATAACCATCGTAATGCCATTGATGCGCGGCTGCTGCGTGCGTTCGGGAATTTGCGCCAGATGAAAATTCATTCGTTGTTGTTTAGCGGCGGCAAAAATAAGAAAGCATGTATTGCCAATTGTTAATTGTTAGATGAACATTCGGTAAGAATAGAATGTTGACGGTTGATTGATGTTCTGGTTTTGCCCCTTTTTTTATTGCCAGTTAATTTCTTTCAAAAATTGAGTGAACTTATCGGTTGCTTTGCGGCGATGACTAAAATTATTTTTTTCATCCATTGTCATTTGAGCAAATGTTTTATCGCTTCCTTCAGGAAGAAAAACAGCATCATAACCAAAGCCGCCTTCGCCCATTGGATGCTCCGTAATAATGCCTTTGCAAAAACCTTCAAACAAATGCTGTTCATCGTTCAACAACAAACAAATAACGGTTCTGAACTGCGCATCACGCGACGTTTGGTTTTGCATGTTTTTTAAGAGCTTCGCAATGTTCGCCTCAAAATTTTTATCCTCAGCCGCATAGCGCGCGCTCTTCACGCCAGGCTCGCCATTGAGGGCTTCCACTTCAAGACCGGTATCTTCACTAAAACAATTTTGTTGGGTAAGTTGATATATTACTCTCGATTTTTCGATGGCATTCTCTTCAATGGTATCAAATGGTTCAGGAATATCAACGTTAATGCCTGCATCCTGTAATGTGATGATGTGATATTGATTGCCGATGATGTGTTTGATTTCATCAACTTTATGCTGGTTGTTGGTAGCGAAAATGAGCGTATGAACTTGCAGGTTTGATTGATTTGTTTTTGCCATAAAAGCAAAGAAAAATTACTTTGTGAATCTTCGTGTCCTTTGTGTCCCTGCCTACCGGCAGGCAGGTTTGTGGTTCAAATATCTTTTTCAAATAAGCTTTTCAAACACATCCATAGCTTTGTTTTTTCCAGCTTCGCTTCTTTGCCGCTGCCCCTCATTTTTTGTAATGATGCACTGCATAAAAACCGGCAGTTATCAAACGTTTGCACTTTATAATCGGGCATTTGAAACGGCAACCCAATGCTTTGTGTAGATACATCAAACATAAGACAGATGCGGGTTTGCAGCGCCGACTGCATTTGTTTGTAATCGGTTTTGGTTTTATCGGTATTTATCAATGCAATATCATCCATTGTCATGTGCAAAGCGCCCAGCATATTGGTAAGCAATTGCAAGCTTTCAACATCAGTAAAGCGGTGCTGCTTGTCGTTTACCAACACTGCAATTCCTTTTCCATTTTGCCCTAAAAATGAAGCCGGTTGCGGCTCTGTTTCAACAATGCTTTGGTGTGGTTTGGTTTCGTCAATATTTTCATGCGATGTAAGCACATCATCAACTATCACCAACGATTCTTTATACAAATCTGCCAGCACAAAAGGAGGCAACTGAATTTTCATAAACTATCACATTTTAAACAATCCTTGTTTCTTATTTTTGCTAACAAATGTAAGCTATGACAACAGCATTCGACACGTTCCCCATTACAAAAGTTTCAGAAAGCAAATTGAAGACAACCGATTTTAATAACCTTGTTTTTGGTAAATATTTTACCGATTACATGCTGGAAGCCGATTGGTTTGATGGTGAATGGGTCAATGCTGAAATTAAACCATATGGGCCGATTTCGTTTCATCCGTCAATGGCGGCATTGCATTATGGACAAGCCATTTTTGAAGGCATCAAAGCCTATAAACATACCGATGGCAGTGCTTATATATTTCGTCCGTACGACAATTTCAAACGCTTCAATATTTCGGCAAAAAGAATGCAGATGCCTGAAGTGCCGGAAGAAATTTTTATTGATGGATTAAGGCAATTGGTACAACTGGAGAGGGACTGGATTCCTGCGAAGCCGGATCATTCTTTATACATCCGCCCGGTAATGTTTGCCACCGATGAAGTGATTGGTGTGCATCCCTCCAACAGCTATAAATTTCTTATTTTATTAAGCCCTACCGGTTTTTACTACAGTGCGCCAATGAAAATATTGGTAGAAGAAACTTATACACGTGCAGCGCCTGGTGGCGTTGGTTTTGCAAAGAATGCAGGCAACTACGGCGCAAGCCTGCAAGCGGCACATAAAGCAAAAGAGCTGGGCTACGACCAGGTGTTGTGGACAGATGCTTTTGAACACAAATGGCTACAGGAAGTAGGAACAATGAATGTATTTTTTGTGATTGATAATATAGCCATCACACCACCGCTTGATGAAGGAACTATTTTAGCCGGCGTTACCCGCGACAGTGCAATCCAGGTTTTAAATGATATGGGTATCGAAGTAGAAGAGCGCAACATAAGTATTGACGAACTCACAGCTGCTTACGAAGGAGGAAAATATTTGGAAGCCTTTGGAACCGGTACTGCCGCTACCGTTTCGTATATTAAGGAATTGCGTTATAAAGATGATTCGATGTACTTTGATACAACAAAATGGAAAGTGGCACCGGAGCTCAGAAAACAATTGAACGACATCCGCGAAGGCAAAGCTGAAGATAAATACGGCTGGCTAATGCCGATTTAATAGAACACAGAGTTAAGGATTGTCTGAACTGGGATGAATGAGATATTTAAGATTTATAGGATAGAGATGAAGTTTGGTTTTGCCATAATATTCGATCTTACTTATTCAATATTCAATCCTGAATATCCGTGCAAGCAGTCCGTGTTATTCGTGTTCCATCTCCTCTTCACAAAAATTAAACTTTTATTCTTGGAAGTTTATATTTAGCCGCTTACCTTTGCCGTCCTAAAAATTAATGGGTATAGAATGCCAACCATACAGCAGTTAGTAAGAAAAGGTCGCGAAATTATCCGGGCAAAAAGCAAATCCAGAGCATTGGATGCCTGCCCGCAGCGTCGCGGCGTTTGTACAAGGGTTTACACCACCACTCCAAAAAAGCCGAATTCTGCGCTTCGTAAAGTTGCCAAAGTTCGTCTGACCAATAAAATTGAAGTGATTGCTTACATTCCGGGCGAAGGTCATAACCTGCAGGAGCACTCAATCGTTTTGATTCGCGGTGGTCGTGTGAAAGACTTACCAGGTGTACGTTATCACATTGTGCGCGGCAGCTTAGATACGGCTGGTGTAAAAGATCGCAAGAAAAGCCGCTCGAAGTATGGTACTAAAAAAGGCAAAGCTGGCGCACCTGCAGCACCGGCAAAAGGTAAAAAATAATTTTTTCAAGTTATCATAACAGTCTCTCCATGAGAAAATCACAAGCAAAAAAAATTCCGCTCGCACCCGATTCAAAATACCACGATAAGCTCGTAACCCGCTTTGTAAACAACCTGATGTGGGATGGTAAAAAAAGCACCGCGATTAATATTTTTTACGATGCCATTGATAAAGTTGCCAAAACAACCAACGAAGATGGTTACGAAATTTGGAAGCGTGCTTTATCAAACGTTACACCTGCTGTTGAAGTACGCAGCCGCCGTATTGGTGGTGCTACGTTTCAGATACCAGCTGAAGTGCGTCAGGATAGGAAAGTTTCGTTAAGCATCAAATGGCTCATTCGTTATAGCCGCGAAAGAAACGGCAGAACCATGGCTGATAAATTAGCTAACGAAATCGTTTCTGCAAGTAAAGGTGAAGGGGCTGCTTTTAAAAAGAAAGAAGATACGCACCGCATGGCAGAAGCTAACAAAGCGTTCTCGCATTTTAGAATATAAGTTAAGTTTGTTTTTGATGATATTTTTAAAAGCCTCGTAACTGCGGGGCTTTTTTTTGCGTAAAAAGCTACTTTGCCGCAAAACACCTGCTCCATTGTCGGAGTTGCACATCTTCTTCTTTTGCTGATAATGTTATGTTTGCATCAAACATTATCAAATCATTTTATTATGAGCCAACAAAAAATCGTAACCTTCTTATGGTTTAACAGCAATGCCGAAGAAGCGGTAAACTTTTATACTTCTGTTTTCAACAATTCAAAAATTTTGAGCACCAGCCGTTACGGCGATGCCGGACCGGGACCGAAAGGCAGTGTAATGGTAATGAGTTTTGAACTGGAAGGACAACAATTTATGGCACTCAATGGCGGCCCGCACTATCAATTTACACCGGCCATTTCGTTGATGGTAAATTGCGAAACGCAAGAAGAAATTGATGAGCTATGGAATAAGTTGACCGAAGGCGGTCAGGAAGTGCAATGTGGTTGGCTTACCGATAAATTTGGATTGTCGTGGCAAATTGTACCAGCTAATATGGGCCGCTTCTTTTCAAGCGGCGATGCAGAAAGAACCAACCGTGCAATGAAGGCAATGATGCCCATGAAGAAGTTAGACATGAATGTGCTGCAAGCCGCTTACGATGGCGAATGATATTTGATTTGAGATGTCAGAAGTCGCTACCAGAAAAAGTTTCAGCATCGTAATTTAAATCTGATGAATTGAAGAAGCCTTTATCATCAAATGACTACGAATGTTTAATGCGGTTGTATGAAAAGAGAATTGGAAACACATAGAATCATAGAAACATAAGTAAAACACATAGAAGAAAACTATGTGAAACCTTTGTTCCTATGATTCTATGTGTTTCAAAAGAAGCTTTCAATTTCTTTCCATCCCATATTGTTCGCGGTACTTCATCAGAGATAATTCTTTCATTTTGGTTTCTAAAACAATGTCAATGTCTTTGCCATAAGTGTTTATTTTTTCATGCACCCAATCGCTGTGCGCTTCTTTTTTAGAGGTGGCATCTTCGGTTTCTTTGCGCGAACTGGAGTAGTGAAAAACCGGTTTTACATCCCATGTATTGTAAGCCGTTAAAAAGGCTTCTTCTTCTGTTTGATGGCCTGGGTTTAATTTGTGATGAAAGTAATCAAACACAATAGGAATGCGGGTTTGCTCATGTATCGGAACCAAATTGGCAACGGTGTACAAGCCTGGTTTATCATCGTTCTCAACGGATAGTCTTTTTTGTACGCTTTGCGATAACAAATCAAAATTTAAAATAAATCGCTTGATGGTTTCCTCTTTATCACCATACGCGCCACCCACATGAATGTTGATTTTGTGTAGGTGCGTTTTTGGCAAGCCCATCAAATCAAATACCTGCCCGTGAATCTCCAGGTCTTTGATTGTATTTTGTAAAGTTGCACCACTACCAGCAAGCTTATTAAAGGGGCCCGGATGCGAACTGATGCGTACAAGTTGTTTGCCCGCTTCTTCAAGCACAGCACGGATTTCAGTAAAATCGGGCAGCGATTCTATTTTGTATTCTGAAGCCCACGGAAACAGTTCCGATGTTACACGAAATACTTTGACATTGTGCTCAACATTCCATTGTAAAATCTTCAACAGGTCAGTTACATTTTGCAGCGCAAGCTGCGAGGCATATTGAATTCCTTTTTCTCCAAACGTGCGTTTTATCATGCCGCGCGATGATGTAATTCCTTCTTCTTGCAAACCCATGTTGATACAGGCGTAACCTAAACTCATGGTTTCTATTGTATAAAAAATGAGCCAAAAACAAAAGGCAAGGAGTGAGAAATAAAGCTGGGTAGAAAAGAGGTTTGGTTTTGCCGTCATTCCGCAAATGTCCTCAACACGATGATAAAAATTATAATCAAATTAGCGAGGGCTTTGTGCGGAACCTGTCTGCCGACAGGCAGGTCTGATGATTGAATGATGAAGATATTGAATGGAATTATAATGCTTACAAAATAGGGGTAGGTTTATAATTTGAAGAGCAGATTCCGCACAAAGCCCTCGCAGTTACGATAAAGATTTGAATTCGTGTTGAGGGCATCCCGATGAAATCGGGACAGGTCTTGCGGAATGACGCCAGAGTAAAACTGATTCAATAAAAAGAGACAATGCATCAAACATCGTCTCTTTTGGTTTTGCCATAAAAATGCTGCTACAACGTTTCCAACACCGCAAGCGATTTTTGGATGATACCAACACATTCTTTGATTTGTTCTTCAGTAATAATAAGCGGTGGTGCAAACCGGATTTTATCGCCGTGTGTAGGTTTTGCCAGCAAGCCGTTATCTTTTAATGCTAAACAAAAATCCCAGGCAGCTTCTTTGTTGGGATGCTCAATCACAATAGCATTCAGCAAACCTTTGCCGCGTATTGTTTTGATGAATGGAGATTGCAGCTTTGCCAGTTCATCGCGAAGCAAACTACCCATCTCTTCTGCATTGGCAGCCATGTGTTCATCTTTCAACACCTGCAATGCTTCCATGGCAACGGCACATGCCAGTGGGTTGCCGCCATACGTTGAGCCATGCTCACCAGGCTTAATGCAAAGCATAATATCATCATCAGCCAGCACAGCACTTACCGGCAATGTGCCGCCGCTTAAGGCTTTGCCCAAAATTAAAATATCTGGATGAACACCTTCATGGTCGCAGGCAAGCATCTTTCCTGTGCGGGCTAAACCGGTTTGTATTTCATCGGCAATGAACAACACATTGTATTCAGCACATAATTCTTTCGCTCCCTTTAAATAACCTTCGTCCGGTATCACTACACCCGCTTCACCCTGTACGGGTTCAATCATAAATGCCGCTACATTCTTGTCTTGCAAAGCTTTTTCTAAAAGAGGCAAATTATTATAAGGAATGATTTCAAAACCCGTCATGTAAGGACCAAATCCTTTGTAGCTGCTCACGTCGGTGGAAGAGGAAATGGCAGCTAGAGTTCTACCCCAGAAATTGCCTTCTGCGAAGATGATTTTTGCTTTATTTTCTTCAACGCCTTTTTTATCGTAAGCCCATCTGCGCGCGAGTTTGATGGCTGTTTCGCCACCTTCTACGCCGGTGTTCATAGGCAGCACTTTATCATAGCCAAAGTATTGTGTAATGTACTTTGCATACTCGCCCAATAAATTGCTGTGAAAGGCGCGCGAGGTAAGCGTTAGCTTTTGCGCCTGATCAAGTAAAGCCTGAATGATGCGCGGATGGCAATGACCTTGGTTTACAGCTGAATAACCGCTTAAAAAATCGTAATAGCGCCTGCCTTCCACATCCCAAACAAAAACGCCTTTACCACGTTCTAAAACCACGGGCAAAGGGTGATAATTGTGCGCACTGTATTGTTCTTCTAAATCTAAAAAATATTGTGTCCGTTCAGACAAACTTGTATGAGTAAGCATGAGAATGTAAGATGTTTGATGTAAAATGTAAGATTGGTAATGGTTGATTTTTGTTTTTAAATGAATATCAAATATTCATTTAACCATCTACGATAATTTAAGATTAAATACCTTTCGGGTGATCGAGAAAGTCGAGGTTGCTATGGAGAAAAGAAAGCTGCATCGGGCGCAAAATAGTTTGTTTTTGCCTATATTTTAAAATAAAGTACGAACGCCATTTGCCCATTTGGCTTCGTGCTCCAGTAACCACTGCTTTCGCCAGTTGCCCCAGGCATAGCCAACCAACGATTGGTTGCTGCCCACCACACGATGACAAGGAACAATGATGCTCACTTTGTTTTTACCATTACTTGCGGCTACGGCACGAATGGCTTTTGCGTCGCCAAGTTGTTTGGACAATTGTAAATAGGAAACTGTTTTTCCAAACGGAATGACGGTAAGCTCGTTCCATACTTTTTGCTGAAACGCAGTGCCGGCCTGCTTTACAGGTATAGTGAAGTGTTTTCTTTTGCCGTTAAAAAATTCGTCTAACTGCTGCCCGCATTGTTGCAGGGGCAAAGAATGAATGGCGTTATTATCGGATGAAACGGCTGTTTCTTCTTCTGTAAAAACCAGTTCGGTAACAAAATTTTCATCAGCCGTTATCTTTACAATTCCAATCGGGCTTTTATAATATGCGGTATTCACAATTGCCATTGGTATAAAATTAGCTAAAACTAATCACGTATTATTAAAAACAATTTCATTATGACAAGAAAAGCAACTGCCGTTTGGAACGGCTCCGGCAAAGATGGCAGCGGTCGTCTTTCCACACAAAGCACTGTACTGAACAATACACAGTATTCTTATAAATCGAGGTTTGAAGAAGGCACAGGAACCAATCCTGAAGAGCTGATTGCAGCGGCACACGCGGGCTGTTTTAACATGAAACTGAGTTTTTCGATTGGTGCGGCAGGGTTTACACCAGATTATTTAGAAACTATAGCAGAAGTAACACTTGATAATGGTGCTATTACACAATCGCATTTAATTTTAAAAGGAAAAGTGCCAGGTATTTCTGAAGAACAATGGAATGAGTGTGTTGATGATGCAAAAGCCAATTGCCCGATAAGTAAGCTGTTAAATACCAACATTACGGTAGATAAAACGTTGGTGCCATAAAATATAAAGAAGGTACAAGGTTCAAGATTCAAGTAAAAAAGAATCCTGAAGAATAAGCCAGAAACAAAGTTGGTAATTCATAGCTTTTGTTTTTGCACCATTTTTTATAACAAAGATTATTCATGTCCACCCTATAGACAAGCGTCCATACGGTGGACATTTTATTGAAAGCTCATCTCATAAGCTGTTGATTATTAAGTATAAAAACTTTGGTATTGAAATCGTTACCTTCTTGGCAAACCATTCAATATCATGAAGAAATATGTTTCCTGTCTTGCGGTTGTCGCCGCTCTTATTGTAAGTTCCTGTAACAAGTATGGCGATAAGCAAGCAAATCCAAATCCAACACCGGTAACAGGTGATAGCAGCATCGCACCCATATCGTTCAATTTCGGCACTACCAAAACAGTGTCTGTTAATGTAAAATTAGCTACCAATGGTGATGAAGCCATTGCTGGTGTTCCGGTGCATTTTTATTCCGGCGATGCTACCACCACGTCGCCTATTTTTACAGGTATTTCCGATGCCAACGGTACTGTTACCGGAAGTATAACTGTACCTCAGTATGTGGATACCTTAACGATTGACCCGCAGTATGTGGGATTGATGCGTTACGCAAAAACATTGATTAGTAATGACGCCGTTACAGCAACCATTGGCGGTAGCAGCAACGGGGTGAACCTTCTGGAAAGCAGCTATAGAGTTGCCGACTCTAAATTTAAATCGTTAGGATTGTCATCAAATATTACTGGCAGTACCGTGTACTCATACATGGGTGGTTATGACACTTATGGCGTTCCTAATTATTTAGAACCGCAAAAAGACGTTATTAGTTCTCAATTGCTTTCGTATGTAAACGCTTCGCTGCCTGAAACCAAGAACATAGCCATTACACACCCCGAATATTTAAAATCGGGAAATGCTCTTGACCTCAATTTAACTGCAACTGCGGACATATGGATAACTTTTGTAAGTGAAGGCGCAGGTTACTTGAATTCGGTTGGTTATTATACTTACCCAACGGGTAGCATGCCGCAAAAAATAAGTGATATAGATACCATACACTATATGTTCCCAAATGCCTCATTACCCAATTCGGGCGGCAACCTGCAATCGGGTAGTAAAGTAAAAATCGGAAGATTTAATGCCGGTACATCAATCGGTTTTATTTTGCTGTCGAATGCCTGGAACGGAAGTACGGTAAACAGTAATGCTCAAAAGCTGTTTTCAGATGCTAACTTGAATCCAGAAACTGATCCCACCCTCCAGCAACATACCGTTCTTTTATCTTATCCCAAAGAAAATAAGTTTTTAATTGGTTTTGAAGATATGAATCGTCAAAATCCTTCTTGCGACCATGACTTCAATGACGTTGTATTTTATGCAACCTCAAACCCTATCACTGCCATCTCTACTACAAATGTTCAGGTGGTTGATTCTACAAAAGATTCAGACCATGACGGAATTAGCGACCAGTTTGATCAGTATCCAAGCGATCCAACACGCGCTTTCAACAATTACTATCCTTCTCAAACAACCTGGGGCACATTGGCGTATGAAGATTTGTGGCCTGGCACGGGTGACTATGATATGAATGACCTCGTAGTAAACTATCGTTACAATTATGTTACCAATGGTAAAGGTAATGTAGTAGAATTGTACGGTAATTATTATGTAAGAGCAGCCGGTGCTACATTCCAAAATGGTTTCGGTATTCAGTTCCCTTTCAGCGCCAGCGCTGTTAAACAGGTAACAGGTCAGAAGTTAATCTCTAATTATATCACGCAAAGTGCCAATGGAACAGAAGCGGGACAAAGCAAAGCGGTTATCATTCCGTTTGATAACTACCAGGCACTCGCTACCAAACCAGGCGGATTTTTAATCAATACACAGCAAGCCGCACCAGTTGTAAGCAGCGATACCGCGAAGGTGTATGTAAGCTTTAATTCGCCACTTTCTCCGGTAACGTTTGGTACAGCACCGTTTAATCCGTTCGTTATCAGCAATCTGCGCAGAGGTTACGAAGTGCACTTGCCCGGCACTGTACAAACCGATCTAGCTAACATAAAGTTGTTTGGTACACAGCAGGATTATACACATCCTTCACAAGGTTATTACTATAAGAGTAAAAATGCATGGCCTTGGGCGTTAAGCTTTGTTGAAGAATTTGATTATCCTGTTGAAGGGGCTTCTATTAACAAAGCCTACAACTACTTCCTGTCATGGGCACAATCAGGTGGTACACAATACAAAGATTGGTATAAAAACACTGCAGGTTATCGCAACACCAGTTCAATTTATCATAAGTAATTATTCCCATAGCTCTTAACAAACAAAAACAAAAGACCGGCTTTATTGCCGGTCTTTTGTTTTTGCCTCTTTTTTGAATTGAACTTAATTTTTTTCAAAAGCAAACAGAATAGATTGTTCCATTTTGAATTGTAATATTTTGGTACAAAACCAAAAGCCGCTTCTGTTGTGAGGCGGCTTTTTTAATAAGTTTGTTTTTGCTTACTGCTTTGCGTTAACTGGTGGCTTGCCGCCTTTCGGTACAAATAGTAAAGCTGCACTGTTCATGCAATATCGCTTTCCTGTAGGTGCCGGACCATCGTCAAACACATGCCCAAGGTGCGAGCCGGTTTTACTATCCACCACTTCCCAGCGCACTTCACCAAAGCTTTCATCTTTTACCAGCTTTACTGCGTCAGGGTTGATCGGTGCATAAAAAGAAGGCCAGCCGGTGCCACTGTTAAACTTTGCATCGTTGCTGAAAAGCGGTTGTAGTGATGCTGCTGAATAGTATGTGCCGGGCTCGTAAAAATGGTCGTATTTACCTGTGAAAGCTCGTTCTGTTCCTTCTTCGCGCAGAATATTATACTGCTCAGGCGTAAGCATGGCTTTCCATTCTTCATCAGTATGTTTTACCGGAAAGCTGTTTTTATTGTTTACCGTTTGCGGGTTCGGAAAGCTTGTATTTTTTGTTTGCGCCTGTGTGCATTGGCTAAACAGCAAGAGGGAAAAAAGAGAGGCTGTAATCAATTTGTATTTCATCATAATAAAGTTTGTTTTTGCACTATTTTAGTGAATGATAAATATACGGTAAAACAAAAGCTAAGGTGGTTAAACAATTGTCAATTGCCCCTTGACAATTCTTCTATTTTCCTCACAAAAGTATCAATCTGTTCGGGCCGCGTATCGAACGAACACATCCATCTTACTTCATTCATGCTTTCATCCCAAACATAAAATGGCAACACTTTTTTTAAAGGTTCATTCCACTCAAAAGGTATTGTGGCAAACACGGCGTTGGTATCAACAGGCTGCGTAATTTTTATCTGTTTGAATGGTTGCAAACGGCTCGCAAGCAGTTGCGCTATATGGTTGGTGTGCATCGCAATATCGCGCCACAGATCGTTGCTTAACATCGCTTCAAACTGGCAGGCAGTGAAGCGCATTTTAGAAGCCAGTTGCATACTTCTTTTTAAAAAATACTGGCTATCGTTGTACAACTCTTTATTTAAAAAAACAACCGCTTCACCAAACAGCATTCCGGCTTTTGTTCCGCCCAGCGATACTACATCAGCGCCTGCCGTTGCGGCTCTCAAAGTTGTATCCAGCGCGGCCGCTGCAGTAAACAAACGCGCACCATCAATGTGTACATACATGCCGTTTTGTTTTGCCATATTTGTCAGCGTTCCCAATTCCTCCGGTGTGTAAACAGTGCCGTATTCGGTGGGTTGTGTAAGCGTCAGAACTTTTGATTGCGGATAATGCTTGTCGCCAACGCGAATGATGGCTCCTTGCAAAGCATCAGGAATTATCTTTCCATGTTGTGTTGCTACCCTTATCAAACGGCAGCCTGTAAAGGCTTCCACAGCGGTTGATTCGCTTTCATACACATGCGCAATATCAGAGCAAACAATGGCATGAAACGGGCGCGTCATTGTGCTTAGCGCAAACACATTTGCGCCTGTTCCGTTGAAAGTAAAATGCGCTTCTGCATCATCACCAAAATGTTGTTTGATTTGTTCAATGGCACGAGAAGAATAGTCATCATTGCCATACGATGTAACATGACCGGAATTGGCTTTTATAATTGCTTGTAAAATGATGGGATGAACGCCTGCATAATTTTCGCTGGCGAGAGACATAAGGTGATTCATAGCTGTGCTGATGTTGCGGTGCAAATGTAAACGCGATAGGAGGAATGGATTGCTTTAGAAATATGCGCATATCAAAACATCATAACATTTTTATGAACCAATAACGGCTTCCTCATCATGTTGCAATGTGTTTTCTTCTATCCATTTTTGTTTTACCACTTTTGCCGTTTTGTGGTCGCCGGTATGGCTCCAGCCGGGTGGCATGATAATGTAGAGCAATTTGTTTTTCAATCCAGGTGCGTGTCGGATGTCTTTTGCCAGGTAATAAATCTCGCCAAAATAAACATCCCAGAAGTTGCGCGGATTGATGTTGCGCGTAATGCCATACTCAATCGGTATGTTCGTTTCTTCTTTTTGCAAAGTATGAAATACCCTGTCCCAAATGTTCAGCAAGTTGCAAAAGTTAGTGTCTATGTATTGGATGTTTTTTGCATGATGCACGCGGTGATGGGAAGGCGTTAAAATGAGCTTGTTTAAAAAGCCCAGCCGCGCATCTTTCATTACATTTTCGCCAACATGAATAAAGGCGCCCCAGGTACCATCAATAAACATAATAAAGAATAACAACGGTGCATTCACGCCCAGCAAAATGCAGATGGAAGTACGAATGAAATCGGCATACGGCGCTTCGAGAAAAAAATGCGCATAGGTAACAGAAAGGTTCATGTTTTCGGGCGCATGATGCGTGGAGTGCAGGCACCATAAAATTCTTACTTTGTGTGCTAAAAAATGATAAATAAAATGCGCAAACTCCCATATCACATAACCATAAAGCAACCAGTACCATGTGAATGTAGATGTGAAAATGGCGTGCTTCTCAAACAAGCCAATGCAAAGCGCCACCATCGCAATGGAAATAAAGCGCGAAACAAAACGATTGGCTACAAAAATGAAAAAGGGTATGCGGTAATCATCAATTTTAAAGCGTTTGTAAACGGCTGCGCGAACCAGTTCGATAAGCAACAGAAAAGGAATAAAAGGAGCAATCACAGACAGGATGCCATCAAAGGTGAGCAGGCTGCTGTAATCGCCGCTGCGTACAACTTCTACTACATGCCCGATACCAAGAAAGGACACTATTTCATCGTATAAAGTTTGAAAAGCATTCATGAGAAACAACAATCAGTTATCAAAGCTAAAGAACATTACGGATTTGTTTTTATCAGGATTTGCCAAACGATTTGAACAGCACAAAATGCTTTTGGCAACCCCGTATCTTTGAAGTTCTTTTTCAAGTATGTCTCATCCATTAAAAGCCATTATTATCGGTTCGGGCGTAGCAGGGCTGGCAAGTGCTGTAAGGCTTGCTGTGCAAGGCTTTGCGGTAAATGTGTTTGAAAAGAATAGCCGCGCTGGGGGTAAAATTAATTTCTTTACTGAGAAAGGGTATTGCTTTGATGGAGGTCCCTCTTTGTTTACGCAACCGCACAACATTGAAGAGTTGTTTCAGCTGGCGAATGAACCGATAGAAGAGTATTTTCAATATCAACAAGTGTCCATTGCCTGCAAATATTTTTATGAAGATGGAACGATTATTAATGGTTTTGCAAACGCTGATTTGCTGGCAAAAGAGTTATCCGAAAAAATGGGCGAAAACAAAGACGAAGTAAAACAATACATCACACGTTCGCAACAATTGTATGAAACTACAGGAAGCATTTTTTTAAATTATTCGCTGCACAAGCGAAGCACACTTTTGAAAGCACCCATCCTAAAAGCCTTGCTGCATACGGCTCCGCGCTATTTGTTTTCATCATTTCATACCATCAATCAAAGCAGTTTTAATGATGCGCATACCGTGCAATTGTTCAACCGTTATGCTACTTACAACGGCAGCAATCCCTACAAAGCGCCGGGCATGTTAAGTGTGATACCACATTTGGAATACAACGAGGGTGTGTATTATCCAAAAGGTGGAATGATTAGCATTGCCGATGCTTTGTACAAATTAGCAATCAAAAAAGGAGTTCGGTTTTATTTTGATACTGCTGTGCAAAGCATCATCTGCAATGGAAATAAGGTAGTGGGTGTTGTAGCTAACAATGAAAACCATTTTGCAGATGCCGTGATAAGTAATATGGATGTGTATTTCACTTATAAAAATTTGCTACGTGATGAAAAAAGGGCAAAACAAATCACAAAGCAGGAGCGTAGCAGCAGTGCGTTTATTTTTTATTGGGGAATGAATAAAACGTTTCCGCAATTAGAGCTACACAATATCTTTTTTAGTGCGGATTATAATGTAGAATTTGACCACATCTTTACCAAAAAAACGTTGTATAACGATCCAACTATTTACATAAATATTACCAGCAAATGCGAACCTGAAGCGCAGGCTCCGCAAGGCAAAGAAAACTGGTTTGTAATGGTGAATGCACCTGCGAATGTGGGGCAGTATTCAGAGCAATGGCAACAGCAATTAAAAAGAAATATTATTGCAAAATTAAACCACCTTTTGCACACAGATATTGAGCCGCTGATTGAAACTGAACGCATCCTCAATCCGGTGATGATTGAAAGCAACACATCTTCTTTTATGGGCTCGCTGTATGGCACAAGTTCCAATAGCAAAATGGCGGCATTTCTTCGACACCCCAATTTCAGCAAAGCCTTATCCTGTCTGTATTTCGTGGGTGGCAGTGTGCATCCAGGTGGTGGTATTCCCCTGTGTTTGAAAAGCGCAAAAATTATGAGCGACCTGGTGGCCGCTGACAAGCAAAAATGGAAACATGCGCATTAAAAATACATCGCTTCAAACTGTTGCTTTGTTCATTGTATTGCTGTTTCATGTAAGCGGTGCTATCGGCATTTTGTTTTCGCCATATAAAGAATGGTTTATACAAAACACGCCTTTAAATTTAGTGTTGATGGCGTTGTTGCTCATCATCACACAAAAACAAAAAAACGCTTCTTTCTTTGGGTTTGTTTTTGCCTCTTATTTCATTGGCTTTTTGGTTGAATGGATTGGTATCAATACGGGTGCATTGTTTGGCAGTTATCATTATGGAAAAGTATTGGGATTGCAGTATAATAACGTGCCTCTATTAATAGGCGTTAACTGGTTTATTATTATCTATTGCACAGGCATTGTTACAGATAAATTGTATAGTAAGATGAATGCTAAGTTAGCAGATGTGCAAGCTAATGTAAAGCCTGTTGTTCAATCGGTTTCGATTGTTGTAGATGGAGCATTGCTCGCTACGTTTTTTGATTTTATTATCGAGCCGGTTGCCGTAAAGTTGGGCTATTGGAAATGGCTTCATGGCAGCATTCCGTCATATAATTATGTCTGTTGGTTTGCTGTATCTACGGTATTATTAACGATTTTCAGGCTGTTGCCGTTCGATAAAAACAACCGCCTTGCAGTACATTTGTTCATTATTCAAATTCTGTTTTTTTTATTGTTAAGAATGAATTTATGACATGGCTTTGGTACATACTCATTGTGTTGCTTACCTTCTTTTTGATGGAAGGTGCAACATGGCTCATTCATAAATATGTGATGCACGGTTTTCTTTGGTATTTGCATGAAGATCATCACAAAAAATACCCCGGCTTTTTTGAAAAGAACGATGCCTTCTTTTTCATTTTCGCCATTCCAAGCTGGCTGTGCATGATGTTGGGTGGCATGTATGAAAATTATTGGGTAGTGTGCATTGGTATTGGCTTAGCACTATATGGCATCGCTTATTTTTTAGTGCATGATGTGATTATTCACCAGCGTTTTAAATTGTTTACGCGCAGCAACAGCCGTTATGTAAAAGTGATACGATGGGCGCACAAAATGCACCACAAACATTTGGAAAAAGAAGACGGCGAGAGCTTTGGTTTTTTAATGGTAGCCAAAAAGTACTGGAACAAAATAAAACGTGACGAAGCAATGCGGAGTGGAACCATAAAGACGCAAAGGCAATAGCTTCCCGAAGAAAGTAATAGCTTTTGTATTCATCTTAAAAATCTTTTTGTGTTCCTTCTTTACTTACATTCTTAGTGGTTCAAATTAAGTTTCGCATACATCGTTTTTTGGTTCAATTCAATCATCTCTCCCGGCTGTAAATTACCCAACTCCAATCTTTCAATTCGATGTCGTATCAACCGCAAAGTAGGAAAGCCAACTTTGGCTGTCATCTTTCTTACCTGCCTGTTTTTTCCTTCTTGTAAAATTATACTTATCCACGGTGCAGGAATCGCTTTGCGAAAGCGAATGGGCGGGTTGCGTTGCGGCACAACAATATCATCTCTCAATCGCTCGGCTTTGCAACGTTTGGTTTTGTACATTTTTCCATCAATATTGATTTCAACACCGCTTTGTAATTGGTGGATAGCTTCATCTGTTATCGCGCCATCTACCTGCACCCAGTACTCTCTTTCGTGCTCAAATTTTGGATGCAACAACCGATGATTAAGCATTGCATCGTTGGTTACAATCAAAAGACCTTCGCTGTCATAATCCAATCTTCCAACAGCATACACATCTTTTGGAAGAGAGAAGAAATAGGACAAATTCTTCTGCTCGTTTTGTGAAGTAAACTGCGACAAAACGAGGTACGGTTTATAAATGATGAAGTATCTATTCATGCAATAAAAAATCCCGCAATTAAAAGCGGGATTTACTATGTAGATGGGTTAGTAAGTAACGGGAATGCAATTCCCATCACAATATTAAAAAGAGTTTTTACCAATGCAAAAAATTTTTCTATATTTTTTATACACAAATTCAACAATGAAGTGTGCATTGCGATGATAAGTGTTGTTTAATCGAAACGAAATTTGTTTTTGCCCTAATTTTTATATGTGCTGTAACCCTTTGCCAGCAATGCTTTCAGCACTTATGTTACAACCGGGTGTTGACTTCATTCAACAGGTTGTTATCATCATCCTAATAAAAATTATTTTGTAACTCTCTTCTCTTTCATCGCTGCTATCTTTGGTAAAAGTAAAAAGATAACGCATGAAATTTCCTGCGCCAGTAACAATACAATGGCTTGCCGATTTGATACATGCCGAAATAATTGGCGATGCCAACGCACAAGCAACCGGCATTAACGAAATACACAAAGTAGAAGAGGGCGATGTAGTGTTTGTTGATCATCCAAAATATTATGATGCCTGTTTGCAAAGTGCTGCTTCTTACATTATCATCAATACAAAAAATGTTGAGCGCGGAAGCAAAGCTTTATTGGTTACTGAGCAACCTTTTGAATCTTATCTAACCATTGTAAATCATTTCCGTCCGTTCACTCCGGCAACAAAAAATATAAGTGATGGCGCAGTGATTGGTGAAGGAACTTTTATTATGCCGGGTGTGTTTATTGGCAAGGATGTGAGGATTGGAAAAAACTGTATTATTCACGCCAATGTTACCATTAACGACTATACACAAATTGGCAACAATGTAGTGATACAAGCGGGCTCTGTAATTGGCAGCGATGCTTTTTATTACAATACCAAAAAAGACCGCGATGTTTGGTACAGGCGAATGCAAAGCTGCGGCAATGTAGTGATAGAAGACGATGTTGAAATTGGCGCAGGTTGCACGATAGACAGAGGTGTTACTGCATCTACAAGAATCGGGCGCGGAACAAAGATAGACAACATGGTGCACATTGGGCACGACAGCAACATTGGTAAAAATTGTTTGTTTGCTGCGCAGGTTGGCATTGCCGGCGCGGTTTGCATTGAAGATGGCGTTACGCTGTGGGGGCAGGTAGGTGTGAGTAAAACATTAACCATTGGCGAAAACGCAACTGTGTTTGCACAAAGCGGCGTGCCTTATTCACTAAAAGGTGGTAAAATATATTTTGGTTCTCCGGCAGAAGACGCAGGCGTAAAAAAAAGAGAATTGGTTTGGATAAAACGCATTCCTGAAATGTGGGAGAAGTTGAAAGGAAGATGAATGCATAGAATCCGTAGTTAGGAATGATTTGAACCACGAAGTCAGTAAGAAAAGAAGTTACGCTAAAATGTTTTTAAAGTACATCTTATTATTCCTTTGTGAAACTTTGTGTCCTTCGTGCCTTTGTGGTAAATAAAGAGCACAAAAAAGGTAGCTTAGTTCACTACCTTGTCTGCACAACAACTGCTGGCAAAAGCTTCTGGTTTGGCTTTAAAGGCAAAGCCCATTCCTAAAATATAACCCATTGCTTCCTTCAAAGCATCGTTGCTTTTAAATTGTGGATTGGTGTTTATGTCAGCATGAACTTCCATGTCGACACCGTATTGAATAAACAAATCGCACAGCTCATAGGCAATTTCAATGCTTTTGGCAACTTCTACCAGCATTCGTTCTTTAATATGAAATTGCTGCCGCGTTTTATCGTTGTGAATGTACATGAAGCCGCCTGCATGTTCGCGCAAAAAAACAATTACGGTGGCAAACTCTGTTTCTTCACCTTTTACCTGGCTATCGGTACCGATACAAACTTTGAGGCGTACTCCTTTTTCCGTTTCCCGTTTGATGGTTTCTTCAACTGCATCTTTAATGGACAGTGTGATGGTTTCGCCGTTAAATTTTCTCCAACGCATACAATAAAATTTTCTGAAAATTACGCAGGAAACTTTGTATTGCATTTATCGCCATGTTATAATATTATGAACACGCGGTGGATAAAAGGGAAGCTGTGAGCGATTAGCTGTTAGCTATGAGCAAAAAAATTGACAAAACTAAATCCCTTTAATAACAGCACTTTATTCATGGCTCACCGCTCGTAGCTCACAACTCAAAGCTTTCTCTAATACTGTCCTGTTCCCAATAGCACCAGCGTACAGGCATTCATAGCATTGATGCCGTTGGTTTCTGCAAGCTTTACCAGTTCTGCATTTTCGGCGCCTGGGTTAAAGATGATGCGCTTTGGATGCAACGATAAAATATAATCGTAATACTGCTCCTGATGCTTTGGATTTAGATAGAGCGTAACCGTATCAATATCGTTCATCTCGGGACGATTGGTGATGATTTTTGTATCGTCAATATTCCCTTCTTTTTTACCAATGGCAACCACCGGATGATCGTAAGATTTCAATCTTCTTACTGCCAAAAAGCTGTATCGCATAGGGCTGTCTGATGCACCCAGCACAACCGTTTTCTTTATCGTTTTGTTCATGATTTTTACATTATAGTATTTCGGGTAAAAACAATAACCGGCGAACCGTCTGCCAGCAACACCGATATAGGTTGAACAGATAAATATTCATGCCATTGTTTGCCGTACAATTCAATTACATCTACATCTGTTTCATAACTATTGATAGGATATAAATTCCATCTTGGATGCTGCACATTGTACTCCGATGTAGCACCGTTTTTCATTCTTGTATAGCCCCAGTAATGTTCGGTAATAAACTCTTCTTCAGTGTTGGTAAAAATGGGCTGTTTTTCTTTCCCGGCAACTACTTTTATTTCATTCCATTTTTTATTTACCCGAAAAGAATAAGCTGCTTCGATGTTTGTTTTTGCCTCAATTATGCGGTGTTTCATCGGGTGATAAAAATAGCTTTCTCCATACAATAGATGAGCTACAAAAGTTATCATTCTTCGTGGTACAATTTCTTTAATAAACACAACGCCGCGTTTGTACGATTCGCCCTCTTTTCTTTTTACATAAAAGCGTAAATTGAACTCTTCAAAGTTGCGATGAAAGGGAAAGCCAATGCCCCTTATTTTTGTGCGCAAAAACAAAAAGCCCACTAAGCTTACCAGGCATTTGCCATTATAAAAATCAAGTTCTGTTCCTCTTGGCAAATAAGGCAATAACACGCTGCTATCTACTTCGTAATTGATAAAGATCAGATGCTTCCAGAAGGCGGTGAGAAATGCTTGCATACGTAAAGATAGCTGTTAAGCTGCAAGCCGTTAGCTACAAGCTACAAGACGTTCAATGATAAACGTTTTTCTTTTTCTTACTTGTAGCTAATAGCTCGTAGCTCAAAGCTCCCTGCTTTTTCATTAACATAGAATGCACATTCTTGCAATTCAAACAGATAAAAAATTTACCGGAATACTTTTTGAAATTATAATTGTTATAACTTTCATTATTATTTACTAAACATCCCATCACATGGCAAAATCAACTAAAAAAGCAGCGGCTGCTAAAAGCACAAAGAAAGCCAGCACTGTAAAGAAGGCAGCTCCTAAGAAAGCGGCTGCTAAAAAAAGTTCTTCACCGGCAAAGAAAGCGGCCGCAATAAAGAATTTGAAAAAAGCAAAAACGGCAAAGAAAGCAGCTCCTAAAAAAGCCGCTGCAAAGAAGGCAGCTCCTAAGAAAGCGGCTGCTAAAAAAAGTTCTTCACCGGCAAAGAAAGCAGCAGCTTTACAAAATCTAAAAAAAGCAAAAGCGGCTAAAAAAGCAGCTCCTAAAAAAGCAGCCACGAAAAAGGCGGCAACAACAAAAAAAGCGGCTACTAAAAAGGTAGCAGCCGCCCCAAAGAAAGCGGCTGCTAAAAAAAGTTCTTCGCCTAAGAAAGCGGCTAAAAAATCGGCACCTACCACAATGCCACAATCAGCGCCAGCAGACATGGATATGCCATCTACCTCATCGGCAAACACAGACGAATCGCCAATGGAAACGCCCAACGACAGGCCAGCTTCCAGCATTGATAACAACACCACCGACGATACAACGAACAACACGCCGGAGTAGTAAAAAAGCACAAATAAAAAAGCCATTCCTACAGTACTGTAGGAATGGCTTTTTTATTTGTGCCAAATAAGGGCAAAACAAAAAGGCTTAGTTCAGTTTCAGCGGCACTATCATTTCAAAAGGCGGAATATTTACAGCAAATGTTTTTCGGTTGTTTACATTTTCCATTCTGTAACAGCCGTGCATACGGCCCATTTCGGTGCGCAGGTTGCAGCCGCTTACATACTGAAACTGTTTGCCAGCTTCAATTACAGGTTGCACACCCACCACGCCTTCGCCTTCTACTTCACGTGTTTGTCCGTCGCTGTCAAATATGTTCCATTTGCGGTCGAGCAACTTTACTGCAAACGGATTGTGATTTTTAATAGTGATGCGATACGCAAACATAAACTCGTGGTTTACGGGATTGCTGTATTCTGTTTGGTAAAACGTTTCGACGCTGATTTGTACGCCTTCCGATATTTTCGTAACCATAAAAATGAGTCGGTATTAAGTAAGTTAATAAATGTTCCAAAACCAAAAGGGCCGGTTTTGTTCTATATCATCAAAGTATTATCCTAATAGTCGGTTTACAACAAAACAAAGGTAATCACTAAATTCTTTATTTCTCGGCGGTTGCTTTGCTTGTTGAAGGGCTTCTCTAAAAAGGCAATCGTTGTACCAACAAAAAATGACACTCTTCTTTTCTTTATAAAAAGAGATAACTTGTTTATAATGAAGCTACAACAGAATATTCATTGATTTGTATGGTTTTGAAAGTTGATAAATTTATAAAGTCAATGATGGAAAAAAAGTCTAACAGCGGGAGTGAGAAGAGCCCCAACCCCTAAAGGAAGTTTTTAGCAGCGTAAGTAAATTTTAGTTTGATTATAATTTGAATAAAGCAAGTTATGAGTAATGAAGAAGCTTACTAACTTCCCTTTAGGGGTTGAGGGCTTTCTTTATTTCCCAGCCATAACAAGCTGTTGATGATAAGCTTATTTTGATCCGCACTGCTGAATGTTGACGACAACTGCCGGTTCGTTTTGCCTTCATAATCCATATCGTTATGCCCCATGTTGAAGTAAATCATGCGATAATTCTTATTCGTCCAAACAACAGGATAATAGCCGCTGTGCCATATTTCATAAAGCTTTGGACCTGTGCCTAAAGGAAAGGAAGACGAATCAATAGAAAGTAAGACAGTAATGTTCGGGTTTGTTTTTACGTCATTTTTCCAACTGTACCATTCGTTTGGTGCCGATGTAAATGTATCGGGTAAATTTCGGGTTGCCGGATGTGTTTTGTCTTCTATACGAAGATGGGCAGAAGTTGGTCGCCAGGTATTGCCTTTGTATTCGCCACAGCCTAAAAATTCGTTATGATACCAATCCCAGTTTTGCGGATAATCCGATGGCGTTAAGGCAAAGGCAGCAAAATGAAATCCCATCCATGCGCCGCCCCTTTTCATGTATCGTTCAAACGCCTGTCGTTGTGGCAACGAATCGGGCCGTGTATCTAAAAAAAGCACCACATTATAATGAGAAAGAAACGAATCGTTTAGGTTGTTCCAGTTGTTTGTGGAATCGTAAGTAAAATGATATTGCGTGGCCGTCTTTGCAAACCAATGATTGGCTTCATGCACAAAAGAGATGTGCGCCAAATCGTTTTTGGCCGTGTAAAAAGCAATCACTTTGAAGCCGGTTTTTTGCTGTTGGGAGAATGAAGAAAAAGAAGCAAAACAAAGAATGATGAAACGAAGAAAGAAGGTAACTTTTGTTTTTGTACAATTTTGATTTCTGTTCATAGCTGCTTTTGTTTTTGCAGGAAAAATGTATCGTATTTTTATTCTTTCATGTTACGAAAAGTAAGATTAATTCTTGCTTCCTTTACCTTTTTTGTTTTTGGCAAACTATGCAGCCAGTGCGTTTGCGTAGCCCCTTTCATCAGCAACAAACTGCCCCTTTCTAACCAAACAGAAATGGCTTCTTTCGTTTGTTTGTGTCGAAACAAAAACTTCCGTTCTGCGCCCAAACTTACCGAAGCAATGGCTGCATTTGTTTGCAAAGTAACTTCGTTATCGCTATGCCAGCCCATGCCTTCTTCACCATTGTGATATAAATTCAATAAGCAGGAATTGAAAGTTTCAGCAGTTTGGTTTTGTACTATTTTTTGCAGTTGAAGAAGCTCGTTGGTAAACGGCAAAGCTTGTTTGGTGATGCCCGAATATGTGTAAGCAAACGCTTTGTTGCCATACCAGGCAACCATTCTTTTGGTAGTAATGCGCCTACCGTAAACTATCGCTTCTTCGTGCTTCCAGGCAATGTCTGTGAGCAATTGTTGGAAGAAAGAATCCGCTTCATCAGCAGAAATGGTTCTTCCAAAATAATACGCTTCGCCATCGTAAGGCAGGAGATTGGTCATTGCATCATTCACTATCACAACAAAAATTTCAATCTGTTTTTGAGTTGAAAATTTTGCTTAAGAAATTAATGTATTGAATTATCTTTTTCTATCCAAAGCAATTACTGCTATGCCCGCCACTACTGCGATTGCGCCTGCATACATTGGCCAGCCAATGGTTTTTTCTTCCTTTCTATCTACCTGCAAAGGTCCTAAATCAACCACTTTCTTTTCCTGCGTAAAGCTAATGTTGCGAAACACGAACATCAGTATACCAACAACAATTAAAACGATGCCTAATATTTTCATAACGAAACAGATTTATTGTTTAAAAGAATCGGAACACAATTGTTCAAACTTAAGTATAATACTATAAAAGGCATTCAATGACAAATCTTTTGGGTAGTGACTCAGTTTAAAAACAGGTGGGATGATACCGTCATTCCGCAAATGCCGCCGTTTGGTTTTGCATATATTTAATGATTGCAAGCGGCTTTGTGCGGAATCTGATGATTGAGTAATGAAGATGTTGAAATAAAGTAAAGATGGTTACAGAATGACATCTTGCTCAAACTATCAAGATCAGATTCTGCACAAAGCTCTCGCTAAAAGCTGACTGCTTGAGTTCGTGTTGAGGGCATTTGCGGAATGACGAAAGGCTGAATTCTCTAAATGAGTCACTACTAATCTTTTTTATTTTGCCATTATTTATAAAGAATATTATACTGCGATACGTTATAAAGATGTTTGGTGAATAATAATGAATGAAACGAAACTCTTTATAAGAGCTTTTTGTTTTACACAAAAAGTAGTTCAATGTTGATGAATAAAATATTGAATTTTATCCGGGAGAATGTGTTCCGTTTTTACCAATTGGTGCTGGTGCAAAGAAGGCGCAAGCAAGCCTTCACCAATAGATAATGTTTCGTTGGTAATGATTCTCACTTCATCCCACAAGCCCGCCTCAATAAAGGCTTTAAGCAGTTGAGCGCCACCTTCAATCAAAACACTTTGTATGTTCAATTGATAGCAGGCATCGCTTATGGCAGTGGCAATATTTTTTTGTTTGTCTATTTTATAATACAGCACATTGTCAACTTCTTTTTGCTGCAAATAATTGAACACAATGGTTAGTTTTGTATCATCAAAAAGATGCAATGATTTGGGCAGGCGAAGGTTGGTGTCAACCACCATCCTTACCGGTGATTTCCCGCTCCAAAGCCGGTTGTTGAGCTTAGGATTGTCCATTAAAGCAGTGTTCGTTCCCACTAATATCGAAGCTTCTTCACTGCGCCATTTGTGTACCAGTACATTGGTAAACTCATTGCTGATAAGCAAACGCTTTTCATCCGCAGCAGCTATTTTTGCATCGCTTGTTTGCGCCCATTTTAAAATGATGTATGGTCGATGTTGGGTATGAAAAAGGAAGAAGCGTTTGTTTAGTTCTTCGCATTCTTTTTGGCAAACATTTATTGTTACTTCGACGCCGGCAGCTCTTAATTTTTCAATGCCTTTACCATCCACCTTTTCAAACGGATCGCGACAGCCAACTACAACATGAGGTATTTGTTTTTGTATGATTAAATCTGCACAGGGCGGCGTTTTCCCCCAATGCGCACAAGGCTCAAGCGATACGTATAAAGTTGATGCAGAAAGCAGTTCTTCGTCTTTTGGTTTTACACTATTTATGCAATTGACCTCTGCATGTGCAAAGCCGTATTGCTGGTGATAACCTTCACCAATAATTCTATCACTATGCACCAGCACCGCGCCTACCATGGGGTTAGGAGCTACGTTTCCAGCACCCAATTCCGCAAGCTGAATGCAGCGCTGCATGTATGTTTCGTGAGGAATCAACTACAATGATTTTGACAAATGTAAAGAGAGATAATTATCATTGCAACTCCATGACAATAGGTGAATCATATAAACAGTTATCGCTCCTTTTGCAGGCTGTTTACGAGCCTCGCGAAGCGCGGAATATTGCAGGCCTGATAATGGAAAACATCACAGGTTTTGCAAACAGCGAGCGCGTTGTTCATCAACATGAAAGCATGAACGATGGACAACAGAATTCATTGCAACAAATGACCACTGAATTATTAGCTTACAAGCCTGTGCAGTACGTGTTGCACGAAGCTCATTGGTATAAAATGAAACTGTATGTTGATGAGCATGTTTTGATTCCCCGGCAGGAAACAGAAGAATTGGTGGAATGGATAACTGAGGAAGTAAAGGGAAAAGCTTCAAGAATTAAGAATCAAGAAACAAGGTTCAAGATGGAAGATGCCAACATCGAAAATCAAACTTCAATGTTAGATGTGGGAACCGGCAGCGGGTGCATTGCCATTGCATTGAAAAAAAATCTGCCAAAAACAAAAATGTGGGCAGCCGATGTTTCTGAAGAAGCTTTGCACGTTGCAAAACAAAACGCGTTGGCTAACAAAGCAGAAATAGAGTTTATAATGATGAATGCATTAGAAACAGAAAGCTGGAAAGCTTTGCCAGCACTGGATTACATTATCAGCAACCCACCTTACATCGCACAAAGCGAAGCACATTCAATGAACGACAATGTGTTGAAACATGAGCCACATCTTGCCTTGTTTGTTCCCGACGATAACCCATTGCTTTTTTACGAAGCCATCAGCAAATTCGGCTGGTATCATTTAAAAAATGGCGGCAAATTGTTCTTCGAAATCAATGAATCTTTTGGTGAAGAAGTAGCGCATTTGTTATCAACCAAAGGCTATCAAAACATTGAATTGAAGAAAGACTTGCAAGGTAAAAACAGGATGATGAAAGGAGAGAAGGCAGAAGCCCCTCCGCCCCTAAAGGGGAACCTATGAACACGATGATTGTTTGTAACCTGTTTTACTGCAAATTATAATCAAAGTAAAATTTACTTACGTTGCTATAAGTTCCCCTTTAGGGGCGGAGGGGCTTCTGCCTTTACTTCACATTGGCTACAACCCTTGCTCCGGCTCGTTTTGCGCTTTGCATAATGTGAAACACTTCACCGTAAAACGCCGATGTATCAGCATTGATAACTACGGAAGGCGTGTCAATGGTACTGCGGTTTTTGGCTACTTCTTCCTTCAATAAAGAATCAATTTGGCTGATTTCTACCATACGCTGCCCTAAAAATATTTTTTGTTCTTTATTGATGGAAACAACTATGTTTTGTTTTGCCTTTGCATCCTTACTTCCTTTCGGGTTGTTCACCTTTACAACATTGGGATTGGCAAGCGTAGAAACGATTAAAAAAAAGAACAGCAGAATAAACAGCAAATCATTCAATGTGCCTGCATGTATTTCGCCGTGCGACCGGATTCTTTTTCTAATGTTCATTGTTCAGTTGATAGGTTACAGATGACAGTTGTTAGATATTATTGGCAAAACAGGTATTTAGTCATAAATCCAAAATCACAAATCAAAATCATCTTGTTGGTTCCTGAAGCACATCTAAAAATTCTGCACTGGCAGCTTCCATTTTGTTGGCGGTTTTGTCTATCTGCGCCGTTAAAAAATTATAACCCACATACGCCAGCAAGCCAACGATCAAGCCTGTTGCCGAAGTAATCATTTTGGTATAAATGCCACCTGCAATTTCACCCAACTGCAGCTCGCCTTTCGATGCAATGGCAGAGAACAATTGCAGCATCCCGACAATGGTTCCTAAAAAACCAAACATCGGCGCAATGCCTGCAATTAACGACAAAACAGAAAGGTTGCGTTCCATTTTATACATCTCTAATTTGCCAACATTTTCCATGCTTTTTTCAATGTTATCAATGGGTTTGCCTATGCGCTGCAAGCCTTTGTCAATCATACGTGCAACGGGGTTGTCGGTGTTCTTAGCCATATTGCGCGCACTGGTAAGATTGCCAGTCAAAATGTTATCCCGAATGATATTCATAAAATTGGGCTCAATCTTCGCGGCTTTGCGGATGGCTATTAATCTTTCAAAAAAAACAAAAATAGAAGCCGCAAACAACAGGTACAGCGGATACATAATCCACCCGCCTTTGCTTAACAAACCACCCAACGTTTCAGACGATGTTTGTGTAATATTGGTTACTGTGCTGTCGGCTACTTGTAATAAAAAAAATGCCATGCCTGTGAGGTTTGCGCTAAAGTAATAGGTAACGAAACAACAACGGTTGATTTGTGAATAAATTACATGTTGTGCTATTTTTAAACAATGTTTTTCACAACAAATAAGAATGTATCATTTTAAATGTGTCTCGCAGATGACGCGGATTTTCGCAAATCTTCTTGCTTTCTTTCTGCATTATTCTGTGCTATTTGTGGGAAACCAAATCAACCAAAGGGGAGGCTCTTTAAAAAATGGGCGAATAAATAATTTGGCTGATGATGCCAGCCCATTATTTTTGCGGCATGAAACCATTGCATCACAATCATCATCACACCTTCGCTTCCAAAGCGTAAGCTGATGTTTGTATGCATCATCATATCATTCAGGCTTACTGCACAGTAAGCCTTTTTTATTTTAAAAATGAACAATCAGAACAACACAGTTATAAGAGTAGCGATACAAAAATCGGGTCGCCTGTATGAAGATTCTATGCGCTTGCTGAAAGAATGCGGCATTGGTGTAAGCAATGGAATCAACAAGCTAAAAAGTGAAGCTTCCAACTTCCCGATGGAAGTGTTTTTTCTGCGCGACGATGATATTCCGCAATACGTGGAAGATGCCGTTGCTGACATTGGTTTTGTAGGTGAAAATGTAGTGTTTGAAAAAAACAAAGAAGTAGATATAGTTGAAAAATTAGGCTTTGGAAAATGCCGTCTTTCTATTGCTGTTGGTAAAAATGAAGACTATGCTGACGCGCATTTTTTGGAAGGCAAACGCATTGCTACCAGCTATCCGGTTTTGCTACGAAAATTTTTAAAGCAAAAACAAATCAGTGCCGACATTCATGAAATCAGCGGCAGTGTTGAAATTGCGCCTGGCATTGGTTTGGCTCATGCCATTTGCGATTTGGTAAGCAGCGGTTCCACGTTGTTTATGAACGGCTTAAAAGAAGCTGAAGTGATATTGCAATCGCAGGCGGTTTTAATCAAAACCAAAAATTTGGATGAAACCAAAGAAGCCATTTTGCAACGTTTGTTGTTTCGCATTAAAGCAGTAAAAAAAGCAAGCAACAACAAGTACATTTTATTGAATGCGCCTGATGAAAAATTGGATGAAATTGTTGGCTTGCTTCCCGGCATGAAAAGCCCAACCGTTGTGCCGCTTGCTGAGAAAGGCTGGCACAGCGTTCACAGCGTGTTGAGCGAAGATCAGTTCTGGGACATCATTGAACAATTGAAAGAAAAAGGTGCGCAGGGCATTTTGGTGATTCCGATTGAGAAAATGATTTTATAGGAAGCAAGATACAAGGTTCAAGAATCAAGATTCAAGATGCAAGAAACAAAAAAATGGTGCAAAAACAAAAGTGTTTTGCTTCTCTGTGTTCTCCTTTCCTCTGTGCGAATAAAAAATAAGTTATGCAGTTGATTGATGCAAGAGATTTGGCTACGTTGCCACCTGGCGGTTGGAATGTTTTATTGAAACGCCCTGCATACGATGTGGCTTCATTAAATGAAAAAGTAAGGGCCATTTTAGATGAAGTAAAAGAGAAAGGCGATGTTGCCATAAAGACTTTTACAAAGCAGTTTGATGGCGTTGAGATGGATGCTTTTTTAGTGAGTGAAGAAGAAAAAACCGAAGCTGAACAACAGGTGAGTAACGAATTGAAAACAGCCATTCAAACGGCTGCTGCCAACATTCAAAAATTCCATCAAAACCAAATCCTTGCACCAGAAGTTATTGAAACAACGCCGGGCATACAATGCTGGCGAAAATCGGTAGGCATTGAAAAAGTAGGTTTGTATATTCCGGGGGGAACGGCGCCACTTTTTTCAACCATTTTAATGCTTGGCATTCCGGCAAAGATTGCGGGTTGCAAAGAAATCAGTTTGTGTTCGCCGCCCGATAAGGGGGGCAAATTGCATCCGGCAATTATCTATGCAGCGCAAATTGCAGGCATTACCCGCATTTATAAAATTGGTGGCGTGCAGGCCATTGCTGCTATGGCTTATGGAACGGAAACGGTGCCTGCATCGTATAAAATTTTTGGGCCGGGCAACCAATATGTAACCTGTGCCAAGCAATTGATACAACAAGATGGTATTGCCATTGACATGCCTGCCGGACCGAGTGAAGTATGTGTGCTCGCAGATGAAAAAGCGAATGCTTCTTTCATTGCTGCCGATTTGTTATCACAAGCGGAACATGGAACCGATAGCCAGGTGGTGTTGGTAACAACCAGTGAAGAACTGATACAAAAAGTAACGGTTGAAATTGGCAATCAATTAAAGAATTTGGAACGGAAAACCATTGCTGCACTGGCTTTGGAAAACAGCAAGATTGTATTGGTAAAAGATATTACTGATGCCATTGATGTTGTAAACTCTTACGCATCCGAGCACTTGATTATTACTTGTAAAAATGAAGATGAAATTACCGAACAAATTATCAATGCAGGCTCTGTGTTTATTGGTAATTATTCGCCGGAAAGTGTGGGCGATTATGCCAGCGGCACTAACCATACTTTACCAACCAATGGCTTTGCTAAAATGCACAGTGGCGTAAGTGTAGATGCGTTTGTAAAAAAAATTACGTTTCAAAAAGCCACAAAAGAAGGTTTGCAGAACATTGCTAAAACCGTTACGCAAATGGCTATGGCAGAAGGCTTGCAGGCACATGCAAGAGCGGTGGAAGTGAGGCTGGATTTGTGATTTGTGATTTTTGATTGCTGTAAGGAATCAGTGGTTTAGCATAGCATTGGCTATAAAGTTTCTATCAGAATTTATATCAATTATGAAAAGGCTTCTAATGCTTTTTATTTTGTTAGCTTTTTGCGAGAACCTATTCTCTCAAAAAGATTCTACTTTGGTAAGGATTATTCAAGACATTGATTCTTCAAAAACGAAAATTGGTGATACGATTCAAATACAATTTCAAAACATCAGCAATAAGCAATTGGCTTACAATTTTGAAATCGTAATATTTAGAGATAGCAATTGGTTTGAAAATCCATTCTATACAAGATATTATAATCACAAGCTGTCTTACAAAAAATTAGAAGAGATGTTTTCGCATCATCTGCCAGTTATTCCTTCAAAAAATTGGCGTGATGATTATAAAGATTTAAAGCCAAATGAAATTGACAAACTTGCTTTCATTGTTATAAAGAAAGTCAAAGACAGTATTCCGGTTAAAGTAAGAATTAAATTTTATGGCGAGGATGGAATAGTTGGAGAAAGTACTGTTGATATGATTGATTCTTCTCCATTTCCATTTGTTCTTATTCAAGAGTAAATGAAAAATTGCTGCAAAACAAAAAGCGCAAGAGCATTACACTCTTTGCGCTTTTTTATCAATCATAAATCCAAAATCACAAATCATAATCCTACGCCACCGCTTTCTTCACCAACTCTGCTGCTTCGCTTAATTGAATAGCAGACTCTACTTTCAAACCGCTTTCATCAATTAATTTCTTGGCTTCTTCTGCATTGGTTCCCTGCAAACGAACAATGATAGGAATGTTGATATTACCCAGTTTGTTGTAAGCATCAATTACACCAGCAGCCACTCTGTCGCAACGCACAATACCACCGAAAATATTAATCAAAATGGCTTTTACATTCGGGTCTTTCATAATGATGCGAAAACCCGCTTCTACCGTTTGCGCGTTGGCAGTGCCGCCTACATCAAGGAAGTTAGCAGGCTCGCCGCCACTTAATTTAATCATGTCCATCGTTGCCATCGCCAGGCCTGCACCATTCACCATACAGCCTACATTGCCATCGAGTTTTACAAAGTTTAAGTTGTATCGTCCGGCTTCCACTTCAGTCGGGTCTTCTTCGGTTACATCACGCAGTGAAGCAATATCGTTATGACGCATCAACGCGTTATCGTCAATGTTCATTTTGCAATCCACCGCAATGATTTTTTCATCGCTGGTTTTAAACAGCGGATTGATTTCTAACATACTGCAATCCAATCCTGTATAAGCGTTGTAAAGATTGGTTACAAACTTTACACAGCTCTTAAATGCTTCACCGCTTAGGCCTAAATTAAAAGCAATTTTGCGCGCCTGAAACGGTTGTAAAGTGCTTGCCGGATGTACCCATTCTTTAAAAATTTTATCCGGCGTATCGTGTGCAACCTGTTCAATGTCCATACCGCCTTCGGTGCTGTACATAATTACGTTTTCGCTTTTAGAGCGATCTAATAAAATAGATAAATAAAATTCTTTTACTGGGTTAGGGCCGGGATAATAAACATCTTGTGCAATGAGCACTTTGCTTACTTTTTTACCCGCAGGTCCGGTTTGAACTGTTACCAGCGTGCCACCCAAAATGTTCTTTGCAATGTTAGAAATGTCATCCACGTTTTTACCCACTGCAACACCACGTTGTTCGGTGCCTTCAATTTTGCCTTTGCCGCGCCCGCCTGCATGTATCTGCGCTTTCACCACAGCAAAGTTGTTGTTGGTTTGTCCTTTTATTTGTCGGTACGCTTCTTCAGCAGCCATTACTGTATCTACAGCAATGCCTTCCTGAACAGGAACATTGTATTTTTTGAGTAATTCTTTTGCCTGGTATTCGTGCAGATTCATAGCGCTTTATTTTGTTAACGAAGATAGGGGAGATAGGGCAATGTATGATGTGAGATGTAAGTTTGATTTGTTGCCACGCATTTGATACCTGCTTTTACATATCGAAGCTTAACTGTTAGTTTCGTTTTGATACTGCTACAGCATGAACATTGAGAAATATCATTTGAAGTCAGACAAAACACTTACCCATTTCGAATTTATGAGTGTAGGTTCGAAAGGTGCAATAAATAAAATAATCGAATTTCAAAGTACCTCTATTCCAAATCTTTATAACCTTGCTTTTGGCGACAAAAACGTTGAGACAGGAGAACTCGATGATTTAGCAATAAGCAACAACGGCGATACAGAAAAAGTGCTTGGGACGGTTGTTGCTGCAGTGTATGCTTTTTTTAATAGAAATCCAAGAGCTATCATTTACGCAACAGGAAGTACACCAGTCAGAACGCGACTTTATAGAATAGGTATCACTAAATTTTATGACGAAATACAAAACGACTTTTATCTATTTGGCCAAATTGGCAATGAATTGTTTGCTTTTGAAATTGGAAAGGAATACGATGGTTTTGTAGCTCAAAGAAAATTTAAGTAACTTGCTGTTATGAAAACAGAAACAAAAAAAAATATAGAAGAAATCAATAAAAGTAAATCGCCAATTGTGGCTATTGATCCAGCTTTAAATAAATATCAGGGTAAAGTTTTGTTTCCAAAGAAATTGGCAATTGCAGAAGCAAAGTTGAAAGGAGTAAAATTGCCTGAAATTGAAAAGCATTGCAAATAACAAGTCTTGCGAAATAACGGCAATGTTTGACATCTTTCAAAAAGATGCAAAAACAAATATCTTACATTCCACATCGTACATCAAACATCTGTTATCTTTTAAAACCACCCGGCATCTTCGGCATTCCCATGCCCATTGGCATTTTGTTCATCATTTTCATCATTTCGCGCATCTGGTCAAACTGCTTCATAAATGCGTTTACTTCACTTAATTCTTTGCCGCTGCCTTTGGCAATTCGTTGTTTACGGTTGGGATTAATCAAATCAGGATTGGCGCGTTCCTGCGGCGTCATGGAGTGTATAATAGCTTCCACACCTTTAAAAGTATCGTCGCTGATGTCAATGTCTTTAATAGCTTTGCCAACGCCGGGAATCATACCCATCAAATCTTTTAAGTTGCCCATGCGTTTGATTTGCTGAAGCTGATCTAAAAAATCCTGAAAATCAAATTGGTTTCTGCGGATTTTCTTCTCTAATTTTTTTGCCTGCTCTTCATCAAATTGTTCCTGCGCTTTTTCAACCAGCGAAACAATATCGCCCATGCCCAGAATGCGCTGCGCCATGCGTTCGGGGTAAAACACATCCAGCGTTTCCATCTTCTCGCCGCTGCTGGTAAACTTAATGGGTTTGTTTACCGTGTATTTAATGGAAAGCGCAGCACCGCCGCGTGTATCGCCATCCAATTTTGTAAGCACAACACCACTAAAATCCAAACGATCATTGAAGGCTTTGGCAGTGTTTACAGCATCCTGACCTGTCATGCTATCTACCACAAATAAAATTTCGGCAGGATGAACCGCCGCTTTAATGTTTGCCACTTCAGCCATCATTACTTCATCAATTGCCAGGCGACCGGCCGTATCAATAATGACTACATTTTTATTTTTTGTTTTGGCTTCGCTGATGGCGTGTTGCGCAATTTCAACAGGGTTTTGATTGTCTCGTTCTGAATAAATGTCCACACCAATCTGACCTGCCAAAACGGTAAGCTGATCAATGGCAGCCGGACGATATACGTCTGCAGCAACCAGCAGGGGCGACTTGCCCTTTTTGGTTTTGAGGTAATTTGCCAGCTTGCCACTGAACGTGGTTTTACCGCTACCTTGTAAGCCCGCAATTAAAATAACGGCTGGTGTTCCATTAAAGTTAAAAGAAGCTTCGGTGCCACCCATTAAATCGGCCAATTCGTCTTTTACAATCTTCACCATTTGCTGCCCCGGACTTACGGCATTCAGCACTTTTTCACCAACCGCTTTGTCTTTTACACGATCGGTAAATTCTTTGGCAATTTTATAGTTTACGTCGGCATCAATCAGGGCACGACGAATGTCTTTTAAGGTATTGGCAATATTAAGATCAGAGATGCGGGCTTCGCCTTTTAGGTTTTTAAAAGCACCTTCCAACCGCTCGGTTAAATTATTAAACATCTATCTAAAAAATTTTTGGGTAAAAACAAAAACAGCCAGCAAAGATAGCGCAGAGGAGCACTTCGCATCGTTGTTGAAAAACAAAAAAGTGAGCATACAACAGGCTCACTTTTCCTCACTATTTTCTTTGCTTATTACTTTGCCACAACCAGTTGTTGTGTATAGATTGATCTGTCTTTAGTAATAACTTTTACGATGTACATGCCTGCTGAAAGATTGCTCACATTTATATTATTATTACCCGGTTGTACAATGTTTCGTATTACCGCGGTTCCGACTGTATTATATACTATTAGCTCGCCTCTGTCCTGTTCTTTAATGCTGTTAATGTAAAGTGTTGCCTGGCTTCGGGCAGGATTAGGAAACATTCTTACTTCTTCGGTGCTACTGCCGCGCTGATATGTTTCGGGCAAATAAGAATAACGATTCATTTCCGTATTGTTTTGCGGAGCAATGGTATCTTGTTGTGCACTTGCTGTTGCTGCTATTCCCATTATCGCTGATAACAGAAAAAGACAAAGTAAATTTCTGTTTTTCATAATCATTTCTTTTATACCAATATTAAATTTCAATACCGTGCCAAACTTGCAAAAACAAACGGTTTGGTTAGTTGCATTGTTAATGCAATTGCGGTGCGTAGTTTGTTTATGTTTTATTTTGCGCTTTTATTTTACTCCAACAAATTGTTTTACTTATGATTCAGCGTTCGCAAAGTGTTTGGCTGCTGTTGGCTGCGGTGTGTGCTTTTTTAACAATTGAATTCCCCTTTTTTTACATCAACAGCACAACGCCGGGCATTACTACTGTTGAATATACTGCCAAGAGCAATTTGCTATTGGTAGTGCTCACTTCCATCTTAGGCGCATCCCTTTTGTTCCTTATTTTTTTATACAGAAACAGAAAACTACAATTACGTTTAACGTTGGTTGCATTTGTTGTCAGTCTCCTGAATATTTACTTGTTTTTTCAATACGGATATATAGCTCAGAACCCAAAGCCAGGTATTGCTTTGTCGTCTGTGTTTGCTTTTTTTATTCCTATCTTTTGTGTGTTGGCAATGATGAGAATCAGAAAGGATATCAGATTGATTAAGAGTTTGGATAGAATTCGATAAGATGCACTTTTAACAGTAAGGAAATGATTGTTACATATGTTATTCTCTCATTTTGTTTTATTAAAAGAGCTGAAAGCAAAAGCTAAAAAGAGGCAAAAACAAAATCTTTGGAAGCTTTTTATAAGCGAATTTTCTTATCAAATGCGGACTTATATTTGTAAGCAAACGATTCATCAACTGCTAACAACATTTGCCATTGATAAAACAAAACAAAACAATTGCAACTATTATTGCCATTGGTTTTCTTGTTCTCATTTTTTCGCAATGCGTTTACACAAGTAGTAATAATGATCCGCGTGGTGATGCTTATGCAGGTTCTGCCTCTTGCATAAAATGTCATGCAGGCATTGCTGCTTCTTATCTACACACAGCCCATTCTAATTCGGTTAGTGTTGCTACAAAAGCTTCGGTACAAGGCGATTTCACTCTTGGTGCAAATACATTCACTATAAACGCTACCAACAAAATTGTAATGGAAAAGCGTGATAGTGGTTTGTACCAGGTGTACTATAAAGATGATAAGCAAATAGAAGCGCATCGGTTTGATATTGTGTTTGGCTCAGTAAAAGGCGAAACTTATTTGTGGTGGAATCAAAACCAATTGTTTCAACTGCCTGTTTCGTACAGCAACGAATTGCACCAGTGGACAAACAGTCCGGGCTATGACAGCGGAAGAGAGGCTGAATTTGACAGGCAAATTGAACCGCGTTGTTTTGAATGTCATAGCAGCTATATTCAACCACTCCAAACGGCTTCAGAAAGCAGCAGTACGGACAAAGAATTGGATAAAAGCTCGATTGTTTATAACATTGATTGTGAAAGATGCCATGGTGCTGCAGCTGCGCATGTTCAATACCAAACAGAAAATCCCAATACAAAAACAGCGAAGTATATTGTTTCTTACAGTACTCTTACCCGCCAACAGAAGATAGATATGTGTGCGCAATGTCATTCGGGAAACAACAATGTGAGAATGCGGTCTTTATTTGCTTTTCAACCCGGTGATACTTTACTTCACTATATGTTGCCTGGTTTTTATAATGGCAATAATAGGCTTGACGTACACGGCAATCAAACGCAACTGCTTTCGAGAAGCCAGTGTTATCTTCACACTGCTCTTACCTGTATAACCTGCCATGATACGCATACAAACCAGCGCGGGAATACCGCTTTGTTTAACGAACGTTGCCAAAGTTGTCACACTTCCATTCAACATACTTCGTTGCCAAAAGAAAATGCGCAAGCTATTCAGTTTATCAATTCCAATTGCATTACCTGCCACATGCCATTGCAGTCGTCAAATAAAATTATATTACGAACAACCGGAAATAAGCAGAGTGCCAATATAAAAGTGATCACCCACTACATAGCTGTGTATCCTGATGTGGCTAAGGAAGTGATGAAGAATAATGAATAATGGAGTTTTCCCGGGTGTGGGAATTAGAGACTTTGATTTGCGACAGAATGATGTGCCCAGATGATATTAAAAAGAATTGATGCAAAATCAATTCATGGTGTAAATGCACTGCTAATAAATGAAGTAGCGGCTGTATCTGAATTGCAACATCTTAATCAGTAACAGCAAAAAACAATTCATCATTTAAAACATGCTTTTACCGCTTAATTCCACAACGGGTTAAGCTACGTAATGTAAAGAGTAAATAATAAACAAGCAGGTTGTAACGCCTGCTTGTTTATTGTATCAACATCATTCAGTATAATGTTTACGTTACATACCACCAACATGGATGGTGGCTGTGGCTTTTATATCAGCTGAAGAAGTACCTGCCTGTAAAGTATAATCACCAGGCTCGATTATCCACCGTTTTTTGTTTTCATCATAGTAAGCCAGGTCGGCAACGGGAATGTGCAGGGTTACGGTTGCAGTTTGCCCTGCCGGTATCATCACTTTATCAAAGGCTTTCAGTTCTTTTTCTGCGCGCTCTACGGCAGAGTTGGGCTTGCTTACATACAACTGCACGGTTTCTTTGCCGGCATATTTGCCTTCATTTTTAATGGTGATGTCAGCCGTAATGGTTTCTTTCGTTGTATATTCTTTTTTAGTCGTGTGAAGGTTTGAATAATTGAATGTTGTGTAAGATAAGCCATAACCAAATGGATAAAGCGGCGCAATCTTTTTCGTATCGTACCAGCGGTAGCCCACAAGGATGCCTTCTTTGTAATTTGTCGTCAGGTTATCGCCAGGGAAAGTATGCAGGTACTCGGCCGGCGTTTCTTCTAACGCAACGGGAAAAGTAAATGGCAATTTGCCCGAAGGGTTTACCTTACCAAGCAGTACATCTGCCAATGCATTGCCACCTTCAGAGCCATTGTACCACGACCATACGATGGTAGAGTTGTTTTTCTTAATGGAATTGATGTCGTAAGGCGCACCGCCAATCACCACTACAATAGTATTGGGATTGGCAGCCGTAACCGCGTCAACTAAGGCCTGCTCGCCAAACGGAAGGCTTAAATCTTTGCGGTCGCGGCTTTCACTTTCATAATCGCGATTTCCGCCAATGAACAGGATGGCAACATCGCTGTTTTTTGCAGTGGTTACCGCTTCTCTTACTAAAGCCGAATCAGGCAGATTCATAGTAGCGATATCTCCATTTCTACCGTTGGCAATTTTTGCCCTGTAGCCCTGCGCAAATTGTATAGAAACGGTTTTGGGCAGCCTGTTTTGCATCCCTTGCAATGCAGTAACTTCGTATCTTGCTTTTACGCCAGCGCCAAACCCGCCTAAATGAAACGTGTGCGTGGCATTATCCCCGATCACAGCGATATTTTTTATGTTATTGAGCTGCAACGGCAACAGGTTCTTTTCATTTTTCAATAACACAATGGCTTCCGAAGCCACATCGTACACCGTTTTGCTGTGCGCTGCCGTATTAATGGAACCCGAAGGGCGGTTATCGCTCATAGAAGTTTTAAAAAGAACCCATAAGATGCGATACACCTTTTCGTTTATTGTTTTTTCGCTCACTTTGCCTGCCTTAATAGAATCGAGAAGCGGATTGGCAAAATAATAGTTCTGATAAGGAGGATTGGAACCCATTTCAACATCCAAACCATTGTTGGCAGCGTTTACTGTGCTGTGTGTGCCGCCCCAGTCGGATATAACAAAACCTTTAAAGCCCCATTCCTTTTTTAAAATAGTATCGAGCAGGTAAGCGTTTTCTGAACAGTAATACCCGCGTACCTTATTGTACGCTGACATGATGGTCCATGCACCGCCTTTTTCTATTGAAGCTTTAAAAGCAGGCAGATAGATTTCGCGCAATGCCCGTTCGCTCACTTCAACGTTCACCCGGTTGCGCTCAGTTTCCTGGTTGTTCAGTGCATAATGCTTCACACATGCTGCAATGTGCTGGCTTTGCATGCCTGTTACGGTAGCTACAGCCAGTTGTGAATTTAAAAAAGGATCTTCAGAATAATATTCATACGTGCGACCATTCAGCGGAACGCGGCAAATGTTAAACGCCGGTGCCAGCATTACATCTTTGCCACGTACGCGGGCTTCTTCGCCCATGGCAATGCCAAAACGGTTTGCTAAACCAGGGTTCCAGGTAGCCGCAAGAGCCGAACCATTTGGAAAAAAAGTTGCTGAATCGGTAGTTAAGTTGGCTGATGCCCATCCTCCCACCGAACTCAAATCTTCCCGTACTCCCAAGGGGCCATCATCGGTAGATAAACCCGGTATGCCGAGCCTTGAAACGCCAGCCGTAGTAAAGATGCCGTTGGCATGTAGCATGGAAATTTTTTCTTCCAGCGTCATTTTTTTAATCAGTGCATTGATTTTGGCTTCGGTAGCCGCCTCATTGTTTTTTTGTGCAAAAACAAATGAAGGAGTAAGAAGCAGAACGAAAATAGTAGAGAGGAACAGGATAAATGTCTTTTTCATATTCTTATCAATGACAATAAAAGTTAGGGTTTAAAGATAAAGGTATCTACTGGCTATAGGAAAGAAAATCTGTTAGTTTATTTGATGGCATGCCATCGCTTGCAGCCTGCATGGGTAAGTTGCTGATGAGACAATTTCATATTTAAAACAGCAAACATTCCGGGCTGACAATTGTTGCCATTGCTAAAACAGAATAAATCCATTGAACGATATTGCTTTGTTTAATCAGCATTATCAAAGTTACTACCCTACGGTACAACATATTTCTTTTCTGATGAGCGGAACAGTATTTGAATAAAGAAAGAAAGCAAAACAATGAAAGCAATATGGAACGATACCGTGCTTGCAGAAAGTAAGGATACTATTGTAGTTGAAGGGAATTATTATTTTCCACCCGATACAGTGCATAAAGAATACTTTAAACAGTCAGATAAACACACTACCTGCCCCTGGAAAGGCGAAGCTTCTTATTATACTTTACAAATTGATGGAAAAGAAAATGCGGATGCTGCCTGGTATTATTCATCGCCCAAACAAGCGGCTGCAAATATTACGAACTATGTAGCTTTCTGGAAAGGCGTGAAAGTGGGTGAGTGAAGGTGTGGTTTGTTAAGACGGAAATTTTCATGTCGAAATTTTCGATTATTTTCGACATGAAAATAAAACGTGTCGATTGCATAAACATGAAACCTACATCTCCTTATAACGAACTTCCTTCTCTACCACCGAAGATAGATTTAGAAAGTCCAATTTTGCTGAAAGCGAGCATTAAAGCCAGTCGGTTGCTGGCAGAATTGAAAGGTTATTGTCAAACGCTTCCTAATCCGAACCTTTTGATCAATACGATTATTTTACAGGAAAGTAAAGACAGTTCTGCCATTGAAAATATTGTAACCACACAAGACGAACTCTACCGGGCTGTGATCAATACAGATGATTTACCAGGTGTTTCCTCAGCAACAAAAGAAGTTTTGTCGTACCGCGAAGCGATGTACACAGGATTGGAATTGCTTGAAAAAAGAGGCTTAACTACCAACACAGTAATTGCCATAATGCAAAAGCTGAAACACACGACTGCAGGTATCAGGAAAACTACAGGAACAAGACTTGCCAATCCGGCGACGGATGAAGTCATATATACGCCACCGGAGGGAGAAGATATTATCAGAAATAAACTGGCAGAACTGGAAATATTTATTCATGATGATGAGCGGGACATTGATGCACTAATAAAAATGGCATTGATGCATTACCAGTTTGAAGCGATTCATCCGTTTGCTGATGGCAATGGCAGAACCGGCAGGATATTGAATGTGTTGTATCTGGTAGATAAAGGCTTACTGAATTTGCCCGTGCTTTATTTAAGTTCCTTCATCATCAAACACAAAAAACAGTATTATAAGCTACTGCGTGAAGTAACTGAAATAGGGAACTGGCAGGAATGGATATTATACATGTTGTCTGCTGTTTCTGAAACCGCTGCATTAACGCTGAAGAAAATTAGCAGCATACAAAAGCTAAAAGATGAAACAATCACACAAGCAAAAGAAGCTTTGAAAGGTTCTTACAGCCGTGATTTTATAGAATTGATTTTCAGTTATCCGTACGTAAAGATTAAAACACTGGAACTGAATGGCATTGCGCAACGGCAAACCGCATCTGTGTACTTGCAAAAGCTTACATCAGCCGATATTTTACACTCGGTGCGACTTGGGAAGGAGATTTATTATATCAATTATAGATTGATGGAAATAATAAGTAGTGGAGAGTAACTTTGGAAGGTAGATTAACTATTTGGTTATGTTGATAATTTTACAATTACAAAAATCATTTGAATTCATCTTTAAACTTTGATTGAATAAAATCAACCTGATAGCCAAGTTTAGCTTGAATGAGTTTTGAACCAATATCCACAATCTGTTTTGTTTTTATTTCATTCACATTATATCCAACAATTACTTGTTTCAATTTCAAATGAGGGAATTTGTCAAAGTATTCATCTGTATTGTGACCCTTTGCCCTTATTTTCATCTCTTCTTGAATGGTCGATAAGTTAAAGGGAATGGAAGTATAAGCTCCTTTCTCACCTCTATCTGTTACGTAATGATTCAAATTTGTCCATAAAAAATAATCACACAATGGAATGTTCTCCAAGAATGTTTTATCGTTATACCATAAATTTATAAAAAGTCTGAATTCGTTTTCTAACTTCCATACCTCATGTTTGTATAACATACACATCATTGGAATGAATGAAGGAAGGGAAACTCCAATATTTTTATTGCGATTATAATAATATTCAGATATTTTTTTAAGATAATTAAAAGACTTGTTGTCTTTACCATAATGAACTTTTCCAAAAAAGTAGCGACTCCATTCAGAATTATAATTTTCAATTTCAAATACTAATGCAGACCCGAAACCATCTTTTCCATAAAGACGCCACATGTTGTAATCTTCATTTTGTAAATCCATATCATAACCGCAAAATGAAGTAACAAACATGTATTGCTTTTCTCTTTTATAGGTGTCACCCAGCAAACTGAAATTAAACTCATTTAAGGCGGATTTTAGTTCAGATGGATCATTTAAATTATAAAGATTGTAAAGTCTTAACTGGCAAGAATTAATTATTCCAAACAATCCATCCAAACTTGTATATTGAATGAATTGCTTTGGCATATTGGAATTATAAATACGCTTTAGAATTTGATTTAAATTCTCAGGAACGCTCCAACTTGTACTTCCTAAATATCCGTTATCTAATGTGACTGTCATAGACGGTTTTGAATCAGGAAATATTTCATAAAATAATTGATCAGCATCCATCTGTAACTATGTTTAATTTTTCACACTACGCTCTCCACACTCAATCCAACCACTTCTCCATGCATCCGCTTTAAAAAAGAGTGCATATCGTTCATATTTTTCATGTCATCAGCAATCAACAAAAAGTTCTTGCCTGCTTGCTTCAATCGTGCTTTGTTGGTGCCGGTTTGCAGGTAGTCAATCACGCGCTTAAACAAGTCGCTTTCAAAGTATGGTGAGTCGGGACGGTTGATGAAATAACAACGCAGCGTATTGTCTTTTAAACTCATTTTTTCAAAACCCAAATCAATAGCCAAGCGACGACAGCGAACGGTTGTAAACAAGTCTTCCACTTGCTTTGGCATCGGTCCAAAACGGTCTTGCATCTCAGTGTGAAATCCTTGCAGCTCGCGCTCATCTTCGCAGTTGTCCAGCCTTGTATAAAGCGACAATCGTTCTGTGATGCTTTCAACATAATCATCAGGAATAAGAATTTCCAAATCGGTATCAATGGTACAATCGGTAACGAAATCGTCCTGTTGGCTAATCTCTTCTTTAAACAAATCTTTGAACGAGGTACGCTTCAGTTCGCGTACCGCTTCTTCCAATATTTTTTGGTACATTTCAAAACCAATCTCTGCCATAAAGCCGCTTTGCTCGCCACCCAGCAAATTACCTGCACCACGAATGTCCAAATCGCGCATCGCAATCTGGAAGCCGCTTCCGAGTTCGCTGAACTGTTCCAAAGTTTGCAAACGCTTGCGGCTGTCGGTTGGCAACGTGCTCATCGGCGGAGCCAGCAAATAACAAAATGCTTTCTTATTGCTGCGTCCCACACGACCCCGCAACTGGTGCAAATCGCTCAGACCAAAATGATGCGCATTGTTTACGATAATCGTATTTACGTTAGGTATATCAACACCACTTTCCACAATGTTTGTGCAAACCAAAACATCATATTTCCGGTCAATAAAATCAAGAATCTTTTCTTCTAACTGATCGCCTTCCATTTGTCCGTGCGCATACGAAATAGAGAGGTCGGGGCACTGCGCTTGTATCATCGCTGCCATCTCCGGCAAACCTTGCACGCGGTTGTGAATAAAGAACACCTGGCCGCCCCGTCCTGTTTCATAATAAATGGCATCCCGAATGGTTTCAGCATTAAATATTTGCACTTCTGTTTGAATGGGTTGGCGGTTTGGCGGTGGTGTGTTGATGATGCTTAAATCGCGTGCACCCATTAAACTAAAATGCAGCGTGCGCGGAATGGGCGTTGCGGTTAAGGTTAAGCAATCCACGTTTGTTTTTAGCGTTTTTAATTTCTCTTTGTGTGCCACGCCAAACTTTTGTTCTTCATCAATGATCATCAATCCCAAATCTTTAAACTTCACCTCCTTGCCGAGCAACGCATGTGTGCCCACAATGATGTCAACCTTACCATCGGCAACTTTTTGATAGGTTTCTTTTTTCTCTTTGGATGATTTAAAACGGTTTACATAATCAACCGTTACGGGAAACTCTTTTAGTCTGTCTTCAAATGTTTTATAATGCTGAAAAGCAAGGATGGTTGTGGGCACTAACACGGCAACTTGTTTGCCATCCAATACCGCTTTAAAAGCCGCACGAATAGCCACTTCTGTTTTGCCAAAACCCACATCACCGCACACCAAACGGTCCATTGGCGAGCTTTGTTCCATGTCCCGCTTTACATCAGCTACAGACGTTGCCTGGTCCGGCGTGTCTTCATAAATAAAAGAAGCTTCCAACTCGGCCTGCATGTAGTTATCGGGTGCAAAAGCAAACCCGTGCTGGGCCTTGCGTTGCGCGTACAATTTGATCAAATCAAAAGCAATTTCTTTGACCTTTGTTTTTGTCTTTTCTTTTAATCTATTCCATACATCACTGCCCAGTTTATTCACTTTCGGAACAGTGCCTTCCTTGCCCGTGTACTTGCTGATTTTGTGCAGCGAGTTGATGTTTACATACAAGATGTCGCTGTCTTTATAAATGATGCGAACCGCTTCCTGCAACCTGCCATTCACTTCTAATTTTTGCAAACCGCTGTATGTTCCCACACCATGATCTATATGCGTTACAAAATCGCCGGGTTGCAGGTCGCGCAAGGTTTTCAGCGTAAGCGCTTTGTTTTTGTTATACGCTTGTTTTACGCGGTATTTGTGATAGCGTTGAAAGATTTGATGGTCGGTATAACACACCACTTTCAGGTCTTCATCAATAAAGCCTTCGTGAATACCTGTTGCAACCGGAACGAATTGAATATCGGTTTTTAAATCCGTAAAAATACTGTGCAACCGCTCCAATTGTTTGGCCTGTTCAGCAAAGATGTAGATGGAATATTTCGCACTTTCATGCGCCTTTAAATCTTTGATTAAAAGGTCGAACTGGCGGTTAAAAGAAGGCTGCGATTTTGTGGCAAAACCAAACTCTGTTGCCGCAAATTGAGGCTTGTAGCCAAACTCAACAATGTGTCGTTGCTGAATTTGCCGTTCGATGGTTGCAGCAGGAGAAAAATCCTGTAGACTTACTTCTTTTAAAATTTTGGTATCATCTTCATCGTCATTATCATCCTGTAGTAATGCCGCTGCTTTTTTAGTAAAACCTTCTTTATTTAATCGTTCACTTTCTTCTTTCAGGTGTTCCGCATCGGCTTTGGTGCGTTCTAAAAACAAGCCCAAATCTTCTTCCTCTGTTTCTATTTTTTCTTTAATCACATCCCAGTCTTTCAGCCAAACAATGGTGTTTTCGGGAAGGAATTCAAGAAGCGAAACTTTATCGCCGGTTTCAAATTGCGTTTCAACATTGGGTATGATAGACACCTGCAACAGCTTGCGCTCGCTCAACTGCGATTCGGGATCGAAGACGCGGATGCTGTCCACTTCATTGCCAAACAACTCAACGCGGTACGGCTTTTCATTACCGAAGGAATAGATGTCTAAAATGCCGCCACGCAAAGCATATTGTCCCGGCTCGTACACAAAATCGCTTCGTTTAAAACCATACATGCCAAACAACTCCAGCAAGCTTTCTAAGTTGATGGTATCATTCACTTTTATGCTGATGATATTGCCGCTGAGTGTTTTTGGTAATACCACTTTTTCAAAGAGCGCTTCGGGATAGCTAACAATGATTTTCTTATTGCCACCGGCAGACAACTTCGTCAAAGCTTCTGTTCGCAACATTACATGCGAGCTATTGAGCAGTTTAAAATTCTTTCTGTTTTTAAAAGACGAAGGAAAATAGAACAAATCCAAAGCATCGGTTAAGTTCTCCAATGTGTTCTGAAAATAAGCCGCTTCTTCTGCATCATTCAACACCACCAAATGATTCAACCCTTGCGTATTCGGATGCGCAAACACGGCAGCAACAATGAATTCGGCACTGCTGCCCTGCAGGTTTTTTAGAAATATTTTTTCGGAAGAAGTTTCAGTAGGGGCAAAAGAAAGCCGGTGCGTTAACTGAATAACTTGCTTTTCATTTTGATACTGCTGAAGCAGTGTATGTAAGTTCATAAATAGGGCTGCAAAGATACGACAGGTGCGAGTTTTATACCAGTTTTAGGGTGAAAGGGAATGTTAGAAAATGGGGAGATTGTTATGGAAAGATGTTGTTTGGAAGCGAGAATAAGTGTGCTTTTTAGAATCAAATTTAAAGTGTAACTACTTGCTTATAAATACCTGATATTTTGGGTATAACCTAGAAATCTTTCTATCTTCAATTTTAAAATGAAAATTTTTGTCTTCTTGATTCATAAGTTTACATAGATTCTTCAAATCCTTCTTCGAATATTTGTGTTCAAAAAGAAACCCATTTGCCAAAATGCTGTCGTGCTCATCATTGCTTTTCAGCATTGACTTGATAGTGGCAATCATTTCATCAGTAAGTTGCTTCATCTTAATATCACATAATTTTATTAAAAAGGAAAATCGTAGTTTCTTCTTTCCCAAGAATTGAAGTTGCGATATGCACTTTTTGAAATTTTGATAGTTGTTTTATTCTGAAACTTTCTGATATGTTTTATAAACTCCCAAGTCTCATCGTAGGTTTTATTAAAGTCATAAATACCCATGTCCTCCTTTATTTCTTTCAACCGTGCACTAAAAATTGATGATGTAATCCTATTACCATTACATTTAAAACAGATGCCGTTCTGTACATGCTTATATTCGCCCAAAAATCCCGTACCACAACATCTTGAACAAAATACATTCATGTTTGTAATAAGGTATTTGTTACCAAAGTCTACTTCATACACTTTTATTTTTTCGTTGTCATGCCTGTTCTTATGACATATATCACATAAAGAGATCAAATCTCTATCTTCTATTTCCCACGGCAAGCGATCTTTTAAATACAAAGTATGATGTACTTGTAAATCGGTATTCCTTTTTTTGCAATCTTGACATGAATATTCATCTCTGATAAGAATTCGTAGGCGTTTATATTGCCACTCAAAACAGGAAAGAAGATCTTTGTAGCCGATTTTGAAGACATTTTTTACTTGCAGTAAATCAATAACCGAACTTTGGGAAAGCAAGAAGTCTGTAGTCTTTTCTAACCAGTCCTCGTCTTTCTCAAATATTATGTATTCGGACTCATCAGGTTTAATTAAATGGCTTTTCGTCGCAATCTTAATTCCGGCACTTTTACTAATATCTTGATGCTTCGTTTCTTTAACAGCAACCTTTTCCTTGATAGCTACTTTTCGATGTTTTTTTGTCCTAATTATAGAACGCAAAAAAGAAATAAGTATAAAAAAAGAAATTATTATCGATATAAGTAATTGTTGCTGTTTCATGAATATGCAAATTATACTTTCTAGCCAAACCAGGTATTCAAGCAAAGCATAAGAATAAGAAAACCCAATTTCATCGTTGGGATAACCGCTCAGCTATTAACAAAAGATGATTTACCCAACCAATCTCATCACTTCTTTTGTCAACGATTTTTCCATATTCAAGATAAGCCATTAGAACAGCCGTGTCAGACGTAGTATCGAACAGGTAGGATTCTTTAAATAAAAACAATTGACTTCGCAAACGGGTCAATACCATGTTGTACCGATGCCTGATGATTTCCTTCGGCACATCATGTCCGCCTTCTTTTACTCTTCTTTGAACACGGTTGTAATGAATCTCCAGGTTGTCGGTACACAAGAAATAAAGGATAAGTTCATATCCCGAGGCAATCATTTTTTGCAGCCATTCGTAATCTGCTTCTTTGGCAAGATTACTTTCTATCATAAAATCTTGCTTCTGTTCAATTAGCCGCGACATTTGGGTACGGACTATCATTTCTGCTTTTGCAAAATTCTCGGATGAGTAACTTCCCAATTCTTTTGCAGCAACATCAACATTTAAGTAAGGGAGTGACTTTGGAATATATGTATCGCGGAGAGATGTATCGTAAAAGGTGGTTTTTCCCGCGCCGTTGGGTCCGGCTAAAATGTATAATAAGGGCATTACAATTTGACTGCTTCAGAGTATTTTTTTAATATTTTCTTTTCTCCCGTAGCCGGATTTTCTTCTATCAAACAGTTGCCTTCCTGATAAACAATGGTTGAGCCTGCCTTAATAGCTTTCTCACGGATAAATTCTCGCATTGATTGGCTTAATGCATCGAAATCTATCTTTACTTCTTTTGTTTTCATTTCTTCAAAAATAATGCTTTTGAACCAGTTTGTTTTTGCTAAGATCACAGTCATTCCTGCCAAATTCTCATCCGTTGTGAAAAGCCTTTTGTAATTGTTTCAGCTTAGCTGTATAAATTACATAAGTTATGAAAAGGGTAGTAGCGTTCGGTTATTTTTTCATTGTATCACAGTTTGCGTTTGCCCAGTTGCGAACCGATGTTAGAAGCCGAACGTTGATTTCCTTTGGTGAAACAACTGTAAATATTATCAATAATTTTATCACCGATTCTATTAGGAAAGTAAGCCCGTCTTTTATCCATTCTCCTTTTAGGGAAGAAACATTTTTGGTAACAGGTTCACAACTGAATATTTCCCTTTTAAACATAGATACAGGAGAATATTTTAAAGGATCTATTGGTTACATTTTAACTGATAGTACAGAAGAAGATAAAAAGTTGTTTTTACAGTCAAATATTCAAATAAAAATCAACCGAAACAATCAAACGATGAGTGCATGGAAAGACATAAATACATTTCCCATATCAGTTATTGACAAATCGGTTGTAGAGACAAAAAATAGAAAACTTTATTATTCAATTGTTGATGATACGCTACACGTAAATGAAACTTTGATTGTTGAAATAAGAAGCAAAACCAAACCCGATGTTGTTTTCCCCATGCGTTTTACGCGTGTGGCTTTGCCACTCACACCATTTCTTGCAATGTTTATGCAGGATTCAAGCTCAACAACAAGCGAGACAGAATTTATTAAAAACGCCATAGAAACCGGAAATAAAGAATTTAAAAGCATCAATTCTTTTTATCATGATTGGCCTGCATTATATGGAAAAGGTGATGGTATTAATCAACAATACTTTTCAAGCACAAAGCTGGCTTTTTACTTTAGGAAACCCAATGAAAGTTTCCCTGATTCTTCCTTGCAATATACCGTTGTTGATAATGTGCAGACAGATACAGCATGGCAAAGCAGTGGGCATCTAATTATTATAACTAAGCTGCAAAAGAACCATCGTTATACATTGCTTGTGCGTTATAAACAAACGCCGAAAAATGTATGGCAAACTCATTTTTATGTTGCGCCAGAATGGTATCAAACAAGTGCATTTTATTTTGTTTCAATTGCTTTAGCAGGATTACTCATTGGCAGCACTATAATTTTTATTTTTCAAAAGCAAAAACTAAGAAAAGAAAAGCGCAAAACAGAAATGCTTCAAATAGAGCAAAAAGTTATTCGCGCGCAACTCAATCCGCACTTTACTTTTAATGCATTGAGTTCTATTCAAAGTCTCATGAATCAAAACAAAATAGAAGAAGCAAATTATTATTTTACGGAATTCGGTTCTTTGCTTCGCACTTCATTGCACAACAATGAAAAGGAAATGTTGCCATTGCAAATTGAACTGCAAACATTAGAGCAATACATTACATTAGAACAACTGCGGTTTGGTTTTGCCTATAAAATTGACGTTGCAAAGAACATCAATACCAGCACCATAGAAGTGCCATCATTGCTGTTGCAGCCGTTGGTTGAAAATGCTATCAAACATGGCATTTCTAATTTGCAAAATGATGGTCAAATCAGTGTTGAAGTTATATCAGAACAAACCGATTTGTTGATAAAAATAAACGATAATGGCAAAGGCTTTTCTCCGCAGGATGAACAAAAAGGGTATGGTTTATTGCTGACCAAAGAAAGAATCCGGTTGTTCAATCAAAGCCACAAAGTAGAGAAGCTACAAATGGATATTAATAGCAATAAAGGGGGAACAACAATTACTTTACACTTTCTCAACTGGCTGTAATGTATGATGACTTGCGTAATTATTGACGATGAGCAAAACAACATTTTGAATCTGCAAATGCTGTTACAAAAGCATTGCAACAACATAACCGTTTCAGGCACTGCTATGAATGCAGAGGATGGTATGAAAATTATCAACAAAAACAAACCCGATGTTGTTTTTTTAGACATTCAAATGCCCGGCAAAAATGGCTTTCAACTGTTGCAATCGTTGCAGCAATTTGACTTTGAAATTATCTTTGTAACAGCTTATGACCAGTATGGAATACAGGCGGTAAAATGGTCGGCATTGGATTATCTTCTAAAGCCAATTAAGATCGAAGAATTACAAGCCGCAGTAAACAAAGCGGCTGAAAAATATGGGCAAAAGAAACAAAATGCACAGTTGCAAAATTTGATGGCGCTGCTGCAACAAAAAGATAAGAGGGAAGAGCAACGCATTGCTTTGCCCTCTGCAAAAGAGATACGGTTTGTTCAAGTGGCGCACATTGTTCGTTGCGAATCTACCAACAACTACACAACATTTTATTTGACCAACAGCGAAAAAATATTGGTATCAAAACCCATTTATGAATACGAAGAATTACTGAATGAATGGGGCTTTCTTCGCTGTCATCAATCGCATCTCGTGAATAAAAAATACATCAAAAGCTGGCTCAAAAAAGATGGCGATGTTTTGTTGCTGGAAGATGGAAGCGAAGTGCCGGTTTCAAGGCAAAAGAAAGAGATTGTAAAGAAGATGTTGTTATGAAAAATACTTCAATATTTTCTTTGTGCTACTTCTTTTCTTCCCTTCTTCGTGGTTCAAAAAAATTAATAGCCCCGCATATTTTTCCCTTCCATAAAATGAATAAACGCCCGGTTCACCACGCGGTTGCCACCCGGTGTAGGATAATTTCCTGTAAAGTACCAGTCGCCCGTATTGGTGGGGCAGCTATCATGCAAATCTTCAATGGTTTGGTAAATCACCTGTACCGGAATATTTAAATTTTCCGGTGTTATCATCTCGGCAATTTTGTTAGAGATGTCTTCAGGCGTAAAAGGCTTGTAAATTTGTTTTACCCAATTTTCTGTATGTAGTTGGTTATTGCGCTGTGCTTCTTTGCATTGCTCGTACACACATTGTATTTTGTCTTCCATGCCACGCTCTTTCAGCAAAAGGATAGCAGCTCGGAAAGCAATAAAATCGCCAAGCTTGCTCATGTCAATGCCATAACAATCGGGATAGCGGATCTGCGGAGCAGATGATACCACAATGATTTTTTTAGGACCCAAACGCGACAGCATTTTGATAATGCTTTCTTTTAATGTAGTGCCCCGAACAATCGAATCGTCAATCACCACCAGTGTATCGTTGTCTTTCTTAACCGTGCCATAGGTAATGTCGTACACATGTTGCACCATCTCGTTGCGGTTGGCATCTTCGGTGATAAAAGTGCGCAGCTTTACATCTTTGATGGCTATTTTTTCCTGCCTTATTTTTCGGTTGATTAACTCGCGCAGCGCTTCTTCGTTCACATTATTTCCCCAGCTCATTATCCTTTGCACCTTGCGCAAATTCAGGTAATCTTCCATGCCTTTTACCAAACCATAAAAAGCTACTTCCGCCGTATTAGGTATATAAGAAAAAATTGTATTCTTTAAATCATAGCTAATATTTTCCAGCACGCGGTTGCTCAAATGATAACCCAAAGAAATGCGCTCGCGGTATATCTTTTCATCGCTTCCACGGCTGAAGTAAATGCGCTCAAAAGAACAAGCTCGGCGCTCTTTTGGTTCCTGCACATATTCCATGGAATAATTGCCTTTGTCATCAATCACCAGGGCACAGGCAGGCATCAATTCCTTTACTTCTTTTTCGCCCACATTAAACGCCGTGCGAATGGCAGCGCGCTCGCTCGCCGCCACAATCACTTCATCATCTATGTAATAATACGCAGGACGAATGCCGTGCGCATCGCGCGTTACAAACGAATAACCATTGCCCAGCAACCCACCGATGGTATAGCCGCCATCAAACAAGGGCATTGCTTTTTTAAGAACACGTAAAACATCAGGTTCGTTGGGGTGCAGATCGTCTTCTTTTGATAAAAAATGATGAATCACTTCCAGCATGGCGGCAAGGTCGCTTTGCTTTTGAAATTCGCCGGGTTCAAAGTTGATCAAATCAAACAACTCTTCTGTGTTCACCAGATTAAAATTACCTGCCAGCGCTATGTTTTTGCTCGGAACCAAATCGCGTTTAATGAAAGGATGGCAAAACTCAACCCTGTTTCTTCCCTGCGTTCCATAGCGAAGATGCCCCAGCAGCAACTCGCCCATAAATGGCAGATTGCCTTTCATCAAACCCGGGTGTTTTTTCAGTTCGGGAAGATATTTTTCTATTTCGTGCACCTCGTGTCCAATCTTCATAAAAATATCAGAAATGGGTTGCTGCTCAATGCTGCGGATGCGGTGCAAAAACGGATAGCCCGGCTCTACATTCAGCTTTACGGCAGCAACGCCGGCACCATCCTGGCCGCGGTTGTGCTGCTTTTCCATCAGCAGGTACAGCTTGTTCAAGCCCCATGTGGCAGTGCCATATTTTTGAAGATAATACGAGAACGGTTTGCGAAGGCGAATGAAGGCTAAGCCGCATTCATGTTTTATTTCGTCGCTCATTGTTGTGTAGGAAGGCGCAAAGCTACAACACTATTTCCACCGTGCGAAACGCTGTGCACGGAGTATTGATTTTTTATCAATGCGTAAACAAAGTTGGCTATGAGGTAAGAGCTGTGAACATCGAGCTACGAGCAGGAAATACAGTTTTATGTTACGAGCGTCTGTAACTCCGATTTAGCATCGTTGCGTCGCACTCTTGTACGTTCAGAAAAGAATTAAGCTTGTAAGCGATTGCTAATTCAACCGCAAAGGCGCAAAGACGCAAAGTTTGGTTTTGCCCGTTTTTTTGCATGTAAAAACAAAAGTTCCGAACCTTTAAAAGGTTCGGAACTTTATAAGCGCTTCTAATATGCCTGATAAAAAAGCGGCAAAAACAAACTTCGTGAAACTTTGTGTACTCTGTGTCTTCGTGGTTCAAAAAACAACTATCCCTTTCCCCCGAAAGCAGCCAGGTTGGAACTGAAAATTTTCACCGCAATGGCAATCAATATCACACCAAAAAATTTACGCACTGCAAGCAACCCGGCTTTGCCCAGCAAACGCTCAATGTGGTTCAAAGAAAGCAATACAAAATAGATAATAATCAAATTGATGAAAACGCCAATGAGAATGGCCAAATCCTGGTAATTGGCTTTGAGCGACATGATAGTAGTGAGCGTGCCACTGCCCGCAATAGTAGGAAAAGCAACCGGAACGAAAATGCTGGCACTGCCACCCTTATCGCCCTTAAAAATCTCATGTCCCAGCACCATTTCCAGGCCCAGCAAAAAAATAACAATGGAACCGCCCACTGCAAATGAATGAACGTCTAACCCCAGCACGCTTAAAAATTGCCGTCCTAAAAACAAGAACAAAATCATCAGCGCACCCGAAATTAAAGTGGCTTGCAATGCGCTGATGTCGCCGGTTCTTTCCTTTAATGAAATCAACAACGGGATAGAACCTACAACGTCAATCACAGCAAACAGGGTGAACGTTATTGTTACCAAATCATTCAACTGAAAGTGCATCTGTTTGGTTTTAGGGCAAAAATACAGTAACGCTGTCAGGGTTTAAAACCCTGACAGCGTTAGATAAAAATCACAACGAAAACCGCACGCCGCCCTTGATTAAAAATGGAATGGAGTTGTAACCATACACATCATAAAACCTTGTATTGAAAAGGTTTTGCGCCTGTATAAACAATTTTGTTGAAGGTTCAAAATTGTATTCAGCATACGCACTCCAGATGCAATAATGCTTTAGTTCAACATCGGGCGATTGATAACCGCCTGCATCGTAACGCTTGCTTACCCACTTTGCCGACAACGAAATGTACAACGGCTTTACAGGCTGCACGGCTATCGTTGCGTTGAGGCTGTTATTGGGTCTGCGTAAGAGATAATGGTACGTGATGGTATCTTTATCAGTAAGCCTGTTTTGCGAAGTTTCGCGCGGCGATAACCATGTATAATTTACACTGAAGTTCAACCAGGACGCGGGTTTCAGGGTAGTTTCCAGTTCAATACCGCCTACTTTTTGTTTTATATAATTAAAGTATTGAAACGAAACATTGTTGTAATCAATTCCGTTTTTTATATCGCGATAAAAATAATCGGCTCTTGCGCTGAAGGTTTTGTTTTGGTAAGAAATGCCGCTTTCGTAACTAACAGATTGTTCGGCTTTTAAAGCCTTATTGCCGCTGTACGCATCAAACAACTGAAATATAGACGGCGCTTTATAACCTGAAGATGCACTGCCAAAGATTCTTACTGCATCGGTAATTTGATAAGAGGGATTGAAAGTAAAAGTACTGTTGGTGCCATAGATAGAATGATGGTTGATTCTGCCTCCTAACTCAATGTTCAGTTTATCATTCATGCCTTTAAACAGAAGCGACGCATATCCTGATGTTTGATAAACAGAATGCGCATAAACCGTATCATCATAAGGACCAAAGCCACTCACCGAATTGTACAATTGGTGATACGAAGAAAACCGATAGTCAACACCGGCAATGAGTGTGATATGTTTGTTCAAAACAACATTGCCGTATAGTTCCGCAAACTGGTTGAATCCTGCATAATGATTGTCTTCAAACCAGGTGCTTGTTTTGTAGGCGCTATCATTCAGATAATGCCTTCTTGTTTCGCTGTATTGATAATTTCCGGTAAAACCAAACTTTGCTTTTTTATAGGTAAATCCTGCACCGGTGGTAAAGCTTTTATTGTGAATAGAATCGTCTCCATCATCAGTAAATGCACCCGCATCAATGGCTGCATTGTAGTGGCTGAGCAGGGCAAATGTTTTGAACGATAACGCATCGGTTGCCTTGTAGGAAACCTGTGCATTTACCACTTCGCCACTATAGCCATCTTTATCAAATTTCCTGGCTGGATTGTGTGCCGTATCGGTCGCCGAGGAAAAGCCATCGGTGTGCAAATTCGAGTAACGGGCTGTGTAATTGAATTTGCCCAGCTTGCCATACAACTGCGCACTGCTGTTGACGGTTCCATAGTTGCCGCCGCTCAGCATTGCCGTGCCATTCAGTGGTTTGGTAACGTTTGTTTTTGCCGTAATAATATTGATCACGCCGGCTACGGCATCGGAGCCGTACAAGGTAGATTGTGCACCTCTGCAAATTTCAATTCGCTCTACTTCGGTTAGCGAAAGCAGGTTCAAATCAAATTCATTGTTAATCATCGAAGGATCACTCACCGGAATGCCATCCAACAAAATCAGGGTTCGTCCCGAAGCGGCGCCACGCATATAAACGGTTTGCACCGATCCCTGGTTGTTCAAAGCGCCATTTATCACAATACCGGCTTGTTCATTCAGCAGTTGCGGCAACGTCTTGCCTTCATTCTTATCAATGGTTTCTTTGTTGATGACGGTTATAATTTTTCCCGTTGCATTTTGTTTTTGCTCGAATTTATTTGCAGTAACCACCACTTCGTTGAGTTGGTTGTAAGACGTGTCTTGTGCAAATAAAACGTGTTGAAAAAGAAAGAAGAAAGAAAGCAGTAAGAGGCTCAATTTGCTCATGGTTCATTTTGTTTTTACTGATGAATGATGAGCTTTCAAAATGATGGAAGAAGATAGTAAAATGCACAACTCTGTAACAAATAGTTTCATCTGGTAATACGATGTCACTTCATTACAAAAGGCAATTGTATCTCCGGCTTTTCATCCCGAAAGCAAAGAAACGATAACAATGTTCATATGGCAGGTCTTCTGGCTTACTGCATTTTTCAAACTGCCTTCCCGTCCCGATCAATCGGGACAGTGACAAATTGTGTTGAAAAACTTCCCAAATTCACTCTGGGTGCAGCTTACAGCTACGGGGATAGCGCCGGACTTTCACACGGACTTCCCTTTTAATTGAAGCAAAATCAAACACAGTTGCTTCAAACCAAATGAGGCGCAAAAGTGGGTTTCGTTTTATTTCTGTCAAAATAAATTTTAATGCTAAAATAATTAGTATTAAAATTGCTAAATAATTTAGCGATCCAATTTATCACCAATTAAAAACTATTGTATGCAGATTCGTGAAGAGAAAACACACAACATCACCATTGCCAAAGTACTGGCAGGCTATTCTACAGCGGAATATTTGATGGTTATAACACCGCATCAGGACTTATGGCAAGAGATAATGGACATTAAGCTGCACTTTGCCGACAAGTACAAACATTCATTGGCTTCTTTAACGAAGCCGCATTTGACTTTGCTTAAATTTTATCAAACCGAGATGGCGGAAAATCGCATCATTAAAAGGCTGGACAGCATTTGCACAAAGCAGTCTTCGATAAAAATCGAACTCAAAAACTTCGGCTCATTTCCATCGCATACTATCTACATCAATGTTACCAGCAAAGTACCCATCCTGAGTCTGGTAAAAGGTTTGAAAGAAGCGCAGCCTTTGTTAAAATACGATACCAACTTTAAGCCTTTCTTTATCACCGAACCGCATATCACCATTGCAAGGCAACTGTTACCGTGGCAGTATGAAAAAGCCTGGCTCGAGTACAGTCATTCTTCTTTTACCGGAAGATTTATTGCTTCCAAAATCACTTTGCTTAAACGAAGAGTTGGCAACAAAGCTTACCAAACTGTAAAAGAGTTTTCATTTCAAAATCTGCCGCCCGATGCGGTGCAAACGTCTCTGTTTGGGTAGGTTTTGTTTTGCTCTTAATTAAAGAGCTTGTGATGTTATAACACTCACCATTCACCACTCACCAACAAACCAACACCAATGACCAACGAAGAAGGGGCCAATGAGAAAAGCAATGCGTATAAACGGGGCCGGGGCGCACAGTTTAATACACAAAACAAATTCATCATCAACGAACGAACGCAGGAGCATATTGAAGGCATTGATGACTGGATTGAATCCACCATTCAAACGCAGTTTATTGATGTGGAAGCAAAGACGATTGTGAACAAAGTTGAAAGTCCTGATGTAGCCATGATGTTCAGCATGAATCCTTACCAGGGATGCGAGCATGGTTGCATTTATTGTTATGCAAGAAACTCTTTTGAATACTGGGGTTATAGTGCCGGTGTTGATTTTGAAACCAAGATTTTGATCAAGAAAAATGCGCCTCTGTTGCTACGTAAATTCCTGATGAATCCAAAGTGGCAGTGTGTGCCAATAAGCCTTTCGGGCAACACAGATTGTTATCAGCCGGCAGAGCGAAAGTTCCGCATCACAAGGCAATTGCTGGAAGTGTGTCTGGAGTTCAATCAACCCGTTGGTATCATCACAAAAAATGCTGGCATCTTACGCGATAAAGATGTGCTGGTGCAAATGGCGAAGAAAAATTTAGTGAGTGTTTTGGTTTCGATTACTTCATTCGATGACGAATTGCGGCGCGTGATGGAGCCGCGCACTACCACGGGCAAGCAACGCTTAAGAGTGATAAAAGAACTGAGCAGCGAAGGTGTGCAGATGGGTGTGATGCTGGGACCCATGATACCTGGCTTAAATGATCACGAAATGCAGCGGATTATGAAAGCAGCAAGCGAGAATGGAGCTACGTTCTCGGCTTATACATTTATCCGTTTGAATGGCGCTATTAAATTGTTGTTTCATGATTGGTTGTATAAAAATTTTCCGGATCGTGCCGATAAAGTTTGGCATTTGATTCAGAATGCACACGATGGCAAAGTGAATGACAGTCGCTGGGGTTTGCGAATGCGAGGTGAAGGCCCAATCAGTGATTTGGTAAGACAACAATTTCAAAAGTATAACAAGCTGTATCATTTGAATGATGAACGCTGGGGTTTGGATTGCACACAGTTTAGACGGCCGGGTGCGCAGGGGAAATTGTTTTAGAGATGAAAGCCTTATTTTGCTAAAAATTTTATCCTTTATGAATTATTTTGGCGGTGATTGGACAAAACAAAAGATTGAGATTGTAGTTTCATATGCAAAAGCCTACTTAACAATCATGAACGTTCATTCACAACTAAAATGTCTTTATTTTGATGGATTTGCTGGTTCCGGAGATATTTATAAAGAGAGTAAAACTGATATTGAGGTTATAAAAGGCACAGCTATTCGCATATTAGAAATAGATAAGCCGAAGCCTTTTGATATTTACTATTTTGTTGAGTTAAATAAGACAAATGAGAAAGAGTTGAAAGAAACTTTGCGTTTAAAGTTTGCAAATAAAGATACCTACATTGTTTGCGATGATTGTAATAAGAAACTATCCGATATGGCTGACTTTTTAAAAAAGGAAAAAAGTTTTAGAGCTCTTGCTTTTATAGATCCTTTTGGAATGTCTTTAAATTGGTCTTCGATTGTAGCTTTGAAAGGCTTAGGCGTTGATTTGTGGATATTAGTTCCAACCGGAATTGGTATAAACAGATTACTTAAAAAAAACGGTGAAATAAGCGATGCTCTGTTCAAAAAACTTGAGCAAACTTTGGGATTAAATGCGACAGAAATAAGAAGCTACTTTTATCGATCAAAAACAGAAAATACTCTTTTCGGCGACGTAAGCTTCACTGAAAAGGAAAGCGATGCTATTAACAAAATTGGATCTCTCTATCGAATAAGATTGAATGAAATCTTTAAATTCGTATCAGAGGCTTTGCCATTAAAGAACTCGACCAATTCTATTATGTATCATTTCATGTTGGCATCGAATAACGCCGCGGCTCTAAAGATTGCAAACGGTATAATCAAAGTTTATAAATAGACCTTATGGCACAATCAAGCATTGAATGGACAGAAATGACGTGGAATCCAACAACAGGCTGTACAAAGATTTCAGCAGGTTGCAAATACTGTTATGCCGAAGTAATGGCAAAGCGTTTACAAGCCATGGGTGTAGAAAAGTATAAAGATGCTTTTGCAGTTAGAACACATGCAGACGCTTTACAAATACCTTTTTCATGGAAAAGCTCAAAAGTGGTGTTTGTTAATTCTATGAGCGACTTGTTTCATCCGCAGATTCCTGTTTCATTTATACAAAGAGTGTTTCAAGTGATGAATGATACGCCACAGCATACTTATCAGATATTGACCAAACGAGCAGATAGGTTGTTTGAAATTCATGAGCACTTAAATTGGACTTCGAATATCTGGATGGGAGTTTCAGTTGAAGATGAAAGAGTAACTGATAGAATTGACTTTTTAAGAATGACAAATGCTTCAATAAAGTTTCTTTCATGTGAACCTTTGATTGGTCCGCTCAACAATCTTAATTTACAAGATATAGATTGGGTGATTGTGGGTGGTGAAAGTGGAAGAAAATCAAGAACTATGAAAGAGGAATGGGTATGGAAAATAAAAGAACAATGCGAAAGACAAAGAACATTATTCTTCTTCAAACAATGGGGAGGAATTAATAAAAAACGAACAGGTAGATTACTTGGCGGAAGAACATATGATTCTATGCCACTCATAGCTGCTTTATAATTTCAAGTAAAGCCCAAAGCTATTTTGATGAAAGACTACTTTTGGCTCAATTAAAAATACACCATGCCAATAAAAACAAACAAATGCCAAAGCTATTCATGCTGATATTAGGTGCTACGCCAAAAGGCAGGCACATTGAGCAACACGATATTTTTTTCGGCATTGCCGATGAGATCAAAGAGTTGGTTCCCAACATCATTGACGCGTGGAAAGAAGCAGATGGGAACATTCACATTGATGCCTGGCGCGAAGTAACTTTTGTAGATGGTTGCCAAATAAAAATAGTGGCAAAAACAAATGTTGATGGTTCTCATCATTCATCTCAAAGCAAATTGTTTTTCCTTAATCTGGGTGGTTATAAAAAGGGTGAATTTGAAGAATATCATTACAAAATGTTAGTTGCCTGCAACAACAAAGCCGAAGCCATTGCGCAAGCCAAACACACAGCTTTTTACAAACACACTGGTTATGCCGGAGCCGCTTCACACATTGACGACAAGTATGGTGTTGATGTAGATGATGTGTATCAGATTGAAGACATCTTACCTAACTACTTCAAAGAAAAATATACCATCGAAATCAAGAAAATTGAAGATGGTAAAGAAGACAAACTGAACATTGGTTATTATAAGCTGAGCAGGCTGTAAGCGGGTTCTGTTCGGGTATTTTTTATTTCTCTATGATGTGTGTTTGTACATCTTTCACGCCCTTCATTTTCTTCACCTTTTCTACAACCTGAGCGGTGCAACCTGCGCCTTCACATTGTCCTGTTATGGTTGCTATGCCGCTGTCAACCGTTGCATTCAAAGCAGCTCCGGCAAGATCTTTTTTAAAACTGTTGTTGATGTTTTGCTGAATTTCTGCATCAGTAAGTTGGTTATGGCAGGCAAATAATAAACTGCTGATGAATAAGAAGACAAGCTGAAAATAAATACGTTTCATAATTGTAGCGGTTGTGATGAAGATGATAAAAATAAAAACAAAAAGCTAAACCTGTTGTTCTTGTTCATCTTTATCATAAAAAAACAAAAACAGTTATGACATGTAATGGTTATCAAAAACAAGCTTACGTTTCCCTCTGCCTTTTTTCGCAGTGCGTATTCACACATAAAAAGCAAATTTTATCACCACAACTAATGTATAGCAATGTTGTACGGTAAAGCACTTTAAAAGTGAGCGAAATAAAATAAATATAAGAATTGTGTAAATTGTTTTTGGGCTCTTTTATAATGTTCGTTTTATCTTTTTGATACTAATATAAACAGCAATGAAGCAGATGCACTCATTTCTCCAGGGAAAATGATTTCACAACTTTGCTTGTTTTTACAGTACTTTGGTCGCACTGCTTTCCAACCAGATTTTTAAACAGCTACCATGAGAAAAATTTTCCTTTTTGTTTTTGTTATTTTTATATCAACTGCTTATTCACAAACCGATTCCGTAAAGCTTGTCCAGTTTTCCAAAGGCTATACCTTTCCACTTGGCATTGAAAATTGCGGTGATAGCCGTTTGTTTATAGTGCAAAAAGGTGGGCAAATTATGGTATGTGATTCGAGCGGTAAACTCTTTAGTACGCCGTTCTTAGACATTAGCGGTCGTGTAAATTCCAGTGCCGATGAATCGGGGTTGTTGGGGCTTGCTTTCGACCCTCATTATTTAATAAACGGCGTATTTTACGTGTACTATACCAACCAGGCAGGCAATGCACAAGTTTCACAGTTTAAAGTAAGCCAAACGAATGCAAATGTGGCTGATAATAATAGTGAAAAAAAGGTGTTTGAAATTCCGCTGCCTTCGCTTTCACACATTGGTGGCTGCATTCGGTTTGGTCCTGATGGTTATTTGTACATCGGCATAGGCGATGGCAACAATAGCTCGACAGTTGGCGATCCTAACAACAACGCACAGAATCCTTCTCTTCTATCAGGAAAACTGTTGCGTATAAAAGTAAAATATAATGGCACTTATTCTATTCCTAAATCGAACCCGTTCCGGCATCTGCCTAACTATCGGAAAGAAATATGGGCGCTGGGGTTACGCAATCCGTGGCGATTTAGTTTCGATGCTTTTACAGGCTCACTTTATATAGCCGATGCAGGAGAAGCCAAGCGGGAAGAGGTTGATGTGCAGGCTGCTTCGAGCAAAGGTGGTGAAAACTATGGCTGGCGCTGTTACGAAGGCGATACTGCTTACAACACCACCAACTGCGCGGGAAAGGATGCTTATACATTTCCTATTTATGTGTATGGACATACCGGAAGCCCTGTTGCAGATTGCGTTATCGTAGGCGGCTTCGTATATCGCGGCTCAAAATATCCCAGTATGTATGGTAAATACTTCTTTACTGATTTCTGTAGCGGCATCTTACGATCATTAACTTTTAATGGCAATACTGTAACCGAAAAAGATGAGTGGAACAGTGGGTATTATTACGTGCTTACTTCGTTTGGTGAAGGGGCCAACCGCGAATTGTATGCAGTTGCTTCGGGAGGTAAAACCATTTATAAAGTTGTTTCTACCAGCGGCCATTAAGTTAGCAGGAATCAGAAATAGAATAAAGAAAATAAAGCGCTTTTGGTTTTGCTCATTTTTTAAAGCATAGGGAAATAGTTGTCTCTATGCTTTGTTATTCTTGATGTTTAGAAATGATACCCAAAAATGGTTAGTTGCTCCTCGTTGAAATAAACAGATGAATTTAATACAATCCATCATCTTCCTGAAGAACATACAGTATAAATTACTAAGTTCGCTAACCAACAAGTGATTCTTTTTATGAAGAAAATTTTCATCATTGCCATTGCTTTGTTCCCCTTGTTTGTTTTCGCCCAAAATACAATGACACCCGAACTGTTGTGGAAACTCGGAAGAGTAAGCGGAGTGGGCATTTCAAAAGACAAACAGTATATTATTTATTCCGTTTCCACTCCTGATGTTGCACAAAATAGGAGCACCACCAAAACGTATCGCTTACCGGTTAATGGCGGCAGTGCAGAAGAAATCAGCAATGGAGATACATTGGTTTTTAACCATCACATTTCGCCGGATGGCAAATGGAAAATTATGGATAGCGAAGTAAAAGTGATGAACGTATATGGCTCTGATTTTTATCCTGAACTGACCAAAAGCAATGCGCAGATTTATAACTCGCTGATGTACCGGCATTGGGATACCTGGGAAGATGGCAAATTCAGCCATATTTTCCTGCAAAAACAAAGCGATACAACGAAGAAAGACCTCATGCCCGGTGAGCCTTACGATTGTCCGCAGAAGCCGTTTGGCGGCTCTGAAGATTATTTATGGAACCCTGATGGAAGGCATGTTTTATACGTAACCAAAAAGAAGCAGGGCACAGCGTATGCCATTAGCACCAACACCGATTTGTACGAATACGACATTGAAGATGGCACTACAAAAAATATAACCGAAGGCAGGATGGGCTACGATGTGGCACCGGCTTATAATAAGCGCGGCGAACTGGCATGGCTAAGTATGAAGCGGGAAGGTTATGAAGCCGACAAGCAGGATTTAATAGTATCAAACGGTAAGACAACCATGAACCTTACCGCCAGCCATGACGACATCCACGTTGAAAGTTTTCAATGGGGCGATGACGATAAAACATTGTTTTTTTTAGCACCGAAAGAGGGCACGTTACAATTGTTTTCAGTCAATAATCCAGGTGTAACCAAAATTGCAGTTACGGTTCGGCAAATCACAAAAGGCGAATTTGATGTAAGCGGCATTGTTGGGCAAAAGGGAAACACTTTGTTTGTTACCAGAACCGATTTTAACCACGCGCCCGAAATTTATTCGGTTGATTTGAGCACCGGAAATATGCAACAGCTAACGCATGCAAATGACGATGTTTATAAGAGCATTGCTTTGTGTTCCTGGCAAAAGAAGTGGGTCGCCACAACGGATAACAAACAAATGCTGGTGTGGGTAGTGTTTCCACCCCGTTTCGATTCAACTAAAAAATATCCAACCTTGTTGTATTGCCAGGGTGGACCACAAGCCGCACTCACGCAGTTTTATTCTTTTCGATGGAATTTTCAATTAATTGCCTCCAATGGTTATTTAATTGTTGCGCCCGATAGAAGAGGAATGCCAGGCTTTGGAACACAATGGAATGAGCAAGTAAGCAAAGATTGGGGCGGTCAAGTGATTAACGATTATTTAAGTGCAATTGATGCCATTTCAAAACAACCTTATGTTGATACTTCGCGCAGAGGCTGTGTGGGCGCAAGCTTTGGCGGCTTTAGCGTGTTTGCATTAGAAGGAAAGCATGATCATCGTTTCAAAACATTCATTGCGCATGACGGCGTGTTTGATTTCAGAAGTATGTTTGGAACCACCGATGAAATGTGGTTTGAGAACTGGGAAAAAGGCGGACCTTACTGGGATAAGGCCAATGCTGTTGCACAAAGTTCGTTCAGCCAAAGCCCAAGTAATTTTGTTGATAAATGGGATACGCCTATTATGATAGTGCAAGGCGGAAGAGATTATCGTGTGCCGATTGAGCAAGGCCAGCAGGCATTTCAGGCAGCGCAGTTGAAAGGCATTAAAAGCCGCTTTTTGTTTTTGCCCGAAGAAAACCATTGGGTGTTGAAAGCGCAGAATGCAATGGTTTGGCAACATGAATTTTTTAAATGGTTGGATGAAACATTGAAGTGAGAAGTTTTTTAATCATTTTTTTGCTGCGGAGGAAAAGAAAGGAGAGGCTTTGCGGAGAATGTTGCTCTGCAAAACCTCTTTTATTTTCATATTCTGTGGTAAGTTGTTTTGGAATATTGTCAAATAGGTTGAGTAAAGTTTTCAGTTGCTTGTATGCTTTTGCTTATTCACTTTTCTTCCTTTCTTATCAATGTAAAACCAGTTGTTGCTTGTCCAATAGTGATGCTCGCCATCATCTGAATGTGTTGTACAATTCAAACCTGCTTTTGCTACGCCTTTTTCAAAAGGATAAGCACAACCGAATTGGGGTTTGATTGCAATCTTACCCGTTGCAGCATCGGCATAACCAATCTTATTGTTTTGTACAATTCTAAATAGCCCGTCCGATTCATAATCGGGTCCGTTGTCATACGGAAACACTTCATACAAAACCTTTTCTTGTTTGTCAATGCCAACAAAGCCTACACCTTGTTTCAGCACAATTGCATACGTGCGAAACGTATCGGTAAAACAAATTTGATATTTACCAAGTGGAATAACCGTGTCGCCCTTTTGATTTACATAACCATATTCATCTCTACTCGTATCAGAAAATGAAAGCCAATTATCATTGTGCTTTTTGTTTTGCCCAAATATTGTTAAACCACAAAACAAAAAAGGCAGGAAGACAAAAACTCTTAAAAGTATCGCCATAGATAATCTGTTTTCTTAAACAATGACATCATCTTTTTGGGCAAAAACAAAAGCTCTTTCCCTCAACCCTTCTTCGCTTCAAACAAAGTCCATGGATAAGCTTTCATATCGGTTAAATACTTACTCATCCAGCTATATTGCGGATGCGCTTTATAAAACGTTGAACCAATAAAATCTTCACCGCAGGGATGCCCTCTGCGTGCCCAAAACTGCATCTTCGCAGCCAGGTCAGAGGTTGTAATTTTTCCCTGCACCGCACCCATTGGGTAAAAAGCCGCCATGTCCCATTCTTTGGCGCCTTGCGCATCTTCATCAATATGACCGCAAATCACACAACGGTTGTTGGCTTGCTTGCCTTGCAAAGCATCCACATGATCGGCTTCAATTAGCTTGGCAGATTCAACATCTATCTTGCCTTTCATGTCAAGGCAAATCAATTTTTCCATGCGCAGTTTTCTTGCATTGGGCGATGTGGTTTTATTGTTTATATCAAACGTGGTTTCTTCTTTAATCAATTTTGGATCGGAAGGAAAATTAGAGCCGATGATTGCAGTGTCTTTACTACGCCAAACACGATAATCTTTCAAGCCTAATTCAAGCTTAGCCACTTCGTTGGTTTTGGTATCGCCAATCAGCCAGTCGTTGGCATAACCACCGTTGTTGCCGCTAACAAATATTTTCACTACATCATCAATGTTATTTGCATACTGTGCGGCTTTGCGGGCGCGCATAAATTCAGGTATGCCGGTACTATCAAACAAATTGAATTGTGTAATGGTAGTTTCAGTAATTAAAATACCGGCATCGGTTTCCAAAAAATCATCGCCGCTATGGATAAAACCCGGAATACAATCCATCAAAATATGATGTCCATGCTGAGGAACAATATCGGTAATTTCATTCCAGTGCTGGCCAATAATATACGATGACCAGTTATTATGCCCCATCACAATTTTGCCATCTTTTGTAAAGCTGCCCGTGGCAATAAAAGCGCTGCAATTGCCCGGCGCTTTGTTGTCGCCACTATGCGCCAGTGCTGCGTTTTGCAACGATGGCACATAATAATAACCCAATTCTTCCAACGCATTAAAAGCAGTGATGTCAAGGCTATCGTACTGTTTGTTTTTTGCATGAAGCCCTTCTACAATACCATTGATTTCATCTTTATATTCTCTGTCTAATTTGTTCCATAAAAAGCTCTGCGCAGCCCGGCGATAAAAGTTCCAGTCTTTGCCGGTTTCGTGTGCAAAAGTGTATGCCACGGCTTGTAGACTTGTATCAATTTCATTCGCTGCTAAGTAGCCATGCTGATAACCAATATCTGAAGGCGAACCTTCCAGGTGCAGATAAATCCAACCGTTTTTATCTTCACGTGAAGCTTTGGCAAGCCGGTTTTTGGTTGAGTCAGATGATTTGTTTTCCTGAGAAGATAAAGTGCCCGACAGGCAGCCTGTGAAGAATAAAGAAGCAATAAAAAGAAAACTCAAAAGCAATGTTTTCATGGTGATGATTTGTAGATTAAATATAAACGATTCCTTCTAACTGGCAGTACAATCCATCACTTCTACCAATTTTTATTTCATGAAGTGTTGTGATAAAAAGATGCTGCAAGGTTCTTGCTCTTTGTTTTTGCAATAAAATATCACATTCATGAAAACATTCGGCACGATCGGTCTTCTCTTTCTTTCCAACTCATTTATGACGCTTGCCTGGTATGGTCATTTGAAATTTTTTGGCAAAGACAGTTCACATGTTTCAACCCCGGTCTTCTTTATCATCCTTATTAGCTGGGGCATTGCTTTTTTTGAATATTGCTGCCAGGTGCCTGCCAATCGCATGGGCTCTATAGAAACCGGCGGACCGTTTTCGCTTGTTCAACTCAAGGTAATTCAGGAAGTAATAACATTGGTAGTGTTTGTTATTTTTTCAAAGCTGGTGTTCCATAATCTTCAGTTATCTGTCAACCATATTATTGGTTTTGCGTTGCTCGTGGTGGCAGTGTATTTTATTTTTAAAGGATAAGAAATTACGGTAAAAACAAACTCTGCAACGCAGTTATAACACTTCCTGCCATTTATTCATTACATTATTTTGTTTACTTTTGCCACCTTTTTACAATACAAAAGCAAAAGCGGGACAGCAGAATGTTAAAGAAACGTATTTTATTTATTGCCACTGAAATGTCGCCCTACCTTGAACTGACTGAATTTGCAGAAGTAATAAATAGATTAGCCATTACGTGCAGCAGCAATAATTATGAAGTGCGCTGCATCATGCCGCGTTTTGGTGTGATTAATGAACGCCGGCATCGCCTGCATGAAGTGGTACGGCTTTCGGGCATTAATGTTTCTGTTGATAATGATGATTATCCTTTACAAATAAAAGTGGCTTCGCTGCCTACCGCTCGTTTGCAGGTTTATTTTTTAGATAACGAAGACCTTTTTAAACGCAAAGGTGTTTTTACTGATGAGAAAGATGAATGGTACGACGACAATGGTTTGCGCACTGTTTTCTTTTGTAAGGGTGCTTTAGAAACGGTAAAAAAGTTTGGCTGGCCACCTGATGTCATTCATTGCAGCGGCTGGATGACGGGATTGGTGCCTATGTACATTAAAACGGCATATAAAAAAGATGCTGTATTCAGCCAAAGTAAAATTGTGTCTACCATTGGCGAAAATACATTTACTGATAGCTTGGGAACTGATTTTACAAAGCTGGCGCAAATTCATGCGAATGTAAAAGACAAAGACATGGAACCTTTTAAAGATGCTGATAACACAGCTTTGTTTAAGGGCGGTGCCACTTATGCCGATGCTATAACATTCGGATCTGACAATATAGACAAAAAGCTACTTAGCGAGTTTACCAAAATCAAAGGCAAAAAGATTCTTCCTTTTACAAGCTGGACCGGCGATTTAACACCGTATCTCGATTTGTATAATGAACTGGCTGCGAAATAATTTTTATTTTATTGCGTTTTTATGCCGGAATCACTTTTATCAAACGTTTTTCTTTTATCAATATCAAGCAAAAAAAGAATACCAGCTTACGAATATTGCATTCGCCAACAGGCAATTCCATTGCTCGTCTATATTGCACACTTATTTTTTCAATAAAAACAAAACAAACAATTACATATGCCTTACCTGTTTACATCTGAAAGCGTATCAGAAGGTCATCCTGATAAAGTAGCCGACCAGATTTCTGACGCGTTGATTGACCATTTTTTAGCCTTCGACCCTGATAGTAAAGTAGCTTGCGAAACTTTGGTAACAACAGGCCAGGTAATACTCGCCGGTGAAGTGAAAAGCCGCGCCTATCTTGATGTTCAGGAGATTGCCCGCAGCGTTATCCGCCGCATTGGCTATACCAAAAGCGAGTATATGTTTGAAGCCAATTCGTGTGGTGTATTGTCTGCCATACACGAACAATCTGCCGACATTAATCAAGGTGTAGACAAGGTAGAAAAAGAAGAACAGGGTGCAGGCGACCAGGGAATGATGTTTGGTTATGCCACAAATGAAACGGATGATTATATGCCGCTGGCGCTTGATCTCGCTCACAAAATTTTACAGGAACTGGCTGAACTGCGCCGGGAACATACTGATATTACTTACCTGCGTCCTGATGCCAAAAGCCAGGTAACGCTGGAGTATGATGATAACAATCAGCCCATCCGCATTGATGCCATTGTGGTGTCAACACAGCATGACGATTTTGGCAGCGAAGAAGAAATGCAGGCAAAAATTAAACAAGACATTATTAGCATTTTGATTCCTCGTGTGAAAGAGAAATACGCAAAGTTTGCGCATTTTTTTAATGACCAGATTAAATATCACATCAACCCAACCGGCAAGTTTGTAATTGGTGGTCCGCATGGCGATACCGGCTTAACCGGAAGAAAAATTATTGTAGATACGTATGGTGGAAAAGGTGCGCATGGTGGCGGTGCTTTCAGCGGAAAAGATCCCAGCAAGGTAGACAGAAGTGCGGCTTATGCAACCCGCCACATTGCTAAAAACTTAGTAGCTGCCGGCGTTGCCGATGAAGTGCTGGTGCAGGTTTCGTATGCTATTGGAGTTGCACAACCGATGGGCATTTATGTAAACACTTATAATACTGCAAAAGTAAAAATGACCGATGGTGAGATTGCCCAAAAAGTAAGTGAAGTGTTTGACATGCGTCCTTATTTTATTGAGCAGCGTTTAAAACTGCGCAATCCTATTTACAGCGAAACAGCAGCTTATGGGCACATGGGTCGCCAGCCAAAAACCGTGGTAAAAGAGTTTCGTTCACCGGAAGGAAAAACGGTGAGTAAAGAAGTGGAATTGTTTACATGGGAGAAGTTGGATTATGTGCCTAAAGTGAAAGAAGCGTTTGGCTTAAAGTAATAAAGCAATCAATTTTAAGAAAGCCTTTCTTCAAATGGAAGGCTTTTTTATTTGTACTTTTATCGCTGCAATGCAAAGCCCGTTTGCATTGCAGCGATTTTTGTTTTTGTAGAAAAAGTGATGTGTTATGCATGAGATTGAACCCTATTTTAACTGGCGGCACCTGTACACTGCCGAAGAAGACGAGCGCTCGCCGTTTTATGGTCGTGTGTACAGCGAGTTTGAGTTTTCGCAAACGATATACAACTATTACATTCATCCGCAATGGGATGAATTTGGTAGTCGCACCTTATACATGAAACTGTTGTATGCCGATTACGAACAACATTTTGTAATTATTGAATTGATAGGAGAGTGGAACGATGCCATTGAAAACGACATCATGACGCTGAAGCGCGATGTAGTGGATAAATTAGAAGCGGAAGGCATTACCAAATTTATTTTGATAGGTGAAAATGTATTGAATTTTCACAGCGGCGATAAAGATTATTACAACGAATGGTTTGAAGAAGTAACCGATGAAAACGGCTGGATTGTTTTATTAAATATGCCTGAAGCTACACAACACGATTTCAAAAAACGCAAGCTGAATTATTTTATCGAACTGATGAATTTGCCCAACTGGCGCGCTTATAAACCTGAACATTTGTTTGTGAAGATTAATGATGAGATAAGTAAGAGGTTGGAGTAAGTATTTGTAGGATAGCAATTTTAAAAGGTCATTCGAAAATATACAACCATATAAGGTTTCCAGCATCATGTTCGCTCTATACTTAGTAACATACCCGCTTTGCGTCATACCAAATCGTTTAAGATGGAAATATTTAGACAAATTACAGCAAACAATATCATAGTAAATGAATATCCATTTTGGAAAGAATTAGCAATGGAAGCATATCTTTTGGAAAATGAGGAAATTTTAAAATTGGATAAAGAGAATTTTAATGATGTTACAATTCTTGATGCAGAAATAGCACTAAAACAAGGACGTAGAGATGGAGATGGAAGAATTGATATATTGGTCAAGTACTCAGGAGAATATTTGGGAATTGTTGAAATAAAGCTAAAGGAGATTAACGAAGTAAGCCTTTTACAATTACAGGATTATATAAACCAGAAAGAAAAAATTTTGCAATTATCAGAATCTTATTGGGCAGAACAAACAGTTCCAAAGTGGGTTGGCGTTTTGGTTGGAACAGAAATTACAGGTAGCTTAAGAGATAAGCTACATCAAGGTTACGAATACAACGGAGTACCGATTGCAGGAATGACAATAAAACGCTTTCGTAGCTCTGAAAATGAAATCTTTGTAATTTCTGATACTTTTTTTAAATACAAGTATTCAAGTAAAGATTATTCAAAATTCATTTTCAATGGTTATGAATATAACAAAGGCAGACTTGTTAATGCGGTTATCAAATATTATGTTGAGAATCACCCGAACATAACTTATTACGAGTTAAAGCAAAAATTTCCTGATACTCTTCAAGGCAGTTTTGGAGTATTTGAAAGTAAGTCAAATGCAGAAGACATGTTTAAAAGAAAAGGATACAAGAGATATTATATTAAACCAGACGAAGAAATAAAATTAATTGATGAAACAATTTGTACATGTGCAGAATGGAATACTCAAAACATGAAGATATTTCTGAATCAATCAAATAACTTAGGATTAAAAATAGAAATTAGATAATAAGGTAAAGTTGAGCTTTATAACAATTCATTTTTCACTTCTTACTCCATTCTTTCACCGTATTCACAAACGCCTTAGCAGCATCAACCGGAACATTCGGTAAAATGCCATGACCTAAGTTGGCAATATGCCGCTTGCCTTCAAAATCACGAAGCATTTGCTTGACTTCTTTTTCAATTTGCGGTATGGGCGATAGCAATTTAGCGGGATCGAAATTGCCTTGCAATGCAATATCATCGCCAGCAAACTTTCTTGCCATTTGCGGTGTAACGCACCAATCAATTCCCAAACCTTGTGCGCCCGTTGCCGCCATTTTTTGTAACGAATGCCAGGCGCCTTTTGCAAAAATGATTACCGGCACTTTTGGTTTTGCCCTAAAAACAATTTGTTCAATATAAGGCAATGAAAGCACTTCAAAATCATGAGGTGAAAGCAAGCCGCCCCAGCTATCAAAAATTTGAACCGTATCTGCACCGGCTTTAATTTGTTCATCCAGATAAGCAATGGTGGTATCGGTAATCATCTGCAACAACTGATGCGCAAGCTGGGGTTGCTGATAACAAAATGCTTTCGCTTCATCAAAGGTTTTGCTGCCTTTGCCTTGCACCATATAGCAAAGCAGCGTCCACGGCGCACCGGCAAACCCAATCAATGGAACCCGGTTGTTCAGTTCTCCTTTAATCAGCTTTATTGCATCAAACACATAATGCAATCTGTCTTTTACATCAGGCACACAAATGCGCTGTAAATCAGCATTCGTTTTTACCGGATTTGGCAGAACAGGACCTTTGTTTTCAATCAATTCCACTTCTAAACCCATCGCCTGCGGAACCACTAAGATATCAGAAAACAAAATGGCTGCATCAACACCAATCTGGTCAACAGGTTGTAAGGTAATTTCACATGCTAACTCAGGTGTTTGTACGCGCTCAAAGAATGAATATTTCTCTCTCAGCTTAATGTAATCAGGTAAATATCGTCCGGCTTGCCGCATCATCCAAACCGGCGTGCGTTCTGCCTTCTCACCGCGTAAAACTTGTAATAATAAATGGTTCATGAAAAAAGGGGCTACTCAACTTGATGAGAAGCTTCGTTATAAAAATGGGTAACCTGTTCCAATAAACTATCCGCGCCTGGCCAGTCGCTGGTAACAATTTTGTTTGTGCAATACGATTGAATGACTGCGGTTGTGGTGTCGCCGATGGAAAAGAAAATAGTATCAACCGGTACCGTGTTCATTGAAAAAAAACTATGTACCGCACTGGGGCTAAAAAACAAAATGCCATCGTAGATGTCTTCAATAAATTGTGGCGTTTGTACCGTGGTATAAACAATCACTTCATCGGTTACAATATTGTGTTCTGCTAATTTTTCGGGCAGATAATTCAAATGCTGGTCACCACAAAAAAATACTATTTTCTTTACGTGATTTGATGCAATGATGCGCTCTGCAAGGAGATGTGCATTTTTTGCAGAAGAAATAATAGAATGTTCACCAAACGCAGCGATGACATGCTCTTTGGTTTTGCCACTAATACAAAACACTTTCCAGTTGTGTGGTTGTATTTGTTCCGCAACCGCATCTACTGAATTTGTGCTGGTAAATACTGCGCACAACGGTTGTGTTGCCAGTTGTCCTAAATTCTTTTGTAATTCGTCTGAAACAACAGGTTGTGTATGAATGAAAGAAATAGAACGAATGTGTATGTTAGCGTCGGCGGTTTTAGCAATTGTATTTTCGTCAAGCAACCGTGTACTCAACAAGCGGATTTTGTTTTGCATGGTAGCATTTTTATGATGGCAACATCGCTTTTTTATATAGCAATTCTTTCGCCATTTGGCTGCCAAAATCTTCCTGGTAAGATGACATAGCAATTGTTTTTTCAACCTCGTATTTTTCTTTTCCATCCATCGAAAACCAGTTGCCTCGAAACCGGAGATTGTTATTGATGATTTGTGCCAATGCACCAATGGGCGTTGAACATCCGCCCTGCAGTGTTCGTAAAAAATCACGTTCCGTTTTTGTGCAAATAGAAGTGGCTTCGTCGTGAAGCGGCGCACAGTTTGTTTTTGCACCAAAATCATCTTCCCGGCATACCACTACAATAGCACCTTGTGCCGGTGCGGGCAGCATCCAGTCTAAATCAATTGATTGTTCGGGACGAAGACCAATGCGTTCTAAACCGGCTGCGGCAAAAATAGCTCCATGCCACTTGTTATCAGCCACTTTTTGCAACCTGGTGTTTACGTTGCCGCGCAGGTTTTCAACGGTATGGTTCGGGTATTTGTGCAGCCACTGCGCGATGCGCCGAACGCTGCTGGTAGCAATAGTTGCTGTTGATTGTTCATTTTGCAGAAATGAACAATCTTCCTTAAAAACAAAAATGTCTTTATAATTCGCACGGGGCAACACGGCTGCGGTAGTAAGTCCTTTTGCCAATCCTGTAGGCACGTCTTTCATGGAATGAACCGCAATATCAATTCGCTTGTTGAGCAAGGCTGCATCAAGCGTTTTGGTAAAAATTCCCTGCACACCAATTTCATACAAAGGCGTGGCAAGATCAATATCGCCTTCGCTTTTTATAAAAACAAGTTCTGACGAAACGCCAAGCTTTTGCAATTCGGTTTGTACCAGTGTTGCCTGCCAAACTGCCAACTGACTGTCGCGCGTACCAATACGAAGAGGTATTATTTGTGTCATAGCAGGCTAAGGATGAGAACCATCTATGTAATCGTTTATGGCTTCGATGTAGTTGCAGCCCGGCTGGTTCTCGCAGCGCATTTTTACCGCCATATTATTGATTATTTTTTGTACCGCTTCGGGGTTGGCGGGCTGTAATGTATTACTGGTTTCTTTTGTTTTGCACGAAATCATAAGGCGACACCTGTGCATGTTCATCAGCTTTTGTTTTGCCGCTTTTAAAAACGGCACGTGCCGGCGGTTGGCATACCAATCCTTTAATTCTTCCATGTGTTCGGCAAGAATGGCTTTTGCCTTGGGCACTTCAGCCAAACGCATTTGCAGGGTTTCATCGTTAATGCGCGATAAGTCATCAACATTCACCAGTTTTATGCCGGGCAAGCTTTTTACAGAAGTATCAATGTTATTCGGGATAGACAAATCAATCAGCACTTTGCTATCAGATGCTGAAAACTGTGCTTTTGTAAGAATGGGTTGCGCTGCATTGGCAGATACAATAATTACATCAGCTCCCTGTACTTCTTTGTTTAAATCGTTGTACGAAGCATGAACAAGATTTAATTCGCCCGCTAACTCAACAGCTTTTTCAGGTGTTCGGTTAATGACTATAATATTTGTATTCTGCAGGTAATCTATAATGTTGCGGCAGGTGCTACCACCAATTTTTCCGGTGCCGATAATCAGAATTTTTTTATCAGCGATGGCGGGAACAGCCGCTTTTAAGTATTGAATGGCTGCAAAAGAAACCGATACCGTTCCGCCACTGATTCCTGTTTCGTTTCGTATGGCTTTGGATGCCTGCAACGCACTGTTAATTATGCGCTCGCTGAACATGCCAATAAAACCACGTTCTTTAGCAAACTTTACCGCGGTTTTAATTTGCCCTACAATTTCATAATCACCTAAAATCTGCGAATCCAAACCAGCAGCCACCTGCCACAGATGCGAAATGGCATTGTATCCATGCCTGGAGTAACACAACTGGTAAAAGGTATTTTCGCTTCCTTTCGTTTCCGAACAAAGGAGTTTAATAAGAGTATTTACATTATCGGCAATACCATAAATTTCTGTGCGGTTGCATGTGCTGATAACAAACACTTCTTCCAGACCAAGCTGAGCAGCTTTGCATAATAAGGAGCTGTAAACGCCAGAGCATACGGCAAACTGACTTCTGATAGCTGCGTCGGTTTTTTTATAATTGATTCCTGCAACAAAAAAATGATTGATGTCCATGTTCTTATATCCTTATTAAACCTTGTTGCTAACAGCCGCAAAGGTACTTGGCAACCCAGTTGAGCACTAATATTATCAGCGTTGCTCTGTCATTTCTATGTCATGTTATTATTTGCCTTCGCTGTTCAACTCATTCATCTACGCAAATTCAATTGAACAAGATTTAGAAATAGATTCCGCTATCATTTTACAGAAAAGAGGAATCCAAAATTTAAAGCAGGTTTGTTTTTGTCCCTTTTTTAGAATGTAGTTCCAATTTAAAGCAAGTTGCTTATCTATTTGTCGCAATTTTTTCTTTTTTCTGTTACCTGTTGTGGATTTTTATGGACTAAATGTTTAGGTTTTATTTTTATTCGTAAAGAGGAATATTAATAAAATGTAAAACCAGTAAGATTGATAATGGTAAAAACATTTATAAGCAATTATTTGCAAGGAGCTCTGGTTAAAGTAGATACGAAGGATTATCAATTCCATATATTCTAACTTTGTATTTATATATTATAGCACACGCTTAAAAAATAAAAAATTGATTGTCAAGAGCAGCTTCAAAACAACATAACATAAGCAAATGAAAACAAACTGGATAATTTCAAAATCCGTATTTAAAAAAAGGCATAGTTTTTATGGTTGTAGGGCGGAACTTTAATGGTATCCATATAAAAATCCAGTACGGCTGCTGCAACCATTACATTCCTTAACTATTTATTTATTCGATAAATACGACACAATCGTTATGAGTATTTTTAAAAAATCAACTATTTATTTTTTTCTCCTTCTCATCTTATTTTATGCTTCTTCCTGCGTAAACACGCAAAAAGCAACCTATTTTAATACCCAGGGTGATGAGCACATTACATCTAATGTTCAAATTCCGCAAACCACTATACAGCCAAACGATATTTTAGGAATTTCGGTGAGCAGCCTGAATCCGGAAGCTTCTGCTATGTTCAATGCTCCTAACTTTTCTTATGCCAACGTTTCAACGGCAACAGGTGCTACCGTTCAGGCATCTGGTTATTTGGTAGATGCCAATGGTAACATTCAGTTTCCGATTCTTGGCAATGTAAAAGCGGGCGGTTTATCTGCCAATCAATTACGCTTAAAACTTACCGATAGTCTTTTGAACCGTAAACTTTTGGCTGACCCGATAGTCAGTATAAGGTATCTTAACTTTAAAGTAACCGTTTTGGGCGAAGTGGAGCATCCAACCGTAGTAAATGTATTGAATGAAAAGATAACTTTGCTGGAAGCGTTAGGGCTGGCCGGAGATATTACTATTTATGGCAAAAAAGATCACGTAATGGTAATACGTGAAGAAAACGGAATAAAAAACATCAAGTACCTGAATTTGAATTCAAGCGAAATTTTTACCTCACCTTATTACTATCTCAAGTCCAACGATATCGTTTATGTAGAGCCAACAAAGGCAAGGGTGAGCAGCACGAGCAGAACCAATCAGTACTTGCCTATTGTTATAAGCGCATTATCATTTTTGGCCATTATTGCCGACCGAATTATAGCAAAATAAAATACAGAGACCTCATGGAAATCATTAAAAAATCATCAGAAGAAAAAAAGAAAGACGACTTAGGGCAAGTCATTTATAAATATACGCCTTACTGGCCCTTGTTTCTTATTTTGTTTCTTGTAGCAGGCACAGCATCCTGGCTGTATTTAAAAATAGCCACTCCTAAATACGAAACAAAAGCCCGTTTGTTAATTAAGGACGAGATGAAAGGTGTGGAAGCAAAGGGCTTGCAGGAGCTTGATTTGTTATCAACAAATAAAACCATTGAAAACGAAACGGAAGTAATTCAGTCGAATAACTTTCTGAGTCAGGTGGTAAGTCATCTAAATCTTTATACCACTTTGTATGAAACAGGGCAGTTTCATGATTTGAATGCTTATGCTACAGCGCCTGTTACCGTAATAGCAGCCGATCCATCGAAACTAAAACCAGCCAAAGATAAAATTGATTATAGTTATGATAAAGCCAGTGGTAAAGTATCTGTATTTGGTAAGGAGTTTACTTTACATCAATGGATAAACAGTCCTTATGGCGTTATTCAATTTATACCCAATCCAAACTATTCTCATGAGCCTTTGCCCGGTAGTAAGTTGTACTTTACGTTAAGCGATCCGAAAGCAGTTGCAGATCATATCGGCAATAGTTTGGAAGTAACTACAACCAGCAAACAATCAAGCATTATCAATTTAGCGTATAAAGATGAAGTGCCGAAAAGAGCAGAAAATATTTTGAATGATTTACTTCAAACTTATACCAATAATACCATTGAAGATAAAAACAAACTGGCTACCAATACGCTAAAATTCCTGCAAAAACGCATCTCCGAAGTAGAAGGCGATTTGACAGGTATTGAAAAGAAATTGCAGCAATACAAAACTTCCCGAGGAGCGGTTGATATTAGCAAACAAGGCGAATTGTATCTTGAAAATGTAAGCACAAACGATCAAAAGCAAGGTGAAGCAAATGCGCAGCTTGCTGTGTTGGACCAGGTGGAAAAATATGTAAAATCAAAAGACAATGAAGGTGCTATTGTGCCTTCTACTGCCGGTGTTCCTGATCCTACATTGGCAAGCCTGGTAGGTACACTTTACCAGTCGGAACTGGATTACGACAGAGCCAAAAAAACAACCGGCGAGAATAACCCAATTACCGAAGGTATTAAAGATAGAATAGAAAAGATACGACCTAGCATTTTAGAGAACATTCAAAGCCAGCGCAGTAGTTTGTTAGCCAGCCGTAATAACATTCAATCTACCAATGGCAGCTATGCTTCGGCGTTGCAAAGTATTCCGCAAAAAGAAAAGGACCTGATCGACATCAACCGTGAGCAGCAAATTAAAAGTGATGTATATAATTTTCTTTTGCAGAAAAAAGAAGAAACTGAACTTTCGTATGCTTCTAATGTAGCCGATTCAAAAGTGATAGACAAAGCTGTTTCTTCTGATGAGCCGGTAAGTCCTAACCGGAAAATTGTTTATCTCTCTGCGTTTTTAATTGCTTTGCTCGGAGGCGTAGGTGTTATTTTCGGTAAAGAAACTTTAAACCGTAAAATTTTGTTTCGCCAGGATATTGAACAATACACTGAGCGGCCGATACTGGGTGAAATTGTTGCCCAGCCATCCAGGGAGCCTGTTATGATTGGTTATGAGAAGCGCAGTTTTATTGCAGAACAATTTCGGATGTTGCGCATGACGCTTGGTTATGCCGGAATTAATGCCGAAAACAAAAGAGTGCTGGTTACTTCCTCTATTTCAGGAGAAGGCAAAAGTTTTATCGCAGCCAACCTGGCATTAAGCCTGGCTGTAGCTGGTAAAAAAGTAGTGCTGGTAGATATGGATTTAAACAATCCATCGTTAGCCGATAAGTTAGACATTCACAGTGAAAGCGGAGTAACAGATTTCTTAAAAGGCAACAAAAAGCCGGAAGAAATTATTTTGCCAACTTCATTAAATGAGCATCTTTATTTTATACCAACCGGAATATTGCCTGAAAATCCTTCCGAGTTAATTTTAAGCGGAAAGGTAGAAGAACTGCTATCTTACCTCGATGCTAACTTCGACACCATTATACTCGATAGCGCACCTGTAGTTCCGGTTACTGATGCTTATATTCTTTCGCCTTATTGCGACGCAACGCTGTATGTGGTAAGGCATAATTATACACCGAAAGCTTTTATCGAGCGCATAGATGCCAACAATAAAATACAACAATTAAAAAATGTAGCCATTGTTTTCAACGGTGTAAAATCAAGAGGATTTCAAAACAAATACTATGGCTATGGCTATGGTTACGGATACAACTATCGGTATAAAAACGGTGGTAAGAAAAAAGGAAACGACAAGCTTTTACAGGCTACTCATTCGTAGATATGGAACCCAAAAAGATTCAACTTTAAAAAATTCTCTTATGGAAAATTCGAAACAATGGTATGTTGTTTATACCAAAGCCGGACACGAAAAAAAAGTGTGTGATTTGTTTCGCCGTAAAAAACTGGACAGCTTTTACCCGGCAAACAAACTGACGAGAACTACCTACGGTAAAGAGCGGATTTCTTATAAACCGGTGTTAGAGCGTTTCGTATTTGTTTGTTTGGCAAACAATGAATTAAACATTTTAAAAGGCACTGGCAGCGTCATTAATTTTGTTCATTGGCTGGCAACGCCGGTAACAGTGAGCGGTGATGATGTATATTTATTGCGGCGTTTTTTTGATACACACGATGATATCCAGCTTCAAAAAATAAAAATCAATCCGGCAGAGCCGGCAACCCTGTTCAATCAATTTATAAACGATAAAGAAGTAACCCATTTTACAATGCCGGTATTGGGATATACAATGACGGCACAAGCCAGCAAAACAAGAGTAAAAATTATAACTGTACCTGGCTATCAAACCAAAACAAAACTTTTTAACAGATATGCAGAAGCAAGATAAGATATACATCGCCGGACACCGCGGTATGGTTGGCAGCGCTATCATGCGGCGGTTGCAGCACGATGGGTTTGAAAATATTATTGTACGCACTTCGGCAGAACTTGATTTACGCAATCAGGAAGCGGTTGCCCGTTTTTTTGCAGACGAACAACCCGATTATGTGTTTTTGGCGGCTGCCAAAGTAGGTGGCATTGTTGCTAACAGCACATACCGCGCTGAGTTTATTTATGATAATCTGATGATTGAAACCAACATCATTCATTACGCTTACAAAAGCGGTGTAAAAAAGCTGATGTTTCTTGGCTCTTCGTGCATCTATCCGAAGATGGCGCAGCAACCATTAAAAGAAGAATATCTTTTATCGGGCTATCTGGAAGAAACCAATGAGCCGTATGCCGTTGCTAAAATTGCAGGCATCAAAATGTGCGATGCGTATCGCGACCAATATGGTTGCAACTTTATTTCGGTAATGCCAACCAATTTGTACGGTCCCAACGACAATTACAACTTAACAACTTCGCATGTATTGCCTGCGTTGATTCGTAAGTTTTATGAAGCAAAAGAAAAAGAATCTTCCAAAGTAACGGTTTGGGGAAGCGGAACGCCAAAGCGCGAGTTTTTATATGCTGATGATTTGGCCGATGCCTGCGTTTTTTTAATGAAAACATACAATGAACCAGGGTTAGTGAACGTTGGTGTAGGTGAAGATTTGACAATTAAAGAATTAGCCGAACTAATAAAGGATGTAACAGGCTTTGAAGGCGATATTGTTTTCGATTCTTCAAAACCCGATGGTACTCCCCGTAAATTAATGGATGTAACCAAACTTCATAAATTGGGCTGGCGCCACCGTATCTCACTGCGTAAAGGTGTAGAAATGGCTTATGCCGATTTTTTACAACAACATAAGGAATCAATATTAGTAACTGAATAAAATTAAAACAACACTCCTCTTATGAAGACAGCTTTGATTACCGGTATCACCGGGCAGGACGGTGCTTATCTTGCCGAACTATTGCTTGAAAAAGGTTATATGGTGCATGGCATTAAACGCCGTGCCTCATTAATTAATACAGAACGTATTGACCATTTGTACCAGGACCCTCACGAAAAGCATGTACGTTTCCGTTTGCATTATGGCGATTTAACCGATAGTACGAATTTGATACGCATTGTGCAGGAAGTGCAGCCCGACGAAATTTACAACCTCGCTGCCATGAGCCATGTAAAAGTGAGCTTCGATACACCCGAATATACTGCGAATGCAGATGGCATTGGTACACTTCGCTTGCTGGAAGCCATCCGTATTTTAAAACTTGAAAAGAAAACAAAGCTTTACCAGGCTTCTACTTCTGAATTGTATGGATTAGTGCAGGAAGTACCGCAAAAAGAAACTACGCCGTTTTATCCGCGCAGCCCTTATGCAGTAGCTAAATTATATGGTTTCTGGATTACGGTTAACTATCGCGAAGCTTACAATATGTTCGCCTGCAATGGTATTTTATTCAATCACGAGAGCCCGCTTCGCGGCGAAACCTTTGTAACACGCAAAATTACCCGTGCTGTGGCTGCTATTGCATTGGGAATGCAGGAAAAATTGTTCTTAGGAAACTTAGATGCGAAACGCGACTGGGGACATGCACGCGACTATGTGAAAGCAATGTGGCTGATTTTGCAGCAAGACGTACCTGAAGATTTTGTAATAGCAACCGGCATTACCACAACTGTTCGCGATTTTGTTATTATGGCATTTAATGAAGTGGGTGTTCAGTTAGAATTTACAGGCGAAGGCGTAAATGAAAAAGGTGTTGTTGTTTCGTGCAGCAATGAAGCTTACGAATTGCCCATTGGCAAAGAAGTGGTATCGGTTGATCCCCATTATTTCCGTCCGACAGAAGTTGAATTATTAATCGGTGATGCTACCAAAGCCCGCACCAAATTGGGATGGGAACCGGAATACAGTTTGGAAATGCTGGTAAAAGATATGATGGATAAAGATGTTGAACTGTTCCGTTCGTTTGGTGTAGGCTATATATATAGCTCTGCCGAAAACATGATGTAATAATTTCTTGTAAAAGCAATATTGTACTAAAAACAATCTTGTAAAAAGATAAGATTGTAGAAGATAAAAATAGTTCGTGGAACGATTGCTTTTATGGTGTACAAAATACCTGTAAAAGCAATTGTTGTTTTGTAAATGTCTGAACTACGATTTTGAAGGATTTTACTGATTCGGCTGATTGTTTTTGTGTAACTGAATTACATGCAATTGCCCTCATCATTTACAATGAATCTGATTAATCAGGCAAATCCAATAAAATCCTGGTTCAGACAACTAACTATTCCAAACGTTAATCAAACAAAAACCTATTCAAATGCCTAAACTGGTGGTAATGCTTCGGGTGAAAGACGGAATTTTTTTCGTTCACGACTGGCTAACCTGTTTTGAAAAAATTGCAGACGAAATTGTAGTGCTCGACAACGGCTCAACCGATGGCACTGATACTGTTTTGGAACAACATCCCAAAGTGGTTGACTTTGTTCGTACCGATGGTTACGATGAAGGCCGGGATAAAAATATGCTTTATGCCATGATGCGCAAACGCAATCCCGACTGGTGTTTGTGGCTGGATGTGGACGAAATTTTTGAACCTGAATTAACGCGTAAAGATTTCGACCGCCTGATGAACCGTAGCTGGGTGAATAAATACGGTTTCCGCAGGTTTCACTTTATTGATAAAGATCATTTTGCCGGTTCCTGGTATCGCTTGAATTATAGCTCCGGGCACGACCGGATTATGTGGCGCGAAGCCTCAGGCGGATTTTTTCAAAATATCATTATTGATTCGCCAAATGTGAAAGGCATTAAAGGAATACAGGTAAATACAAACTTCCGGTTAAAGCATTTGGGCTACATTAATAAAACCATTGTTGATAAGAAAGCTGGTATTTATCGGGCTATCGTTCCTGAAAAAGAATCAACGTTTCAAAAAATGTACATGCAGGGTGAACGTCCTATCCGATGGATTGACAACCGCAGGCATCCTAAAGTAATTGCTTTAAATGCTTTACTAAGCACCATACAGTTTTACAATCTTTTTCCCAGGGCTTATCATAAAGCCATTAAAGTTTTCAATAGTAAGTTCAGCAAGCCCGGCGCCAACAACCTGAAGGCAAGCGTTTAGTCTCCTAAAAAATAACCCATGAATCTTAGCCAGCCATTTACCATACGCATCTTTAAATACCGGTTTCACATTGTGGAGTTCCTGGTGTTGGTGTTTCTTTATTTTTTTAATGAAGGAATTTTTTCATGGCTCATTTTACCCAATTCCAACATCTACGAAAACGTTACCAAAGGCATGTCTTTATTAGTGTACGGCTATGTTTTGTTTTCGTTTCCAAAGCTAAAGCGGGATGAAAAAATATTCACTGTGCTGTTCACTATGCTCATGGTGAAGCTGGTGTTCGAGTCGCTGTACCTGTACGGAAATTTCTTTGATAAGATGACCATTTTTTCTGTCATTTATCCGGTGGTTTATGTGGTGTTTATCAAAGCCGTTTGCCGTTCGCTCGATTTGGATATTCTCGAAATTGTAGCGAAATTTTATCTGATTACCTACCTCATTTTCATGGCGATTTATGGCCATGGTTTTGGCTTTAGCTTAGCACAGGTTGACATGGAAGATTACGGGCCTTTTTCTGGTGATGACCGCGTAATCCATGCACGTTCCATTTTAATGATTATCATTCCGTATTTATGGTATTTAAGCCAGTACATTCAAAAGCGGAAAATCATTGACCTGCTTTTGTTTTTGCTTTGTTTTGTTATCATTCTCATCCACCAGCACCGTTCGGTTTGGAGCTGCGCCATTTTCTCAACCTTTTTATTTATTGTGTTTACCATTCGCAACAACCGCAAAACGGCTTCCCGCTTTTTTACCTTGTTCACGCTATTCGCGGTAGTGGGTGTGTTTGGAATTGTTTATTTATCGGCGTTGAAGCCTGGCTTTTTAGATTTCTTAGGCAATCGGTTTACCGAAATTTTAAATCCTGACCGCGAAGGCGGTACCGGAAGTTTTCGCATTGATCAATCGGTTGTATATGGCCAGATGATCAAGCAAAAATTATTTACGGGCTGGTCGTTCCAGGGTTTTTATGTACGCAATCCGCTGGTAGATTGGTGGGACGAAGGCTCGGGCCAGCACTTTCACGAAGGCTTTATCGAAATCCTTTTTTATCATGGCATTGCAGGGTTGCTCCTAAAATATTCATTCTTTATTATCATTGTCATTAAAGCGTTTAAGCAAAAGCTTTCGCAGGAGTCGGTTATCCTGGTTTCGTTTTGTTTAACCGGGCTCTTGTTTTCGCTAAGCTATGTGCTGCCCACCATTTTTTTTGGACATATAGGGCTGTGTTTGTATTATCTTGAAAAGAAAAACAACAATACGAATCAAGGCTTGCAAACTGCCGCATAACCTTTTGGTTTTGCCGCTATTTCATAAATTACTTTGTAACAAAATTTCACTTATCAACTCAATTGTATCATGCCCGAAACTATACTTGCGCCTGTTTGTTTGTTTGTTTTTAAGCGGCTTGATTTAACGGAGCAAGTAGTGGCTTCTTTACAAAAGAATCTGTTGGCTGAACAATCGCATTTGTATATTTTTTCCGACGCGGCTGCAAAGGAAGAAGATAAAAATGCTGTTGAAGAAGTTCGATCTTTTATTCAAAATATCGAAGGCTTCGCGTCGGTTACACTTCGTTTTTCCGATGAAAACAAAGGGTTGGCGAATTCAGTAATAGCAGGCGTTTCAGAAGTTGTAAATGAATGTGGAAAAGCCATTGTTCTGGAAGATGATTTAGTGCTATCCGATAACTTTTTAAACTTCATGAACGATGCATTGAATTGGTACGAAAACGATGAGCGCGTGTTTGCGGTTTGTGGTTATACCGTTCCCATTCGCACAAAAGAAAATATAGACGTTTATTTTACCGGACGAGGCTCAAGCTGGGGTTGGGCAACCTGGAAAAACCGTTGGGATAAAATAGACTGGGCAATGAAAGATTACAACGCTTTTACAAAAGATAAAGCTGCACAGAAACGCTTTAACCGCAACGGCTCCGACCTTACCAAACTGCTGCGTTTGCAAATGGAAGGCAAGCGGAATTCGTGGGCAATCCGCTGGGCGTATGCACAATTCAAGTTGGGAACATATGCCGTTTTTCCCACGGTTTCAAAAGTGACAAACAATGGTTTTGGCGGCAACGCAACACACACAGCAGGGCTGCATCAAACCCGTTTTTCAACTGTTTTAGATAAAAGCGGCAAAACCAAATTTGGGTTTCTTTCGCCCCACATTCATCCTGATATATTCAAACAATTCCTCGATACCTACAGCCTTAAAACCCGCATTTTGTATAAAATAAAAAGCTTGTTTGCTTAACAAAACTTGTTTTATGAAGAATAACATTGAGCTCGTAACGCTGACAGGGTTCAAAACCCTGTCAGCGTTAGCGTAATATAAAGCTCTCAATATTGAATTGACTTAATTTGTTTTTATGAAGAATATTATTGCCACCTGGATTTGTTTGGATACTGAAGACAACAGCACCTATTTTCCTTCAGCAAAAGGCAAGTCGTCCGATGCTAAAGTGCAAAATATTTACTGGCGGTGCATCTGTTGTTTTTATACGATGGCAAGACGGCATAACCCGGATGCAACTTTGGCCCTTTTCAGTAATCAACCCAACCTGCCGGTTGTTGATGGAACCGATATAAAAGACTTGTTGCAACAACTGAATGTCAACTTTTATGTAACGCCGTTTGAGTATGTAACGCCGCAAGGTTATTACAACCAATGGCGCAACCAGTTTTATGAATTTTCTGTTTTTAAATACATTAGCACGCACGAAGATTTTAAAGATGATGATAATTTTTTATTGCTCGATTCCGATTGCATCATCACCCAAAACTTGGCTTCTTTATTTGCTGAAGTGAGTGCTGAAAAGTGCATTACGTACGTGATTGATTATGCGCCCGGCCACAACATCAACGGCAACTCGCGAAAGAGCATGCAAAGCGTGTTTGGTTCATTATTAAATCAAAAAGTAGAACCCATTCCGCAATACCATGCAGGCGAATTTTATGCAACTACCATTGCGGTTTTGAAAACACTCATCCATGATTTTTATACTGTTTGGAAACAGTTGCTCCAATTGAACGAAGCTCATTTGGATAAGCTGCACGAAGAAGCTCACACGCTAAGTTTTTTGTTTTATAAAAATGGTTTTGAAGGCGGTCAGGCAAACAAATACATCAAGCGGTTGTGGACCGATCCAACCTCATTTCGCAACATTCAAAACGGTGATGAAAAACTGGCCATCTGGCATCTTCCGGCCGAGAAGCGGCACGGCTTTGTTGAACTATTTCAATGGCTGCAAAAACAAAATTTTGTTTTGTCCGATTTTTCTAACAGTCATTTACAGCAACGCTTGCAAAGCACGTTTATGATTCCTCAAATTCCGATGCAGCGCCGCGCTTATTTTGCAGGCAAATCGTTACTGAAAAAAGTGTTTGCGAGGTGAACCATTCGATATATGATATTTGATGTATGATGTTAGAGGTGAGACAAGTTAAACTAATATCACAGCCTTAAGCAAAAGACATCACACATCCAACATCTCTCACCATTTAATTTCCCATCGCCCTTCGTTATCTTTCCGATACGCTAAACCATTGCTCATTTCATACACTTCTTTGCCCGTTTTACTATCTACAAACTGATGCTTTTCATACACCCGCACACCGTTGTTTTCTCTTGTTAAATAATGCACCAACGCGGGCAAAGTAGGTTGTACATCGTGCAGCCATTGCTCATCGCTTTCCTTTACAAATGCACTGCTCATAATTATCATTTTAACTACCTTTTTCCAATAAAATATTACACCAAAATTTACTGGCAAAGTTTTAGGTAGTAATTTGGTTACAACAAAAGCTTTTCACTACTAAAAATTAAAATTATGCATTTAGTATCATTCCTACGTGGCATGGCTCTCGGTGGCTTGCTCGTTTATTTATTTGCGCCCCGCAGCGGTGCCGAAACCCGTCAAATGCTTGCCCAGCGTGGCAACGACCTGAAAAGTCTGATTTCTGATGATATGATTGATTTGACAGGTGAAGCGGCAAAAGAGTCTTCACCTAAAATTGTTTCAGGTAGTCTTTACGATTCAGCTATTGTCAGCGAATCATAAAACAGGCAAAACAAAACTCAAAACAAAGCCTCACAACGTTTGCTGTGAGGCTTTGTTTTTGCCCGCTTTTTCAATAGTTGCTATCTCAGCTACCACGGCTGCCACCTGTTTTCACAGGCTTTTTGTTTGCCCCGCCTGCCTTGGGTTTGCTGATGAATTTTGAGCCCGCAGCCATTCCGCTTTTCGTTGTTTTATTGGCTCCTTTGCCTTCGTTTTTGTTATTGGTTGGTAACGACATAGTGATGAATTTTATCAATAAAAATAAACAAAAACAAACATAGTTTCCTTTTTAAAAAAGAATCAGAAAACAGCCAATACAAAATGCAATTCTATGTACCGGGCTGCAGGAATTCTTGTTGATCGTCTCTTGCGTCGCACTCTTCAACGTTCTGAAATGAATTGAGCTTTTATGCGAGTGTTATTTTCCATCGCAAAGACGCAAAGGGCGAAGTTTGGTTTTGCCCATTTTTTTTGTGTCTTTGTGCCTTCGCGGTTCAATTCTTCATTTTAATATGTCTTCAATCTTGCTCAGTTCTTCACTGCTAAAAGTAGTGTTATCAATGGCTCCTAAACAATCCTGCAACTGTTGCAATTTGCTTACACCAATTAATACAGAAGTAATGCGCCCATCTTTCAACAACCACGCAAGCGCCATCTGCGCCAGCGTTTGACCGCGTTGCTGCGCTATATCGTTCAGCTTTTGTGCTTTGGCAACAGCTGCTGGTGTTACCTGGCCTTCCTGCAAAAAGCCGGTGCTTTTGTGCGCCCGCGAATCGTCAGGAATACCTTTCAAATACTTAGTAGTTAACAAGCCTTGCGCCAGCGGCGAAAACGGAATGCAGCCCACACCATTTTCTTCCAGCACATCTAATAAACCGCCTTCTACCCAACGCTCAAACAAGCTGTATTTGGGTTGGTGAATAAGGCAAGGCGTACCGAGGCTTTTTAAAATAGAAATAGCTTTTGCCGCTTCTTCTTTTTGATAATTAGAGATACCCACATACAAAGCTTTGCCTTGCCGAACCATTAAGTCCAAAGCCATCATCGTTTCTTCCAGCGGCGTGTTAGGATCGGGACGATGACTATAAAAAATGTCAACATAATCAAGCCCCATCCGCTTCAAACTTTGGTCAAGCGAAGCCACCAGATATTTTTTCGATCCCCATTCTCCATACGGACCTTCCCACATTAAATAACCGGCTTTTGTAGAGATGATTAATTGATCTCTGTACTGATGAAAATCCTGCTTCAAAATTCTTCCAAAATTTGATTCAGCAGAGCCGGGCGGCGGACCGTAATTATTTGCCAAATCAAAATGTGTAATGCCAGCATCAAAAGCTGCGTGAAGGATGGCGCGGTAGTTTTCATACACATCCACACCGCCGAAGTTGTGCCACAAGCCCAGTGAAATTTCGGGCAATAAAATACCGCTTTTTCCACAGCGGCGATACTTCATTTCTTTATAACGGTTCGCGTTTGCAACATAAGTCATAGGTTATTTTTATTGGTGATTGATAATTGTAAATGGTTAATTTAAGTGGGTAGTGAATTGTGAGTGTTGTTTTAAGGCTTCCTTTAGGGCCGAAACTTTAAAACTCCCCTTTAAGGGTTGGGGGCTGCATTTACAATTTCGCCCAACTCTTTATCAATTTGTCCATACTTGCCGTATTCAACTACTCGGGCAATTTCTTTGCCCTCTTTCATCACAATAAAAGTAGGCACATTGGTAATGTGAAACGCATCGCTTAAATTGTCGAGCGTTTTTTTATTTCTGTCAACGCCAATTAAAGTAATGCACGAATCGGGATAGCCTGAGCTATCAACTAACCGATAAAATTGAGGTAACAAGTTTTGTGTGTCCTCACACCAGGTTCCACCAAAAATAACCATGCGAACCTGGCTGCCTTTCTTTTTGAAAGCGTCAACCGCAGTGGCATCTACTCTTCCTAAAGCGTAATTGTTTTTGAACCACTTGAAAGTAGTATCGCTTTCAATAACAGAACGGTTTAATAAGCCTTTTAAAACTTTTTCTTTTTCGTTGATTGTAATAGTATAAGGCTGCACAACTTCATTTGTTGTTTTTTGCGCAAAACCAAACGTTGCCAATAATAAGAAGCTGATAACTGTAAATGCTTTTTTCATCCTGATATAGCTTTAAGTTCTGTTAGAAATCGTTTGAAGCCTTGCAGCGATTGTATCAACTGTATTTTGTTTTGCACGTTTTTTCTATTTTCCTCTAAATACTGCTTAGCGCCTTGCACGGTAAACTTTCGTATGCGAAGTAAGTGATAAATTAGCTTCAGATTTTTTACATCTTCCGGCCGGAAAAAACGGTCGCCTTTACCATTTTTTTTCGGTTGCAAAATATCAAATTCCGTTTCCCAGACACGTAATTGCGATTGCGTAATGCCCAGCCATTCTGCCACCACTCGCGTTGGATAATATTTTTTCTGAAATAAAACTTCATCAGTAGGAACGTCAATTAAAATGGATTCTTTGTCCATGTCTTTAAACGATTTTCTGCCCCGTTTTTTATTGGGCATCAGGAGCAGTGTGTCTATCTTATCCTGTTGTTTTTGTTCTACTTGGGCAAAGGGATCCGTAAGTGTTTCAAAACTTTGTTCGGTAACAATTGGCAACTCATCAAAGTCAACAAGAGTAAGGCTTTCAGCCTCATCAGTTTCTTCAATACGAGGTACAGAATCAGTCTGATCGTTCACTTTTTTATCAGACTGAACATCTTTTTTTGTCTCTTCATCAAATAAAAAAAGTTGCTGTGGCATTGGTGTAAAAATAAGTATTGAACGATAGCTGAATAAAAACACGTGATTTTCTTTCGCCCATTTTTTTAAAGTGTTGGGCGAAAATTAATAAATTATAATCCTATAAATTTAGTAGAGTATTCAAAATCCGTTTACTTTTGCCTTCTTTTGAAACGAACGATACGTTTATAAACAGTACTGCATGGTATCAAAATTGAGCTCTGCCGAAGTTCTTCATTTCCTCATCATGGTAAGCATAGTTCTTATTCTTGCCCGCGTTCTGGGCGAGATATGCCGCAAATTAAAACAGCCGGTTGTGGTGGGCGAAATTTTAGCAGGCATTATCATTGGTCCATCCCTGTTAGGCTCAGTATTTCCGCACCTTTTTTCATCCATTTTTATCAATGATACCCGGGCTTTCGGCGCGTTTGACGGGCTGGCGAACATAGGCGTAATTATGCTGATGTTTGTTGCCGGCATTGAAGTGGATGTAAAGCAAATCCGCAAGCAAGGTAAGCAAGCGGCTTCCATTAGCATCATGGGCATTTTGTTTCCATTTGCATTGGGCTTTGCAGCCATTTGGTTTTTTCACGATTACATTTTTCCGCCATCGCCTGATGGCAGGTTGATTCCTTCTTTATTTTTTGGAACGGCTCTTTCTATCACCGCATTATCGGTTATTGTAAAAGTGTTGTTCGATCTAAATATCATTAAAACCAAAGTGGGCGGACTGGTGATAACCGCTGCTATGGTTGACGATTTTTTAGGTTGGGTTTTGTTTTCGATCATCATCAAAATGATAGACAACCACAAAAGCGAAGGCTCTTTTTCATCCGTGCTGGTGGTATTAGGTTTTGCCCTATTTATGGTAACCATTGGCCGATGGCTGATTGATAAAATTCTTTTCATAACCAGTAAGTATTTTTCAGGTTCAGGAACTTTAATCACTGTAAGCTGTGCGCTTTGTTTTTTAGGTGCTGTGTTCACCGAATATTTGGGCATTCGCGGTGTGTTTGGCGCGTTCCTGATGGGTATTGCTGTTGGCGATTCTAAGTATTTTACTTCTTCTACGCAGAATGTGTTGCAGCAATTTGTAATTTACATTATTGCACCCCTCTTTTTTGCATCTGTAGGTTTGCGTGTCAATTTTGTAACGAATTTCAATTTGTCAATTGTAGCTTTAATTGTGGGCATTGCGTGCATTGCCAAAATCATCGGTGCCGGTTTGGGTGCACGAATGAGTGGTATTGAAAAGAATGAATCGCTTGCCATTGCTTTTGGAATGAATGCACGCGGCTCGCAGGAAATTGTGCTGGGTAGCGTTGCCCTGAGCGCAAAGATTATTGATGAAAAAATATTTGTTGGACTTGTAATAATGACGATGCTCACTATACTGATTGCAGGACCTTTGATGAAATTGTTTTTGAACAAACATGGGCAAAAACAAACGAGTGTAAATGATGATCCAATCTCAATAGCGAATACAAGAATGATTAATGGAAGTGCGCTGCACGAAACATCGTTTTCTTTACCGCGTTAATTCGATATTTTATACAAAACCAAAGAGAGGATATAAGCGGATATGATTTCGGCTTACAGCGCCTCTTCTTTGGTTTGCACTTCGCAGGCGCGAATTGTTTTTAAGGATATAGGATTGACTTTTTTAGATGATAGCTGAAACTGTTTATTCATCTTCTTTGCAATAAAAAAGGGCAAAACCAAACTTGCTGCTACAAGTTAAAGACAAGACCGGCGTAGGCGGTTTTAAACTTGTAAGAAGAAACGGTAACTCCAAAACCTTTGGTGATGTAATAATCAATACCGGCGCGCCAGGTAAAGCCGCCTGCATTGGTGGTCGAAGTTTTATCGTTATCATCTTTTATTTGCGAGGATGTTATTCCATATCCTGCATGTGCAAAAACAAATAGTCCCTTGTCTTGCTTTTCATAATTGCCCGCTAATCTGTTGATCGGTGCGTACAAACTACCATACACAAATCCAAAGTTTTCGGAAAGTATATACTCGTCTTTTGGAAATAAATAATCGTAAGCAATACCAATGTTGAATATGTTTTTTACGATTCTAAATTCGCAATTGGAGCCGATGCTTAAAGGTTGTTGCAAGCCAATGTTTATGCGTGTTGGCGTGTACTTTACTTTTAGTTTTTTGTAATCAACCGTTGTGTCAACATTGCTGTTTTTTGTTTGATTCGTTTCAACTTCCGAATGGTTGCTTCTGTACGCTGATTGATTGGTTGTTTGAAGTTGCTGCAAAGGTTTATTTTCCTGATTGATGATTTCGCGCTGACCATTGCTGTATAAGATCATAAACACTTCTGTTTTTGAAATGCTGTACAATGGGCCATCTATATTCTCCCATTTCTTGTATTTAATGGTGGTTTCAGTAATTTCAGAAACCTTCGATTTGATTTCATTTTTATCTTGTTTGATAATGATGTCTTGTGCAAGGCACATGATGCTTGCGCATAACGCTATCGCCAGCGTTACACATGATTTGTGTAAAAGCATAACTGTTTGATTTAATGGTTTAGAATTAATTGCCGGGAACAGTAGATATGTATTCCATATTTCCGGTTACATAGCAATGAACTGTCCATGGACCCGCCGTAGGTGTCCAGGTCTTTGTAAGCATAGGAAACGTGTTGTCTGCCTGGTATTGAATCGTGTACGTTTTAGTGGCATCAACGGTATAAGGTCCGTTCTTGATTCCCACCGAATAAATCACAGAATCAGGCGTAATATTATCGTGATAAGAACCGCCTGCGCCGACATAATCAATTTGTATAATTACTTCTGCTGTAGCGGGTGGCGTAGGCTTTGTGGTTTGGTCTTTTGTGCATGAAAACAAAAAACAGCAAGCCAAAAAAAGGGGTATGAATACATTTTTGAAGCGTTTCATTTTGTTTGTTTTTGAGAATGAATAAAAAGAGTTTTTGAATGAATTGTGTAATGACGGGGTTGCATTTGTTTTTGCCCAAATTTTAATTACAAATGTTTTTAGAAACGGCATCGCCTGCGGCTATAGCTGTACTGATTGCAAGCTTGGCAATGGGATTTTTGACAACGCTTATCAGCACTTCCAATCCGTTTTTTGCATTGGGCCAGATTTTGCAAAACTCACTTTTGGCTTGGCCAACATTTACCAGAGAAATGTCTTTGCTGTTTTGAATGATTTCATTTGTGTTCATAAAAAATGTTTTGTTTTTGTGCCTACTCTGTTCACCCTTTTCGGCTTAGCGGGATGATTGATTCGTTCAATCACAATGCAAAACTATTTGGAGAGGAAAGCAAAGGAAAGAGGGAAGGGGCGGAAGTTGGGGAGCGGGTTTTTACGGTGTTCGATTGCGGATTTACACACTTGTGTGAAAAATTATTGTATAGGAACTTGCATGAGAAATTACAAGACAGTAAATTTAAATTCCATTTCTTAAACTAAAAATACCTTTTATGAAAAAGATCTTCTTGATTTTATTAATTCTTGCAGTCTCTGAAACATTTATCAGTTCTTGTAATACTCGCAATAATAAGGACGATAGCTCTACTTCAAAAGAAAAAGTAAATGATTCAACATCAGTATCAAACGTAAATGATACAAGTCATCTCTTTTCAACAAACGTAGCACATCTTAAAAATGGTAAAGAGTACATAATCCAAGACAATAGTTTACTACCATACAGTATTTCAGTTAATCATGTTCTTGATAACACAATCATTGATACTCTTATAACATTCCCCAGAACTAATAAGCCGGATACCACTTGTCATTTTTCCGACCTCGCAGATAAATGTGTAAAAAAATACCAAGGCCATGAAAATAGTGTTGTAAGAACTGATTATGTAAGTTTTGGACGACAATCTTTAGCGAGTTGGATAAATAGAACAAAAGGTGCAGATACAATAGAATTTAAATTTGGAACTTATACAAATGATTTTGTTGATGCGGTTAATCATTTACATAAGCATAAAAGAAAAGATGATCAAAATGGTTATTTCCCAGATTTAGATATAAAAGACACTGGTAGAATAACAATTTTTTTATACGCTTATAATTTTGATAAACAAAAAAAGGAAATTCCTTTTTTAGAGACTTCAAAAAACAAGTCATTACCTGCCTACAACCTCGGCAACCTTCATCCCTAAAACTTTTACCCATGCAAATAGAATGGTTTGAATACTTGCAAATCGCCAGCTTTGTAATTGCTGTTGTTTGTTGTAAAGCCTTGTATCGGAAAGGCATTGTAATGTTCATTCCACTCTTATTTTTAGGTTGTATAGCAGATTTGTTGGGCGATAACTATGCAACTTTTGGATGGAAAAATAATTACTTTTTGTACAACTATTATTTGCTGATAACTACGCCACTTTCTTTGTACCTTTTTTATAAAATGATCGATGTACATGCAAAATCAAAAGTGGCTTTTTTAATCATTACCATTTTGTGCTTGTTGCTTATTGTCTTGAATTATTTTTTTATACAAGGCAGGTTTCAATTCAACTCTTATTCATTGCTGTTGATTATGATTGTAAACATTATATTCAGTTGTTTAGTATTGGTGAAAATTGCCATTGACGATAACAAACTTCAAAGCTTATATAAAGAGCCTTTTTTTTGGCTGAATGCAGGCAACTTACTGTTTAGTTTAGGAACTTTGGTTGTGTTGGGTCTTCAACAATACATTGTCGCTAACAAGATTAATCTAAACGGGCAATCGCTTTACAATGTGGTAATGCCCATATTAAATGTCCTTTTATACATAGCTTTAAGCTACGGTTTTATTTTATGCCAAATGCAAACGAAGAAGTCATCTACACAATTGTAGCCATCATTATTATTTTACTTGTACTGGGCATTTTATTCTTGGTTATGCTATTGTATTATCAGAAAAGAAAACGAAAATTTATTCAGGAGAAACAATTGTTGCAAGTTACTTTCAATCAGCAACTCCTTCAATCCCAACTCGAAATGCAGGAACAAACCTTTAACACCATCAGCAGGGAAATCCACGACAATGTTGGGCAAATTTTAAGTTTGGTAAAAGTGCAGTTGAATATCATTGATCAAACCGGAACACTTGATAAATCAATGCTTTCAGACGCAAGAGACAGCGTAAGCAAAGCCATGATTGATTTACGCGACATAGCCAAAAGCCTTAACTCCGAACGCATCCTTCACTCAAGTCTGCCTCAAATTACTGAATACGAATTGCAACGCATCAATCGCCTCGGCATGATGACCACATCAATAAAAGTAGAAGGTTTGGAAAAAAGTATTGACCAACAAAAAAAGCTCATTACATTCCGTATTATTCAGGAGGCGTTACAAAATATCATCAAACACTCGAAAGCAAAAGCCATCAGACTTTTGTTTTGCTATGAAATGGAACATCTGAAAATAGAAATCAGCGATGATGGCATTGGTTTTCATCCTGAATCAGTTTCTAAAAATGATGGTTTGGGTTTGCACACCATCGTCAACCGCGCTTTATTGATTGGCGGCGAAGCAAGAATTGAAAGCGCACCCAATGAAGGCACCACCGTTACTATAATCACACCTTATGTCTGATAAAAGAACCATAGCGATAGTTGACGATCATACCATGTTCAGAAAAGGATTGATTTCATTGATCAATTTGTTTCCCAACCATGAAGTGATTTTAGATGCCAGTGGCGGTAACGACTTTATTAAACAGTTAAATCCAAAGCATCTGCCTCATATTGTTTTGATGGACATTGCAATGCCTGAAATGAATGGCTACGAAACGGCACAATGGCTGCATAGCTATTATCCCGACATAAAAATTCTTGCTTTAAGCACAATGGATTCAGAAACGGCAATCATCAAAATGATTAAGAGCGGCGCAAAAGGATATGTATTGAAAGATGCCGATCCAGCTGAATTAAAGCTTGCTTTTGATGAAGTAATGAGCCGCGGATATTTTTATAATGAGCTGATTACACGCAAGGTCATCAATTCAATTAACATGTTAACTGATGATAAAAATACAACATCAACTTTTGCTAAATTAACGACACGCGAAATTGAATTTTTAAAGTATGCCTGTACCGAATTAACCTACAAAGAAATTGGTGACAAAATGTTTGTAAGTGCCCGCACCGTTGAAGGCTATCGGGATGCCCTATGCGAAAAGCTTGACTTGAAAACCCGTGTTGGGCTTGCGTTATACGCCATAAAAAATAAGTTGGTTGAACTGTAAAAGAACAGTCAACAATAATCCCTGCTTTTTGTTTTTACCCTAAAAATCCTACTTTTCCATTGCTTTACTTTCCCTGAATTTATCAAGAAATTTTCTTGCTGTTTCGCCCATTATCAGCTTGCCACTAATAGCGGCACGTTCAGGCAGCAACTGTTCCCAGTGCTCGGTATTGTGCCATATCATTTTCTTTACTTCTGCCACCGATTCAGGGCTGTAATGTGCCAGCGAATTGGTGAGCCGCCCAATAGATTCTTCCATGCTTTCAACGCTCGGATGCAATTCGGCATAAATGCCTTTGCGCCGCGCCCAGTCGGCATTGCGCCAATTACCTGCATCAATGGCAAGCTGGCTAAATGACGACAATCCTGTTTTCCGTTCCACTGCCGGGCCCACCACAAACGGACCAATGCCAATCGTAAGCTCACTCAATTTTATTTCAGCTCCTTCTACTGCAATGGCATAATCGGCTGCTGCTGCAATGCCCAAGCCACCACCCACGCATTTACCATGCACGCGTGCAACAATAAATTTGGGACAACGCCGCATGGCAAGAATTACATTGGCAACGCCATTAAAAAATGCGGTAGCCCCTTTCTCGCTTTGCAACTGCAGCAGTTCGTCGAATGAGGCACCGCCGCAGAATGCCGCGCCAGCTGAGCGAAACAAAATAACTCTTACATCATTGTTATGTGCAGCATACGACACTTCATTTAACAAGCCGCCCAACATGGCAGAGGTTAATGAATTGCCCTGCGGATGATACCATTCGATAATATAAATATGAGCGTGCAATTCGCCTCTTATATAGCTACCATCGTTATTGCTGTTGTTGATTGCCATTACTTTTTAATTTGATGAATGATTGTTTGGTTTTTATTACAACAAATATACTTGTCCCGTAAAAAAGAAAGCAATGATAAAATAAGGTGGTTAAGAATTTTGTAAAAACCATTATTCCCGGTTAAAAATAACGGCAACCTTTTTTTACTGTTTTTTCATTTGCCAAAAACACTTATTTTTGAATTGGTGCAACGCTGCATTTTGTGTGGCGTTGTATTTTTTTTGTATCACCTTAAAAGAATATTGTATGAGCGACGTCATGTATGTATCAAAGGAAACCTTTGAAAAAATGCGTGCAGAACTTCAGGAAATGAAAACCGTGCAGCGACCGGCAGCTTCAAGAGCCATTGCGGAAGCCCGCGAAAAAGGCGATTTAAAAGAGAATGCCGAATACGATGCAGCCAAAGAAGCGCAGGGAATATTGGAAGCTAAAATGGCGCAGTTGGAAGGGCAGATAGCCATTGCCAGAATTGTAGATGCGAGCGAAATAGACACGAGTAAAGTTTCTATTCTTACAAAAGTTACCATTACCAATGTAGCAACCAAAAAAACGGTTACTTACCAGATTGTTGGTGAAAAAGAAGCCGATTTAAAATTGGGTAAGATATCAGTTACATCGCCCATTGGCAAAGGCCTGCTGGGCAAACACAAAGGCGAGGTGGCTGAAGTAAATGCACCCAACGGAATGATGAAATTTAAAGTGATGGACATTAGTATTTAAGATGTAAGAAGTAAAATTTAATATTGAATATTGCTAATGGTTAATTGTTAATTGACTTAGTTTCTTGAATCTTGGTTCTTGTATCTTAACTTGGTATAGCTATTGTTTTTTAAAAATAAAAACTGATCATCATGAAAAAAATAGTTATTGCTTCTATCATAACAGGCGTGGCAATCGTGGGTTTGTTTTTTTACTTACGCACTACAATGATAGAAGAAAACAGTTAACTGAGTAGTTTTCAAATCTTATAAAAGCGACTTCTTTTGAGGTCGCTTTTTTTGTTTATTCTTATTCTTCATCTTTACAAAAACAAAGTTTGGTTATGACCATTTTTTCAAAAATTATAAAGGGCGAATTGCCTTCTTACAAGATAAAAGAAAACGAGCGGTTCCTTGCTTTTTTAGATGTGTATCCGCTGGTGAAAGGGCATGTGTTGATAGTGCCAAAAATTGAAGTGGATAAACTGTTTGATTTAAGCGATGATTATCTTTCTGAAATACTGGTGTTTGCAAAACCCATTGCGAAAGCCATTGAAAAAACATTCGATTGCAACCGTTGCGGTATCTCTGTTATTGGTATTGAAGTACCGCACGCACATGTGCACCTGATGCCTATCAACAATGCAAACGACATTAATTTTACAAGAGGAAAGGCATCGTTAAGTGCCGAAGAAATGAAGGAAATTCAGGAGAAGATTGTGAGTGCGTTGTAATGTTGATGATTATTTCAATTCACTGTTGTCAAACTCTTTTTTGAAGTAAAATCTGGCACCATTAAACAATCCAGGATAAGGAATAACAGCTATGATTTTCCAACCTAAAAGGCTCATGTAATTTAAAACATCTGCAGCCGATGTAAGACTATTCACCGCTTTTAATTTGCTTATTTCAGAACTATCCTTGAGCGAAAATAAACTGTCATTATTTCCATAAGATAATATGATTAACGTTGTTTTATTTTTTGCAAGTGCACCTTTTTCTCCAACTATAATATCGCAATATTTATCAATTTTAGTCTGTGCAAAAACAAAAGATGAAAAAATGAATAAAAACAAAAAGAGCCAAATCGAACGTTTCATATTTTCTGAATTGAATGGTTTAAATAGCGAACTACTTCTTCACCAATCTGCCTTCATTCTTCGTTACAAAATCTTCCCAACTGCTAAACTGTTTTGCGCTTTTTGATAAAACTGATGAAGTTTGATAATGGTGGCAAAGCGCAACTGCCAGTGCATCCGTAGCATCAAAGTGCGCAGGCTGTTCGGTAAGTTGCAGCAGTTGTTGCAGCATTTTCCAAACCTGTTCTTTATCGGCATTGCCATTGCCTGCTACCGATTGTTTCACTTTACGTGGCGAGTATTCGGTAACGGGTAACGAACCTTGCATGGCGGCAGCAATTGCCACGCCCTGTGCGCGTCCCAGCTTTAACATGCTCTGTACATTCTTACCAAAAAAAGGAGCTTCAATGGCAAATGTGGTAGGTTGATATTCGTGAATGAGATGCACTACTTTTTGGTGTATCATCTGCAGACGCTGGTAAATATCTTTCTGACTGCTTAGCTTCAGCACATCCATGATAAGTAATGCTGGTTTGTTGCCCGCAATTCTTACAACGGCATAACCCATCATCAGGGTGCCAGGGTCAATTCCTAAAATAATCTCTTCATTTCTCATTTGCAATTGCGAAGTAACAACGAAGGTAGATAACGCCGCAACTATTTTTACAGTACGTTTGAAAAAAATAAAATTGAGGCGGCGTTATAAAAGAGTATTAAATTTTATTATTGGTCCTTTATTATTCATTATTTTATCATGGGCCATTTACCATAAAATAAATCAGCAATATTCGTGGCAGCAAATACAAGCCATTTTTGCCAATGCATTTAATAAAAACAATCGCGTCCTGCTTTTGTTTTTGTTCATTTTAATGATCATCAACTGGACACTGGAAGCTGCCAAATGGAAAATGCTGATGAAGCCAGTGCAACCTGTTTCTATGCTCACTGCGTGCAAAGCTGTGTTTTCGGGTTTGTCGTTTTCTATGTTCATACCAACGGCGGCGGGAGAGTATGCAGGCAGAACCTTGTACATGCACGAAGGCAACCGGCTTCGTTCTTTATCGTTAAACATTATTGGCAGCATTAGCCAGTTGTTGGTTACACTGGTTGCGGGCGTAGCAGGAATTTTTTATTTAAAGAAAATGTTGTTGGATGGCACGGCTTCTCCGTTGAATTTATCTATCATCTGGTTGAACGGATTGTTGTATGCCGTGATAGCCGCCATTGTTGTTTTTGCCTTAATTTATTTTCAGATGGCGCCCTTCACACGATGGTTTGAGAAAATTCCGTTTATACAAAAGCACCTCATACTTTTTCAAGGTCTTGAAGCGTTCCGTTTGCCACAATTAACACAAATTTTGTTGCTGTCGGTGCTGCGCTATATCGTATTTATTGTTCAATACTGGCTGGTGTTTCAGTTGTTTGATGTACATATTAATTGGATAGAGGCGGCATTTGCCACGGCTGTGTTGTTTTTGATTTTGTCTGCCATTCCATCCGTGCCTAATATTGCTGAACTGGGCGTGCGTGGCGAAGTAAGCCGGCAGTTGTTTGGATTGTTAAGTGCAAATGCGGCTGGCATTGTATTTTCGGCGGCATTTATCTGGATTGTAAATTTGATTATTCCTGCCATCGCAGGAAGTTTATTTTTGATGGGCATAAAAATTTTTAGAAACAAATAGCGTGAGAAGAATTGTATTGTTTTTATTACTAACTCTAACTTGTATTCGCCTTACAGCAGGCGATGATATTTGCGGCGTAAGCAACCATGCTTTTAAAGCAGGTGAAATTCTTACTTACAGTATTTTTTATTCGGTGGCTGGCATTTATGTAAATGCAGGAACGGCATCGTTCACCACAACGCTGGAGCGGTTGGGCAATGTGCCGGTGTATCATGTGGTGGGGGCAGGCAACAGCAACAGCAGCTACGATTTTTTATTTAAAGTGCGCGACCGGTACGAATCGTTTTTCGATACGGCCACTTTACAGCCTTATAAATTTATTCGCAAAGTGAACGAAGGAAATTACACTAAATATGAAAATATAACCTTCAACCAAAAAACCAATACGGCGGTTTCATCAGAAGGCACTTACAATGTTCCCAATTGCATACAGGATGTAATCAGTGCAGTGTACTACGCCCGCAACATCAATTTCGATAGTTATAAAGTGAACGATTTGATTCCATTTAACATGTTTCTCGATAACGAAGTATATAATCTTCACATTCGTTATCTGGGAAAAGAAAAAATCAAAACCAAATATGGTAAGTTTCGCAGCATTAAATTCAAGCCCTTGCTGGTGAAAGGAACCATTTTTGAAGGCGGTGAAAAAATGACGGTTTGGGTAAGCGATGACGGCAACCACATTCCCCTTCGCATTGAAAGCCCCATTAAAGTAGGCAGTATAAAAGTAGATATGATGGGATATAGTAACAATCGTTATCCAGTGTCATCGTTGATTAGTTTTTAAAGAAGTCAGATGCCATCTTAGTGAATAGCCCTTTGTTCCAGTAATATAGAACGAATTAGTGATGATAAGGCAATTGTTTCAAAAGAAAAGATTTAGATCATGTTCTTTCCTTTTCCAAAAAGAACCGGGCATTGGATTTAAATTCATCGAGTGAAGTAAATTGTTTGTCGCAAGCGTTTGTCAATCTAAGTTTATCCTTTCGGGAAAGAGCCTCAAAATTTTCGGTAACAACCCATCCATGATATTTTATATTATTTAAAAGATATGCTTGGTAGCTTAGTGTTACCAGCCTTGCTTTAGCAACATCTTTTACTCCAAAAAGGTAGATTGGTTTTCCATTAGGTTGAAACGAATAATCAGCTTCCAAGTCGTCTCTTTCAGGAATTGGAAGAACCTTTTTTTGAGGTTTAAAATCTTTTAAATCACTAAAGATATATTCATCCAGCATTTCAAAAAATAAGTTTTCAACAACTTCCCTTTTGAAATATCGCATACTACCAATCTTAGCATAAGCTTGTGTTATATGCATTATATCGGTGTATAGCGTCTCAGGCTTCGTTTCCAGGCAAATGTTGCCTTCTTGTTCAGTTAACTTGTTTTCTGAAAGTATCTTCTGTAGAATAGTTTCCTTGTTTTCAGTATCAATATCATAGGAGTAGGATAATCTTTGAAGAGTAAGACCATAATCACATAAAGCAAATTTGTTTTCTGCAAGAGGTGTGATAAATAAATCAATCATATCACCATCCTCATGGTAAATGGGTAATAACAACTGATAAATGCCAGGTCTTTTTTGCTTGATTGCAACCCTTCCGTTAAAATCCTGTTTTATATGATTTAGTATTTGTTCCATTATACATTTTCACCAGCTTCAAAGTTAATATCTATTTGGTTGTTAGGAGGTGGAAAGTGTTTTTGTCTATCTGTAACGATAATGTTTGTCCGTTTCACAAAGTATTGAATTGCGTCATCAAGTGTTGCGTATGGAACTTCTGTTTCTATTTTTCCTTCAGGCTTTAAGCCAGCATTTATTCTTTCTGCAGTTGCCAAATGGATATGAGGCACTTCGTGGTGTAGAATATTTTCATTGGGGCCATGAGGGCCATTTACTCGTAGCAAAACAATTGTTCCTTTTTCATCTTTCGGTTCATAAACCAATCCGATAGAAAAGTTTTCTTGGAAAGTCAGATTTCTGGATATAAAACCACTAAATGTATACATTCCATCTGTTGACTCCAAAGCAAATTTGACTTTATTACTCCCTCTGCCTACACCGGAATCTTTAGGAGAATTAGTTACTTTTTTTGGGCAACTAATCAATTCGTCAATAAGTTCTTCTGTATAAAGCATAAGTGGCAAAATAAGAAAAATACCATTTCCTTTAACACATTGGTAGCAACGCTGAAAAAACGCAGAATATCCCTCCTTCGACAAGCCGAAACCGTGAGAGACAAGTTATCAAGCACTTTTTAAATATTAGATAATTTTCTGTCTTTCCAATGAGGTGATTTTTCAGGCAGCTTTTAAAGCAAAAATCCTTTCAGCAAGCCCAGCAATATCGTTTGTTTTTGCCCTTCTTTTATATCGTAGCGATAGTTGTACCACGCACTTTCCCAATCGCCATACATTGGGTTGGGCAACACAATAAATTTCTTTCCCCATTCTTCTTTCACTTTATCAGTTTCGGCAAAACGACCACCTATTGTTTTATGTTCAAAAACAAAACTGAAATCGGCAAGATTATCTCCCAATAACATTACTACATTGTATTTCATCATTACCTGTTGCCGCCGGTTTTCCTTTGATGAAGTACTCATCTTAAACAACAAATGCGCACTATCAGCATCAGGAAATTGAGCCTGTTGTAAGTTGATAAGAGTTGCGCCAATCGAAGCCGAATCGCGGTTGCTGATATAAAAAATGTGAATGCCTTCTTGTTTTGCTTTTATAAAAAAATCAACCGCACCCGGTACTGCGGCTGCTTCCGATTTATCAACCCATTGTTTCCAACAAGCTTCGGAATAAGGCACATTGTCTTTTACCAGTTGTGCTTCAAAAGGGCTGTTGTCAAATAAGGTTTCATCAATATCGGTGATAATAGCAAGGTTTTTTTTGCGTTTGGTTTTTCGCGGCAATTGTTGTAGCCGAAGCGCTGCCAAGTTATAAGCCTGGTAGCACAAAGCCCGGTACTCGGCTGCCGTTTGTTGCCACAACACCGGCTGCAGCAAACGCATACTGGCAGCATTGATCGTACTGCTATCCTGCGCACGAACAATCGAAAAAATGCACAAAAACAAAATGGCAAACAGAGCTTTCATAAATTGGAAATTTGGTGTGCAACGGCGTGAAGGTATAACACGGTTATTGATGTGCTATGCAAACAAATTATAACGTTCCCTCTGTTTCATTCGTTTCTAATTTTGTAAAAAAAATACAATGCAGCTAACGAATCCATCTTTACTGCAAAATAAAATCTTCATCAATAATAACTGGATAGATGCTTCCACGAATCAAACTTTTGAAGTGTTCAATCCGGCTGATGGCTCGCTCATTATAACGGTTGCTGACGCAGGCGTTGAAGAAACAAATGGGGCGATTGAAGCGGCAGCAAAAGCATTGGTGCATTGGAGTAAAGAATTGGCCAAAAAGCGTTCAGCTATCTTACGGAAATGGTTTGATTTAATCATGCAGAATGAAGACGACCTTGCATTGCTTTTAACCTCTGAACAAGGAAAGCCATTGGCAGAAGCGAAGGGCGAAGTGCAATACGGTGCATCGTTTGTTGAATGGTTTGCCGAAGAAGCACGGCGCACGTATGGCGATGTGATTCCTTCTCCCTCAGTAAACAAAAGAATGCTCACCATAAAGCAACCCATTGGTGTGGTAACCGCCATCACGCCGTGGAATTTTCCCATTGCTATGATTACCCGAAAAATAGCACCCGCGTTGGCTGCAGGCTGCACCGTGGTTGTAAAGCCAGCCGAAGACACGCCTTTGTGCGCCTTGGCATTAGCACAATTGGCAAAAGAAGCGGGCTTGCCCGATGGTGTGTTAAACGTGCTACCCACAATGCAAGCGGCAGCAGTGGGAGAAGTGCTTACCACACATCAGTCGGTTGCTAAAGTGTCGTTTACAGGTTCAACAGAAGTGGGCAGAATTTTAATGCGGCAGGCCTCTTCTACTGTAAAAAAAATGTCGCTCGAACTGGGTGGAAATGCGCCGGTTATTGTGTTTGATGATGCCGATGTTGATGTGGCGGTAAAAGGTGCAATGGAAAGTAAATATCGCAATGCGGGACAAACCTGCGTTACCGCCAACCGGCTGTATGTGCAGCGAAATATCTATTCTGCCTTTCTTGTCAAATTTACCGAAGCAGTAAAAGCGTTACGGGTTGGAAATGGTGCAAAAGAAAACGTGCAGATTGGTCCGCTCATCAATCAGGATGCTATTGATAAAGTAGAGCGGTTGATGCAGGATGCGATTGATAAAGGAGCGCAGGTTGTGCTGGGCGGAAAAAAAGAGGCAAAAACAAACCTGTTCTATCCGCCCACGATTCTTACTCACTGTACAGCAAAAATGGAACTGAGTAAAGAAGAAATTTTCGGGCCGGTATCTGCCATCTATTTATTCGATACCGAAGACGAAGCCGTTGCACTTGCTAACGCCACAGAATATGGCTTAGCCGCTTATTTTTTTACGCAAAATATTTCTAAAGCTTGGCGCATAGCTGAGGGTTTGCAATATGGAATGATTGGCATTAATGAAGGCTTGATTTCGGCGGCTGAAGCACCGTTTGGCGGTGTAAAGCAAAGCGGTTATGGCAGAGAAGGCAGCCGCTACGGAATAGACGAATTTTTAACAATCAAGTATTTGTGTGTTGGAAATGTGTAAATAACTCTTAATAGCTCAAACCCTTTGTCCGCTTGATTTCCACACGTTTGTTTTTGCCCTTTTTCCAGCATCTATTTCACAATTTATTATTATGTTCAAACCCCTATCTTTGCGCCTCACTTAAAAAAATTGAGTTACCCAAAACTGTAATATGCAACTGAAAGGTTTGGTGCGTTTCTTCACGATTGCTCTTATATTGATTTGTTTATACCAATTGTCGTTCACCTGGATTGTGCGCAGCCACGAAAGTGCAATGTCCGACCGCGCAGACTCGTGGGTGAAAGCAAAATATGGTATACCCGCGCAAAAATATCCCGGTAACAAGGCTGAGCAGGATGTTTATACCGATAGCTTGACCAAAATAAAAAAGCAACGGCTGGCTTATTTGTTAGACAGCACCAAAGGCAGCAGCATTGGCCCTTTTGGTTTAACCACTTATCAAAGCGCAAAGGATAAAGAATTAGCGCTGGGACTTGATTTGCAGGGCGGCATGAGTGTAACGATGGAAGTAGGTTTGGATGGATTAATTCGCTCACTTGCCAACTATCCTAAAGATGCGACGTTTAATAAAGCGCTAAACAACGCTGTTGCCCGCAAAGCCAATAGTGGTGCAAATTTGATAAGCTTGTTTGATGAAGAATATCAAAAAGCGGCAGGTGCTAACGCAAACTTGGCTCCTTTTTTTGCTTCCCGAAGCAATGGGAAGATAAAAGTAAATTCATCTAACAGTGCAGTGCTGGATTATTTGCGGCAGCAGGCTAACATTGCATTTACCAACACTACCAATATTCTTCGTACCCGCATTGACCGGTTTGGTGTGGCTTCGAACAACATCAATCCCGACCCCGCAAAAGGAAGAATCAACATTGAACTTGCCGGTATTAATGATCCTGAACGCGTACGAAAATATTTGCAATCAACTGCTAACCTTCAGTTTTTTGAAGTGTACAATGTAGCCGAATTGCAGGAGCCGATTGTTGCCGCTGATAAAGCATTAAGCAGCTTTATTACTACCGGCAAATCAGCAGCAGATACTTCATTGGGGTTGAGTAAGGATACCGCTAACCTTGGCGCTGCCCGCGGTGCCGATACTTCGCTTTCAAAAAATACGGCAAAAACAAACCTCGCTTCCACAAAAAATACATCCGATAGTGATGCGATAAGAAGAAATGCCAACCCGTTGCTTACCCTTGTTCAGTTTACACAACCACAACAAGATAAAACCACCGGGCAGGAACATTTTCCCGCAGAATTGGGTTATGTGCAGGTAAAAGATACGGCAACGCTTGGCAATTATTTGCGCCAGGATTTCGTGGCAAATAAATTTCCGTCCAACATTATGTTCGCCTATGGCCGACCCATCACCAACGAAAAGACAAACGTTCAAAGCAGTATCCTTGCCTTGTATGCCTTGAAAACATTGGACAACGGCGGCGCCAAACTGGAAGGCGAGCACATTAGCGAAGCCAGCCAGGGATATGACGAAAGAAGCCGTCCTTCTATTAACATGAAGATGGATGAAGTGGGTACGAAGTTGTGGGCACAAATGACCAAAGCCAATGTAAGCAAACCCATTGCCATTGTACTTGATAATGTAGTGTACAGTGCGCCGAATGTGATCAACGAGATTCCGTATGGCAACTCGCAAATTTCGGGTAGCTTCACTACTACGGAAGCACAGGATTTGGCACAGATACTTCAATCTGGTAAATTGCCTGCTCCTGCTAAAATTGCCCAGGAGCAAATTGTTGGTCCTACCTTGGGTAAAGAAGCCGTAAACGGCGGTGCTTTAGCGTTTACCATTTCGTTTGTTATCATCTTTGTGCTGATGCTGGTTTACTACAACACAGCCGGCTGGGTAGCCAACGTAGCCCTCATTTTAAACCTTTTGTTTACCATTGGTATATTGGCTGCACTGGGCGCAACCTTAACGGCGCCAGGCATCGCAGCCCTTGTGCTTACAGTTGGTCTGGCGGTAGATACCAACGTAATTATTTTTGAACGAATTAAAGAGGAACTGACTCGAGGCAAAGGTTATCTCATTGCTGTAAACGATGGTTACAAACGTTCCTACGCGCCGGTGTTGGATGCCCACGTTACCACGTTTTTATCAGCGGCCATCCTGTTTATTTTTGGCTTAGGCCCCGTGTTGGGCTTTGCTACCACGCAAATGCTGGGTATCACGCTCTCCCTGTTTTGCGGTATTTTGGTTTCGCGTTTGGTTACTGATTTGTACACCAACCGCAACCGCCATTTTCAATACTTCACTTCCTTCTCTCAAAAAGTATTTCAGCACGCTTCCTATAAGTTTATTGAATACAGAAAAGTTGCTTACGGTATATCAGTTGTGGTGTTGCTGCTGGGCGTTGGTTCGTTTTTCCATGGTTTTGATGAAGGCGTTGAATTTGCGGGTGGTCGCAGTTACACCGTTCGCTTTCCGAGCAAGCCCAACCACGACCAGGTATTGAACGATTTAAAAGGAGCGTTTGGCGAATATCCGGTTGTAAAAACAGTGGATAATGAAAACCAGTTAAACATCACCACTTCTTATAAAATACATGAAGTTGGCAACAATGTAGATTCAGCAGTTGAACATACTTTGTTCACCGGCTTAAAAAATATTTTGCCACAAGGCACAACTTATAGTGAATTTAACAGCCGTTACAAACAAAGTTCGCAAACGGTGTTACCATCCATTTCAGACGATTTAAAATCAGGCGCTACCAAGGCAACCATCATTGCCATCATCATTATTTGTTTGTACATTTTTATTCGCTTCCGCGATTGGCGGTATTCGGTAGGAACCATTGTATCGTTGCTGCACGATGTGCTCGTAACATTAATTGTCTTCAGCTTTTTCCGAGGTTTGGTTCCCTTCCCATTGGAAATTGACCAGCACTTTATTGCGGCGATATTAACTGTAATTGGCTTCTCGATGAACGACACGGTAATTGTTTATGACCGCATTCGCGAAGACACTCGTTTAATGTCTGGCGCCAGTAAAGAAGACATTATCAATCGTGCTATTAACCAAACGTTAAGCCGCACCATTATGACATCGCTTACCGTGTTCTTAACCATTTTGGTTTTGTTCATTTTTGGTGGTGAAGTAACACGCGGCTTTGCTTTCGCCATGTTGATAGGCGTAATTACCGGAACGTATTCATCCATCTTTGTAGCTGCACCAATATTGGTTGATTTTGGTCGTAACAAACCTTTGGGAAGTAGGGTTGAAGTGCCAGTAAAAGCAAAAGTGTAATTACGTTAATACATTAGCTTTTTATAACAGAAAAAGACAGCCGTAACAAGCTGTCTTTTTTGTTTAAAAAAATGATGAATGCAAACCTTTGGTTTTGTCGTTATTTCAAACATTAAATTACTCTTAAACTAAACATATAACTCTTATTCTCCACAAGGTTGCTGTGTATCTTGCAGTTTCAATTTTAGTAACTTATTTTATAAAGATCTATAGATATGTTTCCATTTTTATAGACGGCATCACTTTATTTTTATTATGATTCGATACATAAGCAAAGCAATTCTCTTTAGGTTAATAGGATTTGTTTTTTTACTTCATCTTACCCTTTTTGTTTTTGCACAAACTGACACTGTTGCCTTATCCATTGATGAAGTGGATAAACGCTTTTTAGACAGCAATCTCAGTCTGCTGGCCGCACATTATAATGTTGATGCAGGCAAAGCCTTAATTCAACAAGCTAAATTGTGGCCCAATCCGGTTTTAAATACCGATCAGAATGTGTATTCGCAAAATCAGTTTTTCCAACATGGAAAAGACCTTAACGGCAATCCAACAGGTCAATATTTTATACAGGTTCAACAATTAATTTTAACTGCGAACAAGCGGGGCAAACAAATCAACCTGGCAACTACCAATGCACGCATTGCCGAATTGCAATTGCAGGATTTACTGCGCAATCTTCGCTACCAGCTTCATAACGATTACTACAACATTGCACAGTTTTTAAACAGTAGAAATTTGGTAACGGCGCAATTAGATCGCTTGCGCAATTTGCAAACGGCAATGGAAGGACAGTTGAAAGCGGGCAATATTTCACAAAAAGATTATTTACGTGTTCAGGCTTTGGTAATTGGTCTGGAGCAGGATTTGGCGCAGGCCGACAGAAGTTTGGTTTTGGCAGAAGAAGACATGAAAATGCTGTTGATGTTACGAGGCAATACGTTTGTAAAACCAAACACAACCGAAAGTAACACAGATATGGCGTTGCCAACCAATGTAGATTCTTTGATAGAAACAGCGAGGCAAAACAATGCGTTTTATTTGCTGCAACAAACACAACACTTATACAGTCTGCAAAATGTAACCTATCAAAAAGCATTGGCTGCACCCGACGTAACAGTGGGTCCGGAGTTTGATAAAAATTCAAACTACTCACCCAATTATGTGGGTTTATCTATCAGTCTTCCGCTTCCTTTCTGGAACAGAAATCAGGGCAATATCAAAGCGGCCGAGTTCACTGCATCGCAGCAAAGAACGCAGGCGCAGGCTGCAGATGTGCAGATACAAAGTAATGTGAGTGCGGCTTTCCAGCGTTTGCTTCTCATTTATAATGTAAACAATAACACGCAAAAGGAATTTTATAACAATTACAAAAACCTCTTTAACAACGTGGTGCAAAGCTATCAGCAACGGCAAATCAGCCTGCTTGAATTTTTAGATTTTGCCGACAGTTATCAGCAGGTGCTTTCCCGTTCTCTTGAACAGCAAAACAACCTGCAACTGGCAAAGGAAGAGTTGAACTACCAGGTAGGAACCATTGTTATAAGATAAAAAACAATTACTCAGATGAAATACATTTCAATCAGTACAATCACCGCTTTAGCTATACTTATCTTTTCATCCTGCAAAGAAAAACCTGTTGCTGATGAAAATGCAGCCAAGCCTTTTACGCTAAGCGATACCATGATGAACATGATACAAATTGATTCGGTAAAAATGTGTGGCGTTGCCGAGCAGCTGCAGTTAAGTGGTGAAGTCAGCTTTGACGAAAACAAAGTGTTTAAAGTGTATCCGCGCAGCAGCGGGCAGGTATTGCAAAGTCCGTTAACACTGGGCGATAAAGTAACTGTAGGCCAAACATTAGCCATAATTAAAAGTGCTGACGTGGCTGGCAATTATGCCGATGTGAGCTCTGCTGATGCAGATATTACCATTGCCAAACGCGAAGTGGACAATCAGGAATCGTTGTATAAAAGCGGCATCGCGAGTGAGCGTGAATACAACGAAGCCAAACAGAATTATGAAAAAGCATTGGCAGCAAAACGTAAGATTACTTCGCAAATTGAAATCAATGGTGGCAGGGGCGCAACGGCAAGCGGCACTTATATTTTGACTGCACCGGTTAGCGGTTATGTAGTTGAAAAAAATGTGAACCAGGGCGATTTTATTCGTTCCGATATGGGCAGCAGTTTGTTTACCATTTCTGATTTGAAAGACGTTTGGATTTGGGCAAATGTGTTTGAAGCCGATATTAATAAAGTGAAAGAAGGAACTGCGGTTGAAGTAAGAACCCTGGCATATCCTGATAAGGTTTATACCGGCAAAGTAGATAAGGTAAGTGAAGTGCTCGACCCTTCTAACAAAGCCATGAAAGTTCGCATTAAATTGAGCAATCCCGACTTGAGTTTGAAGCCGCAAATGTTTGCAAAAGTAACCGTTACGCAGGTGCAGGGCGAGCAGGCAGTTTGTGTTCCTACCAAATCGTTGATTGAATTAAACGGAAAAACCTTTGTTGTTGTTTTCAACAATAAAAGCGATATGAAAATTGCAGAAGTAGATGTTTTGAAAACATCAGGTGACAGAACATTTGTAAACAGCGGCGTTAACCCGGGACAAAAAGTAATCACAGAAAATGAATTGCTCGTTTTTCAGCAGTTATCAGGCGATTAAAACAGTATAGAGCTTCATCTGTCAAACAAATGATGGATAATTTCCGGTAAAAACAAACATAGCCCGCATCAATTATCATCGTCATTTCGGTAAGCAGGTAAGCGCATTTGAGCAAGGCATCATTGCCTTCACAATTACAATTTATAGCAATGAATAAGTTTATAAAAAGCATTATTTATTTTTCACTACGGCACCGCTATTTTGTTTTCTTTCTTACGCTGGTGCTGGGCGTTGTCGGCTTTATTAGCTATCGCATGACGCCGATAGAAACCTTTCCCGATGTTACCAACACACAAATCATCATCATAACGCAGTGGCCCGGACGTAGTGCGGAAGAGGTTGAAAAATTTGTGACCATTCCACTGGAAACAGAGCTCAATTCTGTGCAAAAGAGAAGCAATTTGCGAACCACATCATCGTATGGGTTAAGTTATGTTCGATTGATTTTTGATGATGATGTGGACGATGGTTTTGCGCGGCAACAGGTAATGAGCCGTCTTCAAAATGTGGATTTGCCAGAAGGAATCAAACCCGAAGTTGAACCGCCTTACGGACCCACAGGTGAAATTTACCGATACACATTGCGAAGCGCAACCCGCAACATTCGCGACCTGAACACATTGCAGGAATGGGTGCTGGACAGGCAATTCAAAAGCATTCCGGGCGTTGCCGATGTGAACAGTTTTGGCGGTGAAGAAAAAAGTTATGAAATACGTGTTGATCCGAGCTATTTAAGCAAATATGGTTTAACCGCGCTGGATGTTTTTAATGCTGTAAGCAAAAGCAGCGTAAACGTTGGCGGCGATGTGATAGAACGCAACGGTCAGGCGTATGTGGTTAGAGGCATTGGCTTGCTTAACGACATAGGCGAAATTGAAAATATTATAATTACAAAAGTAAACGGCGTGCCCATTTTGGTACGCAATGTAGCCTCGGTTGCCGAAGCCGGAAAGCCTCGCCTGGGACAGGTTACACTGGATACAATGCAGGATATGATTGAAGGAATTGTAGTAATGCGCAAAGGCGAAAACCCTGCGCAGGTGCTTAATTTAATTCATCAGAAAGTAAAGAGCCTGAATCAAAACGTCTTACCTAAAGATGTAAAGATTATACCTTATTACGACCGTACCGTTCTAATGGATTATGCAACGCATACCGTAATTCATAACCTCATTGAAGGTATTGTTTTGGTTACCTGCATTGTGTTGCTTTTTATGGCCGACTGGCGAACGACAGTTACCGTAAGTATTGTCATACCGCTTTCGTTACTGTTTGCTTTTATTTGTATGCGCATCAAAGGTATGAGTGCCAATTTGCTTTCCATGGGTGCGGTTGACTTTGGTATTATCATAGATGGTGCCGTGGTAATGGTAGAAGGTTTGTTTGTTGCGCTTGATGAACGTGCAAAAGAAATAGGCATGGAGCGGTTTAATAAGATTGCCAAGCTTGGTTTGTTCAAGCAAATTGGTGCAGAAATGGGCAAGCCTATCTTCTTTTCAAAAGTTATTATTATTACTTGCCTTATACCCATTTTCGCCTTTCAAAAAGTAGAAGGCAAAATGTTTTCACCGCTGGCTTATACATTAAGTTTTGCCTTGCTTGGCGCATTGATTTTTACACTCACTTTGGTGCCGGCTCTATCAAGTATTTTATTAAGAAAAAATGTTCGCGAAAAGCACAACGTGATCGTTTCCTTTTTCGAAAATGGCATTCATAATATTTTTAAGCGATTGTACAAGATACCAAAGCTTAGCATCCTTGTCGCTTTAATAATTATGGCGTTGACTTTCTTTTCGGCTACGTTTTTAGGAAGTGAATTTTTGCCCGATTTAGATGAAGGTGCGTTGTGGGTAAAAGCGCAGTTGCCAATGAGCGCGTCATTGAACCAAAGCCGTGCAATATCGAATAAGATGACGGCTATTTTACATGAGTATCCCGAAGTAAGGCATGCGCTCGCACAAATTGGCAGGACCAACGATGGTACTGACCCCAAAGGTTTTTTCAACGTTGAAATTGCGGTTGATTTAAAACCAAAAGATGAATGGGAGAAAGGTGTTACCACCGATAATTTGATTGACAGTATGAACACGCAATTGAGCAAACTGCCAGGCTTGTTGCTCAACTATTCTCAGCCCATCCGCGATAATGTGGATGAAGCGGTGGCTGGCGTTCCGGCATCGTTGGTGGTAAAGATTTTTGGGGCCGATTTTACTTCGCTCGATTCTTTGGCAAATAAGGTGAAAGCTACGCTGGGAACAGTTGCGGGGATTGAAGATTTGGGTGTGCTTCGCAATTTAGGCCAGCCGGAATTTAGAATAGAATTGGATCAGCAAAAAATGGCATTGTACGGCGTAAATACAGCCGATGCAAATGCTGTAATTGAAATGGCGCTGGGCGGAAAAGCAGCCACGCTGTTGTATGAAGGTGAGCGCAAATTTGATATTCGTGTGCGCTATCAGGAGCAATACAGAAACACACAGGAAGCTATTGAAAACTTAATGATTCCTACGCAGGACAGTGCGAAAGTTCCTATTAAAGAAATTGCAAACATCCGCACACTTACAGGTCCTGCCTTTGTATATCGAGATAATAATGAACGATACATTCCGGTTAAGTTTTCGGTTCGTGGCCGCGATTTAGGAAGCACCATCAAAGAAGCACAGGAAAAAGTAAATGCCGCTGTTAAACTGCCGCATGGTTATTATTTTACCTGGAATGGTGTGTTCGAAAATCAGCAGCGTGCATCTAAAACTTTATCGAATGTAGTTCCCGTTTGTTTGCTTGCCATCTTTCTTATTTTGTTTATGATGTTTGGTAATGTAAAAGATTCAGTGATAGTGCTTTTGAATGTACCGTTTGCTTTGATTGGCGGCATCCTGGCCTTGCATTTAACGGGCATGAACTTTAGTATTTCGGCAGGCATTGGTTTTATTGCTTTGTTTGGTGTTTGTATTCAAAATGGTGTAATATTAGTCAGCGTTTTCCGAAAAAATTTAGAAGCCAAAATGCCTTTGCAAAAAGCCCTTATGGAAGGCGTACGTTCGCGTGTGCGCCCGGTGATTATGACGGCTTTAATGGGCGCTATCGGTTTGCTGCCGGCAGCTTTAAGTCATGGCATTGGCAGCGAAACGCAAAAGCCATTGGCAATTGTTGTGATTGGTGGTTTGGTTACATCAACCATACTTACTTTGCTCATCTTGCCCCTGATTTATGCGCAGGTATATAGATTGATTCACAAAAGAGAAAACAGGAAAATTTTAAGAAGAGTAGGAGCTATTAGCCGCAGTTAATACAAGAATGAAATTGTGATAAAACAAAAGTTCCGAACCTTGGAAAGGTTCGGAACTTTTGTTTTTTAGTCGTTTGTTTTTGCCCATTTTCTCTTTTGGGGATGTCGTCATCATCAGTAGGATGAAGCAGGTTCTGCAGGAACAACAGGTGGGTAGAAAATAGTGCAAAATGGAAGATGGTTCCGTTCCGTCGGAACGGTACAGTAGAGCTTATACAGAGTATCATTCCGATGGAAAGATTGCTTTTCATTATTCATTCCTCTTTCTACTAACCTGTTGTTCCTACGGAACATTGTGTAAGATTGTTTAATAATAACACCAACCATTAATTTTTATAATTCCATTTTCACTTTCTCAATCATATTGCTATTTGCTGAAAGCCTCTGTAAATGCGGTTTTCAGCAATTATAAATTCGAAATCACAAATCAAAAACATATTATTAAGCTGTTCATTCAAAATAAACCGTTCACTGAGAGTTCTGCTTCTCTTTTTCTTTTTTATAAAGAAGCTCTTTGTACGATTGTTCGTTTTGATCCCACTTAAATTTCTTATAAAACAAACCTGTGAATACTGCAATGGCAAGTATGGCAACAATTAAAACGTTTGGGTTCAATTGCGTATTGGCAATCATATCGGCTTGCTTGTACCACTTACCTGTAACCAAACTGGCAGAAATACCAACACCTAACAGCAGGCCAATAGGCAGCCCAAACAACAACTGCCGGAATAGTTTTTTTTCCCTGTCGCGGTTATTTTTCCAATATTCTATAAACTGTTCTTCATTCTTAGTAAGCATAGTACAAAATTACAATTGCTTTAAAAGCGGTTGCTAAATTTGGGCAAAACAAAAAATTTGTTCATAATTTGATGATGTATCAATTCATCGTTTCATTTATTTTGCTTAAAAAGGAACACGTGTACAATCTTGACGCATATATTGCCGATTTTTTAGCCGAACAGAAAAAGTTATCTGCACAAGGTCTTGGTGAGTTTACCATCATTGATGGTCAGGCAGCCAACGGTGCTCCTATGGTGAGTTTTGTTCCCAACAAAGCAGCTTATACAACCGCTGATCTCATCAGTTATATTGCTGAACACCAGGGCAAAAACAAAATTGTAACCGGCTTCGATGTAGAGTCTCATTTCAATCAGATCAAACAATTCATCAACATCGGAACGCCCTGGGTAATACCTGGCTTTGGTCAATTGAAATTTGGCAGAAACCGCGAGTTGGAATTTGTGCAGGAAGTGCCAAACGAAAATGCTTTGCACGAAAGGATAAGGCATAAGCAGGCTGCCTCCGAAGCGCATTACCAAACGTATGATGCAGTAAATCCGGCAACACAGCGAAGCAATACCGGAACCATTTTGCTTACACTGGTTATTGTTCTTGGTTTGGGTGTAGGGGGTTATTATTTTTACGCAAACAGCAACAGTGCAACCTCTGCAACCACAGCAAAAGACAGCATTGCAACCCTTACCGATACGGTTGTTTCGGTGCCTTCTTCTTCCAACATGAACAATACCACTACCAGCACGCAACCACCACAAAGCAATCCTGCCAAGCAGACGGATGGTACAACAGTTGCTGTTTCGCCGCCACTTGTTTCCACAGCAACGAGTGCAACTGGTTTTCGGTTTGTGTTGAACCGAACCGTAAATGCTGAGTATGCACGCAAAAGATACAACCAGTTAAAAGCTTATGGAACGCCTGTTTTTATTGACAGCGTGAAGCGCGATAGTTTTTCCCTTTATAAAATTTATTTGCGTAATAATGGTTCACCAGCCGATACGGCAAAGCTGCGCGATTCACTTACAAGATACTATGGCAAGCCTGTGAAAGTGGAAGTAGGACAATAAGTGTTCACAAGGTTAATAAAGCCTTGTAAGGAAAGGTGTTTGTAGAAAGAAATGTGTGCAAAAACAAACATTCTTCTACGAACCTGCAAAATGTAATTGATTATCGTGATTTTGTTTTTGCTGAAAATTTTGTGCGTATAAAGTAGCGTTCCGATGGAACCCCACTTCCACTTTTATTTTTTCTTCTACCCACCTAACGTTCCGATGGAACGAAAGAACAAAGGTTCAGGTAGTTTATTATCTCACAATTGCATTTTCTTTTTTTGCCTTATTTGAAGCTTGTTCTCTATATCTTGTTTTTGTATTCTTGTATCTTGACTCTTGCTCCTTGTATCTTGTTTCTTACAGCTTAAATCTTCTTTCTTGATTCTTGTTTCTTGCTTCTTGTCTCTTCAAACATCTTATCAAACATTTTTTATTTCTTTGCGTTCTCACTCAACGCTATGAAGAAAAAAATTGCATTGGTAACCGGCGGCTATAGTGGCGAAGCCGAGATTAGTTATTTAAGCGCCGCAACCATGCAGAAACACGCCGACCCCACTTTATTTAACGTTTATAAAATTGACATCAGCCCGTCAGGATGGATTTATGAAAATGAAAAAGGGGCGAAAAGCGCGGTGGAAAGAAGCGATTTTTCTGTTGTGGATAGCGGTGAAAAAATAAACTTTGATGCGGTGATGATGTGCATCCATGGTACACCCGGAGAAGATGGCAAACTGCAAGGCTATTTTGATATGCTTAAGCTGCCTTACACCAGTTGCGATGCCGCTACATCGGCGCTTACTTTTAATAAGCGTTATACGGTTGCAGTGGCAGCTTTCAGCGGCATCAAAGTAGCTCGTTCGCTGCATTTGTTTTTGCATGAAAAATCTTCTCCTCAGAACATTTTACAGCAGCTTTCGTTGCCTCTTTTTGTGAAACCCAACAATGGCGGCAGCAGTATTGGCATGAGTAAAGTGAGTAAAGCAGAAGACCTGCAAGACGCACTGGATAAGGCTTTTAAAGAAGATGACCAGGTATTGGTAGAAGAGTTTATAAAAGGCAGGGAAATTACCATCGGTGTATATCGCAATGGGGCAGAAGTGGTGGCTTTGCCTATGACAGAAATTTCAACCGATAAAGCATTTTTTGATTTTGAAGCGAAATATAAGGGCAAAAGCAAAGAAGTAACGCCTGCCGAAGTGGACGATGAAATAGCAAACAAAATTCGCGAAGCAGCAAAAAAAATCTACCATATTTTTAATTGCAGAGGTGTTATCAGAATTGATTTTATTTACAATGAAAAAGAGAACGAGCCTTACATGCTGGAAGTAAACACAGTACCAGGGCAAAGCGATGCCAGCATTGTTCCGCAACAGGTGAGGGCAAGCGGAATGTCGTTGCAGGAATTCTATACGATAATTATCAATCAGGCGTTAGAGCAAAAAAGATAACTCAAATTTTTATTCACTCAATTCATTCATACATTGTTTAAGTTCATTACCAAAGGAGGCTTTTTTGTAAACCTGCTTATTGCTTTGCTGTTGGTTGGTTTACTATTGTTTTTGTTCTTTAATTCACTTGATTGGATTACGCATCATAATGATGAGGTTACGGTGCCTTCCGTTACCGGAAAAAATATAGCTGATGCCACACAGGTTTTGCAGTCGAAAGGATTTGATGTAGAAGTGGTAGATTCGGTGTATATTGATACGGCAGCCAAAGCTTCTGTCATCAGGCAATCGCCCGATGCTGCAGCGGTTGTAAAAAAGAACCGTACTGTGTATCTTACCGTAAACCGAACGCTGGCGCCAATGGTTGATATGCCCGACTTACGCGGCTTTTCGTTTCAAAGTGCGCAAATGTATTTGCAAAGTTTAAGTCTGCGTTTGGGCGATACCACTTACCGCCCCGACATTGCACGCAACTCAGTGCTGGAGCAGCAACTGAACGGCAAGCTAATAGCTCCCGGAACCAAGGTAAGCATGGGCAGCAACATCAATCTGGTGTTGGGCGATGGCGTTGGCAATGTGTTGATGAACGTGCCGAATGTGGTGGGGATGACGCTTGCCGATGCCCGCAGTTACCTGCAAAGTTTAAACATTAGCCTCGGCGCCATTGTGCCTGCTGCAGGTGTAACCAATCGCGATGAGGCGTATGTGTACAAGCAAAATCCAACCGAAAAAGCAACGGATGCGGATGGCAATACAAAGAAAAATAAAATTCATCCCGGCCAGGTGATAGATGTCTATTTAAGCGTTACGCAACCTGTAATAGACACTTCTGCTATGCCACCTCCACCGCCTGATAACAATAATCAATAAAACAAAACCTATGAATACAATCACCACCGACGAACTGAAAGCCCGCTTAGATAATGGCGAGCATCCTACCTTAATTGATGTGCGTGAAGACAGCGAACGTGCTGAATTTAACATTGGCGGTAAACACCTGCCACTGGGCAAATTGCAACGTGTAGAACTGGAAGATTTAGACGATTTAAAAAAAGAAGACGAAATTATTTTTTATTGCAGAAGCGGCAACCGCAGCGGCATAGCAACTCACATTATGGAAATGCTGGGCTTTACCAACGTAAAAAATCTGGTGGGCGGAATGGTTGATTGGAACCATAAAAATTTTGGTAAGCCGCAATAAGGTTTTCGTGCAAAACCAAACGGAATGACAGTACAACAGGCTTATAATGTTTGGGCATTGCAATACGACAGCAATAATAACAAAACAAGAGATTTGGAAGGTGTTGCGTTGCGCGAAACATTGAACGACATTCCGTTTGGCAACTGTTTGGAAGTTGGCTGCGGAACCGGCAAGAATACGCAATGGCTGATAACAAAAGCAAATACAGTAACGGCTGTTGATTTATCGGAAGAAATGTTGGCAAAAGCAAAAGAGAAGATAGAGGATAGCAAAGTTCAGTTTGTGCAAGCTGATATTACTAAAGATTGGTTTTGGGCAAAAGAAAACTATGATGTTATCACATTCAGTTTAGTGCTGGAGCACATTGAACACCTGCAAACCATTTTTGAAAAAGCTGCTTCTCACTTACAGCGCAATGGTTACGTGTACATTGGCGAGTTGCATCCGTTTAAACAATATGCCGGAAGTAAAGCCAGGTTTGAAACAGAAGGAGGATTACAAGTTGTTTCCTGCTTTAATCATCATATTTCTGATTTTATAACGGCTGCAAAACAATGCGGACTGCAAGTGAGCCATTTGAAAGAATATTTCGATGAGAATGACAAAGCCTCTATTCCGCGTGTATTGGTTTTGTTGTTTCAGAAGATAGATTGATGTTAATCATCTTTACAAATACTTCTCTTTGATTACTTGTAAATGATGCCGCGCATGACCGATAATTAAAAACAATTCGGCTCTTGCGCTTACCGGATGATTGTCAACCAACGTGGTTCTATCCCAGGCTACGTCATCAAAGCTGTTGAACAAAAGATGGCTGCTCGCCCTTACTACTTCAAACTCGTTCAAAATATCTTCAATGCTTCTGCTTTCTGCATTGCTGAAAGGAACATAATCGTTTTGCTCAAAACCGGCTAATGGCGTTACATCATTGCGTCCAATGCGAAGGGCACGATAGCTAAAAATGCGCTCCGTATCTATCATGTGCACTGCCATTTCTTTGATTGTCCATTTATCTTCAGCGTATCGGTAGTTCCATTTTTCTTTTGGTATAGAAAGAAAAAAATTTTTTGTGGAATTCCATTCATTTTGTAAAGTAGACACTGAAATGTTGTCTTCAACCAAGCTAATGTAAGCAATTGAATAAGGCTTATAATGCCCTTGTTGCGGTTTTGAAATGATTTGCATGGTGCTTTGCGTTTAATTTTAAATAACGGCAAAAACAAAACAAGGTAAGATGGAATGGCAAAAAAACAAAAAAGCAGGAAGCTGTTACACTTCCTGCTTTTGTTATTAAATGAGGCAAAAACAAAAATTATTCTTCTTCGTCAAAGCTCATTGCTTCTTTCGTAGTTGCCAGCAATTCATATTCTTCCTTACTGCCTACAATCAGGTTGTCAAATTCGCGCAAACCAGTACCAGCAGGTATTGCATGGCCCGTAATTACGTTTTCTTTTAAGCCCAGCATGTCATCAGTTTTGCCCTGGATAGCGGCAGAACTTAACACCTTTGTTGTTTCCTGGAACGAAGCTGCACTTATCCAGCTTTGCACGCCCAGAGAAGCTTTGGTAATACCTAATAATACCGGTTGTGCTGTTGCAGGCTGAGCATCTCTTACTTCTACCAGCTTTCTGTCGGAGCGGCGAAGAACAGAATTTTCTTCGCGCAATTCACGAACACTAACAATCTGACCGGCCTTTAATTTTGCACTTTCACCCGGATTGGTAACCACTTTCTTATCGAAGATGCGGTCGTTTTCTTCATTAAAATCAAACCTGTCTTCCAGGTCTTCTTCCAGGAATCTTGTATCACCGGCATCTACAATCTCCACTTTCTTCATCATCTGGCGAACGATCACTTCAATGTGCTTGTCGTTGATCTTTACACCTTGTAAGCGATATACTTCCTGAATTTCATTTACCACATATTCCTGAACGGCAAACGGACCTTTGATAGAAAGAATATCAGCCGGAGCAGTCTGACCATCAGACAGCGCCGTACCAGCTTTTACAAAGTCGCCATCCTGAACAAGAATCTGTCTTGTTAATGGAACGAGGTATTTCTTTACAACACCATCCCTTGCTTCTACAATGATTTCGCGGTTACCACGCTTTACGTTACCGAAAGCTACCACGCCATCAATTTCGCAAACGATGGCCGGGTTGCTTGGATTACGTGCTTCAAACAATTCAGTTACACGTGGCAGACCACCCGTAATATCACCAGACTTACGAAGTGTGCGCGGAATTTTTACAATTACCTGTCCTGCTTTTACTTTTTCACCGTCTTCTACTATAAGACGGCTTCCAACAGGCAGGTTATAATTGCGAACTTCAGCTCCTTCTACTACAATGCCAGGAATCTTTGTCTTATCTTTTGACTCGATAATTACTTTATCACGATGACCGGTTTGCTCGTCTGCTTCTTCACGGAAAGTAAAGCCCTCCTGAATACTTTCAAACTTAATTTCACCACTCATTTCAGAAACCACAACGTTATTGAACGGATCCCATGTACAAATCACATCGCCTTTCTTTACCTGCTGTCCGTCTTTTACATTCAGCGTAGCCCCATAAGGAATGTTGTTTGTAACAAGAAGACGATCATTCTTCACGTCCATGATTCTTACTTCACCGGTACGACCAATAACAATTTGAACCTTTTGGCCTTCGTTATTTAAAGCTTCAACGGTACGCAAACCGTCAAATTGAATGGTGCCATCAAACTTCGCAGGCAATGTAGATTCAACAGAAGATGAACCTGCGATACCACCCACGTGGAAAGTACGAAGTGTAAGCTGTGTGCCTGGTTCACCGATAGACTGTGCAGCGATGATACCTACCGCATCACCACGTTGCGCCGTGTAACCGGTAGCAAGATTTTTACCATAGCATTTTACACACACGCCACGTTTGCTTTCGCAGGTAAGCACGGAACGGATTTCCACCGTTTCTATGCCTGCCTCTTCAATCGCATGAGCAATATCAACAGTAATCTCTCCACCGGCTGTAACAACCAGTTCATCCATAATCGGATTGAATATATCATGCAACGATGTTCTGCCAATGATTCTGTCTGCCAGTGGCTCAATAATATCTTCGTTATCTTTTAATGCCGTAGTTGCAATGCCACGAAGCGTTCCGCAATCTTCTTCGTTAATTACCACGTCCTGTGCAACGTCAACCAAACGACGGGTTAAGTAACCGGCATCAGCTGTTTTCAAGGCGGTATCTGCAAGGCCTTTACGGGCACCGTGTGTAGAAATGAAGTAATCCAACACGTTCAATCCACCTTTAAAATTGGAGAGAATTGGATTTTCAATAATTTCAGAACCGGTAGAACCACTCTTACGCGGTTTTGCCATTAAGCCTCTGATGCCAGCCAGCTGTTTTACCTGCTGTTTACTACCACGGGCACCGGAATCGAGCATCATATAAACAGAATTGAATCCTTGTTTATCAGTTGCCATTTCGCGGATTAATGTTTCTGTCAGACGTGTATCTACACGGCTCCAGATGTCAATTACCTGGTTGTAACGCTCGTTGTTGGTAATTAAACCCATGTTGTAGCTTTCCCACACTTCATCCACTTCTACCTTGGCTTGTTCCAATAATTCATTACGAACTTCAGGGATGATCAGGTCGTTCACATTGAACGACAAACCACCACGGAACGCCATGCGGAAACCAAGCTGTTTAATGTCATCAAGGAATTTCGCAGTCTTAGGAACGTCAGTGATTTTAATAATATCACCGATAATTTCGCGAAGGCTCTTTTTAGTTAAAAGGGCATTTATATATCCTACTTCAACCGGTACAAATTGGTTGAACAATACGCGACCAACCGTAGTTTCAATGATCTTCTTTTTCAGTTCACCACCTTCGCGCACGTTTGTTTTTACCTTAATATGTGCGTGTAAGTCAACCTGGTTTTCATTGTACGCAATCAGCACTTCTTCCTGGCTATAAAAGGCTTTGCCTTCACCTTTTACTACATCGCCATTCAGGGTTTTTTTGCCTTTGGTAATATAGTATAAACCCAACACCATGTCCTGTGATGGCAGCGTAATTGGCGTACCATTCTGCGGGTTCAAAATGTTGTGTGAAGAAAGCATTAACAATTGTGCTTCCAGAATAGAGGCACTACTCAGGGGCACGTGAACTGCCATCTGGTCGCCATCAAAGTCGGCGTTGAAAGCGGCGGTTACCAATGGATGCAATTGTATTGCTTTACCTTCTACTAAGCGGGGCTGGAACGCTTGTATTGACAAACGATGCAGCGTTGGCGCACGGTTTAGCATTATCGGATGACCTTTCAATATATTTTCGAGAATGTCCCAAACGATGGCTTCTTTTTTATCAACCAGTTTTTTGGCGCTTTTCACCGTTTTTACTACACCTCTTTCAATCAGTTTACGGATGATAAACGGCTTGAACAATTCAGCCGCCATATCTTTTGGCAAACCGCATTCGTGCATTTTTAATTCGGGACCAACCACGATAACGGAACGACCAGAGTAGTCAACACGTTTACCCAACAGGTTCTGACGGAAGCGACCTTGCTTGCCTTTTAAAACATCAGACAAGGACTTCAATGCACGTCCGCCTTCTGCTTTTACAGCATTGGATTTACGGCTGTTATCAAATAAGCTGTCAACCGCTTCCTGAAGCATACGTTTTTCATTACGTAAGATTACTTCCGGCGCTTTGATTTCCAATAAACGCTTTAAACGATTGTTGCGAATAATCACGCGGCGATACAAGTCGTTCAAATCAGAAGAAGCAAAACGGCCACCATCCAAAGGAACGAGCGGGCGAAGTTCTGGTGGAATGACCGGAATATACTGCATCACCATCCATTGTGGCTGATTGGTAATGCGCGTTGCCGCATCGCGGAACGATTCCACAACGCTCAAACGCTTCAAGGCATCTGCCTTGCGCTGTTGCGATGTTTCGTGCGCAGCTGTATTGCGAAGCGTAAAACTTAATTCATCCAAATCAATACGTGACAGTAAATCATGTACAGCTTCAGCACCCATTTTCGCAATGAACTTTTGCGGATCTTCGTCGGTAAGGAACTGATTGTCTTTCGGCAGATTATCAATAATTTCAAGATATTCTTCTTCGGTTAAAAGGTCGCCGGGCTGCAAACCTTTGTCTTCCCGAATGCCAGATTGAATTACCGCATATCTTTCATAATAAACAATGCTTTCCAGCTTTTTAGAGCTCATACCAAGCAAATAACCAATCTTGTTCGGCAAGCTTTTGAAATACCAGATGTGAACCACAGGAACCACCAGTTTAATGTGCCCCATGCGCTCGCGGCGTACTTTCTTCTCGGTTACTTCTACGCCGCAACGGTCGCAAACAATACCCTTGTAACGAATGCGCTTGTATTTTCCGCAGGCACATTCATAATCTTTTACCGGACCAAAAATGCGCTCGCAAAACAAACCATCACGTTCAGGTTTGTAAGTGCGGTAATTAATGGTTTCGGGTTTTAATACTTCACCAAAGCTGCGTTCTAAAATGCTGTCGGGACTTGCTAACCCAATCGTAATTTTAGAGAAGCTAGCTCTGGGGCGATTGTCTTTTTTAATTGCCATATTAGAGTTACAATTTTATTAGTAGCAAATGTTTTTGGGAAGTACGCTTTTGTTTTTGCACCTTTTTTTACAAACCATTTTTCAATCAAATTCGTAGATAACTTTTTTGTTTAACATGGAAAGGACAAAATGCCTTATCATCATGCTATTGACAAAAAGTTATATAGGAATTTTTGCTGAAAGAATGGAATGAAAAATTGGAAGGATGCTTTGTGGCAGGTTGCGAGCTTCGAAAATACATAAGTTGGCAAAAGTAATAAGAATCAATAATAAAAAAAATCGAAATCGTAAAACATTTCTTTAAATTTCTTTGTTTATAAATTTTAATCGTGGTTTTGTTTTGATTGTTTAGTATAAGCGTGCATTTTTGCGGCACAGGAATCTTGGTATCACAATTACACGGTAGGTTGTTTTAAAAGTCATTGCAAGCAGAGGATAGAAGTAGTTATACATTTTAAAAGTACTTAAGAGCTACTTGCTTTTTAGTGAATGCTGTTATTCCGTGCGTTATAAGCAGGAATTGTTTTGCTATTAGAAAGGATATTGAATTGATAAGTTCACTTTTTCAAATTTAATCTAATTAGGTTTCCAATTTTTTACTAAGAATGAATCAAAAAAAAATTCTGGTTCTTGACGACGACCTTGATATTTTATTAGTAATGCAGCTCTTGTTCAAGGTGAAAGGTTTTAATGTAATGACTCTGTCGAAATGGGAGGAAGTGTACGAGAAAGCAGAAAGCTTTCAGCCAGATCTTATTTTACTGGATGTATTGCTTTCCGGCAACGACGGAAGAGACATTTGCAAAGTGCTGAAGAAAAAAAATACCACGCGCAATGTTCCCGTTATTTTGTTTTCGGCTAACCCAAGCATTGCAAGAAATTTTGCCGACTATCTTGCCGACGACTTCATTCACAAACCGTTTGAGGTAAATGATTTATTGAAAACAATTGAGCGCCATCTTGCAAAGAATGCAACGTCTTAAAGCCGGTTGCTTTAGAATGTAATCATAAACTTTTCAGTTTTAGCATTGCGGTAAAAACAAAAGCCAGACTCTAGAGCCCGGCTTTTGTTTTTGCACATATTTTTTGTAATTATACTTTCGCTTCCTCTTCTTTGGTACGAAATTCAAATTTTATTTTTTGATTGTCCTTGTCCAAATCAGCTATTAAAGTATCGCCATTCTTAATGTTCATGTTTAAAATTTCTTCTGCTAACGGATCTTCCAGATACTTCTGAATCGCTCTATGCAACGGACGCGCGCCAAACTGAATATCGTAGCCTTTATCTGCTATAAAGCTTTTGGCTTCCTCCGTTAATTCAAGGCTGTAACCTAACGAATTCAGGCGTTTCAGCACATTCTTCATCAGAATATCAATAATAGAAAAGATGTTTTCTTTACTAAGTGCATTGAAAATAACCACATCATCAATACGGTTCAAAAATTCTGGTGAGAAGGTACGTTTCAAAGCCTTTTCAATAACTGCTTTGTTGTTTTCGTCCTGATTTTGCATCCGGCTTGCGGTAGCAAAACCAACACCATCGCCAAACTCCTTTAACTGGCGTACACCAATATTAGAAGTCATAATGATTAAAGTGTTTTTGAAATCAATTTTTCTGCCCAAACCATCGGTTAAAATACCATCATCCAACACTTGCAACAAGATATTGTATATGTCAGGATGCGCTTTTTCAATTTCATCCAATAAGATAACGCTGTACGGTTTGCGGCGAACTTTTTCGGTCAACTGTCCGCCTTCTTCATAACCCACATAACCGGGAGGCGCACCTACCAGGCGAGATACAGTAAATTTTTCCATGTACTCACTCATGTCAATACGAATGAGAGCATCTTCACTGTCGAACATATATCTTGCTAAAGCACGCGCCAATTCTGTTTTACCAACACCTGTTGGGCCTAAGAAGATGAATGTACCGATTGGCTTTTTCGGGTCTTTCAAACCCACGCGGTTGCGCTGAATAGCTTTCACCACTTTTGAAATGGCTTCGGTTTGACCAACCACCATTTGCGCCATATCCTCATTCATTTTGCGAAGCTTTTCCGTTTCTGCCTGCACCATGCGTTTTACAGGAATGCCGGTCATCATGCTTACCACTTCAGCAATGGCTTCTTCATCTATCGGGTAGCGTTTGTGCTTACTTTCTTCTTCCCAGATATTCTTTGCTTTTTCCAGTTCTTCACCGAGGCGTTTTTCGCTGTCGCGCAACGCAGCAGCTTCTTCAAAACGCTGGCTTTTTACCACTTTGTTTTTCTCCACTTTTATTTCTTCAATCTTTTTTTCAAGATCGAGAATATTTTGCGGAACGTTGATGTTTTTCAAGTGAACACGGGCGCCCACTTCATCTAACACATCAATGGCTTTGTCGGGAAGCAAGCGATCTGTCATATAGCGGTCGCTTAATTTCACGCAGGCATCAATGGCTTCATTGTCATAAATAACATTGTGATAGTCTTCGTACTTCGATTTAATGTTGTTCAAAATCATAATCGTTTCATCCACGCTTGGCGGATCAACCATTACTTTTTGAAAACGCCTGTCTAATGCGCCATCTTTTTCAATATACTGGCGATATTCATCCAACGTAGATGCGCCAATGCACTGCAGTTCGCCTCTTGCCAAAGCTGGTTTAAAAATGTTGCTGGCATCCAACGAACCGCTGGCACCGCCTGCACCAACAATGGTATGAATTTCATCAATGAAAAGAATCACATCGCGGTTCTTTTCCAATTCGTTCATAATCGCTTTCATGCGCTCTTCAAACTGACCGCGGTATTTTGTGCCGGCAACCAGGGCTGCCAAATCCAAACTAATCACGCGTTTGTCGAACAACACACGACTTACTTTACGTTGCACAATGCGAAGCGCCAAACCTTCCACAATTGCCGTTTTACCAACACCCGGTTCACCAATCAAAATGGGATTATTTTTCTTACGGCGGGAAAGGATTTGCGACACGCGCTCAATTTCCGATTCCCTTCCCACAATCGGGTCTAACGTTCCAGCTTCGGCTAATTTGGTAATGTCTCTACCAAAGTTATCCAATACCGGCGTTTTGCTTTTGGCATTGCTTGCAGCTTTACTACTGCGCTGCTGACCTGAAAAGCCTTTCTTTTCATCTTCAAAATCGTCGTCATCATTTTCAGTGTATTCGCTGCGCGGATCGCTGCTGCGCACTACACCAATTTCGTTGCGAAAGGTATCATAGTCCACATCAAACTGACCTAAGATTTGTGTGGCTATGTTTTCGCGGTTTTTTAAAATGGAAAGCATTAAGTGCTCAGTTTCAACAAGTGGGCTTTTTAATGCTTTCGCTTCCAGAACCGTTACGCGAATTACTTTTTCGGCTTGCTTGGTAAGCGGCAAACTGTTGATGTTTGCAATGTTCTTACCCGTTTTGTCTTTTACGGCAAGTTCTACTTCCTTGCGCAATTCGTATAAGTCAACATTCAATTGCTTTAAAACTTTTATAGCTGTGTTTTCACCTTCCCTAATCAGTCCTAACAACAAATGTTCTGTTCCAATAAAATCATTTCCCAGCCTCAATGCTTCCTCCCGGCTGAACGAAATAATCTCCTTAACCTGAGCTGAAAAATTATTATCCATGATTAATAAATTAGAGATACAATTATAACGAATATTTTTACACGCTGTTACTTTGCAGAATTTAAAAGCAGTTAAAATATCCTTTAAGACTATATGAATTTCAAAATTGATACCAAGGAAAAATTTACCGTCATTACGCCCCAAAGCGAACATTTCAATGCCAATATAGCAGAAGCGTTGTGGGAAGCCGCCACAGTTGGCATTGACAAAGAACGCGGTAATGTAATTGTAAACCTACAACAAATTTTGCATTCCAATGCTACAGCTATGAACGATTTGGCTTCTCTGCAACAACACTTTCATGCTAACAAAAAATCTTTCGTGGTTTGTAATGTTCAGCCTTCAATTACGGAAATTATTAAGAGTGAAGATTTAGAAGAAACGCTAAATATTACACCTACTGAAAGCGAAGCCTGGGATGTGGTGCAGATGGAAGAAATTGAGCGGGAGTTGATGAATGATTTTGATGGAAAGGAAGATGTGTTGAATGGGTAAAAACAAGTCTTTTTAGTGTAAAGCTTTTTTTCAGCATCATCTCCGAATAGGAACGATGCGTTAAAATGAATAGTTTAATCATATCACATCTCCCTCGTTGAGAGATGATACCGGAAGCGAAGTATTTTGGTTATACTTCGGAGATTCATTTTATCCCTTTGTCGAGGCGTGCTGCACTAACACCCTGAAGAACAGAAGACGAGCGTAGGCACAAAATAGCTGTAAGCTATATCAGAAGTAGCGCGTAGTGAATACTATGTGCAGTGTGAGCCTGTTTTAATTTTAATATGTTACGCGGTGAGTGTGGGGTAAATAGTAAATGATGCCCTTTCCATTTTGCTATTTCAGCTTTTTTCGCAACCAAACTCTTACCGGTTCATCGTACAATTGTAAGCTTGCATAAGCCAATACGATAGCTCCCGAAAATGTGAGTAGAGCGTATGGCCAGGTCTGCCATAATGTAATGCCGCTGTGATTGCTTACCCATGCCACGTAAAAATAGACAAGCACATAATGCGTAATGTATAAGGGATAGGAAAGGGCGCCTAGGAACTTACAAATTTTATCTTCCGTTTCACTACTTACCCTACCACTGGCGCCAATGTATACAATGAGTGGAAAAACAATGATGATGCAAAAAGCTTCATACAAACCATTCATCCAGAAATGGTTCGCACCGCCTATTCTTGGCATGAGCAAAACAGCCGGAACCAGCACGCTACACCATAAGAAAGCCCTTTTGATGCAGACTGGCCGTGCTACCCGCGAAAAGAGCAAACCGGCAAAAAATGGAAATAAGGTACGCGTTATCCCAATGCCCATCTGTTCGGTATTCAGTGTCCAGCCACCGGTAACGTCTCCGTTCGGGTTCGTAACCGCAAAATAGGAAAGCACCGCACCTGCCACTACTACAAAAAGAGCCAATGCTTTATTAGATAATTTCCTTAGCCTCAGTGCGTAGAAAATATTGGCTATATACTCAAAAAAAAGAGACCAGCCGACACTATTGAGCGGATGCATTTCCTGCCAGCCACGTATATCCATAGAGAACAAAGCCGGATAGAAGAAAGAAAAAATCAACTGCCAGGTAACCGTGATTCACAACATTGTTAAGGTGGCTGGTAGAAAGCGGTTCGGCAAGGTAAAAGAATACCACGATAATAGCTGCTACACCCCGAAGCCCATCTAATATTTGATAATGCGGCTTTGTGCCAAGTTTGTTACTGTTCATTAACAGCAGGAAATTTGGGCAATATACGGTGGCGTAATCAGCGAATACATAGAATGTATTTTTATTTCTTCTTCGTAGCAATGCCCCCACTCTCTGTAACAAACTACGGTGAGTGAGGGCAATTCATTAAAATTTAGTTGTTGATGAGACATCAGTAAAACTAACTTATATCATGTTGGTGAAGAACACCAACTGGGCGGAAAGGGACGTCTTACCAAATATATGGCTGACACTACACAATCCACAGCACAGTTGCAAGCCTATGCCGGCACCTATTATTGCCCTTAACTCGATTGAAAATACGGCATTATTGTAAAAGACAATCATCTTTATTATACAAACGATAAATACAACGATGCAAAAATTAACCTGACAGGTGCTAACCATCTTATTACTAATGATTACTGGTGGTTAAACCATGTATTGATATTGAGAGACAATATGGCCAGGATTACAGGTTTTCAAGTGAACTCAGGCAGGGTGATGCACCTGCAGTTTAATAAGATTGAGTAAAAAGGAGTAGTATTCTGTAAATGGTTGAATTGATATAGCTTCCTTGTAAAATTCACATCCAATCTAATTAATGCTAATGATGATGTGATGAAGAGGGTAGTACAAGAGATTATCCCTTGTATTGCCATAGCCTATCACAGATAGTGAAGCGGCTGTAACAAACTATACGATAAATGGGGTATGGCGAAATAGTAAACGATTGATTTTGTTTAGAACTATTGCGTGACAATGGAAGAACGCATCTTGTCCAATTCCTGCAATCTGTTTTGTTTACTCTGCAGTTCAGCAGATAACTTATCTACTTCGTTATTAGAATCCTTTAGCTTGCTATTTTCATGCCGGGCATCTTTTGCATCCTTCATCGAGCGCTTTGCTGCCCTTTTCGTTTTTCGTGCATCCTTTACGCTTTCATCTGTCGTCTTATTTGCATCATCACTTATCTTCGTAACGGCGGCCTGCGCAGTAGCATTGGCATCAGCGGAATTTTTAGAATTCTCTGTCTGCTTACTTTTAGCCTTATCCAGCCTACTGTTCAGATCAGCAATATCTTTACTTACTTTGGCATATTCAGTATTAAGTGCCGCAGTGTCTGCAAGAGTTTTATACGTTTGTGCAAAGGAGGGTGATGCTGCAAGCAGTAGAACTGCAACGGCAGAAATCATAATGATTGTTTTCATGTAAATATTATTTGAAATAGAAGTATTGATACGCAGCAGTTATTTAGTACAGGACTATTTAATGTAGAGTATGTTAATAGTAATGATTACAATAAGCAAGCCATGGTATCAGTTTGTACAATGACTACTGTTAAACTCACAATCACCAACCGTAATGATTTGAACACTTTATAACATCTCTATTCATAGAGGTATGAAGTAAGTGCCGGATAGCGGTGGGAAAAGGAAAGCTTGCAGTTTAATTTTGCCATTCGCAATTGCAGCTTTCAAAGTTCCACCTATTATTCGTACCCGCTGCAACGACAAACCTTATTGCTGTTCCATATCTTTATACTTCATTCCAGACAATCGGTTTTTATACATGGCTATATTTCGCTGTAGGAGCTCTTCTGTTTTAAACATGGAATAAAAATAAAAGGTTTCCCTATTGGTTAGTACAGTACCAACAGATAGGAAAAACAATTATCATTGCTTTGGGTATAAAACAAACTGCAATGAGCTTTTATGAAAAGCTTTGCTTAGCCAGCAGCGAAGAAGATGGAGAATTATGAAGTCACAGACTTTCGGATAGATGCGGCGAAGTTGAAAACATTCGCCGAGGCTTTTGTGTAGCAGACTTCACTGAGTTGGAGATTCGGTTACTGGAAGATTGTTGAACGAGCGGACGCCCGGAGATAGCAGGCACAAGCGCGACGCTTGCGCCAGAATGGGGTGCCGAGCGAAGGTAAAGAACATAATTTACTTGAATGGCAGATGTGAAATAACTATTTCAACTTTTGAATCTGTTATTACGTTTTCTACATAATAATTTTTGATATAATAATTGAATGCGGCAGCCCATTCTTCTGCTCTTTCTACTTTTGGACCTAAGGTTAGCTTGCATAGAGCAGGAATGATATTCGTTAATTCAATAAATACTTTAGGTGGAGTTTCATCTGATCTTATCTTTTTAATAAAACCGACTCCCTGCACTACAAACCTTATTTCTTGCTCGTATTGATAATCGGAACTTTTAAACAAATAAGCAATTCCATTTAATTGTTCTTTAATACTCATTTGTTGCTCCTGTGATAGTTCAGAAATTATTTCTTGTAACGTTTTCATCAATTTATTTAAACTATCCTCATCAACCTTATTTTATCCGGGTATTATAAATCTATTTTTCTCTTCTTTTCTTATATATACCACTTTATAAAATGTAAATTGATTTTCTAATTGTAGAACTGATATTGATTTGTCTTCGACTCCAATTGTTCTATCTTTCAATGTGGAAATAAATCTTTCTTTGTTTATTGTTAAGGCACAACCTTTTGCTTCCGCACCACCTTCTTTGCCATAAGTTCTCCACAGAGTCAAATCATCATGCTTTGAATCTATCACAAAACTTCCAATAAACGGTCGTTCAACAAAAACCTCAGCAACGGTTTCATCATTTATTTGTTTAACTGTCGAATAGTTCAAATATCGAAACAGTTCTTGCCCTTCAGAAGTGTCATTTAGATATGCCCCTTCAGATAAACGAAATTCGCTCTTATCTAATATCATCGACTTTGCACCTGATAAACTTGTGTAATGAGTCAGATGTAAATCTCTAAATAAAAGGAAATTCTTTATCTTATCTATCACATCTGAGACATCCTTATACCAGATATCATTTAATTTTTTCTGTAAATCTTCAATTCTTGATTTAGCAACTTGATTTCTATAATCAAAAGCATTGGTTAGCTCAATGTATTTTCTGTAATCCTTAATTGCTTTAACATAATTTCCTAATTCATTATATGCAATTCCTCTATTAAAAAAGGTGTTAGCATAATCATCATCTAACGATATGGCTTTATCATAGTCATCAATTGCTTTATTATACTCTTTTTTAGCTGCCCAAGCAACTCCTCTATTATGATAAGTAAGATTGTATTTATTATCTAAGGATATAGCTTTATTATAATCATCAATGGCTTTGTCATATTCTTTCTTACCTACCCAAGCGACTCCTCTGTTTACATACGCATTTGCAAATTTATCATCTAGCTCTATTGCGTTTGTACTATCATCAATGGCTTTATCAAATTCGTTTTTATTGTTCCATACGATACCTCTATTACAATAAGCAAAAGCGTATTTATTATTTAGCTGTATTGCCTTATTATAGTCATCAAGAGCCTTATCATATTCTTTTTTTAATAAGAAGGCATTTCCTCTGATATTATATGCTGCCACATATTTTTCATCTAAAGCTATTGCTTTGTTGAGGTTATCAATAGCTTTATTATACTCCTTCTTAACATTCCAAGCAATACCATTTGATAAATAAGAAAGTGGGAGCTTGGAATTTATTTTAATACTTTTATTTGCATAAAAAATTGCTTGATCAGGCTCATTCAACAAAGCATGCGCTTCTGCACGATGTGCATACAATGTTGCATTATCAAGCTCCTCTAAAATAGAATCATTAAGCAGGGGTATAATTTCTTTATAGTTCTTTTCTTTACGAAGTTTATCAACGTGTTCTATTAATTGTTCAGCAGTCATGTTTATTATCTGGTATAATTGAAAGTGGAAGCTAATAAATAATCTCTTCTCCGCAAGGTCTCCGCCCCGGGACATTGCGGTTTCCTATTATCAATAAATTCCGAATTGCGCTTACTTTGCCTTTATGCCCGTTCGGAAAGAGATTACTTACAAAGATGGTGTTTATTTCATCACATTTACCTGCGCCAACTGGCTGCCGCTATTCCATATCTGCAATGGATATGATGTGTTATATAAGTGGTTTGATTATCTGAAAGCCGAAGGTCATTATATCATTGGATATGTGATTATGCCGAATCATGTACATGCCTTGATTGCATTTAGAAATAAGAGTAAATCCATCAATACAATTGTTGCCAATGGTAAGCGATTTATGGCGTATGATCTTGTGAAGCAGCTGGAAGAACAAAGAAAAATAGTAGTGATGGAGGAACTGCAAAAAGGGTTGAATAATACGGAACGGAAAGAGGGTAAGAAATGAAAGTGTGAGACCGCAATGTCCCGAGGCGGAGACATTGCGAAGAAGAAATCAGTCACAAGCATCTCACCCCTTCCTTAAGAATACGCTATCTTCAATTATATTTTATTTAGGAAACCTGATTATGACATTTGAAGAATTAATAAAAAACCATTCGGCTGATGTAATTGAAAAATTAATAACCGAAGTATTGACTAACGATCCTGTTGAAATACATTTTGATTTTTTAGAACAAGACCAATGGTCAATCATTACTTCCCATCAATATGAGGAAGATAAAGAGATATCATTGCGCCTGCACCTGAATGACTATTACGATTTGTATTTTGGTTACTATAATGAAGAAGATGAATTTATAGAAATTGTACAACCGCTAACGGAAGAAGAAATAAAAATACTTCCGGTAAGATTAAAGAAAGTGATGAAAAAAGTATTGGATGATGAACAAGGTATGCGTATTTCAAATAATTTTCTTTCCAGGTAAATTCCGTTCTCCCCGCTTGGCATAGTTTCCCGACTACGTCGCCTCGTCTGCAAATCTCCCGATTTGCAATCAATTTCTTTTCAACCCAAATTACACACAGTTACAACCAATCCATCAACACGCAAAACCTATTCACCTCAGTACCACAAAAGGCAGATCAAAGCGCAATGAACAGATGTGCGCATAAATTAATTATTCTCAACTCCTTACTCGTCGTAGCTTATTACCAACAATAAAGCGGTACCCCCGGTTCAGCGTAGATTATATCTACGCTGAACTGCTGAAATAGCTTTCAGCTACCATTCATTCCTTACTATACCAAGTTTGCAACTTCGTTTGTTTTTGCAGAGATTTTAAACTTCATGGTTACCATTCATAAAGCTTACAATAAAACTGTTACACTACTGAACATCCCTCTATCCCAAACTTCTCCATGTGCTGTTCAATCATCCCCAACACATGCTCCTTCGTCTTTCCTTCTGCTCGCAAATGCTTGATGGAATAAGCACCTGCCGACTTTGATAATTTATGCGCTCCATCCTTTTCCATCAAAAGGGGATGATGATAAAAAAGAACATCTTTAAAAAAAGGCTTGCCTAATTGCAAGGCAAGGTATTGCTGCGCCAATGTAGAATCCCAAAGGTCTTCGCCTCTTACAATCGCATCCATACCAAAGAACTCATCATCTATTAATGATGTAAGTTGATAAGACGGAAGCTCATTCTTCTTTCTTACTATAAAATTTTGCATGGATAAAGGCAATGTGGCATTCACTTTTGTTTTTACCCCTTTTATGGTGAGTAGTTGCGAACTATCTGTAATCAAGCGCCAGCTTACATTTGGAGTGTCTAATGATACATTGTTTTTTGGGCAAAAACAAACTTGTGCAGAAGCGGCCTGCAATCGTGAGCAGGTACACGCGTACACTTTGTTTTCGTTTCTCAATTGCTCCAAAGCTCTTTCATACAAGTGCATCCGATGAACCTGCGAATAGGTTCGTTCGTATTCATCGTAATCCTTCGGTCCTTCGTCCCATTGGATTCCTAAAAAATGCAGCGTTTCAAAAATATCTTCCACATATCTTTTTTGCGTGCGTTCTCTGTCCAAATCATCAATGCGCAATAGAAGTTTTGCTTTTGCCTCTTTTACAAGAAAAGCAGTGATGATAAACGAAATCGCATTGCCTATGTGCAGGTAACCGCTTGGTGTAGGCGCAATGCGGATTTTGGAAAAAGAAATGGCATTCATATATTTCTTCTTTCAAGTGTAATGATAATATCGTTGTTGTTGTATAATAAAGGTGAAGTAAAACAATTAAATGTACACATATCTTCATAGTTTCACTTTACAATATGCGCATTGTTGTTTGCGTTATTTTTTAATTATATTCTAATGTGGTACAACTTTTTCGGTTCAACTTTTTTGTATTTTGACAATCCAAAAACAAAAGGCTTATGAAGCAGTTATCAGAAACATGGTTTGCGGATGGCTACATTGATTTTGAATTGAAAAAATATACCCTGCTGGCCTATCTGCAGGAAGTGAATAAATACTTTGATGAGCGCAAGCTATATCCGCAGTTGGCAGATATTATTTTTCATTACAACAACCTTCTTACTTTCCGCGAAAACAAAAAGTTTCTGCAGGAACAATTTCCTAAAAAGCTTAGCGGCATTCAATTGCAGAAGCTTCAGGTTTTGTATGAACAAATGATGGAAGATGACGACGTGATGGCGCAACTAGAAGAAATCATTCATTATGCAACCAAAGAAATGCGCACTACCATTAGCAACGGCACTGAGTTGTACGAACAAATTGAATACGGCTTAATCATTTCGCCGGTTGGCATTATTCCCTTAGAACAAAATGAAGGTTATTTTTTCTTATCTCATTCAGCCTTGCCAACGCGTGTTTATCAGTTTCGCCTAAGCATTTATGAAAAGCATGATCAAAAGTTCCGTAGCATCCGTACTGAATTTGTTGATAGCTGGTATCGCAGCATTGCCAATACGTTTGAGAATATAAAAACAGAGTTGGTGAGAAGCCGTGCGCAACTGCCCAACCCTGCAACATACGCCATTGAAGCCAACATTAACCTTCCGGTAGAAGAAACATTGCTGCCGGTTGCCAAGCGCAGTTTGGTGAGGTATATTTCCAATAGTTCGCAGGTGTGAGTTGCAAAACTTTGTAATTTTACTGTATGTTATTACAATTGGAAGAAACAGATCAAGACGATGTGAATAAACTGCTTGCATTTGCTAAAAGCAATAATCTCAAATTGTCATTGGTAGATGAAAATGGAGGTAATTTTTTGCTTCCTGGTAAACCTCTTACAGAAGAACAATTAGTAAAGCTGATTACTAATAGTCGTAACGGTAAAATGATTTCGATGACAAATGCACATGAAATAATCGGCAGTTATTACAATGCAGATTAACTATACTGAAGATGCGTTCAGTTCACTTATACAACTTGTCAATTACATTGAATCAACCAACACTTTAGGTGCTGGTTTGCGATGGTTACACCGCTTTGAATCATTCGCAAACCAAAAGCTGCATACACCAAAGAATGTTGCTTTATGTAACAACAAAACTTTTAGCCAACTAAATCTGCGATGTATTTATTTTAATGATTGGGTGATTGCATTTTCAATCCATGTTGATTTTGTGTTGATAGAAGCACTGCTTCATAAATCACGAATCAGCAATTGAAACAATCTTTGTTAAAACAATCTAAAAATAAAAAATTTTTCCTCTGTCGTTAAACCTTTATTCTCCACTGCTATCGTATATATGTTGTGAATGTAAATTGATTTTTAATTATACACCTTTTTGCAGCAGGGGTTAAGAACAGGCGCTTCGCAGTTATTGCGGGGCGCTTTTTGTTTTGAACCACATAGGCAGAGAGAACACAGAACAGCACAGAGTAAGAATTTTGTTTGAAACTAAGCTCTTTGTGTAACTCCGTGTTCTTTGTGTCTCTGTGGTTATTAACCTTATTCAATCGTATTTCCGCTTTCGCGGTTTGGGGCCATTGTTTTCCAGTTCTTCTAACAAGGTTTCGGGTGTTGGGTTGCTGGTAATGGTTACAGAAATAAGGTAAAAGAAAAAGAAGATGGCTAAAAAAGAAAGCAGTTCTTTCCATCGAATCCAATAACCCCAAGCAGAACACAGGCTTGCCTTTGCGGGTGCTGCCGCTTCATAAATAATGGGTACTTTTTCGCCTTCATCCAAACGGCGAAACACATAACCTGCAGGAATGGAATAAGTTTGATGTTCAATAGAATAAACCGCAAAAGGAATTTGGCTTTGCTTTGCAGAATCGTACATAAAATGAATGGTAGCACGATACATTTCGCCATCAAAATAATCCGGCTCGCGGGTAAACAAAACATACAGCGGATAAATCACCAAAAACAATATCACTACGTTTCTTATCACGTCAATTCAAATTTCTAAAATCAACCGGCACCAATTTGCTTACGCCCGGCTCCTGCATCGTTACGCCATAAATTACATCCACCGTACTCATGGTGGTTTTGTTGTGCGTAACAATGATGAACTGCGAGTTATCACTAAACTGTTTAATCATGTTGGTAAACTTGCCCACGTTGGCATCGTCCAGCGGCGCATCCACTTCATCCAATATACAAAACGGTGCAGGCTTAATTAAGTAAATAGCAAATAAAAGCGCGGTTGCAGTTAATGTTTTTTCACCACCGCTCAATTGTGTAATGGAAGAAGGTCGTTTGCCTTTTGGTTTTGCCACAATATCAATGCTGGTTTCAGCTAAATTGTCGGGGTTTTCCAAAATCAAATCAGCCGTATCTTCTTCGGTAAAAAGAGCTTTAAACACACGCTGGAAATTGTCGCGCACTTTATTGAACGTTTCCAAAAACTGCTGGTTGGCGCTCGCTTCCACTTCATCAATGGTTTGCAGCAAGCTCTTTTTCGCCGTTACCAAATCGTTCTTTTGTTCGAGGATAAATTCATACCGCTTTTTCATTTCTGTAAACGCTTCAATGGCGGTTGGATTTACTTCGCCAATGTTCTCTAACCGCTTCTTCATTTTATCGCTCGATGCCTGCAAATCGGGCAGCGAAATCGTTGTTGTTCTTGGCTGGTCAAGAATATCATCCAAAACAATTTTAAACTCAACCTGCAATCGCTCTTTCATTCCGGCAAGCTGTAGCTTCAATTCGTTTAATTTGTCTTTAATCTCATTTATAATTTGATCTGCGAATTCACGACTTTTTGTTTTTGAGCGAAGCGCACTTTCTCTTTCACCCAACGCGTTGCGAATGCCGTAGTATTCTTTATTGGAAGCATTTACTTTTTGTTCAGATTCGCTTTTCTGATGCTGCAATTGTTGCAACAACGTTTCGGTTTCCTGTATCGCTGCACTGCTTTCTTCTATCAACAACGACGATTCGGATAACTGTTTGGTATTGCTCTCAATTTGCGCCCCTAACTGCGTTAACTGATTTTGCTTGTAAGAAAGCTCCTGCTTGGCAGTTTGCAATTTGCTTTGCTGCCGCATCATTTGCAGGTTCAATTCGTTGTAATGAGCTGCTACACTCCGGTATTCTTCTTCGGCTCCTTTGCTGCTTTTTTCAGCCCCTTCCATTTCGGTTACCGTTTGCTGCAAGCCCTCATTCAAGTGGTGAAGGTTTTCTTTTGCCCTTTTTATTTCTTCCTGTTCGTTTTGCAAACGAATGTCAATATCATTCAATCGTTGCCCGCTTTGTTGCTGCGCTGAATGCAGGGTTTCTATTTTGTTTTTGTTGATAAAAAGCGCATTGTTTAAGCCGTTGATTTCGTTCTGAACGTTTCTGATTTCAGCGTCTTTAAGCTGTTGTTGAAGCGAAATAATTTCCTGTTGCAAGCCTTTCATTTCTTTCTGCGTGGCTTGCGCAATCGCCTCTTGCAACACGATGTCTTCATGCAGCTTTTCCAAATTTTTTGCACGACCAATTTTCTTTCCTTCAAATAAACCTACGCTGCCCCCAGATAATGTATAAGCACCTGACACAAACTTGCCGCTTTTATGAAGCAACACAGCCCCATCGTTGGTTATCGCATCTTCTTTATCGGTAATGAATACATTGCCCAACAAGTATTCGGTGAGCTTCGTGTAAGGTTCATCGGCTTCAATCACATCCAATGCAGCAACTGTATTTTCAGGCGTCGTTACATCGTGTGGTCGTGAATCATTCAACTGGTTCAGAATAAAAAACTTTGCTTTTCCTTTTTTGTTTTGCTCCAAAAGGTGAACCGCCTGCACCGCTTCTTCAGGCGTATTTACAACGTAATAATTCAAATAAGGTTCGAGCAAATTTTCAACCGCAGCACGATATTCTTCCGCCACATAAATTACATCAGAAAGAATAGGCGATTGATGGTTCCAGCTTTTGTTTTTGTGCAAAAACTTTACGCTTTCGGGATAGCCTTCCATACTATCAACTAAGCTCCTCAACAAATCGTGTTCATTGCGCTTTGCATCCAAAATTCGCACCTCTTTTGATAGTTGAGTTTTGAGTTCTTCCAAGCTCCTTTGCGCCTCAGCAATGGACGTTTTTATTTGCTCATGTTCGTTTTGCAATTGCTGTAAAAACTGCCGTTTTTCTTCGAGTAATTCTTGCTTGTTTTCCAACTCATTTTGCAGGTTGTTTAGCTGCATGGTGCGGCCATGCTGTTCATCGGTAAGCTGTGTGTGGCTGCGTTGCAAATTGAGGATACCTGTATCAGCAACGGCTACTTTTTTTTCTGCTGCAAATTGTTCTTTTTGTAACTGTTGAAAACGGATTCGTAAAGCATCGGTGCTTTTTCTCCTCTCATCCCATGCGGTTCTCTTTTCATCACTTTCTATTTTAGCAAGATGAACACGCTGCTGCAATTGATATACTTCGTCTTCTTCTTCCTGCACACGCTCGCCCCCTTTTTCTATTGAAAGTTGTAAGGCTTCGGCTTGCTGATGGGCATTGGATAAAAACTCTTTGATGCCCCCTTCTTTTTCTAATTGATAATGTAGTTTTTGTTTTGCCAGATTTCTTTCGGCCTCCTTTGCACGAAGTTGTTGCAGCAACGCATTGTATTCCTGTTGCATCGTTTGCAAAAGCGCTTCTTTATCGGCAAAGGCGGCTTTACTTTCTTCTAAAGCCTTTTCTTCTGAAAGGATGTCTTTCTCTAATTGTTCACGCTTTGCTATCTCTTCTTCCTGCCGTTCGTGCAGCTCTTTGTAAGTATCTCCAAAACCGGTTAACGAAGCTTTGGCAAGCTCAATCGAAACTTCTTTGTATTCTTTTTTAATGTCGAAATATTTCTCTGCCTTCTTCGCCTGGCTTTCTAATGTTTTGAGTTGATTGTTGATTTCGAACAATAAATCTTCAATGCGGTTGATGTCGCCTTCAGTGGCTTCCAGCTTTGCTTTTGCCTCTTTTTTTCTGGTTTTATAAATGGTGATGCCGGCAGCTTGTTCCAGCATCCGGCGGCGACTGGCTTCCTTGTCTTTGATGATGTCGTCCACCATACCCAATTCAATGATAGCATAGCTGTCCGTGCTTACCCCGGTATCCATAAACAGGTTGTGAATGTCCTTCAACCGGCAGCTTACATCATTCAGCCGATACTCACTTTCGCCGTTTTTAAAGAAGCGGCGTGTAACAGTAACGGTAGTAAATTCGGTAGGCAATAATTGCTTGTTATTTTCAAATGTAAGGCTTACTTCGGCAAGCCCGCTGGCACTGCGGGTTTTGCTGCCGTTGAACACGAGTGCTTCTAAATTTTCGCTACGCAGAGCAGATATTTTTTGTTCGCCGATGACCCAGCGAATGCTATCTATAATATTGCTTTTGCCACAACCGTTCGGACCAATGATGCCGGTGATGCCTTCATCAAAATTTACTATCGTTTTATCGGCAAAGCTTTTAAAGCCTTTGATTTCGAGAGTTGTTAAACGCACGCCTTTTCAATTTTCTCAACTGCGAACATAATTGAAATTGGGAATATGGGTTTTGTATCCTTTTCCCTGAACATGTTAGTGGTTAACTTACAACTGATTTATTGCGCGATTGGCTATGTTTATTGCTTGGCAGGTTACGTCAGCAAAAAAAGTTTCTATTTAAAATAATATTTAGATATTTGTCTAAATATCTATAAATAAACATTGAATACTCTTTTCAAAGCTTTGAATGATGAAACAAGAAGACAGATTTTGGACTTGTTAAAAGAAAAAGACATGTCGGCAGGAGACATTGCAGACCGCTTCAATATTTCAAAACCCAGCATTTCGCATCATTTGGAATTATTGAAACATGCAGGTTTGATAACATCTGAAAAAAAAGGACAGTTTGTTTTTTATTCTTTAAACACCACAATATTGGATGACTTGTTAAGCTGGATTTTACAATTAAAAAAATAAATTGCTATTTATGAATACAACATTGAAAAAGGAATTGCCAATCATTCTAATTGCCTTGCTGCCAACAGTTTACCTTCTTTTTATCTGGCAATCTTTACCCTCAGCAGTTCCTATCCACTGGAACACAAAAGAGGAAGTAGATGGGTATGGCAGTAAAGCAATTTTGTTTTTAATAATATTGCTATTCCCTTGCCTTGTTTATATCATTTTACAAATTGTTCCTACTATTGACCTAAAGGCTAAGTTGAGCAAAATGGGAAGTAAGCTGCAGCACCTGAAATTTTTGCTTACTACATTGATGTCGTTATTGGCAATGTGTATTTTGTATTCAGTAAAAACGCAAACATTAGTAAGCCAAAATACGTTTATTATTGTGATTGGTATTATGTACTTCATCCTTGGAAACTATTTTAAAACGATTCCACCCAATTATTTCATTGGAATCAGAACGCCCTGGGCACTTGAAAACGAAACCAACTGGAAAGAAACGCATAAGGTAGCCGGTAAGCTGTGGTTTGCCGGAGGACTTTTAATTGTAATATTTAGTCTTTTGTTGAGTAGTCAACTCACTTTTGTTGTGTTTATATCGTTTACAATCATTCTTGCTATTGTTCCTTTTATTTACTCGTATCTTTTTTATAAAAAAACCACAAAACCGGTATGAGTTAAATGGGCTGATGTAAAAATTGCTGACGATTGTGATTACACTATCTGCCATATAACCTTATATTTTTATTTTTATCAAAAAAAGCCATGAAACAAAAGCTACTGATAACCGCATGTTTGCTGATAGCCGTTTGTTTTGCATCAAAAGCACAGCTCATTTCAGATGAGCAAAAAGTACGCGATGTGTTAACGGCGCAAACTGTTGCCTGGAACGGAGGTGATATAGATGCGTTTATGCAGGGATATGCGAAGACAGATTCCATTATGTTCATCGGCAGCAAAGGCATTACTTATGGCTGGGACAGCACCCTGGCGCACTATAAAAAAAGCTATCCAAACAAAGCTGCGATGGGTGTTCTTTCGTTTGATTTAATCAAAGTAAAACAGGTATCGCCCGATTACTTTTTTGTGGTGGGAAAATTTACATTGATACGGGAAAGAGACACGCCGAGCGGGCATTTTGACTTGTTGTTTCAAAAGATAAACGGCAAGTGGTACATTGTTAGCGATCATACTTCGTGAGAGAAAAAAGCACAAAAACAAATCATCGCACCGTGTATCTGTACACTTGCCTGCCGAGGTTGCCTTTGTTATCAATTCCTTCAATGATTATCTTATAGGTTCCGGTGTTATCAGCATTGTAATAATCAATGAAAGCATTGCCATTGTCATCCGTTTTTATTTCAGGATTCCAATAAATGGTAGAGCGTAAATCGGGCTGTTTTGAATGGACGTTTTTAGGATTGTATTTGGGCGAATAGAAAGTTCTTGCCTTATAAAAACCAACCGGAGCAATATTTAAAACTCCAACCGAAGCAATACTATCAAATCTTTGTCCACCTTGTTTCGTTGTAATAATTAAAACGCCAGTGCCACCATTCATACCATAGATACTTGCGCTGGTATATTTGAGCACTTCAATCGTTTCTACCTGTGATGAAGGAATGTCGTTAATATTAAAAGGCGATAAGCTATCCATGGGAATCTCTGCTCCATCTATTATTACTTGCATAAAACCAGCAGCAATACCTCGCAGGTAAGGTTTGCCGTTAAGTGTAAATCCAACCCCACGCAGTCTTCCATTCAAACTGGTTGATAATTGTCCGCCTATCTGTTCAATTTCTTCGGCATGCATTACCTGGTCGGCATGTCCGGCACCGGCTAAACTTGAGGTTCGATACTGGTCGTCCTTTTTGATTGTTTTTACCGTTATTGGTTTTAAAAAAGGAGATTTACCATCACTATAATTAATGCTTACACTCCTGTAACTTTTTGTGTTTTTAAGATACGCCTGCATACCTGCTGTGTCGGTAAGCGTCGGTAAATTGTGCCATTGATTTAATGATATTGGAGGTTGGGATTTTTGTGTAAAACAAGTTATCCTGGTTGAGTTACGTCCTTTTTCATTAGCCGCATTTAAAATAACATGAAAAGTATCTGTAAAAACAAGGTTTGAAAAATGAAACACACCTTTGTCATCGGTTGTTCTGCTTAAAGCAAATCCCCCATCTGCGGGTAACAGGTTCACCGAAGCATTTTCCAAAGGCTTGCCAGATAAAGTAGTAATCATACCACTAATGTCGAAGCCTTTTTCAGGAAGATAGGCGAAGGAAACACGACTGCTATCAAGCACTTGTTTCCATTTAAAACCACGATAACCTTGTGTCAACATCAGTACATCCAAATTGTTGCTTGCACTTTGGCTTGTATCAGTAAAGTAATAATTCGGTTGCTCTATATTTCCTGTAAGTTCTGATGTAAGCAACAAATGAGTGAGGATTGTTTTTGCATCGCTTTCGCCTTCAGGCACTATGTTTTCATCAACCACTGAAATAGAAAAATGTCCTGCAGCATTGGTTCCTCTTGCATCTTTTGCATTCAGTAATAAACTTACTTTTTCTCTTTTGTTGTATTCTGTTTTACCTGAATCAATGTGCAGGGTAAGCTCATCATGTTTTTGAACAAAAAACAGACGTTCGCACAAAGGTTCTCCGCCACTTGAAAACAACGTAACCCGGGCAACGCCGGTATGAAGTTGCTCCTTCGCAATGTTGAGAGAAATGACATTCGCATCTAAGGTAAAAGGAGCGGTAATGGCAGTTCCGCCTGAATAAATGAGCAAAAACAAATCTTTATTTTGATTGGCGTGATAATAAGCGTTATTTGCTATTATCGTGATAGACGTTTTTGCATCAGAATTATTGGTAACCATCAGACTTGCGCCAGCAGAAATTGGAGTTGGCAAATCAACGGTACTTTGCGTTCCATCACCAAAACTTACTTTGGCTTTGTAACTGTTGCCTTCGGTTGGCGTTAGAACAAAATAACCCATGCCTGCGTGCGTTGAAGCAAATGTGCCTAACTCTTTGTTTTGTTTGTCAACAACAACTCCTTTTACGTTAACAGATAAGCCGTTTGAAGCAACCGCTTTAAAAGCTATTTTCGTTGGGATGTCAACTACAAAGTTGCCTCCTTCGGGAAAGAATTGAAGATCGGCTTTGCTTTTTGTTGTTGGCATATCTTGCTTTGCCAAACTGTCTCTATCATCTTTTTTTAATGAACCAATCGCAATATTCCGTTCAAAAAAATCGGTTTCTCCTCTGTTGCGCATCCATTGTGTGTAAGCTCTGATTCTATAATTTCCGGCTGGCAAAGAATCGGGCAAAACAAAATCGCCCCAACATATTCCGCTATCAATTTGCAAGGGTATTGATTGCTCAATTTCATTTTTTGGATTAATGAAATCAACATGCAAAGCCCCGCTGATATCTGTGAGCTGATGCCGTTCACCTGCGGTTACATACGCTTTGAAATATAGGGTATCACCTGCCGCATAATAGGGTTTATCAAATTGCAGATACGCTTTTTCAATTTTATGAGTAGAAGAAAATGAGGTGAGCTTGTTTACGATGTTTGTAAAAGCGGCATTGTTTGATTGACTTTTTATGTTTGATGAAAAGCAGGAAATGACAGCTAAGCATACGAGGCTTTTTCTCATGATTGTAGATTTGGCAAGGAAAAGTTTTGATAATCCTACTACCATAATTTCTCAGCAGTAGAAATTTAAAATTAGCTAAAACAAACAACAATTGATAACATTTAAAGGCAAGGTTAAAAATGTATATAAAGTGTAACCATAGTGTGTTTAAATAAAAAGCAGTAGTAAAATTTTATTCATCTGCCTGTTCAGCTATCCAATGCAAAAACAAAAGAGCCGCAAAAAGACAAATATCTTCTCTGCGGCTCTTTTGTTTTTGCTTCGATTTCTTAAATATCTGTCGCTTCACCGTAAGCTACTGCGGTGGCTTCTTTCACCGCTTCGCTCATGGTTGGGTGCGGATGTATAGCATTCAATATCTCATGCGCTGTGGTTTCCAACTTGCGCGCAACCGAAATTTCAGCAATCATTTCCGTAACGTTAGCACCAATCATGTGCGCACCGAGCAGTTCACCATACTTCGCATCATAGATCATTTTTACAAAACCATCAGTAGCGCCGGCTGCCGTTGCTTTGCCACTTGCCATAAACGGAAACTTACCTACTTTAACTTCATAGCCTGCTTCTTTTGCACCTTTTTCGGTATAACCTACCGATGCAATTTCGGGCGTGCAATAGGTACAGCCAGGAATGTTGGCATAATCCATTGCTTCCGGCTGATGTGGATTTTTCTTTTCTAAATAACCAATGTATTCGGCAGCATTAATACCTTCCTTGGTGGCTTTGTGCGCCAATGCCTGGTTGGGCGTGCAATCGCCAATGGAGAAAAAGCCCGGCACACTGGTTTGACCATATTTATCAACTACAATTTTGCCTCTCTCCGTTTTGATGCCTAACGCTTCCAGGCCAATGTTTTCAACGTTTGCTACCACGCCAACAGCACTCAATACAATGTCGGCTTCGAGCGTTACCGTACTGCCATCAGGCTTTTTTACCTGTGCTTTTACTCCATTGCCCGATGTATCAACCGACTCAACGATTGAGCCCGTCATAATTTCAATGCCTTGCTTTTTAAATTGCTTTTCTAATTCTTTTGAAACCTCTTCATCTTCAACCGGTACAACGCGCGGCAAAAACTCAACAATGGTAACTTTCGTTCCCATCGAATTATAAACATAAGCAAACTCAACACCTATGGCGCCGCTGCCTACAATGATCATGCTCTTTGGCTGTTCAGGCAACACCATCGCTTCGCGATACCCCACTACTTTTTTACCATCCTGTTTTAAGTTGGGCAACTCACGGCTTCTGCCACCCGTGGCAATGATGATGTATTTTCCTTCAACGATCTGTTCTTTGCCATCGTTTGTTTTTACCGATATTTTGCCTTTGTCAGCCAAAGTGCCGTACCCCATGATGACATCAATTTTATTCTTCTTCATGAGGAAGGCAACGCCTTTGTTCATTTTATCTGCCACGCCACGACTGCGTTTGATAACGCCGCCAAAATCGGGTGAAGCATTTGGCACATTAATGCCATAAGCAGCAGCATGTTTAGCATAGTCATATACATTCGCACTTTTTATCAGGGCTTTAGTAGGAATACATCCCCAGTTTAAACAAATGCCGCCCAAACTTTCCTTTTCAATAATTGCAACTTTAAAACCCAACTGAGAGGCACGGATAGCTGCCGGATAACCGCCCGGCCCGCTGCCCAGAACTACGACATCGTATGCCATAAATGGATTGATTTTTTAATTTGTAAAGATTGCCATTCTTTTGTTAGCCAAGCAATCGTATTTGTTTTTCAGGCAGCAAAAGTAGATGGAAGAGAGCAAATGGCAAAGAGAGGCTATGAGTTGTGGGCTTTGAGCATTAGGCTACAAGGCAAGCTGCAGGCCACAAGTAAGAAATAAAGGCAAAAACAAACATTTATGTATATCAAATTACTCATAGCCCGAAGCTCAAAGCTTGTAGCTAAAACTTACAACTTAAAGCTTACAAAATCCTACTTTTGACCCTCTCACATGCAACACCGATTTATTACCATCGAAGGGAACATAGGAGCCGGAAAAACAACGCTGGCGCACCTGCTGGCAAAACAATTGAATGCAAGATTGATTCTGGAAGAGTTTGCCGACAATCCTTTCCTGCCTAAGTTTTACGACAATCCAAAGCAATATGCTTTTCCGCTGGAATTGTTTTTTATGGCGGAACGCTTTAAGCAGTTAAAAGATACTTTGTTTAAAACCGACTTGTTTCAGAGCATTACAGTATCGGATTATTTGTTTACCAAATGCCTCTTGTTTGCCCGTATTAATTTGCCTGAAGAAGAATTTAAATTGTTTCAAAAGCTGTTTGATGTTATGCAGCAGCAACTGGTGTTTCCTGATGTGATTATTTACCTGCACAGCTCCATTGCACGTTTGCAGCGCAACATCAAAAAGCGCAACAGAAGCTACGAGCAAAAAATACCCGATTCTTATTTGCAAAGCATACAGGATACTTACAGTAACTACATAAAACAAAACAAGATCAAAACCATTTTTGTAGAAGCTGATAATGCAGATTTTTTAAGCAATGAAGCGCATCTGCAAGCCATTATTGATGCATTGCAAATCCCTTTTGAAAATCAACAGTTCGTAATGTTATCCTAACAGGTTTTATTGATTTGAAAATAATAGAATGGCAGAAGCAGACAGTAATATCACTACCAAAAACAACAATCCTTTTGCGGCAATAAGTATTGGCGAATACCGCAGCTTGCTCGCCAGCCGGTTTACTTTTACCGTGGGAATCCGAATGCTGACAACGGTGCTGGGCTGGTGGATTTACAATTTAACCAACGACCCGTTTGCCATTGGTTTGCTTGGCTTATCAGAAGTGATACCTGCCGTGGGTTTGGCATTGTATGCCGGGCATGTGATAGACATCAGTGAGAAGCGAAAACTGATGCTCATTTGCATTGCTTTGTACGCAGTGGCAGCGGTTGTTTTTTTCTTATTATCAACCAGCAAAACGCACAGTTACATAAGCAACGATAGCATTGCAAAAATCATATACACGGTTGTGTTTTGTACCGGCATTGTGCGTTCGTTTTCGGGACCGACTTTTAATGTTTTGGTGGCTAACATTGTACCTCGCCATATGTTGCCAAACGCCATTACCTGGAACCAGGGAACTTATTTATCTGCTTCTGTAACAGGTCATGCTGTAGGAGGTTTATTAATTGCCCATTTAGGCATTTCAGGAACGCTCATTGTTGTCTGTACCTTGTTGGTGTTTGCTCTGCTTTCCATTTCATTAATCAAGAAAAAATCTCCTGCCAACGAACGTGGGGAAAGACGGACATGGGATAGTGTTCGTGAAGGACTATCATTTGTTTTTAAAACAAAAGAATTGTTGGGTGCCATTTCGCTCGATTTGTTTGCCGTTTTGTTTGGTGGTGCGGTGGCAATGGTGCCGGTTTTTGCAAGAGATATCCTGCACATTGGTGCCGAAGGGTTTGGCTTTCTAAATGCCGCTTCCGATTTTGGTTCTATCTTAATTGTGATATGGCTCACCTTCTTTCCATTAAAAAGAAAACAAGGTTACTCTCTCATGTATGCAGTGGCAGGCTTTGGTGTTTGTATCATCATTTTTGGTTTGTCAAAATTGTTCTGGCTTTCTTTTTTGGCTTTGATGATTAGTGGTATGTTAGATGGAATTAGTGTAGTGATAAGAGGCACTATTACACAGCTAAAAACGCCCGACGCCATGCGAGGTCGTGTAACCAGCGTAAACTCTATGTTTATCAATAGCAGTAATGAATTGGGACAGTTTGAAAGTGGTGTAATGGCAAAGCTAATGGGTGTAATTCCATCGGTTGTGTTTGGTGGTTGCATGACGTTGCTTGTGGTGGTTGTTACCTGGATAAAAGCACCGGCTTTGCGGAAAATGGAGTATTGATTTTTGTTTGGATCACAAAGATTGTAAGAACACAAAGCACCGTGAAGAACAATAAAACATACTTAGCATATCTTTATTTCTTTGGGGCTTTGTGGTTCCTGACTTTTCAAAAAATTGAAACAACTTCTAAAAGAATTTAAGGTTCAATTGTTAGCCCAATCATTCTTCTTCCGACTATTGTATTAATAAAAACCATACCTCACAATGAAATCAATTTTTTGCACAAAAACAAACTTCATCGCAGCATTGCTTGCGATTGTTTTTTGTAGTTGCGGTCATTACATTTCCACTTACGATCAGTTGGCTTACACACAAACCACTTCATTAAAAGTTGATGTTTTGAATTTGATGGATGAATCGTCCGAGCCTTATTCTTCGCACGCAAAAGAAGTGGATGCCGTGGTGCTCAATCTTCGCAAAGCCATGGAGTATGAAAAGCATCGCCCGAACAACGACATTACCGTAAAAATGTGGGGCAGGATGTTAGATTCTACTGCGCAAAAAGGCATTATCGGTTCTTATCTCGCAAGCTGGAAAAAGAGCGGCACCAAAAGCCAGACGCTAATTGATGAATACAAACCGCTTGCCGCCGAAGGCTTTGATTTGATTGCCGATTTGGAATCGCACAAAATAAAAGCGGGCGATGGTTCTGTTACTTCTTTCTTAAACAAATAAACTTACCTCTTTATGGCTGCTATTGATTTCACACAGCTTTTTACTGAGTTGGAAAACGGCGTAATTGCGCTTGCCAAAGCATCGTTTAAAACGTACATTAACGAAGCGGAAAAAGATGCTCAAAGCCTGCTTGACAGTATGAAAGACAAACTGCAACGATGGGTGTTGTTGCTGGCGCAAGGCGCTTTGACAACTGATGATTTTGAACTGCTCATTACTGCACAAAAAGATTTGGTTCAAATGGCTGCTTTGGAGCAAGCCGGACTTGCGGAAATAAAAGCCGAACAGTTCAGAGACAGCGTTGTGAACTTAATTGTTGATACGGTGTTAAGCGTTATCTAAGACTTATAAAAACAAACCCGCATTGCAAAATGCGGGTTTGTTTTTGCCTGAATTTTTTCGTTTTATCGGCTCATTAAAATGCTTTGTTTGAACCACAAAGATGCGAAGAAGGGATGTTTAAAGAACGTTTCTTTTATTACCCTTTCTCAAACTTTCTGTTCTTCTTTTCTTTGTAGTTCAAACCTTTGTTTTTACTTCAATTTCATATCAGCAATAATGGCTTTAATTCTATCTTCCAACTTCGTGCGTGTTGCTTCATATTCCTCTTCTTTTTCGAGGATGGTATGCACGCTGAAATAGAATTTAATCTTTGGCTCTGTGCCTGATGGACGCGCTGATATTTTGCTGCCATCAGCCAGTTTAAATTGCAACACATTGCTCTTTGGCAGCGTAATGTCCCATTCTTCGCCGGTAATTAAATTTTTGCCCCTTCTCACTTCGTAATCCAGCAATTCCAACACGGGCGAGCCATTGATTTCTTTGGGCGGATTATCGCGATAACCTTGCATCATTTCAGCAATTTCTTCCCCTCCGCGCATACCTTTTTTGGTTATGCTGATAAGGCTTTCTAAGTAAAAGCCATATTGCCTATACAGCTCAATGAGCTTATCAAACAAAGTCATGCCTTTGTTCTTTAAATAAGCGGTCATTTCGCAGAGAAAAGCAACCGCTGAAACCGCATCTTTATCGCGAAGCTGATCGCCCACCATCATACCAAAACTTTCCTCTCCGCCAATGATATAATTTTCTTTTCCTTCTTTTTCTTTTATCAGTTCGGCAATCCATTTAAAACCGGTGAGCACGTTGTAACAAGCCACACCGTTTGGAACAGCAATCTGGTCAATCAATTCAGTGGTAACAATGGTTTTTATCACCATATCATTAGGCTTCGCAAGAGCAGCCGCTTTGCGGGCTTCTATCATGTAAGCGCAGGCAAGCACGGCGGTTTGGTTGCCGTTTAGTAATGTCCATTTTCCATGTCTATCTTTTACGCCAATGCCTACACGGTCGGCATCGGGGTCGGTACCAAGCAAAATATCGGCGTTTATTTCTTCAGCTTTCTTCAAAGCAAGACTCATAGCTTCGCTTTCTTCCGGATTAGGATAATTTACCGTTGGAAAATTGCCATCAGGCTTTTCCTGTTCTTTTACAATGGTTACATTATCAAAACCAAAAGCTTTTAATGTTTGCGGAACCAGCATGATGCCGCTGCCATGAATAGGCGTATAAACAATTTTTAAATCGTGTTCTTTTTCTATCACCAATGGGTTTACACTAAGACTTTTTACCATGTTAATGTAAGCTTCATCTATCTCTTTGCCAATGATAGTAATGTTGCTTTCGCCGCCGCTCCATTTTACATCATCAACGCTGCCGATGGCTTCCACTTCTTTAATTACATTTTTATCGTGTGGAGGAACCAATTGCCCGCCGTCACTCCAATAAGCTTTGTAACCGTTGTATTCTTTCGGGTTATGAGAAGCGGTGCAAATAACACCTGCCTGGCATTTTAAAAATCGGATGGTAAAAGACAGCTCTGGCGTTGGACGCAGGTTTTCAAAGAGGAACACTTTAACGCCATTGGCGGCAAATACATTGGCAGTGGTTTCAGCAAAAAAGCGGCTGTTGTTGCGACTGTCGTGCGCAATAGCAACTTTTATTTCGGTACTGCCATAGGTTTTCTTCAAATAATTGGCAAAGCCTTGCGTAGCCACGCCCACTGTATATTTGTTCATGCGGTTGGTGCCAACGCCCATAATCCCGCGCAAGCCGCCGGTGCCAAATTCAAGATTGCGGTAGAACGATTCGGTGAGTTCATCAGGATTTTCTTGTTGTAATTTTTTGATGGCATCTTTGGTTGGCTCGTCATAGTTTCCGTTAAGCCAGGTGTTTACTTTTTGTTCAATAGCAGCATCCATAGGAATAAGTTTAATTGATTGTGGTAAAGGCAGTGTCTAACAAATTACATGCAAGTATAGCAAAAGGTATACGATTGTAGGATGATTGTTTTATTAGCCCTGTCGTATTCCCTCCGGCAAACAGAAAGATTTGTAATTAATTAAATTTGCAGCGATGCTACAAACATTTCAGTGATGTGCGATTGTTATCTTTCGCCAAAAAATATAAAACAAACCCCTAATGTTGAACACGTACACAACAGCAACAAAAAGCAAGCTGCAAAGGCTGTTTGATACCTGCATTATTCAAGAAGAAAAATATGCAGAAGTGGATGCACTGTTGAAACAAATACTAAAAGGAAAAGACCGCTACGATGCAGTTTCAAACAAACACAGCATTCCCTGGTGCGTTACTGCTATTGTACATGCAACCGTTTGCAACTGCGATTTTAAGGTTCATCTTCATAACGGTGATTCATTAAATGGAAGAACCACCGGCATTCCTACCGGATACCCAAGAGGCGGCAGGCCGCCGTTTACCTGGGAGCAAAGTGCCGAAGATGTTTTTTTGTTTTACAAATGGCATAAATGGACGGATTGGAGCATTCCAGGCATATTGCACAACCTTGAAGTTATAGGAAGGAACGATTACGAATTGCATGATACCAATTATTCAAAACTCTGGCATTACAGTAATCATTTTGAATCGGAAAAAAAGGGGCAAAACCAAACATGCGGTGCTGCTATCTTGCTAAGACGCATGGCAGAAAAACAATTGGTATATATAAAGAATGATTTTAATAAAAGATTGGCCGATTTGCAACAGTTGGGAACTGAAGTTCAATACCTGCCCAACCGCAGCCTGCCTAAAGTGATTGAATTTCAACGGCTTTTAAACTTAAGCGGCGCTTATCTTCGGGAAGACGGACGTGCGGGTAAGTTTACGGCAAAAGCCTTTCATTACATCACAAATCAATACCTGGTTGGCGATCCTGAAATTGTGTAATAGTGTTTGTGTTGGTAAGCAATTAGCAACACTTTAAATTTAAATTTAATGATTATTTAAGCTGTTTTTGGTGTTGTCTCTCTTGTGGTTTGAAATGTTTTCAACATTTTTGTTTTGCAATATTTCAAAGCAGCAAATTTATCCACAACTAACATGTTTTTTTATCCAAAATCAAAACCAGTATCATGCAAAAGCCACTCAGCAATTTTGTAATTATTGACGACGACTCTTGCCACAACATTATCTGTGCTCTTTCTATCAAAAAAATTTTTAAACCCTTCAACATCAGCATTACCGGCTTTACCAATGCAACCGATGGCATTTCTTATTTACAAAACAATGTATCGCAAAGCAAAGCGAAAACAGTTCTGTTTTTAGACATCAATATGCCTTTTCTATCGGGTTGGAAAGTATTGGAAACATTAGATTCGTTATCAGAAAACGTCAAAAGCAACCTGATTGTTTACATGCTGTCGTCTTCTGTAACCAGTACCGAAAAGGCAAGGTCTTTTTCTTTTTCCTTTGTAAAAGATTGTCTGGAAAAGCCTTTGTGCAATCATCTCCTTCAGATTTCTGAAGAACTCACCGAAACAGCTTTGATGGAAGATATGTACGCATAAATCTTTTGATTTCGTCCTGTTTTAGACAAAGCATCAGGCTTTGCCTTTTGGTTTTGCCCCAATTTTTAACGCTTTTTTTCTCAAAAAAATAGCGCAAAAACAAACTTTATAAAACCGTAACAGTTTCAATTTCTTTTCCTTTTTGCCGACATTTCAGGCATTTACAAATATGCTTCTGCAACAATGCTTTGCCAAATACTAAAACTGTTAGTAAATGCTCTTTTCTTATGTTTTTTTACAGTTGTAAATTGAATATTTTTGCCTTCCCGCCACCTGAAAAGGTTTATTTACTACCTCGATATAAAAGCTGTAAGAGAAGTTATTTTTTGAAATAGAAAGAAAGGAAGAATTATGTTTTCGTATGAGCTTTTAGAAAAAGAATGTTATTATGTAGTGCAGTTGGAACGGAATGCCGAACTTACCTTACTCCAGGTAAAAGTAATTACCGATAACTGCCTTTTCATCATTCAATACAACGAAACCGCCGAAATGCATTGGGTAAGAAAAACCGATGAGATTTATGATATTGTGGAATGTTTGAGCGATGAGGCCGCGCAGCAATGGCTGTCGGTTTACAACAACGAAGATGCTTCGTATTACGAGGGCGATGAAGAATAGGGCAGAATAAAAAATAATCGGTTACTCTATTTCGTTGATAAGAAATAGAATTGTTTTGTTATGATGAAATACACCTTTGCCTTGCTCTTTCTTTTTGTTGCGTGCCACGGCTTTAGCCAGTGCAAAACATTTATGATTGGTGTGCATGGCGATACATTAGACTGCACCGACAACGGGGGATTGAAGCAAGGCAAATGGGTGATTCATACGCCTGATCTGCGGGGCGAAAAAGGCTTTGAAGAAGAAGGTGTTTTTAACAATAGCAAACGCGAAGGCACTTGGCGCACCTATAGTTTGCAGGGCGATTTACTTGCGCTTGAAAATTACAAATGGGGCTATAAAAACGGCATCAGTCAATATTACAATGTGGCAGGTTTGATACGACAGGAAAGCTGGAAAGCTGTGAACCCTGAATATCCGTATGATACTGTTGATGTGTATGATTTAAAAGACCCGAATAAAGTTACGCAGCAGATTGTAAAAGTGGAAGGAACCAGCTATCGCAATGGAACCTGGACGTATTACGACCCGTCTAACGGCGCTATATACAAAACCGAAACGTATGTGTTAGATAAACTGCAAACGCCTTTGAATAAAGGCGCCATTGCAAAAGGAACAACTGGCAGCGATACAGCTACCACCGCAAAAAAAGTTGATAAGCCAGCCGAAGTGTTGCAATATGAAAAAAAGAATAGCAACAAGAAAAAAATAAAAGTTCGCGACGGCGCAACGGGTTATTGATTGAGCAATCAGAGCTTTTGTTTTTATGCAAAAAATTGGTTTGCATTTTAAGAATAGAGAACCACAAAGACTCAAAGTAATCAAGTTACACGAAGTGTCTTTTCTATTCTTTGCGAACCTTCGCGTTCTTCGTGCCCCTGCCTACCGGCAGGCAGGTTTGTGGTTCAAAAAAATTAAAACACTTCACCCAAATTTACCGACAAGCCATGCGAACCGCCGGTTCCCCACCCATAATCAATGCACAAATTGGCTTTTGAAAATTTGTTCATCTTGATGCGTAAGCCTAAGCCCACTGCAGGTTTCACGGGGTCGAATGTAGAAAGCGAAGCGTTACCTGCCAATGTGGATGCCGCGTTCGAAAACGTTTCTGCATTAGCAAATACCACTCCGCCAAACAATCCGTTTGAGGTGATACCAAAGCGATATTCAGCTTCTAAATACAACATATTGCTGCCACGAAATCTTCCCTGAATATAACCTCTGCCTGTGTTGGCAAACGCATCCCAACCGGTGCTGGGAAGGAGCAAATACGGTGGCTTGCCACCAAACGTAAACCAGTTATAACTCCACAACGCAAGTACATTGTTAGTGGAACGATAGGGAAACCTTCTGTAAGCCCTGTATTCAACCAGCAGGGACTGCCAGTTGTTATCGCTGCCAAGAAAAGTAAATTTCGGACGGTAAGCAACATTAAAATAATTGCCGTTATTAGGATTGAGTGAATTTCTTCTTGAATCAAAAAGCAAGTTAAACGTTGGACCGATTGCTTTTTGACTTCCGCCCGAATTGAATTTTTCAAAATCAGTTTCTTTGGTTGAGTCGGGTGAAATTTCTTTTACGTTGCCATAAAAATCGGCATCCAATCCAATGCCTGCATACCAATTTTTACCAATGGCTTTTGCAATGTTTTGATGCAGCCGCAGGTACGAATAATCAATGCGGTCTTCATCATACAAACTATTTCTTGTTCCTAAGCCGTAGGTAAAAGATGGGTATTTTAAAAAACGCCAGTCAGACTGGAAGTTGTAATTTTTATCTTTCGACCAGATGTTGGAAGTAAGTGGAATAATAAATTGCTTGTATTGCGTGTAAGTAAAGCTGGCAAGAACGGTAGAAATATAATCGCCTTCTGTATCGCCATTATAAAATGCAAATGCTCCGCTTAAAATAACAGCAAAACCGGTTTGTAATGTATAACCTGCCGCCGGTATAACAGAAAGGTGCGCATGAGAGGGTTGTGTTGCAGCCGTATCTATCCTGGGTTGTGGTTGTTTTCTGAACCATTTTTTTAAAACATCAGGTAAATCAATCTGATGAAGAGAATCATTGGAAAAAAAAGCGGGAACGTGCTGTTGCGTACCGCTGTCGTTTTGTGCAAAGCAATTGATAGAAAAAAATGTAAGAGCGGTAATAAAAATTATAAATGATGAAACCTTCAAACTTTATTTTTTGTTGTTTTGAATGGCGGCAAATACAATGCCTTGCTGAATAATAAATTTACAGTAAGGCAAAAGTAAAAACACAAACGTTTATACTCTGCTAAACAAATTCTGCAAAAACAAAAATCAATTACAACATTTTAAAACCCTAAATGATTATTATAATCCTTTTGTTGCATCAATACAAAGCCAATCTCGCCCCTGCTTTCCTATCTTTGTCTCTTTATGAAGCACATTCGAAATTTTTGCATCATTGCCCATATTGATCACGGAAAAAGCACACTCGCCGACCGCTTGCTGGAACACACTCATACCATAGGTGAGCGCGATATGATGAACCAGGTGCTGGATGATATGGACTTAGAAAGAGAAAAAGGTATCACCATAAAAAGTCACGCCATTCAAATGCAGTATGTGCTTAATGGCACTACTTATACTTTTAATTTGATTGATACGCCGGGCCACGTAGATTTTAGTTATGAAGTGAGCCGTGCTCTTGCAGCTTGTGAAGGCGTTTTGCTGTTGGTAGATGCCACACAAGGTATTCAGGCGCAAACCATATCTAATTTATACTTGGCTATTGATAATGATTTGGAGATCATTCCTATCGTCAATAAGATTGACATGGAAGGCGCGATGATTGCGGAAGTAAAAGACCAGATTATTGATTTGATTGGTGTAAAAGAACATGATATTCTGCTTGCTTCCGGCAAAACGGGCGTTGGCATCGAAGCCATTTTAGAAGCCATTGTTCAACGCATTCCACCGCCGGAAGGCAGCGTAGATGCGCCTTTGCAGGCTTTAATATTCGATTCTGTTTTCAACAGTTTTCGTGGCATCATTGCTTATTTCCGCGTGTTCAACGGAACATTAAAAAAAGGTGCACGCATCAAGTTTGTTGCCACTGGTCAGGAGTATTTTGCCGATGAAGTAGGCGTTTTAAAATTAGGCTTGCAACCTTTAAGTGAAATCAGTGCCGGCGATGTTGGTTACATTGTAACAGGAATAAAAAATGCAAAAGAAGTAAAGGTGGGCGATACCATTACGCTGGCTTCGCAACCCGGCGAAATGCTTCATGGTTTTGAAGAAGTAAAGCCGATGGTGTTTGCCGGTATCTTCCCCGTTGTTACGGAAGATTTTGAAGAGCTGCGCGATTGCATGGATAAGCTGCAGCTGAACGATGCTTCCCTAACCTACGAGCTGGAAACCTCGCAGGCATTGGGTTTCGGCTTTCGCTGCGGCTTCCTCGGTTTACTGCACATGGAAATTATTCAGGAACGTTTGGAGCGTGAGTTTAACCAAACGGTTATCACTACCGTTCCCAACGTTAGCTTTCATGCCTATACAACAAGAGGAGAGAAACTGGTGGTGAACAATCCTGCGCAAATGCCTGAGCTTACCAAAATTGACAGGTTGGAAGAACCGTTTATCCGCGCGCAGATTATTACACTTCCTGATTATATCGGCAACATTATGACTTTGTGTTTGGGCAAGCGTGGTATCTTATTAAATCAAAGCTATCTCACCACTACACGCGTTGAATTGATTTTTGAAATGCCGCTTACCGAAATTGTGTTTGATTTTTACGATAAATTAAAAAGCCAAACCCGCGGCTATGCTTCTTTTGATTACACGCCGATTGATTACCGCGACAGCGATATTGTGAAAATGGACATTTTATTGAACAATGAAAAAGTAGATGCATTAAGTGCGTTGATACATAGAAGCCGCTCGCAGGATTTTGGAAGAAAGCTCTGCGAAAAATTAAAGGAATTGTTGCCACGTCAGCAATTTCAAATTGCCATACAAGCTGCCATTGGTGCGAAAGTAATTGCCCGTGAAAACATCAGCGCAATGCGAAAAGATGTTACGGCAAAATGTTATGGCGGTGACATTAGCCGCAAACGAAAATTGCTGGAAAAACAAAAAGAAGGCAAGAAGCGCATGAGGCAAATTGGTAACGTGGAAGTGCCGCAGGAAGCGTTTCTGGCGGTGCTTAAGTTGGATTGATGTGTAGGATAATTATTGATTGTTTAATAGTATTCGCAAACGGATGATGAAGATTTGAAACACATAGAATCATAGAAACATAGAAAAGCACATAAGAAATTCATGTGTTGGTAAAATGTCATAGTACTTTTGGAAACACAAGTATAAATTGAATTCAAATTGTCAGCGCAACTGCCTTCTCTCCTCATTCAATCATTACAACAAACGCCCGGTTTTAATGAGCCTGCATTTATCAAAGCGCATGAAGAGCCAGCACCGATTTCCATTCGGTTTCAGCCTATAAAATATGCAACCTTTCACCAGGACGATTCAATTGAAAATTACCAATTACCCATCAGCAATAAAGTTGCCTGGTGCCCATTGGCTTACTATTTAAGCGAGCGCCCTTCATTTACATTCGATCCTCTTTTTCATGCCGGTTTGTATTATGTGCAGGAAGCCAGCAGCATGTTTCTGTGGGAAGTGCTACGGCAAACTATCGGAGAAAAAGGGGCAAAACAAAAAGTGCTGGATGTGTGCGCTGCACCGGGTGGAAAGAGTACATTGTTGAGTTCTTATTTTAAAGATGGTTTAGTAGTAGCCAATGAAGTAATTAAAAGCCGTGCAAATATCTTATCGGAAAACATAACTAAATGGGGAAATGAGAATGTAATTGTTACCAACAATGATCCTGCACACTTTCAAAAATTGGACTCCTTTTTTGATGTGATGCTTGTTGATGCGCCATGCAGCGGCAGCGGATTGTTCAGGAAAGATAAAGATGCTGTTAACGAATGGAGCGAAGAAGCCATAAACCTCTGCAGCATGCGCCAACAAAGGATTGTAGCTGATGCGTACCCTTGTTTGCAACAAGATGGATTGCTGATTTATTCCACTTGTTCTTATTCGCCCGAAGAGGACGAAAATGTACTCGATTGGATGATGGATACATTTGAATTATCATCTATAAAAATTGAATTGAAAGAAGAGTGGAATATTGTTCAAACTTCATCAACAAAACACAAAGCTTACGGCTATCGGTTTTACCCGGATAAAGTGCGGGGCGAAGGTTTTTTTATTGCTGCCTTTATAAAAAAGGATGGCAGTTCTTTTTATTCTTATCCAACAATTTCATCAACCGGCATCAGCAAAAAAGAAACAGAATTTTGGAATGGTTGGATCAACAATCCTTCTTCACTATCATTCATCAAACAAAAAGATTTGTTTATCGCAATGCCCCATTTGTTACAGCAATATCTTCCTTCATTGCAAAAGGCATTGTACATAAAAAGCGCAGGCATTGCGTTGGGTGAAATCAAAGGGAAAGATGTCATTCCGCATCATGCGCTGGCAGTGAGTAACATTGTGGCTTCATCATTACCGAGCATTGCGTTTACAAAAGAGCAGGCGATACAATTTTTACAGAAGAAAGAAATAGACATCGCTACTTCTTCGTTAGTAAAAGGGTGGCAATTGGCTCTATTCTGTGGAATGAATTTAGGATGGGTGAAAGTTTTGCCCAACCGTATCAATAATTATTATCCAACAGAGTGGAGAATTTTAAAAAGCTAATTTTACGCCCGACTACTTACTTAAATTTTCTGATGTTATGAAACGAGTGATTCGTGGCTTCCTGCTGCTTTTTTTTCTATTTTTTATTTCTGCAAAAACAAACGCACAATCAGCTTATAGTATGCACACCATTGCATCTGGTGAAACGTTAAGCGTGCTGGCAAAAGCGTATCATACAACGGTAGGAGACATCATGCGCATGAATGGCATGAATGCAAAAAGCCAGTTGAACACCGGCGATAAAATAAAAATACCAGCCGGTGGAACGGTGGTGGCTCAAAAGCCCGCCCAGCCTACATCTGCGCCGGTTGTAACTGCCGATGCAACTGCAAAAACGCACGTAGTAGAAAAAGGCGAAACGCTGTACCGGCTAAGTAAGATGTATAATATTCCGGTTGCAAAATTGATCGCGTTAAACCATCTTTCTAAACCTACAACGCATGTAGGGCAAACGCTCATTATAAGTGAAGGCGCCGCGCCGCAAACACCACCTGTTGTGAAAGAAAAGCCTGCGCCAGTGCAAGCCGATACAAAAGCGCAACCACAACAGAACAGCGCAACATCATCAACCAATACAGTAACAGACATACCTTCCGAAAGCAATGCTACAGAAGCTCCAGTGCAGCAAAACAATACGCCTGCGCCACCAGTAGCAACACCAAAAACAACGGTTGCTCCTGCTGTTGATAACAGTGCAAATACAACTAAGAATACCAATTATTCAGTCAGTACTGTAGCAGCACCAAAAGAAGGATTTTTTACAACACAATACGGTAAAGAAGGGAGTCAAAAAAAGGAGCAAAACAAAACAGGAGCGGCGATGACGTTTAAATCGGCAAGCGGCTGGGCAGATAAAAAATATTATATCCTGATGAATGATGTGCCAACGGGTTCGATTGTAAAAATTCAGAATGGCAAAAATGAATTGTATGCAAAAGTGTTGTGGAATTTAGGTGATATGAAACAAAACGATGGCTTGAGCTTTCGCATTAGTACTGCAGCAGCAGCAGCATTGGGCATCACCGATGAAAAGTTTGATTTGAAGGTGAGTTATTATGAATAATCGTTTTAAATTTGAACCACTAAGGCACTAAGTGATGAAGTTTCACGAAGTTTCTTTTCATTTTCTTTGTGCTCCTTTATGTTCTTCCTGCCTTTGTGGTTCAACACTTTTACATCCGATAGCCTCTCAAAAAATCTTCAACCAACATTCTCTTTTTTCCTTCTAATTGCACATCCGTTGCATGAATGAAACCATTGCTGCACCTGAATTTGAGAAAGGTTTTGCCATCGGTTTGATACAGGCCAATTTTATTCTCTTCTGAGAATGAATATTCTTTGCGGCTGTTGTAAATCTTCAATAGTTTGTTTTGCAAAAAAGTAAACGCGGTCGGATAAGGCGATAGTCCGCGAATGAGATTGTACACTTCATCCACTGTTTTGTTACAATCTATCTTGCCCGTTTCAGTGCCAATTTTAGGAGCTGGTTGTATGGTTAATTGGTTATTGTTACTAATTAATTGAGGCGTTTCGGATAGTGAGCCATCGGCAAGACCCTGTATTGTTTTCAACAACAATTGTGCGCCCACTTCTTTCATTTCATCGTGCAGTTCACCAGCGGTTTCATCATCTCTGATGGCAATGGTTTGTTGTAGTAAAATATTGCCCGTATCAATTTCGTGTTGCAGTTTAAACGTAGTAACGCCGGTTTGTTTTTCACCATTTATTATCGCCCAGTTGATAGGCGCCGCGCCGCGGTAATGGGGCAGGAGCGAGCCATGCACATTGATGGTTCCCATCGGCGGCATGTTCCAAACGGCTTCGGGTAACATACGGAACGCAACCACAATTTGTAAATCAGCCTGCCAGTTTTTTAAGCATTCCAAAAACTGAGAGTTCTTTAGTTTTTCGGGTTGAAGAATGGGTAAGTTGTGTGCAACGGCATATTTTTTTACAGGGCTTTCGTTCATCTTCATGCCTCTGCCTGATGGCTTATCCGGCGCAGTAATGACGCCAACAATATTGCAACCGTTTCTGAATAACATATCCAAAGAAGCCACCGCAAATTCGGGTGTGCCCATAAACACAATGCGCAGGTTTTTGAAACTCATGCAGCAAAGCTACAAACCTCACCCCAAACCCCTCTCCACAAGTGTAGAGGGGCTTTAGACGATGATGTGTAAGAATGGTAAGTGATAATAGGTGAGTAGGAGTGGTCTTAAAAATCTTCGTATAACAGATACTTCTTTCTTATTTTTTTAAAAGCATCTAACTGTGATTGCCAACTGACGCGAATTTGGGCTTCGGTTTTGCCCCATTTTATTTGTTGCATGAGTGTGTTGTTGCCTGCCAGTTTGTTAAAGAAATAATCGGTTGGTTTGGCAGATTTGGGCTGAATAAAAAAGCTATCTTTTTGAGGAAACAACTGATACGCCTGCAATAACCATTTCAATTCAATTTGTGCTGATGGTTTTTCTTTTGTCAGATTCCAGCCATAACAGGTTTTGTCTTTCCATTTTGGATCGGTTGCACCCCTATTGCTGTGTGGCTTGAAAGCAAACAAATGATTGGGTAAAGAAGGATGACCGAAGATTTCAAACGGATGTTCGGTTCCTCTGCCTTCGCTTAGCGTTGTGCCTTCAAAAAAGCAGGTTGATGGATACCAATATATCGCGCCCATGTCGGCAAGGTTGGGTGAAGGCGCAACGGGCAATGCATATTTGGTTTTGTGCGAATAATTGACGCATTGAATCACCATAAAATGAAACGGCGTATCAGCAGAGTTTTGGGCTGCCCTTTTGTACCAATCGTATTTTTCATTGGCTGCTCCGGTTGACAGCCAGTGTTCACCCGCAATCATCATCGCATATTCTCCAATCGTCATTCCATATACCACCGGCACAGGTTGCATGCCCACAAAACTGCGGTAAGCCGTATCCAGCACCTCTCCATCTACATAAAATCCATTCGGATTTGGACGATCCAGTATCAATAACGGTTTGCCCATCTCAAAAGCCGCTTCCATAAAGTATTGTAAAGAACCGATATAGGTGTAAAAGCGGACGCCCACATCTTGAACATCAAATACCAGAACATCCACATTTTTTACGTCATCAGCCATAGGCTTTACTTTATTTCCATACAAAGAAATGATAGGAATTCCGGTTGCCTTATCAGTATCGTTGCCAACAGGTGCACCAGCATCGGCTGCACCGCGGAAGCCGTGTTCAGGTGCAAAAATTTTTACGATGTTGATGCCTCTTTTCCGCAGTGTATCCACAAGGTGAGTGTTGCCAACTGTTGAAGTGGCATTGGCAAATATGGCTACCTTTTTGTTTTGTAACAGGGGAAGATAGCTTGAGATGCGGTAAGCGCCGGGCAGCACAGGCGCACCTTTTGCAACGATACTTTTGTTTTGCCCTTCACACCATAAAAAAGAGGCAAAACAAAACAACAGAATGGCGATCATTTTCATGTAGATAGCTTTTACTATAAAACGTGAATATAATTTAAGATTATCTTTCGCGCTTTTCAAACTATAAAATTGAACCAATATGCCACAGGTAAAAAACGGAGATACTATTAAGATTCATTACAAGGGAAGATTGGACGACGGAACTGTTTTCGACAGCAGTGAAGGTCGCAGCCCACTCGAGTTTACAGTTGGCAGCGGCACAGTCATTCCCGGCTTTGATACAGGCGTGATGAACATGAATGTAGGTGATAAGAAAACCATTCATATACCTGCCGAAGAAGCCTACGGACCCAAACAGGAGCATTTAATTATGGAGTTCCCGAAAGACCAGTTTCCACCTGATTTACAACCCGAAGTAGGCATGCAACTGACCATGAGCAGCGAGGGAGGCAGAACTTTTCCGGTAGAAATTGTTGAGGTGAGAGACGACAGCGTGTTGCTGGATGCCAACCACCAGCTTGCAGGTAAAGATTTGATTTTCGATTTGGAATTAATGGAGATTAATGGAAGCGGAAAGAGCAGGATTATTATGCCGTAGGAGACGAAACTTGGTTTACAAGAATAGATATAAATCGATGAGATGACTTTGGAATGATAAGTATGATGGCGGAATTGAATGATGGTAACCTGGTACGCGTCATTCCGCAATTGCCCTCAATACGATGTTGCACTTTTACGCTTTTACGAGGGCTTTGTGCGGAATCTGATGAGTGAATCAGGTAAACTTAATTTCGATGAATACCTAGTTTGAATTAAGGTACTTAAAAACTGTTCACCGTATATTACATTCTTCTCTTACTTTTTTCCCTTGATAGAAAAAAGTAACAAAAAAGATCAAGACAAACCCGATCGCTCCGCGCGTTTTGTCTTGCCTGCGCACCTGTGGGTGTAACAGCTTCATCTATTTTTTCAGGGAATTGTGTGAGAGCTGGATTTTAAAAGCGATTCCTGTCAATTTATTAACGAATTGAAAAGGCTGCCCATGGGCAGCCTTTGGTTTTAGTGCTTTATTGCAGTTAGCGTAATTGTACTTTTTATTTGTACATTTTCTGTTAGCCTACCACCAGTTCGCCGGTGTAAAAGCTGTTAGAGGCATCTTTGCATCGGCAGACAAAAAAGCAATCTAGGTTTGGATGGTGCTGCCCTTGAAATTGGTTACATCCAGAGTGGCTGCACCGGCACTGCGTTGCGCAGTCGTAGTGCTGAACAAGGTTTGTTTGCTCAATTCGCTGTAGGCTACCAGCACTGCTTTATCGGTAGGAGCTGCCTTACCTGTACCGCTGTTGTCGGTCCAGGTGAAATAGACGGAAGTATCAAGTCCTAAGATAGCTATACAGGTTAGATAGTAAATCCTGTAAAAGCTATACAGTGGTTTGATTAATCCTGATAGTTCTTTACAGTAATTTGTTTTCAAAAATAAATTGTTTGTAAGGGTTTAGGATAATTGTTGTTTTTTATAATAATTCTTCCATCTTTTTTTAAGTTGTCCCTCGCTTGCATGTGCCTGGTTGGGTGTTAAGTAATCGCAACTGGCATGAGGTCTGATTTCATTATAATTATCAATCGCCTTTGTTACTGCTTGGCAGGTTTGTTCATAATTCAACGGGCTGCTATAGAGGTTGAACTCTGATTTCAGGATGCCATTTACTCTTTCGGCAATTGCATTTTCATATGGATCACCATTATTGGTCATACTTATTGTCTGCCGATTCTTTACGAGCCTGCCTTATCCATTCTCTTATACTATGAAGCGATGATACATTACAGGCAATCTGCGCCTCTTTCAGGGTCATTCTGCCTTCGGTGACAGCTCTTACAATTTCGCGCTTTTTGTGACGAGAAACCTGTGCTTTTTTTCTTCCCGGCCCATAGCGGATCATCCACTGGCCTATAGTGCCATATCCCATCCCATATTTTATACAGGCTTCTTTGCGCGTAAGCCCGTTACATACTTCCTCTACAATTGATAATATCTGTTTCTCAGAAAAATTAAACCCAGAATCAGACCTCGTACTCCTGATCTGATGTACCGTTTTTATACTCATACACTTGATTTTTTGTGTATAGCTTTTTTAGGACGGGTCAAGAAAATAAGAAGAAAAAGAAAAAAGAAATAAGGTGTGATTTGCTGTTGCCAAGATGGGAAGCGCTCCTTTCGAGTGCCTGGAGAAAGCCCGGCAGGTGATAAAACACTTTGCCACCCAACTTAGCAAACGGAATAAGATTCTTGCTGCGGTAATATTGTAAGGTACGGCTGGAGAGGTGAAATTTTTGCATAAGTTCCTGTTTGTCTATCCAGTCGGAAGCTTTGGAATTGGTTACGTCGAATACAGGCTGTGCTTTAGAATTTGATTTGGATTTCATATTGTTTTGGTTGAATGATAAAAAGATAATTGACCTTGAAGTTTGGTGATAAAAATGAGAAATTTTATTAAAAAATGAAAAAATGGATGTTTTTATAATTGATTTTTAAGGCGGAAACACATAGAAACAATAGGAACAAAGGCTTCATATGATTGTTTAAATTCCATTCATTTTGTTCTGCGCTTGGAGGGTAAGTTTTGATTTGTGCATAGCACAAACGCATCTTTTTTTAGTAAAGCCAAAAAGGATAATATGACAGAAACCTCATTTCCGGTGATAGAAGAACTTCTTGTGATATTTCAAAAGTATAAAAGAGAGTGTTTCACTGCTGAGAACAGAGCAGTTCTCGCCGTAAATCTTATTTCTCCCTCTCGCTGTAAAGGAAAACCTGTTTTACATACGCATTATACATTTGATAACGCAACCTTCTATTCAATTGTCAATTAAAATAAGTGGAGTTTTGATATGGCTGCCTTTCTATCCGGCTGCCACCTTTTGATTGCGGAAGAATTAATTACCTGCCGAAGAAGCGGGCAGCACATTTTTAAGGAGGTCTTAATATTATAAAAGGAAAATTTAGCATAGAGGAGCCTATATTTGCGCACCTTATTGAAAATCATCTGATGCATAGACGCTTTTCCAATGTTTATTTTATTGTTCTTTTCCTTCTCACTGCTGTTTCAGTTTTATCGTCGTGTGCAGCCTACAAACGCATTTCTTATTTCCAGGATTTTCCGGATTCGGCAAGAATTGCAACCACCATCAAAACGGTGCCTTTTAAAAATCCGGTGATCAAACCAGACGATGTATTGTCTATCACCATACAAACTATTGACAATACGGTTACTTCTCCAGTTAACACTGCTAATAGTACCTCTGCCGGCACACAATCCACTAATGGTTACTTAGTAAACAATGCCGGAGAAGTGGAATTGCCTTTTATCGGAAAGATTAAATTGAGTGGATTGACCACTTCCGGGGCGCAGGATACGATACAAAAATTGGCAGAAAAGCTATTCAACAATCCCATTGTAAATGTGAGATATGCCAATTTTAAAATTACCGTATTGGGCGAAGTTGGGCATCCCTCCACGTTTGTATTGCCGAGTGAAAAAGTTACCATTTTTGATGCCATTGGTTTAGCGGGCGATTTAACCGTTTATGGAAAGAGAGACAACGTGTTGCTGGTAAGAGATAGCGCGAACGATAACCGGCAGATGGTAAGGCTGAATTTAGACTCGAAAAACATTGTTTCTTCGCCTTATTATTATTTGCAACCAAATGATATGATTTATGTAGAGCCCAATAAAAACCGTGTTGCCTCGACAGATGTGCAGCAGGGTAGAACGTTAGCGATCCTTGGCGCTTCCATTTCGGTGGTTTCCATTGTCATCATTATCCTTTCACGATTCAAGTTGTAATCATTAATGATAGAAAAGCAGCCAATACAATTTACAGGTAAAGAGGCAAATTTATTCAATGGCAAAAAGTTGCTCAGCCGGGCAATAGACTATTGGTATCTGTATGTTCTCTCTCTCATTGCCTGTCTTTTGTTTGCATGGTTTAAAATACACTATTCTACTCCCATGTATAAAGTGTATGGACAGATATTGGTACAGGATGATAAAAACAGCGGGGGTGGCAGCCAGGCATTGGCAGGAAGCGGGGGAGGATTAGACTTCAACTCTTTTTTTAGCGGTAAAGTGAACATGGAAAATGAGCTTCCCATTTTTCAAACTACCGATCTATACCGACGAATGGTAAAGAACATGAAATTGTACGTTTCTTATTACCATAAAGGAAGCGTAAAAGCTACTGAGCTTTACAAAGGAAGTCCTGTATTTGTAAATTATCAACCAACCAATGATACTATTATACCAATCAGTTTAGCATTAAAGTTTTCAACTTCCTTTAGCAATCAATTTACGATAACGACAGAAGGGAAAAAGTTTTTATGGCATTTTAATGATACACTGCATTATAAAAATGCTTCCTATTATTTTACGAATGCAAACCTTGGTTTTGATACTACGGCTACTTATATTATTCAGATACAGGATCCGGAAGCTGTAGCTGGTAGTATTGCCGGTAGTGTGTCGGCTGCGCTGCTCAGTCCCAAAAGCAGCATTGTAAATCTTGTTTACAATACGAACATACCCCAAAAAGGGCAGGACATACTTGCCGGCGTAATGAATGCATACATCAACCGCAGTGTTGAGCAAAAAAATATAACATCTGATAGTACTATACAATTTATTAATAGCAGAGTTGCCTTGGTTGGGAATGATTTAAGCAATATTGAGACAACGATACAATTATTTAAGCAGCAAAACAAAATAGCTGATCTTCCGGCACAATCGCAACAATTGATTGTTAGCAGCAACACATACTACCAGCAGTTGAGCACTATAGAAGTACAACTACAAGTTATCCAAACCATGCTTGAATATGTGCAAAATGAGCAAAATAATAATCGCCCTGTGCCTGCTTTGTTAAACAGCGATGCAACATTTATTGGATTGGTAACGGCTTATAATAATGCGCAGGTTCAGCATGATAAATTGCTTCTTTCTTTAAAAGAAGACAATCCGATGGCATCCAATCTGAATGCTCAAATAGCAGGATTGCGGGGAGATATTGTTCGCAGCTTACAAAGCCAAAAGGAAGCGCTCACCATCAGCAAGCAAAGACTGGCATTACAAAACAATATGATTGCCAACGAAATTGAAAAAGTACCGGAACAGGAACGCCGCTTTTTAGATTATTCCCGCGAGCAAACTGTAAAGCAGGCTTTGTATCTTTTTCTTCTTCAGCGAAGAGAAGAAATTGCAATTGCAAAGGCTTCCAATTCATCGAACGCTACTATTATTTCAACAGCAAGAGCCAGTGGCGGGCCTTATGAGCCCAGTACAAGCACTTACTACACCATTGCCGTTTTATTAGGTTTTGTGTTCCCTTCAGTGATTGTTATGTTGCGTTACCTGTTAAATAATAAAGTAGAGAGCCGCGAGGATGTAACCGATGTAACACCTGCTACTATACTGGCAGAAGTGGGCCATAGCAATACACAGGGATTGTTAGATTTGAAAAAGGAAGGAAGGGCTATGACTGCAGAGCAATTCCGAATTTTTAGAACGAATATGGATTTTGCCATTCAAAACAAGCCATCGCCGGTTGTATTGATTACTTCCTGTTTAAGCGGCGAAGGAAAAACTTTTGTAGCCGCCAACCTGGGGCAGATATACGCCATTGGGGGGAAAAAAGTTATCCTGGTTGAACTGGATTTGCGGCGCCCCAAACTAAGCAAGATGCTGAATACAGATAAAGAAACTGGCTTTAGCAATTATATCATCGGCGACAAACCACTTAACCAATTCATTCAAAAAGTAGAAAGCAGCAGCACCGATTCGCTTTATCTTTTACCCAGCGGTCCTATACCGCCCAATCCTGCTGAATTGCTCCTTTCGCCCAAAATGACAACTTTGTTTACTCAGCTTAAGGAACAATTCGATTTGATTATTGTAGATACCGCACCCATTGGTGCCGTTACCGATGCTCAAATTGTAGGCAACCTTGCCGATGTATCGCTTTACATTGTGAGAAAAGGATATAGCATTAAGAACAGTATTGAAATCATCAATGATATTTTGGTGAACCATAAATTGCCTTCTTTTTACTTGGTTTTAAACGACATGAAAGAAGGTGCTTCCTACCGATATGGTTATGGATACCGGTATGGATACGGATATGGATACATGGATAGAACAACTCCAAAGAAAAAATGGTGGCAGATGGGGTAGAATTTTGATTTATAAATTATGAGTGGTGAATCGATGTATAATAAAGAGATAAAAACTGTGTAAACAAAATAGTAAACGGATAGAATTGCATGAGCGACATTATAAATACACAACTATGGGATTTGGAAATTGAGCCACAGGGAGGGGTTCTAAATCTTCATTTAAAGGATGTTTGGAATTACCGCGATTTGCTTTGGCTTTTGGTGCGCAGGGATTTTGTATCGTTTTATAAACAAACTATTTTAGGACCGCTTTGGTTTTTTGTGCAGCCCTTGTTAACCACGCTCATGTTTACTTTAGTATTTGGCAGGATGGGGGGCTTTTCTACAGATGGGTTGCCGCAGCCTCTGTTTTATATGGCTGGCATTACCGCCTGGAATTATTTTGCCGATTGTATTACCAAAACAAGCACGGTGTTTAAAGACAATGCCGCCATTTTTGGTAAAGTTTATTTCCCGCGCCTGATTATGCCTTTAAGCATTGTGGTAAGTAACTTGGTTCGGTTTGGCGTACAGTTTTTTATGTTCCTTCTTTTCCTTGTTTATTTTGCTGTAAAAGGAACGCATTTTCATCTTACATGGGCAGTTGTCTTGTTTCCCTTAGTAGTTTTTCTAATGGCGGCTTTAGGCTTAGGATCCGGTATGATCATTTCTGCCATGACAACCAAATACCGTGACCTTGCTTTTCTGCTCACCTTTGGGGTACAGCTTTTAATGTATGCCACTACAGTTATCTATCCTTTGTCATCGGCACCCAAAGGGTATCATAGGTTGATTGCTGCTAATCCCATGACGCCTCTGATAGAAACGTTTCGTTATGGTTTTTTAGGCAAGGGCAGCTTTAGCTGGTCTGCCCTTGGATATGCAACAGCCGTAACACTCGTTTTCTTGCTGTTAGGCATCATTGTGTTCAACAAGGTTGAGAAGGATTTTGTGGATACGGTTTAGATAGTTGGTAGTTGATAGAAATAGGAAGTGAAAAAAAATATAATTTATAACTCATAATTCAAAATTATACATGGCTGTTGCCATTAAAGTAGAAAACTTATCAAAGGCATACCAGCTGGGAGAGATAGGAACCGGAACTTTGAGCCGTGATATTGAGCGATGGTTTGCAAAAGTACGTGGGAAAGAAGACCCGTTTTTGAAAATAGGCGAAACGAACGACCGAACAAGCAAGGGAACCAGTGATATTGTATGGAGCCTGAAAGATATCAACTTTGAAATTGAACAAGGCGATGCGGTTGGTATTATCGGCAGGAACGGAGCGGGTAAAAGCACTCTTTTAAAGCTGTTGAGCCGCGTAACGTCTCCAACAACCGGCAGCATCAAAGTGAAGGGACGAATTGCCTCTTTGCTGGAAGTAGGAACCGGCTTTCATCCTGAACTTACCGGTAGAGAAAACATTTACTTAAACGGTGCCATTTTAGGGATGAGGAAGAAAGAGATTACAAGAAAGTTTGATGAGATTGTTGAGTTTGCTGGAGTGGAACGTTATATAGATACTCCTGTAAAGAGATATAGCAGTGGCATGTATGTGCGACTGGCTTTTGCTGTAGCAGCACATTTAGAAAGTGAAATTCTGATTGTTGATGAAGTGCTGGCGGTAGGCGATGCAGAATTTCAAAAGAAGTGCCTTGGTAAGATGGGAGAGGTTAGTAAAGGCGAAGGTAGAACTGTGCTATTTGTAAGCCATAATATGGGTTCAATAAAGAAGCTTTGCAATAAGGGAATATTATATGATAAAGGCTTGCTTATTTATAAAGGACAAGTGCATGAAACTGTAGAAAAGTATGTACAGATAGCCAGAAACTATTTAGATAATGATGGAATGACTGGAATAATCGAATGGAAAGAAAACGAAATGGGCAAAGATGAATGTTATCTTTTATCAGTTGGAATTTTTCAAAATAGCACCGTATCACAACTTATAGATTCAGATAAGGAATTTAACATTGATATTGTTTATAAAGTTGTTAGTTACATAAGCGATTTTTCAATCAGTTTTAATATTGTAAATGATGCAGAAGAAATTGTGCTTCATTCTGCCGACATTTTTGCAATAACTCCCAATTACCAACCATCAAGAAATGAAGGCATTTATATCTCGCGATGCAAAATACCAACTAGGTTTTTTAATGAAGGCAGTTTTTCATTAAACGTAGTAGGGGATATTCCGAATGTGAAAGCTTTTTTTCATCTTAATTCCATTTTGAAATTCAGAGTTGAAAATACTTCCGCAAAGGCGTCTAAGTATTCATCAAGCATGTGGAAAGGATCATTAAGTCCGGAAGTTGTAAACTGGGAATTGTATAGAGTTTAAATTTAAAATCTTTTATTTAAAAATGGAAATTAAAATCCCGGTTTATAAACCTTATTTAGGTGGAAATGAAAAGAAGTATGTGAATGATTGTATAGATTCAACTTGGATCTCTTCGAAAGGCAAGTATGTAAGCTTGTTTGAGAAAAGGTTTTCTGACTTTATTAATATTAAGTATGCTGCAACCGTAAGTAATGGAACTGTAGCCATACACCTGGCTTTACTTGCTTTAGGTATTGGTTCAGGCGATGAAGTAATTGTTCCAACACTTACTTACATTGCTTCGGTTAATGCAATAGCTTATACAGGTGCTACTCCGGTTTTTGTTGATTCTACAGAGGATACCTGGCAAATGGATGTGAAAGATGTAGAACGAAAAATTACCTCAAAAACAAAAGCTGTTTTAGCAGTACATCTTTATGGTTATCCATGCGATATGGATGCATTACAAGCCATTTGTAAGAAGCATACTATTTTTTTGATAGAGGACTGTGCAGAAGCGATTGGGTCAAAATATAAAGGGCAGCATGTAGGAACATTTGGTGATATTTCTACTTTCAGTTTTTTTGGCAACAAAACCATAACTACCGGTGAAGGAGGCATGGTAGTTACAAATGATGAAACTTTGTATGACCGTTCTGTACATTTCAAAGGGCAAGGATTAGCAAAACACCGACAGTATTGGCATGACGTAATTGGGTACAACTACCGAATGACTAACATTTGTGCAGCAATTGGTTTAGCTCAATTAGAACAAGTTGAAAGTTTTATCAATCGTAAAAGAGAAATTGCAAACTTTTATGAAACGGGGTTTTCTAAAAACAATTTTTTGAGCTTTCATAAACAACACAAAGATGTATTTCACTCTTATTGGATGTGTTCGGTATTGGTAAAACATTCTAAACACAGAGATGCGTTGAGAGCACATCTGGCAGATAACGGCATCGAAACACGACCTTTATTTTACCCTGTTCATACAATGCCAATGTATTCGAACAAATACCAACGGCATCAGGTAGCGGAAAATCTGGCATGGCGTGGAATTAACTTGCCAAGTTATCCATCCATCACGAATGAAGAATTGGATTATATTGCGCAAAAAGTTTTAGATTTTAATTTCGAATGATGATTATCGCTGTAACAGCAGAAACTCTTTATTTGTTGCAAAACTTTATTTCCAACATGGGAGATTCTTCAAACAGTTTTCGTTATTTTATAAAAAGGGACATTACGGTTATTCATCAACACCTTACTACACTACTTGCTGTTGAGAAAAATACACCCATTGCATACGGTCATTTGGAGGCGGAAGAGGGCGTAGTGTGGTTAGGCATTTGTGTTAGACAAGAATACAAAGGAAAAGGTTACGGCAAGCAGATGATGGAAGCGCTAATTGAACAAGCAAAGTTAGAAAATATAAATAAAATATCACTTACAGTAGATAAAACCAATGCAGGTGCAATATCGCTTTACGAACAGTGCGGTTTCAAAAAAATAAACGAGAAAGAACATTATTATTTTTATCAACTTGGTTTGTCTTCTTAATTGAGGAAGTTAATGAATATAGCTATTTATACAGTAGATTTTCCTTGGGCAGGGGGTGTTGATTTTTTATATGGCATTGTTCGGGGTTTACTAACACAGAAAAAGAAGGAATGTAAAATTTTCATTTTGGTTAGTGATCCATCTCTTGCCATACGCAGAAACATCTATCATGGTTCTAAGCAAGTTGTCAAGAATGTACTTTATACTTTCAAGGGTAAACCCACTGTGCCTATATTCAAAAAAGAAAAGAAGTTGTACAACCATATTCGGAACATTCAAGAAGTCTTTGATAACGAAGATGTTAAATTTGTTTATTATGGAAACAATGACATAAAGGGTAAAAAACAAATACTTAAAAAAATTTCTGCTGATGTTGTGCTACCAGTTTTAAATCACTCATTTTCTATTGATTTCCCTATTCCTTGGATTGGCTATCTTTTTGATTTTGTATATAAATACCACACTCACCTTTACACAAAAGAATTTTGTCTTGAAGTAGATATAAGGTATGCTAATACCTTAAAAAACGCCAAATCAGTAATTGTAAATTCAAAAGAGACGTTTAGTGATTTATACAAATTTTTCCCTTATGCAAAGGCAAAAGCCTTTGCGTTACCTTTCGCACCTTACACAAACCTTTCTTCTTATAAACAAGCAATAGCAAATAATATAATAAAAACAAAGTATAAATTATTAAATCCTTACTTTATTATTTCAAATCAATTTTGGCTGCACAAGTCTCACGAAACTGCTTTTGAAGCTTTGAAGATATTAATTGATAATAACACTGACTTTAAATATACTGATATTGTATGTACCGGACAGATGACTGATTTGTCGGGTAATGATAATCGAAGGTTAGAGTTAATAGAAAAGGCAAGCAGTTTAAACATAGCAGATAAGATTCATTTTTTAGGACATATACCTAAAGAAGATCAACTTGCATTAATGATTCAGTCAGTAGCTGTTCTTCAACCTACATTATTTGAAGGAGGACCGGGAGGAGGTGCTGTGTACATGGCAGTTGCCAATGGAGTACCAGCAATAGTGTCGGATATTAGTGTTAATAAGGAAATTATTGATGAACCATTAGTAACGTTTTTTGAAGCTTTAAATGCAACTGACTTAGCTGATAAGATGAAAGATGCTTTGCACACAAAACGATTTGTACTGGCACCGGAAGCTATTGAAAAAAAGAATCATCAACGATTAACAGAACTTGGAAATACTTTGATTGAATGTATTGAATATACAATGTCTCAATGAATAAAACACTTTCTAATTGAGTAAATAAAAATTTAGACTTTAATGAGTTTAGTTAGACCAGTAGCGATTCATCTTCCGCAATTTCATCCTTTTGCTGAAAACGACGAGTGGTGGGGAAAGGGTTTTACTGAATGGACAAATGTTACAAAGGCAAAGCCCCTATTCAAAGATCATTACCAACCACAACTGCCAACAGATTTAGGTTTTTACGATCTGCGCTTAGAAGAAGCCCGCATAGCTCAAATAGAACTGGCAAAGCAATACGGAATTTACGGATTTTGCTATTACCATTACTGGTTCAACGGCAAGAGGCTACTGCATGAACCTTTAGACAGAATGCTCGCCAACAAAAAGGAGGACTTCCCATTTATGTTATGCTGGGCAAATGAAAACTGGACCAGAAGATGGGACGGTTTACAGAATGAAGTTTTAATAAAACAAAACTATTCAATAGAAGACGACCGGAATCATATTCGTTTTTTATGCGAAACCTTTTTTAAAGATCCTCGTTATATAAAAGTTGATGGAAAGCCGGTTGTCTCTATCTATATGAGTAATTTGTTGCCAAATGTTTCTGAAACTTTAGCCGTTTGGCGCACGGAAGCAAAACATTATGGTATTGAATTGTACATCTGCCGGTTTGAAGGGGCAGGCGTATATGGTAAAGAATACATGGTTGCCGGTTTCGACGCCGCTGTGGAGTTTCAGCCATTTGCAAAAACATTAGATGATTTTACTAAAATGATTACCCGGCCTGCGTATAGAAAAAAATTTTTGCTTCGCTTATCGCAAAGGCTTCCCCACATAAAGGAAAAGACTTCACGCATGGTTCATAGACATTTCGGCAGATTGAATTACGAGGATTATCTGAATTTCGTATTTGCCAATTACGAATACCCAAAAGATTATAAAAGATATCCTTGTGTTATGCCTTCCTGGGACAATACTGCGCGGCGCAAAAATAAAAGCTTTTTGTTTTATAACAGTTCTCCGGAAGGGTATAAAAAATGGCTCCGGTTTCATAAAGATAATTTTAGGCCACCATCGCCGGAAGAAAATTTTATATTCATCAATGCCTGGAATGAATGGGCGGAGGGCAACCATTTAGAACCTTGCACAAAATGGGAAAAACAATATTTAGAAGTAACCAAAGAAGTTATGAATGATGCTTCTTAATCTGGTAAAAGACACAAACTATTATGATTTCTATTATTGTGTCTTCTTACAAAGAAGATCTGTTTTCAAATTTCAGGCAAAGTGTAGAACTAACCATTGGAGATATTCCCTATGAAATTATCCGCATGTACAATCCCGGTATCATGAGCATCGGCACTGCTTATAATTTAGGAGGGGCATCAGCTCAATTTCCTTACCTGGTTTTCTCACATGAGGATGTTTTGTTTCATTCCAAGAACTGGGGAAAAACATTGGTGGAAATTTTTGAACGAGATTCAACTATTGGTTTATTAGGCGTTGCAGGTAGCTTTTACAAAGCGCTTTATTATTCGGGATGGGCGTTGCAACCCTCGGCATCGAGCGTTTTTATGATAGGAAGTCATTACGGAAAATCGAATATAGCAAAAACAAAAAGTGGAATCACTGATGAACAGATATTGAACGAGGACAAAACAATTCCTGACCGTTTCATAGAACCGGATAATGTAAATGAAGAGGTAGTTGTGCTGGACGGAATGTTTTTGGCAACGCAAAAAAAAGTGTTTCAAAAAATTAAATTTGATGATTCATCATTTAAAGGGTTTCATTGTTACGATCTGGATTATTCGATGCAGGTTCGTAAACAATATAAAGTTGTAGTAAACCAAAACATTTTGATAGAGCATTTGTCAGCCGGGACCTTTGAAGATGACTGGATAAAGAATAGTAAAATATTCACCAAAAAATGGCAGTACGAATTACCGGCTGCGAACAAATTTTATTCAGGCAACGAAAAAGCAGAATTGGAATTTAAGGCGTTCGAACAGTTTCTGCGCATTAATAGCAATACCGGCAAAGCTATAACGAAATCAATTTATCATTTGTACAAGCGCAATTACATAAGCAGGATAGGAGTGGTGAGTTGGTTAGAGATCAACTATAAGATTGCAAAAAAATTTGGGCTACTTTTTACAAAACAAATATTTAAATAAGATTTTCTTTTATTCAAATACAAATTACTAAAGAAGGTAAATGAAATCCTTCTCTAAATTATGAATAACCCTATGATGAGCAAGTCAATTGTATGTACTCTTTTTGAAGGGCATTATCATTATGGCTTTGCTGGTCTGGTAAATTCGTTGTACGCAAATGGTTACAGAGGAGAAATTTATGCTGGTTATCGGGGCTTGTTGCCGCCTTGGGCTTTTTCAACCTTGGAAAACAATATAGTTCCAGACTTTGAATGTCGAACGTTACAAGCAGCAGATAAGCTATTGATTCACTTTATAAAGCTCGAAACCAATTATCATTTTACCAATTACAAAGCACATTTTATGCTGACTATTTGGAAGGGTGTTGGTAAAAATGCTGACAATTTATTTTATTTTGATCCTGACATTACAAACAAATGTTCCTGGTCTTATTATGAACAATGGGTTAGGTTTGGTGTTGCACTTGTACATGAAATAGTTCTAAATGATATGCCGGCAAGCCATCCAAAAAGAGAGTTATGGCGCCAAGTATCAGATTCAATAGGTATAGAAGTTAGAAACAATTTGACCTCTTATATAAATGCTGGTTTTATTGGTATCAATAAAACTAAAATTGAGTTTCTGGAACTTTGGTGTTCTTTAATTGAACATTCATCCTTACATTTCAATTTAGACAAAACTAAGTTTAGCCAAAGCAGCAGTAATTTTTCATTGTTTACAGTTGCAGATCAGGATTTGCTCAATCTTGCAGCAATGTGTACGAAAGTAAAATTAAGCGAGATGGGACCCGATGCTATGGACTTCATAAATGGGGGATGGACTATGTCTCATGCAACGGGGCTGTTTAAACCATGGAAAAAAAACTTTTTGTTTTTGATTTTGAAAGGAATGCCTCCTTCATCTGCTGATAAGGAATTTTGGAAGAATGCTATTGGCATCATCCAACCTTACAAGAAAATAAAAATTAAGTACAAAATGATTTCCATAAAAATCGCATTATTTATAGGTCGTTTTTACAGAAAAAATTAATTTCAATGAATAAGAATTTAATAGCATTTCATTTTTTTAAATAAACCACATGAAGGGACAATCAGTATTGCACTATATCCGATGTTTCCTTAACATTGATCAGCCGGTTACACAAGCAACTTTGAATGAGCGAACCTCAATGTTGAAATACGTAAAAGAAGCTAAAGCCATTGCAGAAATAGGTGTATTTGAAGGATTTAATACACGTGAATTTGCACTTCATTCACCTGCTGACACAGTTGTTTATGCAATTGACCCTTTTTTTAAAGGAGCTTTAGGCATCAGTTATGGAAAGTTAATAGCGCTTAACAACTGGAAGAAAAAGAAAATAAACAAAATAAAACTTATTCAAGGTTTTAGTGCCGATGTTAGCGGCTTTATTAATGAACCTCTCGATTTTGTTTTTGTTGATGGCGATCATACTTATGACGGCGTAAAAAAAGATTTTGAATTGTATGGTGAAAAGTTGTCTGATAACGGTACAATTGCATTTCATGATTCACGATTATTTCCGCAAGGCTGGACACAATCTGACTGGGGACCTGTGCAGTTGATAGATAACATAGTAAGGAAGGATAAAAAATGGAAAATAGTGGAAGAGGTTGATTCTACTGTTTTCATTAAAAAGGCATAAATTTCAATAATGGAGTTCTATAAAAATTATGGCAATCTGCTTTTGATGTTATTACTGTAATTTGAGCTTTTAGCAAGGAAATGGTATATAATCTAAATAACCGAACAGATTCAGGATTCCTTTTTTAATCAAATGGGGAGACTAAATTTCTTATTCTCAATATTTTTCTGTTTCTATCTTATTCTAATTGGTATCTGTATTGTTTAATCTGATAGTAGCGTACATTTAGCGTCATGGCTTATATAAATTTATTTTAAAAGAACATAAAATTTATTACTGTGGATGACTTGTATTCAGCTTATAATCAATGGCATGAAGATATAAATACAAAAGAAACCAGTTCCGAATTGCACTTATGCCGTTGGCATTTGGAAGCCTATCATTCTTACAACTCTATTGAAAATAAAAAGGTTCTCGAAGTTGGATGCGGAAGGGGCGACTTTAGTATTTTTCTTTCCAATCATGCAGCAATTGTACATGGAACAGATTTTTCTGAGGCGGCTGTTAGTATAGCAAAAGAAAAGGCTAAGACACAAAGTTCACCCGCTTACTTTAGTGTTGCGGATGCACAAAAACTACCTTTTGGTAATGGTTCGTTCGATATTATTTATTCTTGTGAATGCCTTGAACATATTCCAAACCCTCAAAGAGCATTAGACGAATTTTTTAGAGTTTTAAAACCGGGCGGAACAGCTGTTGTTACAACTGAAAACTATTCAAACGGAATGATAATACCGTGGTTACAAAGTTGGATAACTAAGAAACCATTTAATAGTGGCGATAAAGTGCAACCTATAGAAAACTTTTTTTTATACTGGAACGTTAAACGAATGATGCAGAAGAGTGGCTTTAAGGTTAAAATGATTAGTGGATGGCATTATGTTTTTTTGATTTTACCAAAAAATAAAAATTGGATCGTCAATACTATCAAAAATAATATAGCAAAAAAGCTTCTTAAACCTTTTGCAAGACATATGACCTTTTTAGTTGAAAAAAAATAAGGTGAATAAGACAATTGTACATGTATCGGAAGTAAACATTCACAGAGAAGGGGGGATGGCAAGGGTTGAATATTACTGGAAAGAGGCGTTTGAAAAAAGAGGAGTTAATTTCATCCATATTGGTCCAAAAGAAGTGGGTCAAGTCAGGCATCCTTTCTTTTTTCCTTTACAAGCTTATGAGTATTACAAAAAGCTCAAAATAGTTGCCTCTGCATTTGTTTTACACGAGCCTTCCTCGGGTAGTTTTATCAATAAACAAACGGTTAGTTTTGTTGAAAGCCATGGTGTGGAGAGAAGATATTGGGAGTTGCAGTTGAAAAATAAAATCCGTTTGTCAAAAGAACAACCCTCTATAAAAACAAGGTTTTTATTTCCTTTTTGGAGATTGCGAAATTGCGATAAAGGCTTAACCAATGCAACTAAGCTTTTACTGATCAATTCGGATGATGCAGTATATGTAAAGAACAAATACAAACGTACTAGTGAGGATGTGTTTACTTTTAAAAACGGCGTTTGTCCGGTTGATATCAATAAAGAGAAAACTGATAACCCTTTCACTGTCTTGTTTAATGGAAGCTGGATTGAAAGAAAAGGAATTTATATACTTGTTGAAGCTGCAAAATTACTTTATTCAAAGGGTTACCTAATCAATTACCTGATTATTGGTACAGGTAAAAAGGTACCTGAGGTGCTGAACGATTGGCCGGATTATCTTCATGCTTTCGTCAATGTTGTTCCAACTTTTACGAGTGAAGAAGAAAATGCTTTTTTAAAAGCAAGCAACTTGTTTGTACTGCCAAGTTATTTTGAAGGACAACCGTTGAGTTTACTGCAAGCTATGGCTGCCGGAAAATGTTGTATTACTTCAAACTGTTGTGGTCAGAAAGACATCATTGTGAATGGGATAAACGGGTTTCTTTTTGAATCAGGCAATACTAAAGAATTGGCTGATTGTATTGAGGTATGCATTAGTGAAACGGATGTACGATTATGCTTAGGTGCAAATGCATATACCACTGTACAAAACAGGACATGGGGTACGGTTTCAAATGAAGTAGTCGATTTCGTGATGTCAAATATATAGCGATAGAGGCTTTGCAGCTTGCATTATGTATTGCAAGTTTTTTTGCCAGATAAAAATTGTAAAAATAAAACTACCTGATTACTACATGCGAATATGCTTTATTTGCGGGTCGTTAGAGCCTGGAAAAGATGGTGTAGGAGATTATACACGCAGACTTGCCTGCGAATTAATAAGACAAGGGCATAAAATAGAAATTATATCACTTAATGATAAACATATACAGTTGGAGTGGAAAGGTTTGCAAGAAGATCATCATACAGACGTACCAATAACCCGATTGTCTTATTTGACTTCCTGGGAAGTTCGTTTGCATTGTATAAAAGAAGCTATAGCAAAGTTTGAACCCGACTGGATCAGTTTGCAATTTGTATTGTTTACCTTTCACAAAAAGGGACTGCCGTTTAGACTTGCCAATAAAATGAAGAAGCTAAACAACGGTGTTGCAAAATGGCATATTATGTTTCATGAGCTTTGGGTAGGGATGAACATTGAAGCGCCATTAAAATTAAGGTTGATGGGGGCTATGCAAAAACGAATTATAAAATCTTTTGTAGGGAGCATGAAACCCTTAGTTGTTCATACACATGCTTACATTTATGTGTGGCAGCTAAATAAAATGCATATTAAAGCTAAACAACTTCCCTTATTTACGAATTTACTTGTTAGTGATGTTATATATGAGTCTTCAAAAGTTTTAAAAGAAGCAATGGGGGAAAATATAGTTATATTTTGTCTATTTGGCGGTATTCATCCCGGTGCCCCGGTTAAACAGTTTGCTGATGAATTGATAACTTACTGTAAAAACAAAAATATAACACCTGAAATAAAAATTATTGGAAAAGCTGGCGAAGAACAACGGGTTTGGTTTGAGACGTTTACGTCAACAGGCATTATAATTAAACTATTAGGTGAGCTTCCAACAGACGAGGTTACGCGTGAATTGGGCACATCACATTACGGCATCAGTACCACCCCCAAACTATTAGCAGGAAAAAGCAGTGCCATTGCTACTATGTTGGGACATCAATTACCTGTTTTGTGTGTTGCAAAAGAATGGCAGCTACCTGAAATATTAGAAGAACCAGAGCAGGGTATTTTTGGTTACGAGGCTGGAAATCTTGCTGCCATATTAGAAACTCATATTGACGAAATTAAAGTTCATTCATTGGCGGATATTTCAAAACAATTTCTTCATAATCTTTCTTTCAACAGTTAAGATGGCAAGCATCAGCTATTTATGGACGCATCGCGCAAAATTTAGCATGGCCTCTGAAAAGTTTTATCGGTCATGGGCAAAACGGCTATTGAATCTTCCTGAATTACTCAAGCGCAATCAAAGAAGGAACAAACTTACCAGGCAAGGAGCAGAAATACATGAACTTGCTGAAATAGGAAAGGTAGTCATCCAGGGGAAAAAAGTGTTTTTAAAAATCGGCAAATTATCGTTTGTTGGAAACATAAATATCGCACTGCACCAGGAAGTGGTGATTGGAGAAAGAGCATGCATAAACGATGGCGTTGAAATTCTTACTGCCTCCCATGATGTGATGGATCCGGAATGGTTGCTAATAAAAAAAAAGATAGTGATTGAAGATTATGTATGGATAGGAACAGGAGCTACTATTTTGCCTGGCGTTGTGATACAAAGAGGCGCAGTAGTAGGAGCTAAAGCTGTAGTAAGCAAATCGGTAGAAGCATACAGTATTGTTGTTGGCAACCCTGCAAGAGCAATCTCAAAAACACGCAGTCAGGATTTAAACTATAATCCTTGCGAATTTATAGCAGCTAACCAGGCCTGGCTCATTGGTTAGTTTCAAGGAACAATAATGAAATTAATCTTTTCACATCCTACAGGTAATTCAAATGTCCGTGCTGCTGTAAAAGGTTTGCATAAAGAAAACATGATTGCCGAATTTCATACGGCTATTGCGTCGTTTGAAGGAACTTTATTAAACCGGTTAAGCAATACCAAATTCTTTTCTGAAATTAAGCGCAGGCAATTTGATAATAGCCTGAAAAACATCACTCACTTAACTCCTTACAAAGAGATTTGCAGATTGCTGGCAAAAAAGGCAAGATTGCATTCTCTTGTCAAACATGAAACCGGTTGGTGTAGTATAGAGGCCGTTAATGGTGCGATTGATAAAAAAGTAGCACGTCGTATATATCAAATAAAAAACGAAATAGCAGGTGTATATGCTTATGAAGACGAAGCTTTGCTGTCTTTTCGGCAAGCCAAACAATTAGGATTGGCTTGTATTTATGACTTGCCGGCTGCCTATTGGGGAAGAGTGAAAGAGTTGATGCAAAAAGAAAAAGAAAAATGGCCCGATTGGTTAAACACTATGAATAATTTTGCTGATTCTGATGCAAAATTGGAAAGAAAAGATGAGGAGATAGGTTTGGCTGATTGTATAATAGTTGCCAGCACTTTTACAGCCAATTCTTTAAAGAACTATCCTGGACAATTGAGTAATATAAAAATAGTGCCTTACGGTTTTCCGGTGGTCAGTGAGGATAGAGAATACCGATCTTTTGCGCAGTCCCGACCATTAAAGGTTTTGTATGTAGGAAAGCTTTCGCAGCAAAAAGGAATTGCAAACTTATTTACGGCAGTGGAGAGATTAAAAAATAAAGTGGAACTAACTATTGTAGGCGGACGAGTAAATAATTTAGATTGTAAAGCCCTTGACGCGGAATTAAACAAGCACAAATGGATACAAAGTTTATCTCATTCTGAAGTTCTACGAATTATGAAGGTACATGATGTGCTTGTATTTCCATCAATATCTGATGGATTTGGTCTGGTGATTAGCGAAGCTATGTCGCAAGGCACACCAGTCATTGCAAGTGATCATACTGCAGGGCCCGACCTGATTACACATGGGTATAATGGATGGCTTTGCAAAGCAGGATCCACCTCCTCTCTTAAAGAAAATATCGAAGCCCTATTGAGTAATCCGTCATGCCTTGCGATCGCCGGTATGGAAGCCATGAAAACCGCGAGGCAACGACCCTGGATGAAATATGGAGAAGACTTAACAGTTACAGTGAAAAAATGTTTATATAAATAAAAGCTACTAAGTGAATGGTATTACAGAACTCAGATAATTACGCAAACTCTTTTTGGCAAAGCAGAGTAAATATTTATAAAAAAAAGGAAGTCCGTTTACACAGGCTACTGAAAGGTGGAGTTTGGTTGTATTATTTACTGCTCATTTTTGAAGGCGCCCTGCGTAAGTGGATTTTGCCTTCTTTGGCTACTCCTCTTTTAGTCATTAGAGACCCTATTGCTCTTATTATGATACTTATAACCTTAAGCAGAACCAAGGCATTAAGTAATATGTACAATGTAAGCATATTCGTCATTTCAACAATTAGCTTCTTTGCAGCTATTACCCTGGGGCATGGAAACCTTTTTGTTGCTGTTTACGGCGTTCGCATATTTCTTCTGCATTTTCCCCTGATTTTTGTGATTGGCTATGCTTTTACCAGAGAGGATGTGGTTGCTTTAGGGAAAGCAACTTTGTGGATTAGTTTATTCATGATTATTTTAGTAGGCCTTCAGTTTTACAGTCCGCAGTCTGCCTGGGTAAATAAAGGAGTAGGCGGAGAACAGGGGGGAGCAGCTTTTGGGGGTGCTTTAGGTTATTTTCGTCCGCCAGGTACTTTTTCTTTTACTAATGGTAATGCGCTATTTTTTGGGTTTTTAGGACCTTTTATTATTTACTTTTTCATTAGTAAAGAAAAAGTCAACCGACTTCTACTGATTCTTTCTTCCCTTGCTTTGGTAGCGTCTATACCGTTGTCTTTAAGCCGTACTTTATTTTTTTCAATAGGAGTCAGTTTAGTTTTTGGTATTATCGCAGCATTGAATCAACCCAGGTTTTTTACAAGAATTATTTACTCAATAATCGCTATTTCTGTTCTTTTTATCGCTTTAAGTCAAACACAGTTCTTTCAAACTGCATCAGAAGCTTTTACTGCTCGTTTCGATGACGCTAATGAAAGTGAGGGGGGGCTACAGGGAGTGCTGGGTAAAAGATATCTTGGCGGTCTGGCGGAAGCTATTACAAATTCTTCCCAAATACCGTTTTTCGGCTATGGTATTGGCATGGGTACGAACGCTGGCAGCACTTTATTGGTAGGTCAAAGAACATTTCTGATTGCAGAAGTAGAATGGGGAAGGTTAATTGGTGAAATGGGACTTTTATTGGGGCTGATGGTAATTATTTTACGGTTAACACTGAGCGCAGATTTGTGTATTAACAGCTATAAACAAATAAAAAAAGGAAATATTTTGCCTTGGATGTTATTAAGTTTTGCATTGATGAATATACCTCAGTCGCCCTGGGCACAGCCTACTTCACTTGGCTTTAGTATTGTCGCAGGAGGGATTGTTATTGCAGCTTTAAAGCCACAATTAAAAAATGTTTGATGATTTATGAATCAAAAGTTTCCATTCTTGGAATATTGAACTCGCAGTGCAACTCTTCAAAGCTAAGTTTATACCCTAATAGGATTAACTAAATAATATATGAATAAAAAAGCCATCATAACCGGCATAACCGGTCAAGACGGTGCTTATTTAAGCGCTTACTTAATTGAGCAAGGTTACCAGGTTACAGGTTTGGTGAGAGGATATAATCACATCAATACCTATGGGTTATCTTACCTGGGCATTGCCGATAAAGTAAAACTCCGTGAATGCGACCTTACCGATATATCTCAAATCATTACCGTAATTAAAGATATCAAACCAGATGAAATTTATAATTTGGCTGCGCAAAGTTCGGTGTCCATGTCGTTTCAGCAACCCATCGGCACTATTAACTTTAATGTATTTTCGGTTTTAAATTTATTGGAATCCATCAAACTCATGAAGCCTGACATTAAATTTTACCAGGCATCGAGCAGCGAAATTTTTGGTATTTCAGATACCTTACCCCTTCACGAAAACAACGTGATTAACCCGGTAAGCCCGTATAGTATTTCAAAAGCCGCGGCGCATTGGATAACCAAGAATTACAGGGATGCTTACAACGTTTTTAGCTGCAGCGGATTTTTGTTCAATCATGAGTCTTTTTTAAGAGGAGATAATTTTTTTGTAAAGAAAGTAATCCGTGAAAGCTTAAAAATAAAAGACGGGACAGCTACATGTTTAGAAGTGGGAAACATTGATGTGAAAAGAGATTTTGGTTGGGCGCCCCGTTATGTGGAAGCCATGTATTTAATGCTTCAGCAGAAGGTTGCGGATGATTATTTTATTTGTTCGGGAGCCTCGGTTTCGTTGCGCTCTATTATTGAATTTGTTTTTGATTATTTAAAGATACCAACTGATAAATTAGTTATCAATCATGATTATTATCGTCCAACAGAAATACCTGATATTTACGGCGATAACGCCAAAGCGAAAACCCAATTAGGATGGCAGTATAATATGTCGTTTTATGAGGTTTTAAAAATTTTAATTGATGAGGAAATCAGATTTACTAAACAACAAAAAAATTGAGGTAACTTTTTTTCAGCGGCGCCCGCATGAGGGTTTCAACTTTAGTCTTGAGTATATATTTAATGATATAAGAGAACGATTGAAAGATCAGATTACTGCAACAGTAAAGATTTGCGGGTTGCATAATAATGGTTATCTCACCAAGCTGTACAATATTGTGGAAGCGGGTTTGCGGCAAAGCAAAACAGTGAACCATGTCACGGGCGAATTGCATTTTTTAAATATTTTGATGAAAAAAAGCACTGTAGTTCTTACGGTACTCGATTGCGGAATGGTGCATCGCAAAAAGGGTCTGGCAAAATGGTTTATTAAGTCATTGTATCTTAGCTGGCCCGTTAAACAATCTCATTATATTACTTCCATCTCTGAAGAAACTAAACAGGAAATTATAAAATATACAGGCTGTAATCCTAATAAAATTATTGTTATTCCTGTTGCGGTCAATGATATTTATCAGCCTTATCCCAAAACGTTTAACGAATCGAAGCCGGTGATTTTACACATTGGAACAGGCTATAACAAAAACCTGATGCGGTTGATAAAAGCTTTGCAGGGAATACCCTGCCATCTTACTATTGTGGGCAAACTGGAGCAAAACTATCTTCATTCGCTTCGTGAAAACAAAATTGATTTCAGCAATGAATACAATATCTCTAATGAGCGGCTTTTAGAAAAATACAGGGAATGTGATATCCTTTCTTTTGTTTCTACTTTCGAAGGCTTTGGGATGCCCATTGTAGAAGCCAACGCAGTGGAAAGAGTGGTTATTACGAGCAATATTTCTTCTATGCCCGAAGTAGCCAACGATGCTGCCTGTTTGGTGAACCCGTTGGAGGCAGATGACATAAGAAAAGGCATTCTTAAAATCATTCATGACAGGGAATACAGAAGCCAGTTGATAGAAAAGGGAAGAGTGAATAAACAAAGATTTAATGCGGATGTTATTGCTAACTCTTACTTTGCTGTTTACCAAAAAATACTAGAGAATGTGTAATAAAAGAAAAGCGGTTGCATCTATCCTAAAATGGTTAGTAGGCTAACCATAAACAACTCAATAATTTAATGAAATGGAATAAAAACAAATCAATCATTGCCGGAAAAAGTACAACTGCTTTATGACGACCATTCCTCACAATATAATTACTGGTCTCATCATCACTTATAACGAAGAAGATAATATCAGGCGTGTTGTTGACCGTTTACACTGGCTGCAAAAAATAATCGTAGTCGATAGTTTTAGTACCGATGCAACCTTATCGATTCTGGCTTCGTACCCAAATGTAGTAGTGTACAAAAGAAAGTTTGATTCGTTTGCTGCACAGTGCAATTATGGGCTAGCACTTGCCGATAGTGAATGGATATTGAGCCTAGATTCCGACTATCTTCTCACCGAAAAATTTTCAAAAGAAGTTTTGCTATTGATCAATCAAAACGATCATAAAGTAGCTTATTTCTGCCGGTTTCGTTTCCTTGTTTTTGGAAAACAACTGTTGAATGATAATACCACTCCCAGAGCTGTTTTTTTCAAAAAAGAAAGTTGTATTTACTATGACGACGGCCATGCGCACCGTTTACAAATTAATGGCGACACCGGCAATTTTAGGAATCGGATATTACATGATGACCGCAAGTCGTTATCGCGATGGTTAAACAGTCAATCGAAATATTCTATACAGGAAACCGATAAGTTGTTATCTACGCCAAATGGTCAGCTTTCTTTCCTTTCCAAAATACGAAAGACAAAACTGTTGGCTCCTTTCTTTGTATTTTTTTACTGCCTGTTTGTACAAGGACTTATTTTTAATGGTTGGCGTGGCTGGCATTATACTTTGCAACGCACAATGGTTGAAATGCTGTTTGCTTTACGGCTTATTGAACGAAAGTTTGAAGAAACACCTAACCAAGGATAAACAAATTTATTTTACATCTTTCTCTATAAGAAGATAAGTACGGGTTATTGTATGGATCAGGTTGTGAAGAAGCAACTGCGACTCGAAGAAAGATTTTTAACATGAAAACAAAATTAAACCATATACGTGCACTGGATGGAGCAAGAGGTGCGGCGGTGATAGCTGTCATGCTTTATCATTTTATGCATGTGCCTTTGGTTTCAAACAGCAAATTCGACCAGGTATTTGGAGAGGTTCTCCGGCTTGGCTGGATTGGTGTTGATTTGTTTTTTGTGTTGTCGGGATTTCTTATAACCCGCATTCTACTACAAGCAAAACAACGACAAAAATTTTCGGGTTATCTAAAAACCTTTTATGAAAAAAGAGTTTTAAGAATTTTTCCACTTTATTATCTCTATCTAATATTTATGTTCTTTGTTTTTTTTCCACTTATCATTCACCATTTGGATGGCATTGAAAAAACAAGACTGATTTTGGCAAACCGCGACCAGCTTTGGTTTTGGACGTATTTGTCAAATATAAAACAAGTGATGAACGGAACTTTTTACGGCGCCAGTGTGGGACATTTGTGGTCGCTTTCTATTGAAGAACAGTTCTATTTGTTTTGGCCCTTTGTTGTTTATTTTTTTCCAATTGAAAACATAAAAAAGATAACCATTGCTCTCTTGATCTTTACGCCTTTATTAAGAATATTTTTATGGCAGAAAGGTGTTTCGCCCATTTCAATTTATGTGTTCACTTTTACAAGAATGGATGCTTTGGCAATGGGTTCTTTCATAGCTGTTTTGGCAACACAAAATGTAACTATCAACTATAAATCGGTCATCCTGTTTTTTTTAATTCTCCTCGTGCTATCACTCTCCTCAATTTTTTATTTTGATGTACGACCCGATGTAAATGCTTTTGTTTACACTATTGGTTATTCCCTTCTTGCGCTTTGTTTTGGCAGCTTTATTTTTCTTTTGCAATCGGATTACGTCGGTACAATGAGAACGTTTTTTAACTCGAAGTTTCTAGTTTTTATGGGGAAGTATAGCTATGCACTTTACCTGTTTCATCCATTGGTGAGGAACGGAATGCTGCGTCTGTTAGGGACCCCAAAACTGATTGGTGGAAATCAATTGTTATGGAACCTCGCATTCATTGTTTTTTGTGGTGTTGTATCGGTTGTTGTTGCATTAGCGAGCTGGAATTTGTTTGAGAAATGGTTTTTAAAATTGAAAAATAAAATTAAGATTGAAAGCCCGAAACAAGTTCTTAGCACATGAATGAAAAGGTCTTTCAGCAAGCGATATTTGGATATTCATTAATTCTTTTTTGATAAATCAGGCTTAAAACTAATTTTTTACTTTTTACATGCGTATCCTCCACATCACACCCTCTTACAAGCCAGCTTATGTGTATGGAGGACCCATCATGTCGGTGAGTAAATTGTGCGAATCATTATCTTACATTCCGAACCTTCACCTCACCGTGATTACAACCAATGCGAATGGTAAAACCAATCTGGAAATCCCTCTTCATAAGGAAATAAATGTAGATGGCGTAACGGTCATTTATTTTAAACGTATCAGCGGCGACCCGCATCATGTTTCGCCTTCTTTGTGGCGCTATTTGGTTGCCAATACACGTCATTACGATGTAATTCATATTCACTCGTGGTGGAATTTGTTATCTGTTGTCGCGGCAATGATTTGTGTTGTGAAAAAGAAGAAAATAGTTATCTCGCCGAGAGGTATGTTGAGCGATTACATTTTTGAAACCGGCAGCAGCCAACAGAAGAGGCATTTGCACAAATGGATAGGAAAATATCTGCTATCGAAATCCTCTTTTCATGCGACATCAGATTTGGAACATGAGGAATGCAAAAAGCTGATCCACGGATGGAAGGGATTCACTATTCCCAATATTATTCATCTGCCATCAATAGAAATTGTAAAAAAAAAGAATGCAATTTTTACCCTTGGCTTTTTATCTCGCATTGATCCGAAAAAAGGGATCGAGTTTGTTTTTACTGCAATTAAAGCGTTGCCTTTTCCCGTGGTATTTATAATTGCCGGCGAAGGTGAGGAACATTACATCAACCAATTAAAAGCATTGGCTTCTCAATTCGGAATTGAAAAAAACATTGAGTGGGCAGGATGGAAAAATGTAGATGAAAAGTTTTATGAGCTAATGAACTTTGATTTATTTATGCTTACCTCTTTTAATGAAAATTTTGCCAACGCTGTGATTGAAGCTTTATACATGGGAACGCCAGTGTGTATCAGTAAACAGGTTGGGTTAGCCCATTTTGTTGACAAGCATCAGTTGGGTTGGATAACCGACTTAACAGTGCCGTCTGTTCAGGATGCCATTTATAGTTGTTATACCAATAGCGATAAACGAAAACAGATTGAAACTTCGGCAAGAGATATCATTATCTCGGAATTTTCTCCTCCTGTTGTTATTCAGCAATATTTAAACATGTACACAATAATTTCAAAGCAAAACAAAAAGAGCAGTAACTCTGTAAAAGATGAATGAGTTTAAAACAGAGGCTTTATAAAAATGCTAATATTTAAAGGACAAGATGAATTTTTTATAATATTGTTATCTCAAGCCTATGTTTGTAATTTAATAGACGCTTTGTCTAAAAGTGAATAACGAGGTTTGATAAACAAAGATTAATGAGGAAAAGTAAAGCGCACAATTTAAAAAATGAGTAAAAATAAAAGAGCGGGTTGTAAGGCATACCAATTATATCAGCGTTTAACCAAATGATATCCTACCAAAACTTGTTGAACCTATGTGCGGCATTTGCGGTCAAATAAATTATAAACATAAGGACATATCTCTTCCTCACATTCGTCTCATCAGTCATCGTGGACCCGATGCGAGCAGTGAATGGAGGAGCGCAGATGAAACCGTTTATCTTGGTCATACCCGTTTGTCTATACTCGATTTATCGCCCACCGGATGCCAGCCAATGGCCGATGCTTCTGGAAGGTTTACTCTTATTTATAATGGTGAAATTTATAACCATCTTCACGTGCGCACCTTGCTGCCTCATGTGCATTGGAAAGGCACTTCCGACACCGAAACATTGATAGAGTTGTTTGCTGCAAAGGGCATTGATGCACTTCAATTGCTGCAGGGCATGTTTGCTTTTGCCATTTTTGATAATGAAGACAATTCTGTTTTGCTTGTGCGAGACCGGCTGGGCATTAAGCCATTGTATTATAGTTATGATAACGACGTGTTGCGTTTTGCTTCCGAAGTGCGAGTGCTTTTGCATGAAAGAAAATCTTACCTGGACGACAATGCACTTAGCGAATATGTTGGCTTTGGGCACATGCCTGCAGAAGGCGCAGTGCTGAAAGGAATTTTTTCATTACCTCAGGGCAGTTATTGTAAAACATACAGCAATGGTTTGATAGAACACAAAGTATGGTGGCCGAAATCAGATAGTTTCAGCGTTCAAAGAAAAACTTCTTTTGACTATACGGCTCATGTAAAAAAAATTGTTACCAACACCATAGAAGAACACCTGATTTCGGATGTACCGGTAGGTGCCTTTCTTAGCGGTGGTATTGATTCGAGCGTTATTACTATGGTGGCAGGAAGAGCTTTAGGAAAGAATCTCAATACTTTCACTGTAGGCTTTCCTCATATCGAATTTGACGAGCGAAGTATTGCAAAAAAGGTTGCGCAAAAAGCAGGATCGGAGTATTTTGAAATTGAAGTGAACGACGATCAATGTACCGATTGGGTAAAGCAGGCAGTAGCTTGTTTAGACCTTCCTTCGGTTGATGCTATTAATACTTTCATTGTTTCCAAAGCGGTCAGCAACACGGGTTTAAAAGTTGCGCTTTCGGGTCTCGGTGCCGATGAATTGTTTGGTGGCTATCCCAGTTTTAATGATGTTCCTAAACTAAGTGCGCTCGGTCGTTTGCCCCATTCTGTAAGCCGCCTCATGGTAAAATGGCTTCCTAAAAATCTGCAGGAAAAACTACGTGGCATTACCTCTTATTCTATTGAGGAACTCACCGTTAACCGTAGACGCTTTGCTTCCGTAGAATATCTGCAAAGTTTGCATTTGCAAAATGGCACGCCTAAAATTCCTCATCATATAGAGCGGCTTGATACTATGACAAAAGTTTCAATTGCAGAAATTTATGGGTACATGATACCCATGTTGCTGCGCGACAGCGACCAGATGAGTATGGCGGTTGGGCTGGAACTTCGGGTGCCGTTTGTTGATCATGTTTTGGTAGAAGAAGTATTACAAATTCCGCAGCAATACAAAAAGGGCAAGGGCACTAAGCCATTGTTGGTAGAAGCTTTTAAAAACGATTTGCCACGCGAAGTGTATGACCGTCCCAAGCAGGGTTTTGTTTTGCCTATGGATTTATGGTTGCGGGGTCCGCTGGCCGGTTTTATGAGAGAAGGTATAACCGCCGCTTCCCATATTTTAAAGCTGTCCAAGCCGGAACACCAGCGAATGGCATTTGAACAAAACAGGCTACATTGGACACGTGTTTGGCAATGGTGCGTGTTGGGGCACTGGCTAAAAAATTATAACATCGAATTTTAGTTGTTAACTGATGCTTTTAAAAAACATAATAAGGTTTGTGAGTCTTATTTATTTGTCAGTGTTATTTTATATAGTTTTTATTCAGGGAGAACGACATCAGTTACTGTCCTGGAGAAAACGGATCAATATAATGCCCATAAAAAGTTTGATCCGGTTTTACCAAACCAATCCGCATGTTAGCAGATTTTATTTCATCTTTTTTGCAGAAACTTTTGGCAACATACTTCTTTTCTTTCCCTTTGGTTTTTTGTTCAAGTGCCTTTATCCTCAAAAACGTTTTCAAGCTATAGTACTTTATGGTTTGATGTTAAGCATAGGTATAGAGGTCACGCAGTTACTTTTTCAAATTGGCATTTGCGATATTGATGATATTATACTCAATGTAAGCGGAGCGGCTGCTGGTGTGTTTGTTTATGATAGAATCATAAGCAGTAAAAGAAAGCAATTAGTGTTTCAAAATAACCGATTGCTCTTTTAAACATTCAGTTTTACATAGTTCTTCCTGTAAGTTTTGTATTGCATAACAAACCATACCGTTAAAGAAAAAATTGCAATGTAACAAACCACGTTAAATGCAAAATGTGGCTCGATAGCATTGAATACTTTCCAGTTATGATGTAAGCCCAATGCAATTAAAGCAATCCTTATAATATTAATACCTGTAATTATAGATAAACCTGTCAGTACCCATTTCAATTTATATTTCCACCCGGCAGAGTGAGATATTACAAATGCAGTCCAAAAACTCATTACACCAAAGCCCAAACAAGCCCAAATGATATTTACACCACGACTTCCGGTTATAGTAATATTGTTTAGTGCTTTTTGATAAACATTGTAACCGCTCAATTGCAGCAGAGCTTTAGCGCATTTACAAATAAAATATGTGAACCAGGCAGGAACATTTGCATATCTATCTAAAAAAGGGCTATAAATTTTGCCGCCGGGAGACAAAATGCCAACGTAAACAGTAAAAGCAGTTTCAAGAAGAAAAAAAACAAAAAGAAAGAGAATAACATTAAAAGAGCTTTTTCTAAACATTAAGAATGTGCTTTGAACAAAGGTCTTATTTTTATTTACAATTTACAACGGATCAAATTATCGAATTATATCACAACATGAAAGTAAAAATACTTTGCAGCTATTTAGAAGTAAAAACTGGTTTTTTTATTTTGTTTTTATTCAATGCAATCTGCTCAATGGCTCAACCGCCGGTTAACAATGCTTCAAGTGGTAATGATGTTAAAACAAGATCGTTTAGTTACAAGCTTGATGCGGCTTCTATGACCAGTGCAGGAATCTACGATAGCAAAGGTGTGTTGATAAGAACCTTGTGGGCACAACAGAAAAACGGAGCCGGTACTCATACCGCATCGTGGGACGGTTTAGATGATGAAGGCAAAGAGGTATCAGAAGCCAGTTACTCATGGAAAGTGTTAACAAACAACGTCAAATATACATGGCAAGGTATAATAGGAAATACATCTGACAGCATGAGTGGCACAACAAAGCACAAAGGTTATCAACCTATTACTACTATGTGTTTTGCTGGTTCAACGGCTTATTATGGAGTTGCTTACAATGAAGCATTGACAATGACATATAAGTTTGATACCAGCCATGTAGGGCAAAGGAAAGCCATACAGCCAATCCCGTTCGGCACTTCACCTTCTGTCATAAGAAATTGTACTGATGGCAACTATGTTTATTGGTTAGGTGTAGATTCTTATGCACCTAACAACTCTTTTGTTTACGCAACGAAAGTGAGCGATGACTCCCGCGTTACTTTTTCAGGCGGTAAAAACTACGCAATTACCTATTCAGGAAACCAGCCAGCATACAACGTAATTGGTTTTGAAAATGATATGAGGGGAAACGGTACAGATGTGACCGTGCAAAGAACAGGTAATTACCTTTTTTTGACAAGGAACAATCAGATATTCGTGTTGAATAAAACATCGGGAAATTTAGTAGACAGTGTACCTCTTTCCGGTGTTAAGTATGTAAGGATAGAAGGTACGGATGGTTTTTTGTGGGCAAATTATAATAGCAATTTAACGCAAAAATTTATCATTAATAGCAATGGCACACTAACATCAACCGGATTAACAATTGTCAGCAGCCAACCGGTTGTTGGCATTGACATAAGCTCAGATAACTCAAGGCTGGCAATTATGGAGGGTGGCACGAACCAACAGGTAAGGTTTTACAATACTACAACCGGCATTTATATAAGCAGTTTCGGGCAAACAGGTGGCTTTCTTACAAATGCAACAGTTACGAATAATAAGTTTTACTGGAATGATAGGAGAGGTACTTATCCTACATTCATTGCTTTTACTCCCAACGGTTCTTTTTGGATAGGCGACTGGGGCAATGGCAGGGTACAGCACTACAACGCCAACAATGCTTTTCTTTCACGCATCATGTGGAAGAGCGTATTTTATAACATTGGAGTTGATTATGGCAACGTGGGCCGTGTGTTTGCTGACTTGCTGGAGTATCATGTAGACTGGACTAAAAAGCTTGATAATGGTAAGGATAGCTCATGGACATTGGTAAATAATTGGGGTGGAGATGTGCAGCCTGCTCAATATAATCCAAATGAGGGATTACATAATCCGCTGACCTTTCCTAACGGACATACCTATTGCTTCGTTGTTAATGATGGAAGCAACAATCAATTGGTAGAATTAAAGCCGGATGGAACCAAAGAGTATACGGGTACATTGATTCCACGAAGCTTTTATCTGGACAAATCTTTTTCTTTATATAAGCAATCAAGAGTTTCATCCAATGGAAGAAGTGTATGGACCAGAAAAAGATTTACAAATACCTATAAATCTAATCTCCCTTTATGGTCAAACGAAGATACACTTCAGGTAAGCCCTGTGAGTGCAAGTGGAAACGAGCCAGGTTACCAGGGAGATGGTACAAGCTATCGTCCTGACTGTATTACGGACGACAGTGTTTACATTGCTTTTTCAACGGGAACCGTAATGACAACTGGTTATCATTTGGGTGGCGTAAAAAATAATATATGGATTTTTAAAACAGCAAAAGCAACAGCACTTTCCTACAAAGGCACTTTTCCTACGGGAGACAAGTTCGACATTGGTAATGGAGTTAGAGCACCAGGCGGGGTAAGTGTCCCCTTAAGGAAAACTTTTATCTGGTCGTATCATGGCGAAGGATGGAAGGCTTCCCAAACCAATATATTTACGCATACTTATGAAAACGGCTTGGTGATAAATCAATTCGGTGTAGCAACCGGATTGCCTGCCGGACCAAGAAGCACTTACTGCTATCCGGGTGATGCAGGTAATGCTTTCTCAGTACACGTTATAACAGTGCATGGCAACAGCTATCTCATACACAATGACGAATCAATCCAGGGTGGCATTCATGTGTGGAAAATAACAGGTATGAACACGATACATTTGCTTTTCGGCAGCTTTACAAATTGATGAAACAGTTGGTGCAGAATTGAAGGTTGCTTTATTATTTTCAACCTTTTATCATCAAGGTAAGCAACAATAAACCAAAAATAAAAAGAGTGATTGTTTATGGATGTACAGCGGCTCAAGCAGTTTCAGATGCCCCACAACTTTCGTGGTAAGCCGGGTTGGTACATACAGCTTTGGTGGATTGTACAAGCCCTTTTTTTCAGGCCATCGCCGCAGTTTATGTATGGCTGGCGACGTTTCTTATTGCGCCTTTTTGGAGCGAAAGTAGGCAAAGCTGTTATCCTTCGCCCAAGTGTGCATACCCAATTTCCCTGGAAGATAAGTATTGGTGATTGGAGTTGGATTGGCGATGATGTAGTGCTGTATAGCCTCGGTGAAATCAAAATCGGAAGCAACGTAGTGGTATCACAGCGGAGTTATTTGTGCACGGGCTCTCATCACTATCAAGCTATTGCTTTTGACATTTATAGCCAGCCCATTGTTCTGGAAGATGAATGCTGGCTGGCAACTGATGTGTATGTGGCACCGGGTGTTACTATCGGGCGGGGAACCGTAGTAGGAGCGCGGTCATCGGTTTTTAAATCGTTGCCCGGAGGAAAGATTTGTACCGGCAGTCCTGCAAAAGTGATCAGAGACAGGGTTTAAAAAGGGCAAAACCAAAACATTAAAATGTAATTAAGAGTTGTTTCGATAGCAAACAAAAGACATAACCGGCGTTTCTTTGTATAAAGAAAAAGAAGCTGTGTTTTAAAAGTATGATGATATTTTGAACCACATAGAATCATAGGAACTTAGATAGAACCATATAGAGTTTGTATGAATTTCATGTTGCTTCTGTATCTACTCTCATCGAGGCAGACAGGTTGTGTTATCATCCTACATTTTAAAATACAGCTCCCAAAATAAGATTCTATGACAGCTGCATTTAGAGCCGCTGATCAATGATTCAATTTGTATCATTTTCTTTTTTTATCCAATTTCATCCAACTATCATACTGCACAATTCCAATATGCACAGACCTCAACCAACCAGGCGATTGTTTTTACCCACTTTTGTTTTGCACCAAAAAGCAATGGCTAAAGTAGTGTGTTTGGCGATCTTTTGTTTGATTCATACTTTTGTTTTTGCACAAATTAAAGCTTCTTTTTCCCCTGATAAGGTTCAAGGCTGCGCACCACTAACGGTTCATTTTACCAGCACCGCTACAGGTAATGTGGTAAATTGGTATTGGAGTACGAGTGACGGACAAACTTCAACGCAACCCAACCCGGACTTTACTTTTTTAAAACCAGGAAGAATAAGAATTTACCTTACGGTAAGTAATTACACAACTTCAAATTATACATACCAGGACGTAGTTGTTAATGGAATACCTACTTCTTTTTCGTATCAGTACAACACCATTTGCTCAACGCCGGTTTCTGTGCAGTTTCGCGCGTACGACACCAGTGCTGCCGGAAATTATCACTGGGATTTTGGTGATAGTTCTGTTTCCATTGAAACCATGCCTTTACATACTTACACAAAACAAGGTAGTTATGAAGTGCATTTGATAACGTACAGCACGGAAGGCTGCATAGATTCATCAGTACAACCTTTGCAAACGGGTGGGGTAACAGTTGATTTCACAGCGCCGGCATCAATATGCAGCAATAGCTCCGTTTGGTTTGGCAGCGCTTCTTCCTCCCTTCCCAAATCTTCAAAATGGGCGGTTAATGGCAATGTAGTAAGCACATCACTTACTGGTTTTCGCTATTCTTTTTCTGATCCCAGAACTTACACTATTGCACTTACGCAGGATTTTGGCGGCTGTTCTTTTACCAAAGAAAAAATAGTAACCGTTTTGCAAAAACCTTCGGCTCTATTTACACAAACAGGTACGCTACAAAGTTGTAAATACCCTTCAATGGTGCAATTCCAAAATACATCGCAGTACGCAGACAATTACAGATGGAATTTTGGTGATAGCACTTTATCTTCCGATGTTAATACATCTCATAACTATACATTTGCCGGGCAATTTTCACCTGTCTTAATCGCTACCAGCCCGAATGGGTGCGCCGATACATTAGTAAAACCAAACCTTGTTTTCATAGGGCCTCCTATCATTAGTGGCTTGCAGGGATTTCCTTCAAGTCGCTGTTTGCCGGACTCAATTAAAACCCGAGCTTTTATTACTTCACCCGAATCTGTGGCTTCTTACTTCTGGAATTTTGGGAATAGCACTTATTCATCCGATTCCATGCCGACAGTTGCATATTCCAAACAAGGCAGTTATAGCGTGTCGTTAATTGTAAAAACGATCAGCGGCTGTATTGATACCTTTCGCTTACAAGATGCAGTTACAGTTGGTGATAGCGTTGTACCCGATTTCAAAGTTGATAGAAGTGTAGTCTGCGCTTCGGATAGCGTTCGCTTTTCTGCCTCAGCCAACAAATATGTTTCTACGTGGTACTGGACATGGGAAGATGGCACTCGTCAAACTACGAATTCTGCCACAATAACGCATCGTTTTTCTACATCCGGAAATCAAACTGTGTCTTTATTGGTTAATAATTACGGCTGTTATACTACAACTATCAAACACAATATTGTTTTTACAAAGCCTCCTATCAGTTACATTTCGGTGAAATACGACTGCACCAATCAACTCAATGTAAAGTTTCTCGATTCCTCGGCAGGATCGCTTACCTGGCTCTGGAGCTTTGGCGACGGTACAACATCCTCACAACAAAATCCATCACTTCATACATATCCTGCTTCCGGCATTTATACTGTAAAACTTACCACAACTAACGGTGAATGTAGTAGTACAAAAAATGTTACTGTGCCGATCATCAACTCCAAACCCATTTTTACTTTCAGCTCCGTTAGCACTACACTATGCCGAAAGCAAGGTGTGTGGATGAGCGCTACCAACCCCGAATACATTGCCGATTATTATTGGAATTTTGATGATGGCAGAAGTGCTTTCAGTGATACGGCTATCTATAATTTTTACAATACGCCGGGCACATATCATCCCTCACTTATCACCAAATATAAAAACGGTTGTTACGATACCATATATAGCCCAACGCCGGTCATCATCAACGGACCGACAGCTGCATTTGTTGTTGCCGGAGGAAGTACTTGTTTGGGCAAGACAACTCAATTTATTGACAAAAGTAAAAGCGATGGCACGCACAAATTAGTTAGCTGGTGGTGGAGTTGCGGCGATGGTTTTGCGGTAAAAACAAACTCTGATTCTCCTTCTTTTTCACATTTGTATGCGCAAAGCGCAAATTATGCAGCCTCTCTCGTAATAAAAGACGAAAACAATTGTGCTGATACAGCGTATTATACGGTAAAAATAAATGCTCTGCCGAAAGTGCAGGTAGTAAAGGATACATTTGTGTGCGATGGCAACTCAGTTATACTTAAAGCGAGTGGAGCAGTGAATTATGTTTGGAATAATGATCCTACATTGAGTTGCAGTCAATGCGTTTCCACAGTTGCATTGCCACAGGAAGAGTCGAAGGTGTATGTAGTAACCGGCACAGATGCCAACCAATGCACGGCTTCAGCTACTACACACGTTCAGGTAGTTCGCCCTTTCAATATGTCGGTAAGCAGTACGGCTTCCGAAATTTGTCAGCAACAAACGGTAACACTTACTGCTACCGGTGCCGATTTCTATACATGGCAACCTTCCGCTAATTTAAGCAGTGCAACAGCAGCTAATCCAATCGCCACGCCTGATGTTACTACACAATATTTTGTTGTTGGAAGGGATAAGTACAACTGTTTTAGCCAACGAGGCGACATTACCATCCAGGTGCATCCCAAACCACAGTTTACCATACACGATAGTTTGATTATTGCCCAAAAAGGCGATGTGCATCCCCTTACAACCACTGGAAGTGATAACATTACAAGCTGGCTCTGGACGCCCTCATTCGGATTGAGTTGCAGCGACTGTGCACAACCCGTTGTAACGGCTGTAAAAACCACCACTTACAGAGGCATTGCATCCACCGATTATGGTTGCACCGATACAGCTACCATCAGGGTGCATGTATTGTGCAACCAGAGTAAGATTTATATCCCTTCTGGTTTTTCGCCCAACCGCGATGGCAAAAACGATTGGTTTTATGTGATGAGCAATATTGACAATCCGATCCGGTCGATGGTTATTTATAGTCGCAATGGCAACCGCGTGTTTGCAAAAACAAACTTTGTTACCAACAATCCTGCACAGGGCTGGGATGGCAATGTCAGCGGCATTCCTGCATCAGAAGGCGTGTATGTGTATCGCATCGAAATTCTGTGTAACGATGAAGTGGTGCCGCTTACCGGAACCATAACTTTGCTTCGATAAGCTGGTTTAAAAAAATTTGCCTATTTTGCCTTCAATTGCTGCCTGAAATATAAAAAAGAGAGCTACTTATTCTGCAACGGCAATAACAGCAATGATTTTATAAAACACCATTTTTGATATTGTAAACATTGCCATTTTGCAAAGCAGGAATAAGGTTATAAAATTGCCGCTGCATTTTAATTTAAATTCAAAATAACAAACACAGTTAACCGTTTTACAGGCAGTTTTCATCTGCCATTTTTAAAATAGGAATGTTGCAAAATACAATACCTTCCCAATCGTCTCTTGGTGCTGAACGCTTACAAAAGTTCATGCGCAAACGTGTGCTTCTGGTGAGTGGAAACTATTTTCCTGAACCTACCGGTATTGGAAAATACAATAAAGAAATGACCGACTGGATGGCCGACAATGGTTTGGATTGCACCGTTATCTCTACTTATCCTTATTATCCGTTCTGGAAGGTGCAGGAGCCTTACACAGATAAACATCGCTGGTATAGCAAAGAAACGCTGGCAACCGCCAAAGGCAATACCATTACGGTTTACCGTTGTCCGCATTATGTTCCTAATAAGCCTACCGGCAAGCGCCGCATCGCTCTCGACTTTTCGTTTAGTATATCCGTGTTTTTCCAAATCATGCGGTTACTGGTTCGCAAGAAGTTCGATGTTGTAATCACTGTTGTGCCGCCTATGCCGTTGGGCTTGCTTTCGGTTTTGTACAAAAAAATGAGGAAAGCAAAATTTCTGTATCACATCCAGGATTTGCAAATTGAAGCTGCGCGTGACCTGCAATTAATCAAATCGAAACTTGCTATCCGTACTTTGTTTCGCATCGAAAAGTTTATCATTAGAAATGCCGATACTGTTAGCAGTATTTCAAAAGGAATGATAAAAAAGATAAAAGAAAAAACAGGTGATAAAGACGTTGTTTTTTTTCCGAATTGGGCTGATTTAAATTTCTTTTATCCCTTACAAAACAAAGCTGAATTAAAAAAGGAATTTGGCTTTTCTTCTGATGATACTATCATTCTTTATTCCGGTTCTATTGGCGAAAAGCAAGGCTTAGAAGCCATATTGAAAGCGGCAAATGTGTATAAAGAAAGCAGTGTAAAATTTTTAATCTGTGGTTCGGGACCTTACCAGGAAAAGCTGCAACAAATGGCAAATGAACAAGACCTTGCTAATGTTGTTTTTCTTCCCTTACAGCCGCACGATAAGTTCAACCGGTTTCTTAATATGGCAGATGCTCATCTTATCATACAAAAAGCCAATACCTCCGATCTGGTAATGCCCAGCAAGCTTACTACCATCCTGGCTGTTGGCGGATTGGCTGTGGTTACTGCCAACCCGCATTCTTCTTTGTACAACATGATAAGCGAACACCAGATGGGAATTTTGGCAGAAGCAGAAACAGATGATGCTTTGGTAAAAGCCATTTTTGTTGCCATACAAAATAATAACAATTGCATCCGCCAGAATGCACGCCGTTACGCAGAAGAATATCTGTCTATTGATAGTGTAATGCACCGGTATGTGGCAGACCTGTGATGGTGAAAGTTGCAAGCTATTAGCTACGAGCTTTGAGCAAAACACATATTATGCTGCTGAATTGAAAATGCTAAAAAGCGATAAAAACAAAAGGTTGATGATAAAGTTCATCAACCTTTTGTTTTGCTAATATTTTGTGCTTCTTGTTCCTTGTATATCGTCTCTTGAATCTTGTTTCTTGTACCTTGTCTCTTATTTAAGATACTTTATAAGTTTGTGATCATCAGGCTTTACTTAGTCCAGTCTTCCAAATCAATCCTGTTTATTCTTTTAAAATGTTAAGTGTTGTTTGTTACCATTGTCAAATGATGAGTAACAGATGTTACACCAATTAAAAGATCAAAGTCATCAATAGACGTTCCTGCTTTTCTTAATCTTGCTTTTTCTTTTGCATACAAATCCAGTGAATGAAAGATGGGAAGAATTTTAACACCTGTTAGAAACTTTGCCAACGCTTGAAAATTTTCCTCCTTCTTTTCGCTGTTTTCAACGCCAAACTTTAATTCAGCAAGTGTTATTTCTGAAATAAAACAATTGTCTGTTGCTTCGTCAAACTTTTCCTGAAGATTAAATCTGCCTTTCATATAATAAATAGCAACATTCGTGTCAATCAGGTATTGTTTCAAAGTTCTTCAATTTGTCGGGTAAAGGTTCTGCTATTACGAATTTCATCAATTATCTCGTCGGCGGTTTTTTCTGATTCAAATGCTCCAAATGCCTCCTTGAAAGAGCACTTTTTGTTTGTTAAGTCCGACTTAACCGAAGCTGTTAGTTTTGAAATAAGGTCAAGCTTACTGCCGGGGCTTAAGTTATCAAGCATTTGCAAGTAACCGTCAATTAAAGTTGTATTTATATCGGCTGTTTCCATATTGTCAAAAATAAGAAAATTGTTTGCCCGTGAAACCTCTCTTTGAACGTAGCTGAACTTCTGATAGGAAGATAGAAACTGATAAAAAGCGATAAAAACAAAAGATTAATAACACAAACTTCATCAACCTTTTGTTTTTTGCCTGAATTTTATTTCTTGCTGCTTGTATCTTGAGGCTTGAAACTTGAACCTTATCTTTTTTATTTCAGATACTGTGTAATTTGAGGATCATCAGGTTTTACTTTGCTGTCGAAATGCGCCAGCAACTTACCGTTTTCATCTATTAAAAACTTATTGAAATTCCAACTGATGGAAGCATCCAAAACACCGTTTTCATTTTTGTTACAGAGATATTTATACACGGGTGTAGTGTTATCGCCTTTTACATCAACACGTGTGGTTAAGGGAAAAGTAACGCCGTAATTTTTCTTGCAAAAACTAAAAATATCGCTGTCGTTATGATATTCCTGATCTGCAAAATTGGCTGATGGAAAACCAACAATCACCAGCTTGTCTTTGTATTGCTGATATAGTTTCTCAAGCCCTTCGTATTGCGGTGTAAAACCACATTTGCTGGCAGTGTTTACAATCATAATCACCTTCCCTTTGTACTGCGAAAAATCAATCTTTCCACCATTAATTGATTGAATGCTGAAATCGTAAATGTTTTTTGTTGCGTTCGTTGGATGTGGTGCTTTTTTAGCAAACACACCAAAGCTTGCCAGCACCAGCACCGAAAGAAAGAAAGTTTGTCTCATATAGATTGTTTTTTTGAGTTAATGAAACTGATAACACCCGATGTCGGGCGTTTGCATCCGCAAATTACCATCTAAATCAATGAGAAGCCCGTTTTTTTTACCGGCAGCAATGCAAGGCGAAGATTCACTTAAATGGAAATCGAAAACAGAATTGGTTATGTCAATATTTTTAAATGCAGGATCAACGTTCATCAAACAATTGTTGTAGTTGATTGAAGAATTTTGAGCCGGACTTCTATATGCCGTATTTTCAAAATTTATGTTGAAGGCAGCATTGCTGTTTTGAACTGTGGCTACTTCATCTTTTACTTGTCCATCTTGTCCCCAAACAATACAGTTTTGAAAGTTGACACCTAACGGGTTTGTTTTTGCACTATTTTCATCCACATTGCTAAGGGTAACCGATGGGTATTGATGAAACAAATACTGTGTTGTATAAGCAGCTATCGTGCAATTGACAAAGGAATAATTGCCACCTGCAATGCAATATAAATTGTAACCGCAATTGCTGATTAAACAATTGGTTGCCGTGATAACACTGTTGAAGGTAACAACACCTGCTTCGGCACAGTTATCTATCTTGCATCCGTTCAAAATAACATGGCTGTTTTCATCCGCCGAAATGCCCTGCACTGCATTTTTTATAATGGCATAATTCAAAACATTGTTGTTGCTGTTTGACGAGAAAGAAATGCCTTGCCAGGTGCCGGGTTGCCCGCTGTAAGGCGCATCCAGTCTATCATTCAGAAAGGTAACGGCTCCGGTGCTATCGTTCGTTCCATTCACCTGCAATGTGCCATCAAGATAAAACGGCGTGTTCGCATGACAATAAATTTTTGTTCCCCGCTCAACCGTTAAAGTTACACCTTTCGCTACCGCGAATGTGTCTGTCAAAACGTAAGGCAAATCGGCTGTCCATGTTGTATTTTGAGTGATAACATTGCTGCGCAAAAAGTGGGCATTCTGACCATAAGCATCGAGCTTTACAAATTGTGTGTTGCCATTAAAATCAATACGAATGCTATCCTGAATGATGAAAGGAAGAGGTTGCGAAGAAGCGCCAACATTTACCGAAATAAAAACGTATAAGCTATCACCGCCATCAATATTTATATTGCTGAATTGTGTGCCGGGCGTGCCACTAACATTCATCTTAAAGAAGGAAGCAGCGCCACCCATCAGTTGCAGGTTGCTGATGCGCAATTTTTGACTGTTGATATTGAAGATTTTTAGCTGTTCGGTGATGGATCTTGTTGAAGTAAAAACTGTATCAAAATGAAGAACGGTATCGGATGTAATCAGAAATGCATTTTTGCTTGTTATCGTTTTTTCTTTTGTACAGGAAATTGCTACAAAAACAAAAAGGGAAGTAATAAAAAGCAGCGTTCGCAACATGCGATAAAAATAAGTGTTTACCAATTCTAATCATTCATTTTGTAATTATAGCATGACTTCATTTTAAAATTTCATGCAACATAATAATGGAAATAATCAATTGCACGTGGGCTATGTTAATATTTCAATAGAGTTGTCTGCATCAACAATTATTGTGCAAAACCAAATGCTGCATGTCAATGAACCGGAACGAGGTTTGCACAATGATAAAAGCTATATTTTCAAATGAATTTTTTAGCCAATTTATCTCACATTCATGCTATAAACAAGTAAGGTTATGATTAAAATCATATTCTGTAATCAGAGCCCGAAAAAATATTTTTCTCATTGCGCGTTTGTCAAGTCCCTGTCATATTTTTGCACCCGTTCACCACATGATAACTCCTCTCATTCAATATAGGCTGTGATATGAATCAGTACAGAAGATTGGTAAATACATTTAGCGTTGCTTTTTTATTTGTATTGTTTTTTAATCAGAACGCTCAGGCGCAAAACGGACAGACTTTATTCTCACAAAATTGCGCTTCCTGTCATGCGGTCAATAAAAAGCTGGTAGGTCCGGCATTGTCAGGCGTTGAGCAACGGGGTCCATGGAAAGACAGAGCACAGATTCATGCCTGGGTGCACAATCCCGCCGGCTATATGAAAACCGATGCTTATACAGCCGGTCTGTACAAAGAGTACAATGGTGTGATGATGCAGGCTTTTCCACAGTTGGCGGATAAGGATATTGATGCCATTGTTGATTACATCAAATCGGTTCCTGAACCTTCTGCCGCAGGGACTACAGCAGGCACTAATCCAAATGTTGCAGCTGCCGAATCAAGCGATAATACACTTCTCTTTGGTATTCTTACTTTAATATTAGCTGTTGTTTCATTTGTTTTGTTGCAGGTAAACAGCAACTTAAAACGCTTAACCGATCAAAAAGAAGGTTTAGGTAGTGTTGAACCGGTTCCGTTCTGGAGAAACAAAGCTTACATCGCATTTATAACCATCATTTTGTTTTTATTTGGCGGCTGGCTTACTGTTACCGGCGCCATCAATTTAGGTCGTACGCAAAACTACGAACCCGAGCAGCCTATCTTCTATTCACATAAAGTTCATGCGGGTATCAACCAAATCAGTTGTTTGTATTGCCACGGAAATACAGAAGTGGGAAAGCAGGCAAACATACCATCAGTAAACATTTGTATGAACTGCCACATGGGCATTAACGAGTATAAAGGCGAAAAGCTTTACCGACCCAATGGCGAAGAAGTGGATGGCACAGCCGAAATTCAAAAGTTGTATAAATATGCAGGTTACGAATCAGGTAAAACATGGGACGCATCAAAAGCAAGACCTGTAGCGTGGACTCGCATTCACAACCTGCCCGACCATGTTTATTTCAATCACTCACAGCACGTGAAAGTAGGCAAAATACAATGTCAAACCTGCCACGGCGAAATTCAAAAGATGGATGAAGTACATCAGTTTGCCGATTTAAGCATGGGCTGGTGCATCAACTGCCACCGCAATACACAAGTGCAATTCAACAGCAATGGTTTTTATAGCATCTATGAAAAATACCACGATGAAATTAAGAACGGCACTTTAGATACATCGAAAATTACAGTTGAAAAAATAGGCGGTACTGAATGTCAGAAATGCCACTATTAAAAGAAAGATTGCATTCCTGCTATTAACACATTTAATCATCTGCTTAACAGTTTTTGTAGAACTATCACATTACTATGGCAAACAAGCATTGGCAAAGTTTCGGCGAGCTGACTCAATCAAAAACGTTTGATGAAAACGGAAAGAATGAATTTCCTGAAGAATTGCCTTTTTATACTGAACACGTTGGTGTTTTGGAATCAAAATCGCCCAGAAGAGACTTTTTAAAATACTTAGGTTTTAGCACTGCGGCGGCAGCCATTGCTGCAAGTTGCGAAATTCCTATAAAGAAATCCATTCCCTTTGCCAACAAACCCGAAGACATTGTTCCGGGCACTGCTAACTTCTATGCTACCACCTATGTGCAGGATGGCGATGCAGTAAGTATTTTGGCAAAAGTAAGAGATGGCAGACCAATCAAAATAGAAGGCAACGAATTGTCGCCCATCACAGCCGGTGGAACTTCTGCACGTGTACAGGCATCTGTTTTGGATTTGTATGATACGGCAAGATTGCGGTATCCTTTTATTTCACGCAAAACAAATGAAGTAACGTTCGAAGCAATTGACAAAGCCATTACATCCGATTTGGCAAGTGTTGGCGGACAGGTGGTGTTGCTTACCAGCACAATCAATTCGCCCACGGGTTTAGAAGTTATCAATCAGTTTTTAGCGAAATATCCGGGTAGCCGGCACGTACAATATGATGCGAATTCTCATTCCGGCATGTTGCTGGCAAACGAAGCGGGCTATGGCAAACGAGCCATTCCTTCGTACCGGTTCGACAATGCAAAGGTAATTGTGAGCCTCGGTGCAGATTTCTTAGGCACATGGTTAAGCCCTGTTGAGTTTTCAAGACAATATGCGCAAGGCAGAAAAATAAATGAAAAGAATCCTGTAATGAACAAGCACATTCATTTTGAAAGTGTACTGAGCATGACAGGTTCCAACGCCGATGAAAGATACTTGCATCTTCCTTCGCAAACCGGCGCAGTTGCAGTAGCGTTGTTGAATGCTATCAACGGCTCTGGCGCAACCGGTATTTCTGATGCAAAGCTAAAAGCCGGCATAGAAAAAACCGCCAAAGAATTAACTGCCAGCAGGGGAGCCGCTTTAGTGGTTTGTGGTAGCAACGATACTTCTATCCAAACCGTTGTAAACGCCATTAACGAAGCCATCGGTGCAAACGGAAAAACCATTGACTGGAGCACTACATTAAATTGCCGCAAAGGTGTTGACAGTGAATTTGCTCAGTTGGTTGATGATATGAATGGAGGCAAAGTGGGAGCATTGCTGATTCATGGCGCCAACCCTGTTTATACATGGTATGATGGTAAGAAAATTGCCGATGCTATAAAAAAAGTAAAAACTACTGTTTCTTTTTGCCCCAAATGGGATGAAACGGCACAGCTTTGCAAATATGTAATTCCCGACCATCACTTCTTGGAAAGCTGGGGCGATGCCGAACCAAAAACAGGTTTTGTTTCGCTCATACAACCTACCATTTATCCGCTTTTCAAAACAAGGCAATGGCAGGACAGCTTATTAAAATGGATTGGGTCGCCTACCGATTATCTTGGCTTCATCAAGCAATACTGGATGACGCGTTTGGGCGGTGAACAAGCCTGGGATAAGGCTTTGCAGGATGGAGTTATCAATCAATCCTCTACTTCTGTTCATACTATATCTGGTGTAGCCAGTGATAGTACCACAGCAAAATCAAACAAATTAGTTCCGGCTACTTCCGGTAGCGGAACTACAACATTCAACAATAGTGTAACAGCGGGTGCTATATCTGCCATTGGCAACCTGCCAAAAGGCGGACAATACGAATTGGTTTTATATCAAAAAACAACCATTGGTTCAGGGCAGGGTACCCCAAATCCGTGGTTGCAGGAAATGCCTGACCCTGTTACAAGAGCAACATGGGACAACTATGTGATTATTTCTCCGGCACTGGCAAAAAGCTTATTGAACATTGACATCAGCAAAGCAGGTGACTCTGATGATTATGAAGTGCATCCTGAAAAGCCGGTAATTAAAGTAACTGCCAATGGCAAAGAACCTGTTGAACTTCCTATCATCATTGTTCCGGGTACACATCCCAATGCAATTGGTATTGCTGTTGGTTACGGTCGCACGGCGGAAATTGGAAAAGCAGTTGTTAATTCAGGGAAAAATGTTTTTCCTCTGACTTCGTTGGTAAATAACAATGTTAGTTGTGTTGTTCCTGATGTAAAAATTGAAAAAACCGGCGATAAATACAAACTTGCGCTTGCTCAAACGCATAATATCTACAATACTCCACAAGGCAATCGTACTGAGGTGGTAAAGGAATTAACCTTAGCAGAATATCTAAAAAGCCCCCGGGAAATATTAGAAGACCGCGAAAAGGAAGCCTTAAAGTTTGGTGGAGTAGAAGGTTATGAAAAGAAGGGAACCATTTATCCATATCACGAAAAACCGGGCATTCACTGGGGTATGAGTGTTGACCTCAACAGTTGTACCGGCTGCGGTGCCTGTGTGGTTGCCTGTTATAGCGAAAACAATGTACCTGTTGTTGGTAAAGATGAAATTGCCCGTTATCATAGCATGGCTTGGCTGCGGATTGACCGCTATTACAGCGGAGACATGGAAAATCCAAATGTGGTTTTTGAGCCGATGCTTTGCCAGCATTGCGATAATGCGCCCTGCGAAAATGTTTGCCCGGTTGACGCTACCAACCATAGCAGTGAAGGATTAAACCAAATGGCTTATAACCGTTGTATCGGAACAAAATATTGCGCTAACAACTGTCCTTATAAAGTACGTCGCTTTAATTGGTTTGATTATACAGGAGCCGATAGTTTCCCTGACAATCAAAGAGGCATTGTGAATGATGTTGTAATGGATATGAACGATTCTTTAACCCGTATGGTAATCAATCCTGATGTTACAGTTCGTTCACGTGGTGTGATGGAAAAATGCAGCTTCTGCGTGCAACGTTTACAAATGGGCAAATTAAAAGCAAAGCAGCAAAGCCGGCCTTTAATTTCAGGTGAAAACAATGTTTGGGATGTGCAAACTGCCTGTCAGCAAGCTTGCCCAAGCGATTGCTTCACATTTGGTAATGTTAACGATCCGAATAGTGCTGTTTCGCAGGTTAGAAAAGACAATCCCAATCGTTTGTTTTATGTCATCGAAATGCTGCATACACTTCCCAATGTAAATTATCTGGCTAAAGTAAGAAACCAGGAAGAAGCGGTAGGTGCGGGTAAAGAGGGAGAGGCATAAAAACAAACATCCACTGGACGCGGATAAATTTGATTGAAAACAAAAGAACATTTAAAAACATTACCGGATGTCATCACTAAAGTACGAATCGCAGTTACGTGAGCCTTTGATAAGTGGTAGTAAAGATTATCATCAGGTTACAAACGACATTTGCGCGCCTATTGAAGGAAAGCCGTCTAAGCTTTGGTACATTGGTTTTTTTATTGCTATAGCTCTTCTTCTATTCGGTATTTATAGCGTTTACAGAGAGGTAGTTTATGGCATTGGCGAATGGAACCTAAATACTACTGTTGGATGGGGTTGGGACATTACCAACTTCGTTTGGTGGGTGGGTATCGGTCATGCCGGTACGCTGATTTCCGCTATCTTATTGCTGTTCCGACAAGGCTGGCGCACTGGTGTAAACCGCGCCGCTGAAGCCATGACCATTTTCGCAGTAATGTGCGCCGGTCAGTTCCCTATCTTCCACATGGGACGCGTTTGGATGGGCTTTTTTGTAATGCCTTATCCAAACACCCGCGGACCTGTTTGGCCCAATTTCAATTCGCCTCTGATGTGGGACGTGTTTGCTATCTCAACGTATTTTACCGTATCACTTTTATTCTGGTATACTGGTTTATTACCCGACTTAGCTATGGTACGCGACAGAGCTAAAACAAAACTTCGTAAGCTTTTATATGGTATTGCTTCCTTTGGCTGGAATGGTTCAACCAAGCACTGGCAGCGGCACGAAAGTTTAGCTCTTGTATTAGCAGGGTTAAGTACACCGCTTGTGTTATCGGTTCACACCATCGTATCTTTCGACTTTGCAACATCGGTTATCCCGGGCTGGCATACTACCATCTTCCCGCCTTATTTTGTAGCGGGAGCCGTATTTTCTGGCTTTGCTATGGTACAAACTCTTTTGATTATCACTCGCAAGGTGTTGAACATGCAGGATTACATAACCTTAGGGCATATTGAGGCCATGAATAAAGTAATCGTACTTACCGGCTCAATTGTGGGTGTAGCATATCTTACAGAATTGTTCATGGCTTTTTACAGCCAAAACAAATACGAAGCGTATGCTTTCTTTTACAGTCGCGGTAATTTATTTAGTCCTTATGGCTGGAGTTATTACGGAATGATGGCGTGCAATGTATTGTCTCCTCAAATCTTCTGGTTTAGAAAATTAAGAAGAAACATTACAGTTACTTTCTTTATGAGCGTAATTGTGAATGTGGGCATGTGGTTTGAGCGTTTTGTAATCATTGTTACTTCGTTGTTTCGCGATTATCTGCCGTCATCTTGGCCTACCTATTATAGTCCAACCATTTGGGAAGTTGGGTTTTATCTTGGAACGTTTGGCTTGTTCTTTACTTGCTTCTTCTTATTTGCCAAATACTTTCCTGTTATAGCAACGGCAGAAATTAAAGCAATTCTAAAAACTTCGGGAGAAAACTTTAAAGAAAGAATGGAGCCGATTGAAGAAGAATCAACAGCGGATTTTGCGCATCATTATGCTCATTAAAATAAAAGGCAACCTTTGGCTGCCGACAGGCGCATTCAAAACCAGGTTTGATTTTACTTTTTACTTTTGAATATTAGTATATGGCAAAAAAGAAGTTTGTAGTTGGATGCTTTGATAATGAAGACGTGCTATTTCCGGCAGTCAAAAAAGTTCGTACGGCAGGATATAAAATACATGACATTTATACTCCTTTTCCGGTGCATGGCTTAGACCATGCAATGGGATTGCGTGAAACCAGTTTGCATACTGCCGGTTTTATCTATGGTATTACAGGAACAGCTACTGCATTAGGCGGCATGGGCTGGGTGTTTGTAAGCGATTGGCCTATCAATGTGGGTGGTAAACCTCACTTTGCGTTGCCAGCTTTCATCCCCATTACTTTTGAAACTACGGTTTTATTTTCAGCCGTTGGAATGGTGCTTACATTTTGTTACTTGTGCCAAATGATGCCGTTTGTAAAAAAACATCATTTCGACTTGCGTGCGACCGACAATTTGTTTGTAATGGCGATAGAATGCACAGCAAAAACAAACGTGGACGATCTGCAAAGCTTTTTAACCAACAATGGCGCAGTAAAAGTAAATGTGCAGGAAGCCGAACCCGGATGGTGGTTTGGACGATACGACAAAACGCAGCAATTAATTAAAGATACCGAAGTGAACATAGCCTAATGGCAAATAATTTTTGAGCATGAAGCAGTTATTTATCATACTTCTTTCCGTTACTTGTGTTGCAGTGGTTGTAAGCTGTAATGATATTAAAAGAAAACCAGGCACTATTTATATGCCTGATATGGCGTATAGCCGGGCCTATGAAACATACATAGAAAGAGATTCTGCCCAATTCACAGAAGATCAGACAAAGGCAGATGCAAAAATATTTTATGACAATCGCCCTGTGTTGGGAACGGTAATGCGCGGTGAAGACCTTACTTTTCTATTAACTAAGGATATCCCCGGCGATACTACAAATTATGTAGCGTCCAAAGCAATCCCCAATCCGTTTACCGCACCGAGTGCGGCCGATTTGAAAGAAGCAGAACGTATGTTTTTAATTAATTGTGCCATTTGCCATGGAACTGCATTAGATGGAAACGGACCTTTATACAAAGGCGGTCAAGGACCGTTTCCTGCTAAACCTGCCCAGTTGGTAGGCGATCCTAAATACGATGCTATGCCTGTTGGACAGATGTATTATTCTGTAACCTACGGTAAAAACCTAATGGGAAGTTACGCTTCTCAATTGTCCCGTCAACAACGATGGATGGTTATTGCCTACATCAAGTCGAGGCAAGGTGCTAGCAAGCCTAAAGCTTCGGCAGATAGTACAACAACAACGGTTAAAAAGTAAACGATTCAAAAGATAAAAGCATACAAAAACATTTATAATGGTATTTATAAAAGAACAGTTTGAGATACCCGCAAGAATGCGCACCTGGGCTTTTGGGTTGATAGCAGTGGGATTGCTTGCCGTCATTGGTGGCTTCATTGCTTACGGCTTAAGCAGCAACAATGCTGATAAAGCAGTGTTTTGGGGCACTTTGCTTTACAACAGTTTGTTTTTTACCATGATCTGCAATGCTGTAATGTTCTTCATTTGTGCCACTACTTTAGCTATGGCAAGCTTTACCACTACATTTAGTCGGGTAAGTGAAGCACTATCTTCAATGGTACCCATTTTTGGAGGCATTACTTTTTTGTTATTAATCTTTATTGTTTTTACCGATAAAACATACATCTACCAATGGCTTGATAGCAACACAGTGGCTCAGAGCGAAGTGCTAAAAGGTAAAAGCGGATTTTTGAGTAAACCTTTCTTTCTTGTTTGGACGATATTAACCATTGGTTTATGGGGAGTATTGGGTGCCCGGATGCGCCGGTTGTCCTCTGAAACAGATGAAGGCAAGTTCAGCTTTGAAAGTGGAAAAAGTTTTATCTGGCGAAATACTGTAACGGCAGCTCTTTTTATTGTTTGGTTTGCCTTAACAACTGCATCAGTTACGCCTTGGTTTTGGATGATGAGTTTAAATGCAGAATGGTATTCCACTATGTATAGCTGGTACACTTTTGCCAGTACTTTTGTTGCGGGTGTATCACTCATTGCGCTATGGGTAATTTACTTGAAAAATAAAGGGTACTTAGAACTTACCAACCAGGAACATTTACAGGATCTTGGTAAGTTTATGTTTGCTTTCTCTATCTTTTGGACATACCTTTGGTTCGCACAGTATATGCTAATCTGGTATGCCAATATACCTGAAGAAACATCATATTTCATCCCTCGTGTAAGAGGAGTGTATAAAGGGATTTTCTTTTTGAATCTGATTATCAATTTTGTTTGTCCCATTTTAATTTTAATGAAAAGATCAGCAAAAAGAAATTATACATTGATGACATTTATGTGCGTACTTATTTTGTTTGGTCATTGGATTGATTTTTATCAAATGGTGATGGGAAGCGTATCACCTGATAAAGTAACTTTGGCAGAAAGCGGATGGTTTGATTTTGGAACAGCAGCCTTATTTGTAGGCATTATGATTTATTCTGTTGGAAGGGCTTTGGCTGCAAAACCATTAGTGCCACGCTATCATCCATTCCTGAAAGAGAGTATTGTTCACCACTCATAAGAGGGGAAGATTTAGTAGCCATAGATTGTTTCTACATAGAGAAATCGAATTGTAATCGAAAAAATAATACGAGATGTCCACCTGGTTTACAATAGCCGTTGTTTTACTCATTTTTGTAATCATCTTTCAGATTGCAAAGGCAAGCGAGTATGTAAATGTTTTAAAAGGCGAAGAAAAAGCCAACCAATCCAACAATAAGGTAAACGCCTTCTTTATGATTTCATTTCTGGTGTTGGGCTTGATTGGCGTTTACTGGTGTAACGAATTGCTTTTGCCAAAAACACTACTGGTTCAAAAAGCTGCCAGTGACCACGGCGAAAAATATGATAACATGTTTCATTGGACAGTTATCATCACCGGCATTGTATTTCTCATCACACAGATCCTTTTGTTTGTATTTGCTTATCGGTATCAATACAGCGAAAAGCGTAAAGTATATTTCTTTCCACACAATAATACAATGGAGTTGGTCTGGACAGTAGTACCAGCCATTGCGTTGACCGTTTTAATTGTGATTGGTTTGCGCAACTGGTTTGCTATGACGAGCGATGCTCCTAAAAATGCATTGCAGGTAGAAATTACCGGAAAACAGTTCGGCTGGCTGTATCGTTATCCGGGTAAGGATGGTCAATTCGGAGAGAAATATTATAAAATGATTGATGAAGCTAACAGTAATCCTTTAGGTCAGTTGTTTAAAGATAGCGCGGCTTTAAATGTACATGTGGATCCAAAAAATTTTGATGATGTTACACCCACTACCATGTATGTGGTAAAAGGCCGTCCCGTAAAACTAATTATCAATTCCCGTGATGTAATTCACGATGTCGGCTTGCCGCATTTTAGAATGAAAATGGACGCTGTACCCGGAACGCCTACTACCATGTGGTTTACGCCTTTATATACAACAAAGGAAATGAAGGAAATGACCAACAATCCTAATTTTGAATACGAGATTGCCTGCGACCAATTGTGCGGCAATGGGCATTATTCAATGAGAGGTATAATTGAAGTGGTTACGCAACCTGAGTTTGATGCCTGGATGGCGCAACAAAAGCCAAATTATTACACGGCTTATCCTGATAAAGACCCGACCAATGCAAACAAAAAGGCAACCGACAGTACAGCTAAAAAAGCACCAGGAGCAGTAGCATTAAACAAATAAGGAATTGATTTTACTTTAGAATAAAGAAATTGAGTTATGAGTAACGAAGCGGTTTTGCAAACAGGTACAAGTGGTGTTCAAACCATCCATACAGACACCCATGAACATCATCCACACACAGAACATTTTATTACCAAGTATGTATTTAGCCAGGACCATAAAATGATTGCCAAACAGTTCCTGATTACGGGCATGGTGTGGGCAATTTTAGGTGGTTTTATGTCAGTTTTATTCCGTTTACAAATCGGGTATCCCGATTCTACTTTCCCCTGGCTCGAAACCATTTTGGGTAAATGGGGTAAAGGCGGTCATATATCTCAAGAAGCTTATTATGCTTTGGTAACTACGCACGGAACCGTGCTAGTGTTTTTTGTGTTGACAGCAGGCTTGAGCGGAACTTTTGCCAACTTGCTGATTCCTTTACAGGTAGGTGCCAGAGACATGGCATCACCCATGCTGAACATGTTGAGCTATTGGTTTTTCTTTACTGCCAGTATTGTAATGATTTCATCTCTGTTTGTTGAAACAGGGCCTTTCAGTGGTGGATGGACGGCTTATCCCCCGCTGAGTGCTTTAGGAGATGCATCGCCGGGTTCTAAAACAGGCATGGACCTTTGGATTGTTGCTATGGCTTTGTTTGTGGTTTCGCAGTTGTTAGCTGGTTTAAATTACATTTCTACTATTTTAAACATGCGCACCAAAGGCATGAGCATGACGCGCTTGCCCCTGACAATATGGGCTTTGTTTTTTACAGCAGTATTGGGCGTATTGTCTTTTCCGGTTTTATTCTCTGGTTTTATTTTATTGATTTTTGATAGAAACTTCGGTACTTCATTTTATTTGTCCGATATTTTTATTAGTGGCGTAGGTGCACTGCCCAATGAGGGTGGAAGTGCGATTTTGTATCAGCACTTATTCTGGTTTTTGGGGCATCCTGAAGTATATATTATCATATTGCCGGCAATGGGTATTGTGTCAGAAGTTCTATCAACCAACGCACGCAAGCCCATATTTGGTTACATGGCAATGGTGGGTTCTTTATTTGCTATTACGGTGCTTGCATTTTTGGTGTGGGCACATCACATGTTTGTATCCGGTTTAAATCCATTTCTGGGTTCCATTTTTGTTTTGCTTACTTTATTGATCGCGGTTCCTTCCGCAATTAAAGTGTTTAACTGGCTTACTACCTTGTGGCGAGGCAACATTCGGTTTACTCCGGCTATGCTATTTGCCATTGGCTTTGTAAGCATGTTTATATCAGGCGGCTTAACCGGCATTTTCCTCGGCAATTCAGCCCTCGACATTCATTTGCATGATACTTATTTTGTAGTTGCACACTTCCACATTGTGATGGGTGTATCTGCCATGTTTGGAATGTTCTGCGGTGTGTATCACTGGTACCCAAAAATGTTCGGGCGCTATATGAATAATGTGCTTTCTTATATCCATTTTTGGATTACAATCATAGGTGCTTATTTAATTTTCTGGCCTATGCACTACGAAGGTTTTGCAGGTATGCCACGCCGGTATTATGATTACAGCAACTGGATAAGCTTTAATCAGTTTGGTGGTTTAAACCGGATGATAAGTACGGTAGCTATTATAGTATATGCAACACAGTTTTTGTTTTTGTTCAACTTTTTTTACTCTATTTTTAAAGGACGTAAAGTAAGAACGCAAAACCCGTGGGGCTCCAACACTCTGGAATGGACTACGCCTATTAATCCGGGTCATGGAAACTGGCCTGGTGAAATACCCGAAGTGCATCGCTGGGCTTATGATTATGGTAAAGATGGTAAAGACTTTATTCCTCAAACAGCTCCGGTAGGCGAAGATGAAGTGAGCCATTAAGACAATAAATATCTTTCAAAAGAATATCTGATGCCCTGATTTATCAGGGCATTTTTATAAACACAAAAATATCTTTTTGGTAGGCGAATTAAATAGGGAAAACAGTGCTTCGTTAAAGGCGAGTTTAAAGATAAAAGACTATTTGCAACTCATGAAATTCACACTGAGTTTCACAGTTGTATTTTCCTGCGTTATCTGTTATTTGCTTGCGCCATCTGTTATTGGTTTCGACTGGAAAATGATACTGCTTCTGTTTGTTGCCGGAATGATGATTGCCGGCAGTGCAAACACCATCAACCAGGCTGTTGAAAAGGATACTGATGCTATGATGAAACGCACAGCAAACCGCCCGGTTGCCAGCGGCAGAATGACAACAGGTGAAGCTTACACTTATGCCTTCATCACAGGTTTAGTTGGCGTAATTATCATGTATTATTTTTTCAATCTTACATCAGCTGTTATCTCTGCCGTAAGTTTGTTTTTATATGCTTTTATTTATACACCATTAAAAAAAATTAATTCCATTGCGGTATTAGTTGGAGCATTTCCGGGCGCATTGCCATGCCTTATTGGTTGGGTAGCCGGTTTTCCGAGTAATTCAACAATCAGCTGGACAGGAGGTTTGGTTTTGTTCGGCATACAGTTTCTATGGCAGTTCCCGCATTTTTGGGCAATTGCTTGGGTAGCGCACAACGATTACAGCAAAGCTGGTTTTAAATTGTTGCCGTCCGATAAAGGACCTACCAAAGTTACTGCATTGCAAGCTTTGTTGTATTCCGTTATGATGATACCCGTTGGCATGTTACCATATTATTTTGGAATCAGCGGACAGGTAAGTTTTTTTATTCTGATTGTTTGCAACCTTTTCATGGTAGTGCAATGTTCAAGATTGTATATAGAAATGAGTATAAAGGCGGCACGACGGGTAATGTTCAGCAGTTACATTTATTTGCCTATTGTTTTGCTGGCACTGCTTGCCGATAAACTATAAAATAAAAAGTTAGTTATAAAAAGATAAAACAGCCATTTCGTAAATTTGCTTTTTATCAACTGTTCCACTTATGATTGCAAGTATTGAAAGTACGGAAAAGAAACGATTACATCCTCATAAGTTTACACTTTGGGTTGCCATTGGAAGCATCATTATGATGTTTGCTGCACTCACCAGCGCTTACATTGTTCGTCATGCACAGCACAACTGGCTCGAATTTTCAATGCCACGGGTATTTTGGTATTCTACAGCGGTTATCATTACAAGCAGTATTACTTTACATCTTGCGGTCAAAGCCTTTCGTTCACGTGAAAGAAACCGCTATAAAATGTTACTTTCTGTAACCGCTTTGTTAGGCGTATTGTTTGCAGTACTGCAATGCTATGGCTTCTCAGATTTATACAGCCGCGGTGTACAAATCATTGGTAGAGGAAGCAATCCATCGGCATCATTTTTAGGAATTATTACAGGTTTGCATGTGATACATGTGTTGGGTGGTGTTGTTGCTTTGATAATCGTATTTCTAAAAGCCTATAGCCGCAAAATAAAAAGCTATGATAGCACACCGGTTGAAATGCTGAGCATCTACTGGCATTTTGTAGACATACTCTGGATTTATTTATTCATCTTTTTTAATTGGGTAGGATAAAAAACGCTGTTTTAAATTCGTAGTTAATCATCATCCATATACATTTGCAAAACGAAACTGAACAGGTATTATGGCAACAACAGTAACCGCAGTAACACCGGCGCCAACCAAGCTTTGGGGCGGTGGCAAAAGCCCTTTCAATGTCGAGTATGGTAAGGTAATGATGTGGTATTTTTTAATGAGCGATGCCTTTACATTCGGGGCGTTTCTTATTTCTTATGGCACCACTCGTTTTGCTACCAACGGCTGGCCCGATCCCAACAAAGTGTTCAATACCTTTCCAGGGTTAGAAGGCAAAAACCTGCCTTTAGCGTTTGTAAGCCTGATGACCTTTATCCTAATCATCAGTTCGGTAACCATGGTGCTGGCTGTGCAGGCGGGGCATAATATGCAAAAGAAAAAAGTGGTTGTCAACCTAATTTTAACCATCATTGGCGGACTTGCTTTTTTAAGCTGCCAGGCGTGGGAGTGGACACACTTGCATCACGAAGGCGCATGGTGGGGAAGAAATCCGTTTCCCAACGCAAATGGCACCATTGCTACAACCAATTTTACCAACTTCTTCTTTACTATTACGGGCTTTCATGGCTTCCATGTATTTTCTGGTGTGATTATTAATACCATTATGCTGATAATGGTATTGAGCAATGTATTTGAAAGAAAAGGACATTATCTGATGATTGAAAAAGCCGGCTTATACTGGCATTTTGTAGATTTGGTTTGGGTGTTTGTTTTTACCTGTTTTTATCTTGTTTAATTTTGTAAAATAATTCTCTTATGGAACAGACGTCGGCAGTAGAATATCATGAGCACAGCGGTGGCGGCACAAAGGAAATTCTGCGTGTAACCATCATTCTTACCATCCTTACCATTGTTGAATTAGGACTTGGCTTTTCAATGATGAACATGTCGGAAGAAAGCTTTTCACGCCACGTTATCAAAGGCATTATTTTGATTTTGATGCTGGCAAAAGCTTTTTACATTGTGGGGTATTTTATGCACCTGAAGCACGAACTCAGGAACCTGATAATGACCATTTGTATTCCGCTCTTGTTATTTGTGTGGTTTATGATTGCCTTTTTGTATGATGGCAACTCTTACAACAACAACCGCAATACTTTCAACTCTTATTACAAAGAAAGAAGCAAGCAGTTAGCTCCCGCGAAAGCAAGAGAAGAACACAGCGATGAGCCAAAGAAATTAGATTGAGGAATTTTTAATAAAAACAAAAGCCGCCCCACAGTACTGTAGGGGCGGCTTTTGTTTTTGCCTGAAATATTTTCTTAAATCACAGACCTCTGACAATTGAAAGAACTGCATCAAAACAAAACTCCGCTTTGCCATCGTACCTTTGCAGGCCAAATAGTACAGATTAGATGAGTGAAGTGTTAACAGAAATAACGGCAAAAACAAAAGCCGCAGTTGCTTTAACGGCAAAAGATTTTACCACCGACCAGGAAGTTCGTTGGTGTCCCGGCTGCGGCGATTATTCGATACTGGCACAGGTACAAAAAGTAATGCCTACACTTGGCATTCCAAAGGAAGACATTGTTATCATTAGTGGCATTGGTTGTAACAGCCGTTTTCCTTATTATATGAACACTTTTGGAATGCACTCTATTCATGGCAGAGCTACTGCTATTGCAAGCGGGTTAAAAGCTACCAGACCCGAATTAAGTGTATGGATTGTAACAGGCGATGGCGATGCACTTAGCATTGGTGGCAACCACACCATTCATCTGTTGCGACGCAATTTTGATGTAAATATTTTGCTGTTCAACAACCAGATTTATGGTTTAACCAAAGGGCAGTATTCGCCAACATCGGAAGAAAATAAAGTTACCAAAAGCACGCCTTACGGAAGCATTGACCATCCGTTCAATCCGTTGGCTTTAGCAATGGGCGCCGATGGGAGCTTTATTGCAAGAAGCATGGATAGAGACCCAAAGCATTTACAGGCTATGTTATTGCGGAGTCATGCGCACAAAGGCGCATCATTTTTAGAAATCTATCAAAACTGCAACATCTTTAATGATGGCGCTTTTGAAATCTTTACTGAAAAGGCTACCAAGCCACAGGAAGTTTTGTTTTTAGAACAAAACAAACCTTTGGTATTTGGTTCATCCGGACAAAAAGGGATTAAGCTCGATGGTATAAAACCAGTGGTGGTAACCATTGGCGAAGATGCAAGTGTTGATGAGCTATGGATACACGATGAGAATGATTTTTATAAAGCGCAATTGCTCGTTCGTATGTTTGACGATCCGAGAATAGAAGGACATTTTCCACGCCCGTTTGGCGTATTTTATGACGCCGACCGAGCTTGTTATGAAGATGTAATGCGGCTTCAAATTGAAGAAACGATAGCTACCAAAGGTGCCGGTAATCTGGATAAATTACTTCGTGGAAAAGAGGTATGGGAAATCGCATAACAAGGATTCAAGATTCAAGTAACAAGGTTCAAGATAAAGCATATTCCTGATAGCTTGATTCTTGAACCTTTATTCTTAAAAGGTCATTTCTTTTTCCGCCGCGGCGTAAATTTTCTTTTGCTTCCAGTTATACCATTTTATTGGTATCGTTTTTTTCATGAGCGTGTCAATATTGCGCATGCCTACTACGTTCCATGCTCCTTTTAGCTTGCCGCTCATAGAACTATCAAAAGCGCGAAGACTCATGGCAAAGCCACTGTCTAAATATTCCATGTGGTGCCAGTATCCACTTGGCATAAATAGGGTATCACCATGTTCTAATATTGTATCATATCCTTCAGCCAAGTCAACAGCCGGAAATTTTGCAACATCTATTTTGCTTTTTTGTGCATCGTAATAATTGCTGAAATCAGCCAGACTTAGCACTTCAAAAGGTTTGCGATATAATTTGTGTTGCTCTTTGTTCGGAAATAATAACACACGCTTTCTACCGATAAATTGGGTATGTATAAGATTGGGCAGGTCAATATCAAAGTGCATGTGAGTGATAGAACCTGCGCCACCCGCAAACAGCGAAGGCAGACTTTTTAAAAAGCCTTTTACATACGTATCAGGCCAGGTAAAATCTTGTTTTAATTGCGGTGCGTGAGCGAAAATATTGAAGAAGAAAATGCGCCATTGCGCCGGACCATTCCGAATCATATTGATATATTCACCGAAAGTAGTATAGTCGTCTGCTTTGTTGATAGGAGTGTAAGCATCGCTTTTTACATTGTTGTAAATAGCGACTTTTTTGCTGCCTGCTACTTCTGTAAAATAGTCCCATGTCCATTTGGTGTAAGCAGGCCATTGCTTTGCTAAGTTCCGCATTACCACCGGCTTGCGGGTATTATAATAGTTTTGTTTGAACTCTTCAGGCAGGATGTTGTCTATCACATCAATGGAACGTAGTAACATGTGAGTACAGTTTAGATAAAAAAAGCAGAATTATGCAAAACAATAGGCTTCACAAAGTATTTCCTTTCTCTGTAATACTGCCCTGTTTTTTATGAAAGGATAAACTGCTTATGCAACTGAAAAGATTTTATTACGAATCTTATTTTTTGACTTCCTTTATACAACCATTTCCTTCTCCGCCGCTTCATAGATTTTCTTTTGCTTCCAATCGTACCATTTGTGCGGCGCCGCTTTTTTCATTATTGTATCAATGTTGCGCATTCCTACCAAATTCCAAACTCCTTTTAATTTGCCACTCATTGAACTGTTTAATGCACGCAGGCTCATGGCAAAACCGCTATCCAAATATTCCATGTGATGCCAATAACCGCCTGGCATAAACAAAGTATCGCCGTGTTCCAAAGTAAGGTCGTAACCTTCTGCAAATTCAACCGCCGGAAACTTTGTTGTGTCTAATCTGCTTTTGGCAGGATCGTAATAATTGCTGAAGTCGGCAACGCTTAATACTTCAAAAGGTTTGCGATATAGCTTGTACTGTTCTTTGTAAGGAAAAAGAAGAACCCGCTTTTTGCCCATGAATTGCGTGTGCAGAATGTGGCTTAAATCAATATCAAAGTGCATGTGCGTGATGGAACCCTTGCCGCCAACAAACAGCATTGGCACACGCTTTACAAAACCACGCATATATTCATCAGGCCATGTAAAATCTTTGGTGAGTTGAGGAGCATGGCTGAAAATATTAAATAAAAAAATACGCCACGCTGCAGGGCCGCTGCGTATCATGTCAATGTAGTTTCCAAATGTGGTGTAATCATCCGCTTTGTTTATAGGAGTGTAGGCATCACTCTTTACGTTGTTATAAATGCCTACTTCTTTATCACCTACAACTTTTTTAAAATAATCCCAGTTCCATTTGGTATAGGCAGGCCAGCGTTTCACCAGGTTCTTAATGACAACCGGAATCTTTGGCTCAAAATATTGCTTTTTAAAATCCTCCGCACTCATGTCATCTACAATGTCAACAGAACGCAACTGCATTTGGTTACATTTTTGCGCAAAAGTAAAATGAACTTCATGTTAATAGATAATAAATTAGGTTGATTTTCTGTAATATTTTTTACCAAAAAATTGAGCAAAAACAAACACTATGCTGTTGCACATTCACCCCGATAATCCTACCCCGCGCAATATTAAAACCGTTGTAGAATGCTTGCAGGATGGCGGCATCATCATCTATCCAACCGATACCATTTATGGTTTGGGCTGTAACATTTTTCAGCACAAAGCAGTAGAAAGAATCGCCCGGATAAAAGGCGTTGATCCTGCAAAAGCCCAGTTAAGTTTTGTATGTTACGATTTGAGCGATTTAAGCAAATACACACGTAGTATCTCAACACCGTTGTACCGTTTGTTGAAAAGTTATCTTCCGGGTGCGTTCACTTTCATTTTACCAGCCAGTAAAGAAGTCCCTAAAATGCTGCAAAGTAAAAAAAGCACCATTGGCTTGCGTGTGCCCGACAACAATATTGCAAGAACCATTGTACAACAGTTGGCTTCGCCTATTTTATCAGCCTCTTTGCCCGGCGAAATGGTGGAAGAATATACTGACCCGGAACTGATCTATGAAAACTTTAAAAGCCGAGTGGACATTGTAATTGATGGCGGTATGGGCGGTATGATTCCATCAACCATTGTTGATTGTACAGGCGATGATTATGTGGTAACAAGGCAGGGAGCAGGAGTATGGAATGAAGCAGAAGCGTAAGGATTGATAATTTATAAAAGGAAATATAATAATCATAAATGGAAAATCTATTTTTACAACGAGTTGTATTCGTTTTGTCATCTATTCTTCTTGCAATAGCTTCATACTATTTTTTTAAAGGATGGTTTAACATCATTCCCTGGGCGATAGCAGCTATATTAATTGGTTATGTAAGCTCAGTACGAAAAAACACAGTTATAAATGGCGCCTTATTCGGTTATTTTTTGTTTATAACTTATATACTGATTGGATACAAAGGAAAAACGGATGAAACAAGTATAATAAAGTTTGTACTTTTTACTATTTGCTTTAGTTTGATAGGTTCTGTGGGTGGTGTAACAGGAGCATTGCTTGGAAATTTTTTATATCGGAAATTAAAACGTTACAATGAAAAATAGAATATTTTATAACCTTGATTTTCATAAATGCTTTTCAATCCGAAAGCTTTTTCTATGATACTCACACAAGCCGTGTTTCTCAATGGCTTCACGATGTTCCTTTGTTCCGTAACCTTTGTTTTTGTACCAATTATAATGTGGATGTTGTTCGTGCAAATTCATCATAAAATCATCCCTGTATGTTTTAGCTAAAACAGAAGCGGCAGCTATGCTTGCATACAAGCCATCGCCTTTAATAATGCATTGATGTGGTATGTTTAAATATGGCACAAAACGATTGCCATCTATCAATAACAATTGAGGTTTGGTTTTAAGGTTTTTTATGGCTAAGTGCATCGCTTTAAAAGAAGCTTGCAAAATGTTGATGTTGTCAATTTCTTCATGGCTTACCATTGCAACGGCATAAGCAATCGCTTCTTTTTCAATGATAGGTCGCAGCAAATTTCGCTGCGCAACCGACAATTGTTTGCTATCATTCAACAAAGGATGAAAGAATGTTTTTGGCAAGATAACAGCCGCCGCAAACACAGGCCCGGCATAACACCCGCGACCGGCTTCATCCAATCCGGCTTCTATTAATTCTTCCTGATAAAAGGAGTGTAGCAAAGCAATTCTTTTCACAAACATAAAGTGTTTGTTACCGCAACACGCTTCCCTTTCCGGTTTACTTTTGCACCAATTTTTTATTGGCTTCCATGCAGCATTATAAAGGTTATTACAAGTTCACAAAGTTGTTATTGGTGTTTGTTTTTTTAACCATTTTAGCAGGCAGCATTGTGCGCGCAACGGGCAGCGGTATGGGCTGCCCCGATTGGCCCACCTGCTTTGGAAATGCAATACCGCCAACTGAAGAATACATGGTGCATTTTCAGAAGGCTCATCTATACAAAAAAGGTCAGTTTATTATTTACAACGATAGTTTGAAGTATGCAAAACAAGCCTTTACAAGTACAGATATTTATAACCCAACCAATTGGCAGCAATATGAAAAAAACAACTACACAAAATTTAATGTAGCGCAAACATGGATTGAATACATCAACCGTTTGGTAACGGGATTGTTGGGTTTTGTTATAATCGCACATATTGTTTGGAGCTTTCGGTTGTTTTGGAAAGAGAAAAAAAGCATTGTTTGGTGGAGCTTATCACTTTTGATTTTAACCCTTTTTGAAGCCTGGTTGGGAAAGATTGTGGTTGATACCGATCTGGCTGTTGTAAAAATAACGCTGCACATGTTGTTTGCTTTGCTTATCGGCTTTGTAGCGGTGATAGTTTTGCAAAAATTAAGCAATAAAAATAAGGTCAAAAACAAACAATTGAAATGGCTGAGCACGGCTGCGTTGGTTTTGGTTTTGATGCAAATTGTGATTGGAACAGATGTAAGAGAACAGATTGATGAAATATCAATCGCCATGAGTTTTACAGGACGGGAAACATGGATTCATCAACTTAACAATGTGTTCCTTATTCATCAAAATGGTGCATGGATTGCCGCTCTACTTTGCATTTATTTGTTCTGGCAATCGCTATCATACCAGGCGTTGCAATGGGTATCGTATTACATCTTATTGTCCGTATTGGCAACAGTTGGTGTGGGTCTGATTTTGTTCTACATGAATTTGCCGCAAGCCGCACAGCCACTGCATTTGCTCTTGTCAAGCGCATTGTTAACAGCATTGTTTGCATATCGGCTGAAGGTAAGATAAAACCTCATCCCTAACCCTTCTCCACAGGTGGAGAAGGGAATATGGCTATTCGTATTTCTTTTGACATTTGTTGCAAAAAAAGCTTTGTCGCTCTAACTTGCCCGTATATTCTTTATGAAATTGTACGTTGTCTCTCGGGCAAGTTTTCTGGCGATGCGCTTCCCAGTGTTTGCGTAGTGTATTGTCCTTCTTCCATTCATAAAACTGCCAACAATACAAGACGGATTCTTTGATAATGTCATCCCATAGCTTCGATGGAATTGCACCAACTTTGCTTTGTGGATGAACCCTTTTTCTAAACAGTACTTCATTTTTAATGATGTTTCCCAAACCTGAAAATATGGTTTGATCCAGCAACGCATCGCACACCAAAGTATCAGGGATGGCTTTCAGTTTTTGTTTTGCCCTTATTATACTCCATTGTTCGTTCATCAAATCGCCACTCCAATCATAAATATCATCCAATGGTTCATCAATCAATCGCATGGCGCAAGCGTAAAAATTTAGTTCATCATTATCAAACTGCAATCGCAGCTTTACTATCTTTTCAGGTGGTTTTCTTTTGTTGATAAATAAATCACCAAACATTAAAAAGTGTGTTCGCAACGTAAAGCCATCAAAGCAAATTAGAAAATGCTTGCCCCATGTTTTAATGTCAGTAATGGTTTTGCCCATCATGCGTTCAGCATCTAACTTTGTATTGTTTTCAACGCCGGTTACTTTTCTTCCAACAAAATCTTTTGTTTGCTCTTTCCACAACACCAGCAACGGACCTTCGGGCATGTTTGTTTTTGCCCATAAAATTAAAGCATGCACCAATGAAGTTGCAAAAAGATATTACCGCATCACTTACTTTTAACGCATGAAAACGTTCGTTCTTTTTTGCATTGCATTCTTTATTTACACCGCTTACAGTTGTTCGCACAACCCTTATGCAGCCACCAACAAAGTGTATAAAAAAGAGGCAAAAGCATTTGCCAAAACACTGCAAAAGCTACCTACCAACGATAGCATAGATTCTGTTGCGGCATCGCCGTTTTTTGTAGGCACCACCAACTTCAATTTGCGCAAGCCCAATTTCGTTATCATTCATCACACCGCGCAGGATTCGACGGCGCAAACCTTACGCACCTTTACGTTGCCCCGCACACAAGTAAGTGCCCATTATGTGATAGGCAAAGACGGAACAGTGTATCACATGCTGAACGATTATATGCGCGCCTGGCATGGCGGCGCTGCAAGATGGGGAAGCGTTACCGACATCAATTCTATTTCTATCGGTATTGAGCTTGATAACAACGGCTTTGAAGCTTTTACCGAGCCACAAATGGAAAGCCTGCTGCATGTGCTTTCTTATTTGAAAAAGCAATACAATGTTCCCACGCAAAATTTTATTGGTCATGGCGATATTGCGCCAACAAGAAAGAACGATCCGAACCCTTTGTTTCCCTGGCAAAGGCTTGCCAAGCGTGGCTTTGGTTATTGGTATGATGATACGACAAATGTTGCCGTTCCCGAAACATTTAACAGCCTGCAGGCTTTGCGAATTATTGGTTATGATGTGCGCGACAGCAGCGCCGCCATACAAGCGTTTCACCGGCACTGGGAAGGCGATAGTTTGCGCGTGTTAAGCGATGCTGATAGAAAGGTGCTATTTATGGTAGAGAAGAAATTTATGTAAGTTATTCGTACAAATGGCTCTTCATTATCTTCCATTTGCATAAGCGATGAATGAGCGAAACCTTTACTACGCCAATACCATAAATAACGCTTTGATAAAGATCAATACTGGATGCCTGCTCAAAGTATTTAGTGGGGCAGGTAACTTCGGCAATGCTGTAATTCTTAAACGTAATTTGTGATAATACTTCATTATCAAAAACAAAATTATCCGAGTTGTTATTGAAATTAATGTTGCTTAACACAATCTTTGAATATGCGCGGAAGCCGGTATGGTATTCAGATAATTTTTGCCCCAGCATAATGTTTTGAAAGAAAGTGAGCAAGCGGTTAAAAAAATATTTATACAATGGCATACCACCTTTCAAAGCGCCTCTTCCCAAAATGCGCGAAGCTATCACCACAGGGTACACGTCATTGGCTATAAGGTATGCCATAGAGTGTATCAGTTTTGGTGTGTACTGATAATCGGGATGAAGCATTACAATAATATCAGCACCGGTTTCCAATGCCCGGTTATAACAGGTTTTTTGATTGCGGCCATAACCATAGTTTTTATCGTGAGGAATGATATGCGTGATGCCGAGATTATGGGCTAACTCCAATGTTTTATCGCTGCTGTAATCGTCAACCAGTATTGTTTCATCTACTATATCAAACGGTATTTCAGCAAATGTTTTTACCAGCGTTTGATCTGCATTATAAGCCGGTAAAACCACTACTATTTTCTTTCCGTTAATCATACCTGCCGATTGCTTTTCTATACTTTTTTATTTATGAATTGGGTTGCATAAAAACACGTTGTACTGGTCATCAGCAGCCAACAATTTTTGAAAGCTTACTCCTTTCTTGTGAAGGTCTTCTTCGGTTTCTTTTTTCAGGTTGGTGAGAATGATGTATTGCTTTGAGGCATCCACTGATTTGTTGTATAAAACAAAAGGAACGTTGAAGGCTTTTAAATAATAATCAATGCCTGTTTGCCCGAAACCATCACGTAAATACAAAACCGCGTTATTGTTTTCAACCAACCGCCTGGCAAGCAAAGATGCCCCAAGCTCGTTGAAGTGAACAAGATAATAATGTTGAACCAAATCCTGCTGATGATTTTCGATAACATTGTTCTTTTTACTGCTTTCAACAAAAATGATAAATGTAGTTGCGATACAAACAAAATTCAACAGGAGCAACAGTTTGAAGACTTGACTGTAAAATTTATAACCCGAAAAATCCTCTACAGATAATCCGGTAAATAAAACAAAGAAAGGAAGCAGTGAAAGAAAAGTTCGCTGAATGATGATAGCGCCGTGAATAAAAAAGAATACGAATGGCAGGAAGAAAAGAAAGGCAGGAAATAAAAATGGTGCAAAACCAAACGTCTTTTTTTTGAATCGGATAAAATACAAAATAGCCGAAGCCACAACGGCGAAACAGAGATAAAGCCGGTAGCCGGCAAAGTGATAAAAGATGGCAAACGCCTGAAAAAGATTTGCGATAGCAAAAGGGTGAAACGTAGTAATAAACTCATTGGCAGGCTGCTGTTGCAACATCCACCGATAATACAAACTTGTGCATAAGCAACCAATAATTATGGCTGTTGCTATCTTAATCAGGTCGCTTTTTTGAACAGTGGTATCAAAAAAATAAATTGAAAGATTGGGTTTTATAAACAAGATGATACACAGCAGGAGATAAGAAGCTTCGATGTAAATATTAGTTGGCAAACAAAGCAGGCTAAGGTTTGTAAAGAGCAAAAGCAGCAGCCATTGTTGCAAGCTTACTGAGTTTGTTTTTATCGCTTTTTCAAAATAAAAATACTGCAACATAATTAGAAGAACAGACAATGCATAGCCTCTGAACTGGGAGGCAAAACACAACAGCGGAAATGTAGTAAGCCAAATAGATGAACAAATTATAGCTGCGCATTTCCCGTACGCTTTCGTTATTTGCCTGTATAATAAAACAATTGTAAGCAGAGAGATAGTTACCGGAACAATCCGTAATAAGTAAGGATGAAGCAGGACAGAAGATAGCGACTGATAGAAAAAGCAACTTCTAACAAGATTATTTAATAAACTGAAGAGTACATGATTGTTTGTAGAATGATAATCGGTTACAGTTGTGTGCAGCGGAACAAATACAAAGTGAACCAAGGTATAGATTTCATCCTGCCAGAAATCGTTTTGTAAAAAGACGAATAACACAACAACAAAGAATAAAAAACTGAGAGAAAGCAGCAGTTTCCCGAACAAATGTTTTCTCATAAAATGAAGAGCCGAATGATTGGATTTAGTTAATGAGCCGGTGAATATGGCTTGCCTGATAGCCACTGTTGTTACTGTATCATGGCCAGCAATTCATCCACATATTGTCTGTCATTGCTTAAGCGCGGAATCTTGTGTTGCCCGCCCAGCTTGCCTTTCAGCTTTAACCAACGGTTAAACAAATATTTGGGCAAGCTATGCACAACAGGCATCCGCAAAGCAATGTCTTTATGCCGTTTGGCTTCATAATCGCTGTTGATGCTTTTCAAAGCACAGTCTAATTCATAAGCAAACTGTTGCGTGTTGGCCGGTGCTTTTTCAAACTCAATCAGCCATTCATGCGTACCATTGGTATTGTTGGAAAAATAAAGCGGCGCAGCCGTATAATCGTTCACAACAGCGCCTGTTTTTTCAGAGGCAATGGCGATGGCTTTGTCGCTGTTATCAACAATTACTTCTTCCCCAAAAGCATTCATAAAATGCTTGATGCGACCGCTTACTTTAATGCGAAAAGGAAAGAGGGAAGTAAACTGAATAGTATCGCCCAGCAGGTATCGCCACAAGCCACCATTGGTTGAAATAACCGGCGCATAGTTTTTATTCAGTTCTACTTTGTCAAGACCAATTGTTTTAGGTTGCGGCTTGCCCCATTCTTCCATCGGCATGAATTCATAAAAGATGCCATGCTGCAAAAACAAAGTCATGCCGTCATCGTAAGGATTGCATTGCGCAGCAAAAAAACCTTCGCTCGCATTGTAGGTTTCAAGATAATGAATATCGCCGCCAATCAGGTTTTGAAATTGTTCTTTATAAGGCACAAACGAAACGCCGCCATGCATATACAATTCTAAATTGGGCCATACTTCTTTTAAACAACTTTTGCCTGTGAAGCCTAAAATACGTTTGATTAAAATAAGCGTCCAGGTAGGTACGCCGGAAATGGAAGTTACATTTTCACGAACCGTATTTAGCGCAAGAGCTTCTATTTTGGTTTCCCATTCATCCATTAAAGCAATCGAGAGTTCAGGCGTGCGCAACCATTGTCCCCAAAACGGTGTGTTTTGCAGCAATACCGCGCTCAGATCGCCATACGATACTTCTTCGTTCAACTGGCTCATCTGGTGACTGCCGCCAATTACCAGTCCTTTGCCCGTAAGCAAATCACTATCAGGATACGCATTGTAATAAGCTGTTACTACATCTTTAGCAGCAGCATAATGGCATTCCACGAGGCTTTCATCGGTAACGGGTATAAACTTGCTCCTGTCGCTTGTGGTGCCGCTGCTTTTGGCAAACCATTTTACAGGCGTATTCCAAAGCATGTTTTCCTCGCCCTGCATTAAAAGCTGTATGTAGCTTTTAATATCATCGTATTCGCTGATGGGAATGTGTTCTTTAAAAGTACGGATATTAAAGATGTTATGAAACTGGTGTTTGCGTCCGAAACAAGTATATTGCCCATGTGTGATTAATTCCTGAAGCACTTGCCGTTGCGAAGCAATGGGGTCGGTCATCCAATCTTCAATGCGGGCATAGCGCAGCCGCGCGAGGCGCGAGATGGCAGGACTAATCAGTTTCATAGTGGCAGCAAATTAGAAAATGATATGTAAATATGACGAAAAGATTTGAGTTGGTAACCCTTTTTAATTAAATAACAATCTTTGTTTCTTCTGTATAAAGGAGCAAAAACAAATATGCCTGCATTTTGATCTTTGTTAATCAATCATCTTCGGCTTGTATGAAAGCTATGATTACGTTTTAAAAATTGCTGATCAGAGATTATAAGTAAGACCAATCAAATGCAGCTTGTATAAAAGTTCACATCAAAGGTCCTTATCTCTTACCCGCAATCTTAAAGGAAACTGTTATGCATTGCTTAGAAATGAAAATGATTTGTATTTTTAAAATTCTTTTCACCTAAAGATTGTTTTATGAATCTATCAAGACGTAAATTTATTAAACAGAGTGCACTTGCCACATCGGGCAGTTTGCTTCTTTCCAAAAACCTGTTCGCAACCAGCAACACAAGTAATCCCATTGTAGGCATTCAACTATACACGGTTCGTGATGATATGAAAAAAGATCCCGCCGGTACGCTAAAACAATTGGCTGCTATGGGTTACACGCATGTAGAACATGCCGGTTATGAAAACCGTAAATTTTATGGTTATGAACCGGATGATTTTAAAAAGCTGCTACACGATTTACGTCTTACCATGTTGAGTGGTCATAGTTTTGTTGGCGCTGATATTTGGGATAAAGCGAAGAACGATTTTACAGATGAATGGAAGCATACGGTTGACGATGCCGCAAAGGTTGGAATGCAGTATGTGATTAGCCCGGGTGTGGATGAAAGCCTTTGCAAAAAAGAAGATGATTTTAAATGGTATCTGCAACTGTATAATAAAACGGGCGAACTGTGTAAGAAGTCGGGTATTCACTTCGCTTATCACAACGAGAGTTATGAATTTAACCATTTTCTGAATGGCAAAAGGATATACGATTTGTTGCTGGACGGAACCGATAAAAACTTAGTGGCGCAACAAATTGATATTGGCAATATGTATGGTGCTGGCGGGAGAGGCATGGATTATTTGCAACGTTATCCGGGCAGGTTTTTTTCAATGCATGTAAAGGATGAAGTGAAAAGTGCAACACATGAAGGTGGCTATGCAAGCTGCGTGCTGGGAAAAGGAGTGATAGGCACAAAAGACATTCTTCTTTATGCCAAAAAGAACAGTGGCATTGAGCAATATACTATTGAACAGGAATCTTATGGAGATCAATCGCCGCTGGTTTGTGCAAAGGAAGATTTGGCAATGATGAAGCAGTGGGGATTTTAAACCAAAGTTTTGGATTACGCGCATATCAACCAATGGGAAAATAACAGCAATAAAATTGTAGCACTGATTAAAATTGAGCAATTGTATTGATACACGATTGTTTACTTTAGACCCACACAATACGATGCATAATGGACCAAGCATTATCTGCCGAAACAATAGAAGGCACACCGTTAGTAAAAGAGAGAAAGATTGAAACCACGTTTGTTCCACAGCAGCGACTTTATTCATTAGATGCTTTGCGTGGCTTCGATATGTTCTGGATTATGGGTGCCGAAGAAATTTTTCACTCTCTTTTTAAAGCCACAGGCTCGCCGTTCTGGGGCGCTATCTCTAACCAGCTTACGCACCCCGACTGGAATGGTTTTCACTTTTACGATTTAATTTTTCCCCTCTTTCTTTTCATGGCAGGCGTTGCTACGCCGTATTCGGTAGGCCGCGAACTGGAGAGGGGAAGAAGTCGTAACCAGCTTTTAGGAAGAGTAATTAAACGCGGGTTGATACTCGTTGTGCTGGGCATTATTGTAAACAACGGGTTGACGATAAAACCGATTGCTGATATTCGTTTTGCTAGTGTATTGGGCAGAATCGGGCTGGCATATATGTTTGCCAACATCATTTATCTCTACACAAAAGAACGGGCACAAATGATTTGGTTTTGTGCAATTATTCTTGGCTATTGGGCTGTTATGAAAACGGCTCATGCACCCAATTTTCCGCCGGGCGATTTAACGATGCAGGGCAATTTTGCATCGTATGTAGATCGTACTTTCCTGCCTGGAAAATTATACCTCGGCATTCACGATCCCGAAGGTATATTCTCTACCATTCCAGCCATTGCTACGGGTTTGCTTGGTATCCTCGCAGGTACGCTTTTGAAAAAAGCAACGTTAACCGGCTCGCAAAAAGCAGTGCGGTTAGTGATTACAGGGGTAGTGTTTTTAGCACTTGCTCAATTGTGGAACCTCAATTTTCCGATTAATAAAAACTTATGGACAAGCTCTTTTGTATTGCAGGTGGGCGGTTTGAGCTTGTTATTGCTTTCCCTGTTTTATTATATCATTGATGTAAAAGGATATCAGCAATGGTCTTTCTTTTTTCGTGTGATTGGTATGAACTCTATACTTATTTACATGTCGGGACACTTTATCAACTGGGAATATACAACACATGGTTTCTTTGGCTGGCTGGGGCAACTTGCCGGCAATCCTTTTAACGCTGTTGTTATGGCGATATGTTATGTGTTTGTAAAGTGGGTCTTTCTTTACTTTATGTATGAGAAAAAAGTGTTTTTACGTGTGTAAAAGAGGTTTGTTTTTGCCGATATTCCTTACCAGCAAAGCTCTAACACCAAAATGAGTAAAAATCTGTTGACAACTCAACAGCTTTTTCGTTAGAATAAGCCATGTTTCTATTCTGACTATAAAGCATCATCAATAAATTTTCGCAATGTTCTTCGAGGTGTTAGAGCAGCGTACCTCGAAGAACGTGGGCAGCCATCCTGGCTATTCTATAACTATATTCGTGCGCATGAGCAGCACACAAAGCAACCGAAACTTTGGCCTTGACTTGTTACGGGTTGTAGCCTGCTATATGGTATTGCAAATCCATGCAGGAGAGTTTTATTATATTTCGCCGCAAGGCACTGTTCTTCATACTGCCGACGCATGGTGGGTAGGCTGGTACAATTCTCTGTTTAGAGTATGCGTGCCACTATTTGTAATGATTTCCGGTTTTTTTCTTTTCCCTGTTACCGATACAAAGGCGTTCTTAAAAAAACGGTTTGCAAGAGTAGCCATCCCTTTTGTTATATGGTGTGTTTTGTATGCCCTTTATCAATACGGCATTGGCACGGCAACCCTGCAACAAGCAATGAACAATGTTCTTAAGATACCAGTAAACTATGGCACCGATATAGGCCATCTTTGGTATGTGTACATGCTGCTGGGCATTTACCTTTTTGCGCCGTTAATCTCCCAATGGGTGCAAACGGCAACGCGCGGCAACATGCAATTGTACCTTGGCTTGTGGGCAGTTGCCATGAGCCTGCCTTATATACACCTCGTGTTTCCCGCCGTGCTGGGTGAGTGTTACTGGAACAAAACTCCGCTGCTGTATTATTTCTCGGGCTTTTTAGGCTACGTTATTTTGGCCAATTACATTAAGCGTTTTTACATGCCGCCACAGCCGGGCCAGTACATCGTTGCTGTACTGCTTATTATTGCCGGCTATGCCATTACAGCGGGCGGTTTTATACATTTACTGCCGCAGAAAGACGTAGTTGAAGAACTTGAATTGACCTGGGGCTTTGAAACCATCAACGTAGCTATGATGACAGCAGGCGTATTCCTGCTGTGTAAAAACATAACAGTCCGCAATACTTCCCCGGCTGTTAAACTGGTAAACGATATGTCAGCCAAAAGCTACGGCATATACCTTGCGCACATTATGGTGCTTGATACACTGTATCCATACATCAATCCCCATTTTTCAAGCGCCGCTATAAAGGTGCCGTTGATTGCATTGGTATCTTTTATATGCACGTACATAGTAGTAAAGGGCCTGAGCTACCTGCCTAAAAAAGAATGGCTGATGGGATAAAATACATTACTAAGCGGAGCTTGCAACTTTGTCTTTTATTAAACCAAACCAATGCGCTAACAACTATTGAACAAGACTTAAACCTGTAGAAAGTGTGCTGAACTTTATCTCTATTTTGTCTATCAGCCCATGTATGTCGTTACGAGCCGGCATGGCTTTGATAGATAATTGATGGAGTGTTTCGGAAAGCGTTTTTAAACCATTGGCAAGTATAAACAGGTTCTCTTTTCCGGTTGTTTGTAACAGCAAGGTAAGATCACTGATTTTGAGTGATGCATTGGCAATGCTTTTTGCATACACGCCAGCTTTGCTAAAGTTATTTTTCTTCATGGCAAGATGAATGTCATCAATCCAATCCCTAATTTGCTGTTGCGACTGATGTATGATGCGAAGCAAAGGATCGTTGTTGGGTGCTGTAGTTTCCGTAGGGTTTGCGGCTTCTGTAAATACAACATGAGCGTTGTTTGTTTTTGTTGTATTTTTTGTTGCACTTTGTGCTTCAATTACCTTCTCCGGCTTCTTCTCTTCTGTTTTATTTTCTTTTGAAAAAGGCTGTTGTAAGGCAGCTACATAAGCCGAGCGGAGCAGCTTGCGAAATTCAGTTTGCCGTTGCTGTAAATTATTAAAAGCCCTGCTTAATTCTTCACTCTTATCAGGAAATTCTGCGTTCGCTAATTTTTGGAACTCATTAATATCTCTGTGGTATAGATTTACCATCGGTGACAATCGGTAGTAGTATTCATCGGGCAAGTATTCCATTTCGGTGTCAATGGAATCTATGTAAGCTTTTATATATTCTGACCCGTAACTCAATGCCTCATATTTATCTGCTTTCAGGTTGCCGCCTATTACAAAAAGCGACTCTTCTATATTCATTGCATACCTGTTAATATTGGTTAATGTAAAGTCAGTAGAATCCTGGCTTTTGGCCAGTAACGAAGTCAAAACAAGCATAAAAAATATCAGAACCTTTTGCATCGTATAACCATTAAATAAATTACCAAAGTTGATCAGTTGTAATAACATTTAAAACAATACTGACATCTTCAACTCTCATAAGTTTAGGTTTCCTTCACCCTCTTTTAGTAGATGAAATAAACTTAACACAGTGTTGCATATTCTTTACGTAGCAGCAAGGTCTTCCCTGCTATCCGGAGAGCCCTGAAGGAACTCTCCGGATAGCGAGGGTCGCCAAATGCACATGACAAATGGCCAAATGCTCTTCAAGGGTGGTGAAATGAAGATGGACAATTGGTTTTTTGCAAATGGGGGGGGAGATTTATGGACGAGGCGATGGAGTTGGGAGACTACGTAGAGCGGGGTAATAATTTTTAGCACTTAACGTTTTGACGTTTTATTCATTTCACTTAATCTGATAGGGTAAATTGTCACTATATAAAAACCTATAACCCTCATTTGGATTATAACCCAAAAATTCGATTCCGAATTTGTATTGACTAAGAGTATTTGTCAAAAGATTATAGTAGAGAAACTGTCCAAAAAGGTAAACGTCAAGTTTTCCATTTCGTAATAAAATGAGTGTATCGTTATGAATTTTTTGATACACCGTGTAGTTTAGTTCGGCTGGCGTTTCTTTTACAACATAAATATTTGTAGCATTGTCAACATATTTTAAAGTGTCATACTTTTTTTCAATTCTTTCATATTCCTTGGATCCAAGGGCCTTGTTTTTTGGTAAATCTTCGAAAAAAAACGAACTACTACTTATAATCTTTGCAGGTTCACTTTTAAGATTGTTGATAGTGAAAGACAATGTCGGAAAATTGTCTATTCTAGAAAATTCAATTTTAGGTTTGCTAAGTTGGAGAAAGGCTTGGTTTTGTAATTGGTAATCTTCTTTTTGGAGATTGTAAGTTCTATCTGCAGCATCAGCCGCTCTAGTCGCAGCACTTGTACTTTTTATATTTAAATTTATACTGTCCATCGTAATAACAAAAAGAGAAAGAGTGACAAACGCAACAATGATACTGACTAAAAGAGCGAACCTTTCAGTATAGGTGCCCCATCTATCAAATTCATCCTTTTGCAATTTTTTTGAATGTTGACTAAATGTTAAACGATTAACTATCACTTTGTTAGTTTGATTGCGTCCAGTTTTATTCACGTTTCTATTTATTAAACAAGTTAGATTTAAAACTAAGTATCACATCATCAGATCTTTGATTAAAAGTAAAACAATCAAATAAAATTTTGTCCTTTTTCACTTTATTCTTCGAGGTATTACCGCAGTGCACCTCGAAGAATAAACAAACCAATTTTCTAAATCACCCATCATCATTTTTCATTCACGCAACCTTATCCGGCAATCATCAATCCATACCCTGTTCACCCTGTCCCTGTTCTTCGAGATGTTCCGAAAGGCATCTCGAAGTTAGGATAAGGCAGGTTTCCGACCTGCCAATATAAAATCTACACTGTAACCACCATTGCATCCAGCCATTCAATTTTCACCCGTCCCATCGGCTTACCATAAAAATAATCAGCCGCACTGCTGCCTTTATACTCTTCCGCTTTATCCACAATACCAGCCCGTACAGGATTGTTGTGAATGTAAGAAAGTTTCTGCCACATAAAGGAAGATTGAAACACATTTTCAGCATGATTATCCGGCTGCCAAAAGCGAAAGGAAGCAGGTGTATTGTCCGTTGCTTTTTCACTTGTCAGCAGCCACAGCAACCAACGTTTGCGGCTTGCCCTGTCATTCATTTGGATTGCCTTAGTAATGCGCTGAGACGTAAACTTTTTAAAGTCGCGCAACACATCAGACAAGTTGTTACCCTTTGCCCCTATCAGCAAATGAATGTGGTTGATCATGATTACATAACCATACACCATCAATCCTTTATTGTCAATGCAAAAATTGAGACTGTCTTCAACAATTTCAATATACATTTTTCTAATAAATACGTCTGCCCACTGTACAACGGTACATGTAACAAAGTGCATAGCACCCTGGTCTGAAATGCTACAGGTATAAGCCATGCTGCCAAGGTATGGAAAAGAAAGGTTTTATAGCAGTTAGCAGGTCGGAGACCTGCTTTATCCTTTCTTCGAGGTGCGCTGCGCTAACACCTCGAAGAACGAAGGAGGAGGAATGAGAGGATTGGTATGGCTATGCCATTTGCCTATTTTTTGTTGTGGTTCTATTGAATTGAATTGCGCTTTTAATCCCTCAGCAACCACTTCCAAACTTTTTCCTACAGGTCGGTGTCCGCACCGACCTGAACGACGACAAGCGTTTCGGTTTGTGAGGACACAAACCGATAGTGGAATGAAAGGATTGATATGGCTATGTCATTTGCCTAATTTCTTCCTGTGGTTCTATTGAATTGAATTGCGCTTTTAATCCCTCAGCAACCACTTCCAAACTTTACTATGCATGGGCATAATGGTTGACATGTGGTTTTGCATACCGGCATTTTGTGCCGTTGCGCCTTCTGCGGGGATATCAGAAATTAATATTCTCTTCCCTTCCGGAAAGGCATCCATCTTTTGAAAGCGATAAAGGACAGAAGAATCGGTATGCATGGTAGCAAGATCGTCCCAAATTTGCCTTTGCGTGTTATAAGCATCGCTATCGTGCAGAAATGAATAATAATTGCTGTAGGGTGTTTTGGAAGGCGCAGATAACCATGGCGCAGGTGTATTAAAATTTGTCAGGAAATCCTGTGGCCCGGAAAGCATAATAACCTTATGCACCCGGAAGGCATGTGCTATATAACTTACATGCCCCGCACCCTGCGAATGCCCGGCGAGGGTAACGCGTTCCCATATTATGTGATCGCCATCCAGGAAATTGTTCCAGCCTTCTGCAGGCCTTGTTTTAGCAAGATAGATTACCAGTTTTGTAATGCGGTTAACAATACTGTTCAATGAATCTACAGCTACCGAATCGGAGACAGGCGTACCAAAATCAAGCTCCTGCCTGAATTTATTAAAAGCTTCTTTGTCGGAACTGTTTATAAATATTGCCGTATTGCGGTTATTAGGATAGTCAAGACCTATAGCATGATAACCCTGAAGTGCAGCCACACTGTCGAATGATTGCATTACATCGCCAGGGCCTGTAGTGCCGGGAATACTGATGAGCAGCTTTTTTGCGGACATGTTACCTGTATTAACCGTAATAAAATGACCGCTGTGTGCCATTGTTATTCCCGGATAAGTGCTGTCGGGATTAATGTAATAATTTTTTACCTGGGCGAAGCCTACGTTGAATAATATGAGGATTGCGAAAGAGAAAGTGATAATGATTTTCATTTGTAGATTTATTTGAAGCTTTAGCAAAGTAAGAGGGATGTATGAATTGTGAAGTAAGTCATCCCTTGTAACGGTTATTATTTCTCTTTCGCTACCCTTGTAGGTGTATCTTTTCCGCTTACAATAGTTTCACTGCTTAGCGCAATGGCCTTTATAATCTCTGCCATGTTATTCATATCGAGTGTTCCTATCTCATCACTTTGCTTGTGGTAATTAGGTTCATCGTTTGGCGCCTCATCCATTTTAGAGGTAGAGATGGTATGTGCAGGCACACCCAACGCAGCAAGCGTTGCGTTATCGCTACGGTAAAATAAATTTTGTTTGGGATAAGGATCCGACTCAAAATGAAATTTGGAATGAGCAAGATTAGCCTGTAATATTTTGCCCATATCACTTCTTTCATAACCGGTAATGTAGGCACTGTTTCTTCCCCATTTGCTTTCGGTGCCAATCATTTCAATATTGAACATCGCCATTACTTTATCCGCATTCATCTGTTTGCTAAAATAGCGGCTGCCGAAGCCTCCGATCTCCTCGGCGGTAAAGGCAACAAAGACCAGTGTACGTTCATTATTATTTAATTCACTGAAATATTTTGCCAGCATCATTACAGCAGTGGTGCCTGCAGCATCATCATTGGCACCGTTATAAATGCTGTCCTGGTTCTTGTCAGGCTTGCCGATACCCAGGTGGTCATAGTGGCCAGAGAATACTACGAACTCGTCTTTTTTGGTTTTACCGGGAATCACTCCTACCACATTTTTCAAATGCTGGGCTGTTAATTCATTTTTAATATGCAAGTTGATTGAAGCAGGATTAAGGTTCGTGGTTAAAATAAATATTTGGGAAACGGGAGAAGAGAATTTTGCATTGCCGACAAATCTTTGCATTCCTCTGAAGCGCTTTGTATGAGCGGTATCCACCAGCACAATCACATTTTTTCCGGTATCAAAAACGGGGAAAACCATTTTGGAAAAATCATCATCTTTTTTCACCACTATCACATTATAATCCTTTAAAGAATTGATATCTATTCTTTCCATGGTTGTATTGGCAGCAACATTATCATTTGTTAATGAATCGTCTCCCAGCATACCCCTTACTTCAACCGGCTTTGCTTTGGTCATAGTAAATTCCTGAAAATAAGACGTGCCGGTGCCAAAGAATTGCAAGTTGCTTTTTTTAAATTCCGCCGCAATAAATTCCGCTGCTTTATCAATACCCGGTGTAAACGTTTTACGTCCCTGCATATCATCGGCAGAAAGTATCTTTTCTATCCGTTCCACTTCTGCAGCATTTATGATTTTATCTACCTGCTGCGCAAAACAAAAGAGGCTTGAAAAGCTGGTGATAAGAACTAACAGTATTGGCTTCATTCTTCTGTTTTAAGTATTGTTATGATAAACGATAAAAAATATTTATGAAGATATGTTTTAAAGAGTGTGTAGAATTATGAGCAAGTATTGTCCACTCAAAAAGACCCCGCTGCGATAACTAACACGGGCTAAAAGCTTTCAAGCTTCCTTATGTTTGTCCTTACACACAACCTACTATTTATTTCCTCATCGTTTTATCTCTTATTGCTTTGAACTCTGAACCCGCTTTCCAACCCGGAAACAGGGTTTCATCAGCCAGTTTCCAGCCTATGGCATACATAACATTGGCAACTTCAGCCATACCCTCATAACTGGCAATGGCAGATAAATTATCAGCGGGGCGGTGATAACGATGAGCCGTATAATCTTCCTGCTGTTGTTTACCCCAGGCTGCACCATGTGTTGTACTTTCTATACCAACGTTTAAATCAAGTGCCGGCACACCCACTTTGGCAAAGTTGAAATGGTCGGAACGGTAATAAGAACCGGCACCGGGTTTAGGATCGCCAACGGTGTGCCTGCCCCCTTGTTTTGCAACTGCATCAACATAATCATCCAAATCATTTTGCCCTTTGCCTGTAATAGCCAGATCTTTGGTTTCGCCATAATCATGCAATGCATCCATGTTAAGATCAGCCACTGTTTTATTCAAGGGAAATAGGGGATGCGTGGCATAATATTCAGAGCCAAGCAAACCTTGTTCTTCCCCCGTTACGGCTAAAAACAAAAGGGATCGTTGCGGTTTATTCGTTGCTTGTGCAAATGCTTTTGCCACGCTCAGCAAGGCTGCTGTACCTGAACCATTGTCCACAGCGCCATTGTAAATACTATCGCCGGTTGAATCCCGTTTACCAATACCAAAATGATCCCAGTGCGCAGAATAAATGAGGGCTTCACCAGGCCTTTGTGTTCCTTTCAGTAGGGCCACAACGTTATGCGATACGGAACTCTTTAATTGATTGTGGAGTGCAAGCGATAGATTCATGTGTAAGGGGATGGCTTTAAAACTCCGGCTTCTTGCAATGGCCCGAATATCACCATCAATACCTGCGCTGCTTAGTATTTTTTTGGCTGCCTCTTCTGTTATCCATCCTTCCACTTTACAACGCGACATGTGTTTATCGGCTTGCTGCAAGTATAGTTTAGCACCTGTAAAACTATTACTCACTACCTGCCATGGATAGCTGGCAGCTTCTGTTTGATGAACAATTAAAACACCCGCAGCCCCTTGTCTTGCCGCTTCTTCATATTTGTAAGTCCATCTTCCATAATACGTCATTGTATCACCACGAAAGAAGGCTGGGTCGCCGGATTGAAAACCGGGATCATTCACCAACACAATTACTGTTTTGCCCTTTACATCAAGGCCTTTATAATCGTTCCAGTTGTATTCAGGTGCTACCACACCATAACCTGCAAATACGAGCGGCGAATTTTGTAAGTCAACAGCGTCGAGTTCTTGTCTTGTGCCTGCAACAAAATCTGTATTGGGTTGCAGCGTGATGTTTGTTTTGCCGCTTATTTGCATGTCACCCATTACACTGCTTGTGATCTCAACCATGGGCACATCCTGGTAATAACTGCCCTTATTGCCCGGCTGAAGACCCAACTTTTTAAATTCAGTTGATAAATAGTTAATCGTTCTTTCTTCACCAATTGTAAACGGTTTTCTGCCTTGCAGAGAATCACTGGCTATCACCGCTAAATAATGTTTTATATCTTCCGCAGAAACCGGCGGGTTATTTGGCTTTTGATGCCAGGCTGCCAATAAGATGAAGAGCAAAATGCCCAAACTCCTGTACATGGTTTTCATTGGTTTGCTTTTGCTCAAAAATATTATTTTATCCTGTTCTGCAGACAATATGGACGATAAGGACAATTGAGGATATAAAGAAATACAATGATTGCCAGCCTTATCATTTCTATTAAAACGTCCTATTTTCGTTTGAAAAGTTTCTTTCATGAAAATAGCAGGCCTCTTCTTTTTTCTTTTCCCTTTTCTCTGCAAAGCACAAAGTGAAATGAATGATTCTATGTTCATTCATAACATAGCTGTGAACATTTTAAGCAATGATGCTGCTTATAATAATCTCCATTACCTCACAAAAAACATTGGCGGCCGGTTAGCCGGTTCGCCCAAAATGGTGTTGGCTGAACAATGGGGCGCAAAGGTGATGAAAGAATCTGGGGCCCAAACGGTAACCCTACAGGAATGTAGTGTGCCGCATTGGATGCGTGGCGGAAGGGATAGAGCGTTTGTTACCTATAGCAGTGTTGACGGGAAAAAGAAAGTGTATCAACTAAACATACTGGCATTGGGTAACTCGGTTGGCAGCGGTGCAGCCGGTGTTCATGCACCTTTGATAAGGGTGAATGACTGGGATGATCTGGAACAAAAAAAGAATGACATAAAAGGAAAGATTGTTTTTTACAACAATCCTTTTGATGATACTTTGGTGAACACATTTACTGCTTACCGAAAGAATGTTGTTTACCGCGGCAATGGCGCCAGCCAGGCTGCTAAATATGGTGCTGTCGCAGTGATGATTCGTAGCATGACGAATACGCCGGGCAATAATTATCCGCACACCGGTTCATTGCGCTATGCCGATTCCATCAAACAAATTCCGGCCGCGGCAATGGGTTTGATGGATGTAAAAAAACTGGATTCTTTATTTGATCATCAGATTTCGCTTTCCGCTTCCTTATACACATTTGGAAAGATGTTACCCGACACGATTGGTCATAACATTATTGGCGAGATAAAGGGCAGTGAACATCCTGAACAAATTATTACCGTTGGTGGTCATTTGGATAGCTGGGACCCGGCAGAAGGCGCTAACGACGATGGCACCGGCGTAGTGCAAACCTTAGAAGTGTTGCGTGCGTTTACGGCTTTGGGTTATCATCCAAAACATACCATACGATTTGTTTTGTTTGCCAATGAAGAAAATGGAACGCGTGGCGCTAAGAAATATGCAGACGAAGCAAAACAAAAAGGCGAACAACACATTTTTGCTTTGGAAAGCGATGACGGCGGATTTACACCACGCGGGTTTCGTTTTGATGTGGATAGCAGCAGTGCTACCTGGCAAAAGTTAACTGCCTGGGAACCTTTGTTTTCGCCTTATTATGGCGACCGTTTTGAAAGAGGTGAATCGGGCAGTGATGTGGGTTATTTAAAAGCATTGGGTACGCCATTGGCAGGCTTGAGCCCGGACAATCAGCGATACTTTTATATTCATCATGCTGCTTCAGACGTGTTTGAAAATGTTGATATACGCGAGATGAAGTTGGGAGCTATTAATATGGCTGCGCTTATTTATCTGGTAGATCAATATGGTTTGTAATTGATGATTGTGAAGCAATAGTTTTGGCAATGCGTTATTTATTCTAATACGTTGATTCTATCAATAGAAGCGACCTCATAAGTTACCATAAATACAAAACAAATGAAACGGATTTGTTTTCTTCTTTGCACTCTTTTGTTTTCCTGCCAAAAGCAAAAGCCGCCGGTAGTGTATGACAGCCATTTGTTTACTGAGCTTCAGGCTCACACCTGGATATTTGATTCAGATAAAATTGTAAGAGCCAATACCAGCGATACGATGATGTATGCAAGCGATACAGCTCAGCAAACAACCACTTTTAGTTCTCAGTATTATACCGTTGAAACAATAGCAAATGCGGTTGTAGAAGATTCGGCTGCTTACCAAATCATATACGACGATCCTAAAACAATCTATTATTACAATATTGGTGGTTCTTTTCTGCCGAATCAATACTTTACCATTGATACTGTGAATAGCAGTCGTCTCATTTTACAACAAAACGATACCGCTCATCTTTCTTCACTTGTTTTCTATCATGCTCAATAGTTGGATGAATTTATTGGCAATTAATAAGAAATCTCTGTAACAAACTTTTTGTTTAACGCACACATCTTTTTTATACATTTATAAAAATTTATTAAACCACAATCAAACCAATTATGGAACCAACGTACCAACAAAGCCCCATTCAACCGCAACAACCGAAGAACTGGTTAGTCGAATCAATATTAGTAACCTTGTTTTGCTGTCTGCCATTTGGCATTGCGGGCATTGTAAATGCAGCACAGGTAAGCAGTAAATACGCATCCGGCGATTATGATGGTGCATTACGAGCCTCAAATGAAGCGGGTAAATGGACGAAGATTGGCTTCTTCGTTGGCATCGGTGTAATTGTGTTGTATTTTATCATGATTTTCTTTTTTGGTTTTACCGGTTTTTGGGCATCGCACAGTTACTATAATCGTTATTGATGCAAAACAAAAAGCTGCTTTTTTTAGCCGCGAGATGTATAGCCATACTGTTTATTGTGTGGCTATACTTTTCATTTAATGCTGCTAACTATTCGTTCTTTCCCTCCTGTTTGTTTTATAAATACACACACTTGTATTGCCCGGGCTGCGGCTCGCAACGCTGCTTATCTGCCTTATTACATGGTCAAATTCTAAAAGCACTTTCTTACAATGTTTTGCTCGTAATAAGTCTGCCTTTGATTTTGTACTCAGCTATTGTATATACAGTGAATGTTTTTAAGCAAAAACAAATTCAGCAAAAGCTGGTTTATTCGCCCTTTTTTATTCAAACCTGTTTGTGGACGGTAGTAGCATTTTTTGTTGTAAGAAATTTGCCGTTTTCGTTTTTGTCCGCATTACGGCCGCAATAAGCTTTTGTTTTTGCCGTATTTTTTACCGCTGAAAAAAGAGAAAAAGGCGTTAGTGCAGTGTTTCAACACTCTGTGAAAACTCTTTAACTATCGTTCTCCGGGGTAAAATCCATTTCAACATTGTAGAACACAAAGGTTTGTTTTTGCCCGAATTTTACTTTAAAAGAGCATTGTATAAAAATTAACAACCAAATTTTCGCTCAAAACCAAACGGTTATGAAAGCCTGATAAAAAATTATCACTTGTTTTCTTGTATCTTGATTCTTATTCCTCTACTTTTGCATCCCATTTTAAAAACCATCGGGATAGCGATGGCTTTACTTAAACAAACAATACAATGAGTAAACTACATTTCACCACCAAACACGCGAACGCGGCTACCGTGCAACGCAACTGGTACGTTGTTGACGGTACTAATCAAACCGTTGGTCGTATGTGCGCACAAATTGCTGCCATTCTGCGCGGCAAAAACAAACCTTATTACACACCGCATGTAGATTGCGGCGATTACATCGTTGTTACCAATGCCGATAAGGTTTCATTTACCGGTAATAAGCTGGAAGAGAAGCAGTACATCAATTATTCCGGTTATCCCGGTGGAAAGAAAGAAGAAACTGCAAAAGATCTGCTTCGCCGCCGTCCTGAAGTGGTTGTGGAAAGAGCCGTAAAAGGTATGCTTCCTAAAAACCGCCTGGGTAGAAAAATGTACACCAAATTATTTGTGTATGCCGGTACTTCGCATCCGCATACTGCACAACAACCTAAAGAATTGAAATTTTAAGAATCAAGCTATGAGCCATTAGCTGCGAGCCAAACCGCTCGAAGCTCATCGCTCAAAACTTACAAGAAGAAAATAATAATGGAAAAACAAAAAAATGCAGTTGGTCGCCGTAAAGAAGCCGTAACACGTGTGTTTTTGGTGCGCGGAGAAGGCAAGATAACGGTGAACGATAAAGATTATAAAACCTATTTCGCTTTGCCTTATTTACAAAACCAGGTAGAAGCGCCTTTGCAAACGATTGAGTCGTTAGACAAATTCGATATACAGATCAATGCAACAGGTGGTGGTCTAAAAGGTCAGGCAGAAGCAGCTAAACTAGGCATTGCACGTGCCTTACTGGAAGTAAACCCCGAATACCGACCTGTTTTGAAAGCAGCCGGTCATTTGCGCCGCGATCCGCGTGGTGTTGAGCGCAAGAAATTCGGTCATAAAAAAGCCCGCAGAAGCTTCCAGTTTAGCAAACGATAATCTTTAGAGATGACAGTTGAAAGATGACAGTTGACAGAACAGCTTTTGTCTGTCATCAGTCAACCAACATCTGTCAACTCATTAATCAATCATACTTAATTAAAATAACAATGGAACAAACTCCTTCTTTACAGCAACAACTGCTTGATGCAGGTGTTCACTTCGGACACTTGCGTAAGAAGTGGAATCCGAAAATGTTGCCTTATATTTTTGCCGAAAAAAAAGGCATTCACATTATTGACCTGAACAAAACGGTTGACCACCTGCAGGAAAGTGCTGCCGCTATGAAGCAGATTGCAAAGAGCGGTAAGAAAATTATGTTTGTGGCTACGAAAAAACAGGCAAAAGAAATAGTTAGCGAATGCGCTAAGCGTATAAACATGCCGTATGCAACAGAACGCTGGCTGGGTGGTATGCTTACCAACTTCAACACCGTTCGCAAGAGCGTAAAGAAGATGCAGAGCATAGAAAAATTACTGGGCGAAGGCACGGCTGAAAACCTGACTAAAAAGGAAAAGCTCACCTTAAGCCGTGATAAAGAAAAAATGGAAAAAGTATTGGGTGGCATTGCGCAATTAAGCCGTTTGCCAGCCGCGCTTTTTTTGGTTGATATTGGCCATGAACACATTGCCTTAGCTGAAGCCAAACGCCTTGGTATTACTACGTTTGGAATGGTGGATACCAACAGCGATCCAAACCGGGTTGACTATGCCATCCCATCCAATGATGATGCAACCAAATCAATTGCTATCATCACGAACTACATCGCCGCTGCCATAGCAGAAGGCTTGCAGGAACGCCAGCAGGCAAAAGATGAGGAAGTAGAAGAAAGCGGCGATAATGAAGCCGAGAAAAAGGCGGCACGTCTGCAGGCAGAAGCCGAAGCAGAAGGTGGTCGTGGCAGAGGTCGTGGCGAGCGTCCTGCACAAGGCGGCGGTCAGCCAAAACGCAGAGTGCCCGGAGGTGCTTCACGCAGGCCAGCCGGTGGTGGCGGTCAGGGCGGTGGTCGCAGATAATGTTAGATGACAGATGTTTGTTGAAATATGACAGTAGTATGATTTCTGTCAACTCCCATCTGTCAACTAACAACTTTTTATACAAAACCAAACACATCCCAACTGCTACAAAAGTTGGGTTGTGTGTTTAAAGAATAAACTGCATCATTTCTCCGATGCTGCACAATTGAAATTGCATTTTAAAACGCCCCTTTAGGGGATGGGGCCTCAACTTACATTTTATGTCAACATCAACTGTTCAAATAACCGCATCAGAAATTAATAAGTTGCGCCAGGCAACCGGCGCAGGCATGATGGATTGTCGCAAAGCCTTAACTGAAACCAGTGGCGACTTTGAAGCTGCTATTGACTGGCTTCGGAAACAAGGCCAGAAAGTAGCTGCCAAGCGCAGCGACCGCGAAGCAAAAGAAGGTGTAGTGATTGCGCAAACTTCGCCTGGTAACAAAAGCGGCGTGATTGTTTGCGTAAGCTGCGAAACGGATTTCGTTTCGAAGAATACTGATTTTGTCCAGTTTGTAAAAAGCATTGCTGACGCTGCTGTAGCTAACAATGTACAAACAACGGAACAACTGAAAGAGGCCTCCGTGAATGGCGCCAAAGTATCTGATTTAATTAACGATAAACTGGCTGCTATAGGTGAGAAGATAGACATCACGCGTTTTGAAAGAGTAGAAGCGCCTTATGTATCTTCTTACATTCATGGCGCTAACCGCATTGGCGTGTTGGTTGGCTTAAGTGCCGATGCACCCGAAGCAGGTAAAGATATTGCCATGCAAATTGCTGCTTTGAACCCAGTTGCCATTGATGAGGTCTCTGTTCCAGCCGAAACCATTGAGCGGGAAAGAAACATTGCAACAGAGCAAATTCAGCAAGATCCTAAAATGGCCGGCAAGCCTGCCGAAATGATTGCGAAAATTGCAGAAGGCAAGCTAAAAGCATATTTCAAAGAGAACACATTGCTGGCGCAACCCTTTGTAAAAGACAACGCCAAAAGCGTTGGCGATTACTTAAAATCGGAAGGTAACAATGTAAAGGTTACCGAATTTAAAAGGGTAGCCGTTGGATAATCGAACTTTTAAAAAAGCTCCTCGACATGTCGGGGAGCTTTTTTATTTCAGGCATATTTCGGTAGTGTTTTTAAACGTATGATAATCAGGAAGAAAACTAAAAGCTATACATTTAGAAACACAACCATATTTGTATCAATAAAAAAAGGCAAAACAAAATCGGTAAATTTTTAACGTTCGTTGCAATAGTTTACAACAGATACACTACCTTAGTCTTAATTCCAGAACTATAGGCTCGAAAACATAACACTATGAGTTACATGCAAGCTCTGCAAACCATTGATGAAGATGTTAGGATAGATGAGTTAAGTGATGAAGATTTTGCTTTTTTATCGCGCATCAGCGATAATGAAATCTTCTTTGCCAAAGAGCGATTCAAATTGCACCAGGCAACACCGGACGAAGGGGTAAGCATCCATGTTTTAAAAACTTACATTTATAACAAGTATGGAATTTGAAATCAAAATCAAACCGCTTGTTTTGTTTGATCTGCAAGACAAAATAGAGGCAGAAGAGCATCGCAAAACCGGCAGTGGCAAGCACTTGTATGAAGATTTTTTAAACGGACTGGCTGTTATCAAAGAACAAAATCAAATGAAGCCGCCGGTTTATGAAACCGTACAGGAATACATTGCTGCCGATGATTCGTGCAAACTATTTTACATGGTGAACGGTTCAACCATTTATGTCATGGGTTTGTTGTAACAACAGCTTTTGTTTTTACTCCTTATTTTTTGTATCCATTACAATCGTTACAGGTCCGTCATTCAATAGCCTTACTTTCATATCAGCACCAAACGTTCCTGTTTGAATTGGCTTACCCAAATCTTTTTCCAACTGCTGTATTATCTGTTCATACAAGGGAACAGCAATCTCTGGTTTCGAGGCGCGTATGTATGATGGGCGGTTCCCTTTTTTATAACTTGCATGAAGCGTAAACTGGCTCACCAGCAAAATACTTCCGCTTACTTCCATTACGCTTTTATTCATTATACCATTATCATCATTAAAGATGCGCAGGTTCACAATCTTGTGGCTTAACCAAACAATATCTTCCTCTCCGTCGTTGTCTTCAATGCCCAATAAAATGAGCAAGCCAACACCAATACTGCCCTGCAACTTTTTATCTATTGTTACCGATGCTTCACTCACTTTTTGTATAACTGCACGCATAAAATTTATTTTAGAAATAAAAGTAAAATCACTCTTCATACCATACTAATTCATTCATCAGCACTTATTAAAAGTATGCTTTGAAAGATCATTTTATAAAATGTTCCGTAGGAACAGCAGGTGGGTAGAAATCATGCAAAATAGAAGATGGCTCCGTTCCATCGGAACGATACTCTGTATAAATCGATAGTACCGTTCCGATGGAACGAAGTTCTTACTATATCTTCTTTATTCTATCTACCTACTGTTCCTACGGAACAATTATTAAAATAAATAAATTGTTCAATTGATTGGTTTAAAATCATATGAATACAAAAAATCAAAACTAAAAATGATTCATCGTCCTTCATCAATCCTGTTTTTTACTTTTGACTTTTTTCTTTCAAAATGAAAATAGATATTACTTCCGAAATTATATTTCAAACAGCACGCAGCGGCGGTAAAGGCGGCCAGAATGTAAACAAGGTTGAAACAATGGTAGAAGGCAGATGGAATGTTGCAACTTCAGCCAAAGTAAATAATGAACAAAAACAAACCATTACAGAAAAGCTTGCTAATCGCATTAACAGCGAAGATTTTTTACTCGTAAAATCGCAGCAGGAACGAACACAATTGGGTAATAAAGCCATCGTTGTTAAGAAAATGAATGAGTTGGTAAATGCGGCGTTGCAAAAGAAGAAAGCGCGCATTGCCACAAACCCTTCAAAAGCAGCGCAGGCAAGGCGTTCAGAAGAAAAGAAACAGCAATCTGACAGAAAAGAAAATCGTAAAAAATTAAAACCCAACCAGTTTTGATACTCCGTTTTTGTTTTGCCTCTTTTTTCATGTTTTGCGCAATACTTACTCAGGCGCAGAAAGATAAAGTAGTAAGGCAAACTTATCAGTTTACCTTCGAAAATAAAGTGGCTGATTCTATTTTAGAACTGGGTAAAACGTATCAAAATCAGTTTGGGGAACGTTTCTCCGTTCGAAGGTTTACCTATTACATTTCGCATATCAAATTGACTTACACAAATGGTGAGCAATATGCGGTAAAAGAAGGCCCGCATTTAGTAAGTGAAGCCGACAGCCTTTCCAAAATCGTTTCTTTTACCGCCCCCGCCGGAATAATAGCCACCGTTTCTTTCTTATTAGGAATTGATAGCCTTACCAATGTTGGTGGCGTGCAAACCGGTGATCTCGATCCGGCAAAAGGCATGTTCTGGGTTTGGAATACAGGTTATATCATGGCAAAATTAGAAGGCTCTTCTCCACAATCCAAAGCGCCTGCAAGGCAATACAGCTATGATGTTGGCGGATTTAAAAGGGGCGAAGATGCAACACGAAACATCACGCTTTCTTTGCCAAAAAAGCTCAATCGCCAAATATCAAATATCACAATTACCGCTGATGCAAACAAATGGTTTTCGGGTGAAAACAACATCAAAATATCTGAACAGCCGATGTGCCATCAGCCAGGAAAATTGGCTATGCAAATTGCCGATAATTATGCAGCTATGTTTAGCATTAGCCTACAATGATGTTGTTCTGTATCCTTTTCAATCCCGAACTTTGACCCTATGGCTTACGCATCGTTAGAGCAATGTTTATTGGATTTGGAAAAGCATGGGCATCTCATTAGAATAAAAGAAGAAGTAGATCCTTACCTCGAAATGGCTGCCATTCATTTGCGTGTTCATGAAGCTGGAGGTCCTGCTTTGTTGTTTGAAAAAGTAAAGGGTTGTCGCTACCGCGCAGCGTCCAATATTTTTGGTACGTTAGAAAGAAGTCAATTTTTGTTTCGTCGTAATTTTTCAGCCATACAGCAGCTTATTCAACTAAAAAACAATCCACTTACAGCATTAAAAAATCCAATCAAAAATATGCGTGCCGCACTCACTGCATTGCATTCTTTTCCATTAAAAAATCCTATTAAAAAACCAGTATTGTACGAAGAAATTGCAGTGCATCAATTGCCACAAATTCAGCATTGGAAAAAAGATGGCGGCGCGTTTATAACCTTACCACAGGTTTATACAGAAGACATAGACAAGCCCGGAATTATGAACGCCAATCTCGGAATGTATCGCATTCAACTTTCAGGCAACGAGTACATACCGGATGAAGAAATCGGCTTGCATTATCAACTGCATCGCGGCATTGGTGTGCATCAAACAAAGGCGAATAAAAAAGGGTTGCCCCTGAAGGTAAGTGTGTTTGTTGGCGGTCCTCCATCGCATACATTGGCAGCCGTAATGCCATTGCCGGAAGGCTTGAGCGAGATGACCTTTGCCGGCGCATTGGGCGGGCGCAGGTTTCGTTATGTTTATAAAGATGGCTATTGCATTAGCACTGATGCCGATTTTGTAATTACGGGTGAAGTGTATCCTAACGAAAACAAACCTGAAGGCCCGTTTGGAGATCACCTCGGTTATTATAGTTTGCAGCATCCGTTTCCGGTGATGAAAGTGCACAAAATATGGGCAAAACAAAACGCTATCTGGCCCTTTACTGTGGTGGGTCGTCCCCCGCAGGAAGATACCAGTTTTGGTCATTTGATTCATGCGTTAACCGGCGATGCTATTTCGGCTGAAATACCTGGTGTTAAAGAAGTTCATGCGGTGGATGCGGCAGGCGTTCATCCTTTGTTGCTGGCAATTGGCAGCGAGCGTTATACGCCTTATTCGCCCACGAAACAACCTGCTGAATTGCTCACGCAAGCGAACCATATTTTGGGAACCGGGCAGTTGAGTCTGGCTAAGTTTTTATTTATTACTGCGGATGATACAGCCCAATTATCGGCACACAATGTTGGCCAATTTTTTCAGTATCTTTTATCGAGAATTGACCTTGCACGCGACGTGCATTTTTATACCAATACTACCATTGATACGCTTGATTATTCAGGCACTTCACTTAATAGTGGCAGCAAAGTGGTGCTGGCAGCGTATGGTGATGTAAAAAGGGCTCTGGCAACGGAAGTGCCTTCGCCCCTTTTGGTTTTGCACTATTTTTTCAATCCGAAATTGGCGATGCCGGGTGTATTGGTTTTACAAACGAGACCTTTTACTACTTATGAAAATGCACATAAAGAGATGAATGAATTGAACCAAGAATTGCTCCCTCATCTTTCCGAAATACAATCCATTGCAATGATTGTTGTTTGCGATGATTCAAACTTCGCTTCGCAAACGCTCGACAATTTTATCTGGATAACATTCACGCGCTGCAATCCATCGCACGATATTTATGGCATAGATTCTTTCTGCAAAAACAAACATTGGGGCTGCAATGGAAGCTTGATAATTGATGCACGCATCAAACCGCATCATGCACCGCCGGTTGAAAAAGATGAAACCACTGAAAGCCGCATCCACAGGCTGTTTGGGAAAGGTGGTAGTTTGTATGGCATCGAAAAATAAAGTCTGCTTATGCAGTTTGATTTGCCATCACTTTGTGGCTTTGCGTTCTGTATTCATCCAGTAAATCGAACACAAGACTGTCTTCGTTCATATCAAACTTACGGGCAAATAAAGCATCAGAGGAAAGGATGTTTTGAATATCGGATTGTTTTAAAACATCAGGATGACCTTTGCTTCTATCATGCCATTGCATGTATGTTACGTTGTTGTTGGTAAGGCTGTTTTGTATGCGCTCATCATTAGCATTTAAAATAATGTTATGAAAAAACAGTTCATCGGGAGCAAATGTGAATCGGTGAAACTTACTGTACGCTTCGTTTTTCTTTACAAAATCAAGAATGTATTTTACGGCATACCGGTTCATCGTCCACCACTGCGAGCCTCCGTATGGCTTCATGGTTTGAGGAAAGTTTCTTTTAATAACGTTGGTTTGAGAAGATATAAAATTCGCAGCTTTTGCAGCAAAACGTTCATGGCCTTTCATCCCAAAAAAGTATTTATCAATCCGGTACATTCCACCGCGTGGCTGCCATCGCTGGTGATTGGGAATGGGCGTATATTCCATGAAAATGGAGTACGATGAACTGCTTAAAAAATCGTGGATGTAGTCATTGCTTTTGATGGGATAATGCTGCCCGCTGATGAGTGAAATAAAATCGAAAGTCTTGTAATAATTCATCGCCGATTTCATTGCATTCAGCGTTGCCTGAACAATGCCAAAGGAGCCCCAAAATGTATATTCGTTTTTTACAATTACCACATTATTATTACCTGCAACTGCATTTGTAAACGGTGCTGATTTTACACTTTTATCAAGATGCAGAAAGAAGGTAGATTGATTGTCATCCAACGACGAAATCAATCGCGCAACCTGTTCAGGGTTCTTGTGCGCAAGGATAATAAAGGCTTTTTCCATAGGTTAGAAACCAGAATTCCAAATCGGTGCTTTGACTATTGACTGCACAACCAGACAGTCAAATACTATTCTTTTTTTTAAGCCATCAATCCACACAATACTTATGTTTTTATTTAATGAGTTCAAGAAACGTAGTATCAACTAATAGAGAATAAAAAAATATAGGTTAATTTTTTAAGTAATAAACGTTATTCAATCATTTTTGTAAACAAAAAGAATTGAAGCTGCTTTTGGTTTTGTTGATTATTATCCTCACTGAAAGGCTTATTGGGACTCCGTTTGCTGGTTTATTTTGTAATCATTGTAAATGGTCAAAATATCTGTTTTTGCTTTTGTCAGATTTTTGCGCCTCTTAACTATATACTCATTTTATTCTTACAATAACTTTTCATCTTTTTTACTGCACAGGCAACGCTTTTCTTTGAACTTGCATTTAATTGTTTGCAAAGTAAAATTTACTGAAGCTGGCTTTTATTTATGGATGATATACCGCAACTACTTACTGACGCCAGGAGGGGCAATCTAACCGCACAAAGACGCTTGTTTGATTGGCTGTCGGATGGTATGATGCTACTGTGTAAGCGATATGTAAAAAACAGCGAAGATGCAGAAGAAGCCATGCTGGATGGCTTTTATAAATTCTTCACTCATTTATCAACGTTTACTTACCAAAATGACGCTACTTTAATTGGCTGGATAAAGAGAATAATGATTAATGAATGCCTGATGCAGCTTCGAAAAAAGAATGCTTTTATTGTGCTTTCCGAATCAGTTTCGGAAGAAATAGAATATGAAGATGAAGCGTTAAACCGTTTGTCGGCAAAAGAGATTTTTGAATTGATTTTACGATTGCCATCAGGTTATCGAACTGTATTCAATTTGTATGAAATAGAAGGAATGAATCATAAAGAAATTGCAGATTTATTGGGCATTGCAGAAGGCACATCAAAATCGCAATTGAGTAAAGCCAAAGCGCTGCTGCAAAGAAATTTATCACAAAGAAGAAGCGATTATGCAAAACGAAAAAAATAGCAATTGGCATTGGAAACAAAAGCTGAACGACGCTGATTTTATACCAACAGAAGCGCGGTTGAATAAAGATGTTGCCTGGCAAAAGCTTCAGCAACGATTGCATAAACCGAAACGTAAAAAAGCAATCCTATATTGGGCTGCGGCTGCCTGTTTGTTGCCGCATGTTATTGTTTTATTGTTCGTTTTTCATACCAAAAAGAATAATGTTGTAAATGGTTCTGTTTCTCTTATTCACAAATCAACAAAAGCGCTTAAAAAAGAAACAAAACCATTGATTAAAGATTCAGTTATTGCCATTACAAAACTGAGTAAGAAAGCAAAGAATACTGTTATAAAAAAGAACAGAAACAATATTGTTGTGGTTGATACCAACAAAGAAATAGCAACGAATAAAAGGGAAGATGCCAATAGTAACAACGAACCGTTGATAGCAGTTGCTCCATCTGAAAATATGGCAAAAACAAACATTGCAATTGCTGTAAAACCAAAGCTTAAAGTAATTCATATAAATGAGTTGGGCGAGCCTGTGGAAGACGCGCCAATTGTAGCGCATAACGTTTATCCGCACTCGTTTTCTATGCAAATCGGAAAAGAAGAAGTGTATGCAAATCCTGCAAAAACAAAAAGCAAAAATGGGTTTATCAATCTGCCAATAACATCGTCTTCAAACTAAAATAATCATGCAAAAACAAATCAGTTTACTGATGCTTTTTATAAGCATCACAGCCACGCTTTGCGCTCAAACGGCTCAGTCAGACAAGGCATTTGAAGTTCCCTCAAACATCATCATTAACCGAAGGTTTTATTTCGATCTTGATAAAGGAAACAAGGTAAAAATTGAGTTGACGGACATCACCGATTTGCAACGCATTGCCAATGTAGATTCATTGCTTCAAGTGTTTGAAAATGACATTGAACCTTTGCGCGACTCCATTGCTGATCCGTTAACATCGAAGCGGATTGATTATGTAACCGATGCACAGAATAGAAAGAAAATACGCTTTCAACAGTTTCAGCCAAAAGGTGCGAGCTTCTTATTGAATAAAGGCGATTTAGCATCGTTAAGAACTGAACAAGATACAATCAACATCATTGGTGTGATTGTTAATCCGCCAAAGGCGCAACAAAAGATCAGTCTTACGCATCAACGTTATTATCATCTTACTTTTTACCTCAATAATGTTCACGAAATAAATGACTATGCGCATGGTATTTTGAATGATAAAATTGTTGTTCTGCAACATAATATCAATGATAAATGGCCGCTCATTTTAGGCGGTGGCTCACACTATTTAAAAGGGCATAGAGACATTTGGGGCGATCAGCCAAAGGGGTTCGCCGCGGGCGCCATTAACGATTTTGTGAATGGTTATATAACGGTAAATATTCAGAACTACAAACAGTACTTTGTTCCCTCATTTAGTGTTGGTGCTAAGTTTGTTTTTGCCAATCGGGAACACACTTATAAATGGGAGCCGGCTGTATTATGGGAGCCACATTTTTTGTTTGCTAAAGATGATGCTGGTAAACTGCAAACATACCGTAACGATTTTCTTACACTCATTTACGGGCAAGGTGGCACTACCGATTATGATGCACGCAAAGATTTTTCGTTCAGTACCATTTTTTCTTTAGGTTATCTGATTCGCAGACAAGGCAATTTGATGGAGAGGAATACATTTCGTTTGAGTGCAGGCAGAATAAATTTTAGTAAGATTACAATTGAGCCATCTATGTATTTTCATGATTTCTTCAGAGGCGTTACGCCGGGTGTTAGAGTGAGCCTTAGCTTTTAGATTGATGGATGAATCAGGTTTTGAAAAGTCTGTTACTGATCTTCAAAATTCCTATCTTCCCCACCTAACCGCATAGCTATGAAATACTGTTTTCTTTTCCTTTTTGTTTTTGCCTCATTTTTTGTCTTTGCACAACCATCGTATCAAAAGCTGCATGATGAAGCGATTGTTACCGATTCGCACAACGACATTCTTTCGGTATGTGTAGAAAAAGGCTATCGCTTTGATGAAAAACTGAAAGGAAAAACGCACTCAGATTTAAAAAGAATGAGAGAAGGTGGCATAGATGTACAAGTATTTTCTATTTTTTGCGATGGCAGTTATGGTAAAGGGCGGGCTTTCAAAATGGCGATTCGTGAGATTGATAGTTTGTATACTGCTGCTGCCCGTAACCCAGCGCAGATGCGGATTGTAAAGGGCACACATGATCTGGAGGAAGCCTTGCAACATCATCAACTCGCAGCAATGATGGGCGTTGAAGGCGGCCATATGATAGAAGATAACATGGCGTATTTAGATAGCTTTCATCAGCGCGGTGTTTGCTACATGACGCTTACCTGGAACAACTCCACTTCATGGGCAACGAGTGCGAGAGATGAATCGCGTGATTCCGATTTGCAGCGGCCCAAAGGTTTGAATGAATGGGGCAGAAATGTAGTAAGAAAGATGAACGAAATGGGTATGATGGTGGACGTGAGCCACATTGGAGAACAAACCTTTTGGGATGTGATGAAAATAACCACAAAACCAGTATTGGCTTCGCATAGTGATGTCTATCGTTTGTGTCCTGTGCCACGCAATTTAAAAGATAGCCAGATTCTTGCCATTGCAAAAAATGGCGGTGTAATTGATGTGAATTTTTATCCTGGTTTTGTTGACAGTACCTACAATAAAAAAGAAGCCGCTTTTAATGCACGACACAAGCAGGAAAGAGATTCGCTCCTAAAAATCAATCCTGAAAGTTATTATGCCAGCGATTACCTCGAAAGCAAATACAAAGGCGAAGTGCAAGCCATGCGCCCGCCGTTGAGTATGCTCATTGATCACATTGATTATTTAGTAAAGCTGGCAGGCATTGATCATGTAGGTTTGGGCTCTGATTTGGATGGCATTTCTATCACACCAAAAGGCATTGATGACATTACGGATTATCCGCTCATTACGAAAGAATTAATGAAGCGTGGCTACAGCGATAAAGACATCAAAAAGATTTTGGGTGAAAACTTCTTACGCGTTTATCGGGCAAATCAAAAGTGAAGTGGCAAGGTTCAAGAAGTAAGGTACAAGAAAGAAAAGTCAAGATTGAAAGAGAAGCAGTTTTAAAAACGAATAAAAACAAATCAACGCGCCTCCTGCATGAGTGTTCTTCACCCGCCCAAAATTGAACAGTGCGCTTGCGGGTGCCAAACATCAGTAATGGCGGAATGATGAGAGAGGTCGTCTGTCGTTGCTGTTAACGTTGAAGCATTGGCGTTATAGGGGCAATCAAGGCTCGTCAGCCCAATGCTTACACCAAATATAAATAGAATTACAAATGTTCAGCCTGTGTTCTTGAGACCCTATAACGCCAATGCAATGTTACCTGCCGTTTTATTTTGTCCACGTAGGGTAGTCAATTAAGTGAACCAATTATTCTATTACAATTCTTACGTCTCCCTGAATTTTTTCTAAGTCATGTCTTTTGGCATTAAAGCGTCTGTTATGAGCACTTAAGTCACCTAACTTCTTAATATTTGGCAAACTCGAAATTGTATTCCTACTTGTTGTCCATGTAGTCTCATTTGTAAATAAATCAATCAAGTCGCTAAGAAAAAATAATGTCCTTGATGATTCTTAATTTTTGTCTCTATTCTGTGTCTTTCAAAACACTCAATAATAAGAGTTTCGATTAACTTTCTAAGTATAACAAGGCACGCATCATTAAGCCCATAATTAAAACAAGAGTTACATTGATTACCCGTTATCGCTAAATATCCCCGAGTATTGTCTAACAATTGAATTGGAAAATATTCTTCTATCTTTTTAGTTTGTTGAATTGCTTGTTCAATTGTTTCCTTTTCCTCTTGAACTGTATTGAATTGCTCAATTAAGTTATCATGGTCTTTCATCAATTGATTGTATTGAGGAACAAATTTGTTCCATTCTTTAAGCAATTCTTGATATTGTGCTTTAAATTTTTCTTCGGTTTCTTGTTTTTTTTGTGCTGCTATTGATGCGGTCTGATTTATGTACTCAATATAGGATTGTAAGAGTTTTTTAGCACGTACTTTTCCTTCTGCTAATGTCTTTTGCTTTTCACTGGTAATAAATGTATCAAAGTTTAATTGTCCAACTTGTATCCATTGCTCGCATACTTGTCCGAAGATTTGTTGAACGTCAAGACGTGTTCGGTTTTTCCAAACTTGTGGGTCAAAATTAAATGAGTCAACTTCCCTTATCCTGTCTTGAAGTATTGAAATTGCTTGGTCTGTATTCATAAATAGTTATGGGTCATAAAAATGGCAGGTAACGAACAGGGCCTTTAGATTTGTTTACACCTTTTATTGAAAATATTACTACTATTATTACTTTTTCTTTTTTGTTACTTTTTTCTTTTGTGAATACACAGTAAAGAGTGAATAACTAAATTTAAAAAACCTGAAGGCCACCGGAGCGCTTTATGTTAGGGCAAGGACCAAAGACCTAAGCCAAGTTTTAATCTCCGGTAGCTTTTTTGAACAAAGAATCAAATAGAAATTAGGGCTCACGACCCATTATTAAGGTCTTGATAACTGTTCAAAAAATTCAGGCTTTTATTCATCGTTTAAATGAAAATGTTATGAACAAATTTAAAGCATTTACCGGGATTGATATCTCTAAAAAATCATTTGATGCTGCCCTTCTTTTCTCCGAAACGGGTGTATTGCATCACCATTGTTTCAGCCAGACAAGGGAAGGATTTAAGTCTTTTGAACAATGGCTCAAATCACACGAAGTAACTTTATCAGAGACCTTGATTTGCATGGAGCATACAGGTCTTTATACCAACGGGATCATTGACTTTTTGGTAGACCGTAAAGCAAATCTTTGGGTTGAGATGGCTATCAAAATAAAACGCAGTATGGGCCTTCAAAGAGGAACAGGTGATAAAGCCTCTGCCATTACGATCGCTGAATATTGCATGCGCTTTATTGATCGTGCACGGCTCTGGAAGCCAGTGGACACAAAGCTTTCAAAACTTAAGAACATGACCTCGTACAGCGCGACCGGATTGTGAATGCGCTCACACAGCTCCTCGTTCCCATTGAAGAAATGAAGAGTTGTAATGGTGGCAAAGAAGCTGCAGAATTAGAGCGGCTTCAACTTCCGGCCATCAAAGGGCTTAACAAAGCAAAAGAGAAGATTGAGGCTTCCATACAATCTTATATCAGCAGTGAAGAAACCATCAATAAAAGCATTCAATTAATGTGTAGTATCAAAGGAGTTGGTTTGCAAACAGCAGCATCATTGTATGTGTATACAAAAGGATTTACCATGTTTGAAAATGTAAAGCAACTGGCCTGTTATTGTGGTGTGGTGCCTTTCAGTAAAAGTTCCGGAACGAGCGTTCGCTTTAAACCAGGTGTAAGTCCGTTTGCCAACCGTAAACTAAAAAGCCTTTTGCATTTATGCGCCATGTCCGCTCTTCGCTGGGATAAAGACATCAAAACCTATTATGAGCAGAAAGTAAGGGAAGGAAAAAACAAAATGAGTGTGATAAACGCAATCAGAAATAAACTGCTGCTAAGAATATTTGCAGTGCTAAGAGATCAGCGGCCTTATGTGGAAAACTACCAAAGGATAGGTGCATAACCGAACTAAAAAATCATTTTGTGGAATCATAGAAAACTTGGCGTTGTTGGGATATTTGAAAACCGTCTGCCGACAACTGAAGCCCAAAAATGATTTAAAAGTTGAAGTTATAAACTAAAGCTGAATTATTAACGTCAAGCTGAAACTGAAGCTGATAGCGAACTACAGCCGATGTTCCAACGTCCGGCCCCAATAACGCCAAACCCCATGTTAAGCGTATGTGCTTCTTTTCGTCTATGCAAATATTGCAATTTGTCCATTATTCACTGGTATCATTTCTTTTATAAAACTGTCCCATAAATTCAATGTCAAATTCAGTTTATACTTTTCGTTTAGTATCTCAAGTTCTGTTTGCAGGTTTGTTTTGTTGATGTTCTTCGCTAATTCCAAAAGGTCAATTCGCATTAGAACGTCTTTTGTAAAAGTTCTTTTAGCATCTGCAAAAGTTACTGATTGCAGAAACTGCATTGCAATATTAGAATTTAAAAGTATTAACGAGTAAGCGGCAAATTCAAGTTTGTCAAAACCTATCAGATAACAAGTGTCGTCAAGCATTACAGGCTTATTGTCTTGTGGCAGAATTAACGTAAAATGAAAAGTTTTATAAAGCCCTGAAATAGCGACTTTATAGGGTTTGAATGAATAATCGCCAATACCGAAAATCGAGAAGTTAGGCTTGTTGTTATATATGCTTGATTTTCTTGCGTCAAAGTTTTCCTGATGTTCCGTTAGGTATTGATATGTTTTTGGATATTCATTTTTGATGAATTTGGTATCTTGTCCAACCTTTTTTTGAGTTACGATAGTAAACTTTCTTGTCTGATTAATTACAGTATTTTTCAGGTCGGAACTTTTGAGAATACCGTAAACCAAATCATCTTCTAAGTTTACTTCTTCATTTAGTCCATTTACATAATGTCCGTTTACTTTGTCTAACTCCATAATTGTTGAACAGTCGTGTTTTAAACCCTGCCGCCAAACAAAAGGACAATTACCATCAACTTCTTTGGTATGAATGTAGGTGTCAATGTTTGAAACAAATTTGTCTGTTAACCAACCAAATTTCAAATATGAATTTTTACTGTCGTAAAAATTAAATTCTAAACAATCAAAAGATGGATTAGAATTTAACTGGCAATAAAACAGTGAGGCTTCAACAGAAACATTAAATTCCTTTTTGCTGTCAATGCTGTGTTTTTCTATTGATGATATTTGGTAATGATTTTTGTTTTGGTCGAAAACGATGTTTTTGATTACTGAATTTTTAACCAATAACATTAAATTTCCATTCATTTTCTGGAAGGTTTCAATCATTGTCAAAGTGATAAATTCGGCAATATCAAAATTGCCTTTCCCTGTCATGGCATCTAAACCGCTATGGTTTTTAAAATTGGTTTTCTTTGGAAGGTTTGTTGAATTAAGGCTTCCCAATTTAGAATTTGTTACCCACGGCGGGTTCCCTATTACCAAAATTTCATCGGTAGAATATTGACTTGCTATTTGTTTAAAGTCGAAGTCAAAAACATTACAATGATAAATTGAAATTTCAGGCTTGTTGCAGTTAGGGTTATCAAGAAAAAGATTGATAATACTAAATTTAGTTTCCCAAACGTAAGGCTTGTAAATTTCTATTCCGTAAATCCTTTTGATGTTCGAAAAATTACCTAAAGAAGCAATGATGAAATTGCCTTTACCACAAGTTGGCTCAATTACAAGTTCAGGTGAAATATTTTTGGCAGCTAAATGTAAATTTACCTTATTAGCTAAATCAGCATTCGTTTGAAAGTCGCCATATTCCGCTCTATCAGGTTCTTCAACGACATTAATTGTGTGAGAAAGAACTTCTTTAAGAATTTCTAACTCTTCATTATTCTCAAAAAATTGTTTAATGCCAAAGGCTTCATATAATTTTTGATTTGCCTTTTCAAAAGTTGTAATATTTTTCAGATTTTCATTTAAATAATCCGAAACATTAGAAGTAATATTTGCATCAAATACTTTCATTATGCAGGCTTATTATAATTCACTATTTTATGAATTCCTTGAACGTCATCGCTTAAATTCACAATCCTTTTATATTGCAATCTCCATTGAAGTGCGTTTGAGATAGTCAGATAACCTACAGTGATTTCAGAAGCTAAAATGAGCTCTGAAATTTGTTTGAGAGTAATTTCATCTGCTGGGATTTTAATACCATTTAGAAAGGATATAATGTCTTCCACATTAGCTCCAACTTTCTTCATTTCATTCAAAATACTTGTAGTCGTAAAATCGGCTGTTCTTTCTTTTGAAACAAATGAACAACTTACAAAATCTAAATTTGCAGTTTGAGTTTCTGGATTGTCCTTTTTATCATAAACAAAAACAAGAAGATTATAGCCAAGCCCGAATATTTTTTGTTTGGCATCTCTGAAAGGACATGATGACTGTGGCTGAACAATAGAAGTTACTTTGATGTCGGTTAAAATATCATCTGATGGTAGGTCAATTCCCTTTGCAGAAGAACCGATTGATACTTCATATTTCTCTCTAAGATGTTTCTGAAAACTCTGTTCTATAAGGGTTCCAACAGCTTTGCCATCAGTTACTCCGTAAAGTTCTTTATGTTGAAATTTTGATTGCTCTACACAGAATAGTTCCGCTTCTTGAATGAGAATTTCAATTGTCAGTTTTGATTTCATTTCGTCGTCATAAAATTTGTAAGCAAGGTAGTTAAAATGAGTGGTCAGTTAAAAGTTTGTAGGGTGTCCGATAGCATTACGCCTAATGTCCGCCGGCTTTGCGTTTATGGCGGACATTCTTATTCGTCAGCCGAATATAGCACAAAAGCTTAATTGAAAAACCATTGATGAGTTTTGTTCGTCAAGCCGCCATAACGCAAAACTGTATGTTGCCTGTAGTTTTTTCTGTCACTTAACGTCTTTCAAAGAAACATTGCACTTGTCAAAGTCCATTTTTATGTCAGTAAAATGAATTAAGCAACTATTTGTTGTGTCATTGTCAACTGCCATGTCCACCTCTTTTGTAAGTATTGGAATTAACGCATATTTACTGATTTCATATTTCATCAATGCACCACCTGCAAACCCCTGGTCTTTGATGTATTCAACTTTATAATTCCTAACTCGCCAGCTATTTTCCACGTCCTGGTTGCCTGACATTGAGTCCATAAAAGCAAAAAAGCCTAAAACGCAAAATGCAAGTCATCCTATAATAACAGCAGAAGTGATTTTTGGTGCCCTTTTCTTAATCTGTCTGGAATAAAAATAATAAATGCAGCTTAGCAATAACAGTCCCAGTATTTGATAGGCATAAGGGATAATGTATGTGTAACCTGTCAAAATTGGTAGTAATAATAATGTACTTATACACAATAGATACAAAATCTTCCTTCTGTCTAATGTGAAATCAAAGATTAGTCCTACAACTGGTGTCAAGAATAAAATGAATAATTGATTTCCATGTTCCCAAAACCAAGTCATAGCAGGTCGTTTAAAAATGGCAGGTAACGAACAGGGCCTTTAGATTTGTTTACACCTTTTATTGAAAATATTACTACTATTATTACTTTTTCTTTTTTGTTACTTTTTTCTTTTGTGAATACACAGTAAAGAGTGAATAACTAAATTTAAAAAACCTGAAGGCCACCGGAGCGCTTTATGTTAGGGCAAGGACCAAAGACCTAAGCCAAGTTTTAATCTCCGGTAGCTTTTTTGAACAAAGAATCAAATAGAAATTAGGGCTCACGACCCATTATTAAGGTCTTGATAACTGTTCAAAAAATTCAGGCTTTTATTCATCGTTTAAATGAAAATGTTATGAACAAATTTAAAGCATTTACCGGGATTGATATCTCTAAAAAATCATTTGATGCTGCCCTTCTTTTCTCCGAAACGGGTGTATTGCATCACCATTGTTTCAGCCAGACAAGGGAAGGATTTAAGTCTTTTGAACAATGGCTCAAATCACACGAAGTAACTTTATCAGAGACCTTGATTTGCATGGAGCATACAGGTCTTTATACCAACGGGATCATTGACTTTTTGGTAGACCGTAAAGCAAATCTTTGGGTTGAGATGGCTATCAAAATAAAACGCAGTATGGGCCTTCAAAGAGGAACAGGTGATAAAGCCTCTGCCATTACGATCGCTGAATATTGCATGCGCTTTATTGATCGTGCACGGCTCTGGAAGCCAGTGGACACAAAGCTTTCAAAACTTAAGAACATGACCTCGTACAGCGCGACCGGATTGTGAATGCGCTCACACAGCTCCTCGTTCCCATTGAAGAAATGAAGAGTTGTAATGGTGGCAAAGAAGCTGCAGAATTAGAGCGGCTTCAACTTCCGGCCATCAAAGGGCTTAACAAAGCAAAAGAGAAGATTGAGGCTTCCATACAATCTTATATCAGCAGTGAAGAAACCATCAATAAAAGCATTCAATTAATGTGTAGTATCAAAGGAGTTGGTTTGCAAACAGCAGCATCATTGTATGTGTATACAAAAGGATTTACCATGTTTGAAAATGTAAAGCAACTGGCCTGTTATTGTGGTGTGGTGCCTTTCAGTAAAAGTTCCGGAACGAGCGTTCGCTTTAAACCAGGTGTAAGTCCGTTTGCCAACCGTAAACTAAAAAGCCTTTTGCATTTATGCGCCATGTCCGCTCTTCGCTGGGATAAAGACATCAAAACCTATTATGAGCAGAAAGTAAGGGAAGGAAAAAACAAAATGAGTGTGATAAACGCAATCAGAAATAAACTGCTGCTAAGAATATTTGCAGTGCTAAGAGATCAGCGGCCTTATGTGGAAAACTACCAAAGGATAGGTGCATAACCGAACTAAAAAATCATTTTGTGGAATCATAGAAAACTTGGCAATGGGCTGGTATTTTATAAGGTCAAGCCCCGAACCCAAGCTGAAAATTGTTACTAAAGATGAAGGTAATAACGAAAGCGAAAAAGATAAAGTCAAGCTGGAACTATTGCTGATATTGATTTGTAGCCGATTGTTATGCCGTCAGCCAGCCTATTGCCAAACCTGTTGTTGTACGCCTGTGTTTTGTCACGCCGTGATAAAACACGAATTTATTTAAACCGCTTTGCTGATATATCTTGTATTTATTGTTTCACTTTCATAATAAATAATGTCAGCGTTACCAAAAACAAGGATTGTTCCCATACCATAACCGACAGTCTCGCTTATTGCTTGTTTTATGTCTAAAGTTTTTGTGTCAATATTTTTATTCTCGCTAATTACATAGCAAGTTTTGTCAACCAATTTATTTTTTTGCAGAGTTGTGAAAATTGTTTGCTCTTCATTGTTTACAACTTTGTCAAACTTGTCCCAATTTAAAAAGTTGAAATGAGATAGGTCATTAATAAATTTATGTCTGTTTTTAGCTGTGGAAATAAATTGAATGTATCTGTCTTTTTTCGTCTTGTCAACGAACTTTTTAATTACCTCAATTTCTAAGTTTAAGTTTTGTGTCATGCTAAAAGTAAAATGAAATATAGATTTTTGTCTGTCCTACTTTTGATTATTAGAGTGCTCAAATAACATGGCGTACAACTCAAAAATAGACGCAATTATTTAGCCTACCAAATCCGCGCACAATTAACACAATCTATTTGTAATCAAGCACAACAAAAAAACGCGCAAAAACAAAAAATTGCGCCAATACAATTTCCGCGCATTTGTATTGTTTACGGCGAAGCTACCGTTCTTCACCAACAAAAAAGTATCCATTACGCAGGCGAAGAACGCCTGCAAAGGCGCACCCCATCTTCAAAAAATGCAATAAAAACAAACCTTCTATTCTTCTTCCTTGAACCTTGCTTTTTACTTCTCCATCACTTCTTCCAAATCAATCTTTTTTAAATCATGTCCTGCAGGACCTGTAATCACATTTCCATCAAAGGTATAACGCGCACCATGGCAAGGGCAATCCCACGACTTCTCTGCAATGTTCCATTTCACACTACACTTGAGATGCGGGCAGGTTGGATTCACGGCATGTAAGCCGCCAGCTTCATCTTTGTACAACGCAATTTTTTCGCCTTCATAACTCACTACCTTTCCTTCACCATGCGCAAGTGCACTTACCGTTTCTATTTTTTCTTTTGCAAAAAATCCTTTTACAAACTCTTTGGCAACGTCTAAGTTTTCTTTGGCAAATTCAGTAAAGCCTGCCACCGGTTTTATACGATTGGGCGAAAACAAATCTTTATACGGGGATTCTTTTTTGTTGATTAAATCGTTCAATACAATAGCCGATACCGTTCCATACGTAATGCCATTACCGCTAAAGCCAGTTGCCACATACACGTTGCCATTTGGGCTGCCAACCATGTGCCCAATGTAAGGCAAACCGTCCACCGGCTCGTAGTATTGCGACGACCATTTGTAAGCAATGTTCTTTACTTTGAAATGTTCTTTTACATAAGCTTCCAACCGGAGAAAAGGAACTTCTGTATTGTCTTCATGTGCCGTCTTGTGGTCTTCACCACCGGCAATTAAATAGTTCTTTCCATCCACATTTTGCGTGCGGTAATAACGGTAGGGATCATACATATCGTAAGCTAAATCATCAGGATAATTGTCCTCTTCCAACTCAACGGCAATCGCATAGCTTCTGTACGGCGCACAACGCAGATGCAACAGGTTTACACCAAGTGAAACATGTGTTGCCAGCACCAACGCTTTGCCTTCCACTTCGCCTAATGTGGTTTCAATTGTTACGGTTTCTTTATCATGCCAATTCTGAACACGACAATTCAGTACAATCACGCCACCGGCTGCTTCAAATTCTTTTGCCAAAGCCAGTATGTATCGGGTTGAATGAAACTGCGCCTGGCCTTCAACCTGCATTGCTCTTGTAAACGGTATTGGCACAGGAATATGGCCGCTTTCATCAGCTTGAACGCCCGCTTCCTGTGTGGCTTTTATGATTTCATCCAACTCTTCATCCTGCTCTTTATTTTGCGAAAACAAAAAGCCTTTTTTCTCCGCATAACCGCAATCAATGTTATAACTTCTTACATTTTCTTTTATCAACTCACAAGCTTCTTTTGTTGCGTTCGCTACTCCCTTTGCGGCATCTTTACCAAAGTCTTTTTCTATTTGTGCATAGCCCGTATCTATGAGTGTATTAATGTGTGCCGTAGTGCCGCTTGTGGTTCCAAAGCCAATGGTTTTGGCTTCTACCAACAAACACCGCTTGCCGCTTTTTTGAAGTAACAAAGCTGTGGTTAATCCGGTAATGCCGCCGCCTGCAATCACAACGTCAAATAGCGTTTGAGGTAATGTGGTTTGTTTTGCTTCATAATCGGGAACATCTTGCTGCCAAAGGCTTGTAGTAGCGCCATCTCTTTGCATAGGTTTGTTTTTATTGCAATTCTTTATTACAAAAAAAGAACCGTTGTTGAGTGAGATGTAAAATTTGTTTTAATGAATGATGTCGTCAGTAATCTTATGAAGATGTAATACGATCATTTAAATTGTATAGGCTGCTGTTGCGATGCTTAGTTTGGTATCGGGTATTGATAAAATAATTTCACCACATGCTTCCAATGTAGCACCGGTGGTTATAATATCATCAACCAGCAAAACATGCTTTCCTTCTATGGCTTCTTTTTGTTTTACCGCAAAAACAGCTTGCATATTTTGCCAGCGGTCTGCCCGGTTTTTGCCCGTTTGTGTTTCTGTATTCATCCTGCGAAACACAATGTGTTCATGTACCGGTTTTTGAATGATTGAAGAGATACCTTTTGCTAAAAGCGTTGCCTGATTATAGCCACGTTGTTGCAATCGTTTGCTGTTTAAAGGCATGGGCACAATCATATCAATATCTTCAAAACGATTGCTTTGTTGCAGCGCAATTCCCATTTGCTTTCCAACAAATAATCCTGCCTCTTTATTTCCTTTGTATTTGATTTCGTGCAATACATTTTGCAACAACGATTTCTTTGTAAAATAAAATGCACTCCCTGCACTTTGAACAATGATGCGACCGGCAAACAAATGTTCTACCTGGTTATTGGCGTATAGAAAATAATCGGTAACAGGTAACGCCGCAAAGCATTGCGCACACAGCGTTTGTGCGGTTTCTATTACATCGCTGCCGCAACCAATACACACATGCGGATAGAACAAATGCACAACATCGTTCGCATATTGTTTGATATGATTGAGGACATTCATAAGGTTTGTTTTTACACAAAATTGCTTTCTATTCTTTGTGTCTCCGTGTCTTTGTGGCAAAGAAAAAATTAAAACAAATACTGATACACTTCTTCCACTTTTCCCAGCGATACAACTTCAATGTCATAGCTTTTATTGCTTACACTTTTCTTGTTGTATTTAGAAACGACAATTTTTTCAAAGCCTAATTTTTCGGCTTCGGCAATGCGTTGCTCAATGCGGTTCACTGCGCGGATTTCACCGTTCAAACCTACCTCACCTGCAAAGCAAATGTGCTGCGAAACCGGCACATCTTCATACGATGAAAGCAAGGCGCAAATCACTGCCAAATCTATGGAAGGGTCTTCTACTTTTAAGCCGCCTGCAATATTTACAAACACATCCTTCATTCCAAACTGAAAGCCACCACGCTTTTCCAATACGGCTAATAACAATTGCAATCGTCTTAAATCAAAGCCACTCACCGTGCGTTGCGGCGTGCCATACACACTCTGCGTTACCAAAGCCTGCACTTCAATTAACAACGGCCGCAAACCTTCCATACTGGCAGCAATGGCACTGCCGCTCAACTGATCTTCCTTTTGTGTAATTAATATTTCGGAGGGATTGATAACACCGCGCATTCCTTCACCTGTCATTTCATAAATGCCCAATTCTGCCGTGCTTCCAAATCTGTTTTTTAGCGTGCGCAAAATGCGATAGGTGTAATGCCTATCACCTTCAAATTGCAGCACCGTATCAACCATGTGCTCCAATATTTTCGGACCTGCAATGCTGCCTTCTTTGGTAATATGACCAATTAAAAAAACAGGCGTGTTCGTTTCTTTGGCAAAGCGTTGAAACTCGGCTGCGCATTCGCGAATTTGCGACACACTTCCCGGTGATGATTCAATTAAATTGGTTTGTAAAGTTTGTATCGAATCTATAATTACAAATTGTGGTTTTAGTTTTTTTATTTCCTGAAAGATGGTCTGTGTAACGGTTTCTGTTAAGAGATAAAATTTATCGTTTTTTATTTTCAATCTGTCGGCACGCATTTTAATTTGCTGCTCGCTTTCTTCACCGCTTACATACAGCGTAATTATATCGTTCATCTGCAAAGCATTTTGTAAAAACAAAGTGCTTTTGCCAATGCCCGGCTCGCCGGCAACCAACACAATGCTTCCGCGCACAATGCCACCACCGAGAACGCGGTTGAGTTCACCATCGGTTGACAGCAATCGCTTTTCTTCTGTTGCACTTATCTCTGATAAAGAAATTGCTTTCGTAAAGGTTGCTTCGTTGTTGTAATCTTTCCAGCCATTTTCGCTTTTAGCAGGCTTAGCAATCATCTCTTCTACAAACGTGTTCCATTGGTTGCAAACAGGACATTTGCCAAGCCACTTCATACTTTCATATCCGCAGTTGCTGCAAAAAAATGCAGTCTTTACTTTACTCATGTTATAAAGATAAGGTTTGAAAAAAGAAGAGGTTGTTATAAGTTGATGATAAAATCAAAGGAAATAATGAGACAGAATAATCAATTTGGAACTTTTGCTTTTGCCCTTCTCCACGCGTGGAGAAGGGTTGGGATGAGGGCAAAAAGAAGCCGGCTCAAAAACCGGCTACTTACTTACTAACCCATTAAATTCTGCCACTAAATTAACAAAAGAGGGATAATTTCAAAATTATTTTTTCTTTTTTCGATACAACTCATTCATTTTCAAATGTTATATTGGTAAAATATGTGCAAAAACAAAAAATCCGGCTATTTCTCAGATGGAATGTAAATTGTTACAATCAGCACGGGTTTTAATGAATAGAGAACTTTCATTTATTCACTCCTGTTTTAAACTATGTTTCGGCGACACGATTTGAAAACGGATATTTTGTTAGCAGTAATGCCTGCCGGAGTTATGATTATTGTTTTGCTTTTGCTCAACACGTTTGGTAAGCAGGAGATTTTGTTTTCATCGCTGGCTTCCAGTGCTTTTTTAATTTACCTGGAACCGGAACATCCTACCAACAATGCTCGCACGTTGCTGATTGCTCAACTTTCTGCGGCTGTTATTGGCTATGTTGTGTACAGATGGATTGGACCTGGCTACCTTTCAGCCGCCATTTCGATGATTGTTGTCATTGCCATTATGATTGTTACCAAAGCCATGCATCCGCCGGCAGTGGCTACTGCATTGGTGTTTGCGTTTCAACATGCAAAACCCAACACACTGCTCATGTTTTTTGTGGCTGTATTTTTTTTGGTAATACTCATTGTTTTACAACGAACATCATTGTGGCTGATTAAAAGAAGCAACAATAAAAAAGATTTGCATGAAAGAACTGGCTGAAATTGTTACCAAGTATTTAAGCTCCGTTGTTGAAGTGCTGGCTGCGTTTGTAATTTCGGTAGCGCTGATAAAGTTTTTAGTAAAATACATCTGGCATATTTTTAAACCTAACGATGGCATTACCAACGAAACACTGCGCATACAATTTGGTAGCGCATTAGCCATTTCGTTAGAATTGTTGTTGGGTGCTGATATTCTTGCCACTGCCATTGCGCCCACCTGGAACGACATTGGAAAGCTGGCTGCCATCGCTGTTTTGCGAACGGCATTGAATTACTTTTTAGAAAAAGAACTGCGTGCCAACGAAGCCACTACCACGAAAATGACAAAAGATGTTGAGCAGGGTTTGAAAAAGGAAATGACGTAAGATGAATTGATTTTATTTCGTTATGAGTTGCCTGTTTTGAATGATCGCTGTTCAATAAAACGTAGTAAATTTGAGACATGAAAATTGCGCTTCAATATGTAAACGATATCAACGGGAAAACAAAAGCCGTTCAATTGCCCTTGGCAGAATGGGAAAAGGTTTTAAACAGGCTCAAGAAATATGAGCAAGCTTTACAACTAAAATCTGACTTAAAAGAAGCCCTTGAGCAAGTTGCTATTCTTAAGCAAACTAAAGGACACAAACAAACACTCAACGAATTTTTGAATGAACTTTAGTGTTATTCCGAGTGAAAAGTTTAAAAAAGAGGCAAAGCGACTAATCAAGAAATTCCCATCTCTTAAACAAGAGCTTACTTACTTAAATACAATACTTGAAAAGAATCCAGAAACAGGAGTACCGTTAGGTAATGATACTTACAAAATCAGACTTGCTATCAAGAGTAAAGGCAAAGGTAAAAGCGGAGGTGCTCGTGTTATTACTTATTTGGTAACAGACAATAAAGAAGTTTATTTACTAACTATTTACGATAAGTCGGAGTTGGACAGTATTGACGACAAGACAATCAAGGGTATCATTGAAAGCTTACACGCTGATAAATAAAAACAGAGAAAAGCAAAAGACTGAATTATCTGCTTTCCCATTCCCTTTTTCTTTTGCTCTATTTTTGCCCGCATGGCATCTCCGTTCTTTCAACTTCTTCAAACCGATATCAATACCAAAGCCCGCGCAGGAACTATCACTACATCGCATGGCGAAATACAAACACCCATCTTTATGCCGGTGGGCACGGTAGGAAGTGTAAAAGCGGTTACGCAACAACAATTGAATGAAGACATCAAAGCGCAAATTATTTTGGGCAACACCTATCATTTGTATTTGCGCCCCGGCACTGAAATTTTAGAAAAAGCCGGTGGCTTGCACTGCTTTATGAACTGGCAAAAGCCCCTCTTAACCGACAGCGGTGGCTACCAGGTATTTTCATTAGCAGCAAATAGAAAGTTGACAGAAGAAGGTGCGTTATTTCAATCGCATATTGATGGCAGCCGGCACCTTTTTTCGCCCGAAAAAGTGATGGATATAGAGCGAAGCATTGGTGCTGACATCATCATGGCGTTTGATGAATGCCCGCCGTATCCAGGCGAATACAGTTATGTAAAAAAGAGCATGGAGCTAACGCATCGCTGGCTCGACAGGTGCGTGAACCATTTGACTGAAACGCCCGGCAGATATGGCTTTCAGCAACATTTGTTTCCCATTGTACAGGGTGGCGTGTATAAAGATTTGCGTATCGAATCCTGCCAATACATTGCTTCGAAAGAAGCCGAAGGCAATGCGATTGGTGGTTTATCGGTGGGCGAACCCGAAGAGATGATGTATGAATTTACAGCCCTTTGCACCGAACATCTTCCGCAACAAAAGCCGCGTTATTTAATGGGGGTTGGCACGCCGTGGAATATTTTGGAATGTATCTCTTTAGGCATTGATATGTTTGATTGTGTGATGCCCACACGCAATGGCAGAAACGGTATGTTGTTCACCACGAACGGCGTAATTAACATCAAAAACAAAAAGTGGGCAACCGACTTCAGCGCCATAGATGAAGGCTTGCCTTGTAATATCAGCCAATATTACACAAAAGCTTACCTGCGGCACCTGTTTGCGGCTGGTGAGTACCTGGCTTTGGAAATCGCAAGCATTCACAATCTGGCTTTCTATTTATGGCTGGTGGGTGAAGCGCGTAAACGCATACTGGATGACACTTTCAACGCTTGGAAGAGTGAAATGAGCCAGAAAGTAAAACAGCGTTTGTAAGTGGTATTCGTCCGTCACTGCGAGGAACGAAGCAGTCTGTGCATAACACAATGAAGTTGATCGTCAGTTGTGAATGGATAAAGCAGACAGCTTCACTGTTTACAAACGTTATCTGCTGTATAACACAGATGGCTTCGTTCCCCGCCATGACGCACCATTCAGCTTTCACAATAGCAAAACAGCTTTTGATTTATTTTTGAACCGCATGAAAATACTCGACTGGTACATCATCAAAAACTTTCTGGTAACGTTTTTCTTTGCCATCTTTTTGTTTACCATTATTGCCGTGGTGGTTGACATCAGCGAGAAGGCTGATAATTTTGTGCAATCGGGTTTAAGCGCCTGGCAAATTTTTACGCAATATTATATTGCATTTATTCCGCACATTGTTGCTTTGCTGTTTCCCCTTTTTGTTTTTATCGCAGTCATTTTTTTTACTTCCAAGCTTGCCGGGCGCAGTGAGTTTATCGCCATCCTTGCGGGTGGCGTTACATACCGGCGATTGTTGGTTCCTTACCTTATTGGCGGTATTTTGCTGGGAGCTTTGCTTTGGGTTTCCAATGCTTACATCATTCCCAAAGCCGAAGGAACGAGGCTTACGTTTGAAGCCAATTATGTTAACGGCAGTCATCCTTCGGGCAACGATTTTATGGCTACTTATCAGCACAGCGTTTATTTCCGGGTTGATTCGTTTACATACGCCGGTATCATTGGTTACGATACAAGCCGCAAGCGCGGAGGTCCTTTTTTTATGGACAAAATAAAAAACGATCAGCTGGTTTATAACCTGCGTGCCGGAAACATTTATTGGGACACGGTTGCACACAAATGGCAACTCCAAACAGTATTTGAGCGAACCATTGACAGCTTAAAAGAACATACGGTTTCAACCAATGAAAAGTTTATGAACTTCAACTTTAAGCCATTTGATTTAAACAATGATGAAAAGGCAAAAGACATTCTTACCTCTCCTCAATTGCAGAAATACATTACACAGCAGGAGCAGCGTGGCGCAGAAGGCATCAATGATTTAAAGATTGAAAATTATCGCCGCATTGCTACGCCCGTTTCAGTTATTTTATTAACGTTGATGGGCGCGATGGTAGCAGGCAGAAAAGTGCGGGGCGGAAGCGGTGTGCATCTTGCGTTTGGCTTTGTTACGGCTGCTGTTTTCATCATTATGGATCGGTTCTCTACCATTTTTTCAACCAAAGGAAGTTTGCCTGCCAGTGTTGCAGCGTGGATACCCAACATGGTGTTTGTTTTTGTTGCTCTTTACATTTATCGTAAAGCGCCAAAGTGATGTCTGAACTCTGGGATGAACGGGATAAGTGAGATGGTTGGGATAGGGATGAGGAAGTTTGTTTTTGCACTAATATTCAATCTTAATCTTAGCCTTTCAATATCCAATCCTAACCATCCCATTTATATCATCCATCCCGGTTCAGAATTACCTGAATAACTATGTTGATTACGGGTGAAAAACTTTTTGTTTATCCTTATTTCGAAAGTTTGTTTTTGCGCTAATTCTTTCATTTTTAATAAATAGCAGTAAAACAAAATTATGTAACTGCTGTGTATAAGAACATCGAAAGTGTGTAAGCCTTAGTGCTAACTTGCACCTTGAATATGAGTGAATTTATTGTATCAGCACGCAAGTATCGCCCGCAAACGTTCAACACGGTTGTAGGTCAGCAGCACATCACCACTACGCTTAAAAATGCCATCAAAAATCATCAGTTGGCACATGCGTTTTTGTTTTGTGGTCCGCGTGGTGTTGGCAAAACTACCTGCGCTCGTATTCTTGCCAAAACCATTAACTGCGAAAACTTACAGCCCGATGGCGAAGCATGCAACCAATGCCATTCCTGCGTTTCTTTTAATGAAGGCACGTCACTCAATATTCACGAACTTGATGCTGCCAGCAACAATTCCGTAGATGACATTCGTTCCCTGGTTGAGCAGGTGCGTTTTGCACCACAAGCCGGCAAATACAAAGTATATATTGTAGATGAAGTGCACATGCTTTCGGCAAGCGCATTCAACGCGTTTTTAAAAACGCTGGAAGAGCCACCGCCGTATGCCATTTTTATTTTGGCAACTACTGAAAAGCATAAGATACTTCCTACCATTTTATCGCGTTGCCAGATATTCGATTTTAAACGAATTACCATTCATGATACCGTTGAACATTTAGAAGAAATTGCGGCAAAAGAAAACATCAGGGCAGAAAAAGCCGCGCTGCAACTGATTGCGCAAAAAAGCGAAGGTTGTATGCGCGATGCGCTTTCAATCTTAGATAAAATTGTTTCGTTTACCAATGCAGAGGTAACGTATCATAACACGCTTGAGCATCTAAATATCTTAGATGAAGATTATTATTTCAAACTGTTGCATAGCTTGCTGCAACAAGACCTTGCTGCGGCAATGTTGTTGTATGATGAAATCAACCGCAAAGGCTTTGAAGGCGATGCAGTAGTTAACGGTTTTGCTCAGTTTTTACGGAACGTGTTGGTGTGCAAAGATGCCAAAGCCGCTTCGTTACTGGAAGTAGTAGAAGGGTCGCAGCAACGCTATGCCGATGCAGCAAAAGCGATCAGCACTTCCTTTTTAGTAAGTGCGCTGAACATTTTGAATGAAGCTGAAATCAACTACAAAATGGCACGCAACAAACGGTTGCATGTTGAAATGGCTATCATCAAGCTTAACTTTTTGCAACAGGCTTTGGAGCTAACCGTTGAGAACAACGAAGTGGTGCAAAAGAAAAGAGTAGATGCGCCGGTGGCTTATCGGGCAAAAACAATTGCGCCATTGCAGCCCCCCACAAATGGAAATGGAAAAGCCATTCTTTCTTCGCCTAAAAAAAATAACGAGCCACCAACCAACGGTTACAAAAAAGAAGAGCCAGCGGTGGTTGAAAACAAAATAGCACCGCCTCAAACAGAATCAAAATTATTTATTCAGCAACCTTCGGGTAAGCAAACGGTAAAAGAAGCCCAGCCTTTTTATCCCCCTGTTGAAACAGAAGTGGTAGTAGTTAGTGAACCTGCTACGGCAACTTTGCTTCAATCCAAAACGAAAAGGAGTTTATTATCAGCACTACGCGATAAATATGGCGACCAATACACCATTGAAGAAATTGATGAAGCAGAACCATTGGAAATGGAAAAGCTGCGCGAGTGTTGGTTTGGTTTTGCCCTAAAATTGGAAGAACAGCAAAAGCACAGTGCTGCCAACACATTTAAAATGGCAAAGCTTACCATTGAAAGCGAAACACGTGTGCTGATTTCCGTGAATGCGTTGGTGCAGCAAAAATTTATTGAGCAAGAAAAAACGCTGCTTTGTGATTGCATTCAAAAAACATTTCACAACCATGCTATTCAGTTGCAAATTGTGGTGGAAGATGATGTACAGGAAGAAATCTCTCCTTTTTTAATTATGAACAGTCGCGAACGCTTTAACTACATCGCTTCACAATATCCGCTGGTAAAAGAACTGAAAGACCGGCTGCGTTTGGACATTGATTCCATTTAGTTTTTTGTTTGAACCACAAAGTCTCAAAGTAAATAAGTTTCACAAAGAATCTTCCTTAGTGAAACTTTGTGTTCTCTGTGTCTTTGTGGTTCAAATAAAACTTGGTATTCTTTTTAGACAATAAAAAGCTCACGTTCTAAACAGATTTACCATGTGGCTCATCTTTGCGATTCTTGCAGCAATAACAGCAGCGTTGGCGGTTATTTTTTCAAAAGCCGGATTAAAAAATATCGAACCCAATGTTGGTTTTGCTCTGCAAGCTATTTTGATACTTGTAATTTCATGGAGTGCGGTTTTGTTTCAAAAAGCATCCGCCAATTTTGGTAAAATTGACAAGCGAACCTGGATCTTTATTGCATGTGCCGGTGCTGCTACCTGCTTCTCATCCCTTTTTCAATTTAAGGCTTTGAAAGATGGTCCTGCCGGTGCCGTAACATCTATTGAAAGAAGCTCCCTGGTACTTACTGTTATTCTTGCTTTCTTCTTTTTGAAAGAAAAAATCACCTGGCAGTTAGCAGTTGGCGCGTTGATGATTATTGGTGGTGCCGTGCTGATTGGTGTTGCGCAGGGCAATTCAAAATAACGATTGCTGTTGTTTGCCTTTACTTTTGTAAGTAATGAATTATACGCTTAAAAAATCGTTGGGGCAGCATTTTTTGCATGATGAAAATATCTGTAAAAAGATAGTGGCAGCTTTGCAAGAAGAAACGTTTCAGCAATTGCTGGAAGTAGGGCCTGGCGCGGGTGCAATAACGAAATACTTGCTTCAGATTCCGTCCATTCAATTCAAAGCCATTGAAATTGATGCCGAAAAAGTGGTCTTTTTAAAAAGTAAATATACTGCCATTGAGGATAAAATTATTCATGCCGATTTCCTGCAAAGCAATGCACCGTTTGAAGGGGAATTTGGAGTGATTGGAAACTTCCCCTACAATATTTCATCGCAGATTTTATTTAAAATATTGGAATGGAAAAATAATGTTCCTTTTATTATTGGCATGTTTCAAAAAGAAGTGGCACAGCGCATTGCAGCCCAGCCGGGAAACAAAGTGTATGGTATTATTTCGGTGTTGATACAAGCTTTTTATTCTGTAGAATATTTGTTTGATGTGCCACCGCAATCGTTCACGCCACCACCCAAAGTAATGAGTGGTGTCATTCGTTTGGAAAGAAAGGAGGAACCGTTATCTGTAAAGAGTGAAAGGGCCTTTACAACTTTAGTAAAAACAGCTTTTAATCAAAGAAGAAAAATGCTGCGCAATGCAACCAGGAGTTTGTTTGAGGAAGATGTTTTAAGAGATGATATTTTTAACAAGCGCGCTGAACAGCTCTCTCTTATTGACTTTGCGCGGCTTTCATTTTTGATGAAATAAAAGAATGCTGTCTTTTGGTTTTGCCCTTTTTTTGATTGTGTAAAGAATTATACATTATTCATTGCGGCCTATGCTTTCTTATAAAGTCTATCGTTTTAAAACTCATTTCGATCATCAAAAGAAGCAGAAAATGAATTTTTTATCAGCTATTTCACTATCAATAAAAGATAAAAAACGCAAATTCTATTCTTATTAGCTTACCTACATTTGAAGCTCTGTAAACACATTCTTTCACATGAAACGATTGATTTCCCTTTTTGCTGCCTGTGTTTGTTGTTCGTTTGTTTTTGCACAAAAAAACAAAACCTTCGATGTGGCATCGCCCAATGGCAATGTAAAGTTGCATATTGCTTTTGCCAATACAATTGAATGGAGCGTTCGTTTGAAAGATCAAACCGTTATCGAACCATCTTCAGTATCGTTACAACTTCAAAACGAAACATTGGGTAATAATGCTATGGTTACTTCATCCAAAACAGAAAGTATAAACCAAAGCATTGCTGCCATCAACTATATCAAAGCAACGATTCCTGATCATTACAATCAAATCACCTTGCGTTGCAAAGGCGATTGGGGCCTGGTGTTCAGAGTGTATGATGATGCGGTTGCGTATCGCTTTTTTACGCAAAAGAAAGGGGGCATCATTGTTAAGAACGAAGAAGCGGCTTTCAACTTCACCAATGATGACTCGGCTTTCATTCCCATTCAATGGGATTACCGCGATGGCAAGATGTTCAATTCCTCTTTTGAAGCCCTGTATCATCACATCACATTATCTCAATTTCCGAAAGATTCTTTGGCTTTTCTTCCCTTGCTGGTTGATATTGGCGGAGGCAGAAAAGCCGAAATTTTAGAGGCTGATTTAGAAGATTATCCCGGCATGTATCTCAATCTGAATGAAACAGGAAGGGGCTTACAAGGTGTGTTTGCACCTTATCCAACTGCAGCCCACCTGGTTGGCATCAATTACATACCTACAGAGCGGGCTGCATACATTGACAGCACAATGGGTACGCGAAGTTTTCCCTGGCGTGTGGTGGCAATTAGTGAGCAGGATAAAGACTTATTGAACAACGATATTGTGCAAAAGCTGGCATCACCACTAAAGTTACAGGATTATTCGTGGGTAAAACCCGGACAGGTTTCATGGGATTGGTGGAACAACTGGAACATAACCGGCGTTGATTTTAAAGCCGGTATCAACACTGAAACTTACAAGTATTATATTGATTTTGCAGCCGCCAACAAAATACCTTACATCGTTATGGATGAAGGCTGGTCGGGTATTTTGAATCTGTTACAACCAAATCCCAACGTGGATTTGGCAGCAATTGTTGATTATGGAAAACAGAAGGGCGTAGGCGTCATTCTTTGGGCTACCTGGTATGCCGTTTCGCAACAGATGGATACTGCTTTTCCTCTGTATTCTAAAATGGGCGTGAAAGGGTTTAAGATTGATTTTTTTGATCGGGATGACCAAAAGGTAGTAGCATCCACTTACGAAATTGCAAAGAAGGCAGCGCAATATCACCTGATGGTAGATTATCATGGCATTTATAAACCTACGGGCTTGCAACGTACCTTTCCAAATGTGATGGGCTATGAAGGTGTAAAAGGTTTGGAGAATTTTAAATGGGCGAACGAAGATCAGCCGCGCTATGTTGTCAGCATTCCGTTTATCCGTATGATGGCAGGACCGATGGATTATACACCCGGTGCTATGCGCAATGCTACCGAAGCCGATTTCAGACCGATTGGCGACAACCCGATGGCCAAAGGAACACGTTGCCAGCAGTTGGCTGAGTATGTTGTTTTTTATGCGCCTCTGCAAATGTTAGCCGATAATCCTACGATTTATACAAAAGAAAAAGAGAGCCTTGATTTTATTACATCCGTTCCTACTACATGGGATGAAACAGTGCCACTGGACAGCAAGGTGGGTGAATATGTTGCGGTGGGGAGAAGAAAGGGCGATAACTGGTTTGTTGGCGCCATGAGTAACTGGACGGCAAAAGACATTACACTTGATTTTTCGTTTTTGAAAGAAGGCACTTATGAAGCGACCATTTTTCAAGACGGCATCAATGCAAACAGGAATGCTACAGATTATAAGAAGCTAACAAAGCAGATAAAAACAGGCGACAAGCTCACTATCCATTTAGCGCCTGGCGGTGGCTGGGCAGCGAGAATTGCTCCGGTAAAATAATACAGGCAAAACCAAAAAACGAAGAGTATAGCTTACTAAGATGCCATCAGTGTTATCATTTTGTTCAGTACAACTCATTCACAACAACACAAAACTTCATTGTCATGAAGCCAATTATTGTCTCGTTTGTTTTTGCCTGTATTTCTTTGTTCTCTTTTGCGCAGTCACTGCCCGTGAATAAAAACGCTTCACCCGAAGCAAAAAAATTATTGAATTATTTTTATAGCATTGGCGGTAAACAAATAGTGAGTGGTCAGCACGGAGACAAACGGTTTTTAGATACGGTAAAATCCATCACCGGAAAATATCCTGACCTTTGGGGATCCGATTTTATATGGCATGGCGCAAAAGATGCTGGTCAGAATGTGGTAAATGAAGCAATGCAGAAATACAAGGAAGGTTACATCATTACTTTAATGTGGCACCAGGGCAGGCCAATAGACAATCCGCCGTTCGGATGGAAGGAAAGTGTTCAGGCCAAATTAACTGATGCGCAGTGGAAAGAATTGACTACGCCAGGCACTGCTTTGTATCAACGCTGGCTGGCGCAGATTGACGTAGTGGCAGGCTATTTAAAACAGTTGGATAGTGCACACATTCCCATTCTATGGCGTCCTTATCATGAAATGAATGGCGTTTGGTTTTGGTGGGGAAATAAGCCGGGTAAAGATGGATTGCAAAAGTTGTGGAAGATGATGTACGACCGTTTTACCAACCATTTTCATTTGAACAATTTAATTTGGGTATGGGGCGCCAACGGTCCGCGGGATATTCCGGGCGATGAAGCTTATGCTTACAAAGATTTTTATCCGGGAAGCGAGTATGTAGATATGTTGGGTGCAGATGTATATCATTTAGACTACGAGCAAAAAGATTACAATGAGCTATTAAATCTGGCAAAAGAAAAACCTATAGCCCTGACAGAAGTTGGCGAGTTGCCATCGGTTGACGTGTTAAACGCACAACCGAAATGGTGCTATTTTTTGGTTTGGAGCGACTGGGTTATCAGTCATAATACGCGGCAACAGGTGAAGGATGTTTACAGCTTACCTCAAGTGGTAACACATGATGAAATAAAGCTGCCACAGTAAAACGGCAAGCACTAAGCAGTGGCTTCTTTTGATAACTGTAAGTTTGTTTTTGCTCTTTTTTTTAGCTCTTTGACTATGCCAATCAATGAGCGGTGATTTAAAGGAAACTCAAGTACCACATGCAAAAAGCTCAGGAAGAATAACGATTGCAATCCGGTTTTATAATTCCATATATACAATGAGATAAAACATAGAAATAAGATGACGACAACAGCAATTCTGAAACGGGATACACGGTGCCATTGAATGACTGATGTTTTAGAAAACCAGTTGAGATAGTGATAAGTATAAGCAAAGGCAATGATACGTGTAAGCTGAATGCTTGTCTGATTGCTGAATACAGTTTGATTAGTCAGGTGAAGATCGCGTAGCAAAGTTTTATTCAATTTTGAAAAATAACTGTAGCCATTGATAGCCCAGTTGCTTGCAGGATTGTTATAATTGCGAAACAGTAACAGGCATAGCACCGGGCAGATAACAAAAACAGCAAAAGACAAATAGCCACTGCGGCTGTTGCTTTTGAGAGCACCATATAAAATAAAAGCACCGGTAAAAAGATAAACATGAATTAATGTAGGAAGATACAAGCCGAAAATAAGTGTGAGAAAGTTGTAGCTGCTAATCAGCAAAATGCCGGCAAGTAAAAGAACACTTAACCATATTCTTGCACTGCGCCTGGCTGTTGAAATAAACACAAGAGCAAGTCCAAACACAAAAAAGACAATAGCCGCACTGTATCGTTTGGCATAAGTAAGCACAAGGCTATGGGCCGGAGCAAAACGGAGTAATAAAATATAGATGAAGCCAATAATACCTAAGAGAATAAAATCGGTTTTTAACGGCGTAAAATATTTCCGGTCATGCAGCCATGATATTTCTGTAAGGTAATGCGCCGGACCTAAAAAAGCATACGAAAACAAGAAGAGTTCAAAAGGCAGATAGATGGCTGCACCGGCCGACAAAAACATGAAGAGAATATTCAAATAATTGATACGATCTGTTCTCATCATTCCTGTAAAAATAAAGATAACACGGCAATTAAAAGTTATAAAAGAAACAGCGATTATGAACAAAATTATTTGGGTAAGTCTTCTTTTCTTTTCCTTACAAACATTTTCACAAAGTGGAAAACCTACGCAAAAACAAATGCATCTCAACAACCTTGAGTACTTAGAATATGAAGGCGTAAATATAATGCTGGCGCATGATTTTTATCCCGAAGGCCATCAGGGCGGCGTGGCAGTAATTCAGAACGGAATGCGCGTTGCTACCAACGGTGATATTCGTTTGAATCCAACACCCGGACAATGGCAGCCGATACCTAAAGTTGGTAAACGTATGATTGATAAAAAGACCGGCGCCATCAGTGTTCACATGGAATATCCGAATGAGGAAATCAACCGCAAAGGTTTCAATCCCATTATTTATCCTGATTTGAAATTCAGCTATACCGTTCGTGTAGAACCTGCCGGTAAAAGCTTTAAAATCATTGTTGATTTAGATAGTTCATTGCCTGACAACTGGATTGGAAAAGTAGGTTTCAACTTCGAGTTATTGCCTTCCGTTTTGTTTGGAAAAGCCTATTACATGGACAATCAGTTTGGCATTTTCCCCCGACAGGCAAATGAGCAAAACTACATAGATGAAGACGGCGAAACGCAGGTAACGCCCATGGCAACAGGCAACAAATTAACCATCGCACCGGAAAGCGATCAACAGCGAATGACCATTGAAAACCTCAAGGAAAACGGTCTTCAACTGATGGATGGAAGAGGCAAGTTTAACAACGGCTGGTTTGTGGTTCGTTGCCTTGTTCCAAAAGGAGCTACCAAAGGCGCAATTGAATGGCTGGTAACGCCTCATGCGATTGAAGGCTGGCAGTCATCGCCCGTTGTGCAGGTATCGCAGGTGGGTTATCATCCCAAACAACAAAAAATAGCTGTGATAGAGTTGGATGCAAAAGACACCAAACGTTCCCCTGCTACTTTGCTTCGCGTGAGCGAAAATGGTGGCTTTGAAACAGCACTGCAATCATCGCCAACAGAGTGGGGCAACTTTCTTCGTTACCATTATTTACAATTTGATTTTTCACGCATTACCAAACCCGGCATGTATGTGGTGAAATATGGTAATGATACCACGCTTCCTTTCCAGATAAGCGATAGCGTTTATGCCCGCGATGTATGGCAGCCAACCTTAGAATATTTTTTGCCGGTACAAATGTGCCACATGCGCGTGAACGATAAGTACCGCGTATGGCACGGATGGTGCCACATGGACGATGCCCGTATGGCGCCGATTGATTCCAATCATTTTGATGGTTATATACAAGGGCATTCTACACTAACATCTTACAAATCAGGCGAAACAGTACCTGGCTTAAACAGGGGCGCATGGCACGATGCAGGTGACTTTGATTTGCGTGTAGAGTCGCAATCAGAAACCGTATATGGGTTGACGCTGGCTTATGAAGCGTTTCATATCAACTATGACAACACAACCATCAACCAGCAAACGCAGGTGGTCGAAATACAACAGCCGGATGGTAAGCCCGATGTATTGCAACAAATTGAACATGGCTTGCTTTCTATTGTTGGCGGCTATCCAAGTATTGGCAGGTTTTATCGTGGTATCATCGAGCCTTCTATGCGCCAATACACTACGCTTGGTGATCCTGCAAACATCACGGACAACAAGTTTTATAATGATGTAAAAACAAACGGTACACCACCCGCCGTTGGCTTGCCTAATTCGCCCGATGACAGGTGGGTGTTTACGGAAGATAATCCGGGCAGGGCACTGGAAGTGGCAGCGGCTTTGGCGGCTGCGCATCGTGTAATGAAAGGCTACAATGATACCATGGCGGCTGCCTGTTTGCGCATTGCAAAAGAAGTATGGAATGGAACGAAAGAAACGAACCCACTGCAACGTGTTCAATTGGCTACTGAACTGTATCTTACTACAAAAGAAGCACAGTATGCAGCCTTCTTAATCACTAATAAAGATGCAATTGCAAAACATATTGACAATGAGGGCTGGGTGCTGGGAAGGGCGTTGCCTCTAATGAACAATGCCGACTTTACCAACACTATTACCGCTGCTGTAAAAGTGTTATATGATACCATTGAAGCACAGGGAAAACAAACGCCGTACGGAATGCCTTACAAACCCAACATCTGGGGCGCAGGATGGGACATTCAACATTTTGGCTACAAGCAATATTTCCTGCACACGGGCTTCCCCAACATTGTATCAGACAAGTATATGCTCGATGCGCTCAATTTTATTTTAGGTTGTCATCCCGGCAACAACACAGCATCCTTTGCTTCCGGTGTGGGCGCGCATTCCATGATTCCGGCGTATGGTTTTAATCGTGCCGACTGGTCATACATTCCCGGTGGTGTTTCATCCGGTACTGCATTGATACGTCCTGATTTTCCAGAGTTGCTCCCGTTTCCGTTTTTATGGCAACAGGGCGAGTATGTATTGGGTGGCGGCACTACCGATTATTTGTTTTTGGTGTTGGCTGCCAATGATCTTTTAAATAAAAAGCAATAAGGCATAAGCATTTAGAAACAGGGCAATAAATGGCTCAGGCATTTGACGACTTTACATTTCGTCTTTTACCGAATTGATGTAAAAACAAAAAAACAGCCAGGCTTTGAGTGTTGCTTATCTTTCAACAAGAATAAAGTTTTGCGCCCTTATTTGCAGCACTTCCTGAAAAAGATAAACCACTTTTTAAAACTCTTTATTCTTTCACTCTAAAAACCGGATAACGCAAATAATCCGGCTCCATATAAGGCGAATGCCGAAACACAAAATCGAGTTGCGCTTCCGCATCTTTTGCAAACGAAGCATCCTCTTTTTTCTTTTGGTCCAAAGCTGCTTTCACTTCGGGATGAGATTGTAAATAACGGGCCGCCGTTTCTTCAAACACATAATTTGAAAAGCCTTCTTTTTGCCCTAACACCGCATCAAAAAAGTTCCAAGTAAAGTAGCTGTCTTCAACATCTGGTTCCAACGTTTCTATCAAAAAACGATTGGCAACCTGATTCATCGGAATATAATAATCACCAGTACGAAATTGGATGCTATCGGTGTGAAAAGAAGTAACTACACCGCCGTTCGGATGATGTCCTTCATAAGGTTTTGCCGATGGTTTATAATTCTCAATTTTATACCAATCAACCACTAATGTAGTATCTTTCAAAAGCCTTTTCATCATCACGCCATTGGCTTTCAGCCGGTCAATCACTTTCCACCAGCCTTGTGGTATGAGATAAGCTTTTGGTTTGTCAACAAATACATCGGGTTTGTATTCATTGTAAAAAGGAATCGTTTTGGTAAAGGGTTTGGTTTCATCATAAAATAAAACCGACAGTCCCGAAACTTTGCTCATTCTTTTGCCTGCTTCAAAGCCTTTGAAAACGATGTGTGAAGGTTGCGTGCTGTCAACTTTCCAATGCAAAGCAAATTGCGTTTGTTCAATAATCTTTCTCTTCGCTTCTTGCCGAAGTTGTGTAATCTCTTTGCTGTTTACAGATGCAAATTCAATAAAGCTTTTCAGTAAGGCAATATCAGCTTCCACCCTTTGTTTGTACGGCTTCAGCATGTGCGTTTCAGGCATAAAAGCAAAGGTATTCCAAAGCGTTGCGAAGCCACTGCTGTAACGCGGACTGTCCCAAAATTCTGTCCATCCAACATCAGGCGTATTGTCTCCAAAATGGTTCACATAAGGAACCAAATCATATCCTTTTTCTTTCATTAAATTGTAGATTGCAGGCTCCATTGTTTTGTTCAGATACGTGCCCAACTCGCCGCCTAATTTGTTGTGTTGTGAAGAAAGTAATGTAATGATATGCTGATAATCGGCGCCATTGCTTACGTGGTTGTCAATCTGAATATCGGGATCGAGAAGATGAAAAATATGGGCAAAACCAAACGCTTCTTTTGAATCGCATTTGATGAAGTCTCTGTTCAAATCGAGGTTTTGCGAATTGCCGCGAAAACCAAAAGCATCAGGTCCGTTTTGATCAACACGATAGTTTTCGCTTCGGTTCAAGCAACCACCAATGTTATAAACCGGAATCAGGGCAAGAACAATATTGTTCGGTAATTGATATTTTCCTTCCACGATATCTCTTACCAAAACCATACTGGCATCAATACCATCGGGTTCACCGGGATGAATGCCGTTGTTGATAAATAGAATGGTTTTCTTTTTTGCTTTTATAGATGAAATAATGAAGTCTTTATCGCCGCTTACCAAAACCAAATGCAGCGGATAACCGGCATCGGTTGTATCCATTGCTTTCATGCTAACGATGGCTGAAGCTGCATCCAATTTTTTCCACCAGTCAATAATTTGAAAGTAGGTTGGTGTTTGTTTTCCGTTTGATGTTTCAAAGAGAGTGGTGATATGTTGTGCCGAGGAAGAGAAGGAAATCAAAATAATGGACAAAAACAAACAGGTGCGCATGAAACATTTTTGTAAATGTAAACCACCCTTATTTTTAGAATTGGATTTTTCTAAAAAGAGAGATGTTGAATAGAATACAGAACTTCGCAAAAACAAATCAAACATGAACGTTTACCATCGTTTCTTCCGGGCGCTGCTTTTAATTGGAGCTTTGTTTTTGACCATTTTTACTCATGCACAAACCGTTCCTTTTCAGGATGAAATCAACGCATTTAAAAAAGAAGACAGCGCACAGTTTCCACCTAAACATGCTATTCTTTTTATCGGCAGTTCCTCGTTTCGTTTCTGGAGCGATGTGCAAACTTATTTTTCAGGTTATACCATCATCAATCGTGGCTTTGGCGGCAGTTCGTTGCCTGATGTGATTCATTTTGCACCCGATATTTTGTTTCCTTATCATCCAAAGCAAGTGGTGATTTATTGTGGTGAAAATGATTTAGCCGGAGATACTTCATTAACTGCAAACGATGTTTTCAATCGTTTCAAAACCTTGTATCAAATGATACGGGACAGCTTGGGTGAAAAGGTGAATGTGGTGTATGTTTCTATCAAGCCAAGCCCGAGCCGCGCATTTTTGCTGCCTAAAATGGTGGCTGCCAACAAGCTGATTCAACAATATCTGTCAAAACAAAAAGAAGCCGCTTTTGCTGATGTGTTTCATCCCATGTTAGATGCCAATGGTAAACTTCGACCTGAATTGTACAGAGATGATCAGTTGCACATGAAGCCCGCGGGTTATGCCATTTGGAAGAAAGTGATTCAGCCGTATTTGCTGAAATAAGGGAACCGTTTAAATGGACAAACGATTTCTTAAAAAGAGCGCATATCTTTCTTTCCACTAATAATTTTAGTATTTTTACTACTTCTCACAAATTATGGCAAATCCAAATTTACAAACAGAAAAAGACAGCCTTTCACCGGCAGAGAAAGAGTTTGAAAATACCATTCGCCCTACTGAAATTGATGATTTTTCCGGCCAGCCAACCATCATCGAAAACCTTCGCATTTTTATCAAAGCAGCTAAGATGCGCGGCGATGCGCTCGACCATGTTTTGTTTCATGGTCCTCCGGGTTTGGGTAAAACCACTTTAAGCCGCATTGTGGCAAATGAACTTGGCGTGAGCATTAAAGAAACATCCGGACCGGTGATAGAAAAGCCTGGCGACCTTGCCGGCTTGCTTACCAATTTAGAAAAGAATGACGTTTTGTTTATTGATGAAATTCATCGTTTGAGTACAGTTGTGGAAGAATATTTGTATGCGGCGATGGAAGATTATCGTATCGATATTATGATTGATAGTGGTCCAAACGCACGCAGTATTCAACTGAATCTGCAACCTTTTACTTTAATTGGCGCCACAACACGGAGTGGTTTGCTTACAGCGCCTTTGCTTTCGCGCTTTGGTATCAAATCAAGATTGCAATATTATACGGCTGATGTGCTGCAAAAAATAATCATTAGAAGTGCAGGCATTTTGCAAACAAGCATCATCCCTGATGCTGCTATGGAGATTGCCGGCAGAAGCCGTGGCACGCCACGTATCGCCAATGGTTTATTACGTCGTGTAAGAGACTTTGCGCAAGTATTGAACGATGGACAAATTGATATTGGAATTACCCAACATGCGCTTCGTGCATTGAATGTGGATGAGTACGGCTTAGATGAAATGGACAACCGTATTTTAAGTACCATTATTGAAAAATTCAAAGGCGGCCCTGTGGGTATTACTACCATTGCTACTGCTGTTGGTGAAGAGCCTGGCACACTCGAAGAAGTATATGAACCTTTCCTTATCCAGGAAGGTTTTTTACAGCGTACACCACGCGGACGAGAGGTAACTTACAAAGCTTACAGTCATTTGAAAAAAGAAGGTTATCAAAATAAACAAAACAATCAGCACACTTTGTTTGGCCTGTAATTTTCCCGATAAAAATATCTTTATTGAAAGTAATGTTGTGTTCTTACAAAGAGAAGGTATTGTAAGAACACAACCTGGTTGGACAAATTATTTTGGTATCTGTGTAGTTTAGTTTGGATGATATAGCAACTCAAAACCAAAAACAGCTAATAGTGATGTGTGAGTCAGATTGGTTGCAGCCCCTCGGTGCGCGTGTGAAATAAAAAGGAAAAACGGTGAAATTGTAATTTTCTGAGGCGAAAATAGATTATTTTTTCTTATTACCAAATCTGAATTCTACTTTTTTCAAAGTTTAATCTCTATTTAATCCACTCTTTTTTCGTGTAAATTCATCTCTAATAACGATTCACATTGTAGAATAAAAAGTGCAGGCGAAAACTTCAAACGCACAGTTTCATTATGTATAACCAAAAGAAACCCAAAATTATAAAGTTGAAAAATGGCTAAAACCAAATCGTTGGAATTATCATAAAAAGGAGATAAGAAAAACGAATTTATTTTTCCCAAAAAGGAAAGTAGGATAAGAACTTCTATATTTGCAGCGGTTTTTCAAAGGATATTGGATTTTAAAACGGGGTTGGATTTTTATCCTGGCCCCCTTTTTATTTTATGCCGTATGGTAATGGTTAAATACGATATTGGCTTTAGCTTTTCCAATGATTTCGGATAGTTCATCTATATCTTTTTGCTTTACATTTTTTACCGATTTGAACGATTTTAAAAGATCAGCAGCCGTTTGTTTGCCAATGCCTTTAATCTCTTCCAGTTCGTTTTTAAATGTACCGATGGAACGCTTTTTACGGTGAAATGTGATACCAAAACGATGCACTTCATCGCGCACGCGACGCACAAGTTTAAGGCTCTCGCTATCCCATGGCAATTTAATAGATTGTGTATCGCCGGGAAAAAAAATCTCTTCTTCATTTTTAGCTAAACCAACCACCGTCATCGCACCAATCAATCCCAATTCTTTAATGCTTTCCATTGCAGAACTTAACTGCCCTTTTCCACCGTCAATTATAACCAGTTGCGGTAAGGGTTTTTCTTCATCAACTAACCGTTTGTAACGCCGGTACACCACTTCTTTCATCGTAGCAAAATCGTTAATGCCTTGTACCGTTTTCACGTTGTAATGGCGGTAATCATCTTTGCTGGGAATGCCGTTTCTGAAACATACCATTGCCGATACGGGATAGCTGCCCTGGAAATTAGAGTTATCAAAGCATTCGATGTGCACCGGCAACTCTGCCAATTGCAAATCTTCCTGCAACTGATATAATACGTCCTTTCGTTTTTTCTCGGTAAAGGTTTCCAATTGTAATGATCGTTTCCTGCGCAGTTCATCTTTAAAATAGTTTACGTTTTTTAAAGACAACTCAAGCAGTTTCTTTTTATCGCCACCTTTTGGAATGGTTACAATAATGTTGTTTGGCAAATCCACTTCAAAAGGTACTACCACCTCAGAAGCCAGGCTGTTAAAGGATTCGCGCAGATTGCTTATGGCAAAAGAAAGCACTTCTTCATCACTCTCTTCCAGCTTCACATCCAGCTCTACGGTATGCGTTTGCACGATGGTTCCGTTTTGCACCATTAGGTAGTTTACATACGCCGTTGCTTCTTCTTTCAAAATAGAAAATACATCCACATTGTGCAGGTGCGAACTAACCACTACAGAGCGCGCCTGGTAGTTTTCCAAATGCTCAACTTTCTTTTTCATCAGTTCGGCTTTTTCAAACTGCATGTTCGCCGCATAGTTGGCCATCTGGCTTTTGAACGTATGAATAACGGGCGATAAATTGCCTTTTAAAATCTGCTTGATTTGCTGAATGCCTTCGTTATAATCTTCTAACGACTGAAAGTTTTGGCATGGTCCTTTGCAATTGCCGAGATGGTATTCCAAACAAACTTTAAACTTGCCTTTCGCAATGTTGACGGGCGTAAGCGGCAGCTTGCAGGTACGTAACGGAATATTTTGACGGATGAAACTGAGTAGCTCACGCACCTTTCCTGTTGATGTAAACGGACCGAGATATTCCGAGCCATCATGGTACTTTGTTCGCGTTAAAAAAATACGTGGAAACGGTTCTTTTTTGATAACGATGTAAGGATAACTTTTATCGTCTTTCAGGTTGATGTTGAACATCGGCTGAAACTGCTTAATTAAGCTGTTTTCAAGCAAAAACGCGTCCTGTTCGCTGTTTACAATAGTGAATTCAATGCGATGAATGCGTTGCACCAATTCGTGCGTTTTATAACTAACGCCTAAGGTCTTGGTGAAGTAAGATGAAACGCGTTTGCGCAGGTCTTTTGCTTTGCCAACATACAACAATGTTCCGGCTGCGTCGAAGTATTTATAAATGCCCGGCTCGTGCGGTAATGTAGGTGCAATGGTTTGAAATTCGGCTGGTGTCATAGATACTTACAAATGTATTTCTCTTTGCGAAAATTTGTAGCAAAAAGGGAGCTAAAAAATGGGCAAAAACAAAGATGGATTTACCCCGAAGACACGGAGGCGCAAAGAAAGAATTGAGTTTGATGTTTGTTTGATGACTGTTTATATTTCAATAACTATTTCTTCACTGCGAGGCACGAAGCAGTCTGTGTCATAAACAAATATTGTTTGTAAGTAGTAATCACTCTTTATCAGTCTGTGCAATCAAAAATTATAATTCATCAATTTCAAATTTATAGACTGCTTCGTGCCTCCCAGTGACGTCATCAATTTTAGACAATCACTCCTCCTTATCATTCCACACAAAGCTAAGCTGGCGTTGAATTTCAGGCTTGTTTGGATAAGTAATATCCTGATTGATATAACAGCTTTTATCGCCTTTCCAGCCAATGCGCTGAATAACGGTGCTATCACTATTGCTGGTTAACGTGTTAATGAAAATCCACTTTACTGTTTGGTTCTCTTTGTCAAGCAGAACGCTTGCATTTTGCACAATGCCGCTTTTGTTTTTGGGCGAATAAGTAAGCGTAATGCTGTTTGTGCTTTCATCATCAAACACCGACTCGTTAAAATTGGTTCTGAAATTTTTATCTTCCAGTTCAGGAAACAAAACGGTTTTCGCTTGCGCATCAAACGTAGCTCTGTCAACCAGAGAAGAATCTTTTTTATGATTGATGGAAGAAAGCCGGTATAAAAAATACGGCGTGGTATCTACATCTTTTAATTGCTGACGAATGTAATTGTTGATAGGGTAATATACCAACGTGCTGTCTTCTCCGTTTGCTTCTTTTTTGCTGGTTTGGTTTTGCACGAAAACAAGGCGATACAAAAAAGCGGCAAAACCAAAAGCTTTTTATACTGAAATGTTGTTTGCAAAAAGTTTATATTTTTTTTACTCACTGTCATAATTCCAAACCAACCAGGATGCACCCCAAGTAAAGCCGCCGCCAAAAGCCGCCAGCACCAAGTTATCGCCTTTTTTCAAGCTCTTTTCCCAATCCCACAAGCAAAGCGGAATCGTGGCTGCTGTTGTGTTTCCATAACGCTCAATGTTCATCATTACTTTTTTCATTGGCAGATTGATGCGGTCGGCCGTTGCCTGTATAATGCGAAGATTCGCCTGGTGCGGAACGAGCCAGGTAACATCGTCTCCGGTAAGGTTGTTGCGTTTCAAAACTTCTTCCGAAACGTCAGCCATGCCTTTTACTGCATATTTAAAAACAGTTTTTCCTTCCTGAAAAATATAATGCTCTTTTGCCGTAACCGTTTCAATAGAAGCTGGTTTGTATGAGCCGCCGGCAACCATGCGAAGATAATCGGCACCACTGCCATCGCTTTTTAAAATGCTATCCCGCAAGCCGGTTTCATCGGTGGTGGGCTCTAACAAAACAGCACCGCCACCATCGCCAAAAAGGATGCAGGTAGTGCGGTCGGTATAATCAACAATGGCACTCATTTTATCGGCACCTACAACAATCACTTTTTTATAACGACCGCTTTCTATAAAAGCTGCGCCGGTGCTCAACGCAAACAAAAAACCGCAGCAGGCTGCACTGATGTCGAAGCCGAAAGCATTGACCGCACCTACTTTTTTTGCAATCAGGTTAGCGGTTGCCGGAAACAGCATATCAGCCGTTACGGTCGCGCAAATAATGCATTCAATTTCTTCCGGCCTGATGCCTTTTCTTGTTATAAGGTCTTGTACGGCAGGTGCACCCAAGTCGCTGGTAGCTTTGCCTTCGCCGCGCAAAATTCTGCGCTCTTTAATGCCTGTGCGGGCTCGTATCCATTCATCGTTTGTGTCAACCATTTTAGAGAGGTCTTCATTGGTTAGTTTATCAGGAGGAACATAGCCACCCACGGCTGTGATGGCTGCCGTTATTTTACTCATGCTTTCGTATTGCGTTTGGCGTCAAAAGTATAAAACTTTGGAGAAGATACTGGAATGTCTGAACTGGGAGGAATGGGATGAATGAGATGCGTGGGATGAGGATGGAATATGTAAGATGAAATATTATTGCAAAAACAAACTTCTTTCTTCATCCTCATCCCACGCATCTCATTTATCCTATCAATCCCAGTTCAGATAATTATCCTTAAAAATAAACATCTTCAATTAAAAAGAATTCAGGTTCTCGGTTGTACCAAAGCGTGATGGCAAGCACATTAAACTGCAAATACTGCCATTGCGGATACAAGTATTGGTATTCCTCAGCCGCGTTTTTTAAATTGCTCATTTTCTTCGTGCTGATGCTTTCTTCGGGCTTGCCAAACGCATGAGAAGTGCGTGTTTTGATTTCAAAAAAATAAAGGAATTTTCCTTTCGATGCAATCACATCTACCTCCCAATATTTAAACCGCCAGTTGCGATGCAAAACGGCATAACCGTTTTTTAATAGATATTCTACCGCCAAATCTTCACCTTTGTTTCCCGTAATTTTATTATCCATTATTTAAAGTTTACCATAACATTGCAGCTATGAGTTTCATGCAGGAAAAAATCTTGTTGCTGAAAGGAAAGGTTCAGCATTATGCCTGGGGCGGATACGATTTTATACCCTCTTGGCTGGGCATCGAAAATAAGGAACATAAGCCGTTTGCCGAATACTGGCTGGGAGCGCACCCGTCGGCATCGGCAACGGTGGTAACGCGCAACGGCGAGCTATCGTTGACACAACTTATTGCCGATTATCCGCAGGAATTTTTAAGTCAGAACACCAGGCAGCATTTTGGTGAATTGCCTTACCTGATGAAGATATTGGACGTGCATGATATGTTGAGCATTCAGGTGCATCCTACCAAAGAAGGCGCAGCCATGGGTTTTGAAAAAGAAGAATCGGAAGGTGTGCTGCTGGGTGCATCGGAACGCAATTACAAAGACAAAAACCACAAGCCTGAAGTGATGATTGCGCTAAGCGATTTCTGGCTGTTGCATGGCTTTTTACAAAAAGATAAATTAGAAGCTGTATTGCGCGCTACGCCTGAGTTTGCGGATTTGGTTGCTCTGTTTGGCGATGGAGATTACGAAGCTCTGTATGAGCACGTAATGAGCCTTCCTCAAGCAGAAGTGAATAACAAACTGATGCCATTGGTGAAGAGAGAAGTTGAGCGGAAGCAAAAAGATGAAACTTCAAAAAGCGAACCCGGCTGGTGGGTAGCAAAATTGTTTGAAACTGAAAAAGAGATTGAAGATATTGACCGTGGCATTTACTCAATTTATTTTTTCAACATTGTGAATGTAAAAGAAGGCGAGGGCATTTTTCAGGGCGCTGGTTTGCCACATGCGTATTTGGAAGGGCAGAATGTGGAACTGATGGCAAACAGCGATAACGTGCTGCGAGGCGGCTTAACACCCAAGCACATTGACGTGCCGGAACTAATGAAGCACACTACGTTTGAAGGCATTGTGCCGAATGTAATGAGAGGAGAAAAAAAAGGCGAAAACGAAAAGAACTATCCTTGTCCCGTGCCCGATTTTGGCATTCATAAACTCACAATAAAAAGGAACGAAAGGGTAGAAGGCGTTACTTCCTCTTTAGAAATATGGACAGTAATAAAAGGTAGTGCCAACATAGAAGGAAGTAACTTGTTGCCCGTTCACAAAGGGCAATCCTTTGCCGTGTTGTCCAATGAACACTTTGTTATTGTAGCCAATGAAGATGCCTTGTTGTACAAAGCTTTTGTACCTGAAGCATAAGTTTTATTTTTGCCCATATTTTAAAAGATGAAGATGAATCGCAATGTTGTTACGTCTCTTGTTTTACTGGTAGTGGTTGCTTCTTTGTATCGCGTTATTCCAGGTCGCCCGTATGGTTTTGCACCGCAATATGCAATGGCAATTTTTGGCGGAGCCATTTTTCGTAAAAACAAATCCTGGGCGTTTTTGTTGCCCTTGTTATCCATGTTTATCAGCGATGCCTTGTACCAGGTTTTATACGTTGCAGGCATCACTCCCATACAAGGTTTCTATTCCGGCCAGTGGGAAAATTATTTGTTGTTTGCCTTGCTAACGACCATTGGTTTTTTAGTAAAAAAGATCAATGTTATCAACGTTTTTGCTGCTTCATTAGCTGCACCAACGGCATTTTTTGTTTTGTCTAATTTTATGGTGTGGCTTGGCGGCGGCGGTTTGCAACGGCCCAAAACCTTTCAAGGCTTACTGATGTGTTATAACGATGCATTGCCATTTTATCCGAATAGTTTGTATGCAACCGTTTTCTTCTCGGCAGTGTTGTTTGGAGGCTGGTATTTGATTGGAAAACAATTTTATAAGACAGCTGTTGTGTAAGTTGTGTTACCGGTTTGTTTTTGCCACTTTAATATATTACTGAAAATGTTCCGTAGGAACAGTAGGTGGGTAGAAAGAAGAGAATGTATAAACAATCTCGTTCCATCGGAACGATACAAAAAAGATACATAGCATGCCGTTCCGATGGAACGGAATTATCATTCATTATTTTTCTTTCTACCCACCTGCTGTTCCTACGGAACATGTTGCAATCTTTATTTTAACCTCACAAAAATGATAGAATCATGAGTATTAATTTTGATCGCTTTTGTTTCAAAACAAACAACTCCTCGCCCTCTGTTTTACTATACTTTTAAAAGAATATTGCATGAAAAAAGTTGGGATCGCTTTTGTGTTTGTTTTTGCCACTATTTCTTCTTTCGCTCAAACCGAATACAAACCGAGTGCTTCAAATTTAGAAGCCAGGAAATGGTTCACTGATGCAAGATTTGGCATGTTCATTCATTGGGGACCCTTTAGCATTCCGGGTGATGGTGAATGGGTAATGAACAACCGCAACATCACCGTAAAAAATTATACAAGGCTCGAAAAATTTTTCAACCCAATAGACTTTAATGCCGCCCAATGGGTAAGCATCGCTAAAGGAGCAGGCATGAAATATATCACGCTTATCACAAGGCATCACGATGGCTTTAGCATGTGGGATACAAAATATTCCGACTTCAACATCATGCACACACCTTATAAAAAAGACATTGTGAAGATGATGGCTGAAGAATGCCACAAGCAAGGCATTAAGTTGTTTTTATATTATTCGTTGCTTGATTGGAGAAGGACTGACTACAGCTATTGGACAGGCAGAACCGGGCAAGGCACCGGAAGAACTGAGCGGGGCAAATGGGAAGATTATATCCAGTTTATGAAAAACCAGCTCACTGAATTACTAACGAATTATGGTGAGATTGGAGGCATTTGGTTTGATGGTTATTGGGATCAAACGGCACCGGAAGGCAGTGCCGACAGAACGCCTAAAATTGACTGGCATCTGAACGAAATTTATGCCCTCATTCATAAGTTGCAACCTCAATGTCTGGTTGGAAATAACCATCATTTAAGTCCTTTGCCAGGAGAAGATTTCCAGATGTTTGAACAGGATTTACCGGGCGAAAACAAAGGCGGATTGAATTTTCAAAAGCCTTCTGAATTGCCGCTTGAATCCTGCGTTACGATGAACAATAGCTGGGGCTTCAACATTACAGATACCTCGTATAAAAGCTACAAACAACTGATTAATTTGTTGGTGAAAGCAGCCGGCTATGGTGCCAATTTGTTATTGAATATCGGGCCTATGCCGAACGGAGAAATTCAACCTGAATTTATTGACCACTTGCACCAAATGGGCAACTGGACAACGACCTACGGTGAAAGCATTTATCACACCACCGGCGGCTATCTGAAACCGCAAAGCTGGGGTTGTCTTACACAGAAAGGCAGCAAACTGTATGTTCATTTATTGGGCGAAAACAAAGCGGTTGATTTGGAACAGTTTCCTTTTAAAAACGTTAGCAAAGCGTATTTCTTAAAAGATAAAAAACCGGCAAAAACAAACTTAGTAAACGGTGTTTTGCATCTTACTGATTTGCCCGCTGCTACTGACTCTGAACCGGATGTGGTGGTTGTAATTGAAACAAAATAAACGTTACAGAAAGATAAAAGACTTACACATTTTTATCTTACTATCAAACCAATGTTCATGGGTTTCACCGCTTATTTCTATTGGCTTCAATTGCCGTAAAAATATCTGCAAAACCAAAAGCCAGTCTGCGTGTAATAAGTAAATTTCATAGCTATAACGGTACATAGTTTGTTTGATTGTTTTCAAACAATAAACAGCCTTTAACTGTGGAATACAACCTTACAGAAAACAGTTGTCCGGTGCCGCAGGGAATTCTCGTAGTGATTGGTGGAAAAGAAGACAAGGGCGATGATCCACAGGATAACAATGAAAATAGATTGGAGATTTTAAAACGTTTTTTAGAACTTACCAATAAGCCCGAGCCTTGTGTTGAGGTAGTTACCAGCGCATCGGAAGTAGAAGATGAAGTGTTTGAAGATTACCGGAAAGTTTTTGAAAATCTGGGTTTCAAAAACATTGGGCAGATTCATCACAAAGTGCGCAAAGAAGTGTTGAATGATGATCTGAAGGAAAGGGTTGACAAAGCAGATGCTGTATTTTTTACAGGTGGCGACCAGTTGAAGCTTACTTCCCTGTATGGCGGCACTTCTTTTCTTATACATTTAAAACAGCGATACATAAGCGATACCATTGTTATTGCTGGCACAAGTGCCGGTGCTATGGCTCTATCAACACCGATGATATATGCAGGCAATAAAGAAAAGCAACAGGTAACCGGCGAAATTAAAATTACAACGGGTCTTGAGTTTTTGAAAGATGTATGTATAGATACGCATTTTATTGACAGAGCAAGGTTTGTAAGAATGGCGCAGGTGATTGCTACCAATCCTACATCAGTGGGCATTGGTATTGAAGAAGATACAGCGATTATTGTGCGCAACGGCATAGAAGCAGAAGTAATCGGCAACGGATTGGTAACAATAATTGAAGGGTTTGGTATTTCATCAAGCAACATAACCGACTTTGGCGATGGCAGCAAAGTAAGCATCAGCGATATGAAAGTGCATTTGCTTGGCAAAGGCAGCAAGTATTGTATTCAGCAAATCAATCCGCCACATAAGTAACAATCACAACAGTATTACAAGATCGATTGGTTTTGCATAAAAATCAACTGAACTGATACAAGAATAAAGAGGTTTTGTGTTGACATTGCTTCAACTACATTCACACGCCATTGTGTTTAGGCTTAGTTGCTGAAACCATAATACAATCTGTTGTTTAATAAATGGCTACCTGCAATTCGTGCTCACTGCTCATCCATGCGCGATGCATTCGTTCACTGTTAAAACTGATTCCAATGTCACCATTTGTATTTACACTGATCACACCGATATCGCCGTTGACGTTTTTATTTTTTTCTTTTATGATGTAATCACATGCTTGTTGCAACTGATAGCCGCCATATGCAATGGCAGCAGCAATGTCATGTGCAATCACATTATTGATGAGCAATTCACCATCACCGGTGCCGGATGCCGCGCATGTTTTATTGTTGGCATAACAACCGGCACCGATGATACAGCTATCGCCAATTCTTCCGCTCAAACTGTTTGTAATGCCACCTGTTGAAGTAGCCGCAGCAATGTTTCCATTTTTATCCAATGCTACGGCGCCAACAGTTCCGTGTATTCGTTGTTGTAATAGCTCGTCAAAAGATTTTTTGTCACGCTCTTCTACAAACAAATCATACTGGTGAGCCGTAATAAAATAAGCATCGGCTTCCAACTCTATGTTCTTTGCTTTTGCAAGTTCGAGTGCGCCGTTGCCCGATATTAAAACATGATTGGTTTTCTCCATAATACATCTTGCTAAAACAACTGGATTTTTTACGTTTCTTACCATGGAAACCGCACCCGCACTTAACTTTTCTCCATCCATGATGGCAGCATCCATTTCCACTTCACCTTTGTTGTTCAATGCGCTGCCTCTGCCTGCGTTAAACAAACAATTGTTCTCAAGATGTTTTACGGCTTCTTCAACTGCATCCACTGCACTGCCGCCTGTATCTAACACTTTATAGCCTGCTGCAATTGCTGCTTTCAAACCTTCTTCATAACCGGGTTTGTTTTCGTGAATATAATCTGAATCTGGGCCAGCACCACCATGTATGGCAATCGCAATTTTCTGCATGTTGTTTCTTTTGTTTAGCGAATATGGAACAGCGTATCACTCTAAAATTGTCCCGCAGATTTCGCGGATTTGCGCAGATTAAACGATATGAATCTGCGGCCATTTGCGCTATCTGCGGGACGCTGTATTTCCAACTGAGATGCTACTGATTGTGGTGCATAAGCAAAGTCTGTCTCAATTACACTGCTGTAAAAGTCAGGTAAGTATTCTTTCAGGCAGAGTTAACGCTGAGCAGAATCGCTGCGTGCTGATGATCCGGCTTGACCGGAAGTGCCTGTGCTCATGTTGGCAGAGTCGGTTGTTCCCGTAGTACCAGTAGCTCCGTTTACGCCGGTAGGTGAACTGCCTTGCATCATCTTTCCGTTACCGGCGCTGTCGCTGTTCGGTTGATTAGTGCTTCTTAGATCATGTGTTTCATCAGAAACCTGATTGTTTCCGCAGGAAGAAAGAGTAAATACAAAAGCTGCCATTACAAGTAGGAGTTTCATCGGTTTCATGTTGGTGATTTTTAGGTTAAGATAATTGTTGCCAGTGTTTATTGATTCACGCTTTTTAAAAGCTATAATGAGTGCTGCCATTAAAGTTGGACAATAAACTTTTTGTTTGTTTCTGAGATTTTTATCGGTTGAAACTTGCCCTGGATGCAATCTTATACACGTCCTTAGCTCTCACAAATAAAATGCCGCACAATGGTTGTTTGAAAGCTGAAAAAATAGTTGGCAAAATAATTATTGGGCAAAAACAAATCACTCCTTTATAATGTTATCGGAATAAACTTTGAAGCAGATTCTATACTGATTATTTAACTCTTAACCTTATGACGGTTTTATTGGACAGCGAGCAATTTTCGGATCTGCATTACTTTTTGTTGGGCGAAGAAAACTGGGATTACCTGCCGCAGGTTTTATTGAAATGCCTGATCATATTTATTGCCACCATTGTTACATTACGCCTGATAGGAAGGCGTGGTATTATGCAGGGCGTGTTTCAAACGCTTACCATTATTATGCTTGGCTCGGCTGCCGGCGACCCGATGCTGTATAAAAATGTGGGTGTGTTGACCGCTATTCTTGTCTTTCTTTCCATTGCTGCTTTTTATAAATTCACCAATTTTATTGTGGCAAAATTTTCATCCTTGGAAACAATTGTAGAAGGGAGAGTGGCGAGGTTTATTAAAAATGGCCGGTTTGATGTTGAGAACTTCAAATCGAGAGAGCTTAGTAAAGACGAATTGTTTTCGGATATGCGCAAAGAAGGTGTGTCTCATTTAGGGCAAATAAAATCGGCTTACATGGAACCTGGCGGCGATATCAGTGTATTTTATTTTGAAGATGACGAAGTGCAATATGGCTTACCCTTGTTCCCTGAATTGAACGAAAACAAACTGACTGAAATAAAAGAAGAAGCCATGTATGCCTGTGAATTTTGCGGCAATACTGAATGTATTCAACCAACAAAACATCATACCTGCGATGTTTGTAAAAAGCATACCTGGACTAAGGCAATTAATGAAAAGCGGGTTACTTAAAAAGAGTACCTAAGTTGAATGTTTTTCTTGCAAAAACAAACCACATAGCAGCAATATACATTCACAATAAAGGAACGATGTTGCTGCTATGTGGTTTAGACAGTTGATTAAAAATGATCAGAAATCAAAACTCCTGTAACACGAAACGTTGCTGTTGTTGTGCCATTACAAACTCAATACTTTCTTTGATTTCATCACTGCAATTCACAACAAAGCTGTCTTTATCAGCATGTTCAATGGCAGAACACAAAGCTTCCATTTCATCAGAAATTACTGTGATTTCCATGTTTGGTTTTACACTAAAAATGCCTTGCATAATCAGCCTTGTTATTTCTTCATTCGTTTTGCCCCTGCCATCTTTATCGTGCCGTATGATGATTTCATCAAAAATCTCCGCCGCATATTTTCCCATAGCTATTATGTCTTCCTCTCTTCTGTCGCCCGCACAACCAATGATGCCCGTTTTTCTTTTTGCAGAAACCTGCTGCATAAACTCTTTGAGTTGTTTGAAACCATCAGTGTTATGCGCATAATCAATCATCACTTCAAAGTTCCTTACTTTGAAGATATTCATGCGTCCGGGTGTAAGTTCGGGGCCGGGTACAAATGTTTGCAATGCTTTGCGAATGATGCGTGTATCAAAATCGCTGATGGACGCCGCTAATATTGCCGGCAGCACATTCTTTATCATACAGGCAGCTCTTCCGTTCAATGTAAGCGGCACATCAGTAACTCTTGCAATGCGTATTTTCCATTCGCCTTTACAAATTGTAAAATGTCCTTTCTCAATGATAGCAGCCCAGCCGCCTTCTTCGCAGTGCTGTTGTATTCGTTCATTGTTTTCATCAATACTAAACAATGCAATATTGCAATCAAGCTCGTCTTTCAAAGCATAAACTATATTATCATCCGCATTCAGAATAGCAAAACCATCGGCAAACACACTACGCACAACAACCGATTTTACTTTGGCAAGGTCTTCAATGGTATGAATGTCGTTCAAACCCAGGTGGTCTTCCGTAATGTTGGTGATGATACCGATATTGCATTTGTCAAAACCCAAACCTGAACGCAATATGCCACCGCGCGCCGTTTCCAGCACGGCAAAATCAACCGAAGGATCGCGCAGAACGGCTTCAGCACTGGTAGGTCCGCTGCAATCGCCCGCATAAATCAATTGGTCCTGGATATAGATGCCATCGGTGGTTGTATAACCGGTATTGTGTCCTGCGTGTTTTGCAATGTGGGCAATCAATCTTGTTACGGTTGTTTTGCCATTGGTGCCCGTTACTGCTACCACAGGTATGCGTGAAGCAGCCGCATTGGGATACAGCATCTTCACCACGGCTTCACCTACATTTCTTGGCGTGCCTTGAGAAGGTGCAAGGTGCATACGAAAACCCGGCGCTGCATTTACTTCAACAACAGCTCCGTTGAATTGAGTGATGGGCTGAGTAATGTCTTCTGCCACTATATCAATGCCGCAAATGTCAAGGTTCATGATCCTTGCAATGCGTTCTGCTAAAAATACATTTTGTGGATGCACAGCATTGGTTACATCTCTTGCCGTACCTCCTGTGCTTAGGTTAGCGGTGTCTCTTAAAAACAAAACAGCGCCTTGATCTAACACTGAATTCAGGGTAAGATTTTTTCTTTCAAGAAGGGATAGCGTTTGCGCGTCAATTTTTATTTTGGTCAATATTTTTTCATGACTTTCCCCACGATTGGGATCGCTGTTTTCTTTATCAACCAATTGTTGTATGGTTGAAGTGCCATCACCCACAACCATGGCAGGCGTTCTTCTTGCGGCTGCCTCCAGTTTATAATTGATAACAAGAAACCGGTAATCCTGCCCTTTGATGAACCGTTCAACAATTGTATCAGATGAATATTGCTGTGCTTTTTTAAACGCCATTACTGCTTCTTCAACCGTTGTAATATTGGTGGTAATGCCTTTGCCCTGGTTGGCATCCAAGGGTTTTATTACGATTGGAAAATTGATTTCACTGATGGCTTCTTTTAGTTCCTCTTCATTCGTAACCACCGAACCCTCGGGTACCGGAATAAAGTTTTTTTTCAGCATTTTTTTAGTGGCTTCTTTATCCGATGCCATCTCAACACCCACACTGCTTGTGGTGCAAGCCATCGTGGCTTCGAGTATTTTTTGATTCACGCCCTGACCCAGCATAACAAGTGAATCGTCGTTCAGACGCTTGTAGGGTATGCCTCTCTTTTTAGCTGCATTTAAAATAGATTGTGTGCTGGGACCAACACCTTTGTTTTTGTTAATATTTATTAACGCTTCAATATCTTCCTGCAGGTTATAAGATTGGTTGTTTTTCAACGCTTCTGCAATACGGACGGCAGCTTTGGCTGCATAAATACCTGCGCTTTCTACCTGGTAAGAAAAAATAACATTGTACACGCCATACTCTCTTGTGGAGCGTGTACGTCCGAAGCCGCAGGACATGCCGGCAAGCGATTGAATTTCCAAAGCAATGTGCTCAACCACATGACCGAGCCAGGTTCCTTTTCTTATGCGCTCAAACAAACCACCCGGTCCTTTTTCAGAACAACGGTGCTCGTACAACGATGGTAATAGGTGTTCAATGCGTTCGGCAAAGCCATCAATTTTGTTGGTGGGTGTTTCCTCTGCCTCCTGTAGATCTAACTTCATTACAATCAACTGTTTTCGGTACGTTGACCAATAATTAGGGCCGCGCAAAACTTTAATGCTGATGATTTTCATAAGGCAATGATTAGACTTGAATTTTAATTGAAGTGTTTATATTGTTAGCGTTTCTTATCGCATTTGATTTTGAAAAAATGTGCAAAAACAAACGATGGCAAAGTGATGTTTTGAATACAATGTAAAAGAGTTTATAGAGGCAGACTTTCATTCATAAAAACAATATTCAGTTGTTGCCATTATATGTTTGAGACATTATGTAAGTGCTGAGAATCAGTTACTCATGTTGTAAAAGTTCATAGGATAACAAGTAATAATGATCAATTAATAGCATTCGTAAAACTCAATTTTATATGGTTGTAAAGAGCGGAAGTTCTAACGGATAGTGTTTGAGATTAGCATATTTATGAAGTAAAAAATATGCCAATCCCTGCGTTATTTCAAAAGGATTTACATACGCTACCTTGTCTCTTACTCTCATCCTAACGGGTTTTTTCTACACCCATCATGTGTGTTGCCATACCTGCAAATGTTGCACGCCAGAGGTATTTGAAAAATGAATCTGTTGGCTTGCGTTGAACTGAAATGGGACCTTTTTTGAATTTGCCGTTTTTCTTTGGGTTATCATCCGCCATCATAGCATTTGAAACCCACGACAGGAACTTTCTTTTCTTAAAACCTTCGTCCTTCTTTCTCAACAGCGCAATCTTCATATTCTTGTAATACAGGTCGGTATTGCCCCTTGCTTCCTTTTCATTGGCATGAAGGGTAGTAACCATTTTTTGAATGTCGAGCGATTGTATTTCCATTAGTGCAAGTGGTTTGGTAAGTGGATTTAAGGCTCTTCCATCCATGGCACCCATTGTTGTTTTTAAAGTAAACGAGCCATTCCTGTCATTCAAATTAAATGTAAGAACAGAACGGATGTTGGCCGCGTTCATTACCCTCCCGGTGCTAACAACTGTTGTGTAATGGTTCTTCTGTTTTGCGTTGATATTGTTGGTTATGTTTACAACCTTCGATTCCACATCGTCCATTTCAAACAAGGCCGTGCTATCAGATTTCCTGGCTTTCATTTCATATTTCACAACACCATTGTGCATCAGCATTGTGTCAATGGTTATATCAAAAGCAAGCTGCTGCAGCAACTCGTGCGGAAAGCCGTGCCTTCTTACAGGAGGTTTTCTTTTGCGCAATTCGTAATCTGTATAAACATCAGTTAATGACCGTTCGACAGTTACTTTATTTATTTGTATTTGTTGCTGGTGAAGCAATCGGTTGAAGTCAATTCCCTGTACGTGCATGTTGTCATACACAAAATAAAACCTTGCATTTGCTTTTGAAACATGCTGGAAAAAGTTGGCTTTGCTATACGCTGGTTGTACAGTTGCTTTTTCAACAGAGATTGCGTTTTGTTCCGGATTAATCTGCATGTTGCTCATAAGAACCGTATATAGCTTGTCGGCAGTTGTTAATTCATAACTGGCAACCCTAATGATTGTATTTGCCTGTTCAGAAGTATCGCTTACATGTTCTTTCTTAACATCCACTCCATTCATAACAACATCAATATTATGCACTGCTGTTTTTTGGGTTGATGAGTTGGCATGACGAAGCATCTCAACAGTCAGACCATTCATCTTTACCTGCTTGACAACCATCAATTGCATTAGCTTTTTTGCTGCTTTTAAAAGCAACGATTGAGAAGATTCAGTTGTAGTATCATTGTAAGGTTGGGGATAATAATCAATATGAAAATCGGGATTTTGTATCAGCACATTATCAACTACCAACTGTTTTCCATCGTTGGTTTTTTTAAATTCAAAGTGATTGATAAACACACTGTCTGCGGCCATGTTCATCATCATGTTGGGTGCTTTGTGTTGTGCCTGCAACGTTTTATAAACGTTTGAATCTGCTGTTAACCGAATTCCTTTTATCAATCCAATTCCTGAATCAATATTGAGAACAAAGCTGCTGAACTGTATCTGATACAAACTATCGCTTGCAGCGATTATCATTCGCTTCAATTCGTCCTGTAACAATGGCTTTATAACAGATTTTTGCTGTGGCTCTTTTGCGAGGTCTTTCTTTATGAAATGCCACCCACTTTTAAGAGTTATGAAAACGGCGATTGTTACGATAACAACAGCAGTCAACCACCACAAAACTTTATTTCGCTTTTTCATAGGCTTAAGGAAATGCAACTGAACTATTGGCGAAAGCAAAAAAATTGCCATTAAAAAAGAAACCGGAATGCGTAAGCAGGCGCAAGCTTTTTCATTCAGGAGCTTACATTAACTTGTCAGAGATACAGGCTTTGTGCTAACTTCAACACCAGATTGATAATAACAAATCGTAACACCTGACAAGCACTAAGACTTCTATACTTGAATAGCTAAGTACATAAGCTTCTCAAAATCTTTCTCTTACAAAATATCACTAAGTATAAATTTCAACAGCCTGCTGTTTTTATTCTATAAAAAAGAGATAGGAAGACAACATATTTCTGTAACCAAACACTTTGCGAAAACAAAGGTTTACTACATTTTAAAATAGTCGCCGGCTCTCTTGAAACCAGGAAATAGAGTTGAATAGGCAGGTTAACAAATTTCAATACTCATCCGATAAAAAGTTGTTTTTATCGGTTTTTTGCGCAAATGAGAATTAGTTACCCCAATGAGATAGTTCAGTTAAACCTTCGGGGTAAAAATGCCCTATCACAGTAAATGTTATTGGCTTTGCAATTAACTGTGTCAACGAAGCAGAGTTTATAATACAAAAACAAAAGCCTTTGAATTGTTGTATTCAAAGACTTTTGTTTTTGTTCCTTTTTTAGTCGGGATGACAAGATTTGAACTTGCGACCCCACGCCCCCCAGACGTGTGCGCTACCGGGCTGCGCTACATCCCGAATTTCTTTCTTGCGAAAGGGCTGCAAATGTATAAACTGTTTTTATAAAAATCCATTTATCTTGCGGCAAATTTTGCGGTTGCGCATGGATATTCTGCTCAAAAACGTCATCATCGCTGATCCTCACTCCATTCATAACAATTCGGTAAAAGATATTTTGGTTGAAAAAGGAATTGTTACATCTATTGCAGAAAACATTGTGCAGAAGGCTAATATGGAAATAGATGGTAGTAGCAACACTTATCTCTCTCCTGGTTTTGTGGATGTGTTTTCGCAGTTTTCCGATCCTGGTTTTGAACAAAAAGAAACGCTTGAGTCCGGTGCTGCGGCTGCGGCGGCGGGCGGCTTTACCGAAGTGTTTGTAGTGCCCAATACTTCGCCTGCTATCAGCACTAAAAGTGGCGTCGAATACATTGTTCAAAAAACAAAAGATTTGTCTGTTGCCATTCATCCGTTAGGCTCGGTAACAAAAAACTGTGAAGGCAAAGAACTCGCTGAAATGTACGACATGTACAGCAGTGGAGCAATCGCTTTTAGCGATGGCTTGCGACCTGTGCAATCTTCACAAATTTTATTGAAAGCGTTGCAGTATGTGAAGTCGTTCGATGGCGTAATTATTCAGATGCCGGTTGATAAGAACATTGCGCCGGGCGGACTGATGAACGAAGGAATTGTCTCAACACAATTGGGTTTGCCGGGCATTCCTGCCATAGGCGAAGAGTTATTAATTGCACGCGATATTGGTTTGTTGGAGTACACAGGGAGCAGGTTGCACATTACCGGCGTGTCAACTGCAAAGGGAATCGAATTAATAAAAGAGGCAAAAGCGGCCGGGCTGAATATTACATGCAGCGTAACACCTTATCATCTTTATTTTTGTGATGAAGATTTGATGAGTTATGATACAAATTTAAAAGTAGCTCCGCCATTGCGAAGCAAAGAAGACAGAGAAGCCTTGCGCACTGCCGTATTAGACGGAACGGTTGATTGCATTGCCTCGCATCACATACCGCAACATTATGATGATAAGGTTTGCGAATTTGAATATGCAAAGTGGGGCATGATTGGTTTGCAAACGAGTTTTGCGGTTGTAAACACGGTGCTTCCACAGCTTTCCATTGAACGTTTACTGCGCCTGTTTTCTTTCAACGCGAGAAGCATTTTTCATTTGCCAACGGGTAGGATAGAAGAAGGAAGCAACGCTGAGTTTACCTTATTTTCAAAAGATGAAAATACCGTTTTCACAACCGATACATCACGAAGTAAATCTTTCAATACTCCTTTCTTAAACATGCCTTTAAAAGGAAAAATAAAAGGCATTATTGGCAAACAATTTTTAAATAACTGATTATGGAAAAGAAACCTATTTCACCGTTAGTTGCCGGTTTAATAATCGGTCTAACTTCTGTTGTTTTGTTTTTAGCGTATTATTTCTCAGGTCTTATTTTTCAACAAGGCATAACTGCCTGGTTGCCGGCTCTTGTTTTCCTCATTTTGATTATCGTTTTTATCAGTATGTGGAGCAATGCAAAAAACAACTTCGTAACCTTTGGAAGCTGCTTCAATTTTGGTTTCAAAGCAGTTTGCATTGCTACTCTTATTTCTTTCTTTTTTGTGCTTATTTTCATTTATCTCTCTCCTGATTATAAAGATCAAATGCTGCGCATGATGAAAGATAAAATGCGTGAAAACAAACAAGCTACCGATGAACAAATAGAAGCGGGGATGAATATGGTTACCAATCATTTTATGCTAATAACAGTTGGTGGAAGTTTGTTTGGAAATATGCTTGTTGGAACCATTGCCGCCCTCATTGGTGCAGCCATTGCCAAGAAAAAACCGTTCGATCCGTTTACGCAAATCAATCAAATTGGCGAACCTCAACCATGAACATTTCTGTTGTAATTCCTTTATTGAATGAAGAAGAATCGTTGCCTGAATTGTGTGATTGGATTGCGCGTGTCATGCAAGCCAATGGCTTTTCTTACGAAGTGATTATGGTGGATGATGGCAGCACCGACAACAGTTGGAATGTGATTGAAAAGATTGCAAAAACAAACTCCTGTTTCAAAGGCATCAAATTTCAACGCAATTATGGAAAATCGGCTGCTTTGAATGAAGCCTTTCGCGCTGCCAAAGGCGATGTTGTGATAACAATGGACGCCGATATGCAGGATTCGCCCGACGAAATTCCGGCGTTGTACAATATGATTGTAGTGGATGGCTTCGACCTGGTAAGCGGCTGGAAAAAGAAGCGGTATGATAATACATTCACCAAAAATCTTCCTTCCAAACTATTCAATGGCGTAAGCCGGAAGATAACCGGCATCAAGCTTCACGATTTTAACTGTGGCTTAAAATCGTACCGAAACCGTGTCGTAAAAGGCATTGAAGTGTATGGCGAAATGCACCGCTACATTCCCGTAATTGCCAAGTGGTCGGGCTTTAAAAAAATAGGTGAAAAAGTAGTGGAGCATCGTCCCCGAAAATATGGCATTACAAAATTTGGCTGGGAGCGTTTTATCAATGGGTTTTTAGATTTGGGAACCATCATGTTTGTAAGCCGGTTCAGTAAAAAACCAATGCACTTTTTTGGTTTGTACGGAACGCTCTGCTTCGTTATCGGCTTTGTGATGATGCTGTATTTGTTTATTGCAAAATTATCGGTAACCGATTTTAGTCTTACCAACCGTCCTGCCTTTTACATTGCCCTGGTTGCTATGATTATTGGTATGCAGTTGTTTCTGTCAGGCTTTGTGGCGGAGTTGATTTCGCGCAATTCTGCCGACCGCAATCATTATTTGGTTGAAGACAGCATTGGCATTCACTAAGTTTGTTTTTGCCCCTTTTTTTATGAGTCAATCTATCATTATCATAGGTCCTGCTTTTCCATTGCGTGGTGGCGGTATGGCAACGTTTAATGAGCGTTTGGCAAGGCAGCTTCAAAACGAAGGCAATAGCGTAATCATCTATACTTTTTCGTTGCAATATCCTTCGTTTTTATTCCCTGGAACTACGCAATATTCAACAGAACAAGCACCAACAGATATTAACATAAAAGTAAAAATCAATTCCGTTAATCCAATCAATTGGATAAGCGTTGGAAGAGAATTGAAACAACTTAAACCCGACCTTCTTATTGTTCGTTACTGGCTCCCTTTTATGGGTCCTTGCCTGGGAACGATATTGCGTATAGCAAAGAAAAATCATCATACCAAAATCATTTGCATTGCGGATAACGTCATCCCGCATGAACACCGGATTGGCGATAAACAATTTACAAAATATTTCATCAAGCCGGTTGATGCATTTATTACAATGAGTGAAAAAGTAATGAATGATTTGAGAACCATTACACAAAAAAAAGCGATGCAAACCGTGCATCCGTTGTATGATAATTTTGGTGAGAAGATTGATAAAACGGAAGCCCGGAATCATTTGCATCTTCCCGCAGATGAGCGCATTATTTTGTTTTTTGGTTTTATCAGAAAATACAAAGGCCTTGATATTTTGTTGGATGCAATGGGCATTCTGCAACAAAAGCATTTCAATTTGAAATTATTAATTGCCGGAGAATGGTATGAAGATAAGAAACCGTATGATGAACAGATAGAACGGCTGGGAATAAAGGATGCTTTGATTTTACAAAGCAATTTTATTTCGGACAGCGAAGTGAAACACTATTTAAGTGCAGCCGATTTTGTTATTCAGCCGTACCGGAATGCTACGCAAAGCGGCGTTACGCCGTTGGCGTTTCATTTTGAAAAACCAATGCTGGTAACAGATGTTGGCGGGCTTCCACAAATGGTGCAAAACCAAAAGGTGGGTTTGGTTGCCGAACCCAACGCAAAAGACATTGCTGATAAAATTGAAGAACTGTACCAGTTAGGAGAAGATTATTTTTTACCCCAATTAAAACAGCAAAAACAAGAGTATAGCTGGCAGGCGTTTACGAAAGTGATTTATAATTTAGTGCAATCGATCGTGAGTGAAAAGGTTCGGAACCTTCTTCTATAACTTAACAACTTAGCACAATCTATCGTGCAAAGTGAGTAGTGGAATAGTCAATGCGTTTCGTTCACCACTCATAAAATAAAAACAAGAGATTAACAACGAAATAAGTTTGGAAAATACGTTCGTTTGGCTACCTTTGCCGTCCGAAAAAAATACAGTCATGGCAAGAGTATGTTTGGTAACAGGTAAGAAACCAATGGTTGGACACACGGTGTCGCATTCCAACATTAAAACCAAGCGCCGTTTTTTACCGAATCTGCAAACGAAGCGTTTTTATTTTGCAGAAGAAGACCGCTGGATTACAATGAAAGTAAGTACCGATGCCATCCGCACCATTAATAAAAATGGCTTGTTGGCTGTGGTGAAAGAATTGCGTGCACAGGGAACAAAAATTTAAATTATCATCGTTATAAAATTGGGCTACAATGGCAAAGAAAGGCAACCGCGTTCAGGTGATTTTGGAATGTACGGAACAAAAAACAACTTCCGTTCCGGGCACTAGCCGCTACATTACTACCAAAAACAAAAAGAACACGCCGGAACGTATTGAATTGAAAAAATACAATCCAAATTTAAAAAAAGTAACAGTTCATAAAGAAATTAAATAGTCATGGCAAAAGCAGCAAAAACCGCTATTAAAACAAAAGACCAGAAGTCAGCCGCCGATGCAAAAAACTGGACAAAAGTAATTAAGGCTGTGCGTAGCCCTAAATCCGGCGCTTACACTTTTAAAGAAGCCATTGTGCACAAGGATAAAGTGAAAGACTTTTTGGCTGAAAAATAAGGTGATTAATTCTTTACAGATAAAGAGCTTTCGCATGTTGTATGTGAAAGCTCTTTTTATTTATAGCATTTCAATTGTCTTATGTAAAGAAATACTGCAAAAACAAAAAAGGCCTGCCCTAAAGAGAGCTGGCCGTTGCTAACCTATGAAAAACACCAAATTAAGTAAATTTTGTAGAGGCAATTTCTACTTTGTTGCTACCGCCCTTTGTTTCCGTTCGCATGTCGCTTTCCCCATTCACCGCGTAGCATATTTCTAAACTCGCCCTCTGCTGTATAAGTTTTATTTACCCTTTCGTCGCTGCCCACTATATTTTTAAATTCAGTTTTGTATTTTTTTCTCACGTTTACAATAGCTTCCTGCTGCGCCACCACATCGTTCGGATAATCCTTTCTTGCTTTCTTTATTTCCTGAATATAGTTGTTGTAAACAGGCCAGAATTTTTGCGCTTCTTGTGGCGATAATTTCAGATGATTGGTTATAAAAGCAGTTCGTACGGCTTCTAAATTTTTTCCTGTTTCCTCATTATTGTCTTGCGCAGCACAAAAATAACCATGTAACAGTAAAAAAAACAGCAGAAATAAAGTTTTGCTCACATTTAATGCGATTTTAAAACCCTTTAATTTATTTTTCATCGCACGTCATCATTTTGGCTCAAATAATTATGTAGTTCATTATCACTTACGTTGTTCAACAGCGATTTCAAATTGCCATCGCTGGATGGAGTGTTATCTTCCAGCAAATTTAACGTTGCATCCGGTTCGGGCGAGGTAGTCAATAAATAATTTGATATTTCCTTGTCTGACACCTTTGATAGCGTTTGAGAATAACTACTTCCGCTTGCAATAGTACTGCTGTTATCTCTTGCCGAAAAAATAATACTCACTGCAATTACACCGGTTACTACCGCTGCTGCCGCCGATGTAAACCATTTGGAAGAACGGCGCATCCGTATAATACGTGCAGGCTTTTTTACTCCCACAGCAACTGTAAAATTATCAAAATAGCCTTCTGGTACGGTATATACGTTGGTTTTTGGAATACTGGTTAGCAACGGCTCAATGTGGTGCAATTCTTTTTCAACTTCAGTATGTGCAACGGCTTCTTTACTTTTTATTTTATGCAGAATAGCGTCGGCTAAATCGGCAAAATAATTGGCAGGCGGTTCCGACATAGGTGTCTTAGAAGATATAGGCACATATATCTTGCCCATAATCTCGTCCGCCAGATTGGTAAAATAACCGTCTGGTGTTTTGTATATGTTAGTGTGCCTGATGTTCACCAGTTCATCGGGCAATTCTATCGGTTCCATAATTACATTTTTATCAAATTCGTTTTAAGAACAATTTATGACCTTAAACTTAAACTTCGGTTTAATGGTTTTTTATGTATTCACTTATTTTTTTCACTGCATGATGATAGCTGGCTTTTAAAGCACCCTCACTTGTTTCCAGCACACGGCTCATTTCTTCGTAAGGCATTTCATCATAATAGCGAAGGTTAAATACTGCCCTTTGTTTGTCAGGCAAAGTTTGAATGGCAACCTGTAGCTTCCATTCCAGCTTGTTGGCATCAAAACCTTCATCCGCTTTTATTTTGTTTGATAAACCGCTTTCTACGTCACTTAAACTTACTGATGCCCGCTTTTTCTGCTGTTGCAGAAAAGTAAGCGATTCGTTGGTAGCGATGCGATACAACCAGGTGTAAAGCTGACTGTCTTCCCTAAAATTATCCAGCGCATTCCATACTTTGATAAACATATTTTGCAGCACATCATTCGCATCATCATGCGTAACAACCATGCGCCTGATATGCCAGTACAGCTTTTCCTGGTACTTTTTTATAATTGCTGAAAATGCCCTTTCTTTTGTTTCTGCCTGCCGAAACTGGCGCAACAATTCCTGGTCATCTAATTGCATACAGAGGGAATTTTAAACGTAAAATTAAAAACCCTCTGATTGGATAGCTGTTTGTTTTGAATGTTTAAATAAGAAACCAAATTGATAGATTTTATAATTTTATTAAGCGTTGATGAATCGTTAACACAGTATTTGTAAATCAAAATTACAAAAGCCTTACAAGATATAAGCAAACTACAAAATAATTAAAGAGAAGCGAAATAAGAAAAGTGTATCCGTCGTACAGTTTAAGATTAATAACTAAGTTTGATGCCTTAAAAACAAGCACTACCTTACTTATCATGTATAAAGTATCTATCACTTTTTTAATCTTCGCTTTTGTTTCTCTTCAAAGTTATTCTCAGGCACCGGCAGCACCCAACAGTGCTGATATTTTCCTGCAAATCAAAAAGCTGAACGTATTGGGTAGCGTGCTTTATATTGCTGCACATCCTGATGACGAAAACACGCGGTTGCTGGCTTATTTTTCAAAAGAAAAATTATACCGCACCGGATATATGAGCCTTACGCGCGGTGATGGGGGGCAAAATTTAATTGGCGATGAACAAGGCATAGAATTGGGTTTGATTCGCACACAGGAATTATTATCTGCCCGCCGCATTGATGGTGCCGAACAATTCTTTGGAACGGCTTACGATTTTGGCTTTAGCAAAAATGCAACCGAAGCTCTTAGAATATGGGATCATGATAAAATGTTGAGCGATGTGGTTTGGGTAATCAGGCTGTTTCAGCCCGATGTTATCATCACTCGTTTTCCGCCGGATGAACGCGCCGGTCATGGACATCATTGGGCGTCTTCTATTTTAGCTGCAGAAGCGTTTACGACTGCGGCCGACAGCACAAAGTTCAAAGAGCAATTCAAGTATGGTGTGAAGCCTTGGCAGGCAAAACGCATCTTTTGGAATACTTATAATTTCGGTGGCAACAATACGACATCGTCCACGCAATTGACGATGGATATTGGCGCGTTCAATCCTTTGCTAGGCAAGGGTTATGGCGAGATTGCCGCCGAAAGTCGAAGCCAGCACAAAAGCCAGGGTTTCGGCTCTTTAAAGCAGCGCGGACAAGCCACCGAATATTTTTCGCTAACCAATGGCTCACCAGCTTCGCACGATGTAATGGATGGCGTAAATACAACGTGGCAGCGTATTTCGGGAGGAAATTATTTTCAGGCAATGATTGATGACATTATTAGTCATTACAACTTTGAACACCCCGAAAACAGTGTTGACAGTTTGGTGAAGCTTTACAATACTTTGCAGAATTTTAATTTAACTCATCCTGGCAATTATTGGGGAAACAGGAAGTTGAATGAAGTAAAAAACATTATTGCTGAATGTGAAGGGTTATTTATGGAAGCCACTACTAATCAACATTATGCCATCACCGGCGATACAATGGCGGTTTCTTTCTCCATCAACAAAAGAAATAACGGCAAAACCAAACTACAGGAGGTTGAGTTGGATAATTATGATACTGCTGTCAATCAAGTACTATCAACTAATAAAAATGTTATTGTTAATACCGCTTTTCCGGTTCGAAGAGATAAGCCTTTGTATCAACCGTATTGGTTGCAAAACCCGCATTTGCAAGGCAGTTTTATCATCAATAATCAATTACTGATTGGCAAACCAGAGAACGATGCCGATTATAGTGCAACATTCACTGTAAGCATTGATACTACAATGCTTCATTACGTCAGGCCGGTAATGTACAAGTACGCCGATCCTATTAAAGGCGAAGTGTATGAGCCGGTGCATGTCATTACTCCGTTTGTCATTTCTGCCACGCCGGGCATTGCTTTGGTCAATGTAAAACCGCAAGAGGGTAAAGCGCCCGAACCCCAGTTGAAAATTACATTGCAATCCAACATCAATGTTCCACAACTGCCGGTTATAATTGAGGCAAAACAAAAAGACAAAATTATTTTTTCAAAAGATACGATCATCAATGCGGAAGTGGGCAAGCAATACCTTTTTTCGAGTGATATAAAAACGATTTTCAACAGCAAACTGGATAGCAATATCCAGGTATCGGTTGACGTAAAAAGAAATGGTACAACATTAAGCTATACGAACTACCTGCGCACCATTCACTACGACCATATTCCCGACATCAATTATAATTTCAAAGACAATATTCGGGTAGTTACTGAGGAAACAAAAACCGTTGGTAAGAACATTGGTTACATTACCGGTGCCGGTGATAAAGTGCCGCAGGCTTTACAGCAAATGGGTTACAATGTAAAATTGCTTGGCGAAAACGACGTTACGCCAGCTAATCTTGCGCAGTTTGATGCGGTGATTTCGGGCATTCGCGCTTACAATTTGTTCAACTGGTTGCCTGCGAAATACGATGTGCTGATGAACTACATTAAAGCAGGAGGCAATTACATTGTGCAATACAATCAGCAGGATGTGGTAACACAAAATATCGGACCTTACCCTTTCAGTATCAGTCGCACACGTGTAACCGACGAAACGGCTGATGTGCATTTGCTTTTGCCCAATAATGAAGCGTTCAATTATCCTAATAAAATAACCGATAAAGACTTTTTGAACTGGATACAGGAGCGAAGCATTTACCAGGCGCAAAACTTTGATGCACATTATGCAGCTCCCATTGGTATGCACGACCCTAACGAGCCGGAAAGCAATGGCAGCCTGATTATCGCTCCGTATGGAAAGGGCAATTTTGTTTACACCGGACTTGTTTTTTTCAGAGAATTACCTGCTGGTAACGCAGGTGCTTACCGATTGCTGGCAAACCTCATTGCGTTGCCTAAAAACAAATAGCTGAAGAAATGAAAATAAAGAGGAGAGAAGTAAGCATTTGGTTTTTGGTGATACTCGGCATTGCTATTGGTTTTGCAATAAAAAATGTTAGGGCAGGTTTGATTGTTGGATTAATCATCGGCTTACTTGCCAGTGGCTTGGCGAGCGGAAGAGAATGAAGATTTTGAATTGAAAATTGATTTTTGCAATCTCCCCTATTAACCAGTAACCATTAAAAAGAAAAAAGCCCTCCTTAAGAATAAGGACGGCCTCTAACGATTGCTTGCCATATAAAAAAGTTATCGAGTTACTCTGGTTGGCAAGCGGTTAACCGCAAACGAATAACTCTGAAAATTACATCTTAGTTGAATCTTTCTTCATCTTCGTTGAAGTACTATCAGTCATCTTCATAGAAGAATCTCGGGTTGTAGCGTTAGGCATTGCAGGTGCTACAGTAGTGTTGCTATCAGCAGACATTGTTGATGTTGAAGAAGAATCTCTTGTTGTAGTATCTCCAGTACCAGAACCGCAGGCTGCAAAAGCGCCGATTGCTAAAACCAATAAAAGCTTTTTCATTGTTGTGAATGTTTTTGTGTAAGTGAATTTGATATTTATACGCCAACCGGAAAGAAGTAACCCTTGTTTTCAAAATATTTTTGAAAAAAGTTTTTGCGCCGCATTTGGGTTACTTTTATCGCCCAACAGTATTAAAAATTACATCAGCGAGTGAAACCTGAAGTTAATGAACAGCTTCTCTTACGCGGGTTAGCCAACAACGATTCAAAAGTCATCGAAGCCATTTATAAAGAGAACTTTAAAATGGTTCAGGCTTTTATTATTAACAACAATGGCTCGTACGACGAGGCAAGAGATATTTTTCAGGAAGCGATGATTACGCTTTACGATAAAGCCAAAAGCGATTCATTTGTGCTCACGAGCCAGATTAAAACGTATCTGTATTCGGTTTGCCGGCGCCTTTGGTTAAAGCGGCTTCAGCAAATGGGCAGATATGTGGCTCAACCTGAAAATTTTGAAGAAACGGTAGCTGTAGAAGAGGATATAGAGGTACACGAAAAAAAGAACGCCGATTTTGCAATGATGGACCGGGCTTTAAACAGTCTTGGCGAGCCTTGTAAAAGTTTATTAGAATCGTTCTATTTGCAGAAGAAGGGAATGCATGAAATTGCTGCTGACTTTGGTTATACCAATGCCGACAATGCAAAAACGCAGAAATACAAATGCCTGATGCGACTTAAAAAATTATTTTTTGCCCAATATAATATAGGTGAGTAATGGAAGATATGCAATTATTAGATAGTATTGAACGATACCTTAACGGTACGATGCTTCCGGAAGAAAAAAAATACTTTCAGCAGCTTCGTAAAAATACTCCTGAAATTGACCAGATGGTAGTGGAGCACCGTTTGTTTTTGCAGCAAATGGGTATGTATGCCGATCAGAAAAACCTGATGCATACACTCAACAACATTCACGACAATTTAGTGGAAAAAGGCGATATAAACGAAGGCACAGAGGTTCCTGCGAAAGGAAAAGTGCTTCAGTTATGGACGAAATACAAACGCGTTACTGCCATTGCTGCTTCCATTGCCGGCATTACAGCATTGTTTATTAGTCTTCTTATTTCGCAGCTTTCTCCTACTACACTTACTAAAAGTGATGTGCAGGAATTAAGTCGCAAAATCAATGTGCTGGAAAAGAAGACTAATGTATTAAATGCCGAAATTAAAAAGAATCAAAATGTACCTGCTGCGCATACTTATACAACCGGCGGCACAGGTTTTTTAATTGATGGCAGAGGCTATTTAATTACCAACGCACACGTTTTAAAAGGCAAAGGCGTAGTGGTGAATAACAATGGCGAAGACCTTACTGCTACCATCGCATATATTGACGCTGACCGTGATTTGGCTCTTTTGAAAATAGATGATAAAGCTTTCAAGCCGATAGCTTCTTTGCCTTATTCGTTCAAGCATAGCTCCTTTAATTTAGGCTCCGATGTTTATACATTGGGTTATCCACGTGATGTAATTGTTTACAACTCCGGCTACATCAGCGCCATTTCCGGACTGAATGACGATACTTCAAGCCTGCAAATTTCATTGCCTGCCAACCCTGGTAACTCCGGCGGTCCGGTACTGAATAAAAACGGTGAAGTGGTTGGTATTTTAAGTGCCCGTGAAGCCGGTGCAGAAGGTGTTGTTTTTGCGGTAAAATCAAACGGTATTTACGACATGCTAAACGATTTGAAAAAAGAAGATACATCCTATCAAAGCATCAAAATGCCGCAAACATCAGCTTTGAAAAAGCTTGACAGAGAACAGCAAATCAAGCGCGTATCTGATTATGTTTACCAGGTAAAAGTGTACAATTAATTACAGAAAATTGTTTTTTATAATAGGTTTTACCCGTCGCAAGGCGGGTTTTTTGTTTTTGCTCAATTTTTATCACGCTTTGTTTTTATCATTAAAAGCGAACAGTAAGCAGTGAATAAAATAAAGAATACAAAATACAGTTTTGTGTACCGAACGTTTGTATTCCAATTGATCTTCCGTTGCGTCGCACTCTTCAACGTTCTGAAAAGAATTGAGCTTATAAGCGATTGCTATACATAACCACAGAGACGCTAAGGAATTTGTATAAAAACAAAGACAGATAAGCCTTCAAAACTTAGCTGTCTTTTTAAAATCTAAACAATTCCGGTAAAAACAAAAGCCTTCCCAAAACAGCTTTGAGAAGGCTTTTGTTTTTACCGGAATTTTATTGCTCTTTGTTGTACATCAACTCATAATATTCATTCGCCATGCGGTTGCTGTCGAATTGAAAACGGACATCGCGCATACCGTTTTTAATAATCTGCCGCCAGGTGTCTTTGTTTTTATAATACATCGGCAATATCTGGTTTTCGAGCATGTCATAAATGGTGTCCAAATCGTATTTGTCCTGCTCCAAAACGTGCATGTTTTTATAATCGGCTTTGGGTACTACAAAACCATTGTGCCCCTGGTCAATAAATTCCGGAATCCAGCCATCATCAGTTGAAAAGTTTACAGCTCCGTTCATAGCTGCCGTCATGCCACTTGTACCCGATGCTTCGCGTGGCACCCGCGGGTTGTTCAACCAAAGGTCGGCACCTTGTTTCATTCTTTTACTCAATGCCAGTTCGTAACCAACCAGCACTGCAACATTTTTATAGCCTTTGCTCAGTTGAACCAGACTATTAAAAGTGGAAATGGCTGAATAATCGAGCGGATAAGGCTTGCCTGCCCAGATGATTTGAACCGGATATTCTGTGCTCGCCATCAGTTTATTAAAACGATCTCTGTCCTGGGTCAAAAAATCGGCGCGTTTGTAACCTGCAAAACGGCGTGCCCACACAATGGTCAGCACATTGGGATCAAACAATTTTCCGGTTTGGTCGGAAACAATATCAAACGCACGTTTTTTTAAATATACTTTTCTGTCATCAAAGCCTGCATCGTCATGCTCTTCGGCAAAACGATACAATTGCTTGTCTGCCCAAAACCTGTAATTCTGTGCGTTCGTGATAGAAATAATCGGGCAAATATTATCGTACTTACTCCACATTTCGCGGGCAACTTCACCGTGCAGCTTTGATACGCCATTGGCCAAACGGGCAAAGCGCAAAGCCGCGAGGGAATGATTAAACTGATCGTCATAGGTGCCGGTTATTTTGCGCACTTCATCAATGCTTAAGCCACAGAAATAACTCATTTTATGGCACAAATACAAATCATGCTTTTCGTTTCCTGCTTCTTCGGGCGTATGTGTTGTAAATATCAGATGTTGCTTTAGTGTATCTAAGCTTTTAAATTTATTCAGCAAATAAAAAGCAGCCGATAAGCCATGCGCTTCGTTTAAATGATACACTTCGGGGTTGAAACCTAGCTCATCAACCAGCTTGGCACCGCCCACGCCCAGCAAAATAAACTGCGCTACTTTGGTGGCAACGTTCGCATCGTACAAGCGATGACTGATAGTTTGCGATACATAATCGTTTTCCGGCAAATCGGTGCTTAAGAAAAACATCGGCGCGCTGTTGAACGTTTTTGGGTCGAGATACCAGGCTTTTATCCATACCGGCGTATCGTGAATTAAAATCTGGTATTTGATGCCCGTATCTTCCAAAAAGCTATACATTTTTTCCATCCACGTTACCTGCAGGGTTTGATCCTGGTTGCGTGCCTGGTCGTAATACCCGTACTTCCACAAAATACCGATGCCAATTAAATTTTGCCCTAATTCGTTAGCGCTTCGCATGTGCGAACCGGCTAAAAAGCCCAAGCCACCGCTGTAAATTTTTAAGGACTGATGTATGGCAAATTCCATCGAGAAGTAAGCAACTTTTTTGGTGTAACGCTCGTCAATGGTATAGGGAACTTCAAACTGTCTAAAATTCATAATTCTGTTTTTGGTGCACTAAAAAGGTGGCGCAAGATAACAAAATGTAGTTTGCACACATTTAAAATTGCCTTAATAAAAATAAATCGAAGTTCTTTGCTCTAATCGTTGAAAAGCAAAGCTCTACGTGTATTTGTTTTTGTACATTTTTTGAAATATCTAAAAAATAGTGATAGAACAAAAGAGCTTTTGGGTAGCATTTTAGCATCTAAGATGAGTGCAGTGGGTTAATACTTCGCAGGAGTTACGTGTTTGTAGAAAAGAAAAATAGGTGCAAAAACAAACCTCGCTCCATCGGAGCTGCGTGATGATAGCAACAAAAAGCTCCGAACCTTTATAAATACGGGCTTTGAGAAGTTATCAAACAAGCGAGTGGCAAGAACCGTAGGTTCGGTTCATTTTGTAACAACGGATTTTAATCCGTTGGAGAAGGTGTAACAAGGGGTGTAAAGAGAACCGTAGGTTCGGCACATGTTATTGCATGATCAATCAATATCAGCTGGCGTTCTAGCAAAGACAGTATGCGTCGTGCCTACGGCACTCTTTTGTCCGCACTTATCTTCATTCATCAACGGAGCCAAATCCGTTGTTACAAAATGAACCGAACCTACGGTTCTTCACTTTTATCTGACCATCCTTGATGACTTCAGAAATCCTTAATAACTTTAGAATGCTCGCATCTAACAGAGTTTAGCAACTCTTGGTGCTTTCTTTCCGCTACTAATAGATTGCTCCAACGGAGCTTATGTCTCCCTTATTCCATCACATACATTTGATAATACAAAACAAATTTTCGCTGATTGCAAATCCTAAGTTCTTGCAGCCATTCAGTAAAATTATTTGTCTTAAAAAAGAAAAAGCAGAAAATTTTTTTGGGTATTGTGTGAAACATACACATTTGTAAAAAATGAAACGGTTGCTTGATAACGATTGCCGATTTCTTCATTTTTCAATGTCAACTTTCGCTTTGAAAAAGGCGCAAAAACAAAAGTTATTTGCTACCAATTACCTCAAATTTTTATAAAAACAACGCACATGATGAATCTTAAAAAGCTACCCTGGCTTGCAACTTTTCTAATGGGTGTAGCATGCAGTTTTGTGATGCCTGCCAAAGCACAAACCCGAACCATTACAGGCGCGGTTACCGATACCGCAGACCGTGCATTGGCCAATGTATCGGTACTGGTAAAAGGAACCACAATTGGTACGCAAACGAAGCAGGACGGAACGTTTTCGCTACATGCTCCGGCAAGTGCAGCAACACTTGTTTTTACATCAATTAATTATGGCTCGCTTGAAGTTCCCATTACCGGCGATGTGGTGAATGCGCAATTAACGCCCATTATTTCTTCATTGGCGGATGTAGTGGTGATTGGCTATGGAACGCAACAGCGCAAAGACGTAACGGGCGCTATTTCAACCGTTACCACCAAAGATTTTCAAAAGGGAACCATCACTTCGCCCGACCAATTGATTGCGGGTAAAGTGGCGGGTGTTTCTGTTACTTCCAATGGCGGCGCACCCGGCGCTGGTAGCGTAATTCGCATTCGAGAAGGTGCATCGTTAAATGCCAGCAACGATCCTTTAATTATTGTGGATGGCATTCCTTTAAGTCCTAATGGAATTGCAGGTGCTTCTAACCAGTTGGCGCTTATCAATCCGAATGATATTGAAACTATGACCGTTTTGAAAGATGCGGCTTCAACCGCCATTTATGGTTCACGCGCATCTAACGGCGTTATTATCATAACCACCAAACGTGGACGCAGAGGTAAACCGCAAATTAATTTTGCTACGAACTTGTCAGTTTCAACTCTTGCAAAAGAAATCAAGGTGCTGAACGGCGATGAAATGCGCGCTTTTGTAAATAACCCTGCGAATGGCGCTACAGCAGTGCAAAAAGCTTTGTTAGGGACTGCCAATACAGACTGGCAAAAACAAATCTATCAAAATGCACTCACATCGGATAATAACCTCAGCATCTCCGGTGCGGTGAAGAATTTGCCTTATCGTGTATCGCTGGGTTTTCTTACGCAACAAGGCACTTTAAAAACCGATTTGTTGCAACGCGGAACCTTTAGTGTGAACCTTACGCCAATGCTGTTCGACAACCATTTAAAAATTGATGTAAATCTAAAAGGTACTTTATCGAAAGACCGTTTTGCCAACCAGTCGGCTATTGGCAGTGCCATTGCTTTCGACCCGACACAACCGGTTTATAACAGCAAAGACAGTTATTACGAGTGGTTGCAAACAGGCGGCACTTACAACCCAAACGCTACTGCAAACCCGGTTGGTTTATTAAACCAGTATTACAGCAAAGGCTATGTAAGCCGCAGTTTTGGTAATATTCAGTTTGATTATAAATTTCATTTTCTTCCCGATTTACATGCCAATTTGAATTTGGGTTATGATGTTTCTGATGGTCATGGCAATGTTTTGGTTGATAGTTCAAGGCAAAGCAATAGCAGCTATTCGTATCGCGGAACTACTTCTCAATACAAACAAACCACAGTAAATACGGTTGGTGAATTTTATTTGAATTATGTAAAAGATATCAAGTCAATCAGAAGCAATATCAATGCAGTTGCAGGTTATGGTTATTACGATAACAAACCCAAAACGTTCAATTATTATTCATACTTTTTAAACAGCGATACAGTGCCTTCTTCAAAGCCAACGTATCCAACCGATATTGAACAAAATACGCTGATCTCTTATTATGGTCGTTTGATTTATACGTATGCTAACAAGTACATTTTATCGGGTTCTATTCGTACGGATGGTTCCTCTCGTTTTGCGCCTGGTGTAAGATGGGGTGTGTTTCCTTCCGGTGCGGTTACTTGGCGTATCAACCAGGAAAATTTCCTGAAAAATGTAAGAGCTATATCTGATTTAAAACTGCGTTTGAGCTATGGTGTAACAGGCCAGCAGGAAGGCATTGCCAACTATTCTTACCTGCCTGCTTATTATATGGCATCTGCCACTTCGCAATATCAGTTTGGCAATACATTTTATACGCCTTACACACCGGCAGCTTATGTGAGCGATATAAAATGGGAACAAACAGATGCTTACAACGCAGGCATTGATATTGGATTGTTAAAAAACCGGCTCTCTGCAACAGTGGATGTTTACACAAGGAAAACAACCAATTTATTAAACTCGCTGAACCTTGCGGCAGGCACCAATTTTACTAATATCATTACCGATAATGTGGGTGATATGAACAGTAAAGGCATTGAAGTAACCTTGAATGCAACACCCGTGCAAAACAAAAACTTCAGCTGGAGCTTTTCTTATAATTTTTCTTACACCGAGCGTAAAATAACGAAGCTTACCAAAGCTAAAGATTCTACGTTCGTTGGCAATCTTACAGGTCCTGGTGTTGATGTACAGAACACGCAGGTACAAATCAATTCGGTTGGCTACACACCATTTGCCTTTTATGTATATAAACAAGTGTACGATGCTAATGGAAAACCTATTGAAGGTTTGTATGCCGATTTGAACCGGGATGGTGTTGTAAACAGTAAAGATTTATACCGTTATAAAAGTCCGTTCGCACCTTTTAAAATGGGCTTCTCTACTTCAGTTTCCTATAAACAATGGAGCCTGAGCACAGTGCTTCGTGCCAGCATCGGAAATTATTTATATAACCAGGTATTTTCTAGCAATGGCAGTACGGCCACTATTATCAGCCCGAACAATTTTATTCAAAATGTTCCCAAAGCTTCGCTGGACGCAGGTTTCGCAACATATCAGCGCCAGTCGGATTATTACATTTACAACGCATCATTTCTAAAAATGGACAATCTTGGCCTAAGCTATAATGTAGGAAATATCATCAATAAAAAAGCAAGGTTGGCATTGGGCGCTTACTGCCAGAATGTATTTACCGTTACCAAATATCCGGGCATTGATCCCGAAGTGTACAGTGGTGTTGACAATGTAATTTATCCACGTCCGCGCATTTATACACTTAGCGCAAATCTTACTTTTTAATCTCTAAACTTTTGTTTGTATGAACCATAAAATAATTTCTTTTTTGATAGGAATGGCTGGTTTGTTTTTGCTCAATTCTTGCTCAAAAAATTTAGACAGAAAGCCTATTAACGGCATTTACGCTGATAGTGTTTACAATTCAGTTGGCGGTTATAAACAATCGCTTGCCAAAGTATATGGAGCGTTTGCATTAACAGGCACAACCGGCCCCGGGGCTACCGATTTGGCTGGCATTGATGCGGGACTTTCTGATTTTATCCGCATGTATTGGAATGTGCAGGAACTGGCTTCTGACGAAGCAATATGTGCTTGGACTACAGATGCCAACGGCGCTATACAAGAGTTGAATACCATGAACTGGTCGGCCAACGATGCCATCCTAACGGGTTTGTATTATCGTAGTTTTTATCAGATTGCAGTGGCCAATTCTTTCATTCGTACAGCAACTGCTTCGGCTGCTGCCTCGCATGGCATCAAGGGTTCCGACACAACTACCGTCCGCCAGTTTGCTGCTGAAGCCCGTTTTTTGCGGGCGTATCAATATTGGGTGCTGATGGATTTATTCGCTAATCCGCCTTTTGTTACAGAAGCCAATGGCGTTGGTACTTATTTGCCAAAGCAAATTAAAAGAGCCGATTTGTTTGCTTATATAGAATCGGAATTAAAAGCGATTGAACCTGACCTTGCCGACGCACGCACCAATGAATATGGCAGAGCCGATAAAGCTGCAGAGTGGTCATTGCTTGCACGTTTGTACTTAAATGCAGAAGTATATACCGGAACAGCGCGTTATACTGATGCAGCCACGTATGCAAAAAAGGTAATTGATGCAGGCTATCAACTCGAAACAAAGTATAAGAATTTGTTTTTGGCAGATAATAATGTCAACAATCCTGAAGTGATCTTATCCATCAACTATGATGGGGCCAACACACAGAATTATGGAGGCACAACATTTATTGTAAATGGAGATATCAATAGCGATATGAATGTAGCATCATTTGGTGTGCCTTCGGGCGGATGGGGCGGCAACAGAGCCAAGCCTTCTTTACCGGCTTTGTTTTCTGATATAAGCGGCAGCACCGATACAAGAGCCATGTTTTATGGCGATGTAAAAACCATCGCTGCCATTAACCAGTTTACACAGGGATTGCGGATTACCAAATTCCGCAATGTTAATTCGGATAGCAGTATTCCTGCCAATGCAGGTGTGTTTTGCTCGATAGATTTTCCTCTTTTTCGTTTGGGTGAAATTTATTTAACTTATGCCGAAGCCTTACTGCGCGGTGGAGATGCCGCCGGTGCAACAGCCGCTTACAATGTAGTGCGTACAAGGGCTTATAAGGGTACAAGTGGCAATGTTGCCAGCATCACACTGGATGATATTCTTGCTGAACGCGGGCGCGAACTGTATTGGGAAGCATACAGAAGAACCGACCTGATACGCTTTGGCAAATACACAGGTGCTAACTATTTGTGGCAGTGGAAAGGTGGTGTAATGGATGGCACCAGTGTTAGCAGCAACCTGACAGTGTTTCCTATTCCTTCTACCGATTTAATTGCTAATACAAACCTTATTCAAAACCCGGGATATTAACCTCATTTGTTTTTGCTAAAATAATTTATCATGAAAACAATTTATCAATTTTCTATAGTAGCATGGCTCATGCTTTTGTGCGTTAGTGCATGTAAAAAAGACGAGCAGCGAGTTATTTTCGAAGGAGGAACAGCACCACAACTAAGTGTGGCTGCAGGTGCGCAGGTTAAGTACGCCGATACAGGCCAGGTGGCTGTATCATTGGCATGGACGAACCCAAATTATCAATTCAATACAGGCGTTAACTCACTGGATGTAAGTTATAATTTGCAGATAGATACAGTCTCTGATTTTTCAAGCGCAAATAAAAAAGTAATTACCGTTAGTAAGGATTTACAGTATAGTATTTTGGTAGAAGACCTCAACGACATTATGCTCAATCAACTGGTGTTGGATACCAATGTTACTTATACGCTTTATATGCGCGTGGTATCGAATCTTACCAATAACTCTGCGCAACTTGTATCCAACACTGTACAACTTATAAGCACGCCGTATGCCATTCCTCCCAAAGTACCGCCACCGGCATCAGGTCAGTTATTTTTGGTAGGCAGTGCTACGGCTGGTGGATGGAACAATCCAGTATCTGTGCCTTCTCAACAATTTACACAGGTAACCCAAACGCTTTACCAAATAACCATACCTCTAATCGGAGGGCAGGAATATTTACTGATACCAGTAAACGGAGACTGGACGCACAAATATGCCGTAAAAGATAAAACAGTAAGCGGGCTTAACAGCGGCGGCGATTTTGGTCTTGATTTAAAGGACAATTTTCCGGGACCTTCTGCCTCTGGCACTTACAAAATAACCGTCAATTTTCAAACGGGGAAATTTACAGTAGTAGCACAATAAAATTTTTGCAAAAACAAATCGTATGAAATCAATTTCAAAACTCATTTTGTTTTTCTCTCTTTTTGGTTTGCTGATAACCGCCTGCCAAAAAGAAGGAAAGCTGCCATTTTATAAATCAGGCTCTGCCATTACGTTAAGCAGTTCAACCACAACGGTAGCACCGGCTGCGGCCGATTCTGCCAACACAGCGGTTACGTTTTCGTGGTCAAGCCCGCAATTTTCTATAGATTCAACAACAGCGAAGTATGTGCTGCAAATAGATACCACTGGCGGAAACTTTGTAACAGCAATAAGTAAAAATGTAACCGGCACCTTAAGTGCATCGTTCACTGCACAGGATTTGAACAACATTCTCGTAACCAATTTTGGATATGGCTTTGGTGCTTCACGCAGTGTTGATGTTCGCGTGTTGGCTTCTTATCCCAACAATAATGATCAGAAAATATCCAACACTGTTACCGTACAGGTAACGCCTTATGCGATGCCGTTTTCAATTGTAGCTTCCGGCGGTGTGCAGCCTTTTTCTATTTCACTGCAAAACAAAGATTCTGTGTTGGAAACATTCACATGGAAAGCGCCCAATTACAATGGCGCCAAGCTTACTTATGCAGTGCAATACGATACTTCTGGACATAATTTTTCTTCTCCTAAAACCATCAGTACAACCACTGATAGTTCTTTAGAGCTAACCGGCGTTGCCCTTAACAATTATGCTGCGCAAACTGGCATTGCAAACGGCACAACCGGCGCTATTGACTTTAGAGTTGCTACTACCATTAATGGCGCACAAACCGCTTATTCCAATGTGCAAACCATTAAGGTTTCACCCAATGTTTTGCTGGCTTATTTATATGTAGCAGGAGATTACCAGGGATGGAACCCATCAACTGCTCCGGTGTTGGCTTCAACTGATGGCTCTACATTCGATGGATATGTAAACATCAGCACAACTGGCGGTTTCAAACTGACGAGTGCACCTGATTGGAACCACACCGGCTATGGCGATGGCGGTATAGGAAAACTAAGTACAAGCGGTGGCAATTTAAACATACCGGCTGCCGGATTTTATCGTTTGCAGGCAAACACTACTGCGCTTACCTGGAGTGCAACGGCTACAAGTTGGGGCATTATAGGTGATGCAACACCACAAGGCTGGAATGCCAGCACAGAGCTTTCTTTTGATGCGGCAACCAATACGTGGACGATTGCTTCTATTGCGTTAAACGCTTCGGGAAGTTATAAGTTTCGGGCAAACGATGCCTGGGATATTAACTTAGGCGGCGATCCAACTAAATTGAGTTATGGTGGCGGCAACTTAAGTGTGGCGCAATCGGGCAATTACAAAGTAGTTCTCGATTTGAGTCATGCACCAAATTATACTTGTACGCTTACCAAAATATAAAAAAATAAATGATAAAAAAAGGGTTGCTTTTTGTAAGGCAATCCTTTTTGTTTTTGCCTAAATTTTTATCATCAATTCAACATGAAATACACATCTTTTGTTTTGCCCGTATTGCTGTATTCTGTTCTCGCCTGCTCGAAGAGCAATAGTAGAACAACAGTTACACCAACGCCTGTTGATACTTCTTCAACCTCAACAAAAACGTTTTATAACTGGAATGGCTTTGCTATGGGTGCCGATTTATCTTATGTGAATGAGATAGAAGATTTTGGAGGAACGTATAAAGATTCGGGCAGAATCGAAGACCCGTTTTTGATTTTTAAAACGCATGGCTGTAATACAGTGCGGGTAAGGCTTTGGTACAATCCGCAGTGGACAGATACTTTAGCCGGAAGATTGTACAGCGATTTGGCTGATGTTGAAAAAACAATACAACGCGCCAAACAACAAGGCATGGCGGTGAACCTCGATTTTCATTACAGCGATACATGGGCTGATCCTGCGCACCAACAAACACCGGCTGCCTGGCAAGGGCTGGATATAAACACATTATCCGATTCAGTGTATCAATATACGCTTCGTGTGTTGAACGAATTAGCCAGCAAAAACCTAACACCTGAAATGGTGCAAATTGGCAACGAAACCAACGGCGGTATGTTGTTTCCTGTTGGGCAAGTTGTAAACAACGACTGGACAAATTTTGGTGTCTTATTAAACAGCGGCATCAAAGCCATAAGAGATTTTTCAGCCACATCTTCCATCAAACCCAAAATTATTTTGCACGTTGCCAAACCCGAAAATGCCGATTGGTGGGAAGGCAATATCATCAACACAGCAAAGGTTACCGACTTTGATATTTTGGGCATTTCGTTTTATTATGTGTGGTCGTCTGTTACTTCATTTGACCAGCTTATATCAACCATAAATTCGGTAAAAACAAAATGGGGAAAGGATGTGATGATTGTTGAAACGGATTGTCCGTGGACGAATGCGAATGCGGACAATTACACCAATGTTATCTCCGGAAATACTGCTTTTGCAAGTTTTACAGTTTCAAAAGATGGGCAGTATAATTTTATGAAAGACCTTACGCAAGCTGTTATTAAAGGCGGTGGGAAAGGGGTGATGTATTGGGAGCCTGCGTGGATAACATCTAACATGAAAGACGGCTATGGCACAGGCTCTTCGTATGAAAATTGTGCCTTGTTCGACTTCTCAAACAATGCTTTGCCGGCAATGGATTTTATGAATTTCAAGTATTCGTTTTAAAGATAAAGAATACCATTAAATTTATAACGCTGACAGGGTTTTAAACCCTGTCAGCGTTAACATACAGGCTCAATTTATAACGATTGCAGCAAACATTTTTATACCACTTTCAAATGAGTTTCCTTATACAAAATCATAGAGGGTGTGTAATCGCAATAACGGTGTCTCGGCAAAAAGAACTCGCACAGAAAAAACAGAGTGAACAGAGACTATTTTTCATTATCTGTTTTCTTCTTTCCTCTGTGCGACAAACTTTATCTCTTCTGTTGAACCATCTCAGCATTTCTCAATTCCGGTTACTCATTTGAAAAACGTAAGCTGCTATGAAGTTTGTTTTTACCGAAATTCCGGCTATTGCACTTTCGTTTTCTTTTATCTTCACTCTTGAAAACGCTTTGCCCATGTTGATGAAAACGACTCTTCTTTTTACCGTACTTTGTTTTTGCACCTTTTTTCTTCATTCGCAAAGCAATCTTTTTCCAAAGCGAACGAACATAGACGAGGGTTGGAAATTTCACCTCGGTAATGCGTCCGATCCTACAAAAGATTTTGATTACAGTATAGCCAATATATTTTCTAAAACCGGCAATGGAGAAAGTACACCAACAGATGTTCGGTTTAAAGACTCTTCCTGGCAAACGGTGAATCTCCCGCAAGATTGGGTAGTAGCGTTGCCTTTCCAAAATTCAAAGAACGGCGATGTAATGGGGCATGGCTACAAGCCTGTTGGCGGCTTGTTTCCCGAAAACAGCATTGGCTGGTATAGAAAACAATTTAGTGTAAATAAAAATGATTCAGGGCAGCGTTTTGTGCTGGACTTTGATGGCATTTTTCGCGACAGCAAAGTGTGGATAAATGGCGTGTATTGCGGTGGTCATGAAAGCGGTTATACGGGTGCCGCTTATGACATTACCGATTTCATTTCTTTTACAAAACCCAACACGATCACTGTGCGCGTTGATGCCACCCAATACGATGGCTGGTTTTACGAAGGCGCGGGCATTTACCGCCATGTATGGCTGGCCCAATACAACAATTTGCATCTGAAAAGGAGAGGAGGTGTATATGTTCACAGCGATGTTTCCGCCAATGGAGCACAAATAAACATAGAAGCTGACATTGAAGATAAATATGGGCAAAACCAAACCTGCACGTTGCAATCGTACCTTACTACAAATGATGGTAAAAAAATAGCGGCAACAACGCCTGCAACGGTTATCACAAGCGGCGGTGCATCAATCAAAATCAAACAAATAGCCACCCTTCAAAAACCGCATTTGTGGAATGTGGATGATCCTTACTTGTATCGTGTCATCACCTTACTAAAACAAGGTAATAAAACCCTTGATTCTGTTTGCACAAAAACGGGTATTCGCACCATTGAAGTGAATACAAAAGGCTTGTTTGTAAACGGAATTTATACAAAAATAAAAGGCGTTTGCAACCACCAGGATCATGCTGGCGTTGGCAGCGCGTTGCCTGATGCGTTGCAATACTATCGCATTCATTTATTGAAAGAGATGGGAGTGAATGCGTACCGAACTTCGCACAACGCGCCAACACCTGAATTGCTGGATGCCTGCGATAGTTTAGGCATGTTGGTGTTAGACGAAACGCGTTCATTCAATAGCGGCAACGAGGGGGCGAGTGATTGGGAAAATTTGTTGCTGCGCGACCGCAATCATCCTTCTGTTTTTATGTGGAGTATCGGCAATGAAGAATTTTATGTGCAAACCACTGATGTTGGCAAACGCATCGGGCAAACTTTAGTGCAAAAACAAAAAGAGCTCGACCCATCCCGAACAAGCACTTATGCTGCCAATGTTGGCAATTATTTTCCTGGCGTGAATGAAGTGATACCGGTGCGCGGTTTCAATTATCATCCTGAAAATGTAGAAGCCTACCACAAAGACCATCCTTTACAGCCTATCATTGGCACTGAACAGGGAAGCACCGTTACCACGCGCGGCATTTATAAAAAAGATACTGTAAATGCTTATGTACCTGATGAAGACATCACTGCTCCATCGTGGGCAAGTACGGCCGAGCATTGGTGGAGTTTGTGTGCTTCGCAAGACTATAACATCGGCAGTTTTGCATGGACTGGCTTCGATTACCGCGGCGAGCCAACGCCTTATCAGTGGCCGAATATCAACTCGCATTTTGGCATTATGGATATGTGTGGTTTTCCTAAAAATATTTATTACTATTATCAAAGCTGGTGGAGCGATAAAGATGTGCTGCACATTGCTCCGCATTGGAATTGGAAAGGCAAAGAAGGAGAGCCCATTGATGTGTGGGTATATAGCAATGCCGATGACGTTGAATTGTTTTTGAACAAAAAAAGCCTGGGTAAAAAAGAGGCGCCGCGCAATGGTCATTTGCAATGGAGTGTACCGTATGAAAAGGGAACGTTGGAAGCGGTGGCTCATAAAAAGGGCAAAACCATAACATCAAAAGTGGAAACCACCGGCGATGCCGCCGAAGTGGTAGTAACGCCTTATAAAACCACCATCACAGCCGATGGTAAAGATGCAGTTGTTATTAACATCACAGCCGTTGACAAGGAAGGCAGAGAAGTGCCGGATGCTAATAATCTGATTCATTTTTCTATCAGCGGCGATGCAAAAATTATCGGTGTTGGCAATGGCGACCCGAGCAGCCATGAAAGGGACAAGTGCGAAGAAGGCAACTGGCAACGCAGTTTGTTCAACGGTAAATGCCAGGTGATTGTACAAGCCGGAACAACGCCCGATAAAATAAAATTTGAAGCCAAAGCTGATGGATTGTGGACTGGTGGAACTGATATTACAACTGTTCCTGTTGTTAGTGCGGTGCATTCTGTAATGCCTGCTACACCAAAACTTGAAGCAAATCCAATCGGAAAAATAATTGGTGCGGACATTTCTTTTTTGCCTGAACTGGAAGCTAAGGGAATGAAGTTTTCAGATGGCGGAGAAGAAGAAGATGCGATACAGATTTTAAAACATCATGGCTTTAATTATATCCGGTTGCGCATTTTTAACAACCCTGCGGCTGATAGCGGTTACTCGCCGCAAAAAGGCTTTTGCGATTTACCACATACATTGGCAATGGCAAAAAGAATTAAAGCCGCAGGCATGAAGTTTTTACTCGATTTTCATTACAGCGATTACTGGGCTGATCCCGGAAAACAATACAAGCCATCGGCGTGGAAAGAAGCCGATTTTACGCAATTAAAAGATTCTGTTTTTGGTTTTACACAAAAAGTAATGCTGGCTTTAGGAGCGCAAAATACGGCGCCCGATATGGTGCAGGTAGGCAATGAAATCAATCATGGAATTGTGTGGCCTGAAGGAAGCATTCAACATCCCGATAGTTTGGCTGCCTTGCTGTATGCAGGTATTCGGGGTGTAAAAGCGATTGCTCCTAAAACACCCATCATGCTGCACGTTGCTTTGGGTGGTCAGTATGAAGAAGCGGATGCGTTTTATACAAAAATGCAAAACCGCAATGTGCCGTTTGATGTGATTGGTTTGTCGTATTATCCCAAGTGGCATGGTACGTTGGCCGATCTTCGGTTCACTACCAATTACCTCGCTAAAAAGTTTAATAGAGATGTTGTAGTGGTTGAATATTCTCAACTGAAAAAAGAAGTGAACGACATTGCTTTTACTGTTGCGAATGGGAAAGGCACATTTATATGGGAACCGTTAAGCACATGGGAAAAAGTATTTGATGACAACGGAAAAGCCAATGAGTTGTTGAAGATGTATGATGAAATAAGCAGGCAGTATCTGAAATAAAAAGCGGTAAAACCAAACATCAGTTTATATCTGCAAAGCTATCAGTGATTATGTCTTCGTTTGTTTGAAGAACGTATCTTGCTGATGGCTTTTTTTGTTTTTGTTCATTATTCATTTTTGGTTTTGCCTAATAAATCTTTCCTCAATCATCTTCTTTTAAAATATTTTTACCTCGTTTTCAGTTTATAATGCGAGAATTGTTTTGAATGAAGTATTGTGTACTCATAATTATATCTTGTTTTTGTTGTTTGTTTTCTTCTGCTCAACCCGGTACAACGGTGGAACTGAAGAAGCCAAAAAAGTATGAAGACCGCACACTGGCTTCTGAAAAAAGCGACCAAAAAAAGTTCGGTTTTGGCAAGCGTTTGTACCAGGATATGGTTACGCATTACAATTATTATTTTAATGCGAATAATCATTTGAATGATATAATTGCAAACGCAAAAGCAGTTCACAACGACGATTATGCGAAGCTGCTTTCTTTTTACAACTACGATTTAAATACAACAGCGGCAAGCAGGGGCGAAATTGATTCGGTCATCTACCATTGCACGGCAGGCGTGTTGCTTCACGACCTGCGAAACGATTGGATTGACGATCTTTATTTCCTTCTGGGCAAAGCTTATTATTACCGTAAAAATTTCGATTCTGCCTTAACTGCATTTCAGTTTATTAATTATGCGTGGGCACCAAAAGATGAAGGCTACGATATTCCCATCGGCAGCAACGAAAGCGGCAATAACGGCGTATTTAGTGTTGCGAGTAAAGAAAAAACCGATGTGCTTCACAAAACAATAATGACGCAGCCTGTGCGCAATGCCAATTTTTTGTGGATGGCGAGAACCAATATCGAAACAGGCAACGATAGTCGTGCGCAGGGCTTGCTGCAGGTTTTGCAGCACGATCCGAACTTTCCAAAACGTTTGCAAGGTCAGTTGCACGAAACGCTCGCTTATTTATACTACAATCAAAAAAGATGGGACAGTGCAGCTTTTCATTTAAGTGCGGCATTGGGCAATGCAACCAACCGCTTTGAATCAGCGAGATGGGAATATTTGATTGCACAGATGTATGCGCTAAGAGGAGATAAAAAAAGTGCTGCTGATTATTTTGAGCGGAGCGCTAATCACACACCCGACCCCATTATGGAAGTGAATGCTTATTTAAGCTCCATTACCGTTAACAATGACAGCACAGGAAATACTACACAGGAAAAGCTGAACAGCCTTTTAAAAATGGCAAAGCGTGATAAGTATATTCAGTACAGAGATGTGATTTATTATGCGGCTGCACAAGTACAAATGCAATTGAACGATACCGCTTCGGCAAAACACATGCTGCGGCAAAGTATCAAAAGCAGCATGGGCAACGAGCAGCAAAAAAGCTTATCGTTTTTGATGCTGGCCAACATTTCTTATGAAGGAAAAAAATGGGTGGAAGCGCATCGTTTTTACGATAGTACACGTGCCGCTTACATTACCGATTCGGCACAATTGGTTCGGTTGATAACAAGACAGCCTGTGATGCTTAAGATTGCCACTTATTTAATAAATGTTGATAAACAGGATAGCTTACAAAAAGTGGCCGCCATGCCAGAAGCGCAGCGGATGGCCTACTTGAAAAAAGCCTTGCGGCAAATACGCCGTGCGCAGGGTTTGAGCGAAGAGGCAACTAACTATGGAAGCAACAATTTAAACCCTTCGCAGGACTTGCAGGCACAGGCGCAACTGTTTCAAAACCCGTCGTCTTCAACCGATTGGTATTTCAACAATGGAAGTTTAAAAACCACTGGTTTGAATGAATTCAGACAACGTTGGGGCAACCGCCCGAATGTTGACAACTGGCGCAGGCAGTCGTCAGTTGATGCTGCTGTTCTTTCGCAGCAGCAAGCGGGCAATGATGTAGATGCAGTAGCAACGCCTAATGGAGTAAACGCCAATGGCAGAACGCAAACCGGGCCTCCTCCGGTTCCGCAATCGGTGGAAGACCTGGAAGCCGGCTTGCCGCTAACACCCGCTAAAGTGGTTGTTTCTAACAATACCATTGCTGAAGATTATTTTAAAAGTGGTGTGTTGTTTCAGGAAGATTTGCAGAATTATCCTGCCGCAATTGAGATGTATGAAAACATGAAACGGGCAGAAGATAGCAGCCAATACCGTGAGCCTTCTCTATTAAATTTATATTACTGCTACACCAAACTGAACAATAAGTTTGGTGCCGATTCTGCACTGTCGTTATTAAAGAAAAATTATCCCGAAGGCAAGTCGATAGCTTCTTTACAGAATCATCATACAAAAACATCTGAGCGTAGCGAAAAGAATCCTGCAACACGTGCTTACGATAGCATTTATAATGCTTTTATTGAAGGCAATTTTACGGAAGCTAAAAAACAAAAAGCGGCTGCCGACAGCCTATATGGCAATAGTTACTGGACACCGCAACTGCTGTACATCGAATCTATTTACTACGTATCGGAACACAACGACAGTGCGGCTATGCGCGAGCTGCAAAACATTGAAATGAAGTTTACCAAATCGCCGTTAGCCCAAAAAGCTGCCACTATGATTGATGTTTTGCGACGAAGAAAAGAAATTGAAAGTTATCTTACCAAATTGCAGGTTACACGCAATGAAGACAGCGGCACTTCACCCATTATCAATTTGAATTCAACCGAAGTAACAGCTAATAAACCTGTGCGTGTGCATACTGATTCGATTGTTTCCAAGCCACCTCCGGTTGCAAAAGCGCCGGTGATAAAAACCGACTCAACAAGCGCCAAACCAACAGTTGCCAAAGCGTTCAAATACAATCCTGCTGATCCACAGTTTATTGTGTTGTTGCTGGATAAAGTGGCGCCGGTTTTTGCCAACGAAGCGAAGAATGCTTTTAACCGTTATGATAAGCAAACATTTTATAACATGCCGCAACTGAATGCGAACAACGTGAAGCTGGACGACCGTTATAATCTGGTGCTGATTGGTCCGTTTACCGATGCAGTTGGCGCTTTGGATTATATTGATAAAGTAAAACCCATTACCGCCGGAAAAATATTGCCATGGCTCACGCCGGATAAGTTTAGTTTCATTATGATTAGCCAGGCCAATCTGGATTTATTGAATGAAAACAAAGATGTAGAAGGTTATAAAGTTATTTTGAAAAAAGCTTTGCCAACAAAGTTTTGATATGGTGAATAGTGAATGTTGAGTGTAAGGCATTTCATTTACTCCCTGCTTACTACTCATCTCTTGGCTTGGAGTTTGTTTTTACAGGAATATTGTTTAACCTATAAAACAAAACGATTATGCCGGGAAAAGAAACAGAAGGCTTTAGCACTAATGAGCCTGCAGCCAATAAAGCTTCCAAACAAAATTCGGAAAAGAATACGTTGTCTAATGAAGATGTAGATCCGAAATACGAACCAGAAGTTGAGAAAGCTTACCATAAAAATGTAGGCTCAAACAAAAGCGGAAATGATACGAGGGAAAACCATGACAGCAACACACGACAAGTAGGAAGCTGAAATATTTTCGGGCAAAACAAAAGGCTGATGAACTTCTTCATCAGCCTTTTGTTTTTATTACATTCATTGTTTATTGTTTACATTTGATATAGAAAAGGCTGTGATTGCTTAAATGCAATCATATACCTGTTGTTTCTTTCGCAACCTTATTGTTTTTAAAGCACTTTCTGCCATGAAAAATCAATTCCATTTTTTACTCATTTTCTTCTGCCTTGTTGCATTTCAAACAACTTATTCGCAAGGCATTAGCATAGGTGTAAAAGGCGGCATTAGCATACCCAATTTAAGTGCGCCGGGTGGTAGTAAAAATCCGTTGAATACCGGGTATCAATCCCGCCTCGGGCCTGATGCAGCGGTATTTGTCGAATGGCATATTTCCGATTTATTTTCTGTGCAACCGATGCTGGAATATTCATCTCAGGGCGGAAAAAAAAACGGTGTACAGGCATTTCCTACCCCTTCATTAGCGGCCATTTATTTTCGGGCACAAAACCAAACGCCGCCCACATATTTATACGGCAATTTTAAAAACGACGTAAAACTGTCTTACCTTATGCTTCCGGTACTTGCTAAATTTGGCGTTCGGCTTGGTTATTCTCCGTTTCGGATCTATGCAGATGCAGGACCGTTTGCTTCGCTGCTCATGTCGGCAAAATCCAAAACGGAAGGTAACAGCAAAATTTATTTGGACGCAGGCGGCATGCAACCATTACCTGGATTGGGTGCTTTTTCTTTTAACAGCGATTCAAGCGTTATTAATAGTTTGAACAAATTTAATGCAGGCGTAGAAGGTCATCTTGGTGTGTCTTTTACCATTGGCAGAAGCAGTGTGTTTGTGGAAGGTGGTGGCAACTACGGCTTTATTAACATTCAAAAAGACAAAGCCGATGGTAAAAATAATACTGGCGCAGCTATTATAATGGCAGGCTATAGCTTTCGGTTCTGATAAGATGAATTCATAGTTACGAAACCAAAAATTACCTCTCAAAAATAAGAGAAAAAGTAAGCATTCGTGATTGAAGCTGGTTCAGTACATTGGAATATTTAAGATTGGCATCGCGTTCATGAACATTGGTTATTCCATTGCTTACTTTAATTTCAGGAGCAATGGTTACCACCGGAAAATAAAAATTAAAACCCAATCCTGCTTCATAGCCGAGGTACGATTTTTTAAGCTTCACAAGGTTATCAGCATCCAGCGCACCGGCATTGCTTGCCACATCAATATCATACTTAAAGCCACCCAACATATACACCCGAAAATTGCCGATGCGATCCGAATTAAACTTCATTTGTAAGGGAAAAGAAACAATGGTTGACGGAATGGTTTTCTTTTGAATGGCAGGCTCAATGGGTGTTGGATATTTAATAACATAAGTAAGATATTTGGAACCGCCTAAAATGAGTTGTGGATGAAAGCGAACTTCAAAACGCTTGTTTAGCCTTGCCGTTGCCAGCAAGCCCAATGCAATGCCGCCACTCGCACCAGGTTCAACGCTTAATACACTGTCATTTTGCAGAAATAAGGGATGCTTTTCGGGATGTAAATAAGAGTTGTTGTAGCCCAGCGACAAGCCGAAATAATAAGGCACAAAATCGCGGTCTTCACGGTAAATTTGTTTTTCCTGCGCTTTTGCTTCTATGACCATTACCAGCAAAAGCAGCACTATTGTAAACGACTTTCCTACCTTAGAAACTATCGGCTTTTTTGTTTTACTTATATTTTGGAACAAAACGTTGATTTAAAGTAAAAATGGGCATTTAAAATTGTTTTCTTTTAAACGGTTTTAGAATGGGTTTATTTTATAATGAAAAAGAGATGAGGAAAGCATCGCAATCATTTGTGAAACCCAATGCGGTTTCTTCCTTCCCATTTTCTTTTGGATGCGTTTTCATCCAACAGGTTTTCTATGGCATCATAAATTTGTGAAAGCTGTGCATCGTGCTCGCCCATTCTTTGTTTCAGTTGTTGCAATTGTTCCGTGAGGTCGGACTGATACAAAATCATTCTTCTGATTTCTACAAAGGCACGCATAATGGCAATGTTCATATTGATAGCTTTGTCAGAATTAAGAACGCCACTCAACATGGCAACGCCTTGTTCGGTGAAGGCGTAGGGCAAAGCTGCATTTGGTCGTTTGCTGGAGTATGTCATCACAATTTGTGATGACATAGAATGCTGTACTGTTTCAATTTGAAACCTAATGTTTTCAAACTCTTCTCTCGTAAGTTGAAACATGAAATCACTTGGAAACCGTTTACTGTTGCGCTTTACCGACTGGTTAAGTACTCTGGTTTCTACTTCGTAAAGGGCCGCTAAATCGAAATCGAGCATCACTCTTTCGCCTCTGATTTCATAAATGCGGTTTTGAATGCTTTGAATAATATTCATAAATGAAGGTTTTCTGGAGCGAATATATCTTCTCCTATCTTTTCTCAAAAGATATAAGGCATATTTATTTACTTCCTTCATACCGGCAACAAATGCCTAAACTCAATGCCTTGTAAGAAACATTCTGATAACCTACATTGGCAAGAACAGAAGTAAACTGTTCCCGTTCGGGAAACACTTTCGCTGAATGATTGAGGTAATTGTAGGCATCTTTATTTTTGGCAAAAAAACGCCCGGCGCCAGGCACTATCACGTTATTATAAAAATGGCAAAAGGCTTTAAACAGTTTGTTTTTGGGTTGCGAAAACTCAAGCACAGCCAGCTTTCCGCCGGGCTTTAACACACGAAGCATTTCAGCTAAACCTTTTTCCAAATGCTCAAAATTTCTTACACCAAATGCAACGGTGATGGCATCAAAATGGTTGGCTGGAAAAGGAAGATTTTCGCTGTCAGCGTTCATCAATTGAATGCTGTTTTGCAGTTTGTTTTTGCCCACTTTTTCTCTTCCCAATTCCAGCATTCCTTCCGAGATGTCAACACCAATAATTTGTTTTGGCGATAATAATTTAAAGGTTAACAAAGCAACATCGCCTGTGCCGGTGGCTACATCCAATATTGTTTGCGGATGAATATTTCGTAACGAAAGAATCATTTTTTTTCGCCACCAAACATCTACACCGGCAGTTAAAAAATGATTGAGAAAATCATAGCGAAAAGCAATGTTATCAAACATTGTAGCCACCTGCTGCTTTTTGGTAAGCCGGCTGTTTTGGAACGGCACAATATCATCGTGAGCGAACTGCGACATAAGTGGCGCGAAGATAGCGGGTAAATAAAAAGGCGTTTGTTAACCTTCAATGGCTCGATTCAAAAACTGCAGAAACGGCTGCAAAGCGGCTAACGAATCGGTTATTGTTTTTGCCACATTTTTATCGGTCAGTTCTTCATCTTTCAAAGGTTTGGTGGCAATAAAGCTTTTGAGCTTTAAGTACTCAATGGCTTTGTTATTCTCATCATAACCTTTGGGCGGACGGCTTAACATCACTTCTTTGTCTTTGTATAAATCGCCATATATCGTTTCGAATGATTTTTTATGAATGATGTTTGAAAATTCATCAAACGAATAATCAATTTCCTGTCTTATTTTTTTCACCGCATCCGCTTCCGGCATCCACAAGCCGCCGCCAATCATACTGTTGTTGCCCGGCTCAATATGAAGATAATAACCGGCATAATTACTCTTCTTTCCACCACGCCCGAAGCCTGCTGCCAGATGAGTTTTATAAGGTGTTTTGTCTTTGCTAAACCGGATGTCGCGGTTGATGCGAAACACCGTTTCTTTTGCACTTTGCGAAGCTAAATCTTCATCCTTCTTACTGTGAATTTGTAATACTTCATCAATCAAATGAATGAAATCTGTACGTGCAGCTTCATAGCTTTTCCGGTTCGCATCAAACCATTCTTTGGCGTTGTTCTTTTTTAGATTTTTTAAAAATGTAAGTGTGGATGGTTGAAGCATAGTGTTTATTTGTTATTAGCTGCAAGCTACAAGCCGATAGCTACAAGGAAGAAAGACGTGATAGAAAATAATTCGATTATCCATTTACAAATTTCTAACCCTTGCAGCTTATAGCTAAAAGCTTGCAGCTCTTTGCATCTTACTTTGTTAATTGCCTGAATACATCTTCCAGATTGTTTTCTTCCGATTGCAAGGACACAATGTTGAAATTGTATTGCAACGCCAGTTCTAACAATTGTCTTCTTGTGTTAGCATCATCGTTCGTTTGTAATGAAAAAAAAGAATCGCTTGTTTTATTTACTTTAGTTACAGACGGTAAATTTTGCAATAACAAATCGTTAATGGGCTTGTCGAATTTAACAGCAACGGATTTGCCCCTTTTGGTTTTGCCCAAATTTTGTATCGTATCGTCTGCCACCAATTGTCCTTTATTAATGATGATGATACGGCTGCATATCGCCTCTACTTCACTTAAAATATGTGATGAAAACAAAACCGTTTTGTTCTTTGCCTCTTCTTTAATAACGTTGCGGATTTCAATGATTTGATTCGGGTCAAGACCACTGGTTGGCTCATCTAAAATTAATACTTCCGGCTGATGAATAAGTGCTGCTGCGAGGCCCACACGTTGCTTATAACCTTTCGATAACTGTCCGGTTTTCTTTTTGCTTTCCGTAGTTAATCCGGTTAACTCAATCACATGATTGATGTTTTCTTTTGTCCCTTTTATTTGATGAACACCGGCAATGAATTGCAGGTATTCCCGCACATACATATCGTAGTACAAAGGGTTAGCTTCCGGTAAATAACCAATTCTTTTCTTTGCAGCAATGGGATTGTTGCTTACATCAATACCACACACCAGCGCACTGCCACCATCGGGTTGCAAGTAGCCGGTAATCATTTTCATAGTAGTGCTTTTGCCAGCACCATTTGGGCCTAAAAAACCAACAATTTCGCCTTTGTTGATGGCAAAAGAAATGTTGTTCACTGCTTTTTGTTCACCATATAGTTTTACCAGATTGGATACCTGTAACGACATTTTTTATCAGCTATAATAATCAAAGATACCGTTGGTAAAGTGTGATGATGCGAAAAATTATTTTTTAGGAATAGGATAAGATAAAGGTTTGTTTTTATGGCAAAAACAAAACGATTGCTGAATTAATTATTGAACACTTCAGACAATTAAACAACTTTGTAATTTCACTTTTCATTCCTCATTTTTCTTTCTTCGTTTCTCGTTGTTGTTTTGGGTATAAACTGCTTTTGCTTTTGCTGTCAAATCAACAAACTCTTTTTCAGGAACACTGCTCCTGTCATAACTGTTTCGGGCAAGCTGTTCAACCACATTCCAGTTGTAATTCAAAGCAAATTTTGAATGCTTCAACAAGCTTCCAAACATGCAAACGGCAGTAGCAAAACGAAGATTGTTTTGTGCAGAATCGAAAGAAATACATTTTGAAGCCGCTGTAAATTCGCTTACCTGTTCAACACCATTTTGCGGTAACCGATAATGCATTTGCAGGGTGGCCAACGGTTGATGGCTGCTGAGTGTTGTTGGCTCAATTTGAAACACAATCAAATTGCTTTGCCCGCTGCCTATATCGCCGCCTTCGGTTAGCGTTGTATCGTCTAACGCATCTTTGCGGTTGTCGTAGCCAATCAACCGATAACGTTTTACGGCTGCTTCGTTAAAAAGAACACGTAGCCAGGCATTGTTGGCAACGGCATACATGTTTTTTGCAAACTCCGTTACCATTGTTTTTTGCGCTTCTTTCATGTTGTCAATGTAAGCAAAGTTGCCGTTGCCGGTTTTTGCAAGCATTTCCAAACGACTGTCTTTATAATTGCCCATTCCGGTGCCGAGGCAGGTTAAATAAATTCCTTTTTGCTTGTGAAAATTCACAATGGCTTCTAAGTCTTTATCTGAAGTTTGACCAATATTAAAGTCGCCATCTGTTGCCAGTATTACACGGTTGTTGCTTTTGGAATCGGCAATTTTTTCAGCCAGTTCGTAAGCCGTTTGTATTGCCTGCGAGCCTGGCGTATCACCATCAGCGTGCAAGCCATCAATCACATGAATAATTTTTTCTTTTTCGGCACCAGATGTGGGCGGCAATGCAATGCCAACAAAGCCTCCGTAAGTAACAATGCCCACGGTGTCCTGCTCTCTTAAATTGTTTACCAAATATTTGAATGCCGCTTGTACAAGTGGCAACCGATTGTCTTTATCCATCGAACCAGATACATCAATCAAAAAAATAAATTTTGCGGGTGGAATACTATGAAAATCCAGTTTAGGAGCATGAATGCTCACAAACAGCAACTGGCTGCTATCGTTCCAGGGGCATGTAGTTAAGCTCGTTTCAAAACGAAACTCTTTACTTGTTGTATCCCTATTTGTTTTATTAAGATTAAAATAATTAAGCATCTCTTCAATGCGCACACCATCGGTAGGGACGGTAGTTTTCATATTTAAAAACCTACGAATATTGCTGTACGATGCGCTATTGATATTGAGTGCAATGCTTGTTTCAGGTGCTGTTATTGAGCTGACAAAATCGTTTTCGGCAAGCGATGTATAAGTTTCATCACCATAAAAAACAGTGGTTGCAGGCTTGTTGTTGGTAATACTTTTTGTTAATGATAGCAAACCTTTACCGGCTTGATTATTGCGGCTTTGCACCGGCTGTAAAACAAGAGTTTGAAAAGTGTTTACTGTTACCCATTGCGTTAAGGTATCATAACCATCCAGCATTACAGTGATGGTATCTTGCTTTAACGAAAGGGGAATGCCAAAGCCACCCGATGAGCCGCTGTTAAACTGTGAGGACCCTTTTGATTTCAGCTTAATTTTTGCAAACGCAACAGTATTGCCCTGCGTATCTTTAATTTCGCCTCTTAAAAAATATTGGCTGAATAAAGGCGCAGTTACCAGGCAAAACAATATGAAAAGAATGCTTTTCAAAAAGCACATTTTAGCACAAAGTATAATATTATGTACATGCAACAAAAACAGTTATACACGTTATGTAAGTAAATGATTACTTACATTGAAATGGATTAGAAACCTTACCGCCTGCCATCCTCATTTTGGTTGAAGCGGCATTTCATATATTTTTACTCTTTTATAAATCTCGATATTCTGTTTTCATGATTTTAATTGTTGATGATAAACGTGAAAATATTCTCTCTTTAAAAAAAATTCTTGAGATTAACGACTTTAAGGTTGATACCGCTTTGTCGGGCGAAGAAGCTTTATTAAAAATTCTGAAGAATCATTATTTCCTTATCATTTTAGATGTGCAAATGCCTGGTATGGATGGCTTTGAAGTGGCTGAAGCCATTAGCGGAACCAGCCGCACCAAAGACATTCCTATCATTTTTTTATCTGCAGTGAGTGTTGAAAAAAAATTCATTACCAAAGGTTATGCTTCCGGCGCTATTGATTACATCACCAAACCATTCGATCCGGATATTTTAATTTTAAAAGTAAAAACGTTCTATCGTCTTTATACGCAAACACAGGCTTTAAATGCAACGCAAAATTCGCTGCGTGAAGAAATAGAAGTGCGCAAAGGCGTGCAACTGCAATTGAAAGAAAGAAACCGGGAACTGCAATCAATTTTAGAAAGCATCCCGCAAATTGCATTTACGGCAAAGCCTGACGGAAGTATTGAATTTGTAAACGAACATTGGTACGATTATTCAGCCGATGGTACTGAATTTCCAAAACTTCAGGATGGCGAAACCAGTGTAAAAATGCAATGGCAAAAAGCCATTGGCGTGAGCGACAATGTGGAGTTGGAATTAAATATTTGCAGGCGTGATACCGATGCTTCTCGCTGGCATCTCCTACGCGCCATTCCTATAAAAGAAGGCGAAAACATTACTAAATGGGTAGGAACGTTTACAGATATTGAAGAACAAAAAAAAGCACTTGATAAAAAAGATGAGTTTATCAGCATTGCCAGCCATGAGTTGAAGACGCCGCTTACCAGTATTAAAGCTTATGTGCATTTGCTGCATTCTGCCATTAATGATGAATCAAAAGAGCAGGCGAAAATGTTCATCAACCGAACCGAAAAGCAAATTGATAAGCTATATTTGCTCATTGCTGATTTGCTCGATATTTCTAAAATTGAAAGCGGTAAATTAAAATTCAATAAGCAATGGTTCAATTTTAGAACGCTGTTGAATGGCGCTATTGAGGCTACGAGGCAAACGTATCCGCGCAGTAAAATTTCGGTAAATGGAGATGCTGATGTCAACATCTTTGCTGATGACATGCGCATCGAACAAGTGCTGATTAATTATCTAAGCAATGCGGTAAAATATTCGCCCGAAAATGATAAAGTGGAAGTTGACATTGATACATCGTGGGAAGGCAGATTAAAGGTTCTGGTCCGCGATTTTGGAATTGGTATTGCGCTCGACAACCAGCGTGATATTTTCAAAAAGTTTTACCGTGCTGAAGCTTCATCTAACCGCTTCCAAGGTTTAGGTATTGGCTTATACATTTGCTCCGAAATTATCAAACGGCACAATGGCGAGTTTGGCGTGGAAAGCAAGCTGGGTGAGGGCTCTACGTTTTATTTCGATATACCATTGCAATCTGATTGAGCAGTTTGTTTTTGCACAATTTTTCACAAAAAAATGTTTTTGTTTTTAGGTTTTCTATATCAATAGTCTATGCCAAAATCAATGAAACGAAATCTGCAAAGAGGGTTTGGTCTTTCTTTGTTAGTGCTCATTATCAGTTCAGTTGCATCTTATATCAGCATTCAACAGTTAAGCAACCAGGCAGAGTGGGTAAACCATACCAACGTAGTTATACAAAAAGCTGAAAAGGCATTTTCTTTATTGAAAGATGCCGAATCGGGGCAACGGGGTTATTTACTTACAGGCAGCACTGTTTTTTTAGGTCCGTTTACAAATGCCAAAGACCAGGTTTTTGGAGTGATTGATACGCTCACTTATTTAACAAGAGACAACGATACACAGCAAAATAACTGTAAGCAACTGCGGTTTCTCTTCCAACATCGGTTTAATAAATTAGACTTACTCATTCGTCAGCAGGAAGCCGGTACCATGATACAAGGCTCGCAGTTACAGGAAGGTCAGCAAACAATGGATAGTACCCGTGAGATGATTACTGCCATTGAAGGAGAGGAGAGAAGGTTGCTGGTTATTCGCACCCAAAAATTTAATTTTTTATCATGGCTCACACCATTGGTTCTCATCATAACCGCTCTCACTGCCGTTTTAATTATCATATTTTTTTATCGTAAGGTTTTACACGATTTTGAAATTCGTTTGGCATTGCAGAAATCATTAGAAAAGAATGAAAAAGAAACAGCGGCCCGCATTGAAATGATTGAGAACATTGCGTCGCAAGTATCGGCTGGCGATTATAAAGTTCGCATAAGTGATGTTGAAAAGGACAGCCTGGGCAAGCTGGGTGCTTCACTGAACAAAATGGCAGCTGGCTTAGAAGAATCGTTTGAAGATTTAAAAAAGCGCGAATGGATGAAGAATGGTTTGGCATTGGCAAGCCAAGAGATGATTGGTGAAAAAGATTTGAATACACTTTCCAAAAACATAATTAACAGCCTTGCTAATTATACTGCAAGCATTGCTGCGGCAATATATGTATGCGAAAACAACATGCTTCAACTGACTGCTACCCTTGGTTTGGATGATGCTGTAAAAAAGGCATTCAACATCGGCGAAGGTTTGGTTGGCAAATGTGCTGATGAAAAAAAGTTGCTTCATCTGCCTAACCTGCCACAAAATGATATTATTGTTAGCTGTGCAACCGGCAATATAAAACCAGAGAATTTGGTCCTGTTTCCCGCTGTTTGGGAGAATGATGTAAAAGCCGTTGTGGAGCTGGCTTCCATTGAACCTTATTCAAGTTCGGCCATTGAATATTTTGAAACGGTTTGTTCCAACATTGGTTTATCTATTGAAAGTGCAAAACAAAATACAAAGCTGCAACTGCTGTTAAGCGAAACGCAAGCCCAGTCTGAAGAATTGCAGATGCAGCAACATGAACTCGAACATTTGAACGCCGATTTGGAAACACAGGCGCAAAAGCTACAAGTATCGGAAGAAGAACTAAAAGTGCAGCAGGAAGAATTGTTGCAAGCCAATCAGGAACTGGAAGAACGCAGCTCGATGCTGGAAGAAAAAAACCAAATGATTGTTGAGAGAAATTTAGAAATACAAAAGAAAGCCGAAGAACTCGAAACTACCACCAAGTATAAAAGCGAGTTTCTGGCAAACATGTCGCACGAGTTACGCACGCCTCTCAATTCCATTTTGTTGTTATCCCGATTGCTGGCAGAAAACAACGAAAAAAACCTCAGTTCCGAACAAGAGGAATTTGCAAGAGTGATTCAAAATTCTGGCAATGGATTGCTTACTTTAATTGATGAGATTTTGGATTTATCCAAAATTGAAGCCGGTAAAATGAAGGTTGAATTCAGAAACGTGAATATAGCCGAAGTAAGCAATAACCTTACTGCATTGTTTGCGCCTCTGGCAAAAGAAAAAGGTCTTTCTTTTTCTATTCACACCGATGAAAACGTTCCGCAAAGCATTGTTACCGATTCGGTGCGGCTTGAACAAATTTTAAAGAACTTATTATCAAACGCTATCAAATTCACATCCAGAGGAAGCGTTGTTATGCAAGTGAAGAAAAATGAACAAAACAAAATTCAGTTCTCTGTAATTGACACTGGCATTGGCATTGCCGACGACAAACAACACCTGGTGTTTGAAGCATTCCAGCAAGCCGATGGCTCAACACGCCGCAAATATGGTGGTACGGGTTTAGGATTGTCAATCAGCCGGGAACTTGCTAAATTGTTAGGTGGCGCAATTACGTTGCAGAGCGAAATGAAAAAAGGAAGCACTTTCACACTTGTGATTCCTGTTGATGCAAAAGTGCAACCCATCGAAGAAGCAACCATTCCTCCTTCTCTTGCGCAGTTAAAACCTTTTCAGCCTGCGGTGGCAGAAGAAAAGAGAATCACTTCCGGCAACGGGCAAACTGTATTTGATGACAGAGATAACATCAAACAAGGCGATAAAGTGATCTTGATTGTGGAAGACGATACAATGTTTGCACAAACGCTTCTTTCATTTGCTCATTCAAACAATTACAAAGGGTTGATAGCATCGCGCGGCGATCATGCTGTGCAGTTAGCTTCTGAATATTTGCCAACAGCCATTTTACTGGATATAAGGCTGCCGGTAAAAGATGGCTGGCAAGTGATGGATGAGCTAAAAACAAATGCAGCCACAAAACACATTCCGGTGCACATGATGTCGTCAATGCAGGCAAAGGAAGAAAGCCTGAACCGTGGCGCTATTGATTTTATTGATAAGCCTTTGGCACTCGACAAACTACCTGAAGTGTTTAGTAAAATTGAAGAGGCATTGCAACAAGGCCCTAAGAAGATTTTGATTGTTGAAGAGAATGAAAAACATGCGCAGGCATTGTGCTATTTCTTAGAATCATACAACATCAATGTGAAAGGAACACAGGAAATAACTGAAGCTGCAACCATTTTAAAAGATGGAAGCGCTGATTGTGTTGTATTGGAAATGAAAGTATTCGCCGACAATGGTTATGGCGCTCTGGAGAACATAAAAAACACGGATGGTTTAGAGCACTTGCCCATTATTATTTTTACAGGTAAAAGTCTGTCAAAAGGAGAAGAGGCACGCATTAAACAAGTGGCAGATTCCATTGTTGTAAAAACCGCCAATTCGTACAAACGGATATTGGATGAGATAGATGTATTTCTTCAAATTGTTGAAGAAAACGATCCTAACAAGCCTAAAAAAACCACACGCCGGTTAAGCGCTTTGGAATCGGTGCTGCAAAACAAAACAGTGCTCATTGCTGATGATGATGTACGCAATATTTACTCGCTTACCAAAGCATTAGAAGCACATAAAATGACGGTGATTTCGGCAACGGATGGTAAGGATGCGCTGGAACAATTAAAGCAAAACCAAAAAGTGAATTTGATTTTGATGGACATGATGATGCCGGAAATGGATGGTTACGAAGCCACACAAACCATACGCAAAATGCCGCAATACCGCAACCTTCCTATACTTGCCGTTACCGCAAAAGCGATGTACGGTGATAGAGAAAAGTGCATCCAAGCAGGCGCTTCCGATTACATTTCAAAACCCATTGATGTTGATCAGTTGATTTCATTATTGCGCGTTTGGTTGTATCAATAATTTTTTGAACCACGAAGACTCAAAGAAATGAAGTTACACGAAGATTTCTTCGAGTATTCTTTGTGAACCTTTGTGTTCTTTGTGGTTCAAAGATTTGTTTTTGCCCAAATTTTATTGTCTCAATCTTAAATCATAAATCTAAAATCATCAATCACAAATCAGTACTGCCGTTCCTAACTTTGCAATGATGAACATTGGAAACATAACATTGCCCGATTTTCCACTACTGCTGGCACCCATGGAAGATGTAAGCGATCCGCCGTTTCGAGCTGTGTGCAAAGCGGCCGGCGCCGATTTAATGTACACCGAATTTATCAGTAGCGAAGGCTTAATTCGGAATGCTATCAAAAGCAAGCAAAAGCTGGATATTTACGAAGAAGAAAAACCTGTCGGCATACAAATTTTTGGCGGCGATGAAGAAGCGATGGCAATGAGCGCACGCATTGTAGATGCGGTGAACCCTGATTTGGTGGATATTAATTTTGGCTGTCCTGTAAAAAAAGTAGTGTGCAAAGGAGCAGGCGCAGCCGTGTTGAAAGATGTAGATTTAATGGTTCGATTAACTAAAGCCGTTGTGCAAAGCACGGGCAAGCCTGTTACCGTAAAAACGCGTTTGGGCTGGGATGAAGATTCAAAAAACATTGAAGAAGTTGCACTTCGCTTACAGGATGTGGGCATACAAGCACTTTCCATTCATGGCAGAACGCGTGCGCAGATGTACAAAGGCGAAGCCGACTGGCGTTTGATTGCAGCGGTAAAAAATAATTCAAACATTCACATTCCCATCTTCGGTAATGGGGATATTGATAGCCCGCAAAAAGCACTCGAATACAAAAACCGGTATGGTGTAGATGGCATTATGATTGGTCGTGCTGCCATTGGTTATCCCTGGATTTTTAATGAAATCAAACATTATCTGCAAACGGGCGAAACCCTTGCACTGCCTACCATTCAGCAACGCATTGAAGTGATCAAACAACATCTTTACAAGTCAGTTGCATGGAAAGGTGAAGTGCTGGGTGTATTGGAAATGCGGCCGCATTATTCCAACTATCTAAAAGGCTATCCCAACATTAAAGAGTTCAGGCAAAAGCTGGTTCAGCTTTCTTCAGTAAATAACATTATTGAAGTATTGGAAGAAATTGAACAGCATTATTCAGTTAACGAAATGGTTGAAGTGTAGCAACATTTGTTTTTGCCCTTTTTTCAAAAGAAAACAAACACAATTTTTTGTTGAAAAGCTCATCTTCCATAACATTGACAAACCAACAACAAAGCTGCTTATGAAAAAATTAATCGTTTACAAAAAACATATTTTTTACTACATCTTGCTTGTTATTTTTTGTGCGATAACCCATTCTTCCATTGCTCAAAATCAACAGGCTACTTATCAACCACCACGATTTACTGATAACAATCGGCTTCAAAAAATTGAAGCTACGTTCGCAGTTGCAGATAGTATTTTTAAAGCTTATTCAGTAAAGAATCATTTTCCTGCTACTGCTTTTGGGTTGGTGGTTGATGGCAAGCTGGTTCATGCGGCTGCGTTTGGTTTTACCGATATTTCAAAGAGAACAAAAGCAACGCCTGCATCACTGTTTCGCATTGCTTCTATGACCAAAAGTCTTACTGCCATGGCAATTGTAAAGCTACGAGATGAAGGCAAGTTATCGCTTGATGATCCTGCTTATAAATACATTCCCCAAATGCAATCGCTGCATTACATAACAAGCGATGCGCCACCCATTACCATTCGTCATTTGCTTACTCATGCAACAGGTTTTCCTGAAGACAATCCCTGGGGCGACAGGCAGTTGGAAGACAGCGATGAACAGCTTATCGCTTTAATAAAAAAGGGTGTTTCTTTTTCCAATGTTCCCGGCGTGGCTTATGAATACAGCAATCTTGCTTTTGCTTTGCTTGGGCACATTGTTACCCAAGTTTCGGGTAAGCCTTATCAGCAATATATCACTGAAAACATATTGCAGCCTTTGGGCATGATGCATACGCAATGGGAATATACAAAAGTGCCACCTGAACAATTGGCACATGGCTATCGCTGGTTAAATAATGAATGGGTTGAGCAACCTTTGCTGCACGATGGCTCGTATGGTGCAATGGGTGGTTTGATTACTTCAATCGAAGACTTTAGCAAGTATATGGCGTTTCATCAATCAGCCACGCCACCAACAAACGACAAAGAAACCGGACCTGTAAAAAGAAGCTCGCTGCGCGAAATGCAGCAACCTTGGAACGTCAATACCTTATCGCCCAATTATAAATTTCCTGATGGCAGAGAATGCGCTACTATTTCGGCATATTGTTATGGCTTGCGATGGATGAAAGATTGCAATAACAAAACCTACGTTGGTCATAGCGGCGGCTTGCCCGGTTTTGGCAGCGAATGGAAAATAATGCCTGAATACGGTATTGGCATTGTGTCGTTTGCCAATTTCACATATGCGCCAATGAGTGTTGTAAATCTACAGGTGTTAGATACCATCATCCGGCTTGCTCACTTGCAGCCAAGACAGTTGCCTCCCTCACAAATTTTACAACAACGGAGAGATGAGTTGATGAAGCTGTTGCCAACCTGGAAAGGAGCGCAACAAAGCAATTTGTTTGCTCAGAATTTCTTTATGGATTATCCGATGGATTCATTGCAAAAAGAAGCGGCAGCCATTTTTGGAAATGCAGGAAAAATTGTAAAGATTGATGATGTGATTCCATTGAACCAGCTGCGTGGAAGCTTTATTGTTGAAGGAGAGAAGAAAAACATTCAAATTAACTTTACCCTTACGCCTGAAAACCTGCCGAAGATTCAGGAATATCATATTAAAGAAGTGGAGAAATGATATTATGCTTGATTGTAATTGCTAATTTTTTATGATAAACCTATAAAGTTTTTAAAATCTTATAGGTTTATCTATTTATGAAGTGAGTAATCTTAGCAAAAACAAAAGCCTTCCAACATGTCGGGAGGCTTTTGTTTTTGCTAAGATTCAAAAGTTTGTATTCAATTGATTTTTTCAACCTGCATATAATTCAATTCAACAGGAGTGGAGCGACCAAAGATTTTTACGGATACCTTCAGCTTCTTTTTTTCATCATTAATTTCCTCAATCACACCATTGAAATCGTTAAACGGTCCTTCAATGATTTTTATAGTTTCTCCAATGATGAAAGGCTCACTTAACGTTGCGCCCTGATCGTTCATTTCATCCACTTTTCCAAGCATTCTGATTACTTCAGTTCTGCGAAGCGGAATGATATTGCCTTTGCTTCCCGTGCCATCGGTTAAGAAGTGCATTACGTTGGTTAAGTTGCTGATGTACTGAATCATATCATCATTCAACTTTCCGCTCGCCACTTCCAGAAACAGGTACCCAGGGTAGTTGTTTCTTTCGCGCATTACCTTTTTACCGTTTAGTACTTTATATACTTTTTCCTGAGGCAAAAAAACCTGCTTTACAATGTTGCTCCAGCCATTGCGGGCAATGTCCTTATCCAAATATTCTTTTACTTTTCTTTCTTTGCCACTTACCACACGCAAGGCATACCACTTGGTGTCAGCTTCCTGTGGTTGCACTTGTGCATCTTGCAGCGTATTTTCTTCCATATTCTTTTACTTTTGAAACAAAGAATAAATAAACTTCAGCAGCCAACCGCTTGCTAAGTCCATCAATCCTACAACGGCAGTTATTAAAATAGTGGCAACCAAAACAATAACGGTTGATTGTTGCAATTCATTCCATGTGGGCCAGGTTACTTTCTCAACCAGTTCGTGATACGATTCTTTGAAATAAAGAGAGATTTTATTCACTTCGTTTGATTAACAATTAACAATAAGTCAATTTACAATAGCTGCACGGGTACTAGGATTCGAACCCAGATCGAAGGTTTTGGAGACCTCTATACTAACCGTTGTACGATACCCGTGTAAGAAAATCAGCTAATCAACCATTTGCTGATTAGCTGATTGTATAAAGATAAGAACTTCTTTCTTATTTCAGAATTTCAGTTACCTGACCAGCACCTACTGTACGACCACCTTCGCGGATAGCGAATTTCAAACCTTTTTCCATTGCAATCGGCTGAATCAGTTTTACGGTCAAGCTGATGTTATCACCAGGCATTACCATTTCTGTTCCTGCCGGCAATTCAACTTCACCGGTAACGTCGGTTGTACGGAAGTAGAACTGAGGACGGTATTTATTGAAGAAAGGAGTATGACGGCCACCTTCTTCTTTGCTCAATACATATACTTCACATTTGAATTCGGTGTGCGGTGTGATAGATTTTGGTTTTACGATAACCATACCGCGGCGGATGTCTTTCTTTTCAATACCACGCAATAACAAACCTGCGTTATCACCCGCTTGACCTTCGTCCAATAATTTTTTGAACATTTCTACCCCGGTTACTACTGAGTTCAATGGTGTTGGAATCAATCCAACAATTTCAACCGCTTCACCTACTTTCACAATACCACGTTCGATACGGCCTGTTGCAACTGTACCACGACCCGTGATAGAGAATACGTCTTCTACACTCATCAGGAATGGTTGGTCTATCGGGCGGGGAGGCAGCGGAATGTAAGAATCCACAGCATCCATCAAATCTTCAACGGCTTTTACCCATTTTGCCTCACCAGCTAATGCACCGGTAGCAGAACCCTGAATAATAGGTGTGTTATCACCATCAAAACCATTTTTAGAAAGAATTTCGCGGATTTCCATTTCAACCAGTTCTATCAGTTCAGGATCATCCACAAGGTCAACTTTATTCATAAAAACCACCATGCGCGGAACGCCTACCTGGCGCGCCAGCAAAATGTGTTCGCGTGTTTGCGGCATCGGACCATCAGTAGCAGCTACTACAAGTATGGCACCATCCATTTGCGCAGCGCCGGTAATCATGTTTTTCACATAATCGGCATGACCCGGGCAGTCAACGTGCGCATAGTGGCGATTTACAGTTTCATATTCTACGTGTGCAGTATTGATGGTAATACCACGTTCCTTTTCTTCAGGTGCAGCATCAATTTCATCATACTTTCTAGCCTGAGCCATACCCTTGCTTGCAAGAATAGTGGTGATGGCGGCTGTTAATGTTGTTTTACCGTGGTCTACGTGACCAATGGTTCCAACATTTACGTGAGGTTTTTCCCTCTTAAAGGTCTCTTTAGACATTGTATCGGTTTTTTATGTTGTGTTTATCAATTAAAATGGTCTGCAAGTAACAGAATTGCTTGCAAACAATACTTTAAATTATTGGTAATTGAATATTGTTAATGGTTAATTAGCCGTACCGGAATAATGCAATTAAAAATTATCAATTTACAATCGAAAGAGCCGTTAGTGAGAATCGAACTCACGACCTCTTCCCTACCAAGGAAGTGCTCTACCACTGAGCTACAACGGCTTGTCAAACAGATGATAGTTGACCGTTGTAAGTTGACAGAAGAAACTATCTGTCATCTGTCATCTGTCTTTTGTCATCTTAAAAAAGAGCGGAAGACGAGAATCGAACCCGCAACCTATAGCTTGGAAGGCTATCGCTCTACCAGTTGAGCTACTTCCGCGTTTGCTGTTAATTGAAGATGATTCGCTTCCTTTCATGATTAACAAATAATCATATTTCATCAACAATAACTGTGGGCAGGATAGGGTTCGAACCTATGTACTCCGAAGAGAACAGATTTACAGTCTGTCGCCTTTAACCACTCGGCCACCTGCCCTAAAAAAGCTCTTAGCTAAAAGCTGTGAGCTAAAAGTTTTAACGAGCCACTTGTCGGAATCGAACCAACGACCTACTGATTACAAATCAGTTGCTCTACCAGCTGAGCTAAAGTGGCAAACAAAGAACTACCCGTTTTTTCGGGATTGCAAAGGTAGAGGAAAACTTTATTTGGCAAAATATTGTGCTCTTTTTTCTGAGGTTTTCACAAAAAGAATCTGTTAGCACCAACTTACCTTTTCAAAATAACTTTATCTTCTTTCCATTCTATTTGTAAATTATGTTTTCGATTTATTGACGGCTGAATAAATTCTGTATTGTAATTTTTAGAAGGATGAAATAGCTCGTCCCTCGACAAAATGACAACACTATGCACAGAATCTTTTTTAATAAGCTTGACCGCACCTTCAAAACCGTTGCGAAAAATAAATGCGCCTTTATACTCATCAGGAAGATGGGTGCAAAAAATAGTATCGGCACTGCCCGTTTGATACAAGGCTGAAATGGTTGCTTCGCTTACTTTACTGCTTCTGCTAAAATTGCCATAGCTCAATCTTAAAATAATAATTTCCATAATCACAAGAAGATAGGCAAGCCATAATTTTCTCTCAAAAACAAAGGCAATAAGCTGTGTAAAAAATATGGCTAAAAACAAAGAGGGAAAATATAAGAACCGTTCTGATTCCGTATCGTGCGTGTCAATGCCAAGAGGAATGACCGGAAGTAACGATACTGAAAAACAAATGCCGCTAACAACAATAACCGCATTTAGTTTTTTACGAAACAAAAAAAGCAGTGAAACAATTGCTGCAAAAACAAATGCAACCGCAAGCACAAAAATTAGAGAAGATTGCATAGGCGCTACAACAGATCGCGCAATGAGCGCACCCGCATTTTTGCACCAGCGGAAAAGATCAAAATCAATCATTCGTGCCGAACCATAAGGCGTACCAATAAGATCGTTGGTAAAGAAATATCTTGCCCCAAAATAAAGCACAAAAACAAATAGGAAGCCGGCTGCATAATAGTAAGAAGTTCGTTTGTTTTTGTTTGGTTTTGCCCAAATTAAAACAACGATGATCAATGGCAATATCCATGCTTCTTCATAGCTCAACAGCGCAAGGAGAAAGCAAAACAATGAAAGTGGATACATCCAAACGGTTGTATCTTTTCTTATAAAAAAAAGAATACTTAGCAAAGAGAAAAGTGTACACAACATTGCGCCTCTGCCAACAATCCAAAATATGGCTTCGCTATGAAAAGGATAGAATAGAAATAAAATGCCGGAAAGCAATGCCAGCCTGCCTGACAGCGTATCATCATAACGCAAATGAAAGATATCTTTGGCAAGAGAATATACGCACAAAACTGAAGAAAAATGGAGTACAAAATTAGTTATGTGAAAGCCGGTTGCATTCAATTTCCACATTGAATAATCAAGATATAAAACGGCATCGGAAAGAGGACGATAGGAATGTAAAATACGCGCAGGTTGCAATGAAAAGAGGAGACTGTCCCAGTCATCGCTTAAAAAATAAAGTTGCGCCGGTGGGTACAAAAAAACGAACAAAGCAAAAGCCATCAATAAATAAGCAACGTGTTTGGCGTTCATACATCGTCAAAGATATTGGAGAGCAAGTTTTTTGCATAAAACAAAAAAGCCCCGTTATAACGAGGCTTGTATTAATTTAAGCGGAAGCTAATTTTTCTTTTTTTCTTTTGATCTGGTTGATGACCGAATATAAAGCGCTGTCGAATGATTCTTCAAACGACTTTGAGGAAGCTTTCACAAACAATTTTTGACGTGGCACATGCACCCGAATCTCCACAATCTTATCTTTTAAATTATGTACCAAATTGTCTAATTTTAGAAAAACATCCACCTTAATAATCCGGTCGTGAAAGTTTTCTAACTTTTGAGTTTTGGCAGTAACATAACTCAACAGTTTGGAATCGGCATTGAAGTGAACCGACTGGCAATTTACATTCATGATAATTGATTTTTATTGTGAGAAAATAGGAAGAAATTTGGAATGATGATATGGTTTATGAAGGACAAGTTAGCAAATGCTTTGCATAAAAAAGGGGCAAAACCAAATTTTAATCTCTTTTTCATCCTGTGTGCATAAAAAAAGTTTTAAAGCATGGCAACACACAAATTTTCAATAAAGGGTTACGCTTTTGGATGCGCCTGCTTATATACTTCTTTTAATTTTTCGATGGTGAGATGCGTGTAAACCTGCGTAGAAGCCAAACTGGAATGACCTAATAATTCTTTTACAGAATTGAGTTCCGCGCCCCGGTTCATCAAATGCGTAGCAAATGTGTGTCGCAAAATGTGCGGGCTTTTCTTTTCGATACTGGTAGTTGCTCCTAAATACTTTTTTACAAAATTATAAACCATTTTAGGGTACAAAGGTTTGCCTTTGCTGTTGGTAAAAATGGCATCAGTGCCTACATTAGCAACAGGTTTTTGTGCAATGTAATTTTTAATGGAATTGAGTAATTCGTTCGATACAGGAATGATGCGTTCCTTGGCCCCTTTGCCCAGCACTTTTATCTGGCCATAACCCCAGTCAACGCTGCTTTCTTTTAAGTTGATCAATTCGCTTAACCTCATGCCAGTGGTATAAAAAAGGAGCAAAACCAAACGTTCAGTTCTCCCGTTGTGGTCATCAGGAAATTCGATTTGTTCAAACAGTTTTTGCATGTCTTTTTCATCAACAAACTGTGGCAAGCGCTTGCTTATTTTGGGCGAAACAATGCTCTGCATTGGCGATTGTGCAATGATACCTTGCTTAAGCAGGTATTTAAAAAAAGATTGTAAGGCAGAGATTTTCCGGTTGATACTTTTGTTGGTTAAGCCTTCTTCACTTTTGATATTGGCAAGCCATGAACGTACCAAAGCCGCTGTAATTTCGGAAGGCAAAGGAGCGTCAAATTCTCTTTCTAAATAATCAAAAAACTGCGCTAAATCGGTGCTGTACGAAGCAAGCGTATAAGCCGAATACTTTTTTTCAAATTGAAGAAACTGCAAAAAGCGTTGCGCTTCTGCATTGTGTGGTGTGGGCATAAAAAATAGTCGTAAAGCTACTGCCTTACGACTATTGTACAACGGCTATTCTAAAAAATTATTTCTCTATTTTGCCACTCGCCAGGTTTTGCTTGTAAATTGCTTTCAGCACTTCGGTACGGCGTTTTACTGAAGGCTTCGTAAAGCTTTGACGCTCTCTTAACTGCAACAGCGCTTTGCTTTTTTCAAATTTCTTCTTGTACTTTTTCAGCGCTTTGTCAATGTTTTCGCAATCTTTTGAATCAATTATCAGCATAGTATTTATATACCCCTTAGGTAAATTTTAGGGCGCGAAGGTAAAGGAATGGAATTGAATATTGAAAATGTAAGATTGAATATTTTTATAAAAACAAGTTGAAGTTTGTTTTTGCCATATTTTTTTTGTTGAAGCTGAATCAATTGAAATGCAATTGCCTCTTTTCGACTTTCCGACTTTCCGACTTCTCCATTTATATTTACAACCTAACAGCATTGCAATATGAACAAACGCGTGGTTTTACTCCTCATTTCTGTCATCTGTCATCTTACTTCTGTCATCGCACAAGATGCTTGGACAATCAAAGCTACCAACATCAATCCTTCGGCTTATTTTGGCGAAACCGTTGCCAATGGTATGATCGGCATAGTGTCATCGCCTGATCCTTTCAAAGTAAAAGATGTAGTGCTGAACGGAGCGTTTGATTTGTATGGCAGAGGCAGGGTGAGCAACATATTGAAAACTTTCAATTTCCTGAATATGTACCTCGATGTTGACGGCCAGCGCATTGAAAGTTTTAAGCAAGTGCAAAACGTTCAGCAAACGCTGGATATGAAACATGCGAATCTTACCACAACATTTGATTACGGCGATAAAGCCACTATTTCTTATACCTATTATTCATTGCGGCACCTGCCTTATACGGCTTTGGTTGATGTAACTATTCAGGCAAAAACAAACATTCAGATTGTGCCCGCATCGGTGATGGAAGCACCTGATATGCTGAAAGATGTAGAGAATTATTTTAACCAGATTGACCGCCCGCATGTAACCATTTCGTTGCTAACATCAACCGCAAAAAGCCCTACCGGCAAGCTGTTGATGGCGGCTTCCAATAGTTTTTTGTTTGATGAGCCACATGGCAGCGAGCCATCTGTGATTCATGAAATGTGGGACAACAACATGCACCTTTTGAAATTTAAAAAGAACTTAAAAGCGGGCGAAACGTATCACTTCGCGGTGGTGGGTTCTGCCATTACTTCTGCGCATGACGATGATCCGTTGAATGAAGCCGAACGCTTAACCATTTTTGCCACTTTGGAAGGCACAAAACGATTGCTTCAATTTCATAACAGAGCATGGGATTCTCTTTGGAAAAGCGACATTATTATTGATGGTGATGATGCTACACAACGCCAGGTACACAGCATGATTTATCATTTGTATTCGTTTGCCAGGAGCGGTACTGCGTATAGCTTGTCGCCAATGGGATTGAGCGGTTTGGGTTATAACGGACATGCGTTTTGGGATACCGAATTGTGGATGTATCCATCGCTATTGTTGTTGCAGCCCGATATTGCAAAATCGTTGTTGGAATATCGTTATCAAAGATTAGAAGCGGCAAAGCACAATGCGTTTTCGCATGGTTATAAAGGTGCTATGTTTCCTTGGGAAAGCGCAGCCAGCGGCAACGAAGAAACACCTGTTTGGGCATTGAGCGGACCTTTTGAACATCATATCTCTGCTGACATTGCCATTGCTGCCTGGAACTATTATTCTGTTACAGGAGATAAAATCTGGCTTCGCGAAAGGGGCTATCCGTTATTAAAAGAAACGGCTGATTTCTGGGCAAGTCGCGTTGAAAGAAATGGCCCCAGGCATTACGATATAAAGAATGTTGTAGCAGCTGATGAATGGGCGGAGAATGTTGACAACAATGCGTTTACCAACGCTGCCGCCAGAGCCAATTTGAAGTATGCAACCGATGCTGCAAAACTGTTGGGAATAACGCCTGATGCCGATTGGATGAACGTTTATAACAACATCCCGATTTTAAAATTTGGGGATGGAGTAACCAAAGAATATGAAAGTTATAACGGCGAAAAAATAAAACAGGCGGATGTGAACTTGCTGGCTTATCCGTTGCATGAAGTAAGCGGCGCAACTGCCATTAAACGCGACTTGGATTATTACGAACCGCGCGTGGGTGAAGGCCCTGCAATGACACATGCTATTTTCTCTATTTTGTATTCAAGATTGGGTTTGCCCGACAGTGCTTACAGGGCTTTCAAAATTGGCTTCGAACCCAATCAGCGTCCGCCATTTGGTGTGATTGCTGAAACGGCAACCGGCAACAATCCTTACTTCTCTACGGGTGCAGGCGGTATGATACAAGCAATGCTGAACGGCTTTGGTGGACTGGAAATTACACCTGCCGGAATTATTCAGTTAAAAACAAAACTGCCATCACAATGGAAGTCGCTAACGCTTACCGGCATTGGCGTTGGAAAGAAAACGTATGTGGTAAAATAGGTTTCTTCTTATGCATTTGTTCATATTAAAAGAAAGCTATTCTCGATTAAGTATGTGATTCGTTGGAATGATATTTATCAACAAAACAAAACCACCTCTACGGCAATAGAAAGTAAGATATATCATCTCAACACAATTACACTTCATGTAACAACGGCTGGCAATCCTGCTTCGCCTGCCATCCTTTTTTTGCATGGCTTTCCATCATTTTGGTATAGCTGGCAATATCAAATCGAATACTTCGCGAAGCAAAATTTCTATGTCATTGTTCCCGATCAACGAGGCTACAATAAAAGTGGAAAGCCGCAACGGATAAGAGATTACAGACTTTCTTTTTTAGTGGAAGACATGGTGCAATTGCTTGCAACAATGGCAGTAAAAGAAGTGATTTTAGTAGGGCATGACTGGGGTGGCATTGTAGCCTGGGCATTATTAAAACAACATCCTGACCTGATAAAAAAAGTGATAATTATAAATGCGCCGTACTTGCCGGCTTATACCAAATTTTCTTTCAAGCAACTGCGCAAAAGCTGGTACGTGTATTTCTTTCAATTGCCCTATTTTCCTGAATGGATGATGAAGCGAAAGCAATTTGCTATGTTGAAAAAAACATTGTTGAAAACCTCCCTACCCAAAACATTTACCAAAGAAGATTTAATGAGTTACGAAGAAGCATGGGCGCAAAAGGGAAGCCTTACGGCAATGATAAACTGGTATCGTGCATTGGCACGGTATCCCAAAGATGCGAGGACAATTTTTCGTGCAAAAACAAAAATGGAAACGCCGGTTTTATTATTGTGGGGAATGAAGGATGCGTTTTTAGAGCCGGACAGTGGAATATGCCCATCAAACCATTGTTCTCATTTTACAACTAAACAATATACAGATGCAACGCATTGGCTGCCGGTAGAAAAATTTGAAGAGATCAATAATGACATCCTGAGTTTCATCAATGAATGACGCGCATTGCTAAACTTTTTTGCAAAGAATGGTGGGCGGTTTATGCTTGTTTATCTTTTTAATTGCCACCTCTGAATTGTTTCGTTTCTAAACTATTGCGCACATTTTGCGGCAGAGCAGAAAGCAGGTTGCAGCTGCAGTTTTTTTCAATATCAGCAACGGTGGTAACATAGTTCATCCAGTTGGGTACAATGCTGTTGTCGTTGGGCGTATCAATGGCTATCACGGTGGTTCTGTCGTTCATTCTTGCCAGATCGTTATTCCCGTCTGATATAATTACTGCTACTTTCCAAATGTGTGCAGGCACGGCAATTCTTCCATAACCAATGCTGGTGCGGTAACCACGGCTGCCGCTGCCGCCAATGCCATAATTGCCCATTACTACATACACTTCGTTGCCCGCAGCTACTTTGTCGCGGCAATATCTTTCAAAGTGTTCCCACGTTTGCTGGTTGTTGCGCGGGGCTTGTGGCACAATGTTGTCCATCAAAAAAGTAGCTGAGTTGGCATCCTGCGTGGCAGTTCTGTCACCAGAAGGGCAGTTATGACCTTTGTCAAAACCTGAGCCTTTGTAATTGTTGGGCGATACTTCGTACCAGCCAAAGGGAAGGGTTTCATCCGGTCTGAAATCATTCAATCGGTCAACGCTTCCCAAATCGGAAGCGCCAATGTGCCAGCTTACCCAGTTGGGAATGGCTTTGGTGCTGTTGTAACTTTCAATGTAATATTTGTGATCAATTAAATAGTTGTCGGGCTGGCTGCTACTATGCGCTGCGCCGGTTGGGTTGCCCAATAACATGTTGCCGTTATCAGATGCAACAGCAGGATTGTTTTGTAAGGATGAATTTTTGTTATTGCAAAATTTAGCAAAGAAAATAACAATGAGTACAACGATAATGAGTGTAATGATAGCGTTATTGTTTCTTTGGTTCATAAACAGTTTGCATTAAAAACAAACAAAGCTATTGAAAAGAAAGGTTGATGGATTTGAAGGGATGAAAAGATGGATTTATGTTTTTTGCCACTATTAAAATAATACAACCAACGATAACAGCAATGCAAAAGCAAATGAATGCTTTTGTACATTCGCACCTTTCTTATTTATCAGTAAAGATGTTCATGAAATATTCAATTGCCTTTGTATTGACGATGTTTGTTTTTGCCGCTTTTTCTCAATCAACCGACAATAGCAAAAACAATGGAGACTGGAAAAGAATCTATCGCGCCAGCGCTACTAAAATCAACGATCTGGTTGACACGAAACTCGAAGTAAAATTTGATTATGACAAGCAATGGATGTATGGCAAAGAATGGGTTACGCTGCATCCGCATTTTTATCCAACTGATACTTTAACGCTTGATGCGAAAAGCATGGCAATTAATAAAGTGGCGTTGGTGAAAGGCGGTAAGATGATGCCTTTGCAATACAAATACGATAGCAGCCAGTTGTTTATCACATTGGATAAGCCATACAAACGCACAGAAAATTATGTGATTTATATTGATTATATCTCACGCCCAAACACTGTGAAATCCAATGGCAGCGCGGCAATTACCGACAACAAAGGTTTGTATTTTATCAACCCGAAAGGCGAAGAAAAAAACAAACCCACACAAATCTGGACACAGGGTGAAACCGAAGCAAACTCAGCCTGGTTTCCTACTATTGATAAGCCAAATCAAAAAACCACCGAGCAAATTGTAATGACGGTTCCGGCGAAGTATGTTACGTTATCCAATGGTTTATTAATCAGCCAAAAGAAAAATAGGGATGGCACACGAACCGATACCTGGAAGATGGCGCTGCCTCACTCGCCTTATTTGTTCTTTATGGGCGTTGGCGATTATGCCATTATTAAAGACAGCTATAAAGGCAAGGAAGTAAGTTACTATGTAGAGAAAGAATACGCGCCGGTTGCCCGCAAAATATTTGGCTATACACCTGAAATGATTGCATTTTATTCGCGTATTACCGGCGTAGATTTTCCATGGGCAAAGTATGCGCAAATAACGGGCAGAGATTATGTAAGCGGCGCAATGGAGAACACTACATCAACACTGCACAGCGATGCCGCACAGCAAGATGCGCGCGAATTGAAAGATGGCAATCGTTGGGAAGAGATAGTTGCTCATGAACTGTTTCACCAGTGGTTTGGCGATTATGTTACCACCGAGAGCTGGAGCAACATTACGGTGAACGAATCGTTTGCCGATTATAGCGAGACACTTTGGGATGAATACAAACGGGGCAAAGACGAAGGCGATGCAAAAATTAACGCTGACATGCGCAGATACCTAAGCAGTCCTGGTGATTTTACAAAACCGTTGGTGCGTTTTTATTATGCCGATAAAGAAGATGTTTTTGATAATGTAAGTTATCCAAAAGGCGGCACCATTTTACACATGCTTCGCAATTATGTGGGCGATAGCGCTTTCTTTAAATCGTTGAATTTATATCTCAACACTAATAAATTCAGCAATGGGGAAGCGCAGCAATTGCGACTTGCTTTTGAACAAATAACAGGGCAGGATTTGAATTGGTTTTGGAACGAATGGTATTATGGTGCAGGACATCCAAAACTTGCCATAACGTATGGTTATGATGAAGGGGCTAAAGCGGCCACGGTGCAAATTAAACAAACACAAAACGGACAAATTTTTACATTGCCGTTTGCCATTGATGTATATCAGGGTGGAAGTAAAAAAAGATATAAGGTTTGGATGAAAGACACCACCGCTTCATTTTCATTTCCTGTAAGCGGTAAGCCTGATTTAATAAACTTCGATGGTGATAAAACTTTGCTTTGCGAAAAAACAGAAAACAAAACTGCGGCAGAATATGCGTTTCAATACAAGAACGCAGGCTTATATCGCGATAGAAGAGAAGCCATTGCTTATGCGTTGAACAACCCAACCGCAGAAGGTTCGTTCAATTTTTTAAAGGCGGCATTAGGTGATAAATCACACCAGTTACGCGAAATGATTTTGAATGGAATTAAGTTGAACGATGACACTGTTAAGAAAGAAGTAGAGCCTCTGTTACTAAGTATAGCAAAAACCGATTCAGACAACACTGCCAAAGCAAGAGCCATACAATTGCTTAGCGATTACAAAAGTGATAATTACAAAGCTTTATTTACATCGGCTGTTCACGATTCTTCTTACACCGTTGCAGGTGCAGCTTTGAACGCATTGTCAAAAATTGATAGCACGGCAGCCGTTGCTGAGGCAAAGAAGATAGCTTCTCAACCTGCCAAAGGAGAGCTTCGTGATGCTATTGTGCGACTTTCTGATGAAAGTAATTTTAACACCATCGTTGCGCAGTATGATGCGTTGCCTACCAGTTATGAAAAATTTAATCTCACCCGTTCTTTTGTTGAATTTCTGGCGAAAGTAAACAACAGGGAAAATTTTGAAAAAGGCGTTGATATGATCGTTGCTTTCCGCGATAAAATACCGGCATCGCAAAAAGCATTTACCGATCCTTACTTCACTACAATGCTGCAAGGATTGGCGCAAAAGAAAACGGCTGCTAATCAAAAAGACAAAGCCGATTACATTCAATCTAAATTGGCAACGAAGTAATAAACAAGAGAACTTTTTGTAACTTGCTTTTGGTTTTGCATCATTAATTGAAAGGTTTGTTTTTGCCTTATTTTTCCAACAATAAACTTTCTTTTATGGATTATCTGTTACCCAAATCACAACGAAGGAAAGTAAAGTTCTTTCAGGAGTTTCGTTCATTCGATTTAATTCCTTATTCTATTGCTTTGCTTATGCTGGCAGGCATTCCTTACATTATGATACTGTTTATAGAAGTTACCAAGTATGTTCAATAAACAGAAGAGGATTTGCCTTTAATGGTTGTTACAAATTGTATAGTATTGCAGCCCGAAAATATTTATCAGAGCTACAACACAATTTCATGCAAAACAAAATACAATCTGCCCTTATATCGGTGTTTTACAAAGACGGTTTAGAGCCAATTGTAAAAGAACTGAACCGATTAGGAATTGCTATTTATTCAACCGGCGGCACGCAAAAGTTTATTGAAGAGTTAGGCGTTTCTTGCGTGCCTGTTGAAAGCTTAACATCGTATCCATCTATTTTAGGTGGTCGGGTTAAAACCCTTCATCCATCGGTGTTTGGTGGCATTTTGGGCAGAAGAGAAGTAGAGCAGGATATTAAGGAAATGAAGCAGTATAACATTCCTCAAATTGATTTGGTGATTGTTGATTTGTATCCGTTTGAAGAAACACTGCGCAATACAACTGATGAAAAAGCCATCATCGAAAAGATTGATATTGGCGGTCCTTCCATGATTCGCGCAGCGGCAAAAAATTTCAGTCATTTAACCGTGATTGCTGCCAAAGAAGATTATAAATCGTTGGAAGAATTGCTGCAAAACCAAAACGGCATTACCACATTGGAACAGCGCAAAGCCTTTGCTGCCAAAGCTTTTGAAGTAGTAATGAATTATGACATTGCTATTTCGGATTATTTCAATAGGCCCAAAAAAGAAAGTGCAAAGCAGCCGCTTCGATATGGCGAGAACCCGCATCAAAAAGCTGTGTTTTTTGGCAATTTGAAAGATGTATTTGATCAACTAAATGGTAAAGAGTTATCATACAACAACCTGGTTGATGTAGATGCCGCTATCCAATTGATACAGGAGTTTCCGCAACAAAATGATCAGTACACATTTGCCATCATTAAGCACACCAATGTGTGTGGCATTGCACAACGAAACAGCATAAAAGAAAGCTGGGATGCGGCTCTGGCAGGTGATAATGAAAGTGCATTTGGTGGCGTTTTGGTTTGCAACGGAACCATTGACAAAGCTACTGCTGAAGCCATCAATGAAATCTTTTTTGAAGTGCTCATTGCGCCTTCTTTTAATGAAGATGCATTGCAAGTTTTGCGCAGCAAAAAGAACCGTATTTTACTTCAGCTTCACGAACTTCCGCACCTCAAGCGCGAACAATACAAATCGTTACTCAACGGAATGTTGATGCAGGACATAGATGAAGGCAATTATGCTGAATGGAAAGAAGTAGGTGGCAGAGAAACAACGCAGGAGGAGAAAGCAAATCTGACGTTTGCAAATCTTGTATGCAAGCATTTAAAAAGCAATGCCATTGCATTGGTAAAACATAAACAATTGGTTGGCAAAGGCTGCGGACAAACGAGCCGCATAGATTCGTTGCGCCAAAGCATTGACAAGGCGAAACAATTTCATTTTGATTTGAACGGTGCGGTGCTGGCTTCTGATGCGTTCTTTCCCTTTAACGATTGTGTGCAAATGGCACACGCAGCGGGCATTGCAGCGTTTATACAACCCGGCGGCTCGGTGCGCGATAAAGACAGCATTGAGTATTGCGTGCAGAACAATTTAGCCATGGTAATGACGGGATTGCGGCATTTTAAACATTGATGTTTTGTTGATCCAGTTATTAGTTAAGTGAAGGCTTCGGTTGGTCTAACTGCAACTTCCATTTTGCAGCTTCATCGCTGTTGCCCATTGTAGTATAGCATCTGATGAGTGCAGTTACATAATCCTTTTTTCTGTCCTGAGAATTGCTCATGTTAAATGCTTGCTTAAAATCGGCAATGGCGTTTTGCCAATCCTTCATTTTTTCATACACAAGCCCTCTTCCAAAGTAGGCTTCTGTCTGGTCGGGTTTCATTTCAATCGTTTTGCTCCAATCGGCAAGAGAGGCAACATATATTTCTCCGTTTCTTTTCTCATCATTGGTTCTTGTAGCGAAATACGATCGTGCCCTGGAATAATATGCCAAAATCAAATTGTTTGACGACTCCCAATCTTTATTGTTTTCGATGGCTTTCGCAAAATCATCAACGGCAGATTTTTGCTCATCTTTTTTATCGTAACAATATCCTCTTTCATAGTAAGCACCCGAATAATCGGGTTTCAGTTCGATAGCTTTTGAGTAACAGTCAATAGCGTTGTCAGTATTGCCTTTTCCATCATGATACCAGCCCCTGCCGAACCAGCTTTGCGGTGAATTGAGGGAAGGATCAGACAATACTTTCGTTTTGATAAGTGCCACTTCATCATCGCTCAGTTGAAGTCCGGTTTGCAATTGAAGTAAAGCCATATTAGCGAGTTGCGATAGCGGGTATTCACCTTTTAAAAATTCTTTCAAATCATTTTCATATTCAATCACTGCTGCATTGTGATTCTTTAATCGCGCGATCTTATCATCCAAAATTTTGGCAACTATATCTTCCGAAACGCTCATATTTTTTCCACGCAACGTTAAGCCTTTACAAAGCACATCAAAAGCTACACCTTGCGGATTGGAAAAAGGTAAAAAAGCAGCATCTACTTCAGAGGCAAATCTTACATCGGGCAAACCTTCAATAATAACAGGAGCCAGGGGTTCGGGCAAATTATCAAAACGAATGGCGATACATCCAATGTCGAACGCTTTCAAAAAACTTTTTTGCGAAAGATCGCTATCCAAAGCGGTATAAAAACCGGTTGAAAATTTAATAGCAGCATTATCGCTGATTTCTTTTTTTGTACCGATGACAATGGGAATGAATTGCGAAATGGCTTTTGCCTGTTCTTCGGAATAACAGGCGTTAATCACTACGCATTTTACGCTGTCGCTTGCCGATTTAAACAGCAAGGCTAAAGCAGATGAAGGAACTGTTTTTGAATTGCCTTTCTCATCTTCAAAACATATTTCTCCGGTTTCTTCGCCATGTGCCGAGAAATGAACAATGTGAGGTTTATACTGTAAAATGGTTTGCAACACATCATCTGGTTTTACAGCCTGGTAATCTTTAATTTCAAAAGAAGGATTCGATGCAAGCCGGTTTCTGATTTGTTGCAGCTCTGCGCCCAATCGCAATCTGGCTTCATTGGTTGGCTCGGATGCTAAAAACAAAATGCGCACAGTAGGTTTGTCTAATGAAGTGGTATCCATCGAAGGTTATTTATGAAAATTAAAAGTATAAATAACTTTTGAGATGAAAGGAACAAGAATGAAGATTCAGGAAATAAGAATTAGGAAACAACAATCAGGGTTAGAAATAAGGGCAAAAACAAAAGGAGCTTGCAGGAGAATTAATAAGCGTTGTCTTCACCTTTGAAGATGTTAATCACTGTCATAAATACAAGTTTAATGTCAAGCATCAAGCTCCAGTTTTCCATGTACCAAATATCGTGTTCAACGCGTTTTTCCATGAGCGAAGGATTTGAGGTTTCACCACGATAACCATTCACCTGCGCCCAGCCTGTGATGCCGGGTTTTAAAAACTGGCGCACCATATATTGGTTAATAATAGCACTGTATTTAGCTGTATGCAAAAGCATGTGAGGACGAGGACCGCAAATGCTCATATCGCCTTTGATAACATTAAAAAATTGTGGCAGTTCATCAATACTGGTCTTGCGTAAAAAAGCGCCAACACGGGTAACACGATTGTCATTTTTCATAGCCTGAAAAGCATCGCTTCTCTTGTTTACAGTCATGCTTCTAAACTTATAGCACCAGAACGGTTTGTTGTTTTTGCCGGAACGTTCCTGCTTAAAAAACACAGGACCTTTAGAAGAAAGCTTAATAACAATTGCCAGCAAAGGTGTAAGCCACGAAAGCAGAAAAATAATGACAAGCGAACTCACTACCAAATCGAACACACGTTTTTTGAAGCTGTTGTGAGCTTCTAACAACGGCTCAGCCCGCAGACTGATAACAGGCATCTGACTGAAAAAACCAACATGATGGTAATCAGCAAAATCAATATTTCGTTCGGTTACAAAGCGCACCCTCACGCAGTTGTTTTCTGCTATCTGTGTCAACTCCTCAACCTGTTTGTTTTCGGTTGGTAAAATGGTAGAATAAATTTCCGACACTTTATTTTCAACAACAAAGTCCACATAATCTTTTACATTCCCAATGAGGTTACCATTGTTGTTCACGATTATTTTGCTGTCGGATCCAATAATTTCCGTAAGGTTATAAAACGATTTATTGTTATTAAAATATTCTGCTAACTTAACGGCTTCGTTGTTATTGCCTACAATAGCAATTTTCTTTTGTGGCATTACTTTCTTAAACAGAAATTCCGTAGCATACGTTAGTAAAATACGGCTGCCAATTAACAATACACTTATCGAGCAAAATGTTGCAACAACAAATTTTGGGTTGAAGTCAGATGAGTTGAATAAGTAACACAAAGCCGTAAAAAAAACAATGTGTGCCAGCAAGGTTCGCCATGTAAAGCGAAGCGTTAATTCAGTTTGAGATAATGTGGCTTTAGTATATAACGAGAAGAGGCTTGAAAACAGTAACCAGGACGCATTGAAAATAAGCAATGCGATAAATGTAAACCAACTGTTTGCATAATGCAATTGCAACGGCGTAATGAGATTAATAATAAGAAAAGGGATGTTATTAACGATAAAATCGCTTAACAATAATAATAGGCGTAGAAGATAAAATTGTTTGCTTCCCATATCAAACCTTCAGTTTCAGTTGCAGCAGCTGTTACTTTTAGCGTTGCAAATATAACATAATGATTTGTTCAGTAAAACAATTCCTTTTGTGTAATGTGTATTGTAAAAGAAGCTTTTATGAGAAACGTAATGGGTTTAGGAATTTACGCAGGTTCCCAAGTGCAGATTGCCGCATTTCTATTCAATCCTATTTATGAATCATAAATGCGGCAAAAACAAACTTTATAAATGCGATAGATTACTTTTTATTTCACTGGCATCATACCCAAAAATACAGGCTGGTCAACATCAATTTTAAAACCTGCATCGGTAAGCAAACCATAATTTTTATTGATGACATAAGCCTGCACCACATTGCTGTCTCTGCAGGCTACAAGCAGGAAGCGTCCGGTCGGGTCAATCATAAAATTACGTGGATGCGCGCCTACAGGTTGATGTCCTACCATCACCAATTTGCCATCAGGTCCGGGTTTAAAAATGGTAATATCATTGGCTTTGCCGCGATTGGAGGTGTATAAAAATTTGCCATCCGGCGTTAAATGAATATCGGCACTGCCTCTCTCGTTTTTATCGCCTGCATCAGTTGAAACAATGCTTTGTATTTCGGTTAGTTTTCCGTTGTTATAGGAATAAACAACAACCATTCCCGATAGCTCATTCAGCAAGTAAACAAATTTACCATTCGGGCTAAACGCAAGATGACGCGGACCCGAACCATCGGGCATTTCAATGTATGCCGGATCGGTTGCAGTAAGCGGCGATGCGGTATTGCTTGCATTAAAACTGTATTGATACAACCTGTCGTTACCCAAATCTGGTACAAAAACAAATTTATCATCCGGCGAAAATGGAGCGCTGTGCGGATGAGGTTGTTCCTGTCGTGTAACGTTCACGCCATAACCTTCATGTGAAAGCGTTTGTACCGAAGGTTTTAAAGAACCATCATCACCTGTTGGAAACACACTTACGCTGCCGCCGCTGTAATTGGCTGTTATCACGTATTTACCGGAAGCATCAACCGAAATATAAGCCGGTCCATCACCACTCGCTTGCGAGTTGATCAGGTGAAGTTCACCTTTTTGCTTGTCGAAGCTATACGCGCTGGCTTCACTTTTATCCTTGTTTTCGCTTACGGCATACACATATTTTTGATTTTTTGAAATGGCAAGAAATGATGGGTTGTTCGCCGCAATTTTACTCACCGGCGTTACTTCTGCTTTATTAGGATTGAATTTGTAAACATATATGCCTTCGCTTTTGCTGGGCGCACTTGTGTAGGTTCCTACCAATAAATAAAAAATAGGATTTTGTGCAAACAACGTCATCGTGAAACATAACAAAGCAATGGTTAGAAAGTAGCGCATGTGTGATACAAATTAATGAAGCAAATATAAAACATGGAAGATAAGCAAGATTGAGGATTGAATATTTAAGATTTAATATTGAATTTTAGTAGAGTAGTTCAGTCAATTTACAAATATTTTTTTGTGTAAAAACAAAAAGGGTGTTCAACAAGTTGAACACCCTTTTTGTTTTTATTGGTTGAAGAGGACAATTACCATCTTCCGCCGCCACCGCCGCTGCCGCCGGCATTGTTAAAGCGACGATTGCCACCGCCACCAGAACCGCCACGGTCACCACCGCCACCACCAGTTCTTTCTTCACGGGGCTTAGCTACGGTAACGCGAATGTTTCTGCCTTCTACAGAAGCGCCATCCAATTCGGCAATGGCTTTCTGTGCAGTAGCATCATCTGCCATTTCAACGAAACCGAAACCACGGCTGCGTTGTGTCATTTTGTCCATAATTACTCTGGCAGAAGTTACTTCGCCATACTCTTCAAAAAAACCTCTTAAGTCATCATCCTGTACGTTGAAGCTTAAGTTTGAAACATAAATGTTCATTCTAAAAAAAATTGTTTGTAAAAAATGCTTGAGGCAACAGGTGTAAAGATTGGCTTATTAACTTTTAGCAAGAATATGCGTGGACGAAAATAACAACTTACGATATACTGAAGAACTCAAATTAACGGTGCAAACATACTCATTTTATTTGAATTAATTTATTTCGTGAATAATAATTCTGTGTTAACTGATGTTTTATTTCGGTGAATAAAAAGGTTTGGTTTTGCACCAATTTTATTTTTTATTTCCAATGGTTTTTGTTATGCGCAATGTGCATTTGTTTTGAACGTTTATATTTACTGCATTGAGGACGCTGAAACGATAGAATGCCGCGCTGCTTACACACCATACTGCTGTTTTTGATTTTGCATTTTGCACTCCTTTCGGCTGCCCAAAAGAGCAATTTGCGCAGCAAAAAAATAAGTGCAAAAACAAATCTTGTTTTGGATAGTTTAAGCATTGTTCCCAATACTTTTTTTATTCAGGATGTTGATACTTCTTTTTACTCGGTTGATTATATCAACGCCATGCTTCACTGGAAAAAGAAGTATGAAAAAGATAGTGTTGATGTGGCGTATCGCGTATTTCCTTCTCGCCTGAATGCACCTGTTCATCGCTTTACCTACGATAGCATCCGCAATAATTTTATGGCTGAAAGAAAACCTCTTTCATCATCACCTAATAATGCTGCTTTATTCAATTTCGGCAAGCTCTCTTACAACGGAAGTTTTGGAAGAAGCCTGAGTGTTGGCAACACGCAGGATGCAGTTTTTAATTCGCAACTGAATTTGCAAATCAATGGTATTATTGGCGACAGTATTGAGATTGCTGCCGCGATAACTGATAACAACATTCCTATTCAGCCCGATGGTACAACACAGCAATTGAACGAGTTTGATAAAATATTGCTGCAATTCAAAAAAAGAAGCTGGGAAGTTGATTTGGGTGATATTGACCTGCGAAGAAACAATGCTTATTTTCTCAGATTTTATCAACGTTTGCAGGGCATTTCGTATCAACAAAATTTCAACATCAATAAAAAACTTACAGATAATTTATTGGTGAGTGGCGCCATAGAAAAAGGAAAATTTGCCCGCAATATTCTGGCGGTTCAGGAAGGCAACCAGGGCCCGTATCGTTTGCAGGGAAACAACAATGAATTGTATTTTGTAGTGCTTGCCGGAACTGAAAAAGTATTTATTGATGGTGTGCAAATGCAGCGCGGCGAAGATGCAGATTATATCATCAATTACAATACTGCGGAAGTTACATTTATGCCGCGCCAAATGATAACAAAAGACAAGCGTGTACAGGTTGAATTTCAATATGCCGACCGCAATTTTTTAAACTCAATGTTGTATGGCAGCAATACGGTTTCTGGTAAGAGATTCACAATGAATGTTTCAGCGTACAGCAATGTAGATGCAAAGAATTCGCCCATCAACCAAACCTTAACCACCGATCAGAAACAGTTTCTCGCCAACCTCGGCGATAGCATTCAAAATGCTTATTATCCTGTTGCCGGCACCGATAGTTTTTCAGCCACAAAAATTTTGTATAAAAGAATAGATACGCTGGTAAATGGTGTACACGATTCTATTTATGTGTATTCAATTAATAGCGATAGTGCGAAGTACAATTTATCTTTTGTAGAAGTTGGGAACAACAAAGGAAATTATGTATTGGCAGCATCGGCTGCTAATGGAAAAGTATATCAATGGGTAGCTCCGCAAAACGGCGTACTGCAAGGGTTTTACGAGGCAGCCGCATTTTTGGTAACGCCAAAATCCCAACGTGTTATTAGCGTGAATGGTGAATATAAATTGTCTGAACATACTATCGTTTCGGCAGAGGTTGCTTCGAGTAAAACCGATGTCAATACATTTTCAGAAAAGGACAAAAGCGGTGATGTTGGTTTTGCTGCAAAGCTGAATTTGGTGCAAAAACAAACCTGGAAAATGGGGGCAGGCAAGACTTTATTTTTTGTGGGCAATGCAGGTTATGAAAGAGTTGATAAGGCCTTTCGTCCGGTTGAACGATTGCGGTCAGTTGAGTTTACAAGAGATTGGGGTTTGCCCCTGATTACCAATTATGCAACGGAACAATTGCCTTCGCTTAACCTGCAACTGAATGATGATAAAAACAACAGCATTCAATACAATTTCAGTTCGTATCTGCGTAGCGATGGCTACAAAGGATTTAGAAACATCATCACACATTCGCAAAACATAAAAGGCATTCAATTGAATGATGTGTTCAATATTACCAATATGGCTTTGCCATTTGATAAAGGTTATTATTTGCGCCCTTCGGTTGATGTAAGCAAAACCTTGTACAACATGAATCATTATGTTGTTGGTGCATCGTATGCACTCGAACATAACGAAATTAAAAACATGGCAGCCGATACTATAACACCCGAATCGTTTGGCTTTAAAACCTGGAGTGCATACATCAAAAGCAATCAGGCGAAAGCAAACAAATGGTCGTTCACTTATTTTACCAGAAGCAATCAATTGCCCGAAGGAAAATTGTTAGCACAAACCGACAGAAGCCACAACTATTCTTTTCAAACAGAATTGCTGCAAAACAAACATCACCAGTTTCGTTTGACGGCAACTTACAGGCAATTAATGGTAAGCGATTCTAAACTCATTTCCGAAACATCAGATAATAGTTTGTTGGGCAGAGCCGAATATGCTATTAATGAATGGAATGGTTTGGTGAACGGAAATATAGTGTATGAAATTGGTTCGGGACAGGAGCAAAAGCGCGATTATTCTTACATTGAAGTGGCTGCGGGTTTAGGTCAATACGCATGGATAGATTACAACAAAGATGGCATTGCGCAGCTCAACGAATTTGTGCTGGCGCAGTTTCAGGACCAGGCAAAATACATCCGCATTTATACGCCTACCAATCAATATCTCAAAGCTGATTATAACCAGCTTACTTACAGTTTTTCAATCAATCCAAAAACGTTATCATTAAGACTTAAAAACAAACATTTCAAAAATTTTATAACCCGATGGTTTTGGCAATCCTCGTTACAAATGGGGCAAAAACAAACGGCAGGCAATCATCCGTTATACAATCCGTTTGCGCGAAGCATCAACGATAGTTCGCTGCTTTCACTCAATTCAATCATCAGCAATACGCTCTCTTTCAACAGAAGCAGTCCGGTTTGGGGCGCTGATGTTACACAGCTTTCCAACTACAACAAAGCCTTGCTCACGTATGGTTTTCAAAGCCGCAGGCTGCATCAATGGAACGGCAAAGCGCATGTAAACATTGCGAAAGTTTATACCATCGAAGTAGCAGAAAGCGTTGGCACCAACAGTTTACTAACGCCTGCTTTTTCAAACCAAAATTATTTTATCCGTCTCTATTCACTCCAACCCAAATTGTCTTACACCGCAGGCACAAAATTCCGTGTGCAGGCAAGCTACGCGCTTCAACAGCAAAACAATCAGCCGCAATATGGAGGCGAAATTGCCAACAGCAATGCGTTTAGTATAGAAAGCCGCTACAATGCGGTTAGCAACGGAAGTGTAAATGCAAAGCTTACTATGAACAACATTACTTATACAGGTGCACAAAACACGACTACCAGTTATATTATGTTGGGCGGATTGTTGCCGGGTAAAAATTATTTATGGAATATTTCCTTTACCAAACGGCTCATTAATAATATTGAAATCAACTTTGAATACGAAGGCAGAAAGCCCGGCGATTCACGCACTATCAATACTGGCAGAGCTAGCGTGCGTGCTTTATTATAAACTGGTATTGTTTTACCCGAAATGATAAAATCTGTTATCAAATTGCTTGTGAATTTTTACTCAGTTTAGTAACATAAACATAACCTGAGAACTAAAAGTAGTAATTGTGTGGAGAAACATTCTACACATTCCACATCTTTCACAGATGATGTTTTTTTTGTAAGAACATGTCTATCAACTCATAATAGCAACGGCATAGTTTTTAAATGAATCTAATCTCTTATGTCAAACACAAATTTTTTTTCTGATAAAAAGCAAACAGAGGCATCGAATGAAAAAGATATAGTGATTCCGGTAATAGAGGAAACAGTAACAATAGGAAAAGCGGTAAAAGAAAACGCAACACTTAAAGTAACTAAAGAGGTAACAGAACAGGATGAAATGGTTAATGTGAGTTTGTTAAGTGATGAGTATACTATTGAACATGTTGCCGTAAACAGATATGAAGATGAAGCACCGCAAGTAAGACAGGAAGGCAGCACGTTGATTGTGCCTGTTGTAAAAGAAGTGCTGGTGAAGCGGTTGCTGGTGGTAGAAGAAATAAGAATTACAAAACGAAGTATAGAACAGAGTGAACAACACAATGTAAGATTGCGCAAAGAAACTGTAAAGGTAGAACGGATAGAAACAAAATAGCGCAAAAACAAACAAAGGATTTAATAACCAAATATAAAATCAATTACACCTATGACACAAACAGTAGTTGGCTTATTTAGCAAGCCCAGTGAGGCTCAACAAGCCGTAGATCAATTAGTAAACCATGGCTTCGATAGAAGCGATGTAGATTTATCAATCGGTAGCAGTTCTGATGTTACCAACACCCAAAATTTCAACCTTGATACCGACAATGATAATAAAGGCGAGCATGATAGTGGCATCACCCGCTTTTTCAAAAACCTGTTTGGCAGTGATGATGATAACGATACAAACGTAAATCGTTATAGCACTGCGGCTCGCGGTAAGTCAATTGTTACTGTTCATGCAGTTTCAGGCAATGAAGCAGAAAGGGCAGCCGATATATTGGACGATTGCGGTGCTGTTAATGTGGATGAAAATGCAGATGAGTACAACACTTACAATACTACAACCGGAGCTGCACCTGTTGGTGCGTTTAATGAAACGGCCGGCGCATCAGCCAGTACAATTGATTCGGATGTGAACACAACCGGAATTTATGGCAAAAACAAAACAACCGGTGTAAGTGATAGTGATGACATTACCGGAAAAAAATCCATTCCTGTTATTGAAGAAGAATTGCAGGTGGGCAAACGCACGGTTGAAACAGGTGGTGTGCGTCTGAAAAGCCGCATTGTAGAAAAGCCTGTAGAAGAAAATTTGCGCCTGCGTGAAGAACGTGTGTATGTAAACAGGAACACCGTAAACAGAGCCGCAACTAACGCCGACTTTGATGCATTTAAAGAAGGTGAAGTTGAATTGAGAGAACATGCTGAAGTACCTGTAGTAAACAAAGAAGCGCGTATTGTAGAAGAAGTAAGCTTAGGTAAGGAAACCAACGAACGCAACGAAACCATCCGCGATACAGTTCGCAAAACAGAAGTAGATGTTGAAAACATTGAGGGTTCGGGTAAAAGAACATCAACAAGTGACAGCGATTGGAAAAATGAAAAATAAGATAGGAAAAGAGAAAGAGGACTATTGTTGAAATAGTCCTCTTACGTTTCAAATACAAATACGAAAAGTAAAAAACCTGTAACAGGCTTATGTTGCTTTTTGGTTTTACCAAATTTATTTTTATTCATAAACGAAAATATTCTTATGGCAGATCTCGATGTGCAACCAAAGAAAAAAAGCAATTCATGGCTTTGGTTGCTCCTTTTATTAATTCTTGTTCTTTTAATTGTGTTCTTTGCGCGTAGCTGCAATAAAAACGGTGCAACAACCGGTACTTCCGATTCAACAACAGCAAAAAAAGATACAGGCGCCGCAGTGGCTACTACCACGCCATCAACAACTACAACACCCGACTGGTCGGATATAGATAGAAATGCCCCTTCTGTTGCCTATGGTGAAATCACAAATAAAAACATAACAGTAAGAGGAAACGACAACTATGGCATTTATAGTTTGGGTGAAAACATTTTGTTTGATGAAGGCAAAAGCACAATCCGTAAAGATGCTGAACAAAACTTAAAAGAAGTTGTGGCTTCCATTAACAAACGCTTCAACGGTGGCAACCTTCGCGTTTATGGTTATACCGATTCTATTGGTTCAAAAGAATCGAATAAAGAATTGGCACAGCAACGAGCCGAAGCAGTGAAAACATGGCTGGCAAGCAACGGTGGTTTTGATTCATCCAAAATTTCCATCAACGCCGTTGGCGACAACGCACCAGTTGCTACGAATGCAACATCGGCAGGAAGACAACAGAACCGAAGGGTTGAAATTGTTGCCCGCAAAGCAAAATGATGAATGATATTGATCACACAAAATGAATTTTTGATTTAAAAACAAAAACTATGACAAACGATACAACAACAGGTAATCGTCTGCATCAACTAAAAGGCAGCGATTATGAAATTGTTCCGAATGAACCTGATATTCGAGGCTGGGATGTAAGAGACGAAAGCACGCGGCACATTGGCAAGGTGGAAGATTTAATTTTCGATCCGCAAGCGCGCAAAGTGCGTTATATGGTAGTGAAAGTTGATAAGGATTATGGCAACCAATCGAACCGCAATGTGCTTGTTCCCATTGGTTTGGCAAAGCTGGAAAGTACGGATGAAGATGCGTTTTTATCGGGCATCACAACAGAGCAGTTAGCTGCTTTACCGCAATACGATGGAACTGTTACAGGTGATATAGAAAATAAAATTCGTACAGTATTGGCTGGTGCGGGAAGTTTGGCTTTGTTAAATGAAACCGGCAATAACCGGGATGAATTTTACAACCATGATCATTTTAACGATGCCAATTTATACGGCAAAAACAAAGAAGGCGAAACCACCATTCCGGTGATTGAAGAAAGTTTAAACATCGGAAAGCAGACTGTTGAAACCGGTGGTGCATACATTCGTTCTAAAATAGTTGAGCAGCCGGTTGAACAAACTGTTCGTTTGCAGGAAGAGCATGTTCAGGTTGAAAGAACGCCGGTTGACAAGCCGGTTAGCAATACCAATTTTGATGCGTTTAAAGAAGGCGTGATTGAATTAAAAGAGTATGCTGAAGTTCCTGTAGTATCGAAAGAAGCGCGTGTTGTAGAAGAAGTAGTGGTTGGCAAAGAAGTGGCCGAACGTACAGAAACAGTGAAAGACACAGTACGCAAAACAGAAGTGAATATTGAAGATATAACGCCTGAAAATAATACCTCATCAGCATCAATAAAAAATGAGGCAAAAACAAATTTGTAAAGAAGGAAATAAATTTTGTTCTGTAAAAAAAGTAGCAAGCTCCATTGCTACTTTTTTGTTTTTGTACAAATAATAAGCTACGTTATTTTTCTATCCAGATGCGTGTAGCCGCCATCAACAAAAACAATTTGTCCTGTGGTATGCGAAGAACAATCGCTTAATAAAAAAGCAACTGTTTTTGCAACCTCTTCAGGTTGTGTAAACCGGTTTCCCAACGGTATTTGTGAAGTAATGCTATGCAATGTTTCTTTCGCATTTGTTTGCAATTGTATCCAGGCAGCGTATTGAGGTGTATTTACTTCGGCAGGCAACACTGCATTTACCCTTATCAGATAAGGCAATAACTCAACAGCCCATTCACGTGTAAGCGCGTTCACGCCACCTTTACCAGCCGCATAGCCCGATGTATTTCCCTGCCCGGTTATAGATACTTTCGAACCAATATTTACAATGCTGCCGCCGGTTTTAATAAGATAGGGCAGTGTATAATGCGTCATCGTAAAATAATGAACCAGGTTTATGCGCAACGATTGCTCAAAGCTTTGTACAGTGCCGGTTTCAACGCTTACGTTATCATTGGTTCCGGCATTGTTTACAAGGCCGTCAATGCGGTTATATTGTTTGATAACAGTTTCAATCACCTGCCTGCAATTGTCTTCATCGGTAAGCTCAACAGCAAGTGGTAAAGCGGTTTGTTTTTGCCCAATAATTTCTTTTGCCAGTGCATTGCTGCTTTCGCCATTTCTATCGGCAATCACTACAATGCCACCTTCGCTTGCTATCAATCTGCAAATCGCTTCTCCAATGCCACTCGCTCCGCCCGTTACGATGTATACTTTGTTTTGCAGATTTAAATTCATAGCTCCCCTTTTGGCAGTTCAAAAATAGGTTTCATCATCACCCATTTCTCTCCTTCTTTCGCCCATGGCAAAGCTTGCTGGTATTTCCACATCAGATCTTCCCATTGCTGCACTTTTTCGTTTGCAGCCTCCATTTGCTGTTTTCGTTCTGTCTCAAAGTTATCAGCTACTTTCATCACCATAAACAATCGGTTGCCGGTGCGATAAATTTTCATTTCTTCAATGTCTGCGTTTTTTATGCTGTCAACAATTTCTTTTGGCACCTGTTGATGATGTGCTTCGTATTCTGCAATCAATTGTTCATCATCTTTTAAATCGAGGGCAAAACAAAACGTGCGCATGTTGGTTTGTTTATGTATTGATAAATAGTCTGGAAGTTAGTAAATCCGAATGTCTGCAAGTTTATGCTTGTTTCTTGTAACTTGATTCTTGTACATTGAAACTTGATTCTTATATCTTGATTTTTACTGTCCCAATCGTTCCAAATGCAAAGAGCCAAAGTTTTGGAGAGATGATAATTTCAAATCAGCAGCTCCCCATCGTTCTTCTTTGTATTGCTTGTAATCTGGCACAACTACGCACTTCATTCGTGCAGCTTTGGCAGCAATCATTCCATAAAACGAATCTTCAAATGCAACACAATGTGATGGTTGTGATCCTAAAGTTTCTGCACAATTCAGATACACCTGCGGATGCGGTTTTGGATAAGGCAAATTGTGCCCCGATGCTGTACCATTTACATATTTTTTAATACCACTTCTTTCCATCACTAACTGAATGAGCGAATCGGGTGAAGAAGAAGCAATGCCAATCTTGAAATTGAGCGAATAAAACAAATTGAATACATGCGTTACACCCGGCATCATGTTGAAGTTTTCATCAATCAGTTCCAACGCGCGGTTTATGATTTTATCTTCGGCAATCGGTTCTTCTTTTTTATCAATGTTGAAGTATTCAAACCACCAATGTACATACTCGCGAACCCGCAAACCAGTGGTTATAATGTGTTGCTCCGGCGAAAGGCGAAACCCATAGTGTTTAAATACATTATTGGCAGCCATTCCCCATATCGGTTCGCTATCAATCAGCAAGCCATCCATATCAAAAATTACGGTATTCAGTTTCATGCTAAGAAAAAGAAGTGCAAAGATAGGTTTGCTCACATGCCTTTAAAATTCAACAGTGCAATTTGTTCTTTTAAATTTGAGAACCTTTCAAAAATCAACTTAAAATTGATAACTTGCTTCTTGAATTTTACTATCATGAATTATCTTTCTTTTTATCAAAATAAAATTGTGCGACAGAAACAAAACTTACTAATCAAATACCCAATTAAAAACATTGGTTTTTTTGGTTCTGTGGTAAGAAATGATTTCACTGATAATAGTGATATTGACATGATCGTTGAATTTACAAAACCCGTTGGAATTGAGTTTATAGAGCTTGCGTATGATTTAGAAAATATATTGGGAAGGCGTGTAGATTTGGTTTCTAAAAAAGGCTTAAAACCAACAACGTTTGATTCAATTAAGGAAGAAATAGAGTATGTCTAAACGAAGTGATGAATTACTGGTTAAGAATATGATTATGGCTGCAGAAAAAATAAACAGCTATACCACAAACATGAGTTTTGAAACCTTTTATAATGATGCTAAAACAATAGACGCAGTAATTAGAAATTTTGAAGTTATTGGAGAAGCTGCTAATCGTTTATCAGAGTCATTTAAAGAAAAAAATAACTCGATAGATTGGTTTAAAATCAGAGGCTTTCGCAATAAGCTTGTGCACGATTATATAGAAATTGATTACGAAATTGTTTGGGAAATCAAGTCAAAATTTCTTCCCGCTTTATTACAAGATTTGAAAGAAATCCTGCATGAAACAAACGCTCAATAATTAACCTATTGAGCGTTTGTTTTTATAAAATTGTAGCCTTACAACAAAGCAAATGTCACGCTCGCTTCATATTCAATTTTCATCTTTTTAAAATCAACATTCATCGCAGGTTCATTATTATCGGCAGTTGCCATTTTGGCCATTGCAAACAAAGGCCGCGGCGGATTATCACCCATTTCGTTAGGTTCGGTAATGGTAACGGCATCGCCTACTTTTTCGTTAATGGCAGCCGCCAATGCAATTGCTTTTTCTTTTGCCGCTTTAATGGCTTCCTGTTTCATTTTTAAAGATAGTTCTTCGCGCTTGCTGTAATCGGTTTTGGCAATGTAAAAGTTCTGCGTGGCTTCATCATCCAGTTTGTTCACTAATTCATCCATTCTTTTCAGGCTGGCCACTTTTACCCAATAATTAATTCCGGCTTTTAAATCGGGGTTTTGCTTTTTGTTCTTTTTGTATTGATAGATTGTTCCATCATAACCCTGGTAACTTTGCACCACAACATCAGTATCGTTCAAACCTAAGCTTTTACAAGCCGAAAAAAAATTGTTTTTTATGGTTTCAATGTCCACTTTGCCACTGCCTTTTTTATCGTATTCACGCAGGTAAACAGCTACATAAATTTCATCGGGCACCACTTCAATTTTTGCATTGCCTGTGGCTGTAATGGTTCGTTGCATTGGAACATTGTTTTGTGCTTTCACAGAAATAAATAAGCAGGTTGCTGCTGTTAGAAGCAAAACACATTTGGTGATCATTTGTTTTGTTGTTTTCATACTGTTTCGTTTTTATTGAAGGATAAAATGCAAATAAGAAGGTTATTACACAACAATGTTAGTAATAACAGTTGTCTTAACACATTGTTGGCAACAAGCAGGTTTCACAGCTTTTGTTTTTATCGAAATTTTCAATTCGTTTCAACAAATTATTTATCATTTCTCTTGTTTCTTTTCTTCTTTATTTTGAGTATGAAATGGTTTGCAGAAAAGGATTCTATTGTTCGTAAAATCTGGAGCAGCGGCGATACCATCCTGTTCATTTTCGCAGGTTCGGCTGCCGAGTTTGCGTTAAACAAAGCGGTTGACTGGTTGTATTTTACCGGCAGGCTTCCTGCCGATCCGTTGGGCAGATTGTTTTCAACCGTTACTTATGCAAGGCTTATTGTTTTTTCGGAAGAAGAAAAAGCGAACGCAGTAATTGATAAAATGGCTTTTATTCATGCAAAAGTAGAAGAGAACCGCGGCTCAAAAATACCGGATTGGGCTTATCGTGATGTGTTGTTTATGCTGATAGATTATTCCATTCGTTCGTATGAAGTGTTGGTTAGAAAATTATCTTACGAAGAAAAGGGCGAAGTGTTCTTTACGTTTAACAAAGTGGGCTTGCGCATGGGTTTGAAAGATTTGCCCAGCACATTTGATGAATGGCTAACAATGCGTGAGCAGCACCTACAAAAAGATATTGTTTACAGCCAATACACCGCAGATTTATTTCGGCAATACAAAAAACACCTCGGTGCGTTTCGTTATTTTTTGTTAAGAGAAGGGCAGAAATTAGTAGTACCTGAAAAAGTGAATGAACTGCTTCATTTGGGTAAATTATCATTACTCACTCCTGTTGTTTTTGTTTACAAATTATTTCGTGCTATGAAGTTAGATTGGTTTTTAAAAAGCCTCATTTTACCAAATGAATACAAGCAGCAGATTAAAGAGTTGGATGTGGTTTCGTGATTGTTTCCTTATTGGCTTCTACAACTTGTATCTTGAACCTTATATCTTACCTCTTGCTCCTTGTTTCTTGAATCTTGTAACTTGTATCTTTTATGCTTTCTATTCAATCAAAATTGCCAGATGTTGGCACTACCATTTTTACTGTAATGAGCCGTTTGGCGCAGGAACACAATGCAGTGAACATGGGGCAGGGCTTTCCGGATTTCCCAATGTCGTCAACATTAACAGATGCAGTTTGTAAAGCAATGAACGATGGTTATAACCAGTATGCTCACACCAACGGTTTGCCGTTACTTCGGGAAGCAATTTGCGCCCAAATCAAACGTTTGTACAACGCAGATGTAAATTGGGAAACAGAGATAACCATTGTGCCCGGTGCATCGTATGCTATTGCCACTGCACTATCTTCAATTATCAATAAAGGCGATGAAGTAATTGTGTTTGAACCGGCTTACGATAGTTATGTTCCTAACATCGTAGCCAATGGCGGCGTGCCGGTTTTTATTTCGCTGCAATATCCCGACTATAAAATTGATTGGTATGAAGTGAAGAAAAAAATTACGGCAAAAACTGGAGCCATTATCATCAACACACCGCACAATCCAACCGGAAGTGTGTTGGAAGAAGATGATATACAACAACTGATCAACATCACGCAAAACACAAATATTGTTTTGATAAGTGATGAAGTATATGAACACTTAATTTATGATGGCAAACAACACCAAAGCATTGTAAAGTTTCCCCAATTAAGAGAGCGCAGCTTTGCCTGTTTTTCATTTGGCAAAACCTACCATTGCACGGGTTGGAAAATAGGATATTGCATTGCCGGTGAAATGCTGATGAAAGAGTTTAGAAAACTGCACCAGTTCAACGCATTTAGCACCAACACACCGATGCAGGTTGGCCTGGCAACTGTGTTGCAAGATGAGCCGTCTTCTTCCACTTCGTTAAGCGGCTTCATGCAGCAGAAACGCGATTATTTTCGAAAGTTGATGAGCGACACGTTGTTTACTCCTTTGCCTTGTTTCGGCAGTTTTTTTCAGTGCTACAGCTATGCTAATTTGAGCGATAAAAGTGATAAAGAAATGGCGGTTGATTTGGTAGAGAATTATGGCGTTGCCACTATTCCGTTATCGGCTTTTTACCACGATGCAACCGATAATAAAGTGTTGCGGTTTTGTTTTGCCAAAAAAGAAAGCACATTGCGGGAAGCCGCAGAATGGCTCTGTCGCTTGCAATAAAGTGTACGAATTTTGTTACTTTCAGTTATTGTACACAACGGCTTCTTGTTAAAAGCATTTCTATAAAGTTTCTATCGCACCTGAATTTCGTATCTACCAAAATTGCTTTCTTTATAAAAATGCTTGTACACCTTTTGAAACACATAACTATGAAACACATCTTCTTTATCCTTTTTATTTTTGTATTCTTTTTCGGGAAAGCGCAAAAGCTTACCAGGATGGCTGACAGCTTCTCCGGCGATAGCACCATCAGTACGGGTTTTGATACATTGAGCTTGGGAAAATCAAACGAAAGTCACCAAATCCCCGACCGTGTGGTTGGCGTGAAAACGGTACATAAAAAACAACCGCAGTATTGGCTGTTCTTTTATTTTTCAACGTCCGACATTACACAACATCCGGTGAACATCAGCAAAAAAAACTTTGCTTATTTTGTAAAATCAAACAACGAATATTTGCGCATTCCCTACACCGGAAAACCGACCAAGTATTCGGGTAAAGACAATGCTGGTTTCTTTCTGAATATCACGGCTTATTTGGATCGCCTGCAGACGGCTAAAATTAAATTCATTCGTTTTGAAACTTCCGATTTGTACCACGAAATTATTCTTCCCGAAAATAAATCAAACACGATTGCCAATATTGTGAATATGCTTGTGGAGTAAAGTTGGCTTGAGCAAAAAAATGAAGTACAAGAAGCCTGTATATCAAACTTTTTGTTGCAAGTATCCGAAATGTGCAAGTCGCTCCATAGGAGCAACGTGTTAATAGAGCCGGGTGTATAAATTAAAGTAAAGAACCGTAGGTTCAATCGGTTTTATAACAACGGATTTCAATCCGTTGATGAAGCGACGGCAGGTGGTAGGAAGAGAACCGTAGGTTCGGCAAATTTTATCGCCTGATGAATCAATGGCAGGGGCACACTAACAAAAACAATATGCGCCGTGCCTATGGAAATCTTTTCTCTGCGCTTATCTTCTCCAACGGATTAAAATCCGTTGTTACAAGTTGGCTCGAACCTACGGTTCTTGCCGCTCGCTCATCTGATAACTTCTTATGGCTCGAATCTAATGGGTTGTTACATTTTTACAGAACGATAAATATCTTACCACAATCTATCAAAGAACACTGGCATTGTTTTGCCCTAATTTTGTAAGTATGAACAAGTACGATGTATTGATTATTGGCGGCGGCCCAATTGGTTTGGCATGTGGCATTGCGGCAAAGAGAAATGGCCTGAGTTATATCATCATTGAAAAAGGTGCGCTGGTAAACAGCTTATTCAATTACCCTCTTTTCATGACCTTTTTTTCAACGTCGGAACGGTTGGAAATCGGTGGCGTTCCGTTTATGAGTTTGAGCGCAAAACCCGGCAGACAGGAAGCTATTGAATACTATCGGAGAGTAAAACAGTTTTACGATTTAAACATTCATCTGTTTGAAGAAGTAAAATCGGTTGATAAAAAAGAAGAGGCTCGTTTTGTGGTTACTACTTCAAAAGGAAAATACGAAGCAGAAAATATAGTGATTTCAACCGGCTTTTATGATGTTCCCGTGATGATGAACATACCCGGCGAAGACTTGCCAAAAGTAAGGCACTATTACAAAGAGCCACATTTTTATGCGTTTCAAAAAGTGTTGGTGGTTGGTGCCAACAACAGCGCAGTAGATGCTGCTTTGGAAACCTGGCGGCGTGGTGCAGAAGTAACAATGGTGATACGTGGCGATGAAATTGGAAAAGTGAAATACTGGATAAAACCCGACATTGAAAACCGCATTAAAGAAGGCAGCATCAAAGCTTATTTTCATAGCTCGCTGGTAGCAGTTCGCGAAGGGGAAGCGGACATAGAAACGCCCGATGGATTGATAACCGTTGACAATGATTGGGTACTGGCAATGACTGGTTACAAACCCAATTTTAAAATGCTTCGCAGCTTTGGTATTGCCCTCGCTGATAACGAAAAAGAATGCCCCGCTTATAACCCTGAAACAATGGAAACCAATGTGCCGGGCATTTACCTCGCAGGCGTGGTATGTGGCGGTATGGACACGCACATCTGGTTTATTGAAAATTCGCGCGAACACGCCGATAAAATAGCCAAAGCCATCACTGAAAAGAAGAAGGAAATGGTTTTGGAGTAGTGCTAAATCAACTCTTCATTTAACGCTTCTTTATCAGCGGAAGCGTGCGAGTAAAAATTACATTTGTGAGACTATGAAACGTGTTGTTTTCTTCTTGTGCGGTTGCTTGTTGGTTTCGGCTCTTTCGGCTCAATCGCTTACCGGCGTTTGGCGTGGTTATTTTTATTCGGGTGTTGGAATGTTTCGCCAGCAGTATAAGTATGAAGTACAGTTCGATCAGCTTAGAAACAAAGCCCTTCACGGCGTTACTTATTCTTACAATACAACTTCTTTCTACGGCAAAGCGGGTTTGCGAGGCATCTTTCAAAACGCTGCCAACTCGGTAATTATGAAAGAAGATACCTTGCTTGAAGTGCGTGGCAATGCAGGGCAGACTTGTTTGATGACGTGTTATCTCGATTACAGCAAAGACGGCAAAACAGAAATATTGCAAGGTTCTTTTACCAGTGTAGTAACCAATACGGGAAGCGATTGCGGCAGTGGTACCGTGTATTTGGAAAGAGTTGAAAATTCTGATTTTACCAAAGAAGATTTTTTATTGAAAAAACCATCTGAATCAAAAAATAGTGCAAAACCAAAAGCACAATCAACAACACCGCCGCCGGTTGCGAAAACAGTAACACTACATCGCAGAGATACGGCTGTTGTTTTTAAAAAGAAAAGGGACACAACATTGCTGCGTCCGTTGAACGATACACTTGCTAAAAAATTAACCGTTCCACCAGCACCCATTCCGCCGGTTGTAAAGGAACGCAAGAACGATTTGGTAAGAACCATCATCACCAATTCGCCGGAGATAAAAATTGACCTTTACGACAACGGTGAAATTGATGGCGATACCATCACTGTATATCACAACAATGAAGTAATGGCATACAAAAGAGGTTTGAGTGATAAAGCCATTACTTTGCATGTTACCGCAACGGCAGAAAACAATATACACGAGTTTATAATGTTTGCCGATAACCTGGGCAAGATTCCACCGAATACAGCGTTGATGGTAATTACTACAGGCGGCAAGCGCTACGAGCTTTCGCTGGTTTCAACGAAAGAAAAAAATGCAAAAGTGATTGTGGAATATCAACCTCAAAAATCGTAACAATTAATGCAATCGGATGCCCAATTGCAGGGTGGTATCAAATAGGTTAATGGTATCTGTTCTTGGCACTCTCCATTTATTGTCTAAAAACAAAGTGTAGTAACCTGCTGTACTAAGACTTTTATTCTTGAATCTTGCAAGAGTATCGGCGCTTCCGCTTCGGAGAACATAAAAGTTATACGTTCCTGTTTTTGAACCAACGAATGTGTTGATAGAATCGTTGCTAATATCATTGCGAATGCTTCTGTTTTTCCAGAGCGTTTTATGGTTTGTACTATCAGAATACGAATAAATATCAATGGCAGGTGCATCGGGCGAAAAGTTGAAAAAACGCAAAAACAAAGTATCGGTTGCAGTGCCCGTATTATCTTTTATTAAAACAGGTTTTATCGCTCTCAAAGTATCAATTAAAAAAAGGGAGTAGATATTGTTTGCAGTTATTGTGAAGCTTGTATCAACCAACATTTGTCCGGATGTGGTTTGCGCTATGAGTGTTGTGCTTCCCGGCGTTGATGGATTGTACAAAGTATAATTGCCGAAAGGCAAACTGGTAGCGGTGTTCGCGCCGTTTACAAAGATATTTAGTTTAGGTGCATCTGGTGATAAAGCCCACACGCTGATGAGTGCTGAAGGCTGCGTATCATTTGCTCCTTTATCCACTTTGCAACTATTTATCAAAAACAAAAAAAGGGAGAAAAAAAAGAGGGAAAACCTGTTCATCATAATACTAAGTTTGCGTATGGTTGTTTGTTGTATCCAATGTATTTTTCAATAAAAACAAAATGCTTTTGTCATTCATCAACACAAAATAAAGGCTTTTGTTTTTGCATCATTTTCAAACAACAAAATCCGTTTGCTACCATTAAATTGAATCACTTATGCCGCACGAAGCTATATCGGCTTTTGATATTTTAAAAATCGGAGTTGGTCCTTCTAGTTCTCATACGTTGGGTCCCTGGCGGGCTGCGTTATTATTTGTTGATGAAATCAAAAAGAACCATAACATTCAGCAGCTTACTTCACTGCAGGTGTTGTTGTATGGTTCTTTGGCGAAAACAGGCAAAGGTCATGGAACCGATATTGCGGTGCAGATGGGTTTGCTAAGCGAAGATCCTGTAACGACTGATGTTTCACTCATCTTTACTAAGATAAAGAGGATAGAAGATGGCAAAAAGATATGTGTGGGCGGTGATAAAGAAATCTTTTTTTCACCAGCAGAAGACATCGTTTTTTTGATGGATGAAGTGTTGCCGTTTCATCCCAACGGACTTTCTTTTTTGGCTGCTTTTGAAGGAGGCGAAAATATCAGCGAAACATATTATTCAGTAGGCGGTGGTTTTGTAGTGAAAGAAGGTGGCAATGCTTCTGCTTCTCAAACAATACCCGACCTTCCGTTTCCAATCAACACCTCTGCCGACTTGTTGTTCTGGTGCATGAAAACAGGCTTGCCCATTTCCGGCATTGTGCTGGAAAATGAAAGTGCATGGCGACCTGAAAGCGAGACACGACAAGGCTTAGGAGCCATCTGGAATGTAATGAAGGATTGCATATACAGAGGTTGCCATACCAATGGAGAATTGCCTGGTGGCTTGCATGTTCGCCGGCGTTCTTTCGATTTAAACAAACGCCTCATTGCCGGTAAACATTATGATAGTATTGATGAATGGATGAATGTGATAAAACAAAGCGCCAATAACTTTCATGAAGTGCTGGATTGGATAAGTTGTTTTGCTTTAGGTGTGAACGAAGAGAACGCTTCATTTGGCAGGGTAGTAACGGCGCCTACCAATGGCGCTGCAGGTGTAATTCCTGCGGTGTTGATGTATTTCATTTTGTTCTGCAATGGCAATACAGATGCACAGGTTGAACGGTTTTTACTAACCGCTTCTGAGATTGGAAGTATCTTTAAAAAAGGCGCTACTATATCTGCTGCGATGGGTGGTTGCCAGGCAGAAATTGGTGTGTCTTCTTCAATGGCTGCGGCGGCTTTAACAGAAGCCTTGGGCGGCACACAGCGCCAGGCATTGATGGCTGCTGAAATTGCAATGGAGCATCATTTAGGAATGACCTGCGACCCGGTTGGCGGTTTGGTGCAAGTGCCCTGCATTGAGCGCAATACGATGGGTGCTATTAAAGCCATTACCGCTTCGCAACTGGCTTTGCAAAGCATGCCTGATTATGCAAAAGTTTCGTTGGATGCGGTGGTGAACACCATGTGGGCAACTGCTGTTGATATGAATGTAAAGTATAAAGAAACGGCTGAAGGCGGCCTGGCTATCCAACTGCCACTGGGTATGAAAGAATGCTGAGTGCGTCATTCCGTCCGCCGCGGCGAGACTTTCAACACGATAATTGAAGTGATAATCAAGTTAGCAATGTTGGCGTCATTCTGCAATTGCCCTCAACACGAGGACAAAAGTTATAATCAAATTCGCGAGGGCTTTGTGCGGAATCTGATGATTATATTATGAAGATGTTGGATAAAATAAAGTGTGAGCTTACAACATTTTAAGTTCTTCAATTTAGTAAGTGCAGATTCCGCACAAAGCCCTCTCAGAAACGTAAAGGTGCAGCCTCGTACTGAGGGCATTAGCGGAATGACGCGCTCATGAACCTGAATTCAAATTGAAATTTTTACCAAATGGTTAAATTATATAGATTATAAAAATCAGCAAAATAAAACCAACCATCCAACCAAAGAATGAACGTTTCCCGCCAGCCAAAACGCTTACGACCCTTACAACTCATAGCTGTTATCTTTCTTACTGTTTCCGGTGGCCCTTATGGTTTGGAGCCGTTGTTAGTTTACGCTAATCAACATGCGGCTTTGTTGCTCTTGTTGGTAACGCCATTGTTGTGGGATGTTCCTGCCATACTCACCGTGTTGGAACTGAATAGCATGATGCCGGTGGAAGGTGGTTATTATCAATGGGTGAAACGCGGTCTGGGCTTGCGTTGGGCGTTTTATGAAGGCTGGTGGACGTGGTTGTACACCTTTGCCGATCTTGCCATTTACCCGGTTTTGTTTACGGAGTATATCCTTTATTTTTTTCCGGGTGCTGAAGCTTATAAAATTCCCATTGGTTTGCTTGTAATCTGGAGCAGCGCATTGCTTAACATCATTGGTATTGTGCCGGTTGGCAAAGTAGCAACGGTGCTGAGCGGAATTGTGATTGTACCCTTTTTGATTTTAATTGGAACTGCTATTACTTCTCCTCACTTTTCTTTTCATCTGGCAAAACCTTCTTTACACGGCATGAGCTTCTCAGCAATCGGCATCTCTCTTTATACCATCATCTGGAACTTTATTGGCTGGGACAATGCAACCACCTACGCCGGTGAAGTGGAGAAGCCGGTGCGTTCTTACATCATTACCAACTTTGTTGTTTTTGCCCTTGTTTTGTGCATGTATTTGCTCACTGTTTTTACCGTGCAACAACTACACATAAGTCCTCAAACACTGGAACAGCAAGGCTTTCCGGCGGCAGGTGAACTGTTGGGCGGTTATTGGCTGGGCGCCTTGTTATCGGTTGGCGGACTGGCAAGCGCACTGGGTTTGTTTTCATCGGTTTTATTATCAGTTTCGCGTGTGCCCAAAGTAATGGCCGATGATAAATTGCTTCCCAAAAAGCTCGATTCACTTCATCCAAAATTCAAAACGCCATACGTTTCCATTTTGATTTGCGCCGTCGTTGTAAGCCTGATGATGGTATGGTCGCTCGAAGAATTGTTTGTAATTGATGTAATGATTTATGGCGCAGGTTTGTTTGTTGAATTTATCACTTTAATCGCTCTGCGAAAGAAGGAACCCAATGCGCATCGCCCTTTTAAAATACCAATAAAAACAAATGGCTTGTATGTAATACTTTTTATTCCTTTGGCAATTTATAGTATTGCTATCATGGGTTCTTTATCAAAAGAAAATGCTGGTTTTGCCAAGCCGGTTTTGTTTGCTGTTTGTGCTTTGCTTTCGGCTGAAGTAGCCTGGCAAATCATACGTTTGCGAAAGAGAAATAAAAGGATTGCACCATGACATTTTCAAAGCTATTGGCGCAAAGCCTTATCTGGCGCGGCTTTTACTTCATTAGTTTGTTTGGCGTGAACGTGATGTTGTCGCGAACCTTGCAGGCGTCGGGCAGCGGCATTTTATTTTACATCGTCAACACATTTTTTATTATACAGTTGGTAGCAAGTGTAAGCTTAGAAAACGGGATTACATTTTTTTCCGCAGGCAAGCACATTGCTTCCTCCCGTTTGTTCTGGCTTTGTTTGTTCTGGACATTCATCATTGTCATTCTCCAACTGGTTGTTTTTTTTGTTTTGAATGGACATTGGATTGAAGAAGCTACAGCAAAGTATGCGTTTTTTTATATCACCGGATCTTTACTCATCACATACACTTCCAACCTGTATTATGCCGAAGGAAATTTTGTTGTACCGAACATTATTTTATCCCTCTTCAATGTAGTGTTTGTTGTTTTTCTTTTGTTTCAAAATCAAGGTTTAGGAGGAGATAGTTCATCTCGTATTACTACTTTTTACTTTGTCCTTTTTTTACTACAAGGTGTAAGTATCGCATTGGCTTATTTGGTTCAAAACCAATGCTGGCGCGAGTTTGCGCTACCACATGCAAATGAGATCAAACAATTTTTCCGTTACTCACTCACTGTTCTCCTTTTTAATGTGCTCTTGTTTTTGGTGTACCGGGTAGATTATTATTTTGTACGATATAGTCCTGTTTGCACAACAACCGATTTAGGCAATTACATACAAGCGTCTAAGCTTGGACAAATGTTGTTAGTAATACCGCAAGTCATTGGCAGCGCGGTGTATCCACAGGTATCTTCAGGCAAAGAAATAAAAATAGTAAGCCGCATTATTATATTGCTGATGAAGCTCATCGTGCTTCTTTTCTTTGTTTTGTTTTTACTTGTTTTTTTTCTTGGCAAATGGCTGTTTCCCTTTTTGTTGGGCCATACGTTTCAGCAGGTGCAAACACCGTTTTTATTGTTGCTGCCGGGCATTTACAGCCTTGCAATTATATCTTTTGTTTCTAACTTTTTTTCAGGACAAGGCAACGTGCGAATCAGTGTACGTGCGGCTTTCATCGCTTTGATTGTTGTTGTGGTTGGCGATTTTGTTTTTGTATCAAAATGGGGAATTGTAGCGGCGGCTATTGTTAGCTCGGTTGGTTATTGGGTGATGTTTATGCCGTATTGGTTTCAATTCAAAAAGATAGCGAATGTATCCTTTCGGGATTTTTTTAGATTGAATAAGGAAGATATTTCGTTAGTAAAAGAAATGTTTGGAAAAGGAAAAAAGAGCAAGAATAATGCAAACGAATGACGTTGTCATTGTGTTCATTTTCTTTCAATCGTAAATTCTTATCCTGCATGATAGCAGTGGAAATATAAATTCATTCATTTCACAATGCATCTGCGCCGGCTTCAGCAACTTTTTGGTCCTGATTTACCAAACCACCGCTCACGCCAACGGCACCAATAATATTCTTTTGAGAATCTTTCAGCAATACACCGCCGGGAAATGAAATCAATCCACCGTTTGAAATTTCAATACCATACAATGGCTCGCCGGGCTGAGAAAGCTTACCCAAGTCGCCGCTATTCATATCAAAAAAGTTGGCGGTTTTTGCTTTTTTTATAGCAATGTCTATCGAGCCTAACCATGCGCCATCCATGCGTACAAAGGCAACCAAATTGCCGCCTCTGTCAACCACAGCAATGTTCATTGGCACTTTAATATCTCTTGCTTTTTCTTTAGCAGCCGCTACTACTTTTTCGGCTTGTTCTAATGTGAGGTTCATAAGGAAAGAATTTGAAATGAATGTAAAACTAAAGCAATACTGTTGTATTTACAGGTGTGATCAGCAGTTTCGATGAAGATAGAATTTGAAAAGAATTGGTTTATCATGTCTCTATCGAAAACATTGTTACAGCATTCAATTCCTTTTACAATCATCTTTGTTGTTTGCTTTCAAGTCTGAAAAAAACAAGCATTCATCTTTAAATATCCAAATCATTTATGAACGAACATACAACGTTTACCAGCATGAGTTCTGTAGCCATCCATGCTGCCAACCAGTTGTCTGCTGCACACGCACATTTGACTCCCATATTTGCTACTTCTACTTTTACTTTCGACAGTGCTGAACAAGGCATGAACCGCTTTGCCGGAACCGAACAAGGTTATATTTATTCACGATTTGGTAACCCAACCATTACGGCGGCAGAAGAAGTAATAGCCAGCCTGGAAGCGTTTCAAATTACTGCTGAAACGGGCGAGGCTTTAGGACTGAAAGCCTTGCTACATGCCAGCGGACAATCAGCAATGGCAACGATGTTTTTGTCCCTGTTGACTGCTGGCGACACGGTGCTTTCTCACTATTCTTTATACGGCGGCACACATGAGTTTCTGTTTCATTTTTTACCAAAATACAATGTGGCTGCTGTGCTTGCCGATTTAAGTGATTTAACTGTGGTAGAAGAAATGATAAGGCAAACGCCATCATTGAAAGTAATCCATTTAGAAACACCCGCCAACCCGATGATGCTGTGCTTCGATATTGAAGCGATTTGTATGATAGCAAAAAAGCACAACATCATTGTAACGGTTGATAACACGTTTGCAACACCATACCTGCAACAGCCCTTTAAATGGGGCGCCGATTTTGTTTTTCATTCCACTACTAAATTTCTCAATGGCCATGGTACATCCATCGGTGGTGTGTTGGTTGGCAGAGACATCTCTTTTATGAAAACAAAGGCATATAACACGTATAAGTTGTTGGGCGGAACAAGCAGTCCGTTTGATGCTTACCTGTTGCTGCAAGGCCTGAAAACGCTGGAGATAAGAATGGAAGCACATTGCCGTAATGCGATGCAGGTTGCCAATTTTTTAAATGTGCATCCTTCGGTGGCCAAAGTGAATTATGCAGGCTTGCCCAATCATCCTGATGCGAAAATTGTACAAAAACAAATGCGGTTGCCAGGTGCTGTGTTAAGTTTTGAATTGAAAGAAGGTTTTGAAGGCGGCAAGCATTTTATTGACCAACTTACGATGTGCGTACGGGCAGTATCTCTTGGTACTGTTGATACACTCATTTCTCATCCGGCTTCCATGTCTCATTCCGGTATGAAACGCGAAGACCGTTATAAAGCAGGCATTACCGATGGATTGATACGCATGAGTGTGGGCATTGAAAACATTAATGATATTTTGAACGATTTGAACAATGCGTTGAAGTAAGTATGTGATGAAGTCATTTTTGTTTTTGCCCAAAAACTTTGTTTGTTAATACTTCACTATTTATGCAAAACCAAATGTGAGTTTTAAGTAGAGTTTCGGATTGCCATCATTTCATTTTGATGATAGGCTTGCCAGGTGATGTTTTTGCACCGCAGGGATTGTTGAAAAAGTCAATTGTTTTAGAAAATTGTTTTCAACAAATTCCCGCAAAAACAAACGCAATAAAAAAGTTCCGAACCTTTTGCAGGTTCGGAACTTTTATTTTATTTAATTCGCCAAAATCTTATGTAAACACTTCCTTCACCTTCTCAAAAAAGCTCTTTTCGCTTTTGCCGGGCTGAGGTTTAAAATTGGGGCTGTTGTGGAGTATCTCCAACATGCTTTTTTCTTCCGATGTCAGGTTCTGCGGCGTCCAAACATTCACATGAATCAACTGGTCGCCACGCTGATAACCCTGCACTTCGGGAAAGCCCTTGCCTTTCAGCCGGAATATCTTTCCGCTCTGCGTTCCGGGCGGTATTTTTATTTTGGCACGTCCATCAATAGTAGGCACTTCTGCGTTGGTTCCAAATGCAGCTTCAGGGAACGTGATATGCAGTTCGTAAGCTACATTCAAACCGTCGCGGTGCAGTTCTTTGTGCGCTTCTTCTTCAATTAAAATCAATAAATCGCCGGGTGCACCGCCGCGCTCACCGGCGTTGCCTTTTCCGCTCATGCTCAACTGCATTCCTTCCTGTACGCCGGCAGGTATATCAACGCTAATGGTTTCTTCATTATAAACCCTGCCTTCACCTTTACAATTGTTACATTTGGCTGTAATGGTCGAACCTTCTCCGTTGCAGGTAGGGCATGTGCTTACCGTTTGCATTTGTCCTAAAAATGTGTTCGACACTTTTTTTACCTGGCCGCTGCCATGACAGGTAGGACAGGTTTGAACACTGCTTTTGTCTTTGGCGCCGCTGCCGTTACAAACATTGCAAGGCACATATTTTTTTACCTTGATGTTTTTGGTAACGCCCTTCGCCATCTCCTCATAATTCAGCTTTATTTTTACGCGAAGATTGCTTCCTCGAGAACCTCTGCCACGGCTGGCTCTACCTCCACCACCACCAAACATACCGCCAAACATGCCCTCGCCAAAGATGTCTCCAAACTGGCTAAAGATGTCTTCCATGTTCATGCCGCCACCAAAGCCCCCACCTCCCATACCAGGTGCAAACGCCTGATGACCAAAGCGGTCATACTTTGCTTTTTTGTCCCCATCGCTCAACACTTCGTAAGCTTCGGCTGCCTCTTTAAATTTCTCTTCGGCAGTTTTGTCGCCAGGGTTTCTGTCGGGATGGAATTGCATGGCTACCTTACGATAGGCTTTCTTGATTTCATCGCCGGAAGCCGATTTGCTTACGCCCAGAACTTCGTAATAATCTCGTTTTGTCATAACACTCAAGCCCCCGGCCCCTAAAGGGGAGCTGGGAGGCAATTTATTTCATTAAAATATTTCAATCTTTGATGTCGCTAAAAGCTCCCTGTTGGGTTGGGGCGTCTTCTTATCCTTTACTTTCCAACCACCACTTTTGCAAAGCGGATGAGTTTATCATTTAATAAATATCCTTTTTGCACTTCATCCAACACTTTTCCTACCTGATCTTTTGCCGGTGCCGGAATTTCGGCGATGGCTTCATGTTTTTCAACATCAAAATCTTCCTGTTTACTTTCCATAGGCTTCAAACCCTTTGCCATTACAACACTGCGCAGTTTGTTAAACACCAATAAAACGCCTTCTCTTATTTGCTCAACATCATTGCTTTGTTTCATTTGCTTTTCAGCACGGTCGCAATCGTCCAGCACATCCAGCAGCGAAACCAAAATGTCTTTACCTGCTGTTTGAATCAGTTCTATCCGCTCTTTCGCATTGCGGCGTTTATAGTTTTCAAACTCGGCTAACAAACGTATGTATTTGTCTTTTTGTTCAGCCAATTGGCTGTTCAATTGTTCAACTTCGCCTTCATCTTCCACCGGATTGTTCAAATGTGTAGTGCCCGCTGCATTTTCGTCAGTGCTAATATTAAAATCTGTCGGTTCTGCCGTTTCCACATTATTCGGCTGTCTATTTTTTTCTTCTGTCATCATTATTTAATTGGTTGTTATTATTGGTCAAATTCATTGCCAACGAGTACGATAAGAAATTTTGGCAGGCGAAGGTAATAAAAAGAGAAGGAAGGCATTGTTAACACAGAAGAAGAGGCTTTGTTTTTACGCATTTTTACCAACCTGTTTTTGTTTTACCAATAACAAATTCATTTATCATAAATAATGGCAAAACCAAACATTGGCGTGTTAACAAATAGATGAATAAATGAAGCGTTTGTATAAGCTCCGTAGGAGCGATAGGTTTTTCATTGCTACTAACAGGCGGCTCCGATGGAGCCTGTTAGTTTTTGCACCTATTTTCCTTTCCATTGCTCTTACTAACATATCGCTCCTGCGGAGCATTAATTGAGACTACAGGATTGTTTTTTCAATAACAATGCAGTTATCGCTTTCCCTTCCCTTTCCTACCTTCGCCTTTTCTTACCAATCGCTTTGTATCAATGGAAATTACCGCGCAAACCGCAGAACAACTACGACTTACCGCAGAAGAATTTGAACTCATCAAACAAAAGCTGGGACGCACGCCCAACTTTACCGAACTGTGCACATTCAGCGCCATGTGGAGTGAGCATTGCAGTTATAAAAACAGCATTAAATGGCTCAAAACCTTACCACGCGAAGGCGGCAGAATGTTGGTAGCAGCGGGCGAAGAAAATGCAGGTTTGATGGACATTGGAGACGGCTATGGAGTTGTGTTTAAAATAGAAAGCCACAACCATCCCAGCGCGCTGGAACCCTTTCAGGGCGCGGCTACCGGCGTGGGTGGCATTCATCGCGACATCTTTACAATGGGTGCACGGCCTATTGCCGCCTTAAACAGTTTGCGCTTTGGAAATGTGGCTGATAAAAAAACAAAACGCCTGCTGGCTGGCGTCGTGCATGGCATTGGTCATTACGGCAATTGCTTTGGCGTGCCAACGATTGGCGGCGAAGTGTATTTTGAAGAATGCTATCATACCAACCCCTTGGTAAATGCGATGAGTGTTGGCATTGTAAAAAGTAATGAAACCATCAGTGCCACTGCAAAAGGCATTGGCAATCCTATATTTTTTGTGGGTAGTGCAACCGGCAAAGATGGCATTGGCGGAGCGTCGTTTGCAAGTGCTAACATTACCGAAGAAAGCAGGGAAGAACTACCTGCTGTTCAGGTGGGCGATCCTTTTCAGGAAAAAAAATTATTAGAGGCATGTTTGGAAGTAATCCAAACCGGAGCTGTGGTGGGAATGCAGGACATGGGTGCCGCTGGCATTATTTGTTCAACCGCTGAAATGAGTGCTAAAGGCGGCGTTGGAATGAAGATAGATTTAGACAAAGTGCCAACCCGCCAACAAGGCATGAAAGCTTGGGAATTGCTCTTGAGCGAAAGCCAGGAACGTATGTTGATTTGCGTAGAGCGGGGGAAGGAAGAAGCGGTACTGAAAGTGTTTGAAAAATGGGATTTACCCTGTAGCAACATTGGTGAAGTAACCGGCGATGGCTTGTTGAAATTTTACATGCACGGCGAGTTGGAAGCCGAAGTGCCTGCGCATGAACTGGTATTAGGCGGTGGCGCTCCTCAATATGATCGCGAATACAAAGAGCCAGCTTATTTGCAACAGGTGAAATCTTTTGATGTCAACACCATTGCCGATATTAAAAGCAATGAAGAACTAAAGCGCATCGCGAAGCGGCTCATTCAACTACCCAATATCGCCAGCAAGCGGTGGGTAAGTGTGCAATACGATAGCATGGTAGGTGCTGCCAATATGAGTACCAATGCACCAGGCGATGCGGCTGTTGTAATGGTAAGAGAAACCGGCAAAGCCATTGCGATGACGGTTGATTGCAATAGTTGTTATGTGTATGCGAACCCGGAAGAAGGCGCGATGATTGCTGTTGCCGAAGCCGCACGCAATTTGGTTTGCACCGGCGCCGAACCCATTGGCATTACCAACTGTTTGAACTTTGGCAATCCTTATATTCCGGAAGTGTATTACCAGTTTGTAAAAGCGGTAACGGGCATGGGAAAGGCTTGCCGCGCTTTCAATACGCCGGTAACGGGTGGTAATGTTTCTTTTTACAATCAAAACCCTGAAGGTCCTGTGTACCCAACGCCAACCATCGGAATGGTGGGTGTAATAGATGATGTTACCAAACGCATGACGCTCGATTTTAAGAAAGAAGGTGATGCTATTTTACTGGTTGGCAAAGCCAAAAACTGCATCCATTCATCGGAATATTTGCACAAAATAAAAAGCGTTGAATTTTCGCCTGCACCTTATTTCAATTTAGTAGAAGAACAACTATTGCACAAGGCAATTGCTTCATTCATTCAGAATGGCTGCATTGAAAGTGCACACGATATAAGCGAAGGTGGTTTGTTAGTAACCCTGATGGAAAGCAGCTTTCCACGTGGGCTTAGTTTTGATGTTTCTTTCAATCCCAATTATTTAGAAGAAAGCAACATGCGCAGCGATGCATTTTGGTTTGGTGAGGCACAGGGAAGAGTGGTAGTTTCTGTATCGGACGATGGTATGGAAGGCTTTCTTACACTGGCTGAACAATTGGGTATTGAAGTTGATGAATTAGGAAAAGTAACAGCCGGAAATGTAATTGTGAACGACGACAATTGGGGAAACATCAGCGAATGGAAAGAAAGCTATGATACTGCGATTGAGGAGATGATTGAAGGAGAATAACAGTTAGACTACACCTTTTGTTTTTGTCTAAAAATGTGTTGGCACGAGTGGTTACCATAAAAATTAATTTTGTTCTTTTACTTTTGGTTTTGTCTCATTTTGCTTTCAGCCAAATTAAGGTTTCTGGTATTGTAATGCAATCTGATTCAACTAAGCTTTCTTATGTGAACATTGGAATCAAACTAAAAAATGTTGGTACTGTAACGGATAAAGATGGACATTTTCAATTACAATTTCCCGAACAATTCCTGAATGACACACTCACTTTTTCTTATGTAGGCCTTGAAGAATTAAATGTGCCGGTACGATTATTAATTTCATCTTCGGATAACATTTTTGTGTTGAAGCCTCAAATAATGCAATTATTAGAAGTTATTGTTAGTGGCAAACAATTAAAGCAAAAATCAATTGGAACAAAGTCTCATAATCCGTTTTTATCAGGAACTGCTGAAAGCAAAGACAACAACGATATAATCGAATTTGCAAAATTTATCAATGTCAGGAATAAAGTTTCGAGAGTAGAAAGTGTAAGCATTTATATATTGGGCGTTAATATTGATACTGCCACCTTCCGAATTAATTTTTATGATGTAAAAGAAGGATTACCCGACAAAAAGATTGTAGATAAAACAATTATAGAAAGAAAGGGAGTAAAGAGAGGTTGGCTAAACATCAACTTGTTAAAAGAGAATATTGTTGTAAACAAAGATTTTTTCGTTGGTTTTGAGTTTCTTCCTGAGCAAAAGTTTTCGAGATACTCTTTAAGTTATGGAGGTCAGTTGGGTGGTAGTTATGTGGTAAGGAAAAGCAGCTTAGGAAATTGGGGAAAAGGAGCAGGGGCATCACTTTCAAGCTACGTTACCGTACAACAATAAAGCTTTTACTTTACATAAAATGATTCGACATGGATAACGAAACCGACAAAAACAAAATGATTGTTGTAACCGGTGCTGCCGGCTTTATTGGCAGTTGCACTGTGCAGTTTTTAAACGAGCAGGGTTACGAAAATTTAATTCTGGTTGACTCGTTTGGCGTTGAAAAAAAGCGAAGAAACTGGGAAGGAAAACAGTTTGCAAAAACGGTGGAAAGAGAAGGCTTTGTTCAATGGCTGAATGACGCAAAACCAAAGATTGATGTGGTGATTCATTTGGGCGCAAGAACCGACACCACTGAGTTTGATTACAGCATACATGAAGCGCTCAACCTCAACTACTCCAAAGATGTTTGGAACTGGTGTGTTGCCAACAATGTGCCCTTCATTTATGCTTCGTCCGCAGCTACTTACGGAGCTGGCGAACATGGCTATTACGACAACAACGAAGTAAGCGACACCTTGCATCCGTTGAACCCGTATGGCATCAGCAAAAATGAATTTGATAAGTGGGCGATACGCCAACCGCTACAACCTCACTGCTGGGCTGGCTTAAAGTTTTTCAACGTTTACGGACCCAATGAATATCACAAAGGCAGAATGGCGAGTGTTATCTTTCATGCCTTTCATCAAATTAAAAGAGGCGGCTTTGTAAAGCTGTTTCGCAGTTATAAAGAAACTTATAAAGATGGCGAGCAACTGCGCGATTTTATTTATGTAAAAGACATTGTGAAGATCATGTTTTGGATGATGACAGAAATGATAGATGAAAATTGGGCAAAAACAAAAAACGGCATTTACAATGCTGGTGCCGGCAAAGCCAGAACCTTTAACGACCTTGTAAAAAATACATTCAAAGGCATGATGTTGCCGCAGCATATTAAATATGTTGATATGCCGGAAGACATTCGTGATAAATACCAATACTTCACTGAAGCAGATATGGAAAAGCTGCGCAATGCGGGCTATACAGAACCGTTTTATAGTTTGGAAGACGGCGTTCAGGAATACGTTCGCGATTACCTGTTGAAAGATAAGATTTGGTAAATTTGAAAAAATTGATGTTATGAGTATTGAAGAAATGAGGGAAAAAATTAGTGAAGAAGTGAACAAACTGGATGATGAAAAAGTATTGCATCAGGTACTACAAATTTTGAATGAAAAAAGTGGCAAAACCAAAGATGAAATTGATGCAACGAAACATATTGACGCCCTTTTTCAAAAGCATGATGGACTTTTAAAAAGGCTTGCCTAATGTTCAACTTACAATCTGTTTTACGCTTGCATGATGAAGTGCTAAAACAATATGGTGGTGCATCGGGTGTAAGAGATAACAATCTTCTTGATTCGGCTTTGCATCGCTCTTTTCAAACGTTTGGTGGTGAAAATTTATATCCAACCTTTTTAGAGAAAGCCGCTGCTGTTTTACAAAGTATCATTATTAATCATCCCTTTGTTGATGGCAACAAACGAACCGGCTTTCTGCTATGCGAAACTTTGTTGTTGGAAGACAACTTAGAAATAAAAGCTTCTGAAGATGACAACTATGATTTTGTAATCAAGGTTTCAACGGGTGAGCTTTCTTTTGATGACATTGTTTTCTGGCTTCAAAAATCACACACAATCCATTTAATTTATGAACAATCAGAACATAGCCATCATCGGCGGTGGCAATCTCGGCTCTGCCATTGCAGAGGGCTTAATCAGCAGTGGTTTTATTAAAGCAGAGAATATCATCATAACAAAAAGAAATTTAACGACACTGGAACCATTGCATCAGAAAGGTGTGCAGGTTACAAGCGATAATGTTGCGGCTATTGAAGAAGCGGAGTGGGTAATTCTTGCCGTGAAACCGTTTCAGATAAAAGATATTTTACAAGGGCTCAAACCGCATTTGCAAGCAGACAAGCACAAGCTGGTAAGTGTAATTACCGGCATTTGGATAAAGGATGTGCAGGAAATTATTGGTTCTCATTTTACCCTCTTTCGTGCCATGCCCAACACTGCCATTGCCATTCGCGAAAGCATTACCTGTATTTGTAAATACAATGCGGGCAGCGAAGATGAACAGTATATCTTCAGCCTGTTTAACCAACTGGGTAAAACTGTTTTTATTGAGGAAAAGCTGATGGATGCTGCCACTGTTTTGGGAGCTTGTGGAACTGCCTATGCCATGCGTTACATTCGCGCCAATATTCAGGGTGGCATTGAGATTGGCTTTGATGCCGCAACCGCATCACTGATTGCCGCGCAAACAGTAAAAGGAGCAGCACAACTATTGCTTTCCAAACATACGCATCCCGAACAGGAAATTGATAAAGTAACTACGCCCAAAGGCTGTACCATTGCGGGTTTGAACGAGATGGAACACCAGGGTTTCAGTTCTTCGTTAATTAAAGGTATTGTAACCAGCTATAAAAAAATTGTGAGCGATATGTAGTTCTTTGTTTTTGCCTTATTTTAAAGTTATTTCTGTTTATTGAAGCGTTGAAATACCATCAGCCGATTGTCATTGTTCTTTGAATTGCATATTTTATTTTAGCTATACTTCTGTGGCTAATAAATTTGTATCGTACACTTTTTATTTTATGAAGGAACGCACACAAACAATAGTAGAAAGTATTGAAGAATACAATCAATACAGTCGCTTTTTGCTGGCGGTTGATTGCATTATTTTCGGGTTTGATGGCAGGCAGTTAAAAGCTTTATTTATCAAGCGGGCTATCAATCCTGGCTTCAACAAATGGTCGTTGATGGGTGGATTTGTTCGTACAGAAGAAAGCGTGGACGAAGCAGCATCACGCATTTTGAATCAGCTAACCGGACTTAGCAATATTTATATGGAGCAGCTTCATTGCTTTGGAGATGCTGGTCGCGATCCCGGAGGCCGTGTTATATCCATTGCTTATTATGCTTTGATTAATATTGCCGATTACAGCGAGGAAATGATGATAGAACACCGTGCCAAATGGGTTGATTTAAACCATGTTCCACCGCTTATTTTCGACCATCACAACATGTTGATATTAGCCAAAAACAGGCTAAAACAAAAAGTGGCAAATCACCCCATCGGCTTTGCCTTATTGCCAACAAAATTTACCCTGCGCCAGTTGCAAACGCTTTACGAAGCCATTAACGAAACCGAGTTGGACAAGCGCAATTTTACGCGCCGGATATTGGATCTGGGCATTTTACAAAAGCTGGATGAAAAAGAAAAAAGCACTTCCAAAAAAGGTTCTTTTTATTATGTTTTTGATGAAGAAAAATACAAGAAACTGGAACGCGAAGGAATCACACTTTTGTAAATAAACCGGATTGTTACCTTTGTTTTTACCGCTTTTTTGTCCTGCTGTATGTTATCTTCATAAGCCTCATTGTGAGTCAGTCTGAATAATCAGATTGAGATTTTGTTTTGCAGCGCGTAACTTGCTTTCCATTCTTGCCGTAAAACTTTAGTTTTGCGCACTCTAAAAACCATCAGTTATGCTACCTTCTTCAGTTGCTGCTTTAGATAAAAGCCGTTTGCCGCGCCACGTAGCTGTTATTATGGATGGGAACGGACGCTGGGCAAAAGAGCAGGGGCAAGACCGTTTGTATGGTCATTCGCATGGCGTAGAAAGTGTGCGAAGCGTAACAGAAGGCGCAGCCGAACTGGGCATTGAATACTTAACCTTGTATGCTTTCAGCACAGAAAACTGGGACAGGCCACAACCTGAAGTGGCCGGTTTGATGGTGTTGTTGGTGGATACACTTCGTAAAGAAATTATAACACTGAACAAAAACAACATCAGGCTTCATGTAATTGGCGATTTCGAAATGCTGCCTCACGCAACGCAAGCCGAATTAGAGGAAGCTATAAAAGAAACTTCTGTTAACACAGGTTTGAACCTTGTGATTGCTTTAAGTTATAGCAGTCGCTGGGAAATTATCCGTGCCGTAAAGCGCATTGCAGAAGATGTGAAAGAAGGTAAGCTAAGCCCTGAAAGCCTTACTCAGCAACAGTTTGAACAGTATTTATGCACTACAAATATTCCTGATCCAGAGCTAATGATACGCACGAGTGGCGAGCATCGCATATCCAATTTTTTATTGTACCAACTAGCTTATGCAGAGTTGTATTTTACGGATGTTTATTGGCCTGATTTCCGTAAAGAAGATTTGATTGAAGCCTTGCTGAATTATCAAAACAGAGAAAGAAGGTTTGGAAAAATAAGCGAACAAATTAGTGAACACGGATGACACGGATTTAGAAGGATTTCCTTTACCGCGAAGGGGCAAAAACACTAAGAAAATGGGCAAAACCAAACTTCGCGTCTTTGCGCCTTTGCGGTTGAAATAGCACTCGCTTACAAGCTCAATTCTTTTCAGAACGTACAAGTGTGCGACGCAACGATGCTAAATCGGAGGTTTAAAAGCTGGTAACATAAAGCTGTATTTTGTATTCTTCATCAATGTCGGATTGATCCCAAACATCCCATCTATCCCAGTTCAGACAATCGAAAAAATCCGTGCGCGCAGTCCGTGTTATCTGTGTTCTATTTTCTTTTTTTCCTCAAACTGTATCACCATTGTACTATCGTTGTTGCGGGCTAAAATATAAGCCGGTTTGTTTTTGACCATAATTTTTTTCACGCTTCTTACTTCGCCCCTTACCTCCAATCCGTTGAGGCTTTGCGCTTCAAATTTGTCGTTGCCTTTGTTCACCAGTATTGTTCCAAAATCAGCATCGTATCTTCCCATCTGAATGTTGTTTTCATCGTAATTTCCAAACAATAAAATATCGGGCAAGCTGTCATGGTTGGCATCAATAACAGTTGCCGTTTTATAAGGCGAAAGCTGCGCCTGCCAGGGCATCGCCTGCACCGTAAAGTGCATTTTTCCATCATTAATTAAAATGGCGTTTGGAAAATAATTGGCAGTAAAAATTTGTGAAGCGGCCAATTTATCGTGCGAAAACAAATCGGTTAATGAAGCCTTGGCAAAATCTTCTGCATAGAGATAATCTTTTTTCAGGCCAGGCATTTGTTTTTGCAATTCATCTTTACCGGCAAATACCAATTCTTTGTTGTTCAGATAATAAGTAAGCAACTGCTCTTTGGTTCCGTTGTTATCAAAGTCGTTGTAGTACATGCGCACAGGCTGTTCATCGCTCCCTTGTAACCTGCTGTTCAAGCCGAGATTGCCTGCGATTAAATCAACATCGCCATCGTTATCAATATCAACCGGCAGTAAAAAATTCCACCAGCCTTTTTTGTCTGTCAGATACTGTTTGGTAAAATGATTTTTGTTGTTGATGAAAGCCACAATACCATCCCATTCCAAAGTAAGAAGCAAATCTTTATCGCCGTCTTTATCAATATCATACCACAAGCCGCCGGTTACAAATCCAATGTGGGAGAGACTTTCAGCGTATTGCTTGGTTACATCAGTAAATTTACCCGTTCCATCATTCATCAATAAATACGATTGCGGAACTTCTCCATAATGCGACGGAACAGCACGACCACCGATGAACAAATCCATCTTTCCATCACCATTAAAATCATACGGTAATACACACGAAGCAGTAACATAAAGATTGCTAAACGCATATTCTTTTTTAGTGAGATTTCCTCTTCCATCATTCAAATAAACACGCGGAAGCAAATGCTCATCAGTGCCATAATATTCGTTACCGCCACTGGCAATGACAAGGTCGGGATGGTTGTCGTTATTTACGTCTATCCAAGTGGCATCTACATCTTCCCACATACTGTCTTTATCTAAAGCCGGCTCGTTCATCTTTGTAAATCTGCCTTCTTTGTTTTGCACAAAAACTGCGGGCTTTTCACGTTTTGATGCGCCGATAAACACATCCTCCAATCCATCTCCATTGATGTCTCCAACAGCAAGCGCAGGACCTTCGCGCGACACCATGTGCGGCATCAGCGGCTCGCGATCAAATTCTACAAACGGATTCTCTTTGTGTTCATATTCCAATCCTGTTTCTTTTGTTATGTTAGAAACAGGTGCCGTGTTGTTGGTAAAATGATTCTTCAAAATGTTATAATCGAATGGGGGCAAGCCTTTGGTGTAAGTAAGCGTTGCCGTTTGCATCGTATCCCTCTGCCAGTCAATTTTTTGATAAGTGTTATCGTTCCAAACCACTAACATGCTATCAACTTTGGCACCTTCCAAACCAACGTGAACCGGCTGCTGCATACTCGATAAAAAGCCATGCACAGGATAGTTTTCATAGGTGCGGATGCTATCATCATGTGTAAACAAAATGATTTTTGAACCAATTGCATTGATGTTGTTACTGCTGCCTTTTAGCTTGAAATTGATAAACTTTTTTTTCTTTACATCATTGCTTTTGTTTTCGTAGATAAGAACAGGATCATCGATGTTGTTCACCACAATGTCGAGATCACCATCTCCATCTAAATCGGCATAAATGGCGCCATTTGAAAATGTTGGTACATCGCCTTGCACTTCATCTTTCATATCCCTAAATTGCAGCGCTCCTTCATTCTTAAAAATCTTATTGGGGATTTTAATTTGCGGGAATCTTTTTTCTAAAGAAAGGTCTTTGTTGTTGAGTGTGTTCGTTCTGATTTTTTCCTGCAGTTCATCGTTAGAAACAAAGTTTAGATAATCTATATCGTTCAGCCGTTTGGGAATGCCATTTGAAATGAACAAATCTTTTTTGCCATCATTGTCAAAGTCCATCCAAAGTGGTGACCAACTCCAGTCGGTAGCTGCAACGCCGGAGTACAATCCTACTTCGCTAAACATTCCATTGCGGTCATTTAACTGAAGATTGTTGCGCGTATATTGATGCGTGTAGCCATATTTCAGTTTCATGTTGAACATGTCATAATCGTCTTCCCCAAGCGACCGTTTTAAAATGTAAGGATCGCTGGGCAACATGTCCATGCTGATGATTTCGGGGTACGCATCATTGTTTACATCTGCAATATCAACCCCCATCGAGTATTGGCTCGTGTGCATGAGAGAACTGCTGTCTTCATCTTTAAAAGTGCCATTGCGTTGATTGATGTAGAGATAATCATCTTCATGAAAATCGTTGCAGACATACAAATCAGGATAGCCATCGAGATTGATGTCGGCAACACAAATTCCCAGGCCATAACCAATCACCGAACTATTGATACCGGCTTCTTTTGTTACTTCGGTAAACTTGCCCGCACCATCATTGCGGTAGAGATGATCGCCGGACACTGCGCTCCCTGTTGACAGCATTTGTTGGCGTGGTCCGAATGTACCATTTTGATGAATGGAATGATTGAGCAAATACATGTCTAAATCGCCATCCATATCATAATCCAAAAAGGCAACCTGCGTGCTGAAGCCTGAAAAATCAAGTCCCATTTCGTGAGCTTCATCTTTATAATGCGGCACGCCGTTTTTATCAATGCCTGTGCAGATAAGAAATTGATTTTTGCTGTTTAAAATTTCGTACTTGCCAACCCGACAAATGTAGATGTCGAGTAAACCATCGTTGTTAATATCAACCACCGAAACGCCGGTGCTCCAGCCGCCATCATTAGGTATCTGTGCTTCTTTGGAAACATCGGTAAACTTGAGATTTCCTCTATTCAAAAACAACTTGTCATCGCCTTGATTTGAGGCAAAAAACAAATCTATTTTACCGTCGTTATTAAAGTCGCCCGCTCCAATACCGGCACCATTATAAAAGTACATGTAGTGAAACACGTTGAACTCTTCTGTTGGTGTGAGCTTGTTAGTAAAATTCAATCCTGTTCTTTTGCTATCGAGCACCTGGAACAAAGGCGGTTGTTGCTGTTTGCGACTACAACCTGCGGCAGTTAGTATTAGTAAAAAATAAAAAAAAATTCTGTTCGGCACTCTCTCGGTTGTTCGTTAAACAGCGACTAAATTAGTTGTATTCCATAAACAGGGGCGAAGTAATTTGTTAAGATGAATTTCTGATAAGAGGATAGGAACTGATGGAAGAAAATGAGCAAAAACAAAAGTAAAATTGTGCAGGTAATTGATGAAGCAAACAGAGCAAAAAATATTACTATTGTTTTTTCAAAAAAGTTACAACCGCATCAGCAAATTCTTTGGTAGAAGACGCAGTGCCATGAACGCCGGGCACCTGCACAAACTGTGAATGCGGAAACACTTCAGCTAATGCTTTTGCATTGCCGTTATCACTGTCTTTATCGCCACAAATAACGAGCACTGGTTGTGTTACTTTTTTAAGCGTTTCTATTGGAGTAGAAGGCTGGTATTTTTGTTGCAAAGCCAATGCTTGCTGGTCTAAACTTGTATCGCTTTGAACGTGTTTTATCATTGGTTCTAACTCCTTCACAGTATCGCCACTCAGGGCTCGGTAAAACATCTTTCTTCTGGGCCATTCGGGGTTGGTAAAATCGGTTCCCATGCCACCCATTACGCCTTTGTTAATTCGCTTATCCAAAACCAATAACCTTGCTGTAATGATGGAGCCGCGAGAATAACCAAGAACATCATAACTTTTTACTTTCAAGTTGGTTAGCAGGCCCATCACATCTTTTGCTTCGGCATCGTTTGCATAAGCCTCGTCGGTATGCGGTTTGCCCGATTTTCCGTTACCACGCAAGTCTAATATGATTACATTATAACCCGCATCCAGCAAGGCTTTATATACTTGCGTATGCTTCCAGTTTTGGCCTGTGTTCATAAAGCCATGAAGCAAAACAACCGGATAACCTGAGCCTTTTACTTCATAATAAATCGGTGTGTTATCGAATGAAGAAAAGTAATATGCTGAATCGCTTTGCGCCACTACTGAAAAATGAAGCAAAACCAAAAGGGGCAACAAAAAAAGGAACGTTTTCCATCTCATACAAACAAAATTACTAAGGCATAAAAGTAAGGCTTCATCTTTATCAAAGATCAATTTTTTGATAAGAAAAATCGGTTCTTTTTTCTTTGTTTTATTCGCTTCAAATCAACTAATATCTCACATGTTCTTAACATCTTTCCTTTGTAAAAATGGGCACTTTTCCGTAACTTTAAAGGAGATGAAAAAAGAGAGCATAATACACATGAATACTATCAATTTTGAACAAAACAAAAAGCCGGGTTTGGTAACCTTTGGCACCGAAAATACGGTAAGCAACGTTGGTAAACCTGCCCTGATCAATGCAAGCCATATGGCGAAACCTTTTGGCAAAAAACCTGCGCATTGGTTCCGTTTGTCTTCAACAAAAAAATTCCTTGAGAGTTTGAGTAATGTGAAGAACATACCCATAAACGAGTTGGTAAAAAGTATAAATAAAAATAACAGCGATGGCCTTGAAAAAGGAGTTTGGATACACGAAGATGCGGCTCTTGAGTTTGCGCGTTGGTTAAGCCCTTCCTTTGCGATTTGGAACAATCAGCGCACGAGAGAACTACTGCTGACCGGCAAAACGGAAACCGTGCAAATGGAAGAGCCGATGCCAGTGATTGCTTCTAACATCCTGGTGAATAAGGTAGGTGAATTGGAAGGGCTGATGAACGAAGAATCGCGTAAAGCTGTGTACCACGATGCTGTTTTGCAAAGCCAAACTTTGATACCCACCACCGTTATTGCTAAAGAATTGGGAATGAGTGCAGTGGCTTTGAACAAGCTGCTACGTGCAAAGGAAATCATTTATAAAACTGATACGCATTGGTTGTTGTATGCGCCTTATCAGGGCAAGGGTTATACCGGAACAAAAACAGCGTTGTACATTGATTCGCAGGGAAAATATCAAACCAACATTCACACGTACTGGACAGAGAAAGGACGTGAGTTTATACATGAAGTGATTAGAGAAACAAAGCAGATTGCATAAGCGTCTGCTTTGTTCGCTTCTTGTTTTTTCAGGAGTTCGGGTAAAGAGTAGCTGAACTCATTTTGTTTTGTAGGAACATGAATTTTGTTCTTTTTCTTTTGTCTTTTTCCACTAATATGCGCAACGAAAAACCTTCGCATGAACAGAAGACATTTTTTGCGCAACAGCACTCTTACCGGAGCGGCACTATCGGCTTCAACAATCGTATCTTTTGGAAAAAAAGGGCAAAACCAAACTGCGAACGCCGCTGATGATTTTGCTTTGAACGAAGTAACCATTGACGGCTTGCAGCGCGGAATGCACACGAACAAAATTACTTCTGAACGCATCACTTCACTTTACCTGCAACACATTGAAGACATTAATAAAAATGGCGTGCAATTGAATGCTGTGATTGAAGTAAACCCTGATGCGCTGAACATTGCAAAAGCCATGGATGAAGAAAGAAGAAAGGGAAAGGTTCGCGGCCCGCTGCATGGCATTCCGGTGTTAATAAAAGATAACATCAACACAGGTGATAAAATGATGACAACCGCCGGTACAGCCGCATTAATTGGCAACGTGGCGAAAGGAGATGCATTTATCATTACTAAACTAAGAGAAGCCGGCGCAGTTTTACTTGGTAAAACCAATTTAAGCGAATGGGCAAACTTCCGTTCTTCGCGCTCCACCAGTGGCTGGAGCAGTCGTGGCGGGCAAACCAAATGCCCTTACATTTTGGATAGAAATCCATCCGGTTCCAGTGCCGGAACAGGCGCAGGCGTTGCGGCTAATTTATGTACCGTTGGCATTGGAACCGAAACCGATGGCTCTATTGTTTCGCCTTCTTCTGTAAATGGTTTGGTTGGAATAAAACCAACCGTAGGTTTATGGAGCCGCAGTGGTATTATTCCTATCTCTGCTACGCAAGATACTGCTGGGCCGATGGCGCGTACGGTAAGGGATGCCGCTATTTTAATGGGCGCACTTTCCGGCGTTGATCCTAACGATGCAGTTACCCAGCAAAGCAGCGGGAAAGCGCAAACCGATTACACGCAATTTTTAAAAAGCGATGGCTTGCAAGGCAAGCGCATTGGCATTGAAAAAAGCCATTTAGCCGGACATGAAGATGTGGTTGCATTGTACAAAGCTGCCATTCAAACGATGAAAGACAAAGGTGCTGTAATTGTCGAGCTTGATCTTTTAAAAGAGATTCACAATATAAAAGGCATTGGCGATGCAGAGTTCACGGTGCTGCTGTACGAATTTAAAGATGGTGTAAACAAATACCTTTCAACAGCCAATAGCAAGATGAAAACTTTGCAGGATGTGATTGATTATAACAACCAAAATGCGGCTACGGCAATGCCTTACTTTAAACAGGAAACTTTACTTGCCGCACAGCAAAAAGGAGATTTGGAAACGAAGGAATACAAAGATGCACTGGCTACTACTTTATCATCGCGCAAAGTGATAACTGATTTAATGAGCGAAAACAAATTGGATGCGTTATGCGGGGTTACCAACGGGCTTGCCTGTTGTATTGATTTGATTAACGGCGATTACGATACCGGCTTTTCCTTTTCAACACCGGCGGCTGTTTCAGGCTTTCCGCACATTACCGTACCAATGGGTTTTGTGCATCATTTGCCGGTTGGCATTTCCTTTTTTTCAACCGCTTACACTGAGCCGCAATTGCTGCCCATTGCGTATGCTTATGAGCAGGCTTCTCTTCATCGCAAAGCACCGCAGTTTGTAAAAGATGTGCTTCAATAAAGATAAGACCTATAAGGTTTTAAAAACTTTGTAGGTCTTATCTAAACTTAGTGCAACAAAAAAACCGGCAAAAACAAACTTGCCGGTTATCATTGTTCAAATAAATTTGTTTTACCTGAAACCCCAGCTATTCAATACTTGTAAATCTTCTTTTATGGTGTCAATTGGTGCTTTACCCTGATATGATTCCTGTTCAACAATAAATTGTGTAGTACCGCCAATTTTTCTTCCTGCTTCTACCACTTCTTTTACAGGAATTACGCCTTTACCCAAAATGGTGCTTTCATAACCATCACCCATTTCTCCTTTTGTACTTTTAATTTCATCTTTTACATGCATCAGTTCAAAACGGCCCGGGTATCTTTTAATGATGTCCATTGCCCTGCCGCCGCTTCCGTACATATTTCCAATATCTATTTGTTGCGCCACCAGCGATGGATCTGTATTTTTCAAAATCAAATCGTACAACAGCTCCCCGTCAATCTTTGTACTCAATTCAAAATCGTGGTTGTGATAGCCAAACTTTAACCCGTGCTGCTTGCACAATTCGCCGCACTTGTTAAACACGCCCATATAATTTTTAAAAGATGTCATGTCTTTGCGCAGGCTTTCATCCAGCCAGGGACTTACCAGGTAAGTCTGACCTACCGTTGCTGCATCTTCAACGGTCATCTTCCATTTATCGGTAAAATCTTTTTTGCTTTCATCCCAATCGGCAGGCGTCATCACCACATGTCCGCTTGGCATTTTCAATCCTGTATCACTCAATACTTTTTTAAAGTCGGTTGCAGAATAACCGTAAAACTTACGATCAATGTAATTGGCATGTTCAACATTTTTATAACCGGCTGCTGCTACTTGTTTTAATGTGCCCAGCGGATCTTTTTTCATATCATCTCTTACTGAATACAGTTGAACGCCAACCATCTCCTGCTTGTTAGTTGCAGCGCGAAGAAGTCGAGGCAAAGCAATGGTTCCGGCAATAGCAAACGATCCGGTTTTCAGAAATTTTCTGCGCGAATGGTTCATAGTTTTGTTTTGTTTATTTTTTAGTAATGACAAGCCCGAAAGAAAGAAGAAGCAAGATAAGGTTTCCAACATTTTAAAGATGCTCCTTTTTTAACCATTCATACCCCATTTTTTAAACATCCGCAACGCGGAATGGCGTTATTGTTATTTCATCCCAAACTTTATTAATAACATATGGGTCTTGTTGTATCCAGCTTTCAACACTTTGTATATCTGGCAAAGCAACGATGATAACAGAGCCAATCATTCCGTTTTGTTCGTTTAGCAATGCACCACCCAAAATAAAGATACCTTTTTGTTTTTCTTCTTTCATTCTTTGTAAATGAAAAGGTCGTGCATTAGCTCTTCGGGCAGGCGCTTTAGCATCTGTAAAATCTTTTGCGTGAATGATGAATTGTGTCATATCAATTTTGATAAAAACAAAGAAACAAAATTGATCTTGTAGCACTAACGATATTTTCAACTTTGAATTGATGTTCGCACTTTTGGTTTTATCAAAAAAAGTAAAGCCCACTATCGCGTTGATTGTAATGAATTGATGCTACTTTTATTCTTAACAATTGCTTTTTTCTTTCACATTAAACAACTGTTTTATGAAATCAGATTGCATAAATTGTAAAGTCATTTTGTTTTTGCCCTTTTTTGTTTTGACCATAAAAATTGCCAGTGCACAACATGATAAAAACGGTGTTGAAATGAGGATGAAATACTACGATCATTTGATTCAAAAACTGGATGCCGATTCGATTGCGTTGCTGTACACGCCCGATGGACAATTGGGCGAAATGGCACGCGGCAGAGATTCTATTAAACAGTTTTTATCATCATTTAAAAACGTTCAGGTTTTATCTCAGCAATCCATTTCAGAATCAATAAACATCAATGGCGATAGCGCATTGCAAAGGGGCTTTTATACGCAAAAAGATGTAGTAAACAACAAAGATACCATCACTGTAAAAGGCAGTTACACAACCCATTGGCAATGGAAAGAAAAGGAGGGTTGGTTAATTCGAAAAATGGAAACACAACCTATAAAATAATTTTATTGCAGTGCATTTTTATTCAAAACAAAATGACATACCTTTATGAAGCAGATGATTGGTTATTGAAACATTAGCTCTGTCTACATTTCTACTGCTTGCTGTTTATTCTTTCGCCTGGTTTTATCTCTGTCTGCCATTCCTCTTCGCACAAAAAAATCCGCCTGATATGAATTATGATTACACCCAAAGCGACTTATCACGCAGCGTGTTAAGCGGCTTGTATTCCGGTATCATTGCTACGGCTGCCAATGTTGTTTTTGTCAATCTTTACCGTTGGATTTCCGGGTTTGAGGATTTCCATGGGTTTGATGTAACAGTAATTGTTTTCGGCACTCTGTTTCTATCACTGGCTTGTGGCATTGTGTTTTACTGGTTTGTTCATTATTTAAAGCGGGGCATTCCGATTTACAGAGTGGGTGTATTAATTGTAACCGTGCTTATTATCTTAATTGGTTTGTATGTGCGGCGAACAATGGAAGGACATGTGCCGCTTGATTTCCGCATAATTGTTATCATCACGCAAGTTATTATTGGTGGTTTGGCCATGTTTTTAATTCCTTATTTATTTAAACATGATAAAGTAATAAGCTGAACTTTTTTGAATAAAAACAAAAGCTGCACAATTGTTTGCTGTTGTACAAGCAGAACGATATGCAGCTTTTTTATTGAACCTTCTATTACCTTTGCAGCCTCATGGTTTACTTAACACGAGTGGAGCATTTTAATGCAGCGCATAAGCTTTACAACCCGCAATGGAGCAAAGAAAAAAACGAAGAAGTGTTTGGCATTTGCGCCAACGAAAACTGGCATGGTCATAACTTTAACCTGCACATTACCGTAAAAGGCGAGCCGGATGCCGATACCGGTTTTTTGATAGATGCAAAAAAGCTGAGCGCATTAATTAACGAGCACATAATTGAAAAATTAGACCATAAAAATCTAAATCTTGATGTTGATTTTCTGCAAAACAAAATGTGCACTACCGAAAACTTAGCGGTTGCCATCTGGCAGCAGTTGTCGCCCTACCTTACTGGCAACTCACAACTTCACTGCGTTAAAATTTACGAGACACCTAAAATCTATGTTGAATATTTTGGTGGCTGATTGTTTGCCAATTGTCATAACATCCGCTAAAAAAGTGGCATTGCTTTTTATGGCTTATTTTTGAGTAAGAATAAAAGACGGCTAATTAAAAGCTTCTGTGCAAACAGTGTTTGGTCAGCACACTTCTGATGCAGCACGTTTCATTAGCTGTTGTTTATAATGTAAAGCGTTTTAAAATTACATGCCGAAAGTTTCTATTTTCAGAGTTGAGCAGTTTAATGCAGCGCATCGTTTGTTTTTGCCCGAATGGAGTGATGAGCAAAACAGCGCCGTATTTGGTAAATGCAGCAATCCCAATTATCATGGTCATAATTATAAACTGATTGTAAAAGTAACCGGCGAGCCGGATGCAAAAACCGGCTTTGTGATTGATTTAAAAGTGTTGAGCGACATTATAAAGAGGGAAGTGTTGATAAGGTTCGATCATAAAAATTTAAATTTAGATACCAAAGAATTTAAACACGTCAATCCAACGGCAGAAAACATTGCCATTGCTGTTTATAATTTACTGCGAAACAAAATAGGAACGGAATTAGATTTAAAAATTACATTGTATGAAACAGAAAGAAACTACGTGGAATATCCGGCCTGATGATGAGAAAAAGGAACTGGAATTGAGCGATATAACCATTGATGAAATAGGAGAGGACCACATTACCACATCTATCAATACGCCTTTGAAAGAAGATGCGTTTGCAAAGAGCGATGACGAAAAAATTGCCATCATCGAAAAGCATTTTGCAGCTATTATGGATGTGTTGGGATTAGATTTATCGGACGATAGCCTGCGCGGCACACCTAAGCGTGTTGCTAAAATGTATGTAGAGGAAATTTTTAGCGGATTGAATCCGGCAAATAAACCTGCCGCAACGTTGTTCGAGAATAAATACAAGTATAACCAAATGCTGGTTGAAAAAGACATTTCGTTTTACAGCAATTGCGAGCATCATTTCGTTCCTATTTATGGTAAAGCGCATGTGGCTTACATCAGCAGCGGTAAAGTAATTGGCTTAAGCAAACTCAACCGTTTCGTTCAATATTTTGCCAAACGTCCGCAGGTGCAGGAACGGCTTACGGTACAAATCGGCAAAGAATTGCAACAGGTTTTATCAACTGATGATGTTGCCGTTATTGTTGATGCACGGCACTTGTGTGTAGCCAGTCGAGGTATTAACGATACGAGTTCGGCAACTGTTACTGCTTTTTACGGCGGTAAGTTTAAAGAAGAAGCGGTAAAGCATGAGTTTTTGAAATACATTGACATGAAAACATCTGATGTATAAACATCGGGTTTGGATTGAAAATTAAGGCATTTCAAAACCTGTTTTCTTGGTGTTTATTATATCCCTCGGTTTGGTTTTATAGCTTTTTTTAGTGATTTTCTATTTGCCAAAAGTTGTTAACTGGCATAGTTATTGGCTTTGGCGACCGATTATTCAAAATAAAATAAACACCTATGAAAAAGCTATTAACCGGAAGCGCTTTTGTTATTGCCGCTTTTTTGATTCATGCAGCAGGTAACGATACCGCAAAAGCAATGAGCGAAAAAATGAGTGTTGCAACCCTTTCTGCTGTAGATACTCTTCCTGGAAAAGATACTACCCGCAAAGATTCTTTGCAATATGGAGCAATGAATTTATCCATGTTTGATACGCTTCCAAAGAAAGACACAGCAAAGAAGGACACCATGTTTTCATCGGCCGTTGCTTATCGTTTAATCGGAGACACAATTCCTAAACGAGATACAACTAAAAAAGACACCTCGTTTCAAACATTGGCTTTCAACAGATAACATTTTGATGCTCTGTTAAAAGTCAGCACAAACAAAGCTTTTACATTGTTTCACCAGGCGGTAAGCAATGATAAAAGCTTTGTTTTTTATTATCATGTTCGCTTCTAATGAAGTTGGATGCCAACGGTATCTTTGCCCCTCATGAGCCAACAAAAACAGCACTCTCTTCTCACGGTGCTTACTCCCCGCTTATTGGATTTATATGACATCAAAAACAACGCGGTTGTAATTATTGATGTGTTTCGCGCAACCTCAACCATTGCAGCCGCTTTGTTCAATGGCGCAGAAAGAGTAATACCCGTTGATAACATTGAACAATGTATTGCACTTGGCAAAAATTTGAATGCCATCACTGCCGGAGAACGCGATGGTAAAGTAATAGCGGGTTTGCAATATGGCAATTCGCCTGCTGAATATCATCGCGAATTTATTGAGGGTAAAACCTTGGTTTTGACTACCACCAACGGCACAAAATTGTTGCACATGGCATTGGCAAAAGGAGCTGCAGATATTGTTACCGGCTCGTTTCCCAATCTTTCAGCAGTTTGCGATTTTTTGTTGAAAGCAAATAAAAATGTAGTGTTAGGATGTTCGGGCTGGAAAGACCGTTTTAATTTAGAAGATACTTTATTTGCCGGTGCTGTTGTAAGTCGTTTAAAACAGCATTTTACAGTTCATTGTGATGCCAGCTTAATGGCTGAAGATATGTATGGCCTGCATAAAAACAATTTGTATCAATTCATACAAAAAACAACACATTGGCATCGCCTGGCAGGTTATGGCTTAGAAAAAGATTTGGAATGGTGTATTAGTGCAGATGTTGCCAATGTATTGCCGTTTTATAAAAACAATCAGTTGGTGGCTTTGCAATAATGTTATAAAAATAAGGCAAAACCAAAAATTGTTTTTATTGTTTGAGAATAGGTTAAATCAAAGAAATAATACCATTTTGAAATAGGCGGCAGTACATCATTTGCGCCACAAACGCTGACAGGGTTTCAAACCCTGTCAGCGTTATATCATGCCGGCCAATTTAAAATGGTATATGTGGCAATTGCAATTCGTGCAAAAACAAAAACAGTCCCAACAAAATGTTGGGACTGTTTTATATTAAAAGTGATTTTATTTATTTATCTGCTAACGCTAAAGCATTCATTCCTTCCAATAATTTTTGCTGAACAGCTTCCAATCTTCTTTTTTTAGTATCAGCACGCTTGGCATCTTCAATTGAACTTACCAAATTCTTCTGGTCGTCAACAGAAAGCGATTTGAAAAAGTCTTTTGCCTTTTTATGTTTTACAAAAAAGATTTCAAGTTCGGCCGGCAGCCTGATTAATTTTCTGTCGAAATCTTCATTGTCTCTGTTTTCATCATCAGTTGCCTGGGCAATGGCAATATCCATCTTTTTAAAACAAATTGCCATCCAAACATGATCCAACGGAACCTGGCTATCAATTTCGTAATCATGATCGAACAAAACCTGCCAGCTACAGTCGCGGTTTAAGTCCGATGCAATTTTACTAGCCGTTTTTGGATAAGCAATCCAGAGTTTGCTTTCTACATGCAAAGCCGGAAATACATCGCTTAGAATAGCGCACATTTGGTTTTGATGAATCGCAAACAATAAGGCAAAATCAATCTTTCGGGTTCGTAAAAGTGGCGTTACATTTTTGGCATAAGCTAATTTGGCAAACTGTTTTTCGATAGAAGAAGGAAGACCTTGAATAAGAACATTTTTTTCATCTTTCAGACTAAGCTTTTCAATCATACTTTGCATAGACATACACCTTATAGTAAGCAATAAAAGGCAGGCAAAGGTATAACAATCTACTGCAAATGCAATAGAGAATAAGTGTTTTTGTTGCAAATAATCCTTAAATTTAAAGCTATCCCTGAACCGGGCTATAGTATTTCAGGGCTTCCGGCATCAATTGTTTGAGCTTTTCAATTCGGTCAGCATCGGCCGGATGGTCGCTCAGAAAAATGGGTGGTTTTGATGAACTACTGCTCAAAGCTTGCATCCGCTGCCAAAAAGGAATTGCCTCCTGCGGATTGTATCCTGCCATTGCTGCGAAGATCAATCCATAATGGTCGGCTTCGTATTCCTGCTTGCGGGAATTAGGAAGCAATACGCCCACTTGTGCAGTCGGCGCATATACAGTATTGAAGACACTTAATGCTTGCGGATTGTTATCAATGCTTAGTAAACCGCTTCCCAATTCCTGAATGCCGGCCGCCAATAATTGCTGGCTCATGCGCTCTCTACCATGTCCGGCAACAGCATGAGTAATCTCGTGACCCAATACAATGGCAAGCGCAGCTTCATTTTGTGTTACGGGTAAAATGCCTGTATAAACAACCACTTTGCCGCCAGGCATACACCATGCGTTTACTTCTTTGCTATCTACTAAATTAAATTCCCATTGGTATCCGCTCAATAAACTCGACTGGCCTTTTTCCGCGTAGTATTTTGTAATGGCAGCCGCAATGCGCGACCCTACACGCCGAACCATTTCTGCATCACGGCTGGTGCCTGAGCTTACTACTTTATTCTGAGAAAGAAACTGTGTATATTGTGTTTTGGCAGTGGCTTCAACCTGGCTTTCCGAAACTAAGCTCAATTGATTTCTTCCGGTGATAGCGTTGTGCGTGCAAGCCGATAAAAGTATAGCCACTGAGAAAAGGAAAGCGAAAAAACGCATAGCTGAATTTTTGTTTTTGGTTTTGTCAATATTTATACCAAACGGCTGAACTTGTTGCAATTGGCAGAATGTTTATAAATGTTTCAATCGGGAAAAGCACTTTAAAAACAAGCACAAAAAATGTTCGGTTTGCAGTAGGGCGACTTTTCATCTGTAAATGAGAGGTTTTGTTTTTGTGCAAATTTTACTTTGCTTTAAATAAAAAAGGCAGTATTAGAAAATACCGCCGTTGCTAACCTATGAAAAACACCTTCTTTCGACTGCCCAAATGAACAGTTACTATTTTCAGTAATTATAATCTTGTTTCGTACAGCAATAATACGTTGCAATAAGAACAATTCGTTTCAACAAGCGATTAAAAGTAGCTTAAATCACACTGGCTGCAATGTATTAACCCTTGTTCTTTGCTTTCCTGTATTCTTGATTTCTTCGATTTCTACTTTGTATTCGCTCCAAATTTCTTCTTCAATAATTTCTTCGCCCGTTTTTGATTGGTTACCCGTGAGCGGAGCAACAGAATAAGCAGTCAACTGGTCAGAATGAACCTGGTAGTTCAGAATTTCGTCAAGTTGTTTTTGTGTGCTGTTAGGATTAAGCCACATTTCTTCCATGTCTCTTTCGATAACCAATGGCATACGGTAAGGATTGTCGCCACCGTTATGTATGGCTGTTAGTAAGTCGTTGGCAACGATGGTAAGCATACTGTAAGTAGTTATGGTTTCCTTATTTTCTCTGTCATACCAATGTGAATACAAGGCAGGAACGGCAAACAAAGGTCTTCGGTTTGCTTTTACAAAAAATGGAACGCTCACTTTGCCTTTTAATGGTTCACCTGTTTTCTTGTTGTACTTATCAAAATGATGATGCTCGAAATAATAAGAGCATGGAATCAAACATCGTTGTTTCTTTTTCAACAACGGCGCATATAACTTCGATTCATAAACCGTTTCAGAACGGATGTTGACAAGATTAGAAGCAGCAGTAACGGCTTCTTTAAGCGTATACTTCCACGGTGGAAGGATGCCCCAAAACGCATCTACAGAAATATTGCTTCCCTCTTCATTACGCATGATAATCGGTAAGCCTGCTGTCAATGCAGACTGCATGTAAGAAGTGGCGTAAGCATCTTCATAACTCTTACTACTATCAACGTCCCAACGTGTGATGTGTTGTTCTTTGTCTGGCGTATAGCCCTTATTTCTGCACATAAAGTAAAGTTAGGAGAATCTTTTCTCAATTGTTTTACCAATGGCCTCGGAATGTTCTGTTCTGCCTTTGCCTTTTTCTGTCCATCCAATGCCGTTTGTATAATCAATTACAAGTATGGCTTCAGCAGGATTGAGTTCTTTTTCGTCAGGATACATTTTTTGCAGTTGTTCATCCGTGAGGGATGCCCACTCTTCGGGAGAGATAGTTGGATATTCGGATTGATCCATGTGTTCTTCACCTGCAAACACATAATAGGCTGGCACAACGCTCTTTCCTTCACCCATCCATTGAATGACAATATTGTGCTGCTGCCCGTTAATTTCATAAAAAGCTTTGAACGGCTGCTCGGGGGAAAATGTTTGATACTTATCAAATCCATTCCCTTCGGGAAGATGACTCATACGATCTTTGTTTTTACTGTATGAATTACAAGGTAAAGGTAAAAGAAAGAAACACTTATTCCGTTCTCAAACTTTTCACCGAGTTTGCTATGGATGCTTTGACAGATTGAAAGCTGACAGTAAGTGCTGTTACTATTATTGCTGCAATAGCTGCAGGCAAAAGCCACCATCATTCCGACAATATTTATAAAGGTATGCAGTTTGTTTTTGCGTATATTTCTTATGACAAGAAGAAAATAGTTTTGACCACGTTTACAAGTTTTAAGTTGTACGTTTCGCATTCAAAGGTTAATTCTTTAAAAATGCATTCCGGTATTGCAATGGGCTAATATTCATTCGTTCTTTAAAGGTTTTATGAAAATGCGAAATATCATTAAACCCGCTGCCGAAGCCAATTTGAGAAATGGATAGTTCTGTTTGCACCAACTGCTGCACCGCAAAATCAACACGATAATCGGTAACGATTTCTATGAATGTTTTACGTGTTAAGCGTTTAAAATATTTGCAAAACGACTGGGGCGTCATGTTGATGGCTTTTGCAGCTTCTGACAATGAAACATCTTTTTTAAAGTGTTCGATGATATAAGCTGTAACCGTTTGAATCCGCTGTTGTTCGCTATCAGAAAGCAGGGTATGTTGCTTTTGTTTATCAAGCAATATATATTTTTTACTGAGTGATAATTGATGCAATAAATCGAGAAAAAGGAGCAAACGTTTGCAGTTGTCTTGCTCTTGTAATAACCATTCCATTTTGTTTTTATAAACATCGCCATTTGTTGTAAACCGCAATCCGCTGTTGCTTTTTTTTAGCAATTGAAAAACAGGTTTCATTTCGGGCTTTTCAAAAAAAGTATCACCCAGAAAATTGGGCAAAAACTGAACAACGATGGAGCTGCATTTTTGTTTTCGCCTCATTTTATCGCTCTTCCAGCAATGCGGCACGCCGGAGCCTAACAACACAAAATCGCCGGGAGAAAAGTTCTGCATATTGGTTCCTACATAACGTTTCCCGGTTCCGGTTACAATAAAGGTGAGTTCCAGTTCAGGATGAAAATGATACGGCGCCGAAAATGCTTTTTCTTCAAACTTGCGGATTAAAAAAGAATTCATTTGCAAAGTGGCGAGCGATTCAAAAGAAGGCTTCATTTCTTGATAATTTTAATCTTTCAAAACTATAAATTATTAAAAATGGATAAAATAACCCATAAAATAAACAATGAGTGCATTTTTTATGTGTGCAGCAAGCTTTTGTTTTGTAAAATAAATTGCCATTTGTATGAACAACGAAAGCCTGCCCCCGTTAGATGATAGCATTCCTGTATCACAAACACAGATTGATGAGTTCAGGAACAAGGGGCACCTTCTCATCAAAAATATTCTTGCTCCTGATGAAGTAAAGGCCTATCGCGAAGCCATTAATGGAGCGGCTTACCAGTACAATACCGAAAAAAGAAAACTGGAAGAACGCGATACTTACGGCAAAGCGTTTTTGCAAATTATGAACTTATGGGAAGTGGATGAAAACGTGCGCAAATTCACGCTGGCAAAGCGTTTCGCAAAAATAGCTGCCGGTTTGCTGGGTGTTGATAATGTTCGCATTTACCACGACCAGGCTTTGTATAAAGAACCCGGCGGCGGCTTTACGCCCTGGCATCAGGATCAATATTATTGGCCTCTTAACACCAACAATACGGTAACGATGTGGATGCCTTTAATGGACATTAATGAAGACATGGGTATGCTTACGTTTGCTTCTCATTCGCAGAACGCAGGCTTTGTAGAGAACATTGAAATCAGTGATAAATCGGAAGCCGTATTGGAAAAGTTTATTAACGACAAAGGCTTTGCAATAACGCGTGCAAAAACCATGAACGCAGGCGATGCCACTTTTCACTATGGCTGGACGCTTCATTCGGCTCCCGGCAATCAATCGAAAGACGTTACAAGAGAAGTAATGACCATCATTTATTTTGCTGATGGCGCCGATGTTACGGAGCCGCAAAACAAGCATCAGGAAAACGATAGAAACAAATGGCTGGGCGGCTTGCAGCCTGGCAGCAAAGCAGCCTCTGTACACAATCCGCTGGTGTTATAATCCTTTTGTTTTTGCTCATTTTTTTGCTTCTCATTTTCTCATCTTATTCTGCCGTATGAAAATAAAAATCATTGCTTTTTTCTTTGTCATTATCTCTCTTGTTTTTGCCTCATTTTCTTTGCAGGCGCAGGATTCAACACTTCGCTGGCCAGCCCAAAAAGCATGGGATTGGTACAACAAACAACCGTGGCTTTGTGGCTTTAATTACATTCCTGCGTATGCCATTAATTATACCGCTATGTGGGACAAAACTTCATTCGATCCCGTTGCGATAGATAAAGAATTATCGCTTGCCGAAAAAGATGGCATGAACGTGTTGCGTGCCGTGCTGCAATACGCTGTATATGCCGATGACCCTACTTATTTTTTAAACACGCTTGACAAGTTCATGGCAATATGCGCAAAGCACAAAATAAAATTTGTGCCTGCCCTGTTTGATGATTGTTCGTTTGGCATCAATTCCGATCCGAAAGTTGGCAAGCAACCCGAGCCGCTAAAAGGCTGGTATGCGTGGGCATGGTCGCCAAGCCCCGGGCATAGTATGGTAACGGATACAACCACCTATCCAAAGCTGGAGAAATATGTAACAGCAATCATCACCCGTTTTAAAAATGATCCGCGCATTTTACTATGGGATTTGTACAACGAACCTACCAACGGCGGTTTGGGTTCTACTACATTTCCTCTGTTGGAAAGAGTAGTGGCGGCTGCCCGCAAAGTGGCTCCCAGTCAGCCTTTGACGGTTGATGTATGGAACAGGAACCAACGTTTGAACGACATTGTGCTTGCTTCATCGGATGTGATTACCTTTCACGATTATGGCAATAAAGATGATCTGCAAAAACAAATTACTGAATTAAAAAAATACAATCGTCCTCTCATTTGCACGGAATGGATGAATCGTCCCAACCGTTCCGTTATCAGTGAAAACCTTCCCGTTTTTTATGCTGAAAAAGTAGGTTGTATGCTTTGGGGTTTGGTGAATGGAAAAGACCAAACCGATTTGCCATGGGGACATCGTCCCGGCGATCCGCTACCTTCCATTTGGCAGCACGATTTGTATCGCGGAGATTTTTCGCCATATCATCAACCTGAAATTGACAGCATAAAATTGTACACATCAAAGTCATCGTTCTAATACAATCTTCTTTTGTTTTTGCCATGAAAACAAACGCTTGCTGGCTATTTGAAACTGTCGTCCAGGCATGTGATTGACCCTGCTTTTTATAAAATGCAGGATGGCAAATGGCATATTTGGTATAAAGACGGCGATTATCCTTACAGCGAAAAACGTTCTTCGATACAAGTGGCAGAATTGATTTATAAAGAAGGTACTTTAACCACATTGCGCGATGAGCCGTTTAATTTTTGGTTGCCATGAATACTGGAATATTCAGTATTTTGAAACATTAAACAAGCTGCCATGAAAGAAACGATTGCTCTTTTTGTTTTCATTTTTGCCGTTGCAGCAAGCGCATCTGCACAGTTAACAGGGCCGTTAGGAAAAACGGGAGCAGAAAGCAATTTTGCCCAGTATCTAAGGTTGTTATCTGTGGACGGTACAAATAGCAAAGACACAAAGGAACTGCTGGAAGAATTCAACAACATTGAAAACACAAAAGGGAAACGCTTTTTGTTTGATACATGGGCAACGGGCAGTAATGTAACCGATGCGCAAAGCAGGCTTGTAAGTACGAGTGCTTATCTCTTTAATTACGATAAGCTGACAGGCAACTTGCTCGCAACGGAAAACAAAAAAGATATTTTGGCGGTAACGCCGGGCGCGCTACAATCTTTTATGCTGGAATACAGGGGAAAGCAATATCCTTTTGCACATATTGCAGCCATTGATTCTACGCGGTTTTACCTTCGGCTTGCCGGTGGCAATGGCATGTATGCTCTTTACAAAGAATATAAAGTACGATTTGTAAAATCAAACTATCGCAACGATGGCATTATACAAAGCGGTAATCCAAACGATGAGTATGTTGACGAAAGCCAGTATTATATTGTAAGACAGAATGAAGAAAACAGCCGGATTGTTTTCAAACCGAATGATATAAAAAACATACTGGTAGCGCAGAAAGAAAAAGTAAAAGCTTATTTCAATGAGCACAGCGATGAACCTGTTGATGAATTTTTTCTAACAGGTCTTATCAATTCTTTGAATAAAGAGTAAAACAAAACTTTCCTCTTGCCATGAATCGAACTTATACCTGTTGCTTTCTGATGATTGTTGTCTTTTGGTTTTGCCCAAAAAATGTAAGTGCACAATCCTCTTCCGGCAAACATTTGCTGAGCCATAAAAATCCGGTGCTGGATGCCGACTTTGCCGATCCAACGGTGATTCATGCGGCCGGAATGTATTATGCCTATGCTACACAATCTAAGCATGATGGTAAAATGATTAACATCCAGGTGGCTTCTTCAAAAGACATATTCAACTGGAAGTACATTAGCGATGCGCTTCCGCAAAAACCAGCGTGGGCAAGCGCCACGCAAAGCTTCTGGGCGCCGCATGTTTTGTTTGATACAGCAACAAAACAATACGTACTATTTTTTTGTGCAAAAGCAAACAATACCTCGGTAAGCATGGGCATTGGCGTTGCCTTCTCTTCCTGCCCGGAAGGACCTTTTGTTGCTAAAGATTCTGCGTTGATGACCGCCAAAGGTTTTGCTGATATTGACCCGATGGCAATGGTTGATCCACAGACCGGTAAAAAAATAATGTATTGGGGTTCCGGTTTTGAACCTATTCGGGTGCAGGAATTAAGCGACGACTGGTGTTCGTTTAAAAAGGGAACACAACCCCTTGCTGTTGAATATCCACACAAAGAAAAAGAGTACACCAACCTGATAGAAGGCGCCTGGACGGATTATCATAATGGTAAGTTTTACCTTTTTTATTCCGGCGATAATTGTTGCGGTGATGGTGCTCACTATGCCGTAATGGTGGCAAGGGGGGACAGTGCTTTTGGTCCGTTCACCACGTTGGGAGAAAGCAACAAAACTAATAACAGTGTGATTCTTCAGAAAGACAGCACATGGTTGGCGCCAGGGCACAATTCAATTTTTAAAGACAATGAGGGCAACGAATACATTGCGTATCATGCAATTTGGAAAGACAAAATAAAAGCCGGAACACCAGGCGGAAAAGATCATTATCTAAAACGGGTGATGTGCATAGAACCTATTGAATATAAAGAGGGTTGGCCTGTTGTTATTCACAGGTATTGACAAAAAGGTATTTTCAAAAAAAGTTTTCGAAATGTTAAGGAAAAGTTTGGTAGATTTAAAGAAATGTATAGATTTGTGCAAACGTTTGTATTGCTGATTGTCATCGAAAATTACGATAAAACACCTTGCTGAAGAACTGAACATCACCACAGCTACTGTTTCCCGGGCGTTGAACAACCATCCCCGCATTAGTGAGGCAACTAAAAAAACAGTATTGGCATTGGCGGATAAAATGAACTACCGCCGCAATAGGATTGCATCGTCTTTACGCTCTGGCAAAACGCATACAATCGGTGTCATTATACCGAGTGCAGAGATTAATTTTTTCGGTTCGGTTGTGCATGGTATCGAAAGCATTGCTAACGAAAAAGGATATAATATTTTATTGTATCAATCGAACGAAGAGGCAGAGTATGAAAAAAAAGCCATTGATACATTCAGTGATGTTCAGGTGGACGGTGTACTGGCTTCCATAGCAAAAGACACCCGCGATGTATCGCACTATATAGAGTTAAGGGCGAAAGGAATACCGCTTGTTTTCTTCGACAGAAGTGTGAACATGGTGAACATTCCTTCAGTAGTGGTGGATGATTTCAAAGGCGGCTTCATGGCTACGGAACACTTGCTGCAACAGGGATACAGGCGAATTGCCCATATTTCGGGTCAGCAGCATTTGAAAATATTTAAGGATCGGTTAGAAGGATATAAATATGCACTTCATGCAGCGGAAATCGAAGTAGAGGAGTCTTTAATTTATAATGGCAATGTTTCTATTCAGGCGGGTAAAGACGCGATGGAATACTATTACAGCTTGCCCCAACCGCCGGATGGAATTTTTGCAGTGGAAGACTTTACTGCATTGGGAGTTATCAAAGCCGCAAGGGAAAAAAATATCAAAATACCTGACGAACTGGGAGTGATTGGATTTGCCAATGAATCATTTGATGAACACATTACACCAAGCCTTTCCTCTATTGATCAGCAAACAGTGCTGATGGGAAGAGAAGCCTTTAAGTTGTTGCTTGACCAGATTGATGAAAAGGATTTACACCACCAAAAAAAAGTAAGCGTAATTCTTGAACCGGTACCCTGCTTCAGGCAGTCAACTCAAAAACAAACATTGAAATAAGAAAACAAAAGGAATCATTCATTATATGCAATCTGTGCAATCGTTTGCTTTAAACAGGATGGGTAAACAAATTTTCATGTCACTTGCCATTTGAATTCTGCTGCTTGAAGATTCGTAATAGTCTCTATGTTAGCTGGAAGTGTTTTATTGGTTAAAAGGTCATGATGATTTGGGTGATACCTTATACGAAATGAAGCTATTGTAAGATTAATCAAAAAGAATTATGTGACACTCTGCTGCAAAGCCTGATAACTGTGAGAACACTAATTGAAAACATCATATGGATTCCGGGAGCACACTTTTGCGCATCTGTGTTTTTCGGTAATAAACACATAACTATTAGCAACAATGAACATCACTTACCACGATTACAATCCCGTTGATGTGCACGAGCTAACCATTGATACGTTGCGGAGGTATGGTCGTCCCCTGCTTTGCACCGAGTACATGGCACGCCCGCGCAACAGCACATTTGCCACCGTAATGCCGATGCTGAAAAAAGAAAATGTGGCAGCTATCAACTGGGTTTTGGTGGAAGGAAAAACCAACACCAAATATGCCTGGGACACCCCCATGCCATCGGGCGGTGAACCAAAGGTTTGGTTTCACGAGATATTCAGAAAAGAAGGAGCGCCTTATAGTGAAAAGGAAGTTGATTTGATCAGATCATTAACCGGAAAATAAAACAATACCAAATAGAATGGAAACCGCTGTTGCCGATATGGTTCTAAATAAAAAATTAGAAAGTTTTATTCACGACAATACCATTGTGGTGCGTTCGCCGGGAAGAATCAATTTGATTGGCGAACATACCGATTACAACGAGGGTTTTGTATTACCTGCGGCGATTGACAAAGCAGCCTATCTTGCTTTTACTCCGAGAGAAGACGAGGCCATCAATTTGTTTTCGCTTGATTTGGCTGACGAGTATTCATCCAACATAAATGACTTTTCGCCTACAAAAAAATCGTGGCCTAATTATATTTTGGGTGTTGCCGACCAGTTCAGACAGCAGGGTCTATTAACCAAAGGTTTTGATGCTGCCCTCACGGCTGATGTGCCCATCGGCGCAGGCTTGTCGTCTTCAGCAGCCGTTGAAAACGCAATCGGGATGGCATTGAACGAATCGCTCAAAGCCAACATAGATAAGCTTTCGCTTGTGAAAATATCGCAGGAAGCGGAACATACTTATCCAGGCGTAATGTGCGGCATTATGGATATGTTCGCCAGCATGTTTGGCAAAAAGAATCATGTGATTAAACTGGATTGCCGTTCGCTCGAATACCAATATGAGCCTCTCGAAATGGAAGGTTTTAAAATCCTTTTAATTGATACGCAGGTAAAGCATTCCTTAAACGAAACGGGTTACAACAACCGCAGAGAGCAGTGCGAGGAAGGTGTTGCAATGGTGCAGAAGCATCATCCAGAAGTAAAGTCGTTACGCGATGTAACAGCAGAAATGCTGAAGCAGTATGTGCAACCTTATAACGAGCTAATTTATAAACGTTGCAGTTATGTGCTGGAAGAAAATGAACGATTGCTTGTTGCCTGCGATTACCTTGAAAAGGGCAACCTGCAGGCCTTTGGCAAAAAGATGTTTGAATCGCATGAGGGCTTAAGCAAAAAATACGAAGTAAGCTGCAAGGAGCTGGATTTTTTGGTTAACCAGGTAAAAGGAAACAAAGATGTGCTGGGCGCACGCATGATGGGAGGCGGCTTTGGCGGTTGTACCATTAACTTGGTGAAAGAAGAAGCCATAAGTACGCTGGTTGAACAGGTAACAGATGCTTATCAAAAAGAACTGCATTTAGAAGCAAAAGCTTACATCACCAATATTGAAGGGGGAACAAGTATTATATCATAAATCAATTGTAAAAAGAATCATCATTGAAACATTTTTTAATCATCACTCAAAACAAAACTTCCGTTATGAACACTCGCTTGCTGACAAGTTCAGGCATGAGTAGCCATTCATCGCCTGTTCGGAGGTGGCATCTGCCTCCCAAAACACTGTTTTTTTGTTTACTTTTTCTCCTGCCTTTTTTAAGTAAGGCGCAGGATGCAACTGTTACTGGTTCGGTAACCGATTCGGCGTCGCGCCCCCTTTCGGGCGTTAGTATTAGTACTGACGGTTCTAAAAAGAATGCGCTTACCGATGACCAGGGTTTTTTTAGCATCAAGGTTACACCGAGAGATAAAAACCTGGTGTTTACTTATGTAGGTTTAAAAACGGTTACACAGCCCATCAATGGTTCAACCAATTATGCCATCACCATGAAAACCGATGTTACAGGTTTAAATGATGTAGTGGTAATTGGTTATGGTTCTAAAAAGAAACAGGCCATTACCGGCTCTGTTGCCACGGTTACCAGCCAGGATATAGATCGTGTGCATGGTGGCTCTACTGCCAGCACCACATTGGCGGGTAAGCTGCCGGGTGTAACCTTCCGCCAGGGTGAGGGAAGACCAGGTGCTTCGGCAGCCATTCAAATCCGCAATTTTGGAGCGGCACTGTATGTAATAGATGGTGTGCAGGAGGATGAAGGTCAGTTCAACAATTTAGCACCTAACGACATTGAAAGCATTACCGTATTGAAAGATGCTTCTGCCGCTATTTATGGCGTACGCGCTGCCAACGGTGTTGTGTTGGTTACCACCAAGAAAGGAACCACGGGTCGTAACAGCATTAATGTGGATGCTTATACGGGCTATCAAAATTTCTTCCGCTTTCCAAAAGTGGTAAACAGCACACCCGATTATTTATACTACCGGGCAGATGCTGAAATGAACAGCTTTGGTACAACTACTATTACACAAAGTGAACTGGATGCTGCTAAGAAAGGTACCGATCCGCAATACAGAACTTTCGACTGGAGAAACTTTGTATTGAATAATAAGAACGCTCCGCTTAATTCTGTAAATGTAAACATCAGCGGCGGCTCTGATAAAGTGAATTATTATGTGTCGGGCACCAACCTTTATCAAAACTCTGAAATGGGTAAAGAGTATAATTTCAACCGTACCAATATTCAATCAAACGTAACAGCTAAATTGAACAATGGATTACGGGTTGGCTTTGATATTAATGGTCGTGTGGAAACAAGACAAAACCCGGGTGTGCCAGGTGCAGACGACTACTTTTTGTCACGTTTGGCTGTATTAAGAAACACACCGATGGAAAGGCCTTACGCCAACGACAACCCGAATTATTTAAATGATTTAGGTCCACATCTCGAATCCAACTATGCTTTTTTAAATTATAAACTGTCGGGTCATTTTCGTTCTGATTGGCGCGTGTTGCAAACCAATTTTCATGCAGATTGGGATGTGCCCTGGGTGAAAGGACTTTCTTTCAGGGTTTTGGCTTCTTACTATATGGCTGATGAACTGGAAAATAACCAGGAATATACCTACAAAGCTTATACTTATAAAGATAGTCAGTATGTAGTTACCGGAGGTAGCACCAACCCATGGCGCGACAGAGAGCAGATTAAGCAAATCAATACCGACGTACAGGTTCAGGGAAGCTATAATAACACCTTTGGCAAAAATACAATAAGCGCAACTCTTGTTTCTGAAAGAATACAGCAGCACTATACAAGAAACTGGCTTCACGCTTCACCACAGTCTAACGATTTGCCGCTGGTTTATTTCAACATTACAGACCAATACCAGGATGCTGATCAAACACAGTCGCGTGTTGGTTATGTGGGTCGTATTAGTTATAGTTATGCCAACCGTTATTTTGTTGATTTTTCCGGGCGACGGGATGCCTCTTATCTCTTTGCTCCGGCTTATCGGGTTGGTTATTTCCCAGGTGTTTCTGCCGGTTGGAGAATTACTGAAGAGCCTTGGTTCAGGAGCTTATTAAATAACAAAACCAATGTATTGAGCGACCTTAAATTCAGAGGTTCCTATGGAACATTGGGTGATGACAGAAACCCTTACGATGCTACACAGCCAGTAGTTCCGGCGTACGCTTTTTTACCGGGGTACAATTATGGCACAGATCCTAATAATAATGCAATTCCTCCTGCCATACTTGATGGCAATACAACAACCGCATCAAGAGACAAAGGCGTAGCGATAACCACCGTATCGTGGACGAGAAGTAAGATAACAGACGTAGGTATGGACTACTCGTTTTTGAACGGGAAAATCACAGGTACGTTTGATTACTTTTACCGCAAAAGAACCGGCATTGCTGCAACTAACCAGGCTGTAATACTTCCCCAGGAAGTAGGTTACGGACTGGCACAGGAAAATTTAAATTCTGATGCCCAATATGGTGAAGAAGGGTCTATTGCTTACAATAGTAAAATCGGTAAGGTTCTCTTCTCAGTTGGCGGTAATTTATCGTTTAGCCGTTCAAAATCTTTGTACAATGCGAACAACAGGTTTTTAAATTCAGTTGACCAATATGATAATTCGCTGGAACAAAGGTTTTCAAACATGGGCTGGGGTTATATCTGTATCGGTCAATTCCAGTCGCAAGACCAGATTAACAATTACAAAGTTGATATTGACGGGCATGGTAACAGAACACTTCTTCCCGGTGATTTGATTTACAAAGATGTAAATGGAGACGGTAAAATAGACGCACAAGATCAACGACCAATTGGTTTCGGTTACGGAACACAGCCTACTATTAACTTTGGATTTACAATATCAGCTTCTTACAAAGGGTTCGATTTTCATGCTGATTTTTCGGGCGCAGCCGGCTACACCTGGTATCAAAACTGGGAGCAACGCTGGGCTTTCCAAAACAATGGAAACCTGAATGCCATATTTGAAGACAGATGGCATCGGTCAAACATCTACGACCCGAATAGTGCATGGATCCCCGGTAAATATCCCGCTAACCGCTACAATCCCGGATTTGGCCATAGCGATTACGCCGTTCAATCAACTTTCTGGCTGCACAATGTGCATTATGTGAGAGCCAGAACCATTGAATTGGGGTATAACATTCCAAGATCAATATTGGATAAAGCCAAAATTCAAAGAGCACGCGTTTATGTGAATGCTTATAACCTGTTCTCAATAGATAATCTTGCGCAATACAATGTTGATCCTGAAACAGTGGATGATAACGGCTTACAGTTTCCGCAAAACAGGGTAATCAACTTTGGTATTAATCTATCCCTGTAATACAATTACTATTAAAATTGATTTCAATGAAAAAGATATTTATCATAACTACAATTACCTTCCTCATTGCAGGGGTATGGAGTTGTAAAAAAACAGACAGCGAATTTTTAAGCCCGCAGCCAACGGCTTTCTTAACCACCGATCAGGTATTTTCTGATCCCGCATTGGTAACATCTGTTCTGGCTGATTTGTATAACCGGCAGATAGATTTTTCCAGCTTTGATAACGGCTGGGCAAGTTTTGCTGATTTTAGCGAAAGTTTTCCATCCGAAAATGGCAGTGCATACATTGTACAGCGCACAGGTTGGCCCTATAACCAGTGGGGTATAAATTGGGGAGGTACTTATGGATACATCCGTGACTTAAATCTCTTTTTAGAAAGAGACAGTGCCTCTACTGCATTAGCCGCAACAGATAAAGCTCAATTTTCTGCTGAAGGTCGTTTTTTAAGAGCCAATTTATATTTTGAAATGGTAAAACGCATGGGCGGTGTTCCGTTGGTAACCAGTACTTTAACTTACGATTACAAAGGCAACCCTGATTATCTGCAACAGCCACGTGCGAAAGAATCTGATATTTACGATTTTGTAATTAGCGAAGCCGAGGCAATTAAGAATCTTTTGCCTGCCAGCGCAAGTGAAAAATCGAGAGCCACAAAAGGGGCGGCTTTGGCTATGGAGTCACGTGCCGCTTTGTATGCCGGTTCTATTGCAAAGTATGGCGCTTTGCGAACTCCCGCTGTTTCGTTGCCGGGCGGTGAAGTAGGCATTGATGCGGCTAAGGCAACCGGTTATTATACCATTGCCTTGCGGGCAGCCCAGGAAATTATAAGCGGCAGTGCCGGTACTTATCAATTGTACACTGCCGCCGCTGGTGCTTCTACTTCAGCCTTATCCGACAATTTTGCGGGTCTTTTCTTAGATAAAAGCAGTGCGGAAACCATCTTTTTTGAAGATTATAAAATTGGTGGTAGAACGCATCCTTTTACTACCAACGATCAGCCTTATTCTATATCTGATGAAGGCGGTGATGCCGGTCGTTTAGACCCATCCTTAAACCTTGCTGAAGCCTATGAAAAATTAGACAATAGCTACGCACCTTTTGCAACCACAGATGGTAGCGGAAACCAGATTGCTTACACAAATCAGCAGGATATTTTTGCCGGAAGAGATGCCCGTTTAGCCGGTACTATTTTGCTGCCAGGCGGCATGTTTAAAGGCAGAACGGTTGATATTTGGGCAGGCTATCAGTTAGCTGATGGAAGCATCTTAACCAGCGATGAATCCGACCATTTAAAACCTTTACCTGGTACCACAACCAATGTTCAGGTAGTGGGTGAAGATGGCCCCGTAAATGGTCTTGAATTAAGAACACAAAGCGGCTTTTATATCCGCAAATATCTTGATCCTACTGTAGGTTCCGGCAGAAGAGGACAAGGTAGTACCGTAGCTTTTATTCGCTACCGGTATGCTGAAGTTCTACTCAATGCCGCTGAAGCTTCCTTTGAATTGGGTGACCCTGCAACAGCAGCTGGTTACATGAACCAGGTACGTGCGCGTGCCGGTTTAACCACTCCTTTGGCAGCAAGCGACATTACGTTTGACAGAATTGTGCATGAACGCCGCGTGGAACTTGCATTTGAAGGTCATATTTTTTATGATATGAAGCGCTGGCGTCTGGCTCATATTGTATGGGATGGAGTGCCTACAACCAAAGCTGATTTGTTGAGTAACATTGGCGCTGCTACAAAAAGAAGTACGCAACCCTGGGGTTTGTGGCCTTATAAAGTTTACAATCCGGGTAATGCAAACAATGGCAAATGGATCTATAAAGAGAATTTACCAGCTTTAGCCACCGGCGCGAACCGCTTCCTTTTTGGTAACTATTACTCACAGATTGATCCGGGTGTAATAGGTGCAAACCCAAAAATTATTCAACAACCGAATCAATAATTCGATTAAAATAATTAGTATGAAAAATTCATTTTTATGTGTTGCAATTCTTCTCTTTTTTGCGAGTCCATTCTTCGCTTGCAAAAAAGATAATTTTGCACAGCCAACCTCCATTTTAAGCGGGCATTTGCTTTATCAGCAAGATACCATTTTTGTTGAAGCAGGACAGGTTCCTATTCTGGTTTTCCAATCCGGCTTTGGCAAAGTTGGTCCGGTTGGTTCTGAATCACAAAATAGTTTTGGCGTTCCGTCGGTTACTCCGGCATTCGATCAAAGTGGTGGTTATTCTTTAGCATTATTCAATGGCGATTATAAGATTATTGTGCCTATCGGTCAGGGTCCGTTTATGTGGAAGCAAACCACACCAGGCGTTCCCGATTCTATTGCTGTAAGTGTAAAAGGCAATCAAACGGTTGATTTGCAGGTAACTCCTTACTACATGGTAAAATCACCAAAAATTGCTTCAGCTGGAACAGACAGCATTGCAGCTTCCTGCCAGTTGCAAAAAATCATCACCGATTCTGTGAATGCAAAAGATGTAGAGTATGTAGCATTGTATGTTAACAGCACACAATTTGTTGCCGGCTCCAACAATATAGCTTCTTCTTCCATTGCCGGCTCAGCTATTACCGACATGAACAATATACAATTGGGTGTTCAAGTTCCTGCTCTAACTGTAAAGCAGAGTTACATGTTCGCACGCATCGGCGTTAAAATAGCCAATGTGGAAGATCTGATCTTTTCACCGCTTTTTAAAGTTCAAATGTAAAAACACAAAAAGCCGTCCTGCTTACAAGGCGGGGCGGCTTTTTTATTATTTCAATTTGACGATTTAACTTGTAAGGTCGCAATGTATTTTATAACACAAAGTCTGTGGTTTGTTTTTGCCGTATTTATTAGCAACGCTGTTTTTGCACAAAACAAAACTGACAGCATTGTATGGCAGCAAGCTGTTACCATCAGCAACGAGCCGATACCAACAGACGCCGATAGCACGTGGGGCTATCATGAACATTACGGTTCGCAATACGCACGCCTTTTACAACTGAACAACAAAACCTGGCTCGCAGGTTATACCATCGCGCCGAATAAAGGTTATGAAAAGCAAACGAGTGGTGGTTTGCAACTTCAGATTTCACAGAGCCTTGATAATGGAAAACACTGGACGGTTTTGTCTTCCATAAAAGAGGAAGGAAGGGATTTAGACAATGCACAATTGATTCAAGTAAAAGACGGTTCAATCTTGTTGGCTTGCCGCTCGGTTCGCTGGCAGGAATCGTATCGGTTGAAGGTTTATAAAAGCACAGATAAGGGAAAAACATGGGCGTATTTCAGTACCATTGACAGTAACGAAGGGAAGCGGGGTGAACTGGGCAAGCCCGATAAAGGCATTTACGAACCTCATTTTTATGTGCTGGATGACGGTAGAGTATCTGTGATGTATGCGAATGAAAAACATGTAACGGAAACGCCATCATACAGCCAGATTATCTCGCAAAAAATATCAAACGATAATGGTAAAAGCTGGGGTGATGAAATTTGGGTAGCTTATGAAGAAGGGCACAACGCATCGCGGCCCGGAATGCCCGTATGGACGAAGATGAAGAATGGAGATTACATCGTTGTATATGAAGTGTGCGGACCGGAAAAATGCGGTATTTACAGCAAGACGAGCATAGACGGAATTCATTGGGAAAAGGGCTTGGGCAACCCTGTAAAAGATGAATTGGGTGCGCCATACATTCTATCATTATCCAACGGCAATTTGGTGTTAACTTCTAACAGCAGCAACATTTCAGTGAGCCGGGATTATGGTGCTCACTGGCAAACAGAGAACAAAGCGTTTGAGCAGTCGTTATGGCCTGCTTTGTATCGGTTTACGAACAATACCATTGGTGTTGTAAGTGCAGAAAAGCGACCGGAAGGCGGTACTGCAGTTCAGGTAAGATTTGGAAACATTCAATAATTCATTTTTTCATAACCATAGAAACACCGAGACACAGAGGAATTTATAGTAGTAATCTCTGTGTTACTTCATGTCCTCCGTGCCTCTGTGGTTTAAACAATCAACTTATGAAACGACAACTGATTTTTTTAAGTTCTCTTCTGTTTATTCAAACGTTTGTTTTTGCACAAAATTCATCATGGCACCGGGCAGGCAATCACATAACCACACCCTGGGCAGACAGTGTGAATGCAAACAATGTATTGCCTGATTATCCGCGTCCGCAATTGCAGCGCACTAACTGGACGAACCTAAACGGTTTGTGGCAATATTCTATTTTGCCAAAAGCTGAGGAAAGCCACATCCCTGCTGCATTTCAGGGTAATATATTGGTTCCATTTGCTGTAGAATCTGCCCTTTCCGGTGTAGGCAAAACGGTTGGAAAAGACAGCGTGCTTTGGTACAAAAGAGACATTGCCATTCCTTCAAACAATGCAAACAAAACGGTGTTGCTGCACTTTGGTGCGATTGACTGGAGAAGCGACATTTATGTAAACGGAACAAAGGTATTTACGCATGAAGGTGGCTACGATCCGTTTACAGTTGACATTACTTCTGCCATTAAAAAAGGGGCAAAACAAAACCTTGCCGTTTGCGTGTGGGACCCAACAGACGCAGGTACGCAACCTACCGGCAAACAACGCATCCATCCCGAAGGCATCTGGTACACGCCGGTTACCGGCATCTGGCAAACGGTATGGCTGGAAGCGGTCCCCAAAACATACATTGCCTCAACAAAACAAACACCTGACGTTGACAACAGTTCGCTTCAAATCAGCGCACAAATAGAAAACAAGCAACCTGGCGATGAGCTACGGTTTACTGCAATGAATGGAACGCAAACAGTAGTAACACAAACCGTAAAAGATACGGCTGCTTCATTGTCCATCTCGAATCCTGATTTGTGGTCGCCATCGCATCCACATCTCTACGATTTGAGCATTGCTTTGCTGCGCAATGGCAAAGTAGTTGACGAAGTAAAAAGCTATTTCGCCATGCGAAAAATTTCTATCGCGCCCGATGCCAATGGCGTTCAACGCATGATGCTGAACAATCAGTTTATGTTCCAATACGGCCCGTTAGACCAGGGCTGGTGGCCTGATGGCTTGTACACTGCACCTACCGATGCGGCTTTGAAATTTGATATTCAAAAAACAAAAGACATGGGCTTTAATATGATTCGCAAACATATTAAAGTAGAGCCTGCGCGTTGGTATCGCTACTGCGATGAAATAGGCATTGTAGTGTGGCAGGATATGCCAAGCGGCGATTTGGGTAATCATTGGGAAACCAGGCCCGGCGTGCTGGGACGAGCCACCGACAGAGACCGCACGCCTGAATCAGAAGGGTATTACCACAAGGAATGGAATGTCATTATGGATGCGCTGCACAATTTCCCTTGCATTGTGGTATGGACGCCATTTAACGAAGCCTGGGGACAATTTAAAACCATCGAAATTGCAAATTGGACAAAACAAAAAGACCCGTCCCGCTTAGTGAACAGCGCCAGCGGAGGCAACTTTTATAATGTGGGCGACATTATTGACCTGCACAGTTATCCCGATCCTGCTATGCCACGACCTGATTTATTTGGTTCCAAAGAAGCTTTGGTATGTGGAGAATTTGGCGGCCTGGGTTTGCCGCTTGATGGTCATACCTGGCAGCAACGCAACTGGGGTTATCAAAGCTTTAAAAACAGCGATACTATGTTTTCGCGTTACCAAACGTTAACCAAAAAACTGGCAGAATTAATACCTCACGGTTTATCAGCTGCAGTTTACACACAAACCACCGATGTGGAAGGTGAAGTAAACGGCTTTATGACCTATGACAGAAAAGTAATGAAGATGCCATTGGAAAAATTAAGTGCCGAAAACAAAAGACTATACGATATTAAGACCAACTAAAAATGATACGAACTGTACGGGTTTATATACCCGTACAGTTTTCTGTTTCGGAGTAATGACGCGCTGCTAATCAAATCGCATCAAATTAATGACATTGACCAAACTGATTTTTACTTTTGTATCTTTTTCTATTCTTTCGATTGCCTCTGTTCTGACGCAGCCAAAAGCGATTATGACTACGCCATGGACAGAAGAAGCAGCCAAAGCATCTGTACCTTTTACTGAATATCCAAGACCTCAATTGCAACGAACTGAATGGCTGAACTTAAATGGTAGATGGGATTACATGGGTGGCAAGCTTGCAGCCGATGTGGCAACCACAACCCAGCCTCCTTCCTTCAATAATTCAACTGAAAAAATTACGGTTCCTTATCCGCCTGAATCCTATTTATCAGGTATTCAAAGAAACCTCGAAATAAATATGTGGTATCGCAGAATAGTAACGATACCATCAGGCTGGAAAGGCAAGCATGTATTCATCAATTTTGGCGCAGCCGATCATCATACCATTGTGTTTATAAATGGTAAAAAAGCGGGCGTGCATGATGGCGGTTATGATGCTTTCAGCTTTGACATAACATCTTATTTACAAGAAGGAAATAATGTTATTATAGTTGGTGTGCAGGATAAGAACGATGGCTCTGCACCAAGTGGAAAAAATGAAGCCGGTGAGCATGGCGATTATACATTTACTTCAGGTATCTGGCAAACAGTATGGTTAGAGCCGGTTGATGAAAACTACATTGAAAACATTCGTATAACACCCGATGTAAAAAACAAACAATTATCAGTAAAAGTGAATGCTGGTAAGGCTTACAACGTTGTGGCAACCGCTTCATCTAACGGAAAAGAAATAGCCAAAAGCAATGGAAAATCGGGAACAGAGTTTTTTATACCAATTGAGAATCCGCATCTGTGGTCGCCCGAAGATCCTTTTTTATATGACTTAAAAATCCAGCTACAAAATAGCGGCAAAACAACCGATGAAATAACTTCTTATTTCGGAATGCGCTCTATTAAGTTAGGAGAATTGAATGGCGAAAAGCGGGCTTTATTAAATGGAAATTTTTTGTTGCAACTTGGTTTGTTAGATCAAGGTTATTGGCCAGATGGTATTTACACAGCACCTACTGATGATGCGTTAAAGTATGATGTTAACTTGGCTAAAAAATCTGGCTTCAACCTCATTCGTAAACACATGAAAACCGAGCCGCAACGCTGGTATTATTGGTGTGATAAAATGGGTGTGATGGTTTGGCAGGATATGCCTTGTATGTGGTTTCCCGACGAGGATACGGCAACACGTCGCAGCCAGTTTCGCCACGAATGGAAAGAGATTATTGATGAGCATTACAACTCACCTGCAGTGATAACCTGGATTCCTTTTAACGAGAACTGGGGCGCATTTGATGTGAAGGAAATTACTGACTGGACAAAGGCTTATGATCCATCCCGTTTGGTGAATGGCAACACCGGCTTCAACAATAATCCGCCTTACCGAAAAGCGTATGGCGACCCGGGCAATGGTGACTATGTTGACACGCATATTTATGTGGGTCCATATGGTGCTTCGGTACCTGATAAAAAACGGGCCGCTTCGCTTGGCGAATTCGGTGGCGTTGGGCTATTTGTGCGAGATCATCTGTATCCCGTTCACAACAATGCCTACGATATGATGGCAACAAAAGAAGACTTAACCAACAAGTATGTATTACTTTTAAACGAAGTGGAACAGCTTGTAAAATACAAAGGGTTAAGCGTTGCTATTTATACACAAACCACCGATGTAGAACATGAAATAAATGGCCTGGTTACTTACGACAGGCAAGTAGAAAAAATGGATCTGAAGAAAGTAGCAGAGATTAATACAGCAGTGATAAAAAGCAGTATAGAATTGAACCATAAAGGCACAAAGAGCATCAAGTAACACAAAGAATCTTACTGAAACTTTATATTTCCTGTGCCTCGGCTTTAACGCTCAATTCATATTCTGCTGTTGAACGGAGCGTCGCAAGGAACGATCAATCGGAGCGGTGGACGACCACTTCATAAAATTGTATTCATTATTGCAATCATTTTTAAACAACAATCAATATATCATGAAGAAAATTTTTATTACCCTGGGTGTGTTGTTGCAACTGCATAGTTTATTTGCGCAACTACAGAAAGCACCTGCTTATCCGCTCGTCAATCACGATCCTTATTTCAGTGTATGGTCGTTTACCGATGAACTGAACGCCAGCGCCACAAAGCATTGGACGGGCGCTACACAATCCATTGTCGGAATCATAAAAGTAGATGGCAAAGCCTATCGTTTTATGGGCGATATGGATAAGAGCTACAAAGCCATTTTGCCGGCGGCAGACGAAGAAGCCTACAAGGTAAAATACACCGAAACCGAACCTTCCGGCGACTGGAAAGGCGCAGGCTTTAACGATGCTTCCTGGAAAGCGGGAACGGCTCCGTTTGGAGACGAAAATTCTTCTGCAAAAACAAAATGGAACAGCAAAAACATTTGGGTGCGCCGCACCTTTAATGTAGTTACTCCCTATGTAAAAGATTTGTTTTTAAAAATTCAGCACGATGACAACTGCGAAGTGTATCTGAATGGCGAAAAAATTTATGATTACCAGGGCTTCCTGAATAAAGTGAAGTACATACCTGTTGACAACAAACTAAAAAAAGGCGAGAACATTCTTGCCATTCATGTTGCCAACACGGCTGGCGGCGCGTGGCTGGATGCTGGTTTGTCAACTGAAGAAGTAACAAAAACAAACGGCACCATTGAGAAAGCGAAACAAACGAGTGTAGTGATGAACGCCACGCAAACGGTTTACGGTTTTGAATGTGGTAATGTGGATTTGAAACTCACTTTCACTTCGCCCTTGCTGATGAATGATTTGATGTTGCTGTCGCGCCCCGTGTCATATCTTTCTTTTGCCGTAAAAGCAACCGACAATAAAACGCACAATGCGCAACTCTATTTGGGCGTATCGTCCGACCTGGCTGTGAATGTGCCTTCTGAGGAAGTAAAAGCTACAAAATATACATCCGGCAATTTGGCTTTATTAAAAGCCGGAACCATTGCCCAGCCTGTATTGCAGAAGAAAGGAGATGATGTTCGCATTGATTGGGGTTATGTATATGTTGCCATTCCGCAAAGCGAAACACCAACACAAAATATTACTGCAAAGAATGACGGCGTGAATGGTTTTGTAAATAGTGCAAAACCAAACGCTGTAGCGCAGGGCAAAAGCCTGATGCTGAACACAACGTTTGGTTTTGCCCCAATTTCTAAGGAAGAACAATCGAAATACATCATGATTGGTTATGATGATATTTATTCGGTTCAATACTTCCATCAAAACCTTCGTCCATATTGGAATCAAGACGGAAAAAGTTCAATTGAACAACAGTTTGGTTTTGCCCAAAAAAGTTATGATGATGTAATGAAGCAATGCGATGCCTTCAACAAACAGATGTACGGCGATGCGCAAAAAGCAGGCGGCGACGAATATGCAAAGCTGTGTGTGGCGGCTTACCGGCAAAGCATTTCGGCGCATAAATTATTGATGAGTCCGCAGGGCGAAATTTTGTTTCTTTCAAAAGAAAACTTCAGCAATGGTTCCATTAACACGGTGGATATAACCTATCCTTCAGCACCATTGTATCTCATCTACAATACCGACTTACTTAAAGGCATGACGAATGGTATTTTCTACTATAGCGAAAGCGGACAATGGAAGCACGATTTTGCAGCGCACGATTTGGGAACTTATCCCCTGGCCAATGGTCAAACCTACGGTGAAGGAATGCCGGTGGAAGAAAGCGGCAACATGCTGATTACCACGGCTGCCATATGCAAGCGCGAAGGCAAGGCCGACTATGCCAAAAAGCATTGGCAAACCTTAACCACCTGGACAAATTACCTGATGCAAAACGGCTTTGATCCTGCCAATCAATTGTGCACCGATGATTTTGCCGGTCATCTTGCGCGCAATGCAAACCTTTCCGGCAAAGCCATTGAAGGCATTGGCTCTTATGCCATGCTCGCCGATATGATGGGTGATAAAGCTACCGCTCAAAAATACCACGACAGTGCCGTGGCCATGGCTGGCAGATGGCAGCAAATGGCGATGACGGCGACCACTTTGCGCTTACTTTCAGCGATAAAAATACATGGAGCCAGAAGTACAACCTCGTGTGGGATAAGGTTTTGGATTTGCACCTTTTTCCCCAAAGCGTGTTTGATAAAGAAATCGCCTTTTATCTTACCAAACAAAACGAGTTTGGTTTGCCGCTCGACAGTCGGAAAACCTACACCAAAAGCGACTGGATTTTGTGGACGGCAACGATGGCAAGCAACGAAAACGATTTTAAAAAATTGGTTGATCCGGTGTTCAAATACGCTACCGAAACGCCAACGCGTGTGCCCCTTAGCGACTGGCACGAAACCACCAATGGCAAGCAGGTTGGCTTTCAGGCAAGAAGCGTTGTGGGTGGTTATTTTATGAAGTTGCTGGATGATAAAATGCACAGCGGTGCTTCAGCAAGAACTAACAACTGATAAGCCTTTACCGCAAACCTATAAGGTTTTAAAAACCTTATAGGTTTGCGCTACAACTTTTTATACAAGCAGTTAGTTTTTTAAAACGCGGATAGTCTTATCTGCGTTTTTTGTTTTGTAAAGAATCATTAATTGTGCTTTTAGAGAACTTTGAAAAGCACAATTGCAGTGTATGATTTCCTGGTATTTGACGAAAGTATCTGCTTGTGCCGTTAGATGCGCCTTGTCGTTTCTAAATTCAGTACAATCTTTAAACTCTTCACTGTTTTCAATCAAAGCCTATCACTTCATTTCCTATATTTGAATCAGCAAATGCACTAGCTATGACGGAGATTATTATTGACAAAAAAAAATATATTCTTGTTGCCGATAAAGACTATCAAGCCCTTCAGAAAAAAGCTGCTCTGAAAACAAAGCCTGAGAAATTGTTATCTCTGGAAGAGGCACGTGCCTACAGCAAAAAACTCATTCGCAAGTGGGCAGCCGGAAAGTAACTGTAAAGCAAAGTGTAGCAGAAGCCATAGCCTCCATTGCATGGTTTATTGAATCGAAAGGTATGGTAGCAACTGCCGAAAAATTTGCGGATGATATTTATAATTATTTCAACAGACTAGCCGATGATAAAAAACGTTACACCATCTGTCAGGAAGAAACCCGAGCTGCTTTAGGATATAAATGTGTTCCTTATAAAAAGAAGTATACCATCGTATTCATTGAAACAGATACAGAACTTATCATTTGTGAGTTTATTGCCTCTAAAATGATTTACTGGTAAATACAAAATCTGCCCAGTTAGCTGAATAATAGTAGCAGGTTCATCTTTATTCTTTTAACACCTGTGTATCATTGTGATTTATTACAGCATCGCCAGCCGCGCATAAATTTCCATCATCGCTGCCTGGTCTATCAACGTCTTTGCTTTTTTCCTGCCCAATAAATTGTTTTTATCTCTTTCTTCGTTCCAAATGCGGTCTGCATCATCAATAAAAAACTGAAGCTCACTTTTGTTTTTGTTCACTTTATACAATTCAATAAAACCTCGTAACAATACCGCATTGAACCAATAGTTGTCCGGCAATTTTCCGTTTTTATAAAACTGTTCCTTTGCTGCTTTTGCAATGCGTTCCGCTTCATCGAGGTAAGTTTGTTTTTGCGTGATTTTATACAACAAAGCATTCGCCTGCAACATCGTTCCTGTGTTGTAAGTAAAAATGGCTTTGCCAATTTCCAACGAAGGAATTTTGATGTTATCATAATACAAACCTTCCGGCGATTGCAAGTGCTTGTTTACCCAATCGTACAACAGCAAAGCGGTATCTAAATAAGGCTTTTGTTTTGTAATGTTGTACAACTGCAACAGAATCAAAATCCCAGGTCCGTTGCTGCATGTATTCTTACTTGTTTTGTGGTCTTCTTCCCAATACAAGCCACCACCCGAAAGCGTATCAAAGCCCGTCATCATAAAGCGTTCTATCTCTTTGCTTTTGTTTAAGCAAAAAGGTTGATGCAACCGGTTATAAGCATCCAAATAAGCAATGGCAACCCATTGGTTATCGTCGTAAAAACGGGTATCTCTTTTTTCTTTGGCTACATAAGCTTGGTAGCCGGGCGCAGGCGGTCGTGGGCTGTAATATTGATCAATGGCTTTCACTACCGGCTGCATCGTGTTGTTGGTAACCATGGCATCTACTTCGTTAGTGGCTTGTATCAGCGCGCATAGGGGCCACAAATACGAATGTGGATGTTCATTTTTACTGCTGTCAGTTGTTTCAATGTACAAGCCCCCTTTTGCATCATAAAAATATTGGTTGATATTGTTTTGAATAGTGCGAATGCACTGTTGATAATCGTTTTTTATTGACTGTGCAAAAAGAGAAGGCACTGCAAAAATGCATACAATAAAAGCAATGGTTTTTAGCATAAAAACAAAAATGAGTTGTTTATCAAAATAGAAAATTATACAAAAACAAACCACATAATAACTTTATTACTTGTATAATTTTAATAGGCCACTTATTTACTTCATAGCCACATCATCCTTCTTCATCTTCAGCTTCTTGGTTACAAAATCGCCAATCGCCTCACCTGCTGTTAAGCCGATGTTGATGGCAGGCAAGTAATGAATACCTCCGTAAAAGCGGCTGATGGCAGCTTCTTTGGCAGCCTCATTAAAGGAAGCGAAATGACGGGGCGGCAAGTTAAATTCATGCTCTGTACTATCGGTAAAAGAAAAGTTGTCGCCAAACAATTTAGTAAGTACAACGGCGGCAGTAGCCGATATTACACTGTGCCCGCTGGTGTATTCAGGAAAAGGCGGCGTTTGCAACGTAGGAACCCAATCGGCATTGATGTATTGATTGATGTACGTTTCAGGACGAATCACTATGCTGCGGTATTTTTCATCCCAGCAGCAAATCAGGCAATCTGCCAGTGCTACAGAAAGATACGCATATGCGGCAACTGCTTGCACCGCATCGGCATTTGTTTTTGTACAAATAATGCGCGTAATATTTTCCCAATGACCGTTGGGCGAAATTTTTTTGGTGGCATACATCACATGACCTTTTACATTCACCTTAAACGGATTGCAATCCCAAAAGTTGGCTATCTTGTTCTGCTCTTCGGTTTGATTCACGCCGGCATTGTAAACAGTCATTGCGTCTTTGTAAAACACACTGCTTGTATCGGTAGAAAACGGCGGCGGCGGAAGAGGCTTAAACTCTGTTGCCGAATCAATCAGAAATGTGCGCATTTTGTTCCAGTTTGGCTCAACCGCTTTAATGTAAGCCGGTGGTGTAGGCTTCCAGGTTGTGGGGTCTTCGTCGGCAACCGCAAACTTAGGCAGGGCGCGGGTTTCCTTGTATTTATCTTTTGCCGCCCAGGCAAGGATGCTCTCCGCAATTTGCTGCCCGAAATGAATAGAATTTGTCATTACTTCATCGGGCATTCCGGCAGCTATAAATTCATTCTTTATTTCATTTTGAAACGTATCAATTTTTTCTTCCGAAATCACGAGGGCTTTACCGGTTGTGAGTATCGCATGAATGGCGGCTAACGTATAGCTGATGTCTTTTGCAGCATCGGGTTTTGGTAATGCCGTTAAGCCGTGCAATTGCCCGGCAAAAGACAGATATTCTTTGTTGGATGGAATGAGCGCTTCGTAGCCTGCAACAGCTACATAAGCATACGTGCGGCTGGCAACCGGCGGCGAATAAATGTCGTACACCATTACATCAGTTATTTCTTTTATCGCCCGGTGAATGAACTCGGCTTTCTCTGTTTTATCGCGCCAGCTTTGCGCTTCCGAGAATTGGGCAAAACCAAAAAGGAAAAGAAAATGCAACAGCATCATTTTTTTCTTCATAGCGCTTCTCTTTTGGTTCCTTTATAATTGGTAATGATAATTTTTATGACTTCTTTTTCTACCGGTAGTTTGCGCGAAGATTGCGATAAATAAGTAGAACCATAATAAAATTCCTGGTGCCTTTTCGTGCCGTTTTTATAAGTAATGTCGGCGCAAAAATCATCGCTGCGCAACGGAATCCACTTCATAATATTTTTGTTGTAAGAGGCTGTTTTTTGGAACGAAACTAAACTATCCGCATTCTGCGTAGCAATCAAAATGTCTTCATTTTTAGCCGTATGAAGGGTTGCCAAAGCTTTGCCATCGCCAGGCACAAAAAAGCCGCTTTTTTGCAGGCTAACCGGCGTAAAATTTCCTTTGCCATCGCCTTGCAAATACAAGCCCATAAAAGCATCGTGCCTGCCACTGTAAGGTTCCATGCCATAATCATTGCCAATCATCAACACATCTAAATTGCCATCGCCATTTACATCTTCGCAGTGCATCCCAAACACCGGTGCTTCCTGCGCTTGCAGCGGTAAAGGATGAATGGAAAACTTACCGTTGCCTTCGTTCTTTATAAAGCTTGATTGCATGTCGGTTGCCTGCATTATCAACGCACCTTCTTTGTCTTTTGCGCTCCACATATCATCCATTGTTGCGGTGCCGTAGGCTTTGTAAGTGGGATATTTTTTTCGGGTTGAAATCATCTGCGCAACAAGGTCGTCTTTGTTGGTCATAGGATACGATTTCATCGAGCCATCCGGTGATTTCATATAGCAAAACACCATCGGGTCGAGCAAGCCGTTGTTGTCGAAATCTTTTGCATAAATCGTAAGCGGCTGTTTTGGCGATGCGGTATAGTTGGTATTCAATCCTAAATTGCCGGCGATGTAATCTATTTTACCATCGTTATCAAAATCGCCCGCTACCAGGCTGTTCCACCAGCCAATGTGATCTTCAATGCCGGTTTGGTTTTGCACGAATTTTTTACCTGTATTCTTTAAAAAAGTAACCGGCATCCATTCTCCTGTAAGCACCAAATCTACTTTGCCATCGCCGTCAAAATCAGTAAACAGGGCATCGGTTATCATGCCCATGTTTTTCAATTGCGGACACCATTTATCGGTTACATCAACAAACTTTCCGCCCCGGTTTTCGTACAAAAAACTATGCGGCGAGGAAGGATACGCGCCCGATATTACGCGACCGCCAACAAACAAATCCAAATCGCCATCGCCATCAAAATCAGCCGCACGAACACAGGAACCATTGGTAGAATCCAAAGGCAAAGCGTTGGTAGCTTTCGTAAATCTTCCCTTGCCATTGTTGAGGAACAAACGGTCGTTGCTGATATCATTCTGTGGCGGAATTTCATAGCTGCCGCTTACGAGGTATAAATCTAAATCGCCATCGCCATCGGCATCAAACAAAATCGCACCCATGTCTTCATACAACTCATCATCTTTTTGTATAAATCGGGTTGAATCCAATGTGAATTTTCCAGCACTGTTCTGCATAAAAAATACACCACGGTTACCCGATGTGCCCCCAACATAAAAATCGTCAAAGCCGTTGCCATCAATGTCTCCAACGGCAATGCCGGGTCCGTACTGACTTAATTTGTGCGGCATCGAAGGCTGTATGTTGTAATCAACAAAGTCTCTTTCTTTTGGTTTGAAATGAATATTGTATTTGTTATTCGCATTGATAAAAATAGATGAATCCAAATGCGGTTGCGATGGCTTTCCATTGATGGCATCAGCATACGAAACGGTTATCTGTTGATCAGCTTTTACATTCGTCAATATTTGTTGCTTGCCATCCGGCCATGCTACTTTTAGCGAATCAATTGTGGTTGTTTTTCCCAAACCAAAATGCGCACGCGGATCATCGGTTGATAAATAACCGCGGCAAGGCTGATGCTCGTAATACAACAGTTTGCCACCATCAAAATAAGCCCAAAGGCGCGCACCAAAACCAGCCGTGTTTTTGTTAGTGCCTTTTATGTTTACGGTAAGATAATGCTCGTTTTTGTTTTCATCATTTAATGTGTTTTGATAAATGAAAGCGGTATCGTTAATGCTGTTGATCACAACGTCCAGATCACCATCATTGTCCAGATCAACATACACCGCGCCGTTTGAAAAATTGGGCTGCGTAAAACCCCAATCTTTAGAAACATTGGTAAACGTAAGTCCGTTGTTGTTTTTGAACGCATAATCCGCCAACTTCACAACGGGCAAGGGTTTCGTCATTTCCAAATTATAAGTGGTTGCCGTTGTATTTCTGCCACCCAAGCCATTGCCATAATCTACATAATCAAGGTCGGTAACATCGCGCGGCAAGCCGTTGGAGATAATCATATCGCGCAAGCCATCATTGTCAAAATCAGCCACCAGCGGGCACCAGCTCCAGTCGGTTTGATACACGCCAGCCATGTAACCAATGTCGTTAAAAATAGGATGACCGAGCGGCGTCATGCCGCTATTCAGTTGCAGCATGTTGCGCACATATTGGTGCGTATAGCCATACTTCGCAGCGTTGGTATAGTTGTAATATTCGTTGCCGCTTAACATTCGTTTTTTACGCAAATTATCTTCGGGCAACATTTCAAGCGAAACAAAATCAACCAGCCCATCATTGTTGATGTCCACCGCATCGGTGCCCATTGCGTTCCAGGCCGTATGTTTAAAATATTCGCCCAGGTTATCGGTAAATGTACCATCATGGTTGTTGATATAACACAAATCGTTCGACACAAAATCATTGGCAACATAAATGTCGGGCCAGCCATCACCATTGATGTCGGTAATGCAAGCCGCGTGTCCCCAGCCTTCAATGGTGATGCCTGCTTCTTTTGAAACGTTCGTGAACGTTCCATCGCCGTTGTTGCGATACAAACGATCTGTATTTTTGGCACTGCCGTCCCGCACTTTTGGCCGAAATTTTATTGGCGTTTTCGGGTCGTACAGTTCGTTGGTTACCTGGTACATATCAAGGTCGCCATCCTTATCGTAATCAAAAAAATAAGCCTGCGTGCTGAAGCCTGTATCAGCTATGCCATACTGCGCTGCTGACTCTTTAAATGTTGGTATTCCATCTTTGTTTTTACCTTGGTTGATGTACAGCAAATTGGTGCGTTGGTTCTTATCTTTTCGAAACGAACACGATACATAAATATCGGGCAAACCATCGTTGTTAATGTCAACCACTGATACGCCGGTGCACCATCTGCCATCGCCCGCAACATTGGCGATGTTGGTTACATCTTCAAACTTCATGTTGCCTTTATTTAAATAAAGCTTGTTAGAAACCATGTTGCCGGCGAAATAAATATCCATCAAACCATCACCATTAAAATCACCAATGCCCACACCGCCGCCGTTGTAAATGTTTGCCTGGTTTAAGATGTTGAGCGAATCGCTTTCGGTGAGCTGGTTGTTAAACGTTATGCCGGTTTGAGATGGCGCAAGAAGATGAAACAGCGTTTTGTTTTGCTGCGCAAAGCTTTCAAAAAAAAGGGCAAAAACAAAAATAGAAATGAATATAAATATGGATAAACGTGGTTGCATAGGAAATGGCAGGTGAAGATTATAACTGCAAACGCAAGTGTACTTTATTTCTATAAGGCAGCCAATTTCTTATAAGAAAAGGGGCTGTTTTTTAACAAGTTAAAACAGTTATCATCAGTGCAACTTTTGACATAAACAGTTTGCACATGATTCTATCTTATTTGCCGAGTAGAAATGAATAGATTGCTGTGATATATTTATCATTGTAGTTTCATTTATTGTTCTGTTATGCAAAAAAGCGTACGCTTCATTTCCATTGTTTTCTATTTGTTTTTAATTAATCTGCAAAATGGCTTTTGCCAAATCAATACAAAAACAAGCATTTATCAAAATCCTGTTTTTGCACATGATTTTCCTGATCCCAATCTCGTAAAAGCAACCGACGGTTATTTTTATGCTTACTCTACACAATCGAACTGGAAGCGGGATAGCTTGCCCGATAGCACGCACATCATTCCCATTGTTCGCTCGAAAGATTTAGTGCATTGGACATACGTTGCTGATGTATTAAAAAGGAAACCAAACTGGAAAAAAGAAGGTGGCATCTGGGCGCCCGATGTTACATTGTACAAGGGCAAATATTATCTCTATTATTCTTACTCTACCTGGGGCGATCCAAACCCCGGTGTTGGCTTTGCGGTGAGCAATAAACCTGGAGGTCCGTTTACTGATAAAGGCAAAGTGTTGTTCAGTAAAGAGGTTGGCGTTGACAATTCCATTGATCCTTTTTTGGAAGTAGATAACAACAAACTTTACTTGGTATGGGGCAGCTTTCATGGCATTTACGGCATTCCGTTGAGCGATGACGGAAGCAAGATAGCGGGTGATACATTTAAAATCAGCGGCAATCAGTTTGAAGGTTCTTACATTTATAAAAGAGGAAAATATTATTACTATTTTGGCTCAACCGGCACTTGCTGCGAAGGCGTGAGGAGCACTTACAAAGTGTTGGTGGGCAGGGCAACTTCTTTCAAAGGCCCTTATGTAGATAAAGACGGAAAGCCCCTGCTGGAAGGCGGCGAAACGCTGTTGCTGGAGGGCAATCCCGGTTCAGAAGGCTTTGTAGGACCCGGGCACAATGGTGATATTTTTACTGATGATAACGGCGATACCTGGATGCTGTATCATGCCTTTGATAAAGACAAAGGCTACAAGCGAATGATGCTGCTGGATAAGATTGAATGGATTGATGACTGGCCCTACATTTTAAACAACCAACCAAGCTTTACACTGCACAAAGGGCCGTTTTTTAAGTAAAAACAAACCTGGAGAAAAGCCATTTGGTTTTGCCCTTTTTTTACTTAGCCCAGGATAAAAAATCCGCTACCGTGCAACTGGCAAGTCCTACTCGTGAATTGCCACCAGGGTAATAAGGAGTATCTCTTGTAAGAAGATCGTTGGTAAGCGAACCCCAGCCTTCGTAATAAATGTACAACACTCCGTTGTATTCAATTACAGAACCCGTCCAAATAGCGCCTTGGTCGAAGGTACCGGCTTTGCCTCTTGTGAGCAAAGGTTGTGTGTTGGCAATTTTTGTCCAGTGAATTAAATCGGAAGAATAAGCGCAGTGAAACCGTTCGGGATAATCGAAGTTTTTCGCGCTGCATTGATACAGCATAAACCATCTGTCATCGCCGGTTACTTTAAATATTTTGGCACCATTTACCGAGTAACTATCGAACGAACCTGCAGTGCCAACTTTCAGTGCATACGATGGCGTGCTGCTCACCATATTGGCTGATGGCGAAACGGATAACCATATCTGCAATGGCTCATTAAAACCGCTGCCATTCCATTTGGCATCGCCATAAAAAAGATAGTAATTGTTGTTGTACAAAACAGCGTCGTTGGGTCCCACATCTTCCTTGAGAGGATTGCCGGAATATTTGGTAAAACCAAACCCATTGTTTTCAGAAGTAGCCAAACACAGGCTTGCTTTATTGCTGGCATCTCTGCCCATGTAGTACATGGAAATGGTTTTATCAGCGTTTACAAACGCCGCATCGTCCAGCACATTTTGCGTATCATACGTTTCGGTTGCTCCGTGCGTAAGAACAGGATTGTTCGCCCCTTCTGTCCATGTGCCTAAGGGATTAAACGTTGCCGAATCTTGCTCAAATCTTCCAATGTTATCATGGTAGCCATCAGCGTTGTTGCCGGAGCCACGCATGAATAAAGTCCATTTACCGATGCCGGTTTTTTGAGGTGAAAGAATGCTCACATTCGCGGCATGAATACTTCTCCAAACGGGCATGTTATTACCAATGTTGAACAAAGGATTTTTACTGTATTTCTGAAATAAATTTTGTGTGATAACAGTATCGGTTGTCGTAGAATCGGTACCTGTGCCTTCTGCAGATGACGTGTTTTTGTGACAGGAGCACATCGCTATAAATATAAACAGGGAAAGGATTTTTGTTATCATCCTGATGGCTTATGTGATTTTACAATTGTAACACAATAAATACAAACAAGCAGCACAGCAGGATAAATTTTTATCATGAGAATAAAAATTTGTGCAAAACCAAACTTGTAATTTCACAGCATTCAAAACTTTTTATCTGCTCAATTAACTTCATTATTATTTGTAGTAACCCTTTATTTTTGACAACAACTTATTTCATCAAAATATCCCGATGCAAGAAGTTTGTTTTTATTAAAAATGATTCCTTGAAAATCTTCTTTCTTGTTTTCTTTTTTATCATTACGGCAAATGCTTTTTCACAAACCTGCACCGGCTCTGTAGGCGACCCGATTGTAGATGTTACGTTCGGTTCAGGCTCCAGTCAATTTGGCCCGCCACTGCCGCCGGGTTCAACCAGCAGCTTATCGTATCAGCCAATCAATTGCCCCGGCGATGGCAATTATGCCATTACCAATTTCACAACGGGCTGCTGGGCAAGCGATGTAGTTTGGCACACAGCACACGACCACAGTGGCAGCTCTGATGGTTATTTTATGTTGATCAATGCATCTTATCAGCCAAGCGATTTTTACATTCAAACCGTAACGGGTTTGTGCGAAGGAACCCAGTACCAGTTTGCCGCCTGGCTCCTGAATATGTGTAGTGTTACCGGCGGATTGCCCAACATTACCATGACGATTGAAAAAACAGATGGAACCGTTTTGCAATCGTATGGAACAGGTGATATTCCTATCATCAATCCAATAACATGGGCACAATACGGGTTTTCTTTTTCAACACCAGCCAACGTTTCAACTGTTGTGTTGCGAATGAGAAACAATGCGCCCGGCGGCGTGGGTAATGATGTGGGCCTGGATGATATTACCTTTCGTCCTATCGGTCCTTCGGTTGCCATCAGCGCAACGAACATCACCGGCGATACGGCTTCGTTATGTGCCAGCAATGGGAGCCCTTTACAATTGACATCTTCGGTTGAGCAATGCTATGTTTCTACAGCCTATCAATGGCAAACGAGTACAGACAATGGTGCAACATGGAAAGATATAGCTGGTGCAACAAGCGCTGCTTATACAAGAGCACCAACAGGTGCAGGCACATACTGGTACCGGCTTGCGGTAGCAGAACAAAACAACATTGGCGTTGCCACTTGCCGTGTTACTTCAAAGCCATTTGTGGTAAATGTTTATGCAGATGATGTGCGAACCATCACCATTTCAAAAAATGTAAGCAGCATTTGCGAAGGCAATAGTGTAACATTCACTGCACAAACCACAAATGGCGGTACTGCATCTTCTTATCAATGGCAAATCAATGGTAACATTGTTGGCACAAACGCTTCTACTTTTACCAGCAGCACATTAGCTACCGGGGATGTAGTAAACTGCATTTTCACCAGCAGCCTTCCCTGCAATTCACCCCTGACTTCTAACTCTATTCTGATAACCGTTGGCAAGAAACAAACGGTTGCCATCAGCCAAACCATTTGCAAAGGCAGCAATTATGCAGGTTATACAACGGGCGGCACTTATACCGATACATTTTTCGGCAGCAACGGCTGCGATAGCATACGCGTTCTTACACTCACCGTGAACCCAAAAGCAGCTACTTTGGAAGACACTACAATATGCTATGGCAACAGTTATAAAGGCTATGCGGCATCGGGCGTTTACCAGCAAACATTTGCAGGCAGCAATGGCTGCGATTCGGTTCATACCATCAACCTTACGGTGCTGCCTGATATCAACCGGAAAGTATGGAATGATACAACACTTTGTGCCGGCGATTCGCTCCTTATTTCGCCTGGCGTATGGGATACTTATTTATGGCAGGATGGTTCAGCAAACAACTATTTTACCGTTACAAAAGGGGGCTCCTATTCGGTGGTTGTAAGCAACCAATGTGGCAGCACAACAAAACAAATTAAGGTTACAGAACAGGTTTGCAATGTTGCATTTCCTTCGGCTTTTACACCCAATGGAGATGGGCTGAATGATGTTTTTACAATAGTGAACGGATACAATTTATCTTATTATCATTTGGTGTTGTATAGCCGCTGGGGGCAGAAAGTATTTGAATCATTTATAGTAGCCAAAGGTTGGGATGGCTTCATTGATGGCAGGCCAGCCGGCAACGGTACTTACATTTGGTTTTGTGAATATAAGAAAAGAGGCGCTGAAAATGAGGCAAAAACAAAAGGTACGGTTACACTGATTCGATGATCGTTGGTTTGTTTTTACACCATTGATTGCAAATAAAAAAGCACTTGTGAAAGTAAGTTCACAAGTGCCTGACTATTAAGTGACCGCGTTAGGATTCAAACCTAAAACCTTCTCATCCGTAGTGAGATGCTCTATTCAGTTGAGCTACGCAGCCGTTTGTTGGGCTGCAAATGTATAATGAAAATCCCTTTTGGCAAAATACAAAAGCATTCCCTTTTCGATTTTTGTATCGTTGTAATTACCTTCCATTTGAAAAATAAATTTTCTTCGGAAAGTTAGAAGTACAATGCTAAAAGCTTTAATATAAAATGCATGAAAAGAAGAAACGCCTTTGAATGGGAAGATCAGCCTTGGTTTCCTTCTTATCTGCGCCGGTACATGACCGATTTCCTGCGATTTGTATTGCAGAAAGGGAATTTGTACCAACCCATCACTTCCATTTTAATTGAAGGTTTGCAACAAACAAAAAGCGATGCCATTGTTGATCTTTGTTCAGGTGCGGGCGGCGCGGTAGTATCGGTTCAATACAACATAAAAAAAGCCACCGGCAAAAGCGTTCCTTTTGTTTTAACCGATTTATTTCCCAACATTGATGCCTATAAATTGCTGCAAAAACAAACCGGCGGAAACATTCTTTTTTATAAAGAAGCGGTTGATGCAACCTGCGTTCCATCTGCGTTAGCGGGTTTTCGTACATTGTTCTCAGGCTTTCATCATTTTGATAAAAAAGCAGCCATAAACTTGTTGCAAAATGCGGTAGATGCACAAGAAGGCATTGCTGTTTTTGATGGTGGCAGCCGGAGCTTATGGTTTATTATTTTGATTTTGTTGTTCCATCCGGTAGCTTTCCTGTTGTTTACACCCTTCATCAAACCGTTTTCTGTAAAGCGTTTGTTGTTTACTTATTTATTACCTGTTGTGCCTTTTTGTACCATTTGGGATGGCATTGCATCGGTGATGCGTTTGTACACGCCTGATGAAATGTTGCAACTGGCAAATGAAACTAAAAAGGACAAGTGTTTGTATCAATGGAAAGCAGGCGTTGCAACCAATCGCATGGGTATTCGCATAGCGTACTTAATGGGTGTTCCATATGCCCCAAACAATAACGCCGCAGAACTTTACTCTTAAAAATTAATGAATTGTTCAGGTAGATTAAAAGATTTTAAACCTGTTGTTATTCACTGTGAGTTTATTTTTACCATGTCAATTTTTAATTCCAATATCATGAAACCGGTTAACTGGCTTATAAGTATGCTCTTGCTTTTATACATTGTTGTTCATGTAGGTTTTCGCTTCATTTGTGTCACAGTGAGACAATACTTTTTTTCGTTGCAGTCAACCTAACAAAACTTATACATTTCAATATCAATACAGGTTACACCACGTTTTAAAATCCAATATCATGTTTTCTTTTATCGCTCAAATTGCCTGGCAAACGGCGCAGGCAATTATCGCTTTCAGTTTGCTGTTGCCAGTGGTTTTACATTTTATTTTTTATTTACAAAAAAAGTGGCAAAAACAAACTTTGGTAAGCGAAGAATTGTTTGAAGAGAAAGATTTTGCCATCATCGTTTCTATTAACCATCCAGGAGAAAAAGTAAACAGGATGATTGAATCTTTGCTGCAATTGCATTATACCAATTACCTGGTGTATGTTGTAACAAACAAAAACATCAACCCCCGTTTTTACACAGATGATGAACGGATTGTTTGGTTAACATTTTCCGAACCTGTTAAGCAACCGTTCCAGTTGCAGCAGTATACGATTGACAACTTCAAACGTTCGCACACACACGCCGTTGTGTTGGATGAAAATTGCATTGCCGATACCGATTTTTTAAATGGTTTGAACGTTTGTTTTCACCAGGGTTTTCAAGTGGTGCAAAGTATGATGACAACCAAAACAGTTAGCGGAGTTTTCAACCAATTGTATGCGTTACGAAATGTTTACAACAGCTTTATTTATAAATATGTTTTATTTGAATTGGGTTCTTCGGCAACCGTAAATGATAACGGAGTTGCGTTTACTGTTTCGTTTTATAAAACATATTTGCAATCTCAAAACGCAATAACAGCGGGCATTGCAACCTCAGTACATATCCTGTTGAGTAAGCAAAATTTTCAGGTTGCATTTGCAAAAAACGCAATTATAGTTGAAGAAGTAGCAAAGCATCTTCAACCTTACAAACTATTCTCCTTGCAAACAATAAATGTTCGGGTTCAGGAAGCTTTGAATAAGGCACAACTGCTTTGTAAGGGCATTGTTTGTTTTGATAGAAATTTGTTTTTATCGGGTTTGCAATTGCTGCAGCTTCCTTTGTTTACCAATTTGTTTTTGGCTGTTTTTTGCCTGTTTATAAATGCTTGTATAAATCCGTTACTCGCTCTCTTTTGGATGATTGGTTTGGCCCTTTTTTCAATTCGTTTTTTAACCGTAGCTCATTGGCTGCCAAACAAGCGTAAGTCATCTTCAACAAGAGGTTCTGTGCTTACCAGTTTACAAAGTATGTATAAAGAAAATGAAGTTGAAATGTATTCGGCAGCACAATCTTTCTAAATAATAAAGGGAACTTATTTTGAAAATCTGATGATAAAAACAGTGCCTTTGTTTTCATCAAAATTCATATCAAGTGTACCGGCCAGAGACGTTACAATTTGCTTTGCAGAAGTAAGGTATTTGATGTATTGATTTTCGCTATCATTCAAATTCCCGTATTGCAGCAATTTCAGTTCACCGCCGCTCGAAACCACCGGAATGCCATTGCCATTATCAACAATGGTAAAAACATAAGCCTGTTTGGTTGGCTGAAAAGAAATTTCAATCAACTGATTTGGCTTGTTATTAAAAGTTGCCGACGCTGTTATGATATGCGTAAGTGACTGAAGCAATAAATTTTTAAAGAAAAAAATAGAATCATTTTCAGGATGATTGCCAATAGAAATGCTGCTTTCGGATGAAGGCAACATTTGTTTTAAATCCTGCATAATGCTGGTAAATGTAAACAGCGATTTTGTTTCCTGCAAAAAGCTTAGCCTTGCCGCTTTCTGCAAAGTATCATCCACCATTGCTTTTATGCCTTCGCAAGAGTAGGTGATGAGCGATAAAATTTGCTTTCCATCTGCATCCAGCACGTCAGAAAATTTTTCGCTGATGATATTGGTAAATTCAATGGCGTTATCGCAGGGTTTCTTTAGGTTTTCGGCAGCATTTTGCGCAAAGTTTTCCAGTTCGTTATTTACTTCCTGCAGCAATTGCCGGCTATGAAACAACTCTTTTGTTTTCTTATGAAACTGAATCAAACGAATGGTTTGATTGGCCAGTGTTTTTAAAGCTTCACGTTGGCTTTCATTCAGATTTCCCGGTTTATTATCCAATACACATAAACTACCAATCGCATAACCTTCTTCTGTGAGCAAAGGCACGCCTGCATAAAACATGATATGAGGCTCACCGGTTACCAAAGGATTGTCGGAAAATCGTTCATCTTTTTCCGCGTCGGATACAACCATCATTTCATCGGGTTCTAAAATGGCATGTGCACAAAAGGCGTGTTCGCGAAGTGTTTCCTCTAAATTGACGCCATGAGCCGATTTCATCCATTGTCTGTCTTTGTCAACCAGGGTAATTAGGGAAACAGGAGTATGGCAGATAAAAGAAGCCAGCTTCGTTATGTCATCATAGTCTTTTTCGGGCAGTGTGTCCAGCAATTCATAGCTGTACAAATTGTGAAGTCTTTCTTGCTCGTTAGTCGGTAAGTTAGCTGCCGGCATAGGATATGCAAGTTACTGATTTCTAACAAAGTCAAAACTTTTTTACTAATTTTTTTAAGATAACTATAAGCTTTAAAAATAGCGGATTTTAAAAGATATGATATACTGCAAAGCTCATCAGATATGCCAGCCCGGTCATATAAACAAACTGAACGACAGGCCACTTCCAAGTTCGCGTTTCGCGTTTGGTAATAGCAAGCGTGCTCATGCATTGCATTGCCAGCACATAAAACATCATTAGCGATAAGGCTGTTGCCAGCGTATAAACCGGAGTACCGTCTGTACGTTTTGCATTGTGCATTTTTTCTTTTAAAGTAGCATCATCTTTTTCGTCAACGCTGTACAGCGTTGCCATTGTGCCTACAAACACTTCCCGTGCAGCGAACGAAGTAATGAGCGCAATGCCTATTTTCCAGTCGAAACCCAAAGGTTTTATTACTGGCTCAATGGCTCTGCCCGCGATGCCCGCAAATGAGTTTTGCAGCTTTTCGGTTTTGTATTGTTTTTCCAAAACATCTTTGTTAACCGGCGTTGCCGTTTGTTCCAGCCTTGCAAACTTTGCATCAATGGTTTTCATTCGGGAAGAAGGACCATAGCTACTCAAAAACCAAAGCAGCAAGCTGATAAGGATGATGATTCTACCCGCATCCGACACAAATATTTTCGCTTTCTCAATCATTGTAATACCAACGTTTTTCCAGCGCGGCGCACGGTACACAGGCAGTTCTAAAATGAAAAAGCTTTTTTCTTTTATGTTGATAATCCACTTCAACACATAGCTGACAATAAGCGCCATCACAATGCCTACGAGATACAGGGCCATCATTACCAGGCCTTGTTCACTTAAGAAATGGAGATAATAATGGTTGGGAACTACCAGCGCAATGAGAATGGTATAAACCGGCAAACGCGCGCTGCAACTCATCAACGGCGTAACCAAAATGGTAAGCAAACGCTCTTTTCGGTTTTCAATGTTCCGCGTGCTCATAATGGCAGGCACAGCACAGGCAAAACCACTAATCATAGGCATTACGCTCTTTCCGTTCAGCCCTACTTTTCGCATTAATTTATCGCTTAAAAACGAAATGCGCGCCATGTAGCCAACGTCTTCCAGCATGGTAATCAACCCAAACAAAATCATAATTTGCGGCACAAAAACAAGAATGCCACTCAAGCCAGCCAGCATGCCATTTACCAGCAAATTGCTCCACCACGCTTGTGGTAATGTGTCGCCTACCCAGCCACTTAAACGGGAAAAGCTCCAGTCAATAGCATTCATAGGAAACTGGGCTAACCAAAAAATGCTTTGAAACAAAAGGAATAAAACCACCACCAAAATCACGTTGCCCCAAACGCGGTGCAGAAGAACATTATCAAGTTTTTCAGTAAACAGTTTTTTTTGCAACGGATCAGGTTCTACCACGCTTTGCTGCATAATCTGGCGAATGCGCGAATAGCGTTGCACAATTTCATCTGCCTGTGTTTTGGTAGGATTGAAATCGTTGGTTATTTCCACGTGTTCGATCGCATTTTGCGTTATGGTATCGAGCGGAAAATTTTCGTGGTTGATGAGATAATGCACCGCCGCATAATTGCTGATGTGCGGCACTAATTTTTTCGCACCTTCTATAGCAAAAGGTGCCAGCTCTTTATTCGGAATAAAATCAAATTGTGGTGCGCTAAATGTTTGTTTGGCTATTAATGCAAGGGCTTTTTTTAATTGCTGGATACCTTTGTTTTTGCGGGGATTTACGGGAATAACAGGCACACCAAGTTCCCGTTCCAGTTGCGATACATCAACGCTGTAGCCCTTGCTGCGTGCAATGTCCATCATGGTAAGTGCAATGACGACAGGACGTTTTAAATCAATTACCTGGCTGCAAAACAGAAGGTTTCGTTTCAGATTGCTGGCATCGGCAACAGCAAGAATGACATCGGGTTTTATTTCATCCACATTCATCATTACTTTATAAGCTACCCATTCATCGGCGCGGCGCGGATACAAGCTATACGTTCCCGGAAGGTCTATAATCTTTGCATCAAAGGACTCTTCCAACTGCGTTGTACCCGTTTTTTTATCAACTGTTACACCCGGAAAATTGCCTACCTTTTGGTTTAAACCAGTAAGTGAATTGAATAAAGATGTTTTGCCGCAGTTTGGGTTGCCAACCAACGCAATGTTTACCTGTTTGCCAGTCAATGTTTTTTAATTTCAATCCACAAAAATAAGAAGGACAACAGCAGGTGATTTGCGAGAAAAGAAACATTCGCAAACAGAGGTGTTAAAATAAAAAGGTGATGCAAGAAGGCCACCGTTTACTTGTTACGACAAAGAGATGAAACAATGTGCATGGGAAGACAGCAACCACTTGTCTTTTGTGTTGTGGTGATGTTGCAGATAGAGTTGTAGCTTTTCTTTTACATCAATCTTGCGTTGTGTGTTTTCTTCTTGGGTTAGCTTTAATTCGGAGGCGACTTTTTCATTTTCGGGTAATAGCATAAATTTTTTTTAAGTGTTATTTAAGTCGGAACATGGATTATAAACAGTAACAATAGTGTTACGGATTTTTGTTGCTTTTGGTTTTGCCCAAAAAAAGGTTTTGTGATTAGCTTGTGAAAAATGTGTAAATGAATGCAGAGCCATGGCTGCCTGATAATGCGTTACTTTACTTTTGCCTTAATTTGAAAGCTATACATTTTACATGAAAAGCTGGGTTGCTATACTGTTGTGTTGCTTATACCTCACCGCTTTTACAGGCGTAACGGTAACAGTGCATTATTGTATGGACTCTGTTGCTTCGGTAAGATTTGATAAACCCTATAAAAACAAAGAGTGTCAATCCTGCGAAACAAAGAAAAAAGCTTGTTGTGAAGACAGGCAGGCATCATTAAAAACTGCTGAGCAACACGAAGCTGCGGCTCAAATGGCTTCATTTGAAAATGGTTTTGTTGCTTTTACAAACAATCGTTATCAACCCATTCTTTTACTTTTCCATTCATTTCATTTTTCTTGCAAAAACAAAAGCATAAACTTCAGCCCGCCCGTTCCTTTGTACCAGGCACAATGCGTGTATCGCATTTGAGCCCGTTTGTTTTTGCTACATTTCTTACATGAACAAGGCAAGCCAAACATTGCATTTGTTTTTGCCTATTTTTTTATTTCCACTCTTTTAATTTTTTCAAGTGAAATACATTTTATTTCTATCAATAATGCTGCTCACAACAGTAAAAATCATTGCGCAACATCAACACAACAACACCGATACAATGCGGATGAACGCCGGTCATGATTCTATGATGAACATGAACATGGATGATATGAATATGAACGGCGAAGACGAAGAAAACATGCCTGGTATGAGCCACTCATTTTCACGCTCACTTCCTATGACACGCAATGGTTCGGGCACAGCATGGTCGCCCGACAACAATTCAATGTACATGATAATGAAGCATACAAAGAAGGGCATGTGGATGTTTCATGGAAGTATTTTTATAAGGTATGATGATCAGCAATTAACCAATAAAACATCGCGCAGCGGAACGCAGTTTGATGCGCCCAACTGGTTCATGGTAATGTACAACCAACCTGTTGGTAAAAATGGTTTGTTCAATTTTTCTGCTATGTTAAGTCTCGATCCAGTAACGGTTACAGAAAGAGGCTATCCCTTGTTGTTTCAGTCTGGCGAATCGTACAAAGGACAGCCGTTGGTTGACCGCCAGCATCCGCACGATTTATTTGCAGGTTTAACGGTTGGTTACACACAACGGTTAAGCAAAGCGGTTGATGTGTTTGCATACATAGGTTATCCTGGCGAGCCAGCCATCAGCGCGCCTACTTTCATGCACCGAACCATTGCATTGAACGACCCTGATGCGCCACTCAGTCATCACTGGCAGGATGCTACACATATTACTTATGGCGTGGCAACGGCAGGTGTTAGAGTAGGAAAATTTAAGGGTGAATTTTCATCTTTTACCGGGCGCGAGCCGGATGAAAACCGTTACGATTTTGATAAGCCAAAATTTGATAGTTATTCGTGGCGGTTGTCGTTTAATCCTTCCAAAGCATTGGCTTTGCAGGTTTCGCAGGCATTTATAAAAAGCCCTGAAGATTTGCACCCCACAGAAGATGTGATGCGCTATACGGCGTCGGTTTTGTATTGCACGCCGGTTACTGCAAAAGGAAGTTTCTTTTCTTCTGCTGCTGTGTGGGGAATGAATGGTGAAGGTGCGGATAATCACAAAGAAAACTCGCTCCTGGCAGAAGCCACGCAACAACTGCAAAAGCAGGCGGTTTATGGCAGGTATGAATTTGTACAAAAATCAACGGAAGAATTGAACCTTCAACAGCAATATGGTGAAAAAAGCTTTGATATACACAAGCTTACTCTCGGCACAAACCGGCGCCTGTTTTCGTTTGGAAAATTTGAATTGATTGGCGGTTTGCAATCGTCTGTTAATCTTCCTCCTCCATCATTGCAAAACCTGTATGGAAAAGCGCCGATGAGTGGACAGATTTATGTAGAGATACGACCTAAACTGATGAAGATGTAGGAGTTTAGTAAACTGTTGATTTGTTTTTACGCATATTTTTCGAAGATAAATCATTGCCGCAGGTAGCGCAATCAACGCAAATTCATACGGTTTATTTGAACAAATCAGCGCAATCTGCTTGACATCTTTTTTACTTGTGCACCCCTTATCTTTTAAAATAACAACTCTATTTTTTTATCCCGCTTACCTTTGCACCTCATTTGTTTTTATGGCAAAAATTGGAATTAACATAGCTACAGGCAGCTTGCAAAAAGAGGATATGATTGTTGGCATTGACTTAGGAACAACTAATAGTTTGGTTGCCATTATTCATCCTGATACCGGCAAACCTGTGGCTTTAAAAGAACATGACAGCAGTAGTTTGGTGCCAAGCGTTGTTCATTTCGATAAAGGAAATGTTGTGGTTGGAAATGAAGCGAAGCAGTTTTTAGAAACCGATCCTGCCAACACCATTTTCAGCGCCAAGCGGCTGATGGGAAAAAGTTATAACGACTTAAAAGAGCACGCCGGTTTTTACAGTTATAAAATTATTGATGATAGTGAAGAAAGCCTTGTAAAAGTGCAGGTGGGCAATACATTTTATTCGCCGGTTGAGTTATCATCTTTTATTTTAAAAGAATTGAAAGAACGTGCCGAGCACATTTTAAAAACGCCGGTAAGCCGCGCTGTAATTACCGTTCCGGCTTATTTTAATGATGCGCAACGACAAGCTACTCGCGATGCCGGAAAACTTGCAGGGCTTGATGTGCTGCGCATAGTGAACGAACCCACAGCAGCCAGTTTAGCCTATGGTTTAGGCTTACACAAAGACGAAGAGAAAACAATTGCTGTGTACGATTTAGGAGGTGGAACATTTGATATTTCGATATTGAAAATTAGCAACGGCATCTTTGAAGTGCTGAGCACCAACGGCGATACATATTTAGGCGGTGATGATTTTGATAGACTCATTGTTCAACATTGGTTAGAGCAAGGTGAATTTACAAAAGAAGAGTTTGAACAAAACAATACATTGATGCAAACGCTTCGCATCAAAGGGGAAGAAGCAAAGAAAAAATTGAGCACTGAAGATGCTTATTTAACTGGCGTTGGTGAACACTCGCTCGGCATTTCGCGCAAGAAATTTGAAGAATTGATTCAGCCTTTAATTGATAAAACCATTGATAGCTGTCGCGCTGCATTGAAAGATGCAAGCTTGCAAACAACAGACATTGATGTAATTGTGATGGTAGGAGGAAGTACGCGTGTTCCGGCTGTACAGAATGCTGTCAGTAACTTTTTTGGAAAGCCTGTAAATAATGATGTTGATCCCGATGAAGTAGTGGCTTTGGGTGCTGCGGTGCAAGCCGATATTTTAGCTGGAAACAATAAAGATTTTTTGCTTCTTGATATAACGCCATTGAGTTTGGGCATTGAAACGATGGGCGGTTTGATGGACGTGTTAGTTCCGCGCAACAGCAAGATTCCATCGAAAGCTGGCAGGCAATATACCACGCAAAAAGATGGTCAGGGAAGTATGAGAATTTCAGTGTTTCAGGGCGAAAGAGATTTAGTAAAAGACAACCGCAAGCTGGCCGAATTTAATTTAACCGGCATACCCGGAATGCCAGCCGGTTTGCCCAAAGTAGAAGTGAGTTTTTTAATTAACGCCGATGGTATTTTATCGGTAAAAGCAAAAGAGTTACGCAGTGGTGTTGAACAACAAATTGAAGTGAAACCACAATACGGATTAACCGATAGCGAAGTAGAAAAAATGCTGCTCGACAGCATCACCCATGCAAAGTCCGACATGCTGGAACGCGCGCTGATAGAGGCTCGTAGCGAAGGCGAACAGTTGTTACAAGCCACTGAAGCATTCATTACTAAAAACGCATCGTTGCTTACACCCGATGAAATGACGACTACCGCATTAGCGATGCAAGCCCTGCAAATGGCAGTAACCATGACAGATAAAAACTTGATTCAAACCAAAACGGAAGAGCTGAATGAAGTAACCAAACCGTTTGCCGAACGTGCAATGGACAAAGCTGTTAGCGAAGCATTGAAAGGGAAGAAAATATAGGCAAAAACAAACGTCTGATGTGTTGTTTGTCAATCATTCTTATCATTCATTTAAGGTTATACTCTTTTATTTCAACAGAGTGGTTTGTACCTTTGCGCGCCTGAAAATTATGAAGTACGAAAAAGAAATCAATCGCCGTAAAACATTTGCCATCATCTCTCACCCCGATGCCGGCAAAACCACATTAACCGAAAAGTTGTTGTTGTTTGGCGGCGCCATACAGGTTGCCGGCGCAGTAAAAAGCAATAAAATAAAAAAGCACGCCACCAGCGATTTTATGGAGATAGAACGCCAGCGTGGTATCTCTGTTGCCACCAGCGTAATGACGTTTCAATACAAAGATTTTTTGATTAATTTATTAGATACGCCTGGCCACAAAGATTTTGCAGAAGACACATATAGAACTCTGACAGCCGTTGATAGCGTTGTGTTGGTTATTGACAGTGTAAACGGTGTGGAAGAACAAACGCGACGGCTGATGGAAGTGTGCCGGATGCGCGATACACCTGTGATTGTATTTGTGAATAAAATGGACCGCGATGGAAAGAATCGTTTTGATTTATTGGAAGAAATTGAAAAGGAATTGAGCATCAGCTTGCACCCAATGACATGGCCCATCAACAGCGGGAAGGATTTTAAAGGCGTTTATAACTTAGATAACAAAAGTCTTCGTCTTTTTTCTGCCAATACCAAAGCTGAAGAGGAAGATGTTATTTCGATTGATGACATCAGCCATTCTCTTCTTGATGAAAAAATTGGTGACCGCGATGCGGCAACATTGCGCGAAGACATAGAATTGATTGATGGCGTTTACGGCAAGCTGAATGAGGATGATTACTTAAACGGAGAAGTGGCTCCGGTGTTCTTTGGCAGTGCCGTAAATAATTTTGGTGTGAAAGAAATGCTGGATACATTCATCAATATTGCGCCTGTGCCGCGCGACCGTGAAACGAATGAACGCGAGGTAGGCGTGGACGAAGAAAAGTTCAGTGGCTTTGTGTTTAAAATTCATGCGAACCTCGACCCAAAACACCGCGATAGGATTGCGTTTCTGCGTGTTTGCAGTGGACGTTTTGAGCGCAATCATTACTATCATCATGTGCGACTGAAAAAGGATGTGCGTTTCAGCAATCCTTACAGTTTTATGGCGCGCAGCAAAGATGTAATTGAAGACGCTTATCCCGGCGATGTGGTAGGATTGTTTGATACCGGCAACTTTAAAATCGGCGATACTTTAACCGAAGGTGAACACTTTTATTTTACAGGAATTCCTTCGTTTTCGCCTGAAATTTTTAAAGAGCTGGTGAACAAAGATCCGATGAAAACAAAGCAGTTGGAAAAAGGCATTTCGCAATTAATGGATGAGGGCGTGGCCCAGTTGTTTACTCAATTCGGCGGCAACAAAAAAATAATTGGTTGCGTTGGCGATTTGCAGTTTGAAGTGATTCAATATCGTTTGCTGCATGAGTATGGCGCGGCTTGCGAATTTAGAACCCTGCCATTTTATAAAGCCTGCTGGTTAACCAGCAACGACCAAAAAAAGCTGGAAGATTTTTTACGATTCAAACAACAAAATTCGGCTGCTGATAAAGATGACAATCCTGTTTATTTGGCGCAAAGCGAATGGTTTCTAAATACCGAAATTCAAAATAATCCTGACATACAATTTCATTTTACAAGTGAGATAAACAAGTAAGATGATTTTAGATTTGTAATTTAGGATTGCTGAAAATTGCACCGGCAAAGGGCTTCATTGAAATGCGATAAAGGTTTCTTCAAGTTAAAATGGTATAAACCGATTCGTTTATATTTGTAAGGAATGATGTTGTTATGATTACAGATGTATCGCAGCTTGACCCGAATAAAACTTATTCTTATGCCGACTATTTGACCTGGCAGTTTGAGGATATGGTAGAATTGATAAAGGGTAAGTTGTTTATCAATTCCCCTGCACCTGCTGAACGTCATCAGAGGATAGCTGGAAATTTATTTATAGAGATTTCAAACCATTTTCGCAAACATTCGTGTCGTTCTTATTTTGCTCCTTTTGACGTACGGTTGATTAAAAACAAAAGGAGTGATAACGAAATTACAACCGTTGTTCAGCCCGACATTTGTGTGATTTGCGACAAAACAAAAATTGATGAAAAAGGTTGCATTGGTGCACCTGACTTGATTGTTGAAATTGTTTCTCCATATTCGGTAAAAAAAGACTTAAACGATAAGTTTAATCTCTACGAAGAAAATGAAGTAAAAGAATACTGGGTTGTTTTGCCCGACAGCAATGCTTTAAACCTCTATTATTTAAGCAACGGAAAATACGAATGGAAAGGTGTATTTATAAATGGACAGAAGTTTAGTAGTGTTGTATTCCCTCATTTGCAAATTAACTTAGAAAACATCTTTTATTCGTAAGCTGGTTGAACGCCAATATATGTTTGCGGTGTAATGTTTTTCAATTCATTTTTTATATCATCACTTACTGCCAATCCTTCAATAAACTGGTGTATGGTTTCTTTCGTAATGGCGTTGTTGCCACGTGTCAAATCTTTCAACGCTTCATAAGGGTTGGGATAATTTTCTCTTCTCAAAATGGTTTGAATTGCTTCTGCAACCACCGCCCAATTGCTTTCTAAATCGTCGTTCAGTTTGGCTTCGTTTAACACCAGTTTCGATAAGCCTTTTTGTAGTGATTTTACGGCGATTGCAATGTGCGCAGCGGGCATGCCAATGTTGCGCAAAACGGTTGAATCAGTTAAGTCTCTTTGCAAACGGCTGATGGGCAATTTAGCTGAAAGGTGCTCCAGCATTGCATTTGCTATGCCTAAGTTGCCTTCTGCATTTTCAAAATCAATCGGATTTACTTTGTGTGGCATCGCTGAAGAGCCGACTTCACCTTTTTTGGTTTGTTGCTTAAAATAATCCATGCTGATGTAAGTCCACATATCTCTGCACAAATCAATCAAAATGGTATTGATTCTTTTCATTGTATCAAAATGCGCAGCCAATGAATCGTAATGTTCAATTTGCGTTGTAAACTGTTTGCGTTGCAAACCCAATATTTCATTCACAAAATGGTTGGCAAAGGCTATCCAATCGAAAGCTGGAAATGCAATTTTATGTGCGTTGAAATTGCCCGTTGCGCCGCCAAACTTTGCCGCAAAGGGAACGTTTTGAAATGCCGGTATTTGATTGCTGATTCTTTCAACAAACACCGCCATTTCTTTGCCCAATACGGTTGGCGATGCAGGCTGACCATGGGTTCTGGCAAGCATGGGTACAGCTTTCCATTGTAGCGTAAGATCTTGTATTTGTTTTTGCACCAATTGTAGGGAAGGCAAATATTCTTTCTCAACATATTCTTTCCAAAGCAGCGGAATGGCAGTGTTGTTAATGTCTTGGGAAGTTAATCCAAAATGTATCCATTCTTTTATATCGCTTCTGCCAAGCTGTGATATTTTTTCTTTTAAAAAATACTCAACCGCTTTTACATCGTGATTGGTGATGAGTTCTGTTCTCTTTATTTCTTCTGCATCAGCCAGGCTAAAATGGGTAACTATATCGCGAAGCCGTTGAGCTTCGTTTTGTAATAGTGAAAAGAATTTGTGTTCAGCCAGAAAAATAAAATATTCAACTTCAACATGCACCCGATATTTTATCAAAGCCCATTCAGAAAACCATTGCGATAAATGTTTTGTTTGATGGTGATAGCGTCCATCAATGGGAGAGATGGCAGTAAGAGGTTGTAAATTCATTTTGAAAGTAAATAAGATGATAGAACGAGAAGCCGATTCTGTTTCTTTGCACGCAAAAATAAAAGGATTGAGGAAGATAAAAGTGGGCGCCGTTAGTTATTTAAACACTAAGCCGTTGCTATATGGCATTGAAAGAAGCGAAACCCTGATGAACAGGATTGAATTGATTACTGATTATCCTTCTGCTATAGCTAAAATGTTGCTGGAAGATAAGATAGATGTTGGCTTGGTTCCCGTTGCAATAATACCCAAAATGCAACAGCATTTTATTATTGGCGATTATTGCATTGGTGCTGATGGAGATGTGGCTTCGGTTTGTTTGTTTAGCGATGTGCCGCTGGAAGAAATTAAAACCATTTTGCTGGATTATCAAAGTCGCACATCGGTCAATCTTTGTAAGGTTTTATTGAAGAGTTATTGGAAAATTCACCCGCAATTAAAAGATGCAAAAGAAGATTTTCGCGATGATATCAAAGGCACAACTGCTGGCGTGGTGATTGGCGACAGAGCATTGGAACAAAGGCAACAATCGAAGTATAGTTATGACCTTGCCGGAACGTGGAAAGCCTTTACAGGCTTGCCTTTTGTGTTTGCTGCCTGGATAGCTAATAAAGAATTGCCGGGCCATTTTTGTGATGAATTTAATGAAGCAAACGGCGTTGGTTTGCAACAGTTAGAGAATGTAATAAAAGAAAACCCCTTTACTGCTTATTCGTTGCAAACGTATTACACAAAGAACATCAGTTATGAACTAACCGATGAAAAGAAAAAAGGGTTGCAATTGTTTTTGGAGATGTTGAGTGATGTGTAAAAAGTATTTGTACAATAAATCGAATAAAATGGGATTGCTTTTACAACGTTTTTACTTCAACTTTTTTTGATTAAAATTATTTAAGTTTTTGTCTTTGCAACTGCCAAAATATACATTCGAGTAAAAAGCTTATGAGATTTGTTTTTGCTCTATTATCCCTTTGTATTGTGATTATTTTTTGAAAGAATTCAAAACAAAACGTTCATTTCATTATATTGCCAAAAAATTATGCTTATGAGAAAATTTTTAGGCCTTTCTTCCCTTTTTGTTTTTGTTATTCTTCTGATGATGCAAACAGGTATTACCTCTTGTACAAAAGACGTAGTTAAAATTGATACAGTTACCGTTACGCACACTGATACTTTAACCAAGGTTGACACAGTTGTAACACAGGATACTACTGTTACTCTTGCAATTCTTACTGCCAACAAATGGAGATCGCAGGAAATACGAGGTGTGATTGGAAATGATACTACCGTCTATCAAAGAGGTGGAACTAATAATACCGAAGACTATGATAATGAATATATTCAGTTTAATACCAATGGTACAGGAATATTATATGATGCAGTAGGGACTACTCATCAAACAACCTGGTCGTTTTTGGACTCATCACATACAATGCTCACCTTTGTTGTTTTCAATCCATCACCAATAGCAAGTCAAACCGTTATCTGGGATAATTTGCGTTATAAAGACGGGAAGTTGCTTTTTGATCAATATTGGAGCTATCAAGGAATTAACTCGCATACACAGTTTGTTAGAATACCTTACGGTCAATAGCAACATTGTATCTGTAAACCGACAATATTTTAAGCTCCTTAAAAAGGACACTTACAAAAATATTGTCGCATGAAAAGCCAGATTATTTGATCTGGCTTTTTGCATTTTTTTGCATAAAAACAAATCTTCCTATTTGTGACAGATAAAATCACGCTTATACTGATACTGCATAACAGACACAAGAATTTAGATCGTCTTCTTGAATATTATAATGATTGCACTTTTCCCATTATTATCGCTGATAGCTCAAAAGAAAAACACGTTTTTAATAATAAAAGAGACAATTGGATTCATTACTATTCACCCGGTTTGACGTTTACACAAAAGATAGAAGTTGTATCTAAAAATGTTACCACGCCTTATGTAGCAATGTGTGCAGATGATGATTTTATCCTTCCTGAAAGTTTACAAAAATGTGTTTTGTTTTTAGAGCAAAACAGCGATTACTCTGTAGCGCAAGGTTGGAGTATTAGATATTATAAGAAAAGCATCGTAACTGATCATATCAAATATGGCTTGTTGTATGATCTTTCTAAAAGTATTGAAGCAAAAGAACCGATAAACAGGTTGGTAGATATGTTTCAAAATTATCGTTCTGTTCTGTATGCTGTGTTCAGAACCGATGTGTTGCAGAAATCATTTGCAGGTGCTGGTATGCGAATTAAAAACTTATTCCTCAATGAATATATCACTGCACTTTTACCTATTTTATACGGAAAGTATAAGGAGTTGCCTATCCTTTACCAGGTAAGGGAATTTGCTGAAGATTCCGACGATAAAACGGCTACTAATCTTGATACCATTTTGGATGATTCTAACTATGCAAATGAGCTACATAGCTTCAAAGATTTTATATTGACCAAGTTAACAGAACCCACAAATTTTAAGACTAACAAAGTAGAAGAAGTTCTTAACGAAATTCTGATTTCTTTTTCCGCTCAACTAAAAGCCAACCGCAATCAAAAAGTTTCATTCAAAAAAAGAATTGGAAAATTAATCAGTTTTGTTCCTGTTATTGGCAAAACAATAATCCTTAAGAACAGAGAAAAGGAGAGAGCGAAACAATTACAAACCGTTGTAAAATCTCAGTCTGACAAAGAGGAATTAGAAAGGATATCAAAGCTCCTGATAAAGTTTCAATAGCCTTGTTCTAATCAGAATCAACGGAAGCAGAAGATGTTTAATTGAACATCATAGTCGGCTGTATAAGATGGTATAAAAGGCGTTGGATGTTTATTGGCAGCTTGCTGGATATAATACTTAAATTCATTTCTTGTAATGATTTCAAATATTTCATTTAGTTCTTTATTCTGATTAAATGTGCCATGATATTCTACAAACAAATGATTCACATTTTTCAGATTTTCATCTATATCTTTCATTACTTCATATTCGGCACCTTCAATGTCTATTTTTAAAAAATCTACCTGCCGATTTAAAAAATCTTTCAACTTAACAGCTTTCACAATGATTATACTACTGCCATCTTTTGAAGTTTCAATCCTGCTCATTTGAGTACTTGTATTTGAAAAAGAAAGCGTTGTGTTTTCAATCCATACGGCTTCTTGTTTCAACTCAACTTTATTGAGATCAAAAGATGCAACATTCTTTGTAAGAATTTGACAATTGCTTTCATCAGGTTCAAAAGCGATGATTGTGCTATCGGGAAACAATTTCTTTAAATAAATAACGCTTAAACCAATATTGGCACCACAATCTATTATATAAGCATCCGATGGTAATTTTTGCTTATAAATTTCTTCAATAAAAATCTCATTAATGCTATTTAAAAGTTCATCTCTGCGCTTAAAAAAAAGGGTATGATTATAAAAGGAAATAGACTGATTTTTATCAAGAGGTAAATTTTTTACGATTCTTGTTTGCATCCAGGAAAAGCCAACTTTCTTATACGGATTGGTAAACTGTTTTCTTACAAGCTTTCCAAAACCAATACTTAGATTACTTATTAAATTCATGGCTCTCATAATTATTATATCTTAAAACTTATTTAGTAAATAATGAACAAAACCTTTGTAGATATTTAGGAAGATGCTTCTTCTTTTCTTATTGTAAAGCAAATTGTTTTTAACTCTATTTAATAACCCTTTCCTGCTTTCTCTAATTTCATTTGGAAAATGTGTTTTATAAACACCATTCACATAAAAAAAATTTCTTACCATGTAATACATTCTTTTGGGTGAATGCAAAGCTCGTTTCGATACTTTAAAATTTTTTAAGGAATAGTGTTGAGACGAAACACCAATGGAATGTTGAAGGAAAATATTTTGAAATTGTACAATCAAATAATTTTTTAAACGCGCCCGGTAGCAATATTCAAAATCAACTTCATCTATAAACAACAACTCATTAAATCTGCCAATGTTTTGAAATAGTGCTATATTCAATAAGCTTCCTGATGTAATCAATTTATTTTTTTCAACTGGAGTACAACTTTGTGATGTTTTCTTTTTCTCCTCATGCTCCACCCCAAACATGGCTGTTTTGTTTTTGTGCAAATAATTGTCGGCGCATGAAAAATAGTTCGCCAATTCACCTTCTTCAAATCTCGAATCCTGATCCATTGTCAATAGCCATTGAAAGCCTTCATTCATCGCCAAACCTGCGGCTTCGTTTAAGCGTTTGGCAATACCTTCATTGCTGCCATCGTACAGTACCTGTGTTTTGTTTTGTGTTTTTAATTGCAGGGCAATATCACTTATTTTTTCTTCTGTGTTATCGGCTACATAGAGCTTTTCAACATAAGGCAAATACGATTGTATGTTTTGCATTACCGTATTATCAGGGTGATACAAAATAACAACGCCTGCAACCAGCATAAGCCTTTTTGCGGTCAAATGTAGCAACTGTAATAACAATCTTCTTTATCATTTTTCACTGTTTGGTGATTCAATAAATAATAACAAAGCCCTGCATTTGCAGGGCTTTGTTAAACATCGCAATAATTGATGCTTTACTAATGGGCTACTATCACAGCGCCAATTACTCCACCTATCACCAAACCGGTTCCTAACAAACCTAAACCTCTATGATGATTTCTTCTCCAATCGCCTCTGTCGTGATAACGGTCGTGATAACCAAAATCATGATCACCATGAAAACCATCCATGCGATCACCTTCATCTCTTCGGCCATCAAAATCGTCTTTACGACCATAAACCTGAAAAGCGCCATCATTGCGCACCGGCGCAGTTTGTTGAGGTATATAGTTGCCATTGTTGGCGCTATAATTTCCGCCATTATAAGTGGCATTGCGATCATTGTAATAGCGGTTGTCGCTGGGCTTTTGGTATTGCGCAAAAAGAGCAGAAAAAGCCATCAAACTCATCAATAACGTAAACATCTTTTTCATATTCTGTCGTTTTAAAAGTGATGAATATAAGATGTTGATTGTGCTGTTGCGTTTAGTAATGAAGTGTTAATGCGTAAGAGAATTCTGATAAAAATGAAACCCGCAATCTATTGATTAAACTGCGGGTTTGTTTTTGCCCTTTTTTGTTTTATAGCTTAATAAACTTTTTCTCAGATGTAGTTGTATTGTCGCCTGTAAAGCGCAGCACGTACATGCCTGCGGGCAAAGCAGAAGTACTGAAGGAAACGTTGACTCCGCTTACAATTGACGCGCTTTGCTGATACCATGTTTTGCCAGTCATATCAACAATGCTGAACGTTGCTTTGCCACTAAAATTATTTATTGTAATCTTTAGTAAATTCCTTACAGGATTGGGCAACAGAAGCAAAGCCGTAGCGTTTGTTTTTGCCGTAAAAGTAACAATGGAACTGGTGGTGCTTGCACCATTTTTATCGGTTATGGTAAGCCTGTAATAAATGGTTTTTACATTTTGCAAACCTGTTGCTGTAGCATCGTTGTATTGATAGGAATGAGCATTGCTTCCTATGGCTGCAACAGAGCCAATCGCAGTAAAATGAACACCATCGGTGCTGCGCTCAACAGTATAAGAAGAAGTATTCACTTCATTCGCAGTTTCCCATTGAAGCTGTACGTTGTTGTTTACCTGCGAAGCCGTAAAGTGTGTTAGCGTTACGGGAAGCACACCGTTGCTGCCAATAAAACGTCCAATGGCAACGGGGTTGAATCCTACTTTAATATAGGTATTTACCTCATTGGTTGATGTATTAATAACAGCCACTTTCCCATCCACAAAACAAACCGCATATACCTTATTGCCGTCGGGTGTAATGGCAATGCCGTAAGGATGCTGGTAGGGTAACTTTATTTTTTTAATGAGTGTATCCGCATTACCGTCAACTATGCACACGGTGCTATCAACATAATTGGTGGCATACACTCTTGTTCCGTCGGGGCTAACGCAAACACAATCTGTAGCAGTATTGCTTAACGATATAGCTTTATTGGTTCTGCTTTGAAGGTCGAAAATATTAAGGTTGCCGTTCAGTTTGTCAGCAGCATACAACTTCGTATTCTGGTAATTAATGGCAAGCTGGAGAAAGTTAGCGCCCGAAGCAGCCATAGTGCTATACACCGCATTGGTTTGCGTGCTGATGTCAATGATTTTATTAAAGCCATTTACATACACATGCAATCCGTCAGGCGAAATGGCAATGCCCTGGATCGAATTGCCGGTTTCAGTTAATATTCTTCTTTTGATGGTTAACGTAGCAGCGTCAATTACCACTACTGAGTCTTTGCAACCGGCATAAATGGTGCTGCCATCGGGGCTAATATCTAAGATGCCCCCGAAAGTTGCACCCGTGTTCAATGCAACTTCACCAATCACTTTATTGGTTACTGTATTGATTACCGTTACAGCGTTGGCACTTGTACTTGTGTAGTAACTAATATAAGCCCGCAAGCCATCATGACTTACAATTACACCGCTGGGATGGTCGTAAGAAACCGGAATGGTTGCAATTACCTTATTGGTTTGTGTATTGATAACAGAAATGGTGTTATCATTTCTGTTGGTGATGTAAGCGTTTTGAGAAAACGCAGAAGATGTGATGAGTAAGCTGAAGAGTGCGATTACCCAGGAGGAAAGTAATTTTGGATTCATATACAATTTTGAGCCATAAAAATAGAAGATAAAACGGGCTGAAATGCTTACTACTCCTTGCATTTGTCATTCTTAATCGTATTTTAAGCGGCTTCTGTTCGCCTTAAAATTTTATTAATGAGATTTGTTACTAAAGTATTGAGTGGGGTATCCGTTTCAATTAATTTTTACAAACAAAGGTTTTCGTTACTGCTAACCGTGCGAAGCAGTCTGTGTTATAAAGCAAGTGCGGTTTGTAAGTAAGGATACATTCGTACAATAGTATTCATAAGTTATAATTTCTCAATCTCGAATCCATGGATTGCTTCGTCCTCGCAAAGACGGACGATGAATGTTGTAAACACTAACTGTATACAGCCCGTGTTTTGCCAAAATAAAAAAGGTTTTGCTTATGGGCAAAACCTTTTGCTGTACAAGTTTGTTTTTACTTATCATCTGCCAAAGCGGCTGCAAAGTACTCTCTGTTGAGCCGTGCAATGTTGGCTAGGGAAATATCTTTCGGGCAAGTGGCTTCACAGGCACCAATGTTAGTGCAGGCGCCGAAGCCTTCTTTATCGTGTTGCGTTACCATATCAATTACACGTGTTTTGCGTTCCGGTGCACCTTGCGGCAATAAGGCCAGATGCGAAACCTTAGCCGATAAGAATAGCATTGCCGAACTGTTTTTGCAAGCCGCCACACAAGCACCACAAGCAATGCACATGGCAGCACCAAAAGCGCTGTCGGCTTTTTCTTTTTCAATAGGAATGGCATTGCCATCTACCGCGTTGCCGGTATTGATAGAAATATAACCGCCGGCCTGTATGATTCTGTCGAACGCAGAGCGGTCGGTCATCAAATCTTTTATTACAGGAAAAGCCTTTGCCCGCCATGGTTCTACGGTAATGGTATCACCGTCTTTGTACGCCCGCATGTGAAGCTGGCAAACGGTGTTGTGCTGCCAGGGGCCATGCGGCTTGCCATCTACATACATCGAGCAGGAACCGCAAATGCCTTCGCGGCAATCATGGTCAAATGCAATGGGCTCTTCTCCTTTGGTAACAAGCTGTTCGTTCAGCACATCAAACATTTCCAGAAAGCTCATCTCACTGGAAATGTTGTTCACCTGGTAAGTTTCAAATTTTCCTTCTGATTGGCTATCCTGTTGCCTCCACACTTTGAGTGTGAGATTCATATTGTAGTGTTCCATCATTAAATTCTTTCTGTGCCTTGATTAGTGTATGTTTTAAGACAACCACCGAATTTTCTCATTTGATTGTCCAGTTTTATGTACGTTATATCTCTTAAAGCAGGTGCAGGTGTTTTGGAACTAACAATTCTTGCTTCATGCACTCTGCCCTCAACTTCAATCTGATGAATTGTATTTAAAATCTGTTTACAAGCTTTTACAACATCACTTCCTTTTAATTCTATCCAGTAATAAACTTTTTCTATTTTCTTATGAACGAGAATCAGATAATCACAACGTTCATCTATACGGTCTTTAAAAACAACTTTGTCTATTGCCCATTTCTTTACGATACATTTCGATTCATTTTGTAAAGTAAACGAGCGACCATTCTCTTCTGCTGTGGGATTGGATACTTCTTTACCATAATCGTATTTATAATCATTCAGATTAACTCTCATCAACACTGGCAAATCTGATGTTAGAAATCTTATCCCAATCACTGTTTAATGTTCTGCTTACTTCATCTATTTCGCCGGCATCAATTTGTTGTAAGTCGTCATCCATAATATTTTTTGTTGTTCCATCGGAAAATAATCTATAAGCGGATACATCGTTTGGATTTAACCAGTATTTTTTTTCGGTAATGGCATTTACTTCTTCTTCATGTTCTTGCCCAACTTTATAAGCATACAACAAGTTATTAAGCGATGTAAGAATATATGGACTATGTGTAGTGATTAAGAAGTTGCTATCACTGTATAATGCAGCATCAATAAGATATTTTACTGCAACACTTTGCATTGCTGGGAAAAAATTCAGTTCGGGTTCTTCAATAAGAAAAGTAGTATTTGAATATTTTTCCTTAGTTTGCCAATCAATGATAACAAACATTGGTAAATTTGTTTGCAAGGCACTGGCACTTTCCTTTATAGAAATAGCTGAGCCGTGTTTGAGCAACACAATATCGCTTCCATTTCGATTTATAAACTTTATTCCAAGTGTATCAGAGAAGTCAAATTGCCTATCTTTTTTTAGACGATTATAAAGACTAAAGAATCTTAGAAAGTATCTGGGCATATCAATGTTACCTTCCTCAACATCTATTAGATCAGCCCATGTTGCACTCGTAAATAATGAAGTAGCCCCTCTGTCTGCAGGGATGTATGTTATCTTATTTCTTTGGTTATATTCTTTCTCCAGAAAAGATTTTAAGTTCGATGTAATTTTTTCTTCTTTTAATCGAAATTCAACTTTCCCGGTTAGTTGTATAAAGCTTTCTGGTCTAACATAGTTATGTATTTCATAAACCGACAGATGTTGTTTAAAGTTTTCTATGCTATTTATTTCTGATACCCTCATTATTCCAAGTCCTCTCTTTCTTAGAGGATTTGTATCTAATAAAGAATTAATGACCGCCAGCACCTTTGCCACTGTACTTTTTCCCGTTGCCTGTTCCCCTATCAAAACAGTAAACCGTTTCAGTTTTAATTCCACTGATTCAATTGGCCCAAAATTTTTTATGATTAAGGTTTCTTCCACAACTTCTACTTATAATTTCTCTGCGTTGGATGAATTACTTCGTAATTCAATGGTTCTTTTTCCAACTCCCAGTTGCTGTCGCCGTTGTATTTCCAGGCAGAAACAAACATATAGTTCGCATCATCGCGAAGCGCTTCTCCTTCTTCGGTTTGATATTCCTCGCGAAAATGACCACCGCAACTTTCGTTACGGTCCAAAGCGTCTTTGCACATCAACTCACCAAGTTCGATAAAATCGGCAACGCGACCTGCTTTATCCAGTTCATTATTTACGCCCACTGCACTGCCCGGAATTTTTACATCATTCCAAAATTCTTTTCGCAATGCTTTTATTTCCTCTATCGCTTCAGTTAAGCCTTGTTTGTTACGAGCCATACCGCATTTGTCCCACATGATTTTGCCCAACCGTTTGTGAAAGCTTTCTACCGTTTGGTTGCCTCCAACATTTAATAACGTGGCAATGCGGTCGGCAACTCTTTTCTCCGCTTCGGCAAACGCCGGATGATCAGTAGGAATTGTTTTCGTCCTGATTTCGTCGGCCAGATAATTACCGATAGTGTAAGGAATCACAAAATAGCCATCTGCCAAACCTTGCATCAGAGCGCTCGCGCCCAAACGGTTGGCTCCATGGTCGCTAAAATTAGCTTCGCCCAAGCAATACAAGCCGGGAACAGAAGTCTGTAACTCATAGTCCACCCACAAACCGCCCATCGTATAATGCACCGCCGGATAAATGCGCATCGGTACTTCATACGGATTTTCGCCTGTAATTTTTTCATACATATCAAACAGGTTTCCGTATTTCTCTTTAACCACTTCCAGCCCATAATGACGCAATTGTTCTTTAGTTGGACTTGATAAACCATGCTTGCTTGCCTCTACTTTCCCATATCGCATCACTGCATCTGCATAATCTAAATACACTGCTTGCTTCGATGTGCCAACCCCATAGCCCGCATCGCACCGTTCTTTGGCAGCACGGCTTGCCACATCGCGCGGAACGAGATTGCCAAAGGCAGGGTATCTTCTTTCCAAATAATAATCTCTTTCTTCTTCAGGTATGTCGTTGGGCTTGCGCGTATCGCCCTGCTTTTTTGGAACCCAAATGCGGCCGTCATTGCGTAAAGATTCCGACATCAGCGTAAGCTTACTTTGGTGCTCGCCGCTTACAGGAATGCAGGTAGGATGAATTTGTGTAAAGCAGGGATTGGCAAACAAAGCGCCGTGCTTATGCGCTTTCCATGCAGCGGTTACATTGCATCCCATGGCATTAGTGCTTAAATAAAACACATTGCCATAACCACCCGATGCGAGTATCACAGCATGACCAAAATATCGTTCTAAGCCACCCGTAATTAGGTTTCGCGCAATAATGCCACGTGCTTTGCCATCAACCATCACCATATCCAGCATTTCGTGGCGGCTGTACATTTTTACATTACCCAGGGCTACCTGCCGTTCCAGCGCCTGGTACGCGCCAATCAACAGTTGCTGCCCGGTTTGCCCGGCAGCGTAAAAAGTGCGTTGAACCTGTACGCCACCAAAGCTGCGGTTGCTTAGCAAACCGCCATATTCACGAGCAAAAGGAACACCTTGTGCCACGCATTGGTCAATGATGTTTACACTTACTTCGGCAAGACGATGCACGTTGGATTCGCGCGAACGGTAATCGCCGCCTTTAACGGTATCATAAAAAAGGCGAAACACACTATCGCCATCATTCTGATAATTTTTGGCAGCGTTGATGCCGCCTTGCGCCGCAATAGAGTGCGCGCGGCGCGGCGAATCCTGGTAGCAAAATGCCTTTACACTGTAGCCCATTTCTCCCAAAGAAGCCGCCGCGCTGGCACCAGCCAATCCGGTTCCTACAATAATAATTTCCAGCTTGCGCTTGTTGGCAGGGTTTACCAGTTTGCAATGCCCTTTGTATTCAACCCATTTCTCTTCTAACTTTCCTGCCGGTATTTTTGAATCCAACATAATGAACGTGAATTATCTTTTTAGATGAGCCCGCAGATTTCGCAGAGTTTGTTTTTGTGCATTTTTAAATCAGCGTTATCTACAGGAAACAAATTTCATTTCAATATTACATCCTCAATCTTATTGCTTACTTCACCCAACCCAAGTACATGCTGATGGGCATGGAAGCAAAGCCAATGGTAACGATTACCGAGAACCAGTTGCCCGCCACAATTAACATGCGCTGGTATTTGCGGTTGTGAACGCCCAAGGTGCGGAATGAGCTTTGGAAGCCATGCGCCAGATGATAACCCAGCGAAATACATCCAAACACATACAGAATGACAACCCAAGAATGCGAAAACACTTCTTTCATCCTGCCAAATAAATCGTGAACCGGATCGCCGTTTTGCACACGCACTTCCGGCAGATTGCCAAAGCGCGATGGCACCCAAAATTGTGCAATATGAACAATTAAAAACAGCAAAACCAAAGTGCCCAGCAAGCCCATGCTACGACTGTACCAGCGGCTGCCGCGGTTACCATAAGCAATGGCATACTGCGTGTTTCGCTTTTGCAGGTTGTAATTGGCAAGCATCAAACCTTGAATGATGTGAATAAAGAACATAATAAACAAGCCAATCTCCATTGCTCTGATTAAAAACGTAGAACCCATAAAATGCGCCGCGCGGTTGAACACAATGCCATGATCATTTGGGTCGGCTAACGTGTTGTAAATGCAGGCATTGATGCTAATGTGAACAATTAAAAAAAGAATGAGAAAAATTCCGGTGAGCGACATCACTATTTTTCTACCAATTGAAGAGGTAAAAACACGTTTCCACGTCATATAGATCCGATTCGTTTTAAGTGAACCGAACAAAGGTAAGTCACAAAACGGTAAAATTTGGTTTTCTAACGAATGCAAAACAGCCTTTATAAAATTGTTTAGATAAAAAATGATGTAACGACAACTGATTTGTTTTTGCCTAAATTTTCTTATAAAGAATACTATTTTGTGCGGCGAATTCACACCAATGAAACTTGTATCAATTGCCGTATTCTTTCTTTTTGTTATGATGAATGCAGAGGCACAACACTTTTATAAAGCTACACCCGAAGCAGAGCAGTGGGTAAACAACACATTTAAAAAATTAACCAAAAAGCAACGCATTGCGCAGTTGATGGTGGTAAGACTAAGCGCGAAAACTGACACTGGCATTGTGTTTTACAATGAAAAAGTAGAAAGAGAAGTAAGGAAGTATAACATTGGCTCGGTGTGTTTGTTCCAGGGAAGTCCGGTGCAGCAGGCAACGTTTATTAATCAATTTCAAAGCATTGCCAAAACGCCTGTTTTGTTTTGCATTGATGGTGAAACAGGCTTGGGAATGCGGCTCGACAGCGTAGCCAAATTTCCCGACCAGATTACCATTGGTGCGGTGAACGATTCATCACTTGTATATCGCATCGGGCAAGCCATTGGAAGGCAATGCAAACGCATTTACATACAGGTAAATTATGCGCCGGTGGTTGATGTAAACAACAACGCCAACAACCCGGTGATTAACTTTCGTTCTTTTGGTCAAAACAAATACAAAGTGGCAGAATATGGTATTGCAATGATGCAGGGAATGCAAAGCCAAAACGTGATGGCTTGTGCCAAGCATTTTCCCGGTCATGGCGATGTAGCGGTTGATTCGCATTTGGATTTGCCCATTATTCACAAATCGCTCGCGCAGTTGGATTCACTTGAATTGTATCCATTCAAACAAGTTTTCAATAAAGGCATCGGTAGCGTAATGATTGCGCATCTTTCCATTCCGGCAATAGACAGCACGCCACATTTGCCAACCTCTTTATCAGCTAAAAACGTAACAGGTTTGCTTCGCGATGAACTTCATTTTACAGGCATTTCATTTACCGATGCGTTAGAGATGAAAGGCGTTGCCAAATACTATCCGCAAGGCGCTGCTGCAGTGCAAAGTTTAGTGGCAGGAAATGATATGTTGTGCCTGCCAGGCAATGTGAAGAATTGCATTAAACAAATCAGAAAAGCCATTCGTAAAAAAGAGTTGCATTGGAACAACATAAATAACAGCGTGAGGAAAGTATTACTCGCAAAATACAATTTGGGCTTGAATCAAAAACAATTTGTAAATACAACAAATCTTACTGTTGATTTGAACAATGATGTAAGCATATTGCGAACCGAAACGGCCCAAAAAGCCATCACGTTGTTATCACTACAAAACAAAGAATTGTTGCCATTGCCAACCGGTAAAAAAGTAGCCTTCGTTGGTTTTGGAGCCAATAAAAATAATGCGTTCGCCGATGCTATCAAAAGCCACTATAATGCTGATGTGTATTGGATTTCATACAAAGACAGCACAGGTAAAAGTGATTCTGTTTTGCGTGCATTGCAAAAGGATTATAATGCCATTGTTGTCGGCATTCATAGTCTCACAAAATATCCTTCCAATAATTTTGGATTGAGCCTAAAAACGGTTGCTGTATTGAATGAAATTGTGGCAAAACCAAACGTCATTACATTTTTATTTGGCAATCCGTATGCAGTGAAAAATGTTTGTAATGCAACGAACTTGTTGGCTTGTTACGAAGATGATGTTATCTTTCAGCAAGCAGCATTTGAAGTGTTGAAAGGAACTGTAAAACCGCAAGGAACATTACCTGTAACGGTGTGTGAGAAGTATGCGTTTGGAAGCGGAATCTTATAAATTTTTACTGAATTTTTGTATTGATATAGCCAACAATATTTTCAGAGCCATCCGGCTCAAACCATTGTATTTGCTCATCTTTTTTAAACCATGTTGTTTGCCGTTTGGCATAATGCCGCGTGTTTTGTTTTATTGCATTTATTGCATCTTCCAACTTCGCTTTATCATTCAAATAATCAAACAATTCTTTGTAGCCAACGGTTTGTAAAGCATTTAATTTTTGATGCAAAACCAAACCTTTTACTTCATCTAACAAGCCTTCTTTCATCATTTCATCTACTCGTAAATTGATGCGCTCATACAGAATATTTCTAGGCAATTCCAAACCAAGTTTAATAATGTTGAATGGTCGTTCTACCGAAGTTTTGTTTTGATAAGAAAGTATAGAATTTCCGGTTGCATACAGCACTTCCAACGCACGCATCAACCTTTGCGGATTTTGCCTTTCCGCCACTTGCCAGTAGGCGTTGTCTTTTTGTTCCAATTCATTTTGTAAAAAGGAAATGCCTTCCATTTTATACTGATAGATGACTTGATTGCGAACATCATCAGGAGCAGTTGGAATGTCGTCCAAGCCTTCACAAAACGCTTTGATGTATAAGCCTGTTCCGCCAACAACAATGGCTATATTTTGTTTTGCAAAAATTTCATCCGCACATTGCAAAGCGTATTCTTCAAACAGGGCAGCGTTTACTGTTTGATAAATGGAATGTGAATTAATAAAATAATGCTGAACAGCTGAAAGCTGCATGGGCGTTGGTTTTGCAACACCAATGTTTAATTCCTTGTAACATTGCCGCGAATCGGCAGAAATGATTTGTGTGTTGAAATGTTGCGCAAGTTGAATGGCTAAAGCCGTTTTGCCAACTGCCGTTGCACCGGCAATAACGATAACTGTGTTTTGTTTTTGCAGCAAAAAGAAAGATTGTTTTTATTGTAAGTTCATAATTGTAACATGAAGCGAACAATGCCCGACCATACAGGCAAAAACAAACCTTACTTCGAGAATACATACGTTGTAATGTCTTCCAGCATGATTGTCGGACCTGAAAGAATCATCAAACGTTCCACTACGTTGTTCAGTTCGCGAATGTTGCCCGTCCAGTTGTGATGAACGAGCGCATCCATCGCACGGTCGCTGATTTGCTTTACCGGCTGGTTGTACTCTTCCGCAACGTCAGCCAAAAATTTATTGACCAACAACGGAATATCACTTCTGCGTTCATTCAGCGAAGGCACATGAATTAAAATCACACTTAAGCGATGATACAAATCGAGCCTGAAACTTTTAGTTTCTACTTCTTTTAGCAAGTCTTTATTGGTAGCCGTTACCACGCGCACATCCACTTCAATTTCTTTATCGCCACCCACGCGCGTGATGCGTCCTTCCTGCAAGGCACGTAACACTTTTGCCTGCGCGCTTAAGCTCATGTCGCCCACTTCATCCAAAAACAAAGTGCCGCCGTTCGCCTGCTCAAACTTGCCAATGCGTTGCTTAATGGCAGAAGTAAAAGAACCTTTTTCATGACCAAACAATTCGCTTTCTATCAGCTCGCTCGGAATGGCTGCACAATTCACTTCTACCAGCGGGCCATCGGTGCGATTGCTTTTGTGATGAATCCAGCGCGCTACCAGTTCTTTACCCGAACCATTTTCACCTGTAATCAAAACCCGGGCATCGGTGGGCGCCACTTTATCAATGGTATCTTTAATGCGCATGATGCCATCCGATTCGCCAATCATTTCCTGCACGCGGCTTATTTTTTTGCGTAGCGTTCGGGTTTCTTTGCTCAGTTTGTTTTTGTCCATTGCATTGCGAATGGTAATGAGCATCCGGTTTAAATCGGGAGGTTTACTAATGTAATCAAACGCACCTTTTTTTACCGCATCTACTGCTGTTTCTATGTTTCCATGACCGCTTACCATAATGATAGGTACATCGGGGTTGATGGCAGTTGCTTTGTCTAAAAATTCAATGCCATCCATGCGCGGCATCTTAATGTCGCACAGCACGGCATCGTAGTTCTTCTCCTGGAACATCTTTAAACCTTCATCTCCATCAATGGCTTCCTTTACTTTGTAGCCTTCAAACTCCAAAATATCACACAAGGTTTTTCGGATGGCACGTTCATCATCTATTAATAAAATATTCGACATCGTTGTCTTTCCCATTATAACGTAAGGCGGCAAATCTAAATTACTTTTGCTGCTTCTGATTCGTTAAAAAGTAATTAAAGAATGGAATTGACAGATACAAACCCTCAATTGATAGATACGCATTGCCATTTGTATTCAGATGAATTTAAGAACGACAGAAACAATGTTTTTGCAAGAAGCGCAGCAGCAGGCGTTACAAAGTTCTATTTGCCTGCCATAGACTCGGGCACGCATGAAGCGATGATAGCAGTTGAAAAAGAATTTCCGCAATGCAAAGCGATGATGGGCTTGCATCCTTGTTCGGTAGATAAAAGCCATCAAGACGAATTAAATATCGTGGAAGAATGGCTGAACAAAAGACCGTTTGCAGCCGTTGGTGAAATTGGCCTGGATTATTACTGGAGCACCGAATATAAAAATGAACAAAAACAAACTTTTGATTTGCAAATGCAGTGGGCTTTAGAAAGAAATTTACCTATTGTCATCCATTCAAGAAATGCAATGCAGGAAACCATTGATGCTGTGAAACTCTTTGCAGATAAGGGTTTGCGCGGCATCTTTCATTGTTTTAGCGGCACGGCAGACGATGCGGCTGACATTGTAAACATGAATTTTTACTTAGGAATTGGTGGTGTAATCACTTATAAAAAAAGTGGTTTGCCGGAAGCATTACAAAATATTTCTTTAGAGAATATTGTTCTCGAAACTGACGCGCCTTATCTGTCTCCTGTGCCTTTTCGTGGCAAAAGAAATGAGAGCAGTTACCTGCCTCTCATTGCCCAAAAAGTAGCCGAAATCAAAAATGTTTCGGTTGAAGAAGTAGCAGCAATTACAACAATAAATGCAGAAAAAGTTTTCAAAACAAATCGTTGAAATAATTAATTGCTGATACTATAAAAACAAATATGCAGACCCGAAAGTAGTGTACAGGAGACTGTATCATGAGTTCGAATCTCGCCGCCTCTGCTGTAAAGAAAAGTATCGTTTTTCCTGCAAAACCAAAAGCTTACAACTATAATATTTTAAGGATACACTGATTTAGGACGGTCGTTCATCGCAGCGCCATAATTTTTGTTCGGTTGATTGCCCATTGTAAACTTTAGTGTTCCACCTTTCATTATGTCGTTATACAAAATGTATGTTTTACTGTACAGCTTGCCATTCCACTCTGCTTTTTGGATATAGATGTTTTCAGCACTGTTGTTTACAGCTTCAACTATAAAGGTTTTATTACCAGGTAAAGCAATAGAGAACTTGTTAAATAACGGGCTTCCGAACACATATGCACCATTAGCTGGGAACGGGGAATACAAACCCATGGAAGACAATACATACCATGCTGACATTTGCCCGCAGTCATCATTGCCGCTGATACCATCATCGGGATTGGTTCCGTATAAATTCTTTAGAATGTACCGTGCTTTTTCCGCCGTTTTCCATTGCTGTCCTGCATAAGAATATAGGTAGATGGTATGATGACTTGGCTCATCGCCATGTGCATACTGACCAATCAAACCTGATATATCCGGCGGTGCATTCGGATCGGGCGGGGCTGGCACAACAAAAAGCGAATCGAGCTTGGTGATGAATTTTTCTTCGCCGCCCAATAGCTTTATCAAACCTTCCACATCTTCCGGAACGAGCCAGAGATATTGCCATGCATTGCCCTCGGTATAGTCATCAATATAAGGATGCGATGAACGGGCCGGATCGAAAACCGGGTTCCAGCTACCATCGCTTCTTTTGCCACGCATGAAGCCAACCGATGAATCAAAGTAAAACCGATAGTTGTGAAAGCGTTTGTCGAAATATTCGTAATCCGATGTGTTGCCCGCTTTCTTTTCCATCAAAGCAATGCTCCGGTTAGAAATGGCATACTCCAAAGCTTTCGCAACAGATTCTTCCACACTGTCGGATGGCATGGGTTTGAAATCTTTATCGTATTTCAATCCGGCTTCATTGCGCATCATCGAAGCTTTTACGGCTTCTAATGCCAGCTCCGTATCGAAGCCGCGAAAGCTTTTGTTATAAGCTTCTGCCACAACTTGTACACTGCTGATGCCGGGCATTGTATTGGTTTCGCAGCCCATAAGGTGCCATACGGGCAACTTGCCTTGCTGCTGATAAATGGCCAGCATCGTTTGAACGATGTCATTCACTTTTTCGGGTTGAAATAAGGTGTAGAGCGGATGCAAGGCGCGATACGTGTCCCACAACGACAACACCGAATAATTGTTGAACGAAGCTTTCGGATATACTTTTTTATCCGCTCCGCGGTAATCGCCGTTGGCATCATTGAATAAGGAAGGATTAATGAGTGTATGATACAATGCCGTGTAAAATATTTTTTTATCATCAGCATTATCGCCTTCTATTTTTATTTTCAATAACTCCTTGTTCCATTTTGCGTCGGCCTTCTTCACTATCTCTTCAAAGTCCCACGCTGGTATTTCTGCGGTAATATTTGCCAACGCATTCTCAGAACTTACGGGCGAGATGCCTACTTTCAAATCAATAATACCTGAAAAGTTTGCAAAGCTGATCAAACCCTTGATGGCTTTGGTTTTGCCGCTTTTTCCTGACAATAAGTTATTGTTATCATATACTTTGAAATCGGTTACCGGTTTAGAGATTTTAATGGCGAAAAACAACCGCTGGTCATTTGCCCAGCCTTTTGAAAAACGGTACCCTTTGAATGTGGTTGCGTCGGTTTGTTCGATGTAAGTATCGGTAGCGCGGTCGCTGATGCCTTCTTTCAAATCAATAATGATGTGAGCTTCGCCCGATGCGGGAAAATAATAGCGATGGTAAGCCACACGCTCAGATGCCGTCAACTCAACATTTACTCCGTTGGCTAATTTTACTGAATAATAACCCGGCTTTACGGTTTCATTTTTTCGTGAGAAGCTTGAGGCATAGCCTGAAGATAAATCTCCCTCCGAGCCTTTGTCGGTTTTGGTTTCGCCCATATAAGGCATGATCAGCACATCGCCTAAATCTCCGATACCGGTACCGTTGAGATGCGTTTGTGCAAAGCCGATAATGGTGCTGTCAGAGTAATGGTAACCCGAACACCAGTCCCATCCTTTGAAGAAATTATTTGGTCCTGCCTGCACCGCGCCCAACGGTACGGAAGCGCCAACAAACACATGCCCATGACCACCGGAACCAATGTAGGGATCAACAAAGGAAGTGGGCGATTGCGCGCGAAGACTGCAACTAAAAAGAAGCGCAAAAGAAACCAGGTATTTGTAAGAATTATTTATCGTCATCGTGAGATTTTTATCACTGTTCTTTTCGGTTGAACGATATAAAAAGCAAAGGCATTTTTCTTCTACAAGCCTTGTCTGTGCTTCATTTTAGCTATTTTACAGTAAATGTTTTTTGCAATACATACTCGTTAGCATTCCTACCAATGCAAACTTTATAAGTGCCTTTGTAAAGCACAAACTGATGTTTGTTTTTATCCCATTTTTGCAGTTCATTTAGGGGTATAGTTAAAGCAACTTCTGTGGTAGCGCCTTTAGGAACCAACACTTTTTTAAACGCTTTCAGTTCTTTTACGGGCATTCCTTCCAGCGATGGGTATTCGATGTAAGCCTGCACTACTTCATCGCCGTCCATGCTGCCTGTGTTTTGGATTTGCATTGAAAAACGGGCTGTATCATTCACCTTATAAATAGCCAATGGTTCCTTTTGCCAGCCATACGTAAATGTGGTGTAACTTAAGCCATAGCCAAACGGGTACTGCACCGGCTTCGTAAAATAGCGATACGTTCTGCCTTTTAGGTTGTAGTTTTTATAATCCGGTAAATCGCTTAACGAATTGTAAAACGTAACCGGCAATCTTCCCGATGGACATACAGTACCAAAGAGAATATCAGCTAATGCGTTGCCACCTTCCTCTCCCGGATACCAGGCAAGCACGATGGCATCTGCATAAGGCTCGATAGAAGAAATATCAACATCGCTGCCTGCGCACACTACAGCAACAATTGGCTTCTTACTGGCAGCTCTTAATTTCTGCAAAAACAAAACATGAGGTCGCGGCAGTTGCAGGCTTGCTCTGTCGCCGCCTGACAAGGATAAAAAAGCATCGCCTTCTTCGCCTTCCAGCACCGGCGTTAAGCCAATCACAGCAATGGTAATGTCGCTATTTTGAGATGCCCAGATGCCACCGAAATGTGTTGTATCGGTATAGTCGCTTCCCTGGTCATAATTCACTGCAATACCCGGTCCGGCAGCTTTGGTGATGCCTTCGGCAAACGTAACCATGTTGGAGCTTACGCCATGGTAATTGGCAAACAAAACTTCTACGGAAGCGGCATTGGCTCCGGTTACCAGCATCGAAGGATATTTGTTTTTTTGAAGGGGAAGCACGCCATCATTTTTCAATAGAACCATGCTTTCTTCTGCCATCTTTTTTGCCAGCAACCTATGATAATCGTTGCCAACACTATCGGCTCCATAACCATCATACGCACCATGCGTGGTACTGTCGAACATGCCGAGTTGCATCTGCAAGTGCAAACTACCGCTGAGCGCGCTGTCTATGTCTCTTTCGGTCAATAACTTTTTGTTGATCGCTGCCATTACATCCTGTTGCAACACAGTTCCACATTCTAAATTGACACCCGCTTTTATCGCTGCAGCCGCCAGTTCTTCTTTGTTGGTAATCACTTTGTGACCGCTCATAATATCGTTTAGTGCACCGCAATCTGTAACGAACTGACCTTTGAAATTCCATTCGTTTCTTAATATGGTTTTAGCCAAATTAGGTCCGGTGCAGCAAGGCTCACTATTTACGCGATTGTAGGCACACATTACCGAAGCTACGCCTGCATTTACCAGTTTATGAAAAGCATAGAGATAGGTTTCACGCAGGTCTTTTTCACCAATGATGGCGTTAAAGCTATGTCGTTGCGCTTCAGGACCGCTATGCACGGCAAGATGCTTGGCGCAGGCAGCAGTTTTTAAATAAGCCGGATTGTTTCCCTGCAAGCCTTGTACGTAAGCAGTGCCCATGGATGCGGTTAAAAATGGGTCTTCGCCATAAGTTTCCTGCCCACGTCCCCAGCGGGGATCGCGGAAGATATTGATATTCGGCGACCAGAAGGTTAAGCCCATATACCAGGTATGATGTCCTTGTGCAATGGACAAGTTGTACTTTGCTCTTGCCTCCGTAGAAACGGCATCGCCAACTGCTTTCAAAAGCGAATCGTTGAATGAGGCTGCCATGCCGATGGCTTGCGGAAACACGGTAGCTTCACCTGCGCGTGCTACGCCATGTAAGCCTTCATTCCACCAGTTGTAGTCTGGTATGTTTAGCCGCGGAATGGCGGGACTGGCATTGCCCAATAAGCTGATCTTTTCCTCTAACGTAAGCCGGTGCAACAAATCGGTTACGCGTTGGTTGATAGGTGCATTACTGTTTCTGAACGAGGCAGATGGCTGCTGCGCATAAACACAGAAATAAGTACCTGTTAAACAAAAAACGGAAAAGAGGAGTAAGACGTTTTTCATGGTGTGAAAATAAGCATTTGAAAATCTTATCTTTTCGGTTTTAAGCAAAGCCGGGCATTGTTTTGTATAACTTAGGATACATAATATCCTATTCATTTACGATTATTGAAGCTTTTACAAATGATGTTGCAAACTAAGAGAACACAACCTTACTGCTGTAGCAAGCTTAGAAACTTTTTTTGGCATCTGGGATGGTAATAATGATATGAGCAAGACAGAAAAATTTCAGTGCTAACGGTTGAAATAGTTACTTTGCAACGCTTACAAAAAAGCAAGGAGACGTGTCCGAGTGGTTGAAGGAGCACGCCTGGAAAGTGTGTATACGGGAAACTGTATCGCGAGTTCGAATCTCGCCGTCTCCGCAATATCTCCTCCTAGTCAATTATTTGCGAGATATATACATAATTTTACACTTATTAACAAACTAAGTAGGTATCGAATTAACAAGCCTGGCAACCAAATGCTGGGCTTTTTTTATTATTTAACCGCTAATATCATGTCTTTTCTGTCCTTTTGTCATTTTGAGGCTCACCTTCGCAGAAAGAAAGCAAACAACAGTTACGAACACGACATTGTGGATTCTTCAGGTTTCCATAGCATTTACTTTTCTCTATTCCGGAGTGTGTAAATCTATCTTTTCAGAACACAAGCTTGTCTCCATGGAGCAGACAGGCGTTGGAGGTTTGCTTATATCCTTTATTCGGTTTATAGGAATTTCGAAAATCTTCGGGGCAGTAGGAATTATCTTACCCTGCTTACTTTCCATTTTTCCTGTTCTTACGCGCATATCAGCTGTTTGCCGCACGAATTCATTATCGGAGAAAAGAGTATAAAAGCGTTTTCTTGAATTGTCTTCTTTTTCTTTTGTGCTTATTCATTGCATACGGCAGAATGTTTACTATAAACTGTCGGTAATTTTCAACTGATATGATTCTATATGTTTTGAAAGTGTAGGAAAACGTAGGTTTTTAAGGCCCCTGCTCACATTTAAACGATAACGCCCTTATCAGCTTCCCTAAAGTTTGGCCATTTAAAAGTTGAATAAGTTTCTAACTTTAAACGGATAAATATGAAAAAGACAAGGTTTACAGAAACACAAATTGTAAATACATTTCAAATCAAGAGAGTGTGTACCAATGTTGAAAGCCTTTACCACAACCGCATTTGAGCCATTTCGAACAAACAGGTGTCAGCTATTGAACACCTGTTGTATGCTTTTGATGAAGTAATAAGCAATCAACATTCATAGGGTATAATTTATAGTCTATACAAAATGTGAAGTTGGGATGTACCACCTTTTTATTAAGTGCGACTGGCTGCTAATTGCTTGTATGAAAATGAGTGAATACCACTATCCAAAATTGGACAGTGATAGTTTTCCGTTTCTCTTATTGGCACTCATCTTTATTTGTACGTTGTTTACTCCTCTGGTTGTGAACATATTTCTCTCTGGCACTTCAATTGCCTTTAAGAGCACGATATTGGATTCCGGGGCTGGTATGTCTATACCGCCCTTTTTTGTTTTTTAATGTCTGTTGATTGCCCTTTTTTCTATATTTACCCCGGCGTACAAGTGCATTAACTGACCTCTTTGATAAGCTTGGGAGACAAGCGTGAGAAAAGTTATTGACATGCGCGCTTCGGAATCCAATCCTTCTTTCTAACCTTGTCTCCATCTTATTTATAAAACTTCGCTTTTCGTTATCTTCTTTGCATCGGCTTTTGTTTTTGGAAACATCGCTTTTATAAAAAGGTAGTTCTAACGCTGGAATATGACGTTTCATGGCTTATGATGATTTGCAGTTGCTTGATTTTTTTGGAATAAGTTTTTTAACAGGTGCAGCTTTCCTGGCTTTTAGTTTTGTGCTGCTTTTTACAACCTTCAAAGCCTATTTTACAGATTCCTCTTTTTCAGTTTTCACCTTTGCCCTTCGCTGCCTTGCGGCTTCATTGCGCTTTTTGCGTTCTTCATTAGCAATAGCCTGTAATCGCTTTTTTTCTTCAATCTTTTTCTTTCGGTATTGGTTAAATTCTGCACCTTCTGTTTGATTATTCATAAGCAAGCACAAGCACTTATCTGCATTAAATTCCGATAAGTGTTCAACGAATTCTCCGTTGTACTTGCGTACTGCATATTGCATTGCTACACTCCAAATAATAGGGATGGCTTCCAATGCCTCTTTGATTAAATCTTCTTCGTCATTGTCATAAAGGCTTTACGTATGTATGAATCAAAACCATACTCTTTGACGGTATCCTGAATCTTTTTTGTAAAGTGTTTGCTTATATCAATACTGGATTTGTAAGAAGCCAAAGCCATCTTAACATCATCAAATTCCCTTTTATTAGAAGTTGTTTTTCTTGCAGCATCCAGTAAATCAGAATTTCGCAGTTCTGTTATGTGGTTATTTCGCAGAAGTTGACCATTGTATTCCGTGTCAAATTGACCAGTGGTTGTGCTGGCAAAGAGCGATCGGATAGTTGCTTGTAAGCTGTTTCAAAAATAGTTACTTTCTTTTATCCTTGTTTAGTTTTCCTTTTACATTATGGCTTGCGATAAACAGAAACCATTTCAATCATGCTTAAAATGTAAAAGCCTGTCTTTTGTTTTTATCGTTTTTTTAGAAAGACACTTATTTCATCTTCACTGTTGCTGCAATTTCTATATGTTGGGACATCAACAATATAAAAAATAAAATTGAATTGGAACGCTCTTTGAATAAGGTGAATTGTTGTTCATTTTTATAAAGCTGACTTTATGTATACCCGCATCACGCCTTTTGCAGTGATTGTTATTTTATTTGCATCCTGCACCAAGAGCACCGACACAGTAAACAATACGTTTACGCAGCAGAGCGAAAACACTTCCTCTTCATGCAACAATTGCAACACCTCTTCTGCTGAATACATTCAGGGAACTTTCAACGGTGTAAAAATGTATTTCAGCACTACGTATTCAACTCCGGATTCTTCAGAAAATATAAGCTACTACACACCCGATGTGCAAGACCAGATTAATCTCATCAGGCAAAATAAAGATTTGAGTATGAGTTGCCAGTTGTACTTTATCAACAGCAATGTTTATCATCAAACACTTCCGTATGTTGCACCTCGTCCAGACCTTGCGTATTGCGAACATGCTGAACTTCACCTGTTAGATTATAGCCAGAAATGGGCTTCGCAATGCGCTGGTTGCAGTGCTGATAATACAGATTATTTTAGTAACACAACAAACAATAATTTCTCAGTAACCATAACCGATACAACAGGTGGTTATTTGAAAGGAACTTTTGCGGGAAACGCGGCTACGGCAACCGGTTTGAATATTAAGGTAACGGATGGTTCTTTCAACATTCATACTTATAAAGTGATAAATCTAAAAGGATAAAATAAAAGACATTGATTTGATATTGGTGCCATTTATTCTTTCAAAAACAAACCGAAGCAGTACAGAGATGCAGAACATAAAAAAGCAGGTGCAATTTTAATGCACCTGCTTTTTATTAAAAAATGGGCAAAACCAAAAGCTTATGTAAAGCTTCGTAAAATATTATTGCTTAATCACCCGGATGGTTTTAGAGAAACTGCCTTGCTTAACGGTTAATAAATAAGTACCGGCTGCATAACCATTCGCTTCTATATCAACCACACCATTGGTTTGATAAATCATTTTCGATTGCAGCTTTCTTCCGTCTGCACTGAACAGTTCAACCATTACAGGTTGTTTATCGGCAAGTGATAAATAGAGTTTGAATGTTTGCGATGCAGGATTTGGATACACGGTTGCCGTGTTGGTTACTGCACCTTCTACTTTTATCATATTGCCCGATTTGGTTATCATTTCATCACTATTTTCTTCCGACATTTTATCTATACCGCATTTGGCTCTCGTGCTAAACGCAGCTGCTATTCTGGTAAGTGTAAAATTATCTTTCCAGCTTAGTATTGCAATGTTAGGAACCGGATAGCCATAATAAGTTACCGTGTTGGTGGTAAAAGAAGTATCGCCAGGTAATACATTGATGGTTCCACTTTCAATGTCTCCGTCAACAAACCATTGCGCTTCTACAGGGAAAGGATTGGGATTGCTGATTTGCCAGTTTCGAACCGAAGAAGGATCGTTAGAGCAAAGCGGCTTCAATTTCAAATCCTTCACGTACAGGTTGGGAAAGTGAACTTTGTCAACTGCTTTTTGTGCATTTATAAATCCATTGCCCGAATTAAAATCATAGTAAGGCGTATTAAAGGTTGGATAATTGTCATACATTTTACTTGCTGTTGCAGCCAACTCGCCCTTTATCTGGTCGGGCGTAATGGTATGCAATCTTTGTGCTTCAATCATCAGGGCAGCCACACCGGCTGCATGAGGAGCCGCGGCAGAGGTTCCGAAAAAGTTAGGGAAGGTGTCGCTATCTTCAACAATATCGCCCCCTCCGAAAGGATCAAAAAATGAAGTATTGCCTCCATCGGGCGCAACAATATCGGGTTTTCTCCTAACCAGAGGTGCAATGCGGGCACCTTTGGTATCAAAATAATTGGGCACACCACCAACTGATGAAAACGGATCAACCGCGGCCGTATCAAGTCCGTAAGCTGGTGTATTCAAATAAAATGCTGAACCTGTAGCAATAGCGCCTTCCGCTTTGGCATGTCCCACCAATGTAGGAGCTAAGATACCTGGAATGGGAGGAGTGGTAAGATAAAACAAGGCATCGCCGTACAATATATATTTTAAACGTTTTACATCCGGTCCTGCAAATTTTACGATGGTAAGAAAGAAGGTATAATTGTCCGTATAATTATTAAAGCCCGTTACCTCAATGGGTTCGCCACTGGCAATGTTATCAGAAGCACCTTCAGCTACTATGTTTCCGTTGATATCGGATAGATAAATATCGAAGTCGGTTGTAGCGCTGTCACGTCCGCCACTTGCTGTATATGAAGGCTGATCCCACTGAAATGACAGAATTAACTGACCACCGCCAGTGGGTATATAAATGGGTTGAAAGTAAACAGGCGCATCACCAGGTGCGCTGAAATTATGAGCGGTGCCACTCCCAGGCCCTAAAGGCTCAACAGAAGTCGGGCGGTAATTGCTTTCATAAGAACGGATGCTTTGGTTGCCCGCAGCTGAAAAATAGGTTACCCCTCTTTTCTTAGCCAAATCAACCGATTGTGCAACGATGCCATCCTGGAAAAACGGTTCATCGTAATAATAAATATCATCACCAATTACTTTACAGCCTTTATCGGCAAGGGTTTGTATGCCTTGTGCAAAATCGGCTTCGCCATCGTCGGCGGTATAAAAAGCGAGGTTAGAACCTGGTGCCACATCATGCACAATTTCCATCATGGCACGACCTTCATCCGTTCCGCCAGAATCTAAATCTTTAATTACCTGAACCGGTTTTTTAAAACCATAAGGATTGTCTCTTCCGGGAAGTTCACCATGCCGAACGCCTGTTTCGGCGCTTCCCAAATTGTTGTAGCTGTCTGACAGGATACCCACTTTTACACCTTTGCCGTTCACATGAAACTCTTTTCTTGCTAAGTAAGAAAGCTGCGCCGTATCACCCTGGCTTACAACGCCCGTGTTAGACGAGCCTTCACACACCTGCTTCTTATGATTGTTTTGTAAAGACCTTGGCTTCAGCGGCTGCCTCATAGGTTTATAAGAAGGCTTTGCATATTTGATGTTGGTTGATGTTTCTATTTTTTGCAATGCGCTAACGGGCGCATATCCCGAAATAACACGTCCAAAAACAGCAGTAACGGTTACGCCTTCTTTCTCCAATTCCTGTTTGGCTGTAGCAACATTATCTTTTGCGGTAAAATTAACCAGTACCTTATCGCCTTTTCTCTGCATCAGGTTGTCAAGCGTACCAAATGAAGGCAAACGCTTTGTTGCCAGGGCTCTCATTTGCGGTCTTATTATACTGCTTTCGCTAAGGCTTTTTAAATCAGGGCTAAGCTTAGAGGCAATTTTTTGATTGCTAACTTGCTGAGGTGTGCCCTGCATTTTAGGATTTCCTGTTATTTGCGTGTAACCGGAAATTGCACACAAAAGGCAAATGACAATGGGTAACAAATTCTTCATTTGGTTTTAGTTTATTGTTTGAGAAAAATGTAGAAGCATGAGATTAATAGATGGTTAGCGTTGGTAAATGTTAGTAAGCTTTTTGTGGCAAAAACAAAACGGCTCATTCCCAATTTGGTTTTAAAAGTAAGCGCGTTTAGCAACGTGGGAAAATATTTTTTTAATATTTTTTTAATTTTTTTCGTTATAGGTGAAAAATGAATGAAAACAGAAATGAGGCTTTATCAAAAGCTGAGTCGGCCTCTTTTTTATTCGGTAAGGTGATGGAGAAAGTTTTCGGTTAAGCACTTTTCTAAGCGTTCGTTTTACTTTTGAGACATCCTCTTTTTGATGTTTGTTTTTACTGATTTTTTTCATCAACTGCAAACGTTGATTATTCTATTGAAGTTCTCCTGATCATTCTTGTCATACGCTTTGATTATGGCTTTTACAGGGCGGTAGCGCACTACGTCTTCTTTAGCCGGCTTAATATGGGCATCATTCATCGCAACATTCTTATCAGATATTCATGCAAGGCAATGGCTGTTATCCTCAACGAAGAGGTTTCTGAAAATGAAAAAGCCTATGTGTTGTCAATTCACATAGGCTTTCCAAAATGACTAATTCTTTACAGTTTACATCAACTTACCCTAATGTCGTTTTTGAAATGTTTCCACTTTTTGAGGAGCCGGTGTATTACCATTTCTCTGCATGGCCTGGGGCTGTATCACTGGCCGATACATCACAACCTTGTTATTATTTACCTGTGTTTGGGCAGGCCGGTTGTTTTCAACAATCGCCGCTCTCGGTACAGGCGTATTTGTTACTTTCTCCACTTCATTCACTTTCGGACCTTGATTAACAATCACGTTATGGTTGTTGAGAACACTTGTGGTATTGTTTCTAACCTGATTGTTATTCGTCTTCGTTGTATTGTTCGTAACCTGGTTGTTTGTATTGTTTATAGTATTTGTATTGGTAGTATTGTTTTTGATATTATTCGTATTGTTAGTTACATTGTTGTTGGTAACATTGGTTACTGTATGATTATTCACTACCGTTGTATTGTTATTAATGATCGTAACGTTTTTAACAATGTTCTCGTTGGTGCTTCTGTCAACCACGTATTGAGAAACATTTGGTTTTGCCATGTGTTCCTGCGGTACAAATGTCCAGTACCTGGCGGGCGGCGTCCATTGCTGGTTAGCAGCAATATGAGGGCCCAATGGCGCCCATCCATAATAATTGCCCGAGTGCCCCCAGGTAACCCAGGCAGGTGCCCATTCGTGACCGGGAAGCCATAGCCATCCATATCCGTCTTCATAAAACCAGCGGCCGTAATGAAAGGGTGCCCATCCCCAACCGTAATCCGATACCCATGTCCATCCCTGGTCGGTATATACCCAATGCCCGTTGGTTTCATAAGGCTGAAAAGAAGGATCCACATTAGGCGACCAAACATAACCTTCCCCCGGATAATCAATCCATCTTCCGTAAGAGCCTAACTCATTGTAAAATACCTGGAATGAGGTTTCATCCTGTCCCTGGAGCGGAGGGTTTACCGGCGGTGCTGCAACTGTAGCATGGTACGTTGCAGTGCAGGATGCAAAAAGCATTATAAATACAATGAAAAAGCCGAAGATTGTTTTCATAAAAGTTCTTGTTACTGACAATAAAGCTAATTGTTTCATTCTGTTTGAATAATAGTTTTTGTAAATTCTTAGATAGATGAATTACCATGAGCAAAGTTTAATCATAATGAGTTGAACACATTCACCCGATGATCTTATTACAACCTTCTTATTTCGCTTCCAGAATTGCATACTATTTGATGAAAACAGGAAACCGGTTTATTTTATTGTACAACTGCATCTGTATGAAAATTACACGCACGCTCTTATTACTCATTGTTTTATTCGTCTTCCTTACCCGGGGGCTTCTGGCACAGAGTAGCTATAAACTTTCCAACCCAAACGCTACGAAAGAAGCGGTTGCCTTGTATGCTTACCTCAACGATTTATTTGGCAAGAAAACATTGTCCGGTCAGATGTTTTCGGGCTGGGGCTTTGATGAAATTAGATACATTAACGGCATCACGGGTAAATTTCCTGCCATCAAAGGGTTCGATTTCATCCAGGCTTATCTTAACGATTCTGTGATAAAGGGTGCGATAGAATGGTGGAAGGCAGGCGGCATCCCAACTATCATGTGGCACATGGGCGCGCCGGGTATTGGCGAAGGATACGAGAACAGCAAAAAAGAAATTGATATAGACAGGTGCTTTCAGAAAGGGACAATAGAGTACGACTCCTTCTGGACGGAACTGAAAGGCAAAGCCGACCTGCTGGAGCGGTTGCAGAAAGCGAATGTGCCGGTACTCTGGCGTCCGTTTCACGAGTTGAATGGCAACTGGTTTTGGTGGGGAAAGAAAGGACCAGACCAATTTAAACGCTTATGGGTTGAGACGTACAATTACCTGGTTCACGACCGAAAGCTGAACAACTTAATATGGGTGCTTTGCTACACCGGCAAGCCGGATGGAAAATGGTATCCCGGCGATGAATATGTAGATATTGCAGGTGCTGATACCTATAATGTTGGCGAAAACGCAATGCCCGATATGTACCGGGCGGTGAAAGATATTGTGGGTACACGCGTGCCTATCACCTACCACGAATGCGGTGTGCCACCTAATCCGGATAGTTGTAAGAGCAAAGGCGTGATGTGGTCGTGGTGGATGGAATGGCATACCAACTTTATCAGGGGTGTGGATACAACCTATCTGAAATATGTTTATAATCATGACCTTATCATTACCCGTGATAAAGTTCCCGACATTATGAAAGTATATGGAAGAAAGAAGTGAGGATAAACAAGAACTGCCTTTACCAAATATTTTCCCTCCTGGCGTAATCTTCCAGCATTGTTGATATTGTTTAACAACATTCCCATAAATCAAAACCACCGATAATAAAAAAGCCGGTGCAAATGCCACCGGCTTTTCTGTTCGTTATTGTTTTTACTAATCTTTTTTCATCAACAGCGGACGTTGAGTATTCGGATTAACATTCTCCTGATAATCCTTATCATACGCTCTGATAATCGCTTTTACAAGTCGGTGGCGCACTACATCTTCTTCATCCAGATCAATGTGTGCAATGCCATCAATGTTGCGAAGAATGCGGGCAGCTTTATGTAAGCCGCTCTGCATATTACGGGGCAAATCTACCTGCGTAGGGTCGCCGGTAATAATGGCTTTTGCATTGGCACCAATGCGGGTTAAAAACATTTTCAATTGTAAATCGTTGGTATTTTGTGCTTCATCTAAAATGATAAACGCATTGTCCAAGGTACGGCCACGCATATAAGCCAGCGGTGCAATTTCAATGGTGCGAGTGCTCATGTAATAACCCAGTTTGTCAGCAGGAATCATATCATCCAGCGCATCATACAACGGACGCAGATAAGGATCAATTTTTTCTTTTAGATCGCCGGGTAAAAAGCCAAGGTTTTCACCTGCTTCCACCGCAGGGCGCGTTAAGATGATTTTCTTTACCTGTTTGTTTTTTAAAGCGCGAACCGCTAAGGCAACAGCCGTATAAGTTTTACCTGTACCGGCAGGCCCAATGGCGAAAACAATATCGTTTCTGTCGGCAGCCTGCACCATTCTTTTTTGATTGGCTGTACGTGCCCGAACCGTTTTACCATTCGGCCCAAACACTAAAATGTCGTTGGGGTTACGGTCAACAAAATTGTCAATGGTTTCGGCATCATCGCCGCCTAAAATCTGCTCGAAATAATTGTCGCTTAAATCGCCATTGCGCTCCATGTATTGAACCACCAGGTCAATCTTTTCTTTTGCCTGGTCAACTTGTTCGGGCGCGCCGCTCAATTTAATCTGAGTACCGCGAGACAAAATCTTCAGCAGGGGAAACTTCTTTTTCAGAAGGTCCAGCTTGCGGTTATTCACCCCAAAAAATTCAATGGGGTTCACCGTTTCGAGGTTAATAATTGTGTCTGTCAAATTGTAATGTTTTATTAAAATGATTACTCCAAATTTAATACAATTCCCCAATATTCGGGGCATATGGGTTATACACTTTTGTTAATAAAAAAGATGCAAAATCAAACATTCTGGCATTGATAAAGACATACGATAATATTACAGCAAGTCTTGTATATCCAATTAAAGAGTAACCACTATCCATGATTCAATCAACAGCTTGGCATAAAAATTTATAAGTTATGCACTAAATAGTTTTCGCATGAAAAAGTTAGTATTTGCCCTTTTGTTTTTATTCATTTTTGCAGGCGCAACAAAAGCTCAGTTAAGAAAAGTTCCTTCCGATGTTACCAACGCTTTCAAAGTTAAATATCCTAATGCAACTGATGTGGAATGGAAAGATAAGTTAACTGGTTTTGACGCTCAGTTTAAAGACAACGACAGGAACATGACTGTTACATTTAATAACAAAGGCGAATGGCAAAAAATAGAAAAAGCGTTGACTTTCGATGAAACACCGGCTGCCGTAAAAGATGGCTTGTCGAAAAGCAAATATGCAAACCGCGATGAATGGAAACCCGGTGATGTGGTAACGTTGATTACAAAAAATGATAGCAGCACGCAATACCGGGTGTATGTTGATAAGGTGGGTGGCATACAAAAGAAGTATTTGTTTTTTAATCCATCTGGAAGGTTAGAAAAAGAAACGTTGACATTATAAACAAAAATGAAGTTTTAGGAAAAAGTCCCGATTTATCGGGACTTTTTTGTTGCTATCTTTTACTTTTATCGCATGAAAAAATGGACGTCTTGTTTTGTTTTTGCACTTATTTCTTACCAAGCCTCATTTGCACAACCCGATCGCTGGCAACAGCGCATTAAATACAATATTGATGTAGCGATGAACGTGCAAACGGACCGCTTTACCGGCACTGAAAAGATTGAATATTGGAACAACTCGCCCGACACGCTGAATCGTTTGTTTTTTCATTTGTACTGGAATGCGTTTCAACCCAACAGTATGATGGATCAACGAAGCGTTGAGTTGGGTAAAATTGTTTTGGGCACTGATAGAAAGGGCAACGAAGTGCGCGATTGGGACAGCCGGGTGCGCGACCGTATCTCACATTTAACGCCGGATGAAATCGGATGGGATAGTGTAAATTTTATCAAAATAAACGGGCAAAAACAAACTCTCATTTATCACGAAACAATCTTAGAAGTAAAGCTTTCATCGCCCATATTACCACATAGCAAAACCTTACTGGACGCCGCTTTCAACGCGCAGGTGCCTTTACAGATTCGAAGAAGCGGAAGAGACAATGCAGAAGGCATCCGTTACAGCATGAGCCAATGGTATCCGAAGATGGTGGAGTACGATTACCAGGGCTGGAATGCCAACCCTTATGTGGCGCGTGAGTTTTACGGTGTGTGGGGCGATTACGATGTGGCTATCACCATTGATAAAAATTATGTGCTTGCCGGAACCGGCACGATTCAAAACATGAATGAAGTGGGACATGGTTATGAAACAATAAAATCTGTAACCCATCAATTATCAAACAGCAACTCTACCTTAACCTGGAAGTTTGCTGCGCAAAATGTACACGATTTTATGTGGGCGGCAGATACCGCTTACAACATTATCAAGCGGCAAACGCAAAATGGCCCGTTGCTGTACATCGTTTACAAAAAAGTAGATTCTTTGGAAACGCTATGGCAAAAACTGGCTGACACAGTTCAACTGGCGTATCCTTACATTGCCAAAACGTTTGGTGCTTATCCGTATAAAAATTATTCGTTTGTTCAGGGTGGCGATGGCGGTATGGAATATCCTATGGCAACGCTGATAAGAAGTGCAAGCATCGGGACGGCATTACATGAGTGGATGCATAGCTGGTTCCAGGGCATGATGGGCACCAATGAAAGCCTGTATCCATGGATGGATGAAGGCTTTACTACGTATGCCGAAACCCGCATCAACAACTACCTGCATGGTGGCAAAGGTTTTGCTTTTGTGGATAGTTACGCTGGTTATTTCCGGTTGGTAAGCAGTGAGAGAGAAGAACCGATGAGTACGCATTCGGATCACTACAATACAAACTTTGCTTATTCAATTGCAGCGTATTCAAAAGGCTGCATTTTTATGGAGCAATTGGGTTATATAGTGGGTCAGCAAACGCTGGATAAAATCTTACTGGCTTATTACAACGAATGGCGGTTTAAACATCCTAATCCGAACGATTTTATTCGCGTAGCAGAAAAGGTGAGCAACATGGAATTGCAGTGGTACAAAGAATATTGGGTTTATACAACAAAGACAATTGATTATGCTTTGGGCGACATCAACACAGTGAATGGAAAAACAATGGTATCGGTAAAAAGAATTGGGAATATGCCCATGCCGGTTGATGTTTTAATTACTTATAAAGATGGCACAAAAGAAATGCATAATATACCCTCGAACCTAATGTATGGCGCAAAGAGCGCAGAGGACAATACACCGTTTATTGTGCATGAAGAATGGAAGTGGACACAACCGGAATATACATTCGCCATCTCCAAACAAATAAAAGACATTAAAGAAGTGGAGATTGACCCAAGCCAGCGCATGGCAGATGTAAACCGCGTGAATAACAAAATTTCATTGCCGTAAGTATCTGAACCGGCATTTGTGGGATGAATGAGATGATTGGGATATTGATGAAATTGAATATTGAATCAATAAGATTGAATATTGTGGCAAAAACAAACTTCTTACTTCATCCCTGTCCCACAAATCTCAAACATCTCATTCATCCCAGTTCAGACATCTTTCAAAATCTCCCCAAATCCCTGCTATATTTGAACAACGAAAACAATACTTATGACGATTCTTCAATTGGACAATCTGAAGAAATATTACTCCACACAAAAAGCAGTTGACGGCATTAGCTTCTCAATAGAGCAAGGAAGCATCTTTGGTTTGTTGGGTCCAAACGGGGCTGGTAAAACCACGCTGCTGCGCATGATAACCGGCATTTTTTATCCCGATGAAGGCACGATAACCTTTGATGGCAAGCGCTTCGACCCGACGAACGACATTGCAAAAATTGGCTACATGCCCGAAGAACGCGGCTTGTACAAAAAGATGAAAATTGGTGAACAGGCTTTGTATCTCGCACAGCTAAAAGGATTGAGTAAAAGCGATGCGATGCAGAAAATAAAATACTGGTTTGAGAAGCTGGAAATGCAAAGCTGGTGGAACAAAAAAATAGAAGATTTAAGCAAAGGTATGAGTCAGAAATTGCAGTTTGTAACTACCGTTTTACATCAACCGAAGCTCATTATTTTGGATGAACCATTTAGCGGTTTAGATCCACTGAACGCCAACTTAATTAAAGATGAAATTTTTAAACTCGCACAGCAGGGAAGTACCATTATTTTCAGCACACACCGTATGGAGCAGGTAGAAGAAATCTGCAATCATATTGTGCTGGTGAACCTGGGGCATAAAATTTTAGATGGCACAGTAAAAGGCATCAAGCAGGAATTTAAAGAGAACTTATTTAGCGTTCAACTCACCACATTACCCGCCTCTTTAACAAGTAATGCTTTTGAAATAGTAGGTCAAACCGACAATAAATTTACGGTAAAAATAAACGAAGGCTACAACAGCAACGATGTGCTGCAATATTTCATTCAACAGGGCAGCCTGATAGAATCGTTCAATGAAATTTTACCATCGCTCAACGAGATTTTTATCCGCGAAGTAGAAGGTACAAAAGCTACTACGCGCTCCTTTCAATCTGTTGCCTCCACATCTTTATAAACACTAACTTTTTATGAATAAAATCGGACTCATCATTCAAAGAGAATATCTCACTCGTGTTCGCAACCGTACGTTTGTAATTACCACTTTATTAGTGCCTCTCCTTTTTGGTTTATTAATTGGCGGTACGACTTATTTATCCATTAAAGATGCTATTAAAAACAGCAAGGTAGCGGTGCAGGATAACAGTAGTGTTTTTACCAACAATCTACAAAGCACCGATGCCGTTACGTTTCGTTTTGTTCCGGGTGTAGATACAAGCAATTATGCTGCAAAAGGCTACGATGCTTTGCTTTACATTCCTTCATTTAATGCGGAGAGAAAGGACAACTATGTTATTTACTCAAAAGACCCCATCAGTTCAACTGCTAAGAACGACATAAAAAATAAAGTGAATGAGGTGATTGAAAATAAGTTGCTTCAGGATGCAGGCATTCAAAAAAGCACGCTGGATTCTATCCATCAGCAATCGCAAGCGGCAACATTAACTACGCATACAAGCATTGGTAATAACACCAGCGATGACAAGCGCGACATTGCAAAACTGGTGGGTTATGTGTGTGGCTTTTTGATTTACATTACTATGTTCATCTATGGCATGATGGTAATGCGCGGTGTTATGGAAGAAAAAACAAACCGTATTGCTGAAGTCATCGTTTCAAGCGTAAGACCTTTTCAACTGATGGCAGGTAAAATTATCGGTATCGGCGCGGTAGGACTTACCCAGTTTTTGATTTGGGTAGTTTTGATCATTGGCGTTGTGAATTTATTGCCCCTGTTTATGTCTTCTCATACCTTACATGCCGTACAGCAGGCGCAGCAACACGGCGGTTCAATGCCAGGCGGTGGCGCCGGAATAACAAATGATGAAGCTTCTCACGCACTTAGCAGTATCAGCAGTATTACCGGAAACATACAGGTTGGTTTGCTGGTGGTTTGTTTTGCTTTTTATTTCTTAGGCGGTTATTTGTTTTATGCAGCTTTGTTTGCTGCCATTGGCAGCGTGGTTGAAGATGTACAAAGCTCGCAAAGCCTTACGCTGCCTATCACTATGCCCATTATTTTTTCATTCTTTATTATGAACATGGCAGTGCAAAACCCCAATTCATCATTGGCAGTTTGGTGCAGCATCATTCCGTTTAGTTCTTCTATGGTAATGATGGCAAGGCTTGCCTATGGCGTGCCTGATGTGGTTCCTTACTGGCAGTTAGCAGCCAGTATGTTGAGCCTGATTGGCGGCTTTTTATTTACCACCTGGCTGGCTGGTAAAATTTATCGTACCGGCATTTTATTATATGGCAAAAAACCAAGCTGGGCGCAAATGATGAAGTGGGCGTTTAGAAGTGCATAATTAAGATGACGGTTGTTAGTTGACAGATAGAAAGTTGCATGTAATCTGTTTGTTTCTTTGTCTGTCATCTATGGGCTAACATTCAACAAGAACAAAAATGAACGAGCAACTCCATTTCATGCAACAAGCGGTAGAACTGTCTTCCTTCGGAATGCACAATAGAGAAGGCGGACCCTTTGGCTGCGTGATTGTAAAAGAAGGTAAAGTAATAGGACGAGGCAATAACAAAGTGTTTGTAAACAACGACCCAACCGCCCACGCTGAAATTATTGCCATCCGCGATGCCTGCGCTAACCTTCAAACAAATACATTGGATGGCTGTGAATTGTACACATCCTGCGAGCCTTGCTCTATGTGCCTCTCAGCCATTTATTGGGCAAGAATTAAAAAGGTTTACTATGCCAATACTTCTGCTGATGCTGCCCGCATTGGTTTTGATGACGAAGCCATTTACAAAGAACTGGCAAAACCCGTTCAGGAACGCTCGCTGCCATCAGAAAATATGGGTCGCGAGTTGGCTATAATCGTATTTAATGAATGGGAGGAAAAAGAAGACAAAGAGCTGTATTGAATGTTCACCGCTAAGACACTAAAGCGCAAAGAAAATGGGCAAAACCAAACTTCATGTCTTACCGTCTCTCTGCGGTAAAAAACTAATAATCAAAATACGTATTGAACAAACCCGTTTTAATGCCAATGGAAAATATGGCTTCAGATTGATGAACATCTTCTCCCGTGCGGCGATGATAAATTGCATTGGCTTCAATGCTCAGCCTGTTTTTAGGATTGAGTAAATAGCCCGCTGACAACTGATTGTAAAAAAAATAATGCTGACTGCCCTGCAAGGTAAAGCTTCCGTAAGTGCCATTTGCACCCAGTGAACTCTGGTTTTCAAAAATATTATCGCCGGCAGGTACGCCGGGTTTTGCATCGCCTTCACCACGAATGGCAAACATAGTTTCTAAACTGCCATACCAACGCTTGTTATTATAATTAAAATACGAAATAAACTCATGGAAATTAGCACCCAGTGGATCTGTTAACGACTGATAATAATGCGAGTAATTTAAAGCTACATTGTTGCCCACACCATGCCCGTAAGTATAAGGTCGCACGCCATTCCATTCGAGGCGCCAGCTCAAATTTTTCACACCAAATAAATCATTGTTCCAAAGCCCAAGCTGAAGTGCGTATTTGTTGGCGTAATGTTGCGCATGATTTTGAAGCGATAGCTGCAAAGCCAGATCGTCCAGCGCAAGCTGGCCATACAAAAATCCCTTTTTATAAACATTGTATTTGAAGTGAAAACCAATCATGGCATTGTCGGGCGAGCCAATAGAAAACTCCAGCGGGCGTATAAAAATCAGCGGATTTAAATAAGTAACGTCGAAGCCACGGTTAAAGCTAGTGTCTTTTGCAATAGAAGTAACTTCGTCATAAAGCGCAAACTGAAATTTATTGGAAACATTTATCCCTAACTCATGCATTACACTAAACTTTTTTTGCGACCTACCATTCACCAGATACCAAAGTTTGTTTTCGTATTCATTGTACAACACATTGTAAGTCAGCTTCCAAAAGCGGGCTTGCAAACGCACGTAAGGATAATTGAATGAGTTGTCTGACAACTGCAAGCTTCTGTATCCATCGCCTAAAAACTGCTTACCATAACCGGCGGAAATCAAAAAATGTTTAGAAGGAAGATACGTGAAATTAAAGCTGGCGTTGTTATAAATCCATCGCTGGTTTTCATATAATGTTGCTACGTTATTGCCGGGCACAATGTTTTGTTTGTTATAAATTAAGCTGTCAACATATGAAGGAAACTGCTGGCTGTAATCAACCCAACTCGCATCAAAAGAAAACTTGTTGTTGATAACGGCCTGCACCCGCAAGCCACCAGCTCCGCTTACCAAAGCATTGTTTTTTTGGTTGCTTTTTCCAATACCAAATTCAACGTAGGGATCAACCGTAACAACGCTTTTGTTTTTGCCCAATTTTATCCAGTTATCTGTCGCTAAATTTTTTAAAAAATAACCACCGCTTTGTGATGGTGATATTCCAAAAGCACTGTCAATCAAATCGGTTTTTTGCAACTTGTTCAGTTGTTGAAGCTCTAACCAATTCATGCCACGAAATCCAGTGAATATGGATGTGTCAGAAGTAATAATGAGCTGGTTCAAACGGTTTTGCACAGCTTCGTTCAGCGGTATTTGCTGTGCATTGAGTTTGAAAAAAATAGACAAAAACAAAAGGATAAAAAGATAGCTGCGCATGAAATAGTTTTTATAAAATAGGTTGCTCAATTAAAAGTCGTAAACAAGATTTCTGAACGACATGCGCACGCCGATGTACGCATATTTGTCTTCAAAAACTTTAGTCACATTGCTTTCCCTTCGATACGTGAAACCCGTTTCCAAACGTAGGTTTGTTTTTGGGTTCAATACATAAGCAATGCGCAAATCGCCATAATAAATATTTGTTTTGATACCTCCTGTTGTGGTAATGTTTCCAGATGGATAATTGTTATTGCTATTAAAAATATTGCTTCCAAAGTTCACCCCTCTGTTTGCCGAATCCAACCCTTGCTGTGCAATGAACGCTTCAATACGAAACCACCATTTTTTGTAAGTAAAATCAGTAACACCAACCACTTCGCGGAAGTTAGCACCCAAAGGATGCGCCAACGGTAAATTCGCATGACCATACACTGCATGAATATCTGTAGAACTGTAAGTGTAAGGTCTCACGGTGTTGAATTCAAGCACCGCGTTCCAATTAGCAACTTTCAAAAAATCCCAGAAGCGAACACCGGCTTGCACACCATAACGATTGTTTACATCGCTGCCCGTTTTGTCAAGCGCTAATTGGCTGTAGATATTCGCTTTTGGTAAGATGTTATATTTTAAATTCAAACCAATCAATTCATTGTTATCAATGCCGCTTTTCGATTTGCCGGAATGCGCAAAAATGATAGGGCTTGCATACGTTGCATCAATCTCACTGTTGAGATTAATGTTACTGCCGCTCCATACTACCGATTCAAACAAACCGGCAGAAAACTTTTTGGTGATGGCATAATCTAACAAATACGTTTGCGCCCATTTGTGCGAATAGCCGTATGCATAATAAGGAGAATTGGCAATTTGATTTAAAGGATTGATGGCGGTAAGATACTCCGACCACATTACCGAATATTGTAGTTTGCCAAATGTAATGGCTGCACGGAAATAAGGATAATTGATTGACCAATCAGAAAGAAAGAGGGAGCGATAACCATCGCCGATAAAATTTTGATTGTATCCCAAATCAAACAACAAATGTTTGTTGGGGGTGTAAACCAAACGAGCGGAAGAATAATTAAAATCGAAACCAGGTCCATCGCCCAAAGCATTTTTATAATTGGCCTGGTGTGGTATTACCTGTGTAACTCTTACCAAGCTGTCTAAATAACCAGGAAAACGCCCCTGGTTTTCATAAAAATTCGTTTCAAAATAAAATTGGCTGCCGATATTGCCATGCACTTCGTAGCCGCGCGTGTTCATCATTGGCGCATGATACACCTGTGGACTAGGGTTGGGTGGGCTAACGGCGCGCGAGTCGTAGCCAATATGTTCATCAACAACAATATCTCCATACAGGTTAAAGCCTGGCTGTTGTACGCTTAATAAATGTTCTTCAAAAAATTTGCGCCGCAGCCAGCTATGTTGCGATGGCTTAACAACACTATCAGTGAGCAATACCGGCTTCCATGCTGTGTGTGCAATGCTGTCGTTTCGGTACACTTGATTTATGTACATCAGTTGGCTTTCTTTCAGCGCAATGTTGTCCTGCGCAAAAGAAGAAGCAAAAACAAAAGCAGCCATCATTGCCAAAACAATTCGGTGTACTTTCTTCAAAGCAGTATATTTAATGTTGCTGCAAGGTTACACAATTATTGGAACACGATTTAAAGGCATCCAAAAAATGATGTTTCGGGTAAAAAGTTTATTGTAAATCCCCGCAGATATAGTATAAATATTCTATTGTTCTGATGCTTGCAAATCTAATGAATATGATTATTTTATGTACACCAGTTGCAACAATCACATCTTATAACGAAATATTATTTGAGCAAATGGTGGCAAACCCCCAATTTTGCGCCCGTTTCTATGCAGCCAATCACATCGTTCTATCCTCTTTTGCTTAAACCTCAAAATGTGGTTATCACCATGCACCAGAAGCCCGATGGCGATGCCATGGGTTCGGCACTGGGCATGTATCATTTTCTCACCCATCTTGGGCATAAGGCAACGGTTGTTTCGCCTACCAACTGGGCAGATTTTTTACAATGGATGCCCGGTTGTAAATACGCGATTGATTTTGAAAGCTATCGCGATAAGGTTACACAAATTGTAAGCGAGGCTTCTCTTATTATTTGCCTTGATTTTAATGTGATGTATCGCACCAAAAACCTGCAGCATCTGTTGCTGCAGAGCGGCGCTACAAAGGTGTTGATTGACCATCACGAGCAGCCTGAAGAAAGCCAGTTTACCTACGGAATTTCCAATCCCTACAAAAGCTCGACCAGCGAAATGGTGTACGATTTTATTGTAGAATCGGGGCACACGGCAAACATTAACCTCGATGTTGCTACTTGTTTGTACACTGGCGTGATGACTGATACCGGCTCGTTTCGTTTTCCTTCTACTACCGCTTCAGTGCATCAGATGGTGGCACATTTTAAAGAGCTTGGATTAGATCATACACCCATTCATGAACACATTTTTGATAATTTTTTAGAAAACCGTCTTCGGTTTGTTGGCAATTCGTTATTGAACCGTCTGGATGTTTTATACGAATACAATACTGCTATAATGGCAATCCCAAGAAGCGATACTAAAATGTTCGACATTAAAACCGGCGATACCGAAGGTTTGGTGAATTACCTGCTTTCTATTGAAGGCATTAAGTTTGGCGCTTTGCTCGTTGACCGTGAAGAAGAGCGCCGCTGGAGTTTTCGCAGCAAAGGCGATTTTGATGTAAGCCAGTTTGCGCGGCAGCATTTTGAAGGCGGCGGGCATAAAAATGCAGCCGGTGGCAGAAGCAGCGATACACTTGATAACAATGTACAGAAATTTAAAACCGTGCTTCAGGAATACGAGGCGCAATTACAATAACAACAAATGAAACATTCTCTTTTTGCAGCGGCTTGCATTGCCCTGCTTTCCACCGTAGCTTGTAAAGCCAATTACGATAAAACGCCATCGGGCCTCGTGTATCGGGTTGCCTCCACTAAAGGCGGTGCACCTGTTAAAACGGGCCAGTTTGTAAAGTTTAATGTAGCGTTTAAGCTTATGCCCAAAGATTCTACTTTAAACACTACCTACGGCAAATTTCCCGGCTACGGCAAGGTTGACACCGGCGCACAGGTAAAATATTCGTTTTTTGAAATTATGCCCCTGGTTAAAGTTGGCGACAGCGTTGAATTTAGCCTGAGCATTGACACTTTAAAAAAGTTGGGTTTGATACCCGATTATAACAAAGTGTTTACCCGCAACGGGCAAATTAAAGGAAGGTTTACAGTGTTGAAAACCTTTGCAAAAGAAGACGACATCAAAGCTGATTTTGATGCTGAAACAGCCAACTTTAAAAACAATGAAACAGCTGCTTTGCAGGATTACATCAACAAGAAAGGTATAAAAGCGATAAAAACAAAAAATGGTGCTTTTGTAGAAATTGACCAGCCAGGCGATGCCAGCATGAAAGCCGATTCAGGGAAAACTGCTGTAATCATGTACAAAGGTTATTTACAGGATGGCGGTAAAGTGTTCGACACCAATATGGATAGCTCAAAGCATCATACCGACCCGATTGAAGTAGCTGTAGGTCAGGGCAGAGTAATACCAGCCTGGGAAGAAGCCCTGCCTTATTTCTCCAAAGGTTCTAAAGGCAAAATTTATGTTCCCAGCACGTTAGGTTATGGAATGCGTGGAAATGGTGGAGACATTCCACCCTATTCCAATTTGATTTTTGACATTGAAATAAAAGATGTGAAGGCCACGCCACCACAACCGCAAGGTGGTCCTGGTGCCAATGGCATGAACAGTTTAACACCCGAACAAATGAAGCAACTGCAGGAACAGATGCAGCGCCAGCAGCAACACCAGCAACAGCAAAGTGCTCCGCCTAAACAATAAAGGAAGCAAGAAACAAGATACGAGTTTACAAAAAACAGCCGCAGACATTGAGTTTGCGGCTGTTTTGTTTTTGCTCATTTTTTATGAAATGATGCCGCCGTCATTCCACAAATTTTGGCTCGCTTTAGCGGATGCCCTTACACGGGCTCGCGCCTGCGTGTCCTTAGAGGGCTTTGTACGGAACCTGTCTGCCGACAGGCAGGTCTGATGATTGAATGATGAAGTAAAAAGTTCCGAATCTTTTAAAGGTTCGGAACTTTCGAATGATCATCAAATATGCACAAAACCAAACGGCGGCATCCCGATTCATCGGGACAAGTCTTGCAGAACGATGGGTTGCATTATGTTTATGATTCTAAACAGAAAAATGCAAGCATTTAATTGTATCATTCTTTCTTTGCCATCATCTTTGCAGCAAACACTATTGCTTATGTCCGCTCAATATTTTCTGCTTCAATTGTTGCCTTGTCGCTCCGATTTTGCTTATACCATGTCAGCCGAAGAAAGGCAAATTATGCAACAACATGTTGTATATTGGAAACAAAAAATGAACGAAGGAAAAGTAATTGTTTTTGGTCCTGTACTTCATCCGCAGGCGCCTTACGGATTGGGTATTGTAAAAGTAGCTGATGAAGAAGAAGTGAAGTTGTTTATTAAAGAAGATCCTGCTTCGCAACTGAACCAATACGAATATTTCCCGATGAATGCGATAGTGCCCAATCAATAACACAAAGCGAATGATGAATGGCTATCCAAAAATCAATTGCTGTAATTTTTCATCTTTATAATCTTCTATAAAAAGAAGAATGTTGTTGTATTGTTTGAAGTCTTCTTTATTGTGCATCGTAGTGATTGCGATTGCCCGCATACCTGCATTCAGTGCGGTTTCTATGCCTTTCGGCGAATCTTCAAACACAATGCAATCATCGGGCTTTACATCCAATGCAGAGGCAGCTTTTAAAAACGTTTCGGGATGCGGCTTGCTCTTCTCCACATCATCTGCGCTGATGATAGCTTTGAAATAATGCCGCAAATTCAAATTGTCCAAAACAAAATCAATATTGAACGGAATAGCAGCCGTACCAATTGCCATTGGAATGTTGTGCTGATACGCTTTTTGGAGAAACTGGGGCAAGCCTTCAATCAGTGTTAAATGAGGGCGAAACGCCTCTTGATAAGTTCTTTCCTTTTGCATTGAAATGCGGCTCGTTTCTTCCACACTGAATTTGTTTTTGCCGAATATTCGTTCCAGCACTTCTTCATTTTTACCATACATTTCGCGCTTTACTTCTTCGGGTGAAAGATTGCCTTTCAATTCGCCGTTAATCATGGTGCGCCAGGCTTCCGCATGATAGCTCATGTCATCCACCATTGTTCCGTTCATATCAAATATCAATGCTGTTTTCATGCGCGCGAAGGTAAGAGAGCGATTTATCACTTACAATTTAAAACAGCAAAAACTCGGCACAGAAATAGGCCTCTAAACAGGTACAAAAAATAAAGAAAATAATTACTCCTGATTTGAAGCCTTTTGTTTCAAAACAGACGTTTTGTTTTGCTGTAAAATCAAAGCAGAATCGCCATTGTGAATGAAAGTTTCTTTCTCCTGATAACCGGCGGTTTTTAAAATGGCAATGCCATTGGCATCCAAGTATAAAAATGTGGGTAAGCCAGGCAGAGCATAACTTTTGTGAATTTGAATTCCATCGCTTTGCTGGGCGTTGTATCGCACATTAATAAAATGCTTGTTGTAAAAATCTCCGGCTTCACTATTTGTAAAAACGGTTTGCTCCATTTTCTTGCAGTAAACACACCAGTTGGTGTACATTTCAACAAAGAGCATTTTGTTTTCGCGCTTTGCTTTTGCCAACGCCTGTTGCCATGAAATAGGCTCGAACTGAATAGACTGGCTGTTTGTTTTTGTTGTAAAAATGAGCAAAACGAAAACGATGATAAGGTGTTTCATAAAATAAGTGCAAAAGTAAAGGATGGTACTTACACGCGTCATTGCGAGGCACGAAGCAATCTGTGTTATAAAGCAAATGTTGCTTGTAAGTAGTGAACGGATGATTTCAGTTTACTCACTATTTACAACTCATTGACTGGTTTATTTTGCTGTTCACAGATTGCTTCGTGCCTCGCAATGACGCATGCGACTGGCTCAATTCATTTCAGAACGTTGAAGAGTGCGACCTGCCTACCGGCAGGCAGGCGCAACGAAAGATACATCGGAGTTTCCACCGCTCGTAACATAAAACTGTATTTTGTATCTTTTGTTTTTGCCCAAATTCTGACTACTCACTATTCACGCTCACCAAAACACAATAACTTTCCTTTAATAAAGTTTGTATTTTCCTTTGTTGTAACTTACACTTTATGATTGGAAACCGATTTGTAAAATTTGACCCGAACGAGAAGGGGAAGACGCGCTTTGAGCAACTTCTCGATTTGTTCATGCAGATGCTTATTTACACCAGCGGTGATGTGGCAGAAGCGATGCAATGGATGAACCAACTTGATAAGCAATATGGCCTTACAAATGACGAATATGGCATGGGAGATTTCATTGAAGAAATGAAAGAAAAAGGCTACCTGACCGAGGACAACGAGAAAGGCAAAATTGAAATTACTGCCAAGAGCGAACAAAGCATCCGCAAGAAAAGTTTGGAGGAAATTTTTGGAAAACTGAAGAAAACAAAAAGCGGCGATCACACTACACACAAGCCAGGGCAAGGCGATGAAATCAGTCCCGATTACCGCCCGTTTCAGTTTGGTGATATGCTGGAGCAAATTGACTTTACGGAAAGCATTCGCAATGCGCAAATTAATCATGGCGTAGAGAGCTTTACGATGCGCGAAGATGACTTGCAAATTCATGAAACCGATTTTAAATCGCAAACTTCTACCGTGCTGATGATTGATATTTCGCACTCGATGATTTTGTATGGCGAAGACCGCATTACACCGGCGAAGAAAGTGGCGATGGCGCTGAGCGAACTGATTCAAACAAAATATCCGAAAGACACTTTGGACATTGTTGTTTTTGGCAATGATGCGTGGCCTATTGAAGTAAAAGATTTGCCTTATTTACAGGTAGGGCCTTACCACACCAATACGGTTGCGGGATTGGAACTGGCGATGGATATTTTGCGCAGAAGAAAGAATGCGAACAAGCAAATTTTTATGATTACCGATGGCAAGCCAACCTGTTTAAAAATAGGCAAGCAATATTATAAAAACAGTTTTGGGCTGGACAGAAAAGTGGTGAACCGATGCATCAACTTAGCGGCGCAATGCAAGAAACTGAAGATACCGATTACTACGTTTATGATTGCTTCTGATCCGTATTTGCAAAAGTTTGTAACCGAATTTACAGAGATGAACAATGGCAAGGCTTTCTTTGCATCGCTGGATAAATTGGGCGCATTTATTTTCAAAGACTTTGAAAGCGGAAAAAGAAAAACGGTGTATTAATTTTTTTCTGCCACGAAGACGCAAAGGCACTAAGTTTACTTCAATACAATATTTATTTTGTGGTTTCGTGCCTTCGTGGCAAATCCCAATCTTATGATTTCAGAATATGAAGAATGGTTGGCAAAAGAAATTGTGGATTGCGCTTTCAAGGTTCACAAACAGTTAGGTGCGGGATTGCTGGAAAAAATTTATGAAGCTTGTTTCTGTTATGAGCTAAATAAGAAAAATATATCTTTCAGAGACAAGTTTGCATTCCGATAAAGTATGACAATTTAATTTTTGATGAAGGATTACAATTAGATGTTTTAATGGAAAACAAAATTATCTGCGAACTGAGAGCAGTTGATAACATTAATCCTGTTTGGCAAGCACAGCTATTAAGTCATTTAAAACTAACCAATTTATCAATCAGTTTTCTTATCAACTTTAATACGGTATTAATTAAAGATGGCATCAAAAGATTTATCATTTAAACTTTGTGCCTTATTGCCTTCGTGGCAGAAATAATTAAACAATCAAATGAACAAACAAAATATAAAAACGTTAGGCGAATTGAAAAAGAGCGGTTACAAACCGAAGAGCGTTAAAGAAGAAATAAGAGAGAATCTCATTGTAAAAATTCGGGCAAAAGAAAACCCATTTACCGGCATCATGGGTTATGAAGATACCGTGATTCCCGACACGGAAAGAGCGTTATTAAGCCGTCATAATATTTTATTTTTGGGCTTGCGCGGACAAGCAAAAACGCGTATGGCAAGGCAAATGACCGATTTGCTGGACGAATACATTCCGGTGGTTGCAGGTAGCGAAGTGAACGATGATCCTTTAAAACCACTTAGTAAATTTGCAAAAGATCAAATTTCAGAACACGGAGATAATACATCCATTGAATGGGTGCACAAAAGCGAACGCTATGGCGAAAAGCTGGCCACGCCCGATGTAAGTGTTGCCGATTTAATTGGTGATATTGACCCCATCAAAGCAGCTAACCTGCGGCTTTCTTTTGCCGATGAAAGAGTGATTCATTACGGCATCATTCCGCGCAGCAACAGAGGCATTTTTGTTATTAACGAGTTGCCCGATTTACAGGCGCGCATCCAGGTGGCGCTATTCAATATTTTGCAGGAAGGCGATATACAAATTCGTGGTTTTAAATTAAGAATGCCGTTAGACATCCTGTTTGTTTTTACCGCAAATCCGGAAGATTATACCAACCGCGGCGCGATTGTTACACCTTTGAAAGACCGCATCGAAAGCCAGATTCTCACGCACTATCCGAAAGACATTGAAACTTCGCTTTCCATTACCGAACAGGAGGCAGATGTATTAGATGAACAAAAACAAAAAGTGGCAGTGAGCGATTTGATAAAACGCCTCATCGAGCAGGTGGCTTTTGAAGCCCGTAGTAACGAATATGTCGATAAGAAAAGCGGCGTGAGTGCGAGGCTTACTATTGCCGCATTTGAAAATGCGGTGAGCAGCGCCGAGCGCAGAGCCATCATTCACAATGAAAAAAATACTCAGGTCTGGATCTCTGATTTGGTGGGCATCATTCCTGCCATCACAGGCAAGATAGAATTAGTGTATGAAGGCGAGCAGGAAGGTCCTTACCAGGTGGCGGTGAATTTATTGGACAAAGCCATTCGCACACAGTTCTTATCTTATTTTCCCAACCCGGAAGCCAGCAAAAAGAAACGCAATACCAACAAACCTTCTCAGGCTGCAAAAGCAGAAGAAGAAAATCCTTACAAAGCCATCACGCGCTGGTTTGATGCGGGCAACCATGTGGACCTTTTTGTTGACATGAAAGATTCTGAAAAAATAGCTGCATTGTATAAGGTTGACGGCTTATACGGCTTCATCAAAAAGTATTTTCCGAACGCAAATGAAAAAGAAAATGCGCTGCTGATGGAATTTGTTTTGCACGGTTTATCAGCTTATTCAATGATCAGCAAAAAAGTGATTGAAGGTAAGATTCAGTTTAAAGATTTAATTGGCAGCATGATGAATTTAGGTCAGATGAATTTTGAAGAAGATGATTACAGCGATGATTACAAGTAGATGATTGATTTTGGATTTATGATTTTGACGTCTAAGGTTTGTTTTCGTTCATAAATCTTAAATCAGCAATCTTACATCTCCCTCTGGTCTGATAATTGTTTTTGTATTTGAAAATGTACAGTTATGGAAGACAAAAACACAAAGGTGAACGAGCCTACCAAAGACGCGATGAAGGGCTATAACCCTACTGACAGAGACTTTCAGCGCACACCAGAGGAAACAGATGACATTAGTAAATCTGAAAAGGAAGCTGATAACAAAAGAACTGAAACGGCAAATACAGAGCCGAACAAAAGCAACATTAATTAATCAACTTCTTAAATCGTGGCTGGTGCAATTGCATCAGCCATTTTATAATTGTTTATGAAAGAGAAATTCAATGAATCTACTGTCAATCGCCCGGAAGGCGACCGTATCATTAATGCACCTCTTGTTGTGTCTGATTTGAATGCTCATATCAAACAAATTACAGAGGAAGATGCTTATTTTACAAATGATAGAAACGCCATTACTTTATTCAAAGCACATGGTGTAAGTGTGGTGCTGATAGCATTGCGCAACGGTGCCGAAATGAGCACGCCTGAGCCATCAGGCAAAGTGGGTGTGATACAGGTTTTAAGTGGTAGTGTGAATGTTGAAATTGAAAAGGAAACATCAACGGTTGGTAAGCAGCAAATTATTTCGTTTCATGGGCATTTGCCTTATTATATTGCCGCAACAGAAGATACAATTTTTTTGTTGACGTTTTGTGATAAGTAGGAAGAGGCTTAAATTTATTGTTGTTCAAAATATTTTATCGTAAATCTCTTCATTCCCGTTGTCTCCATTGGGATCTATGTAATGTGCTAAATCAGGAATAAAATTTTTAGGTAAAGGCTTCTTAATTAATTTTTTTACTTTTTATTTTGGTTTCATCATCATTCCATACTTCAATTCTAAGTTCTTGTTTGTTTACATTATAACGTTCCTTTCTAACGCCGATTGCAAGGTTGTTGTAAAGAGGATTATTGCTATTAATAACTTCCACATATTTTAAACTAACCAGCAGATACTTTTGTTCTTCCTTATTAAATTTATAAGTGTTCCAGTCACTACATCCATGGCAGCCATGGTCAATAATGATTGTATCAGTATTTATGTGAACGTCCGGTCCTCTTCCATCAACTTCAAATGTTGAAGAAGTATCAATGATGGCTAATTTCTTATCACTCATTCTTAAAACAAAAATTTTCTTTAAAGGGCGTGTATTATCAATTCCTGTATCCCAAGCAGACACAATTAGATTATTGTTACTTTTATCAATAACATAAAAGTCATCTCCATAATCATTATTTGCTGTATCAAAATAAAACTTCGGTCCAACTAATTCATTAATCTCATTTATGGTTGCGCTGTCTTGCGCAAACAAAGCATTTGTAGCAATCAATAAAAAAATGGGCAAAAACAAACGCATTGTATGTATAAGATTGTTAGTGTTCAGCTTTCATAAACCACTTTACCAGTAGCATTTATTTCTTCGATAAAAGGATTATTATCAGCCGTTTCGTGTAATGTAAACGGATGCAGTTCAATGTTGCTAAATTGTCGTTTTATAAAAGCTGTTTTTTCTATATTGCTAAAATAATTGTCTGTGAACTGTTCACTCCACACAGCCAAATCTATATCGCTGTATTCGTGCGGATTTCCCTTCGCCATGCTTCCAAATAAAATGGCTTTTTGCACAGCAAAGCCGCTTTCTTCAAGCGCAGCCAAGCAACCTTTGATTTCAGCCTCTATATTTTTTCTTCTAACCATGTTTTTATGGCTTCTACTTTTTGCGTTTGTTTTTGCACATACTCCGGCGTGGCTTGATGATGCAATGCTTTTGTAAAATCGGGATAGCGTCCGCGAATGTTCCAACTGTTTATAATCACTAAAAAGTCAAGCTGTTCCGAACTCAATTCTATCTCGCATTCTTCCGTCAATTTTATTAAATCGTGCGTAAATGGTGGTGTGTTGGTAATGCTTTCTTTTACCCAAATGGCTTTCAATATTTTTTCGATGACAAGATGCATTGAAAAAAGACAAAAGCCATAACGCTTTCCATTCAACAATACTTTCGATGTTTCCCAATCTTCATCCGCGCTTTCTTTCCAGTATTTTATATGTTGCTCTTTCGTAAGCATTCAACAAAATTAAATCATTCGCCTTTCCTTTTACTTTTGCAGCCTTACATTTGCGCAATTTGTTTTTATGCCAAAAGATAGTTCTCTCAAAACCGTTCTCATTGTTGGTTCCGGTCCCATCATTATTGGTCAGGCTTGTGAGTTTGATTATTCCGGTTCACAAGCTGCGCGCAGCCTTCGCGAAGAAGGTATCAAAGTTATTTTAATCAATAGCAATCCCGCAACCATCATGACCGACCCGATGATGGCGGATAAAGTGTATTTGTTGCCACTTACGGTAGAAAGTATTGAACAGATTTTAGAAGAAAACCAAATTGACGCAGTGCTGCCTACCATGGGCGGGCAAACAGCGTTAAACCTTTGTAAAGAAGCCGATGAACTGGGCATTTGGCAGAAATACAATTGCCGGATGATTGGTGTGGATGTGGCGGCGATTGACTTGGCAGAAGATCGCGAGCAATTTAGGCAGTTAATGGGTAGAATCGGGATTGCCGTAGCGCCAAGCCATGTTGCCAATTCATTTTTAGAAGGGAAAGAATTTGCACAACAGATTGGCTTTCCGTTGGTGATTCGCCCTTCATTTACATTAGGCGGAACTGGCGGCGGTTTTGTTCATGATAAAAGCGAACTGGATGAAGCTCTCAAACGCGGCTTGGAAGCTTCGCCTATACATGAAGTTCTGGTTGAAAAAGCGGTTTTAGGATGGAAAGAATTTGAGCTGGAATTGTTGCGAGATCAAAAAGACAATGTGGTGATTATTTGCACGGTTGAAAATGTTGACCCGATGGGCATTCATACCGGTGATTCGATAACCGTTGCGCCCGCGATGACATTAAGTGATACTGCTTTCCAGGACATGCGCAACAAAGCCATGCTGATGATGCGGAGCCTTGGCAATTTTTCGGGCGGTTGCAATGTGCAATTTGCTCAAAATCCCGAAACAGAAGAATTGATTGCAGTAGAAATTAATCCGCGTGTAAGCCGTTCCTCGGCTCTGGCAAGCAAGGCGACGGGTTATCCCATTGCAAAGATTGCAGCAAAATTGGCGATTGGTTATTCGTTAGATGAATTAAAAAATCAAATCACTCAAACCACATCTGCCTATTTTGAACCGGCACTCGATTATGTAATTGTAAAAGTGCCGCGCTGGAATTTCGATAAATTCAAAGGTGCCAACGATACATTGGGTTTACAAATGAAAAGCGTGGGAGAGGTAATGGCGATTGGAAGAAGCTTCACTGAAGCCATTCAAAAAGCTTGTCAGAGTCTGGAAAACGAAGCGGTTGGGTTAGGATATTATGGTAAAAGTTTGATGAAAAGTGATGAGATTGTTGATTACATCCGCGTACCGAAGTGGGATCGGATTTTTCGCATCAAAGATGCGTTGATGCAGGGCGTAACTGTGAAGACTATTGTGCAGGCAACCGGCATTGATCGATGGTTTATTTATCAAATCCAAAACATTTGCAACATTGAAAAACAACTTGCTCGTTATTCGTTAGATACTTTACCTGCTGATCTTTTAAAAGAAGCAAAGAAAAACGGTTTTGGCGATGAGCAGATTGCACGCATCTTAACACATAGCTGTACAGAAGATGAAGTGTATGAAAAAAGAAAAGCCTTAGGTATTACAAGAGTGTATAAAATGGTAGATACATGCAGCGCAGAGTTTGAAGCGAAGACGCCTTATTTTTATAGTTCGTTTGAAGGGTAGAAACACATTTTTTTGATTTAAAATAAAAAGCTGCAATCCTGTATTAGCAGCTTTTTATTTTTTGAAAATTGTGGTAAAATCAAATTCGATAGTGCAGTTATTCGTAAGCACAAACTGATTGATTTCTATGCTACGATACTTATTGTCAATCAATTGAAATACTTCTACGGTTTCTTTTGTATAATCAGTCATCAGGTAATATTTTACGCCTTGCTCCTGGTACAGTTCAAACTTTATAGTTCGGTCTTTTTGTACACTGCTTTGCGAAATAACTTCAACAATCAGCACGGGTGGAAACTCCAAATAATCACTTTTCATTTCTCCAAAAACAATCATTAGGTCTGGTCGAACTACATTCTCTTTGTCTATTTTCCAATCCAATTCAGTGAAGACAAAACAATCGCAATTGTTTTTAATTTCATTTTTAACCTGGTAAATTAAGTTGACCTGCATATTATTGTGCTTCCATTTTGCTGAAGGCAACAACTGATAAGGATAACCGCCTATCAATTCTCAATCTTCTTTCCACTGCGCATAATCTTCATACGTATAGCGCGGTACGGGAACGGTGTTACTCATACGATGTTTGTTTTTACAAACATAAATCAGACACATTGGTTTTAAACTTCACCATTCTTCGCTTTCTTTTGCCTACATACATTGATGTTTCATGCCGATCATTCTCTTATTAGAAACACCTGATTAGTTTTTTTAAATAACTTGATAACCAAAGCCATCACTTGGTTCGGACTTTTTATTTCCTCAATTCACCGCAAATTCAAAAAAAATGAAAAAAATTTTTGTTTGCTTAAAGGTTTAAGCTATACATTTGTGAAAGATTGGTTTTGCCTTTAGGATATAACTTATGATTGCCATTTTTAGGAGCCAGCAATTTGCCGGGTTACAATAAAAGAAAGAGTTTGTACTATACTTATTTCTGTAATAAATGTTTATGAGAATAAAATGTTTATGTATTGCGACTGGCTGGCTTAACTAATAATCAACTACCGGATTAGCGAATCAAAAGGATTAGGAAGAAATATGTGAATTCAATTTTTTTGTTCATTGCTGAAACGTTTAAGCAGTATGTTAATCTAATCTTGTCAACTTTTATTTATTAAATACATCAACGTTATGAGAAAGCACCTTATGACGACAAGGGAACGCTTGTCCCTATTTCGTCGGTTCGCAAAGCCCATGGTAACACATTGCTTATCAGTATGGCTGGTTACTTTTTTTATTGTCTATTGCTCCTCACTTTATGCGCAGTCTCAAACGGTAACCGGAAGAGTCATCGATGAAAAATCGCAGCCGCTGGCCGGAGTATCGGTAACAGTAAAAGAAACCAATGCAGGCACTAGCACCGATGTGAACGGCAACTTTACCATTCACGCCAACAGGGGCCAAAACTTAGAATTTTCTTACCTCGGCAGATTACCACAAGAGATAAAAATTGGTGCTACAAATACAATTGATGTTACACTAAAAGAGCAGGATGCTTCTACTTTAAATGAGGTAGTTGTTACCGGTTACATGACGCAGAAAAAGGCCGACTTAACAGGTGCAGTTGCTGTTGTTACGCCAAAGGATTTGGATAAAAGCCATGGCACCACCAATGTGCTGCAATCCTTGCAGGGTGTTGTTCCTGGCTTGAACATTGCGACCGACGGAAGCCCTGCCGGTAACGTTAGTATTCAGATCAGAGGGCTCACATCAATTAATGGAGGCAGTCCATTAATTGTAATTGATGGAGTACCAAGTTATATGAACCTGCGTGATATCGATCCTGAAAACATTGCCTCCATGCAAATATTAAAAGATGCTTATTCTGCCAGTATTTATGGAACGCAAGGTGGTGCAGGCGTAATTCTTATTCAAACTAAAAAGGGACAGGCAGGCAAAGCCAAAATATCCTACAGCGGTTCTGTTGGGTTCTCTGATTTTAATAACAAGCCACAAATGCTCAATACAATGCAATATGGACAAGCATTGTGGCAGGCTGCTGTGAATGATGGTCATGATACACCTGGTGACGATCCTAACAATTACACCCAAGTCTATTCGTTTAACTGGCATAAAGATGCGAATGGAATTCCGGTCTTGGACAAAGTAACCCCCCGGCATAATTTAAATGCTGATTCTACCATGATTGCTGGTAACACAAACTGGGTAGATGCCATTTCGCAAAGAGGCATTCAAAACAATCATCAGCTTACTATTTCAGGGGGAAATGAGAAATCAACTTCTTTGTTTTCGTTAAACTATTTAGAGAACGAAGGAACGCAGATTTATACTGGTTTCAAGAGATTTACAGCTCGTGTAAATACTGATTATAAAGTAATAAACGATCATTTTACAATCGGTGAAAATCTGGAAGCTTCGCACATGAATATAAATGACCAAAATGTAATGCACGATGCATTGGTAGAACCGCCAATCATACCCGTTCATACAACAAATGGTGGCTGGGGCGGATCGGCTGTTGCTTTAGGCATGGATGATTATTGGAACCCCGTAAGAGAGCTTACATTGAATAAAAATAACGGTGATAACTTCAATAAAATTTATGGTGATGTTCATGCCAATGTAATGTTCATGAAACACTTTACATTTCACTCTCAATTAGGTCTTATCTATACGGAAGGTTATCATCGAACTATCCAATTCACATTTCAGGAAGGTGGTGGCAAATTCAACCCAATTAGCAGTGTTGACCAATGGTATTGGCGTGAATCAACACTTGATCTTACAAATACACTCGAATATAAACTCAGCTCCGGCAAACATAATCTTGATGTGTTGGGTGGTATGGAAGCGAACAAATATGCAACCGAAACAATGGATGCAAACAGGCAAAACATTGCTTTTCAAAGTTATGATTATGCCTACTTAAGCACAGGTACGGGTAACATGTCAATGAGTGGCAGTGGCGACCAATATAAGCTGCTGTCTTATTTTGGAAAATTCAATTATTCGTACAATTCAAAGTATCTGTTGTCTGGCTCATTACGCTATGATGGCTCATCTAAGTTTGGTCTTAACAACAGGTTTGCTTTGTTTCCGGCTCTATCTGCGGGATGGCGTTTAAGCCAGGAAGATTTTTTGGTAAATAGTAAAATCTTATCTGATTTAAAAATCAGGGCAAGCTGGGGTAAAAACGGCAGTCTTGCCAACATAAATTCATTGACTGCACAAACCTATTTCGGCTCTAATTATAACTTAACCTCCTATGGTATTAGCGGCCAGGAAACCGGTAGCTTGCCTTCCGGTTATTATAGGGTACAAACCGGCAATCCTGATTTAAGATGGGAAGCATCAAACCAAACGAATATTGGTCTTGACTTCGGTTTTCTAAATCAAAAGATTTCGGGCTCTTTAGATTTTTATCGGAAATACACCAATGGAATGCTGATACAACCGCCTTATCTTGGAACATTAGGTGAAGGTGCAGCTGAATACATTAATTCAGCGGATATGACAAATAAGGGGGTTGAACTCAGTTTGGCTTATCATGGCAATATAAATAAAGACTTCAGCTACCAGCTTCGTGGTAATATCGCTTACAATTCAAATGTGGTAAATGATCTTCCTCAAAGCGTTACTTATTCATGGGGTGGCACGGCTCAAAAAGGTGATGGTATTGCCGGTCATCCCTGGGGTGCTTATTATGGTTTTATTACTGACGGAATTTATCAAAACCAGCAACAGGTTGATGCGGGTCCGAACCAGCCAGGTAAAGGCGTAGGAAGAATCCGTTATAAAGATATCTCAGGTCCGAACGGTAAACCGGATGGCGTAATTGACTATAATTATGATCGCACCTGGATAAGTAATAATGCGGTAGTAAATGTTAATGGTCTGGCAAGTCCGGTTCCCAGATATGAATATGGTCTTTCTCTAAACTTCACTTATAAGAGCTTTGATCTTTCTATGTTCTGGCAAGGCACTGCCGGTGTTCATGTATATGACGGCTGGAAGACGTACAGTGATTTCTGGAATGTTTGGGTGCAGAACGGCTTTAATCATCCAACGCGCGTACTGGATGCATGGACACCCACAAATACCAAGTCAACCATTCCGGCTTTGTCGTTAAACAATGTCAATGATGAACTCCGGACATCTACCTACTTTATTGAACCCGGACAATATTTAAAACTTAGAAATCTTCAGTTAGGATATAATCTTCCCAAGTCATTTCGTACAAGGGTAGGTATGGAGAAGTTTTATATCTATGTTATGGCTGAGAACCTTCTTATGTTTAAAAGCAAAGCATTTACAGGTCCTGATCCTGAAACGCCGGATGGGCAATCCTATGCAAACCCTTACATACGACCTGAAGTTTTTAAAGCGGGTGTAGAAGTGGGCTTCTAATTTTTTCAGTAAAAACAAAACGAATAAAAATGAAAAGAAGATCAAAATATATACTGTTAGCAGTACTTATTTTTTCAATAGCCAGTTGTCAGAAGTACTTAGATACTACACCGCAAGGTGTAGTTACAGAACAAAATGTAAGCACACCCGATAATGTTGACGGGCTTGTGTTGGCAGCTTATGCGTGGGTACCGCACGAAGGCATCCTTAACCAAAAACTTGAACCCTGGCTGGCTGATATTAAATCAGATGATTCTTACAAAGGCGGTGGTGGTATTGGCGACCAGCTTCCCTGGTATCAATGGGAAGTGTTTTCTCTGAACACACCGAGCACAGGTAATAACGATGGTATCTGGTATGGCGAATATGAGGGAATATCACGATGCAATACTGCATTGCGTTCATTAAATACTATTAAAGACGCCGACTATTCATTGAAGCAGGAAAGAATTGCAGAGATGCGTTTCCTGAGAGGATATATATTTTCAGACCTGAAAAAATGGTATAAATGGATTCCTTATTTTGATGAAACTGCAACAAACGATTCTATTGCAAAAATTCCCAACCATCCTGATTCGGCGCAAAGTGATTTGTATTTGTGGCAACACATCTACGATGATTTTTCCGCCGCGGCAAGTGTGTTGCCTGCAACGCAACCCGATGCGGGTCGCCCAACAAAATATGCTGCCGAAGCAGAAATGCTGGACGTGTTGATGTGGATGGCATACCCACAAAATAATCAGAACCAGGTGGTAAGTGTTAATCAACAAGCATTAACTCAGGCCTTACCCATCGCAGATGATATTATCAACAGCGGAAAATACAGTCTCGCGCCGGATTTTGCAGAGAACTTTTTATATGATTTCGATAATAAATCCCCTGAATCCATTTTTGAATGGCAATACACGCATAGTGACGGAACGCCCAATGGTAATTTAAATGGTGGTACACCATTAAATGCCCCTTGGTGGCCGCCTTATTTTAGCTGCTGCGATTTTCATAAAGCATCTTATGATATGGTAAATGCGTTTCGCGTAGATGCCAACGGAGTTCCTATTTTCGATAATTTTAATAACGCAGAAATAACCAATAAGGAAACTTATTTCACAACCAATAATTGGGATCCACGTATCGGTCACACCGTTGCCATTCCGGGCTTGCCCTGGAAATATCAGCAAGAGCTTTTGTTTGATAGCAGTGGCGCAAGAGATCCGAATAATTTTGGCTATTTTAATTCATTAAAAGAAAACGTTGAATCCAATTGTCCTGGTCTTGTGAATCTTTTCTGGATGTTCAATTCAAAAAATGAAATTGCCATCCGTTATGATAGAGTATTATTGCAGAAGGCAGAAATACTTATCAGGTTGGGAAGGGAAGGAGAAGCGCTGCCCATTATAAACCAGATTCGGCAACGTGCAGCAAGCAGTGTTGGCAGATTGAAGTTTGCTGACGGCTCGCCAACATTGCCATATAAAATAGCATCGTATATAGATGGTGTGAATTGTAGTTGGACACCCGATTTTGCCTTGAAAGCCTTGATGTGGGAAGATCGCTTAGAGTTTGCGATGGAAGGGGTACGATGGTATGATCTTGTTCGTTGGGGTATGGCAGAACCTACTCTGAATGCATACTTTGCGAAGGAGTTTCCACGCAACCGGCCATGGATGAAAGATGGTCATTTCACTGCCGGACGCGATGAGTTTATGCCAATTCCGCAACCGCAAATGAACTATTCTTTTGGTGTGTACAAGCAGAATATAGGTTATTGATGTTGCCTGATTGATTGTACAATTGCATGCTAACAACAAAAATAATTCTGCATTTATAAACCATTTATTCTTATGAAAAAAAAGAACCTGCTTTTTATTGCTGCCTGCTTGCTTGCCGCAACGGCGTTTGCACAAACAAAATCTGATGGACTCAATACGAGTATGGACAATCTGTTCATGACATCCGATGCGAAATCACGCTCGATTAGTCCAGAGAATTTCAATGGCGAGAAAGGCAAAGGTGGTATGGCAACTACCGGTACAGGCGCTGGTGCGTCACGTGATTTGGGCAAGGGTTGGAAGGTAAGTCCTAGTGTGGTAATCAAAGCACATACAACCTTTACGGTTGCCGAAATAACCGGCTCTGGAGCTATTAAACATATCTGGATGACACCTACCGGCAACTGGCGTTATTCCATTCTTCGTTTTTATTGGGATGATGAAACAACACCTTCTGTAGAAGTGCCCGTTGGTGACTTTTTCGGAATGGGCTGGGGGCAGTATTCTCATCTCAATTCTCTTGCTGTTTGTGTCAATCCGGGCAGCGGGTTCAATTGTTACTGGACAATGCCTTTCCGGAAAAAATGCAGGATTACGATGGAGAACATTGACGAGCACGATATGGTATTGTACTACCAGGTAGATTATACGTTAACGGATGTTCCAAAAGATGCGGCTTATTTCCATGCACAGTTCCGCAGAACCAATCCATTGCCTTATAAGCAAGATTATGTTTTAGTCGATAGTATTGTTGGAAAAGGTCAGTATGTAGGCACCTACCTCGCCTATGGCGCACACAACAATGGCTGGTGGGGAGAAGGTGAGATTAAGTTTTTTATGGATGACGATAAAGACAATCCAACTATTAACGGAACGGGCACCGAAGATTATTTCTGCGGAGCCTATGATTTCGATACGCGTAAGCGAAATGCAGCTGGTGTGGAAGAAACAAATTATACTGAATTTTCAACAGCATATACGGGTTTACCCCAGGTAATAAAAGGAGACGGGCATTATGGTATTGCGCAACGTTTTGGTATGTATCGCTGGCATATTACTGATCCAATACGTTTTGACAAGAATTTGAAGGTGACCATACAGGCATTAGGTTGGCGAAGCGAAGGCCGCTATCTTCCCTTGCAGGATGATATTGCTTCGGTGGTGTATTGGTATCAATTAGAGCCGCACAATCATTTCCCCGCTTTGCCCGACAAAGATCATTTGGAAGTTAATTAATGCATTGAATAGAAGCAGTGTTGCTGATGAAAAATACAGTTATTGCAAAGCAGTCAATTTTGTTTTGAATTTATCTTATTGTATTGGTAATACTGCTTTCTACCAGATTGTACAAATGGCATCAGTTTTTAAAGGATTAAGCTCTTATATTTGATTCGTGGCAAAAAAAATCGCACTAAAAGATATTGCACAAAATGTAGGCGTTTCTGTAGCTCTGGTTTCCTACGTACTGAATGGTAAAGATAAAGAGGCAAGAATCAGTACCGAAATGGCTGATAAAATACGCAGAAAAGCAACGGAATTAAATTATCAGCCCAACATGATTGCGAAAAGCCTTCAGAGTGGTAAAACCAATACCATTGGTTTGATTGTGGCTGATATTTCAAACCCTTTTTTTTCAGGCATTGCCAGAATTATTGAAGATGAAGCAAAGAAACACAATTACGTTGTAATATTCGGAAGCAGCGATGAGGATGCGGACAAGCAACAGGATTTGATAGATGTGTTTTTAAACAGACTTGTGGATGCTTTTATTATCGCACCCACCGCGGGTACTGAAAAGCAGATTCTTGATTTAAAAAACAAGAATGTGCCTATCATATTAATTGACCGCTACTTTCCGGGTATAGACGTTGACTGTGTACACATCAATAACTTTATGGCAGCAGAGAAAGCTGTACAAAAGCTTATCAACAATAATAGAAGCCGGATAGCGATGTTAGCATACGACACCAAACTTACGCATATGCAGCAACGTAAAGATGGTTACAAAGCGGTTTTAAAAGACAACAATATCCGTTATAAGAATGCATGGTTGCTGGAGGTATCGTATCAGAATATGGAGAAAGAAATTGCTGAAAAAATGGAGCCTTTACTGCGCCCGTTGCAGGTTGATGCTTTTCTGTTTGCTACCAATTCGTTGGCCGTAGTTGGTTTAAAAAAAATTAATCAATATGGCATTAAAGTGCCGGATGAGTTGGCCATCATATCGTTCGATGAAAGTGATGCGTTTGATTTTTTTTATTCGCCGGTAACATACATTAGTCAATCTATATCAGACATGGGTAAAGAGGCGGTAAAGCTTGCCATTGCAAGAATTAAGGCAAAACCAAAAAGAACCGCCGATGTAACAGTAGAAGCAAAAGTCATTCTTCGGGAGAGCTGTGGTAGTAAATCAAAAAGTAAAAAATAATTTTTTCCGACATTGCTTAAGCGTTTAAGTTTGTTGATTTGACAGTTAATCACACCTGTACTATTGCGCAAGGTGGGTAATAAAAAACGAATTGCCATTTATGATACATCGAATTTTCATTGCTTCGTTTCTAATTCTTTTTATGATGTCTTCCTGTCAGAATACCACTCAGTCAAAAGAAAGCTCTGCTACAAATGACACGGTTACCCAAAAAGGAACGTTTGGATATGACCTGGCGTTTTTAAAAAAGCATGACAGTGTAATTGTGCTTACATCAAACGACGAGAAAGCAAAGATTATCGTTTCGCCAAAATACCAGGCTAAAGTATTTACATCAACTGCTGACGGCGATTCAGGATTCAGTTTTGGTTGGGTGAATTACAAAGCGTTTTCAGGCCCACCTGATGCACACATGAATGCGTACGGTGGTGAAAACCGTTTTTGGTTGGGGCCCGAAGGTGGAAGGTTTTCCTTGTACTTTCAACCCGGAGCTAAAATGGAATTTGCTAACTGGAAAACACCAGCAGCTTTTGACTCAGAAACCTGGCAGGTTACGAATAAAAAGGACGACGCGGTAACGATGCACAAAGACATGCAGCTTACCAATTACAAAGGCACGTCTCTACAGATGTCTGTTGACAGAACCATTACAATCTTAAGCAACAAAGACATTGAAAAAAATATTGGATTAACACTTCCCAATGACGTAAAAGCTGTTGGATATGAAACAAACAATGTGTTGTATAATAAAGGAAATATTGAATGGACAGAAGCTACCGGAATGCCTTGTATCTGGATGCTTGACATGCTAAAAACAACGCCTGCAACTGTGATTGTTGTTCCACATAAAAACTCTGCTGGCAAAAGCCTTACTAATGTTGCTACTACAACCTATTTTGGGGAGATACCAGATGAACGGTTGAAGCATGATGACAACAAACTGCTTTTCAAAGCCGATGGCAAAAGTCGTGGTAAGTTAGGCATTAAACCTTCCTTTGCAAAGCCGATGCTAGGTAGTTACGACTCTCACAATAAGGTGTTGACGGTTACCATGTTTGAACCTGATTCTTCTGCAAAATATTTAAACCAGGAATGGAATACAACAAAGCCTTCTTTCTCCGGCGATGCCGTAAATGCGTATAACGATGGACCGCTTGCCGATGGTTCGCAAATGGGGCCATTTTATGAAATAGAAAGCGTATCACCAGCAGCTTTTTTAAAGCCCGGACAGTCGATTTCTCATAAACATTCTGTGTATCATTTTACAGGTGATGAAACATCGTTGAATACTATTGCGCAAAAGCTTTTGGGTGTGTCGTTAGATGAAATCAAACAAGCCTTCTGAAGATTCGGGATTGATGATTTATGATTTTCAAATCCGGGTCGGATTGCTATCTTAAATCTTAATCTGTAGAGCAAATCGGGCTTAGCAATTCATAATTCAAAAATTATAAATCAGATATGGACTCTTATCCTAAAATTGGCATTCGCCCTATTATAGATGGACGTCTCGGTGGCGTACGCGAATCATTGGAAGAAACAACAATGAAGATGGCGCAAAATGTGGCAGCTTTATATGAAGCGCAACTGCGTTACCCGGATGGTTCTCCGGTGCAATGTATAATTGCTGACAGTTGCATTGGTGGCGTTTATGAAGCTGCACAATGTGCTAAAAAGTTTGAAGCCAATAATGTGGGTGTTTCCCTTTCTGTAACGCCATGCTGGTGCTATGGAAGCGAAACGATGGATATGAATCCGGTGTTGCCAAAAGCCATTTGGGGGTTTAACGGAACTGAACGGCCGGGTGCGGTATATCTTGCTGCTACATTAGCGGCACACAACCAGTTTGGTTTGCCCGCGTTTGGTATTTATGGAAGAGATGTGCAGGATTTGGGAGATGAAACCATTCCGGATGATGTAAAAGAAAGATTACTTCTTTTTGCCAGAGCCGGGCTTGCTGTAGCTATTATGCGTGGCAAATCTTACCTGGCGATTGGTTCAGTTTGTATGGGCATTGCGGGTTCTATTGTGGTGCCCGACTTCTTTAGAGAGTTTTTGGGAATGCGAAATGAGTATGTTGATTCTTCTGAAGTATTGCGGCGCATTGAAAAGAAAATTTATAACGAAGAAGAATTTCAAAAGGCCATTTTATGGGTAAAAACAAACTGTAAGGAAGGAGAAGATTTTAATCCAAAAGAAAAACAATTTTCGCGCAAAACCAAAGATGAGCATTGGGAGTTTGTGGTGAAGATGACAATGATTATTCGCGACCTGATGATTGGCAATAAGCACTTAAAAGAAAAGGGATTTGGTGAAGAATCGTTTGGTCATAATGCTATCGTTTCTGGCTTTCAGGGACAGCGTCAATGGACCGACTTTTTACCTAACGGTGATTTTTCTGAAGCCATCTTAAACTCATCCTTTGACTGGAACGGCATTCGTGCACCTTATATAGTAGCTACTGAAAATGATGCCTGCAATGGCGTTAGTATGCTGTTTGGATATCTACTTACCAACACGGCGCAAATCTTTGCTGATGTACGAACCTATTGGAGCCCGGATGCTGTAAGGCGAGTAACCGGATGGCAGGTAGAAGGCGCTGCTGCAAAGGGTTTCATTCATTTAATCAACTCTGGTTCTGCAACTTTGGATGGAAGCGGTCAACAAAGCGAAGGAGGCAAACCTGTGATGAAACCTTTTTGGGAAATTGGAGAAGAAGAAGCGAATGCCTGCCTCGGTGCAACAACATGGTATCCGGCTAACAATGGTTATTTCCGAGGTGGTGGTTATTCATCAAAATTTGTTACCAAAGGTGGTATGCCTGTTACCATGTGTCGGGTTAATTTGATAAGAGGATTAGGACCTGTGCTACAAATTGCCGAAGGCGAAACCATTGACTTGCCCAATGAAGTTCACAATATACTGGATGATCGTACTGATAAAACCTGGCCAACCACATGGTTTGTTCCCTGCCTAACCGGTTCCGGTGCTTTTACAGATGTATATAACGTAATGGCACATTGGGGTTCCAATCATGGCGCCATCTCGTATGGACATATTGGGCACCAGTTAATCACACTCGCGTCTATGCTACGCATCCCAGTATGTATGCACAATGTAGAAGAAGAAAGAATATTTAGGCCTTCGGCCTGGAATGCCTTCGGAACCAACAGTGAGGGCTCCGATTATCGCGCCTGCCAAACGTATGGTGCCTTGTATAAATAACACAAGCGATAAACTTCTAACGATAAAATGTTCGTATCGAATTTCCTGTTATGAAAAAAGAAAAATCTGTTTCTCTTGTACGGCTTGCTGATGGCACTAATTATATCTTTCCGTTTGCTTTAATATCAAGTTTGTTTTTGTTGTGGGGTTTTGCGCATGGCTTGCTGGATGTGCTTGATAAACATTTTCAAAACATACTGCACGTAACCAAAGCGCAATCAGGCTTTGTGCAGTTTTCGCTTTACATTGGTTACCTGGTGATGGCAATTCCTGCCGGACTGATCATCAAAAAGTATGGCTATAAAACCGGCATCATTATCGGATTATCCTTGTTTGCTTTTGGCGCTTTTTTGTTTTATCCGGTAGCTAAGCTGGAGTCGTTTACGCCGTTCCTGCTTGCCTTGTTTATCATTGCTTGTGGACTTGCCTGTCTGGAAACATCTGCTAATCCTTATTCTACGGTATTGGGTCCGAAAAATTATGCGGCCAGGCGTATCAACATTTCACAATCTTTCAATGGGCTTGGCTGGATATTAGGACCTTTAATGGGTGGGCTTTTTATTTTCGGTTCAGAGAACAATGGCAATGCAGACAAGTTTGCATCTATGGTAACGCCCTACATGATTGTCGGTTGTATCGTTATTGTCGTGGCACTTGTGTTCTTGTTTACCAAACTCCCGGAGGTTGAGCAACAGAATGCTTCTGAGCCGGAGCAAGATCCTCCAATGAGGCACTTGTTGAAGCATCCGGCATTTATCATTGCCGTTATTGCGCAGTTCCTGTATGTTGCTGCACAAACGGGTGTTAACTCCTTCTTCATTAATTATGTAACTGAAGCGGTGCCCAACTTAGAAAAACCAGTACAAGGTATAATGCAACACTTAGGTGTGTTTGGCCGTGTCTTCATGCCAAAGAATCCTGAACAGGCAGCTTCCATTATTCTTGCCATTGGTGGTATGGGATTGTTTTGGATCGGGCGGTTAAGCGGCTCTTATTTAATGAAGTTTGTAGCACCACAGCGCTTGCTGGTGATTTATGCTTTTGTCAATACACTATTGGTTGGCATTGTTATTTTGGGATTGGGCTGGTTTTCTGTCGTGGCTCTTTTCTCTACTTATTTCTTTATGTCAGTTATGTTTCCTACCATCTTTGCCTTAGGAATAAAAGATTTAGGGCCACTTACCAAAAAAGGTGCTTCCTTCTTAGTAATGGCTGTTGCCGGTGGTGCATTCTGCCCACCATTGATGGGGTTAATTGCAGATAGTAAAGGCATGCCAACAGCCTTTATGATACCGATGTTTTGTTTTGCGTTCATCGGATGGTATGCCATTAAACGAAGCAGCAAAGCTGAACTGGCCAGTGAAAACCGAGCCAGCGTATTGCAATATCATCATTGATTGTTGGTAATTACCTTCAACGTATTCTTCACTAAGTTTTTGTCTGTAAGTAAGCAATAAATCAAACCGGGATGTATCATGGCAGATATTAATCAACGACGTTCATTTTTAAAGTCTATTGTAGTAGGTGGCGCAGGCGTAGCTTTAGTACCAACGGGTTTGCTACAGGCACAGGAGAAAGATAAAAAAAGTGGCAAAAACAAACCAACCTCCGAAGCCGATTTGTCCAAACGAAAATACAATGCACCTTATCATGGCGAAAACCTGAACAGGCTTGCGTTTCCAATTGGTGGTTTAGGCGCTGGTATGTTTTGTATAGAAGGCACGGGTGCTATCTCGCACATGAGCATTCGCAACAAACCGGATATTTATAATGAGCCTTCCTTGTTTGCCGCGATTGCCATCAAAGGATTAACCAATGGTGTGAAAGTGTTAGAAGGTGCGGTTCCTGACTGGAAGATGTTCGGAGCAAGAGGAACTGGAAATGGCGCTGCAGGTACTACTTATGGTTTACCTCGCTTCAGCAAAGCAGAATTTACTACCCGTTACCCGTTCGGTACAGTAGAGTTGCAGGATGCAGATATACCGATGAAAGTGGAACTAAAAGCCTGGAGTCCTTTTATACCAACAGATGAAGACAACAGCAGTCTTCCGGCGGGCGCCATTGAATATTCATTTACCAACAGGGATACAAAAACAATTGAGGCTGTTTTTTCATTCAACTCTAAAAATTTTCTGATTAATACAGAGGGTGCTGTTAACAGGATTACAGCCACCAGGAATGGCTTTGGGTTGAAGCAAGAAGCATTGAAAGATAAGCCGGAAGCAGAAGCCAGTTTTGCCATTTTTACGGACGATGATAACACAGTTGTTGATCACTGTTGGTTTCGCGGTGGTTGGTGGGATCCTATTACGATGGCCTGGAATACGGTGCGGGATGGCAAAACAAGAGCTACCGAACCGGTAGAAAAAGATGCGCCCGGTGCTTCTCTTTTTGTGCCCTTTTCTTTATCGCCCGGTGCAACGAAAACAATCCGGCTAATGACGGTCTGGTATGTGCCCGAAAGCGATTTGCATATTGGCGATGTTGTTCTAAAAGATGATTGCCATCCTGATAGCGGCTGCTGTACCATGCCCGAAGATTTAGGTGTAAAAAATGGCAAGAAAAGTCTATCGCCAAACTATACGCCTTGGTATAGCAGCCGCTTTGCTAACGTAGAAGAAGTGGCAGATTACTGGCGACTTCATTATGATGATTTATTGGCAAAAACAAAGCTGTTCTCAGATTCATTTTATGCCAGCACCTTGCCGCCGGAAGTAATGGAAGCTGTGGCAGCGAATCTTACCATCATTAAATCGCCAACTGTATTGCGGCAGTACGATGGCAGATTGTGGAGTTGGGAAGGTTGTGGCGACGATGGTGGTTGCTGTCATGGTTCGTGCACGCATGTATGGAATTATGCACAAGCAATTCCTCATTTGTTTCCTGCTTTGGAAAGAACATTGCGCAATACAGAGTTTTGCGAAAACCAGAATAAAGAAGGTCATCAAGGATTCAGGGCAAACATGCCGATTAGCCCCTTAAAACATGACTTCCATGCAGCATCTGATGGTCAACTCGGAGGCATCATGAAAGTGTATCGAGATTGGCGCATCAGTGGCGATAATGAATGGCTGCGAAAGATTTATCCTGTGGTTATCACCAGCATAGATTATTGCATCAGCACATGGGATCCGCGCGGAAAAGGCGTGGTGGAAGAGCCGCATCATAATACTTACGACATTGAATTTTGGGGGCCGGATGGTATGATTAGTTCCTTTTACTTAGGTGCATTAACAGCAACAATATTAATGGGAAAGCATCTGGGAAAAGATGTGAGTAAGTACGAAGATTTATACAACAAAGGCAAAGAGTATCTTGAAACAAAATTGTTCGATGGAGAATATTTCTTCCAGGATATTGAATATAAAAACTTAAAGGCGCAAAACCCTGCTAAAGCGCAATCATTCGGCGGTGATTATTCTGCCGAAGCTATTGAAATTTTAAAACAGGAAGGACCGAAATATCAATATGGAAAAGGTTGTTTGAGCGATGGAATTTTGGGAGCATGGATTGGTAGTATGTGCGGGCTTCCTTCGTTTGTAGATGAAAAAAAAGTAAGCAGTCATTTGCTCTCAGTTCATAAGTATAATCTGCGAACCTCACTAAAAGAACACGCCAATCCACAACGTCCTGCTTATGCTTTGAGCAATGAAGGCGGCTTGCTTTTGTGCACGTGGCCCAAAGGTGGAAAGCTGTCGCTGCCTTTCGTGTACAGCGATGAAGTGTGGACAGGAATTGAATACCAGGTTGCTGCGCACCTCATGGAACGCGGACATGTAAAGGAAGGTTTGGATATTGTAAAACTTTGCCGTGACAGATACGATGGCAAGGTGCGAAATCCTTTTAATGAGTATGAATGTGGCCATTGGTATGCACGGGCAATGAGCAGTTATGGTATGTTGCAAGCGCTTACAGGCTTGCGTTATGATGCCGTTGACAAGACATTATATGTAAATTCTAAAGTGGGCGATTTTGTTTGTTTTCTTTCTGCAGCAACAGGCTTTGGAACGGTAACTTACAAAGGCGGAAAAGTAACAACAAACATTGTGCATGGAACAATTGATATAAATAAAACGATTATCAGTAATCAATCAACGCACAAATCATGACGCAACGGATAACAAAAGATTGTGTAGTTGTGTTGCGATATATTATGTACAACAGCAAAGGCGATGTTTTAGAAGATACCATGCAATCGCTTCCCATTACTTATCTGCATGGCTCAGGAAGCATTTTACCAATGCTTCAATTTCAGTTGGAAGGTTTACAAAAAGGCGACAAAAACAAAGTGCATTTATCGAAGGAAAGTGGTGCCGGAGATGATTTTTATTTCGATGTAATTATTGATGGTGTGCATCCTGCATCAGGGGAAGAAATCAGATTGGGTTATCCACTGCAAATAACGGTTGATACCTGTAATGAAGACTGTGTCTGCTACGTATAGTTCTCTAACACTTTTTTATTACAAACCCGAAAAATATGCAGATACATTTAGTGAGCGGCTTCTTAGGCAGCGGTAAAACAACAGCGATACGAACAGCTTGCGAAACTTTGACGAATAAAAATTATAGAGTTGGTGTTATTACTAACGACCAGGGAATAAGATTAGTTGACAGCGGTTATTTTGCTACTCTTTCTATTCCCAACCGGCAAGTGATTGATGGTTGTTTTTGCTGTAATTATAATGCACTTGATAATAACATTCAATCACTCATAGAAGCCAATAATCCTCATGTCGTTTTTGCCGAATCGGTTGGTTCCTGTACCGATATTGTAGCCACAGTAATGAAGCCGTTGCAACTGTATCGTAGCAATATGACGGTAACGGTATCTACCTTTGCCGATGCACTTTTATTGAAGATGCTTTATGTAGATGGCAAACCATTGTTTGGAAACGAAGTGAATTATATCTATCAGAAACAATTGGAAGAAGCCGGAATTATTGTTGTTACAAAAGTTGATTTGATTACGGAGAATGAATTAACCGCAATACAAGCATTTTTAAAAGAACAGTATGCACATAAAACAATCGTTTATGTGAATGGAACAAATGCTGATAGTATATCCAACTGGCTTGCTATATTACAGCAACAAAGCGGAAAGACAAACGCACTTTCTTCATTGCAAATAGAGTATGATACTTATGGCGCCGGGGAAGCGATGCTGGCATGGCTGGATGAAGAACTGGAATTGTATAGCAGCAATGAAACGGCATGGGAAGACGCAACTGTATTAACCGCTAAGCTTTATCACAAAATAAAAGAGCATCAGTTCGCAATCGGGCATTTGAAATTCTTGATAGATGGCGTTCACAAAATAAGTTATACATCAACTTCCGAAATACAGACATCAGTGGAATTGAAGAGGTCATCCTCTTCCCAACTGTTGATGAATGCCCGAATTCAAACTGCACCTCAATTTCTGGAAAAATTAATTAGCTCTGTTATTAAAGAAACTGAGGAAGAAAGAGATTGCAAAATTATCGTGAACAGTTTGTCTGCTTTTCAACCTAAGTATCCGAATCCAACGCATCGCATTGCCAATTAACCGCTTATCCTCATGTGAGAACATAGGGGCAGTATTGCCTTTAATTAATATTCATTTGTCTTTTTACCATGCATAATTTCAATATCTGTAGTGAGGAACTAAAATAGTGTGGTTCAGGCAACACTTCTTTTTTATAAAAAAAGATACAGTCTCGCGATTTTGAGCTTCACAATTCTTGTCTTCCTTTTGCCATAAATACATTTACTTTAACCCCTTAACTTTTTTCTTTATATGCTATATTCGATGACTGGCTATGGACGCGCAGAACAAACGATCAACAATAAAACATTTTTGATTGAAATCAGAAGCTTAAACGGTAAGCAATTCGATATACGATTGAACTTTCCTTCGTTATTAAAACCTTATGAGTTTGAAATTCGAAACCTGATAAACGAAGGACTGGTTCGCGGAAGTATTGAATGCAATATTTCGATAAAACAAAACGGCTCGGCAAAACCAGTAACAATAAACATTGATTTGGCAAAATCGTACTATGAGCCTGTTTTGCAGATGGCAAGAGAACTGAATTTGAATACAGATAATGTGTTGGGCACTTTATTAAAATTGCCCGATATTGTAGTACCCAATACAGAAGTGATTAACGAAGATGAGTGGGGCCAGTTTCAAACAGTGTTACAGAAAGCCATCGCCGAACTGAACAAGCACCGGCAGGAAGAAGGAAAATCTTTAGAAGCCGATTTGCTGGAACGGCTCAACAACATGGAAAAGGAAGAACAAGAAATAGTTAAGCTCGAACCTGAGCGCAGGCATCGCATACGCGATGGGCTTGTTAGAATATTAGAGGAAAATATTGGAAAAGATAAATATGATAACAACCGTATGGAGCAGGAACTGATTTATTACATTGAGAAAATTGACATTAGCGAAGAGCAGGTGCGGTTAAAAAGTCATTGCGAATATTTCCGGCAAATTTTGAAAAGCGCTGAAATTAGTAAGGGCAAAAAATTATCCTTTATTCTTCAGGAAATGGGTCGGGAAATCAACACCACAGGTTCAAAAGCTTATCATTCCGGTGTGCAAAAATGTGTGGTACTGATGAAAGACGAACTTGAAAAAGCAAAAGAACAAATATTAAACGTTTTATAAGATAGCAATGGATTTTAATAGAACTCTTTCTGTAAAGATTCTTTTTTACGCCGTTTTGGTTTTGCCGATATTTTCTTGCAAACAAATGGAGGTTTACGAAAAAACAGTTGCCTTTACCAAACATGCCTGGAGCGCCACCGATAAGCCAACTTTTGTTTTTACCATAAAAGACACTTCCGCGCATTACAATGTATTTGTTGTTTTGCGCCATACTGATGCCTACCATTATAATAATTTGTGGGTGAATGTAACCTTCATTCCGCCGGGCGATACGGCGCAAACTGTACGTGCTAACTTAAAACTGGGCGATAACAAACAATGGCTGGGCAATAGTATTGACGATATTATTGAACACCGTATATTGGTCAATCCTGCTCCTCTGCGGTTCAAGCAGGGAAACTACCAGTTCATACTCCAGCAAACGATGCGCGAAAATCCTTTGCCTGACGTTTTAAATGCAGGCGTACGTGTTGAAAAAGTAGTGCAATGATATAAGAAAGACTGATTTGCAATTGGAAATTTTTTAAATGGTGCAGCGGATAACTATAGGTGCTTGTCCTAAATAAGTGTAAAAAAAAACTTTTAACTATTTGTGTTCTTTATACACAAAGCTGCTATTTTTACTTTTTAAATCTGCTTGTTTAATTATGAACGTAAAACGATTCGCAAGAGCACTGCTCTTCTGCCCATTACTTCTGCTATTGTTACAAACAACTGCCTGGGCACAAAGTAAAACCGTTACTGGTACCGTTACTGACGACAAAAATGCTCCAATCCAAGGTGCATCTGTATTGGTAAAAGGAACCACAATCGGTACAGCAACCGATGCCTCCGGAAATTTTAAGATTAATGTTCCTGCCTCTGCCACTACGCTTACTATTAGTTATGTAGGCTACTCTTCGCAGGACGTTAGTGTTGTAGGTGTATCTACTGTTTCTGCAACTTTAGTGTTGCAACAACAATCCAACCTTAACGAAGTGGTGGTAATTGGCTACGGAACGGCTCGTAAGAAAGACCTTACGGGATCTGTTGCTTCCGTTACGGCAAAGAACTTTAACCAAGGTGTTATTGCGGCTCCTGACCAGCTTCTTCAAAACAAAGTTGCCGGTGTGGAAATCACAAATAACAGTGGCGCTCCTGGAAGTGCTACTACTATTAAAATTCGTGGCAACAACTCTATCCGTGCCGTAAACAATCCTCTGTATGTAATAGATGGCGTTCCTTTGGATGGAAGAACAGCACGTCCTCCCGTTAATCTTGGAACAGGAGGTTTTGGCTCCACGCCTGACGATAATCCGCTTTTGTTTATCAATCCAAATGATATTGCTCAGATAGATGTATTAAAAGATGCATCTGCTTCTGCTATTTATGGTTCAAGAGGAGCAAACGGTGTGATTGTAATTACTACCAAAAAAGGTTCTGGTGGTCCAACAAGAATTGACTTTTCAACAAACTTTTCTGTTAACGCGGGTTATATGAAAAAGTTTGACATATTATCTACGTCAGAATTTAGAGATGCTTTGCATAAGTATCATTTAGACACTGTAACCACAACTAAGTACGATTATGGTACTTCTACTGATGCAATGAAAGCGATTACACAAAGTAATCTGTCTCAAAACTATAGTGTTTCCATAACGGGTGGTGGTAATGAGAATGGAAAATACAGGGCTTCTTTTTTAGGTTCGCGATTGAATGGCTTCATTAAAAATTCAAGGCTTGATAAATATTTAGGCTCATTCGCAGGCACCTACAAGTTTCTTGACAAAAGACTTACCATTGATTTTAACTTTTTTGGTGGTCATGTTACTGAAAATACACCACTGGTTTCAAATACTGCTGGTTCTGCCGGAAATCTAATGAGCTCTGCTTTGGCCTGGAACCCGACAGCTTCATTTTACAATTCTGATGGTACTTTTTATTTCCCGACGAATGGTATTGGTAACCCAATGGCAACATTACGAGGGTATTCTGATATTTCAAACGTAGATGAAGTATTAGGGAATATCTCAGCTGAATTAAGACTTGTAAAAGGGTTGAACTATAAATTCTTATATGCCATCAATCACGGTTCCGGTTCCCGCAACGTGAATATTGATGGTTTCCTTCAAAGCTTTAGCCCAATTGGTGGAAATGGTCTCGGTGAAATCGCCAATGCAAAATTGACTTCCCAAACGTTCACCCATACATTAGACTACAATACTAGCCTTACAAAAGATTTGAATTTAGAAGCTTTGGCAGGTTTTGAATACTGGGAAACAACTTATTCAAATAATCAAATTACCGGCTTTGGCTTTAATACCAACCTTTCAGAGAAGGCGCTCGTTCCAATTCAATATACCGATATTATTCAGAATGCAAAGTCGCTATCACCAGCACCCAGTTCATTTATTGATCCAAAAACAGAATTACAATCTGTATTTGGCAGATTAAGTTTGAATTATTTGGAAAGATATTTCATCACCGGAACATTACGTGCTGATGGTTCAAGTAAGTTTGGTGCAAATAATAGATACGGATATTTCCCTTCTGTTGGTGCCAAATGGCTATTAAGCAACGAATCAGTTTTTAAAGACCAAAACTTTTTATCAACCCTCGGCCTAAGAGCTTCGTATGGTATTACAGGCAACCAGGAATTTCCTGCCGGTTCTTCACAGGAGCAATTTTCATTTAGCGCTTACAACACTGCGGGACAGGTTAATGTTTTCAATCCTAACTTAAAATGGGAACAAACCAAATCCTATGATATAGGACTTGACTATGGTTTTGCTAAGAATAAGATAGTAGGAAGTATTGATTTTTATAATAAAAATACAACCAATATTCTGTTCCAAAGTACAGCTATTCAACCTGCACCGGCGTCTCAATATTTCATTAATTTACCAGCACATCTTATTAATTCTGGTGTTGAGTTTGGTATCAGTGCTTCTGTTATTGATAAGAAGAGTTTTAGCTGGGATTTAGCAGGAACATTCTCTTATAATCATAATATTCTTAAAGATTTCTATGCTACCGGAACTAAAACTCCTTTGCAAATACAAACTGGCCAGATCAATGGACAGGGTGTATCAGGAACTTTAGGACAGTTAATCACCAACAACCAAACGGTAGATGTATTTTATCTGAAACCTTTCCTAGGATATGATTCTGCTGGTAACCAAAAAATCGGAGCTAATCCGGTTATTTATGGTAACCCCAATCCGCAATATAATTTCGGATTAAGCACTACATTGCGTTATGAAAAACTTAGCCTTATTCTAAATGCAGGTGGCGCGGCTGGTTATAAAATATATAATAATACAGCTACTGATGTTACCAACATTTCAAACATCGCAAATGGTGGTAGAAATATAGATAAGAATGCATACAATTCTGCTGAGGGAGTAAAAAGTGCGGTTGCTGCTTCACAACGCTATTTGGAAGATGGTAGTTTTGTCAAGCTGAGAAATGCCACCTTGCGATATGATTTTGGTAAATTAGGTAATTATATTCAATCTTTATCAGCCTATGTTAGTGGAACTAATCTTTTTGTAATTACCAAATTCTCTGGATTCGATCCTGAAGTAAACATCGATAAAAGTAATAACGGTTATCCATCAAGATCAATTGAATATCTTCCTTATCCAACTCCTCGGGTACTTACATTTGGAGTAAATGTGGGATTGTAAAATACAATAAAACAAAATAATTATGTCATTCAAAAGAATTATAGCTGCATCTGCATGTTTGATGATTGTATCATCATGGGGATGTTCAAAACTAAACGAAAATTTAGGCAGCACGTTTACAAACAATCAAACGTCCACAGCATTAGGTTCTGCTGGTGTTGGCTTGATATTACAAGGTGCTTATGTTGATTTAAATACGCCTTTTACTGCTCAGGATAATGTTTTTTCTTTGGAAGAAAATTCAACCGACGAATCGCTGGTTCCTACAAGAGGAGGTGACTGGGACGATAACGGTGTATGGCGTGTGATTCACAACCATACCTGGAATGCGGACCATGGACAGATTTTAACTGTTTTTAATAACCTAAACAAATTAAACTTTGATGCTACTAACGTATTAGCTTTTACTCCTTCAAAGCAACAAGCAGCTGAAGCAAGATTTTTAAGAGCATTTGCACTTTATTATTTGTTGGATTTATATGGACAATACCCTTTTAGAAATCCAGGTGATAATTTGTTAAATGCGCCTAAAGTTTATACAGGTGATAGTGCTATTGGTTTCATCATTAGCGAGCTGACAACTGTGCTGCCGGATTTGCCATCAAGAGCTTCCTCCGCTGCACAAGCCGGACAGGACGCTGCAAAAACGCTATTAATGAAGTGTTATCTAAACAGAGGCGCTTTCTTAAACAGAGCAAAACCAACCTTTGCTGATGCAGATATGCAACAGGTAATTACTTTAGGAAAGTCAATTATTGACAGCGGTCATTATTCTTACATGAAGAACTATTTTGACAACTTTAGTGCATTAAATAGTGCTTCGACTGAAAATATTTTTGCTATTCAGAACACTTCCGGTGTAAGTGCTAATAATAGTGGTCCAGATGCTGAATGGATGAAGACTTTCCACTATAACGAGTATGATGCACAAGCACCTAATGCAGGCTGGAATGGCTTTTCAACAATCAGTGATTTTTATAACAGCTTTAATGTATCGGGTGGAACTGCTACTTATGGTCCTGCTGATACTGCATGGGACCCAAGGTTAGGCGGAAGATTTTATAAAGGGGTTACCAATATTTCGGGCATTCGGCCCGGTTTTTTGGTAGGCCAGCAGTATGATCAAAATGGTGTTGCTTTAAAGGATAGAAAAGGCAACCCTTTATCTTTCAATCCAACTATTGCTCCTACTATGATTGAAACTGGTTCGAACCTTGAAGTTACTGGTATCAGAATAGATAAATATCCGCCTGATTTTACAGACCAAAGTGGTAAATACTATTCATCTAATTCTGGTAATTGGGAAGTACTATTCCGTTATCCTGATGTAGTATTGATGGTGGCAGAAGCCATGATGCGCCAGTCCACCCCTGATAATGCCGGCGCTTTAGCAATGGTAAATGCATTAAGAACAGCAAGAGGCGCAAGTGCACTCACTACTATGTTGTTGGCAAATACAAGTAATGTTGATGATCCAAACACTCTGCTTGCAGAACGCGGTAGAGAATTGTGGTGCGAAAAAGTAAGAAGAACTGATTTAATACGTTTTGGAGTATTCAACGTTCTGTGGCAATACAAACCCAGTGATGATCCTAAATATTTGGTGTATCCGGTGCCAACGCAGGCTTTGGCTGCCAATCCAAACTTAATTCAGAACACAGGTTATTAAGAGATAATTTATTCAGAATAAAAAAGGTCAGCAATCACTGACCTTTTTTATTTCAACAATACCAAAGCAAAAAAGATTTTGTTCAATCAACTTAGTAAAGCATAGGTGGCTATGTTTAGAACATAAGTATTTCTTGTACTAATTTGAATTTACCAGTTGTATATCCAATGTTGCTGAAGCCTCTTGTTGGTGCGGCTTTCAGCCATCCTAAATCCCAAATTAAAAATCTTATTGCCTTACTATTGTTTTGAAGCGGCTGTTTAAATAATTGGATAGAATATTTTAGTAATCCATTTTGATGTATCTTTTTGCTCCTTTCTATCTGTTATCATAAGTTCAAAAGGTATTACCGGGGCTGACAAAGAATGATCTGTCATGTATTGTTCAATTTGCAGATATGCATTTTTTATGGAAGCAGTACCACCCCTTACTTCCGTAGTAAGTATTTTATCTTTAATAGGAGCAAGCCGTTTGGAAACAATTTCATTATAAGGAGGCAACTCTTTGTTGGTAGGTATACCAACCATTGTAAGATATCCACTATCAGTATTTGTTACATTCAGCATTGGGCTGTTTGTTTCCACAGCTTTCTTTTCTTTTATATAGCTTCTAAGTTTATTCACCAAACTATACACTTTCTCTTCATCGGGCGGTAATGGGCTTAATTGTTTTGTAAAGACCAATACAGTGTCAGTAAGAGTTGTATGCGTTATATCGTATCGGTACACATTGCTGGTTGTACTTAAATAAGTTTGCAATTGCTGAAGAACCTCAGTCATGTTATTTTTCAAATCTCTTGCATTGAAGTACGTAAACAGTTTTGTCAATGGGTTTTTATTTGTTACCACATCTACTTTCCAATGTATCATCGAACTGTCTGCAGATAATGGTATCAGCAAAAGCAAGGTGTTATAAGTAATTCCACTTTTACTGATAATAATGCGCGAACCATTGTACAACGGCTCCTTAATTTGGTAGGTATATTTTTTTAAGTAAAAAGCGGTGTCTGAATGCAGGTAAAGCATGTTCTTCCACCTGTAATTGATTGTTCTATTAGCAGCAGCCGTATTGCAATGAAGACCACCATCCACCTGAATAGTAAATGAAGACGGAATACAAGCATAAATAAAAGCAATGCATAAAATGAGCAAAAGGCCTACAAACAGACTAACTTTTTTTACTGAAATCGTCATACAATCAAAGCAATTAAAACTGGAAGAAATAGGAATGAGTAACAGCGTGCAAAATAAAATTTATAATGGCGATGTTTTATAAGTTTTGCTTTTTGTAATAAAGTTTGCAAACACAAAGAGACATTTGTTTTTTGTGGAATTGTTTTCAATAATTTCATCATCTTAGCATCGTCAGTTCGCCAAATTCATTGCTATTGTTTTATACCGATTCCTCCCAAATGAAGTTGTATCCTCTTATTGCGTGTGTATGTTCTGTTTTGTTTTTCTTTTCCTGTAAGCCAAAAGAAACAACCGGGCCTTCTTTGTTTCAATTGATGGATAACACCGGCATCAACTTTAATAATAAAGTGGAGGATGGAAAATTAGAAAACAGCTTTTTGTTTCGCAACTTTTACAATGGCGGCGGCGTAGCAATTGGCGACATTAACAACGATGGTTTGCCCGATGTTTTCTTCACCTCAAATATGGGCGAAAACAAACTCTATCTGAATAAAGGAAACTTCAAATTTGAAGATATTACGGCAAAAACAAACATGCGGCAAGATAGCATGTGGAGCACCGGTGTTGTGCTGGTTGACATTAATCACGATGGCTGGCTGGACATTTATGTATGCAATTCCGGCCACATGAGCAATGGCAACCGACGCAATAAATTGTACATCAACAACCACGATCTTACATTCACCGAAGAAGCACACAAATATGGCTTAGACATTTCGGCTTACACTACACAGGTTTCTTTTTTTGATTATGACGGCGATGGCGATTTGGATTGTTTTATGATTAACAACAGCCCCATTCCTATTAATCAATTGGGATATATCAACAACCGCGATTTGCCCGAACAGCAATGGCCCGTTGGCAATTTTTTAAAAGGTGGTGGCGATCATTTGTTTCGCAATGATAACGGGCATTATACTGAAGTTACCAAACAGGCTGGTATTCATGGAAGCCTCATTTCCTTTGGACTGGGCGTTTCGGTTGGTGATCTGAATGGCGATGGCTGGCCCGACATCTATGTTTCCAACGATTCTTACGAGCGGGATTATCTTTACATCAACCAAAAAAACGGCACTTTTAAAGATGAATACGAGCAATGTATGGAGCATGGCAGTTTCTCTTCGATGGGTGCCGACATTGCCGACATCAACAACGATGGCTACCCTGATGTGTTTACCACCGATATGTTGCCTGAAACGGATTACCGGATTAAAACCACCGGTTCCTTTGACAATTATGATGTTTTCAACATAAAACTCAAACAAGGCTTTTATCAGCAGTATATGAAAAACTGCTTGCAGCTAAACAATGGAAACGGCAAATGGTGCGAGATTGGAAATTACAGCGGCGTTTCGGCAAGCGACTGGAGTTGGGGTGCGTTGATGTTTGATGCGGACAATGATGGTTACAACGACATTTATGTTTGCAACGGTGTAAACCGCGATGTAACCAATTTGGATTTCATGGATTTTTTTGCTAACGATGTCAATCAGAAAATGGTACTCACCGGCAAAAAAGAAAGCGTTGATAACATTTTAAAAGAAATTCCCCGAACGCCATTGCTGAACAAAGCATTTAGAAATGGGGGCAACCTTCAGTTTGAGGATGCTGGTGAACAATGGGGCTTTACGCAACCCTCGTGGAGCAACGGTGCAGCATATGCCGATTTGGATGGTGACGGCGATTTGGATTTGGTGATTAACAACGAAAATGGTCCGGCTTTTATCTACAAAAACAAATCGCGTGAACTGAATAAAAACAACTTCATCAGTGTACAATTAAAAGGTGATAGCCTGAACACGTTCGCCATTGGCAGTACCCTGAAATTATACATTGGTAATCAAATTATAACCCGTGAAGTAGTACCCAGCCGCGGCTTTCAAAGCTGTATGGATTATAAGCAAGTGATTGGCATTGGCAAGGCTTCGCAAATAGATTCAATGCTCCTGATTTGGCCTGACAGAACCTACGATAAATATGAACATCCTGCCATTAACCAGTTGCATTTGCTTTCACATAAAAGTCATCAGCCTTACTCATTTATTCAATCAACATTGGCTTCAAACCCTGTTTATTTTGATTCGGTAAAAACAAACTTTGATAAACATACCGAAGACGATTATATTGATTTTTATTACGAACGAAATGTGCCGCAAATGCTGTCGCGCGAAGGACCAAAAGCGGCTGTTGGTGATGTGAACGGTGATGGTTTGGATGACATTTACATTGGCGGTGCACTTGGGCAGGCCGGGCAGTTGTACCTGCAAACAACCGATGGCAAATTTGTAAAGAGGGACGAGCCGGTTTTTAAGCAATTCCCCGATTTTGAAGACGATGCGGTGTTGCTTTTTGATGCTGATAAAGATGGCGATTTAGATTTATTTATCGGCGCAGGAGGCAATAACAACGCGCCTTTCAGTAGGCAAACACAAAACCGCTTGTACAAAAATGATGGTAAAGGAAACTTCACCTTAGATGCATCTGCATTGCCTAACAACGGAACCAATGTAGGTGTTGTGGCAGCGTATGATTGGGATGGTGATGGCGATTTGGATTTGTTCATTGGTAGTCGCAATGTTCCTATCAATTATGGCATCACGCCTAAAAGTTCTTTGCTGCAAAATGATGGCAACGGGCATTTCACTGATATCACCCAACAATGTCCTGATATTGAAAATGCAGGCATGATAACCGGCGCTGTTTGGGCAGATGTAACAGGCGATGCGCATAAAGAGTTAATCGTTTCGGGAGAATGGATGCAGCCTAAGATTTTCACTTACAGCAACGGAAAATTTATTGGGGTAAAAACAAACCTTGATAACCTTTTTGGCTTGTGGCAAACCGTTACTGTTGCCGATGTAAATGGTGATGGAAAACAAGATATATTGTTGGGCAACATTGGCGAAAACTTTTATTTACGCCCTGATTCCGCGCACCCGGTAAAGTTGTTTATGAATGATTTTAACGGGAATGGAAACCTCGATAAAATTTTGACTTATACGGTTGATGGCAAAGACATGCCGGTATTTATGAAACGCGAATTGCAAGACCAGATACCCGTCATTAAAAAGCAAAACCTGCGTTATGATGCGTATGCCTCAAAATCAATACAGGAATTGTTTCCGGAAGAGTTGATGAAAAAATCTATCGTGAAACAATTCAACTATTGCAGTTCTATTGTTGCTATCAATAAAGGCAACGGAAATTTTCAAATACAAAAAATGCCGGCCATGACACAAATCTCTTCTGTTAATGCGATTCGCTGCATGGATGTAAATGGAGACGGTTATATAGATGCTGTTTTGGGTGGCAATTTATACGATTTCTTACCGCAGTTTGAACGGTTGGATGCCAATTTTGGTGATGTGTTAATCAACGACGGAAGGGGCAATTTTACATTCACTCCACAAAAGAATACCGGCTTGCAAGTGCAGGGAGAAGTGCGCGATATTGCTGAAATAAATGGCAAAAACAAAGAGCGCAGTCTGTTGTTTTTAATCAACAACAATTATCCTGTAATGTATCGGTTGCGTTCGCCCGCTTCTCAAAATCCAAAGCGATAAAAAAGCGGCAAAAACAAAGATGATTCTATTTATTTGAAACACATAGACACATAAGAAACAAAGAAAGAAAAACACATAGACGAATAACATTGCGAACAGAAAATTGCTGTTGCACATTTTCTTTCCACTCATCTACATCAATGCTTTCGTGCCAGTAAGGAACTGTTGGATAGCTGGTATAGCGTGGCACCGGCTGATTGTATTTTCTGATCAGATTATCGGCAAAAACAAACCCGTTTTTCATGGTTCAAAAGTAGAAGGGGTTGTTGCTGCAAAGCATGATTAGCGTTGGCATCTCAAACGTTATTTGTCATTTGCAAAACGAAATACCTGACGACAATCATGTTTTTAAATCTATTCAGTCATCGCCGTTTCTTGCCTGCTCAAATACATTTGTTCCCTAATTCATTTTGGTATGAATGAACAAGTTGCAGCTAAGCAAACCGCCTGTTTTCATTGCGGGGAAGATTGCGGCAAAACGCCCGTTATTGCTTTCGAAAAAAGCTTCTGCTGCGAAGGTTGTAAGATGGTGTTTTCGATATTGAATGGAAGCAACCTTTGTGATTATTATGCCATTTCCAAAAACCCCGGAAGCAGCCAAAAGATAAAAGTGCGCGAAGGCAAGTTTTCTTTTTTAGATGATGAAAATATTGCAACATCACTCATTCATTTTAAAGATGAGGCGCAAACGCATGTTACCTTTTATCTTCCGCAAATGCACTGCAGCAGTTGTTTGTGGCTGCTCGAAAATCTGCATAAGCTGAACGAACATATCATCAGCAGCAAAGTGAATTTTACAAAAAAAGAAGCTGATATTATTTTCAACCATCAGAAAGTATCGCTGCGCAAAGTGGCTGAAACCCTCACCAGCATTGGCTATGAGCCGTACATCAGCTTTAGCGATATGAACAAAGCAAAGCCGCGCATCAATAAATCAAAGATTTATAAATTGGGCGTAGCTGGGTTTTGTTTTGCCAATATTATGCTGCTTTCTTTTCCCGAATATTTGGGTGTTGATGTGAAAGAGCAAAGCCTCGTAACCTTATTTAGAACGCTCAACGTGTTGTTGAGTTTGCCGGTATTTTTTTACAGCGCCTCGGAGTTTTATATAAGTGCATGGAAAGGTTTAAAGCATCGTTTTTTAAACATTGATGCGCCGATTGTGCTGGCTATTCTCATTACATTTCTGCGTAGCTTGTATGAAGTGTTTAGTGGTAGCGGCGGCGGTTATTTCGACAGCATGAGCGGCATTGTTTTTTTTATGCTTATCGGCAGAGTGCTGCAGGACAGAACCTACGCCCAGCTTAGCTTTGAGCGCGATTATACATCCTACTTCCCGATAGCGGTAACGAGGATAAAAAACGAAGAAGAACAAACCGTTGCACTGCCCGATATAAAGCTGAACGATACCTTGCTCATTCACAACGAAGAACTGTTGCCTGCCGATGGCATTTTAACGCGTGGCAAAGCGGTTATTGATTACAGTTTTGTTACCGGCGAAAGTGTGCCTGTAATAAAAGAAATGGGCGAAATGATTTATGCCGGCGGCAAACAAACCGGCGGCAATATTGAAATGCTGGTAATAAAAGAAGTGGCGCAAAGCTATCTTACCAAACTATGGAACCGCGATGAAAAAGATGAAAAAAAGGGCAAAAACAAACTTTCTTTTGTTCATCTTCTCAGCCGTTATTTTACGTGGATTGTGTTGGCAATTGCTGCTTGTAGCGCTATCTTTTGGGCCTTTGCTGATCCTTCAAAAATTAGTAACAGTGTAACGGCTGTGATGATTATTGTCTGCCCTTGTGCACTGCTGCTGAGCAACACGTTTACCAATGGCAACATCCTCCGCATACTCAGCCGTAACAAATTGTACTTGCGCAATGCGCAAACCATTGAAAACATTGCGAAAGTGAGCCATATTGTGTTCGACAAAACCGGCACATTAACTACCGGAAGTTATGGTGATGTGGTGTATGAAGGAACGCCACTTAGTGCATCTTTAAAAAATAAAATTGCTTCGCTTGCAGCACAATCCATGCACCCCGTGAGCAAAGCCATTGCTGTTTATTTTAAAAACGAAAAAAGCGATTGCCCTTTGCAGGCGTTTAAAGAAACGCCCGGCAAAGGCATTGAAGGTTTGGTAGATGGCGACCTTATCACCATTGGCTCAAAGGCATTTTTATTGCAAAATGGAACGAATGATACCGAAACATCAGTGTATGTGGCAGTAGAAGAGAAGATACTGGGCAAATTCTGTCTGAAAAACCACTATCGCGAAGGTGTACCTGCATTGATTCATCAAATAAAAAAACACTACCCGCTTACTGTGTTAAGCGGCGACAATGAAGGTGAAAAGCACTACCTGCAGCAACTGTTTGGCGGCAATGCCGAAATACGGTTTCATCAACAACCGGAAGATAAATTAAACGCCATTCAACAGCTTCAAAAGGCGGGCAAAACCGTAATGATGCTCGGCGACGGATTGAACGATGCCGGTGCTTTGAAAAGTGCTGATACAGGCATTGCCATTACTGATAACAGCAACAATTTTACGCCTGCTTCCGATGGCATTTTGGAAGCTGCTAACCTGCCTTTGCTGTATAAGTTTATCTTATTTTGTAAAATCAACAAGCAGGTGGTGCTGGCAAGTTTTATTATCTCAATTATCTACAATGTCATTGGTATTTATTACGCTGTGCAGGGAAATTTGTCGCCAATGATTGCGGCGATACTGATGCCATCCAGCAGTCTGAGTATTTTGTTGATTACGTTTGGCAGCAGCAGTTTGGCTGCCAGGTGGCTGCGGTTGAAATAATGGGTTTGTGTTGTTTTTGTTTTTGCCACTATTTTACTTTGCTGCTTCTAACTCATCTGTGTCAGTGTAGTTAAACTCAACCTTGCTTTGTGTGATTACCTCCTCAAGAATGTTGTTTAAATAACCTGCTTTGATTGTATCTCTAAATCTTTCTTGGAGTATCAAAATGTTAATTACTTCTTCAATGCAGTCCATATACTTGTCAACGATTGCTGTTATGGAATAAGTTTTTGTAGCATTATCTCTTATCTTGTTTAAGAGGTAATCTATGGTTTCAATTGATTTAATCACAAACGTTATCGGGTACTTTTGAATTTTGTCTATGTCCAGAAAATACTTTTTGAAGTCTAAGGTTTCAGTAACCTGAAAGAACCTACCCAAAGGTTTCATAACAAAATCAATTCCGCCGTCGTTAGCATTTGTTCTGCCTGTCTTGTAAAGTTTCAATGTATCTTCTTTTAGATTATCCATGTCAAAGCCCCAAATGATTATTTTGTTATGATAGAAGTATTTGAGAATTGAATAGCTGACGATTTCAAACAATCTTGCATCTACTTTTGGTGCAAGTAATCCCATGATAAAAGTTTCAACGTCTTGGGGTTTCGAGGTTTCTATTTTTTGAAGGTCTTTGCAGGCTTCAATGAATCTTTGAAATGCGTCTTGTTTTGTTTTTACATACTCGTCAATGATTTCAATGATAGCTTCCGATGTATTGAATGTTGTTTTGTCAATTTTTACTTTGAGCAGGTTTTCGTTTATCCAATAACGGTTTGTTTCAAGATTACGAAGAATTGGTATGAACTCAGAACTGGGAAAGAAGCCTTGAAATTCAGAGTTCATGCGATTGTTCAACGCATGATTTTGAAGGCTACCGCCAAATGGTAATTCTCTTTGTCTTTTGAACAATTGAGTAAACGCTGCTCCTTCATATTTTGAATGACTGCTTTTCGTGTGATAGCCTTTTGAAATATAATCTTCTACGATTACATAGATAGCGTATAAGTTGGCAAAACTTGAGCGCGCTTTTGAACCTTTATTTGCTGAACGGGTTTTTAAGTTGATGTACTGTAATAACTGGTTTCTTTCAAAAATTTCATCAGCGTTGTTGCCAAAATGTTTTTGAAGAACAGATTTAATGTTTGTCGTGAAAGTAGTTTCCATTTGGTTCTTCGAACAGCTTTAAATTTTGGCTTGTTGCAATTCTTTCGGTCTCAAAAGTGCGGATTTCTTTTTCGAGTTTTTTTCCTTTATACTCTTTTGCAAGCTGTAATCTTCTTAAACCAATTTTTACATATTCGTCTTGCAACTCAATGCCTATACATTTTCTATCAAGTTCCTTAGCTACAAAGCATGTCGTAAACGTTCCTGAAAAAGGGTCAAGAACAATATCACCTTTGTTTGAACTTGCTTTGATAATTCTTTCAAGTAGTACTATTGGCTTTTGCGTAGGATGATTTTCATATTCATCCATTCTGTAACGAACTCTGGCGAATTCCCAAACATTTCCAGGAACCTTTTCAGAACTGTAAACTGCCGGTACCGGTTTACGGTAATCAGTCAATTTTCTTTTGGCTCCTGTTTTTGCTTCAACAAGAATATCATCCGCATTAAAAGTATAGCTGTCTTTGTTTTTTACACAAAAAAGAATTGGCTCATACATAGAGCCGAAATATTTCTTCGCCTGCACTCCTGAACTATCGTAAGACCAAACAATGCGCGAGAGAATAGCAAGTTTATCGCGCAAATAAATGTCGAAATAAGGCATAAACTGAGTAGAGGTCATAACATAAAAGCTACCGTTTGGTTTTAGCTTTTGAACGCAGAGGTCAAGCCATTCATAGCACCATTTCAAATAATCTTCATCCTTTGTCCATTTATCCTTGTGTCCGTTGAAATTTTTACCAATATTATAGGGTGGGTCGGCAAAAATCAAGTCAATGGAATTGTCAGCCACATGCTCTTTTAAAGCTTGTAAAGCGTCTCCATGAATAATTTTATGATTGTCTGTACCAAATACTTCCATTTTCGAATCCGATTATGCGGGTAAATTTAAGTAAAAGTCAACTTAGGTGAAATGTCATGTTAGTAAGTTTTGTTGCTGTTGACTACACATACTAAGGGCTGATAACATTTTCATTTTAAACGCTATCTATCTTTATTTAATGCAATCCTTTACTGGCGCGGCTTTCAGCAACCATAAATCAAACCTGCTCTAAGTATTTGCATTGCTATCTGGGTTAATAATAGGAAATGAACTTCCGCCATCTGCATGAAGTATTTTAATTCTCATAATTATTGCAATAGACACCGCTCTTTGCTTTGCCAGTTCGGCTTTCTCTCCTTCAAACAATTCATCAACGGTTTCTGTAAAGAGTTGCAACCATCGGTCGAAGTCTTTGTTCTTCAATTTACTGAAATGATGCAGTGTTGTGTGAACCTGTAAAGGATTGCCGTAATAATCGCCCGAATAAAAAAGAACGTTGTTCCAAAATGTATCGAGCACTGCCAGGTGTCTGTTCCAGTGATGTTGTTTTACATAAGAGAAGAAATGACTTAGCATTTCATCTTCCAACACTTTATTATAAAAAGAACGAACCAGCAATTGTACATCTTCAAAGGTTTCAAGCTCCTTTTTCATACACAGCCATTTTATAGCATTATAAATCTTTTTTGTTGAATTTGCGAACCGCAAAAGCCACCGGCACAAACAACCACAGCAGCATAACAACGCCAATAAAAACATAGCCATACAAGCCTTCAAAAAATTGTTTGAACACAGCTCCGGTATAACCCATCATCGCAGAAATATCCATTTTCAACAAAACCAAAATGCGGCTTAAATCAATAGGGTTAAGTGCGGTTAAACCAATTGATAGTTTCTCCAAAGGATAATCGGCAAACTGGAAGAGAAGAAACAAAACCAGTCCATCGAAAATAATGGCAAAATAAAACCATAGCAAGATAGATAAACCAATGCCTTTTGCTTTGTCTCTTGTAACCACACTTGCCAATATTGCCAGCCCGGTAAATACAGCCGTCAATGCAACAGCAGAAATAAGCAGCACGAAACCTACGCTTGTAGCATTGTACAACAACACGGGCAACCCAATGCCAACAAGCACAGCCAATATCAGTGAAGTGGCAAGACCTATGTAAATGCTGATGAGTAAAGTGGTTCGTTGCAAAGGCTGCGATACCAGCAACTCAATAAATTCGGAAGAATTATAAACGTAAATGGTAGAAAAAATAATGCTTAAAAGCGGCACGATAATCAGCACGATGTTCAGCAGGCTCAGCACACCTTTTGAAGCATTGTCCTCGAGGTTGAATACACTGAACGAAACAGCCAGTAAAAACAAAGTATAACCCAGCACTACTTTGTTTCTTAAAATGTCTATCATTACATATTTCACCAGCTTTTTCATGCTTCATTATTTTTCATAATTCGGGCAATGGCTTTCGATAATTGAGCTTCGCCGGTATCGTATTTCAGTTGCTCAAACGATGTATGGAATTTTAGTTTTCCATCCTGTAAATAGATAACCTGGCTAATGATTTCGTCTAAATCGCTCAACACATGCGATGTGATTAAGATGAGCTTTCCCCGCTTTTTTTCTTTGCTGATTTTTGCTTTTAATATCTCGGTAGAAAGCGGATCAAGACCAGCCGTTGGTTCGTCTAATATTAATACTTCCGGGCTAAACATAAAGGCAAGGCAAGCGCCTACTTTTTGCCTCGTGCCGCCTGATAAGGTGCGCATCCGTTTGTCCTTTATTTTTTGCAATTCAAATTGTTTAAAAAGCTCTTCATCCAAGTGCTGTGTAAAAGGTTTTCTGATGTCTTTCATCATGTCTATCACTTGCGCGATGGTCATGTTTTCGGGAAATCGTCCTATCTGCGCCATGTACCCAATCTGGCTACGGTATTTCCAATCGTGGTTGATGTTTTGTTGATTAAAAATAATGCTGCCGCTATCCGGCTTTACCATTCCCAGCAGGCATTTAATGAACGTAGTTTTACCCGAACCGTTCGGACCAATCAACGCAATGCTTTCACCTTTGTGGCACGTTAGGTTGATGGAATCTAACACGGTAAGCTTCCCGAATTTCTTAGTTACGTTTGTTGCTACTATCATTGCACCAAAGGCTTCATTAAGGGTTTATTATCTTTCAATTCTACAGGTGTAATGCTTGGTATTAGTCTTTCGGCTTTGTCCATAACAGTTACCATAAAGCTTCTTAGCAAAACAGAAGCGGCGGGCATTTTTTCAACAATCATACTGTACAAGCTCACCGGCTGGTATGGTATATCGCCATAGCCGTCTTTATCCAAATCGTAGCCTTCATATTTATCCCAATAATTGTTGATGAATGTATTCAACTGCATTGTACCATTGGTGCCAACATCAAATGTGTTGCCCAAATAATTGTTTTGGGTGATGGTATTGGCTTCGCAACTTGCCTGTACGCGCATTGCCCAGCCATTCGATTTGAACACATTTTTGGAAACGAGCATTTTACTGCTTCCTTCCATAAAAATGCCAACCGTATTTTGTAAAAACTGGTTGTGCTCAACCGTTCCGCCCTGAATTTCTTTTAGTAAAATTCCGTAAGCCGCGCTGCCCCAGTTTTCTTCAAAAGTGTTATCTTTCATGGTTACATTTTTTGAAAACATTACCGCTACGCCCGAACCATTGGAGCGAAATGTATTGTGCAGATAAATATCATCATTTGAAAACATAAAGTGAATGCCGTAACGCAGGTTGTTAAAGCTGATGTTGTTTTGAATAAGAGAAGCGGTTACAAATTCAAAATACAAACCATCCCTGTGCCGCGTAAGACTGTTGTTGAGAATACTTAAATGATCGCTTTGCCAGCAATGGATAGCGTTGCCCGATTCTACTTCATCGGTACTATTGCCCGCAATTGTGTTGTTGCTGATTTCACTATTGCTTACTCTTTGCAAATACACGCCTGCCGAGTTGTTGCTTAAATGATTGTTGCGAATGATGATATTGTGGCTATTGATAACTTTGATTGCTGCCCAGTCGTTGGTGCTTGAGTAGGCAGCGTTGCGTACATCGAGCCCTTCAATCGTTACTCCATTGGTTTCATCAATCCGTAATATCTGAGAGCTATTTTTTCCATCTAAGATAGGATAGTTCAAACCTTTTATCATTACACGCTTACTAACCACAATTTCACCTTCTACATAAACACCTTTGTTGATTACAATAGTATCGCCGTTATTGGCTGCGGCGAGTGCGCTTTTGATCGTTATAAATCGCTTTCCACTGCCTACTTCAAAGGTTGTACAAAAGGCATTCAGGAAGAGAGTAAGAAGTAATATTGTGAATGTTGTTTTCAATTGTAATGGTGATTGCAATGTTTGTTTTTGCATCAATTTCTTTCTATATCATTTCAAAGGTTCACTCTCAACCTGCTGCCAGGTGAGCACTTCTGTTCCTTTTGTTTTTGCCATATTTTCTGCATCGGCTTTGTTGGAAAAAGCTGCAAAATGCCCACCCATCGGGGCGTTCACTTCTTTACTTTCTACAAAAAACAGGTCAGCCGCTTTTGCCAGTTCTTTTTTTCCGGTAAAATCGTTTATGTAAGCTTCGCCCTTACTGTTATCGGTTTTCCTAAAACTTAGCAGGCAATGCAAATCATCAAACCGATATACTTTGCCTTTGTTAGTTACCCATTCGGCCGCAAAGCCTTTTTGCATGATGGTCATTTTACAAAACGTACAGGCATCCTTTCCATAATTGATAGGTTGCGGTTGGCTGGAACAAGATTGCATAAATAAAGGCAAAAACAAAACCGCAAGAGCCGTAGTCTTTTTTCTTGTAAAAGGTAACCATTTAGGCTGCAGAAGAATAAAATAAGCAATTGCCAGCACAACGCCTGCAGCCACAAAAAGCCATCCGCCGCTATCAGGAATGGAAAACGCGCCAAAGTTTAAAAGTTGTTTGTAGCCTAACAGTGGAGGTGTGTACGTCATTCCCGGTACTTGTATCGGAGCTTCAGGGTCAAGGTTATGCCCATAGTTGTACTCCCATCGGTAAAAATCAACCATGGAAACAATAGCCACGAACATAAACAGTGCGATATACGCATAATAAACGCTTTTTTTATTGATAAAAGCAACCAGCAAACCCAACACTACCAACGTGCCGAGAATATAAGGAAGTAAGGTAAATTCAATAAAGTCGTGCGAATGCAAAGCGCGCATACCAATGTAATGATTCAGACCGTTTACAATCTCTACATCGCCTGCCAATCCTTTTGCATAAATTTTTAAGACCAGCCCTTCGGGATATTGCGGAGCAGACAATTGTATTTGCCATATCGGAAGGAACAGGGCTAACAAAAGGAAGATGGCTGCAAGTATGACCAGCGTGCGCGATAGCTGTAAAGCGTTTTTCATAGTATCGTTTTAAAACAGAAAGCGTAAATCGTTGCAGAAACAAACTGCAGACAACCGAAGTTTACTGTAATGTTTTTAATGCCACAGAATACTGCATGCTTATGAAAAAGAGGGAAAAGGTGGAAAATAATTCCACCTTTTTTTATTTACTGATTCATCGTGAGGAATTGTATCCAACCGCACCTGAATCTTTACCTGAAGGAGAAGGCGGATTTTGTCCAGGCCCGTTATTCGTGCCGATAGAGAACGTTAGAGGTACGGTTGAATTGGCCGGTGATACTCTCACATAACCCTGCATTTCCTGGTGCAGTGCGCTGCAAAAATCGGTACAATAAAAAGGCACAATTCCAACTTTGCCGGGTGTCCATTTCAAAGTTTGTGTTTCACCCGGCATGATGATAAGCTCTGCAGTGTTGGCACCTTTTACGGCAAAACCATGCGGTATATCCCAATCCTGCTCAAGGTTGGTTACATGAAAATAAACATCGTCGCCTAACCTGATGCCTTCGATGTTATCAGGCGCAAGGTGCGAACGAATTGCTGTCATATATACGTGCACCTGGTTGCCCTGCCGCACCACTTTGGCAGCACCCTGCCCCTGCGTTACATACTGGCTTTTGTTGGCGTTAATGTCATAAATTTTAGCTGAGTTCTTTGCAATCAAGCTTGCCGGAATGGATTGAGCATAGTGTGGTTCGCCAATGGTTGGAAAGTCGAGAATCAACTGCATTTTATCGCCGCTGATATCAAATAACTGAGCCGCTTGCGCAAGTTCAGGACCTGTAGGCAGATAACGGTCTTTTGTTATTTTATTATAAGCCACCATGTACTTACCATAAGGCTTCCTGCTATCACCACCGGGAATGCTTAAATGACCGGGTGAATAGTAAGTAGGAACACGGTCAAGCACTTTCAAATCTTTAATGTTCCATTTTACAATTTCTGAAGAAATAAAGAAGGTGGTGTAGGCATTTCCTTTGCCGTCAAACTCGGTATGCAAAGGTCCCAGGCCCGGCTTTTTTACTTCGCCATACAAAACCGATTCATATTTCAAAACCGGAATGCTATCATAAGTGCCGTCGAAAGATTTGTTGGCGATGGCCTGCTGCATTTTGGTAAAAGAAAATACCGGAATAAGAGCTGCCAGCTTTCCGCTGCCTACAATGTATTCTCCGCTTGGGTCAATATCACAGCCGTGCGGCGATTTAGGGCATGGAATAAAGAATACGGCGTCGGGCATGTCTTTCGCATCAATGGTAGTAACCGATGTTTCGATGATTGATGTGCTGGTATGTGTGGTATCATTGTATGTATTGTGGGCATACTTTACACTTTCCACTTTGCCTTTGCCTTGCTTTATGTATTCCTCTACTTTTTTCCAGTTCACTGCCATTATAAAGTCCTTATCACGTTGCGAAGCATTCACTTCAAGCAAAGTATTGGCCTGTTCTGAGTTGTAGCAGCTAAAGAAAAACCAACCGTGGCTCGGTCCTTTACCCGCATGGCTTAAGTCGAAATCAACACCCGGTGTTTTCACCTGGAACGCAATGCTCATGTTGCCACTTTGCGGATCTACTTTTATAAAACTTACCGTTCCTTTAAAATTCTTTTTATAAGTGTTGATGGGAACGTCGCCATTACTGTTATCTAAAGGAACACTAAAGCGCGTTCCGGCAATTACGTACTCTGTATTTTCAGTAATAAAAGGAGAGGAGTGGTTGCCTGCGCTGTTCGGGATTTCCAGTATTTCAGCGGTTTTGAATGTTTTTAAATCAATACGGGCAAGGCGCGGCGTATTGTTGCCGTTGGCAAACGTCCACCGGCCGTCAATTTCTCCGTTCGTTTGCGAAGCTTCAATGTGGTGCAAATCATCCCAGGGAATAAAACCGTGCGATGTGTTCAACATTGCTTTTGTCTCTTCGCTGTATCCATAGCCTTCCTGCGGGTCTTGCGAGAAGACAGGAATCACTCTTAGCAAACGACCGGATGGCAGCCCATACACGCTCATTTGCCCGCTAAAACCGCCTGATACAAAATTGTAAAATTCATCGTACTTACCCGGTGCTACATAGGCTTTTTCAGCCGCATCCGAGCTTACTGCGTTGCCTGCGTTTTTCGGTTTACAACCGTAGCTGCCCAATAACAAACAGATTGCGATGATAGCTATCCCATTCGCTTTTGTTTTCGTCATAAAAATTTTTTTTTGGTGATTGATTATTTTATTTCACGCCATCATTCTTCCGCATAAATTCATATACACTTCTTGCGCTTTGGTCATCTAAGTTTTGATTGGGCATTCTTACCATACAAATCTCAAGCATGGACTGCGCTTTGGGGTCTTTGTCAATCATCTGATCGGTATTGGTTACAAAGTTCATGATCCATTCAGCCTTGTGCCGCTGCGTAACGCCTTTCCATCCGGGACCAACTAACTTTTCGTCTGTCAGCTTATGGCAGCTTGAACATTTTACATCGTACACTTTTTGGCCGGCGGTTGCCATAGCTGGATCCACAGTAGCACCAATGTCCACAGTTTTAAATTTTCCTTCGCCTCGCTCAGGATCGTAAGAAGGATTTTGAGACTTCGCATCAGCGCTTTCCGTAGTGGCTCCTGCTGTTGCAGGCTCTGAAGAAGTGTTAGACGATTGATCACTGCTGCCTCCGCAGGCATACATAAATAACGACAAAACAAAAACAGAGATGACAGATACTTTTTTCATTTGGTGTAGCTTTTTAGTGAATGAATTGTTGTAACCTTTTTTGCAAATGCAAGGTTAGTAACACTGCATTTTTCATTTTATGACTACAATCATATATAGTATTATCGCCCATCATTTATCCTCTATTTATTACAGTGGAGCTTTGTGATGTACTGATTCAATTCCTATGAACAACAGTGAAGCACAAGCCAAAGAAGCAATTGATATTGATTTATTGATTCTGAGCGGGGCTGTTTATAAAAACTATGATAAAGATGAATACATTTTTCACGAAGGGCAGCAACCGCATTTTTACCACCAGGTGGTAGAAGGTAAAATAAAAATGGTAAACGAAACAGAGGAAGGAAAAAATTTTATTCAGGGCTTTTTTTCAGCCGGCGAAAGCTTTGGCGAGCCGCCTCTTTTTACAAATGAAGCGTATCCGGCTTCTGCCATTGCCGACCAGCCTTCCGTTGTGATTCGGTTAAGCATTCCTTCATTCATACAATTGCTGAAAGATAATTTTGATGTGCATTGGAACTTAACCAAAACGCTTGCAAAACGTTTGCGCAAAAAATCTAATTCTCTAAAAGATATTTCCTGTTATTCACCTCAACAAAGAATCCTCTCATTATTAAGCAGTTTTAAAAAAGATACGCTTCAAAATGATACTGTAACCAACAAAGTGCGGATTGATTATACACGGCAACAAATTGCAGACATGACGGGGCTTCGCGTGGAAACAGTAATTAGGGTAATGCGCAATTTGTTTGATAAAAACTTACTCACTATCGAAAAAGGGAAAGTTTTTTATTAGATGATTTGAATCATAAAAATTAGGAGATACATTTCCTCCATTTGCACAGATGAAAAAGTGGTACGTAGTAGCTTTATTTAACCTGTTTATACTTACTTTATTGGGGCTTTTATTGCGCTATAAAATCAATTTTCCATTACCCTTTCTCAAACAGGAAAATTTGTTGCATGCGCATTCTCATTTTGCTTTTTATGGCTGGGTAGGTTTTTTATTACAGTTGGTTTTGCTCCATAATTATACAAACGCCTATCAAAGGGCAACACGCTTTTGGAATCGGTTTTTTATTGCCACTACAATTGTAAATTATGCCATGATCATCAGCTTTGCAACTTTTGGTTATGCAGGTATTTCCATCGTGCTGTCAACCGTAGCGTTATGGCTTTCTTATGTGTATGCGTATCAATTGTACAAAGCGCTTCCCAAAGAAAATGGGCAAAACCAAAAGGTAAGTCTTCAGTTTGTAAAAGCGGCTTTGTTTTTTCTCCTTTTGTCTTCTCTCGGTCCGTATGCAGTAGCTATATTAATGGCAGCCAAAGTTCCCGATCCATACTGGTCGCACAACGCGCTGTATTTCTTTCTTCATTTTCAATATAACGGCTGGTTTACGTTTGGCGTGCTTTCGTTTTTGTTCAAAAAATTAGAAAGAAGCACAGCTTATAATCCGAAATATGCCCGAAGTTTTTTTCTTATTTTAGCCATTACTTGCGCACCTTCTTACTTCTTTACATCGTTGTGGCATCACCGTCCTTTGTGGGTAACCATTGTTATTAGCGTTACCGCTACGATGCAGGCCTCGTCATTGTATTTTTTATGGAAACTGTTGCATCAAAATACAAGGAATGTATATGCACGTTTGCCACTCATTTGCCGTTGGTTGTATTCACTTGCTATCATGGCTTTTATTATTAAAATCATTCTTCAGTTTTTTGCCATTCAGCCGCAAATTGCACAATTAGCTTTCGGTTTCCGGCCTGTCATTATAGGGTATTTGCACCTGGTGTTTCTTGGCTTTGTAAGCATGTACCTGTTAAGCCGGCTGGCCGATAAAGGCATTCTTTCTTTACAGCATCCTTTAACTTCTGTTGGACTTATTGTTTTTGCAGTTGGCATTTTTCTTAACGAATTATTGCTGGCCATACAAGGTTTTGCTGACATCTACGAATTGTTTTTGCCTAACATGAACTTATTTCTTTTTCTCAATACGTTCACATTGGTAGCAGGCGCAGCACTTTTATTTACGGCTGCATTAAAACCTGTTACTCATTATCTATCATCATTAAAATATCAATTATGAGTGTTATTGAAAACATGCAGACATCAGCAGTTGCAACCAACAACGAAACGAAAGATTCTTACGAATTAAACGTTACTTTATTAGAGCCAAAACAAAAGCATCCAACTATATTTAAACTGTTCGATGCGTTGGCGCCGGGCGAATCTTTCTGTGTTTTGAACGATCACGATCCCAAGCCACTTTACTATCAGTTCATCGCTGAACGCGGCAATGTTTTCACCTGGGATTACGAAGAAAGCGGACCCATTTGGTGGAGAGTAATCATCCAAAAAAATAACACTGGTGACGGCCCGACATTGGGCGAACTGGCCGCCGCCGACATTCGCAAAGCAGAAGTGTTTAAAAAGTACGGACTTGATTTTTGCTGTGGAGGAAAAAAATCGCTGAAGCAAGCCTGCGAAGAAAAAAGCTTAGATGTTTCCGTTATTGAAAAAGAGATGAATGAAGCCTCAAAAAAAGCGGCAAAAACAAATTTCAATTTTGATAAATGGCAGTTGGATTTCCTGGCAGATTACATTTACAACGAGCATCATCAATACTGGTACAACGAAGAAAAAGCGCTGTCGGAACTGATGGATAAAGTAGCCGAACATCATGGCACAAATCATCCCGAATTAATCAAAATCCGCCAGTTGTTCAAAACGCTGCACCACGAATTGAACACGCATTTTATGAAGGAAGAAAGAGTGTTGTTTCCGCACATTAAACAACTGGCAAAAGCAAAACAAACCGCTGGTGCGGTTGATTCTTTTCTTACCGACATCAACCAACCTTTGCAAATGATGGAAGCCGACCATGAAGCCGCGGGAGAATTGCTGACTGAAATCAGAAAAGCAACAAACGATTATACGTTACCCGAAGATGCATGCAACAGTTTTGCTTTATTATACAACAAATTAGAAGCATTGGAAGAAGACCTTCATCAGCACATTCATCTTGAAAATAATATCCTGTTTCCAAAGGCTGCGAAACTTCACAAGGAATTGATAAGAGCCTGATTGCTTTTATAGGACTTTTAAACCACAAAGACTCGAAGAAAGGAAGCCTGCCTACCGGCAGGTAGGTTGCACGAAGTTTTGTTTTATCATTCTTTATGAAACTTTTATCCTTTGTGGCTTTGTGGTTCAAACCATTATTTTAAAACAGCGTTTACCTCAAAACAAATGAAAACACCTTCTCCTATCAAACGAAGCAAAAGCCTGGTATTGCTTTCGCGCGACCATCACGATGGCTTGCTGCTGGCTTGGAAAATACGGCAAGGCATCAAGCTGAATGTTGAGCACAACCGCATCAGCACATATGCGGAGAAGGTGTTTGACAAAGAGCTGGAACCGCATTTTAGGGAAGAAGAAAAGGTGCTGTTTTCCCAATTGCCTGATAACGATGAATTACGAATAACAGCAGAAAAGCAACATGCTGAATTGCGAAAAAAGATAGCCCTATTCCGCACATCATCCGATGTTTCAGAAGCAGACCTGTTAAGATTTGCATCGTTGTTGGATGAGCACATCAGGTTTGAAGAAAGAACACTGTTTCCCCACATTGAAAAAACCTTTTTGGAAGAACAACTCCATGAAATAGGAAGGCAATTGGAAGAAGATCATGCAACAAAAGAAACGGTTGTGTGGCAGGATGAATTTTGGGTAAAACAAAAAAACGGGAAATGAAAGCCGGCTTTATTCTACCGCTTGTTTTGCTCTCACTTTTGGCAGCCATCCGGAGCGGCTGGATACGAATCGGATGAAATTTGCCTGAAGATGAAGCAACGGCGCGTCATTGTGCTTTGATGGTGGGCAGCTTCCTTTCCACTGTTATCTTTTTAGAACGCGCCGTTGCGTTTAAAAGCAAATGGGTGTTACTGCTTCCGCTGTTGTATGGCTTGCGTAGAGTTTGTTTTTGCCTTAATTTTTCCTTGAATAGAGTTTGTAAAAAAGGAACAAAAGAAAAGACAAGTTTTAGCTTGTCTTTTCTTTTACATCAATTGTGCTGCATAAATATTGTGAACGATATGGATACCGAATTCATAATTTCAGTACAAGTTATTTGTGTTTCGCAACAGTAAAACAGGTTAAAATTATGAGTTTTGTTTTACCCATTTTACCATTACGCTTGTGTTAGATATAACACTGGCATAAGTAAGGTTGGTTCCGTCATCTCCCGTTATTTCTGTTATGGTTGAGCCTTGTGTATTGAGCGTATGATTCTTGGTTCCTGCGCTGCAATTAGAGAACACCATCGAAGAGAATACAGGCAAAATATCAGATATACCTTCTACAATCCATTCTGCCGTTGCGCCAATAGAGGTAACACCGTTGGGATTGGTAATGCCAATTGTGGTTACCTGGTTGGTTGTTTTATTCATCATAGAACAAACGCCGTGAGTAGGTGTATAAGCACAAACCAAAACAGTTAGATAATCTCCCGGTTTGATTGGAAAATTATTGATTTGAATTGCTCCTATCGGGTACCATTCTGTCCACACCCAATAGTTAACCGGGTTGTTTCCGGTTATAGTGGCGGCCGAGCCTGCCTGCAGCACCTGGCTGTTGCCAAAGCCATCAATGCCTACCCAAAACCCTACTGTTTCGGCAGTATTTGGTTCATTACTTACAGGCGTGATGGTTGGAATGAACCACTCTCCATACACAGTAACAACAGGTTCGGCTGGGTTAAAACCAAAATGGTTTACTTGCTGAACGGCACCAGCCCAGCCATGCGGACTGAAGCTGCCGTTGTTTTCTGTGGCTTTGATGACATGCGATCTGCGCTTCGACATGATGGGATCTACTGATACTTCGGCTTTGATGAATTTGGGTTTCGATTGAAAAGCGCGGTCCCAAATAGCTCTTAATTCCTTTTCATTCTCAGCATGAGGTTTTCTGGGCAGCCCGTGCTTGTGTAACTCGCGGTCATTGGCAGCAAAAGGATCAAAATCTTCCGGCGGGGCGTCGTAACAGGTAATGTGCTTCAGCACATCTTTGTCTGAAACCTGTTGAGTGTCGTTGTTTGACATTGTGTGAGGTTTTTATTGTTAAATGAAGAAATACAAAGGGGCATTTGTTTTTGTAAGAAATTTTTTCAATCATCTGAATTTGTTTCCGGTAACGGAGGTTTGATAACCGCATTCTTACGCTGGCTCATGATTTTATCAACCGATATATCCGCTTTTATATACTCGGGCGGCTTGTTTTGTTTAGAGTTGCTATCCGGCTTTGGTAAGCCAGCGGGCACATCCTCCTCGTTATAACTTGTATAATGCTTGAGGGTTTCTTCATCAGAAGTTTTCTGTTTGTTCTTCTTTGCCATAACATGGTTTTTTAGATAATGAATAAATAAGCATGCACTTTGTGAATGATAATTAAATGGGCAAAAACAAATCTGCTACCTCGCTCTGTAATTGCGATGTATCATGCAATGAAACCTTTTATCAAAGCATTTGTTTTCGCGTCATTTCCTGTTTTTCTTTTGCTGAAACAAAGCAACTTCTACTATGCTGATTGCAGCTTGCAAAGAGTAATTATTCAAAGGTTTTAAAATATTTTATTTCCTGGTCGCATTCCTAAATAATCCTTTCAGTGTAGCCGCGTTGGAGTGTATTTTTGAAGAATGAAATCCGGTGTTTGTTGTAACGCTTGCCAGCTTTTCGCTTCTTAAATTTGATTGGTGCAAATACTCCGGCATAAAATAAAGCCTGTCTGATAGTGAAGTATATTGATGCCTGATACAAAAAGGAACATCTTCTGTTTTTGCATTGCTTGTTTTCCGTTTTTTAATCGAAAAAACAGATTGGCATTCCCTGTTAAATTCCGCCTCGAATAGGCTGGCACAAACTGTTGCAATTTCTTTATCAATCAAACTTTGCAGCAACTGTGTAAAGAATGTGTACGCGCCATTGCCGGTAGCAATTGCATCTTCCTGTTGCACTATATTTTCGGCAACAAAGGTTACCTGTGAAAATTCTTTTCTGAAATCTTCAGACACATACCAATTGCGCAAACAATTTTTTTCATTTACTAAATGCGTGTCGGCAAGCATAAACGTTCCCGTACAAAAGCTGGCGATTTCTGCACCGCCTTCGTATTGCGCAACCATCCAGGGAATGAAATCTGTGTTGCTTTTTAGTGCAGTAGCAATATCGCCTGCCAGTGCTGGTATAAGCACAATATTTGTCCCAAAAGAATGATTGGCGAGGGTGTAATGTGTGTTTATTGAAAACTTGTTGCAATATAATTTTACGCCCGAAGTTGAGCCAACGAGTGCAACGGTAAAGGCAGGTGCTTTTCTTTTGTTGGCCAGCAACAAGTTTGCATAATTAAATATCTGGTAAAGCCGGTTGATACTGCTAAATACGGCACATTGTTGAGGGATGATGATGGAAACCTGAATCATGAGTGAGTCTGTTTACGGTAACGAAAAAGACACTTATTTCTTAGCGGTAATTAGGAGGCAAGATTATTTGGCAATCTGTCGTAGCAGTTGAAATAAAGGTAACGTTTTAGTAAAACAAACTGAATGTTCGTTTGTAATGAGATGCTTTATAAACAACCTCGTGATAATAAATTTCGGCAAAAACAAAACCGTGCGCATGCACTGTGGTTTTTGTTTTATCAATATAAACGCCTGTATGTTTTTATGGCAGTATAACTGAACTTCAATTCTGAAATAGATACAATTGAAACACATAGAAACAATAGGAACATAAGAAGAAACACATAGGAAAACTATGTGAAACCTATGTTCCTATTGTTTCTATGTGTTTCAATTTCAAAAATTACTTCCTTATCGTTCGGCAGCCAAACATTCTTCCCGCCGTTTTCCCCTTCGTTGCCTGCACACGAACAACAATGGTGTTTTTGTGTAGCAAATTTTCTGGAATCGGGTATTCTTTTTCATAAAACTTACCAGGCTTGCCCCCGGATAGTTCTTCGGATGCAATCTTTACTCCATCCACCAAAATATCAAACGAACGGTTTTTGTCATCGCCGATATAAGTGCACAACAATGCAGTAGGTTTGTCCCTTTCTACTTTCATATCAAAAGAAAAGAAACCATTGTTGCGGGCTTCTCTGCCCGTTCTGCCAAAGGCATCGCTTACATACGATTCTTCGCTCGATTGCAGGTTGTGATCGCGCTCGGGCTGCATTTGCCCAAGCCGCATTACATCAATCGTTTGTTCTTCTATCTCTTGTTCTCTTTTCTTTTCGGCTTCATATTCTGCCTGGCGCGTGCTCCAGTCCTGCGGTGTAAAATAATCCCAATAGACGCTGTAATGGTTGCTGATATTTTGATAGAAAGGAGACAAACTTACATCGAATGGCTTGCCTACACCTTTTGTATGAAACACCAGAGGATGAACCTTATCCGCAGTTGCCCAATCGGCTACATTGCGGTTAGAAGTAAGCAAAACCGGCGTTCCATAAACCGGATCGGGCGCCGTATCGCCAAGATTTCCTGCCAGTAAGATAGGACCATAGAGTAACGCCACACGGTCTTTGTTGTCGGGCATACTTTCGGTGTGTAAATTCATTGGGAAGTTTACTTCTATCTTGTCGTTATTCTTCCATGTACGATTGATGATGAGATAACCAGCCGTATCTACGTTTGTTTTTGCCCATTTTCCATTCACCCTTACAGTTGCAATTTCTTTTGCCCACGATGGCTGACGGATTTTTAAGGCGAAAGAAAGAGGAGATTGTGTGTTGATAACCAAAGTTGTATTACTTGCTTCAGGGTACGATGTGGTTTGTGTAATCGTAACTTTCTTCTCGCGCCAGTTCAATTGAGAGGGAATAAAAAGGTTTACATACAAGCTGCCGTCTGCCCCTTCAAAGTAGATGTCTTCGCCGTATTTTGAATGATTTTCCATGCCACTGCCCACACAACAGGTAAAGGTGTTGAACGAATCGCTGAACTCTTTTTTACCTCCACTTCTTAACGGTTCAAAATACAGCATCATCGCGGTGTTTGGGTCTTGCGAAGCCAGAATATCGTTGTACAAAGCGCGTTCGTAATAATCCATCAAACGGCTGTTGGGGCTCCAGCCAAACAAATGGCCTGTTAACTTTAGCATGTTGTAAGTGCAGCAGCTTTCGGTGGTGTTATCGCTTAGCTGGTCATTCAGCTTTTTAGGTGCGCCCAAATATTCGTAATTGCCATTGCCACCATTTGCATACGTGTGGTCGTTCACCAAAATAGCCCAGCCTCTTGCAGCAATGGCTTCATCACTTTTATGGGATGTCAATTCGTACTGTCTTGCACTGCCAATGATCTTTGGAATGTTGGTATTGGAATGTTTGCCGGCCAGCGGATCTTCCTTATCTTCAGCAAGTGGTTGCATTACAAAATCGTCATAAAATTTGTACGATAAATCCAAATACTTTTTATCGCCCGTGATGCTATAAATATTTGCCAGCACATCGTTCATTCCGCCATACTCACACTTCAGCATTTTCTGTCGTTGCTCATCGGTTAAAGGGTTTACAATGGTACCAACCCAATCAGCCATTTTTGTAACTATCTTCAGAGCTTCTTCATTATCGCAATACAAATAAGCATCCACCAAACCAGCCATTACTTTGTGCACAACGTACCACGGGCTCCAGCCTCCGTTCAAATCAAAACCACCTGATTTAATAATGCCATGTTGCACTTTATACCAAAGCGAATCTTCGTTGGGAATAGCGCCCACATAGCCGGTTTTTCTTGCAGCCTGGCAACGTGCCAGTTCGCCAACAATATAATCCACTCTGTTTTTAAATTCTGCATCTCCGGTTGAGGCATACATCATCGAACATGCTGAGAGATAATGTCCCAACGTGTGCCCCGAAACACCCGCCGATTCCCAACCACCATAAATAGAATCTTTTGGCGGCAAGCCTGCATGAGTATAAAACCGATACAAAAATCTGTCTGGTTTTAGAGAAAGCAGATAGCCGCTGTCAGCACTCCTGGCTTTTGTAAACGGGCTTCCTGGTAGCAACTTTACATCTTTTAAATTGAAAGCATAGGCCTGCAAACCAATCGCAGGCTTCACTTTTATTTTTGCATTATTTTTTTGGGGGAGATAAGATTGTGCGCTGCTATTGATGTGTAAAAAACACAACAGAATGGCTGCTATAAACACACAATATTTTTTATTCATCACTGGTTTTGTTTTGTAAGAATAGTACCTGTTTTATAAAAAGATTAGAAGAGTAAAAAGAAACAAAAAACGGGTCTTTGCCTAAACCTTTTTTAACCGGATTTGCGCAGATATTCTCTCCATTACAAAATGGAAATACAGTGTTCTGCAGATGTGGCTGATTTGTGCAGGTATCTTGTATTCACTCTGTGCTATCTGTGGGAAATTGAAAAATTGATTAACTGCCCCCGTGCAATTGTATTCCTGCGTTTATGATTCGTACACCTTTCATCCATTCATGCACTCATTAATGTAGCTGTAGCAATGTTCCGTCAGGAACACAAGGTGGGTAAAAAATAGCGCAAAACCAAAGGTAGCTCCGTTCCATCAGAACGGAACTTTCGAACTTTTATAGAGTATCGTTCCTATGGAACGAAGTTGCATATACATTTTCTTTCTACTACCCACCTGCTGTTCCTGACGGAACATTTGCAGAAATGTTTTAAGATATTTTCAACAAATAATACCATCACTGCGTATTTCACAACGAACTAAAGGCCTCTGTTTTCTTGCATTACAAAAACTTCTTCAACTCGTTCAAGCTAATTCTTCCTTCATAAATGGCTTTGCCAACAATGGCGCCTTTGCAACCTACATCCTGAAGTTTATCCAGATCGGCCATTGAACTTACTCCACCACTCGCAATCAGGAAAAGAAGAGGAAACTTTTGAGTGATGTTTTTGTACAGATCGGTGGCTGCGCCTTGTAACATTCCATCTTTGCTTACATCAGTACAAAATACTTGCTGAATGCCATGCGTTATGTAGTCTTCAATAAAGTCGTAAATCCAAACATCGCTTGTTTCCTGCCAGCCATTGATAGCAATTTTTTCAGCTTTTACATCGGCGCCCAATAAAAATTTGTCCCCTCCGTATTGCTGCAACCATGCAACAAACAACTCTTTGTTTTTTACGGCAATGCTGCCAATAGTGGCTAATGCTGCACCGGAACCGAACACAATTTGCAAATCTTTTTCTTCTTTAATGCCACCACCAAAATCAATAACTAAAGATGTTTTGGAAGCCAGTGTTTCCAATACTTTCCAGTTTTTTACAGCACCTGCTTTGGCACCATCCAAATCAACCAGGTGCAGCCGATGCAAGCCTGCGTCTTCAAACTGTAGGGCAACTTCCAATGGATGTTCATTGTAAATTTTCTTTTGTGAATAATCGCCTTGCGTAAGCCTAACGCATTTGCCTTCAATAATGTCTATCGCAGGAATAATTTGCATGAAGCAAAGATAATTGGATGAGGCTTTTGTGTAAGTGAATACATTCTTTAACCACAAAAAACGATTGGGGAATGTATTTCCTAATTCTGTATTAAAACCGTATGAAGCGGTAGTTTGTCAATTGTAAAAACATTTTATAAGTCTGTTCGAGTTATAAGACACTTATTTTTAGCGCAACTTTGCTCATGCCATTCAATGTTCAAACTTTTAAAGTTCGTGCACTTACTGCAGTTGTTTTTGTGGTGGTGATGCTGTTGGGCTTGCTCTTCAATTCGTATTCTTTTTTTATTCTATTTTCTATCATTCATTTTGGTTGCTGGGTTGAATATCAAAAATTAATCGGCATCATTCAACCGGCTTATCAGCGCATTTCTATCGTTCAGAAATACGGTGTCATGCTGCTCGGCTGGGGTTTTCTTTTATTAATGATGAAAGATGTTTGGTTGATAGAAATTGGTAAGTGGTTGATGATAACAATGCTCGTTATTTTACTCGTAAATGAATTGATTCAACAGAATGAATCTTCATTCAAAAACATGGGTTATTCTGCTTTGGGCTTGCTTTACATTTCAGTAAGCTGGATGCTGATGATCAACCTGCGCAATCCATCTCATTCGTTCCCGCAGAATGGTAGAGTCATTCCCTTACTTCTCATCGCTTCCATCTGGATAAACGATACCATGGCTTACATTGTCGGCTCGTTCATTGGCAAAACGCCGTTGAGTTCTATCTCACCCAAAAAAACCTGGGAAGGCACAGTGGGCGGGGCTTTGCTGGCAGTGCTGGTGGTAACAGGTGTATGTTATTTTGCTTTTCATTTTCCACCAATTGTTGTGTTCATCATTTCACTCATTGCTTCGGTTGCAGGCACGTTTGGCGACCTGCTAGAAAGTAAATTAAAACGACTGGCAGGCGTAAAAGACAGCGGGCAAATTATGCCGGGACACGGCGGCTTTTTAGATCGTTTTGATTCTCTTTTGCTAGCTACGCCGTTTGTATGGTTGTTCCTCTTTTTGCTTTACCATTATACTCTTTTGTAACGCTTATATTTGCGGCTTCATCATTGTTTTTGCTGAATGAAAATTCATAAAGAAGGGTATCGTTCCATTGCCATTGCTGCTTTGTTGTTTGGCATCATCAATTTGTTTTCGTTTCATTATCTGGGAATGAATTATGAGTGGCTGGCATTGGTTGTTTTCATCATTACACTCATTTTGTTTTTGTTCATTATTTCTTTTTTCCGGTTGCCCAATCGTTTATTGTCGGTTCACGACAATCAAATTATTTGTCCTGCCGATGGCAAAGTAGTGGTGATTGAAGAGATTACAGAAGAAGAATATTTTAAAGACAAAAGAATACAGGTAAGCATCTTTATGAGTCCTGCCAATGTGCATGTAAATCGCAACCCCATTAGCGGAGAAGTACTGTACAGTCAATATCACAAAGGGAAATACCTGGTAGCCTGGCATCCGAAATCTTCCACCGAAAACGAACGGCATAGCGTAGCAATCGAAAATGAAAACGGCCAGTTGCTGGTAAAGCAAATTGCCGGTGCGCTTGCCAAAAGAATAGTAAATTATTTACAGCCCGGCATGGAAGTAAGCCAGGGAACTGAAATGGGCTTTATTAAATTCGGCAGCCGTGTAGATGTGCTGCTTCCGTTGCATGCCAATATTGAAGTAAAACTAAACCAGAAAGTAAAAGGCGGCGTAACGGTGCTGGCGACGTGGTAATGCCATGTACGATGTTAGATGTGGGATGTACGATGTACGCCAGTGAAGATAGCTTTTGTTTTTGCACATTTTTAGATGATGCAAATTCTAAATCTGAAACATCGTACATACCATGTCTAACATCGTACATAATTTCAACCCAAAAATTATAACATTCCAATATTCATCAATCATTATTTTTGTTTCGTTCAACTTATTTCTTACCTGAAATTTTTTGCAAGCAGCAAGAATGAATAATACTTACACCGACCTTGTACATCAAACCTTTCATTTTCCGCAAGAAGGCTTTGAAGTAGGCGATAACGGCTATCTCGAATTTAACGGTTTGAACCTGAAGCACATCATCGAAAAGTATGGAACGCCTTTAAAACTCACCTATCTTCCTAAGATTGGTGAGCAAATCAAAAAGGCAAAAAAAATGTTCGACCATGCTTTTAAAAAGTACAAATACGAAGGCGAATATTTTTACTGCTACTGTACCAAAAGCTCGCATTTTTCTTTTATTGTAGAAGAAGCGCTGAAGCACGAAATTCATTTGGAAACCTCGTATGCTTACGACATTGAAATCATCAATCGTTTGTACCAGCGTAAAAAAATCAATAAAGATATTTTCATTATCTGCAATGGTTTTAAGCAAAAGTCTTACACGCAGCGCATAGCGAAACTCATTAATTCAGGCTTTAAAAATGTAATTCCTATTCTGGATAACAAAGCAGAATTAGGGGCTTATAAACGCAGCGTGAAACATCCCTTTAAATTAGGCATTCGTGTAGCTGCGGAAGAAGAACCAAGCTTTCCTTTTTATACATCGCGCCTGGGCATTCGCCCGAGAGACATTCTTGAATTTTATGTGGATGAAATTGAAGGGTATGAAAGTAAGTTTCAGCTTAAAATGCTACACATCTTTTTAAACAAAGGCATAAAAGATGACATTTATTATTGGAGCGAACTGAACAAAATCATCAACCTCTATTGCCAGTTAAAAAAGATTTGTCCCGAATTAGATTCAATTAATATTGGCGGTGGTTTTCCCATCAAGCATTCGCTGGGCTTTGAATATGATTATCAGTTTATGATTAATGAAATTGTAAGCAATATAAAAAAAGCCTGCAAGCGCACCGGCGTGCCGATGCCGAATATTTACACCGAATTTGGCTCTTATACCGTTGGTGAAAGCATGGCGCATATTTATAGCGTGATAGGCCAAAAGGCGCAGAACGACAGGGAAAACTGGTACATGATTGATTCTTCTTTTATTACCACTTTGCCAGATACCTGGGGGATAGGAGAGAAGTTTTTGCTTTTGCCCATAAATAAATGGGATAACGATTATCAGCGTGTGGTGTTGGGTGGATTGACTTGCGACAGCCATGATTATTACGATTCGGAAGAGCATATCAACGAAGTGTTTTTGCCCAAAGTACAAAGCTCCGATCCGAAGGAAGAAAAAGAAAATAAGGAGCCTTTACATGTTGGCTTTTTTCATACCGGCGCTTACCAGGATCAGATCAGCGGTTATGGTGGCATCAAGCATTGTTTAATTCCATCGCCCAAGCATGTGATTATTGAATATGATAAAAATGGAAAACTAATAGATTGGCTGTACGCCAAAGAGCAATCGGCGCAAAGCATGTTGAAGATATTGGGGTATTTGTAAAGATACAAAGAGGTTACAACCAATTTATTATTCTATGCTCACGAAGATAATACTATCCATTTTTATTACATTATTTTTTGCTCTTTCTGCTGCGAAGTGCCAAATTCCTGACTCAAGCAAACAACTACAAAAATCTTTTCAAACAGATTCTACAAACATCTCGAAAGATAATTTTAGAGATGATGATTTTTCACCAGGGTTATTATTCTTTGCTTTAGTTGCGGTGATTTTAGTTTTTGTTTGTATTGGAATGGGCGTTGCTGTTGTTGTAATTGGTTTACTTATAGTTTTTGCTTTTGTATCACTTGGTTTATTGTCAACTTCGGTAATTATTGGGTTGAATAAGAAGTCTTTTACTGCTGGCTTTAAAACTTTTTTGACGTTATCAATTAGTCTTTGTGGATTGGGAATCGGTATTGGAATTTTGTATTTATTCAATAAGATATTTCAACTACATTTCACAAACATTTCTATCATGTCAATCGGCGCAATTGGCGGTTTATTAAGTGGAATTTTACTTGCTCAGCTTGTTTACATAATAATCAAAAGGCTAACAATTTACTTTAAGCAAAGGCTTAATCTTGCCTAATTTATTTAACAAAAATAAACTAACCATGCTCCGTTACTTACTCATCATAACACTCTTTGGTTTTGCCCAAATTCTTCATGCACAAACCACCGAAGACAGTGTAAAAGCAACCGTCAATCAATTGTTCACTGCCATGAAAAATGCCGATGCGGCTGCGTTGCAACAAACGTTTGCCGACAGTGCCATTTTACAAACCATCATTAGTAAAAACGGAAAGGCAAGCGTTGAAACTGAAGCTGTACAAGGGTTTGCGCTATCCATCGGTAAAATTGGAAAAGGCGATGCTGACGAGCGAATTGTTTTTGATGCAATAAAAATGGATGGTGATTTAGCCCTTGTTTGGGCGCCTTACCAATTTTATTGGAAAGGTAGTTTCAGCCATTGCGGTGTTGATTGTTTCAACCTCGTGCGCATCAATGGCGTTTGGAAAATTCAATATCTGATTGATACAAGAAGAAAAGAGAACTGTAAATAGCGCAGTTTAAAACAAACTTATCTTTTGCTTGCCTGAATATGTAAACGGCACATTTACAAAGATGCCGGCTTTGCCCACGCGCGTAACGCCTTTTACATCCACCTGGATTTCCTGGTTAAACAAAGCGTTTAGCGAGTTTTTATAAATATTACGCATGTCAACCTGTACCCTTGAAGGCAGTGAGAACTCAGACTGCCTGGCAATGTGCATACTTGTATCCAGCACATATTTACCCAGAAGATTTTTGTTGACAAAGATGTCGCAGTCCACATGTTTTAAATCAACGCCAAAATTGTTGGGATTAAAATACACCAAATTCATACTAATAGTAGAATGTTCAAAACCGAGGCTATCAATTTTAAAATTGTTCATGCCACGATAATCAAAACCCTGCGGCTTTTTGCAGGAAAAAAGAAGCAGAATAAAAATGAGGCAAAACCAAAAACGCATATTTTAATTTGGTCGCAAAATAAAGCACATGTGTTATGCGAAAGAAGCGTTCATCAATACAAAATGCTAATGTTTTTAATGTTGGTTTTGAAATTTGAATTAGCGGGCGTTAGGACTTATAAGTTCAATACAGATGCCCATTATACCAGTTTGGCTTCTTTAACACATCTCCGAAATACCCCCAATCATTCAATGTATCAATAAAATAATCTCTTTTATAGGTTGAATAATTTTCGGGATTTAATGCCGAACAATAAAAGCCATAGCTTTTTGCGTTAGCAAACTTTGTCATTTGATCCATCTGAAAAACAATGGTTCCTAACTGATTTCCAAAGTCTTCTACGAACAAATCAAACTGCAATGTTTTATTTGTTGAAAACTCAAAAATGAAAGGTGATTGAATCTTAATTTGTAAATCTTCTGCTGCAACTTGCCAAGCTTTTAAAAAATTTATAGAAAGCATTGCTGCACTTTTAGGGATTTAATTAAGAAGAATCTTGTTCCTTGCAACCTGATACCTTGCCCCTTAATCCGCTTTCGACACACTTCCCGATCCATTGATGTGGCTGTTCACCGATGCGCCGCCTTTGTATTTAACATCACCGGAGCCATTCACATGAAGATCTAATTGTTTGGTGGCATACACATCGGCATTGCCACTGCCGTTAATGGTAATGCTTGCGTTTTCGGCGGTTAAGCCAAAGCAATGAATATCGCCTGAGCCGGACACCGAAAGGGCGGCATCGCCGGTTTTTCCGCTGAACGAAATATTGCCGCTGCCGCTTGTATGGCTTTCTACAGAAGGCGCGTCAATCTTTGCTTCTACATTGCCGGAACCACTCAGTTCAAACGTCATTTTATCGGAGTTGGAAAGCGTATTTACCGAAGTGATATTGCCGCTTCCATCAGCAGAAATATTAGTGAATTGAGGTGCCGAAACCAATACTTCCAAATGCTTTTGCGGACGAAGATTGTAGCCTTGTTTGATTTTTATTTTTAGCGTGTTGCCATCTGTTTCAGTAACTACATAACGCAGCAAATTTTCATCGCCTCTAACCTGTACTTTGTAATCAGAAGATTGTGTAAGCACAACATCGGTTGGCCCTGAAGAAGCTACATTTTTAAAATCGCTTATCTGACGGTTTTCGGTGGTTTCATTTCCATTGCCATTCACTCTTTCACCGCCAATAAAATCGCAGGAGAAGAGAAATAAGGATGATGCAATGAGAAGCAGTAGTTGTTTCATTGATGTTTGTTTGATAGAAAAAATGAATTTTTGTTTTGTTGAACTATTTGCGATGTACGAACATTAGATTTGTCGTCATCTTAAAGTGAAGATAATAAGTTTCAGTAAAAGATTGATGATTAAGAAGCCTGAAATTACAACAATAAGGCTGCCTTATTTTTTTATAATTAACCATTCATCTTCATGTAGTCAGCTATTAATTTTTCATTTGTATCATCGCTTTGCGCAAGTGCATTGATGATGTTTGTCTGTTCATTTTTGGTTTTGTTTTGGCTTAGCTTTTTCTTTCCCTGTAAATCTGTTACTACAATTTCAAACGCAACAATTCCTTTTATCATTCCCAATTTATACTCGCCTGGCAAGTTGTTCCACTGTTGTTTGTACGATGTTTCATAATTGTCAATCGTGCTTTCCAATATTTGAATAACGTTCTGTGTCTCTGTAATCAATCTTCCTTTTCCATACGCATGAACCGAAATGTAATTCCAGGTGGGAACATTCAATTCTTTATCATAATGCTTTGGTGAAATATAAGCGTGTGGCTCACTAAAAATCACCAATACTTTATTGTGTTCAATGTCTTTCCATTGTTCGTTCGCTTTGGCAAAATGAGAAATCAAAATGATATTCTCATCGTTGTTTGTTACCAGAAAAGGCAAATGCGTAGCAACCGGCAGATCGTTCTTGGCAGTAACAATTGTGGCAAAACCAAACCGTTTCATAAATGCTACGGTTTCAGCTTTGTCTGTCATTGAATTTGCTTTTGGGATGTACATTTCGCGTTTGATTGCCTTTTTTAAATACCGCTAATAAATGAACCAACCACCCAACTCTTGTTCCTTGTCTCTTGCTTCTTGAACCTTGTTTCTTACTCTTTCATCTCAGCATAATACTGATGAAAATAAGGTATGGTTTCGATGCCTTTGTAAAAATTAGCCAGATCAAATTTTTCATTCGGACTGTGCAGGTTATCACTATCCAAACCAAAGCCTAAGAACACCGTTTTGCAATGCAATATCGTTTCAAACAAAGATGTTATCGGTATGCTTCCGCCACCACGCAAGGGCACGGGCGGCTTGCCAAAACTCGCTTCAATAGCTTTTGCTGCGGCTTTGTATTCAACACTGTCAATCGGCGTAACATACGGATCGCCGCCATGATGTTCTTCGGCTTTGATAGTAACACAACCCGGTGCAATTTTATACAGATGGTCAATCAACAATTGCGTTATGGCTTTGTGTTTTTGATTTGGCACCAGGCGACAACTAATCTTTGCAAAAGCCGTTGATGGCAGCACTGTTTTCGAGCCTTCGCCGGTGTATCCGCCCCAAATGCCATTCACTTCTAACGTAGGACGAATGCCCGTTCTTTCATTGGTTGTATAACCCTTTTCGCCCCACAATTCTTTCACGCCAAGGTCGTGTTTGTATTCTTCTTCATCAAACGGCGCTTTTGCCAGTTCGTCTCGTTCTTCTTTTGAAGCTTCTATCACATCGTCATAAAAATTAGGTATGGTAACGTGATTGTTTTCATCGTGCAGGCTTGCAATCATTTGCGCTAAAATGGTGATGGGATTAGCCACCGCGCCACCATATACGCCACTATGCAAATCGCGGTTTGGTCCGGTTACTTCTACTTGTATATAACTCAAGCCACGCACGCCGGTATCAATACTGGGCGTTTCCAAACTTAGCATAGAAGTATCACTAATCAACACGACATCAGCTTTCAGCTTGTCTTTGTTTTCCTGTAAAAAAGAAGCCAGGCTGGGCGAGCCAATTTCTTCTTCTCCTTCAATAATAAATTTGATGTTCAGCGGCAACGTGGCCGTTTTTATCAATGTTTCAAACGCTTTGATGTGCATGTAAAACTGACCTTTGTCATCAGCCGAGCCACGCGCATAAATTTTATCGTCTTTAATCATCGGCTCAAAAGGCCCACTTTGCCAAAGTTCCAGCGGGTCGGGCGGCTGCACATCGTAATGACCATACACCAGAACAGTAGGTTTGTTTTTGTCAATTATTTTTTCACCATACACCACCGGATGACCGGCGGTTGGAAACACAGAAACGGCATCAGCACCGGCTTCTTCCAAACGTTGCTTCACAGCTTCAGCGCAGGTGAGCATATCCTCTTTGTGTTCGCTGCGTGCACTTACACTTGGGATGCGCAACAGGGCTAACAGTTCATCTAAAAAACGTTGTTTGTTTTCATTAATATAATAGTGCCAGGCTTGCATAAAATATGGTTTGTATTTGCAAATATAAATCGTAAGAACCGGGATTGATAAGATGTTTGGGATGATAGGGAATGGATGTTAAATGTAAACCGTCAAGTAATAAAGACGTCTGGGGATGGCGTCATTCCGCAAATGCCATCAACACGAACTCAAACTTTCATCGTGACAGCGAGGGCTTTGTGCGGAATCTGCTCTTATGAATTTCAGCGAATCACTATGTTGTAAGTATGTTTACATCATTCAATCACATTCATTATTCTATCATCAGACCTGCCTGGCGGCAGACAGGTTCCGCACAAAGCCCTCGTAAAAACGTAAAGGCGCATGTTCGTGTTGAGGGCATTTGCGGAATGACGGCAACATCAAATGTATTTTGTCAACAATTCTTTTTGTCTAAAAATATTTTTTTATTGAATGCAACGCCAGATAATGTTTTGCAATCAACATAAGAGAACTGCATGAATATACAAGCGTTGGTAACCGCCTGCCTGAAAGGAAATGCGCACGCACAAAAGCAATTGTACGATGCTTTTGCTGCGCAGATGATGGGCGTTTGCTATCGCTACACCAAATCGGTTGAAGATGCGGAAGATGTGCTGCAGGAAGGTTTTATCAAAGTATTTCAATACTTAAAGCAATATGAAGGCAAAGGTGAATTGGGCGGATGGATACGAAAAATTATGGTGAATACCGCGCTGGCTTCGCTAAAGAAAAATACGGCTTACAGCACCGATATGCTGATGGCTGAAGAACACATGCACCCGGTAAGCGACGACAATCCTTCTATCCACATTCAAACAAAAGAATTGATTGAAATAATACGGCAATTGCCTTCAGGATATCAAACGGTGTTTAACCTGTATGCCATTGACGGTTATACGCACGCAGAAATTGGAAAACTGTTAGGCATTGGTGAAGGCACCAGCCGCAGCCAGTACATGCGTGCCCGAATGCTATTGATAAACTGGCTAAAACAAAAGCCGGGAGAATGTAAAACATCATCGTATGCCTGAAGAAAGTTTTGAACAGCAGGCTCGCAATATGGCAGAGCAATTTTCGATGGAGCCACAGCCCGTTGTATGGCAGCGCGTGAAAGCAGCCATTGCACCCAAACGCAGGCGCAGAGCGGCTTTCGTGTGGTGGTTATTGCCGTTGTGTGTTGCATGTGGTTTAGGCTTTTGGCTGATGAATGACGCTAAAATATTACAAAAGAAAGAGGCAAGCTTAAAGCAAAATCCAACAGCAAAAACAAAGACACATTCAACAGGAAAAAGCGAAAATGCAAACGAAAAAAAGAGCGGTGAAAAGATTACCCATCCAACAATAAATAGTAAGCAAGGTATTGCATCCACTCAAAAGAAAAACACAGATTTGTTTGTATTCAATCATCTGCGGAGCCATGAAGAAAAAGGGGCAAAGCAAAAGAAGGAAGCGACTCTATTTCAACCCCAAGCCCATTCTATGAATGATAAAAATGCGGTAAACGAAAAAGATGTAAAAAAAGAAAGCAATGCAACTTTGGTTCAGCCTCAAGCCAATACTTTGTTGAATAGTGATAAGGCTATTGATTCGAGCAACACTGCTTTACAAAAGCCGCAAAAAACAGTGAGTGATACAGCAAAAACCAATACAGACTTTGCTGTAAAAACAAAAGATACACTGAAGCAAAACAAAGACACTTCCATTGCTTCCATCAAGAAAAAAAAGGGCAAAACCAAATGGCAATGGGGATTGACTGCGGAAGGCGGCAGGAGCTGGTTAGGAAATGGATTGTTTGGCGATCAATCGAAAAGTTTGTCTGATTTCTCAAGCGTTCCAACTGGCATGACAAATGGTGGCTCGCAAAATGCCTCCACTTATCAGCAACAGAGAAAAAATGGAGTTGATGCAGCGTTGGGCATAGCCGTTGAAACCAACCTTTCCAAACATTGGTTTTTGGATGGTGCGCTTACTTATCGTTATCAACAGTTCAGTATTCAAACTACTTCGTTAAGTAATTTGCCTATTCCGGTTTTCGGCAACGTTGTTAAGAGCAATATGAGTTATCGTTTTCAATCGGCAAACCTTTACGCAGGTGTTGGTGTATTTGTCTTCAAAAGAAAAAATATTTCAATTGCCTTACAAGCAGGCATTGATAACGCTTTGGTTTTATCCATAAAACAAAAGCATAGCGATTCTCTTCAAAGCGTTACGAGGCAAGACTTTCATCGCTGGCAGCCATCGTTGCAGTTCTCTGTTCCTGTTAGTATAGGCGCTAATCATAAGACTCGCTGGCAATTATCGCCGTTTGTTCGCTGGGGTTTGCGAGGCTTGCAAAATAGTGATGGTTCGTTTGCTCATCATCCTCTCAGTGCTGCCGGAATTAAAGCTACTTATTTTTTTAAATAAGGGTGCAACGCTTTGTTTTGTTCATCACTCATCATACTATAAAACTTGTTGTATGAAAACGCTCCTTACTCTTGTTGCATTCGTTTTGATAAGCTTGCTTTTCAACAGTTGCCTGAAAGATAAAAAGCTTGAAAAATATACCTATTACCTTCCACAATATGCCTTAAAATCTGATGTGCAATCCAATATTAAAAGCGGTGCTGCGCAAAGTATTTCAACACCAGGAAAACTGTTTGTAAAAGGATCGTTTATTTACCTGAATGAAATTAACAAAGGCATTCATATTATTGACTACAGCAAGCCTTCATCACCCAAAAATGTGGCTTTTATACCCATTCCAGGCAACCTTGATTTGGCAGTAAAAGGCAATTATTTGTATGCCGATGAATATGCCGATTTGCTTACCATTGATGTTACCAATCCATTAGGGGCGAAGCTAATTGATGTAAAACCAAATGCTTTTTACAGCTATTATGGTTATGGTATTGACAGCAATCACATTGTAGCTTCCTGGCGCCAGGTGGATACAGTAGTGAAAAGCGATCTGCCTTTTGTTTATCCGCCTGTTTATTATGATGATATCCCAAACGCACAAACCTTCTCTTCTTCCTCTGCTACCAAATCCACCATTAGCACCGGCGGCTCTACCTCACGCTTTACGGTTGTAAACAATCGTCTCTATACAGTTGATAATAACAATATTCATATTTACAATATTCAAACAGCCAACAACCCTTCATTTGTGCAAACGGCGAACACCAACCAGGGTGGCATTGAAACCATTTATCCTTTTGAAAACAACCTGTTTTTAGGTGGAAGCAACGGCATGTATATTTTCGATATAACGGATGCCGATAATCCCGTTGCAAAAGGAACTTTTGGCCATCTAAGAACCTGTGACCCTGTAATTGCCGAGGCCAATAAAGCGTACGTAACCCTGCGTAACGGTACTGCCTGCGGTGGCTTTACCAACGAACTGGATGTGCTGAACATAGATAACATTGGCAGCCCGGTTTTATTAAAAACATACTCATTTACCAACCCGCGCGGACTGGCAAAAGAAGGCACTCTTTTGTTCATCTGCGATGGCAAAGCCGGCTTGAGAATTTTAAATGCGGCTGACGCTAACAACATAACACCTGTAAACACAATTTTAGGCTTTGAAGCAAATGATGTAATCCTAAACAATGGTCTTGCTATTGTTGTAGCAAGTGATGGTTTGTATTTTATTGATTACAGAATTGCGTCCAATGCACATGTTGTAGGCAAATTGTGAAATGAGAGGAAGGATTTCCTTTAAAATGAACCCATTTATTTATGAAGTTTGTTTTTGCCCTTTTTTTATTGAGCCTTGCTCTTATTGTTCAGGCGCAACCCAAACCGCACTATACAGCCAGCATAGAAGCGGGGCTGGCAAGAGGCAGCAGCGATAAAAGCTCCGTTTATTTTTTCAACAATGGCATCTCATATAAAAATATATCGGCTGGCATTGGTGCTGGTATTGATAAATATGCCCTTCATTCTCTTCCTCTTTTTTTTGATGTAAAAAAGGAGTTTGGAAAACACAAATTCAAACCGTTTGTTAATGCGTCAGCAGGCATCAATATTCCGCATCCAACGGCTGATCAGAAAAATAGTTACGGTGGCTGGAACCAAAACAGCGCTTTCAAAAATGGCTTCTTTACCAAAGCAACGGTTGGCATTTCAATGCTGGTTTCGCATAAACTTCGTATGTTCATCAACGCAGGATACAGTTATAAAACAACTGCGGTAAAAGGTGTTAATGATTACAGAACCTCTGGTGGACAATGGACTACATCAACCGATATTTATCACTACAACCGATGGTTTGCTGCCATTGGTTTTCAATTGTAAAATAGCTTTCTCCCTCGCTTCTTTTTCACAAACCTCTTACACTACAAACTGCAGCTAACGCGGTATTGTTTTATTTTTGTTGTAATATGGGTAGAAGAATTTATCTGTAAAAACAAATCAATTTTGAATTGCCGTTTCTTAGCAGTACAAAATATTATTTTAAAAAAATAACAGTTACCCGAAAAACATCTATTCATGCAGGATGAAAAACTAACTACAACATCAACTTTTACGCGGCTGCAAAACCGCTACCGGCTGGTAATTATGAATGATGATACTTATGAAGAAATCACTACGTTTAAACTAACCCGAACCAGCGTGTATGTTGGCTTGTGCACAGTTTTTGTTTTGCTGATTGGTTTAACTATTTCGCTGTTTATGTTTACACCGTTAAAGTATTACATCCCTGGTTATGGCAATGCAAGGCAAAGCAAAAGTGAATTGCAGATGCTGAAAATGAAAACCGATTCGCTTCAGCAAGCCATACAGTATAAGGACCAGTATTTGAACGACATAAGAAAAGTGTTGAGCGGAGGAAATAACATAATCAAAGACACAACGCCTATCAAAGTTCCCAAAACCGATATTTCTAACGATTAATTATCATGGATAAACAGCCGCAAAACCGCAATTTGTTACTGCAATATTTTACTTTTGCATGGCAATTACTTGCCGGTTTAGGTCTTTCTGTTTATTTAGGAATTGTGGTTGATAAATGGCTCAAAACATCAATGCCATTACTGGTTTGGATACTACCCTTGCTGGTGCTGACAGGCATGATGATAAAAGTGATTCGAGATACAACAAAGAAGTGAACACATGACAAAACATAAATTAAGCTACACCTATCTTCCGCTGGTTTTTATATTTGTCGCTGTAAATGCGCTGTGTGTTATTTTTAACAATAAACTGGATGAATGGCATATTAATCATCTGGTTGTGCAGGGCGCTAACCTTCTCCTTTTCTTGTTAATGTTTGGCAGTGCATACATTCACATAAAAGCTTTCTACAAACCAAACTCAAATGCTTTTTTACGTAGTGTGTTAAGCGCCACTGTTTTAAAGCTATTTGTAATTGCTGGTGCCGCGGTGTTGTATTTATTAATTGCCGGAGAAGAAGGAAATACGTATGCTATTCTTGTTGGATTATTGCTGTATGTAATTTATACTACAGTTGAAATGCGTGGCATTTTTAAACTGAACAAGCAGGCGAACAATGGCACCGCATCGTGAAGAGCCTATACAAACTTTAGCAGCTTTTTTGCCTGACAACAGTTATGCTTATGTAGCCGATTATCTCAATCGCTACAAAGTGCATTTGACCATTACCAAAGCGCGTAGCAGCGTGCTGGGCGATTATCGCAATGCTCATCAAAACAAAAATCATCGCATATCCGTTAACGGCAATCTCAACAAGTTTTCTTTCTTAATCACCTTGTTGCACGAGCTGGCACATCTGCTCACTTTTGAAAAATACAGGCATTCTGTAGCCGCGCATGGCAAGGAATGGAAAGCCGTTTACGGTGGCATACTGGCTACATTTGTTCAACACAATATTTTTCCCGCCGATATAAAAATGGCGGTGCTGCAATCGCTGCAAAACCCGGCCGCAAGCAGTTGCGCCGAAGAAAACTTAATGCGTGTATTGCGACGTTACGATGCTACAAAAGAAGGTGTTTTTTTGCTGGAACAATTGCCTGAGAATGCACCTTTTATTACCAAAGATGGCAGGCAATTTATAAAAGGAGACCGCTTGCGCAAACGCTTTCGCTGTAAAGAAGTAGCCACCGGGGCGTTGTATTTATTCAGCCCGATTTATGAAGTGAAACCTGTTTAATTGAACGTTTACAAACATGATAATTTGAAAATCCTTCGCCCTTAGATTAACTGGCTTTTTGATAAATAATTGTATAACAAGAGACATAAAGAATTTATTTTTGCACGAATTCATATCCTGCTTTCCGGTTAAAAAAGACAACTCTGGATTGTTTGTTTTCTAAAATCTAACAGAAGTTAGTTTTATTGGATATGAATCAAAAAATACTTTTTATTCTTCATCTTCCTCCACCTGTACACGGAGCTTCTTTAGCTAGTAAATATATACACGACAGTGTGCTTATCAATGAAACATTTGATACGAAATACATTAATTTAATGACTGCCGGCAGTTTACAGGATGCTGGTAAAAGAAGGATTAAAAAAGTATTTGTTTTTTTCAACATCATCTCTACCGTTTTCAAAACACTCTCCCGAAAAAAGTTCGATTTGTGTTATATCACACTCAATGCAAGCGGACCTGGGTTTTACAAAGATTTTTTTGTTGTACTTCTTGCAAAAATATTTTGCAAGAATATTATATATCATTTTCATAACAAAGGCGTTGCAACTGCTGGTAAATCGATTATCAATAATACTTTATACAAAGTTGCTTTTAAAAATGTAAAATGCATTTTACTAACGCCTCTTTTGTATGACGATGTAGCAAGATATGTTGCCCGCAAAAATATTTTTTACTGCCCTAATGGTATTCCTGTTAATACATTAAGCCCAACATGTAATGAAAAAAAGGACGATCGACCCTGTCAACTTTTGTTTTTATCCAATATAATACAAGAGAAAGGTGTTTACATTTTGTTGGAAGCCTGCGCTTTGCTGATAGAAAAATATTCCACCACTTTTGAATGTCATTTTGTAGGAGATTGGGCTGATATTCAGGAATCTACGTTTAGCCAAAAAGTAAGTTCGCTTCGTTTGCACAATTGCATTTTTGCGCATGGTAAAATGTATGGCAATGACAAAAATAATTTCTATAAAAATGCCGATGTATTTGTGTTACCTACTTATTATCAAAGCGAAGTGTTTCCGCTTGTAATATTAGAGGCAATGCAATTCAATCTTCCGGTTATTTCAACAAAAGTTGGAGGAATACCAGATGAAGTTATTGATGGAAAAACGGGATACTTGGTTCCTTCAAATGATGCAAATGAATTGGCTGAAAAATTAAATGTTCTCATATCAAACCCTAAACTAAGAAAAGAAATGGGATGCAATGGATACAACCATTTCGTGCAGAACTTTACAATCAACAAATACGAACAAAATCTTGTCAGTATTTTTAAAAAAGCAATACAGTTTTAATGTAATAGACTCACAGTTTCAATTTTGTTTTTACAGTATTTTTTCTTGATTGGATTTCTTTCTATTTGCTTGTCATTTTCACTACGGGCACAATCATTTCTTCCAAACTTATCCCGCCATGTTGGAAGGTGTTGCGATAATAATTCACAAAGTAATTGTAGTTGTTAGGATAGCATAAAAAGCCATCTTCTTTAGCAAAAATGAAAGAGGAATTTACGTTCGGAACGGGCAAGCCGGCTTCACGCGGGTCGCGAAACGCCAGCACTTCACGTGGTTCATAATTTAGATTTCTGCCGTGCTTGTAACGAAGGTTGGTAGTGGTTTGTTTGTCGCCAATTACTTTGTATGGTGTTTTTACACGCACGCTGCCATGGTCGGTTGCCAGAACGATGTTTATTTTTCTATCAGCTATTTTTTTCAGTGCCTGGTACAAAGCGCTATGCTCAAACCAACTCCGTGTGATGCTACGGTAGCTGACTTCATCACTTGCCAATTCTTTCAACACTTCCATTTCGGTGCGGGCATGACTTAGCATATCAACAAAATTGTAAATCACAACATTCAAATCGTTGCCCAATAAATTGTGTATGTTGTTCACCAACTGCTGGCCATCATTATAATGTACCACTTTGGTATAGCTGCACTTGATGTCGTCTCTTTTTAACCGCTTTAACTGGCCTTTAAAAAACTCTTCTTCAAACAAATTTTTACCACCTTCCTCATCATCATTTTTCCATTGTACCGGAAATTGTTTTTCTATATCAATGGGCAATAAACCAGCGAGGATAGCATTGCGGCAATATTGCGTTGCCGTAGGCAAAATGCTGTAAAAAGTATCTTCTTCCAACACTCTGAAATATTCGGAGAAAATGGGTTGAATGGCTTTCCACTGGTCGAAACGAAGGTTATCAATAATCAAGAAAAAAGTAGGTGTTCCTTTCTCTAAAAAAGGCAATACTTTTTCGGTGAACAGTGTATGGCTCATCACCGGAACGTTCTTTGTTTTTTTATTTAGCCACGACGCATAATTTTTTGAAATGAACTTGAAAAATTCAGTGTTGGCTTCGCTTTTTTGGGTTTGAAACACTTCCTGCATTTCAGGGCTGTCGCTCTTTTCCATTTCCAGTTCCCAGTAAGTCAGCTTTCTGTAAATATCCATCCATTCATTGTAATCAGGATTGCTGTTCAAAGCCATAAACAAATTGCGAAACTGTTGCTGGTATTGCTGTGTTGTTTTTTCAGCAACCAGCCTTCTATTGTCCAGTATTTTTTTCAGCGAATGCAGTACCTGGTTTGGATTTACAGGTTTTATTAAGTAATCGGTTATCTGGCTGCCGATGGCTTCCTCCATCAGGTTTTCTGTTTCGTTTTTCGTAATCATCACCACCGGAACGGTTGGGTTAATTTCTTTGATTTTTGCAAGCGTTTCCAAACCGGTAATGCCAGGCATACTTTCATCGAGCAACACTACATCTACGGCGTTATCTTTTACATAGTCAACCGCTTCAAAACCATTGGTAAACGTTTGTACTTCGTAACCTTTGCTTTCTAAAAACAAGCGTTGCGATTGCAGATTGTCTATCTCATCATCTGCCCAGAGTATTTTTGCTAAAGCCATGGTTGTCATGTTTTGAGGAACGCTTAAAAGTAAGCGAGTTGTGATAGGGAATGATAAAAAGTTTTGGTAAAGTGAGAGATGGAGAATGGTGGATAAGTAGGTTGTCTGACATCACAATACTTCAACGCCACTATATAATTCATCTAAAGGAAAAGCGTAGTTGATGCTTTGAATTAAAAACGTATCTGATAAGGATTTATATTCTTTTAACAACCAGTTTTCATTTTGCTGACGGATGTGATGTTCAACTTTTATAGAAAGTGAATCGATCATGATGTACTCTTTTAAAGTTGGTATCGAGCGATACAGCATAAACTTCTCACCTCTGTCGTAAGACTGTGTTGAAGGTGATAAAATTTCAACAATAACAACCGGGTTCATTACCGTATCAAAAGCATCGTCCAGCATCCTGACATCACCACAAATAATTTGCGAATCGGGGTAAGTGTATAAAGTGTTTAATGGTATGTGCACTCGCAATTCGCTTCCATGAACCTTACACGTTCTTCCTTTTAAAAAGTTTCTCACCTCTCCTGTAAAATTCATTTGCAATTGGCTATGGCTAAAACTTCCTCCTGCCATATCAAATATTTCACCCTGATAATATTCGTGCTTTTCCAACGATTGTCTTTCAAAAGCCAAATACTCTTCTTGCGTATAAAATTTTTTGGCAGTCCGTATCATGTAATAAAATGTTAGTTACTCAAAGGTCTTTATTTTCGCACTAAGTTCGCCTAAAAAACCGTTTTTAAACTAATCTTAATAACTGTCAGCCCTATTTATAATATTTTTACGCCATTAAAAATTTTGTTTTGAAGAGAGTTGCTTTTGCATTTATTGCTTCTATTATTTTCCTTCCATTATTTGCGCAAAAACAAACTTCTGATAACGGCTATCAAATCACGGCAACCGTTACACCGTTTTCGCACGTGCAGTTGTATCTCGGTTCGTATTATGGCAAATACAAAACGCTCACCGATTCGGCTGTAACCGATGGCAACGGCACGGCAGTTTTTAAAGGTGCAAAAAAATTAGACAAAGGCATCTATTTTTTAGTGAGTCCGCAAAAGAGCATTTTGTTTGAAGTTCTCATAGATGATAAGCAGCACTTCACTGTAAAAGCCGATACTTCCCACCTCGATCAGGTACAGTTTGCCGGCTCGGCAGAAAACACACAATTTCAGGATTATACGAAATTTTTAGCGCAACACATTCCTAACATCAATGCGTTAAAAGCATCGCTTTCCAATGCAAAAACAAAAAGCGATTCTGTAAAAATCAACGCCGAGTTGCAGAAAGAAGATGATGCAATGGATGTGTATCGTAAAAATATTATTAAGAACGATTCGGCTTCGATGCTCGCCTTATTTTTTAAAACAATGAAGCGGCCCGAAGTGCCTTCCAATGTAAAGCCCAACAGTGCCGAAGCGTTTTATTTTGTAAAAGAACATTTTTGGGATGATGTGCCATTTGATGACATCCGTTTGTTGCACACGCCGTTCTTCGATCCGAAGATTGATGAGTATTTTAAATATTATGTTTCAGCACAGCCCGATAGTGTAAGCCAGGAAGTAAATTACATGCTCTTGTCGTCGCGCACCAACAAGGATATGTTTCAATATCTGCTGGGAAAGTTTACTGATAAATACATCAACCCTGAAATCATGGGTCAGGATAAAGTGTTTTTGTTTTTGTTTGAAAATTATTTTTCAAAAGGCGATACTGCTTGGCTGAAACCCGATCAGCGCAAATACATATTCAACCGCGCTTACAGCTTGATGGCAAACCAGATTGGAGAACCCGCACCACAATTAGATTTGACTGATACATCGGGTAAAACACATTCGTTGTATAGCGTAAAAGCGCCGTTTACTTTTGTTGTTTTTTGGGATCCTAATTGCAGCCATTGCAAAATAGAAGTGCCGCGTGTTGACAGCATTTACAAAGCCAAATGGAAGAAGGAAGGTGTGCATGTTTTTGCCGTCAATACAGCCGATGCGGCGGTGAAAGATTGGAAAGGATTTTTGAACGAACATCACCTGCAGGACTGGACAAATGTATTTCAAACCAAAGAAGCCAAAACGGCTGATGAAACCGCCAACCGCGCCAACTACCGCCAGTTGTATGATGTGTATCAAACGCCAACGATGTATTTATTGGATAAGGACAAACACATACTTGCCAAAGGCTTAAGCCTGCTTCAGTTTGATGAAGTGATGAACCATCAGATAAAGACGGAAGTGAAGTAGAAGGAGGAAGATGTAAGAGACAAGATACAATGAGCAAGAGTCAAGAAACGAGCTTCAATATTTGAAGAACAAAAATGCTGTAAAACAAAACCAACCGCAGACTACTAACACATGAAAACAATCCTCTTTTTCTTTTGCCTCTTTTTTATTTTTACAAACATTCACTCGCAAACCTTATTTACTTATGGCAACAAAGCGGTAAGTAAAAATGAGTTTATCAAAGCCTTTGAAAAGAATCCTTCCATTGATACTTCAAGCCGCGAAGCATCACTAAAAAGCTATTTGGATTTATACATCAAATACAAACTAAAAATACAAGCAGCTTATGATGAAAAGTTGAACCAAACTGACGAATACAAAAGCGAAGCAGACAACTTTAAAAAAGATTTGGCAGAGACTGCCGTGAACAACGAAGCGAACTTGAATAGCCTTGTTCGCGAAGCATTTTTGCGCAGTCAGAAGGATATTGAATTAGCACAGGTATTTGTTCCCTTTAATAAAAACGGTGATACAACGGAAGCATTTGCAAAAATTAATGAAGCTTATTCTTTATTAAAAAAAGGCAAGCCTTTTACTGAAGTTGTGGCTCAGTTTTCAACCGATTCTTCGGCAAAAACAAATGATGGAAATATTGGCTACATCACGGTGTTTACGTTGCCTTACGAAGCCGAAAATATTGTTTACAATTTGAAGATCGGCGAGTTTGCAAAGCCATATAGAAGCGCGGCTGGCTATCATATTTTTAAAGATGTAAGTGAACGACCTGCATTGGGAAAACGGAAAGTTCAAACCATTTTATTTGCTACTTCACCATCAGCATCGAAAAACGAAAAAGAAGCAACAAAACGAGTTGCTGATTCTGTTTATAACCTTATTCAAACCAGTGCTTCGTTTGCCGATTTAGCAGCGGTATTTAACCCAAGAACCCGAAACAGCCACGGCACTATTGAAGTGAGTGTAGGTCAGTACAGCCCTGACTTTGAGCAGGCTGTATTCCAGTTAGGAAAAGAAGGTGATGTTTCAAAACCGTTTGCAACAGCATATGGTTATAACATTATAAAATTAATTGAAAAAGAACCAGCGGTTGGCGATACAAGCGACATCACAGTGAAAGCAGCCATGCAGGAAAAATTAAAAGCCGATGACCGCCTTATCATCGCAAAACAAAACCTGCAAATGGAGTGGCGGGTAGCAACAGGCTATCAACTTGTTTCTTTCAACAAAGAAGAACTTTGGAAATTTACAGATACTGCATTAAGAAACGGCAATCCTGCATTGCATGTCGGCAACATTGGTTATAACACGGTTTTGTTTGTTTTTGCCGATAAAAAAATAACGGCAACCAACTGGGTGCGTTTTGTGCAAATGAGGCTGAATGAAAATGGGGCAAAACCAAACTATGAACAATGGTTCACCGATTTTACCAGCTATGCAACAATAAATGATTATAAAGCAAATATTGAGAAATTTCATCCTGAATTAAAAGATCAACTGGAAGAATTTAACGATGCCAATTTGTTGTTTGCTGCCATGGACAAACATGTATGGAGCAAGGCTTCTGCTGATACAAGTGCGTTGATGAAATATTATCAGCAACACAAACAAAAATACCAATGGATGCCTGGCGCCAGTGCCATTGCAGTAACGGCAAACAACAAGCAAATTGCAAGTGAAATTGCACAAAAAATAAAGGAGCAACCCACCACCTGGCGCAACATTGTAGAAAGCTATGGAAGCTTGGCACAAGGAGACAGCAACCGCTATGAAAAAGAACAGTTGCCGGTACAAACGGATGCCAACATACAACCCAATTCTTTAACGCCAGTTACGCCTGTGAATGAAGGAAAAGGATATTCGTTTATGTACATCACTGCTGTTCATACACAACCAGAACAACGAAGCTTTGAAGATGCGAAAGGCGCGGTCATTAACGATTATCAGCAAGTGGTGGAAGACAGGTGGATTGCGCAACTGAAAAAGAAATATCCAATCAAAGTAAATGATACCGTATTTAAAAATATAAAGTAACAAAACAAAGAAGCGTCCCAACAATGTTAGGACGCTTCTTTGTTTTTGCCTCAATTTATTCAGCTTCAGCAACCACTTCTTTCACTTCAGGAATCATGCGTTTCATCATGCCTTCAATACCAGCTTTTAGGGTTATCATCGAAGAAGGACAGCCACTGCAACTACCTTGCAGCATCAGGTTCACAGTGCCATCGGTATAGCTTTTAAATTGTATAGCGCCGCCATCCATTTCAACGGCGGGCTTTACATAATTGTCGAGCAGTTCTTTAATCCGCTTTACCACATCATCGTCATCGGCAGTAACAGTGTTGGATGCTTCCTGCTTTATTTTTGCTACTTCATCTTCGTTCACCACAACGCCGCCATTTTCTAAATATTCTTTTAAAAATTCTTTGATGGAAGGAATCACATCCTGCCAGTCTTCAGTATCGGATGTTTTGGTAAGCGTTACAAAATTGCTCGCTATGAACACACTTTTGATAAAAGGAAACGAAAACAATTCTTTTGCCAGCGGTGAAGGCCACGCGCTCATCTCATCCTGGAAATCAATGCTTTTGCCGGGATACAACAGCTTGTTGGCAACAAACTTCATCGTTTCAGGATTGGGCGTCATTTCAGTATAAATCGAAATGACAGGATTGCCGGTTTTTATCATAACAATTCGTTTTAACTCTTGTTTGTTTTATCAAAGCTCAAAATTAAGCAAAAACAAAACGCACACTCTGCAAGATAACATTTTGTTACGCGGGAATGACAAAGAGAAGCTTTGAGCGGTGAGTTATTAGCTGCAAGTTGTTAGCTACAAACTGCAAGCGAAGAATAAAAGAATAAAATGTAACTTTTGAAGCTTGGACTTGTAGCTTGCAGCTAATAGCTCGTAGCTCTTTTCTTTTATCTTCGCAGCCTTATGATTACATACGACAGATTTGTTTTGGAGAATGGATTAAGGGTGTTGGTGCATAAAGATACTACTACACCAATGGCGGTTGTAAATGTGATGTACGATGTGGGCGCACGCGATGAAAGCCCTGATAAAACCGGCTTTGCGCACTTGTTTGAACACCTGATGTTCGGCGGCAGCATCAACATAAAAGATTATGATGAGCCATTGCAAATTGCAGGTGGCGAAAACAACGCTTATACAACCAACGATCTTACGAATTATTATTGCCAGTTGCCTGCGCAAAATTTGGAAACGGCATTTTGGTTAGAGAGTGATCGGATGTTGAGTCTGGCATTTTCAAAAAAGAGTTTGGAAGTGCAGCGTAAGGTGGTTTGTGAAGAATTTAAAGAACATTACATTAACAAACCTTATGGCGATGCCTGGCATAAGATGCGCGAGTTGGCTTACACCGTGCATCCGTACCAATGGATGACGATTGGTAAAAATCTGGAGCAAATTGCAGGTACAAAACTAGAAGATGTAAAAGCCTTTTTCTTTCAACATTATACGCCAGCGAATGCCATTTTGGTGGTTGCCGGGAATATTACTACGGATGAAGTGAAGAGGCTCACCGATAAATGGTTTGCGCCAATTCCTTCGGGTGAAAAGTACATTCATGCTATTCCGCAGGAACCTGCGCAAACCGCGCCTCGTGCACTGGATGTATATGCCGATGTGCCGCTGGATGCCATGTACAAAACATGGCACATGCCTGCACGCTTGGATGCTGGTTATTATGCTACTGAATTGATTACCGAAATTTTAGGCGGTGGTCAATCATCAAGATTGTTTCAAACTCTGGTGAAAGAACAGCAATTGTTTTCCAACATTGATTGTTATCATTTTGGCAGCACTGATAAAGGGTTGCTTTGCATAGAAGGCAAACTGGTGAGGGGCAGAACGATGGAAGAAGCCGAACGTGGAATTGATACTATTTTAGAGAAAGTAACTTCGGAATTGGTAAGTGAAATTGAATTGCAGAAAGTAAAGAATAAAACCGAAAGCAGCATTGCGTTTGAAGACATGACCATAATGAACCGTGCCAACAGTCTGGCGTATTACGAATTGCTGGGCAATGCCGATTTGATGAATGAAGAACTGGGCAAATACCAAACCGTTACTGCGGAAGATATTTTAGAAAACAGCAAGATGATTTTTAATAAAAACAACAGCAATAGTTTGCGGTATCGGAGTAAAAATTAAGGCCATAGTTTATAAGAAAGAGGTGTCAACAAAACGGTTTGACACCTTTTTGTTTTAATCTTTCTTCCACAACAAACTTCCATCACCAAAACTCAGAAAGCGAAAGTCATTCTCTAAAGCATATTCATAAATCTTCTTCCAATCATCACTTACAATGGCAGCAATTAATAACAACAAAGTAGATTGTGGCTGATGAAAGTTGGTAATCAAAGCAGCCGCAATTTTTAATTGATAACCCGGCACAATAATGATTTGTGTTTTGCAAATCATTCGTTCCAGTTGCTGCTTTTTCATCCAGTGTAATAACGCTTGCAAGGCATCGGTTGCCGTTTGGTTTTGCGGCATTTTATACACTTCCCATTGGAGCAAAAACAAATCATCCGGCGCTATGTTTTCATTCGTCATTGTTTTCACACCCAGCCAATACAAGCTTTCGATGGTACGTAAAGAGGTAGTTCCAACAGCAACAATTTTGTTTGAAAGATGAGATCGTAAATTTTGAATAAAAATAAACGGAACATCCATCCATTCGGCGTGCATGGTGTGTTCAGCAACAGCTTCTGTTTTTACTGGTTGAAACGTTCCGGCACCCACATGTAGTGTTACAAAATCGTGCTCAATGTGTTTTGCTTGCAAGCTTTCAAATACGGCATTGGTAAAATGCAATCCTGCCGTTGGCGCAGCCACCGAGCCGTTTTGTTTTGCATAAATAGTTTGGTAACGGTCCTTGTCTTCTTCTTCCGCAGCACGGTGCAAATAGGGTGGAAGGGGAACATTGCCAAACAGATGCAATATCTCTGCAAAGCTTGTCCCGTCTGTATTCCAGCTAAATTCGATTACAAAAGAATCGGTTTGTTTTTGCCCTTTTTTTGCAGTCAATATTATTTCCTGCTTGTCAGTTTTTATTCTGCAAATCAGAAGTTCTTCTTTCCATTTTTTGGCTCCGCCCACTAAACATTTCCATTGTACACTGCCTTGTTGCAGCATGGCAGTGGTAACATCTTTGTATTCATCCGAAGGCTCTAAACAAAACAGTTCAATGGTGCTGCCACTGCGTTTGGTAAACAGCAATCTGGCTCCAATCACTTTTGTGTTGTTGAAAACAAGAAAGCTGTTTTCGGGTAAAGATTTAGAGAGATGTTTATAATGAGATTGTTCAATGTTTCCTTCTTTATAAATGAGCAGTTTGCTTTCATCGCGTTGCGCTAAAGGATATTTGGCAATGTTTTCTTCAGGTAAAGGATAACTAAACTCTTTTATCAACAATTCTTCTCTTTTCATTTTTGCAATGCACAGGTTTTCCACAGCGAAATCACAACCTGGTTTTAATTATTTTCTAATATACAGCGCAGAACCAATGGCAGTAAAGGTTTCAGCTATGTTCACATCAGGTGGATAAAATAACACTTTACTTTTTGGGATTAAAAGTGGTAAAACGTGTTATTTTGTGTCAATAAATAGTAATTCACAAATCAAATGACCGGCTTTCTTGGTGAATATGAATCCACACTCGATCCAAAAGGTCGTTTCCTTCTTCCGGGAGCTTTTAAAAAGCAATTGCCCGAAGGTGAAAACAGCTTTGTGCTTTGTCGTGGCACCGAAAAATGCCTTTGGTTATATCCTTCTTCCAGTTGGAAACCCATATACGAAAAGTTGAGCGGCTTAAATGATTTTGACCCCAAAGTACGGGAATTCCGGCGGTTCTTTTTAGGAAGCGCAAGCGAAGTGGAACTCGATAATGCAGGCAGAATGCTCATACCGGCAACACTGAAAGAATATGCGGGTTTGCAGAAAGACATCACTTTATCATCGGCTACCAACAAACTGGAAATTTGGGATACTGTGAAGTACAAACAGCTCATTGAATCGTTAAGCGTGAATTTCAGCGACAATGCTAAAATGGTAATGGTTGATTATAATGTTACTATCTGATGAAAGAAGCAAACACGTTAACCGTCAGCGCGTATCATGTTCCGGTTTTGTACAACGAAACATTGGATGCGTTGCAAATAAAAAAAGAAGGTGTGTATGTGGATTGCACGTTTGGTGGCGGCGGACACAGCAAAGGCATTTTGGAAAGGCTGGGAGAAGGGGGAAAACTTATTGCCTTTGACCAGGATGAAGATGCAAAACAAAATGTGCCGGATGATAAACGCATCGTTTTCGTGCCCAATAATTTTCGCCACCTGCAACGTTTTTTGCGCTTGCATAAAATTGAAAAAGTAGATGGCATACTGGCTGATCTGGGTGTAAGCAGTCATCAGTTTAACGAAGGAGAACGAGGCTTTTCTATCCGTTTTAAAGGTCCGTTGGATATGCGGATGGACACACGACAAACAACAACGGCCGCTGATGTTTTGAAAAGCTACAATGAGCAGCAATTGCACAAGATATTTGAACAATGGGGCGAAGTAACAAATGCGAAAACGTTGGCAAAACACATTGTTGAGCATAGAAACAAAAGTTCTTTTACAACGATTGAAGCTTTTTTGTCATCACTGCAACCTGTAGTGAAAGGGGCTCCGAATAAGTATTTCGCACAAGTGTTCCAGGCATTGCGGATAGAAGTAAATGATGAAATGGGAGCTTTAAAAGAGTTGTTGCAACAATCGGTCAATGTGTTGAAAACGGGTGGTCGCATCGTTATCATCACGTTTCATTCGGGCGAAGACAGGCTGGCAAAAAACTTTTTTAAAAGCGGAGATTTTGAAGTAGAAATAGATGAGAATCCTTTCATCAGTACAGAAAGAAAAAAGGAATTTCTCATCATTACCAAAAAGCCAATCGTACCAACAGAAAAAGAGGTAAAGCAAAACAGCAGAAGCAGGAGCGCAAAGCTTCGTGTAGCTGAAAAGATATAAAGAAAATCCTCACCCCCTAACCCCTCTCCAACGGAGAGGGGTTAGGGGGTGAGGTCAAACTAAAACCATGGCAAGTAAAAAAATAAAAGCATCGCTCAGGCAAATTGTCAGCTACGGCTGGGTGGTGAAGAACATTCCCTTCTTTTTATTTCTTGCGGTGCTTGCAGTGTTGTATATCGCCAATGGTCATTATGCTGATAAAACCATTCGCAATATCAACACAACAGCCAATGAATTGAAAGAATTGCAGTATGAATACAAAACAGCTAAAAGCGAACTGATGTACAAAAGTCGGGAAGCTGAAATGGTACAAGCCGCAGCACCATTGGGTTTGAAGCTATCGCCCGAACCGCCTGCGCACATTGTAATTGATGAAAATATTGACAAAAACAAATGAAGCCAGCACAAACCATACAAGTAAAGCGCGACATCCTGTGGAGGGTGTATTTGTGTTTTATCATATTGGTGATTGTGTGTTTGTGCATCATTAGCAAAGCCGTAAAAATTCAGCAAATAGAAGGCAATAGCTGGCGCGCAATGAGCGATAGTCTTCATCAAAAAATTGAAGAAGTGGATGCTGAACGCGGCACCATTTACAGTGAAGACGGACAAATGTTAAGCACCAGCATTCCGCAATTTAATATTTACATTGATTTTGGTGCAGAAGGTTTGCGTGATAAAAGCGGTAAGAATTTCAGAGAGAATCTTGATTCGCTAAGCTACGGTTTGACTCAGCTATTTAAAGACAAAACCAAAGCCGATTACAAACGCATTCTATCTGAAGGTTATAAAGAAAAAGACCGTTATTTTTTGTTGCACAGCAAAGTAAGTTTTCGCGATTATCAGAAGCTGCGCACGTTTCCATTGGTGAGGTTAGGAAGAAATAAAAGCGGTTTTATTGCGGAAGAGCGGAGTATTCGTTTAAATCCTTATCAAATGCTGGCTTACCGAACCATTGGTTTGGAAAGAGAGAATGCACAAAAAATTGGATTGGAACAATCTTACGATAGCATCCTGAAAGGCACAACAGGCAAGCGTTTGGTGCGCTCGATTGGTGGTGGCGTTTCCTTGCCGGTTGACGAATCGCTCGACATTGAACCCGAAGATGGAAAAGATATCACTACCACTTTGGATATACACATTCAGGACATAGCAGAGAACGCCCTGATGAATACGATGCAGCAGAGCGAATCGCAAACGGGCACCTGCATCGTGATGGAAACAGGCACAGGAAAAATAAAAGCCATTGCTAATTTAGGCCGTCATTCCAACGGAACTTATTGGGAAGATTACAACTATGCCATGCGAACTTCCGAGCCGGGCTCTACCATTAAACTGGCTACTTTGTTGTCTGTTTTAAGTGAAGGAAAAATGGGCATTAACACACCTGTTGAAGTAGGCAGCACGGGAGAAGGTTTCGTTGGTGTGCGCGAAGTGAATGAAGCCGAAACAATGCCCAAACCGGTTATGACTGTGGAAGAATGTTTTGCTCATAGCTCTAATGTTGGCATGAGTAAAATTGCATGGAACACATTTGCCGCACAGCCATCAAAGTTTGCTACTTACTTACATCAGTTGCGTTTGGATTCTGTAACCGGAATTGATTTATTGGGCGAAACCAAACCTCGTTTACCACGTTTAAACAGAACCAATGAAGGGCTTCATGCCATGGTAACCGCGAGCTTTGGTTATGCCATACAGGTAAGTCCGTTGCAAACACTTACTTTATACAATGCGGTTGCCAACGGTGGCAAAATGGTGAAGCCGTATCTGGTTGACAACATTCAAAAAGATGGTGTTGTGATCAGGCAATTTAATCCCACCGTTTTGCGTGAAAACATTAGTAATTCTTCTGTTATCAAAGCTGCGAAACTTTGTATGGAAGCGGTTACAAGCTTCGGAACCGCCAAAGCTGCGTTTCAAAATTGCGCTTACCAAGTGGCAGGCAAAACAGGCACTGCGCATGTTGCCGATGGTTTTTATAATTATGATGATGGTGTGTACCAGGCATCGTTTGTAGGTTATTTTCCAGCCGATCATCCACAGTTTACCTGTATTGTAGTTATCAAAACAAAACCTCATGCTGTAGTGCATTATGGTGGTACGCTGGCTGCACCTGTATTCAAGGAAATCTCTGATCGTTTATTTACACTGTATGTGCGCCAAAATGGTGGCGTTCAGTATGCGGGCAATTATAAAAATGACAGCATCAATTACTCTTATATCACATCGAAGCGCGAGATGAACATCATTGAAAATACATTGAAGCTTCCGGTTTCTGGCGTGAGCAATGATAACGAATGGACGAACCTTTCTAAAAGCGGAACAGCATCAGTGGAACAAGGCATGAATGTATCTTCCAAACAAATGCCTTCATTGCAAGGCATGGGTTTGAAAGATGCTTTGTTTTTGTGCGAAAACATAGGTTTGAAAGTAAGCGCAAAAGGTGCTGGAAAAATAACAGCACAATCGGTGCAAAGCGGAACGCCCATCAGCAAAGGACAATTGGTAAAAATAGAATTGAATTGATAAGTTGAACCACAAAGCCACAAAGTTTTGTAAGGTTCACAAAGAAAATAATTGATAAAACAAAAGACTTTGTGCCACTTCATTTCTTAGTGTCTTAGTGGTTCAAAAAACAAACATGGCGAATCTTCAAAACATATTATACAAAGTGCATTTGCAGGCAATCAATGGCAGCACAAATAAGGAAGTGGCTGATGTGCAGGTTGATTCGCGCAAAGTGGGCAAAGGATCCCTGTTTGTTGCCATTCGCGGAGCGGTAAGCGATGGCCATTCTTTCATTGATACAGCTATCGGAAAAGGCGCAACTGCAATTGTGTGCGAAGAAATGCCCCTGATGTTGGTTCAAAACATCACCTATTTAAAAGTAAGCAACACACACGAGGCAGTGGCTTATATCGCACATCATTTTTATGGCGAACCTTCAACCAAAATAAAATTAGTCGGCGTTACCGGAACCAATGGCAAAACCACCATTGCAACGGTTTTGTTTAAATTGTTTTCAAAATTGAATTACAAGTGTGGGTTGATTAGTACCGTGCAAAATCAAATCGCACAGAAAGTGCTGCCATCCACACATACCACGCCCGATGCGGTTAGTTTAAATGCTTTGTTGAAACGTATGCTGGATGAAGGTTGTACGCATGTGTTTATGGAATGCAGCAGCCATGCCATCCATCAGCATCGCATTACGGGTTTGCAGTTTACCGGCGCTTTGTTTAGCAACATTACGCACGACCATCTTGATTATCACAAAACATTTGACGAATACATCCGTGTAAAAAAATCATTCTTCGATCATCTCTCTTCTTCTGCATTTGCGATTTCAAACTTAGATGATAAAAGAGGAACGGTGATGTTGCAAAATACTGCAGCACATAAATACTATTACAGCCTCAAAAACATGGCTGAATACAAAGGCAAAATTTTAGAGAATGCACTCACAGGTTTAGTAATGATGGTGAACGATAAGGAAGTGCATTTCCGGTTGATTGGCGAGTTCAATGCTTACAACTTGTTGTGCGTGTATGGAGCCGCTATTTGTTTGGGCGAAAACAAAGAAGAAGTGCTTCGCGTGTTAAGTTCTTTAGATGGCGCTGAAGGCAGGTTCGATTACATCGTTAGCCACAACAACATCATTGGTATTGTTGATTATGCACACACGCCTGATGCCCTGGAGAATGTATTATCAACTATAAAAAAATTGCGCAAAGGATATGAGCAAGTGATTACCGTTGTGGGCTGCGGCGGAGATAGAGACAAAACCAAACGTCCTATTATGGCGCAGGTAGCATGCGAGTTGAGCGATAAGGTAATTCTTACAAGCGATAACCCACGTAGCGAAGACCCTGAAGAAATTATTAACGATATGAAGCAAGGTTTGAACAGCGCAGCAAAACGCAAAAGTAAAACCATTATAGACCGGAAAGAAGCGATAGAAACAGCCGTAGAAATGGCAAACAAAGAAGACATCATTCTAGTGGCAGGAAAAGGTCATGAAAAGTATCAGGATAGCAAAGGCGTGAAGCACAGTTTTGACGACAAAGCGGTGCTGAAAGAATGTTTTGAATTGATGAAAAAGTAAGTGTGAATAGTGAGTAGTGAATGGTGAGTAGTGAGGGGTGAATGGTGAATGGTGAGTGGTGAGTAATAATACAGATGCTAAACAAAAATTGTGAGTGAAGATGAAGAATGTGTAAGCCACATCTAACATCCCACATCTCACATCGTACATAAAAAGATGCTATACTATTTATTCAACTGGCTGGGAAAAGAATTTCATTTGAGCGGCGCAGGGCTGTTTCAGTTCATCACGTTCCGTGCGGTGATGGCAGTGATTTTATCGCTGCTCATCGCAACCTTGTATGGCAAACGGTTGATTAATCTTTTAAAACGCAATCAAATTGGCGAAACAGTGCGCGATCTTGGCTTGGCAGGTGAGCAGCAAAAAAAAGGCACACCAACCATGGGTGGCATTATCATTTTGCTTTCGGTGCTCATTCCAACCTTGCTTTTTGCCGACCTGGATAAAGTGTATATCCGCCTCATGATCTTATGCACTATATGGCTTGGTTGCATTGGTTTTTTGGATGATTATTTCAAATTAAAAGCAAGAAGAACAGCCCAGCAAAAGGGCGAAAAATATCAAAAGAAAGATAAAGACGGGCTGGCTGGAGTAACAAAAATCATTGGGCAAATCGGGCTGGGAATTATCATTGGTGTAACGCTTTATTTCAGCAGTGCGGTAGTAGTGGAAAGAGAAATCATTACGGTAAATGGCATTGAAAAAGGCGTTCATGAAGGCGAAAGAACTTTGAATGAAGTTACAAGAGTTCGCGATGGAAAAGAAACGCGTTTTGCAAGAGTAAAAACACCGATCACAACCATTCCGTTTGTAAAAACACATGAGTTTAATTACAGCAAACTGATAAGCTGGATTGGTCCGGGTGCAGAAAAATTTACCTGGATTCCTTACATCTTAATCATCACGTTTATTATCACTGCTGTATCAAACGGAGCTAACTTAACCGATGGCTTAGACGGACTGGCGGCAGGCGTGAGTGCCATTATTGGTGCGGGTTTGGGCGTGTTTGTTTATGTAAGCGGTAATTACTTAGTGGCCGATTATCTCAACATTATGTACATACCCAACCTTGCCGAGCTTTCCATTTTTGTGGGTGCGCTGGTAGGTGCTTGTGTTGGCTTTTTGTGGTACAATGCGTTTCCTGCACAAGTGTTTATGGGCGATACAGGAAGTCTTGCATTGGGTGGCATCATTGCATCGCTTGCGGTGATTGTAAGAAAGGAATTACTGATACCTATTTTCTGCGGTGTGTTCCTGGTTGAAAACCTAAGCGTGGTGTTGCAAGTCAGTTATTTTAAATACACCAAAAAAAAGTATGGCGAAGGCAAACGCATTTTTTTAATGAGTCCTTTGCATCATCATTATCAAAAGAAAGGATTTCATGAAAGTAAGATCGCCGTGCGTTTTTGGATTGTAACTATTTTATGTGTGTTGCTTTCGATAGTAACATTAAAAATTAGATAAGTCTGAGCCATGATTTTATGTGATTGGAAGGATTAGCGTGATTGGAAGCGAGTAAATACATTCTTACTAAAGAAGCAAAAACAATAACAGCAAAACATAAATCAACCGAATCAGACAAATCTTACAGACTCCCGGTTCAGACAACTTAAAAATATGAGCAAAAACAAAACAGACAACGAAACGCAACTTCTGGTTACTGATCAACCTATTTGGTCGGTAGCTATTTTAGGCGCAGGTGAAAGCGGCGTGGGTGCTGCTTTGCTGGCCAAGAAGAATGGATACGAAGTGTTTGTGAGTGATGCCGGAACGATAAAAGAGGCCTACAAACAAGAGCTTACTGATAACGGAATTGAATGGGAAGAAAACAAGCATTCGGAAGAAAGAATTTTAGGTGTTGACGAGGTAGTAAAAAGTCCTGGCATTCCTGAAAAGAATGAAATGGTAAAGAAGATAAGAAGCAGCGGCATTCCGGTAATCAGCGAGATAGAACTTGCTTTTCGTTTTACAGGCGATAGTAAAATTGTTGCCATCACTGGTAGCAATGGAAAGAGTACCACCACTTCCATGCTGTATCACATTTGCAAAACGGCGGGTTTGGATTGCGCTATTGTTGGCAACATTGGTTACTCTTTTGCCAAACAAGTGGCAGAAGATCCAAAGCCATTATACATCGCTGAAATTTCATCGTTTCAATTGGATGACATCGTTGATTTCAGGGCGCATATTGCCATCTTATTAAACATTACCGAAGATCATTTAGACAGATACAATTACAATTTCGATAATTACATCAGCAGCAAATTTAAAATCATCAATAAACAAACTCCTGACGATTACTTCATCTACAATATGGACGATGAAGTAATTATTAAAAAATTAGAAAGCATTTTAATCACCAGTAAATTATTGCCATTTTCTATGAAACAAGAACCAAAAAAAGGAGCCTTCCTTAAAGGCGATCAGATTACAATGAAAGCCAACGATGAAAGAGTTAGCATGAACATTTACAACTTTGCTGCAAAAGGCAAACACAACCAGTCAAACACAATGGCAGCGGGCATTGCAGCACTTACAATGGACATTCGGAAAGAGAAAATCCGTGAAGCTGTGGAAAGCTTTGAAACGCTGGAGCACCGTATGGAGCCGGTTGCCGTTGTGCGTGGCGTTGAGTTTATCAACGATAGCAAAGCTACCAATGTGAACAGCACCTGGTTTGCGCTGGAAAGCATGATGAAGCCAACCATTTTAATACTGGGCGGTGTTGATAAAGGCAACGATTACTCAGCCATTGAAGAGTTGGTTCGTGAAAAAGTAAAAGCAATTGTTTGCCTTGGCGTTGATAATAAAAAAATACATGAAGCGTTTGATAAAATCGTTCGTGTAATAGATACTGCTTCAGCTGTTGATGCAGTGAAGCAGTCGTTTGAAGCAGCCGATAAAGGCGATGTGGTTTTGTTAAGTCCGGCCTGCGCTTCGTTCGATTTGTTTAAGAATTATGAAGATCGTGGTAAGCAATTTAAAGAGGCTGTGAAGGCTTTGTAAGCCGTTTTTGTTTATGGCAGATTTACTCAGTTTACAACAGCCTTTTCGCCATTTAAGCAGCAAGGCGAAAGGTGATAAATACATCTGGAGCTGTGTGCTGTTACTGGCGCTGGCATCTGTGCTGGTAGTGTATAGTGCTACCGGCTCGCTGGCTTATAAAATGTACAAAGGCAATACAGAAGTGTATTTGTTTAAACAGCTTTCCTTCATTGTTATCGGCTTGCTCATCATTTATTTTTTGCACCGCATCAACTATACCATCTTTTCCCGCGTTGCGTTGATATTGTACCTCATTTCCATTCCTCTACTAATTTATACTTTATTCTTCGGCGCACAAATTAACGAAGGCAGCCGATGGATAAAATTGCCCGTGATTCACATGACGTTTCAAACGAGCGACTTTGCAAAAGTGGCTCTCTTCATGTATTTATCAAGACAGTTAAGCCGCAAGCAGGAAGTGATTAAAGACTTTAAGCGGGGCTTTATTCCATTAATTGTTCCCATCGCATTAACCTGTATTTTAATCATGCCTGCGAACCTTTCCAACGCTTTGTTAACTGGCGCTACTTCGTTAATCTTATTATTCATTGGCAGGGTTCACATCAAACATTTGTTGTTGGTGATGGGGCTTGCTCTTCTACCTGTTGCTTTGATTGTTTCCATTGCCGTAAGTACATATACCGGTAAAACAAATGATGGCGTAAAAGAATTGCACAAAAACAAAGTATCGGAAACGCTTACTTCAATGGGACGATTTGGAACCTGGGTAAGTCGTGTGCAGGATTTTATATATGCTAAAGATGATGCAGTACCTTACCAGGTTCAGCAGGCGAATATTGCCATTGCCAATGGCAGTTTGTTGTATGGATTGGGACCCGGCAAAAGCCGGCAGCGCAATTTTTTGCCACAGGCTTACAACGATTTTATTTATTCTATCATTATAGAAGAATACGGCTTACTGGGTGGCGTGTTTATCATTTTTATTTACATGATTTTTTTGTTTCGATGTATCAACATTTTTAAAAGATGCCCGTATGCATTTGGTGCCTTTCTCGCACTGGGCCTGAGTTTCAGCATGGTGATACAAGCGCTTGCCAACATGGCGGTAAATGTAAATCTTACGCCGGTTACCGGTGTTACTTTACCCTTGGTAAGTATGGGAGGAAGCTCTTTTTTATTTACATGTGCAGCCATTGGAATTATATTAAGCGTAGCAACAAATGTTGAACAGCTGGAAGGGAAGCAAAGCCCCTCCGCCCCTAAAGGGGAACCTTTAGCTGCGTAAGTAAATTTGGTTTTGATTATAATTTTAAAATGAAAGAAGTAACAAATAATGATGCTCGTCATAGCTCCCCTTTAGGGGCGGGGGGGCGTTTTATCATTGCCGGCGGTGGTACAGGAGGACATATTTTTCCTGCCATTGCCATTGCCAATGCAATTAAAAAGTTGCAACCTTCCGCACAATTTCTATTTATAGGGGCAAAAGGAAGAATGGAGATGGAAAGGGTGCCACAGGCAGGTTATAGTATTAAAGGCATTGACATTGCCGGCTTCAACAGAAGTTCTCTTTTTAAAAACATTACACTCCCTTTTAAGCTGATAAAAAGCTTTTTTGAGGTGAGTAGCATTCTTAGAACATTCAAGCCGGATGCAGTGATTGGTGTGGGCGGTTATTCTTCGTATCCGGTGTTGAAATATGCGCAAAAACAAAACATCCCTACTTTCATTCACGAGAGCAATTCGTTTGCAGGTAAGAGCAATATTTTATTGGGTAAAAGGGCAACTAAAATTTTCGTGGCTTCTACTGGAATGGATAAATTCTTTCCTGCTGAAAAGATTGTTGTAACAGGCAATCCGATTCGGAAATCTATTTCTCACATTACTATTTCTCAACAAGAGGCATTGGCATTTTTTGGGTTGGAAAATGGCAAGAAAACCATCCTTGCCATTGGTGGAAGTTTGGGTGCAAAAAGCATTAATGAAGTGCTTGCGTATCATGTATCAGAACTGGCGTCATTAAACGCCCAACTGATTTGGCAAACCGGCAAAGCAACCGCCAATACTTACATACAGCGTGGTAGTGGAAAATCATTTGTTTGGGTGAACGATTTTATACAGGATATGGATAAAGCGTATGCCGCGGCTGATGTTGTTATTTCACGCTCCGGTGCTATGTCGGTAGCTGAATTGTGCGCTGCAAAAAAAGCAGTCGTGTTTGTTCCGTTTCCTCATGCTGCCGAAGATCATCAAACCGAAAATGCAAAATATCTGGTTGATAAAAACGCAGCTTTACTGGTAAAAGACAACGAAGCAGGAGGCAAATTGTTCAGTACGGTTACCAACCTTTTATTTGATGAAAACAAACAGCAAAAATTGGAAACCAATATTGCAAAACTTGCCGTTACAAATGCAGATGAAATCATTGCCGAACAAATTTTACAATCTTTATAATCATTCTTCTTCATGGATCAAAACACTCAACAGGCATTACCCTTGCTTGCGGCCGATGTAAAAATAAATTCTGTTTACTTCATCGGCATCGGCGGCATTGGCATGAGTGCGCTGGCTCGTTATTTTAAAAGCAAAGGTGCCAATGTAAGCGGCTACGACAGAACACCAACATCGCTTACCGATGAGTTAATTCAATCCGGTGTTCCCATTCATTTTGAAGACAACATTGACCTCATTCCAAAAGGCGTGGGTGTAGTGGTTTATACGCCTGCCATTCCAAAAGATCATAAAGAGTTTTTGTTTTATAAAGAAAACAACTACACCGTTGTAAAGCGCAGCGATATTTTGCAATGGATTACACAAAACTCATTTAATATTTGTATTGCCGGAACACATGGTAAAACAACCATCACTACAATGACGGCGCACCTTCTCCGCGACAGCGGATATGGCGCAAACGCTTTCTTAGGTGGCATTGCAGCCAATTACAACACCAACTTCTGGAGCAGTGATAATAATGTTGTTGTGGTAGAAGCCGATGAATATGACCGTTCATTTCTAAAACTCGTTCCTGATGTGGCAGTAGTAACTGCAATGGACCCCGACCATCTTGATATTTACGGCACGCCTGAAGAAGTTATAAACGCTTTTATTCAATTTACAAAGCAACTCAAACCGGATGGTTTATTATTGACCAAATATGGTTTACACCGAAGCGATGAACTAAAGGCAAAGAAACATCTCACTTACAGTTTTGACAATAAAGACGCAGACGTTTTTGCAGCCAATATAAAAGTAGAAAATGGCTCTTATCGGTATGATGTAGTTGGCAAAAACTGGAGAGTAACCGACATGGTGTTGTACATGGGCGGATTGCATAACATTGAAAACAGCATTGTTGCCATTGCTATTGCTAAGCATCTGAATTTTGATGATAATAAAATAAAAGCTGCCATTGCAAATTTTAAAGGCGTAAGGCGAAGATTTGAATACATCGTCAAAAATGAAAAGCACGTTTTGATTGATGATTATGCACATCATCCCGAAGAATTAAGAGCTTTAATTACAGGTGTGCGCAGCTTGTACAAAGAGCATCTGACCGTTATGTTTCAACCCCATTTGTTCAGTCGTACCAAAGATTTGTATAAAGAATTTGGTGCTGTATTAAGTCTCGCCGACGAAGTGATCCTTTTACCCATTTATCCGGCAAGAGAACTGCCAATGCCTGGCGTAACAAGCGAACTGATTTTTCATGAAATATCAATCAAAAACAAAAGGCTTTTATCGAAGGAAGTGGCGCTGCAAGTGATTGCGCAGGAACAGCCGAAACTATTGGCAATGTGCGGTGCCGGCGACATTGATGTATTAGTAAATAAAGTAAAAGAAAGTTTGTTGTAACATGCTGAAGCAACGCATCATAGCATCATTATGGTGGCTACTTGCCGTTGCAGTGGCTGGCTTGCTGGTGGCGGCTGTTCAACAAAAAAAGAAATCCATTTGCAGCGATATAAAAGTTGATATTGAAGATAACGAAGGACATCCTTTTGTTGATGAAAAAGACATTGTAACAATTCTACAAAACAATGGTGCTGTTGTTGGTAAACAGAGAAGTGATATTGAATTGCGAACACTTGAAAATACGGTAAAAACAAACGCATGGATTCAGAATGCAGAGCTGTATTTTGATAACAACAGCGTCCTGCAGGTAAAGATAAAAGAGCGCGAACCGATAGCAAGAATTTTTACTGTAAATGGCTCTTCTTTTTATATTGATAGTACTGGAAAAAAGTTGCCGCTAAGCTCTGATTATACAGCGCATGTTCCTGTATTTACTTCTTTTACGTCTGATAAAAAGCATTTGTCAAAACCCGATAGTTTGTTATTGTATGATGTAAAAAATATAGCTGTATTTATTCAGCAGGATTCGTTTTGGAATGCAATGGTTTCGCAAGTTGTGATTACACCGCATAGCACATTTAATATTATCCCTGCAGCAGGAAATCAAACTATTATTTTTGGAAATGCCGATAGTTTAGAATCGAAATTTAGCAGGCTTTCCGCTTTTTATAAACAAGTGTGGGCAAAGAGCGGGTTTGAGAAATATGAAACCATCAACGTGTCGTTTGCCAATCAGGTAGTAGCCACACGGCGAGGTGCACCAAAGCCTTATATAGACTCAGTTTTAGCCCAGCGAATCGTAACAGCTATGCGTTCGGGTATTGATATTTTGAAAGATTCTTCTTTGTTTTTTCGTGAAGTAGATATAGCACAAAAAGCATTGCCCGATACAGCTATTCAACAGGCAGTAAAAGTGCCTATAGATAGTGCCACAACTGTTAACAATAATATGAACAAAACCAAACTTGGTTCTGCCGCAAAAGCAAAATCAACAACAAAGTACCGAAGCAAAAAACGATGAAATGCCGCTAATGCCAAAAGGAACAATACCCAATTAAATCACATTAATGTGAAGAAAAAAAATGATTGCATATAGATGTACACGATGTACACTTTTGCATTGAAATAATGTTGAATTTGCACCTTGCAATTTCTTTGAAACAATAAAGGCAAAAGGAGAATCCATATCCTTGCTAATGATTTTTTGACGTTGTGTTTTAGCAGCAAACCACAGATTACTTATATTGATTTTTGCATCAGAAATAGCAGTGCCAGCTTTGTTATTGATGTTGCAATGCCATAAAAATGTACGCCTTGAACAGTAGAAATTGGAAATGAGAAAACAACTAAAACACGAGCATATATGAATGTAAACGACGCGCCAATCATTGTAGGTTTAGATATTGGCACAACCAAAATTGCTGCTATTGCCGGTCGAAAAAATGAAGGGGGCAAACTTGAGATTTTAGGCTTTGGTCGCGCCAACAGCAACGGCGTACAACACGGTCAGGTGTTAAACATTGATCAAACCATCAAAGCCATTCAACAGGCGTTGATGAACTGTTACGAAAGCAATCCCGATCTTGAAATTAAAGAAGTGTATGTAGGCGTTGCCGGACATCACATTAAAAGCCTGCAAACCCGCGGCGACATTGTACGGCAAGACAGTGAAACAGAAATCCGCAAAGAAGAAATTGAACAGTTAATCGAGAACCAACGCAAAACATTTATTCCTGCGGGCGACCAGATTATTGAAGTGATTCCACAGGATTTTCATGTTGATAATTTTCAAAACATTAAAGACCCGGTTGGTTACAACGGCGTGAAAGTGGGCGCTAATTTTCACATCATTACCGGCGATAGAAATGCGATTAGAAACATCAATCGCGCAATAGAAAGAAGTCATTTAAAAACAAAAGATTTGGTATTACAGCCACTCGCTTCTGCGGCGGCTGTAATGAGCGATATTGACATGGAAGCCGGTGTAGCCATTTTAGACATCGGCGGTGGCACCAGCGACCTTGCTATCTTTTATGATGGCATTTTAAAACATACGGCTGTAATTCCGTTTGGCGGCGAAAATATTACCAACGACATTCGTTTGGGATTGGGCGTTTTAAAAAGTCAGGCAGAAGCGATGAAGATGCAGTTTGGCAGTGCGCTGGCCAACGAAGCGCAAGACAATGCTTACATTACCATACCCGGAATAAAAGGGATGCCCGCCAAGGAAATAAGTGTAAAGAATCTGGCGAATATCATTCAGGCGCGAATGAGTGAGATACTCGATTTTGTTACTTATCATTTAAAACAAATCGGACTGGAACGCATGTTGAACGGCGGCATTATTTTAACGGGCGGCGGTTCTCAATTAAAGCATTTAATGCAGCTTACCGAATACACTACCGGCCTAAATGCACGCATTGGTCTTCCTAATGAACACCTGGCTCCGGCTCACATTGATGAACTGAAAAAGCCCATGTATGCAACCTGTATTGGTTTGATACTAAAAGGCTATAGCGATTTTGAAAATCAAAAGAAAGACTTCGATACATCATTTACTCGTATTGAAATACCACAAACATTGAAGAAAGAAGAGCCGGTTGCAGCAAAAGAAAGCATTGCTGTTGCAGCAGCATCGCCTGCAGTTGACATCAGCAAAAGAAAAAAAGGCCTGAACTCTTTTTGGGATAAATTTAAAGACAGCATCATTGACCTTTTTAAAGAAGAAGGTGATATGGAAATGAAATAGCGAGTAGTGAATGGTGAGTATAGGAAACGATTCATTATTCAGACTCACCATTCACCGCTCACAATTAAAAAATACAACTAAAACAATAAAATTATTATCATGATTGAGTTTGATATTCCGAAGCAAAAGTCTTCGATTATAAAAGTATTGGGCGTTGGCGGCGGCGGAAGCAACGCAGTAAATTTCATGTTTGGTGAAGACATTGAAGGCGTTGATTTCATTATTTGTAATACCGATGCAAAAGCATTGGAGCAAAGCAAAATTCCAAACAAAATACAGTTAGGGCCACATCTCACACAAGGCTTGGGTGCAGGCGCCAACCCTGAAGTAGGCAAGCAGGCAACCGAAGAATCGCTGGAAGAAATCAAACGCATTTTGGAAGTGAACACACGCATGGCTTTCATTTGTGCTGGCATGGGTGGTGGAACCGGAACAGGTGGCGCTCCCATTATTGCAAAGATTTGCCGCGACTTAGGCATATTAACCGTTGGTATTGTTACTACACCTTTTCCGTTTGAAGGTCCACGTCGCATTGCACAGGCTGAAAATGGTATCAAGCAATTGGAACCTTATGTAGATACATTGCTTGTTATCAGCAACGATAAATTACGGATGCAATATGGCAATTTAAAAATGCGTGAAGCATTTGGAAAAGCCGATAATGTGCTGGCTACTGCAGCAAAATGTATAACTGATATTATCAACAGCCGCGGGCATATCATTGTTGACTTTGCAGATGTATGCACTGTAATGAAAAACGGCGGTGTGGCAATTTTAGGAAGCTCTGCTGTAGGTGGCGAAAACCGCGCCCAGCGTGCCATTGAAGAAGCTTTGAACTCACCATTGCTGAATGATAACGACATTAGCGGAGCCAAATGGATTTTAATTAATATCAACAGTGCAGAAGGGGAAAACGAATGCACGATGGACGAATTGGAAATTATCAACAATTATCTTCGTTCGCAAGCCGGCGAGTTTTCAGATGTGATTGTGGGCATGGGTTACGATAATGCATTGGAAGATAAGATAGGCATTACTTTAATTGCAACCGGCTTTGAACAAAAAGATCCGTTTACAAAAGTAGTACCACAGGTAAAGCAACAACCGAAACAAGAGAAAGTGCTGATGTCTTTAAGCGATAGCAATGAAGCTCTCCGGCAGCCTGTTGTTCAGGTGAAAGAAGAAAATCCGTTGATGCCAAAATTATCGGAGCCAGTAGTGGAAACAAAGCAGTTTGTGGCTTCTTCACAACCAAAAACAATCGAGCCTGTTGAAGAGGAAAAAATGGTATTGCAGTTTGATTTTGTACAAGAGCCGAAGCCTGAACAGAAGCCACAAGTAGTTGCCAGCGAGCCAGAGTATTTGCGCATGGAATATAAAGAAAAGCCAGAAGTAAAAACGGTTCAGCAACAGCCTGTGCAGCCGGTTCATCATACACCGCATCACAGCAGCTTTTTAAACAAGCCGGTGAATATTTATGCTGAAGCTTCCAAGCCTCAAACTGCGCCTCAGCAAGCGGTTCAGCCGCAGCAACAACCACAAACGTATGTTCAACAACCTGCACAAAAAGTGCAACCTGTTAAACCGGCAGAGCCTGTTGTTCAACAACCAAAAGTGAACAATCCTTTTGCAGGTGAAAACGAAGAAGATGTGCAACTTGAATTGGTGATAAAACCAAATGCAGGAACGCAACCTGTTCAGCCTCAAATGCAGAACGGCGACTATGGAGTTGAATCGAATGAAGAGGCGGAAAAGAAAGCACGTGCACAACAGCGTTTGGCAAAGTTGCGCAACTTGTCGTTCAATATGAACAATACTGAAGTAAACAATGAGTTTGACAATGTTCCGGCTTATGTGCGTCGCAATATGGAAATGTATGGCAATAGTATGAACTCCGGTGCAGAAAATTATTATAGTAAAGTAACAGTGAATAAGGAAGGTGGCAAGGAAGCTAACCTTTCTACTTTGAATACATTTTTAGACGGCAAAAAGCCGGATTAATATTAATTAAGGTCGTGTTTTTAGTTGTATCTCCCCGGTGGTTTTCTATCGGGGATTTTTTTGTTTTGGCTCTACATTCTTAGAAAAACGATTTTAAAATGTCCGCTTATAGGAAGGGTTTTGTTTTGCCATAAACACACTATAGGTCATTATTCTATCAGGTTCAAAAATTTCATATACAACCATGTAAGGGAAACGTTGTAATCTGCCTTCTCTTACCGGTTCGTCATAATATGAATAAGTAAACGGATTGCGAAGCAGGCTTTCATAAAATGAGTCTACTTCATGTAAAAATTGCAGTCCTAAACCTTCTTGTTGCATCTCATACCAATCGTAAGCCTCAATAATTTCAAGAGCTGCCAACGGACGTACTTCTATGCTATAAGGCATTTCGCTTTTCTTTGTTAAGAGCCATTTCTTTTACTTCTTGTGGACTAAAAGATTTGCCTTCGCCTTTTAGGTAGACTTCGCGTTCGGCTTGTATTAGTCTTCTGCGCTGTATCTCTACATCATTTTCTTCCGATAATAATGTGTAAATAGCTTCAGCTTTTTTATCGTCTATTGTATCTATAAAATGATGAAGTTTTTCGCGGATGTCTGTTGTTTGCATGAACTTTTATTTATGAATAAAGATAGCTCTTGGCTTTTGCTTTTCCATAGTGGTTTTATTGAGTTATCTTGAATTGTCTTTTAATTTCAGAAAGTTCTTTTTTATACTGCTCAACATTCCATGTCAGAGCAAAGGATTTTAAATAATCAGCATACGGCTCTAAGCCAACTAAAGCGCGTCTTTTATCCAAATTATCAGGGTCAATCATTGGGAAAATAACATAAGTATTTGTTTGTAAATTCCAGGCTAACTGGCTGCCATAAATCTGGCTTCTGCCTTCTCCGTGAGCAACCCTGTCTTCCAACAAAGCCAAATTTCTGGCTTTGGCTTTTCCATTTTTTACAGCTTCTCTCATAAGGGGCAAATAGGTTTCCTGTGTTTTTAAATCATTATGCTGTATCACATAAAACAGTGTTTCATTCGCTTCACTTCCTATATCATCTGCACCCAACCATCCCCATTTGCTTATAATGTTTTCTACAACCAGTAAGTTTAGTGAATCTGCAATGCGCATGTTTTTAATAAGGCTTTTCATTTCTTTAGATCCACCGCCATACTTTTCTCTTACTTCATCCATTTCATTTCTATACTTCTGATCGTTTGCATCAACATTGATAAGAACCTTTGCAATTGAATCGTAGGTTACTTTTTGTTTTGATGAAAAATCATTCATCTTAGCAAATAAATCGTTCATTGCAAACAATCCCCGATCGTCATAAATAAACCCGTGATTGCCGGTTTCGACCGAATCAAAATGCCAACCTGTAGCTTCTGCTTTGTGCTGTTCATATACAGATTTAACCTTGTCAAACGAATACCCTTCATCGTCTTTTGCATTGATAGAAAACAGCGGTTTGTTTTCATTGATATTTTTAAAATTGATGTCTAAGCCATACAATTTCGGCATAGCACTGAACGCATAAAAAGCATTGAAGAGTTGCGGATGATAAGTGATAAACCAAAATGTTGCCGAACCTCCGTTAGACATGCCACCAAGAAAAACATTGCTTTTATTTATATTATACACTTGTTCAACCGCTGACATTTCAGTTATTATATTTTGAAATGCTGCCTGTTGTTTCACCCATCCAAAATCCTTTTTACCAAACGGATACAAAACAATGTCGTTGTCCTTTTCTGCCACCGAAAAGATAGGCTCCTGTTGAGCAAATGATGCGTTTTTATATTGAAAGCTATCTATGCTTACAACACCACCATGTAAAAAAACAATCAATGAAGAAGGCTTCGCCGGATCATAATTTTTGGGAATGTAAACCAGATACGGAGCGATTAACGAATCAACTTTAGAAAAATAAAGTGCAAAGCCTGGAGGTGCTTGGTAAAAGTTCTCGTTCGGTTTTGGTTTGGCAATCGCATTATTTACAATTCCTTCTAACCAATTCCTGCTGGTTGTTTCAGGAATGTGCTGACCAAAAGAATGTATGGTTATCAACAAAAGAAACGCGCAATTAAATCTGAAAAGTTTGTTCATTTATAAACCATTAAAATATGTGCAAAAACAAATTGGAAACGAAATGTATGTATTGCATCAAATTTATTTGTAAATAATTCAGAGGTAAAATTCCGACAAAGCCCCTTGCTGATTATTTAAAAGTTCATTGAAGAAAAGAATGACGCGCTACTTTGATTACTTGAAATCATTTCTGACGAAGTACTTACGTAGTCTGATTTACTTTCCTGAAGAGTTTGTTTTTGCCCAAATTTATTCTTTATAAATTGACTTTACAAGACGATAAAGCCCTTATCTTACCGACTCTTTGCAAGCCCGTTTTTATGAAGCAACTGTTGTTTGTCATTTGCCTTTTTCACATCGTTTTCTATTCATTTGCTCAAAAGAAAAATGCAGCGTTTCAGCTTCACATTCACAAAGCATCATCACTCATAAACATAGATGGCAATGGCAATGAACCGGCATGGCAGGAAGCACAACCTGCTAATAACTTTTTTATGGTGTTGCCGATGGATACCAGCTATGCGCAGGTAAAAACAGAAGTGAAAGTAACCTACGACGAACACTATTTTTATTTGCTGGCTACCTGCTACAAAGCCGTAAAAGGTGTGAACATGGTGGAATCGCTGCATCGAGATTTTGCTTTTGGCAAGAATGATAATTTCCTTCTTTTTATGGATCCGTTTGAAGATGGTACTACTGGCTTTTCGTTTGGCGCAAATGCTGAAGGCGCGCAGTGGGATGGCACAATGTATCAGGGTGGAAGTGTGGATTTAAACTGGGATAACAAATGGCTTTCTGCTGTAAAAAACGATAGCACAAAATGGGTGTTTGAAGCTGCCATTCCTTTCAAAACATTGCGTTATAAAAAAGACATGTTGCATTGGGGAATCAACTTTAGCCGCAATGATTTAAAGACAACCGAAAAAAGCAGTTGGACACCGGTTCCGCGTCAGTTTCCAACCGCATCGCTGGCTTACACAGGTACGTTGGTTTGGGACGCTGCACCACCCACACCACACAGCAACGTTTCCATTATTCCCTATTTTTTAGGGAGCACTAATAAAGATTTTACTTCCGGAAAAGCCTCCGGTATTTTAGGCAGAGAAGGTGTTGATGCAAAGTTTACATTTTCAACCGCTATGAATTTAGACCTCACGGTACATCCCGATTTTTCGCAGGTTGAAGTGGATCAGCAGTTGATTAACTTAAGCAGGTATGAATTGTTTTTTCCTGAAAAGCGACAATTCTTTTTAGAGAACGGCGACTTATTTGGCAATTTTGGTTATGCCGATATTCGTCCTTTTTTTTCTAGAAGGATTGGTTTGAACGTTCCTATCAACGGCGGTTTGCGATTGAGCGGAAAGCTGAACAAAACCTTACGGATAGGAGTGATGGACATGGAAACTGCCGGTAACACAGAAGAAGGTATGCCTGCTGAAAATTATGCTGTTGTTTCGTTGCAGCAAAAGGTTTTTAAACGCTCGAATATTGGATTGATTTACGTTGATAAAACCGCATTGGATTATCATCCTTTTTATAACGATAGCATTAAAAACATTGCAACGAGATACAATCGTAATTTAGGACTTGAATACAACCTGGCATCTGCAAACAATGTGTTTACCGGCAAGGCTTTGTTTTTAAAATCGTTCACGCCGGGCAAAAGCGGCAATGATTTTACGCAGGCTACCAACCTGCAATACAGCAGCCGTAAATGGTTGATTTATGGTCAATATGAGTATGTAGGCAAAAACTATAATGCAGAAGTTGGCTATGTGCCGCGTACTAATTTTATCAAGCTCAATCCGCAAATCACGCGTTTTTTTTTCCCGAAGAATGGTATCATCTTAACGCATGGTCCGCAATTAACTATGAATTATTTTTTCGATACCAAATTTCATGGCACCGATCATGAAGATGTGTTTGCCTGGCTGTTTGCGTTTCGTAACAAAAGCACATTGTCGGTGCAGGCGCAAAACGATTATGTAAGATTATTGGCACCATTCGATCCTACCAACGTAACCAAAGATTCGTTGCCAACTGGTAGCATTCACCGTTACAATTTACTAGGATTCGATTACGCTTCGCAACCACAGCACACGTTTACTTATACGGCTACTTTGCGGTGGGGAACTTACTATGATAACGGGCATTTGTTTACGGCTGGTGGCTCTATTGGTTATCGTTTTCAGCCTTATGTAAACATTACCATGAATGCGGCCTACAGCGACCTGATGTTGCCGCAGCCCTGGGGCAACAAACACTTCTGGCTTATCGGGCCGCGCATTGATGTGACGTTTACAAATACCTTGTTTTTTACTACTTACATTCAATACAATCAACAGGCAAATAACATCAATATCAATTCTCGCTTTCAGTGGCGGTACAAGCCAGCTTCTGATTTGTTTATTGTTTATACTGATAATTATTTCTCAACGCCTTTTGGGACAAAAACAAGAGCCCTGGTTATCAAGTTGAATTATTGGTGGAACCCGTGAGATAAAACACGGATGACACGGACTGCGTGCACGGATTTGCTAGATTGAATAAGTAAGATTGAATATTCAGGCAAAACAAAACTTATAGCTTCATCCATATCCTATTCATCCCAAACATCTCATAAATCCCGTTCATCACAAAAATCACAGTTCAGACTATTCATGCAAAAACAAAAAAGGCTGTACAATTTTGTACAGCCTTTTTTCTATAAAAATGAAAGAGGATTATTGACCGCCGTTATCATCGTTATTATCACCATTTCCATTGTCATCACCACCTAAGTTGAGGGGATAACCGTAGGTTTCATCATATCCCGGATAAACGCCTTCGAGCTTAACAGTTCCGGTTGCGCTTGCCAATGCAGCATTCAAATCGTCAACCGATTTTACTTCCTGACCATTTACACTCAAAATGATAAATCCTTCCTGAATACGGCTGTTTTTCAACGCACCGTTTCCTAATTTTTTCACCTGAACACCACCGCTTATATTGTTCTTTTTGGCAGTAGCAGCATCCACTGTTACCAGTTCGCCGCCCAGTTTATCGCCAAGTGTTTCGGCTTTTACCTGTGCATACGTACCCGATTTGTTTTTTAATATTACAGGCACCGTTTTTTCAGTGCCGCTTCTTGTATAGGTAATATCTAATTTATCGCCCGGTTTGTAACGCGATAACTGTTCCTGCAATTCAGCACTGCTGTTAATGGTAACACCATTTATTTTGGTAACAAAATCGCCTTTTTGAAGGCCGGCTTGTTTAGCAGCGCCATCATCAGCAACACCAGTTACATAAATGCCATCGCCATCTTTAATACCATTGGCTTTCTTCTGTGCATCGGTAAGTGTTTCAGGAGCATACGACAAGCCCATGTAGCCTCTTTGCACCGCACCATATTTAATTAAATCGTTCACAGTTTTGCGAACAATGTTTACCGGAATTGCGTAAGAGTAACCTGCATAAGAACCCGTTGGAGAAGCAATAGCAGAATTAATTCCGATTAATTCACCAGCCGTATTCACTAATGGACCACCACTGTTACCAGGGTTTACAGCCGCATCGGTTTGAATAAACGACTCAACAGGAGATTTACTTTTGTTAATGCCAATAGAACGCGCTTTGGCACTTACAATACCTGCTGTAACGGTTACGTCAAGCGTAAGCGGGTAACCAATTGCCAATACCCATTGACCCAATTTTACATCATCGCTGTTGCCATACACTAAGTAGGGCAAGTTTTTACCAGCGTCAATTTTTACCACGGCAAGGTCGGTGCTTGGGTCAGTACCAACCACGGTTCCTTTGTAGGTTTTTCTGTTTGATAAAGTAACGGTTAGTTCATCAGCACCTTCCACTACGTGGTTGTTGGTAACAATATAACCATCATCGCTTATCAACGCACCACTACCACTGGCACGCTGTTCAGGAATGGTTTGTGAACGAGGACCGCTGAAAAAATCGCCAAAGGGATCATTATCGCCAAAAAAATCGGAGAACGGGTTTTTACTTTTAGGCAAATTATTGGTAACCTGGCGTGCTTTTGTTCTTGTTTTTATATGCACAACTGCGGGTGTTGCCGATGAAGCGGCAGCCGTAAAATCTACCGTACTGCCTGGTGTTTTATCTCCAAAAAAGCGGGCATAGTTTACAGGAAGTTTGCCGTTCGTAATTTGATTGTCGGAGTAATCGCTCTGGATATATTTACCATAACCCCAAACACTCAAAACAGCTGTGGCTGCACTAATCAACACCACTAAAAATACACTTTTGAGTTTCATCTGTTTTTCTTTTTTTATAATTTAATAAAGCAAAATTTGTTCCTTTCGATAGCAAATAAACAACTCTGTTTAATCCTTTATTGATAGCGATTTTCCAATTAACATAAGTTTGACGAAGGCTGTCGTAGTTGCTTTTTCTTTACAAAGTTCGCAGAAAATATGACGCAAATAGGGAACCAATAAAATAAAAAGATGCGAAGCTGTCATGTCAAAAAAAGAGAAAAGAAATTTGAAATGAATAACATTGTGTTCTAAATCTTCTATGGTATGAATTCCTCTCATCCTGTTGTTTGTTTTGGTGAAGTTTTATGGGATTTTTTACCCGATGGAAAACAATCGGGCGGTGCACCAATGAATGTTGCTTATCACCTGGGAAAGCTGGGTAAAAACGCAGCGATGATTTCGCGTGTTGGCAATGATGAACTTGGTGAGGAATTATTAGCTGTGATGAAAGAAAAAAATATCAATACTCAATATGTTCAGATAGACGATGCCTTGCCAACAAGTACGGTGGTGGCAAGTTTGAAAGAGGCTCATGAAATGGTGTACAACATTGTACACAACGTTGCCTGGGATGCCATTCAGTACAACGAAACATTAAACAAGCTGGTGAAAGAAGCCGATTATTTTGTGTTTGGAACTTTGGCAGCAAGAAGCGAAACCACGCGCAACACATTGTTGAAACTAATAAATGATGCAAAAACAAAAGTGCTGGATATTAATTTGCGTGCGCCTCATTATAGCCAGGAGTTAATTGAAACGCTGCTCCAAAAAGCTGATATTGTAAAGCTGAATGAAGCTGAATTAAAGCTTATTACCGATTGGTTTACGGCTTACAAAAATGAGGAAGAAGCCATTTTGTTTCTGCAGGAAAAATTCAATTTAAACATTGTGATTGTGACCAAAGGTGCGGAAGGCGCTTTGCTAAAAGTAGGTGATACCTTACACAGCCACGAAGGTTATCATGTAACGGTTGCCGATACCGTTGGCAGCGGTGATTCGTTTTTAGCAGCCGTTATTTTTCAATTGCTTGACCGTATTCCTTACCAGCACATTTTAGATTTTGCTAATAAATTGGGTGCCTTTGTTACCACGCAAAAAGGCGGTTGCCCGGTGTATCAGTTGAACGAAGTAACCACCAGTAGTTTTGTAAGAAGGAAAGTGTAAAGAGATTGCTTTTTGTTTTTACCGCAAAGACACAAAGGAGCGAAGATTTTACAAGTTGACATTTTTGGTTTTGCCTGTTTTTTTAGCCTTCCATCCATTTCGAAACGACGACAAAAAGCGGGGTTTATTTGTCAGTATCCCTATCCCAACAATCCGAAACATCCCGTTCATCCCATTCATCGCAGTTCAGACAGCCATCATAAAATCGTACAATAAGTGTTCGTTATCGGACACTTTATTTTTTATAAATCGCTAAAGTCCTTATCTGCATTGCGTTTCAGCGTTGGCATAAGCGTTGGGAAATTGTTAATGGTTTATTGTTAACGGGTAATTGAAAAATCATTCACTACTCACATCTCACCATTCACAACCGGCAATTATGATAAAGAACTTTTTCACCATTGCATGGCGCAATTTGCTTCGCAACAAAGTTTTTTCATTCATCAACATTTCAGGTCTTGCCATTGGGATGGCAAGTGCTGTTATGATTTTGTTATGGATACAAAATGAACTAAGCATGGATCGTTTTCATGCAAAAGAAAACCGCCTGTATATTGCTGCCAACCGAGACAAATTTAATGGTGATGTTTGGGCATGGACTACCACTCCTAAAATTTTAGGACAAACATTAAGACTTGAATATGCTAATGACATTGAAGATGTTGCGAGAGTAAACCAAAATAATTTTTTGTTTACGGTTGGTGAGAAGCACCTGAATGCACAAGGCTATTTTACCGATCCTTCTTTTCTTTCAATGTTTTCTTTTCCTCTCCTGAAAGGCAATGCAGGCAATGCTTTGAGCAGTATCAGCAATATTGTCATCACAGAAAAATTAGCAAACAAATTATTCGGCACCACCGATGCGGTTGGCCAAGTGGTGCGAATTGACAGTACCGATAATTTTACGGTGAGTGGTGTTTTAAAAGACCTTCCCAACAACACTACTTTCAACTTTGAATATTTGTTGCCTTGGCAATACATGAAGAAGATAGGATACGATGATGAATATTGGGGCAACAACTCTATTCAAACTTATATTTTATTAAAGCCGGGCGTAAGCCATGATGCGTTTGATGCGAAAATAAAAAACATCACCATCAATCACACAAAAGATGGCGATAAAAACACAACGCAAGTGTTTACACAACCCTTGCGCGACACGTGGCTGTACTCAAAATCGGAGAACGGAAAGTTTGTAGGTGGTCGTATTGAAATGGTAAAACTGTTTGCTATAATCGCGCTTTTTATTTTGCTCATCGCCTGCATCAATTTCATGAATTTATCAACCGCGCGCAGCGAAAAACGCGCGAAAGAAGTAGGCATTCGCAAAGTGGTTGGCGCGCAAAAAAGTTCGCTCGTTGCGCAGTTTATCGGCGAAAGTATTTTGCTTTCGTTCATTGCCGGAGTGCTTGCTGTTGTTATTGTTCAGCTTTGTTTGTCGCCTTTTAATACACTGGTAGGCAAAGAGCTTTACATTGGTTATGGCAACCCTTTGTTTTTGCTGTTTTTTCTTTCATTTATTGTTTTTACAGGTTTTATTGCAGGGAGTTATCCGGCGTTTTATTTATCGTCTTATCAACCAGTAAAAGTATTAAAGGGGACATTCAAAGCAGCTCATGCTTTGGTAACACCACGCAAGGTTTTGGTGGTGTTACAGTTCACATTCGCCATTGCCTTAATCATCTGCACCATCATTGTTCAACGCCAGATAAAATACGCGCAAAGCCGTGATGCAGGTTATAAGCGGGACCAGTTGGTTTACACCTTCATACAAGGCGATATAGCCAAACATTACGATGCAATTAAAGATGAATTGTTAAGCAGTCGTGCTGCCATTGCGGTTACCAAAAGCATGAGCCCGATAACGCAGCGATACAGCGATAGTTGGGGCTTTAGCTGGCAAGGCGCACAACCAGGCGATGAAAAAACTGACTTTGTAAGAATGACTTCTGACGCCGATTTTGTAAAGACAATGGGCGTTACCTTGTTGCAGGGAAGAGACATTGATATAAAGAATTATCCTGCCGATAGTACCGCGATGCTTCTGAATGAAACGGCGGTAAAAATGATGCGATTTAAAAATCCGATTGGGCAGATTGTAAAATCGGATGGGAAAGACTGGTATGTGGTGGGTGTAGTAAAAGATTTTATTTATCAATCGCCTTACGAAAAAGTACAACAGTTGGTGGTGCAAGGTCCGGCATCATCAGGATTCAACATCGTTCATTTCAAACTGAATCCGCAAAAGTCAACTGCTGAAGCATTGCAATTGGCAGAACATGTATTTAAGAAGTACAACCCGCAATATCCATTCGATTACAAATTTGTTGACGAAGCTTATGCACTCAAATTTCAGGAAGAACAACGCACCGGCACACTGGCTGGTTTGTTTGCCGGCTTAACCATTTTTATTTCCTGTTTGGGTTTGTTTGGTTTGGCAACTTACATGGCTGAAAACCGCATCAAAGAAATAGGTGTGCGCAAAGTATTGGGTGCCAGCGTTACCAACATTACCACCTTGTTATCGAAAGACTTTTTAACGCTGGTGATTGTGTCTTTTGTTATTGCCTCGCCCATTGCCTGGTGGGCAATGAGCCGCTGGCTTTCCTCTTACACGTATCGCATTTCTATTGAATGGTGGGTGTTTGCAGGTGCGGGTTTATTGTCTGTTTTAATCGCAGTAATAACGGTAAGCTATCAAAGCATTAAAGCAGCGATTGCCAATCCTGTAAAGAGTTTGAGAACGGAATAAGATGGTGAGTAGTGAATTGTGAGTAGTGAGGTGGCGGGCAAAGAAATCAGACAAATCAGTTACAACATATAAATCCTGGTTCAGACATGTTTAAAAATTATTTCAAAATCGCATGGCGAAATATCCGCAAAAACAAACTTTTCTCCATCATTAATATTCTTGGATTATCCATTGGCATTGCCACTTGTTTTATCATCATGCTATATGTGCAGGATGAGATGAGCTATGACAAATTCAATGTAAATGCTGCCAACATTGTGCGCGTTGTTTTTCATGCCAACATCAACGGAGGTGAAATCAATGAAAGCATTGCCATGCCGCCGGTTGCGCAAACAATGAAGAAAGATTTTCCTGAAGTAGAGGACGCAACAAGGCTTTTGAATATGGGTGCATCAAAAGTTACCTACCAGGAAAAGACTTTTAAAGATGATCAATTTGCTTTTGTTGATCCCAACTTCTTCAGCCTGTTCACTTTGCCAATGATTGAGGGAAATGCAAAAACTGCATTACAGCAACCACATACAATCGTCATTACAAAATCAACGGCAGAAAAGTATTTTGGTAAAGAAAACGCGCTTGGCAAAACGCTCAGCTTTAACAATACGGACTCTTATAAAGTAACAGGCGTTATCCAAAACCTTCCGGCAAACTCGCATTTTCATTTTGATATGTTTGGTTCGATGACCGGCTGGCAAGATGCTAAGTCTGATTCCTGGATGGACGGTGGTTATCACACTTATCTTTTGCTCCGTCCGGGCGCAGATCTTACAAAAATGGAAGCGAGGTTTCCGGACATGGTGGCAAAGTATATGGGGCCGCAAATTCAACAGCGAATGGGATTAAGCCTTCAGCAGTTCAGAACAAAAGGTAACTCGCTTGGCTTCCAATTGCAGCCATTAACTGATATTCATTTACACTCCACAACCAACAACGAATTTGAACCTGGTGGCAATGCCATGTATGTGTACATCTTTGGTGGTATTGCCATTTTTATGTTGATGATTGCCTGCATCAATTTTATCAACCTGTCAACTGCCGGTGCTGCCAGGCGGGCAAAAGAAGTTGGTATAAGAAAAGTAGCAGGCTCAGGCAGAGTTCAACTCATCAAACAATTTTTATCAGAATCAGTGATGATAACCCTGTTTGCCTTGTTGGTTGCATTTGCCATGGTGCAACTCGCATTGCCGGCATTCAACGCTATAGCAGATAAACATTTGCATTTTGATGCAAAACCAATCATCGCTTTTGTTGCATTGGGGTTGTTGGTTGGTATAGTGGCAGGTATGTATCCGGCCTTCTATTTATCCTCTTTCAAACCCATCGCTGTTTTAAAAGGAAAATTCACAAGCCATAACAAAAGCTTTGGCTTAAGAAGCGGTCTGGTCGTGTTTCAATTTTTTATTTCTACCGGGTTGATCATCGGAACAATTGTAGTTTATCAGCAGATGAAGTTTATTCAAAACAAAGATTTGGGTTATAACAAAGAGCAACTCATTACCCTTCCCAACTCTTATGTTTTGGGCAAGAACGAAGGAGCGTTTAAACAACAAATGCTGCAAGACCCAAGAATTGTAAATGCAACCATGTCGTGGTACAAGCCTGCCGGTCCTAGCAATTACAACAATGCACTGGCTTACCCGCAGGGCAACGATCATTTAATTGTAAATGGTGTGGATTATCATGTTGATGAAAATTACATACCAACGTTTGATATGAAGATGGCAAGCGGAAGAAATTTTTCTAAAGATTTTGCAACCGATTCTTCAGCCATTCTTTTAAATGAAACCGCAGCAAAGGCGTTGGGTTGGAACAATACAACGGCTATTGGAAAAACAATCATCAGGCAGAATAGCGACAGAGGCAACAACTTTGCTTATCATGTCATTGGTGTCGTAAAAAATTTCAATTTCAAATCATTGCATGAAGCGGTTAGCCCTTTGTTTATGACGCTTCAACCTGAAGGTGGACTTGTTTTTAAGGTAAAAACAAAAGACGTTGCAGGCTTACTTTCTTTCATGAAAAGGCAGTGGGAAAGTTATAACACCGGTGAGCCTTTTACTTACAGTTTTATAGATGACCTTTTTAATAAAACATACTCTGCTGAACAAAAAACAGGAACCATCCTCAACCTGTTTTCAATCCTGACCATTTTTGTTGCCTGTCTTGGTTTGTTTGGATTGGCTACTTATACTGCCGAGCAACGTACCAAAGAAATTGGTATCAGAAAAGTGTTGGGAGCAAGCGTGAGCCAGGTAACCGGAATGCTTTCTAAAGACTTTGCAAAACTGGTTTTCATTGCATCAGTCATTGCTTTTCCTGCGGCCTGGTGGGCAATGAACAAATGGCTGCAAAGCTTTGCGTATCGCATTCAGGTAAGTTGGTGGGTGTTTGTTTTTGCAGGAATAATTACATTATTGATTGCCTTGGTTACAGTGAGTTTTCAAGCCATTAAAGCGGCGATTGCCAATCCGGTGAAGAGCTTGAGAACGGAATAAAACTATTTTAATTTTAAAATAATAACAACATGTTTATGAATTTCTTCAAAACAACATTCCGCAGTCTTTTGAAAAATAAAACTTACAGCTTCTTAAACATTTTTGGTTTGGCTATAGGCATTTCCTGTGCTGCATTCATTTTTTTATGGGTTGAAGATGAATTTACCTTCAATCACAATTTTGCCAAACGTGATAACCTGTATCATGTTATGCAAAATGAAAAAAGTGATGCGGGTATAAACACCAATGGTTCAACACCGGGTCCGCTGGCTGCTGCATTAAAAACAGATATACCGGGTATCGTTAACAGTGGTCGTCTTAGCTGGGCGATGGATGAACTGGCAATGGTAGGTGATAAGTCCATTAAAGAAAATGGCATGTACGCTGATCCTTCAGTTCTTTCCATGTATACCCTGCCTTTTGTTTATGGAAGTGCTTTTACCGCATTAAACAATCCTAATGCTGTTGTGATTAGTGAATCGATGTCAAAAAAGTTTTTTGGCAACAGCAATCCTGTTGGTAAAGTAATTAAAATGAATGCAAAAGCTGCTTACAGTGTTGATGGGTTGTACACTGTTACCGGTATTTTCAAAGATTTGCCTGCAAATTGTTATTATCATTTTCAGTGGCTTTCACCTTATACCACATGGGAAGATGCAAATACATGGCTAAAGCCCTGGAACAATAATCTTACTGAAACAATTGTTGAATTGTCACCAACGGCAAACCCTGTATCAATCAATAAAAAGCTAATTCATTATTTAGGTACTAAAGTAGATGGTGCAGTCAATCAATTATTTCTTTTTAGTATGAATGACTGGCATCTGCGCAGCAACTTTGCGAATGGTGTGCAAGATGGCGGCAGCATAAAATATGTAAAGCTTTTTTCAACTATAGCACTTATCATTCTGCTTATTGCGTGCATCAATTTTATGAATCTTTGCACTGCCCGCTCAGAGCAACGTGCTAAAGAAGTAGGTGTGCTTAAAGTGATGGGCGCAGGCAAGAAAAGATTGATAGGAAAGTTCATCAGCGAATCATTACTCATGTCATTCATTGCTGTGTTATTAGCTGTTGGATTGTTATATGCATTGTTGCCATTTTACAATGTGCTTGTACAAAAACAACTATCTGTTGATTTGTCGAATCCTTTACATCTCGGTTGCCTCTTAGGCATCGTAATTATAACAGGTCTTGTTGCAGGCAGCTATCCTGCATTTTACTTATCATCATTCAATCCGATAAAAGTATTAAAAGGAATTAAAGTAAAAAGTTCAGGTGCTGTTGTTTTAATTCGCAAAGGTCTTGTGATAACGCAGTTTGCAGCGTCTGTTATACTCATCATTTCGACTATCATCGTGTATAAGCAGGTTCAATATATTAAAGACAGAGACCTCGGATACAATAAGAACAATCTTATCTATATGAACTTGCAGGGCAACATGAAAGATCATTTCAGCGAAATTAAAAACAGTCTTATTGCAACGGGTTATGTGGAGAATGCAGCAATGAGTCTGCATGATGCTTTGCATATCTATAGTGTTGGGGACGGATTTAGCTGGCAGGGCAAAAATCCAAATGCTAAGTTGCCCATTCATTCAAATGTAGTAAGCGCTGAGTATCTGCCTACCATGCGCATGCAATTGATTAATGGCAGGGATTTTTATCCGGGTATTGCAGATAGCACCCATATTATCATTAACCAAAGCATGGCAAGCCTAATGGGAAAAGAAGGAAAGCTTGGAAGTATCATTACTTCAGGAACATACAAACTAACTATAGTAGGTATTATTAAAGATTTCATTTACAATGATGTGTACGGTAAAAGTGCACCGCTTGTATTATTCGATGGCGGTTATGCAGCTACAGTAATGGCGGTGCGATTTAAACCTAATGTAAACTTATCGCAGGCGTTAGAAAAAACTGAAGCAGTAATGAAGTCAGAAAATCCAGGCTTTCCATTTGAATACAAATTTGCTGATAAAGATTTTGATGAGCTATTTTCTTCCGAAACACTCATCGGTAAACTTGCCGGTGTGTTTGCGATGCTCGCCATTTTTATTTCATGTCTCGGCTTATTTGGATTAGCTGCATATACTGCTGAACGCCGCACAAAAGAAATTGGTATTCGGAAAGTATTAGGCGCTTCTGTTGCCGGGCTTACCGGTTTGCTGGCAAAAGATTTTTTACAACTCGTAACAATTTCATGCATCATTGCTTTTCCTGTAGCCTGGTGGTTTATGAACAATTGGCTGCAGAATTATACCTATCGCACAACAATACAGTGGTGGATCTTTTTATTGGCCGGCGTTGGTGCATTGTTGATTGCATTGATAACAGTAAGCTTTCAATCCATTAAGGCTGCCATTGCCAATCCTGTGAAAAGCTTACGAACCGAATAAGAATGTGAGTGGTGAATGGTGAGTAGTGAGTGGCGGCAAGCAAATCAGATAAATCAGTTACATCATATAAAATCCTGGTTCAGACAATGATAAAAAATTATTTCAAAACCGCATGGCGGAACCTGGTGAAAAACAAAGTGTTTTCCATCATCAACATACTTGGTTTGACCATCGGCATCACCGTTTGCATGATGATTTTCCTTTTCATCATGAATGAATTTAGTGTTGACAATTTCAACAAAAACAAAGACCATATATACCGCGTGATGCGCCGGTTTAGCAATGAAGGAAAGGCGGCAAGTGTGGCTTATTTATCGGGTCCTTATGCACCGGCTTTGCTGAACGATTTTAAAGGCGAAATTGTAAAGGCCGTTCGCGTAAATCCAACAGACAATCTGGTAACGATTGGTAACAAATCGTTTCACGAAAAGAAAGTAGTTGATGTTGACTCTGATTTTTTCAGCCTTTTTACTTTCCCATTAATCAATGGTAACGTAGCAACCGTTCTGAAGAATCCTAACAGCGTTGTGCTAACAGAATCAACAGCGAAAAAATACTTTGGAAGCATTGAGAATGCAATGGGCAAAGTAATTATGGTTGACAAAGAATTGCCCCTGAAAGTAACGGGCATTGCCAAGGATGTGCCTTCTAATTCACATCTTGATTTTGACCTTGTTGTTCCGCTTTCCAATTATAAAGACAGAAGCTGGATGACAACATGGATTAATAACGGCATATATACTTATGTGTTACTTGATTCACATGTAAATCAGTCGCAGATTGAAAAGCAATTGCCTGCATTCATGGAAAAATACATGGGCAGTGATATGAGAAAATATGGCTTGCGGTTTTCGCTTTCCATCACACCCTTGAAGGATGTCTATTTCAACAATGCTGCCTTCGATCATGCAAAGCACGGCGATAAAACGGTTGTGTTTATTTTTCTTTCCATTGCTGTGTTGATTCTGTTGATTGCCTGCATCAACTTTATGAACCTCTCGACCATTCGTGCAGTAGAGCGTTCAAAAGAAGTGGGCTTGCGCAAAGTATTGGGCGCGTTGCGCAATCATTTGGTTTTGCAGTTTATTGGTGAATCCCTTTTATTAACTACCATTTCCTGCTTGTTGTCAGTTGGCTTGTTGCTGTTGTGTATGCCCTGGTATAATCAATTACTCGGCTACTCATTAACGGTGTCATGGAATGCTTTGCCTATCTATTTATTCCTTGTTGGTATTATTATTATTGTGGGCTTTTTAGCGGGTAGTTATCCTGCTTTTTTTCTTTCTGCATTCTCGCCCATACAAGCTTTAAAAGGAAAATTGCGATTGGGCAAAGGCGGATCAACCTTCAGACAAGCTTTGGTTGTTGTTCAGTTCAGCATTTCTGTATTTCTCATCGTTGGTACCATTGTCATTACCAAACAAATGAGTTTTGTAAAAAACAAACAATTAGGTTACAACAATGAGCAAACGGTAATCGTGCCGATAGACAACGGTGATTTCTATAACCACATGAACGTTTTCAAAACCGACTTGCAAAACAACCGGTCTGTTGAATCGGTATCCATGATGTCGGGCGAGCCCGGCGGCTATTATGATATACACCCTTTTGATGTGGAAGGTCATCCTGAAAGATGGGATGCAAGAACCGAGTTTGCCGACTTTCAGTTTGTAAAAACATTGGGCTTGCAAGTCATTGCGGGCAGAGATTTTTCGGCACAGTTTCCTTCCGATACCACGGATGCAGTTTTACTTAACCGGACGGCTGCTACTAAGTTTGGCTGGACACCCGAAGCCGCCGTTGGCAAATGGATTCAGAATACCATTCGTGACAGTACCAAACGCAGAATTGTTGGCGTGGTGGAAGACTTTCATTTTTTATCGCTGAAAGAAAAGATGGATGCGCTGGTGATTTCGCCTGCTATGGATAGGAGAGTTGCGTTAATAAAAATCAAGCCGGGCAATCTGCGGGAAGCTATTGCTGCTGTAAAAGACGAGTACAGCAAAGTAGCGCCGTCCTATCCTTTGGAATACCGTTTTTTGGATGAACAGTTTAATGAATTGTATCAAAAAGACTTGCGGCAACAAACCATCTTAACCCTGTTTGCAGGCCTCGCCATTTTTGTTGCCTGTTTGGGTTTGTTTGGATTGGCATCCTTCGCCGCAACCAAACGGTTTAAAGAAATTGGTGTAAGAAAAGTGTTGGGTTCTTCGGTACAGGATATTGTTGTGTTGCTGTCAAAAGATTTGTTGAAACCTGTTGTCATTGCAACCTGCATCGCATTGCCCGTTGGTTACTGGGCGATGAACAAATGGCTGCAAAACTTCGCTTACAAAACCACATTGCATTGGTGGATGTTTTTACTGGCAGCGTTGATAACATTTGGAATTGCACTGATAACGGTAAGCATAAAAGCCATCAAAGCAGCCATGGCCAATCCAGTGAAAAGCTTGCGAACAGAATGACCTTATCCCTAACCCTTGCCATGAGTGGAAAAGGGAAGAAAAACACGTAAAAACAAAATCAACCATCATAAAACAAAATGTATGTTGAGAAATTATTTCAAAATCATTTTTCGCAAGCTGTTGAAAAATAAAACGGCTTCTTTTATTAATGTTTTTGGTCTTACGGTTGGCATCACCAGTTGTTTGCTCATTGCGTTGTATATACAGCATGAAGTAAGCTATGATGCTTTTCAAAAAAATGGCAACCGCATCGTGCGGGTTATTATGGAATACAAGTTTAGCGGGGCCGAATCGATGAAAGGAAACTTTACCAGTGTGCGTGTAGCGCCGGTGTTTAAAAGAACGTTTCCTGAGGTAGAATCGGCAGTAAAAATGACACAGGCAGAAAGGGTAGTGGCTTATAAAGATAAGCTCTTTACCGAGAAGCGTTTTATGTATGCCGATCCTTCTTTCTTCAACATCTTTTCATTTCGCTTACTCAGCGGAAACCCGCGCAAAGCTTTGGTTTTGCCGTATAATCTAATCATTACCCAATCGGCGGCTCATAAGTATTTCGGTAACGAAAATCCGGTTGGCAAAGCGTTGAAAGTAAGCAGCGACAGCAACCTGTATCAAATCACCGGCGTGATGCCGGACTGTCCGTCCAACTCGCAAATTAAATTTGATTTTCTCGCTTCGTTTTCTTCATTAGGTATTACAAAAGATTATGAGGACACGTACTGGGATGCCAACTATACAACTTTTCTTTTATTAAAAAATCAGGCTGCCATTGCTTCCTTGCAGGCAAAGCTGCCTTCTTTTATGAAAAAGGAAATGCAGGGATCAGAAGCTACTGTAAACTTTTATTTAGAGCCATTTAGGAGCATCCATCTGCACTCGGAATACGGCGGCTTCGAGCCAAACAACAGTATTACTTACATTTACATTCTGGCTGCTGTTGCGTTGCTGATTCTTATTATCGCATGTTTTACTTACATCAACTTAAGCACAGCACGTTCGGTGGAACGCGCAAAGGAAGTAGGTGTGCGAAAGGTAATCGGCGCCGGTAAAAAACAAATATTCTGGCAGTTCATCAGCGAGTCGTTTGCTTTATGTTGTATCGCTGTTGTCATAAGTTTAATTGCAGCAGCAATGCTGCTGCCTCCCTTCAATCTGTTAACCGATAAACAACTGCCTGTAAGCGGCATCTTTTCTTTGCCTTTTCTTCTCGTTATTGTTTTTGCTATTGTTTGCATCAGCCTGTTGGCAGGCAGTTATCCGGCTTTTATTTTATCGCAATTTCAGCCCGTAAAAGTTTTAAAAGGTGCATTTAAAAATACAGGCTCAGCGCAATGGCTTCGGAAATCGCTCATCGTTTTTCAGTTTGTTATTTCTGTGTTTTTGATTGTATCTACTTTCATCATTAAGCAGCAGTTGTATTTCATTCAACATAAAAAATTGGGTTACGATCGTGAGCATGTGTTGGTAATCAATACAGGTTATCAACTACAAAACCGCATTCCTCTTATCAAGCAGCAACTAAAGCAAAATCCTGATGTAGCAAGCGTTTCAGCCTGTTACCGTTCACCCGTAGAAGGCGGTGGCGGATACAATATGCGCTCTGCCCAAATGCCCGAAAATGAACAACTTGCCGTTACCGCCAATCCTGTTGATGAAGATTTTATAAACACTACCGGGTTGCAGTTGGTTGCAGGCAGCAACCTTACCGAACAGGACATAAAAGATGTAAGTGATGAACAAAAACAAAAACTGTTTCATTTTATTTTGAATGAATCAGCAGCAAAACAATTGGGCTGGACACCACAGGAAGCCATAGGCAAAAAAATGTTTTTGGATGCTACACGACCGGGCTATGTAAAAGGCGTGGTAAAAGATTTTCATTTTGAATCGTTGCACAATCCTATCAAGCCCATCATTTTGTTTCCTGAACAAGGCGATAGAGAATTGCTGATAAAAATCAGCGGACACAACATGCCTCAAACTCTTTCTTTTTTAGCAACAAAATGGAAGGAGTTGGTACCCGAACGACCCTTTGATTATCGCTTTTTAGATGACGATTACAATAAACTATATAAAGCGGAATTAAGGCTTGGCACCCTGATGAATTTGTTTTCAACCATTGCTATTGTACTGGCTTGCTTAGGCTTGTTTGGGCTATCGGTTTACACTGCGCAGCAACGAACAAAAGAAATTGGTGTGCGCAAAGTGTTGGGTGCATCTGTCAGTAACATTGTTGCTGTATTGTCAAAAGAATTTATACGTCTTGCAGCCATTGCTCTGCTTGTTGCATTTCCTATTGCGTGGTGGGCAATGCATAACTGGCTGCAAAATTATCAATACCGTATCAGCATTAGGTGGTGGGTATTTGTTGTTACCGGAATTGTTACGTTGTTGATAACATTTGCAACCGTAAGTTTTCAAGCTATTAAAGCAGCCATAGCCAACCCGGTGAAGAGTTTGCGAACGGAGTAACCTCATCCCTAACCCTTCTCCACAAGTGGAGAAGGGAACGATACATTCACAAACGATAAAGCAGCAATCTTAAAACAGAAATCTTATGTTTAAAAATTATTTTAGAATCGCTTTTAGGAATCTGTTCAAAAACAAGGTTTCTTCATTCATAAATATTGGCGGATTGGCAGTGGGGCTGGCTACAGGTATTGTTATTTTGTTGGTTATTGTAAACGAATTCAGTTATGATGAATTTCATAGCAACCTGGCAGATACTTACTTGTTAATGAAGAACCAGAACATGAATGGCGATATTGTAACGGGTAGAGCCACGCCTGGTCCATTGGCAACTAGTGTGAAAAGAGAACTACCCGAAGTAAAATATGCAGCGCGTACAAGTCAGGAAAGCGATCTCGTGCGCGACGGTAGTAAAACGTTTTATACAAACGATATTTATACAGATGCCGACTTCTTCAACATCATGTCGTTCCCTGCTTTAGAGGGAAATCCGGTAAATGCACTTACGCAACCCAATTCTATCGTTATTACGCAAAGCACGGCAAAAAGAATATTTAATACAGATAAGGTTGTTGGAAAAGCATTGCTGTTGAACAATACAGATGCGCTAAAAATTATGGCTGTTATTCGCGATGTACCGCAGAACAGTACCAACAAGTTTGACATCGCCATTCCGTTTTCTCTTTATGAAAGTAAAAATGACTGGCTGAAAAAATGGGACGACAACAGGATTCAAACCTGGGTGCAATTTGGGCCAAAAACAAACTTGGCAACAGTAAACAATAAGTTGAAAGCTTTATTCCTCAGCAAGCAGAATGAAAAAAATATTGAGCTGTTTGCGTATCCGTTTGCCGACTTGAGATTACACGACCAGTTCAAAAATGGAAAACCAAACGGCGGCATTATAAACATTATCATGCTGTTAAGTGTCATTGCCGGTTTTGTTCTGCTTATTGGTTGTATCAATTTTATGAATCTTGCCACAGCCCGCTCCGAGCAACGCGCCCAGGAAGTAGGCGTTCGCAAAGTGCTGGGCGCGTCACGCAGGCGAATCATTATTCAATTTATTGGCGAAGCTATGTTGTTGTCGTTCATTGCTCTGTTGTTGGGTATTGTGCTTGCCAATGTTGCCTTGCCCCTCTTTATGCGCCTTTCCGGTAATTATTTCACGCCTGATTATACCAATTGGCATGTAATATTGTTGCTGCTGGGGTTGTGGCTGGTTACGGGCCTGGTGGCGGGCAGCTATCCTGCCTTTTATTTAAGCCATTTTAATCCTGCACTGGTACTGAAAAACTCAACCGGCAACAACAAAAGCAGTGGTGTTTTACGAAGAGCTTTGGTAACGTTCCAGTTTATTATTTCTATCTTTCTCATCATCGCAACCATTGTTATTGCAAGGCAAATAGATTATCTCGAACAAAGACCCATAGGCTACAATGCCGATAATTTAATAGACATTTCTGCCAACGGCAATCTTGGTGGTGAATACAATGTTGTAAAAAATGGATTAGAGCATATTCCGGGCGTAGTCAGCGTGTCGGCAGGCACCGATAATCTCGTGCGTTTTGGTGGAGCTTTTAACGGACTTGATTGGCCAGGTAAAACCCCCGATCAGGATTTCTATATCACGGCTACAAATGTGCAATACGACTGGACAAAAACAGCCGGTTTTCAGTTGGCAGAAGGGCGCGATTTTAATCCTGCTTTTGGCACCGATACGTCGGCTTGCCTCATTAATGAAGCCGCGGCAAAAAGGATGAAACTAAAGGAACCCATTGCCGGAACTAAGCTGGGCAACAATACGGTAATTGGTGTGGTAAAAGATTTTGTTTACAACCATCCTTTCTCATCTCCCCAACCCATGATTGTTTTCCTGAACAAGGGCAATATGAACCATTTTTTCGTGCGGATTGCTAATAATAACAACTGGAGAAATTGTATCTCTCAAATTGAGCAATTGGTAAAAAAAACCAACCCCGATTTTCCTTTTGAGTTTACGTTTACAAAAGAAGAATACCAGAAAAACTTTAAAGAGTTCGATTCATTAAAGCAAATGGCAGATGCGTTTGGCGGCATGGCTATTTTTATTTCCTGTCTTGGCTTGTTTGGGTTATCTGCTTTTCTTGCTGAGCGTCGTGGCAAAGAGATTAGTGTCCGGAAAATTCTTGGCGCCAGTGCTGGGAGTATATGGTTTGTCTTATCAAAAGATTTTTTAAAGCCGGTGTTGATTGCTTTTGCTATCGCAACACCCATTGCAGGTTTCATTTTACAAAAACTATTGGAGCAAATGGATTATCACATTCACTTATCGGCGTGGATGTTTGTTTTTGCCGCATTTACAGTGATTGTAATTTCTGTTGTTACGGTTAGTTATAACGGAATTAAAGCAGCAATAGCGAACCCGGTGAAGAACTTGAGAACAGAATAAAATAGCTAACAACTAATGGCCGATAGCCAATTAGTCAAACAAAAATCATGATAAAGAATTATTTAAAAACCACTTTGCGCAACCTATGGAAAAATAAAACCTATAGCTTTTTAAACATTTTTGGTTTAGCCGTGGGTATAGCATGCGCTGCATTAATTTTTTTATGGGTTGAAGATGAGTTAACGTATAATCATTATTTCTCTAACCGCAATAATTTATACAACGTAAAAGACCAGCAAACCTATGATGGTACCACATTTACTTTTGACGCCACACCCGGTCCTATGGCTCAATCAATGAAGGTGGAAATTCCGGGCATAAAAAATACAGCACGGTGTACATGGGGAAATCAATTGTTGTTTTCTGTTGGTGATAAAACAATTTACGACCGGGGAAATTATGTTGATCCAGCATTTTTATCAATGTTTCAACTTCAGTTTGTAAAGGGAAACGCTGCTACTGCGTTTTCTCAATTGTATTCGCTTGTAGTAACTGAAACAATGGCTCAAAAATTTTTTGGTAATACAAATGTTATCGGGAAAACATTAAAGGTTAATAATAAACAGGATTATGTAATTAGTGCTGTTATAAAAGATCTGCCGAAAAATGTTTCGTTTAAATTTAACTGGCTGGCACCGTTTCAAATTTATAGTAATGATAATACCTGGCTTAAAGAATGGGGCAGCAACGGCGTAATAACTTATGTGGAAGCCGAGCCGAACGCAAACATTGATGACATGAATAAAAAATTATACGGCTATATACAAACAAAGCGGCCGGAAACCACTGCAAAAATGTCAATCTATCCAATGAGCCGCTGGCGCCTTTACAACAATTTTGATACGAACGGAAAAGAAAAAGAAGGCAGGTTAAAATATGTAAATCTCTTTAGTTTGATTGCTTGGATTATTTTAATTATTGCATGTATAAATTTCATGAATCTTGCCACCGCACGATCAGAACAGCGTGCAAGAGAAGTGGGCGTAAGAAAAGTTTTGGGTGCTGCAAAATCAAAATTAATTCTTCAGTTTATTACTGAGGCTTTAGGTATGTCGTTTATTGCAACATTGCTTGCTGTTATTATTGTGTATCTTTCTTTGCCGGCTTTTAATAATCTTGTTGAAAAAGAATTGGTGCTTGATATTATAAATCCAAAACACTTTGGAGGCTTGTTACTTATTACTTTATTAGGTGGCCTTATTGCAGGCAGCTACCCGGCGTTTTATCTTTCTTCATTCAACCCTATAACAGTTTTAAAAGGGTTAAAATTAAAAACTGGCAGCGCAGGTTTCATAAGAAAAGGATTAGTTGTTCTACAGTTCACCATTTCAGTTACACTTATTATTTGCACCATTATTATTTACCAGCAGATACAGCATGTAAAAAACCGTGATCTGGGTTACAATAAACAAGGACTTCTTTATACAGGCCTTACCGGTAAAATGAAAGACAACTTTACTATAATAAAGAATGATTTGATTAGAACTAATGTTGTACAAACTGCAAGCTTAAGTAATAACCAGGTTTTACAATTAGGAAGTAATACCGGTGATTTTAATTGGCCGGGTAAAGACCCGAATAAACAGGTATTGATTACACTGGAAAGCGTAAGCCCAGAATATATTTCTACAATAGGCATGCATATAAAAAGCGGCAGAGATTTTTATGCTGATGTAAAATCAGATAGTAACAACGTAATTATTAATGAATCGCTGGCAAAGTTGTTAGGAAAAAAAGATGTTGTTGGCAGCGTTGTAACAAGAAATGAAGGTGCTGATAAATATATTATCGTAGGCGTAGTACACGATTTTGTGTACAACTCAATGTATGCACCTGCAGCACCTCTCATTTTATTTGCAGATACTTCCAATGTAAATGTATTAACAGTTCGCCTTAAGCAAAATGCGGATGTAAAAACTGCACTTGCAAAAGTTGAATCTGTAGTAAAAACAGATAATCCCGGTTACCCTGTTGAATTCAATTTTGTTGATGAGCAATTTAACCAGTTGTTCAAAACAGAATCACTTATTGGTAAGTTAGCCGGTGTATTTTCTGTACTTGCTATTGTTATTTCGTGTCTTGGTTTGTTCGGCTTATCAGCATACACTGCTGAAAGAAGAACAAAAGAAATTGGTATCAGGAAGGTGTTAGGTGCAACCACAAGCGGGCTTGCCAGCCTGCTTTCAAAAGATTTTATAAAGCTTGTTCTTATTTCATGTGTTATTGCATTTCCGCTTGCCTGGTGGATAATGAACAACTGGCTGCTAGATTTTGAGTATCGTGTTCAAATTAACTGGTGGATATTTCTTATTGCCGGGTTGATTGCGAGCTTTATTGCACTTGCAACGGTCAGCTTACAGGCAATCAAAGCCGCAATAGCAAACCCGGTGAAGAGCTTGCGAATGGAGTAATTACAAAAACGATACGTTTGGTTTTGCCGCAATTTCAGTAATCGCGCAACGGTGGGTATTTCATATCAAAGCCTTCCAGGGTTTCAACTACTGTTTTAGCAATGATGTATTCTTTATACCAATTGTTGTCGGCTGGTACAATGGTCCACGGTATTTTATTGCAATGAAGAAATACATCTTCGTGCATTTTAATGTACTCGTCGTGCAGCGCAATTTCTTTATAATCCGCTGCATCAAACTTCCAGTGCTTGGCTGGAATATCCACACGTTCCTGCATTCGCTTTTCCTGTTGCTGTTCGGAAACATGCAAATAAAATTTGAGAATGGTTGTGTTATTATGTTCTTTCAAAAGGCGCTCAAAATTGTTAATGGCATTCATGCGTTGCTCCGCCTCCTCATCGCTACATTGCTTGTGCACACGCGTTTCTATCACATCATCGTAATACGAGCGATTAAAAATTTGCACCATGCCTTTTGCGGGCGTATGCTTGTGGGCACGCCATAAAAAGTCGTGTGCGGCTTCTTCTTCGGTAGGCACGGTAAAGGAATGTACTTTAATATTTCTTGGGTTGAAATGATTGAACACATTGCGCAACACGCCATCTTTACCCGAGCAATCCATGCCTTGCAAAATAATCAGCAGCGAATGTTTCTTTTCAGCATATAATAAGTTTTGAAGTTCATCCAGCTTTTTGATCAGAGCTTTCGTTTTCTTTTTTATAGCCGCTTTAGTAAAGCCTTTTGGTGCGTAGGTTTCTGTTTGATGAAGCGAAATAGTCATGCAGAAATAATTGGCGAAAACAAAGCCAATGTTTGTTTTTATGCCATCATCTTTTTTTCATCAGCCGATGGGCCGTACATGCCGGGAATAGGTATATCCAACAAGCGGAGATACACCGATAATTGTCCGCGATGATGATACAAGTGGTTCAATGCAAATGTGCGTACAACCACTTTGCGCGGAAGTTGAAACATGATTTGGTCGCCGCGCCGGAGTGTAAAAATGGCGTTCATCGTTTCGTCATCTGCGGTTTTTAGAATGCTTACTGCTTCTTCCATTTGTTTGTCAAACACATCAACAATCTCAGCGGTTGTTTCTCTTTTTTGCGGTTTGACAGCAGATAGGACAAAATCAAATTCATGCGCAGAAATGGCTCTTCTAAACCAAACCGGAATCTCGGCAATGTGAGTTGCCAAACGCCCGATGGTCATTGACTTTTCGTGAGGTTGCCATTCGAGTTTGTCGGTTGGTACGCGCTCAATCATTTTTCTTGTGTTGGCAGATTCTTGTTGTAGTTCAAGAAGCAACAATTCGGCAATTTGCATGTGTTGTTAAGTTTGGTTTTGCACTTATTTTTCATTGTGAATGTACAACCGTTGTTTTATATACATGTAAATCATTCAGCACGCTTTTTAGTCAATGAATTTACTTTATTATTTCCTCTAAACGATGCAACCATTTTATCATCCGGTTGTAATGTGCACCTTTCCAATAAATGCGGCTGCATTGCGCGCATTGCCAAAACTCATCATAATATTTTGCCGTGTTTTCGGGCAAAAACAAAAGGATGTCTTCTTTTAAAACCGATACGAGCATTCCATTGCAAATTAGACAGCGGGTAAAAGGTTGAACTTGACGAAGCAAATCAAACTGTTTAATAACCTGTTGCAGTTGTTCCACTGGATCGCTGTGTTGAACGACACAAAAAGAAAGGTCAGGATGTTGCTTCTGGAGCAGAGCATTTTTTGATAGTAAAACCCTGTTTTGTTTTGCAGCAATATCAATCATCTCCTCAGGTTGATAAGTATTGCTATACAACACATCGAAACCCAGCAAACGCAGGTACCGCGCTAATTTCCCAAGATGAACATCAGCAATGAATTGAAACACTGTGAGCCTTTTTTCGTAACGTATTGCCAAGTTAATGCCAATGGATTTGTCTAAAATATAGGCAAAACCGAACGGGTGAATCGATTTAGAAGCAAAATTTTTTTTTCTTCCTCTTTGTGTAATGCTTTTCAAAGTTGCATCTGTTAGAAAGCAGGCCTGCAATTGTTCACTTTTAAAATCATTTCAAATGAAAAGCTTATTCTTTTTCAGTGGCATTTGCCTGCTTATACTTTCCTTTATTCCAACACAAAAGAGAACCATCAGGGGAAAGATTGAAGATGAGAAAAACCGGCCAATTACAGGTGCAAGCATTATCATCAAAGGCACAAAAGAAGGAACTTCATCAGACAGCAACGGCGATTTTGTAATTACTGTTACAACTAATAAAGCTACGCTTGTTGTTTCTGCTGTGGGTTATCAAGCAAAAGAATATAAATTAACAAGCAACGACACGCTAACCATCGCTTTAAAAGCAAATTCAGCACAATTGAATGAAGTGGTGGCAATGGGTTATGGCGTAAAAAAGAAAGAAAAATTTACGCCACCTACCATCATGGCTGATGTAGAACTTGCTCCTGCACCAATGTTCTCATCACGAGCATTAGCCGGACGCGTTTCCGGTCTTTCTATAAACAATCAATCGAAGCGTAAGGCAGAAGAAGATTTTAATAAAAAAATCTATCAATCACAACCCGATTCAGATTACAACCGAGAAGGCTATGACAAAATAGAAGAAAATCCTTTTTTGAAAACAACCGATAATCCGCTTTCTACCTTTTCCATTGATGTAGATGCCGCGTCTTACAGCAACATCCGCAGGTTTTTAAACGATGGAGAGATGCCGCCTGCCGGTGCAGTTCGCATAGAGGAGATGATTAATTATTTTACGTATCAATACCCGCAGCCCTCTGGTGATGCGCCTTTCAGCATCAACACAGAAATGGCGGCTTGTCCCTGGAATGCAACACACAAACTGGCAATGATTGGCTTGCAGGGAAAAATTATTCCTGCCCAAAATTTACCCGCAAGCAATCTGGTTTTTTTAATTGATGTGAGTGGCAGCATGTTCGAGGAAGATAAATTGCCGCTTGTGCAATCGTCATTAAAATTATTAACCGATCAATTGCGCCCGCAGGATAAAGTTTCTTTGGTAGCGTATGCCGGCAATGCGGGTTTGGTTTTGCCCTCCACCAATGGCGATAAAAAAGGAACCATTAAAGATGCCATCAACAGGCTGGAAGCAGGTGGTTCAACGGCTGGCGGAGAAGGCATTCAACTAGCTTATAAAGTGGCAAAACAAAACTTTATCAGCGGCGGCAACAACCGGATTATTTTATGCACCGATGGCGATTTTAATGTGGGTGTTAGTAGTGATGATGCACTGGAAAGACTGATAGAAAAAGAACGCGAAAGCGGCGTGTTTTTTACCGTTTTGGGTTATGGCACCGGCAATTACCAAGATGCAAAAATGCAGAAGCTGGCAGACAAGGGCAACGGTAATCATGCTTACATTGATGGCATTAGAGAAGCTAACAAAGTGTTGGTTCATGAATTTGGCGGCACTTTGTTCACCATTGCCAAAGATGTAAAGCTGCAGATAGAATTTAATCCTGCCAAAGTACAGGGCTACCGGTTGATTGGTTATGAAAACCGGATGCTGGCAAAAGAAGATTTTAATAACGATGCGAAAGACGCCGGTGAGTTAGGCAGCGGCCATACTGTAACGGCTTTGTACGAAATCATACCGGTTGGTGTAAAAGGGGATGAGCTAAACAGCGTTGATGCCTTGCGTTATCTTTCGCCAGAAGCCATTTCGGTGGGAGATTTTGGTAGCGAACTGATGAACATCAAACTGCGCTACAAACAACCGGATGGAAACAAGAGCGCGCTTTTGCAACATCCCGTTGTTAATAGTGAAGCCACTGCTACTTCTGATAATTATAAACTGGCAACAGCAGTAGCCCAGTTTGGTATGTTGTTGCGGGCTTCGGCATACAAGGGCAATGCTTCTTATGCAAGTGCAAAAAGCCTGGCAAATGAAACCCTTGATAATGACAAAGAAGGTTATCGGAAAGAGTTGGTGCAGTTGATAGAAAAAGCGGCAAAACTAAATGATGAAGATCTGACGAAAAAGACCAGGTAAGTCGATTTTAGATTTATGATTTAAGATCGCTGGAAGCTTTGCCAGCAAAGGCTTTCAAAGCGTGAGGCAGGAAGAGGATAAGAGCAAAAGAGTACAAAACCGCTAAGACGCTAAGACGCAAAGAAAACAGGCAAAACCAAACTTCGCGTCTTAGCGTCTCTGCGGTTTAAATATTTTTTATTTTTGAAAAGCCGGGTGATACAAATGCAAAGTGCTCCGCAAAAAATCCTTATCGAGATGCGTATAAATTTCAGTGGTGGTAATGCTTTCATGTCCCAGCATTTCCTGTACAGCACGAAGGTTTGCGCCCCCTTCCACCAAATGCGTAGCAAAGGAATGACGAAACGTATGCGGCGAAATGTTTTTGGTAATGCCCGCTTTTTTCGCCAAATCTTTAATGATTAAAAATACCATCACGCGTGATAGCTGCTTGCCAAAACGATTTAAGAAAACAATGTCTTCAGCCTCTTTCGCAATCTTCTGATGCACGCGGATTTGCTCCCGGTAAATGTTCAGATATTTGATGGCATCCCTTCCAATGGGGATCAATCTTTCTTTATCGCCTTTGCCAATTACCCTGATAAAACCCATGTCTAAAAACAGCCAGCTTTTGCGCAGGTTAATCACTTCACTCACACGCAAACCGCAACTATACATCACTTCGAGCATGGCTTTGTTGCGGGCGCCATCGGGAGTGCTAACATTAATAGCAGCAATAATCTTTTCTATCTCTTCAAAGCTTAACACATCGGGTAGTTTTCGGGTTAATTTGGGCGATTCGAGAAGCGCAGAAGGATCTGCTGTTACAATATTTTCCATCAAACAATATTTGTAAAAGCTTCGAATGCCCGATATGATTCTTGATTGTGAAGAAGGTAAAATATTGAGTTCACCAATCCATTGCAGGAACTGCTGTAAGTCGTTCAGCGTAAGGGTTTGAGGTGCTTTTAAATTATTGGTCAATTGTAAAAAATCGGTGAGTTTGGTAATGTCTCTCAGGTACGCTTCTACTGAGTTTTCGCTTAGCGATTTCTCCAATTGCAAATAACCTTTGAATCCTTTTTTATATGCGTCCCACATGAAAGATGAATAGAATTTGCAATGTCGGTTTTTCTTTCTGTAAAGAAAACGAAAGCTGCTTAGGATGGTTTGGTTTTGCCCGTTTTTTGGTTTGTCTAACAGCATTTCTCTGAATGTAAAAGATGAAGTGTTGTCTTGAAAGCTTGACGGTTATAGAACAACTTGGATGAAGCCTGCCGTCATTCCGCAAATGCCCTCAACACGATGACGGAAGTTATAATCAGATTAGCGAGGGCTTTGTGCGGAATCTGCTCTTCAAAATTTGAACAGGTTGTTATATTGTAAACGCATTTACATCATTCAATCTTGTTCATAATCTAATCATCAGATTCCGCACAAAGCCCTCGCCAGAACGTAGAAGTGCAGCATCGTGTTGAGGGCATTTGCGGAATGACGGCAGGCTTCATCCAAGTCAGTCTTTGTATCACTCTTACCACACGAGTCTAAAGGAACTTTTTGTGAACAACAGGTTTGCTTTGATCTTTCAAAAATTGAGATCATGTCATCTTGAAAAACAATATTCTATATACGTCGAAGTCTACTTAAAGAAAAAAGATTTCAAAAAAGTTTGGTCATTTCGTGTTACTGATTACTTTCGCGCCACTTTACTCTACTAAATCAATAGATTTTAGATAGTAAACAAAACCAAGCGCAACATGAAGCTATTTTCCTTATTTGTTTTTACCCTTTTATTTCAAACAATTCACGCGCAAACCAGTTATTTAATTTCTGGTAAGATCTATGATTCTACTTCAACCTCTGGTTTGGCGGGTGCTACGGTAAAAGTAAAAGGCGCAAAAGCCGCAACCGCTACCAAAGACGATGGTTCGTTTCAACTGAAAATTTCACAAAAGCTGCCCATCACTTTACTCGTTAGTTATATAGGTTATTCCGACCAGGAATTTACCGTTTCAAGCGAAACATCACCCATTGCCATTGCTTTGAAAACCGAAGATATTTATGCCAACCAGGTTGTGGTAACGGCTTCGCGCGTGGCTGAAAGCATTTTAAAATCGCCGGTGGCAATAGAAAAACTAAGCTTAACTACGCTTCAGCAAGCCCCTGCGCCAAGTTTTTATGATGCTATGGAAAACATCAAAGGCTTGCAAATGACCACTTCAAGCCTTACCTTTAAAGTGCCCAATACAAGAGGTTTTAATATTCCTAACAATTTCCGTTTTATGCAGTTGGTAGATGGCGTTGATATGCAGGCTGCTACGTTAGGTGTACCGTTGGGCAATGCCATTGGACCCACAGAATTGGACATTGAAAATATAGAAGTTACGCCTGGCGCGGCGTCTGCGCTGTACGGCATGAATGCTATTAACGGTATGGCAAATCTGCTTACCAAAAGTCCTTTTAAATATCAGGGTGTAAGCGTGTATCAGCGAACAGGTATTAACCATGTAGATGGCATTGATGCACCGCCCAGCATTCTTACCGAATCGGCTGTTCGTTTTGCCAAAGCCTGGAGCAACAAATTTGCTTTTAAAATCAATGCGAGTTATATGCAGGGAACGGATTGGCGAAGCAATACAATGCTTGATCAAAATCCTAATAACCTACCCAGTGCCAACCCTAAATTTCCTTCCTTAAACGGAAATAACAATACTGCTTATGATGGCTGGAATAAGTATGGCGATGATGCGCTTGCCGGCAGTAATTTATCATCTATCAGTGGCTTAACCATTGATGGAAAAGGGAATCAGACTCTGCGCGTAGTAAGAACCGGCTATCGGGAAATTGATTTGGTTGACCCCAAAGTAAAGAACGTAAAGTTTGATGCTTCGTTGCATTACAAACCAACGGAAAGCACCGAAGTGCAGTATGGCTATCGGGTAGGAGAGATGGATGGCGTATTTCAGCGTGGCAATAAAGTAGCCCTGCACAATGTGGTAGTGCAAAATCATAAGTTAGAATTGAAGGGAACCAACTTTTTGATACGGGGTTATGTTTCGATTGAAAACACCGGACAGTCTTACAATTTAAAACCGCTGGCTGATAACCTTGATTTAAGAAGCGGCGGAAGCAGCAGCGTGTGGGCGGCCAAATACAAAACTGCGTTGCAGCAATATGCTACTAACAATGGTGGCTTAACATCGGCAAATTTAGCAGCTGCCAACGCTTATGCAAGGCAGCAGGCCGATGCAGGTCGTGCGGAACCCGGCACAGCTTATTTTAATGCTTTGAAAGACTCCATTATCGGCATCAACAATTGGGACATTAAATCGAGCCAAATACCTGATGCACCTGCAACCGGAGGTGCCGCTTTATGGCAAAGGAGCCGCATGTATCATGTGGAAGGTCAATGGGATATCACCAATGCCATCAAAATCATGAATGTATTAGTGGGTGCTGATGCGCGTGTTTATCAGGTAATACCTGACGGGAACAATTTTGTTGATTTCTCACGTCCTCTTACGCAACGAAACAAAATAGATTCTTCTGCCGGCAACTTCGGACACGATTTGTATTACAAGAAGTTTGGTGGCTTTGTACAAGCTTCTAAAACTTTTTTCGACGAAAAACTAAAACTTTGGGCATCGCTTCGTGGTGATTATAATCCGTACTTTACGGCGAAATTTACACCTCGAGTTTCAGCCGTTTACACGGTTGCCAAAAGGCATAATTTCCGGGCTACGTTTCAACAGGGATACCGTTTTCCGTCTTTGTTTGAAGCCCTGTCGTTTGTAAACAACGGAAGAGTTCGCCGTGTTGGCAGCCTGCCCTTTATCAATCAGGGTTTGGGTTACTTGGATAACAGCTATTCTCAAGCTTCGGTTATTAAATTTAATTCTGTTGTATCTGCCGCAGGCAATACCGACTCAGCTGCACTGGCAAACCGTTCTCTTTTGCAAAAAGCCGATTTACCTGATGCACGTCCAGAAAAAATTACTTCGTTTGAAGTAGGTTACAAAAGTGTTTTGTTAGATAACAAACTGGTGATTGATATTGATGCTTACACTAATACTTACAATGGATTTTTAGGACAGGTGCAAGTGTATGTTCCGCATAGTGAAACGGTTGGTTCTGATGCTGCTGTTTTGGCAATGCTGGATAGAAACCGAGACCCTGCTGCTGCCCAGTCTGCCACTTCAACGTCGCCTGCAACGGCTGCCAGCAACGGACAGGACAGATACCGGGTTTATACCAATGCCAAAAACAATTATGTGAATTATGGCTCTTCTATCGGCATTAATTATAACTTTTACAAGTCGTATGTTATTGCCGGTAATGCCAGTTTTAATAAGCTCAAATCGCAAAACCCGAACGATATTTTTGTGACTGGTTTTAACACGCCTGATTGGGCAACCAGTCTGTCGTTTGGCAATCGTGCTGTTGCAAAAAATATAGGTTATAATGTGGTTTGGCGCTGGCAAGATTCATTCAACTGGCAAAGCCCTTTGGTGAATGGAAACGTTGCTGCTTATTCTACTTTCGATGCACAGGTAACGTTTAAGGCGCCCAAGATCAATACAGTTTTCAAAGCTGGCGGCTCTGATATTTTAAACCATCGCTACATTCAATATGCAGGTGGCCCAACCATCGGTGCGATATATTATTTAGCTATCACTTATGATTTGGGTTTTGCCAAATAAAATCGTTCATCCTCAATTGTACCGGCATTAAATTTAGGCAAAAGCAAAAACTCTTTTCTTAGTATCTCTACCAACGCATATTGGATGGTGTTAAGGAAAGGGTTTTTGGCATCTTACAAAGCGTGTTCCTATATTTGCTTCAATGCTTTCTAAGAAAACAAAATATGCCATTAATGCGTTGCGCTATCTTGCCAAGCAAGATGCAAAAGCGCCCATTCAAATTAGCAAAATTGCCGAGAACGAACACATTCCACGTAAGTTTTTAGAAGCGATTTTGCTTGACCTTCGCAATGCAGGAATTTTAGGCAGCCGCAAAGGAAAAATGGGTGGTTATTTTTTACAACGAAGCGCTGACGACATTAACATTGCCGAAGTGGTGCGCTTGTTTGAAGGCGCAATTGCCTTACTGCCATGCGTGGCGCATAAATATTACCAGCGATGCGAAGAATGCACCGATGAAACCACCTGCGGCATTCGACGGGTGTTTGCGCACATTCGCAATGAAACGGTAGCTATGCTGAAAGATGCTACATTAAGTAAAATTGTGCAACAGGAAAAAGAACTGGAAGCCGAGCAGCAGGAAATAGTGGCAAAAACAAACTCATAATTTAATACAACTCTATTTTGTTTTATTATAAAATGTTTTCCTGCTCACTACAAAGGATGGCAAATTTGTCAATCTGTTCATTCATCTTCAAACATAACAGAATTCATACTTCATAATCGCTACATTTGCGCCGCAAATTTTATAATTCATTATGCACATATCTTCTTTATTAAATCGTTTTGCCGAACCTGAAACTTTAAAGATGGCAAAACTGGGACGTGAACTTCGCGCTAAAGGAATTGATGTTATTGACCTTAGTTTGGGCGAGCCTGATTTTGATACGCCGCAGCATATTAAAGATGCTGCCGTAAAAGCCATTGCGGACAACTGGAGCCATTATACACCTGTGGCGGGCTATCAGGATTTGCGCGAGGCAATCTGCTTTAAATTAAAACGCGATAATAACCTGGATTATAAACCTGAAAACATCATTGCATCAACCGGTGCCAAGCAAAGCCTGTGCAATGTCATTTTAGCTTTGGTGGATGACGACGATGAAGTGATTATTCCAACGCCATACTGGGTAACGTATAGCGAACTGGTAAAAATTGCGCGTGGCAAAGTGGTGGAGATTCATACGACAACCGAAAGTGGTTTTAAAATTACACCGCAGCAGTTAGAAGAAGCAATAACCGACAAAACCAAAGTGTTCCTTTTTTCATCGCCCTGCAACCCAAGCGGCACAGTGTATAGCAAAAAAGAGTTGGAAGCTTTGAAAGATGTGTTTCTTAAACATCCCGACATTACCATTCTGGCGGACGAAATTTATGAATACATCAATTTTGTTGGCACGCATGAAAGCATTGCGCAGTTTTCTGAATTAAAAGACAGAGTAGTTGTAATTAACGGCTTGAGCAAAGGCTTTGCCATGACGGGCTGGCGCCTGGGTTATATTGCCGCCAACACTGAAATTGTAAAGGCTTGCGAAAAACTGCAAGGTCAGTTTACAAGTGCTACCTGTTCCATCACACAAAAGGCGGCTGTAGTTGCATTAACTACTGATTTACGACCGAGTATGGAAATGGTAGAAGAATTTGCCCGCCGCAGAAAGCGAGTAATGGAATTGGTAAAAGAGGTGCCCGGCATTGAGTGTTTTGAGCCAGAAGGTGCGTTTTATATTTTTCCCGATGTATCATCATATTTTGGCAAAAGCGATGGTCAAACCAACATCAGAAATGCTGCCGATTTCAGCATGTATTTGCTCAATACGGCGCATGTTTCTTCTGTTATGGGCGATGCATTTGGTGAGCCGAAGTGTGTTCGTTTTTCGTTTGCCAACAACATGCATAACATAGAAAAGGGATGGGCAAGAATTAAAGAAGCTCTTGCCAAGTTGAAGTAAAAATAAACGTATAAAAAAGCCCGCTGTTGTAACAACAGCGGGCTTTTGTTTTTGTGCAAATTATTGCTTAGTAATAATACCTTTTAATTGCAACGTATCCATTGCTAAGCGTTGCTTTATCCATTGTTAACCGGTTCTTATTATCGAATGTATAAACGTGAGTAGCGATTTGCGTTTCTCCACCGGCAAGGCCTGTAACAACATCTGGCAAATATTTCGATTGGTTCTGGTAGTTCAATCCAATGTTTAAATTGTTCAAAACATGATTAGCATAAGAAGAAGTAATAATATTAGAATCGCCAGGTGGATTTAAATAGTTATCTACTTCTCTGATTACATCGTTATCATTATCGTAGGTATAAGTGTCTGTCTCCGATAATGAAGAACCATTTGTAGTCGAGTAATCGTAGCTGTTCATTTGAATCAACCGCCTGTTTGCATCATACGTATATTTCTCTGTAAATGTATCGCCTTCATTGTTGTATTGATACGTGCTGTCAGTAAAAGAAAAGCTGTTTAAATAAACAATTTCATGGGTTTGCACTGAGCCGTTATCGTATTGATCCAATGTAATAGAATTGTCGTTGTTATATTGATACCTGAGTTGAAGTCCGTTGGCTGAATCAAGTTGTATCATGCTTACCAATCTTCCTTTATTATCATAGCTCAATGCAAACGAATCTCTTACATGTTGGTCGGGCGCATTTACCGGGTATAAATCTTCAGTATACGTTTTCACCATCGGAGAATTGCTGTTATTTGATGTGCTATCACCGGCTCCGTTTACATAATCCGGAATATCTTTTTGGCAGGAACAAAAAAGAAGGGCAAAAACAAAAATAAAAGCGGATAAGGCTGTTAGTTTCATAAAGTAAAGTTGGTTGTAAAATACTGTATTTTTTAAATTGAAAGTAAGCGGTTTTTGAATTGAATGTACCGTTATAAAAAAGTCTGTGATGACAGGCGATTTCAAATATACAACTACAAAACGTAAGCTGTATATTTTAGGTGAAAACGCTATTGCGAAGGCTCTGTTTTCATTAAAAAACAGGTTTCATTTTTTATTACTGTGTTTCTGCTGCTTTACTAATCAATAAAAGTAAAACCATTTTTGAATTTGCTGAAATAGTTCTAATTTAATCCGTTGATATTCAGTTTACTATGAAACAAATTAAGCGCCGTTGCCAAGCTGCATTTTGAGGTAATATTCACAACAAAACTTTCACACTTTTTCTTCTATTTCATACTAAAAGATTTGGTAAATTTGGGTACAATTTAAGGTTATGGAAAAATCACAATCAATCGTTCACATCGCAAAGGCTCTTTGCGACTTTCATTCAAAAATGGGTAAGATCGGCAAAGACGCTACTAACCCATTCTTCAACAGCAAATATGCTACGTTGAGCAACATTCTGGAAGCGATAAAAACGCCTTTGATAGAAAGCGGTTTATCGTTTACCCAATTTCCCACTGGTCAGAATGGTTTAACTACGGTTCTTATGCACACCGAAAGCGGCGAGTACATGCAAACGGATTATTTTATGAATCCAAGCAAAAGCGATCCGCAGGCACAGGGCAGTGTTATCAGCTACATGCGTCGTTATGCACTGGCCGCTGTGTTAGGCTTAAACATTGATGATGACGACGATGCAAATGCCGCCACACATGGTTCTTCTACACTTGCCGAAACAGCCAACGGTAAAACGGCAACTGCCGACAAGCCCTGGTTGAATCAGGATTCAAAAGTGTACGAAAAAATCGTTGACCGTTTGAAGAAGAAAACAACCAGCATCGAGCAAATTGCACAACATTTTCGCCTGAGTAAGCAAGTACGTGCATCGTTACAAACCATTGTTAACAGCGTGGCTTATTCTGATAATTAAGGGTATTGTTTCTACAGATAGGATGAGTGAATCCCGGCATAAATGCACGGGATTTTTTTATTCAGATACATGGAAGAAATAGGGCAAAAACAAAAGATGCCTGTAAACTTATTACAGGCATCTTTTGTTTTTGCAGGAATTACACTTTTACTTCAAAGAAGCTCTGGTTGCTTTCACTTCTGCAGAAGAAACCGCACTTGCTTTATTGCCCCAACTGCTGCGAATATAAGTGAGCACTTTCGCCAGCTCATCATCTTTCAGAGCCGCCTGAGGCGGCATATTGTTGTTATAATAATTGCCATCAATCGGTACTTTTTCTTCACCGCTGCCTTGTAAAACCCAGGTAATTAAGGTTTTTGTGTCGCCGGTTACATAAGACGTTTTAATGAGTGGCGGATTGAGTTTGGGAACTCCTTTGCCGTCCTGCTGATGACAAGTAAGGCAATATTTTACATACACATCTTTACCCGTTGGGGAAGAAGATTTTGCTTGTGAATAAACAAAACCGCTTAGTAAAAAAACGGGCAAAAACAAACATAGATATTTCATAAAAAATAGAAAACAAATTACTTTTTATAAGAAATGCGATAAACGTTTCCACCTGCATCATCGGTTACATACAATGAGCCGTCAGGACCTTGTGCTAAACCGCAGGGACGATGCTTTGCGCTGCCAGGTTGCATAAATTCTGCACCACCGGCAAAGTCATCGGCAAATACTTCCCAATCGCCGCTGGGCTTGCCGTTTTTAAAAGGCACAAATGCTACCAAATAACCTTTCTGCGGTTCTGGCGCGCGGTTCCACGAGCCATGAAATGCAATGAAAGCTCCGTTTTTATATTTTTCGGGAAACTGGTTTCCGGTATAAAACAACAAGCCATCCGGCGCCATGTGCCCAGGAAATGCTGCTACCGGATTAATGTATTTGCTATCGGCTTCTTTCTTGCCATCGCCGCCATATTCGGGGCACACAAATTTCTTTTTTTGTATCCAATCATAGTACATGTAAGGCCATCCTGCATTATCGCCGTTGTGCAATTCGTACATGCACTCAGCAGGCAATTCGGCACTTTGTTTTGCGGTATAATATTCTGGGAAAGTGGTGCTTAAATTATCACGGCCGTGCTGCATTACAAATAAAGTATTGGTAGTGTTGTTCCAGTCAAGCCCAACTACATTGCGCAAGCCGGAAGTATAGCGAACACCATCGCTGTAGGTTTGATTCAACTTATCAGCTTTAAATTTCCATATTGCAGCGGTTGAATCGAGCAGCGGGCAAGGCATTTGCCCTTTCTTTTCGTTGCCGCGTTCTGCACAAATGTTAGAAGGTGCACCAATATTTACATACAGATTTCCGTCATTATCCAACGCCAGAGATTTGGAGCTATGATGATGCCGGTTGATCAATCCGGTTACAATTTTTTCTGGCAATGCACCATTGGCAACTTTGCCGTCAGCATCTAATTTATAACGATACACATCGTTATCAGACGAAGCATACAAATAGCCCCCTTTTATAAGAATTCCTGTGCCACCATAATCGCCAAAACCGGTAGTTGTTTCAGCTTTGCCGTCTTTATCGGGATGAATGTACACGATGCCTTTACCGTTTACATTGCCATCAATTTTTACATACAAATCACCTTTCGGCGTAGCGGCTATATGCCGTGCTGTGCCTAAGTTTGAGGCAACCACAATGGCAGAAAAATTAGAAGGCAACTTTAGTCCGGCATTACCTGCATCGGCTTTTACAGCGGGTGTTTTTTTGCTTGAAGAATCGTTGTTGCCTGCAGCAAACGAAGTGTGCATACAGACGGCTGACAGCAATACAAGAAAGACTTTTGTTTTGATGAATTTCATAAAATACGGTTCTTAAAAATGAATGTTTATAAATGTGCAAAATTGAGTTCGCTATATTCTATCAAAGCATCTACCAATTTTGTGTTTTCTTCTTCAGTGCCGATAGTAATGCGCAGGCAATCATCACACAACAGCACATTGCTGCGGTCTCTCACCACAATACTTTTCGATAACAAAAATTGATATGCTTTTTTTGCGCCGTTTGTTTTTACCAATAAAAAATTGGCATCCGAAGGATATACTTTTTCAACCATGGGTAAGCCTTCCAGCACTTCTTTCAAAGCTTCACGCATGTTCACCAATTCATAAATCATATCGTTTACCTGACCTACATTTTGCAATGCCTGCAATGCCAGTTGCTGTGTGGCTTCGCTGATGTTGTAAGGCGGTTTTACTTTGTTCATCACCCCAATAATTTCGGGCGAAGCAAAAGCCAAACCTAAACGCAAGCCAGCCAAACCCCAAGCTTTGCTGAATGTTTGCAGTACCACTAAATTCGGGTAGTCATGCAATTCCTGAGTAAAAGATTTGTGTTTTGAAAAATTAATGTAGGCCTCATCAACTACCACCAGGCCATTAAAATTATTAAGTACTGTTTCAATGTCTTCGCGTTGCATTGAATTGCCGGTTGGATTGTTGGGTGAACAAATCCAGATGATTTTAGTGTGAATGTCAACCAATGTTTCCAGATGCACCAGGTCAAGCTGAAAATCGGGGAGTAAAGGCGCTCTTTGAACCGCAATATCATTGATGTTGGCGCTTACTTCATACATACCATAGGTTGGCGGGCAGATGATAACGTTGTCTTTTGCCGGCGTACAAAAACAGCGAAACAAAACATCAATACATTCGTCGCTGCCATTGCCTAAAAAAATTTGGTTAGAAGCGATGTTTTTTATTTTGCTGATTTCTTCTTTCAACCGATGCTGGTAAGGATCGGGATAACGATTGTACCATTTGGTAAGCGGCGAACCCAAACTGTTTTCATTAGCATCTAAATTAACCTGTGCAACGCCCGTAAATTCGTCACGTGCCGAAGAATAAGGAGTGAGATTGCGAATGTTATCGCGCAATAGTTTTTGAACACTAAAATTCATGGCGTGAAGATAATGAATGAGCAACGAAAGGGGTGTTAAACGGTGGGCAAATTACAAACTGCTATACATCAGCTTCAAATAGCAGATTGCATAAAGCTTTGGTTTTGCCCTATTTTCTGTATTCATTTACAGCTTCTCATTTCTTGCTTTTTGTTTCTTCAACATTGAATCTTGTTCCTTGAATCTTGATTCTCGTTTCTTGAATCTTGTTTCTTCAATATTGTATCTTAATTATTGATTTAAGGTAACTTTTTCATTTTAAAAAAATGCGTTCCCCTTACGTGCTTTTTCTTTGCAGGCTAAAAAGCAGAAGGAAAAAGATTGTTCGTTTTTACATTGGGCGTAATAAGATGTTGTTTACATTTGTAGCAGCCGGTTTCCACAGTAAGAGTTTGTAACATGTCGAATCCAGATAACTGTTTATATTTCTTATGTTCTTTGCAATTACACTTACATTTATCCTATAATTTGCGGTAAGCAACAAAACAGGTGGTAAACCATAGCAAGTTTATGAAGAAGAGAATTTTAATCATTGATGATGACATAGACATTTGCACATTGTTAAGCAGATTTCTAAACAAAGAAGGCTACGAAACTGAAGTAGCTTATACCGGAAACAAAGGCATCGCTAAGTTTAAGGAAATGCACTTTGATTTGGTGCTTTGCGATTACCGTTTGGGCGATAAAGAAGGCAGAGATGTGCTTGCTGAATTGAAAATCATCAACCCGCAGGCAATTGTTTTAATCATCACAGGCTATTCCGATATAAAGACGGCTGTTGAAGTCATAAAGCTGGGTGCTTATGATTACATCACCAAACCTTTGATACCCGCTGAAGTATTGAACGTGCTGGCTTCTGCGTTTAAAAATCCTCATGCGCACGTGTCTCATTCGGCACCTGCGCAAACTACGTCTGTGGCGGCCAAAGAGTCTCCTTCCAATTCAAAAAAGCCGGTTTTTAAAACCAACGGAGAGTTTCTTATTGGTCAGTCTGAATCAACGCAGGAACTGTACCGGCAGATAGAAATTATTGCGCCTACCAATTATAGCATCATTTTGTATGGCGAAAGCGGAACCGGCAAGGAAGTAATTGCTAAAACCATTCATCAATACAGCGAAAGAAAAAACAGACCTTTCATTGCTATGGACTGCGGAACGTTATCGAAAGAGTTGGCTGGCAGCGAAATGTTCGGGCATGTGAAAGGAGCGTTTACCGGCGCATTATCAGATAAAGAAGGTCATTTTGAAATGGCAAACGGCGGCACTTTGTTTTTGGATGAAGTTGCGAATTTGTCGTTGGACATCCAGGCAACTTTGCTTCGCGTTATTCAGGAACGAAAGTTTAAACGCGTAGGCGGAACAAAAGAAATGGAGATTGACATTCGCATTATTGTTGCGTCGAACGAAAACCTGCAGGAAGCTTATCACAAAGGAAAGTTCCGCGAGGATTTGTATCATCGTTTCAATGAGTTTTCCATTAACCTTCCACCATTGCGTCAACGCAGAAGCGACATTCCCCTGTTTGCTCAATTCTTTTTGGAAAAAACAAATGCCGAACTGAATAAAAACATACAAGGCTTTGAGGATGATGTGATGAGTATGTTTTTACATTATGCATGGCCAGGTAATTTGCGTGAATTTCGCAACGTGGTGCGCAGGGCTGTGTTGCTAACAACAGGCAATAAAATTTCTGCCAAAACATTGCCCTGGGAAATTACCAATACCAACATTTTTTCGAAGCCATCTCACGATGCAACGACGGCGCAACCTGCGTTTACAAGTTCTGCTACCAATCCGGTAAAAGAGATTGATTTGAAAGATGCGGCTGCCAAAGCCGAGTACGAAACCATTATGAACTTGTTGAAAGAAGTGAATAATAACAAATCAAAAGCCGCGGAGATTTTAAAAATTGACCGTAAAACTTTGTACAATAAAATTAAAAGCTACGAAGAATCGAAAGAGATGAATACATAACAACTACCATCTTATTTTTAAGAAGCTGCTTTTATTGGCAGCTTTTTTATTTTGTAAGAATTATCGTTATAAAAAATACGGCAAAAACAAAAGGCTCGCTGCTTCTGTGCAACGAGCCTTTTGTTTTTGCCGTATGCGTTTAAAACTTACCTTTTTTAGCGTTGGTGGTTGGGCATTTATAAGAAGTTAAGTTGAATGAAACACCAACCTGAGCAATGGCATACGCATCTTTTTGCTGGCTGTTGCCGCGCTGCCTGTCTTTGATGCCAATAGGAGTGCCGGTTGAATAGCTTCTGTCAGATAACAAATAAGCCGGGTTTACCTGGCCGTCAACGCCAACTACCGAAGTAGTTCCCGCATAATAAAACGCCTGTGCGCCAGGATATGTGGTGCTTACATCATCCAAATAATCGGTTGTTGTAAAACGATAGCCTACTTCAAAAAATGCGTTGGTATTTTCATTCAATCCAAATTTAAAACCTACTGCCAACGGAAAGCAGGCTGCCACGGTTCCATAAGGCTTTCGATTGGGATACTCTGTGCTTCCCTGACCTTCTGTTCCTAACGGGCGAAGAAAATATTTAGTGCCATTTAAATAAGCATAAGGGTCGTAAGAAAAAGCGCCGATGCCTATCGAAACATAAGGCGTGAAATTATAACCTTCTACACCCGGGCGATAATGAAAAAAGTTGAACTGCCCATTTAAAGAAACTTCCCAAACGTTGGTATTAAAACTTAAATTGCGGCGGCGTTGTGTTTCGTTTTTACTGTAAATATCAGAGTAGCCAAGAAAGGCATAATTGCCTGCCAGCTTCAAACCGACATAATCGTTAAACTGTTTAATGTAAAACGCTCCGGCTGAAAACTTAGGACGGTTGAGAGCCGCACGTGTGTTTAAATCACCGAAATAATGGGCTGCACCAACGGCTAATCCAAATTCACCCGAGCGTTGCTCGCCACCATAAAAACTCTGCGCATTGGCACTGATGGCAAAAATGGATAAAACAAAAAGTGGAAAAATGTATTTCATCATACAAATACAAGATGGCTGATGTTTCATAAACGAATGTTTTGGTTGTTTCTTGTGTGGAATGGTTGTTTAATTTCTTTTATCCAGGCCCCAGGTAAGTTTGGAACGAAGCATGGAAAGAAAACTATTTTCATTTAAACGAATAAGACTGATGGTGAAATTTTCTTTTTTTACTGCCAACTGAATTTTCTTATCTACAATTTCCTTGCGGGCATCCAGGGTACAGATAAACTCTTCTGTTCTGCCTTCTACTTCAAACGAAACAATATTGCTGTCCGGCACAATGATAGGGCGAATATTTAAATTGTGCGGCGCAACCGGCGTAATACAAAATGAACTCGACTCAGGAAATACAATCGGCCCGTTGCAGCTCATGTTATAACCAGTGGAGCCGGTGGGTGTGGAAACCACCAAACCATCTGCCCAATAACTATTTAAAAACTCGCCGTTTAAATAAGTATGAATTTTAATCATAGGCGAGGTGTCGCGTTTGTGAATGCCAAATTCGTTTAGCGCAAATGGTGCATTTCCAAACAGGGGCCGGTCGGCATCCAGATGAATTAAAATGCGTTTGTCAATTACAAAGCTTCTGTTCACCAGCGAATCAACCGCAATGGTCAGTTCATCTTTACCGATACCTGCTAAAAATCCCAATCTGCCAAAGTTGATGCCCAGAACAGGAATGTTTTTATTGCCGATAATGGTAACAGCATCGAGAATAGTGCCATCGCCACCGAGGCTGATTAAACAATCGGTATCAGCGTCTAATTGGTTGGCAAACACCTGTATGTTTTGTATTGCCGACATCGCATCCCAATACCGTTGCGCCAGCGAAGCCGATACTACAATAGAAACGCCATGCCGGTGCAGTTCGTTTATTAAAGCCAATAAAGTTATTAATTGCCTGTCGTCAAGTCCACGGCTATAAATAGCTACTTTCATTTCGTTTGTTTTTGTTTTGGTTGCGTTTACTTCGTTATCAAAGATAACTGGCGACGCATCAGAAATCTCCTTTTGAATGAAGATATAAATTGTGATTGCCTAATTCGTTACCACTGTATTCCAGCCTGATAACAATATCATAGATGGTTACAATATCCAAACCAACTCCGTAAGTTGTAATGAGTTTATTATTAAATCGGCTCGAAATGTTTGCATTGTCATACACGTAAGCTGCATTTCCATAAGCTTTTAAAAAGAACCTCACAGGTATCTCATCAAGCTTTTTTATGTGTACCGGATTTTTTATTTTGTACGAAAAAATTTCTTGCCGCAAAGTAGCCCGATTAATGGTTGCTGCAACTCCATCAATAACATAATATTCCAAACCCTGTATAAAAAAATCGCCGGTATAATTTACAATCTGCTTATTAAAAAAAGGCTGCTTAAAAGGCAGACTTAACAAGCCTGCTGATTGCAATTGCAAGCTTGTTTTTGGATAAAGAGGAATCGTATATTTCGCATGATAAGTGGCTTGCCAAAGGTTCATAATTTTACCCAGTCCCTTTTTTATAAACGAGGCATCGGCCACAAAACCCTTGGTGGGATAAACAATATTATCGGCATTGGAATACTGCATCGTATAACTTATCTGTGGATACGTAATGTGCGTACGGCTGTAAGGAAAATAAGCCGGGTTAAGTCGCAAAATAGTATCATTGATTTTTTCATCAACCATCCTGAAAGTAAAGCTGTGTCTCGTTTTGATGGCAGGACGGTACAGATAAGAAACCTCGGCGCGAAGTTGCTGGCGTAAAAAATAATTGCCATCGTAAAATAGTTGTTTGTTATCGGTTGAAGTTGCATAATTCAACTCACGCTGGTTTAAATAAGATGCCGCAAAAGAAATTCCGTGATGTAGATTTTTATCAATGAACGGCACTTCATACCGCGCAGCAATCTGATGATTGTAGCCATCAATCAGCCATAAATATGCATTGTCGTTTCGTCCACTTACATTGTTTTGTATGAGCTTCAAACCATAGTTCACGCGATTAAAATTATGATGCTCTTCCGTCCACCACTGATTGAAATTCCTGTCCACCAAACGGAAATAAGGAATGGGTAAAAAGTACCATCGTTCCGTTACTTTTATGTTGATGTCAAGTTTGTTTTCATCAATATTTCCGGTGTTTACATCAACCGTCAAAAAAAGAGAAGTGTTGATGATTTGGTCTTTCGCTAAAATGAGTTTTTGCTGAAGGTTTTCTTTCGCAATTATATCGCCTTTTATAAATGGCAACTCGCGAAGAATGATGTAGTTTTTGGTTTTATTATTTCCCGTAATGGTAATGTTATTAACGATAACAAACCGTGATGATTGAGATTGATGAAGCGTATCCTGCGCACAAACAGAAAGGGTAAATCCGAAAAAGAAAAGTATTACAATCCATTTCATTCCTGTCAACTATTCATAAGCAGTAGCGCGCAAAGATAGAGGTTGAAGAAAGAAATGAAACTGTGCGATTATCAATTAACAAACAAGGTTTGTTTTTGCAGTAAAATATTTTTTACCAACTATCTTTTATTAATGAACTCTGCAATTTCAACAGGCGTCAACACCGCATCAACAGCACCTTTTTCAATGGCTTGTCGTGGCATATAATCAACATCGGCAGTAGCCGGTTGTTGTGCAATGGTAAAACCACCGCAATGTTTTATTCTCAGCAAACCATTTACGCCATCAGCATTAGCGCCGGATAACAAAATGCCCACTGCTTTTTTCCCATAAGCTTCTGCTATCGTTTCCATGCAAACATCAATGCTGGGACGGCTAAAGTTTATTTTTTCAGAAACGTCCAACGAAAAGCTTCCATCGCGTTCAATCAGCAAATGATAATCGGCAGGAGCGATGTACACGCTTCCTGCTTTAATAATTTCTTTTTCTTCAGCTTCTTTTATTTGCAATGAAGAATGAACGGAAAAGATGTCGGGTAGTGTAGAATCCCACGAATTTTTGCGATGCAACACCACTACAATAGCTTTTTTTTGTAAAGGTTGCAATTTGGGCAAAACCGAAAGCAAAACGGTTAGGCTGCCGCTGGAGCCGCCAATCACAAAGAGCTTCTCTAAACTATCTTTCTCCATATTTTTTCTTTGCTGTCAATCTGCTTAAAATGCCTCGCAACATGGGTAAACCGAAGCGTTTCTTTTGTGCCCAAAGCTAAGAAACCTAATTTTTCCAAACTATTATTGAATAAATTGATGACAAGATCCTGCAATTCTTTATTGAAATAAATCAAAACATTGCGGCAAAGAATCAATTGAAACTCGTTAAACGAACCATCGGAAACGAGGTTGTGCATGGCAAATACCATTTTGCTTTTTAGCTCGTTGCTGAATTTAGCACGGTCGTAAGTAACAGAATAATAATTGCTGAATGCCCGTGTGCCACCGGCCTGAATATAATTTTCAGAATACAGCTTCATGTTGTTCAGCGGAAAAACTCCTTGTCGGCCTTTTTCCAGTACTTCCTGGTTTATATCAGTAGCATACAGTAACGATTTGTGAAGAAGATTCAATTCTTTCAGCAGGATTGCCATTGAATACACTTCTTCACCTGTAGCGCAGCCTGCGTGCCAGATGCGGATGTACGGATACGTTGCCAGTTGCGGTAAAACGTGGTTGCGCAAAGCCTGATAAAAAGAAGGGTCGCGAAACATTTCGGTTACGTTCACGCTGATGGCTTCCACAAAGCGATCTACATATCCTGCATCGGTGCGCAGGCGATAACGCAATTCAGCAAACGATGGAAACCTGTCAATTGCAAACAAGCGGTTAATGCGCCGCTTTACTGATGCAGGTGAATAATTGGTAAAATCAAATCCATACAATTCAAGCGCATCAGCAAGTAACTGATCTACCTGTTGGTCTGTAATTATATTTTCGTCAGTAGAAGTTTGTTTCTTTTCCATTGTTAATTTCCTCCTCTTCGCATCGTCATGTATCCCGAATGAAAATACAGTTCTCTTTCACACACTATCTTTCCTGCCATCGTGTTAAACAAGTTTAAAACCAAAATACTGCTAAACAGGATAAATTTGGTTTCCTACTTTTGCGCGCTAAAAAATGTTATCGCAGGAATGTTTGAACCACAAAGACACAAAGAACACAAAGCATCACAAAGAGTAGTAAAGAAAACTTAGTGTAACTTTTTCTCTTTGTGCCATCGTGGTTCAAATTGCTATTTTCAAAAAATGCTGCAAAAACAAAAGCAGCAACATCGTACATCACACTTCTAACATCATACATTATTATGTCTCTTCAAGCAGGAATTGTAGGTTTACCCAATGTAGGAAAATCAACTTTATTTAATGCCTTAAGCAATGCCAAAGCGCAGGCTGCCAATTTTCCGTTTTGCACCATCGAGCCGAATGTTGGAGTCATCACGGTTCCCGACGAACGCCTCATTCAATTAGAAAAATTAGTAAAACCGGCCCGTGTAGTGCCCACCACTGTTGAAATTGTTGACATTGCGGGTTTGGTAAAAGGCGCAAGCAAAGGAGAAGGTTTGGGCAATCAGTTTCTGGGCAACATCCGCAGCACCGATGCAATTATTCATGTGCTTCGTTGTTTTGACGACGACAATGTAATTCATGTGGATGGCAGCGTAAATCCGGTTCGGGACAAAGAAATTATTGATACCGAACTGCAGTTGAAAGATTTGGATAGTGTTGAGAGAAAGGCATCACGAAGTGAAAAAGCAGCGCGTACCGGCGGCGATAAAGAAGCCCAGCAAGGTTTGGAAATACTGCAAAAAGTAAAACAACATTTAGAGCAGGGAAAAAATGCGCGCAGCCTTGCCGTTTCGGCTGAAGACAAAGCCAAGTATATTGACGATTTATTTTTGCTGACTGCAAAGCCGGTAATTTATGTGTGCAATGTGGATGAGAAATCGGTTGTTACCGGTAATAAACACACGCAAGCCATTGCCGAAGCCATTAAAGGCGAAGAAGCAGAAATCTTACTCATTAGTGCGGCTATTGAAAGTGAAATTGCAACGATGGAAAGTTTTGACGACAGGCAGATGTTTTTAGAAGACATGGGCTTGCACGAAAGCGGTGTGGCAAGGTTGATTCAATCAACGTATTCGTTGCTGCATTTGGCTACTTATTTTACAGCAGGTGTACAGGAAGTGCGTGCCTGGACCATAACAAAAGGAATGCTGGCGCCGCAGGCCGCCGGTGTCATTCATACTGACTTTGAAAAAGGCTTTATCCGTGCTGAGGTAATTAAATACACTGACTTTGTAAAATACGGTTCGGAAGCAGCTTGCCGCGATGCCGGTAAACTTGCCGTACAAGGAAAAGATTACGTGGTGGAAGATGGTGACATTATGCACTTCCGGTTTAATGTGTAATGTTTGTTTTTGTCCCTTTTTTCACCGCAGAGAAGAGAGGGAAATGAGGTTGTGCAGAATAACGTTATCTCTGCGTAATCTCTGCTTTCTCATTTCTTTTGGGTGAATTCCTTTATACAAATGATACAATTTCAGCAAAACGTTTCTCTCAAATCGTTCAACACATTTGGAATTGATGCAACAGCAAAACGCTTTGCTGCCATTGCTTCTGTTGACGAATTGAAAGAAGTAATGGAAAGCATCCATTCAAATGATAACATCTTCGTTCTTGGCGGAGGCAGCAATGTTTTGTTTACGAATAATTTTGATGATGTTGTTATAAAAAACGAATTGCGTGGCATTCAACTGTTGAATGAAGATGAAAAACATTTTTATGTAAAAGCAGCGGCGGGTGAAAGCTGGCATCAACTCGTAATGCATTGCGTAGCCAACAACTATGCAGGCGTTGAAAATTTAAGTTTGATACCTGGCAACATTGGTGCAAGCCCCATACAAAATATTGGTGCGTATGGCGTGGAAATAAAAGATGTGTTTTACCAATTAGAAGCTTATGATGTAAAAGAAAAAGCACTTGTAACATTTACAAAAGAAGATTGCAATTTTGGCTATCGTGAAAGTATTTTTAAACACAAATACAAAGGCAGGTTTGTGATTTTAAATGTTACTTTTCAACTGGATAAAAACCCGATTTTTCATACTGAATATGGTGCGATACAACAAGAACTGGAGCGAATGAATGTTTCACAATTAAGCATTGCAGCTATCTCGCAAGCCGTTATCAATATCAGAAAAAGCAAGCTGCCCGATCCGGCTATTATTGGTAACGCTGGTTCTTTTTTTAAAAATCCAACGATTGAGAATGAGCCATTTTTTGCACTAAAGAATAAATACCAAAACATTGTTGGTTTTGCCACAAATAATGGCAAAACCAAATTGGCAGCCGGCTGGCTCATCGAGCAATGCGGCTGGAAAGGCTACCGCAACGGCGATGCCGGTTGCTATGATAAACAAGCATTGGTGCTGGTAAATTATGGGGCCGCCACTGGCAAGGAAATATACCAGTTATCGCAGCAGATTATTGAAAGCGTGCAGCAAAAATTTGGCGTTACGCTGGAACGTGAAGTGAATGTTGTTTAAACAAACAGACATTAGTAAATGAAAGAAACCTTAAATAAATACGATTCGCATTTAAGGCTATAATAAATGAATTATCTTGCTGCCGTTTCGATCACATTATTTCATTATTTTTAATTTCCGGCGTTGATTATTATTCTCGTTGCTTTTGCTGCTCACTGGTATCTTTCGTTGTTCACACAAACATTTTTTCTTCATCGTTACGCTGCCCACCGCTCTTTTACCATGAGTAAAAGCTGGGAGCGTTTCTTTTTTGTGTTAACATGGCTTACACAAGGTTCCTCTTATTTAAGTGCTACGGCTTATGGCATTATGCATCGGATGCACCATGCGTTTACCGATACGGAAGACGATCCGCATTCTCCCTTGTTCGATAAGCATTTTTTTGCCATGATGTGGCGCACTAAAAATATTTATAATGATATTTTTAGTGGTAAAACAAAAGTGGAATCCCGGTTTACTAAAAACATTCCGCGCTGGAAATCATTTGATGCTTTTGCACATTCTTATTATTCCCGCTTGTTGTGGGTAGGTTTGTATGTTTGGTTTTACGTTGCTTTTGCACCGTCTGCCTGGTGGTTTTTGTTGTTGCCCATTCATATTACTATGGGTCCGGTTCATGGCGTTGTTATCAACTGGTTTGCACACAAATACGGTAGCGTAAATCATGAAACGGACAACACTTCAAAAAATCTTTTTAAAATTGATTGGCTGATGTTTGGCGAAGGTTATCACAACAATCATCACGTGTTTCCATCGCGCAGCAATTTTGCTTCTGCCAAAGGCGAATTTGATCCTTGCTATCCCATTATCAAGCTATTAAATTATACCGGCGTTATCAAAATGGCGAAACCTGAAAAGCACGCCCCTATTGCAATTGAGGAAAAGAAGGAAAAGTTGGAAATGGAAGAGGTGTAAGTTTGTTTTTGCACTAATTTATAAAAAGAAGCATCACTTCATAATAGGAGTGATGCTTCTTTTTATAAATAAAACCTGTATGATTTTTATAAATCAATCTTCATCAACCCTAATTTATGCAAAGCAAAAAACACGGTTGTCATGTGCATACTCTGAATGATTTCACCCCTTAAAACCATGTCAACAAATTCTTTCAGGGTTACCAAATCAACTTCTATTTCTTCGTTCTCGTCAAATGATTGAGGATGCGTAAGCTTTCCACCCGTTAACAAAAACATGTGCATCCAATTGGCGTTGGTGCTTGGGTTAGGAGATGTTCTTCCAAGGTATTCAGCCTTCTCAAACGTATAACCCGTTTCTTCTACAAATTCGCGGCGCATCGCAGCTTCGAGAGTTTCGTCTTCTGCATCAATGCAACCACCAGGAATTTCCATACACACAATTTCCAAAGCATGACGGTATTGCTTTACCAAAACCACTTCGTTGTTATCGGTAATACCAACGCCGGTTACCCAATGCGGATATTCAATTACATAATATGGGTCAATAATTTTTCCGTCCGGGCGCAGGCAGCGGTCTTTGCGTGCGTGCAGCCACAAGTCGTTAAACAAGTATTCGGATGATAAAGTTTTCCAGCGCAGTTTGTCGTCGTTTGTATGATCTACCATTGCATTCTTTCTCTAAGTGATAAAATATGTTGTGTGTGATGTTTGCTATGCCATGCATACAAGCCAAGCAGGTGCCACAATGTTATTTCCTTTTTTTGTTCGGGATGATACACAGTGCGCATCCATTGCTCATCCGATAAGTCTTTGATGGCTGCATACCAGCGTTCGTGTAATGCAAAGAGTAAAGTGATGGAAATGTTGATGGGCAAGGCTTTCACGTCATTTAGCTTTGCCCATTCCGCTTCTTCATAAGGTTTGATGGTTGGATTATCTTCTGTCAAACCTAACTTAAAGCGGATGTAAGCATTCATGTGGCTGTCGGCAATATGATGAACAAGTTGATGCACCGTCCAGCCACCATCGCGATACGGCGTTTGCAGTTGTGCGTTATCTAAATTATGAATTGCATTTTCAATATCAGAAGGCAGGTATTGAATGTTTAATAACCAGCTCTTTTTTTGGCTTTCTGAAAACGATTTCGGCTCGTATTTGCCGATCGGATAACGCTGATCTGATTGCATGATTTAATAAGTAAGAAGTAATAAGATTGTGCAATATTAAAACTTCGTTCTTACCTATTCAATTTCCTGATGATTTTATCTCATAAGTCCTCACCTTTGCATACATTGAAAAACACAATAAAACAAAAGCATGATACAGGCAAAAGGATATGCTGCGCAATCGCCGGAAACAGAGTTGGCTCCGTGGAGTTTTAAGCGTCGCGAAGTAGGCGAGCACGATGTGCAGTTTGATATTTTGTATTGCGGCGTTTGCCACAGCGATTTACATCAAATAAAAAACGATTGGTTTCCAGGCATTTTTCCAATGGTTCCCGGGCATGAGATCGTTGGCAAAGTGGCTAAAGTTGGTAGCGCCGTTACCAAATACAAAGAAGGTGATTTGGTTGGTACGGGTTGTTTGGTAGATAGTTGCCGTATATGCGATGAATGCAAACAAGGGCTGGAGCAGTATTGCACCAACGGTTCTTCGGGCACTTATAATAGTGTTGAGCAAGATAAAAAAACGCCCACGTATGGCGGCTATTCCAACACCATTGTTGTGCATGAAGATTTTGTTTTGCGCATCAGCGATAAGCTCGATCCGGCTGCCGCTGCCCCTCTTCTTTGTGCAGGCATCACCACTTACTCGCCATTGAAATATTGGAAGGTTGGCAAGGGTCATAAATTAGGCGTTGTTGGCTTGGGCGGATTGGGACATATGGCGGTAAAGTTTGGTGTTTCGTTTGGTGCTGAAGTAACGGTGCTGAGTACGTCGCCGGATAAAGAAAAAGATGCAAAAGCATTGGGCGCTCATAAGTTTGTGATAACGAAAGATGAGGAACAATTAAAGTCGGTTAAAGGTTATTTTGATTTTATTACTGATACCGTTTCTGCCAAACACGATTTGAATTTGTATTTGGGAATGCTAAAAACAAATGGTGTAATGATATGTGTAGGTGCACCTTCAGAGCCTTCGCCAGTTGCGGCTTTCAGCATTATTGGCGGCAGAAAAAGTTTAGCCGGTTCCAGCATTGGCGGCTTGCCTGAAACACAAGAAATGCTGGATTATTGTGCCGAAAACAATATTGTTTCCGACATTGAAATGATTGATATTAAAAACATCACGTCTTCGTATGAGCGAATGCTGAAAGGCGATGTGAAGTATCGCTTTGTAATTGATATGGCAACGTTGTAATGATTGAATTGATGTACGATGTACGATTATATTAGCCTGCAAAGATAATCTTTGGTTTTACACCTTTTTTAAATGAAACCAATTGGAAAGCTGAAAACATCTAACATCCCACATCTGACATCGTACATAGAATTGCATCGTACGCCCAACATCGTACATCGAATCATTCTTCCCGGATGCTCTTTCCTGTTAAATGAATAAACACATCTTCTAAATTCGCTTCTTTCACTTGTTTGGGGCGTTCAAAGCCGGTGGCAACAAGCTCATCAATCATCTGGTCGGGCGTTGCCAAAGCAATGATATTTCCTGCGTCAATAATGGCAACACGGTCGCACAAAATTTCGGCTTCATCCATGTAATGCGTGGTAATAATAACGGTCGTTCCCCGCTGGCGAATGTTGCGAATCAAATCCCATAAATTTCTTCTTGCCTGCGGATCCAAGCCGGTTGTGGGTTCATCTAAAAAAATGATTTTGGGTTGATTGATAAGCGTTACAGCAATGGAAAACCGTTGCTTTTGCCCGCCGCTCAATTCCTTATATTTAGCTTTGGCTTTATCTCGAAGATTTACTGAATCCAGCACATGGAGAGGAGAAATTTCTTTGTTGTACAAACCAGCAAACATGTTAAGCAGTTCCACCAAATTCAGGTTGGGATAATAACCAGCCGTTTGCAATTGCACACCAATGATCTTTTTAATTTCTTCAGGCTGCTTATCTAAATTATAACCGTCAACAATTACTTCACCGACCGTTTTAGTACGAAGCGTTTCAATGATTTCAAGTGTTGTGCTTTTGCCTGCGCCGTTGGGTCCTAACAAACCAAATATTTCACCTTCATACACGTCGAATGAAATGCCTTTTACTGCCGTAAAATCGCCGTATTTTTTGATTAAATTCCTGACCGAAATAATGGGGTTGCTCATGCGGGCAAGTTACTTCTTCAACACAAATATTTGCGTGAAATAAATAACGCCCTGATCATTTTGCGCGACGCCAATGCCTGTTAAATCGTAATCGCCTTCAATGTTTTTACGATGTCCCGGGCTATGCAGCCATCCAGCCACCACTTTATCGGCTGTGAGCTGACCATACGCTACATTTTCACCTGCAGTACTAATAAAACCAACGTTTGTTTTTATTGCATCAACGCGTTTCTCAAATTCTTCATGACCAAACGGCGTAGTTTTATTCATCATGTCGCGGCTATGTTGCGCAGCTTGTGCAGAAGCAATATCAATCATTTTCAAAGCGCCTTTGCCAATGGATTGGCGATGTTCATTCACCAATTCTAAAATGCGGCTGTTCATATTGGTAAGGTCAATACGGTTGTATGCCGTGAGACGGTTGTGTAAATCTTTTACCTGTGCACAAGCTGTAAAATGGCTTGTAAGAAATAGGGCAAAAACAAAAAAGAGGGTTTTATTTTTTATCATGTTGCTAAGACGATGTTTGTTCTTTTCGATTAAATGATATGCCGGTTTTTTGTTTCTGATAACATTTTGTTTTTATCATCAGCAACAACCTCAAAAGCTATCTTTGTTTTTATTCATTTTTTATAACGATGAAAGTATCATTTCATTACAAATAATTTGCAAATAAAGAGCAACCATGGTAAAAGTTTTTAAGTTCGGCGGAGCCAGCGTGGCTTCAACAGAACGGATACACAATACAGCCAGCATCATTCAACAATATGCGGCTGAAAAGTTGGTGATTATTATTTCTGCCATGGGCAAAACCACCAATGCGTTGGAAAAAATTGCCGAATCTTTTTATGCTGGTAACAAGGAAGAAAGTCTGCGATTGTTTGAAGTGGTGAAAGGGCAGCACATAACCACTGCAAAATATTTGTTGGTAACACAGTACAACAATTGCCTTTCACAATTGAACGATTTTTTTACAGAAATTGAATGGTTGCTGCACGATAAACCTGTTAAGCCTTTTGATTATTATTACGACCAGATTGTTTGCGTAGGAGAGCTGTTGAGCACATGTATCATCAGTTATTTTTTAAGCGAAAAAAATATCGCAAACACATGGATTGATGTGCGCGATGTCATTCGCACTGACAATAATTTTCGCGATGCTACCATTGATTGGGTAACCACGGAAAATAAAGTGGATGATTTGGTTTTGCCCATATTTTCCAATAGCAATATCATCATTACGCAAGGTTTTATCGGCAGTACCGATGAAAACGAAAGCACAACGTTGGGACGCGAAGGCAGCGACTTTACAGCAGCCATTTTTGCTAACTTATTAAACGCCGAAAGTCTTACCATTTGGAAAGATGTGGAAGGCGTGATGAATGCCGATCCGCGCCGGTTTGAAGACGCGCAACTGATAAGCGAATTAAGCTTTGATGAAGTAATTGAAATGGCCTATTATGGTGCACAGGTCATTCATCCAAAAACAATAAAACCCTTGCAAAACAAAAGCATTCCGTTGCATGTAAAATGCTTTTTAGATATTTCACTTTTGGGAACTACCATATCAAACAAAGGCACCAAGCAATTGCCGCCCATTATTATTGTAAAAGAAAACCAGGCACTGCTCTACTTGCGCAGCCAGGATTTTTCTTTTGTTGGCGAAGCGCCGATGAGTGAGTTGTACGAAATGTTTGGTGAATTAAAACTAAAGCCTAATTTAATACAAACCGGAGCCATCAACGTGCAGCTTTGCATGGATGATAAAAGCGATAAAGTAAGCCAATTAGCTGCGGCAGCTTCTTCTGTTTTTGATGTGCAGGTAGAACGTGATTTAAACCTGCTTACCATCCGCCATTTTACAGATGATATGCTTGATAAAATGCTGCAAAACAAAACCATTGTATTGCGCCAGCAAACCAAAGAAACCATACAGGTTTTATATCAATAAAAAATCCCGACATAAATGCCGGGATTTCATTGCCACTTTGCTTTTCTTCACTTACATCTTCGGCAGCAATACATGATTGATGACATGTATCACACCGTTGCTTTGATTTACATCCGCGATGGTAACCATTGCCTTTCCGCCGTTTTCATCCCAAATCCAAATACCACCGTTCTTGTCCATGCTTGCATACAAATTATCACCTTCTACTGTTTTCAAAGTGGCTTTGCCGTTGGCCTCTTTAATCATCTTTTTTAAATCATCTGAATTCATTTTTCCAGCCACTACATGATACTTCAAAATGCCTTGTAACTTCTCTTTGTTTTCAGGTTTCAACAGGTTGTCAACTGTGCCTTTTGGAAGTGCGTTAAACGCTTCGTTGGTTGGTGCAAACACAGTGAACGGGCCTGCGCTTGATAATACATCAACCAGGTCAGCAGCTTTTACTGCAGCTACTAAAGTTGTATGGTCTTTTGAGTTTACTGCATTCTCTACAATGTTCTTTGTTGGGTACATGGGTGCGCCGCCAACCATCTTGGTGCTTTGTGCAAACGAGCTAACAGAAATACCTGCGGCAATCATTGCCAGTGCTACTAACTTCTTCATAAAAATTGTTTCAATCAGTTACGGTGAATGAAGAGGTTATGGTTTTATGAAGGTTTATTTTTGTAGAAAATTTATCGTTCCAATTGAACGATTGCAATGCTATAATGCTTGCTGGCAAAGGATTGCAGTCGTTTGTTCTAAAGAATGTTGTATAGAGATTACGAATAAAACAAAATAAAAAGCAAAGTTTGATTTGCTTTATAAGAGTGAGTTGCTTGTAGAAGAGAGATTGTATAAAAATAGTACCAAGTAGTTGATAATCTTATTACGACGACACATAAAATCTATATGTCAAACAGAGCCATTATTGGCTTGAGAATACCTCAAATTTTTTATATCAAAAGGTGGGGAAATTATTCAAAACTTAATCTTCCTTTACATATCGAAATCTCTTTTTGCCGTCTTGAACTTCGATTTTCTTTATAGTATTTATTGGGATAATTTTCTTTATCCAAGTGGCGTGTCTTGACTTAACTCCACTTATTGATGTCTTGCCAACACGAATCAAATCAAAATAAAACACTGTCCTTTTGTTATCGTTGTCAGTAAAACGTATTTCGATTGAAGGACTATTTTTAAGCTCAACAGGATTGCCATTTTTATCAACGCATTTTATAATATCTATTGGATACGTTTTATATTTTACTACGTCACCCATTGGTCCTCGAGTGGCAACTTCTCGTAAATTGGAAGTATCAAAACTTGAAAATTGTTGTTTGAAGCTGTCAACCGGAATGTAGTATGTTTTGCAAGAACTAAAAAAAATTATAATTCCAATAATGGTGGAAAAGTAAAGAATTGTTTTCATCGCCATTTCAATCAAATAAAAAGTAATTAGAAGGTAGAAAGATATGTATGTTCAAACCAAACAGCTACGATGTTTTACCCAACACATACAATTCCGTCATGGTTGGAGTAGGGCTGCCACCGGCTTTTTCAAGGGTTATCGCGAAGGCATCGGCTTTAGCAAAATCAAACATTTGCTGCGGCGTTTTTTTGGTGTTCATCATACCCGCATTCACAGGTTTGCCATCAACAATTGCCCACAGCTGATATTGCTTGCCGGCAGGCGCGTTGGGTAGCGATATATCAGCCGCATAAACACGATGCGTGCTTTTATTCCAAAACAATTGCACCAAAGCTTCTGGCTTGCCGGGTGCGTGCGTGAGGTTTATTTTTTGATAATTGGTATCCTGGTATAAATTCAAATTTTGTTGCAACGTAAGGGCGTTTTGCTGCAATTGAGTTGCCTTGGAAGTCATGTTATCAGCCACTTTGTGATAATGCTTATTGGCAGAAGCCAGATGCGATATTACAGCCGCACAAGCTATTAAGGCAATCACCGAAGCTGCCAGAGCCAATGAAGTTAGCACACGCCTGGGGCGTTGCAATGGAATTACTTTCGCTTCTTTTTGTTCATCAACAACGTTCATCGTGTTGTTTATTTTTGCACTAATTTCTTCTGTTGGCAGTGAACGTAACGTTTCGAACAAACTTTTTTTTACTTCTGGTGAAGGTGCATCCGTTGCATCCGCTTCATTGCTTATTTGCAACAGCGATTGCTCAATGTCGTCTATCTCTTTTTTTATTTCGGGAAACAGTTCGGAAAGACGCGCAACTTTTATGTTGTCTTCTTCCGAAAGCATACCCAGAACATAAAGTTCAAGATCACCGGACGATATGATGCAACTTATATCCAAAGTGTTGAAATAATTATGGTTTTATTTTATTTCTTAAAAACGAAATCGCGCTTCTCATTCTTGTTTTTACTGTCCCCACAGGTATCATCATAATTTTCGAAATTTCTTCCTGTGTAAACCCTTTAAAATAAGCCAGGTCAATCAGCTTTGCATTGTCGGCAGGCAAAGTGGTTAACACTTTCTGCAAGCCGGTATCTGCAAATTTGTTTTCAACCGTGCTGTTCATCATAGTTACGTTATCTTGTAGTGTTGTAGTTTTATTTTGCTTATTAAATTCTTTTGAGCGGGTACGATCAATGGCTAAATTCCGTGCTATACTTATCATCCATGTGTAAAGCCTGCCTTTGCTAATATCGTATGTTTGAATGTTTTGCCACACTTTCACAAACAATTCCTGCAACACATCTTCTGCTGCTTCCTGCTGCGGAATAATTTGTTTGATAACGGTGAAGATAGCTTTCGAGTAATTATCATACAAAAAACGGTAAGCCTGTTCATCGTGCTGTTTCAGGCTCGTTAGCAATTCGTCTTCTGTATAATGTTGATTTTGCAAAAGGTGTTTTGTAGTAATGTATCGGGTGCAAATGTGCGACTAAAAGTTTATAAAATCACATACTGGCCTTTTTTATTTGTGCCAATAAAAGGAAGTGTTTTATGCTGTTCAAAGTAATCGTAAGCTTCTTTTAGTTGTACCTCGAATTTTTGTACTTCCTGGTTGTCTTTGGTGGTTTTGCTTAAGTACTGCATACTTTTTTCGTTGTTGTAGCGAACCGAAAAAATATGAACCGGAATAAAATCTTCGCCCGCACTTTTTGCCATCGTTGCCAGCAGATACACTTCCTCAATCTGATTGTCTAAAATAGGAATGCAACCTGTGGTAACACAATTGCCATGAATAAAAATAGAGCCGCCGGGAGATAAAGAATCGCTGAAAATTCTGTCTGATTCATTCGGGTAATTAATGCCCAATGCAAGATGATAATTGCTGGTGGGTTTAAACTGATTGATATAATAAAACCCTTCGGGCACCTGGTAATCGTCCTGCATTCTTTTCGGACCTAATGTGCCAGCCATAGCGCACACTTTGTACGTTTTGAAAAGCCTGAATTTCTCATTTTCATTCTCGCGCACCCACACTTCCAACTGGCTGTCGTACTTAAACGAGCGAATGAAAATTTCCTTTGGAGGGAAGGTAAGATTAGCGGCGGCAAACTGTTTGCGCAGCGTGTCTTCTTTTGTTTTCATTGCATACGCTACACGCGAAAATGTTTTCTGAAAATCAAGAAAAGAATTTTGTGCAGAAGCATCAATAAAAAGAAACAAGAGACAAGGAAGAAGAAAGAAGATGCGGCGTTTCATGGGTTCAAAAATATTTGAATTGAAAGAATAACGCTATTAAATAGAGGTTAAAGCATAATTTTTTATAGCAGCAAATATTGGCTGCTATCTTCGCGTTTCATTTGTTATGATTATGAAAGTAGGCATTTTGGGCGGCGGTCAGTTGGGCAGAATGCTGTTGCAGGCGGCAGCCAATTATGTGGTAGAAACCTATGTGTTGGAAAACGATGAAGATTGCCCGGCAGCACATTTGTGCACTCATTTTATAAAAGGCGATATTAAAGATTTTGATACCGTTTATAACTTTGGAAAAAGCCTTGATGCGCTTACCATTGAGATAGAAGCCGTGAACGTAGAAGCCTTGGAAAAACTGGAAGAAGAAGGCTTGACCATTTATCCAAAGCCTTCTGCTATTAAAACCATTCGCAACAAAATTGTGCAAAAACAATTTTATCAAGCCAACGGCATTCCTTCGCCTCAATTTATAATTACCAATAATAAGAGCGAAATAAAAAATCATCTCCATTTTTTGCCTGCGGTTCACAAACTGGCAGAAGGCGGCTACGATGGAAAAGGGGTGCAGGTGATACAGGCTGAAACCGATGCCAGTAAGGCATTTGATGCGCCTGCTGTGTTAGAGAAAATGGTGAATCTGCAAAAAGAAATTGCCATTATCATTGCAATGAATGCAAAAGGACAAACCGCTATTTATCCGCCGGTTGAAATGGTGTTCAATCCTTCTTTAAACTTGTTAGATTATCAAATTGCACCTGCCCGAATTACAAAAGATGTATTGTGGAAAGCCGAAGCCATTGCATTAAAAGTAGTGAAAAGCTTAGCCAGTCCGGGTTTGTTTGCGATAGAAATGTTTGTTGATAAAAACAATGATGTGCTGGTAAACGAAACTGCACCGCGCGTGCATAACAGCGGACATCATACCATTGAAGCCAGCTATTGCAGCCAATACGATATGTTGTGGCGCGTGATTCTAAATTATCCGTTGGGCAATACGGCAAACATTACCTGTTCAACCATTGTAAACATTATTGGCGCCAACGGTTACAGCGGCGAAGCCAAGTATGAAGGTTTAGACGATGTATTGAAAATGGATGGTGCCTTTGTGCATTTGTATGGAAAAAAAATAACGAAGCCTGGTAGAAAAATGGGGCATGTAACCATCCTTTGCACTGATGTTGCCGATATGAATCATAAAGCCAACAAGGTAAAGCAACTGCTGCAGGTGAAAGCGTGAGATGATGTACGATGTGGGATGTACGATGTGGGATGTACGATGTGGGATGTACGATGTGGGATGTACGATGTGTTTAGTTTGACCAGTTGTTTCATCTAAAAAATGTGCAAAAACAAAAGCTATCTTCACAGGTTCTCATAATCACATCGTACATCCCACATCGTACATCTCACATCAAATGGCATTCAATCATTTTGAATAATTCACCACTTGCTCTACGCTTCCGCAAGTTACCATTGCGCCTTTGTATTTAGGATGCTTGTTGCCGAGATATGGGTTTTGAATTGCGCTGTCTTTGCTTAACCAATATCCCTGTTCGCTTTCATTAAATGCCATCGGGCACATATCGTAATATATCACTTCTTTATCGTAACGCACCGTATTAATAAGACTGTATAAATTATCAGATACCACACTAAACGCGCGACGTTTATCTTCAATATTGTTTGCGCTGGTAACGGCTTTGCTTTGTGTTGCAACAGCACCAGCAAAATTTTTTGCAGTAGTGATTAAATTACTGTCTCCCTTTACTGTATTGATTGGTAGAGCTAATGCAAGCTGGGCAAGTGTTGTAGCATCGTTGCCGGCTTTGGTGCTATCCCAGTTTACAAGATCATTTTTTACGCTGTAGTAACTCTGGAGCATGTTGTTAAACGCATCGTTAAACTGCGGTGGATTTTTGCTTATGGCAAGCCGGGGTTGCTTTTCATTTTGTGCATTTGATGGTTCATTATTCGCTTTTTGTTTTTTACCAAAAATGGCAAAGTAACCGCCCACCAAAACAATAACCAGCGCAATTAATAATAGCCCTTTTTTCATGCAATCAATTTGAGCAAAAATAATACATCATGCTTTGCTTTCTTTTTTGTTTTGTACAAATTCACAACATCTTTTTCTCTTTGTCAACAGACATTAACAGAACAACAGAAGCATTGCTTGTTCAATGCATCCTGTCTCCCCGAACTTCCAATTGCTTCATCACTTCATTTTCATAAGCCAGCCATTGTTGCCAGCGATGGCGCACTTTTTCTTTGTCAATATACAACTCAGCCAAGTGAATAAACAAGGCGTAATGGCCTGCTTCGCTTTCCATAAAACGCCTGTAAAATTGCTGCAAATACAAATCGGGCAAACCTTCGCTTAATCGTTTGAAACGCTCGCAGCTTCGGGCTTCTACCAACGCCATCATCAGCAATTGGTCTAACAACCGGCCTTCTTCAGTTCCGCCTGTTGTTTTAAATTGAAGCAGTATGTTTACATACTCATCTTTGCGCTGCCTTTCCAATGGCAAATTGCGTTTGCGAAGTTCGGCCAACACAAGCCTGAAGTGTCCCCATTCTTCTGTTACAACAGGCGACAATTCATCAACCAATTCTTGTTTTCCGGAATAATATTGAATGAGTGATATGCAACTAATGGCAGCTTTTTGTTCGCAATAGGCATGGTCGGAAAGTATGTGCTGCAGGCTCATGGCAGCGAGGTTTACCCAGCGCGGATCGGTAGGCAATTCCAAACCCAAAATGTTTTTTTGTGCTTCTTTGTTTTCTTCTGTCATTCTTTCTTTTGATAAATAAAAGATGACAAAAATAATAAGAGAATTTGCTGGGAAAAAATGAGCAAAAACAAAAATGCTTACCTGATTTTTACGTTGTAATGAATTATGTTCATCATTACAATTTTCAGCAGAATGGTATCGGTGTTTTCAACAGGATCAAGTTCTTCAAATTCAATAAAACGATTCAAACGGTTTTCTTCAACAGGCTCTTTGTGTTCCAGCATTTCCTTCATTCGGAAAGCAATGCTTAGATAACTTATTCTTTCAACATAATAAAAAGTAGTAAACCAGTCAATTTGCAGGAAGGGAAAATGGTTTTGAATATGTGAAGCAATCTGGTATAAAATGGGAGCGGGCAATACACCATAAGATGCCAGATGAAAAATGCACGCAGAACAATTCGTATTGTCAATTGTAGATAGCTTTTGCAGTGTTTCGCCATCTAAATGATAAATCGGATGCTCATCTTCGTCAATAATATGCAGCATCTCCTCCCAGTTAATAACTGTATAGTTCATGATATTGGATTTCGGTTGCTAAGGTGAGATTTGTTTTAGCAACATCACTTAAATACAACTTATGTTTTCATTAAAATAGAATGAAAAACAATTGCTTATTACAGCTGTTTGTTAGATGAAACAGATGAACCTTATGGTTTGTTTTTGCCCCTTTTTGCATCGTCTATGGCTTGCAGCAAACCATTGTTATACACATCGTTGGTAAGCTCCCAAAACATAATTCCATCCAGGCCTTTCCTCATTGCATACTTTGTTTTATCAGCCAATGATCGTTTATCATCGAACGTAACAAGCAGCTTTTCTTTTGCATTAAAATAATAAGGCGCATGAGCTGTTGCATCCCAATGATAAACGTAGTTAGGATCGTTCAAAATGGTGCTGTCAAAATGTTTGTAATCAACTCCTCTCAAGAAAGTGCAGGGTTGGTACAAACCGTTTTGCAAGGTATCCTGCAATTGAAAAATACGTGCGTAAAAAGCAGCACCAATCACAATTTTGTTACGCGGTACGTGCAATGAATCCAGCAGGTGAACGGCATGGTCAATACTTTCTGTTTGGTGAGGAGTTGAATACAAAGGCGTGTGATGACCGCTCTCTTTTGCATAGCCGCTCACCAGGTCGTACGTCATCATATTCACACGGTTTACTAATGGCATTACTTTGCTCCATTCAAATGAATGTAAGATGGCGTTAGTAAAACCGCCCGAAGCAAAACTGATTTCGTAACGAGAGCCAAACTGCTTTCTCATTTCAGCAACCAAAGCCGTAAAGTTTTGTTTGTCTTCGGGTAAAAACTGATGTCCCGGAAAACCTTCAATGGCCGGATATTCCCAATCCAAATCAATACCATCAGCATTAAAATAGTCGAGTATTTGTTTTGAGGAAAGAGCAAATTGTTTGCGTCCTTCATCGGTGTTAAACGTTTGCGAGCAATACTGGCAAGCACTCCAGCCGCCCATCGAGATAATAATTTTTAGGGCCGGATATTTCTTTTTTAACGAAACCAGCTTTGTTATCGTTGCACTGTCTCTCGCATTTTGAATAAACAGGCTGCTGTCTTTTAAATGGGCAAAACTAAAGATGATGTGCGTAAGCTGCGATACATTGAAGCTGTCAATATGTGCAGAATCGCCCGTATAGTATGCTATAACATTGCATTGTTTTAAGGCTGGCTTTTTTTGCGAAAATGTTGTTGTGAAAACAAAAATGGGCAAAACAAAAGTTAGTATGTATTTCATAAGATTGGTTTATAAACTATCCGTTTTCTTTTTCCTGAAGCTTGGTATAAGCCATAATAAACACAGCGCCTAAGTTTTTATAAGGCGGCACATAATCGTCAAACAACTCTTTGTTTTTGCCACTTCCAAATTCTTTCGAAAAGCGTTGCCACATAATAGGCCAATCCAAATCTTTGCCTTGTTTTAGGTTATCAATGATACCGTTGATAAGCGGCAAATTAATGGCGCCGCTGCCGGTTTGTTTAGAGGAAATAATTTGCGCCTCAGGACAAATTTTTAAGATTTGATTCAGGCTTTGATAACCACCGCAACTACCCAGCAAAACCACTTGCGCCGACGAAGGCATTTGCTTAATAGTATTGATTAAATAGTAACTATGACCCCGATGCAACACTATCGTTGGCTCAATTTCATGGTCTTCCAGATAGCTGATTAAATCAGCTTGCGCTTTATCATCCAGGCCTTGGTTTTCATCCAAGGGACGATTGGAATAAATGCTGATGGGCGTGCCTTTGGTAGATGAAAACGTTACCCATTCCGGCGTTGAGGCCATTTTCCATCCGGCTTTATTATAAGCATATACAAACGCGTTAAAATCAGTCTGTCCGCCTTTATCACCATAAAAAAATTGCTGAACTACAATACGACCTGTGGTGTCTTTCAAAGTGTTGCTGTTCATAAAATAAACCGGGCGAATGCCTAACTCTTTAGCAATATCTATATGGTTGGATGAATCCATTGATAAAAACAAAGTGTTTAAAATGTTGTAAATATTAATGCCTCGTTCATTGCCTGCCAGCTTTGCTGCGCTTAGGTTTTCCTCTACCTGGTTTAAGATTAACTGCTGTATATTTTTGTCGTAAATGCTGGCGTAAGATCCTGCTACATCTACGGCATCTTCCAAGCTGTCTTTGCCGGTTTGCTTGTCTAAACCATTGGCAAAAGCTTTCATCAACACCAGCGCATTGTCCTTATCCATGCGTTTTAAAAAATCGTCCAGCGTATTGTAATTGGCAGCCATTTTTATCCATTTTTTAAAATGGTCGAACCGAACATTTACCAGTAACGAATCGCCGCGCGGCACTTTCATTTTTTGCCAGATGCGCGGATACACGCCCCGCACATAGCTGGATGTGTAAATCAATTCTTCATTCATCACAGCGAGATAATACAACTCTTCGGGTGTAAGATTTTCGAGTATTTTAAAACGTACCACATCGGGCGATTCATGCAAGCCATTAATTTCATTGATGAAGTATTTTCCTGTTGAACTTATCTTATCGTCAATGGCAGAAATACCCATTGCTGTATCGTGTTCGAGCAATCGTTTTGTATAACCAATTTTTGTATTTACCAACAAACGATAATATTTCATCGGGTCATCTCTCACAGCATCAATTTGCTCGATAGTTAAATTGTTATGATATAAATTATCAAGAAAAGGAAAATAAAACTGACCTGATTTGTATTTGGACAATTTACTGATAACCTGAACCAATGTATCAGGACTTTTCCAGATTTTTTGCGCAAGCTGGTTCGAAGCAGAAGCATACGAATACAATTCATCGGGATTGTAACGTGCACTTACACTGATTAAGCTATCAGCAAAAGGATAATTGGAATTGGCGCTTAGAGAGCGTAAAATTTTTTCGGGATGCAACCGGACATCCTTTAGAAATACAATGTTTTTTCCTTCCTGGTATGTTGGATTGTCTTCAAACAAAACGCTTTTCATCAATACATCACCAATTTCAAAAGGCTGGCTTTTGATAAGCGATGCAATGGAAGCGTGTTGTTTATCCAACTGCATTCCTTGTGCAAACGCATTTACTAAAGGCGGTAATTGTGCAATGCGCATGGTTTGCTTTCTGTAATTTAGAAAAAAGCCATCCAGCGTTTCGGCAAGCGCACGCAGGTATTTTATTTTTGAATTGCTGTTGTCTGTGTCCGATTCAATGCTGTTTTGAATGGCATCAATGCGTTTGGTAACGGTGTACGTAAGCTGAAGGTTCAGATCTTCATTATCTGTAATGTTCAGGTTATTATCAGCCGTTCCGTCTAATTTCAACAATCGTTTCTGCAGGTTGTCTATTCTGTCGTGAAATGCCTGCCGCATCAGCGGAATTTTTGAAGATTGCGCTTGTAAAGCAGCCACTGGCAGGCATCCTAAAAAAAGGAGCAAAAACAAAAAAGGTACTCGTTTCATCATCACAAAAGGTTCGTTTACAACTTCAAAATCAAAATGTAAATATCTGTGTTTCATCTTTAACATCTTCTATCTTCACTCTCATAAAAGAGTTAATAAAATTTGTTGTTACTCAATAAAATTGATACAGTCAACTGCTTAACAATAAGATAATGAACGGATAAACACGCGCTGATATTTGTATTTTAATTTTGTATAAACAAATGGTTAATGGAAAGTAACGGAAAGAAAATATTAATTGCTGATGACGAACCGGATATTGTAGAGATTATTCAATTCAATTTACAACAGGAGGGCTATGATGTTTATTCCGCAGCCGATGGCAATGAGGCGCTTGAAAAAGCGAGTTTGTTAATGCCACAATTGATCATTTTAGATATTATGATGCCTTATAAAACCGGCATTGAAGTATGCCGCAAACTAAGGCAGGATGAGAAGTTTGATGATACTCTGATTGTTTTTTTAACAGCAATTAATGATGACATTTCGCACATAAAAGGTTTGGAAATTGGAGCAGATGATTATATAAACAAACCAGTTAGCACAAAAGTGCTGGTGAGCCGTGTGAATGCGTTGTTTCGCCGCCTTGGGAAGCCTGTAGATAATGACGGAAAAATTTTGCATGTAAACGGCATAACCATTGATCCGCAGCGTTACATTGTGAGTGTAAAAAACAAAGAAATAACGCTTGCCAAAAAAGAATTTGAGCTGTTATACTTACTGGCATCCAAGCCCGGAAAAGTGTTTCTGCGCAATGAAATTCTTACCTCGGTTTGGGGAACTGACGTAATTGTTGGCGATAGAACCATTGACGTTCACATTCGCAAAATCCGTCAGAAATTAGAGATTGACTGCGTTACTACCGTGAAAGGTGTGGGCTATAAATTTGAATGTTAACTTTTATCTCTATTCTATTTTATGTAAATTGCTCGTAGCTCAAAACTTGTAGCCCGCAACTTCATTATGTTCACCACAAAAAATTTATCGCCCACCCAACTTTCCTTCTTAACTTCTTTGATATTGTCTGTGCCAACGGGCGCCGCTTTTTATTTTGTTTCCTTTCGGTTTGAAGTTGCCATTCTTGCTTTGCTCCTAACATTTCTCATTTCTTTTTTCCTTTTTCGTTTTGTGCTTCGCTGGTTCATTTATCGCAAAATCAAACTCATTTATAAATTCATTTATCAAACCAAGGCCAGCAAGCGTGAAGAAATGTACTATAAATATATTTTGCCGGATAAAAGCATTGACCAGGTACAGGAAGATGTAGCGCAATGGGCACAGCAGCGCAGAGACGAAATTGAAACGCTAAAAACAAATGAAGTGTATCGCAAAGAGTTTTTGCAAAATTTATCGCACGAATTTAAAACGCCCATTTTTGCTATCCAGGGTTATGTAGAAACCTTGCTGCAAGGCGCTTCAGATAATCCTGCAATCAATAAAAAATTTTTAGAAAATACTGCGCGTAATGTGCAGCGCATGGTGAACCTTGTGAATGATTTAGATGAGATTTCGAAGCTCGAAAGTGGTGCGCAGCCAATAAACAAAAGCAACTTTATCATTCAGGATTTGATAAAAGAAGTATATCAATTGTTATACATTGTTACCAGTGCCAAACATATTTCTGCCACAATCAAAAAAGGTTGTGAAGCGCCGGTGTTTGTTTTTGCTGATAAAGAAAAAATACGTCAGGTGCTTATTAATCTGGTTGAAAATGCAACCAAATATGGTAGGCAGGAAAGCTATATAACTGCAGGAATTTATCGTGCCGATGAAGACCATGTATTAATTGAAATCAGCGACAATGGTCTTGGCATTCCGCCGCAACATTTGCCTCGTGTTTTTGAACGTTTTTATCGTACTGATTTAGCTCGCAGCCGCGATGTGGGCGGCACTGGTTTGGGGCTTGCTATATGCAAGCACATTGTTGAAGCGCACGGGCAAGTGATTCATATACGCAGCAAGCCCGACATTGGAACCACCGTTGGTTTTACGCTGGCTCCCAAGAAAGAATAGCTTATCAGCAGTTGGTAGCTGAATTTTTACCGTTCATATCATTTATTAGATAAGACTTTTCGCTTACAACTACTTTTACAAAACGCATAAGCAGTCTCTGAACTGCATTTCATTCGTCCCTGCTTTTTAGTAGGGACTTTTTGTTTTTGCCCTTTTTTATCCCTCAAAACGGCCTGAAATAAGGTCGGCTTGCCATGGGTGAAAATTTCCAGGGAATATTTACTATAATCAGAATAAACGCTGTCGTAAACCATAGCGCCATGGTTTTAAATTTTTGTTCATCGGTTTTCTTTCTTTTTGCAACGGCAGAGCCAATGGTAATAATAATGATGGCAACCAACATCATAGCAGCGTGTTCCATTCCAAAAAAGCGGATGCTTCTTTCTTTTAGCGCTGTTTTATAATTGTGCAAAAAGTAAGAAATAAGTGGACTGATAAAATACAACCACAAACCCAGCAGCAATTGAACGTGCGCAATGGTAGCCGTGATGTGTCTAACCCGATTATCAAACCTAGTAAATGGCTTGTGTCGAAGCCAGCCACGATAAGATAAAAACAAGGCAAATAATAAACTGGCTGCCACAAGCCACCTGGTTAAAGAATGCAATGCCAATACCGTTGCATACATAGGGAGTTGTTTTTGGTTTTTCTATATTGACGATTGAAATCCATTTTTACTTTGTGAGATTTGGTTTTGTTTTCCACATCAAACAATTAAAATTGTTTTAATGGCAACTTTTTCACCTTGAAGCTATATTTATTCGGATAGTATAATTTGCAGATTGAGATGCCAACTACCTACCAGCGATTTACCTTTTTGGTTTTGTGCCTATTTATGTATAGTTGCAAAAGTTTGCAACGTATTTCTGCGCGAGATACATCAACCCAAAATAACTCTACTACCGGTAAACATCGCGGCAATGTTCAGTTTTTAGATGATATTGCGATTAATAACGGAGGCAAAAGCGGGCAGATTGATGAACTGCAAAACGCACATTTTACAAAAAAGAAGCAGCCTGCACATATTGTGTATGCGCCGCCTACCGATGTTTCAACAACCAACTCTAACATTGAAAGCGCAACGGGTCTTCAGTTTAAATACGCTATTTTATTGGATGCTTCTGTGGAGCGGTTGCAGAATATTTCCTTATTGCAGGACATTGAGCATTGGTGGGGAACGCGTTATTGTTTGGGTGGAAGCACAGAGTCTTGTATTGATTGCAGCGCCTTTACGCAAATTGTTATGCGCGATGTTTATAAAACCGATATTCCCCGAACGGCACGTGCGCAATATGATAACAGTGCGCGAATTGAAATGCCGAACTTACAGGAAGGCGATTTGCTTTTTTTTCAAACAGTAGGCAGAGACATTTCGCATGTTGGTGTTTACTTAACCAACAACAAGTTTGTTCATGCAGCAACGAGTGGTGGCGTGATGATAAGCGATTTAAACAACAGCTATTGGGTTAGTCGTTACCGTGGTGGTGGCAGAGTAATTAAAATAGAACCTGTGGCTTCAAACAAATAAAAACTGAACTCTTTCAAACTGTTCTATTTTAAATATAGATGTAGGGAGAAAATTAGCAAAATAGGGGGTTTTGAAACGTTCAAATTCTGATTTTATACAAACCAGAATGGAGATAAAAACGTGCAAAAACAAACCTTAATCTCTTCAGTATCTTCTTTAATAGCTAGTCATCTTTTCAATGTTAGCATGAGTTTTCCTAAAAAATAATAAAAACTCAAAAATAATTGTAAAAAGCTTGTCTGCTATGTATCAACCCGTTACCTTTGCGCTCCCAATTTGAAATCAGGCTCATGGCAATGTCTCAAAGAATACGAATTAAATTACAGTCTTACGATCACAATTTAGTTGATAAATCTGCTGAAAAAATCGTAAAAACTGTTCGCAGCACCGGTGCAGTAGTTACAGGTCCTATTCCTTTACCTACGCATACAAAAATCTTTACGGTTTTGCGTTCACCTCACGTGAACAAGAAGAGCCGTGAACAGTTCCAATTGGCAACGCATAAGCGCTTGCTGGATATTTATACTTCTTCTTCCCGTACGGTAGATGCTTTGTCAAAGCTCGACTTACCAAGCGGCGTTGAAGTAGAAATTAAAGCGTAAAGCAAGCCGCAAGCAAAAGATCTTATAAAAAATCACTCATCTCTCAATTGCGAAAGCGAAAAAAGAGCTCTGAATAAAAATTAATAATCAGGAAATCAGGCGAAACCAAACCATCGCTTACAATCCTGGTTGAGACATAATAACAAGCCCTTCGAGGTTTGTTTACCTCCGGTACTTCTACTCTGCCAAGGCGGAAACAAAAGAAAAGGTCGGCGGAAAACAAGGATTGAATTGCACTTTCATCTGTGTAATGTCCTTAACACCTCTGCGGGGCGCAAACCGCAACAAACGATGAAAGGTATTATTGGTAAAAAAATTGGAATGACCAGCATTTTTGGAACAGATGGAAAGCAAACCGCTGTTACCATTATCGAAGCCGGTCCTTGTGTTGTAACACAAGTAAAAACTGAGGAAACAGATGGCTACAACGCCATACAATTAGGTTTCGGCGACAAAAAAGAAAAACACTCCCTCAAAGCCGAAATTGCTCACTTCGCAAAGGCTAATACTCCAGCCAAAAAATTCGTAAAAGAATTCCGCGATTCTTCTCTCCAAAAAAATATTGGTGAAACCGTTACTGTTGATATTTTCTCCGAAGGTGAAAAAGTAGAAGTAGTAGGTACCACAAAAGGCAAAGGTTTTCAGGGCGTTGTAAAACGTCATGGCTTTCATGGTGTTGGCGAACAATCTCATGGTCAGCACGACCGTCAGCGCGCACCAGGTTCTATCGGTAACTCATCTGATGCTTCACGTGTGTTTAAAGGTATGCGTATGGCAGGCAGAATGGGCAACGACCGTGTTAAAATGAAAGGTTTGAAAATTGTAAAAATATTCAGGGACAAAAATTATATTCTGGTTAGCGGATCTGTGCCGGGTCATAACGGTTCGGTGGTATTAATTCAGAAATAATTAGCAAAAACAAATTCAAATGCAGGTAGAAGTTTTAAATATACAAGGCGCAACCACCGGAAGGACAATTGAGTTACCGGATGAAATCTTTGCCGTTGAGCCGAACGACCATGTGTTGTATCTCGCGGTAAAGCAATATCAGGCAGCACAACGCCAAGGCACCCATAAGGTAAAAACCCGTGCTGAAGTACAGGGAGCCAGTCGCAAACTGCACAAACAAAAAGGTACCGGCGGTTCGCGTAAGGGTAACATTCGTAACCCGTTGTATAAAGGCGGTGGTACTATTTTCGGACCTAAGCCTCATGGTTACGGCTTTAAGCTGAATAAAAAAGTGAAAGACCTTGCTAAAGTAAGCGCTCTTTCTTACAAAGCGAAAGACAATGCAATTGTGGTGGTTGAAGATATTAACTTAGAAGCACCGAAAACAAAGCAGTTTGCTGACGCTTTAAAAGCTTTAAACATTGCTGATAAAAAAACTTTGTTTGTATTGGCTGATTACAACAACAATGTTTATCTCAGTCTTCGCAACATACCAAAAGTAGAAAGCACATTGTTGGCCGACCTAAACACTTATGAGGTAGTGAACGCCGACACATTGGTTTTAACTGAAAGTGCAGCAAGGATTTTCAGCGAAGAGGAAACGGCAGAAGTAGAAGCATAATTACAAACGTATTAATCGTTATCAATCATGAAACTGAGCGAGATATTAATAAAGCCTGTTCTTACGGAAAAAGCAAATGCCCAGCAAGAAAAATTACGCAGGTATGCTTTTAAAGTGGCCAAAAAGGCAAACAAACTGGAAATTAAGAAAGCCGTAGAAGACATGTATGGCGTGAGTGTGGAAGACGTAAATACGGTAATTGTCCCAGGCAAAAACAAAACAAGATTCACAAAAGCCGGTTTCATCAAAGGCGTAAAGCCTGGCTATAAAAAAGCTTACGTTACCGTTGCCGAAGGTGAAAGCATTGATTTGTATTCAAACATTTAAATTATAGTCGCGAAGCTGAAAAGTTCGCAAAAAGTATCTAACAAATGGCATTAAAAAAATACAAACCCATGACGGCCGGCACACGCTGGAGAATTGGGAATGCGTATGCTGAAATCACAACCAACGAGCCGGAAAAAAGCTTGTTGGAACCACAGCACAGCACGGGTGGTCGCAATGCACAAGGTCGCCGTTCTATGCGTTACATGGGCGGTGGAAACAAGCATCATTACCGCATTGTTGATTTTAAAAGAGATAAGAAAGGTGTAGATGCGAAAGTAGTGTCAGTAGAATATGATCCTAACCGCACGGCTTTTATCGCATTGGTTCAATATACCGATGGTGAAAAAAGATATATTCTTGCTCCACAGGGCATTCAAGTAGGAACTACTGTCACCTCTGGTGATGCGGTGGCTCCTGAATTGGGCAACGCACTTCAAATGAAAAACATGCCACTGGGTACTGTTATTCATAATATTGAATTGCAACCCGGACAAGGCGGTAAGCTTGCCCGCAGCGCAGGTTCTTCTGCTCAGTTAACCAACAAGGAAGAACGTTACGCTGTGCTGAAAATGCCAAGCGGTGAGTTAAGAAAGGTTTTAATTAATTGTTATGCAACGGTAGGCGTAGTTTCTAACAGCGACCATAACCTGGAGCAAGCTGGTAAAGCTGGAGTCAACCGTTGGAAAGGGGTTCGTCCCCGCACCCGTGGTGTAGCAATGAACCCTGTTGACCATCCAATGGGCGGTGGTGAAGGTAAAGCCTCAGGTGGCCATCCCCGCAGCCGTACAGGTAAATATGCAAAAGGTTTAAAAACACGCAAGCATAAAAGTTCTGATAGCTTGATCATTCAGCGGAGGAACGGTAAGAAACTGACATTGAAATAATTTTCAAATTAACTCATTCCAAAATTATGGGTCGTTCGATAAAAAAAGGTCCTTATGTTGATTCAAATGTTGAAACAAAAGTTTTAAACATTAACGAAGGCAAAAACAAAAAGACTGTTATTAAAACCTGGAGTCGCCGCTCTACCATTACGCCCGACTTTGTAGGCCATACGTTTGCTGTGCACAACGGCAATAAGTTCATCCCGGTTTATGTTACCGAGTTTATGGTAGGTCACAAATTAGGCGAATTTGCTCCAACACGTAATTTCAGAGGACATTCCGGCAGTAAGAAATAAAAGTTAATAAGCTACAAGTTTCAAGGTGGTAAATTGAAACTTAAAAAAATATAAAATGGAAGCTGTTGCTAAATTAAATAATTATCCTACGGGGCCTCGCAAAATGCGTTTGCTGGCAGATGTTATCCGTGGTATGAACGTTGAAAAAGCGTTGGCAATTTTAGAATTTCATCCACAACACAATGCTGTTCCTTTGTATAAGTTAGTGAAAAGCGCTATCAATAATTGGGAGCAGAAGAACGAAGGAACGAGCGCTGCTGATGCAAATTTGATCGTAAAGACGGTTTTTGTTGATGGTGGTCGTGTATTGAAACGGATGCGTCCGGCACCACAAGGTCGCGGCTATCGCGTACGGAAGCGCAGCAATCACGTAACAATCATTGTTGACAGCAAATAAAAATATTCCCGCAGGCAAATTGCCTGTAAGTAAATAAAACAATATGGGTCAAAAAGCAAATCCTATTGGTAACAGATTAGGTATCATCAGAGGTTGGGAAAGCAATTGGTATGGCAGTAAAAAAGATTACGCCGGCAAATTAATTGAAGACCACAAGATAAGAACTTACCTCAATGCACGTATTAACAAAGGTGGCATTTCCAAAATTGTAATAGAGCGTACGTTAGGCAAACTGATTGTTACCATACATACTTCAAAGCCAGGTATCATTATAGGTAAAGGCGGCGGAGAAGTTGACCGAATAAAGGAAGAGTTGAAAAAGCTCACCGGCAAGGATGATGTTCAGATCAACATTCTGGAAATCCGCCGTCCTGAGTTAGATGCGGCCATTGTAGGCGATACCATCGCCCGGCAGATAGAAAACCGTATCAACTTCAAACGTGCTACTAAAATGGCGGTTGCTTCTACGCTTCGTATGGGCGCCGAAGGTATCAAAGTACAATTAAGCGGTCGTTTAGGAGGTGCAGAAATTGCACGAAGCGAAAAATTCATGCAAGGTCGTGTTCCTTTACATACGCTTCGTATGGATATTGATTATGCCAACGTGTTTGCACAAACCGTTTATGGAAAAATCGGTATCAAAGTATGGATTTGTAAAGGTGAAGTTCTCGGTAAGCGCGATTTAAATCCAAATTTCATTGGTGGTAAAGATGTAAGTGGTGATAGAAGAGATGACCGCAGAGGTGATGACCATCGTGGTGGCGATAGAAGAGATGACCGTCGTGGGGGTAATGAAAGAAGAGGGGGAGACGACCGCAGAGGGGGTGGAGGCGGAGACAGAAGGGGCGGTGGAAGAAGATAGATCAGTGGCCGGTTGCATGGTTTATGGTTTCCGGTAAGTAAAAACAACTGAAAAAAGAGCAAAAACAAAACACAATGTTACAGCCGAAAAGAAGCAAACATAGAAAAGCACAGAAAGGTCGCATCCGCAACGTAGCGAAACGCGGCACCAGCATAGCTTTTGGCTCTTATGCCTTAAAAGCAGAAGAACCGATTTGGTTAAACAATCGCCAGATTGAAGCTGCCCGCCAGGCTTTGACCCGTGCAATGAAGCGTGAAGGAAATGTGTGGATTCGTATATTTCCTGATAAACCAATCACCCGCAAACCACTGGAAGTGCGTATGGGTAAAGGTAAAGGGAATCCAGAGTTTTGGGCTGCCGTAATAGAACCAGGCCGCATTATTTTTGAATGTGATGGTGTACCCATGGAAACAGCGAAAGAAGCCATGCACCTCGCTTCACAGAAGCTTCCCATTAAAACAAAATTCGTTATCAGAAGAGACCTTCAGGCATAGCTCCTGTATTCTTTTTCAATAAAAACAAAATACAATGGCTAATAAAAAATACGAGTTTAACAAAAGCCTGAAAGACTTTAGCGATGCCGACTTGCAGGCTCGGGTGAATGAAGATACTGTACGTTTAAAAAAGCTGGAATTTGCGCATGCTATTTCTCCGTTGGAGAACCCAATGAACATCCGCAATTTAAGAAAAGACATAGCAAGAATTAAAACAGAAATCAGAAAAAGAACAGTACAAGCTTAATTGTTCTTTACCAAATAGATGCCTTGAAAAAGGCACAAAAACAAACACAATGGAAACACAAGCTGAACAAAGAAATTTACGCAAAACAAGAATCGGTGTTGTGAGTAGCAACAAGATGGCAAAAACCATAACTGTTGCGGTTGAACGTAAAGTAAAGCACCCGATTTATGGTAAATTCTTAAATAAAACCACCAGGTTTCATGCTCATGATGAAAAGAATGAATGCACTGTTGGTGATGTTGTAAGAATTATGGAAACCCGCCCGCTCAGCAAAACTAAACGCTGGCGTTTGGTGGAAGTAATTGAAAAAGCAAAGTAATAAGTTGCTAGCTACGAGCCACGAGCTACGAGCTGATAAATGAAAATGTAAAAGTAAATTGCTAATAACTCGAAGCTCGTAGCTTAAAGTGAATAGCTCAAAGCTTAATAAAATGATTCAGCAAGAAAGCAGGTTAAATGTAGCTGACAACAGCGGAGCTAAAGAAGTGCTTTGCATCCGTGTGTTGGGTAATTCTGGTCAGGATTATGCCAGGATAGGTGATAAAATCGTGGTAACCGTAAAAGATGCATTGCCTGCCGGTGGCGTTAAAAAAGGCACTGTTTCAAAAGCCGTTATTGTTCGCACAACTAATAAGCTGCGCCGTAAGGATGGCTCTTACATCCGCTTCGACGACAATGCAGTTGTATTGCTTAACAATGCTGACGAACCTCGTGGTACGCGCATCTTCGGACCTGTTGCCAGGGAACTTCGTGACAAAGGTTACATGAAGATTATTTCACTTGCACCTGAAGTATTATAGTTGTATCTTTGCCGCCCGTTTTTTGAAGGCGGCTTACTAATAAAACGGTTTACTCCGCAAATACAAAACAATGAGTAACAGATTCAAACCGAAATATAATATCAAGCGCGGCGATAGCGTAGTGGTGATTGCCGGTGATGATAAAGACATGAAAAAGCCCCGCAAGGTTTTAGAAGTGATTATTGATAAAGGTCGTGTGGTGATTGAAGGTGTAAATATCATAACCAAACATACAAAGCCATCTGCACAGAATACAAAAGGTGGTTTGGTACATCAGGAAGCACCCATTCACATTAGCAATGTAATGTTGTGGGATGCAAAAGCTGGTGAGCCATCTAAAATCAAGCGATCACGCGAAGAAGGAAAATTAGTTCGCACATTTAAAAAATCAGGGGAGGCAGTTAAATTATGAGTACTGTAAAATATACTCCAAGATTGGCGGATAAGTATAAAAAAGAAGTTGTACCCGCACTGGTAAAAAAGTTCGGCTATAAAAGTGTTATGCAAACTCCAAAACTGGAAAAAATTTGCGTAAACCGAGGCGTAAACGGAGCCGTAGCTGATAAAAAGCTGGTAGATGTTGCTGTTGATGAATTATCAAACATAACAGGCCAAAAAGCAATAGCAACCAGAAGCAAAAAAGATATTTCTAATTTCAAGCTGCGCAAGGACATGCCAATTGGTGCGCGTGTTACGCTTCGCGGCGAAAGGATGTATGAGTTTCTCGACCGTTTAATTGCAGTAGCCTTACCTCGTGTTCGTGATTTCAAGGGCATCAGTGATAAAGCGTTCGATGGTCGTGGTAATTACACATTGGGCGTAACAGAACAGATTATTTTTCCTGAGATAGACATTGATAAGGTAAATAAAATTACCGGCATGGACATCACCTTCGTTACGTCTGCAAAAAACAATGAAGAAGCTTACGAATTGCTGAAGGAATTGGGGTTGCCTTTTAAAAACATGAAAAAAGAAAACGAAGAAGCATAAGCCTTCTTTATAAAAAGATAGTATGGCAAAAGAATCAATTAAAGCCAGAGGCAGAAAACGCGAGGCAATGGTAGCCAAATATGCAGAGAAGCGCGCTGCTTTAAAAGCCGCGGGCGATTATGCCGGTTTGGATAAGCTACCACGCAATGCTTCGCCGGTTCGGTTAAAAAACCGCGATCAGCTTACCGGACGCCCGAGAGGTTACATCCGTTATTTTGGTTTGTCGCGCATTACCTTCCGTGATATGGCACTGAACGGTAAAATACCAGGCGTAAAAAAAGCAAGCTGGTAGAAGTAGGTTCAATTGATAATTTTTAATTGTCAATTGAAGAGTACAAATAATACAAATAACAATTATCAATTAATAATACAAATGGTAACTGACCCTATCGCAGATTATCTTACCCGTGTAAGAAATGCACAGTTAGCCGGACACAGAATTGTTGAAATTCCTGCGTCTAATTTAAAGAAACGCATTACCGAAATCTTGTACGAGCAGGGTTATATCCTGAGGTACAAATTTGAGGATGATAGCAAGCAGGGCTTAATTAAAATCGCATTGAAATACGATCCGACTACAAAGCTACCTGCCATTCGTTCTCTGGAAAGAATCAGCCGTCCGGGTTTGCGTCAGTATTCAAAACCAGCCGATTTTCGTCGTGTTATTAATGGCTTGGGCGTCGCAATTTTGAGCACTTCAAAAGGCGTAATGACTGATAAGCAGGCTAAGAGCCAGAATGTAGGCGGTGAAGTGCTTTGCTATATTTCATAAAATTAGGTAAAACCAAAGATTTGAAAATTGGATAATGGTTTTCAAATTTATCAACTTGTCTTCTAATCTAAGTTTTCTATACGGTAACTGAAAAAGAAGCAGGCTACATTATCAGAATATTAAATTATATCATTTTCAAATTGAAGACATGTCACGTATAGGAAAACAACCTGTTGCTTTACCAAAAGGTGTTACTGTAAATGTTGGTAGCGATAATACGGTAAGTGTGAAAGGGCCAAAAGGCGAATTGAAGCAGTTAATTGACCGAGATATCACGGTTCAAGTGAAAGACAATGAAATTAACTTAACCCGTGCAACTGACCAGATTCGTCATCGTGCCATGCATGGTTTGTATCGCTCATTGCTTTCTAATCTGGTAAAAGGTGTAACAGATGGCTACAAGAAAGACCTGGAATTGGTAGGTGTAGGTTACAAAGCTGCCAACACAGGCAATACACTGGATCTTTCTTTGGGTTATTCTCATAATATCATCTTTGAAATTCCTAAAGAACTGAAAGTGGCGACAGAAACTTTGAAAGGTCAGAATCCAAAGATTATGTTGGAAGGAACCGACAAGCAATTGTTAGGTCAGGTAGCTGCTAAATTGCGTAGCCTTCGCAAACCGGAGCCGTACAAAGGAAAGGGTGTTAAATATACGAATGAAGTGGTTCGCCGGAAAGCTGGTAAAGCGGCTGGTAAATAATAAAATTGCAGTTTTAAAGAATGCAGTTAGCAACAGTTTTAATACGATTCTTTTCATTTTCCTGGCAGTATCAGGAAAGCATAAATAAAGAACAATGAACACAAAAGGAATAAGAAGAAAAAAGATACATTACCGCATTCGTAAGAATATAGCAGGTACGGCGCAAAAGCCACGTCTGTCTGTATTTCGCAGCAATACGGCTGTTTATCTTCAGCTTATTGATGATGCAAGCGGAAAAACAATTACAGGCGCATCAACCAAAGACAAAGACATTGAAGCGCAAACCGGCACAAAAACAAACAAAGCAAAGTTGGCAGGTACTGCCATTGCCCGTAAAGCAACTGAACTTGGTGTAACCAGTGTAGTTTTCGATAGAAGCGGTTACTTATATCATGGTCGTGTAAAAGCGGCTGCAGAGGGTGCACGTGAAGGTGGTCTTCAATTTTAGATTTTTGGTTTACGATTTCTGAGTGAAACCAAACATCAGCCAATCATAAATCATCGTTCATAAATCACAAATCAGTAGGATGTCAAAAGTAATTTCAAATAAAGTAAAAGCCAGCGGCGATGTGGAACTTAAAGAAAAAGTAGTTTCCATTAACCGCGTGGTAAAAACCACTAAAGGCGGCCGTACATTTTCGTTCTCTGCATTGGTTGTAGTAGGCAATGAAGGTGGCGTAGTTGGTCAGGGTTTAGGTAAAGCTAAAGAAGTACAGGAAGCCATTACCAAAGGCATTGAAGATGCAAAAAAGAACTTGGTTAAGGTTCCTATTATGCATGGAACCATTCCGCACGATCAGTTAGCCAAAGAAGGAGCTGCAAAAGTTCTAATTAAACCCGCTGCACATGGTACAGGCGTAATTGCTGGAGGAAGCATGCGTGCAGTGTTAGAGAGTGCCGGCATTACCGATGTACTTGCAAAAAGCTTGGGTTCTGCCAATCCACACAATGTGGTTAAAGCAACATTAAAGGCTTTAACCATGTTGCGCGAGCCGATAGAAGTAGCGAAGAACCGCAATATCCAATTAAAGAAAGTGTTCAATGGATAATCTAAACCTGCAAGTCTGCAACGACGCAGAGTTTGGAATCGTTCAATAAATTCATATTTTGTAGCTTAAAATGTTTCCGACAGGTTATGGCAAAAATTAAAATCACACAAGTAAAAAGCGGAATTGACCGTTCAGAGCGTCAGAAAAATACGCTTAAAGCCTTAGGTTTAACCAAGCTTCATGCTACAAAGGAAGTAGAAGCTACTCCGCAAATTTTAGGTATGATTACCAAAGTAAATCATTTAGTAACAGTTGAAGAATTAGGATAAATCCTAAATCACAAATTATTAACCAAACGCGAGGGACGATTTTCCCGTTAAGTATAAAATCAAACAAAAATGAAACTACACACACTGCAACCTGCAGAAGGTTCTACCCACAAACAAAAACGTCTTGGCCGCGGTGAAGCCAGTGGTAAAGGCGGTACTTCAACAAAAGGTAATAAAGGTCATCAAAGCCGTGCCGGTTATAGCCGTAGAAACTCAATGGAAGGCGGGCAAATGCCTATTCAACGCCGTTTGCCAAAACGCGGTTTTAAAAATAACAATCGTATCGAATACAAAGTTTTTAATTTAGGCCAGTTAGATGTACTAAGTCAAAAATATGGTTTTACAGAAATAACGATTGACAATCTCTACGTCAATGGTTTAATCAGCAAAACCGATAAAGTAAAAGTTTTAGGCAATGGTGAATTAAAAGCTAAACTTTCTTTCAAAGTAAATGCGATAAGCGGCAAGGCAAAAGAAGCCATCGAAGCTGCAGGCGGAGCGGTTGAAATTATAAAATAATTTTCCCGATATTTGCCAGACATTCCCAATAGGCAAACAGGCGCATCCTTTAGCGATGCGTTTTTTAGCTTGCAGAAAATTTACTTCAATACACACGATCAGTGAAAAAGTTTGTACAGACACTAAGAAACATTTGGACGATTGATGAACTGCGTACAAAAATCATTGTAACGCTGGCTTTGATATTTACTTATCGTTTAGGCAACGCAATCATCTTGCCTGGTTTAAATCCTGCAATTATTCAGACTGCTGCCAATAAAACCCAAAACAACGGTTTGTTGGGTTTATTCGACTCGTTTGCGGGCGGTGGTTTTTCTCATGCTTCTATACTTGCGCTTGGCGTAATGCCTTATATTTCGGCTTCTATCTTCATGCAATTAGCAACAATATTGGTTCCTCAATTGCAAAAAATACAAAAAGAAGGAGAAAGCGGCAGAAAGAAAATCAATCAATGGACGCGTTACTTAACAGTAATCGTTACTTTATTTCAGGCAGCTGCTTATGTGGCGTATTTAAAAACGCCGGGTTATGCCGAAGCTTTAATACCTTCTTATGCACCTTATTTTTTTATATCAACAATTTTCGTACTTACGGCTGGTACTCTATTCGTGATGTGGCTGGGTGAAAAAATTCAGGACAAAGGTTTGGGCAACGGAACTTCCATCATCATCATGATTGGAATTTTGGGCAGATTGCCGCAGGCTTTGATACAGGAGTTTGATGCAAAACAAACACGCGGCGGTGGCGGCTTATTGATTTTCTTAATAGAAATTGCTATTTTGATTGCCATTATCCTTGGATTGATTATCCTGGTGCAAGGTGTTCGTAAAGTGCCTGTGAATTATGCAAAACAAATTGTTGGCAATCGTCAATACGGAGGCGCCCGTCAATTTTTACCTTTGAAAGTAAATAGTGCCGGAGTAATGCCTATCATCTTTGCGCAAGCCATCATGTTCTTGCCAACTTTGGTTTCGTTTACTAACTTAGAGTCTGCGCAAGGTATTGTGAAAGTGTTCTCTGACCATAGTAACGCATGGTACATGGTTATTTATGCTGTAATGGTTATTGCGTTTACATTTCTTTATACTGCTTTAATTTTTAATCCAAAGCAAATGAGCGAGGATTTAAAGCGTAGCAATGGATTTATTCCCGGCGTAAAACCAGGGCAACCCACGGCAGATTACATCGGTGCAATTATGGATAAGATTACGCTGCCAGGTGCTATCATTCTCGCATTGGTTGGTATTCTTCCCGGTTTTGCACAACGTTTAGGCGTAACACAGGTGTTCAGTTCTTTCTTTGGCGGTACATCATTGTTAATTATGGTAGGTGTTATTTTAGATACACTACAGCAAATAGAAACACACCTTTTAATGCGCCAATACGATGGTTTAATGAAAGGTGGTCGCTTGCAAGGCAGACAAACTTCTACTGCGCCTGTGAGTGGTTTTTAATTTCAGCATAAAAAAGATATAAAACAAAACCTGTTAGAGAAAAGTCTGACAGGTTTTTTTGTAATTATTCAATAGATGAGTCATATCAAGAACATGATATTTTATAAAACAGAAGCAGAAATTGCGCTGATGAAGCAAAGCGCAGAACTGGTAAGCAAGACATTAACCGAAGTGTCTAAAATGCTGAAGCCTGGCATCACAACAATGCAATTGGATACGTTGTGCAATACCTTCGTGCAAGATCACAATGCACTTCTTTCTTTTAAAAATTACAAGGGTTATCCTCACAACATTTGCGCATCAGTGAACGATGTTGTAGTCCATGGCTTTCCTAACCATACACCTTTAAAAGAAGGTGATGTGGTAACGATAGATTTGGGCGTAATCTTAAACGGCTGGCATGGAGATCATGCTTATACATTTGTTCTGGGTGAAGTAAGTGGTGAAGTATTAAAGTTAATGCGTGTTACGAAAGAATCGCTTTATAAAGGCATTGAAAAAGCAATAGCGGGCAATCGTATTGGTGATGTTGCTTATGCTATACAAGAGCATACTGAAAAGAAAAATGGCTACGGTGTAGTGAGAGAATTGGTGGGGCATGGTTTAGGAAGAAGCTTGCATGAGGACCCGCAGATGCCCAATTATGGTAAGCGAGGCAACGGACCGAAATTGAATGAGAATATGGTGCTTGCTATTGAGCCAATGATTAATCTCGGTGGTAAAGAAATTTATACAGACAGCGATGGATGGACGGTGCGTACCCGCGATGGTAAGCCTTCCGTTCATTTTGAACATGATGTATGTGTGAAGAAAAACAAGGCTTTGATTTTATCCAACTACAGCATCATTGAAGCCGCCGAAAAAGCCAACCCGAATTTGAATACAAAGTATTACACTAACTAAGCCATTTTGCCACGAAGTAACAAAGGCACGAAGTTTTGTTTTATTCTTTTTTGTGCTTTTGTTTTTGCAGAGATTTTTTCTATCAATGACTTACAACACTTCTTCAAATAAAACACTTATCATAATTGGTGGTGGCGCAGCGGGTTTTTTCTGTGCTGTAAATGCGGCAAAAACAAACCCTTTGCTTCGTGTTATTATTCTCGAAAAAAGCAATAAGCTATTAAGTAAAGTAAAGGTTAGCGGCGGCGGAAGATGCAATGTAACCCACAACTGTTTTGAAATTGCTGAACTGATTACAAAATATCCGCGCGGCACAAATTTTCTAAAAAGAACATTCCATCAGTTTGGTACAAAACAAACCATTGATTGGTTTGAAGAACGTGGTGTAAGTATTCATGCAGAGAACGATGGTCGCATGTTTCCTGGTACCAATTCTTCGCAAACAATTATTGATTGTCTGCTTCGCGAAGCGAGTAAATACAATATTGAAATTGTAATGGGCGCGGATGTAAAAAAAGTGGCAAAAACAAATGCCCGGTTTTGCATTTCAACAGCAAACGAAAAACAGTATGAAGCCGATTATGTTTGCGTTGCCTGTGGCGGCTTACCTAAGTCGCAGCAGTTCGATTGGTTGGTTCAATTGGGACATACGATTCAACCGCCTGTTCCTTCTCTTTTCACTTTTAATATTCCTGATCATCCAATTACACAACTGATGGGAGTTAGCGTTAATAATGCTGTTGTAAAAGTAATGGGCAGTAAGCTATTACAACAAGGTCCGCTTCTAATAACGCATTGGGGTTTAAGTGGTCCTGCTGTTTTGAAATTATCAGCTTATGGTGCAAGGGAATTAGCTGATAAACAATATCAGTTTTCTATTTTGGTCAACTGGAGCCCTTCCTACACAGATCAATCATTACGCGAGCAATGGCAAACGTTTCAGCAACAGTTGTCATCACAATATCTTCATTCTAAAAATCCTTTTGGTTTGCCATCGCGCTTATGGCAATATTTGTTGGAGCAAGCTGAAATTTCTGCAAAAACAAAATGGTTGAATGTATCTTCCAGGGAAAGAAATAAATTGATTCAAACTCTTACAGGGCAAGCGTTTGAGGTGAAAGGAAAAACAACTTTTAAAGAAGAATTTGTTACCTGTGGCGGTATTACATTATCTGAAATTGAACCCAACACAATGCAAAGTCGTAAAGTAGAAAGCTTGTTTTTTTCGGGTGAAATTATGGATGTAGATGGCATCACCGGTGGCTTCAATTTTCAGCATGCCTGGACGAGTGGGTGGATTGCTGCGAAAGCAATAGGAGAGATAAGCGGAAAATAAGGTTTTGTTTTGCCTATATTTTCGAAGGTTACTGATAGGAAGTAGCGGAAAGCAAAATTCTATGCTTTTATTTTCGGTACTCGTAACGGATTATTCCCTGCTGTGTTGCTTTCTAATTTTGCAGGAAATGTGCAGGCCCAAGCCAATGAAGATAGAATGAAAAATTAATTTTCGGTCAGCGCATCCATTGAGATGGCATAATGACTTTCATCGTACACACACTCACCGTTTTTAATTAATAACACTTGTGGAGATTCATGAGAAACATGAAACATTTCGGATACGCCGTTAGAGATGTCTCTGTATTTAATTAAGTCTAAAAAATAAAAATCCATTGAATCCGGTACACCTTCCCGTTCAAGACGTTTTAAAACCATACTGCTGATGCTGCAACGGGTACTATGCTTGAAGATAACCTGAGGACGTTGTTTTGAATTCTCCTTAATACCTTCGAGCTGACTGATATTGTTAAGTGTTATCCAATTCATACTTGAAAAAAGTCAAATTTTGTGCCTTGAAAATTATCTTCTAAAATAATTTTTATCATGAGAAGGACAATCACCAACCCGCGTTCCGCGCGAAGTTGCACATGAAGTAAACACGCCTGAAAGCAGGCCAACCAATACAAAAGCAGCGAAATATTTTTTCATAATAGGGCTTTAATTGCCAGTGTGCTTTTTCTTTTTGAAAAGCTAAATTAACTGCTTTTGAAGAATGCTAAATTTAAAAATAGATTAATATTTCAAGATAGGTACTTTAGTAAAAACAAATAAAAAAGAGCATCATAGCAATGCTCTTTTTACAACACTTTTTGTTTATACTTCAAATATTAACTGTTCATCACGTTCTTCCACAGGTATTTTTCTCATAAAGTTGTTATATTCTTCTTCGTCAATATCATGCGATGTATAAACACCGTAAGCATCCATTGTATAACCAATTAAACCATCATTGGCTTCAATCAAATAAATAACACTCATATCGCCTGGGTCTGAATCTCCTTCAAAGCGATATGTTTTAATAATCTTTAAATCCTGTGGTTGATAAAATTTGTTTTTACCTGCTGTAAAACCTTTATCCGTCCATTTAAATTCGCGATCCATTTTCTTTAAACGAAGCTTTTCTAAAACAACTGAAGAGCTGGTCATTTCACTGGGCTTGAACATATATTGTACAGTTTTGTTTTAAATCTTAACCAAAATCTATACCTATATCAATTGATAATCATTGCGTTTGTAAAAATATTTTTTAAGTAAAATAAATTTGTGCATTAACTTCTACATGCTTATTTTTATAGCAGAATAGATAGCAGTAGTTTCCTTCTCTTTTTAAAGCCCTGGTAATATATCCACAGATAAATTTTAAGGAATTAGAAAGTTGGTATCGTATGGTTCTTGCAGGTGGTTATACTGGTTGCAAACAATTTAAAACGTCCATATATGAATCCACTTATCCTGTCAAAAAAAACAACAAACAAACAAACGTCTGTTGTCGTAGGAAGAATCCGCAATTTAGTTTCAACATTGCAAAATGCAAATAGAGCATTTAAGCACATTGCGGGTCGTTGCGGCGATAGAAAAGCGCAGATGCTGGTTTTTGGTATGGCTACCGAATCCTTTCAATTTTATAAAGAATTATCTCTTTATGTGCAGGTATTGAAAGGCGAACCTGAATTTAATGAAACGATTTTTACAGATTATCAGTATGACAATGATGGTTTGGAAAATGCGGAACGAGCGCAGATTGATAAGGTACTGGAGGATTGTGCAAGTATTGAAAAAGGCTTAATTGGCGAGTTTCGAAAATTGCTGAACGATCATTTAATTGTTGGTGATTTGCGAAAGATGCTACAAGAACAATTAAACGGATTTTTATATGCGTTTGCCAAAATAAAAATGCTCACTAATCTGCATGTCAGCCCAAGTAACTTTGTAAACATTTGGTAGATTTTTCTATAAAAACAAAAACCGGATTGCAAAACAATCCGGTTTTTTTATGCTCTTTCTCTTTCCCTCATCACATCCTTTGTGTTTGTTAACTTGCACTTCTTTACAAAAACGTATGCAAACTTTTTTTGAGAAACTTCACTTGAAAGAACACAACTTAGGCAACGCTACCGGGAAAGAATGGCAGGGAGGCAGCACAGCATTTGATTCTTTTTCTCCGGTAGATGGTGAAAAGATTGGCAGTGTTGAAGCGGCTGACGTGAACACTTACAATGCTGTTGTTGCTGTAGCACAACAAGCTTTTTTACAATGGCGTGCAGTGCCAGCACCCAAGCGGGGCGAAGTAGTACGACAAGTTGGAGAAGCCTTACGGCAACACAAAGATGAATTGGGAAAATTAGTGAGTTATGAAATGGGAAAAAGCCTGCAGGAAGGTTGGGGAGAAGTGCAGGAGATGATTGACATCTGCGATTTTGCTGTTGGCTTGTCGAGACAATTGTACGGGCTTACCATGCACAGTGAGCGATCGCATCATCGCATGTACGAGCAATGGCATCCTTTGGGCATCGTGGGTATTATATCGGCATTTAACTTTCCGGTAGCTGTGTGGAGCTGGAATGCTGCTCTGGCCTGGGTTTGCGGAAATGTTACCATTTGGAAGCCAAGTGAAAAAACGCCGTTGTGTGCTGTTGCCTGCCAGCAAATTATCGCAGAAGTATTTGCAAAGAACAATGTACCCGAAGGCGTAAGTTGCCTGTTGCAGGGTGATAGAATGGTTGGTGAACGGTTGTGTAAAGATGAGCGCGTTGCTCTTATCTCGGCAACCGGTTCAACCCGTATGGGAAAGCAAGTGGGCGCAACGGTGGCTGCGCGGTTGGGCAAAACCATTTTGGAATTGGGTGGTAATAATGCTGTGATTATTTCCGAACATGCCGACATCAATATGTCGCTGATTGGTTGTGTGTTTGGAGCAGTGGGAACGGCAGGTCAGCGTTGTACAACAACACGAAGATTAATCATTCATTCTTCGCAGTACGATATATGGAAAGAGAAACTGGAAAGTGCCTATCAGCAATTAAAAATTGGCAATCCTTTGAACAGCGAAAACCACGTAGGACCGCTGATTGATAAAGCGGCTGTAGAGCAATACCTGAAAGCCATTGAACAATGCAAACAGCAAGGCGGATGTTTTATTGTTGAAGGAGGAGTTTTGAAAGGTGAGGAATACAAAAGCGGCTGCTACGTAAAGCCTTGCATTGCAGAAGTAAATAACGATTGGGAAATTGTGCAGCACGAAACCTTTGCGCCTATTTTATATTTGATAAAATATGAAACCATTGATGAAGCGATTGCTTTGCAAAACAGCGTTCCACAAGGATTGAGTTCAGCGATTATGACATTGAATCTTCGCGAAGCCGAACAATTTCTTTCTTATAAAGGAAGTGATTGCGGTATTGCAAACGTGAACTTAGGAACAAGCGGTGCAGAGATTGGCGGTGCTTTTGGCGGCGAAAAAGAAACCGGCGGCGGACGTGAAAGTGGCTCCGACGCGTGGAAAGCTTACATGCGCAGGCAAACCAACACCATCAATTGGGGAAGCGATCTGCCGCTGGCACAAGGCATTCAGTTTAGTTTATGAGATGAGTGCTAAGGTTTGTTTTTGCCCATTTTTTCAAATGTCATTCGGCTAACTGCCGCTTGTACATTTGAACTGCGTTTTCAAAACCAAGATACAAAGCATCACAAACAAGCGCATGACCAATAGAAACTTCATCGAGCCATGGAATTTGTTGTTTAAAAAAACGAAGATTGTGCAAATCCAAATCGTGGCCGGCATTCAAACCTAAACCTAACTCTTTGGCTTTATTAGCGGCTGCAACATAAGGTGCGACAGCTTCTTCTTTATTTAGAAAAAAACCCTTTGCGTAACCCTCTGTATAAAGTTCTACGCGATTGGTTCCGGTGGCAGCAGCGCCTTTAACCATTTCAACAACAGGATCAACAAATAAACTTACCCGAATCCCTGCATTTTGAAAAAGCGAAACCATTTCGGTTAGATACGATTTGTTTTTCATTGTATCCCAACCATGATTGCTGGTGATTTGACCGGAAGCATCCGGCACCAATGTTACCTGGTTTGGTTTTATCTCTAAAACCAAATCAACAAAGCGTGGCTCATAGCAATTGCCTTCAATATTAAACTCTGTTTTGATAATCGGTTTGATGGCTCTCACATCGTTATAACGAATGTGTCTTTCATCGGGTCGCGGATGAACGGTGATGCCGTCCGCACCGAACAATTGTGCATCAACGGCAGACTTTACAACGTCGGGATTATTACCGCCTCTGCTGTTGCGAAGCGTTGCAATTTTATTGATATTTACACTCAGCTTTGTCATACAAACATTTGGTTGTAAAAATGATAGGTTCTGAAAGGATAAAGAAAACGATTCGTCGAAACGAGAAGCATTTTTCCTGCAAAAACAAAAAAAGCCACCCAATAAAGGTGGCTTGTGCCCAGAACAGGAATCGAACCTGCACTTTCTTGCGAAAACCAGATTTTGAGTCTGGCGCGTCTACCAATTCCGCCATCTGGGCTATAAGTCAGACAAGGGATTTTAAATATTCTTTTTCAACACCGCTCTTCCAATATTTCTCTCTTTTTCTTGCACTTTCTCTATCGTCAGCTTTCTCTGAATATATCAAAACAAAAAGGTTTGTATGGCTTTGTAGTTTTGTTATATCCTTGATTATGCTCTTCCATTCTTCTTTCCAAACTGTTTGTCAGTCCAACATAAATGTATTGACGTTCTAAACTTTTAATAGCATAAACCCAGTACATAGTTAGTTCAATCTTTAAGTCTTGCACTTTCTTGCGAAAACCAGACCTGCCTATCGGTAGACAGATTTTGAGTCTTGCGCGTCTACCAACCTGCCTGCCGGTAGGCAGGTTCCGCCATCTGGGCAAAACGCTTTGTAAAGGGCAGCGAAAGTAAAACATCAACGCATACCTGCCAAAATACGCGAAAGGTATTTTTTCTTGTAATAATACGCTTTCACTTGCAGCAACTCTTCTTCGGTAGTAACACCTTCTTTATAATGCTCAATAATCTTTTTAACAGGCTCATAAATTTCTGTTTCTGCGTTTTTGATTTGTTGATGAATGGCTGTTATTAATACTTTATCTTCTTCCATTTTAGCATCCATCAGTTGCTCGTTCAATTCCAGCATTTCCATTAAAAAAGAGGGAGGCAATTCATATTTTTCTTCTTCTACCAACAGCCCTTTTTCCTTCAAAACGTATTGAATGATTGCATCCTTATTTTGAAACGTTTTATAAGCTTTATTTACTAAAGATGACAGTTCCAAAGCTTGCGCCTGTTCTGCTTTAGATTCGTTTGTATAAAAATCAGGATGATACTTCCGGCTCAATTCATAAAACTTTTGTTTTACCCTCTTTTCATCGGGCTGAAGCGAAGCCGGCATTTCGAACAATTCAAAGTAATTCACCTTGCAAAGCTATAACGCATCCTGTCAAACAGAACACTAAAATTCGCTTCCACTTGTAAATGCTTTGTAATCTTGTTTCCTGAAACGATTACCTTGCTCAAAAAGCATTCAATGTTTGTGATTGGAATCATTCGCGAAGGCAAAATACCAGAAGACAACCGGGTTGCGCTCACACCAAAACACTGCCTGTGGTTGTTAAGAAGTTACGATTGCAAAATCGTCGTACAACCTTCTCACAAACGTTGTTTTACGGATGAAGCATATCAAAAAGCTGGCGCCATCGTTTCGGAAAATCTGGAAGATTGTAATGTGTTGTTAGGTATCAAAGAAGTGCCGGTAAACGAGTTGATACCAAACAAAACGTACCTGTTTTTTTCACACACAAAAAAAGAACAACCGCACAATCAAAAGCTGATGCACGCCATGATTGACAAGCGTATAACATTGATTGATTACGAATGTTTGGAGCACGAAGATGGACAACGCATTATTGGTTTTGGCTTTTTTGCAGGCGTTGTAGGTGCACACAACGGCATGATGGCGTATGGCATTCGCAGCAATACATTTTTATTGCCGCGTGTTTATAAAAGCACCGATTACCGAAACCTGATACGAAGTTATTTTGGTTTGAAATTGCCCAATATAAAAGTTGTTGTAACCGGCAGCGGGAGAGTAGCGCATGGTGTGCTGGAAGTGATGAATCTGATGGATGCGCAGGAAGTAGAAGCAGAAGATTTTTTGGCCAAAGAATTCGCTTATCCTGTGTATGTGCATTTGAAAGGTGCGGACTTATATACACACAAAGACAAACGTACCTTCAGCCGCGATGATTTTCATGCAAATGCACAAGATTATGATTGCTTGTTCGATTCTTATTGCTCGCAAACCGATGTTTTAATCAATGGCATTTACTGGGATGCAACGTTACCACGCTTGTTTGAGCCGGAAGCGGTGCAGCGTAAGGATTTCAGAATACAAACCATTGCTGATATTACCGACGATAAAGAGGGCAGCATTCCCATTAATCTAGCTGATGGGACAATAGAAGACCCTATTTACGGCATTGATAAAAAAACCTTACAAAAAACGGAACCATTTTTACCCGATAGCATTGATGTAATGGCAGTAGGCAACTTGCCTAACGAACTGCCTTGCGACGCCTCAGATTTTTTTGGTGACCAATTGATTAAATATGTTTTGCACGATTTAATAACCGGCAACAGCGACATTATACAACGCGCTACTATTCTGAAGAACGGAATACTAACAGAACGATTTGCCTATTTACAAAACTATACAGCGCATTAGCCTTTGTATTTACAAATGGAGGTAATATTCTTTCAATAAAAAAATGAACTCTTTTGTGTAGTGGTTGTTTTCATTTTTTATGCAGATTTCACTTTGAACAACCGAATGTTTTTCTTTTGAAAACAAATTGATACTCCTGAAAAATGAATGATTGATGGTTTGTTTTACGAAGCTTTGTTTTTGTACAAAAAAGTCTTCTTCCTTTGCCATCTTTTCAACTTCTTTTGTTCGATGATAAGGCAATAAAATGGCAAAGCTTCCTTCATCATTCAATAATCTTTTTATAGCGATTATCAATTCTCCCAAAGTGAGGCCAGCATTGTGATGTGCCACATTTCTATTTTTGTTTTTGCCCAATAAATCGTTTTCATAAAACGGTGGATTGCTGATGATGAAGTCATACTTTTCGTTAGGTGAAAAATCCTGTATTTTTTCTTCATAACAATGCAGTCTTTCTTGCCAGGGCGATAGCAGAAAGTTTTGTTTTGCCTCATTGGCAGATGAGTTATCTATCTCAACTGCATCAATGTTGGCATCGCATTGTTGCGCCAGCATAAGACTTAACAATCCTGTTCCTGTACCAATATCGAGTATGCGTTTGATAGATTTGTTTTTGCCCAAATAATCAGCTGCCCATGCACCAAACAAACAAGAATCAGTGCAAACTTTCATTGCAGATTTTTCCTGATGAACTGTGAATTGTTTGAATTGAAAATAAGAATTGGACATGAATGAAAATATCAATGATTGCAATCATCTGCATGGCAATGAGCTGCTTTTTTGCACGATTTATAATTGAGATAATGTGCCGTTACAATTAGTACAACAGCCGGTGGAAGCAACCACATTTGCTCCTCATGCCATATTTGTTTTGCACATAAAAACAAAATACCAAGGAGAAAAATAAGGAGCGGCAATAAGCGATGATGATGCTTGTTGTAACCATGAAATAAAGAGTAACAACCAACGGCTGCAGCAAGCGCAATCATACCAATTTCAAAGGTTGGATTATCAAGCAGTTCAATACCAAAGAAAGGCAAGCTGGTAAAAATGAGAGGCAATATTGCGCAATGAATAGCACAGGCAACTGAAGCCGTTACACCTACGCCATCCCAATTGATTTTTAAACGCATTCTGCAAAAATAAAAGTGAACCGCAAAATAGCAGCAATTATAAAACGGTATAACAGAATGTTAGAGTAAACAAACCCAAAATTTACTGCTGTAACTTTGTTGTATGAACAGGAAAAAACTTCTTATTTACGGTGGTTTTTTTATCGGGCTTCTGGTGTTGTTTTTATTCTTTGTTTTTTGGGGAACTGATAACTGGAAAACAAGGCTGCCAAAGCTTTCAGCTTCTGTGCAACCATTTTCTTTTACTTCTGAAAACGGCACAACGTTTACACGAAAAGACATGCTGGGAAAAGTGTGCGTGGTGAATTATTTTTTTACCACCTGCAAAGGCATTTGCCCGCGCATGAATGGCAACTTAAAAAAAATGTACGACAAGTTTAAAAATAATCCTGATTTTTTAATTGTTTCACATACATCCGACCCGGAAACCGATTCAGCAGCACAGCTAAAAGCTTATGCAAAAAAGATGAACGTTGATACAAACAAATGGATTTTTTTAACCGGCCGCAAAGACAGTTTGTACAGCCAAGCGCGTAACAGCTATTTGCTTGACGATCCAAAGAATGCAGTTGTAAACATTAACGACCAATTTTTGCATACCCAATTTTTGGCGCTGGTTGATAAAAACGGAAATCTGCGCGGCGAAATTTATGATGGTTTAAAAAACGCCGATTTAGAGCAGCTTCAAGAAGATATTACTGTTTTATTAAAAGAGAAGAACACCAATTTCTCGGGAAGTAATTTTTCGAATGCTGCCGACTAAACATTCAACGCATCATATACCACAACGCGATCCCATAAATGGCTGTAATTGGCAACAAACGATTGATGAATAGGATGCGTTTGGTAGGTTGCCTGGTCGTCCAAACTACCAAAAAACATAATTTCAGAAACGCTCCACGAAGCATCTACCACATCACGTTGCTCAGTGCTTGCCGTAACGCCAACATGCAGAGCTTTTACCTGCGGAACGGCTGACAATGTTTTCACTCCTTCCACTAACTTTTCAATGTTTTCTTTTGTAGGATTTTTCAACCAGAAAATAGCATGATGAATCAGGGACTGTTTCATGTTTTGTATAGTTTAAAATATGGGCAAAAACAAACGGCTGCAACATAACATGAAGCAGCCGTTTGTGCAAGAAATCTAAAATATAATTTAATAAAAATCAGAACGGTTATCGGTAACAGAAGCATTTTTGCGAAGCGCTTCAAACACACCACCGCTGCTTTGCTGTTGTTGCTGCAATTGTCTTTTCAGGTTGCTTTGTACCTGCTCGATTGGCAAGCCCGAAGAAGCCAAAGCTGTTACGCCATTGCTTTTCACTACAAACACACCCGATGTTCCTGCAACAGGGCTGCTGATTTTTGAAGTCAGACTTTTGTTGAAAGCTGCTCCTAACAACTTCGGTTCAAAACCTAAGTTGGGTATGGCCGGCGATTGAAACGTAAGGCTATCGGAATTTTGAACAGATGCGCCCGCATTTTTAGCAACTTCATCCAACGTGTTGCCTTTCATTTTTGTGTTGATGATGGTTTGCGCTTTCTTTTCATTTCGTACAAAGTTTTCAACCAGTGGTCGCGCCGCTTTTGCCGATGGCAAACCTTTTTTATCAACTGAAGTAATCATGGCAACGATGTACTGATCGCCCAATTCAACCGGGTCAGAAACATCGCCAACGCTATTTTTAAAAATCCATCTTATCAGGTCGCGGTTTTCACCACCCATCATGCTCAGTGAATAATCTTCTTTCTTAATTTCCTGCGAAGTAACCGGCGTTAGCTTGTCTTTTTTAGCTGTCGCATCAAAGCTTTTTGGGTCTTTGCTGGCAGATGCAAATTGTGCTGCAGCACTGCTGGCATTATTAATAGTTTCGCTGCTGGCGTTAATAGGTTTTGCAATGTAAGCCACATTGTAAGCGTCCTGCATGTTTTTTTGGCTCAACACTTCAATGTAGTGATAACCTGCATATTGCTGGTTAGCAACTTTCACCGTTTTCTTTGTGCCTATGGGATCGTAAAATGCAGTTTCTGCAAACTCCTTACTAATGGTTTTAAACTGAGAATACGGAAAATCGTATTCACCATGCGTTCCTTTACTGCCGGGATCGTCGCTGTATTTTTGCACCATCGAATCGAAGGAAGCACCATGTGCAATGGCGGTAGAAATGCTGTCAATTCTTTTTTTCGCAACAGAATCAGGCAACACTTGTTTGCCCTGGTCTTCGGTTTTAATTAAGATATGCCGAACCTTTACAGAATCAGGCACCATGCGTTTACCAATCAACTTTGCCAATTCATAATCGCCGCCATTCAAATATGGTCCATACACTTCACCATCCCTCAATTTGGTGATGGTATCAGCGGCCGCGTCCTTCAAATCTTTTTTGGTTGTGTAGCTTCCATTGTAAACAACATCGCTATTCTTCGACACTACAAACGAAGCTACGTCGGTGGTTGATGCAAACGCAGGCTTTAAAGCTGTTAACGCATCTCTTACGGATACAGAATCGGCTGCATTGGGCGCTTCGCTAAAGCTTACATACTGAACAGTACGCGTTTCATCGTCTCTCTTGTAAAGCTCGCTGTGGTTTTTTACATAAGCGTTAATTTCATCATCACTTACTTTCACTGCGCTATCACTTATTGTACTATAAGGCACAAAAACAAAAGAAGCTTTTGCCACCGAATTGTTGTCGGCGTTTGTTTTTTCTGCCATCCATTTGGGTACGTATGCGGCTTCGCTTAATAAGGAAGAATACTTGGAAAACAAAGTTTGTTGTATCGTAGGATCAATGAACTGTTTTTGAATTTGCTGAACGCGCGGGTCGTCGGGATTTTTTTTAATCTGATTGAATTGCTGACGCGCAGCCGCTGCATCAAAAATGCCGGTTTTAGGATCGGTAAATTGTTGTTGCATCCATTGGGGTGGATTCTGACCAAACAGTACATCCGCCAGTTCTCTTGAAGTAAAACCAATGCCCAGTTTGCTGATTTCCTGTTTCAGCAAAGTTTGCTGCACCACATAATTCCAAACCTGACCGTTCAACATGCCGGGCGGCATTTCCTGATTCCGTTGTTTGCTTACCGATTCAAAAAAAGAGATTTGATTTTGAAAATCGGCACGGTCAATTTTTTCACCGTTCACACTGCCAATGGTGTTGCTATTGGAAAAAAGATTTCCTTTTCGCAGGGCGGCATCCTGAAGGATAAATGCAACAAGAGCAAGGGCTATGATGCCAAAAACAATCCACGCACCTTTATCACGAATTCGCTGAATGACTGACATATAAGTTCACAAAATTTTGAGAGCGGCAAAAATAGGGGAATCCCGCATTTAAAAAATATTGAATTGGTACCGAAAAAAGGGGCAAAACCAAACATTTGCAAAGTGTTGGTATAGTTTGAACCACAAAGACACTAAGAACACAAAGTTTCACCAAGAAGGATAAAAAAAAACTTTGTGTAACTTCTTTGCTTTGTGCCTTCGTGGTTCAAAAAAATTATCGCGAAGAAGGCTGCAATCCAATCTCCGCAGCTTTTTGCAGCATGAATTGATAAGCTGCTTCATAATCATTTGGAATAACACCATCCAGCATGGCTTCGCGAATGGCATCTTTAATCAACCCCACTTCGCGGCTTGGTTTCAGCGAAAAAGTTTGCATGATAATTTCACCGGTTATGGGCGGTTGCCAGGCCCTAATCTTATCTTTTTCTTCAACTTCCTGCAAGCGTTCCCGCACCAACTCAAAGTTTTGCAGGTAACGTTTTCTTTTGTGCTTATTTTTTGTGGTGATGTCGGCTTCACAAAGCAGCATTAATTTATCAAGGTCTTCACCGGCATCAAACAACAAACGCCGGATGGCGCTATCCGTGATGTTCTCTTTTGTCAGGCTGATTGGACGCAAATGCAGCAGCACCAGCTTTTGCACAAACTTCATGCTGTCGCCAAGCGGTAGTTTTAGTTTGGCGAATATTTTTGGAACCATACGTGCGCCTACCACTTCATGACCATGAAACGTAAAGCCATGACCTTCCTCAAACCCTTTGGTGGCGGGCTTTCCAATGTCATGCAGCAAGGCCGCCCAGCGCAGCCACAAATCATCACTTTTGGCAGCTACGTTGTCTATCACCTGTAATGTGTGATAGAAGTTATCTTTGTGCCCCATTCCATCAATGTTTTCCGCGCCCTGCAAATCTGCCATCTGAGGAAAAATAATTTGGAGCAAACCCGTTTGGAACAACAAACCAAAACCCACTGAAGGCTGTTGACTCAATAAAATTTTATTCAGTTCATCTGTAATTCTTTCTTTTGAAATGATAGCAATGCGATGTGCATTTCGTTCAACGGCCGCGAGTGTTTTTTCTTCAATGGTAAAATGCAATTGCGAGGCAAAACGAATGGCTCGCATCATGCGAAGCGGATCATCAGAAAAAGTTATATTGGGGTCGAGTGGTGTGCGAATGGTTTTGTTTTCGATGTCTTTTATTCCATCAAATGGGTCAATCAATTTTCCGTAATCTTCTCCATTTAAACTGATAGCAAGTGCATTGATGGTAAAATCGCGGCGGTTTTGGTCGTCTTCCAAAGAGCCCGGAGATACAAGCGGGTTGCGGCTTTCGGCACGATAGCTTTCTTTTCTTGCGCCTACAAATTCAATCTCAAAGCCATCAATTTTAATTTGTGCCGTGCCGAAGTTTTTAAAGTAGGCAACAGAAGGTTTAGGGTTGAAACGTTCGGCAACTTTTTGTGCCAGCACAATGCCATCGCCAACGCAAACAATGTCGGCATCTTTCGACCGCCGACCAATAATCTTATCACGAACAAAACCGCCAATAATGTAAGTAGGATATTGCAATTGCTGCGCAGCCGCTGCAATCTTTTTAAAAACGAATAATTCTTTTTCAGAACAGTCTATTTGCATCGGGGCAAAGATAAAAGGCTCCTATGCAATTGATAATCGTAATAAAAACAAATCTTATTCAAATTCCAGTTCGTTCATATTCAAGTCCCAATCAACAGAAGCAAACTTAAATGATGATTTCTTAGACTCAGTTTTTGGCGAAACTGAATAACTGTACACAGTGTTTACTGTGCTGCTTTTTTTGTTATAAGAGGATGAAGAAGGAATCGACAATACAGCAGCAGCGCTGGTGTTTGATGTATTGATGGAAAACGAAGTCATAACGTTGATTTTTTGATAAGTACACAAAAATGGTTTATAGAATTGTGCCAGTTTTTTGTCGTAAATAAATTTACAATGGAAAATAAAAATTAAATAATTTTCGGGGTTTGATTTTGAAAGACTTACGAAACAGTGAGAATAAGGAAAATAATTATAAAGTGTGGAACGGGTTGGAACAAAAAGGACATCTGTTGCACAAAACTGCCATCTCGTCCACCTTTGTTTTTGCACGTTATTTTGAATGAAGCAACCAGTGAAGCCGATGTAAAAAAGTTTTCGCATTTTTGCAGCAACCTTATCTTTACCAAACGGCATGAAGAACCAACTATATCAAGAATTTAAAGACAGGAAGAAGCTGGGACATAAATCATTTGCTGTATTAATAGACCCTGATAAAGTTGATGTTACGCACACCGAGAAGCTGGTAACAATGGCGGTTGACGCCCAGGTTGATTATCTTTTTGTAGGCGGCAGTTTGGTAATTTCCAATCATTTGGATGAATGTATTCAACAAATCAAGGCCGCTTGCGATATTCCTGTGGTTTTGTTTCCCGGCTCGCCATCGCAAATCAGCAAGTATGCCGATGCGCTGCTGTATCTTTCCCTAATCTCTGGTCGCAATCCCGAATTATTAATAGGCCAGCATGTGATCAGCGCACCGTTTGTAAAAAGCAGCGGGCTTGAAATTATGCCCACCGGCTATATGGTAATTGATGGTGGCGCACCAACAACGGTTTCTTATATTTCAAATGCTTCGCCCATTCCTGCAGATAAAAATGAAATTGCGATGTGCACAGCCATGGCGGGTGAAATGCTGGGCATGAAGTTGATTTACATGGATGCAGGAAGCGGCGCCAAACGACCCATTGGCGAGTTGATGATTGAAAAAGTGGCGCGCCATATTGAAGCGCCCCTGATTGTTGGCGGCGGTATTACCGATCCTGAAAAAGCTTATCGCAACTGCAAAGCCGGTGCCGATGTAATTGTGGTTGGCAATGCCATTGAAAAAAACACAACCCTTATTAAAGAAATGAGCGATGCTATCCATTCTATTCGGGTAGCGGTGTGATTCGATGTACGATGTTAGACCTGCCTGCCGGTAGGCAAGTGTGGGATGTTAGATGTTTCCAGCTTTCCAATTTGTTTCGTATAAAAAAGGTGCAAAACCAAACATTATCTTCATAGACTCTTACAATCACATCATACATCGAATCACATCCTTGCTGTATCTTTATTTTTTATGAAGAAAGATATGAGGCTGCTGCTTATAACCTTACTGTTGTTTGTTTCAAATGCTTTGTTTTCGCAGGAAAAAAGGGCTGTTAACATTGCTGATGTAGAAAAGAAAGGAAGCATCAATCAAGTGCTGGGTAACAATGTTTCGTTTACTTCAGCTTCTTCCAATTTTACTACTTATTATGCGCGTTGCCATTGGAACATAGATCCCAATATTTATTTCATCAGTGGTTCGGTTACTTATTATTTTCGTCTTACCAACGATGCCAGTTCAATTGTTTTTGATTTGGATGATACACTATCCGTTGATAGCGTTTTGATGCACCAAACCTATATCAGCTTTACACAAAACAACAATAAAACGCTAACTATTGTTTTTGCTCAAAAAATGGCGCAAAACCAAACCGATTCACTTACTATTTTTTATCATGGAACGCCCGCCAGTAATGGGCTTGGTTCGTTCGCAAAGGACGTTCACAACGGAAATGTACCTATCATTTGGACCTTGAGCGAGCCTTATGGCGCACGTGATTGGTTTCCCTGCCGCAATGGTTTGGATGATAAAATTGACAGCCTTGATATTTACATCACGCATCCTTCGCAATACGCCGCTTCTGCCAATGGTTTGCTCGTTGATACGTCAATAAATAACAATTATACAACCACTCATTTCAAACATCGTTATCCAATTGCAACGTATTTAATCGGCATTGCGGTAACGAATTTTACAACATTCACCCAGCAGGTTTCTTTACAACATGGATCGTTGCCGGTAACCACCACTGTATATCCTGAATTCGTGTCTTACTTTCAAACCTATATACCCAATGTGTACAATGCTTTGCAGTTGTTTGATAGTGCTTTTGGTGATTATCCTTTTGAGAAGGAACGTTACGGACAAACGCAGTTCAATTGGAGCGGCGGCATGGAGCATCAAAGCAATTCGTTTGTTCATAATGCTGATGAATATTTGATGGCGCATGAGTTGGCGCATCAATGGTTTGGCGATAAGGTAACCCTGGGAAGCTGGCAGGATATATGGTTGAACGAAGGTTTTGCTGTTTATCTTTCCGATATTTTTTATACTGAGCGTTTTCATCCTGAAAGCCTTGCTGCCATTGTATCACAGAGTGTTGATTATGCAACAAGAGAACCCGATGGCTCGGTTTGGGTGGATGATACTACGGATGTTAACCGCATTTTTAGTTTTGATTTATCTTACAAAAAAGGTGCGATGCTGTTGCGCATGTTGCGATGGAAGCTTGGCGATTCCCTTTTCTTTAAAGGCATTCGCCAATATCTTACTGATTCGTCTTTGCAGTACAATTTTGTCCGCACCAAAGATTTGAAACGACATTTAGAAGAAGCAAGCGGTCAATCGCTCGCCGATTTTTTCAACCAATGGTTTTGGGGTAAAGGCTTTCCGTCTTTTGCAGTGCAATGGAATTGGAGCAAAAACAAATTGCAATTGCAAATACAACAAACTACCAGCAATGCTTCGGTGCCTCTTTTTGCAACACCATTGCAATTGCGCTTTGCCAATGCTTCAAGGCAACAAGATACCATCATCAACATTCAACAAAACGTAACACAATTATCATTGCCATTGGCTTTTAATCCTGATACCGTTTTGATTGATCCTGTACAATATCTCATCAGTAAAAATAATGTTTCCAAAAGGGTAGAAGGCATCGTTTTGACAAACGATAACAACCAAATCATTTTATATCCAAACCCTGCCAACACTCTTCTTTACATTCACATTCCATCAACCGATTCATCGCAAAAACAAACACTAATTATCACTGCTGCATCAGGTGCAGTGGTGTATAAAAACACGTTCACTAACATTGTCCAAAACACCATTGCTTTGCCCGTTGCACAACTTGCAAAAGGTGTTTATTTTGTAACGATACAAAACGATAAAAAGAATATCGGTAAAAACAAATTTATCCGGCAGTAAAGCCAAAGTATGCATTAGAAATGGCGAAGAAAAAGAAGAAAACAAAACGTAAGCAATGGTTGTATTTTTTCATCATTATCGCAATGATGACGGTTGGTTATGTAAGCTATCAACTCTATCAAATTTACCTGTATTATAAAGCTGATTTTGTTCGCTATGACGGCTTTAATATTGATGTTCCAATGGGTTATACGGTTCATGGCATTGATATCAGCCATCACCAGGGCAACATTGTGTGGACCGCTGTAAAAAAGATGCAGATAAAAGACATAACGCTTGATTTTGCCTATATCAAAGCCACCGAAGGCATCAGCAAAGTGGACGATTGTTACAAACGCAACTGGATGAAGTGCCGCGAATTGTACATTCCGCATGGCGCGTATCATTTTTATCTGCCCAATAAGAGCGGTGCGGCACAGGCCATTAATTTCATCAAAACTGTAAAGCTGCAACCCGGCGATTTACCACCTGTAGTTGACATTGAAAAAATGTATGGCACAACGCCGGAAGCCATGCGCATTGAACTCAAACTGTGGCTCAATATGATCGAAACGCATTACGGCGTAAAGCCCATTATTTATACCTACGTAAACTTTTACGAAAACTATTTAGGTAAAGATTTCGATGCCTATCCTTTGTGGATTGCGCATTATGTACAACGCCGTCAGCCGCGCATTCAGCGCGATTGGCTGTTCTGGCAATTCAATGAACATGGCACAGTGAATGGCATTGCAAACAGCACTGACTTTAATGTATTCAATGGCGATACCGCTTGTTTCAATCAGTTGCTGGTGAAGTAGTGAGTGGTGAGTTGTGAATGGTGAGTGAGAAATACAAAATACAGTTTTATGATACGGGCATTTGTAATTCTTGTTGATCGCCTGTTGTGTCACTCACTTCAACGCTTTGTAAATAATTGAGCTTTTATGCGAGTGTTTTTCAATCCTAAAGACATACAAAGACAGCAATACTTTTAACGATGATCTTCCTTATTTAATATCGTAATACAAGACTGGTCTGCCAAACCAAATGTGCTTGTAGCTAAATAGTTCATAGCGGTATCCTTTCCAGCCGTTTCCATTATGCAATGTGTCTGTCTTACCATTTGATGTAATTGTAAGCATCACATTATTTCTTGGCGATGAGTTCTCAAAAGCACCAATCATATCACTTAAATCTGCAGTTGAATGCGGATTAATTTCAAATGTAAAATGGCTTGTATCAAGCCATTTTACATTTTGTGTACTGTCAAGAAAAAATCTTCTATAACCACTTTTAAACTTTACAATCCGATTGGTTATTCTTACTTTATTAGGTAAGGTTTTCATCTCTTTCTTATCCACTAATAAGACCTTTATAACAGCAATATTATTTGTCAAATTGCGAATGTAAGCGTAGTCAGGTGTCTCACAGGAGTTGATAAAAAATATTATCAAAAACAAAAGAAATACTCTTGTTAATTTCATTTAATTTATCGGTTTAAAATTGCTACTAATCTCTGCGCCTTCGTCTTCGCGGTGAAAAATTCTCACAAAACCAAATCGCAGTTTCTTTCCGTGTTGTTGATTTCAGCACCTAAACTTTTATAAAAATCAATTGCATTTTCATTCCAGTCAGATACCTGCCAGCGAACTTTTTTACAGCCGTTTTCTTTTGCCATATTGATTATAGCAGTCAACAATTGCTTGCCGATTCCTTTGTTTCTAAAATCATCTTTTACAAACAAATCATCTACATACATTGCCTTGCCCGACCATGAAAAATACACCGGAAAATAAGTGGCAAAACCAACAATGACTTTATCTTTTGTTTCAGCAACGAGGCAACGAAAAAAGTCTTGTTCTTCTTTCATTTGCTCAACGGTAATGGTTATTTTTTCCGGTGTTTTTTGAAAGAAAGCAAACTGTTTTTGTAAATCAAGAATGCTATCAAAATCTTCTTCGCCAACTTCTCTTATGACAATTTCATTCATGCTCTTCTTTTAAAATAATGGCAAAAACAAATTTTACAATAAGTTTTTGCTTTGTAGATATTCCGCAATTTGTATGGCATTGGTGGCTGCTCCTTTGCGAAGGTTATCGCTTACAATCCACATGTTTAGTGTATTAGGTTGTGTTTCATCGCGGCGCAATCTTCCTACAAACACTTCATCTTTATCGTGCGCCCACAAAGGCATTGGATAAACAGCATTCTCAACATCATCCTGTACAACAACGCCCGGCGAGTTAGATAGCAGTTGTTTGATCTCATCCAAATCATAATCCTTTTCAAACTCAACGTTTACGCTCTCGCTGTGCCCGCCAATTACCGGAATGCGCACTGTAGTTGCAGTTACGCGAATGCTGTCATCACCCATAATTTTTTTTGTTTCGTTCACCATTTTCATTTCCTCTTTTGTATAACCATTCGGCGTAAACACATCTATTTGCGGAATCACATTCAGATCAATCGGATATTTATAAGCCATCGTGCTTTGTTCGCCTTTCCGTTCATTAAACAACTGGTCAACCGCTTTTTTGCCTGTGCCCGTAACGCTTTGGTACGTACTTACCACAATGCGTTTAATTTTATATTGTTGATGCAATGGCTGCAAGGCAACCACCATTTGTATGGTTGAACAATTGGGGTTGGCAATAATTTTATCTTCTGCCGTAAGTACATGTGCATTCACTTCGGGCACTACTAATTTTTTAGTAGCGTCCATGCGCCAGGCACTGCTGTTATCAATGACAGTAACGCCGGCTTCCGCCCATTTCGGCGCCCATTCCAGCGATGTGCTGCCACCCGCTGAAAATAAGGCTACATCTGGCTTTGCGGCGATGGCATCAATCATAGAAACCACTTTGTATTGCTTGCCGTTGAAGCTAATTTCTTTTCCAACTGACTTTTCAGAAGCCACCGGAAACAGTTCGGTTACCGGAAAATTGCGTTCCTGTAATACTTGTAACATTTTGGTTCCTACCAAACCGGTAGCGCCTACTACGGCTACTTTCATATTTGTTTGTTTTGTTTTTGTAGAAAATAAAAAGCCTTCCTCATTTGAGGAAGGCTTTTGCTTATCTTTTATCACACGCAAGCAACATCACCTTCCTCTTAAGAAGAGCTTTATGATGCGCTTTGCTGTATAAATGTTGATTTTCATTTGCGGCGCGAAAGTAATACGTAAAAAATAAAATGAGTGAAATAATTTTTTCAATAAAACCAAACGTTTTGTTTGTAGGTTTTGAACCACTAAGACACGGAGAACACAAAGGCTCACAAAGAAGAATAAAAGTGGCCTTCGTGTAACTTCATTCCTTCGTGTCTTAGTGGTTCAAATCATTTTTAGTTTTTCCTTCAACCAAATGCTTTTATTAATCTTTTGACATCTGTTGCACTTGCTTTAGGTTTGCCGCCACGAGAAAATAAACTATGAAGAATTTTCAGTGGAAGAAAGTCCTTCCTCACCTAATAGCCATTGTTGTTTTTGCATTGATTGCCATCGTTTACTGCAAGCCTGCTTTACAAGGCCAGGTGCTGCAACAAACCGATGTTGTGCACTGGCGCGGCATGGCACAGGATGCATTGGCTCATCAGGAAAAAACAGGCGTAACACCACTTTGGAACACGCATTTGTTTAGCGGCATGCCCAATTATCAAATTGCCATGCATTACGTGCAGCCCCTGTTGTATGTCAATATGATATTGACACTTAATTTGCCAAAGCCGGCCAACTTTTTCTTTCTTGCCTGTCTTTGTTTTTACCTGCTTTGTACTGCTTATCGAACCAATTATCTCGTTGCCATTTTAGGCTCACTTGCCTTTGCTTACTCTACTTACGATCCGGTCATTATATCGGTTGGACATGATACAAAAATGCTTGCTATTGCTTACATGCCTGCCCTTATTGCAGGTTTGTATTGGTTGTATGAAAAGAAGTACGCCATAGGTTTGGCAACAACAGTTTTGTTTGCCAGTTTGGAGGTGTTTGCCAACCATCCGCAAATCAATTATTACTCTATTCTCATTGCCACCATTATGACGATTGCCTATATCATAAAATGGGTGAAAACAAAACAGTGGAAGCACATGCTCATTGCAGGAAGCCTTGCCTTTTTTTCAGGCATTGTAGCAGTTGCCAATTCTGCTTTGGTTTTATTAACTACGGCTGAATATTCAAAATACACCATGCGCGGCGGTAAAACGTTAGACAATAGCGGCGGCACTTTGAAAGACGTGAAAACAACCGGTTTAGATGAAGATTACGCGTTTCAATACAGCCAGAGCAAAACCGAATTTCTTACTTTTTTAATGCCTGAAGTATTTGGCGGAAGCAGCGGCGAAACCTTTGATCCCGATAGCAAAGTTGCCAACACGTTAATTGAAAAAGGGGTGCCTGAAAGTAATGCACAGCAGCTTGCCCAATCGCTGCCAAAATACTGGGGTGGTATTTATTCAACGTCCGGCCCTGTTTATTTAGGCGCTGTTATTTGCATTCTGTTTGTTATCGGAATGGTGGTGGTAAGTCCGCAACAAAAGTGGTGGATATTCGCTGCTTGTTTGCTTTCGGTGCTGATGGCAGCGGGCAAATACCTTTCCGGCTTCAACGAGTTTTTATTTCATTATCTTCCTCTTTACAACAAGTTCCGGGCGCCCACCATTGCGCTGGTTATTCCACAATTGTTGTTTCCGTTGCTGGCAGTTTTGGCTTTGCAAAAATTATTGTTTGAAGATACAAGGCAGCAGGCAGCAGCATCGCTCAAACCTATTTTATACGCTGTTGGTGGCGTGTTTGTTTTTATCGGTTTAATTTATCTGACAAATGATTTTACAAGTGTGAATGATGAGCAAACAAAAAGCATTTTGAGCCAGGTAACCGGCAACAACAAGGATTTTTCGAACATCATTTACAACAGTATGATTGCAGAACGCAAAACGATGTTTAGTGATGGCTTGTTACGTGCCTTAGTATTTGCTTTGATAACGGTAGGCGCTTTGTTTTTGTATATAAAAAATTGGGTAAAACCAATTGTGGTGGTGATTGCATTAACCGTCATCAGCACGTTTGAATTGTTGAAGGTTGATACCAAATATTTAACCGATACCAACTATGTAGAACCAGATGCGTACGAAGCCAATTTCAATCTTACACTCCACGGCACGGCAACAGATGCAACAGCTTATCAGGCTTTGCAAAACGACAAAGATCCGCATTTCAGAACTTTCAATTTGTCACCGGACAGATACAATGAATCTATCACTGCTTATCATTACCGTTGCATTGGAGGTTACAATCCTGCGAAGCTGAGCATTTATCAGGATTTAATAGAAAATCAATTGAGTCAAAAATTAAACTTGCCTATCTTGAACATGCTGGATGCTAAATATTTTTTAGCACCTGAAGGCAACGCAGCCAATACATTTACAGTGCAACGCAACGAAACTGCACTGGGCGCATGTTGGTTTGTTAAGGCAATCAATTATGTAAATGGCGCTGCTGCCGAAATGAATGCGCTCTCCAATTTTAATCCTGCTGACACAGCGATTGTAGATGCAAGTTTCAAAAGCATTGCGGGCACTGTAAATGGTAGTGATAGCAGTAGCAAAATACAATTGGTAAGTTACGATAATGATGATATAAAATATGCTTCGCAAAGCAATACAGCCGGTTTTGCAGTGTTCAGCGAGATCTATTATCCAAAAGGATGGAAGGCTTATATTGATGGAAAGGAGGCGCCTTACTGTAAAGTAAATTATGTGCTGCGTGGTATGTCCGTTCCGGCAGGAAAGCACGAGATAGAATTCAAGTTTCATCCATCCTCTTTTTATACAGGGCAAACCTTAATTTATGTTGGCAATCTTATTTTACTGTTATGTATTGTAGTAGCAGCGTATTGGTATTGGAAGCGCAATCCATCGCCAACTGTGTAAAATTGGAGCTTTGAAACAGCAAAACATAAACCTGTTGTGCATTGCACCGTATCGTTTTCTTCCTGCTGTAAACGGCGGCCATAAAGCCATTGAGCAATTGTACAAAGAGCTTGGTTTGTTAGCCAAAACCATCGTTGTATCAACCAGCAGCAACGATGCAAGGCTGGCTCAGCATTACAGTTTGATTCCGTTATTCAATACCAGTCCGCTTCATTACATCAATCCGTTTTATTTTTTTAGGATTAGAAAGATTATCAAGCAGAACAACATTACGCACCTGTTGATGGAACATCCTTACATGGGCTGGCTGGGGTTTTTATTAAAAAGATATGCTGGCATTGTATGGATGGTTCGCTCACACAATATTGAAGCGGTTCGTTTTAAAACACTACGAAAATGGTGGTGGAAAATAATGTGGCGTTATGAAGGTTGGGTGCACTGTAAAGCTGACTTCAGTTTTTTTATAACGAATGATGACAAGCAATTCGCAGTAGAAAAATATCATGTTGCCAAACATAAATGCGATGTACTAACGTATGGCATTCATCAAAAAACTGCACCTTTTTTTGATAAAAAAATATGGGCAAAAACAAACTTATGCCAGCAATACAATGTGCCCTTTTCAAACACCATTTTATTGTTCAATGGCGATTTAGGTTATGCACCCAACACGAAAGCAGTAGAAGCGATTTTAGCGAACATTAATCCTTTGCTGTTACAGCAAACGTCATTTGCCTATACTATTTTTATTTGTGGAAAAAACCTGCCGGAAAAGGTGCAAAAACAAATTGAAATAGAAACAATCAATATCATTTACACCGGCTTTGTGCCAGATGTAAGCCTGTTTTTTTTAGCGGCTGATGTGTTCATCAATCCGGTTGTGGCAGGCGGCGGTATCAAAACAAAACTGGTGGAAGCGTTGGCTTACAATTGCAGTGCAGTAAGCACAAAGAGTGGTGCTGCCGGCGTTCATTCGCCCGACATCAATCAGAAGCTGAAGGTGGTGGAAAATGATGACTGGAAAGCTTTTGCTACAGCTATTCTTACCATTGATAGTATGGTTGATACACCAGCTTCTTTTTATGAATATTTTTATTGGGCTAATATTGCACACAAAGCAGTAAACACAATGCTTTCTTTATAAGCAAATTGATTATATGGTAGTTGGTTCCGGCATGATTGCAACGCGTTTTCAGGAGTATAAAGACGATAACCGTTTTGTAATTTTTGCATCAGGTGTTTCCAATTCGGCTACCAAAAATACTGATGCGTTTGACAGGGAGAAACAGTTGCTGGTGCAAGCCAAGAAACTCAATGCTGGCAAGCGTTTTATTTATTTTAGCACATGCAGTATTTACGATGAAAGTCTTATTTATTCGCTTTATGTACAGCACAAACTGCAAATGGAATCGCTGGTTGCCAAACATACTGGCGGCTTCACCATTTTTCGTGTTTCTAACCCGATTGGCTTTACCGAGAACAAGCATACGCTTCTTAACTTTTTCATCAATGCAATAAAAAACAAGCAGCCGTTTACTGTGTTCAATCCTGCTGAGCGCAACCTGATTGATATTGATGATATGTTTGCGGTTTGCCATTCTATTCTTCAGCAAAACTTATTTATAAATGCCATAGTAAATATTGCCAATCCAACCAATTATTCCGTTTTATATATCATCAAGCACATCGAAGCTTTTTTAATGAGAGAAGCTGTGTTTACAACGATCAACAAACAATCTGTACCAAAGATTGATACTTCCTTAATACAGCCATTGTTTGAAAGTTTGGACATACATTTCGACAGCGGTTACTTTGGAAAAATGCTTAAAAAATATTATCCTTTATCATGACGTATTCATCTTTAAAGGCCAAATTATTTTTAGAACGTTTACTAATATTTCCATTGGTAATGGCAGGAAAATTCTGGGGAAAATTGTTTCCGTTGCCGACAAAACATCGCGTTTTTCTTTTCTTTCCCAATGCTGATATTGGCGGTTCTCCCAAAGTAAATATTGATATTACCAACTGTATAAAATCATTCTCACCACTTATTATTTTCTCAAAAAAACCAAAGAACAATTTGTTTTTAGAACGGTTTCAGCAAACCGGCATTACAATGATTGATTTGCACAAGCGTATTGATAACAAAGCCTATCATTTTGTAAACATATTTTACAGAGGAGTTATTGCTTCCTGGATTCAACAACAACCTAAAGTTGCAGTGTTGGGCGGCGAGTGCATTTACTTTTATAAGGTCATTCCGCACTTGAAAAAAAGTGTTCGCAAAATTGAAGTTTGTCATTTGGATACATGGATAAATTATAGTATTGGTTTTGCCAAATACATTGATGTCAGAGTGTTTAGTTCACTGCAATTAAAGCGCGATGTTGAGGAACAATATAAGCAAAACCGTATTTCAACTTCTTACTTACAGCGTCTCTATTTTATTGAAAATGCAATTGATATTCCACCATTGCATATTGTAAAAAACGAAGTGCTACAGGTAGTGTTTATTGGTAGGGGCTCGCCACAAAAAAGGGTTCATTTGGTTGCAGCCATTGCTAAGTTGTTGTATCAGAAAGGAACACCGGTTCATTTTAGTTTTGTAGGTGATGTTGAAAACGTAATTGATATAAATGAGTTTTCTTATTGCACATTTTATGGTAATGTAAAAGACGATAGTGTGTTGCAAAGAATTTATAATAACAGCGATGTTTTGATAATGACTTCGTCATTTGAAGGACTTCCAATTGTGGTGATGGAAATGATGGCGCGCGGCAAAATAATAATTACAACGGCTGTCAACGCTTTGCCTGATTACATACAAGACAATGTAAACGGATTTTTGATTCAATCAACAAGCGAAAGCAATATTATTAAAGAAGGCGCTTCTTATATTGAAACTATTGTCAATCATCCTTCCCTGCAACAAACTTTAGGTGTAAAGAGCCGTGAAATCGCAATACAAAAATTCAGCTATCAAAAGTTTTGCTCTGAGTATAAAAAAGTTCTTCAAATAGAGTAACGAAAAATTACATTTTATGGTATTCTCAGAAGCTATCTTTATGAAGCAGATATGAAATCTAAATGAATGATTTTTCAACGTATTCTTTTATCTTCCCAATAACTCATCAACATATACAGCTTAGAAAAAATACCTTTTTGTAAACGTGTTGGACTGATTTTACTTTGCCTCTTAACCATGTTTTCAATCATCGCCGGCCAAGGCGATGCATATTGATTTAATGCGTCAATGCTGCGCGTTTTTGTGTTGCGGATAATGCGCCACCAGGCATCATAAACCAAAATATTTTTCAGTGCCTTGATGCCCCATTTTTCCAACAGCAGCCAACCTTCGGGTAGCTCAACGTCAGGCACGTTTAAACAGCTATGCGTAACCTGCGTGCTGCCAATTCCAAGGTTGATAAGAACATTTTCAATTTGTGTAAAATCTTTTTCAGAATAGAGCAATTGCATGTAATAATCAATGTCAACGCGCCACTTCATTCGCTCATCATATTTTGCTTTTACGGAACGATGCACCATACAAATACTCGGCTGCCCAATGATGTTTTTGGCAAGCAAAATCATCGGCTCGCGAAGCAGCCTTTTCTTTCTGAAATACGTAAGTGAAGGCTTGTATAAAACTTTGTTGTTATCATCAATGTTATTGTAGTTAGCAACAATAAATTTATTGCCTTGTTTCGTTGCATCAGCAAATTGTTGCAAGGCAGAAGGAGTGGCAAACCAGTCATCATCGTGCATCAGCTTTATCCATTCTCCACTGGCTTTGCCAATAGCAGCATTCCAGTTGGCCGGCGTTCCCAATGAAGTTTGGTTTTGCCAATATTTTAATGTAAACCGATTTTCAAACTGAGCCATTATATTTTTTACAGAATCATCGTTGCTATCATCCGAAAGGATCACTTCAAAGTTGGTGAAGGTCTGCTCTGCAAGGCTTTGCAGCAGGCGTTGCAGGTAGTGTGTACGTTTGTAAGCAGGAATGCAAATAGAAATAAACGGCGATGATGGCATGATGATAAAGCTGCAAAGCTAATCCAACTAAAGCATTTGGTTTTACACAAAAGAGCACTGCATTAGCAGTGCTCTTTTATCAATCAATACTTATCAATCGTCAATCAAAAATCAGCTCAGATAGCTTCGTAAAAACCAGGCCCATTGCTCGTGTTTTTCCATAATGCCCGTTACAAAATCGGCAGTGCCTGCATCTTTGATTTCATCCGTTAATTTATCAACATCCTGCCGAAGCAAACGGATAATGGTTTCATGATCGTTCAACAAATTGGTAACCTGTTCTTTTTGATGGTGCGGATAGTCCTGCTCCAACAAATCGGTGATGCTTAAAAAGTCTTTCAGCCTTCCTTCCGAATAATGACCCAACTGCCGGATGCGTTCTGCTACTTCATCAAAGCCTTCCTCCAGCTCGGTGTACAAACGCTCATAAAATTCGTGCATTTGTAAAAAGCTCGGACCTTCTACGTTCCAGTGATAGTTTCTTGTTTTTGTGTATAAAACATATTGGTTGGCCAACATGCGTTGCAATATTTAAGCGGAAGCCCCTTTTTGCTCTTCGCTCATACCAATGTTTGCAATCATAAAAAGTGAGATTTTACAAATTGGCTGCTTCAATCCAATAATGACGCCAGTTTCAGCAGTTCTTCTTTTTTATAAGCAACATGCGCATCGGTAAAGCATTTGGCGAGTTCTTCAATCAACAATTGAATGATGCGCTTGTTGGAAAGCGGGCGAAAATAAAAGGGCGTTGGTGGCACCGAAATGCGTTTGAAATACAATTCAACTTCTTTGTGTGTAAACACCTGGCCACTGGTGGCATCTACATAAAACAAAATGTATTGCTGCGGATTGCTTTTGTGCAAAGCGGCGTCAAATTCAGGCTTAAAAAAAGCCAGAACAAAATGCTTGGGCACATTGATGGCTTTCACCGGAATATCAAGCAAAGCTGCCAGTACTAAGTATAACAAACCGTTCGACAAAGCGTTGCCCCGCTTGCTTTGCAGCACTTTGTGAAGCAAAAAATCGTCGGGGTTGGTATAGGCAACTTCAACGCCTTTTAAATTGTAGTAATTGTAAACAATGCTGGTGAGCACATTTGCCTGTTCGAGCGGCGTGAGAAAACTATTCAGTTCAAGCCAAATGTTGCGCCGTATTTTTTCTATCTCCTGTAACACAGGCGTAGTTTGCAAATCGGGATATTGAAATTTGGCAACGAGCAAAGTACCAAACAGCAAGTCGTTATACGCGCTGCTGTTCCATTGCTGAAGATCATAAGTAAGGTCTTTGTAATGCAGTTTGTGAATGAGCATTTCGATGCGCGCCTGCACTTCTTCGCGAAGCGTAGTCTCCCAGAGCGATTCGAGGTTAGGAATGATGTTTTTACCGTAATCTGCAATCCGCTCCGACACGGTTGAAAACACTTCCTCATCAGGATCGTCCAACAGAGAAAACAAGGCTGTTATTTCTTTCGTTTCGTGCATCAATCTTCTCATACAAAGTACGTTCTGCTTTTGTTTTTTCTGCAAGAAAGTTATACAGATTTGTGAAAAAAACAAACAAGCATAGAGAAAAAGCTTCTCTATGCTCCCTTTTGGTTTTATGCAAAAAATCTATGCGCTTTTTTTACTCTTTTTTTTAGGAGCTTTTTTCGGCGGGTTCGCTTTTAAATTATCCATAATCGCTTTTACTTCTTCAATGGTAAGCTGCGATGCGCGTTCTTGTTGCTCTTTAGTCAGTTTATAATTGCGCAAGCCTTGCTTGATGTACGGTCCGTAAGGTCCTTTTAAAATTTGTATTTTTTCTTTCTCAAACAATTTGATGGTTCGGTCGTCTTTTGCTTTGCGCTTTTCTTCAATAATGGGGGCTGCTTCTTCCAGCAAAATGCTGTACGGGTCCTGTTCTTTGGATAACGAATAAAACTTTTGATCGTGTGCAATGTAAGGGCCAAAGCGTCCCACATTTACCGTTACTTCACTGCCTTCAAACAGTCCTAAATGACGTGGCAGGCGAAACAGTTCCAACGCATCTTCCAGCGTAATGGTTTCAATGCTTTGTGCCGCTTTCAGCTTTGCAAAACGCGGCTTTTCTTCATCGGTAGTCTCGCCAATTTGCACCATGGGTCCGAACCTTCCAATGCGCGCCGTTACCCGTTTTCCGCTCGCCTGATCAACGCCCAATTCACGCTCGCCTTTGGCACGTTGAGCTGTTTCCAAAGTGTTGGAAATATCCGTTTTAAAAGGTTGATAAAAATCATCAACCATCTTTGTCCACTTCTCTTTGCCGTTGGCAATCTCATCAAACTCGGTTTCAATTTTTGCGGTGAAACCATAGTCCATAATGTCATCAAAATGCTGGTTTAAAAAATCGGTAACCACTAAACCCAGATCCGTTGGAAAGAGCTTCGATTTTTCAGCACCGGTGTTCTCACTTTCTCTTGTTTTGTAAATATCATTATTCTTCAAAACCAACACGCGATACTCACGTTTTATACCTTCTTTATCGCGCTTTTCTACATAACCTCTTTTCAAAATGGTTGATATGGTAGGAGCATAAGTTGACGGACGACCAATGCCCAACTCTTCCAGCTTCTTTACCAGCGAAGCTTCGGTGTATCGGGGAGCCGCGCGGGTAAAGCGTTCTACAGCTTTCATTTCTCTGAACGAAAGCTTCACCCCCTTTTGCAACGGTGGCAATATGCCTTCTTTGTTTTCATCATTATTTTCATCATCGTCATCTCTGCCTTCCATGTACACTTTCAAAAAGCCATCAAATTTCAGCACTTCGCCTTCCGCAGTTAAGTCCGCGCCGTTGGTTGACACATTGATTTTTGCAATCGTTTTTTCCAATTGCGCATCTGCCATTTGCGAAGCCATTGTGCGTTTCCAAATCAGTTCGTACAAGCGCTTTGCATCGGCATCATTCACCGTGGTGTTATTCATGTAAGTGGGGCGAATGGCTTCGTGCGCTTCCTGTGCATTTTCATTTTTATTTTTGTGTTTGCGTTGCTGCACATAATTTTTACCATACTGGCTGCTGATTCTTGCTTCAATGTCCTGCATTGCTGTTTCGCTCAAACTCACGCTATCAGTACGCATATAAGAGATGTGTCCATTCTCGTATAACTTCTGTGCAAGCAGCATCGTTTTGCTTACGCCATAGCCCAACTTGCGGCTCGCTTCCTGTTGTAAAGTAGATGTTGTAAACGGCGCAGCAGGTGATTTTTTTGTTGGCTTTACCTGCACATCTTTTACAGTGTAAACGGCACCTTTGCAGCTTTGCAAAAAGGCTTGTGCACCTTCTTCATTTTTTTGTTTGTCGCCTTCGGCGATGAAATTCACCGGCTTGCCAGCCGCATCAGGAGCGGAAAAAATGGCTTCAATTTTAAAGGAAGAAATGGCCTTAAACGCATTGATTTCTCTTTCCCGTTCTGCAATTAATCTTACGGCTACACTCTGCACCCGGCCTGCGCTTAACGAGTTGCGCATACTGATTTTGCGCCACAGCACAGGGCTTAATTCAAAGCCCACAATTCTGTCCAGCACACGTCTTGCCTGCTGTGCGTTTACGAGATTCATATCTAAAAGCCGTGGCTGTGCAACTGCTTTTTTAATGGCAGGCTTTGTGATTTCGTGAAACACAATCCGCTTCGTAGTTAAAGGGTCTAAACCCAGCACTTCGCACAAATGCCAACTGATAGCTTCGCCTTCACGGTCTTCATCCGTTGCCAGCCATACTTCGCCAGATTTTTTAGCTACCTGCTTCAGTTCCTTCACCACTTTTTGCTTGTCTTCGGGTACTATGTAGCGGGGTTTGTAATCGTGTTTGATATCAATGCCCATATCATCTTTTTCCAAATCGCGGATATGACCATAACAGCTCCTCACCTCAAAATCATCACCCAGAATTTTTTCAATTGTTTTTGCTTTTGCAGGCGATTCTACTATCAATAAATTTTTTGCCATTATCTATCTGTGCTCTCTTTTTTGTTATCCTTTAAATATACTACACTTTCACGAATTGTGATTGATGAAAGGCAACTTTAAGCTTATTTTTTACATTGCTCTTGAACTCTCTTTTTTATCGTTTGCGTGTTTTTGTTTTTGCCCTTTTTTCTGTATGCGTAATTAAAAAAATGAGACAAAAACAAAGCTTATTTCATCAACACAGAACCACTGCTTTTACTGCAATATTAAAGCAAGAAAAAATAAGCAGTAAAATGTTAAAGAGAGCAGAGCCATTTTACATCATTGTTTTCATCACGTCAATACATGCAATTAAAACGTTCAATTATGAAAACAATTTTTTACACAATCGTTATTGTTGCTGCGTTTGTTTTTACCAGTAACAATGCCTCTGCACAGTACGACGGTGGTTATAATGCGCCTTATCAGCAACAAGGAAATGATTGCAGAGACAACAGGCAGCAATCGTTTTATTACTATCCGCAAAGTAATGTGTATTATAGTTTTGAAACGCGGCAATACATTTATCCGTTTCAGGGTGCCTGGACAACTTCTTATCGTTTGCCACGCTACATTTGGTTAGATAATCAGCCTCGCTTTGTTGTGAACCATTATGGTTTTGATGTATGGAATGAAAACCGTTTTCATGTAGAAAGATTTAGAAATTATGGTGGCCCTCGTCCTGATATGGCTTATGACCATGACCACAGGTTTGATCGCCATGATGATAAATTTGATCGTGGTGATGATAAATTTGAACATCGTGATCGTGATAATCGCGGCTGGTAAAAATGGTAGGTAGGTTTTCTGTTAGTAAAAACAGGCTGCCCGTTGTGGCAGCCTGTTCTGTTTTTATAGAAAAAATTGTTTTGTTGAAGTTGGCTTGTTTATTTTTCGGGCAAAACCAAAAGCTGCTTCATTACATAGAAGCGAGTTGCACTTTTTGTGTGAGTTCAATTACATTTTCTTTAAACAAACTATCTGTGTCCATTAAATCTTTTACGGTTTGGCAACTGTGAATTACGGTAGTATGATCGCGTCCGCCAAAATGCTCACCTATTGTTTTTAATGAATTTTTGGTGAACGATTTAGCAAGGTACATCGTGATTTGTCGCGCCTGTACAATCTCGCGTTTACGGGTTTTTTGCAACAGCTTATCGTAAGGTACATCGAAGTATTCGCACACCATTTTTTGAATGGTATCAATAGTAATTTCTTTGTTGCTTGTTTTTACAAAATTGCGCAGCACTTTCTTGGCAAGTTCAACATCAATGTCGCGTTTGTTTAATGATGATTGTGCCAGCAACGAAATCAAAGCACCTTCCAGTTCACGCACATTGGTAGTAATGTTATAAGCGATGTATTTAATCACTTCGATGGGCATGTCGCAGCCATCAGATTTCATTTTGCGTTCCAAAATTTCAATGCGCGTTTCATAATCCGGCATTGCTAAATCGGCACTTAACCCCCAACGAAAACGGCTTAACAAACGTTCCTGCAAACCGTCTAAATCCTTCGGTGGTTTATCAGATGTTAACACCAGTTGTTTTCCGCTTTGATGAAGATGATTGAATATAGCAAAGAACGCGTCCTGACTGCGTTCTGCGCGATTGAAAAATTGTACATCATCAATAATCAAGACATCAATCAACTGATAAAAATGAATGAAATCGTTGATGGCGTTGTTCCGGCTATGATCCTGGAATTGATTGATGAATTTTTCACTACTTACATACAACACAATTTTATTGGGATTGAGCTTTTTTACTTCGTTGCCAATGCACTGTGCCAAATGCGTTTTGCCCAAACCAACGCCGCCATAAATAACCAGCGGATTGAAAGAACTGGCACCTGGCTTTTCAGCCACGGTTTTGCCGGCACGACGAGCTACACGATTGCAATCGCCTTCAATTAATGAATCAAAAACATAGGAAGGATTGAGCTGCGGATCAATCTGTACTTTTTTTAAACCCGGAATGACAAATGGATTTTTTACGGGATTGTTAATTACCAAGGGGAAATCCATTTCGTTATTGGTATAAACTTTACCGTAAGAAGCCGAAACATCCATTGAACCATTGCGGCCTTTATTGCCACTATCTACCATAATCCGATATTCCAAACGAGCTTCTTTTCCTAATTCGCGCTTTAAAATTTTTGCCAGAAGCGTTACATAATGTTCTTCTAAATACTCATAAAAAAACTGGCTGGGAACCTGAATGAGTAACACATTGCCTTTTAATTCAATTGCTTTGATGGGTTCAAACCAGGTTTTAAAATGTTGCCATTCTACAATATCTTTTATTATTTTCAAACAGTTATTCCATATCGCTTCTGCAGTTGTAGTCGTAGTAGTAGTCATATTGAGAAGGCAACCCGGTTTACACAGTTAAAAAATAAGTTTCGTTAGTAAGCTGTTCAAAAAATTTTTCGTTTGGGCTAACAAAAATTTTTAGGACAGGAGGACGAATTTCTACCCTTTTTGTTGAAAAAAAAATTTTTAATCTTCATATTTTTTTTCAATGAGTATTGATTTTGTATCTAAAAATTTTTTTCCTTTTTTAAGCAAATTATAATCCAATCTTCCCAATTGCATTCCTGCCCAACCTGCTGTATTGACGATTATTTCTTTACCTCGTTTATTTATATATTTACGAGGTTCGGTAAAAAAGCGATGTGTATGTCCGCCAATAATTAAATCAATATCATAACTTTCTTTTGCCAATATTTCATCGCTTACTTGTTCGTTATTGTATTTATCACCCAAATGCGATAAACAGATGATCAAATCGCACCCTTCCTTTCGTTTTAAAATATCTGCAGTTCTGTTTGCATTTTCGATAGGGTTGAGATACTTTACATTGCAGTATAAATCATCTGCTATCAAGCCCTGTAATTCAATGCCCACGCCGGTTACGCCAATTTTTACATCTCCTTTTTTGAATGTTTTATATGGCAAGCTTTTGTTTTGGAAAGATGTGTTACTAAAATCATAATTGCAAATCAAAACCGAAAAATTTGCAAAGCGATTGATAAGGTTTGCATAGTTATCAATGCCCCCTAACAAATCTTGTTCGCCAATTGTTACAGCATCGTATTTCATTGTGCTCATCGCTTTTATTTCAGGCTCGCCTTGAAACATTTCAAAACAGGGTGTATTGCCAAAAATATCGCCGGCATCCAGCAATAAAACATGTTTGTTTTTGCCCCTAATTTCATTGATGATTTGCGCACGTGCAGCCATTCCGCCGCGACCTTGATTGGCACTTCCATCCATAGGAAATGGCTCAATGTGACTGTGCATATCATTGGTATGAAGAATCACAATTTGCTGTTCTTCTTCGTTGACTTTTGTTTCTTTTTTTGATAACAAAAATGAAGTTGTAAATGCACCTGCAGACAACATAGTTTGTTGTAAAAAACATCTTCTGTTAATCAGCATTTGTGATGCGATTTTCAATGTTTGCAGTTACTGGTTTCCCGTCATTTGTAAACGTTTGTATGTACTCTGTCAAAGCAGTTCTATACAAGATGTTCCTGTTTTGTTTTGCCATATTTTTCAGCATTGTACAACCATCGCCGCCGTTGGCGAGATAATCTAAAACAGCAATCGTATAAACGGAGGTATCGTTCAACGGAGCATTGTTGACACTAAAATCTGCGGCTCTTTTATTTTTGATTGTCATCCTAATACCTGAACATGCACAGCCGCCTTTGAAAGCAAACAAATCGAGCAATTGGCGAAGAGTATTTCCATTTACTTGTTGCAGAACAATGAGGTTGTCATAAGGCATCAGATCGTAAATTGTTCGCCGTGTGATTTCTCCTTTAGGCAGATATGAACGAATGCTACCAAAATTTATAAAAGCCGCATTTACATTGGTTTTGAAGGCTTTGGCTGCATACACTTTCATGGCATCAGCCATCAAATTTCCCAAGGCACATTCGGGTTGTTTTTTATACAATGCTTTATTGCAAAAGCCAATTACTTCATTCATGTAACGGCTCAGACTATCATTAAAGGGCTGAAGCAATTTGATAAGATTGCTGTCTTCTTTTACCGACCTGTCAACCGGATAGTTTTTATAAGATATCGTATTGATTGGCTGAGAATAAAGTTTGCCAATAAGCAATACGGCAGCAATAAGGAACAATCGTTTTGGTTGCATGGATAAAGAGTGTGAAATACAAATGATTTCCGGTTTGAAAGATAGAACAATTATTGGAATTTATTTTTTGTTGAAAAGCTAGATAGCGTATCAAGTTGTAAGAATGTTGAATGACGACGTCATTCCGCAAATGCCGCCGTTTGGTTTTGCACATTAATCAATGTTGCAGGCGGCTTTGCGCGGAATCTGCTCTTAATAGTATGAACAAGTTATTAGTTATTAGCTTCTTCCTTTTACCAAACTGCAATTTTTGTTCAGTCATCAGATTCCGCACAAAGCCCTCGCTAACTTGATTATAATTTTTGTCATTGTGTTGAGGACAATTGCGGAATGACGACGACAAACTACCATTTTTCCAATTGTGCCTGCATGCGTTGAATTCTGTCTTCCAGTTTCTCGGAAGTCAATGTTTCGCGCATGCTGTCAACTTTAATAGGAAAACAAAACGGCGTCAATCGTTGCGGAAAAGTAAGAACAATGTTTTCACTTTGAATTCGGGTCAATGCAGCGCGCAATCTTACTTCTTCCATTTGCTGATCAAGCACTTCCTGGTAAGCTTGCCGCAATAACAGATTATTCGGATCGTATTCATAAAACACATTGAACAGAAGCGAAGAAGAAGCCTGTAAATGTCTTGCTTTTTTCTGTTCGCCGGGATAACCTTGGAACACCAAACCACCAATCACCGCAATGTCTCTGAACTTTCTTCGCGCCATCTCAATATTATTCACACTTTGCTGAATATCGCGAAGCAAATTATTGGTCGAAAACAAATCGTACACATTGCTGTCGTCAACCGGAATGGGTTGATCACTCAGCAATTCAAAGCCATAATCATTCATGGCGATGGAGAAAGTAATTGGTTTGATTTTACTGATGCGAAAGGCAAGTAATGCTGCCATCGCTTCGTGCACAAGCCTGCCTTCAAATGGATAAACAAAGAGGTGAAAACCATCCCGCGTTTCTATTTGTTCTATCAACAATTCACCTTCTCTTGGAATGTGTGATAATTCTTTTTGCAATTCGAATAGAGGCTGCAAAACGCGTATCTCAATTGCTTTTGCCTTCTTTGATAAAGCACTGTTGAAAGCCTTTCGTAGCATTACACCTAAATTGGCTGAAAGCGGCATCCTGCCACCGTTCCAGCTCGGTACAAGTGCTTTTTTCGACGTTGATTTTTTAGTCATCGCCGTCATGTCTTTAATGCTAATGAGTTCTAAAACTTTTCCTGCCAAAACAAACACATCGCCCGGCTCTAACCGGCTGATAAAACCTTCTTCGATCATGCCCACATAAGCGCCGCCCAACAGCTTTACTTTCAGCATGGCATCACTTACAATGGTGCCAATGTGCATCCGGTGCCGCATGGCAATTCTGCGGTTTTTTATCCTGTGCAAACCATCACTTTCTATTTCTACTTTTTTATATTCATCATATTGTTGCAACGCATTGCCGCCACTTGTTACCGAATACAGGATTTGTTGCCACTCGCTTTTTGTTATCTCGCTAAAACAATGTGTTGATTTGATTTCATTAAATAATTGATCAGCATAAAAACCTTCACCAATGGCAATGGTGCAAACGTATTGTGTAAGCACATCAAAGCAAAGCATCATCGGCTCGCGGCTTTCAATATTGTGTTGCTGGATGGCATCTTTTAACGCCGCTGCTTCTACCAATTCTAATGAATGCGTTGGTAAAAAATAAATCTTGCTTACTTCACTAGGGCCGTGCCCACTGCGACCTGCACGTTGCAGAAACCGCGCAACACCTTTTGGCGAACCAACCTGAATAACCGTATCAACCGGACGGAAATCAACGCCCAGATCAAGGCTTGCCGTGCATACAACTGCCTTCAGCTTTTTTACGTGCAAAGCTTCTTCTACCCACACTCTTAATTCATGTTCAATACTGCCGTGATGCAAAGCAATGGCTCCGGCAAACTGAGGTGCAATGTCGAGCAGCTTTTGATACCATCGCTCGCTCATACCACGTGTGTTGATGAAGATTAATGTAGTGGTACTTTCTTCTATAATGGGTATAATTTTATTGGCAAGTGTTAAACCTAAATGCCCGGCCCACGGATATTTTTCTATTTCATCCGGCAAGATGGATTCTATATCAATTCTTTTGTCTAATGATGCTTTTACAATTACACTTTCATCAACACCTTCATAATGCACTGAATTAATCAGCGGATATAGCAGCACATCTTTTGCCTGTTCTAAGTTACCAATGGTTGCGGAGATTCCCCAGATGGATAGAGTTGACAGATGTGAGTTGACAGATGACGGCTGTCTTATCTCTGTCATCTCAGTTCTATCAACTGTCAACTTACAGTTAATGATTCTCGATAAAGCCAATTCAACCAACACTCCGCGTTTGCTGCCAACCAATTCGTGCCATTCATCCACTGCAATGGTGCGCAATGTTTTAAACGTTTCAGGATAGCCTTTTTGTGCCAAAAACAAATGCAGACTTTCCGGCGTGATGATGAGCACTTCGGGCATATTTCGTTTTTGTTTTTGCCGTTCATTCACATCGGTATCGCCATTGCGAATGCCAATCTGCCATTGCATTCCCAGTTCAAGCATCACTTCTTCCATCGCACGACCAATGTCTTTGGCAAGCGCACGCAAAGGTGTAAGCCACAAGAGTTGCAAGCCGTTTTTTCTCTTTGTTTGATAATCTTTCGGGTGCTCGTTAATGAACTGAATCAAGGCGCCCAGAAATACAGAAAAGGTTTTGCCGCAACCTGTTGGCGCATTCACCAGGCCGCTTTTACTTTCGATGATATTTTTCCAGGTTTCTTCCTGAAATGAAAATGGCTGAAAGCCTTTGGCAGCAAGCCATTGCTGTATAATTTGATACCCTTTGGTTTTGTGCAAATTTGTAGTTGAAGTTGCGATGCTCACAACCCAAATATAATAAGAGGATTGCTGATTTTTGATTTATGATTTGTGATGTCTGGAAGACTGCGTTCTTATAAATTGTGCTATGAAATCTTTCCAACAAAAATTGCAGTTAAGTGATACAGACCAGGGAAATGTGATGTAATGAAAATAGTACTTTCTTTGCTGAAGATGAGTTCTGTTCGTTGAACCGGCATATTGCAAAACCCTATTAGAGTAGTTGTTTTTGCCACATTAGTTAGCAAGAAAATTAAGTATTAATTGCCCGCATTCTTCAGGGCTTTCTAACCATGGCAAATGTCCTGCATCTTTAATCGAATAAAATATTCCCTTCGGCATTGCCGAAACAATTTTCTGCCCTAAGTTTTGTGATGCAAAATTATCATTCGTACCTAAGAGGAGTGCAGTTGGTTGTAACAGGTTTTTTAGCTGGGACGCGTTAATTGCAGGCATAACGTTTTCTAACATGCTGGTTGCTGAAATAATATAATGTGGTAACAACCTGAAAAAATAATATGCATCGCCCAGCTGATATGGTTGTTTGTTTAACGATGCTTTTGAATGCCCCATCCTGGTGAGAGTATTCAAAGCTTTGCTTTTGTCTTTTGGCCGCATCAGTTTAATGATCATTTTGCTAAAAAGTGGCGATCCAAGTAAGCGAATTGCTAATGGTGGTTTTCCACCCATAATATTTCCGGGATTGCCTAACAAGACTAATTTCCGTACTCTTTTCGGGTGTTGCATTGCAAACAAGGTGCTCCAATGTGCACCCATAGAATGAGCAACAATATCAACATTTTCTAAATTGAGTGCTTCAAAAACTGTTTCCAAAGTATTTATGGCAAATTGCCTGATGTCAACTAAGTTGTGGTTCATTCCTTCGCTCAACCCGCCACCGGGTCTGTTGATGGCAAAAATTCTTTTTCCCTTTAATTCGGCTAATAGAGAAGCAAGTGGAAAAACATCTCCTGTATTGCCTGGCACGATTACAACCGGTTCACCGCTTCCTATTTCGGAAACTCTAACTTTTATTCCAAGCTCAGGTAAGTTTATATAGTGATCCTTTGCCTTGATTTTATAAAAGTCAAACAATTCTTGTTCGGCAATTTTAGCCTGAATTACCCTTGGGTCATTTGGGTCAAGGGTTAATTTGTTATTTTCCATTTTAGCTTTTATGTTTTTTAGAAATACTGGGTAGAATTACCGCACAACATTTTCATTTATTGCATTAGGTGATAGAGCAATTGCAAGGTTTTATTTGGCATTAATTATTCCACAACCTAACCCGTTTAAAATTTGGTACTTTAAAGAATTGCTTGCCACTAATTTTTAGTCTTACTGATATACGAATGTAAAAGCAGTATTCAGGAACTATAAAGAACCTGAGTTATTTTAGAAAAGAAAACAAGTGGCGTTTCATTAAATGCGTTTAGAACATTACCCATATTAGGTTTTGTTTCCGTGCATTTTCTGTTTAAGAAAAATGAAAGCGATACGAATGGCAGAAATCTACTCACTTACCAACACATTCCCTTTCATTTCTGCTGGAATGGGAAGATTCATCATGTGCAAAATGGTAGGAGCAATGTCACCCAGCTTACCCTTTTTCAAGGTTCCTTTAAATTCGTTGCTAATTAAAAACAAGGGCACCAGATTCAACGAGTGTTGCGTATTTGGCGAGCCATCTTCATTCTTCATATAATCGGCATTGCCATGGTCGGCAGTAAGCAATATATCATAGCCATGTTGCAAGCTCGCAGTAACGATGCGCTGCACGCAGGCATCCACAGTTTCAACAGCTTTTATCACCGCTTCCCAAACGCCGGTGTGCCCAACCATGTCTGCATTGGCAAAATTCAAACAAACAAAATCCGCCGTTTCGCCTTCAATCTCCGGTAACAATTTTTCGGTTAATTCAACCGCACTCATTTCGGGTTGCAAATCGTAGGTTGCCACTTTTGGCGAAGGCACCATCAACCGCACCTCGCCTTCAAACGGCACTTCTCTTCCACCACTAAAAAAGAAAGACACATGCGGATATTTTTCTGTTTCAGCAATGCGTATTTGCTTTTTGTTATTGCGCATCAGCACTTCGCCTAAAGTATTGGTGAGGTTATCGTTTTCAAACACTACATGCACGTTTTTAAACGTCTTATCATACTCCGTCATGGTAGTATAATGAAGGTTTAATTTGTGCATGTTCAACTCGTGCATGTCCTGTTGGGTAAGCACTTGTGTTATCTCGCGGCAACGGTCGGTTCTGAAGTTAAAGCAGATGGCTACATCGCCGTCCTGTATGGTTGCAACAGGTTTGTCATCTTTCATTATCACCGTAGGAAGTATAAATTCATCGGTTACTCCTTTTTCATACGACTGCTTGATGGCTTCAATTGCATCGGTTGCTGTTTCCCCTTTTGCATTTACCATGGCATCATACGCCAATTTTATTCTATCCCATCGTTTGTCCCGGTCCATCGCATAGTAACGGCCATTCACCGTGGCTATGGCGCCAACGGTTTTGGCTAAATGCTGTTCTAAATCTGAAATAAAACCCAATCCGCTTTTGGGGTCCGTGTCTCTGCCATCTGTGAACGCATGGATATATACTTCTTTCAAACCTTCCTGTGCGCACAAAGTGGTAATGGCTTTTAAGTGCGATGTGTGCGAGTGCACGCCGCCATCACTCACTAAACCTAATAGGTGCAAAGGCTTGTTGCTGTTTCTGGCTGTATGGATAGAAGTGAGCAAAGTTTCATTTGTAAAAAAATCGGCATCGCGAATGGCAACATTAATGCGTTGCAATTCCTGGTACACAATACGGCCTGCACCCAGGTTGAGATGCCCTACTTCGCTGTTGCCCATTTGGCCTTCGGGCAGGCCAACAGCTTCGCCGCAGGTTATCAAAGTGGTGTTGGGATATTTGTTATAAAGCGATGAAACAAAAGGCGTATTGGCGTGTTGAATGGCGTCGGAAGAAGACACTTTGCCCAAGCCCCATCCATCCATAATAATGAGAATTACTTTCTTTTCCATTTGTTAAAACTTAATGATTTTAGTTAGAGGGAGCAACCCTTGTTGTGAATGAACATCCAACAATGGGTTTGATATTGTAATTTTAGAAAATAGTTTGATAAACAATTTTATGATGAAACGTTTACTTTTATTGATAGCCGTTTTTGCTCTGTTTTCGTTTACCTCCTTGCAAGGAAATAAAGACGAAATGGTGGCTGCTTTAAAAGCCGCCAATGCAGAAGAGTTTGCAAAATATTTCGACAACAGTGTTGATGTAAAACTGCCGAACAGCAACGAAATGAAAGGCGTTTCCAAAGCACAGGCAGCTTCTACCCTAAAGAGTTTTTTTACCGACAACGGCATTACTTCGTGCAATATTACTTCGCAGCGCGAAATGGGCGGAACAATGTATGTTACAGGTAAATTAATAGGTAAAAACAATTATAATATTACGGTGATGAGTAAAGGTGCAGATGATAAATTTTCTGTTATCACTTTGCGCATTAATAATTAGGTTTTGTTTTGCATGAAAATTGGTTGGCATTGGTTAGACTTCTTCCCAAAAGCCCATTTTTTCAAATTTTTCAATGCGCTTATTGATGCGCTCTTCAGCATTTATATTTTTAATTTCACCCAATGCTTTGATGATTGATTCTTTTAATAATCGCGCGGCTTCGTCGTAATTCCAATGTGCGCCGCCCAAAGGTTCGGACACAATTTCGTCAACCAATCCAAAGCCCTTCATGTCTTTTGAAGTAAGATGCAGTTGTTCTGCCGCCACTTCTTTTTTCTCCCAGCTACGCCATAAAATGGAACTGCAATTTTCCGGCGAAATCACGGTGTACCAGGTGTTCTCCATCATTAGCACTTTATCGCCAACACCAATTCCCAATGCACCACCACTGGCGCCTTCGCCAATGATCACACAAATGACCGGCACTTTCAAACGTATCATTTCATAAATGTTCCGCGCGATAGCTTCGCCTTGTCCACGTTCTTCAGCTTCGGCTCCGGGGAAAGCACCTGGTGTATCAATCATTGTTATAACAGGCTTGTTGAATTTCTCTGCCAGCTTCATTAAGCGCAAAGCTTTGCGATAACCTTCGGGATTTGCCATGCCAAAATTGCGGAGCTGACGCAGCTTTGTATTTGCCCCTTTTTGATGACCAATGATCATCACCGTTTCGCCATCCAATTCTGCAAAACCGCCCACCATCGCTTTGTCGTCGCGCACGTTTCTATCCCCGTGCAACTCAACAAAGTTGGTCGTCATCTTTTCAACGTATTTTAGAGTGTACGGTCGGTCGGGATGCCGGCTCAATTGCACCCGTTGCCAGGGCGTTAGGTGTTCCGTTATTTCAGTTCGTTTTTCTATTATCGAATGTTCCAATTGTTCAAGCGTAGAATCGTAGTTAATTTTTGGATTTTTAGCTGCCAGCTTTTTGGTTCCATCAATTTGTTCATACAAGTCTTTTATCGGTTGTTCAAAATCAAGAAACTGTCTGTTAGGATATTGTGGCATACTGTTTTTCAATAAATAGAAGGTAAAAATAAAGGTAGAAAAGATTTGCTGATAAAAAATGTTTGCGCTTATATTTGCAGCCCCGAAAGTGAACAAGAGGATTGGTAGTTCAGTTGGTTAGAATGCTGCCCTGTCACGGCAGAGGTCGCGGGTTCGAGTCCCGTCCAGTCCGCCCAAAAAGCATTGATTTTTTCAATGCTTTTTTGCTTTTATAAAAAAGTTGATTGCCTATCATGCATTCAAGTTATGAATTGTATTCAATCAGAAAAATCAGCTAAAACCAAAAGTGTAAACAACAGCGAGTCTTATTCTTGTATTGCTCCAACGATACCCAATTCCAAACCTCTTAATTCAGCAAGCCCTTTCAACCTGCCGATTGCCGAATAACCGGGATATGTTTTTTTTGATAAATCATCTAACATCTGATGACCATGATCCGGACGCATTGGAATAGATGTGCCCCGCTTTTGCATCAGGCGTACAATTTCTTTTACCACAGCATACATGTTAGTATCGCCCTGTAAGTGATCGGCTTCGTAAAAATTGCCTTCCGCATCGCGTTTGGTATTACGGAGGTGAAGGAAATGAATACGATCGCCAAAACGTTGTATCATCTCCACCAAATCGTTGTCTTTTCTTACCCCAAATGAACCCGTGCAAAAGCACAAGCCGTTGGCAGGAGAGGGAGCAGCCGCCAGCAATTCTTTTGCATCTTCTTCGGTGCTTACAATGCGTGGCAAACCAAGAATCGGGTAGGGCGGATCATCAGGATGGATTGCCATTTTCAAACCTACTTCTTCTGCAACCGGCACAATTTGCTGCAAAAAATAAAACAAGTGTTCCTTCAATTTTTTTGCAGTAATGTGTTCGTAGGTTTTGAGAGCTGCAAGAATCTGTTCTTTTGTAAATCTCTCTTCGCTGCCGGGCAAGCCCAATAAAGCATTGGTGTAAAGCACTTCTTTTTCTTCATCAGTCATGCTACTAAAACGGTGCTTTGCTTTTTCAATATCTTCTCTGTTGTAGTCGTTTGCCGCATTGGGTCGCTGCAATAAAAACAGGTCAAAAGCAATAAATGCAGTTCGTTCAAAATACAAAGCTTTGCTTCCATCGGGTAAAGAATAAGAGATATGCGTGCGCATCCAATCGAGGATAGGCATAAAATTGTAGGTTACCACTTTCAATCCGCAGGCAGCCACATTGCGAAGACTTTGTTTGTAATTGTTGATGTAATGAAGATAGTTGCCGGTTTGTTTTTTGATGTCTTCATGCACAGGCAGGCTTTCAATTACAGTCCACGTCATGCCGGCACTTTCTACTTCTTTTTTTCGTTGGTTAATTTCCTCCGTTTCCCAAACATCGCCCACCGGAATGTGATGCAAAGCTGTAACAACACCCGTACATCCGGCTTGCCGGATAAATGATAACGCAACCGGATCATTCGGTCCAAACCAGCGCATCGTTTGTTCCATCAAAGGCTGGCTTAGGCTGGCTTGTTGTTTGGTTTTGTTCATTTTTATAGTTAAGAACTGCAAGCTTTGTATCTCTTCATTGGGTTGTAATGCCTTAACTTATAGCTGCTGATTCTTCTGTTTTTTTACTCACTCAAATGCCTTTGAAGCAATGTTTTCCATTTTTCATAAAGCTCGTTGTACAAGCTTGTTAGTGAAGGTTGAATGATGTTGAGCACTTTCCGGTTGGCAAAAGCATCAGATGGATTTTTAAAATAACCAACGCCAATGCCTGCACCAATAGCTGCGCCTACACTTCCGTCGCAATCGTACAACTCAACAGACACGCCGGTTGCATTAACAAACGCCTGGCAAAACACGGGGCTCAAAAACATGTTGGCTTTGCCTGCACGTATCACCACAGGCTGCATTCCATTGCTGCGCATGATATCCAGTCCATAACGAAAGGCGAAAGCAATGCCTTCCTGCGCTGCGTGATAAATGTGCGCGCTGGTATGTTTATTCAAACCTATATCAAGTATATGGGCACCTACCATTCGGTTGTTTAGCATTCGTTCGGCGCCATTGCCAAAAGGCAATATCAGCAAGCCATCGCTGCCGGGCGCAACAGCACCGGCAGCTTCGTTCATTTGCGGATAAGATGGGCTGTTGGTAATAGTCTTTACCCACTTGTTGAGTATGCCTGTGCCATTGATGCAAAGCAAAACACCTACTCTTGTTTCATCATTGCTATGATTTACATGCGCAAAGCTGTTGACGCGGCTTTGCGGGTCGTAGGTAAGTGCATTGCTAACGCCATAAATCACACCTGAAGTGCCTGCTGTTGCGGCTACTTCACCCGGCTGAAGCACATTCAATGATAGCGCATTGTTAGGCTGATCGCCGGCTTTATAAGTAACAGGAATGCCCTTTTTCAACGACAGTTCTGCTGCTACTTCTTCGCTTAAGGTTCCGTGTTCAGAAAATACATTTTGTATGTTTGGAATGATGGCATTATCAAACCCAAATTCATTCATTACTTCTGTCGCCAGTTTGTTCTCCCTAAAGTTCCACAAGATGCTTTCCGACAGCGCAGATGGTGTTGTAGTAATGTTTCCTGTTAATCGCTGCGCGATGAAATCGCCGGGAAGCATTGCCTTATCAATCTTTTCAAAAATCTGTGGTTCAGCTTCTTTTACCCAGGCTAATTTTGCAGCCGTAAAATTACCCGGTGAATTGAGCAAATCGTGCAAACATTTGTTTTTGCCGATATTTTGAAAAGCTCTTTCGCCATAAGCAACCGCACGGCTGTCGCACCAGATGATGCTGTTGCGCAGCACTGCCCCTTCTTTATCAAGTAAAACCAAACCATGCATCTGGTAAGAGATGCCAATGGCTCCAATATCGCCTTTGTTATACCTGCCCGAGCCATTCACTTTTTTGATGGCTTCTTTCACGTCTTTCCACCACTGTTCGGGCGATTGTTCTGCCCAGCCCGGTTTAAGCGAAATGATTTCGCGTTCTACATCAGGATATTGTGCCGATGCAAGGGTTTGATGCGTAGCGCCATCAACAACGGAAACTTTGATGGACGAAGTGCCCACGTCTATACCAAGTAGTAGCATAATGAAATGAATAAGTAATGGGTAAGATCGAATATTTTACAGGTAAAAATATGGGCAAAAACAAAAGTCGTTATTGCTTCAAAAATATCATTCAATGTTCAATCTTAATTATTTAATCAAATGAACCGGTTGATGATGTTTTCCATGTATTCCTGTCTTCCGCTAATCGTTTTCGGCTCACCTTGTTCAATGGCATAAGTGTGAAGGTCTTCGAACGATAGCTTTCCTTCTTCATACTCTTTTCCTTTGCCCATGTCAAAAGAGGAATACCTGTCCTTACGCAGTTTGCTGTAATCCGATTTCTGGAGAATGGCATCTGCTGTAATCAAGGCTCTTGCAAATGTATCCATGCCGCCAATGTGCGCATGGAATAAATCTGCCTGGTCAGTAGAAGACCTCCTGATTTTTGCGTCGAAATTAATACCACCGCCCTGCAAGCCACCCGCTTCTAAAAATACAAGCATGGCTTCGGTTAATTCATTGATGTTGTTGGGAAATTGATCGGTGTCCCAGCCATTCTGATAATCACCGCGGTTGGCATCCAGCGAGCCCAGCACACCGGCGTCGGCTGCTACCTGCATCTCATGCTGAAAGGTATGACCGGCAAGCGTTGCATGGTTTACTTCAATGTTGATCTTAAAGTCATCGAGTAAATTCCATTGGCGTAAGAAACCAATGACCGTTTCACAGTCATAATCATACTGGTGCTTGGTAGGTTCCATTGGTTTGGGCTCAATTAGGAAGGTGCCCTTAAAACCATTCTTTCTTGCATAGTCTTTGGCCGTGTGAAGAAAGCGGGCGAGGTGTTCTTTTTCACGCTTCATGTCGGTGTTCAAAAGGGTCATGTAGCCTTCTCTTCCGCCCCAGAACACATAGCCTTCACCACCGAGCTGGATGGTGGCATCAATGGCGCCTTTTACCTGTGCGGCGGCATGAGAGAGCACGCCAAAGTCGGGGTTGGTGGAAGCACCGTTCATGTAACGGGGATTAGAGAACACATTAGCCGTGCCCCAAAGCAGCTTTACACCGCTTTCTTCTTGCTTTTGTTTGGCATAGTCAACCATCGTTTGCAGGCGGCGGTCGTTTTCCTTTACATCCTGAACATAATCCACCACATCTACGTCGTGGAAGCAGTAAAAGGGAATGTTCATTTTAGTGATGAACTCAAAAGCAGCGTCCATTTTGTCTTTGGCTCTTTCAACGGCGTCTTCTTTTGTATTCCATTCAAAGAGGTGGGTGCCGGGGCCAAAGGGATCGGAGCCTTCGTTGACAAAGGAATGCCAGTAAGCACAGGCAAAGCGAAGGTGTTCTTTGAGTGTTTTGCCTCCGACCACCCGGTTTTCATCGTACCAGCGGAAGCAGAGCGGGTTGTCGCTTTCCAAGCCTTCATACTTTACCTGTGAAATGCCCCTGAAATACTCTTTGTCCCCTATTATTACTTGCATAGCGTAAGATTTTTTATTGATTTTATAATTGGTTTTGATGTTATAATGTAAATAAAAAAGCAATTGTCTAACGTAATTATGATATTGATTTGATGATTTTGTTCAAAACAGAAAGAACTGTCTTTGTTGTTTTAGAAAATTTATGTTTAAATAAACCTCATAACAATAGCATGAATCAGCAAGCTTTTATCAAAATAGTTACCGTAAATGAGTAAACGCAAAGCAATGCTAAGAAATAAATTGCAACCGATTGCGTTTTCCTTTGTTTTTATCCATTTTTCAAACAATTTTGATTGCAAAATAATGAGCAAAAGTGGCTTTCGTTCGTTCAACTTATTTTAAAAACGCTTTTCGTTTTGCAATAAATCTTCATAATCCTTTTCTGTATCAATATCAATATTTCCTTTGGGAAATGGAACAGTAGCAACATCATCTTTATATATTTCTGTCAGTTGTTTTGCACCGCCTTTGCCCGATAAATGTAACACTTGACCAAAGTAAAGTTGAGTAAATAAAACCGGCGTTCCCATTGTATTTGCATAGTGTGATGCAACAATACCTTTGCCGGTTTGTTTTTGCACATTTTTCAATTGAAGAAACAATTGTGATGAAACAAAAGGCTGATCGCAAACCGCAAGAATAACGGCTTCTATTGAGTTATTGATAGATAACAAAGCTTCCATTCCAACAGCAATACCAGAAGCCATGCCCTGCCGCCAATTTTGATTAAAAGCAATATGAACAGACTGAAATATGTTTTGCGAAATGAGTTCACTGTTTGCTCCCGTAACTACTACAACCGGATGCAACTGCGCAACCAATGCCTCGTCAATAATGTGTTGTAGTAATGTTTTGCGTTTGTATGATAAAAGCTGTTTGGGTTTGCCCAAACGCGAGGAATTTCCGGCAGCCAAAATAATGATGCCCGTATTATTCATACTGTGCAAGGAACGAACGTTGATGAATGTGAAGTGTATTATCTCTTAACATTGTTCCCTTTCTACCCGATAGCACTGCTTTAATTTCAGCGATAACAGACACTGCAATTTCTTCTGCCGTTTCAGCACCAATGTCTAACCCAACCGGACCATAAATGTTGGCAAGTTCAGCATCACTAACAGCAACGCCTTTTTCCTCAATGTCGTGCAACATGCGTTGCAGTTTGCTTTTGGGTCCCAACACACCGATATAGCTACATCCCGATGGAAGCAATTGCGATAACAAATGAACATCATAATTATAATTGTGTGTCATTATAACAAAAGCCGTTTGCTCATCAATCTGCAATCCAGATAACGCATCAAGAGGTTTGGAAACGATGATAGTTTGTGCTTGCGGAAACCGCTGCCTGGTTGCATGTGGCGCTCTTCCATCTATCAATGTTGTTTGCCAGCCCAGCAAAGTTGCCAGTTGAATCAAAGGCTGTGCATCGTTGCCAGCACCTACAACCACCAAATGTACTGTTGGCGGTACAAATTGATAGAGAACAGACTGATATTTGTACTGTACAACAGAGGTTTGTTTTTGCCGTAAAATGGTTTGGCTTTTCGGTACAACAAATTCCGGCGTATTGAAAGAACAATGTGTTTGTTCTTCACTTACATAGCAACAGGTTCCCTTTTGTTCACCCGATTTGTTTTCGTTGAAAAAGGTTGCTATCACTGCGTCTCTTCTTTGTTCAGCTACTTTTTGCAAAAGATGAATCGGATTATTTGCGTCATCACTTTGCAGAGGTTCAAACAAAATATAAACAATGCCATTGCATCCTAACTGAATGCCGAGTGTAGCATCGTCTTCGCCGGTTGTATCGTATATCTCAAGCTTATTTTTCTTTTGTGCGATTGCCAATAAAGCTTTGCGCAAAGCATCGCCTTCCAAACAACCACCGCTTATTGCACCGGTAATTTCGCCCCCTTCAGTTACCAACATTCTTGCGCCGGGGCGGCGATAAGATGAACCTTCAACCTTCACCACCGTTGCCAGTGCGGTTTGTTTATTTTGCAAACAGGCTTTGTTATAAGCCTGTATAATATCGTGCAACTCCTTCATCTTTTACATCATTAGTTTATCCGGTGTGATAGGAAGTTCTCTTATTCTTTTGCCTGTTGCGTTATACACGGCATTTACAATGGCAGCAGTAATTCCGGTAATGCCAATTTCGCCTGCACCTCTTGCACCAACCGGACTTATATAAGAGTCTTTTACATTGGTAAACTGAACATCAAATTGAGGCATATCAGCGTGTACCGGAACGAGATACTCAGACAAATCTTTCGTTACAATGCGACCCGTATTTTCATCGTACACGCTCTCTTCCATGAGCGCCATGCCAATGCCAAAAATAGCGCCGCCCATAATCTGGCTCCTGGCTGTTTTTTCATTCAGTATCGTGCCTATGTCCATCACGCTTGCAATCTTATCAACCTTTACCATTCCGGTTAGCGGGTCAACCAGCACTTTGGCAAACTGTGCCCCGAAAGAATGAAAAGCAATCTTACTGCGGTCGAGTTCCACATCTTCTTTTACAAAGAAATTGTCTTTGCTTTCATCTTTTGAACCGCCTTGCTGGCTATCGCCCTTACCCTTTTGTTGTTCCTGACCACTGCCACTTTCTTTACCGCCGCTACCTCCACCTTGTTTTGCTGCCGAATTGGGTTCCGATTTTTGTGTCTCTTTGGTAGAAACATCGGTAGTGATTTCGGTTTCCACCAAAGGCAGTTTGTTTCGGGTTAAAATATCAGAGTACGTTTCGCTTTTGGATGGATTGTTTCGCAAAAACAATTTGCCGTTATCTACATCAATGGCAGCTTCTTCCTGTGTGTAGAAAGGTGATTTTTTATCGCCTATTGCAAGCTTGATGATTTTGCTCTTTACCGTTAATGCGGCGGCGCGCACTGCTGGGCCCGTGGTTGCCATTGTTTGCGAGCCGCCCGAGTTGGGACCTTGCGGATAAATGGTATCGCCCAGTTTGAATTCAACTTTATCAATAGGCAAACCCAAAGCTTCTGCCATTACCTGCGCCATTACTGTATAAGTTCCGGTGCCGATGTCCTGCGTGCAACAAGCCGCCACAGCATGACCATCCTGGTACAATTTTAAACGAACCGTTGCCTTGCTTCGGTTGGCTGGATAAGTGGCTGTTGCCATGCCATAACCCACTAAATAGTTTCCTTCTTTGGTTTCGCCTGATTTATTTTTTCTGTTTGTCCAGCCTATTGTTTTTGCCCCTTTTTCATAGCATTCACGCAAGTTTTTTGATGAGAAGATATGACCGTCTTCAGGACTTTTTTCAGCGTAATTGAGAAGCCGCAATTGTATGGGATCTATGTTCAATTGTTCAGCTAATTCATCCATTGCTACTTCAAAAGCAAATGTTCCAACAGCTTCACCAGGCGCTCTGGTAGGGCAGGGCGTTCCTTTGTTGAGCCGAACAAGATTTTGCGTGATATCAAGATTGGGCGTTTCGTATAACATCTTTGTAGCAACGCCAGCCGGTTCTACAAATTCATCTACAAAAGATGTTTCAGAAGTGGTATCATGTTTTACTGATGTAAATTTGCCTTCTTTGTTAGTACCCAAACCAATCTTCTGAATGGTAAAAGAACGCCTGCCTGCACAGGTAAACATTTGCACGGTTCGTTCCAGTACAACTTTTACCGGACGGTTCACCAGTTTGGCTGCCATTGGCGCCAAAAGTGAGTTGGGCCACATAAAGCCCTTCGAGCCAAAGCCGCCACCAATAAATGGCGAAATCAATCTTACTTTATCAGGCTGTATTCCAAGCATACTTGAGATAGCCATTTTATTTCCATACACCGATTGTGTAGCATCGTAAACCGTTAAGTTGTCGCCATCCCATACAGCTGCAGTTGCATGTGGTTCCATCGGGTTGTGATGATACACAGGCGTAGAGTAAGTTTGTTCAAACTTTACTTCAGCATTGCTCATTCCATTGTCGGCATCGCCACGTTTTACCTGCACTTCCGTTCCGCCCAATCCTTGTGATGGCTGATATATTTTGGCATCAGGATCATCCATTCTGAATACAGGCTTTTCTTCGTTATAAGTTACTTTTATTAGGGAAGCAGCATGTTGTGCAATTTCAAATGTTTCTGCAATAACAACGGCAATGTGCTGACCGTTATAAAAGATTCTTTCGCTTTGGAGAGGAAGCAAATCTTTCTCTGCAAATTTTCCGCTGCCAGGACTGCCACCACTCGATAAGGTGTGCAAACTCATTGCATTTTTATAAGTCATTACACCCAACACGCCTTTTAATTTTTCGGCAGCAGCCGTATCAATGGTGTTGATATGCCCTTTGGTAATGGTGCTTTGCACTGTTACTCCGTAAGCTATGTTTTTGATGTTCCATTCGGCTGCATAAGTAGCGGTTCCGGTTACTTTTGCTTTGCCATCTTTACGGTCAACAGGTTGCCCGATGATGCTGTTCATGTTAACCTCCTATCGTTTGTAGTGCACTAATAATGGTTTGTTTTGCCAGTTGCGGTTTGAAAGCATTGTACTTGTATGTTTTTGCTTCTTTCATAGCCATCTCGGCTGCTTCTTTATATGCGTTTGTATTTGCCCCTTTTCCTACCAACGATTGTTCGGCTTCTTTTGCCCGCCAAGGTTTTGTTCCCACACCACCCAATGCAATTCGCGCGTTTTGGATTTGTCCATTTTTTACATCCAATGCAACAGCAGCCGATGTTAACGCAAACTCGTAAGAAGCGCGGTCGCGCACTTTTACATAGGTTGAATTTTTGGCAAACGGCAAAGCCGGAATTTCAACGGCTGTTATCAATTCGCCGGGCTGCAATGTGTTTTCGATGTGCGGTGTAGTTCCGGGCAGGAGATGAAAATCTAAGAAAGGGATAGAACGCTCGCCATTTTTGCTTTCCACATGAACAATGGCATCGAGTGCAGCCAAAGCTACACACATATCGGAAGGATGCGTAGCAATACAGTGGTCGCTTACGCCCAGCACAGCATGTATGCGGTTGTAACCTTTGATGGCTGAACAACCACTTCCGGGTTCACGTTTGTTACAAGGCGTTGCGGTATCGTAAAAATAATAGCAACGGGTTCGTTGTAAAATATTTCCTCCGGTGGTTGCCATGTTTCTTAACTGTGCCGAAGCGCCGGCAAGAATTGCTTTGGATAACATCGGAAATTGCTTCACAACGTCTGCGTTGTAAGCCAACTCTGTGTTTCGCACCAATGCGCCAACGCGAATGTTGCCGTTGGATAATCTTTCAATCTTTTGTAAAGGAAGAGAAGTAATGTCAACCAACTGCTGCGGCGTTTCAATATTCATCTTCATCAGATCAATCAAATTCGTTCCGCCGCCGAGGAATTTTGTATTGGTTTCAAAAGCCGAGAAAGCTTCCCCTTTTGTTTTTGCCTTAATAAATGTAAATGGATACATGAGCAAATGAATTGAATGGTTTATGCGTTTTGCTGAACTTCTTTGATAGCGTCAAGTATGTTTTGATAAGCACCACAACGGCAGATATTGCCGCTCATGGCTTCGCGGATTTCATCGTCTGTTTTCGCATGAGCTTCTTTCAATAAACCCACAGCAGAACAAATTTGTCCCGGCGTGCAATAGCCGCATTGAAACGCATCGTGCTTTAAAAAAGCTGCCTGCACCGGATGCAGTTTATCTTCTGTTCCCAAACCTTCAATAGTGGTTACCTGCGCGCCCTCGCATGTTGCAAGAAGGGTTAGGCAGGAATTGATTCTTCTTCCATCAACCAACACCGTGCAGGCGCCGCATTGTCCACGGTCGCATCCTTTTTTAGTGCCGGTAAGCTGAAGGTTTTCGCGCAAAGCATCTAACAAAGTTGTTCGCGGATCAATCTCCAACGTTTTGCGTTTGCCATTAATTTCCAAAGCAACCGTCATCATGCCTGGCTGAGCAGCACGTAATTTGTTTGTGATTGTTTTGGTGGCAGAACCTGTGAATGCAATAGTAGCCGTAAAAGCTGATGTTTGCGCAATAAACTCTCTTCGTGTGGTAGCATTATTATCTTCGTCCGGAGAAGGAACGGCATTTTTGTTTTCGCTCATAAAACAAGGTATAAATAAAAATTGAGGCAAAAACAAACGAACAAATAATATGCTATGAAATGGAAAAGGGATGAGGGCTACTAAAATTTCGGTAGTGTTGTTATAATGTAAGTTGAAGGTTTGTTTTTGTCGAAATAAAATTCGTAAAGTGTGCCTATCAGAGAAAAACTTTCTGAAAAAGGAAGTTTTACTTCATTAGTTCGAGCGTAAATTTTTCAATCGCTGCAAAACGGATGCGATTGCAAAAGTTTTATTCAACAGTTGGTAATATTTTCTTAACACAAAAAGAGCAGCAGTTGAGGTTTATTTATTTCCTTTGCGGCTTGAAAAACGCCTCTATTTCAACCAGCATCAAATCTTCGCTTATGTACAATGCAAAACTTCTACACATTATCGTTTTTTTTATGTCATTTTTTGCGGTTTCAAACCTGTACTCGCAGGAAACAACCTCTGAAATTCAAGGCATTGTTACAGATGCAAACGGCAAAGGTTTGAGTGGTGCAACTATTTTAGCTGTGCATCAGCCAACGGCTTCGCAGTATAGCACTACAACACGCAACGATGGCCATTACAACCTTGCCAATTTGCGTGTTGGCGGTCCTTATACCATTACCATTTCGTATGTGGGTTATGAAGATAAAAAGTTTGAAAATGTAACCCTTTTGTTGGGTCAGGCTTTTGTAGGTGACGCACAGCTAAAAACAGCTCAACAGCAGTTGGAAAATGTGGTGGTATCGGTAACACGGCAAAACAAAATCTTCAACACCAACCATACCGGTGCGCAGGAAATCATCAGCCGCAACCAGATTGAGCGGTTGCCCACCATCAATCGTTCCCTGCAGGATTTCACGAGGCTTACACCAACAGCGAACGGTTTGTCGTTTGCAGGGCAAAGTACCCAATACAACAACGTAACTATTGATGGTGCAAATTTCAATAACTCGTTTGGCTTGTCAGGAACATTAGGCGGACAAACCAATTCGCAACCTATCAGCTTAGATGCCATTGAACAAATACAAGTGAATCTTTCTCCTTACGATGTTAGGCAGGGTGGCTTTGAAGGTGCCGGAATTAATTCGGTTACACGCAGCGGTACCAACCAGTTTAAAGGTACTGTTTATACTTATTTGAGAGGGCCGAATACGCAAGGTTATAAAGTGGGTGGCGTTACCATTCCAAAGCAGGATTATAGCTACAATTTAAGAGGTGCGTCGCTTGGCGGGCCGATTATCAAAAACAAAGTTTTCTTTTTTATTAGCGGTGAACAGGAACGATTAACTCAACCCGCTACCAGCTATATCGCTTCCGACGCTTCTCATGCACCCAATGGTTCAAGCGTTTCCATTGCCAACGCTGATACTTTGAATGCACTGAAACAGTTTCTCATCAGCAAATACAAATACGATCCGGGACAGTTTCAGGATTATAGTTATAAAACACAAAGCGATAAGCTGACTGCTAAAATTGATTGGAACATCAACCGCAGCAACACTTTTACCATCAAATACAATTATTTAAAATCATCGAGAAATGTAGGAGCGAGCAACAGCGGCTCTGCCAATACTTCTTATGGTCGCACGCCAGGCCAATACGACATGCCATTCAATAGCAGCAGTTATACCATCAACAACAATTTCAACATCGTAATTGCTGAATTGAACTCGAGATTTGGCAATCGTTCATCCAACAAATTGCAGGTTGGTTATACGGCTTTGCGCGATTTCCGTTCTGCTTTTTCGCCTACCAATTTTCCTTTGGTTGATATTTTAAAAGATGGTCAGCCTTACACATCGTTCGGCTACGAGCAATATACTTATAACAATGTTCTGAGTACAGATGTATTTCAATTCAACGACAACTTTACCTTTTACAAAGGTGCACATGAAATAACAGTAGGAACACAAAATTCGCTCAAGAAATACCAGAACGGATTTTCACCTTCTTACAATGGTGCGTACCGGTTCAATAGCCTCCAGGATTTTTACAATGCTGCCAACGATACTGCTTTTAAAGCAGCCCGTTACGATCTTTCTTATACATTGAACCCAAGTGGTAAATTTCCGTTAGTAGGTCCGAAAGACCAGGAATACAGTTTGTTTGCGCAAGACAAATGGAGAGCTACCAGATCGTTCACACTTACCTATGGTGTACGTTTTGATTTGCCCAAATTTGAAAACACTTTCCTTTACAATCCTGTTGTAGATACATTATCCAAATTTTACAATGGCACCCATGTGAATACCGGTGAAGCACCAAAAACAAACGTTCTGATTTCGCCCCGCGCCGGCTTTACCTGGGACTTATCGGGCGGAAAGCAAAACACGCAATTGCGGGGCGGTTTAGGTTTGTTTGCAGGTCCTCCGCCTTTTGTTTGGATCAGCAACCAAGCAAGCAACAGCGGTGTAGCTTTGTTTGGGTCTGTCAGCAATGGAAAGGGATATGCATTTAGCCCTGATCCAAATGCTTATAAACCCAATCTCGATTCACTGAAAGGCGGCTTAAGCAAATCGTACAGTATTAATGTTACCGATCCGAAGTTTAAGTTTCCGCAGGCTTTCAAAGCCAATCTTGCTCTTGATAAGAAATTGCCGGATAACTGGACGCTTACCCTCGAAGGGATTTATACTAAAAACATTAACTCGGCTTTCTTCCAGAACATCAATTTGCCTCAAACAGGAACTGGACTGGCTGGGCCGGGCGGAATTGCAAGGTACCCAAGCTTTCAAATTTATCCGTTGGCTGGTGTGCCCAATAGTATCAATAATCCGAACATCGGCAACGCTATTTACATGACCAATGTAAACAAAGGATATGCTTATACACTCACTGCACAAATTCAAAAAACATGGCAGAACTTTTATGCCAGCGCCGCTTACACTTATCAGCAATCGAAAGATGTAATGGTAGGCGGTTCTACTGCTTCTACTATGTGGGGTTCACGTCCGATTGTAGGCAATCCAAATGATGCTACATTAGGTTATTCCGAAGGCTATCTGCCGCACCGCATTATCGCTTCTGCGTTTTACAAAACAGAGTATGCGCAGCATTTTGCTACTTCCGTAGGTTTGTTTTTTGAAGCGGCTCCATCCGGTGTAGGTTCTTATGTTTATAACGGTGATATCAACAATGATAATTTTACCAGTAATGATTTAATGTACATTCCTACGCAAGCCGATATTAAAACATACATTGCGAATGGCCAGTTGGAAAGAGTGAATGCATCCGATACGCGCACGCCGCAGCAAATTGGCGACCAGCTAAATGCATTCATCATCAACAATAATTATCTGGCAAGGCACAGAGGTCAGTTTGCACAACGCAATGCTTTGGTTTATCCCTGGTTTAAAAGATTGGATGCCAATGTTACGCAGGACATTTATATTAAAACCGGCAAAGAAAGGCATACGTTGCGCATTTCGCTCGACATTACTAATCTGGGTAATTTAATTGACAGAAACGCAGGTTTGTATTCAACGCCAACCGTTTCAACGCCGCTTAAGTTTGACAAAACTGTATCGGCAAATGGCCAAACCTATCCGGTTTTTTCTTTTCCTTATGCAACGGGCACAACGCCTTATGTGCAGGCATTCCGCAACAATACGGCTGCCATTTCGCGCTGGCAAATGCAGTTTGGTTTGCGCTATTTGTTTAATTAAAATTAAGTATTGTAAAAACAAAAAAGCTGTCCCGACCTGTCGGGACAGCTTTTTTGTTTTTACCGTATTTTTTGCATGATGCAAACCCTTTACCATCAACCTTTCGTTTATCTATATTTGTACTTTATAAAACGATTACAAATGCTGAAAGTGGGTGTTTTTGGAACAGGTTATTTAGGTAAGTTCCACCTGAATAACTGGAAAGAAATCAACAATGTGGAAATAACCGGTTTTTACGATCCGGATGATGCAACCGCATCAGAGGTAGAAAATCAGTATGAAATAAAAAGATATGATACACCCGAAGCACTGATGAATGAGATTGATGCTGCCGATATTGTTGCACCTACTACGCATCATTTTGAATTGTGCGAATTGGCAATCCGGCGCGGCAAAAATGTATTTGTTGAAAAGCCATTGGTAAATACCATTTCCGAAGGAAAAGAGATTGTAAAAATGGCACGTGAAGCCAATGTAAAAGTGCAGGTAGGTCATGTAGAGCGTTTTAACCCTGCTTTTCTTTCAGTAAAAGACAGGAAGCTAAACCCACTTTTTATTGAAGTGCACAGGCTGGCGCAGTTTAATGCAAGAGGTACCGAAGTAAGTGTGATTTTAGATTTGATGATACACGACATCGATATTATTTTAAGCATTGTAAAAAGCGATGTAAAGCACATCTCGGCAAGCGGTGTTGCCGTGCTTACCGATACGCCGGATATTGCCAACGTGCGCATTGAATTTTACAATGGTTGTGTTGCCAATCTTACCAGCAGCCGCATCAGTATGAAGAAGATGCGCAAAATGCGTATCTTTCAAAAAGATGCGTATATCGGCATTGATTTTTTAAATAGGAAAACAGAAGTAATTCAATTGAAAAACGAAGACGAAAATGGCGCATTACCAATCGAAATTGAAACACCGCAGGGTAAAAAAACCATTCTGGTATCAAGCCCGATAATTCCTGCTACCAACGCTATAAAAGATGAGCTTTCTTCTTTTGCCGATGCCATTTTGAACAACAAGCCTGTTGCTGTGAATGAAATAGATGGCTTTGCTGCAATGGAAGTGGCGCATCAAATTTTAGATAAAATCAACAGCACAAAAATTGTTGCGTAGGCAACGTTACCAATGCGCTTTACACCACACGAAATTGCTGTAAAATGGTATGTGATTACCGATTTCATTACATCGTGTCTGGTGTGGATATGTGTTTCGTTATACCGGCAGCAATTAATTCATGAAACGTTTTCTTTTGCCGGACTTTTAGCCTACAATCGTCATTTTTTTATCAAATCGTTTTTGTCATTTCCCTTGTTTTGGGTGTTGTTGTTTACTATTATGGGTTCGTATAAATATTCACTGTACACCCGTTCGCGTTTAACTGAACTTACCAATACCATCATTGAATGTTTAATGGGGTGTACCATTGTTTTTTTTGCCATTTTTTTGAATGATAAAACTGACAGCTATTCATATTACTACAAAGTTTTTTTTGTGTATGTTGTTTGTCAGATTGGAACTACTTACGCAGGCAGATTGCTACTGCTTTCTTTGGTAAAAAGGCAATTGTCGAAAGGACTTTTTACTATAAAAACTTTGTTTATCGGCAATAGTCATAAAGCATCGGAAATTTATAAATCGCTCGTTAGAAAAAAGCAGGTTATCAATTTTAGTGCAGTAGGTTTCGTATCAACGGAAGCCTTTAGCAGCAATGGTTTGAGCCATTATCTGCCTAATCTGGGAACAGTAAAAGAAGTGGAAAACATCATTGACAGGCAAGGTATTGAACAAGTAATTATCACACTCGATAAAACCGAATTAAAAACAGAACAAAACCTATTGGCGAGGTTGAGCGATAAAGACATCTCTATAAAAATTGCACCTGATAATCTGGATATTCTTACCGGCTCGGTGAAAACCAAAAACGTACTCGGCGCAACCTTAATTGACATTAGCACCAGCCTGATGCCTGCCTGGCAGGAAAACATAAAGCGCGCAATAGATGTGTGTGTAAGTATCGCTGCTCTTTTGTTGCTAAGCCCGTTGCTTTTGTATGTGGCTTTGCGAACCAAATTATCATCACCCGGCACTATTTTTTATGTACAGGAACGCATTGGTTACAAAGGCAAACCTTTTACCATTTATAAGTTCCGGTCTATGATTATGAATGCAGAGCCAAGCGGCGAGCCGCAGTTGTCGTCCGATACCGATTTGCGCATTACGGCCTGGGGCAAAGTTATGCGTAAATGGCGGCTGGACGAACTGCCACAATTGTGGAATATTATTGTGGGTGATATGAGTCTTGTAGGACCAAGACCTGAGCGCAAATTTTACATTGATAAAATGGTGCAGTACAATCCTTATTACAAATATCTGCTGAAAGCAAAGCCTGGCTTGACTTCCTGGGGAATGATACAATTTGGTTATGCTTCTTCACTTGAAGAAATGCTGGAGAGAATGCAGTACGATTTAGTGTACATTAAAAACATTTCTTTATTGCTTGATTTGCGAATTATGTTGCATACCATCCGCATTATTATGATGCGAAAAGGAAAGTGAAATAAATATGTGCAAAAACAAAAATCAGCATCCCTTATCTTCACTTCCACTTTACAATCATACAATCAGCCAGTGCGGACTTTTTTTACTTATAGCTTAATCTTTCTTTGCTTATTCTTCTCTGTTTCTGCGTTTGCCCAGGCAGGCTATTGGCAGCAGCATGTTTCTTATAATATTCATGTTACATTAAATGATACTGATAATTCATTGGATGGTGATGAAACCATACTTTACACAAATCACTCACCCGATACGTTGCGCTTTATTTATTTTCATTTGTGGCAAAATGCTTACAAGAACGATAAAACGACATTTAGTGAGCAAGAGCTTCAGAACGGCAATACCGACTTCTATTTTTCGAACGAAACAGAACGGGGATATATCAACGGACTTCGTTTTACAGTAAACGATACAGCTTCTACTTGGACTTACGACAGCAATCATATTGACATTGCAAAGCTCATACTTCCACATGCTTTAGCACCGGGGCAAAGCATTACCATTGCTACGCCTTTTCACGTAAGGTTGCCTTATAATTTTTCACGTGGCGGACATGAAGGGCAAACGTACCAGGCAACGCAATGGTATCCCAAGCCTGCTGTATATGACAAAGAAGGCTGGCACCAAATGCCTTATTTAGACCAGGGAGAATTTTACAGTGAGATGGGAGACTTTGATGTTTATATTACACTCCCTCAAAATTATATAGTTGCTGCATCGGGCAATTTGCAGGACGAGGACGAACTGAACAACCTTAAAAAGTGGGGCGGGTTGCCGCCCGGAAGTCAATTTAATTATGCCGAATGGAACAACCATTACCGCAATAAAGCATTCTTTTCAAAAAAGCGGTTTTATGATGTAATGCCACCTTCCGCTACTGCGTTTAAAACACTTCATTATGGCCTGCAGAATGCACACGATTTTGCATGGTTTGGGAGCAAATTGTTTTTGGTTCAGCACGATACCATTCAACTTCCATCGCACACGGTTGATGCATTTACTTTTTATAATCCCTGGCACAAAGCCAACTGGCAAAACAGCGGTGCTTATTTAAAGAAAGCAATTCATTTTTATTCAACCCAACTGGGCGATTATCCTTATAACACAGTAAGCGTAGTACTGGGCGATGCGTACAAAGAAACAGGTGGCATGGAATACCCAACCATCGCATTTATTGAAGTGAGCGACAGCACAAACGAGTTGGCCAACATTATGGCGCATGAAGTAGGACATAACTGGCTGTATGGTGTGCTGGCGACAAATGAAAGAGACCATGCGTGGATGGATGAAGGCATCAATACTTTTTACGAAAACAGATATTCTGCTAAGCATTATCCAACGAGCGCACAACGCAAATTCCCATTTAACAAGCTTCCCGTTGAGTATGATACATTGATATTACAAACCTTGATGGCAATGCACAAAGATCAGCCGATAGAAACAAGGGCAGATAGCTTTACTTTTCTCAACTACAATTTTGTTGTCTACAGTAAAACTGCTATGTGGCTGAAAACAATTGAAAGGCATTTAGGCAAGCCATTGTTTGATAGCTGCATGAGAAATTATTACAGGCAATGGCAGTATAAACATCCTTCTCCGCAGGATTTTCAGCTTAGTTTGGAAAGCACGAGCGGGCAATCATTGCAAACGTATTTCAACCAGCTTCATAGCACGGGCTTGTCATTCTTCAATCCAAAAAAAACGATAAAACCAACTTTCCTTTTTAATGAGAAAGAAGCTGACAAATACAATTATCTTTCCTTTTCGCCTGCCCTTGGTTATAACTATTACGACAAGCTGATGGTTGGCGGTTTGGTACACAATTATCAATTTCCGCTGAACCGTTTTCGTTTTCTTATTGCGCCGTTGTATGCAACTGGCAGTAAGTCGCTGAATGGCACAGCCAGAGCGAGTTTCAGTACTTTTGAAAAAGAAAGCCTGCTTCAATTTTCATTGAGCGGAATTAAGTACAACATCAATTCGTTTACACAATATGATAACAGCCATTTGTACTTTGGAATGACGCGCATTACGCCTTCGGTTATGTATCGTTTGTACAACAAAGATTTGCGTTCTACCCAGCGAATAACATTCACTGCAAAAAGCTTTTTAATTTGGGAAGACCAGTTTGGAAACGGCACTACAGCCATTGTTGCGCCCGATACATTTTATGTCGCACAAAAACAAAAGACATATCGCTATGCAAATGAACTGAGTGCAACCCTTAGCGATAACCGAAAATTGTATCCTTACGATGCCAACCTTACCATCAACCAGGGCGCAACCTTTTTGCGGGCTGGCTTTACGGGCAATTATTTTTTCAATTATCAAAAGAAAGATCAGGGATTGCAAGCCCGTTTTTTTGCAGGCAAGTTTCTCTATTTACAGCAGCAAACATTGCTTTCTAAAGGCGATAACGACCGTTACCTGTTAACGCTATCAGGACCGAACGGATATGAAGATTATACTTACAGCGATTACTTCATTGGACGCAGTCAGTATGATGGCAAATTGAGCCAACAATTAATGCAGCGCGATGGCTTTTTTAAAGTAAGCACGCCACTGCTTAATGATCCGGTTGGCAAAACCGATAATTGGTTGCTGGCGTTGAACCTGTACAGCGATATTCCTGATGAAATCAATCCGCTCAATCTTCTTTCTTTAAAAATTCCGATTCAGTTGTTTGTTGATGCAGGAACGTACAGCGATGTTTGGAAGAACGACAACAGCAATGGCAGATTTTTATACGATGCCGGTTTTAAAATTTCTATCTTCAAATCCGCATTCAGCGTGTATCTGCCGGTTGTTTACAGTAAAGTATTCAGAGATTATTATAGGTCGTTTTATCCTACCAACCGCATCATCCGCACATTTTCTTTCAGCTTCGATTTGCGTCAGTTTCAGCCTAATAAAATAAACCGCAACCTGCCATTATAGTGGTTATGAGTTTACAACATTCCATACAGGTTTTACCGTCAGATGAAGTTGACAAACAAAAGTGGAACACTTGTTTAAAAAAGGCGCAAAACCAAATGTTGTATGCCGAATTCGATTACCTGCAAGGGCTTACCGACAATTGGTTAGGTATAGTGGTGAACAATTATGAAACTATTATGCCTGTGCCGTTTCGTAAAAAATGGGGCATCCGTTATTGCTATGATGCGCCATTTGTTCAGCAGTTAGGTTTCTTTGGAAATGATGATGAAGAGTTGGTAAAAGAAGTGATCAACACAATTACAAAACATATTCGCTATGGCGATTTGTTTTTCAATTTTCAAAATAAGATAACCAATGTTGCAGAGAATGTAAGACGGAAAGAGAACTATGTGTTGCCTTTGTTTTCGTCTTATAAAACAATTTATCAACAGTACAGCCAACACTTGCAAACGAAGCTGAAAAAAACGTGTAAAAACAAACTTGTCTTTACAATAAATGATAATGTTGTCGAAGCGATTTCCTTGTTTCAATCGTTATATTCGGATCGTTTACCACAAATTAGAAATAGAGATTTTGAGCGATTGGAAAAGCTTGCGCAGCAATTCTTTTTGTCGAACCAATGTTTTATTGCTTTTGTTTTTGATCAAAAAAACAACATTGTTGCAACGGCATTGTTTTTCAAAGATGAGAACCGCATTTACAATATTCTTCCTTCCACAACTATTGAGGGAAGAAAGCTAAACGCGATGCACTTTTTGTTAGACAATGTGATTCAACAATATGCTGAAAGTGCCTTCCTGCTTGACTTTGAAGGCTCAGACGTTCCTGGCATCAAAGCGTTTTATCAATCGTTTGGTGCAATTAACCAGCCTTATTTCCATTATCATTTCAACCGACTTTCCTTTCCGTTACGGTTGTTGAAAAGATGAACGTTGCCTGATGATTTCTTCTGCAACGATTAAATCAATGGGTCGCGTGATTTTAATGTTTTCATATTCGCCTTCTATTAAAAACACTTCTTTTCCGGCCGCTTCTATTACCGTAGCTTCATCGGTAAAAGAGGTTTGATAAGGTTGCTCAAAAGCTTGCTTTAAGCTGGTTGACAAAAACGTTTGCGGTGTTTGTACCAGCCTTATTTTTTCGCGTTCTATTATACTGTGCGAACCATCATTTTCAATACGCAAACTATCGGTTGCCGCTACAACAGGAACGGCGTTTCCTTTGGCCAAAGTTTGTTCATAACAACGACGAATTAATTGTTGCGAAACCATACATCTGACTCCATCATGCACAAAAACAACGGCATCATCCGGTACTTTTTGTAATCCATTTTTAACTGATTCAAACCTTGTGCTTCCGCCTTCAACCGCAATCATTTTATTTGATAAAAGATTTTGAATTGCCTCATTTTGCAGATGGTTTTGAGGAGCTACAAGAACGATGTTTACATCAGCAAACGCCTGTTGAAAAGCTTGTACAGTATGCCACAGCACCGGCTTTTCGCGCAAAACCAAAAACTGTTTTGGTATTGCATTTCCCATCCGCAAACCTACGCCTCCCGCAACTATCAAAGCCCATTTTTCCATGCTGTAAAGAAATATTATTTCTTAAACTTTTCCCCTTTCTTTCTGCCTATAGCGAACCTTTTGCATTTTGGAACAATGTTTTCTCTTTTGTTCGACAAAGCTTTTTTATGAATAAAAAACAATTGGGTAATTCCGATTTATATGTATCGCCAATTTGTTTTGGTGGTAATGTTTTTGGTTGGACGATAGATGAGAAGACTTCATTTGAACTGTTAGATGCATTCATTGATGCGGGCTGCGACTTTATTGATACGGCTGACGTGTACAGCCGTTGGAAGGCCGGCAACAAAGGCGGAGAAAGCGAAACCATCATTGGCAATTGGCTTGCAAAAAAAGGAAGCCGCGAAAAAGTGATTGTCGCTACCAAAGTGGGCAGCGATATGGGTGAAGGCAAAACGCTTCGGAAAGAGTATATTGTAAAAGAAGTTGAACAATCGTTACGTCGTTTGCAAACAGATTATATAGATTTATATCAAACCCATTATGATGATGAAACATTGCCGGTTGATGAAGCTTTGGAAGCTTACAACGATCTGGTAAAAAGGGGCAAAGTAAGATGGATTGGCACTTCTAACATGAGTGCAGAGCGTTTGTTGCAATCGTTGCAGGTAAGTAAAGAAAAAAACTTTTCTTCTTATCAAACTTTGCAACCTGAGTATAACTTGTACGCACGCAAACATTTCGAGGAAAATTATCAATCCATTTGTTTGGAAAATAACATTAGTGTGATTACTTATTATTCGTTGGGGAGCGGTTTTCTAACAGGTAAATATCGTAGCGAAGCCGATTTTACCAAAAGCCAGCGGGGTGGTGGCATGAAGAAGTACTTAAACCCACGCGGCCTTTCTATTTTACATGCTTTGGATGAAGTAGCCAATCGCTACGAGTCAACGCCCGCAACGGTTTCGCTTGCCTGGCTGATAGCGCAGCCGAGCGTTGCTGCACCCATTGCAAGTGCTACCAGCCTGCAGCAATTGAAATCCTTAACTGATGCAGTGCAATTGCAGTTAGACGAGGATGCATTGGGTATTTTAAACAAAGCCAGCAAGGAGTAAAACAGAGTAACTACCATAAAGGTTTCGATTGATAATAATCTAAAATTTTACTTCTGAAAATGTAATCATATTGGGCAGAAACAAGGTTTGTTTTTGCCCGATCGAGATTTGTTTTTACTACTAAAAAATCAACTGAAGTAAACGCGCCTGCTTCAAATTTTATCTGCGCCTCACGAAACGATTCATTAAAAGCATTCACTTGCTGCAGCAAGGTCTGATATCGCTGGTAAGCCGATTTATTATTTACATAAGCTTGCTCAATAGATTGCTTCAATTGCGTTTTGGTAGTGGTTTCCACAAATGCTGTTTCATCGGCTGTTATTTGCGCCTGCTTAATGCGGGTGCGCGTTTGCCATCCGTTTAAAATAGGAATGGTAATGGCAATATTTACATACGAGTTAAAGTTGTTTTTCCATTGATCACCATACGAAATTTTTGCAGTATTGTAAATAGGCGAAGGTGCATAAACGGGCAGTTTTTGATTGTTGAAAAGGATGTAGTTATCACCTGCCAAATCGGATGTAGAAACGAATTGCTGCAATGTGGCTGCGCTCGAATAGTTGGTTCCCAAACCACCGTTCAAACTCAACCTTGGATACAGCAAGCCTTTTGCGGCTTTTATGTTTTTAACGGCACTCAGGTGATGCAGTACAGCAGCTTTTACGATGGCTAAATTTTTTTCTGCTGAGTTATAAATAGCAACCACATTACCACCATAAACAGCAGGAGTTTGGTCGTTGTAAAGGCGCTCCAGAACAATGTCTTCACGGTAGGGAATATTCATCAATTGGGCAAGGCTCACCTTTGCAGTTTCCAATGCGTTCTTTGTTGCAATGATATTCAGTTCATCACTTGCCAACTGTCCTTTCAAATCATAATAAGCAGACGGTGCAATAGCGCCTTCATTATTTAAAATATTCAACCGCTCGGCTTCTTTACGACTTACATCAGCTTGCTGTTGAGCAAGTGTAAACTGGTCCTGATTGCTCAATACCGACAGATATGCCAATATCACATTGATGGTAACATAATCGCGCTGTTGCTGCGCATCCATTTTGCCGGCTTCCCAAGCCAATTTGTATTGTTTGATGCTGTTATCAAGGCTCATCCCATTAAAAAGCGTAAGCGAACCGTCGAGTGAATAGTTGGCTGTATTGATGCTTTGATTGATGTATGTATTGGTATATGGATTGATGTTGCGACCTTGGTTTTCGCCATGATAAATAGAGCCATTTACAAAAGGCAGTTGCTGCCCTTTGGCAAGCGTTAAGTTGGTTTTATCGACAGCCGATGAATACTCACTACGATTTACGTCAATATTGTTTTTTATAGCCGTTTCTACACATTGCTTCAATGTAAGTGTAATGCCCGTTGCTGTTGAATCCTGCGCAAAGCATTGCATTGAAAAAGGGGCAAAAACAAACATTGCCAGAAATATTCCCTTCATACTTTTTTTCATTGAATAAAACCTTTGTTTTTGCACGAAATTATCTTTTTGAAGCGTCTTCTATTTTTTCAATTCTGCCATCCATCAGGTGAACAATCCGGTGACCATAAGCTGCATTTTTTTCGCTGTGTGTTACCTGGATGATGGTTACATTTTCTTCCTCATTCAGTTTGGTAAACAACTGCATAATCTCTTCGCCCTGCTTTGAATTTAAGTTGCCGGTTGGCTCATCGGCTAATATCAGTTTAGGATTGGCAACCAAAGCCCGGGCAATGCCAACCAATTGTTGCTGACCGCCGGATAACTGTGTTGGAAATAAATCTTTTTTACCAACAATATTAAATCGGTCAAGAATATCGCTGACCATCGCTTTTCGTTCCGATGATTTATGGTTTTGATAAATAAGTGGCGTTTCAATGTTTTCAAAAACGGTAAGTTCATCAATAAGATGATAGGCCTGAAACACAAAGCCAATATGCGTTTTGTACAATTGTGAACGTTGTTTTTCTTTTAAAGAAAAAACATCTTCTTCATTAAAAAAATATTTTCCTTCAGATGGTTCATCAAGCATACCAATGATGTTAAGCAGGCTTGATTTTCCTGAACCGGAAGGGCCCATGATGGAAACGAATTCACCTTCTTTTATTTCCAAACTGATGTCTTTTAAAATGAAAGTTCGCGTGCCGCCAATGGTTATCCATTTTGACAAGTGCTGTATGTTGATTAACGCCATAATACATTGATTGATTTGGTTGCAGCAAAGTTACCAACGGCTGTGCCAATGTGCGGAACACTTGCTGGGCTTGAGTTTGAGAGCAATCAGATAATACAGATGTACGAAAACGAACACCTGTTGTCCGGTTATGAAGTTGAATTGTTCTAAAAGTATGATACTGATTTTAACGCAGAGAATATGAGAACGTTTGTTTTGGCAGAATATCTTTCTTTGCGAAAACTTTTGTATCTCTTTTCTATGCGGTAAAATGTCTCAATACTTTCTTTTTTCTTTGTAATGAAATATGAAATATTACGTCATAGCCGGAGAAGCCAGCGGCGATTTGCATGGCAGTAATTTGATAAAAGAATTGCATCGGTTGGATGCTTCTGCCCAGATGCGATGCTGGGGCGGTGATTTAATGCAAGCCGCAGGAGCCACGTTAGTAAAGCATTACCGCGATCTGGCTTTTATGGGCTTTACCGAAGTGCTGATGAACCTGCGAACCATTGTAAAAAACATTGCTTTTTGTAAAGAAGATATACAACAGTTTAACCCGGATGTTTTGGTTTTGATTGATTATCCTGGCTTCAATTTGCGCATTTCAGAATGGGCAAATGGCAAAGGTTACAAAGTTGTTTTTTACATTTCACCGCAAGTGTGGGCATGGAAAGAGAACCGTGTAAAAAAGATGAAGCAAACCATTGACCACATGATGGTGATTCTTCCGTTTGAAAAAGAGTATTACAAAAACAAATGGAACTGGGAAGTGGAGTATGTTGGGCATCCTTTGGTGCAGGTGATTGAGAATTTTAAGCAAACAATGAGTAATGGTGAGATGAGAGATGGCGAAAACAAGTTGACAGATGACAGAGTTGGGAAGACAGACATTGGAAATGCCTCTCAAACTTTGAATCTGTCATCCAACAACTCTCAACTGTCATCTTCCAATTCTTTTCTATCGTCCAAAAAAATCATTGCCCTTCTTCCCGGCAGCCGCAAACAAGAGATTGTAAAAAAGCTACCCATCATGCTGGAAGTAAGCAAACTGTTTACTGATTACCAGTTTATAGTTGCAAAAGCGCCAGGATTAGAAGATGTGTTTTATGAAGGGCTTCTAAAAGGGTATAAAAACGTTTCTTCCTATTCAGGTAAAACATATAACATACTGATGCAAGCCGCAGCAGCATTGGTTACGAGCGGCACGGCAACTTTGGAAACGGCATTGTTTTGCGTGCCCGAAATTGTGTGTTACAAAGGCAGCCGCATCTCTTACGAAATTGCAAAGCGGCTAATCACCATCAAATACATTTCACTTGTGAATTTGATAATGGATAAAGAGGTAGTAAAAGAATTGATTCAACAACAATTAACGGTGGCTAACATTACCGCCGAACTGCAACTGTTGCTAAACGATGAAGGGCGAAAGCAACAATTACAACAGGATTATAATGAGCTAAAACAAAAGTTAGCAGCCGGCGGCAACGCATCAGGGAAAGCCGCCGCCAGCGTGTATCGCATCGCTTCTTCTTAAATTTTTATTTGATCGAAGTTTGTATGGTTGAGTTTGTTTTTGTGATAAAAGATGCAACAATGGAAAACACCCCGAAAGCGATGAATGTAACATTAGATTGGTGATCAAAATGAAACAGCAATGGACATACAATAAGAAACACACCAATTAAAAAATCAAACATTAAATGTACCCTCATTGGTATGCTTTTGAAAAGGCTTAATTCATAGTTGGTAAGCAAACTATAAACAATCACCAAAATACCAATGATGGTGGTGATTGTGCCAACGCTTTTTCCATCCAAATGAAACAATTTAGGTGCAACAATAAATGCAATTCCATATAAATAATCCAAAATACCGTGAATCGAAGTAGGTAAGAATCTCATAGGTTTTTTAACATCAACGCAAAACAAATGCCTTCTATTCAACCAAACCAAAAGGCTTTTGCAACAGCGGTGGCAAGCCAATATAACGGTTGTACAAAGCTGCCATGCCACTGCCTATGAGCACACCTGCAACAGTGCCGCCCACTACATCTAAGGGATAGTGAATGCCCACATAAATTTGTGCATAACTGACGGTGGCAGCCCAAAAAAACCACCAGTTGCTCCATTTTTTCAGCACGGGTTTTAGGGTAAAATAAAACAGGCAGGCCGCACCAAAATGATTGGTGGCATGTGAAGAAGTAAAGCCCGGATTGCCAGGGCAGCCAATTAACAATCGTACATGATCCATCATCAGCGGATCTTGGCAGGGGCGTGGTTTCTGAATCCACAACTTTATTAAATGGCTGCTGAACTGGTCGGTTAATGTAACGGTGAGTGCGACGGTAACTACCCAAGGCCAGATGCGCCAGCCAAAGTTCATAAACACAAAAAGAAGCAAAAACAAATACAGCGGCAGCCATGTGTTTTGGTTGCGCCACCATGGAAAAACCGAATCTAAAAACGGGTTCGTCCAGTCGGTATTTATTTTTTGAAACAAGTACCTGTCGGCTTGTTGGATGGCTTGCCACATAATGATTCAATTGATTGTAACAAAATCAAAACTGGTGAATAAAATTCAATGTTCCCTGAAAAGAAGGAGGTTGTTTCTGAATGGCTTTCTCTAACATTTGATACACATTAGTAAGTTTGGTTTTGTCCCTTATTTTTCCTTCTGCAATATGCCATTGTGCTGCTTTTTCGGCTTTCGTTTCTTCTACCGCAGGGCGATTGGTTTGTACAACAATCACTGAATCGGTTCCAACAATGGTTAACTTAAAACGCTCCGATTGTTTAGAACGGTAAATGCGTTCTGCCGTTAGCGTTATCATCATTCCATCCACCTCTGCTTTAAACGAAAATTTCACTGGGTAAAAGTAAAGAGAGGTTGTAATAAAATTCTTGTTTAAAAAACTCGTTTGAAAGGAAAGTGAGAAGTACCTAGTTATAAAGTATGTTGAACACAAAGTTTGTTTTTGCACAATTTTCTTCAACGTTAATTGCCAATCATAAATCTCAAATCAAAAATCATAAATTGTATTTCCCTAACTTCGCCGCGCTTTTTTAAAAATTAAAACAACAATTATGGCTAAATACCGCGCCGGGGTTTTATTTGGAGAAGAACTCCATTCGTTGTACGAAGATGCAAAGCAAAACAAATTTGCCATGCCTGCCGTAAACGTTACCAACAGCAATACCGTAAATGCAGTGCTCGAAACGGCAGCAAAAGTAGGCTCGCCGGTTATCATTCAGTTTAGTAATGGCGGCGCACAATTTTTTGCAGGCAAAGGAATGCCGAACGATAAGCTGCAAGCCAATATTTCCGGTGCTGTGAGCGGCGCTTTACACATTCACAACGTTGCCAAATATTATGGCGTTCCGGTGGTATTGCATACCGACCATGCGGCTAAAAAATGGCTTCCCTGGATTGATGGGTTGTTAGAAGCCGGTGAAGATTACATGGCTAAAAACGGGCAGCCTTTGTACAGCTCGCACATGCTTGATTTAAGTGAAGAACCAATACACGAAAACATCGGAACATCGGTTCAGTTTTTCAAACGCATGAGCAAGCTGCAGATGAGCATTGAGATTGAGCTTGGCGTTACCGGTGGTGAAGAAGACGGCGTGGACAACAGTGGTGTTGAAAATTCAAAATTATATACACAGCCCGAAGATGTTTACATGGCGTATGAAGAACTGAGTAAAGTAAGCAATTTGTTTACCATTGCGGCTGCCTTTGGAAATGTGCATGGTGTTTACAGTCCGGGCAATGTAGAATTGCGTCCGGAAATTTTAAAGAACAGCCAGGAATACGTTGCTGAAAAGTTAGGCAGACCAGCAAGCGATAAGCCTGTTTATTTTGTGTTTCATGGTGGCAGCGGATCCCCGAAAAACCAGATTGAAGAAACGCTCAATTACGGTGTTATCAAAATGAATTTAGACACTGATATGCAGTGGGCATTTTGGGATGGCGTGAAGAATTATTATCAAAAGAATGAAGGCTATTTGCAGGCTCAGTTAGGCAATCCCGAGGGTGAAAATAAGCCGAATAAAAAATATTACGACCCGCGTGTTTGGCTTCGCAAGGCCGAAGAAACTTTTGTAAAACGATTGGAAGAAGCGTTTGCTGATTTGAATTGCATCAATCGCAATGCGTAAAATTTAGGCAAAAACAAAAGCCGTCTCAATACAATCGAGACGGCTTTTTTATTCGTTTTGAAACGCTATAAAATATCGTTGCTTTCTTCACCAGTTCTATTGTTTAACTGATATTCTTTGGTAGTGTCATCGTGCGTAACCGATACTGTTTTCATACATTCTCTTTTATACAAAACAAACAGGGCTAATACGCCAACAATGGCAATGATGCCAATAAAAACGGGATAGTTGTCGTCCTGCATACTTTTCTCGGTCAGCTTTCCTGAACGACTTAACATGTACAAACCCGTTACCACTACTGCATTGTTTAAAAAGTGCATCGTAACGTTGAGCCAGATATTTTTTCCGTAATAAAAAATATAACCCAAAACCAAACCCAGAAACAAACGCGTGAGAAAGCCGTAGTAAGAAAAATGTGCGGCACTAAATAAAAGTGAGGCAATAAAAATACCCCAGAACGCATTGCGAAAGGCGCCAATAAACATTTGCTGTACTGCTCCGCGAAAAAACAATTCTTCGAACAAAGCGGGTAAAAACGCAATAATGATAAGCGAATAAATATAATCGGCAAAGGTTTTCATTTGCACCATATCCAGCACTTCTTTGGTATATTCATCTTCCATGCGCTTGAACACTTGTTCCCAATGTTTTGAAATGGGTATCATTTCATTCAACTGCGAAAAAATGCTTTGCGAAAACAAGGCAGCAATAGCGATCAGCAACACCAAATAAAACTGTCGTGCATTGGAATGCGTTGCAAAACCGAGATAACGAAAGGGTTGCTTGTTTACAATTACAGCAAACAATAAGGCAGGCACTGCAAATAACACCAATGTGCTTATTACCTGCACAATACGTGCTACCTGCACATTTTTGGGATCTAATATTGCGGCAGGTATATTGCTGAAAGGTACGTCCAGAGCCACTTTCACGATGATGATAGATACAAATCCCGCTAGTATAATCCCTAATCCTAACAAGCCTATTAAAATTCCGAACTGCCCAAACGGACTGATGCCGCGCGAAGAGGTGCCATACGTTGTATTCATACTACTACTTCAATCAAAGCGAAGATAAGAAAAGGAGGCAAGCGGAAAGAAACACAATTGTTGAATGAAATATCGGCAAAACCAAACATTCTCTTTAAACAATTTGCAACAGTTATATTTGTTTCGTTTTACAAATGCTCGTTTTTTATGAAGGCACCTACACGATTGTTTGATGCGGTAGATTGGCAATTGCAACGCTTTGGCGATATTCACATGCTTGCTGCAAAAGAAAGCGGTGAATGGAAAACGTATAGCACCAAACAAGTAAAAAAAGTGGTGAATCAATTCAGTGCAGGCTTGCTGCAATTGGGTGTTGGTGCACGCAGCTTTGAGCCGGAAGGAGCTGATAAAATTGCCATCATCAGCAACAACCGTCCGGAGTGGATTTTTACCGATTTAGCCGTGCAGCAAACCGGCGCTATTTTAGTGCCCCTTTATCCAACTACCAACCCTTTGGAAATCTCTTTTATTTTGAACGATGCATCAATAAAATACATTTTTGTCAGCAGTGAAGATTTGTATCAAAAAATATCGGCAATTCAAAAAGAGGTCCCTTCGTTACAGGAAATTTATACGTTCGAAAAAATAGATGGTGCTAAGCATTGGAGCGAAATACTTGAACTTAGCAACGAAGAAGCGGCGCAAAAAATCGAATCCATCAAACCCACCATTCCGGAGGAACATGTGGCAACCATCATTTATACATCCGGCACAACCGGCACGCCAAAAGGAGTAATGTTGACTCATAAAAACATTGTGAGCAATGCATTGTATTCTAAAGAAACATTTCCATTTTCCGATGCGCCCGGAACGAAAGTATTAAGCTTTTTACCGCTCAATCACATCTTCGAAAAATGCGTTACTTATATTTATTTGTTCAGCGGCATTTCCATTTATTATGCAGAAAGTTTAGACACGATTGGTGATAATCTGAAAGAAATAAAACCTAACGGATTTACTACCGTACCGCGTTTGTTGGAAAAAGTGTTTGAACGAATTATGACTGCCGGTTCAGAATTAAAAGGAGTGAAGCGCGTGCTGTTTTTCTGGGCAGTTCGCATAGCCACCCAATACGATAATCGCAAAGATGGTGGTGCCATTTATAACGCCAAATTGAAGCTCGCCAATAAGCTTGTGTTCAGCAAATGGCGCGAAGCATTGGGTGGCAATATATCGTTCATTGTTACGGGCGGCGCAGCTTGCAGCGAAAAGTTGTTGCGCATTTTTAATGCCGCGCAAATACCGGTTTACGAAGGTTACGGACCCACGGAGAACAGTCCGGTAATTGCTGTGAACCGCAAGGCAAAAGAAGATGTAAAATTTGGAACAGTGGGGCCTGTAATTGAAGGCGTTGAATTAAAATTTGAAGAAGACGGAGAAATTTGCGTGCGTGGCAACAGCGTGATGAAAGGCTATTACAAGCGTCCTGATTTAACGGCTGAAACCATCATTGATGGCTGGCTGCACACCGGCGATATTGGCGTGATGGAAGAAGGCCGTTTTTTAAAAATTACCGACCGCAAAAAAGAACTGTTTAAAACCAGCGGCGGTAAATATGTTGCCCCACAACCCATAGAAAACAAGCTAAAAGAAAGCATGTTTATTGAACAGATTATGGTTGTTGGTGCAGGCGAAAAGTTTGTGGGTGCTTTGATCGTTCCTTCGTTTACGGCATTACAAAGATGGACAAAAGAAAACGGAGTGCCTTACACCAGCAATGAGCAAATTATAAAAGAGCCGAAAGTGATGGATTTATACAAATCTATCCGTGATAAATACAATGCGTTTTTCAACCATGTTGAGCAAATCAAACGCTTTGAATTACTGCCGAATGAATGGGGCATTGCCACTGGTGAAATGACGCCGAAAATGAGCTTAAAGCGAAAAGTAATTTTGGAGAAATACAAGGATAAAATCAAAGAAATTTACAATTGACGTTTGATTTTTTCTTCCTCTTCCTGCAGCAGTTGTTTTATTTTTTCGAGATAGATAACATCGAGTTGGTCTTTCGGTCTGTTAACCGCTTTTTTGTTTTGAATGAGATGGTTGATGTGAAGAAAAGGAACTTGAATATTTTCAATAATTGCAATCTTGGCTTCCCGCATGCATTCCTCAAATGAAAGATGTTCAAGACCTTTCATTTCTGTTAGAATATCCAATTCGACACCTGCAGCATAAAAACTCGTCCATCCGGGAACAAATTGCATGGTCTCCAAAGATTCATAATCTCCATAACCCAATTCTACAAATGCCTGTCTAAAATGTTTTCTATTCTCCAACGTGTCTTCTATCCAAATATCAAGATCGTCGGTGGTTCTGTTGTATCCATGAAACCTTGTAGCTAATCCGCCGATCATCATATAACGAACTTGATTGTCGTTCAACGACTTCCAGAACTTCAATAGTTCTTCATCCAAAATGTCCATGCGCTTTTACTTTGTTAATACAATGACTTTATTCAACGTTTTGTTTCTTTTCAACATTTTGGTAAACAACCGGAGCTTTTCGCTAAACGGCCGTGTGGCATCCACCAATAACTTTTCATCTTCGGATTGATGAACAAAGCCATATTGAGAAGAAGGCTCTGCTACGTTTTCATTTTTTTGTAATTTCATAGTTGTTCATTTTTCAGTCGCAGACAATGGCTGGTGAACAATTTTTGCATTTCGAAACATAATACTCCTTTTCATTAACCTTGTCATTATTTTAAACCGTTCTTCATGCGTTTTTTGTAAAGCATCACGCAATAAATCAAGCTCCGCTTTTTCGTAATCCGGTTCTTTATGTTGTTGAACTTCATCCATAGCAACTGCAATTTACTTAAATAAAAATAAGTGTTTTCAAACGTTTGGTTTTATCGTTTTTATTACAAACAATGCTCTGTTTTCCGTTATCTTCATCCTGTGATTTTACAAACATTTACTTTGGAAACAAAGCTTCAGCAGAGCGCAATTTCTTTTCATCCTGTTGTGCCGTTTGATGCCGGAAAAGATAAGTTGTTGCTGATGGATTTTACAGCCAGTAACCTGCAGTTAACCGATGAAATACTAAGTGATACACAACTCTTCACTCAATACATCAACAACAAATTGGAGCAAAGCGGAGCACGATATGGCATTGGTGGTTATGCCGAGAATCGTACTATTTATTCAAATAGCAAAGTGTTTAATGGTGCCGCTACCAATGCAGAGCCACGCCGCCTGCATTTAGGTATTGATATTTGGGGAAAGTGCGCCACGCCTGTGTTTGCGCCGTTAGGTGGCGTGGTGCATAGCTTTGCTTTTAACGATAAATCCGGCGATTATGGTGCTACTATTGTTTTATTACATCAATCAAATGGTACTGCATTTTATACTTTGTACGGACATTTAAGTGTGCGCAATCTTGCCACTTTGCAGGTAGGTAAATACATCAGTCTTGGTGAGCCGATTGGGACTTTTGGCGAACCATTTGAAAATGGTAACTGGCCACCACATCTCCATTTTCAAATCATTAAAGACATGCATGGTTACTGGGGCGATTATCCGGGCGTTTGTGCATGGAGTGAGCACGAAAAATATTTACAAAATTGCCCTAACCCCGATTTGATTTTGAACATGATGAAGTATACATAGAACACGGATATAACAAAGAGTTTCGAACCTTTAAAAGGTTCGAAACTCTTTGTTATAAGGCAATTGTTTTCTTATCAACAACCCGCACAAGTCCTATACATCTCATTCATCCCCGTTCAGACATTTTTCCACCAATGTTTTCCATTCTTCTTTCAAGCCGATGCCAGGCATTTGTTTGTTAGCTCTTTTATACCAATAATTCGCATTCCCCATATCGCCTTCCAAGCGGTGCAAATACGCATGAACAGCCGCCGCAGTGCTGCCTTGCAAGCTATCAACTAAACTGTGCGCTTTGTTCCAATCGCCTTTGGCATCATACCATAAGGCTTGTAAATACACTGATGCCTGTTGCGGTGGTACGTTGTGTTTCAGGCTTTGTTCAAACTCGTTCAGGTTCGTCATACATTTTTGTTTTTACCCCAAAAAATCAATTTTAAAAAGTGCTTCAAAAACCGAATTTTTTCTGCAAAAACAAAGCAACAACTTATTCATAAAATGTGTCTATCTTTTTGTTCTTATCTTCATCCTCCGTACTATTTTTAACCTATGACAGCAGTTGGATTTTCTATTTTACTGGGCATTACCTTGTTGTTTTTACTTCTTTTTGCGGGTATTGAAATAGCTTTTGTGAGTGCCAACCGTTTGGGTGTTGAATTGAAGAAAAAGCAAGGCAAACGAAGCGGCATTCTTCTTTCCCAGTTTTTTGAAAACGGAAATGCATTTTTAGGTGTTTGCCTTGCAGGTATTGTTTTGTTTTTAGTGTTATTTATTTTGGTGCTCATTCATTTGCTGGAAGCTACTCTCTGGCATGTTCCGTTCTTTCAAAACATTCACAACGATTATTTATTTTTGGTTGCCGATGCACTGGCAGGCATCATTGTTCTCGTCTTTTTTTTAGAGCTGTTTACTAAATCTTTGTTTCGCGCCAAAAGCGATTCACTGCTTTCTTTTTTTGCATCGCTCGCCAAATTTTTTTATAATATTTTATATCCGGTGGTGCGCATTTTTGTTTCGCTTGCTTCGGGCATTTTGCGGTTTTTATTTAATGTAAGACTGAAAGAAGACAGTGAGCCATTTACCAAAACCGATGTGGAAAGTTATTATCAGCAAAGCAACGAACAGAACGAAGAACACCCTGAACTGAATAAGGAACTGTTTGAAAATGCGCTTTCTTTACCCACCATCAAAATACGCCGCTGCCTGGTTCCGCGCACCGAAATAGAAGCGGTTGATATTAAAACATCAATTGATATTGTTAAGCAAAAATTTTTAGACACAAAGCTGAGCAGGATGGTAGTGTTCGAAAATAATATTGACAATATTGCCGGTTATGTTCATTTGCTTGATTTGTTCAAAAAGCCTGCGGATATATCCTCTATCTTGTTGCAAATTCCGGCTGTTCCTGAAAGTATGAGTGCCACCGATTTGATTACCAAATTTTCGCGCGAGCGCAAAAGCATTGCATGGGTAGTAGATGAGTTTGGCGGCACGGCGGGCATTGTAACCATGGAAGATGTTTTAGAAGAAATTTTTGGCGATATCAAAGATGAGTACGACACTGATGAACTGGTTGAAAAGCAGTTGAGCGAAAACGAATATATTTTTTCGGGACGAATTGAGTTGCATTGCCTCAACGAAAAATACGGATTTGAGTTTCCTCAAAGCGAATCAGAAACGCTTTCAGGTTATATTATTGACGAACACAAAAGCATTCCCAAGTTTAAAGAGCGCATTATTATTGGCGATTACGAATTTGATGTGCTGAATGTGAGCAACACACGCATAGAAATGATAAAAATGAAAGTGTTGCGATAACATTTTGTTGGCAAGCCTACCTTTGCCCGCAATAATTTCGTATTTCATACCAATGGCTACATCAATTTTTAATCGCGGAGGCAGTCCCGAAACAGCTGAGATGTCCTTCATAGATCATCTTGAAGCGCTTCGCTGGCACATCATCCGTTCTGTTCTTGCTATTCTTGTTTTTGGCACCGTTATTTTTATTTATCGAGATTGGGTGTTCGATAACATTATCACGGGTCCAATTAACCCCAATTTTTTTTCCTATACAGCCTTGTGCAAGTTTAGCCGTTTAATTGGTGCAGGAAATGCTCTCTGTCTCAAATCGTTTCACATTGACATGCAAACTACCACTTACGGTGGACAGTTTCTAAGCAGTATTACTCTGGCGATTACAGGTGGTTTGCTGGCTGCTTTTCCTTATATTTTTTGGGAATTCTGGCTGTTTGTAAAACCAGCTTTAAAGCCTAAAGAATTGAGAAATACACGCTTCATCATTTTTTGGGTTTCGTTTTTCTTTTTCCTTGGTGCCGCGTTTGGTTATTTTATTTTGGGTCCGTTTACGTTCAACTTTTTAGGCACATTTCAATTGGGCACAAAAGGAATGCTGGTAACACGTCCAACCTTGTCGGATTATTTAGAGAATTTAACCGATATTATTCTCGGTTGCGGCATTGCTTTCGAGCTTCCGGTGCTGGCTTCAGTGCTTACGCGCATCGGTTTGATAACGCCTAATTTTTTACGTCGCTCACGCCGTTATGCCATCGTTATCATCTTGATTATTGCGGCTTTCATCACACCCAGCCCCGACTGGATAAGCCAAACCATTGTGTTCATTCCTTTAATGTCGTTGTACGAGTTAAGCATCTTCGTTTCTAAACGTGCTTACAAGGCAATGGAAGAGTACGATAAGCAACAGGAAGTGAAAGAGTGGGAATAAGTTTTATAAACAACTAATATAAAAACCTGTCAAGTTTAAAACCTGACAGGTTTTGTTTTGTAAGAAGTTTGAGAACAAGTTTCCCTTTTTATTTTGTTAAAGTAAAGGGTTGAAAATATAATTGAACTGCTTATGTAAAATATCATCAAAAACAATAACCAATATAAATTTGAAACACGTTGTTTTTTAATTGCTTGTTTGATGGAATTATTGTTGGAAACTGAGGCATTCCATCGGTTGATGTTTTGTTGATACTATTAAAATTAAAGTTGGCTTTTGCACCCAGCATAATGCCTTTGTACGGATGAATTTCAACGCCGCCCGCAAAGCCAAAAATAAACCGATTGTAAAAAGAAGCTAGCGATTTGGTTTGCGAACTGGTATCAAAAAACGAATTGTCTTTTGTGCTACTATCCGCTTTTGCATTCAGCAAGTAAGCGGTTTGCCCGCCAATTTGCAACTGCACAAATTTGGTAATGTTAATAATCATTTGATGCGGCATAATTAAGTAGTTGAGCTTTACATTTCCAGTGGTGGTGTTGCTTGAAAAGCTGTAGCCTTGCTGCGAAAAAAGCAACTCTGTTCGGTAACCAAAAATGTGCGATGTAAAGCCGCCGGGCATGTACACTATGCCAGCCATAAAGCCGCTGCGCGAGCCTGAATTTATTGAAGATGCGCCGGTAACATTTGAATAGTTTAAACCCGCCTCAACACCCAAGCCAATTTGTTTGAAATGATGATGCGATGAGTCGTTTGGTTTTTGGTAAGATGACACATACGGATTGAAGCCGCCGCGCCGTTGTGCTTTGGATGAAATGGAAGCGATGGTAATTAATACGCCTACGGCAAATGCAATTAAAATAACTTTTTTCATAATGATGATGTTTTGAATGTTGTTAACCGGGGTATGGTTTTGTACAACCGTTTTGTTGGTAATTGATTTTGATTTTTATACTGCAAAGCTTAGCTTTTCTGCCGTTTGCATCAATCGCGCAAAACCATTATTTTCAATCTACCGCTTTTCCGGTATTTTATGCAAAGGCATTGCTGCGTTACTTTTCGCGGTGTAACTTTAATTTTCATATCGCTTTCATCTGCATTGTTATGTTATACCAACTTCATAAATTAATATGCCTTGTAATAGCGCTTTTATGTGCGCAGGCGCTGTACTGCCAGCGGCATTATACTGATAGTATGATGCGAGTGATTGATACCGCCAAAGAAGACACCAGCAAAGTTTCAGCTTTAATTAAATTAGGAACCGAACTACAACAGAGCGATTCAGCAAAGTCGTTACAATTGTATCAGCAAGCATTGGCAATAAGTAAAAAAGTTAGCAACAAAAAGTTTGAAGGATTAAGTTTAATGAACATTGGCAACTGGTATTGCATTAACGGGCATTACGACACTGCTAAACGCCTGGAAAGACAGGCTTTATCGTTAGCGCAGCAAATAAACAATCTGGCGCTAACTGCTTCTGTTACTGTTAATATCGGCAATGGATTTTATTATCAAAATCAATACGATTCTGCTATCCATTTTTACATAGCCGGAGCAAAATTATTAGAGCAATTGAACGATCCGGTTAAACTTGAATTATTTATGGAAATCTTGGCATAATGTTTAACACCGAGCATTTGAATCAACAGGCATTATTCTATAGTAAAAAAGCAATTGGATATGCTTTACGTACCGGCAATTATGAGGGAGCATGTTTAGATTATGCAAACGCCGCTTATGCAATTTCAAAGGACAGTACCAAAAATGATACGGTAAAAGCGTACCTATTTAAGGCTTTGTATTATGGCAAAAAATCTGGTAATGCTGCTAATATTGATAACGCTTTTCATAGTATAGCCGACTTTTATCTAAGTGCAAAAAATTATTCTGAGGCGGAACTATATGCCGATACGGCTTGTGCAATATCAAAAAAGCTTGGCAGTAACTATGATCTTTTAGGTTCGGATCTAGTACTTCGCGGAATAATAAATCTTCATTTAAAAAATTTTACGCAGGCAGCAGAAGATTGTAACAATGCGATACCGATTATAAGGGCAAGAAAAGATTGGAAATCGTTAAGCACGGCATACAACAACCTTGCAGCAATAAGTGAGCAAAACAAAAACTGGCAGCAGGCATATAAGTATATGCAGCTATATACTGCTTTTAAAGATTCTATTTTTAATAGGGATATATCCGACAAGCTGCAGGAAGTTGAAGCAAAATACAATGATGAAAAGAAGGAGCAGCAGATTAGTTCCCTGCAAAAAGAAAGCGAGATCCAAAACCTTACTCTCAACCGGCGCATGATGATTTTGTACTCGCTCGGCAGCGGCTTGCTGGCATTGCTTATTATTATTTTTTTACTAAATAAAAATTTACAAAGGAGAAAACAATTAGCTCATAACGAACAGCAGTTACATACGCAAAAAATAAAAGAATTAGAGCAGGAAAAACAACTCATTGCCACCAACTCGTTACTAAAAGGTCAGGAAGAAGAACGTGGCCGTGTAGCCAAAGATTTGCACGATGGTTTGGGCGGAATGTTATATGGAATTAAACTCACTTTACATGCTATGAAAGGAAACGTAATTTTATCAGCCGACAATGCTTACCTGTTCTCCAAAACGGTTGAGCAGCTTGACAGTTCTATCTCTGAAATGCGCCGCGTAGCGCATAACATGATGCCTGAAGCGTTGGTAAAATTTGGGCTTGCGCAAGCCTTGCAAGACTATTGCGATGGCATTAATGAAACAGGACAGTTAAACTGTGTGCTGCAATTGTATGGCTTGGAAAAGAGATTGGACACAACCACCGAAGTGGTGGTTTATCGTATCATTCAAGAGTTACTGAACAATGTAATGAAACATGCAAAGGCAACTGAAGTGGTGGTGCAGTTAATAAGAAACGATGATAAAATAAACATCACAGTAGAAGACAATGGCAGCGGCTTTAAAGCCGATGAAACGAGCATCAACAAAGGCGCAGGCTTAAGCAATGTTCGTTCACGCGTAAGCTATTTACGCGGCACTATGGAGGTAGAATCCGCGCTTGGCAAAGGCACATCGGTTCACATAGATAACTTAACTGATAACGGTTATGAATAAGATAAACATTTTACTGGTGGACGACCATCCGATGGTGATACAAGGCTTACGGGCTATCATCAACAATTTATCCAACATGCAAGTAGCAGCCACTGCAAACAACGCGTTTGAAGCGATGGAGCGATTAGCGGTTGCATTGGTTGATATTGCTATTCTTGACATCAATTTGCCCGACATCAATGGCATCGAATTGTGTAGGAAAATAAAATCTGTTTATCCTTCCGTACAAGTGCTTGCAATGAGTACATTTCGCGAAAGAAATTATGTGGCGCAGATGATACAAAATGGTGCGATGGGTTATTTAATCAAAAGTGCATCGGCCGAAGAAATAAGTGACGCTATTGAAGCCGTGCATCAAAACAAAATGTATTTAAGCCATGATATTGGCAATCTTTCATTACAAAAAGAAAAGCCTTCAAAACCAATGCCTGTGCTTACACGGCGCGAAAAAGAAATATTAGGTTTGATTTCTGAAGGATTAACCAACAACCAAATTGCTTCACAACTATTTATCAGTGAACTAACAGTTGACACACATCGCCGCAATTTGTTAATGAAGTTTGAAGCCAACAATACAGCATCGTTGATTAAGCTGGCTGTGAAATATGATTTGGTGTAAGACAAGGTTTGTTTTTACTTTATTTTTCATCTATTGCAATCACATCACCGCTGTTGTTTTTGTTATCACTCCCCACAATGCAGTGGCTGTTTTTACCAAACCATTTATAAGAAACGGCATGAGTGCTTTGCAATAATTCAATGCTTTTTTGATAAGATAAATCATCAATACAAAACACAATCATTTTATTGCTGAATGAAGGTGTATCTTCTTTAAAATAGGATTGCCTGCTCATAATGTTGTTTGGAAAATGTGACTGAAGAATCCTCTCTGCAACGCTTGCTGTATCTGCATTTCCAATACATACAATCTCATCAAACGATTGAAGTTTGGTTTTGCCGTTTTTTAAGAATGATAAACCTAAAACTGAAATAAATCCTCGCATACTAATGGCTGCCTGCAGGCCTTGCCGAAGCAGCCATGCACCACTGCCGCGATACCATTTTTTTACAAACAAGTTCATGGCATTGTAAAACACTTTCACATATTGAAAGCTGCCCTTCTTTGTGCTTTCGCCTTTAAAATGAACGATGGTTATGTTACCCAAATAATAATTTTGATAGCCCCTTTTTTGAATGCGATAGCTCAAATCTATGTCTTCGGCATACATAAAAAATTGCTCGTCAAAACCGCCGGTTATAGCTAAAATTTGTTTTGGAATCATCATAAAAGCACCGGCAATTACATCTACTTCATGCACTTCTTTTTCGGGTAAAAACTGAAGCGCGTATTTCCCAAACCGTTTGTGTTTTGGAAACAAAGAAGACAGACCTATTAACTTATAAAATGAAACCATTGGCGATGGAAACGAGCGTTTGCTTTCGGGCAGAAAATTTCCACTGCCATCAATCATGCACACACCAACAGCGCCGGCCTGAGGTTGGTTTTTTAAAAAAAAGATACACTGTTGTAATGTATCTTCTGCCAAAATGGTATCAGGATTTAAAAATAAAATGTACTCACCATTCGCTTCTTGCAATGCTTTGTTGTTGGCTTTGGCAAAACCATCATTGGTTTGGTTTTGCACGAATTTTACCCACAAAAATTTTGGCTGTAAATAAGCAATTGTGTTATCGGGCGAACAGTTATCAATGACAATAACTTCGGCTTCTATGTTTCGGACTGCTTCTTTTACCGAACAAAGACATTGCTCTAAAAAATACTTTACGTTGTAGCTGACTATGATGATGGATAGCGTCAAAATAGAAAGCTTAAATGTTCATGCCGCCGCATACACTCAGCACTTGTCCGGTTACATAACTGCTCATGTCAGAAGCCAAAAATAAAGTTGCGTTCGCTATTTCTTCACCGGTTCCAAAACGTCCTAACGGTATCTTTTTTTTAAACTCATCGGCAGCGGTTCCTTCTTTTAAATAATGTGTCATGTCGGTTTCTATAAAGCCCGGTGCTATTGCATTGCAGCGAATATTGCGGCTGCCCAATTCCAACGCAACGCTTTTTGTAAAACCAATGATTCCCGCTTTGCTGGCGGCATAACTGCTTTGCCCGGCGTTGCCGCGAATGCCGATGATAGAACTCATATTGACGATGCTTCCTTTCTTTGCTTTCATCATCGGGCGGATCACCTGCTTCGTCATGTTGAACACACTTTTCAGGTTAATGTCCATCACTTCATCCCATTGTTCCGGCGACATGCGAAGCAATAAATTATCTTTACTAATGCCTGCATTGTTCACACAAACATCAATTGTTCCCCATTCTTTTATTACATCGTTTACAAATGCTTCGCAGGCTTTAAAATCGCCCGCATTACTTTGGTAAGCTTTTGCTTTTACGCCCATTGCAGTTAGCTTATTTTCTAATGCAGTAGCCCTTTCTTTACTACTTTCACTTACATGAGTAAACGCAATGTGCGCACCGTTTTCAGCCAATTTTATTGCAATAGCCTCACCAATGCCGCGAGCGGCACCGGTAACAATACAAACTTTGTCTTTTAGCATGAGGTTGGAATGAATATTAAAATTTTTTGAACCACGAAGAAAAAAGAATCAAAAACTCACAAAGAACAATATAAAAAGTTTTGTGTAACTTTTTTCCTTTTTGTCTTAGTGGTTCACATCATAACATAGCCACCGTTTTACTGTCAATCACTTTTCCGTTTTCGGTGGTGAGAATACGAGATGGATATTTTTGCAAAAGCATAAAATCGTGCGTTGCCATAATAAGTGAAGTGCCGTATTCTCTGCAAATCCGCATGAGCAATTGCATGATTTCGTCGCTGGTTTCCGGATCAAGATTTCCGGTAGGTTCATCAGCCAAAATCAACTTTGGCGAATTGAGCAAAGCCCGTGCAATATCAACGCGTTGTTGCTCGCCGCCGCTCATTTCAAACGGCATTTTAAAACCTTTGCTTTTTAAACCCACTTTATCCAGCACATCATTTATTTTTTCTTCCATCAGTTTATTGTCTGTCCAGCCTGTAGCGCGCAAAACAAAGCGTAGGTTTTCATACACGTTTCTATCGGTAAGCAACTGAAAATCCTGAAATACCATGCCCAGGTTACGGCGTAAGAACGGCAACTTTTTCCAGGTCATTGTGGTTATATCAAACCCAACCACCGTGCAGCTTCCAACGGTTAAAGGCAACTCGCCATACAAGGTTTTTAAAAGGCTGCTTTTGCCGCTGCCTGTTTTTCCAACAAGATATACAAACTCACCGCGCGACACGGTAAAGCTTACGTTTTGTAACACCAGATTACTGCCTTGAGAGATATTTGCATTTTGAATAGAAACCACCGTTTCTGACATAGGGTTCACCTTTTGCGGCGAAGGTAAAGAATAAGGCTTTTTGAGAAAGTAAAAGTTAAAGGCGATTGTTGCTTACGCTTTTTATCGGTGCTTAAACCGCATTTACTATTCTTGCAAAAACAAAAATGCTTGCCTATATGCAGTGTCATTTTGCTTTACAATAGTTCAAAAAACATTGTCTTTTCTTCAAAACAATACCTTTGCCCCATGAAACCCACACAGCACAATCTGGATAAGCTTTCGGCTATTGTTCATGAAGCTGCATATACTTTACGATATGAGCGCGGTACGTTTCAAAGCGGCTGGTGTTTACTGGAAAGCAAGCGGGTGATTGTGTTGAATAAATTTTTAGATGTGGAAGGTCGGATGAATATCTTGCTTGAACTCATTCCACAATTGCCCATTGATATTGATAAGTTGACTCATGCTTCACAATTGTTGTATGAGGACATTAAAAAAGCGGCAAAAACAAACGCATAACTATTAACCCGAAATCTTTACTTTGCTTCTTTGCAACCGCCATTAACCATAACGTTTTTAGGAACCGGCACCAGCACAGGCGTTCCCATGATTAGCTGCCATTGCGAAGTGTGTACATCACCCGATGAGCACGACAAACGGCTTCGCAGCAGCATTTTGGTACAATCTCCAACCACAACGCTCGTTGTAGATACCACACCCGATTTCAGACAGCAAATGCTTCGCATCAACAACAATACATTGGATGCTGTTTTGTTCACGCATCCGCACAAAGATCACATTGCCGGTTTGGATGATGTACGCCCTTACAATTTTTTTTCAGGTCTTGCCATTGATGTATATGCCAACGAGTTTACGGGTAATGCACTGAAGCGGGAGTTTGCTTATGTGTTTGCCGAACATAAATATCCGGGCATTCCCAATATCAACCTCATTACCATTTCGGAACAAGCTTTTGTTATTGGTGATATTCCTGTAACGCCCATTGTGGTGTGGCATCACAAAATGCTGGTGTATGGTTTTAGGTTTGGAAACTTTACTTATATTACTGATGCTAATAAAATTGATGAGCAAAACAAAAACCTCATCAAAGGCTCACAAGTGATGGTAGTAAATGCGTTGCGAAGAGAAAATCATTTGTCGCATTTTACACTGAACGAAGCAGTTAATCTTGTGAATGAACTGGAAATTCCGGAGGCTTATTTCACGCACATAAGTCATCAGTTGGGAAGGCATAACGATGTGAACAAAACTCTGCCAAAACACATATCTTTAGCCTACGATGGTTTAGTGCTTCATTGCTAATGTTATAACCAAAACTATGCATACCAATTCCTCCTGGAAAGACTATTTTGTTTTTTCGAAAAAAGAAAGACGGGTAGTAATCCCGTTGATTGTTATTTTAATCGGCTACAGTCTATTGCTCTTTTTTTATGAGCCGAAAAACGAACAGCCAACGATACAGAATTTGAGTGAATCAATTGCAGTTCTATCCTCTGAAAGCCCTGACAGCACTACATTACAGGCACATTTTAGTGCAAAAACAAATCTGGCCACTTCGTCAGCAGCAACTGATGTTGAATTGTTTGCTTTTAATCCGAATACGCTTGATAAAGAAGGTTGGAAACGACTTGGCGTGGGTGATAAAACGATCCAAACCATTATCAATTACCGCAACAAAGGCGGGCGTTTTTACAAGCCAGAAGATTTGAAAAAAATTTACGGCTTAACAACAGAAGAAGCCGAACAGTTGATGCCCTTTGTAACCGTAAATTCCGGACAAAAACAATCTCTTTCACAAACTCAAAATAATGATAAAACCAAACCTTCTTTTGTAAAGCCAAAACAACAACCGATTGATGTAAATACAGCAACCGCTGAGCAATGGAAATCGCTACCCATGATTGGCGATGTGTTGAGCAACCGCATTGTAAAATACCGCGATAAAATGGGTGGCTTTACATCGCTGGAACAAGTAAAGAAAACATACGGTTTGTCAGATTCAGCGTATCAAATCATCCTGCCTTACTTGCGTTTGTCATTGGCAAAAACAAATCCTCAGATTTCTTTATTACAAAAAATAAATATCAATACTGCAACTGCAGACCAGTTAAAAACAAATCCTTCCATTCCATCAGAAGTTGCCGAGGCTATTGTTGTTTTTCGCCAGCAACACGGTAAGTATTCATCAGTTAACGACATCAAAAAGATTGTTTTTATAAAGGATGAATTGTTTCAAAAAATAGCACCTTTTCTAACTATTCAATAAAATTTTGTAAATTAATTTTCCACTTAAAAAACTTCTTTTACCTTTGCAAACTAACAGTTGTTAGTATGGATTTTTTAGTGGAAGAAATTACAGCACAGGTAAAAGAAATGACCCGCGATTTTGCAGAGCGCTACATTCGTCCACATGTAATGGAATGGGATGAAGCGCAAACCTTTCCGGTAGAAATTTTTAAACGATTAGGCGAATTAGGGTTGATGGGCGTGCTTGTTCCTGAAGAGTATGGTGGCGCAGGTTTAAGCTATTTTGAATACAAGGAAGTGATTGAAGAAATTGCCAAAGTGTGCGGTTCCATTGGCTTAAGCGTGGCTGCACACAACTCGCTTTGCACCAATCATATTTTATTATTTGGTAACGAAGAGCAGAAGTACAAATACCTTCCCAAACTTGCCACTGCCGAATGGATTGGCGCCTGGGGTTTAACTGAACCGAACACGGGCAGCGATGCCGGTAATATGAAATGCACAGCCGTGCGCGATGGCGATGAGTGGATTTTGAACGGAACCAAAAACTGGATTACACATGGCAAAAGCGGCGATGTTGCCGTTGTGATTGCCCGTACCGGTGAGCCGCGCACCAAAAACAATGCAACGGCTTTTGTGGTTGAGCGCGGTATAAAAGGCTTTTCCGGCGGTAAAAAAGAAAACAAGCTGGGCATGAGAGCCAGCGAAACTGCCGAAATGATCTTTGATGGCTGTCGCATTTCGGATGATACCAGATTAGGCGAAGTAGGCGAAGGCTTTTACCAGGCGATGAAGGTGCTTGACGGTGGACGAATCTCCATTGCAGCCCTTTCGTTGGGCATTGCCAAAGGCGCTTTTGAAGCAGCCAAACAATATGCGAAAGAAAGACATCAGTTTGATAAGCCTATCGCATCGTTTCAAGGCATCTCTTTCAAGCTGGCGGATATGGCAACTGAGATTGAAGCTGCCGATTTATTAATTCAAAATGCGTGTCATCTCAAAACCACCAACCAGCCGGTAACAAAAGCTGCGGCAATGGCAAAATATTATGCCAGCGAAGTGGCAGTAAAAGCAGCGAATGATGCCGTGCAAATTTTTGGCGGATACGGTTATACCAAAGATTTTCCGGTAGAAAAATATTATAGAGATGCCAAGCTTTGCACCATTGGTGAAGGCACTTCTGAAATACAGAAAATTGTGATTGCCCGTGAGGCATTGCGCGATTAGTGGCCTCTAACGAATCTTTGATTGCTTGCTAAAAGCCTGTCTTCTTTAAGATGGGCTTTGTTGTTTTTATGAGATATGGGACGATGATTTGGAATTGCCGGAATTACAAACAACCTTTATTGCAATGAGTATTAAAGATTATTCATGTACCATAATAGTTTCATCACCAAACATATTTCGTCATTCAATCTTTACCTGTTATCAGTTCCTGCCATAAAATCAGAAGTTTCTATATTCGGCATCTATTTCCTATAAATTGCTTATAAATATGTAGTCAAGATTGAAGGGTAGTAGAGGCTGCGTTATTTCGCACACTTGTCTCGCTTTAGCAGATGCCGTTAACATGAACTTACATCTTTACGCTTTTATGAGGGCTTTCCCCATGAATGGGGGACAAGTCGTGTCGAAACTGGATTCTGAACTAAGTAATGATAATTTTGACCTCATACTTACCGTGAAAAAAGTTGTTGTAGTTGTTTTGCAACGGCAGATAAGCATTGATGAAGTGAAAAAGTAATTTTATCGCAAAAGAAAAAACGAATAATAACCTGTCAGGCTTTTGAACCTGACAGGTTTTGTTTAGTAACATTCAAAATCCATGAGTGCAACTGTTTATCTCATTCCTTCCTTGTTAAGCGATGACGAAGAAGCCATCAAAGCCATTCCGTATTATGTGCTGGATGCCATCAAAAGCTGCCATGTTTTTTTTGTAGAAAACGAAAAAACAGCAAGACGCTATTTTAAAAAGCTATGGCGCGAAATGGTGATCGACAATTACCAATGGCACACCATTGGCAAAGCCGAAGAAGCAGTAAAATCGGCATTTACAAATGCAATAGCGCAAGGTAAAACCATTGGTATTGTTAGCGAAGCAGGTTGTCCTTGCATTGCTGATCCCGGACAGTTGCTGGTTGCTACTGCGCAGCAACACAAAGCAATAATAAAACCATTAGTCGGTCCGAGTTCAATCTTACTTGCCTTAATGGCGAGTGGTATGAATGGCCAACAGTTTTGTTTTCATGGATATTTGCCCATTGAATCGAGTGAAAGAAAGAAAAATATAATAGCAATGGAAGAAGAATCGAGGCGCGAAAACCGCACGCAACTCTTTATTGAAACGCCGTATCGTAACAACGCTATGTTGAATGATATTTTAGCAAGTTGCCATCCCCAAACAAAGCTTTGCATAGCCAACAATTTAACCAATAAAAATGAAAGCATTCTCACACAAACGATTCAGCAATGGAAAGAACAACCGTTGCCGCAATTGCATAAGATTCCAGTCATCTTTTTATTGTATGCAGGGAGATGAGGATATGCCTTTCATTGATTCAAAAAGTCATTTGCACCAAAACTATCACTTCTTAAAATTCATTATTAATTAAGAAGCGTTCGATACAGTTTTGTTTTGCAACAAAATTGAATTTATTGCTCATATAATGAGTGTAATACCTGCGACTTATTTAGATAAAAACAAACCAATTGAAATAATTAAACCGTACTTATAAAATGAACGTTTGTTAGCAAGGATATAAATTTTTAATGCGTTTTTAAACAAATTAATCGCATTATAATGTTTACAGTCTTACGGTTGTTATAATTTTATTTCATCAAAACTAAAAGCAACGGTATGAAAAAGTTTATTGTAACATTCAATTATAACGGGTTTGTTTTTAACGCGAAAGTGCTCATCAAAAAGCAAAACAATACCATCATTTATTCAACTCAACTTGTTGAAAATTGTCTTGGTTATATGTTTGAAAACAAAGAGCTTCTTTTTGCAAAAGATGACAATGGCTACAAACTGATCCTGTTTTCCGGCGCCACAAAGAGTGCAAAGCAAACGTTCCTGGCGCTTGACTGGCACATCAAAAATGAATATGTTGACAAAGAAAATTCTTTGCACATCAACACATTCAGCATGTCGTAAGATTTTAAAAATCTAAGTATAAATTTTATCGTTAAAATCAGTTTTTGATTTGCTTAAAAACGAAGAATTTTTTACCTTTATGCTTCACCAAAGAAAAGGAGGTATTCATGCAATCTACAGATAGTTCATGGACGCCTTCGGTTAGTATCGCCTAACCGGGCTTCTCCAAAAAATAATCTGTCCCGAAGAAGTCGGGATAAGCCACTGCACTACAAAAGCAGTGGCTTTTTTATGTTGAAAAATAGCGCAGTTCTTCGCTCAGATTAAGATAAGGATGTTCCTGTTGCAAGGTTTGTACTTTGCCTGCATACGAAGCCAAAAACTGTCTGTGTTGTTGAGAAGCCGGGTTAAAAGGCTTATGGTTTCTGGCAATCATAACTTTCTTAATTTTCTCTGATAATTCTTTTGCGTTTGCATCAACACAAGATTCAAAAAAATGTTCCAGCACAAACTGCGTAGCTGCATAATTGGGATGCGCCATATCAACATCGTAAAAGCGGTAATCGCGCAACACATCAACCACCAGTTCATAAGCTGGAAAATAGTGCAGCCTGCTAAATTTATTTACCAAATGATGAACGGCTTCCAGTAAACGCGCTTTGCTTCTGTTGTTTTCAATCACACCATCGCGCAAATGGCGAACCGGGCTGATGGTAAAAATGATCTTTAGTTTTGGATTGAAATGAAACAAACGAAACAAAGTTCCATCCAAAGCAGTAACCGTTTCTTCAATGGTGCAAAGATTTTTGTTGAATAACTTTTGAGATGCTTTATGGCAGTTGGCAACATAACTGTTTTTGATAGCATTAAGGTTAACATCCGTGTAAGCAAATTGGTAAGCAAACGATGAACCCAATGTAATAAAAATCCAATCAGCTTCTTTTAAAAAATGGTGCGCTTCGTGTTGTGAAGCATTTATTCTTTGCAGAACTTCTTCTCTGTTGGGATGAGAAAAACGGCTGTGGTGTTGCCAACTGTGCCAGGCTTCGTTGTGGTAAAATAAATCATCCGCAGTGTACCGTTTGTTATCAATATAATTGATCAGGCTTCTGCAAACACTTAAGGGATCAAACAAAATTCCATTCGGGTTTTGTAACACCGTAAATTTAGCGTTGGACAAATAATTACCAATGTGTTCAGTAAAGCAGGAGCCAATCAACAACATTTTATCCTGATAAGTGATAGAAGGTTCAAGGCGTTGAATTTGTATCGGAATCTGAAATTGCATTTATACAAAGATTTCGTTAGCGGCAGCGATGCTTTTGTTCAATTCAGCATGGTTGACATTTGTATAAAAATCGAGTGTTTCCAAATAATCAATCATGAGTTCGGTAGGCATATTTCCTACCAAATCGTTACCCGCCATAGGGCATCCGCCAATGCCTTTAATAGCACCGTCGAAGCGCCTGCATCCTGCATCCAGTGCGGCTTTCAGCTTTTGTTTATAATCCTTTTGGGTAGTATGCAAATGTGCACCAAAAGTAATGTTGGGATATTTGGGAATTAAAGTCGAAAACGCGATTTTGATTTGATCAGGTGTTGCCACGCCAACGGTATCGGATAAGGAAAGTATGCTGATGTTTTTGTCGGCCATCACGCTTGCAAAATGAAGCAACACCTCTTCATTATAATCATCACCATAAGGATTGCCAAAGCCCATGCTTAAATAAATGACAAGCATTTTGTTTTGTTTTGTACAAATTTCCTGAATGGCATCAACGGTGTGTAAACTTTCTTCAATGGTAGAGTTGGTATTCCGCAATTGGAAAGTGGGTGAAATAGAAAACGGAAAACCGATATAGCTGATTTCATTATAAACCACCGCTTCCTGCGCACCACGAAGGTTAGCAACAATAGCAAGAAGCTTGGTATTTGTTTCTTGTATCCTGAGGCGTTGCAACACTTCTTTTGTATCCTTCATTTGTGGGATGGCTTTGGGCGAAACAAAGCTTCCAAAATCAATCGTATCAAAGCCAACTTTCAGGAGTTGGTTAATGTAAGCAGCTTTTGTTTTTGCATCAATAAAATGAGGCCAGCCTTGCATCGCATCACGTGGGCATTCTATCAACTGCAAAGCTTTATGGCTATTTACTGAATGGTCTTGCATTGTGTATATCTCTTTGTTTCATCGCTTCATATAAAATAATACCTGCCGCTACCGATACATTAAACGAATCAAATCCTTTTACCATTGGTATTGTAAATGCTTCATCTGCCACATCAGATATGTTTTTGGAAACGCCCTTTTCTTCGCCACCCATCACAAAACAACATGGCACTGTTGCATCTATTTCATAATTTTTTTTTCTTGCATTTACTTCACTTGTAAAAACAGCAATGCCGTTTAAATGCAGTGTTTCTGCCGCTTTCAGCAAATTGCTTACTCGGCAGATTTGCAGTTTTTCCAAAGCGCCGGCACTGCTTTTTATTGCTTCTTCGTTTAACGCACCAACGCCTTTCTCTCCAATAAGTATTGCCTGCACACCACAACACACGGCGCTTCTTGCTATGGCTCCAATATTGCGCACATCCGTAACGCCATCAAGTATCAGAAACAAAGGCGTTTCGCCGTTTGTATTCACCCAATCAATCACCTGCTGCAAATCCTGATATTGTACACTTGCTTTCAATGCAACCACACCCTGATGTTGAATATTGGTTGTAGTGTTTAGTTTTTCTATCGGAACAAATTGAATGGGAACATTAGCTTGTTTTGCCAATAACCTGATCTCGTTTACTGCTTCGCCGCTTGCATTTTTAAACAATAAAATTTTATCTATTAATTGATTGGAACGCAAAGCTTCAATCACCGGATTGCGGCCTGCAATGATGTTTTTTTTAGATTGGTAAAATGGACTTTTTTGAAATGGTTCTTTTTTTTGCATCTTATCTGTTTACAACTATGGTTACACCGATTTGGCAACAAAATAAAACAAAAAAGTCCTGCTGTTGCAAGCAGGACTTTTAGAATATTGTTTAAAGCGAAAACCATAAAGCTTTCTCATTCAACAAATACGAAAATATCAGGTTTGGTTTTACTTGTTTTATTGAATGGGTAAAATCAGAATAATCGCATTAAATCCTGGTTCTTACTCAACCACAACATTGCCTGTAAATACTTTATTGTTGTTTTTGTTCAGCACATGCACAACATACATTCCGGCAGTTGTTGAAGCGGGTAACTGAATGGTTTGAGAACTGCTGTTGGCGTCGAGTTCAACCGTTTTTAAAGCAATTCTTTTTCCACTTACATCTACCACTTCCAGTGCGTGTTTGCCTTGTAAGGAACCATTAAAATACAAATTGATGAGTTTGTTTTTAACCGGATTTGGATACACATTTACTGTCTCATTGCTCTTTACAATAACAACAGGATTTATTTTTTGATTGGATGATTTATCAGTAACCAGCAAATTGCTGTTGGCAAAATCAGACGCATTGTAAAAATTATCGGAAGCCACAACGGGCGTGGCTTTCAGCGTTTTGATATCTACGCTAAAATATTGGCTCATATCAGTTGAACTCGCAATGGTAACACTGCCTTCTTTGTTCACGGCAGCAGCGTTGATGCTAAAGCCTTTTGGTAAGTTTTGAACCGTTCCAAGAAACTGGGCTTCTTTAGTTGCAGGGTTAATAACAAATACATGTGCGGCCACGGTAAACAAGTACAAATTGCCTGCATCATCCGCCACCAAATCGCCACCCCAACTGGCAGGTTGTGTGTGTACGCTAATGGCATTGTTTGCTTTATCAACCAGGCTTCCTATATCGGTGATTGTAACATTCTTGCCCGTTGTAAAACGGATGAAATGATTGCCATTGTTGGTTATGGCGTAACCGTTGCCATCGGCACCAAACACCATGCGTGTGATGTTATCACTTTCGCCCGAAGAAGAAGTAAATGGCTTTAGTTTTTGAGCTGTAACATGATAAACTTTCAGTTCTTTTTTAGTAACATCAATGTACTGCAAATCGTTACCAAAAAGGGTAGTAAAGTACAGCCGCTTTTGTTTTGCATCATAAGCTGTTGCCGCAGCCAGCGAAGGTGGCTGGCATGTGCAACCTGATGTGGCATCTTTGGTTGCAATTGTTGGATCGTAGGAAATTTCTTTGCCGGTTGATGCATCAATTTGCGCAGGCTTTTGCGAAGCTGGCAGATAGATGTTTCTTACCAATGCGCCGGTTGTTAAATCAATTTCACGGATAACCGACCAGTTCACACTGCCTTTGGTTTCGCCGGTAATTGCAAACGCAGTTGATGTTTGTGCTTGTGCGGTTTGAAACGTTGAAACCAAAGCACCAATTGAAAGGATAGAGAGTAGAGTTTTATTCATAAACAGAATGATTTGAGAGGCAAGTTAACGCAATTTTTCAACCTTAAAAAAAGATTAAAAATTAAATTTAGGGCTCACAATGATTGAATTAAATACCTACGCTGACTGCTTTTGCAACACTTCCGTGCTTTACTAATAATTGCTTGGCTCGTTCATAATCTTTCCATTGTAATTGTTGCATTATCATACGGGTGCCGCGGTCTAAGAGTTTTTCGTTGGTGAGTTGCATGTTTACCATTTGGTTGTCTTTCACTCTGCCCAACTGTATCATTACGGTTGTAGAAATCATGTTTAGGATCATCTTTTGTGCGGTGCCGCTTTTCATGCGTGTGCTGCCCGTTACAAACTCGGGCCCAACAACTACTTCCACCGGATATTGTGCCAGCAAAGATAACGGGCTTCCGGCATTACACGTAATGCTACCTGTTATGATTTCGTTTTCATTACATTTTTTTATAGCCCCCAAAACGTAAGGCGTTGTACCACTTGCCGCAATGCCTATCACCACATCATTATCGCCAATGCCTTTGTGCTGCAAGTCAAGCCAGCCTTGTGTTTCACTGTCTTCCGCTCTATCAACTGCTTCTGTAATAGCAAGAGTGCCACCGGCAATTACGCCCGTTACCAAACTTTGCGGAACGCCATACGTTGGCGGGCATTCGCTGGCATCCAGAACGCCGGTTCTGCCACTTGCGCCTGCACCAATGTAAAACAGTTTTCCACCAGCTAACATTCTGTCGGCAGTAGCTTCTATCAACTTTATAATTTGTGGTAAAGCCGCTTCAACTGCTATGGCTACTTTCTTATCCTCTTCATTAATGTGCGTTACAATTTCTGCAATACTCATCTTTTCCAAATGCCGGTACAGTGAAGGTTGCTCAGTGGTTTTTGTAAAATTGTTCATTTTAAAAGATCGTTCATTTGTATGTTGAAACTGCAAAATTGTGTTTTTCAGGTAAGTCTCGCGCCAATAACGCTGAATGAGCAAAAATAGTATCATCAGCATCAATCAGCACTATTTGCAAAACGTAGATTATATTTTATTTTGATGAAAATGAACTAACCCTTCCATTGGATTTTTCATTACTGTGCCCAGTTCAAACTGATAGGCTTTGCACAAATCTTTTAAAATATCTGCAAAAACAAAAGCAACGCCGCCAACAAAATGAATGGGCAGCTGCCAGCTTTCTTTGAACTTGCACAAATGCTGAAAAAAGAAATCATTCAGGCCATCTTCCAAAATATTTTCAATCATATAATGACCCCGGTTTTGCGCCAAAAAAATGGTGAACGATGCGAGATAACGGTTGGGCAATGGTTTGCTGTAAACGTTCTCTAAAATTTCTTTTGGCGTGGTTATAAACTGGGCATCAAAGCGGGCACGAAGGTCCTCATCAAATGTATTGTACAAGTAATGTTGTACTGCTTTTTTACCAAGGTAAGCGCCGCTGCCTTCATCGCCCAAAATAAAGCCAATGCCTGCAATGTTCTTCACTATCTTTTTTCCATTGTAATAACAGGAGTTGCTGCCGGTTCCTAAAATGCAAACGATGCCTTTGTTTTTGCCACAAGCCGCGCGGGCAGCCGCAACCATATCTGTTTCTACTGCTACTTTTGTTTTTACAAAGATTTCTTTGAGTACGGCTTCAACCGTTTTTCTGTTGCCTTCGTTTCCTAAGCCTGCTCCATAAAAGAAAACTTCTTCAAGTGAAGAAAGCGGCAATTGTGGCAACAGTTCTATTTGCAGCAATTCAATAATCTTTTGTTTTGATAAAAAATAAGGATTGATGCCGGTGGTAATCACAGTGGTTCGCTCGTTGCCTTGTAGCAAACACCATTCGCATTTGGTGGCCCCGCTATCGGCAATTAAGGTTGCAGCCATTTGATAAATTTTAAAATCCTTTTCGGTAAACTATAAGATATTCGCGTTTTTAAGAGTTGGTGCAAAGAACAACAATTTATGGGAAGTAAAAAATTGCAGGTTTGGCTGCCTTTGCTATTCGCCATTACAATGGTGGGGGGCATGTCAATCGGTTACAAATTAAGGCAAAATACAGCAGGGGCTTCAACATTTTTTATCAACAATAACAATACTTCTGCCTTACAGGAAATATTAAAATTGGTTCAGCAAAAGTATGTTGACAATGTAAGTACGGATAGCCTGAAAGATGATGCCATCAATGATATGCTGGCGCATCTCGATCCACATTCGGTGTACATTCCACCACGGGATTTGCAAACAGTAAATGAAGATTTGCAAGGCAATTTTGAAGGTATTGGGGTTGAGTTTCAAATTTTCAGCGATACCATTAATGTAATCAATGTTCTGCCTGGCGGACCGAGCGAGAAAGCCGGAATTGAAGCAGGCGATAAGTTGATAAAAATAAACGATACTGTTGCCATGACAGGCAAGAACATTATGCCGCAGGATGTACGCCGTTTGCTGCGTGGCGAAGAGGGAACGGTTGTAAAAATTACAATACTTCGTGATGGCAAATTAGTGTCGTTTAATGTTACACGCTCTACCATTCCTGTGCCTTCGGTTGATGTTGATTATATCATTGCACCACAGGTTGGATTTATCCGCATTAATAAATTTGGCGAAACCACGTACGGTGAATTTGTAGCTGCTTTACAAACGCTGAAAAAGCAGGGGATGCAAAAGCTGATTTTGGATTTGCGGGGCAATGGTGGCGGCTTTCTATCGCAGGCAGTAAGTATTGCTGATGAATTTTTAAACGACGAAAAACTGGTGGTTTATACGCAAGGTGCGAAGGAACCACGCGAAGAATATCGCTGCAAAAAACAAGGCTTGTTTGAAGAAGGAAAGCTGGTAGTATTAGTGGATGAAACATCAGCTTCGGCAAGCGAAATTTTAAGTGGCGCTTTGCAGGATTGGGACAGAGCTACTATTGTTGGCAGGCGCACCTTTGGCAAAGGATTGGTGCAGCAGCAATACAACCTAAGCAATGGCGGCGCTTTGCGGCTTACGGTGGCAAGGTACTACACGCCGCTGGGCAGGAACATTCAAAAGCCTTACAACAAGGGAAAAGATGCCTACGAAGAAGAGCTGATTCAACGCTTTCACAATGGCGAAGTGGTGGTTGGCGATACTACCAAACCCACAACGCATCCTTTCAAAACACCATCCGGAAAAATTGTGTATGGCGGTGGCGGCATTACGCCCGACATCTTTGTTCCGTTCGATACAACTGCACAGCCCAGAGCTGTAACTGATATGTTTTTCAAAGGCACCATCAGCAATTACATCTATCACTTTTTCGTGCAAAACAAAACGGCATTAAGCAAGATAAAAACGCCGCAGGAATTGAAAGAGCAATATACCGAAAACAAATTTAGCTGGCCCGATCTTGTACATTTTGCAGCGCACGATAGCATTGCTCTCAATGGGGTTTCGCCTGCGGTAAAAGAAGAAGTGCTGCAAAAAATGCCTGCTTATCTGGCGAGGCAAATGTTTAGAATGGAAGGTTATTTTGAAATGGTAAATCCTAACGATGCGATGATTAAAAAAGCACTGGAAGTATTGCAAAAATAGAAGCATGAAAAGACATTTTTAATTCATAGCTTTCTAAGAGGTAATCTAAATTTAAGTACATAATTTATTGAGAGTTATAACAATTGCTGCCATCAGGATCATAGCTTTAGACATCAGGATTGATTTTTCATAGTCCTTGCTAAGCCGTCTGAAATTGGAGATCCATGCCAGTGTCCGTTCCACAATCCATCGCTTCGGCAACACCTTAAAGCAAGCCGTTTCATCTCCCTTTATTCTTTCTACAATTTCCCACTCAATGCGTTCCTGTGCCGTAAAGGGCGGCTCTCCTTTGTAAGCACCATCTGCCACTATTTTCTTTACGTGGCTTATGTCTTTTATGTCTTCTTCCAATGTCTTACTGCCCGGTTTATCATGCACCGAAGCCGCTGTAACGCCTGCTGCCACCACATTGCCCTGTGTGTCCACAGCCAGATGCCGCTTACGACCTTTTATTTTTTTATTGGCATCATAACCTGTTGATTCACTTGTGCCTGCCGTTGTCTTGGCAGACTGTGAATCTACAATTACAAGCGTCGGCTCCGCTTTGCGGTGCTGTTTTCGGGTGCGCACCTTTACGGTCAGTTTGTAGAGCAACTGCTCCAGGATGCCGTACAGCATCCACTTGTTATAATAATACCACACCGTCTTGTAATGCCCATAACAGGCGGCAAGCCTTTCCACTTACATCCGTTCTCTAAAAGATAAACAATGCCGCTTGTAATGACACGTAAACTTGTTTTTCTTTTGCGTGCCTTAGGCTCAATAATTGTTCTGATCTCTTCCCATTGGGAGTCGCTCAGCATGTAGGAAGATTGCATCACCGGAAGTTTTGTTTCTTCTTATCCCTGCAAGTCTGACTCCTTTTTTATTATCGATCCTTAGCTTCTCATAATCAATCTGATAAATTTAGATTACCTCTTAAAACGACAGCTATTTTTTATTAGGAAAATATGCACAAAAACAAAATGAGCTGGGGCGTAAAAATGATTGGCTTTGGTGCCTGCCTGCCCGGCGAGCCCATTACGAATGAGCAATTACAGCAGCGTTTACAATTGCCCCATTTTAATCCAAAGCGACACGAAGAAATTACGGGCATTCATCAACGGCATTGGGCGACTGAAAACCTTGCTACGAGCGACATTGCAGCCGAAGCAGGCAGGCAGGCGTTGCAGGATGCAGGCATCGAAGCAGCGCAATTGGATAGAATTATAGTGGCAACGCAAACGGCAGATTACATCAATGCGGGTGCTTCGTGTTTGGTTCAACAAAAATTGGGCGCAACTTGCCCTGTGTTAGATGTTACGGCATCGTGCAGCGGCTTTTTATACGCCCTGGATTTGGGTATGCGCATGATTGCTACCGGAATGAACTATGTGCTGGTAATTGGCGCTGATGTGAAATCAAGACAGCTAAGAAAAAGTGATACTGTTTTTTTACCCCTGTTCAGCGATGGTGCAGGTGCAGTGCTGCTTACCAATGGTGATGATAACGAAGGTTTTTTAGACATTCAGTTATGGGCAGACGGTTCGGGCTTTCAACAATTGTATGTGCCTGCGGGCGGCAGCGCGATGCCTTCTTCTCACAAAACGATTGATGACGATTTGCATGGAACTTTATTGACAATTGAAGGCAAGCAGTTTGCCGCTTGGGCTGCGCGAAAGATGGCAGACTTAACTTTGCATATTTGTGAAAGAAATAGAATTTCGGTTGATGATATTGATGTGTTCATTCCTCACCAAGCGAATTTGTTTATTATGAAAAAAGCGGCTGCTTTGCTACAACTGCCATTGCACAAAATGGAAGTCTCTATTGACAGAGGAGGCAATTGTATCGCGGGTACCGTTCCTGTAACCTTGCATCAGGCTTATGAAAGTGGTAAATTGCAAAGGGGCAAGCATGTTGTTTTGGTTGCAGCCGGTGCGGGTTTAATGGGTGGTGCGGCTTTGTATAAAGTACCGTAAAAAGAATAAAGCATTGTTTTAAAAAAGCGATAAAAACAAACATCAAATCAATACATGACGATAGGTATATAATACCATTTTCAATTGAATAACATTTATATCCCTCGAAGCTCGCAGCTATATAAAAGACTGCCTCTTTGAAACCGGTATCGTACTAAGTTAAAGCAGATGGCAGACTTGTTATCTGCAATCGTTGTTAATACCTGCCTTTCTACATCAGTTTCTATATCATTTCAACTCTGCATAAGAAGGAAACACGGACAGAACCGTAGGTTCGGTGCTTTTTGTAACAACGGATTTTAATCCGTTGCTAAGGCAGCGCAACAAGGGAAAAGAGAACCGTAGGTTCGGTATATCTTTTCAATTTCTTGCGGAGGATGCATAACAGGCGTCGTGCCTACGGCACTCTTTCCTCTTTGCCTGCTTCTTTATCAACGGATTAAAAATCCTTTGTTACAAAAGCGATCGAACCTACGGTTCTTATCCAATCTGAGATGAATCAGAAGCAAATTGCCTGAACAAATATGAATGCTGAGTAGTGATACATGTACAACAGTCTATAACCGATTTTAATTTGATATCATACCATTTTCCATTCATCTGTCGTATGTCATTCATGCTGGAACCCTTTGTGGGTAAGGATTTCCAGCGATCACAAATCACAAATCTAAAATCGTATAAGTGGCTCATTGTATTCAAGTCAATAAAAAACCTCCGCATCTTTTTAAACATGCGGAGGTTTGTTTTTGCACTAATTTTATCGCCTTACTTTATCTCCCAAACCAGCGCACTGGCACCTAATATAGCGGCATCGGCTTCTTTCAATTCACTAAAAATAATTTTCACTTTATTTTGAAAAATAGGCAACAAGTTTTCTTCCATTGCTTGTTTGGTAGGCTTTAGAATTAAGTCGCCCGCTTTGCACAAACCACCAAACAAAATGATAGCAGAAGGAGAGGAGAACATTACAAAATTGGCCAGTGCTTTACCCAGAACGCTGCCTGTACAATCATAAATTTCTTTTGCCATTTTATCTCCCTGCATAGCACAATCGTACACAACACGACTATCTATTTCATCCAACGGATAATTGCGTAACAAGGTGTTTTCATCAGGATGTTGTTGCAACATTTCCAAGGCCGTCATGCGCACACCAGTGGCGGAAGCATACGTTTCTAACGAGCCTTTTGCGCCAGTGCCAGGATGATAACGACCTTCAGGAATGATAATGGTATGACCCAATTCGCCCGCAAAGCCATCGTGCCCATACACCACTTGTCCGTTAATAACAATGCCGCTGCCAACGCCTGTACCCAGCGTTATCATAATAAAATCTTTCATGCCTTTGGCAGCGCCATACATCATTTCACCAACTGCAGCAGCATTGGCATCATTGGTAAGTGCACAAGGCAAATCAAACTTCTTTGAAATTAAATTAGCAAATGGAATAATGCCTTTCCATATTAGGTTTGGCGCATATTCAATGGTGCCTGAATAGTAATTGCCGTTGGGTGCGCCAACGCCCATTCCTTTGATGTATTCTTTACCACCTACATGTTCGATTGCAGGTTCAACAGCAGCGTAGAGTTCATCTAAATAATAATCTAAATCAGCATGTTTGCGGGAAGAGATAGCACCGCGGTATTTGATTTCGCCACGATGATCTACAATGCCAAAAACGGTGTTGGTGCCACCTACATCTATGCCAATGGCTAATTGTTGTGTAACAGGAATCATGTTTACAATTGATGGTTAAATTTTATTATGGCTTGTAGTTTGTTTTTGCCCCATTTTCTACTTAATAATTGATAGGTTCAGAGAATACTCTATCAGGCTATTCCTTCGCCGGCAATGGTTGGTTCAATAACTGCAGCGGGCGGCACATCATAATCAATACCTTGCCTGCGCAATATGCCTTTTACAACAAATGCAAAAACCGCAACGTAGGCAAAACAGAAAACGGGCACCCAATACGATTGATGAATGCCAATGCCCGCTATATCACTCTTTGATTGAAGATAATCAGCTAGCTTTCCCTGCAGCGGAGGAATCACACTTCCGCCCAATATCATCATAATTAAAAAAGCAGAACCCTGGCTTTCATACTTACCCAAGCCAGCTACCGACAAAGCAAAAATGCAAGGCCACATAATAGAACAAACAAGACCACCGCTGAGGAATGCATAGATAGCAGTCGTTCCGGTTGACATTACACCAACAATCATTGCAATGGCGCCCAACACAGCGAATATCAAAAGCATTCTTGCCGGGTTGTCTTTGCTGGCATAAAAAGCTCCGATCTGAACCAGTACACAAACGATATAAGCATACAACGGTGTCATATCGTTCTTTGCTAAAGTGTTCACGCCAATCACAATGCTGAATGCCACGAGTGGCACTACGGTCATTAATATTTTCTTGGTACTATTGGTAAAACTAAATGCGGATATAGAGCCTACCCATCGTCCTATCATCATGCTTCCCCAATACATAGAAATATAAGGCGCTACCTGCGAAGACTGGAAACTGCCGAAAGCTTTTTGTCGCAACAATTCACTCATGTTGCTTACTATGGTTACTTCAGTTCCTACATATAAAAACAAAGCAAGCATACCAAGCACCAGTTGCGGATACTGCATAGCACCCCACCCCGTTGGTTTTCGCTTGGCACTTGCATAAGAAAATAATAAACCGATAACAACAACCGCCAAAGCACCAAACAACCACTTCATACGATAGGTTTCCAGCTTTAGTTTTAATCCACCTATTTCGGTTAATTGCGGTTGAATGCTATTGGTAAGTTCTGTAACCGATGTGCTGCTTCCGTTGGTTCCTGCCTGTGCCGCATCAATTTGTTTTTGAACCGGCGCAACTTGCGTGTTTAATGCCTGTAAGCGTTTGGCATCATCGCTTTTATAACTGCTGAATACAGGTGCAAACATGACAATGAGCAAGCCGGTAATAACAAGAAATGTATTCAAAGCCTTGTTGGCTTTTTCGGTTTTTTCAATCATGATACCTGCCGGTACTTTCTTTGAAAAATAAAACAAAGCGGCTGCTAATAAAAACAACACACCTACTGCACTGTATAAAAGAATCACCTTATCGAGCGTTAAGGCTGCTATTTGTTCTTCTGTTAAAGCGGCTGTTGTTCCAAACAAGGCCAATGCAACTATTATAGGCCCTATCATTGTGCCGAATGAATTAATGCCTCCGCCAAGATTCACACGGCTTGTTCCGGTTGATGGATCGCCCAAGGCAATAGCGAAAGGCTGTGCTGCTGTTTGTTGTAGCGAGAAGCCCAAGGCTACAATAAATAGCCCTACCAACATACCTGTAAAAGCATTTGCATTTACAGCAATAATCATTGCAATGGCACCCAACGCAGAGAAAAGTAAGCCATATACAATACTTCTTTTGTAGCCCCATTTACCTACCAAATCTTTACCCCCAAACGAACCATAGGCAAAAAAGCCAAGCGCACCCAGGTAATAAGCACCATAAAAAGCAAAGTCAATGAGCTGGCTTTGAAACTGGTCCAAGTTGAAATAGTGTTTGCAAAATGGTATAAATACGCTGTTACCTGCCGCAATAAACCCCCAGAAAAAAAATACGGTAACTAAAGTACTTAACGCTCCGTAATTCGTAGGAATTCCTGTTGATTGAATTTTGTGAGCAGATGAGGAAGTCATGGTTACTCCGGCCATAGCAATTGTTATTATTTAAAAATAAAAGTAAAAGAATTTTTTTGAGGCAGTGTTTTTCTTTTCTGATTTATTGTGATATCAATTCATAATCTGGCTGTGTTATCAAATGTATGATGAACAAACGGTTTGATACTCCGTCAGGAATTACGTGCTTGTAGAAACGGAAAATATGTACAAAAACAAACCCCGGCTCCATCAGAGCCGCATGTTGATAGCATCAAAAACATATTGCTACTGCGGAGCTAATTCATTCACGTCGTTTTCTTTCTACTAACATATCGCTCCTACGGAGCTCACGGCTTTCCTTATCCCATCATACATCTAGTAACACAGCCCATCATCTTTCCAACTTTGCAAACAGATATTCCTGCATACGCTATCCAACCAAATAGCACATTCAATCATTTATACATCTCTTCGCGCAACGCTTTTACTCTTGCATCAGCCATGTATTCATCATACGTCATCAACCGGTCTATAATGCCGTTCGGTGTTAATTCAATAATCCGGTTGGCAACTGTTTGAATGAACGTATGATCCTGACTTGTGATTAATACGATCCCCGGAAATGTTTGGCAACCTTCGTTAAAGCTTTGAATGCTTTCCAAATCCAAATGGTTGGTTGGTTGATCAAGGATGATAACATTCGGATTTTGCAGCATCATGCGGCTGATCATGCAACGCACTTTTTCGCCACCACTTAGCACGTTCGTTTTCTTCGATATATCATCGCCGCTAAACAACATCTTGCCGAGAAAGCCGCGCAAAAATGGCTCATCAGCATCAGTTACATGCGGCGGAACAAATTGCCTGAGCCAATCCATCAATGTCAAACCTTCTTTAAAAAATTCACTGTTTTCCACCGGCAAATAAGCTTTGGTGATGGTGGTTCCCCATTCAAATTTACCCTTGTCCGGTTGCAGATTGCCGGTAATAATATCAAAGAAATTACTTACTGCTAAAGAATCTTTACTTAAAAAAGCAATCTTCTCGCCTTTGTTGATGCTGAAGGTTACTTTGTCGAACAGCTTTCTGTTATCAGCGCTGCTGGCCAGATTTTCAACATTCAGAATTTGATTTCCTACTTCGCGCAGCGGCTGAAAAATGATGCCCGGATATTTGCGGTTAGAAGGTTCAATGTCTTCAATGGTTAATTTTTCCAGCGCTTTTTTGCGCGAAGTCGCCTGTTTGCTTTTCGATGCGTTCGCACTGAAACGGGCAATGAAATCGAGCAGGGCAGCGCGCTTATCTTCGGTCTTTTTGTTTTTGTCGCTTATTTGCCTTGCCATCAACTGGCTGCTTTCGTACCAGAAAGTATAATTGCCTGTAAACACTTTTATCTTACTTCTGTCCACATCGGCAACATTGGTGCAAACCTGGTCTAAAAAGTGGCGGTCGTGGCTTACAACCAACACAATGTTTTGATAATCGGCAAGAAAGTTTTCGAGCCAGCCAACGGTTTCAATGTCTAAGCCGTTGGTAGGTTCATCAAGCAATAAAATATCAGGATTTCCAAATAAAGCCTGCGCCAGCAAAACGCGTAGTTTTAAAGACGCCGGAATGTCTCTCATCAGGCTTTGGTGATATTGTTCACTCACACCCAAATCGCTCAGAAACGTTCCTGCATTGCTTTCTGCTTCGTAGCCGCCCATTTCGCCAAACTCTGCTTCCATTTCGGAGGCACGCATATAATCGTCTTCGGTAGCATCAGGGTTGGCATAAATGGCGTCTTTTTTATGCATAACGTCCCACATCTTCTTATGGCCCATCAGCACGGTGTTCAAAACAGTTTCATTATCGAATGCAAACTGGTTTTGATTGAGCACTGCCATACGCTCGCCGCCGCTAATTTCAACGGAGCCTTTGTTGGGTTCAATCTCGCCACTCAATATTTTTAAAAAAGTTGATTTGCCTGCGCCATTGGCACCAATCACACCATAACAATTTCCTTTTGTGAAATTGATGTTCACTTCATCAAACAACACGCGTTTGCCGTAGGCAAGGGTTATATTTTTAGCACTTAACATTCTTGTTCTTCTATTAAAATTTTAGGGCGCAAAGGTAGTTTGTACAGATAGAATAGCAAACGATTATTTGCTAATGACAGAAAGAGATAAACGCTGTAACAAAAGGTTTGTTTTTACGGCAAAAACAAACCCCAGTTTCACCATTACAAAAGGTTAATAAGATACTTGTTTGATGATTGAACTTCATTATTGATAACCCGTTTTGTTGCTGTAATTTTCCGGCATTAACTGCTGACATGGAAAATTTATCTGTACCCAAACAACGCATCATTTCTATTGACATTCTTCGCGGAATTGTAATGCTGATTATGGCACTCGACCATGTGCGCGACTTCTTTCACATCACAGCGATGACCGCCGATCCTTTGGATTTGCAAACCACAACGCCGGCTTTGTTTTTCACAAGATGGATCACTCATTTTTGTGCGCCCATTTTTGTGTTTTTATCAGGCACTTCCGCGTATCTCGCTTCGCGAAAAAGAACTAAAAAGGAATCCGGTTTGTTTTTAATCAAGCGTGGCTTTTGGCTGGTACTTGTTGAAGTTATTGTAATGACCTTAGCCATAACATTCAATCCTTTTTATAATACCATTATCTTTCAGGTAATCTGGGCAATTGGCTGGAGCATGGTGTTGCTGGGTTTGTTTTCATTCATTAATTTCCAAATGATTGTTGTTATTGGTTTTTTGCTTGTTTTCGGGCATAACATTCTCGATTTTATGCCGGCTCCTAAATCGGGTTGGGAGCAAATTGTAAGCAGCCTTCTTTTTACATCGGCTGATAAATTTATGCCTATTAACCAAACTCATTTTGCTTTGGATTTATACGCCATTCTTCCCTGGACAGGCATTATGTTTTTAGGCTATGCTTTTGGTACGGTTTATAAAAATGGAGCAGCCTCTTTATCAAGAAAAAAGATATTTCGTTTAGGCATCAGCATTACTTTGTTTTTTATAATACTACGGTTTATCAATGTGTATGGCGATCCTTCTCACTGGTCGCATCAGAAAAATGCGTTATACACTTTGTTATCGTTTGTAAATGTTACTAAATATCCTCCTTCTCTGTTATATACCTGCATGACCATCGGGCCTGCCCTTATTTTATTAAGTTCGCTTGATAATGTGCAAAGCCGCGCCAGCCGTGTGTTTTGCATGTATGGTGCGGTTCCGTTTTTTTATTATGTGCTTCATTTTTATCTAATTCACCTGTTGCTGGTTATTTTCTTTTTTATTTGGGGTTACGGTGAAAAAGACATCGTAAACCCGCAAGCTCCTTTTTTATTTCGCCCACGGAACTTTGGTTTCCATTTGCCGGTTGTTTATCTCATTTGGTTGTTTGTGATTGTTGTTTTGTACAAACCTTGTCAGTGGTTCTACCGGTATCGAAGCACGAACCGGCAATGGTGGTTAAGTTATTTATGAAGATGAATGTGGTCGGGATTAATTTAAAGTAATCAACGTTCTGCGTCATTCCGCAAATGCCCTCGTCACGATGATAAACTATAATCAAACTGGCGAGGGCTTTGTGCGGAATCTGCTCTTTAAAATTTGAAGATATTACAATATTGAAAACGACTTCCATTCACTGAAGCATCTTCATTATTCAGTCATCAGATTCCGCACAAAGCCCTCGCAGAAGTGATTTATGAAGAGTTCCTGTTGAGGGCATTTGCGGAATGACGCAGAACCTTGATTACTCTTTTTATAACTATTCGTGGATTCAATCTATCATGAATATCCGAAAAGATTTACTCAGGGTTTCCAGCCTTCGCTGTGTAAAAATGAAGTCAATCGCGGATCGTTTGCTGAAAGAGGAGGTAGCCAATTGCCCAATCGCTCACGTGTCCACCAAAGATGCTGTGGATTGTCGGGCTTCGCAAATTGATAACGATACAATACAGCCCGAACATAACGCGGCGGCCCATCGGGAAAAGGATTGTTCCTGAACAAACTCACTGCATCGGCATTGTTGTGAAGCAACTGCGAAACCAAATGCACTGTCCACGGATATTCGTCGGGTGTTGACATGGCAGCAAACCACATTTGCCAATCCAATCGCAATTGATAGGGCGCAATTTGTGGCGGCTTCTTATCCAGTAACACCGGCAAGCCCTTGTACAGGTAGGGCTTCCAATGAGCGTTATCGGTAGAATCATTATCACTCGTTCCTTCAAATACCACATTGAATCGTTCTTCACCCACGGTTCCAAACGCGCCATACGTGTTCACTAAATCCAAAGGATCGAAAGAGGTATTCATTACTTGTTGAGACGAAAGCAAATTCACTACTGGCTGAATGCTTAACACCGCAATCACTACTGCAACCACGCGCGATGAAATGAGCATCGGTTTTGATTCTTCGGCTTGTGCAGCAGCCCTTTCTGCTTTGCGAACCAATGCGCGGGGAAGAATGGCTTTCCAAAAGCCATCATCCAAACAAGCTAAAGCAGGAACAATGGTGAGCCAATTTAGAAAAGAAAGGTTGCCACTCAAAATAATGTTGAACTGAAACAATATTATTACAACGCCTGCTATGTGCCTTGCAATGCGAGGATAAAAAGCAAACAAGGGCGCAATCAATTCTGCTAAGAAATTAAACCACACGCCGATTTTTAAAGCTGTTCTTGGCAAGAAATGAAACCAACGGCTTAACGGGCCGGGAATTGGTTGCGTTTCAAAATGATAGTATAAGGCTGTTCCATTGCGCCAGATGGCATCGCCGCGCCATTTTATCAACCCCGAACCTAACATGATGCGAACAATTAACCAGCGAAACAAAACGATGATAAGGTAAGGCGGCGCCTGTTTTGGAAAGGGACGCATATCCAACAAAGGGCACAGGAAGATGGCAAGAAAGCCGGTTTCGGTCAACTGGATTTCCCAGCCATAGCCATACCAATCCTGTCCTACATGAACGATGGACATGTATAAAAACCAAACTAAAAACAGGATGATGGCATTGGCATAACCTGCAACAACAAGAAGTGAAAGAAGAAACCCAACCCAGCACACAAACAAGAGCGCGGTATCGGAATGCCAAAACCAAAACAAGGAAGGCAGTCCTATAAAAGCAGCACCTTTTGAGCCGAGTGCATTGGCGATATTGTTGATATAATCGCCAACCGGAAGAAGTCCGTTGGAACCAATCAGGGGAAGAATTTGATTGATGGCAACAAGGAAAGCGATTGCATAAATAGCACCTAACAAACGAAGTATCACAAAACGTGTAAGCCAGTAAGTGGGCGGGTTAGCCGATGCTTCGGAAGCTTCATTCTCTTCATTGTATGTTGCGCTTTGGGCTTCCATTGTACGAGGCTTATTGGTTGATGAATGAAACAATAATCAAAACAAAAAATGTGCAGCAAATGATTGGCATTGCGTTTTTTGTTTTGCACGAAAAGTAAGGTTGCAACGGCTATCTTGCAGTGTTGTTATCAATCATCTTTGTCTTATCAAAACCACCATCATGAAGTTTTGTTTTGTATCAATTTGCTTCTTAGTTAGTTCATCAATTTATGCGCAAAACCAAAAAGAGGCTCACAAAAATCTATCCGGCAATCCTATTTTTCAAGGCTGGTATGCCGATCCCGAAGGAACGATTTATGGAAAGGAGTACTGGGTGTTTCCAACCTATTCAGCACCGTATGAGCAACAGTTTTTTATGGATGCTTTTTCATCGCCCGATTTGGTGCATTGGACAAAGCATCCACACATTATAGACACGGCTGCTGTGAAATGGGCAAAGCGTGCCATGTGGGCACCTGCTGTATTGCAGAAGGAAGGAAAATATTATTTCTTTTTTGGGGCCAACGATGTGCACAAAGGCGAAGTGGGCGGCATTGGTGTTGCGGTTGCCGATAAGCCGGAAGGTCCGTATAAAGACCTCTTGGGAAAGCCTTTGATTAACGAGATTGTAAATGGCGCACAGCCAATAGACCAGTATGTGTTTAAAGATAAAGACGGCAGTTATTACATGTATTACGGCGGCTGGGGACATTGCAATGTAGTAAAACTAAAAGCTGATTTTACAAGCATTGAACCGTTGCCAGATGGCAGTTTATATAAAGAAATTACACCAAAAGGTTACGTGGAAGGACCATATATGTTTTTGAAAAACAACAAATACTATTTTATGTGGAGCGAAGGCGGCTGGACCGGCCCTGATTATAAAGTGGCTTATGCAATGTCAGACTCTCCATTCGGACCTTTTACAAGATTGGCAACCGTATTGCAACAAGACCCGAAAGTGGCTACTGGTGCAGGTCATCATTCCGTGATTCATGATGCCAAAAGCAATCAATGGTACATTGTTTATCACCGCCGGCCTTTAGGTGAAACCGACGGCAACCATCGCGTTACTTGCATAGAGGAAATGCACTTTGATAACAATGGATTGATACAACCTGTAACCATTACCAACGAAGGCGTTGCGGCACATTTGGTTGGCGCCAAATAATGTGCTATTGCTGATGTTGCTGGATGATATTGGCAAGCATAGCAACCGGCACTACGCCGCTTTGCCGCCATTTAATTTCGCCCTTTTTAAACAGCATCAGCGTAGGCACACCCTGAATTTGATAAGCACCTGCCGCCTGTGGGTTTTTGTCAACATCAATTTTTATAATGGAAACGGCATCGCCGAGCAAATCTTTGACTTGTTTTAAAATGGGCGCCATGGTTTTGCAGGGTCCGCACCACTCGGCAAAAAAATCAACCAACACAGGCTTGTCTTGTTGTATCACTTGTTGAAACGTGCTCATAATAGTGAAATTTAGTGATGTTGTTTTTGTACAAAAAATCGTGCTAATTGTTGAGGTAATGTTTCGTTGTTTGAAGATGAATACGGTTCTCGTCATTCCACAATTGCCCTCAACACGAACTCAAACTTTCATAGCCATAGCGAGGGCTTTATGTGGAATCTGCTCTTACAAGTTTGAACCTGTTACTGTGCTGTAAGTTGATTTCATTCATTTCGACACCTTTACTAATCGGTCATCAGATTCCGCACAAAGCCCTCGCGAAAGTGATCTATGAAAAGCACGTATTGAGGGCATTTGCGGAATGACGACATTGCTTCTTTACTCAAAAATACCTATCCACACTTATTCCGAACGTCAGCAGCAAATTGTCGCGCCTCGTCAGGTTGATGCGGTTGTAATTCAAGGCTGCCGTGAAGTTCAGCCATTTTCTTAATTGTATCGAAACATCATTGCTAAAGTTTAAAATGTAATCGTTGATAGAAAGCATTGAAGGCTGTACAAAATCGGTTCCGTTAAGAGTAACAATCTTATTGATGATAAACTTATATCGCAACCGAAACGAATTGCGAAGCGTGCTGTAAACATCACTTCCCTGCGCAGTGTGAAGGCTATTGGCTTCGTATAAAAAACCATCACTGATGCCAATGTAAGTTTTAGGGGAATCTATGATGGAATAGCCTGCACCAGCCCCGGCTTGCACTTTATATTCGATTTGAAGAGAATAACTCGTTTGATAATTTGCTAACGCCCAATAGTAAAACTTTGATTCCTTTTTATGAAAATCTAAGTTGGCAAGTGCCATAAAATCGTTGTTGGTTAACTGACTGTTTTGTTGCCCATACGTCCAGTTGGCAGACGTGCTAAATGCCGTTTTGGGATGGCTGGTGTTAAACATCACTCCATTGTTAAACAGATAAGCTTTAGAGGTTTTGGTTTCATTGAGCGAACCTGTTCCAAGATAGCGAAACCGGTAGTGCGTACTGTCGTTAAACTGGGCAAAACAATGAGCGAAATGGAACAGTAATAAGCAGGTAATCATAGCTTTTGGCATAACTGAAATTTGGGCAAAAATAAACACTGAAAGAAGGAAACATAAAAGCGATGTATTTTTTCGCGTCGAAATCATGCTTATGAAACGGAGTAATACACACTTATTGTGGCTTTTGGTTGCCTTGCGAATTATCATCCCATACTTCTTACAAAACGGCATGTATGAGCCGCACAGAGATGAATTTTTATATCTCGCCGAAGGGGCCCATCTTTCCTTTGGCTTTATGGAAGTGCCGCCGATGCTAAGCCTTTTTTCCTGGCTCACCCATCGGTTAGGTGATGGTATGTTCTGGATAAAATTATGGCCGTCCCTCTTTGGTGCGGCTGCTTTTTATGTGATGGGACGTTTGGTATTGTTGCTCGGAGGAAGCCGTTTTGCTTTATGGCTCCTTTTTTTATCGTTTTTATTAAGCGGCTACCTGCGTGTGTTCTTTTTGTTTCAGCCAAATGCGCCTGAAATTTTTTTCTGGACGATGATTGCGTTCTGCCTCATCCGATACGTACAAACCGGGCAAACGCAATGGCTGTATGGCTTTGGCTTGTGTGCTGGTCTGGGTATGTTAAGCAAATATTCGGTGTTGTTTTATGTGATAAGCCTGTTGGGTGCTTTGCTTTTAACACCACACCGAAAGATGTTTGCAAACAAGCATTTCTGGGTCGCTTGCGGGGTTGCTTTACTCATTTTTTTACCCAACTTTTTATGGCAATGGCAACATCATTTTCCGGTAGTGTATCACATGGCTGAATTGCAACGAACGCAATTGCAATATGTTAGTCATGCCGAATTTTTAATGGATCAGATCACTGATTTTCTTCCTTGTGTTTTTGTTTGGTTGTGTGGCTTGTACAATGTTTTGTTTTCAAAGAGCGAAAAGCCGTTTCGCTTTGTTGGCTTTGCTTATTGTTTTGTTTTGCTCATTTTATTGGCCGGTCACGGCAAAGGCTATTATGCGCTGGGTTCTTACCCGGTTTTGTTTGCGTTTGGTGCTTATCATTTAGAAAAATTTACAGCGGCAAAAAGAACGGCATTACGTTATGTGTTTATTTTAATCCCGGTGCTATTAGGCTTCATTATGATACCTGTAGCATTGCCCGTTTTTGCGCCCGCAGGATTGGTTTCTTTTTATGAAAAATGGAACATTAAAAACACAGGTGCTCTGCGTTGGGAAGATCAGCAAAATCATCCATTACCACAAGATTTTTCCGACATGCTTGGTTGGGAAGAAATGGCAGCTAAAGTAGCCAAAGCTTATCATTCATTAACGCCGGAAGAACAACAAAACTCTATTATATTTTGCAACAATTATGGCATGGCTGGAGCGGTTAATTTTTATGGTAAGAAATACAATCTACCCGAAGCGTATAGCGATAATGCAAGCTTTTTGTACTGGCTGCCGCAAAACAAGAACTGGAGCAATTTGATACTGGTTTGTACCGATCCAGATGAGTTGAAAAAAGATTATATAAAAGATTTTCACGAGGCTTATTTTTCTGATAGTGTTACCAATGAATATGCTCGTGAAAGAGGCGATAGAATTATGGTTGCCAAAGGTGCGAATAATGATTTTAAAATCTTTTTTATGGATAAAATAAAAAAGGATAAAGAGAAACTGATGCCGAAGTAAAAGGATGAATATGGCACTCGCTTAAATGCTTAATTGATAACAAGGCGTTGAAGAGTGCGACCTGCCTACCGGACAGGCAGGCGCAACGATGCTCAACCGGAGTTGCAAATGTTCGGTACATAAAACTGTATTTTGTATCAAACCCCATCGTCAGTATCTCGCTGCAAGGGTTCGGACGATGGTTTGAATATTGTTCCATCGGAACAACAGGTTGGTAGAACTATACCGCATCATCAATGTTATTTCCGTTCCATCGGAATGTACTCAATTCTTGTGTATCGTTCCGATGGAACGAAATCAATTTTATTAACTCATCATCTACTACCCACCTTCTGTTCCTACGGAACATTTTTAAAACAACGTATAATAAAGCAAAGACCAATGATTTAGAATATTGAAAATATCAACAAAACCAAAAGCCCGCAAACGCAGTGTTTACGGGCTTTTTGCAATGGCTTAAAGAAGATGGCTTATAAATCTCTTATCCAAATATTCCGAAAGCTTAATGGTTCACTTTTATCGCCATGAGCCTGCAATTTAACAGGTGATGCACCATGTGCATGGCGATACGCAGGTGTACCAATGTATTGTGTGGGTCCTTTTAATTCGAAATGGTTTTCCACCAGCACGCCATTAAAAAACACGGTTACATAAGCCGGTGTTTTCATCGAGCTGTCGGCGTTAAAGCGAGGCGCAGTCCACACTACATCATACGTTTGCCACACATCATCCGGCTTCGCAGGATTTGCCAGCGGAACGGCTTGTTTGTAAACAGAACCCGCTTGTCCGTTCACATAAGTCGAGTTGTTGTACGAATCCAGAATCTGCAATTCATAACCATCATCTCCAGGACCGAGTGAAGCCAGAAACAAACCGCTGTTGCCGCGTGCCTGTCCGCTGCCGGTTAGTGTTTTTGGTTCTTTCCATTCCATGTGCAACTGGTAATCCATAAACCTTCTTTTGGTTTGAATGTTACCCGTTGTTTTGTCAACGGTAAGTATGTTATCGGCAACTTTCCAGGTGGCGGGTTTGGTAGTGTCGTTGGCAAAAACCCATTGGCTTAAATCTTTGCCATCAAACAACACAATAGCGTCGGAAGGTGCGTCAGCATTGGTTTTTCCAGGCGTTACTACTTTAGGAACAGGCTGATAAATTTCGGTTTCTTCAGGTTTGGTTTGCGCCTGCACGAACGAACTGATGAGAAGAGAAGCGGCAATAACAAACAGATGTTTTTGTTTCATAATTGTATGGTTAAACAAGATTGGTTTTGATGTATTTAAAACTGGTTTCGATGGCTTGTGCTGGGGTTTGTTTTAAAAATTCCCTGCGGGATGTGTTCATATAGTAAATCATTTCAGATGGTGAAGCAAAAAATAAAAGTAAAATATAATTATGGATTATGAGTTATGAATTATGATTTTCAATTTATAATTGCTTTATGCTATTTTCAATTTTCAACTCATAATTTACAATTCAGAACTCCTAATTCATTCCGTCATTTTCAAAAATTCGTCTTCGTTAATAATGCGGATGGTATTTATTTTTTTCGCCTTTTCCAGTTTGCTGCCTGCATCTTCACCCACCACCAAATAGTTCAGCTTGCTACTGATGCCGGTCAATATTTTTCCGCCATGCTGCTCTACTATTTCTTCGGCCTTACTGCGGGTTAGTTTCGAAAGACTGCCTGTAAATAAAAACGTTTGATTTCGCAGTGTATTTTTTTCGGTTGAAGTTTGTTTCTTCTCATTTTTTACCTGCAAACCCAGTGCTTCCAGATCGTGCAGCATGGCGATGTTTTGGGGGGTTGAAAAAAAGTGTTGTATGCTTTTAGAAACCTTGCTGCCAATGTCTTCAAGTTCTAAAATCTGCTCTTCTTTCATTGTTGTAAAATCGAAAATTGTAGCTACTGCATTGGCTAATGTTTTAGCGGTGGTTTCGCCCACGTATCTGATTCCCAATCCGTAAATCAAACGATGCAAAGGCTGTTGTTTGGATGCTTCGATAGATTGCTGTAAATTCTCAACCGACTTCTTTCCAAAGCCTTCTAATTCGCTGATTTTCTGAAAGTCTAATTTATAAATGTGGCGCACATCGGGCAGCCAGCCCAGCTTATTAAATTTGTGCACGTTGGCTTCTCCGAAGTGCTTAATATCCATGGCATCCTTGCTTACAAAATGAATGATGCGCTCCAATGTTTGCGCAGGGCATTCAATGTTGGGGCAACGCCAAACGGCTTCGCCTTCTTCTTTGAACAGTTGGCTGTTGCACGCCGGGCATTGCGTTGGATAGATGATCGTTTCCTCGCTTCCGGTGCGCAATTCAGGCAACGATTTTACAATTTGCGGAATCACATCACCGGCTCTTTCTACCAGCACGGCATCGCCAATTTTCAAATCTTTTTCTTTTATGTACTCTTCGTTGTGTATAGAAATGCGGCCTACGGTTACACCGCCAATATGCACCGGATCAATCTTGGCAACGGGCGTAACGGCTCCCGTTCTGCCAACATTAAACTCAACTTCTTTTAATTTACTGGTGGCTTGCCGTGCTTTGAATTTAAACGCAATTGCCCATCGTGGATGATGTGATGTCATGCCCAGTATATCCTGCAATTTAAGGTCGTTTACTTTTATCACCATGCCATCAATTTCATACGGCATCTTGTCTCTGCCCCCTTCAAATTCATGGCAATAGGCTATCACTTCATCAATGCCTTTCAATACTCTTTTTTCTTTTACCGGGCTTCTGAAGCCAAGATTCCAAAGGAGTTCCAGCGAGCCTGAATGTGTGGTGAAAGGTGCAACATGCTGTATATTTTCTTTTGAATGATTTTCTTCATCCGACACTTTAATGCCTTCGGTTTTGGTGTAATCAGAGATGTGATAAAGAAACGCTTCCAAACCACGTTTGCCTACTTCCGATGGATCAATCATGCGTAGTGAACCGCTCGCTGCATTGCGCGGATTGGCAAGAAGGGGCAAGCCCGCTTCCATGCGCCCATCGTTAAACTTTTTAAACCTATCTCTCGTGATAATTACTTCACCGCGAATTTCAATTTCTTCAATGCCATGTTTTGAAAACGGCGCCGAAAGGGGAATGGAGCGAATTTGTTTGATGTTGGTAGTAATGTCTTCGCCCTCTACACCATCGCCACGTGTAATGCCGCGAAACAGATGATCGTTTTTATAAACGAGCGAAATAGAGGCTCCATCAAATTTTGGTTCTGCACAATATTCAATCAAATCCAAACCGGCGGCTTCTCTTGCCTTTCTGTCCCAGTCTCTTAAATCTTCTGCATCATAAGAGTTTTCGAGCGATAACATAGGCACCAGATGTTGCACCGTTGGAAACGATTTGGTTAAGCCTTTGCCCACACGCTGCGATGGCGAATCGGGCGTTACCAGGGTTGGATCGGCGGTTTCAATTTCAATTAATTTTTTGTACAACGTATCATATTCATAATCGGAAACAAGGGGATCATCCTGTACGTAATAGCGATATTCATGAAAGCGCAAAACGCTGCGCAATTTTGGCAAATCGTTTACGCCGATGCTTTGTGAGTTTTGTAAGAATTGAGTCGTTTCTTGTTGTAATTGTTTTGTTTCTTCTGCTGAATACATACCTGAAATGTTGGTTGTAAAAATAGGACTCAAGATTTAGGAATTATGATTTTTGAGTTAAGATTTGTGAGCGATGGAAAAGGTTGATAGTTGTAAGATGAATGCAGTTTGTTACTACTGCGTAAGAGTTACCTGTTAGTAGAAAAATATGTGCAAAAACAAACATGGCTCCATCGGAGCCTCCTGTTGATGATAATGAAAAGCATATCGCTCCTCCGGAGCTTTTCTAATTCTTCTTCCAGTTGCATTCCATAATACAGCTCTAAGGCGAATGATGAGTTGTAAGTTGAGAATAGTGAATGTTATACAATTTGTTGGCAGTTTATTCTCAAATCATAAATCCAAAACCTTAAATCTTCTTTTTGTATCAAAGTCAAACGTTTTTTGTTCGGTAACGAACACTTTTTATCTCTTTTGTTTTTGCCGGAAATTAATCTGGTAGCTGCTTTCAGCCAATCATTCCCATGTTTTGTCCATTCATCACGTCAGATTGCCATTCAGCGTAAAACAAAAGACGCATACGCACTTTGCGGCACAATCCTGTAACTACATAGCACATCAATTTTAAAAAACATTTTTTATGAAAAAGCTAATCATAATTTTACCTGTACTTTTCATCGTAACATTGGTATTTCCTAACAACTTGTCTTTGTTCAGAAGCACACAAAACATAAACAAAGAAATCAACCTTTCTGTTTTTACAGAGAACAATTATAGTTCTTCTGTTTACAACGATGAGCAAGCAACCATTGAAGTAACCATAAGCAAGGTGAAGGATAACAAACAAGTTGTCATTGGCAAGCAGGTATTCACTCCTCTGCAGTTGAAACAGTTTCCAATGGCTGCCAACGCCATCAATACAAAAATGAATGTTAGAGATGTAATAAGCCGCAATGAAACATTGATAGTAACTTACAGCGTATCGTACAACTCGAACGGCAGTGTGATTGTGGTTGAAAACAATGAGATAATAAATAAGGAAACGGCAAAGGATAGCATCAGCATTAAAATATAGGCATTTATAAACCTATGCTGTTATTGCATCAAACCCACTCTTCTCCTTTTGCAATTGTGCTGTTTTTAACAGCACAATTTTTATTTTAGGAGTGGTTATGTGTGTAACTTGCGCCGGTTCTGTTTTCTTATGTATCATACGGTAAAAACATATTTCTCTTACCTCATCGTTTCGCTGGTGATGCTGCAGGTATTAAACCTTGGTTTGTATGCGCAGGATTTTGAAAACATTGCAAAAGATAAAAACGGCAATGAACCCAATATCATTAACTCGGTTACAGAATACATTGCAGAAGTAGTGATGCACAAAGAAAATGCGTTTCCTGAGAAAAAGGAATCGCCCAACCAGAGCAACAGCCACGATAACCTGTTAAAGTTTCAGCCATTTAAAATTACTATCAACAATGGCTTTGATAGGATCAATCTTTTGGCAAAAGCAGAACACAAATACAATTCTTTTGTACTTTCTATTTATATCAATTACAGCCCTGATATTGTAGCTCCGCCGCCCAAACTGTTTGTTTAATTCTTTCTTTTCTATTTATTGATTTAGTATCAATTGAGAACCGTTTTGTACGCATGTTTTTGTGTGCGATGGCAATCAGCTTCCGGCAGTATATCGTGTAAAACACGCTGCCGCTTCTTTTACTTTCATAATCATTTATACTGATGAACCTCATTATGAGACATTGGCTATTTGGCAAACTGCCGATGGCACTGTTTTGTTTTTGCACATTTTTTTCGGCCTCTGCACAAATCACCGATACGCTTTCGTTAACGCTGCCCGAAGCCGAACGAATGTTTGTTGACAGCAACCTCAATTTATTGGCAGCCCGCTACAACATAAATGCAACAAGGGCTGCCGAATTGCAGGCGCGTTTATGGTCGAACCCGGGTTTTAGCATTGGTCATGCTTTGTATTCGGGCTCATTAAAGCAGTTTTTCCCGGTAGGAAAAAATGACGAAACTTATGCAAGTGTTTCACAACTAATACTTCTGGCAGGCAAGCGCAACAAGCAAATTAAACTGGCAGAAGCGAACACTGCGCTTACCGAATACCAGTTTTTTGATTTGCTGCGAACCTTGCAATACGAGCTGCACAGCAACTTTTACAATATTTATTATTTGCGGCAGTCTGCCAAAGTTTACACTGCCGAAATTGGCGCGCTGCAACAAATTGTAACTGCTTTTCAGCAACAGCAAGGCAAAAACTACATAGCACAAAGCGAGGTGGTGCGCATCAGGGCGCAACTGTACAGTTTTACAAGCGAGTACAGCCAGCTTATCAACCAGATAACCGATTTGGAAAGTAACCTGCGTTTGCTGGTGCGCATGAAGCCATCCATATTCATCAATCCTGTGGCGGATAGCGCGCAAATTGAGCAGTTAGACCCCTCACGTTTTTCCCTCGCTACTTTGTTAGATTCGGCTTATCACAATCGTACCGATCTGGCCATTGCAAAACAAAATACGAGCATCAATCAACTCAATTACAATTATCAAAAAGCATTGGCTGTTCCCGATTTATCGGTAGGAGTCGGGTACGATGAGCAAGGCAGTTTTTTAAACAATCTGTTATCTGGTAGTGTTGGCATTGACATACCCATTTTCAACCGCAACCAGGGCAATATCAGGCAGGCAAAAATCATGATACAAAACACCGCCGCTTTGCAAAAGAATACAGAAGAAACAGTAGCCGAAAATGTATCAAATGCGCTGCAAAAAGCATACGTGCAGGACAAAATGTACAAGAGCATAGACAAATCGTTTATGGGCAGCTTTTCACATTTGCTGGATGAAGTAATTGCCAATTATCAGCGGCGTAACATCAGCCTGCTTGAGTTTCTTGATTTCTATGATTCTTTCAAACAGAATACGCTTCAAATGAATGCCGTGCAATACAACCGCGTGCAGGCGTTTGAAGACCTTAATTATTACACTGCAACTAACTTTTTTTAACCCTTTTTTAATTGAACTGTATGAACAAACAAAACAAATCATCCGCATACACAACATTCATTTCAGCCTTGTTTGTTGCCGTTATCTTTCTGTTTACTGCCTGCGGAAAAAAAGAGCAAACAACAGAGGAAAGGCAACCTTATGTAATGCCCGATTCGTTATTTAAAACACTGGTGATTGATACGGTAAAGCAATGCCAGATGGTAAATGCCATCACCCTTACGGGGCAGGTTGATTTTAACCAGGACAATGTGGTGAATATCTATCCCTTGGTAAGCGGCAACATTCAGGGTATAACTACGGCACTGGGAGATTATGTACAAAGAGGCCAAACACTGGGCGTGATAAGGAGCACAGAAGTAGCGGGCTACAGCAATGATTTGGTGAATGCTGAAACCAACCTTGCTGTTGCCGAAAAAAATCTTGCAAAAACAAAAGACATGTATCGTGGCGGATTGGCTTCGATGCCCGATTCGCTTGCTGCAGAAGCCACTTATCAGCAAGCCAAAAGCGATTTGAGCCGGGTAAGGGAAGTGCTTAACATCAGCGGTGGCAATAGTGGTTCCGGTGTGGTAAAGTCGCCCATCAGCGGGTTTATCGTTCAAAAAAACGTAACGAACAATACCGCCATCCGCATCGATAATGGCAACAGTTTGTTTACCATCTCCGACCTGCGCAATGTGTGGGTGTGGGCAAACGTCTATGAATCAAACATCAACAACATTCACATGGGCGATGGGGTGGATATTACCACGGTATCCTATCCAGATCGTGTGTTTAAAGGCAAGGTGGATAAGATAATGAACATGCTTGATTCAGGAAGTAAAGTAATGAAAGTGCGCATTGTGCTCGACAATTCCGACTATGCGTTGAAGCCGCAAATGTTTGTAACTGTTACGGCTACTAACCAGGAAAACAAACAGGCGTTGTGTATCTCCTCGCACGCACTCATTTTCGACAACAGCCAGTATTATGTGCTTGTTTATAAAAGCAGGAAAGACATCACCATCACGCCGGTTCAAATTATCAACACCATCGGCGACAGAACCTATATACAGTCGGGTGTGCAGCCAGGCCAACAGCTTGTGGCTTCACAGGCTCTGCTTGTTTACGGCGACCTGAATGATTAAATTTTCTTTTATTCTTAAACATTTCTGTTATGATTAAAGCGTTGAAAAAGGTAATCGCTTTTTCACTTAAAAATAGATACTTCATTTTATTTGCTGCTCTGCTGCTGATAATAGCTGGTATCATCACTTTTGAAAACATGCCCATCGAGGCGTTTCCTGATGTTACCAATACTGAAATCAGCATCATTACACAATGGCCCGGAAGAAGCGCTGAAGAGGTTGAGAAATTTGTAACGATACCTCTTGAAATTGCAATGAACCCGGTGCAGCAAAAAATTAGCCTTCGTTCTACCAGCATCTTCGGCTTGTCTTATATCAAGCTTATTTTTGATGATGGTGTGATGGATGCGCAAGCCCGCCAGCAGGTAATGAACCTGTTGCAGAATGCTACGTTGCCCACTGCTGTGCAGCCTTCTGTGCAGCCGCCTACGGGGCCTACGGGTGAAATTTATCGCTATACGCTCGAAAGCAAAATAAGAGACGTAAGAGAACTCAAAACGATGCAGGACTGGGTGGTTGACCGGCAACTGCGCGCCGTGCCTGGCGTGGGCGATATTACTGCATTTGGGGGCAAAACCAAAGCTTATGAAATACAGGTTGACCCGGCTAAACTGGCTTCCATCGGGCTTACGCCGCTTGATATTTTTACTGCCGTGCAAAAAACCAATATCAATATTGGCGGCGACATGATTATTCAAAACAACCAGGCTTTTGTGGTGCGTGGCATTGGTTTGTTGAATGATATTGAAGAGATTAAAAACATTGTCATTGAAAATAACAATGGAGTGCCCCTTTTGGTAAAAGATGTAGCTGCGGTGCAAATCTCTAACATACCGCGTTTGGGTTGGGTGGCGCGCTCTAACGGGATAACAGATAGCACAAAAGGCAAACGCACCATTACCGATGAGCCCGATGTGGTAGAAGCCATCATTGTAATGCGCAAAGGCGAAAATCCTACACAGGTAATTAGTGCATTAAAGAAAAAAATTAATAAACTGAACAACAGTGTATTGCCCGCCGATACGCGCATTGTGCCTTATTACGACCGTACCGAATTGATAGACTATGCTACACATACTGTACTTCACAACCTGGTAGAAGGCATCTTGCTGGTAACGCTGTTGGTGTCGTTGTTTATGTTCAACTGGCGTACTACGCTGATCGTTTCCATCATTATACCTCTGGCTTTGTTATTTGCTTTTATTTGCCTGCACCTGATGGGCATGAGTGCAAACTTATTATCGCTGGGTGCGGTTGATTTTGGTATTATCATAGATGGCGCAGTGGTAATGGTGGAAGGCATGTTTGTAGTGCTCGACCACAAAGCCGCGGATGTTGGCATGGAGCGGTTTAACAAGCTTAGCAAACTAGGTTTAATAAAACAAAACGGCGCACAATTGGGCAAGGCAATCTTCTTTGCAAAGCTCATTATCATAACCGGTTTGCTTCCCATATTCGCCTTCCAGAAAGTAGAGGGAAAATTATTTTCACCACTGGCTTACACGTTAGGTTTTGCTTTGGTGGGCGCATTAATTACAACACTCACGCTGGTTCCGGTTCTTATCAGCCTTTTGCTAAAAAAGAATGTGCATGAAAAGCACAATCCCATTCTTCATTTTCTTACCAAAATCATGCTGGGGGGCTTTATCGCTGCGTTCAAGCGAAAAGAAATAGTAGTAATCATATCATTTATTCTGATGGCGATAGGTTTGTTTTCGTTCAAATTTTTAGGTAGTGAATTTTTGCCTGAATTGGATGAAGGATCCATCTGGCTGCGTGTGCAAATGCCATACAGCATTTCGCTTGATAAATCGGTTCAGGTATCAACACAGGTTCGCCAGATTTTGATGGACTTTCCGCAGGTAAAATATGCCGTTTCGCAAACCGGAAGGCCGGACGATGGAACAGATGTGGCTGGCTTTTACAACAACGAATTTTCGGTAATGCTCTATCCTGAAAATTCATGGAAACCGCACATTACAAAAGACGAGCTGATAGATTCAATGACTCAAAAATTATCTGTTATTCCGGGCGCATCACTTAATTTTTCGCAACCCATCAGCGATAATGTGGAAGAAGCAGTATCCGGCGTGAAAGGTTCTATCTGCGTAAAAATTTATGGTGATTCTTTAACTTATACCGAAGGGAAAATAAATGATGTGTATAACATCCTTAAGAACGTAAATGGCATTGCCGATCTAGGTGTGATTCACAGCATTGGTCAGCCCGAATTGGATGTAAATCTCGATCAGCAAAAGATGGCGCTGTACGGCGTGGCTACGGCTGATGCCAATGCAGTGGTGGCTATGGCAATCGGTGGTTTGTCAGCTTCAACATTGTACGAAGGCATTAAAACCTTCGACATCCGCATTCGGCTGCCGGAAGAATTTAGAAAAACACCTGACGATATTGGTAATCTTCTCGTGCCAACAGAGCGCGGCTCGAAGGTGCCGATCAAAGAAATTGCAAACATCTCTCAAAAAACAGGTCCTTGCCTGATTTTCAGAGACGACAATGAACGGTATGCAGCTCTGAAGTTTTCAGTGCGCGGAAGAGACATGGGCAGCACCATTGCAGAAGCGCAAAGCAAAGTAGATAATACGGTAAAACTAAAACGTGGCTATGAAATGGCATGGCAGGGCGATTTTGAAAATCAGCAACGAGCTGAAAAGCGCCTGACGCAAGTGGTGCCTATTTCGTTGCTGCTTATCTTTTTGTTGTTATTTACCATGTTTGGCAATTTAAAAGACGCAGGTTTGGTGTTTTTGAATGTGCCGTTTGCTATTGTGGGTGGCATTCTTGCTCTGCACATTACAGGAACCAATTTTAGTATTTCTGCGGGCATTGGTTTCATTGCTTTATTCGGCATTTGCATACAAGATGGTGTGTTATTAATTACAGTATTCAAACACAATTTAGAAGGCGTGAAAGGCCAGCCCGGCTCGCTTTACACAGCCATTAAACTGGGCGTTAATTCGAGAATACGACCTGTGATGATGACGGCGCTCATGGCGGCAATCGGGCTGTTTCCGGCGGCTGTATCGCATGGTATCGGTTCGGAAAGTTCGCGACCGCTGGCAAGGGTTGTTATTGGCGGTATTCTGTGCGCCATGATGTTTTCATTGTGGGTGTTTCCCTTAATATTTGGATGGGCTTATCGCAAAGTGGACAATCAGCCTTATGAATACAAAGGAAACGATACGCTGCCAGGTAAATGATGAAGTAAAATCATCGATAACGGATGAGCGAAAACAATGTTTGTTTTCGCTCATTTTTTGTGCAAAAACAAACATTGTTTTTTTTAAATAAAAACATACGAAGGCTGATGCTTCACCGGAAAGTTACACGAGTTAGCTATAAAGCAATATTGATTCGCTTTATGTTGCAATTGTTGCAACAAGCTTTCATCAACAAGCCCGGCAATTGTAATTTGCGGTTGCAAAACCACTTCTGTGAAACGTCCGTTTCCGTCTGCTTCGGTTTGCATCGTGCCGGTAGCTTTGTCAACGTAAGTCGTAACAACAATATCACTCATCGCACAAAAATGCAGATACCAAAGCATGTGGCAGGCAGAAAGCGAAGCCACCAACAACTCTTCGGGGTTGTAACGCGTTTGATTGCCAAGGTATGAAACCTCTGAAGTGCCTGGTATCACTGGTTTTCCGCCAACTTCAATGGTATGGTCCCGTTCGTAGGCGTTGTAGCTTTTTGTGCCTTGTCCTTTGTTGCCTGTCCAGGTAATGGTAAGATGATAATGATGATTTTTCATACAAAAACAAATTAAGCCTTTTTAAACAAACATTAGAACTACACCATAGTCATCCGGTTTGCGTCGTTCCGCCCCAACACTACTGTCGGGGCCGCCGTTTGGTTTTGCACATATTTGTTGATTGATGGCGGCTTTGTGCGGAACCTGTCTACCGACAGGCAGGTCTGATGATTGATTAGTGAATGTGATTGATTTAAGTAAACATGTTCATAGCACAGTAACTTGTTCAAACTACTAAGAGCAGACCTGCCTGTCGGCAGACAGGTTCCGCATAAAGCCCTCGCTAATTTGATTATTATTTTTATCATCGTGTTGAGGGCCCCGACATTAATGTTGGGGCGGAATGATGCCCCTCAAACATCTTATTTTAAAGTGGAGCTCTCAGTATTTGTGCAAAACAAAAAAGCCCCGATGCAATCTACTTTCATCGGGGCTTTTTAAATGGTTAATTTATTAGTTTCAGTTCTTACTTCAACTTTATCGTTTGATGAACTTCACGTTCTGCACGCTATTGTTTTCGATTACTTTTAAAATATACATTCCCTTGCTTAACGAAGCCGCCGGAATAGTAATGGTGTTCATGCCTTCGCTTACCTGAATGCTTTGCGTTGTGAGTGTTTTGCCACTCATATCGCTTACCTGTAAAGCGATATTTGCACTATGCATACTTTGCAATAAAACGCGAACATTATCATACACAGGATTCGGGCTGATAACCAGCGTTCCGTTTGCCAGCACAGTTACAGAAACAATGTTGGAATAGGTTGCAGAACCGTCTTTACTTACTTCTCTTAAGCGATAATAAGACGTTCCTTGCAAGGGCTGTAAATCAACAGTGGCGTAGGTTTCAACGTTTGTACTGCCATTGCCTCTGGCAGTTACTGTTTGCAAACCGGTAAAGCTTCTTGCATTGCTGCTTCTTTCAACAACAAAGTGATCTGTATTTACTTCATTGGTGGTTTTCCAGGCAACGTTCACCGTTTTGTTTTGCAAAGTTGCATTGAACGAAAGCAACTGCACCGGAAGTACAGATTGGCAAATGCTGATTTCGAAAAATTCTGTGGAAGAATGAATTGTAAACGCTGTTGTATTTGCAGAAGTTAAGCTTAATGCCGTAGCACTTGAGGTAATCGAAGAAGAAGTAACACCGGCATCGTTCACAGTAAGAGAAGGGCTGCCGGCTGCATCGCCGCAAATATTGCTGTTGTTATCAAACTTGTATATGAAGCCTCTTGTAAAAAAGCTACCACTTCTTCCGTAACCTGTGCCCGACGCTGCAAAACCACCATCAGCAGTTGAAATAATACCGTTAAACTGAGGACCAGCGGTAGAATGATCAAGGTTGGTGCCATTCAATGTTTTCGTCCATACGGTGTTGCCACCTGAGTTTAGCTTTGTAAGAAAAGCATAACTTGTATCCAGAGTCAAATCATAATTCCCGCTATCTGCCATTTTTTCAAAATAAGAACCACCGGCTATATAACCGCCATCTGCAGTAGCTGCCAGCGCATAAGTTTGATTGCTGTTGTACTGGCCGGATTGCACAGAAGTTTTGCTCCATAACGTGTTGCCATTAGCATCTAACTTTCCTATCAACAATTGCTTGTTGTTTACATCACCTGTAAATGCAAGGCTGCCGTCTGAAGATTGCACCAGTGCTACCGGTGTAAAATTGCCGGTAGACAAACCAATTTGATTTGTCCACAAAACGGTTGCACCATCAGATGATATTTTTAAAAGGTTTGCACCCGCCTGGCTGTCAGATGTTGATGCCAGTAAAACGTAATTGCCATCATTGGTTGGTGTGATGCCTACAATCTCATTCTCAGCAAAACCTAAGTATGTTTTTACCCAAACAGCATTGCCACTATTGTCTGTTTTTTGCACATAACCTGCTTCGTAATCATTACCATCACTTGTTTCCATTACCTGTCCCACCAATAAAAATCCGGCATCAGAAGTTTGCACAATCTGATTCGCCGACTGGCAGGAATAGCCAGCAGGAAAGGAATATTCTTTTTGCCATTGCAGGTTTAAATTGACATCCAATTTCAGCACAAAGGCAGAAGTATCAAATCCTGCAACTACAACGCCTCCATCGGTTGTGGTGATAACAGAACTGACTGAAGGATTGTAAGCCGAAGCGGACGAAATACCGGAATTTGATAACAGGCTTTTTTGAAAAAGCAAATTGCCTTGTGCATCAAATTTTGCCACGATTACCTCGGGGATGGTAAAAATATTATTGGTTCCTGCACCAATATAACTGCCATCGCTTAACTGCGCCAGTTTGTTGATTTGAATGTAATTGCCAGCCGAATCAATAGCAGTTCGAAAAGTGGTTTGGGAAAATAAAGCAGAAGAGAGAAAAAGAAAAATACAGGTAAAGATATTTTTCATCAGTTGGTTTTGGGCACAAGATAAATGAAAAAATGCCAATATAAATTAGCAACTGTTTGTTTCTCTTATAAAATGATAGACAATGGATTGATGTATATATTTCTTCCTGTAAAGGAAAATTGTAAACAGTACATAACGAAGTGGTATTGCAAGATTGAGTATAAAAAAAAAGCCTCACTAACTTTTTCAGCAGTAAGGCTTTTTGTTTTGCAGTAATTTATTATTGTTTGATGAATTTCACGGATTGCACTGTATTGTTTTGAATCACTTTTAAAATATATAATCCTTTGCTTAATGAAGCTGCCGGAATTTGAAACGTATTTGTTCCTTCAACGATTGTATTCTTTTGTTTTGCCACAATTTTTCCGGTTACATCACTAACTACAAACGTAGCTTCTCCGCTTTCTCTACTTTGCAATAAAACATGCAGGTTATCATGTACAGGATTCGGACTAATAACAATAGTTCCATTTGCCAAAACTGTTACAGAAACAATGTTGGAATACGTTGCAGAACCGTCTTTACTTACTTCTCTCAGGCGATAGTAAGACATGCCTTGCAATGGCTGTAAGTCAACAGAAGCATAGCTTTCAATGCTTGAATTGCCATTGCCTTTGGCAGTTACCGATTGCAGGTCGCCGAAGGTTCTTGCATCAGGGCTTCTTTCAACAACAAAATGATCTTCGTCGGTTTCATTGGCTGTTTTCCAGGCAACGTTCACCGTTTTGTTTTGCAGTATTGCATTGAACGAAAGGAGATGAAGAGGAAGGATGTTACTGCACGAACTAAAATCTTTTAAATAAAGTGTTTCTTGTACGAGTGATGGGGTATCTGCTCCTATGTCGTAACCGAGTGCAGTAAAACCACCAGAAGATGTTTTGTTAATCACTGTGTCTACAACAGGAACGGTTTCGTTCGTGTATGCAGAACTGCAAGTATTGAATGTACTATCGAATTTATAAATGATAACATTATTGTACTGACCAAGATTAAAATTTCCTGTATATCCAACAGCGGCAAAACCTCTATCGGTAGCCGGGGTTATATTAGTAAATGTAAACGATACATCATTAGTGTTTCGAAACGTTTTGGTCGCTTGCAAAACGCCATCGCGTGTTAATTTTACTAAGTAACCAATTGTTGTGTCGGTTGTTCCAATTTGAGGGCTAGTATAGGCACCCGCAAATATGTAACCGCCATCTTTCGATTCAACCAAATCAGATATTCCCGTACCTGGTTTTGGAGGAATATTAATATACTTACTCCAAATCACATTTCCATTTACATCCATTTTAAACATTGCCGATTTACCGTCCTTCAAATAACCAATAAAAACAAATCCTGAATCTGAAGTGGGTGTAAGAGTTTGAAAGCCGATATAACTCGTGTCTCCCGAAAAGTAAATTTCGTTTCCCCACAATAAAGAAGAAGACCCATCATCTCCGGGCACCGTGGTTTTTATTATGAATTCGCGATAAGTAAAAGCAAATTCATCGAAAAGGCTACACAACAATACAAGATTTCCATCTTTCGTAATGGTTATATCATCCAGCTTTGGTATGGTATTCAATTCTAAACTGTATATTGAATTGGGGACGTAAACTCCATGATTGTTTATTTTGAAAAAATAAGCGTTGGCATCATGGTGTGAGGCATGACCTGTACCAGCTATTATGAAACCACCGTCAGGTGTTTGAATTATGCTATTAGCAGATTGAAAATGATAGTAATCAAAACTAACTGGAAGATTAATGTAGTAGCGTAAGGCAACCTGTTCGTTTAGAGAAGAATCATACTTTACAAAAACCACCGAATCATCACCATTATTTATAACGCCTGCCACCGCAAAGCCGGTGTCAGAAGTTGGAGTGATTGAGCTTACACTTTTCCCAACTGTTTTTTGTGCCACAACCGTGCCTGCGGCATTAAGCTTAACCAAAGAAGACCCTGTAACGCCATCTCCGGAACATAACATTACATAACTGCCATCTTTTAGTTGTATTGTTTTTTGCTCATAAAATGGAAGAATGTTAGGGGCAATAGTGGTTTCAAATGTACTTTGTGCAGATACAGCTATTGCGATGAAACAACATGCGAATGCAAATGCTTTTTTCATGGGGTATATTTTAAAATGAAGAAAATGAAACAGGGTATAAACAATTGGGCGGATACTTACCAACAATATGATATATAAAATTAGACGAAAAAATATATTCTACGGAAACTTTTTGAACACCGTATAGCGCAACAACATTTCAACAACGAGTAATGATAAAGCTGCCAGCAACCAGGGCATGTATTCGTCGGTATAGCGGTTGTAAGTGGTTACCTGTATCTTCGATTTTTCGAGCGCGTTGATGCTTGCATAAATTTTCTTCAAAGCATTTTCATCCGTTGCATGAAAGTATTGCCCGCCGGTGGTTTGCGCAAGCATCTTCAACAAATCTTCATTAAATTCAAGCTTCTTTTTTTGTGTTACCGGGCCAAACGGCGAATCAACCGTTTCTTCAATTTCCTGTTCGCTGCCAACGCCAATCGTGTAGATTTTAATGCCGTATGTTTTCGCCATGTTTGCAGCAATATCGGGCGAAATGGTGCCTCCAAAATCAACGCCATCGGTTAGCAAAATAATTATCTTCGTTTTGGTTTTATCGTTGCGCAGCCTGTCAACACTTGTTGCTAAACCGCTGCCGATGGCCGTGCCTTCATCCTGCAAATAACCGCTTTGTATATTGTTGATTTGGCTTAATACCGCATTGTGATCAACCGTAATAGGACATAATGTAAAAGATAAATTACTGAAGATAACAATGCCAATTCTATCGCCGGGTCGCCCTTCTACAAACTGCGAGGCAACGGATTTGGAGGCTTCCAAACGGCTGGGTAAAAAATCTTTTTCCGTCATACTACCGCTGATGTCAAAGCACAACACAATGTCAATTCCCTCACCCTCATTCTGCTCTTCGGTAAACTTCGTTCTCGGTCGTGCCAGGGCAACAATCAAACACAGAATAGCAAGACAACGCAGCACAAAAGGAAAATGAAAAAATACATTTTTAAAGGTGCGCGGTTGTTTGATAAAATGTGTAGTAGTAATGAGCAAAGCCGCACTGTTGCCGCGGTTGCGGCGAATGTATTCGTAAATAAAAATGGGCAAAACCAAAAGCAACGTGAACACCCACGGATAGGCAAACTCGATATGTTGGGCCCAGTTGTTAAGCATATTGCGGTGTGTGGCTTTGCAAACGATGATAAATGTTTTGTATGCCTTGTTTAGCCGTGTTGATGTCCGTTATTTTTTGCGATTCTTCGGGATTATATTTTGCAAACTTTACAGCATTCATCAATCGTAGCAATTGATAAAACGGCGTGCGTTCATCGTTCTGCATATAATGATTCAATTGCAACATCAGTTCATCACTGGTTGATTGCAACGCACGGATGTTCAATTGCTGTTGCAAAAACGTGCGGCAAATTTCATCCATCTTTGTATAAAAGACAGTAGAAGGCGGGTTTTGTTTTTGCAGCAAATTCAATTGTTCAATCGCTGTTTCATACAACGAACGCGCTGCAACCAATGGTGCTGCTGGCTTTTGTTTTTGCTTCTTTTTAAAGAAAATAAAATACAAGGCAATTCCTGAAAAAATAATCAGCGCAATGATAAGAGCAATCAATAAATAGTTGGGCTTTACTTCTACATCAATGATGTCTTTCAGCGGATGAAAATCTTTGAGATTGCTGATATCAACCGGCAATACCTGCAAGGTCAATTTGTTGGCAAACAAGCTGTCTTCTTTTCCGTCTTTTTTTTGTACCAAAACCAAAAGCGGCGGCAATTGCCATGCGCCCGAATCGAATGAAGTAATCGTTACCGTTTGCATGTACGACACCGTTCCGTTTACCGTAAGTGTATCAATGGGAGAACGCTTTATTACTTCAATATGATTCGCCGTATCAGGAATGGCAAACCACTTGCTAAGAGGTGCTGTTTGCGGGTTAATGCCTTCCGCTTTTAATTCGAGCGTTATTTGTTCGCCCAACACAATTTTATCTCTGTCAATGGTTGCAGAAACGGATTGAGAAAAAGCGGCAAAAACAAAGAAGAACAAGACACAAGCAACAAGAAAGGAGCGAAGAAGAATGATTTGTGATTTGTGATTTATGATTTGTGAAAGGTTACCACGATGGAGCAAAGCCAAGAACTGAAGTCTGCGTGTTGAATAACTGCGCATCACACCTAACATCATAAATCGTACATCGTACATCTTCATTACGCTCTGCGGATAAAAAATTGCTGCAATATTTTTACGTAATCTTCGCCGGTAGAGAGCTGAATTAAATCCGCACCGGCATTGCGAAACGTTGTTTTTGCATCATCGATAATTTTGTGAAATTGTTTGTTGTACTGCAACCTTACATAAGCATCATTTGTGTCTAACCAAAGCATTTGGCCCGTTTCTGCATCCCGAACCTGCAGCATGCCCACTTTGGGTAACTGCTCATCGCGCCGGTCGTAAGCCTGAATGCCAATTACATCGTGCTTTTTAGCGGCCACGCGCAATGCATCTTTATAACCTGCATCGGCAAAATCGCTTAAAATAAAAACAATGCTTTTGCGCCTTGAAATGCTGTTCACAAACTGCACAGCTTTTACAATATCGGTGGTGCAGGAATGTGAATGGTATTGCAATAACTCGCGCACCATGTACAACACATGATCTCGACCGCCTTTTGCAGGAATGAATTTTTCAACTTTATCACTAAAGAAGATCAAGCCGGCTTTATCGTTGTTGTTAATAGCAGAAAACGCAAGCACAGCGCAGATTTCAGTGATTAAATCTTTTTTAGTTTGCTTGAATGTTCCAAACAAACTGCTCGCACTTACATCCACCAGCAAATACACACTTAGCTCGCGTTCTTCTTCAAACACTTTGCTGTACGTATGTCCCATGCGGGCTGATACGTTCCAGTCAATGAAACGAATGTCGTCACCGGCAGTGTATTCGCGCACTTCTTTAAATGCCATACCTCTTCCTTTAAAAGCAGTATGGTATTCACCCGTAAACAAATGATTGGTGAGGCGCTTGCTGATAATTTCAAGCTCGCGTACTTTTTTGATAAGATCGGATGAATTCATTGGGGATGACAGATGTTAGATGATAGTTGACAGATAAGATAAATTATTTTAGATCGGTTCTTTGTTCGTATTTTCTGATTAAGCCATTCAGCATTCTTATTACTTCATCAATTTTATTTGGAAAGACGTGAAAGTCATGCTCTGTGATGATTTCAACCATTACAGCGATGTTTAATAAGGTCTCCAATTCATACAAAGAACCTCTGGCAATGTGTAAAAACTGAATCGTATCTTTTTTATAGTTCCTTCCCATTCCTTCTGCTATGTTTGAAGGTACAGAAACCGCAGCCCGTTTGGTTTGCGATGTTAAAGCAAACAGTTCTTCCTTTGGATATTTTTTTGTCAAAACATAAACTTCTTTTAACAACTGCATGGATTGTTTCCACACTTCCAATTTTTGATATGATGTCATAAATGTCAGGTATTAATGTTTGTAATTTAAATGTACATCTTCCCTCTGTCATCCGTCATCTCTCATCCGTCATCTCTCATCCGTCATCTCTTCTCTCACGGCACTTTCACCACTCTTATAATATCATCTATGATTTGTTCCGATTTGATATTCTCAGCTTCGGCTTCATACGTTAAACCAATGCGATGGCGCATCACATCTTTGCAGATGGCTTTGATGTCTTCAGGAATTACAAAACCTCTGCGTTGCATATAAGCATGCGCTTTGGCGGCCAGGGCGAGGTTGATGCTGGCGCGTGGCGAGCCGCCATACGAAATAAGGTTCTTCACTTTACCCAAGCCAAACTCATCAGGGTAACGCGTGGCAAACACAATATCAATAATGTATTTTTCAATTTTTTCATCCATATATACCTGCCTTACTAAGTTTCTGCCTTCAATAATTTGTTGTGTAGTAATGACAGCATTTACTGTTGGTGCGGCTTCGCCACCTACTTGCTGCCGAATGATTTGCTGCTCCTGTTCTCTGTCAGGATAGCCAACAATCACCTTCAGCATAAAGCGGTCAACCTGCGCTTCGGGCAGGGGATAAGTGCCCTCCTGCTCCAGCGGATTTTGCGTAGCCAGCACTAAAAAAGGCTCTTCTAACAGGAAGGTTTTTTCGCCAATGGTAACCTGCTTTTCCTGCATCGCTTCCAGCAATGCGCTTTGCACTTTGGCAGGGGCGCGGTTGATTTCATCAGCCAGAATAAAATTGGCAAAAATCGGACCTTTACGCACAACAAACTCGTTGCGTTGCTGGTTGTAAATCATGGTTCCGATAACATCGGCAGGCAACAAATCGGGTGTAAATTGTATGCGGCTGAAATGAGCCTGAACCGCCTGAGCCAGCGATTTAATGGTAAGCGTTTTTGCCAGCCCCGGCACGCCTTCCAGCAACACATGGCCGTTGCTTAACAAGCCAATGAGCAAGCGGTCAATCATGTACTGCTGACCTACAATTACTTTGTGTAACTCATTGCGCAGGCTGTCAATAAATTGGGCTTGCCCGGCAATGGCTTCATTCAGCCTGCGAATATCGTCTCCCGTTTGCATGTGGTGTTTGTTCGTGAATGTACAAAGTAAAGGCGCGCTACGCTGAAACAGGCAGTCGTAACTTTTTTTCTAATTATTTTAGGAAGAAGAAAAGATACGAAGGGCAGATGACCGCCCGTTTATGAAAGGGTTTTGTTGGTGCTGTTACGCAATGCAGGATACGAATAGGAAGCGGATAGAATTATCCTTCTGCGATGACTGAGTAAAACGTGTGGAGCGCCTATTTCTTCATCCACCCATGCAAAGTGTACCAGACATGCGGGTGCTTTCTCATCGTTCTGTTACGAACGGAGCCATCTTTGGTTTTGCACGATTTTCTACCCACCTGCCGTTCCTGCGGAACGAAAACATAAACATTTCATCTATAGCTTTTCTTTTAAATCGTTGTGCACATTCCTGCGCTTCAGCGGTTGTGGTTCAAATCATTTTTTCGGCAACATTGCGGGTTTTACTTTCGCCATTTATTTTATGAAGATTGTAATAATAAAATACAATGCAGGCAACACGCAATCGGTGTTGTATGCATTGGAAAGAATCGGCGCTTCTGCTGTTGTTACTGATGATATTGAACAAATACAAAACGCAGATAAAGTTATTTTTCCGGGCGTTGGCGAAGCCAGTACGGCAATGAATTATTTACGCCAAAGAGGCTTAGATAAAGTAATCCAAAACCTTATACAACCAGTGCTGGGCGTGTGTTTGGGAATGCAACTCCTATGCGCTCACAGCGAAGAAAGCAATACAAAATGCCTCGGTATTTTTACTGAAGAAGTAAAACGTTTTGCACCGCAAACAGAAGAAATTAAAGTGCCGCAGATTGGTTGGAACGACATTTACAATTTGGAATCTTCCTTGTTTCAAAATGTAATTGAAAACAGCTACTGTTATTTTGTGCATAGCTATTATGCGTCGCTTGGCAGCCATACCATTGCAACAGCCAATTATGTTCAGCCTTATAGTGCTGCCTTACAAAAAAACAATTTTTACGGTGTGCAGTTTCATCCTGAAAAAAGCGCAGAAGCAGGAGAAATGATTTTTAGAAATTTTATTGAGAACGCATAAGAGCAGTTTGTTCCTTTAATAATATAAACGATTCATAACAAAACCTCTTACCCATGTCATTAGCGGGTGCGTTTTTGTTTTTGGCAGATTTTTTTAATTACCAAAACCACAGGCAGTTGCGATAGCCGCTCAGCAGTATAACTGTTTCATTTTTTGCGGAACCAGCATTCTACATGAAGTTTTTAAAGATTGGACAAAATATTGTATGTTCCTTTGTGCGGATCGTTATGTTGAAATTTCCTGAGATTAAGTACTAACCGAAATGGAATCTTTTGAACCTTTCCTGCTACAAGCACATTCCGATTTGACAGATGATGTCATTTTTGCCTATCATATCAGAGATAAAAAGCTATTGTATGTAAACAATACTTTTGAAAATATCTGGCACCTGAAACGGGAAGCTGTATTGGCTGATACCTCTCTTCTTATTGAAACGGTGCCTTTTGAAGACAGGCAACTCGTGATGAATATCTTGTCATCCATTCGTGAAAATCCAAAACAAAAAACAGAACTGCGCTTGCACTTACCCAATCAGGCTGAAAAATGGATTAACGTAAAGGTTTCCCTTACTCAGCAAAATGCGGAAGACATAATAGTAGGTACGGTCACGGATATCAGCGCTTTAAAAGATTATGGCAATACAATGTATAAATTTTCCAACAAGAAAAACTCAATTCTTGATATCTTGTCGCATGATTTAGTGAGCCCTCTGGCAAACATTGAGATGTGCGCCAAGGCACTGCACGATCATACGCACACCGCCGGTGATGCGCTGGTTGAAAGGATGTTGAATTTGATAACGGACAATAGTTCGAGAAGTGTTAAAATGATTCGTGACCTTGTAAACCGTGAACTCCTAGAGTCGAGCGAAGTACCGCTTATCTTACAACGAACTGACCTGATACGGAGGATTGCTGAAGTAATTGACCAGTATAAACACAACTACCAAACTGTAAAGCAGAAAATCCAATTAGTATCTGATAAAGAGGCTATCTACGTAACAATTGATGAGTCTAAGTTCATGCAGGTCGTCAATAATCTTTTGTCAAACGCGTTAAAGTTTACCCGCGATGAAGATGAGATTAAAGTGATTCTGAAAGAAAGTGAAACTACCGTTTTCATAAAAGTACAGGATACCGGTGTAGGAATACCGGCACACTTACAACCCTATATATTTGATGAGTTTACAAAAGCAAGAAGAGAAGGCATACATGGAGAACCAACAACCGGCATGGGCTTATCTGTTATTAAAACAATTGTAGGATGGCACAACGGACACATTTGGTTTGAAAGTAAAGAAGGGCAGGGAACAACTTTCTTTATAGAGATACCCAAAAACCGGTAGTGCATTTACCTGTGGTTTCCTGCCAAAAGAATAAAACAGGCGAGCAGCCTTATCCTTAAAAAAGAGCAAAAGCAGGAGCGAGGATTTTTTAGAAGTTTGATTAAAATTACATAAAGGCAAGTTTGTTTTTGCCCCTTTTTTGTTTTTGCAGGAATTTGCATTCAATCAAAATCAGAGCAGCCCTTTTCGGAAGAAAACAGTAAGATTAAGAAATCCTCATTTATTCTACTCTTCGTCATTTTTACTCTCACGGCACAGGATTTGGTTTTGTGCGATTATCAGTAATCAAACAAAACCAATCATCTTATCAATGGTTGCCGGAACTTTGTTTTGGTTGAAAAAAATTCAATGAATAACGACAACAAAGACGACTATAAAAGCAAAGAGGAATTGGTGCTGGAAGTGCATGAACGGTTGTCGGAAATATACGGCAGTGGCATCAAATATTTTCACGATTTAGACCCTTTGAGCGAACTTGTATCTTCTCTTTTATCTCACCGAACCAAAAACAGAGATTCAGCAAAAGCATACGCCAATCTGATGCAAGCCTTTGGCACCTGGGAAGCCGTGCGCGATGCACGCACCGCTGAAGTGGAAGCTGCCATACAACCCTGCACCTGGCCCGAACAAAAAGCACCACGCCTACAACAGGTGTTGCAAACAATAACCGAAAAAGAAGGAAAGCTTTCATTGGATTTTTTGAGCGATAGGAATGTTGCTTCGGCACGAGAATGGTTGGAGCAGTTGCCCGGTGTAGGTCCAAAAACAAGTGCTGCGGTTATATCGTTTAGCACTTTGCGCGGAAGAGCGTTGCCGGTTGATTCGCATCATTTTCGTGTAGCAGTCAGGTTAGGTATTATAGAAGAAAAGATAGGCGAAGCCAAAGCCAACCGCGTGCTGGAAGCCTTGCTGCCAGAGAGCTTCACAGCACAGGATGTGTACGACAATCATCAGCTCATGATGAAGCACGGGCAAAAAGTTTGTTTGTATTATCATCCGGCTTGCCGGCAATGTGTGTTGTTGGATTTGTGCCCAACAGGAAAAAAAAACTTGGAGAAGGAAATCGTGTGATGTACGTAACGGTTCTTATCTAACCAAGCTATAAACAACGCAATTGTAAACTAAAGCCATTGTGAAAGATTGTATTTGCTTTCACTGTGAAGCGTTGGCTTCAATATTGAGTGGACGCCTGAAGATGAAAGGCACAAGCGGGACGCTTGCGCCAGAAGAGGATGGTGTTGGTAATACCATGCCGGGTCTTTCACCAGCATTTGCCAGAACTGCGCAAAAAGAGCAAACTCTGTTTCGAATATTTTTATTCCATCCCGGTCATCATCGTACGTGCTGTGCTCGTAACGAAACGTACGTTGCCTCCCTCATCCCATATGGTGTACAGGCTGCCACCGCTCTCTTCCGAACTGATGTCAAAATACAATTCTTTTTGCATGGTGTAAAGAAAAAGAATAGCAGGATATTGAAATTATTAAATGATAATTTGCAAGGGGTATAATTAGTTAATAAGTGATTACAAGATATATTCAAAAGATTTACGCAGAAGTATAAATTTGTTCAATAAAGATGGTTATGGATTTAAATGACAAGATAAAATTAATCACAAAAGAAATACAGGAACAATTTGTTTCAGACGATACTCCTTGGGTAATTGGTTATTCTGGTGGAAAGGATTCAACAGCGTTATTACAACTTATATTATACGCTTTATGGAAATTGCCAAAAGAAAAAATACAGAAAGAGGTTCATGTACTTAGCAATGATACCTTAGTTGAAAATCCCGCGATAGTTAAGTATATTGATGAACAACTTGAATTGATAAAAAAAGCAGGAAGAGATAAGGTTTTCACTCACTCAAAGGAGCTTTTTCAAGTTGCTAAAGTAGTTCCTAAAATTGAAGATAGATTTTGGATTAATTTAATTGGAAAAGGATATCCGGCTCCTAATCGTTGGTTTAGATGGTGTACACAAAGAATGAAAATCAACCCTACAAATGATTATATATTAGAACAAGTAAGTAAACATGGTAAAGCCATAGTTGTACTCGGTTCGAGAAAAGCCGAATCAGTTAATAGAGCCATTTCGCTTGAAAAATACAATCTTGAAGAAATCTCAGGACAAAAGTTTAAAAGGCATACAATGCCTAATTCTTGGATGTACTCACCTATTTCTGATTTGACAACCGAAGAAGTTTGGCAATACCTTATGCAAGTACCTTCATTTTGGGGTGGCGATAACAAGCGGTTGATCACGATGTATAGAAACGCTTCCGAAAATTCGGGTGAATGTCCATTAGTTATAGATACATCTACTTCAAGCTGTGGTAATTCACGTTTCGGCTGTTGGGTTTGTACAGTTGTAAAAAGAGATAAATCCATGGAGAACCTCATAGACAACGGAGAAGAGTGGATGATACCATTATTAGAATTTAGAGATATGCTTGCTGAACTAAGAAATAATGAAGAGGCAAGAATGAAAGTTGGAAGAGATAATAAAGAAAAACTTGGCCCTTTCTTATTTAAAACTCGTGCAGAATTGTTAGAAAAAGTTTTTCAAATCGAAAATTTAACTAATTTGGAGGTCATTTCTAAACAAGAGTTGGCAGCCATACAACTTCAATGGCATTATGACGGTTGCTTTGATTTTCATGTAGCAGATATCTATAAAAAAGTAAAGGGTAAATCTCTTATGTTAGATAACAAAAAGAAAATTGAAAAAGAGCAGGAGGAGCTTCACTTATTGAATAAAGTAGCTCAAAAGCATTCTGTAAAAGCTGATCATATCCGTGAGTTGATGGTTACTGAAAAAGAATATGCTACATTTTTAAAACGTAGAAATATTCTTGATGACATTCAAAAGAAAGTTGAACGATTTGCAATGGAGCAATAATGAAAATATCTGAAATCCACTTCTATAACTTTAAAGGCTTTAAAGAACTACATAAGATCAACAACTTAGACCAAAACTTATCCGATCAAAGAAATACAATTCTGGTTGGTGGGTACAATGGTGCCGGTAAAACGTCTATTCTTGAAGCTATGTTTCTTTGTTTCTACGGTGCAGGTGCAAACAAGCTTTATCCGTCCAGAGGTGCCAAAAATGAAAATTATAATTCTTTTATTGCAGCACTTTTAAATTATGAGCAAAAGTCTCATAAGAATGTGAGTGCAGAAATGTATGTCGAAATATTTCTAAAGGAGGTAGAATTAGCTGCCGGTTTTACCAGAGATATTTCTCTTAAGCGCAGTTGGGATTTTGATTTATTAAGTTTCGACCCGAAGCCTAAAGAATCGTTTGTTATTTTAGAGAATAATAAACACATTGAAGGGATCGAGCCGAACGAGTATCAGGAACGCATTGATAATATCCTTCCTTATAATGTTTCTCAATTCTTCTTTTTCGATGGTGAAAAGATTCAAGACTTTGCATCTGACACAGACAACGAGTTTGCAAGTTCTTTAAAAGATGTATTAGGTATTAACCTTTATTCTATTCTGGCAGATGATATCAAAACAGTTAGAAGCAGGATATTAGCAGAATACAACAAGAATAAAGATTCTAACATTAAAATAAAAGAAAAAGAATTAGAAAGGCAGAACTATTTTAATCAGATTGAAGCTAACAAAATTGAAATCAGTAATCTATCGGATGCCATACTTATTTTAGAAGAAGAATCAGAAAGATACAAAGCTGAAACTAAGAGAGCCACCAGAATATCTGCCACCAGCAGGGAAGAATACCAATCAACCAAGCAAAATTTATTAGATGAAAAAGATTCTTTAGAAAAAGACTACGTCGAACAATCAAAAGACATTTTACCCTTTCTACTCAATTTCCCATTGTGTTTAGAAATTGAAGAGCAATTACAACACGAGGAGAAATTGAAAAGTATTGAGGCTGCTCAAAGAGAAGTCGAGCCAAAGATTCAGCAGATAATAGAAGGAATTTTTGATGATGAACCTGATGACGTGAAATTGAAAAGCAACCAAAGAAAGTATTATGAATATAAGATAGATCAGGTTATCAGGCATTTCTTGTTGCAAGGAAAAGATGTTGATATTGACGAGTCGGAGCTAATACACAATCTTTCAGAGCCCGATGCTCGCAAGCTGTTGGCTGCAATAAAAAATATTAAAGATGTAAACGTTCAGGTACTCAATAGCAAGGCAGACAGGCTTAAGCAAATTGAAATTACGCTGGATAAAATAAGACAGACAGAAGCAAAAGGCGGTGATAATACTGATGAAATTCAAAAGCTTCTTGATACTATTAAATTAAAAGACCAGGAAATAGGAAGGAAAGACCAGCGCATTAAAGATTTGATGCACGATAACAAAGAATTAGAAAGAAAGATTGAGTTTTTAAACCGGGATATAACCAATTATGAAAGTGTAGCAGTATTAAATGATAAGCAAAGAAAGCAAATAGAATATTGCGACAAAATGCAGGTCGTAATTAAAGAGTTTCAAAAAGAATTTCAGGCAAAAAGAACTCATGAATTAGAAACTGCTGTTAAAGAGATGTGGAATCGTCTATCTCACAAAACAATGTTTGTAAAAGACATTAAAGTATTGCCAGATTCTAACTTTGAAGTAAAGCTGTACGATACGTTTGACAATGAAATAGACAAAACCAAAATGTCGGCTGGAGAAAGAGAAATCTATGCTATTTCATTGCTCTGGGCTTTGGTGCAAGTCTCTGGTAAAAAGCTACCAATTATTATAGATACACCTTTTGGAAGGTTAGATAGTATGCACAGAAAGAATTTAGTACAATACTACTTTCCAAAAGCCAGCCATCAGGTAATCTTGCTTTCTCAAGATGAAGAGATTGTGAATGACTATTATAGAATATTGCAACCTTGTATATCCAATGAATTTGCAATTATTAATAAAGGTGCAGAATCGATTATAGAAGAAGGATACCCTTTTAAATACAATGAGCTTGTAAGCCAATGAAAGACAGAGTAAAACTAACTGATGCCGGTTCATATTATCTAAACAATGTGAAGCGCAATTTAAAAATGAGCGGGCAAGACAATTATATTCCTATGCGTATTGCATTTGCACGTTCATTGCAAACAGGCAGGGAACCAGAAGTGCTAGAAAAAAGTGAGGAAGTATTAGAAAAAATAAAAAATACAAAAGCTAAAGAACAACCTCCGCTTACTACAGTTGAACAAAAAGATGGCTTGTTCTTTCGTGCCTTATTGTCTCAACGTTACAAAAGAAAGATTGATGGTGATGAATATGTTGACTTATTAGCCAAGCATATTGAACATGGTTTATTTGTCATTAATTATGATACGGAAAGATTAAAAGGGTATGACTACTTAGTAGCCATCTCTTCCATGCAAGGCACAAATAAATCATTAGAAGAAAAGCCTATTGTAGAATCCACTAATCAATCTATTTTATCAGTACGCATTGGAAGAAACAAAAAAACCGGAGAGCCGATTACCTTCAACATCAATACAGCTAACAATCCACACATGGCTATTATGGGTGGTTCTGGTTCCGGTAAAACTTATTTCTTAAAACACTTGCTTACAGAGATTCGAAAGAACTCCCATGAGGAAACCAACTTCATCATTTTCGATTATAAAGACGGTGACATAGCCAAAGACAAAACTTTTCTAGAAGACGCAAATGCTGAACTGATTGATTTAAAGAAAACACCACTGCCCTTAAACATATTTGCGGGGGCTGAAACAGAAAAAGACCAAAGAGAACGTGCCGAACGAGTAGTAGAAATTGTAAAGAATGTAGAAGCTTCGATTGGCAAAGTACAAGAAGATAATTTATACAATGCCATTTTGAATGCCTATAGAAACTGTAAGCCTTATCCCGATTTTGAAGCGGTAAGAAATGAACTGCAACAGCTCAATCCAAGGCCGGATTCTCTTTCTTCTGTGTTGCGCCCGTTGATAGATTTAAATTATTTCGCTGACGTTTCCCAAAAGATATATGGAAGCTGGACAAACAAAACACTGGTAATAGACATACATGAAATAGAAAAGAAAGAACTGCTTTGCTTTTTTGTTTTGAACCAGATACACAAAGAATTAAAGAAGTTAGGCGTCGCTCCCCAAGACCCAACAACTGGCGCCAGAAAGATTCGAACTTTCGTTGTTATTGACGAAGCGCATTATTTTCTTGGCAATGCAAAACGGGCAAAGATTCTTGCCGATATGATACGTGACGTTCGTTCAACCGGTGGCGCTATCATTTTAGCTTCCCAATCTCCTGACGACTACGATAAAGAACAATTCAATTTTCTTGAATTAATTGAATTTCCTATTGTTTTAAAATCAACACCAAGTTCACATAAGTTTATTGAGCAGAAATTTTCTGTGAGTGCGAATCGTGCAAAAGACTTGTTGAGACAGGTGGGAACAATTGAGAGAGGAGAAGGATTTGTGTCGGCGAGGGGAGAGGTAGTATTATCTGAATTAACAAAATAACCTAACAATGGACATCACACAAGTATACCAAGTTCCTATTGGAGATATCCAAGTAGGAGATCATAATGTTAGAACAGATTTGAGTTCTCCTCAATCGCAAGAAGGAATAATTGAACTAGCCGAAAATATCAGGCTTAATGGACTTTTACAACCTATTGTTTTAAAGGGTGTGTGGGGACAACCACCTTATAATGTAATAGTTGGACAAAGAAGATTTAAGGCACATGAGTATCTAGAAGCTCCTACTATAGAAGCTACATTTTCTGGAAACATTGATCCTATACAAGCACTGTTGTTATCTCTATCAGAGAACATCTGTAGACAGGAGATGAATTATAGAGATACCTCTGAAGCAATAACGACTCTGTATAACCATTTTAACAAGGACGAAAGATTAGTAAAAAATCATACTGGATTTAGTATAAGAACGATAAGAAGTTACTTAAAGCTTAAAGACCAAGCTACTGAGAAGATCAATTATCTTCTTGATCAAAAGGTAGTTTCCATGACTCAAGCAAGAAGAGCACTTGATGCAGCTCAAGGAGATAAAGAGAAGGCCGATGCTATAATTGATCAACTAGTTCATCTAACAAAATACGAACAAAAGCGGTTAGTAGAATCTGGAACAAAAAAGCCTTCTGCTTCTGTGGAAGAGCTTATACAAGATGCTCAAAAACCTAAAATTGAAGAAACCGTGATTTTGACATTAACACTTAGAATTCACAACGCATTAAGAAAAGCTTCAGAGCAACTTTCTCTTGATATGGAAGAAGTAACCCTTAATGCATTAACTGAGTGGCTAACAAAAAATGAGTTCTTAATTGGATAACAACTATGTATTATAGCAATATACAAAATATAATCTTTCGTTTGTATAATTCGACTAAAACTCGAAAACGAGACCACTCTTTATTTCAAGTAGCTGAGGATTTGATTTTTTTAAGAGAGAAGTTAGGAGGTATGAAAAATGTCTCAAAAGAAGTTGACGTAACATCAGGCATGCTTAATAAATTTCTTTCTGTTTATAAAGTTTCAAAGCCAGTCCAAAATCTAATTGAAGAAAGAAAAATTGACAGCGTATCTATCGTTTTCTATTTATCTCAGCTAAACCATCCTGACCAAGAGTATTTAGCTAACTTATTCTTAAAAAATAAATTAACAAGTCAAGATTTAAGAGTATTAGTTCCCTTAAGAAAAAAATTTCCTGATGAAGAGTTGGATATATTGTTAGATAGAATACAGAAATCTAAAAATAGAAAAATATCTGTGATAGAATTTTCAGAAGCGAATCTACAAAAATCTATATCAGAAGTAGAAGCATTAATAGAAACAATAATTGGTTTTGACGAAATTATAGAGCTTAATTGTAATGACGCTTCTCTATGTAGGCTAAAAGTTACCAAAGAAGGAGAGAAAAAATTAAGGGCTTACTCTAAAAGACAAAAATTAACCTTACAACAATTAATGGAAAAAATTATCAAATAAGATGGCAAGCGGATATGAACAATTGTTAGATAGAGAAAAATATCAGAAAGTCAAAGCTGGCTTACAGATGTATCGAATTGATACATTTATTAGAGAAGTTGAAGCAAAACAAGAAGCTAATAAGGGAACAGTACTTTCATTCGTGAGAGGTCTAAGATTGTCTGCATTGCTAATATATGCTATTAGGGAGCTACTTGATGGTAGTAGTCTAACTGCTAATTGGGGGCATATTATCGATGAAGAAGGAACATTTTGCTCTAGAGAATGTGATATTATTATTCATGACCGGAATATAGTGTTGCGTCACTGGAATGGCGATGGAGCAGGTAATCATATAATGGATTTTAGATTCATCCCTTACAACGCGGCTAAAGTCGTTATAAGCTGTAAATCTTTTCTAAGAACAAGTGAAATAGAAGTTGAATATTGTCAAGATATGCTAAAATATGTTGACAAGGTTTGGCTTTTTGCAGAATGTTGTGGCCCAAGGAGTGAAGAGAATATTCAAGAAAGAGCAATGGAAATAGGTTATGGTAATTTCTGGTATTTATACAAATGGAATAAAGATAAGAATGAACTATCAGAAACTGTTGAATTATGGGACGATTTTGTAACTGTAATTAAATCGCTGAGAGAAGCCTATTAGTTACTAATGAAAAAGCGAACCATAAGAGAAGCGATTATTAAAACTCTCAAAGACACTAATCAGCCACTTTCTTCAATTGATGTTTATAATTACATCATTGAAAATGATTTGTATAGATTCAATGCACAATATCCTGAAGCTATTGTAAGAATTGAGATACGCCGTCATTGTATAGGAGTAGATTTCCCGACAGCAAAATCTTTAAAGCTTTTTCAAATACTACCCAACGGCACTTATTGGCTGAAGGATGAGCCTATTCCTGGACAATTGAATTTGGAAGAAAAGCCTATTAAGCAAAAAAAAGACTTAATAGTTACCGTTGCTGATTTAAGAGATATTCATGAAAGACATAAAGAAGCATTCAAACAAGAATTATTAAATCAATTAAGAGTAATAGACCCTAAGTTATTTGAGTCTTTCGCTAAAAGGCTTTTAGAAGTATATGGCTTTAAAGAAATGCACGTAACAAAATATGTTCGCGATGGTGGCATCGATGGATACGGTAAATTAAAGGTTGGTATTACTTATTTACATGTCGCCTTTCAATGTAAACGATGGAGTTCCAATATAAGCCGAACAGAGATTGATAAATTTAGAGGTGCTATCCAGGGAGAATATGAACAAGGTATTCTTTTCACAACAGCGGGCTTTTCGAAAGAAGCACTAACCGCTACTCGAAAGAGTGGGGCCGTTCCTATTATATTGATTGATGGAAATACTTTAGTTGATATAATGATTGAAAAACAATTCGGCGTTGAAACAGAAAGTTATCCTGTTTATGTTAACGCTTTGGATACTACTCTTACTGAAGAAGCCTAAGTGAGTATTAAATTTAGATAATAGAACTATGTGTACTCGCAACATAATTAATATCTCTCTATGGATGAAAATTTCAAACTCAAAGAATGCAAACGCTGTGGAGGAAGAAACCCTTATTGTCCTGAGTGCAATGATATGGGTGGTTTCAACGAAAATGATGACTATAAATCTACGGTAAAAGATAAGCCAATATCAAAATGCAACTCAAAACAACCATTGAGAAGCTTCCATTTTGAAGAATTACATAATAAAAGGAATCAAATAGCCCATCTCATCGTAGTTTATCGAAACAATAAACCGGCTACACTGTCCGTAGAAGAATTCTACGGACGACTTCAGAAGTAGATTTTATTTACAATGTTTGTCTTCGCTTGCCTTCACCTTGTTCTTCAAATTTCTCTATCGCTTAGTCTCCTCACCGAACCGAAATTTTTCCCATTCTGGCGCAAGCGTCTCGCTTGTGTCTTCCACTATTAAGCGTCCGCTCATATTCTTCTCAACAGGATACTCTGTCAAAAACAATAAACCTACGACCTTGCCTGCAACACAGCAAAGTTTCCAAAACCATCGCTTTTCAAAATACAACTTTCACACGAACGACTCAGCTAAACGATAAGCCTGTTACAACCAAAGGTGCGAAGGCACGTATGGATGCCCGTAGCGATAGTGCCGCCTTTCATCCCTTGCTTGGCGTCGTCTCCCCACCACATCCTCATGTCATCAAATCTCCTGATTTATAATCTAAAGTTCTTAGCTCAACTCTCAAGGCATTACACAAACAAGCCGCAGAATTTTTCATGTTTCCTTCCCAGCCATCCTTCTTTTCATGACCTGCTTACAGAATCCAAGTGTACAAGGCAGTGTAAAAATTTGTGCAAAACCAAATGTTCGCTCACATTCCTTATAACGAATCTCTGAACGCAGCCCAATCTTCTACTTCAAAGTTCCCTGTGCTAATACCGGAAAAAATGGAATGCTATCCATCACCAATTGGTCAGGTTCACCTTTTACAGATACAAACCGGCTTTGAACGATTGCCGTTACGCGTGGCGATACCTGCCCATTGTTGTAGTGCGTATGAAACACATACCACAAGGCACCAGCGCCATCCTTTACAAAATCGCCATGCCCGCTGCCATTGATACCGATGGTATGCCGGCTCAGGATGGGATTGCCTTCATATTTCTTCCACGGGCCTAACGGTGAGCGCGAAGTAGCATAGCCAACGGCATAATCAATATTGCGGAAATCATTGGCAGAATAAACAAGATAATAAAGCCCTTTGTGTTTCAGCACGGCAGGCCCTTCGGTAACAGGCCAGCTTGCAGCAGCCGTGTTTTCCCAGGGCTGCGTAGCCCCGAAACATTCCTTCACAGTTCCCTGTTTCATGTCCGATAGATCATCTTTCAGTTCAGCAACAAACAAGCGGTTGCCATTGGTGAGCTTTACAAAATAGAGATATTTCTTACCCCCTTCATCTATAAAAATATATGGGTCTATTTGTTTGGTTTCGCCCGTTAAAGAAGTAACAAAGCTTTGCCTGAAAGGTCCTGCGGGGTTGCTGCTTACTGCGATGGCTATGTGCTCATCAGCCGCATACGCCATATAAAAGCTGTCTTTGTAATGCAGGATTTGCGGCGCCCAAAAGCCGTGAGAGCCATACGCATCGCCTTTCACTAAAGCATAGCCATTAGTAGCACCTGCGGGTCCTTGCCAGTTGTGCATATCCGTAGAAGTATATACAAAAAAGCCGCTGTCCCTATTGCCCTTGCCACCAGTGCCGTAGAGATAATACGTGTTGTTGTAATGAAAAAGGGTAGGATCGGCAAGGAAGATGGCGTTTGCCGGTGGCAGGCTGTCTCTTGTTTCCCCTTTTGCGGTGTGGGGCATATACCGGTAGCTGGTACACAGGAGCAGGATAACACTGAATGAAAAAAGGAGCCTGGCAATCATGCTATAAAATTTATACGCAAATAAGTAAGATTGTTTTATTCCATTACAACCGGAACGAATCAAAGTATCATTGTTTCAACGGCTGATATTGCATCCAGTCAACCTCCAACGGGTAGGGATGCAGCGGTTTTTCAATAGCCGCTTTATTGGTTTCTACTGCCCAATTGGCTGTATGCCAGAAGTTCATCCGGTAAAAAGTTGGATGTTGGGGAATGCCGGTTTGCGAACCTTTATAATCCCACAGCACCATTTTTTTGCCTGTACCTGGATGGATCATCCACCAGGTAAGACGGTCGGCATACCAATCGAAACCGTAGGTGTAAAACTGCAAAGAAGCATCATAGCCGGGAATAGCAGGTAAAGTATCCGGGCTGTTTTGTGCGCCCGTCAATGGCGTTTCCTGTCCGGCATATCCTTCTTTGGAAATGGTGTTGTAGATGGTGCCGGTAGCTAAGTTGATGGTTCGTCCGATCCGTTTCAGATGACCTTCAAAGCCCGTCCATGTGCCGATGTAAACAATGGTTGGGTCTGCTATCAGCCATTCAAAATCTATTTCACTCAAGCCATAGATGCTGTCCATGTAGTAGGTAAAATAGCCAACGACGGCGCCTGTATTGGGTTGTACCTCTTTCACATGCGGCACTTTCAATCGTGCTGAATAGGTACCAAAATAAGTAAACTGCTTAGAGATGATTTCCGGACCAATGCCTGCCCCGGCACTATCCGCAGGATCTATCTTAAAAAGAAGAACCTTGGTGTTGGAATCGGTGCTGGACTCAACGCCGGATTTCCACTTGAAATCGGAGCGATTGCCCGTAGAGCCATACCTGAAATGGGTGAGCGACGCACTGCTAAAGTCTTCCCTGAAAAGGGGCGAAAAGGTTGTTTTTTGTGCAAAAACAAAAAGGGGAATCGTAAATAAGCAAAGAAGAAAGAGAATGTTTTTCATAAAAGAATAAAGAGGTTTACGATAAGAAGCTATGAATGCAACTGCGACCACTATGGCTGTTGAGTTGTACTTGTTGTTTTCACTCCGGACGGTATCGGCTGCGGCGTTGTGGTAGGCCCATGAACTGTTATCTTCCCGTTCTTCACCGTCATCCGGTCAATAAACACTACCCGTTCATCTCCTGTTTTTGTGGTTCGGGCATGATACACACAATACATCTCTTTTCCATCCAGCGAATAGGTAATGCTGTTGTGCCCTGTACCGGATACAATGCCACCTTTGTCTGTATTTTTCTGTAGCACCGGGTTGTTGGAAGCTTTTGTAAAAGGGCCTAAAGGTGAACGGGAAGTGGCATAACCCACCGCGTAATATTGGCCACCAAAATAATTGGCTGAATACATAATGTAATAGATGCCGTCTTTTTTAAACGTTACAGAGCCTTCTGTCCAGCGGCGATTCACTTCGTGTTCGGTTACCGAACGGCTTTCCCATTCCGACTGTTTATCATCAAGTTTTACCGGCGGGCGAAGCAATAAAACCGGCTCGCCAATCACTCCTGAAAAGTCGGGCTTTAGTTCAACGCCATACACCCAGCTTTCTTCAATTTCCTTATACCATCCCCTTTTCCGTGCCCAGTTGGCTATCTCACTTTCCACTGGATGTGTGTAAGCCACACGCGAATAATACAGATAAGCTTTGCCCCCGTTATCGAAAAACACATCAGCATCAATGGTAGGATAGCCGGGGTCAAAAACGGGTTTGTTATTTAGATCAATAAAAGGTCCGGTAGGCTTGTCGGCTACCGCTACACCAATGCGAAAGTTCTCTTCCTGGTTCGTTGGGTTTTCCTTCCATTGCGCGCTATAAAACAGGTAAAATTTCCCTTTTATTTCATACACTTCCGGTGCCCAATAAGCACCTTCCCACTTCGCATTTGGGTCGCTCCAACCGTTTTTATTATCATGAAAATACACCTGTCCTTCCTTCTTCCAGTGTACAAGATCTGTGGATGAATAAGCGGCAAACCCTTTATCTGCGCCACCGGTTCCATACATGTAATAGGTATTACCTGTATGCAGAACATAAGGATCGCCAAGTTGTACAGATAAAGGATTCGAAAAAGTGCTGCGTATCTTAGAAGCAACCTTTGTGGTTTGCGCTGTGAGGGTACTGTATAAAAACAGTACAATAAGAAAGCACAACAGGTGCAGGATAATTTTCATGGAGCAATCGCCTTTGTTATGAACAAAAATATGGTAAACATAGAAGTGGGTAAACTTCGTTTGTTTAGTCATTTGTAAGTCCCGGTTTTTAGATAAGAAAGATTGTAAAACACAGATGTAAAGAAGAATAAAAAAGAGCCAAAACCAAACGGGAGTGGTATATGGACAACAGGCTTTGATGGAGGAAACTCATTAGGTGAATAGAATTACCGGACGTACAAGTGAGTGACACAACGAATGCTAAATAGAAATCCGGCAGCCCGCTACATAAAAAAGAAAAAGTACTCAAACGGAAGTTGTTCTTTTTCAGTGTATCTATTTAGAACTTTTGTACTGTTCATCAGTTACTTTTTCCATCCACTCCACCACTTTGCCGTTTAAGTTTTCCTGTATGGCAATATGCGTCATACCTGTTGTTGCTGTTGCCCCATGCCAGTGCTTTTCATTCGCCTCAAACCAAACTATATCGCCCGGATAAATTACCTCGATTGCACCACCTTCCCGCTGCACCCAGCCGCAACCTGCTGTAACAAGTAAGGTTTGTCCCAAAGGATGTGTATGCCATGCAGTTCTTGCAGCCGGTTCGAAGGTTACGCTCGCTGCCGCTGCCCGTCTTGCTTCATTGGGTTGAAATAGATTGTCGATACGAACCGAACCTGTAAACCAATCTTCAGGTCCTTCTACGGAAGGCTGTGAACCTATTCTTGTAATTTCCATCGTTATTTTATTTGAAATGCTTTAAATCCTTTTAGCTTTTGTTCATTGTTAAGCTGCGAAATGGGCCGCAGGCTTTTGTTTTGCATTAAACAAAGTTAAGTAAATCAAATAGCGAAGACCTTCTATAATACAGGGTTACAAAAGTGCTCTAAGTAATAGATAGAATAAGCTTAAAGATATGCTGAAAGAGACATGTCTTGTAATGAAAAAGTATGCTTCATCAGTTGCATAGAAGAACCAACAAAAGTTGAAAGATAGCAGCAAACCGGTTTTTACTATTAGCGGAGAGAGGGGGATTCGAACCCTCGTTACAGTTGCCCGTAAAACGGTTTTCGAGACCGTCCCATTCAACCACTCTGGCATCTCTCCATCATTGTTCAGCCATAAAAAAACCCGCCAACGCGGGAAGATTTTATTGCGCGGAGAGCGAGGGATTCGAACCCCCGGACCTGTTACAGTCAACAGTTTTCAAGACTGCCGCAATCGACCACTCTGCCAGCTCTCCGGCTGCAAAATAATAGTGTGCTTTCGTATCTTCCAAATATTAATTTCCTACTTACCTAAACTTCTACCAAACCGTTGTTAAATGCAACGTCTCAACCACACTGCATTTACTTTTACCCTTTATTTGTTGTATGAAGAAACTAACCTGTTTACTTCTTTTGTTTTTGCCCTTTTTTAGAAATGTGTTTGCGCAAGACAGCAGTTGCCACCTGCGCATTAGCTTGCTTACCTGTGCGCCCGGCGCAGAATTGTATTCAACTTTCGGACACACAGCGTTGCGCATACAAGACAGTGCAAGAGGAACAGACATTGTTTACAATTATGGCACTTTTGACTTTAACGACCCGCATTTCTACACAAAATTTATAAGAGGAAAACTGGACTATTCTTTATCAGTAGATAAGTTTCCCGAATTTATGTATGAGTATCAGTATTTTCAGCGTAGCGTACAAGAGCAGGAAATGAACCTGACTTGTGCTCAAAAGCAAGAAATCATTACGGCACTCAACACCAATTTGCAGGGCACAAACCGTTATTACAAATACGATTTTATTTACGATAACTGTACCACCCGTGTTCGTGATTTGATCTTTCGTGCTCTTCCCGGAAGTGGCGTAAAAAATAATCTCGTTCCTGAAGGCACAACGGCGCGTAATCTCATTCACAGCTATCTCGATAAAGGCGGTGAGCCGTGGAGTAAACTGGGCATTGATATATTGCTGGGCGCAAAGCTTGATAAGCCGGTTGATAACAATGTAGCTATGTTTTTACCCGAATATTTATTAAAGGGAATAGACAGTGCAACCATCAACAATACGCAGCCCGTTGTAAGGCAAAAACAAACCTTACTGAATACTGCAACGCCCATCGAATACACCGGCAAGTATGTTCCCTTGATTATTTTTACCATTATTTGTTGCTTCATTGCTTCGCTTTATTTTTTGCCTTATCAACGTGCGAAAACAATTTGCAGGTTGATAGATTCTTTTCTCCTCTATCTCACCGGTTTGCTGGGTTTGCTTTTGTTGTTTATGTGGTGGGGAACCGATCATCGGATGACGAAAGACAACTTCAATCTGTTGTGGGCATTGCCAACCAACATCATTGCCGTTTTGTTTTTATGGAAAAAGCCGCTCTGGCTGCGCAACTATTTTTATGTTGCTTTTGTGTTGACGGCTTTGCTTCTCATTGGCTGGTGGTGGCTGCCGCAGGAGTTGAATATATCGTTGGTTCCCTTTGTGTTTTTAATGTTATACCGCTATGGAAATCTGGCGATGAAAAGAGATTCTGAACCACGAAGACGGTAAGATACCAAGCTTCACAAAGAAAACAAAAGAACACTTTGTGTATCTTCATTACTTCGTGGCTTTGTGGTTCAAAAAAATCAAAATGCAAACATTTATCTATCAAAATAAAAGGACAAGTTATCGAAAAGAAGGCACTGGCTTTCCGGTGGTTCTCATTCATGGCTTTGCGGAAGACGGCGATGTTTGGAAACACCAGCTTTTGGTTTTGCAGGAAAAATTTACCGTTATTGTTCCCGACCTGCCTGGCAGCGGAGCCTCAGAAATAATGGCAAAACCAAACGATGAAGCGGTAAACATTGCCGATTATGCCGACTGCCTATTTGCCCTTTTGCAACACGAGAACATCAATGCTTGCGCAGTGTTTGGGCATAGCATGGGAGGCTATATTACATTGGCATTGGTTGAAAAACATCCTCACCTCATTAAGGGTTTTGGTTTTGTTCATTCCACTGCGTTTGCCGATAGCGATGAAAAGAAAGGGATGCGGGCAAAAGGCATCAACACGATTGAGCAATATGGAAGTTATGCGTTTATAAAAAGCACCACTCCCAATTTGTTTTCGTATCATTTTAAACAACAGCACGCAGATGAAATCAACGCCCTTATAAAAAAAGGGGCTGACTTTGCGCCGGCCGAATTGCAGCAATACTACAAAGCTATGATGTTGCGCGAAGACAAAACTTGTGTTTTAAAAAACAGCAAAGTTCCGGTGTTGTTTATTATGGGCAAGGAAGATAAAGCCGCACCCATAGATGACATTTTGCAACAAGCGCATTTGCCTCTTATTTCTTATATTTATATTTTAGAAAGGAGCGCGCACATGGGAATGTGGGAACAAAAGGAAGAAGTAAACAAAGGTTTGTTGGATTTTATGCAAGATATAGCGGCAACCGAACGTTCGGATAAACGATAACCATCCATGAAAAGCATCTTCTGCATAGTATTGTTTTTATTCATAGCCAACCTGTGCAGGGCAACGCATATTGTGGGCGGTGAAGTGTTTTATCAGTACATCAGCAGTGACAGTAGTGGCAAAAGCACGTATAAAGTATCGTTGCGCTTATTCAGAGATTGCCTTGTGCCTTGTGGCGATGGGACCAACGTAGCTTGCCTGCCAGCGCAAACGGTGATTGCTGTGTATGAATCCGGAACCAACACATTTATTTCGGAATTGTATTTACCACTTACCGATGATGCTTCACTGTCATTAGATCCTGCGCTTCTTGGTGATTATCCGCCTTGCATTACTACCAAACCGCCACTTTGTTATGAAGTAAAAACCTATACTACAACTGTTACGCTGGCTGATAACAATAATGGCTATACTCTTGCTTATGAAAACTGCTGTCGGGCTACTACTTTAAATGTTCTGAACAACAACAGATATTCTGTACAAGGCTTGCCCGGTGTTACGTATGATTGTTCGATTCCGGGAAAAAAATTATTGCCAACCGGACACAATTCTACGGCTGTTTTTAATTTAAAAAAGCCCGATATAATTTGCTACAACAGCCATTTTACCTTGGATTACGGCGCCACCGATCCTGACGTTGGCGATTCGGTTTCATTTGCTTTTCAACCGGCTTATACTTCAGGTGTTTTGTTTGCCGGCGCCAACGACTCACAGCCCGCCGAAACGCCACCTTATGACTTTGTAAGTTACAATACGGGTCAGAGTTTTTCGGGTAGCTCTCCGCTGGGAAGTAAGGTTAACATCAACCCGGTTACAGGTCAAATCAGTGGCGTTTCACCCGCAGCAGGCTTGTATGTGGTAAGCGTGGTGGTGTATGAATGGAGGAACAAAGTGAACATTGCACAGCACCGGAAAGATTTTATTCTTCGGGTTGAAAACTGTAACGTTCCGCAAGCCGTATTGAATCCTTCTTACATTACCTGTAATGGATTTAACCTTACATTTTCCAATGAATCTACTTCAGCCAACATCAATTCGTATTACTGGAACTTTGGCGATGCAACATCGCCCGACAGTATATCCACATTACCGCAGGCAACGCACACTTATTCAAAAGCAGGAACCTACAATGTAACTTTAATCATCAACAAAAACGGCGAATGCACAGCCACAGCTACGGCTCAGGCAAACGTATTTCCTGGCTTTGTAGCCAATTTTTCGGTGAGTGGAAGCTGTGTGCAGAACGCGTTTGTTTTTACCGATAAAAGCACTACACTGTATGGCGTTGTAAATGGCTGGCGATGGAATTTTGGTGACCCAACTTCAACAGCTGATACTTCTGTTTTGCAAAGCCCTCAGCCTTATAAATACAGCGATACAGGAACGGTAACAGCCCAGCTAATTGTGAGCAATTCCAAAGGCTGTTTGGATACGCTTGCACAACCGGTAATCATTTATGACAAGCCTACTGTTACTGTGCCTTTTCACGATACGCTGATTTGTAATGTTGACCAATTGCAGCTTTCCGCTTCTACCGATGTAAGCACGGCTGCTTACACATGGACGCCCCTGTCGGGCATTAGAGATTCCAATACTTCCAGCCCGATAGTAAACCCGCAAACCACTACAACTTATTATGTGAATATAGATGCCGGAAACGGGTGCGTGAATAATGATTCGGTTCGGGTAAATGTAACTGATAAAGTAAACCTGGTATTACCAAAAGATACCACGATATGCTTAACCGATACTGTGCAGTTAACGGCCCTTTCCAACGCCTTAAAATTTGCATGGTCACCTTCTTCAACATTGAACGATAGCACCGCAGAAGCTCCGTTGGCAGTTCCTTCATCCAAAACAATTTATCATGTAAAAGCCAGCATCGGCACTTGTTTTACCGATGGTGAAATGACAGTAAACACGGCGCCTTATCCTGTGGCAGATGCAGGAACCGCATTGCCGGTTTGTTTTGGTTCTACTACAAAACTCAATGCTTCTTATACAGGCACAAACTTTACCTGGTCGCCAATCAATTCTTTAATCAACTACAATACGCTCACACCTACCGCAGGCCCGCAACAGACAACACTTTATACATTTACGGCTTACGATAGGTCGGTAAACGGCTGTCCCAAACCCGTGAGTGACACAGTTACTGTTGTAGTAATTCCGCCCGTGCAAGTGTATGCCGGCAATGATACCAATATTGTGGCAGGACAGCCTTTGCAGTTGAATGCAACCGGCGCCAACAGCTATCAATGGTCGCCCTCAACAGGCATGAACAATAGTGAAATTGCCAATCCGCTGATAAAGTTACCTGATGAAGTACAGGAAATAACCTATGCTGTAAAAGGCACAACAATACAAGGTTGTGTGGGATACGATTCTCTGAAAGTGTATCAATTCAAAACGGTTCCTCAAATTTTTATACCATCGGCATTTACGCCGGATGGCGATGGCAGGAACGATATTTTAATACCTATCGTTGCCGGTATCAAGCAGTTCCAAAATTTCAGTATTTACAATCGGTTAGGACAGTTGTTGTTCACAACGCCGTCGGTAGGCGTAGGCTGGGATGGGGCTTACAAAGGAGTGAAACAGCCGCCGGGAACGTATGTATTTGTTGCCACTGCAATTGATTATCTGAACCATCCGATTGTAAAAAAAGGAACGGTAGTGTTGATACGGTGATGTAAAAACAGATTTATTCTTATCACATTTCTTCAAAAAATGAAGTCCGATAAGTTTATTATTTAAAAAAGTTGTTTTTGATGCAAAACCAAAAGGCATCCATCTTTGTAATCACAAAAAGACATTTCACCCATTGCTCAACAATAAAAAAATACTTCTTGGCATTACTGGCAGCATTGCCGCTTACAAAGCCATTACACTGGTACGTTTGCTGGTAAAAGAAGGCGCCGAAGTAAAAGTGATTCTTACTCCATCTGCCAAAAGTTTTGTTTCGCCGCTGGTTCTTTCAACGTTATCAAAGAACAAAGTGCTGACTGACTTGTTTGAAGAAGATACATGGGCAAATCATGTTCAGTTAGGGCGATGGGCCGATGTGATGCTGATAGCTCCGGTAAGCTGCAATACGCTAAGCAAAATGGCAAACGGTGCATGTGATAACTTATTATTGGCAACGTATTTATCTGCTACTTGCCTGGTAATGGTTGCGCCCGCGATGGATGAAGATATGTGGCATCATCCGGCTACAAAACGAAACGTAGAAACGCTGCAATGGTTTGGAAATACGGTTATTTCTGTTCGCAACGGCGAGCTTGCGTCTGGTTTGTTTGGCGAAGGAAGGATGGCAGAACCGGAGGAGATTATTGATTATTTGCATAAATTTTTTTCTGCCTCACAACGGTTAGTGGGAAAGAAAGTTTTGATAACAGCAGGACCCACTTATGAGCCCATTGATCCGGTGCGTTTTATTGCCAATCATTCATCAGGTAAAATGGGTTTTGCGCTGGCAGAGCAATGCAGGAACGAAGGTGCAGAAGTTACGCTGGTAGCGGGCCCTGTGCGTTTGCAACCACCTGCTGGTGTACATCATATTCCGGTGAACACAGCCGAAGAGATGTATGTGGCTTGCACCGATTTATTTGCAAAAACAAACATAGCCATCCTCGCGGCAGCGGTTGCCGATTACACTCCTGAAAACCCTGCATCGCAAAAAATAAAAAAAGAATCGGGCGAGCTTACCATTTCGTTAACCAAAACAAAAGATATTTTGCAATCGCTGGGCGAACAAAAACAAAATGACCAAACAATAGTTGGCTTTGCTTTGGAAACGCACAACGAAAAATGGTTTGCTAAAGAAAAGCTGCAAAAGAAAAAGGCAGATTTTATCGTTTTAAATTCAATGCAGGACGAAGGCGCAACCTTTGGAGGAGACACCAATAAGGTTACAATCTTCGATACGGCAGGCAATGAATATGAATCCGACTTATTATCAAAAAAAGAAATCGCAAAATTTATTCTGGATGTTATTTGTAAAGGAAAATAAAATACAAACCCTTGCTTTCTTGTTGCTAATTCTATTTGCAGGCGCAGTGCAGGCGCAGGAATTGCAGGCAAAAGTTACCGTGTTAGCCAATCAATTACCGACATCGGTAAGCAAGCAGCGCTTCACTACCCTGGCAACGCAACTCACCAATCTTATTAACAACCGGCAATGGACAAAAGATCAGTTCAATCAACAGGAAAAAATTGAGTGCAATTTTTTAATCAACCTAAATAAATCATCCGATCAGGATGTTTTTAGCGGAACGCTTACGGTGCAATCGGCACGACCCGTTTTTAATTCGGCTTATAAATCGCCAATGATTAATTTTATAGATAACGATGTAACGTTTAAATATGTAGAATTTCAGCCGGTTGAATTTAACGAAAGTCGTGTGGCAGGCAACGATCCTTTAACCGCAAATGTTACGGCGGTAATTGCTTATTATGTGTATATGATTTTGGGGTTTGATTACGATTCGTTTTCTCCAAAAGGTGGCGATCCTTATTTTGTTGCTGCGCAAAACATTGTGAACAATGCGCCTGAAACGCGCGGTATCAGTGGCTGGCAGGCGTTTGACGGGCAGCGCAACCGCTACTGGCTGGCAAACAATATGACCAACACAAGATACAATGTGATGAACGACATCATTTACAAATACTATCGCAACGGGTTGGATAAGATGTATGAAGATGAAGCTACAGCACAACAAAATACGCTGACAACACTAACGCAATTGCAAACATTTAACCGCGAAAATCCAAACACAATGGCGTTGCAGTTTTTTATGCAAAGCAGGTACAGCGAACTGTCTGGCATGTTTAAAAAAGCATCGCCTGATGTACGTGGTAAAGTACTTCAGATTTTGGCTGAACTTGATCCTTCTAATGGGGATAAATACAGGAATGATTTGCGATGAAACAACTGCTTACTTTTGTTTTTGCCCTTTTTTGTTTGTCTTGTTCTTATAAAGATCAACTGCCGCCTGATGTGTTTCCAATGAACAAAATGAAAATGATGGTTTGGGATTTGGAAGTGGCAGAACAAACAGCTTCGGAGCGATTTTTAATGAAAAGCGATTCGTTGCGCATGGATGCAACTTCGTTGTATTTGCAGGTATTTCAAAAATACAAAACCGACAAAGCCAGCTTTTACAAAAGCATGAATTATTATGAAGCACATCCCGATATCTTAAAAACTCTATTCGATTCTGTTTCGGCTTATGGTGGCCGCAAGCGAACAGATGCATATAAAAATCATTATTGAATTTCTCTTTGCACAAATTGTATTTGTTGCTTTATAGGAACAGCAATCCTAAAATTTTCTCAATCCTTTGTAAATCTTTTGTTTTTGTTCTACTTTTGCAGCCCTGTTTTAAAAAGCAGACCATTACCCGTAAGGTTCAACAAGCGTCCCGTCTGTTCGGGAACACCAGCAGGGTATAATCTTTAATTAGGTTATCAAAAGATGCCAAAAGTAAAAACGAACTCAAGCGCAAAGAAGCGCTTTAAAGTAACCGCCACAGGCGAGATCACATTTCAGAAAGCTTTCAAACGCCACATTCTTACTAAGAAATCTACCAAACGCAAACGTGCCATGCGCAAGAAAGGCGTAGTAGGTGCAGCCAACAAAGATTTTGTGATGCGGCTCCTTCGTTTGAAGTAGAAGTTCCGACCTTAAAGGGAGAAATACAGGGATTATCTAAAAACATTACCTCATTCATTTCAGAATTAATATTCAATTTTCTATCTGAAATATTAAATAACTAATTATGCCACGTTCAGTAAATGCAGTTGCATCGCGTGCAAGAAGAAAACGAATTTTAGACCAGGCCAAAGGCTTTTATGGTAAGCGTAAAAACGTTTATACCGTTGCCAAAAATATTGTTGAAAAAGGGATGACTTACAGCTATGTAGGTCGTAAATTAAAAAAGCGCGAGTACCGCCAGCTTTGGATTGCACGTATCAATGCAGCGGTTCGTGCCGAAGGCTTAACGTATAGCCAGTTTATTGATAAACTGAACAAAAAAGGAATTGAACTGAACCGGAAAGTACTGGCCGATATGGCGATGAACGAACCGGCTTCTTTCACTGCTTTAATCAATTCAGTGAAGTAAATCCGATAAATTTTTTATAGAAAAAGGAAACAGCATTGCTGTTTCCTTTTTGTTTTTAATCTGAACTGGGATATATGTGATGATTAGGATTGATGGGATAAGGATGAAGAAGTAAAATAGAAGAAGTAAGATTAAGTATTATTATAAAAACAAACTTTTACTTATCAATATCTAACAAATCCCATCCATCCTATAAATCCCAGTTTAAACAATTATGCAAACGGCTGCAGCACCACTTTCACACAATCGTCTTTTTTATCGTTGAAAATTTCAAAGCCACGCGGCGCTTCGCTAAGTGGCAAGCGGTGCGTGATAATATCATTCAATACCACTTTCTTTTGTGCTACCAAATCTATCAAATGATCAATCAGTTCATGCGCCCAGGCTTGTCCCATTTTTAATGTAACGCCTTTGTCAAAAAACTGAGCAATCGGGAAATTATCGTAGTTGTATCCGTACACGCCAACAATCGAAATCACACCACCGCGACGCACTGCACTGCCAGCCATTTTTAAAGCATTGATGGTTCCTTTTTCGGCACGAATCAAGGTGGCTGCTTTATCTAAAACCGAGCGGTGGGCTTCCATGCCTACTGCATCAACTACCACATCAGCACCACGTCCGTTCGTCATTGAACGTATCTTTTCAATGGCATCATCATCACCTGCATTAATCACTTCTACATTGTTTAAAATCTTTGCTTTGGCAAGCCGATAGTCCTCTACATCCAATGCAATCACCCGGCTGGCGCCCTTTATCCAAGCAGCTTTCTGAGCCATCAATCCAACAGGTCCGCAACCGAATACAACAACGGTTTCGCCGCCTTTCATCTCAGCCCACTCAATAGCCGAATATCCGGTAGGCCATATATCAGTTAAAAACAAAACTTCTTCATCCCGCAAACCTTCAGGTACTTTGCGGGGACCTACATTGGCGTATGGCACACGCACATATTCGGCTTGTCCGCCATCGTAGCCGCCATACAAATCGGTATAGCCAAACAAGGCGCCACCTTTTTCTTTCATCAAGCCACCTTCAGGACCATAATTGGAGTTTGAGTTTTCGCAATGGTCGTGAAGCTGATGTGTGCAAAACCAACAGTGCCCGCACGCAATAGGGAAGGGTACAACTACTCTGTCGCCCTTTCGCAGATTGGTAACGCCAGAGCCAACTTCTACCACTTCACCCATAAACTCATGTCCAAGGGTAAGAGGTTTAGGCTGAGGAATCATGCCATTGTAAATGTGCAAATCGGAGCCACAAATGGCGGTTGAGGTTACTTTAATAATGGCATCGGTTGGCTGCTGAATGATAGGGTCAGGAACGGTATCAACACTCACCGTTTTTGGTTTGTGAAAAACAAGTGCTTTCATAGATTATTAATTTTAGAAAACAACATATAAAATCATTCCATTTCTTTAAACAAATTATAAACATACGTTTCAATGTGCTATAGCGCTTGCTGCAACTGTATTTGCTGCTTTATAAAACATTAGAATCTATTCGTTATCTCTGTGTTATTTATGCACCTTCATTTTTTATTGTATAGTTTTTGATTAACTTTATCATGATTACAAAACAGTAGCAATACGAAATAAAGTTGCCAGTGGTATGATAAACAAACAGTCAAAAAAAATTACAGGCGGCGTGCTGGCCGGATTGCTTACCGGCATTTTGATTGGTTATTTTATTGGTGTCAATCAAAGCAAAAGCGATGATAACTTTTTATCGCAATGGGTTAAGGATTGCGGTGAATATGAAGATGGTAATGTGTTTGGTTATGAAACGGGTTTGCCTGAAAATTATCATGAAAAACAAAAGCACGAAAAAGAGGCAAAACCAAACCGCAAAAAGCAGTTGGAAAAATAATTTTATTCTGTTTCCATTTCCCTTTCTATATTCGCTGCGCAAATGAATAAACAAATACAAAATAACAATTGGTGGTGGCACACAATCCTCAATCGGGGCTTGTAGCAGCGCGTACCAATGCGTTATTATACAATAGTGAAAAGCCTCGACATTGTCGGGGCTTTTTGTTTACGGGAATTAAGAAGGATGAAAAGGATTTTGGTGATGAGAGGAGATATAAATAAGATGAAAAACTTTTAATGACGTAAAAACAGTTTAGCTATACATGAAACAAAGAAATAAATCGGTGAATACAAACGGAAGAAGAAAGAAAAATTTTTCATCTCATCAATCACCCCAAATCTCCGTTCATGAAAAAAATTGAGATAGAAACAACTTACAAAAAAATATTGTCCGATGTGTTTACGCCGGTTGGCATTTACCTGCGTTTACGCGACAGGTTTCGCGATACTATTTTATTAGAAAGTGCTGATAGTAACTCTGTTGAGAACAGTTCTTCTTTTATTTGCATCAATGCAATTGGTGGCATTGAAGTCAGCAATTATAACGAAATAGAATGCAAATATCCGGACGGACAACCCGAGAAAAAAACATTGCGAAATGCGCAAGATGTACCCAATATTGTTTGGAATTTTATGCAGCAATTTGATGTAAAAGAAACAGGTGAGAAAAATGCAAAAATTGCGCAGGGTTTGTTTGGCTATACTACGTTTGATGCCGTGCAGTTTTTTGAAACAATACAATTAAAATGTGGCAAAACCAAACCCTCCATTCCGTTGATGCGTTACCGGTTGTATCAGTATGTAATTGCCATCAATCATTTTAAAAATGAAATGTTTATTTGTGAGAATAAAATAAAAAATCTGCCTTCAGAAGTGGCTTTGGTTGAATCGTTAATCCGCAGTAAAGATGTGCCCCAGTTTCCGTTTCAAAGCAAGGGTGAAGAAACATCGAACATAACAGATGAACAGCACATTGAAACGGTAAAGAAAGGCATCCAAAGTTGCTTGCGTGGCGATGTGTTTCAAATTGTGTTAAGCCGCCGCTTTCAGCAGAGATTTTCGGGTGATGAGTTTAATGTTTACCGTGCATTGCGCAGCATCAATCCATCACCGTATTTGTTTTATTTCGATTATGGCGATTATAAATTGATGGGCAGCAGCCCCGAATCTGAATTAATTATAAAGAACGGCAAAGCTATCATTCATCCCATTGCCGGCACCAGCAAACGAACAGGCAATGAAGAGGAAGACAAACGGCTGACAACAGCTTTGCAAAATGATGCAAAAGAAAACGCTGAGCATACGATGTTGGTTGATTTGGCACGCAATGATATAAGCCGCCTTTGCAGTGATGTAAAAGTGAATTTTTACAAACAGGTACATTATTATTCGCACGTTATTCACTTAGTGAGTGAAGTAAGCGGTACTGTAAAAGAAAACACCAATCCATTTTTACTGCTTGCGGCTACGTTTCCGGCTGGCACATTAAGCGGCGCACCCAAGTTTAAAGCGATGGAATTAATTGATAAATACGAAACCACGCCACGTAGCTTTTACGGTGGTTGCATCGGCTCGGTTGGATTTGATGGTAGCTGCAACCAGGCCATTATGATACGTACATTTTTAAGTAAAGAAAATACATTGACTTATCAGGCTGGCGGTGGTATTGTTGCGGCAAGCAACCCGCAAAATGAATTGGAAGAAGTGAACAATAAATTAGGTGCTTTAAAAAAAGCGATTGTGATGGCAGAAAACATCGCATAGCCACCGGATTTATTTGTAGCCACCGGATTTATTTGTAGCCACCGGATTTATCCGGTGGATGAATAAAAACAATGATCATGAAAATATTAGTGTTTGACAATTACGATTCGTTTACATACAATCTCGTTCATTTGGTTGAAAAGATTGTGGATGACAAAGTAGATGTTTTTCGCAACGATAAAATACCGTTGGAGAAAGTAGCTGAATATGATAAAATCATTCTATCACCTGGTCCCGGCATACCGGAAGAAGCGGGTTTGTTATTGCCGTTAATTAAAGAATATGCGGCCCGAAAAAGCATACTGGGCGTGTGTTTAGGGCATCAGGCAATAGGAGAGGCCTTTGGTGCAACACTCACCAATTTAACCAATGTATTTCATGGTGTGGCTACAAGCTGTCAACTCTCATCTGTCAACAGTCCACTGTTTAAAGGTTTGCCGCAATGTTTGGAAATTGGAAGATACCACTCCTGGGTAGTTGACAAAAAGGCTTTTCCCGATGAACTTGAAATTACGGCTGAAGATGACAATGGTTTTATCATGGGTTTACAGCATAAAACGTATGATGTGCAAGGCGTACAGTTTCATCCTGAAAGTGTGTTGACGCCAATGGGGGAAACCATTCTTCGTAACTGGTTACAAGTATAACAACAAAAGATGAAAAAGTTATTATCCTATTTATTCGAGCACAAAACGCTATCGTATCAACAGGCGAAAGACACGCTGATTGCCATTTCAAAAGGCTCATACAACGATACCGAAGTAACGGCTTTTATTACTGTATTTCTCATGCGCAGTATTACCATTGAAGAACTTCAGGGCTTTAGCGATGCGTTGCTGGAATTGTGTGTGAAAGTGGCTTTGAATGGGCATAAAACCATTGACATTGTTGGCACCGGCGGTGATGGGAAAAACACATTCAACATTTCAACACTTGCCTGTTTTATTGTTGCGGGAACCGGACAAAAAGTGGCAAAGCATGGCAATTATGGCGCAACGTCTATCAGTGGTGCAAGCAATGTGATGGAAAATTTAGGTTATCAGTTTTCAAACAACAATGCAAGGCTTTTGCAAGAAGTAGAAGAAGCCAATATTTGTTTTATGCACGCGCCGCTGTTTCATCCGGCTTTAAAAACGGTGGCACCCATTCGCAAGAACTTTGGTCTGCGAACTTTTTTCAATATGCTTGGACCTATGGTGAATCCTGCACAGCCAACCTATCAGCTCGTTGGGGTTTACAATTTGGAAATGGCAAGAATCTATAACTATTTATTACAGCAAAAACAAAGTCCATTTACCATCATTCACGGTCTTGATGGTTACGACGAAATTTCTTTAACCAACGATACAAAAGTCATCACCAACGAAGGAGAATTTCTATACACACCTGAACAATTGGGCAAGCGAACGGTTGTGCAGCATGATATTTATGGCGGCAATACAACAGAAGAAGCCGCTAAACTGTTTACTAAAATTATTAAAGGTGAGGGTACATGGGCGCAGACTGCTGTAGTGCTTGCCAATGCTGCAATGGCACTGCATTGCACAGGAAATTATGGTAGTTACAACGATGCTTACAATGCTGCTGTGAAGAGCCTTGAAAGTGGCAGTGCACATCGCTGTTTGGAAACATTAATTCAGATGCAAGCCTGAACCAAGATTTTGAAAGATTAAACTGATTAAACTGATTAATTGAAATAAAGGCTCAGTTTTATGGTATTCGCTTTCATCAGCCAAATCAATAAACCGCATAAAATTCTGCTTCAGATAACAAATACAACAATGAATATTCTCGATAAAATAATCGTTGAAAAACAAAAAGAAATTGACCAAAAGAAAAACATCATTTCCATTGCATCTTACGAGCAGATGCCGATGTTTGGTTTTGCACGAAAATCATTGTCTCAATCTTTACTGAAAAAAGATTCAACAGGTATTATTGCAGAGTTCAAGCGTAAGTCGCCGTCAAAAGGAATCATTAACAGAAATGCAGATATAGCAAAGATTGCGGCTGCTTATAGTCAACATGCTGCTGGTATTTCAGTGTTAACCGATGAACCGTTTTTTGGTGGGAGCAATGACGACTTGATAACGGCAAGGGGCGTGGTTGATGTTCCCTTGTTGCGCAAAGATTTTATCGTTGATGAATACCAACTTTATGAAGCGAAGGCAATTGGTGCTGATGTGATTTTATTGATTGCTGCCTGTCTTTCACAACAACAAGTAAAACAACTTGCAAAAACAGCAAGGGAACTACAGTTGGAAGTGCTGTTGGAAATTCACAATGAAGAAGAGTTGGATCATATTTGTGATGAAGTAACCATGATAGGCGTTAACAACCGCAACCTCAAAACATTTGAAGTTGACATCAACACATCTTTGAATTTAATAACATTTTTGCCAAAAGAAAAACCAACCATTGCAGAAAGCGGAATCAGCAACGTAAAGACTATCAAAACCTTACGCAATGCAGGTTTCAAAGGTTTTTTAATTGGTGAAAATTTTATGAAGAACAACGATCCTTCGATTGCTTTTATTCAGTTTGTAAATGAATTGAAACAAACAACATGAGAGTAAAAGTATGTGGCATCACACAGGCTTTGCAAGCGCAACAGATAAGGGATGCAGGAGCTGATTTTGTCGGATTTATTTTTTATCCGCCTTCATCGCGTTATGTGTACAAAAGCATGCCGGCTGAAGAAATTAAAAAACTTCGCAACATTAATAAAGTCGGCGTTTTTGTAAATGCTGATGTGAATGATGTGTTGCGAACGGTGGATAATTGCGGCTTATACCTGGTGCAGCTTCATGGCAATGAATCGCCACGCTACTGCGAAAAAATTTCTCAATACATTACAGTCGTTAAAGCGTTCCGGGTAAGCGAAGGCGATAATATTTCATGGAAGATAAAAGACTATTACGATGTGGCTGATCTGTTCATGTTTGATACTGAAGGCGCAAGTTTTGGGGGCACAGGAAAAAAGTTTGATTGGCAAAAATTAAAAGAAGCCAATATTGGCAAACCTTTTTTTTTAAGTGGTGGTATTGCGCCGGATGATGTTGCCACCATTCAGCAATTTCAACAACAGGCTGTTGCTAAAGATTTGTTTGCACTCGATATTAACAGCCGCTTTGAAACATCACCAGGCGTAAAAGATGTTCAACAGGTAACAACATTTATTAACGATGTTAAGCAAAAAGGATAAGACTTTGACGATAGGAAGATCGGTCTTAAAAAACAGGCAAAACCAAACGTATCATGATTCAACTAAGTAATCCATCCAACTATATTGAAGTCATAATTCGCGAAGCAACAAAGGAAGATTTGCCGCAAATACTCGACATTTATAATGACGTGATTTTACATACAACCGCCGTTTACAATTACGATCCGCACACGCTTGAAATGCGCACTGATTGGTTTGAAACAAAGCAGCAGCAAGGCTTTCCGGTGTTTGTAGCCGAAGAAAGTAAGGTGATTGTTGGGTTTAGTTCTTTTGGTCCGTTTCGCGCATGGCAGGCTTATCAATACACTGTTGAAAATTCAGTATATGTAAAAAGCGATTGCAGAGGCAAAGGCGTTGGAAAGATGTTGATGAAACCATTGATAGAGGCAGCGAAGAACTTAGACTTGCACGCTATTGTTGCTGGTATTGATGCCTCTAATGAAGTGAGCCTTGCATTGCACAAACAATTTGGTTTTGTAGAAGTTGCGCATTTTAAAGAAGTGGGTTATAAGTTCAACCGATGGCTGGATTTGATATTTATGGAGTTGATATTGTGAGAGAGATTTGTATAGATTTTCCAGATGAAAAGGTTGCACCGACAATGTTTGTTCCATCTAAAAATGTGTCTATGTTGATTGATACATCGCTGCTAAACGAAATAAAAGCGATTATAAACCAGGCAAAAGAAAAAGCCATCCGCGCAGTTGATAACGAACGTGTGTTGATGTATTGGCACATCGGAAAAGTTATTTTTGAGGAAGAGCAGCAGGGAAAAGACAGAGCCGATTATGGTACTTACCTGATTCAGTATTTATCGGAGCAATTGCAGCCGGAATTTGGAAGCGGTTTTTCGTACCGTAACCTTAATTTGTTTCGCCAATTCTACCGCTTGTTTCCAATTGTGCAGACAGTGTCTGCACAATTGACCTGGAGTCATTACTCATTGCTTCTTCGGATTGATAATCAACATAAAAGAGAATATTATATAGCAGAAACAACCAAAAATAACTGGACTGTCCGTCAGCTTGAACGCCAGATTAACAGCCAATTATTTGAGCGTTTATTAATGAGTAATGACAAAGAAAGTGTGCTGGCTGTAGCTCGTGGTGAGAAGCTTCCATCGGAGGCGAAAGAAATTATTAAAGATCCATTGGTTCTTGAGTTTTTAGGATTGCAACGTGAAGCGGCGTATTATGAAAAAGATTTGGAATCAGCTATCATTACACATCTTCATAATTTTTTATTAGAGCTTGGCAACGGCTTCTCTTTTGTTGCCCGTCAAAAACGCATTCATCTGGAAGGTGATGAATTCTTTGTTGATCTTGTGTTTTACAACCGTTTGTTGCAGTGCTTTGTGATTATTGAAATCAAAACACACAAGCTCACACATGCAGATATAGGGCAACTGCAGATGTATGTAAATTATTACGACCGTAACGAAAAACTACCGCATGAAAATGCAACGATTGGCATTCTGCTTTGTGCAGATAAAAACAATGCTGTTGTAAAATATTCTTTACCGGAAAACAATCAACAAATTTTTGCCAGTAAGTATGAATTGTATTTACCGTCAGAACAACAACTGATAGAAGAAATGAAGAAGGAAATAGAACGATTGTCTGATTTTTAATTTATCATTTTTACACTTTAATTTTCTATGATAAACATTACCTCATTCAACAACAGAGGCACTTACAAGCAGCCTAACATCTTTGGTTATTACGGAGATTTTGGCGGCGCTTACATTCCCGAAATGTTACATCGAAATGTAGAAGAATTGAAGAACAATTATCTGCAAATCATGTATGAAACCGGCTTCCAGCAAGAGTTTCAGAGCTTGCTAAAAGATTATGTTGGCAGACCGACACCTTTGTTTTTAGCCGAAAGATTAAGTAACAAATACAATACAACCGTTTATTTAAAACGGGAAGATTTAAACCATACTGGTGCGCATAAAATCAACAATGCCATTGGTCAGGTATTGCTTGCGCAACGGTTGGGCAAGAAGCGCATCATAGCTGAAACCGGTGCAGGTCAGCATGGCGTAGCAACGGCAACGGTTTGTGCTTTAAAAGGAATTGAGTGTGTGGTGTATATGGGCGAAGTTGATATTGAACGGCAGGCGCCCAACGTTGCCCGCATGAAAATGCTGGGAGCAAAAGTAGTTCCTGCTACCAGTGGCAGTAAAACGTTGAAAGATGCCACCAACGAAGCCATCCGCGCTTGGATAAATGACCCGCTCGAAACACATTATGTAATTGGCAGTGTAGTGGGCCCACATCCGTATCCTGACATGGTGGCTCGTTTTCAAAGTATCATCAGCGAAGAAATCAAATGGCAGTTGAAAGAACATACCGGCAAAGAACTGCCAACACATGTAGTGGCTTGTGTGGGTGGAGGAAGTAATGCTGCGGGAACGTTTTATCATTTTTTAGATGAAGACAGTGTAAAAATCATTGCGGTAGAAGCAGCCGGTTGCGGCATTAACAGCGGTAGGAGTGCAGCAACTACTCAACTTGGTAAGCCAGGTGTATTGCATGGAAGCAAAAGTTTAGTAATGCAAACGGAAGACGGACAAGTTGTAGAGCCACATAGTATTTCGGCAGGTTTGGATTATCCAGGAATTGGGCCTATGCACGCGCATTTGTATGCGAGTGGTCGCGCTACTTTTTTAAGTGCAACTGATGATGAATCGTTAACAGCCGGCTTTCAATTGGCAAAGTTAGAAGGCATTATTCCAGCATTGGAAAGTGCTCATGCTTTGTGCGCCTTAGACCAATTAAAAGTAAGTCCAAAAGATGTGGTGGTAGTGTGTTTAAGCGGGCGTGGTGATAAAGATTTGGATACCTATATGAAGGCGATGGAAAAGTGATTTTTAATTGTAAATTTTTAATGGTTAATTGTTTATGAGTTTAATCAAGAATCTATTTCTGCATAAAAACAAAAGCGTGTTGAATGTTTACTGTACTGCTGGTTACCCGCAATTGAATAGCATAATTGAAGTAATGAAAGCATTGCAAAACAATGGTGCAGATATTATTGAAATAGGAATGCCTTACAGTGATCCCTTGGCGGACGGTCCGGCTATTCAACATAGCAACAGCATTGCATTGCAGAATGGCATGACAATAGAAAAACTATTTCAACAATTGCAAGATTTTCGTAATAAGCCGAATGTTGAAGATATTATAAAAATACCTGTGATTTTAATGGGTTATATGAACCCCATTTTGCAATATGGCTTTGAAAAATTTTGCAAACAAGCTGCAGAACTTCCGGTAGATGGTTTAATTCTTCCTGACCTTCCTGAATACGAATACCAAACAGTGTATGGCGACATTATCAAGCGTTATGGATTGGATTTTATTTTTTTAATTACACCCGAAACATCGGAAGAACGCATCCGAAGGCTGGATGCATTGAGCACCGGATTTTTATATGCTGTTTCATCGTCTTCTATCACTGGCAGTGATAAAGATTTTACGCAAGTAGAAAATTATCTGCAACGGGTGCAAAACATGAATTTGCAGAATCCTGTACTTGTTGGTTTTGGCATTAAAGACAAACAAACATTCCAATCGGCTTGCCGCTATGCAAACGGTGCTATCATTGGAACAGCGTATATAAAAGCCATCGAAAATTCAAGTAATATTGAAAACGATACAAAGCAATTTTTAGATAGCGTTTTACAGTAAACAGGCGTACTTCATTTCATCATCTTTTAAAATTCCCCTTTAGGGGTTGGGGCATGAAGCTTATTAAACTCGCTCTCATTAGCATTGTTGTTTTATTTTTTATCGTTACGTGCATGGGCTTGCTGCTGCCTTCAACAGTAAGGGTAACGCGCACTATCAATATAGCCACACCTCAGGATACATTGTTCAAGTACATTGGCAATACAAACAATTGGAAGTTGTGGATGGATGGCATGAACACAAACACAATTCAGTTTGTAACACCGCAAATAGAAGAAAAAAGCAGAATGGCCAATGAGAATAAAAAATCGATTTATCTCACAAAAAGTACAAGAGATTCAGTAGAAGCAATATGGCAAAACCAAAAGGGAAATCATCTGCTTTGCGTTTTTCTATTGTCGAACAACACCGCCAGCAACACAACAAAATTGAATTGGTATTTTGAGCAAAAGCTAAGCTGGTACCCGTGGCAGCGGTTGCCAGCCATTGCCAGCGATAAAATCTGGGGACCTTTTATGGAAGAAAGCTTAGACAAGCTGAAAGCAATAACAGAACATCCTGAAAATTAATCAACCAATTTATCTATTACATCATATACTTTATTCAGTTCCTCTTCGGTAATGCAATATGGAGGCATGATGTAAACGGTGTTGCCAAGCGGCCGTAAATAAACACCTTGCTGAAGACTTCGGGTTGTTATAGTTGTGCTGATATTGTTTAAATATTCATCTTCTCCTTCCCTAATTTCAAAAGCTACAATTGTTCCTAATGCGCGCAGGTTTTTTACCTTTTGTTTTTGCACCAATTGTTGCATCAACAATTTGTTTTGTTGTTCAAGCCATTTAATTTTTTCTATGCAATTGTTTTCAAACCACAAATCCAAACTTGCCAACGCAGCGGTGCAAGCCAGTGGATTGGCTGTAAAAGAATGCCCGTGAAAAAACGTTTTCAGCTTATCGTCATCTAAGTAAGCATCATATATTTTTTGCGAGCAAGCCGTAACACCCAACGCCATTGTGCCGCCGGTTAAACCTTTACTCAAACAAATAATATCAGGCTTACATTCTATGTATTCCGAAGCAAATAATTTACCTGTTCTTCCAAAGCCGGTCATCACTTCATCGGCAATGCAAATGATGTTTTGGTTTTGCACATATTTTAATAGTTCATTCATCCAGAACGCATCATACATCTTCATTCCACCTGCACCTTGCACCAAAGGTTCATAAATAAAAGCGGCAATTTCATCAGCGTGATGTTCTATTTTTTGTTTGGTTTTATTGATGTTATTTTCATCGGGAACATCAATAAATATCACTTCAAATAACATGTTGTGAAATGCTAATGTAAACACACTTCTATCACTCACACTCATCGCTCCAAACGTATCGCCATGATACGAATTGTTGAAAGCTAAAATCTTTGTTTTTGATTTATGAATATTGCTTCCTGAATCTTGATTGTTCTTACTTGCTTCTTGCTTCTTAATTCTTGTTTCTTGTTTCCTATTCCTTGCACTTTGGTTCCACCAAAATTGTATCGCCATTTTCAATGCCACTTCGATTGAAGTAGAGCCATTATCACTATAAAATATTTTGGAAAAATGAGGCGGCAGGATTTGTAACAATCGTTCTGCCAGTTCAACTGCAGGCTTATGTGTAAACCCTGCAAAAATAACCTGCTCAAGCTCTAAGGCTTGCCTGTAAAGCCTTTCAGCGATATAAGGATGTGCATGACCATGCAGTGTAACCCACCAACTGCTGATGGCATCAATGTATGTGTTGTTGTTTTCATCAAATAAAAGCGTGCCTTTTGCGCTTGTAATAGCAATGGGCAAAGGCCTGTTTTTTTGTGGCGTGAACGGATGCCAGATGCATTGCTTGTCTCTTTCTGATAACGTCATGCGGTGAAGGTAACGGCAAATGCTTTTTTGTAAATCTTTTGTAACAAACTACATAGCGTAGTAGTGATAGCTCATATATCTTTCTTAAAAGCTTACAATATCTTTACATCAGCGAATGAAGTAACCAACGACTATAGAATAAAGCCGATTGAACTATTAATGAAGAAGGTAAAGAGATGAATCATCCCTTATAAAAACGCTGTGTTTCCAATATTCATCACTCCAAAACTTTTTGCTTCTTTTTTCATTCTTGTGTTTGCCATTTATTTTTCCTTCAAATTTGTTGTTCATTTTGTTTTCGCCTATGTCGCCGGTTCTGTTGCTTTCTTTCATTCTTATTTATTTTTTGATATTGCTATGCGTTGCCTGGTACACCAGCCGCAATGCCAATAACGAATCATTTTTTATTGGCAACCGCAACAGCAACTGGATGCTCGTTGCCTTTGGTATGATTGGCACTTCACTGAGCGGTGTTACGTTTGTTAGCGTGCCCGGAACCGTTGGTAGCAATGGGTTTGGCTACTTCCAGGTGGTGCTGGGTTATTTCATCGGTTACTTTATCGTGGCTTTTGTTTTGTTGCCTTTGTATTATCGTTTGCAGCTCACTTCTATTTACAATTATCTGCACCATCGCTTTGGTATTACGGCTTATAAAACCGGCGCTTTGTTTTTTATTGTTTCGCGCGTGTTGGGAGCAACGGCAAGATTGTATTTGGTGATTAATGTACTTCAGATATTCATCCTGAATAACATGCATGTTCCGTTTTGGGCAACAACATTTATCATCTTGCTAATGATACTCATGTACACATTCAAAGGCGGCGTAAAAACCATTGTATTTACCGATACTTTACAAACCACTTTCATGTTGCTGGGGTTGATTGTTTGCACTGTTTTCATTTTGCAAACCTTGCATCTTTCGTTTTCTTCTGCCATTCATTTGTTGAACGAAAAAGGCTATACCAAAACATTCAATACCCATGCAAACAGCGGAGCATTCTGGCTAAAACAAATTATTGGCGGCATGTTTATTACCGTTGGTATGACGGGGCTTGACCAGGAAATGATGCAGAAAAATATCAGCGTAAAAAATTTGAAAGATTCACAAAAAAACATGATGACGTTTAGCGCCATTATGGTGTTGGTGAATCTTTTGTTTTTATTACTTGGCGGCTTGCTCTATTTGTTTGCTCAACAATATAACATCACTACAAAAGGCGACGATTTGTTTCCATCGGTTGCCCTGAATACAAACAGTGCAACGCATTATTTTCCCCCTTTTGTTTCTATCATATTTATCATTGGTTTAATCTCGGCTTTATTTCCTTCTGCTGACGGTGCTATTACAGCATTAACGTCTTCTTTTTGTATTGATATTTTAGGTTTGAAACGGGCCAAAAATCTTAGCGAACAACAACAAAAAAATAGACGATTGATCGTACATCTTTCCTTTACGATTTTGTTTTTTGTATGTGTAATGATGTTTAAGCAAATCAACAGCAAATCCATTATTAAAATCATCTTAGATGTTGCAGGTTATACGTACGGACCGTTGTTGGGTTTGTTTACATTTGGCATCTTTACAAAACGCGTTCTTACCAATCATTTCTTAACGGTTTTGGTATGTTTGGTTTCGCCCATTATTTGTTATTTTTTAAGTTTATACTCAACACAAATTTTCAATGGTTATGCCATTGGAATAGAGTTGTTGTTCATCAATGGGCTGCTTACTTTTTTAGGGTTGTACTTTATTTCTAAAAGAGAAAATACAGCGTTGATAAAATGAACCAAAGACATTAATGAATGAACAATGATGATATAAATTTTACTAATGGAATTGGTTAATCCGCTTGCCGAACAATATGCTGCCCGCTTTACAACACCGCAAGATGAATTGTTGCACAACATTCATCAGCAAAGTTTGCAACATGCACATGCACACTTGTTAAGCACGGAAACGCAAGGGCAGTTTCTTTCTTTTATAAGTCAAATGATTCAACCCAAATACATTTTGGAAATTGGCACTTTTACCGGCTACAGTGCGTTGTGCCTGTGCAAAGGTTTGCAACCCGATGGTGAATTACACACAATTGAATTGAGAGAAGCCGATGCTGAGAAATCTTCAGCTAATTTTAAACTTGCCGGGAAGGAGAAACAAATACATTTGTACAGAGGCAATGCAGCTGAGATTATTCCAACATTGAATTACAATTGGGATATGGTTTTTATAGATGCTGATAAGACCAACTATATTACATACTACGAAATGGTGATTGAACGTTTACAACCACAAGGATGGATTATCGCTGACAATGTTTTGTTTCACGGGCAGGTGCTGGAAAAAGAGGGCAAAAACAAAAATGCAAAAGCCATTCACGAATTTAACCAGCATGTGCTGAACGATAACCGAACCGAACAAGTGATGCTTACCGTGCGCGACGGACTGTTAGTAATAAGAAAAAAAGGGACCAATTTCATTCGTTAATACAACTGCTCAAGAGTTTTAAAATTTGACTACTGATGAAACGATTTTTTTTGATTGCCGTTCTTTCGTTGTTTATTCATTCGGCATTTTGTCAAAACAGCGATGTTGTTACCAACTACATCAACACGTATAAAGACATTGCCATCCGCGAAGAAATCCGCACTGGCATTCCGGCTGCCATTACGCTCGCACAAGGCATTTTAGAAACAGCTGCAGGTCAGTGCGATCTGGTAAAACAATCAAACAATCATTTTGGCATCAAATGCAAAACGGGTTGGAACGGTGCTGTTGTGTATCATGATGATGATGCCAAAGGCGAATGTTTTCGAAGCTACAACAATGCGGAAGAATCGTATCGCGATCATTCTGATTTTTTAAAGAATCGTCCCAACTATGCGTTCTTATTTAATCTTGATCCAACCGATTATGAAGGCTGGGCAAAAGGCTTGAAGAAAGCTGGCTACGCTACCAATCCGGCGTATGCTTCTATTCTTATCAAATCAATTGTTACCTATCATTTGCAGGATTATACATTGCTTGCTTTGCAACGCAACGGAAGCAATAGCAACGATGCTTTAACGGCTGCGAATACTATAACCGTATTTTCAAACAACAGCATCAATAACGAAGAGCAGGCCGATGAAAAAGAAGTGCAAAAACAAACTCCCATCACAGCCAAAGTAGCGCAAACGATTATCACCGCGCCAACGGCTTTGTATCCGTCAGGCGTGTTTTCTATCAACGGTACAAAAGTGGTGTATGCACAACAGGGAACTTCTTTATTTGCATTAGCCAGCAAGTACAATGTTTCGTATAGCAGGCTGCTGGAATACAATGAAATCAAGGGCAATGCTGAAGATAAAAACCAACTGATTTATCTTGCAAAAAAAGGAAAGAAGGGAAATCAGCCTTATCATGTTGTTACCATCAATGAAACCCTTACCGACATTGCACAAATTGAAGGCGTGCGCCTCGAAAGTTTAGAGGAATACAATAGCATTTCTAAAGATGCAACGCTTCACGTAAGCCAAAAAATTTATCTGCAAACTGCGCCCTATTATTTAGATAAATAAAGAAAACGAATTGGTTTATTATTGCTGCAAAACCAAACAATGAATCTTGTAAAAGTTCATGATAAATACTTTACACCTTATCTTTCAAGCGAAGCCATTGCAGAGAAAGTAACCGCATTAGCTGCACAAATCAATACTGATTATAAAGACAAAAAGCCACTGCTGATTGGTGTTTTAAACGGCTCATTTATGTTCGCTGCCGATTTGTTTAAACAACTTACCATCGAAGCTGAAATTTCTTTTATCAAACTGGCTTCTTACCAGGGAACAAAATCAAGCGGCAAAGTGATTACGGCTATCGGCTTAGATATGAGCATTTCAGGCAGGGATGTTATCATTCTTGAAGACATTATTGACACTGGTAAAACCCTGCATCAGTTTCTTCCGCAACTGCAAAGCCATCAGCCGCTTTCACTTTCTGTTGCGGTGCTTCTTCACAAGCCCGAAGCCACCATTCATGCGGTTGACATTCATTATAAATGCTTCACCATACCAGATAAATTTGTTGTGGGTTATGGATTGGACTATGATGGATTAGGGCGTAATCTTCCTGCGATTTATCAGTTGCATGAAGATTAAAAAGGTAATTATTAGGTCTGGTTTTCTTTTATCAGTTTTTACTTTTCGTCTGAAGCTCAGTTGTACTGGAATATCTGCTTGCCAGCATGTAAATAGAACTGCGACGAAGCAACGCAACATAATTTTCAATGGTTTTGATGCCTTCTTTAGATTGAGAAAATTAGCAAACGATGCTGTACCATTGTAGCACAAGCGGCTATGTGAAACCGTAAGAATTTATTTTGTATAGAGGTGTTTGCTTTTTATAAAAGTAACAAGCCAAAGTAATGTAGCGGAGATAATTATAATAATTGGAATAAGATCTGCTAACGAGTTGTGTGAGCCAAAGGAATGTATATCTTTATTATAAGCTCCATGAATTACATTCAAAATGTTTATGAGAAGGGAAAGAATACTAAAAATGCTAAGTCCTTTAATTGACCAATTTCTTTTAAGGAAGTCATTTGGTCGCTGAGTTAAATAAGTAATACCCAATGCTAATAACATTGCTATCACTATAAATTGAAACAAGTAAGACAATATAGTTGAGTCGCCGGGTATAAAATGTCCTCCTGCCCAGCCATATCCGGCAGCAAGCAAAATAATCGAGGCGCATCTGATTTTATAAATATACATATATATTGTTTTGGTTTGGATTCGGTTTGTTGATTTGTCATTTCAATGCCTGTTTGCCTGCATTAAGATACTGCTGTAAAGCAGCTACATAACTTTCAAATGCTTTGATGCCTTGTTTCGTAACCTTACAAGTGGTGTTCGGGTAATTGTCTTTAAACTCTTTGGTAACATCAATGTAACCGGCCTCTTTCAGCTTTTGCACCTGCACGCTTAAGTTGCCTGCTGTAGCGTTTGTTTTTTCTTTGATAAAAGTAAACTCCGCTTCTTTCACACTGATGAGCAAACTCATCACGGCAAGCCGCAACTGCGAGTGCAATATGGGATCTAAATCGTTAAACATGCTGTCCTCTCTTTGCTTTCAAATACCTGCGTTGTAAAATCAAACCAGGAATGAACCATGCCAGCAACGCGCCGCCTGCTATAAGAAGCATGGTGTAAGGGTAAGCTACGTAAAGGCTGATGATAGCAAACACCCAGCAGGCAATGCCGCCAACAAGCATGGGTACAAAGCGCCGCCCGAAACCAGTAGCAAAAGTTGGAATGCCATAAATAATAAGATAGAGTGTATCAGCATGTATATCGTTATAAGCTACTTTTATTGAATTCAAATAAAAGCTTAGCAAGAACATAGTAATGCCAAAAGCTATCCAAACACCACCAATTGCGTCTTCCTGATAATCTTTAAACTTCTTTTTTTTATTTTCTCTTATTGAAATAATAACCTGAGAAACAACAGCTAAAATGGTTAGCCACCAAACAAAACCAGCCCAGGGAATGTTATAAAAGGCAGATGCAAATTGAACAATAGCGCAAAACGTTATGATGCTTCCCCACATAAGTGCACTGATGCCGGTTTCAATAAAATCAGCTTTTGCTTTTTTAATCATCCGTGTGATTAACTGCAAACTTTCTTGCTCACTAAAAAATACTTCTTCCTGTTCTGTCATAACGAGTTTATAATTGAGGCGTGTTTGTGATACTGGTAGCGCAGGATATGCCCCGGTATGATATAGCTGATAAGCACCGCAAAGGCAGCGAGAAGCGTTTGCGTATCGTAATCTGTATAAACCGATATAGCCGCTATTGGGAAGCAGAATAAGCCGCCAATAACGAGCGGCTTAAACTTAATAAGACTGCCCGATATAAATGTGCCGATGCCATACAGCAAAATATAAAACGGAAAGCAATACTGCCATCCAATATGCGTAAATACAAATGCCAGCACCAGAAAGGATAAACCGATAGCAGTCCATAAATAGGCGTTGGCTTCGTTGATAAAGGTCTTTACTTTTTCGTATTTGCTTCCCTTGTAAATAAGAAAAGATTGAATAACAACGGCAACGGGCGTTATCAGCCACACATAATAAAACTTAGGATAACCAACAATTACTTTCAAATAGTATTGCAGCAAACAGCCAATGAGCACCGCCCACCCCCAAAGTAAAAAATAAGGGCTGTAATTGCCAATTGTATTCTTGCTGGTTTCTATCATGCTATGAATGAGCCGGAGACTTTGCTGCGGCGAAAATTCTTTTTCTTTTCCCTGCATGTACATTATATTTAGCCGGAACAAAGTAGTGGCTGTTACACCGCTACTTTGTTCACAGCAGCGAAAAATATTATTGACATTGCGCCAGCATCTGATCGTTTTGCTGTGCGCCCCAGGTTGGAGTTAATGGTTTCTTTTCTTCTGTTTTAAACAAATCGGCTGCCTGCTGAAAAACAGGCTTTGCCTTTGCTTTGCCACCACCAAATTGTTCGGGCGTGTTGAATACACTCATGCCTTGCAAATAATACAGGCGCGGATTTTTAGGATCCATCTGCATTCCTTTTTGTAAAGCAGTAGCGGCTTCTGTACCATAGGTTTGCCAGCGATTTTGCGGGTCAACCATCATTTGCTGAACAGCAGCCATATCGCGCAGCGCCTGAAACTCCGAATTTTGATTGATGGCCTCGCCTTTTGTTATTAAAGCTTTTGTTTCTTCAGCCAGCTTGTCTTTATCAACGGTATTATCAACCCAGCCGATGCGAACCTTTGCCAATGCTGCCCAATAGTAAGGCAACCATTGTGTTTTTTCGGCTTCGCCAACGCGTTGAAAAGCAGCCGACACTGCATTGAAATCAGAAGTGGTTTTGGCAGAGTCAAGCATCGCCAGATTTTTTTGCATGGCTCCAGTGTACTTATCACTTTGCGAAAATGCTGCAACGCTTACCAGCATTGCGATTGAAAGAAGGAACTGTTTCATTTTGTTTGATTTTTATTGTTTGGTTTTATATAAATTTTGATACTCAATTTTGCCCGTTCAATTTCTTAAGCTTTTCGTATTCTTCTTCAGCAGAAAATAGTTGGTTTGAATGGTAAGCGCCTGCATATTGCAACGCGATGCCAATGCCCCAGCCAAGAGCCGGCCATACAGGCCAGAAGTATGAACCCGGACCCGAAGTAAAATACCAGGTACCAACCAACGCTATATTTACTACAATATAAGCAGCAAAACTCGCTTTGAATGCTGCTCTCCGTTTTGCCATTTGCCAAAGCATTTGGTCTTTTTGTTGTTGATTTTCCATGAGAAATTATTTAATATTTAAGATGTAAAATGTAAGATTTGTTTTTGCTGTAATTCCTTTCAAACAATAATATTCAATATTCATTCTTCATTATTCAATACTTAAAGGTTTCCATTAATTGCATCTTCAGAACGGTTGATTCCCCAGCTAAAAAAAGCACCAATAAAATAAAACCGTTTGGCAGGCGGGTTAATCTCTTGTTTATTCATTCCATTGAACGAATAATTGTAATTATACACCAGGTTCGTACCCAAAGCATTGCTAACACTTGCAAACAGAACGGTGTTTGTTTTTGCATCTTTTTTGCCAACAGAAGGAACATAATAAACGCTTAACCCAAGCGTGTTGTAAGGTTTGGTTGTGCCTTTATCGCCAATAAAATATTTGTTGTTTGAATAATCGTACTGCAGGTTATAATAGGGGCGACCGGTAGCAAAACTATATGTGCCGCTGATGCCCGTTTTCCATTTCATAATAAAACGTTTTACCACAAGAGAAAGCGTGTGTGGCGTTGCAAAATTGGGCTGCATTTTTTCAGGAAAATTTAAGTAATCGCGCTTCGTATCTAAGTAAGAATAGCTCACCCAGTAATCTAAATTTTTGATACTTTTTTTATCTCTGAAAAATAGCTCAAAGCCGCGCGCATAGCCGCTTCCGGCATTGTTGTAAATAGCGTATTGATAGTTAAGTGGAACGGTTTTCACCAGGTCGTTGTACTTTTTGTAATACGCTTCAATCCGGAAAATTCTATCGTTGGTAAGCTTTTGATAATTGATAATGTAATGAGTGGCTTCTGTATAGCCTAAATTACGGGTATAAAACAGTTGGTTGTTCTCTGGTTTCTGATAAAATTTACCATAAGCCGCCGATACTGATGCACCTTCGCCCACTTTATACGCTAATGAAATGCGCGGCGCCAAATTCACTTTATCAATAATGGATGAATGCTCGAAACGTGCGCCTATCTTGGCTGCCAAGTTATTGGTAACGTAAATATCAGTTTCAGCAAACAGAGCCTGGTAGTTATCAACCAATTTGTAAGCCGAATCGTTGAAGGTAAACTTGCTTAATGAATTCCAATATTCACCACCAAAACGAATGTCATTGAGTCCGCCTAATTTCTTCTCAAACACAGCTTTTACTTGTGAAACATTATCTAATCGTTCCATCCCAAAATTTTTATAGTACAACCAAAACTTACTCATGTCAAAATATTGAGGTTGGTTCATACTATTTTGCAATTGCTGCATTACATTGTCTTTGTTAGTGCTGAAACTGCTGCCCAGATTCATTTTCCAGCCTCCTCCAAGGTTCTCGCGCCAGCTTAAATTGTTGTACCAGTTGATGTTTTTAATGCGAAAAGCATCTTTCAAAACAAGGCTGTCAATATCCTGGCGACGCAAGCCTAAATCGCTTGTTCCAAATGTGGTATAGTATTTTATCATGCCACCACTTTTTGTTTTTACACGAAAATTTGCATCGGCATTTTGAAGTACAGGAATCTTAAAAAAATCAGGCGTTTGCTTTACAATGTTGAAGTATGCAACAAGATTCGTATAACCATAATTGATACCCCAGGATGCCGTTTTCTTTTTATTTAAATATTGAATGCCACCGCCCACAAACAAGGGTGAAAGGGAAAGGTTGGCAGCCGTTTTTTCAGGTAAATCAATGGATTCTAAAATGACAACCGACGACAGTGCCTGACCATACAATGCAGAATAACCGCCCGTGCTAAACACCGTGCCTTTAAACAAAAACGGCAGGAAGCGACCACGACTTGCAATGTCAGGAACAGAGGCAAAATAAGGGTTGTTTACGAGTGTGCCATCAATAAATTGTTTGGTTTCGTAGCCAGCACCACCGCGCACAAACAAACCTTCCTGTTCGCCTACTTGCTGTGCACCGGGAAGTGTTTTAATGGCGGAAGTAATATCTGCATTGCCGCCACCCACCGTTGCTACATCAATTGAGTTTAAAACGGTAACGGCACGCTTGCTGTCACCAGCCGCAAACGCACCAGCAGTAACGGTTACAGCTTTCAGTTCGTTTAATTCTTCTTTAATAGAAAAGTTAAGAGTAAGAGGTTCTTTTGCAATGTTGATGGTCTGATTTACGGTAGAATATCCAACAGATGTTGCACTTAAAATGTGGGCACCTGTTTCAGTTGTTGTAAAGGAATAATTGCCGCTCGAATCGGTAGTTGCGCCGTCGTAAGTATCTTTCAAAGTAATGCTTGCACCAATTAGTTTTTTACCACGGGTATCTTTTACAGAACCCGAAATTTTTACTTGTGCAGAGGCTGAAAAAGCAGTAAGAAAAAGAAGGAGTACAAGAACAGTTGGTTTCATAAAAATAAATTGACTCTGCAAACGTAGAGTAGTTTATAAAATAAACCAAATTATTTTTTAAATCTTTTTTAGATTAATAAACCAAGAATGAAAAATAGGGCAAAACCAAACTCTCAGTTAGGTTTGCATTTTTAGTAAATAAAGTATGGGTTATCAAAAATATAAAGCTGATTTTTTGTTTGATGGTTACAAATTGCATCAAAACAAAACCTTGATTGTAGATGAAGCGGGAATGATTGAAAGCGTTGTTTCAACAGAAGAAACGAGTGATGATACACAATATGTAAAAGGCATTTTGTGCCCTGGTTTTGTGAATTGCCATTGCCATCTGGAACTCAGCCACTTGCTTGGACTGATACCAGAAAGAACAGGCTTGATTGATTTTGTTTTTGAAATTGTAACCAAACGAAATATGAGTGATGAACAAATTAAAGAAGCTATTGCCAATGCCGAACAGGAGATGATAAGCAATGGCATTGTTGCAGTAGGAGACATTTGCAACAACATACTCACATGGGAGCAAAAACAAAAAGGCAATCTGCATTATTACAACTTTATTGAAGTAAGTGGCTGGTTGCCTGCAGTAGCGCAAGCAAGGTTTGGTACTGCTTTACATATTTATAATCAATTCAATCAGAAATCCGAAATTAAAAATCAGAAACCAACTGCGATTGTTCCTCATGCACCCTATTCTGTTTCAGAAAGCTTATGGCAACTTCTGCAGCCTCAGTTTCAAAACAAAACGGTGAGCATACACAATCAGGAAACCAATTTTGAAGATGAATTGTTCATACAAGGCAGTGGCGATTTTACCCGCATGTATAGCATGATGCGGATAAACAGCACTCATTTTTCACCGTCGGGAATGAGCAGTTTGCAAACGTATTTTCCTAAATTAGAAAAGGCGCAAAATGTAATGCTGGTGCACAATACGTTTACGAATGAAAAAGATGTGTTGTATGCAAAACAACAGGCATCGGTATCTCAGCAAAATTTGTTTTGGTGCCTTTGCATCAACGCCAATTTGTACATTGAAGATGCAGTACCGCCGGTTGAAATGTTCATAAAAAATGACTGCAATATTGTGTTGGGAACGGATAGCTTAGCATCAAACCGGAGCTTGAATTTATTGGATGAAATGAAAAGCTTGCGAAAACATTTCCCGTCTCTTACCACCGAACAATTGTTGCAATGGGCGACTTCAAACGGAGCAAAAGCTTTGGATTTGCATGAAAAGTTAGGAAGCTTTGAAAAGGGGAAACAGCCCGGTGTTTTGTTGTTAAAAGAAGATTTGAGTGAAGTAAAACGATTGATTTAAAATCGAAATTCCAAACCCAATATTAATGATGCAAAACGTCCATCTTCATTATACACCAATTCATAAACGCCTTGCTCTAATTGAAATAAAAGCACATTTCTGTTGGCTGGGTTTACAATAAAATATTCTTTTACGCATGCCCTTTCATAGAGACTTTTCTTTTGAATTCTGTCTCGGTTTTTATTTGACGAAAGTACTTCGATAATTATGTCCGGAGCACCATAAAAATAACCGTCGTCGTGCAGAACTTGCATATTTTCGTTGGATAAATATAAAATATCTGGCTGCACGGCTGATGCTAATTCTTCAAAATAAACATCAACCGGAGAAATCGCTACAATGCCTCTTTTGGTTTTGTCCAAATAATTAGCGATGCGTTGCGAAAACAATAAGACTAACTTCTGGTGGTTATATTTTGGTGCTGGTGACATATACAAAACGTTATCTATTACTTCACATAATGTTCCTTCCGGCAACATGCGAAAAACGTCTAATGCTGTTTTTGGTACTTGTTCAATAGCTTCCATCACAAATCATTTTTTTAAAAATAAAAAATAAAATCAACCCAACACTTCTTGTAAAATGGGCAGGCTGCGCATGTCGCCAAAATCCTCGATATGCAATGACATAAACTGTTGATATGCCTGCGTAAGTTGCCCTCTGATGTTGCGGTTCAATTGTATGTTTTCAAGATCATTGTAAAATACAATGTTGTTTACATCGGAAGTAATTCTTGCCAGCTCGCCGCTGAGATAATGCGGATGAACCGGAATATCACTCACAAATACGCCTTCGCTCAAATCCAGCACCGGCGTGGCTTTGCTGTATGTGCCCTGAATCTGAAAGCCTAATTCGTTACTCAAATGAAGCGTAAAATACAACGGAAGATTGGCGGTGAATGTATCGGTTCCTTTGTCTAACTGCTTCAACGTATCTTCTATTAAGTAAAACATTTCAGGATTGGCTTCGGGTTGCTTTAAGCTATGCAACAACAACTCAACAATGTACATCGCTACCGAATTTTTTACCACATCAAACAAAACATTCTGGTACAAAAAGCTCCAGTTGTAATCTCTTATAAACTGAAGATTTTTTAACTCGTTATGATACACAACCATCTCAAGTATTGCCGCAGGCTGAAAATAAGTAGCTTTTCCCTGTACTTTTTTACCACTCTGCCGCACACCTTTTACAATGTAGGTTTGCACACCAAACAATTCAGTGTAAATGGTAGTAACCACGCTGGTTTCACCATATTTTACAGTGCGCAAAACAATGCCTTTTGTTTTATGAGTCATAGTTCATAAATATACAAATTTGTGAAGTGAATGGCAGGTTTGTTTTTGCAAGAAAATATTAATGTTTAGCAGTTAAAAAGACAAAAAGATTATTCTTCAGAAAGGTTATGTTCATGTTCAATTGCCTTCTCAACATGCCTGTCAGGAATCAACCAAATGCTCGATTGAAGCACAAACAGGCTTAGCGAAATCACAGGATTTACAAACGCCATAGGTATAGCCAAAACATCACAGGAAATTGAAATAATAGCTTTCGTAGTTTGTCTTCTTAACGCTGCCGCTAATTCATCCGACATCACATTGCTTTGCAAAATGCAACGCTGTAAAATGGCATAAGCAAAACCACATAGTAAAGCTATAATTGAGTACAGGATAATTGTATGCGGCGCAAAGTGATTTTCGCCCATCCATCCCGTTGCAACCGGCACCAACGACAACCAGAACAGCAAGTGCAGATTGCTTAACAAAATACCCGAATTGATTTTGTTTACCGCCTGAAGCAAATGGTGATGATTGCCCCAGTAAATACCAACAAACAAAAATGAAATCACGTAGCTAATAAACACAGGAATTACAGGTTTCAAAGATGTAAAATCATCACCGTGCGGCACTTTTATGTCTAATACCATAATGGTAATGATGATGGCTAATACGCCATCGCTAAAAGCTTCCAGTCTTGCTTTGGTCATAGTGTAAAATGTAACGCAATTTATAAAAACAAACACAACCGTAAAGTTGTAAGAACAGAGACTGGAAAGAGGATGGGAAGACAACAGAATTGCGCTGAATTACGTTAGTATTGCAAACCAACTGTATAACGTTCTGTGAAAAGAGCTTGTTGTTTGTTTTTCTTTTGCCTTTTTTTTATCCCGTTTGTAAAAGCGCAATCTTACACCGGGTACGACGTTTCTTCTTACACCGGCGTGTATGGAACACTGTTTAATCCTGCCTATATTTTAGACCATCGTTTCCGAGCCGACATTAATTTAGTGGGTTTTTCATCAGGTTTTCAAAACAACGTGCTCAAAATTGATTTGGGCGATAAGAACAATTTCACCCGTGTTCCTTTTCCTATCACCAAAACGGGTCGCGGCGGAGCTTTAACTGATGTGTTAGGGCCAGGTTTTATGCTTCGCCTGGACGATAAAAATGCAATCGCCATCACTTCCCGCTTTCGGTTTAGCGCCAATGCCGACAGGCTTGATAAAAACTTGTTGAACATTGCTTTGCAGGACGATCCTTCATCATTTAATAAAGACTTCATCAACATCAAAGGTGGTTCTTTACAAGCTCATGCGTGGAATGAACTGGCTTTTACATACAGCAGGCAAATTGGTGTAAGCGATTTGGGAGTTTGGAAAGCTGCCCTTTCCTTGAAAGTGTTGGGCGGACAAGGCGGCGCTTACTTAACCGCAGATCATTTATCGTTTACATTTAATGATTCGCTTCGCGCGGATTTTGTTCAGCAGATAAAGTATGGCGGTGCAGTGAATGCAACCGGAAATATCAATGTGAATTATTCCAATTTTATTGATGATTGGACGAATAACTACCATTACAAATTCTTTCGCCAGCCGGGGCTTGGTGCTGATATTGGTGTTACCTACGAATACCGCGATGTAATGAACGTTTACGAAACAGCATACAACGAACAAACCAACAATTACAAATGGAAAGCCGGTGCATCCATCAGCGATATTGGCAGCATCCGGTATCGCTCATCGCCCAATTCATACAACACGCATCTTACAGGGCAGCAATATATTTTTGAAGACCTCAAAGCACCGCCCGACAGCACCAGTTTGGTAAGCGTTTCCAACTGGATTAAAAACAAAATCCCCGGCGTGCCTTCCGACAATTATTTCACTATGATGTTGCCAACTACCTTGCATCTCACATTCGATTATAGTTTTAATCAATGGCTATCGGCTGCGGCACATTTTTCAATGCCTATCATCACTGCGCAACCTGCTTATTACATTGGCACACACACCTTATCGCAATTGAACGTTACACCTCGCGCAGAGCTTTCGTGGATTGGTTTTTATGTGCCACTCACGTATCAGTTTGCAGGCGGCTTTCAAAGCGGTATGGCGCTTCGGATTGGCCCACTTACCATTGGTTCAGCATCACTCATTAATGTTGGAATTTTACGCAAAAGCAAAAGTGCCGATGGTTACCTCATTCTTCGCATTCCGTTCTTTACATATCACGAATACGAAAATGAAGAAGTACCACAACACACACATTGGAGCCGTTTCAAAAAGCGAATCTTACGTTGTTCGCAATAAATGGTTTACAGTAGATTACACGCAGTTGATGGAGAGAGTGCCTAAAATTTAGGCAAAAACAAAGAATACAAAATACAGTTTTATGTACCGGGCTGTAGTAACTCTTGTTGATCACCTCTTGCGTCGCACACTTGTACGTTCTGAAAAGAATCGGGCAAGTTGCGTGCGTCATTCCGCCCCGACAATACTGTTAGGGCAGAATGACGATACATTATGTTTTCAAATGTGATACTACTAAGAATTGGGTTAATAAGAACACAGCTTTTGTTTTTACTGCAAAAACAAAAACGGGCTTAATCCATCAGGCTGGTGGTAATTTTTTTCAGCTCTTCAAGGTCAAAAGGTTTGGCAAGAAAAGCATCGGCTTTGGCTTCTTTTGCAAGCGACTGGATGTCGTTATTGGCAGAAAAATAAATGATGGGAATGTGGTTGCAATCCATGTTTTCCTTAATGGTGCGCGATGCCACAATACCACCGCTATCGGGTATCCAATTGTCCATTAAAATCAAATCGGGCTGAATGTTTTTTACAGTTTCAACAATATCGTTGCAGTGGGTTCGGGTGATTACCTCAATCCCTTGCTTTTCAAAAATATAGCTGCAAATAAAAAGTATGTCAGCATCGTCATCACAGATGAGCACTTTCTTTTTAATATCTGTTTTCATGCAGTTGTGCAGAAAAAGGCTCTGCTAAACGAAAATAGACATTTATGAAATACAACGTTGAAAATTAATAAGATATTCGGTTGTTACTTAGTAAACTTACGCCAAGCCAGGCCATCATGCCCATACCCATTTCGATGGCTCGTTCATCAATATTAAAAAAAGGCGTATGAACATTGTGAATAATGCCCGCTTCTTCGTTGCGTACACCCAACCGAAAAAAACAACCCGGAATGTGTTGCGTATAGTAACCAAAATCTTCAGCGCCCATGCGCAACTCAGTTTCCAAAACATCTTCTGCCGGTACAAATTCCTGTGCCAATTGCCATGCTTCTTCCGTGAATACGGGATCGTTGTCAACAGTTGGATAACCAACATCAATCAACACATCGGCTTCAGCGCCCATTGCTTCAGCAATGCCTTTTACTTGTTTTGTAATCAGCCCGTGGGCTTTCTTTCGCCACGCTTCATCCATCGCCCGAAACGTTCCCATCAGCTTTACTTCACTTGGAATAACATTGGTTGTGTAACCGCCCTGAATGGAGCAAATGGAAAGCACCGAAGGCGAAGTGGGATTGTTGTTGCGGCTGATGATTTGCTGCAACGAAACAATAATATGCGATGCAATTAAAATGGTATCGGCGGTAAGATGCGGTGCGGCTGCATGACCGCCTGCACTTTTAATGGTAATGAAAATTTCGTCGGCACTTGCCATTACCCTGCCTTTGCGGAAGCTCAGTTTGCCAACCGGCAAACCCGGATGCACATGCAAGCCTACAATGCCCTGTGGCGTTGGGTTTTGAAGTACACCTTCTTTTATCATGATGCTGGCGCCACCGGGATTTCTTTCTTCACCGGGCTGAAAAATCAGCTTCACCGTTCCTTGCCATTGATCTTTGGTTTCATTCAAAATTTGTGCAGCACCCAATAAACAAGTGGTGTGAACATCGTGCCCGCAAGCGTGCATTACACCTTCGCTTTTCGATTTATAATCCACTTCATTTTGTTCGTTAATGGGCAGCGCATCCATATCTGCACGCAAAGCAATGACGCGGCTTTCTGAATTGGTTCCTTTAATCAAAGCCACCACTCCGGTTGTTGCCATTTCAGTAAACGGAATGTTCCATTGCGCTAATTTTTCTTTAATGAATTGAGAGGTATTGTATTCGTGGTAACTCAGTTCAGGATTGGCATGAAGATGTCTTCGAATTTGTATAAACTCGTCTTTGTATTGATGCGCTAACTGTTGAATGGTTTGTTTTAGCATACATTAATCGGAAGTGATGTCGTCATCTTTTGGTGTGTACTCAATGTTATCATTGATCACATAAATAATTTGCGGATACATGGAAGTTAAAATGCGCTTGTATCGTTCGGCTTCGCTTCTGTCAATAAAGTTTCCAAATCTCACTTTAAAATAAGGCGATTGGTAAATGGTATAAGCTTTTTGATCGGGGAAACGCTGCAACAATTTTGCTTTTAAATCAAAAGCCTGTTCGCGGCTTTGCGTGCTCAACAATTGTAAGCGGTAGCCGTGATACAAACCATTGTACGTCATACGCGCCGCTTTTTTGTTCAGCTTTGCCTGAATGGTTGTGAGCAAATCCAACCTGCCATCTTTGCGAACGATAATGGTGTCGCCGCTTTGCGAATGAGCGATGAAAATGCAACAAAAACAAAGTAAAGAAAGTGTTGTTTTCATTGGCTGATAAATAAACATTTTTGCAAAGGTAAAAGCAAACGGTGAGTCATAAGTATGAATGAAAATGATAAATAGTGATGGCAGCACCAAACGCCCTTTCAAACTGCACCAGTCAATGATATTGACTTGCTTTCAGTTAATTACCATTTGATGGTTCGCCTTGCACAATAGCAACGCTTGCACTGCAACCCAGCCGTGTAGCTCCTGCATCAATCAACTGCTTCGCAAATTCATAAGTGCGGATGCCGCCCGAAGCTTTAATTTGCACATCTGCAGGTAAATGTTTTCGCATCAATGTTACTGCTTCAACTGTTGCGCTTCTTTCAGCATAGCCAGTTGATGTTTTTAAAAAATCGATCCCGGCAGCTCCATACAACTCACAGCATTTGATAATTTCATCATTACTCAACACACCACTTTCAATGATGATTTTTACCACTTTATTTTGTTGTTTAATAATCGGCATTAAATGATTGATTTCATTTGCCAGATATTCCCAATCTCCATTTTTTAACGCAATCAGATTGATAACAACATCCAGTTCATCCACTCCGTCAACCATTGTCAGCAGCACTTCTGCAATCTTTGCTTCTACCGCCGAATAACCAAATGGAAACCCGATAACGGTTGCTGTTTTTATGTTTGTTTTTGCCGTTATTTCCTTTGCCTTTTTTACAAATGGCGGAGGTACACAAACGGCGACAAAATGAAACCGGATGGCTTCGTTGCAAAGCTTTTCAATATCGGCAACTGTTGTAGTCGGTTTTAAAATCGTGTGGTCAATGTACGGTGCTAAGTGCATGATTTTTTTTGTAAAAAATGTAAGCCGCAAGATATAAGTTTCAAGCTGCAAGTTTCATGTTTAAACGCTGACAGGGTTCAAAACCCTGTCAGCGTTTAGCAATACCAATCAATTAAAAAAAGCATTAAAAAAAAGACCAAGCCTTGAAAGACAATCAGGATGAGGCATACAGCATTTTAATAACTTCTCTTTTAATGGATGATATGTCTTGGTTTTCCATACATTTAAAATGCCCCAACGGACATTTGCGATAACCAATTTTGCTGCATGGGCGGCAATACAAAGGCTTTACTTCTGCCATGAACGATGGGTTTGTTTTTGCCCATTTTTGGGATAATGAAAACGCTGTTGCATCACCATAATAAGGCGACATGCCAAACTGCGGAACCGTGTTGCCCCAAACAGAAATAATGGGCTTTTGAAACGCAGCCGCAATGTGCATTAAACCGGTATCGTGCGTAATAACAAGTTTGGATTTGCGCACTAAATCGGCGCTTTCATTCAAACTGAATTTACCGCAGGCGTTTAAGATTTTAATGTCGTTGATTTGAGCAATTTCATCACCATTTTCCTCGTCTTCTTTTCCACCCAATAATACAATTGGGTAATCAATGCGATTGCATAAATCTTTTAGTTTATGTATGGGTAACTTTTTGGTTTTATACGTTGCGCCAATTACAATTGCAATATAGCCAGCGCAATGACTCAGCGGGATTTGCTCTGGTTTCACTCCCTCATTTTCGGGTATGAAATAATCAAGGCCTTTGCCATCATTTGTTACATGTAAAAGTTGTAAAGCGGCTACATATCTGTCAACAATATGTTGCTTTGGCAGCACATTTATTTTAAATGCTGTAAGTAGCCATTTTTGAAAATTGAGTTTTTGAAACGAAAAACTTTTTACACTTTTCAAGCTTCGCTTCAGGCGCAACGTGCGTAGATTGTGATGCAAATCAATAATGTAATCGAAGTTTTGTTTTTGCAGCTTTTTTATCATTCCATCCCAATCATTCTCCAACAAATGAACAGCATCAATGTATGGGTTTGATGATACGATGGAGTGATAGGCAGGTTTAGTTAAGTAATGAATTTCGGCGTTCAATTGTTGCTTCGCGCAGCGCACAACCGGCGTGGTAAGTACAATATCACCAATGGAAGAAAAGCGAACAATCAACAACTTCATATTGCGAAGTACAGAAGATTTTGGTAGATGGAAAGAATGTTCCTGTTTATTCTTCTACAAAATTCAAATCTCTTCCAAATGTTTCTTTTAATGCAAAAGCAGCGAGAAAACCAGGTATAATTACAATAATTCCGGTGATCCATGCGCCGGTTATGTAGCTGTTATCTGCCGGTAAACCCTGGTGCGATAAACCGCTTCGCAATGCTTGGAACAAGAGAATAATTAATGGCAGTAAACCTCTTACAAAATTAGGAATGGTGGTAGCAGCGGTGGCTCGTAAATTGGTTCCAAACTGTTCAGCACCGATGGTTACAAAAATTGCCCAATAGCCATTGCTGATACCCAATGCGGCACATAACCAGTACATGGTTTGTGCAGAGGAATGATAAGGAATGGTAAAGAACAAAAAAATAACAATGGCATTGAGCGTGTACCAGATGTACAATGCTTTTTTGCGACTTTTTAAATACTGACTTACGAATCCAATGGCAATATCACCAACCGATAAACCGGCATACGCATACATTACGGCTTTGCCCGAATCAATAGGTTGCAGCATGTGCATAGCTTTGCCAAACTCTTTTGAAAACGTAACCAGCACACCAATTACATACCAGGAAGGAAAGCCAATTAAAATGCTTAACAGGTAACGCTTCAAACGCTCGCCTTTATTGATGAGCATGAAGAAGTTGCCTCGTTTTACATCTGCCTTTTTGATTTGCTGAAACATGCCTGATTCAAACACCGAAATGCGAAGCAGCAACAATACAATGCCTAATGCGCCGCCAATAAAATAGCAGGTTTGCCAGCCGCTGTTGTCCCCTTTTATAAATGCTTGTTTTACTATAAACGCAGCAATGGCGCCCAGCAAACCAATGCCGGCAACAAAAGATGTGGCAATGCCCCGCTTTTCTTTCGACACAATTTCTGATACCAGCGTAATGCCCGCGCCCAATTCGCCCGCTAAGCCCAAACCGGCAAGAAAGCGAACCCATGCATATTGATCAACCGTGTGTACAAAACCGTTGGCAATGTTGGCCAATGAATAGAGCAGGATTGAACCAAACAAAACGCTTAGCCTGCCACGCTTGTCGCCAACAATTCCCCAGAACAATCCGCCCAGCAGCAAGCCTATCATTTGTACACTAATGATGTGCTCGCCGGCTACTAACATTTGTGCATCGGTAAGGCCTAAATTTTTAAGACTGGGAACACGGATAATGCTGAAAAGAAGCAAGTCGTAAATGTCAACAAAGTAGCCCAACGCGGCTACCAGCAACGGTATGGTAAGTAAGCTTTGCTTGTTGGTTTTGATGGCGGCTATCATGTATAAAAATGGATAAAATAAAAAGGATGGCAAATTATATTTCTGATTGCGCCACTGTTTTTTTCTTGCCAAAAAACAATTTGAAAAGAACAGGCAGTGTGGTAATTAAAATGATGCTGATAGCAATCACTTCAATGTGTTCTTTAAGGCTAAAACCAAATCTGGCCTGTACCCATCTTTCTAAATAATGGCCGCCTAAAATCATTGACGAAACCCATATAACACTTCCCACAATATTATAAAACGTAAATGTAGTTTTCTGCATTTTTACAATGCCTGCAATGATGGGTGCAAATGTGCGAACGATGGGTAAAAACTTCGCAGCGAACACCGTTGTTTTACCGTATCTCACATAAAAATCGTGCGCCTGCAAAAGATACTTTTTCTTAAAAAAGAAAGTGTCTTTCCGATGGTATAAAAGATGCCCGGTTTTGTTGCCAAACCAATAGCCAGCCATATTTCCAAGCACCGAAGCGATAATAACAAGCAGGATGATAACGCTGTAATGAACATTGTAAAAGCTCTCCGATAATTTCGCTACATAAATACCGGCAGCAAACAGGAGTGTATCGCCGGGAAGAAAGAAGCCTACCAGCAAGCCTGTTTCGGCAAACACAATAAAAAGCAACGCATACAAGCCACCGTGGTCAATAATCCATTCTATTAAGTTGTTGAGCATACTAAATTTATTATTCTAAAAAGGCAAAAGTTATCTTATTCAAAAGACAACTTTCTTATTCTAATTTTATTGAACGTAATTACAGTAAATGAGTTATCTAATTCTGATGAATAATTTATTAAAAGCTATGTCAATTTTTCCTCAATAAAATGTTTTTCTGCTTTATCGTATCGTAATAGAATAACTGCATAAACTTTAAGCTGTTTATAAAAAACCAGGTCGCCAAAATCCTCTGCAATTGACATTACAGAAAACAAAAGCAATCTTAGCAACCTGACAAAATGAAAATCTACGCTTTCATCTACAATTATTCTCATACTGCTATGGCTTCTATCACCTTTTCATTGGTTAATATTGCATAAGTATAAGTAAGAACTTCGTGAATATCTTCTATGGTTAATCTTGGATAAGCAATTAACAACTCATCATACGAGTAACCTTCACCTAATTTTTTTAAAATTAATTCCACTGTAATTCTTGTTCCCTTTACGCAAGGTTTGCCCATCATAATTGTGGGGCTGACAAAAATTCTTTCAAACTTAATAACAATTTCTTTCAAAATTACGCATTCTCCAACTTGCCTTCCCACTTGCTCACAACACTTGTTGCCAGAGCATTTCCGAGCACATTGGTTGCGGTGCGAAACATATCGCAAAAATGATCTATCGGCAATATTAAAGCAATTCCTTCAACTGGTATTTTAAACATAGCGCAGGTTGCTGCTACCACAATTAACGAAGCGCGGGGAACGCCCGCAATGCCTTTGCTGGTGAGCATTAAAACCAGCAGCATGGTAAGCTGCGTACCCATATCGAGCGGCACATGATACGCCTGTGCAATGGCAAGCGAGGCAAAGGTCATGTACATCATGCTGCCATCTAAATTAAACGAATAACCGAGCGGCAGCACAAACGAAACAATGCTGTTGTTGCAGCCGAACCGCTCTAGTTCTTCGGTTAATTTTGGAAACACGGCTTCGCTGCTGGTAGTACTGAACGCAATCACAAGCGGTTGTGTGATGTGACGTAACAATACTGTTGTTCTTCGTTGTAAAATAAGATAACCCACTGCAATTAGAACAATCCACAGCAACAGAATGCCCATCACAAAAAACAAAAAATATTTACCGTAAAACAAAAAGATAGAAAGCCCTTTTGTGGCAACCACAGCAGCGATGGCACCCAACACGCCAAGCGGCGCAAAGTTCATTACATAGTTCACCATTTTTAAAATTACATGCGCCACTGCATCCAGTGCTTTGATTACAATTTTTCCCCGCTCGCCAATGGCTGCTGTTGCGATGCCAAAGAAGATGGAGAACACCACAATTTGCAGAATCTGGTTGCCTGCCATTGCATCTAAAACTGATTTTGGAAACACATGATCAATGAAATTAGAAAGTGTAAAGCTTTGTGTGTTGCCAACCAAACCGGCGGCTTCGCTTGCATCGGCATTGGTTAAATGAATGCCTGCGCCGGGCTTAGAAATATTGACCAAAAACAAACCTAATAACAAGCTTACCAGTGAGGCAGAAACAAACCACAGCAAGGCTTTGCCACCGATGCGGCCCACCGTTTTTATATCGCCCAACTTTGCAATGCCAACCACCAGCGTACTAAACACAAGCGGTGCAATAATCATTTGCACAAGGTTGAGAAATATTTTAGTGAGCAGTTTTAAATTGTTGGAAATGCTTTGCGCTGCGGCAGGCGAAGCAGTTAAAAAAATAACATAGCCCAACGCAACACCAAGAACCATCGCGATGATTATGTAAAGCGTAAGTTTATTATTCATGTTGATGATTTTTTTTACTGCCAAGACGCGGAGACGAGAAGTTTGGTTTTGCCTGATTGCTTAGCGTCTTTGCGTCTTAGCGGTTGACATTAGCACTCGCTTAACTGTTCAATTCATTTCTGAACGTACAAGAGTGCGACCTGCCTACCGGCAGGCGCAACGATGTTCAACCGGAGTTACAAAAGCCGGTAACATAAAACAGTATTTTGTCTCTCTTGCTTATAGAAATATGTGCAAAAACAAACCTGGTTTGATGTATTGCAAAGCGCAATATAAATGAAGTAGCGTATGAGTGAATACAATTTATTTAGAGGAATACAAAGCCATTAATTTGGCAAAGGTTTGCTGGTTGATGCTGCTGTTAATAGATGTAGCAATATCCTTTTTTTCGGATGCAGTAAGATGAAAAGAAATGGATGCCATTTGTTGTTGTTTGGTGGGAACATATTGAAAAGAAAGGCGGTATAAATTGTCTCCATAATCTTCGGATAAGTAATCGAGTTGATGGAGCTGATAATACGTTTGCAAACGAAACCAATTGTATTGCAAAACCAAAAAGGGCTTGGTTAAAAAGCCAAGGACATTGTCGGTTTCCAGTGGGCGATCCCAATCGCCGGATTGCCTGTCGCGGATTTGAATGATGATGATTTTTCCAACGTTTTGTTTTAGCCAATTTTTGTAAGTGCTGATGAAACGAAAGGTAGTTGCCTGCCCGAAATTATCGCGCAAGCCTGCATCGAGCACATCAATTACAGGCTCGCTGGGCAGCCAAACGTTGGGTAGTACATAAGGAAAGGTAGCGTTCATTCGGAGGGCAGACAGTACACTGACGTTGAGTGGATTTTTGTCACTAAAAAACGAAACAAAATCAACAGCATCCACTTCTTTGGTTGGGATGCGCGTGGTGTCGAAACCAGCTTGCATCAGCCATCGTTTGGGGCTGCTGCTAATGATGAGCTGCCGCCCGTCCCGACTGATGACAGAGTTCCATATCAGGGTTGGAATTTGCGCTTCCCGTTCAGGCAAAGTATAATCGCCGATTCGTTTGTTTAAGACGCCGTGAGTGTTGCTGTTCAGCTTTTGTTCCCAGGCATAAGCACGGTCTTTTACATAGCTGTAACCGTTCATTTGAAAGCGCGATGCGGGACCCATTAAATCGCGGGTAATCATGGATGAAAACAGGGGATTGAGTAAATCGCCGGAGATGGCATCCGCATATTTTGTATCGTTCAGATTGATGTTGTTGCTCTTTAGTTTTTCCCAATACAAACCTCTGAAATACGTAGCCGCCATCATGCCGCCGGATGCGCCGTTTATCAGCATTGTATGCGGCATGAGTCCGCCGGCTGTAATGCTGTCGAGGCGTTGTAAAATGTTCATGGCAAACGTCGCACTGCGATTGCCGCCACCGCTTACATCAATCAAAAACATAACGGGCTTGTCTTCTTTTTGGCGGGCTTTCCACTTGTTTAAAGTAAGCAAAAAACTGTCTTTATCGGCTTCGATATTTTGTGAAGAAGAAAGCGCTTCTAAAGCCTGTTGGTTATAGGGCGAGGGCGCAATTTTATCATTATAATTTAACCCATAAGCGCGGTTGCGAAAATCAATGACATGAATGTTGGTGAGCCAGTTGATAACGACATACAAAAGAACCAAAACCGGGATGCTCCACGTTTTTAAAAATAGGGAAAATGCACCGGCAACGCCAATTAAAATGGCAAAGAAAATAGTGATGCTGGCAGCCGCCGGAATTTGGAAAACCGCACTATCGCTGAGATAGCCAACAGATAACAAGAAAACAAACGCAATCAACACCGCTAACACAGCAGCAAGATGATGACGTTTGAAAATGGTTTGCAACAAATCATCGCTGTAATGACGCACATCGCGGGGTTTGCGAAGATGCAGCGATGCGCTTAAAAACCAATCTACCCGTATCTCTCCCTTGTAATGAGGCAACGGATTTTTAATGATAGCAACTGTATAATGTTCGTTGGCTTTGTGAAGCAAAGCTTTCATGCGGCGATAAATGGTTTTATCAGCACCAAAGAAATAAGCAAAAGCAATGAATACGGCAAAAACAAACCCAAGCAAAAAACTTGTATTGAGCCACACTACATCTTTTATGGGAAGCAATTCTTCCCGCAAATCATAATTAACTGCATTGAAAAAATAAAAGAATAAAAAGAAAAGGGGCAGCACCGCATTGTTAATGCAATACTTTAAAAACGGTTGTGAAGTGGTAGCTAAAAACCGGATGTGCTTTGTATGAAGAATGAATGTGGTAATGTTCCAGCTCATTACAAAAATGCCGATAGCAAAGCCAACAAAAGCAGTACTCAACGGCGTAACATTGCCTGCATATTCGGGTGCGAGATACAAAGTTTCTGAGCCATACACCTGTAAAAAATGACCGGCAACGGTAGCGAATAAAATCACCCAAAAAAGAAGCAAAAGCTGGTACCGCCGGAAGTGCAGCAAAAACAATTGCACCGGTAACGAATAAAAAAAACCTGTTGCGTATCGTTTCAAATGATGATTACAAATTAAGCTTTTACAATCATTCTGTCATCTGTCATCTATCTTGCCAACATCTCGTTTCTTTCTGTCTCCAATCAACACTTCAATCAAATAACTTATAATAGATAAAGCAATGCCAAACCAAAATGCCGACTCCCAGGTGCGAACCGTAAAACCGGTTACCAGGTCAGACGCCCACTTGATAATGAATGTGTTGATAAGAAGCAAGAACAAGCCGAGAGTAAGAATGGTAACAGGAATGGTTAAGATAACAAGCAACGGCTTTACAAATGTGTTTAACAAAGCCAAAACTAAGGCTAACACAATAGCTGTTAAGCCGCTTTTAATGCTAATGCCCGGAATGAGATTGGAGGCAATGATAGCTGCCAAAGCCGTTACTAAAATTTTACCTATAAATTTCATACGTTTTAAATTACGGTAAGCTGATAAAAGGCTTCGGGTTGTAAATATTTGTTGGCTAAGGCTTGCAGTTCTTCGGCTGTAATGTGTTTGATTATATCAATGCTTTTATAAAAATAATCTTCATTCAGGCCTTGCAAAATATACAGCTTCCAACGGTTAATGATTTGAAACGGTCCATCCACATGACCCAGTAAAGTACCTATCATATAATTGCGAACCAATCCCAATTCTTCTTCATCAACGGGTTCATTGCGTAAGCGTTCCATTTCGTTATACACTTCGGTGATGGTGGCTTCTGCAACGTCTCTGCCTACTTCGGAAGAGATAGACAACGCCGAGGTCTGAATGTGATTTTCAAGGTAACTATGAATGCCGTATGTATAACCTTTGTCTTCCCGAATATTACTCATTAAACGCGAACCAAAATAACCACCGAAAATATTGTTAAGCATCTGCATTTTCGGAAAGTCTTCATGGTGCCGGTTGGGAAAAGGAATCGCCATGCGAATGGCTGCCTGCACGCCTTTATCATCATTTACAATAGTGTGTTTCTTTTCTTCGAAAGGTTTGGTTTTGTGTTCTTTTTGTGGTAATGAAGTGTTATGAAACGGCAGTGAGCCAAAGCTTTTGTTCAGTAACTCAATCATATTTTTGGGTAAGTTGCCAGCCACAAAAATGGCGCATCTGCCACTGGTGTAATATTCGTTGTAAAAGGAAACGAGTTGTTCGCGTTGCAGTGCATCATATTCCGGCAAGGTTGTGTATTTGCCATACGGATGTTCCTTGCCAAACACGTATTCATCAATCAAACGATTAGCAACAAAATCGCATTTCTTTAAGTTCACCTGCAGCTTCTGCTTTTGGTTTTGCCTATAAATGTGGAGTTCATCTTCGGGGAAGATGCTGTCTGTCAGCAATTCACTCATCACCGGCAGCAGTTCTGCAACATGCTTGCTCAGGCAATGTAAGGAAAGCGATGCCGTTTCGTTACCGCTGCTGCGGTTAAGGTAGGCGCCATAAAAGTCGAAGTGTTCATTAATATCAAAAGCGCTGCGTTGCTTTGTTCCGTTTTTCAATAAATAATTCGTAGTAGCTGCTACAATGTTCTTGTTTTCGTACCAGTTGCCTGCGTAAAACACCATTTCTAATTGCAACACTTCCTGCTCACCGGCGTGTATGGCATACACAGGTGTACCATTATCAAGTGCATAAAAATCATAAGGCTTTAACTGTACATCCAATTCTACCGGCTGATGAATGGGCGGAGCTTGCTTCCTGTTTAATGTTGTCATATAAAAATAAAGATGACAAAAGTAATGGTAAGACGGGAGTTGAAAAGCAGAAGAATTTGAGTGATGGATGTTGTAGAGTTGTACTGAAAGAAGATAGAAATATGAATGCTAACGTTGAACGTATTTGCGATGCAGGGCATTCGATGCTCGTCACGCTTGTACTAAAGTTGTTTTTGTTTGTTGCCGAAGTTAAGTACAAATTTTTAATATCATTTCGTCACGATGAGAACTAAAGTTGATTAGAATTACTGCTGCTGAATTGTTTTCCGTCGCGCCCTGCTATTGCAAATACTTTTGTTAGCAGCAGCACATCTTAGTCCTAATGAATTTGTCCTTTTGCTTTTAACCAAACTATTTCAAGCCCTGTCGCATTTCGAATATTCTCCAATTCTTCCGGTGTCGCATAACCTAATACAAAGGCTTGCCCGCCTGTGTTGAAAAAGGTAAACTTTCCTTTTGTTTTGTATTTGTCTGTAAGCTCCTGAACTTTGTCAAATAAGTCTCCGTCCACCCAATCATTATCTACTTTTAAATTCCATTTGTAATTATCGCCCTTGCATGTGAAGGCAACCCAAGCTGTTTCTTCATCTATGTCAACATAGTCAGTAATATTCTCAAATATTAGTTCCCCGTTTGTAATACGACTTATATTTCTCATGATGTCAATATAAGCTCCATGGTCTTCTATTGCTTCTGTGTCAAAGTCCCAGCATTTATTAGTTAACGGTGTCCATGGCTCTCTTTCTATTGTCGAACCCAATGTTTGATACATTAAATGATAAGGAAGGTCTTCAAATTCTTTGTGTCCGCCTTGCCAACGATTTATATCTGAAATACTAACTCCTTCATTTAATGCAAAGCCAAGTTGTTTGAACGTTTCAAATTGTTGCTCAAAAGTTGGCTTTTGGTTGCTGAATAAATTTGAGAGTTTAGAAAAAAGTCCCATTAGCTTTTTGATTATTGCGCTATGTCCGCGTGTTGCTGCTAACGGATACGGCTTGGCGATGTGGCGGTATTTGAAAATCGTCAGCCTGTAACTGCTGCTAAATTTATGTTTAAAAGTTCATTGTTTATTCTATTGCTTGGCGGTATTGGTCTGCCGGAACAGAAGGTGAATAGCGAATACGACGTTGAGAATATATTCGTCACCCGCCATATTGCCAAACCGCTTGTTGTAGGTAGTGCAGTCATGGCTTGTATGGTGTTTCCTTCGCACTTCCTTTGTAATAATCTGCTATAATTGAAAACTGTTTGTCCGTCAAAAGCATGGTGTGTAAGTCATTGCCGCCATAAAGTAAGTAAAACTGTTCGTCACTATTTTTTGCTTTTAATATCTCATTTACTTTTCTAAAAAAATTCCTTGGCGCCGAGTCCCAAAATGTATTGTTGGTTAATTCGTTTTGAGTATAAAGTTGTGTCGTGTCGCCATTGATTAAAGCCTCAAATGAGTTGTCATCGTTGTTTAGCTTTTGAGCAGATAGCTTAATGTCTCTCTTGGATAAAATCTTATTAAGGCTCGGAAGAAAAAAGTCAAAGCTAAATTCAGCCAGTTCTTCGGCGTCAATGTGAGCTATTTTAAAATTATCGTCTTCGTAAATGTCAAATGAATTTGTCATTTGATCTTTTAAGCTGTCAACCTTTGAACTATCTACATATTTTAGAAAACCGTTGTCAATTAGTTGTGTTGCATAATTTCTTTTGTCGGACTTAACCATATTGTCATTTTGTGTCTGTGCGTTTTGATTGCAACCAAACAAAAGGCTTGAAAAGATTAAAATTGTTAATTGCTTCACGAGTCAGTTCGCATTACCTACAACACAATATTATACGCAATGTTCGACACAACCAAAAAATGAAGGCCCCTTGATTATCAATGCTATTGGTATGCGCTTTTTGTATTGTAGTTGCGCCAATACAACTTTTGTAAAATTCTGGCACTTGTTTGAAAGCAAAGGGTTTCTACAAATTCTAACAAAACCAAAAGCAATTAAACAGTCTGAACTTTTTATTCCTGCCATCCAATTCGATTCCTCAGTTTTATCATTTCCATTCCAAATATTCATTCAACTTTGGCAACGGGTTTTCTAAAGATCAGCAATGACACAATACAACATAACTCGCTTATACTTTCTCTTTGTTTTTGCCTTTTTTTCTACAGGTATAAAAGCGCAACATTCCTATACCATTAGCGGAACAGTGAAAAGCAAAAATACCGGTGAAACCATCATTGGTGCATCGGTGCGAATGGTCAATCAACAAGGTGGTACATCATCCAACGAATATGGTTTTTATTCACTCACTTTACCCCAAGGCAATTATCAATTGGAGGTTGGTTTTGTAGGTAAGAAGCGAGACACACTCAACATCAACTTAAACAAAAACAGCCAGCAAAATATTTTTCTGGAAGATGAAATTACTTCTCTTCAAAATGTGGTAGTTAGTGCAACGTCAAAAGGCAGAAGCATCAGAGGAACACAAACTGGCGTCGAAAACATCAGCACCAAAGAAATCAAAAACATACCCGTTCTGTTTGGCGAAAAAGATGTTTTAAAAACCATACAATTGTTGCCCGGTATTAAAAGCGCAGGCGATGGCAATGCTGGCTTTTATGTGCGTGGCGGCTCAACCGATCAAAACCTTATCATGCTCGATGAAGCTAATGTTTACAACGCTTCGCACCTGCTGGGTTTCTTTTCTACTTTCAATTCCGATGCTATCAAAGACATTACGGTTTATAAAGGCGGAATGCCTGCACAATACGGCGGCAGATTGTCGTCTGTAGTAGATATTAAAATGAATGATGGCAATAACCAGGATTATGATGTAAGTGGCGGCATCGGTCTGATTTCTTCGCGATTAAATGTTGAGGGGCCCATACAGAAAGACAAATCATCCTTTTTAATAACGGGACGAAGAACCTACGTTGATTTGTTTTTAAAAGCTTCCAGCGATAGCTCGCTCAACCAAAGCAGTTTGTATTTTTACGATTTAAATGCAAAGTTGAATTATGAACTGGGCGCAAAAGATAAACTCTATCTGAGCGGTTATTTTGGAAAAGACCATTTGGGTTTCAGCAATCAGTTTGGCATTGACTGGGGTAATGCAACCGGCACGTTGCGATGGAATCATATCTTCAATCCGCGTTTGTTTTCCAACACATCTTTAATCTACAGCAACTACGATTATCAGATTCTAATCAAAAACGACGCAAACGATTTTAAAATCTTTTCCGAAATCAGAGACTGGAATCTGAAACAAGATTATCAGCTGAATGCAACTGCAAAACACAACATTCGCTTTGGCTGGAGTTCCATTCATCATCGGGTTCGTCCCGGCGAAATTACCGCTTCGCAAACCTCCAGCGTAAACAGCAATGTTCAGCCCAAAAGATATTCATTAGAGAATGCCATTTATGCCAGCGATACCTGGAATACGAGCTCGAAATTGACCATCACTTATGGTGCAAGATTTACGGCTTTCAGCGTGCTGGGAAAAGGCGATTATTATAAACTGGATAGCGCAGGTAATCCGATTGATACTATGCACTTCAATGACGGACAAATCGTAACCACCTACTGGAATGTAGAGCCGCGTTTGTCGGTTGGTTATTTGTTTAACAATTCGGCTTCCATCAAAGCATCGTATGTGCGCAATGTACAAAACATGCACCTCATCAGCAACAGCACCAGCAACACGCCTACCGATAAATGGATCAGCAGCAGCAATGTAATAAAGCCCGAAATCTCTGATCAGGTATCGCTGGGCTATTATAAAAACTTCTCAGAGAATCAATACGAGCTTACCGTAGAAACCTACTATAAATTCATGCAAAACCAAATTGATTACCGCAATGGTGCTGACGTGTTTACCAACCAGGCCATCGAAACACAATTATTGTACGGCATTGGCAGAGCTTATGGCATTGAATGGTTGCTGCGCAAAACAACGGGCAGATTAACCGGATGGTTAAGTTATACACTATCAAAAACAGAACGCAAAATTGATGGCATTAACAACAACCAATGGTACAATGCAAGGCAGGACAGAACACACGATATTGCACTGGTTGGCATGTATGAACTAAACAAAAAATGGACGCTATCTGCCAACTGGGTTTACTACACCGGCGATGCGGTTACCTTTCCCAACGGCAAGTACACGGTGGGTGGACAAACGGTTTATTATTACACCAATCGCAACGGCTACCGGATGCCTGCATACCATCGCCTCGATTTGGGTGCCACCTTGCAACTAAAGAAAAAAAGGCGCTGGAGCAGCGAACTGGCATTCAGTTTATACAATGCTTATGGCAGAGAAAACGCTTACACCATCACGTTCAAAGACAACCCCGACGATCCTAACAAAACCGAAGCTGTACAAACGTCTTTGTTTCGCTGGATTCCTTCTATTTCCTACAACTTTAAATGGTAAACGAATGAAAAGAAACTACAAAATACAGTTTTATGTACCCAACGTTTGGAACTCCGTTGTAGCATCGTTGCGTCGCACTCTTCAACGCCTTGTAAATAATTGGGCAAAAACAAAAGCGGTTTGTTTTTGTGCGTTTTTCTTTCTTCTTATCTGTTTCTCTTCCTGCACAAAAGTTATTCACGTGCCTCTCAAAGAAGCTGATAAACAATTGGTAATTGAAGGCACAATTGCTTATGGCGATACCACCATTCCTCAGGTAAAAATTTCTGAAACAAAAAGCTTTGAAGACAGCAACAGCTTTGTAGGCATAAGCGGCGCAACGGTTACCATAAAAGTAGATGGAGACACCACTTATAAATTAAAAGAATGGAAAAAAGGAATTTACGCATCCTTTGCTTTTAACGGTAACCCGGGCAGCACATACGATCTTACTGTTACCCTCAACGGTAAAACTTATACATCTACTTCCACTATGCCATCGCAAATTGTTCCGCTCGATAGCATTTGGGCTGAATCTTTGGCATTTGGCAATAAAACCAACATTACCATTTATCCTGCTTATAAAGATCCTGCCGGGCTTGGCAACAATTACCGTTTGGTAGAATATAAAAACGGCGTTCAGGTAAAGCATGTGTTTGAACAGAATGATGAATTTAGCGATGGCCTTATGATTACCCGGCCTTTGATAAACCCTGACGGCGACATTGCCTTTGGCGACATTGTGAGCGTTGATTTGCAGTGCATTGATGCGGCCGTTTATAAATACTGGTTTAGTTTAGAGCAATCTGCCACCGGCGAAAACCAAAGTGCTTCGCCTGCCAACCCTGTAACCAACATTGTAGGTGGCGCATTGGGTTATTTTAGTGCTTATAGTGTTACAAGCCAAACCATTGGTTTATAGAATAGAACAGAATAAAACAACACTGTTTTGTTTTACAGGAATATAAGTTGCGAGCGCAAGTTGCTCGGAGATGACAGAAAAAAGTGAAGCTTTTAGCGGGCGGACTAAACTATCATGCACAAGCGGCACGCTTGCGCATGAATAGATTTTTAACAAGTTATCAATTCTGTTTTATAAGATTAATATGTCTTGACTGGCCCTTTGGTGCCGGAAAATCAAGGCCTAATGAATCTGTATAAGCGTTGCCACTTACTTTTATTAAACCACGCATGCCCCTAAAAACAAAACTGAATTTGCTGCCTTGTACTATACCGCTATCAATATCTATGGTACCGTCAGGCCCGGTTAGGGTACCGGTAAATATGTCTTTGTGCTGAACGAGATTCATACTCATAGCAATGGAATCCACGGAATTAGGAATTTTTATATAACCTTTCCATTTGCCGGTAAGATCAATTGGTATGAACGATGATAAAATAAATGCCAGGATGATGGGCAGTACAAATGTTTTACTTTTCATTATTGTAAAATTAAATGTTTCAAGATAACAGTAAAGCGTCCGCTTTCTTTCTTTTTATAATCATAGTTGGTACAAGCGAGTTGTTAACAAGCAGATACTCGAAAATGGTTAGTATAAGCGAAACGCTTGCGCCGGAAAAATTAACTCGCTCCTTTTCCTTGTAAATTCTTATTTTTTATCAATCCCAGTAACTAAAACGTTTCTTTCATTTCTTATGAGTCGCAAATATAAATTAAAGGATAAGATTAGGTTTTCTTTTTTCCATTGCAGATCTCTTTAGGCATAAGCGTCGTATCTGTGCCTGCTATTTAAAAGCATTTGCTTTATTTCCTTTTACAATCATCGAAAGCATTATGGGAGCTTTCAACGAGAGGACACTTGGAGATAGGAGGCATAAGCAGTACGCTTGCGCCATAAGCGGGCAGTAGTGTAAAATAATTATTCTTTTAACGAAATGTGCAATGACCACTTCCAATGTATAATGATCACTTCGCTTTGTGTAAAGTTCTGTTCGCATGTTTTGTATTAAACGATTTTAATTTCACTTAAAAACAAAGGGCTTATTTTAAGCCTTATTAAAGCAGTTTTAATTGCAAAACCATTCTATCATTTTTTTCTTTGTTTTACTTCCCATATCGGAGTAAAAACAAAAATAAATTGCTTTACGAAACGATTTTACGCATTACGATAGGGAAGCAATTCGTCTTATTTTTTACAAGTTTTATAAAAAATCAAAACAAAAATTATGAGTAAAAACAAAGCAAGTTGGTTCCTGTTAGTATGTACTACAATGATTGTATTCAGCAGTTGTTTAACATCAAAAAAGATGGACAAGTTTGTATCAAAACAGTACAATGGCGAATTGCCAACACCGGATAAGAAAAAACAATCCGATATTGTAATCACTTCAACCGTACAATCGCCGGTGGCAGGCATTTCTGCCACCGAATCTAAAACATCCAACTTGTTGCCTTTGGTGTTTTATTGGCAGGTTGATTATAAAAATACCTGTACCCTTAATTCTAACATTGCGGTTACTTCTTTCAGCCGTGACATCAATGGAAAATATGCAAAGAGTTTGCGACAGAAATTAAATGGTCAGAACCTTGAACTTACCATTGAGCAGGTACCTGACCAGTTTGCTTTTGATGATAAATCGCACATGGTTTGGCTGGTGTATGCCTTTGCCTGGGATAAGTTCACTGTCCAGCCCAGCGCAAAAGACATGATTGTTTCTTACAAAACAAATGTAAAGGGACAAGTGGCCAAAACCGGCAGAATAGTTATCAAAAACAAAGAGTCAAATCAGGGTTTGCGTTATTTGCAATCATGGAAATCTGCAGTGTCATAATATATCAGTGCCTACAACACTAATATTACGGCTATGACGCATGAGTTTGCAACAAAACTAAATGATGAATTATAAGTAGCGGTATAACTAAAAGCTGTCAGGTTAAAACAACCTGACAGCTTTTGTTTTTGTTCCATTTTTAATTTTATTCGTACAAACAAGTTGTTATCGGGCAGATGCTCGGGTTTCACAGAACAAGCTGAACACTTATGCCAAAACAGCGATGTGCACCCCTCTACTAAATCCTTTTCTGAATCATCCAGTAATGCCCGAAAGGGTCCTTTATTTCTCCCTGGCGATAGCCATAATCATAATCTTGTGCAGCGCTAATTTCGACAGCACCCGCAGCCATTGCCTGTTGCATTACGGCATCTACATCATCAACAAAAAGTGCAATTAACGTTGTAGTACCATTTATTTGATTGGGAGATAATTGTGTAGGCTGCATCACTTCATGCACATAAAAAATAGCGCCATCAATGGAAAGCTCCGCAACATGAATAGAACCATCATCATTATAAAAGCATAGGTTCTCTGTTGTGCCAAATGCGTTAGTATAAAATGAAATGTCCTTCACGCCATTGTTGATGAACAGCTGAGGAGCAAATTGCGGCTGGTTGGTATTCGCTGACATATTAAAGATCTGGTTTTTGTTTTTGTTAGATAAGTGAAAGATAAGGTTATCCTGGAAAGGGTTTATCTTTTTCGTTGTGAATAAGATATTTTGAAAGCACATCCATACACTTTGCCTCAAAATTCATCTCTTTGTTTTTGCCTCATTTCTTTACTTTGTTGCTTCTAATCAAGTTTCCATGAAAACCATTCTTCTCTTATCCACTGCATTGCTTTTCCATTGTTTTTCTTTTGCACAATTAAACAGCGATTCTGTGCCACCGCGCGTAACCATCACCAACGGTATGCTGGAAGGTGTGAATGTATCTGGCGTCCGTGAGTTCAAAGGCGTTCCTTATGCTGCGCCGCCGGTAGGCAGTTTGCGCTGGCGCGAACCACAACCTGTACAAAATTGGCCGGGCGTTCGGGCTGCCGACAAGTTTGGTCCGCGTGCCATGCAGTTGCCCATTTTTGGCGATATGAATTTTCGCTCTAATGGCATGAGCGAAGATTGTTTGTACCTGAATGTTTGGACACCCGCTAAAACCGGCAACGAGCGCCTTCCTGTGCTGGTTTATTTTTATGGTGGTGGCTTTGTTGCCGGCGATGGCTCGGAGCCTCGCTACGATGGTGAAAGCATGGCAAGGCGCGGCATTGTTGCCATTACTGTGAATTACAGATTGGGCGTATTTGGCTTTTTCTCTCATCCTGAACTCACCAAAGAATCGCCCAATCATGCTTCGGGCAACCAGGGTTTGTTAGATCAGTATGCTGCGCTGCTTTGGGTTCAGCAAAACATTGCTGCCTTTGGCGGAGACCCTAAAAAAGTAACCATTGGCGGCGAATCGGCAGGCTCCTTTGCTGTAAGCGCACAAATGGCTTCGCCGTTATCGAAAAATCTCTTTCGTGCAGCGATAGGAGAGAGTGGCTCACTGTTAGGCTTAACGTCCACCACATCATTAGCCGATGGCGAAAAATCGGGCGTCCAGTTTGCCGATAGTGTTGGGGCAAAATCATTAGCTCAATTGCGTTCGTTGCCTGCTGAAGAAGTGCTGAAAGCCAGTGGCAAAGCGGGTTTCGGGCGTTTTCCGGTAACTGTGGATGGTTTTTTCTTTCCTAAGGGCCCGGCTGATATTTTTAAAGGCGGTGAGCAGGCGCAAGTGCCTCTTTTAGTAGGCTGGAATTCGCAGGAATCGGGCTACCAGGGACTGATAGGAAACGACGCGCCGACTGTTGAAAATTATACCAAAGCAGTACAAAAACGGTTTGGCGATAAAGCCAATGAAGTACTCGTAAACTACCACGCAAATACCGATGCTGATGTGCCTGCGGTAGGCACACAACTCGCAAGCGATTTGTTCATTGGCTTTAGCACCTGGCGCTGGAGCGATATGCAGGCACAAACAAGCAAGCAACCTGTGTTCAGGTATTTGTATGCACGTCCTCGTCCGCAAATGCGTTCTGAGATGGGCGGCGCAAGGGCAGGTTTGGCTGGCGGAATTATCCGAGATAGTTCGGCGTCAAAACCGCCTGCGCCACCACTTTCAACCGGGGCGGTGCATTCTGCAGAAATAGAATATGCGTTGGGAAATTTATCAACGAATGTTGTGTTTAACTGGGGGCCGGACGATTATGAAGTGTCGGCAATTATGCAGGCATTTTTTGCCAATTTCATCACCAATGCCAATCCCAATGGTTTGGGCATTCCCCTCTGGCAGCCGGTTGAGAAAAACAAACCCGCTAATGTGATGCACATTGATGTGAATACAAAACAAATTACAGAACAGCATCGGGATAATTATTTGTTTTTGGAAAATATGGGCAAAAACAAATAGAAGACATTAAGCATTGCTGCAAAACCGTCTTTGATGATATTTCGAATTTTACCGAAAGAAAGAATAACCACTAATACATCAAAACCTGTTGAAGTTGTTTTTAAAGATTTATCAAAATTGATTGGTCATTATCATGGAGCAAAAACGAAAGTAGAAAGTTGGCACGAACAATTTCTTATACAAAGGATTCTTCAAACAAACAGTCGAACAGAACTTATTGCCTCTGGAAAAATTTTAAAAGAGGGTTCAAGTAGAAACAATATTGAAATTGTTATAACTGCAAGTGATAACTATGTTGTAGTTTTTTCTGTTATTTGGTATGTAATCAATTTTGCGATTTTGATGTTTGGAATTTATGTCATGATTAAAGATCGTCAATTTGAATTTCCCTTTTTGATTTCCATTCTTTTTATTCTTCTTGGTTATGGCTTTACTACTTTATCTATACAAGGAGCGATGGACGAATTGATTGCTGATATAATCAAAGCACTCAAATGATGGCTTCATTTCTCGTACTGTTTTTACTCCTTCTTCACCCAAAATATCAATAAAAACAAACCATTATGCTCGGAGCTTTTTATGCAAATAACGCTACGCGTTTTACAGTTTGGGCGCCTTTGAAAGACACTATGTTTTTACACATCATTTCGCCTGCAGAGAGAATGATTGAAATGATGAAAGATGCCAAAGGATATTTCACTGTTGAAGCACCTGATACGAAGCTTGGCTCGAAATATTTTTTCCGTCCGAATGATGAAAAAGATTTAGCTGATGTGGCATCTTATTATCAGCCTGAAGATACCTTAGGGCCTTCTGAAGTAGTTGACCACACTGCGTTTCAATGGAATGACTATAAGTGGAAAGGCTTGCCATTGGAAGATTTGGTTTTGTATGAAATTCATGTCGGAACATTTACAAGCGAAGGCACTTTTGAAGCTATGATTCCTTTGTTGGATGATATAAAAAGTACCGGCATTAATACCATTGAACTGATGCCGGTTTGTCAATTTTCGGGCAATAGGAACTGGGGTTACGATGGTGCGTTTCCGTATGCAGTTCAACATTCTTACGGAGGTCCGCAGGGATTAAAAAAACTGGTGGATGCCTGTCATCAAAGGGGCATTGCTGTGTTCCTCGATGTAGTGTATAATCACGTTGGTCCCGAAGGAGCCAACTTTGCAGAATATGCCCCATATTTTACCGATAAATACAAAGCTCCCTGGGGCACTGCTATTAATTATGATGGAGAGTATAGCGATGGTGTGAAAGAATATGTTTCGGAGAATGTAGTGTTTTGGTTTGAGCAATATCACATTGATGGTTTGCGCATAGATGCTGTTCACGAAATGTACGATAGAAATGCCATCAACATCTGGCAAATCATTCATCAAAAAGTAAAATTGCTGGAACAAAAAGTGGGCAGGCGTTTGTACTTAACTGCTGAAAGCGATCACAACAGTCCGCGTGTAACCAAACATCCTGATGGCGGAGGAATGGGCTTTGATGCGCAATGGTTAGACGACTTTCATCACATCTTGTATGTGTTGCTCGATCCCGAAGGGCAAGACCGTTATTCCGATTACAAAACATTAGAACAACTGGCAAAAGTTTATACTGATGGCTTTGTTCATAGCGGCGAGTGGGTTGAGTTTCGCAAACGTACACATGGAGCGTCATCAGCCGGTGTGCCGGGTTATAATTTTGTTGTGTTCAACATGAACCACGACCAGGTAGGCAACCGCATTAAAGGAGAGCGGTTGAGCATGTTGGTGAATTTTGAAAAGCAAAAACTGGCTGCCGCTGCACTGATGTTGTCGCCTTATATACCGATGTTGTTTATGGGCGAAGAATATGGCGAAGACACGCCGTTTTATTTCTTCATAAGCCATCACGATAAGAATGCTGTAAAAGCGGTGCAGGAAGGGCGGCGAAATGAGTTTGCTAAATTTGGTTTGAAAGAAGATGAGCACTTTCCTGATCCCGCTGCTGACGATACCTTCAATGATTGCAAACTGCAATGGCAGAAACGAAGAGAGGGCAAATACAAAATCATGTTGGAATGGAACAAACATTTGATTCAGTTGAGGCGCAGCAATCCAATCCTTCACAATTTCAACAAATCAAACATCAAAGCCTTTCCGTTGGGCGAAGAAGCTTTGTTAATTCACCGGCAAAGCGATGACGGCAGAGAGCACCTGCTTTGTTGTTTAAATTTGAGCGATAGAGAAGTTGCCTATCAACTGCCACCCTACACAAAACAATGGAATAAGATTTTGGATTCAAAAGAAAAAAGGTGGATGTGGGACGAAGAATCTGCCCCACATCCAGAAACAATAGGTTCTGAAACGCTGATGCTGCGGCCATTTAGTGTTGTGGTATATTCGATGTAAATGATGGTTTTTTAACCGCGAACGTGCAAAGACACGAAGTTTGGTTTTGCCCATTTTCTTTCGTCTTTGCACCTTCGCGGTTGATATTAGCACTCGCATAAAAGCTCCATCATTGTTCAGAACGTATAAGTGTGCGACGCAACGATGACCAATCGGAGCGTTGCAGTTCGTACCATAAAACTGTATTTTGTATTAGTTTATAAAATTCATGTAAAACAAAAACCGGCGATGGAAGCCGGTTTTTGTTTTTGCCTATTTTTTTGATTGAGAAGTAATCCATGTTCGTCCGTCTCTTGCAATGAGGGCTTCTGCATCTTCAGGACCCCAACTATCGGGTGCATAGTTGGGAAACGAAGTGGGAGCGCGGGTTCCCCAGGCTTCAATAATCGGCATGACAGCCTTCCAGCTTGCTTCCACCTGGTCGGCACGTAAAAATTGCGTTGCATTGCCTTCCATAGCATCCAGCAAAAGGGTTTCGTAAGCTTCTGGTTGATCGCTGCTATCTTCGTTATAACTGAACACCATATCAACCGGCGTTAGCAACATACTTTGTCCCGGGCGTTTGCTTTGAAAACGCAGTTTTATATCCACCTCTGGTTGTATGTTGATGGTAAGCCTGTTTCGGCGCCATGTTTCAGCCGCTTCTTCAGGAAATGCGTAATGCGGGGCCGGTTTAAAAACAATGTTGATGTTGGTTGTTTTCTGATGCAAATATTTTCCCGTTCTTACATAGAAAGGAACGTTTTGCCAGCGCCAGTTATCAATGTAAAACTTAACCGCAGCAAAAGTTTCAACGGTTGAGGCCGGATCGACATTTTTCTCTTCACGATAGCCTTTTACCTGTTCGCCTTTCATCCATCCGCTACCATATTGGCCGCGCACTGCCATCTCGTTCACTTCGTTTTTAGGTATTTGCCTGATGGCATTCAGCACATCTACTTTTTTGTTGCGGATTTCATTCGCATCAAACGAAACGGGCGGTTCCATTGCCACCATGCACATCAGTTGCAAGATGTGGTTTTGCACCATATCTCTCAGGGCACCACTTTGCTCATAATAACCACCGCGGTCTTCCACGCCAACGGTTTCAGCGGCAGTAATTTGTACATGATCAATGTATCGGTTATTCCATAATGGTTCCAGCAACGCATTGGCAAAACGAAGCGCCAAAATATTCTGCACGGTTTCTTTCCCCAGATAGTGATCAATGCGATAGATCTGATCTTCGGCGAACATGCTGTTGAGCAACTTGTTCAGGTCTTTTGCGCTTTGCAAATCGTGGCCAAACGGTTTTTCAACAATGATGCGGGTGCTGTCGGAAGGCAAGTGCAAATCAGCAATTTTTTTAGCAATGTCGGGCACCAATTGCGGCGCCACGGCCATGTAAAATAATATGCTGATTTGTTCTAAATTCCAGTCTTGTTGTGTTTGTTTGATAAAGGCTTCTATCTTGTCAAACTGCCCGTCTTTTTCAGCATCCATTTGCAGATAATGATTGTTTTTGACAAATTCCTGCCATTTGCCATTGCCATCATCTTTGCGGCGCGAAAAATCCTTAATGCCCTGCAAAAGATGATCGTTATATTTTGCATCATCATAAGGACTTCTGCCTATGCCTGCAATGGCAAATTTATCGGGCATAAAACCATCCAGATATAAATTGTACAAAGCCGGTGTTAGTTTGCGGTTGTTAAGGTCGCCACTGCCGCCAAAAATAAAGAGTATAGTAGCTGGCGGGCGTTTGTTGTTGTTTGCCATGAGGAATGTTGGTTATTTGTTGTGTGCTTTGAGTTATGAGCTTTTAGCTGTTTGCTTTTAATAATGACCTTTTAATGAAAAAATTTTTATGAGTGAGCTTGTAACTTCATAAACTAAACGATGCTCATCTGTAATTCGTCTTGACCATTTGCCTGACAATGCATGTTTCAAAGCTTCGGGTTTCCCGATACCTTCAAACGGAGTTTGTTGTATTGATGTAAGCAACTCACGAATGCGTTTTAAAACCGCTTTATTGCCACTTGATTTCCATTCCTCCAAATCTTTTTCAGCATTTCGGAGCAATACTATTTCCATATATCATCAAGGCTAATTTTTTTGTAGTTGCCATTTGCAAAATCAATATCCCCTTGTTGAATCTTTGCAACAAATTCGGGATTGTATGACTCTTTTTCAAACTCTATATTTTGCTCTTTTAAAAAAGCTGTCAAAGCATTGAGTTTGTCTTCTGTTTGCGGATGAACAATTATAGTTTCCATCTTGTGAATGATATGAATCGCTAATATAAAATCTTTTGTGTAAATGCTTGTTTGTTTTTACACAGATTTGTTTTCTTCGCTTTCCCAGCCGGTGTGAAAGATTCCTTCTTTATCTATCCGTTGGTAGGTGTGGGCACCAAAAAAGTCGCGTTGCGCCTGTATTAAGTTGGTTGGCATGTTCTCGGTTGTGTAAGCGTCAAAGTAAGCCAGTGCACTTGCCAAACCGCCGGTTCCAATGTTGATGTCAATTGCTTTTTTTACAACATCGCGAATGCTTTGCTCTTTGCTTTTGATTATTTCAGAAATGCCTTTGTCTAATAAAATGTTAGGCAATTCGTTGTTGCTTTTAAATGCATCGTACAAGTTATTCAAAAATAAAGAACGAATGATGCAGCCGCCGCGCCATATTTTTACCACATCATGTAACGGAATTTCCATCTTCAATTCGGATGATGCTTCGTATAACATTGATAAGCCCTGTGCATAGCACATAATCATTCCAAAGTACAAAGCATCGCCCAACTGATTGATAAATTCTTCCCTGTTGATGTCAACTTTGTTTACGTCGTTTTTATAAATTTTAGCTGCTTGTATTCGCTCTTCTTTGTAACCCGAAATGGTGCGAAACGAAACCGCCATGTCAATGGTAGGAATAGCAACTGGTAAGTCCATAGCGTCTTGTGAAGTCCATTTGCCTGTGCCTTTGCTGCCTGCTTTGTCTAAAATTAAATCAACAAGGCGCGTGTTTGAATTTTGGTTTTGATCATCTTTCTGTAAGAAAATATCTCTCGTAATTTCAATAAGGTAAGATTGCAATTCGCCATCATTCCATTTCTCAAACACATCGTGTAGTTCATCGTTATCCAAGCCCAGTCCGCGTTTCAGCAAATCGTACACTTCACTGATAATTTGCATAAAAGCATATTCAATTCCATTGTGCACCATCTTCACATAATGGCCCGCTGCATCTTTACCCATGTAAGCCACGCAGGGTTCGCCGGCCACTTTTGCAGCAACAGCTTCCAGAATGGGTTTTACATTCATCCACGCTTCCATGTTTCCACCGGGCATCATGCTTGGGCCTGTACGTGCGCCATGCTCGCCACCCGATACGCCCATACCCATAAAATTAATGCCTTTCGGTTCAAGGTATTTTAAACGTTTTAAAGTATCAATATAATGCGAGTTGCCACCGTCAATTACTACATCGCCTTTATCTAAGAAAGGAAGAAGGCTTTCAATCACATCGTCCACCGGCTTACCGGCAGGTACGAGCATCATCATCTTGCGCGGTTTTTTCAAACCATTTACCATTGCTTCCAACGTGCTTACGCCGCGAACTTTATCTTTATCGTCGGCATTGTCTTCAAGGGCTTTTCCTTTTTGAACATCACGGTCGAAACCGATAACATGAAAATTATGACCTGCCATGTTTAACAGCAGGTTGCTGCCCATTACTCCTAATCCAATCATACCGAAATCGTACTGAACATTGTTTTCCATAGTTGGCAAAAGTTTTTAGAGAAGCAAAGATAGAAGAAGAAAAGAAACAAGGTTCAAGAGAAAAAAAACATCCATATAAAAGAAAAACTGCTTCTGCAAGATGCAAGAAGCAGTTTCAAAAAATTGGCAAAAACAAATCTATTCCACTACCCGCAGCTTCGCATAATTCAACATAATCTTCTTTTCGCCATTGTGTTCAAATTTTACGGTGGCAACAGGGTTGTGTGCGCTGCCTTCCATCTTAATTACTTCGCCAAAACCAAACTTCTGATGCTCTACTTTTTGCCCTGCCTGCAGGCCGCTGGTATCGCTTGCAATAAAGTTAGGCGAAGGTATATGTGTTACCGGTTGTGCCTTTGGTGCAGGCGATAAGTAAGAAGGTTTGCTGCTATTTGTTTGTCGTTTATCATCTGTGGAAGGAGTGAAGCCGCGATGCATCCGTTGAAAGGCAGTGCCCATGCTGCCTGCGCCGCTGCTATTGCGGGCACCACCTCCTGCATAGGTTCTGTCTAAAAAAGGTTCAGGCATTTCATCCAAAAAGCGACTGGGTTCGTTTTGTACAAGGCTACCGAAGCGATAGCGGGCATTGGCGTATGTAAGCCACAGCCTGTCTTTGGCACGTGTAACGGCAACATAAAACAACCGCCGCTCTTCTTCCAACTCTTCACGTGTGTTAATGCTCATAGCACTAGGGAAAAGTGTTTCTTCAATGCCGCCAACAAACACACAACCAAATTCCAAACCTTTGGCAGCATGTATGGTCATTAGTTTCACTACATCGGCATTCATGTCTTTGTCGTCATCTGCATCGGTAAGCAAGGTAATTTGTTGCAGATAAGCGCCCAGCCCTTTATCGCCTACTTCTCCTTCTTCATTAGATGGGCTTTCTGTCCATTCTTTAATTGAGTTTAGTAACTCCTGAATATTCTCATACCTGGCTAGCCCTTCGGTGGTTTTATCGTTAAACAATTCTTTCACAATGCCAGTGTGCTTGCCAATTTGTTGTGCAACTGAGTAGGCATCGTTCGATAACAATAAACTTTGAAAATAAAGAATCATGGTAACAAAGTTTTGAATTACTTCCAGCGTGTTGCCTTTTAGAAAAGCATACGCCTGCTGTAAGGCTTCAAACATCGAAATGTTTTTTTCATTTGCATAAATCACGGCTTTCTCAATCGTTGTTTTGCCAATTCCGCGCACCGGAAAATTGATGATACGTTTTAACGCTTCTTCGTCTTTTGTATTTACAATAATTCTTAAATAAGCTAAAAAGTCTTTGATTTCTTTTCGCTGATAAAACGAAATGCCGCCATAAATGCGATATGGAATGCCCATGCGGCGCAGGCTTTCTTCAAAAGCGCGGCTTTGCGCGTTGGTGCGATAGAGTATAGCAAAATCAGCGTTGCGGTAGTGATTGCGCAGGCGTTGCTCCTGAATGCTGTCGGCTACAAACTTGCCTTCATCATTATCGGTCATGGTACGCACCAGCTTTATTTTTTCCCCTGCCTGGTTATCCGTCCATAACACTTTTGGTATTTGCCCTTTGTTGTTTTTGATTACTTCGTTGGCTACATTCAAAATGCTTTGTGAGCTTCTGTAATTCTGCTCCAGCTTCACCACTTTCACATCGTCATAATCTTTTTGGAATTGCAGGATATTTTCAATGGTTGCTCCGCGAAAACTATAAATACTTTGTGCATCATCGCCTACAACACAAATGTTTTCATGTATCGCAGCCAGCAGTTTGCTGATTTGGTATTGCACGGGATTGGTATCCTGATACTCATCAATCAAAATGTATTTAAACTTGTTTTGGTATTTGTACAACACTTCCGGAACAGTGTTTAGCAGCTCATACATTTTCAATAACAAATCATCAAAATCCATTGCGCCATTTTTAAAACAACGCGCTGCATAAGCCTTATAAATTTGAGCAATGGCAGGACGGTTGGAACGCGCATCTTCCTGCTGCAAATAATAATCATTGGCATATTCAGCCGGACCAACCAAAGCGTTCTTCGCCGATGAAATGCGGTTATGCACTGTGTTTGGCTTGTAGTGCTTATCGTCTAAATTTAATTCATTAATTACTGTTTTTAAAACAGAACGACTATCATCTGTATCATAAATGGTAAAGCTTTTTGGATAACCAATTCTATCAGCTTCGCTTCGTAAAATTCTCGCAAACACACTGTGAAACGTGCCGACGTATAAGTTGCGTGCTTCACTGCCGCCGAGCATTTTACCAATGCGTTCCTTCATCTCTGCAGCGGCTTTGTTGGTAAAGGTGAGGGCAAGTATGTTAAACGCATCTACACCATGTTTTCCCATCAGCCAGGCAATGCGTGTGGTAAGCACTTTTGTTTTACCGCTGCCTGCGCCGGCAACTATCATCAAGGGTCCGTTTACATGTGTTGCCGCTTCCTTTTGCGGCTCGTTCAATCCCTTCAGTAAGTCATCTACATTTTGCATGGAACAAAGGTAAGGATGCAGAGTTTGTGATGAGAAATGCAATAAGAAAAATAGGCAAAACAAAACCGCATAAGACAAAGACTTACTTATACTGCGCTGCCTGTTATTTTATTAATTGTCATCCAGTTAAGATAATGTTTGGTTAATCCGTTTGGTAGCTAACCGATTTTTGGTTTTGCACCTTTATTTCGTTTTCTCATTAATACATTATGTTATGAAAACAACACTTTTACTTTTGCCCGTTTTTTTGTTAACTACATTGGCTGTACATGCGCAAATTGATAAAGGAAGAGTTCAAATTGGAGGTAGCTTTGGTTTGGGTTATCAAAAGCTTGGGACTTATGCTTCTAAAAATACAAGCATAAATTTCTCTCCATGAATTGGCACTTTTTATAAAACCAACCAATTGGTTGGCGCTTTTCTAAATTATACGTACAATCAATATAGCAACTCAAGTAATTCAAATTCTATAAAGGAAATAACTCGAAATTACGGAATAGGCATCTTTTTCCGACAGTACAAGGCAATAGCGCAAAGGTTGTATTTGTTTTTTGATGAAAGAGGTGAATTTAGTTACCAAAACGAAACCATAGGTTCAGCTTCTTTAAAGCTATATACATCCGATGTTTCCGTTCAGCCTGGCTTGGCATACAATATTACACGCAATCTGCAATTAGAAACAACTATCAATAATTTATTGAACGTTTACTACTCGGGCGGTCAAGGTACAACTACGGTTGGATTATCATCAAGTTTAGAAGGCAATCTGGCAAGCAATATTCGCGTTGGCTTTCGTTTTTATCTTAAATAATTACCCTTTTTCAGGCAAAAACAAAAGCCTTCAAAACCTGAAGGCTTATTCGCAATGAACTCAATTGTTATTCCTTTTGCCTTTGCTTTGATTGCTAAAATTTGAATTACATTTGTTGATTCGAGGGGAAATAACAAAAGAAATTTTTACTTCTTTCTGTTATTTCCTTTTGTTTTTGTATATCTTTCTTTTGCGTTTATTCGTTCAACTTTTATTTCATTAAAAACAATTACCTGTATTAAAGCATTTGGTTACACATATAGGAAGTGCATCGGTTTGTTTTTACTTGCCATTGTCGTTTGCAACAGCATGTTGGCGCAAACAGATTCGGTAATTGTAAAGAAGGATAGCATTCTGATAAAAAAGAAGCACAATATTTTTTTATGGATGTATCATTTGGTTTCCAAAGGGCATCCTGATACGGCATCAGTACCCATTGCCCCTTCCTTAATTGTAAAAGCTGAGCAGCCTTACCAGGAATATCAGGGAAAAATAATCAGGCACATTGATCTAAAGGAGTTTAGTTTCGGCAAATCATTTACCGATACCTCAAAACAAAGCAAATATTTTGGAACTCAGTTTTTAAATCAGCTTCACCACAATACAAGATCCTGGCAAATCCGCAACAATTTATTCATTCAGGAAAAGACACCGTTAAATACGTATTTGATTTCTGAAAATGAACGCTATCTGCGCTCGCTTGGTTATATACAAGATGCGCGAATACTGATAAAGGATGTTCCCGGAAGTCCCGATTCTGTTGACCTGCAGGTGGTAACAAAAGATTTGTTCAGTATTACAGGCTCATTAGGTAATTTATCGCCATCTGATATTCAGGCAGCTGTTTCAGAAAGCAACATGATGGGCACAGGACAACGAATTCAAATAACGGGTTTGTACCAGGCCAACAGGCGGCCCAACTTTGGTTATTCAGTACTGTATGGTATTAACAGCATTAAGCACAGCTTTGTTAATGCCACGCTTACTTACAGCGATATTGATAACAATATCAGTCGCAACAGTCGCAATCAACAAGCGATATTATTACAGCTCGATCGTCCGCTTACTTCAGCTTATGGGAGAATAGCAGGTGGGTTTATTGCCGGTACCAGCCAAACGAGTAATGATTATTCGTTGCCTGACAGTGTATTTTATCACTATAGATTTAATACGCTTGACGGCTGGATTGGCTATAACATAGGTGTAAAGCGTTTAATTACTGACAATACCTTGCACGACAGAAAGTTTGTTTCGCTACGGTATTTTAAAACCGATTTTTTAGAATCGCCTATGCAGATTGGAGATCATTACAACCAATTATACAACAACCGAAAAGGAGTTCTCGGGCAGTTCACTTTTTTCAGGCAAGACTTTTATAAAACCAATTACATTTATGGTTTTGGTATCACGGAGGACATACCTACCGGTTATAATATATCAGTTACCTCAGGGTGGTATCAGCAATTGGATTTAAAGCGAGCTTATGCGGGTATTGATGCTAATTTCTACAGCTTTACAAACAACGAACATTTCATTCAATATTTTTTTAGAGCGGGTGGCTTTTTAAGTAAAAATCAAATTCAGGATGCTGGTATATTAATAGGCACAAGCATCTTCAGTAAGCTATATCTTTTCCGTAATTTTAAAATGAGGCAATATTTACGGTTCAGTTATACAAGACAATTCAATCAAATTGCGTTAGACCCTCTAAAAATAAATAACCCTTTTGGCATTCGTTATTTTGGTTCTGATTCAGCCGTTGGAAATCGCCGGCTTAGCCTTCATGGAGAAACATTTATTTTTCTGAAGTACAAATTGTTCGGCTTTCAGTTTTCTCCTTTTGTTTTTAATGATGTTTCAGCACTTACCCCACCCAATCAATCGCTCAATAAATCTGCTTTTTACTGGAGCGTTGGCGGAGGCATCCGGTTGCGGAATGAGAACCTCCTGTTTGGAACCATAGAACTACGTTTTGTTTACTTTCCCCGGCAGATAGCCAATATGCATCCTTACCTTGTGAACAGCAATGTAAATGTCCGTTTCCGTTACAATACTAATTATGTGCGGGCACCCGATTTGGTACAGTTAAATGCAGATTATTCGAACAGTATATTTTAATGCAAATTGAGGCAAAAACAAAAGTAGCTTTCAGAGGAAAGGTTAGTATTTGTTTGGTAACACATATAAGAACACAAAATAGAATACAATTTAAAAGAAATGATATCACACATAAAGAATGCAAACAATGAGGTGTTGTTAAAGAAATAAAAATAAAGACAGAGATTTTCAATATCATTTTGCTCGTAAACAAAGCGTCTCTATATTTGCAACCCCAACAGAAAAAAGGGAAGTTCTTTAAAAAATAAAAAGGTTCTTAAAAGAGAAAAAACTTCTTGTTTTTATAAGCAAAGTTTCTATTTTTGTCGCCCGATTCAAACAAGCATTTTTTAAAGAAAAGTCTTTAAAAAAGAATCGAAAAAAGTTTGGCTGATAAACACGAAACACTTACTTTTGCACCCCGCTTTTGAAATAGAAAGCAAACAGAAAAGGCTCTTTGAAAAGTTATAATGAAAACAAAAAATCAGAAAAAAGATTTGTCAGTTTCAAAATAGCTTTTACCTTTGCAACCCCAAACAAAATAAAGCTCATACAGAGCAATCGTTCTTACACGAAATATCAAATGAGACAGTAAGGTCTAAAGGTTCAAAACCTTATCATTTGGCAGTATCAAATCAAGCAATTGATGAGATAAAGATCTTTGAAAGATTGGAAGCAACAGTACGTAATTTAGATGATTAATTCATTCTAACTACGGTAAGTTTTAAACGTAACAAACAAATTAATCCGACGTTAATTTCAAATCAATTTGAGACTAATAGTCAGATCAAACAACATTTACAATGGAGAGTTTGATCCTGGCTCAGGATGAACGCTAGCGGCAGGCTTAATACATGCAAGTCGAGGGGTAAATAGGTAGTAATACTTATGAGACCGGCAAACGGGTGCGGAACACGTACGCAACCTTCCTTCAAGCGGGGAATAGCCCAGAGAAATTTGGATTAATACCCCATAGAATTTTGAGAAAGCATTTTCTCTTTATTAAAGATTTATCACTTGAAGATGGGCGTGCGGCTGATTAGGTAGTTGGCGGGGTAACGGCCCACCAAGCCTGCGATCAGTAGCTGATGTGAGAGCATGATCAGCCACACGGGCACTGAGACACGGGCCCGACTCCTACGGGAGGCAGCAGTAAGGAATATTGGTCAATGGACGAAAGTCTGAACCAGCCATGCCGCGTGGAGGATGAAGGTCCTCTGGATTGTAAACTTCTTTTATTTGGGAAGAAATGTAGAAATTCTTTTTTACTTGACGGTACCAGATGAATAAGCACCGGCTAACTCCGTGCCAGCAGCCGCGGTAATACGGAGGGTGCAAGCGTTATCCGGATTTACTGGGTTTAAAGGGTGCGTAGGCGGGTAGGTAAGTCAGTGGTGAAATCTCCGAGCTTAACTCGGAAACTGCCTTTGATACTATCTATCTTGAATATTGTGGAGGTAAGCGGAATATGTCATGTAGCGGTGAAATGCTTAGATATGACATAGAACACCTATTGCGAAGGCAGCTTACTACGCATATATTGACGCTGAGGCACGAAAGCGTGGGGATCAAACAGGATTAGATACCCTGGTAGTCCACGCCCTAAACGATGATTACTCGACATACGCGATACACAGTGTGTGTCTGAGCGAAAGCATTAAGTAATCCACCTGGGAAGTACGACCGCAAGGTTGAAACTCAAAGGAATTGGCGGGGGTCCGCACAAGCGGTGGAGCATGTGGTTTAATTCGATGATACGCGAGGAACCTTACCTGGGCTAGAATGCGGTCTGACCGCAGGTGAAAGCTTGTTTTGTAGCAATACACAGATCGTAAGGTGCTGCATGGCTGTCGTCAGCTCGTGCCGTGAGGTGTTGGGTTAAGTCCCGCAACGAGCGCAACCCCTATCAGTAGTTGCCAACAGGTAATGCTGGGAACTCTACTGAAACTGCCGTCGTAAGACGTGAGGAAGGAGGGGATGATGTCAAGTCATCATGGCCTTTATGCCCAGGGCTACACACGTGCTACAATGGGGGGTACAAAGGGCTGCTACCTGGTGACAGGATGCTAATCTCAAAAAACCTCTCTCAGTTCAGATTGCAGGCTGCAACTCGCCTGCATGAAGCTGGAATCGCTAGTAATCGTATATCAGCAATGATACGGTGAATACGTTCCCGGACCTTGCACACACCGCCCGTCAAGCCATGGAAGCCGGGTGTACCTAAAGTCGGTAACCGAAAGGATCTGCCTAAGGTAAAACTGGTGACTGGGGCTAAGTCGTAACAAGGTAGCCGTACCGGAAGGTGCGGCTGGAATACCTCCTTTTTAGAGTACTGTTTACTACTTCACACTGTTGCTTCCTTTTCTTTTAATATTATTTCAAAAAGTTCTTTGCTTTTTAGTTTGGCCCGTTCAGACCCGTAGCTCAGTTGGTTAGAGCGCTACACTGATAATGTAGAGGTCACCAGTTCAACTCTGGTCGGGTCTACTAAAGTATAAGCTGTGAGCTATGAGCTATGAGCTTTTGCTCGCAACTCGAAGCTGATTCCTCGCAGCATAAAAAGGGGGATTAGCTCAGCTGATAGAGCACCTGCTTTGCACGCAGGGGGTCAACGGTTTGAATCCGTTATCCTCCACTAACAATAATTGAATATTGGTTATTTCTAAAAGTTCTTTACAAATATTGATAATTGACTTTACGGTCATTGGATCGAATCCAAATTATCATCACAATTGCTGAAGTTGCTGTTTACTATTTATTATTAAATTTTCAAACTTCAATAATTAAGCTCTTTGACATATTGGGAAAGCGAATTATAAATTAACTAGTATTAGTTTAGTGGTGGTAACATCACTACAATTTCAACTTTTTTAAAGCAACATAAGGGCGTATGGTGGATGCCTTGGGTCTGAGAGGCGATGAAGGACGTGGTAAGCTGCGATAAGCTATGGAAAGCTGCACACGAGCATTATATCCGTAGATTTCCGAATGAGACAACTCATCATGTTGAAGACATGATACTCGAAAGAGAGCCAACGCGGAGAACTGAAACATCTAAGTAACCGCAGGAAAAGAAAATAATAATGATTCCCCGAGTAGTGGCGAGCGAAACGGGAAGAGCCTAAACTTATTCGGCGTGCCGATTAAGGGTTGTAGGACTGCATTTAGAAGCTGTTATCAAGTTGAATCTTCTGGAAAGAAGAGCCATAGCGGGTGATAGCCCCGTAAGCACAAATTAACAGTAACGAGCAGTATCCTGAGTAAGGCGGGACCGGAGAAATCCTGCCTGAATCTGCCAGCACCATCTGGTAAGGCTAAATACTCCTCAGACACCGATAGTGAACCAGTACCGTAAGGGAAAGGTGAAAAGCACCCCGAACAGGGGAGTGAAATAGTACCTGAAACCGTACGCCTACAAGCGGTCGGAGTGATACAGCAATGTATTCATGACGGCGTGCCTTTTGCATAATGAGCCTACGAGTTACTCCTCACTGGCAAGGTTAAGTTCTTATTTAACGGAGCCGCAGCGAAAGCAAGTCCAAACAGGGCGCTTAGTCAGTGGGGGTAGACGCGAAACTTTGTGATCTATCCATGAGCAGGTTGAAGGTGTGGTAACACACACTGGAGGACCGAACCCATTAACGTTGAAAAGTTCTGGGATGACTTGTGGATAGGGGTGAAAGGCCAATCAAACTGAGAGATAGCTCGTTCTCCCCGAAATGTTTTTAGGAACAGCCTCGTATTTTGAAGTGTGTTAGAGGTAGAGCTACTGATTGGGCTAGGGGGCTTCACCGCCTACCAAACCCTGACAAACTCCGAATGCTAACACATATCTACGGGAGTGAGGCTGCGGGCGCTAAGGTCCGTGGCCGAGAGGGAAATAACCCAGATTAGCAACTAAGGTCCCTAATAAGTAGTTAAGTTGATCAAACGCGGTGGGATTTCTATAACAGCCAGGATGTTTGCTTGGAAGCAGCCATTCATTTAAAGAGTGCGTAACAGCTCACTGGTCGAGAAATCCTGCACGGAAAATAATCGGGCATCAAACTACTAACCGAAGTTCTAAACTCAAGCTTAAGTGCGCGAGTGGTAGGGGAGCATTGAAACCTGCGTTGAAGCTGTTGGGCGACCAATGGTGCAGCGGTTTCAAAAGAAAATGTAGGCATAAGTAACGATAATTAAAGTGAAAAACTTTAACGCCGAAAGTCTAAGGGTTCCTGATCAACGTTAATCGGATCAGGGTCAGTCTGGTCCTTAGGAAAACCCGAAAGGGGCATCTGATGGAAAGAGGGTTAATATTCCTTCACCTGCTATACATTAAAAGTGACGCAGAATCGTGGTGGCTACGTACTGACGGAATAGTACGTCTGAGCCGAACCTTCGGGGGAAGCAAAGCCATAAAAGTTCTGCCGAGAAAAGCGAGTATAGCAGCCAGTACCGCAAACCGACACAGGTAGACGGGATGAGTATTCTAAGGCGCTCGGGTGAGCCGTGGAGAAGGAACTAGGCAAATTGACGCTGTAACTTCGGGATAAAGCGTACCGCAGCGATGCGGTCTCAGTAAAATGGTTCAACCAACTGTTTAACAAAAACACAGGGCCCTGCAAAATCGTAAGATGACGTATAGAGCCTGATACCTGCCCGGTGCTGGAAGGTTAAGGAAGGGTGTTCGGCGCAAGCCAAAGCTCCTGACTGAAGCCCCAGTAAACGGCGGCCGTAACTATAACGGTCCTAAGGTAGCGAAATTCCTTGTCGGGTAAGTTCCGACCTGCACGAATGGTCTAATGAGTTGAACACTGTCTCCTCCACGAGCCCGGTGAAATTGTAGTATCGGTGAAGATGCCGGTTACCCGCCACGGGACGGAAAGACCCCGTGAACCTTCACTACAACTTTGCATTGATTTTGAACAACAAATGTGTAGGATAGTTGGGAGACTATGAAGCAGTGTCGCTAGGCATTGTGGAGTCAACGTTGAAATACCAACCTTTTGTTGTTTAGAACCTAACTCCTAACGGAGAACATTGCATGGTGGGTAGTTTGACTGGGGTGGTCGCCTCCTAAAAAGTAACGGAGGCTCGCAAAGGTACCCTCAGTACGGTTGGTAATCGTACATAGAGCGCATTAGTAAAAGGGTGCTTGACTGTGAGGCATACACGCCGAGCAGGTGCGAAAGCAGGCTAAAGTGATCCGGTGGTTCTGTATGGAAGGGCCATCGCTCAAAGGATAAAAGGTACTCCGGGGATAACAGGCTGATCTTACCCAAGAGCTCATATCGACGGTAAGGTTTGGCACCTCGATGTCGGTTCGTCACATCCTGGGGCTGGAGAAGGTCCCAAGGGTTCGGCTGTTCGCCGATTAAAGTGGCACGTGAACTGGGTTCAGAACGTCGCAAGACAGTTCGGTCCCTATCTGTGGTGGGCGCTAGTAAATTGAGAGGACATGACCTTAGTACGAGAGGACCGGGTCGTATGTACCGCTGGTGAATCGGTTGTGGTGCCAACTGCAGTGCCGAGTAGCTACGTACAGCCAGGATAAACGCTGAAAGCATCTAAGCGTGAAACCTTCCTCAAGATGAGTTTACTTTTAAGGGTCGTCAAAGACGATGACGTTGATAGGCTACAGGTCTACAGCTGGTAACAGCAAAGCCGAGTAGTACTAATTACCCGTAAGCTTTAATTTTTTATATTTATAATTCAGCTTTTCCAATATGATCTTATTTATGTTGACTATTGTCAACAATCTTTTTATGGTGGTTTTGCCGAGGGTGTTCACCTCTTCCCTTTCCGAACAGAGAAGTTAAGCCCCTCATGGCCAATGGTACTTGGTTTTCCTGGGAGAGTAGGTAGCTGCCATATTTATTTAAAACGCCTCACTATTTGTTTAGTGAGGCGTTTTTGTTTTTGATAAATGAATTAATTGTCTTCAATTAAGTTTTTAGAAGTTTTTATGGAAAATAAAAATTAAAACTTTAAAGCAACTAGTTATCAATTGTACAATCAAAAGAGAGCTGCTTTTACAAACTGCCCTTAAAAGATAGAAGAAAAAAAGGCTTCTTTCACTTTGGTCAGGAATATTAGCTTTGATTTCAGCGGGTACAATCGTTTCGGTTTTAAGCAAAATTTTTGGTGCGAATTTCGGTCAATTACTCGCTGCCTCATTTGCCCTAATTTATGGTATTCTATCATTAATAAACAATGTAAATTATACTGTAGAAGACACTGCTAATATTTTCGAAGCTTCTTCTAAACATTATTCATTGAATAGTAAAGTTCACAAAGTTCTAATAGATCCTAAAAAAAACAAGAAGCTCAATTTTCGAAAATCTTCTGTTACTGTTGGATGAAACAAGGCGTTAAACGAATCATATTCTAAATACGATATGTTTAGAATAGTAAGTAGAAAAGATCAAATTGGCGTTTCAGGAAAATCAACATTAACAGGTTTACATTAATACGGATATTATTCCATTACTGAGTATGATATTTATACTTCAACATTAGATGGGAAAATTTCCAATCGTTTTAAAAGATACAAGAATGTTACTAATGCAGTTAAGACGGAACTTGAAAACTTGGATGAAGAAATAAATAAAGTATCTGATATAAAAAGTATTTAAGAAATGTCGATTATTGAATGGTTTTAAATGAGTAATGAGGAAATCATTACCAAATAAAATTAAGCAAATACAAAAATCTTCTTAGCTGTTTACATAAGAAAACCGGCTACTATTGGTCAACAAAAAAAAGTCCGGCTCATCACCAGACTTTAAATTATTTGTGTAAAACCAAACTTTAATAGCGATTGTATCCTCCACCGCCTTCGCCACTTCCACCGCGGTTACCTTTGTAACCACCGCCACCGCCAGAGCCACCACGGTAGCCGCCGCCTCCACCAGAACCACCACGAAAGCCGCCACCGCCTGAACCACCACCGCCATAAGGTTTCTTTTTATACCCACCGCCACCGCCTGATCCACCTTCTCCTGCAGCTTTGGGAGCCGATTCGTTTACAATAATTTTTCGCTGCAACACTTCTGTGTCGTTCAAACTACTGATGGCCGTGCGCGCCGCTTCATCATCGCTCATTTCAACAAAACCGAACCCTTTGCTGCGGTTGTTGTTGAACTTATCGCTAACAATTTTTGCCGATACTACTTCGCCGTAAGTAGCAAACAAATTGTAAAGGTCGTCACTGGTCATACCCCAGTTTAGGTTTCCAACGTAGATGTTCATTTTCTTTAAAAAATAAAATAGTAAATTTTAAAACAGCGAACCAAAACCAGAAACATCTTAGTTGAATGTTCAGGAAAATTGGAGTACTGATAATTGCCTTACGAAGAAAAACAAATTAATTTGTTCAGCAAATTTTTTTTAAAAAATTTTTAAGGAATCTTGTATTGTCAAAACATCAATAGGTGAAAGGCTTATTTTTCCTGCAAAAACAAATGCGGGACAAAAAGCTTTTTTGCACAAAAACAAAGCAGTGGCTTTTTCCTGTATGGAAACATCACCAGCTCGATCTCTTTTCTTTTTATCCAACACACGCCTTACTTTTGTCCACTACAAAACAAAAACGAAATGGCAACAACGGCTGATATTAGTCGCGGCATGATTTTAAAATTAGAAGGTAGCTTGTATTCTATAGTTGATTTTGGCGAAAACAAAACAGCACGCGCCGCTGCTAAAGTTTGGGCAAAACTAAAAGGCGTAGATAACAACCGTACAATTGAAAAAACATGGAACAGCGGCGAGACCATTTTCCCGGTTCGGGTTGAAAAGAAAACCTATCAATATCTCTATAAAGACGAATCGGGCTACAACTTCATGGACAATGAAACCTTCGAACAGATTGCATTGGCTGAAGCTATGATAGATGCACCGCAATTTTTAAAAGATGGTTCAGAAGTGTTTGTATTTATCAACACGGAAACCGAACAGCCAATAGGTGCTGAACTTCCCGAAAAAATTGTTTTGCGCATTACGTATTGCGAACCTGGTTTGCGGGGCGATACAGCAACACGCGCTTTGAAAGCAGCAACCGTTGAAACCGGAACTACCGTTATGGTGCCTTTATTTGTGAATGAGAATGAATTGATTCGCGTTAATACAAAAACCGGCGAGTATGTGGAAAGGGTAAAAGAATAATGGTTACTTTGCCTTCCTAATAACGAACCTATTTGCTTACCCATTTAATTCATTTGTATTATGGACTTTAAACAAATTCAGGAACTCATTAAAACGGTTAACAAGAGCAATATTGGCGAACTGCACATTGAAGACAAGGACTTTAAAATTACGATAAAACAAAAGCCGGACGCTGTTCAACAAACGTCTGCTACATCTTCTGCAACCCTTGCCCAGTCTCAGTTTCAGCCTACTACTGTTCAGCCAACATTAGCTTCTTTACCAACGCCATCTCCTGATGCTTCTGCGTCAGCATCAACGCCAAAAACAGACAATCTTATTACTATAAAAAGCCCGATGATTGGTACGTTTTATCGCAAATCATCACCTGATAAGCCTTCTATAGTAGAGGTTGGAGATGAAATAACACCCGGCAAAGTGGTTTGCATTATTGAAGCAATGAAGTTGTTTAACGAGATAGAAAGTGAAGTAAGTGGCAGGATAGTAAAAGTTTTAGTAGAAAACGCCAGCCCGGTTGAATATGACCAGCCCCTATTCATGGTTGAGCCAGTATAAATACTTTGAAGTAAGGCAATTTAAAAAGATGAAAATGTTGTTCTGCATTTCCGTTTTTAAATTGCTTTTTTATTTCCATTTTTAAATTGATTCATCTTCAAATTCAATTCCTGTGTTTAAAAAAGTTTTGATAGCCAATCGTGGCGAAATTGCTTTGCGTGTGATTCGTACCTGTCGCGAGATGGGCATTAAAACCGTTGCTGTTTATTCAACCGCCGATAAAGATAGCCTGCATGTAAAGTTTGCCGATGAAGCCGTATGTATTGGCAAGCCGCAAAGTGCAGATTCGTATCTCAACATTGCGCACATTATGGCGGCAGCCGAAATTACCAATGCTGATGCCGTTCACCCTGGTTATGGATTCCTTGCCGAGAACGCCAAGTTTGCTAAAATCTGCAATGATCATGGCATCAAGTTTATCGGGCCAACTGCCGATATGATTAATAGCATGGGCGATAAAATAACGGCAAAAGAAACCATGATAAAAGCCGGTGTACCTGTGGTTCCCGGTGGCGAAGGCTTGCTGGAAAGTGTTGATGAAGCAAAGGCTCAGGCAAAAGAAATAGGCTATCCGATTATCTTAAAAGCAACGGCAGGCGGCGGCGGAAAAGGTATGCGCATTGTGTGGGAAGAAGATGAGATGGAACGCGCTTACAACACCGCTAAAGCTGAAGCTGGCGCTGCGTTTAAGAACGATGGTGTGTATATGGAAAAATTTGTGGAAGAGCCACGCCATATTGAAATACAGGTGGCCGGGGATCAGTACGGAACGGTGTGTCATTTAAGTGAAAGAGATTGTTCGATTCAACGCCGTCATCAAAAGTTGGTTGAAGAAAGTCCTTCACCATTTATGACGGAGGAATTGCGGCAGAAAATGGGCGAGGCTGCTATCAAAGCAGCAAGCGCCATTAACTATGAAAGTGTTGGTACCATTGAGTTTTTGGTGGATAAGAATCGCAATTTTTATTTCATGGAAATGAATACGCGCATCCAGGTTGAGCATTGCGTTACAGAAGAAGTAGTGAACTTTGATTTGGTAAAAGAACAGATTAAAATTGCGTATGGCGAAAAAATTACGGGTAAAAATTATGAACCGCAGGGATGTGCTATTGAATGCCGCATCAATGCGGAAGATCCCTATAATGATTTTCGCCCATCGCCCGGAAAAATAACTGTGTTGCATACGCCGGGTGGTCATGGTGTTCGGGTTGATAGCCATGTGTATTCAGGTTATGTAATACCACCGTATTACGATTCGATGATTGGCAAACTCATTGCCAGAGCCCGTACCCGCGAAGAGGCAATTGATACTATGTATCGTGCCTTAAGTGAGTATGTTATTGAAGGTGTAAAAACAACCATTCCATTTCATTTGCAATTGATGCAAAATGAAGATTTCAGAAGAGGAAATTTTACAACGAAATTTCTGGATGGTTTTAAAATGCAGTAAAACCAAAAACCATTAATTGCCTTTGTATGAAACAGCCGCAGCAACGCTTATATTCTATTGATGTATTTCGGGCGGTTACTATGTTTCTGATGATTTTTGTGAACGATTTTGACGGCGTTCACAATGTTCCCGAATGGATTAAACATGCTAAAGCAAGTGAAGATGCGTTGGGTTTTGCAGACACTATTTTTCCTGCGTTTCTTTTTATCATCGGCTTGGCTATTCCCATTGCATTACAAAACAGGATGAAACGCGGTCAAACCGGACAGCAGTTGCTTCTTTACATTTTACTTCGTTCTCTTGCCCTGCTCCTTATGGGCTTCTTTCACGTAAACCTTGAGAATTACAGCGATACAGCTTTGTTACCCCGACCGGTTTGGGAAATCATCATAACGATTGCATTTTTTTTAATTTGGATAGATTATGGAACAGTAAAGAAAACAACCCGCACGCTTTTGCAAAGCTTAGGACTTGTGTTGCTGATAGCAATGGCAGTAATATATAAAGGCGAAAACAAAGACCATCTGATTTTGCCTATGCAGCCACAATGGTATGGCATTTTAGGTTTGTTAGGATGGTCGTATTTAATTTGCGCACCCTTGTATTTGTTATCAAAAGGAAAGGTTTGGTTTTGCGTCATTTCCTGGGCGTTTTTCTTTCTGTTTTCTGTTGCTGGTAAAGCCGGTTTGTTAGAAGGCTTAGAGCCCGTTCATCATTATATCTGGATTGTGGGAAGCGGCTCTATGCCAGCTTTTACGATGGCTGGCGTGGTTGTTTTTGTTTTGTATAAAAAACTAGTGAGTGAAAACAAAATGAACAAGCTGTGGTTACTTTTAATCCTGTTTGGTTTATTAAATCTTGCGGTTGGTTTTTTGACTCGTCCACTCGGTGGCATTTCAAAAATTCACGATACACCCTCGTGGATTGGCTTCTGCACAGGTATCGCTGTTTTGATGTTTGTTGTTACCATTTATCTTATTGACATCAAACAAAAAAAAGAGTGGTTCAATATTATCAAACCCGCCGGAACAGTTACATTGGTTTGTTATCTCATTCCCTACATTTTGTACTCTTTGTTTGAAATTTTCCATTTTCATTTTCCAACTTTTTTAAATGAAAGCTGGGGCGGATTTTTGAGGTCGATAATTATTTCTTTGCTGGTCATTCAAATTGCCGGATGGCTGGAAAAGCGCCAGGTTCGCTTAAAGATATAATCTTAGTGAGAGTTTGTTTTTGCCCAAATTTTACTCATCTTCAACAAACGTAAGTACATAGTCAATTACATCCTTTATTGAAACTTACGAAGCGTTATAAAATGCTTCTTGAAACCCTTTCAACGTCTTTATATAGCAATGGCAAGTGCTTACTTTTTGGGCGACGTTACATCATCAAATAGCTTCCAACCAAAATAAAACGTAAGTTTGAAAGCTAACGTACAAAAGGCTTTCAGAATATAAAATGGACAATATTGAATTTCAGAATCAAAAGTTTGATGATCGTCAAAACAGCAATTTTCAAAGTGAAAATGATTGGGAACAATTGATTCCTTTGGTTGTCGAAAAAGCAAAAGAAGACAAAACAGAACATGCCATTTTCAATCCTTCGACAGAAGATTTTACTTTACAAAAAGAGGAATGGATTTCTGCTTTTTTGACATCAATTGCGTCAACAAAAATGAAGCTGTTTGTTGATGAAGGAAGAAAGAAGTTTCACAACACCAACAAGCATTCGATACAGTGGGATAACCAATCATTCGCACAACTCATTAGCGATTGGGCATTGCAGTTATTCAACAACCATTATCACCAGCCCGAATCTTCTTCGCCCGTTTGTTATGCAGGCAGCCGCGAATTGCGCGAAGAATTTTTGATGGATGTTGTGCCGCCTGCTACTATCATTACTAAAGAAGCCATCTTTCGTTATGTATATGCGGTGCTGCATCATCCTGCTTACAGCAGTAAATATGCGTTGAATTTAAAACGCGGGCTTCCTCCCATTCCGTTGTACGATAACTTTTACCAATGGGAGAGTTGGGGAAATAGATTGATGAACCTGCACATAAACTATGAAAGCGTTGCCCTATTTGTTTTTGAGCAAAAACAAGTGGCCCATAAAAAAGAGCCCAAAACCAAACTGCTGGCTTTGAAAGGAGAAGGCATTATACAGGTTGACGATAACACCGAACTGCACGGCATACCCAAAGAAGCGTGGCAATATAAATTAGGCAACCTCAGCGCTTTGGAATGGATACTCGACCAGTACAAAGAAAAGAAATGGGGCGACCCGACCATTGCAGAGAAGTTCAACACGTATCGCTTTGCTGATTACAAAGAACACGTAATTGCCCTGTTACAAAAGGTTTGCACTGTTAGCATTGAAACAATGAAGATAGTAGGAGAGATGGAAAATGCGCAAAACTAAACGTGGCTCATCGTCATTCCACACAAAGCCGCCTGCAAGAGCGATTTTCGTGCAAAACCAAAAGGCGGCCGACAATGGTTGGCATTTTTAATTGTGTTACTGTTAGTCATTTACCACAACATTTCTACATCACAACTGTAAATAAGTATAAAAGCCGCCAGTGGTTATAAAACGAATTTTATTTTTACCATAATTATTTTAGCTACTAAAACAATGCATTTATGAAAGTTATGGTAAAAGAACAAGTTGAAACGAGCTTTATTGGTTACGGATATTCACGCGCCATCGCAAAAGCAATGGCTATTGCCGTAGCCTTTTTGTTTTTGTGTATTTTGTCAAACCATGCTTTTGCTCAGTCTTCCTCATCTGAAAATATAACCGTACCTGATTGGTCTTTACCAGGCTCGGCTACCCATAAGCAAGTACCACCTCCGCCCGATTTTCACCGCACTCCACGTACTGAAAATAAACCAATTGGTATTTTTACCGGGCAGACCGATGTAGGCGCAGCATTGGTTCCCGGCTCATCATCCTACAACGCAACCACCAAGCAATACACTATTACATCGGCCGGTTACAACATCTGGTACACACGTGATGAATTTCGTTACCTGTGGAAGAAAATGTCGGGCGATGTATCTCTCGCTGCCGATGTTAGTTTTCCCGACACGGCAGGTTATGGTGATAGGAAAGCGGTTGTCATAATTCGCCAGAGTCTGGACGATGATTCTAAAGAAGCGATGGTTGCCTTGCACGGAGCCGGATTGATGCACCTTGCCTGGCGCCCGGAAACAAACGCTATGCTGAAGGAAGAAAGGGTTACTGAAAAAAGCGCTCAGCGCATTGGGATAGAAAAAAAGGGCGATGCCTTTGCCATTTATGTAAGTATGCACGGTGAACCCATGCACCAGTTAGGCGAACCCATCCAACTGCACCTCGATGCTCCGTTTTATGTTGGCCTTGGTTTCTGTTCTCATCTGCCAGCGAAAGCCGATACAGGTGTACTTTCTAATGTGGTGTTGGAAAACGCCGCAGGTAAAGTAAAATAATATATAGTTGTCTTTACTCTTACTTTCCAACCTGCCAGGTTCTTGAACCAGGCAGGTTGCGTTTTACCCTTGCTTACTCTTACAAGAGCTAACGTGCAAAAGCAAAATATAAGCTCAAACATAATTTCATTGTAACAAAGCTCCAGCACCCTCCCATTTTTCTTCCTTTATCAGTTCAAATCCTGCCATTAGAAGCTCCCGATTTATCAATCAATTCTTAAAATCTAAGGTTGCGAAAAGTGTTTCAACTCTTTCCATTATGTTTGCCCGTTTTTATAAAAACTGCTATATAACATGAACTTTAAACGGGTGAACAACATTACGGGCTGGGCTGTATGCCTTATTGCCTGCATGGTTTATATTTTAACGGCGGAAGCAGGCGGCAGCCTTTGGGATTGCGGCGAGTTTGTAAGCAGTTGTTTTAAAGTTCAAATTCCGCACCCGCCGGGCGCACCACTGTTCATCTTGCTCGGGCGTTTCTTTATCATTTTGTTTGGCGATAACCCAATGACCGCAGCCAAAGCCGTAAACGTTATGAGCGCGCTGGCAAGTGGGTTTACCATTTTGTTTACCTTTTGGAGCATCACGCATTTTGCGCGGCGCATTGTGCAGAAAGGAAGCGTGGCAGACTTGACAACCGGACAAATCATCAGCATCATGGGTGCTGGCATTGTGGGAGCGCTGGCTTATACCTTTACCGATTCGTTTTGGTACAGCGCGGTAGAAGGCGAAGTGTATGCCATGTCGTCTTTTTTTACAGCACTTATTTTTTGGGCAATGTTAAAATGGGAACACAATGCTGATCAACCCGGAGCCGACCGTTGGATTGTATTCATCTTTTTTTTGATGGGCTTGTCAATTGGGGTTCACCTTTTAGGATTGCTTACCATCCCTGCCATTGTGATGGTGTATTACTTCCGCAAACAGCCAACATTTAATTATGCCTTGCTTCGCAAATATTTCATTCGTGTAGTGATTGTTGGCGGTGTGCTGGCGTTCATTGGTGCGTGGCTGGGAAGCCGTGGTGAAAACAATTTACTGAACGAATATGCCGCTAACATTCAGCAACGTTACGGCGATGATGTTGCATTAAGCGACAATATCGTTGCTGGTTTGATGATATTCGGAGCGCTCATTGCCATTGGTCTTTTATATGCGATTGAATCGCTTGGTAAAAACAAAAAAGAATATTATGGCGGAGCTTATATCTTCTTCATTATCGGCTGCGTGGTAACAGGCATCGTACAGGTTGGTGTGATTCAGTTGTCGGTAAAAGCCGCGGGTTATTTCGATATTTTCTTTGTGAATAATGTCGGTCTTCCTTTCTTTTCAGGCTTTACTGTATTCTTTATTTTACTTGCCATTGCCATCTGGTGGGGCTTACGTTACGCAACCCGGCGTGGATGGGGTTACTTGCGTCTTGGCTTGTGGTGTTTGGCATTTATGCTAATTGGCTACAGCAGCTATATTACCACCATGATTCGCAGCAATGCCGACCCTGCGGTGGATATGTTTAATGTGGACAATCCTATGAGTTTGGTAGGTTATCTCGGTCGTGACCAATACGGCGATTTCCCCATTTTATACGGACAAAAATTTACGGCTGATATCATTCAATATTTAGAAACTTCTACCAAATACCAAAAGAGCCAGGTAGATGGAAAAGACAAATACATCGAGTCGGGCAAAGATGGCCATTATGTGTATCTGCCGAAAGATAAAATGGTGTTTCCGCGCATGTGGGATGCCAGCAACGAACAGAACCACGCTGATTATTACGCCATGTTTGCCAATATAGGCAAAACCAAAGATGGCACGTATGAACGAGCGCCCGACTGGGGGGACAACATCAAGTTTTTTGTGGCGTATCAAAATTACTTTATGTACCTGCGGTATTTCCTTTGGAATTTTGCCGGCAAGCAGGATGATATTGAAGGTTTGTTTTTGGGCAATAAACGCGATGGCAACTGGATAACCGGCGTAAATGCAGTTGATAACATGATGCTGGGCGACCAGAGCAAGCTGCCCGATAGTTTAAAAAACAACAAGGCGCATAATACTTTATTTGCATTGCCTCTGATATTGGGTCTCATTGGCTTGTTTTATCAGTATAAGCGGCGGGGCGACGACTTTTTTGTTACGTTCCTGCTCTTCTTCATGACGGGCTTTGCCATTGTTATTTATTTGAACCAAGCCGGCTTTCAGCCGCGTGAGCGAGACTATGCGTATGCCGGTTCTTTCTACGCTTTTGCGTTTTGGATCGGGCTTGGCGTGTTGCAGGTGAATGATTGGTTGGCCAAGAAAATTAACCAGAGAACGGCAGCCATTGCCGCAACTGTGATTTGCTTATTGGCGGTTCCGGTTTTGATGGCGCAACAGGAATGGAACGACCACGACAGAAGCCGCAAGCAACTTGCCCGCGATGTTGCCAAAGATTACTTAGTTAGCTGTGCGCCCAACGCCATTTTGTTTACGTTTGGCGATAACGATACGTACCCGCTTTGGTATGCGCAGGAAGTGGAAGGCATACGTCCCGACATTCGGGTTATCAACACAAGTTTGTTAGGCATTGATTGGTACATCAACCAGTTTCGTTACCGCGTGAACAATAGCATGCCCATTGATGTGATCTGGTCGGCAAAACAAATCGAAGGCAGAACGAGAGACATTTCGGTGTACAAGCCTGCGCCTGGCTATGATAATAATAACAAGTATTACGACCTGTACACAATGATGAAAGATTATGTGGGCAATGATGCAAACCAGGACGAACGTGGCTATTATTTGTTTCCCGCCAAGAAAGTGTCGTTACCCGTTGACGCAGTTTTGGTAAGAAGCAATGGCACGGTAAATAAAAATGATAGCGTGGTAAATGCTGTGGATTTTGAAATACCCAAAAATGCTTTGTACAAAGGCGATCTCGCAATGCTGAACATTATTGCCGCCAATAAATGGCAACGGCCTATTTACTTTACAACGCCCTATGGCGAATTGGGTTTTGGTAGTTATATAAGAAGAGATGGTTTGAGTTATCGCCTGATTCCCGTACAAAATTCGCCGGTAAATACCGATTGGATGTTTGACAAGGTGATGAACAAATTCGGGTTTGGAAATGCCAATATTTTCAATGTTTATTATGACGAAGAAAACCGCAGGCATCTAAATATCATTCGCCGCGCTGATGCAGAACTGGCGCTGGATTTAGCCGCCAAAAACCGGAAAGATGATGCCAAAGCAGTTTTAGAAAAAACAGACAAAATGATGCTGCAAAGCAACTTTCCGTATGGTATGGTTTCGCGCAACAATGAGCACAATCGTATTGCTTTAATGTTCCTTGAAGCTTGCTATCGTGCAGAAGACAAAACGCTTGCTACTAAAGTTGCAAAAAGCGTAAAAACCGATTTGCAGCAACAGCTAAAATATTACAACAGTCTTACCGGGACCGATGCCGAGAATATGGCTTACGACCTGCAGCAAACACAAAGCCTGTTGCAAATGATGGATCAGATGGACAAAGCTTACAATGGCAAACAACCTGCTGCTCCTGAGAACGGTGCGATTGGAAAAGATTCAACTCCATTTGTTAATCCGGGGGATGCAGGGCAGTAAACAAATGCAAGTGAGACTGTGTTTGTGAGAAGTTCAAACTAAGATGAAGCAAATAATCATTCTGACACTTTACTTGTTTTTGAATGTTTGTTCCTTTTGTCAAAAAGAATCTTCGGAAATAACACCTGATGTACTTAAAAAGATTAAAGCAGAAGTGGATAAAGAAGCTATCAAGTTCAGGCAATCTTTAATCAAGAAAGATATTACAGATGAAGCTGTAGAATATTCTGTTGATACTTTTAAATTACAACACATTGCTAATAGAAGAAATGATATAGATTATACAATCCTTGGAACAAAGATTACAGTTAGCGAAATGACAAATGGGTACGACGTGTTGATGAACAAGTACTATCGAAAACTAATGAGAATACTTGACTCAGCAGACAAAAAGTTCTTAATTGATGCGCAAAAAAATTGGTTGAAATTTACAAAATCGGAAATGGAATTTGTCCTCGTAATCTTACAAGATAAATATTCAGGTGGCGGAGCATTTACATCAGGTATGAGTTTAGATGATTATTCTGACCTTGTAATAAAAAGAACAGATCAACTCTTTAATTATTATAATACTCATATTGCTTTATCGAAATAAAAATTGAACAAAATGAAACTTTTCTTTTTAATAGTTGTTGATTAAATTTAATTCGCTATTAATACTTTTCAAATAAAAAACCTGCGTTGTTTTCAACGCAGGTTTTTTATTTACTGAAATATTCATTCATCATTTATAAGAAACCGTATTCGCTAAGCCCGCATTTGTTTTTGCCGCTTTTTCCAAGCGGAATTCTTTTTTAATTTGGGTAGAATTGGTTGATGTTTTATTGCGCCAAACATGCGCCAGTGTTGGTGCTACCACGAGAGATACAATGGACATCAGCTTAATCAAAATATTCATCGAAGGTCCAGAGGTATCTTTAAACGGATCGCCAACAGTATCGCCAGTTACAGAAGCTTTATGCGGCTCTGATTTTTTATAAAACATCTCTCCATTGATTTCAACTCCTTTTTCAAAACTCTTTTTTGCATTGTCCCACGCGCCACCGGCATTATTTTGAAAGATGCCCATCAGCACACCGCTAACCGTTGCGCCTGCTAAAAATCCACCCAACGCTTCAGGGCCTAACAAAAAGCCAATCAGCAAAGGAGAAATAATGGTAATGGCACCGGGCAACATCATTTTTCTAATGGAAGCATTCGTAGAAATGGCAACGCATTTATCATACTCCGGTTTGCCGGTTCCTTCCATAATGCCTGGTATGGTATGAAACTGACGACGCACTTCCTGCACCATTGCCATTGCCGCTTCGCCAACCGCGCGAATGGCAAGCGATGAAAAGATAAATGGTATCATTCCACCAATAAATAACGAAGCCAACACGCGCGCTTTGTAAATATCAATGCCAATCATTTTGTAACCATTGTGATTGATAACGCCTACATAAGCTGCGAACAACGCGAGCGCTGTTAACGCCGCCGATGCAATGGCAAAGCCTTTTCCGGTAGCAGCGGTTGTGTTTCCTACCGCATCCAGCACATCTGTTTTTTCACGAACTTCTTTAGGCAACTCACTCATTTCAGCGATGCCACCTGCGTTATCAGCAATCGGTCCGAACGCATCAATAGCAAGCTGCATGGCTGTTGTAGCCATCATGCCCGCGGCTGCAATGGCAACACCATACAAACCGGCGAAAGAATAAGAACCATAAATACCAGCGGCTAATACAAGGATAGGTAAACAGGTTGACTCCATACCAATTGCCAAACCACCAATAATATTGGTAGCATGGCCTGTTCCTGACTGACGAATAATCGTCATTACAGGGCGCTTGCCCATCGCTGTATAGTATTCGGTAATGATGCTCATTAATGTGCCTACTGCCAAACCGGTAAGAATCGCACCCAGCACGCCGTTGCGCGTAATGGCGGTTGCTCCTTCAATGAATTTTGGAGGATTGTTTTGAATATAATCTCTTTGCAGATAAACCGGAGCATCGGGCAAAATATAATATACCAAAAAAGCAGAAGCAATTGCTGTTAAAATGATAGAACCCCAGTTGCCCATGTTCAGGGCTCTTTGTACGGGAGCGGTGCTAATGCCTGCAGTGTCGCTGATTTTTACAAACAAAGTTCCAACGATAGAAAACAAAATGCCTACACCAGCGATTGTCATTGGCAAAAGAATGGGAGCATAGCCGCCGAAATTATCATGTTCTGAAACGGCTTCTTGTCCTAACACCATTGTTGCCAAAACGGTAGCCACATACGAGCCAAACAAATCGGCGCCCATGCCAGCCACATCACCCACATTATCGCCCACATTATCTGCAATCGTTGCTGGGTTGCGCGGGTCGTCTTCAGGAATATCTTTTTCAACTTTGCCCACCAAATCGGCACCTACATCAGCAGCTTTGGTATAAATGCCGCCGCCAACTCTTGCAAACAAAGCAATGGATTCGGCACCGAGTGAAAAGCCGGTTAGCACTTCTATCGTGCGTACCATTTCTTCGGAATTGGCAGCCTTACCTTGTGCAAAAAAATGATGCAAAACCAAATACAAACTTCCCAATCCCAACACGGCAAGTCCGGCAACGCCAAGACCCATTACTGAGCCACCACCAAACGAAACATTCAGTGCTTTTGATAAACTTGTTTTTGCCGCCTGTGCCGTGCGTACATTGGCTTTGGTAGCAACACGCATACCGATAAAACCAGCTAACGCGCTGCTTATAGCGCCGATAATAAATGAAACTGCTATTGACCAATGAGAAGCCGGATTGCTTTGCGCCATAACGGCTAATAGGATGGCAACTATGATTACGAAATAGCTTAAAATTTTCCACTCAGCTCGCAGAAACGCCATTGCACCTTCAGCAATGTAAGTGCTGATTTCGCGCATTTTGCTATCACCTGCATCTTGTTTGGAAACCCAATTGAATTTTAGAAACGTGTAAATTAAACCAATGGCACCCATCAGCGGCACCGCATAAAAAAGCGAATGTTCCATACGCAAATAATAATGGAAAGAATAAGAAATTTGTAAATGAAATTGGACAAATATAGGCGTTAATTAATTTCCCATTAAAAAGCTTTTAGATGAAAAACCATTTACCTAAAAAAACTGTATTTTCGTCTAAATAAGAAGGTGGCACAATTATTTGTGGAATACGTTTGCAGCAGACAACGATCAAATCAACTAATTATAAATTTCTTTCCATAGGGGTATGGATTGTTTATGAAGGGTACAAAGGGGCTTAGTCTTAAGCCCCTTTTTCATTTTGTAATTGCTTAAATGCTTTTCCGAAATGTTGCACAACATCCATTGGCAACAAGCTTTCAAACGATTGTTCATCCAAACACAAATCGGCAGCTAAGCCATGCAGGTAAACGCCAACAATAGCCGCTGCAAAAGGTTCATAATGCTGTGAAAGCAAACCCGTAATCAATCCCGTTAAAATATCACCCGAACCGCCCGTTGCCAAACCATTGTTTCCGGTGCTGTTGAAATAAGACCTTTCTCCATCGGTTACTAATGTATAAGCACCTTTTAAAACGATGATAACTTTGTTTTTGCCACTATTTTCAACTGCTTTGTTCATTCGCTCAAAATCATCGCCGCTTTCACCAAACAAGCGGTCAAACTCTTTTGGATGTGGTGTAAGAACAGAACCCTGCGGCACATCTTTCCACCAATCTTCATGTTCAGCTAAAAGGTTCAGCGCATCGGCGTCAATCAACATCGGCTTTTTAAATTGTTGCAATAATTTGTGCAAAAGCAAAGTTGTGGCCTCTTCTTTACCCAAACCAGGTCCCGCGCCAATCACACTATATTTGGAAACATCATCTTCTTTGCCACGTTCTATCATCATGGCTTCAGGAATAGCAGTGTGAAGAATGGCAAAATCGTTCGGTGGTAAAGAGCAGGAAAGCAAGCCCACGCCCGAACGCAGACAAGAAGTTGCGCACATAACAGCAGCACCAACTTTGCCTTCGTTGCCTGCTACCAGCAACGCATGGCCATACGTGCCTTTATTGGAAAATTGTTTTCTTTTTTTGTAAAAAGAAGACACCATTGAAATATCGGTAAAAACAAACTTCGATTGCAAAGTGGTTTCAAACTCTTGGTTCAAGCCGATGGAAAGCACATGAACATCGCCAAAATAATCGGCGTTTTCAGCCATTAAAAAACACAGCTTCAAAGTTTGAAACGTGAGTGTGGTTGCCGCTTTCACCATTACGTTTCCTTTTGATGTGGCATCTGTAAACATGCCTGCGGGAACATCAATGGAAATAACGATAGCGTTTTGTTGATTGATGTAATTGATAAGTGCCGCATGATTTCCTTCCAGCTTTCGATTCAAGCCAAAACCAAACAGGGCTTCAATTACAAGGCTGTTGGCATCGATGTTAGGAAACTCATTTTCACTTTTAATGAATGAAATTTTTACATCAGTTTGTTGTAGTCTTTCTTTGTTTTTTTTGAAATCATTACTTTCTTTTTCGTCCCAATCGGCAATAAAAACATTTGTATTAAAACCTCTTTGTTGCAATTGCCGTGCAATCGCCAAACCATCGCCGCCATTGTTGCCTTTGCCGCAGATAATCAGGATTTGTTTTTGCCCAAATTTGTAATGATCGGCTATCCAGTCCGTGCATTGTTGTGCAGCGCGTTCCATCAATACCAAAGACGTAATGTTTTGTTTTTCGATGGTAGCTTCGTCCCACCCGCGCAATTGGTTAGCATCTGGTATTTTCATTGCGATACATTTTTCCTGTAAAAGAAAACATACCTGACAATATTTGTGCTATGAAATGTAGAAGTGAATTGCTATTTCTCTGTTACAGTTAAACTTCGTTTGGCTAACCATGTGCTGATAATAAGCAACACCGCTCCCAACACAAACGGCGCACCTGCAAACTGAACCGGAGAACTTTTATTGGTAAAATAATAAAACAAAGATGTCATCAATACAGGTCCTACAATAGATGTTGCGCTCATCAAGCTGGTGAGCGCACCTTGCAATTCGCCTTGCTCATTCGGCGGTATGCGCCCGGAAATGATGGCTTGCAAAGCAGGACCAGCAATGCCGCCCAAACAATAAGGCACGCAAAAGGCAAACATCATCCATGATTTTGTGGCAAAAGCAAACAGGATCATTCCTATCGAATACAAACCCAGTCCAACATAAACACTTTTTTCGTTGCCTAATTTAGGATTGATGTAACGAATCAACCAGCCTTGCACCAACGCAGTTACCAAGCCAACCATGCCAAGCGAATAACCAATCATGTGCGAATCCCATTTGAATTGATACGTGGTAAAAAAGCTCCAGTTGCTTTGCACGGCATGAGAAGCGATGTAAATTAAAGTAAGCGAAACCACAAGTCCGCTTAATGAAGGATGCTTTGTTAGTAATTTAAAAGAACCAATGGGGTTGGCTCGCTTCCAATTGAATGGACGGCGATGTTGTATATCCAAAGATTCGGGCAAAATAAAATAACCATACAGCCAGTTGAGCGCGCACAAAATGGCAGCCGCATAAAACGGAACCCGTGGCCCCCATTGCCCCAGAACACCACCGATTACAGGACCAATAATAAAGCCCAAACCAAAGGCAGCGCCAATCATCCCAAAGTTTTTTGCGCGGTTTTCGTTGTTGCTGATATCAGCTATGTAAGCCGCTGCCGTAGTAAACGAAGCACCGGTAATGCCGGAAATGCATCTGCCAATGAACAACCAAAAGATGGTGGGCGCAAAGGAAAGAAACAGGTAATCTATCGAGAATCCGAACAGGGAAAAAAGAAGCACAGGCCGCCTGCCATACTTATCGCTCAGGTTGCCAAGTACAGGCGCAAACAGCAACTGCATGATGGCGTAGCACATACTCAGCCAGCCGCCATAACGTGCTGCATCGCTTACATTGCCGTGTATCAATTCTTCAATCAGCTTCGGCATCACCGGAATAATAATGCCCCAGCCGGTAACATCAATCAATAAAGTAATAAAAATAAAACCTAAGGCAGCTTGCTTGTTTTGTTTCATAACAAAAAGGAAAAAATGGAATCGAGGTAGATTGTTTATAACCGGCGTGAGGGCTTCAAAAGTCCTTCAATTCAATGCGGCTGCAAGTATAAACCGTATTTTCCTATTTTCGCAGCTTCAAAAAAATAACCTGATGGCACGACAAAAAAAAGACCCGCAGTTAAACCCCAACCCAGATTCAGAGAACAATCCACCTGTTGAGAAAAAAAAGCCGGGCAGAAAAAAGAAGACATCTGTACAGGAAGAAGCAGGCAATGATGCAACGGCGCCCCAGCGCAACACAGAAACGACAACTGATACAACCAACGACGATACATCTGTAAAACCAGAAAAGGAAACCGCTAAAAGAAGGTCGAAAAAAGAGAAAGCTACTGCGCCTCAGCCGGAAGCACAGGAAGAAACTGTGCCCGCACCTGAAAAAGCGAAACCGGCAAAAAAAACGGCAAAACCAAAAGCACCTGTTTCAGAAGAAACGACTCAGCAACAAGAGCCGGTTGCGCCACCAAGCACAACAAAATCGGATGTGGCACATGAAGTCGTTGAGCAAACAGAACCGGTAACGGTTGCGGAGGAAAAAAACGAAGCGGTTGTACATCGTTTGGTTCATCATGGAGAAGTGGGACAACACCAGGCAAAAACTCAGAGTGAAACTGAAGAGACAGTAAATAAAGAAGAAGCCATTGATATTGCTAAAGAAGAAACGAAAACTCCTGCTTCTACTGAAGAAGAAATGACAACTGATGCTAACGAAGAAAAAGCAATAGAAGAAGTAACAAATACGAACGAAACCAAAACCTTCCAGGTTACTTTTATTATAAATTATTACACCAAGCCTGGACAAAGCTTATACATTACGGCTGAACATCCGTTGTTTGGTAATGGTGATCCAAATGCCGCTTTGCCAATGCAGTTTTTAGATTCGCAGCATTGGACGGCTGAACTTACTGCAGATGAAAACGAGTTGACAGAAGATGTGGTTTACCATTATTTACTGAAGGAAGAAGACGGCAGTTTTGTACATGAAGGTGGCAGGGATAAAAAACTAACGCCTTCTTCTTATAAAAACAAAAATGTTGCTTTCATTGATGCGTGGGATTTTGAAGGATATTACGACAATGCTTTTTTTACAAAGCCATTCACCAATGTTCTCTTTAAAAACAATAAGCCTTCTTTTGAAAGTAAAGAGCCGCAAACTTATACGCACCTTTTCAAAGTAAAAGCGCCGTTGTTAGTGCAGGGTCAGGCGGTTTGCCTTACAGGAAGTGCCGATTCGCTGATGCATTGGAACACAAGCGAACCTTTGCTATTAAACAAAGCTGAAGGCGAAAATGACTGGCAAATTAAAATCAGTGTCGCGCAAAACGAAATTCCGGTACATTATAAATACGGCATTTACAATGTTGAAAGGAGAGAGATTGTACAATTAGAAAACGGTGATAACCGCGTGCTCTCAAATGCCTTTGATGAAGGTACTGAAATGGTTGTAAACGATGGTTTCATCCGTACACCCGATAACACATGGAAGGGCGCAGGTGTAGTGATTCCAGTGTTTAGTTTGCGTAGCGAAAACAGCTTTGGATGCGGTGAATTTACCGATATAAAGAAATTGGTTGACTGGAGTAAAAGCGTGGGCTTGCAACTGGTTCAACTGTTGCCTGTGAACGATACTACGGCTACCAAAACATGGGTTGATTCTTATCCTTATGCATCTATTTCCGCTTTTGCTCTACACGCTATGTACTTAAATTTGGAACAAGTTGCAGGTGAAGAAAACAAACACTTATTAGAGCCGTATAAAGAAGAAGCACAACGACTGAATGCTTTACCTGAAGTTGATTATGAAGCGGTGAACGATTTGAAATGGAAGATCATTCATGAGCTTTACCCCGCACAAAAAGAAACCACATTAGCATCGGAAGATTATAAGGCTTTCTTTCAAAATAATCAGCATTGGTTAGTGCCGTATGCAGCTTTTTGTTGCTTAAGAGATGCTAACAACACGGCTGATTTTACTAAGTGGAAAGAACACAAAACATACGATGCTGAAGCTGTTGAAACATTGCTCCAATCGCCCGAACAGAGCGACAGAGCAGGCATGTATTATTTCGTACAATATCATTTGCACCTGCAATTAAAAGCAGCAACCGAATATGCGCACAGCCAGGGCATGGTAATGAAAGGCGATATTCCCATTGGCATTGCGCGCAACAGTGCCGACACATGGCAGCATCCGCAACTGTTTCACATGGATATGCAAGCTGGCGCGCCACCCGATCCATTTGCCGTAAAAGGTCAGAACTGGAGCTTTCCAACCTACAACTGGCAGCAGATGAAGCAAAACGGTTTTGCCTGGTGGAAGCAACGTTTGCAGCAAATGAGCCACTATTTTGATGCTTTTAGAATTGACCATATTTTGGGTTTTTTCCGCATCTGGAGCATTCCTTTAGAATCGGTGGAAGGCATCATGGGACACTTTGTTCCTGCTTTGCCGGTACACATTGACGAGTTTGCTCAATGGAATATTCATTTTGATTACAACCGTTATTGCAAGCCTTTTATAAATGACCATGTTGTAAACGATTTTTTTGGCGACCAACAGCAATATGCAAAAGATACTTTTTTAAACAAAGAAGAGAACAATACCTATAGCTTAAAACCTGAAGTAAACACTCAAAAACGTGCAGAAACATGGTTTGCCCTGCAACAACAAAATGAACGAAACAACAGGCTGAAGCAAATTCTCTTCGACCTTATCAGTAATGTAATTTTATTTGAAGAAAAAGATTCAAACGGACAATTGTTTCACTTCCGTTTCGGAATGGAAAAAACAGCTTCCTATCAGCATCTCGACGATTATGCAAAAACCCAATTGTATTATTTATCGCTGAACTATTTCTACGAACGTCAGAACGAATTTTGGCGCGGTGAAGCGATGCAGAAGCTGCCCGTTTTTAAAGCAGAAACTAACATGCTGATTTGCGGAGAAGATTTGGGTTTGGTGCCAACCAGCGTGCCGCGCGTAATGCAGGATTTGGGTTTACTTAGCTTAGAAGTGCAGCGAATGCCAAAAAACGAACAGGCACAGTTTACCAACCTTGCTGCTGCGCCTTATCTAAGTGTTGTGATGCCCTCCACGCATGATATGAGCACCATTCGCGGCTGGTGGGAAGAAGACAGAACTGTTACTCAAAATTTTTACAATCACCAGCTTGGACAGAACGGTGAAGCACCTTTTTACTGCGAGCCGTGGATTAATAAGCAAATTATCGAACAACATTTGTATTCGCCCGCTATGTGGAGCATTTTTCAGTGGCAGGATTTGATGGGAATTGATGGCGAGTTACGCAGAGCCAATCCGCAGGAAGAACGCATTAACGTTCCTGCCAATCCTCATTATTACTGGAATTACCGGATGCACATTACATTGGAAGAATTGGCAATCGCAGAAGATTTCAACAGTGAATTGAAAGAAATGGTAAAGAAAAGCGGCAGGTAATTTTTGTTATACAGTTAAGTAAGAAAGGCTATAAACTTTATTTGTATGAATCAAGTTTGTAGCCTTTTGCTTTTGATGAAAGTAGCAACAATACCAAAATGGGAGCTTTGCTGCGATTTAACAAATGAGTTCTTCAAAAGAAAGAGCAATAGGAGGCTTGAGGTTGTTTTTGCCATAATTTTGTAAATGAATCACTGAACGTTTTCCATGAAAAAATCTCATATTGTTGCCCTGGTTCTCGTTGCCATTGCCATTGGTGCTTTAATTAGTATGATTACAGATGTTACGGGTTACGAAACCATTGCTTCTGCCAGGCAGAAAAAGGGAAAAACCGTTACTGTAATTGCGAAATTAGACAAGAGCACGGTACAATATGATGCCGCAAAAAATCCAAATTATCTAACCTTTGAAGCAACTGATACATTGGGCGATAGAATGAAAGTAGCGTACTATTATGAAAAGCCTTACGACATGGAAAAAAGCGAACGCATTGTGCTGAAAGGCAAAATGGAAAATGGCGTGTTTCAGATTCACGACCAAAAAGGCATATTAATAAAATGTCCTTCCAAATACAAAGACGATCCGAGTGCGATAAAGCAAAACCTGAACCAGCAAGCCATGAATTAATACAAAAACAAACGGATGAAGTATATTGGTGAACATTTATTACCAGGCGAGTTCGGTCATTTCTTTGCACTGCTTGCACTCTCGGCTTCCCTGGTGGCTACCCTTTCGTTTTATTTTACTTACAAAACCAAAGATTTCTTACAGAAGCAAAGCTGGCTTCGCATTGCGCGAACTGCTTTTGCTGTAGAAACCGTTTCAGTAATTGCTATCATTGGTTGCATTTATTACATTCTTGCCAACCATTTGTTTGAGTATAAATATGCGTGGGAGCACAGCGATAAAACACTTCAACTTCAATATGTGTTCAGTTGTTTGTGGGAAGGACAGGAGGGCAGCTTTTTGCTGTGGACGTTTTGGCATTGTGTACTCGGCTGGCTGATTATCCGGCGCGTAAAGCGGTGGGAAGCGCCGGTAATGACGGTTATTTCTTTTGCGCAGTTTTGCCTCGCTACCATGCTGCTGGGCATTTATATTTTTAATGTGAAAGTGGGCAGCAATCCGTTTGTGTTGCTGCGCAACGAAGGGTTGCTGGATGATGCACCTTTTTTCAGAGACATCAACACCGGCGGCATTCGTGCCGATTATCTTTCTGTTTTGAAAGATGGTTCGGGATTGAATGCGTTGTTGCAGAATTATTGGATGGTGATTCATCCACCCATTTTATTCTTAGGATTTGCTTCCACCGTTGTTCCATTTGCGTTTGCGTATGCCGGTTTGGTAACGAAAGACCAGAGCTGGGTAAAATCAGTAATGCCATGGGCTTTGTTCTCTATGGCTGTTGTTGGGTTGGGCATCATGATGGGGGCTGCCTGGGCTTACGAAAGCCTGACGTTTGGTGGATATTGGGCATGGGACCCTGTAGAAAACGCATCACTTGTGCCCTGGCTTATAATGGTGGCAGGCGTGCATACGGCATTAATTTACCGGCACAGCGGCTACTCATTAAAAAGCACATACTTATTTTTTACGCTTGCTTTTCTTCTTGTTTTATATGAAACTTTTTTAACGCGAAGTGGCATATTAGGCGATACTTCGGTTCACGCCTTTACCAGTGCGGGAATGAACGGACAACTCCTTCTGTTTTTAAGTGTATTTACTTGGCTGCCACCATTTGTAAAAGCGAAAAGAAATGGCAAACTAATCATTGCCGGGTTGGTTGCTCTCATTCTCGTTCTGTCTTTGTTTTTGCACGAAAATGTAGTTGCCGGAATCTGGCTGTTTTCATTGCTGGGTTTTGTAGTCGCTTTTGGCATTCAGTTAAATCAGGATACTTCTATCCCTACCATCCATAAAGAAGAAAGCACCTACAGTCGTGAGTTCTGGATGTTTATTGGTGCACTGGTTTTCTTTTTATCGGCAGTGCTTATCATTAGCCAAACCTCTTTACCAGTTATCAATAAAGTGTTTGATAAAAAAATGGCAGAATCGGAAGATGCCGAATTTTCGTACAACCGCATCCAGGTGTTCATCGCCATCATCATTGGTGTGCTTACTGCTGTTATTCAATACTTAAAATACAAAAACACAAACAGGCAATTCTTTATAAAAAAGATAGCTGTTCCAACAATTATTGCGCTAATAATTAGTGTGTTGATAAGCGTGTTTGGTAACATTAATTACGATAAAAAAGGCTTTGGGTTTTTAGGCGCTATTCATGTTGCCATTTTTGCCGCAGTGTATTCTGTTGTTGCCAATGCAAGCTATATCTGGCTTGGCTTTAAGGGCAATGTAAAACGTTCCGGTGCAGCGATTGCGCATGTTGGTTTCGGGCTGGTTTTGCTGGGCATTTTAATATCATCCAGTAAGAAAGAAATTTTAAGCTGGAACACTACTGGCATCTCTACGTTGCCTGACACAGAAGCTAGTAATAAAATCGTTGGAAAGCCTGCAGAAAACACAACGTTGTTCAGAGGTATCGCTACGGATATGGGTAAGTACGATGTTACCTACACGCGGGATACTTTAAACGATCTCAATCATAAAAAATACTTTGAAGTTCATTTCAAAAGCAAAGGGGGAATTGAGAATTTCAATGTATATCCCGATGTAATGCACAATACCAAAGGGCAGGACGGCTTTGCGCCCAACCCAAGTTCAAAGCATTATTGGAACCGCGACATTTTTGTGTATGTTACTTCCTGGCTTGAAGGCAGCCAACAGGACACTGCTACGTTTCGGCCGATCAAACTAAAACAAGGCGATACTTCCTTTTATTCCAATGGTATTATCATCTTCAAAAAAGTAGAAGTAAACAAGCCTGACGTAAAAGGCGTGCAGCCTGGGGAAACCAGCATGGTGCTTGATCTACAGGTGATTGGTAAAAACGGAAGCCGCTATGGAGCATTCCCTGGTGTAGCCATTCAAAACGATAGTGCAATGCGCAGCTTGCCAGATACTGTGGTGGCTCAAAATTTAGTATTGCGCTTCAACCGCATTGCCGATGCTAAAAATGGTGAGTTTGAAATTGGTGTAAAAGAAAGCAACGAGTTGAGTGATTTGCTAACGCTGAAAGTGCTTCAGTTTCCATTTATCAATTTGCTTTGGATTGGCGTGATGGTAACTGTAATTGGTACTTTGATGAGCATGGCAAAATATGTGGGAAAGAAACCGGACATAAAGGTTCAAGAGAACAAGGTACAAGCTAACAAGATAAAAATAAACAAGGCATCAAGCCGCATTTGATGTAACTTCTTTGTTTGAATATCGCCCCGCAGATGATATAGAAAATTACAGAAGAAAATGAATTTAAAACGTCTGCGGGACATTTGTTTTTGCCGTATTTTGCCAATACATCAAAACTTAACTTGTGCTTACCGAACGGCTGTTGCAATTTATCTGGCAATTTCAATACTTCAATAAACAAAACCTTTTTACGACGAGTGATGAACCGCTTACTATCATTCATCCCGGCAGTTACAACACCAATCAAGGACCCGATTTTTTTAGTGCAAAACTAAAAAGAGGAAACACCGTTTGGGCTGGCAACATTGAAATTCACATTAATGCTTCCGATTGGCTGGCGCATCATCATCAGGCCGATGACAACTACAACAATGTGATTCTTCATGTGGTTTGGGATGAAGATAAAAAGTTGAATGATGCCAACGGAACTTTCATTCCCACTTTTGTTATTGAGCCGCATGTTTCCAAGGTAATGCTTCAACATTATCAATCATTGATGGAAGAGCAAGGCTTTGTTCCTTGCGAACATTATCTTCCGGTTTTATTCTCACTTGGGTGGCAAAGCTGGCTCGAGCGTTTGATGATGGAACGGCTGCAAACCCGTGCTGTTATTGTGTTTCAGAAATTGAAAAAAACAGAGAATCATTGGGAAGAAGTGTTTTGGCAGTTGCTTGCACGAAATTTTGGAATGCCAGTAAATGCCGATGCGTTTGAAAACATGGCGCAAACCATTCCGGTTGCTGTCTTGGCAAAACATAAAAATCAAATTCAACAATTAGAAGCTTTGCTATTGGGGCAGGCTAATTTATTACATGAAGAGTCGAATGAAGATTATGTGTTGCTGTTGCAACGCGAATATTCGTTTTTAAAGAGCAAATACACATTAGCAGAAACATCAGGCACACCTCTTTTTCTGCGGATGCGGCCTGCTAATTTCCCAACAATCCGGCTGGCGCAGTTAGCAATGTTGGTACATCAATCCGAGCATTTATTTTCGAGGGTATTGGAATCAAAACATAGCAAAGATGTTGTCCGCTTTTTAAACATAACGGCTAATGATTTCTGGCATTATCATTATCAACTGCAAACAACAAGCGATTATAAACCCAAAGTGCTGGGCGAGCAAATGGCTGAAAATATTGTAGTGAATACTGTTGTTCCGGTCGTGTTTGCTTATGGCTTGTATCACAACAATCAGGCGTTTAAAGACAAAGCAATGGAATGGCTGATGCAAATAAAAGGAGAACAAAACAGTGTAATTAAAAACTGGAAATCATTTGGTGTTACTGCTGAAAACGCATTGCAAACGCAGGCTTTGTTAGAACTGAAAAAGCATTTTTGTGATGAAAGAAAATGTTTGGATTGCGCTGTGGGAAATAAGATTTTGAAGGGGTGATAAATGGAATATTTGTTACGAAGAGTGCCTTGTGCAGGTGGGGCATTCATTGAACGTCCGCCCGAACAAAAGCCGATTGAAAAACTAAAGTACAGAATATGATTGATAGCTCAATAGGTAACGACAAGCTGGAACCGCAGCCAGGTAACGAATCTGCTGCCGAAACTGCCAGCGTACAGCCACACTTGGACCAAACCCCATGTTGGCGGCTGCTCTACTTTTATAAATTAAAATGTCACTTTAATAATATTGTTTCAGACGTTTGTTGAGTCACCTTAAACTTACAATCATTAAAGGTAGGTGCAGAAAAACGGGGTCTGTAATTATTACTTAGTCCATAAGGTTCTTTAGGAATATTGAACCATCCTTTGTCTAATTTTTTGTTTTCATTTATGTCCTGATAGACTGCTACTGCATATATCCCTTCAGAAATGTCAAAAGAAAAATCTAAGTTTTGATGGGTTGCCTTTACTGTTTTTGTTGTAGTAGGTTTTTTGAAAAAATCTTTATTGTTGTTGTATATCTCAATTACAACGTTACCCTTTCCAACTTGAATATTATTTACAATAACATCCAGTTTTTCAGGGTTTGAAAAAAGCGCTTTGAAAAGAACTACGCAAAAAAATAATTTTACCATCGAATCTAAACATTTGGGTTTTTAGTTTCAAAACCAATTAGTGAAATCCAAAATATTATGATGCCATAAGAAGTAAGCAGAGCAAAACGTAACCAATGAGTAATAATAAGCAGATTATACAATTGTTCCTGAGACTTGGTTTTTAATCCTAAAGTATTTAACCAAGATGCCCAATTTAATACATCATTAAACTCTTGAGGTGTTGCTCCGATTAGTGCCATTAATGGTGCCCACCAAAAAAATGTCAAGCCATAGGTAATGAATATTATAGCAATAGCACTACATATAAATTTTCGAGGCACAATCAAAGGTCGAAACCAGAACAAGCCAATTGTGCATATTATAGAAAGGGAAGCTGGAACAAACACTGGAATCCAGATGCTATGCCACCAAGCAATGTGATAATCATGAAGTTCTTTTACACCTACATATGCCCAAAGCGGATACGAGGACATTTGCACCAGCCAAATCTGTCCCACTCCTACAAAGCAAAGAGCTAAATTTAGAAGCAACAGCAACTTGCCAAAATTATTTTTTTTCATGTTTGATTTTAATTCTGTTCACTGTTGCAAATACCAATAAAACTTTACCCTACATGCAGTCCCTGTCGCTTAGCAGCCAACGGTAAGGCCTTTAGATTTGTTTACACCTTTTATTGAAGATATTACTACTATTATTATTACTTTTTCTTTTTTGTTACTTGTTTTTTTTGTGAATACACAGTAAAGAGTGAATAACTAAATTTAAAAAACCTGAAGGCCACCGGAGCGCTTTATGTTAGGGCAAGGACCAAAGACCTAAGCCAAGTTTTAATCTCCGGTAGCTTTTTTGAACAAAGAATCAAATAGAAATTAGGGCTCACGACCCATTATTAAGGTCTTGATAACTGTTCAAAAAATTCAGGCTTTTATTCATCGTTTAAATGAAAATGTTATGAACAAATTTAAAGCATTTACCGGGATTGATATCTCTAAAAAATCATTTGATGCTGCCCTTCTTTTCTCCGAAACGGGTGTATTGCATCACCATTGTTTCAGCCAGACAAGGGAAGGATTTAAGTCTTTTGAACAATGGCTCAAATCACACGAGGTAACTTTATCAGAGACCTTGATTTGCATGGAGCATACAGGTCTTTATACCAACGGGATCATTGACTTTTTGGTAGACCGTAAAGCAAATCTTTGGGTTGAGATGGCTATCAAAATAAAACGCAGTATGGCCTTCAAAGAGGAACAGGTGATAAAGCCTCTGCCATTACGATCGCTGAATATTGCATGCGCTTTATTGATCGTGCACGGCTCTGGAAGCCAGTGGACACAAAGCTTTCAAAACTTAAGAACATGACCTCGTACAGCGCGACCGGATTGTGAATGCGCTCACACAGCTCCTCGTTCCCATTGAAGAAATGAAGAGTTGTAATGGTGGCAAAGAAGCTGCAGAATTAGAGCGGCTTCAACTTCCGGCCATCAAAGGGCTTAACAAAGCAAAAGAGAAGATTGAGGCTTCCATACAATCTTATATCAGCAGTGAAGAAACCATCAATAAAAGCATTCAATTAATGTGTAGTATCAAAGGAGTTGGTTTGCAAACAGCAGCATCATTGTATGTGTATACAAAAGGATTTACCATGTTTGAAAATGTAAAGCAACTGGCCTGTTATTGTGGTGTGGTGCCTTTCAGTAAAAGTTCCGGAACGAGCGTTCGCTTTAAACCAGGTGTAAGTCCGTTTGCCAACCGTAAACTAAAAAGCCTTTTGCATTTATGCGCCATGTCCGCTCTTCGCTGGGATAAAGAAATTAAAGCTTATTACGAGCGCAAAGTTTTAGAAGGAAAAAACAAAATGAGTGTGATAAACGCAATCAGAAATAAACTGCTGCTAAGAATATTTGCAGTGCTAAGAGATCAGCGGCCTTATGTGGAAAACTACCAAAGGATAGGTGCATAACCGAACTAAAAAATCATTTTGTGGGATCATAGAAAACTTGGCGTTGGGCTGGTATTCAATGAACTTTCCGCTCGAACGTCAGCCGATTGAAAAACTAAAGATGAAGATACCAACAAAAAGCTGATTTTTATTCTTCAGCCCGGAACTATTGCTGATAGTGAACTACAGCTCATTGTTATTCCTTCAGCCAGCCTATTGCCAAACCTAATGTAAGCTGTTGTTTTGTCTACCGTTTAAATTTTCGTTTCCAAAAATAATTTTCTTTCAAACTGTCCCTCTCCAAAAAACTATATTGATTAAAGTAAAACTTTCGTACAGCTTTTTTTAAATCTGCGATATTGTGGTAGCTGCCACTCATTTGTTCAGCATTCGGTGTCCCTTCTTGTAAATGCCAATAGACACTATCTTTCTCGTCTGCCGAAAGATATGCTGGGTCTAAGTCATTACCCAAATGATTTGGTTCAAACTGTTGTGCATAAACAACAAAAATTTCTTTGCCTGATTGCGAATATATTATTGTGTCAACAAAAGCAGAAACAACTTTGATTCCACCAGTCTGCCTGTTTCTTAACGCAATTAGTGAGTCAACTTGTATTGCAATCCGTAAACTGTCCGCTATAAAAATATTTTGGCTAAAAGGTCTTGGATACTTTGCTGTTAAGTCTGGTGTCCGATTGTAATTAATATTATGAACAAGCCCGTTTGCTGCCATAATTGTCATTGGAAGTCCAAGTAATAAGAATAAAAATGTGTCTGTGTATTTTTTGATTTGTCGGATATGAAAAACAATTATTGTCAAAGAGGCAACAAATAGAATAAGAGAAGTGTAACCAAGTCCGTCAAAAAAATCACCAAGTCCGCCACCGCCTTGTCCTGTAAACAATTTGTAAATCGAATAAAAAAGTCCAAGTCCTAAAATTGTTATTAAAAATTTTGTAGAGAGTTTCATAGTGGGTTAAAATAACGATTTAGTATTGGCGTTTGTGGCGGAATTTGAAAAACGTCAGCACGAACTATTGTTGAGTAAAGATAAAAAAGTTGATAACATATTCTGTTACTCGGTTTATAATGTCAAGCTGAAACTAAAGCTGATAGAAAGGTAATGATGAGTACCTGCGTTTAGTCCGCCGACATAACGCCAATACTTCTGTTAGGTGCAGTTTTTTGTCTTTCAAAATACGCTGTAACTGTCTGGAATATCTCTTTATTGTCACCATCTATGTATTGAAATAAAATTAAAAATGGTGTGTTATACCACCATCCAAAAGTATAATACAAGGTCTTTTGAAGAAAGCTCATGTCATAAATGAACAGGCTTTTATCAATAAGGTAAATAGCCATACCAGACGAGTTTTTAAAATTTTGCCATTTAATATCCTTTACATTGTCCCAACTGCTATATCGGTGTCTGACATTGTCAAATATCCCTTCGCTGTTTAGTTCGAGTGCTACTTGTCCCTTAATAGCAGGAATAAAAAGCTTTACGACGAATGCAATAAGTATAATTATCAAAGCACCGTCAAACAGATAAAGTTTGTCTTTGATATCCGCAGGTCTTGTGTCATTATATGTCATAATGATCAACCATAAGTTAAGCAATAACAGTCCTGTCCCACTGATGTAAGCAAAACCCTTATTGTACTTGAATTGAATTGTGTCTTGCATAAAATTGCACCTAACGTTCGAGTATTTGCGAAGGCAGGGAATTCATTGAACGTCCAGCCCGGTACAAATGCACATTTGAAAATATTTTGTTGAAGTTAAAAACAAAGCTGAACATTGAACGTCGAGCCCGAACTGCTGACGATAGCAGTACACAGCTGATTGCTCAAATGTCCAGCCCTGCTTTTGCAAATACTTTTGTTGGCGGTAGTTTTTGTCCACCAGCCCTAACATACTAATTCTTTAAGTCTAGTATCTAACTTTCCAACCCTAGCTTCATGTCCGCCACCATGCTCACCACTATCACCACAAGCTCCAGATTGTGTGCAACAAGTTGCACCTTCTTCAAGAAAATATAAGTATTTATTTATGTTAGTAGGAAAATTCTTTTCGAGAAGGTTTAAAGTGAAACTGGCATATTCTTCTTTTCCTTCTTCTATTTCCACGTCTGTAGGGTCGTGGTCAACAAAATGACCAATGTATTTTTCGCAAAACTTTCTATAAAACTTTGTATTTAAAATTAAAGCATGCCAAACGGGGTCAATTTCCCGAATCATCTGTAGTTTTTGGTGCTGTTTTAAAGTAGGTATTAAGGAAAACCATTGTAAAAAAGCATCGAGTAATTTATCTGCATGTTCGATATTTTTTACACCACATTCTCTTACAGAAGTCTTTAGAATATCTGCGAAATCATTTTCCGATTTCATACGGAAATATAGTTTTTGACTGTCCATTGCGTTTAAATTTAATTTGTTAATATTAATGTTCAGCTTGATACCATTTGCCGTCAGTATCAAGATAGAATGATACAAAGCCTCCTTGATGGGGAAGGTCTTTATGATGATTAGCATTTTGGTCATTATGAGCGATTCCATGCTTTTGCAATTCGCTTTTTACCCATGTATATGCTTGATTTAGGGTAATTCCAATAGAAACATTGCGAATTACTTTTTTAATTTCGGCAATGTCTTTAGCATTTACCGTAATAAATCTTTTCATTTTAATTTTTTTAAAGTGCTTACTCTAATCAGTTTTCAGCTTACCTGTGCATACTTTTTTATTTGGTGTCGGTTTTCTGCTTGTCCGACTTTGGATAGTAAGTCCTAATGATACTTAGTCGATTTAAATATGAACATTAGTAATTCATTATAGTGTAAAGTCTTGTCTTGTCTTATAAAATTACCGCCAACTCAAAAATATACGCTATTATTTATCCCACCAAATCCGCGCACAATTGGCATAATCAATTTATAATCAATTACAATACAAAAACGAGCAAAACCAAAGATCCGCGCCAATACAACTTTCCGCGCATTTTTATTGTTTTCGCAGTATCTTGTCTAACGGACTTTCAATTTTATCCAATTGCTTTTTACTTACATGCGTGTAACGGAGAGTAGTTTTAATGTCGTTATGCCCTAACAATTCCTGAATATATCGTAAATCAGTTCCATTTTCTAATAAATGCGTAGCATAACTGTGGCGCAAACTGTGAAAGCTAATCGTTGGTGGTAAATTGAACTTTTTAAAAGCCGCCGCAAAAACCTCTTGAGCGCTTCTTGTGGTGTAATGTCCCGATGGATTTTTGCCTTCAAACAAAAACTGCTTTGGTTTGTATTCCTTCACATACTCGCGAAGTAATTGTAAAGTGGCATTCGCCAGTGTACCCATCCTGTCTTTTTTGCCCTTGCCACGCTCAATTCGTATCTGCATCCGGTCGCTGTCAATATCGCTAATCTTTAGTGCTACCACTTCACTCACTCGTAAACCTGCACTGTAAGCTGTAAACAGCAACGCTTTGTGTTTCAGGTTTTCAATGGAAAGTAAACCTTTTAGCAGCTTTTCTTCACTGATTACTTTTGGTAAAATCAAAGGCTTTTTTGGTCGTGGTATGTCCCAATAAAACTTTTCTCCTCTCAATACTTGCTCAAAGTAAAACTTCACTGCATTCAACCGGCTGTGTATTGTGTTTTCGCTCAATTTTTTTATAGTAAGGCACCATGCAAAATAATCACGCAGCCGTTGAGGGGTAAGCGTGCTTACCGGCACATTCTTCAATGTCATCAGCAATTGGGCAAATTCATTTCTGTAAGTAACTATAGTACTATGGCTATAAGCTTTTAGCTGCAGTTCCTGTATAAACAGGAGGAGCTGTTGCTGGTTGTCTACACTCAGGTTATTGAGTATTTCTAAAGATGCTGTTTTAAGCTGCATTTTAAACTTTACTCTGTTGGCTTCGGTATCAGGCACATGCCAGCACTTCAAAGTTTGGCTCCATGTAGCGCCAGGCATTATTTTTAGTTTTGCATTCCATTCTTTGTTGTAATCGAAAATAACTTTGATAATGTCGTTGCCCTTATAGTTTATGGCTTCAAACTGAATTGCGTTATCATTAGTAGCTGGGTTCATAAAAAAATAATATACAAAAGTAATAAGAAGTAACAATTTCATTCATGTACAAACTCTCACTAATAGAACACAACTTATATTGTACAATTTCAACAACTCAACCCGAGACCAAACCTAACAACACAATCTTTTCTTTCGCCCAAACTTTTCTAATCTTTATTTGCTCATATCATTTCTATTCGCAACTTTTGAGCAGCCATTAAAACCAAATTCTTTTATGGAAATACTTCATGTATCGGCAGAATGTTATCCGGTGGCAAAAGCGGGTGGCTTGGGTGATGTGGTGGGCGCCTTGCCAAAGTATCAAAACAAAATGGGACATATTGCCAAAGTGGTAATGCCTATGTATAAAACCAAATTCCTTTACCAAAACGAATGGACGGTTGATTTTAAAGGACGCGCCCAAATGGGCAACTGGTACTTCGATTATACCATCATCAAAGAGAGCACAGACAAGCTGGGCTTTAATTTGTTTTTGGTAGATATTAATGGCTTGCTCGACCGTGAAAATATTTATGGTTATGCCGATGACACACAACGGTTTGTTGGATTTCAAATTGCAGTTGCCGACTGGCTAAGCCATTGGCAGCACCGCCCCGATGTGGTGCATGTGCACGATTATCATGCAGGCTTGCTTCCTTTCATTTTTAAATATACTTATCATTACAACATGCTGGCCAATGTGCCAACCGTGCTTACCATTCACAATGCGCAATACCAGGGTTGGATGGGTTGGAATCAAAGTTATTTGTTGCCAGCTTTTGACGAATGGAAAAGCGGTTTGCTGGAATGGAAGAAGGACATCAACCCTTTGGCATCTGCCGTAAAATGTGCTTGGAAAGTAACCACCGTTAGCTGGAGTTATTTGGAAGAACTCCGTTGGAACTCGAACGGTCTCGAAGCTCTTTTTGAATATGAGCGGGGAAAATGTTCAGGTATTTTAAATGGGATTGATACGGATGTTTGGAATCCCGAAACGGATGCGTTTCTTCCAGTCAACTACGGCATCGAAGACGTTGATGAAGGCAAACAAAAAAACAAAGAAGAACTGTGTACAAGGTTTGGTTTAGACGTTTCTAAACCCCTGATTATTTTTATCGGACGATTGGTGGGAGAGAAGGCTGCCGACGTTTTGCCTGATGCCATTTTATCATCTATGTATGCATACAGCAACGGGGTTGGTTTTTTAATTCTTGGCAGCGGCGAGCCTAGCGTTGAATGGCGGTTACAGCAACTGAACGATTACTTCCCTGGTTCTTATAACTCAATGATTGGTTACAACGAAAGCCTGAGTCATTTAATGTATTCAGGAGCCGATTTTTTGTTAATGCCAAGTCGCGTTGAACCCTGCGGATTAAACCAGATGTACAGCATGAAATATGGCACCGTGCCAATGGTAAGAAGCACGGGCGGTTTGCGGGATACGGTGATTGACATGGGCGATCCCGGCGGCTGGGGCATTCGTTTTAATCATGCCAATATAGAAGATATTGTTACGTCGGTTGGCAGAGCTTTTGAAGTGTATCAGCGCAAAGAACAGCTAAGTGCTATGCGCAAACGCATGATGGGGATTGATAATAGCTGGGAACACGCCGTTAACCAATATATTCATCTTTATCAAAGCTTAAAATAAAAACTCACATTATGTTTTCACTATCTAACTCTGTTGTTGCCGTAATATTGGGTGGGGGTGCCGGAACCCGTTTGTATCCGCTCACTGCCAGCCGATCAAAGCCCGCTGTTCCCATTGCTGGCAAGTATCGTTTGGTTGATATTCCCATTTCCAATTGCATCAATTCCAACATTCACCGGATGTTTGTTTTAACGCAATTTAACTCTGCTTCACTGAACAAACACATTAAAAACACTTACACATTCAGCAACTTTAGTAGCGGCTTTGTTGATATTATCGCAGCGGAGCAAACACCCGATAATACCAACTGGTTTCAGGGTACGGCTGATGCTGTGCGCCAGTCGTTGCGGCACATTGGCAACAACGATTTTGAGTATGTGCTTATTTTAAGTGGCGACCAATTGTACCAGATTGATTTTGCTACGATGATAAACAATCACCGCGATAAAGGTGCCGACATAACCATTGCCACCATTCCGGTTACCAGCGATGATGCCACTGATTTTGGTATTTTAAAAACCAACGAGGAAAGTTTTATCACTTCGTTTATTGAAAAGCCCACAAAGGAATTGCATAAAGATTGGGTAAGTGATACAGGACCCGAAATGCACAGCGAAGGAAAAGATTATCTGGCATCAATGGGCATCTACATTTTCAACAGAATTGTGCTGGAAGATTTATTGAAAGATGAATTTCCTGAAGCAAAAGATTTCGGTAAAGAAATCATTCCAAGCTCTATCAACAATTTTAAAGTCATTTCTTATCAATACGAAGGTTACTGGACAGACATTGGTAATATTTATGCCTTTTTTGAAGCTAATATTGCGCTTACACAAGCCATTCCGCAGTTCAATTTGTTTGACAGCGAAAATACCATTTACACACGTGCACGCATGTTGCCGCCGGCAAAAATCAGCGGTACATTTTTAGAGCGAACCGTTATTGCTGAAGGCTCTATCATTCTGGCAAACCGCGTAGAGCAATCGCTGGTTGGCATTCGTGCGCGTATTGGTTATGGCAGTACCGTCGTTTGCACTTATATTATGGGTAACGATTTTTATGAGACGCTTGAAACCATTGAAACCAATAAGAAAAGAGGCATTCCTGAACTGGGCATTGGCGAACGTTGCTTTATAAAAAATGCCATCATAGATAAAAACTGCCGCATTGGAAACGATGTACGCATCAATGGCGGCTCGCATGTGCAGGATACGGATCATGTGCTTTATACGATTAAGGATGGTGTAATTGTAGTGAAGAAAGGTGCTGTGCTACCTGATGGTTTTGTGATTTCGTAAACGAATGATTTTTCCTGTAAACAAAAACGTATCGGGCATTGCAAAGTGTTCGATACGTTTTTGTTTTTACACAAATACAAAGAATGAATGATGGCGGTTAATGCAGGATGAAAAGTTCACCACAAACAATCATAATAGCTTAAAGCCGAACGTATCGAAAAGTTATGTGAAGCCTTTGCTTCTGCTGTTCTTATACATCTTCATTTTACAATTTAAAACAGAGTCGTTTCGTCTTCGTTTGTTTTTACACAAATACAAAGAATGTGTTGTAAGCAGGATGATTACTTTTGACCACTATAAACTGGTATCAACGTTTATGGATAGCCGAAGAGAATTTCTAAAAAAAGTGTCCCTTTTATCAAGTGGTGCTGCACTAATAAACGCCATTCCGCCTTCCATTCAAAAAGCATTCGCCATTGATCCTGCGCCAGGCAGTACATGGTTGGATGCCGAACACATTGTTTTTTTGATGCAGGAAAACCGTTCGTTCGACCATTGCTACGGAAGCTTGCAGGGCGTGCGCGGTTTTAATGATCCGCGTGCCATCACTCTTCCCAATGGACACCCAGTGTGGTTGCAAACTGCTGACAACGGAGAAACGTTCGCGCCTTTTCGGATGGGTATGCACAATACCAAAGCTACGTGGATGGGAGGTCTGTCTCACTCATGGTCCGACCAGACGGATGCCCGCAATGGGGGCAAATACGACCAGTGGCTGATTGCAAAAAAGTATGGTAGCGATGAGTTGGAAAACTTTCCCATGACAATGGGGCATTATACCCGTGAAGATCTGCCGTTTTATTATGCACTTGCTGATGCTTTTACTGTTTGCGACCAGCATTTTTGTTCTTCCCTCACAGGCACTACGCCCAACCGCTTATACTTTTGGAGTGGCACAATTCGTGAGGATGCAAACGCAAAAGCAAGAGTGTGGAACGACGATGCCGATTATGGTCAAAGTGCTGCCTGGCCTACGTTTCCAGAACTTCTGGAAGATCACAATATCCCCTGGCGCGTTTATCAGAATGAAATCAGCGCAGGTGGCGGGCTAACAGATGAAGAAGATAGCTGGCTTACAAATTTTACCGATAATCCGCTTGAATTTTTCGATCATTATAACGTAAAGCTTTCTCAAAAATATATTGATTACCTGCAAAAAGCCCCTGCTATTATTTCTACTGAATTAGAGCATCTGCAAACCGAACTTTCAACTGCTACCGGAGAAAAAGAAAAATCTATACAAAAACAAATTAACAACAAAAAGCAGGCGCTCGAAACAATAATAGCTGACCAAAAAATCTATACCAAAGAACGCTTTGAGCAATTATCGGAAAGAGAAAAAAACCTGCATAACAAAGCGTTTACAATCAATCAACATGATCCAAATCGTCATAGTCTTACTACATTGGAATACAAGGATGGTAACACGGAACGCAAAATAGCCATTCCAAAAGGCGATGTTTTGCATCAATTCCGAAAAGATGTGGACGAAGGAAATTTGCCAGCCGTTAGCTGGCTTGTGGCGCCGCAACAATTTTCCGATCATCCTTCTGCGCCCTGGTTTGGTGCCTGGTATGTATCGGAAGTGCTCGACATTCTTACCAAAAATCCTGAGGTTTGGAAAAAGACCATTTTCGTACTTACCTACGATGAAAACGATGGTTATTTCGATCACGTTCCGCCTTTTGTTGCACCACATAAGCAAGGCACAGGAAAAGCATCAGGGAAAATAGATACAGCCACAGAATTTGTAACCGCAGAACAGCAGGACAACAGCAACCCCAAACATGTTCGGAAAAGCCCGATTGGCTTAGGTTTCCGCGTACCGATGGTGATTGCTTCACCCTGGAGCCGCGGCGGTTGGGTAAATTCACAGGTGTTTGATCATACTTCTTCACTACAATTTCTCGAAACCTTTATACAACAGAAATGGGGCAAATCCATCCGGCAAAACTCTATCAGCGATTGGCGGCGTTGTGTGTGTGGCAATCTTACTTCCGTATTTCGAGCCTATAATGGCGAAGCTATTCAGCTTCCAAAAAAAGTAGAAAAGTTGCCATTTATAAAAGGGGTTTACAATGCCAAATTTAAAAAGGCCCCGCAGGATTGGACGCCGCTTACCAGCGAGCAGATTGAAGAAGCGAAGCAGCATCCGGCTTCTGCTTCGCGATTGCCACAACAGGAAAAAGGAATCCGCTCTGCCTGTGCCTTGCCTTATGAGTTGTATGCCGACGGCGCGGTAAGCGATGACAATAACACATTTAAAATTACATTGTCTGCGGGCAACAACGTGTTTTCCAACAGAGCTGCAGGTTCTCCGTTTACAGTGTATGCACCAGGTGTTTATGGAAACGAACGATGCAATAGCCGAAACTATTCTGTGGTAGCAGGTGATAGGCTTAGTGATGAATGGGCAATCAAAGATTTTGAAAACGGGCAATATCATTTGCAGATACACGGTCCCAATGGATTTTTCAGAGAGTTTAAGGGCAGCAAAAATGATCCGCCTTTAAGTATTCAGTTTGATTATGAAAGAAAGAAATCATCTCAGCAACAACTTACAGGTAATGCAATGGTTACAATAAAGCGGCTGAATAATGATAAAATTTTTGAAATTGATATTGAAGATAAAAGTTATAAAAAGCGGCCTCGTTCCATTACATTAAACAATGCGAACCCAACGGTAACTGTAATCTGGAATTTAGGTGATAGTTTTTGCTGGTACGATATTGCGATAAAAATAAAAGGATATAATGATTTTGAAAAACGATATGCCGGACATGTTGAAACCGGGCAGCGGGGCAAAACAGATCCTTTAATGGGAAGCGCAATTGCATAAGTTGAAAAAGAAGCAAAAACAAACCTTTGCAACCGTTGTTTACCTTAACAAAAGATTACATCAAAAAATAGGATCATTGCTGTTTGCTTTTATCTGAAACACAAATAAAATGTCATGAAAAAACTCCTTTTTGTTTTTGCCCTTTTTTTGTTGTTTAGTGGTGTATTTGCACAAATCAAAAATCCGGTGCACTGGACTTTCTCTTCAAAGAAAATAGATGCTATTACTTATGAAGTGCACGCGATTGCCAACATGGATAAAGGCTGGCATATTTATTCACAAACCACGCCCGAAGGTGGACCAATACCCACTTCTGTTTCGTTCACTAAAAATCCTTTATTGGTCATCAATGGCACGCCTAAAGAAGTAGGTAAACTGGAAGCACATCACGAGCCTTTGTTTGGTGTGGACGTAAAACAATTTTCCAACCAGGTTGAGTTTGTACAAACAGTGAAAGTAAAAAGCAAGGCAAAAACAAATGTTGACGGAAATGTAAAGTTTATGAGTTGCAACGATAACGAATGTCTTCCGCCTAAAACACAAACCTTTTCGGTTTCGTTGCAGTAATTATAGTTATTTTTTATGATGAAGAAATTTGTTTTCGCAGCTTTTTTTCTGTGCTTTACCTGTATTGTTTTTCCTGCATTTGCCGATACAACAGCTATCCAATTCAGTTATAAACAAGAGCGCATCAACAACAATGAAGTGTTGCTTTCTATCAAGGCTATTGCTGCAAAAAATATTTCTTTATATGGATTGCAAAGTGCAAACAATAATGCGTTGTATTCTACGGTTCAGTTTGATTCTTCAGCGCAACCTTTGTTGATAGATTCAGTAACCGAGAAAGGTATCGTAGATACAGAAAAAGATGCAACGGTTGATGCTACAGTACGTTTCTTTTTTGATTCGGTGCTGTGGCAACAAAAAGTAAAAGTAGCCGCAGCGGATAGTGCAGTGCTAAAAGGAGCGGTAACGTTTCTCTACAAAAAAGAAGATAAGTATATCCCCGGGGAAGAAAAGTTTACATTTTATATTCATCCGCAACCAATAGCCATTACCGCAGTAAACACAGCTACAAATAGTGTTGAAAGCAAAACTTTATTGTGGATATTTTTTACTGCTTTTGCAGGAGGTTTGCTGGCTTTATTAACGCCATGTGTTTATTCAATGATTCCGGTAACTGTTTCCTTCTTTACAAAGCGAAGTAAAACGAGGAGCGAAGGCATTAAAAACGCATTGTACTACGCCATTTCTATCGTTCTTATTTTTACTTTGTTGGGCTTTTTAATTACGTTGATTTTCGGTCCGGCAGCTTTAAATAATCTTTCTACCAACTGGATTGCTAACCTCATTTTCTTCGCCCTGTTCCTGATTTTTGGTATTTCGTTTTTGGGTGCGTTTGATATCAATCTTCCCACCAACTGGTCAACTAAAGCCGATAACAAAGCTGGGATAAAAAGCTTTTCGGGTATTTTCTTCATGGCGTTAACCTTAGTAGTGGTTTCGTTTTCCTGCACCGGACCTATCATTGGCAACTTGCTGGTGTTGGCAGCAAAAGGAAACTATTACGGACCGCTCGTTGGCATGTTTGGTTTCTCTGTTGCGCTCGCTTTGCCATTTGCGCTATTTGCTTTTTTCCCATCCAAACTAAATGTGTTGGGCAAAGCCGGTGGCTGGTTAAATGCAGTAAAAGTTACACTCGGCTTTTTAGAGCTTGCACTGGCATTAAAGTTTTTATCCAATGCAGATTTATCCAAAGGTTGGCGTTTGTTGGACAGAGAAGTGTTTTTGAGTTTATGGATCGTGATTTTTGCTTTGCTGGGTTTGTATTTATTGGGCAAAATCAAATTTCATCACGATGATAATTTACCTCAAAACGATTTTGGTTTACCCTATCTAACCATTCCACGATTGATATTTGCCATTGCTGCTTTCTCGTTTGTGGTGTATATGATTCCAGGATTGTGGGGCGCGCCTTTAAAAGGCATCAGCGCGTTTGTACCGCCGATAGGCACACAAGATTTTACTTCGGATGGTAATGGTTCAAACTGTTTTTCTGACAAAAAGAAAAGTGATATACATCATCCAACGAAGTACTATGATGTGATGAAAAAATACGAGCCTGTAGTAGTAATAAAATATGGCATGACCACTTATTTTGATTATGACGAAGCTCTTGCTGTAGCCCGCGCAGCACACAAGCCTTTGATGCTCGATTTTACCGGCATTAATTGTGTAAACTGCCGCAAAATGGAAGGGCAGGTTTGGAGTGATCCGGCAGTGATGCAAATGCTGAAAGACAGCTTCATCATCGTGTCGTTGTATGTAGATGTGCAGAACATTGATTTGCCGCAGAACGAGCAATATTTTTCCAAAGCTCTGAACAAGCAGGTCGAAACATTGGGTGATAAGAATGCAGATTTCCAGGTTACAAAATTTGGCGCCAACAGCCAGCCGTTTTACTTTTTCTTAGATGGAAATGAAAAGAAACTTGCTGAAGAAGGATACGGTTATAATTCTGATATAAACAAATTTCTAACTCATTTGCAAAAGGTAATTCAAACGTATCAAAACGGGAAAAACGGATAGGCAAATTAATAGCCCTTTTTAAACTTATCTGCCAACAAGAAAAATACGGCAAAAACAAACTTGAGTTAAGGCGTTATTTCTAATGAGGTTAACTATTATTTTCCAACCGTAACATGCGAAACGTAAAACGTGTTTCCTGTTTGTTAGATACAACAGTCAATGTTCCACCGTGTATACGCGCAATTTCGGAAGAGATGTACAATCCCAATCCTAATCCTTGTTTGCTCGGGCTTGTTCTTTCCCGTTTGAAAGGTTCAAACAATGTTTTTATATTTTCTTCAGGGATTGGATTGCCAATATTACTAACAGACATCTCGAAGCTATCTTCAATTGTATGGGCGTGAACATGAACCACTCCATTTGGCAACCCGTGTACGAGTGCATTGGCAATGAGGTTGGAGAGAAGCTGCGAGATACGGGCGCTGTCGCAATAAACCGGACTCGTAACAGAGAAATGCGTTTCTATTTCCCGTGAAGCCCAACCCAAGCGCAATTCCTCAACAACGTGAATTAAGACCGGCTCTAACTCGGTAAGCTGTTTTTCAATATGCATTCCACCACCCAGCCGCGTGCGGGCAAAGTCCATAATATTCTCTACCAATTCAGCTATACGCGATGCACTTCTTTTAATCATCCGCGCTATCGCTGAGGTCTGTTGGTTGGATGCTGTGTCCAACAACATTGTAGCGCCGCCGGCAATGCCGGAAAGCGGATTGCGTAGGTCGTGCCCTAACACAGCAATAAACTGCTCTCTTAGTATTGCCATTTGTCGTTCGGCAGAAAGATTGTCTTCTGCAATTGCTTTGGCATGACGTAAATTTTCTTCGTAAATATGTCTTTCAGAGGCTTTGAAAATAGTTAAGCGTATAAAAAGCGGGGCCTTTTGTGCGTCATGACGCTCATAGCCGTTTACCAAAAAGTGCAATCGTTCACCTTTTTTGCTTACCAATTCTAGTTCTATTTCATCGAAGAAACCCTGCAACCGCATGAGGGGTGCCAAATGGGTTTCATAATACATTCTTCCACCGATGGCTAATAAGCTGGAAAAGCGTTTGCCTTTCAGATCTTCTTTGTCATAACATAACCATTCTGCCAAACGGGTATTACAACGAATGATTTCTCCCTTTAGGTTCGTTGTAACGTAACCGCAAAGAGAGTTTTCGAAAAAATCTTCAAAATCTTCCTGTAATAACTGGTTATCCATTTTTAATTTCCCTGTTTCCTGCCAGATATTTTTTTATATCTGCGATGGTTTCTTCAGGAGCGCTTAAATTCGGGCAATGTCCTGTGGCTTTCAGTAGTACAAATTCGCTTTGGGGCATGTTATTGTGAATGTACTCTCCAACCTCAACCGGCGCAATCACATCATCAGAACACTGAAGGATAAGGGAAGGTATGGTGTTGGCTTGCAATATATTTCTGCAATCGGAAAGAAAGGTAGTACGCGCAAACTCTTTTGCAATTTCAGGGTTCGTTCTGCAAAAGCTGTTGGCCAAGTCTTCACCGAGTTCTTTACGATCCGGATTTCCCATAATTACAGGCGCCATTGCCATTGACCATCCTAAATGGTTGCGATCAAGCGATACCAAAAGTTCATCAATCTCCACTTTGGTAAAGCCGCCGATATAATCGCCATCGTTGATATAAGAAGCAGAAGGTCCTACCAGAATCAATGCTTTGAAAAGTTCAGGATGTTTAATGGCAGCTATTACACCAATCATAGCACTAACAGAGTGCCCTACAAATATGATATTGTTTAAGTTCAGCTGCTGTGCAATCTCTATAATGTCGTTTGCATATCCGTCGAGCTTTGCATACTTCTCTTTAGAATAAGCTGAGAGGTCAGATTGACCTGAACCAACATGGTCGAATAAAATTATTTTATAGTCTTTTTCAAAGGCAGGTACTACAAACCGCCACATGTTTTGATCGCATCCAAAACCATGAGCAAACATCATGGGCGATGTGCCTTCACCGCGAATAACAATATGATTGCGCTGTATGACGTTCATAACAGTTATTTTCAACAAATATAGCTTTTTGCAACTGTTGTTTCTTACTTACAAAAAGCTATTCTATTCTTGTGCAAGCGTCCGCTCAACATAACCAAAATACAAAAGCAACATATAAAAACTAATCTGCTAATAAGAAAAAAAAATACGGCAAAAACAAACGTGCCTTAAAACACTTCTCCTAAATTCACTGCTATCCAGGGATGCGGAAATTTTTGGCCAAAACCGGCATCTAAGGCAATATTGGTTTTGGAATATTTATTGAATTTGAGGCGAACGCCCAGTCCACTTCCTATTTCAGTAACGTTCACAGCCGTTCTTCCCCGAAACTCGGAGTAAGATGTGTACAATTCGTTGGGAAAGTTTTGAACGTTACTAAACACAACGCCACCCAACAAGCCGTTTTTCGATATTTGAAAGCGATATTCCGCTTCTAAATAGCGCATCGTACTGCCTCGGTATCTGCCTTGCGAATATCCTCTGCCCGTGTTCCAGTACTCGTCCCAATTGGTGCTTGGCAACAACAAAAACGACGACTTCCCGAAATTTTGCCAGTAATAGCCCCACAATGCCAGAACGCTTTGCTTTTTCTTTGAAAAAGAAAAATATTTTCGGGCGTCTACCACAAGGCTGCTCCAATTGGTATCGCTGCCCCAACTTTTAAAGGAAGGATGAAAAGCTGCCGAAAAAAAAGCACCTCTGTAAGCATTTAAAGGGTTGTCTCTCGAATCAAACAATACTCTGAAAGCAGGCCCGAATGCCGTTTCATGAGCATCGGGAATTCTTTTACCAACATAATGTTCAAAGGATGTATTGCTGCCCGAAGGATTCGGATTGGTTGCTGGCACACCCAATTCTTTTATCTTCCAAAAATAATCGTAATACAAACCCACACCGGCATATAAGTTATTGGTAACTTTTGCCAAAACAGAAGTGTGCAGTTTTATCCATTTGAAATTGATGGAATAACCGCTATCTAATTTCGACTTGCCACGCAAGCCATAAGCAGCCGATGGATAATTGATGTAACGATCATCTAAAATAATATTGAACTTGTCATTTTTAGTCCAGATGCTTGCCTGAAAAGGAAACAGCGTTTGGTTATACAGCGTATAAGTTAAGTTGGTAACTAAACTAGACTGCTTACTGGCCCCCTTAACAGTAAACAGAGCGTTGGCTCCGCCCAGAACGGCAAAACCTGTGTTGGATGAATAGCCGGCAGCAGGATAAACCGACCATTGAAAATTTTTTGTGCTGCTGGCCGGTTTTGTATGTTTTGTTTTTATCAGTTTATGAAAAACATCTTTAATATCCAACTGATGATTGAACTGAGAAGAATCAATATTATTTATTTGCGAATGGACTATCAATTGAAGCAGAGAAAAGAGGATAAGAAAGAGTAGTTTTTTAACCGTGTGAATCATTGTATGTTATTGTCGAACAATATGCCAGAAGCAAAACACTGAAAGTTTTGTTTTATTGTGCGAGTACGGTTGCTACCGTTTTCTTTCCTTTCGTTATCATCCGGAAGCCGCACAGCAGTTGCCATTCTTTCTGCCATACCTTATAATCGCTGCCGTTTTAGGTAGTGTATAACGATAAATATATTGTATCCGGTTGGCTTGTAGAAAACACTAAACACAGCAACAGAAGTTTTGATTTCACCAACTGATTTTTGCTTTCATCACTATTTTTTTTCACAATAGAAATAAGGCAATCGGCTTAACAATAAAACAATTAATAAATCATTTTGAATTATCTAAACTGATAGTCTGATAATAAAAATTCGTGAGTATTTAACAAACGCACCGTAATTATTTTATAACCCGCCATCTCACTCTTTCCATTATATTTGCCGCCTCAAATTTTGATAGCAGTGCCAACAAAATTTTCCAAAGAAACGTATCTGTATTGGTATGAACTGATGCAACTTATTCGTCAGTTTGAACTGAAAGCTGAAGAAATGTATAAGATGGCGGGCAAAATCCGCGGGTTCTTTCATGCTTATATAGGCCAGGAAGCGATTGCTGCAGGTTGCATGACGGCAACGCGGCAGGAAGACCCCTTCATTACCGGCTATCGCGATCATGGCTTGGCTCTGGCAAAAGGCGTAAGCGCCGATGCCTGCATGGCCGAACTGTATGGTAAAGCTACCGGCGTTGCCAAAGGGAAGGGCGGCAGTATGCACTTCTTTAGTGCAGAGCATTTTTTCTTTGGCGGTCATGGTATAGTAGGCGGACAAATTGGTGTAGGAGCAGGCATTGCCTTCGCTGAAAAATACAAAGGCTCAGATAACGTTTGTCTTTGTTTTTTTGGTGATGGAGCGGCACGTCAGGGCATCTTACACGAAACATTTAACCTTGCCATGTTGTGGAAAATTCCGGTGATTTTTATCTGCGAAAACAACAACTATGCAATGGGAACTTCGGTGGAAAGAACATCCAATGTATTAGACATTTACAAACTCGCCGATTCTTATGAAATGCCTGGTGATAAAGTAGATGCGATGAGTGCAGAAGCCGTGCATGAAGCCGTTGAACGCGCGGTGAAAAGAGCACGTGAAGGTGGTGGTCCTACCTTGCTGGAAATGAAAACATATCGTTACAAAGGACACTCTATCAGCGACCCGCAGAAGTACAGAACCAAAGAAGAGGTGGAAGAATACCGCGCAAAAGATCCGATTACTTCTATCTTACATACGATTAAGGAAAATAACTTTGCTACGGACGAAGAAATCAAAGCTATTGACGACCGTATTAGCAGCGTGGTAGAGCAAAGCGAACAATTTGCCGAAGAAAGCGCTTTTCCTGATTTGAGCGAAGTGTATGGCGATGTTTACAGAGACGAGAATTATCCGTTCATTACCGATTAGAATTGTGAGTGGTAAGTAGTAAATGATGAAACAAAAAATATTAAATCTTACATTTTAAATATTCAATCAATTTATGGCTGTTGAAACAAAAGTGAGTGGTGCCGGCGTGCATAAAGAGCCATTGGAAGGAGTACAAAATTATTGGGGCAAATGGGGCAAGCCCGCATCTATTGTGCTTGCAATACTCATCATTGGCTTCGGTGCCTGGTTTGCTTATAACGCATGGGTGGTTCAACCCAAAGAAGAAAAAGCGCAGGATGCTATTTTCAAAGCACAGCAATATTTCGCACAGGATTCGCTTCGCAAAGCGTTGGATGGTGATGGTGTAAACAAAGGTTTCCTGTACATCATTAAAAATTATGACGGAACCAAAACTGCTAATCTCGCTAAATATTATGCAGGTGTTTGCGATTTAAAATTGGGCAGTTTTACGGAAGCGATTAAATACCTGAAAGATTTTTCTTCCGATTCCAAACCGGTGCAAATGATGGCGTATGGCTGTTTGGGCGATGCTTACAGCGAAGCCAATAAGAAAGCCGATGCCGTGGATGCTTACAAAAAAGCCGCTACTACTTTTGAAGATGACAGAGACAACAGTTCTGAATACTTGTTTCGTGCGGGTTTGTTAAGTGAAGTTTTGGGCAAAAACAAAGAGGCTTTGGATTTGTACAAACAAGTAAAAGATAAGTATCCCAACACTATGAGGGGGGGACAGATAGACAAATACATTTATCGCCTGAGCATTGAACCGAATGAATTTAGTGTAAAATAAAACATGGCAAGCAAAGGCAATATTGAATTGAACAAAGGCATTCCAGACATCGGGAATGCCTTTGTAGTTATAGTGAAAACAGAATGGAACGCGCACATTGCAAATGCTTTGGAAGAAGGTGTAATAAAAATATTTAGGGAACAAGGAACAAGATACAAGACGATAGTAGTGCCCGGCGCTGTTGAAATTAGTTTTGCCGTAAAAGCGTATGCCGCAAGTAAGGAAGAAAAAGCAGACGCATTTATAACATTGGGAGCCGTTATAAAAGGCGATACGCCGCATTTTGAGTATGTATGCAAAGCCGTAACCGAAGGCGTTGTATGGTTGAATATGAATTTGGATTCGCCTACTATTTTCGGGGTGTTAACGGTAAATACAGAGCAACAAGCAATGGAACGAATAGGTGGCATTCATGGTCACAAAGGCGAAGAAGCCGCTATTACTGCTTTGAAGATGATAGGTTTACAGAGGTCTTTGTTACACTAATTTCTCATTGTAATTTACGCCCATGAATGTAAGCATTTTTATTCCTTGCTTTATTGATCAGTTGTACCCAACCGTTGCTTTCAACATGGTGAAAGTATTGGAAAAACTGGGCTGCACCGTTCAATACAACAGCAATCAAACCTGCTGCGGGCAACCGGCTTACAATGCTGGTTACCGTGCTGAAGCCAAAGCAGTTTGTGCAAAATTTTTAAAGGATTTTGAAGGCTCTGATTATATTGTTACGCCCAGTGCAAGCTGTGCTGGTTTTGTAAAAAATTACTATCAAACTCTCTTTCCCGGCTCCGATAAAGTAAAAGAAACAGGCAAGCGTTTGTATGAGTTTTCTTCTTTTTTAATTCATGTTTTGAAGGTTGAAAATGTGGGTGCCAAATTGAATGCAACGGCTACTTATCACGATAGTTGCGCGGCTTTGCGCGAGTGCAACATTAAAACTGAACCACGTATTTTATTAAGCCATGTAGAAGGTTTGGAATTGCGGGAAATGAACGATGTGGAAACCTGTTGTGGCTTTGGGGGTACGTTTGCTGTAAAGTTTGAACCGATAAGCATTGCTATGGGCGATCAAAAAATAACCCATGCAACAGACACAGGAGCAGAATATATCATCAGCACCGATATGAGTTGCCTCATGCACATTGATGGTTGCATTCAACACCAAAATTCTAACCTGCAGGTGCTTCATCTTGCTGATGTGCTGGCAAAGTTTGAAGAATAAGCTACGAGCCGTGGGCTATAAGCCAAAAGCGATTGAGAACAGGTTTGTTTTCGCACTAAAATCTCTTAGCTCACTGCTTACAATCATCAATCAAAAATCACAATTCAAAAATCTACATGAACTACTGGCTTGTAAAATCGGAACCTGCTAAATACAGTTGGGAGCAATTTACAAAAGATAAAAAAACTACCTGGGACGGCGTTCGCAATTATGCTGCGCGAAACAATATAAAAGCTATGAAAAAGGGCGACCAGGTGTTGTATTATCATAGCAATGAAGGTTTGCAAATTGTGGGCATTGCCGAAGTAATCAAAGAAGCGTATCAGGATCCAACCACCAGCGACAGCAACTGGGTTGTGGTTGATATCAAGCCGATAAAAGCTTTACACAAGCCGGTAACATTAACACAGGTAAAAGAAGACGAGCAACTTTCAAACATAGCGCTGGTAAGGCTTTCACGGCTTTCCGTTCAACCTGTAACAGTTGATGAATGGATGCGGATAATGGAACTCGCTGAAACAAAATAAAATGGGCAAAAACAAAAGCTACATTTCATTTGTTGAGGCAGTTTTGTATTTTTTTATTATTCTTCTCATTAATAAAACCAAAAAAGCTAACAAATAAATTGGCGCAACAATGTTCCACTCGTTATAAGAAAAGAAGAGCATTACAATAACATAAATTGTAAACGTGGCAGACAAAATAACAGACAGCCACTTTACATTCAGCAAAAGATATTTCTTTTCCAGTTCATCACCTTCTCTGCACAATTGAGGCTTTTTTTGAAAGATATATTGGCACAAGAAATACTGGCAAACCATTACCGCTGCTATGTTAAAAATATAAATCACGAATGGCAGTATAAACCCTGGCCGGATATGTTCGGTAATTCCGGATGCCGAAAATGGAAAGCATACAATAAAAAATAAAAAGAACAGGTTTCGTTTAATTAAGCCTTTGTCATATTTAATAAGATAACGAAAAATCTGCAAATGCCGCATCCACACCGAACCAATAAAAAAGAAGCTCATTACAAAAGCTCCGAATTGTATCATTGCAGGTTTAAATGCTTGCCAAATTTGTGACGAAGTCGCACCCTTTTCAATATCAGGAAATTTGATTTCGATGATAATTAGCGTAATGGCAATGGCAAATACAGCATCACTAAATAAAATCAAACGTTCTAATTCAAACTCTTTATGCAGCTCATTTTTCGTTTCCGACATAATAATTGGCTTTCATAATACAAGAAGCTAAAATAACAATTTGTGCAGGCTTTTGGAATGCAATAATTTTTATTCGTTTTTTCTTTTCAGCCAATACTTTTGCAACCTTTAATTTTACCGATGAAAGTAATGAAGTTTGGCGGCACCTCTGTTGGAAAGCCGGAACGTATGCACGAAGTAGCGCGTTTAATAACAGAAGATGACGAACCAAAAATTGTGGTGTTAAGCGCACTAAGCGGCACCACCAATGCGCTGGTTTCTATCAGCGATGCTATTGCTACCGGCAACCGCATAAAAGCACAGCAAACCATTGAGGATTTGCAAAAGCATTATGAGCATTTCGCTTCGTTGCTTGTTGAAAAAGAAGAAGCATTTATAAAAGTGTCTGCCATCATCAAAGAGCATTTTGAGTTCTTACAAATCATCTTAAGAATATCTTTCAGTGATGCTTTGCATAAAGACATTTTAGCGCAAGGCGAGCTGTTAAGCACTAAGTTATTCTCTGTTTATTTAGAAGAACAGAACGTCCCGCATTTGCTGCTTCCGGCACTTGAGTTTATGAGCATTGATACAAACGAAGAACCTGAGCTCTCTTCTATACAACATAAGCTGGGCAAGCTTTTGAAGCAACATGATAATGTGAAACTGTTCCTCACGCAAGGTTATATTTGCCGCAATGCACGAGGTGAAGTTGACAATTTAAAACGTGGCGGCAGCGATTATACCGCTTCCTTAATTGCTGCAGCTATTCATGCTTCGGCCTGTGAAATATGGACTGATATTGATGGGATGCACAACAACGATCCGCGCATTGTAAACAAAACCGTTCCGATTGAACAACTAAGCTTTGATGAAGCTGCAGAGCTGGCTTATTTTGGTGCTAAAATTTTGCATCCCACATGTATTTGGCCTGCACAGCAGGCCAATGTTCCGGTAAAGCTTCTCAACACGATGCAGCCAAAAGCAAAGGGCACGCTCATCGCCGAAAAAGCCAATAGTACCGGTGCAAAAGCCGTAGCTGCAAAGGATGGTATTATCGCTATTAACATCAAAAGCAGCCGTATGTTGTTGGCGTATGGTTTTTTAAGAAAGATATTTGAAGTGTTTGAAAAATACCGCACGCCCATTGACATGATTACCACATCGGAAGTAGCGGTTTCAGTAACCGTTGACAGTGATGCTCATCTTCCTGATATTGTAAAGGAATTAAAGCCTTTTGGTTTTGTCGAAATAGATACGAATCAAACGATAATATCTATTGTAGGCAATGAAATTGCGCAAACACCCAACATGTTGCAAAAAGTGTTTGATGCTTTACAAAGCATTCCGGTGCGCATGGTAAGCTATGGTGGCAGCCATCACAACATTTCTGTTTTGATTTCTTCTGAACATAAAAAAGAAGCTTTGCAGGCGATCAACAGCGGTATATTCAATTTATAATTCAACACTGGCGGGTTGCAGTTTTGGAAACTGTAAAGTGAAGCGATTTAAATTATTGTAAATAATATAACCAATGCTTCCTTTGTGTAAGGTCACAATGCGCTGAATAATATTGAGTCCTAAGCCAAATCCTTTTCTATGTGTTGAGTTGGAAGCGCGAAAAAAAGGAATAAACAAACGTTCCTGCTCTTCCAGCGAAAGCAGCTTTCCGTTGTTATCAAAGTGAAGAAGAATATTATTGCCACTTGAATCTATGGTGATGGCAACCGATTTGTTTTCGCTGTACAACCACGCATTTTTAATAAGGTTTCTAAAAGCAGAGCGAATGAGAGAATCATTTCCCTGAATAGACAAAAACAATTCATTATCGGGCATTTGCGCAAACTCGAGCGATACATTCACATTCGGCAACATGCGCTTTACCATTCCCATAGTATCGTACAACAATTCATCAAGCCTAACAACAGGCCATTCGGGGGAAGTATGGGTTCGCTCATATTGCGAAAGCAGCAACAGCGAGTTGGTAAGCTCAACCATTTCCTGCTGGTCTTCTTTCAGCGACTGAAAAACTTTTTTGGCTTCTTCAACAGTTAAGTCTTTCTTGAGTGCCAGTTCTGTTTGTGCAAGCATGGTGGCTAACGGAGTTCGCAATTCATGCGAAGCATGATGCACAAAACTTCTTTGCAGCTCAAATGCCCGTTCAAGCCTGTCGAGCATAGCATTAAAATGAGTGGCTATTTTCGCTTCTTCATGATTGAAATTTCGGGATTTTATTTTTATTCTTTCTTCTAAATTGGTTTCTGTAATGCGCTGCATTTGTAAACCTATCCGTATGAAAGGTTTGGTAATGAGGTTAACAATAATTATGGCAAAAACAATAATGAACAATACACCGGTTAAGGCAACCATACTTAGTATTCGTCCTAACGTTTTCACTCTTGCTAAACCAAATCTGTCGTTGCCGTAAACAATAAGGTAGCAAGGTTGTGGCTCCGCAATGCGAATGCTTACAATTTGTACATCACGAATTTTTGTGTATAGAGGCTGGTTGTTTTTTATGGTTCTAAGCTGGTTGGCAGCCGGAAGAAAATCTGGATTTCCAGCCCACTGAAAAAGCACCTTTTGAACTGAAGAATCAACTATGATAATATGAAAATTACTGGTACTGGCAAAATGATAATCTGCTACAATTTTCTGAATTGAATCAGTCAAAGGTTTATGTTGCCAAATGCTATACGAATAGTAAGCCTGTGCCCACAACCTTCTGTTATAATCGTGGTTGCGCACTCCTTCGATAAACAAATAAATAATGAAAATTGAAAGCAGTAAAAGCAGTGTAAACAACAGGCTAAAGAATGCTGTAAGCCTAAAGCGAAGCTTCATTGTTTTATATCATCGTTTCTTTTACATAATAACCAAAGCCAGGTTTCGTATGAATTAACTTCGTTGAATAAGGTTTGTCAATTTTATTCCGAAGAAAGCTGATGTACACTTCAATAGTATTTGTACCGGTATCAAAGTTTAGATCCCACACTTTTTCCAAAATATCTTGCTTGTTCACCACTTTGCCTTTATTGCGCGATAGCAAAAGCAGCAAAGCAAACTCCTTGGCTGTAAGATTGATGTTCTTGCCTTCGCGCGACACCAGTTTGTTTTCGCAGTCAATTTCCATGTCGGCAATTACAATTTTTTCGGTTGGTGGAATACTGTTTTCAGCGCGTTTCAAAAACACTTTAATGCGTGCCGATAGTTCATCAAAATGAAACGGTTTCACAATGTAATCATCAGCTCCCAGGCTAAAAGCATCAATCTTGTCATTCAATTCCCCCAATGCCGTAAGCATAATAATAGGTATCTGGCTGTTGGCTTCTCTAAATTCTTTACAAAGTGCCAGTCCATTTTTGTAAGGCAAATTAATGTCTAACAAAACCAAAGAATAATCGTGTTGTTTAAACATTTTTTCAGCCACATTGCCATCAAAAGCAACGTCGGTTTCAAAACCCTGCCTGTTTAACTCTTCCTGAATAACCTGACTTAATTTAGGCTCATCTTCTGCCAATAAAATTTTGTAAGGATTTTCCATAATCTGATTTTGGATGAAATTATAATTGTGAACGGAAATGACTTGTTTGAATGATTGAATTCGCTTACGTTTTACTTAGTTAGTTTTTACTCTTTGAATTATTGAATTCCTTTCTCTTGTTCCTGATTCCAATTACTGTAATGGGAAAATTCTTAAAATGAAGATACAAGTTAAGTTTTACTTTTAGAAAAAAAAGTGAACTGTTGAGATTTTAGGTGATTTAATCATTTTTTAAGTTCGAAACATTTTTACAATATTTTTTGCAGACGATAGTGAGCTTTTTAAAAGATGAAAAATTGCTATAAAATTGTTACTATTGCTTACCAATTAATAGTTTAAAATGTAAAACAATGATAAAGTTAACAGCCATTGGCAATCTGGGCAAAGATTGCACGGTAAACACAGTGAACAACAAAACCGTTATTAATTTCAGCGTGGCGCACACTGAGAAGTTTAAAGACAGCATGGGTGTACAAAAAGACAAAACCATTTGGGTAGAATGCGCTTACTGGACGGATAGAACGGCCATTGCACCTTACTTAAAAAAGGGTACACAGGTATATGTAGAAGGCTCGCCCGACATTCGGAATTATACTACTAAAGATGGTGCAACCGCAACATCACTTACGTTACGTGTGCAAAATGTTCAGTTAATTGGTGGCAAAAACAATGAAGGTGGTCCGCACAATGAAGGACAATCTGTACAGGGTTCAACTTATGCACATAACAACAATTACAATACACAACCAACGTCTCAATCAGCACCACAGCATCCGCAGGAAATTACCGAGCCGATGGATGATTTGCCGTTCTAAATTTTTTTGGGCAAAAACAAAAAGCAGCGTTTCAACACGCTGCTTTTTTTATACCCTTATAACAGATTGATTAATGATGGCAAACACTGCATCGCCTGGTTGTTTGGGCGTGATGTAAACGCCGGTAAACTTACTAAACGCCGGAAGAACAACGCCGCTTTTACTAAAGTGATAACACGGAAATGTATGCGTTTGTTTGCTACCTGTTTTAATAACTACACCAGGATGAATGTGGCCGCTGAAAATGTAAGGAAACTCAATGCCGGTGCAGATTGCAACGTTTGCATCATGGGTAAAAATAAATTGACGAATGCACAACTGATGCTCGTGAACTATAATATTGGCAGCCTTATACCATTCATCTTTTAAAATATCATGATTGCCTTTCACCAAAATAAAATCGAGATATGATATATCATTTCGCCACTTTACAAACAGCTCCATTTCTTTGTTTTCGCGGCTGTGAAACAAGTCGCCAACCACAATTAATTTCTTTGGTTTGTAAAATTGAATTTCACTGAATAACCGTTGCAAATCTTCTTTATATACCGCTTGCGGAACCGCAATTCCCATCTTTCTAAAATGTCCTGTTTTACCTAAATGTAGGTCCGAAACAATCAATGTTTGTTCTTCCTCCCAATACACACATCGTTGCGGAGAAAGCCAGAATGTATTGTTATAAACAGAATGATAAACCGGTGCTGCCATAGTTTGTTTTTGCACAAAAAAGTCCTGACATTTTCAAGTGTCAGGACTTCAATTTTATGAAGACAAAAATTTATTTATTGTCTTCTTCCTTCTTTAATTTTTCTTTGATTTCTGCTAAAGCGCCAAGGTCGCCAAGAGTTGCTTTTTCAACTTTGTTTTGAATGTTCTTCACCGCTTTTTTAGCATTGTCGGCTTCCACTCTTGCTTCTTTACGCTGAACTTCTTTTTCATCGGCTTTTGCCTGTTCCCAAATGCGCGAATGGCTCAACACGATGCGCTTTTCGTTACGGTCAAATTCAATTACCATAAACTCGGCAGTTTCATCCTGCGCAACACTTTTACCATCTTCTTTTAGCAAATGACGGTTAGGAGCAAATCCTTCTAAACCGTAAGGCAATTGAACCAAAGCACCTTTGTCGTCTTTACGAACCACGGTTCCTTCATGAATGGTTCCTACTGCAAAGGTATCTTCCAAGGCATTCCAGGGATCTTCTTCCAGTTGCTTATGACCCAATTGCAATTTGCGATTGTCTTTGTCTATCGCTAAAATAACAACGTCTATTTCACTGCCTACTTTAGTGTATTCGGATGGATGATTAAAGCGTTTGAGCCAGCTTAAATCGGAGATGTGAATCATACCACCGATGCCGGGTTCCAGTTCAACAAACACACCATAAGGAGTAATGTTTTTTACAGTGCCTTTGTGTTTGCTTCCTTCCGGATAACGCGTTTCGATGGTGCTCCATGGATCTTCGGATAATTGCTTGATAGAAAGACTCATCTTGCGCAATTCCTTATCCAATGTTACCACTTTGGCTTCGTGCTCATCTCCTAATTTAAAGAATTCCTTTGCGTTGATTGGTGTATTCGCCCATGTGATTTCACTTACGTGAACCAGGCCTTCAACACCGGGTAAAATTTCAAGGAAAGCGCCGTAATCTTCAATGTTCACAACTCTTCCTTTCACTACTGCACCTTCATGAATGTTTTCAGGTAATACATCCCATGGATGAGGAGTTAATTGTTTTAAACCAAGAGAGATACGCCTTTTATCATCGTCAAAATCAAGCACAACAACATTTATCTTTTGATCCAGCTTCAATATTTCGGAAGGATGTGTAATGCGGCCCCACGAAATATCGGTGATGTACAACAAACCATCTAAGCCGCCAAGGTCCATGAAAGCGCCAAAGTCGGTAATGTTTTTCACCACACCTTCCAACACCTGACCTTTTTCAAGCTTAGAAATAATTTGAGCACGCTGTGCTTCTATATCGCTTTCAATTAATGCTTTGTGAGATACAACGGCATTCTTAATGGCTTCGTTTACTTTCACCACTTTAAACTCCATTGTTTTACCAACAAACTGATCGTAGTCGGTAACAGGCTTTACATCAATTTGCGAACCTGGCAGGAAGGTTTCCATGCCAAATACATCTACGATTAAGCCACCTTTGGTTTTGCTGGTAACAATACCTGTAACCACTTCGCCGGTTTTGTGCACTTCCACAATGCGCTCCCAGGCACGGAAGATGCGGGCAGATTTACGGCTTAAGTGAAGATGCCCCTGGCGGTCTTCTTTTTCTACTACCATAACTTCCACCACATCGCCTACGTTAACGCCTTGTGTGTCTCTGAATTCGTTCAACGAAATCAGACCATCACTTTTAAAACCAATGTTTACAACAGCATCGGTTTTCGTGAGTGCCACAACGGTTCCATTTACAATTTCACCATCTTCAATCTGTACAAAAGTGTCTTCGTACACCTTGTCATACCTGTTCTGATCTTCTTTACTGTACTGAGCTACATTGCGCTTGTCAATACTCCAGTCGAAATCATCGTGCGCAGCAACGGTTTCTTTTACCGGCTCTTCAATTTTTACGCTCGAAGTGTCGGGTTTGTTTTCTGCAATGGGTTGTGCGGGTTGCTCTGTTTGTGCAGGCTCATTTGTTGTCGCTGTAGCGTCTGTTTGTGGTTGTTCAGCCACAGTAGCAGGCTCCTGCTGTTCAGCGTTTGCGCTTGTTTCATCAACAGGCTGGTTAATAATATTGTTTTCGTCCATAAATAAAACCGTTTATTTTATACGGGAGTGCAAAGCTACAATTAATATAAGTGTTTATAAAGATGTTTTTCGATAAGCAATTGGTAAAATAGATGAGTGCTAAAGTTTGTTTTTGCCCGAATTTTTGTGTGCTAATAAAAAACATTCCACTTCTTTGCATAGCTGATTCTGTTTCTTTCTGTGCGAATCTGCCCTTTATATCTCAATCAAGACAACAAGAAACGATAGTTTTGAAACCTGATGAAACTACCTAACCATTTAGAGGCAAAATTGGATGAAAGAAAGGCGCAGAAAGCTTATCGTCAACTGCGTTTGCCCAACGAAGCCCTGACTGATTTTTGTTCGAATGATTATTTGGGCATTGTGAAAAATAACTTATTGCTGGATGATGAAAATTTGCATAAAAACAAAGCTCTCAAAACAGGTTCAACCGGCTCGCGTTTGTTGCGCGGCAATTATCCTTTAATTGAAGAAACCGAAATGCAAATTGCGTCCTTTCACAAAGCGGAAGCCGCGCTCATTTTCAATTCCGGCTACGATGCCAATGTTGGTATTCTGTCTTCTCTTGCACAAAAAGGAGATACCATTATTTATGATGCTTTGTGCCATGCTTCCATCCGCGATGGCATACGGCTTTCGTTTGTAACATCCTTTTCTTTTTTGCATAATAATGTTGATGATTTACAGAAAAAAATAAATGCTGCAAAAGGAAACATCTTTGTTGTTACCGAATCGGTTTTTAGTATGGATGGCGATGTTTGTCCGTTGAAAGAAATGGTACGATTGTGCAACAAATACGGTGCTTTTTTAATAGTAGATGAAGCACATGCCATTGGTGTTATCGGCAAAGAAGGTGAAGGTTTGGTGCAGCATTTACAATTGCACCACGAAGTGTTTTGCCGCATTTATACATTTGGAAAAGCGTGCGGTTGTCATGGTGCAGTTGCAGTGGGTTCATCCGATTTAAAAAGTTATCTCATTAACTTTTCACGCAGCTTTATTTATTCCACTTCTTTGCCCGAACAATCGGTTTATTTTATTAAAAAAAGCTATGCTGTATTTCCTCATTTACAAAAGGAAAGAGAGCATTTACAAACGTTGATTCAGCAGTTTCAAAATGCCCATTTTTCTTTACCAAAACTAACCTTGCAAACACCGATACAGGCTGTAATTGTGAAAGGAAATGAGGAAGTAAAAAAAAGGTCAAAACGATTGGAAGAAAGCGGTATTGATGTTCGGCCGGTTCTGTATCCTACGGTTCCGAAAGATAGCGAACGACTGCGCATTATTTTACATTCATTCAACACAAAAGAAGAAGTTGAACAGTTGATAGAAGCCTTAAAAAATGGGCAAAAACAAACTGAGTTAGAATAATGAACCACTAAAACACAAATCAACACGGAGGTTTGTATTCATATTCTTTGTAAAACTTCGCGCCTTTGTGGCTCAACAATTATTTTCAAACCTGCTAAAACTTAGGGCAAGGCAAGCCTTTGCTGCCCGGATGTTGCTTGATGTAAATTAAAGAAATTTCCATACCGCCTCTGCTGTTAGAAGCCGTTTTTAATTCGGAGGTATTAATGTCGTAAGTAAGACCTATATGAAAATCGCTGAAATCCAATCCCACATAAGGAATTAATGCATCTTTCAGACGCGTCCAGGCACCGGCATATACACTCACACCATTATCACCAACATCAGCGTCGCCAACAGGTAGCTGAATGGCGCCGCCAACAAGGGTTTCATTGGCGCCAGCCTGTTCGCTATGCAAAGCACTTAGGTGCAAGGTGTTTCGTTCTCCCACCAAAAAATAACCACCCGCCTGAAACGTAAACCGTGGATTAAGCACGTAATAACCTGTTGTAGTGAATTGCTCGCGTGGCCTTGTGATGTGATACATGCTTACACCAGCGTAAAAATTGTCGTGGTCGGTTGTACTTGAAGTAAATAAGATGCCCGTGTTCAAGTCAATATAACTTTTCTTCAAAACGGAGCCGGGAAAGATTTCTGCTGTTGGCAGTGAAAATGAACCATCAGAAGCCAGTTGATCGCCGAATGTAAGTTTTGAAGTATAAATATTCATATTGGAATACGTGGTTTGAAAGCCAATTCCCAATTGCTTAAACCCATTCTCATCCAAACTTTTGTGATAGGCAGTGGATAAAGCAGCATAATTAAATTTTACTGCGCCAGCCGCACTTTGGTCGGTCAACGCCATGATGCCAACGCCCCAGGTATCGTTTTCGGCAACTTTATCTTTTAAAATCGCAAAATCGGCAGATACAGTTCCGGTTGTGTAAGCTTTGTTGATGGTAGGCCATTGATTTCGGTAATTGCCTGCCACACGAAGGTCGCCATTAAATTTGCCGGTAAACGCCGGGTTTAAAGTAAGCGGTGAAGAATAAAATTGTGAAAAATGCGGGTCTTGGGCGAACAGACGAACAGCACAAAACATACACACCATCATTAGCGTAGTCCGTAACATGAGCAGTAAATTTCTTTGTGAAAGTACATTTAATTTTCAGAAACGTTAGGCTTTTTTAAAAAGTATAAAATGAGCTTTCTTTTACGATTGATTTTTATTTCCATAAGCCAGATCGCCTGCATCGCCTAAACCCGGAACGATGTAACCTTTGGCAGTAATTTCTTCATCAATATCACCGCACCAAATGGTTACTTTATCACCCGCTTCACGCCTTACGTATTCTATTCCGGTGGTGCAGGCAATCGCCGTAACAATGTGTATAAATGCAGGCTCGCCTTCAGCCTGCATTCGTTCAAGCGTTTTTACCAATGAGGCTCCGGTTGCAAGCATCGGATCGCTCAAAATTAAAATTCTTCCTTCCATCACAGGGCTACTCATGTATTCGATGTGAATATCAAAACTGCCATCGCGACGATGTTTGCGATAAGCGCTGATAAAAGCGTTATCGGCTTTATCAAAGTAATTTAATAAGCCCTGGTGCAAAGGCAAGCCAGCCCGAAGTATGGTTGCCAGCACAGGTTGCCCGGCTAAAACTTTACTGCTGTGAATGCCAAGCGGAGTTTGAACTTCAACTTCTTTGGCAGGCAACTGTTTGCTGATTTCATAAGCTGCTACTTCGCCGATTCGCTCTAAATTTCTGCGAAAGCGCATCCGGTCAGTTTGTACATCAATGCTGCGCAATTCGCTTACCCAATTGCTCACCAAACTATGATGCTCGCTTAAGTTGATTACCATAAAAAAGTATCAAGTTACAAGGTGCAAGTTACAAGAGACAAGGAACAAGATTCAAGTTTCAAGAAATACAATTTAAAAATAATCTGCCAATTTGTTTTTGCCTTAATTTTTGTCTCTTGAACCTTGTGTCTTGCATTAATTTTTATTCGATAAATAATTGTAATCTTTCAGTATCGTTTCTAAAAACTCAACCGGATGCTGGTAATCGGTAATTCGCAAAGCCGTTCTGATTTTGGCGCTGGTGCGCTCGGCAAACTCATAATTTTTTTGTTTGATGATGGAGTCTAAAATGGTTTTGATGATGTTCATGTCGCGGTCGCTCAAATGCAAAACGTTGAGATAGCGCGGCTGATAGCTTTCTTCCAATTCAAGAAAAACGGTGTTGTTGATGTTTGTTTTTACACGACTTACAATTACTAATGTGCCGGCTGCCAAATCGCCAAAACGCTGATTTTTTTTGGTGATGAGCATACAAAAGAATACAGGTATAAAAAAGAAAATTGTTTCAAAAGGGCGCAATAACCAGCGCAACAAGAACTGGTAAAAAGAAGGACGGTTGCCACTTTCGCTTATTACTTTAATGCCGGTTAATTTCTTGCCAATGCTTTGCCCGTTCATCGTTACTTCACTTCCTAAATGATACAATAATACAGGCAGGCCCAACAACATCATTACAGCATATTCGTTATACATCACAGTTTTGTTTTCGGACGATTTTAAACTTCCGTCAAAAAAATAAAATGCAATCCGGTAAGCAATGAAAGCGTATGCAATTTGTACCAACAAATCTATGAGCCATGCAAAAAAACGCTGCATCATATTGGCCAATTCGAAATCGAGCTCAATGTTAAAAGGGGTGGGAATTTTTATTTTTTCCATTCTTCAAAAACAATTGTCTTCGTTTGTAAAGTAATTAATAATTTCCGCTTTTAAACAAGAATTGATGCGTGAGGCTTTATTTATAAAACGAAACCGCGAACGCTGGCAAACAATTACCCACGACAACAGTCAACACCCCGACGAACAGGCAGATCATTTTGTGCAACTGGTAGAAGATTTAGGTTATAGCAAAACCTTTTATCCGCAAAGCCGCATTACACAATATTTAAACAGTGAGGCTTCCAAAAAATATCTTGCTATTTACGAAAATGGGCGAGAAAGCAGCAACAGCTTTCTTCTTTTTTTTAAATACAAACTACCTCTTACCATTGGAAAGCACCATCGCATGTTGTTGATTTCGTTTAGCCTGTTTATAGTGTTTGTTTTTATTGGTTTTTTTTCAGCGAAGCATGAGCAAACTTTTGTAAGAGAAATACTGGGTGATGGTTATGTGGATATGACTGAAAAAAACATTAGTGAAGGAAAACCGTTTCAGGTGTATGGTTATGGAAACGAGCTGTTGAGTTTTCTGGCTTTGTTCACAAACAATATCAGCGTTGCGTTAAAAGAATTTGCAGGCGGTATATTACTTGGGTTTCCTACAATTACGGGTTTGTTGTACAATGCCATTATGGTTGGAACATTTGAATATTTATTTTATGCGCATGGCATGATGAGCGATAGCTTGCTTACTATTTTAATTCATGGTACATTAGAATTGTTTTCCATTGTTGTGGCCGCAACGGCGGGATTGGTGCTGGCAACAAGCTGGTTATTTCCGCAAAACAAAAAACGACTTGATGCTTTAAAAACAGGTGCAAAAGAAGGTTTGATTATTGCTTTATCAGGCTTTCCGACTTTGTTGATGGCTGCTTTTTTCGAAGGCTTTGTTACACGCCATACTGATATGCCTTTATGGTTAAAGCTGCTGATTATTGCTTCTTCTTTGACGTTGATTGTTTTTTATTTTATCTTATATCCAATTCGCCTGAAACGCGCTGTAGCTGCGGCTTCCGGCTTAACCAATGTAGGGCAATGAGGAAAGTAGAAAAGAAAATTCGCGCCTTTGGTTTTGTGCATTTTTTGTTGCTTTTCCTAATGGTGAGCCAATGCTCTTTTGCGCAAACTGATTCTGATTCTTATCATACCGACTCTGTAATTACGAATGAAAACGCAGGTAACGATTCTGTAAGAACTTACGACGACTACGATACAACGGGTTATTATTTTAACTGGAAGCAATATCCTGACGACCCTTATACAACCGAAAAAATAAAGGTGCGCGTTTCATCCGATACATCCGTTCAACGTTTGAAGAACAATGATGATTTCTGGTATGTAAAAAGCATCGAGAGTTTTAAGAAAAATGCAGTGCGTTTGCGTTACGACAGAAAGTATCGCGACAGTCTTACAAAAGCAGGTTTACTGCAACCTGATGAACAAGTTTTTAAAGAAGAGCAAAGCGGTAACGAATGGTATTATCAGCAATGGTTTATCCGAACGGTTTGGGTAATTATCATTTCCATTTTTGTGGCTGCAATTGTTTATTTTTTATTGTCGAATAAAATCAGTTTGTTTAGTAAAAAAGCGGCAAAAACAAACCACGGTGATGCAACCATCGAAGAAGATGTATTCAACTTAAATTACGAACCTTTATTGCAGAAATACATAGGTGAAAAAAATTATCGTTTTGCAGTAAGAGTGTTGTATTTGCAGTTATTAAAGCTTTTCAGCGAGCGTGGTATTATTACATATCAGTCACAGTTTACAAATGCACATTATTTACAACAATTGCAACCTTCGCCGCTTTATCAAAATTTTTTTATTGTAACAAGGCATTACGAATACATCTGGTATGGTGAATTTGCAGTAACCGATGGTGCGTTTCAAACAGTAAGAAATGATTTTGTCAACCTTACAAACCAAGCCCTGCATTCATGAAGAAGTGGTTACCATATATTGCAGGTGCAATTGTTTTTATAGGTATTGTTTTATTGCTCATTTTTCACAAAAAGCAACGTCATTTTGACGGACGCATTACATTGAATCCAACGCATACTATACCCTATGGTTCTTATGTGGCTTATCAGTTGATGCAGCAGCAATTTCCCAAAGCCAAAATGAGTATCAATAAAGCTGCGCCCGGCGAATGGAAGCTGCCCGCAAAAGACACTTCAGGACAAGTTTTATTTATTTTGATTCCTTATTTCGATCCAACAGCAGACGAACTGAACAGCCTGATTTCTTTTGCGCAAAAAGGCAACACCGTTTTTATTTCGGCATTGCAAATGAGTGATAAGGCGCAATTGTTTTTCAGAGTAACGCAAACCGATTTGTATTCAACCGATTTTCTTTCGCATTACGGCAACAGCATTGACGTTTCAGATTCGTTTAACGTTCGTTTGGATTCGTCAATATTTACCAGGCCTGTTTCGTTCAGTTATCCGGGTGTGGCTTACAACAACCGCTTTTTAAAGTATGACAGTATTTATGCTTACCCGCTTGGCTATAACAAAACACTTGAAAACTTATTGGCAATTCACACACTCAAAGGCACCATCTTTCTTCATTCTGCACCCATTACATTTACCAATTTATTTTTGTTGTGGCACAACAATCATCTATATTTTGAAAAACTGATGAGCCTGTTGCCAGCCGATACAAAATTTGTGATGTGGGACGAATATTTTTTGTATCGCAAACCGGCTGATGACAACAGCAGTCATACTATTTTGCATGTGCTGTTGAAGTATGAAAATTTCAGATGGGCATTTTGGTTGAGCATCGTTTTGCTTTTGTTATATATATTAACGGAAGTGAAGCGCCGTCAACGTTTGACGCCCGAACATACGCCGCCTGCCAACGATTCTTTGGCTTTTGCTTCAACCATTGGAAAGTTGTATTTTGAGAGGGGCGATCATAAGAATTTAGCCGATAAATTGAGTGTTTATTTTTTGGATTTTATTCGTAACAAATACAAAATTTCCACCACAGAAATCAATGCAGAATTTGCAAAATTGGTGTCTGCAAAAAGCAACGTTTCTTTAGATGAAATAACAGCTATAACTGATAGGTTGATTAACATAAAGCTAAGCGATGTTATCACACAGAAGGAACTGACGGAATATCACCAACTACTTGAAAATTTTTACAGCAAAATATAATGGAACAATTGTTTGAACAAAGAACCGATGTAAGCGAATTAAGTGATGCTATAATGCAGTTGCAGCAGGAAATTAAAAAGGTTATTGTAGGTCAGGATGAAATGGTGCGGCTGTTAATGGCTGCTATTTTAGCCGATGGTCATGTGTTGATTGAAGGCGTTCCCGGCGTAGCAAAAACATTAACTGCAAGGCTGGTTGCCAGGAGCTTGCAAACCGGTTTCAGCCGCATACAGTTTACACCCGACCTGATGCCAAGCGATGTATTGGGAACGAATATTTTTAACCCTGCAATGGGCACTTTTGAATTTAAGAGAGGTCCGATTTTCAGCAATTTAATTTTGATAGATGAAATCAATCGTGCCCCTGCTAAAACGCAGGCAGCTTTGTTTGAAGTAATGGAAGAACGCCAGGTAACAAGCGATGGCATCACTCACAAAATGGCGGCTCCGTTTATGGTACTTGCTACGCAAAACCCAATTGAACAGGAAGGAACTTATCGTTTGCCGGAAGCCCAATTAGACAGGTTTTTATTTAAAATTATTGTGCCTTATCCCAACGAAGAAGAAGAAGTAAGCATTCTGCAACGCTTTAATAATTTTACAACGAACAATGTGGTTGAAACTGTGAATGCAGTAGTTTCTGGTGATGCAATAACAAAATACAAAATGATTCTAAAATCGGTTTTGATTGAAGATAAATTGCTTCAGTTCATTGCAAAAATTATTGTAAGTACAAGAAGTGACAGAGCCGTTTATTTTGGCGCATCGCCACGAGCTTCGCTGGCTGTAATGAATGCTGCCAAAGCATTTGCCGTGATGGGAGGCAGAGACTTTGTAACACCGGATGATATTATACAAGCCGCAACGCCGGTGCTCCGCCACCGCATTATTTTAACGCCTGAACGCGAGATGGAAGGCACAAAGGAAGATGAAGTGATTCAAAAAATCATTCATGGCATTGACGTGCCGAGATGATGTTGTTATGTGAATTGATTTTAAGTTTTTTGTTTTTATCAGATTATGTTGAAAGCTATTTTCTTACGTTTTTCTTTTTACTTCACCAGCCGGTTTTACTTTATCGTAAGTGGCATTGTTGCCCTTTTTATTCTTGCTTTTTTCTTCGATGCGCTGATGCAAATCGGCACCATCCTGTTACTATGTGTTAGCATTGCTTTATTGTTGGATATGTTACTTTTGTTCGTCAGCAAATATCCGGTAACAGCGGAAAGAATATGTGCCGACAGGTTTAGTAACGGAGATGATAACAACGTTACTCTATACATCATCAATCATCATTCTTACAAAATTAAATTGAAACTGATTGATGAAATGCCATATCAATTTCTTCCTATTGCAAAGCCTTATCTCTTCAACATACAAGGGGATGAAACGGTTTCTTTTACTTATGTATTGAAACCCGTTGAGCGTGGTGAATACAACTTCGGCATTATCAATTTGTTTTTATACAGTCCGTTGGGTTTGCTGATTCGTCATATCAAAACAGGCAAAGAAAAAACGGTTGCTGTATATCCATCGTTTATACAAATGCGTCGGTACCAACTGTTGGCAGTTGCCAATCAGTTGGAAGAAAAAGGCTCGCGTCAACTTCGCAAAATCGGCAGCAGTCTTGAGTTTGAGCAAATCAAAGAATATGTTCCGGGCGATGACTACCGTACAATAAACTGGCAGGCAACGGCTCGTAAAAACAGTTTGATGATTAATACCTTCATGGACGAACGCAGTCAGCAGGTAATTTGTGTGATTGATAAAGGCAGAAATATGAAGATGCCATTTGCCGGTATGACGCTGCTGGATTATGCCATTAATGCTTCGCTCACGTTGTGCAATACAGTCTTATTAAAAGGTGATAAAGCAGGCTTACTTACTTATGGTAAAACCATTGACCAGTTTGTAGCGCCGGACAAAAAAGGAGGTCATCTTTCATATTTGCTGGAAACATTATACCGCCAGCAAACTCTTTTTTTAGACAGCAATACCGAAGCTCTTTATACCACCATCCGGCAGAAAATAAAACAAAGAAGCCTGCTTGTTTTATTCACCAACTTTGAAAGCATGTATGGCTTGCAGCGACAGCTTCCCTACCTGAAAAAAATAGCTTCTTATCATGCGTTGCTGGTTGTATTTTTCGAGAATACGGAGCTTGTTAATCTGCAAAAACAAACGGCAACTACGCTGGAAGATGTTTATGTAAAAACAATAGCCAACAAGTTTGCTTTTGATAAACGGCAAATGATAAAAGAAATGCAAAATGCGGGTATTATAGCTTTGCTGACAGCACCGCAAAAGCTAACGGCAAATGTTATAAACAAATACATCGAAATAAAAGCAAGGCAAGTGGTTTAATGTTTTTGGTTTCGCTTATTTTTTAATATCTATTTGCTTGCAGCATTCCGTTTATTAAAAGTAGATTTGCTGTAATATCATTTCGTAATACTCGAATCCATACCAAAAGTGAAACTGCAAAACATAAGGTTTGATGTCTTTCTAAATACCGCACCGCCTACAATTGTAGTACAGCCTGATGCACCAAAATTTACTATTGTTACCGTTAGTAGATCTTACTTGGAAATAACAGGCATTCCACTTACTAATTTGGTTGGCTTTGGGCTATTAGAAGCTTTTCCTGCGAATCCGCATATTGAGGAAAATGGTGCAGATCAATTAAAAGAGAGTTTGACAGAGGCACTTGTTACAAAACGAGAAACAGTGTTGGACGCACGGCGTTATGATATTCACGTTCCCGGCACTAATCGTTGGGAAGCGAGATATTGGACAGCAACCAATTCACCTATTTTAAATGAACAAGGCGAAGTGGAATGTATTGTTCATATTACACAGGATGTAACCACAACGTACCATCTGGCACAAAAGAAAACACTTGAATTTAATATCGCCGAAGCCCAGCGAAAGCAGTTGCAGGAAGCTTACCAGCAAGCGCCGGTTGGCATTGGCCTGCTAACAGGAAGAGACTTGAGAATTGATTTTGGTAATGATAGTATTTTGCATGTTTTGGGCAAAACAAAAGACATCATTGGCAAAACAGTAGCAGAAGCTATTCCTGAATTGAAGGGTCAGCCTTTTCTTCAAATTTTAGATAAGGTTTACACCAGCGGCGAAACTTATTTTGGAAACAATCAGTTGGTTTATTTTCAACAAAATGGTGAGTTGAAAGAAGGATATTACAACTTCATTTATCATCCTTTAAAAAACAACCGCAACAACAGTACCGGCATTATGGTAATTGGTATGGATGTTACCAAACAGGTGATGATACGTAAAGACCTTGAAAAAACGATTGACTTAAAAAATGCAGTGGAAGAAGCTTTGCGAAACAACGAAGCGCGATTGCAAAGCATTCTGGATACTATGGCAGAAGGTGTTAGCATTACTGATGTGAAAGGTAATATGGTGTATGCAAATGCTGTAGCACAGCAAATGGTAGAAATAAAAAAAGACGAAAAGGGCAATCCTGTTTACGATGAAAAAACCTGGAAAAACTTTCGGTTAGATGGTACGCCACTTCTCTGGGAAGATCATCCTATGAATGTAGCATTGCAAACGCAAAAAAGGGTTTATAATTTTGAATATGGAATCGAATTGGGTAATAAAGAGGTTACTTATATATCTCTGAACGCAGCGCCTCTGTTTAATGCCGAAAAAGAAGTTACAGGAGCCATAGGCACTTTTACAAATGTTACCGCGCGGCGGAAATTATTGAATCAATTGGCTGAAAATGAAAACCTGTTCCGCGGTTTGTTTGAACAGGCGCCGCTTGGTATGTGTTTGTTGCGGGGAAGAGAACAAATTATTGAAGCAGTTAACGATAATATTTTACATATTTGGGGATATAAGAGAGAAGATGTAATTGGCTTGTCGCAATACGTTGTGCGACCGGAACTGGAAGGACAGGATGTGCTGGAAAGGATAGACGCAGTGTTTGTTACCGGCGAAACGAAACGCAATACAGATTTTAAAGTAATCCTCCGGAACTTCGATGGCAGCCCACGTGAAGCTGTTGTGAATTCGGTATATCATCCAATTAAAAATGGAACCGGCGATGTAATTGGCGTAATGATGATTACCGATGAAATTACTGATCAATACAAGGCAACGCAGCAGATGAAGCATACGCAGGAAAAGTTTCAGCAGGCAGTAGAATCGGCTATGCTCGGTACATGGTATTTTAATATTGCAACCGAAACATTTGTTCCTTCACAGCGGGTAAAAGAAATTTTTGGATACGATGTAAATGATGAAATGCCATACTCAGATGCCATCAAGCAAATTGATAATGGGTATAGGCAAACTGTATTGAATGTAGTTCGTGCTGCTTATCAAAGCAAAGAAAGTTTCGACGTTGAATTTCCAATCACTACACTGCATACTAACAACACTCGTTGGCTAAAGCTAACCGGCAAAGTTTATTCTTCATCTGAAGATAAGCCAGAACAGTTTTCAGGAATCATTTTCGATATTACGGAACCTAAGCTTGACGATATCAGAAAAAACGATTTTATTGCTATGGTGAGCCATGAACTGAAAACACCGCTCACGTCGATGAAGGGTTTTTTACAAATGCTGCAAATACAAAATGAGGCCGAAAACAAAAATGACAATTATCTGCTTCAGAAAGCCGATCAGCAAATTGTGAAAATGACCAACCTCATTAATAACTTCCTCAATGTTTCCCGGTTAGATGCAGGTAAAATTCATCTTGATAAAACAACTTTTACTATAAATGAATTGATCAGAGAAGTGATAGATGACATGCATATTACCATCAGAGATCATATCGTTGTATTTAACTCCTGCAAGCCTGTAAAAATTTTTGCCGATCACGAAAAAATCGGACAGGTAATTAATAATTTTATCAGCAATGCGGTAAAGTATTCACATCGGGGAACTCAAATTGTGGTTGATTGTACTACTGTTAGCAACCAGGTTCAGGTAAGCGTTAAAGACGAAGGCAGAGGCATTGCAGCCGAAGACAAAGTTCATTTGTTTGACAGGTTTTTCAGAGTTGAAAATAAGTTCAATACAACGGTAGCAGGCTTTGGCATTGGCTTATATGTTTGTCACGAAATTGTTCGGCGGCATAGCGGTGAAATATGGGTACAAAGCGAAGTAGGAAAAGGCAGTATGTTTTATTTTACACTTCCTGCTGAAGAAAATGGTAATTAAATTTGGCTTGAATGAACAACAAGCAAGTTTGTTTTTACTTCAATTTGATCATAACTCATTTTGTTTGTTAAAAGAGTATCTATTTTCAATTGTTATAAAACGTGGGAAAGATGTGTAACATAAGTAGGTACTCTATTGTAAGCAAAGCAGAATGAATGGTAGACCTTTAAAATGGCTGACATTCAAACAAAAATAAAAAGCTTCGTTACCGACCAATGTATTACCCTATCAGTTGAAGATTTGGAATTGGCATTATTGCACACGATCAGAAAAAAATATTTGAACAGTTTCATCGTGCGGAAGGTATTAACGAAAGTAAATTTACGGGCTTTGGAATTAGCTTATTTATAGCTTCTCAAATTGTTCAAAAGCATAAGTGAACCATTGTTGTACAAAGCACGCCAAGGTAAGGGATCCTTTTTCTTTACCTTTTGAACAGTTGTTAAAGGTATAAAAAGTAGTAACGGCTTCTATCTGCTAAGTTAGTAGCCCGCCAATTCATAATCTGCTGTCATACCCAACTTTTGCTCTTTCCGATTCAGGCGCATAAGCATTATAACGCTTACTGTATTCATCAGCACCAATGAAAGAATAATAATTACAAACAGGAAGCAAGCACGGCTGCAATCTGATATTGTTTTCATACAATAAATTTTAAATTTTGATATTGATTAGTAAATGGTGATAAAGTGATGCCATTATAAACCAATCGCAATGCCAGCGATTAAATTACTGATAATGAACACAATGCAAAGCAAGGACACATTCGACAAGTACCAATTTTGGAAAAGTGGGTTTAAATTTGAAAAAAAGCGGGAAAGCTGTAAAGAGTTGAAATTAGAATTGATTTGAATACAATGGAAGTTCTGTTGAAAATCCAAAGCTTATTGCACAGAGAATGTATGTTTATCTTTACAGCAAGTGTTACATTTTGTTTTGCCGAAATAATTTATTACAGAATAAAACGGTAAAAACAAAAAGATATAAGAAATTGAAATTGTAAAAGCTTGCTGTTTCAATTTAAATCATACTTTTAAGCACGATTGTATGATAACCAAATAATGCTATTGTATTTCACAAAAAGACTTGCTTTGATTTTTTGTATAGCCCTATACTTTGCAAATAGTAACAAAGTAATGGCACAAAGCAGTTATCAATTGCCACCAAACCAGCCAGAACAAGATGCCTGCCATGCCTTACAACTGTGCGGAAGTAGCTTCTTTACACCATACAGTTATATAGGCAATGGCAAAGTATTAGATTTAGATTCAACCCCTTGTTTTCCACAAAGTGGCGGTGGCGAAAAAAATTCGGTATGGCTGCAGGTACAAATAGCTACTGCCGGTTCCATTGTATTTACCATTAAACCTATAAGCCCTTCGGACGATTATAATTTCGCAGTGCTAAATGCAACGGGTAAAAGTTGTGGCTCGCTTACTATGACTGATGTTATCAGATGTAATTTCAGTGGTAATATTTCAGGCACTAATCCTACAGGCAGCACTGGAACCAGCGATACTTCAAGAACGCCTTATATAAAAAACAATACTTTCGGAATTCCTTTTTGCCAGTCTGTTTTTGCTAGAGGCGGCGAAACCTATCTCATCATGGTGAATGGATCGGGCAACAATACAAATGGTAGCGCCAGTAAAGGTTTTACCATTGACTTTAGCGGATCTACCGCCATTTTTTATAATACAGCCAATCCGCAACTGCAAAGTGTGGACGAAACATGCAACGACAATACAAGTGTTATAGTGAAATTAAGTACAGAAGTTTTGTGCAGTTCTATTGCCTCTGATGGCAGCGACTTTATAACCAATGCGCCTGCAAAAGTTATTAGCGCTTCCGGCGTAAATTGTAACAATGCAGGTGGGTATACCAATTCAGTAGCTATTCATTTTTCTTCACCATTGCCACCTGGCAATTATACCATTGGCGCTCAAACAGGCACAGATAACAACACTTTAATCGGGCTTTGTAACAGCCAATTACTCCTGCCCAACAATGCAATTCCTTTTGTTATGCAATCCAGTGGTAAAGCAGTGATAGACGATGAGTTTATTTGTTATCAGCAACTTCCTTATGTATGGAATGGCAAACAGATAACAACAGGAGGTGATGGCGTGGCTTCATATATAGCCCCGTCGGCGGCCGGTTGCGATTCAACTACAATCTTAAATCTTCATGTTACACAAGCACCGCAACAAGTGAACGTTTCGTCAGTCATTTGTGACGGTAATTCTTATGTTTTACCGTGGGATTCGACTGTAAATACACCAGGGTATTACCAACACCATTACATCAACGCCAATGGATGCGATAGTTTGATACAAACGGTTACGCTTACTGTTTTTACACCACCGAATGGCAATGTTGCGACAAGAGACAGTACTTATCAAACAGGTTTTTGCGAGAACGGTTCTATACTGTTAAATGCAGGAAACAATTTCACAAGCTATTTATGGAACACAGGACAAACCACCCCTTCAATTATTGTGAATGTAGCAGGTGCGTATAGCTTAATTGCACAAGATATATATGGATGTACAAGCATAGATACTTTTGCAGTTGCTGCTTACCAACTTCCTTCGGCTGATTTTCGCCACGTTGAATATTTATGTCCCGATAGTTTGAAATTGTTAGATGGTGGTAGTGGCTATGCTTCGTATTTATGGAACGACGGCAGTACAGTTCAAACCTATATAACGCATACGCCCGGTACTTTTTGGGTAAGGCTAACCGATAAGCGCAACTGCACAGCTACCGATTCGGTAAGTGTTGTTATGGTACAGCCGCCTTCCGGTTTTTTAGATAAGAGTGTTACAAAATGTGCTAACAAAATAACAACATTAAGTCCCCTCAGTAACTACGATACATATAACTGGAGCAATGGCAGCAAAACAAGAAGCGTCACCATTCCAGCGGGAGGTTTGTATTGGCTAAAGGTAACAGATGACAATGGTTGTGCAGGGCGAGATTCTATTACTGTAATTGATTCTCTTTGCCCGATTTTCTTTTCAATTCCAACTGCATTTACGCCCAATCACGATGGGCATAACGATATCTTTAAACCTGGCTTTTCAGGCACGTTAGTACATTATCATTTCGCTATTTACAACCGCTGGGGAAAGCTTGTTTTTTCGAGTAATGATTCTTCCCAGGGATGGGATGGTACCCTAAAAGGAAATCCTCAATCTATGGACACTTATCTTTGGATATGCTCATTTAGTTTGGATGGGAAACCTGCGACAACTGAAAAAGGTACAGTTACGCTAATCCGATGATTTACTATTTTTTTGTCAATTCAAAAATGGGCAAAAACAAACGATAAAAATTTACCAATAAAAAAGCCTGATGTTATATTCATCAGGCTTTTTTATTGGTAATAATTCATTGTGGAGCTGAGGGGAGTCGAACCCCTGTCCAAACATCCTTGCCATAAGCTTTCTACATGCTTAGTCTGTTATTACTTGTCGGGAAACAACAGGAAACAAACGAACCAATTATTCCCGTAGCTGAATGTTTCTTTTGCCATCATCACAGCCTTTGATGGCAGCAGCTTCATTTTGTTTTGTGTCGGCGGCGGAGCGAGGCATGAAGCCAGCCATGCTCAAGCGGCCCTAATGACTACTTAATTACTAATTAGGCAGCCATGGCATACTGTGTATTGCCATTTAATTGTTGAATCTTCAGATTAAAGTGCTAATGATACAACGCACTGCATGCTTACACCTACCGCAACGTATGCTGTCAAAACCAGTACAGCCCCGTTAATTGTAAACGACAAAATTACAACTTGTTGACCTAATAAATAAGTTACCGCTGCATCTTTGTTTTTTGTTATGAAAATGAATGATGATTCGGTTGAAAATTTTTATCAGGAGCGCATTGCACAAGTAAGCTTGCAATTGAAGCAAACCAAACAACGATTGCGGCGCATTGCGGGGCTGCGGTTAGCCATTGTGTTGGGCATGTTTGTATTGTTTTATACAACATGGAACAAAGTAGGGGTGCCCTTTCTGCTGGCAGAAGCTGCTTGTTGCATTGCCTTGTTTTTATTTGTTGTTTCGAAAGATACCGATACCAAAGAAAAAGCGACTCATCTGCAACGTCTGCTTTTTATTAATGAAGAAGAAATAAAAATTTTACATCACAATTTTTCTCATCGTGAAACGGGTGCTGAACACTTACCACCACACCATCCTTACGCAGAAGATTTGGATTTGTTTGGAAAAGAATCTTTGTATCAATACATCAACCGTTGTACATCACAGGGAGGAAAACAATTATTAGCACAACGGCTGCTCTATCCTTCAAAAAAAGAACAAATACAAAAGGAACAGGAAGCGGTTACAGAACTAAAAAATAAAACTGATTTTATTCAGCAACTACAAGCCATTGGAACGGCAAAACAACTGACCAGCAACACACAAAATAAGGTTGAGCAGTGGCTTTCTTCACCACCAAAATTTAGGGCTACACACTGGCGATGGCTGGCAGTTTTATTTCCCATTTTTACCATTGCTTTTGTTTTCTTATATATCACCAATGTTGTTACTGCTTCTTTGTTTGGGTTGATGGTGTTTGTGTGTTACCTGATTGCTTTTTATATCAGCAGTAAAATCAGCGCAACTTATGAATTGCTGTCAAAAGTATCCGGTGAAATACAAACGCTGCAAAGGGTTTTACAAACAATCGAAGCCCAGAGTTTTGCTTCAGCCAAGCTTATTCACTTACAAAAATTGCTGCAAAACCAAAAGGGCAACTCAACATCAACCGAAATCAAAAAACTGCACAGTATTTTAAACCGCTTCGATGTTCGGTTGAACACCTTTTTGTTTTTCTTTTTAAACACTTTTTTGTTGTGGGATTTGCAGCAGTTGCTGGCTTTAAACAAGTGGAAACAAGCCAATCAGCAAAATATTACAGAATGGTTTACAGCAATTGCAGAAATAGAAGTAAGCAACAGTTTAGCAACATTGTTTTTTAATCATCCGTCCTGGTGTATGCCTGTGATTGCGGATGATTTTTTTACCTTACATGGAAGCGAAGTCGCTCATCCGTTGCTGCCTGAGCAAAGCAGAGTTGCCAATGATTTTCCATTAGAAGGTAAAGGTAAAATTGCAGTGGTTACAGGCTCTAACATGGGTGGCAAAAGCACATTTCTGCGAAGCATAGGAGTGAATGCAGTATTGGCTTTAATGGGTGCACCGGTTTGTGCCAGCCAGTTTATTGTTTCGGTTGTGAAACTGATGAGCAGCATGAGAATCGCTGATAATTTATCGGAAAACACTTCTACTTTTTATGCAGAATTGAAGAAGCTAAAATCTATCATTGAAGCGGTGAACGAACATCAGGCCATTTTGATTTTATTGGATGAAATTTTGAGGGGCACCAATTCCCTCGACAGGCATACCGGCTCAGTTGCATTGCTAAAACAACTGATACAAAAAGATGCCGTTGCCATTGTTGCAACGCATGATGTAGAACTTGCTCAACTGAAAGAAATATATCCGCAGGCAATACAAAATTATCATTTTGACGTGCAGGCATCCGGCAACGAATTGTACTTTGATTATAAATTAAAAGAAGGCATTTGTAAAAGTTTAAACGCATCTATCCTGATGAAAAATATTGGAATTGAAATGGAATAACTGGCTCAGACACTGATGCTTATAAAAATTTGCAATTTCTTCTCAATGTTACAATTATATATGTAAGTAGTTTGTTTTTAGCACATTTATCAATGAAAGCGAAACATAACCTTTGCGCAGGTTATCCACATTTTAAAAACGGAACGAAAACCGCCCTCTTTTTTATTGTAGCTTTGTATGACCTCCGCATATATTTTATAGCCGGCTGATTGCAAAACCCGGTTCATGCTTCCGGTCATTTCGGATTTCTTATCCATTAAAAGTTGTTTTGTTTTTACAATAAAATCGTTTGATTAAAACCATAATTTATGGCGAAATATATTTTTGTTACAGGAGGTGTAACAAGCAGTTTAGGAAAAGGAATTATTGCGGCATCGCTGGCTAAATTGCTGCAATCGCGCGGCTTTCGTGTAACCATTCAAAAGTTCGATCCTTACATCAACATTGATCCGGGAACGCTCAATCCTTACGAGCATGGCGAGTGTTATGTAACGGAAGATGGCGCTGAAACCGATTTGGATTTAGGGCATTACGAACGCTTCTTAAACATCTTCACTTCGCAGGCTAACAATGTTACTACAGGCCGCATTTACCAAACCGTAATTAACAGGGAAAGAGAAGGCGCTTTTTTAGGAAAAACAGTGCAGGTAATTCCCCACATTACCGATGAAATTAAACGCCGTATGCTGCTCTTGGGCAACGATGGAAGATTTGACATTATCATCACAGAAATCGGCGGAACAGTGGGCGACATTGAAAGCCTTCCTTTTATTGAAGCCGTGCGGCAAATACAATGGGAACTGCCCGAAGATGATGTGGTGGTTATTCACCTTACACTCATTCCTTACTTAAAAGCAGCTAAAGAATTAAAAACAAAACCAACGCAGCACAGCGTAAAAATGCTGAGCGAAACCGGCGTGCATCCTGATGTACTTGTGTGTCGCACCGAAGAACCTTTGGGTACCGACATTCGCCGCAAAATTGCCCTGTTTTGCAATGTAAAACCCGATGCTGTGATAGAAGCAATGGATGCTTCCACCATTTATGAAGTGCCATTGTTAATGTTCGACGAAAAGCTGGATGTATATTGTTTAAAAAAGCTTGGTATCTCTGTGTTTCCCGAAGCGCAATTAGACAGATGGAAAGCCTTTTTAGACCGTTTAAACTATCCTAAAAGCAAAATTACCATTGGCTTAATTGGTAAGTACATCGAGCTGCAGGATGCTTATAAATCTATCCTCGAAAGCTTTATTCATGCAGGTTCTGTAAACGAGGTAAAAGTGCAGGTGGTAGACATTCACAGCGAATACATTACAAAAGAAAACGTTGCAGGAAACCTGCACGGTTTAGATGGCTTACTCGTAGCTCCGGGTTTTGGCAATCGTGGCATTGAAGGGAAGATCTTAGCGGTTCAATATGCCCGTGAAAACGGTTTGCCTTTCTTTGGAATTTGCCTCGGTATGCAAATGGCTGTTATTGAATTTGCACGCAATGTATTGGGTTTGAAGAAAGCGCATTCAACAGAAATGGATGTGGCAACGCCCGAGCCTGTAATTGATATGATGGAAATGCAAAAGAAAATTAAAATGATGGGCGGAACCATGCGTTTGGGTGCGTATCCCTGTGTGTTGAAACCAGGCACATTGGCAGAGAAAATTTACAATGAAAATCGCATCAGCGAAAGGCATCGCCATCGCTACGAATTCAACAACGATTATTTGGAACAGTTTGAAGAAAAAGGAATGATTGCAAGCGGCATCAACCCGGATACGGGTTTGGTTGAAATTATGGAAGTGCCTGAACATCCTTTTTTCATTGGCGTTCAATATCATCCTGAATTAAAAAGCACGGTTGAAAAACCTGCCCCCCTGTTTGTAGAATTTGTTGCTGCAGCCAAAAAGTACAACGAAGAGCGAATGGCAATAAAAATGCCTCAATTGGAAGAGGCCGTAAACTAATTGATATAAAAAAGGTGCAAAACAAAGAAGCCAGCGTACTATTCGTTGGCTTCTTTGTTTGTCGGTTCATCATTATTTACTTAAATAAATGAAGATGTTATGAAATCGAACACAGGAATGAATCAAACGGCAAGCAAAGCAACTACGCATCAGAAACATGCAGAAAACAAAGACAGTTTAGACAGCCGCAAAAACGAAGAGTTGACACCACAGGAGATAATGTAACGCACAACCAAAAGGAACACAGAAACAATCATCCGAAAGGGCACAGCGACAACAATCCGAATGAGGATTAATTGTGCATTACAAAAGCTGTGGTGGCAAATATTTTGAGTGTTGTTTAGAAATATTTACTAATCATTCTAAACAAAATTTTTTATGGCAAAGTATTCAAAAGAAGCAGGCGAAAAAGTAGAGGAAGAAATGCACGAAATGAAAGCCGGTAAATTAAAAAGTGGTCGTAGCGGCAAAAAGGTAACCAACCCCAAACAAGCCATTGCCATTGCTTTATCGGAAGCCCGAAAAGAAGGGGCGAAAGTGCCTAAGAAAGCGGCAGCAAAAAAGGCGACTGCTAAAAAAGCTGCGCCAAAGAAAGCAGCTAAAAAAGCCGCGGCAAAAAAATAAAACGCTGAAAATTCATGCAAAAACAAACGCCTCCCGATTCAATCGGGAGGCGTTTGTTTTTATTGATATTTCTCTACCTGAAATATTTGCCCCTCTTAGCTTTCATCGCTTTTTGGTTCCGGTCCCCTGAAGGCATCCGTCTTATTAATTTTTTCCAGATCAACCTGCTTGCCGGTACGTGCGCTTTCATAAATGGCTTCCATTATTTTATGATCCTGCAAGCCTTCCTCACCCGGCGTATAAGGTGTTTGATTGTTCATAATACATTCAGCAAGATGATCCATTTCCGGCACAAACTGGTCTTTATCAGGAATGGCAGGATGATGCTTAAACGTGTTCTTTCCTTCGGCGTATTCTCCTTCTACCATCAATCCTTTGTAAGGAAACGCAGGGTCTAATCCCATCCACCCGCCTTTGTCGGTAACGCAGCGATAACGCCTTGTTTCATGCACGCCATACGATGTACTGCAATTGACCAACGTACCACTGGGAAAGCCCATCTGCCAAAGTACTGCTTCTTCAACCTCCTTAAACCGAACATCATTAGGAGTGCTGTAAGTGGTAGCTTTCACCCAAAGCGGTTCTTCTCCTAACAAATACCGGCTTGTGTTCAAACAATACAAACCAATGTCGGGCAACGAGCCACCCCCTGCTAACTTTTTATTCAATCGCCATTGGGTTGGGTCGCCATTGTTTTGCGTGTTTACCATTTCAATCAACTTTGTATTTCCTTTTTCTTTTTTACGAACCCAATCCTTTACAAATTTATTTTTCGGCTCATATTGAATGCGGTAAGCAATCATCAATTTTACATTCGCCTTTTTGCAGGCATCAATCATATTCTGCGCTTCTTTCGATGAAGTTGCCATTGGCTTTTCACACAACACATGCTTGCCTGCTTTTGCTGCGCGAACTACATATTCTTCATGCAATCCGTTTGGCAAAACAATATAGACAGCCTGTATCTCTTTATTGTCTTTGATGCTATCGAAATTCTGATAATTGTAAATGTTTTTTGGATTTACACCATATTGCGCTGCTACATTAGCAGCTTTGGCCGCATCGCCACTTACCAGTGCTACCAGCTTCGATTTTTTGCATTGAATAATGGCCGGTAAAATCTGATTCAAAGCCAAATGCCCCAAGCCAACTACAGCATAACCAATACGATTATCAGGCTTCATAAAAAGGGGCACCGGCGGTTTTTCCTGCTCTGTCGGATCGTCTAAAGAAGGCAGTTTAATCGGTGTTGGTTCGGGCAATGGATTGTTGTTATTTGTTTGTGCTTCTGTTGTTGAATAAGCCATTCCGCTCAATAAACCCGTTGCCAAAATGCCTTTGCCTGCGTTGCTGAGAAAGTTTCTTCTGTTGTGCTCTTTTCCAGTCAATTGGCCGGCAGGATGGCTCTCACTATTCATGTTTTCCATAGGTGATTCTTTTCTGTTTTCTTCTTTAAAAATTATACCAGATAACAACAAATTCGTGCAAAACCAAAATTGAGTAAATCATATCTCTTAGCTCGAGACTCGCAAGTTCTTTTTCAAACCTAAAAACGGCGTTAAACAAGCGTTTAGCCAATCAGAAACGTTTACTTTTGCGCCCGCAATGAAAGCAGGTAAACTACAAAAAGACAAGGTGAACATCATCACGCTCGGTTGCAGCAAAAACCTTGTTGACAGTGAAGTGCTGAGCGGTCAGTTGCTAGCCAATGACATTGATGTTTTGCACGAAAACAAAAAGCTCGACCACAACATTGTGGTGGTAAATACCTGTGGTTTTATTGACAAAGCCAAAGAAGAAAGCATCAATACCATTCTTGATCAGGTGCATTTAAAAAAGAAGGGCAAGCTGGATAAAGTGTATGTTACCGGATGCTTAAGCGAACGTTACCGCCATGATTTAGAGTCTGAAATACCCGAAGTGGATGCCTGGTTTGGCACTTTTGAAATGCCGCTCCTATTGCGTCAGTTGAACGCCGATTATAAAAAAGAACTGTTGGGCGAACGCCTGTTAAGCACGCCCAAACATTATGCGTATTTAAAAATCAGCGAAGGTTGCAACCGCACCTGTTCGTTCTGCGCCATTCCGTTGATGCGCGGCAAGCATGTAAGCAAAACCTTTGAAGAAATTATTGCCGAAGCAAAAGCATTAGTGAAACAAGGTGTAAAAGAAATCATGCTCATCGCACAGGAGCTAACATATTACGGACTGGATATTTATAAAAAGAGAGCGCTTGCCGATGTATTGAATCGGTTGGCTGATGTAGAAGGCATTGAATGGATACGATTGCATTATGCTTATCCCAATAAATTTCCGATGGACGTGTTGGAGGTAATGCGCAGCCGAACCAATATTTGCAAATATTTAGATATGCCTTTGCAACATGCAAGTAACCATATGCTGCAAGCGATGCGCCGCCAAAGCACCCGTGAAGAAATTGAACATACAATAAGTGCCATTCGCGATACGGTGCCCGGTATTTGTTTACGCACCACTTTGATTGCAGGTTTTCCCGGCGAAACCAAAAACGATGTGGATGAAGTAAAGGATTTTTTACAAAAACAACGTTTCGATCGCGTTGGCATTTTCACTTACAGCCACGAAGAAAACACATCGGCTTTTGATTTTACAGATGATGTTCCGGCAGAAGAAAAACAGCGCCGTGCCCAGGAAATTATGGAAGTGCAGCAGGAGATTAGCCTCGAAAAAAATGCACAAAAAGTTGGCAACACGTACAAAGTAATTGTTGATAAAAAAGAAGCGGGTCGTTATCTTGGTCGTACTGAATTTGATTCGGTGGAAGTTGATAACGAAGTGGTCATTCATTCCGAACAAAAACTACTACCCGGGACTTTTGTAAACGTACAAATCACAAAGGCTTACGACTACGATTTGGAAGGAATTGTGGTATTGTAAGCCAATGTTTTATTCTTTCTATTGCCAACTATCTTTGCGCTTCAGTTTTTATTTATGAACGAACAGCAAACATCTACGCAAATTGAAGAAACCTGTACTTACATTCCTTACGCCCGCACCGGATTTTTTTCTAAAACTGTTCTCGATTATTTAGGGCAAAAACAAACCTTGCAACCGTTCTACCAACATCCTGTCTCTCTTCAGGGCATAGAAGCTGCAATTAAAGCGCAGCAAGGCTTTCAGCATAACCGAGACGCTTTAGTTACTGTTCTCAAACAGCAATACGAAGGCTTGACTTTGTCTGATAAAGTAGCGCAAAATATTCAGCTGCTTTCGCAACCCAATACGTTCACCATCACAACGGCTCATCAGCCCATAATTTTTACAGGGCCTTTGTATTTTGCCTATAAAATTTTACATGCTGTAAAGCTGGCTGAACAGCTTTCACAACAGTTGCCGCAATACAATTTTGTTCCCGTTTTTTTCATGGGAAGTGAAGATGCCGATTTAGATGAATTGGGAACAATGAATGTTGATGGAAAACCATACAGATGGAACACAAAACAAACTGGTGCCATTGGAAGAATGAAGGTAGATAAAGAGTTCACAGCACTGCTGCAACAACTCCAAAACCAAATAGAAGTGCTGCCCTTTGGCACTGACATCATTCAGATTTTTAAACGCTGTTATCGTCTTGGCACAACCATTCAGCAAGCCACTTTAGAAGTGGTAAATGAATTGTTTGGAGAATATGGCGTTATTGTTTTAATTCCTGATAATGCAGCGCTCAAACGCTTACTGCATAAGACTTTCAGCAAAGAAATAGAAGAGCAGTTTTCGCATAGTAAAGTTGAAGATACGCTTGACCAACTTTCACAATACTACAAAGTGCAGGCTGGTGGGAGAGAAGTAAATTTATTTTATTTGTTGAACGACAAACGCGAACGCATTGAAAAGAATGAAGATAAATTTATTGTGCAAAACCAAAACCTCCGCTTTACAAAAGAAGAACTGTTACTCGAATTAGAACAACACCCCGAACGCTTTAGTCCTAATGTGATTTTACGAGGTGTGATGCAGGAAACCGTTTTGCCCAATATTGCTTTTATTGGCGGTGGTGGCGAACTGGCTTACTGGTTGGAACTGAAAGGCGTTTTTACTGCTGCGCAAGTTCCTTATCCTGTTTTGGTATTGCGCAATTCATTTCTTTTTGTAACCAAACATCAACACAAAAAAATAAAGAGCCTCGGCTTCGCTGAAAAGGATTTTTTTAAAGATGATCTGACCTTAATTAATGAGTTGACGCAACGAAGTTCAAACAATAAAATAAGCATTGAAGAAGAAAAAGAGGAAATAAAAACATTATTTCAAAAACTGCAAGTCGTTGCCGAAAAAGTAGATGTTTCATTAAACGAACACACGCAGGCTTTATCAACTACAACACAAAACAAACTCACTTCTTTGCAAACCAAAATCCTTCGTGCCGAGCGAAGAAAATACAACACAGAAATGAGGCAAATACAAACTTTACTGCAACAATTGTTTCCTCATAAAAACTTACAGGAACGAGTTGAAAACATCAGCGGGCCGTATGCTCGTTATGGCAAAACATTCATCGAAATCATTTACAAACATTCTCTTTCTTTAGAGCAACAGTTTGCCATTATCACATTATAAACTGTTGTCAAAATCATTCCAATAATCCTTTTTTAAACGGCTTACTTTTTCGAGCACTTCATTCTGCATGTTGGCTTTGAATTTTACTAAATGTTCAGCCACATCAGCATCGGTTGCACCAATGATTTGGGCTGCTAAAATGCCTGCATTCTTTGCTCCATTCAACGCCACAGTTGCCACAGGAACACCGTTTGGCATTTGTAAAATAGACAAAATTGAATCCCATCCATCTATTGAATTTGACGATTTAATGGGCACGCCAATTACCGGCAACGTAGTAACTGCGGCTATCATTCCCGGTAAATGAGCCGCACCACCGGCACCGGCAATAATCGCCTGTAAGCCGCGCCCACGTGCCGTTTCAGCATATTGCATCAATCGCTGTGGTGTACGGTGCGCCGACACAATGGTCAGTTCAAAATCAATGGCAAACTGTTTCAGCACATCTGCCGCAGCCTGCATCACCGGCAGGTCGCTATCACTGCCCATTACAATTCCAACAAGAGGCATGGGTATTTTTAATTTTTAATAGTTAATTTTTAATTGCTGTTCACTGCACATCACACGCTGTTGTTGTGAAATGATTTTTATGTTACGAGCTTCTGTAATTCTTGTTGATCGTCTGTTGTGTCACTCACTTGTACGTTCCGAAAATAATTTAGCTTGAAAGCGAGTGCTAGTTCCAACCGTAAAGCTGCAAAAAACCCTGCGAAAACTCATTCAACTCTTTTCTCTGCGGTTAATCCAACTCTTCAACAAACGTAGTTGTTTTCAACTTAATTCGTAAGAGCTTTTCATCTGCAATTTCCTTTACACAAACAGAAACAAGTATTTTCGCGGCATGCGGGCAACATTAAAAAATTGGTTCGATAAAATTAGAAGCCAGAAGCTCAAACAAAATTTATTGCAGGCAGCTCCTTTTTGGCTGGCTTCTGTGGTAGCTGGGCTTTTTGCAGTGCTTTACACAAAGTTGTTCGTATGGGCAGAAGGCGTTTCGCGATCTTTTATTCAGCAACACCAGTGGTGGTTTTTTTTGCTATCCCCGCTCACTTTTGTTGCCGCATTTTTTGTTGTAAAAAAATGGGCAAGCTATGCACGCGGCAGCGGCATTCCGCAAGTAATGGCAGCGCTCGAAATGCCGCCGGGCACATCAACCGCAATGTTCAACAAATTTGTTGGTATTAAAGTCATCCTCGTAAAAGTAGCGTCCAGCCTGTTAATGGTGTTAGGCGGCGGTGCCATCGGCAGGGAAGGACCTACCATACAAATCTCGGCTTCTATCTTCCGGAAAATAAACCAATGGATTCCTGCAAGCTGGCCTAAAATTTCAAAGCGCACCATGATTTTAACCGGTGCCGCTGCAGGTTTAGCAGCAGCCTTTAACACGCCGCTGGGCGGCATTGTGTTTGCCGTTGAAGAGCTTTCTACCACGCCCATTCGGTTTTACCGGACGGCTATTTTTTCAGCTGTTATTATTGCCGGCCTTACGGCGCAAGGTTTGCTCGGGCCGTATTTGTATTTAGGTTATCCCAATGTAACAGCCCCGAGTCCGTATATTTTTGGAGGCATTATTTTAGTGGCTATTCTTTCAGGCTTAAGCGCAAGCGTGCTGTCAAAAATTATGTTACAGATATTTGCGTGGAAGCAAAAATTTACAACCGCGCAGCAATATTTATACGTGATTGTTTGCGCATTCATCCTCGTTTCTACCGCTTTGTTTGTAAATAATGAAGTGTTATGGTCGGGCAAAGATGTAATGAATGGCTTGTTGTTCAATGCCGACAAAACACAACCTTTTTATTTGCCTCTTTTGCGCATGTTAGGTCCTGCACTTTCATTTACAACAGGTGCGGCGGGTGGCATATTTTCGCCTGCATTAAGTGCCGGTGCGAGCATTGGCGGCTTGGTTGCGCAGTGGTTTCACCTTTCTCCGGTTAACAGCGATTTGCTCATTCTTTCAGGCATGGCAGGGTTTCTTACCGGCATCACGCGCTCACCATTTACATCGGCAATTTTAGTGTTGGAAATGACTGACCGGCATAGCGTTATTTTTCATTTGATGCTGGCTGCTATGGTTGCTGGTTTAGTTTCTTTACTAATTGATAAACATTCGTTTTACGATCATTTGAAACACCAGTATTTACATTCTATGAAAGAAGAAGAGGCTGAAGAGAAAAGCAAACAAACAGCAATAGAAGCAGAATGAAAGGTGTTGCCCGACCTGGGTTCGAACCAAGACCATCAGATCCAGAATCTGAGATACTACCATTATACTATCGGGCAATAAAAATAAACCTCATTTATTTTTGAGGGGCAGAAGGCGGTGTAGTGATTGGTGCACTGTTTTGCTGCGAAGCCGGTGCTGTAGTGGGCAAATTCTTCAACAGTTTGTTTTCATTGCCACTGTTGCCGGAGCCTGAAAAGGCCATAACTGAAACAATACACAAAACACCTAAAGCAGATATAAAAATCCAGGTGCCTTTTTCAAGTACATCGTTGGTTTGCTTTACGCCCATAAACTGGTTGCCTACTCCGCCAAATGTACCTGATAAACCGCCGCCTTTGGGATTTTGAATCAATACAAAAAAACTTATAATGATGCAAACGATAGCTATTAATATAAAGAACAAAAGTGCCATTTTTTATTGTTTAAATTGCTGAATTTTGGCGGCAAAATAAGCGTTTTTAAGGGGATAAAGCAAACTTAATTTTTCATAAATTTCAACCGCTTTGTCTTTTTTGTTTTGCTTTATCAATACTTCCGCCATTGATTCGGTAATAATTTCTTTGGTGTGATTGGAAGATGCTGCAATGTTTGCCACATAACTTTCTTCTTCACTGTTGGTTCCCAAATCAATTGGTTGCGGGTTGATGCGCTTCATTTGGCGCAACCAATCCGTGAACTTGTGAACCTTTTTATCCAATATATTGTCTTCTTTCTTTTCATCTATTTTTATGCCTTGCGAAGCGAAATAATCAACCGAATGTAAAGGTTCGGTTTCTATTTTTATTTCGGCTGCTTCGGTAACCGGCTTGTTAAATTCTTCTGCTTGCCCTGATAAAAGAGAAGCTATTTTTTGGTTCGATTCTTCAATTGGCAAAGGCTCGGTTTGCTCCTTTATTTCTTCTTCATCCAGCGGTATTTCTTCCGGCTCAGCCTGCACATCAAAGTGCGAAGGAAGGCCTTCTAAAACTGTTTCTACGGGCAGGGTTATCAAGTTGTCATCTTCATCGCCGGTTTGTTTTTGTTCCTTTTTTTTTATGCTTTTTTTAGCCGGATCGTTTTCAACAACATCTATGGTTTCATCTTTTCCGCCGGAACTTTCTCTATCGTTTTGTAAACCGTTTTCAATAACAGCTTCGTTTGGTTTTGCCTCTTTTTTTTCTTGCTCTGCTACATCGGCAGCTTCTTCGCTTTTATCAGTAAAATCAATGCTTTCAGAAGTTTCCAGCATTAAATAACGCAGCCATTGTTCGTCTGGAAAATAAAGAGCCGTTTTGTACAACTGCTGTTGCAAGTCGGGATGAGCCGCCCGCTGCATTTTTTTACAAAGCAATAAATGCGCAGCCGAAAAATAAGGAAAGTCAATTGTTAGCTGCTCTAATTCCTCAACCGAAACGGCGTCAAGAGTCCATTTTCCGGTAAGCAATTGCAAAGCATTTGTTTCGTCCTTATTCATGCGATGAAAATACAATACGCTTACCAGTTAGAAAAAATATGATTGAAAATTTCATCGGTAACATTTTTTACAATGTCGGGCAACAATTGGTTTTCAACCTGCGATAAGCTTTGTGTTGCCGAAAAAGGAAAATCGCGGCTTACGTCAAACTCATCGGTCTTGTCTTTTAAATTGTTTCTGAATACAATGTGCACGCCAACGGTTAAATTGTTTTGTGTGGTTTGCTTGCCCGAAATAGCTGAAAACGAAACCGAATAATTGGTAACCGTGCCGCTGATTTGCCAGTTGGCGTCATCGCTTTGCGTGCGGGTAAGTCTGGTTTGGTTGGATATTTTTTGGCTCAGTACATCTGTTATTTGCGGGCTTAATTGTGGGTTGATGTAACGCGCTTTGTTTTCGATGTAATTGATTTTGATTGTCTTTACATCAGCCGGTATGCTGATGTCTTTAAAAGTATAAACGCCGCAGGAAGATAAAGCGACAAGCAGCAAGCAGCAAGCTATCAGCTGTGAGCTGTGAGCTGTGAGCTTCGAGCCCTTTATTTTTAGTGCAAAAACAAACTTGTTCAACACGGCTTGCAGCTTGTGGCTTACATCCCGAAACTCACAGCTTACAGCTTTCCACTTATTCATTAATGTCATATTCTTTCAATTTTCGGTATAAGGTTCGTTCGCTGATGCCTAAATCAGAAGCAGCGTCTTTACGCTTGCCCCGGTGCTTTTTTAAGGCTTTTATAATCAGTTCTTTTTCTTTATCCATAATGTTCAGCGTTTCTTCCACTTCCTCATGGTCGGCAATATTATTGGCAATCAAAACCGGCTGACCGTTGGATGAACCATTGGAAGGCAACACAGAAGGCTGCAATACAGGTTGATGATTTACTCCATTGTTGCCGTTTGTTGGTTCATAATCTTCATAATCCTGCATCAACTGTTCCCGTGTGCTATCCACCGCACGTGATGAAAGCGAGGGGTTTTTTAAAATGTCAACAAACATGCGTTTGAGTTCGGTAACATCTTTTTTCATGTCGAAAAAAAGCTTGTATAAAATTTCCCGTTCATTAGCAAACTCACTGCTGTGGTTTTGTGCGGAAGCCAATACCGGCAAGCGATTCATCATTTTTTCGGGAAGAAAACGGCGCAAGGTTTGGGCGTTTACATTCGGGTCGGTTGACAGCACTGAAATTTGTTCCGCTATGTTTTTTAATTCGCGAACATTGCCGGGCCAGGTATAATTGATCAATAAATTTTTCGCTTCCTCGTCTAACTGAACAGGCGTGGTTTTATAACGGTCGGCAAAGTCGGAAACGAATTTTCTGAACAATAAAAGAATGTCTTCTTTTCTATCCCGCAACGCCGGAACGCGAATGGGAACGGTGCTGAGGCGATAATACAAATCTTCGCGGAAGCGGCCATTTTGTGTAAATTCATACAAGTCGCGGTTGGTGGCTGTAATCACACGCACATCCGTTTTTTGCACTTTGGAAGAACCTACGCGAATGAACTCGCCGGTTTCCAGCACACGCAGCAAGCGGGCTTGCGTGCCGATGGGCATTTCGCCAATTTCGTCTAAAAAAATAGTGCCGCCGCTTACCGTTTCAAAGTAACCTTTCCGACTATCCACTGCGCCGGTGAAAGAACCTTTTTCATGCCCGAACAATTCTGAATCTATTGTGCCTTCCGGAATGGCACCACAGTTCACTGCAATAAACGGATTGTGCTTGCGCGACGACAAAGCATGAATGATGTGTGAAAAGGCTTCTTTGCCCACGCCGCTTTCACCAACAATCAGCACACTTAAATCGGTTGTGGATACTTGCACGGCTACGTTCAGCGCATGGTTTAATGCCGGTGAATTGCCAATGATTCCGAAGCGGTTTTTTATAGCTTGTATGTCCATTAAGATGTTTCTAAAAATTCAATGTATGCTTTCAATTCTTTAATAAGTATTGGGATGCTTTTATGCGCAATCGTATAGAGCAGATATTTATCAACTATATCATATTCGTGAGCGATTTTATTACGCGTTGCAAATATTTTATTAATGTCTTTTATTGGGAGATTTGATTCAAGTGTAGATGCTCTTTTCAGAGCTTCGCTTACAATTTCAATTCCTCTTTCCACTACCCATTTCACATCCGTAACATCAAAGCTTCTTACAGTTAAACCTGATGACAGCAATTCTATTTCTTCCGCAGCATTCAACGCATCTTCTAAGTATTTCAGAAGCTTTATTTTGTTGTCAGGCTGCATACACCTTGTACTTTGTTTTTTCTATATTTTGCTTTAAATATTTATTGGTAATGATTTCATCCGGTACCAAATTAACTTTTCTATTAAAAAACTGGCTTAGTTCTTTTTCAAAACATAAAAGATTATCAGCATAATCGTAATCTGCACGAGCCCAATCCGCAAAATTTTCCAAATCGAAAGAATATAAAAAGTCTATATCGCTTTCTTCGTTGAAAGAATCAGTAACCGCACTTCCAAATACATACAATGCTTTCACATAATGCCGATGACACAAGTGATAAAATTTTTCCTTTTTATCGTTAATTATATTTTGAATTGTGTAGTTCAACTGACTCATATTCTTAATCGTTTATCAGTTCGCCCAACAACGTTGCCTGTGTACAATCGGTTACCCTTACTTCAATGTAATTGCCTTTTTGTAATGATGAGTTTCCTTTGGCAAACACAATCACTTTATTTTGAGAGTTGCGTCCCATCCAATCATCCGCACTACGTTTGCTTTCGCCTTCAATCAGCACAGTAAACGTTTTGCCAATATCCCGCTGGTTGCTTTGTAATGATAATTTGTTTTGCACCGCAACAATTTCCTGCAGGCGTCTTTTTTTAATTGATTCAGCAATGTCATCAGTATATCTGCGTGCAGCCAATGTGCCCGGTCGTTCGCTATAAAAAAACATGTAGCTCATGTCGTACTTAGCAAACTCCATCATCGAAAGCGTATCCCCATGCTCTTCTTCGGTTTCGGTACAAAAGCCTGTAATCACATCGCTGCTGATGCCACAACCGGGAAGGATGCTTTTGATTTGCGCAACTTTTGCCATGTACCATTCACGCGTGTAAGTACGGTTCATCAGTTGTAAAATTCTGGTATTGCCGCTTTGCACCGGAAGATGAATGTACTTGCAGATGTTTTCATATTTAGCCATCGTATGCAGTACTTCTTCCGTAATATCTTTGGGATGCGAAGTGCTGAAACGCACGCGCAGCACCGGATTGATGAGTGCCACCATCTGGAGCAGTTTTGCAAATGTTACTGCTTCGCCGGTTGCTTCATTCAGCCAATAGTAACTATCCACATTCTGACCAAGCAAGGTTACTTCTTTATAACCTTTATCAAACAAATCCTGTGCTTCTGCAACAATGGAAAACGCATTGCGGCTGCGTTCTCTGCCACGTGTAAATGGCACTACGCAAAATGAGCACATATTGTTGCAGCCCCGCATGATGGAAACAAAAGCCGTAACGCCATTCGTGTCTAACCGTACGGGCGAAATATCCGCATAAGTTTCTTCACGGCTTAATAAAACGTTCACACCTTTTTGCCCCGTTTCGGCTTCTTCTATGAGCGATGGCAGGCTGCGGTAGGCATCAGGTCCAACCACAATATCAACCAGTTTTTCTTCTTCTAATAATTTCGATTTTAAACGTTCTGCCATGCAGCCCAGCACGCCTACCAACATGCCAGGCTTTTTTTCTTTTTGCTTGCGAAATTCAGTCAAGCGTTTTCTTACTGTTTGCTCGGCTTTTTCACGAATAGAACAAGTGTTCAACAAAACAATATCTGCTTCTTCCGCATTTCGCGTAGCGCCAAAGCCTTCGCCATTTAAAATAGAAGCTACAATTTCACTATCGCTAAAATTCATCTGGCAGCCGTAGCTTTCTATGTAAAATTTTTTATTGTACTCATTCAAATCCAAAGCAAAAGGTGCAAACGCTTCACCTTGTCTTTGCTCTTCATGTACTTTAGTAGAAAATAGTTCCATCCGATAAAAAAATAAGGGGCAAAAATAGCAAAAAACAACCACGATGTCAGATTGACAGAATGTTAACAGCTTGTTTTTTTAGCTTCAAAAGTATATTTGCCCGCTCTTGCACAAAGACCAATGATTATGATGAAACGAATTGTCGTTTTTATTCTTTCCAATATGCTGTTTTATATTAGTGTTTCTGCTCAGGATATCCCGGTGAGAACGTTGCCGAATGAGATTTTCAGAAGCGTAAAGAAAGACGATAAAGACACTACCAAATGGATTTGGAAACGCGGTGGATTGGTGAACTTAAACTTATCACAGGGCTCGTTAAGCAACTGGTCGGCTGGCGGTGACAATTTTTCTATGTCGCTCAATTCGCATGTCAATTATCTTGTGTTTTACCGCAAAGGTGTGCATACGTGGGACAATAGTTTCGACTTCAATTTTGGTTATGTACAAACCTCTTCATTAGGAAGCAGAAAGAATGATGACCGTATTGATTTTTTATCGAAATACGGGCGTCAGATTGATAGCTCAAAAAAGCTGTATGCTTCTACTTTATTTGACTTTCGTTCGCAATTGTTTGATGGAAGAAATTATACGAGCAATACCGCAAGCGATCTTACTTCCACTTTCCTTTCACCAGCTTACATTATTCTTTCTGTTGGTTTTGATTACAAGCCAAAGCCAACGTTTTCCCTTTTCTTTTCGCCCCTAACCAACCGAACAACTTTGGTTACCAGTAACAAAATCTCTGCTAAGGGATCGTACGGTGTTGATACCGGTAAGCACGTTTATAATGAAGTAGGAGCGTTTGCTTCTATCAACTATTTTATGAACATTAAAAAAGACGTCATTACTTACAAAGGCCGCCTGGATTTATTCAGCAATTATTTACGCAATCCCCAGAATATAAATTTTTACATGACCAATTTGTTTTCATTTAAAATCAATAAATTCCTGGCAGCCACGTACAGCTTGGAAAGTATTTATGATGATAACATTAAATTGTTTGGACCTAACCACAACAGCCCTGGGTTGCAATTGAAAAGCCTTGTTGGCATTGGCTTTACGATGCCGTTTGCAGAGGAAAAACGGTAAGGTGGTCTGAATTAGGATTTTTGAGACGAATGAGATTCGTGGGATATTCATAAAGTAGGAAGTTTGTTTTTGCCACAATTTTCATTCTTACTTATGCGATATTAAATCCAATAAATCCGTGCATGAAATCCGTGTCATCTGTGTTCTATTGTTGTCCCCAACTTCTTTGCCAGCCAACTTTCTTTGACAGGAACAATCCACTTGTGTAAGAGTTCTTCTTTTGTAGAAACAAGGTTATTAAAAAACAAAGTTGCGGGAGAGAGGAAACCATTTTCCATTGCATATTTTACCTGCGAAAGGGGCAACAACTGTATGTTTTCTTTTGCATAAAAAGCAAGCGTTTGCCGGTCGAACAGATTCACTTTGTAAATGCTTTCGATCTGCTTTATTAACCGAACCGAACTATCAGTACTGCAACCGCTAACGCCGGTTGCTGTTTCATCTGCCATCAGAATAATGAATTGCCCGAAAATGAGGTTGGCAAAGCCTTTCACGGGTGCACCATGACTATCCCAGCTTTTTACAAACTCTTCCAGCAAAGGCTCCATAGAAAGCGCTTCGGTTATCAAAAACCGGCGGCTGCTTTGGTAAATCCAAACCCTTGAAGAAGGATGAAACTCTTCAGGTATATATTGTGTGTATTCTAAATTCATAGGTTTGTTTTTGCCTTATTTTTTTTATTCACTACTCACCATTCACAACTCACTATTCCATACTCATTGCAATCAACTCTGCCACATCCAGCACTTTCACGTCGGATTCTTTTTCTTTGTTTTTCACACCATCGGTCATCATGGTATTGCAAAACGGGCAGGCGGCTGCAATGATGTTTGCGCCGGTAGCCAATGCTTCCTCCGTTCGTTCAATGTTGATTCGCTTGTTGCCGGGTTCGTCTTCTTTGAAATACTGTGCACCACCGGCACCGCAGCACAAGCCCTTGCTACGACAGCGTTTCATCTCTACCAGTTCGGCATCCAAGGCTTCCAATACTTTGCGTGGCGCTTCGTAAATATTGTTCGATCTGCCTAAGTAACAACTGTCGTGATAGGTAATGCGTTTGCCTTTGAATGCTCCGCCTTCCTTTAATTTTATTTTGCCTTCATCAATGAGTTGTTGTAAGAATTGGGTGTGATGAATCACTTCATAATTGCCACCCAGTTCGGGATATTCATTTTTAAAAATATTGAAACAGTGCGGACAAGCGGTTACTATTTTTTTGATGCCGTATCCGTTTAAAATCTGAATGTTTTGATAAGCCATCATTTGAAATACAAACTCGTTGCCTGCGCGGCGTGCGGGATCGCCAGTACACGCCTCTTCTTTGCCTAAAATGGCAAATTTGATATTGAGTTTTTGCAGGATGGAAGCAAACGCGCGTGTTATTTTTTGCGCTCGTTGATCGAATGAACCAGCACAACCCACCCAAAACAAAATGTCGGGTGTTTCGCCATTCATCGTCATTTCGGCCATGCTGGTTATGTTCATGTTGTTGCTTTGTTGATAGTTTGTTTTTACTCATTTTTTGCAACCCTTTTTCTTGCAAAAACAAAAGAGTGTTGAACTGTAAAATCAATTCAAACCCAATAGAGAAAACACTTTCTCTATCGGTTTGTGTCCTCACAAACCGAAAACCGGGATGGATTTTCTGGTCGGTGAGGACACCAACCAGTAGAATTTTTTTGCAACAACTTTTTCGTGCAAAAACAAAAAAGTAGTTACTGTGAAATCAATTCAAACCTAATAAAGAAAATACTTTTAATCCGTCTGTGTTACCAAGCAAAGAAGAGGTAGCTCGCTCAGGATGCGGCATCATTCCCCATACATTGTTTTCTTTGTTGCGAATGCCTGCAATATTCCGGATAGCACCATTGGGATTGTAAGCCAAATCAATATCATTTACATCACTCACTTTGCCCTTTCCATCGCAATAGCGAAACAAAATATGGTTCTTATTTTCCAACTCATCCAGTGTTGCATCATCGGCATAATATCTTCCATCGCCATGTGCCACAGGTATTTTTAAGGCTTCGGTTTTATCGTTTCTGATAAACACATTTTTACAAACAAACTGCCGGTGACCATTGTTCAACAACACGCCGGGAAGCAAGCCAGCTTCACATAAAATCTGAAAGCCGTTGCATACACCCAGCACTTTTCCACCCTTGTTGGCAAATTCAATTACACTTTGCATCATCGGGCTGAAACGCGCGATAGCACCGCATCGCAGATAATCGCCAAAAGAAAATCCGCCAGGCAAAACAATGCAATCATCCGTTGTAAAATGACTGATGTCTTTATCTTTATGCCAAAGCATAATTACTTCTTTGCCCAAATTAAATTGCAAAGCATTCTGCATATCGCGGTCACAATTAGAACCGGGGAAAACAACCACACCAAACTTCATAATGTTATAGTTGAAAAGCAAAAATAAACTCCTGCGCCTGAATTGTTTGTTTAAGTTTTTAACCAAAACCAATTGTTAAAAATCACAACTGCAATCAAGAGCCAAAACACAATGGTTTGCAGCCATTCGTTTTTTGAATACACAAATGCGTTGCTGCTTAACGCCGCGGCTGGCATCATGCTTAACAGTAAAACGGTTGTATCTTCTCCCTTCAAACCAAACAAAAGGGGAATGCTAAACAGAAACATAACAAACAATACGCTCCAGCAACGGCGGATTTGAATGATCATTTTACCGGTGTTCGACTGCCAGGCAGCAATGCCCCAAACAATCAGCAAGCCGCCTGCAGCAATGGCTATGAGCAAAGAGGTTTGTTTTTGCATCATTATTTTATGCAGCTGAAAATGAGGAAGCGCTTTTGTAAAAGCAGGTAGATTATCGTTCAAAAACAAAACAGAGGCTAACAAATAAGCAGGCGTAAGAATGCCGAGCAACAGAATCATCCATTCATTAAAACGAAACGCCCGCAGCAACGTTACTGCGATAAAGCAAACAGGCAGTAAAAACAAAGAAGGCGAATACACATAACCAATTGTTCCAATCAACAAACCGATGTTGAAAATTAAAGGCTTGCTTTGAGGTGAACTGTACAATCTTGCCAACAACGCAAACAGCCAAATGATGATAAAATTGGCGAGCAAAGCAGGCGTAATGTTATTCCATGCGGGATACAGGGAAGTGAGCAAAAGATAACATAAAGCCGGAATAAAATACACTTTGGGAAACATGCGCAGATGGTTCAACACAGCACTGATGCGCAAGGCCTGAACAATAACAATGGCATGATACAACAGAAATAAACCCAACGCCGGTAATGTATATAAAGGCGATAACAACTTATTCATCAGGGCATCGTTGCTGCTCACCACTATCTGTGGCGGCGCTACAATGAAATGACCATGAATAACGATGCTTAATGCGATTAACCAAAAAACACTAACCGCCGATTTTTCGCGAAAAATAGCAATCACAGGATTTTATTGAAAGTCAACTTTTGCGAAGCAAATATAGTTTCTGTACGTACAGGGTATAATCATTTGTTTAGCTGCTACCTGCTTGCCAAGTCGCGGCATAAATTCATAACCGCGATCTAAGTTTTTTAAAGTCGGTTGTTGTTCTACCTTGCCCTCGGGCGTTACCGTTTGGTCGGAAAGAAGTACATTTTTACGTTCGGTCTGGTTGTATAAAAAATGAACTTCATTGCCTGTGTTCATGGTAGTATAACCAATAAAATCATCTGTGTTATCGTCGTATTGAGTTTTATGAATCACACTCGACCAGGAAAGTTTTGCAGTAGAATCGAACGAAAGAATAGCAATGTTATCAGCAAAATATCTTGTGTTCTGATAGCCAAATCCGCTGCGATACCATGGATAATATCCATACAAACCGTAAGAGTTAAACGGACTGTAATAATAAGGTGAACCGAGTATTCCGTTACCATAACTGTTATAATAATCCCAGCGGTTGTACTGGTTGCCGCGGGAAGTAGAATAAACCGATTCAGCTGCAATTACATAACCTCCGTCTCTGCGCATAACAACGTTCTGCAAAAAGAAATCGTTGAAAGCAAACTTGGCATTGCCCTCGCTTTTGGCTTCCTGGCGCAATTGTTCACTGAAGGTTGTGTATGTGGTTGACAGAACACTATCTGCTCCTTTACTGAAAATGGAAGCATATAAGCCATCCACATTGCCGCGTTTATTACGACTATAAAAAGAAGCCAGCAAATAATTGCGATTCACGTTATCTATCTTTAATCTTATATCATCCAGATAAGAACTTCCTGATAAAACATCGTGCAGTTGCGGTTTATCATCCTCATTTCTTTTTGTTATTAATGTAATATCCGAAATGTTTTTACCTTTTTGCGAATTGCCATTGGCTCTTAAAAACACCAAATCGCCTTCATTGTCAATATTAAATTCGGTAAGATAATTATTGCGCTCAGGCGTGTCAATGTTCATGATTGCTTTCTTCTGCAAATTCAAATTATTGTCCAGCAATACTTCAGTTACCTGGTTAAAGTCCTGGTTTTTTGTATTGATTTTTACAAAAGCAATTTTTTGTTTGTCTTCACTGTACAACAACGAGTACACTTTGTTGTTCATAAACATATTAATCACTGTTGTGTCCAATTCCTTTACATCTTCCATCAGTTTGCCGTCACTATTCAGTTTCGCAGCCATACAGTACACCACGTTTCTTTTTTGATATTGATAAAATAAGTAAAAAAAATTGTGATATGCCAATACATCGGTGCTAATCGTTCGGTTAGGAAGGAAATCAAGCTTTACACTTGACACTTGTTTCATATCGTCGTCATATACTGAAACCGTATAACTGCTACGATTGTTTTTAAAAATGAGATAATGACTGTCCAGCCTTCCCACAATTTCAAAATCAAGATTGCGCGTGTCGTTTTTATCAGGTTCTGTATAGGCAATTGTCTGGCTTTGCGATGATACATAACAAAGAGAGAACAACGCAATCAGAATATATTTATGAAGCATTTTCAAGCTATAAATTTTACTAACAAAAATAGCATATCAGCTTTGTTTTAACGAGAGTAAATTCAGCCGATTTGTTAATTTCAAACTGCTTATTTAAGGCTTGCCAAAAAGCAAGAAAAGCGCTTGTTTACAAGCGAAGCAAATTATGCAATTTGAGAAAGTTCATCCACAAACTGTTCGGGTTTATCCGGCGTAATGATAATTTTTTTCTGGTTATTCAGTTCAATTAAAACCGCTTCATTATCGCGTTGCGTTGCATACCACGTCATGTAACCCAAATCACGATTGCTGAATTGACCAAAATAACCGTATAGGCCACCCACGCCAAAAATACGAATTGAACCTCTTAGCTTTTGCGGCGGAATGATTTCAATTTTCTTGATTTCGGTGTGTGAGAACACAACATCGGAAGCGTACCGATGCACCACAATGCTATTGTTTTTGATTTGATAATTGACCGGACGAAAAAAATATGTAACGACGTAAATAACAATCAGCAAGCCGATTGCTATCAGTGAAGTAAATTCCCGGTGTTGAACAAATGAAACGACCAGAGATGTAATGATGATTAGAAACAAAAGCGAAATAATTAGCGTGATAATTTTAGAGGTCCTATCAAGTGAAGCAGCATACTTCATGCGGTGTGTTTTTGTTTTTGCATAAAAATACAGCTTTTGGAAACGCAATCATTTTCATCCGGCAGCGGGCACATCGGTAAGTACCTCGTTTTCGCTTTTTACCATGGCCTGGTGCTTCATTTTTTCGGCTACTTCTTTTCCTAAATAGGCATCTAATTTTCTTTCAGCAAAATAAATTAATGGCGTTAACCCTATTGCCATTACCGATTTGTAAGTGTAGTTTAAAATGCCAACAGCAATCACCTGTGTCCACGTCCAATTACTTCCAAATTTAAAAGCGATAATCAAAACCACAAAGCTGTCAATTAGCTGTGATATAAGCGTAGAGCCGGTTGCGCGAAGCCATATATGGTGATGGCCTGTTCTTTTTTTGATGCTATGAAAGATAGTAACATCAATCACCTGGCTTATCAAAAAAGCAGTAAGGGAGCCAACAATAATCCACAGACCCTGCCCGAAAATAGCGTTGTAAGCCGTTTGCATATTATCAATTCCATTGTCCTTTTTTGAGGGAATCCAAAAGTCGGCTGAGGGCAAATGAATAGAGATATAAAACATCAGAAACGCATAGCCAATTAAGGCTACCGTTATGTAACTGATGCGCCGCACAGCTTTCACGCCGTAATATTCATTAACAATATCAGTAATAATAAACTCGAGCGGCCACAACAAAACGCCGCAGGTAAGGTTGAACGACAAACCTTTTTGTCCGAATAAAGTTAGGTTAGCGGGCGATGCACCAAAGAGTTTTTCCAGTGAAAAGATTTTAGAGCCGATACACTCAGCTATCAACGCATTGGAAACAAAAAATGCACTGATGACAATGAATAGTTTGGTGGGGCGGTCTTTATAAATATGAAGCATTTCCAAAAATAAAGTAGTGAGCAATTTGCAAAGAGAAAATTACAAAGTTGAAAGCCCTTAACCAAAGCACAACCGGCGAAGGCTTCCGGCCTGCTGCCAACACAATTTCGGTAATGTTTACGATGCTGTTGATGAGGAACGACAGCACAAGACCCAAAATGATGATCAGGCCTTTCAATGCTTCGCCTGGAATAAAGTTTTTGGTAACAGAAATAATAAGGCAAAGTAAAAAAGCAATGTTACAAATGAAAGCTGTTTTAGCAAGAACAATAAGCCAGCGCATGAAGTGGTGTTGATGATGTATAAAATATCAAAAATAATGGCAAAAACAAAAGAGCCGTCCCCACAATATTGTGGGGACGGCTCTTTTGTTTTTGTTCAAATTTTTATTAAGCGGCATTGAATTTTTTACGAATGATATTCAACGCTGCGCCAGCTTTAAACCATTCAATTTGTTGCTCGTTGTAAGTATGATTTACTTCAAAGCTTTCGGTAGTTCCATCGCTGTGATGAAGCACAACCGTTAATGACTCGCCGGGAACAAAATGAGTTAAGCCATCAATGTCTATCACATCATCTTCCAGCACTTTGTCGTAGTCTTCTTTGTTGGCAAAAGTCAATGCTAACATGCCTTGCTTTTTCAGATTGGTTTCGTGAATGCGGGCAAACGATTTTACCAAGATAGCGCGAACGCCCAAATGCCTTGGCTCCATTGCCGCATGTTCGCGTGATGAGCCTTCGCCATAGTTTTCATCGCCTACTACAACGGTTCCAACACCAGCCGCTTTATAAGCGCGTTGTGTGTTTGGCACAGAACCAAATTCGCCTGTTAATTGGTTTCTAACACTATCAGTTTTTTCATTAAAATAATTAACTGCGCCAATCAAAAGATTGTTCGAAATATTGTCCAAATGACCACGGTAATTGAGCCACGGGCCTGCCATCGAAATATGGTCGGTGGTACATTTGCCTTTTGCTTTTATCAATAAACGCAAACCCTTCAAATCGGTTCCTTCCCAGGCGGGAAATACTTCCAGCAGTTGCAAACGGTCGCTATCCGGCGATACTTTTACTTCAATGTTTCTGCCGTTGTCAGCGGGCGCTTGGTAACCAGGGTCGTCCACAGCAAAGCCTTTAGGAGGAAGTTCATAACCTTCGGGTTCATCGAGCATCACTTCTTCACCTTTAATGTTTTTTAGTTTATCGGTTAAAGGATTGAAAGTTAAATCGCCTGCCAGCGCAAACGCAGTAACAATTTCGGGCGATGCCACAAACGCATGTGTGTTGCTGTTGCCATCGTTGCGCTTTGCAAAGTTTCGGTTGAAAGAAGTAATGATGGAATTTTTACGGGTTGGGTCTTCCATGTGCCTTGCCCATTGCCCAATGCAGGGACCGCAGGCATTGGCAAGAACAATTCCGCCCATTTCATCAAAGGTTTCCAGCAAGCCATCGCGCTCAATAGTAAAGCGTACCTGCTCCGAACCTGGCGTGATGGTAAATTCGGCTTTTGCCTGCAAGTGCTTTTCTGCAGCCTGGCGTGCCAAAGAAGCAGAGCGCGTAATATCTTCATAAGACGAATTGGTGCAGGAGCCAATCAACGCTACTTCTAATTTTTCGGGCCATTGATGTTCCCGTACCGCATCTGCAAACTTGCTGATGGGCCAGGCCAAGTCAGGCGTAAACGGACCGTTTACATGTGGCTCCAATTCATCCAAATTCAATTCAATTACCTGGTCGTAATATTTTTCAGGATTAGCATACACATCATCATCCGGGCGGAGATGCTCTCTAATGCCGTTAGCAAGTTCTGCAACATCGGCGCGTGCCGTGTTTTGTAGATAAGCCGCCATTTTTTCATCATAAGCAAACAAGGAACAAGTAGCGCCAATTTCGGCACCCATGTTGCAAATCGTTCCTTTTCCGGTAGCGCTTAAACTATCAGCACCATCACCAAAATATTCAACAATGGCACCGGTTCCACCTTTCACAGTGAGAATGCCTGCTACCTTTAAAATCACATCTTTGGCACTTGTCCAGCCGCTCAGTTTTCCGGTGAGCTTAATACCAATTAATTTCGGCCATTTCAATTCCCAGGCAAGCCCTGCCATCACATCGCAGGCATCTGCACCGCCAACACCAATGGCAATCATGCCCAGCCCGCCGGCGTTAGGCGTGTGGCTGTCGGTGCCTATCATCATGCCACCCGGAAACGCGTAATTTTCCAGCACTACCTGGTGAATAATACCAGCGCCCGGCTTCCAGAAGCCAATGCCGTATTTGTTAGAAACGGACGATAAAAAATCGTACACTTCTTTGTTTTTTTCCAAAGCGGTATTCAAATCTTCTTTCGCGCCTACTTTCGCTTGAATCAAATGGTCGCAATGCACGGTGGAAGGCACGGCTACTGTTGGGCGGCCGGCCTGCATAAACTGCAGCAAAGCCATTTGTGCGGTAGCATCCTGCATGGCAACACGGTCGGGCGAAAAATCAACATAATTTTTAGCCCGTTCAAAAGCCTGTAACTTCTGTTCGGGGTGAAGATGCGAATACAAAATTTTTTCGGCAAGCGTAAGCGGTCTTCCAACGGTGTTGCGGGCAGATTCAATCTTTTGTGGCAAGCCATCGTACACCTTTTTTATCATTTCAATATCAAAAGCCATGTTGCTGAATATTTGGTAAACAATAATTTTGCGGAGCGTTGCAAATTTATAAGAAAACGAAGCATCACTGTAATGATGTTTCCATCATTTACAAAAAATAACTAATTTGCCGATATGAACAAGGTAAGACATTTTATCGAATGGCAGTTGTTTGGCGTATGTTCAGCGCTTGGTGATAAACTGGGCATTGCCACCTCGCGCATTCGCACATGGTTCATTTATATTTCCTTTCTTACGATGGGCTCGCCGGTAATTGTTTACATGATTATGGCGTTCTGGCTCAACATCAAAAAGTATATTCTTTCTGCCCGAAGAAATCCGTTGAAATATTTATAAAGTTCATTTTTCTTTTGTTGATTTTTTGAAACACATAGAATCATAGAAACATAAGAAAGGCACATAGGTAATCTATGTGAAAGCTATGTGTCTATGATTCTATGTGTTTACAATATCGCTTTACTTCGCTCAAAAAATGATGCAAAACAAAACCGAATATTGGTTGAGCGGCCCTGTTGCTGATGTACCCGATTTGCTGCAACCTATTGCACATGCTCTTTTGCAAGCTAAAGATGAAATAACCGATTTGATGTACAATTTTCCAGACAACCAATTGTGGCAAACGCCCGCCGGTGTTGCTTCTCCGGCGTTTCATCTGCAACACATTGCTGGTGTGTTGGACAGATTGTTTGCGTATGCAAACGGAAAAGAGTTATCAGCTGAACAACTTTCTTATTTAGGCAAAGAAGGAAAACAAGATGATACCGTTATGGTTCAATCTTTATTAGAGAACTTACAAAGGCAAATCGTGCTTTCTATTGATGTTTTAAAAAAGGTGCAAAACCAAACCCTTACTGAAGTGAGATATGTAGGCCGAAGGAAGATACCTTCCACGCAAGCCGGTTTGCTGTTTCATGCAGCCGAGCACACAATGCGCCATACCGGACAACTGCTGGTAACGGTGAAGGTAATTTTGAATGAGTTTTGAACCACAAAGGAACAAAGGAAAGAAGTTACACAAAGTTTTATTGTTCTTCGTGAACCTTTGCGTCCTCCGTGCCTTCGTGGTTCAAAATGCTCTTACATAAAGTTATTTTCATCGGCACTCGGTCCGTAGCTGCCGGGAATAGGAATGTTTAACAATCGGAGATAAACGCCCAGTTGCGCACGATGATGAATTTGTTGGCTGAGCGACATGCGAACAACTTCAATTTTTGGATTGGAGCTAATTATTTTTTCACCATTGCGCAATGTCCACGGCCTATCTAACACCGCTTCGTTTTCGGGTACCAAAACCGATAAACCTTCTGCATAACGCTTGTCGAAGAAAGCCAGCAAATCTTCGTTGGTTTGAATATCGGGAACTGTGTAAGGATTTTTAAAATCAAGTTCATCTGATGTAAACGTCATGTGAAGCCAGCCTGGCAAATCGGCAATGTGCACTGCCAGCCGCTTCATGTCCATGCTTTTTTCGTGTGGTTTGTAATCAAGTTTATCGGCGGGAACTCTTGATAACATCTTGCGTGTGGTTGCGCCTTCTTCAATAAACTGCTTCTTAAAAAATTCAATGAATGTCATAGTGTGTTGTTTATACCGCAAAGCTCTTGCATGGTACTGACAACCCTATGTCAGCAGTAGTTGAGAATGTTCAATCTTTTTTTGAATGGCTTGTGCAATGTCTGTAACAGTTTGATTTAGCATCAATGGTTCCACAATAACAGCGCGTTCTCCAAACAACAGAAACCAGCGTGCAAAGCCCTGCAGCGAGCCGCACAAAAAAATCATTCTAACGGTATTGCCTCTGTCTTCTTCGCTTACAAAGCCATTGTAATATTTTTGTTCGCCAAAATATTTCACTACTTCTTTGTCCACATCAATTACCACTTTTTCAAGCTTTCTTTCTTCTGCTGTTTTGTTGATGAAATGATGCAATGGCGGATGCTTTTGTTGTATTGTTTCGTTGGTAACAAACAACTGCTGAATGTTATCGGTTCTAAAGTTTCTATAATCATTTCGCAATCGGCACCAGGCTATAAGATACCAATAATTACCTTGGTAATAAATGCCCACCGGCTCGACATTACGCTTCAATGTTTCTTTTGATGATGTATAATTCATTTCAATAACAGCACTGGTAGCAATGGCTTTCAAAAGTTGCTGTAAATACAAATCACTTCTTTTTTTATGTTGAAAGGAAGGTGGCGATAATACGGCTACATTCTCATCCATCTCTTCAATAAAATCTTTTTCGGTATAGCGAAGTGTAGCTTTTATTTTATCTAACGCCGATGAATACTGTTTCCACAAACGCTCATCGCTCATTTGCTGCATTAGCTTTGCGCCGGTAAGCAATGCAGATGCTTCTTCTTCGGTAAACATAACCGGCGGCAACCGGTAGCCCTCGCGCAGTTGATAACCCATTCCCGCTTCGCCGATTACCGGAACACCGGCTTCTTCCAGCGCACGAACATCTCTGTAAACAGTGCGCAGGCTGATGTTGAACTTATCCGCAATTTCCTGCGCCTTTATAAGCCGCTTGGTTTGCAGTTGAATGAGTATAGCAGAAAGGCGGTCAATGCGATTCATAGGAAAAAAATAAAAGTGACAAGATAAAAATAGGGCAAAAACAAACGCTGGAGATAGCCTTGTTTTTATAAGATACAGAATGGTTTATAACGTTTGTAGTCTTAGCGTAATTCAGCCCAACAGTAGTGTCGGGGTGGAATGACGGTGTCTTGCATCAAGGACAATTACTGTGTTTTTGCATTTCCAAATACTCTCTTATTTTCACTTCATGAAAATCTTAAACATTGCTTTTGTTATCATCTTTATCATTTTTGCAGGGCTTCAATATAACGATCCCGACCCTTATGTATGGATGCCTATTTACTTATACGGAGCGTTGTTTTGCTGGCTTTCATTTCGCAATAAATTTTACCTGAAAGCTTATATCTTCGGCTCTGTTGTTTGCGCTATTTACGCATTGTATAAAGTGTTTGATGAAAATGGTTTGATAGATTGGATAACAAAGCCAGGTGCGCAAAACATTACTGAAACGATGAAAGCCGAAACGCCCTGTATCGAAGAAACTAGTGAATTTTTGGATTGGTGATTGTAATCTCCGTTTTGATGATTAATTATTTTTACAGTAAAAGAAAACTGCGTTATGGCTCAAGTGCATAAAATAAAGAAAGCTTTTGTACAGTTTGGTTTTGCTGCTTTTTTGTTTGCATTTATAAGTTGCAACAACAACCAACCAACAAAGATTGCAACACATGATAGCATTCAACAGGCAAACGATTCTTCCAGTCATGTAATTACAATTGATAGCAACGACACAAGCAATACAAATAAATCAATAGTATCTGATAAAGATTGGCTTTTGCTACCTGGCATCTCTGCAGGGCAAACGAAAATTGGCGAAGATGCTGATAGCATTTATGTGCGTTTGGGAAAGCCTGACGGCGGCGATGCCGCGATGATGAAGGCAGTAGCCATCTGGTATAGCCATCACGATACAACGGATAACTCAATTGCCATTTACACGCAAAGAGGAACCGATAGCGGCGCTGTTGCGAGGGTATTGCAAATCAGGATCACCTCGCCTTTATTCAAAACCGGTGAAGGCATCGGCACTGCTTCTTCTTTACATGAAATTCAAAAAGCGTTTGCTGTAAAAAAGACGGAAGAATATGCTGATGCCGGAAAGAATTATATTGTTTATGATAGTAAGAAAGGAATCGCGTTTGAAATTGATGCAAAACAAAACGACTGCGTTGCCATAGTTATACACAAAGCCGGAGTTATTGGTGAAGGAACGTATTTAAAATTCAGAACCACCAACCAATACATCAATCGAAAATAAGATGAAAGAGTTGCTACAACATCTCTTTCATCTTATCTATAACTTGCTCAAAACGACTGTTATCTTGTCCGCCTGCAATGGCTGATGTTTTGTTGCCGCCACCACCGCCGTTGATTAATGGAGCAATGGTTTCTTTAACGATTCTATTTGCGTCAAAGCCTTTGCCGGCAAGGCTTTCAGCGATTGCCACAGCTACCGTTGCTTTGCCTCCGATATTGGCGCAAAGCACAACAAAGCCGTTTGCTTTTTTAGATAATTCGATAGCCAGTTTTTTTAAAGATTCTGCGCTGCTTACATCACTTGTTTCACCAATAAATGAAGTATCGTTGATGATGGTTGTTCTGTTCACCAATTCATTTTGCAGGCCATTCAAAAGTTTCGCTTCGAGAGATTCCAGTTTCTTTTTGTTTTCGCCCAAATCTGTCAGCAAATTTTCAACGCTTTTGCTCAACTCTTTTGGATGTTTCAAAGCGGCTTTGGCACTGTTTAATTCGTTCAATTGTTCATCAACAAAATCTTCTGCGGCTTTGCCTGCAACGACTTCCATTCGTCGCACGCCTGCGGCAATGGCGCTTTCACTCTTAATTTTAAAAAAGCCCAGTTCGCCGGTACTACCAATGTGTGTGCCGCCGCAAAGTTCAATGGAATAAGAAGGATCAATGGTTACTACTCTTACCACATCGCCATACTTCTCACCAAATAGGGCCATGGCGCCGGTTTGCACCGCATCTTCTTTGCTCATGTAGCGGATAACAACGGGAATGTTCTCTCTTATTTTTTGATTGACGATGGCTTCAATTTGTGCGATTTCTTCGCTCGTTACTTTGGAAAAATGCGAGAAATCAAAACGCAGATAATCATCCGTTACCAATGAACCTTTTTGTGCAACGTGCGTTCCCAAAACCTGTCGTAGCGCGGCGTGTAGTAAATGTGTTGCGCTGTGATGTGAAGCAATGTTGTGTCTTCTTTCTTTTGGAACAGTGGCAATTACTTCTTCATTTATGTTATCAGGAATGGCTTCAGCGATGTGAAGGATTAAATCATTTTCTTTTTTGGTGTCAACAATCCTCACCCCTTGCCCCTCTCCACGGGTGGAGAGGGGAATGAGGAAACCCTGATCGCCAACCTGTCCGCCGCTTTCTGCATAGAAAGGCGTTTTGTCTAACACAATTTGATACAACTCTTTGCCTTTGCTTTTTACTTTTCTGTATTTGATAATGTTGGCTCCAGTTTCTAAAGAATCGTAGCCAACAAATTCTGTTTTGTTTTTGTCGTTAAATACAATCCAATCTTCTGTGTCTAAAGCTGTAGCAGCGCGGGAACGAATCTTTTGTTGTAGCATTTCCGCATTGAAACCATCCTCATCAATCTTCAACCTTCTTTCCGAAGCAATTAGTTTAATTAAGTCTAAAGGAAAGCCGTATCTATCATATAAAATGAAAGCACTTTGGCCAGTTATAACATTCATGCTTGAAGGAATGTCTCCAGCTAATATCGTTAACGTACTATGTTCATTATGTATTTTTTCAAGTTCTTCTAATTGTTGTTCGGTTTGTACTTGTCCTTTTGAAACAACAAAATCAAAAAAATAAAATCCTTTTTCAATCGTTTTTAAAAACTTCTCTTCTTCTTCCTTCACCACTTTACTCACAAAATCAACTTGCTTCTCTAATTCAGGAAACACATTTTCAAATTGCTTTGCCAGCAGTGGCATCAGTTGAAACAACAGAGGTTGTTTGTAATCCAGGTAAGAATAATAATAACGAACGGCTCTGCGCAAAATTCTTCTGATTACGTAGCTTGCGCCGGTGTTAGAAGGCAATTGTCCGTCAGCAATGGTAAATGCAATTGCACGAATGTGATCGGCAATCACACGGAATGCAATATCTTGTTTGCTACCACCAAAATGATATTTGTTTTTGCTGATATTTTCAATCTCTCTGATTGTTCCGGTAAACACATCCGTATCGTAATTGCTATGCTTGCCTTGTATCACACGCACCAGCCGCTCGAAGCCCATTCCGGTATCAACATGCTTCGCAGGTAACGGTTCCAATATCCCACCTTTCAGTCGGTTAAACTGCATAAACACAATGTTCCAAATTTCAATCACCTGTGGATTGTCCCTATTCACTAAAGCCGCGCCGGGCTTAACTTTGCGCTCTTCATCGCTCCTGCCATCATAATGAATTTCGGTACAAGGTCCGCAAGGACCAGTATCGCCCATTTCCCAAAAATTATCTTTCTTATTGCCTAATAAAACACGATCTTCTGCAATCCATTTTTTCCATTCGTTATAAGCTTCAGTATCTCTTTCCAAGCCTTCGCGCTCATCGCCCTCAAAAATGGTTACATACAATCGGCTTTTATTTAATTTATACACTTCAGTCAGTAACTCCCAAGCCCACGCAATAGCATCTTTTTTAAAATAGTCACCAAAGCTCCAGTTGCCCAGCATTTCAAACATAGTGTGATGGTAAGTGTCAACCCCAACCTCTTCCAAATCGTTGTGCTTGCCGCTCACGCGCAAGCATTTTTGCGTATCCGCAACACGTGTGTATTCGGCTGTTTTATTGCCCAAAAAATAATCCTTGAACTGGTTCATGCCCGCATTGGTAAACAACAACGTGGGATCGTTTTTTACTACGATCGGTGCCGATGGAACAATGATGTGTTCTTTGCTTTTAAAAAAATCTAAAAACTGCTGTCGTATTTCCGAAGATGTCATAAGAAAATATATCGTTTAAAATGCCGTTATCTTTGAACGCTTTGAAAACGGGCAGCAAAAGTAGGAAGAAGCTATGAGCCGTGAGCTTCAAGCTTAAACAATTAACCGTCACATTCCCTTCTCCACAAGTGGAGAAGAGTTAGGGATGAGGTCTATGAAAAAAATCAAGTACTTCTATAACACAGATACACTTCGTTATGAAAAATTAGTAACGCCGCTGCGGGTAAAGCTGCTTCGCGTTTTTGGATTTGTGGCAACCGTTGCCGTTTCGGCTGCTATTATTGTAGCCATTGCATTCCGATACATTGATTCTCCAAAAGAAAAAATATTAGAACAAAGGAATGAAGACCTGCGTGATGATTATGTTGTATTGACTAAACAACTGCAACAGTTGCAACAACAAATGAGTGAACTGGAAAATAGGGACAACAATGTGTATCGTGCCATTTTTGAAGCGCAGCCTGTACACGACAGTGCGCGGCTGAAAGAAATGGAAAAAAACAAAGAAATTAAACTGGTGCAAAGCATGAGCGAGGATCAGTTGGTAAAAAGCATCGCCAGTGGCGTTAACCAACTATCTATGCTGGTAACTTATCAGCAAAAAAGTTATAGCGATATTGAAAATATGGTTAAAAACAAAGAGAAATTGTTGGCCGCCATTCCTGCTATTCAACCGGTAAGCAATAAAGATTTAACCCGCATTGCATCGGGCTTTGGCTACCGTATCGATCCTGTTTATAAAGTGACAAAGCTGCACGCAGGACTTGATTTTGCATCACCGATTGGTACGCCCATTTATGCTACAGCCAATGGCGTAGTTACGGAAGCGAATTTTAATGAAGGAGGTTATGGCAATCATGTTGTTATTAATCACGGCTATGGTTATGAAACTTTGTATGGACACATGGTGCGCATAAAAGCAAGAGTGGGACAAAAAATAAAACGCGGTGAAGTGATTGGCTATGTGGGAAGCACAGGCAAAAGCACAGGTCCTCATTGCCATTACGAAGTACACAAAAACGGAATGCCGGTTGATCCGGTTTATTTTTTTTATAACGATTTAACGCCTGAACAATATGACCGCTTGCTGAAGTTAGCAGCGGCTTCTAACCAAAGTTTTGATTAAAGTTATTTGAGCCACGAAGGCACAAAGAAAAGAAGCCTGCCTACCGGCAGGTAGGTTACATTAAGGTATTTGAGAATTTTTCGTGAATTTTTGTGTCTCTACATTCTTCGTGGTTCAACATTTCCAAAAAACTTACTTATCAGTTTCCAAAGTGAAAATAGGAGTGTAGCCCCAATCGCCGTCCTGTAAAGTGTACTTTACAATATAATATAAAACAGGTGCGGTTTGCGCATCGTCGGTTGCATATTGGATAACAGACGTGGAGGTTCCAGAGCCACTGGTTTTATAAATACTGCATAAATTGGTTCGCGACACGCCGCGTAAAATTTCAAGCGATTGCACGTCTTTCTGAAACAAAGTAGTAAAACCAACATTGATTTGACTTGAAGTTTCCTGCGCTTTAAAATTTTGAATGGAAATGTTGTTGCTACTAAATGAAACAGGAGAGGAAGTTTGGATAGAAGCCGCCGCAGGCGAAGTTGCATTTTCTTTTGTACAGGATAAAAAAAGAACGCAAATGAAAAACAGGGCTGATAATGAATTTTTCATGAACACGAAATTAATATTGAATTAATATCAGATTAAGATTTGCTTAAAATAATTCGATAATCATACCAATTTGTGTCAAAACAAAAAACCATTGATTTTCAAGCAGAAAAGAAATTTGATAAAAGAATGTTAGTTGTTTTCTTTTCTTATAATGGGAACAGAAGCGGGAAACCAGATTGAAGCCGCTTTTATTTATCTTCGCAACCTTTGTTAATCAAACCCAATAAAACATTAAATTAAAAAGCACAGAGAACAATGGATCAAACAGTGTTGATTATTATAGCGATTGTTATTTCATTAATTGCAGGTATTATAGCAGGGAAATTCATTTTTGCAAAAGATACAAAAAAGCAGCTTGAGGAAGCCGACTTAAAAGCCCAGAATATTATCAGAGAAGCTGAACTGCGTGAGGAAACCATTAAAAAAGAAAAGCAGTTAGAAGCCAAAGAAAAATTTGTTCAACTTCAGGCAGAGCACGATAAACTGGCGATGGAACGGAACAAGAAGATGAACGATGCTGAAAGCCGGATAAAACAAAAAGAGACCAGCATTAGTCAGAAAGAGGGCAACCTAGATAAACAGCTAAAAGAAAATGAGGCGATTAAGGAAAACCTGAACAAGCAAATTGAAATTGTAAACAGCAAGCGAACCGAACTGGAAAAGCACCAGGAAGAGCACATCCGCAGGCTGGAAAAAGTAGCCGGACTAACTGCCGACGAAGCGAAGGCACAATTGATAGAAGGTTTAAAACACGAAGCTCACACACAAGCTCTTTCGCTTCAGCAGGAGATTATTGAAGATGCCAAGTTGAAGGCAAATAAAGAAGCAAGAAAAATTATCATTCAATCCATTCAACGTACCGGCGCTGAACAAACCATTGAGAATACGGTTACGGTTTTTAACCTGGAAAGCGATGAAATCAAAGGTCAGATTATTGGCAGGGAAGGCAGAAACATCAGAGCCATAGAAGCCGCAACCGGCGTGGATTTGATTGTAGATGATACCCCTGAAGCGATTGTTCTTTCCTCATTTGATCCGTTGCGCCGCGAAATAGCACGTTTGTCTCTGCAACGCTTGATTGCGGATGGTCGCATTCATCCGGCACGTATTGAAGAAGTGGTTGAAAAAACCCGAAAGATGCTGGAAGAACAGGTAGTGGAAATTGGCGAACGAACTGTGATGGAATTGGGCATACATGGCTTACACAAAGAGTTGGTACGCATTGTGGGCAAGATGCGTTTTCGATCTTCGTACGGACAAAATTTATTGATGCACAGCCGCGAAGTTGCCAACCTGTGCGGCATAATGGCAGCCGAGTTGGGTTTGAATCCAAAGCTTGCCAAACGCGCCGGTTTGCTGCACGACATCGGCAAAGTGCCCGATGAAGAAACCGAATTGAGCCATGCATTACTCGGCGCAAAACTGGCTGAGAAGTGGGGCGAAAACCCTGCTGTGATAAATGCCATTGGCGCACACCACGATGAGATGGAAATGCAGTACGTGATTTCACCAGTTGTGCAGGCTTGCGATGCCATCAGCGGTGCAAGGCCTGGTGCGCGGCGCGAAATTATGCAGCAGTATTTGCAGCGCATTAAAGACCTTGAAACGCTGGCAACTTCTTATCCGGGTGTTGAAAAAGCATACGCGATACAGGCAGGACGTGAGTTGCGTGTAATTGTAGAAGCTGATAAAGTAACGGACGGAGATAGCGATAAGCTGAGCTTTGAAATTGCCCAAAAAATACAAACGGAAATGAAGTATCCCGGCCAGATTAAAGTAACTGTAATTCGGGAGAAGAGAGCCGTGAATGTGGCGAGATAGAGTTTAGAAATTATATTCTTTTAAACCCTGTCTGGTAGATAAACCAGACAGGGTTTGTTTTTACACCAATTTTTTAACTAACGTTCAGATACTGTAAGTAATTTCACGAGTTCATCGGCAAAGGGATGTTGACTTTCGTACAATTTTACTTTCGCTTGTTCAATAGTAAAATAAGCAGCGTTGTCTGTTTCAGGAAAGGATCCTATTTTGCCTGAATGCAGCGGCCATTCCATTTGAAACAAGTTTGATTTAATAAATGGTGTTTCAAAATATTCATTCACTGCCCATGCAGTTATCAGCTTGCCGCTTTTGAGTTTAACCGATTTTAGCGGAATAAATGTTTTGCTTGAAATCACATTTCCTGTTTCTTCTTCAAACTCACGCTGCGCAACTGTTAGCGCGTCTTCGCCTTCCTCATATTCACCTTTTGGTATTGACCATACACCGTTATCTTTTTTGGTAAAAAACGGCCCGCCGGGATGCACAAGCAATACTTTCAGAAGTTTGTTTTTATCGAAATAATAAACAACAAGCCCTGCGCTTTTTTTTGCCATAATTAATAGGTGGTATAAAGGATAAGTGAAGCAACTAAAAAGATAATAACCATACCACTAAAGAAAAAAATGTCAGCCCACTTTTCCAATCTAACACTGTTTGCTTTTCGCAACGCCAGGTAAGAGAGCAAAGAAGCGACGATAAATACAGAAGTATCTACTGCCAATGTTTCATCGGCGTAGGTTTGCATACCGGTTTTCATAATACGGAAAATGGAAACAACTGTAACGCATACGCCTACCATTGTGTTGGAGCCTGAAAAAATATATGAGGCGATGCGCCGGTCGGTTACTGTTTGTTTTTGCGCCATAACTAAAGATTGAAATTAAAATGCAAACATCAAACGTAAAATGATAGGATAAGTTTATTCATTAAGGCAATCTTATAATTTCCGCGCCCATATCGTTCAATCGCACATCAATATTTTGATATCCTCTGTCTATTTGTTCAATATTTTGTATGGTGCTGAAGCCGTCTGCACTCATGGCTGCAATCAGCAGGGCAACACCCGCGCGAATGTCGGGACTGCTCATTGTAATGCCATGTAATAAATGTTTTCTTCCAAGGCCTACAACCGTTGCGCGATGTGGGTCGCAGAGAATAATTTTTGCGCCCATCTCTGCCAGTTTATCAACAAAGAACAAACGGCTTTCAAACATTTTTTGATGAATTAAAACTGTACCGATCGCCTGCGTTGCGGTAACTAATAAAATGCTTAATAAATCTGGTGTCAATCCTGGCCAGGGATGATCGGACAGAGTTAAAATGGAGCCATCTAAAAACGGTTGTATTTCGTACACTTCCTGCTCGGGAATCAAAATATCGTCGTTGATAAACTCCATTTGAATACCCAATTGTTTAAACTTATCAGGTATTACACCAAGAGAATTGATGCCAGCATTTTTAATGGTGATTTCACTTTGCGTCATGGCAGCCAAACCAATAAAACTGCCTACTTCAATCATGTCGGGCAGCATAGTGTGTTCGGTGCCATGCAACTCGCTTACACCTTCAATCGTAAGCAGGTTACTGCCTATGCCTTTAATGTTAGCGCCCATACGGTTCAGCATGGCGCAAAGCTGTTGCAGATAAGGCTCACAGGCTGCATTGTAAATGGTGGTGATACCTTCAGCCATTACGGCTGCCATTACAATGTTAGCTGTGCCCGTTACTGAAGGTTCATCCAGCAACATGTAAGTACCTTTTAGTTGTGGTGCACTTAATTGCATCACGCCGGCATCTTCATCATAGATAAATGCTGCGCCTAATTTTTGAAAGCCAACGATATGAGTGTCCAATCTTCTTCGTCCGATTTTATCGCCACCGGGTTTAGGAATGTAAGCTTTTCCAAACCGTGCCAGCATTGGTCCGGCAATCATCACCGAACCGCGAAGCCGTCCGCTTTTTTTTCTGAAGGTTTCGGTGCCAAGATAAGTTGGGTCAATGTTTTGGGCTTCAAAAGTGCAGCTATTGCCTCTTTGTTCAACCTTAACACCAATGTCTGCCATCAGCTCAATCTGCAGGTTTACATCAGTGATATTGGGTATGTTGTGAATGGTTATTTTTTCTTTCGTAAGAAGAATGGCAGAAATGATTTGCAAAGCTTCATTTTTGGCACCTTGCGGTGTGATGCTGCCCTGCAGTTTTACTCCGCCTTTTACTTTGAATGAACCCATATTTTTTATTTCAAACGAAAATAAAAAAAGCCAGCACATGCGCTGGCTTTTATAAAATAAAATGAATGATTATAAAAACCGCTTTTTAAAATTATTGCCATTGCGGTTGTTATTGCTATTGCGGTTGCTATTGTTATTATTGCTGTTGCGATTGTTGTTGTTTCTGCCGGAAGCGCTGTAACCGTTGTTGTTTCGGTTGTTGTTTTTGCCGTTGTTAGTGTTGTTTTTACCCGAAAAAACACGCTTGGCGACTGGGCGATAATCGTCGCTTTCAAATGCTGGTGCGCGATGCTTGATAAACGGTGTGTTGCTAAATTCAAGTTCTCCTTTTGTCATTGCATTTAACTCACTTCTTATGGCATCATCATGCACTAATTCCTTGTGCCAGTTGCTGTACGAAAGCTTCATATAATAAGCAATGGCATTGGCAAAACCAGCTTTCTTTTCCGGGTTTTGTTCTGCTAAAGCTTTATCAATTATCACTTCCAGGTTCTTACCCAAATGAGAGTATTTGGGATGTCTTTTGGGATAGGGAATAGGCTGCGGTTTAGCTTTGTACGTTTCTTTTTTCGGAATCGGATAAGGGCTGTCAACGTCGAGTTTAAAATTGGAAATAAAAAATAAATGATCCCATAGCATGTGCCTGAAATCTTCTACATTTTTTAAATGCGGATTTAAAAAGCCCATTAGCTCAATTACAGACTTTGTTTGCTGCTGACGTTCTTCTCTATCAGATAAAGTTAAAAGATGTTCCACCATTTTTTGAATATGCCTGCCGTACTCGCGCATACTCAAATAATTTCTTGTTGTGTTGTATTCCATGAAAATTATAATGCGGCAAATCTAATTTTATTTTTTGGAAAGAAAGAAGGATTTGCGTTAATCATTCGTTTGAGTTATATCGCACAGAGTTAAGAAGCACACAGAGATGTATTTTTTCTTGCTGCCCTTTGTTTCGCTCTGCAAGACCAAGCGCGCAAGACTTAAAAAATATAACGTTTCCTCTGTGCGCTTTGTTCCTCTGTGCGATACAAAAATCAATCGCTTAATGTCTTTACCACCGGCGATTTTACATCGTGATAAAACAAAAATGTCCAACCGTTTTGTTTGCCTTCCTGCCACCATTCTTGCCGAAGCTGCATACATTTTTTTCCATCGTAATCGTACTTCGCTACAAACCTGCTTTTCATTTGCTGCAATTGCGGCGCATCATCGCCTCCAAAGAAAATGGTATCGCCTTTTTCTTTTATCCAAAATACCTGGTGATAAGGCGAATGACCGGCTGTTACTTCATAATTAATACAATCATCAATTATACCGTTGCCATTTAACAAGGTTACCTGCGGATTGTTGATAAGCGGTGATAATTCTTCTGCCATGTAGGAAGGAAAACCCGCGTCCAGCGCATATTGCAGCTCTTTTTCCTGAACAAAATAAGTGGCCTTCGGAAAGGCAAGAAAGTAATTGCCAAGTGTATCTTTCTTTGTTACCCCACCAGCATGGTCTTTGTGCAAATGGCTCATCAATACCTTGGTTATTTGGTGTGGTTCAATGCCAGCTGCTTTTAAGTTTTGGTACAATTGCAGTTCTCTATTTCTATAAAAACCCAGTCCTGCATCCAGCAACAAAACATCTTTTTGTGTGATGATAACAAAAGGTTGCACTTCCACCAATAAGCTTCCGGTAGCACGGCTTTGCAAGTTGTCATCTTCTAAATCAAACGGAACAAAAATTTTTGTCTTGTCAATGGTAAAAGCACCTTCGGAAAGAGGAATAATTTGCATGAGGCAAAGAATAAAATAGTGCAAAAGTAAACTTAGGTTTCAATGCGAACTATCATTTCATTGTTTCGTTTAAACAATGAAAAATAGTTTCCATATTCTTTTCAATAATTCTAACTTTGCGGTGCTTTTTCAAAAAAACAAAAACAACTATCAACATGAGCACAGTAAAAGTTGCTATCAATGGTTTTGGTCGTATTGGTCGCCTTGTCTTCCGCCAGATTTATAACATGGAAGGCATTGATGTAGTTGCCATCAACGATTTAACCACACCTAAAGTATTAGCCCATCTTTTAAAATACGATAGCGCACATGGCCGGTTTCAAGGCGGTGAAGTTACCCATACCGATAATTCAATTGTTGTAAACGGCGAGGAAGTAAAAATATACGCCCAGAAAGATCCGGCGCAAATTCCCTGGGGCGAGCACCAGGTGGATGTAGTGATAGAAAGCACCGGCTTTTTTACCGATAAAACCAAAGCCGAAGCGCACCTGAAAGCAGGCGCAAAACGGGTGGTGATTTCTGCACCGGCAACCGGCGATTTGAAAACGATTGTATTCAATGTAAACCATAATATACTGGATGGCAGCGAAACCATTATTAGTTGCGCATCCTGCACTACCAACTGTTTGGCACCAATGGCAAAAGCTTTGAATGATGCGCTTACTATTGAAGTGGGCAGCATGACAACCATTCATGCTTATACCAACGATCAGAATACATTGGATGCGCCACATGCCAAAGGCGATTTGCGTCGTGCACGTGCTGCGGCTGCCAACATTGTTCCCAATAGCACAGGAGCAGCCAAAGCTATTGGTTTGGTTTTACCCGAATTAAAAGGCAAGCTGGATGGTGGTGCGCAGCGCGTTCCTGTGATTACGGGTTCTGTTACCGAATTAACTGCCGTATGCAACAAGAAAACAACTTTGGAAGAAGTGAACGGCATTATGAAAGCAGCCAGCAACGAAAGCTTTGGTTATACCGAAGATGAAATTGTAAGCACAGACATCATTGGTATGCATTATGGTTCTCTGTTTGATGGTACACAAACCAAAGTAATTACGGTAGGTGATAAACAATTGGTGAAAGTGGTAAGCTGGTACGATAACGAAATGAGCTATGTTAGCCAACTGGTTCGTACCGTAAAATACATGGCAGACCTGATAAACAAATAAGATTACTTCGTGAATACAAACCGCAGTTATTTTACGCTGCGGTTTTTTTATTTTTGATGAATAAATATAGTTGTCATGGAAGATTTATTACAACGCATTACGACAAAACCAGGGCTTTGCGGCGGCAGACCTACAATCAGAGGAATGCGCATACGAGTATCTGATGTTTTAGATCTGTTATCAAACGGCTTAACATTTAAAGAAATTCTGGAAGAAGAGTTACCCGATTTAGAAGAAGATGATATCAAAGCCTGTTTGAAATATGCTTCTTTAAAAATTGATTATTCTGTTATTCATGCCGCAGTTTGAGATTGATTACTCAACCTTATTGTTCTGGACAGATGCGCATATTTCTCCGTCTGTTGCCAAGTGGTTGATTCAAACTTATGGCGTGCAAGCTGCCAGCATAAGGTCTTTACATTTAAGAGAATCTGACGATCTTGTTATATTTTTGGCTGCGCGCGGTGCCAATGCAATCTTAATTTCAAAAGATATTGATATTTTAAAACTGCAATTCAGGTTAGGTCAGCCGCCCAAAGTAATCTGGCTTACTTGTGGCAATACTTCCAATAAAATTTTAAAAGAAATTCTCTATAAGAATTTTACAAACATTATTGAATCTTTAGTTATGAACAACGATGCGATGATAGAAATCACCGACTAAAAAGCAATCACCATGAGCAAATTCACCGATTACAATTTTTCCGGCAAAACCGTTTTAGACCGCGTTGACTTTAACGTGCCACTAAATGATAAATTTGAAATTACAGATGATACCCGTATGCGGGCTGCTGTACCAACCATAAAAAAGATTTTGGGGGATGGTGGCAGTGTTGTTTTAATGAGCCATCTTGGTCGCCCGAAAGATGGACCAACCGACAAATATTCATTAAAGCATTTGGTACCGCATCTTACCGAATTACTAAACAATACGCCGGTAAAGTTTGTTGATGATTGCATTAGCGAACAAGCTTATCAAATGGCGCATGGCTTACAGCCCGGCGAAGTGTTGCTTCTCGAGAATCTTCGCTTTTATAAAGAAGAAGAAAAGGGAGATAAAGCCTTTGCTGAGAAATTAAGCAAACTGGGTGATGTGTATGTAAACGATGCTTTTGGAACAGCGCATCGTGCTCATGCTTCAACGGCTGTGATTGCACAATTTTTTGCGCCTGATAAAAGAATGTTTGGCTTGCTGATGGAAAGCGAAGTTGCCTCAGCTGAAAAAGTATTGCACAACTCGCAAAAACCTTTCCTTGCCATCCTTGGCGGAGCAAAGGTTTCTGATAAAATTTTAATCATCGAAAACCTGTTGGAAAGGGCTACCGACATTATCATTGGCGGCGCCATGGCTTATACTTTTATGAAAGCTAAAGGAGGCAAAATCGGTTCTTCATTGTGTGAAGATGATCGGCTGGACACGGCAAACGATTTATTAAAAAAAGCTGATGAAAAAGGCGTTTGCATTCACCTGCCTGCGGACTCTGTAATTGCCGATAAATTTGCTGCTGATGCCGATATATCCAGCTCGTTAAGCACCAATATTCCTGATGGCTGGATGGGATTGGACATTGGCATGATGGCTTGCGAAACCTTTACCAAAGTCATTCATAATTCGAAAACCATTTTGTGGAACGGACCCATGGGCGTGTTTGAAATGGAATGCTTTCAACATGGTACCAAAGCCGTTGCTACTGCTGTTGTGGAAGCCACTCAAAACGGCGCTTTCTCACTTGTTGGCGGCGGCGATAGTGTTGCGGCTGTCAACCAGTTTGGTTTTGCCGATAAAGTGAGTTATGTATCTACCGGCGGCGGAGCGATGCTGGAATATTTTGAAGGAAAAGAACTGCCGGGTATCGCAGCAATTAATGAGCAATAAAACTGTTTGAAAGCCGGTGCAACAGCCGGCTTTTTATTTACTTGGAAGCGTAATTATAAACGTTGTTCCATTGTTTTCTTTGCTTTCTACTTGTATTGTGCCGTTGTGTTCTTTGGTAATGATGTCGTAGCTCAAGCTCAAGCCCAAGCCGGTTCCTTGCCCGGTGGGTTTGGTGGTGAAGAAAGGCTGAAAGATTTTGTTGATGATCGTTTGTGGTATGCCATTGCCATTGTCTTTCACTTGAATAATAATTTCGTCATCTTGCTTTTTTGTTTGCACCGAAACGGAAGGCTGATAGCTGTTCACTGATAGCTTTGCTTTCTCATTCACTGCATAAAATGCATTGTTGAATAAGTTCAGTAACACTCGTCCTATATCCTGCGGAACAATGTTTATTATACCAATCGTTTTATCAAAATCGGTTGTAAAATCGGCGTTGAAGTTCTTGTCTTTTGCACGCAATCCGTGATAGCTTAACCGTAAAAATTCATCGCATAAAGCATTAATATCAGTAGGCTCTTTTACAACTTTTGTTTGACGTGAATGTTGCAACATTCCTTTTACAATGGCGTCTGCCCGCTTGCCATGATGGTTTATTTTTTCTTCGTTGTCTATTACATCATTTGCAATGGCTTTTACTTCATCAATGTTTCCTTTGTCAACTTCTCCTTTTAATTCTTCCAGCAATTCTTTGTTTAGTTCACTAAAATTGTTTACGAAGTTCAACGGGTTCTGTATCTCATGTGCAATGCCGGCAGTAAGCTCTCCAAGACTTGCCATCTTTTCACTTTGTATCAATTGGGCTTGCGTTGATTTCAACATATCAACTGTAGTGGCAAGTTCATCGCGTTGTGCAGCAATATTTTCCTGGCTCACTTTTAATTCTTCATTGGCTTCGCTTAACTGGTGTGTGCGGCGGTTAACTTTTTCTTCTAACAGCTTGTTTTGCCTGCGTAACGTTCTTGAACGAAAAACAACATAAGCGCGGAGCGCTGCAAGAAATACAACCGCATACATTAAATATGCCCACCAGGTGCGCCACCAGGGTGGAGAAATGATTACAGTAATAGCATCTTCCTTTGTTGTCCATACCCCATCGCCGTTGGCAGCTTTTACGTGAAAAGTATAAGTGCCGGGTGAAAGATTGGTATAAGTAGTTGTTCGTTGTGTGCCAGCCTGTACCCAGCTTTTGTCATAGCCATCTAATTTATAGGCATATTTCACCTCTGCTGCATCATAATACTGCAAGCCAACATAACTGAATGTTACACGGTTCTCATTGTAATGAAGATTGATTTTATCTTTTCCGTATCGTACGATGGAAGAATCTTTTCTATCATTGCTGCTGCTTTGCGGATTATTAAAGGCAACGGTTTCAATGTGCATGACAGGAGTAATGGTATCCGGCACAAAATCATCAGGGTTAAATGAAACAAAGCCATCTTTATAACCATACAGAAAATTACCTGTGCTGGTTTTATAAAATCCATGACCCACCGGTTCAGCAGGCAGCCCGTTATCAGAAGTTATATTTCGAATTTTATTGGTTTTTAAGTCCATTATAGACAACCCTCTTTTCGAGGCGATCCATAAATTATTATGATCATCTTCTTGTAAACCCGAGCAACCATCGTATAGTAAGCCATCATTTTCAGAAATTTTTTTTAGTGTATTTATCTTTGGGTTTAATGAAAATAATCCCGAGAAATAAGTTCCTGACCAGATATTTCCATGGGCATCATTGTTTATATTTACTACGCAATGAAAACCTGTTAAATCGTTCAGGTATGATCGAAATGTCCTTTTTTCTGAATCAAACTTATTCAGTCCGCCGTTATTAGTTCCAATCCATAATGTGCCCTGGTCATCAAAGTGCATCGAAGCAACTTCATCGTCATCAAGTGAATCACGTTTTGGTTTTGAAACGTTATCACCCAGACGATAAGGATAGCGTGTAAATTTTTGAGTAATTTTGTTGAAGCTGCAAACGCCACCTCCATAAGTTCCTATCCAGATTGTACCAGATTTGTCTTCAACCATAATTGATACGTGTTCGCTACTTAAGGATAAAGAGTCTTTTTCTTTGTACCTGTAGTTCTTTGACTTCTGTGTTACTGGGTCGTAACAATATAAACCCCTGATAGAATCATGTTTACTAAAACCTGCAAACCAAACCAGCCCTTCTTTATCAACCAATACATACGCAGCAGTAACATCTTTATTTACATTTTTATCAAAGCGTATAAATGTAAACGAATCTATTGCTGGCTGCCAGTGATATAATCCATGTGTACTGCCAATCCAAAAAGTGCTATTGGCAGATTCTGCAAAAGAGTTAACATAGCCACCAGGAAAATAGTGTAACTGAGAGGGATCATTTTTATATAATGTAAATTTAGAGCGGTCTTTGTTAAGCCATTGCAAGCCTGATTGCGATACGGCAATCCAGGGTAGCCCATGATTGTCTAAGGTTATATTTCTAACATTACCACTTAACAAACCTTCAGTGGCTTTCTCATTATAGGTATATCCTTTAAAGTTACCCGAAGCAGGATTAAAATACGATATGCCTTTGTTTGTCATATACCAAAAATTCCCTTTTTTATCTTCGAAAGCATAATAATTGGTTGTATAATCATCCACGCTTAGCCCCTTATGTATATTATAATTTATAAAGCTGTCTTTTTCAGAATCAAAAAGAGAAAGCCCGTGTGGTTTAAAAAACCATGTTCTTTTTCTTGTATCTGTATAATTCATACCTGCAAAACCATCTTTTTCAAAAGAATCAAGAATGACATTACGAAAAATTTTAAGCTTGTTTGTATAGGTACTATACATGCCCATGTCCTGGTAATTTTTTGCATTTTTATCCATGACGGCAAACCATAAATCTGCATTCTTTATTGAATCTTTATACCAAAGTTCTTCACTTTCAAACCATTGAATTTTTTTATGGGCTGAATCAAAATAATGAGGTTTAAATTTCCTTTCTGCTGGCATATATTCCAGTAAACAATTGTCTGCGGGTACCCATAATTTGTTATGTTCATCGGCAAACGGTGGATTAAAACTTTTTGCATCTATGAAGTGATCGCCTTTTTCCTGGTTGCTATACTCTGTAAAGCGGCTGTTCTTTGAATCAAGTAATCCTAAAGAGTTAATCTTTTTATCAAAATCATAAAAGTAAGCCCAGATATTACCTTCCACATCATCCTGAAAAAAACTAAACTCAAGGTTCTTTTTATTATAATTCTTATTAAATAAATCTTGTCTGTAAACTTTATCTTCTGCACGGTTGTAATGATACATACCATTTTCTGCTCCAATCCATAGATCATTTTTCCTGTCTTCATATATTCTTATAATACTATTAGAATTCGGATCACCTCCCGGAAGAAAATATTTTTTTGGTGTATATCCATCATATCGTACTAGCCCATTCTGCGTTCCAATCCACATATAGCCTTCCTTATCATATACTAAAGCATTTACAGTACCTTCCGGCAGCCCTTCTTTTACGCCAAGTTTATAAAAATATAGTTCCTGGTGCGGGTTTATTTGTGCGTTGCAAATACAGCATGGCAGGATAAGCAGCAGTAAAAGGAATTTTCTCATGTTAATTTGGTGCGGTTATTTATGAAGATAACTGAGTTGTAAACACACTTCCTTTAAAAGGAGTAGCAGGCATTTGACCGACAAGATAATTCTTTTCATAAAAGAAAAAGGAACAACAACTCCGTTTATAAAAATATCATCCGCAATAATGTCAGTCATTCCATAATTGGATTGTACTTTGCAAACCATTAGCAAAATAAAAACTGAAAAATGAAAACAAGTAGTCTTGCTCTCATTGTTATTCTGGCTATCATATTGTTAGTTGGCGGCTGCGTAGGCTGCGGTTCCATCTCATTTCAAAAACAAGGCGTTGCCTTGGATGAAAATGTAAAAGCCAAATGGTCGGGTGTTGAAACGCAATACCAGCGCCGAAGCGATTTGATACCGAACTTAGTAAGCACTGTAAAAGGGGAAGCGAACTTTGAACAAACCACATTGGAAAATGTAATCAAAGCAAGAGCGTCTGCCACACAAATTCATGTTGATCCCAATAATTTAACGCCTGAAAAAGTACAGCAGTTTCAAGCGGCGCAAGGCGAATTGTCTCAGGCATTGGGAAGATTGTTAGTAGTAACAGAAAACTACCCTAACCTTCGTGCTAACGATGCGTTTCGTGGTTTGCAGGCACAGTTAGAAGGTACGGAAAACAGAATCTCAGTTGCCCGTAACGATTACAATAGTGCCGTTCAGGATTTTAATACCACCATCCGTTCGTTCCCGAATAATATTTATGCAGGCTGGTTCCATTTTACTCCGAAGCAGCCTTTTGCAGCCGATCCGGGTGCATCGAAAGCACCGAATGTAAATTTCGATAACAAATAAAACAGTGTGCTTTGCAATTATTTGGGCAAAAACAAAAGGTATTTTTTACTACCGAACAACAGCATCGCATTGTACAAGCTATACAAACTGTTGAGCAGCAGACAAGCGGAGAAGTGCGCCTGTTTGTAGAAAGTAAATGCGGTTACATGGATGCACTGGACAGAGCAAAAGAAATTTTCTTTTCGTTGCAAATGGATAAAACAGCACTGCGCAATGCAGTGCTGTTTTATGTTGCTTTGGAAGACAGGCAAGTAGCTCTTTTTGCCGATGAAGGCATTCATCAAAAAACAGGCGATGACTATTGGCAAAGTTCAGTTGATAAGATGCTTCAACTATTCAGGCAGTATAAAGTGGTGGAAGGCATTATACACTCAATAGTAGGAATTGGCGAAACATTGAAGCAATATTTTCCTTACGATAGCAATACCGATAAAAACGAACTGCCCGATGAAATTGTATTTGGTAAATAACGCTTGCTCTTCTGTTTCAATAACTCATATTTCTTTTTGATGAAATCCTCTTTTACAAGATATTTTTTATTGCTACTGTTGACAGCAATCGTCAGTGTTGGTGTACAGGCGCAAAATATTCCTGCTCGGCCAACACCGCCTCAATTGGTGAACGATTTTGCAGGCGCTTTATCACCCGAACAAAAAGAAATATTAGAACAGAAACTGGTTGCATTGGATGATAGCACCAGCAATCAAATTGCTATTGTGCTCATTAAAACCCTGAACGATTATCCGATAGAAGACTACGCCAATAAGCTGTTCAGAAGCTGGGGCATCGGCAATAAAAAAAACAACAATGGAGTGCTCATTCTGGCAGCTATTGACGACCACCAGGTGCGCATTGAGGTAGGTTATGGTTTAGAAGGTGCAATACCCGATATTACTGCTAACAGCATCATTGACAATGACATTGCTCCTTCTTTCAAAACACAAAATTATTACCAGGGATTGAACCTTGCTACCAACGATCTGAGCAAAGCAGCAGCCGGCGAATACCATGTACAGCGGCAACCCAGCAACGATGATAATAATAACAGTAGTGGCGAAGGTTCGTTAATAGGAATTATCGTTATCATTATTATCATAATTTTTATTTTTCGCCGGGGCGGAGGCAGCGGAGGTGGTGGCATGATGAGCCGCAGAGGGTACGGCGGCTTAGGAGGTTTTATTTTGGGCAATATGATTGGCAGCGCTTTTGGTGGCAACCGCGGCGGTGGATGGGGTAGCGGCGGAGGCGGCTGGAGCGGTGGTGGAGGAGGCGGCGGCTTTGGTGGCTTCGGTGGTGGCAGCAGCGGCGGCGGCGGTGCAAGCGGAAGCTGGTAACATAAGGAAGGTACAAGATTCAAGTAACAAGTTACAAGCAAGAAAACTTAAATTTTGACCTCTTTTGTTTTTACATCATTTTTTCTTGATTCTTGTTTCTTGCATCTTGAATCTTCTTTAACTACTCATCGTAACCATCTCTTTTTCAAATGCCTTAATTTCGTCCGCTATTGCAAATTGTGAAATGACAATGTGGCTTTTCCAGAACGCACAGCATTGTTTTTGAACAGGACATATTTCAAATTTTATAACAACGAATTGTATTGATATGTTAGGTTTTTTAAACAAATTATTGGGTGGCAACAAATCGGAAAAAGATGTAAAGCAGTTGCAGCCTACCGTTGTAAAAATCAACGAATACTTTCAGCAATACCAAAGCATTTCCAATGATGAATTGCGCAGTAAAACGGTTGAGTTTAAACAACGCATTGCTGATCATTTAAAGGCATCTGATGATGAGATTATTCATCTTCAGCAGGAAGCTGAAAAGCTGGACGAAAATGACATTCAAAACAAAGATGCTATCTACAAGGACATTGATAACATCAAAAAAGAAAGAGATAAAAAGATTGAGGAAATTCTCACCGAAATTCTTCCCGAAGCCTTTGCTGTGGTGAAAGAAACCGCGCGCAGGTTTAAGGATAGTGAGGAGCTGGTTTCAACCGCAACCGAATTGGATGAGCAACTGAGCATAACCAAAGATTACGTGCGCATTGAAGGGGACAATGCCATTTTCAAAAACTCGTGGAACGCTGCCGGAAGCCTGATTACTTGGAACATGGTTCATTACGATGTACAGTTGATTGGTGGTGTCGTTCTTCACCAGGGTAAAATTGCTGAAATGGCAACCGGCGAAGGTAAAACGCTGGTATCTACCTTGCCTGCTTATTTAAATGCATTAGCTGGTGAAGGTGTTCACATCGTTACAGTGAACGATTACTTATCACGCCGCGACAGCGAATGGAACGGAACTATCTTTGAATGGCTTGGCTTGCGTGTGGATTGCATTGATAAACATCATCCTAATACTTTTGAACGACGCAATGCTTACCTCGCTGATATTACCTATGGAACCAACAATGAATTTGGTTTTGATTACCTGCGCGATAACATGGTACACAACCCTGCTGAAATGGTGCAACGCAAACATCATTACGCAATGGTGGATGAAGTGGATAGTGTATTGATTGACGATGCGCGTACGCCCTTAATCATTTCTGGTCCGGTTGGGCACGATGATAACACACAACAATTCTTCGATTTAAAACCTCGGATTGAGCGGTTGGTGGAAGCGCAGCGCAGAGCTGTGAACGCTTTTTTAAATGAAGCTAAAAAGAAAATCAATGAGGGCAATGACGATCCGAAAGATGGCGGTTTGGCTTTATTTCGTGCACAGCGCGGTTTGCCCAAAAACAGTGCTTTAATTAAGTATTTAAGCGAACCTGGTGTTCGTGTGAAACTTCAAAAATCAGAGAATTATTATCTCGCTGACCAGCAACGCGAAATGCCGAAAGCTGATGAAGAATTGTATTTTTATATTGATGAAAAAAACAATTCTGTAGAACTTACCGATAAGGGCATTCACATGATAACAAAAGCCGGTGAAGACCCTAACTTCTTTATCATCCCTGATATCAGCGTTGACCTTGCCCAGATTGATAATGATGCAACAGATGATGCAGATGAAAAACGTCGCAAGAAAGAGCTGTTATTGAATGATTATGCTACCAAAGCAGATCGCATTCATACCGTTCAGCAATTATTAAAAGCCTATACTTTGTTTGATAAAGACGTGGAGTATGTGGTGATGGATGGTGCGGTAAAAATTGTGGATGAACAAACTGGTCGTATCCTTGACGGACGCCGTTACAGCGATGGCTTGCACCAGGCAATTGAGGCAAAAGAGGCTGTAAAGATTGAAGCGGCTACGCAAACCTATGCCACGGTTACACTGCAAAATTATTTTCGCATGTACCACAAACTCGCGGGCATGACGGGCACTGCTGAAACAGAAGCCGCCGAGTTGTGGGACATTTATAAACTGGATGTGGTAAACATTCCAACCAATGTAAAAGTAATTCGTACCGATGAACAGGATTTGGTATATAAAACACGCAGAGAAAAGTACAGTGCAGTAATCGAAAAAGTGGAAGAATTGCGCAATCAGGGTCGTCCGGTTCTGGTGGGTACAACCTCTGTTGAAGTAAGCGAATTGCTTTCACGTATGCTTCGGCAAAAACAAATTCCTCATAACGTTCTCAATGCAAAGCAACACGCGCGTGAAGCACAGGTTGTAGCAGAAGCCGGTTTGTCTGGCGCAATAACTATTGCCACCAACATGGCGGGACGCGGTACCGATATTAAATTAGGGACTGGTGTTAAAGAAGCGGGGGGGTTGGCTATCGTTGGTACAGAAAGACATGAAAGCCGCCGTGTGGACAGACAGTTGCGTGGTCGTGCCGGTCGCCAGGGTGATCCGGGTTCTACACAGTTTTTTGTTTCGTTGGAAGATGATTTGATGCGCATGTTCGGCTCTGAACGCATTGCAAAAGTGATGGACTTTGCTGGTTATAAAGAAGGCGAAGTGATACAACACAGCATGGTAACAAAAAGCATTGAACGGGCACAGAAAAAAGTGGAAGAAAACAACTTTGGCATCCGCAAACGCTTGCTGGAGTACGATGATGTGATGAACAAACAGCGCACGGTAATTTATGCCAAACGCAACCATGCTTTGTTTGGCGACCGCTTATCACTTGATTTAGACAATGCATTTTATGATGTTGCCGAAGGTTTGGTAAATGGCTTTAAAGAAAGCAACGACTGGCAAGGTTTTAAATTAGAAGTAATTGTAAACTTTGGTTTGGATACTTCTATTACGCAGGAGCAATTTGGCGCTGAAAACGAACAAAGCTTAACCGAAAAATTGTATAGTGAAGCATTTGCCAATTATCAATCTCATCGGGCTGAAGTCATGCAACAATCGTTGCCGGTGTTTCAAAACATTCGCAAAGCACAAGGCGCACAAGTTGAGAATATTGTAGTGCCGTTTACTGATGGAAGACGCATTATCCAGGTAATATCCAACTTAAATAAAAGCCTTGCCAGCAACAATCTTGAATTGGTTCAATCGTTGGAAAAAACGGTAACCCTTGGTTTCATTGATGATGCCTGGAAAGAGCATTTGCGTGCGATGGACGATTTAAAGCAAAGTGTGCAAACGGCTTATTACGAACAGAAAGATCCCCTGGTAATTTACAAAGGGGAAGCTTACCTGTTGTTTAGGCAAATGGACAGTGCTGTAAACAAAAACATTGTAAACTTCTTGTGCCATTCCGAAATACCCGGCGAACAGCAAACTGCACCACCGCGTGAAGCGCGTGAACAAAAAACCGACATGAGTAAAATGCGCTCTAATAAAGCGCAGGTAGATGCAACCGGTAGCGATTATGCGGCAAATGAAAACGATTATTATGAACCAACATTGCCTACCAAACAAGAGCCGATAAAAGTGGGTCCGAAGATTGGCAGAAACGATCCCTGCCCTTGCGGAAGCGGAAAGAAATTTAAAAATTGTCACGGTAAGGAAGCGTAAGATTAAACGATTTCTAATAAAACAAAATGCTTCATGCAGCTTCTATGCATGAGGCATTTTTTTGCCCAAATATGTAATAGCTACTCTTTGTTTTTGCGTAAAAAGAGTAACTTTTTCTTTTGCGATATAAAATCGTTTTCAATAAAAATTATTACTTAGTTAGTTACAACTATTAATGTTCTTCAATGTGATTTCACGGCATAATTTTTATACGAAATTCACAGTTAATTTTTTCAATGATAACCTATGAAAAATCTTTCCTCACGGGAAGCAATGCCGGATTTATATCCGGCATTTTTGTTTTTGTAATGATATTAAACATCAGAATAGAAGCATCTTCCCCTGTTGTGGCAAAATAATTTTCAAGTGCAATGAATTCAAGGCGTTTACCTGTTGTATAATTTTACTTTCATTCTTTCCTTCTGGCTTTATGTGCGTGATAACAAGTGGAAAATTATGCATTGAATTGTTGCTGCATAATAAGGACAAACGTCTCATTTCCTTCATCAAAAGTATTGGTGTAAGATGACCAAACAACTGTTTTTCCGGCTGCTCGTCGGGATACGAACATTCCAAAAAGATAGCTTTCATCTGATGCTTCGTAACCAGTGGTGCAACCATCTGCCAAACATGCTGCAAGCGTTGCGAATGCTCAATTGTATCGGCTCCAGTATCACCAAAATACAACAAATAACTACTGTCTTTTCTTACCAAAAAAGCAGTGCTTTCGTAAGGATTTGCATGGCTTAAAATAAACGCGGTTACAAACATATCTGTTCCGGCAATCGGCACTTCGGTATCTTCCTTTACTTCTTCGTAATGATATTTATTCAATGTTGGCTTATCGCCTTCATCTCCAAAGTTTGCCCAGGTTTGCCAAGTAAATTCATGCTCTACAATTCTATTTAAACAAAATTTTGTTGCGTAAATTATTTTATTGGTATCAGAAGGAGAGTTGATGAGTAAGCCTGCAACATGATCGAAATGCGGATGAGAAATACAATATCCTTTTATGTTTTGCCTGATAATTTTAGTTGCCTTTTTACGAAACAAACCATTAGCAATGGCTTTGTTGATGCCTGCGTACAATGTGCCTGCATCAAGGCAAACAAAGTTGTTGGATGTAACCGGCGCAACCATGTAAGAAGACAAATTGCTTTCGTTCAAACCACCTTGTGTACCTAACGGAATGACTTTAAAAACGGGCGTTTGTTTTTGCGCATTTATTTGTGTAAAAACAAAAAGGAAGAGAGCGAAGAGATATATCCATTTGCGATTCATAATCGAGATTTGTTGATGTAATAGTACGCTTACGCAATTGAATGACAAAGTACAAAATGGTGCAAAAACAAACTTAAAAGGATTAAGATTTAGCGCGATTTTTTTAAGCCATATAAGCCTATTTTAATGTTGCAGATAAACATTGCCTTTTATTTTTGCCATGTTATAAAAGAATAACAATATCAAACGTTCCGGCCCGGAATCCAATATCAAAATTCATTACTAAGTAATGCTTCTTGATGCGCCGGAATACCCAGTAATATCATTCAACAAATGCGCAAAACCGTTATCCATATTAGGTGTGGAGCGGTAACTGCATACTTTTTTATAAACTGCTTCGCTTAGACAGGAGGTAGTTCGGCGTACACAACAAAGTATGTTGTTGCACGAATTATTTAAGCGTTGGATTTTGGATAGAAGCCGCCTTTTTCTAAGGGCAGCTTTTTATTTTAAGCCGGTTCTTTCTCTTCAACGGCAACCAAATCGGTCAATTCAACATTCATGGGCAATAAGCCAATTTGAACGATGGCGCGCTTGCCGCGTATCTCTTTAACTTCGCCAACCTGATGATTTTTTTTCATCTTCACTTTGCTGCCTTCTTTTATTTCATCATCAATTTCCTTGTATTTTTTATCCGCTTTTTTTGCCAGCTTGTTATTATTTGTTTGGTCATTTTTTTTGAACAGCAAGTTTTGTATTTGCCTATAAATGTCTTCTTTGTTTTCGGCTTTCTTCCATTCTAAAACTATTTGTTTCAGCTTACGTTCGGTTTCTTTGAGGCTCGCAATTCTCTCTTCCGTAATATGGTTTTGTTGCTTTAAAATTTCAACCTGCTGGCGATGCTTTTCCTTATCCAGCGTCGCTTTCATTTCGTGTTTTAGCTTCTCATTTTCTTTTACTAAGCTATTCAGTTCTTTTTTCTCTTTATCTATATGTTGAAGATCTTGCTCGGTTCGGTTGAGCAATTTATCCAAACGAAAATGGTCTTCATCTACTAGCTTTCTCGCACGATTAATTAAATGCTGCGGCAAGCCAATTCGCTCTGCAATCGAGAAGGTATAACTACTTCCGGGCTTGCCTACAATCAGTTTGTACAAAGGTTTTAAATTTACTTCATCAAATGCCATAGCACCGTTGAAGATACCTTGTGTATGGTTCGCCATTACTTTTAAATTCAGGTAATGCGTGGTAACAATACCAACCGAATGCCTGCGTGCCAATTCTTCCAAAATCACTTCGGCAAAAGCACCACCGAGATTTGGGTCGCTACCACTGCCCAATTCATCAATAAAAAACAAAGTTTTGCCATTTGCAGCCTCAATAAAATGCTTCATGTGAAGCAGGTGCGATGAGTAAGTGCTTAACTCAAACTCAAGGTTTTGCGTATCGCCAATGTGAATGAACAACTGTTTAAAAATGCCCATTTGAGAAGCCGGATGAACCGGCACCAGCAAGCCGCTTTGCAACATCAGCTGGTTTAAGCCGATGGTTTTCATTGTAACCGTTTTGCCACCTGCATTCGGTCCGCTGATGATGAGGATGCGTTGCTTGTCACCCAGCGTTATGTTCACCGGTATGGTTTGTTTTTGCGCCTTTTTATTGTAAAGAAAAAGAAGCGGATGGTATGCATCTTTCAAATCAACAATTGCCTTGTCAATTACATTGGGATAATTGCCGTTAACATCAATGGCAAAGCGGGCTTTGGCTCTTATAAAATCAAACTCGCCAATGATTTCCAGATAGGCTTGCAACAAAAAAGAATGGACTGATAAACGCTTCGTTAACTCGCGCAGAACGCGAATCACTTCTTTGCGTTCATCGTTCTCCAGTGAAAACACTTCGTTGTTCAATTCAATGGTTTCTTCGGGTTCGATATAAGCCGTTTTGCGGCTGTCGCTTTCACCATGCAAAATGCCTTTTACCTGGCGTTTGTATTCGCTGAAAACAGCCACCACGCGGCGTCCGTTGCTAAAGCTTTCATCAATGTCTGCCGTATATCCGCTCTTTGCCAGCTTTGCCACCACGCGTTCAAACATGCGCCGTTGCTCGTTGCGCTTTCTATACAAATTTAAACGGATGCGTTGCAATGCATCGGATGCATTGTCTTTTACATTGCCGCTTTCGTCAAGCACTTCATCAATTAAGGCAATGATGGCTTTTTCGTAATGTTTGTTTTCGAGCACTTTATGCAAAGCAGGATATGCCGTTCGCCGGTCGGCATCGAACCAGCGAAAGATGCTTTCTGCATTTAGCGCCAGCTTTCTGATGTCTAAAAATTGCTCGCCGGTAAGCATGCTTCCTTCAATGCCAAGCAACTTAACATCACGATGAATATTGATGATAAAATCAACCGGAAAATATTGGCTTTGCGCCTCCAGCAACTTAAACTCGTGGCTTTGCTGAAGCTCAAGATCAATGTATTGTTTTTGCGTGTGAATGCGAAGTTCGGCAGCTTTGCTTTGTGCGTATTCGGTTTTACAATGCGCAGTAAGCAGGGCTTTTATTTTATCAAATTCTAACTGTGTACTGGCTGATTCGGGATATAATTTCATTTAAAAATGTAACGGTTATGCGTTATAAAACGACTTGCAAATTTCGTGAAATATTTGATGAAGAAGAAAGATTGAAGCAACTCATTGGTAAAGAAGAAGCTAAAACAAAGGTTTTGTTTTAAGCCTTTTTTAATCGGGCAACCAAGCGAAGATTTTTACTTTTGACGCTATCAAATCCATATATCATGAAGCAGCTTACAAAAGCAGGCTGGTTGCGGGCAATCATTCTCACTTGTCTTACCAATACAACAGCATCTTCTTTATTAAAATCATCTGAACAGTTTCATAAAAGTCTTGAATACTTTTTATCAGGAAGATTTACGGCGGCAGATTTGAATTGAAGTTAATTGAACCACAAAGGCACGGAGAACACAAAGCTTCACAAAGAATATAAAATAAAACTTAGTGTGACTTCTTTTCTTTGAGTCTTCGTGGTTCGAATATTATTTAAAAATAACGGTTCCAAAGTTTTTGGTCAATTGCTCTTGCATTATTTTCAATTCTTTGTGCACACGAATCAATCGTATTTGTTCATCAAACGATGTACTCTTTTCCATGTCGTCTTGATTCTGTTTAATCAAGCGTATTAATTTATGTTGTTTAAAATTGATAATACTTTTGAAAACATCGTCATGACTGTTATCAACATTCACAACATCTTTGTTATCTACGTATTCGTTCCATCGGTTACTCAGTTCAAACGGAAACATTGTAATCGCAACCACAAGCTCTCTTATTTGTGCATCTTCATTGTACAATAAAGTTTTTACAGTTGGCTCTAGGCCTTGACTGTATTGGTTTTGGTAAAATTCGAACAACCTGTTGTGTTCAGGATTCTCAAATTCAAAACCTTCGAATTCTTCAAAAATATATTGTGCTATGGTACGATTTTCGTCCCATTGGTTTAAGCCATATTCCATCAACACACGAAGCACACTGCGTTCCTGCAAATCATCGCCGTTAATGATTAACTCAATGTTATCCTGCAACAACGCAGCAGGTATTGCCGAAGGTTCAACCCCATCAAACGGCAACCGTTTTTCTTCTTTGCTTACACGGTCGCGTTTGTATTTATTAACCAGCGTTGTTAAGCCTGTTTCATCAATCCGCAAGATGTTTGAACATTGCCGGATATATTCCTGTTGCTTAGTAAAATCTTCGGCTTTGTCAATTTTACTTAACGTTTCGGCAATGCTGTTCACCACATCATTTTTCTTGCTGATGTCGGTTCCGGCATCGCGCAGCATCACTTCCAACTGAAATAAAACAAAGTCTTTTTTATTGGCAGCAATGAAGTTTATAAATGCCTCTTTTCCCAATAGTTTTACATAACTGTCGGGATCTTCATTGCCTGGAATGAGCACCAATTTTACGTTCAGGCTTTCTTCCAATGCCATGTCCAATCCACGCAACGCAGCTTTCACGCCAGCCGCATCTCCATCGTAAATAATCGTTAGGTTTTTGGTGAATTTTTTTATTGCGCGAAGTTGATCGGTGGTGAGCGATGTACCACCACTTGCCACCACATTTTCGATGCCTGCCCCGTGCAGACTAATAACATCGGTATAACCTTCCACCAGCAAACATTCGTTTTGTTTGTCAATAGCGGTGCGGGCAAAATAAGAACCGTACAAAATGCGGCTTTTGATGTACAGTTCATTTTCCGGCGTGTTAATATACTTCGGTGCTTTATCAGCTTTGCCAATAACACGCGCACCAAAGCCAATTACTTTTCCGGTGTTGTTATGAATAGGAAAGATGATGCGGTTGCGGTAATTATCAACCAGCTTTTCATCGCGGGTTACTACCAAACCCGTCTTCACTAAAAGCTCTGAATTGTATTGTTGCTGCAAAGCCGCTTTGGCAAACGCATCACGCGAAGAAGGGTTGTAACCCAAGCCGAATTTTTCAATGATTTCTTTTGTAAAGCCGCGTTGTTGCTGGAGATAACTTAATGCAACGGCACGTCCTTCCTCACCTTCCCACAATTGTTGCGAAAAGAAATGTTGGGCAAAACCATTGATGATGAACAAGCTTTCGGAAGCCTGTAATTGCTGACGTTTTTCATCACTGATTTCGGTTTCTTCTATCTCAATATTATAACGTGCCGCCAGCCATTTGAGAGATTCAACATAGCTGTATTTTTCATGCTCCATTAAAAATGTAATGGTGTTGCCGCTTTTGCCGCAGCCAAAACATTTATAAATTTCTTTAGCAGGAGACACCGTGAATGATGGTGTTTTTTCGCCATGAAACGGGCACAGGCCAAGATAGTTGGCACCGCGTTTTTTCAGCTTTACAAACTCGCCTACTACATCAATAATATCAATGCGATTGGTGATTTGTTGTATGGTTTGCGGAGTAATCATTTTGTGGCAAAAACAAATGTAAATGAAAAAGAGAACACGCTGCAAGCGATTGGCTACAAGCTGTAAGTAAGAAAGTTTTAATAATGCTTGTGTATGGATAACAATGTAATCCGGCTTGCGGCTAACGGCTTATGACTTTTTTTATAAACTCACCCGAAAACCAAAAAATACACCAAAGCGTTCTTTTGGATTTGCGGGAAGCGGCGTTGGCGACACACGCCAGATGAAATCAACCCGAAAGAATTTTAAAATGTTATCAATGCCGGTGCCTAATTCCATGTATAATTTTCCATCCAACGATTTGAAAGGATAATCACCCACAAAATTTATTTGCTTATTCGCATTACTTAAATCACCCACCACGCCTTTCACTTCCCAAAACTGCCGCAGTTTTAATTTACGCGTAAGGTTGGTATAACGAAACAAACCGCTTCCAATATCGTGTTCAAAATTAAAGCCTGCATAGCGGTCGGTGATGTATTCAAAACGGCGCATTAAATTGAATGAGTTGCGGCTGTAATAATACCACTCGTTGCCTGGCTGAATGGCAAGCAATTGATAAGGCAATGCGCCCCAAACTTTTCCGGCAAAAAAGTTATAATACAACTCACCGTAGGGTGCGAGCTTTAAATAATCGTGTACTGTAAAATCAAGCCGGTTGTATTGATAACCGCTTTGTAAAATATTTTTAAAACCATGCGTTAGGGTTAGGTCAACTATTGGATAATCGCTGCCTAACGTGTATCTGTCAAAATTTTCATCGTAAGTTCTTTCCTGGTAAGCATAACGAAGATGCACCTGCACATCGGTACTGTTAAGTGCCTCGCCATCTTTTACAGTAAACAAATCTTTCGGTGGAAGATTTAACAACGGCGTAAATTGTCTGTTTGATAGCGTAATGCCAAAGCCAAGCCCATTGTGGGTTTCAGTATAATACTGCGCCTGTTTTGTTTCTATCAACTGATATTTGGAAGGGATGCCCGGCTTGCGTAAAAGATAAGCGAAAATGTTATCGCTGCTGATTTGGTCGTAATACACTTGCCCATTATCCAAATCTTTTTTATAAAGAAAACGAATATAGGTGCGCGGCGTTCTCGAAAACAAATACATCGCTTCTGCTTCGCCTTTAAAAGCCTTATCCTGAAAGCCGTAAGCGAGGTAGCCATGCAGATGAAGATGATTATTAAAGCCACGATTGGTTGATACATCAAACCGCACCCGGTTGCCTTCCCAATAATTGGAAGTGTACCAATAATAATAGGGCCCGATGCGAATGTTACCAATGTCTTTTACACTTGTTGTAAAAAAGGTAACGGCATTGCGATAATGAATGTATGTTTTGTTTTTTTCGAGTGTATCGAGCACGGCATACACCGTTTTTTCGTCCTTATTCAACGGCTCGTGGCGGTGTTGCAACCAAAAAAAATCAGGTTTGTTTTGTGCGTTCTTCTGCACCAAAACATCTTCACTCCCTTTGCTTTTGGCAAGCTCGTTTGTTACAGATGTATCGTTGATAACAACGTTGCGATAAGTAGTTGTTTTCCTGCCTTTAAAACTCATGTGATTTTTGCCAAGAGGCGAAATATCAGCCACGAATTTGTCTTTATATAAAAACCAAACGCTATCATTAATCAGCTTGTATTCCTGAATAATTGATAACCCGGTTATGTAATTGATGTTGGCATCGGCGGAAGGACGAAGCGTAATTTTTTGTATCGCAAAACTGGTATCGTTCACCCAACAATCACCTGTAAAAAAAGTAGCACCGGCATATTTTGGTGTAAATAAAAAATGAACCAGCCGCTTCTTGTTTAAGTATTGCGTATCGCGCAGGCTAAAGTTATAATAGGCATCGCCGCTTTCGCTGAAAGGGCTTGTGAAATACTTATCAAACACAGGGATGGTGTTATTGTAAACATCAATATTTTGATATGTGTTACCCAAACTTTTAATAATGCTTTGGTTGTCCAAACCGTTGGTAATAGTGGCTTTTATCACTTCGCGGGTGCGGTAAGGCTGGCGTTGTTTGTAAAAATCGGAAAGCGTTTCGGTAAGATAAACCGGCAGATAAGGTTTGTCAGCGGAAGTAGAATCAATATACTGCAAAACAAAATCTAACTTCTTTAATATCGGTGTGTTCGATAGTTTGTTTTTGTTCACATTATCTAAATCCAATTCAAGTTTGTTATACACTTCATAGGAATAATTGTTCCATTGTTGAATGTCGTTTTTCTTTTTGTTGGTCATTACTTTATGCCAGAACCACAACGCACGATTGTATTTGCTTCGCACAACGGCTTCGCTTGACGGCGGCAATACCACGAGCTCAATGTGTAAGGCAAAAGAATCTTTCAATTGGCCGAATAAAAAACCAATTGTTTGATAGCCAACGCTGGAGATGAGTAATGAATCGTTGGAGGTGATGCCAACTTTATTAAGAGAGAATCTGCCTGATGAATCGGTTAACGTGCCGCGACCATCTTTCTTAAAAAAGACGGAAGCAAAAGGAATGGGTTCATCGCTTTGTTTATCGGTAATAATGCCGGTGACATTGGTTGTTTGAGAAAATGCAGCAAAAACAAACAATTGGATTATCAATAAAAAAAACAACCGCTTATTCATCATACCTGTTGCGAATATAGTTTACGTTCCATTCTCAATGCTTTATCCATTTGATCAGCTTTCAAAATTTATGAGGCGCAAACGCAGAAGATAAACATGATTGTCAGTTTGTGTCTGCACATACTAAAAGGATGATGAAATTGTTTGATTGGTTGGGACACCGGCTAATTAAACATGCTTTCATGCTGTCGCCATTTTATCAATAAAAACAAACCTTACCAACAACTGCTTGCTTTATTCGTCTGCAATGAATTTGATGTTGCGCTGAATGCCTTTGTATTTGGCTCTTTTTAGGGGCGAATGTTTGAAGATATTTTTAAACGCTTCTTCACTCATGGCTTTCCACTCACCGGTTGATAAGTTCAGTATCTCAGGAATAGGATTGAAAGCCGCTTCTGTTGTGGGTTTGCTGAATCGGTTCCAGGGACAAACATCCTGACAAACATCGCAGCCAAACATCCAGTTTTGAAACTTGCCTTTCATTTCATTCGGTAACAAAGCGTCCTTCAATTCGATTGTGTAATAGCTAATGCAACGGCTGCCATCAATCACTTTATCGGGAAGGATGGCTTCGGTTGGGCAGCTATCAATACATCGAGTGCAGGTGCCACACCAATCTTTTGCATAGGCATCATCAGTTGCCAGTTCAACGTCAACAATTAAAGTAGCAATAAAGAAAAACGAGCCGCTTTGTTTATTAATTAAATTTCCATTTTTACCAATCCAGCCAACGCCGCTTCGCTGCGCCCAGGCACGTTCCAACACCGGCGCAGAATCAATAAAACCTCTGCCATTGATCTCACCAATTTCTTCGCGCAGCAAAAACAAAAAATGATTGAGCTTTTCGCGTATCACTTCGTGGTAATCGCTTCCGTAAGCATACTTTGAAATGCGTGGCGCATCCGGGGCTTGTTTTTGTTCGGGATAATAATTGAGCAATAAACAAATTACTGATTTGGCTCCGGGCACCAGCTTGCAAGGATCGATGCGCAAATCGAAATGGTTCTCCATGTATTGCATTGCACCATGCCGGTTTTGATTCAGCCATTTTTCAAGACGACGTGCATCATCGGTTAATTCTTCGGCTTTGGAAATGCCGCAATAATCGAAGCCCAGCCTGCGGGCTGAAATTTTAATGAAATTTGAATGTGCCGATTGAAGATTCAATATAAAATTTATAAATCTTTGCAGTAACAAAAAAGAACCATAAAGTTACTGCTATGAGATCAAAACTAATGTGGCTACTGCTGCCATGTGTGTTATTTAGTATTTGTTTAAGTGCCCAAAAAAAGAAACGGGGCGAAATTCCCAACCGTGTTGTTTGCAATTTTGGCGATGTAAAGCCCGAAGATTTTACGCCTACTGCTTATGCTGTTGATTCATCGGCTGAAGCGGTGTATTTGTTTGATGGAGGTTCAACCAAATTTCAGGGCAATACCAAAGGCTTTTTTGATGTGGTGTTCAAAGTGCATGTGCGCATTCGTTTGCTGAAAAAAAATTCATTCGACAACGTAAGTAAAGTTGTGATACCAACCTATGCCGCCAGCAGCCAGTTTGAACAACGAATCACTGATTTTCAGGCGGCTACTTATAATATTGAAAACGGAAAAGTGATTACCACTGCTTTAAACAAAAATTCATTGTTTAAAGAAAAGGATGGCGATTACATCAACACTAAATTTACTTTTCCGGATTTGAAAGAAGGCTCTATTATCGAGTATGCTTTTACACTGATTATACCCCAGCCAGGTCGTCCTTTTCTGCCCGGATGGACATTTCAGGGAAAATATCCGCGCTTATGGAGTGAGTATGAAGATGAGGTGCCCCAGTTTTATGAGTATGTAGTATTGGAACAGGGATATGTGCCCTATACGATAGACACGACAAAAATTTCATTTGATGTTTATAATATTGTTGATCCGGGTGAGAGTGCCGGTTCTTCTTCGCAAAGTATAGCGGCCTCTGCCAATACGTTCAACCATATCTGGGCTATGAAGAATGTGCCGGCTATTAAGGAAGAAAATTTTATTACCACTTTAGATAATTATATTTCAAAGATTGGTTTCCAATTGTCTGCCATCCGCTATCCCAATTCAGAGCCCAAAATGATTATGCGTACATGGTCTGATGTATCAACCGAATTACTGAAAGATGAAGATTTTGGTGCTTATCTTTCCAAGCCCAATAACTTTTTTGATGCAGATGTGAAAGCTGCAATCGGAAGCGCAAGCACGCCAATTGAAAAGGCAAAAAAAGTGTATGAATATGTGCGCGACAACTACTCATGTACCGATTATGATGCAAGATATTTATCGCAGCCTTTGCGCAAAACCTATCAAAACAAAAAAGGAAATGTAGTTGACATTAATTTACTTCTCGCTGCCATTTATATTAGTCTTGGTATGGAAGCACATCCGGTATTGGTAAGCACGCGCGACAATGGGAAAACCTATCCGTTGTATCCGATTTTGAAAGAATACAATTATGTGATTTGCCAGTTGAAAGTTGAAGATAAAGCTTACTTTCTTGATGCTGCAAACAATAAATTAGGCTTCAATCATTTAGATGCAACTTGTTACAATGGCTATGCCCGTGCTATCAATCCCGATTTTCCTGAGCTTATAAATTTATCACCTGATTCGTTGAAAGAACGGAATATTACCACTGTTTTTATCATCAACGCTAATGATAAAAAACTGTCAGCTTCGGTAAATAGCATTAAAGGCTATGATGAATCGCTTTTGTTACGCAACCGGTTGGTGAAAGAAGGGAAAGATGTGTTTTATAAAAACATAAAAAAATCGTTTTCCGATAATATTTCCGTAAGCAATGAAACCATTGATAGCATTCAAATGCTTGATATGCCAGTGAAAGTAAATTACGACTTAACGCTTGAGAATAATGATGATGACATCCTTTATTTTAACCCCATGCTTGGCGATCAGCAAAAAGAAAATCCTTTTGCTGCAGCAGAACGCTATTACCCGGTTGAAATGCCTTACTGCAACGATGAAACATATGTGTTGAACATGGAAATTCCGAAAGGTTATACTGTGGATGAACTACCCAAATCAACACGCGTCATGTTGAATGAAAATGAAGGTATGTTTGAATACATCATTGCCAAAAGCGGCGAACGCATTCAGCTTCGTTGTCGTTTAAAGCTGGAAAAAGCAACGTATCAACCCGAAGATTACCAAACGCTCCGCGACTTTTTTGGTTTTGTGGTAAAAAAAGAAGCCGAGCAAGTTGTGTTTAAAAAAGTGAAATGATGCACAGAGGTGTTTTGGTTTTTGTTTTTGCCTTTTTTTTCGGTGGAATAAAAGCGCAGGTTCAGCAACCCGATTTTTCGTTTGGCAATATAAAGCCGGAAGATTTTGCCGTTTCCAAATATCCGGTTGATACAAGTGCAGGCGCCGTTTATCTTTACGACATTGGTTCAACCTATTATCATCAGGACGATAATCAGCACAACGAAGAAGTATACCAACGGCGCGTACGGATCAGAATTTTGAATAAGAATGCGTTTGATTTGGCGACTCTTATCATCCCACTTTATAACGATGATGAAGACGAGCAAAAATTGGAAGATTTGCAGGCAGCGACATACAATTTAGTGAATGGAAAAGTAGTGGCAGAGCCGATAAAGAAGGAAGCCGTTTTTAAAGAAAAAAGGAAAGGATTGAAAGTGGTTAAGCTCACTTTGCCCGACGTAAAAGAAGGCTCCATCATCGAGTTTGCTTTTGTTATCAAAACGCCGGGCATTGGAATACCTGGCTGGGATTTTCAAAGAGAATATCCGGTTTTGTGGAGTGAATATGAAGTTACCATTCCGTTCTTTTATAATTATTCAATATTAAAACAAGGCAATCTTACTTTTATTGTAGATTCTGCCTCTACGTATCATGCCGATTATAGTTACCGTTCGGGTGGTGTGAGAGAAGACAACACACTTCAGCACGAATGGGTAATGCAAAATGTGCCGCCTCTTGCCACAGAACCATTCATCAATACGCTTGACAACTATGCTGCACGAATTGAATTTCAATTATCGGCTTATCAAAATGCAAGTGGCATATATGTAAACAGCAATCCAAGCTGGTTTCGTATAGCAGCACGAATTCTGAACAGCAGTTCATTTGCTTATCATTCGGTGAATGATAAAGATGAATTGAACAAAGAAATGAAAGAAGCCATCGGTAATGACAGTCTGCCAGACTTAGAAAAAGCAAAACGCATTTTTACTTATGTAAGAGACCATTACATCTGCATTGATCACAGCACTAAATATTTATCGCAGGTGTTAAGTAAAACAATGCAATCAAAACAAGGCAATGTGGCAGACATCAATTTACTGCTTCTTGCCATGCTTTCTAACAGCAATCTAACAACTTCTCCGGTTTTACTTAGCACCACTTCTCATGGCAGAATTGTGTATGAGTATCCCATACTTTCAAAATACAACTATATTATTTGTTCAGTCTTGATTGACAGAAAACAGTATTTGCTGGATGCCAGTTACAAATACCTTCCTTTCGGCAGGCTTCGCAATGATTGTTACAATGGTTATGCGCGTGTTGTTGACATTTTACATTCGCAGGGCATTGTTCTTTCGCCCAATTCATTGAACGAAACAGTTACAACAACGGCTTCTGTTACCAATGAAACAAACCGCGCTGTTGTTACAACCAGCATGAGTGCACAACCTTCTCTTGAATTAAAAGAAGAATTGATTCCGGCTTCTCTGCAAAACGAACAAATTAAAAAAGCGAAAGAGTTGTTGTTGAACGAAACAACTGCAAACAACATTCGCGTAGATGGTTTGTCAAACGCAGATTCAAACATCAATGTTTCGTATGAACTACCGCTCGATTTCAATAATGGTGATGAGATAATCTATTTTTCTCCTTTGCTTTCATCACAAATCAAATCAAACCCATTTGCTGCCGTTGACAGAAAATATGTGGTTGAGTTGCCCTATTGCAGAGAAGGTATTTATCATTTAACGATGGATGTACCCAAAGGATATGATGTAGATGAATTGCCTAAACCCTATCAATTAAAATTAAATGATGACGATGGCTTGTTTGATTATGCAATTGGTAAGCAAGACAACAAAATCGAAATAACAGTAAAAACAAAACTAACCAAAGCGGTTTATGAGCCTGAAGAATATCAATTGTTGCGCAATTGGTATGCAGCGATTATAAAAAAAGAAGCCGAACAAGTTGTGTTTAAAAAAATCAAATAAAAAGAGATGAAAACCTGGATTCTAATAGCATTAGTGATGTTTGGTTTTGCCGCAAAAGCAACCGACTATCCTTATTCAACAATAATTGATTCGCTAAAAACAAATGCGGTTGCTGTGAAGCGCTATGATGAAATGCGCATTGAAATTCTATCAACCGAAAGAGCAAAAATCTATACACATTATGCCACTACTATTTTAAGCGAAGCTGGCGATGAATATGCCGATTATGTAAGTGGCTATGATAAGTTTAATGACATCAATTACATTGCCGGAACGCTGTACAGCGCTGATGGAAAGGAAATAAAACGTGTAAAAACAAAAGATTGTAAAGACGAAAGCGCTTATGATGGTTATAGCCTGATGAGCGATGACCGCATCAAAAAAGTTGGTTTCAATTGTCGCACTTATCCTTACACGGTTGAATGGGAAGAAGAAGATGAAAAAAGGGGCATCTTTTCGTTGGGGTATTGGATACCGCAGGAGAATGAGCATATTGCTGTTGAATTGAGCAAGCTTACTATAATTGCGCCAGCCAATTTATCGTTTCGTTACAAGCAACTGAATTACGTTGGTGAACCTGTCATCACACAATCAGGTGATAAAAAAATATACACCTGGCAAATCAAAAATATTCCGGCAAAACTAAAAGAACCGTTTGCACCTGCGTGGAGCGAACTAGTTACATCTGTTTCTGTTGCACCGTCTGATTTTAAAATTGGTGGCTATGAAGGCAACATGAATACCTGGAGCAGCTTTGGCGTATTTATGAACTCTTTATTAAAAGGAAAAGATGCTTTGCCCGATGCGCTGAAACAAAAAGTGCATGAGCTAACCGATAACCTTACAAAACCCGAAGACAAAGTGAACACGCTGTATCAGTTTTTGCAGCAAAATACACGTTATGTTAGCGTTCAGTTGGGCATTGGTGGCTGGCAACCGTTTGATGCTTCTTATGTGTATTCAAACAAATATGGCGATTGTAAAGCCTTATCCAATTATATGGTTGCCATGTTAAAAGAAGCGGGCATCAAGGCAGATTATGTGTTGATACGGGCAGGCAGCAACGCAGCCAGCCTGATGGCTGATTTTCCATCCAACCAATTTAATCATGCAACGGTTTGTGTGCCTTTGCCACACGACACGATGTGGCTGGAATGTACGAGCCAAACGCTTCCTACAGATTACATCAGCAATTTTACAGGCAACCGGCAAGCGGTTTTAATTGATGAGGCCGGAGGACATGTTGTGAACACCATTCATTACAATGCAGCCGATAATTTGCAGGTGAGAAATATTAAAGCTACAATTGATGATAATGGCAAACTAACAGCAGAAGTGCATTCGGTTTATAAATGTTTGGAAGGGGATGATATTCATAGGATGCTTCATTTTAAAACGAAGAAAGAACAGTTAGAAGATTTGAAAAAAGGGTTTGATATTCCTACATACGATGTTGTTTCTTTCAATTATAAAGAAGAGGCTTTACAGAAGCCTGTTACGGAAGAAGCCTTGCAAATAACCGCGGATAACTATGCCACCATTACAGGCAAACGTATGTTTGTGATGCCTGATATTTTGACCAAAAACAATAATAAGTTTTCACCCGACGATGACCGTAAGTTTGATGTTTGCCTGCGATATGGTTATACCCATATTGATACGATTCACATTCAATTGCCAACCGGTTATGAAATTGAGGCAAAACCAAAAGATGTAATAATTACGAATGAGTTTGGCGATTATAACATTCGTTTCCAAACAGGTGATGATGAAATTATTTGCCAGCGATATTTTAAAAGGGCTGAAGGAAGATTTGCGCCTTCAGCCTATAACAAACTTGTTCTTTTTTATGATGCCATTTACAAAGCTGACCATAGCAAGTTTGTTTTTGTAAAGAAATCGTAAGCATAAAAAAAGTCCCGCAGATTATCGCAGATGTTATGTTTTTATTCTGCGATAATCTGCGGGACAAGCTTTTTTAAAAATCTAAGCCCAGTGCCAAATACGAAACAGGGCTGCCTTTAAATATTCCTTTCATTTGCCAGCCAACGTCGTATTTAATGAAATAGCCCAACAATGTAGTACGGGCACCAAAGCCATAACCGCCGGCTAATGGACCTATACCTCCCGACCTAATTTTGATAGATACCGGCGTTGTTGGATCGGTATAATTCTCGCTTGGGCGGGCAATGTTTTTAACCGTTCCGTCCCAAGCCGTACCCAAATCAATAAACTGAGTCAACTGAAAGTTTCTAACAAATGCATTGTTGATAGGCTTATTGAAGAACGTGCTAAACACAGGCAAACGAAACTCACTGTTGATAATTAAATCGTTGTTGCCGTTGGCTAAGTTTTGATTGTAGCCACGCATGTTTACTGCCAGTGTTTGAAACGCATACGGCACAGATGGATTAGGTGGATTGGTGTTGAATTTTGGCGTAAGAACTGAACCGTCAACGCCACCGAGATAATAAATCACTTTGGCATCACCCATCGAGAAATCAGCTGCTACTCTGCCTGCCCAAATAAAATTGCGATAAATGGGAACATAGTATCGTGCATCTGCACCAACATTCAATATGTGCTTTCCTTTCAAAGAAGTTTTGCCCATCGGAGCCCAAAAATCGGTATACACTTTCCAACGCAAACCATTCCATATATTTTGTGCCGGTGCAATCGTATTGTCATACACATATTCCAGCCGCGTAATTAAAGTTTTTGCGGTTGAATCTTGCAACTTTAAAGCATCAGGATAAGGAAACGGTTTGATGATGCCTTTATCGGTTCTAACACCAGCTGTAAGACGCACACTTCTTACTTCATCAATAGGGAAAGATGCATTTGCCTGGTACAAATTGGTAACAACATTGTTCGACAACAAGCTTTTGTCTAAACCCGTTGGATCTACATTTCCGGGCTGATAAAAATTCTGATAATTGTTTACATTACTACGATAATAAGTGATGCCCCAATCAATTCTATGTCTATAATTCTGCAATGAAAGAAAAGCGTCTTTATCACTGATTGTTGTTCCAAAACGGAAGCCACCAATAAGCTTTATATCTTCCATTACATCACTCACGCCCACACGAAACATCCAGCTCAAATCCTGTCCGTTATCCAGTCGAATCGGACCAGCGCCACCGGCATAAGGTTGATAACGGTTGAAGATTATATTGTTGGTAAAGCCTGCCAGCACGTAATCGGCACTAAACTTCAAACCATAATCAAACAAACCTGCATTCGCCAGCAAGCCGGTTTTGCGTGGCACAACAGCAGTTGGTGTTTCGGTTGTATGGTTTGTGGCCGTATCTTTTTTATCGTTTTCAAATTCGTTTTGAAACAAGTTGTTTCCCTTATTGTTGTTTTGTGAACTATCAGTTGGTTGTGCAATGGTAGAAGCGCCTTTTGCCAATCGCTCATGAATCAATAACTGTTTGATATAATCAGTAGGTCGCGGGTTCACATTTCGGCGGCGCAACGCAAGGGAGTCAGGTTTTAATTTGTACAAAAATTTATAATCGCCTTCGCGACGCACTTCACTTACTTGTCCATTGTTTCCGGCAATGCGTGTTTCCAGCAAACTGCTTTGATAATTGGTGATTGGAAAGGTATAAGTTGAATCTTTGTACACCTGAAAGTAGCTCACGCTATCAGGTTTGCTTTTTTGCCAGGCAGACAAAGTGGAATCCAATTCTTTACCGCCTGGATTTCGAAGCACCTGATCGCCTACATACCATAATGTATCCAGGCCGTTGCGTTGCGTGGTGAAGAAGCCAGCCCAGCGATTGGAAATGCCGTTCTCATCATTGATGTAAGTAAAATGGTTTACGTTGTACTGCATTGGGTATTTGGCATCACCAAACTTTACATTGGTAAGCTGACTGATTTGTTTGATTTCGCTGTTATTATTGATGTCAACCAAAAAGATGTTGAAATGATTGCGGCTCGGCAAAGCGGTATCGCTGTTGGTAGCATTAGGACCCGGGCGATTGGATGAAAAAATGATGCCTACACGATTTGGAAACGCCACCACTGTTGGGTTCAAATCATCAAACACATCGTTGGTAATTTGCTTGATTCTTCCCGTTTCAATTTTATAAGTAAAGATGTCGGAATGACCATTTTTTACAGCGCTTAACAACAGCGTTCCGGCATCGAGCATAAAGCCTGCATCGAGTACCTGATCGAAGCCTTCTATCTGTTGTTTAAAGCGTTTAAAGTTGGCAATCACATCGTACACAAACATGTTTATTTTTCCTTCTTTCCAATAGACAACCAACAGGCGTGAACCTTTGCCATCCCAGGCAAGTATCGGATAATTCGGGTTGATGTCGCCCTGGTAAGTTCTTACGCCGTACTTCAATAAAACGTGCTCGTCATAATTATTGTCAACGTATTTTACCTGGTAAACACCTTTCGTAAATTCAACCACTGCATATGAGTTGTTGCGAGGATTGGGATTACCGTTAAAGCGGAAAAAATCGCTCTTTGTCGTTTCTTCCACAACGCTCAATTTGCCTTTGGGCGCATTGCGTCTGCCTTTGATATCATTGAAATATTTCCCTGATTCATACTGCATAAAATCGTCCAATACATTCTTGAATTTCTTTTTGGCAACGCGTAGTGAAGCCGTATTTAAATTTTTGTACAAGCGAGCGAGGTACAAAAAATAAGTAACGTTTTCTTTCTTGTATTTTTCCTGAACGTAGTACCAAAACGCATGTCCTGCCAAATCGGGTTGCTTAAACGCGAACTGATAAAAATTCTTGTATGTTCCGCTCAACATGGCACTCTTCAATTGGTCGTCTAAAGAGGTGCTCCAATTTTGTGCAATGTAAGCCACGTAGCCATCGGTTAACCATTTGGGTAAATCGAGCAAAGCCGCATTGGAAGCCACTTCGCCAATGTCATCGCCAAACAAAATGTTATCGGTTAAAATACGCCCAATGCCTTGTCGCACTTGCATTCTAAGGTTTTCATGGTCACCGTTAAAATACAGCACCATTTTATTATTCACCAGCTTGGTTAAGCCACCGGCGTTTTGCCAGTCGATACCCAAACCAATGTTGCTTTGTTTGTAGTCATCATAGGTGTTGTAAACAATGATATTTGCCTTGCGTTGCAACGAATATTCCGTGGCTTGTTCAATGGATTTCAGTTCTTCTTCTGCTGTCTGCGCTACAAATTTGCCCAATTCCAAACCGCCCTGACTGCTGTAGGTATTGAAGTTTTCGGTTTGATAAAATTTCCAATGAAACTTTTTGTATTGAATGCGGTTTTTACCATAGTCAACGGTATTCACTTGTGCAAAAACAAAAAACGGAAACAGAGCAATGAGAAAAACAAATGCGCTACTTAATAAGCGATTACTTTGCATATCCTGTCGTTAAAAAATTAAAGTTAGCTCAAATCAAATCAGGTGTAAAAATAAGTTCTATGATTCATGTGGAAGTGTTTACATTCAATCCTTTGCAGGAGAACACTTACGTTCTCACCAACGAAAAACGGGAAGCGATTATTATTGATCCCGGTTGCTACTTTACAGCCGAAGAAGAAACATTACAAAATTATTTAGCAAACGGTGGTTTCACACCCATTCTACTGATCAATACACATTGCCACATTGACCATGTATTTGGCAATTCATTCATTGCAAAACAATACGGATTAGAGTTGTTCATTCATCCGCAGGAAGAACTTGTGCTTCAGGTGCAGCCGCAATTTGCAGAGCGGTTCGGGCTTTCTTTTCCTAACAATTACAGGGGCAAATTGCATTTTATAAAAGGTGGCGACACGGTTGTGTTGGGTGATGATGAATTAAAAGTATTGGATGCACCGGGACATTCGCCGGGAAGCATTTGTTTTTACTGCAAAAAGCAAAACTTTGTAATTGGTGGAGATGTATTATTTAAAGGAAGCGTTGGCAGAACCGATTTTCCGCTGGGAAATACAGAACAGCTTCACCAAAGCATCCGCACACAACTGTACACTTTGCCTGATGAAACGATTGTATATCCCGGGCATGGCGAACCTACCACCATTGGCTATGAAAAAAAGTACAACCCATATATCAGGGGTTAGTATCATTAAAAAAATTACAAAATTTGCAACTCATACATACGAAAGACAATAGTGGTTTTGTTTTGCAGAAAAAACAAACACTATGAAAAAAGCATTGTTAGTAGTTATGTGCGTATTGATGATGACTCTTACTTATTCGCAAACCGGAACCAATACTTCAACAAGAAATTTAGATGTTACCTGGCTCACTTCCTTTGGCATCGGCGGCTCGTATAACAATTATAAAAACACCAATAGCATCCTGCCAAAATTTTCACTGCCCACGCTAAGTAACTACAGTTTTGGTGGAGTCATTGAAGAACATGTTAAGTTGCACAACGCACTGATTGGTTTAAATTTAATGTTTGTCGCATCAGAAAAAAGACCGGCGAATTTTAATGAATCACTCATGAATATGTCGGGCGACTTAGACTTTGGATATTATATTTTGAACAAAAACAAACTTCATATTGCGCCGGAAGTTGGGATAGGTTTGTATGGCTCAGCTGTCAATCTTACCCAAACCACCGGCTACGCCACCTTCGCTGATGTGCTGAATGATAAAGTTGCGGTAAATATGTATCAAAACGCGGCATTGCTCAACTTCTGTTTGCGTTTTGATCTTGCTGATTTTACAAAACAGCATACATGTCTTACTACTATCAAACTGGGTTATAAATATGGCTTGAAGGAGCAAGGCTGGGGCACAGATCAAAACAGCAATTCAACGTTTGCCGATTCTCCAAAAGACAGGTTGAATCAGTATTATCTGTCGCTATCTCTTGGTCTGGCTCGTGCAAGACATCACTCGTAATGCAATCGACCAGTAACAATGAAACCCGTGTTCGCACTATAAGTGTTCGGAAGATTTGGTAACGCCGTTATTGTGAGCACAGCGAAGCAATTTGTGTATTACCATAAATCACAAACCGCATTTTCAGTATAAAAAATATTGCTTCGCCCCCTGCTTGTTCAGCAAGCAGGGGGCGAAGCAATATTCGCTTCTTACCTTTTCTTAGGAACAGTTACAGTGTTAGGACTACTTCTAATTATTAGTAACGCTTGCCGACTGCTTTAACGTAAGTTTTGTAAATTCACTGCCATTGTATATGCGGGCAAGACCATTGTCTTTTGTTTTTTTCCAATCTTCCAGGCGGCTCTCGGGTAAAATGCGCCAAAAGTTTTTGGTTTTTAAATGATCAAAATCACCTGTATTTAAAAACATGCCGCGCATGGTATTACGCGTTTTAAAGCTGATAACAACTAATTTGGTAAACAATTCAGGGGTAAGAAAGTTTTCGATTTGCTCACTTGTCATAAGTTATTTTTGCGGAAGGTAAGGGTTTTTGTTCATGCAGCCCAATGTGCCTGGCAACTGTTACTTTGTTTTGAAGTCAAACCGGAGCGATTAAACAATCACATCTAACATCGCACATCCTACATCTAACATTATGTTGGCACGTTCTTTCCTAAAAATTGATGCAAAAACAAAAGGATACATGAACGAACAATTGTTGTGGTGGCAAACGGGTGTTATATACCAGGTATATCCACGTTCATTCCAGGATAGCAATAACGATGGCGTTGGAGATTTGAAAGGAATCATATCGCGGTTGAATTATTTGAAAGACTTAGGCGTAACTGCCGTTTGGTTATCGCCCATTTATCCATCACCAATGAAAGACTTTGGTTATGATATTTCTGATTACACCGGTATTTATCCCTTGTTTGGGACCATGAACGATTTTGATACTTTATTATCAGAAGTTCACAATCGCAGTATGAAGTTGATTCTCGATTTAGTTCCCAATCATACTTCCGACCAGCATCCGTGGTTTGTCGAATCGCGTTCATCGAAAGATAACCCAAAACGCGATTGGTATATCTGGCACGATGCGAAACAAAATGGCAGCGTGCCTAACAACTGGCTGTCAGCTTTTGGTGGTGCCGCATGGGAGTGGGAAGACCACACAAAGCAATATTATTATCATGCATTTTTAAAAGAGCAACCCGACCTGAACTGGCGCAACCCCGAAGTGCAGGAAGCAATGCTGAATGTGATGCGGTTTTGGTTAGATAAAGGCGTGGATGGGTTTCGGGTTGACGTAATATGGCATTTAATAAAAGATGCGCAATGGCGTGATGAACCTCCGAATCCGAATTACCAGCCACAGATGGCAACCTACGATAAACTGTTGCATGTGTATTCGACAGACCAACCCGAAGTGCAGGACATTGTAGAAAAGATGCGAAGCGTGCTGAATGAATACAGTGAGCGCATGATGATTGGTGAAATTTATTTGCCCATACACAAGCTGATGATGTATTATGGCAAAAACAACAATGGTGCAAACCTGCCTTTTAATTTCCTGTTGCTTTCAATACAGTGGCAGGCGAATCTTATAGCCGCAGCCATTGACGAATATGAAGGCGCCTTGCCGCAAAATGGCTGGCCCAATTGGGTATTGGGCAATCATGATCAACCACGCATTGCCAGCCGCGTAGGGTTGCAGCAGGCACGCATTGCTGCCATGATGTTGCTCACATTGCGCGGTACACCCACTGTTTATTATGGTGATGAAATTGGTATGAGCGATGTTGCCATACCGTTGAATGAAGTGGTTGACCCACAAGGGGTGAACATGCCTGATAAGCATTTAAGTCGTGACCCATGCAGAACGCCGATGCAGTGGAACGCCAATAGCAATGCGGGTTTCAGCGAAGCGCGGCCCTGGCTCAGATTGCATAAAAGCTATGCCCGGCAAAATGTAGAAATAGAAAGTGACAATCCTTATTCTGTACTTTCTTTGTACAAAAAGCTTATCCATTTGCGGCAAAAGGAAGCCGCTTTAAACAGCGGCTCTTATACGCCTGTTTATTCCGATACTCAATTGTTGGCTTATGTTCGCAAAAGCGGGGATTTTTCTTTTTTAATTGTATTGAACCTTACCCATCGGCCTGCTTACTTTACGCCACCGCATTTTACTTTTACAGGTGAAGTGGTAGTTGCTTCTTCACCTGAACTTGAAGGAAGTATGTTTGAAAATACATTGAGTTTGGAAGGAGATGAAGGTGTAGTGATGAGGTTAAAAAGTTTGAATGGATTGTCGTGATATAGTCATGATCTATTTAATCCTCTATTGCCTCAATTCCAAGTTCCTTAAGTTGCCGGAGATGATCCAACATAGTTTTGCGTTGTTCAGGAGAATGATCTTGCCAATCCGTAATTTCGCCCGTTACCCGAAGTGGAAACTTGTTGCGGTACGATTTTGTTGGATTGCCAGGGAACTTCTTATCAGTCAGATTGGGATCGTCTTCAAAAGCACCTGTCGGCTCTGCTATATAAAATTTACTGACTTGTTCTGATCGTTGTTTGTTTTTATGGTTATTTTATTCTTACTGATTGCTTTTCCGTTTGTTTGAATTGCAATGGTTGAGGCTTTGGCGAAATTATCGCATCATTAATCACAATGTCAATTCGCAATTAAAGAACAAGTTCTTGAAAAGAAAAGTTGGGGCGACGCATTTCTATCTCATTCTTGCTTGATTCCAATTGTGCTTCTGTTGCATAAACAAACATTTTTTGTTCATAGTCATGAATGGCAGCTTCTACCGTTTCAAATTTTCCATTTGTTAAGTTGTCTGATAAAATGGATGCGTCCACCAGTCCTGTATTCACACCCTGACCTGCAAAGGGCGGCATCAAATGCGCGGCATCTCCAATCAACGTTATCGGCAAGGGACGATCCTTTTTCCAGGGCCTTTCTAAAGGGAGTTTTCTCGTCGGCAATCCAACAAAAAAAGAGGTTGAGCGGAATGCCTGTTTGTATCGTTCATTCCAATTCGAGAATCTCTTTAAAAGAAAAGCAAGAATGCTGTCTGTATTTTGAAAGTCTAATCCATTACCATGGCGCCATTCTTCAGGCATTTTAAAAATTATGCCGTAAGTCAATGCTCCGTTGTTGTATGGGTTTGCAACTAACAAATTGCCCTGATGGGCAGTCATCAGTCTGTTACCATCGCATAACTGATAAAATTCCGGACAGCCAATTTCAGGTTGAGGCGCATCTCCTTGTATAATAAAAGTTCCGGTATCTTCTATTTCAGTATCCGTAATATAATTTCTTGCTTTCGACATTCCGCCATTGGCTATGATAACAACATCTGCGGCTGCATTCGGGCCATTTTCGAATTGCAATAACCATTTGCCGGTTTGTTCTTCAAGGCCTGTAAATTTTTTGTCCCAAACAACTGTATCACTTGCCAAACTATGGAGCAATATTTTTCTTAAATCGTTCCGGTTTATCTCAGGATTGTCATATTGATTTTCAGGCGTAGGCTTTTTAGTGAGCAACACATTGCCCTGTTCGTCAGCAAAGATTATTCCCATGGGCAATGCCATCGCATAATAACGTTCTAACAATCCTGCTTTTTGCATTGCTTCTTGTCCTGAACTTTTATGCAAGTCGAGCGTACCACCCCAAATTCTCCTTTGTGCGTCTTTGTCTCTTTCATAAACCGTTACATCTACGCCTTTTTGCTGCAGCAATACTGCCATTGTCAGACCAACTGGGCCACCGCCAATAACAGCTACTTTTTTATGTTGAAGTAAATGGTCGTTCATATTCTGTAAAATTTTTCGATATTTTAATCTGTATAGTAAACATTTTACTCAAACTTCTTTACTTCGCTCCCAACTCATGTAAGCCGCTAAAGAAATTAAGTAAATACTGAAGATTGTTTTCGGAGTGCATAGCTTGCACCATCTTTAAGGCATCTTCGGTTTCTGCTGAAGCCCGGCTGCACATTTTCTTTTCAAATGAGGCAATGGCTTCCTTCACTGTGTTGAAATTTTCTATACAAAGGGTTTCGTATAATTCCAGTGCATCCCACATTGCCTGATTCACGCCTTCGCCTGTGGGTGGCATAACATGAGCGGCATCACCAATCATCGTTAAGTTGGGAAGAGTTTGCCAAGATTGATTTGAGGGAAAGTGATACTGCGGCCGGACAATAAAATAAGAATCATTGGTTAAAAATAATTCGTGCCAGTCATCACTCCAATCGCAAAAGCGTTGTTTGAACCAAATAAAAACCTGCTCTTTATTTTTAAAATCAATGCCCGAGGTTTTTGCCCAATCCTCTGTTTGTTTGGTGCTGGTATAAAATGAAAGTGAACCTTCGCCTTTCGCACTCAGAACAATTGTTTTGCCGTTCCAATATGCAAAAACTTTTCCTTCATTGGTTAGTTTCCACAAATGAGGTGTGTTAGTCGAAGCGTTATAAATATTACTTTCAACAATAGTAATACCTGAATATATGGGTTGAATGTCTGTTATGTATTTTCTCACTTTAGAATTTGCTCCGTCTGCTGCAATTACCAAATCTGCATAGGCAGTAGTTCCGTTTTCAAAAAACAACTTCCAGCCGTTACCAGCCTCTTTTAGTTCTGAAAATTTTGAATCCCATACAATCGTATTGTCATACAAGGATGCAATGAGTAAATCCCGAAGCGGGCCACGGTCAATTTCAGGTCGTGCATATTCATTATTCAAATCCTGAATTGGTTCTTCGTCACGCTCGGTATAGTGCACTATTGCATTGTTATCAGTAATGGTAATTCTTTCTGCACCTGGTCTGTAAGCCTTCTTAAATTCTTCAATCAATCCACCTTCTCTTAATGCTTTTAGTCCTGTTTCGTAATGCAAGTCAAGCGTAGCACCTTGCTGACGAAATGATTGGTCTTTATCTCTTTCATAAACTTTTACAGCAACGCCTTTGAGTTGAAGCAGTCGTGCTAATGTCAGTCCTCCGGGGCCACCGCCCACAATAGCGACTTTTTTATTTTCTAATAACATGATTCGCATTGTTTAATTACAATGCAAAATTGTTGAGAAGTCGAAAGATAAAATAGTAAAAATCAGCCGTTTTTAAGAAGGGAAATTTTTAATTGCAGTAATGTCAATGAAACGGTCATCTTTGTTTTTGCTCAATTCTTTTGGCGTTACGCCTGCATATTTCTTAATTTCTTTAATGAAATGATTTTGATCGGTAAAGTCCTGTTGTGGAAAAAGCTTGCCTTCGCTGATGTGTTTGAACGAGGTGCCGAAACGAAGAATGTTGCAATAGGCTTTGAGTGAAATTCCAAACTGCTGATTGAAGTAACGACTGATTTGGCGGCTGCTCCAGTACACTTTTTCAGAAAGTTCTTTTACTGTTATGGAGCCTTGAGATGAGTAAATTAATTCAAACAATTTTTCCTTCCGGCTATCAATGTTTTCATTTGAAACGAGTCTTATTTTTTGTGTTGCCTTGTTGCTAAAATCTTCCAAACTGTTTAAGTCACTTTCTTCAAATTGCCAGAAATCATTTGTAAGATTTCTTCCTTCGTTCAACACATCTTTAATTGAATCGCCTAACAAATATTCTACCGCTAATAATTTAAGTCCTATGGTAAATATTCTGGTGTCTGCCAGGATGGTTATTTGACTGGGCAAAGTATCAATGCCACGAAGGAACATTTCCCAATTTCCCGAAGCTATTTTAATCAGTGCCATATCAACCATTCCATTCGGCAGTATGGTTGACGGAATGTCTTTCCCTGTCTTGTTTTCCAGCATCCAAAAGCTGTGAACAAAAGGCGAAATCGAATGGTCGGGCAAAACTGATTGTATTGTTAGCTTCATTTTATTGTTTTGCTGCGCCCGATTAAAAAGAACGCACTGAATTAGTGATGTAAACTTCCCGAAGTTCAGCATTTAGCGGATAAAGTCATCAGAGATCAAATGCTGATGTGCAAATTATACTTTTGAGTAGTTGAAAAAAGGAAGTTTGCGCAACACCAAATCCAATTGTTACAACTCTATTTTATAACGTGGTATAGTTTTTTATACAAAAACAAAAAGTATAAACACATTATTATGGATAAGAAAATTGAGGACAATAGTTCCACCGAAAACAAAAGTGTCACCGGACAAGATCCAGACCGTTACGAACAAGGTTACGGTAGCTTTAACGAGAATGATTTTGATAAAAACAACACACAGCGCGGCAAAACGAGTGGCAACGCCGACACAGAAGATGCTGATAAAGCCAATATTAAAGAGGGCATGAACGAAGATAAAAGCACGGTAAGCAACACATCTGCGCCCTCAGGTACGGAATAGAAAAATGGGGCAAAAACAAACTCATTCTTCCTTTTTGCCCCCTTCAAACAACCACCAAAAGCGTTTGCGAGGTACAATTTTGTAATTGGTGGTGATGTATGTGTAAATGTGCTGCATCGCTTCATCAATGTCGTCGGTTAGCAATACGAGATTCATGTCCTCCGGCGAGATAGTGCCGTGTTTTGCCATGTCGGCAATAGCTTCCATCAATTCTTTGTAATATTCTTTTCCATACAACACAATAGGAAATTGAGTGAGCGTTTTGGTTTGAACCAATGTTATCGTTTCAAAAAATTCATCCATTGTTCCAAAGCCGCCGGGCATGATTATGAAGGCATAAGAATATTTAATGAGCAAGGTTTTGCGAACAAAGAAATAATCGAACGTTACTGATTTGTGCAGATACGGGTTTTCTTTCTGCTCATGCGGAAGCACAATGTTGCAACCAATGCTCATTCCACCATTTTCGAAGGCGCCGCGGTTGGCAGCTTCCATAATGCCCGGACCACCGCCCGTCATTGTGCTGAAACCTAAGCTGGCTATGCGTTTGCCAAATTCACGTGCGGCTTTATAATAAGCGTCATTTTCGGTAAACCTTGCAGAGCCAAACACAGTGATACAAGGGTTTTCAAAATGCAGTTTGCGAATGCCCTGAAAAAATTGCCACACTATTTTCAACAAAAAAACGGCTTCGTAACCGCGGCTGTGCGGGCCATCTAAATACACATGTTCTTTGGCTGGAATGATCCGTTCTGATTCTGTCATAAATCCTTATAATGTAAAAAAAGGGAAAAATTAAAAGCCGATTTTTTTGAACCGCAAAGTCCCGAAGTAAAAAAGCCTGCCTACCTGCCGGTAGGTTTCACGAAGTATTTTTTTATTGTTCTTCGTGATACTTTGTGTACTCTGTGTCTTAGTGGTTTAAATACTAATTCTAACCTTATTGCTTGAGAATGCGCAATGTGTTTTCATCTTTCTTACCACCAAAAAATTTCTGCAATACCGCTTCAAACACAGGGTTTGTATTGTGCAGAGTGGCAAACAAAGTAGCACATGATTTCAACTTTATATCGTCAGGACTTCCAAAGATGCTGTGCGCATTGTTGGTAGGAAGAGAAAGCAATGCGTTGCAAATTGTTATAAGCCTTTCTCCCAGCAACGGATGCTGTAAAAAAGCTTCGGCTTCTTCTCCATTTTTGATAGAATAATATCGCGACGTTTCGCTAAAACCCAAGCCTCCAACCTGCGGAAATACATACCACATCCAATGACTTCTTTTTCGCCCGTTTTTGATTTCTGATAACGCTGTTTCGTAATCTCTGTGTTGTGCGTCTACAAAGCGTTTGAGGTTATAGGTATCATTCATAAAAAAGTTTTTTTAGTAAAAACAAAATCTTTGTTTTTGCCTTATTTTTCACTCAGCGTACCAACCTGAATGTTAGATGGATGTGCTTCATCGTGCAAAATGGTAATGGTAGCTGTTTTAAAATCGCCCTCTTTTGCATTGGGAATGCTCATAAATTGTTGCGGATTTCTATCAACCAATGGAAACCAACTGCTTTGGATTTGCACCATTATTTCATGGCCTTTCAGAAACGTATGTGCCACATCGTTCAAGTGGAACTTTACTTCAGTTGGGCTATTCGGAACGAACGGCTCTGGCTTTTCAAAGCTGTTTCTGAATTTAGCACGCAACACTTCAGCACGTACTAACTGTTGCGTGTTACTGTTGGGTAATACATCAATAACTTTCACAACAAAATCAGCATCAGTCGCATTTAGCTTTACAAACAAATCTGCAGTGATCGGTCCTAATAATGTGATGTCATTTTGCAAAACATCGCTTTGGTAAAACAGTACATCATTTCGTTTGGAAGCAAACGTTTGATCGGCAGCCATGTATTCATTCAATCGTTCATCACTTTTTTTATCAATGTAAGGAACGGGGTTTGATGGATCGGAAACATAAGTATCGCTGCCTTCCGTCTTTTGTTTTTGCAGCAATAATTGATGATTGTTGTTGAGCCACCAAACCATCGGTTGTAAATCTTTTGGCGGATAAGTAGCAAACGTTTTCCATTGGTTGCTGCCCGTAATAAAAAGGGTTGCTTCACCCGCATCAAAATTGTTTTTTCCTTTCAAATAATGATTAAAAAAATCGAACTCCAATTGCTGAAATTTTGGGTTCAAATCCTGCCCGAAGTCAATTCCTGCAAAACTTTTCCAACTGTTTCTTTCCCAGGCGCCATGCGTCCACGGAGCCATCACCAAACGGTTGTCGTTGGTTTTGTTTTTCTGTTCGATAGCTTTGTACGTGTTGAGTGCGCCAAACATATCTTCGGCATCAAACCAGCCACCCACAACAAGTGTAGCTGGTTGTACATTTTGCAAATGCGGACGAATGTTACGCGCCTGCCAGTACGCATCTTTGGTGTTGTGTTCTAAATACTCATTCCATATTTTGGCGCGGTTGTGAAAATACAAATCGTTGAAGTTGTGTAAGGCGCCTGTCTTCAAATAAAAATTATACACATCATCAATTTTAATGCTGTCGTTCAATGGTGGATCTTGCTGGCGCGGTGCCGTTCGTGGCGCGTCAAAAAAGTTTTCAAAAGAAAAATTATCCATTAAGAAAAAGGCACCGCGATGGTAAGCATCATCACCTTCAAACTCATCAGTAACGGGCGCTTGTGGCGATACGGCTTTGATAGCGGGATGCGCATTGGGCAAGGAAGCAGTGGCATAAAAGCCAGGATAGGAAATGCCCCAAATGCCAACCTTTCCATTGTTGTGGCCAATGTTTTTTAAGAGCCAATCAACGGTGTCATAAGTGTCGCTGCTTTCGTCAACATCTGTTTTGTTTTTCTTGTTGTCAATAGCTGGCGTCATTTCATGAAACTGTCCTTCACTCAAGTGTCTGCCACGCACATCCTGGTAAACGAAAATGTATTTTTCAGAGACGAAAAGCGGGTTCGGACCCAGCCTTCGCGCATAATTGTCTTCACCATACGGCGCAACTGAATAAGGCGTTCTTTCCATCAGAAACGGATACTGTTCAGTAGTATCTTTTGGAATGTAAATGCTGGTAAATAAGCGCATACCATCGCGCATAGTTATGTACACTTCTTTCTTTGTGTACAGATTTTTAACAAGGTCGGCATTGGTTTGTGTAAACGAAGTTATTGAGGCAAAAAAGAGGCAAAAACAAAAGAGATATTTCATACGGTTAAAGATAAGAGTTGAAAGAATTGTAATGATGATTGATGTGTTTTTTCAAATCATTTTCACTGTAACGCCAGCCACACAAAAGTTGCAGCTACAGCCCCTGAAAGTGGCGCCAGCACCGGAATCCAGCTATACGGCCAATCGCTGTTGCGTTTGTTTTTGATAGGCAATAGAAAGTGTACAATTCGAGGTCCTAAATCGCGTGCAGGATTGATAGCATAACCTGTAGGTCCGCCAAGGCTTAAGCCGATACTCAGTACCACCAATGCAACGGGCAAAGCATCCAGTGCGCCCAAACTATTTGCGGGCGAAACGATACATAACACTGCCAAAATAAAAATAAATGTGCCGATAAACTCCGTTATAAAATTGTGTGCCGCACTGCGAATGGAAGGCGCGGTTGCAAATGCGCCCAGTTTTAAATCAGCATCGGTGGTTTCATCAAAATGTTGTTTGTAGGAAAGCCAAACAATGAACGCGCCTATCATCGCGCCAAGCAATTGTGCAATGCAATAAGGAAGTACCAAACTCCATGAAAACTTGCCGGCTACTGCGAGCGCAAGCGTTACTGCCGGATTTAAATGTGCGCCACTGCTTTTGCTTGAAATAAACACGGCAGTGAAAACTGCCATTGCCCAACCAATTGTTATGGCAATTAAGCCGCCGCTATTGCCTTTGGTTTTGTGCAAAACAACATTGGCAACTACGCCATCACCTAACGTAACTAAAACGGCAGTGCCAACCAGTTCGCTGATAAAAGGAGTCATGTTTTTGGTTTGTTTTTACATGAATAATTTGGAGTAAAGAAATAATTGTATGAAGATAAAAAGGTTACGACAATGGCAACAGATATTGTCTTGTAAGTTCATCAAAGCTTGTTACCTGTTGTTGTACCCATACATCATCTTTGTGCAGCAAGGCAGCCATTTGCAACGCAACACTTCGCGCTGAAAGCCTTGCTGCTTCTGCGTTTAAGAATAGCAATCGCGTTCTTCTTGCTAACACATCTTCCACTGTCGTTGCCATTTCCTGTTCAACGAAAAAGCTGATGTCATCATTAGAAATCGGAACATCGGTTTGTAAAAAATTGTTGTTATAATCTTTTCTGTCTTCACTATTTCCACTAATGCGCAATGTTTTGGTAATACATTTTCTAAGAGATAATCCGCCAACCTCAGCAGCTTTTGAAACAGCATCTTCAGCCATCTTTCTGTAGGTTGTCCATTTACCGCCAGTTACGGTTATTAATCCAGAAGATGAACTAAAAATGGTATGATCCCGACTTAATGCAGATGTTATTGTCATTCCCTTTTTCTTGATTAACGGACGCAAACCAACAAACACGCTTCGTACATCATTATTCGTAATGGTTTTAGATAAATAACGATTGGCATGTTGTAAAATAAAATTGATTTCTTCTTGTAAAGGCTTTGGTTCAATCTCAACATTTGCAACAGGCGTATCGGTTGTGCCTAATAAGACTTTATTGTGCCATGGCACGGCAAACAGTACCCGTCCATCATCGGTTTTAGGTATCATCATCGCTGCTTTGCTGGGGAAAAATGATGCATCAATTACAAGATGAATGCCCTGAGAAGGTGCAATAACATGGGGTTTCAGCGGCTCATCCATTTGCATAATTGCATTGGCAAACACGCCGGTTGCATTGATAACAACTTTTGCATTTGTTGTGTATGACGTGTTGTTGATAATATCGTAAAAACAAATTCCGGTTATTGTTTCTTTTGTTTTAATGAATGATGTTGCTGCGCAATAATTCAACATCGTTGCGCCGTTTGCTGCCGCCGTTTTTGCCAGTTCAATTGCCAGTCTTGCATCATCAAACTGACCATCAAAATACAGAATGCCACCTTTTAGTTTAGTGCTGTTTATACCTTGCAGTTGTTGCAGCGTTTGTTGTTTATTGAGCCACTGTGTTTTGCCAAGAGAAAGCTTACCAGCCAATAAATCGTATAGTTTCAAACCTATTCCATAAAACCATTTGTGCCACCAATTGTACACGGGTACAACGAAGGGTAGGATAGAAGTTACACCCGGTGCATTGTGCAATAAATAAGTTCTTTCGCGCAGCGCTTCTTTTACCAATTTAATATTGCCATGTGCCAGGTAACGAACGCCGCCATGTATAAGCTTTGTTGACTTTGAAGAAGTGCCTTTTCCAAAATCGGATTGTTCAACCAGCAATGTTTTGTAACCTCTGGAAGCCGCATCTACAGCGCATCCCAAGCCGGTTGCCCCTCCGCCAATAATAATGATGTCCCATTCTTTGGTCAGCTCAATTTGTGTAAGCATTTCGCTTCTGTTCATCCCTTTTGGTTTTGCCAGTTTTTATGAGTATTGAACCACAAAGGCACAAAGGAATGAAGTTACACGAAGTCTTTTTAATATTCTTAGTGAACCTTAGTTTCTTCCTGTCTTCGTGGTTTAATCAAACATTGTTAGTCAACCTCAAAAATCATTGGTTGCTATCAGCCCAAACCTGTGCGGCTTTAATGGCTCGCTGCCATTGTTGTAAAAGAAAAAATCGTTGCGCATCATCAATGTTTGGATGATACGTTTTATCTTCTTTCCATTGCTGTTGTATTTCTTCTAAATCTTTCCAATAACCAACGGCTAATCCCGCGAGATAAGCTGCGCCAAGGGCAGTGGTTTCGCTTATTTTAGGTTTGATAACCGGCGTGTTGGCAACATCGCTTTGAAACTGCATCAGCATTTTGTTTACTGTTGCGCCACCATCAACACGAAGCTCAGTAATATCAATACCAGCATCTGCACGCATGGCATTTAACACATCTACGGTTTGAAAGGCAATGCTTTCCAAACAAGCTCTTGCAATGTGAGCAGCCGTAGTTCCACGCGTGATGCCAACGATTGTGCCACGGGCTTGTTGATTCCAGTACGGCGCACCCAAACCAGTAAAGGCAGGAACTGCATAAACACCATCGGTTGAAGTAACTTGTGCAGCCAGGCTTTCCACTTCAGCAGAAGAACGAATGAGTTGCAAACCATCGCGCAGCCATTGTACTACTGCGCCCCCAATAAACACGCTGCCTTCCAGTGCGTATGCTGTTTTGCCGTTGATTTGCCAGGCAACAGTGGTAAGTAAATTGTTGTGCGATGGCATCGCTTTTTCGCCCGTATTCATTAAGAGGAAACAGCCTGTTCCGTAAGTGTTTTTTACAGTGCCGGGCTGTATGCACATCTGTCCGAACAAGGCGGCTTGTTGATCGCCCGCGATGCCTGCAATGGGTAAACTATGCGCGGTTAAAATGTGTTGCGTGTAGCCATACACTTCGCTGCAACTTCTTACTTCGGGCAACATGCTTTGTGGTATGTTGAAGAGTTGCAAAAGGTCTTCATCCCAACTCAATGTATGAATGTTGAACAGCATAGTGCGACTTGCATTGGTAACATCGGTTGCATGAATGCCGCCGTCTGTTAACTTCCACAACAGCCAGCTATCAACCGTTCCAAAGCATAGCTCGCCGCGCTTTGCTTTTTCTTTTGCACCCTTTACATTGTCTAATATCCATTTGATTTTGGAAGCAGAAAAATAGGCATCTATTACCAAGCCGGTTTTATTTTGAATCAATTTGGCGTGCCCATCTCTTTTTAATTCATCGCAAAAGGGAGCTGTTCTTCTGTCTTGCCATACAATGGCGTTATGAATCGGCTGCCCGGTTTTTCTATCCCAAACAAGCGTGGTTTCGCGTTGGTTGGTAATGCCGATGGCCGCAATGTCTTTCACCGTCAAACCCGCTTTGGTAACGGCTTCTGCGGCAACGCCCAACTGTGTACTCCATATTTCGTTAGGTTCATGTTCCACCCATCCGGGTTGCGGATAATATTGCGTAAATTCTTTTTGCGCGATAGAAACAATCGCACCTTCTTTATTAAACACGATGGCGCGTGAACTGGTGGTGCCCTGATCGAATGATAAGATGTATTGCGACATAATGACGAGCAATTAGGGCTTGAAAGTAAGATTTTGGTTCAAATAAAAAAGCCGGATGATTTGTGTATCAACCGGCTGTACAATGAAGTTTGTTTTTGTACAATTATTTCATCAGGCTTAATGCCTTTTCCAATTGCCTATCACCATAGGTTTGAAAATCGCTTAATGCAAATGGTACCGGATAATCGGGCGGAAACCCTTTTCCTTCATAAATGTTACCATCAATGTATTTAAACATGCTGGACGAAGTGTAAGCAAATAAAAAATTAGCTGCCGTAAATTGTCCGCCATTTAAAATTTCATTAGCGGTAAGCGGACCGTTAGCGCCCCATGTTGTTTCGCCAACGGTATGACCATTTGGTAACGTATGAATTGCCATTGCTGTCAATTCAGCCATACTGGTGCTCCAAATATCGGTAAGGGCTACAACCGGTACTGTTACTGCTTTTGCGCCGGTTTGCGGTGTAACAATGGCATCCGCCCAGGGCGTATAATCAAGTCTGCCATCGCCACTTTTATATCTTGTGTAACCAATCTTTTGCTTGCTTGCTATCATATTTCCAATTAAAAAATTCAAATCCTGAATACTTCCACCAGGGTTGCCACGAACATCAACCACAACACCTTTAAAATTGGAAGGCGGATTGTGTAAATAATTAATAAAAAACGTCAACGCTCTTTTTACCCCATTGTTATTAGCTGCCTGGTACGAAGTTTTTAAATTGAATTGGCTAAAACCGAGAAATAACACCTGGCCATTGCCGATGGTTCCTGCAATAGCTTCGGTAGTATCGCCTTCTAATGTATTCACCGAATCAATGCCACCAACAATCGAAGTCGAATCGAGATAATAATTGGCATCATAACCATAAAGCACATAACGCTGCCGCAATGTGCCTGCCCGCAATTTTCTATCGTAAGAAGGCGATACGGTAGAATCAGAAACCGGGTCGCCAAAAGAAAGATTGTAATGCGAATCAACCAATCCGTCGGTCATCTGGCGAAAGTAATTGATGCTTTTCCGAACATCACCGCTGTCGTTAATGTTAAGGCTTGCAAACATGGGTTTGTAAATGCTGTACATTCTATCCCAGTTGGTGGTATCAATTGCCCAAAACACATAGTTGTTATTCATGCCGTTCCAAAACGATTCAAACACGTCGCTCATTGATCCACCAATATAATTTTCCGGCACTTCAACGTTGGTAAAATCTTTCCGGCAGGAAGTAAAAAAAAGTGCAAAACCAAAAAGAGGAAGAAGCCAAAATTTGTTTTTGTTCATATAAAGAAGTATAAAAAGTTTAATAAGATGATTTGAAATTTCCAAAATGATATAACACACCCAAATTGGCGCCGTAAGTAGTATTGTAGCGCGGTACCTGGTTCGTTTCATAAGCCTTTTGCTGATCAGTAAAACCATACAGCAATCTGCCTTCAGCAAATACATTAATGCTACTGGTAACATCGTATCCAATGCCCAGGCCAGCCACCCAACCCAATTCTAACCTGTTATCTTTTTGAGTATTAAAAGTATATTTTTCATTGTAGCTGTAAGGATTGCTGATATCAAAAATGGAATTGGTAGATGTGTTATTATCTACATTGTCAAGTATAGCCGGCATTACGCCTTTTATGGTAGAAGTAGCCCAGTAAGCACCGTACAAACCAACATTCGTAAAGCCTTTTAACCGCTCGCCGCCAAACATAAAATGTGCCATTAGCGGAAGTTGTACATAACTGTTATAATTATTTTGATAAACGCCTGCAAAATAAGCAGAGCGTTCCTGCCGGTAATTTTTTTGGATAAAAGTAGGATCTGCCTCTACCGCAAACCAGTCGGCAATTTGATATTGAACAGGTATGCCAACGGTAAAAGAACTTAATGGTTCGTAATTGGTAAAAGCACGATTGGCATTGTTGGTTATCGAATAATTTTTGTTGTAGCCGCCTTCAATACCAACCGAGAATTGGGCAAATGAATGTGTGTAAAAACAAAGAAAGCCAACTGCCATACAAGCGTATAGGCATTTGTTTTTGCCGGAAAATAAAGTCATCGTTTGTAAAATTTGATTTTTAAACTGCAAAAGCTGCACCGCGCTTGCAAATTAATAACGCGCAATGTTAGCAAATGGTGTATGCGTAAGAAATATAATAGACGAGTGAAATATTTTTATAGATAGAATGTTTGTGAAATAGATTGAAGAACAAAAACTTTCAACTGTTTATGCGTGTTATTGTGTTAAGGAAATTGAAAAGTGATAAAAACAAAAACCGGTTGATAAGCGGTTGGAACTCATAGTGGATAAAGCAATTCTACCACAGCTTCAGGTTATTATAGCATGCAATTAATCTAACTACCATATTTTCATTTCACAATGCGCCACCAGTTTATTATTGCAAATAATTTTACCGTTGACAGTAGTCATATTAAAAATTTTACCTGTTACAATCGTTTCTGTTATAAGCACATCATTCACTTTGGGTAGAAAAAAAACTTCAAAATTTTTTATGCCAGCAATATAACGAACTGAAGCTTTTTCATTTGCTTTTTGCTCATTATAACCATTTCCTGCAGCCACAGTTTGTGCCATATTTTCTAATAAACCTGCTTCTGAAAAAAATCCTTCTTCACAAAAAATATTATTTTCTGTGATGGTAAAACGGGTTATTGTTTTTTCTTCCTCAACCTGCAACAATGTATCAACCATAACAAAAGGTTCGGCTTGTGGAATGAATGACAAAATGTTTTCTGTAATCATCTTTCAAAATAAGGGCAAAAACAAACTATGAGTACAAACCACCGTTAATGGAAAGCACCTGTGCGGTGATATAAGCAGCTTCTGTGCTTGCAAAAAAGCTTACCGCGTGCGCCACTTCTTCGGGCAAGCCGAAACGTTTGGCTGGTATGATCTTGCTTAATTCTTTTTCATCCAAACCTTCTGTCATATCTGTTTTTACAAATCCTGGCGCAACTGCATTTACTGTAATACCGTAACGTGCAACCTCTTGTGCCAACGATTTTGTAGCACCAATCACACCGGCTTTTGCGGCCGCATAATTGGTTTGTCCCGCCATACCTTTTAAACCTGAAAGCGACACAACATTGATGATGCGACCCCACTTTTTTACCAACATTTGTGCAAGCACAATTCGCGTTACATAAAAGAAGCTATCCAGGTTTGTTTTTACAACATTATCCCATTGTTCATCATTCATCCAACTCATCAAAGCATCTTCACGTATGCCGGCATTGTTCACTAATACTTCAATTTGTTTGTCAGAATTGTTTTCAATCCAAACATCTAAAGTTGATTTTATAGCTTGCTTGTCTGCAACATCAAACTGCAATATCTCGCCGTTGTTATTGATTAATGACAACGTTTTTTGGGCTTCGGTTTGATTGCTTTTATAATTAATCAACACATAATAACCTTCTTTGGCAAGTCGAATGCAAATCGCTCTGCCAATACCTCTTGAACCACCTGTTACCAATGCGCAACGCATATTATTCTTTTATGTGATTGGATGAGACCGGGTTTTGTTTTTGCAGGAATTGTTTTACCAATTTAAGATCGTTGTACTTCGGTTTGTCTTCAATAAACTTTGGAAATATTTTTCTTAATGATTGATAAACGGACCTTGTAACAGAAGATAATTTGTTTTCGCAAGCGAGATAATCAATGGCTTGTAAAATGCTCATTGCCTGAATACTTACAACCGTGAAAGAATTATCAATTACTTTTTTAGTAAGCAATGCTGCATTGCTTCCCATACTTACAATATCCTGGTTATCATTATTGTTGGGAATGCTATGCACATACATTGGAAAGGATAACGTTTGATTTTCTGCAACCGTTGATGTTGCGGTGAATTGCATACCCTGCATTCCAAAGTTTAAACCCAACACACCTAAATTTACAAACGGCGGAAATTTTTGATTGAGCTTATCATTCAGCAAATAATTTAACTGTCTTTCTGCAAGCATCGACAATTTTGTTATTGCAATTTTCAATTTGTCCATTTCAAGCGAAACATAATCGCCATGAAAATTACCGCCATGAAAAACATTCTGGTTGATATGGTCAACAACAGGATTGTCGTTTACAGAATTCAATTCATCTACTACAATTTTTTCTGCTCCCTTGATGGTATCGTAAACCGGACCTAACACTTGTGTTACACAACGAAGCGAATAATATTCCTGTACTTTATCTTCAAAAATTTCTTTCTCCAAAGTATCAGGATGGTATAAATGTTCTGAACGATTGCGAATCATTTTACTATCCTTCAAAATATCACCCAACATGTTTGCCACTTCATTTTGTCCGCGGTGAAGCTTCACAACATTCAACTCGTGAGAATAATGATCATCAAACGCTTCCACCACTTCGTTCATCATTGCCGACAACACAACTGCCCAGCGAAACAATTGGTGTGCATGAATAATGTTAATCATGCCAATTCCCGTCATTGCCGAAGTGCCATTCAAGATAGCCAAACCTTCCCTTCCATGAATTGTTAAAGGTTGAATACCGAAACGATCAAAAACTTCTTTTGTCGCAACCATTTTTTCTTCGAACCAGGCTTCCCCTTCACCAATTAAAAACAAACCTAGATGCGCCAGTTGCACCAAATCTCCGCTTGCACCAACGCCACCATGTTCATAAATACATGGACTGATGTCTTTGTTAATCAGTTCTTTTAAAAGTTCAACCAGACTTGTATGAATGCCGGAATATGCTTTCATTAAGCTATTCAAACGTGCAATCATTAAAGCTCTTGCAAAAAGCGCAGGCAATATATTCCCATCGCCAGAACAATGGCTGCGAATTAAATTATATTGAAGCGCTAATAAGTTTTCATCGCTTATTTTATACTGCGCCATGGGCCCGAAGCCGGTGTTGATGCCATAGATCAATTTGTTGGCAGAAAAGCTTTTTAGAAAACGAAAGTTTTCATCAACGGTTTTCAATGATTCATCTGTAAAAGCAATTTCTTTTTTATCAAATAAAATCAGGGAAAAATCTTCAAGTAAAATTTGTTTTTGCCCAATAAAAATCATGTGCAATACTATTTATAACTAAGCGCTTTGGTTTGATTTTATTAATTTCTTTTATCAATGAACTTTATCATTTTCCGGCTCGCTTCATTGAACTGCATCTTTTTGATTTCCTCTTCCGAAACATATTTTACGGCGGGACTTACCCTTAATCTTGCACTTAGGTAAGAACGAATCCGGTAATCATTTTCTGCGTTGGTTGCAGTAGGGTGTATGTATAACAAAATATCATCCAAGCCAACCTCATTGGTTGATACTTCCACAATGTAATCATTCACTTCATCCATTTCATTCAATAAATCAAACAAAGCAGAAGGATAAATGGTAGTGCCTTTGAATTTAATCATTTGTTTTTTACGACCAATTACAGGCGACAAACGCAATGTATTTCTTCCGCATTGACACCGCTCATCAAAGTACATACAAACATCGCCGGTTTTATAACGCAACAGGGGCATTCCTTCAACGCCAAGTGTTGTTATGGTTACTTCTCCGGGCGTATTGGCAGCAACCCGTTTGTTGTTTTCGTCCAATATTTCAACAATTAATAATTCTGGATTGACATGACCGCCACATCCAAAACTACATTCCGTAAAAGCCGTTTGCATTTCCGTTGATGCATAAGTTGAGTACAATTTGATATTCCATGCTTCCGTAATTTTTTTACCAAGCATGTTCAACGAAAGATCAGTATTGCGAATGTTCTCACCAATACAAATGGCTTTTTGCACGGAGGTTTTATTTACATCAATACCGTGCTCATTTGCATATAGTATGAGCTTTAAAATAAATGATGGAACTGCAACAATAGCGGTTGGCTTTTGCTTCTGAATGGTATGCCACTGCAAAGCAGGAACGCCAGGACCTACACGAATAATACCGCCTCCCATTTTGCGAATGCCCAGATAATAAGCAATGCCTGCCATAAACTGACGATCCAACGTAAGCATTAGCTGATAAATGTCGCTAGCAGAACCATCGGCAGTGATAAAAGAGTAGTATTCGTTGTGAGCCAAACGTTGCAAATCGTTTTCGGTTAATGCAATAAAGACAGGGCTGCCCAATGTGCCTGATGTTGATGTGTATTCAATCACGTTTCTTTTAGCAACGCACAAAAAATCATCATTGTTTGTTTGCAGGTCTTCTTTTGTTGTGAAAGGAAGAATGGACAAATCTTCCAATGTTTTTATGGATGAAACATCAATCTTATTTTCCCGGAATTTTTTTTTATAAAAAGGCGATGTTTCCTGAACATATAGCAACAATTGTTGCAGCTTTTGTTCCTGCATGTGTTTAATCTTATCTTTTGATTGATAAGTGATTGAGGAAGCGTTCCTGTTCATTTTTCTATAATTACAACTGCCGTTGCATACTTTTTCAAATGCGACAAAGAAACCAAAATTTTAATGATTCCAAAAAGGGATACTTTTTTTTGCGTTTCACCTGAAATGATCATCTCCGGCTTGCCTTCAAGGCTATGTACAACTTCAATTTCATTAAAATTTATTCCTGCAGTCCAACCCGTTCCAATCGCTTTCATAAAAGCTTCTTTGGCGGCAAAACGGGCTGCATAATATTCAAATCGGTTCGCTTTTGCTTCACAATAAGCAATCTCATTTTTTGAAAAAACCATTTCTTTAAACCCTGCATCTTTTTCGATGTTGTGTTTGATTCTTTCAACTTCTATCATGTCAATACCAACGCCTGCAACCATTTTTCTAAATGTGTGCGCTAAAATACAAACGCAAAACCTTACTTGAATTTTAAAACAATTCAGCATCTATTTTGTTAAGTGTAATAACTTAATTGAACAGAATTATGAAATTTGTTTTCACCATATTTTTCTTTTTCAGTTCCGCAATTTCTTTCTCACAATCAATTTTAAATTCCCGCCTAAAAGCCCCGGTTTTTAATGTAACGGTGCAGAAAGATTTGGTGTATAGCAACAATGGTGATGTTAGATTAAAATACAGGCAATTTGACTTGTATCAACCAGCAAATGATTCGTCTTTAAAAAGACCTTTACTCATTTGGATGCATGGCGGCGGCTTTAAATATGGAACTAAAAACGCAAAGGAAATAAAACTATGGGGTGATGAGTTTGCGCAACATGGTTATGCGGTAGCAGCAATCAATTATCGGTTGAGTAAAAAGCATCCGGTATCAAAGTTTCCTGATCTTGTATCGGCTTGTTATGATGATGTTGATGATGTGCGAATGGCAGTCAATTATTTTAAATCCAATGCAGACAAATTCAACATTGATACAAGCAAGATTATATTAGGGGGCAACTCGGCAGGTGCTGTCATTGCACTGCAAGCTATTTACAGTAACAGAGCCGATTTGGAGAACGTGATTGATAGTAACAAAGTCATCGCAAATACAGGAAAATATAATGCACTAAACATCGCAGCCGTTATCAATTTTTGGGGCGCATTGCTTGATAAAGATTGGCTCAATCGTGCCCAGGTTCCTATTGTGAGTGTTTGCGGTTTGAAAGACAAGTTGATTCCGGTAGATACGAAAGGTGTTGCTTTCTTCGGAAGTGTTGCTATTCATAAAAAAGCAGATGCTTTGCATATTCCAAACGCTATAAAAGTATATGATGGTTTTGGCCATGAATTGCAAAAACATTTCAATCCATTTTTCAGAAGTCGCGCAACAGAACAAAGATGGAAAGAAGCTGCTGATTTTGCGATTGAATTTTTATATGATGAAGTATTGAAATGATGTTTTCCTTTTTGTTTTTACAGGAAATTTTTGTTCAAATTTTAAAACGAAAATGAAACACATAGAATCATAGGAAGATAGGTTTCACATAGATTTTCTATGTGCTTTTCTTATGTTTCTATGATTCTATGTGTTTCAAGCTTAAAACTATATCCCACAAAATTTCCGTGATGGGTGAATGATAAAGGAATGTTTTGATACGGAACGATGAAAGGAAAGCCAGCTTCTGCTTTTTCAATTTTCAAACCTTCGTTTTCAAATTGTTGTTGTAGTTTTTCTAACGCAAAGGTTCTCACCAATTGGGTTTGGAAAGCATGAGAACCGTTATCAATATTTTGTATGCCCCAAAATACATTTGTAAAGCAATTATTGTTGTTGGCAACGGTAAAAATAAAACAGTTGTTTACAAACGATCTTGTGTAGTAGTAATGATTGTTGTACAGCACTTCACAACAAAAACATTCATCATCATAAAACGAAATGCCTTCGTGTTTTTGAGGATTGATTTTCGTTTGTTTTTGCGGCTTTTTTATTTTTTCTACGATGATTTTGGTGAGAGAAAATACAATTTCGTGATGATGCCTTTTTATCAATTTATAAACTGATTCTTTGATGCTCCAGCATAGCCAGACAAAGCTTTCAAAAGGGATCTCAAAATCATGGTTGTTGAAAAGCGAAACCTCATTTGCGGAAAGTATTTTGGAATAAAATCTTTTTTGAATCGTGCGATGAGTATAAGTTTGGTTCAAAGCAACAATATCGTTACCGATGCTGTTCAAGCCTTTTCATTCACCTTTTCTAAAATTACGTTGATGCAATCGCCTGCAGTGCGTATTCTTTCGGCGGCATCAACATCAATTTCAATATTGTATTTTTCTTCCGCATCAATAATAATATCAACGAGGTTGGCAGAATTGATTTTCAAATCCTTTATAAAATCTGTGCCTTCACTCATCGAATGCAAAATTTCTTTATCTACCGTGTAAGGCGCTAACACTTTTTTCAATCCTTCTAAAATTTCTTCTCTGCTCATTATAATTTATATTTTGAAAAAAACAAACAGGCATTTACATCACCAAAACCAAAGTTTGCTTTTGCCGCAATTTTAATGTCTTTGTTTATTGCTTTTGTAGGCAATGATTGTAAACCCACAATTTCAACAATTTCAGGATTCGGGTCTTCCAAATTAATATTGGGATGAACAAAGCCGTGCATCATCTGCAATATTACCGCTACGATTTCAATTGAGCCTGCTGCACTTAAACAATGCCCAATCATTGATTTTGTAGAGTTGATAATCGGAAATTGTTCTCCTCGTCGCTCGAGAGCTGTTGCCCAATTTTCAATTTCCATTTTATCTGCCATCGTAGCCGTTAAATGCCCGCTTATCAAATCAACATCTTTCGCGTCAATGCCTGCATCGTTGATGGCATCAACAATACAATTCACAACGCCTTCCGTGTTGGGTGAAGTCATAGATCCCGTGCCGCGTTGCGCGCCCGAGTTGGTTGCGCCGCCCAACACTTCTGCATAAATAGTTGCGTTGCGGGCTAAAGCGTACTCAAGGTCTTCCAACACCAATGCACCTGCGCCCGAGCCGGGTACAAAACCACCGGCGGTTGCACTCATGGGACGTGAGGCTTTTTCAGGTTCTCCATTGAATTTCCTCGACAATATTCTCATGGCATCAAAAGCGCCAAATATATAATTATCTATGTATTCATTGCTCCCAACCAACATGCGCTTTGCCATGCCGTATTTTATGTATTCATAACCCATTATCACCGCCTGCGAGCCTGTTGCACACGCAGCAGAATTTGTAATAATCCGATTGCCTAAACCCAGTAAACCTGTGATGTAAGCGGTAGAGCCGCTGTTCATCAATTGTTCAATCATTCTTGAACCCAGCTTGCGTGATTGCTTTGTATCAATCAGAGCAATTACTCTTTTCATCGCTTCTGTGTCGGCAATGCTGTTTCCAAATACGCAACCCGTATCCCAATGAATGGTGCCATCATACAATTTGTTTCCCGCATCAATCCAGGCATCAGCAGCAGCTTTGATGGCGTAGCCGATGGTGCTGGCTTTTAATCCGTGAAAAGTAACTTCTGAGAGATAATCTTTTAAATGATTAAAATCAAATTGAGGAACGCCACAAACCTGGGAATAAAAATGCAATTGTTCGTATTGCGGAATGAATTTGATTCCGGAAATGCCGTTTTGAATGGCATGTAAAAAATCCGGAATTCCAACTCCGTTTGGCGCTACTACACCCATGCCTGTAACAACAACCCGGCGGCTCATAATTTTGTTTTGTTAAGGTTGATACTTTTTATAATGCCTGCAAAAGTTCCTCTTGCAATCAATTCAGCGGCTTCATTTGTCATTTCAATGTAACATTTCAACTTATCGAAACGAAAATATTGTTTTTTAGAAACCACGGTAATTTTTTCGCCTGGCAGCACCATTTTAAAAAAACAAACTTCGGTTGAGGTAAGCAGGGGAAAAGGAGCTTCGTTTTGTTTTTGCCCAAATTTTTCTTTGTTATTTAGGATGAGATAAATGCCTAAAACAACCAAACCAATCTGCGCCATAATTTCGGTAATAATAACGCCGGGAGTTACCGGATTATTTGGAAAATGGTCTTCATAAAAAAAAGAATTTTCTTTTAATGTATAATTTCCGGTAACGCCATTTTCATCAATCGTTGTTATTTCATCAACAAAACGAAATGAAGATTTGTAGGGAAGTAAATGGAGAATTTCCTCGTGCATTGTTGCAAATATAAATTAGCGGCAATGTTCGCCACCATCCACATGAATGAGCGCGCCGTTTATCCAGGAAGCTTCATCGGTACACAATAAGTAAATCACATTGGCAACGTCTTGCGGAGTGGTAATTCTTTTAAAAGGATTGATGGTATTGGCAAGATGGATGAGCTTTTCGCTCGAAGGAATTTTTTTTAAAGATGGTGTTTCGGTAATGCCTGCCTGTATTAAATTGGTACGCAAACCGTATTTGGCAAACTCAACGGCCATATAAGTTGCAAGGCTTTGGAGCGATGATTTTGCAATGGATACCGCCGCATAGCCATCCCAGTATTTATGCGCACCATCGCTTGTTAAACCGATGATTCTTGCATCATTACAAAACAAGTTTTCTTTTATCAATACTCTTGTCCAGTCAAGAATGCTGTTGCTCATGGCATAAGTGGTAAGAGCTATATCATCCGAAGTGAGAACTGAATTTGAATCTTCGTCAATCAACGGCTTTAAGTTTCCTCTTGCGATGGAATGCAATAACAAACGAATCTGTGGTTTTGGTTTTGCCGATTTTTTTAATTCGTCAATAAATTTTGTTCGGCCATTTTCGGCGAGAGCGTTGATATTGAAAGGTAAAATTTGAACGTCGTTTGTTTTTGCACAATTTTCAAATTTTGGCAATATCGCTTTTTCAATTTGAGCGGTTTCGCGATACAATGTTGCGATGTTCATTCCATGTGCCGCCAGCTTTTCAACAGCCGCAAAACCAAACCCACTTGAGCCGCCCAAAATAATTGCCCAAAGATTTCCAAATTGTCGTGACTGATTTCCCAATTGATTTTACTTCGCTTGTTTAGCAACGCTGTACAAAATTAGATTGTATTTGTTGAAACGAAATTTTCAGATTGTTTTGATAGGGTTTATAATTTGTGCAACAAGTGCTTGTTACATGAATCATAATCGTTCGAAGCATTGCCAAATCCCCGTAGGGGAAACGTGTTTGTAGTAATGTACACAATCAAATGCTCCGGCTCCATCGGAGCCGCGTAATAATAAGGCAACACGCAACACACGCGGCTCCGATGGAGCCGGAGCACAACCATGATGGTTATTGTTTCTACAAACACGCCGCTCCTACGGAGCCTCAACAACACATAATTATGTGCATTTCACAAACACGCAAACCTAAAGGGTTCAATGCACCGACTTTTTATGTAAAACCAAACATTGTTCGAACCATTATAGTTTTATGGGGCTTAACAATCCATTGTCATCAATCGTATAAATTTGTGAATTGAATTATGAAAGCAATTGTATTGATTTTGTTTTGTTCTTTTTTTGCAAAAACAAACTTGTTAGCACAGCAATTTAATAAAACTGAATATTATGCTATTTTAAAAACCGGAACTGTTTCTGAAATCAACAATGAGATGGCTTTAATTGATGCCTCTTCGTTAGGAGGCAAAGAGGCTTTTGCCGGTACTTTGCAGATGAAAAAAGCAGGCTTATTAAAAGTTCCCAAAGAGAAATTAAGTAACTTCAAAAAAGGCGCAACAAAATTAGAAATGGTTTTGCGTTCTGATACTTCTAATGTTGAATATCGTTTTTTGCGTTTGATTATTCAGGAACATTCACCGAGAGTAGTAAAATACAGGAGCAGGATTGAAGATGATGCAGCGTTTATCAAAAAAAATTACAAAGCGCTTTCACCTGAAGTTCAAAAAGTAGTAATTGATTATAGCCAAACGTCAAAAGCTCTGAAACCGCAGGACTTTGAACCTTAAACTTTGCTATGAAGAAAGTATTGGCTATTTATTATTCGCAATCAGGACAATTAGAAAAAATCATTGATGCCTTTTGTGAGCCCTTATTAGATGCTGGCTTTGATGTTGAGAAAGTTCGCATCAAACTAAAAAACGATTTCTCTTTTCCCTGGACAACCGACCGTTTTTTCAGTGTAATGCCAGATTGTGTATTGGATGTTCCGCACGAATTGGAACCTTTTCAATTGCAACAATCTTCGTATGATTTGATTGTTCTTGGTTACCAACCCTGGTTTCTTTCGCCAAGTATTCCTTTCAATTCTTTATTGCATAACCCGGCGTTTTTAAACGTTGTAAAGAACACTCCCGTCATAACTATTACAGGTGTAAGAAATATGTGGGTGAATGCTTTTGAAAGAATTAAACCAATGCTAAAAGCTGCAGATGCAAATCATGTGGGAACGGTTGCTTTATACGACAGGCATCTAAACCTGGTAAGTATTTTTACCATTTTTCATTGGATGCTTTCCGGGAAGAAAGATCGTTATCTCCATTTCTTTCCACTGCCCGGTGTTTCAGACGCCGACATTGAAAACACAAAAAATTTTGGAAAGATTGCTTTGCCGCATCTCCAAAAAAACGATTGGAATGGCTTGCTGGAAAAACTGATAAAAACAAAAGCGGTTGACCCAAAATATTATTTAATGTTCATTGAAGGCAAAGCAGGAATTATGTTTAAGCTATGGGCAAAACTTATCAGTAAAAAACGAAACAAAAGATTCTGGCTTGCTCTATTCAAATATTATCTTTTAATTGCGCTGTTTATTGCTGCACCATTGGTGTGGATAATTAACATGCTTATTTTTAAACCTTTTTTGTCGAAGCACATTCAACATAAAAAAACTGCTTTATTAAATCTGAATTGAACATGGCTTTAAGCGAAGTTTATATAACAAATACTTCTTTGTTTTTACCCAATAAACCTGTTAGCAACGATGAGATGGAAGAGTATCTTGGATACATTAATGGAAAGCCATCCAAGTCGAAAAAAATTGTGCTAAGAAACAACGGCATTCAAACAAGATATTACGCATTGGAAAAAGGCGGAAAAACAACACATACCAATGCCCAGATGACAGCAGAAGCTGTGCGCAGTTTGTTTGCTGATGATCCTGATAAAATAAAAGATGTCGAATTGTTATCCTGCGGCACTTCTTCGCCAGATCAAATGATGCCTTCGCATGGCGTGATGGTTCACGGTTGGTTGCCCGAAGCGGAAGCCATTGAAGTGGTTTCGCCTGCTGGTGTTTGCTGTGCTGGCATGCATGCATTTAAATATGCGTTTATGGCTGTAAAAACCGGCGATAAAAATGTGGCTGTGGCGACAGGTTCGGAACGATTTTCAGCTTCGTTACGAGCCAATGTTTTTGAGGAAGAATCGCATAAGCTTGAAGAGTTGAATAAAAATCCATTCATCTCTTTTGATAAAGAATTTTTACGTTGGATGTTAAGCGATGGTGCTTCCGCTTTTCTTCTTTCAAACAAACCCAATAGGGAAGGTTTAAATTTGCGTGTTGATTGGATTGAAGGTGTTTCTTACGCCAATGAAATGGAAACATGTATGTACATGGCTTGCGATAAACAACCGGATGGCACTGTAAAAAGTTATCTTGAATTTACACCTGAAGAGATTATCAATAAATCCATCTTAAGTATCAAACAGGATATTGCTTTATTGAGTAATAATATTGTTCCACTGGGCGGTAAAAAGATTAAAGAAATTTTTGAGCGCAAAGGTTTAACCATAGATGATGTAGATTATTTCTTACCCCACATGTCGAGCGAATTTTTCCGTAGTAAAATATTTGAGGTAATGGCCGTATTGGGAAGAAATATACCTTACGAAAAATGGTTTGTCAACTTAACAAGTTTGGGTAACGTTGGTGCAGCATCAGCTTACTTTATGGTACATGAATTATTCAAAAGTGGAAGGTTGAAAAGGGGCGAAAGGTTATTATTGCTCGTTCCTGAAAGCTCGCGTTTCTCGTACATGTATGCGATGCTTACAGTGGTGTAATTCATTTAAGGAAAAGAAAATTGTATAATTTTAATACATGGCTGAACTCAATTATAAAATAAGATTGCAGAAAGAACCGGAAGGCGGTTACACTGTTATCGTTCCTGCATTACCAGGTTGTATAACTTATGGTGATAATGTTGACCATGCAATTGAAATGGCAAAAGATGCTATTGAATTGTATATTCAAAGTCTTGTTGAGCATGGTGAAGAGATTCCTACTGATGACAATGTATTGGAATATTCACTGCATTTAAGTGCTGATATTTCTCAACCTGCATGAGCAAATCTCCGTCAATAACGCCTAAAGAATTGATAAGACTTTTACAACAAAAAGGCTTTGTTTTTGATCGCGCTAAAGGCTCTCATCAAATTTATATTCACTCTGAAAAGAAGTTACGAATTGTTGTTCCAATGCATAATAACGATTTGCCAACAGGAACTTTACACGCCATTCTAAAACAAGCAGGCATTGATAAAAATGAACTGTTGTAAATAACCGAATTCATAATTTTTATATCGTCTTTAATTATGAAAAAAGATGAAGTTCCGCAAGACTTAGGTTCGCTTGGAAAAATAACAAAAGAGGTTTGTTATGTAACTGATGAAAGGGGCAAATACACAACCGAACTCAGCAACGGCTGGGATGTAAAAACAAACGCGCTCGATGTAACGTGGGACGATATTGCACATAAAGTAGCTGCCGCAAAAGAAAAAGTACTGCGTAACGAAGCAAGCCCTATCCTGTTTTTTATGGAAAGAAACGTAATGGATATTGGCATCTTATCAGCTTATACGGGCTTTTTTAAATGGCAAATCAAACGCCATTTAAAACCAGGTGTGTTCAATCAATTATCAAGCAAAAAGCTGAATCAATACGCTAATGTGTTTAACGTAACGGTAGATGAATTAAAAACGATGGAAGTTCATGATTAATAATTTTCAACATGAACAGGCGGCGCATTGTGAAAGTGGCGTAACAAGAAATCTGCTGAAAAGCATTGGCGTAAACCAGGCAACAGAACCACTGGCTTTCGGCATCGGTTCTGGCTTGTTCTTCGTTTATCTTCCTTTTATAAAAATCAATAGCGGACCAGCCATTGCTTTTCGCAATATGCCGGGTATCATCTTCAAAAGAACCTGCCACTCATTAGGTATAAAAGTTACCCGTAAAAAGTTTTTATCCAAAGAAGAAGCACAAAAATTACTCGATCAAAAATTAGAAGAAGGTTACGCAGTAGGTTGCCAGGTCGGAGTTTATTATCTGCCTTATTTTCCAAAAGAATATCGCTTTCATTTCAATGCACACAACTTAGTTGTGTTTGGAAAAAAGGAGGGCAAATATGTGATCAGCGATCCGATTATGGAACACGAAACCTACATGACACCATACGAATTGGAGCGTGTACGTTTTGCAAAAGGTGCACTCGCACCAAAAGGACAATTGTATTTTGCAGAGCATAAAGGCGTCATCAGCGATGAAACAATAAAAGGGGCCATTCGCAAGGGCGTGAAGCGAAATGTTTTTGATATGCTGAAAATTCCAGGTCCTTTTGTAGGCGTCAATGGCATTGCATTTACAGGAAGAAAAATAAAGAACTGGCGTGATCAATTAGGCATCGAAAAAGCGCGTTTATATCTCGCCCAATTGGTGCGCATGCAGGAAGAAATTGGAACGGGTGGCGGCGGTTTCCGTTATATCTATGCAGCTTTTTTGCAGGAAGCCGATGCGTATTTTCACAATGATGAACTGATGCATATATCCGAAAAGTTTACAAAAGCAGGAGATCTCTGGCGCACAGCAGCAGTGCAGGCTGCGGGCATTTATAAAGGAAGATTGGGCTCGCAGGAAGATTTTAATGTGATGGGTGATTATCTTTTGGAAATATCAGAAATTGAAAAGAAAGCGTTTACAAATCTTTCCAACATAAACTGGCACTCATGATAGCGCCTGCGATAAAAATTGAACACCTCGATTTTCATTATAAAGATCAAACACAACTTTTTAATGATCTAAATTTGGAGATTGAACAAGGAGTGCGTTTCGGTCTGTTCGGTCCGAATGGTGCAGGCAAAACAACATTGATGAGTTTGATGACAGGCTTGCTTTCTTTTACAAACGGCAACATTCAACTGCTTGGTAATTCCATCAAAACAAAAAATAAAAGCACCAATCAACTCTTTGGTTTTGTGCCGCAGGATTTTTCTTTTTACGAAGAATTAACGCCTTTAGAAAACCTGCAATTCTTTGGTGCGTGGTGCGGATTGAACAAAGATCAAATTCAAACAAGAAGCAATGAATTGTTTGAGATTTTACATCTTGTACCAGTAAAAAACAGGCAGATAAAAAAGTTTTCCGGTGGCATGAAACGCAAAGTAAATCTTGCCATTGGTGTCATTCATCAACCTAGAATATTATTTCTGGATGAACCAACTGTTGGCGTTGATGTGCAAACGCGTCATGAAATCATAAACTATTTAAAACAGTTGAATGCAAACGGTACAACATTAATTTATACTTCACACCAGTTAAATGAAGCAGAAGAATTGTGTAATAAAATTGCATTGATTGATAATGGAAAAATCATTGCACTCAATTCACTCCACAATTTATTAATCCAGCATCAGCAAAATAACTTAGAAACTTTGTTCATTCATTTAACCGGCAAAGCATACAACAATTGATGAAGCTTTTTGCAACCATACAAAAAGATGTGCGCATTTTGCTTCGCGATAAAATGGGATTGCTTCTCATGTTTGCGATGCCAGTTTTATTGGTCATCATCGTAACCAGTATTCAAAGCAGCACGTTTGATATTATTGGCAAAAACAAAATTGAAATCTTCATACACAATAACGATGAAGGAAAATTAAGCAAAGAATTGATTCATGCGTTGGATACAAGTGGAATGTTCAAAATTCTTCTTCTAAAAAACGGAAGTACGCAACAGATTGCAGATGAAATGCACTCAAAGAATGTTGTCATCAGCATCGTTATTGATTCATCTTTCACACATCAAATTGAGGCAAAAGCACAGAACAATGCAGGCAAAGCATTACTGTCTTTTGGCTTGGAAGGAGATACAGTAAAAACAAAATTCATCAACAGCAATTGTCTTTATTTCTACTACAATCCCATCATACAACCATCATTAAAACTTTCTATACAAGGTGCGTTGAACAGTGCTATTCAAATCATTCAAAGCAGCGAAACATTGAAAGATTTATATTTCTCTATCAACGAAAAACCTTTGCCAGATTCTTTGCAAAAACAAATGCTTGCCAACAATACAAGCATCCAAGAAATTCCGCTATCATCGAGCAATGAAAAAGTGATTGTAAATGCTACACAACACAATGTCCCAGCATGGACAATTTTTGCTATGTTCTTCGTTGTAATGTCGCTGGGCAGCAGTATTGTGCGTGAAAAGGCAAGCGGCAGTTTCATTCGTTTAAAAACATTGCCAACCAATTATTTCGTTGCATTGTTGTCAAAGCAAATCACCTATTTAGTTGTAACATTTTTACAGGCACTCGTTATCTTTTTCATCGGTATGTATTTGTTTCCTTTTATTGGTTTGCCCAAGTTGCATTTACCACATGATATTGTTGGATTGATACTCGTTACATTGGCCTGCGGCTGGTGCGCCGTAAGCTATGCGATGTGCGTTGGTGTTTTTGCAAATACGCAGGAGCAAGCCAATTCGTTTGGTGCTGTATCCATTGTAATATTATCCATCATTGGTGGTTTAATGGTGCCCAGTTTCATCATGCCCGATTCATTCAAATCGCTCATGTCAATTTCGCCGTTGCATTGGTGTTTGCAAGCTTATTACGGTTTGTTTTTAGAAGGTGGAAAATTGAAAGATGTGAGCGCAAATATTTTATCTTTATTCATCATCGCAATTGTGTTGCAAGCAATAGCTTTGCTTCAGTTGAAAAGAAAAAAATTGATTTAAATGGAAACCAAAGAATTAAAAGAGCAGTTAAAACAACAAGTTATACAACATCTCAATCTTACCGATCTGAAACCGGAAGATATAAAAGACGATGAAGAATTGTTTGGCGGCGGACTTGGTTTGGATTCAATTGATTCGCTTGAATTAATTGTGTTATTAAACCGCGAATATGGCATTACCATTAAAGATCCAAAAGAAGGAAGAAAAGTGTTGGTTGATGTTAATACGATGGCTGATTATATTGAAAAGAATCGCACAAAATAAAGGGTTTTTGCAGGCTCGGTTTTTTATACAAAAATAAACATTGCCTGCATTTTACAACAAATAGTTCCATCGGTTTTCAAAATTCTTGTTTTGGTTTGTAATCCATTCTCTGTACGATTGAAGCCGGTTTGAATTGTAAGTTGCGCATCTTTTGTTGGATCAACCATTGAAGAAAAACGTATGTCGTCGGCTTTTCGCAATTGCAATTTTTCCTGAAAAAAAGCTTCCAAAATTTCTCTGATCATTTGCATCATACAAACACCTGGTAAAACGGGTTGATCAGGGAAATGACCTTTGAAAATTTCATTCATCTTATTCAATTCAACCATCGCCTCGATAAGATTTTCTTCTGCAGCAATTTTGATTAACCGATACAATGAACCTTTTAGCACAACAATTAATTTATAGCGGAAAGTAATACCAGTGAATGATATTTATTTTGATAGCTGTTATATACCAAAATCTTCTTAAAGTTCTTAATAGATTGATTCGTTGAAATACTTACCGGCAAAGCATTTCGGTTAATAATATTAGCTGCCAGCCACAATGCAAACGAAATGGAAGTTGGATATTCACCGCACAAATGTTTGTAATTGATGCAACTATTGTTTTTAAAAATACCTGACTGCAACGCATCATAATTCTTGTTCGTTCTACTGTCGCCATTCTTTCCAAGAATAATGAGATTGATGTCTTTTAAATCAGTTGAGTGTTGTGATAAAAACTGCTGAATATTATTTCTAATTGTCGTTACATTATCAGGATTGTAAAACGTTTGCACGGCTGATATTTCAGCGTAATTCTCTTCGTTTGCTTCATTTGAAATGAGGAAGAAGGTAGCGCCTTCCCCCGAAATACTTCCTTTAGATTCAGATTGAAAAAGCTTTGTATTATCAACCGCCTCTTGCTTAAACAACCCAAATCGTTTAAAAGTTGAAAACGTAAAATCGGTCATTTCATCTGCACTTCCTGTCAATACATTTTTGGCTTTGTCTTCTTTCAACAACATCATTGCGTCAATCAAAGCATGTTCAAAAGAAAAACCACGATGCACAAATGTGTTGTTGTAGTTGTTGCATTTTAATGTTAATGCAATCTGCGCTGCAACGGTATTGTGTGTTGATTGAATAAATGAAGTTGGTGATAACATTTGTTCATCCTGTTCAACAATCGTTTTCAGAAATTTTTCAGAATCTTCCATGCAGCCATACGCTGTGCCGGTTGTTATGGCATCAACATTTTCCAAGCAGGCTTCTTTCAAACAACGCAAAGCGGCCGCTAAACCAATGCGCACAATACGGCTCATTCTGCGCATCAGCTTTGCATCGAGAATGTTTTTATAATCAGGTTCAATAACTTTTAAATCATTCGAATGGTATGTTACAGCATCATTGTTGAACAACTGATGATCAAAAGTGGGTTGTGGCGAAATACATGATGCTGCGCGGATAAATATCTTCATCTTATACTTTTGAAAAAATGAGTGAAGAACAATTTCCGCCAAAACCAAACGAATTGGAAAGCACATGATTGATGGGCCAATCTTTTACAAACTTTTTTTCTGCTGCAAAAGGAAAGCCTTTGATTGCTGTTTCCAATCTTAAATTCGGATACACATAATTATGTTTCACTGAAAGCGCAGAGAACACCGCTTCAATGCCGCCGCTTGCGCCTAAAGTATGACCCGTAAATGATTTTGTAGAACTCATTTTTGGATAATGCGGATTGAACAATCTTTCAATTGCAGTTCCTTCTGCCTGGTCATTATTTTGCGTGCCTGTTCCATGCAAATTGATATAATCAATTTGATTTGCATTCAGTTTTGCTTCGCGCAATGCATCTTGCATGGCTAAGTAAGAACCTTTGCCATCAGGCGATGATGCAGTTTGATGAAAGGCATCATTAGCATTCGCATATCCTTTCAGTTCACAATACAATTCTTTGTTTACAGTTGCAGCCACTCTTTCAGAAACCAACACAACATAGCCTGCGCCTTCGCCTAAATTCAAACCATTTCTGTTTTCATCAAAAGGTGTGCAAAGTGATCTATCTAAAATCAATAAAGTATGAAAACCGTTTACTGTAAACTTCGTCAATGCATCAACACCGCCCGCAATAGCAACATCCAACATGCCCGCTTTAATTAACCTTGCACCCAACATGATTGAGTTGGCAGATGAAGAACACGCCGTGCTTATAGTTGATACATAAGTGTTGACGTTTAATTTGTCGGCAACCAATTCGGTGATACTTCCACATTCATGATTAATTATATCGTGCAAATTCCCGATGGTTTTATCTTTATAAAAATGCTGAAAAAAGTTTTCTGTTTTATCAATACCACCAACTGTATTTGCTGAAATAAATCCTGTACGTAAGTCGTGAAAATTTTCTATTGCAGCATCTTGCAAAGCTTCTTTTGCAGCAATCATACTCAACAATGCAGTGCGACTTACTTTGTTTGATAAGCCTGCTTTCAAAGCCAGTTCGTCATTGTTCAACTTTACTTCTGCAACAGGCAATTCTTTTGCATGAATGGTTTTAAGATAAGTTATGTCGTTCATGCCAGCACGCTCACTTTGGAGCGAAGCAATGCATTCGCGAACGTTATTGCCGATGGCAGAAATGATTCCCAACCCCGCTATATAAACCTTTGAACTCATTCGACACTTTTAAATATGATGTTCATATTTTCTTCTGTGAACAACAGCATTTGTTTTTGCGGTTTTTTTGTCACTAAAAACAAAACCGCTTTGTAATTTTCATCCAGCACATCAACCCAACCGCAAATGCAAAGTTGTACTATATTATTGTTGAAAAGCTCTCCAACATACTGCTCCAAAAACTTTGCATTGAATTGATCAAACACAAAAAAAGAGCTCTCGCCTTTGAATTTATTGCGAATGCAAATTTCGCCCATCACAATATTGGGCAACGTATAAACAAACAAAGCCGGGCTTGCCATTTCTTTGATTGATTGAAAGTACTTTTCATCTGTATCTAAACTTGAATTGGCGTTGGTAAGCACAATTCCAATTTGGTTTTGCACAAATTCTTGTATGTTTTCATCTCTCAGCAAAACTTCCGATGCGAGAAAGCCAAGCTTGCTGATATGATCCATTTTGTAAAATTTCGGATATTCAATTTTTAGTTGCTGATATACTGATAAAAGAAAAGACTGAATAGAATCAGCATCAGCAGAAAATAGTTGCGCATTGTTTTTTGCAACAATATTGTTACAGATAACACAACTTGATATAATATACTTTTCTGTTGACAAGCTATTATTGTTTACTAAAAATTACAGCAGCATTACAACCGCCAAAACCAGATGCTGTTTTTAAACAATTTTGTAAAGGTGCCTGTATAATTTTATTGCAAATATTAATAGGTTTGGAAACGCCGATTTCTTCAAAGCCTTTTGTTGGTATAACAATATTTTGTTGTAAGGAGTGAATGGAAATGATAGATTCAATTAAACCTGCGGCGCCTAAAGTATGACCATAAAAACCTTTCAAACTATTCACCGGCGATGATTCTAATTTTGCCAATGCAATGGCTTTTGCTTCCATTTCATCGTTGTACAAAGTTGCTGTTCCGTGTGCTGAAATAAAATCAATATCATTTGCGGTTAAGCCTGCATCATTCATTGCAATGTTGATGGATTGATATAGTTCTTCACCTGTTCTTGACGGACCGGAAATATGATTCGCATCATTGCTCACGGAACCGCTAACAATTTTTATGTCATCATTAGTTTTTTTGTTAGATGAAAGTATTACAGTTGCAGCTCCTTCACCTAAATTAATTCCAGTTCTGTTTTTATCGAAAGGCTTGCAGATATTAGTGCTTACTGCCTGGAAAGATTGAAACCCACTCAACACAAATTTTGTGATAACATCAGCTCCGGCAACAATAATGTTTTCATATTGATTGGCTTTTATTAAACGCATCGCTGTTACAATGCCCAATAAACCTGAGATACAAGCATTAGAAACAACCAAAGGTTGATTTGTAAAATGAAAATATTTTGCAATCAATTTGGCAGATGTATGTAAAGCGATTCTTTGTTTAAGCACATCGTTATATTCTTCGGTTTCCAATAAACTGATATTGCCTTTTGTTGTTGAGATGATTAGCAAGTTTTTTTTATCACTGACATCAACATCTGTTTGTTGTAATGCTTCCCCAATTGATGCAATTAATAACTGCTCAAATTTTGTATAACGTTCGTTTGTTTTGAAGCCATTTTCATCAAACAAAGAAGCGAAGAAAGGTTCATCAGCAATTCGGTTATTGTGATGTTGTTTAACAGCAGAAATACCTTTCACCAGTTGGGAGAAATTTTCTGTTGTTGTATTTCCAAGTGGAGAAACAATATTATCTGCAACAATAAAAATGTCTTTCATTGAACCAATTCACCTGCAAGATAAGTTGTGAAATTAATGGTTTGGTTTTGCAACTATTTTACTTGAGCAATTTCCGGTTGCTATACTTAAGCAATCGTTTTTTAAGTAAGTTGGTAGTCCCGACAAGAATCGAACTTGTATCAAAAGTTTAGGAAACTTCTATTCTATCCATTGAACTACGGGACCATATTTTTCAACAAGTGCAAATGTAATAATTCTTATCTTTCGCAGGTAAATATCTTACAACATGACTACTATGCGTTTTGTTTTATGCGTTTTGTTTTGCTCTTTTTTTAGCACTATTTTATCAGCACAATCTTCTGCTACGCCTCACTTTAACCACACCACTATTTTTGTGGTTGATTTGAAAAAGGGTGCCGACTTTTATCGCAACGTGATGCAATTGCAGGAAATACCCGAGCCTTTTCATGATAACAAGCATGTGTGGTTTAAAATAGGTGAACATGCCGAATTGCATGTAGTGCAGGGTGCAAAAGAAGTTACTCCACACGACATTAATATTCATCTTGCTTTCAGCGTGCCTTCTGTAGAAGCTTTCGCTAAACACCTTGATGCTGCGAACATAAATTATGGTAATTGGGCTCATACCACTAAAGAGCCGCAAGTACGTCCTGATGGCGTAAAACAAATTTATTTTCAAGACCCGGAAGGCTATTGGATAGAAGTGGATGATGATAAATTTTAAGGGGAAAAAACCGGCAAAAACAAACTTCCGATATTTAGTTTTAACGGTAAACTTTCGTTGCTACCACTATCTTTGCGCTCCTTTAAAAAGTAAGCATGAAGTTTTATAACCTGATTATAAAGTATCGGTTTCCGTTAAGCATATTGGCTTTGGTTTTGGCAATTATTGTAAATATTACAAGTGGTTTTTGGCCTTCTTTTGTTTTGTACTTTATTGCTGCGATTGGTTTCTTTAGTCATTTTTTTATTGGTCCTTTGCGGCTGGTGCAAGAACCAATGGAGCAAGGCAATATGGACGAAGTAGAAAAGATTATCAACTCTATTTGGTTTCCGGCTTTGTTGTTCAAGCCAATCCGTTCCACTTACTATACTTTAAAGGGAAACATTGCCATGATGAAGCAGGACTTTGACAGTGCTGAAAAGCATTTGAAAAAGAGTTCTGCATTGGGTTCGCCGATGCCCGAAGCTGAGGGCGCGAACAAACTACAACTAGGCATGATGGCATTGCAAAAAGGCGATTTTAAAGGCGGTGAAAGTTACATTCGCGGCGCCATTCGGGCAGGCATTGCTGATAAAGAAAGTGAAGCGGTGGCTTACTTAAGCATGTGCCAGATTTTTTTAAACAAAAGAGAGTTTCGTGCAGCCAAAGATTTCTTTCGCAAAGCCAAGGGGTGCAAGCCCAAAACCAAGCAGGTGGTAGATCAGATCAAAGAATTGGAATCGTACATTTCGCGTATTCCGGGATGATTTTCTGAACCGGGATAAATGAGATGTGTGAGATTTGTGAGATATCATGAAGTAAGAAGTTTGTTTTTGCCATAATATTCCATCTTACTTATCAATATTCAATTCAAACCATCTGTGTTCTATTTGAAGTATTCGGCTTCAGCAATTTCACAAATGATATGTCCCACCAAAATGTGTGCTTCCTGAATGCGCGGTGTGATGGAAGAAGGAACATTGATCAAATAATCAACCATGCCTTTCATTTTACCACCGCTTTCACCTGTAAGAGCTATGGTAATCATTTCATTTTGTTTTGCCGCTTCAAATGCTTTGATAATATTGTTTGAATTGCCGCTGGTTGATAAGCCAATCAACATATCACCTTTTACACCAATGCCTTCTACAAGCCTTGCGTACACTGCATCGTAGCTGTAATCGTTGGCAACAGCCGTGAGGTAAGAAGTATTTACATGCAGTGCTTCGGCTGGCAATGCTTTTCGGTTTAAATAAAAGCGACCGCTGAACTCAGCAGCCAGATGTTGTGCGTCGGCAGCACTGCCACCATTGCCGCAAAACAAAACTTTGTTGCCCTTTTGAAATGCGTTGATAACTGCTTGCGTAACTTCTTCAATGGTTGTTAGCAAAGCTTCATTGCTTAGCAGTTTTTGTTTTGTTTCGATAGATTCGCTGATGCGCGATTGAATGATGTGTTTCATAGTAAATACAATCTTTAAGATTGATGTTTTTGAATAAACTGTGGGGCAAAGATTAGCTTGAATTGAGTTTATCAGGAAGCTTTATAAAACATTTACAATTGCATTATACTGTTTATGCTTTCCCCATAGCCTTTGCGGTCTTATAAGTCCATTTTGGAAGAGTTGGAAAAGCTTTTTGTATAATGTTGCTTTTAGAAAACAAAATCACCCAAACTGTAATCAATAAAATTTTAAGATCAGTGACAAAACTTTTGTTTTGGTTATACCATATTTCCAACTCGCCTTTATAGGGTGCTATAACGGTATCGTAAAATGTTTGCGGCGACATACCGGAATTAGAAACCATCTGTTCTTCATCTCTGAAAACAATAGAGCCTATACCTGTAATGCCAGGCTTTGAATTGTACACTTGATAACGTATATTTTCAGGATAGGCATTGAATGTTTTATCTACCAAAGGTCGTGGTCCCACAAAACTCATATCGCCTTTTAAAACGTTTATTATTTGGGGCAATTCATTCAATTTTGTAATGCGTAAGAATTTACCTAACGGCAATAATCTTGGATCGTTTCGCACTGTTATCACACCCGTTCCTATGTTCGGGCTGTTCTTAAGCATGGTAGCGAATTTAATGATATTGAAGTATTGATTTTTATAACCAATTCTTTTTTGCAAATACCAAACATAACCTTCCCCGGTAAATTTTAAAATGATTATAATAGGAAGCATGAACGGTATTAAAATAAGAATCGCAAGCAAGGAAAAAACAAAGTCAAAGAAACGTTTCAATAATGGATACATACTACATTTTTTGGTCAAGATTTATTCCGGTTTCAATATGAGAAAAGTGAGGTAACAGTTTGTTTAATGCTGTTACTACATCAGCTTTTGTAACGGAACTCTCAAACAGTTTTGTAAGCTGATTGATGATGCCGGATAATTCTTCTTTTGTTTTTCTCGGTGCATTTTTGATAACACCAACCGAGGCAAATCTTGCTGTGTCTAATTCCTCTTCTTCTGTATAAAATTCCTCGTATAATTTTTCACCCGACGTTTCACTTTTAAAGAAATAGATTGGATACTCCGTAGTATTGTCCGTTAAAGAAGTAGCTTTTTTACGAGCTTCTTCTTCCGTACTACAAATAACAGGTGTTACCTGGATTGCTTTTAGAAATTGTAAAGCAATTTCTTTAAAATTGATAAGGTCTTTATCGGGGTTTAGTTTTGGAAAAAAAATGTCGCCTGGCTTACCTAAAACGCAGGCAAGTAAACAGATTTCGCCCGACTCTGAAGGCGAAACAAAATAACGTGTAACATCATTGGGACAGGAGAGTGGCTGATGCTTGAAAATTCTTTCAATAAAACCAGCAAGCAGACTTCCGTTTGAAAAAGCAACATTTGCAAACCGTGCGGTGGATATATTGATTGTATCGGAATATGCAAGTATTACTTCTTCCATTAATTTTTTGCTGGCGCCCATAATATTTACAGGGTTGGCAGCTTTATCGGTGGAAACGCAAAAAAAGTGTTTTGGTGGATTTTGCACGAGTAAGTCAAGTAATTTTTTTGCTTTTAAGACATTATTTTCTATCATTGCTTCGATAGAAAATACATCCTTTTCACTACGAACATGTTTATGTGCTGCAAAGTTGGCAACGATATCAAAGGGACCTTCGGCTTTGAATATTTTCAAAAAAACCGGATCGCCGAAATTAACGGGATAGGTTTTGAAATTTTGAGGTAGCGAAATATCATTTCTGCTTCTGCAATCCCGTACCAATTCGGTTAATCCATTTTCATTAATATCAATCACAATCAGTTTGAAAGGCTGATAACATAGCAAGGTTTTAATGAAGGAAGAACCGATGGTTCCGGCACCGCCAATAACAAGCACTGATTTATTTTTTATCTCGTCTTCAATCTCATTATGATAGCGTTGTAAATCCTGCGAAAACAAACTTTCATTGCGCCGGGTAATGTGTGTGCTAATAAAATTGTCTATTGAAAAAAAGATATTCATTATAATGTTGTTTTAAACCAGTTTACCATCTCTCTGATTCCTTCTTCTGTTGAATAAGGAGGTTCGAAATTGAGTTTCCGGTTGGTATTTGAATTGTCAATAACAAATGAGCCGAAAAGGCGGATATAAAGGCTATATCGAAATGCTTTAATCATCATTTGCATCCAGATAGGTATGTAAATAAGATTTGTCTTCTTACCTGAATATTTTTGTAACGACGAAACCAAATAAGTAGTAGAAACCGGCGTTTTATCTCCCGCTATAAATACACCCGGTGTTTTGGTTTCCATAATTTTATCAAGCAAAGCAATGAGGTTGCCAACAAATACTATGCTTCGTTTATTATTGATGTTGCCGAAAGGTAGCGGCATTTTTTTTTGCGTCAATTGTAATAATCTTAGCATGTTGCCTTTCACACAAGCACCATATACCAATGGCGGACGAACAATAGAAACAACAAAGCTCTCGTCATTCAGTTGTTGCAAGTATTGTTCTCCTAACAGTTTGCTTTTACCATACGCATCATCAGGTTGTGGAATTGTGTTTTCATCTATCTTCTCGCTACTTATGTTTCCATACACCTTTACCGAACTTACATAAATAAAATGAGTAACACCGGCCGCTTTGGCAGCAATCGCCAATTGTTTAGCGAGTTCGGAATTAGCTGTAAAATAAACTTCATTGGGGATAAATTGCATCTCATGTGCTTTCCCACCAAGGTGAACTACAACATTGATGTCGGTTAGCGAAGGAAGTGGCTTGTTGTTCCTAACAGTAGCAGTTTTGATGCGATATTTACTTCCATTGTATTGCAAAAAATGTTGCCCAACAAAACCAGTAGCACCCGTTAAAAGTATATTCATTTGGCAGTCATCTTTTTGTTTTCCATATTTATTGAAGCTATCACATTTTCATTAATCTTCTTTCTTTCTTTATCCCAAAACCAACCCCATTTAAAGAAGTAGCGACTGATGTTAGTAAACAGAATTAAAAACATTTTGATGCTTTTGTAAGACGCCGCTTCGTAACCGTGGATAACAGATACATAAGGATACAATACGGTTCTGAATTTTTGATGAATCCTGCGGGTTATATCTATGTCTTCAGCATACATGAAATAACGCTCATCAAACATGCCACACTGCTCGATTGCTTCTTTTCTCAATGCCATAAAACAACCTGATAGAAAAGGTACATCCATAATGTAATTGTACCCCGACTTTCTCATTTCAAACTTATCTCTCTGTGTATGCGAATACAATTTTGGCAGAAATCGTTTTACGAAAAAATCAGTCGGCGTGGGCAGTAATTTGCATATGTATTGTACATCTCCATTTTCGTATAAAACCTTCGGCATTACCAAACCAACATTTGTATGGACTTCCATAAAATCACAAATTTCCGGTATTACATCAGGTGCAAATTTTACATCGGGATTTAAGACGATGTGATAAGAATATTGCTCCTGTAAACTTTTTTTTATGGCAATATTATGTGCAGCACCATAGCCAATGTTTTTGTTATTGAAAATGTACTCCACGCGTTCATCCAATAAAATTTGCCGGAGGGTTGTTTGCAAAGCATTAGTTAGTGAATTATCTACCAAAAAAAGTTTTACAGTAAGAGGTGTATTCAGGAATGAATGTATAGCTTGTAGAACATCTTCGTTGTTTTTATAAAGTACAATAGAGCCGCTTACTGCTTGTTTGGTATTCATAAATTACAAGGCGGCAAAACTAATTATTATTGTTTGTTTTGCCGCCATCTTAAAGGGCATTCGTATACTAACGCAGAAAGAAAAGATTTCAGAAAAGGTTTATAAAGTCAATTTGAGCTTTTTTGTAATCGTTGGGCACACCGATGTCAATAAAGTAGGCATCAGTCACAAAGCCTTTGAGTTTGCCTTCGTTCACCTTTTTTTCAAGATAATCTTTTTCAAACGAAAACGTTTCTAAAGCCGCACCTGATTGAAAAGCCTCTTTATTGATGGCATACATACCCGCATTGATCAGTCCCTGCTCACAATACATTTTTTCCATAAAGGAAGTGATGGTATGGTTGTCATCAATGCTTACTGTGCCATACCTGTCAAATCGGTGCATTGTTTTGAGTGTTAAGGTAATATTAGCATCATTTTCTTTGTGAAAACAAACCAATGCTTTCAAATCTGCAAGTACTAGCGTATCTCCGTTCAGCACCAATACATTCTCTTCCATTGCTTTTTGCATCGCCATTTTGATACCACCACCTGTTCCCAATGGTTTTTCTTCCACCACAAAATCAATGGAAAAAGACCAGCTAACGGTTGAAAGCCATTGCAACACTGCTTCGTGTTTGTAACCGAGTGAAAGAATAAGATGCCTGCAGCCCTGCTGCTGCAAAAATGTGAACAGATGCTGCAAAAAAGGTTTGCCGTTAACGGGTGCCATGCATTTTGGCTGTTCACCAATCACATCGCGAAGCCGTGTCCCCAAGCCGCCTGCCAATACGATACATTCCATACGTTTAGATACTCCAGGTTGTAAGTCCGCTTTCAGCAAACTGAAACTGGCGAAATTCACCACCAAAATGCTTCAGTGCTTCTCTTACATTATAGTTTGTGTTACGGGGACAGTAAAACATCATAAAGCCTCCACCCCCAGCTCCCGTTATTTTACCACCCGTTGCTCCGGCCTTCAACGCTGTTTCATAAATTTCATCCATCCTGGCATTAGAGATACCAGCAGCCATTTGTTTTTTATATCGGAATCCATAATCGAGTATAGCACCAATATCATGAATCTTTCCTTTGAGCAGGGCTTCTTTCATCATCCGTGCCTGCTCCTTTAATTGGTGCATTGCTTCCACCGATTGGAGATTGTTATTCCTTACATTTTCTGTTTGTACTTCAATAATGGCAGAAGAAAGGCGGCTGGTAGCGGTAAAGAAAAGAAGCAAATTGTTACCCAGTTCGTGCATGTATTGCGATTTGATGCGCAGGGGATTGACAATAACCGAATCTTCTTTGTAAAACTCCATGAAGTTAACACCACCAAATGTGGCCGCATACTGGTCTTGCTTTCCACCTGCCATTTGCAAGTCTTCTCTTTCTATTTCATAAGCCAGATGAGCGATGTCATACTCGCCAAGTGGCAACCGCAGCCATTCTGTGAAGACACCGAGGATAGCCACCATAAGAGTGGAAGAAGTGCCCAGTCCGCTGCCTGCAGGTGCATCAACATAAGTAGTCAATTTAAAGCCGCAAGGAAATTTTCCATATTCTTTTACAAGGCGGTTATAAGCTCCTTTGGCAAGGCTTAGATTGCCGTCGATAGGCACGCTGTCTGCCATGGGATGGGTATAGCATTCCTCTCTGTCAATGGCTTCGAGAATGATTTGCTTTTCATCAAACGTTTCGATAGTTGCATAAGCGTACAAAGAAATAGTAGCGTTGAGGATGGCACCTCCATACAAATCACAATACGGACTTACATCCGTTCCTCCTCCTGCTAACCCAATTCTTAGTGGTGCCTTACTGCGATATATCATAACTAATGTGAAAATTTCAGCCCGCTAAGGTAAAGTAAATGAAAAGAGTTACAAGTCATTGATGCAGTTAAACGTTGGTGTTGTTTTATTTTTCTGAGAGTTGGCTATTCAGCAATGCAGCTAATTTTATTGACATATTCGTCCAGGTATATTTCTGCAGCAGTGCTGGAAACAGGCTGGTATATTTCTTTTTATCTACCTCATTATTGCTGAACAAACGCAAAGCGTTTGCAATTTGCCCGGTGCTTTCAGGATTGACATAGAATACGGCATCTCCGTAAATTTCAGGTATTGCTGTAACGTTTGATGCGATGGTTATAGTGTTATATACTGCGGCTTCATAAGGTGGCAATCCCATTCCTTCATATAAACTTACATATACATTGGCAACACAATTCGCATACAAATAACCCAACAGAGATAAGCTTACATACGATAAAAAATAAATTTTTTCATCTGCATATTCTTTCTTTAGCGAATTGTAATAAGCGTTAGCAGAGCCTACAATTACCAGTACATCATCGGTTTTCAAATTCTTCATTGCGGCTATTAATCTTTCAATGTTTTTGTGCTTGTAAGAAGCTCCAACCGTAAGAAAGAACTTTTTATTAGCTATGTTTTGAACAATTTGTTGTTCTTCTTCCGGAATCTCAAAAGAGGTGACCTTTTTTATGTGGTTCGCTGCACTATTAATTACTTGTATTTTTTCAGGATCAACATTGTAATACTTGATTACTTCAGTCTTTGTATATTCTGAAACCGTAACGATTTTTTTACATGATTTTATTATTGATGGCATTATATACTTAAAATAAAAAAACTGAGTTTTATGTTGCGATGGAAATGCCATGCAAATCAAGTCGTGTATGGTAATAATTTGGTTTTTTATAAAAGGACTTCCATGACTTGAAAACGAAAATACAAGATTGTATTTGCGGGCTATACGAGGCAGAAAAAAAACATTCCAAATGATGCGATGTAAAGACAGTGTTTTTCTTAAAGCCGCTTCTAACAAACGAGGGAGTTTTATGTTTTTTATTGTTCCTTTTTCGCTTAATCCTTCTGATGAGTAAGTATAAATAACTGCGTTTGCAGTAAGCATATTTTGCTCAACTAATTTTTTATATCCTTCTTTAATCCAAATGCCAACACCCGCTGTTTTTTTGCTATACATTGAGCCATTTAATAACACTTTCATTTGCTTACAATATCTGCTTTTATATTTTTTAAATTCGGTTTAGGAAGTTTGTAGCTTGCTAAAAAAAGCGTTGTATATAAAAGTAAAGATTGCGCCAAAGTTTGACTTCTTACACCATTTCGGATGGTTCGTAACATACATAGCATATTCTTTTTTGTGTAAAAACAAAGAAAATCGCTGAGTACTTTTTTAGATATTTCGTTTAATGAACCTTCATACTTCTTTTTAAAAGTGAGCAGCATCTTGTATTTTGCTTGTGCTTCTGCGAAGTTTTTTTTATTCACTACAATTCTCTTTATTCTTTTCTTCAATGAATCATTATCCCAGTTGCCGGAAACATTTTTTCCATGCTGGCGATATAGAACTGTTTTTTCTTTTAGATAAAAAAGCTTTCCAAATGCGGATGCAATCAAAGCTATCCAATGATCGTGAAAATCTGCTTCGGCCGGAATTGTACCAACCTTATCGGCTAATGCCCGGTTTAACATTGTTGTACAACCATAAACCGGGTTTTGTGCTAAGAGCTGTGCAAATCCGAAATTTTTTATACGGTTGATTTCAAAATTCTTTTTCGATTCAATTGTGTTCATGTTTTCATCAACATATTGAAAATCGGTAAAAACAAAAATCGGACAGTTAACCCCATGTTCACGTTCCAGTTCCTGCATTTTTGAAAAAGTGATTTCTATCTTATTTTTCTTCCACTCATCGTCCTGATCACAAAACATAATGTACTCGGCATCCGTAACCGCGCTTAAAAGAGTGCTGAAATTATATAGGCTTCCTTTGTTTTCGCCGTTATTTTGCAATACCGAAATCTTATCTGGAAACAGCGACTTGTATTTTTCAATGATGTGAACAGTGTTGTCTTTAGAGTTGTCGTCTCTGATAATTAAACGCCAGTTCGTATAGGTTTGATGAATGATGCTTTTGATTTGATGATCAAGATATTTTCCTCCGTTATAAGTTGCCAGAAGTATTGTAATCAGTTTATTCATTGAAACACTTATCCGTTTTTGGTAATGCCCTTATTTTTCAATTTTGAAAGCATGATATTATGTAACCAAACTGCTTTAGCAATGTTCTTTAATTCATACGCAACAATTGTCATTAAAAAAAATGCCACTAAGAGTGTTACAAGCATGAAGAGCATTGAGTTAAACAAATAAGCATCAGTAATACAAAAAGGAACAATAGTAGCAAGTGCGCACACAAAAACAAGATAAAACATATTTCTGCCATCTGTTTTTTCAAATAAATAAAACCTGACATATCCGATGAATGAACCAATTAAAAAGGATAACAACCAACCCCAATAAGGCCCCCAAAAGAGCAGCCCCAAAAAATTGTGTCTGCCATTAGAACCGGCATTGTCTATTCCAAACGCATAATAATATAAATCAGAGCCGACAACGGTGGGTGTAATGGAAGGACCGGTAAAGGGTTTAACAAACTTTCCATAAATGGGATAAAATATATAATCAAACGCAGTTTTACTTGGTCCGTTTAAAACAAACCGAAGAGCTGAATCATCATATCCAATTACAAAGCAGTCGCCGCTTAATGCTATACGCTGAAATAATTTACCTAAAGGAGAACTCTCATCAAGCGTTGTAATACTGCCAAAGGATAGAATTACAATAATTGATACAAAAAGTATAATAAGGAAGACAATAGGGATCTTCGTTTTCTTTTTGTTTTGGAGTTTGGCGAATTTGTAATCCACTACAGCAAAAGCTGTGAAAAAAGTAACGAAAGAACCTTTTGAGCCCGATGTGAACATGCTGAACAAAGCCAGCAACATACATCCGTAATCGAAAAGAGTGAATGTTTTAAAAAGCTTTCTTTTTATAAAAAGGCATACAGTGAACAATGGATTCATTACTAACAAAATAGTAAACAGCGGCCCGTAATTGTCGTATGCATTAACGTGTGTAATACCTTCATCAGTTGAAAACAGAAGAAACCCCACCAGTTTGAAAGATACGATTTGAAGGATGACATAAACTGCAGAAATGATGAAGAAAAATATGCGCAACTGTTCTTCTTTAACTGGCGTAAGCGAAATTTCTGTTTCAGCAGATGGGTTTGTTTTGCGGTAAGTAACGCTAAGATATTTTACCAAGAATATAGCAGCATATAAAGCAATCTCGCACGTAATGAAGGAAAATAAAAATTTTTTGTCGGGCGAACCATAGACGAACAATATATAAACACTTAAAGCTGCGCCAGCGCTTCCAATCATTTCAACGGTGAAAGCATCGAAAATATTGAAGGAGAGCTTTCGGTAGAAAGCAAAATAGTAGAACAAAGCAAATAGAATAAACATCACTGTTAGTGATGCTTCGTTGTTCAACACAGTAAAAGCAAAATCGGTAAACTGCATATCTATTTCAACTTAGAAAAAAAATATCCTTTTACTTTACGCAGGTCAGTTTTTCCAATCAATTGTTGCTTCAATTTCTGCATTTTTAGAAGCCAAAGGTATTTGTTTCCAAAATATTGTTTAACAAGTGAAGCCCGGTCATTTAAGAAAGTAATATCCTGCATATTATTGGTGGCGCCGGATTCTCCATACAAAGTAACAACAAGCTCCATTCTTTTGAAAGGACCGTACTTCGACCACACTCTTAAGTTGTATTCCCAATCAGCGAATAACTTGTATTTCAAATTGTACTTAACATTCTTGTAAACATTTTTAGGATAAAATATTGCCTGGTGCGAAATATTTTGTAAAATTAATTTTTCAGTAGTAAAAGCACCGAACCACAATTCATGTGTGATTTTTGCGAATACATCGCCGTAGTAAACGCTGTTCTTCTCAGTTATGAGCTGCACAAATTTTGCAACTACATTTTCATTATAAAATACATCATCACTACCCAAAAAAATCAAAAAATCGCCTGAAGCCATTTGCTGCGCTTTATTCATCGCGTCATATATACCTGCATCAGGCTCCGATTTTATTTTTATAAAGTTGTGTAAGCCTGCGTAGTGATTAATAATATCAAGCGTACCATCTATAGAATCGCCATCTACTATCACGTATTCAATATTGCGATACGATTGTGTAATTACGCTCTCTATCGTTTCCTTTATACTTGTAGCTGCGTTATACACTACGGTGGCAATGGTTACTTTACTACTCATAATGACTTGTTGGATTTTAAGCTTATTAACCTAACTGCACTTTCTTTTATCCATGTAAAATATTGCATGTTTTTAAAAAGAAATGCCTGCAAAAACAACCAGTACAGAGCGCAAAGCAAACCATTACAAATAATGTTGATGATAAAGTTTGAAAAATAAGGTTCTATAAAATGGTGTATCAGGTAAAAAGGAGAGAGGCTAATAAGACATAAAAGAAGACGCTTGATATTTAAGGTGAATTGCCAGGTTTTTTTTACATAAAAAGCGAGAACCGTACAATTGAGCAATTCGGTTAAAAACAAACCAACAGCTGCCCCTGTATCTTGATAATAATAAATTAATGGAATGGTAACCAAAAGACTGAACGACATGCCAATGGTTACTGCATACATAAAATATTTATCATTTCCCATAGGTGTAAGAATGTTCATAGCGAAAACATTTCCAAACCCAATAATGAAAATTAAAGGAGAAAGTATTTGCACATCGGTTATAGAATTATTGTATTCATTACCAGCTAAAATGTGTATGATAGAGTATGCATTTATAAAAATAAAACCGGAAAGTGGAATTGCAAAGTCAATAATAAAGTTATATGCACTATCAACATAGTGGTGCATTGCGGCTTCATCTTCTTGCATATAACTTTTTGTTATTTTAGGAATGATAACTGTATTGTATGCAATTACCAGGGTTAACGATATAAAGTACACTTTGTAAGCAGCTGAGAAATACCCAACAGAATTATTAGTTGCCAGGAAGCCAATTAAAGCGTTTAATAACACTACGTAAATACTGATGGCGAAGCGTGTGGCAAACAAGTTGAAAATTGGTTTGATATGCTGCTTTATTTGGGCTTTTGCTGGAAGAACAAAGACAACCTGCTTTCTAAGGTAGAGAACACTAACCAAAAGATTTATAAAAAGTCCTCCATTTAATATAGCATAATAAAGCAACAAATCATTCTCATTTTTAATAAAAATAAAAATGGCAATTAAAACGGCCATTCTTACCAACAATGTGCGGATGGTGATGAATTTATAATTTTCAGAACCTTGAAAGAACCATTCGAATGTTAAATTACCAGCGATATAACTAATAATGCCTAAAGTAAAAAATGGAAGATGAATAATGGTTTTTGTAAACGATAAAACGATTATACAATAAACAATTAATCCAACAACAATAGCTATCACATGTAAAGAAAAGATTTCTGAAAACAGTGTACTTCGTTCTTCTTTTGTATGGCATTTTGCAATCTCTCTTACGCCGTAAATGGGTATACCAAGCGAAGCTACCAATACAAGGTACATAACGATACTATCTACGAACGAAATAAGACCTATTCCATCCGGTTTTAATACCCTTGTAAGGTATGGGAAAGATATCAATGGTATTATCAACTGACCGATGGTGAGCGTCATGTTATAAACAAAATTGCCTTTAACAGAAGTACTCATACAACAAGTCTGATTTGATTATAACTGAATTTAAAACGAAAGTAGCATCGAGGCTTAGTATGATTCTATATACTTACATTATTGGTAAGCACAGTTTGAACGGGTGGCTGCATCATAAGTTTCTTTCTGAATTTGATGATCTGTATTTCCGCAACAAAAAATATAATTGTAAGCATGCCACCAACAGCTGCTCCGATAATCCCGTTAAGTAGCCTGCCTATTTTTTTATCGTCAAGTGGCAGTATTGGCCGGTCAAACACTTGTATAAATGGTGTTTCTTTACTCAACTGTATTTTTGCAAGCTCAAGATTTTTTGTTAGCTCAACTATGATTGCGTTGTTTACCTGTAAATTAATTTGTTGCTTTTGTATAGATATCTGTGACGTTTTTTTAGTAGGATTAACATTGATGTCTTGAGTATTAGCAATGTTGGAAAGATTGCCTGAAACCTTACCGTTGATAGAATCTACTTTATATTGTAAAATGTTTACATTCTCCTGCAACTTTGCTGTTTTACTTTTTATATACATTTTAGCTGAATTCGACAACAATGTTTCAGTAAAATATTTTACCCAATACTGATCTTTCCCTGTTAGGCTTATACTAACTATTGACAGTTTTTTATCTGGTTTGCTAACGGCAAGCGTAGGCAATATTTGTTTGTATATCAATTTGAGAGCACTATCCTGCAACAATGTAAAATTGTTTCTGTCCTGCGTAAACTGAATGTTGTGTAAAGCGTTATCAGATCCATTCCATTTTTGTTTCAGTTTATAAACAGTCATATAATAATCTACTAACAGTTGTTGCTTGTTTTGTATGGTAACAGGGGTAAGTAGTGTTTGTTCAATTAGAAATCTTGTCTTCAACAGCTCAATTAAATTGTCACCTTCAAAAGCATTATTGGTATTATTAAGATCAATTCCAACCTGTTGCATTAGCAGGGAATACGGATTGTTGTTATTGTCATTATTAGAAACGAATGTTAATTCAGCTACATATTTATGATCTTGTAAAGTAGCAAAAAGAACCCCTGCCACTCCAAATATAACAGGCACTATAAGCAGCCATTTTACACGGGATTTAAAAAAGTGATAATAATCAAATACTAAATTGTCCATGTGAATAAGGCTATGTTTTAAAAGTTAGATTCCATAGTAAGTAACTTAAATAATGTATGGCTGGATTACTTCGAAAAGTTTAATATTGCAATCACCACTGCTGCTAAAGAAGCCACGCTGCCTGTGATAGCAACAATTTCAGATGTAGTTAAGCGTCTGCGCTCTCTTACCTGTTCCTTCGGTACAACTACTTCTGAACCCGGCTCAATACGAGGAAGCCGGCGGAAAAACAAAAAGTGCCTTATCTTTTTTGCCTCTCCATTGGGGTACAATACCAGTGTATTTTTCTTTTTACTATAAGGCGCATAACCACCGGCCCGATCTACATAATACAAAACAGACTTTCCGGATTCGTACACCGAAATAGATGGATTGTACACCTGCCCGCTTACCTTCACATTGTTGCTAAGCTGATTTATCTCCAGCACATCGCCTGGCTTCATTACCGCATCCTGAATGCTATTGGGATGATTGCGTATTGTATTCAAATCCAATATCAACTTGTCGTACGATATCAACATATCATTCGTTATGTAAACATCTTTATCGTTACTCGTAATGGCTTCCAAATGACGTCTTCTTTCCAATTCAGTAGCATTATCGCGAAGCCGTAAAATATAAGCTGAGCCTGCATTTGCTGTGGGTAGTAAGCCACCGCTGCGTGTGATTAATGAGGATGCGGTTTCTTTTTTAGTTTGTAATGCATACTTACCCGGATACAGCACTTCTCCGTTCACATATACTTCCTGAGGCAAAATAAACGATGGGTTTGTTTTTACCAGAATTCGATCGTAAGGTTCTAACGTGATGGTATTGCTACCGTTGAAAAAAGTAGAATCGTATCCCACTTCTATAATTTCAGATATGGAAGCTCCGGTATCTAATGGATTGCCATTTTTCGTTCGCCTTGAGATTTCGATTTTATCACTGGCAGCCAATGTAAAACCACCGGCTTGTAAAATAGCATCCTGCAAGGTAAGATTGTCTATAAACCGAATGCTATCGGGCTTCGCAACGGCACCATCTACTACAACATAAAAGGGCTGACGTAAATCAAAATTAGATAAAATCACTACCGAATCTTCCCTTTGTAAAGGCAGATTTGTTTTGCCTGACAAGACATCTGCCAAATTAAAATCAACAGCTATCGGGAAGTTATCGTTTTGCAATCTTTTAATATAACCATGTGGCAAGTACGCTTCCTCTCTTACTCCCTTTGCTTTTTGTATTAAATCGCTTACCGATAATCCTTTTTGCCAAGCATAAGTTCCGGGTGCAAATACGGCACCGCCAATTTGCACGCGGTTTTCATACCGATTCAATATGCTGTCAGCTGTATACTGGTCGGCATTGCGCGGAACAAAAATTGTATATTCGCTCTGTGGGATGTCTACTACTCTGCGTTGTGTGCTGGTAAGCTGTATGGCCGAGATAAAATCTGAGGCAGCATTGTCGGTAAAGCCACCGGCAAAGTTAATTATATCCTGTAACGTCTCACTCTTTGCAACCTCAAAAATTCCATTCCTTTTAAATGCACCATTTAATTTCACCCGTTTTGTGTAAACAGGAATGCGAACGATGTCCTGATCCGACAGTAAAATATTGCGGCTTAAATCTCCATGATTTAAAAAACTGTAGATATCTAACGTATCAATTACACGGTTGCCACGGATAACTTCAATGTTTCTGAACGAACCTCTTTCAGTTGGCCCGCCCGAAGCATACAAGGCATTGAATACAGTAGCCAAAGAAGGCAAGGTGTAAGTTCCCGGCTTTTTCACTTCTCCTAATAAAGTAACTCTTATACTGCGAATGGCACCCAGCGTAATGTTTACCTTGGTGAGTCCTGTGCGAATATTAGAGTAACCGTTGGCAGTCAGTTTATCGGTAATACGCTTGGATGCTTCATCGAATGTTAAACCTGCCACATAAACCACACCCACATTAGGTATCGAAATAAAACCTTCCGGATTTACTTTAAAACGATTGCTGTATTCCTGATAACCCGAAATATTGATCACAATTTCATCATCCGGACCAATAATGTAGTTTCTCGGTGTAGCAATACGTAGGTTAGGCTCGAAAGTAAGATTGCTGTTGTTGAAAATATCTGCTCCATACAACTGCGATTGCAATGGCGTTAACTTAGGTTGCTGCGGTTGTGTTTGCGAAGTATCTCCGTTTAATTTCCGGATGGCGCCGGTATCTGTTGCATTGTTTTGCCCTGAGTTACTGAGGTTATTGGTTAGGGTAGAAGATGCCAGTTTATTAATCCTGTCTTGCACCGTTTTTGCTTCTGTAGTGTTCATACCTCGGGCAACTGCCACTTCAAAAAATTGTTCAGGTTTATACCCGGCACTTGTCATTTGTTTAATTAAAGAAGTAAGCTGCGCATCGCTTATAGAAGCCGAAGTAAGATTGGAAAAATTAGCGGGCAGTGTTTGCGAGTACGTGATAAAGCAGAAGCAGGCGGCGAATACAAAAAGAAAAAGAAGTTTTATTTTCATACAAGTAACATAGCAACCGAAAGTAGTATTGAATGTAGCTTCCGGTATAATTTTATTGTGTTAACAATACTATTGCGCGTATAATGTTAACTATAAGCAAAACAGAAGAGTTAACAGAATTATTTCGTTTTATTTGAAATAATGAAAGGTGGCAAATGTAGAGCATTTAAGAAATTGCGAATACTAAAGAAATTGAAAAAGCAGAACACAAAATAAAATAATATAGTTGGTATGCAATTTAAAGTACGTTTCAAAATAGCATTATTGCGTTTGATTGGAATTTTACTGTCTATTATAACTCTACATTCATTTGCACAAACGTCTGATGTGAACTGGATGAGACACACAAGATGTGGAGTGATGGTTTGCTATCTTAATTCTTTACAAAATGGAACGCCTCCCTTAAACATAGGAAAAACGACAAGTTGGGATTCATGTGTGAATGAATTTAATGTCAATGTTTTTGCAAGACAGCTTCAACAAAGTAAAGTTGGTTATGTGATCTTTACTTTGTATCAGGGCAGCCGGTTTATTTGTACACCTAACAGGGAATATGAAACTGTAACGGGTTATAAACGCGGAGAGGCAACGTCTCATCGAGACCTGGTCATAGACTTAGCCAATGCTTTGAGGAAATACAATATCAAACTTATACTGTATGTTACGGGAGATGGAACTTTTAGAGATGAGAATGCGAATAAAGCATTTCAGAGTCCTATGTTACAGTATAAGCAAAGAGGCAACACGTTTACTGCCGATAGTGGCTGGGTAAATCGCTGGGCAGCCGTATTGCAGGAGTGGAGTCTTCGCTATGGCTCAAAGATCGCCGGATGGTGGGTAGATGGCGCTTACCAAACGCATGGCTATAATGATACTTTGTTAAGCAAATATTATTATGCTCTTAAAAAAGGAAACGCCAATAGTGTTATCTGTTTTAATAATGCTGTTCACCCTACAATACCCTATTACACCAAGTGGGACGACTACCTGGCAGGCGAAATGAATGAATTCAAAGACATGCCGCCGGCCGGCGGAAAAATAAACGGTAAGCAATGGCATATCGTTTCGTTTCTGGGGACGGATTGGTTTAGCCCTGCAGTTAATTACACAACTTCCTATATGTCGGATTATATTAATAAAGTAAATGATTTGGGTGGAGTTGTAACAGTTGATGTTTGCGTCTATCGCAATGGTGCCATTGCGCCCGCTCAGTTTTCATTTTTAAAAACGGTAAGTAATAATATCAAAGCAAGATAAATATTACCTGCTTTTCAAATGCTGAATCATAATATGTGTCTGGATTTTCTATTGCTTACTTCTGCCACAATTCATTGTTTATATTTGCAGGCTGTTGTATGATATGTTGATAATGCACAGCATTGTTTATTTCGTTTTACCATTATCTATGTATATGTCAAAACTAAAAGCACTTGTCAAGGAAACCATTGCTCGTTTTTCTCCCTATAATCTTTATTCACAATTTTCGTATTCTCAATGCGGTGAAGACTTAATTGTGCAATACATTTTCAACCGCCGAAAAATTTTGAAACCTTCTTACCTTGATATTGGAGCTAATCATCCTTACTTTCTCAGCAATACAGCGCTCTTTTATAAAAAAGGCTGTCGGGGTATTTCTGTGGAAGCAAATCCGCAATTGGCTCAACTGTTTAAGACGCATCGTAAAAATGAAACAAGCCTCAATGCAGGTGTGAGCGATAAAGAAGATGAGCTTGATTTTTATATCCTGGAGGATGATACACTCAGCACATTTTCAAAGGCAGAAGCTGATGAAATGATCAGCGGAGGAAAACCACTGAAAGAAGTGAAAAAAATTAAACTGGTTACAATAACCAAAATATTAGATGATTATTTTGATGGGAAGTTTCCCGATTTTATGAGCATTGACGTAGAAGGAATGGATTTTCAAATATTACAATCTATTGATTTTGAAAAATCTTCTCCTAAAGTCATTTGCGTTGAGGCTGCCAATTACTCTCCCATTGGGGCGGGCGCAAGGAGAGATGAACTGATTGATTTTTTAGTATCAAAAGGGTACTATGAATATGCAAATACAAATTTAAATGCAATCATGGTGAAAAAGGAATTTTGGTTTATTTGAAAGCAACGGCAGATCTCTAATTAAAGTTTCAAGGCTATAAAGGTTACTGAGAGGTTATTTGACATACATTATTGTTTCAATTACTAAAAACCAATAAAACAAAAAATTGAAACACAAGTAGTTTGATGCTTTTACTTTTATTAAAGCTTATGGATATTATCGCTTACCTATTAGATACTTTAGTTTATTACTCGGTAGGGTATGATCTGAAATACATTCATAAAAAATGGAAGAGTTCAGTTCATACATAAATCGCTTTGGCAAATTTGACCAGAAATATAGTCAAAACAAAATCCTACCTGACAAACGGTTTTAGAATCTTCCTAAAAAAGGCTTCTCATAAATTTTTTCGATTATTATCAAAAAAAGTACGATTATTGAACTTTGAATCACATTATAAAACAGAAAACTTATTTTTACTAACTTCAAACAACTGATACTATGGACAAATCAAAAATGATTAAGGCATATTGTCTTAAAACAAAAGAAAAAAATGTACCGATGGAAGATGCAGTGATTACAAAAACTGCTAAAGGCGGTTACATTGCTAACGGGCATGACGGCAAAGGCAATAAGATGGCTGCCATATTAAGCGAAGTCAAAGCCAAACAAGCTATTGAAGATGGCGTTGCCAAACAAGGTTATTAATGCTTTCAGGAAGGAGATTGTAAGGTGCAATCTCCTTCCTTATCACTTGCAATATCCGTTTGCTTTCCTCGTTTTTATCTGAAACTACTGTATGTGCATGGGTAGATTATTTTTGTGCATTGCTTTACTGCTTTTTTTGTTTTCATGCACAAAGCAAACCCAAAGCCTGTCGCTTTCTCCGGTTACAGATTACTATCCAACTGTGGTTGGAAAAAGCTTTCTCTATCGTCTCGATTCAACCTTATATGTTTCATTTGGAACCGTTATACAAGTGAACAGCTACATAGCAAAAGACAGCATTGCAGCCACTTTTCAGGACAATGAAGGCCGCACTTCTTACATTGTTCATCGGTACTTAACCGATACATTGCAACTGCAACCGTTTGTTTATAATTCTGATTATTACATCACGCCTACCAGCAATAACATACAGGTTGTTGATGCGGGCAATCTTCGTTTCATTAAGCTGGCTGCGCCTGTTTCAGTTAGCAACACTTGGCAGGGCAACAGTTACATCAGCACGTCGGCAGATACATTGAGTTACTTAACGGGCTGGCAATATCAATACCAAAATATCAACATGCCTTATACGGTTCTTGCCGGCAGTATTGATAGTACTATCACTGTGATAGGTGCGAATGAACCACCCACCGTGCAGCCGTTCAACCCCAATTTGTATCAAAGCAATTTGTATTCAGCAGAAGTGTATGCTAAAGGCATTGGATTAATTTATAAAGAGTTTTCATATTGGGTATGGCAGCCGCTTGGCTCCATTACACCCGGCTATACAGCAGATAGCTATGGTGTGAAACTTAGTCTTATCTCGCACAATTAAGGCAAAAACAAACTTCATTATTGCTTACAAAACAGCGCAGCAAACATCGTATCGGCTTTTTTATCATAGCCTTTTATCACTTCACTTTTTAATAAAGTTAGTTTGCTTTGTTGCAAAATGTCTTCAACCCTATCTTCATTTTCTTGCTTAAAAACAGAACAGGTAATGTATAAAAAGTAACCGTTTGTTTTTACCGCTTTTATTGCATTGGCTGTAATTTTCTTTTGCAGTTCGGTATAATGATTCAATTTGTTTTTATTGAAAAAAGGGAGCTGCTCAGGGGTTCGGCTCCACGTGCCTGAGCCACTGCAAGGCGCATCGCAAACCACCAAATCGTAGTTTTGTTTTGATGAAAAATGAGGTGAAGAAACATCGGCAACAAACGATTGATAATTCTTTATTCCAGCTTCCGCAAAGCGTTTGAAAAGATTGTGAAGAATTGAGCTTCTTATATCAGAAGCAGTAAGTCGTATTCCTTCAAAATAATCATACAATAAAAGGGATTTTCCACCGCTTGCTGCACAGCAATCCCAGGCCGAAAACCGCTGTGGTAAAGAGATTGATGAAAACAAAGATGCAATTTGTTGCGATGAAAAATCCTGTACAACGGCTTCTTTGTTGATGTGAATAATGTCTTTAATTTTTGTTGCATTATCTAAAGAAAAACAGCTTCCAGTTATTGATTTAAAAGAGATGTTGTGTTGATGCAATTTATCAATCACAACGTTTGTTTTTGCCGGTCTTATTCTGATAAATAAAAGAGGCTGAATCAAATGCGAAAGATTGAAAGCGAGTACATCAATATCATTGCTCAGGAAATCATTGTTGTAAAAAATATCGGTAAAAACAAACTCATATTTTGTTTGAATAAATTGTATTCGTTTGTAAACATCTTCATTCCAGGCGGCCTGCCATTCTTCATCATACAATGAAAGCCATGCGTCTTTTTTATCGGTACATAAAAAAATAGCAGCGAGCAAACGTTGTTCGTCATTCATTTTTTTCAAAGCAAATCCCAAACGATAGTAGCAGTAACAAAAATGCGCAATCCATTTTCTATCTTTCGAGCCATGTTTTTTATACCGCGAAAAATGGTTTTTTAAAAAGATATTTAGCGGTATTGAACCATCATAAGAATGGATGAGTTGTAGGGCAGTGTTGATATAATTTCTAAAATAAGCTTGCTTCATTTTTATTCAATTAAATCAATGTAAAACAAAAAGCTGTCTCTTTTAATTGGGAGACAGCTTTTGTAATGAGGTTTGTTTTTATCACAATTCCAATAAAGTTTTCACCGGATCTTTTCCAAACAACAACAACTCAGGATTTTCCAGCAATTCTTTCACACGAACTAAAAAGCTTACACTTTCTCTTCCATCGATGAGACGATGGTCATAGCTCAATGCCACATACATCATGGGTTTGATCACCACTTGTCCATTGATTGCCATTGGGCGTTCCTGAATTTTGTGCATCCCTAAAATGGCGCTCTGTGGAAGATTGATAATCGGCGTGCTCATCAAGCTTCCAAACACACCACCGTTGGTAATGGTAAATGTTCCTCCTGTTAATTCTTCCATTGTTAGTTTTCCATCGCGCGCTTTGCCGGCAAGCTCAATCACTTTCTTTTCAATGTCTGCCATGCTCATGCTTTCCACATTTCGCATGACAGGAACCGTTAAACCGCGCGGTGTACTAACGGCAATACTAATATCGGCATAATCATGATAAATAACCGATTCACTGTCAATGTAAGCATTCACCGCAGGCCACTCGCTCAATGCAATGGCGCAGGCTTTTGCAAAAAAGCTCATGAAGCCCAGATTCACGCCGTGCGATTCTTTAAACTTGTCTTTAAATTGCTTGCGAATGTCCATGATGCGCGTCATATCCACTTCATTAAAAGTGGTAAGCATCGCGGTTGTGTTCTTCGATTCAACGAGCCTGCGGCTAATGGTTTTGCGCAGGTTGCTCATCTTTTCTTTTCGCTCGTTGCGGCTGTTCAATTGCTGCCCGTTGAATGCTGTTTTGCCGGGATTTTCCAACGCTTCCAGCACATCGTGCCGCAGTATTTTTCCGTTCGAACCAGAAGGTGTTACTGAAGAAGGATTTACCTTTTTATCAGCCATCATCACCGAAGCCAAAGGCGTTGCTTTCACATCGTTGGATGCATTGGCAGCAGGTGCTTCAGCAACGGTTTGTTTTTGTTGTGCAGGAGGTTGCACAGCAATCTTTGATTCTTGTTGTTCTGCTTTTGGTTTTGCCTCTTTTTCTGCGCTGGGTTGAGCTATATCTGTATCAATCAGGGCTACTACATCTCCAATTTTCAACACATCACCTTCTGTAGCTTTTGTTTGCAGCGCACCTGCTTCTGCTGCGTTCAGTTCAAATGTTGCTTTCTCACTTTCCAGCTCTGCAATTACTTCATCACGCTTTACAAAATCACCGTCTTTTTTCGTCCATTTCAAAAGAGTTACTTCTGAAATAGATTCACCCACAGGGGGCACTTTCATTTCAATTTTGCCTTTGCCAACCGCTGCTGTTTGTGGCTGCGAAGTAGTAACAGTTGACGGTTGTGGCTCTGGCTGTGACGCAGGCGCAGCAATGGTTTCAGGCGTTTTGTTTTCGGCTGGTTTTGCAGTGGCTTGTCCGTTTTCATTAATACTGGCAAGCACCGAACCAATTGTTAAGGTATCGCCTTCGTTAGCCATCGTTTTTAAAATGCCGCTTTTTTCAGCGTTTACTTCAAACGTTGCTTTTTCACTTTCTAATTCGGCAATCACTTCGTCCCGGGCCACATAGTCGCCATCTTTTTTCACCCATTTCAAAAGTGTTACTTCGTTGATGGATTCGCCTACGGCGGGAACTTTTATGTCAATCATGTTTATTAATATTAATACTTAATTTTCTTTCGGCAAGTCCATTTTAAAGCATAATACAAAGAGGCTTGCAAAGCTAATGTGAATTTTAAAGAAATGGTTGAACAATTACGAATTGTTCAACCATTGTACTTAGACAACCTGATAAGTTCATGCCGAACCGTTATTAAATTAAATGCTAAACGCCGTATCAATAATCTCAGCCTGTTCACTTGCATGAACTTTAGAATATCCCGATGCTGTTGCTGCGCTCATATTACGACTGATAACACCATAATTAATGCTCTTTAAATTCATTTGTAAATACGAAGCTGCGCCCATGTTCAACGGCTCTTCCTGCACCCAAAACCAAACGGCTTTGTTGTACTTTTTATAGAGTTGCTGCAATTGTTTTTCGGGCAGCGGATACAACTGTTCAACACGAACAATAGCAACATCTTTACGACTTTCTTTTGCCCCCTTTTCTGCCAGTTCAAAATACAATTTTCCACTGCAGAACAACACCTTGGTTACCCCGTTTACATTGTCAACAACCCGATCATCTATTACTTCTTCAAAGCCGCCCTTCGTAAACTCGCTGATGTGGCTATAGCTTCCTGGATAACGCAAATAAGCTTTGGGTGAAAAATTAACCAGCGGCTTGCGGAATGACCAGGCAACCTGCCGCCTTAACATATGAAAAAGGTTAGCGGCTGTGGTTACATTGGTAAGTATCATGTTCAGCTCGGCACACATTTGTAAAAAGCGTTCTATGCGAGCGCTACTATGCTCAGGTCCTTGTCCTTCATATCCATGAGGCAATAGCATGGTTAAGCCATTCATGCGGCTCCATTTTTGTTCGCCTGCCGAGATGAACTGATCAATCATAGTTTGTGCGCCGTTGGCAAAATCGCCAAACTGCGCTTCCCATAAAACCAAAGCGTTAGGATTTGCCAAGGAATATCCATACTCAAAACCAAGCACGCCATATTCGCTTAAAAACGAATTGTAAATGTCAAACTTTTTTTGTCCTTCGGAGAGATGATTCAAACGATTGTAATAAGCGTCATTTTCTTCATCGCGCAGCACGGCATGGCGATGACTGAAAGTGCCCCGACGCACATCCTGTCCACTCATTCTTACACTAATACCGTGGGTAAGCAGAGATGCATACGCCAGCAATTCGCCGGTTGCCCAATCGGCCTTTTGTTCGGTTTCAAAAAGCTTTATTTTATCCTGTAACAGTTTTTCAACTTTACGAAGCGGCTTAAAATTTTCGGGCAATTTCATAATGCCATTAAAAAGATTTTTAAATTCTGCTTCGGAAATAGCTGTATCGGGTGAGTGTTCAAAATCTGCTGCTGTTGCTTTGCGCAGGGTGAGCCACCATTTTTCAGGCTGTTGAAATTTGTAAGGCAGCGGATGCTGCTTTATTTCATCTAAACGTTCCTGCAAATCGCTCCAGAATTTTTGCTCCATTTCTTTTGCCAGATCCTGCGCATCGGCTTCACCGTGTTCTTTTAAATAAGCGATATAAACTTCACGTGGGTTGGGATGCTTTTCGATCAATTCATACAGGTGCGGCTGCGTATATTTCGGGTCGTCGCCTTCATTATGACCATGGCGGCGATAACAAACCATATCTATAAAAATATCTTCGTTAAATGTTTGCCGGTAGCGGGTTGCAATGTCAGAACATTTTACCACAGCTTCAGGATCATCACCGTTTACATGCAAAACCGGAGCCTGTACCATTGCTGCAATAGAAGTACAATAATTAGAACTGCGGGCATCATCAAAATCGGTGGTAAAACCAATTTGGTTGTTGATAACAAAGTGAACAGTGCCGCCGGTTTCATATCCTTCCAGACCGCTCATTTGCAGCACTTCATACACAATGCCCTGACCTGCAACGGATGCATCACCATGAATAAGAATGGGAAGAATAGCGTTGTAATTGTGCTCGTATAAGAGGTCGGCTTTGGCTCTTGCAAAACCTTCTACCACCGGATCAACCGCTTCTAAATGCGAAGGATTGGGCATTAGTTTAACATGAATTTTTTTATCGTTTGGCGTGGTGATTTCAGAGCCAAAACCCAAATGATATTTTACGTCGCCGCTGCCCATTGTCTGATCCATCCGTGCCGTGCCTTCAAACTCGCTGAAAATTTGCTCATAAGTTTTACCAAGTGTGTTGGCAAGCACATTCAACCTTCCGCGATGCGCCATGCCGATGACTACTTCCTGCACATTATTATCTGCTGCTGTAGAAATGATGGTATCTAAAGCAGGAATCGTAGTTTCGCCACCTTCCAGTGAAAAGCGTTTCTGGCCTACATATTTTGTATGTAAAAACTTTTCGAAGATGACGCCCTGGTTCAGCTTTTCTAATATTCTTTTTTTCTTCTCTAAAGGCAGATCTTTGGTGAAGTTGCGTTCCATTTCGTTGGTGAGCCAATCAACCTTTTTTTGATCGCTGATGTATTTAAACTCAATGCCAACATGCGAAGCATAAGCTTTTTGTAAATACTGTAAAATGTTACGCAATGTTGTTGCTCCCAGGCCAATGATTTCACCAGCCTGAAAGGGTTTATCCAAATCTTCTTCACTCAAACCAAAAAAGCCTAAATCAAGATTGGCGCCTCTGTCTCTGCGCTCGCGGATGGGGTTTGTTTTTGCCAATAAATGTCCCTTGTTACGATAACCTAAAATGAGGCGATACACTTTAATTTCCTGTCGCCAGTTATCGGTTGCAGCAGGCGCTTCTTTCGTGGCAACGGCTGTCGTTGTTCCATTTACATGTCCGTTACCATTGACATTTCCATTGCCGTTTTTGGCAGACGAAACGGCAAAATCAAAACCCTCAAAAAATTTCTTCATTTCCGGATCAACGCTATCAGGATTTACAACGTAATCGTTGTACAAGTTTTCAATGAAAGCCGGATGGGAATTGGTGATGTATGAAAAATCTTTCATGACAAAAAAGATTGTTTGTTATTGTAATAATGCAATCTGCAAAGGCAAGGCGTTACTAAAAACTGCACAAATATCGTGGATTAAAAAACATAAAAGGGTAAGATACAGGACAGTAAAGTCAATAATTTTATTAAGCAAAAGTGAAATGAATTTGTTTGAATGCTTCCTTTTTTGTAAATGATAACAAAATAAAATTTCAATAAACAAAACTTACTACTTACTTTTGCAATCCCAAAAATTTCAGGATTTATTTAATTTAATTATGGCAAACCATAAGGCTACACAGAAAGACGCACGCCAGGCAGCAAAACGCAGAGAAAGAAACCGTTACTATGGTAAAACTACGCGCAATGCCATTCGTGATATTCGTACTGTAACGGATGAAGCAGCTTATGATGAAAAGCTTCCGCTTACCATTTCAATGATTGATAAGCTGGCGAAAAAAGGCATCATCCACAAGAACAAAGCTGCTAACTTAAAGAGCAAGCTGGCTAAGAAAACAACTTTGAAAACTGCATAATACTTTTTTATTTTTTCGTCCCCACAATACTTTGTGGGGACGTTTTTTATTATCTTATCAACGATTCTTTGTTGTAAAAAGAAAGCCGGTGTTGAACCGGCTTTTTATTTTTTTGTCACGAAGTCGCGAAGATTCAAAGAATTTGTTTTCGCAAGAAAAGTACACTTTGAGTCTTTGTGCATTTGTGGCAAAGTTTATATCAACAACATTGCATCACCATAACTAAAGAAGCGATATTTATCTTTTATCGCTTTTTTGTAAGCTTCCATTGTTAAATCATAACCGGCAAAAGCTGTTACCATAATCAACAGACTGGTTTTAGGAAGATGTAGATTGGTAATTAAGCTGTCGGCTATATTGAAATTGTAAGGCGGATGAATGAAGATATTTGTCCAGCCTTCACTTGGCTTCAATAATTTTTGTGCCGTAAAGCTGGTTTCCATGGCACGCATGGTTGTAGTGCCGATAGAACAAATTTTACGACCTGTTTCTTTTGCTTTGTTTACAATAGAACAAGCTTCCTCATCAATGCGATAAAACTCCGCATCCATTTTGTGCTTGCTCAAATCTTCCACTTCAATCGGGCGAAAAGTGCCCAAACCTGTATGCAAGGTAACCTCTGCAAAGCGAATGCCTTTGATTTCGCAACGCTTAATCAGCTCTTTGCTGAAATGCAAGCCAGCTGTGGGCGGCGCCACTGCACCTTCGTATTTTGCATATACCGTTTGAAAACGTTCCTTATCTTCTTCATCAGGCTTGCGCTTGATGTATTTTGGCAAAGGCGTTTCGCCCAAAAATTCAAGCATGTTTTTAAAGGAAGCTTCATCACCATCCCACAAAAAACGAATGGTTCTGCCGCGGCTGGTGGTGTTGTCAATCACTTCAGCAACCAGTTCATCATTATCACCAAAGTACAATTTGTTGCCCACCCGAATTTTACGTGCTGGGTCAACAATTACATCCCATAACTTATTGGGTTTGTTCAGTTCGCGAAGCAAGAACACTTCTATCTTGGCGCCGGTTTTTTCTTTGCGGCCATACATTCGGGCAGGAAACACTTTGGTGTTATTCACTACAAAAACATCCTTGTCATCATAGTAATCAAGAATGTCGCGGAAGTGCTTGTTTTCAATTTGCCCTGTTTTGCGGTGCACTACCATCAGGCGACTATCTTCACGGCGTTTGGTAGGGTTTTGGGCAATGAGGTTAAGAGGAAGATCGAACTTAAATTGACTTAATTTCATTTGTGCTGCTAACTTTTAAAGCAACATTTCATTTCGCCCTACTTCGTCACCGGGCTAGTGTCATGTTACGGCATGATGATTAAAAAAGGCTGCAAAGCTAATCATTTCTAATAAGATATTTTTCGCTTTCTGTAAGCAGAAAAAGTATTTTTTGTTTTACAGGAAAATTGGTCAAAACAAAAAACCATTTGTACTTCTGCGCCCTACATTTGTTCCCAACGATTGAAACCAAATTATGAAACGAAGAACATTCATCCAACAAACAGCTTTAGCCGGCGCCGCAATTGGTTTATCTCAATATGCATCTGCATCTGGTTTCGCAAATTTTGAAACAGTAAGAACAGAACCATCCAAACGAAAGTTTACGAGCAAAGCAGTAGAGGCTTTAATCGGCGAAATCAAATCGAAGATTGGTAACAAAGAAATGGCCTGGCTGTTTGAAAATTGTTTTCCCAATACATTGGATACAACGGTTGATTTTGAAATGCTCAATGGAAAGCCAGACACGTATGTTATCACCGGCGATATAGATGCTATGTGGCTTCGCGACAGCAGCGCGCAAGTGTATCCGTATGTGCGTTTGTGCAAGCAGGATAAGGAGTTGCAGCAACTGATAAAAGGCGTTATCAACCGGCAGGTAAAATGTATTTTAAGAGACTCTTATGCCAATGCATTTTATAAGGATGAAAACAAAATAAGCGAATGGAAAGAAACGGATACAACCGATATGAAGCCCGGCATACACGAACGCAAATGGGAGATTGACTCTCTTTGCTATCCGATTCGGTTGGCTCATGCTTATTGGAAGGAAACCGGCGATACCACTGCATTTGAAGATGACTGGATAAAAGCTATGCAGCTTGTGATTCAAACATTCACAGAGCAACAACGGATGAACAATGAAGGTCCTTATCATTTTCAACGCAAAACGTCATGGGCAACGGATGGCGTACCAATGAATGGTTACGGTTATCCGGCAAAACCAAACGGTTTAATTTGTTCGATGTTTCGCCCCAGCGATGATGCTACCATTTTTCCCTACCTTGTTCCGAGCAATTTGTTTGCACTGGTTTCTTTACAACGTTTGAATGAATTGAAGCAGCAATTGCCATCGAACAAAGGTTCGCAAATTGATAGCAAAGCATTAATGAGTTCGCTTTCATCGGCGCTGCAGCACAATTATCATGTAACCAAACATCCGAAGTTTGGCGACGTATATGCCTATGAAATCAATGGTTTTGGAAGCTACAATCTAATGGATGATGCGAATGTTCCTTCCTTGCTGGGTTTGCCGTATTTGGGTGCGGTACAAGCGAGTGATCCGATTTATCAAAATACAAGAAAGTATGTGCTATCTCCCGAAAATCCCTTTTTCTTCAAAGGCACAGCAGGAGAGGGAATTGGCGGTCCGCACATCGGTTTGAATATGATTTGGCCTATCAGCATCACCATACGTGGTTTAACTTCAACTGACGAAAAAGAAATCAAATACTGTTTGGATACGCTGCAAAAAACGCACGCAGGCACCGGCTTTATGCATGAATCTTTTAATAAGGACAATCCTTCTAACTTTACCCGTAAATGGTTTGCCTGGGCAAATACTTTATTTGGAGAATTTGTTTGGAAAGTTTACCGCGAACAACCACATTTGCTTTCATAAAAAAGCGGCAAAACCAAAGCTGTTGCTACGATAATTGTTGCTCTGCTTTTATTATCTTCTTTGCAATCTTTACTTACAAAAATTATCTTTATGGACAACAAATTTTGGCTCGTTTTTGTTTTCTTTGGTTTATTAATTATGCTTGGTTTCAAACGCGATAAAACAAAAAAAGTTGTCTTCTTTGGCGATTCTATCACACAAGCCGGTGTACAACCCAAAGGTTACATTACGGTGATGAAAGACATGTTGCAAAAAGAAGGCAATACCGGCTACGACTTAATAGGAGCGGGCATTGGCGGCAATAAGGTATATGATTTGTATTTGCGTATGGACAGCGATGTGCTGGCTAAGTCGCCCGACATTGTGATTATTTATGTGGGCGTAAATGATGTGTGGCACAAATCGTCTTCCGGAACGGGAACCGATGCTGATAAGTTTGAAAAATTTTATCGTGCGATTATTAAAAAGTTGGAAGCAGCGAATGCCAAAGTAATTCTGGTAACGCCGGCTACCATTGGCGAAAAGAAAAATTATGTGAACCAACAGGATGGAGATTTGAATAAATATTCGGGCATTATCAAAAGCATTGGGGCTGATATGCATGTTCCCGTAGTTGATTTGCGCACCTTGTTTGAAAACTACGAGCAGCAACACAACACCAATGATGTTGACCGTGGCGTACTTACCGTTGATGGTGTGCATTTGAATGATACAGGCAATCAGTTGGTGGCAGAAACGATATTGAAAGTAATAAAGGAATTAAAGTAAAAGAGTTGAATCTTTATACGTCACTGCGAGGTACGAAGCAGTCTATGAATTAAATCATTCAGTTGAGTAAAATAGTAATCGGGTTTATTGTTACAAGGCAATCTCTCTTTTGAACACAGACTGCTTCGTTCCTCGCTAGTGACGAAAATTCGTGCAAAAACAAAACCCCGTGTGGAAACACGGGGTTTATAAACCAAAAACCAACTCTTATGAAAAATTCTTAACTTTCTTACTGAATTTCAATTTGTTTAAGAGATACTTTTACTTCTTCTTTTTTAGGAAAAAATACCTGCAACACACCAGCTTCATATTTCGCTTTGATTTCATCAGCATTCATTTTTTCATCCAATGAAAAACTGCGCTTGAACGAGGAAACAGAAAACTCTCTGCGGTGCGTTTTGTAAGCCTTTTCTTCGTTGTCAGATTTCTTTTCGTAGGAAATAGTTAGCAAACCTTTTTCTACGCTAATCTTAAAATCTTCTTTTTGCAAACCGGGAGCCTGAAGTTCGAGATGATAGCCATCTTCGGATTCATGAATGTTCACCGGAGGCACATTCAATGCTTTGTTCCAGTTAGCAGGAACAGTATTAAACAACTCATCAAAAAGATTGTTTACCGTGCGGTAGTTTTGTTTTACGAGTGTCATAGCTATTTTATTTTTTAATTTTTTTACTGATGACACCTGTATTTCAAACTACATACCACGCATTTTTTTCTGTTGCAATGACAAATTTAAGCCATTTTCCAGCCAGAATGTCTTTTAAAGTGTTTAAAAAAAGCCAAATTGTCCGAATTTTAGCCTTTTGTTGCTTGTTTTTCCATTTTGCTTATTTTTGCCGAAACGAAAAAAAGAAAACATGTATCCAGCAGAAATAGTAATTCCAATGAAATCTGAACTTACCGATTATGGCTTTGAAGAAATGAATACGGCAAGTGATGTTGACATCAGTTTAGAAGGAGAAGGCACCACGTTGGTTATGGTAAATTCAGTTTGCGGATGTGCAGCCGGTGCTGCCCGTCCGGGTGTGTTGATGGCTGTACACAACACCACTAAAAAACCCGACAATTTGAAAACTGTATTTGCGGGCTTTGATGTAGAAGCTGTAAACAAAGTGCGCGAGCACCTGTTACCTTATCCGCCGTCGTCACCGGCCATTGCATTGTTTAAAGATGGACAGCTTGTGCATATGGTAGAACGTCATCAGATAGAAGGACGCCCCGCACAGGTAATTGCCCGCAATCTTATTGCTGCTTTCGAAGAATATTGCTAAGCGATATCGTTAAGCAGCAAACATTATCCATGCACGTACAGCTTTGTTCATGGATGGGTTAGTAAATATCGGTCCCGCCGTTCCCGGCGGGACATTTTTTTGACCAGGATTTTTACTGCTTTTTTGGATTCGGCTGATTATCTGAACCATGGTTTTGAACGATTTTTCTGATTAATTAGATTATAAAAAACGGCAAAACCAAACATGAAATCTGACAGTCATAAATTATTTTATCTCTTGCAAAAAGATAATCAGCCGAATCAAATAAATCGTTTAAAATCGTAGTTCAGATGAACACAAATATTCCATTAGCCGAACGGCTTCGACCCTCAACATTAAACGAGTTGGTAGGGCAGCAACACCTTACCGGTGAAGGCAGTATTCTTCGTAAGGCCATTGAAAGCGGCCGCATTCCTTCTCTTATTTTGTGGGGACCGCCAGGTGTTGGTAAAACCACAATCGCTAATATCATTGCACATGCCCTTGAGGTTCCTTTTTATCAGTTGAGCGCCATCAGCAGCGGTGTAAAAGAAGTGCGTGAAGTGATTGAGACAGCAAAGGGAGAGAAGGGCGCAGTTTTGTTTATCGATGAAATTCATCGGTTTAATAAGGGCCAGCAGGATGCACTATTGGGTGCGGTTGAGCGGGGCGTCATTACGCTCATTGGTGCAACAACAGAGAACCCTTCGTTTGAAGTAAACTCGGCTTTGTTGAGTCGTTGCCAGGTGTATGTTTTAAAAGCTTTGGGCGAAGAAGATTTAGTGCAACTGCTACATCATGCCATTACCACAGATTTGGTTTTACAGGAAAAACACATTGAGCTGAAAGAAACAGCAGCTTTGCTTAATCTCTCCGGCGGAGATGGACGAAAGCTGTTGAATCTATTGGAATTAGTGGTGAGCTCTTTTGGTGCAAAAACAAACATCGTTATTACCGATGAAGTGGTAATGAAGGCGGCGCAAAAGAAAATTGCTTTGTATGATAAAAGCGGCGAGCAGCATTACGACATTATTAGTGCATTTATAAAAAGTATGCGCGGCTCCGATCCAAATGGTGCTGTCTATTGGCTCGCACGAATGATTGAAGGCGGCGAAGATGTAAAATTTATTGCGCGGCGCATGGTTATTTTTTCAAGTGAAGACATTGGCAATGCCAATCCCAACGCACTGTTACTTGCCAACGCAACGTTTGATGCGGTGAATAAAATTGGCTATCCTGAATCTCGTATTATCCTATCGCAATGCGCCGTTTACTTGGCTTCCTCTGTAAAAAGCAATGCGTCTTATGAAGCCATTGGCAATGCGCTGGAAGCAGTGAACAAGTGGGGCGATTTGCCAGTTCCTCTTCATATTCGCAACGCACCTACAAAAATGATGAAGGAAATGGATTACGGAAAAAATTATAAATACGCTCACTCCTTTGAAGGCAACTTTGCAGAGCAGGAATATCTGCCTGAAAAGCTTGCCGGCACTGCGTTTTACACGCCTGGCAATAATGTAAGAGAAGAAGAAATGCGCCGCTTTTTAAAAAGCTTGTGGAAGGGGAAATATGGATACTGATTGGAGAAACTAAAGAGAAGCATATACTTTTCTTTAATTCCGTATTAAAAATTCTATTAATGATTCATCAAATCTTTGTATCTGTTAAGCCAGTATGTTTTATAATCAAAATAACCTGAATCGCCTACAACAATTGGTTTCGTTAAAGTAGTTTCTTTGATTTTTTTAGTTGAGTCATACAAACCGTTTATACATTTTGAGAGTACAAGTTTTGTAACTGTGTCAGGATCAATTGAACAATTATTAAGTTCTAAGTCGTATAAATAATATTTTTGAAACTCTTTGAAGGTGTAAAGAGTAGAATGAATTTGACCACACATTCCTTTGTATTCTTGAAAATCACAAAATACTTTTCTCAACGTGTCGATCAATACTCGTTGAGGATTTATGTAGTTACCAGCTAAGAGCGTGTCAGTATATGTTTTAGTTTTTGGATTGAAGAAGTACACATTCACTCCAAATCTGTTTGATCGCGTTATATCAATGAAGCCATCATCATTTACGTCAACATTATGGTTAATGTCATCACCGTAAAGTTCTTTACTGAAAGATAGTTTTGTAATAACCCATTTGCCGTTTATTAGTTTTTCTAAATAAACAAATATATCATCAGGTTCAAGTTTGTTAGCAAATGGATTTACGAATCTAAACTTACATCCATCAACAGTAAATGTATCAATGTATGCAGTTCTAAACCTATCCATTGTTGAATCCCAATAAGGCAGGTTTGCATAGTTGAAAGTATCAATGGTGTTGGTTTCCCATTTCGTTGTGTCAAATATTTTTTGTGTTTGTTGTAAAGTGCCGGAAGTCATTTCATGTTTTGTAGAACTCACATTCTTACATGAAAATATCAGCAAAAGCAAAAGTGATAAATTGTATCGAAATGAGGACATAGAAGCATTATTCGGTTACTGCAAAGGATCAACTTGCCGAGTACATCAGGTAATACAATACAATCAGCAGCAGGGCAAGGATGGCAATTATGAGTGCGTATAGTTTCCATTTTGGTTTTGCCTCTTTTTGTTCCGGCATGTTGTCAGAAACTATTTCGTCCGGTGATGTGTTTCCTTTTATGTGCTCACGCTCACCAACCAAAACAGTATGTTGTGCATACTTACGAACCACACGTTCAGCAGGTAAAATCGGGTAAAAATAAATCGGATATTCGGTTGCCGTAAAAACAATGGTTTCATCATCGGTTTTATGAATCGTACCAATGCCTCCTAACTCGCAAACCCTTTTTTGTTTCAACTGTTCAATCAAATCTTCTACTTCGTCTTTATACCTGCGGATGGCAATCACTTTATCTACGTTCCATTCACGCGATAAAAAGCTATAAAAGTGATTGTTGATAGGATATACCACCGGCGTGAAAGCAATACTGCTTTGAGGCGGTTGCAATTGTTTATCGGTAAACTGCAACTGAGGCGATGTTTGTTTAATTACAAAATTGCCAATACCCGGAATGTTCAGATTTTTATAAAGTGCTAAATATTTATACAAAACGGTTTGCATGAAGAAGTTTATTTTTATCGTATTTTTTAATCCGTCATCAATCACAAATCAATATCCATTGTTTCAGGCTCAAATGCCAAACGGTATTTTCTTAATAAATGAAACGTGATGAGAATGTGAATCAAAAGAACAACACTCAATACAATAAAAAAATTAAGAAGAGAGGCCATTGCCGTTTGCAAATCCGATGTTGTTACGCCAGGCGGAAGTGTGGTGCTGTTTGTCCATTGCTTCATGCCTTCCGCTAACAAAGCAGGGTTTGCTTTTACTGAAATAAATGAAATGGCAGCGAGTAAAAAAAAGATAAATGTAATGACAGCATTTATGCGAATCAAATCGCGCAACACCGGCTTGCACCGTTTGTTACTGTCGATGCCTTTGGTAAGAAAAATAAAAGAAGCGATGATGTAAATTACCATGCAGGCAAATAAAAATACACTAATCAGCATCGAAGGATTGCCTAAAGCCGTAACCAAAGCCAATAAGCAAACCAGCCCAAAAAAAGCGGCAACCGGCAATAATAAAAACGAAAGGATTTTATAAACGATAATTTCGGTTTTCATAAGGCGCAAAAGTAAAAGAATGTACGATGTTAGACATAGGAGGTGAAATATAAACAAAACAAAAACGGTAATTGTATATCCTGTTTTCTAACGCTCAATACATCCAATCATTGCTGTTGGGCCGCAAAGCCTTCCGGTACAGCATATTCCGCATCTTCATGCGTTTGCTTGTTCAGGGGCACATTGTTTACATCTTCATGCATCTGGCCGTCTTCATAGCTCACCGATACATACACGTTAAGTATTTGTTTTGCTAAACCTTTAAAGGTTCCTTTCACAGGAGTACAATCTCTAAAATGCCTGCCTACAGCCAGTTTCACATGACGGTTGGTTACCCAAACATTGTTCGTTGGGTCAATGCCTGCCCAGCCATGATTGGGCAGCCAGGCTTCTACCCAGGCATGAGTTGCGCCTTCGCCACGCATACCATTTTTATTGGGACAAATGTAACCGCTCACATACCTGCCCGGGATATGTAAAGTACGGAGGATCTGCAGCATCACATGAGCAAAATCCTGGCAAACACCGGCTTGAGTTTGGAGTATTTCATTCACCGTAGTTTGCACGTTGGTAATGCCTTTTACATACTTAAAATGTTGGAAGATGTAATCAGCACAATTTTGCACTGTTTGCGCTACTGTATTGTGAGGTTGATGAATTTGTTGAATGATGTTATCAATCGCGTTTTCATTGGTAATAAAATCTGGCGTTGCAAGTTCAAGCAGATTAAAATTTTCATCCATTTCCTGTTGAAGCTCACCAAACATTCCGCCGTTATAAATGTTCACTTCTTTTGCTCCCAGTGTGCGAACTACCAGTTTGCTTTCAATCTCTAAAAGTGTATGAGAAGGCAACACGCTAAACACGCCTACTTTATTTCCCCAATAATCAAAAAAGGTTTGCACACTGGGCTGCTGTGTAATGGTTAGTTCATGATTCAGCACTTCCTGTCCTTCATATTGATAGGGATAAATTTTAATCTCGTTATGACTTTCTATAACAGGGCGATTGTACTCGTAACGGGTAATGTGATGTATTTTAAAAAGCGACATTATTTTCAATTAATGATAAGAGAAAAACTGTTGTGCAAGTTGCGTGCTAAATAAGGAAAGCTCGTTTTGAATATCATTCAAAAACTGCTGAAGATGCCTTCCCGTAAGGCTTTCCGGCTCTTTATATTTTACCATACTGTACATTCTTCCCAAGCTGTTGATAATCAGTTGGCTTTCTTTGTTGTCGTCGGCTTTCGCCATTACTTTTTTTAAGTAAATATTTATGCGGCTTAACGAATATAAAATAGAGCGTGTGAAGTTTTCGTTCCATATTATTTGATGCAACAGATTTTGATTGTAATCATTGTTGGTATAAGTTTTTAAATGCAGCTCATAGCCCGATAAGGAGAGCAAGAGATAACGCCATTGCAAAATATCGTGCTGCTGTTTAATATCGTAATTAATGGCTGCCAGTGTATCTTGCAACACATGAACGGTATGAAAGCAGCGTTCAATGTATTTTCCTAAACTCATAAAGTTCCAGCCGGCGCCACGAGGCATGGTAAGTTCGATAATACCCGCAAACAAAACCGCATGTTGCGCCAGGTGTTCCAGCACTTCTAAAGCTTCATTGTTGCTCAATTTATTGATGAGATGTGGCTGATTGATGTAATGATAAATTTGATTCACTTCCTCCCAAGTTTCTTTGGTAATATGGTCTTGTGCGCCGCGTGCATTTTCTCTTGCTCTGTGCACTACCACTTTCAAGGAGTTTTGGTTTTGCGTGTCGAAAATAATTTTGTGAAGCACAGCGGGCATATCGTGTTCTATCTTCTGAATTTCGTCCTTGTTAAGGTAGGTTGCAATTTGCAACACAGGTTGCCAGCTTTGCGGTGCATTCACGCCTTTGTCAAGCGAAAGAATATAATGGATTGACATCAGTCTGACAAGACTATCCGTTCTTTCCATATAACGATTGAGCCAAAACAACGAATCTGCAATTCTGCTTAGCATGTTGATCATAACGATTGATTGGTTTTAATAAAAGATTCAGGTTGTTAGCTACAGACTTAGAATATTCATGTTTGGTTTTGCTTATATTTTTTGCTCCTTGATTCTTGTAACTTGTTTTTGTAAAGTTTCAATCAATCACCCATGTGTCTTTACTTCCTCCACCTTGCGATGAATTTACCACCAACGAACCTTCGCGCAACGCAACGCGCGTTAAGCCACCAGGAACAATTTTTACACCATCAACCCCAAACAAGGCATACGGGCGCAAATCCACATGCCGCGGCTGCAACTTGCCATTGATAAAGCATGGTACAGTACTAAGTTTTATAATAGGCTGCGCGATAAAGCTGCGCGGATCTTTTTCAATCTCTTCTTTTGCTTTTATCCATTCATCTTCTTCTACGATATTACCCATTATCATCCCATAACCACCGCTTTGATTGGTGCGCTTAATTACCATCGAATTCAGATGAGAATATACATGCTCCCGCTCGTCTTTGTTCTGCATCTGGAAAGTAGGAACGTTGTTCAATATCGGTTCTTCGTTTAAATAATACCGGATCATCTGCGGAACATAAGCGTAAACAGCTTTATCGTCTGCAACACCGTTGCCTACAGCATTGGCAATGGCAACGTTGCCTTTGCGGTATGCGTCCATCAGGCCAGGTATGCCCAGCACACTTTGAGGATGAAATGTAAGCGGGTCTAAATACTCATCATCAATACGGCGATAAATCACGTGAACGCGGGATAAACCGCCGGTTGTTTTCATATATACATTGTGGTGGTCAACCACCAGATCTCTTCCTTCCACTAATGGAATACCCATTTGCCTTGCCAAAAAAGTATGCTCGTAATAAGCTGAATTATAAACACCCGGCGTAAGCAGAACAACGCGGGGATTGTGCACCTGGTGCGGCGCCAGCGACAATAACAACTGATGTAATATAATAGGATAATTATTGATAAGCCGCACCGAGTTTCCGGCAAACATATCCGGGAAGATGCGCTTGGTTACTTCTCTGTTTTCCAACATATAAGATACGCCGGAAGGTGTACGCAGGTTATCTTCTAAAACATAAAATTTACCATCATCACCACGTATCAAATCAATACCGGAAATGTGAACGTAAATATCATGCGGCACTTGTATGCGGTACACTTCGCGCATATAATGCGGACAGGAAGCAATCAGACTTGCAGGAATGATTTTTTCTTTTACAATTTTCTGATCATTGTAAATATCTTTCAGGAACATATTGAGCGCGATAAGTCGTTGAGCAATTCCTTTTTCAATATGCTGCCACTCGGCACCCGTAATAATACGCGGAATAATATCGAAAGGGAAGATACGCTCAATACCTGCGTTATCAGCATACACGGTAAAAGTGATGCCTTGATTCATAAACAACTCACCTGCCAGTTTATCCTTGTTATGCATAGCAGGCATATCAAGCACTTGTAAAGCAGCCGCAATTTTTGCGTAAGGCTCGCGAACATCGCTGGTATTCCACATTTCATCGTAGAACCCCGGCATTACCGAATACTCGTTTAACAATGCAGTTACACTCATAAGTTGCTGTTTACGAATTTGTAAAAAACAAATTGACTTTCTCTATGGCGCAACTTTTCGAAGAAGGATGGAAAAGTAGTAAAAAGTTTTGATTGACAAACGGTGCTAAAAATAAAAAAGAGAGGCACGCTTCTCTTTTTTATTTCAATTTTTAAAGTCGTCTTACGTTTAAAACTCCATTTCGGATTTTATTTTGCACTGATTTGTATTCCCAGTTCGTCCAACTGTTTTTGGTCAATGGTAGCAGGCGCATCCAGCATTACGTCTCTGCCCGAATTGTTTTTTGGAAATGCAATAAAATCACGGATGCTTTCACTGCCGCCAAGTATTGCGCAAAGCCTGTCAAAACCAAACGCAATGCCGCCGTGCGGTGGTGCACCGTATTCAAAAGCGCCCAATAAGAAACCAAATTTATGTTGGGCTTCTTCTTCACTCATGCCTAAGGCAGCAAACATTTTTTCCTGCAATTCTCTTTGAAAAATGCGAATGGAACCTCCACCAATTTCATTGCCGTTCAGCACCATATCATACGCATTGGCTTTGATGTTGGCATAAGGATGTTCTAAATATTCTGCAGCATTTTCAATAGAAGGATTGTTATTAATCATCACCTCTATGTCAGAAGGTTTGGGTGATGTAAACGGATGATGCCGCGCTACCCAACGGTTTTCTTCTTCTGCATATTCAAAAAGAGGAAAGTCCAGCACCCAAAGCAGCTTGAATTCATCGGCTTTTCTATAACCTTTTATTCTACCAGATTCAAGACGTAGTTCACTGATTGCTTTTCGTGTTCTTTCTTCTGGACCTGCTAGGATTAAGATTAAATCACCTGGAACTGATTCAAGTGATTTTGCTATAGCTTTAAGTCTATCTTCGTTATAAAACTTGTCTATACTACTTTTAAATGTTCCATCAACGTTATGACGTATGTAAACTAACCCTTTCATACCTATTTGAGGACGTTTGACCCAATCAGTCCAAGTATCTATATCTTTTCGAGTTGCTTCACTCCACATTGGAACAGCAATGGCTAACACGGTTTCTACTTCGTCAAACACTTTAAAATCTGCTCCGTTTATCAACTCGCTGTTGTCGTTTTTTGAAACAAAAACAGAAGACGGCTTTTTTAAGTTTGAAATCTTCATTCCAAAACGGATGTCTGGCTTGTCATTACCGTAATTCCACATCGCATCTTCCCACGACATGCGTTCAATGGTTTTAGCGTAATCAATGTTTTTTACATCTTTAAAAATGGATTTAATTAAACCTTCAAACATATTCAGGATATCGTCCTGTTCAACAAACGACATCTCGCAATCTATCTGTGTAAATTCAGGCTGACGGTCGGCCCGCAAGTCTTCATCACGAAAGCATTTTACAATCTGATAATAGCGGTCGTAACCACTTACCATCAGCAGTTGCTTAAACGTTTGCGGGCTTTGCGGAAGGGCATAAAACTGTCCTTCGTTCATGCGCGAAGGCACTACAAAATCCCTTGCGCCTTCAGGTGTTGATTTGATTAAAAACGGCGTTTCAATATCCATGAAACCCTGATTGTGCAAGTAATTTCGGGCAGCACGATTAACTGCATACCGAAGCTCTAAATTCTTCTTTATAGCGTTGCGGCGTAAATCCAAATAACGGTATTTCATGCGCAAATCATCGCCACCATCTGTATCATCCTGGATGGTGAATGGCGGTACGGCTGATTTGTTTAAAATGGTAAAAGAATAAACGATAATCTCTATATCGCCGGTTGGAATGTTTTTGTTTTTATTGGTTCTTTCACGGACGGTTCCTTTTACCTGTATTACAAATTCGCGACCCAATGAAGTTTCATCCAGCAAAGCATTCAGTTCTTCACCAAACAACAATTGGGTAATGCCATAACGGTCGCGCAAATCAACAAATGTAATGGCTCCAAACCTGCGAATGGTTTGCACCCATCCGGCAAGCGTTACCAGGCTTCCGCTGTCTTCTATTCTTAATTCGCCACAAGTATGCGTTCGAAACATGATGTAATTTTTGGGAGCGCAAAGATAAGAGTTAGGAGAGTTAGAAACTTTTGTTTGTGAATAACACCGAAGTAACAAAAGGTGCAAATTTGTAATTTTGAAAAGAGAACAGGATGTAATTACTTTGTATGCACGTAAAATTTACTTAATCAATATGGAAGTTTCAGTTATTTCTATCGGAAATTCAAAAGGCATAAGGCTTAGTAAAACGGTGATCGAAAAATACAATATACAGGATAGTGTAGAACTGATTCTCGAGGAAGATCAGATTGTAATAAAACCAAAAACAAAACCAAGAAAAGGCTGGGATAAGTCTTTCAAAAAAATGCATCAAAATGGCGATGACAAACTATTCATTGATGATGTTTTTGAAGATGAAAATTTTAGCGAATGGAAATAAATCAATATCAAATTGTTTTAGTGAATCTCGATCCAACTATTGGAAGTGAAATGAAGAACACACGACCGTGTGTTGTAATTTCGCCAAACGAAATGAATAAGTATTTACAAACCATTGTAATTGTGCCTTTAACAAGCAGCTCAAAACCTTATCCTACAAGGGTTTCAGTAACTCACAACAAAACGAAAGGCTGGATAGTTCTTGATCAAATCCGAACCATTGACAAGCAAAGAATTATTAAAGTTCTTGAGCAATTGACGGAGCGCGAAATTCAAAAAACAAAGTTGGTGATTAAAGAAATGTTTGTTGATTAAGAAAGTGATTATCAAACAAAAAATGCCTTGATAGAGCAAAGCATTTTTGTGCAAAAACAAACCTTATAAGTTATTGATTAATCACTTCAACTCCTGGATGTGCTTTTTCATCAAAAACAAACTTGCTGTCAGGAATGGAAGCGTTCGTGTTTATGTTATTTAATGCAAACTCAATGATGTTATCTGCTTTATCGAGCACTTGCGCTTTGGTAACCATGTCTTTTGTTTTATCTACAAATACAGTTACTTGTTTAAAGTTCTTTCTTTTATCAACTGGCGTCAATGCTATTTTATAAATGTTTCCAGCCGAAGAAAGAAGGTTGTAAGTAAAGTCTTTATCGTAAAAATTACTTAAAAACTTTTGTGGTGAAAACGCCTGATTATCGTCGGCAGCATCAGTTACAGTTACTTCTTTTTCACTGCTGTTGTAATTCCAGTTTTTAGTGCCATCGCTATAAATTTCGTTGCTGCCTTGTTTCAAATAATATTTGGAACCTTTCACCAAAATTTGTCCTGTTTTGGTACCGTGTGCTGCGCCTTTTTTGTCTTTTGTGCTATAACTAAAATTGGCTGATATACCCTGGTAGCTTTTCAGTTTGTTGCTTACTTTATCAAGGATAGATTTTGCATCGCTTTGTGCAAATGCAGTACTGGCAATACTTACAGCTAATACAATCAATACAAATAGTTGTTTCATCAAAAAAATTTGGGTAACAAAAGTAATTCTTTCATTAACAATGGGTAAGATGTAAATGATAAACAATCGTTTAATATTCATTTAAAAACGCTATCTTTTTATCTCATAACTCTTTATCTTTTAATTAACCTTAACAGCTATTGAAAGCAGCCCATTGCGTTTTATTATTGCCTCAAAACCAATTTTCGTTCTCTATGAAAAGATGGATTCAAATCTTGTTTATAATTGTTTTGTTTTGTACTTCGTGCATTTCCAAATTTGGCAAAGTGTACAAAAGCAAAGACAAGGAATATAAATACAAAATGGCAGAGCAATACTATTCGCAAAAGAAGTGGGATAAGGCTGGGCAGTTGTTTGAAAGTTTGTTTCCGTATGTGAAAGGTACGGCGCGTTTTGAAGACATGTATTACAAGTATGCTTACTGTGCTTACAACCAGAAAGATTACTTAAACGCAGAGAACTTATTTAAAACATACACTGAAAACTTTCCCAACGGGCAACGCTCCGAGGAATGTGAATACATGCGTGCTTATTGCTTTTACAAACAATCGCCAAAGATAGATTTAGACCAAACCAATTCCACTAAAACCATTGGTCTGATGCAGGCTTTCATCAACACGCATCCCGGCAGCGAGCGCAACAAAGACGCAGAAAAAATAATAGCCGCCATGCGTGATAAAGAAGAGACGAAAGAATTTAAAGCGGCTAAGTTGTATTATGATTTAAGTTATTTTAAATCGGCCGCAGTGGCTTTTAATACACTGATGGACGATTTTCCTGATTCAGATAAAAGCGATGAATACAAATTAGAAATGGTGCGCTCTTATTACAAATATGCTGAGGCAAGCGTTACTGACAAACAGCCTGAGCGTTTTGGAAAAGTGATTACCGAAATATCAGATTTTGAAGATCGCTTTCCGCAAAGTAACTTGCGCCCGCAAGTGGAAGAATTTAAAACACTTTCCAACAATCACATAAAAACATTACATGATGAGCAAGCTAAGGCGGCAACTGGGCAATAACATTGCACCTGTTGTTGAAACAAAAAGTTTAGTTGATATAAAAAATAAAACAGGCAATCTGTACGAATCCATAGCTATTATAGCCAAACGTGCCAACCAGATAAACGTTGCTGTAAAAGATGAGTTGCATACCAAACTGGAAGAGTTTGCTACGCATACTGATAGTTTGGAGGAAGTGCATGAAAACAAAGAGCAGATTGAAATTTCACGCGCTTACGAAAAGATGCCAAACGCAGCCATTATGGCTACGCAGGAGTTTATGGAAGATAAAATTTATTATCGCAAAAACGATGACGATTTGTTTAGATAATTTCAATGAACCTTAAATAAAAAAGCAGCATTTACAAATGCTGCTTTTTTGTGTGAACCCAGTTTCCGAACCAAGATTTTATGTTATTTTTCCAATTCGGGTGATTTAAAAAAGACTGAAGAATTTGGGCAAAAACAAATCTGCTTTATTTAAATCTCTCTAATCAGTAAAATCTCCAATCCTGTTATAGTTTTATTTCCTCATCGTTGCTGTCGAAAAAATGAAATTCGGTAAGGTTGTAATCGTTGTTCTTAATAATTTGAATCTTGGTTTTGTACTTCTGGTTCCATTTGTAACGAATTGAATTGAACCACCAACCTTTTGTCAGATGCGAATATAAAATGGGATGAACGGAAATGGTAATGTTTTTATGTTGATGGGTGAGCAAATAATGCAATCGCTTTTCAATTTCTTCAACCAATAAGACCGTTGGCGAAATCTTGCCTGAGCCATTGCAGGACGGGCAGATTTCGGAGATATTGATATTAACTTCCGGCCTCATGCGCTGGCGTGTCAACTGCATGATTCCAAATTTTGAAATGGGTAAAACCGCATGTTTTGCACGGTCAGTGCGCATATAGTCTTCCATCGCTTCCTGAACTTTTCTTTTGTTATCAGGATTTTTCATGTCAATGAAATCAACTACAATGATGCCTCCGATATCGCGCAGCCGCAGCTGCCTTGCAATTTCTTCAGCCGCTTCCAGATTGGTTTGCAACGCATTTTCTTCCTGGCTGTTGCTAACGCTTTTGTAGCCGCTGTTTACATCAATTACATGCAATGCTTCCGTATGTTCAATTATCAAATAAGCGCCGCTCGGAAGGTTTACCGTTTTTCCAAACGAAGCTTTAATTTGTTTGTTCACACCAAACTGATCGTAAAGCGGAATGCCGTTGTTGTAAAAAGTAACAATGTCGGCTTTGTCGGGCGCAAACTTTTGAATGTAACTTTTGGTATCGTTATAAATATTTTTGTCGTTGGTAACAATACGGTTGAAATCCTCGTTCAGCAAATCACGTAAAATGCTGGTGGTTTTGTCTTGCTCACTTAAAATTTTACAGGGTGCTTCAGCGCCACGCAGATTTTTTTGAATGTTGTTCCAAGTTTCCACCAACATCATTACATCTTCATGAAGTTCAGCAGCTTTTTTTCCTTCGGCAGCCGTGCGAACAATTACTCCAAAATTTTTTGGTTTGACAGATTCTACAATTTTTTGCAGCCGCTTTCTTTCCTCCGATGAATGAATTTTTTTCGATACGGCAACCACATCGTTAAACGGTGTTACTACAATGTATCGTCCGGGCAACGATAATTCGCAACTTAAGCGCGGACCTTTGGCAGCAATGGGTTCTTTTAAAATCTGAACCAATACGTTGGGTTTACCGCTCAAAACCTCGTTTATTTTTCCTGTTTTTACAATTTCAGGTTCGATAGTAAATTTCGAAAAATCAAGTGGTGTGTCGCTTTTATCGCTGATTGCCATTTGCGTAAACTTCAGCAACGAGCGGGCATAAGGACTTAAATCGGTATAATGAAGAAAAGCATCTTTTTCAAAACCTACATCAACAAAAGCGGCGTTCAAACCCGGTATTAACTTTTTTACTTTACCGAGATATAAATCTCCTACGGCGAAGCTGGCATCAGCTTTTTCGTTGTGCAGTTCAACCAGCTTTTTATCTTCCAGCAGCGCAATTTCAACACCGGTTGGCGCTGCATTAATAATCAAATCTTTGTTCACAATTAAGGCAACTTTAAAATGTTTACATAAAAAAGGAAGCAGATAACAATACTGCATACGTTGAACGGTTGTGTGTACAATCCGTCAATAAGCGTGATTTCTGCTGCTGTTTAAGGTGAGATGATAAGGAGAAGGAAAAGTTGCGTACAAAAAACCGGAGCAATAAATCAATCAGTAAAGAATCCGGAATATCGCTATTCCGGAATGTTAGTTAGCTGTAAAAACTATTTGTTTTTCTTTTTATGACGATTTTTTCTTAATCTTTTTTTGCGTTTGTGGGTAGCAATCTTATGACGTTTTCTTTTTTTTCCGCAAGGCATAATTAAAATACGTTTTTATAAATGATAAATGTTTATTGCAATGTTTTAACTCGCTCCTCAATGGCTGCTTTCGCTTCCGGTACGGCAATGTTATTTTTCGCTTCGCGATACCATTTCACCGCGGTTGCTTTGTCTCCTTTGCGCTCGTAGGTTTCTGCCATGTACAACAATGCTTCTGCATTGTGCGGCTGTTTGTTTACTACGATGGTAAAGCGCTCGATGGCTTTGTCGAACTGCCCGCTGCGAATGCCTCCCAAGCCAAGCATCATTTGACCATAGAGGTTATCAGGATTTTTTTCAACCACCTGACGGATAGCCATAATTCCCTGCATTGGATTGTCGGCAATATTGCCAAACAGGTAGCAGCCGCCAATTCCAATTTTCGCCGAATCATCAGCGGGGTTCAGTTCCAAACTCTTCTCAAACAACTCTTTAGCGTTTGTTGCCAGCCAGTGCTGATTGGTAGGATTGTCCTCACTAATCAGGTTATCAAGCATCAAACGGGCTGCAAAGTTGAGCTTTTTTTCAGAATTTTCCAACTTGCCGGCTTCGCCAGTGTAATAGGCGCCTAATACGTGCATTCCTAAACTATCGTCCCAAAACGAAGCTAACTGGTTATACACTTTTATTTGCTGTGCTTTTACATCACCCCGTACTACGCTGTTTTCCAATTTTGTAATCCTGTTTAATTGTTCAGGAGTGAGTTTTGTTTTTGCCGCATTTAGTATTGTAGCCGTAGTGGTTTCCGAAGAGCCGGATAATGAATCGGTAGTGTTGTGAGCGGTAGATACAACGGGTTCTTTTTTATGAGCGGGGATGGTTTTACCAAAAAAAAACAGGCTGGCAAATAATAAAATGCCGCCCATTATAACAATCACTTGTTTTTGTTTCATTAAAATGCTTTCGTGCCTGCAAAGTTATCCTTTTTGCTTGCTGTGCATTTCTTTTACTTCGTTAATAAATTCTTTGGATGGCTTGAAAGCAGGAATAAAATGTTCGGGTATTTCCACTGCCACATTCTTTTTTATGTTTCTACCAATCTTAGCTGCGCGCTTCTTCGTTATAAAACTTCCAAAACCGCGGATGTAAATGTTTTCGCCTTTCGCTAAACTTTCTTTAATCTCTTTCAGCATCGTTTCCAACGAAACCAAAACATCTACTTTAGCAATTCCTGTCTTATCAGATATGTTGGTTATTAAGTCTGACTTTCTCATTTGTTTTCAAATCTTTTTATGTAAAAAATGGAAGCGCAATACTCTGTGGATGAAAGCAAATCTTTATTAAAAATGAATAAATAATAATTTATAATACAGATTATTTTCATGGATAAACAGCAATTTACTTGCCAATTAGCGCAATGGCACACAACAAAGAACAAGAGAGAACTGCCCTGGAAAGGAGAGAAGGACGCTTATAAAATCTGGTTAAGCGAAATTATTCTGCAGCAAACACGCGCTGCTATGGGCGTAAAGTATTATGAAGCTTTCATCAAAAAATATCCAACAATTGTTGATTTAGCAGGCGCGCCCGATGAAGAAGTATTTAAGCTATGGGAAGGATTGGGTTATTATACACGGTGCAGGAATTTGTTGGCTACAGCACGGTTTATTGCTAATAATTTAAACGGTACATTTCCTAACCAATATGAAGATATATTGGCGTTAAAAGGAGTAGGTCCTTATACCGCTGCTGCTATTGCTTCGTTTGCGTTTGACTTGCCTTATGCAGTTGTAGATGGCAACGTGTTTCGGGTGCTGGCGCGGTGCTTTGGAATTGATACAGCTATTGACAGCAATGAAGGAAAGAACAGTTTTACCGCTTTGGCAGATGAATTATTGGACAAAAACAAACCTGCCCAACACAACCAGGCAATGATGGACTTTGGTGCCACCATTTGCAAGCCAGTTGGTCCTTTGTGCGATGAATGTCCTTTGCAGAACGGCTGTATTGCTTATCAAACCGGAACAGTAAATGAACTTCCGGTAAAAGAAAAAAAGATTTTGAAAAAAACGCGTTGGTTTACTTATTTTATTTTTACGGTTGATGACAAAACAATGGTTCATCAACGTGCGCAAAAAGACATCTGGCAACAGTTGTATGAGTTTTATTTATTGGAAACGGGCGAAAACAAACTCTGGAAAGAAGAAGAGGTAACTGCTTTTTTGCATCATCACTTTTCAATTGAAGATTTCAATCTGCTTTACATTTCGCCACAGCTTTCGCAACAACTTACACATCAAAATGTAAATGCTATGTTCATCAAAATAAAGCTGAAAAAGATACCGGAGGTTTTACAGCAACACCAATGGGTAACAGGTGAACAAATGCAAGCTCTGACATTTCCAAAAATCATCAACGAATATTTGCAAAGCTTGTCTTTTCAGCCTCTTTTGTTTTCATAAGAATTTTTAATAAAAGCGGTAAAAACAAAAATGCTTCGCTATCAAAAGCGAAGCATTTTTTCTAATAAAAACAAAACTGATTACTCCTTTATAAAGGTGGTTGTCGTGGTTTTGTTGTTGGCTTTAATCTGAATAAAATAAGTGCCTTTACTTAAGCCATCAATGGCTGCAGGCTGCGCTAATGTATAATGACTCCATTGTTTCACTGCGCGTCCTTTGGCATCGTAAATAACAACGGCATCTGCAACGGTAGCATTAGGAATGCTAAAGCGTATGAAGCTACCGGCAGGGTTAGGATAAAGACTTATAATGCTTTGAGTTCCGTGAACCAAGGCCGTACCGGAATAAAACAATCTACCATCTTTATCAACTTCCTGTATGCGATAGTAAACAGATGGAGGCACGTTTGTTTTTGCATAAGTTTCGTCAGCATAGCTATAAGTTGATCCTGTACTGTTTCCTGTTGCTGTAACAGCATTCATAGTTACAAAATCGGTTCCTGTAAGACTGCGTTGAACGTTAAAATGATGACTGTTGGTTTCCTGCGCAGTTTTCCATTGCAGCAGCACATTTTTGTTTTGCAACGAAGCAGTAAACGAAGTAAACGTAACCGGCAAATCGGATGATGCTTTTAAATAAGTGGCGCTTAGTGAAGTAATAGGAAAGCCATTAACAGGATTGGTAGAACCAAGTGCAGTGATATACGCACTTGTTGTTGTTTCATTAACCGTTAATAGAGGCACATGCGTGCCGGGTGTAAAATACAGATAGCTTACTGTTCTTATGTTAGCTGTAAATGTACCGGAGATGGGGAAACCACCTATACTTGCTGTTGTATCTTTTACGGTTGTAACATTTTCAATGTACTGCACTCTTAGAACATTGGTGTATGATTTTCCGCCAGGTAAATTTAAAGTGCCGTAACCATCGGCTTTTAAGCTGTCTTTGCCCCGGAAAATTGCTCCGTATCTTTCAACTTCTCCTACCACCGAATCAGTATAAAAGCTGTTGTAAGCAAATGGATAAGGCAAATAAATCCTTGGCGTTGTATAGTTTATTTGTCCGGTATCAGCGGCATCTAAACCCACAATTGATAATTGCGAAGCTTGTGAATTGAAATAAACAAAGTTTGCGTTGTTCGCGGTTCGAACCGCTAAATTGCTGGTGGGAAATAAAGCCGCGTCGGGCGTTGCCGAAGGTAATAATACCTGCACAGATGCAGCCACACTACTATCAACCAAGCCACTATAATTCCATGTTTGATTGGCCCCGCCGGCATAAGAGGGAAGGTTGTTGGTTTGTGCTACCTGATTGGAAAATGTTTCTCCCACCACAGGTGTTGTAGTAGATGAAGTAAGCGTAGGACCTTGTGCCATCGTTGCAGCAGAAAGACACGCAAAAACAAATGTGAGGAGTAAAGTTCTTTTCATAAATTAGAATGTTGGTTGTTGTTAACAATGATGTAAAGATAAGAGGATGTTTAGAAAAATATGGGTTAGGCTTAAGTTATGTTTTGCAAAAAGAATCAACTCATATAATGAGGAAACCAAAAACTATAAAGCAGCCAAAGTATATTCCCGCAATTTGGTTTCGTCCAAAATTTTGATGTTCCTGTCTATGAGTTCTATCACATGGTCATGCACCAATTCATTTAAAATCCGAAACATGCTTTCATAGCTTGCGCCTGCAAATGAGGCTAAGTCCTGCCGGCTTATCAGCATGTTTATATTTCCCCTTTCATCTTTGCCAAACTGGCTTTCAATACTTAGCAAGCTATCGGCTATTCGTCCTTTCATGTCCATTTGCACAAGGTTGCGCATCCTGTGTTCGGTAGCCTGCAATTCCTGCGCATAAAACATCATCAACCGATAAGTAAGTTCCGGATTCATTTTTAATGAGGAAACAAAAAAGGAGGTTTCGATAAAACAGGTAACCACTGGTTCTAACGCTGTTGCAGAAACAGGATACGTGTTGTTACTTCCAATGCCCCTGTGCCCCAGCACATCTCCATCGGAAGAAAAGCGTATAATCAGTTCTTTTTGCCCGCCCCAGCAGGGTTTATGCACTTTTGCTTTTCCGCTATATAAAAACCAAATCCCTTCTACCGGCTGCCCTTCTTTAAAAATGGTCTCCCCTTTTTTGTACAGAATGTTTGTTTTATGAATGGCTACCAGCTCCAGCCATTCATTTGAACATGCCTGACATAAAAAGCAGCTTTTAACATCGCAATTGTTTTTTGTTTTACTCATATTCCTGCGTCAGTTTTCGAATGTCGAAAACAAAAGAAAGTATTTCACCAAGAAGATTGTAAGATAGGATTCTTTATTTTATTTATGCAATTAATGCTATACGACATAACTTTGCGGCGCAATTTAATCAAAGATGAATAAACCCAAACATAGTTCTGCCATACCGGTTTCTCCCTCGCTGGAAAGTGCCATAAGCAGCGCTTCCAACCAGCCTGCCGAGAAGCCTGCCTTGTCGAGCCGAGTTTTCTTTTTAAGCCTTCAGGCCATATTCAATGCCATTGTGATCGGCGCCATTGCTAAGGTTCTTGTTTTGCTGATTCAACTCATCACCAATATCGCTTTTTACAAACAATTTTCTTTTCAGCCATCTTCTCCTGCGGGCAACCATTGGGGAGCCATGGTAATTTTTGTGCCCATTATAGGCAGCGTAATTGTTGGTATCATGGCACGCTATGGTTCAGCCGCTATACGCGGTCATGGTATTCCTGAAGCGATGGAAAACATCATTTTAAATGAAAGTAAAATTAAACCCATTGTAACATTTTTAAAACCCATTTCGGCTGCCATTTCTATTGGTACGGGCGGACCCTTTGGCGCCGAAGGTCCTATTATTGCAACAGGCGGCGCTTTAGGCTCTGTAGCAGGCCAGGTAATGCATATTTCGGCAAGCGAACGTAAGATCATGCTGGCTGCCGGTGCCTGTGCTGGTATGGCTGCCATCTTTGGCAGCCCGGTAGCCGCGGTAATGTTGGCTATTGAATTATTGCTGTTTGAATTTTCGCCGCGCTCCATCATTCCTGTTGCACTCGCCTGCGCCACAGGAGCGGCTATGCACTTATTCTTCTTTGGAAGCGAACCTGCATTTGCAATGGCTGCCATACCCGACCCAAGCAACATTGCCCTTGCTACTTATGTGTTGATGGGAGCTTTTATAGGAGTGGTGGCTTCTTTTGTTTCTAAGTCGGTATATTGGGTGGAAGATATGTTTGATAAACTGCCTCTGCATTGGATGTGGTGGCCTGCCATTGGAGCCGTAGCCGTAGGTGTAATTGGTTATTTCGCACCCCATACAATGGGCGTTGGTTATGATAATATCACCGCTTTGCTTACCGGTAAGCTTTCCCTCGGAATTATGTTCTCACTTTTTTTTCTAAAGTATTTGTCGTGGGTTATCTCGCTGGGCAGCGGCACCTCCGGTGGAACGCTTGCTCCTTTATTTACCATTGGTGGTGGTTTGGGCGCTTTGCTGGGCGTTGGTATCCTGGCCGTTTTTCCTGCTACACACATCAATATAGCCACGGCTGCGCTGATAGGCATGGCAGCCATGTTTGCGGGTGCCTCACGTGCCCTTCTTACCAGTATCATATTCGCTTTTGAAACCACTGCACAGCCACATGCCTTATTGCCATTACTCGGTGCCTGTACCGCAGCTTATTTCGTTTCTTTCTTTTTATTGAAAGGCAGTATTATGACTGAGAAGATTCATCGTCGTGGTGTGAGAACGCCTAATGCTTATGAACCCGATGTATTGCAGAACGTAAATGCAGAAAATGTAATGCAGGATGTTCCGGTAATCATCAATACCAGCAATACCGTAGAAGAAATGCAGATATGGAGCAAGGAAAACGTAGATACCAATCATTACCGCCTTTTTGTGTTAGCAGATGATAATGAAAGCTTTGGTGGTTACGTAGAGAAGGAAAAATTGTTTGCGGCTCATGTTGACCCGGAGGCGCCTGTTGCTTCGATTGCTACCAGCCTGCCGGTTGCTACAACCGATCAACCTATGAATGTTATTTGTGAGATTATGGGGGAAAAGGAAATGGATGTAATTGCTGTTGTTTCAAATACAGAAAAACCAACGCTCGAAGGTATCATTACTTCATCCGATATACTAAAGGCTTACAGCAATCTTCACCGGAGAGCCAACCATTATCATACGCACATTTCGATCCCTAAAAGAGCGATGCGAATGATAGTGAAGGGGCGAACTTTACTGCACAATTCAAGAAACGATGTTCATTCCTCTTCGCGCGTTACGAATGATTAATTCAACAAACATACATTTATGAATCACGATTATCAACAAACAGAATTCTCTAAGACATTACTGACAGGTGTTTTTACAGGCATTATTGCTACCTGCGTAAACCTCGTGTACAATTTTATTTACCGTGGTATGGAAGGATTTTATCCATCCGAAATCATCAATGTTTCATCAATCATTTTTATAACGATGATACTATTTGTTGCAGGTGCGTTAGCCTACTTTATGCTCACCCATTTTGCAAAGAAGGGCAACCTTATTTACATTGTTGTTTTTAGTATTCTCACTCTTTTGTGTATCTATTTCAGCCTGTATGTCAACCGTTCCAACAATCCGGTTGAGATAGAGAAGTTCAGAGGTTTACTATTAGGCACCGTTGCATTAACAGGCGTCATGCTTGCCGTTCTGGTTCCTTATTTATCGAAGCATTCCGAATCGTACATTTAAAGAATGTAGCTTTCATTTCATTGTATTATAAGCTCCTTGCTAAGGAGCTTTTTTATTAACGACTATCCTTTTACTGTAACCAAAGAGCAAACATATCGTCACTGCGAGGTACGAAGCAGTCTGTGCTATGTAGCAAAGCCTGACTTCTGTTTGTAAACCTCTTTCACTATTATCCAAAGACTGCTTCGTACCTCGCAGTGACGAACTTATTGCAAAAGTTAACCAGAAGGTTATTACAAACGGATAGTCATTTTTTTATTTGATGATTAGGTTTCATCCTTTAGTTCATACTTATCATTCAAGAAAGGTTTGTTTTTGTTCTTTTTTTGTTTACATAAACAGGCTGATTTTTTGCCTAATTTAATGTCCTTTTATGGTCTCATATAACTTGTTATGAATTGTATTGCCAGGCTCGTTTTTATAGCTATTAATGAATAACAGCCATTGCAGATTAAATTAAGCTTAAAGAGAGGTTCCGGTTTGTGCATTTGTTATTTTTGGTTTTACCGATACAACCCTTTTCTTTCCTCTTATTGGCTACTCTTCCATTGCAGTTATAATAAATCAAAACACGAATGGTGAACGAAGGATGAATGTAAGATAAACGAAGAAAAAACGGGTTTACCCATAAGATGATCATAACCAAATTCGAACCATGGCAAGACTAACTAACAGCCTTTTACAAAATATAAGAGGCGGACTTGGAAAGCAACTGGTGTTTAAGAAATACGGCGATAAAACCGTTGTTACGGGCTACCCGGACATGAGCAATGTGAAACCCAGCGAAGGGCAAAAGGAAGGCAGGAAACGATTTGCCGAAGCAGTGGCTTATGCCAAAGCGATTAGCCGGAATCCGGAGCAGAAAGTTGAGTATCAAAAACGAGTAAAACCAAATGAAAGTGTTTATCACTTTGCGTTGAAGGAATATTTAGCGAAGCACAAGAAGTAGCTATTACAGTGCACTATTGTAAAAAATGCTCTGCCTATTTTGCAGTCGGGCATTTTGTTTTGATAAGCCTATTCATGCAAAATATAAAACTTCGCCGAGCTTGTATGTGCAGTTGTGTTCACATGCTTTGACCGTTTGGGTGTTGCTGTGTGTTGTAAGCTTAGTGGTTGTTATTTAGTTATGAATGAAAGGTTTGAAGGTGGTGCAATATTATCTCTAGATGCGTAGCGCGGGAAGAGTGGTATTGGTGAACAACAATAAGAGTAAAAAAGCGCAATGTCTCATAGCCATCACACAAAAGCGATTGATGAAGACATTGCGGAAAAGAAAAATTTTTACCATATTTTCTATAAGTTTGAAGCGACTTTGCCAATTGCCTGTTTTATTATGTCTAATTCCAAACAACTGCTTTCTGAAAGAGACATATGTACCAAATTTATAACGCCTGCCTTGAAAGATGCAGGATGGGATATTGATACACAGGTGCTGGAAGAAGTTTCCTTTACCGATGGCAAAATCATTGTAAAAGGAAACCTGACTACAAGAGGGCAACGCAAGCGGGCAGATTATATTCTTTATTACAATGCCAACCCAATAGCTATTATCGAAGCGAAAGACAACAAACATTCTGTGGGTGCTGGTTTACAACAAGCTTTAGAGTATGCCCGTATATTAGATATTCCCTGTGTCTTCAGTTCTAATGGAGATGGCTTTTTATTTCACGACCGTACAGCTACAACATCCGACATTGAAAGGGAGTTATCCTTAGATTCTTTTCCTTCACCCCCCATATTATGGGAGAAATACAAAACCTATAAAGGCATTGTTACACCGGAACAGGAAAGGCTTACTGCACAGGATTATTATTCCGACGGCTCAGGACGCAAGCCCCGTTATTACCAGCAAATAGCCGTTAACCGCACGGTAGAAGCCATTGCCAAAGGGCAGCAACGCATCTTATTGGTAATGGCAACAGGTACAGGTAAAACCTACACTGCCTTCCAAATTATTTATCGTTTATGGAAGGCAGGTGCTAAGAAAAGAATTTTATATCTGGCAGACAGGAATGCATTAATAGACCAGACAAAGCGCGGAGATTTTAAACATTTCCGCGATAAAATGACGATTGTTAAGCAAAGGCAGATTGATAAGAGCTATGAAATTTACTTAGCCTTATATCAGGGTTTGTCTGGTAACGATGAAGCAGCCAATGTGTACAGGCAGTTCTCGCCCGATTTCTTTAATCTGGTAATTATTGATGAGTGCCACCGTGGAAGTGCCGCTGAAGATAGTGCCTGGCGCGAAATACTGTATTACTTTAAGAAAGCCACGAATATTGGTCTTACCGCAACACCAAAAGAAACAAAAGAAGTTTCTAACAGCGAATACTTTGGCGACCCATTGTATACTTACTCCTTAAAGCAAGGTATTGACGATGGTTTCTTAGCGCCTTATAAAGTAATCAGAGTTACACTAAACACTGATACTGAAGAAGGCTGGCGGCCAGGAAAAGGCAAGAGAGATAAAAGCGGGGCTGAAGTGGAAGACAGGGTGTACAACCGCAAAGACTACGATAAAACTTTGGTGATAGATGAAAGAACAGCCGTTGTAGGTAATAAAGTAACGCAGTATTTAAAAGCAACCGACCGCTTTGCCAAGACTATTATTTTTTGTGTGGATATAGACCACGCCGAAAGAATGCGCTATGCAATAGCCAGAGAAAACGGCGACCTGGTGGCTGCCAATTACAAGTATGTAATGCAAATAACAGGCGATAACGACGAAGGCAAAAGGGAACTGGATAATTTCATTAATCCTGAAGAGCGATATCCGGTAATAGCTATAACCAGTAAGCTAATGACAACGGGTGTAGACGCACAAACCTGCAAGCTGATTGTGTTGGATAGTAATATTCAGAGCATGACGGAGTTTAAGCAAATCATCGGGCGTGGCACCCGTATTAATGAAGCGTTTAATAAAACTTACTTTACCATTCTTGATTTTAGAAATGCAACCAAGCTGTTTGCTGATAAAGACTTTGATGGCGACCCGATTAAAATAAAAGAAAAAGGAGAAGATGACGACTTAAGCGAAGGCGAAGAAGACAGCAGTGGGTATGCTGAAGGGGAAGAAAATATGGATGGTACGATAAGCGAGCCGCCTGCCCCGCAAATACGCACTCCGAAATCATTATTACCTTTTATGTACAGGCAAAAGGTATATGTAAATGGTATTGATGTTTCGGTGCTCCAATCACAGGAATTGCATTTTGATAGGAACGGAAAACTCATTACCAAAAGCCTTAAAGATTATACGAAAGACATTATCAATAACCAGTATGCATCTTTAGATGATTTCTTAAACAAATGGAATGATAGCGACCGCAAAGCGATTTTGATAAAAGAACTGGAAGAGCAGGGCATAATGGTAGAAGCTTTACAAAATGCGGTAAACAAAGAAGTCGATTTGTTTGATTTGATTTGTCATGTGGCTTACGACCAGCCGCCCCTGTCAAGAAAAGAAAGAGCCAACAATGTGAAGAAGCGTAACTACTTTACTAAGTATGGCCAAAAGGCCAAGCAGGTATTAGAAGCTTTACTGGAAAAATATGCCGACGAAGGAGTAACCACCATTGAAAGTACGGCTGTATTATCCTTACATCCCTTTGCTGATTTCGGAACACCATCTGAAATTATTAAAGTGTTTGGGAGCCGTGATAAGTATATGGAAGCGATAAAAGATTTAGAAAAAGAATTGTATCAATTTGCATAACCATGAGCAACACTTTTTCTCAGATTTACATACAGGTGGTTTTTGCTGTAAAAGAAAGGCAAAGCCTTATTTCGGTATTATGGGAGGAAGAATTGTATAAATATATTACCGGCATTGTTCAGAACAAGGGGCAGAAAATGCTTGCTATAAACGGAATGCCGGATCATATTCATTTTTTAATTGGCATGCGTCCAACCTGTTGTTTATCAGACCTGGTAAGAGAAATAAAGAAAGCATCCTGTACATTTATAAAAGAGAATGGGAAAGCTTATGGTTTTCAATGGCAGGAAGGATATGGTGCTTTTTCTTATAGCCAATCTGCTTTAGACAATGTTATCCGGTACATTATGAATCAGAAAGACCATCATAAAAAGCAAACATTTAAAGAGGAATATGTATCGTTCCTGCATAAATTTCAAATCGAATACAAAGAGGAATATTTATTTGATTGGATTGAATAAACAAAGCAGGATGCCAGCGGCATCCAACGTTTATAGACGATTAGGAATGATAATTAATACGACCCCGACGGGGTCGCACAAACAAAAGAAGCGATGATTGTTATAAACATACCATTCCTCCGGAATGGAACCTCAAACAAAAGAAGGATGCCAACGGCATCCCATATTTATAGAAGATCATGCTATAAACATGCAATCCCGTTGGGATTACAACAAGACATGAAGATGCCAATGGCATCCCATATTTATAGAAGATCATGCAAATAATAAATACGACCCCGAAGGGGTCGAATGATAACATGAGAAAGATTGTTTTTATAAACATGCAATCCCGTCGAGATTGAGGACAACATAAATTGCGATGCCAGCGGCATCCAACGTTTATAGAAAGCAACAGGCAACAAGAAATATGACCCCAAGGGGGTCGAATGATACGATGAATTGTTATTACTATACACATTTGACCCCGCAGGGGGTCGAACAACACAACAACATTATCAATGGCTATAAACATATCATTCCGTTGGGATGGAAAAAAACAAACACATGTCTAACCTCACTTCTACCATAAAATCTATCCAGGACATCATGCGCAAAGACGCAGATGTAGATGGCGATGCACAACGCATCTCTCAATTAGGCTGGATGCTCTTTTTAAAAATCTTCGATGAAAGAGAAAACGATTGGGAAGTAACAACAGAAGATTATAAATCGCCCATTCCAAAAGATTTGCGCTGGCGCAGTTGGGCGGCAGATGAAGAAGGAATGACAGGAGATGAATTGTTAGGCTTTGTAAACAATTCTCTGTTCCCTCGCTTAAAAGAATTAAAGCTGCAGAACAACCGCGATACAGCGAAGATCGTACGTGATATATTTACCGACAGTTACAACTACATGAAGAGCGGCACTTTGCTGCGGCAGGTGATTAATAAAATCAACAAAGACATCAATCTTAGCTCGCAATCGGAACGCCATGCTTTCAATGATATTTACGAACAGATATTGCGCGATTTGCAAAGTGCAGGTAATGCCGGTGAATTTTATACACCCCGGCCGGTAACACAGTTTATTGTAGAGATGGTAGCCCCGAAGTTGGGTGAGCGTGTATTAGACCCGGCTTGTGGCACAGGGGGCTTTCTTACCAATGTGGTAGAGTACATTCAAAAGCACGAGAAGGTAAAAACATTGCCTGAGCGTGACAAGTTGCAAAACAGTATTCAGGGTGTGGAGAAAAAGCCTTTACCGCACATGCTGGCCACTACCAATATGATACTGCATGGCATAGAAGTGCCTGCAATAGAGCACGACAATTTGCTTACCTATAGTTTTATAGAGTTTAGTGCCCGTCGTGTAGATGTAATTGTTACCAACCCACCTTTTGGCGGTATGGAAGAAGATGGCGTAGAAAAGAATTTTCCTGCCCAGTTTCGTACAAGAGAAACCGCCAATCTCTTTCTTGCATTGATAATACAACTACTGAAGGATGGCGGGCGTTGTGGCGTGGTGTTGCCAGATGGTTTTTTGTTTGGCGAAGGAGTAGCCACGCGTATAAAAGAAACACTGCTGGAGAAGTGTAACCTGCATACCATTGTAAGGTTGCCAAATGGTGTGTTTGCCCCTTATACCGGCATTAAAACAAACCTGCTGTTCTTTACCAAAGGCGAGCCTACAAAAGAGGTTTGGTATTTTGAGCATCCTTACCCCGATGGTGTAAAGAATTACAACAAAACCAAACCGATCAGTAGTAAAGAATTTGATTTGGAAAAAGAATGGTGGCATAACAGGGAAGAGAATGAGTATGCCTGGAAAGTAAGTGTGGAAGAACTGAAAAAGAGGAATTATAATTTTGATAGTAAGAATCCAAACGGTAAGGAAGAAAGCCATCAATATACAAGTGATGAGTTAGTTCATTTGCTCCATCAATCCTTCGCCAAAAGCAATGAATTGTTGAAAGGCTTACAAGAAGAATTGCTAACATAACCTAATAAGACGAGCGACCCTAAAAGGGTCACATATTGATAACACATACACAGTAGTTATGAGGCCGACTCTAAGGGAGTCGTATCAATTGAATTACATTACAACCAAGAACAATGAGTTGGAAGAAAGTAAAGTTGGGTAACATTTTAAAGCAATACCGGATTGAACATTGGGTTCAAAATGATGTATCATATAAACAAGTTACAATATCAAAATATGATGGAGTGTGTTTTCGAGGTGAAAAGATAGGAAGTGAAATTGGTAGAAAAAGACAGTTCTTAATAGATCTAAAGAAGTATCCCTATACACTCTTGTTCATTAGACAAGGTGTTCAAGATGGTGGTATAGGTGTTGCGCCATTAGAAGTTGATGGATGTATCGTAACTGAAAATATGCCGATGTTTTCTATTGAACACATTAATGTCGATTATCTTAATTTTATAATTAAATCACCTACATTTAAAAATGAAGTAAATAAGCTTGTTCCGACTGGTTCTGCACAGAAGGCTATCCATGAAAAACAATTATTAGAAATCGAAATTCCTTTTCCTCCAATTGTAGAGCAAGAAGAAATTGTTTTTCGCTTAAACAATTTCCAGTTAAGATTTCAAGGTTTACAAAAAGAACTCGACCAACAACAAACCGATCTCCAACTTCTCCGGCAAACGATATTACAGGAAGCTGTACAAGGAAAACTCACAAAACAAAACCCAAAGGACGAACCTGCAACAGAACTACTACAACGCATAAAAGCCGAAAAACAAAAACTAATAAAAGAAGGCAAGCTTAAGAAAGAAAAAGAATTACCACCTATAACAGAAGATGAAATACCTTTTGCCTTACCGGAAGGATGGGTTTGGTGTAGGTTGGGAGAGGTAATAGATTTAAGAAGTGGGGTTACTCTTGGTAAAGTTTATAAGGAAGATTTGTTTGAAGTTCCCTATTTAAGAGTTGCTAATGTTCAGAGAGGATACATTGATGTAACACATGTAAAAACGATACAAGTTACAAAATCAGAGATTGAAAAGTATAATCTTGAAGATGGAGATTTATGCATGATCGAAGGTGGAGATTGGGATAAAGTTGGAAGATGTGGAATTTGGAATAATGAAATCAGTCCATGTATTCATCAGAATCATATTTTTAGATTGCGGTTTTATGGAGCTATATCTAATCTTTGGAGTGAAATGTATTTAAATAGCCCTATTGCAAGAAGGTATTTTGAAAGTTATTCAAAACAAACCACCAACCTTGCATCCATAAATAAAACTCAACTTACAAATTTGATGTTTCCCCTTCCTCCACTTCCCGAACAACAACGCATCGTAGCCAAAGTACAACAACTACAACAGCAATTAAGCACATTAGAAGCACAGGTACAACAAAGCGGCCAATATGCACAGCAGTTGTTAGGAAGTGTGTTAAGAGAGGCGTTTGAAGGAAAGGGAAAACTGTATGAGGTGGAAGATATAGTAAGTATGGTAGCGGAGGAATAAAGACCCCAAAGGGGTCACATGTTTATAGAAATGAAAGAGAACATCCACATACGACCCTAAAAGGGTCGAACAAAACGTAATTACCATGATGCTATAAATATGCAATCCTTTCAGGATTGGTTCAAAGCACAGCCGTTAAATAGTTTTGAAATCAAAGTACATGCATGTTGTAATTAAACACACAGTAATTTCTGTCGCAGCGGGGTCTTTATAGTTAGGCTTTGCGCAGTAGAATGAGACCCCGCGGTAAATAAGCTCCTGCATAGAAATCATTTCCTCGTCCAAAAAGATATATAAAACCCTTACCAACAAAGCACACCATGAGGAACATCATAAACCAGCGATTCTATGGCAGTGCAACGAAAGCAAGAGAGGACTAAGCCGGGCAAGAAAGATTAAGTTTTATAAGCGTATCTGCACAATCAGTAACAATATTGTTTCAACACTTTTACCAACATGGCGGCGATGATAGAACAACCTTTATCGGAAGGATGCAACCCATCGTAAGTGGTACCGATGGCATCGGCAGGGTAAGGATAGTCATCGCTATCGGCATTGAACGGAATGGATGTGTAGGCAGGATACGCATAGTTTTTATAGGCACCTGTTTGCTCATCTTTCAACCGTTTGTACCTAACTGCATTGCTTACCGTGATTCCGCTCTTGTTATACAGATCAACTACCTTACACCCTTCGTATTGTGCAATGCTATCAATAGCAGCAGCAAAGGCTGCCAGTGACTGGCCCCCTTTTTCTTTATAAGAACTATACGCATTGTTGTGCTTATCGGTAAGGTACACAAAATCGGTACGCTGCAGGGGTGTGATCAGGATGATTTTTGCATTCCTGTTTAATGATTTGATTTTGTTGATGATAATGCGGAAAGAACCATACACCGTGTTGTTGCCCGTGTTCTGAATGTAATCGGCAAGCGAACCAATCTGTCGTCCCTGCCACCAATCGTTAGTGCCTAAGAAAACAGAATACACCTCTGCCTTAAGGATGCCCAAACTGTCAATGGCAGCCGCAATGCCGCCGGATGTCCAGCCGTTGTGCCCCTGGTTGATATATTGTAGATTGGGCAATTGTTCAACTACTCTTGTCAGATAACCTTTGTGCAGCCGGTAGCCGGTTTCATCCAAATGATTGTTCAAATACGTAATTGAATCGCCAATGGCAACCCATACTATTTTCTTTGGTGAGAACGAGGTGAGAAGCGTAATGATTGAAATGAGTGCAACTATCTTTTTCATACGGAAAGATTCTATAAAAATAGGCCGTTTGTTTTTGCTGGTATTTATGAAGAAGAATAAAAGTGAGTTATCTCGTTTCTTTATTCTCCTATACCAATTGCATTAGCAATTGCAACCCGGCCCACAAGTTCTTACTTGAGGTGTTAGGGGATAGCCAAGCGTTATTTCTTCTTCTGTGGCTGCCCGTATGGTAATTACTTTAACATGGTAACTTAGTGTTTTGCTAGCCAGTAAATGGTTGCCATCCAAACTTACTTTGCCTCCTTTAATGGCTGTAATCATCCACTCTTTTCCTTCCATTTCTACAATAGAGCCTTCCTGTAATTGTTGCCCGTTTTCTTTTAGCTCTTTAATATCCGCCTGGTAAACAAGCGTAGCGTCATATTCGCCATACGTTTGCGAAGGCATCAGTGGTACCTCTTTTTCTTCATCAATCGTTAGCCCTTGCAGTTCATCTTCCAATGCAGGTAAAATATTATTGGCTCCATGCAGATATTGGAGCGGTGCAAACCCTTGGTTACTGTCTATTGTATTTCCGGTATTGTCTTTTATCTCGTAATCAATACCTACAATTTTATCTTTTGTAATGGCTATCATTGTGAGGTGAATTATAAAGGTTGATATTAAGGTAAACAGAAGTATAGTCTCAATTTGAAAATAGGTTGATGATAGCGTCATTCCGCAAATGCCCTCAACACGAACATGCAGTTTCATCGTAACTGCGAGGGCTTTGTGCGGAATCTGCTCTTCATAGTTTAAACAAGTTATTATGTTGTAAATAACTTCATTTCATTTCAACCTCATTAATATTCAGTCATCAGAATCCGCACAAAGCCCTCGATAATTTGATTATCATTTCTGTCATCGTGTTGAGGGCATCCCGACTTGTCGGGACAGGTCTTGCGGAATGACGAGCAGGCTTTGTTTCAAACTGAGATGCCGCATCTGCCCTCCGGCAGCCATAATTTTATTACAAAAAGAAGGAAGTATAAGTAAGCTTTCTTTACTGCCTCTTTACTTTTGTTTTTGCCATTATTATACTTCTTATTCAATTGAAACCATTAAAGTTTGACCCTTTTGAATTTCAAGTGGCTTTGTCAGATTGATTTCTACACACGAGCCGTCTTGTTGAAAAAGGGCAGCCATTGCTCGTGTTCCCATCATGACAGAAATGTCTGATGCTTTCCTGTTACCAGCTATTTCAAAGCTCAGTTCATGCAGCTTTAGAGAGCCATATTTAACCTGTAAATGTTGCACCTGATGATCACCTTCTTTGGTTTGCGAATACGTTCCCCATCCTTCTGCCGTTACAAAGGGAGCTTTGAAATTTTCTTTGTTCCATTTTGGTGCAAATCGAATAAACCCTTTCGGGCCATGATATTCAAAACCGCAGGCAGAAAGAAAGGTTCCATAACTGGCCATAGCCCTTGCATAATGGTCGCTGCACTCAATTTCATTAAAAGGATTTCGCTTGCGTGCATGATAACGGTCGTGAATCATTCTTGTTAATATCAGGCCTTCATCCGTCATGCCTTCTGCCAACATGTGCGATGCAACCTGGTGCTCAAATCCACTCATACATTCATGAAAATATCCCAACTGCCATGTTACATCTTCACCATAAGGTTTTGCATCATGCAATGGATTTGTATTCATAATCATCCCGCCTTCACCTGCAAGCGCATAAGCCCGTCCACCTGTATGCTCCTTTATGTATGGACCGACATCAGGCGTGAAATTATATTTCCACAAAGATTGTAATGCTTTTTTTGTTTTCTGTTCATCCAGTATTCTGCCCAATCCTGCCTGGAATGCCCAGCTTTGGCCATACACCTGGTCAATATGGCAAGTGTTGTAAGAACCCAGCCTCTTTCTTCCTTTCTCTTTATCAGGGCGATGAATAAAATATTCACCGTTAAACAGTTCTTCTTCCATGTTCCTGCGCCCATCTGCTGCATATTTGTTACAGGTGGCAGCAAATGAAGCATCATTCATTTCAATAGCCATCTCTTCGCCCGCTTTTACAGCGGCTATGCAGAGTCCTACAATCCAGCTAATCTCACCATCCCAAACAGCATCTAAGGTATTTTCCAGGGGCGTGTCTTCCATGCCATCTTTATTTCTATCCTGGTTAATGATGTATTGAACCGCCTTTTTAATATTTGTCCAGTTTCTTTTTAGAAATGCATCATCGGGGCTCATCCGGTGTTCGCGATAGATGCGCAAAACAGTACCCGCCTGTCCATCTATCGCCGGGCTCTTGGCGGCTTCGCCTCTGTACCAGATCATGCCGCTTTCTTCTACGAAAGACAATCCCAGGTCCACTCTCTCGCGGGTATCTCTTTCTATGGCAGGAAAAACGCGCCCTACGGCTTGTGCATATTGCCATACATGGGTACAAGTACCCGGGCAACAGCCTACACCCTCCATAGCATAAAACCTGCCTGAGCTAAATTGCTGGCAGGTAGTAGTGGCTAATGTTGAAATGTTTAAAAGAGTTCTTTCTAAAAACCACCAGGGTAAAGTAGAATCGTACCAGGTTTGTTTCCAGAGTTTGGTTTCGGTTGATAGCTTTGTAAAGTTTTGATGGATATAATGGGACACTTCGCCTGCAGACTTAAATCTGTTATTGTAAAAGCGTCCTTTTCCTTCTATGCCCTTCCACGCAAGATTTTGAAAATGCCAGCTAATAATAAAATCAGAAGTAACACTTTTGCCTTGCGGTAGTTGGTGCTGACTAATGACTGCACCTATTAATTGTTGATTTATAGGCATTACAACCTCTTTGTTTGAAAAAAGAGCAAAAGCACTTTCGTTCAAAGGCAAAGTCATTGCCGTATTCGGCTTTGCTTCTGAGTCTAATGCTGCAATACAAAAGGTTCCATAATCCGGTTGCAGGGCAAGGTCACTTGCAGTGTTATTTTTTGCGCGTACAGCCCCTTCTACACTAGTAAAGCCATGTATAGATGATGCTATATTAAAACGTTCATGTATATCGGGCTTAGCCGACTCCGGAGCCGATTTATTTTCAAGCCAGCCCAGCACAGATACGCTTACCGGTGCTGAAGTTGTATTGCTGATATCGAAAGAAAAAATGGTAGCCGGTAATCCAGAAGCCTCTTCATCCAAGGCAATGAACGGCGAATACACCTGTAATGTAATAGTTACCGGTAGTTGCGCATCTATATACCGGATGGTAGCAATGGGATAGGTGGCTTCAAAGCTGATCTCTTCCCAATCGTCTGCTTCTAACCTTTTGACAATGCTTTTACCGGCGTAGTCAATTTTAATAGCAAAGCCTTGTTCTAAAGGGAAAATATCTTTAGCAGGAACTACATAAGCCGAGCCATCGGTCGGTGTTAATTTTTTCCCTTCTTTGGTATTGTTATCCCATACTACAGTCTTTGGGTCAATCCCCAGTTGATTCTTATTAAAAATATCCCAAAGCCACAACCGTCCATCTCCCCTTAGATACACCGTACCACAATTAATGCCTCCCACCGGCATGCCTATGTACTGAAGCTCGTTCTTAGTTTTAAAATACGTGGTTGCAACTCCTCTTTGGTAGAGTGATTTAACCCATTCCGGATCCAATTTTTTATCCGTTGGAATGTTCAGTCCATTCAATTCTCCCGGCAAAAAAGGACCTGCAATCACCTGCATACGGGAAGCTAATAATCCTGCAGTAAAGAGACTTGCATTTTTTAAAAAAGCCCTGCGTTTTATTTCATTAGGCTGCATATCGATGTAAGTTATCGTTTGGTTTATAATATTGTTGCAAACGTTCAGTGAACAATATAAAAACATAGGTTGACATGAGTATAAAAATAAAAAACCTCTTTGTTGAGGAAGAGGTTTTTAAGTCGGGGCGGTGGGATTCGAACCTACGACCTTGGCGCTTAAAGCGCCACGCGATACCGGGCTACGCTACGATTTTTGCAAAAAGCGTTTTGCTCCTCTCTTCTTTATTTGGTTTTCTTTCTTTAATGCTTCAGTACGCGTTTGAAAGCTTTCTGAATAGATAAGTGTCCAGGGAACGCCTTTAGAAGTATGCTTACTCCATCCACTGTTGTGATCATTTAATCGCTTAGTAATATCATTGGTACAGCCTGTATAATATTGTTGTAAATATTCACTGAATAATATGTAAACATAGGTTGACATAAGTATAAAAATAAAAAACCTCTTCTTTGAGGAAGAGGTTTTTAAGTCGGGGCGGCAGGATTCGAACCTACGACCTCCTGGTCCCAAACCAGGCGCGATACCGGGCTACGCTACGCCCCGAAAATAATTTTTAGCGGATTCGAACCTACGATCTTGGCGCTTAAAGCGCCACGCAGATACCGGGCTACGCTACGCCCCGAAAGATAAGAACTTGCTTGCGGTGAGGGAGGGATTCGAACCCTCGGTACAGAGTTACCCGTACGGCAGTTTAGCAAACTACTGATTTCAGCCACTCATCCACCTCACCGTTCCCATTTAAAGGGCTGCAAAAATAGGGAGCTCACTGTAAAACGCCAAATGAAAATTGATGTTTGCCTGGAAAGCTTTTATAAAGAAATTTATTTGCTTGTCTAAATGAGCTTACACTTAGCTTAATTATTAATAAGGCGTTGAAGAGTGCGACGCAACGATGCTAAACCGGAGGCACAAAAGCCCGTACCATAAAACCGTATTTTGTATTTCTTTTGTATGAAAATACAATCAAGCCCCAATAAAATATGAATATAACAATCATTGGAACGGGTAGTGTTGCTTTTGTTTTTGGCAAATTATTGAAACAAGCGAACCATAGAATTGATAAAATTTGGGGAAGAAACAAAACTGCACTGAATGAAATGTCGCATACATTGAACGCAGAAACCGTTTATAACTTTGCCCACATCAACACCGATGCTGATGTTTGTATTATCGCCGTTTCCGACAATGCCATTAATGTTATTGCAAATGAATTATTCAGCAGCAAAACATTAGTTGTGCATACCAGCGGCGCAACTTCAAAAGAAGTATTGAACCGCTTTCAAAATTATGGTGTGCTGTACCCGTTGCAAAGCCTCCGGAAAGAGATGCAGTACATTCCGCCCATTCCGTTTTTTGTGGATGCCAATACAAAAGAGAATGTAGATCTATTACGTCAACTCGCTTCTTCAACGGGCAATGAAGTAAACATTGCCAATGATGACCAACGTTTGCGATTGCATTTGGCTGCGGTGCTTTGTTCCAATTTTACCAATCATTTGTATGCGCTTACACAGGATTTTTGTGCAAAAACAAACCTTTCTTTTCAGTTGCTGTATCCGTTGATAAAAGAAACTGCCGAACGATTGCAATGGTTGCCGGCTGCGCAACTGCAAACGGGCCCTGCCATCCGGCATGATGATGTTACAATTCAACGACATCTTCACCTGTTGCAGTCTTATCCCCAACTGCACCAGTTGTACGAAATCTTCACGCAAAGCATTCAGAATTTTTCAAAATCTACACAAAACAAATAACAGCTTTTTCGTTTGAAAAAACTTTACGACAACTTCCCTTTGCGCATGATATTTTTGCAGCTATGAACCTGCAAGGCAGCAATAAGTCGCCCCGGACATACCGTATCGCAACTACTATCTTTTTTTTCATTTCGGGATTTGGCTATTCTACCTGGGCATCACGCATTCCTGCCTTTCAGAATCAATTGCATTTAAGCGATGCGAAGCTGGGAAGCCTGTTGCTGGCATCGCCCATTGGTGTGTTGGTAACGGTTCCTTTCACGGGCAAATTATTGAACCTGTACAGCAGCAAAACCATCACCCTGTTTGGCGCTGTTTTTTTTAATGTTATTTTGTTTTCACTGGCATTTACCACACAAGCCTGGCAGTTGGCCATCATCCTTTTTTTGTTTGGTTCTTCGCGCAACTTGTTGAACCTTTCCATGAACGCACAGGCGGTTGAAGTGCAGGGTTTGTATGGCAAATCCATCATTACTTCGTTTCATGGTTTGTGGAGTATGGCAGGCTTTGCGGGTGCAGCAGTGGGTTATGTTTTTACGGCTTTTATTGCATCCACCAAAGTGTCTATTTACTATCATTTTTTATCAGTGAGTGTTGTGTTGATGATTCTGTCGTTCATTTGCTATCCTTACATGTATCATATTCGGCACGAACCACAGCCAAAGAAGCCCCTGTTCTCATTGCCAGATAAACATTTGCTCCGTTTTTCTCTTATTGCTTTTGCTTCGATGGCTTGCGAAAACGTGATGTACGACTGGAGCGGTATTTATTTTCAAAAAGTAATTGGTGCTGCGAAAGGCGCAGCTACAGCGGCTTTTGTGGTGTATATGGTTGCAATGACAACCGGAAGGCTGGCAGGAGATAAAATAGTGAACAACTTAGGCATTGTGCCCATTTTAAAATGGAGTGGCTTGCTTATCACCGGGGGCCTGATGCTGGCTGTCTTTTTGCCGTATTCTACCACGGCATTGATTGGTTTTGTAATGACGGGTTTTGGCGTTTCGTGCATTGTTCCGCTGGTGTTCAGCCTGGCAGGAAAATCTACCAAAACCAGCAGCGGCGCGGCTTTGGCTTCGGTTTCCACCATTGGTTATTTTGGCTTTTTGGTAGTGCCGCCATCGGTGGGTTTTATAGCACAGGAAGCCGGTTTGCAATGGTCGTTCGGCATCATTTCTTTGTTTGGTCTGTTTATTTTTGTTTTGATGATGTCTTATAAAAATCCATCCTGAAGAAAGGTATTTTAGAAGACAAAAATTTTACATTCACATTATTCATCTGTAATGGAAATTTCTTTTTTCAATAAAAAAATTAAGCTGCCCAAAAAGCTTTATTTGCGCGAAATACTGGCGGTTCTGTTCCTGATGATAGGCATTTATTTCTTTCATAAAGAACGCCGTGAAGTTGCCAACATCATTCCGTTTTTACACACAGCCAACAAAAGCTGGTTGCTTGTGGCAACGCTTATCACCTTTGTTTTTGTTCTGTTTGAATCTCTCATGTATGTCAGTAGTTTTCGCGCTATCAACCAAAAGCTTTCATTAAAGCTGTGTATCGAATTGTTTTTGAAACGCAGCTTTTTATCGGTGTTTCTTCCGGGTGGTGGTGTAAGCGCATTGGCTTACATTCCGAAAGGCGTAAAGCAGCAAATTAAAGACAAGCTAATCATTTACCAGGCTTCGGGGCTGTTTGGTTTTGCAGGTGTTTTATCAACGTTTATCATTAGCATCATTGTAGTGGTTACTTCATTCAACCAAAACAAAAACCAGAATGAAACCACAATGGGTTTGATCCTGTTAGCTCTTTTTATTTTTGTTCTTTTTTATTTGATGTATGCCGTGCGAAAAGAAACCGGCCTGTTTCGCTGGCTGCAACAAAAATATCCGAAAGCAGCAGCCCGCGTAAAGGAAATTGGTGGTGCTGATGTAAATGCTAAACAATACATCTACACCATTCTTTCTTCACTTGGTGTTGAACTTTGTGGTATTGCGCATTTGTATGTTTCCATGCTTGCGGTTCATGCGCATCCTTCCCTGCAGGCAGCGGGTTTGGCGTATGTGGTTTCTGTTTTGTTAATGGTGGCTTCTCCTTTTTTGCGTGGCGTTGGCGCGGTTGAGTTTTCGGTTACATTCATTCTTCACAATTTTGGTTATTCTGCTGTTGAAGCATTTGCCATTACGTTAGTGTATCGTGCTTTTGAATTTTGGCTGCCCTTACTGTTAGGGCTCATTTCGTTTATACAAAAAGGCAAACATTTGTTTTTGCGCCTTTTTCCGGCGTTCTTTATTTTTTTAATGGGCATCATTAACATTCTTTCGGTGCTTACGCCACCGCTTGCCGACAGAATGAAATTGGTTCAGCATTTCCTTCCCCAAAACACCATTCGCGCTACCAACACATTGGTTATTTATTTTGGTGTAACCTTGCTGGTTACGGCGGCTTATATGGTGAGAGGGTTGAAAAACGCCTGGTGGATAGCGTTTGTGTGTACTTTGCTTTCGCTTGCCGGTCATATATTTAAAGGTTTGGATTGGGAAGAAGCAGCTATTGCATTTGTAGTGTTGCTATCATTATATTTTACGCGAAAACAATACAATGCCCGCACTGATCCGCGACTCGTAAACCGGGCAACGATAACAAGCGTGATTGTGTTTTTTGCCTTGTTGGTGTATGGTTTCATTGGATTCTATTTTTTAGAAAAACGACATTTTAATATTGATTTTGATAGGTATCAATCATTAAAAAACACCATCTTGATTTTCTTGTTGCAAAAAACAAATCTTGAACCGCTAACACCTTTTGGCAGCCAGTTTTTGGTTTCGATGTATGTGCTGGCAACTGCAGCATGGGTGTTTCTTTTGTATGCTTTTGTGAAGCCTTATGTAAGTGTTTCGCAGTTGCATAAAGAACAGGCAAGAGCCGTTCAGATATTAGAAAAATGGGGCGATTCGGCGGTTGATTTCTTTAAAATATCAGATGATAAACTGTTTTGTTTTTCCAGGAATTTTGATGGATTTATTGCCTATCGGGTTGAACGTGGTTATGCCATTGTTTTAGAGTTACCGGTTTGTGCGCCCGAAAACAAAATCGCTTTGCTGAATGAGTTTACAGAATATTGTAAAAAGAAAGGTTTAAAAACGGCATATTATCGTGTTGATGAATCTGCACTGGCTGACTTTATTGCATTGAATAAAAAGTTCTTGTTGATTGGTCAGGAAGCCATTGCCGATATAACAAGCTTTGAATTGACAGGAAGAGATAAAAAATCGCTTCGCAATGGCTTGAACAGCTTGCAGAAAAAAGGCTATGCAACATCAGTTTATACGCCGCCGCACAGTGCCGAATTTCTTCAATCGCTAAAAGCCATTTCTGACGAATGGCTGCAAACTTACAAGCGCGAAGAGATGATTTTTTCGCAGGGAAAATGGGACGAAAAAGCCTTGCAGCAGCAGGTGATTATTGCTACCTTAAACAGCGAAAACAAACCTGTTGCATTTTTAAACGTCATACCCGATTATGTGCCCGGTGAATGCACGTATGATTTGATTCGTAAAACGGCTGATGCGCCCGGCGGATGTATGGATGCTCTGATTATTGAGTTGATAAATTACGCAAAAGAAAAGGGTAAAACCACTTTGAATTTAGGCCTGGCGCCAATGTCGGGATTGGAAGCAGCCAACACAACCATTGAACAAGTGATGAAGTATGCGTATAAAAAAATCAAACGCTTCCGGCACTATCATGGCTTGCGTTCGTTCAAAGAAAAATATGCTTCGCGCTGGGTGAATAAATATCTTGTGTACGATACTGATTTTGATTTACTGCAATTGCCCGCTGCTTTAAACAAAGCGATGAAACCGTTGTATGATGAATAAGCTGATTATTATTGGACTTTTGTTTTTGATGCAAAACCAAACCTGGGCGCAAACCGATTTGCCGATTGATACTTCGATGAGTAAAGACATGAGCAAGCCGCTCGTTTTTTACATCAGCGGTGATGGTGGTTTTAACTCTTTTTCTAAATCGTTCATTAAGCAGTGGAACAACGCAGGTTATCCGGTTGTTTCGCTCAATGCAAGGTCTTATTTTTTCAGAGCCAAACAGCCTGATGTTGCGGCGAAAGCGATTGCCGAATTGCTCGCCCATTACCTGGTATCATGGAAGCGAAACAACATCATTTTAGCTGGTTATTCGTTTGGCGCTGATGTGATGCCTTTTATTCAAACAAGACTTCCTCAAAACATTGAGAGCAAAATAGGCTATACCATTTTGCTCTCGCCTTCACATACCACCGATTTCGAAGTGCACCTGTTTTACGGTCATAGCGGAAGTAGTGTGCCTGCTGAAATTAACAAGCTGAACAGTCCAACTTTACTGGTCTATGGAAATAAGGAAAGTGATGTGCCGGTAGCCGAGGTTAAAAATCCAAAAGTAACTTCACTGGTGTTTTCGGGTGATCATCATTACGACGATAATGTAGGCGGGCTTGTAGCTCAAATTGTAAAGCGATTATAGTCTTTTCTTGCTATGTACAGCAGTAGAATTTATATAGGTTTCATCTTTGTTTTTGCCTCATTTTCTGCACTTGCACAAAAAGGGGATTCTACTTTTATTGCTGCCTATGCAAAGTCAAATAGTGTTGAATTGTCAAACGCTTATAATAGTACCAAACTCAATTTTCATACGAGAAGAAACAGAGCCGACGCGGCCAATTTGTTTTCCAACAACGGCTTGTTCAGTGGCGTTTATCTTAACTACAATTGGTTGTATTTTGGCTATGGAGTTAATGTGCCGTTTACCAGCCGTGATAACAATGTAAAAAACTTTAAATCGTATAGTCTGCACTTACGAAACTATTCTCATGGTTGGGGTATTCGCGGCAGTTTCGATATTTATAAAGGCTTGCTTTCTCATACGTATAAAAACAGATATACGCCAGTTGATGGCGTGAGATATACAAATATAGGTGCTGATATTTTTCATGTTTTCAACTATAAAAAATACTCTTACAAAGCCGCTCAGTATTTGGGTGAACAACAGTTAAAAAGTTGTGGTTCTTTTTTGTTGCACATTCGTCCAACCTATTATGCTCTGGGCTTACAAACCAGTTCTTCGCCGTTAAGTGATAGTCTGCAAAAATTTTTAAGAGGTAATCCGCGATGGCTTACTGTAACAGGTTCAGTTGGCTATGGTTATAATCAGGTATGGGATGGCGGAAAATGGATTGTGAGCCCAAGTGTTGAAGCAGGTTTAGGTGGTTTGTATAAGTTTGGATTCAGAAGAAACTTAAAACCGGCGGCATTGCTGAGCGCCGCGCTGGTAGCAGGTTACAGCGGTTCTAAAGATTATATTTATGTAACCGCTGAAACCTCTCATGACGACAACTTTTTTGGAACAAGCACATTTGCCGATAACCGTTTCCGCGTTACAATAACGGCGGGTTACAGGCTTTATAGTTTGAAGAAAAAAATTTTAGGAGTACTGTAAATTCGAAGTTTGTTTTTGCCTCAATTTTCAGCCTGAGTGTTAACAAACCTTTGTGCCGTTTTGCGGCTTGCAGCTTTTTCTTTCGCTTCAAATTTTATTTATATTTGCTGTTGGCTTTTTTTTAAAAGACAACCCCTGCAAAAAGAATAATTGACGCTAAAAGTTTGTCGTGGCATTACCATATCTTACCAAATATATTTACAACAATGGAACTGATGAAGTAATCAGGCGAGGGAAGAAAATTTATTCGCTTGGTAACGTTGAAATGATTGATTTTGACGACTTGCTCGGTACTGTTATTTTTCGTGTAAAAGACGACAGTTATAACACGTATTATAAGGTTTATATCAATAAGTTTAAAGATGAAAAAAACATTTCTATCCGTTGCGGATGCCCTTATAATTTAAGCGAAATCTGCCGCCACGAAGCGGCTGCTCTTTTTCAATTGCAGGATTCGCTCGACAAAAATTTATTGGGCGAAAAAAACAGCACGTACAACCAACAGCATACCGTTGTAAAGATGAAGCAACTCGATGTTAGAACCATCAAATTGCTGTCATCAAACGAAAGTTATAACAGTGCAGAAGATTTTTTATCTTCTGCCAAACCATTGATAAAAGAAGCAAAAAACGAACGCGTTTTAGCAGAAGTAAAAATGGATAATGGCGACGTTTATAATGTGTTGATTCAAAAAAATGAAGAGCGTAATGTAGATACAAGCTGCAATTGCAATACCGAAACCGAACACCCGCTTTGCCTGCACAAAACCATTGTGTTGTTGCATTTGTACAGAGCTAATGGCGCGGCTTATTTTGATTCTATTCGCAACTGGGATAAAGAAAAAAACAAGCTGCTTTCGTTGTACGGCTATTCTTTGGATGATGACATCAAAAACAAATTTGAATTTGTTTACAAAGATGGCAAGCCCTTCCTGCGCGTACTCGATCCCGGTATTAAACGGGTTGTACAAGTAACTGCGCCGGTTGCACGACCAGTGCTGGAAAGAGTAACTGATACGCCTGATATAGAAACAGCGGTGGGCAAGCATTTGAAGCTGGGTTTGGTCATCAATTACAATCCGCATAATTATCCTTATATTCAGTTTGATGCCTTGCAAGGCGAAGCCAACGACGATAACAGCGCTTTTGCAGGAAAAGTGGAAAGAATAGATATTGCAAGATTCGTGAACACGGAAGTGTTTGATGAAGACGATAAAGCCCTTCTTCAAAACATTCGCAAACTGCAATCCAGCGAAGTGAGCCGTTACCTCAATCGCAATTCTCCGTTCAGCGGCATCTGGGAGAATATTATTCAACAACATGATGATGAACTACCCGAAGAAACGCGCGCACTTATCGTTGAGTATCTTCATCCCAAACTTAAAAAATTGTTTACCGATGTTGCCGAAAGCAACTTCACATTCTTTATACCGCGAAACAAAACCTTTACCACAAGTCATCTTGCAGAGGCAACCTGCTCTATTAATTTTATTACTCCTGAGTTTGCCATCCGTTTTGAAGGGGGTGAATACGAAATGCTTTGTAACGTGCGAACGCCATTGGGTGTAAGCAATATAAAGGACAACGCATTGTCTTCCTCATTGCTGTTTCAGCAGGAAGATCAGTTTTATGTATGGCATCAGTCGGAAGATGTTTTATTGGTTGAAAAGTTTTTGCCTTCAGGCAAAATGGTTATCCATGAAGATGACTGGAACCGAACGCTTCAGGATTTTATTCTACCCTTAACCAAGGAATATCATGTGCACTTCAGTAATATACAAAAAGAAGAAGTGCGCGACGTAAAGCCGGAGATAAAAATACTGCTGAAAGAGAGGGGCGATTACCTCTTGTTTCAGCCCGTTTTCACCTATCATGGCTATGATACAAAACCTTCCGACAAAGAGAATATCCTGTTGCCACAGGCTAATAAACTACTGGTTATTCATCGCAACCTTGCAGTAGAAAACGCATTTATAGACAAGCTGAGAAATCTGCATTCTAACTTCATTACACTGGCCGAAAACAACAACACACTTGCATTGAAAGGTGCAGAAGTTTTGAAGAACAACTGGTTCTTTTTGTTCATTGATGCGGTGCGCGAAATGAATGTGCCTGTATTGGGTTTGGATGCGTTAAAAACATTTCGCTTCAATACGGCGAAGCCTTCTACTAAAATTTATATTTCTTCCAACACGGATTGGTTCGATGCAAAAATTGACATCCATTTTGGCGAACAAAAGATCACCGTTGATGATGTAAAAAAAGCGCTCCTGAACAAACAACAATTTGTGCAGTTGCATGATGGAACACTTGGCATTTTACCTGACGAATGGATAAAGCGTTATTCGCTCCTGTTTCGCGTAGGCGATGGCAAAACCAATGACATCAAACTGAGCAAATATCATTTTGGTGTGATTGAAGAATTGTACGAACAGCGCAACGAAGAAGAACTTGTATTTCAGCTTGAAAGCAAATATGAAAACATAAAGCATCATCATACCATCGAACCCATTGCGCCTCCAAAGCATTTGGAAGCCATATTGCGGCCTTATCAGACTTCAGGTTATCAATGGCTCAATTATCTGAATGATGTAAAATGGGGTGGCATTCTTGCAGATGATATGGGCTTGGGTAAAACAGTGCAGGCACTTACTTTTCTTCATTATTTAAAAGAAAAGAATGGCGCTCTTCATGCGTTGGTTGTTTGTCCCACAACGCTCATGTTCAACTGGGAAAATGAAATCAAAAAGTTTACGCCTTCGCTTACTTACTATGTTCATCATGGCAATCTTCGGATGAAAGATACTTTGCTGAAAATAAACGCCGACATCATCATTACAACGTATGGTACTTTGCGCAGCGACATCAAGCAGTTTGTAGAAATACCATTAGATTATGCCATTTTAGATGAAAGCCAGGCTATTAAAAATCCATCAAGTAAAGTAACCAAAGCCGTTTGTTTGCTGAACGCAAAAAGCCGTTTGTGTTTAAGCGGTACGCCTTTGCAAAACAACACGTTTGACATTTATGCCCAGATGAACTTTCTGAATCCGGGAATGCTGGGCAGTACGGAAAGCTTTAAAAACGAGTTTGCTGTTCCTATAGATAAATTTGGAGAAAAAGAACAGAAAGATCATTTGCGCAAACTATTGTATCCGTTCATTTTGCGACGCACTAAAGAACAGGTAGCGAAAGATTTACCGGCAAAACAAGAGATGATTTTGCTATGCGAAATGGGAGAGGAGCAACGCCAGATTTATGATGCGTATCGCAATGATTTCAGAGATAAACTTTTAGGTGTTGTAGAAGAACAAGGCATACAAAAATCGCAGCTTTCCATTTTGCAGGGTTTAATGAAGCTGCGTCAAATCTGCGATAGTCCGGCCATCATGAAAGAAGAAGAGCCGTTTCCGAATGTTTCTGTGAAACTGGAGGAATTAACCAGAGAAATTACAGAGAACATAGGCAACCACAAAGCGCTTGTATTTTCTCAATTTCTGGGCATGTTAGGATTAATTCGTGAGAAGATGAAAGAGTTAGGAATTGAGTACGAATATTTTGATGGCAGCACTTCGGCCGGCGACAGAGAAAAAGCCATCAATCGCTTTCAAAACGATGACAATTGCCGTGTGTTTTTAATTTCATTGAAAGCAGGTGGTGTAGGTTTGAATTTAACAGCGGCCGATTATGTTTATATTGTTGACCCTTGGTGGAACCCAGCCGTAGAACAACAAGCAATTGACCGCACACATCGCATCGGGCAAACTAAAAATATCTTTGCCTATCGCATGATTTGTAAAGACACAGTGGAAGACAAAATATTGCTTTTGCAGGAAAAGAAACGTGCTCTTGCTGTTGATTTAATTTCTGATGATTCTACATTCGTAAAGAGCCTTACAAAAGAAGATATTGAGTATCTATTTAGTTAAAAGCTACGAGTTGTGAGCCATGAGCTTCGAGCTGATAGAATCGAATGTTTTTCAAATACTCTCAGCTTGTAACTTGTAGCTTATAACTCATAGCTCGCCGCTCAAACCTAACTAACATGCACATTTCCATCTGGGAACAGGAAAGCTTTTTTGCCCGAAAAGACGTTGTTATTGTTGGCTGCGGACTGGCGGGTTTGTGGTGCGCTTATGAGTTGTTAATTCAACATCCTTCTTTGCAATTACTCATCGTTGACAAAGGAATTATTCCTACCGGTGCCAGCACGCGCAATGCAGGTTTCGCTTGTTTTGGCAGCCCAACGGAACTGCTTCATGACATGAAAACGATGGGTGAGAATCGTGCCTGGCAACTTGCAGAATTGCGCTACAAAGGGATACAAAAAATAAGGCGTGTATTGGGCGATGAAGCGATTGGCTATGACAATTGTGGCGGATACGAATGTTTTCAAAACGACATGAGTAATATTGAGGAAGTCATTGAAAAAATGCCATTTTTAAATGAAGGAATGAAAGCGATTACCGGTGAATCTGCCACTTTTGTTTTTGCCACAAAAAAGCTTGTCCTGCAAGGATTGCACGGCTTCGATGCTTTGATAGAAAACAAGTGTGAAGGTGGTTTGCATAGTGGAAAAATAGTGCTGGCCTTGCAAAATAAGATACGTGCTTTGGGTGGACAAATCATGTTTGGTGCAGATGTAAAACGCTGGGAAGAAAATGATGCCGAAGTGAACATTTCTTTTACTGAAAACCTTCAAATAAAAGCGTCACGATTGCTGATTTGCACCAATGCTTTAAGCCATCATTTATTGCCTGAGATAGGCATACAACCAGCACGAGGACAAATCATCGTTACGTCTCCAATTGAGAACTTGTCATTGCGTGGTACGTTTCATTTTGATGAAGGCTTTTACTATTTCAGAAATGTTGGAAACAGGGTGTTATTGGGTGGTGCACGCAATCATGCGTTTGATGAAGAAGCCACTTCTTCTTTTGATATTACCCGTTTATTACAGGATAAATTAGAAGCGTTTATAAACGTGCATATTTTGCCAAAACATTCTTGCCAGATTGATTATCGCTGGAGTGGTGTTATGGGTTTTACAGAAAACAAGCAGCCGCTCATAAAACCAGTAGGAGCAAGGGTTACAGCGGTTGTTATTTGCAATGGAATGGGTGTTGCATTATCGCCGATGATGGCTGAACAAATTGAGTTATAATACCATTTTCAATTTGTTGGTAATATTAAGTCTTTCTCTGAATGCCTTTGCTGTTGTGGTTTCCTGCAATCATAAAATCAAAAATTGCCTGATTATCTGCGAATAGAAACTTCAGTTCCTACCGGAATCATGTTAAATAATTCAATTACATCTTCGTTTTTCATGCTAATACAACCTTGTGTCCAGTTGTCATACTTATCAATTGCATAATCCTCATGAGGCCAGGTACCGTGAATGGCAACGCCACCGCCGATTTTTGCATTAGCAGGAATAATGCCTTGTTGTTTGCGTTGTATGAATTTAGCCATGCTTTCCCCGTTGGGATAATCGAGCGTTAACATACGGCACCATTTTTCATGCACGCGCTTGCTTATAATTTTAAAATCGCCTTCTGGTGTTTCCCGGTCGCCTTCCATCATTTTATCCCGTAAATCTTTATTGCCAAAAACAACAGGATAAGTTGCCAGCCAGCCTTTGGAATCGTAAACTCTTAATTCATAATTGTGTTTAACGATAACAATAGAGTAGGTAGGAAATGTAAAAGAACCCTTGCCAAAGAAGGAAGTAGTGGCTATAAACAAGGTGAGCAGCAGGCACCAACTCACACATTTTTTCATGCAGGTTATTTTGAATAAGAACGTAGTGAGAGGCGACTAATTATGCAAGTGGAAAAGAAAATTTTTATCAGGATGAAAGCGCTTTGTCAAGCAATGTATTGATTTGTTCAAGTGCTTTATCAACTTCACTTTCAGCGACCACATTTCCATTGGGTTTTGATTGTTCTACCGCAAACCAAAGCAACACCATCGAAACATAATCCTGCATGTCCTTACCAGCGAAAGCGGTTCTGAACTCAACAATTTTTTCGTTGATGAGCTTTGCCGTTTTGCGTATCGTTTCTTCATCCTGCGGGCGTGTTTTTAAACGATACGTTCTATCGGCAATGACAACATTAATAACAATGAGTTCTTCCATTTTTTTGATGATGTTACACAAAGCTGAATTATTGTAAAAGCGTTGAAGAGTGCGACGCAACGATGCCAAACCGGAGTTACAAAAGCTCGTAACATACAACTGTATTTTGCATTTCTTTCTACTTCAATCATTAATCAAAGCCAGGCATTTTTCAATCTCTTTCAAATAAGTATCAATCCGTTTTACAAATAACTTTTTTTGTTCGGGATGCCAGTGCTGAATACCCGATTTCAACACATCGTTCTGTTGTTGCAATTGCTTGATCTGATCGTTCTGAAAAGCGATTTGTTTTTGCAGGTTTTCTTTTTCTATTTGCAAACGCCTGGCCTCTTTTTGCAAAGCAGAATGCTTATCCAGCACCGCTTTCAGCTTATGCTGAACCATTTGTAACTGCGTTTGAAAATCGGGCTGCTGCACAAATTTGGTTTTACAGATTATTTTCTGATTTCCGCATTTACATCTGTCTGAAGGCTTTGCATAATGCGGTTCATCATACCATCAATTTCTTTATCAGTAAGTGTTTTTTCTTCATCTAAAAAAGTGAAGTTGATAGCAAGCGATTTCTTTTCGGCACCTAATTTTTCACTTTCAAAAATATCAAACAACCGCATGTTGGTAAGCCGTGATAATTTTTGTTTGTTGATGACTCCTTCAATTTCAGCATAGCTAACACTCTTGTTTACGATCATTGCCAGGTCACGTTGAACAGCAGGGACGCGCGGCACTTCTTTGTAAGTGATTTTTGCAGCCTGGGCCGCTTTCAACCAATCTTCAACATAAATATCGGCAAAATAAACCGGCTGTTTAATATCAAATTGTAAGGCTTCTTTAGCGCTTACTTTTGTTAGTGTTCCTAAGCCATATTTATTGTAAATGATGTTTAGCGTTTCGTCATTCGCTGCATCATTTTCAAACGTAATATTTTGTAATGGTGTTGCAGAAAAAATAGCTTTAACAGTGCCTTTCAGCGAAAATAAATTGAAAGGTTTTGCCTTTTCATTCCATGCGTCTTCGTGTGCATTGCCTGTGATGTATAAGCTCAGATGTTCGTGTTCTTTATAATTGCCAACTGCTTGTGTGTTATACGTTTTGCCCCACTCAAAAAAATGGAGGTTGTTGTTTTTACGATTGATGTTGTAAGCAATCGCTTCTAATCCGGTTTGCAGCATGGAAGGTCGCAACACATCCAAGTCAGCACTTAAATTATTCATCATTTTAACGGTGGTGGCTAATACATCTTCCGAAAAGTATTTGCTGTTGGTAATGGAATTGGTAACCATTTCGTAAAAGCCCAAGCCGGCTAACTGTTGTGATATTTTTTCTTTTATCGCTTCTTTAAAATGAAGCGTTTCTTTCGCCGGAGTAATGGTAATAGAAGCCGGAATCGCAATGTTGTCCAAACCATCAATGCGAACAATTTCTTCTACCAAATCGGCCGGCAGGCTTACATCTACCTTGCTGTAAGGCACAAGCGTAGTAAGGCTTTCAGCGTTTTCATCTGTAATAACAAAACCTAAGCTTTGCAATATTGTTTTTACATCATTTGGTTCATAGTTTTTACCGCTCAATTTTTTTAAATAAGAATAGGTTAGCGTAATTTGTTTTTGCGGTATGGGTTGTGCATACACATCAATCACATCACTGCTGATTTTACCACCGGCAAGCCCTTTTATTAACAAAGCGGCACGTTCTAATACTGTTACCGTTGCCGAAACATCGGTGCCTTTTTCAAAGCGTGTAGCTGCATCGGTTCGTAAGTTATGAGCCACTGATGTTCTGCGAATACTGGTTGAATTGAAACAAGCGCTTTCTAAAAAAATGTTTTTTGTGGTTGTTTTTACACCACTTTCTATGCCTCCAAACACACCTGCAATGCACATGCCTTCTGTGGCGTTACATATCATCAAATCATAGTTGTGTAGCTTTCTTTCTTCTCCATCCAACGTAATAAAAGGTGTGCCTTCTTTTTCATTTTTTATAATAACCTGATTGCCCACAATGGCGTCGGCATCAAATGCGTGAAGTGGTTGTCCGGTTTCATGCAAAATAAAATTGGTGATGTCAACAATGTTATTGATAGGTCGTAATCCGATTGCCTTTAGTTTGTTCTGCAACCAATCAGGCGACGGTTGTACCGTAACATTAGAAATACTTACACCAGAATATCTTGGGCAATCTGTTGTGTTTTCAACGGTTACTTGTATTGGCAAATCATGGTTATCAATATCAAAATTTTTAGTAAAGGGTAAGTTTGGTTTTACCTCTTTTTTTTGATAATAGGAAAGGTAAGCGCACACATCTTTTGCAACACCCAAATGACTCATCGCATCAGTGCGGTTGGGCGTTAACCCAATTTCATAAATCCAATCATGATATGGCTTGAAGTATTCTTTTGCTGACATTCCGACCTCAACATTTTCCGGCAAAACCAAAATACCTGCATGACTTGCACCCAAACCAATTTCATCCTCAGCGCAAATCATTCCTTCGCTTCGTTCACCTCTTATTTTCGCGGCTTTCATGGTCATCGGTTCACCATTCGTTGGATAAATTGTTGTACCAATGATTGCCACAATTACTTTTTGTTTTGCCGCAACATTCGGCGCACCACACACAATATAAAGTGGTTGGTCATTGCCAATATTTACGGTTGTCAGTTTTAATTTATCTGCATTGGGATGACGCTCACAGGTAAGCACTTCGCCAACTACCAGACCTTCTAAATTGCCTTTGATGGTGGTGTATTCTTCCAAACTTTCTACTTCCAAACCAATGGAAGTTAGAATATGTGAAAGCTGCTCTGGTTCTATGTTTTGAGGAAGATAATCATGAAGCCAGTTATAGGAAATCGTCATTGAAACTCTTGATTTGAAAAGGGTGTAAAGATAAAGGTGATTTGGGTAGATTAAGAAGATGTGCAAGATGAATAAAATCTGTTTCGAAAGATAAAACAATCTTCCTAATCAGAAGAATCTCTCTAAATCGTGGTCAAGAAAAAGCCCGCACCAGGAATGATGCAGGCTGATTGATATAAGTAGTATAACTCGTTTATTCACCTACCACTTCAAATTCAACTTCGGTGTTGTTACCATTACCAAAATCCACTGAGGCTTTGTAGGTTCCCAATTCTTTTACGTCGTCTATAATGTGAATGCGTTTGCGGTCAATTTCATAACCTTTCTGATCGCGGATCGCTCTCGCTATCTGTAACGATGTAACCGAACCAAATATTTTACCGCTGGTGCCTGTTTTAGCAGTTACCTTAACAGGCGATTCCTTCAAAACAGCAATTACCTTGTTAATTTCAGCCAGCATTGCGGCTTCTTTCTTCGCTTTTACTTTTTGTTTTTCTTCCAACTGTTTCAGGTTGGAAGAATTGGCTTCTACCGCCAGTTTTTTGGGAATGAGATAATTGCGGGCATAACCGTTTTTTACAGTTGCCAGTTCATTGGCGCCGCCCAGGTTATCTACATCCTGAACTAATATTACTTGCATGATTTGTGTTTTAGCTATGAGCTTTGAGCCGTGAGCTATGAGCCATTCTCGCAGCTCAAAGCTCATAGCTCGAAGCTATTATTTTAATAAATCAGTTACATAAGGCAGCAACGCCATCTGGCGCGCTTTCTTAATGGCATCCGATACTTTGCGCTGGTATTTTAAAGAGTTACCACTTAAACGGCGCGGCAAAATTTTACCTTGCTCGTTAATGAATTTCTTTAAAAATTCAATGTCTTTGTAGTCAATGTATTTAATGCCATACTTTTCAAAACGGCTGAATTTCTTCTTTGGTTTTTCCTGTTTGATGGCGGTTAAATACTTAATGTCGTTTGTTTTAGGCATTTTCTACCTCCGCATTTTGAGGTTGTGAAAAGTTGTTTCTTTTTTTTGCGTTGTATTCCACAGCATATTTGTCTAACGCTGTGTACATAAAGCGCATTACCTGCTCGTCGCGCAGAATTTGAATTTTGAGCTTTTCATTGAAGCTGGATGGCGCACTATACTCAACTACCCAATAAATTCCGGTAGTCTTTTTTTGTATAGGATACGCCAGCGATTTTAAACCCCAGGGATTGCTGTGCACAATTTCGCCACCGTTTTCTGTAATGAAATCGGTGTACTTTTTCTGAACCGTTTTAAACTCGTCTTCAGAAAGCACAGGGGTAAAAATCACCATCAATTCATAATTGTTCATTACCCTGTTTTTGTTTGTTAAAAAATGAAATTCGGGCGGCGAAGGTAAGGGATTGTCAATGGAATATGGTTAATTGAATATTGAATGTTTTGTAAAATGATGTGAATGGAACACGGATGACACGGACTTCGTGCACGGATTGGAAGGATTTGTTTTTGTTGATATTTTATGATTTGTTTTCGTTTGATTTTTTGAAGGTTTGTTTTCGTTCATATTTTGGGGCTCTGATTGTTCAGTTATTAATTGAACTTTTGTTCGGGCTGTTTGCACTACTCCGCCGCAAAGCCGCGCTACACAAGACCTTCAGCGGGGTAGCTGCTGCACATCCCGCAGCCCATCAGCAGTTAAATAAATATTGAGCAATTCCAAAGTGCATCGTCATGGCGAGGAACGAAGCCATCTGTGTAATACAATAAATCCTGTCTACATCCATTGAATCTGTTCGCTTTATTCACTCACTACTCACCATTCACAAGTTAAAAATCCCTTCACAACTCATAGCTTTCTTTACTTTTGAAACGTACAAAAAATCAGATTGCTTATGCCAAACGATTCTACTGCATACATCAACACAAAAGGAGTAAAACAAAACTCGTACGATGCCATTGTTATTGGCAGCGGCATCAGCGGTGGCTGGGCTGCCAAAGAACTCTGCGACCGCGGCTTGAAAACATTAATGGTTGAACGTGGCAGAAATGTGGTGCATTTAAAGGATTATCCCACCGCAACCAAAGCGCCCTGGGAATTTCCGCACCACGAAAAAATGCCGTTAGCCATCACAGAAGCCAACCCTGTGGTAAGCCGTTGTTATGCCTTTAATGAAACTTCGCAACACTTTTTTGTAAAAGACACCGAACATCCTTACATACAGGAAAAGCCTTACGATTGGATTCGCGGCTACCAGGTGGGCGGCAAAAGTTTGTTGTGGGCAAGACAAACACAACGCTGGAGTAAATACGACTTTGAAGGTCCGGCACGCGATGGTTTTGCCGTGGATTGGCCCATCCGTTATGAAGACCTTGCGCCCTGGTATTCTTATGTTGAGAAATTTGCCGGCATCAGCGGAAACAAAGATGGCGTAGATACTTTGCCGGATGGCGAATTTCTTCCGCCTTGGGAAATGAATGTGGTGGAGAAAGAGATCACTCAAAACATAAGAAGCAATTACAAAGACAGGTTTGTAGTGCAAGGCAGATGTGCACACCTAACGAAGCCTCAACAAGTGCATGTTGAACAAGGCAGAAATCAATGCCAGGCGCGCAGCATGTGTGAGCGTGGATGCCCTTACGGCGGCTATTTCAGTTCTAATTCTTCCACCATTCCCTGGGCTTTAAAAACGGGCAATCTTACCATTGCAACGGATAGCGTTGTGCATTCCATTCTTTATGATGATAAGAGGGGAAAAGCAACCGGCGTGCATGTCATTGATGCAAAAACAAAGGAGGCTACTGAATATTTTGCTCCGGTCATTTTTGTAAATGCAGCTTGTTTAAACAGCAATTTACTATTACTCAATTCAACCTCTTTGCGCTTCCCCAATGGCTTTGGAAACGACAATGGTTTGCTGGGCAAATACGTTGCTTTTCACAATTATCGCGGCACGGTAAGCGCATCGTACGACGGACCACAGGACAAATATTATTTAGGCAGGCGACCTACCCAACCTATGATGCCCAACTTTAGAAATGTGCATAAACAGGAAACCGATTTTTTGCGCGGCTACATGACCTTTTTTGGTGCAGGCAGGGCCCAGGTTCATGAAGATGGAATTGGCGGTGATTTTAAAGATGCCATCAGCGAAGCCGGCAACTGGTATGTGAGTGTGATGATGCAGGGCGAAACCATACCTAAAGAAACGAATCATCTTCGGTTAAGCAAAGACAAAGTAGATGCATGGGGCATTCCGCAGTTGATAACGTCTATAGATTATGACGATAATGATGTAAAAAGTATGAACGACTTTTTTACAACTGCTTCCGAAATGTTTGATAAAGCGGGCTGCAATGACATTGCCACACACAATAGCCAACAGGCGCCGGGTTTGGACATTCATGAAATGGGCGGATGCCGAATGGGTAAAGACCCAAAAACATCATTGTTGAATGCGCACAACCAGTTTCACAATTGCCTGAATGTGTTTGTAACGGATGGCGCCTGCATGACCTCGACTTCTACACAAAATCCATCGTTAACTTTTATGGCATTAACAGCACGTGCAGCCAATTATGCGGTTGATGAATTGAAGAAAGGGAACATTTAAAGGTTTGGTTTTGCCCGAATTTATTTGTTGTTTGGAGTTGTAATTCTTTTGTTTTTAAAAGAGAAGCGGTAAACCAAAAAAGCGGTAAAAACAAACCCAACAACAATCGCTGAAACCCATAACCACAAATGGCTTGAGCTTGTAAGAACAATAGGTTGCGAACTTCCTATCAGCACCATATTTGCCCAATAATAAGGCATAGTATGTTCATGATCGGCGTTTTGTAAATACCACAATTTTGCTTTTTGCAAGGCCTCACTTTTGTTCATGCCTTGCGATAGATATTCGTTGAACTTGGTTGAAATTTGATAAATGGCTTCTTCATCGGCTTTCCATAAAGTAGCTGATACTGCTGAAATGCCGGCTGATGCAAAACCTCTTGCCAAACTGTAAATCCCTTCGCCGGTTGCATTCTTACCAATATTGGTTTGGCAGGCGCTCAATAAAACAAATTGAATGGAAGGATTGTTGAGCCGTTGTAGTTCAGAAAGATGAATCACAGCATCCTGCATAAACAGTTCTGGCTCGGCATCGGTGGTATCGGCTTTGGCATGTGAAAATATGGTAACAACTGAATATTTAGAAGCATTGCTAAAAAAGCTTTGCCGCGAAGCTTGTTCTCCTATGAACAAAGTAGAGTTACTGTAAAATTGAGCTGTGTTTTGTAGTGCAGTGGCAGATTGCTGCAAATCAGGAACAGCCAATGAAGACGAAAACGAAACCGGCGCAAACCCAATGAAATCGCCACTTGCAGCTTTTGTTGCAAACGGCTTCATCAGGGAACGTGCTGAGTAGACATAACTAAAATTGTAGTCGTTCAGCAAAAAATCTTTTCCCTTGTCATCACTGCACAACGCTTCAAAAGGAATGAAAAAATTGTCGGTGCAAATGGCAACATTCCCTTTTGGTATTTGTAACAGCTCAAATAATTTTTTGTAGATGGTTTGTGATAAGGAGCAATACAGAGGATAGTTGCCGTTGAGTTGTTGTTTATCGCTGCAAAGCCTGATAAACTGAAATAATTGTTGGTTATTAAAATCGCTTGCTGGTATTTTTATAAAGTTGGTTTTATTTTTTGTGATTGCCAGTGCATACATAGCAGAATCATTCATGAAATAATACACGAAGCTTTGGTTGTGTTGCATCACATATTTTTGTAGCGATTGAAGCGAAGGAACATCGTCAGCATATTTGTATTGATAGTAAAGAGGATATTTTTTTTCGAGAGATTTGATGAAGTGCTCGAGCGAATCTTTGGTTTGTAATGCTTTTTTTTCTACCTCATAATATGCACTTGAAGAAGGCGTTTGCACTAAAAGTTGTTGCTGCAATTGTACAAGTTTTGTTTCCAACTTTTCTTTTTCTTGAGTATCTTCTGAAGATAAGGTTGAAGATGCATCTAACTCGCTCAATTGATCGTTTAACAACACAGCACGACTCCTTTCTAAAAAATAAAATGCCTTGTTCGCATCAGCAGATAAATAGCAAGTTTCAATAACACTATTAAAAAAGTCTCTGGTTTCATTTCTCCAGTAGAGTTTACTTTTTTCTTCAACTTGTTGATATCGCATTTGTGTAATTACCGAATCAGCAAATAACGCTGTTTCCAAACAAGCCTTTAGGTAAATTTTGTTTTTGTTTTTGTTATATAACTTCAATAGCAAATTTACTTTTCCAAAGAGAAAACTGGTAGTAAGCTCATCATTCTGAACAGATGCAATCAGTTGGTCAGCGGTAGGATTGTTGAACAAGAAGTTAGAAGTTACAAGGTTTATAGACGCAAGAGAAGTTTGATAATATTGGGTGGCTTTGTTGATTTCATTTTTCTTAACAGCATTCATAGCTAAGTTTTCATATGCCATAAATAACGTTGAAGCACATTCATTTTTATCACTTATTTTGTTAGCATATTTTATAGTAGTACGATAGCATTCGTCTGCCTTGCCATAGTTTTCTAAGCTTCTTTGATAGAAATTACCCAAATCATTATAATCTCTGGCAATGGCGCCATTTTTAAGCTTATTGATTTTTTCTTCAAAACTCATTCTTTCCTTTATAGCGCTTATAAAATTAAATTCTGACTGACTATATTTTTGCTGTTTTTCAAGTATGAAGGCTTTGGTTTTATAAGCTGTAGCCAAATCATAACGAAGTTGTTTTTGTTTGGCGAGTGGCAATACCTCTTCTACTTTAGCAAGCGCCTGCACCCATTCGTTTTGAAATAAATAGGCTTGCGCCTGAAAATTAAGTGATGTAATAAGATAAGAGGAATCGTTATTATTTTTTAAGCTATCATTGTTAATGATAACTTCATATTCATTAATTGCGTTTTGATAATCGCCTTTAAAAAAATAAATGCTCGCTCGATACAACCTGGCATCAAATAAGTAATTGTCGGGATCATATTTAAAATTGAAAAGAATAACGGTATCAAAATAAAAAAGTCCTACACTGTTATGTTGCTGTTCCCAATAATAAACTCCAAGATTATAATAAGCATTTACGAGTTTATAATTTGAGAGTTTAAATTGAATAGAATTATTTATTTCGATTGCAAGTAGATTATATTGTATAGCCGAGTCTATTGTTTGATTTACTATAAAATAGTATTTTGAAAGTTTTGTTAGTAAATATACATAACCTGAATCAACTCTGTTGTGGTGTATATCAATTCCGTTCTTTAAACTTTGCAAGGCATATAATTTTCTTTTATCGGGAATGGAAGAGTTTATTATACACTTAACCTGGTTATAAACAGTAGCCGAATCATTACAATTTTTTGAAAAGCATTGCAATGAAAACAAAAAAATAAAATGCACCAGAACAATATTTTTTAGTTGGTGTATCAATTTTCAGTTTTTTCCGGGCACTTTATTTCAATGGTCTTAGTGGCACTACGGTTGAGTCAGAACCCGATTTCCATTAGTATTTGTAGTGGGACTATTAAAATTTCGGGATGCATTGGTTATAACTATGCACAAGTAAGCCAATTCAATAACAATAAGGACAAGGAGAACAAGCGCAATTTTTGGTCCGGTACCTGGGGGCCACGTACCACCATTACCTGGTCCATTAGGTGGCGGTATTTCTTTACTAATTGTAGTTTGCTTATCCATGGTTGAACGTTTTATTTTATGAAGGTAATTGTACTTAGATTACATGATGGCAACTCCTTTACATTTTACTATAAAAAGAGAGATGTTTATTTGGTACCCGGTGCTGGCGGTGTAGTTCCACCAGTACTAATTCCGCCGGATTTGGTCGTTACACTGGCTTCATTTGCTTCTAAGGTTTCGTCGACTGATTCATTGTCATTATCCACCTTAGTCAAGTCTTTGTTTACTGCACTTAGCGTTTTCATAATAGAAATATTTAAGTAATGAGAAAAAAAATTATTATTAAATTGTACTTTTTGGTGGTAGTATAAAATGTATGATGAAAACAAATTCAAAAATAAAAATTAAAAGAATACAGTTGGCTTCGCAATAGTTAACAACCCCTTTTTTACTTTTGATTATTACTTTACCATACAAACCTCATACAATTGAGAACACAGGCATTTTCTTTATCAAACAATGTTGTAAGGATAGCTACTCACCACTTTTCCAACATCTTCTTCGCTATATCATTTTCGTCTTCGTTTTCTTTTACCACTTTTTCCAGCAATGCTTTAGCAGCTTCTTTATCACCGTTTGTATTGCGTTCTAACAATGTTGTGGCTTGTAAAAAATCGCCACTATTGCTGAATCCTTTCAAGGCAGACAGTTCTTGAAAACATTGTAATGCTTTGTCGTAATCCTTCAATTGCAGGTAAACAACCCCGGCAAATCTTTTAGCATCGCTGTTCAATGAGTCTCTCATTCGTAAACCATCAAAGTAGGTAATGGCTTTTTTATAATTTTTTTTGTTGTAAGCATCCATTCCAAGCTGCATACTATCTCTCGAAGCATCCATTAAAAGACTTAGATGACTATATTTTTCTTCTATAAAACGATTGGCTAATTGTCTTGAATTGTTTGACGAAAATAAGAAATAAAATGCCATTACAAAAACCAAACACGCTGCTGCTGCATAAGGTATCCATCGTAGCACAAGTGGCTTAGTTTTGGGTCTTACAGGCGCCGTTTCGTTTGTCGTTTTCCATTGTTGTTTTTGCCGTAATAACGCTTGCCGTGCCACATCTCTCGCTGTAATATAAAAAGCCACATCTCTGGCAAAATCATCATCGGTACTGCAACGGGCTTCAAACTGCTTTCGTTCCTCTTCATTCAACGCCTTATTAAAATAGGCATCAATGTAATCCAATGTTTCACTCATACTTCCGGTTTTAAAAATTACGACTCTTTGTTCCTGCTTTGTACTTTTATTACCTGCTTACAGAAGCCGGTTTTACTTTCTCTCTCAATTTGTCCAGGCAGCGCAGCCGCGTTGTTTTTACAACGGCTGCATTGTTGTAATTCAGGTGTTCGGCAATTTCCTTATCGGTGTAGCCATCTTCAAAAAGGAGCAATAACTCCTTGCAGCGTGCACCGATGGTATCCATCATTTCTTTGACCATTTTTCTTTGTTCCTGATTCATCATCTTTTCAACTGCCGTTTTCGCTGCATCGGGCAATTGGTTCATCATATCTGGCAATTCCGTTGTTTTAAACACCTGCTGTTTATTGGTCGTATTTTTTCGAATGAGGTCAATACATTTGTTAGAAAAAATTTGAAACAGATACGTTTTAATGGACGAGCGCCCATCGAAACGTCCGTTTATAATATTGAGTAACGCCGATAAAAAGGCATCACTGTAAGCGCTAAAACTATCTTCATACATGAGATTGTATTTGCGACAACCTTCATTTACAAAATAGAAATATTCATCATACAGTATTTTTTCCTGTTTGGTGCGTTCGGGATAACCCGCTGTTAGCTTACTAATAATCTGGGTATCGGACGTTTTCAAGGTTCTGCTTTAACGCAACAAATCTAATTACTTTATGTAATATCTAAAAAGATTGCAAGCGTAACTTTTGCTTATCTTTTACTTTAGTGTTTTTACTGCTTAAGGAAGTTGATTGAGAAAGAAAAAATATTAGTTGCCTGTTTCCTTTCCTCTTTCCATTCCGATTCATTATGTATAAAATGTGTTACTGAAATTTTTTCAAACAAATTAAACCCTTTACAAACATGAAAAAGCTAATCTTCACCGCAGCCTTGCTAATTGCATTGGCGCTCACTTCTTATGGCAAAGCAGCCGATAAGAACACAAAGCTGGTAAAAGGATTGATTACCGCTTCAAAAACTGCGCAAAGCAGTACAACAAGTAATAACGGTGCGTTTACCACCACATCGTTCAACTTAAATGGAAATGCAATTAAAGCATTTTATGATGTTGAAACGGAAGAACTGATTGGTTTTTCAATTCCGATGTCGCTGACCGATTTGCCTGCTAAGTCTTTAGAAACTATGAAAAAGAAGTTTGGCAGCTATACACCGCAGGAAACAATGATGTTTATTGACAAAACTGGTTATTTCGGATTTTATGTTTCGCTCACGAAACCAAACAAACCGAGCATTGTATTGGATATAAGCACAAAAGGGAAAGTGCAGTACTATGGAAAAATGTTTCTCTGAATGATTGGCAAAATTAAATTCAATAATTCAAATATTGACAGACTAACAATCCTACCCTCTGCTTTGACTGAAAGCCACGTTCCCGTGGCTTTTTTGTTTTTGTGGATATTTTGAGGGTGCTCGTTGCAGTGGCTTTGGAAATCGTGTAAGGGTGTAATTGAATAGAAAGGAGTAGCCAACGACTTTGGCTTTGTATTGTGATGGCATTTTTGTTAGTCAGCCGAATACCGAACGGAAGATAAATTATGCCCCGCTGACACAAAACTCCTGTTAGCTGGCGTTTAATCTGTCCATAATCGTCTGCTTGAATAAATGAATTCGCTTGGTCATTTCTACTTTTTCATCGTGTCGTTCTTTGTTTGTTTGTGGCGGAAGCCCAGATGTCACTAAACGTAGTTGTCCAACGATGACAGGGTCAATGTCAACGTAAATATAAAAAGCGTCATAGTCTTTATAGACATTGTCCAACCTAATGTATGTTCCTGTATTTGATGGTATATGTTCTTTTTTGTCAGCGTCCCACTCACTTTTTTTCAGGAAGATGGGATACTGCAATTCTTCAAAAGCGTCAAGGACGTGTTTGATAGTAATGTGAAAATTGAAATACTTATGAAAAATTCTATCGAGAGTTGTGCCGATATATTCAATTTCGTTTTTTGAACCTTTTCGTTTATTACCTCGTTGTAGTAAAAAAGTCGTTATAAATTTTTTAAGTATTTCCTTTTGATGAAGTTCTAACTTTCTATCCATACCAAAGCTTTTCAACCTCGATTTTAAATGCCAGCCAACTCAAATGTGTACGAAAATTTCTTTGTTATATTAATTGCGAATAAAGAAAACTTTCTACTGGTTTTCAGGCCTTTATCTCATTCTCGCGCATTTCGCATATTTATTTTTCTCTTTCGCAAAGCCAGTTTATCTGCCATATTTTCTTTATCTGCTTCAACAAAAAAGCAGTCTTATGTTGCACCAACAAAATAAGACTGCTTTTTTAAACGACAACACTACACCAGCTTCATATTCACGGGATCCCAATTGATAATTTTCTTCGTAAAATAACTTTCGTTGCACGATAGGGCAGGAGCCGCCGCGCGGAACCCAAACACTGCATCTTCCACCACCGGCTTGTTTGTTCTTATTGAATCAAAGAAGTTAGTAAAATGATCTAAATGGTCGCTATAGCCTTCGGGTGCTTTAAAGTTAACATCGGCTTTTTGTGGTCGGGTTTTTTGCGCCGTTGTCCACTTGGCATCGTAAGCTTTTTGCATGTCCTGCTGCATTTGTTTAGGGAAAGTAAATACCGAATCATAACCACCAAAGCCAGGCGCTTCGGGCAACAGGCTATGATGCACCGTAAGGTTATTATCGGTTACTACCATCACACCTTCCGAGCCGATAAACCGCGTGCTTTCTTCACCGCCCGTTCCGCTGATAAAGTTCACCTGCAAGGTCAATTGAAACGGTGGATGCTCTGGTGTATCGCCATATTGCATAATGCCGGTCATTACATCAGGCATGTTTCTGCCATCTTTCCAATAGCACAATTGCCCGCTGCTGTATATGTTTTGCGGACCTTTTGAATTGGTGATAAAATGCGTTCCACTCAACAAATGAATAAACAAATCGCCGGCAACGCCGGTTCCTACTTCACGGAAAGCACGCCACCAGAAAAACTTTTTAGCATCAAATGGCATCTTGTTCAAACCTTCTATGTACTTGTTCCAATCGGTAGTTTCCGGCGAAGCATCCGGCGGAATGGTGTATTCCCACGCACCAATGGCGCTTTGCCTGTCGTACACAGCATTCACCATATTTAGTTTTCCAATCTCACCTGCCGCAAGCAATTCTTTTGCTTTTGCAAATGCAATGCTGCTCACGCGTTGACTGCCTACCTGCAACACTTTGCCGGTTTGTTTTTGCGTATTTACTACGTCTTGTCCTTCACTTATTTTATACACCATCGGTTTCTCGCAATAGACAGCTTTCCCTTTTTGCAACGCCTCTTTGGTAATACGTGCGTGCCAGCAATCGGCAGTAGCAATGATCACTGCATCTACGTCTTTCTTATCTAATATTTCCTGGTAGTTGCGCGTAGTAAATAAATCGTTACCATACATCTCTTTTGCATTCTGAAGGCGACCTGTGTACAAGTCACAAATGCCCGCCAGTTCTACGCCCGGTACTTTCAAGGCTGTATCTAAATCCGAATGACCTTGTATGCCAAAACCAATGACTGCCAACTTGATTTTATCGTTGGGTGAAATTCTTTTTTCATAAAATAAAGTTCGTTGCTCGGCTTTTTCTTTAGCCGCCATACTACTTAGCGGCGATACGGCCGCCAATAAAGAAGTGGCGCCGATCTGTTGTAAAAATTTTCTTCGCGAAGAGGCATTGTGTTGGTTTGACATACGACAAGTTTTTGATTTCAAATGTGGGTGTTAAAATAGAATATTTATGGCAAACCAATGAAGCTAATTTGTAAACGAGAATCGTTAATCGTTACAGTTCAATCATCAATGAGGTTTGTATAAACGATGAATTTTCTTTTGTTTCTTGTCTTTCAAAACAATCAATTCTTATCTTCATTTTATGATGAAAGGGACATTTGTTTTTGCCTTATTTTTTATAGCCATTCATGCTTTTGCGCAATATGATGTTTGTGTGTATGGTGGCACTTCTGCCGGTGTGATAGCTGCTTATACAACTGCAAAGATGGGTAAAAAGGTAATCCTGATAGAACCAGGCAAACACTTGGGAGGCTCCACTTCCGGCGGTTTGGGCTATACCGATATTGGTAATAAATATGCCATTACCGGCTTGTCGAGAGACTTTTACCGGCGCATGGGCAAACATTATGAAAAGTTTGAACAATGGATATTTGAGCCGCATGTGGCAGAAGCTATTTTTAATGATTATATTAAAGAAGCCAGGGTGCAGGTGTTGTATGAACATCGCATTATAAAAGTGGCAAAACAAAACGGCTGGATAAAAAGCATTGTGGTAGAAAGCAGCGCCCTTCCTTCTTCATCAACCAACAAAACCATCACTGCAAAAATGTTTATTGATTGCAGTTATGAAGGGGATTTGATGGCACGCGCAGGCATATCGTACACAACCGGAAGAGAAGACAACAGCACTTACAACGAAACATGGAATGGTGTGCAGTTGTTAGACAAACACCAGTTTCCCGATGGTGTCAGTCCGTATAAAACAGAGGGTGATTCAACCAGTGGTTTACTGTGGGGAATTAGTGCAAATCAATTGCTGCCCAATGGTACGGGAAACAAGCAAATTCAGGCATATAATTATCGAATTTGTTTAACCAACAATCCACAGAACAAAGTACCGATAACAAAACCCCAAGGCTACGATTCTTCGCATTACGAGCTCTTGTTGCGTCTGATAAAAGCACAACCCAACAAACAAAAACTGAGTGATTATTTTTTCTTTGGAATGATGCCAAACAACAAAACCGACATCAATAACAATGGTGGTTTTTCAACCGATATGATTGGTGAAAATTACAATTACCCAGATGCAAATTATGACGAAAGAAAAAGCATCATTCAACAACATGAAGCATATACCAAAGGCTTGCTTTGGTTTGTTGGCAATGACGTACGTGTTCCTAAATTAATGCGTGGTGAAATAGAGCAATGGGGCTATCCAAAAGATGAATGGACAGATGATAATAACTTTAGTCCGCAGCTTTATATTCGCGAAAGCAGGCGCATGATTGGCGATTATGTGATGACGCAAGCGAACTGTGAAGGCAGGCTGAAAGTAAGTGATAGCGTGGGTTTGGCAGCTTATACAATGGACTCGCACAATTGCGAACGCCTCGTTGTAAACGGTATGGTAAAAAACGAAGGAGATGTGCAAAAAGGAGGTTTTGGTCCGTATCCTGTTTCGTATCGCGCACTCATTCCCAAAGAGGCTGAATGTAAAAATGTATTGGTGCCGGTGTGCTTAAGCGCCAGCCATATTGCGTATGGCTCCATCCGAATGGAGCCGGTGTTTATGGTGCTGGCACAATCGTGTGCTGTTGCGGCTTGCATGGCGATAGATGAAAACAAAAGCGTTCAAAAAGTTGATGTAAATAAGTTACAAGCATCATTACGGAACAATCCGCTTGCCGATGGCAGCACGCCGGAAATTTTAGTTGACGATGATGACAGTTTACATGTAAAAATTGGAGGAGCGTGGCAACGAAAAACGAGCGGCGGCTATGGTGCTTCGTATCTTCTCACAACCAACAACAGTAAGCAATCAGTAACTTATACGCCCAAAGTTGTAACCACAGGAAAGTATAAGTTGTACATTTATTTGCCTCTCATTGATAATGCTGCGGATAAAATAACTGTAGTAGTTCAAAATATGGGCAAAACCAAAAGCTATTTTGTGTCTTCACCAAAAAATATTGAAGGACAAACCAGTGGTGAATGGATATATGTTGGCGAAGAAACATTTATAAAAAGAAACCAAATTTCTATTATCATTTCTGCAAACAAAGCAAGTGGCAAACTGGCTGCTGATGCGGTTTTAATGGTTCCTGAACGATAACTGAAACTTTTTGTTTTGCGTATACAATTCAATTGCACTTTGTTAGAACGACAATTGAGAAATGAACAAATAATATCACCTTCGCAACTATAAAAATAACGATATGCTTTCTTCCATTTTATCTCCGGAGCAAATCAAATCTTACTACGAACAAGGATATGTTGTTGTAAAAAATTTTTGTTCAAAAGAACAAATCAACAAGCTCTACCAAACTGCTTTGCAGGATGATGCAATGAAAAAGAATGCGCTTGATTTGAATGATCAATCAGGTAAAAAAACAAGACTGTCTCTTTGGTTTACACCGGGCAATGATGTGTTTGGTTACTTAACGCGCAGCGAAAAAATGATAAGCGCCGTTCAGCAATTACTGGGTAATAAAGCCCCTGTTTGCCATTTTCATTCCAAGCTAATGCAGAAAGAGCCGCGTGTGGGCGGTGCCTGGGAATGGCATCAGGATTATGGTTATTGGTATAAAAACCAATTTATGTTTCCCGACGAACTGATTAGTGTAATGATTGCGTTAACTGGAGCCAACAAAGAAAACGGTTGTTTGCAAGTAATCGAAGGCTCTCAGAAAATGGGTAGAGTGAATCATGGTTTTGCAGGTGAGCAAGTGGGCGCTGATATGACAATGGTGAACAATGCTTTGCAAACAATGCCATTGGTATATACAGAATTAGAAGGGGGCGATGCTTTGTTTTTTCATCCGAATCTTCTCCATCGCTCAGAAGCCAACTTATCTGCAAACCCGCGCTGGTCTTTGATTTCATGTTATAGCCTGCAATCGAATTTAGCTTACAACGAAACTTCAGCGTCGTGGCATATTCCCGTTGATGTGGTGCCGGACGAAGCCATATTGAACTGGGATGCAGCTTCCCTCTCTGAAGCTGATTTTTTGAAGAAAGAGGCCGATCCGGCTTTAAAAGAAACAGGCTGGGAAGAAGGCGTGAACAACAGCCGGCAATCTGTAAAATAACACTTGAAATTGTTGTAAAAACAAACGTTTCAATTTCAAAGCATGAAGCTGTTTTCCCGATTGATTCTTAGCATCGCAGTTTGGATATGCATTTGCATAAATGCTTTTTCGCAAATCAAATGGTGGAAAGAAGCCGAGCAATCAAAGCAAAATTATCACCGGCAATCAGACAGGTAAAGACACATACAAGAACAGAGCAAAAGACCCATATTTTCAAAGAAAGGATAGCAATTTTTATCCTTACATTGATTGGACAGTTGCGCATTTCCATCATACCAAACGTTGTCTCTTTTCAGAGGAAGATTATCCGTTCACATGGGAAACAGAAGCCAGTCAGACTAATTATAAAGGAATGAATAAAATTAAAGATAGGTATGCTTCAGCCAAGACTTCATCATCGCATACATGGCAGACTGCTGAAATGTTTTTATGCTTGCTGGAACTGAAAAAATAAATTACTTAGCTTATTCAAATTTCTTCTATAAATGAAAGCTCTCATCACAATTTTTTTCGTCTTACTGATGGCTATCCTTCATGCACAAAACATCAGGCTGCAGGGAGCAGCAAGTGAACTGATTGCGCCACCCCTAAATACTTTGCAACGAAATGAATGGTTGGACTCCATTACGCAATGGAAAATTGAGCAAAAACAAAAGGTGCACTACAAAGATGACAACTACAAACGTCCCGAACTGAGTTGGACAAAGCATACATTCATCTATGTGCAGATGATGGCGCACGACCGTTATTTTTATGATCCCATTGCCCGCAAATACACAGTGGACAAGTATTTGAACGATTTAATGAAACGATATGGCGGTATTGATGCGGTGCTTATTTGGCCAACGTATCCTAACATCGGTGCCGACAATCGCAACCAGTTTGATTTGGTGGCTGCCATGCCGGGTGGTAAAGAAGGCATCCGGCAAATGATACAGGATTTTCGTCGCCGCGGTGTGAAGGTTTTCTTTCCGATTATGATTTGGGACAGAGGCACACAACCAATAAACGAAGCAATGGCAATGGCTTTGATAAAAGAGATGAAAGAACTGGGTGCCGATGGCATGAATGGCGATACTATGAATGGCATAACAGAAGATTTTGAAGACGCTTGCGACAGCCTGAATTATCACATCGCGTTGCAGCCTGAAGTGAATTTATCCAATTTAAAAATGCTGGAATGGAACACAATGAGTTGGGGTTATTACTGGAAAAACTGGGATTCGCCCCATTTTGGTTATGTGCCTGCTGTGAGCCTTTATAAATGGATAGAGCCGCGCCATCAGGTGTCTCTTACCGACCGTTGGGCAATTGATAAAACTGATGATTTGCAATATGCATTTTTCAATGGCATCGGCTATAATAGCTGGGAAAATGTTTGGGGTATTTGGAATCAAATTCCCGACAGGTACGCAGAAGCGATAAGACACATTGCATTTATTTATCGAAGCTTTCCTGATATATGGAGTGATACGGAATGGGAACCACACATTCCGGTGTTGCAAAGCGGTGTGTTTGCCCCGCGTTTTTCCGATAAAACCAAAACGATTTATACATTTGTCAACAGAGATAGTACCGATAAAAAAGGTGCACAAATTACGCTTGATAGCAAACCATCTTATCACTACTATAATGTATGGAATGGTGTTGAAATCCAACCCGATTCTAAGAATGGTAAAGCAACGCTTTCTTTCAATATAGAAGGCAATGGATTTAGCGCTTTGCTGGTAACTAAAGAAGCGAAAAACGATGTTGTTTTTGCATCATTTTTACAACAAATGAAAACCTTTGCAATACACCCGTTGCACTTTTATTCAACAAGCTGGAAGCCTTTGTCACAAAAGATTATAGCCATCTCAAAAACAAAACCTGCAACAGCAAAACCAGATGGCATGATACTAATTCCGGCAGCCAAGAATTACCTGTTTAAAACGGATGGCGTAATGATAGAAGGCAACGACTTGCCCGATGCTGTTGGTGTACAATATCCCTTGGAATCGCATCCGCAACGCTCGCATACACATACTATGAACCTGCCTTCTTTTTACATGGATGAATGCCCGGTTACCAATCAACAATACAAGCAATTTTTAGACGCTACTCATTATCATCCAAAAGACGATTACAACTTTTTGAAATACTGGAAAGAGGGCAACTATCCAAAGGGTTGGGATGATAAGCCGGTTACCTGGGTATCACTTGACGATGCGCGGGTGTATGCAGCCTGGGCTGGCAAACGGCTTCCGCACGAGTGGGAATGGCAATACGCTGCGCAAGGCAATGACGGCAGATTGTATCCCTGGGGAAACCAATACGATAGCTCTCTCATTCCGCCAGCCGATACAACCCGTAACATGCGCGAACCAACAGCCGTAACAGCGTATTCAAAGGATGCAAGCCCGTTTGGTGTAAAAAACATGGTAGGCAATGTGTGGCAATGGACAGATGAATATGATGATGAGCATACCCGATCGGCAGTAGTAAAGGGCGGCAGTTATTATCACGCGCAAACTTCTGGCTGGTATTTTCCGCAGGCACAGGAAGTGAACAAGCATGAAAAATATTTGCTGATGTCGCCGGGCATGGACAGAGCCGCTACCATTGGCTTTCGCTGCGTAAAAGACGTTGAATAGGATTTGTTTTTGCCCTAATTTGGGGCAAACGTTTGCTATCGCTTTGCAATCTTGTACTACATTTATTTTTCAAACAAAAAGCTATGAGTGAATCACACAATGCTGATGCAAATTTTGCAGCATTGAATTTAACATTACCACCTGCTCCGGCACCGAAAGGTGTTTATAAACCCTGCCTGCAGGACGGCAACTATTTGTATTTATCAGGTCATGGTCCGGTGCAGAACGATGGCACTCTTATCATTGGTCGCGTAGGCGAAAGCATGGATAAAGACGAAGGTAAAGGCGCAGCAAAACAAGTTGGTTTAACCATGTTGTCAACTATACGCACCAACCTCGGTTCGTTCAACAAAATCAAGCGGGTAATAAAAGTATTGGGCATGGTGAACGGCACGCCCGATTTTCTTTATCATCCTTATGTCATCAATGGTTGCAGCGAATTGTTTGCACAAATTTGGGGCGATGAGGCTGGCGTTGGCGTACGTAGTGCCGTTGGTATGGGTTCGTTGCCGGATAACATTCCGGTTGAAATAGAAGCCCTGTTTGAACTGGTATAAAAAAGCGATAAAAACAAATGAAGAACGATTGGTTTGTAATTGATAACATTGATGAGTATGATTCACCTCTGCTTGTTGTATATCCTGATAGAGTTGAAAAAAACATTGCGTTAGCGAAAGAAATTGTTAGCGATGTAAACCGTTTGCGACCGCATGTAAAAACCAACAAAATGCGCGAAGTGTGCACGATGATGATGGAAGCCGGCATCACCAAATTCAAGTGCGCAACCATTGCCGAAGCCGAAATGTTAGGGTTGATAAATGCACCCGATGTGCTGCTTTCTTACCAGCCTGTTGGTCCTAAAATGCAGCGTTTGATTTCATTGATAAAAACCTATCCGCAAACGCACTTTTCCTCTATTGTTGATGATGCTGAAACGGCACAACGCATGAATGATTTGTGCAAGCAAAATAACATTGTGCTTTCTGTTTATGTTGACGTGAACGTTGGCATGAACCGCACTGGTATTTCTACTCACAAAGGGTTTGTTTTTATTCAATTTTTAAAAGAGTTATCAAGCTTGCATTTCACAGGCATTCATGTGTACGATGGTCATATCCGAGACAGCGGTTTTGCCCTTCGCAAGCACAACAGCGATGCAGCTTTTGAACCCGTTGAAAGCCTTTACCGGCAAGCGTTACAGTTATTCAACCATTCCATAAAAATTGTTGCAGGTGGCACACCAACATTCCCTGTTCATGCGCAACGGGAAGCGTATATTGAATGCAGCCCCGGCACTTTTGTTTTTTCGGATTGGGGTTATCATCATGCTTTGCCTGACGAGCCGTTCGAATATGCAGCTTTAGTGGTAACAAGAGTGATTTCAGTGATAGATAAAGAAACAATTTGTGTTGATCTGGGGCACAAATCGGTAGCTGCTGAAAACCCGTTGCCACGTGTTCATTTTTTGAACGCACCCAACACGATTCCAACCTCGCAAAGCGAAGAACATTTGGTGCTGAAAGTGCCGCTTAATCATTCTTACAAAACCGGCACTGTGCTATATGGCGTACCCGTTCACATTTGTCCAACGGTGGCTTTGTACGATACCGCTTTTGTGGCAAAACAAAACCGCATTATTGACAAATGGAAAGTGATTGCACGCGACAGAAGCATCCGCATTTAAAAAGCAAGGAGCAAGGTTCAAGAATACAAGAAACAAGAAGGCAAACAATACAGAATACAAAATACAATTTTATGTTACAAGCGTTTGTAACTCCGATGTATCTTCTCTTGCGACGCTCCGTTCAACGCCTGCCTACCGGCAGGTAGGTTCTGAAATTAATTGGGCAAAAACAAACTTCAAATTATCTCTCAACCATCATTCAAATAATCAACTTGAAAACATCTCCTTTTATCATTGACGCACATCTCGATTTAAGCATGAATGCAATGGAATGGAACCGCGATTTACGGCAATCCGTTTCATCCATTAATGAAAGAGAGAAAGGCATGAAGGATAAGCCCGACAGAGGCAAAGCAACCGTATCATTACCAGAGCTAAGAAAGGGAAATATCGGACTGGTTGTGGCAACACAAATCGCACGGTATGTTGCACCCTCAAACCCTTTGCCCGGTTGGGCTTCACCACAACAGGCATGGGCTCAAACACAGGGGCACTTGGCATGGTACAAAGCAATGGGAGAAGAAGGCGAAATGATAATGATAAAAGATAGTTTTTCTTTAGAAAAACACATTGCTTTATGGATGAATAAGGAGCCAAACGATAAGAAACCAATTGGATACATTTTAAGTTTGGAAGGTGCCGATTCGTTGATAACAGTGCAGCATGTAGAACGTGCTTACAACTACGGTTTGCGTGCTATCGGGCCTGCACATTATGGGGAAGGAAGATATGCAAACGGAACCGATGCAAAGGGCAATTTGAACAAGCAAGGCAAAGAATTATTGAAAGAAATGGAACGCCTGAACATGATTTTGGATGCCACGCATTTATGCGATGATGCGTTTTGGGACGCACTGAATTTATTTAAAGGTCATGTTTGGGCAAGTCATCACAATTGCCGCACATTGGTAAATCACAACCGCCAGTTAAGCGATGAAATGATATTGGCGCTGGTTGAAAGAAACGCCGTCATTGGCGTTGCGCTGGATGCCTGGATGCTGGTGCCCAATTGGGTTCGTGGCGCATCAACACCAAATGGAATGAACTGCGGTTTGAACAAAGTGGCTGACAATATTGACCACATTTGTAACCTTATCGGAAACGCTTTGCATGTTGCTATTGGAAGCGATTTAGATGGCGCATTTGGTCGTGAACAATGTCCGTATGATTTAGAAACAATTGCGGATTTACAAAAGCTAATTCCGCTCTTGCAACAAAGAGGTTATACCGATAACGACATTGAAAACATTATGTACGGTAACTGGATTCGTTTTCTTACAAAAGCATGGAAGTAATTAGTGAATTGGTTATTTAATAATCAAATTCCTCAACCTGGAAATCATTATATTTCATTTGTGAAACTTTGCTTCGTAATGAGTGCTTAACACATAATCAACAATCGTGGCAAATGATTTGTTCTTTACTCATTCTAAAACATTTATTATGGCTAAAGAAAAATATGAAAGAAACGAACAAAAAGGCAATAAAGATGCCGCTGTAAAACCGGATAAAGAAACTTTGAATACTACCGATCCACAGGAACACATGAGCGGACCTTTTTCATCGTTAATGAACGGTACAAAAGAAACATTTGAAGAACAAGGCGGTAAAACTTCAGATGACGAATAAATAATTTACAGTTTGTTTTTACAAGAAAAAAAGGAGCCATCTAAGCTTCTTTTTTCTTATATCGAATACTTACAAAGAGAAGCGTAACATTTACCAAATCGGAAAAAATGTTAGTGGCGATGATAGGAAAATCATTCTTTAGAAAGCCGTAATATATCCATAAGCTCACACCAACTATTAACATTATCATCATGCCTAGCGAAAGGTTTTTCGCTTCTTTCTCTTTTATGGTTTTTATAAGTTGCGGCAATTGAGAAACAGAAGTGAATACACCAGCTACTAAACCAAGAATTTCTTCATAATTCATAAGTGGATTTTTAAAGGAAAAATCATGCCTTTATCTGCTCTTTATGAGATTCAATAAAAAGCCTTGCAATCCAGATTTCAAACTTTTATAAACATTGATAATTTTTGTATGGACGTCCTCAATAACAAGATTGAATTTAAAGGAAAATCAGGTACTGCTTACCAGTTCGTTCATTGTTATCATCTTGCCGAAAACGAGCAACCACATAGTGCAGGCGTTTTTGTTTTTACAAGAAAAAACAAAGCTGAAAATCATACTGTGCTCGACATTCAGCTTCTTTTAGAAGTAGAAGAAATAACATCCACAATACAAAGAATGAAAGAAGATGGTGCTATCTATGCTTTTTGGAAAGAGTGCACAGATGAGCTTGCCTGCGATGGGGAAATTGATGACATCAAGCGCGCTGAAGATTATAGAATGAAAATGGAGTAAAGAATTGATTCACAGCTTTTGAATGTTATCGTTCAAAACAAATGACAACAACTCGTGTTTTCATTAGCTTTACCTTTTGTTATCTTCACAAAACCAGTTGCAGCATTATGAAAAAAACGGCTTTCCTGCTCTTTGTTTCCTTACTTTCTCTTACAGTTATGGCACAGAAATACGAACCCAACTGGGCATCTCTTAACAAGCGTGGCATTCCAGCCTGGTTCAATAAGGATAAGTTTGGCATCTTCATTCATTGGGGTGTTTACGCCGTGCCTTCCTATGCGCCGGTTATTGAGAACAGTGGCGATAGCTATGCCGAATGGTACTGGCATCACATTGAAGATGGCGATGCCAAATTCACTCTATTTCACAATAAAAATTGGGGCAAAGATTTTCAATATCCGCAATTTGAAAAAGAGTTCAAAGCCAGTATGTTCAACCCGCAACAATGGGCAGAGGTTTTTAAGAAATCGGGAGCAAAATATGTGGTGCTTACTTCAAAACATCACGAAGGATATTGCCTTTGGAACAGTGCGGAAGCCGACAGAGACTGGCAGCGACCATGGAATGCGGTAACCGGCACGCCACACAGAGATTTGCTTGGCGATTTAACCAACGCTGTTCGTGATGCGGGTTTGAAAATGGGCTATTATTATTCGTTGTACGAATGGTACAACCCGCTCTGGTTGCAGGATAAAAAACGGTTTGTAAATGAACACCTCTTTCCGCAGTTTAAAGACCTCGTTACAAAATACAAACCATCCGTTATTTTTTCAGATGGCGAATGGGAATTATCTGATACCGCATGGCGCAGCCCCGAATTGTTAGCCTGGTTGTTTAACGAATCGCCGGTAAAAGGCGAAGTGGTAGTGAACGACCGCTGGGGCAGCAATACCAGAGGAAAATACAGCGGCTGTTTGTATGCTACCTCCGAATATGGTAGTGGCATGAATGCGGATGTGGTGTGGGAAGAAAACCAGGGTATTGGACATTCGTATGGCTACAACCGCAACGAACAATTGACCGATTATAAAAGCAGCCACGATTTGATTTTGATGCTGATTGATATTGTTTCGAGAGGCGGCAATTTGCTGTTGGATATCGGACCTACAGCTGATGGCCGCATTCCTGTAATCATGCAACAACGGCTGATGGACATAGGCAACTGGCTCAACACCAATGGGGAAGCCATTTACAACACTACTGCATGGAAAGAGCCGCATCAATGGAGCGAAGGAAGACAGCCGCAAAAAAGCGATAAAAATTTTATGGCTGGCTACAGCGCTGCTACATTGGTGCAGCCTAAAAAAGACGAAGCTTACATCGAATATTTTTTTACTAAAAAAGGCAATACATTGTATTGTATCGTACCTGCTTATTCACAGCAAATCCGCATCAAAAACACAACATTGCCTGCATCAACAAAAGCAAATATTTTGGGCAAAAACAAACTTCTTTCCTGCCAACAGGAAGGCTCTGATTTTGTAATTGATTTGCGGTCGCTGCAACCTGGAGATGCGCCTGCCGAATTGTTTGTGGTGAGGTTGGAAAATGCGATAAAATAAAAAGAGCTTCGTATTATTTCATCTGAAACTTTCGGTTAATAAGTATAGTACAAATCACCTTTGTGTAAAGCTGGATGATTGTTCAGCCGCTTTCTTTTCAATTGAAAACAAAAGGAGCAGTTCATTGTTTACAATTTTGCAAATTTGTATATAAAGCCTGTTCAATGGATGTACTAACTGTAATTGCGGTATTGATTGTTATTAGTGCAGCATTTTCTTATATCAATGAACGATTTATTAAACTGCCGGGCACCATTGGCGTAATGGTTATTTCTATTGTTGTGTCAATTCTGATATTGGTTGTGGCAAAAACAAACAGCGGCATAACAAAAGCCTTACTCAGTTTTACCAATAGTATAGATTTCTCGAAGGTGCTGCTGGATGTGTTGTTAGGGTTGTTGCTGTTTGCCAGTGCGCTTCATTTTGATGCACAAAAACTAAAAGAACAACGCTTGCCTGTGCTTGTGTTAAGTACTGTAGGTGTGCTCCTTTCAGCAGGCGCGTTCGGAGGATTGCTTTACGGTGCAACGCAACTGTTTTCTATCAATCTTCCTCTTATTTATTGCTTTTTGTTCGGATCGCTCATCTCACCAACCGATCCCATTGCTGTGGCTTCTATTCTTGGCAAATCAAAAGTTCCGCCCCGGTTGCAAACTATTATTTCGGGTGAATCGCTTTTTAATGATGGATTAGGGCTGGTACTTTTTGTTATCATTTCCGACATTGCGAATCCTTTCACCAAAAATTTGTCTCCTTCGGAAATACTACAACTGTTTGCCCGTGAAGTGTTGGGCGGTATTGGAATTGGTTTATTGGCAGGCTATCTGGGTTTTTGGCTTATGCGGTCGGTAAGAGATTTTCAAACCATTTTTTTAATTTCTATTGCCGTTGTGTTTGGCATCTCTGTCATTGCACATGATTTACACACTTCCATTCCGCTGGCTGCCGTAAGTGCGGGCTTAATTATCGGCAATAAAAAATTAGACAAAAAAGGAACTGCCGACCGTTTTCTCAATCGGATATGGAAGTTATTGGATGAAGTGTTAAACACGATTTTGTTTGTGATGATTGGGCTGCAATTGGTAGCGATGCCGTTTGTAAATAATTATTGGCTGGCGGGTTTACTTTCTATTGGTTGCATTTTAATAGCACGATTGGTTAGTATTTCGTTGCCTGTTATGTTTCAGTTGCGGAAAATAAATTTCAGCAATCTTACCATCCTTACCTGGGCTGGTTTGCGCGGTGGCATTTCAGTGGCAATGGCTTTGTCTCTTCCTCAATCGCCTTATCGCGAAATCATCCTGGCAAGTTGTTATTTCATCGTCATATTTTCAATTATCGGGCAAGGTCTTACACTCAATAAAGTTGTCAATAAGCTGGCTTCGCAATAAGGTTTGTTTTTGCCCAGAAATAAGTAGTGACTCAGTTTGAAAATTCAGCCTATCGTCATTCCGCAAGACCTGTCCCGACTCGTCGGGATGCCCTCAACAAGGGAATGAACTATAATCATAACAGCGAGGGCTTTGTGCGGAATCTTATGATTGAAGAATGAATGTGCTGAATGAAGTGAAGACGAGTTTACTGCAGAGTAACAAGTTCAAACTACTAAGAGCAGATTCCGCACAAAGCCGCCTGCAGCAACGATTTTAGTGCAAAACCAAACGGCGGCCCCAACAGTATTGTTGGGGCGGAATGACGATATCACTCAACTTAACTTTTTAAACAGCGTTAATGCTCAAGAATGAAATGTATCAATGAGGTTTACCTTGCACTATCGCCGTTCTCAAGTATCCAGCAAATAGCGGAACGAGAACAAATATCTGCGTAACCAAGAAAAATCTGCAGGAGAAAGTTTGAAATAAAATACAACGAAAACTTGTGTTTCGCAAAAGCTGTTTTCATTGATAAACTTTACCTCATTTCTTCAGCCACCATGCTTTTCATTTGTTCATCTTTTTCAGGACGAATGATCAAACGAAGTGTAGGGTCGTTGGATAAAAAGCTCCAAAGCCAATTAAACGCAAGTGTTACTTTATTTCGAAAGCCAACCAATGGGATAACATGAATGAACAGCCAGATTAACCATGCAAAAAATCCGGTAAAAGAAAACTTTGGCAAGTCGGCTGCTGCTTCGTATTTCGAGATGATGGCCATGCTGCCTTTATCGTGATAAGCAAACGGCTTCAGTGCCTGCCCGCTTTCTTTTGCTTTGATATTGTCGCTCAAAAAAAGTCCTTGCTGAATGGCAACCTGTGCCAGTTGCGGGTGCCCTTTTGGATACTTGTTGTCGGTAAGCTGCATACAAATATCACCAACAGCAAAAACATTGTCAAAGCCTTGTACCTGATTAAATTCGTTTACGGCTATTCGTCTTCCTTTGCCAACCACTTCGGGTGGCAATCCGGGTGCTTCACGGGCAATGACACCAGACGCCCAAATTAAAGAATGCGTTCCTATGGTGCTGCCATCTGCTAAAGACACTTTATCGCCATCGTATCCTTTTACGGCAACTTTAAAAATGAGTTTCACGCCGAGATCGGTAAGCTTCTTGGTTGCTGCTTCCTGCGCTTTTTTACTCATTGGTGCAAGCAAGGTTGTGCCTGCATCCACCAAATACAAATGCTGACTGAAATTGGTAATTTCGGGATATTCCTTAACGGCAATATTTTTCCCAAGTTCAGCTATCATGCCCGCCAATTCCACACCGGTAGGTCCGCCACCGGCAATTACAATATTCAGGCATTTATTGCGCTCTTCTTCTGTGTCCGCTTTCACTGCTTTCTCCATCGTTAGCAACAGATGATTGCGCAGTTTCAACGCTTCATCAATTGTTTTCATTGGCAAGGCATTTTGTTTTACTTCATCCATACCAAAAAAGTTGGTTTCGGCGCCCATCGACAGTACCAGGTAATCGTAGGTAAGTGTGCCGTTGTCGGTTTCAACCATGTTTTGTTCAGGATGAATTTTTACCAGGCTGCCCATAAAAAACCTGAGATTTTTTTTACGTTGAAACATTCTTCTGAAAGGATAACTGATATTGGAAGGTTCGATGAAAGCGGTAGATACCTGGTACAACAGGGGCGGAAAAAAATGGTAATTGTTTTTATCAACCAAAGTAATCAGGAAACGATTGTCTTTTGACAAACGTTTGATCAGGTTAACACCGGCAAATCCGCCTCCAACAATTACAACGTGTTTTGTTTTCATTATCCAATTTATTTTTATAAAGAAAAGTGGTAAAACCAAACGGGCTAATACGCAAACGTGCTTTTCGGGTTCGTTAGCCCAAAGGCAAAAACCAAAAAACATTGTATCGCAGCAAAAGCAAATGTGGTTCAACTAAAATGGTACGTTCTGCAAAAGCCAATTGCAACAAACGAAAAAGCATACCTAAAATAAAAAGGGAAAGGAAAAATACTGTATCAGCTGCTTTCTTTTTTTAAATTGAACCATGTTTCTCCTCAATTCATAACGAAACAAAACTATTGCTTTGCTACCGGATAGCCTTTATCAATCCAATCTGCTTTTATGTTATGTGGTAAGTTCAAAAGATAGTAATTTGTAAATTTCAGCTCTTTCAAAACATCAATAGCAGGACGAACATTGGGGCAATGTTCATACGGACAGCAACCGCAATAAATAATGATTTTTTTATCTTTGGGTATATTCTGTAACTGTTTTTTCAATGCTTCTATACCTTCTGTTGTGCTTGCCATTCCGGTATGAATTGAGTTGGGTATGGTTTCGCCAGGACCAACACTAATGATAAGCGGCATGTTTGTTTTTGCGCCAATTTCAGTTGCCAGTGTTGTCGGTTCCATCAGTTGATCAGGTGTCCAGTTCTCAGGTTTTTGAGCTTCGCTTTTAAAAGATAATAATAGAAGAAAGGAGACGATAAAATTGTAATGAACCATCCTTTTTGCCATGTTTTGTTTGTGCACAAATCTCTGGTTTATTTTCCTTACACTTACTGTGGTAAAATTTTTTAAAAAGAAGTACACGCTGCGCAAACTCCTTTGGCTCTAAATCTTTGTGGTAAAATGCCGCTGCTTTTTATTCTCACATTGCCACCTTACATTTGGTTTTTTACAGCCCATGGTTTACCGGAGAACAGCGTGTTTCATTATCGGCTTGTGTGTTTGTGTATCTCGTCTTGCGGCGCAAGACAGTTCTCATCTTCTATCAATGCCCATCTTTACTTCCGGTTCTCCATTTTACGATTTTCCACAAAGCATTGGAGCTACTGCCAGTATCGAGTTTCCGGTTAGCAGCCGCCATATTTTCATCAACAAAAAAAAGAGGCAAAAACAAAGATTCCGGGAAGGTGTTACCTCATCAGAAGTTGGCTTTTACAGGTATCCGTTCAACAACACAGGTTTGTTTTTACAGCAATCTGTTGGCTTTCGATACCACAAAACAAAGCCCCATTTTTTTGAATGGAAATTAATGCTTGGCGCGTTGCGAACCTTTTATGATGGCACTGTTTATTCAGTGAGCGAAAATGGCGTTGTCAACACATTGCCTCACTTCGGAAGATGGTATGCCATCACTGGTTTTACAACGGTCTTTGGTGAGGACTTTGAAAGAAGTGCAAAACCAAAACCGTTTGCTGTTTCACTGCAGCCAGCGCTTTGGATGCAATATCCCTACAATAGTTTTATTTTGCCGCATCTTTCCCTGCAAGTTTCGCTGCAATATCATTTCCGTTCATTCAATGTATCTATTCGTCAAAAAGAAATAAAGCGAGGTCATTAGCAATGAAACGTCTTTTCTTTTTTATCATCATCATTTCATTTTTTGCAAATGGTTGCAAGAAAGAAAGCATGCAATTGAATGCAGATGCCAACGAAGTGTTTTGGTTAAGCAATGCCGGTGCTGATATGCCGGTGTGGGTGAAAGGAAACACAGCTTCGCATGTAATGATTTTGTTTTTGCACGGCGGGCCGGGCGATGGCTCGTATCGCTTTACGGGCTTTCAAACAGACCAGTTGTGGAAGAACTATTCTTTTGCTTATTGGGATCAACGCGATGCAGGCGCAGCAGCCGGTAACAGCAATTATTCCAATTTGAATTTAGACCAGATGATTGATGACTTGCAAAAATTGGTAGAACTCATTCATTACCGTTATGGAAATAATATGGAGATATTCCTGATGGGACACAGCTTTGGTGGCTTGCTGGGTTGCGGATATTTGGTAAAAAATAATAACCAGGCAAATATAAAAGGATGGATAGAAGTGGATGGCGCACACGATTATCCGGAAGCCGACAAACTGGAACGTCACATGCTGATTGATACTGGAACAGCCGAAATTGGAAAAGGTCATTATGTTTCGCAATGGCAGACGATAGTGAATTATTGTAAAAGACATCCGGTGCGCAATTCGATTACCATTGGTTTGCAAACCGATGATTATGCTTCCGATGCAGAAAGTTATGTCAATATCAATCACACTACTACGGCGGTAGATTTGTTTTCAGTCTCATCACCAGCCAGCCTAGGAGCGAATCTTTTCAAATTGTACTACACAGAAGCTGGGCGCGATTTTTTGCAATCGCTCCTTTCAGCTACTTATACGGCTCAGTTGTACAAAATAACGGTTCCTTCGTTGCTCATTTGGGGACAATACGATTTTACAGTACCAATGGGTTGTGGTTATGACGCGTTAAGTAAATTGGGTTCTTCGTACAAGCAAATGGTATTGATGCCGCATTCCGGTCATACGCCCATGAACGGCGATACTGATTTGTTTGCCCAAACCGTAAGCAATTTTATTGAAGCGGTGAGATGAGGGAAAACGTGTCATCGTCTTGCAATTCTTGTAATGTTTATATAACTGCCAAAGCAATGTGCAGTGTCAATTGTATAGTCGAGCGTAACCGTTATTGGAAATTTTGGATTGTTACCAATATTGAAGTTTGAAGGCTTTTTACCAATCAGGAAATATGAAGTTCCATTTGGGTTTTGAACATTATCAATTGTAATTTCAGCACCACCGCAACAAATACACGTTCTTGGGTCAAGCCCGATAATTTCTCCATTGCTCGTATAGTGTTCGCCTTTGGTACAGGAAAGAATGGTAACAACGAGAATAAGTAAAGTTACAGCATTCAAGGTCAGATAGTGTTTCATAACTTTTTGGTTGATAATATTTAAAATTGGATAAACGTTGCATGAAAGTAATCTACATCTCACAACCATAATCATAATTTCGTTATTATTGTTCGCTTTTTACAATTAAAACAAATAGTATGATGAAAAGAAACCGATGCCTGCTCATGGGTGCATCCCTTATCTTATTTTCTGCAGGTTGTGTAAGCAATAAAAAGTTTGCTTCGCTGCAATCCGATTACAACACATTGCAGGGCAAAACAGCTGCGCTTTCCAAAGCTACCAACGATTGTCAAACCAACCTGGAAGCTGCCAATGTAAAAATTGCAGGTTTGCAAGACCAGTTACAGGCAGAGCGCCAGCACAATGCTTCACTGCAATCGGCATTGGAAAAGAGCTTAAATTCTGCCAGCCAGGGAAATGTGAATGTTTCCAAACTGGTTGATGAAATCAATTCTTCCAACAAGTACATTCAGCAACTGGTGGCATCCAAAAACAAAAGCGATTCGCTGAACATGATACTCACCAACAATCTTACCCGTTCTTTAAGTCAAAGCGAAATGAAAGATGTTGATGTTCAGGTGCTAAAAGGCGTGGTGTACATCTCGCTTTCCGATAACATGCTTTACAAAAGTGGTAGCTATGATATCTCCGATCAAGCCGGATCAACACTGGCCAAAATTGCCAAGATTATTACCGATTACAAAGACTATGAAGTGTTGATTGAAGGCAATACCGACAATGTGCCCATTACCAAACCCAATATCCGCAACAACTGGGATTTAAGTGCATTGCGGGCATCATCGGTGGTGCAGGCGCTGCAAAACAATTTTGGTGTTGACCCCAAACGCCTGACTGCTGGCGGACGTGGCGAATACAATCCGATTGCTAGCAACGATACAGAAGCTGGAAAGATAAAGAACAGGCGTACACAAATTATCATTACGCCTAAGCTGGATCAGTTTATGAATTTGATAGAAAAAGGACCAGCTAAAGATTCAACCGGCACCAATGGCAATGGTTAACGGCTAATAACATTGTGCAAAAACAAAAGCAGCCATGATAATTTATCTCATTGCTGCTTTTGTTTTTGCACAATTTATTTAATTTTTACTAACCGAGAAACGCCATATCTTCCTCACTTAATTCGATGTCAGCCGCTTTTATATTTTCCTCAAAATGCTCCAAAGAAGAAGTGCCTGGAATTGGCAATATCCATGGCGAATGATGCAACAGCCATGCAATGTTAATCTGGGCTTCTGTTGCGCCATATTTCTTAGCCACTTCAGCAATACGCGTGTCCTTTTTTTCATTAGCCGTTTGCAAAGAAAAGAAAGGAATGAGTGGGATTTCGTTTTCCTCGCAGATGTGCAAAATATCTTCTGCTCCGCGGGTATCGCCATAAGCTGAAGCAACATCGCCGCGCTGTGCATGTCCGTACATATTTTCAACGGTGGCTATCTCGCCCATGGTCATTGCTTTTTCCAATTCTTCACGGTTCACATTACTCACACCAACATGCAATATTTTTCCTTCTTTCTGCATTGCAAACATGGTTTCTAAACCTTGCTCAAAACCTTTGTCGCCGTGCATCACTCTAAAATGCACCAGTGTTATTTGTTCCCTTTTCAGCGTGCGCAAGTTCCTTTCAATGCTGGTCCGAAGTTCCTCCGGCTTGTTGTACAAAACCCAGCTTTTATCGGGCTTTCGGGCACCGCCAACTTTTGTACAGATAACCAAATCGTCGTTGTAAGGATATAAGGCTTCCGCAATCAAACGGTTCGTTACATCATCGCCATAATAATCGGCGGTATCTAAAAAATTAATACCACGCTTTGCCGTTTGCCGCAATATTTCCAAAGCTTCGTCTCTTCTTGGCGGTTCACCCCAAATGCCTTCGCCGGTAAGGCGCATGGTGCCGTATCCTAATCGGTTCACCTTTAATGGATGCTTGCTTTTGCCCCCTATGGTAATGGTTTGCAATGTGCTCATGTGTTTTGTTTTTGTATAAATTTTATTGATGCAAAAGTAAGTTGCGTTGCTTGTTGAGAAAGTTATATTGTTACGGCTGATTCTATTTGAAAGAAGATAAATGACAAGCTGTAAACATTTATATTTTGCTTTCTTTAACTGCTTCACTTTCAAAAAACGACAGTGGGGCATTGGTTTTGCTAACAGCAATGCGATATTGGATTCCGGGGCTTGGTATTTCTATACCGCCCTTTTTTATTTTAATCTCATTCCATAGTGTTTGCCTTTACATTTGCATTGAACACGGACGTACTTGTATAATAACTGAACATACTGATAAGTGTGGAGGCATGTGTACGAAAGGTTATGTACATACTCGTTTCGGAATCCTGTATCTTTTCCAACCTTGTCTCCCGCTTATCCTTTTTTAGGAATTAAAGCTTTTTTCTAAAAAAGAGGCAAAACCAAAAGAACACAATTCAACTTTTTAAAACACTCATTTTTCCCAAACAACTTTGTAAGCTCTCACGCCAGGGTTTTGTTTTGATATTAAATACCGTTTGTATTTTTTGTTTGTCTAAAACTGAAAAAGTTGGTCGTTGTGCCGGTGTTGGAAATTGTTGTGTTGGGATGGCATGTACAATACAATTAGAACCCGATGCCTCTTTAATGGCCATCGCAAACTCGTGCCATGAAATAACACCTTCATTACTGTAATGATAAACACCTAACGGCACCGGATTGTTTACGCAATATCTCACAATGGCAAGTATCGCTTCTGCTAAATCCAACGCATAAGTTGGCGAGCCAAGTTGGTCGTTCACTACGTTGATGGATTCTCTTTCTTTCATCAGCCGCAGCATGGTTTTTACAAAATTATTTCCATATTCACTATATACCCAAGAGGTACGAATAACAATGGTGTGAAGATTGTTTTGCAAAGCCATTTTTTCACCTTCTGCTTTCGTATATCCGTAATGATTTACAGGGTCAGGAACATCGTCTTCTAAATAAGGCACATGGCCTACGCCATTAAATACATAATCAGTTGAAAGATGCACTAACACTGTGTTGTAGCGATTACATAAGTTGGCAATATTGCCAACTGCAGTCGCATTCATAAGATATGAAGTGTCTTTGTCAGTTTCAGCTTTGTCAACCGCGGTATAAGCTGCGCAATTGATGAAAAACTGAGGTTTGTTTTTATCGAAAAAATCTTCAAGTGCTCCCGTTGATGCAATGTTCAATTCCTCTTTATCGGTAAAAACAAAATCGAATCCTGTAAACAGTTTTGATAGTTCCTGCAACTCACTTCCCAACTGTCCATTTTTTCCGCTTATTGCGATAATTTTCTTTTCCATGATGATAGCTATTATTGGTTTACATATTCAAGAACCGATGAAGTAATATAGTTCAATTGTTCTTCATCTAATTCGGTATGAATGGGCAATGAAATCACACGTTCCGTCAGCCAGTCGGTGATGGGTAAATTCACAGATGCACTGTTGAAATGCTCAAACATCTTTTGTCGGTGTCCCGGAACCGGATAATAAATCATTGAAGGAATGTTTTTCGATGCCAGGTATTCATTCAAACCGTCTCTGTCAACGCCTTCCAACAGCAATGTGTATTGATGAAACACATGATGGCTGTAAGGCGCACGATACGGTGTTGTTATTTTTGAATGAGCCGCAAAAGCTGCATCATAATAATCAGCGGCTTTTCTTCTTGCAGCAATGTAGTTGTCCAACTCTCTCAGCTTTATATTAAGCACAGCAGCCTGCATTGTATCTAACCTTGAATTGCAACCCACCACTTCATGATAATATCTTTTTTGCTGACCATGATTGGCAATCATTTTTAGTTTTTGCGCCAAAGCATCATCGTTTGTAAACATCGCGCCACCATCACCATATGCACCTAAGTTTTTAGATGGAAAAAAAGAAGTACAACCAATGGTTCCGATGGCTCCTGTTTTTTTTACGTTGCCGTCTGTAAAAAGATAATCACTTCCAATGGCTTGTGCATTGTCTTCAATCACGTGAATGTTGTGTTCGTTTGCTACTTGCATAATGGCTTCCATGTTAGCTGCTTGTCCATACAAATGCACAGGCACTATCGCTCCAGTTTTTGCCGTAATTTTTTCGCGTAGCGAATCAACATCCATGCAAAAAGTTTGCTTATCTACTTCAACAAAAACAGGTTTTAAATTGAGCAAAGCCACCACTTCGGTAGTGGCAATGTAAGTGAAGGAGGGTGTTATCACTTCATCGCCGGGTTGCAAGCCTAACGCCATCATGCTGATTTGCAAGGCATCGGTTCCGTTGGCGCAAGGGATTACATGCTTCACACCCAAATAAGCCGCCAACGCATCGGCAAACTGTTGCACCGGCTTGCCATTAATAAAAGCAGAACTTTCCAGCACATCAATAATAGCTTTGTCAATTTCGGGTTTTAATTTTTGATATTGGGTTTTTAAATCCACCATTTGTATCGGGTGCATGTTTCTTCTTTTTTGTGCCGACAAAGCTAATTGGAAAATGACTTCCTCCTGCTTTCAGCATCTATAATATAAACGGAGAGATGGCTTAGAGACAAATTCTTCAACCAGGAAAGTATGGGAGTGAAACAAAGAGAAAATAGAGGTCATTTGAAAACAAAGTCGCAGCACTTTACTTTTTGTTTTCAGATGCACTTTGCTTAGCAATCCTCGTTTTGCACTTTGTGTTATCTTATGTTCTTTTTGTCCCTGCCTGTCCGGAAGGCAGGTTTGTGGTTCATAAACTTTTTTTTAAAAAATTTTTACTCTAAAAAGGAATTTCTTTCTCTCCTGCGTATTTGTAATTGACGCTCACCATAAACATGACAACAGAAGAACTGATTGCTCGCTTTTTTAAAAAAGAATGTACAGCAGAAGAAGCTGAACAAGTGGCGGCATGGCTACAGGCTCATCCCGAAGTGGCCGATGAGTATTTGAATGACGGAGCGTACAACTCATTTCAACAAACAGAACATTTATCAAGCGAAGCAAAGGAAAAAGCCTGGCGTTTTATTCGTCAAAATATGGGCAAAACCAAAAGGCCAAAATGGCTAAAGCGCAGTGCTGTTGCGGCTTGTGTAGCTGGTTGCATTGCAATGGGCTTATTCTTATTCACGAAAAACAGATTAAACCCGGCGATCATCTATTCAAACAAAAAAGAAGCAAAAACAAACCTGCCCGTTGTTGATACCGAATACAATGCAACGCGTACGATACGTCGCATTGCATTGGAAGATGGCTCAGTAGTTTCTTTATCACCGCAATCATTTATTTGGTTTGTTGTGCCTTTTGGAAAGACACAACGCAGGGTGTATCTGCATGGACAAGCCCGTTTTGAAGTAGCCAAAAACAAACAAAAACCTTTTACTGTTTACGCAGGTAATTTTGCTACCACTGCCTTGGGAACAGAATTTATTGTAAAACAAAAAAATGATGGCATTCGCATACAGCTACTGCATGGAAAGGTGGTGATACAATCTACCGATAACAGCATTAAAAACTGGAAAAACATTTATCTGTTACCTGGCGAGCAAATGACATACAACACAAAGGATGCAATTGCAAAAGTTGACCAAATAGCAAACCAGAAAACAGGTGCAACCAATGCAACGGTTTCAAAAAAGAACACACAAAGTGAAACGCAGGACAGCCTTTTGTTTAACGGAACTGCCATGCAGGACGTGCTGCAAAAGCTGCACAGTTACTACGGTGTAAACATTCAATTCAATCCGTCGGAGGTAAAGCACATTTCTTTTACAGGCGTGCTTGCAAAGAAAGATAGCGTGGAAAGTATATTGAAGATACTTACGCAAATGAACGGGCTGACGCTTGAAAATAAAGAGGGCGGTTTCATTATTTCAAAACATAAAAACGAACAATAAAAATCAAGGTTTATGAGAGGGTTACACACAAAAAACAAACAAAAACAAAAGTGGTTGTTGCTGCTGTTTATGATGCTGATGCAGTTAGGCGTTCGGGCGCAGGACGGCAGCATAGCATCGCTAACCGGAACAGTATTGAATGAAAAAGGCGATGCCTTGCCTGGCGTTACTGTTTTGGCTTCGCGAACTTCGGGCAACGAAACATTTACCGCCATTACCAATGAGAATGGTATGTTCACTTTTCAGCGGTTGAAAGTAGGCGCCACGTATTCTTTTACTTCTTCGTATGTAGGCTATGAAACCAACACGGTAGCGGCTTTCACTGTGAAAAGCGGCAGCAATTCGTTGCTGGTAAAAATGTCTTCGTCAAGCAATACGCTCGACCAGGTAGTGGTGATTGGTTATGGTACGCAAAAGCGCGAAGCCGTTACGTCTTCCATTGCCACGATACGGGCTGAAGATTTCAACAAAGGTGTTATTTCAGATCCGCTTGTGTTGATTAGCGGCAAGGTAGCAGGTTTGGCGATTACTCGACCCAATGGCAGCGACCCCAATGCAACCGCTGACTTCTCTTTACGCGGCGCAGTTTCAGTGGAAGGAACCTCGCAGCCGTTGGTGGTAATTGATGGCGTGCCGGGTGGCGATATCAACACCATTGCTCCTGCTGACATTGCTTCCATTGATGTTTTACGCGATGGTTCGGCAGCGGCTATTTACGGCTCGCGCGCAACAGGAGGCGTTATTATTGTTACCACAAAGAAGGGTACGCCAGGGCCTGTAAAAGTGAACTACAACGGATATGTTGCAACCGAAACTATTGCCAAAAAATACGATGTGCTTACCGGTGATCAATATCGCAAAGCTGGTGGTCCGAATGACCAGGGCGCCAACACCGATTGGTTCAAAGCGCTTACCAAAACGCCTGTTAATCATGGGCACAATTTATCGTTCGGCGGTGGCAGCGGGCGCACCACTTACAATGCTTCTCTTAACTATCAAAAATATGGTGGTATTGACCTGGTAACAAGCCGCGAGTTTGTAAACGCTACCGTGCGCATGACCACAAAAGCCATCAACGACAAGCTTGATTTTTCAATTTTGTTAGCCAATTCGTATGATAATAAAAACCTTGCATCGGCATCTTCTTATTATGGCTTCGGGCAGGCATTGAACATCAATCCAACGTATCCGGTTTATGATTCTGCCGGCAATTTCTTTGAAACGCCACAAGTGCAAAACCAATGGAACCCTGTTGCCAACACGGTTTACAACGCCAGTAATCAAAAAGAAAAACGATTGCTCGGCACTGCCTCGCTTGGTTATTCCCTCTTACCATCATTGAAAGCCAATGTATCCTATTCTCTGAATAAAATTGATTTTATCAATGGTTATTATACCAACAGCAATTTATCTTACGAACAAACCAGTGGCTTAAACGGGCAGGCTTCGCGCAATGAGCAAAATACAACGGACAACATTTTAGAAACCACGCTGGAATGGAATAAAAGATTCAATGACCATAGTTTTGATGTAATCGCAGGCTATTCTTACCAGGATGAATTCAGTGAGGGCTTTGGTGCAGGAAGTAACAACTTTACTACCAATAGTTATTCGTACAATAACCTTGGCGCAGGATCGGCCTTAAACAATTTCGATCCCAACGCACAAAGAGGCGGCGTTTACATCAACAGCTTCGCCAATGAGTGGACCTTGCTTTCTTATTTTGGAAGAATTATATACAACTACAAAGAGAAGTATTTGTTCAATGCCAGCATCCGGCGCGAAGGGGCTTCCAAGCTGGGTGCTGATAACAAATGGGGAAACTTTCCGGGTGTTTCAGCCGGCTGGATTGTTTCGAAAGAATCATTCATGCAAAACATAAAAAGCATCAAAAGCCTGAAGCTGCGTGGAGGCTATGGCGTAACCGGCAACCAGGGTTCGTTACAACCTTATCAGTCGCTCGCAACCATTGGACCTTACCCATATGCTACCAATCAGGCTTATGTGGGCACGCCCACCAATGGCAGTTGGGTAGTGGCTTATGGTCCGAGCATCAATCCGAATCCTAACCTGCGTTGGGAAACAAAATACGAACTGGATTTGGGTATTGATTTTACGTTATTTGGTTCCGGCTGGTTAAGTGGTTCATTCGATTATTACAGCAGGAATATTAAAAACTTAATTGGCAATTACAATGCACAGGTGCCATCACAAATATGGACACTTATTTTTGCCAATGCCGGCAACATGACGAACAAAGGCGTTGAGCTATCTCTCAATGCAAGAATTGTAAAAAGCAGGAGCTTTACTTGGAATGCCAATTTTGTAAGCTCTTACAATCAAAACAAAATTGTATCGGTGTCCAACAACCAGTTTTTTGGAACGGCGCACGATATTACCGACATTGGAGTAGGAACGATTCAGCGTATGGCGCCGGGGCAACCTGTAAATGTGTTTTATGGAAAAGTGTTTGCAGGTTTTACGCCCGACAGTTTATGGCTTTTCAAAAACAGCGCAGGCAAAGCAGTAACTGAAGACCAGATAGGAGATAACGATTATAAATACTTAGGCAACAGCGTACCCAAATATAATTTGGGCTTAACCAACAGTTTTGTTTTCCATAGTTTTGATTTGTCGTTTTTATTGCGGAGCGCGCTTTCTTTTAAAGCGGTAAATGCAAAGCGTATTTTTCATGAAAATATCACCTTGCTGGGTCAGCAAAACTTGTTTAAGTCAGCTCTTACCTCTCCCGTAAAGGGCGACCCAACTTTTTCCAGCTATTATCTTGAAAATGGTGATTATGTAAAGCTGGACAATCTATCTTTTGGTTATACTTTACCCTTGCATAAAAATGCATATTTGCAGCGAATCCGGTTTGCAGCTACGGCAACCAATCTTCTTATCATTACCAAATTTTCAGGCATGGATCCGGAGCTAGGTGTGAGTTCTTTCAATTATTCGGGTGTGGAACGCAATGATTATTATTATCCGCGCACCCGCAGTTTTACGTTTAGCATCAACGCCGATTTTTAAACCTATAAATGATTTGTTGTGAAAAAATATAAATGGATATTATCGCTTTTGGTTTTGCTTCTTTTTGGAACTGTTGTTTTCATTTCATCCTGCACCAAAAAGCTCACTGAGCATGTGTATAGCTCTGAAACATCAGATAATTATTATGCCACTGCCAACCAGGTAACGGCGGCTTATGTGCAGCCTTACAGCTTTTTACAAACGTTGATTTACAGTGTGCATTTTGCGGTGGAAGAATTTCCAACAGATGAAGCTGTTGTTACCGTAAAAGCAGGACAAGGTTATGAAAACGGTCAGTGGATTCGGTTTCATCAACATTCCTGGACATCGGGAGAAGATTTTCTTCAGTACGAATGGAGCAACATGTTTCAGGGCATTGGCTATTGCAACAATTTTATTGATGCAATGGAGAACCGCGATGTAAACAAATTCAATCTTCCCGTTAGCAAAGACCAGATGATTGCTGAAACCAAGCTTATGCGGGCGATGTATTATTACTGGGCGATGAACGACTTTGGAAACATACCTATTGTTGACCATCTCGGTGTGCAAAGTCCGCCTACACAGCCACGTGCACAAGTATTTGCTTTTATCGAGCAGGAAATCAAAAACAACATAGGTCAGTTGGGTGAAAAAGGCGATGCTACCTGGTATGGACATTTTACAAAAACAGCAGCTCATGCTTTGCTGGCTAAACTGTATCTGAATGCTGAAGTGTTTACCGGCACTGCACGTTGGGACGATTGTATAACTGAGTGCGATTCCGTCATCAATTCAGGATTGTATTCGCTCGACTCTACCTGGCAAACTCCTTTTCTGGTAAACAACCAAACCAGCAACGAAAATATATGGGTAGTGCCCTTTGATGCGCAATATGCACCGGGCTTCAACGCAACCATACAGCAAACCTATGGCGCTTTGAAAGACAAATATTATTTTTCAGATTACCCATGGAGTAAGGTTGTAACACAGGAATCTTTTTTTGATTTATACAGTAAGAACGACAAGCGCATCAATCAATGGCTGGTAGGTCCGCAATACTATGATAATGGCGATACGGTATTGGGATGGTACGACCAGGACAGCAAACCGTTTGTTATTTATCCGCACATAGATATGCTCAACAACCCGAATGGCGGTTATGGGCAAGGTGTGTGCAATGAAAAATACCAGATTCAGCCAACTACTCCAGACAATCCGATACCGGATAATATGAACAATGATTTGGTGGTATTTCGTCTTGCCGATATTATGATGATGAAAGCCGAATGCCTCATGCGCAAAGCCGGTGGCAGCGCAGCACAAACCGCTGTTGATCTGGTGAATAGCGTAAGAGCACGCGACTTTGACGCCGGTGCTCAGGGCGCTACTTACACAACCGCTACATTAACGATGGATGAACTGCTGAACGAGCGCGGACGTGAATTTGCGTATGAAATGAAACGCCGTGAAGATTTAATCCGTTTTGGAAAGTTTGAACAAGCCTGGTGGGAAAAGACTGCCGATGGTGATAAGCATCGCGAAATATTTCCGGTGCCGCGAAACATCTTAACCGTAAATCCTGCATTAAAGCAAAATCCGGGTTACGAATAACAATTTATCAAAAAAGAGGCAAAAACAAATGGCGTTTGTTTTTGCCCATTTATCGTGCAAACGTTTATCTTACCATTCTATTTTTTATAACGCTTATGCTTACCATTTTTATTCGAAAGTTTGGTTTTGCCGCTTTTTTTATCATCGCATTTTTTTCCTGTAAAAACAACAATTCATCAACCACCGACTACAGTGGCTGGACAAAAGCAACCGGCAATTCTGATGGCAACAAGTATTCTTCCTTAACACAAATTGACACAAGCAATGTGAATGGCTTACAGGTTGCGTGGGAGTTTCATACCGGCGACATGGATACCGCAGCGCATTCGCAAATTCAATGCAATCCAATCATCATTGATAGCACCATGTATTTTACATCACCCATGCTGAAAGTGTTTGCCGTAGATGCCGCCACCGGAAAGCAAAAATGGATGTACTCGCCTTACGATACCATTACCGAAGATAAGAACGGACATTTCAATTTAAACAACAACCGTGGTGTAACTTACTGGAGTGATGGCAAAGATGACAACCGCATTTTTTATGCCGCCGGTTCTTACTTAATTTGTTTAAACGCCAATACCGGCAAGATCATAAGCGGTTTTGGTAATGGGGGAAAAGTGGATTTGCACGATGGTTTGCAACTGGAAGGCGGCGTGAAAGATTTGTTTGTAACCCAAACATCGCCACCATCGGTTTACAAAGATTTGCTTCTTTGCGGCACTAGAGTAAGCGAAGGCATGGATGCGGCACCCGGCGACATTCGCGCTTACGATACGAGAACGGGGAAACTGGCGTGGCAGTTTCATACCATTCCTCATCCGGGCGAAGCCGGTTATGAAACATGGGAAGATAAAAATGCTTATAAATACACCGGCGGCGCCAACAACTGGATGGGTATGACCATAGACCAGCAACGCGGCATTGCTTACATTCCTATAGGTTCGGCTTCAATGGATTTTTATGGGGGTAAACGAAGAGGTTCTAACCTGTTTGCCGATTGTATGTTGGCGCTGGACGCCGCTACCGGAAAGGAGAAATGGCATTTTCAATTTCTGCATCATGATACATGGGATTACGACCCTTCATCAGCACCCGTGTTGTTAACCGTGAACCATGACGGAAAGAAAATTGATGCTGTTGCGCAAACAACAAAGACAGGTTTTGTTTTTTTGTTTGACCGCGATAATGGCAATCCTCTTTTTCCTGTGAAAGAAACACCACAAGATACAGTTACCGATTTGGTGGGTGAAAAGATTTGGCCCACACAACCCATCCCCCAGAAGCCTGCGCCGTTTGTACGACAAGCGTTGACACAAAATGATGTCAATCCTTATTTATCAAAAAAAGAATACGACTCGGTAAAACAATTGTTGGGTGTTGTGCATACCGGCAGAATGTTTATGCCGCAATCAAAAACAGGAACTATCATATTTCCTGGCTTTGATGGCGGTGCTGAATATGGCGGACCGGCTGTTGATCCTGAAACCGGCGTGTTGTACACCAACGACAACCAAATGGCGTGGATACTGCAAATGTTCGACATCAACCCTGCTGAACATGAGGAAACTTTTGCAAAGGCAGGACCTCGTTTATACAAAGCCAATTGTATGGCCTGCCACGGACCTGACAGGCGGGGCGGCGGCAACTATCCTTCGATTGTAAACATCAATGAAAAACTGAACAAAGACCAGTTTATTTCTTTCATCAATGTTGGCAGAAGAATGATGCCTGCGTTTCAATATCTGCCTGAAATAGACAAAGAAGCGATTGCTTCGTTTGTGTTGGATTTAAAAAATGAGCAAAACCAAAAGTATGAATCGAAGCTCACGGCGGTTGATTCATTCAGAGCATTGCCTTACGAAATTTCGGGATATAACAAGTTTTACACAAGGAGTGGGCAGCCGGGTTTGTCGCCGCCATGGGGCGTTATCAATGCGATTGATTTGAACAGCGGAGAATACCATTGGAAACAGCCGTTTGGCGAAAACCAATATCCCGGAGCGCCTGCCAATACGGGTTGTGAGAACTATGGCGGCCCTGTGGTTACGAAAGGTGGTTTGTTATTAATTGGCGCAACAAAAGATGGCATGTTCCGGGCATTCAACAAACGCACAGGCAAGTTGTTGTGGCAAACAAAACTACCAGCGGCTGCCTTCTCTACACCTGCCACTTATGCGGTGAATGGAAAGCAATTTATCGTGATTGCCTGCGGTGGCGGAAAGCTGGGAACGAAGTCCGGCGATAGCTATGTTGCATTTGCTTTGCCGGAGAAAGAGTCATCAACGAAGAAATAAGTAATGATCATTGTGTCTGCTTTGCGGAGTATTGAATGAGGAAATAAAAAATTGTCATGCAAAAAAAATCCCGCCGCCAGTTCATTAAACAAACAACCCTATTAGCCGGTTCAGCTCTGGTAAGTGGCGGACTTTCTTTTGCCAGCCCTCGCTCAAATCATATTTTTCTTGCCGGACATATCTGGGCTTACGCAAGCCGCTACCCGCCCAACTGGGATTGCACACCCATACTCGGCACCGTTTTCAGCGATATGAAATGGGCAGGTCTGGATGGCATCGAAATCATGGAATCATTGCTTCATCACGACGATGCCGTGCAACGTTTTCGGGACTTAATTGGCAAATACAATATGCCTGTCATCGGCACCTCTTACTATAACGATATGTGGAACAAAAATGAACACCAGCGCATCCTTGAAGATGTGGAGCTAACGGTTAGCCGCCTGCACGTGATTGGTGGAACAATGATTGGTATTTCGGTAGGCGATGCACAAAGAGAGAAAACAGAAGATGAACTGAACGCACAGGCGGATGTATTGAAAAAAATCATGAGTATCTGCGCTAAATACAGCGTGCAGCCCAACCTGCACAACCATACTTATGAAATGGCATACGGCGCGGTTGATTTTAAAAGCAACATCACCAAAGTGCCCAACATCAAACTGGGGCCAGACTTCAACTGGCTGGTGCGCAGTGGCGTTGACCCCGTTGCATTCATCAACACCTATGGACACCGGATGGTGTTCATGCACATCCGCGACCAGGACGCCTCGGGTAAATGGACAGAAACGGTTGGCAGCGGCGTTACCGATTTTAGAGCCATTGCCAGAGCCTTGCAACAGATAAACTACAGGGGCAAAGCTGCCATCGAACTGGCTTTCGATGCGCCGCCTAAGAATGAAATCAAACAAGATTTTAAAACCAGCCGCGAATATGTACAAAAAACCTTCGGCTGGAGATAAACCACAGAGGCACGAAGGCACAGGGTAGCACAACAAAATGAAAAAATCTCTGTGTTTCTCCCTGTTCTTTGTGCCTCTGTGGTTATAAAAAAATCAAACTATGGGTTTCAATAACGATAGCACCAAACAAGTTAACCTCAACACAAAAGGCAACGCACAAAACACTTTTGATGCGATTGTTGTTGGCAGCGGCATCAGTGGTGGCTGGGCAGCCAAAGAGTTATGTGAGCTTGGTTTGAAAACGTTGGTTTTGGAACGAGGCAGAAACGTGGAGCACATCAAAGATTATCCAACAGCAAATACCGATTTGTGGAATTTCAAACACCACAACATCATGTTACCCAAACAAACGTTGGATGACAATCCGGTTGTTTCCCGATGCTATGCTTTTACCGAAGCCACTGAGCATTTTTTTGTAAAAGACAAAGAACATCCTTATGTGCAGGACAAGCCTTTCGATTGGATACGCGGCTACCAGGTGGGCGGTAAAAGTTTGATTTGGGGAAGATGGGTGCAACGCTGGAGCGACCTCGATTTTGAGGCCAACGCTAAAGATGGTCATGGTGTTGATTGGCCCATTCGTTATAAAGACATCCAGCCCTGGTATTCTTACGTTGAAAAATTTGTTGGCATCAGCGGAAACAAGGATGGCATTCCGCACTTGCCCGACGGTGAATTTATGCCGCCGATGGAACTGAATGCGCTGGAAAAACATTTGCAAAGCAGCATCCAACAAAACTATACCGACAGGCAACTCATCACTTCGCGCACGGCAAACATCACAAAAGAATTACCCGGAAGAACAGCTTGCCAGTACAGGAATATGTGTGCAAGAGGTTGCCAGTTTGGTGCTTATTTTAGTTCCAATTCATCTACCCTGCCTGCTGCAAAAGCAACCGGCAACCTAACGCTGCAACCCTTTGCTGTTGTGCATTCCATCATTTATGATGAACAAAAAGGAAAGGCAACCGGCGTGCGTGTAATGGATGCAAAAACAAAGAAAGAAACCGAATATTTTGCGAAGATTATCTTCATCAATGGCGGCACACTAAACACAACGTTACTTCTTTTGAATTCAACATCCAATCGCTTTCCTAATGGCTTTGGTAACGATAGCGGTGCGCTCGGTCATTATCTCATGCACCACAATTATCGCGGTAAAATAGGAGGCAGGTTCACCGGCTTGCAGGACAGTTATTATTACGGCAGAAAGCCAACCGGCGTTTACGTTCCGCGCTTCAGAAATGTGGGCAAAAACAAACGTACCGATTTTATACGCGGCTATGCCATCGCCGGCGGCGGCAATCGTGCTACGGGCATACCTGATAATAACAACGCTTTGGGTGCGGCTTATAAACAAGGGCTGAGTGAAGCTGGCGATTGGTTTATGTGGATGAATGCAATGGGCGAATGTTTGCCTTACGAAGACAACAAAGTGTGGCTGGATAACGATAAAAAAGATGAATGGGGAATGCCGCTGCTGCACATTGGAAGCGACTATAAGGAGAATGAGGCTGCCATGCTGAAAGACGCGCTGGCAGAGGCTTCCGCCATGTTGGAGAAAGGGGGCTTCGTGGATGTATACGCCTACGATACAAAGCAGGCGCCCGGGTTGGACATTCACGAAATGGGAACGGCGCGCATGGGCAAAGATGCCAAAACCTCTGTGCTCAATGGCAATAATCAGGTGTGGGCATCGCCAAATGTTTTTGTTACCGATGGCGCGTGCATGGCTTCATCGGCTTGCCAAAATCCTTCCTTAACTTATATGGCATTAACCGCACGTGCTGCTCATTTTGCGGTTGATGAATTAAAGAGGCGGAACCTGTAATTTTCTCCACCGCGAAGTCGCAAAGACGCGAAGTTTTTTGAAAAGCTGAAAGATATCAGGCTCTTAACAAGTATCTGATATGCCTTGCGAATAATGGCAAAAACAAACTTTGCGTCTTTGTGTCTTCGCGGTATCAATTTTTATACATGAAACCAAACATCGCAATCATTGGCTCTTCCAACACCGATATGGTGATTCAGTCCCAAACGCTTCCGTTGCCCGGACAAACCGTTTTGGGCGGAACCTTTTTTATGAATGCCGGTGGTAAAGGCGCAAACCAGGCGGTGGCTGCTGCGCGCTTGGGTGGCGATGTTGTTTTTATTGCAAAAGTGGGCAACGATTTGTTTGGAAAAAATGCAGTGGAAGGATTCAAAAAAGAAAACATCAACACAGAGTTTGTTTTTACCGATATATCCAATGCTTCAGGAATTGCTTTGATAAACGTTGATAAGAAAGGTGAAAATTGCATAGCCGTTGCGTCAGGTGCAAATGCAAACCTGAATAAGAAGGATATTGATAAAGCCAGAACAGCTATTGAAGCCGCCGACATCATTTTGTTGCAGTTAGAAATCCCTTTGCCAACGGTTGAATATGTGATAAGGCTGGCTTCGCATCTCAATAAGACGATTATCCTGAATCCTGCGCCAGCAGCGGCTTTGAGCTATGATGTGTATCAAAACCTATCTTTCATAACACCCAATGAAAACGAAGCACAATTGTTAAGCGGTATTGTTGTGAACGATATTTCTTCTGCCCAAAAAGCAGCGCAATTTTTTATTGATAAAGGCGTACAAAATGTTATCATCACACTTGGAAAAGAAGGTGCTTTATTGTGTAGCAAAAACGGCTGTCAACTGGTTCCTTCTCCACGTGTAACCGCCGTTGACACCACTGCTGCGGGCGATGTTTTCAACGGTGCCCTAACAGTGGCGGTAAGCGAAGGAAAAGAAATAAAAGAAGCGGTCCTATTTGCCAATCATTCGGCGGCTTTATCAGTAACAAAATTAGGCGCACAGGCATCCGCGCCCCATCGCAACGAAGTAGAAAGTTTTCTTCAACAATCAAAATCAACAATCTAAACATTCATTCATGTTTATCGTAGAAAATTATAGTACCGCCGTTTTGTTTTGCGTCATTACCATGTTCTGCTGGGGCTCGTGGGCAAACACACAAAAGTTAGCTCTTTCCACCTGGCGGTTCGAGTTGTTTTATTGGGATTATGTGATTGGCATTTTGGTTTTGTCGTTATTGTTTGCGTTCACACTGGGCAGCTATGGCAATGAAGGACGAAGTTTTATTCAAGACATACAACAAGCCAGTGGCAGCAACATTTTCAGTGCATTTTTGGGTGGCGTTATTTTCAATGCTGCTAACATTTTATTGGGCGCAGCCATTACCATTGCCGGGCTTGCCGTTGCGTTTCCTATTGGCATTGGCATCGCTTTGATTTTGGGCGTATTGGTTAATTATCTGGCTGCGCAAAAAGGCGATCCTGTTCTCCTTTTTAGCGGTGTTTTATTGGTGATGATTGCCATTGTTCTCAATGCCATTGCCTATCGCAAAAAAGGAATCAGCAATGCGGTTACCACAAAGGGTATTGTGATTTCAATCATTGCCGGTGTGTTGATGTCGTTCTTTTATCGCTTTATTGCCGCTTCGATGGACATTGATAATTTTAGCTCGCCCGCCGTTGGTAAGATGACGCCTTATACGGCTGTTGTAGTCTTTTCGGTTGGTATCTTCATTTCAAACTTTTTGTTCAACACAATCATGATGCGTAGGCCGGTAAGCGGCACACCTGTAACCTATGGCCAATATTTTAGAGGCAATGTAAAAACACATTTAATGGGTGTGTTGGGTGGCATTATTTGGGGTATTGGCAATTCGTTGAATTTGATTGCGTCGGGCAAAGCTGGTCCTGCTATTTCTTACGGTTTGGGACAAGGTGCAACGCTGGTGGCAGCGGCCTGGGGTGTGTTTATTTGGAAAGAATTTTCGCCGTTTACAAACACAACAAAGCGTTTGATAACTGTGATGTTTGTTTTGTTTTTGCTGGGCATTGGCTTAATTATTTATGCCGGATTGTAAATTTACCGCTTAGACACGAAGACGCGAATAACTTTGTATGATTGTATTTAAACCCTGTCGGTATTACTTTGCAAATGCATTACAATTGTATAAAAGATTTGCGCCTCTGCAGTTAAAATTAAAATGAAATGAAATACTTGCTTCTCCTTTGTTTTTGCTGCTTTTTTTTGAATGGAATTTTCGCACAAAACCAAACATCGTCAACACCTGTAATCTTTGATACTGATATGGGACCAGATTATGACGATGCAGGTGCCATAACCGTGCTTCATGCGATGGCAGATAGTGGTAAAATCAACATTCTGGCAACTATGGCAAGTACGAATTATGAAGGGGTTGCAGCGGTGATTGATGTGTTCAATACCTACTTCAAACGACCCAATTTGCCCATTGGCGTTCCCACAGGTTATGCGGTTGATCAACGCGACTGGCAGCATTGGACAGACACAGTGATTGCCAATTATCCGCACCAAATTAAACAGAATAAAGACGCTGAAGATGCGGTTGCTTTATATCGCAAAATATTGGCAAAACAAAAAGACAATAGTGTTGTAATTATTACTGTTGGTTTCTTAACCAACATTGCAAATTTATTGCAATCAAACCCCGATGCTTATTCACCTCTCAACGGTGTTGAATTGGTAAAAAAGAAAGTGAAACAAATGGTGTGCATGGCAGGAAAATTTCCCGAAGGAAAAGAGTTTAATGTGTTTAAAGATGTAAAGGCTTCACAGTATGCATTTGCTCATTTTCCAAAGCCGGTTTATTTCTCTGGTTTTGAGATTGGCGAACAAATCAAATGCGGTTTGCCGTTGGTTCATAACGAAAGAATACAACACAATCCTACGAAAGATGTATTTCGCATTTGCATACCACAAGCGCAGGAAGATAGTGCGGGAAGAAAGAGTTGGGATGAAGTAACCACGTTGCTTGCCACTACTGGCTTTCAGCCTTATTATAATGTGAAAGAAGGCAATATTGTAATTGCTGAAGATGGCAGCAATACATGGAATGCAAATGGCAAGAATCAATTTTATCTGGTTAATAAAAACTCTGCTTTATTAATGCAAAACAAAATTGACGAACTGATGATGCATTTGCCAGTTAAGTAGTTCTCTGCCTGATAGCAGTACATAGCTGTATTTGTACAAGGAAATATTTATTGTTGATAACAAAATGAAAAATTAATGAATTTTAAAACATTAAAAACACCTGATGGTACAAAGTTTCGTGTTGCAATTATTAGCAAAGAAGAGGCAGATAGACTTGAACGAAAGTATGAGAATCAAAAAGTAGAAAATGAAACAAATTTTTCTAAAAGACATCCAGCCTATTACATTGATAATAGTGAAATCTTGTACCGGCAGTTTTATAAAGACTTTGGTTACCTGTTTCCAACACTTACTGATTATAATATAGCTAAAAAAGGTGAAACTTATTATGATTGCAGCATTTATGTAGCGGATGAAAACACTTTAATCGTCTGTTTTGGATTGATGCCCGCAAAGGCAGATTCTTTTCGGCAATTAATAAAAAAAGAAATAACAGATTATGAACCTATTGATGGCGATATTAATAGAAAGTTTTTTTTGCTAAACGACGAAACAGTAATCTTAATAAAAAAACGTACAGAGAAATTAAGTGATGGTTATTGGTTTTCTTCAATGCGTGATTTTGATTATTGTTACTACATTTTTGCAGGAAAGAAAAATCCACAAAATAGATAATTACAGTTTTTCTCAAAACACATTCACCATGTGCGGTGTATTTTCTTTGCCCATCTTTTCTACGAATCTGCGTTCACTGAGGATGTAACCATTACCACGTGCGCAAAAATGAACACGAAGGTTTTCGATACTCATTGGATTGCATTCTGGTATGTCTGCAATATTAGAATGAATGATGTCGTGCCCGTCAATGATTACGTTCAAGCCGCTGCCAATCACTTCCATGTCGTCGCCTTTGCTCACAATCATCGCAGTATCTTCTCCTAAGCCAATGCCAATGCAGCCGGGATTGGAAGCCACAGCCTGAGCCAACCGTACAAAGCGACCCCGCTTTTCAAAATGCGAATCAAAAATCACTTTATCAGTAAAACGCAAACCCGTTGCCAGTTTTACTTCACCTTTTAAATGCGAATGAAACGGATTGCCATCATAAATCATGGTGCTGCTCATAGCCATTGCGCCAGCCGATGTTCCGGCAATTACAAATTCTTCGGTTTGGTAACGGTTGTGCAATATTTTCAAAAATTCGGTGCCTCCAAAAGTTGCAGTTAAACGCATCTGGTTACCGCCGGTAAACATTACACCATCGCAGTTTTCTAATCGTTGTAAATAATCTCTTCTCAAAACATCTTCACGCGTGCGAATGTGCATTACATTTACATTGGCACAGCCAATTACAGTAAAAGCTTTTAAATAATTTTCACCCACTTCATAAGGAATGGTTGAGGCTGTTGTAACTACTTCGATGTGCTTGTGAAACCCGCCAACTTCTTCAACGAAGCGGCGTAAAATGCCCAACTCAAAAAAATTGAGATTGTTTTTATAAATGTCTCCTCTTTCTGTTTGAGTGCCTTTGTCTTCGGCCCCACCAATGGCTATTAGTTTTCCTGTCGGTATCAGCATGTTTCTTTTTTTAGTTTTGGCAGGCAATCGAGGGAAATAAAAAACGATGACTAACAAATATAGCTTACGGTTTTCATTCTGGTGTAAGTTATTGCTGCTTGTCAAAATAAGACGATTAAAATTTACTTAATAAATAATTATGTAATAATTTGAGCCGGTGCTATTATAACATAGGCTCTTATTTGTCAAATAATCAAAAGTTTCCATCTATGAAAATCACCGATATTAAAATCATGCGCGGTCCCAACTACTGGAGTATTCGTCGCAGTAAGCTGATTCAGATGACGCTCGATTTGGAAGAGATGGAACAACGACCCACTAACGTCATTGAAGGCTTCTCTCAACGCATTGAAACATGGCTACCCAGCATGTATGAACACCGTTGCAGCGAAGGCCACGAGGGCGGTTTTTTTGAGCGCGTGAAGGATGGCACATGGATGGGGCATGTGATAGAGCACATTGCTTTGGAATTGCAAACATTAGCCGGTATGGATTGCGGCTTCGGAAGAACCCGCGGCACGGGTAAAGAAGGCCAATACTTTGTAGTGTTTGATTACATAGAGGAAGACGCAGGGATTTATGCTGCGCGTGCCGCCGTAAGGATTGCGCAGGCTCTGATAGACAACACTGAGTATCCGTTAGAAGGAGACATTCAAAAGCTTCGCGAGATTCGCGAAGACACACGCCTTGGGCCTTCCACCGGCTCTATTGTGGAAGAAGCGGCAAAGCGTGGCATTCCATACATCCGCCTGAATGAACACAGCCTTGTGCAGTTGGGGTATGGCGTGCATCAAAAACGAATCCGCGCTACCATTGCATCCACTACAAGCACCATAGCCGTTGACATTGCAGGCGATAAAGAAGAAACCAAACGCTTGTTGAGCGATGCACAAATTCCGGTGCCGAGCGGAACCGTGGTGCACGATGAAGCAGACTTGCAACGCGCCATTGAACGTTATGGTTATCCGTTGGTAATAAAACCCATTGATGGCAACCATGGCAAAGGAAACACAACCAATATAATTCATTGGGAAATGGCAGTAGCTGCTCTGCACAATGCGCAGCGGTATAGCTACAGCGTGATTGTTGAACGGTTTATTGTAGGTGTTGATTTTAGAATTTTAGTAGTGAATTATAAATTCATTTGTGCTGCTCTTCGTACCCCTGCTTCTGTGATTGGCGACGGCGAACACAACATTCAACAGTTGATTGATGAAGTGAATAAAGACCCTCGCCGCGGTTATGGTCATGAAAAGGTACTAACTCAAATTACGGTAGATAATGACACACATAAAATGCTGTCAGAAAAAGGCTACAACTTAGATACAGTGCCACTAACAGGAGAATTGGTTTTATTAAAATCAACGGCGAATTTATCTACAGGAGGAACGTCAACCGACGTTACCGATGAAGTGCATCCTGTGAATGTTTTTATGGCAGAACGCATTGCAAAAATCATTGGCTTAGACATCTGTGGTATTGATGTTATGGCAGCCGATTTATCACGCCCCATAACCGAAAACGGCGGCGCAGTGCTGGAAGTAAATGCTGCGCCTGGTTTTCGTATGCATGTAGAACCTGCCGTTGGCATTGCACGAAATGCTGCTGAGCCGGTGGTAAATATGCTGTTTCCAGATCGCGGCGATGGTCGCATTCCCATCATTGCGATAACAGGTACCAATGGTAAGACAACGACTACACGTTTAACCGCACATATTTGTAAAGCCGCAGGCAAAAAAGTAGGCTATACAACAAGCGATGGTGTTTACATTCAAAACCAACTGATGATGAAAGGCGACTGCACCGGACCTGTGAGTGCACAGTTTGTATTAAAAGATCCAACGGTTGACTTTGCGGTGCTTGAAAGCGCGCGGGGCGGCATTCTTCGCAATGGTCTTGCTTTTCAGCATTGCGATATGGCCATTGTTACCAACATTACAGCAGATCATATTGGTTTGGGCGGCATCAATTCACTGGAACAAATGGCAAGAGTAAAAAGCGTTGTGCCCGAAACTGTATTCCCGCGCGGCTTTGCTATATTAAATGCAGAAGATGACTTGGTGTATGCTATGCGCGAAAATCTAGAATGCAATATTGCTTTGTTCAGCATGGACGAAAACAATCCCCGCATTCAGCGACACTGCAAAAAGGGCGGTTTTGCGGCAGTGTATGAAAATGGTTATGTGTCTATTTTAAAAGGCACATGGAAGATTCGCGTGCTGCATGTGCGCGACATTCCCATTACTTACGAAGGCAAGGCTTTGCATAATGTGATGAATACGCTGCCTTCTGTTCTTGCTACTTATTTGTTTAAAGAAATTTCCATTGAAGACATTCGCACCGGCTTGCAAACCTTCATTCCTTCGCCATCGCAAACACCGGGACGTTTGAATTTGTTTCAATTTAAAAATTTTCAGTTTTTGGTTGACTTTGCGCACAACCCGGCAGGCTTGCGTTTGTTAGGCGATTTCCAAAGTAAATTAAATGGCTCGCCAAAAGTGGGAATCATTAGCGGCACAGGTGATAGGCGTGATGAAGACATTACAGAGCTGGGAAAATTATCAGCCGAATTTTTTGATGAAATCATTATTCGTTGCGATAAAAATTTACGAGGCAGAACGCCAGAAGAAATTGTAAACCTGTTAACAGAAGGTATAAATATGGCCAAAACCAAAGACCTTCCTGTAACTGTAATTTACAACGAACGCGATGCCATCATGTATGCTTATGACAATGCGAAGCCAGGCTCGATCATCACCATCATGTGCGATGTAGTAGCCGAAGCGTTGGATTTGGTGAAAAGCTTGAAGGAGAAGGAAGATGCGGAGAACATACGATGATGTTATCTGGTAATTTAAACCTTTATAGATGAATACTAACTTGTCTTCCGACAAACCTATACAGCAAGAACAACATGATAAATTTCAGCGTTATAACTTTTCAAAAAGTATTGCGAAAACTATTAAAAAAAGAAACAATATTGATTGTATTGTAATCGGCTTATATGGTGCTTGGGGTGAGGGTAAAACTTCGGTATTAAACTTTATAGATTATGAATTATCAGGAGATCCTGATATAATTATTGTAAAATTTAATCCTTGGAGATTTAAGGATGAAGAAGCATTACTTAAAGAGTTCTTCAACTTATTAGCAATAAAATTAGATGCAAAATTAGAATCGTCCGGAAATAAAGTTGGCGAACTACTTAAAAAATATGGGAAGTTAAGTTCGCCTGTTATAAAGCTATTGCCATACATCGGAGATTTAGCATCGGCATTAATTGAACAGGCTGGAGGAACAATTCAAGATGAAACAATAGAAGAAATAAAGAAAAAGATTGACACCATATTGGTGCAAAACCAAAAGAAAATTGTTGTGTTCATTGATGATATTGATAGACTTAACAAAAGCGAGATATATTCCATTTTCCGATTAGTAAAACTTACAGCAGACTTTTATAACACAACATACATATTGTCGTTTGATGAACGAATGGTGGCAGAAGCTATAGGAGAAAATTTTGGAGAAGGTAATAAAGAGGCGGGCAAAAGTTTTCTTGAAAAGATTATACAGGTTCCATTGAATCTCCCTCTTGCTCAAGCAGATGCTTTGCAGCAATTCTGTTTTGATATAATTAATAAGACATTTGAATTAAACAAGATTGTTTTGGATGAGGATGAAGGGAAAAGGTTCTCTGGTCAATTTCAAAATTATATTCTTCCACGATTGCATACTCCTCGATTAGCCGTGAGATATGGTAATGCCTTATCATTCGCAATACCACTTTTGATTGGAGAAGTTGATATTGATGATTTGCTAATTATTGAGGCAATAAAAATATTTTATCCGAAACATTATGAGTTTATAAAATTAAATCCTGATTATTTCATCGGATCTTACAATAATGTGTTTTCTTCAGGCAAAAATGTGAATAAAAAAGAGGAGTTTGAAAAGCATATGTATGAATTGGGTTTAACGTTAACTAAGAAGCAAAAAGATTCCATCCAAAACTTATTAGAAGAATTGTTTCCACGACTTCAAGACGCTTTTCATAACCGTGTTTATACAGACTTAATAGAGGTTAATTTTTTTAAAGAAAAGAGAATAGGTTCACCAAAACACTTTAACCGATTTTTTAGTTACAGTGTTATAAAAGGAGATTTGTCTGATATAGCCTTCAAAAACTTTATCGATGGGATTTCGCAAAAAACGGTTGATGAAGTTGTAGATTCAATCAAAAAATTAGTAGAACAAAGTACACCTGAAAACTTCTTAATTAAGATCAGAAGTTGGGAAGAAAGTTTTACATGGAGTATATCTCAAAAGCTTGCGAAAGCAATAACATTAGCTTCCGATATTTTTCCGAAACAAGAAGGCAAATTCTTTATGAGATTTGAGCATCCAAACGGACAATCACAAATATTCATCAGGCAACTTATCAAGAAACACAACAATGACACTGATAAAACGGAACTTGTAAAGGAATTAATAGAAGAAGCAAAGCATTTTGATTACATCTATAGCTTATTAGATTGGTTTAGAGATACAAATTCTAATGAGCCAGCAATCTTTTCAGAGAAGCAATTGTTAGCGTTGGATTATAAATTGATTAAAAGAGCGATTCGTGAAGCTGGAGAAACTTCTGTATTTGAAAAGTTTTCAGAAAATATTGTTCACCTAATTAATTCTTGGGCAAAAATCAATCAACCAGAACTCGAAGATTATACAAAGGAGAGATTTGGAATTAGATCGAGCGAGGTGATTTTGCTTTTAAAAATATACACACCAACTGTATTTAGTTCTGCTGAACCAGCATCTTATAAAACAGACTTCACTAGAGATTATTACAATCATTTCATTTCTATTTTCGATAAAGAATTTATTAAAGAATGGATTTTAAAAGTTTTTACTATTGAACAAATAACTGAACAAAATGCAGAGTGGTTTGGCAGAAATAAGGGTAATAAAACAGATTTAAATATTGTTAGACAATTCTTTCATTGGATAGATGAAAGCGAAACTTCAACTTCATAAGTAGTTTAATTTAGTAACTTTATATCCTGTCTTTTTGTACTGTTCCAACATTCCTAAAAAGTGCCATCCATAAATTCGTCTAAACATATCCGTGCAAAATTTAAAACTATACATCACAACAGACAAAGACGTTGCAGGCGGTGTCCCTGTTTTCAAAGGAACAAGAGTTGCCGTAAAAACATTATTCGACTATTTGGAAGAAGAATCATTGGAAGAATTTTTAAAGGGTTTTCCTACGGTTAGCCGGGAACAGGCAGAAGGAGTAATTGAATTGGCAGCCGAAAAAATTTTAGCTGATGTTCAATCATGAAGATATTGCTTGATGAAAATATAGATGTTTGCTTCAAAAAACATTTTGCGGAAATACATGAAGTTTATACCGTTCGTGATATGAACTGGAACGGTATTAAAAACGGAGCTTTACTTTCATTGCTTGCTGAAAACAAATTTAATTGCTGGATTGTAGTTGATAAAATCATTCCGTATCAGCAAAATATTTCAAAGCTTCTTTGCCTGATTATTGTGCTTGATGTTTTTAGAAATACGCTAAAATACCTACTGCCTTTGCTTCCTCAGATACAGAAAGTATTACAAAAACAAACCACAGAAAAAATTATTGTCATTAAAGAACAGCTGGATTAGTATATTGTACTTTGTAAATTAATCTATATCAAAGAACATTAAAAACAAATCATCTCACCGTGCATCACTTCCTTTCAGAAAATGATGTTTAAAGCGAAGCAACGTAAGGTGTAACGCAAGTAATCAGAAAAAATAATTAGCATTCATGAAGTAAGCTCTTTACAATGCCTGCTATTTTTTACTAAAAGTTTCCTTGTTTTGTTTTGCCGTAAAAGCATAATTTGGTAATTTACCTGCATCTACACCTTGCCTTATGAGAATCAATCGCAAAACGACAGTCGCAATTAGTCTGCTTTTTTACAGCAGCTACTTTCTACAAGCTTGCAGCAGTAATAGCAGCGGCACTTGCTCTTGCAAACAAGTAAGCTGCCCGGCTTATAAGAACGGCAATTTTGACCAGTGGTTTCCTTATACCCAATCGCAGCAAATTGTGTATGCAGATAGTGCAAACCTGTCAATCAGCGATACCATTGTTATCACTACCGTTTCTTCCTCGCAATCTTACCAGGCTGAACAAGGATGCGGAAGCTCTAACTCGGGTTGTAACTCTGATAAATACATTTATTCAGATGCGCTTTCGTTTGGTTACAATAGTTCATCGGACTGGAACAGTAACATGCTTGATAGCAATTATTCATTAGGGGTATATGGTTTTTCAACAACGGCAAAAGGCTTAGGCAGTACAGGGTTGAACCTTACAACTATGCCTTCTCAATTTTATTCAAACATCAGCCTTAACGGGCAACAATATGCAAATGTGCAGATGATATGGAGCACTGATACCACCAGCGTGAAAGACGCCGTTTACCAGGTGTATCTTCAAAAAGGAACCGGCTTACTGGCTTTTCGTTATTATCCTTCGCAAACCTTATTTGTAAAGAAATAGTCTTTATCTTTCAATCAAATTAACCGCTTGCAGTTTCCGTTTCATATTACCATTGGCAGTACCAGCATTTTGCTACACACTATTTTTGAAACGCTTGCTTTTTTTATCGGGTTCCGCTACTTTTTGTTTTTGCGTAAAAAAGAGGGAGATACAATTTCTTCTCCTCACCGCGTCTGGATTTTTATCGGTGCTATCTTCGGCGCATTCCTTGGAAGCCGTTTGATTGGCGGATTTGAAGATCCGTACCAGGTAAAAATTGCAACCAATTTGTGGTGGTATTTCTATCAAAACAAAACGGTGCTGGGCGGCTTCTTAGGCGGTTTGATTGGAGTGGAAATAGCAAAGAAAATAATCGGCGAAACAAAAGCATCCGGAGATTTGTTTGTGTACCCAATCATATTGGCGCTTATCATTGGCAGGGTTGGGTGTTTTAGCATGGGTGTGTACGAAGAAACATACGGCTTGCCAACCTCTTTGCCCTGGGGAATGCATTTGGGTGATAATCAATTGCGACATCCGGTTTGCTTGTACGAAATCCTATTTCTCATTCTATTATGGATAGGTTTGGTTTTGCTGGAAAAGAAGCGTCAACTGCAAGACGGTGCGCACTTTAAATTGTTTATGATAGCGTATTGCTTCTTTCGTTTTATGCTTGATTTTATAAAGCCGCATTACACATTTTCTTTCGGTTTATCTACTATACAACTAACCGCTTTGTTTGGGTTGTTGTATTATTTTCGTTACATTATTCAACCAAAAAGATTGGTTACAGCAGAGATAGAAAGTTGGAAAGTCAGTAAGTCTGCAAGAATGAAAGAGGTTAGTAAATCATGAAATTCAAAACATTATCGGCTTGTATTTTATCATTATTTAAAACTCCCCTTTAGGGGATGGGGGCTACTTTATTATGCCGGAACGTCCATACACTTACTACGATTTCACATTAAGCCTTTGCCCTGTTTGCTTGCGCAGGGTGGATGCAAAAATTGTGTTTGAAAATAACAATGTTTTCATGCTGAAAAATTGTTCTGAACACGGCTTTCAAAAGGTATTGATTGCAACGGATGTTGACTATTATAAAAACATCCGCAACTACAACAAGCCGAGCGAAATGCCGCTTAAGTTCAATACCAGCACGCATTACGGCTGTCCTTACGATTGCGGCCTTTGCGCCGATCACGAGCAGCACAGTTGTTTAACGGTTGTTGAAATCACTGACCGTTGCAACCTTGCCTGCCCTACCTGTTATGCCATGAGTTCGCCGCACTACGGCAGGCATAGAACTGTAGAAGAAGTAGAACGAATGCTGGATATTGTAGTGGCAAATGAAGGAACGCCTGATGTAGTGCAAATCAGCGGCGGCGAGCCAACGGTGCATCCCGATTTTTTTGAGATACTAAATATCGCCAAAACCAAACCCATTAAGCATTTGATGGTGAATACAAACGGCATTCGCATTGCAAAAGACAAAGCTTTTGTTGAGCGGCTTTCTTCTTACATGCCCGACTTCGAAATTTATTTGCAATGGGATTCTTTTAAAGCGGAAGCATTACAAACATTGCGTGGACAAGATCTGACCGATGTACGCAGGAAGGCGATGGAACATTTGAATGAATACAATGTTTCTACCACGCTGGTGGTTACTTTACAAAAAGGTGTGAATGATGATGAAATTGGAAAGATTATCGAGTTTGCTTTACAACAGCCATGCGTTCGAGGGGTAACTTTTCAACCTACTCAAATTGCAGGCAGATTAACCGATTTTGATCCTTCAACCGACCGCATTACATTAACTGATGTGCGTCAAAAAATATTAGAGCAAACCACCGTTTTTCAACCTAACGATTTGATTCCTGTGCCCTGCAATCCCGATGCTTTGGTGATGGGTTATGCTTTAAAATTAGGTGGCCAGGTGTTTCCAATGACGCGTTATGTAAATCCCGCAGATTTACTTAACAACAGTAAGAATACAATTGTGTACGAAGCCGATGAACAACTTCATGCACAGATGCTAAAGATATTCAGCACCGGAATTTCGGTAGACAGGGTGGAAGATAATTTTAAAGAATTGCTATGCTGCTTGCCGCAGATACATGCGCCCGGTTTGAGCTATAATAATTTGTTTAGAATTATTATTATGCGGTTTATTGATGCATGGGATTTTGACGTGCGCGCCATCAAAAAAAGCTGTGTTCACATCGTGCACAAAGACGGACGCATCATTCCTTTTGAAACGATGAATTTATTTTATCGGGATGAAAAAGAAGAGATTGTAAAAAACCTGCAAAAACAAACTTCGATACCATCAGCACCTTTCTCTGTTTTATAAAATGAAAAAATGAAAACGGCTTATAAAATTGTACTCATTAATCTTGGTATTGCTGTTTTAGTTACTGCTATCGCGTTACTAACTGATGGAAGTGCTAACAGTGCATCAAACACTGCTTTGTATTTCGGACTTGTATGCCTGGGATTAAGTTTACTTAATCTTTTTGTTGGGATAATTATGTACATAGCAAATAAAAAGGAATGGGGAAACGGCATGTTGGTAAGCTTTGCCGTTTTGTTATTGCTGTGCGGCATCTCGTGCGGCGGCGGTTTAAGCAGCATGCGATTTTGATAATAAATTCTTCAGTAAATTTTATTATTTTGCTTTCGATAAATTCTAAGAATGGATACGAAAGAACTCAAGGAAAAATTGCACATTCTCATTGAAAACAGTAACGATGACAGATTAGAACAAGTGTATTCTATTCTTGAACAAATGGATTATTCAGAAGAGTTTAAAGCCATATTAGACGAAGAATACAATGCGTATCGGTCGGATGCAACAGGCGACTCAAGAAGTGATGTTGATAAACTGGTAAATAGCCTGCTGAGGAAGTAGGATATGACATACCATATTATCTTTCGCAAGAGGGCTACCAGCGAATACCTGAAAGCGATTGCCTGGTATAAAGCACGAAGCGATAAAGCTGCCAACGGCTTTGTTGAAGAAGTAAACGCAGCACTTGATAAGCTGGAAGCGGAACCTGATCAATTTCGACATTCTTATGCCAAATTCAGAGAAATAGCTGTCAAGCGTTATCCGTTTCATATTGTTTATTTTATTCAAGAGCCGGACAAACAAGTTGTCATTGCAAGCATCTTTCATAATAAAAGGAATCCGGCAAAAAAATATTGAAATAAAATTGTTTCTTTTCATAATATTGCAGCACCATTTGTGAGAAAGTTCGCTGCCATATCACTTCTTATTATTTTCCTGTTCAACTTGGTTGGCTACAGATTTCTGTACAATTATGAACAGCAAAAAGCGGATGTTCAGTTAGAAGCTTCGCTTGATAAAGCGCAATACAACGACGCTGATTTAATCACTATCAAAGTGCCGCTTTCCATGCCGTACCAAACACTGCAATCGAATTGGGAACGCGTGAACGGTGAAGTAACCTGCAACGGCAAAATCTATAAATATATAAAGCGCAGAATTGTTTCGGGTGAAATGGAATTGCAATGCCTGCCTGATAACAACAAGATGCGCATCGAAACGGCAAAAGACGATTTCTTTAAAACCACTAACGATATTGCTTCTGCCAACAAAAAAAGTGATAATAACAAAAGCAGCGTTATTAAAAACAGCCTGAGCGATTATGACAAATACATCGCTTCGTTTTTGGTTTTGCCTGTTATTTCTTCTCTTCAACTCATTACTCTTTCCCCGACAGAAAACTTATTGACATCTCCGCACACACCACCCGTGCAACCGCCCGATATAGCATAGGCAAACACAAATGCCGGCGTGCATTTGCTCAAATGCAGAGATATAAATTCATGTAGCTGCATTATTACTATTTTGCTCTATAAAAGGCAATTATTTTCAACAAAAACGGACAGACAAGTCTTGCATTAGAACTTTTCAAAGTTTGAAGTTTGATACAAGCAGATTTCCTTCGTGCTTTATACCGGATGCCTTTCTTTCATCAAATATTACTCCCTCAATTGTTTTCTTTTATTATTGGGTTTGATACTTCAAACAGGATGCAAAACAATAGTAATAATGCAGTTCGTATCTAAAATATTATTTCAAAATATCATTCAACAATACCAACCCCAACCTCATTTGCATATTGTGTAATTTATGAAATATAGTGTCTTTATTCTTTCCGTAATTCTTCTGTTTAGCGCCTGTAAAAATAACGGCGAATACAAAAGAGTAATTAACGATCCTTTGTTGTATTCGCAAACCGTTCACGAGCTGAACAACATTGTGATGGGCAACAATTTTTCGCCTGTGGTTGCAACGCGCAATTACACTTATGCCACCATCGCCGCTTATGAAGTGGTTGCCGCAGGTAGCCCGAATCATTACACTTCATTAGCAGGTCAGTTGCATGGTTTAAAACAAATACCGAAGCCTTCTGCCGACAATAAAATTGATTTTCCTTTTGCTGCATTACTGGCGTATTGTAAAGTGGGCAATGCAGTTACTTTTCCAGAAGGAAGTATGGACGAATATGTTGCCGGTTTAAAAAAGAAAGCGATAGATGCCGATATGCCTTCGGATGTGTTTGATGCCAGTGTTGCCTATGGCGATACTGTTGCCAGCGTTATTTTAAAATGGTCGAAAGAAGACAACTACCTACAAACCCGCAGTGCCAGCAAGTTTACCGTTACGCAGGAAGAAGGAAGATGGGTGCCAACGCCGCCCATGTATGCACAGGCTGTTGAACCGCACTGGAACGAAATAAGAACCCTGGTAATGGATAGTGCTGCACAGTTTAGAGTGCCGCCACCATTACCTTATAACATAAAAGATAAAAACAGCGATTACTACAAACAGGTAATGCTGATAAAAAATGCGGTTGACAGTTTAACCGATGAGCAACAGCACATAGCTGATTTTTGGGACGACAATCCGTTTAAATTAAACGTAAACGGACATGTGATGTTTGGTACAAAAAAGTTTTCGCCCACCGGGCATTGGATGAGCATTGTGGGCATTGCATCGAAAAAAGCGGATGCTGATTTTAATAAAACGGTGTATGCCTACACCAAAACATCTATCGCTATGTTTGAAGCGTTTATCGAGTGCTGGGATGCGAAATACACTTACAACACCATTCGTCCGGAAACTGTGATTAATAAATACTTCGATCCCAACTGGCGTCCTTTTTTACAAACGCCTGCTTTTCCCGAATATACCTGCGGACATTCTACCATTTCATCGGCTGCTGCCGAAGCCCTAACCTCTGTTTATGGAGATAACTTTCATTACAAGGACACTACAGAAATGGAGTTCGGAATTGACAGCCGTTCGTTTCCTTCTTTCCGTGCGGCGGCAATAGAAAACAACTGGGCGCGGTTTTATGGCGGTCTTCACTTTCATAGCTCCTGTATTACGGCTACCAAATATGGCCGTAAAGTAGGAGATTTTGTTTCCAACACCTTGCACATGAAGCGTGGTGAGGAGCAGTTAGCACCTGCTACTGATACAACGCATTATTATTAAAAAGAAACCATTATTCTAACACAAAACAAACAAGTTTATGAAAGGGTTCTGTATCCTTACCGTTACCTTCATGTTGCTCTCATTTGCAACATGGGCGCAAACCGATGAAGACGCCATTATGATGAACCAACATCAATGGTGCAATGGCATCTCTTACGAACATTCCCAATGGAAAGATTATTGGGAAGGAACGCTGAAAAGAAACAATCAAAATATTGGCACTTTCACTTCGCAAGCAACTATGTTGATGACCAATTACGGCATTACCAATAGGCTGAATGTGATGGCTGGCTTGCCTTACATTTGGAACAATGTTTCAGCGGGAACACTCCATAAAATGAGCGGCTGGCAGGATGTAAGCGCAGCTATAAAATGGAAAGCAATTGCAACAAAATGGGGCAAAACCAAACTTGGCTTGTATGCCATTGGCAGTGTTAGCACACCAACCCAAAACTATGTTGTAGACTTCCTTCCGCTGGCTATCGGCTTTGGCTCTACAAACTTTACAGGACGTGCATTAGCAGATGTTCAGGTTGGAAAAATTTTTACCACTGCATCTTATTCTTACACAAAAAGAAGCAATACCAAAATTGACCGCAATTCTTATTATACCGACCACATGATTTATTCAAATACGGTAGCAATGCCGGATGTAGCCAACTACATGCTGAGTGCAGGTTTTCGTGGCCATTATTTGATTGCCGAAGCGATGATTGCAAACATGACTACATTGGGTGGCTTTGACATTCGCCGCAACGACATGCCTTTCCCGAGCAACCGCATGAACATGACTTCCATTGGAGCTCATGTAAAATATACATTGCCTTTTTACATACATATTGAATTAACAGCCAATGGCAACTATGTAGTGAAAGGAAGAAATGCAGGACAGGCAACCAATATCGGTGCTGGCGTATTTTATCTGTTCACTTTCGGAAAGAAAAAAAATCAACCACCTACTCATTCATAATTTATCCATCATTTACAACTGTTTTATGAAAACAAATCATTGCATCACACTCTTAACAATTCTTATCTTTTCTTTTACTGTTATTTCCTGCAAGAAGGATGTAATTGGAAGAACAGATTATTTACCATCATTGGCTCCAACAAACATTGATGTGAATGCAGGCGATTGGAAAACCATATTGCTAAGTCGTCCGGATTCATTTGCGGTAGCGGCTCCGGTTGCAGTTACCTCGCCATTGTATGTAGGTGAATTGAACGAAATAAAAGGATTGCAGCAAAATCTTACAGCGGCACAAAAAGCGGTAGTACAATACTGGAGTGCCGGCTCCGTGCTCCGCTGGAACGAGATACTGCGTTCGCTCGTAGCAAAATATAATCTGCCGCCTTACCAAAATTCAGACGGAACTTATCCGGTGCCTAGTTCCGTCAATCCGTTTAGTTATCCTCAGTTTCCTTTCTCTAATCCGCCGTATGCAGCCCGTGCGTATGCTTATGTAAGTGCTGCGCAATACGATGCTTTGGTAAGTGCCTGGCATTATAAAATGCAATACAATCGCAAAGCTCCTTACAAAGTGGATTCAATGATCAATAAAAATAAATTGGTTCCTTCCAGCGATTTGCCTTCCTATCCTTCTGAAGATGCAGTGCTAGCGGGCGTTACAGCGGAAATGATGAAGCTGTTGTTCCCAACAGAAATTGCTTACATTGAACAAAAAGCAGCCGAAGCAGAACAAGCCAGATTACTTGCCGGTGCCAATGTTCGAAGCGACATACTTGCCGGGGAAGCGTTAGGCAGAGCCATTGCTCAATTGTTTTCGGCACGTGCCAGAACAGACAATGCAGGCAAGGCAGGTGGTACACAGTCTGTTTGGGACAACTATGTAACCACTACCGAAGCCAAAGGAGAAACACCCTGGATTAGTTTGGAATCTCCCAAACGCCCGCCAATGTTGCCTTTGTACGGAAAAGTAAAGCCGTTTTTGTTCGATTCAGCAACCTGCGTAGCACTTCGCCCCGGCCCACCGCCTTCAACGGGCAGCCAGCAGATGAAAGAAGAAACGGAAGAGATAAATAATTTCGTAAAAAATCCAACCCGCGAACGTATCCGCACTGTTGATTTTTGGGCTGATGGCGTCGGTACTTCTACTCCTCCCGGTCATTGGGATGCCATCGCTTCTGAAGATTTTATCAAACAAAACTGGAGCGAAGTGCGCTGGGCACGCAACATGGCATTGTTAAACATGAGCCTGATGGATGCAGCCATCGTTTGCTGGAATACAAAGTATTTTTACTTCAATCCGCGTCCAACACAAATGAATCCGGCTATTAAAACACTTACCGGCTTGCCTAATTTTCCATCTTATATTTCAGGCCATGCAACTTTTAGCGGTGCTGCTGCCGAAATATTGGGTCATATTCTTCCCTCACGTGCAACAGCATACTCAGCTATGGCGCAGGAAGCTTCTAATTCGCGCATGTATGGTGGCATTCATTTTCGCAGCGATTGCCAAACAGGCTTAGACGTTGGAAAAAAGATAGGCGATTTTGCGATTACAAGAGCGCAGAGCGACGGTGCAGAGTAAGGTATTGTATATGTTTTACAGAAAGCCAGGTATGAAATTATACACAACAGAACAAAAGATTCATTATGTCCTACGCATTGCCATAGCCATGTGCTTTATTGGTCATGGCTCTTTTGGTATCATTACAAAACCTATCTGGTGCAACTATTTTGCAGTGTTTGGTATCAGCAATCATCTGGCTTATCATTTAATGCCATATTTGGGAACAGTTGATATTTTTTTCGGCCTTGTTATGCTCGTTTATCCCAATCGAGGTGTTGCATTGTGGCTGGTAGTGTGGGGTTTTATAACGGCTTTGTTGCGCCCTTTATCAGGCGAGTCTTTTGCCGAAACTATTGAACGCGCAGGCAATTACGGAGCACCACTCGCACTGCTTTGTATGTATGGCGTTGGCAATTGGCGGCAGTGGTTTACACGCCTGAAGCCTGACATCTACATAAATAACAAAACTTCAGAAAGGTTATTTGCCTGTTTACAAATGGCTGTTTTTTTATTGATTGCCGGGCATGGTTGGTTGAATGTAATTGCAAAAAAGAGCTTGCTTGATCAATACCACTCATTAGGATTTACCAGTACAACGCAGGTGGGTTTCATTGTTGGTTTTGCCGAAATTGCTGCGGCGGTCTTTGTATTATTTCGTCCTACAAAACAATTGTTGATTATTGTATTAGTATGGAAGATAGGCAGCGAATTCTTTTATCCGCATTATGAGTTGTTTGAATGGATTGAAAGAGGCGGCAGTTACGGATGCGTGCTGGCATTGATAGTTATTTTAAAACCCGAAACGATAAAAAAGTTAAGAGTAAATCCCTTTCCGATACACTCTCTGAACCTGTAAAAGATTGACATGTTAATGGTTGCTTTAAATAACAAAAAGTGAGTAAAACCAAAAAGTAGCAATACTGAAGATTCAATGATCTTTATAAACAAACTTTTACCCCATGAAAAAAGAGTTTTGTTTACATACATGATTTAAGATATGAAAAGAGGTTTTGTTTTTGTCGGAATTTCGGCGTTATCCGTTAGTCATCTAATGGCACAAAAAGATACGACTACACAGGTATTAGACAGTGTTATAGTGAATAGTTATTTGAACAGCCAGGTAAAGCAAAGTTTGCCCGATGTTTATGAAACTTTTATTTATGCAGGAAAGAAAACCGATTTACTAAACATTGATGCGTCGAAAGGAAATCTTGCGCAAAACATGGGCAGGCTACAGTTTGCGCAAGTTCCCGGATTAAACATGTGGCAGATGGATGGCGCAGGAACGCAATTGAACATGGGCACACGCGGCACTGATGCACATCGTGATATTGAAATGAACATGCGTCAAAACGGTTACATGACCAACAGCGATGCGTTTGGCTATCCTGAAAACCACTACACGCCGCCACTTGAGGCAATACAGCAGGTTCAATATGTGCGCGGCTCGGCTGCTTTGCAGTTTGGGCCACAGTTTGGCGGTATGATGAACTACGTAATGAAAGAAGGCGACACAACAAAACCTGTGGCTATCGAAGGCGAGCAAACAGCAGGCTCAAATGGCTTTTTCAATTCTTACAATGCTGTTGGTGGAACGGTTGGCAAGTTTCAATACTACACTTACTACGACAATAAAAACGGTAACGGCTGGCGTGATGCTTCGCACTTTAATTATCACGCTTATTATGCCAACGCAATGTATCATTTTACGGCAAAAACAAACCTTTCCTTTCAGTTTTCACGAATGGATTATGTGCAGCAAATTGGCGGTGGATTAACCGACGCACAGTTTACTGCGAATCCTAAAATGGCAGTTCGTACCCGAAATTATTTTGAACCTGAAATCAATATTGCTGCGCTTGTTTTGGCTTCGCAATTGGGTAATAACACAACGCTAAACATCACTTCTCATTATCTTTTTGGCCAGCGAAATAGCGTGCAGTTTTTAAACTCCGGTTTGGTTCCCGATACCACTAACACAAGTATCAATAACTACAATCCCCGGCAGGTTGACAGAGATTATTACAACGGCTTTACTACTGAAGCGCGAATCAAACATACCTATCAATTGGGCAGCGGAACAAGTACACTTTCGGGTGGGGCGCGCTATTTTACAGAACTCACACAACGAAATCAAAAAGGTGTGGGGACATCGGGCAGCGATTTCGATTTGTCGCTTACCAAACCTTACGGCATTGATCTTCGCTTAACCACAAACAACTATGCAGTTTTTGCAGAAAATATCTTTCAAATCACAAACAAGCTTTCCATTACGCCCGGCGCACGCTATGAGGTGATTGATACTAGAATGATAGGTGTAATTAACAACGCAAGCTCCAGCGTAAGCTATTCAGGCAACAGAACATTCCCCCTGTTTGGAGCAGGCTTGCAATACGAAGTAAACAAGCATAGCCAGTTGTACGGAAATGTTTCGCAGGAATATCGTCCGTATTTGTATGCGAACGTAACGCCAGCCGACAGATTGGATTCAGTGGATCAGGATTTAAAAGACGTAAAAGGTTATGATGCTGATTTGGGTTATCGCGGCAACTATAAAAATGTGGTTGCATGGGATGTAAATGGCTTTTATGTTTTTTATGGAAACCGCATTGGCTTAACCACCTTCACACGAGCCGATGGCAGCCCGCATTTGTTCACTACCAACATTGGTGATGCCGTTGCAAAAGGTGCCGAAAGCTACGTAGAAGTATCGCTCTTAAAATTGAGTAATTTGGTTTCGCATGGTGATGACATTCGTATTTTCAACTCGTTATCATACACTCATGCACGCTATCAAAAAGCGGCCATAAACAAAAGCGGCGTGAATACAAACATTGAAGGAAACTATGTTGAAAATACACCGGAATGGATTGAAAAATGCGGTGTTACTTTCAAACATAAAACTGCAAGTCTTCGTGTTCAATACAGCTATGTGAGCAAGCAATACAATGATGCACTGAACACCGTTTTTAGCGCTGATGGCGTAACAGGAATTATCCCTGCCTATCACTTGTGGGATGCTACTTTTAACTGGCAGTTTCTGCGTAACTATCGTTTGGGCGCGGGTATTAATAACTTTACTAATGAACATTATTTCAATCGCAGAATTACCCAGTATCCGGGTCCTGGTATTTTGCCTGCCGATGGCAGAACCTTCTATATTGCTTTTAGTGTAAAACTATAAATGAATTTTGATTATTGATGGCCGAAAGCTTTTCCTGTCAAGGGCTTCAGCCATCCGTTGGATTCTTTCACAATTAAAAATCAGGCAAAAACAAACTTACTTCAGTTCGATAGTAACTCAATTTAAAAACAAGTTGAGAGTTGCCGTCATTCCGCAATTGCCCTCAACACGGGCTTGAACTTCCATCGAGATAGCGAGGGCTTTGTGCGGAATCTGATGACTGAACAATGATGATTGTGAAATGAAATCGAGTTGTTCACAATATAATAACCTGTTCAATTTTTGGAGAGCAGATTCCGCACAAAGCCCTCGCCAGTCTGATTATAACTTCTATCGTCGTGCCGAGGACATTTGCGGAATGACGAAAGGCTAAATTTTCAAACTGAGTCACTATTTACGGTTTTGCATGAAGTTGCAACTGGCTGCCTTCTCTTGTCAAATTATTATCAACAATTCGGTTATTGTATTGTTGAATAAATGCTTTGATTTTTGTCGTTAACGCAAGTGTTGTATCGGGCAATTGGGTAAGTAAATTATGCTGCTGCGTAAAGTCATTTTTGAAGTTGTACAAAGCCACAGGTTGATCATTTTGATACATCAATAAATAATCGCCATAAAACAAATTGTAAGTGTTGTTCAAATAGTTAAACGCATACGGCGTGGCATCTTCTTTAAACACATTTCTGCCAAAAGCAACATAAGGTTTATCGTAATGAAGATAACCTAAAACCGTTGGTAAAATATCAATCTGATCAATGGTTTCATCTTTCATAGACGACCAGTTCTCATCAGGCTTATAAAAGAAAACCGGTATAGAAAAATAGCCGGGTATTGAACTGTATTCAGGATAATGTGTTAGCGGCGATGCATGATCAGCCGTAAAAATAAACAAGGTATTTTTAAACCAGGGCATTGCTTTGGCGGTTTCAAAAAATTGTTTCAGTGAATAATCTGTGTATTGAATACCTTTATCTACAGACAGAGGACCGCCTTTAAAAACATCTTTATATTGTTCCGGAATGATATAAGGATCGTGCGATGAAGCCGTAAACAATGTTGTAAAAAAAGGCTGTTTAAAAGTGTTGATTTTATTCGCAAAGAACTGCAAGAAAGGTTCATCCCAAATTGCCCAGATGCCATCAAAATCTTTATCATTATTGTATTCATCCTTTCCGAAATAGGCATCAAAACCTGTAGTTTTTGAAAAGGCTAAGAAACCCATTGAGCCGTTGGGTGCGCCATGAAAAAAAGAAGTGTAGTAACCTTTTTCTTTTAATAAAGAAGCGAGGCTGTTTACTTTATCGCCTGAATATTGCGAAAGAACATACGGCAATTCGATGGAAGGAATGCTGCACAAAATAGAAGGCATGGCTTCAATTGATTTCCTTCCATTGGCAAACGAATATTGGTAAGCGCGACTTTTACCAATCAACGAATCTAAAAACGGAGCATAGCCTTGGTAGCCGGGTTTGTTTTTGTTATAAATGGAAATAAATTCTTTTGAAAAACTTTCCATAATTATCACCACTACGTTATCATATTTAAACTGAGCAGTATCGGTTGGAAGATGCGAAGGCGTGTAAATCTTTTCCAATTCTTCGCTTGAAAAAAAGCTCACTTTTTTTACATCATCATTACCGGCAGTTTTTAATATGGCAAACGGCGTGTTCAACACAATGTTCACATCGCGCGGGTCGTTGCCATATTGCGCTGCATTGCTTAAAGTAATGGGCCGTGTGCTGTGTTTAAAATCGCCTCGAACGCCGCCTACAAACAGTGTAACAATAACGGGAACCAGCAAAATGCTTATCAGGTAATGCTTTTTGTTATTCGTTTGTAATCGTTTGTAACCAATCCATTTGTACATCTTTTGTAAACAAAAAACGAGCACAATAAAAAGCAATACTGCATACCAGTAAGTAAAGAAAAAATGGGCGAATAAAGCGCCTAAGTTTTGTTCGTTTTTAAATTGTGAGAAGATGCTTAATGTAGTTCGCCGGAGGGTAAATTTGTAATAGATAAAATCAATTACATTGGTTGCAATGAAAATAGCATTCGCTACAATAAAAATCCATCTGGCAACGGCTTTATACCTTGTATTATAACGCCAGGGATTGGGTATAATCAACAATAAAATAAACAATAGATTAGTGTATAAAACTGCAACCAAATCAAACCGCAATCCGCCCAGCATAATGTAGGCGAAATTTCGCCCCGTCATACCAGGGAAATAAGAGGTATTGAAGAAATAAAACAAAACGCGGCATAGCGAATACAGCAGCATTACCAGCAATAAGTAAAGCACTAAGGCAGAATAAATGTTGGTAGTATAACGATGATCTTTTTTTGGTTTTGTAACATTTTTCATAACAAAACCAAAAGTAAAGGCAAAGAAAGAGGCGGCAACAAAAGTGATGATAAATTTATAATGAATTAAGAATATTGAAAAACTTGCCTTTCGCCTTTATAGTTTTATTTGCTTTGTTGTGTAACGTTTATTTTTGCTCAAAAACCTATACATGGCATTTGAAATACAAGGAAAACTCGTAGCTGTTTACAATACCGTTCAACGTTCTGAAAGCTTTAAAACCCGTGAGTTTGTTATCGAAACGAGTGAAGAAAGCGGCGGCCGTATATTTACAAGCTATGTGAAATTTCAGTGTACGCAAGACCGTACTTCAATGTGTGACAAATTGAATATCGGCGATAACATAAAAGTGAATTTCAACCTCCGCGGAAGCAAGTGGAGTAAGGATGGCAGAGACAATTACATCACCAATTTAGACGCCTGGCGCATAGAGAATTTGCAGGCGGTGAATCCTTCATTTGGAGAATCGAAATCATCTTCCAGCACAAATAACAACACCTCATCGGAAGAAGACGATTTGCCTTTTTAAGAAGTTTGTTTTTGCCCGTTTTTTTGTTGAAACTTTTAGGATAAATACCTAACCACATGCAACAAACCATCACATTGAAATTGCTTCCGCGCGAAGCAGAAAACAGTGCTATTGTAAGCGAATACATTGCGCAACATACTGGTATATCTATCAATAAGATTACCGGCTTCCTCATTCAAAAAAAATCAATTGACGCACGCGGCAAGCAACCGTTTGTAAACCTTACCCTGCAAGCTTTTATTGACGAGCCTTTTGAACAACATCCGTTCACTCCGGTTGTTTATAAAAATGTGGCAAAAACAAACCGTAAAGTCATCATCATTGGTGCTGGTCCCGCCGGTTTGTTTGCTGCTTTGCAAGTCATTCAAAACGGCGTTCAACCCATTATTTTAGAACGTGGCAAAGACGTGCGCTCACGCCGCAGAGATTTAGCACTTTTAAACAAAGAAGGCGCTATCAACAACGATAGCAATTATTGTTTTGGTGAAGGCGGTGCAGGTACGTACAGCGATGGCAAATTGTACACACGCAGCACCAAGCGTGGAGATGTAAACAGTATTCTTCAAACCTTTGTACAGTTTGGCGCCGATGAAAGCATTCTGTATCAATCGCACCCGCACATTGGCACCAACAAATTGCCGCAAATCATAACGGCAATGCGCCAGCAAATTGAGAATAGCGGAGGGCAGTTTTTATTCGAAAAAAAGGTGATTGATTTTGTTATGAACGATGATGAAATCAAAAGCGTAATGACTGCCGATGGAGATTGTTACGAAGCCGATGCAATCATTCTCGCAACAGGTCATTCAGCACGTGATATATTTGAATTGCTTCATCACAAGAATATTACCATCGAAGCCAAACCGTTTGCCTTAGGCGTTCGCGTTGAGCACCCGCAAAGTTTGATAGACAGCATTCAATATCATGAAGCTAATCGTGATGAACATCTACCGCCATCCTCATATAGTTTGGTGCAACAGGTTGACGACAAAGGCGTGTTTTCTTTTTGTATGTGTCCTGGTGGAATCATTGCACCGGCAGCTACTGAAGCGGCTGCATTAGTCGTAAACGGTTGGAGCCCCAGCAAGCGCAATAACCCGTTTGCCAACAGTGGCATTGTGGTTACTACTGATGTGGCTGAAGCACTTGCTGACAAAGGGTTTGCACAAATTATGAACAAAAACAAATGGCAGCCAAACAACCCTTTGTTATTGATGTATTTTCAGCAAATGGTGGAAGAAAAAGCATACACTGCAGGTGGTGGAAACTTTGTTGCACCTGCACAACGTATGACCAGTTTTTGTGCAAAAACAATATCAGCCACTTTGCCAGATTGCAGTTATGTGCCGGGTGTTCACAGCACATCTTTAGGAACCGTTTTGCCCAATTTTATTTATGAAAGATTGCAAAAAGCTTTTGTTTTATTTGATAAAAAAATGCGCGGTTATTATACCAGTGAAGCCATCATTGTTGCTACGGAAAGCCGTACTTCCTCGCCGGTACGCATTCCAAGAAATGCGGAAACATTGCAGCATACACAAGTCAAAAATTTATATCCTTGTGGCGAAGGTGCTGGTTATGCGGGCGGCATCGTAAGCGCAGCAATGGATGGCGAGCGCGTTGCAAACGCAGTGGCGGAATTTCTGAAGGCATAATTGGATATAAAAATAAGGTTATTGAACGATGATGTAACGATGACGTAATGTTATCGTCATTCCGCAAATGCCCTCAACATGATAATGAACTGTGATCAAATTAGCGAGGGCTTTGTGCGGAATCTGCTCTAAGGAAATTGAAGAACTTAGAATGTTGTAAACATCTTCACTACATTCAACACATTCATCGTTCCATCATCAGATTCCGCACAAAGCCCTCATAAGATTGATTTATGAAGAACTCGTGTTGAGGGCATTTGCGGAATGACGACATCACGAAACTTCGATTTGAATTCACCCAATTTCGTATTCTTCTTTTTATAAAATGCTGCTGCTTATCTTCATTATATAAAATCACAACTATGTCGTTTGCCAATAAAACCATTTTAATAACCGGAGCCAGCCGGGGAATAGGAAAAGCCATTGCATTGCGCCTTGCTCAAGAAGGTGCCAACATTGTAATTATCGCCAAAAGCACTGAGGAGAATGAAAAGCTGGGTGGTACCATTTTTTCAGTAGCAAAAGAAGTGGAAGCAGCAGGTGGCAAAGCCTTGCCGGTAAAGGCAGATGTGCGTTTTGAAGAAGAAGTTGAAAATGCTGTATTGCAGGCTACACAAGCCTTTGGCAGCATTGATGCGGTTATTAATAATGCTTCTGCCATTCAGTTAAGCAACACCGAAAATACCGACCTCAAGAGGTTTGATTTGATCCAAAACATCAACGTTCGCGGCTCGTTTATGATGGTAAAATCTTGCCTGCCTTATCTTAAAAAAAGCAGCAACGCACACATCATTACCATCGCGCCGCCCATTAGTTTGGAACCCAAATGGATAAGTCCGCAAATGGCTTATACCATTAGTAAATTTAGTATGAGTATGATGGCAATCGGTTGGGCAAGTGAGTTTAAAAAATACAATATTGCATCGAACGCTTTGTGGCCGAAAACCTTAATTGATACGGCTGCTGTGCGCAACTTATTAGGTGGCGAAAAAATGGTGGCTATGAGCCGCAAGCCGCAAATTATGGGCGATGCAGTATATCATATTTTGAGTAAGCAGCCTGCCGAATGTACCGGCAATTTATTTTTGGATGAAGAGGTTTTGCAAAAAGAAGGCGTTACCGATTTTAACCAATATGCGATAACGCCCGGTGGTAGATTGTATCCTGATTTGTACGTGGAAGAATAAAAAAGATTGTTGGAAACTACATTTTCATATTGCCAGGCTTGCTGCCAGCTAACCTGTACGCATGATTAAGATGCATTTGCAAATTGGGTAATAATTTAATAGCGAATGCTTTGTCTTCTTCGTTTTTACCAGTGTTTGTTTCTGCTTTAAAAAGAGCGATTGTTTTTACATGGTCTCTTACCTGGCTTTGCACATAAACTGAATCGAAACTGGCACCTTGTAACATTTTTAACCGTTGCGAAAACAGTCTGTGTTCAACATCGGTTGAATCGGGTAAGGTTACGCTTTGTTTTTGTGCAAGTGCGCTCAAATCGGTTTGCGCTTTTGTGTGTTCGTCAATCATCATCTGGGCAAATGTTTTAATAGAATCGGATGCCGATTGTGCAAGAGCAAGTTTTGCCGCATCAATCTCTGCAAAATTGCTTTGTGCAACTTTAATTAAAAATGCTTTATCGGCATCGGCAGCAAAAGGTAAGCGAAACGAACAAAAGACAGTTGCCAGAACAATCAATGATAAAAGAAAAGTTTTCATAGGTGTTTTTTAAACGATGATTAAAAATTATGCCATACCAATGGTTTATCGCTATAACAATCATCCTGTAATGATAATGGCATGATTCTTAATTAAGAATACAAAAAACAATTATGGCAAAAGCTACAAAGAAAGCAGCCGCTGCTGCACCGGGAATTTACAAAGCCGGCGTTGCTGCCAACGATTCGATGCTAAAAGAATTTTTTATTGATGAACTAAAAGACATTTACTGGGCTGAAAAGCATATTGTTACTACTTTGCCCAAAATGAAAAAAGCTGCTACCAGTGCTGAATTGCAACAAGCGTTTGAAACGCACACTGAGCAATCGCAGAACCATGTGGCTCGTTTAGAGCAGGCATTTGAAACCCTTGGAAAAAAAGCGCAGGCAAAAAAATGCGATGCAATGGCTGGCATTATTGAAGAAGGAAAAAGCATTATAGAAGATACCGAAAAAGGCACGGCAACACGCGATGTAGGTTTGATATTGGCAGCGCAAAAAGTAGAACACTACGAAATAGCAACCTATGGAGGTTTGGCACAATTGGCTACTACATTAGGATTAACTGATGTTGCTGATTTGCTGAAACAGACATTAGAAGAAGAAAAACAAACCGACAGCCTGTTAACGCAAATTGCAGAAAGCAGTGTGAATTATGAAGCTGCGGACGAGGAAGAATAATGGGTAAAAACAAACCTTTGATAAACTCTGCAGGCGCATGTTTGCAGAGTTTTTTTATTGCTCCTTTTTTAAGATGATAAAGATTGATTGCATGTAACAGCATCGCACAACGCATGTCCGTTATCGAACACTTGGTTTTTATAATAAAGTGGAAAGCCTTATCCGCATTGTCTTTCAGCGATTGGCATAAGCGTTGGGAAAAGAAAAACAATTGTAAAAACAGTTGAACATTTTACCATTGTTATAAAACAGATTGTATGCTAAAGATGTACATAAAAATTGCGTTCCGGAACATCACCCGCAACAAAACTTCGGCATTTGTAAACATTGGCGGCCTGGCTTTGGGCATCTGTGCGTTTTTGTTGCTCACCGAGTACATTAGTTTAGAAAAAAGCGTCAACCAGTTTCATGCAAACTTACCACAAATGTACCGTCTCATCAATCAGGACCCTGCTGGCAAAACATGGGCACAAGTAGAGCCTGGCTGGGCTTCTTTTCTGCAACAACGATTTCCTCAAATTAAAAGCGTTTGTCGTTTTGATGAAGAAACCGGAAGCACTGTTATTTCGATGAAATCTCATCCCGACCAAAATTTCAGCGAAACCAAAACCGGCTATGCTGATGGCAACTTCTTTCGTTTTTTCAGCTTTCCATTGCGATTGGGCAACCCTTCTGAATTACGAAAACCCAATGTTGTTTTTATATCAGAAACTAGTGCTAAAAAATATTTTGGAACCACCAATCCGTTAGAGCAAACGCTCCTTGTAAACAACCAGTTTGGCAAAACAGAATATACTGTTGAAGGTGTTTTTGCAGATATGAAAAACAATTCTGACATTCAATACAATATGTTGTTTTCATTAGAAACGCTGAGAAATCCAGCCAATTTAAACGGCAATGACTGGGCTAATGTTGATAACTTAAACACACAATACATTTACACTTATTTGCTGCTTACTAAAAATGCAAACATACCGTCTTTAGAAAACGAGTTAACAAACATGCGCACAACTTTAAAGAAAGACAAGGATGGCATTGTGTTTAAGCTACAACCCTTTGACAGTCTGCATTTGGGAAGTTCATTGCATGATACTTATCCAACCGAAAGCAACATCAAATATGTGTATATGCTGGGTGTTATTTCATTTTTGATATTGATAATTGCCTGGTTCAATTACATTAATCTTTCTACAGCCAATGCTTTTAAAAGAGCTAACGAAGTAGGAGTGAGGAAAGTGATTGGCGCAAGCAGCAACAATCTGATTGCGCAGTTCATTACGGAATCTTTTTTAACCAATGTTACTGCATTTGTTTTTGCCCTTATTTTAACCATATTGTTGCAGCCGCTCTTCAATCAATTGGTTCATCAACAATTAACGCTGGCAACTATTACAACAACAAGTGTTTGGTTGTATGCGCTCTTTTTTTTGTTAATGGGCTCTTTGCTTTCGGGTGCTTACACTGCACTTTCGTTGGCGCGTTTTAAACCTGTAGAAACACTAAAAGGAAAAATCAGTACAACTACCAGCGGACTTTTGCTCCGTAAATCGCTGGTGGTATCGCAGTTTGCCATTTCTGTTGGGTTGATGATTGTAACGCTTGTCATTTACTCACAACTCCGTTTCATGCAAAACAAAAACTTAGGTTTAAACAAAAACCAGTTGCTGGTGATACGAGGACCGCAATCGGAAAACGACAGTATTCTGCAATTAAATAAAACGGCGTTTGAAAACGAATTGACAATGCAAGGATTTGTCAGCGATTTTTGTAAATCAGGCAGCATTCCCAGCGGCAATTACAATTTTACAACAAGTGGTTTTACACAACCTCTCTCGAAAAATGGCGATGAATTAAAAAGCTATTCATTTGCTATCATTAACCAACGGTTTTTAAACACGTATCAAATTCCGCTCGTAGTCGGAAGAAATTTTACTGAACAGGAATGCAATGTGAAATGGAATGATAACAGCAAAGTGTTGATGAATGAAACGGCTGTTAAGCAGCTTGGCTTTACAAAACCGGAAGATATTTTACAAAATAAAATTCAGTGGGATGAACGCAAGCTTGATGTAATTGGCGTGGTGAAAGATTATAATCATGCAGGTGTGCAACATGCAATTGACCCGATGATTTTTTATCCGCAAAACAGCAGCAATTATTTTACCATCAGGCTAACTTCTAACAACATTGAAAGCAAAATAAACAAGCTGCAAACCTTGTATAAAAAAAGCTTTAGAGGAAACCCTTTTGAAGCTTTTTTCATTGATGACAATTACAACAAGTTGTATGCTTCTGAAAAGCAATACGGTAACTTGTTTACAAGTGCATCGCTTTGGGCAATCTGCATTGCTTGTTTAGGATTGTTCGGGCTGGTAACTTTTACTATTGAATCGCGCACAAAAGAAATTGGTGTTCGCAAAATTTTAGGAGCTAGTATTGGCAGCATTGTTTCGTTGTTATCGAAAGATTTTATTGTACTTGTTTTTGTTGCTTTTTTAATTGCATCGCCCCTTGCAGGTTACTTCATGAATGGCTGGCTTACCAACTTTGCTTATCGCATTCAGTTAAGCCCGCTCGCCTTTGCGATAGCAGGTTTTGTATCTATCTTTATTGCTTTACTAACCATCTCTTTTCAAGCTATCAAAGCGGCTTTGGCAAATCCGATAAAAAGCCTGCGCACAGAATAAAGTTATAAGTGGTGAATCACAATTTGATAACTAACTTAACTGCTCCGGCTTATGATACTTAAGCCAGCGAAAACGTTGGGCCGTATTTGCAATGCGTTGCTTATTAAAAGTAATTGCGGCCTGACCTTTTTTTGATACGCCATTAATACCAGTTAAACCTTGAATGGTCCATGCAAGATTTTGTTTGTTTTGCCGGTTCCAATTGTCTCTGCGCAACTTAAAGGGAGGAAAAATGTAATAGCTGCTGTCTTTAATAAGGTAATAACTGCATGAAACATTGGTTACTTTTTCCGCCCATACCGAAATATGTTCTAATTGCGGTGATGTAGCCGGGTCAATAATGTAAAATGCAGTTTCGTTGTTTTCATATACGGGCAATGCAGCCGCAACATGGTAGTTCCATAGATTCATTAAATAGCCTTGTTCTTTTTTTAAATATGCGCCACCAAATACCCAGCCTTTGTAATTAGGAATTTTCCATTCGGTTAATAAAATACAAATAGCGTTTGCACGATCTTCACAATCGTTAGTTGCATCGTTCCAGCGGAAGAGAGGATTGTTTTTAAAGTAATCAAATATCTTCTGTGCTTCGTCTATAGAAATTGTTTTTGTGTCAAGCACAAGGTCCGATAACATGGGTTCATATATAGTTTTCTGTGTGTTCATTTGATAGTAAATCATGTGCTTGCGGCTGGCGCAAGAATACAGCCAAAGTGAATTAAAAGTAAAACATAATCAATATTCAATTTTACTCATTCAATATTCTATCTTCATAATTTGTACAGACTAATCTTGCAAATTTATATTCTGTTTATCATGGTAGTTTTTTAGAATAATAATAGCGAATGAAACAAATTGGTTTACTTTCCGACACGCACAATTACTTAGATGAAGCCGTTTTCAAACACTTCCAAAACTGCGATGAAATATGGCACGGCGGTGATTTTGGAACGATAGACATTGCCAACAAGCTTCGTGCTTTTAAGCCGCTAAGAGGCGTGTGGGGAAACATTGACGGCTATGATATAAGAAGCGAATTTCCCGAGCAGCTTTTGTTTTACTGCGAAGAAGTAAAAGTGTTAATTAAGCATATTGGCGGCTATCCTAAAAAGTATGCGCCGGGTGTAAAAGATGTCATCATTCAACAGCAGCCTCAACTGTTTATTTCCGGTCATTCGCATATCCTCAAAGTGATGTATGATGAAAAGCTGAAGTGCCTGCACATGAACCCGGGTGCGGCAGGAGTGCATGGCTGGCACCAGGTAAGAACACTTCTCCGCTTTGCCATTGATGGCAACAACATTACAAATTGTGAGGTGATTGAGCTAGGAAAAAGAACAGCGAAAATGGTGTAAAAACAAAGCGATTCTGTTTTCAAAAACAAAAGTAAGAATGAGCTGTTAGCTTTATATTTATGCTCCTATTTGTTTTTGCACTTTAATTTTTTGCAGATTTATTTTTTCAGTATGGCTCGTTTTGATGAAAGACAATGGCTGTCTGTTTTTAATCTTACCAAAAGTGATACAATCAGAAGGTTATTACCGTTTCTGATTGGCATTGCAGCTTACACTGCTGTTATTGTATGGATAGAAGAGCTTTGCCTGAAACCTGATAGCGAGCATCATTTGCGCAATCTTACCCTGATGCACGGGCTGTTGAGTTTTGCCATTTCGATGCTGCTGGTGTTTCGCACCAATTCGGCTTACGACCGATGGTGGGAAGGTAGAAAGTTATGGGGTTCGCTAACAAACAACAGTCGCAATTTAGCCATTAAGCTGAACACGTTTTTACCGCAAGATAAAAATGATGAGCGCAAACAATTTGCAAGGCTTATCCCAATGTTCGCTATGTATTTAAAGCGGCACTTGCAGTCAGACATTGTGCGGTTGGAATTAGATGAGCATCCACATCCTGAATTGCCTGAAATGAACACGCAAAAGCATGTACCCAATCAAATTGTATCTGCTATGTGGCTGCGCATTCATCATCTTTATAAAAACAACGACATTAGCGGTGATCAGTTGATTGTGTTGAATGCCGAAATGCAATCTTTTCTTGACATTTGCGGCGCGTGCGAGCGAATTAAAAACACACCCATTCCTTCATCCTACAGTTCATTTATCAAAAAATTTATTTTCATTTATGTAGCAACCCTGCCGTTGGGTTATGTGTTCAGTTTAAGCTGGTTTGCGATTCCGGTAGTAACGTTTATTTTTTATGTACTGGCAAGTTTAGAATTGATTGCTGAAGAAATTGAAGAACCATTCGGTTTCGATGAAAATGATTTGCCGTTACAACGCATGGCGATGAATATCAAGCAAAGCGTAGAGGAGATTTTGTGAGTAAGGTTTGTGTGAAAATAAAAAACACGATCGTACAATGTTATAATATTGTTTTCTCAAAACTCTGAAACCGATATTTTTGTCTGAAATCCAATCAACACTGCTAAACTGCAATTAATGAGAGTTGTTTTAATTTTTATTCTGTTGACAGCAATACAGAAAACTTCCATAGCTCAATACGATAACGCGAACAAAAAAGACAGCGGCTGGGTATTAAACGCGAAGTGCCTGTTTTTTAATCTGGAAGCTAAATCCGAAAGTACATCTGAAGTACAGTTACCTTTCGACCATCTATCGTTTATTGATGTTCGTTATGATACAAGTTTTGTAGCCCTTAACTGGAACGTACCGTTGTTTCAGTTTAGCAAAGCAATCAACAGAAAATTTAATCTTTATGGTGGCCTTACTTCCAATCTTAATCACTATTTCAACGATTATTATTCAACAGGAAAACAATCTGTACAAAACCAATTGGTGTGTTATATAAAAAAGTTTTCCATCACTCCGCGCTATGAACTTCTCGAACACTTCAATGCTGGTTTTGAGCTTTTAAATGAATCAAATTACAACAATATTAACCTTGAAGTAGAATGTTATTATAAAGTGGCAGACACACTCTATCCGGCTGCAAGAATAGATACCAGCTATACGGTTACATTTCATTTTGGCAAATTATTTACGACGGCCGTAAAAGAAATGTTGCAACCAATCATGTATAAAATTGAGCACATCAATGTGGATAATGTTGTAAAGCGAAAACCATACACGAGCAACCAAATTGCAGAAAGATATGCAGAACGATTTCATACTCCTGCTTTAACTGTTAAATCATTTAAGAAAGGGGTTTACAAAACTTTTAAAGAATTTGTGAACAATGAGCCTTCTATTGATTCATTTAGTATTTCAACCGACAAACTAAAATACAATGCTGCGAACGTAGGCCAAATTGATGTAACCTCGCTCTCAAACAAGGCAATTCAAAAACGCAACACAGTAGTGTTTTTATACGATACAAACCATGAGTTAATCAATCCTTCCAATGTTTTTGGCTACTCCGACGGCACAACCTTTTGGATACAACATGGCGCCTTCTTTTTTCCGCTCGTAAAAATGGGTAACTGCTTCGAGTTTATGTACATTCATCACTATGCGGATTCTGATAAGCACACGCAGGTATTATATATTTTGACGCCATTAAACATGGAAACCGGACTCAGCAATTAACACACAACACTTGAACCCACTTTCCTGAAATAATATTGCCAAAAACAAACCTTCACAGGTTGTCTTAAAAGCCATCAATTGTACAAAGGATTCGCTTCCATCTCTGCGATATTTTCAGCCGCATAGTTTTGAATCACATTGTACAAGGTATCGCGTTCAACAGGTTCTCTACCCACACCTTTTATCAAAGCAACCAATTGCGTCGTGCTAAGCGAAGGTGTTTGCTCTTCGCTGCCAGCCATCGAGTAGATTTTGGTAGTATCATCAATGGTTCCATCCAAATCGTTCACACCAAACGATAAGGAAAGTTGTGCGTTTTGTCTGCCCAGCATAGGCCAATACGCTTTCAAGTGTGGAAAGTTATCCATGTACAAACGTGCCACGGCATATAGCTTCATGTCTTCTTTAACAGTGGCTTCTTTTACGCCACTCATGTCGTTGTTTTTATTGCGAAATTTAAGCGGAATGAATGTATTGAAACCGCCGGTTTCATCTTGTAAATTTCTGAGTCGTTCCATGTGGTCAACACGATGCCAGGGTTTTTCAATGTGTCCGTATAGCATAGTGGCGTTGGTGTGCATTCCCAATTGGTGCGCTGTGCGATGGATGTTCAACCATCCTTCTGCATCTACTTTGTCGGCACAAATCTGTTCACGGATTTCGGGATGAAAAATTTCGGCGCCGCCACCGGGCATCGAGTCCAAACCTGCGATGTGCAAGAGTTTCATGCCTTCTTCTACTGATACTTTCGCTTTGCGAAACATATAATCCAACTCAACGGCTGTGTATCCTTTGATGTGCAAATTGGGGCGATGCGCTTTTATTTTTTGCATCAAATCAATGAAGAAATTCAGGTTCAATTTTGGATGAACACCGCCAACAATATGAACTTCTGTTACAGGCTTGCCATCGTAGCTGCGCACAATGTCGAGCATTTGTTGTGTGCTCAATTCCCATCCTTCATCGCGGTGAGCATACAAGCGGCTGTATGAGCAGAACGCACACGAAAACACACAAACATTCGTTGGCTCAATATGAAAATTGCGGTTGAAGTAAGTGATGTTGCCATGCTTTTGTTCGCGTACCCAATTAGCCAATGCGCCAACAAAAGGAAGCGATGCTTTTTCAAACAAGATCACACCATCGTCAAAGGAAAGGCGTTGCCTATTGATGATTTTATAACCTATGTTTTTTAATTCTGTATCTTGTTCTGACTGAACTATTCTTTCGATGTGATTTGTAACTCCGACCATTTTGTTTTCGTTCATATTTGTGCAAAGGTACATGCGGTTTTGTGTGAGAGGTTTGTTTGCGATTGCTGTTCGTTTGGAGTTGTGTTAAAATTGAAGCGGCAACACAGTTGATTAAGTTGCTTTTGGTTTTGCATGAATTTCTATGTTTTACTATCGTCTTACAAAAAGAATGATGCAGGAACTGAAAGGATGAAAAAAGTTTATAATACACCAAAATCGTGCATTTCAAAAAAAGAGATTTTGATTATTCATTCCACATTATCTTACATTTTATTTACTGAAAACCAACCAACACTTGCCATGACTACAAATGACACAATCACAATTGTAAAAGACACAACTGCCAACCCGGCCCCATTGGGCTTGCTGGGTTTTGGTATGACTACCACACTTCTTAACCTTCACAATGCTGGCCTGTTTGAGCTGAACTCAATGATTATGGGAATGGGCATTTTTATGGGCGGGCTGGCGCAATTGTTTGCCGGCTTGCAGGAGTGGAAAAAGAACAACACGTTTGGCGCAACGGCTTTCACAGCGTATGGTTCGTTTTGGCTATCACTTGTAGCCATCTGGCTCATTCCAAAAACAAGCTTTGGCGCATCTTACGCCTCAAGCGAAACAGGCATGGGCTGGTATTTGTTTCTATGGGGATTGTTTACGTTGTTCATGTTCATTGGCACATTGCGGTTAAGCCGCGTGTTGCAGGTTGTTTTTCTAACGCTTACGATATTGTTCTTCCTGCTGTCAGCCGCCGATTTTACAGGCAATGCTTCTCTTCATACCATTGCTGGTTATGAAGGTATTCTGTGTGGCATGTCGGCATTTTATGCCTGTGTGGCGCAGATACTCAACGAAGTGTATGGAAGAGTGGTGCTTCCGATAGGTTCCAGATGAAGTTTGTTTTTGCATGAAAAATTGACATAAAGGTTCGGAGATTTGCAATGAACTTTCTAAAAAAAGCGCAACCATTTCTTTTATCAATACTTCAAATTATCCTGTGCAGGTTGATGTACAAATAAACCTTGACCCTCACCAATGGAAAAACAACATCATGTATTTTCATGCAACATGGAAACATGAGATCAATATCAAAGACCGTAAATGGGATTATGATGTAACGAAAGTGGCAAAGTTTGATACTGCAGCACCGATTGACTGGAATTTTGCAACGCTCAGGGGCAAAGGTGTGTACATGGGTAATTCACTGGCTGTGTTTAACCAAATGCACACGTGGTATGGTGAAGGCGATGCAAAAGCATGGGTGGATAACGATACTTTCCCTTCAGAATTTGGAACCGGTTTGGAAGATTACTACAACACATCATGGGCGCCTGTTGTTTTATATCAAACGCCGTTTGCCAATGCGCCGCGTGCCGATAATGCTGATTCTTACGGTTACAACACATTTACACGCACAAGAATTCTCGACCGAATTCCTTTTACTCAATACTTCAGGTTTGATATGGAAATGCTTGCCTGGGAAACCGGAAAAATAAATGCAGATGCGGTTGTGTATTGGTATGGCTTTAAAGGGGCGAAGGATAAAAGTAAAAGAAACGAAAAAGATGCTGCTGAGGAATTGCCGAAAGAATAACGAAAACTACATGTAGGTTAAAAAAGCAGGATATCGCCAGTCATGTATAAATGGCAGAAGACATTTCTATTGTCGTCTGTTGGGGAGAAAGCTTTGGTTTTGCCCCTTTTGTGTTGCGGCAGGATAAAAAACGGGATAGCTGCTTCTTTGCACACCAATGCTACCCGAAATAGAAAACGTTTTTGCATCGTTGGTGTACATCAGGCCCAGTTCCACCTTAGAATACATATTCAGGTTATTCGTTTTCAAAAAGGCATTTGTTGCATCACTTTTGGTAAAAGCACCAGGTACAAAAGTACTGTTGAAATTAATGTAAGCAGGTGCTACCGATACACCCGCAAACGCAGAAATATGATTGCTTAATCTGCGGTTCAACTGCACACCAATCGGCGCCGAAATGAATGATGCACTACCGCCTTTGAAGAAAGAATACCCGGTTGATAAACTTACGTACTTACTGAACGACCATTTACTATGTGGAATGCTGTCATTGTAGGACATGCGGTGAGCCATACCGCCATCTATTGAAGCAGGAGGAAACCAACCATAATCGTTCTGCGCAGGGCTTTGCGCATTTGTAACAATGGCAAATATCATCACAACAAACACCAATAGTAACCGCATATCATTGGAATTAAAGCGTAAAAATAAAGCTTGTTTTGTATTGCAAAAAAGACTGATAAAACTTAACAGCTTATACATTGGTTGCTGCCTCGCCAAGCTAAACGAGTAGTAAACTCAACCTATTTTGAACAGGGATTGTTAGGGTTCATTCTTTTTACTTTCGATTGTTGAACACTGATCAATAGGAAAAATGAACATACAAATCAGGAGATTTGCTGGCAAGGCGATGTAGCTTAAAAGCTAAACTCCCAGCAAAGCATTGCAACAAACAAAAATTTGTTTTATTCAGCATTGTGTTCACCTTTTTCGCCAAGATTCACAATATCACCCGATTGAAAAAGAATTGCCTGTAAGGTGATTTTCCACTTTGGCATTTTGCGAAGCAGAAATTCGAGATCCATTCCGAAATGCTTAAATTCTTCTTCCTGGGCATTTTGCATAATGGCTTTCGCATCTTTGTCTTTTTCAACTGATATGCGCTGCTCATACCAGTTAATGGCTTCTGCTTCTTCGGTAAGAGATGCGAGCATACGGGCAATGGTTCTTGTTTCCTGACTCAGGTCGCGCGGCGGCTCGTGGTATTGATCAAAACCCATATAAATGCTTTTCGGGTAAATGTCGGTTTTGTTTCTTATTCCGCATGTTTTGTTTTTGTACATTTTTTTGCTACGAACAAGCAGCCTTTACAAAACATTTCATGCTCTTATACATTAACCCTAAAAACAGATTATCTTATTATCGTAACCGTTCCTTTCAATTGATAAATTTTACCATCAAACCCAACAGCACTCGCTATCCATACAAAGGTTTCTGTGTTTGCCATTGCATTTTTATAAGTTCCGTCCCAACCTGTCTTCATATCAGAAGTTTGAAAAACCAATTGACCTAAGCGGTTGTAAATAGCAAATCGGTTCAACTGCTTAATGCCGTTGTATCTTGGTAATAAAATATCATTCAATCCATCGCCGTTAGGTGTAAACGCAGTAGGAACAAGCGCGCCAAAGTTTTTAAAAGCACTTATTTTTACCACATCCGTTGCAGTGCAACCATCATCAGTAGTAACAGTTAGGTAGTATTTCTGGTCGTGTTCTAATATAGCATCAGGATCAGGCACATGGGTGCTATTTAAACCGTCCGGCGGCGACCAGGTAAAAGTGGGTGTACCAATATAATGTCCGCTCCAGATAGGAGATAGGGTAAAAGGCTTGTCCCATTGAACAGAAGTATCATTTCCGGCATGTAAAAAGATGTCTTCTGCAAGTATTTGTATTGAAGTATCGTTAGAAGTGCAACCATCATCGGCAAGCGCAGTAAGATGAACTGTTTGAAGACCACCTTTGGCAAAAGAAAAATCGGTATTTTGTTGGTGCAACAACGCTCCATTACCAAAGTTCCAGTTCCATTGGATGAGGTTGGTTGCATTATCGGTTTGCTTGCCCCAAAAATGAATGGGCTGCTTCCAACATCCATTACTGCCAGAAATGCTCACTACAGGCGTAGGATGTACAGAAAAATTTTTGGCAACCGTATCCGAAGGGCATCCATATAAACTCGTTTCCGCCAATTGCAACTGGTGCTCACCTAAACTAAGGTTGTCAATCAGGGGCAAAGAATCTGTTGAAGCAATATTGCCATCCAACCACCATGTCCATTGTGCGGCAGCGCCATAAGCGCTGTACGTTTTATCGGTAACACCTAACAATTTATTCGTACAGGTATCAGACAAAGCAAAATCGGCACGGGGATAACTGCCGATATTCATAAGCTTGCCAATTGAATCAAGACAGCCATCGGCGCCCGTAATGAAATGCTTTACTACATAACCACCGGGTGCTGTGTAAAGGTGCACAGGCGGGTTAGCAAGCGTACTGGTACTGCCATCACCAAAATCCCAATAATAATTTCTAATAGCGGTAAACGATTCTGAAGAATCTGTAAACTCCAATGTGTTGCCAATGCAGGTAGCTGTGTCGGGGCTGGTAACAATACCGGAATTCAACGAAGTACAAAACTTCTGCACGTTGTACTCACCACCGGTAGAGCCGCTAAAACCCCAGTACACTTTAGGATTGTTATTAAAGACTTTTCCGACAAGATCATACTTCGCCTGCAAACGGAAAACACCATCAAAATAGGCAGCTATGGTTTGCGTAGAAGCATCCCATGTTATACGGAAAGTATGCCAGCTACAATCTTCAATGTTATCTGAAGTTGCAGAAACATTGATAGGGCCGGCTAAGTCGTGGCCATCGTGTTGAATATGCCCATTGAGTTGAATCGTGATATGGTCAAACGGCGGATCGTTATATTCTATATTTTGCCAGGTATCGAGCGAAATGCCAACTGAAGGACAAACACCCTCAAAACCAAGACCCGAGCCTTGTATGCCAACGCTTGTATTTACCGTTTGTAAAATAAAAACAATACCATCTGCACCGGCAGCATCAAGGCAACCAAGGAAAACATTAAAATGAAAATCGAAAGAACTGTCGAGACTGATTTTTTGATTGTTCCAAACACTGCCGCTTTGCCTGACAATAGAATCTGTTAGCTGATAACAATTGCAATTAATTTTTGTTGCAGTTCCATTCAAGATATATTGCGGGAAAGCATTGACAGAGAAAAAAAGAGGCAAAAACAAAAAACAATGCAGCAATCTTGTTCTGGCAGGCATAATTTTTTAAAGATAAAAAGAAAGCGCTAACAGGAACTAATAACTGTCTTTTTAATAATGACTCAGTTTGAAAATAGGTTGAGTGATGTCGTCATTCCGTCCCAACAATGCTGTTGAGACGGAATGACGGAAGGCTGAGGTTTTAAACTGAGGCACTACCGAAAAAACACTTATTTTTTCTTTATTAAATTTAGCAATTGCCTGTCAAGCTTGTAGCCATGCCAATCTTCATAAGCCACATCGCTTCTGCCTGAATTTAATATTCCAAAATCGCCAATAAAGTTCCATAAGGCAAAGCCAATGTTGTGAGAAGAAAGTATGTCAGTTACATCACCAAACCATGCAATGAATACATCATGAGGTGTACGCTTCCAGCAGCCGCCTTCGCCGCAATGCACGCCTACACCTTTGTTTACCAATTCTGTCCAGGGCTTATAAAAGTATTCCAGCTTTTGCCGGTTAAAGTATTTATCGCCTATCTGCCCGGGCCATTGCGGTTCAGGTAAGTTGGTAGTATCTTTATTCGCCCAGGGAGCTTTGTAATGCGATATCTGCCCTGGGTAGTATGCCCTGCAACTTTGCGCAATATTCAAATCTTCTAATTCGGGTATTACATCGCTGCCACCATTATTTCCGTCAGCTATTACTATGGCATCTGGCCTTATTTTTCTTATCGCATCTCTCGCACCTTTTGCCACTTGCCTGTACGCATCGCCTGGCACAGCACTTCGCGCCGAATGCTGGTCGTTCATGTCTTCCCTCATGCTCGGCTCATTCACCAAATCAAAACTTATGAGTTTGTTGGAGACATTTTTATACCGTGTAGCCCACCTATTCCAGTGAAAATAAAACGCATTTTGTGCAGCTTCATCCTTCCATAAATTAAAAGGTTCATGAAAGCCTGCATTGATACAATAGCCTGGCGCGCGATGCAGGTTAATACTGGTATGCAACCCATATTTGTGAGCCATCTGCACTAAACCATCAATATGATCCACCGCTTTGTTATCTATTTTATACACATCATCAGGTCCAATGTTCTTAGTTCTGTCAATATTCAGATAACAAGGGTAGGCAATAGGTATTCGCACAAAATCAAAGCCCCAGTCCTGCATCCATTTGCAGTGTTCTTCTGTGGTGGTATAATGATTTTCGGCAGGATTGGGCGAAAAAAAATCAAGCAGGTTAAAGCCTCTCCATTCAGGCAGAACATTACCAGCTTTCTTATCAGATGAAAACGAAGAGCCGACTGCAAGAGCAGCCGAAGCAAGACTTGTATGTTTAATAAATGACCGTCGCTCCATAAGTTTTTGATAAATGTAGGAATTCCTTACATCAAAACTAACCACAACTGTAAAGGAAAACTTTACTTCAGCTTTACATTGAACCTGCCCTCTTTTACAGATGTGATGCTTCCATCCGATGTAAAAACGGTGCCTCCAAACGTACCGCTCGCAATTTGCGTAGCAGAAACAAAACTGTTGATGGTTACAAAAAACGATTGGGAAGCTCCGCTGATGAGAATGCTTTTCAACGCCTTGTCATCGTAATAATAAAAAGCGACATTATTGGTTGTGATGTTGCTTTTATTGCCGTCCAACGGTTCCGGCAGGTAGATCGTCATGCGCAGCCCGGTGTCGGCTGAGCAGGAGGACGGACCAAAAAAAGTGATGGTTGTTTTCCTACCTATAAATCTTGCTTCATTAACGTTACCACACAAATAAGTGTTGCCGTTTTTAAAGTTCCAGCTTTGCAATGCAGCTCCGCTATCCTGCTGGCACAACATACAGGAGGGAAGCAAGGTTGGGGGAATAGAAGTGCCCGGAGAAGGTATAGTATCAGGAGATGAAGCCAGTGTATCGGCATGCGGTGGCAGCGCCGTTACATTACAGTCTCCCTCGCAACTATGTTCTTTTTTGCACGATATAAGAATTGCTGCCCACAACAAGACAATTAAAAGGAGCAGATCCTTATATCGTGATAATTTATTCATGGCAACAGTTCACTGCTTAACGATGATGGCAGGCATTAAAAATGTGAACCCAACAAATATACAAATGATGTATTACATCTGCCAGGGCTCCACTATTGTCTTCGTTCTTCGAGGTGCGCTGTATAACACCCGAAGTACACGCGAAGATTTACTTTCATCATAGCCTGTCTAACCTTCCTCCGTCAACTCTTATAGCAGCGCCCTGCACAAAAGCAGCCTGGTCTGAAGCGAGAAAAACGATAACGTCAGCAATATCTTCTGGTTTGCCAACATCCGTCATTTCAATCTTTTCTAATCCTGCTTTTACATTTGGATTGTCCCACAACATTGGCGTATCAATTGCACCTGGCAACACAGCATTTACACGTATGTTTTTTGGTTTGCCTTCAACCGAAGCGGAACGTGTAAGAGAAAGCACGGCAGATTTTGCGGCTGCATAGGTGGCAACATTTGGAGTGGTTTCCACCGCATGAATACTTGAAACGTTTACAATGGCGCCGCCATTTTTCATTTTCAAAAAAGCTTGTTTGGTAAAGAAGAATGCACCCATTAAATCTACGTTCAAAATTTTCGTCCAGTCATCCGCAGTTTGCTCTTCGATCTTTTTAAAAATCATCATCCCTGCATTGTTTACCATTACATCAAAACCACCTAAATTTTTTATTGCACCATCAACGGTGGCCTCAACATTCTGTTCACTGCTTACATCACATTCGCTTATCCAGACATCTGCTGCGCCTGCACTTCTAACTTCAGTTTCTGCCTCTTTTAGTTTATCAGCATTTATATCTGCCAATACAATTTTGGCTCCTTCCTTTGCAAAACGTTTCGCAGTTGCCAACCCAATACCGCTTGCAGAGCCGGTTATTATTACAACTTTATTTTGAAATTCCATATTTAATTTTTTGCTCTGTTTAATAATGTTGAAGTGTTTTGCGTATTCTTTTCATCTTTATCTGCTTTCTCGTTTTCAGTAACGCTTGGTTTGTTATCCTGTGGCATAACAACCGGCACATTCAGGCAAACACTTTGCGTTGGCAACACTTCACGCCAATCAGAAATAATTTGTTTATAAGCTTCGCCAACCGGACGAATATTTCTGTCCATGTCAAACAAACCAAGCGGATTTACATTGCCATTATTTTCCCGCAAAGCTGTATCCCAATCCACCTGGTCAGTTAAAGAATACCAAGTAAAACCAACAATAGGTATTCCATCATTGCGTACACGAATTACATTGGCCCATTCTTTCCATAACCAGTTTACCGCTTCATCACCTTTGGGGCCTTGCCATAAATTGGTTTCTGTATGCATGACAGGAAGCTGATAACGCTGGTAATATTGAGCAGTGATGACATGATACCCAAATATTTCGCCAGATGCCCGTGTAGTTCCGTCTGAACAAACACGATGCTCGTTGGTGATATAATAATCGTTACCCATAATGCAATGATGCTTCAAATTGTTGTTGAGAAAAAAATGATACTCATCTCTCGTCATACCATTATCCATTAAATACTCATACATCTCCGATTCTATGCGTTTACCATAATTCAAATCAAGTGAAAGAAAACGCCGTGCATTCATTACCTCGGCGGGGCTTATGGCTTTTGGGTTTTCTGCATGATTGTATTCTGATGATTCGCTTTGAATAAAAATGGCATCAGGTCTTACTTTTAAAATGGCACGCATCGCCAGCACATTTGCTTTTACAATATTTTTTAATGCGGTAACAAAAGAGCGGTCTGTGGTAAGCTGTTCATTCCACCAGCCGTAGTATGCAGAAAACAGTGCACAGATGTACATTTCGTTGATCGGCGTATAGAGTTGTACCCAATGATAACGCTGTGCAAAGGCGCCTGCATACTCAGCAAACAATTGGGGGAAATCGGGGTTTTGAAAATTTCCAATCCAGTCCGGCACACCAAAATGACAAAGGTCTGTGATAGGAATAATTTTTCTTTGTTTTAAGTCTCCAAACGCTTCATCCGTAAAACTCCAGTCGTATTTGTTTTTGCCCAAAAATGTGGTATGCAAAGGCGCGCCATAGCGCAGAAATTGGATGCCTAATTGTTGAACCAGCTCAAAATCTTTTTTCCAATACGTGTAGTGCTTTCCCTTCTCTAACTCATCTACTCGAACCTTTCCGTTTTGTATGGTTGGGTCGCTGTTTTCAATGCCGGTGGCAAACATAAATCCTCTGAACATGACTGTGGTAGTGTAAAAGTCGTGCCAATGAAAAGTGGAATGATAGGGGTAGTAAGTGAATTGCATTAGTAAATAATTCTAAGAGAATCATTTTGTCCCTTCTTCGAGGTGCGCTAAGCTAACACCTCGAAGAACATAGGAACATAGTGAACATATCGAAGAACAGAGAGAAGCGAATACTATTTGAAATATTTGATTATATTATCACATACATCAGAACATACCAATGCAAGTAGGTCATTCTCATTTTTATATGTTTTGTAGAGTATCTCATATTGTATTTCATCCTTGAATTTAGATAACCTATCCCATTCTAATTTTATATTATCAAAGTCAACTGAAGCAAGAGAGATTACCGGGGCCTCGTAATAAAAGTAGGCCATACCAAGTGGTGCATTGTCTAACATTTTATTTCTTATTGCAAAAAGAAGTTCTTCTGCTGTTCCTGAACTCGAGCGTTCTTGAAGATTATCATAATTTATTGTGGGTGTTCCTAATTTGTGTTTAAACACTGCAAGAATTATATTGGCTTGCTTTACTAAATCCGCATTTATAATGTCTTGTCCGTAACCTGTTTGTGAGGGAAGATACTCCCACCCATCTACAATTAATCTCGCGTTACAGCGAGTTTCAAAATGTTCTCTTCTAAACTTCGTCTCCAAGTTATTTAGTAATAAATGTCTTTCTTGCACGACATCAGATGGTGACGCTATTAAAACTTTTATTTCTTGTAAACTCTCTTTCTTTGAGTAAGTTATATTTTCTCTCTGATTAGGTTGTAAAGATTCTAAACTTTGATAATTCGAGCTATTTTCTTTATCCTTTATTATCGATTTTAGTAGATGTAAAAGTTGTTGCTTTCCACTTTCAAAAGCTGTAAAATCATAATAATGGGGATACATGTAAGGTGAAAATTTTATTCGATACAAATCTTCTAAAAAATGACTTTTCTTTCCAAAATTATCTATGATAAATTTTTCCGTTTGTTGTAAACATAAACGCAAACCGATACTATTTGTCGTTGATAACTGTTTAGCATTTTCAAGTAATATTTTTAGTCCCTCTGTATTGTTTATCGAATTACTACTCATTTGTAATACAATCGCTCTTAATAAAATAAAAAATGTTTCCTAAAGGTCAGTTTTGCTAGTAAATTATTTGCAACTCCTACTTTGTGTGATCATCTGACTGCGTCGGTTCGTTCGCAAATCTCAAAATTTACCCTTGTTCTTTGAGTTGTTACCATAACGCATCTCAAAAATAAGATAAAGTGATTCTCCGAATGACTCATTATTACACTTCTTTCAATCCAAAATATATCTTGCTACGTCAGAATCATCAACTTACAAAGCTCCTCACCAAAAAATACCTCATTTTTAGCGAAGTTTGCGACTTCGTTTGTTTTTATTTATATTTTAAACTTCATGGTTACAATTCATAATGTTTACAATAGTTACAAACTCTATCAGACAACAGTTATCTATTCAATCTCTTTTATAATTGATAGCTTTACTACTCAAATAGTATTGTATGAAGTACAGAAAGTATCTTCTCCCTTTTCTATTCGCTATTCTTTCCTTTCATAAAATGAAGGCGCAAGAAGTTCCGGTTATAAAAGAACCACATCATAAACCTGTTTTGGTAAATGAGTATGTACGCTTGCTGGATGTGCATATCAATCCAGGCGATACTACTTTGTATCACGTACACCAAACACAATCAGTGATAGTACCCATTTCAAAAACAACGACAGGCATTCAAAAGTGGGGTGAAGCGCCGCAAACACCTTCAACCGCATTGCCTGGCAATGTTGCTTTTATGCACTTTGAAATGGCTCCGGTAACACATAGAGTTTTTAACGTAGATAGCAATGTATATCATGTTATGGATATTGAATTGGTAAAGAAAGAACCTTCACTCGATTCCTGCGCTGCATGGCAACAAAGCGGCGTTGAAACACCAATCAATGAAAAACTGGTTCGTGTGTATAAATTTGATGTTTCCAAAACTTCTTCATTTAGTACTGCTGCAAACCATTGTGCGCATTTACTCATTTGTATTACTGGTGAATTAACTACAGGAGATAAAGCTATAAAAGGGGGAGAATACATTTTCTTTAACTCCAATACTCCACTAAGCATCAGCAATCATCAAACAGAAAATTCGAGCTGTGTTTTGCTCGAGTTGAAATAAGCCTTGTTTTCCCAATTCAGCATAAATTATATCTACGGGCACTTCTGAAATAGCTTTCCGCTATTATTCATTCCCTTCTTTCTATCAATTGATTCTTTCCAAAACTTCAATAAAAAACGGGTATTTGAAACACCCGTTTTATATGATAATAGCAATAAGCCAACTCTCTATTTAATAGAAACCAAAGCTTCCATCTTTTCCCAATGTAGTCCGAATCCTTTATTTGCAGCGCTGTAGGTAAGATGTTCTGCCATGGGCGCGGCTTTGGGTAAGGCGGTTACCGTGAGCACGTTCTTCGACTCATCGTAATTGGCAACCCCGCCTTGTTTAATTCCCCATTGACCGGTTTGCGAGTTGAAAATGTATGTCCATGTGTTTTGAGACGGGATGACAAATACACTATAGGTACCGGCAGGTAGTTTTTTACCTCCCAATGTCAGGTCTTTATCCGTACTGAAAAGGGTAGCTTCATCGGCACCACCGCGCCAGGCTTTGTTGTAAGGCACCAGTGCGCCCCATATCTGCCTGCCCTTTACGGCGGGACTGCCAAAGATAATTTTGATATGCGCACCGCTTACTGTACTGGTTACAGTGTCGTGCGGACTAATTCTTTGCATTTGTGCCTCTAAGCCGGTTGGTGCTATAAAACTGAATGCGAGTAGCAGCAGAGATGTGATAACGAATGTTGTTTTCATACAGTATAATTTTTTGGAAAGATAGCTCTTTATAGCTGTGAGCTTTGGGCTTTGAGAAATATACAATGTTACTCAATTGAAAATGGTATATACCTGCAATGGGCTTCTGAAGCTGCTTTCAGCTACCATTCATTCTCTCATTACCTCCTTTTGGAACCATGCGATAAAATCAGCCCTCTTATTCTTTATTGCATGTCCTCTGATAATCATTTAAAAGCTAAATTTTTGAAACCAAAAGGTTGCGCAGCAACGCCCTAAACCTTCAAGGGAAAAGTAAAACAACAATGTTCGTAACTGAATTGCTTTTACTTTTACAAGCTTACTTTTGGCTATGGAACAGACCGTTGAAGAACACCAATCAACCATCATAAAAAAAGCGGCAGAACAAACCATTTTTTCTATCCTGCTCACTATCAGTTTCTCGCACCTGTTGAACGATACGATTCAATCTCTGATTCCCTCCATTTATCCCATTGTTAAAGATTCATTTCATTTAACCTTCGGACAAATCGGATTGATTACGCTTACGTTTCAATTAGCAGCGTCTCTGTTTCAGCCTTTTGTTGGTTTTTATACAGATAAAAAACCACAGCCCTTTTCACTGGCAACGGGGATGGTTTTTACCATGATTGGACTGGTTTGCCTTGCTTTTGCGCCCTCGTTTGGATGGATATTGGTTTCGGTTGGATTGATTGGAACCGGCTCTTCAGTGTTTCATCCCGAAGCATCGAAAGTAGCTTACATGGCTTCAGGTGGAAGGCGGGGACTGGCGCAGTCTATCTTCCAGGTAGGTGGCAATGCCGGTAGTTCTATCGGTCCCCTGCTGGCAGCTTTGATTATCGTCCCCTCCGGACAAAAAAGCATTGTATGGTTTTCTTGTCTCGCTCTGATAGCCATCATCATTTTAATTGCGGTAGGCAAATGGTACCGGCAAAACGTGCAACTGATTCGTCCTAAAAAAACAATAGCGGCTGGCGAAGGAGTTCATTTGTCAAAGGGAAAAGTTGCCATTTCAATCGTCATCTTGCTGGTGCTTATTTTTTCCAAATATTTCTATCTCGCCAGCATGACTTCTTACTATACTTTTTATCTCATCGAAAAGTTTGGCGTGTCGGTGCAAAGCTCGCAGGTGCATCTTTTCATTTTCCTGTTTTCAACGGCAGTGGGCACGTTTCTTGGCGGCCCGCTTGGCGATCGCTTTGGACGCAAGTATGTCATCTGGTTTTCTATTTTAGGCGTGGCACCCTTTACGTTATTGCTTCCTCATGTTGACCTGTTTTGGACAACCATTTTAAGTGTGTTCATCGGGTTGATACTGGCTTCTGCCTTCTCTGCCATTTTAGTGTATGCGCAGGAATTGCTACCCGGCAAAGTAGGAACGGTGTCGGGCTTATTCTTTGGTTTTGCCTTTGGTATGGGAGGATTGGGCTCCGCGGTATTGGGCAAACTGGCCGACAGCACCAGCATTTTTTATGTGTATCAGGTTTGTGCGTTTCTTCCACTGATTGGATTGATCACCGGCTTTTTGCCAAATATTGGAGCAAAACAAAAAGGGACTGCGTAGTCGCTTTAACTTGATGGAAGTTTGTTTTTGCGCCTATTTTGTTTGATTCTTTCGCCCAGTATAATCCCGGACTACGAGGCGCGGGAGCTTTGCATGGGTTATCAGCATTTTATGGCTGCGTGGCACAGATACGCAACGAAGGGTATGAAAGAGAGATACTTCTGCAGGTGTTAAATAGAAGGGTGTGTTTTGTAAAAAACCTTAGATTGTGGCATCATCTCGTAGCAAAGACGATAATGAACTTAAAAAATTAGAATTATTTATTCTAAAAGAATTAATTTTTCACTTTTAAAACTTACTTCATGAAACGAATTGCACTTTATACCCCGTTGCTTATAATTATACTTTTTGCAGCCTGCCATACAGAACCGAAACCTTCCAGAAAATTTATTGAAACCGGCTACATGGATTCTGCAGTAAAGCCCGGTGATAATTTTTTATGCATGTAAACGGCAAATGGATTGACACCGCAAAAATTCCTTCGACTGAAAGCGGCATCGGTGCTTTTCTCGATGTTTATGATACAACAAAAAACCGACTTCATATCATTCTGGACAGTCTTGCCAAAGGCAATTTTAAAAACGGAAGCATTGAACAGGAAGTAGGTGATTTTTATGCATCGGCAATAGATTCTGCCACCATTGAGAAACTTGGATACACTCCTTTGCAACCTGCACTTGCAAACATTGATTCGCTGAAAGATGTAAGCGGCATTATGAATTTTGTGGCAAAACAAATTAAAGAGGAGAATAACCTTCTGATTGATTTTTATATAGGACCCGATGATAAACAAAGCTCTGTAAATATTGTCGCATTCGACCAGACAGGGCTTGGCTTACCGGACAGAGATTATTATTTTAAGACTGACCCTGCAACAATTGCCATTCAGAAAGCCTACCAGGGCTATTTAAAAAAATTATTTGAATTAACAGGAGATGATTCATCAAAAGCAGCCATAGAAGTGGCAGGTGTTTATGAACTTGAAAAGCAGATGGCAGGTAGCCACAAAACAAATGTTCAGTTGCGCGATCCGCAAAGCAACTATCACAAAATGGCATTGAGTGATCTTGACAAACAAATGCCGGCTATCGGCTGGAAAACATTGTTTACCAATCTTGGTTTTAAAGCTGATTCAGCTAACATCCAGCAGCCTGCTTATTACACCAAACTCAATACTTTACTTACAACAATTCCTGTCAATACCTGGAAGGCTTACCTGCGCTGCCACACATTGAAAAGAAGAGCATCCGCTTTGAGCAGCGATTTTGTTACGGCTCAATTTGAATACAATAAAGCACTTACTGGCCAGGAGGAAATAAAACCGCGCTGGGAAAGAATGTATCAGTCAACTGACGCGAATCTTGGCTTTGCTCTCGGACAGGTTTATGTAAAAAAATATTTTACAGAAGATGCAAAAAAAAGAATGAACGAACTGGTTAGCAATCTTCAGAAAGCATATGAAGCGAGAATAAATAAATTGAGTTGGATGAGCGACAGCACTAAAAGAGTTGCTGTTGACAAACTTCATGCTTTCATAAAAAAAATAGGTTATCCTGATAAATGGAGACAATACAATGTAACAATGAGTAAAAATAACTATTACAATAATCTCATATCCTGCAGTGAAGACAATTATAACTACAACCTGAAAAAATTGGGGAAACCTGTTGACAGAACTGAGTGGGGAATGACGCCGCCAACCATAAATGCGTATTACAATCCAACATTTAATGAAATTGTTTTTCCTGCGGGAATACTACAGTTTCCGTTTTTTGACGCGACAGCCGACGATGCAATCAACTATGGCGGAATTGGAATGGTTATCGGGCACGAAATGACACATGGCTTCGACGACGAGGGCTCCCAGTACGACAAAGAAGGAAATTTAAAAAACTGGTGGAGTCATAAAGACAGTATTGAATTTGTAGCCAGAACCGAAAATATAATTAACCAGTATAACGGTTATACGCTATTCGATACCATACACATAAATGGGGCGCTCACTACAGGCGAAAACAGTGCAGACCTTGGCGGAATTAATATCGCTTACGATGCGTTTAAACTAACGAAGGAAGGAAACGATACAACAAAGATTGACGGCTTTACGCCTGACCAGCGTTTCTTTATTTCTTATGCACAAATCTGGCGAAGCAAGGAAAAGCCGGAACTGGAAAAGTTAGCCATTAATGAAGATCCGCATTCGCCGGAAGTGTATCGTGTGAATGGTCCGCTGTCAAACTTTGCACCTTTTTATAAAGCGTTCAATGTGCAGCCCGGTGATAAAATGTATAAGCCTGATAGCGCAAAAGTAAAAATCTGGTAAGATTGATAAGTTGTTTCAGTATATGTCGCCTCCTCGCTCTGGGTATCACCCGGTGAAATCACGCCAGGCGAAGGTGTTCTTTGCCAACACAACATTTCCTGAAATAATAAAAGCCGTCCCGACAACTCAGGATGGCTTTTATTATTTCAACACGCTTATTTCTTCAACGCTTCTGCCATTGTCTTTCCAATATCGGCAGGGCTTGCCACCACAACAATACCACATTCTTCCATGATGCGCATCTTCGCGGCCGCCGTATCATCGGCACCGCCAACAATGGCGCCGGCATGTCCCATACGGCGGCCGGGAGGTGCCGTTTGGCCGGCAATAAAGCCCACCACAGGTTTGGTTTTGTGCTCTTTTATCCAATAGGCTGCCTCGGCTTCCATGCTGCCGCCAATTTCACCAATCATAATAATGCCTTCGGTTTCAGGATCGTTCATTAGCAGTTCAACTGCCTCCTTGGTTGGCGTACCAATGATAGGATCGCCACCAATGCCAATGGCAGTGCTGATGCCCAATCCAGCTTTTACAGTTTGGTCTGCCGCTTCGTAAGTGAGCGTTCCGCTTTTTGATACAATACCAATCTTACCCGGTTTAAAAATAAAGCCCGGCATGATGCCTACTTTCGCTTTACCCGCGGTAATTACACCCGGGCAATTCGGTCCAATCAAACGGCTGTTTGTTCCCACTAAATAGTTCTTCACTTTCACCATGTCTTGCGTTGGTATGCCTTCGGTAATGCAAACAATTAAGGCGATACCTGCATCGGCACTTTCCATAATGGCATCGGCTGCAAAAGCAGGTGGTACAAAGATGATACTTACATTGGCGCCGGTTTCCTTTACAGCATCTACAACGGTATTAAACACAGGTCTTTCCAAATGCTGGCTGCCACCTTTGCCGGGCGTTACGCCGCCCACTACATTGGTTCCATATTCAATCATTTGCGAAGCATGAAAGGTGCCTTCCGTGCCCGTAAAACCTTGTACAATAATTTTTGATTCTTTGTTTACCAAAACAGCCATGGTGTTTGTTTTTTAATGAAAACAAAAGTAAGGGCTAAGGCGTGAATTAAAGAAAGAAGTTGTGTTTGCCGGAAGGAGTGAAGATGTAGAGTTTGCATCACACAATCAGATAGGCTTATAGCAGTCAGATAAATTCGTAACAAACAGTTAGTGATTGCTTTTGGTTTTGCCTCTTTTTTATTGCACAATCAAAACGTATCATAAATGGAATGAAAAAACGTTACTTCTAAATAAAAATCAACGACAAACCAAAGGAGAAACAGTATTCGTAAATTACTTTCGTTGGAATGATTTTCGTGGCAACATTTTATCTATTAAAATCCAATTTTTTGTATGAACCAAGATCAAACGATACCCCATTTTTTTTACAAGCTGCTTTGTACATCTGCTCTTTTTTTGTTTTGCTTCTTTTTTGCTAATGCAAAAAATATTTCATTCAATGTTATCTTCAACGATACTTCAGTTGCAGCATCCAATGCTAAAAGTTATTTAGCACTGGGCGATTCTTATACCATTGGTCAATCGGTTGATTCAGCACAACGGTTTCCGGCACAAACGGCAGCCATTTTAAAACACAAAGGATATAACATTTCGTCCATTGATTACATTGCTACAACAGGATGGAAAACAGTGAATTTGCAATGGGCCATTGAAGATTTAAGAACGATAAAAACCTACGATGTGGTAACGTTGTTGATTGGTGTGAACGACCAGTATTTAAAACGGGATACAACAGATTATCGTGCGCATTTTACCAACCTGCTGCAAAAGGCTATCCGGTTTGCCCGCAATAACAGCAAGCATGTATTTGTTCTTTCTTTACCCGATTACGGCGTAACACCTTTTGGTGCTGAAATAAAAGGTTTAAAAATTAGCAGGCAGATTGATCAATTCAATGCCATTAACAAAAGCGTTGCGCAGTTGTACCAAGTGAATTATACAGACATTACCGGTATTAGTCGTTATGATGCGATAGACAGCACAACAATTGCCTGGGACGACTTGCATCCATCGGGAAAACAATATGCGCAATGGGCTTCTGCATTGGCAAATAAGATGTGGAATGTGTTGGAATGAAAGCAATTTGTTTTTGCCCAAATTTTTCATTTATCCTCTCGCTGCGCAACTCATTTTTTCTCGTTCCCTGCGGTGAGATGTCATTCATCAACTCACAATCAATACTGGAATGCTTAGCCTATGCCGCACCTTATCAACGGTTGCGCCATACACATAATCTTTAATGCCGCTGTGCTGGTGCGCACCCATGATAATCATATCGGCTTTTTCTCCCTTTACAATGCGTAGTATTTCCGCAATGCGGTTTTCGTAACCCAATGCAATGGTAACGTTGTAGCCTAAGTCTTTCAATTGTTTTGCATAATCTTCCAATCGCTGATGGTCGCTGCGGGTTTCAAAATCATCCGCTGCAGCGCCGAAATACTTAGCAGAAGCGGTTTCTACCACATGCATCAAAACATAAGTGGCTTCGCCTCTTCCCTGGCTTAAAGCGTATGCAATCAGCTTTTCATCAAGATAGCTGAAATCGAGTGCTACAGCGATGCGCAGCGTTTTAGGAACAGCCAGATTGCGCAGCGATTGCTCTTCTCCATGCAGCCGGATGCTCTTTCTCACTTTTTGTTTGTTCATCAGTGGCAACACCGTCATCATTACAAACAGCCATACAAAAAGGAGGGAACCAAGAGCCATCAAAATCTTTATGAACCAATGGCCGTTTTGTGAAAATGTGCTGATGGCAGTTTGGGCAACCAGGTTTAAATTTAAATACACCAATACAATGGCAACTACCCAGGCAGCCACTTTTATAAATGGCTTAATCACATAGGCGCCCATCGTTTTTTTATCGCTTACAAAATGAATGAGAGGAATAACGGCAAAGCTCAATTGCAAGCTCAGTATAACCTGGCTCAACACCAACAAATCGTTGATTTTTTCTTCACCTGCAATCAGCACCACAAGCAATGCAGGAATGATGGCAAGCAGCCTGGTGATAAGCCTTCGTAACAAAGGATTGATGCGTAGTTGAAGATAACCTTCCATTACAATTTGCCCTGCCAGCGTGCCGGTAATGGTTGAGCTTTGCCCGGCAGCAATTAAAGCGATGGCAAATAAAGCAGGCGCCAGCTTACTGCCCAGCAAACCTTGCAGCAACTGATGTGCATCCTGAATAGTGGCAACGTTTTGATGCCCGGAAGTAAAAAAAGTGGCTGCTGCCAAAATGAGGATGCAGGCGTTCACAACAAACGCAATGTTTAAAGCAACTGCACTATCGATAAAAGTAAATTTCAATGCGCGTTTAATGCTTTTATCATCCGATGTAACCTTACGTGTTTGCACCAATGCTGAATGCAGATACAGGTTGTGCGGCATTACCGTTGCGCCTATAATGCCAACAGCTATGTATAAGGCCTGTGCATTTAACCATGTAGGTCGAAAGCCTTTCACTACTTCGCCCCAGGCAGGTTTTGCAAAGAAGATTTCGGCAAAAAAAGAAGATCCAATGATGATGATCAAACCAATGATAAAGGCTTCTAATTTGCGGATGCCGAGCTTTTGTAAATAGAACAAAATAAAAGTGTCTAAGATGGTAACAGATACACCCCAGATTAATGGCAAACCTGTAAGCAATTGAATGCCGATTGCCATGCCGATCACTTCGGCTAAATCGCAGGCAGCAATAGCAAGTTCAGCCAAAAGGTAAAGGCAAAAATTGATGACTTTCGGATACACTTCGCGGTTGGCTTGTGCAAGGTCTCTTCTTCTTACAATACCCAATCGCGCACTTAAATTTTGCAGTAGCAACGCCATCAGGTTGCTCATTAGCAATACCCAGATTAGACGATAGCCAAATTGCGATCCGCCCTGCAAATCGGTTGCCCAGTTGCCGGGGTCCATGTAGCCAACACTTACCATGTAAGCCGGACCTACAAAAGCCAGAAAGCGGCTCCATTTTTTGGTGCGTGATGTATCAACCGATTCGTGTACCTCGCCTAACGAATGCCCTTGCTTCTGCGCTTCCTTTGCTGGTGTTTTCACGGTGGTAAAGTTCCGAAATTATTTCATCCATGTTAGAACTTATCCTTATGATTGATAAACGATATTGCATAAAATGAACAAAACCAAAAAGGGGTAAATGAAAAATTTATTTAATTATTGTACAATATTTGTTTAATGCTATTGCCGTTTGTAACTGAATAAACGATTTTCTAATGAACAAATACTTCTTTTTGGTTTTGTTGCTTTTTGCTTTTTCCTGTAAAAACAAAAAACAACAAATAGCCGAAAACCAAACTGTTACTGCGAAATATTTCTTTGCCCGTTTTTCGAAACTGAAATTGCCCTACGATGCAGCCGATACAAGCCTTGCAGCTATTGGTGACACTACTACTTTAAGCTACGAAACATTACTGCAATTTATACCGGATTCAGCCTTGTCGTTTCTTCTTTCCAAACAAAAACAACCTTTACAGTTTCATCCGGTTGGTAAAATTGAAAACAAGTTTGAAACGTATTTACTCATCAAAGCCACTTCTGGCAAAACGACATCGCTGTCGGCTTTTTTGTTTGATAATAAAAAGAATTTCATCAACCACTTGCCTCTCATCTCAAACAAAACTGATGATAGCTACATTCACAGTGTTGACATCAACACAGAACCAACTTTTGTAATCATGCAGGACAAAACAGTAAATGATAAATACAGTTATTCCAAACATGGTTATGCTTACAATACGCCCACCAAAAGTTTTATTGAAGTAATCAATGCCAGTAATGAAGAGGATAAGGAAAGGGCTAACATCATCAACCCGATTGATACTTTGAAAAAAACATTTCAATACAGCGGCGATTATACAAAAGATAAAACCAATTTTATTTCGGTAAGAGACGGAAACATTGCGGGCAGATATACTTTCTTTATTCATTTTGAAAAAAGCAACGATGATTGCACGGGTGAATTAAAAGGAACTTTGTTGATGGTGAGTGCAAACAAAGCCGTGTTTCAGCAAAGCGGCGATCCATGCCTGATTGATTTTACATTTGAGAAAAATGCGGTAAAAGTAAAAGAGCGTGGTAGTTGTGGCAATCATCGCGGTATTACCTGTTTGTTCGATGATAGTTATAAAAAGAAAAAAGAAAAGACACTCCCGGCCCCAAAAGAGGGGAAGAAAAAAAGATAGTCTTGCACACTCACTATTCACCACTCACTATGTATATTTCCGAAACCACCACGCGCGTGCGCTATGCAGAAACCGACCAGATGGGAATTGTGTACTATGGCAACTACGCACAGTATTTTGAAATTGGCAGGGTAGAAAGCATACGCCAGTTGGGATATTCGTATAAGCAAATGGAGGAAGATGGTGTCATGCTGCCGGTTACAGAAATGCATATAAAATATCTTCGCTCTGCAGTGTACGATGATCTAATAACGATAAAAACAACACTGCGTGATCTGCCTCATGATCACAAAATTATCTTCCACCAGGAAGTGTTTAACGAAGAGGGAAAACTGCTTACAACAGGAACAGTATCGCTTTATTTCTTAGATGTAAAAACAAAAAAACGGGCAGTGATACCCCAAAAAATGAGGGAAAAGTTATTGCCGTTTTTTAAAAATACTGAACTATGAATTATGAATGACAGAATAAAAACTTTAAAAGCTGAGCTATTGTCCGATTATCAATGCAAGCTTCAAAAAATAACCTTCGATTATTTGCGAAGCGATGGCAGTTGGCAAACGCAGAAACGGGTTGTGTTCAGTCGTAAAGACGCAACGGTTGTGTTGCTTTACAACCGCGAAACCAAAACTATTATTTTAACGGATCAATTTCGGTTGCCAACTTATGTAAATGGCAACGAAAGCGGAATGCTTACCGAAGCGCCTGCCGGAACGATTGATGAAGGGGAAAGCCCTGAAACCTGCATACAGCGTGAGATTGAGGAAGAAACCGGCTATGAGGTAAGTGAAGTAAAAAGAGTGATGCAAGCTTATCTGTCGCCAGGCTCAGTTACAGAAAAGCTATATTTTTTTATTGCTGAATACAGTGCAAATATGAAGAAAGGCAAGGGCGGTGGTACTGATGAAACTGAAGACATTGAAGTAAAAGAAACACCATTTGCTGATGCTGTGGAAATGGTTGTAAACGGAAGCCTTCAGGATGCCAAAACCATTATGCTTATTCAATATGCACAAATTCACAAATTGCTTGATGAGTAAGTTAAAAAACAGCAGCAACATTTTAGGCAAAAACAAATGTTGCTGCTGAATGAAAACAGTAACTGAGTGAGGTTATTTTGTTTTTAATGATAAAATATAATTCGCCATTTCATTCGCATCGGTACGGGTAACTTGCGGATGCGCCGGCATTACAACATTGCCCCATCTTCCTGAGCCACCATGCTCAATTTTATAAGCCAGTTCATCTCTCATGCCTGCGCTGTTTGTGTATTTATCTGCAATCATATTGTAAGAAGGTCCGGTCATCTTTTTATCAATGGCATGGCAGGTTTTGCAATCGTTATTGGCAATCAAAACTGCGCCTCCTGTTAAAGTTGAATCTGTGGTTAACGCACGCGGATTGTCCACATTATTATCCGAAAGACCTGGATTGGTTTTCTGCGCCAGCGGCAACGAATCTTGTGCGGGATTGGTAGTGTTGTTTCGTGGGTTGCTGCCACAACTTATTATTCCGGTTATTGTAATCAGGCTTACGATTACCATCAACTTTTTCATACGTTTACTTTTGGCAACCTTTATTGCAATCCTAATACCAAACGGTTAAAGTGCTCATCGTTTCCGGTTGATGCAAAATCGTCAAACGCTTTTTCGGTTACCTGAATGATGTGATTTTTGATGAACGGAGCACCTTCTCTCGCACCTTGTTCTGAACTCTTTATGGCGCATTCCCATTCCAACACAGCCCAACCTTTAAAGTCGTACTGTGACAGCTTACTAAAAATGCTTTTGAAATCAACCTGGCCATCGCCCAAAGAGCGGAAACGACCTGCACGATTTACCCAGCTTTGATAGCCGCCATATACACCTTGTTTGCCGGTTGGGTTGAACTCTGCATCTTTTACATGAAACATTTTAATGCGCTCATGGTAGTAATCTATGTAAGTGAGATAATCCAAACACTGCAACACAAAATGCGATGGATCGTACAACAGGCAGGCGCGGGGATGATTGTTCACATGCTGCAAAAACATCTCGTACGTTTCTCCATCATGTAGGTCTTCACCCGGATGAATTTCATAACAAAGATCCACACCATTTTCATCAAATTCATTCAGTATTGGTAGCCATCGGTTTGCCAGTTCTGTAAAGCCGGTTTCCACCAGGCCCGCAGGTCGTTGTGGCCATGGGTAAACGGTTTGCCACAGCAAGGCTCCGCTAAAAGTGCCATGTGCATTCAGCCCCAAATTTTGGGAAGCTTTCGCAGCCCATTTCAATTGCTGAACTGCCCATTCGGTACGGGCTTTGGGGTTGTTGCGATATTGCTCTGGCGCAAAGCCATCAAACAAAAAATCATACGCCGGATGCACTGCCACCAACTGCCCTTGCAGGTGCGTTGACAGCTCTGTTATCTGCAAACCCGCAGCGTTTACAATGCCTTTTATTTCGTCAGCGTAAGTTTTACTTTCAGCTGCTTTTTGAAGGTCAATAAAGTTGCTTACCCAGGTTGGAATTTGCACACCTTCATATCCTAAACTTTTTGCCCATTCGCAAATGGATTGTAATGAATTAAACGGCGCAGCATCGCCTGCAAATTGTGCTAAAAAAAGTCCCGGTCCTTTTAGTGTTGTCATAAATATTATTACTTGAATATCGTTAGAAAATGAATAGTGAAATGGTTTGTATTATACCTTATCTATGTTTCATTTTGTAGTTGTGCTCTGAAATGTATAATGCTTATAAGTTATTAAAAGAATTGAGTAAATCATTTTAATCAAAAGAAATTATTGGCAGCAAAATTAAGAGCAATACACAAACAACCTTTGTAATGAAGTTGATTTGCTCCTTATATCTTAATACAAACTTTTTATTCATACCTTCTAATTCCTGTTTTTAAATCGAAACATGCCTTTGGTTTTTTCTATAACGCTATCTATTAAATAGCTACTTTGGTCAGTGTACCAATAATATAACGTTATGTCTGCCCAATTATCTTTGTGTATTATAAGTATTTTACAATTGTGATATTCTTTTTTGTAAGGTGCAACTTTAAACTTTTTCATATCTACTTTATACTCGATAGCACCATCTGCATTCCATAAAGACTTTGCATACATTCGATTGAAGTGTACTATTTTATCATTAGTGGTATCTGCTACTGGCGAAGGACTCCTTTCGTAATCCGTATTAAAGTCAGGTGGAATGAAGGCTGATGTTGGATGCCTTAATTTATTTTTTTTATAAATATCTATAATGGGAGGAAAATCTATTATTCCTACACTTATTGTTATGTTGTTTATAGGGGAGTGTATTTCATAAATTAAAGGAGAAGACTGAAAATAGCTACCAGGGAAGTAGCTGGTATCCGGGTATTGTTCTTTAAAACCAACAGGTTTGCGATAGTCCAAGTGCAATTGAGTTTTCTCATAATTCAATATCTTATCAGGTTGAGAATAACTACTTATTGAGCAACAGAAAAAGGGAACACTTATTAATAGTCCCCTTTTTACATATTTGTTCCGTATAAATGCTACACCAAATTGAGTCAGAGGCGTAAAGAATATGCAAGTCAACATATACTTTTAAATTTTTGTGATATCCACTATCGGTTGGTGAGAACACAAATCGAAAAATGGTCTGGTCAGTAGGGACGCCGACCATTAGAATCTAAGCATCAATATATTTGAGAGCACAACCCATTTCGATCGATCATTCTTTGTTGTAATCACTTTTTGTTTATCCCTCAGTTAGCGCAGATTTTTATAACCACATCCAATTACCATTGCAATCTGAGGAACACTATCAATAATTTAAGCCAAAACCAAACCTATACAACGGGTCTTTTGAATCGTAAGGCACATCTTCTTTTTGATTCCTTACAGCTTCCATTGAAGATGGCAATTCAATTGGCAAATGCCCGCCGGGCTTGAATTTGCCAAAGATAACATCCAGCACAGCGGCATCACTCGCACCAAAATCGGCAAGCAAGCCTTTTGCTTTTGCACTAATTTCCGGTATTACAGCCGGCCGGTCAAGATAAATGTCAACAATGGTTGGAACAGCGTTGAGCAATTGCAAAATGCTATCTTTCTGTGTGCCTTTAAAATCAAGGTCGCCATGATGAAACATCTTAGCTGCTGGTATTTCTGATTGAACCGGATACCATGGCGTATTCAACCGGATAATTGCTATGTCGGCATCCTGCGGTTTGTCAACAACAGTTCCATATTGTGCAGCCACTTCAGCATCTATATTCTGTACATAAATTTTTAGTTTATTTTGTTGCAAAGGCAAAGCTTTATTATCATTTTTTAGCAGTGTAATCGCTCTGCGTTGTGAGGTTTCGCCCCTTTTTACAAACGCTGGATTACCCACAATTTGTGTAGCTTTTGCTACATCAACAAAAGGATCATCAAACAAGCCCAATTCAAATTTTACACGCAACAATCTTCTTACTGACGAATCAATTCTCGACTCTTTTATTTTGCCTTCTTTCACCAGTTTTACTACAACTTCAGGAATGTTTTCTCCGCCAAACTGGTCAACACCTGCATCTATAATTTTTTCTACTCTTTCTTCTTCATTTAAATTTTGCACGCCCCATGCACGGGCAGGCCCCATCATTTTGGCAATACTATTTTCACTCACCAAATTCCAGTCGGTACAAACCACGCCATCATAATGATATTTGTTGCGAAGTAAGCCAGTAATAATGCCTTTGTTAAACGAAAATCCTACATGCTCATTTCCTTCGTTCATAGGCACGCCATAATAAGGCATAATGGCTGCTGTGTGTGCAGCGAACGCAGCTTCAAAAGGAATGAGATGATAGTTGAAATTGTTGCCGGGATACACTTGCCCTTTCTGAAAGTTAAAGTGTGGATCGAGACCTTCAAACTGCGGACCACCGCCTGGAAAATGTTTGGTCATGCAGGCAACGCTATTCGCTCCCAACTTATCCCCCTGAAAGCCGAGAATGTATGCCGTTGCCAATTTGGATGTAAGCTTTGCATCTTCGCCAAATGTGCCGTTGATGCGAGGCCAGCGTGGCTCGGTAGATAAATCAACCTGTGGGTGCAAGGCTTCGCGAATGCCAACAGCCACATACTCTTGTCTCACATCATCAGCAAATTCCTTCATTAATTTTTCATCACCGATAGCGCCAAAGCCAAGTGGTTCGCACCATTGCGAAAACGTAGTTGCGCTCATTGAAAAAACATTGTTGCTAAAATGACTTCGCGGGTCAGAAGCAATGGTAAGCGGTATGCCGAGGCGTGTGGAATCAATCATATATTGCTGCATCGCATTGTACCATTTTGCCAAAGATTCAATTGAAGGAATTGACCAGAAATTGAAGTGGTTCATTTTCCTGTCTCTTATCAGCGGCAACGCATTGGGAACAAAAGCAAACATCCCTTTGCCTGGCTTATCTTCAATGGAACCGTCGTCATTTACTTTCGCGCCATTGATGAACATCATACCTGCTTTTTCTTCAATCGTCATTTGTTTCAACAAGTCATTCACCCTTGCTTCAACAGGTTGTTTGGAATCTTCATATACGTCCATTTTTCCATTCTTATTCAAGTCTCTGAAGGTGGCTTTCATGTTATGAGAAGAGGTTGTAAAAGCAAAACAAATAGCAGTTACAGCAGCAATCAATACAATAAAAAAAAGAAACTTTTTTCCAGGCATAATATGGTGTTTTGTGTAATCAATGTGGAATGATTGTTCGTTCATAACAATGGCAAGAATGAAAATCTTCGAAGGTTTGTTTTTATCAATAAAATGGAACTACATAGATTGGTGTTTTAAAAAAAGAAAGAACGCTATTTCACATCTACATCCAACCCACACGAACTGCCTCCCAGCGGAGCCGGACCAACAATTTGTGGAACAAAATTAAACGTACCTGAAGCAACAGGTGTACCACTGCCTTTTAAAACAACATCCTGCGCGCCCAGGTTACTGAATGTGCCTGTAGAACTAAACCGGATACCGTTTATTTCTGTTGTTGCAATGGTATAATTTCCGGCTACCGTAACATACGCATTTACAGTAAGCGTGTTGCTGCTGTTGAGTGTTGTGCCGGATGTGTAAATGCCTTGTACCGAGCCAGGGGCGCAATACAAACCACCATTTTGTTGACCAGATTGGAGTACATAAGTAGCCAATGGATCTGCATTATCTACTGCCACATAAAAACTGCATTGTGAAGCACCGGCAGTTATTGTAAAGCGGCTCAGTTCAGATGCGTTGGGTGTTCCGTTAGCTACTAAAATTACTTGCTGTGTTCCGGTTGATGCAAATGTACCCTTGACTGAAAAAGAAAATCCGTTTACTGTATCCGTTGTGATCGCATAAGTACCTTTTTGAATCACGTCAATATTAACGGTGAGTTTATTTGAAGATGTAGCAGCAATTCCTGTTGTGAATGAACCCTGGTGAATAGGGTTAGAACAATCATCCGGAGCACCGGTTAAGATGATGTTGGCACTTTGCTTACCATTTACTGTTACAGAAAATGAGCATCCTGTAGTGCCTGGAATCTGAAAGGTAAAAGTGCCTGCTGAATCCGGTGTGCCCTGGCATCTCAACAGGATACCCATGTTGGAAGTAGTATCAGTAAGATTCATTTCGCCGGTAGTAAAAGAGATACCATCCACTTTATCAGTTGTTACATTGATTAATCCGGGAGCAGTAACATTGATATATATTTGTACTGTATTCAAAGAATCCGCAGTTGCAGCGCCTGCTGTATAATCGCCATTCACAAGTGCATTGACGCAAGCCATCGGCGAACCAACAAAATTGTATTTCGCAAACTTCCCACCTTCATAACTAAATTCTTTTTTACAGGTAATTGCAAAAAGCAAAATAGCAGAAAGGGAAAGAAAAAAAAGGAACGAAAATAAACCTTTACTCATTGCCTCAAACTTTATGGTCTGTCCACTTTTCATTGCTTTGCGATGAAGCTACTACGTTATCAATGAAAGCCATGCCCCTGATGCCATCTTCTACACCCGGAAAATCGAGTGCTTCTTCGGGCGGTGTTGTACCTTCGATACGCGCTGATAAAGTGATAGCAAAATTGCGATAGATGTTTCCAAACGCTTCCAAATAACCTTCGGGATGACCGCCAGGCGTGCGGGTATTAAATTTTGCATAATTGCCAACGAATGGTGTTCCTGCCCGATAAATTTCCATTGGCATATCCAGCCATTTTACAATCAAAGAATTGGGTTCCATCTGGTACCATTGCAAGCCACCATTCTCGCCATACACGCTTATGTTTAACGCATTCTCTTCACCAGCAGCCACCTGCGAAGCTACCAATACGCCAGCCGCACCATTTTCAAAACGAAGCAACACATTGCCATCATCATCCAGCCGTCTTCCTTCTACCATAATATTCAAATCGGCGCAGAGCTTTGTAATTTTTAAACCAGTAATGTATTCAGCCAAATGAGCTGCATGTGTACCAATATCACCCATCGCACCGGCTTTGCCACTTTTTGTTGGATCAGTGCGCCACGATGCCTGCATGTTGCCTTCGCGCTCCGTCAGTTTGCTCAACCATCCCTGCGGATATTGCACCACCACTTTTCGTATGTTTCCAAACCTATTTTCTTTTACCATTTGCTTTGCCTGCTTCACCATTGGGTAGCCGCTATAAGTGTGCGTGAGGCAAAGCAATTTGCCTGTTTTTTCAACCTGTTGTTGCAACTGCTTGGCTTCATCCAATGTAAAAGTCATTGGCTTTTCTACTACTACATTAAATCCATATTCCAATGCCATCATTGCAGGAGGAAAGTGTACGAAGTTGGGAGTAACAATGGAGATAAAATCAAGGCGTTTTTCTTCGGGCAAAGAAGCTTCCCTTTTAATCATGTCTTCATACGAAGTATAAATTCTATCCTGAGCCAAAAACAAATGTTCGCCTGATTCTTTTGCTATTTCAGGAATTTCACTCAATGCGCCAGCATTCAGTTCTATCAAACCATCCATGTTAGCGGCAATGCGATGAACAGCACCAATAAATGCGCCTTTGCCACCGCCTATCATGCCCATTCTTAATTTTCTTTTCATAAAGAAGTTTTTGTTTTTGTGTAAAAAATGTAGTTGTGAAATATTGTGCAAAACCAAAAGCAATCGGCAACATGAGCAGGCAACACAAAGCAAATGTAATTGAATGAAGTGTTTTATTGCAAGCAACATTTGTTTTGAGAAAAGGATAATTTTCACATAGCGTAAAAAAATTTCCGCAAACAACAAATTTCTGTAATAAAAATAATCTATACATTTATCGCCTCTTTTCAATCATCTCTACGATTTCTATTCATTATGCCATCAAACAGAAGAAGAGCCATTAAAACAATGCTTGCCGGTTCAGCCGCATTGGCCGCAGGCGATACTATTTTATCTTCATTTACTAAAAATAAAACACAAAACACATTGGCTTTAAAAGGCAATATCAATCATTCTGCCTGTCGTTGGGTTTACAACGACATGTCGTTGGATGCACTGTGTGAAGCAGGCAAAAAAATCGGCTTAAAAGGAATAGATCTTTTAGGACCGAAAGAGTGGTCAACAGTAAAAAAATGGGGATTGGATTCTCCTATGTGCAACGGTTCGGAAATCAGTCTCACAGAAGGGTTTAATGATAAACAATACCACAGCACATTGCAGAAAAATTATACCGATGGCATTAACTATGTTTCTGATGCGGGCTATACCAATCTGATTTGTTTTAGCGGCAGCCGAAGAGGTATGGACGATGAAACGGGTTTAAAGAATTGTGTGGAAGGCTTGCAGCCGTTAGTGTCTTTGGCAGAAAAGAAAAAAGTGGTGTTGGTAATGGAGCTGCTCAACAGCAAGGTGAACCACAAAGATTACATGTGTGATAACAGCAAATGGGGTGTTGAATTGTGCAAACGCATCGGTTCTGAAAACTTTAAATTGCTGTATGATATTTATCACATGCAGATAGATGAAGGCGATGTAATTGCTACCATCCGGCAAAACCATCCTTATTATGCGCATTATCATACAGGCGGCGTTCCCGGCAGAAATGAAATTGATGACACACAGGAATTGTACTATCCTGCTGTTATGAGAGCTATTGTAGCAACAGGTTACAAAGGTTATGTGGCGCAGGAGTTTATCCCAACCACCAAAGACAAAATGGCTGCATTAAAAAAGTGCGTGGAAATATGTGATGTGTGATAGTAGGAAGCAAGAATGAAGGTACAGGATTCAAGAAGCAATGTTTAAGAAACAAGATATAAGATTTTTAGGGCAAAAACAAAGCTGCTCGTAGCTCATAGCTTAACGCTCGCGGCTAAATAAAACAATACAAATCCAAAAAATTATGGCTGACAACAATTACGATGCTATCGTCATCGGCTCCGGCATCAGCGGTGGCTGGGCTGCCAAAGAACTTTGTGAAAAAGGTTTGAAAACTTTGATGCTCGACAGAGGCAGAGATATCAAACATGTGAAAGATTATGTAAATGCATCCAAAGCACCGTGGGAGTTTCCACATCGCGGCAGCAAAACCCAACAGATGATAAAAGATTATCCGGTGCTGAACCGCGATTATCCATTGAATGAAACGAACCTAGATTATTGGGTAGATGAGAAAGAAAGCCCGTATAGCGAAGTAAAACGCTTTGATTGGTTTCGTGGTTATCACGTTGGTGGACGTTCATTAATGTGGGGAAGACAAAGTTACCGCTGGAGCGATCATTCTTTTGAAGCCAATGCAAAGGACGGCATTGCTATTGACTGGCCTGTGCGCTATGCTGAAATTGCTCCCTGGTACGATTATGTAGAGAAATTTATTGGCGTAAGTGGTTCAAAAGAAAATGTTCCCGTTCTACCGGATGGTCAATTTATGCCGGCAATGGAAATGAACATCGTTGAAAAAACATTACAGCCACGGCTGAAAGACTATTACAAAGGTCAGCGCCACATGTTCATCGGGCGTACGGCAAACATTACGGAGCCATTGCCTGGCAGAACCAATTGTCAGTATAGAAACAAGTGCTGGTTAGGATGCCCGTTTGGTGCCTATTTCAGCACGCAGTCCTCTACTTTACCTGCCGCTACAGCCACCGGAAATCTTACAGTTCGCCCGTGGAGCATCGTTACCAAAATTTTATATGATAAAGATAAAAAGCGGGCTACCGGCGTTGAAGTATTGGATGCAGAAACCAACAAGACATATACTTATACAGCAAAGATTGTATTCCTGAACGCTTCATCTTTAAATAGTGCATGGGTATTAATGAATTCGGCTACCGACGTTTGGCCTGACGGTTTGGGAAGCAGTAGCGGAGAATTGGGACATAATGTAATGGATCATCACTTAAACGTAGGCGCAGGCGGCAAGGTAGATGGTTTTGAAGACCATTACTACTATGGCAGAAGAGCCAATGGTGTTTACATTCCTCAGTTCCGTAATGTGCTGGGCGATAAAAGAGATTATATACGTGGCTTTGGTTACCAGGGCGGCGCCAGCCGACAGGGTTGGGCTCGCGAAATTCCTGAAATGCAAATTGGCGGTGGTTATAAAGATGCTTTGACAGAACCGGGCGCATGGACGATGGGCTTAGGTGGTTTCGGCGAAACATTACCGTATCACGAAAACAAAGTAACACTTGATAAAAATAAAAAAGACAAGTGGGGATTGAATATTCTTTCGATGGACATTGAAATCAAAGACAACGAAAAGAAGATGCGCAAAGATATTCAGCAGGATGCCATTGAAATGCTTACTGCAATGGGCGTTAAAGACATAAAGGGTTACGACCACGATGCTGTGCTGGGACGTGGTATTCACGAAATGGGAACGGCTCGCATGGGTGCCGATCCTAAAACGTCAGTGTTGAATAAATTCACTCAGGTGTGGGATGCGCCAAATGTATTTGTAACCGATGGTTCTTTCATGGTAAGTTCCAACTGCGTAAATCCATCACTCACTTACATGGCAATGACAGCCCGTGCTGTGGATCATGCAATGAACGAGATGAAGAAAAACAACATCTGATTATTTTAATTGCAGATTTTTAACGGTTAATTTTAATTGATAAAACGTCATTCTCATTAACCATTAACAATAACAAGTTAACCATAACATGGGCGATACGTTGCAAGTCAATATTAATTCCGGTGGACAATCACAGCACACTTACGATGCTATTGTGATTGGCTCCGGCATTAGTGGTGGCTGGGCAGCCAAAGAGCTTTGTGAAAAGGGGTTAAAAACTTTGGTGTTGGAACGTGGAAGAAACGTTGTACATAACAAAGATTATCCTACTGCAACTCTTGCTCCGTGGGAGTTTCCGCATCGTGGTCAAACTCCGCAAAGTGTAATCAAAGAAAATCCTTTAATTACAACGGCTGCAGGTTATGGAGAAGATACGGCTCATTTTTTTATAAAAGATAACGACCATCCTTACGTGCAGGACAAACCATTCGATTGGATACGCGGTTATCAGGTGGGCGGTAAATCTATCATTTGGGGAAGAGCAACACAACGCTGGAGCGATTATGAATTTAAAAATCCTGCCCGATTTGGATACGGCATTGAATGGCCGATTGATTACAAAGAAATTGCTCCCTGGTATTCTCATATAGAAACATTCATTGGCATTTGTGGTAACAAAGATGGATTAGAAGCCATGCCTGATGGTGAATTTCTTCCACCGTTTGATTTAAACTTACCTGAACGTTCTTTGAAAAAAAGCATAAAACAAAAATTCAACCGCGATTATGTTCATGCGCGCTGGGCACACATCACCGAGCCGAAAGAGATACACAAACAACAAGGCAGGGTAAAGTGCATGGCAAGAAACATGTGTATGCGCGGATGCCCGTTTGGCGGCTATTTCAGTTCGGTGAGCAGCACATTGCCCTGGGCTGAAAAAACAGGTAATCTAACCGTGCGTCCGTTCTCAGTTGTACATTCCATTATTTATGATGAGCAAAAAGGAAAGGCAAGCGGAGTGCGCATTATTGATGCAAAAACAAACCAGACCACCGATTATTTTGCGCGTATCATTTTTGTGAATGCGGCTGCTATGAACAGCAATCTGCTTTTGCTCAATTCCACTTCGCACCGCTTTCCAAATGGTTTGGGGAACGATAACGGTTTGCTTGGAAAATATATAGCCTTTCACAACTATCGCGGTAGCGTAAGCGGAACGATTGATGGCTTTGAAGACACATACGTTTATGGCAGAAATCCAACGGATGCGATTCTTGTCAACTTTAGAAATTTAAAGACAAAAGAAAAAGACTTCGTTGGCGGATACACAACATTCATGAGTTGCTTTAGAGGCAAGGGGGATGGGAGTGAAGTAGATGTTGCAAAACCAAACATTGGCGCGGTTTATAAGGATGCCATTACCGAACCGGTTGGCTGGCGGATGTATATGTACAGTCAGGGAGAAACGATTCCAAAAGCAACCAACCAGGTTTCATTAAGTAAAGATAAAAAAGATGAATGGGGCATACCTTTATTGGTCACCAACGTGCAATATGATGATAATGATGAAGCGCTTTTAAAAGATTTTTTAACGCAAAGTGCTGAAATGATTGAAGCATCTGGTGTAAAAAATATTGTATCGAATGACAATCACTGGCCTCCCGGCAGAGACATTCATGAAATGGGTGGTTGCCGCATGGGGAAAGATGAAAAAACATCGTTATTAAATGCGCACAATCAATTGCACCATTGCTCAAATGTTTTTGTAACCGATGGTGCTTGTATGACAAGTACGGGAAATCAAAGCCCGTCTATTTTATACATGGCATTAACTGCAAGAGCGGTAAGTTATGCAGTTGATGAAATGAAAAAAGGAAATTTATAAAGAAGTCGGAAAGCCCGCAAGTGGGAAGTTTGTAAGATAGGAGAGATAAAGCAGAAAAAATTGACAAAAACAAAAGCAGCCTTTACAAAGGCTGGCGCTTTAAAAAAGTTTTACGATTTGTTTTTACTATAAATTAATTAAACATAAAAACGAAATACTATGATGAATAGAAGAGATGCGCTTGCATCAATTGCATTATTGGTTGGCGGCACTTTGGTAGGTGCTGAAGCCTTCCTCACCGGTTGCAAAACCACCGGCAAAAAAGAAGGTTTATTTGCCTTAGACGATATTGGTTTGTTAGATGAAGTTGGCGATACCATTTTGCCAACCACCGCATCTTCGCCGGGTGCGAAAGCTGCACAAATCGGGCAGTTTATGAAAACAATTGTTACCGATTGCTACAGCGAAGATGAGCAAAAAACGTTTACTGATGGTATTACAAAACTGAATGATGCGAGCAAGAAAAAATATGATAAAGGCTTTATGGAATTAGCTCCAAATCAAAAACATGATTTGTTGGTAATGTTAGATGATGAAGCCAAAAAATACATTTCTTCAAGAAAAGAAAAAGATCCGAATCATTATTTCAGTTTGATGAAGCAACTAACCGTTTGGGGATATTTTACCAGCGAGGTCGGCGCTACCAAAGCATTGCGTTATCTGCCTGTTCCAGGTAAATATGTTGGTGATATGCCTTATAAAAAAGGCGATAAAGCCTGGGCGCTTTCATAATAGAGATAGCACTAAATTTTTTAATGTGCATTAATCTTTTTCTAAGCAAAATTTTATGAAGCACTGCATTATAAAGGCAGTGCTTCTTTTATTTTTGTTCCCGACTACTTTACTATTCCGTCTTACTAATACCATGCCTTCACCCGTAACAAAATTGTGTCTTGACGTTGAACTGCTAACTGATGATTTCTTTGAAGATACTCGTTTGTTGGGCATTGTGGCCACTATAAAAAATTATCAGTTTTGCTGGCATATTAATAATGCATTAAGTTATTGTTTCCGGTTGAATCCGGAAATTGAAGTACAGCTCAAGCGAAAGGAAAGAAACTATTATTTCCGCGTATATGAACATACGGTTCGCAATAGTTTTATTTCTCACTACATCTACCAAAACAGCCACGATGGTGAATATCTGCTGCCTGAATTTAAGCACATAGATTTTTTATGGTTAATTAAAAACGAATCGGCAGATGCAAATCAATGCCGGGAACTGGTAGCTTCAATCCGAAAGCTAAAAAGTGTGCAAATGGTTACCGAATTAAGCGATGACAAAATTCGAAATAAGAAACATTTGATTTTTTAAAAGAAACAAAACAAAAATTCATAAGAAAGGCAAGTTGAAAAGACTTGCCTTTCTTATTCTCTGCCTTACAAGCTTAACACTAAACATAATTTAATTTGCATTTCTTAACCAGCCGAAAGCAATATTTGTTTTCGATGCTATCAGCATAAATTTACAAACCTCTATTTTTATTGCATGATTTTTGTTTACTTTGGAATAATTTTGTAAATTGGTTTAACAACTCTGCCTGCTTCTTACCAACCATGATAAATTCATCTATTTCAATTAATTAAATGAGCTTATGCAATCCTATACAACCAAACACTTAGTTATCATTGCTCTTTTCATCTCTGCATTTATTGTAAGTTGTCATAAAGAAGACGTGCCTTCAAAGCCTGTTCTAACCAACAGTAAAGCTACAAACAGTTATTCAGGCGAGTTTGTGTATGATTATTTTAATTTGATGTGCAAAATTGCAAAGTCAACGAAAGGCTTTTATCCTCCGCAAGTTGCACGAGCTTATGGCTATGTGGGTGTTGCAGCGTATGAAGCCGTAGTAAACGGCATCGCTGGAGCACAAAGCCTCAGCGGACAATTAAACGGTTTGTCTTATTTACCCAAACCATCACTCAATCAGGAATACAATTGGGCGATTTCATCGAATGCTGCTATTGCCGAAATGATGCGGATGATGTTTGATAAAAATTTATCTCCGGCTAATCTTTCATCCATTGATAGCATGGAAACTGTTACATTAACAGGTTTATCACAAGGTGTAAGTGATGATGTGAAAACAGCTTCTATTCAGTTTGGAAAAAACATTACGGCTTCACTTTATCAATATTCAATTGACGATGGCGGACATCAATCTTATTTAGATCCTTTTCAGTTGCCTTATTCTTTGCCGCCCGATTCGTTTTGCTGGGTGCCAACCGGCCCATTGAAAACTCCAATCAGTCCTAAATGGGGACAGAATCGTGCCTTTTTGCAAGCCGATGTTGACAAATCTTCTCCCGAAGCTTACATACCTTTTTCATCAGTAACCGGTTCTAATTTTTATAACCAGGCATTACAGGTATATAATCAGGTAAAAACAAACACACCCGAAGAAATAGCCACCGCAAAATTTTGGGCTGACGATCCTTTCAATACCTGCACACCCACCGGGCACACGTTTAATATTTTAACGCAGTTGCTGCAAGAGAGTGGTGCAAGTCTTGGAAAAATTTCAGTGGCGTATGCAAAACTCTCCATTGCCGAAAATGATGCTTTTATTATTTGCTGGAAATGCAAGTATCAAAACCCTCTGTTGCGACCGATTACTTACATTAAAAAGTATATTAATTCAAATTTTCAAACTGTGATAGGCACACCAGCTTTTCCAACATATGTATCGGGGCATTCCTGCGAAATAGGTGCAGGTTCAAAAATATTCATCAACCTGTTTACAAACGGCAGCGGCGATTATTCGTTTACAGATGACTCGCAATTGCAATTCGGTTTTGCTCCACGTACCTACACTAACTTCAATGCAATGGCTGAAGAGTGTGCACTCTCTCGTTTTTACGCCGGCATTCACTATCCAATGGATAATGATAAAGGGTTGGTCTGCGGACGGGCTGTGGGCGATAATATAAATAATTTGATTCGCTGGCCTGCCAACATCAAATAATATCCAATTGAACTCAATGATGAAACAGCTTTTACTGATTGTTGCTGTTTTGGTTTCATGCTTTTTTGTTTCTTGTAACAGAAAATCTAAATTGGATGACAAGGTAACTTACATTGCCAATCTGGAATGTCGTGCAATGGTGATGCGCGAACAGCGATTTGCTTTGGCAAATCAATTGCGCTTTGCTCAAGATACTTTATCAACTACAAAATATTCTTCTGATTCGCAGCGATTATCCAATGAGATTCAGACATTCAGCCAAGAAAAAAACAGTTTGCTGCAACACAGTCTGCAACTGGCTGATAGCATTCATCTTCAGTTAGATTCATTGCGGAAGTTTGTTTTTACCGAAAAAAATGATAAGAAACAATTCGAGCAAAAACTAAACGAGGCATTACGGAGAAAAGGTTGCCTTAAACAATAAAAAGGAAAGCCTGACTTACATTATTTTCTGCATAAAACAACAGAATGCTTTGCTGACTGCACTGATTGCTTTTACTTTTCGCATGTCTTAGTATTGTTTTCAATAAGAATATTTTTATCCTAATTGATTGAACTGTCTTACCCAAAGTAAAAACATTTTTCCTCGTGAATAAACCCGCGTTGCTACGCCAATGTTCTTAACAAAAGAAGGTATATTTACTTTAAATAAAAAGCTTACTTTAAGATGGATATTCGACTTGAACTTCGGTTACAACCATAAAATAAAACCATTGTGTAGCTTGATTTTAAATCTTTCCACATGAAGCCCCAAGTAATAAAAGTATGGAAAAATGATACGTATTCTTTCAGCGCAAGACAGGATAAAATACCAAACATCAATTGCAGGTGGCATTGCCATTCTGAACTTGAATTAATCTATTTCCACAAAGGAAAAGGGACTCAATTTATAGGTGATAAAGTAGGAAAATTTGAAGGTGGCGATATCGTTTTGCTAGGCTCGAATTTACCACATTTTTGGAAGTACGAAGATTGTTACGAAAATGATGATAATGAAACTTCTCCTTATTCAACTGTTATTCATTTCAATAAAAACTTTTGGGGTGATAAATTTATCAGTCTGCCTGAGTTGAGCGACATAAGCAAACTGTTTGTGCGTGCACAACGAGGCATTTGCATTCCTGCTCAAACAAATGAAGAAATAAAACAATTGATTGTAAAAATTGCAGAGTCAGAAAATATTTTCAGAATAATTTATTTGCTACAGTGCCTTTACGCCATAGCTAATGCAGAAAAGGTAAATTACATTGCTTCGTTGGGGTTTAACTACAATTATAACGAAAAGGTAAAAAGCAGAATTGATGATATATATGAATATACACTAAAAAGATTTAAAGAAAAAGTTCTGCTTAAAGATGTGGCTAATGTTGCAGGTATGACTGTAACTGCCTTGTGTCGTTTTTTTAAATCGAAAACCGGGAAATCATACATTCAGTTTCTGCTCGAAGTTAGAATAGGTTATGCGTGCAGCCTTTTGATTGATAACAAGTACAATATAAAACAGGTGTGTTATGAATGCGGTTTCAATAACTTTACTTCTTTTTATACTGTATTTAAAAAAATTACCGGCAAAACACCCAAACAATACATGGAAGAGCATGCAATTGAATATGCATGAAATTGTAGTGTATCAACTATCAAAGCATTAGAATACTCACCTTCTATCATTTGCTAACTTTGATGGATAAAGGTTTCACATTATTATTCTTTGCTAAAATTTGCTGTTTTTCTGCTAATATTATTTACTTAACGGGCAATATCATTGAGCGATACGATTAAAAAATAACTTCTTTTTGTTAGTGATTGAAGAATTGTTTCATAAATGAAACCTATTCAACCGTTTGTTTTTAATCGCTTCAGATACCACAATAAAAAGAATGCTTATGAAATACAAACCTTATTACACAGTTGCTGGAAAAATTATTGTTTGATATGCATTTTATTATCCTGTAGAGGCAAAATAAAAGAGGCAATCCGCACTTCCTTTTGGTCCAAAAAATGGCGGGCCTATACAAATAATTGAAAGAAAGCAGCAATAAGAATACAAAAGAACCAGCAGAGAAATAAAATCGCGGGTAATGATTTAAAATTTTAACCATACAAGCTACTATTATGAGACCACAAAAGGCTTTGTTTTTAAGCGTTTTTTTTACAGTTTGCACAACGTTTGTTTTTGCACAAAATGTAATAAACGGCACCATTACCGATTCGGCTGGAAACAAGTTGCAAAGTGTAACCGTGCGGGCACTCAACGCCCGGGCAGCCGTTTCAACCGATGCGAACGGCAGGTTTAGTATAACCACTGGCGCGGCTACATCGCAACTTGAATTTACAATTGTTGGTTTTCAAAGGCAAGTGGTTGATATTGCCGGCAAGTCGGAAATCAATGTAACTATGCTTGCCTCTGCCGGCGCATTGTCTGACGTGGTGGTGGTCGGATATGGAACTCAGCGCAGGCGCGATGTTACCGGTACGATAAGCACAGTAAAAGGCGATGATTTTAAAAACATACCCGTAAGCAACCCTGCTGTTGCTTTACAAGGCAGGGCAGCCGGTGTTGACATTGTGCGCAATGACGGCTCGCCCGGGAGCAATCCAAGCATTCGCATCAGGGGAACCGGAACCATCAACAATTCCGATCCGCTGATTGTAATTGACGGTGTGCCTTCCGGCGGTTTGAATGATGTTAACCCGAATGATATTGCTTCTATCGAAATTTTAAAAGATGCTTCTTCCTCTGCTATTTATGGTTCGCGCGCTGCCAATGGTGTGGTGCTTGTTACAACAAAAAAGGGAAATTTTAATGAAAGGATCAACACCACAGTTAACCTTTATACTGGTAATAACCATGTGATAAGATATTTAGACATGCTTACCGCTCCTGATTTGGCGATGCTCAAAAAAGAAGCTTATACCAATGATAGCTTAGCCGTGCCTTCTGTTTGGAATGATCCCAACTACGCCGTACAACGCACCGATTGGCAGCGAGCCGTATTAAAAACGGGAACCATTCAAAATGCTGATGTTGCTGTACGCGGCGGCAGCGCAAACTCTACCTATAGTTTTTCAGGCAATTATTACAACGAGAAAGGAATCATCATTAATTCTTATTTCAAACGATATAATTTCCGTATCAATTCAGAACATAAAATTGGTAGCCGCATAAGAGTTGGCGAAAACATAGTGTATTCCAACACTTCTGGCAATGCACCCGACACAAGATCAACTCAAACAGGTTTGCTATGGAGCGCAATTCGTTTTAATCCCGCCATCCCGGTGGTTAATGCTGACGGATCGTGGGGAACTTCGCAAGCCGACAATCAGTTAGGCGACATTAACAACCCCGTAGCAACGGTTTACTCCAACAGCGTGCGCAATATAACCGACCGTATTCTTGCCAATGGCTTTGCAGAACTTGAAATTGTAAAAGGTTTGAAAATTCGCGCTAATTACGGGTACGACCAATATAGCGGCGATGGCTTTGGTTTTTCTGTTGCCACGCCTACGCAAACACGCGGCCCTTCGATATCTTCTCTTGGTCAGAATTTTAGCAAAAGCAAATCATTCCTTGAGGAGTATTTTCTTACCTACAATCAAAATTTCAACAACATACACAACGTAAATATAACGGCGGGTTATTCCTCACAGGTGTTTAGCGGCTATGGTTTTGCGGCATTCCGAAATGGCTTTTCCGATACGAGTGCTGACCAACGAATACTGAACCTTGGCAACAGTTCTTCTGCCGGTAACTCTGGTTCAAACAATCCTTCTGCGGGTTTGCAATCCGGGTTTGTAAGAGGTAATTATTCTTACAAAAGCAAATACCTGTTAACCGTTACCATGCGTGCAGATGGTTCGAGCAAATTTGCACCAGGAAAGCGCTGGGGCTACTTCCCTGCCTTTTCGGCTGGCTGGCGCATTTCTGATGAAAAGTTTTTCGGCAATGTAAAATTCTTCAATTCATTAAAGCTTACGGGCGGCTGGGGACAATTGGGCAATCAGAATATCGGGGATTTCCAATACCTAAGCATTCTTAGTTTAGGTGGTGGCGGCGGCTTGGGCGGCGGCGGCTTGTCTTATAATTTTGGCACACAAACGGTAAATCAAAACGGCGCTTTTGTTACCAGCCTTGCCAACCCGAATATTACATGGGAAAAAGCGGTAATGAGCAATGTAAGCCTTGAGTTTGCTGCACTTCACAATCATATCACCGGCACCGTTACCTACTTTAATAAAAACACATCTGACATGCTGGTGCTTGCTCAGTTGGTAGAAACCTATGGTGCACAAAGGTCGCTGCCAGACGATCCGGGAAATATAAACCTGCCCAATGTAAACCAGGGCGAGCTGAACAACCATGGCGTTGAAATAGAACTGAACTACCAGAACAAAGTGGGCAAAGTCAATTATTCAATCGGTGGCAATGGTGCGTTTTTAAGAAACAAAGTTACCCGGCTCTATGGCAATTCCACCTACCTCGGTTCCGTACCTTACGGAAGAGAAAATACAGACATCTCCCGCACTTATGAAGGACAGCCGATTGCTTCTTTTTATGGTTTTAAAACAAACGGATTGTACCAAACGCAGCAGGACATTGATAAATCGCCGGACGTTGCCAACGACCCTAACAAAGCCAATATAAAACCCGGTGATGTTCGTTTTGTAGATATTAACCACGATGGAGTTATAGATGATAAAGACCGTGTAAGACTTGGAGACCCCAACCCTCGTTTTGTTTATGGCATAAATGGCTCGGTTAACTATGCAAATTTTGATGTGAGCTTCAACTTTGCAGGCGTAGCGGGTGTACAAATTTACAATGCCGACCGGCTGGCTGGCTTGGACGCGACTGAAAATTTTAATTGGTATGCCGACCAGTTAAAGCGGTGGCACGGAGAAGGAACGAGCAACAGTGTACCTCGTTTAACCCGTATTAATGCAAATGATAATTATCGTTCTTCTGATTTGTGGGTTCAAAATGGCGCTTACCTTTCTTTAAAAAGCGTTGCCTTAGGGTACACGTTTACGAAAAGAACAATCAACATTAAACAATTTCCCGATGTGCGCGTTTATGTGAGTTGCTACAATGTTTTTTATATCACTAAGTACAAGGGATACACGCCTGAACTGGGCTACACATCGGGAAATTTACAAAGAGGTGTTGATGTGGCGCAATACCCGCAATCGCGCAACCTTACTGTTGGTGCAACCATCAATCTTTAACACCTCAAACTTATTTTTATGAAAAAAATTATCATTTCTATATTCTTTATCTCGTTTGTTTTTGCCCTATTTTTTACTTCCTGCAATAAAAATCCGCTTAACCAAAATCCTACCGGCGTATATACGACAGGAAATTTCTGGCGAAACCAAAACGATGTGATTGCAGGCGTTACCGGCATATACAATGTGCTTACAACTGAAGATTGGGTTGGGCACAACCTCTACATATTTGATGACCAGTCGGATGACATTTCAGTAGAAGGCGATCATCCGGATTTTAAAGCCATAGAAAGATTCAATATTGATCCTACACTTCAGGTTCTTTACACGCTTTGGCCTTTTGCATACGAGCAAATTGCGCGGGCAAATAATGCCATTATTTACATCCCGAAAGTGCCTGTTGTGGACGACAGCATTCGCAAGCGCTCGATGGGCGAAGCGTATTTTTTACGCGCTTATGCCTATTTTGAATTGAACAAAATATGGGGCGAAGTGCCGCTTGTATTAGAAAACAACGTGCTTTCGGGCACTTATAATATTGCGAAATCTTCTGTTGATTCGGTAAGAGGACAGATAGAATCGGATTTATTAAAAGCAATAGATATGCTGCCGGAAACTTACGGCGATGCCGACAAGGGACGTGTAAGCAAGGGCGCGGCTTTGGGCTTGCTTTGCAAACTGTATATGTTTGAAGACAAGTTTGATAAAGCGATTCAGTATGGCAATATGGTAATTACAAATCCCAATTATGCGCTATCTTCAAATTATACCGACAACTTCACGCTGGGCAGGCAGGAAAGCAATTCAGAAATTCTTTTCGCGGTCTGGAATAAAAACCAGCAAATTCCAAATGTACCGGCTTCTGCCATCGGGCAGTATTTTACGCCACGTGCATGGCAAGGCTGGGGATTTCATCACCCCACTGAGAATTTTGCCGAATCGTTCGAGCCAGCCGATTCTGTTCGCAAGCGGGCGACACTAATTTCTGTTGGCGATTCTCTTCCCAACCAAACCAATCTTGTTACCATTGGTTCCGGTGATGCTTACCAAATGTTTGCCGGAAAGCAGGGACAACCAACAGGGCGTTTACTGCCAAGTATGAGTACAACCGGCTATTTCATAAAAAAATACACTGCTTTTCTGCCCGATGGAAGTGGCGGCATTGACTTCGATTTAAAACAACCCATCCTGCGCACATCAGACATCTATCTGTTAGTGGCTGAAGCAAAAATAAGAATGAGTGGCGCTGGCAGCGGCGATGCAGAAATGAACACAGTGCGGGTAAGAGCAGGTTTGTCTCCTTTATCAAATGCAGATATGCCGCAATTAATACATGAACGCAGGGTAGAGTTAGGTGGCGAAAACACGCGCTGGCAAGACTTGCTCCGCTGGGACAAAGACAAAATCATTAACCTTGATACCATTGTAAATAAGCCGAAAACAGCTTCTCCACTGCCTCCTTATAATAGCGCGATAGTGATTCCTGCAAGAATGTTTACACGACCCAAAGATTACTACATGCCGATACCTCAGGAAATTATTGATGAAAGTAAGGGTGTCATTACTCAAAACTCTAACTACTGATACTGTAATTTTTATGGCAAAAACAAATGGCACCCGCGGCGGCAGGAAATGAATTTAGCAGGATGGAGTAACGGCTATCCATTGGAAACACTTATTTGAAAATGAGAAGATATCACATTATAACCATTGCTGTTTTAGTTTTACAGGTTTTTAGTCTTTATAAACTGAAATGCCAGCCTGCAAAACTAAAAAGAGAAGACACATCTAACCTGGCAGTCATTTTTCTGCATCCGCCCGAAAGTGCGAAGCCAGGTGTATTGTGGATGTGGATGGGGTCTAACATAAGCAAAGAAGGAATCACACGAGATTTGGAAGAATTAAAAAAAGAAGGATTAAACCGAACAACAATGTTCAGTCTTGCCGATGTTACAACTCCCTGGGCAGGCGAGATTAAAAAAAGTCCAACTCCACAAATCGTTGCCTGGACAGAACCCTGGTGGCATCTGGTTCGTTTTGCAGCCGAAGAATCGAAGCGGCTGGGGATGGATTTTGGAATGTTCAACGGTGCTGGTTACGAAGCAAGCGGCGGTATTTGGATTACCCCTGAACTTTCGATGAAAGAACTTTGTTATTCGGGCGATACCATAAGCGGCGGCAAACCGATTTATATCAAATTAAAAAAACCAGTGGTTCCGCTTCGTGGCCATACACCTTACCCGCTTTATAATCCGCAAACCGATAGTGTAGAAATTCCTGAAATAGCCGCCAGAAAAACATTTTATAAAGACGTTGCCGTGCTGGCGCTTCCAGCTGCAGGCATTGTTGCAAAAGACAGCGTGATGAATGTAACCAGCCTGATAAACAGCAATGGCGAATTAAATTGGAATGCGCCTAAAGGCAACTGGATCATTTACAGGTTTGGCTACACCACTTCGGGCACGCTTATTCAACCGGCGCAATGGGCAGCAACAGGTTTGGAGTGTGATAAAATGAGCCAGGTAGCGGTTGATTTTCATATCAATCACGTTATCAGCGAAATTCAAAAACATTTGGGCGATTTAATTGGAACAGGTTTTACCCATGTGCATTTTGATAGTTACGAGGCCGGAACGCCGACATGGACGGAGAAAATGGCACAAGAATTTTTGGCGAGAAGAGGATATGATCTCACTCCCTGGTTACCCATTTTCTGCGGACGTACCATAGGCAGCCACACCGATTCCCTTGCATTTGAAAATGACTTCGATGCCACAATAAAAGATTTGTACAGGGATGTTTACTTTACCACTCTTTCAAAAAAATTAAATGCCGCTCATCTCAATTTTTTATGCGAGCCTTATGGCGGACCCTGGCGGCAGGATGAAATTATGCCGCTGGTTAAAAATGTGATGACCGAATTTTGGACGAACGGAGGCGAATACTCGCCTTATGAATTAAAGGAAACAGTTGCCGCTTTACGAAAATCAGGAAAGAACATAATTGAGGCAGAAGCTTTTACCGGCGACCCGAAAGATAGCAAGTGGAGCGAAACACCATCGTGGCTGAAACCTATTGGCGATGCCGCTTTTTGCGATGGCGTAAACCGTTTTGTTTTGCACCGTTTTGTGCAGCAACCCTGGAGTGATAAATACAAACCGGGCGCCGCCATGGGGCAGTGGGGAACACATTTTGACCGCACTCAAACCTGGTGGAAGCCAGCCGCCGCTATGATACAATATTGGCAGCGCTGCCAGGCTTTATTACAATGGGGAACGATTGTATTGCAGAATGAGGATTTTACTGCAACTGATAGAAAAGACAGCATCAACCTGAAATACATTCATCGCCGTGATGGCAATACAGATGTTTACTTTGTTGCAAACACAGCCCGTATGTCCGGTTCTGTCAATTGCAGTTTTTATGTAAATGGAAGGCAGCCGGAATTGTGGGATCCTGTAACAGGCAATATGCGTAAGTTGCCAGAGTATGAAATGAAAGAGGGAAAAACTTTTCTCCCGCTAACACTTGAGGCAGCACAAAGTTATTTTATTGTTTTCAGGCATAAAGAAACTGAAGTCATTCGCAGCAAAAACAAAAATTTTTACTCACTTCAAACTATTGCAAAAATAAATGGTTCATGGAAAGTGCAATTCGATTCTCTGTGGGGCGGTCCTGCCAAACCGGTTAGTTTCAAAACACTTGATGACTGGACTTTACGTTCTGAAACTGGTATCAAATATTTTAGCGGTACAGCAATTTATCATACCACTTTTGATGCTGCCGGTGCCTCATTCAGCAATCAGCAATCTGCAACTTATCTTGACTTAGGTATTGTAAAACATATAGCGCATGTTTTTTTAAACGATGAAGATTTGGGTATTGTATGGACTGCTCCATGGCGCATAAAACTGCCGCCAGGATTATTAAAAAAGAAAAACAACACGCTGCAAATTGAAATAACAAATGTATGGGCAAACAGGTTGATAGGCGATGAACAGGAACCTCCTGATTGTGAGTGGTCGCCCGGCTTTATGGGAGGGTACTTTCTAAAAGCGTTTCCCAACTGGTTTCTTAATCATCAGCCACGCCCTTCAAAAAAACGGTATTGTTTTACAACATGGAATTATTTTACCAAAAACTCGCCGCTCATTTCCTCCGGGCTGTTAGGTCCTGTGCAACTAATGAAAGAAGAAGACTAAAAGCTCTTTTGTTTTTGCTGCTTTTTTTTTCATCGGATGCTTTTACGCAAACAACGGAAAAATGGGGAAACCAAGGGGATGGCACTTATGTAAATCCTCTTATTCCCGCCGATTACAGCGACATTGACGCTATCCGCGTTGGCAAAGACTATTATGCTATTTCTTCCACTTTTCAATTTTCGCCCGGCGTTATCATCCTTCACTCAAAAGATTTACTTAACTGGAATATTATGGGGCATGTGGTAAGCAACCTGAACCAGATTAGCCCCGAACTCAACTGGAATAAAATGAACCGGTATGGCAAAGGCATTTGGGCGGGTTCTATCCGTTATCACAAAGGAAAATTTTGGGTTTATTTCGGCACTCCCGATGAAGGATTTTTTATGAGCACTGCAAAAAAGGCTACAGGTCCCTGGCAACCATTGCAGCAGGTAATGAAAGCAAAAGGCTGGGATGACTGTTGTCCTTTCTGGGATGATAACGGCAAGGCATATTTTATTGCCACCCACTTTGCAGACAACTACAAAATACATTTGTTTAGAATGAGTGCCGATGGCAAGCAGATATTCATGAAGTCGGATTCAGTAATTCATCAATCGCAAGGCAGTGAGGCTAACAAGTTGTATAAAATCAACGGCTACTATTATCATTTTTTTAGTGAAGTAAAAGAAGAAGGCAGAGTTGCCATGATAGAGCGTTCTAAAAATATTTATGGTCCTTATGAAACAAGGCAATTGAACCATGTAAATCCGTCAATAGATAAAGAGCCCAACCAGGGAGGTTTAATAGAGCTTGCTTCCGGCAACTGGTGGTTTCTTACGCACCAGGGAACGGGTAGCTGGGAAGGGCGAGCGATGTGCCTGTTGCCTGTAACGTTTATAAATGACTGGCCTATTATTGGCAAAGTGGGAACCGACACAATTGGGAACATGGTATGGACATTTAAAAATCCTGTTTCCATTTCGGTGATCACACCTTTGCAAAAGGATGATGAATTTAATCTTCCCTTTCTTTCTCCGCACTGGGAATGGAACTATCAGCCGCGAAACGAAAACTGGTCGCTCACAGAACGAAAGGGATATTTGAGGCTGCACGCTTTTATACCTGCATCAAATGCAAATTCGGCTGATAAACGCAAATTGTTTTATAGGGCAGGCAATACGCTTACACAGCGAAGTATGCGAACTGCAAAAAACAGAGTAACCATTAAAATTGATGTTGCCGGTATGGTTAATGGAGAATATGGTGGTTTATGCCATTTCTCTGAGGTCTATACAACTATTGGCATAAAACAAAACAACGGAATCCGCACTCTATTTTATGATAACAACGGAAAGGAAAAGGAAGGTGCGCAAATAAGGCAAACTGTTGTGTGGCTACAATCTACATGGGATTGGCAGGGAAAAAACAATTACGCTTACAGCTTAGATGGTAAGACTTTTACTGCCTTTGGCGATGCTTCGCAACTTACATGGGGGTTTTACCGCGGAGACCGTATAAGCATTTACAATTACAACAAAATTCAGGACAACGGTTTTGTAGATGTAGATTGGTTTCACTACCGTTTCGCAAACCAAAAAGGGATATATTCTGATTAAAAATGAAGATAGCGAAATTAAAAAAGGACAATAATGAAATTGAAAAACCAAATCTAACGATACAATAAGTTGAAAATGATTACCAAGTGATCCCGCTGGGACTCGAACCCAGGGCCCCAACATTAAAAGTGTTGTGCTCTACCAACTGAGCTACGAGATCAATCATCCCATTTTTGGGAGTGCAAAAATAGAGGAATCCAGTTTGTAACCAAATTTTTAGAACTTTAATTTCTAATAAAATAACAATGCTAATTCCTTACGCTTGTTAGCTTGTTAGATATTTATTTTTGAAGCTAATTTGCAGTATGAGTTATTTTCAGGATAAAGTGGTAGTGGTTACCGGCGGTTCAGAAGGAATTGGTAAAGCATTGGTAGAAGCGTTGCTTCAACAAGGAGCGAAAGTGGCTACCTGTAGTCGTAATTATGATAAGTTGTACAATCTGCAAACCCGTTGTGCAGGTAAACCTTTGTTTATAAAAGCTGCTGATGTTAGCAAAGAGGCTGATTGCAAAGTTTTTATAGAAGAGACGATAAAAATTTTTGGTCGCATAAACATTCTTATCAACAATGCAGGCATTTCCATGCGGGCTATGTTTGCTGAAACTGATATGGAGACGTTGCATCGGTTAATGGATGTAAACTTTTGGGGCGCAGTGTATTGTACCCAATTCGCTTTGCCTTTTATTACAAAAGAAAAAGGCGACATTGTAGGTGTTTCTTCCATCGCAGGATTTCGTGGTTTACCCGGCCGTAGCGGTTACTCCGCCTCCAAATTTGCATTGAATGGTTGGCTGGAAGCTTTGCGTACCGAGCTTTATAAAACAGGAGTAAACGTAATGTGGGTTTGCCCGGGTTATACAGCTTCGAACATTCGGAAAACAGCATTAAACAAAAATGCAGAGCCGCAAGGAGAATCACCTTTGGAGGAAGATAAATTAATGAGTTCGGAAGAATGTGCCACTCACATTTTAAAAGCAATTGAACGAAGAAAACGAACCTTAGTATTAACAACAACCGGAAAGGAAACTGTGTTAATAAATAAATTTTTGCCTTCGCTTGCTGATAAGCTTGTTTATAAGTTCTTCTTTAAAAACGGTGTGCTTACCAAGTAGCAAAGTTTACTTTGCAACTTAATTTTTATATGCCCATTGTTACGCTTTCTACGGATATTGGCTTGTACGATTACATTACAGGTGCCATAAAAGGGCAGTTGCTTTCGGTTGATGATACGTTGAACGTTGTTGACATCTCTCACACGCTTTCACCCTTTGATTATTCGCAAACGGCATATATCTGCAACAACGCTTTTAAACATTTTCCTGCCGGCACGATTCATATTCTTATTGTCAATTTATTTGAACTTTCTCCTACCCATTTTTTAATTACAAAGCACAACGGACAATATATTATTTGCCCGGATAATGGCATCCTTACCATGATTACCGGAGCGATGCCGGATAGTGTAAAATCAGTTTCTGTATCATCAGAAAAAGGTATCGGCACATTGGAATTTACCAGAGCTATTGCAAATGTGCTGAAACAAATAAAAGAAGGAAAAGACATTGAAGAAACAGGAGATGTTATCACCGCAATTGAAGAGAAGTATCCGCTGCGATCAACCATTGGTGCTGATTGGCTCGAAGGTCAGATTATCTTCATTGATAACTTCGAAAACGTAGTTGTAAACATTACGAAAGAAGAGTTTGAGGAACACCGGAAAGGCCGCCATTTTCATATCTCGTTTATGAGAAATGAAATCATCAATATGCTTAGTGAAAATTATTCTTCCGTATCGCCAGGCGAAAAATTAGCTTGGTTTAATGCTGCCGGCTTCCTTGAAATCTCAGTTAATAAAGGTAATATGGCAGGCTTGTTTGGCTTACGCCGGTTTACCAATGATGCTGGTTCGTTACAAAACAAATGGTTTTATCAAACAGTACGCATTTACTTTGCATAAGGTGAATTGCAGAAACTACAGATGAAATATTTAAGTTTGTTTTTGCCCAAAAAACTTTACTTAAAGTAAGCAGTAAAGTTTCTGTTCAGCACAGCAAGAACCAGGTTTTATTTTGTTACCAGGTTCTTACATTTTTCTTCCTTTTTTATAACGCGCGATTACATCAACCACTGCATTTTTTTGTAAGATAGAAGGATTGATCTCAATAAATTTTTTTAACAGCTTAGGAGCTTTTTCCAGTGCTTTTTCCAACTGCAAAAGCGATTCTTTCCATTTACCCGAAGCTGCTAAAGCTGCAGAATAGTAAAATAAAAAAACAGGTTTTCCATCGGTAGCTTGCAGAGCAGCGAGACATTGATCGCAAGCCTCTTCAAAAGCTTCTTTTTTATATAAGCATTTGATGAGAGCTTCCCAACCATTTACATTTCTCGGGCGCAACCTGATAACTGTACCAAAGCATTGTATAGCTTCTCTGTATTGCTGTAAATTCATCCTGCATTCGCCCATCGCCAAATTGTACTCAGCTACGTTACGCTGAATGCGCATCGCATTTTCCAACTGCTTGATGGCTTGTTCCCAGTGTTGTTCGTTGATGTAAGTAAGTGCAATTTTATAATACAGCTTACTATCGTCGGGGTTCATGTGGCTTGCTTTCCGGTAATGGAAACGTGCCTGCGCATAATTTTGAAGACGATGATAGCAATGTCCAATCGCTTCATATATCACTTCTTCCGGGCGGGTTAATTCAACCACTTTCTGCAATACTTCTATGGCTTCTTTATACATGCGCAAACGGATGTATGCATCGCCCATGTTGCGGTAAGCGTAATCAAATTTTTCATCAATGGTTATAGCGTACTGATACGCGTCAACTGCTTTTTCGTACAATTTAATTCCCTGGTAAGCTGCACCCAAATTAAACCACGCCAGTTCGCTGTAAGGATGTTCGTTAATAATGTGTTGATGCAGCTTAATGCTTTCTTCGTTGCGTCCTGTAAAATCTGTCCAAAAACAAATTTTATATAAAGCTTCTTCGTTGGTTAAATCTTCTTCCAAAATCAATTTCAAGCAATCAAACACTTTATCAAACTCTTCATAATCGTCATACACATCCGCCAGTTCAAACAACAATTCACGCCTGTCTTCGCCATCAAAAACAACAAGTGCTTCCTGTAAAACTATTACAGCTTTTTCCTGCTGATCGAGTGCCAGATAAGCATCTGTTTTTAAAATGGGAATGTTGATGTCGGAAGCATCAAACAGCTCAGCTTTTTCTAACGTGGTTAATGCTTCATGATATTTTCGGGAAACAATAAGTAAATCAGCATATTTGATAAGCAGGTGAGAAGAAAATGGAAAATACTCCAAACCCGTTTCAGCAACTTCAATCGCTTTGTTGAAATCGTCGTTCTCGTCATAGTAATCAATAATGCGTTCAAAAGCTTCTTCTTCTAAAAAAGAAAAGCTACGCCCGAGGCGCAGATTATTGTATTGCCTGAGCAGTTCTTGTATTTCCTCTTTGTCTTCGCTAAATGGTTGCTCTTTCATTGCCAATAATTTTCTAAAAAGTAACATCAAATCTTACTCCATCACGTTTTTGTCCATATTTATTTAATAACATGAGTTGAATAAATTGTTAATTAAACAATAATTTGTATATTTGCAGCATAATTACGTATATGAAATTTTATAAACCACTTGTTGTAGTAATGGCCGCTGTTTTAGTAGCAATTACTGCTATGGCAACTACCACTACCAACAGTAACGACGATAACAAAAACAAATATAGCCTAAAGCATTTAAGCAAGCTTTCCAATAACTATCTCTCCTTTCAGCTTCGCTATAGAACATCTCAGGTGATGGGTAATTATTTTTACACTCGTGATGCAAACGGCTTAAGTATGAGCGGTCCTGTGACCACAGATCTTTTCTCACAGAAATCATCTAGTACTACGTTTGTTTATCCATATAAATTTACTCCAAAAGTTCCAAAATTCAAAACACCGGCGCGTCCATAACCTAAGGCGTTACAATACTCTATATCCTGTTGTTGGTATTTCAAATTTTGATACAGGAACAGGACTAAAATCTATATCTGTTGCTTTAAAAGTAATTAATTTTCCTTCGCCCGTTTGAGATTCGTATTCTAATATCAGTCCCGGAATACTTTTAAACTGATATGGATTTTCTGTTGTTGAAGCAACAAAATCTGTTGTATAATAAACAACGAAATGATTATCATTCTTAGTGGTTAAGATGGCTTTGCTACAAGTATAAGTAAGAACTTTTGTCGTTTCATTTGTAAACGAAACTTTTACATCATCCCATTTATTGTTTTTTTCTTTCCATTGCTGTGCAGTAAACGAAGAAATGTATTTATCCGTACCGATGGTTTTTAATACAACAGCATCGCCGGTTTTGTTGTCTAAAATTGTGGATTGATGAAAAGAAGAATAGTTAATATCAGTACGTGTTTTTCTTCCTTTTATAAACAATGTCTTTGTAGTTAAATTGTTTTCGGCCCCTTCCAGCGACACCGAATAAGTAATGGTACATTCTGCAACAAATTTTGATGCGGATTGAGATTTGCCTTTAGCGCACAAAAAAAGAAGCAAAAACAAACCACAAAATCGTAATAGCAATTGTTGCATTTTGGTTTTGCTCATAATTCGGCAATTAGACTTTTGAAAAGATGGGTGAGCTTTGGTTCTGCTTCTTTTGCAGCCGCCAAAACCTCTTCATGCGTAATGATGTTATCATCATCACGAATACCCAGATCGGTAATTACGCTTACAGCGAACACATCCATTCCCGCATGTCGGGCAACAATGGTTTCCTGCACAGTACTCATGCCAACAGCATCTCCGCCAATAGCAGCAATCAACCGGTATTCAGCGTGCGTTTCAAATGTAGGACCCGTGACACCAACATAAACGCCCTCTTTTATTTCGTAACCCAAACAATCGGCAATCCTTTTTGTTTTTGCAAGAATATTCCGGTTGTAAGGTTCGCTCATATCAGGAAAGCGTGTGCCCAATTCATCTTCATTTTTACCAAGCAGCGGGTTGGGCGTAAAGAAACTGATGTGGTCAGTTATCATCATCAAATCGCCAACCTTAAGTGTTTTATTTACTGCACCGGCAGCATTCGACAATAACAAGGTTTGCACTCCCAATAATTTCAGAACCTGAATAGGATAAGTTACCTGTTGCGGTGTATAACCTTCATAAAAGTGAAAGCGACCTGATAACACTGCCACATTTTTTCCGGATAAGGTTCCAAATATCATTTTGCCGCCATGACCTAACACCGTGCTTACCGGAAAGTAGGGAATGCTGACATAATCAATTTCTTTTTCAATTTTTATTTCTGATGTAAAGTTCCCTAAGCCACTGCCTAAAATGATACCCACCTGTGGTGATTCTTTGTATTGCGATTGAATGAATTGAATCGTTTCTTTAAGCTGCTCAATCAGTAAACTTGCCATCTTCTTTGCTATTGATTTTTACAAATATAACAGCGTGTACAATAAAAGAAGATTGCATGCAAGAATCTATATAAAAACAAAAAGTCTTCTTGTAGAAACAAGAAGACTTACTTACTAAACCAACTAAAAACTATCTTCAATCCCGACATGTCGGGAGTATTATTTATTCTGCGTCAGCACCAACGGCAACACCATTTGTGGCAGGTACGCCGGTAGTTTGCGCTTCAGCGATTTTTGCACGTATTTTACCTTCGATTTCGCTTGCCAATCCTTCGTTATCCTGTAGCAAGCTTTTTACTGCTTCTCTGCCCTGTCCTAATTTATTACCACTATAACTAAACCAGCTGCCGCTCTTATTCACAATTCCTAATTCAACACCCATATCAATAATTTCACCAACCTTGCTTATGCCTTCGCCAAAAATAATGTCAAATTCAGCAGAGCGGAAAGGAGGTGCTACTTTGTTTTTAACCACTTTTACTTTTACGTGATTTCCGATGGCTTCATCACCATCTTTAATTTGTGCGGCACGACGAATATCCAAACGAACGGACGCGTAAAACTTTAATGCATTACCGCCAGTTGTGGTTTCGGGATTACCGAACATCACACCAATTTTTTCGCGAAGCTGATTAATAAAAATACATATCGTGTTTGTTTTGCTAATGGTAGCCGTCAGCTTACGCAAAGCCTGGCTCATTAAGCGGGCTTGCAAACCCATTTTGCTATCACCCATTTCGCCTTCCAGTTCACCTTTTGGAACAAGGGCTGCCACAGAGTCAATCACCACAACATCCAACGCACCAGAAAGAATTAAACGGTCAGCAATTTCAAGCGCCTGCTCGCCATAATCGGGCTGCGAGATCAATAAGTTATCAATGTCAACGCCCAGCTTTTGTGCATAGTTACTATCAAAAGCATGCTCGGCATCAATGATGGCACAGATGCCACCTTTCTTTTGCGCTTCGGCAATTACATGCGTGGCAATAGTGGTTTTACCACTTGATTCAGGTCCGTAGATTTCAACCACGCGGCCTTTTGGCAAACCGCCAATGCCAAGCGCAACATCAAGACCGATAGAACCGGTAGAAACCACTTCCATTTGTTTATCGGGCCTTTCGTTCATCATCATTACGCTGCCTTTACCAAAGTCTTTGTCAATTTTGTCAATAGTTAGCTTGAGAGCTTTCAGCTTATCTGTGTTACTCATGTGAGGGTAGTTTTCTTTTGAATTGTAAAATTAATCAGCATGTAAATGTACGGCGAAAAACTTTTTCCCACTAATTTTTTTAGTAGATTAATGTTAATCATTCCTATAAATAGCTGAAAGCAAAATTATTTACTTAAACCGCTTAAAATCAATAAGAAACGATTGCAATTACTCTTTAAGTTTTAATACCGTAAGCATCAATAAATGGCATTGTTTTTTGTATGAATAATACAGTAAAAACAAACTTTCGTTGCCGAATGAAGGTTCGATCTTATCTTTCTCCTAATGCAAAAAAAAGTGGTTGTTATAGGAAGTGGTTTTGCCGGATTGTCTGCAGCCTGCTGTTTAGCGAGAGGTGGTTTTAACGTTACAGTGCTTGAAAAATTAGATCAACCCGGAGGTAGAGCGAGGCAATTAAAAAGGGACGGATTTACTTTCGATATGGGACCAAGCTGGTATTGGATGCCCGATGTATTTGAACGATTTTTCAATTTGTTCCAAAAAAAAGTAAGTGATTATTATACGTTGGAAAGATTGAACCCGTCATACCGGATTTATTTTGAAGGAAAGGAAGAAATGGACGTTCCTGCTGATTATGAGGAATTGAAGCTCCTTTTTGAAACAATAGAAAAAGGAAGTAGCAAGCAGCTTGACCTTTTCATGAAAGAAGCCGCTTACAAGTACGAAGTGGGAATGAATAAACTGGTGTATAAACCCGGAATATCTTTGACCGAATTTATAGATGCTGATGTGGTAAAAGGCGTTTTTAAATTAGATATTTTCAATTCGATGAAAGCGCATGTAGGCAAACATTTCAAGAACAAAAAGCTGTGCGAATTAATGGAATTTCCTGTTTTGTTTTTGGGCGCATTACCAAAGCATATTCCAGCCTTGTATAGCCTTATGAATTATGCCGACATCAAAGGAGGAACATGGTATCCGCAAGGAGGCACGTACAAAATTGTTGAGGCTTTATTTTCCCTCGCAGAGGAGTTGGGCGTTTCTTTTCTATTCAATCAAAATGTAACTTCTATTAATGTAATAAACAAAAGAGCTGTAAGTGTGGCAACGGAAGAAAGTTTTTATGAGGCAGACGTTGTACTGAGTGCTGCCGATTATCATTTTACTGAAACCAATCTTTTAGAAAAACAATACCGTAATTATGATGAAACGTATTGGAATTCCCGCACTATGGCACCAGGCAGCTTGTTATACTATGTTGGCTTGAACACTAAATTAAAAGGCATAACGCATCACTCTTTGTTTTTTGATACCTCGTTTGAGCAACACGGCAAGCAGATTTATGAATCGAAAGAATGGGCAACCGATCCTCTCTTTTATGTGAGTGCAACATCGGTAACTGATAAATCGGTAGCACCGGAAGGATGCGAAAACTTATTTTTTTTGATACCCGAAGCTGCCGGTTTAACAGATGACACTGATGAACTGCGGGAGCATTATTTTTCAATCATTGTTGATCGTTTTGAAAAACGTATCGGGCAGCCGGTAGCAAAGCATATTCTTTTTAAACAGTCGTATTCGCACCGTAATTTTATTGAAGACTACAACGCGTTTAAAGGCAACGCTTACGGGCTTGCCAATACGCTGAAACAAACTGCCATTTTAAAACCTTCCTGTAAAAACAAACACGTAAACAATTTGTGGTATGCTGGTCAGCTTACGGTGCCGGGACCAGGTGTGCCGCCGTCGCTCATAAGTGGCGAAATTGTTGCAAAAGAAATAATGAATAGTATAAAGTAAACAGACGAATGAAGGAAGGTAAAAACAACACAACACAATTGTTTTATAACGTGTGCCGGCTGTGCAGCAAATTGACCACGGAAAAGTATAGCACATCGTTTTCATCGGCGATACGGCTGTTGCACCCCGATTTGCAAATCCCCATTTATAACATCTATGGCTTTGTGCGTTTCGCTGATGAAATTGTAGATACATTTCATGACTTTAACAAAGCCGTTTTGTTAGCTGAATTTAAACGCGAAACCAAATGCGCCATTGAACGTGGTATTAGCTTAAATCCAATTTTACATAGCTTCCAGGAAACGGTACATGAATACAACATCACCTATGATTTGGTTGAGGCTTTTTTTGCCAGTATGGAAATGGATTTGTTCCAGTCATCGTACAATCAAAATAATTACAACGAATACATTTATGGCAGCGCAGAAGTGGTTGGATTAATGTGCCTGCATGTATTTTGCGATGGCAATAAAAATTTGTACAATCATTTAAAACGCTATGCACAAAGCTTGGGTGCTGCTTTTCAAAAAGTAAATTTTTTGCGCGATGTAAAAGCTGATTACAATGGATTGAACCGAACTTATTTTCCTGATTGTGATTTTGACAATTTTACTTTTCCTGTAAAACAAAACATTGAGCGCGATATTCAGCATGATTTTGATGTAGCGTATGAAGGCATTGTACAACTGCCGCTCAAAGCCCGTTTTGGAGTGTATGTAGCTTACAAATATTATCTCTCCTTGTTTAAAAAAATAAAGAAGCTGCAACCACAAATGGTATTACAACAACGCATCCGCATTCCTAATTATGGCAAAGCCATGATACTTGTCAAAGCCAGCGTTCGCAGACAACTCAACTTATTGTAAATTGAACATGGTTAATGATTAATGAATCATCAGCTTTCAATCAACCATTAACCATTGAAAATTAACCATCATCAAAGGCTCACATTTTCTTCGTTATCCCAATTGCCGCGAATATTAATTTTACTTCCACCGGAACGGTTTTTTGCGCTTTGCACAACTTCGGGTTGTGTTCGTTTTTCATAGCTTCCTGCATCCCATTTGCCATTGCGGTTAGTATCAAACAACACACGCATTTCATATTCGCCAGGCCGGATATATCGTTCATACCATTGATAAGACGTAATGGGTGCAGTTTGTACAATCTTTTCATTTTGTATCAATTCAAAAACCGGATGTTTGGAAGTATCTACATTTTGAAAGATGATACGGAGGCTACCATAATCGCTTTCCCGTAAAGTAGAAAAAGAAAGTGTATCATTTTTGGTAATGGTGTTGCCCAGTGAATCACTTGCAGCATCTTTTTCGATAATCAGTTTATAAAGCGTATTTTCCTTCCATTTGTAATTGATGATGAGCTTTGTGTTGGTTGAATCCTGAGAGAATTGCAAGCCATTCATCGGTTTAAAAAGTGTATCCATCAGATGAAATTTGCCGGTATCAAAGCCTTGCAAAGTATCGCTGAAAGTGAGTGTTAGCGGCTTTAAAAAATCTTGTTTGCCATTTTCAAAATCAGCCGAAACTTTTAATGTAGAATCTTTATTTCGTTTTCTTTTTGTTGAGGATTTACTAGTACTGTTTGGAACGTTTTTGCTTGTGTTGGCAGTGATACTTTTGTCCTTGGGTTTATACTCTTCATACGCATATAAGGTAACAGGAGCAGTGCTGGTGTCTTTTACAAACAGAGGCTTATTTAAAAACGCAAACATCTTCGTACTGTCATCGTAACGCTTTGTGTAATCGTTTGGAACAACAAAAACATTGAAGGTATCAGCAGGTAAGTTAAAGAACCTGAAGTTACCGTTCCTGTTGAGCCTTGCGTAATATCGCGGCGGCGTTTTTTTAATTGCTGTATCAGACAAATTCGTTTGCAATACAACTATTAATGTGCTGTCAATTTTGCCCGTTTCTGCCAAAATCACTTTGCCTCTAATTACGTTTTTATCAAGCTTATTTCCTGTAGTGAATATATAAGTAAAGCTTGTATCAGCGTTGCCTTCATTCACATCTTTCAGGCCTTTGTTGAACAAAATAGTGTAGGTTGTATTCTTTTCTAATGAATCTCTCAGCTTGATGGTTACGGTTCGCAGCTTGCTTTCGATAGTTGGTGGCTTTACCGGATTCGGCCAAACAATAATGTTATCCTGCGGGTTATCTATGGTTACATATTCATCAAAGTTGAGTGTGATTTTATTGGTATTGAAATGTGTTGTTGAATCGTCGGGCGTGGCTTTGATTAACACTGGTGACAGCGAATCTCTGGGTCCGCCAGTGGGTGGAATAATGTTAGCGCACGAAAACAAACCTGTTGTTACAATGAGTAAAGTGGAAACAAAAATGAGTAAAAACAAAAATGAACGGCTCATGCAAGTTTATGAATAGGTGCAAACATAAACTGTTTGAAAATGGGCTAATAAGGCTTGTGTGTTTTTTACAATTTTTTGTACGTCGTGTCGAGCCTGCCTGCCGGTAGGCAGGGATGGAAGTGAAAAGCCCGTAAAGCGGCGGAGATGTACGATGTTAAAATATGAGCGACCGCCGCTGCGCACTTATAACGGACAGCCCGAACAAAAGATTGATTGAAAAAAAAGGCGACAGCCCAAAAGATTTTACTTCTCTTTTTGTTTTTGCCTTATTTTTTGGCTCTTTGCATCCGCTCGTTAATGGCGTTGCATAAGTCTTCAAAAATGCTGTCAACGCTGCCTTCGCCTTTTATCATCACCACTTTGTTTTGTTCACGATAATGATCGGCAACAGTCATTGTTTTTTTATTGTATTCAATGATGCGCTCACGGATAACAAATTCGTTTACATCATCGGCGCGACCACTAGTTAAGCCACGATTGAGCAGGCGCTGTACCAATTCTTCTTCGCCTACTTCAAGTGCCAGCACCACATTAATTTCGGTTTTATGAAGCGCTAATAATTTATCAAGTGCATGGGCTTGTGCCTGGGTACGCGGAAAACCATCAAATAAAAAACCCGCAACTTTTGGATTGGCTTCGAGCGCAGAACTAATCATGCCAATCACTACTTCATCTGGCACCAAAATGCCGTTGTCCATAAAGCTTTTGGCTTCTACGCCGAGCGGAGTTTTAGCTGCAATCTCGCTGCGCAAAAGGTCGCCTGTACTTAAATGCTTCAACTCATATTGTTGCATTAGCTTATGGCTTTGTGTGCCTTTACCACTGCCGGGAGGACCAAACAATATGATGTTGAACATAGTTGCTAAGTAGTTTGTGATGCGACAAATATAAGGTGCAGTTAGAGAAGTGATACAAGAAAATAATAGGAGCATACCCTCAACTTCTTCCACAAAAAAGACCATTGTAAATGCAATGGTCTTTTTTTACGAATTGAAAAAATGGTTTTTATAAATCAGACGTTTGTAAAGGCTTTGGGAAATGCACTGTTGCAGTTTGTGAAGCGCTACCACGTTGATAATTGATGGTTACATTGTCGCCGGCTTTTACATCAGCCAATGCATCTCTTAGGTCGTTTACAGATTTTACAGTTTTGCCTCCAATTTGTGTGATTACATCGTCTTCCTTCAATCCGGCTTTGGCCGCAGGAGAATCATCATCGTTAATACTCAACACTTTTACACCGGAACCGTTTTCAACATCCTGAACCTGTAAGCCCAAATGTGGTTTGCCATTGTTCAAGTCGAATGCAAAATTTCTGAACACATTGTTATCATTATTCCAAACAAACGAACCATTTTTGTTTTTATCCAAAGTTGCTGTTACTATGGCCTCTTTTTTATCGCGCTGATACGTGATGCTTACTTTATCAGCAGGTTTGTGTTTGCCAATAGCTTCTACCAAATCGTTCGCATCATCAATGGTATCATCGCCCACTTTTGTAATCACATCTCCTTTTTTCAAACCGGCTTTTTCTGCCGCACTGTTTTTGGTAATGGAAGAAATGGTTGCGCCATTATTGGTACTTTCAGACATTACTCCCAAAACCGCGTCGTTGCCAAAACCATTCAAATTTTGCATGAACATTTTAGGACCACCTTGTGGTGGCAGCGGAGCGATAGGAACGGGAGGCATAAGAGAATTATGATTAAAACGATTGCCGTTCATAATGGTGACGTCGCTGCCTTTGTAATCTTCAGCAGGCTTGCCATTAATGGTTACTTTATCGCCATCAATTACAATGGTGGTTTTTTCTTTACTATCTCCATTTTTATGAATGATGATATTTTCATTTTTCGCTGGTGCAGGAGGTGGTGGTGGAGCTATTTGTGCAAACGTTGCCGTTGCCAACAAAATGAGCAAAGCTGATAAAGAAACAAATTTTGTTTTCATGGTAATTTATTTATGTACGAAAATATTAGTAGTTCAAAAGTAAAGGTTTTGCTCATTTACGAAACACTTCGGAAATGTTAAATCATCTTTTGTTTTTGCCTTAATAATACCGGTAATAAAATTAAGTTGGTGAGAGTGCCGACTACCAATGTTAAAGAAGTAAGCCAGCCTAAACCTTTCGTTCCACCAAACTCGCTAAAACAAAAAATTACAAATCCCGCAATCAACACAAGGGAAGTATAAATGATGCTGATGCCCGTATGCCGGATGGTTTGCGAAAGTGTAGGATTGATTTGTTGATTATGTTGTGGAAGCTCTTGTTTATAATTGATTAAAAACCGGATTGTAACATCAATGGCAATGCCTAAGGCAACGCTAAAAACCAAGACTGTTGACGGTTTCAGCGCAATTCCTGTCCAGCCCATTACACCTGCCGTTACTACCAGTGGTATTACGTTCGGAAGTAGTGAACAAAATAAAATGCGAAACGATTTAAACAAATACAACATGCAAAATGCTATCAAAATAAAAGCATACAAAATACTTTCGCCCAAGCCATTGATGATAAAACTTACGCCTTCTAAAAACGTTACGGCAGTTCCGGTTATGGTTACTTTATAATTGGAAGAATCAAAAATTATGTTTGCCTTTTTGTGTAAGCTATCCAGCAAAGGGGGCAGTTTTTTACTGCCAATGTCTTTCATGTTTACGCTGATTCTTGCTACCTGTTTCGCTGTATCAATGTAAGCGGAAAGAAGTGCTGTAACACCGTTTTTGTTTGCTGTTGAAGATGTTTTATCTGCACCAGAAATATAATCCTGCATCATAGATAAATCTATAGCAGTTGGAATGTTATAACTTGTGCTATCACCATCATAAAAAGCTTGTTTAGCAAACTTCAATCCTTCCACAAAAGATAGCGGCTTTGCTATGTTCGGCAACGAAGCAATGTAGTTTGAAAACGCATCTATTTTTTGAATGGGTTTTAGCGATTTGAACAGTCCTTTTTTATGTTTTGTATCTACCATTATTTCTAACGGCATTACACCATTGAAATTATTTTCAAACCATTTTAAATCAGTATAAATCACATCGGTTTTGGGCAAATCATCTACAATAAAACCTTCACTACGCAACCGAAACATACCAGCGATTGAAAACACCAGCACAATTGCAGTAATACTGTACACCCAGCCACTTTTATTGAACGTGATGTATTCAATTTTATGCAAAACAGTTTCGAGTAAAGGAGCGTGCAAATATTTTGTTTCGCGCGGTTTCGGCGGTGGCAAATAGCTTAAAACGGATGGAATAAAAATGAGTGAAATAAAAAAGAGAGCCATTACATTAATTCCGCTTACTACGCCAAATTCTTTCAGCAAATCAGAACTTGTAAATGCAAAAACAGTAAAACCAATCGCCGCGGCAATATTGCAGAAAAGAGTAACAATTCCCATTCTTCCAACCATCGTTATTAAGGCTTGTTGTTTGTCCCCCTTTTCCAAATAAGACGAATGGTATTTGTTCAGGAAATAAATACAGTTAGGTATTCCAATCACAACAATTAGCGGCGGAATCAAAGCAGTTAACAACGTAATTTTATAACCCAAAAAAACCATTGTTGCAAGACTCCAGACAACTCCCATTCCTACCACAAGCAAACTCATAATCATCGCCGGAAAGGATCGAAAAAAAAGAAGCAGTGTAATGGCTGATAAACCGAACGAGCCAATCAAAAAATAATTCAGCTCATGAGAAATTTTATTCGCAACAATGGTACGTATGTACGGCAAGCCGCTGATGTGAACAGGTATACCGGTCATGTTTTGAAACGCTTTTGTTTTTGCCACAATTTCATTCATCAAATGCGTTCGTGCTTTGCTGTTGGCACTGTCTTTATTTAACTGCACAGCCATTAAATAACTATGTGTTTTAGGGTTGTATAAAAGTTGCTGATAAAAGGGTAAATTTTCAAACTGCGCACGGTTGCTGTCGAGTGTATTTTGAGATGAATAAGGATAATAAAAAATGCGTTTGGCTTGCAGGGTTTGCAGCGAATCGTTCTTAATTAAATTTACAGCTTCAGGAACACTTAATACAGCCTCAACACTAGGAACAGAACGGATTTGCTGCTGAAGATTGCCCAGGGCATTGAATGTTTTTACTTCGTATAAATGTGGCGTTTCAAAACCTAATACCAGCGTGTTTCCGCTGGCTCCGAAACGTTTGATGAACTCTTGATTTTCGATGTATTTTAGATCCGTTGTTGGGATGGCTTTTGAAAACTCGTAGCTCATTTGCACTTTGCTGGTATAATAAGCCATTACACCTGTAACGGCAAACAAAAGGGCGAGCAACAGAAGCCTGTATTTGAGGATAAACTTTCCTAATTGAAACCACATAGGCGAGTGAATTGAGAAGAATTACAACCTTATCATCTTTGCACAATCAACCGCGAAAGTATTTGAGATAGGAAAAAGAAAAAAGTATTGTTTGGAATGTTTTATAAGATTAACCGCACAAACAATGTATCTTCAGATTAAACCATTCTAAAAATTAGTGTAACAATAAAAACCCTGTATTAGTTACAGGGTTTTTATTGTTACAGTTAAAGCTATAGTAAATCTTTATTTAATGACTTTAAAAATCTGTTTGTTTGTTTCAGATTGCACTGTTACTAAATACACTCCCTTTGGAAAGGCAGATGCATCTATTATTAACTTACTACCACCTGTAACATTCTGGTGAGACGTGTAAAGAGTCATACCACTCATATTCGTAACTTTTATTACTGCATTAGGAAGAACAGCAGGGAAGTTAACAACAATTGAATTTTGAATTGGGTTTGGAGATATAGAAACTGAAAGTTTCGCAGCTAATATATCTATTTCAGTTGTTCTGCTGTAAGTAATTATGCCGCTGTTATCATGTTCTGCAAGGCGATAATAAACCTTTGATGAATTTAATAGATTAATATTTTTATCGGTGTAGCTATAATTTTTTTGAAGATAGCTGTTACCAGCCGCTGCTATTTTACCAATGGTCGTAAAGCTAATTCCATCTGTACTTCTTTGAATATCGAAAGAAGATGTGTTGATTTCATTAAGAGTTAGCCACTGCAATAATGCAATCATTATTCATCAAACAGTGTTCTCACCATACAAAATTAAATCTTGTCTAATTCGGGTTGCCTAAACCCACTTTATTCAACATAAAAATAAGAGTGACAGAAGAGATAGTATTATTAATTTTACATCTGAGATACAATAAGATTGCGGCTTGCCAGTTATTGAGAAATGAAGCTTTTATAGCAGTTTTTGTGTTCATCAGCCGGTAAGCTCATTCAAGCCATCTTTATAAGTAAAAACAAAACCAGTATTATCATTTAAATGATTGCACCATGAAAACGATGTTGGTTCCTGTTGATTTTACTGCAACTTCTGATAACGCCGTTAAGTATGCTGTTGAATGGAGCAAAGCTTTTGGTTATGACCGGATTATTCTATTAAAAACATTGTACGATTCTTTGTTTGATAGTGTAACAACATCAGCCGGTTATATGCACATAAATGGCGATTACAAAACAGAGGAAAGAGAAGAAGCAAATGAGCGATTGCATTCTATTTGCCGTGAAGTAATTAAAAACGAATCACCCGGCATTAAAGTGTCCATTGCCATTAGCGAAGAGCCTTTATTACGGTCTGTTGTAGAAATCATTGAAAGAGAAAAGCCTCAATTGGTAGTAGTCGGCAGTGATAATTACAGTTATTCAAGCGATAGTTTCATTGCAGGGCAGGTGATTGCTATTGCAAGAGTAAGCCCTGTACGCGTTTTAATTGTACCGTCGCATTATCAATACCAGGAAGTAAAGCAGGCATTGGTTCCATGCGATTTTAATACGCTCCATTCGTTAAATAGATTAAGCAGTTATCAGGCATCAACGCCCGTGTGGAAGCATAAGAAATTATTGATATTGAATGTTGATCCAAAAGAAAAATATCTGCATCCCGATGAAGAATTTAGAAAAACAGAAAACGCCTTGCATGAATATGTAAAAAACTATCCTCACGAAGTGTATTATTCAAATAATAAAAACATCATTTCCGGCATTTTATATTTTGCGAAAACGAATGATGTTCAACTTATTATAGCAATGCCCGGCAAATACAGTTTCTTATATTCGCTATCGCATAAAAATATTTCGAAAGCCATTTACCGAAACGCTGGGAAACCGGTTTTAATTTTAAAATAAAGAACGAAAAATCTATCCATAATCAACAATTGTAAACTTAGGTAAATAAAAACAAGGAGGTAAACAATGTCAGCAAAAACAACATGGAAGCCCATTGCAGAGCATGGTAAATTAAGTACAAAAGAAAAGGCCGACTTGCCAGACAGTGCTTTTGCTTTTCCTAAACAGCGCAAAGAGCCGGTAACAGACGCTTCTCACTTGCGCAATGCTTTAGCCCGGTTTGACCAGGTAGAAGGCGTAACGGACGAAGACCGCGATGAGGCTTTTGCCAACCTCAAAAAAGCGGCGGAACATTTTGGCGTCGAAATAAAAGAAACAAGCTGGAAGGAACTTGGTAAAAAGCCGCATACGAAAAATACAGCGAAATAAAATGGTTTAGTTTTTATATACAGTAACAAAACCATTTGCAATTATTATTTGCCATTCTTTGCGATGTTATTTACAAAGCAATATCTATAAGCTGATATAATAATCGCAAGTAGGAATTCCTGACGCAATGTTTTAAACAGTCTATTTTTAGTTGTCTCTTAAAACGGGCAAACAAAAAAGTGAATTCCAATAGCTGTTTGTTTGTCGTTTATAAAACGGCTGTTTCGCCCTCAGCCAAATACAAAGCTTTTGCTGTATAGGAAAACGAATCAGCTTCTTTCGTAATTGTGCCCGTGGCATCGTCAATTAGTGTAACCGAGCCATTGATGGCATTGCTGTCAACTGAAAGCGTTACATAACCATGTGAAGTGTCGTTACCAAAAATAAGTTTTGCATTGGTTGAGGGATCGGTGAAGCCATTAGAAACAGTGAGTTGATGTAAATTCGGATAACCACCCAGCCCGGCAACTAAAAACGGCGTAATGCTGTTTTTATGAATTGCTTTTTCGATTCGCTGATAATTGTGAACATGCGCCGTGATAATAAGGTTGGGAATGCGCTTTGAAGCGTTGATGGCATGAGAAAGAACGTGCCCCATGTTTGGGCTTCCACTATGATGATTATCGAACGAATAAATAGGATGATGCAAAGCAACAATCAAAGCTTTATCTGTGGGCGCCGTGTGCAGTTCGTTGGTAAGCCATTGCTGTTGATGCGAATCAACTGAACCGCCCTCTGGAACATTGGTGTACAAACCCACAATGGTTGCATACGGTGCAGTGATGGTGTGGTAAACATTGGGTAAACTTATCGTAACTCTCGGCGCATCATGCGATGCAGGATCAACATGAGGTTGCGCCGTCATAAAATATTTTACCCAACCGTCTAACGAAGTTTGCGAAGCATTTATCGGGTCGCCATCGTGATTTCCGGGAATGGAAAGAATAGGAGCGTTGTAATAATGATAAGGATCGTAAAACTGGGCATAATAATCCTGATACTGACCGTTGTAATATACCACATCACCTGTAATGTAAAAAAACAAAGGCTTTTGGTTTTGCGGCAAATTGTCTATGTCGTACATCATTTGTGTAGCCACCGCATTTTGAAACTGCGACTGGTTGATGCCACCCACATCGCCCACCACATGGAAAATTATTTTTTGTGCCGATGTTGTGAGTGCATCAACGTCGGGAACTACATTCTTAATGTCAAAATGATAAGGCGGCAAACCTATGGGTTGAGGAAGTGGCTGAAACCTTTGAACCGTATGAATGAGCGGTGAAAGCGGTTGAATGCCTTCGTATGCCTGCGACTTTTGTATGGGAGGTCGTTGGTGTGAAGTTCCTTGTTGTAAGAGCATAATTGGTGTTTTGAATTGTTTGAAGAAGGAGAATCAATACAAAATTAAAAATTATTTGTCAACCTACGCTGGGGAATAGGTTTGGTTGCTTACAATATGCGTTTGAATAAAAGCGTTGTGCCATCAGGTCTTGCACTTTGCCGGTTTTATTTTATATTAGAATGTGAGAAAGAATTATTCAAGCAAATTAAAATTTGCTCTTTCTTGCTACAATAAAAAAATGATATTTGCGCAATTACAAAGGGTAAACATTTATTATGGCAAGAATTATTGGTGTAGCCAATCAAAAAGGAGGCGTGGGCAAAACAACCTCTGCCATTAACCTGGCGGCGAGCTTTGCGGTGCTGGAATATAAAACGTTGCTGATTGATGCAGACCCGCAAGCGAACAGCACTACCGGCGTAGGTTTTGATTTGCACAATATAACACACAGCTTGTACGATTGCATGGTGAACAATGTGCCGGCACAGGAAGTTGTATTGAAAACTGAAATTCCTAACCTTGACCTCATTCCATCGCATATTGATCTGGTAGGAGCGGAGATAGAAATGATCAATTATCCTAACCGCGAAAATGTGATGAAAAACATGGTGCAGGCCATTAGAAACAATTACGATTTTATTGTGATTGATTGCTCGCCTTCACTGGGTTTAATTACAGTAAATGCATTGACCGCAGCAGATAGTGTTATTGTTCCGGTTCAGTGCGAATTTTTTGCGCTGGAAGGATTGGGTAAATTATTAAATACGATAAAAATTGTGCAAAGCCGTTTAAATCCTGCGTTGCAAATCGAAGGTATTTTAATGACGATGTACGATGGCAGATTGCGTTTATGCAACCAGGTAGTAAGTGAAGTGCGACGCCATTTTGACGAAATGGTTTTCACTACTATTATTCATCGCAACACGCGTTTAAGCGAAGCGCCTTCCTTTGGCAAGCCTGTCATCTTGTATGATGCCGATAGCAAAGGCGCAGTGAATTATCTTAATCTTGCCAAAGAAGTATTACAAAAAAACAATCTTACCAAAATTCCTCAGGAAGAAAGAATCATGGAATAGTGAATGGCGAGTTGTAAATGGTGAATAGTGAATAAATGACAATTTTACTCACCAATAACCACTCACAATTTACAGAAAAATTATGGCTACAGTAAAACAACCAAAAGATGCGTTGGGAAAAGGAATTCGTTCCCTTCTGCAAAATATAGATGCCGATTTAAAAACAACAGCCGGCGATTTAAAGAGCAACGTTGTAGAACAGGCAACCTCTGTGGTGCGTATTCCGTTGCACGATATTCAACCAAATCCTAAAAATCCGCGCAAAGATTTTGACGAACAATCGTTAAGCGAACTGGCATCATCCATCAAAAACTTCGATGTTGTTCAGCCCATTACGGTTTCAAAAATAGCCAATAACAAATATCAGTTGGTAGCAGGTGAACGAAGGTTCAAAGCGGCTGCCATTGCGGGTTTGAAAGACATTCCTGCCTATGTAAGGCAAACCAATGATGCTGAATTATTAGAGCTGGCTTTGCTTGAAAACTTGCAGCGTGAAGATTTAAATGCCATCGAAATTTCGCTCAGCTATAAACGCATGATGGATGAATTGAATTACACGCAGGAACAAGTGGCTGAACGAATGGGAAAAGAGAGAAGCACGGTTGCCAACTACATTCGTTTGCTGAAGCTACCGCCTGATATACAGCTTGCCGTTCGCAATGGCAGCATCAGCATGGGTCATGCACGCGCTTTGATAAACATTGATACAGTGGACAATCAGTTGTTCGTTTTTCATGAAATTGAAGATAGGGGATTGAGTGTCCGGCAAACCGAAGAACTGGTTCGCAATCTTTACAAACACAATGCACAGGCTGTTAAAAGTAGCGTAAAACCAAACTTGCTTCCTGCCTATAAGCGAATTGAAGATACCTTAGCCTCACATTTTGGAACCAAAGTAAAGCTGGCGCACAACAAGCAAGGGTTTGGAAGCATTCACATTGAATATTATTCGCTTGACGAATTGAATAAGTTGCTCCAACTGATGAATGTGCAGGCGAGTTAATAGTATGCGTCGTATTGTTGTTTTTATATCAATTTTTCTTTTTGCTTCCTCTTTTGTTTTTGCACAAAAAGATAGTGCAAAAACAAAGCTTGCAACCACTTCATTGTTCAAAGACAGCAGCGCCGTTCGGTTAAAGGCCGATACCGCAAAAAAGATAATTATAGACTCATCTAAAATTAAGGCAAAACCAAAACACGATCCGCGTATTGCAACATTTCGTTCGGCTGTGTTGCCAGGCTGGGGACAGATTTACAATCGCGAATATTGGAAGCTGCCGATTGTTTACGGCGCACTTGCCATTCCTGCTGCGTTGTACGTTTATAACAACAATTATTACAAGTGGACGAAGTTTGCTTATGTGGCAGTTTATAATGCAACTTATCCAGGTGCTAACGGTAAAGTTGATAGTACCATGTACTTTCAAATCAATCCCAAAGTAAAATTTAAGTATGGTAGTGCTTTAGATTGGTTGTCCACCTATCAATCGTACCGCAACGATTACAAACGCAATAAAGATTATTGTTTAGTGTGGTTCTTTATTTTATGGGGCGTGAATGTTGCCGATGCTACTGTTTTTGCGCATTTAAAAGAGTTTGATGTGAGCGATAAATTGACCTTACAAATCAACCCGTCTTATTTACCTCAAACCAAAGTAGCAGGAATGGGTTTTGTGCTGAATTTTAAACGCCCTTCTGCGAAACCATTACCTTCTTTTTAAAATAAAAATCATGAAAATAGCCTTGATTGGTTATGGCAAAATGGGCAAAGCCATTGAAGACATTGCATTGCAAAAAGGCCATGAAGTAGTGTTAAAAATCGGCAGCCAAAATGCGGATGAAATGACAACTGCCAATCTTCAAAATGCTAATGTAGCCATTGAATTTACAACGCCGCATAGTGCAGTGCAGAACATAAAGAAATGTTTGGATGCAACTGTTCCGGTGGTATGTGGCTCAACGGGCTGGCTGCAACATTGGGAGGAAGTAAAAGAATATGTGCAAAACAAAAACGGAGCTTTTTTATACGGAAGTAATTTTAGTATTGGCGTGAATCTATTTTTTGAACTAAACTCTTTTTTGGCTCAGTTGATGGCACCTTATGATGATTATGATGTGACGATAGAAGAGATTCATCATACACAAAAAAAAGATGCGCCAAGCGGCACAGCTATTACTTTGGCTGAACAAATTCTCCAATTATCGAAACAAAAAAAAGGCTGGATAAATAAAGAGGCAAAAACAAAGAATGAGCTTGAAATTAAAAGTGTTCGCACCGATCCTGCGCCCGGCACACACATTGTCCAATACACGAGCGATATTGACGACATTGAAATTAAACATACGGCTCACAACCGCAAAGGTTTTGCGGCCGGTGCAGTAATGGCTGCCGAATTCCTGCAAAACAAAAAGGGAATTTTTACAATGAAAGATGTGCTGGGCTTATAAAAGCAAGCTCCATTTTATTGCCTGATTTCAATAACGATATTGATGTTTGAGCAATCATCATTGTTAATGATATGAATTGTTTTTACTCCAGCATCAGTGGTTCTTTCAACACGATAAACAGGCACTGAAATATAAGCGGGGCTATAGTTATAATGATAATTCTGATCAGCAGCTAAAACGTTTACTCTGTCCGCATTGTAAAGTTTTATATTCTCAGTTCGTAATGGTGGTAAAGGAGGCGTTGCTGGCGGCATAATGCGTTGGAAAACATCATCGGTTCGTCTATAATTTTCCCGCGCCTTCTTCCATTCCAAACGTTGCTTTTTTATGGTTTCTTCTTCCTTTTCTTTCATCTTTGAAAATGTCCTGTTGATAACATCCGAGGAAAGTTTAATTGAATCCTCAATCGCTTTAAAATTGATATTTTGAAGCGAAGCCAAAGCATTGGCGCTTATCTGCTGTAAAAAAGCTTTGTCAAAATAAACATTCAGATTTTGGTCTTTCAGTTTAGCCATTTGCAGGTTGGCAGCCGCCAAACCTTCTTTTACTTTTGCAGCAATGTCCATCTTGCTTTGCAGCGCATCTGCAATACTTGCATTGATTTGGTCTGAATCAATCATCTGCGGAAGATTGGGTTGTACAGCTTCTTTCCAATCAATATTTTCAAGGTTTTGTTTTGCTTCTTTTTGCGCATCGTCCAGCATACTCTTCCATTTAGCAGAAGATAAGGTGGAAAGAACAACGGGTGTAACATTTTGTATCGCTTGCTGAGCGCCGGTTACAGCTATTGTTGCAATACTATCAGCAAATGTTTTATTCAAATCGGCAAGCGATTGTTTTACATCTTCCTGCAAAGAAGGAGCAAACAAACTGGCAGCACTAAACAGAGGATTGTCAACCTGTGCTGTAAGCGGTGTTATAACTATTTTTTGGCCAATTTTCTTTACATTGGATGCAGCTGGCTTATGGTTGAGGTTATTTTGAATCGGTTGCAGCCAGGCAATGGAAAATAACAAACCTGTAATCAAAAACAAAGCAATCATCTGGTGTTTGTAATTAAATGTTTTTTGCGGCTGCACTATTCGCTTTACGCGTTGCAACAATTCGCCTTTTTTGCCCGCAGCCGCCGTCATTTGAAAGCCAGCCGTTTTTTGCAGATAAGCCAGTCGCAGCAACGCTTCTGCGTACATAGTTGCATCGTATTTATAATGCAGCACCCAATCATCGCAGCAGTTTTCTCTTTCTTTCCGAATGGTCTTGCTCAACAACCTTGTAAACGGATTGAAAAACAGGCTGATTTCAACCAAACTAACCAAAATATTGATGAGGTAATCTGCACGTTTGATATGTGCTAACTCATGCAACAACACAGCTTCCATTTGTTCGGTTGTTAACTGATTGATGCTTGCCAATGGCAACAAAATAATTGGCTTGATGTAACCAATGGTAAGCGGACTTTTTGCAAACTCTGATAAATAAAGATTTACGTTTTGAACAATACCTAACCGATCAGCCATTTCGTTTACAAACCGCTCCCACATTGCGTTTGCGGGCTGTAAACCTGTTTTACTTAACTGCTTTGTGTACCGGAAGTTACCTACCCATTTTATTAGTAATAAAATCAACAAAAACAAATAAGCAACAGAGAGATAAGGCATCACGCCTTCTATCTTGAGCAGGTAGTTTATAATGTTATCGTTCACTGCAAAAGAACCTGAATACACAATATCATGTTGTTGCATAAATTGTTGCGCTTGCAGCGAAGCTTCTTTGCATTGTTGATAATAAAACTGAAAGGTGCTTACAAACCAAACAAAGCCGGCAATTTGCGCACTCACTGCGGTAACATAACGGACATGGGCCGAGCCTTTTGCAATGCCGTTGATTAGAATGGCTATGAGCCATAACAGCAACAATTGCCATAAACTGTTGGCAATGGCATATCCTAAAGCTTGCAAAAGGGGCAGTTGCAAAGAAGGAAACATGGTTATTGTTTTTTCAAATTATCAAGCAATTCCTGGATGGCATTCAGTTCATCAGCCGAAGGTGAGTTGTTGCCCAGCGCCTGCATCACAAGCTGCGTGGCAGAGCCGCCAAACAACGAGTTTACCATTTTATCAACCAACTGGCGTTGGGTTTTTTCTTTTGAAATGATGGCTTCGTAAATGTGCGTTTTGCTGCTGTCGTCGCGTTTTACAATGCCTTTTTCGTGCATAATCTGCATCAGTTTCAAAGTGGTTGTATAACCGCAGTCTTTGTACTGGCTTAATTCTTCATGCACTTCCCGAACGGTGGCTTTTCTTCTGTCCCACAACACCCGCAAAATCTCCAGTTCGCTTTCGGTAGGCTTAATATTTTTTTGTTCAGTCATCATTACGATATTTTTCGTAATGCAAAATAAAACATTCCACCCATTTGGATGTTAAAAGAATGTTTTATCCTCCAAAAGTTTGATGAACGGAAATTTACAGCAGCATATTATCAATTAAACGTACACCGCTGAGGTAAGCTGCAACTAATGCCACTTTTGGTTTTGCACTGTTTTTTGTTTGTAATGTTAGCAAGGTTTCAGCTTCGCAAATTTCAAGGTAATCAATCTTTTCAAAGCCAGTGTCTTTGATCATTTGTGCAGCTTTTTCTTTGACTTCATCCAAGTTTGTTTTTGCCCTATTTTCTTTGATGAAAGAAAGCGCATTGTACAAAACAACAGCTCTTTGTTTGTCGTCATCGCTCAAGCGTAGATTTCTACTGCTCATCGCGAGACCAGATTGCTCACGGACCGTTGGATGAACGATAATTTGAATTGGAAAATGAAGAAGCTCAACCAGCTTTTTTATCACCATACATTGCTGGTAATCTTTCTGTCCAAAATATGTATTGTGTGGCTGAACGATGTTGAATAAACGTTGCACCACCTGGCACACACCCTGAAAATGTCCGGGGCGATACTTACCTTCCAATATGGTTTCCAAATCGCCCAGATTGTAATGGTCTGTTGGTTTGCCTTCCGGATAAATTTCATCAATATTGGGCAAAAACAAAAGGTCGGCACTAGATTCGGTTAAAAGAAGAATGTCGTTTTCAAGAGTGATTGGATATTTATTGAAATCGTTGCTGTCATTGAATTGTGTAGGGTTTATAAAAATGCTGCAAACGGTAATATCATTTTGCTTTCGGCTCGCTTCAATTAAAGACAAATGACCTTGGTGAAGTGCGCCCATGGTAGGTACAAAGCCAATGGTTTTGTCTTCTTTTTTTAGGGAATTGATTTTTGCAATCAGGTCTGTTTTCTTTTTGTAAAGAATCATAAACGGCTTCAATTGAGCCGCAAAGTGAAGCAAAAGAGTTTACACGGCAAAAGGAGGAGTGAAAAGCTATGTGCATTAAAAAAGCGCAGGTTTTTGGTCTGCGCTTTTTGGTTAGTTATTACAAAAAATAAATAAGGCTTGTTCTGGCTTTTCGCCGCAAAAGGCTTTTAGCAATTGGTGCCTTCCGGTAATTTTTTTATGCTCAACAAAATCAAGGAATTCGTTGGTAAGCACGAAAGCCTGGAAAGATTCGATATAAGGAAACAGTTTTTTCATATTTTGTTTTTCTGTTTCGATGTCTTCACTGCTTAAGATGGCGTCTTTCGATTTCAGTAGTATTAATTCCCTTTCCATATTGCTTCTTTTTAGTATTAAATACTAAAATTGATACCAAAAATACCTACACGTTTACTCTGTGGAAAACCTGTTCATTATTTTAATTAAATCTTAAGGAGAAGCATAAAAACTCTTATCCTGTTTAAGTTTGCAAATACATGACGGCAACAGCAGAAACCATACGAACTTTACGGAAATACTTAGGAAGTCAAAACCTTTATACGAGCATCAGGCTTACTGTTGCGGCACTTTTGCCATCGGTTGTATTGTATCATTTTAATCTGCTTGCCGGCGCAATTGTTGTGCCGCTTGGCGCCATCTTTACGGGACTTACCGACAGTCCCGGACCTGTTCATCACCGGCGAAACGGTTTGGTTTTTTCTATTGTTTTAAATTTTATTGTAATTGTTTTTGCGGGTACCCTTCATGGTGTTGTGCCGCTGGTTGTGATTGCCATTGCTTTGCTCGGAGTTTTGTTTTCTTTATTTTCTGTGTATGGCACTCGTGCGGGTTCAATCGGGCTGAATGCGCTACTTATTTTCATTTTTAATATTGACGATCATTTATTAGCTACAGGCACTGCATTGCACGAAGCATTGCTGTTTGCAGCGGGTGGCATTTGGTACGCCTCGCTTGCTTTTGTTCTGCACAAATTGCGACCCTTTAAACTGATGCAGCAAATGCTGGGCGAGTGCATTATAGAAATTGCAAACTATCTACAAATAAAAGGAAGTTTTTATGGCGAGCAGCCTGATTATACAGCTTTGAATAATGAACTGATTCAATATCAGATCAACATCAGGCAAATGCAGGAAGGTTTGCGCGAGCTTCTTTTTAAAACAAGAAGCATTGTGGAAGAATCTACTACAAAAGGGCGTGTGCTGATGTCGGTGTTTTTGGATAGCATTGATTTGATGGAACGCATCATGACATCGCAATACGATTACACCGAGTTGCACCAAAGATTTGCAAATGCAAACATCTTGAGCCGGATTAAACACAATATTGATGTGCTTGCAGGCGAACTGCACGAAACCGGTTTAGCTTTGCAAGGTGGTTATGCGGCCTCGAAAACTGTACATCTCGATGCTTTGCAGGAAGAAGCCATGAATGAATTTTTTGAATTGCGCAAAACGGCTTTGAACGAAAACACGGTTGACGATTTTATAGCGTTGCGACAGATTTTATACAGCCTTCAGGATATAACAGAGCGCATCAAGCGATTGCGCATCAGCACTTGTTTTGATGCAAAAACAAACATCAACCTTACAAACGATGTTGACCTAAATAAGTTTATTTCGCGCAGCGACCTTGATCCGCGGTTGCTCACCACCAATCTTACTTTGCAATCATCCTCTTTCCGGCATGGCGTGCGCCTTACCACCGGCTTACTCATTGGGTATTTTGTTTCCCTGTTTTTTCCGGTAGGTCATAGTTATTGGATTTTGTTTACTGTGGCTGTTATTATAAAACCTTCGTACAGCATTACCCGCAAAAGAAACTGGCAACGGCTTGGCGGTACGCTGCTGGGAGCTGCGCTGGGCTTCGGTTTGCTGTATGTAGTGCACGCTACAACCGCTTTGTTTATTGTGATGATTGCAGCCATGGTAATTGCTTATAGTTTTTTAAAAGTCAATTATTTTATAAGCAGCGCAGCCATCACATTGTATGTATTGTTATCGTTCAATTTTTTAAGTGCAGCAGGCGTTCATCATGCGCTGAACGACAGAGTGATAGACACTTGTATCGGTTCGGCAATTGCGTGGCTCGTTGCAATTCTTGTACTGCCCAACTGGGAGCATGAACAGATTGATTCAGACGTTCAAAAAGCAATAGAAGCCAACCGCATTTACTTTATCACAGTTGCCAAATCTTTTATTGGAAAACCGGCAGATATAACCACCTTTAAGCTGCATCGCAAAAATGCTTTTGTTGCATTGGCTAATTTATCCGACACATTTAACCGCATGTTGAGCGAGCCTAAAAACCGGCAGATGAAGCTCTCGCATTATCATCAGTTTGTAGCGTCGAGCCATACACTTACTTCTTATATCGCGTCGCTTTCTTATTATGCAGATCGTTCGGCCAAACAATATACTTCAAATGAATATTCCACGTTAATCAATCAAATCAATCAACAATTTGAAACGGCTACAAATGTGCTGCAACATCATCAGAAACAAGTGGCTTCGCAAATACAGCCGCTAACGCCGTCGAACAATAGAGTAAAAGAACTGCTTGCACAGCGAAGACAAGAATTATCGGAAGGAAAAAAAGAAGGAGAACTGACGATGCGAAAAACGTTATCTGATTTAAAAACAATCAACGATCAGTTTGAACTCATCAGCACGGCAACGGTTGATGAAATAAGAATTTTAGAAAATATTGTGGCGTGAATATTATAAAAGCAAAAGGCAAAATCATCTTTTGCCTTTTTGGTTTTGTAGCTTTTTGTAGAGAGGTTCTTGTTCCTTAGTTGCCGGTTCTTATCGTATCTAAATCCTTGTCTTCTTTACGCGTTTCTGTTTTTGAATATTTGCCATTTGCCATATCATCGGCTGTGCTAATGCTTTCATCTTTTGCATCGTTTGGATTGTCGGGCAACTTGCGATACACATCGCTTTGCTGTTGTTTTTTATTTGCCGTAACATCCACTTCTTCTTTGGTGTTCTTGTTTTTGTTCGACATAGGTTTTATTTTTTTGTTTGAAAAATGATCTCACTGTTTTGTTTACAACGATAATGCCATCTGCACAAACGTTTGAAAAATGAATAAAAACAAAAGGGCAGATTTTTTTGTTTTTAAGTGAAATTAGAAAACGGAAAACATACATTTGCCACACGCGCTTTGTATGATTGCATTTGTAAGAGGAAATTTTATTTTCAGATCGCCAACGCAGGTAATTGTTGACGTAAACGGCGTTGGTTATGAGTTGCACATCAGCCTGCACACGTATTCTGCTATCAGCAACAGCACGAGCGGACAATTGGCAACTTATCTTCACATCACCGAAAATGGGCAAACCTTGTTTGGTTTTCACGAAGCGGCAGAGAAAGATTTGTTTTTGCAGCTAATCAGTGTTTCAGGAGTTGGCGCTTCTACCGCAAGGATGATGTTATCGGGCATGAAGCCGGATGAGATTATAAAAGCCATTATTCAAAACAACACGCGCCAGTTGGAAAGCATTAAAGGCATTGGCAGAAAAACAGCCGAACGGTTGATAGTGGAATTGAAAGATAGATTGGGGAAACAAACCACCATTTCTGCCGAAGCTTTTACGCCTCAAAACAATACTATCGAGCAAGATGCGTTAATTGCTTTAACATCTCTCGGAATTGCCAGGCCGGCTGCCGAGGCGGCGTTGAAAAAAGCGGTAAAAACAAACCCCGACAATATCAATCTGGAAGAGTTAATCCGTTTATCACTCAAAAACATGTAGCTTATAAGAGAACATCTACCTAACAAAGAAGGCTAACTGACATTGGCGCATTTATTTACACGGTATCGTTATTACTGGCTGTTTGTGGTAGCAATGGTTGGCAGCGTTTGCGCTTACTCGCAACGCACCGATTCATCCCGTGCTGCAAAAGATACTTTGCATGTTGACTCTCTCCATTATCCCCTGAAAGACAGGCGTGGCGACCGTTTCAGCTATCGTAACAACAATCCTTTTGATTTAAGCGATTCTAATTTTATTAAGCAGGATATTCAATACGATCCTGTTACCAAGCAGTATTATATCATTGAAAAAGTTGGGAAGAATTATTACAGAAAACCAACCTATCTAACCTACGACGAATTTTGGCAATTGCAAAACCAACAGGCAGAGCAAAACTATTTTCAGGAACGTGCACAAACACTTTCTTACCTGAACCGCAAAGCTTCAAGGCCGCACATGCAGGTGTACAATTCTTTGTTCGACAGAATTTTTGGGCTTGACTCGGCAGGTTTAAAAGTATCTGTAAAACCGCAGGGCAATGTGGATTTACGTTTAGGCTACCAGGGGCAGAATATTAAAAATCCAACTCTTTCGGAAAAGGCAAGAAAGAACGGAGGTTTTGATTTTGATATGGACGCCAACGTGAATGTGAATGCCAACATTGGCAACAAATTAAAGCTTCCTATTAGTTATAACACACTTGCCAATTTCGATTTTCAAAACCAGTTAAAGCTCGATTATAAAGGCAAAGATGATGAGATCCTAAAATCTATAGAAGCCGGCAATATGTCGTTCCAAACCAAAGGCACATTGATGAGCAGTGTGCAAAGTTTGTTTGGTATCAAAACAGGATTGCAATTTGGTAAGCTGCATGTAACGGCAGCCATTGCTACCGAGCGTTCACAGCGACAATCCATCACCTTGCAGGGCGGCGGTTTGGCGCAGCAAATCAATAAAAAGCTGGACGATTACGATGAGAACCGCAACTTTTTACTGGCGCAATATTTCAGAACCCATTACAACCGCACAATGGCCAATTTGCCGGTGGTAAATAGCCAGGTTCAAATTCTGCGTATGGAAGTTTGGGTAACCAACCGCACCGGAACAACCACCCAAGCCAGAACAATTGTAGGTTTAATGGATTTGGGCGAAAACGCACCTTACAATCCAAATGTTCATTCGCTCACTTCCGATTCATTGCCGCAAAACGGAGCGAACGATTTATATGCTTCCATCGCACGTGATTCTGTTTATCGTCAGCCATCATTGGTAAACACATTTCTTACCTCCAAAGGCTTGCAGCCGGTACAGGATTTTGAAAAAACCTTTGCCCGGCAACTTCTGCCAACTGAATACATGTACAATCCGCAGGCTGGTTTTATTTCGCTGTATCAGCAATTGCAGCCCGATGAAGTGCTGGCGGTTGCTTATCAATATTCTTACAATGGCAGGGTGTATCAGGTAGGTGAATTTGCGCAGGATGTTGCCGTGGATTCAAGCAGAGGAATACAAAAAGTGCTTTTTTTAAAATTGCTGAAAGCTACTTCGCAGCGCGTGAATCTTCCCCTCTGGGGCTTGATGATGAAGAACGTTTACTCACTGGATGTTACCGGCTTAAACCAGCAGGATTTTAGATTAAATGTTTATTACCAGGAGCCGAGCGGTGGCATCAAACGTTACCTTCCTGAAAGCAGTCCTACGGTTTCCGGCAAGCCGTTGTTATCTATTTTAGGTGTTGATAGATTGAACAATCGTAACGATCCACAACCCGATGGCAACTACGATTTTGTTGATAGCTTCACGGTGTTGTCGCAACAAGGCAAAGTTATCTTTCCTGTTCTCGAACCCTTTGGCAGAGACTTGCAGCGAACGGCTTTTTTCGACCAGCCGGTGGATGTTCAGCAAAAATATTTGTATTACCAATTGTATGATTCCATCAAAGCCATTGCACAAACTTATGCCAACCTCGACCACTATCTGTTACAGGGAACAGTAAAAGGTACTTCCAACACAGATATTTATTTGGGTGGTTTTAATATTCCGCAAGGCTCGGTTGTGGTAACGGCAGGCGGACAAACGTTGCTCGAAAACACAGATTATATTGTTGACTACAACCTGGGTACTTTAAAAATTATCAACCAGGCAATCATTAATTCCGGAGTCCCGGTAAATGTGGCGTTTGAAAACAATGCAACTTACGGAACGCAGCAACGCAGTTTTGTTGGCATTCGGGCCGATTATCTGGTAAATAAAAAGCTGTCATTGGGCGCAACAATGGAGCGCATTAGTGAGCGACCTTATTTTACCAAAATGAATTATGGCGAAGACCCTATCAACAATGCGATGTATGGAGTTGATTTTAATTATCGTTCTGAGCTGCCTGGCTTAACAAGGCTTCTTGACCGGCTTCCGTTTTACACCACAACTGCCCGAAGTACTATTAACGCATACGGCGAAGCAGCGATATTAAAACCCGGTCATGCAGCACAAATTGGAAAAGGCGGCAACGGTTTAATTTATATTGATGATTTTGAAGGAAGCACCAGCAATGTTGATTTGCGCTATCCGTTGGTTTCATGGGCGATGGCATCAACACCGGCTGGCAACCATCTGTTTCCGGAAGCCGATTCGAGCAATAGTTTAGCGTATGGAAAAAACAGAGCCCGGCTTGCCTGGTATAACATCGAACCTGTGTTGCAGGACAAAAACAGTCCGAGCAATCCATTGCGTCATGATTTAAATGCGTTGAGCGATCCGCGTGTGCGTATGGTTTATACAAATGAGTTATTCCCGCAACGCACTACCAATATCACCGATGTTCAAAGCACAACTTTTGATTTAGCTTATTATCCAACCGATCCTGGTCAGTATAACTACGAAGCCAGCCCAACCGAAATTACGGCTGGGGGTAAATTATTGAATCCGCAAAAGCGTTGGGGCGGTATCATGCGTGCCATTGATCAAACCGATTTTGTAACGGGCAATGTGCAGTTCATTGAATTTTGGATGCAGGACCCGTTCATAAAAAATCCGGCCAGCACGGGTGGCAAGTTGTTCATTAACCTTGGGAATGTGAGTGAAGATGTGCTAAAAGATGGCAGGCGTTTTTATGAAAATGGATTGAATGCGCCTTCACAACCGGCTTCAGTTGATAATACATCTGTTTGGGGGAAAACGCCCATCAACCCCATACAAGTTACCAATGCGTTTAGCAATGACCCGCAGGACAGACCTTATCAGGATGTTGGTTTTGACGGCTTGACTGATGATTCGGAACGGATAGTAAGAAGCGCTTACCTTGCACAGATTGCATCTAATTTTGGCGCAGCTTCTCCGTTCTATCAACGCGCCACGCAAGATCCTTCTTACGATAACTATGTTTGGTATCGCGATTCTCGTTACGATGCTAACAGCGTTGGTATTTTAGGCAGATATAAATTCTATAACAACCAGCAGGGCAATTCACCCGTAGCATCAGCAAGTTCTCAATATTCTTCTGCCGCTACTTTGTATCCTGATAATGAAGATTTGAACAGAGACAATACCTTGAACGAAACTGAAGAATATTATGAATATGAAGTAGACCTGAAGCCTGGTATGGACGTGGGCTTAACGAAGTATATCACAGACAAACGAGTGATTACTCCGAAGCTGGCGAATGGCACAACAGCGCCTGAAAACTGGTATTTGTTTCGTGTGCCTATTGACCAGTTTAGCGAGAAAATAGGCAACATTCCTGATTTTAAATCCATCCGTTTTATCCGTATGTATTTAACCGGTTTCCAAGATTCGGTTACCATGCGTTTTGCTTCGTTTGATTTGGTGCGAAACCAATGGAGAAACTTTACTTATGAATTAGACACAACGGGTTCTTATACGCAGTTACCAGCAAACAACAATACAACTTTTGATGTGCTGGCTGTGAACCTTGAAGAGAACAGTGCACGCACACCCATCCCTTACAAAATACCACCCGGCATTGAGCGCGTACAATCGTTAAGCAACAACGGAATTAATCTCTTGCAGAACGAACAATCTATGAGTTTGCGGATTCGCAATTTACCGGCTGGCGAATCTCGTGCTGTGTTTAAAACACTGAACCTCGACTTGAGACAATATGGAAGATTATCAATGTTTGTTCATGCCGAATCGTTAGGCATAGACAATTTGCAAGACGGTCAGGTAAACGCTGTTATCCGCATCGGGCAAGACTTTTTGAGCAATTATTACGAAATTAAAATTCCCCTTCAGATTACAAGGTTTGGTATTACTGATCCTAACAAAATCTGGCCTGATTCAAACAACCTCGATTTTGAATTAAGTGAACTAACCACATTAAAACTGCACCGAAATGCAAACTCAAGTGCAACATTGGGTGCCATTTATCGTGAACAGGTTGGCAACCGCACCTATTCGATTTTGGGCAATCCAAATTTGGGCGAAGTAAGCGGCTTTTTAATGGCTGTTGAAAACCCGAAAACGGCTGGCAACACGGCTGTAGTGAATACAGAGGTTTGGTTTGATGAACTTCGGTTATCTGAACTGAATGAAAAAGGCGGAGGTGCAGCATTGGCAAGAGTGGACATGCAACTTGCCGATCTGGGTACACTGTCTGTTTCGGGAAATACTTATACCGCAGGTTGGGGAGGACTGGAACAGCGTGTGAATGAAAGAGCGAAAAACAGTATGGTGCAATATGATGCTGCTTTAAATATTGATGCAGGAAAATTATTTCCAAAAAAGCTTGGATTTATGATTCCTGTATATGCAAGCTTAAATAAAACCATCTTAATTCCTGAGTACGACCCTTATGATTTGGACATCAAGTACAAATATAAATTGGGCATTACCAAAAACAAAGATTCGCTTCGCCAATCGGCTTTAGATATTACTACCATTAAAACGCTCAACTTTACTAATGTTCGGTTTGCACAACCTACATTAAAACCAAGATTGTGGAGCCTGAGCAACTTCGATTTTACTTATTCGTTTACCCAAACTTTGCAAACCACACCCATTATATCCGAAAATAAAATAACAAGGCAACGCGGCGGTTTTGGTTACACTTATGCCAGTCAGGCGCATTACAAAGAACCGTTTAAAAGATTGATCAAAAACAAAAGTGCATGGCTCCAGTTTGCTCGTGATTTCAATTTCAATCTCAACCCATCATTGTTAAGTTTCCGCGCTGATATTAACCGGCAATTTGGTGAGTATGTTCCTCGTATCGTAAATGTGGGCGATACAAAAATTGAGCGGGTTGATACCACTTTCGATAAATACTTTACGTTCGACAGATATTACAACGCACGCTGGGATTTAACGCGTAGCGTAAACTTCGATTTCAATGCTACCAATTTTGCGCGTGTTGATGAACCGTATGGACGATTAGATAGCAAAGAAAAACGCGATAGCGTGCTTCATAATTTTTTGAAAGGTGGACGTAATACGCTGTATCAACAAAGAGCAACAATAAGTTATACACTGCCGTTGAACAAATTTCCTTTTGCTGATTGGATTACGGCACGTTACAATTATGCAACCAATTACAATTGGATTGGTGCCAGTTTGCTTGCTGTGAACTTGGGGAACACGCTGGAAAATGGTCAGCAAAACAGTTTGAACGGCGAATTTGATTTTACAAGATTGTATGCAAAATCAAAGCTTTTAAATTCCTTCAATTTACCAACATCGCCGAAGGCGCCAAAACGAACTGCGCCTAACCAAAACGCTGCCCAAAAAACATTGGATAGCAGCCAGCGAACCCGTGCTGATGTTGTTAAAGATTTAAAAGGAAAACAAAAAAGGCAGGCATTGCAAACCTGGCGCAGGCAAAAACGCGACGCCCGCAAGGCCGCGCGGCAGGCGGCTTTGAACGAACCGATGGAAGTAGGTGGTTTGGAAAAAGCGGCTGGCAGATTGCTTACGATGGTAAAGCGCGCATCGGTAAATTATAGTGAAACCTACAACAGCCGTGTGCCCGGCTATACGGATACATCGCGCATTTTGGGCAACAATTTTAAAACAATGCAGCCAGGATTGGATTATGTTTTCGGGCGACAACCGGATAGTAACTGGCTCAATAAAAAAGCGGCGCAAGGTGTGATAACAAAAGACTCTAATTTTAATCTGATGTATCGCCAGACGTTTGACCAACACCTTAGCATTACAGCGCAGTTAGAGCCGATTCGTGAATTTATTATAGATGTAAATGTTGAAAAAACATTTAGTAAAGATTATACCGAATTGTTTAAAGATACAACAGGCACCGGCAGTCATTTTGGGCATTTGAGCCCGTATGCAAGTGGTGGTTTCAACGTCTCATACATTAGTTTTCAAACCCTGTTTACCAAGCACAATCCGTCGGAGATTTCAAAAACGTTTATTCAGTTTGAAAGCTATCGTTCTACCATTTCCAGACGATTGGCCACCAATAACAAATACTACAGCGGTGGCGTAACACCCGATGGCTTTGCAGACGGTTACGGCCGCAACTCACAGGATGTGCTGATACCTGCATTCATTGCGGCTTATACAGGCAAAAGTCCTAACGATGTTGCGCTAATCAGTCAAAACAATTCTACTATAAAAACAAATCCATTCGGCGGGATCAAACCATTGCCTAACTGGCACGTTACTTATACAGGCTTGTCTAAAATTCCATCACTGGCAAGCATTTTCACAAACATATCGGTAACCCATGGTTACAGCGGACAAGTGAGTATGAACAGCTTTAACAGCGCGTTGAATTTTTATGATCCGCTGCATTATGGAACGCCAGGATTTACCGATCCAATATCGGGTAATTTTGTACCTTTCTTCTTAATACCCAATCTTACCATATCAGAGCAGTTCAACCCGTTGATTGGCTTTGATGTAACCACCATCAACCAAACCAATATTAACTTTCAGTATAAGCGAAGCCGCCAGCTAAGTTTAAGTTTGGTAGATTACCAGTTGAGTGAAGTGAACAGCCGAGAAATAGTGTTTGGTGCGAGCATACGAAAGAAAAATGTGAACCTGCCATTTAAAATTCCAGGCTTTAAAAAGCTGAATTCGCAACAAAACGGAACAGGCAATGACTTGAATATTCGTCTTGACTTTTCGATAAGAGATGATGCGCAGAGCAACAGCCGAATTGATTTTGCAACGGCTTACAGTACGGGTGGACAAAAAGTAATCAGCCTACAACCTTCAATAGACTATGTATTGAGTAACCGTATTAACCTGCAATTATATTTTGATCAACAACGAACCATTCCTTATATCTCAACATCAGCGCCAATAACCACTACGCGAGCCGGTTTGCAGATACGCATTTCGCTTGCACAATAAGATATAGCAGAAGCGAACTTCATCAACCAAAAAGTTTCGTGCAAATAGTAGGCAAAACTTTTTGGTTGAAATAAAACAGTGTGTGGCGCTAAAACTTCTACGAAATAATTTGGATTTATATGAAGAAGAATGGCAAAAACCAATACATTTGTTTTTGCGTTTATTTTGTAAGACACTTGCTTGCTTCGTACTTGGTTTAGCATCAAAATAGTTTTTGTTTGCGGCAAAACTGTCATCTTAACAAACGTTTTTATCTTAAAATCCCTCATTTAACAACCGCTGTGCAATTATGGTTTTAGAACTACTTGAAAAGCTTGTGCCCTATGGAATAGGAATTCTTATCCTTTTCTTTCTTTGGCTGGCTATCAAGAACAAAAACCGTTTGCATAAAATAAAGCATACAGGTCGCATCTCCGAAATTATTGACCGCAGAAGAAACTTTATTTTCTATCTTGTTCTTTGCATCGTTCTTTTTATTTACCTCATTATTTATTTGTTTCAGAACCACTCTTCCTATTGAGCTTAGCCAAAAGCAGGTTTGGATTTGCACCTTTTTTCTCATAGATGTGTGTTCTTTTTTTCTCCTAATTCTTTATACAGATAGTTTGCAAACCTTCGTTATTGATTTAGGTTTGTGAACCACGACTATTGATTATGGCGAACCGTTTAAAAAAGAAAGTTTCGGATGAACCCAAGCCGGAAGAACTAAGGGCTGATAAAGAATCTGAGGTAACCTTGCAGGAAGTTGCAAAAGACGATCGTACCCGTAAAATGATGGGTGCTGTCAGCTTATTGATGTGTTTGTTTTTGTTCATTTCTTTTACGTCTTATCTTTTTACATGGCAGGAAGATGGTGATAAAGTGCAACAGTTGGGTATAAAAATTTTTAGCACCACTGATGTTGCCGTTGCCAATTTGCTTGGCGTTTTAGGTGCTTACATCGCGCATTATTGTATTGATTACGGCTTTGGTTTAGCCTCTTATTTTTTCTGTACTTTCTTTTTTATTGCAGGCGTTAATTTGTTGTTCGACAAAAAAGTATTCAGCCTTCTTCGCAATGTAAAATATGTTTTAGTTGGCTTGGTTGTAGTAAGCGTAACGCTTTCTTTTTTTACCATTGGTGCAAGCTTTTCGTTTGGCGGTGCAGCAGGAGAATTGATGGAACAATGGCTGGTAAAATGGATAGGAAAAGTAGGAACCGGAGCACTCATTTCGTTTGCTTTGTTTACTTATATTATCTGGCGATTTAATCCAACATTTCGATTGCCGGAACGAAAGAAGAAAATCATTACAAATGGCGATGATCTGTCATCTTTCATTCCACAAAATGAGGCAAAACCAAAAGTAGTTCAACCGATAATTCCATCAACGGAAAAAGAAATTGATACTTCGAATGTTTTAAAGGGAAACAATAAAAATGTAACGGTAGTAATGCCGAGGAAAACTGAAGTGGCAGACCATCTGCATGAGTTTGTTCTTACAGAAAAAGAGAACAAAAACAAAAAGGAAGAACTGGATAAGGAAGAGCCTTTCATACTTGATGAAGAACCGTCTGAAACACTTGCCCATACTGCATTTCAGAACAGCGAGCCGGAGTTTGTTGTAAACGATTTATACAGCAATGATACTGCGTTTGAAATGGATCATCTGCCTACCTTTTATCAGCCTGCTGCAAAAGGAACTATCACAAAAAATGAGGCAAAACCAAACGTTGTAGAAATGCCTTCTTTAGAAATAAAAGAAGTGTTGGATAACGAAACGGCTGAAGAAGCGGTGGCTGCTTTATCGGTAAAAACAAACCCTGTGATTGCAAAGGCAGATTATGACCCGATGTTGGATTTAAAAGATTATAAAATGCCAACCTTGGATTTGTTAGAAACACATGGCAGCGAAAAAATTGTGCACGATGCTGAAGAACTGGAAGCCAACAAAAACCAGATTATTGAAACGCTGAAGAACTATGATATTTCAATACAAAAAATTGCTGCAACGGTTGGTCCAACAGTAACATTGTACGAGATTGTTCCCGCACCAGGTGTGCGCATTAGCCGTATTAAAAATTTGGAAGATGATATTGCGCTAAGCCTTGCTGCACTTGGCATTCGCATCATTGCGCCCATTCCGGGCAAAGGCACAATTGGTATTGAAGTGCCCAATGTTCGGAAAACGGTAGTAAGCATGAAAACCTTGCTGGCATCGGAAAAATTTCAGAATAACAATTTCTCTTTGCCGATTGCCATTGGTAAAAAGATAGACAACGAAAATTTTATTGTTGACCTCGCTTCAATGCCACATTTGCTGATGGCAGGCGCAACGGGACAGGGAAAATCGGTTGGAATTAATACGCTGTTGGTTTCCCTGTTGTACAAAAAACATCCATCGCAATTGAAGTTTGTTTTGGTTGATCCGAAGAAAGTTGAATTGAGTTTGTATCGCGTGATTGAAAAACATTTTCTTGCCAAATTGCCCGGCGAAGAAGAATCAATTATTACCGATACCAAAAAAGTAATTTATACTTTGAATGCCTTGTGCATTGAGATGGATAACCGTTACGATTTACTAAAAGAAGCAGGTTGCCGCAACATAAAAGAGTACAATGAAAAATTTGTAAAACGCAGATTGAACCCGCAAAAAGGTCATCAGTTTTTGCCGTTTATTGTGCTCGTGGTTGATGAGTTTGCCGACCTGATAATGACCGCTGGAAAAGAAGTGGAAATGCCCATTGCGCGGCTTGCGCAGCTTGCCCGTGCGGTTGGCATTCATTTGATCATTGCAACACAACGACCATCAGTAAATATTATCACCGGAACCATCAAAGCCAACTTTCCAGCACGCATTGCTTTTAAGGTTTCAAGCAAGATAGACAGCCGCACCATTTTAGATGCCGGCGGTGCTGAGCAACTCATTGGAAAAGGCGATATGCTGATTAGCTACAATGGCGAAATCACCCGCTTGCAATGTGCTTTTGTAGATACGCCGGAAGTTGAAAAAGTAGCGGAGTTTATTGGCTACCAGGAAAACTTTCCGGAGCAATATTTCTTGCCTGAATTTGAAGATGAAAAAGAATTAGCCGGTAAAGAATTCGATGCTGCTGACCGCGATCCGCTGTTTGAAGATGCAGCCAAATTAATTGTTGCGAATCAAATTGGAAGTACGTCATTAATTCAACGCAAAATGAAGTTGGGTTACAATCGTGCGGGACGTTTGATGGATCAATTAGAAGCCGCCGGAATTGTTGGTAAAAATGTAGGTAGCAAGGCACGTGAAGTGTTGGTAAAAACCGATAGCGAACTGGTTGAAATTTTGGAAACGATAATGTAGCTTTTTTTGAACCACAAAGGCACGAAGGACACAAAGGTTCACAAAGAAGAATGGAAAAAATTTCGAAGTTTTATTCTTTTATTTCTGTTAATAATTATTGCGTCAATACATTCATCGTATTCCTTCATTCTTGAAATAGTTTCATCTTGAAACTGGTTCACTTATTTTCTTGGATATTGAAACTTGTTTCTCAATTTCTTATCAACTTTCCATTAAACTTCTTCTTACCAAATCCATCTTCCATAAAAATTGTTTTTATGAAAAAAGTGGTTTTAATGTTGTTGCTGGCAGCCGCAAGCATGGCAGCCGATGCACAGTTTGGAGGAAGCGTCATCATTGGACGGCCTTATGGATATGGTGGTTACGGTCGGGTCAGAGGTCATTACCGGCCAAGACAGCAGCAACCGCAATATCCACCGTTTCAACCGAGCCTGAATGTTAGTCTTGGTTATGGTTTTCCAAATCTCGACAAACAATATTTCGCTTCGTTTTATAATTTGTACAAAGGCAATGCAACCAACCAGGTTGGACCGTTTACAGGTGCCATTGATTATCAGTTCAGTCGTTTTATGAGCATTGGCGTAATGGGCACCTATGGCAAAGTAATGCAGCCTTATTACGCATATAATAACAACAGCAATATCCCCGACTTAACAGGTAAATTTGAAAACTGGAGCCTGATGCTGAATGTTGTTTCTTACTTTCCAACGTATAGCAAGGCTGTATCGCCTTACCTGAGAACAGCGATTGGATTTACAAACTGGACACAAAGTTACACTGATGCATCAGGCGGCAAAACGGCTGGCATTGATGAGCCTTCTCCGCTCGCATACCAGGTATCGTTGGGAGCTAAATTCAATCTCACACCCCGTGCCGGAATCTTTTTGGAAGCTGGTTATGGCAAGTACATTGCTTCCGGTGGTTTGGCATTTAAATTCTAACAGAGAATATGATTTTTAAGGTAAAAACAAAGCCTCTTGCAAAGGAGGCTTTTGGTTTTATCGTATTTTCTCTTTTGTCATTCTGTGTGTAAAAAACATTGAAAAGGAGCGGTTTCTTTCTTTCATTCAGAAATATTGTAATTTGCAAAAATAAAACATACTCTCGATGAGTAAATTCAGTTACTCGTTTCGTCCAAAATTGCGTCTCATCAGAAGTATGTTTTATTGAGAAATTGACAACCACTCACCATGACTGAAGAACTTTATAAGCGTATCTGGCAATTATCTCCCAATGTTCAACAGCAAGATTCGTTTACCGAACTCACTGAACTTACTAAACAATTAATTGACGTTTACGCAGAACAAGGCAGACTTGACCGTAATCCTTTCGAGCCTTCTTTGGAAAGAAAAGTAAATCTTCCATTCAACTTTATCAATCAAAAATTACAAAACAGTGTTTGCGTTGTAACCGGCGGTTTGGGTTGTGTAGGAACTATTCTTGTAAACGAATTACTCAAATTTGATGTAAGACAAATTGTAATTCTTGATAAAAACAAAGCACAACCAACGCAGTTTGCTGATGAACGAATCGTTACTGTTGTTTGCGACATCAGGAATCAAAAAGACGTTTTGTTTTTGTTTGAAAAATACCACCCGCAATTTGTATTTCATACTGCCGCACAACGCAGTCCCGGCTATGCTGAACGCAACGCCTACGATGCGTTTCAAACCAATGTTATCGGCTCTTTCAACGTAGCAATGGCTTGCGAAGCCACCAACAGCGTTCAACAATGTGTGTTTTCGTCAACCGGCAAAGCCAGCCGTTACTTTACCAATGAAGTGTATGCACAAACCAAAAAGTTTTGCGAATATATTTTTGATGTGTTTGCGAGAACAGGTCGTGTTTTATACTCAATGGCGAGGTTTACACACATTATTGATAACAGTTTAATGAACGATGAACTGGAAGCGGATAGCCGGTTGAGCAATTACATCGCCATACATTCGCCAGGTAAATATGTAACCGCACAAAATGCAAAAGAAGCCGCTGCTTTAATGCTGAACGGCATTGTTCATTCGCAAAAAGGACATTGTAATTTTTTAATTGTAAAAAATTTAGAATGGCCTGTTGAAAGTTTAGAAGTGGCGTTGTACTATATTCAATTATCGAAGCGAAACATTCCTGTTATTTTTAAAGGTAATCCTCCGGGATATATTGAAAAATTTTTCAGAGGACAACTCGATTGGTCGCATCCCGACGATTTAAATTTGCTCATCAATGTGTATGAATACAAACACAAATGGTACAACGAAGAAGGCGATATTTTGATTTCAAAAATTTGTCCGGTAGAAAAAGCAACTTTGCTAAATGCAATTAATGAGTTGAAAACAATAACGGATGAAATCGGGTTAAAACAAACACTTACCAAACATTTGATTGCACTGGTGAGTGAATCATTAATTGATGTTGACAAACAAGATACTGTGAATATTTTACATTGGGGCTTGCATCCAAAATTCCTTTCCATTGAAAAAGCAGCCGTGAAGGATTATGGATTAACCGTTCCCATCTTAGCTGATAGTTTAGGAGGCACAAAATGGTTTGGCCAAATTGAATATTTATTAAAAGAAAAGCAACCAGCCGGTATGAGCATTGCCTGACAAACAATACACCAACACAATATGTTGTTACTACCCACACAAAGTTACAATACACTTATTAAGGAAGCAATCGAAAGCTACCCGGTTGAGTGTTGTGGGTTTTTGTTAGGAAAAGAAAACAACGAAAACAGAATTGTAACAAAAGTGATTGTGTGTAAAAATATTTCTATGTCAAGCGGAAAAGAGTTTTCTATTTCAGCAGCAGAATATAAAAAAGCTGAAAAAGAAGCCGACGAAAATGAATTGAAGTTGTTGGGCGTTTATCACTCGCATCCGAATTGGGATGCAGTGCCTTCGGGCAAAGATGCGCAAAACGCTTTTCCTTATTTTTCTTACCTCATTATTTCTGTTTTCAAAAACAAAATTTCATCAGCCAGAAGCTGGCGGTTAGATGATACTTTTGCGTTAAAAGAAGAGCCAATTATTTGTAACCAAAATAGCATACAGAAAAGTAATACCAATTATGGCAACCGTAATAATACCTACACCTTTGCGTAAATTCACAGGCAATTCAACAAAAGTGGCTGTCAGCGGAAACAATATTCAGGAAGCTTTGAATGAGCTGACCAATAAGTTTCCCGATTTAAAAAAGCACTTGTTTGATACGGAAGAACGTGTACGTCCGTTCATCAATATTTTTATTGGCGAAGATGATATTCGTAACCTTCAACAACAACAAACCAGTGTTGCTGAAACATCTGTCATCAGCATTGTTCCCGCCATAGCAGGCGGCTTATAATAATCAACAAAACCAAAACATGAACACAAACCCTATTCAGTTTTCAAAAGAAGAACTGGCCCGTTACAACCGACACATCATCATGCCCGATTTTGGATTAGAAGGTCAGCAAAAATTAAAGAGAGCCAAAGTCCTGGTGGTTGGTTCTGGAGGCCTGGGAAGCCCGGCATTATTGTATTTGGCGGCGGCTGGTGTGGGAACCATCGGCATTGTTGATTTTGATGTGGTGGACGATAGCAATCTTCACCGGCAGGTATTGTTTGGTGTTGAAAATGTGGGCAAATCCAAAGCAGAAGCGGCGAAGCAGCGATTGCTTTCTTTAAATCCTTACATCAACATCAACGTTTATAATACGCAAATGACTTCATACAACGCCCTGGAGTTGATTGAAGAGTATGATGTAGTAGCAGACGGCACTGATAATTTTCCTACACGATACTTAGTGAACGACGCCTGCGTGTTGCTGAACAAGCCAAATGTGTATGCTTCTATTTTTCAGTTTGAAGGCCAGGTTTCGGTGTTTAATTACACCAATCAAGAGGGCGTAAAAGGTCCAAATTATCGCGATTTATATCCTGCACCGCCGCCGCCAGGTTTAGTTCCAAGTTGTGCGGAAGGCGGCGTTTTAGGAGTGTTGCCTGGCATCATTGGCAGCCTGCAGGCATTGGAAATAATCAAAGTAATCACTGGTATTGGCGAACCATTGAGTGGCAGGTTTTATATTTTTGACGCGCTTACATTTGAATCGCGCATTTTCAATTTTAAACCAAATCCTGATAATCCATTAACGGGCACAAATCCAACCATTACAAAGTTGATTGATTATGAACAATTCTGCGGTATGAAAGCCGTTGAAAAACCGATAAAAGAAATATTACCTGAACAGTTGCACGAATGGTTACAAAACGGAGAAGACATACAAGTGATTGATGTCCGCGAACCTTATGAATATGAAGAAGTGAATATTGGCGCTCTGTTAATTCCCTTGGCTACACTAGCCCAAAATAAAGACAAAATTCGCCGCGATAAAAAGGTGATTGTTCATTGCAAGATGGGTGGAAGAAGTGCAAAAGCCATCCGTGAATTAGAAGATCAATTTGGCTTCGATAATTTGTATAATTTAAAAGGCGGGATTGATGGTTACTTGATGGAGGTTGAACTCGCAAAAGTATAAGATCTAATAATAAAAATCAATTGAACTGTGTTTAGTAGCATCGCATTTTATAGAATCAGATTTATTGATCAACTGCGTTTCTGTAACGAACTTTGAACTGGTTATTTTTGTAAAAATATTTGCTGTTGTATAAATAATAAAAGAGGTGTCTTTGTTTGAAGCTGATTGAATAAATCCTAAGATGGATGAATTATTTGTAGAGTCAAGAAATTTTACTTCTAAAAGAAGATCAGATTGATCTTTTATGATTGCAGATGTTCTATGCATATTTATTTGTAAAGTTGCTTTTGGATAAAATCCAAACTTTAGATTTGTTAATGTATTCAAGTCAATAGGTTGGTAAAAGCGGTAATCTTTTGGGTTGTTTGATGGAGCATTCGTATTAGGGCCTGTTGCATACTGAAGAAAGTTAGGCGGTGTATTTACTCTTACAATAATGTAATTGCTTCGTAATAGTGTTGTATCAAAAGAAGTTGACAACTCAAAATTTCCATTGTTGCCAGATTTTGCCGATGGCAAAACATAGGGATCACAAATAACGCAATAAGCGGTTGGGTGTAATAAAATTGAAACCGTTTGGTTAGGGATTGGCTGATTGTTGGTGGCATCATAAATTTTTCCGGCAAAAACAATATCGGTACAATTGCCATTGCAAGGTGGTAATTCTTTTTTGCAACTTGGTGCAAGGCATAATAAAATGCATAGAGTATAAATTTGATATAGCAAGCAAAATTTCATAAATGATAGGATGGAATTGTGAGCAAAATTGCTGCTTATAGGTTTTCTGTATTTTGCTTATTTACATTTTCTAAACAATTCTTCTATTTAATCCTTAGTATAGGTTCATCAATTGTACTTCATCAATCATCTGGCACAACATTTTCTTTTCCTTAGTAAACCAATTGTATCTTATACAGTCAGGTTAATAACGAAGTAAAGAAAAGTGTATGTTGTATATCGTGTTGTTTTTGTTAGGTTGTTATTTCTTTCATTACATTAATTCAAACAAGAAAAATGAAATGAGAGATGGGGATGTGTTCTTGATAAACGATCAAAATTCATCTTCATCCAATGGACTGGAAACAGATGTGATTATTTGATGCAATAAAAGAAACATCACATTAAAATACCTGCAATGGTGGCGCTTAGATAACTCGCTAAAGTGCCACATAGCAAGGCTTTCAGCCCCAATTTAGCCAAATCACTTCTTCTCTCTGGCGCCAGTTCACCAATGCCTCCAATCTGCATTCCTACACTGCTGAAATTGGCAAATCCGCAAATGGCAATACTAATAATGAGCAAACCTTTTTCGGTAAGTATGGGAACTGATTTATTGGTTAAGTTTTTAAAGGCAACAAACTCGTTGATGGTTAGTTTTTGTCCTAATAATGTTGCCGCACTGTTTACATCCTGTTGCGGAACACCCATCGTCCAGGCAAACGGATAGAATAATTTGCTGAAAATATAATTGAGTGATAAGGTAAACTGAGGATTAAAAATATGCCCGATCTTTATTAAAACATAATCCACACAAGAAATAACGGCAATAAAACCAATGAGCATCGCAATCACATTCATTGCGATTTTAAAACCATCGCCGGCACCATGCGAAATAGCATCAATCACATTAGTATAAGTGCTTTTCACTTCCAATTTTACTTTGCCCAGCGTTTGGCTTTCTTCCGTTTCGGGAAATACAATTTTAGAAATTACCAGTGCGCCGGGTGCTGCCATCAAACTTGCAGTGATGAGTTTTGGAGCCAAATTCAAGCCTGCTTGCGCACCCATATTGGCATACACTACCAAAATGCCACCGGCAATGCAGGCAAGACTTCCGCTCATGCTGGCAAGCAGTTCGCTTCGCGTCATTCCTTTTAAGTAAGGCCGAATCATTACCTGCGCTTCCACTTGCCCAACAAACGCGCTGGCCACATTACTCAGAGCTTCAGCGCCGCTTACGCGCATAATAAAGTTCATCGCTCTTGCAATTACGGCAACCACACGTTGCATAATGCCATAATGATAAAAGATGGCTACCAGCGCACAAACCAAAATAATAGTTGCTGTAACATTAAAGGCAAAAACAAACCCGTTGACGGCATAATCAATCGCCGTGTTGTTTGCGCCCGGCACAGCAATACCACCATACACAAAAGCTGCACCTTTGAAAGCAAAGCCTTCTATTAATTGCATACCACGACCGAGCCATTCAAAAAATCGGGCAACAGGATGCACTTTAAACACAAGAACTGCAATGAGTATTTGTAAAGCAATGCCGCTGGCAACCAGCCTGAAGTTGATGTGTTTTTTATTGTTGGAAAACAAATATGCAATGCCTAAAATGAATCCAATACCAATAAGTCCGTGAAAGCGTTCCATGCAGTTACAAAGATGTAAGTTGGTGGTAAAACAATGAAGATAAGAAACTATTCCCTTTTCAATCGCAGCAATGCAGCTCGATACAAACTTGTAATGTCGGGCGATACATTAAGCAACAAAATACTTCCTGCAAAAACAAAAGCAAATATGATAGAGCGAACGATAACATTAATGTAAATATTTCCAATCGTTGGTATAAAATAAACAATAACAATTGTGGTAGCTGCCAGCAGCAAAGCATAGAAAGTAGTGCGTGTAAAAGGCTGCATCCGAAACAGTTTCCAGATGTATAAAAACCGAACGGTGTTGAAGGCTGTCATTGCAATCAAATTCGCCCAGGCCGGTCCATAAATGTGGTATTTTTTAACCAGATAAAAATTCAGCGGTAAGGATATCATCACATAAGCCGAGTTGGTAAAAAAATCGAGCCGCCAATGTTTGCTCAACAACAAAATTTGCGAATTGGCGCCGGTCCCTAAATCAATCAGTTTGGCAATTCCCATAATTACAAACACGCTTTTCATGGGTGCATATTCGGGTCCCAAATAAGCAATGGCGCTGTTCATGTTCAGATAAATCAAACCCCAGATAGCCAGGCCGACAATGAATAAATTAAGTGATGTTTTGTGATATAAATCTTCAATCTTTTTCCTGTCTTTATCACGCCATGCCTGAGCAATGATGGGCGTTGCAATGGCAGTGATGCTTCGCTGCGGCACTTCCATAATGCTTATCATGTACGAGCCGTACGAAAACACATTGGCATCGCTTAAGCCGCCGGTACTTTGGCTGGCAAGGAAGATAACATCAATGGCTCGCGATAGAACGTTGAGCAATGAGCTTGAAAAGATGAGCGAACCAAATGCAAAGATTCGTTTGTGAATGCGCTTCGTAACATTGCTGATAGAAAAGTTGATAGGAAAGTTGCCGCTGCGAATCAAATAGAAAATAAGAATGACAACCGAAGGCACATAAATGAACGAATACAACGTAAAAAATGTTTCGAGCGAAATAGCTTTATAAATGTAAGAAAGCAATAGAACCAAAACAAAAATGCGAAACGCCACTTCGCGCAAAAAATTAGAAACCACCGTTTTTTGAACGCTCCACGCATACGATTCAAACAAACTAAATAATGCAGTTGAAATAATGAGTGGATAAAGCAAATTGTAATGACTTACAAACAGGGGTGATTGTGCGCCAAATTTTCGCGATATAAAGCTTTGAAAGAGGAACACTGCACTGATTACAACGATGCAACCACTCAGGCAAAGCAAAAGCGTGAATGCCGGCAAATCGTTTTTTTTCTTAGGCAAATACTCGTTGTAAAACGGAAAAAATTTATAAGTGATGGAGTTGCTGCCCAATGTTGCCACAGCCGAAAACACAAGGCTGATATCAACCAGCAAAGTGGTTAGTCCAATTTGTTTACTTGAAAAAAAAGCCGGGAAAATGAGAAGTTTATTGAGTGCACCAATGGCAAATCCGGCATAGGAAAAAATAGATGAAAAAATGCTTTGCTTGCGGATGATGCCCATTGTGCCGTACTTGTTAAAGGGCTAAAAGTAAACATCTAACCAACGCCTTGCAAAGCCATAAATAATTTTAAGGCTTTTTGAAGGTTTATTAAAAATGGCTTTGCGCAGAATTTATTTCGTTAAAAATCAGTTTTGGTTTTGTCAATATAATTGCTGCCATGAAATGTTCAATAGGAATGATGATCAGATAACCGTCAGAACGTTTTTAAAATAAATTCTGTGTTTGTTTTTCTTTCATTTGTAAAAACAAATGAACTCGTTTCATTTACTTTTACCTCAAAACAAACGCTATGTATTTAGTAAAGGGAATTGTTATTTTTACTTTTTGTTTTGCCACTTTTTTTGCAATCGCACAACCACCGCAAGGCGTTCATTGGAGTAAAGATGGCACCGGTTTTTACGAATCTAAAAATGGCGAAATTGTTTTCAACGATCTTTCTTCTGCAAAAACAAAAGTGCTTCTTACAAAAGAACAGCTAACGCCGAATGGAACTGCTCAACCCTTATCTGTGCGCAATTTTTTTATCTCGAATGATGGCAATCAAATACTCATTTATACCAATACCAAACGTGTTTGGCGTTATGATACACGCGGCGACTATTGGTTGATTAACCTAACCAATCATTCCATTCGCAAATTAGGAGCAAGCCTTCCACAATCATCATTGATGTTCGCAAAATTTTCGCCCGATGGTAGCAAAGTAGCTTATGTAAGTGAATACAATTTATATGTGGAAGATGCGTCAAATGGAAGCGCCAAACAGTTAACAAATGATGGTTCGCGCGAGTTGATTAATGGCACTTTCGACTGGGCGTATGAAGAAGAATTTTTTTGCCGAGATGGTTTTCGCTGGAGCGATGACAGTAAAAAAATTGCTTACTGGCAGATGAACGCAAAAGGAACGAAAGATTATTTGATGATTGATAATACAGACTCGATTTATCCTTTTGTAAAGCCGGTTGTGTATCCGGTGGCTGGCGAACCGCCATCTCCTTTTAAAATTGGTGTGATTAATATAAATACGGCAAAAACGGCTTGGATGAACATTCCAACCGATCCGGTTTTGCAATCGTATGTGCCGCGCATGGAATGGGCTGCCAACAATGATGAATTAATCATTCAACATCTAAATCGCAAACAAAATGAAAGTGATATTCTGCTTTGCAATGTTGCCACAGGTGATTCAAAAACCATTTATAAAGAAAGGGACTCAGCATGGATTGAAGTATTGCAAAACTGGGATGAAAGTTATTCTTACGGCGGTTGGGATTGGCTGAAAGAGGGCAAAGAATTTTTATGGGCAAGCGAAAAAGATGGCTGGCGTCATTTGTACAGTGTTAGCCACGACGGTAAAAAAGAAACCTTGATTACAAAAGGAGCTTATGATGTAATGAAGATTAACGCCATTGATGAAAAGAACAACTATATATATTTTGAAGCTTCGCCGCAAAATGCAACACAATCTTATTTATACCGAACCAAATTAGATGGTAAAGGCTCGTTGGAACGCGTAAGTCCTGCCAACGAAAATGGCTGGCATCAGTATGATGTTTCACCAGGAGGAAAATTTGCACAGCATCAGTTTACCAATCATTACACCCCTTATACTACTGAAATGGTTTCGTTGCCCAATCATAAATTCATAAGTGGCAATGATGTAAATACTGCCGTTGCAAAAGCGGAAGAAAATAAGGCAAAAACAAACGTAGAATTCTTTGCAATTACAACTGCCGAAGGCATCACTATGGATGCATGGATGAAGAAGCCTACACATTTCGATTCTACCAAAAAGTACCCAATCGTTTTTAATGTTTATACCGAACCGGCGGGGCAATTGGTAAGAGATGTGTATGGAACGGGGAGCAACAATTTATACAGAGGGAATATGTCAGATGATGGCTACATTTATGTTTCGGTTGACAATCGTGGAACACCTTGCCCAAAAGGAAGAGAATGGCGAAAAATTATTTACCGCAAAATAGGAATAGTAAATATTCACGATCAGGCAATGGCAGCGCATGAGATTTTAAAAAGACCTTATATTGATACGTCTAGAGTTGCTGTTTGGGGCTGGAGTGGTGGCGGCTCTGCCACGTTGAATCTTATGTTTCAATTTCCCGATATTTATAAAACCGGAATTGCTGTTGCAGCTGTTGGAAACCAATTGACTTATGATAACATTTACCAGGAACGATACATGGGTTTGCCGCAGGAAAACAAACAGGACTTTATCAATGGTTCGCCCATTACTTATGCAAAAAATTTAAGAGGAAATCTATTGTACATCCATGGTACAGGCGACGACAACGTTCATTATTCCAATGCTGAAATGTTGATTAATGAACTGGTGAAATACAACCGACAATTTCAGTTGATGAGTTATCCCAACCGCTCACATGGCATATTTGAAGGTGAAGGTACAAGAGAGCATTTGGCTACTTTATACACACATTACTTGCAGCAATTCTGCCCGCCTGGAGGAAGATGATTTTAGAAATATACTAATGATTTCTCGCACACTGTCTGGCGTTCTTTTGCAACCAATCTTTATTTATCAAGCTTCTCTGACTTGACATAATGAAGATATCCGGGTACAACCGAAAAAGCATTTTAAAGTATATAAATGTAAGAAAGTTGGATACTGTGAAGCGATTGCATAAGCATTACAAAAGAGGCGCTGAGAAGATAAATAAATTACGGATCGTTTAAAATACAAACAATTGGTACACCTCAGTAGAAAATTAAAGTAACCTATAAGAATTATGAAGCTTCAGTCCAAATCAACATCGTAAATCTTTAAGATATTTAAAATTTTCCGGCTCATAATGGTCTATTAATTTATTCTCTTTAATTTCCGGGTGTACCATAATTTCAAGTGTCCGATTGATATTTTTATTCTTGTTTAAATATTCTTTCATGTATGATGCAGTTCCAAATGTGTCTGTATAATTCAGATTACCAATCTTTAATCTTGTATTGAGACCAATTCTGTAAATTGTTTTAAAAAAATTTAATCTTCCTTCGGTCATGGACAATCTTAGTTTCTGATTTTTTTCTTTTGCTAATTTAATAAATAGAGGAGCAATCCATGGAAGATGGTGTACATGATGATGAGAATCAATGTGAGTACATTTAATTTTTGCCTCAAAAAGTTTCTCATATTGCGCAAAAATTTCCTGGTTAATTTTTCGTCTCAAAACTCCTGAAAAAAAAATTGAAGGGTTGTATAACTTCTTTTGCACAAAACAACCATATTGATCTATTAGCCCTGTTTCATTTAGATTTGTCAAAGGCTTCCCGGCAGTCAAATTAATATGAATACCAATCTTGTTGCTAAAACCGTTTTGAAAAGCCAATTCCAGCGCTTCATTAAAATAAGGCATATTAACCATTATGGTTGTGCTATTAATAATATCTCTTTTAAAGCAGGTAACAATAGCAGAATTGATTTCCCGGGATGCACCGAAATCATCAGCATTAATGATTAAATTACACTTATCCATTTCTAAATTATTGGGTTTAAAAGTCATTCTGTAAGTACCCTTTAAAGGAAGTAATCAGCTCTAAATATACCTTATGCTAGCACAAATTTATATCACTTGTTAAAGCATTTCACTCATTAAGAACATTCTAATCCTTTTCTAATTTCCTTTTAATAAAGGCGTTATATGCTTTTAAACTCGCCACTTGTGATGATTGTAAATGCCTAAACGTTGTTAACCCTTTTCTGTGTATTTAAAGTGTATCTTCTACTTGGAACAATATTCTCTTGCACCTGTTTAAAAAAGGTGACATACGCCTCTATAACATTTGAATTGTCTATTGTTACAAGTGTATCATTCACTCTGAATTGAAAAGTACCATTGGCAAGCGCAGGTGAATTGTTCCAGCCTTTGCTGCAACTAAAAAAAGTAACCAAAAGGGATTAGCATAAGAAAAGAATACTTCATAAAGCTTTTAGTTTGTGTTTAATGTAAATCTATTTGCAAATTTACTGGCACGTTTGATACTTTTTATTTCTATAAAGAAAATTTCTTGCTGCTTTCTACATCATTCTTTCCATTAAAGCATCTGCAATTGTAAAAGTTCTTTCATTCATTTCTTTATAAAACGCCAAAGCATAGTACCATCGCCCCGCTATTAATTTGCATGGTTAATTAACCGGATGCAGTCTTTTTACCAAACCCAAATAGAATTATTTCTACAATTGTTCTCGCGTCACCGCCTATTTTTTGTAAGCATAACTTGCTTGTATAATCGCATCTACCTTTACTATTTTACATAAAAAACCGGGGATAATTTTTATCTAAACTATCAAAAACCTCGCTTGTTTCAAAAGGATATTGGTTCTTTGAACATCCTGAAAACCTACAGAGTAATCACTTGCTCTTTTCAACAAATAGGTGTACATGCCTGTTGCAGATTTGCACCTTTTTCTTTTTCCTAAACTGCGTTATTAGCCGCATTATATCCTTTAGGAAATCTCTTAAAAGATATTGTGACCTTCAAGGGTAAGATTGATAAGGTTTTTTGAGTTTTAAAATTTCCTTTAAATCAGGAGCTTAAAAGACTTGCTTCCCGAAAGAATTGAAAAGTAAATTATAACAAATAAGCAATTATAAGATTGTACTTACAGCCTATGTTAGATACACCAATAGGTGCACTGTCATAAATAAAAAAGCCTGTAAACATTAATTATCAATGTTTACAGGCTTCAATAAAGCTGTAGGGGTAGGACTCGAACCTACACGAGGCAGTTGGCTAAACACAAAAGCTTGGTGGTCAACCCCGGTCGGCCTAACACGAGTTTGGTCGGCTCTATGCTTAGTTTATCCTGTTGGTCCTCACCCTCGAGACGAGAGGGTATGTCTGCCAAGATTTCATCACCCCACAGTATGTAAGAACTCGTTTGCAGGTGCAATATTAGAGCTTTTGTTTTTACGTACATCATTTTATCAACATAGCTTTAAAATTTTTAGAATCTGTTTAACGTAATTAACCTACCTTTGGAAAATATCTAACTGAAAAACCAATATGAGTACAAAGCTAAATCTCGACAAGCTGGATTTGCAAATTATGCAGGAAATGATGAATGATGCTGGTGTTTCCTATGCTGATCTTGGCAAAAAATTATTTGTTTCGGGCGGCACCATTCATGTTCGCATAAAAAAGCTACAGGAAGCCCGCATTGTAAAAGGTACAAAACTAAATGTTGATATGAAGCAATTGGGTTACGACGTAATTGCTTTTATCGGCATTTATCTTGAAAAAAGTTCGTTGTATGATAGCGTCGCCAAAGAATTAAAGAAGATCCCCGAAATTGTACGGCTTAATTATACAACCGGCAACTATAGCATGTTTGCAGAAATTGTGTGTAAAAATATTCAGCAACTTCGTTTTGTATTACATGATGAATTGCAAAAGATAAAAGGAATTGAACGCACTGAAACCTTTATTTCTTTGGATGAAAGTTTTATGCGCGACGTGCAGGTAAACAAGGAAGAATAAATGTTAAAGAAACAAGAAACAAATGAAAGCCTCGCACTTTATATTTTGAATCTTGTATCGTTGATTCTTGTTTCTTGCTCCTTGAACCTTGTATCTTAAACTTGTACCTTTGCCTTCTTACCATGAGTGAAGAAGCGAAGAAAAAGGGTCTTAATTACGGAGCACTGCGGCGCATTTTTACGTTTGTTCGTCCTTACCGTTTTCAGTTCTACGGCAGCATTGCAATGGCAATTGTGCTGGCTGTATTTGCTCCTGTGCGTCCTTACCTCATTCAGTTAACCATTGATAAAGCCACTAACAAAGCAGTGCATGTTCCCGAATGGCTGCGCTTGTTTTTGTTTCACACGAATTATAACAACATTGAAGAATTTATAGTTGCCATTACCATTTTTCAAGTCGTTTTTATTTTTATTGAAACGGCAGTGCGGTTTTGGTTTTCTTTTATTACATCGTGGCTCGGTCAAAGCGTTGTGAAGGATATGCGCATTGCAGTGTATAAGAAGATTGTCAACTTAAATTTGCGTCAGTTCGATACAACGCCAATCGGTACTCTCACCACACGAACGATCAATGATATTGAAAGCATCAACGATATTTTTTCTGATGGATTGATACCCATTATCTCCGATTTGCTTTCTATCTTAATTACACTGGCAGCTATGCTTTGGATGAACTGGAAATTAACTCTCGTCAGCCTCATTCCTTTTCCAATTTTACTCGTTGCCACTTATTATTTTAAAGAAAGCGTAAACAAAAGTTTTATCAAAGTTCGTAACGCGGTTGCTGCACTCAATGCATTTGTACAGGAGCATTTAACCGGCATGGCAATCGTACAAGCATTTGCAGCAGAAAACCGTGAGTATCGTAAGTTTAATGCCATTAACAAGGACCATCGCAACGCTAACATCAAAGCCATCTTTGCATATTCTATTTTTTTTCCTGTGGTTGAAATTGTTTTGGCGGTAAGCACCGGTATTCTGGTTTGGTGGATTGCCGATAGAAAACTGGATTCAGGACTTTTGGTTTCGTTCATTTTATACATCAACCAAATTTTCCGCCCGTTGCGCGTAATTGCTGATAAATTCAATGTTATTCAAATGGGCGTTATCGCTTCGCAACGTGTGTTTACTGTATTAGACAACAACGATTACATTCATCAGCAAGGCACAATTGCGCCTGCCGAAGTGCGAGGCAAAGTGCAGTTCAATCATGTTTGGTTTGCTTATGTAAATGACCATTATGTTTTGAAAAATATTGACTTCACTATTCAGCCCGGCGAAACGGTAGCTTTGGTTGGACATACAGGCAGCGGCAAAACTTCCATCATTAGTTTATTGAATCGTTTATACCCAATTCAAAAAGGCAGCATAACACTGGATGATGTAAATATTAACGAGTATAATTTAGAAGCGCTGCGAAGCCGCATCGGTGTTGTGTTGCAGGATGTGTTTTTGTTTTCGGGAAGTATAATAGACAATGTTACGCTTCGCAATCCGGCCATTCAAAAAGAGGATGTAGTAGAAGCTGCAAAGCTTATTGGCGTGCACAATTTTATTATGCAATTGCCTGGTGATTACGATTATAATGTGATGGAACGCGGCAGCACATTGAGTTTGGGACAACGGCAATTGTTATCTTTCGTGCGCGCTTTGTTGTACAATCCTGCTGTTTTAATTTTAGATGAAGCCACTTCATCAATTGATACCGAAAGCGAAATTCTCATTCAAAATGCGATTGATAAATTAGTTTCGGGACGTACTTCCATTGTAATTGCGCATCGTCTTTCAACCATTCGGAAAGCCGATAAAATTATGGTGCTTGATAAAGGTGAAATCAAAGAAAGCGGAACGCACGAAGAATTGCTCCAATTGGGTGGATGGTACAGCAAACTTCATAGTATGCAATTTGAGAAAAAGGCAAAAGTTTTAACTGCTTCGTAAACTGATTTTTTTGAATCAAGATTTTAGGGCAAAAACAAACTTAGTTACATTCATAAATCATAAATCAGCAATCAAAAATTCTAATGTGGCTAACTCATTCAGGCAATTAAATTCTTCTTTCAAAAGCAACAACGACACGGGCTTCGGCACCAATCCTAATAACTATGGTGGTCGCTTTGTGAACAAAGACGGCAGTTTTAATTTGCGTAAAGACGGGCTTAGCATTTTAAACAGGTTCAGTTTGTATCGTACCATGCTAAACATGCCGTTATGGAGGTTTGTTTTTACTATTATCGTTTTTTTTGTTTGCATTAATATTTGTTTTACGCTTGTTTATGTTGCCTTAGGAACCAATGAATTTCAGGGTTTCATAGCTGCATCAGAGTGGGGCAAAATAAAAGAGCTTTATTTTTTTAGCACCGAAACATTTACTACTGTTGGGTATGGTCGTGTAAATCCAATTAGTGATGGCGCTAATCTTGTTGCTTCGTTTGAAGCCATGTTTGGTTTTCTTTCTTTTGCCCTGGCAACCGGTTTAATTTATGGCAGGTTTTCGCGCCCGAGATCAAACATCTTGTTTAGCAAGCACGCCATCATTTCTCCTTATAAAGATATTAAAGGTCTTATGTTTCGCATGGTGCCTTTTAAAGACGGGCACACGCTAACCGACGTAAGCATTCAGGTTACAAGCAGCTTTCAGATAGAGGAAAATGGTGAGATGCAATATAAATTTTATAGTTTGAATTTGGAAAGAAGCCGCGTGGACAGTTTAATGATGAACTGGACGGTGGTTCATCCCATTGATGAAAATAGCCCGTTAGTAAACTTCACTTCAGACGACATGAAAGTAGCTGATTTGGAATTGTATGTATTGATGCGTGGTTTTGATGATGTGTATTCCAATACGGTTTTACAACGTACATCTTATACATACGATGAAATTATTTTTGAAGCCAAATTCGTTCCGATGTATCATGAAAGCGAGGACGGGAAAACCACTATTTTAGAAATTGATAAAATACATGAGTACCAGATATTGCAATAGGTATATTTTTTTGAACCACGAAGGCACAGAGCACACAAAGATTCACGAAGATTAATAAAAGAAAACTTAGTGTAACTTCATTACTTCCGGTCTTAGTGGTTCGAATGTCTTTCAAAAATTCCGATAAAAACAAACCTATGAATGTTCAAACGCTTTACCAGCAAGCCTTAGCGTTTGCTGCTCTTAAACATGAAGCATCAGGGCAAAAAGTAAAAGGCACACAGTTGCCTTACATTGTTCATGTTGTTGATGTGGCGATGGAAATTTTAGTAGCAGCTCCGCAATCCGGCGACTTTGATTTGGCGTTTGCCATACAGGCAGCTCTTTTGCACGACACTGTAGAAGATACGGAAACAACGCTTGTAGAAATTGAACAAAATTTTGGAAAAGAAATAGCTGTTGCAGTTGATGCACTTACGAAAAACGAAAAACTGCCAACAAACAAGCAAATTAAAGATAGCGTTGAAAGAATAAAGAAATTACGAAAGGAAGTGTGGGCGGTAAAGCTGGCAGACAGAATTACCAATTTAATGCCTCCTCCACAGGATTGGCACAAAGAAAAAATTCAGCATTATCTGGATGATTCTAAAATGATTTGGGAAGAATTGAAGGAAGGCAACGCTTACCTCGCGGCACGCTTAGCGCAAAAAATAAAAGAATATCATCAATATTTATAAAAGCCAAATAACTCTAAAGATTTTTACTGACTGAAATAGATAAATTGTACTTTTCCATCATCAACTACGAAAAACAATAAAACCAAATTATGAGTGTATTTGTAAAGAAGCCGTTGAGCCAGTTGCTGGCTTCTGCGGATGAAGGCGAAAAAGGTTTAAAACGAACGCTAAGTGCAGGCAATCTAATTGCTTTGGGCATAGGCGCTATTATTGGCGCCGGCTTGTTTGTACGTACGGCTTTAGCAGCCGGTGAACATGCGGGACCGGCTGTAACCATTTCCTTCATTATTGCGGCCATCGGTTGTGCATTTGCCGGTTTGTGTTATGCAGAATTTGCCTCTATCATTCCAATTGCCGGCAGTGCTTACACGTATGCTTATGCCACTATGGGCGAGTTGATTGCATGGGTAATCGGCTGGGCATTGATACTTGAATATGCCTTGGGCGCAGCCACTGTTTCTATTTCGTGGAGCGAATATTTGAATACGTTAATTGGAAAGCGAATTCCTTATGAGTGGTGCCATTCGCCGTTTGAAAAAGCTTTGGATGCCAGCAACGTTATGCATCATGGTATTATCAACGCACCGGCGTTGCTTATCTTATTGGTTTTATCCTTGCTGTTAATTAGAGGTACGCAGGAATCGGCAACCGTAAACACAGTGATTGTTATCGTAAAAGTGGCTATTGTTTTAGTATTTATTGCCATTGGCTGGGGTTACATTAATCCGGCAAATCATACACCCTATATCATTCCTGCCGATGCGCCGCCTGCTAAGCAGCCCGATGGTTCGTTGTATTCCTATTCTGATTTTTTCAGACACGGCTGGGGGGGCGTACTAACGGGCGCAGGCATCGTGTTTTTTGCATTCATTGGTTTTGATGCTGTTTCAACAGCAGCACAGGAAGCCAAAAATCCAAAGCGCGATATGCCACGGGGCATTTTAGGCTCGCTTGTTATCTGCACCATTTTATACATTTTGTTTTCGTATGTTCTTACCGGCGTTGCGCCTTATACCGATTTTATAAAAGCAGGCAAAGAAGCTTCGGTGGCTTATGCCATTCAAACCTATATGCCTGGCTATGGCTGGCTGGCAACATTGGTAACCATTGCCATACTTGCCGGGTTTTCTTCGGTGATACTGGTGATGCTCATGGGGCAGTCGAGAGTGTTTTATACGATGGCAACTGATGGCTTGCTGCCCAAAATTTTTTCCGATTTGCATCCTCGCTATCGCACGCCATACAAAAGCAATATCGTGTTGTTTGTTTTTGTAGGATTATTCGCTGCTTTTGTACCCGGCACGGTTGCGGGCGATCTAACTTCTATCGGAACATTGTTTGCATTTGTGCTGGTCTGTTTAGGTATCATGATTTTGCGTAAAAAAGATCCAACTCTTCATCGTCCGTTTAAAACGCCTTTGGTTCCTTTGGTTCCAATACTTGGTATGGTGGTTTGCGCTGCCATGATTATCAGCTTGCCCAACGAAACGTTGTTTAGCGCTTTTTTCTGGATGATAATTGGTTTGATTGTTTATTTTACTTATGGCAAAAGGAACAGCAAGTTGGGATTGAACAACAACATTTTACCTACTGCTGCCGACTTTGAAAAAAGAAAATAGCAATGTCTAATTGTAATGAAAGACATTAGACATATAGCGACCTCATTTGAAGGACAAATAGTTGCTTTAGCAGAATTTGAGAAGAGGGTTCAAATTTTTGATATTACTTCTCTTCAAGTTATATCGGAATTTGATACCATTCTTGATTTTGGTGGACATAGACTGGTAATTTCAGAAGATGGAAAGATTTGTATTTGTGGTTGTTGGGAAAGACATGGAATTTGTGCTTATGAAACAGAATCAGGAAAAATTGTATGGCAACGTAAAGACTTGAAAAAAGTCCAACATATTCAAATCATACAATCTGACTTAGGAAAAATATTTGCTTGTTTTAATGCTGGTAAAAGTAGAATATTAGATATCACATCTGGAGAAGACATTGGTTCTATTACAGGGGCAAAATGGTATTTTGAAAGCAACTTTAAACCTTTAACGGTTATTGATAAAGCAGATAAAATTCAGGTTATAGATAGATTAAATGACAAAACAAAATTCAATATAGGAAGACAATCTTTTGCTTCTTTAAGTCTTGCTATTTCAGACATTGCATTTGCAGTTTCAGAAAGTGGTGGACCTTTGAGCTGCTATTCCTTAGAGTCTGGAAAGTTACAATGGCAAATATCACTTAACGAGGATGGTCACTTTTTGAGAGTTTGTTTCAACAAAAAACTTGATGACTATATAGGAATTAGTTGGCCATTTATGAAAGGAGGAAATAAAAAAATAAAATACATTTCTAAGACTACCGGTATTATAAATAAACAAAAATCAATCAACTGCCCAGTTGAAACAGAGTTTGCATTAAATGGAATGATTTTAATAACATCAGATAGGGAAGTATACAATTTAGAAACAGGTGAAAAGAAAAGTTGGATTTAATGTGTATTAATAAAAGAAAATCAATACAACTTATCCCAATGTTACGATTATAAAAGTACCACAGCCGCATTTGTTTTTGCGGCTTTTTATTTATAGAGCATCTCGTACATTTGCGCTCGTTCTTTTGAAAAGAAAATCATTGTTTGCTCGATGCTCGAAGCTAATAGCTCACAGCTTTTACAATAAACATTTCAACAATTATGGGACGCATATTTGAAGTTAGAAAAGCCACCATGTTTGCCCGCTGGGACAAAATGGCAAAACAATTTACACGCATTGGAAAAGAAATTGCCATCGCCGTAAAAGCTGGCGGGCCCGACCCGAGCACCAACTCTGCATTGCGCCGGTGTATGCAGAACGCTAAGGGCGTTAATATGCCCAAAGACAGGGTAGAAGCCGCCATCAAACGCGCGCAGGGAAAAGAAATGGACAATTTTGAAGAGATTGTATACGAAGGCTATGCGCCGCATGGCGTTGCCGTAATGGTAGAATCGGCAACGGACAACCCGACCCGAACCGTGGCGAATCTGAGAAACATTTTCAAAAAAGGCGATGGTGTTTTGGGCAACAGCGGCTCGGTTGGTTTTTTGTTTCACCGCATGGGTGAATTTAAAATCAAAAAAGAAACTCATGATTTGGATGAATTGGAACTTGATTTAATTGATTATGGCCTGGAAGAAATTGGTGAAGACTCAGAAGGCAATATCATCATCCGCACACCGTATGAAGAATTTGGACACATGAGCAAAGCCCTTGAAGACAAAGGCATTACACCCATTAGCGCAGAACTTACGCGATTGCCAGCAACTACTACACATTTGGAAGAAGAACAGGCAAAAGATGTATTAGAATTGGTTGATAAACTGGAACAAGACGAAGACGTGCAGAAAGTGTATTATAATTTAAGCTAACGGATAAGTTTTTGTGCAAAAACAAAAGCCTCCCAACATGTTGGGAGGCTTTTGTTTTTATTGAGATTTCTGTGTCTTTATAATTTATAATTCATAATCTCATTATTCTTCTTTATTCACTTTGGGTGTAATCTGCGGACGCGGACGATTGGACTGATTTGGCTGTTGCCCTTGCGGTGGACGGCTATTGTTGCTGCCACCACTGTTCATTCCTTCGGGTTTTGGCATTAATGCTTTCCGGCTCAAACGATATTTGCCCGTTTTCGGGTCAACATCAACCAGCTTTACTTTTACTTTATCGCCTTCATTCAATACCCCTTCCATTGTATCTAACCGTTTCCAGCTAATTTCACTAATGTGCAGCAAGCCTTCTTTCTTTGGCAAAAATTCTACAAATGCACCAAAGTCTTTAATGCTTTTTACCGTGCCTTCGTATTCGCTGCCAATTTCAGGTACAGCCACGATTCCGGCAATCCAATTCTTAGCTTTTTCAACACCTTCTTTTTGTGTGCCGAAGATGCTTACTTCGCCGGTTTCATTAACTTCTTCAATGTTGATGGTGGTGCCGGTTTCTTTTTGTATTTCCTGGATAATTTTACCGCCCGGTCCAATTACTGCACCGATAAATTCTTTGTCAATAATGATTTTTTCCATTCGTGGCGCATGTTCTTTAACATCAGGACGATGTTCAGAAATGCATTCATACATTGCATCTAGGATATGCAAACGACCTTTGCGCGCTTGTTCCAATGCTTCCCGCATTACATCCATGCTTAAGCCATCCACTTTAATGTCCATCTGCACGCCGCAAATACCATCGCGTGTGCCGGTAACTTTAAAATCCATGTCGCCCAGATGGTCTTCATCACCAAGAATATCAGTTAAGATCGCATATTTGCTGTCGGCACTTGTAATCAGGCCCATTGCTACGCCGCTTACATGCTTGGGAACGGGAACGCCTGCGTCCATTAACGCCAGCGAACCCGCACAAACCGTAGCCATAGAAGACGAACCGTTCGATTCTAAAATGTCGCTCACTACTCTTATTGTATAAGCGTAATCAGCGCCGGGCATCATTTGTTTTAAACTGCGCATGGCAAGGTTTCCATGACCAATTTCACGACGACTTTGCCCACGTAACATTTTTACTTCGCCGGTGCTGAATGGAGGGAAATTATAATGCAAATAAAACTTTGAGTCGCGGGATTTTGCTGCACTTTCAACCAATAAATCATCCAAAGGAGTTCCTAAGGTAACAGTCGTTATAGATTGTGTTTCGCCACGTGTAAAAAGTGAAGAACCATGCGGTGTTGGCAGCGGGTCAACTTCCATAGAGAGTGGCCTGACTTCATCCAGCTTGCGACCGTCGAGCCGCACACGATCATTCAAAATCATGTCGCGAACCACTTCCCATTCTAAATCGGAGAAATATTTTTTGGCTAATTTTTTATGCTCATCAGGGGCTTCTTCACCAAGGGAGGCAATCAGTTCGTCTTTAATTACTTTAAAACCCGCCGAACGTTCATGCTTACTCAAACCACTTTTGGCAATTTCGTAAATCTTATCTTTTGCGTAAGCGGTTACCGTTTCTTTTAAAGCGTCGTTTTGTTCAGGCTTTTTGTATTCTCTTTTGCCCGTAACGCCTACCAAATCGCGCAATTGTTCCTGCGCTTTTATTTGTACACGAATGGCTTCGTGCGCCAGTTCCAATGCTTTTACCAAATCTTCTTCACTGCATTCTTTGGCTTCGCCTTCCACCATCATCAGGTTTTTTTCGGTGGCAGCAATGATAAATTCAAGATCAGCTTTTTCCAATTCGCTGCGCGATGGATTTACAATGAACTGACCATCCACTCTGCCAATACGAACTTCTGATATCATTTCTTTAATCGGAATATCCGAAACCGCCAATGCAGCCGAAGCCGCTAAGCCAGCCAGCGCATCGGGCATCACTTGTTCGTCGCTCGAGATAAGGTTAATAATAACCTGCACTTCGCAAAAGTAATCTTCGGGAAAAAGCGGGCGCAAAGCACGATCAACCAAACGGCTGGTCAACACTTCATAATCGTTTAGGCGGGCTTCGCGTTTAAAGAAAGATCCCGGAATGCGCCCGGCAGAAGCAAACTTTTCCTGGTAATCTACACTCAACGGAAAAAAATCCTGTCCTTCTCTTGCTTCTTTGTTGGCAACCACCGTTGCGAGGATAATACAGTTGCCCTGTTTTACGGTAACAGCGCCATCTGCCTGTCGGGCAAGCTTGCCGGTCTCAACCATTACTTCACGGTTGTTACCTAAATCAAATGATACACTCTTTGGTTGAGTCAGCATATTTTGTAATTTTTTTGAAAGCAACCGGCAGCAAATGAAGGCGAATGCGATGCCGGTTTATAAATGAATGAAATTGTGGCGGGGTGCAATAATTATCTTAAAAAAGTATTCCCAAGCCGAAGATGCGGATTGGGAATAAATTATATTAATAGCATATTAGCTTATTTTCTGAGTCCTAACTTTTCAATCAAAGCGCGGTAGCCTCCTAAATTGTGCTTTTGGAGATACGACAATAAACGTTTGCGTTTACCTACCAGTTGAAGCAAGCCACGGTTGGTAGAAAAATCTTTTTTGTTGCTTTGCAAATGTTTTGAAATACCGGAGATTCGCTCAGTAAGCACTGCAATTTGTCCTTCAATAGAGCCTGTGTTTTTGGCATCGCCGCCAAATGTTGAAATGATTTCCGATTTTCTTTCTGTAGTTAAATAAGACATTGTAAACTGGTTTGTTGCCTGCCTTTGAATGGCATTTTTAAAGTGGCGGCAAATGTAGCAGAAATTAAAAGATTAGCGAAACTAAATTTGATAATAAATTGCTATTTATTGGCAAATAAAATGAAAAGCTTTTGACTATCACATAAGCTCTGCAATATGGCGTTAGCCGAAAGCTTTGTTTTGTTCACTTAAATAATGATAGCAAAAGAAAATTATTCATCAACCATTGCTTTACTTTACAAAACAATCACAATACTTTGCCATGAAGCCAGTTATCTTTTTCTTGCCCTTTTGTTTTTGCCTGTTTTTTTTAGTTTCTGCTGCGCAAAAAAATTCATCCGATTATGCCTCTTTGTTTGATGGCAAAACGCTCAACGGTTGGAAAAGAGGAGCCGGCAATGCCGATTATAAAGTAGAGAACGGAATGATTGTGGGCAGTACAGTGGTTGGCTCGCCAAATTCATTTTTAATTACCGAAAAAGAATATGGCGATTTTGTTTTGGAATTGGATGCAAAGATTGATGATACCACCTCTAATTCGGGCGTTCAATTTCGTAGTCATTTTGATGCTGCAGGAAATGGAGGCAAAGGAAAAGTGTTTGGTTATCAATACGAGTTAGATCCTTCTTCACGCAGATGGACGGCTGGCATATATGACGAAGGCCGGCGCGACTGGCTATATCCTTTATCGTTTCATTCATCGGCACAAAATGCTTTCAAGTTGAAAGACTGGAACCATATTAAGATTGAGTGCATTGGTAACGAAACTAAAACATGGATTAACAATGTGCCTGCTGCTTATATGGTTGATACAATGGACACAAACGGTTTCATTGGCTTGCAGGTGCATAGCATTGGCAACAATGCAAAGCTGGCAGGTGAAAAAAATTATTTTAAAAATATTCGGATAAAAACAAACAATGTACAGCCATCTCCATTTCCAAAAGGTGTATACGTTTTAAATAACATTCCCAACAATTTGTGCAAGTATGAAAAAGAAAGCGGCTGGAAATTGTTGTTTGACGGAAAAACAAGCAAAGGCTGGCGCGGTGCTTACCTCAATTCTTTTCCAACGGTTGAATGGGTGATACGAGATGGCACCATCACCGTTCTTTCATCAGCCGGAAAAGAAGGTGGCACTGCAGGAGATGTGGTAACGCTTGACCAATACGCAGCGTTCGATTTATCATTCCAGTTTAAATTAACGCCAGGCGCCAACAGTGGTGTAAAATATTTTGTAACGCTTTCCGAAAACAACACCGGCTCAGCCATCGGTTTGGAATACCAGGTGTTGGACGATTCCTTGCATCCTGATGCAAAGCTGGGCAGAAATGGCGACAGAACCTTGGCTTCGTTGTACGATTTGATTCCGGCAAAAAAAGAAACGCGCTTCATTCATCAGCCAGGCGAATGGAATTGGGGACGCATTGTGGTATATCCACACAACCATGTTGAGCATTATTTAAACGGCATTAAAGTACTGGAGTACGAACGCGGCTCTAAAGAATTCAGAGACCTGGTTGCCATTAGTAAATACAAAGTCTGGAAAGATTTTGGTGAAGCCAAAGAAGGTCATATTTTATTGCAGGATCATGGCAATGAAGTAAGCTTTAGAAGTATCAAAATTAAAGTGCTGAAATAGTGAGTGGTAAGTTTTGTATGATGTATTGTTCACCACTGACTACTCACTACTCACATTGACCATTCACCACTTACAATTCACAAATCATCCATCACAAATCATAAATCTATATCATGCTTCGCCGACAATTTATAAAAAACACTTCGCTCGCCGCTACTGGCATCACCATTTTGAATTTTCCCATCTTTGGTAAAAATGCGCCAAGCAATAAAGTTGTGCTTGCCGTTTCGGGCGTTAACAGCCGTGGTTCTTACCTGGCTAAATGTTACTCGCAATTACCCAATGTTGAAGTGGCTTATATCTGCGATGTAGAAGAAAAAGCCATTGCCAATGGCATGAACGCTTTAAAAGATGCACCACGCAAGCCAACGTTGGTGAAAGACATCCGCAAACTGGTAGAGCAAAAAGATTTTGATGCGCTTGTTATTGCCATGCCCGATCATTGGCATACGCCCGCCGCCATTCTCGGCGCAGCACATGGCAAGCATGTGTATGTTGAGAAACCTTGCGGACAAAATCCCTACGAAGGCGAATTGGTTGTTCAGGCTATGAATAAATATGGAAAACTCATTCAAATGGGCAACCAACGTCGTTCTATGCCAACACTGATGCAAGCCGCCAAAGAAGTGCATGATGGCATCATTGGCAATGCTTATCTGGGCAAAGCCTGGTATGCCAACAACCGCAAGAGCATTGGTTTTGGCAAGAAAATTCCTGTACCGCCAACATTAGATTTTGAGTTGTGGCAAGGTCCGGCACCACGCAAAGATTATGTTGACAATTTAGTGCATTATAACTGGCACTGGCGCTGGCATTGGGGCACCGGCGAAGCCTGCAACAACGGCACGCACGAGATAGATTGCTGCCGCTGGTTTTTAGGTGTTGATTATCCTACAAAAGTAACATCAGCCGGTGGCAGATATGCATTTAAAGACGATTGGCAAACACCTGATACACAGATTGCTTCCTTTGAGTTTGGCGATAGCAAAGCCATTACCTGGGAAAGCCGTAGCTGCAATTTGTATCCTGTTGAAGGCGAAGGCAGAGGATTTATTATTTACGGCGATAAAGGAACGCTAGTAAACGATGGCGGCGGTGGTTATAAAATATTTGATGCTGATAATAAGCTGGTAAAAGAGGTAAAAACAAACACGCAGGCCGAGGCTTCCAACACCGTGAGCAGCACGGGCAATCTGGATTTTTATCACTTTCATAATTTTATTGACTCTATTCGCGGTGAAGCAAAATTGAATTCGCCGGTTAACGAAGCCAGCAAAAGTGTTTTGCTTTGCCACCTGGCAAACATTGCACAGCGCACCGGTTCGACCTTGTATTGCGATACAAGCAATGGTCATATTCTTCATAACAATGACGCAATGAATTTATGGAAGCGTGAATATGAAAAGGGCTGGGAACCGAAGGTTTGATTTGATATATGATGTTGGTGTTGAGATGGTAGATTTACGATTTATTATGTAAGAAGTTTGGTTTTACAACATTTTCTAACAAAGATCAATGGATAATTTCAATATAACTTTCATTCTGAAATTGTTTGAAATAAAAGACTTCAAAAACAATTTTTGACAAGATTATTTTTAACTCCTTAACGATTGTTTCTTTGTTTCTGAATAACTCTAAAACGAGTTTTGATTGTTTGCCTGACGATTCAAAACCTAAGTTGATTAGCTTCTTCATGTTTTGTTCATTTAATATTTGTTTGTCAATAAGTGCTTTTACATAAGGCACAACTACTTTTGTTACTTTCTTGTTATGACTGAACTCAAGCAGTAGATTGTCAGATTTTATCAAAATCAATCGAAAGCTTTTTATCTTCTTTTCAAGTAGATCAGTAATGCTGTTTTCAAGAATATTTTCATTACCAGTTTTAGCTTTTTCTGATGTGGATTCGTTTAACTTGTTTACTGCTTCTTTATAATCTTGTAGTTTTTTGATGAGGTAATTTTTTTCTGCATCTGAATTAGTGTCCACAAGTCTTTTCTCAAGTGAGGCAATCAGCCTTTTTTGACCCATTTTTTCATCATAATAAGGATCTTCAATATTGTGTAAGGTTTGCAGTCGTCCGTTAAGCTGGTAAAGTGCGCGTTGATTATAATAAGCTACCTGATATTCTTCTTCCTTTAAGCAATCTTCAATTAACTGAAGCAACCGGCTTTTTTCTTCTTCATAAAGCGTGATTAATGTATTGAGTTGATTTTCCAAAGCTGTAATTTAAACTTGACGCTAACATTACTATTCCTTATTGCGGAGGAGTAATTACAAAAACGAAGATGGTTTGTTTTTGCACTAATTTCTACAGTTATAATTACAAATCACAAATTATTTCCACTTCAACGTATTGATGAGATGCTTCATATCATCAACCAAAAAACGATTAACCGGCTGTAAAGAATCTTCATTGGGCGTTGCATCAAAATACAAAGCGCCACGAATAAAATGTTGGGTTGAATCGGTAAGGAAAAACTGGTTGGCGGTGGCAACATCTCCTTCTACGGAAAAGAAAATACCATGTACGCCATTGGGTGTTGCCATCAATGAATCGTTGATGCCCGAAGCCCGCGAAGTATGTTTGTTCGTCATGTTATAGGCATCGTTTACCAACCTTTCGAGTTTGTATTTGCCAACATTTTTGTAGCTAATGTAAATGCGCCCGTTGAATTGTGGAAAGTCAACATTTATCCAATACGGATTTTCGGTAGTGCTATCGAAAAAAGAAGAATCTTTTACAACATTTGCATACACCGGATATTCAAAACTATATGGATAGCCAGACTGATTAAATAACTGATATTGCTTTTTAGGCAACGGAATGTTGAAGTAACCCGTTGGCTTTGGCACATAAGTACTGTTGCAGGAAGTAAGAAGAAAAAAGAGGATAGTTGTAAGATGAAAGATGAGAGGACGAAAATGATTCTTCTGCGCTCGTTTTTTATTTGCATCTAACATCCGATATCTAACATCACACATCTTATTTTGCTTCCTGCGGTTTAATAGTTACTTTAATTTTCTTCAAACGATTTTTCTCTGTTTGTAAAATAGTAAAATCAAAATCACCCGCAGACACAATCGTGTTTTCGGACGGAATGATGCCTGCGATTTCCAACACCAAACCAGCCAGCGAATCGCTTTCTCCTTTTACTTTATCAAAAGTATCTTCGGGCAGGTGCATCACTTTTGCAACATCATTGATCATCACACTGCCGGCAAAAATAAAATTGTTGTCATCTTCCTTTAGATAAGGAGTCTCATCTTCATCAAACTCATCATGTATTTCGCCGATAATCTCTTCCAAAATATCCTCCAATGTAATGATGCCGCTTGTGCCTCCAAATTCATCAACAACAATGGCAAAATGAATATGCTTTTGTCGAAATTCCTGTAATAAATCTTCAATCAATTTATGTTCGTGAACGTAGTAAGGCGGTCGCATAAGTGAATGCCAATCGAAGCTTGCCGGTTCATCAATATAAGACAATAAATCTTTGGTATTAATCATGCCTTCTATTTTATCGAGATTGTCGTTATAAACCGGCACGCGGCTGTAATGCAGGGCTTCAATTTGTTGTATTAAAGCAGAAAAAGAAATATGATACTCAATTCCAAATACATCCAGGCGTGTACGCATTACCTGCTTCACGGTGATGCTTCCAAACTTCAAAATGCCAAGTAAAATATCTTTTTCTTCTACTTTTCCTTCAGGATACGTTATGTCAATGGCATGAGAAAATTCTTCACTAACGTAATTGTTTTTTTTGCCGGCAAATGTTTTTTCCAATGCTTCGGAACTTTGCAGTATGCGGCTTGCTATTCGATTAAAAACCAAGTATAAACCCTCTACCACCCAGCCAAAATCTTTTGCAAAACGAATGCTGTTATAATCGGCATAAAGCTTTGGCAGTACTTCACAAAACAAAATTAGAATAGCAGCTATGAGCAGAAAAGGAATGAGGAAATCGCTCGCATTGGAAAAGTGCAAAAACGTATTGACAACATAATTACCAATTACAATGATGAAAATATTAAACGTGAGCTTGGCCAGTTGAATAGAAGCCAATAAAATTTTTGGATTTTCGAGCAAATCAATCACACGTTTATAAGCTTGCTGCTGTTTTGTTTTTAGCAGATTTACATCTTTATAAGTGAGTGAAAAGAAAGCCACTTCTGAACCTGATGCCGAGAAGGAAAGAAAAATGAGCAAAAGTAAAATGATAACCAGCACAGTAGTACCCTGGTTGTTGAAGGCAGCCGCTCCTAATACAGTTTCAAGATGATGTAAACACAGCGGAGGTTTCAATGGGCAGCGATATTTAAATACAATATTAGTGGTTTACACAAAATAAATTGCTTGTCCGCACCGGCAAAGGGACAGCAATTGTACTCATTTTGTTCACAATTTTAAAACGGTAAGTCTTCTGATAAAGGCGGTATCGCCGGAGGTTCTTCGCCGGTAAAATTCTCGTGCTCGCCGGTTGACGAGTTTTTTGGATGGTTAGTAAAATCACTGCGTTTTTCAAGCATAATCAGGTTGTCGCAAACTATTTCGGTAGCAAATTTTTTATTGCCTTCTTTGTCTTCCCAACTGCGGGTGCGCAATCTTCCTTCAACATAAATTAAACTGCCTTTGTGTAAATACTTTTGCGCCAATTCGGCCAACCCGCGCCACAGCACAACAGTATGCCATTCAGTTTGCGAAACCAGCTTTCCGCCTTTGTCTTTATAAGTTTCGGTGGTAGCCAGCGGAAATTTAGCTACGCCAATATTGCCTTCTAAATACTGGATGTCGGGGTCTTTTCCAAGATTTCCAATTAATACTACTTTATTTACGCCTCTCATAGCTATCAAGTTTAACCAGTAGGAGTGAACGATTGTGTAAAGCTAAAATTTGTTATTGAAATGAACACTAATAAATTCAATTATAAATAAAGAAAATGATGATAGGTGCAAAGGCTGATTTTTCGGTAAAAACAAATCATCCGATTGTATAGGATGTGGTGCCATCTTTTTCATCTTTCAGTTGAACGCCCAGCGAGGTCAGCCTTTTGCGGATGTTATCACTCATTACATAATTCTTTTCCACTTTTGCCTGGTTACGCAAATCAATCAGCAAATCCATAATGCCATCAACCTGGAAAGAATTGGCAGGTTTAATATCTTTCAAACCCAAAATATCTTCAACATAAACTTTTATTTTCTTTTTCATCATTTGCAACGTAGCTGCGCTGATGGCATCATGAGAAAGATGCTTGTCTTTCAAGCCGTTGATGACAGGAACCAGTTCAAACAAATTGGCTAATACTTTCGCTGTGTTGAAATCGTCTTCAATAAACTCATCCATTTCGTTCAATAACCGTAAGCATTTTACATCGAGTTCTTGCTCAGATGACGGTTGTGAGTTGACTGTTGACAGATTTTGGTTCACATTGGTCATCTTCGTTATATCATCTGTCAACTCATTTTTACTTCTGTCATCCGTCAACTTCTTCAAATTTTCATATGCTTCCCATAAACGCTTCAAGCCTTTTTCGGCAGCCTGCAAAGCTTCATTGCTAAAATCGAGCGGGCTGCGATACTGCGTTTGTAAAATAAAGAAGCGTATCGTCATTGGGTGATAGGCTTGTTCCAGCATCGGATGATTGCCGCTGAACAGTTCGCTCAACTTAATCACATTGTTGTAACTCTTTCCCATCTTCCGCCCGTTGATGGTGATCATGTTGTTGTGAATCCAGTATCTCGCCATCATTTCGCCATTGCAGACAGCACTTTGCGCAATCTCGCATTCGTGATGCGGAAATTGCAAATCCATGCCACCGCCATGAATATCAAACTGTTCACCCAAATACTTTCCGCTCATCGCTGAACATTCAATATGCCAACCCGGAAAACCTTGTCCCCAGGGGCTTTGCCAACGCATAATGTGCTCGGGCGGCGCTTTTTTCCAAAGAGCAAAATCGGTTTTGTTTCGCTTTTCTTCCTGGTTGTCAAGTTCGCGTGTGGTTTCAATCATTTCTTCCAAAACACGTCCGCTCAAGATGCCATAAGGCAAACCTTTTGGCGTAAAATCTTCGTCGTATTTTTTTACATCAAAATACACTGAGCCATTCACTTCGTAAGCATAACCATCCCTAATAATTTTTTTAATCATTTCTATCTGCTCAACAATATGCCCGGTCGCCGTAGGTTCTATATTGGGCGGCAGCGTATTGAATTGCTCCATGCCCCAATGAAACAGGTTGGTATATTTTTGTACCAGTTCCATAGGTTCCAATTTTTCTATCACCGCTTTTTTGCTGATTTTATCTTCCGCTTCTCTGCCTTCTTCTTCAAAATGACCGGCATCGGTGATGTTACGAACATACCGAACTTTATAGCCTTTGTGCTGAAAATACCGGTTTACAATATCGAACGTGATATAAGGTCTTGCATGACCCAAATGGCTTTCGCCGCTTACGGTTGGCCCACATACATACATGCCTACATAACCGTTGACGATGGGTTTAAATTCTTCTTTTTTCCGGGTTAATGAATTATACACTGTCAGCATGGCGCGAAGATAATCTGAACTGTGATATATGAGATTATTGGGATGAATGGGATGGTGATGCGTTTGCTATCGGATATTTATTATAACGTAAAAAGTAAAGTTTGTTTTTGCATTAAAATCTCAACCACCACACATCCAATTTATTCCCGTTCAGATTACTTTCTTAAAATCACATCGCTTACCAGCATGGTATGATCGCTTAGACCTTCATCCACCATATCAAATTGCCTCACACTGAATGTGCTGTCGGGCAAAATGTAATCAATGCGTAGGGTTGGCGCGAGTGCGTTGAAGCTTTTGCCGATTCCGAAATCTTTTTGTAAAAATGCATCCTGACGCAAATTGCGAATGGTGAAGTAAGTGTAAGAATTGGGCACATCATTGAAATCGCCGCACATAATGCTTGAACGCCGACTACTATTGATTTCTTTATTTACAACGTCTGCCTGAAGACTCCGCTTTTTGAAAGCAATTTTCATTTTGGAAACGATGTTTTTTGATGCCTGCAAGTCTACATCATTTTGCTCAGCAACCTTATCCATATCAGCATAATCTTCACCCGAAAATTTAAACGATTGTAAATGCGAAGTGTAAATGCGAATGGTGTCGTTTCCTCGTTTCACATCAGCATAAATCAAGCTCTCATAACTGTAATGCGGGTATTGTATTTTTCCTGTATCTACGATTTTGAATTTTGAAAAAATGATAGAACCATATTGATAAAATCCATTCTTTCTATCTACATCTTTTGAGAAATAATAATACGGATATTCCGACGAAAACAAACCTATGTTGTTGGCTTCTGCACCTTGTGTAAGTGAATGATTAAACTCCTGCAAACAAATAATATCGGGCTGCAACTGAAGGATGGCGCCTGCTATTTCGGTACGGTTGTGTTTGCGGGTTAAGCTGTTGTTACTTAATCCATACATATTGCCTACATTCCAGTCAACAATGCGAATTGTATTGACTTGTTTTTCCGTATTAAAATGATTTCTAAAATGAATGGCAAACAACACATTGATTTGTTTGTAACCCATCAACAGTACCACCAACGGCAATAAGGCGTAACGCGGCTTTATCATCACCCAAAAGATAAGAATAAAGACGAGCAGAACGGCTAAATAAGGAAACGATAAACTGAAAAAACCTATAGGCCACCACTGGTTTGGCGAAACAAAAGGCGAAAGGGAGGCAACGGCATAAAGAGCACAGCAAAGAAGCGTTAGAAAAAAAATAATGCGCCTTGTAAAGTTTCGAAGCGTGCCTGCCATGTTGTAAAAATAATGTAAGCCTTCTATTGTTTAAGGCTCTTTCCATTTTAGATCAGTTACCACTGGATAATGGTCGCCCAACTTTCGGTGTACAACTGTGCATTGCTGAACAATAAAATGTTTGTCGGGAAAACACATGTCAATGCGCAGGGTAGGAGCAATGTTATAGAACGTAGCACCAATGCCATTTCCCTTCTGTAAAAAGGCGTCCTGGCTGGCTCCTTTTAACAACCGGTAACTGTACATGCAAGAGGTTGCGTTCATATCGCCGCAATAAATGTTTGGGTACGAACTGGTGTCTAATACATGGCGAATTTTAGCGGCTTGCACATCATGCAGGACTTCTACTTCGCGAAGTCGTTCCTGAACATGATTTTTATAAATGAACATTTTTTTGGCTACTCTTCTTTTGCCAACATAACCTTGCGCTGAATCGGGAAACAAAAAGTATGAAGCCAGATGAGCACTATTGATGCGTACAATTTTGTTTTGCAGTTTTACATCACCAAAGATGAAAAATTCGTTGTGAACATCTTCCCGAATCTGCATTCGCCCGCTATCTAAAAAAGGTGTTTTGCTGGCGATAGCAGTGCCTCTTTCAATCTCACCATAAAAGGTTTTTTCCTGATCGTCTCTTGAAAAAAGAAGATAATGATAACCAATCGAATCCAGTTCATGCTTTTCGGAAGGTAAGTCGCGACTGTTATACGCATTGTAATATTCCTGGATGCAGATAATATCGGGATTGTATTCTGAAATCGTCTCCAGGATCTGTTTTCGTTCTATAGCTTCAGGCAAAACAAGCGGAGCAGGACTTACAAAACTCGACACATTCCAGGTCATAATTCTGATTGCATCGGTATCTTTTTTCATCTGCCATTTTGAATTGGGCGAAATAGCAACCACATGAAAAAAATTATACAAACCCGGTATTAATATTAAAAAGAAAAGCAACGACCATTTTTTGCTGAAAAACAAATTGATAATGGCAAAGCAAAAAATCAACAAAAACAAATAAGGGAACAGCAATGCAAAAAAAACGGCATAGCTGAAAATAGAGGAAGGTATAAATTGTGTGAAGCAGGAAAGGAAAAAAACAATGGCTAACAGTGCATTGCATAGCCAAACAATGGTTTGTAAAATCGCTTTCATTAGATTGAGATTATCATAAGTCTTCCTTGCTGGCTTTCTTCAGATAATCTTTTTCATCATTGCTTAGCGAGCTGTAACCATCTTCATTAATTTTATCTAAAATTTCGTCTAACTTTTGTTGCGAAAAACGGGATGAAACTTTTTGATATGGCTTTTTGGTTGATTTATAAAACACCTGGTTTTTGGTCGGCTTTTTATATTTTTTTTCGGGATTGAACAGATTGTTCACCCAATCAAAAAAATTATTCATCCAAAGGCTCCAGTCACTGCCTTGCTCCATTTGTCGTATAAAAACAAACCCTGTGGCTGCACCGGCAAGATGGGCAATGGCAGTTCCTGCATTTGCCGAAGCGATGGTAGCATAATCAAAAGCAATAAAAATAAGAGTAAGCACCCACAACGGAATACCACCGTTAAGCATGGGCAGCAAACGATAAGTGGGAGCTAAAGTTGTAGTAGCAACTGCAATTGCCATCACCGCAGAGCCTGCACCAATTAAGGGAAAAACCGCATCAACATTCGCACGCAGCACAGGGAAAGTATATTGTGTAATAATGAAAAATAAAGCTCCTGCAAAGCCGCCATACAAATAAATAGGAATGATTTTTCTGTTGCCCGTTAGATCTTGTAAGATATAACCAAAGCCCCATAACCAAAGCACGGTGCCAATTAAACTCCAGATGCTTTCGTGTGTGAACATGTAACTTATAATCGTCCAGGGTCTTGTAGCCAAAGTATGAACATTGGCAGGTAATACAAACCAGCCCAATACATCTTTGTAAAAGCCTGCAATGTCGCTTTCCGATAAGTAAAAAATAATTTTGATGAAGTTAACCAGCACAAAAACCACTGCATTGATGATGATGAGCCACACCAGCGCATTGCGTTCGGAGCCGAGTAAGATAGAGTTGTGTTTATTCTGTCGCATCACTGCCATAAATATCGTTGTTCAAAAGTGATTACAAATGTCTGCAAAAGCTGTTAAGCTTTATGAAAAATTGCGGCGGTTATTTTTGTTCCAAAACCAAACCAGTAAAATACCAACCAAAGCACCACCCAAATGCGCCACGTGAGCCACATTATCACCGGCACTGTTTTGTATGGCTTGCGTAAGTTCCAATCCTGCATATATAATAACAAACCACTTCGCTTTTAAAGGTAGAAAAAAATACAGGTAAATATAAGTGTTGGGAAATAAAAATCCAAAAGCGGCAAGGCAACCAAACACTGCACCGGAAGCACCCAGCGTTGCTTCGTCAATTCGCTGCGTTACAGCTGCACTGGCTGCATTTTGTTCCGGCAAACTCAATGAATGAAATAAAGTGAGCAAATGCTGGTTTTCAACATACAAAACTATCATGTGGCACAACGCAGCGCCCAATCCGCAGGCTAAATAAAAAATGATAAACCTGCGCGGTCCCCATAAATTTTCAAGAACAGAACCAAACATCCACAAGGCAAACATATTACTGAGGATATGACCCCAACTGCCGTGCATGAACAGGTGCGTAACAAATTGCCAGGGCTGAAACAATTTGCTTTGCCAGCTATGCAGGGCAAATAAATCGTCAAAAGAAAAAGGAAGATTGGGAGCAACAAAAGTTTGCGCCAGAAACACCAGCACATTAATAATAATAAGATTTTTGATTGCAGTTGGTAAAATTTGAAAACTACCGGGTCTAAATTCTGTCATGCTTTATAAAAAAGGCTTTCATGAATAACGATAAAACAAAGATTTCATTATTTTGCTGAATCACCTGTTAAGTAAATCAGCATTAGCATTTTATTTTTTCAATTTCAATTGCGTTACAGTCTCAATATGATGCGTGTGCGGAAACATATCTACCGGCTGAACTTGCGTAACATCGTACTTTGTGCTTAACAGCAACAAATCTCTTGCCTGTGTTGCCGGGTTGCAACTTACATAAACAATTAATGGCGCTTCTACCTGGAGCAGTTTGTTCACCAGTTTCTCATTCATACCTGCACGCGGCGGGTCGGTAACAATCACATCAGGCTTGCCATGCGTTGCAAAAAAATCATCATTGCAAATGTTTATAACATCTCCACAGAAGAACTCTGCGTGATGAATATTGTTGATGACTGTGTTTTCTTTTGCATCATTTATCGCATCGGCAATCATTTCAACACCAATGATTTTATGGGCAAACCGACTCATAAAAATACCAATGCTGCCCGTTCCGCAATATAAGTCGTACAATGTTTGTGTGCCATTCAGTTCTGCAAAGTTGCGGGCAGCAGCGTATAAAATTTCGGCTCCTTTGGTATTGGTTTGAAAAAAAGATTTCGGACTGATTTTAAAAGTAAAATCTTCTAATTTTTCATAGATAAAACCTCTGCCCCAAACAGTTTGCGGAGATAAATCGTAAATGCTGTCATTCCATTTTGGATTGATGGTAAACAGCAAAGTGGTAATCAAAGAAAATCGTTGCAGCAACACGGATTGTAAATCGTGCTGAAGAGTTTCATCTTCATAGCCAACAATTACATTTACCATCCATTCGCCGGTAGTAGTACTGCGGATTTGTACATTGCGAAGCCAGCCGGTATGCTGTCTTATGTCGTAAAAAGAAATTCCATTTTTATTGCCCCATTCCGCAATGGCTGTTCTGATTTCATTCGTTGGCTCGTGTTGCAAATGACAGGTCCTGATAGGAAGAACTTTGTCCCAAATGCCGCGTGCATGGTAGCCCGCCGCGTTTTGGTTTTGCACTAATTTTTTATCATCTGAATTTAGTTTTGAGAACTCAGCATCCGGCACAAAACGCTTATTGCTAAATGTGTATTCCAGTTTATTCCGATACCTGACTATCTCGCTGCAACCCTTGATAGGAGACACTTGCAGCGCGGGCAATTTTGCAATACGCTCAAAAGCATCCACTACCTGTTGCTGTTTAAATTCCAATTGTTTTTCGTAAGGAAGATGCTGCCACTGGCAACCGCCGCACACCCCAAAATGCTCACAAAACGGTGTAACGCGCTCGGAAGAAAGGCGATGGAAGAAAACGGGAAATCCTTCCCCCCAGTCTTTTTTATTTTTAGATAATTGTATATCTACAACATCTCCCGGCACAACATTTTCAATAAACACTGCTTTGCCGTTTATCCGGCTTACGCACTTGCCTTCAGCGGCGTATTTTTCAACCAGAACATTCTGTAAAATGGTGGGCGGCTTTTTGCCCCTAAAGCCCCCAGCGCCTAAAGGGGAGCTTTGCGCAGCGTATGTTTTAATTACAGATTCCTTCATTTCACAATTATAATCAAAGTAAATTTTACTTAATTTGTTTTAAATTCCCTTTTATGGGCGGAGGGGCAACTTTTCCAATACAAACACCACAATCGGGCAAAACGTTGAATTTTTTAAAGTGATGTTGGGCCGCTTGAAAAACACATCTTCATCCGTATAAGGAAAGCGTTGACAATCAGATGGGCGAACTTCATAAATCGAACATGAGTTGTCATCATCTAAAAAAGGACAAGGTCTTGATTTTACAACATAATCGCCGTCTTCATCGAGGTTTAAATAGGTTTCGATGAAAGTACCTTCTTTCATTTTTAAATGCTTGCTGATGCGCTTGATATCCGGCGTTTTAAAACGCGGTGAATAGTTTTTACAACATCTCGCGCATTGCAAACAGTTGATGTTGTCGAATGCTTCTTCATGCAATTTGGGCAGTTGTTTCAGGAGTTTGTTTTTGTCCGTTTTTTGCAAAAAACGCTTGTATTCTTTTTGATGATCGGAAGAAAGTTTTTGCCAATTGGTGTTTAAAAAATCTGCCATGATTAAACAAAGTTGGTGCAAAATGCAATACATACATTTTACAATTCCATAAAGTTATTTTCGGTGTTACTTTGCACCACCATTAATATCCTGAATGAATTCGGTAAGAGAATATTGGTTGTTGCTGCTTTCAACTCCGTTTTACATTGTTATTATCGGGCTTGAGTTGTTGCTCACGCACATCCGGGAACGACAAGTTTACACTGTAAAAGGCACGGTTGCAAATGTTTACTTAATGGTGCTCAACACCCTGATAGATGTGGCATTTCGCGTGGCTTACATTGCCATTTATCAGTATTGTTACGGGTTTGCTTTTGTGCATATTTCCAACCCTTTTTTGTATTGGGCCATTTTATTACTTGCCGAAGATTTTTTGTATTACTGGCTGCATCGCTTCGATCATGAAGTGCGCCTTTTTTGGGCTGTGCATGTTACGCACCACAGCGCGCAGCAAATGAATTTTACAGTTGGTTTCCGTTCTTCGGTGTTTGAACCTTTGTATCGTTTTGTTTATTTTATTCCCCTGGCTTTTTTAGGTTTCAAACCGCTTGATATTGTGTTTATGTATTCAGCTACTCAAATTTGGGGAACGCTGGTTCATACAGATATTGTTGGCAAGTTAGGCTGGCTTGAATATATTTTTGTAACGCCGTCACACCACCGCGTTCATCATGCATCGAACGCAAAATATCTGGATAAAAACATGGGTATGTTTTTAATTATTTGGGATAAGATGTTTGGAACGTTTCAAAAAGAATTATCGTCCGAAGAATATGAACCCATTGTGTATGGTTTGGTTAGCAACATTCAAAAGCCCAATGCTGTGAATATCGTTTTTCACGAATGGCAAAACATTAAGAATGATGTAAAAAGAAAAGACATTGGCTGGCGCGAAAAATGGAAATATGTGTTGAAATCGCCTGGTTGGAGCCACGATGGCAGCCGGCTTACAAGCAAGCAAATGCGAGGTAAAGTCTGAACTGGGATGAATAGGATAATGGGGATTTGTGGGATAGTGATGAAGAAATCAATTTTCTTTTGCAATGAGATTGAATCTTACTTCTTGAAAATCCAATCCAAAACATTCCCATAATCTCATCAATCCCAGTTCAGATTACTCAAACTTTAAATGTCTTACGGTTGTTGTTTTTTCAATCAATTGTTTAAGGGAATCAATCCCGATTTTTAAGTGCTGCTCCACATATTTATTGGTAATGAGCTTATCACTCTCGGCAGTTTTAACGCCTTCCGGAATCATGGGCTGGTCGCTAACCAAAAGCAATGCGCCGGTTGGAATTTTGTTGTAAAAGCCAACTGTAAAAATGGTTGCCGTTTCCATGTCAATGGCGTACGCGCGAATGCTTCGCAGGTATTCTTTAAACTTATCATCGTGTTCCCAAATGCGGCGGTTAGTAGTATAAACAGTGCCCGTCCAGTAATCTACTTTGTTCTCTCGTATCGTGGTGGAAACGGCACGTTGCAACGCAAACGCAGGCAGGGCAGGCACTTCAGGCGGAAAGTAATCGTTAGATGTTCCTTCACCGCGAATGGCTGCAATGGGTAAAATTAAATCGCCCAGCTTATTGCGCTTTTTTAAGCCGCCACATTTGCCCAAAAACAAAGCTGCTTTTGGGTTGATCGCACTCAGCAAATCCATAATGGTAGCGGCTCCTGCACTGCCCATACCAAAGTTGATAATAGTAATTCCGTTAGCCGTTGCACATTGATAAGGCCGGTCTTCGCCTACCACTTTTGTGTTGTTCCATTCGGCAAACAGGTGCACATAATTGCTAAAGTTGGTAAGCAAAATATAATCACCAAAATTATCCAGTTTCTCGCCGGTGTAGCGCGGCAGCCAGTTGTTTACAATATCTTGTCGGGTTTTCATTGGCTCAAATTTTACAAATATACTTATTGCTGCATGAGTAGTTTTGTGCTATGCTGACAATAGAATTTTTGCCGCTCAAGTTTCAAATTAAAAATGAGGATGGAAAAGAATACATTAAAGATGACATCCGAAGAAAATGGGTACGCTTAACACCGGAAGAATGGGTGCGGCAAAACATGATACAATATTTGGTCAAAACCAAAAACTATCCGCCTTCTTTATTATCGGTTGAAAAAGAAATACGGCTGGGTGAATTAAAGAAGCGGTGCGATGTTGTGGTTTATAAAAACGATGTTCCGTGGATGATTGTAGAATGTAAACAACCTGATGTGGCTTTGTCCGATGCAACATTAATGCAAATATTGCAATACAATATAGTGAAACATTGCGCGTATCTTATCATTACCAATGGCAACAACAGCAAAGGCTGGCAAATTCAAAATGGCAAAGCAGAAGAAATACAGGAATTTCCTGCCTGGAAGTAAAAATTTACAAATTAAACGAAGCAGTTCAAATCTCATCTTACAGCCTTAAAATAATGTTAGTAAAACAGAATGCAATATCAGTTTTGCTTTTTTCGTTTCAGAATTCACTTAAATTGCACAACAAAACAAAATTAGTTATGAAAAAAATGATGGTAGCGTTCAGCGCATTGTTCATTCTTTCTGCGGCTCACGCACAAACATCAACTTCAACCCCAACTACTAACCAGCCTGCCGCGCAGGATGTAGCCAAGTATTTGCAGATTAATGATGTTGATCACGACATGGGCAAAATTCCATTTGGCAAACCAATAGAATATGAAGTAGCAGTAAAAAACATCAGTTCTGATTCCATTAAGCTGCAGAACGTGCAGGCTGGCTGTGGTTGCACTACGCCGCAATGGAAACCCGGACCTTATGCACCTGGTGAAACATTCAAAATCAAAGTAGGTTTTAACGGAAGCACAAAAGGCGTGTTTAATAAAAATGTAACTATTTTTTTAGCCAATGGCTTGAGCAAGCAGATTAAGTTTCATGGTGAAACTTTTGAAGCACCCGATAACGCTGCGCCAGCCAGTGCTGGCCAAAACATGAAACCTTCTTCTAAATAAACTCTACATGAAATATATTTTATCATTTGTTTTCATCGCTTTTGTAAGCATTGCCTTTGCTCAAAATGAGCCGGTAAAATTCAACGCAACCAAACATTCGTTTGGCAAGATAAAACAGGGCGTTCCTGTAAGCACAGAGTTTACTTTTACCAATACTTCCGGCAAGCCGATGATCATTGAAGTAGCTACTGCTGAATGTGGATGCACCACTCCGGATTATCCAAAAACGCCGATTATGAAAGATAAAACATCTTCCATAAAAGTTACTTACAATGCTGAAGCCGAAGGTCATTTCGAAAAGAAAGTAACAGTAAAGTTTGCCAAAATTGCGCAGCCTGTTTTTCTTACCATTGAAGGCGATGTAGAAAAGAAAGCGAAGTAAAATTTCTGTATCATATTTGCATAATAAAAGGTCTTTCGAAAAGACCTTTTTTATTTTAAAAACATGCAGGTAAACGGGCCAATTAAAATTTGTGTACGCATGCCCAACTGGCTTGGTGATGCGGTAATGAGCCTCGGCTTTTTGCGCCTGTTAAGAGAAGCGTACCCTACTGCATTTATTTCGGTAGTGATAAAAAAAGGATTAGAATCATTGATGAATGAGTTATCTGAAGTGGACGAAGTGTTTGTTTTTGATAAAAAAATATACAAAGGCTTGCGCGGAGTTTGGAAATATGGAAAACGTTTGAAAGAAAGACACAGATACAATTTGTTTTTTGTTTTGCCCGATTCTTTCTCTTCCGCAATGATGGCGTTTGCCAGCAGAGCTAAACAACGAATTGGTTTTAAAAAAGAAGGCAGAACCTTTTTACTCACGAAGACATATAATAAACCTGTTGGCAAGCATCGCGTGGAAGATTATGTTTCGCTGCTGCAACAATTCAATCCATCCGTTGCAGATCAAGTGCCGGTTGTACAATTGCCCGTTTCAATAGAAGAAAGTAACGAGCCTTACATGATTGTGAACATCAATTCTGAATCACTTACGAGCCGGTTGCCCGTTGAGAAAGCGGTAGAATTAATTAACCTTGTTCAACAACAATTTTCCTTGCCTGTAAAGCTAATCGGGGCGGCAAAAGAAAAAGCGTTTGTTGATGAAGTAATTGCACTTCTGCTTCAAAAAAATAATATCGAGAACTTAGCAGGTGAAACCAGTTTGCATCAGTTGCAAACTTTAATTCAAAATGCAGAATTGATGGTCACCAGCGATAGCGGACCGGCACATATTGCAAGCGCATCGGGCATCCCGTTAGTTGTGATAACCGGTGCAGGCGATGAAAACAATACGGGGCCTTACAATAATCCCAAAGCGATAGCTGTGCGCAATGGCAAACTGCCTTGTGAGCCATGTGTGAAAAATTATTGTAAGCTGGCAGCGTTGCCGCAATGTCTTGTGCAAATGCAGATGCAGAAAGCAATTGATGCCGCTCGTTTTGTAATGAAAACAAACGATGACAATACCATTTGAGAATGATATAGAACAATGCCTTACCGTATTGCAAAACGGCGGTATAATTTTGTATCCAACCGATACAATATGGGGCATTGGTTGCGACGCTACAAATGAAGATGCAGTTGAAAAAATCATTACTTTAAAGCAACGCCCTGAGAACAAAAGCTTTGTTGTGTTGGTAGCAGATGAAAGGAACATTTTAAAACACGTGGCAGCACCTGATTTGGATTTGTTCAATTATTTGCAAACGGTACAAAAACCTACAACGGTTATCTATCCAAATGCAATAGGATTGGCACAAAATGTAATGGCAAATGATGGCTCAGTAGGGATGCGCATTTGCAGCGAACCGTTTTGCAAACATCTTATTAAACGCTTTCGAAAACCCATTGTAAGCACTTCAGCAAATGTTTCCGGCGAGGCTTCGCCCCCCTTTTTTTCAATGATAAACAAAACAATTGTTGATGGTGTTGATTATGCGGTGAAATACCGGCAAGATGAGAATCAACCTGCATTGCCTTCTTCCATTATCAAATGGGAAAGAGGAAAGGTGGTTGTGATTAGAGAATGAAATGATTGAGTTTGTATAACTTCTATATCTATCATTGCGTCATTCCGTCCCCACAATATTGTGAGGGACCCTCAATACAAAGACAGAAATAATAATCAAATTTGCGAGGGCTTTGTGCGGCACCTGACGATTAGATATTAATGAGGTTGAAATCTAATGAAGATGTTTACAGCATTGTAACAGGTTCAAATTCATAAGAGCGGATTCCGCACAAAGCCCTTGCAGTTACGATGAAAGTGCATGTTCGTGTTGAGGGCAATTGCGGAATGACGCCAAACCACTTGCATTACTAGTTTCTCGTTTTTTCTTCTCGTTCAATTCTGTTATTACTTATTTAATTGTTCAGACCTTTTTCCGAAAGTTGAAGAGTGCGACCTGCCTACCGGCAGGCAGGCGCAACGATGCTAAATCGGAGCGTTACAGTTCGGTACATAAAACTGTATTTTGTATTGGCTGTTTACTCGCTCAGCTTTGCAGTGTCTTTTACACCTGTGAATATCACCGACATGTTTTTGGAATCGTAGATATTTTTATTGAATTTATTGCCTAAAACAATAATGGTTGCTGTGTCTTGCACAAGCCTTGTAAACACGGTGTTGCTGCCATGCCATTTGCCATTGTGGTAAATGATGGAATCAATTCCGTTGTTGAACAGCCGCCAGCCCAAACCGTAGTTGTGCATGGAATTCCGTTCATGGCTTTGTGGTGTGAAAGCAGTGTCCAGCGCGGTTTTGGAAACAAATGTATGCTGATACAAAGCTTTGTCCCACTGCAATAAATCGCGGCAGGTTGAATATACATTTTTATCGCCGTATGTGCAGTCTAAATGATCCATTTGATAAGGGCGATTGCCAACCATAGTGGGAACATAATTCAAGGTATCGCCGATTGAAAAGATGAACGTGCTGTTCATGCCAAGCGGCGCAAACACGCTGTCTTTCATAAACTGCGGAAAAGGCTGATGCGTTATTTTTTCAACCACCAAAGCTAGCAACATAAAATTGGTATTGCAGTAATGAAACACACGGTTGGGCGACGCTTCAATGGGTGGGCGATGAGCAATCATAAAGTTCAACACGTCCTGATTGGTTGCTTTTTTTCTCTTATCCCAATCCTTATCCATGAAGTTTAAATAGTTGGGCAATCCGCTGCGATGCGAAAGCAACATTCTTATGGTAATACCATGATACGGAAGCTGCGGAAAATATTGTTGCAAGGTATCGTTCAACGATAACCTGCCTTGCTGCCAAAGCCGCAACACTTCTGTGCCGGTAAACGTTTTTGAAACCGATGCCAGATGAAACGGAGTGTTTGGATTGATGGAATCTTTAGTTTTAAAATTGGCATAACCGGTGTAATCTTCAAACACAATCTCACCATTTTTTGCAACCAGGATGGCGCCATTAAAACCACTTCTTTTTAAATGGGTTTCGTAATAAAAGCGGGCTTCATTGCCATAGCGCGCAAGTTCTTCCGGTGTGAGCTTGCGAAACGCGAAATCCGCAACAGGAGCGGCTTTGGATACCCTGGCCGATCTTTTTTCTGCCTTTGAACTGCAACAAATAACGCCAAAAACAAACGCGCAAAAAATAATAAAAACAAACGCTGGTTTCATAAGTGAAAAACAAAAGTAAGGGGATTGAAAGTTTCTTTACTTGTCTACTCGGTGAGTGAGCAATAACTTTACGTTTTTCGTATTGAGAGTAAGTAGATGAATGTTTTATTTTTAATTCATTTTTAAGTTTTATATGGCTGTTGTTTTGTTTGATACCGATGCCAGAAGCCATTTGTATCCTTTCACTTATACAAAGGCGATTGCTAATTTACATTTTGGAATGCTTACCATCAAACAACGATGGCAGCTTCTTTTGAATGAAGTGATGTATGTTGAAACGGCGCCTTATTTACAAACACTATATGATGTCGTGCCGCATGGAATTCATACGTTTATAAACGCCTGCGTTTTGCCTTTTGATGATGTAGTTGAAAGGATAAAAACGATGCAGCAAGGCGATGTGCTCGAAGATGAAAATGGTATTATCGCATGTAAAGGTTTGGGTAAGAGTTTGAATGATGTGTTAGATCATTCGGCAACACATTTTATAAATATCAGCGGTGCAAAATGGCTTTTGTATCCGCATCAGATTCTGCAATGGAACAAGCATTTTATAGCATTTGATTTTGCTTTGCTCACAAAAAATAAAGCATCACAAATTCCATCAAAAACAAATCAAACAATATGCTCTGAAAACATCTTTATTGAAGAAGGCGCAAGCGTAGAATGCAGCGTTATCAATGCTTCGGAAGGATTTGTTTTTATAGGAAAAGGTGCAGTTGTAATGGAAGGCAGCTTGTTGCGGGGTCCCCTTTTTTTGGGCGAAGGATCGGTTGTGAAGATGGGATGCAAAATATACGGAGCGACATCTGTTGCGCATCATTGTACCGTTGGTGGTGAAATTAAAAATGTGGTGATGCAACCGTTCAGCAACAAAGCGCATGATGGTTATTTGGGCGATTCCGTGATAGGAGAGTGGTGCAACTTTGGCGCAGGTACAAGCAACAGCAATGTAAAGAATACGGGAGGTGATATTTTTTTGCAGGATTATTTCGATAAAACCAAAATCAACGCTGGTAATAAATGTGGTGTGATGATGGGCGATTATACGCGTGTTGCCATCAATTCTTCTATCAACACTGGCAGTGTTTATGGCGTGTGTTGCAATGTGTTTGGCGAAGGCTTATTGCCAAAACGTTTGCGTAATTTTTCGTGGGGCGTTGGCGGTGAAGGTTATACGGTTGAAAAAGCGATCCAACACATCAGGCAGTGGAAAGGCTTTAAACAGCAACAATTATCTGCTGAAGAAGAAGCCGTTTTGAAGTATATCTTTGATCTTTTTACCATTGCATGAAAATATTTGACTACAACACAATCATTTTATGAGAAAACAAATTGCGGCTGCCAATTGGAAAATGAATTTAACCTGGCAAGAAGGCGAACAATTGCTTACTGCTATTCACGATAATAAATATGAGTTAAACAGCCATCAGTATGCTGTGTTTGCGGTGCCGTTTCCTTATTTGCAGTTGGCACAAAATCATTTGCAGGATAAGGCAAATGTGTATGTAGCTGCACAAAATTGCAGCAATAAAAAATCGGGTGCTTACACTGGCGAAGTATCGGTTGAAATGTTGCAGAGCCTAAGTGTGGAATGTGTTATCATCGGTCATTCTGAGCGGCGTGAATATTTCAATGAAACCAATGCGGTATTGTCTGAAAAAATTGATCTGGCTTTGGCTCATGGTATAACACCTATTTTTTGTTGTGGCGAACCGTTGTTGGTTCGCGAAGCAAACACGCAGGATGAATATGTGGCAAAGCAACTGAAAGAGTCCTTGTTTCATTTATCGGCTGAAGAGGTACAGAAAGTAGTGATTGCTTATGAGCCGATCTGGGCAATCGGAACAGGCAAAACAGCCACCAAAGAACAGGCGCAGCAAATGCACGCATTCATTCGTAGTGAACTTGCAAAACAATACGGACAAGCCGTTGCCGATTCGATTTCAATTTTGTATGGTGGCAGCGTAAAGGCTTCTAATGCAAAGGAAATTTTTAGTGAGAAAGATGTGGATGGCGGTTTGATAGGCGGCGCATCTTTACTGGCTGACGAATTTGTTACGATCATCAAAAGTTTGAAGTAATTATTATACCGCGGAGACGCTAAGGCGTGAAAAATCAATAAAACGAAACTTCGCGTCTTAGCGGTTATATTCATTTCCCTTTAAAAACAGCTTTTCTTTTTTCAACAAAAGCCGTTGTTCCTTCTATCATATCTTCGGTTGAAAAACATTTGCCAAACTGCTTGATTTCATAGTCGTAGCCTTCCTGTGTATGATTGAAATGATTGACACAATCAATAATCTTGGCTGCAGCAAGCGGCGCTTTCTGATGAATGAGTTGCAGTGTTTTTTTGGTTTCGCCTAATAAATTTTCCGGTTCAAAAATTTGATTGACAATGTTGTAGCTTTTTGCTTCTTCAGCAGTAATCATTTTTCCTGTGAGCATTAGTTCATTGGCAATGTTTTTACCCACCAATCCAGTTAACCGCTGCGTTCCGCCATAGCCGGGAATGATACCCAGATTAATTTCAGGCTGCCCGAATTTTGCATTAGTAGAAGCATAAATAAAATGACAAGCTAATGCAAGTTCGCATCCACCACCCAATGCAAAACCATTAACGGCAGCAACAATTGGTTTAGGTGATGTTTCAATTTTACGCATTAAGTCGTGCCCGTATTTTGCGAGTGCTTCTCCGGCGCTGGTATCCATTTTTCCAAATTCCGAAATATCGGCACCTGCAACAAACGCTTTGTTGCCACTGCCGGTAATGATAGCTGATTTGATTTCTGTATTGTCATATACTTCATCAATGGCTTTGTCTAATTCATGCAAAACCAATTGGTTCAAAGCATTCAGCTTGTCTGGGCGATTGATGGTGATGATAAAAATATTTTCTTCAAGGTTAGTTAGTAAGGTAGTGTACATATCAATTGTGCTTTTGTTTTTGCATAAAAAATGAATTACAAGCCTTCAATTCACCAGTAACAAAATTCAATTTACAATAGCTCTCCTCTTTGAATAATACCGCCGCCAATTACATCGTCCTCTTCATAAAACACGGCACTTTGCCCGGGTGCAATGCCTTTCACAGGTTTGATAAAATGCACATCAACGTGGTTGCCATCATTGTACAAAACGCTTTCTGCGCCTGCGTCTTTGTATCTTATTTTGGTATGAGCAATGGCGCCATTTTCAACAGTGTTATATTTTATCCAGTTCAGTTTGCCAACTGTCATTGTTTGTCCTGATAAATCTTCTTCATTACCCAATGTTACTGTATTGGTTTGGGGATTGATACTCGTAACATAAGCCGGCTTGCCCAATGCAATATCAAGGCCTTTGCGCTGTCCCACCGTGTAAAAAGGGTAGCCTTTGTGATTTCCCAATTGATTGCCGTTTTTATCAACAAATAAACCACCGGCCACTCTTTCTTCCAGTCCTTCTACATTGCGTTTTAAAAAACCTCGATAATCGTTATCTGGCACAAAACAAATTTCATAGCTCTCACTTTTTTTCGCGAGTTCGGGATAACCAAAATCATGGGCCATTTGCCTGATTTCTGTTTTGCGGTATTTGCCCAGGGGAAGAATCGTTCGGCTCAATAAATCCTGCTGCAAACCCCATAACACATAGCTTTGGTCTTTGGTTTCATCCAAACCTTTACTGATCACAAAACGTCTGTTGCTGTGTTGGCGAACGTTGGCGTAATGGCCTGTTGCTATCCATTCGCAACCCAATGCATCGGCACGCTTCAGCAATGCGCGCCACTTGATGTGCGTGTTGCACATTACGCAAGGGTTGGGCGTGCGGCCAGCTATATATTCTTCAATAAAATTATCCACCACAAAGCCACCAAACTCCTCGCGTATATCCAGAATAAAGTGCGGAAAACCATTTTGCACAGCTGCCTGCCGGGCGTCGTTAAAACTATCAATGTTACAACAGCCTGTTTCTTTGCCGTTGCCGCCGCTGGTAGCATAATCCCATGTTTTCATGGTAATGCCAACCACTTCGTAGCCTTCGTTGTGCAGCATCAAAGCTGCCACGGTACTATCAATACCGCCGCTCATCGCTACCAGCACTTTTCCCCGCTTGCTCATACATTTGTTTGTGCAAAGATACTTGGCAGATAAGGTTTTATAAAATAGGAATGTGTTGATGAGATGTTAAGGCGAAACACATAAAATGAAAAAGGCAGATAAGAATTGGATAAACAAAATGATTTGCTTTCGCTTATGCTTTCACGCTTAAACGCACTTACGTTGTAATGCTATTGATAGGTAAGTTTGTTTAGAGACGCAAACATGAACCAATCCTCTGTATTGATCTTTTGTTTTGCGTTATTTTCTTTGAATGCATATTCGTTCGATTTGGGATTGTACTTATAGTCTTTCATCCACTCTTTACAATGGTACACAGTAGTTTGAATCGCATCCATTATAAAATGAATTTCCGAATTGGTCATTGTGGGATGTATGGAAAGCCTTATCCAGCCTGGTTTACCCGATAAATCTCCCGACCGGATCTTATCCAGTAAGTGAAAAGATGTTGTCTTATCAATGTTCAGCAGTTTATGCCCATACGTTCCTGCACAAGAGCAGCCGCCCCGGGTTTGAACGCCAAACCTGTCATTCAGCATTTTAACTATCAGATTGTAGTGCGCTCCCAATACGATAAATGAAACGACACCCAATCTGTGTTTTTCAGCTTCTTCTAAAATTTTTATATTTTTAATTGCTGCGAATCTTTCAAAAATTATTTTCAGGATTTCTTCTTCTCTCTTCAACAAACAATCAACGCCCATGGCTTCCTTTAGCTGAATGCACATCGCTGTTTTTATTCCTCCTAAAAAGGGCGGTGTGCCGCCATCTTCTCTTTGTTCTATGTCTGTAATGTATTCGTGATACTTCCAGGGATTGCTGTATAAAATAGTTCCGCCGCCAGGCTGGTCAGGAGTTTTATTTGCATACAAATTCTTATTAAAAATTAAAACGCCTGGCGTGCCTGCGCCACCCAAAAATTTATGTGGTGAAAAATAGATGGCGTCTAAATGCGCACCCATTTCCTGCGGGTGCATGTTGATGTGAACATAGGGTGCTGAACAGGCAAAATCAACAAAGCACAACCCGTTGTAGGTATGGATGAGTTTTGCAATTTGATGGTAAGGCGTTTGAATGCCTGTTACATTAGAGCAAGCCGTAACAGCAGCAATTTTGTTTTTGTTATTCTTGTATTGTTCCAGCAATTTTTTGAAGTGTTCCAGGTCAACATTCCCTTTTTCATCAGGTTGAATGATTTCAACCGTTGCAACCGTTTCAAGCCATGTAATATGATTGCTGTGGTGCTCCATGTGAGTGATAAAAACAACTGGCTTTGAGGCTTTATCCCAATGCAGGCCTGGTGTGTTTTCACAACCCATTATTCGTTCGGGCATCTTCAAGCCAAGCATCCTTTGCAACTTATTCACGGCACCCGTCATGCCGCTTCCGCAAAAAACCAACACATCATCGCTGTTGGCACCCACATGTTTCTTAACAATGCGCTTTGCTTCTTCATAAGCTTTCGACATTCTTGTGCCGGTAATCGTTGTACTCGTATGCGTATTTCCAATAAAAGGCAAGATTTGTTTTTGCATGAATTCTTCAATGGGTTGGTAAGCTCTGCCTGTCGCCGTCCAGTCTGCATATACAATTTGTTTTTCCCCAAAAGGAGATGCAAAGATTTGCTGAATGCCGATGATGTTTTTTCGGAAAGGAGAGAAATAAGTTTCCAAAGAACTTTCCTGGGCCATAAACTTAACTGCTTATCAAGTGTGAAATCAAAAGAAGGCTACTTTATTTCTTTGTTGTTGCGGAACCATAAATTCCAAACAAGTCGTAAGGAGGCTTACTATAATAACCATTAAATAAAAATATGGTCATAAGTAAATAACCGATGAAAGCAAACACAATCAGGAGCTGCATTACAGATGTTTTTTGAATATTCTGTTTTGATTTCACATCACATACTTCGCCAGGACAGTATTGCGCTTTTTGTTTATAAACCAAGGAATAAAACTTACAGCCTAAACAAATACCAAAAGCCGCTTCAAAGAATAAAAAGAAGAGACAGATTAAGCAGCCAATGCCTGTGATGGGACTATAAGCATTTACAATTACCAAGAAAACAAACATGATGGCGGATAGAAAAATGCCAATGATCCACGCGAATCTTTTTTGTGCCGCACCAACATATTCCGGAACCTGATTCCGTACAATCAAACGCCCGATGATTAAGAAAGGAGAGAACCTTGGGCTAATAAAAACCCTGATGAGCAAGTCGGTAAGAAAAAGGGTTACCGCATACTTTGCGGGCAAAAAATTACCTTTAAAAAGAATGAGTAAAAAAGAATAGAAGATGACAACAAATAAAATTCCGGCTGCTGCCCTGATTTCTCTTTCATTTAAAACAGGAATGTTGTATCCCTCAACGTTTTCTCCGAATTGTATTACTTTATTCATAGTTTCAGTATTTGGTTTGTGATGAAATTTTGAAGAGGTTTGATTGAATGTTCAATTATACTTTCAGATATTCTTGTGCAAGATTATCTGATTAACAGGACTGAGAAAAGCCGCCGTCAACAAACAGCAGGTTTTGGTAAACAAACAGCAATACAGAGTCAATAGCTAAACAATAGAAATAAAGACATTTGCGCTTTGTTGTACGAATGAAAAAACGAATTGATAAAAAGCGGTTTCAATTTTTTATAAGAGTTGGGATTGCTTTTGCACTATTGGGATTGTTTGCTGAATATGCCCAACATTCAAATGCCTTTTTCCAGAGAGCTTTGAATGGCATCTGGTCAGTTAGTTATGTTACGGTGCTCAATTATTTTTTGTTTGAACATACACTGCCTTTACTCAGCAGGAAACGAATTTTAAAATCTTTATTGCGTGTCGTCGTTTACTTTTTTTTATACTCATTGGGTGCTTATTTATGGAAGCGCATCGGCATAAGTTTACACATTTATACTGCATTAGCAACTTTCGATTCAACACAAGATGCCATTTCTGACCGGATGTCGTACAGCGTTGGATCGGTTTTCTTTTTTGGTATCATCCGGCATATTTATAACTATATGAAATTAAAGCAAGCGGCACAGCAACTGCGTATTGAAAAGCAAGCTGCCGAATTGAATTACCTGAAATCGCAAACCAATCCGCATTTTTTATTCAACACATTAAACAACATTTATTCACTGGCAAGAGACAAGTCTGATCTCGCTCCTGAATCTATTTTGCGCTTATCGAAAATCCTGCGATTTATGCTGTATGAAACCGGAGGAAACTACATTGCGGTCGAACAGGAACTAAAAATTATTACTGATTATATATCTCTTGAAAAACTGCGCTACGATGAATCTTTACGTGTGGCTTTTAATTATGACATTGAAGATATGAAACAAGCGCTACCGCCTTTGTTATTGATACCGTTAGTTGAAAATGCTTTCAAGCATGGCGTTTCCGAAACTAGAAACCAGCCTTTTGTTGATATACATCTGTCAATTAATAAACGGCAGCTCGCTTTTTTTATAAAAAATTCAACTGAAGAATTGACTGAAGAAAAAAGCGTAAAAGAAAACATTGGACTTACCAACCTGAGGCGTCAGTTAGAGTTACAGTACACCGATTACAGTTTATCCGCACAACAAACTGAGTTTGTTTTTACCACAATTTTAAAAATCAATCTGGCAAGCCATGTCTAACATACAATGTATTGTGATAGAAGATGAGCCGTTGGCTGTAAAAGTACTTGCCGATTATATTTCGCAGGTGCCATTTTTAGAGTTGCAGGGAACGTTTAAAGATGCCATTCTTGCAACTGAATACTTGCAGGAAAACGATACCAATCTTATCTTTTTAGACATTCATTTACCTAAGCTAAAAGGTCTTGCTTTTTTGAAAACGCTTACCCATCCGCCGGCTATCATTATTACCACTGCGTATCATCAATATGCAGTGGAAGGGTTCAATTTAAACGTAACCGATTACCTGCTAAAGCCGTTTGATTTTGAGCGATTTCTCGTTGCAGTTACCAAAGTAAAAAAGGCACAAAAACAAACAGACGAACCGAATAAAACTGCAATAACAAAAGACTTTATTTTTCTGACAATACAAAAGAAAAAAGTAAAAATTTTATTCTCTGATATTGTGTATGTAGAAAGCCAGCGGGAGTATATAAAAATTGTTACAACAAAAGCAGAATACCTTTCAAAGATGAGTACGCATGAGATAGAAACCTTGTTACCGGCTCATCTTTTTAAGCGGATACACCGGTCTTTTATCATTGCAATAAGTAAAATTGAATCTTACACAGCTGAACTCGTTGAAGTGAGCGGAGTACCCATTCCTATTGGACGAGGCTATAAAGATGTGATAGAAAATTTATAATCTTTTGCCGCGTCTTATCATATTTACGAAACCGTACTTACAACTGGTTCAACACTTCCCTCACCTGCATTTGTCTTTTCTGCTTCAGGTTTCACTTCGCAGGGAAAGCCAAACAGGCAGCGGTCTTTAATCATAGTGGCAACCTCAGCAGGCACATATTCTTCCCAGCCCTTTTCATTTGCTTTTATCATCTGCAACACACGGTCGGTTTGTATGTTCAAATTGTTTTTGTTGTAATCAAGGATGTCTTCTATTTTATCGTTGGTGATGAGATAACGGTATAAATCAATGAGGTGAGGAGGCAGTTGCAAACGCTGGCAATTTTGTATAACACCATCGCGCCAGGTTGGGTAAATGTAAAGCTTCACTTTGCGGCTAAACAAGGTTGCAAACGACTCTAAAATACCACCGGGTAAGCCTTGATAATGTTCTTCCGAAAAAATGTATTCCAGGTTCGGATAACCCAATACCACACCTATTTTCAGACGGGTAATGGTAGATAAATAAGCTACCAGTTTGTAATACTCATGGAAATTAGAAATCATAACCGTTTGCCCGAGCGAGCATAGAATATCCACACGGTCAAGAAAGTCTTTTTCATCAATGTCAGCGGTTAAATCTGCATCACGTTCTTTTAGTCCTTGTAGCGTAAGTTCGGTAAGTACTATAACGTTGTCTTTATCAACATCCGGCTCTTCAAGAAAGCGCGTTAAGCCGGTACTTATCATGTCTAAGTGAACATTAATAATTGGTCGAAACCTGCCACGCACAACAACGATATGTTTTTTGTATAACACTTCGGAAGGTTGCTGGTTTTTGCCATCTGCACCGAACACTGCCGCATCGGAAAAACCATATTTTACCAGGTGCAGGCTGATTAAGCGGTTATCCACTTTTTTAAAATCGGGTCCTTCAAACCGAAGCATGTCAATTTGAATGCGGTCTTTCGATAAATCGTCCATCAGCGAAAGCAAAAAAGCCAGCGGTGTTTCGACATTATTAAAACAGGCATAAATTAAATTCACACCCAGAATACCAGCCGCCTGTTGTTGCAGGTTGTTATCATTGTCCAGTAATTTTACATGCAATACCACATCGTTGTATTCACCCATCGGCTTGAGTTGAAAACGCACGCCCATCCAGCCTTGTCCCTGGTTGGTTTTGTGATAATTTAAAGCGGCTACCGTATCAGAAAATGCAAAAAAAGTAGTGGTTTCGCCCCTTTGTTCAGCAAGGCGTTCAATCAACAAACCATATTCATGTTCGAGCATGGCTTTCAGCCTGCTTTCACTTACATATCGCTTCTTTTTTTCGGCACCATAAATGGCATCAGAAAACAGCATATCGTAAGCTGACATTGTTTTTGCAATGGTACCGGAAGAGCCACCGGCTTTAAAAAAATTAGCAGCCACATCCTGTCCGGCTCCTATCTCGGCAAACGAGCCGTAAATCTGCGGGTCTAAGTTGATAGCCAGCGCTTTTTGTTTTGTACCGAGATATGTATTTTGAAATGCTTTCATACACACAATCTTTATAAATTTTCAACACTCTGTTTAACATAAAGAAACTATATAAAAGTACAACTTTTTTACGGCTTTGTAGAGTGTGGGGAAACGCTGTAAGTTTTGTATGACACTCAGTTTATTATAGATGAAACGAATCCTTTTTAACAACCATCCGCTTGCTGTAACTGACTGCATCAAAGCATCGTCACTGCGAGGCACGAAGCAGTCTGTGGATTGAGGTAAGTTATGACGAGTAATAATAAACAGTATGAATGATAAAGCACAGACTGCTTCGTGCCTCGCAGTGACGGCTTATCTAATTGAGTAGCGAAAAAGCGGCAAAAACAAAAGTTTCTTTATACTTACAGCACAATGCGCTTGCCGCTGGCTGCTGAGCGTTTAGCAGCATCTAAAATTTCCATTACTATCATGTTCACTGGAAGAGAACAAAGGTCGTCCGTAGCAGTCAACTGATGATGTAGCACTGCGGTTAGATAAGCAATCGGATCATTAATGGGAGCTGGCAATGCTGCGGCTTGTTCACTGCCCAATATCTTTTCACGCTTGCGGCTGGTAATGCTTGTATTATCGAGCGCGTGCAAATAGCCTCTTTCGCAAAATACTTCCATGTCTTTGATGCTGAAAGGCCAATTCCACGAGCCTTCAATCAAGCCCGTTGCTGCCGGATACTCAACGATGATGGTGGCATCATCATCCACTTTTGGATATACATCGGGTTTGTAATGCCTCGTAACCGCAGTAACCGCTATCGGACGTTGCCCGTGCATCAGCCAAGTCATCAGGTCGGCACCATAACAGCCAAAATCGTTTAATGCACCGGCGCCATTCAGCACCGGATCGGTAAGCCAGCTTAAAAATTCAGGGCTGCAACCAATTTCTTTTGGTCCCTGGTGACCATCATGGAATACCATCTTTTTTATCTTTCCAATGCTATCGGTTTGAACCGTATTGTACACGTTATGATAAGATGGATACCATGTGGTTTCAAAGTTGACAAGCACAGGACTATTGTATTGCTTTGAGAGAGCTTCTATTTCTTTAGCCTGTTGCAGTGTGGCAGCCAGCGGCTTTTCTACCATTACCGGAATATGCAGCGGCGCACAAATTTGCACAATGCTTAGATGACCTGCTACTTCGTTGTAGCCCAGCACAGCATCGGGCTTTTTGGTTTTGAGCAAATTCTGAAGATTGTCTGAAAACAAAGAATCGGGTAAATGATACAAGGCGCCATACTTTTTCCAAAGGGCTTTGTTCGGTTCGGCAATGCCAATAATGGTTACTTGATTGTTTGTGTAGGCTTTTAATATATTGTGCACATGATCGTGGTTCAATCCAGCCACAATAACCTTTAAATTTGATTGCGCCAATGCGTCAGTATAAATGGTTAAGCAGATAAAAAGATACATCCATTTTTTAGCAAAAACAAAGGATGAATGAAAGAAACAAAATGACAATTTCATAGGTTTCAGTTTACGTGTTAAAGTTCATATTTTTTCGCCACCCATCTTCTGTCTATTCATAGAAAAATACAAATCATTTATTTCGGCAAAAACAAAGCAATCGCCGGTTTGAAAAGGGCTAACGCATCCCAAACAAAACGATTGTTATCGTATTTGCGCTCGCCAATATCAATCACTTCCGCATGGTAAATAACAAAATTGGCTACTTTATTTACAATACCAAAAGCAGAGATTTTTTTCATCCATTTGGCAAACTGATCAGCATATACATGCCCCCAGATTTCAACCACTATTGAGCCGTTTACAATCTTCAAAGGAGTGTTGTACAAGCTTTTATATTCAGTTTTAATCCTTATTACCAGTTCTTCTGTCGCGGCTTTTGTTTTGTGTTGCAGCAAGCCGGTTAGCTGGTCATCGGTTGTAATTCTTACCACATGTTCAACCAATTGAACGCTTATGTTTTTATCCCGAACAGAAAGTTTTGTAACCATATAGAAGTGCAAACGTAATCCGTTTTATTTCCAATGCAATAGGGGCGATCATGATGTTTGTTTTTACGGCTTTTTTATTCTTTCCTGTGGTTTTCTTTGCTTCTTATTTTACTTTCTTAGTGTCCGACATCAAGCCCTCGCTATTTTGATGAAATGATAGGTTTCTGTTGAGGGCATCCCGATGAATCGGGGCAAGTCTTGCGGAAGGATGAAAGTGTACAGTTTGTAATCAGGGCACGATCTTTCAGGCGAAATGAAATACAATTTCTCTAATACTTAGCACAATCTTTTTGGTAAAAAGGCAAAATGAATAGTTAATGAATGTGATGACAGCATTTTATAAGTACACTCAATGAAAAATAAAATTAAATGAGTATCCGTTTGCAGTAACCTTTGTGCCTTTGTCAGTTGTTGCCGTCACTGCGAGGTACGAAGCAGTCTGTGTTACCAAATAGATAGTGTTTATAAGTAGTAATAGTTTTATCAATAAACATTCATAGATCATCATTTATTATTCCACAGACTGCTTCGTACCTCGCAGTGACGATATCGGTTCGTATAGGCGGATACTCAGTTAAAATTATTTATATCGGCTTTGTTTAAAAATGCAAAGCATTTACTTACTTTTATCGCGCTAAACAAAGAGAATCTGTAAAACATCATCCGTAATTTTTTATAACTTAAAAAAGCACTACATATCTGCATTTTGCCAACAGTTTTTTCTGTCTGTTTGGTAAACGAAAAGTACAAACACAACGTAAGAATAAAAGCATCAAAATCCGCAAGCCTTTCGACCTGGTCGTACGCTTTTCTTTACCATCATCCATACATCGTAAAGCAATATTTGTGTTCAATGCGCAAAAAAGTAATACAACGGCTTGGTTACAACAGGCTTTTACAAAGAAACACATTTCAGCAAACAGCAAATTTTCATAATAAAAAAGCAAAATGGGGCGGTATGGCTTCGATTTTGAATAAGCAATAGTATTGGTATTCTATTTTGTCAGATAAGTTGAGAACGATAAAGAACTTTATAACGATCATGGAAAAACGAAACATCATTGTAATAGGTGCATCAGCGGGTGGCTTTGAAGCGTGCAGAACCTTAGTTAAGCATTTGCCCGCTACCCTCGATGCTTCTATCTTTATTGTTTGGCACATGTCGCCCGATGTGCAGGGCGTATTGCCACATATATTAAACCGCGTGAATAGCATTTGGGCATGCCATGCGAGCGACAAGGAGGAAATACAGCCCAACCGTATTTATGTAGCGCCTCCCGATCATCATTTGCTTCTTGAAGATGGTTACATGCGCGTTACCCGCGGCCCAAAGGAAAACAGGTTTCGCCCCGCGGTAGATCCTTTGTTCCGGTCGGCGGCTTTTCATTATGGCAAACGCGTTATCGGTGTTATATTATCCGGTGCGCTGGACGATGGTACTTCTGGTTTGTGGACGGTAAAACACTACGGCGGCCTCGCCATTGTGCAAAGCCCAACGGATGCGCCCGTTCCTTCCATGCCCGAAAATGCAATTCGCGAAGTTGACGTTGATTACATTGCTTCGGTTGAGGAAATAGCCGGACTGCTGGTTGAATTATCTGCCGAAGAAGTAGATAAAAAAGAAGATGAAATGAAGCAGGATGAAAGAACAGCAATCGAAATTAAAATTGCCGAAGAAAGCAACGCGCTCAAAAGCGGCATTATGAACTTTGGTGAGCATTCGCAATTTACCTGTCCTGAATGCCACGGCGTACTTTCTACTTTTCCCGAAGGCAACCGCACCCGGTACCGCTGTCATACCGGTCATGCCCTTAGTGCCGATAGCTTGCTGGCAACCATAACCGAAAAAATAGAAGGAGGCTTGTACAGCGCATTGCGGGCAATAGAAGAAAGTATTATGCTGCTGAACAATACGGGCGATCATTTTGCCGCCGGCAATCATCCCAAGCTTGCCGCTCTGTATTTTAAAAAAGCAAAGGAAGCCGAGGAGCGTGCGCGCTTAGTGCGTGAGGCAGTCCTGGGCAATGAACGGCTTAGCAACGATAGCCTTTTGCACATGTCGGAAGAAATAGCAAACGGTGATGAGAATAAAGAAAACGGAACGGAAATGCAAACGCTAACAAAACAGAACAGAACAAATTAATGGCTGAAGAAAACGAACAAAGTGAAAATGGGATAAATATCCCGCCAAAAGATAGTTTACTGGTGGTTGGCATTGGTGCGTCGGCAGGTGGTATCGAAGCCTTGCAGGAATTCTTTACCAATACGCCTCCCGATGGCAATATTGCTTACGTAGTGATTCTTCATCTTTCGCCCGACCATGATAGTCATCTTGCCGATATTTTAAGAAGAACCACAACCTTACCTGTAGCGCAGGTTATGGAAAAAGTAAAGGTAGAGAGAAACCATATTTATGTAATTCCGCCAAACAAGCATTTAACCATACGTCGTGACGAAATAGAAGTATCGGTTAACCAGCAAATTGAAGACCGTCGTGCGCCGGTTGATATTTTCTTCCGCACGTTAGCCGAAGCGTATCAGTCCCGCGCCGTAGGTGTTATCCTTTCCGGCACAGGTGCCAATGGCTCTATGGGTATTAAACGCATAAAGGAGCGGGGCGGCGCAGCGTTTGTGCAAAACCCGCGCGAAGCCCACTTTAACGAAATGCCCCGCAATTCCATTGCTACCGATTTAATTGATGATATATTGCCGGTGGCAGAAATACCTGCCAAAATTATTGCCTACCAACAAAGCTTAGGCACAATACAAATAGCGGTTGAAAACGTTGAACGTACCGATGACCAGCAGCAGGCGCTCCGCGAAATATTTAACCAGCTTCGCCTGCGCACCACGCACGATTTTTCCAATTACAAACGCGCCACTTTGCTGCGTCGCATCGAGCGCCGCATTAATGTTCATGCCCTTCCTTCTCTTACCGCTTACGCTACCTTCTTAACCCAGAATTTAGAGGAGCCGAAAGCCTTGTTGAAGGACTTATTAATTTCTGTAACCAACTTCTTTCGCGATGCCGATGCGTTTGATGTGATTGAAAAGGAAGTGTTACCGCGCATTTTCAAAAACAAAGGACCCGGTAGTTCGATAAGACTATGGACAATTGGTTGCGCCACAGGCGAGGAAGCTTATTCGCTTGCCATATTCTGCGTTGAGCGCTTAACCGGCTTGCTGGATGCACCCAAAGTGCAGATTTTTGCAACTGATATTGACGAAACCGCGCTCTCCATTGCGCGAGATGGCGTTTACACGCTAAATGATGCCGCCGATGTCTCTCCCGACAGGTTGCGCCGTTTTTTTGTTAAGGATGGCGACGATTATCGTGTGCGCCGCGAGATAAGAGAAATGGTATTGTTCGCTAACCACAATGTATTGAAGGATCCTCCTTTCTCTCATCTCGATCTTGTAACCTGCCGCAACATGATGATTTATTTGAACAACACGGCACAGGAGCGGGTATTGGAAACGGTTCATTTCGCGCTCGAACCCGGCGGCTTTCTTTTCCTGGGTAGTTCCGAATCTGTGGAAGGTGCCGGCGATTTGTTTGCTACTGTAAACCGGGATTATCACATTTACCAAAGCCGCGCGGTGGCTTCCCGCCATTTTCCGGTTCCTGAAAAGCTTCCCACTTTTCAGTTTATTAAAAAAGAAGAAAATAACACTCCGATAGAGAGTGATAACCATACCAACGGCAGAATCAGTTTTGCTGATTTGCATCAGCAATTGCTGGAACTGTATGCACCACCATCGGTAATTGTAAATGAAGAGTATGATATACTGCATCTTACCGATCGGGCAGGGCGTTATTTGCAAATGGGCGCTGGTGAACCATCGAAGAACTTATTAAAATTGGTTCGCCCCGAGCTTCGTTTGGAATTGCGGACAGCTTTGTACAGCGCAACGCAGGGCATCGCCAGCGTAGAAGCGCGTGGGCTAAAAGTAAAGATTGATGATACAATTGAAACAATAAACATTCTTGTGCGCCCCGTGTTGCGGCAGCAAGATACCGCCCGTGGTTTTATGCTGGTGCTGTTTGAACAAGGCACTGCTGCCGAAACAGAAGTGCCGAAAGTAATTACTTCAGAAGGTTCGGTGGCTCACCAGTTAGAACAAGAGCTGATACAGGTTAAAGCGCAGCTTCGCAATACGTCCGAGCAGCACGACATGCAGGCTGAAGAACTGCGTGCCTCCAACGAAGAGTTGCAGGCAATGAATGAAGAACTGCGTTCCGCCGCCGAAGAATTGGAAACAAGCAAAGAAGAATTGCAATCCATCAACGAAGAACTGATCACCGTAAACCAGGAATTGAAAATAAAGGTTGAAGAAACAAGCATTTCCAACAGCAACTTTCAAAACCTTATCAATTCTACCTACATTGCTACAGTCTTTCTTGATCGCAATTTTAGAATTAATATGTTCACCCCGGCGGCCTGCGACATCTTCAACGTGATACCTGCCGATACCGGGCGGCCTCTTTCCGACATCACCAACAAATTAGAATACGACGGCTTGCAGAAAGACGTGGCAACGGTGCTGGAAAAATTAAAAATGATTGAGCGTGAAGTACGCACCGCCGATGGTACCATTTACCTAATGCGGGCGCAACCGTACCGCACTGAAGAAGACCGCATTAACGGCGTGGTACTTACTTTTATTGATATTACTGAACGCAAAGCAGCCGATGAAGCCCTGCGCAAAAGCGATGAACGGTTTCGTGCCTTTGTAACTGCCTCCAGCGATGTTATCTATCGCATGAGTGCAGACTGGCTTGAAATGTATTACTTAAAAGGTAGTTCCTTTCTTGCCAATACAGAAGATACTACACGTACCTGGTTTACACGGTATATTCCGGAAAGCGAACACCCGCGCGTACATACCGCTATTTCCGAAGCTATCAGGAACAAAACGGTATTTGAATTAGAGCACCAGGTGTATCGTGCAGATGGCACCATTGGCTGGGCCTTTTCCCGCGCTGTACCTCTTTTCAACGAAGCTGGAGTAATTGCCGAATGGTTTGGAGCTGCCACTGACGTTACCGCACGTAAAGAGGGGGAAGTCCGCATTCGCGAATCCGAAGAACTGCTTCGCGTTACCATGGAGAGTGCTGTTGATTATGTAATCATCACTTTCGATAGCACCGGCATTATCAAAAGCTGGAATACCGGTGCTGAACGCATATTTGGTTTTACTCTAAAAGAAGCCATCGGGCAGAACGGAGACATTATTTTTACTGACGAAGACAAAAAGAGGGGCAGACCAGAAGAAGAAAGGCAAACAGCAAGAACAGACGGACGTGCCATTGACGAACGCTGGCACCAGCGTAAAGATGGCTCGAAGGTTTTTATCAGCGGCGTAATGGCTCGCATCCGCGACAGTAAAATTACCGGGTTTGTAAAAGTAGCCCGCGATGTAACCGAAGAGAAAAAAGCGCAGGAAGCTTTGCACAAAAGCGAACAGCGTTTCCGCGCCCTTATTGATAAAGGAACGGATGTTATTACCATCAGCAATAAAGACGGCGTTATTACTTACGCCAGCCCTTCCATTGAACCCATAACCGGTTATAAGGTTGATGAATTTGTGGGTCACAACCCGCAAACAGAGAACAGAATTCATCCGGACGACCTGCCTCTTTGTAAAGAAGTGTTCGAAAAATTGCTCAAAAGCCCGGGAGAAAGCATTTTTATCCAGCATCGTTATTTGCACAAAGAAGGCGAATGGCGTTGGTTGGAAGGTACATTTACCAGCCTCTTTCACGATCCAAGTATCAACGGTCTTGTTGCCAATTACAGAGACATAACCGAACGTAAGAAAGCAGAAGAAGGCCTGCGCGACTCGGAAGAACGGTACCGCATTGCCATTGAAGCAGGCGAATTGGCAACCTGGGACTGGAATATGAACACAGATGAAATTGCCTGGAACGAACAGCACTTTCAACTCTTTGGAAAATCCTTTGAGGACAGTTTGCAAACACCGGAAGATTTTTTATCGCAGATTCATGAAGAAGACCTTGCTTATGTAAAAAAGCAATTGTTTGAGGCGGCAGAAACAACCGGTGTGTACTTTGCTGAATTTCGCATTGTACGCGAAGACAATGGCCGTATTCGTTGGATGACGGGTTACGGGCGTGTAACGGAACGTGAAGAGGGCAAAGCAACCCGAATGACGGGCGTAATGTTCGATAGTACAAAGCAAAAGGAAGCGGAAGAGGAATTGTTATCGGTACAACACAGCCTGAACACGGCGCTTGATGCCGCACAAATGGGTGTTTGGGATTTGGATTTGATTACCAGAGATACGAACCGCAGCCCCCGCCACGATCAATTGTTGGGATTTGTTTCCTGGCAGGAGGAATGGAGCCCTGTGAAAGCAAAGCAAAATATAATTGAAGAAGACAAACCCAAGTTTGACGAAGCCTATAACAACCTCGAGGTAAACGGAATCTTTCAACTTGAAGCCCGCGTAAAACATACCGATGGTTCCATCTGCTGGATTTATTATTTCGGACGTGCTTTCAAAAACGAGGAAGGAAAATACCAAAGCGCGGCAGGTGTTATTTTCGATATTACAGACCGTAAAACAGTGGAAAAACAAAAAGATGAGTTTCTTGGCATCGCCAGCCATGAGTTGAAAACACCTGTTACCAGCATTAAAGCTTATGCCGAAATATTGCAGGAAACCTTTAGCGAAGCCAAGGATGTTAATTCAGCCAGACTCATGGCTAAATTAGACAACCAGGTAGATAGGTTAACCAAACTCATTAAAGATTTGCTGGATGTAACCAAAGTATCGGAAGGACAATTGCACCTAACGATAGAGAAATTTAGCGTTGAAGAGTTAATTGACAATATGGTTGAGGAAATGCAGAGAACTGCAAGGCAGCATACCATTCGTCTTACCGTTTCCAAACTTCCCGCCATCAGCGGCGATAAGGAACGCATCGGTCAGGTACTTACCAATCTTCTTTCCAATGCTATCAAGTACTCACCCAAGTCTAACGAAATTTTGGTGAACGCGAAACACGAAGAAAACAAGATTGTTATTTCCGTTACCGATTTTGGTATCGGCATGTCTCAGGGTACAGTGGCGCGTTTGTTTGAAAGATTCTTCCGTTCCGACAATCCAATGGCACGCTCTTATCCGGGTCTTGGCTTAGGCTTGTATATTTCAATGGAAATCATGAAACGACATAAGGGAACGATAACCGTAAAAAGCGAGAAAGACAAAGGCTCAACCTTTACTATGATGTTACCCACAGAGTAAAGAATCGTTCGTACTGCTAATCCAAACGTGTTGCATGAGAAAAGCTGCAAACATATGAAAGAGAAAAAAATTGTAATTGTTGATGACGATTACGGTGTGCAGGATGTTGTTCAATTAATTTTTGAGAGGGCGGGTTACAACACCATTGTCTTGGTAAATCCCGAACCGCTTTATGAGCATAAGCACGATGACGCCAACATCATTCTTCTTGACCGGCATTTGGGAAACTGAGATGGTTTAGAAGTGTGCAAACAACTAAGAATGTGCGGGCAGTTTGCCAACACACCTATTTTGGTAATGTCGGCATCAAAATGTGAAGGCGATGATTGGTTCAATGCCAATGCAAACGGCTTCATAGAAAAGCCCTTTCATAAAAACGATTTATTAAAGCAAATCCAAGACCTGTTAGAAGAGAAAACGGGCGTTTGTAGTTATTGACTCAGTATGAAACGTCAGCCTCTCTTCATTCCGCAAGTCTTGTCCCGATTCATCGGGATGCCCTCAACACGCAGTTTTCATAAATCACTTTCATGAGGGCTTTGTGCGGAATCTGATCTTAAAAGTTTGAACAAGTAAGTATGTGGTAAGCACCAATATTTCATTCAAACATCTTCATTAAATAATCATCATACCTGCCTGTCGGCAGACAGGTTCCGCACCTGCCTGTCCGGTAGGCAGGCAAAGCCGCCCCTAATCACAAAATATGTGCAAAACCAAACGGCGGCCCCAACAGCATTGTCGGGGGGAATGACGAAAGGCTGAATTTTTAAAATGATTCACTGCTAATAGCTTTTGTAGCCACTCACTTCTTTACAACTTCTTACCCATTGAAAGAAAAAGCCAGCCATTTAGATTTAACCATGAAATGCTTTCCACGAATGCCAGAACTCCTGGTAAGCTTGTACCGTTTGTAAACGCTCGCCTTTCATTGAACCATCAATACAGGTTCCGTTAATGCTCCAGGTTGAGCCGGTTTTATCATCTAATAAGATGTGTTTTGAACTGTCGTAAGTAAAATGCAGAATACCGTTGGGTGTATTTCGGTTCAACACATAAAAACTTCGTTCATTCGCATTCATGGTTAACAACAGGGGCGTTTTGGCAAATGAATCTTCAATGATTTTTTTCTTTGCCAATTCGTTCCAATCGTATGCTTTGTATTGATTGTTTGTTTTTACACCAATTACCCAGGATTTGAATTTCCATGATGCACTGTCGCGCTTTTCTAAGCTGCTTTTTAATGTGTCTTCGTCGTAACCTTTTAAATCGGCGTACTCTTTCCTAAAGCTTGAATCGGGTTGCAAAACAAAACTGGCCGGATGCAATGCTAGCCAGTCTTCCAGCGCCATTTGTTGTGATGGAACTTCGCTCAAAATTGTTCCTTTTAATTTGCCTGCAATGGCTTCACCACTTTCCTGTCGCCACCAGCTTTTGGTTCTTTCGTCTTCAAACATGGCATTGAAATGATCCATACCTACAAGGCGGAAGTTCTCAGGCTTGCCGTTTACATAAGGACTATACACTCTGCCGGTTCGGCAAACGGTGCAATAGGTTATCATCACCGGCTCGCCGCCAACGGTATCGCGCACCTGGTGGTGATAACCGATCACCTCGATAGGGTACGCTTTTGCTTCATTATTTATAGCAACGCCGATAATCAAATGGTTTCTGTTGGTGGTATCGGATAATGCGCTTACCAGCAATTTGTTTTTGGGCTGATAAAACATTTTATCTGCGAGAAACTTAAAATTGAATGCGTAAGCTATGACGCCATAAAATATCAATACGGCAACAACAAGTACTTTCTTCCCAATTTTGTTTTGCTGTAAAACAGACACCAATGGCATCAAAATAATGGCAAAACCAAAAAGGCGAAGCCAAACAATATTTCTGTCAATAAAATAAGCAATATCAATTGTGTTTGTGTGCTGACTGCCCGGAAACGGCATGATGAAATACACACGCAATATTTCAAGTGCGATTAAATAGATGAAACCAATCGTAATGAGCCAACCTTTCATATAAGAAGTTGATGTTTTTGTAGTTTGAAAAGCTGTGAGCTATGAGCTTTGAGCTGCGAGGGGAAAACAATTCAGCAAGTTTGTTTTTACACCAAAACTCGTAGCTCAAAGCTCATTGCTCACAGCTCAATGCTATTGTTCCGTTACCGGCAAAGGAAATTCAGTCCATACATTATCATCCGGTCTGTCCAAAGGCAATTGATTCAAACGATTGTAGCGGCGCATATCAATCCAGCGATGACCTTCAAAATACAATGAATACCGGCGTTCGTACAGCATTTCATCAATCAACGCAGATTGTGTTTGTTCTCCGCTATAATTCGGCAATCCATGTTTTGTACGAATGGCATTCAATGCTTTGATGGCTTCGCCAAAATTGGCAAGCTGAATATTAGCTTCAGCATCAATTAAAATCAATTCTTCATTTCGTATTATAGGAATGGGCGCTGTGCTTGATGTATAAACCCAAACATCACGATTGCTGCTTAAGCCTGCCGGTATGGATGCAGTAGAAGTGCGCAAAGTGGCTTTGCCAATTCTATCATCATTCGGTAAAATCTGTGCAGCAAAAGAAGGATGCGCAACACGCACTTCGCCGTTTTGGTTTTGCGGAATAAATACAGGGTTCAACTGGTCGCCTGAACCGGTTCCGAATACATGATAAACGCCGGTTGCAAAATCACCATTCAAATCGAAAAACGACAGGCTCAAAGCCGTTAAAGCGTCGCTCCATTTTTGGTTGTAAACATCTACTCTGGCTGCCAGTGCACGGTTGAATTTGATTAAGCCAGCCGCATCGCTAAACTGACCAAAGCCCGCCAGGAGAAAGGCAACGTCAGCACCATTTAAATCATTCATTCCATCATCTAATAATGCTGAAATAGCTGTAAGAGCTGTATTGTAATCTACAATAGGTCCCAATTTATCCGGATTGGAAACATCAATGCGAATGCCATTGGAATCTGTCAAATTTAAATTCATCAAAAGCTGGTACGCTTCGATTGTTTTTGCAAAACCTGTGTATCCTTTTTTCTGTGCAGCAGTTGCAAGCGTTGTGTTGTTGGCAGCACTAATTAGGATGTTGCAATTCTTCGCAACTCTATAACGAGAAGCCCAGGGTGTTGAAATGTAAAAATTACTACCGCTCAATGTTGCATTGCTTGCGCCTAACAAGTCGGTAACATAGCGTGGCTCTGAAGTAGAGAAATGATATACTTCTCTGCCAATGATGCCAATATCATCCAGATAAAAAGCAATTGAATTGCGCATACCGGATTCAGTACCGCTTACTAAGTTGTTTAATTCTGCAACCGTTGCGTCCTTTTGATAAGCTTCAACAGTTGGCCCGTTTAAATTGCCGTAATCTTTTTTACAGGACGCGAAAAATGCGGTAAAAACAAACAATAACAATGTTTGTATATAAAATATCTTTTTCATCACAAAATGATTGTTGTTTAAAAGCTGAATGAAATATGAAGTTCTGCACGTTTGCTGGCAGGATAAGGGTCAACATCAACGCCTGTTGAAAGACCTGTGCTTAACCCTTGTTGCGTAGAACTAAAGCCAAAGTTCGACACTTCGGGGTCGTACGATTTGTAATGCGTAATGGTAATATAGTTGTTGAGCGAAACGCCAATGCGGATGCTTTTTACCACATTGCCACCAATCTTGTCGAACAAATAATACAAACCGATTTCGCGCAAACGCAGGTAGCTTGCATCCTGCACAAACACCTGGGCATTGGTTCCAATTTGCGAAATGCGATAGATGGCATCGGGCAAACCTTGCTTGTTGGTTACTTTATCGTAATCAGCACTTGTTCCGCCAAAATCATTTTCTAAGGAAGTAAGATTGATGTTGTCGCCGCCTTGTTTCCAATGAATTAAAAAGCGTAAACTCAATTTCCTAAAGAACGTGATTTCGTTGTACGAGTTCATTTGAAATTTCGGTTCTGCATCACCCAACACACCAACGCCATGGCCATTCAAACCCACAATTTGTGTAGCCGATTTTCCTTGTTCAATTTGAAATGAACCGAGCACATAACCAAACGAACCTTGTGGAATGGGCGGTATGGTTAAGCGGGTAACTTTAGAGCGATTGAACCAAAAATTAACCGAAGTATTCCATGTAATATTTTTGGTTTGAACAGGCACCGCGTTCATGCCCAACTCAACACCACGGTTGCGAAGGTCGCCGGCGTTTACCCATTTGCTTGTGAAGCCAGATGAAGAAGGCAAACTTTGCAACATCAAAAAGTCGGAAATGCTTTTGTTGTAGTAAGTAGCTTCAAAACCAAGGCGGCTGTTCAATACACTGAAATCAATACCCGCTTCTAATTCTTTTTGCCGTTCAGGTTTGATATTTGGATCGCCTTCCTGAGTGCTTACCAATACGCCCGGGTTGCCATTGATGTTTGAGATAACCATGCCAGTGAACTTGCTTCCATATACAGGCACATTGTTCGCCTCGCCGTAAGCTGCACGCAACTTAACATTATTAAAAAAGCCTTCTTTTACAATGCCCGTTTTGGTAAGATTCCACGACAAACCGCCTTTTGGATAGGTATAAAATTTACCTGCATCACCGTTGTTGCTGCTACGGTCGAAACGAACACCAGCCGTTAGTGTAACCGCATCGCTGATATTAGCTTCTTCCTGAACAAAAATGCCTGTATTGAGGTATTGATTGCGAAACTGTGTGGCGTTTAAAGCACCCGCCTGGTTGACGTTGCTTTGCCCTGCGATGATCTGTGTGGCAACATTCAAGAGGTTGTTGTAATCGCCTGTTTCCTGCGTTACACCGGCTGAAGTATTGAGCGTAACATTTCTAGCACTGATTGTATTTACCAGGGAAGCGATGTAATTGGTGTTTAAATTTTTTGTAAATCCTTGTATGGATGTGCCTTTATTGATTGCCTGCCATTGCAATGTGCCGGGAAACAAAACACTGGTTTGAAGATTGTAAAAGTCGAAACCGCCGCGGGCAACGAATCTTGTTGTGCTGGTGCTGCTGCTTTGTAAAACAGCATCGAAATTTAAACCTGTTATAAAACGATTGACTGATTCGTTGTTTTTCATCAAGGCAATGGTTTGTAATGGGTTGGCAGCCGCGAACGGATTTACCGGATAATTGCCTTCAGCATCTGGGTGCAACTGCACAAAAGATGGTGTGGATGATAGGGCGATGCCTGTTGTTACACCAGCATTGTCGTTACCAAACAAACCTCTGTCGGCAGAAGAGTTTATGTAATTGGTACTTACACCAATTTTGATTTTGTCGGTAATGTGATGATCAACATTCAGCCTAAAACCAGTGTTGCGATACCCCGTATTTTTTACAATGCCGCCTTCATCTTTTTGATTGGCAGAAAAGTAGAAGGAGGTTTGTTCATTGCCACCTGTCAGGCTTAAATCAGTGTTTCTTGCAAAGCCGGTATTGCCATAAATTTCTTTTTCATAATCGTAAATATGTCCCGCTTTCTGTGCATCTAAAAACTCCTGCCGAAGGGCTGCGCTGGTAGCACTATCGCTTGATAAACTTGCAGCGCGATCAGCGGTAAATTGTCTTACACCCAATAGTTTTCTGGCTGTTATCAAACCCAAATCCTGTGAAACGGAAACAGAAGTTTTGCCTTGTCTGCCTCTTTTTGTAGTGATGAGAATAACACCGGCGGCTGCTCTTGAACCATAGATGGCGGCTGCGGATGCTCCTTTTAAAATTTCAATGTTTTCAATGTCTTCAGGGTTGATGTCGGCAATTCGGCTGGAAGGGTTGTCCTGCGTTGAAGTGGGCGAGCCGCCGGCAGCGGCTGAAGTAACCGCGTTTATACCGGCAGAGGTAACGCTGTTATCAACAAACACACCATCTACCACATACAAGGGTTGTGTGTTGCCATACACCGATGTAACGCCGCGCAGCTTTACCGAAGTGCCACCGCCCGGTGCGCCTGAATTTGAGTTGATGTAAGCGCCGGGAATTTTACCTTCCAGTGCTGCATCCAAGGTTTGTGCAGGAGCCGTGCCGCTTAACTCTTTAGAAGAAATGGTGGCAACCGCATTGGCAAGATTTCTTCTTTTTACTGTGGTTGATAAGCCGGTTACAACCACTTCATCTAAATTGGCAACGTCTTGCTGAAGTACAATTGCAGTTTGTGTTAGTGTATCTGCTTTTATTGTTCTTGTTTTAAAGCCCGTTGCGCTAATTGTGATGATTGAATTGGCTGCATTTGGAATTAGGATTGAACCTTGTGCATCGGCTATCAACGTTCTTTTTTTATCAACTAAAATGCTGGCATTGGCTATTGGCTGCCCGTTGGATTCTTTCACTTTTAAACTAACTGCGCCATTTTGCGCGACGGAAAAAAGGGGCAAAACCAAAAGTGAAGAGACTATAATCTGAATAAGCAATTGTTTCATTTGTGTTTTGATGTTTGCGTTTTGAAATGCAATATTTTTTTGAAATAATTAAGCTGGCTGTGGTGATGAGAAAATGTAATTTCCATATCCATGTTCTGCAATTTGTTTGGCTCTTGAAGGATAAGAAGAAAGGTCACTTGGTGTGTTAGAGGCAAGTCCATCCACATAACGGTTGAACATGCAGAACAAAGCAGCGATAAGCACTGTATCATGAATATCTTTGTCTGTTGCGCCCTTTTCCTTTGCTTTTGCAATTTGGCCTTCGGTTACGTGCCTGCCGCCTTTTTGTACACTTCCTGCAATGGTTAATAATGCTTTTAGTTTGTCTGAGATATCGGCATTTCCAAAATCTTTTTTGACTTGCTCAACCAGTTCGTTGTTATCATTCAAATAACAGGTAACAATAGCGCCGTGTGATTGCTGGCAATAAAAGCAATCGTTGAGATACGAAACGTAAGTGGCAATCATTTCTCTTTCAGCCATGCTTAAACCTTCGTTCGTGCGCAACATTAGGTTGGCAAGCGTTCCCATTGGCTCTGCGGTTTCGGGACTGAAAGCCATTAGCTGTCTTATTCCCGGTAAGGCCGGATCTACATCAATGTGTGGCATAATTTGTTTTTGTTTGATTAATTGATATTATTTGTTTTTAATTTCATTGTATTTCTGTTCAAGGAACTGATAACCCGCTGTTTTATATTCGGGTGTTGACACTGTAAAATGATCGCCGGGATAATAGGCAAAAACAAACCCTGCATTTATTTTCTTCATTTCATCATCGAATAAATGCACCGCATAGTTGAGTAAGAAATTATCCTGGTTGCCTACCGACACTCTTATCTTTCCTTTAAGATCAGGTTGGAGCTGTTGCCAGTTGCTTCTTACATACAACGAGATGTCATAATTCTTCCAATGCTCAACAGTTACAGGGTCAATTTCGCCGGTTGTTTCATTGATTAATCTTCGTGGAGTTCCATCATTATTTTTTACGCTGAAGACTGCATCAAAAGAATGCATCTGCTCACCCCGATAAATCACATGCTCCATGGCATACATGTTTTTCATCGTGATCCACGGAAAGCGGCCAGCAATGGTTCCCGCAGCCCTTACCGAACTATCTTTTGTATAAAAAATATTTTTGTCTTCATACAAATTCACCTGCTGAAAACTTCTGAAATCAACGGGATCAGGAGAACTTGACCAGCACCCATCAAACACTTTTGGATAGTGTGTTTGCAGCCATAAAACAGTCCAGCCGCCGCTGCTGTGCCCGGTAAGAAATCTTGCCCTATTAGCTCTATATGTTTTTTCAACCTGTGGGATCAATTCCTGTGTTAGTGCATCGCCCCAGGGACCATTGTTATCGCTGTTTGCATACACACAATGGCCAAGCGAACAATTACCATCAAGATAAACTCTTATGCACGACGTAGTATCAATTGGTAAAGAAGGATCATTGCTTCCTGAATAATTATGATAATCTCCGCCATAACCCGAGATCCAATACAACACCGGAAATTTTCGTTGTGGCTGATCATAATATTCTTTCGGTAACAAGATAGCCGCGTTGATAGTTGTTGCTCTTTTATACGATGCAGTAAGCAATGCTGATGGCAATTTCAATTCTTTTACAAATTTTGTTTCTGTAAAGCTTTTTTCTTTCACAACATCGTTGCAAACAACATTGAAAACTACATCCGTGTTTTTTGTAAGCTGAACGGTTATTGCAGCGTTATATATATTACCGGGACTGTTGGCAACAGAACGTCCGCCTTCATTTTTATCCCAAACAACTTCAACGTAATATTGGCCTCTTTCTATATCAGAAAGTTTAGCAGGATAAGCAACAGCGCTATCATCAAACACAACTTTCTCATTCGGATTTACATTAGTAACGGTGATAGAAAAGCAAGGAAATTTTTCAACACCAACCATTTCATCTTTTGGCGATTTTGATTCTTTTGATAAATACAAAATCACTTTGCCGGAAAAGTTTTCAGTGGATGCAGATGACGTAAAGCTTGCGCTGAACTTTTGGCTATAAGCATGTAAGGTGCTTATAATAATGAAAGCTAAAAGACTGCTTTTTTTATAACTGATCATTCTAAGAAAGTTTTTGTTCAGCCAGTTTTGTTCCTTCTATACGAGCTTTGATTTTTGCAAACGCAGTATCTCTTGATGTTGAAATATCATCAGCAAAAGGAGAGAAGCCACAATCGTCTGTTGTGCCAAGTTGTTGCAACGGAAGCCTTTCTGCAGCTTCCAGTATTGTATCGCGTATTTCTTCGGGCGTTTCTATGTGCGGATTCAATACATCTGTAACACCAAGAAACACAGTTTGGTTTTGGCGGATATTTTCTTTGATAGATTGCAACACATCCTGCTTGTTCTTTTCACCTGCATATTCCAAATAAAAATTGCCGGCATTTAATTCAAACAACAATGGCAAGAGATCAGCATAAGAAATATCTGCACTGTGCGTAGAATCGTGATCTCCGCCAGGACAGGAATGCACACCAATTCTTTTTCTTTCTTCTGCAGAAAATCGTGCAAGCACTTTATTATTTAAATCAATAAATGATTTCAATAAACCTTTCGATGGATCAAGCTTGAGAGCCAATCTTCCTTCTGTAAAATCAATCTGCACATTATATGCGCCATTGTTCAAACATCGTCTGATATCAGCCTCAGCTTCATTCAACAAATCATTGATGAACTGTTCATGCGAATAACCTGCAATACCTTCCTGAGGATATAACAAGCTTATTGCAGACACAGCAATTACAGCTTGCTTAACAGGCAATGTTGTTAACTGTTTTGCTTTCTTTAAAAAAGAATCTGCATAGGTTGTGTAATGAAAAGGACCGGACGTTATGGTTGGCAATTGCCGTGTATGCCCATCAGCAAAAGGAATCACAACACCATTGGGAGAAAGATTTTTTATGTCGGTTATCGCATATGTTGCGAAGCTTGGTTTTGTTTGTTCGCCATCTGTTATCACCGGCGAGCCTGTTTCTTCAAAACGTTGAATTGTTTCTTTTAAAGCTTTATCTGAAAGTTGTTGTAATTCAGTTTCGCTTATTTGTTGTTGTGAAAATGCCAGCAATGCATCAACCAAATATTTGGGTCGTGGTACGCTGCCAACAGGTTCTGTTCTTATTTTCATAGATAAATTTTTACTTGTTTACATTCATGTTTGAATAACCATCTTTTGCGCGCATCTCTGCACGGTCAACATACGCTTGCCGGTCTTGCGGCGCCCATGTATTCAATCCATCTACATAGCGATTGAACATACAGAAGGCAGCCGCTATCAAAACGGTGTCGTGTATTTCTTTATCTGTTGCACCTTCTTCTTTTGCTTTTTTGATTTGTTCTTCCGTTACATACTTGCCGCCTTTTTGCACGCTGCCAGCAATACTTAGCAAGGCTTTTAATTTTGGTGAGATGGATGTTGACGCGAAATCTTTTTTAATGTCATCAATCATCTGCATATCGCAGCCAAAATAATATTGTGCTAACGAGCCGTGCACATTCTGACAATAGAAACAATCGTTTTGAGATGATACATAAGCACCAATCATTTCGCGTTCGCCACGCGATAATGTGTTGTTATCATCATGCAGTAAAATTTCTGCCAATTCGTTCAATGCTTTGCCAGTTTCAGGGCTGTATTGCATAGGACCGCGAATGCCGGGCAAGTCATTTTCTAAGTTGATAAAAGCCATAAAAACAAGTTTAAGTTTTACATTATAAGTTTTGAATTTGATTCTCCTTATGTGGCTGGGGCGGCACATAACCTTTCTCTGCCATGTGCTTGCCCATGGCTTCATAATCTTTTTCATCAGTTGGTGTAAAGCTTGCCAATCCGTCAACATATCTGTTGAACATGCTGAATGCCGCAGCAATCAAAACGGTATCGTGAATTTCTTTGTCGGTTGCGCCTTCGGCCCTTGCTGCATCAACATCTTGTTGCGTTACTTCTTTGCCGAGCATTTGTACTTTGCCTGCAATGTTTAGCAGCGATTTCATTTTATCGCTGATGTTTGCTTTTGCCGCATTTTTCAATACATCATCAACAATGTTTTTATCATCACCATACAATTCTCTTGATGCTGCTGCATGGCTCATCATACAAAACATAGTATCGTTTCTTTTCGATACATAAGCGGCAATTAACTCACGTTCGGCTTCGCTTAAAGTTGAATCACCTCTTAATAAAACTTGGGCTAACTCATATAAAGGTTTGCCTGTTTCAGGACGAAATTGTACAAGGCTGCGTATGCCCGCTACACCTTCCGGTACGTTAATGTGTGCCATAATAAATGTGTGATTTGAAATGTTTAATATAAAATCCTTTTTGTCCAAATTAGAAAGGCTCTGCTTTTGGATTTGCCCTTTTTTTAGACAGGAAGGTTGTAACAAAACCGATTAAAAAAATGAATGAAAAAATGAAAACAGCGTTGCCATAACCGCCAAGAATGGTTACGAGCGCACCTATGAAGAAAACAACGGTTGCTGTGAAAAGTCTGCCGATGTTAAAGCAAAATCCGGTGGCTGAAGCCCGTACTCCGGTAGGAAACAATGATGGAATATAAACGGATAAAGCGCCCTGGCTGATTCCAAAAAAAATGGCCAGTACACTCATTTGGCTCAACGTTGTGTTGGTAACAGAAGTATTTAATTTAAAAACAATAGCCGTCATGATAAAACAAACGGCAAAACACAACATCATTGTTTTGCGCATACCCAATGCATTCACAATCCAACCTGAAACAAGAGATCCAACCAAACCCGATACAGCTAAAATCATCATTGTTGTGCCACGCAGTTCGTTCGCTCTGTTGCTATCGGGCGTTACGCTTTGCACCCATGTTGGCGTCCATGAAAACACAGCCCATAAACCAATCAGCATGGTGCCAAAAACAATGGAACCATGTACAAGATTTGTTTTATAATCAGTTGAAAAAATGGATGGTTGCGATTGATCGTTTGTTGCATGATGAGTTTGCTTCCAGCTTTCAGATTCTGATAAAATAAAAAGCGCAATGATAGAAGTAATAAATGGCACAATGCCGGAGAGAAATGCGGTTCGCCAATGCGGTATCAAATTGTTTACTGCGCCTGCAATGATAAAGCCAACCGGCATAGCTGCGGATACAATGCCTAATGCAACGGCTTTGTTTTTTTTGGGCCATATTTCTGCAATCAGAATATTGGTGGTAACCAATACACCACCAATGCCAAAGCCAGTGAGAAAGCGATAAACGCCAACCAGCAACCAGGAAGATGATGATGCGGTGAGAACAGTGAATAAGGCATACAAACCGGTTGAAAGGCTAACAGCTTTTGAGCGACCAATTTTATCGCAGATAAACCCCCACGCAAAACCGCCAAACATGCTTCCAAAAATGAAAATAGAATTGAGATAAGCACTGATATAATTCATTTTTTCATCGGATACATTGCCCAATAAATCTTTCACGGCAACGGGCAGATACACCGACATCAGCATTGACGAAATACCGCTAAACATAATGCTGATATAACAAATGATGAAAGCAACGGCAAGATTTCTTTTTCCGGTTGATTTTTGGGGATGCAATGCTTCTACAGCGATTGCATTGCGTTCAATATTCATGACGGCTGGCTTCATTTGTTTACAGGTTTATGGTTCTTTAAATGATCATAACCCTGCGGCAAACGATTGTAACCGTGCTTTTGTAAACGCTCTCCCAATCCTTCGTAAAACTGGGGATTGTTGGGCGTTACAGTTGCCAATCCATCCACATAACGATTGTACAAACAAAACAAAGCGGCTATCAAAACGGTATCGTGAATTTCAATATCGGTGGCACCTTCATCTTTTGCTTTATCAATGGCTTCTTTGGTAACCGCTTTGCCACTTTCGCGAACCATGGATGCAATGGTTAATAAAGCTTTCATTTTATCACTTACCTGCGCTGTGGCGACGTTTGTTTTTACCGCTTTTGTTGTTTCATTTTCACCCAATAAAATATCAGCCGCAGCCGTATGGGCAGCCGTACAAAATTTGCATTGATTGCCATTTGAAACAACGGTTGCAATCAACTCGCGCTCGCCTTCGGTTAATGTACTTTCGCCACGCAATAAAATTTGTGTCAGTTCACGGATGGGTGCAGCCGCTACTTTATCATATTCGAGCAAACCGGTAATGCCCGGCAAATGCTCTTCTAATGGAATATAAGGCATTGTAATGTTTATTTAAGTCGTAATAACAGACACGTGTAATGGCTACACGCAACTGCATGAAAGAAAAGAATGACGAACCTTAAATAAACAAATCGGGTGGCTGCAAATGCTTTGTAGTAAAGCCTTTTAGAATGGGAAGACAATTGATGGAAATGGGATGAGGAGATGAAGAATGATAACTCTTAAAGCAAAAATTCAACGCACCAATATTGTAATCGCTGAAAAAACTGATCTTCTTTATAGCGGGCTGTTCAGACTTACCGGATGGATTGTCTGCGTTTTGTTTTGCATATAAATTTTTGGTGTCGCTGATCTTTGTTTTTTGTTGATTGGGAATGCAGTACAAATACATTGTATCGTTGTTCACCCTACGCTTTACATAGTTGTATTGAATGCCATGGAGTTCAACCTGACCGTTACAACGTTCATAATTTTTGTTGCTAATAAGATAAGGCATGTTCAAAGCAACCTTTATTTGTATCAGTTCGTTTTCGCCATAATTGTTGTTATCAAGAGAAGCAATCATTTGCTGGTTGGCTTCCTTTTCAGCCAACGAAAAAAACAGCTTGTACCCGCCAATACTGAACAGATGAATAGAAAGCAGTAATATAGAAATGGCTTTTTTCAAGCAAATTAGTTGGCAGCAAAATAGAGATATAATCGGAACAAAAAAAATTTCTATTGTTTAGGCATCTAAAACGAATGATTAAAGGAACGCTTTTTTGTTTTTACCTTGTTTTATAACGATTAGTGATGCGGGTAAAAAATATAGGATCCATATTTAGCAAAGAAGTCTTTAAGCCCTTGTATTTGTTTTGCCAACATCATAAATTATTATCACGTTTGGCTTATTTACGATTTATCCCCTGAAGAGTATTTATTTATCAGCCCATGCATCTTCAGCCAATCTCCAAATCTTTCAATCCATGTATCAACAGGAAGATTTTGTTTCTTCATTCCAAAACCATGTTTGCCCTTTTCATACATGTGCAATTCTGCAGGCTGGTTCGCTTCCAGCCATTTCAAATAAATATGTACGCTGTGCGTTGCTAAACCCAAATCATCATCGCTTGCTGCTGCAATGAATATAGGTGTTTTAACCGCTGGTACTATTGAACCAATAATTGCGCCTTCATACGCGTAAATGGGTGCAATAAAGTTGGGACGGGTTTCATCGGTTGCATTATAAACAACCGACATAGTTACCGTTCCTCCGGCTGAAAAGCCCATGAAGCCAATTTTGTTTTTGTCTATTTTATATTCTGCAGCATGTTCACGCACATATTTTACCGCAGTTAAACCATCCTGCATGGCAAGTGGTACAACCTGTGAATTGAGCGAGTCCAGTTTTTTAAAATTTTTTGTTGCCATCAAATTACCAATGCTGTTTTCAGGATGTGCAGGATCATTGTGAACGATGCGGTATTTCAACACAAAAGCAGTAATTCCTTTGCTGTTTAACCACTTGGCAACTTCGGTTCCTTCTAAGTCGAAAGCCAACGCATGAAAAGCACCGCCGGGGGCAATAATAACCGCAGTGCCATTGGGGTTGGATGGAACGAAAGCGGTGAGTGATGGATGCGAAACATCCATTACGATGGTGCCAATATCAGTTTTGATTTGCGTCTCATTCCAATTCCAGTTTTCAGAACCTGGCGCTGCGCCTTGATAAAGAGGAATGACTGTTTGCGCATTGGAATGAGATGCCATGAACAGGAGGAAACCGAAAAGAAATTTTTTCATACCATTCAATTTGAAGTATGCGTAAAGATGAGTGATTTCTTTTTAAGTGCATCTCTCTTCATTCAACCAAACAAGCCTGAAGGCAACAGTTTTGGATTTGCATAAAAAAGATAATCTTAAGTAGTAAGAAAATAAACAGCGTAGGTACGCAATAAGTAAGTTTTGTTTTTACTCTTCTTCAATAATTTTTCAAAAGCCAATGCATCTGTTTTGTTTGTAAAGTTTCTTTTGAAAATGAGTTTCCAAGGTCCTGCGTTGCCGGTAAAATGACCGTTATTAAAGTTGTGCTCTTTTATTCTTTCTTCCAACCGTTCCGTATAACCATAATACCACTTGCCTGTGGTTTCCGATTCAATGATATAAACGTAAAACATGCGTAAAAGTAACAAGCCTTTGCAAAAGTTGCAGAGGCTAAAAGTCGGGATTACTGGATTCGAAGCAGGGCCTTGCCGATTGAATCGGGACGCGCTACAGGGCTGCGTTACATCTCCTTTTAAATATAGGCAAAAACAAAAAAGCCTTTGCAAGAACTGCAAAGGCTAAAAGTCGGGATGACTGGATTCGAACCAGCGGCCTCTTCGTCCCGAACGAAGCGCGCTACCGGGCTGCGCTACATCCCGCGCTCAAGATTTTATTTCATGTTTAAGGTGACTATATTCTTACCAGCTACCTTCCCGACCAAGTCGGGACACGCTACCTGGCTGCGCTACATCCCGCACTCAAGATTTTTATTCAATGTTTTGTGTGATTGGATCTGAACCAACGGCTTTCCCGATTCAATCAGGACTTTCTACCGGACTGCGCTATATCCCGCTCAAAAAAATGGGCAAAAACAAACTATTTATTAATATCGCTGTTTTGTTTTGGTACCGTTACCATTGCCCTCTCATTCGGTGGTAATTTGCAGGGTGGTGAACCCTTTTTTTGTCCGCCGCCTTCTGCCGCACGTTTGCAAACAGGCGGCAATTTAGCATAACTGTCAGGTGTAGCTTTGGCACTATCAACATCAAAACCGGCATTGTTAATTGCGGTTTTAATGGTTTCTAAATTCATTCTGTCCGGCGCATACTGAATGCGAAGTGTGCCACTCGTCATGTTCACACTCCATTTCATTATTCCGGCATCATCGGTTGGTCCTTTTTCGCGTTCTAAATATTTATCCAGCCGGTCTTTACATTCCCAGCATTTCAGTTGCGGCACCGATAAAGTTGCCCACTGCGTTTTTGCCTGCATTACCTGTGCCTGTGTTGTGCTTATGCTTCCCAGCAACAAAGCTGCCATCAATATTCTTTTCATAGTTACTGTTATAAACGAATCAATCTATACATTCTGTTTTCTGCTTTTCCTTTTTGCAAAAATATTTACTTTCTTATGAAGACAAAGTGCCGTTCCATTCTGCAGGATTTTCCCTCCATTGCAATAAGATGCTTTCTACTTCCTGCTTCACCATTCCTTTTTCCAATGCAAGTTGAATAAGAGCCGGATAGTTGGTAAGAGAAATTAATCTTACACCTGCATTATCAAATGCTTTGCCAGCAACCGGAAAGCCATACGTAAAGATTGACACCATGCCTGCTACTTCCAAACCAGCTTGTTTTACCACATCAACCACCGCCAAACTACTCTTGCCTGTTGAAATTAAATCTTCAATAATCACAACTTTTTGGGCCGCCTCAATATAGCCTTCAATTTGTTTGCCTGTGCCATGTTCTTTAGGTTTAGGACGAACATATACATAAGGCAATTTTAACTGGTCGGCAACCATCGCACCCCAGGCAATGCCAGCAGTGGCAACGCCTGCCAGCAATTCGGCATCAGGAAATTGTTCAAAAACAAGATTGCACAACTCGCTCTTAATAAAATCGCGTAAATATGGAAAAGAAAGTACAATTCGATTGTCGCAATAAATAGGGCTTTTCCAGCCACTTGCCCACGTGAATGGCTGTTGTGGACTTAACTTCACAGCGCCTGCCTGCAACAATTTTTCGGCAACCGTTTTTTCGTTGGATGATGTCATTGTATTCAACGCAAATTTTGTTTTACCAATGCGAATATAAGTGCGATAAGTGGGCTGGCTCCTATATTGTTTTATTTTTGGCGCATGGAAAAGAAAACCGTGATTGCCGCAGGCGGCTTGGTTCAAAACGATTCAGGCGAAATACTCATAATGTTCAGGCGCGGTGTGTGGGACATGCCCAAAGGCAAGCTGGATAAGGGCGAAAGCATTGAGCAGTGCGCCGTGCGCGAAGTAGAGGAAGAGACAGGTTTGCAAAACGTTGAGTTGGGTAAATTTATTCATACTACTTTTCATCAGTATTGGGATAAATGGACAAAAAAAGAATTGGGAAAAGAAACCCATTGGTACGCCATGCGTGTGCGAGGCAATCAAACGTTGGTGCCGCAGGCAGAAGAAGACATCACAGAAATACTCTGGGTGAAACCGGAAGACATAGTGAATTATGAAAACAATATGCATAAAAATATTGTTGAGGTTATTCGTATGTTCCTGCCTGTAAACAAAGCGCAATAAGCTATTTACTGGAACCATATTTGTTATAACACTGCACCTTTTTTCCTAACGATTTTGGTGTAAAAGAAAGTGGCATGGGTAAAATCATAATTATTTCTAACAGGCTGCCGGTAAAAGCAGTGCTGAAAGGAAACCGGTATCAGATTACTACTTCAGAAGGCGGCCTGGCAACAGGATTGAACTCTATTTTTTCGGGCGATGAAAACGGCGTTTGGATAGGCTGGCCCGGCTTAGATGTACCTAAAGAAAATGAAGATGAAATCAGAGAAGAGTTAAAAGCAAAAAAGCTGATTCCGGTGTTTTTATCAGCCGAAGAAATCAAGCAGTTTTATGAAGGCTTTTCCAACGAAATTCTGTGGCCCATTTTTCATTATATGGTTACGTATGCCAATTACGAAACTTCGTATTGGGAGCATTATCGTAAAGTGAACGAGAAGTTTTGCACTGCTGTTATGCAGGTGGCACAGCCCGGCGATGTAATCTGGGTTCACGATTACCAATTGCTGTTATTGCCAACATTGTTACGCCAGCAATCGGCTGATTTCACCATCGGTTTTTTTCTGCACATCCCTTTTCCTTCTTACGAATTGTTCAGGCTCATTCCGTGGCGTAGTGAATTGCTGAACGGCATGTTGGGTGCGGATTTGGTAGGTTTTCATACTTACGATGATGTGCAGCATTTTTTACTTTCGGTATCGCGCATTTTGCAGGTACCTTACTCTGCAAATGTGCTTACCTGCAACAACCGGCACATTGTGGCAGATGCCTTCCCAATGGGAATTGATGATACAAAGTTTGACCAGCTAATTGATGAAAATGCGGTAAAACAAAACCTGCAGCAACTACAACATGATTTTGCGGGACAGCGTGTTATTCTTTCTATTGACAGGCTGGATTACAGCAAAGGCATATTGCAACGCTTACAGGCCTTTGATTTGTTTTTGCAGGAAAATCCAGGCTATCTGCAAATTGTTTCGTTGTACATGATTGTGGTTCCTTCGCGCGATAAAGTGCAGCGTTATAAAGACCTTCGGGATGAAATTGATAAGCTGGTTGGCAACATCAATGCAAGATACCGAACCAACAACTGGTCGCCCGTAAACTATTTTTATCGTGCCTTTACAATGGAAGAATTATCGGCATTGTATCAGTTTGCAGAAGTGTGCCTGGTAACACCCATGCGCGATGGCATGAACCTCGTTTGTAAAGAATACATTGCAAGCCGAAGGGCCGAAAATGGTGTTTTAATTTTAAGCGAAATGGCAGGCGCAGCCAAAGAACTAATTGAAGCAATTGTGGTGAATCCAAACAATATCTATCAATTAAGCGAAAGCATTGTGGCGGCTTTAACTATGCCCTTAGAGGAGCAAAAAAGAAGAATGCACATCATGCGCGATTTAGTGCATCGCTACAATGTGAGCAACTGGGTTGCTACCTTCATGATCAACTTGCACAACGCTAAAAACCGGCAACGTTCTTTGCAAACCAAATACATCACGCCACGCACTGAAGAATACATCAAAAATAAATATGCAAAAGCCACCAAACGCTTGCTGTTATTGGATTATGACGGAACATTAACTGGTTTTACCGATGTTCCTTCACATGCCAATCCCGACAAAGAATTGTGCAGTCTGCTGGAAGACTTAGCGAAGGACGAAAAGAACGATGTTGTTGTGATCAGCGGCAGAGCGCATACAAAATTAGAGGAATGGTTTGGCAAAATGCCACTGCATTTGATTGGTGAACATGGTGTTTGGTACAGGGAAAGGGGCAAAGAATGGGATCAGTTAAAAGGTTTGTCATCGGGATGGAAAACAGACATTCAACCGATTTTGGATACATATAACGAACGTACGCCAGGTGCTTTTACTGAAGAGAAAACCTCGTCACTCGTATGGCATTTTAGAAAGGTGGAAGAGAACCTGGGTGAAACACGCGCCGCGGAACTTATCAACACGCTTCGTTACACTATTGCCGATTTGGGTTTGCAAATGTTGCGCGGCAATAAAGTGGTTGAAATTAAAAGTATTGAAGCCAACAAAGGCAAATCGGCCACGCATTACATCAATCAAAACCATTATGATTTTGCGTTGGCAATTGGTGATGATACTACGGATGAAGATATGTTTGTTGCGCTTGCCGACAAAGCATTTACAATTAAAGTGGGAAGCGATATGTCGGCAGCAAAATATTTCCTGAAAGATGTGCGTGATGTAAGGCGATTTTTAAAAGTAATATCATCCTCACACTTATCTGTCATCAAAGTAATCAGCCGCATTAAACAACGTTTTCCCAAAACATTTCAACGGTTAAACAGAGGCTTTGAATGAAGATGATTTGAACCACGAAGACACAAAGGCAAAAAGTTTACACGAAGGCCTCTTTTGTTCATCTTTGTGAACCTTTGTGTTCTTCGTGCCCCTGCCTACCGGCAGGCAGGTTTGTGGTTCAAAAAATACTGCGAAGCAGTTTTACAACAATGTTCTTTTTTCATCCCAGTTTTCCATCTCTCTTGCTACAAAAGCTAAGAAAGAAGAACCAATGCTGCCGTCAATAATGCGATGGTCGTAGCTTAGGGAAAGATACATCATGTGCCGGATGCCAAATGTATCCCCTTGTTCGGTTTCAATTACAACAGGCCGCTTTTTAATAATGCCAACCGATAAGATTGCCACTTGTGGCTGATTGATAATCGGCGTTCCCATGAGGCTGCCAAATGTGCCGACATTGGTAAACGTAAACGTACCGTCTTTGGTATCATCAGGTTTTAATTTGCCGTTACGGGCATTGCTGGCCAATGTGTTTACCGATTTGGTTAAGCCAATTAAATTCATGTAATCAGCATTGCGAATCACGGGCACAATTAAGTTACCATTCGGCAAAGCAGTTGCCATTCCAATGTTGATGTCTTTTTTTATAATGATGTTGTCGCCATCTACCGAACTATTGATGATAGGGTATTGTTTTATCGCTTTGATGATGCACTCAATAAACAAGGGCGTGAACGTAATTTTTGTGCCTTCTTTCTTTTCAAAATCGTGTTTTACTTTGTTGCGCCACAACACCATGTTGGTAACGTCGGCTTCTGAAAACGAAGTAACATGCGCGCTGGTTTGCTTACTGTCAACCATGTGTTTGGCTATCAGCTTGCGCATTCTATCCATCTCAATAATCTCAACATTACTTCCCCAATTTTTAGCCGCTTCAACTTCAGGTTCTTTTTGTTTTTGGGTTGATGAAACCGGCTGTTGAACGGTTGTTGACTCCTCTTGGTTTTGCACCAATTTTGACTCTATTCCGGTTGACTCCCTTTGCAATAAAGTATTTCTTTTTTTGTTCTCGAGATACGCCAGAATATCCTTCTTCGTTACCCGATTATCCGCGCCGGTTCCGGGTATCGTTTCCAGTTCTGTCAACGCTATGCCTTCGCTGTTAGCAATTGTTAAAACAAGGGGTGAATAAAAACGGTTGATGTTGCCGGAAGCCGCTGGCAGCACGGGTTTGGGCTGCGGTGCATACGGCACTTGTATTTCTTCTTCCGGCTCATCTCTAACTACTGTTGATGTAGTTGCCTGCACCTCGCTGCTTTTGGTTTTGCCGTTTGTTTCAATGCGAACAATGGTTGAACCGATGGATACTACATCGTTTTCTTTGTATAGCAATTCGGTAACAATGCCGCTGGCTGTTGATGGCACTTCGCTGTCCACTTTATCAGTGGCAATGTCTAAAAGCGTTTCATCGCTGGCAACCGCATCGCCTGGTTTTTTATGCCATTTCAAAATGGTAGCTTCCATAATGCTTTCGCCCAGTTTTGGCATTATAACATCAACAATTGCCATAAAACATTTTTAGTAAAGAAAGATAATTGCAGCTTGTTCTGATATTTATTATACTCTCCGCTTCAAACACAACAAGCTTTTATAAAGCCAAAAATAAAGGTTTGATAGATAACAATTGTTTACTCCTTTTCTGGCTCATTTTCGAGAATAAACACGCGAAGCATATTCATTGCATTCATAGCAGTTAATTCGATATTTCGTTTCCTGTCAAACCTGAAATGAAATTCTTTTGCAACAATTTTGTTTTTATCGCCAACAGCAATCCATGTAGTGCCAACGGGTTTGTCTTCGTCACCTCTTCCGGGTCCCATCAAACCGGTTACCGCAACGGCAAAATCACTCTTTATAACGTCTAATGTTCCTCTAATCATTTGCTCAGCCACTTCTTTATCAACGGTTCCTTTTTCATCCAGTAATTTTTTATCGACACGCAACACTTGTTCTTTCACTTTTTTATCGTAACAAACAATACCGCCGGTAAAGTAGGAAGATGAATTTTCGTTGGCAGTAAACAAGTGCGAAATGTAACCGCCTGTGCAGCTTTCAGCAGTGCCCACCGTTTGCTTTCGCTCATCCAGCAAATTGCCGATTACCTTTTCCATGCTGATGTCTTTTTTAGTTACCAACACATCTTTAATCAAAGGCAAGAGTTGTGCTTCAATAGCATCTAAATCCTCATCCAGCTTTGTTTTATCATTGCCTTTTGCTGTAAAGCGAAGCCGCACGATGCCTAAGTTGGGAAGATAAGCCAGCTTGATGTGTGGAGGTAACTTTGCTTCAACCGGTTGTATTTTTTCAGATAAAAAAGACTCGCCCAAACCAAACGTAACAAAAGTTCTGTGAGTGATGAAGGGCAGTTGAAAATGTTGCTGTAAATGAGGCAGCACATAACCCGCCATCATCTCTTTCATTTCATACGGCACGCCAGGCATACTCACCACAATTTTTCCTTCCTGTTCAAACCACATTCCCGGTGCAGTGCCGCGTGTATTTTGTATGACCGTACACACATCCGGCACTTCAGCTTGCTTAAGATTAACTTCGAGCAAAGGGCGCTTCAATGCTTTTTCAAAAATGTTTTTCACGTTTAATAAAGCCTTTTCATCCATAACCAGTTTGCCACCAAAGTATTGGTTCAAAACAGGTTTGGTAATGTCATCAGCCGTTGGACCTAAGCCGCCTGTAATTAAAATAATGTGAGCATCTTTCGCTTCTTCGTCTAATGCCTGCCAAATCTCATCCCACACATCGCCAACAGCAACTCTTCGCTTCAGCCATACGCCAATTTTATTCAGTTCCTGCGCCATCCATGCGCTGTTGGTGTCTATCACTTGTCCTATTAAAAGCTCATCGCCAATAGTAATAATCGAGGCTGTAATTTCATTCATACTTGTTTAAATAAGTTGGGTTTATTAATCAATTAGCAATACCGCAAAACTATTTTGTTTCCACAAAAGCAAAAGGATAAAATGATTATTTCAAAGCGGTGCTTATTTTCGGGCCATGGGTTATAAAGTTTTGTTCTGCTCCTTTTTTATAGGATTGATCGTTTGCAAAAGCCAATCGCAACCAATTGAAAAAAGGGTGGCAACTGCGATGAAAATGTTTGTTGATGACAGTCAGTTAAAACATGCCATTGCAAGCCTCACCGTTGCCGATGAAGCAGGGAAAATCATTTATCATTTCAACGATCAGTATGGCCTTGCACCTGCCAGCAACATGAAAGTATTTACTTCCATTGCAGTTTTGGATTTGCTGGGAAAAGATTATCAATACAAAACCGAAATCGGTTTTTCAGGAAGTATTAATGACAGCGTTCTAAACGGCAATCTATTCATAGTTGGAAGTGGAGACCCCAGCACCGGAAGCTGGCGTTACGCGCAAACGGGCGCAGATAGTTTAATGAAAACAATGGCTGCGATTCTTCGGCAAAAAGGCATCAACACAATCAACGGACAAATTATTTTGGATGCTTCCAAATTCAGTCCCAATGCGCTTCCTGGCGGTTGGAGCTGGGAGGACATGGGCAATTATTACGGCGCCGGAAGCTGGGGATTAAACTGGTACGAAAACCAGTATGATATGAAATTGTTACCCGCGAAAAGACTGGGCGACAAACCGGAAATCAAAACGATACAGCCGCAATCCGATAACGTTACATTCATCAATCAGCTTACAACTGCCGCAAAAGGAACCGGTGATAACAGTGAAATTTTTTTACCGCCAAACAGTGAGGTCGGGATTATTGAAGGTAGCATTCCGCAAGGTGGGCCGTTTACTGTTTCCGGCTCATTGCCGGAGCCTTTCACACCTTTTATTTCGGCATTAAAAAAAGGGTTGGCAGAGAATAGAATTGGCTGCCATTGCGGGTTTCAAACCTCATTGGATTTTTTAGTGCAAAACCAAAAGCTGCCTCATTATGACAGTTTACTCGGTTCTATTTACTCGCCAACCATGGACAGTCTTGTTTATTTTTTCATGAAAAAAAGCATCAATTTATACGGTGAAGATTTTATAAAAACAATGGCTTTGCAACAAACCGGATGGGGCTCAACCGATGAAGGCGTAAAAATTTTAAAACAATTTTGGATTGCCAAAGGCATTGAGCGAAGTGCCATCAAAATAACCGATGGCAGTGGCTTATCGGCAGGAACGCGTGTAACCACTGAGGCTTTGGTAAAAGCTTTAAATTATGCCAAAACCAAACCTTGGTTTGCCACCTTTTACAATGCTTTACCCATTGTAAACAACATGCACATGAAAACAGGAACCATCTCAGGTGTGAAAGCATTTTCGGGTTATCAAAAAGCATCGAATGGCAAGGAGTATGCGTTTTCTATCATTGTAAATAATTATGATGGCTCAACCGAAAGCGTAATTGACAAAATGTACAGAGTGTTGAATGAGCTAAAGAAATAATTATATTCGTTTTGAAAATGAAGTATCTCGTCATTCCGCAAATGCCCTCAATACGATGACGGAAACAATAATCAAATTAGCGAGGGCTTTGTGCGGAATCTGCTCTTACAAGTATAGACCGATTATTATGTCGTAAACATCTTTACAATATTCAAACAATATTATTATTCGGTCATCAGATTCCGCACAAAGCCCTCGCTATTACGATGAAAGCGAAAGACCGTGTTGAGGGCATTTGCGGAATGACGATGACCTCGCGAATTTGAATGTAACTTCTATTATCTGTTGAGAGTCTCGACGCGGCGGACGGAATGACGTGCGTATCATCCGACACCTTTTTAAATTCGGATTATAATTATTAAAATTACTAAATCAAATAATAGCCTGAAGCCCCCGCCGCTTGCCCCATTTGCCCCAGTCTTTCATTAAGGTTTGCAGTGTTTTAGTAAAGTCGGCTTCCGTTTGCTTTTTACCTTTTGTAGGTGTGGGCATATTAGCGTCGGTAACGGGTGTTAACTCAAGTTTCGTTGCAAACCACGTTGTGTTTAAGCGAGGGATAGCAACGCCCAAAATCATTCCCGGCAAACCCTGAAACGATTCGGGCCCGCCACCCGGTAAAATTTGGTCGGTATAAAAGGCTACTATATATATGCTGTCAAGCATTTTGCCAACAGCTTTGCGGCAGGTAAAGCCAGCAATATCGCGGGTTTCAGCCGTGATGCGCCATTCGACTTTACGGGCTGAATCCTGTATCAAAAAATAAGAGCCATAAATATTCTTTTGGGATACATGAGTTGCGTTGGTGAGATTGGTAAAAATGATGTTTTCACTTGCCGGACTTTGCAGCCATTGCATAGCCATTTTTTGATTGTCGTTTTCTCTGCCTGGCTTGTACAGGCTCCGGTTTTCATCAAAAAACAAATCAAAGTACGTTACCGAAAATTGTGGTGTGTTTTTCTTTATAGATTGTAACCACGAATCATCGCCTTCGCTTTCTTCTTCCTGCAACATTTCAAGCGTTTTGTAAATGTTTTCTTTTTTCTCGTATTCAATTTTTCCTTTGCTGATAAAAGTTTGTTGTGCAAAAGCACAAACGCTTGAAAAGCTTGCCAGTATTACGATACAAAGATATTTCATACCCGATATTTATTGGTTTGATGATGTTGTGCCACCCGGCGTTTTAGAAAAATTCCATGTAAAAGCGAGCATAAAATAACGGCGCAACGTGGTATAACTTTGTTGTGTTAAGGTGTTGCTGTTGATGTTTCTTGTGAAGCCTTTGTTTTCATTCAAAATATCATTGGCTGTTATTTTTATAATGGCTTTGTCATTTTTCAGCAGCCGTCTTCCAAAATAAGCGTTCCACAAAAACACGTTGTTGTTGGTAGTAAACACATTTGTTTTCTGGCGGATATTGTAATCGAAATCAGTATTAATAACCAGGTGCCAGGGCAATGAAACATTCGCGTTTAACTGGTGCTCAATCGTCCAGTAATTGGTGGTAAAGTTTTGCTGAATCGTTGATTTGGAAAAATTATAATTGAACTGGGATCTCAACCAAATGTCAAACTTCTTCTCTTTATATTTCGACAAGCCAATGTCGAAGGCGGGCGCATTGTTGTTGGTAGTGTTTCTTACGCCATTTACAATGTTGCTGTATTGTGAACCATTCATTCCGAAACCGGCATTTACATTTATATCCAACTTCTTTATTTTTCTATTAAAATCAATATTTGAGTTATAATTATAATTGCCATTTGCGTTGATATATTGCAATGTAGTTTTGCCGGTCGAGGTATCAGTAAACTGGCTGGTAACAATGTCGTGTGAAGTGGTATTGAAAGAAGCCCACATCCAGATTCCCCGCTCTTTAAAAACATTGTATTTATTAAAATTCATATTGAACTGGTGAGAGAAGGATTGCTTCAACGCACTGTTTCCCAAGTACACTAACAATGGATTGGTATTGTCTTGCAAAGGTTGAATTTGAGTTATGGAAGGCTGATGTGTGTTGCCATTGTAATTGATGTTAATGCGTGTATTGCCTTCTAATTTTAAAGTAAGATTAGCGCGGGGATAAAAATTCACATAACGCCTTGTATAATTGGTATCAGCCAACAAATCTTTTTGGTAAAAATGCGTAAAACCAGCATCACTGCCAGCAGATGCCGTTACTTTTTTGCTATTGTAACGAAATGCCAGTCCGCCTGTGTTGGTAAGCACATCAAAGCGGTATTGATTGCTGTACAAAGGATTCAGCGATTCGTATTTGCCGTTATTTGTGCTGTCGAATGAAAGCCTTTCTGATGTGCTCGTGTTGCTTCTGATGGCGTAATTCATTTCGAGATACAACTTCTTTGTCAACGGCTCGGTATAAACGGCTTTTGCACTGAGTGTATTGACTTTGCTATTGTTTTCTTTCATTTGATTGGTAATGCTGTCGCGAACAAAATTGCCGGTTTTTGGATCGTAATAATTCACGGTTGCTTTTAAAAATCCGGTTGATGAATTATTGTTGATAATTTCGTTGATGTTAAATGAAAACGAGCGTCCAATTTTTTTAAACTTCTTGCGGAAAATAGCATTTGCATTTAAGTTTTGATTGTCGCCGTTTGAGGTAGTAAAACGGTTGCTGTTATTTACTTGTATGCCGCTGCCGTTGGTGTTGCTGCTGTTGTAGCTGTTGAACGCTTTTGAAGTTCCCGTATAGCCCGTAGCAGTTATTTTTGTTGAAGTTGAACTATCTATTTGAAATTCATACAAACCGTTCAAAGAATGCCTGTCGCGCGAGCTGAAAAACGATGAATTTTCACGGTTGATAAAAGAAGCATTGCCCGGCAAAAGAGATTGGGCAATGGTTTGACTGGTGCCATCCACATCCAGCTTTGTGTATTTGTAACTGCCATTGGCGTGTTGCTTTTCATCGTCCCATTTTTGCGAACCATTAATACCACCACTCCAGCTTTTTGGTACACCCTGACCATTAAAATTACCATTTGACAAATCATCATTGTCACCCCAAACCATAAAGCCGCCAAAGTCATCATTGTATTCCATTCCGTTTCCGCTGCCATATTTATCCTGTTCATTCCAATCCAAACCCGTTTTGCCGGTATTGCTTACAATGCCATAAGCTGATACTTTGGTTTTGCCCTTAAAGTTATTAATCATCGCGCTGTTGTTCCAGCGGTCTTTGAAGTTGGAAGCCAGATCAATCTTACCGAAATAGCCTTTCTTTTTATCTTCTTTCAGTTTTAAATTGATTGTTTTTGTTTTTTGTCCATCATCAATTCCGGTAAAGGTCGCCTGGTCGCTTTTTTTATCATACACCTGCACTTTATCAATGGCATCAGCTTGTATATTGCGCGTTGCAAGGGTTGGATCATCACCAAAAAACTCTTCGCCATCTACCAGCACTTTTTGCACTTTTTCGCCTTGCGCCGTTATCTTTCCATCTTTATCAACCTGAACGCCGGGCAGCTTCTTTAGCATGTCTTCAACCGATGCGCCGGGCGCTACTTTAAAGCTATCGGCAACGTATTCTGTGGTATCACCTTTCATGCGCATGGCAGCAATTTGTTGCCTTACCACAACTTCTTTTAAAATGTTCGCTTTGAGGGTAAGCGCAATGTTGCCCAAATTGATATTCGATGAATCTTTTATCACAAGCGTATCTACATAATCGGCATACGTGTTTTGCGAGATGAGTAAAATATACTTGCCGGTATCGGCTTTTTGAAAAGCGAAATTTCCTTCCCCATTGCTTCTTGTAAACTGATACAACACCGAATCTTTTTTGTGCAAAAGCAAAACCGAAGCATGTTCCATCTTTTGTTTGTTGATGGTATCGGTAATGGTTCCCTTGATTTGTGCGTGCTGTGCAAGCAACGAAGTAGCAAACAACATCACAATCAAAAGGAGCAGCGCAGTTTTCATGTTGGGGTAGTTGATAGTTGGTAAATTGATGCCAATGTCTTATTATCTTTCCATAAACAATTCTCATGTCCACATAAAAAAAAGTTAATGAGGATGAACGGCTTTATATTTGAATCAAAAACAAAACTTTGGTGCTTTTCAAATGGTTGATGCAGAAAGCATTCATTTTGCATAATATGCACCTGAGTTTCTTTTCATAACGATTGTTTTTCTTTCACAATACTTATCTGTCTACGCTATGAAAAAATATGAAGAGATTCATTTTGTTGACACCACCAAACCCGTTTGGAATTATTCATTGTTTACGGAGGAAGACGTTCGCAACTTTCAAAACGGAACGCATTATAGCCTGTACAAACTGTTTGGTAACAAGCAGCTTGAAGTGAACGAAACAACCGGAACTTACTTTGCTGTGTGGGCTCCCAATGCAACCCAAATTTTTGTAAAAGGAAACTTTAATAATTGGCAAACCGATACACATCCCCTGTTTGTAAGGCTCGACCACAGCGGCATTTGGGAAGGATTTATACCCAATGTTTTAAAAGGCGAAGTGTATAAATATCACATTCATGGCTTCGAAGGAATGGTGCAGGATAAGGGTGATCCGTTTGCTAACTTTTGGGAGCAAAGACCCCTTACGGCTTCTATCACCTGGAATTTAGAATACGATTGGCAGGATGAAGAATGGATGAATATACGCAGCGAAAAGAATGCACTGAACGCACCATTCTCTGTGTATGAAGTGCATCTCGCAAGCTGGATGCGACCTGATAAAAATGATGAAGAGACTTATAACACTTATGGTCAAATAGCTGAACGCCTCGTGCCTTACGTAAAAGAATTGGGCTTTACGCATGTTGAGTTTATGCCCGTAATGGAACATCCATTCGATGGTAGCTGGGGCTACCAGGGAACGGGTTTTTTTGCACCCACCAGCCGCTTTGGAAATCCACAGGATTTTATGTGGCTGGTAGATCAATTTCATGAAGCGGGCATTGGTGTTTTGCTTGATTGGGTGCCATCGCATTTTCCATACGATTCACATGGCTTGTTTATGTTCGATGGCACGCACACTTACGAATATGCTGATATGCGCAAGGGCTATCATCCCGACTGGAATTCGTATATTTTTAATTATGCACGCAATGAAGTGAAAAGCTTTTTAATCAGCAGCGGACGTTTCTGGTGCGATGTATTTCATGTTGACGGCTTGCGTGTGGATGCTGTATCATCTATGCTGCGACTGGATTACAGCCGCACCGAAGGTCAATGGGAACCGAACGAATTTGGTGGCAACGGAAATCTGGAAGCGATACAATTTATAACGCATTTGAACGAAACTTTATTCAGAGATTTTAAAGACATACAAACCATTGCTGAAGAAGCAACAGACTGGCCAGGCATAAGCCGGCCAACTTTTGCCGGTGGTTTGGGTTTTGGCATGAAATGGATGATGGGCTGGATGCACGATACGCTGGATTTTTTTAAATTCGATCCCCTCTATCGCGGCACTATGCAGAACAAGTTTACGTTCAGCATGATGTATTTTTATGATGAAAATTTTATGCTGCCTCTTAGCCACGATGAAGTGGTGCATGGCAAAAGCCCGATGCTTTATAAAATGCCCGGCGATGATTGGCAAAAGTTTGCCAACCTGCGCTTGCTCTACACATACATGTTCACGCATCCGGGTAGCAAATTGTTGTTTATGGGCAATGAATTTGGTCAAACGCAGGAATGGAATTATAAAAGTGAATTGCAGTGGGAATTACTGCAACATGTAAGTCATGGCGGTATGAAATTTTGTGTACAAAAGTTGAATGAATTGTATCGGAACGAACCGGCATTGTATCAATTGCAATTTAAACCGGAAGGATTTGAATGGGTTGATGTAAACCATCGCGCTGAAGCCGTTGTGGTTTACAAACGCAAAGGTTTGGAACCGGAAGATGATGTATTGGTTATTCTAAATTTCACACCGGTAGTACGTCGCGACTGGCATGTAACGGCTTACGGAAAAAAGGGCTGGAAGGAAATTTTCAACAGCGACAGCAAAGAGTTTTGGGGTACCGGTGATGTGTACAATCCCGATATTCAATGCACGTTAGAAGATGAAGAAGTGGGCAGGTATTCGCTTCGTTTGCATTTGCCAGCATTGGGTGGAATTGTGATAAAATAAAAAGTATTTGTAACCGCAATCATTGATTGAAATTGGGGAGTACCGTGTTTATAGACTATAAGATTCCCTATAATTTTATAAGATGCGTATGAGCAACGTGTGTAGCAAGAGATTGAGGTTTGAATTGTTTGCTTTATAGGAGTAACGTGTTTCTAGCAAGGTTCAATTTGAGCGTTGCAAAAGCTCCGTAGGCATTGTGTCTATAGCTGTATTCCATTTTCATCGTTCAAAAGCTCCATTGGAGCATCGTGTTTGTAGCACAGTCGTTAACCAATAGTGTTGGCTCCGTAGGAGCATCGTGTTTGTAGCAGATTTTATATAAAACCAAAACGGCTCCATAGGAGCCGCGTAAACAACCATGGCAAATACCTTTTCTCAAATTTATCTGCAATTTGTTTTTGCCGTAAAAGAGAGGCAAAGCCTGATTCCCAAACAACAAAAAGAAGAGTTGCATAAATACATCACTTCACTTGTGCAGGCACGAAAAGCGAAGATGCTGGCTGTTCATTGTATGCCGGATCATGCGCATCTGTTTGTCGGGTTTCATCCATCTATCAGCATATCCGATTTTGTAAAAGAAATAAAAGTTCAGAGCAACGAGTTTATCAACAACAAACAATGGATACAGGGTTATTTTTGCTGGCAGGAAGGTTACGGCGTGTTCTCTTACAGTCGTTCGCAGATAAACAGTGTGTGTCAGTATATTTTCAATCAGGAAGAGCATCATCATAAGAAAACATTCAAAGAAGAATACCGCAAGTTTTTAGAGAAATTCGAAGTTGAATATGATGAACGTTATTTGTTTGAATGGATTGAATGAAGCGAATGTTATGTATGGATTGAATTAACAAAACGTTACGCGGTTCCGATGAAGCCGATAGCCTTTTATGATTGTTTTGCTACAAACACGGTGCTCCTACGGAGCTTTTGAACGATGAAACATTAAAAGGTAAAAAAGCGATAAAAACAAACTTCAACCACAATGAGCTATCTCGTTTTAATCCGGCATGGACAATCGCAATGGAATTTAGAAAACCGTTTTACAGGCGATGTGGATGTTGACTTAACCGAACAGGGCAGGGCAGAAGCGAAGCTCAGCGGCGATAAGTTGAATAAAAAAAACATCTTGTTTGATTCAGCATTTACTTCTGTTTTAAAACGCGCAGAAGAAACAATGCAGATTGTTTTGCAAGAGATACATCAATCCAATATAAAAATTTATCGCGATGCGGCTTTGAATGAACGCAGCTATGGTAAATTACAAGGTTTAAACAAAGCTGAAATTGCCGAACAATATGGTGCCGAACAAGTTCACACATGGCGCAGAAGTTTTGATGTAGCTCCGCCGGGCGGTGAAAGCTTGCTCGATACACAAAACCGTGTAGTGCCTTACTATACAAGCCACATCGAACCGTTGCTGAAACAACAATTGAATTGCATGATTGTAGCGCATGGCAACAGCCTTCGTTCGTTGATGATGGTGTTGGAAAACATAAGCAAAGATGCCATTACACAAGTTGATATTCCTACCGGCGTACCAAAACTGTATCAGTTTGATGATAAGTTCAATTTAATTGATGCCGCTTATATCACTGAGTAAAAAATAGCATGTATAGAAACACCAGTGGCTATTGGCTAATGAATCATAACAATCTTATAAGCCAGCCTTCCTCATGAACCCGTGTGATGTATGATGAGGCATCTTTAGAATAGAGAAGATGGTTTTCATTAATAATAAAATGCCTTATTCCAAGTAGTTACAACTAACTGGAATAAGGCATTTTGCAGCTACTACAAAACCCTTTCAATATTGTGCTTGCAAAAGTTTTAGCGCAGCACGGTTACTTTTAAAAAGGTAGCCGGTATGGAAGAAGTGTCTTCTGTGGTGCTATCGTTCCGGCTGATGAACAACTGTTCCAACTCTTGTTGCAAGGCGTCGGCTTTGCCGTTCTTTTCTGCAGCTTCAAAGGCAATCATAGTAGGTCCGTAATATTGCCGGAAACGGTTTAATAAACCCGAGGGAGAAAACGGCGCATGAAACGTAAACGTCTCTTTGCTGAATGAAATATTTTCTTGGGGCACACCGGCAGCTACAAACCGCTGCGTTGCTTCTTTCTCTACGCCCCACAGCATCGGGCTTACAAAACCTTCGGGCGGTGGCGGTGTGTAAGCAGAGCTTATCTTGAGAATCTGAGCTACAAGCGTAGGATCGCCGGGTATCCAGTTACCCATTACAATGCGACCGCCTTTGCGCGTAACGCGTACCATTTCTTTCGCCACATCATAAGGGCGTGGCGCAAACATTGCCCCGAAGATGCTTACCGTAAGATCAAAACTTTCATCTTCCAAATTGTGCAAGCCGGTGGCATCGCCTTCCTCAAAGCGGATGTTCAAAAGTCCTTCCGCCTTTGCTCTTTTGTTGCCCGCAGCTACTAAGTTGGCTGCAATATCTATCCCTGATACCTGCGCTCCCAACCTGGCTTCGGGTATGGCAGTGGTGCCGTCGCCGCATCCAAGGTCAAGCACCTGCATACCTGTCTTAATGCTTAAGGTGGCTACAAAGGCTTCGCCGCTGTCGCGCATGGTTTCTGCAATCTTTGTGAAGTCGCCTTTTTCCCATAAGGCTTTGTTGGGGTTGGGTAAAATGATGGATGTGTTGTAAGACATAGATGTTTGTTTTTATGAAATACAAAACTACCGGGCTATACAAAAACAACTGTTGCTATAAGGTTCAGCTATTTTGCTTTGCGGCTCATAATGCAGATGAAGTATGCTTTACCGATAATGGTGCAAAACCAAAACGCTGTTTGAAACAACGGCTGAAATGCGAGAGGTTTTCAAAACCGCTCTCGAAAGCCGCTTCCGATACGGTTTTGCCCGCATGTTGTAACAGATACAGCGCGTACTGCAGCCGTTTTTCCAGCAGCCACTTGCCGGGTGTGGTACCAAAGTGCCTGGTGAAATCACGCTTAAATGCTGAAAGGCTGCGATGACATAACGCGGCATATTCTTCCAGCTTCAGGTTAAAGCAATAGTTATCGTTCATCATGCGCTCGAGCGAAACGGATTGCGGCTCGCTCATGAGCGAACAGAAATAAGACAAGGCTTGCTTATTTGCCGGATTGTCGGCAATATTCAAAATCAGCTCGCGAAATTTGAGTTCCAGCAACGCATTGTCGGACATTGTGGTACGCTCGAAATAGCTGTACATTGAAACAAAAAACGATTGGATGGTTTCGGTCGCCTGTAGCCGGATGATGGGTTCGTATGTGTGTTGGCTGTGTGCTAAGGGTGCAGACTTTTTCTTTAGCGTATCGCAGATAAACTCATCCGGGAGAAAGAACATTACCACACAAAAGCCAATGTCGAAAAACTGTTCCAGAATGCAGGCGCCTTTGCGCACCAGCACGCAACTGCCTTCACCAATTTCGTAAGAGCCATGCGCCGTATGCCACACTTTTTTGCCTTCGAGCACGTAGAAAATATAGTTTTCGGCAGACCATAAACCGGAGAATTTGGTTTGCATAAGCCGCGCTTCGGGCAGACAGGTAAAGAGGGTAATTAATGAATCGCCGCACGAAAGCTGCCGGCAATATTGCGGATAGCTGCGTATGCGTTCGGGGAAGTTAATCATAAAGTTGTTTATGCAGAGACAGTAAAAGTAAGCACTGCTGCACATATTTGTCGCAAACGTTGGTGTCTCGTCCTGAAACAGGTTGACTAAAAAACAATCTATTTTATGGATGTAGAAGAACAAATCATTCAGGAGTATTTAACCGAAGGCGGTGGCTTTAGAAAGCTGTCCGAAAAGTATGGAATCAGCCGCACCACTATTTGCAAGTTGGGACTGATTCACCAGGGAATTCATAACTTGCCACTGCACACGCAAACAACATCATTACTCAACCTTATTCAGGATGTATTATCTTCATCAATCACAGGATTATCATTAATAATCAGTCAACCTATTTCAGGACGGGTTAGAACTTTAATCAGCAGCGGCACCGGGTAGACGGAACAAGGAATACAGCCACATCGCCAATGCTTCAACGTTATTCATTCAATCCATCTTTTTCTTTCCTGTCATAAAAAGCTTTCAGCACATAAAACGCTTTCTTCTTTTCACCCGATTCTGAAATCAAACCTTTGCGGTTCCAGTACATTTGATACGTTGGATTCAAACGTTTGGGCGAACGAAAATCGCACAATATCCACGGCGTCATTCCTGCTAATCCGTCTATTTTTTGTATCATCTTCAATTGATTTTGAAAGAAAGATGCTTGCATTTCTTCGGAGAAGCGAACGGTGCTATCGGCATGAAAACCACCCAGCGCTTCAGCGCCTACTTCACTGATAAAAACCGGTTTGTTGTATTCAATTCTAAACTGAAATTTTCCAATCTCCCAAGGCTTTTCTTTTGTGTACCAGCCATAATATTCGTTGAAAGAAGCAATGTCTAACTTCTTGCCAAGTGCATCATTTAAAACAATCGTATCACCGTTGTTGTGAACAAGCAATGCGGCAGCAATCAATCGTGTACTGTCATGTTCATGAGCAAAATCTGCAAGTTTCTCCATGAATATTTGGCGTTCCGGTATGGCTGGCGTTTCGTTGCCAATGCTCCAGATGATAACAGAAGCACGGTTTTTATCACGACTGATTAAATCATTCAATTGGTTTTGTGCATTATTATAGGTTGATGGATTCGTCCAGTCAATCGTCCAGTAAACGGGCACTTCTTCCCACAATAAAATGCCTAAGCTATCTGCCATGCGACTCATGTTTTCATTATGCGGATAATGCGCCAGTCGTGCAAAATTGCAGTTCAGTTCTTTTGCCCAGTTCAGCAGCATAAACAAATCGCTTTTGTCACGTGGTCTTCCCGGGATCAAAGGATTTTCTTCGTGAATACAAATGCCGCGTAAGAAGATGGGTTTGCCGTTTAATAAGATTTGTTTGCCCCGCGTTTCGACCGAGCGAAAACCAATTTTATCTTCTACCGAATCGGTTGCAGATAGAATGCTAACGTTGTATAATCTGGGACGATCTGGCTGCCACAAAACAATATTTTTTATAGGGAAACGAATGGCTGCTTTACCGCTCGCATCAGTTATAGCTGTTGTTTGTAAATGCGCTTCCGGAATGCTGACAACGATTTTTTGCAAAGCAGAAGAATCGCTTAATTGCACGTATCCATTTATTGTTTTTGCATCGTTTTTAGCGAGTTGTAATTTGTAATCTTTGATGAATGTTTGCGGCAACTCGGCAAGCACCACATCTCTTGTAATACCGCCATAATTCCACCAATCAAAATTATCTGTTGGCACGGCTTCCTTTTTGCGGTCGTTAGCCACTTTTATTACAATCGAATTGTTGCCTTCTTTCAGTAAGTGAGTTACATCAAAATCAAAAGGAGTGAAGCCACCTGTGTGCATTCCGGCTTTCTTTCCATTTACTGAAACATAAGCTTCATAATTGATCGCACCAAAATGAAGCATGTATTTTTTATTTGAGTTGAGATGAACAAAAAAATTGCGTTGATACCAAATGGTTCCTTCATAAAATAGGAGTTCGGGGTTTTGCGAATTCCAGTCGGCAGGCACAAGTAGTGTGGGCGATTTTTCAAAATCATATTCCACCAACTCGCCGGGTGTTTGCTGTTGTTGGTTTTGAAAGAAACCAGACAACTGATTGTTTTCATCGGCTTTAGCACCCTGAAAGCCGCGATAACCGGTTTCGTAACGATCAATGATATAATGCCAGCGACCATTAAGATTTATACTTTTTCGGCCATTGATATTTTGTAATAAATCTGTTTGAGAAAATGAAAAGAAAGATGAAAAAATAAGTGCAAAAACAAAGATGGTTTTCATGGCAGATATATGTTGTTTCAAATGTAAGAAAGCGTGAAGGTTGTATAAAAAGTTTCAAATAAAACAAGTGTATGAAAGCTGAACAAGTTTTGTTTTGCCCATAATTTACAATCCGTTTGTGTTCGTTCGCTTCAATAATTTCTTATTCCATTATAAAAACAATAGAACCTTTTATTTAAATGACTATTCATGTTGATGTAACGGAAGCCTTACCTGGCGTGGCTTCCAGCTATCACAAATCGCATCACTCACTTGCACCAACCAACTTATACATCTTCCCATCCGGCTTGGTTAAGATATACATTTCACCAGCGGCGTCTTTACCAAAATGCAAATCCACTCTGTTGTTGCCGCAAAGTTGTTTCAGTGTTTTAATAGTGCCATTCAGCATTACTTTCCATTCTTTTATGGTTGCTCTTTTGCCCGATTGTATGTCTTTTGTATTCACGTAAAACAATCTTCCGGTAGGAATATCGCCAAATAAATATTTGCCCCTCAAAGCAGCAATGGCACCTGTATATTCAAAGCCACCCGAAATGGCTTTGCCTTCGTCGTGATCGTATTCTGCAACAGGATAAGTGATGTGATAAACAGAATCATTCGGTAGCAATGGATACACCTTGTTGAGGTCACCGTAAGGGTTCACTACAAAACTGCCTTCGCGAATGGGCCAGCCACAATCAGCGCCTTTTGTTACCCAATATAGCGATTCAATGTTGCCATGACCAACGTTGCCTGCCAGCAATTTTTCATCTTTCGTCCATGTTAAGCGATGCGGATTGCGAAAGCCATACGCATAAATTTCTTTGAGAGTATTGCTGTCTCTGTTATTGACAAAAGGATTGCTTGCAGGAATACCATACTTGCCTCCTTTGCTGTTGTTGCCAGCAGGATTAATGCGCAGTATGGTGCCCCACACTTTTTGTGTGCTATGCTCCAGAAACGGATAGCCATTTTCTGCTGCGCCGCCTTCGCCAACGCAGATGTACAACAACCTGTAATCTTCATCATTGGGCTTTGCTTCCTGATGAAAGCGAATGTCCTGCACACCGTGAATGCCAGACACCATGTTTATTCGTAACAGTTCCCGTCCTTTACCTGAAAAATGCGGTGCTTTTGGATCATCCGCTTTCCACTCTGTCAACACCCATTGCAGCGTTACTTTGATAGAATCGGCATAACCAAAATCGGTTTTTGCTGTGCCCGCTGCTTCGCTATGTGTAGTGTATAAAAGTCCATTTTTAACAAACTCAGGATCGAATGCAAAAGAACCAAAACCTGTAGCTAAACCAGGCTGATTGATAAAGTGGGGCCGAGGCTTTGCTATGTCCATATACAACTGGGGCTTGCCCCTTTGCATCTTGTACAACTTGCCGCGCAAGTCAAGTACGAACAAATCTTTGGTACCAGGATCATAATCGAGCTTGGTAATGCGGGTTAGTAATTGCCTGTTGGTATCGCTGGGCGGTATCTGCTTTATCTCTTTTAATTGCACTACCAATGAAGAAGTAGCAATCGTGTCTTTGATGGGATTTGATAAAGTATTGCTTTCATCGAATGTCTGTTTTTGTGCATTTTTATGGGTGTTTAGAAATGCAACAATCTGGCTTAACTCATCGCCAGTAAGTGAAGTAAACGATGGCATTACAACTTTGTGGTTTGTATATAATGCAACGGCTTTTTTGTCTTTTAAATTGATAAGCTCTTGCGGATTTTTTATAAATGAAGTAAGCCAATGCAGCGATTCTTTTTGAGTGATGCCAGCCAGTTGCGGGCCGATGCCATCCTGCCTGAAATTGTGACAGCCACTGCATTGCTGATTGAAAAGAATTTCACCTTTGTCAATCACCGCAGGATCATCAGAGATAGATTCATTGTTATTCTTTTCTTTACATGATAAAAGAAGGGAAAACAATAAGATTGGACTTACAATAATGAAGATTGTTTTTTGCATAAAACCAAAACAATGAAGATAAAAATCAAATCTACAAGAATCCGGTTTCTTGCTATTGGTTTTTTGAACATTCGTATTATTTGTGCAAAACCAAAAAGGCGCATTCAATACATGCCGGATATTGTATCTTTCCTCTTCTTCCATCTGCTTCATTATGAAAAAAATCACCCGAAGAAATTTTGTAAAAAACACCAGCAGCCTGATGTTGTTTCCATTGGTAAAAAACCATTTTCCTTTTAAAAAGGACCAGCCATTGCTTTCTTTTTCTACGTTGGGTTGTCCCGATTGGAGCTTTGATACAATTGTAAATTTTGCTGTCAACAACGGTTACAATGGCATTGAAATAAGAGGCATTCAGCGGGAAATGTATTTACCCCGTTGCCCGGTATTCAATGCTGATAAAATCAATGATACGATGCAATTGGTAAAAGATAAAGGACTTCATTTTGTGGACCTGGGTGCTTCTGCAGCAATGCACCTGAGCGATGCTGCCGAGCGCAAAAAGAACATGGATGAAGCAAAAGCATTTATTGATTTGGCGCAGCAGTTACATTGCCCTTACATACGTGTTTTTCCCAATGATTTTCCACCGGATCAAGACAGGAATGCTACGATGGAACTGATTGCAAAAGGCTTGCAGGAACTAGGTGAGTACGCAAAGAATAGAGCTGTAACCGTGCTCATGGAAACGCACGGCGAAGTTGTAAAGAGCGATGACATTGTACATATTATGCAACTGGCAGCGCATCCAAAAGTTGGTTTGGTGTGGGATATTGTAAACATGTGGTCGGTAACAAAAGAGTCGCCGGCACAGGTGTATCAAAAGCTAAAGCCGTATATTCATCATACCCATATTAAAGACCTTCGCATTACAAACAATAAAGAAACTTATACCTTGCTTGGCGAAGGCATTGCACCAGTGTTTGATGGGATAGATGCTTTGTACCGAAATAATTATAACGGCTATTACAGCTTTGAATGGGAAAAGCTTTGGCACCCTGAAATTGCAGCACCGGAAATTGCATTGGCAGATTACCCGGTAAAAATGCGCTCACATTTTAAGAACATGAAAGCATGATAAGTATTCATGCATATGATACATGAAAGCCACTTCATATTTGGTTTTGCACAAATTTTTGTAAAAAGATTGTAAGGCACAGCTAAAAAGCACTTACCCTTTTTTCTGTTCTTTCGCCCAGGTATCTTTTAATGTAACCGTTCGGTTAAACACCATTTTATCTTCACTTGTACTTTCATCTAAAGTAAAATATCCGGTGCGAATGAACTGATAACGTTCATCAAACTTTGCGCCTTTTAAAACAGGTTCTGCATAAGCATTTGAGATAACTTGCAATGAAGCCGGATTGATATAATCTTTAAAATCACCAGGAGCTTCATCTACATTTTCTTCGGTAAACAAACGGTCGTACAACCGCACTTCTGTATTGATGGCATGAGGCACACTTATCCAATGCAATGTGCCTTTTACTTTGATGTTTGAGCCTTCTGCACCGCTTTTGCTTTCGGGCAAATAAGTGCAATGCAAAGCAGTAATGTTGCCCTGTTCATCTTTGATTACTTCGTTGCATTGAATTACATAAGCGCTTTTCAAACGAACCATTGCACCTGGCGCTAAACGGAAAAATTTTTTGGGCGGATTTTCCATAAAATCTTCACGCTCGATGTACAATTCTCTGCTGAACGGAACATCGCGGTATGTGATTGTTTCTTCTTCGGGATTGTTCTCGCTTTGCATCATTTCCACTTCGTTCTCCGGATAATTGGTAATGATGATTTTAAGCGGATTGAACACTACCATTCTACGTTGAGCAATCTTATTCAAATGATCGCGTACACAAAATTCAAGCAGGCTATAATCAATCAAATTTTCACGTTTGGCAACGCCGATTTTATCGCAAAAATCACGGATGCTTTCGGGCGTAAAACCACGTCTGCGCATTCCACTGATAGTAGGCATTCGCGGGTCGTTCCATCCTTCTACAATTTTATCATTTACAAGTTGCAAAAGTTTTCTTTTGCTCATAATTGTATACGTAACGTTCAGCCTTGCAAACTCATATTGATGCGATGGAAAGATGTCTAATTTCTCAATAAACCAATCGTACAACGGGCGATGCGGAATGAACTCTAATGTGCAGATGGAATGTGTAATGTTCTCGATGCTGTCGCTTTGGCCATGCGCAAAATCGTACATTGGATAAATGCACCAGGCATCGCCTGTGCGGTGATGATGTGCATGTTTAATACGATACATAATCGGGTCGCGCATGTGCATATTAGGCGAAGCCAAATCTATTTTAGCGCGTAACACTTTTTCACCATCTCCATATTTTCCTGCACGCATATCAGAAAAGAGTTGCAGGTTTTCTTCCACCATTCGCTTGCGATATTGTGTTGGTGTTCCAGGCTGTGTAGGCGTTCCTTTGGCTTCTGCAATTTCATCGCTTGTGCTGTCATCTACATATGCTAAGTCTTTCTTTATCAAGTCAATTGCAAAGCTGTATAAACGTTCAAAGTAATCAGATGCATACAACTCTTTTGTCCAATCAAAACCCAGCCATTTTACATCAGCTTTTATGCTTTCCACATACTCGGTTTCTTCGGTGCTTGGGTTGGTATCATCGAAGCGCAGATTGGTAGAGCTGCCGTATTTTTTTGCCAATCCAAAATTCAAACAAATGCTTTTTGCATGACCGATGTGCAGGTAACCATTCGGCTCGGGCGGAAAGCGCGTCAGGATGGTTTTGTACTTGCCTTCCTGCAAATCTTCTTCAACTATTTCTTCAATAAAATTCAATACTTTTTCTTCGCTCATGCACTTAAAATTGTGGACGACAAATATAAGGATAATGCAATGCGCGAATTATTACATAGCTTTTCAGAAAAGATATAAGTTACATACTCAAAAAGCTGATTTTTGCGATTTACCTTCTAATTGAAAACACCTAACGGATGAGTCAAGACAATAACGATTCTGCATCAACGCTTCGCCTGCGGCAAATTTCTTTTTTTGTACTTCTTGTTGCATTGGCTTATTTGCTCATCAGCCAGCTTACTATGTTTCTGCCGGCATTTCTGGGTGCGGTTACGTTTTATGTAATATTGAGAAAATGGAATATTGTCCTCACCACAAAACATAAAATGAAGCGGGGCCTGGCCGCTACCCTGCTCATCATATTGTCGGTATTGGTTGTTTTAATTCCGGTTTATTTTTTTGGTAATATGGTGGGTGGTAAAATTATTTCTATTGTTCACCGCTCTAACGAAGTGTTGGCTGCTGTTAATAAATTTGCTGATAACATACAATCGAAGTACGACATTGAAATTTTATCAAAAGACAATATCAATAAAGCCGGTGGTATGATTGCCACTGCCATTCCCAATATTTTGGGTGCCACATTTAATACACTTACAGTTTTATTAATGCTTTATTTTATGCTTTACTTTATGCTTGCGCAAAGTAAAGAAATGGAAGCCTGGCTGATTAAGATCATTCCGCTGCGCGATGAAAATGTTATCTGGCTTGGCACCGAGCTACATGGGCTTGTGCTGAACAATGCCATTGGCGTTCCGCTTATTGCCATAGTGCAAGGTATTTCGGCTTTGATTGGCTATTTTATATTTGGCGCGCCTGATCCCTTTTTCTGGTTCGCGATAACTGCATTTGGGTCTATGTTGCCCGTGGTAGGTTCTGCAGTTGGCTACGTTCCGCTCAGTATACTCCTTTTTGCACAAGGACCTACCTGGAAAGGCTTTGCTGTGCTGGCTTGGGGCATTCTTATTGTTGGGATGTCGGATAATGTGGCTCGTTTTAAATTGCAGAAAAAGCTGGGCGATGTTCATCCGCTGATCACCATTCTGGGCGTGATATTAGGCATCAATTTGTTTGGATTCATCGGTATTATTTTCGGACCTATTCTTATTTCTCTGTTTTTGTTGTTAGCGCAGATTTATAACAATGAGTTTAACAACAAGCAAAGCAAACGTTAATCCTTTTTCAACTTCTTTTCAGCTTAATTTAATCGTCGTAAATTCGCAAACTCAACAATAAATCAACTAATTGAAGCATTTATTACGCACGAGAATTTAATAACAAAAATCATTTATTAATGCGAAGAATAGCCTTAGTAAGCTGTCTCTTTTTGTGCGCTTTCAGTCCAAAAACCGATGTCAGTACAGATCCTAAAAAACTTCCCGTTTTATTGTCCAACAATTCGGCATCACCGGCCGCCGCGCATTTGGTTGATTCATTGTACAGCACCCTTCATCTTGAAGAAGCAGGCTTAAGCAAGCAGGCATTTTTCAATGCCTACAAAGGATACCAGTATTTATTGGGCGAAAACAAACTTGCTAACAAAGACTTTCTTACCGTCTGCGATTACTCGCAGCCCAGCACTAACAAACGATTGTATGTAATTGATTTAAAAAACAATGCAATTGCTTACAACACGTATATAGCTCACGGACGTAACTCCGGCACCGATTTGCCAAAAAGCTTTTCCAATGCCAACAGTTGTAACAAAAGCTCATTAGGCTTTTTAGTAACTGCTGAAACCTACAACGGACACAATGGTTACAGTATGCGCTTTGATGGTCAGGAACGTGGTATTAACGATCATGTAAGAATGCGCGATGTGGTAATGCATGGCAGTATTTATGTGTCGGCAGAACGTGCCAAAAACGGCACTATGATGGGTCGTAGCTTTGGATGTCCTGCAGTGCCAGCCGGCGAATGTGCAGAAATCATCAACACTATCAAAGAAGGAAGTTGTTTTTATATTTACAGTCCTGATGCGTATTACACTCGTCATTCATCTATTCTCAACTCTCAATTCGACTGGCAACCCGTGCCAACACTACCTATGTTGGCCATTGTACCACCTGCTACCGAGAGAGCTACAACCAATTGATTTTGCAATCTGATTTTGTCTATAAATGCCTGTAAGGCAGACCTATAAGGTTTTAAAAACCTTATAGGTCTATGCAAAACAAAAATGCCTGATGTTTCAAAGTATCAGGCATTTTTGTTTTGCACTAAAAACAAACAATACAGCTATAGAGTAAACAATGAATCAGGAGTTTATTTTTACCCGAATTTTCAGTTCAATTTTTAAAATGAGCAAAGCAATTCTTTTAATTGGCGTTGGCGGATTGTTAGGAAGCGTTTGCCGCTATTTGGTATCCCTCTTTTTTGCTAAACAATTTCCATTCGCTTTTCCCTACGGAACTTTTGCAGTGAATATTTTAGGTTGTTTTTTAATTGGTATTTTTTACGGATTGTCGGATAAATACAACTGGTTTACGCCCGAATTGCGCCTATTTCTTACCACTGGTTTTTGCGGTGGATTTACCACATTCTCTTCTTTTGCGTTTGAAAATATGAAGCTTCTGCAAGATGCTGAATATTTCAACTTTGCTTTGTATTCTATAGGTAGTTTTGCCTTAGGATTACTGGCTGTGTTTGGAGGCTTATTTGTTTCGAAAATGTAATTTCATTCGCTTCTCCAACTTTATCATTCAAGGAACAATTACAATTCCAAAGAGAATTTGCGCCGAAATATGTGCAAAAACAAAAGCCATTTATCAGTATTATAAACCCGTTAGCTAAACAATCTTGAAAAATGATTTTCAAGATGTTTGCGCATGGCATTGCGAAACTGTTCGGGATTGCCTTTTTCCAGTATTTCTACCAATCCTTTGTGTGAGACAAATGTTTTTAAGCTCGCTTGTTTTCTCAGCAAGCCGCTGTGGTGCACGAAGTCAAACACGGGCAGAAGCATTTTCTGAAACTTTTTCAAGGTTTCGTTCCCGGTTATTTCGTACAGTTTTCCATGAAAACGAATTTCATGTTCGACATTAAATAAATGATGCTCGGTAGAAGGAGGTTCGTTGCTTACTATCTCTCTTAGTTCTTTGAAATCGTTCTTGGTAATGCGATGAAAAAGAAAATCCGCCATACCGATTTCCAACACCAACCTGATTTCAAAAATATCTTTCAATGTTTGTCCATCCAAAATATACGGATTCATACTTCTGCCCATGATGCCTAACAAATCCGGGCTGGTAATTACGGCTCCTTTTTTCTTTTTCGATTCGATTAATCCCATCATGCGTAACCGCAGCAAAGCTTCGCGTATCACTGTCCGGCTTACGCCAAGCGTTTCTGCCAATTCAATTTCTTTAGGAATCGCATCACCAACTTTCAGTTTACGTTCCTGAAGAAGGCCAACCAGGTTCGCTTCTACTTTATCAACCAGCGAACTCGTATCAAGCGGCTTCAAACTATCTTTTATCAGAGTGTTTTGCATTTTCAATCTTGTGGTGCAAAAATGTAAGAAAAAAATGTAAGCAGCAAGTCTGGCTCAAGTGTTTGAATAACAACAGCTTTTATAGTTTAAAAACAAATATCTGTAAAAACAAATCAATTTATTTGCTAAAAACGAAGAACTCTTTATTTTTGTTATGTCATACATAATACATAAAAATCTTTCTTTTTTATGAACTCAATATTTACAAAAGGAAGTTTGCTACTCCTTTGTTTCTTTCTTTCTGTGATGCTTCGGGCGCAAACGCAAACCATTACAGGTCAGGTAACCGCTTCTGAAGATGCACGTGCGCTCGAAGGAGTTAGCGTAGTGGTAAAAGGAACAGCCAAAGGAACGCAAACGGACGCTGGTGGTAACTTCTCGATTGCTGCAGCCTCTAACGATGTGCTTACTTTTACTTTTACCGGTTATGCGCCGCAAGAAGTAAAGGTTGGAAATAATACTCAGCTCTCAGTTTCGCTGAAACAGGTGGTATCAACCCTTAGCGATGTGGTAGTGGTGGGTTATGGCACGCAAAGCAAAAAGAACCTTACGGGTTCGGTTGCCACAGTTAACCCCATTGCGTTTGCTCATTCGCCAAGCACCAATGCCGCAACCGCCTTGCAGGGAACCGTGCCCGGGTTAAACGTGCAGCAAACAACGGGTCAGCCTGGCTCATCACCCAACATTACATTCCGGGGTGGTTCTGATTTTAATGGAACAGGCTCTCCTTTATTTGTTGTGGACGGAGTAATTGTTCCCAGTCTGTATGGTTTGGACATGAATGATATCGCCTCTATTGATCTTTTGAAAGACGCAGCTACGGCAGCTATTTATGGTGCGCGTGCTGCCAATGGTGTGGTGCTGGTAACCACAAAAAAAGGGAAAAAAGGCAAAGCGCAGATGAGCTACTCCATAGCTTATACCAACAATTACGTAAGAAGAAATTCTTCCCAATATTTAAGCGCTGCCGATTACATCCGCATGAACCGCTTAGGTCTTCAGGCAAGGTATTTTGGTGATTCTTTAGATAACAATAAAAACGCCATGAACACCGATAAAGGCCAGTTGAATGGTTCGTGGGGCTGGGGCTTAAACAGCGGCTTTACTTCTCCTACTGGCTTGTACACCACGCAGTTGGTTAGCGACCAAAACAGAAAATATCTAACCAATCCTGACTGGCATTTACTAATAGATGCCAATCCTTTCAATACGGGCCAGAAGGATAGTATTCTGTACAAGGATTTAGATGTACAAACCCGCGAGAACATGATATTGCAACAGGTGGCTACTGTTGAGCATAACCTGAGCTTTTCAGGCGCCAACGATCAGGGCAATTATGCATTAAGTCTGGGAACGGCTAATGACCAGGGCATTATCATTGGCTCGTCGCTGCAACGCTGGAACATGAATTTCAACGGTGGATTGAATGTAAGTAAAAACCTGAAAATCACTTCCAACATCAGTGCTTATACAATAAATCAGGCATTGCCTTATAACGATCCCGCAGGTGGAGGAACAGGTGGTTTGATGCAACGGTTTATTGGTGTTGCGCCCACTGTTCGCTATAGCAACGATACCTCCGGCGTCATTCTTCCCGGACCCAACGATCCAACGCTTGGCAACCCAAAATACTGGAGCCAATTGTATCAAAATAACACGAATCAGCAACGGTTTTTGGGTGACATCAATCTGGAGTATGCCATCACACCTTATCTTAAATTTTTAGCCAGCGGTTCAGGGTATTTTCAATACACTACCAATAATTATTTCACGAAATCGTATCAGCAGGGAAACAATGGTTCCATTAATACCAACCGGCCTGCTTCGTTTAACAATACAAAAGATGTTCAATATACCACCAATGCGTTTTTACAATTTGATAAACATTTTGGTGTTCATAGTGTAACGGCTCTTTTCGGTGGAGAGTTTTACGATTTCAAAAGATATGTTTCTTCCGGCTTTGCGCAGGGCGCTTCAACCGATTTAATTCCCTGGCTCGTAGCTTCTACCGCACCCAGCGTTGTTGGTGGTACCATTACAAATCCCGCCGGTGCATCTTCCGATTTTTCTGCCTGGGATAGATTATCATCCCTGATTGGAAGAGTGAATTATTCGTACAAAAACAAATACCTGCTTACTGCCATCATGCGGTACGATGGTTCGAGCCGTTTAAGCCCTTCTAATTTTTATGGCTTCTTCCCCGGTATTTCAGGCGGATGGAACCTGCATAACGAAACCTTTTTTCAAAACAGCAACTTATCCAAGTACATCAGCACCATTAAACCACGTGTTAGCTACGGCGTAACGGGCAACCTGGCTTCGCTGAAAGATGCCAGCGGCAATCCACTCTATTACCCAACAGCGCAGGTTTACAACAGCATTGGCGTGTACAATGGAATGGGTGGCACGTATGCAGCCAGTTATATCAATCCGAATCTGCGTTGGGAGCGTTCCAATACCATTAACCTCGGCGCCGATTTGGGCTTTTTCAAAAACCGCGTTAATGCTACTTTTGATTATTTTATCCGCAATGTGTTTGATAAACTGGCGAATTTGAATGTGTCAGCACAAACCGGCTTTTCAAGCTATACCACTAATTTAGGGCAATTACAAAACAGAGGTATAGAAATTAGCCTGAATGCTTTTGTGTTGGCTCCTGAAAAAGCGGATGGTCCTAGTTTGAACGTAGGTGCAACACTGGCTACTGCCAAAACCTACGCCGTTAAATTGCCTTACAACGGACTGCCGGGCAACCGCCAGGGAACCAGCCAGGTATGGGATCCAAGTCATCCGGGTCAATTGATGCAGGCAGGCGGATTGATTGAAGGTCAGAGAATCGGGCTCGACCAGGTTTGGGCACCCAAATGGGCTGGCATTTATACTGATCAGGGGCAAATTACTAAAGATGCGGCCGTGTACAACGCATTTCTTCCTTACAATAACAAAACCGTTAAGCAATTGGGCGATGCGAGATGGTACCAGGTAAATAACAATGACACCATTGATTCACGCCAGTTTGTTTATGTAGGAAGAACAACTCCGCAGGTTACCGGTAGCTTTTACGCACAGGCAGGATGGAAAGGCTTTCACTTGTATGCAGGGTTTGATTACGCCCTGGGTTTTGTGATTTTAAACAATGAAATTTTGCGAGGATTGAGCCAGGTGCAGGGTTCGCAAAACTCTACCACAGATGTTTTAAAAACATGGTCTCCTTCTGATCCAACCGGTACATTACCGCGTTTTTATTGGGCCAACCAGGGAAGAAATTATGCTACGGACGCTTCGGGAAACAATCCGCCAGCCAATATGTGGGAGAAAGGCAATTATGTGATGCTGCGCGAATTGACCTTGAGCTATGATTTATCATCGCATTTAATAGAAAGTGGTTTGAAAAATAAAATAAAAGCTTTGAGTGTATATGTTACCGGCACCAACCTCTCTTATTTAACGGCTTACAGTGGTAACTTTCCTGAAGTAGGTGGTATTGACAATGGTAAATATCCGCTGCCACGCCGCCTTACACTTGGCGCCAGAATTACACTTTAACCCGATTGTTCTCCAAAAAAATTAAACAATGAAACGCTATACATTTTTCTTTCTTTTCATAATCCTTACGATGTTGATGATTCAATCTTCATCATGCACAAAACAGTTGGAACAGGTACAACCACAGGATGCCATCAGTAAGGCCCAGGTGCTAACCGACCCCAACGCCGCGATGACCTTATACACCGGCATGTATGGTTTGCTGAGAACTTATAACACAACTCTTTTTCAATTGGGAGAAATGCGCTCGGATATATGGGTAAATGGTTTATACACCGAATCGGCCGATCCTACTTCGCAGCAATTAAGCACGCAAAACATTAGTTCGCTGAATGTGCCGTTTGGCAACTGGGGCGGATTTTATAATTTAATCTACAATATCAACAATATCATTACCCTGTTTCCACAAACCGGGTTAAGCCAATCGGACAAAGACCGCATGATGGCAGAAGCCTACGGGTTAAGAGCATACATTTATTACACCATGCTAAAAACATGGGGTGATGTTCCGCTTACCACAACGCCGATACAAAGCATCAGCAACGCAGCACAAACGTACAAAAGGAGAACGCCTGCCGATTCGGTAATGGCGCAAATCAAAAGTGATATTGAACAATCGCTTCAGTTATTTGGTACTGACGTTATCCCAACTGGTAAAAGAGTCTATTGGAACCGCATTGCCAGTTTGGTGTTGAAAGGAGACGTTTACATCTGGTCGGGAACCAATATGGGTGGTGGCTCGCAGGACTTAACCACTGCACAAACAGCGCTTGCTGAAGTGGAAAGTTTGCAGGGATCAACACTACAACTAGATGCGAATTATGCTGATATTTTCAACCCAACCAAAAAGGTGAATAATCCCGAAATTATTTTCGCCATTAACTATGAAGTAGGGCAGGCATCTATGTCAACCTTTTCTAATTTTCTTGTCAACAACATCCAGGCTACTACTTTAGCGTTAGCACCGGCACCCGGACCTTTGGTTTCATCGGTTTATCCGTATGTGGGAGGCGCCAACCGCATAGGCATGAATGGGGATATGATTACCCGGCTCACTTCCGGCGATTCTGACCAGCGGGTGAGCAATTCATTCCAGGTGATGTATTCTAACGCCGCCCCTTACCCGGTTCGCGGAGTTTTGCTGACGAAATTCATCGGTTCAACTTCCGGTACTTCTCAGGTGTATAATAATGATTACCCAATTTACCGCTATGCTGATGTGCTTCTTTTAATGGCAGAAGCCAAAACAAAATTAGGATTGGATCCTTCCGATGAAATCAACATGATCTGGCAAAGAGCGTACGGCACGAATTATACGCCGTTTGTGAATGGCTCAGTTACCGATAACATGAATGCCATTCTGGAAGAATACCTGCGCGAATTTATTGGTGAAGGCAAGCGTTGGTGGGCATTGCGCCGCGCCGGTGATCAGTATGTTTTTGCGGCCATCAATCCAACTTATTTATCGCCCGCAACGGTAAATTCCGGCAAAGGTCCAACGTTGTTATTGCCCATTTCGGTAACCATGCTGAACAACGACCCGTTGTTAACACAAACAACTGGTTATTAAGAAAAAAGGCGCAAAACCAAACATGGTTTAGTGATGTAATAGCAGGTGTTTATTTCCCGCAGATTAGCGCAGAAAGACACAAATCATCTGCGTAAATCTGTGCTATCTGCGGGACAAAAAAATGGGCAAAACCAAACCTTGACAGAAGATTTGGTTTACGTGACGATTTAAGCATAAGCAGTTAATACCGTGGATAGTCTTATCCCTGGTTTTTATTCCTTTATCTTATATTTTTAAAAATGAACAACAAGAAAACGCAACATTTGGAAGGATTGATAGCCGCCCCTTTCACACCCATGAATGAAGATGGCAGTGTGAACATTTCGCTGATACCGCAGTATTACGGTTTCTTACAATCCAATGGAGTGAAAGGCGCATTTATTTGTGGCTCTACCGGTGAAGGCGCTTCTATAACTATCGAAGAAAAAAAAGCCGTTGCTTCGGCCTGGGCAAATTGCACAAAAGGAGACACTGATTTTAAAGTAATGCTTCTGACAGGCGGCACCTGCCTGAAAGACGCGGTAGAATTGGCTCGTCATGCACAAGCCATCGGCTTGTATGCAGTTTCTTTTACAGCCCCGTTTTATTTTCTTTTATCTGATGTAAATACATTAGCACAATGTTGCAAAGTGGTGGCTGATGCGGTGCCCGGCATGCCCCTTTATTATTACCACATTCCTGTGCTTACAGGCGGCAATTTTTTAATGATCGATTTACTGAAAGCCGTGGATGGCGTTATTCCCAACTTCGCGGGTGTCAAATACACGCATGAAGATTTTATGGATTTTCAATCCTGCCTTAATTACAAAGAAGGTCGTTATGATATGCTTTGGGGGCGAGATGAGAATATGCTTTCTGCCCTTGCGATAGGAGCCAAAGGTGCGGTTGGCAGCACGTTTAATTACGCAGCGCCTTTATATCAACAATTGATAAAAGCGTTTGAAGAAAATGATTTTACAAAAGCGCAAACTTTACAACAGCAATCCATTGATATGATTCGGTTGCTGGGTAAATACGGCGGCATTGCTACGGGTAAGGCCTACATGAAACTGGTAGGTTTGGATTGTGGCGAGTTTCGTTTGCCGGTAAAAAATATGAGTAAAGAACAATTTGCTCAATTCAAAAAAGATGTGGCTGCGCTTTTGTTTACTACTTTTCAATCAAAAATGAAAAGTGAATTGGTTTGATAACAAAGCTGTACAATATCCTTTTAGTTTTTACTCTGCTCATTATGTACAATTACACAGCGGGGCAACCAACTGTTGCGCCTGTTCTTCAATGGAAAGAAGCGGCCCAATTGCCCACGCCTCTTAATGCTTCAAAACAATTGGGCTTAGCAGGTCCTTTTGCCGGCGTTTATGATGATGTTCTACTGGTAGCCGGTGGTGCCAACTTTCCTGATGGTATGCCCTGGCTCGGTGGCAAAAAAAAGTATTATAGTGATGTTTATGTTTTTACCAAAAACAGCAACGGAACGCTTGCACCTTTTCCTGCAACTTTTCATCTTCCTTTTGCAGTGGCTTATGGTGCAAGTGTTTCTACACCTGAAGGCATTGTATGCGCCGGTGGCGAAGATGAAACCGGCATTCTGAACCGTGCTTTTTTATTGCAATGGAATAAAATAAAAAAAGAGATTAGGGTTCAACCACTTCCTTTTTTGCCGCTTGCTGTTACGAACGCGTTCATTACAGCCGATGGTAGCAACGTATATCTTGCAGGGGGTGAAACAGAAAATGATGTATCCAATCATTTTTATGTGTTGAATATAAAAGATACAACAGCAGGGTGGAAAGAGCTCACTTCGTTACCGCAACCCCTATCTCATGCAGTGATGATAATACAGCGAAATGAAAACGGCAAAGGCATCTATGTAATCGGCGGAAGAAAGAAAAATAAGAATGGCATCAGTGATATTTATTTCTCCGTTTTTCGGTTTGATGTAAAGAATCAAAAATGGGGCAAAACCAAACCTTTGCCTTATCCGCTTTCAGCCGGAACCGGCGTTGCTTTTAGTTCGCATTGCATTTTGTTGTTCGGCGGCGATAAGGGCGAAACGTTTCACAAAACAGAAGGCCTCATCGCTGCTATTAATGCAGAAACAAACGAAAACAAGAAGGAAGAATTGATTCAGCAAAAAGCAGCTTTACAATCTTCGCATCCTGGCTTTAGCCACCATGTTTTGTTATACGATACAAATGCCGATACATGGAAAACAATTGGCACCATTCCATTTGCTGTTCCTGCCACTACAACAGCAGTAAAATGGGGAACTGAAGCGTTCATCCCAAGTGGTGAAATTAAAGCCGGTGTGCGCACGCCGCAGGTATTGAGCGTTGAAATGAAAGAAGAAAAAGGAGAGTTGTAAGTTGATAGATGACAGAACGCAGATGTTCGCCTTTGATTGTTGTGAAGAATCTGTTCAATCATAACCTTTTCTGTAATAAAAATTGATGCAAAAACAAACATGACAGCACCACAATCAACATATAAAAAAGTGTATCCGTGGATAGTGGTTGCCTTGTTATGGGTAGTGGCTTTACTTAACTACATGGACCGCCAGATGCTTGCCACGATGCGACCTTCAATGCAAGCCAACATCTCCGAGTTGCAATCGGCTACGAACTTTGGCTATCTCATGGGTATCTTTCTTTGGATTTATGGCATCATGAGCCCAATATCAGGCATCATCGCCGACCGGTTCAACCGCAAATGGCTTATTGTTTTTAGCCTATTTGTCTGGTCGGGCGTAACCTATGCAATGGGCTATGCCACTACCTTTCATCAACTCTATTGGTTGCGGGCAATCATGGGCATTAGTGAAGCTTTGTACATTCCTGCGGCATTGTCCTTAATCGCCGATTATCATCCCGATAAAACACGTTCACTTGCCATCGGCATCCACATGACCGGGCTTTATGTTGGACAAGCATTGGGTGGCTTCGGAGCTACCATAGCGGCTCTATATTCATGGCATATTACTTTTCACACATTTGGGTTAATTGGCATTGCGTATTCATTGACTCTTGTTTTGTTTTTGCGTGAAAAGAAAAATGAAAACGACGCTACTTCAAACACCGAAAATTCATCCAAAACCAAAAGCTCTGTTCTGAAAGGTTTGGGCTGCCTGTTCGCAAATTTTTCTTTCTGGATCATCCTGTTGTATTTCACTATTCCCAGTTTGCCCGGTTGGGCAACTAAAAACTGGCTGCCAACTTTATTTGCTCAAAACTTAAACATTGGCATGGCAAAGGCAGGACCTTTATCAACCATTGCCATTGCCGCTTCTTCTTTTGTCGGAGTCATTTTCGGTGGCATCTTATCGGATAAATGGGTGCAACAAAATCTTCGTGGCAGAGTTTATACGGGCGCAATTGGCCTGGCATTAACCATTCCTGCATTGTTGTTTATTGGCTTTGGTCATTCGTTAGTAACGGTCATTGGTTCTGCGGTTTGCTTTGGCATTGGCTATGGTATGTTTGATGCCAACAATATGCCCATACTTTGCCAGTTTGTGCCAGCAAAATACAGAGCTTCAGCTTATGGTTTGATGAACATGACAGGCGTTTTTGCGGGCGCTATCATCACAGATATTTTAGGTAAGTCAACCGATGCGGGCAACCTGGGAAGAGGCTTTGCAGCGCTGGCAGCCATTGTGCTGGTGGCATTATTTGTTCAGCTTTATTTTTTACGTCCTAAGGCCAATGACGTTGCTGCATAAAAGCGACTGTAAAAATCTTTTACAAAGAAGAAAAATGCACAAAACAAAAAGTGAACAGAGCGAATACAACGATTATTATCGAAAATAAACTCACGATTCTATGAAACAAACAGCCATCTTCTTGTCGTTTGCTTTTAGCTTTTTTGCCGGTTTTTCACAACAAAAAACTCCGGTGTTCCTTGCGGGAACAGATGGTTATAAAAGCTATCGCATTCCTGCTATTGTTGCGTTGCCGGATGGCAGTTTGCTTGCCTTTTGCGAAGGCAGAAAACACGGTTCAGGAGATTTTGGAGACATTGACATTGTTATGAAAAAGAGCAAAAACGGAGGCGAAACCTGGAGTGATCTGCAGGTTATTGTGGACGCCGATTCATTGCAGGCTGGCAACGCAGCACCAGTTGTTGACCTTACCGATCCTTCACACCCAAAAGGAAGGATTTTTTTGTTTTACAACACCGGCAACAACAACGAAGGCGAAGTGCGCAAAGGCAATGGCTTGCGCGAGGTATGGTTCAAAACATCAACCGATAACGGACGCACATGGAGCCAGCCGGTGAACATCACAGCACAGGTGCATCGCCCTAACCAGCCGGAAGCAAATCCAGCTTATCATTTTACTGACGACTGGCGCGGCAATGCCAATACGCCCGGTCATGCAATGCAACTTGAATGGGGCAAATACAAAGGAAGAATTTTTGTGGCAGCCAATCATTCCAGCGGCAATCCGCAAAAGAACTTTACCGATTATGCAGCACATGGCTTTTACACTGATGATCATGGCAAAACATTTCATTTGTCAGCCACCATTGCTATTGCCGGCAGCAACGAATCTACAGCTGCGGAATTGTCGGGCAATGGATTGATGATGAATAGCCGCAATCAACGTGGTGATGTCCGGGCGCGCATTGTTTCCATGAGTAAGAATGGTGGCGCTACATGGGATACTTCTTATGTTGATAAAGCCCTGCCCGATCCTGTAAATGAAGGAAGCCTCCTGACCGTTGGCGAGAAAAACGGTAAAGCGATTCTTGCTTTTTGCAATGCAGCCGATACGGCACGAAGAGACAATCTTACTCTGCGTATCAGCGAGGATGATGGAAAAACATGGACAAAACAATTTGTAATTGACAAAAGCAGTAATGGTAAAGGCGACGATTCGGCTTACTCCGACATCGTAAAATTGAGCCAAAATAAAATTGGAATTTTATATGAAAAAGACGGGTATAAGGAAATTGTTTTTACCACTGTCAACTGGAAATAAGTGTTTTAACAATGAATCGCCCAATGAATTCTGGCTTCGTCATTCCGCAATTGCGGCCGTTTGGTTTTGCACAATAATCACTCTTGCAGGCGGCTTTGTGCGGAACCTGTCTGCCGACAGGCAGGTCTGATGATTGAAGAATAAAGATATTAGAAGAGAATGATGCTGTTTACAACATTGCAACTCACTCAACTTTCGAGAGCAGATTCCGCACAAAGCCCTCGCAAGTTTGATTATCATTTCCATCATCGTGTTGAGGGCATTTGCGGAATGATGGCATCTCAAATATCTTCTATCTGATACCGTTCAACGACAATTATTGAATTGACTGAATTAATGAATCAATATCTTTTTCAAATATGAAATATTCAGAACAAGACCTTATCGAACTCAAAAAGTTTTATCAAAACCAATTGTTGAATGATACGATTCCGTTTTGGTTTCCGCGTTCGTTTGATAAAGAACACGGCGGTTTTTTATTGATGCGAGATAGTGATGGTTCTTTACTTGATGATGACAAAGCCGTTTGGATACAAGGTCGCGCCACATGGTTGCTGTCAACTTTGTACAATACGGTTGAACAAAAACAAGAATGGCTCGAAGGAGCAAAGTTAGGCTATGATTTTTTAAACGAACACTGCTTTGATACCGATGGACAAATGTTTTTTCATGTAACCAGAGATGGCAAACCGATACGGAAAAGAAGATATTTTTTCTCCGAAACCTTTTATGTAATTGCTGCCGCCGCGTATGCAAAAGCGAGCGGTGATAAAGAAGCCGCCAGCAACGCGAGAAGAGTATTTGGAGAATGTATAAAATATGCCACGGGAGAGAAGCAATTATTGCCAAAATTCACACAAACCCGCGCCAGCAAAGGCATTGGTGTACCAATGATTATGATGAACACAGCACAACAACTGCGCGAAACTATTGGTGATAGCCGATGTGATGAATGGATTGAAAAATGGATAAAAGAAATAGAAACTTTTTTTGTAAAAGATGATATTCAATGCGTGATGGAACAGGTAGCGCCGGATGGCAGCATCATCAATCACATTGACGGAAGAACGCTTAATCCAGGCCATGCTATTGAAGGTGCATGGTTTGTATTGCACGAAGCGGTGTATAGAAACAACGATCAGCATTTGATTGAACTCGGCTGCAAAATGCTTGACTATATGTGGGAGCGGGGATGGGATAAGGAGCATGGCGGCATTTTATACTTTCGGGATGTGTACAACAAACCTGTGCAGGAGTATTGGCAGGACATGAAATTCTGGTGGCCTCATAACGAAACCATCATTGCCACCTTACTGGCTTATCTCATTACAGGCAACGAAAAATATGCGCAATGGCACAAGCAGGTGCACGATTATTCGTATCAGCATTTTCACGATAAGCAATATGGCGAATGGTTTGGTTATCTGCATCGCGATGGAACCATTGCACAAACAGCGAAAGGCAATTTGTTTAAAGGGCCGTTTCATTTGCCACGCCAGGAATGGTATTGTACTCAAATACTCGATGCTTATTTAGGCAAAAACAAAAGTGCATAGGCAATGAAAAAAATCATGGCTATAATAGCGCTTTTGTTTTTGCACTATTTTGTTTTTGCACAGATACAATTGCCTTCTTATCCTGATTCGCTATTCCCAACTTATTATTAGCAACGTGTAACGCATTTTAATACTTTGCCTCAGTTAAAAGAAAATATTATTTTCCTTGGTAACAGCATTACTGATGGCGCTGAATGGAGTGAGTTATTGAACGACAGTAAAATAAAAAACCGCGGTATCAGCGGCGATATTTCGGCAGGTGTTATTCACAGGCTTGACGGTATAACAAAAGGGCATCCTTCTAAAATTTTCTTGTTGATAGGCGTTAATGACCTTGCCAGGAATATTTCTCCGGATAGCATTGGAAAAAATATTTTATCAATTAGTTTTTACATCAATCAACAAAGCCCTTCAACCGGATTGTTTGTGCAAAGTATTTTGCCTGTTAACAATGTTTATAATAAGTTTCCAACATACACCAATAAAGGAAAAGAAATAAAAGAGGTGAATGAACGATTACTTCAAAATGCAAATCAATACCATTATACTTTCATCAATCTTTACAATGCTTTCTGCGATGAGAATGACAAACTAAAAAGCAACCTTACCAATGATAGGCTGCATTTAAAAGGCGAAGGGTACTTGCTTTGGAAACACATCGTTTACCCGTATGTATATGATTTGCAAAAGAAAACCCTCGCAAAAACGAGGGTTTTCTTTTGCCACAATTTGATGGTATAATAGACCTATAAGGTTTTAAAAACCTTATAGGTCTTCACATTTCAGCTATCATAAATCCGAAATCAAAAATCTAAAATCGCATTACGCTAACTCTGCCGGTTCTAACACCGGAATGATACTTTCGGCCAGCCATACATATTCCTTTACAAACAAATCAATGCTCTTTAAAAATGATTCATCTATTAAATTACCGTCTGCATCAAATTTATTTTGCACCATCGGTACAATCAGCATATAAGGCGATGCAATACCAAACAACGCATTAATCAGCAATTGCATTTGCTGGCTGGCTCTGATGCCGCCCATTGCACCCGGCGAAGCCGTTACAATACCAAACGGCTTGCGCATTTGCTTTGGAAAATGATCCAGCAAATTCTTCATTGCCGCCGCATAGCTGCCATTGTATTCAGGACTTACCAGAATAAAAGCATCTGCTGCAAACATGCGCTCGGCCAATAGGTGCAAAGCTTCCGGTGCCTTATCGGGCGATTGCCAGGCACTCTGCAAATGGGCAGGCACATCCCAGTCGCGAACATCAATAATGCCTATGTTGTGTTGTGTATGTTCACTAAAATATTTGTGTAAAAACAAAGCTACCCGAAAGGTAACACTGTCTTTGCGGGGGCTGCCTGCTATAATTTCTATGTTCATATTTTTGCTTCTCCTCTTTTACAGGCAACAATTGTTACGCCTGTTTTATTAACTGCACACTTAACAGCAGTTTTACTTCATCGCTTAATACTACACCGCCGGTTTCTAAAGGTGCATTGAATTCCATTCCAAAATCTTTACGATGGATGCTGCCGGTGATTTCAAAACCTACTCTCGAATTTCCATATAAGTCATTCGCTGCGCCGCCCAATTCTGCTGCTAAGGTTACAGGTTTGGTAACGCCATGCACTGAAAGGTTGCCGTTGAGCTTGTAAATTTCTCCACCCTGCTTTTCTAATGACGTAGATTGAAAGGTAAGCTTTGGATACTGCGCAACGTCAAAAAAATCACCTGCTTTTAAATGACCGTCGCGTTGTTCATTGTTGGTACTGATGCTGTCAATGTCGGCTTCAAAATGAATTTTTGCATCGGTAAAATCAGCTTGGCTGCTTTCCATGCCGCCATTGAATTTTGTAAACTGTCCGGTAACATTGGTAATCATCAGGTGCCTGATTTTAAAAGTAATCTCTGAATGTCCGGGATCAATAACGTAAGTTGCCATGTTGTTTGTTTTTAATTGTTAGTAAAATTCATTGGAACGTCTATAATTAAAAGTTCTGTTTTTTCTGTTGCTTTTATATCAATGCTTTCCGTTTCCCAGATTCCCACTGCATCACGCTTCGAAAGCACGGTGCCAGCTACTTCTACTTTGCCTTCAATTACAAAAAAGTAAGCGCCGTTGTTTTTGTTTTTGATGGAATAAGTATCAGTAAAACCGGTTGTTAAATCGCCTAACAAAAACCACGCATCCTGATTAATCTGAACTGCTCCATCATCATCGGGTGCAACCACCGTCTGAAGTTTGTTTTTGCGGCTTTTTATATCGAACGTTTTTTGCTCATAACGCGGAGTAACATTATACAACTTCGGCATTACCCAAATTTGCAGCAACTGCACAGCTTCGTTTTTATTCGCATTCATTTCGCTGTGCTGAATGCCGCTGCCAGCACTCATGATCTGAACATCATTCTGGCTGATAATTCCTTGTGTGCCCGTGCTGTCGCAATGTTGCAAAGCGCCGGAAAAAGGTAAAGTTACAATCTCCATATTGCTATGTGGGTGCGTGCCGAAGCCCATTCCACCGCCAAATGTATCGTCGTTCAGCACACGCAGGGCGCCGAAGTTCATGTTGTTGGGATTGTAATAATTGCCAAAAGAAAATGAGTGATAGGTGTTTAACCAGCCATGCTGTACATGACCTCTTTCACCCGCTTTATATAATATTGTTTTCATTCTAAAATAGAGTTTATTTTTTCCAGTAACTGATTGAGCTGCGCTGCTTCAGTTTCGCTGATTTGAATGTTGAAATGATGAAGCTCGCTTAACTTTTCAGTGCTTTTTTGCAACACGCTCAATGCTTTTTCGGTAAGCATTACCGAAGTATGTCGCTTATCGTCTTTCGATTGATAGCGCTTGATTAATTTTTTGGCTACCAGCCGGTCGGCAATACGCGGTACGTTAGAACTGCGTTCAATCATCCTTCCTGCAATGTCTTTTACACACATGCACTGCGGGTGTTTGCCCCGCAAAATGCGCAGCACGTTGTATTGTTCCATTGTTAAATCAAACTCCTTCAACAAGGCAGCGATGCGTGTTTTTAAAATATAGGTGGTGTACATTAAGTTCAAAACCGCTTTTTGTTTTTCACTGCTAAAGTTCTGTGTTTGTATCGCTTCTTCCAATTTCACAATGCAAATATATGTATATACATCTAATTTTATAGTCAGCGAATTGTAAAAGTTTTTTATGATAAACTAAAAAAATAGTTGATAAACTAAAAACTTCGTTTACCTTCGACTAAATATTTAGTTGTATGAAAAGCTTAACCAAAGCCGAAGAAGGAGTGATGCAGGCGTTGTGGAAAATACAAAAGGGTTTTTTAAAAGACATTGTTGAAGCCATGCCCGATCCGAAACCGCATTCTAACACCGTTGCTACGCTGCTTAAAATTTTGATTGAAAAAAGCTTTGTAGCAACTGAAGTGTACGGGCGAATGAACGAATACAAACCTTACATTTCAAAGCAAGCTTATTTTAAAAATACCATGAACGGGCTGGTAAAAGGCTATTTCGATGGCTCGTTTGCGCAGGCAGTTTCTTTTTTGGTAGACGAAAAGAAATTAAGCGTTGCCGATTTGGAATTGCTGTTACAACAAATTAAGAAAAAGTAAAACGATAGTTATGCAAGCGCTTCTTTTGTATGCACTGAAAACAATCATTTATTCCGCTATTTTTTTCGGCTATTATTGTCTTGCTCTACGAAACAAACGGTTTCATTATTACAACCGTTTTTATTTGCTGCTAACAGTTTTGTTAAGCCTTATGCTTCCGTTATTTTATCTTCAGTTGTGGCAATGGAACGGTAGCAATACCGGAGTGATAAAGCTGTTGAATGTTGCCACTGTGAACGATTATGAAGCCATTATTTCTTCTCATTCTTCGGCTTTGAATTGGGCAAATGTTGCCAGTATTTGTTATTGTGCTATTGCGCTGGGGTTGTTGCTAGCAGCCCTTTTTAGCGTTGTTTTCATTTTTCGGCTAAAAGCAAAATACAGAGTTGAGAAGATCGAAAGCATCAATTTTATCAACACCGATTTGGAGCAATCGCCATTTTCCTTTTTCAATAATTTATTCTGGAAAAACACGCTCTCTTTATCCGATGAAGGAGGTAGGCAAATCTTCAAGCACGAGCTAACGCACATAGAGCAAAAACACAGTTGGGATAAGCTGTTCATGCGCGCCGTTACTGCATTGTTTTGGTTCAATCCGTTGTATTGGCTCGCCCAAAAAGAGCTTGCCCTGATACACGAATTTATCGCCGATGAAAAAGCGGTTGAAAACAAAAGTGCCGAAGCTTTCGCGCTGATGATACTGCAATCGCAATATGCAAAAAATGTTTTTTCACCTGCACAATCATTTCATTATTCACCAATTAAAAGACGATTACTTATGCTTACCACTTCAAAGAAACCCAGCTTCAGTTATGCAAGAAGAATTTTTGTTTTGCCGCTTTTGGCAATTACCGTTTTGTTGTTTGCTTTTAAATTAAAAAAAGATGAACAAGGCACAGCAGCCATTCATACCAATGCACCTTTTGTTTTGGTAGTTGATGCAGGGCATGGCGGAACGGAAAATGGCGCCTGGGGTAGCAATAACATTTATGAGAAAGACATCAACTTGTCTATTGCCAAAACCATTGAGAAATTAGCACCGGAATATGGCATTACTGTTAAGTTAACAAGAACAGAAGATGCTACAATTCCTTTGCAAGACAGAATGAGTTACATTAAAAGTGTTCAGCCCGATGCTTTTATATCATTACATGTTAACGCTACTGAGGGAACAAAAAGTGATAAAAACGGAATGGAAGTTTACATAAGCAGAGTTGACAGCAACGCAAACTTGGCAAGGAGTAAATTGTTAGGGTCGAGCATTGTGAAAAGCTTACAATCTGACTTCACGACAAGTTCCTCCTTGTTACAACGAAGAGAACAAGGAATTTATGTGATTGATGCAAATCCTTATCCGGCAATTCTTGTGGAATGTGGCTATATGAATAATTTGAATGACCTAAAACAGTTAACCGATGCTAATAAAATGGGACAAATGGCAAGAGACATTTTGAAAGGCGTAGCCGCTTATGCGAATGCCAATAAAAATGCGTCTTTGCTCAACCATGACAACGGTAGCAATGATGCTCTGCAATCATCCACTGATACCACAAAAAAGCCAACTCCTTTGTACATTGTTGACGGGAAGGAAACATCAGCAGAAGATGTGAATAATATGGATAAAAACAAAATCGAATCAATAAATGTTTTGAAAGAGGCCAAAGCAATTAAACAGTATGGTGATAAAGGAAAGAATGGAGTCATTGAAATCACTCTAAAAGACCAGGGAAGTAACAAACAACAAATACATCGTATGGCTCCGCCAAGGATTGTAAAAGACACCGTTGTAAAAGGAAAGAGAAATCAGGGTGTTGATTCAAAACCAAAACTTGATACTTCAGAAAAGTATGACAAAGTTCTTTTATCAGCTCAGATCGCTCCCTCTTTTCCCGGTGGTAAAGAAGGATGGTTACAATACCTCCGGAAGAATATCAAATCTGAAGTTCCTACAGATCATGGTGCACCTTTCGGAAAATATACGGTCATTGTTTCTTTTATTGTAGATAATAACGGAAAAGTCTCAGACGTAAAAGCAATAAAAGATCCCGGCTATGGCACGGCAGCAGAAGCAGTACGAATTATTAAAGAAGGACCCAAATGGCTTCCGGCAATACAAAATGGGAAAGCAGTTACCGCTGAAGCCAAACAAGCCATTACCTTTCAGGTAGAAGAAGGCCATTAATTCGATAAAACCAAAAGCAGCGTTTTATATATTCACGCTGCTTTTGGTTTTGTCTAAAAAATGAGCTTTGTTAATAGGCATACTCAATCACTTCATCACCTCTTATCAGTTCCAATTTCATACGATCAGAAGTTTCAGTATGCCCGATAATCTTTGCTTCTATTCCTAATTCTCTCGCCATTGCAATCATCGCCTCTGCTGCTCCTTCATTTGTAAAAATTTCCAGCCGGTGCCCCATATTAAACACCTGGTACATTTCTTTATTATCAGCACCCGAATTTTGTTGAATCAAATCAAAAATTGGTGGTGGAGTAAACAAATTATTTTTCACCACTTTCATAGGCGAAGGCAGGTATTTCATACATTTTGTTTGCCCGCCACCGCTGCAATGAATCGCACCATATATATCGCCGAAATGCGCGTCCAATAAGCTTTTCATCAACGGTGCGTACGTGCGTGTTGGGCTTAATAAGAGCTTACCGATTGTGAGTGGTGAATTGTGAATAGTGAGTGAATCGGTAAGTTTGTTTTTGCCGATATAAACAACGTTTTCATTCAGTGTTGGTTCATACGTTTCGGGGTATTTTTCAGCATACCCTTTACTCAGCACGTCATGCCTTGCGCTGGTTAAACCATTGCTTCCCAAACCGCTGTTGTATTCGCTTTCATAAGTCGCTTGTCCGAATGATGCGAAACCAACAATTACGTCACCCGCTTTTATCTTATCGTTTGTGATGAGTTTGAGTTTGTGTTGCCGCGCCATCATTGTTCCGTTCACGGCAATGGTGCGAACAACATCGCCAACATCTGCCGTTTCGCCACCGAGATACTGAATGTTGACGTCAAATGTTTTCAGTAAATCAAAAAACTCCTGTGTGCCATCAATAATGGCTTTCAGCACTTCGCCGGGAATCAGCTTTTTATTTCTGTCAATGGTTGATGAAAACAGTACATTGTCGCAAACACCCACACAAAGCAAATCATCTAAATTCATTGCCACGGCATCTTGTGCAATGCCTTTCCAAACGCTTGTGTCGCCGGTTTCTTTCCAATACAAATAAGCGAGAATGCTTTTGGTTCCCGCGCCGTCGGCGTGCATGATGTTTACAAAATTGTTATCACCGCTGATGAAATCAGGATACATCTTGCAAAACGCGTAAGGATATAAGCCGGCATCCAAATTTTGTATCGCGGCATGAACGTCTTCTTTTTGCGCCGATACGCCGCGCTGAGAATAGAGGGAAGCAGGCCCCCCCGCCCCTAAAGGGGAGCTTTGAGCCTTTTCATTATTTGTAGCCATGATTTAATAAAAGATGTTAGCAAAAGTAACGGATGAATATTAGTAAACCTGCTTTCAAACTCCCCTTTAGAGGTTGGGGGCTTCTTCTTCATACTTATCTTTGTTTCGATTATGCAGGTGCACAGAGATTTATCCTTTTTACCTCCTTTTCGCAATGCGGTTATCACCATCGGAACGTTTGATGGCGTTCATGCCGGGCATCGGAAAATTATTGAACAATTAAAAAGCGAAGCGGAAAAAGTGAATGGCGAAACCATTATCATTACGTTTCATCCGCATCCCCGCAAAGTGGTTGCCGGTCAATCGCCCGTTGCCATTCTAACAACGTTATCAGAAAAAACTGAACTGCTCGAAGCGCTTTTTATTGATCATCTGATTGTCATTCCTTTTGATGAAGCATTTGCAGCGCAAACGGCAGAAGAGTACATTCAGAACTTTTTATTCGCCCATTTTCATCCTCATACCATCATCATCGGTTACGATCATAAATTTGGAAAGGGCAGAAGCGGCAATTATCAACTGCTGGAGCAATGGGGAACGAAACTGGGCTTTCGGGTAAAAGAAATTCCCGAACAACTGTTGAATGAAGTGATTGTTTCTTCTACCAAAATAAGAAATGCCTTGCTAAACAGCGATGTAAAAACAGCCAATCAATTTTTAAGTTACGATTATTTTTTTGAAGGCATTGTTGTAGAGGGTAAGCAATTGGGCAGAACATTGGGTTATCCAACTGCAAACATAGAAATCGAAGACAAAGAAAAGCTTGTGCCTGGCAATGGTATTTATGCAGTGGAAGTGAACCTGGTAAGTAGTGAGCGGTCAGTGGTGAGTAAAAAAGCGGCCTCACCTCTCACTACTTACCACTCACTAAAAGGTATGATGAGCATTGGTTTGAATCCAACTGTGAATGGTATCTGGCGTACTATTGAAGTCAATATTTTTGATTGGGATAAAGACATTTACGGAGAAATTGTACGCATTAGTCTCGTAAAATATTTACGTCCCGAAGAAAAGTTTGAAAGCCTCGCTGCTTTGATCGAACAACTGGCAAAAGACAAAGCGGTATCACTGTCAATTTTGAATGGTTATAATTCGTGAGTGGTGAATAGTAAAAAAATGTATGTGCTTTTCACTCACCATTCATCACTCACCTTTTCACTCACAATAATAAATCAGCTCATCATCTTCACCGCTAACTCTTTCATTAGATCGGCATCATCAGTTCCGGTATCGCCAATGCCGATGCTGCGCAAATTATATTGATGTAAAAGCAACAATACTTTTTCAACACCCGCGGCGCCATACAAAGCTGAGGTTTGCAAAGCTTGTTTAGCAGCATAAAAATTGTTGTAAAAAAGGGAAGCGACTTTCTTTTCGCTTTTGTCTTCCAGCGCATAAATCGCATATACTTTACTGAAATAATTGTACAGCGTTGGCAATACCAGTTGTATCGGTCCGGCTTTTGGATTGTGAGCAAAATATTGAATGATGCGAACCGCTTTTGCCATGTCTTTTTTTCCCAACGCATCCTGCAATTCAAAAGGATTAAACTCTTTGCTGATGCCGATGTATTGTTCAATGTCTTCTTCGGTAATATTCTTTCTTCCTTTTAAATTGATGACAAGCTTATCTACTTCATTAGCAATACGTGAAAGATCGGAGCCGATATTATCAACCAGCATTTGCAAGCCTTTGTGAGTGAGAGTCAAACCCTGGTTTTGAATGTAGCTGCTCGTCCATGCCGGCAGCTCGTAATCTTTCAATTTCGGGCTGTTTAGTATCACGCCATTTTTCTTTATCAGCTTCGAAAATTTTGTCCGCGCATCTAATTTTTTGTCTTTATAGCCAATCACCAAAACCGTTGATGGCAAAGGCTTTTCAACATAGCTTTCCAGCTTGTCAACGTCGCGCATGTGTTGTGCTTCTTTCAGCAAAACCACCTGCCGTTCTGCAAACATCGGATAGCGCCGACAAGCATTTACAACCGAAGCCCATTCAGCGTCTTTGCCATAAAAAACCGTCAAATTAAAACCGGCTTCGCTTTCGTTTAGAATCTTGTGCTCGGCATAATTTATCACTTCATCAATGAAGTACGATTCATCGCCTTCCAGCCAGTAAATAGGTTTAAAATTGTTCTTCTTCCAATCGTTGATAATGCTTTCGGCAGACATATAGCAAAGATAAAAGGTTCAAGAACAAGATTCAAGATTCAAGATACAAGAAACAAGATTCAAGGAACAAGGAGCAACACTTTAATACAAACAACAAAATATAGTTTTATGTTACGAGCTTTTGCAACTCCGATTGAGGATCGTTGCGTCGCACTCTTGTACGCTTTGTCCGCTGTTCTGGCTAAGTACAAATGCCTCCTCTTTTTGGTATCAATAAAAAAACCTTTGGCTGTTCAAACCAAAGGTTTACTATTTGTTATCTCTTGAATTCTAAGTCTTGTTTCTTGAATCTTGATTCTTGTTCCTTAAACCTTCATTTTTCCATTTGCTCAATTACTTCAGCAGAAACGCCGGTAAATGAAAACCCGCCATCGTGAAACAAATTTTGCATCGTAACCATTCGTGTCAAATCAGAGAAAAGGGTAACGCAATAGTTCGCACAATCTTCTGCAGTTGCATTTCCCAGCGGACTCATTTTTTCAGCATAAGAAATAAAGCCATCGAAACCCTTAACGCCACTTCCGGCCGTAGTGCGGGTTGGCGATTGTGATACGGTGTTGATGCGTACTTTGTTCTTTTTGGCATACTGATAACCGAAGCTGCGGGCGATACTTTCGAGGAACGCTTTTGCATCAGCCATTTCATTATAATCAGGGAACACACGTTGCCCCGCAATGTATGTTAATGCCACTACACTTCCCCATTCTTTAATAGCATCCAAGTTATAACACAGTTGCAGCAAGCGATGAAGGCTCATGGCAGAAATGTCCATTGTTTTATGAGTGAAATCGTAGTTCAGGTTTGTATAAGAATTGTTTTTGCGCATATTCATGCTCATGCCCACGCTATGAAGAATGAAATCAATCTGCCCGCCAAAATGCTCCATGCTTTTAGTGATAAGGTTTTTCATATCCTCATTGCTGGTAACATCAGCAGCTATTACAGGTGCGTTACCGCATTCTTTAGCAAGGTTGTTAATTTCGCCCATGCGCATAGCAATGGGAGCGTTGGTAAGTACAAGTTGTGCACCTTCTTCATAACATTTTTGGGCAACTCTCCAGGCAATAGATTGATCGTTCAACGCACCGAAAATGATTCCTTTTTTTCCTTGTAGCAAATTATACGACATAACAATGTTGATTTAATAATTGAAAACAAAGAAAAGCAATTTTGAAAATGAAGGCGCGATTTTAATTCTCCCGATCTTTCAAATGCATTGATTTTGTTTGAAGAGAGAAAGCCGTAAGTGACTGCAAAGCCAAAGGTAAAGTGAACCAAAAACAGGAGCCTTTATTTTCTTCACTTTCAACCCCCATTATGCCACCATGTTGTTTTATAATTTCTGATGAAATATATAACCCAAGTCCCAATCCTGAAAAAGTATGATCATCCTTGGCACGAAAAAAACGGTCAAAAACAAAGGGCAGTTTATCGGACGGAATGCCAATACCAAAATCGGTAACAGATACTTTTATAACATCGTTTTGTTTTGCATATTTTATTACAATCTTATCTGTATCGGGAGAATATTTTACAGCATTTGATAAAAGGTTTACAAGCACTTGTTCTAAACGATTTTTGTCTCCTTCAATCCAATATTCTTCATCGGTTTCTATCACAATCTGATGAGTGTTACCATGAAAGTTAGCTCCATCAACCCATTCCCGCAAAGCCGTTGATACAGCAAACAAATCCTTGTCTAACTGTAGCTTGCCGGCTTGTATTTTTGTCATGTCGAGCAGGTCTTCAATTAATGAAGTAAGCTTGTTAATTTGCTTATTCGCTTTGCCTGCCAACGCAAAAATTGCATCCGTATTTTCTTTGTTTTCAACTAAACTTTCCAGCAGTTGCACCGTTACTTTTATGCTTGTTATCGGCGTCTTTAATTCATGGCTCGCGATGTTAAGAAATTCATCTTTCTGGCGCATTAGGGTTTCTGTTTTTTCGCTTGATTCCAATAAGCGTTCATTCAGCGACAACAATTCTTCATTCTTTTTTTTAAGGTCTTCTGTTCGCTGCGTAATGATGCCTTCCAACTGCGCAGGCGATTTGAATTTTAATGCTGCCGGAATTACTTTAAACAAACCAAACACAGCTATCCAGGAAACAATTGCAGTAATCAAAAGAACAATTGCCGAAAAGCGATAAGCGGGATACCAAAACATAGTGGCATCGGCAAAGTGAGTGATGCCGCATGAGAAAATAAAAAGAATAAAAAGCCAGAAGATGCCGTCGAAGGGAAGAATGTCTTTTCGCTTTTTAATGAAGCGAAACAAAATAAAAGGAATGGCAAAATAAGCTGCACCAATTAAAAGACTTGAGATAATATAAGTCCATCCCAATTGCGGCGTCCACCTTCCGCAAACCCACCGTGCAACCCAACCCTCTGTATCGAAAAGATGGCTGAAAAATTCATAAATGTCTTTTATCAAAACGTTGATCAAATTAAGTGAAGAAATAGCTTAGCCTTTCATTAGTGTTTAATTGAGCAAAGTAAAGAACGATGGTGCAACCTAATATCAATAATCGTTTTTAAAATGAGATTTTAAGTGCATTTTAATGTAGTGGTTTTATCTCAACAGGCAAAACTGCAACGTGTTATTTACACTAATTGCAGTTTAGTTTAACACCATCTCTCTTGCATTCTCTAATGCAGCAGCAGTGGGTTTTTCGCCGCTTAACATTTGTGCGATGGTAGTAATTCTTTCTGCCTGCGAAAGAAGGCGGATATTGGTTTTAATAGTGTCGTTTTTAATTTGTTTATACACAAAAAAATGAGAATCTGCCCTGCCCGCAATCTGTGGCTGATGTGTGATGGCAATTACTTGTCGTTGCGTTGCCAGGCTTTTCATGATAATGCCAACCTGCTTTGCCGCTTCGCCGGAAATGCCGGTATCTATTTCATCAAAAATCATGGTGGGCAAATCAATGCTTTGCGCTACCAGCGATTTAATGCATAGCATCAACCGGCTCAATTCGCCACCGCTTGCCACTTTGCGCAGTGGCTCGAAACGGTTGCTGTTGTTGGCATCAAACAAAAACTCGATATTGTTGTTGCCAAAAATGTGCAATGCAGTTTCAGTGATTTGCACTTTCAAACGGGCATTCGGCATACCGACTTGTGTGAGCAAACGGGTAACTTCTTTTGCCAGCGGTTCGGTTTGTTTTTGCCGTTTTTCTGATAGCTGTTTTGCGGCTTGCATTGCTTTTGTAAACAAAACACTTACTTCTTTTTCTTTTGCGGCAATTGTCTCGTCTATATTTAAAACAGCTTGCAGCTTTTGCTCCAATTCGCTTTGCAATTGCAACAGTTCAAATGTGTTGGATAAACCATGTTTCTTTAATAGTTTATAACCCAAAGCCAACCGTTCATTGATCCAGTCAATACGTTTGGCATCAAAGTGTACAGCATCGTTAATACTTTCCACTTCATCGGCAATGTCCTGAAGTTCAATTTGTGCGCTTTGCAGGCGTTGAATTAAGGAAGGCAATTGTGCATGAAACGATTGATAGTGCTGTAATTCGTTAGCCAGTTGCTTCAAGGTTGAAACAATGGGCTCTTCGCCTTCGCGCAGCGTATAATAGCTTTTGGAAAGTGATGTTTTGATTTCTTCCGCATTGCTCAAGAGTTGCAATTCAGCGTCTAATTCTTCCAATTCTCCTTCTTTAAAAGCTGCATCATTTAATTCTTTAAACAAAAAATTATTAAAATCAAATTCTTTTGTAAAGGAAGCTTTTTGCTGCAGCAGTTCTTCCAATTGACGCTGCTGTTTTTGCCATTCGCGAAATACATTTTGATACAAAACCAAAGCTTCTTCATTCTTCGCCAAAGCATCTATCACTTCGCGTTGAAAATCGGAATCGCCCAGTTCTAACGTATCAAATTGACGGTGCAAATCAACCAGCAAGGAAGCCAGTTCTTTCAACTGAAAAAGGGTAGCTGGGGTATCATTAATAAAACCTCTCGATTTACCGCTGGGCAATATTTCCCTGCGTATTACCAACTCTCCTTCGTTCTCCAATTCATGTGTTTGCAAAAAGGCTTTTACTTCTTGCTTATTGTCTATCGCAAACGTGCCTTCAACAAAGCATTTTTTATCGGTAAACATAAGCGCTGCAGTATCAGCACGCTCGCCCAAAATCAAACTCAGCGCACCCATTAAAATGCTTTTGCCAGCACCGGTTTCGCCGGTAATGATGTTCAGATTGTGCGAGAAATTGATTTCAATTTCGTCAATGATGGCGTAGTTCTGAATGTGTAAGCGTTGCAGCATAATTGAACCCGCAAATTACTTCAAAAGAAAAAAAAGAACGAAAGAAGAATTTGGATTAACAGGAATTTTGAAAGGATGAAACCACAAATTTCCACTGAAATGATTGCCAGAAAGACCATCATTTACAAACCTTGTATCTTGATTCTTGTTTCTTAAATCTTCCACCACTTATCTTTGCCAGACTAACAATTGTAAGCATGAATGATACAGCCGAAAAAAGTTCCGTTTGGATGAAGAAATGGGTGGAAGAAACCAATGGAAAAAAGGAAAAAATAAAGCTTGGCGGCGGACAAAAATCAATAGATAAACAACACGAAAGAAGCAAGCTTACTGCCCGTGAGCGAATTGACTATTTATGCGATAAAAACAAACCTTTTGTTGAAATCGGAACCTTTGCCGGTTATGAAATGTATGAAGAATATGGCGGCTGTCCGGCTGGTGGAACGGTTGCCGGAATTGGCTATGTAAGCGGCAGGCAATGCGTGGTGGTTGCCAACGACCAAACGGTAAAAGCAGGCGCATGGTTTCCCATCACGGCGAAGAAAAATCTGCGGATGCAGGAGATTGCCATAGAGAACAATTTACCCATTATTTACTTAGTAGATAGTGCCGGTGTTTTTCTTCCCATGCAGGATGAAATCTTTCCCGACAAAGAGCATTTTGGCAGAATGTTTCGCAACAATGCGAAGATGAGCGCAATGGGCATTACCCAAATTGCAGCCGTACTGGGTGCTTGTGTTGCAGGCGGTGCTTATCTGCCCATCATGAGCGACGAAACCATGATGGTGGAAGGCGCAGGCAGTATTTTTTTAGCAGGACCTTATCTGGTGAAAGCTGCGATAGGAGAGAATGTGGATGCTGAAACATTGGGTGGCGCTACAACGCACAACAGCATTAGCGGCATTGCCGATTACAAGTTTGAAACGGAAGAAGAATGTTTGGATTATATCAAAAAACTGGTTAGCAAAATAGGAGCACAACCAACGGCTGGTTTCAACAGGATAGAAGCCGTTGCACCATCGAAAAGGGAAGAAGCGATTTACGAAATTTTGCAACCCAACAATGCAAAACCATACAATGTGGTTGACGTAATCCAATGTATTGTTGATGCCGATAGCTTTGATGAATTTAAAGAAGATTATGGCAAAACCATCGTTTGTGGTTATGCAAGAATTGACGGCTGGGCGGTGGGCATTGTTGCCAACCAACGCCTCGTTGTAAAAAGCGGCAAAGGTGAAATGCAATTGGGCGGTGTGATTTATAATGACAGTGCAGATAAAGCCGCGCGTTTTATTATGAATTGCAATCAAAAGAAAATTCCACTCGTGTTTTTGCAGGATGTTACCGGCTTTATGGTAGGCAGTCGCAGTGAGCACAGCGGCATTATAAAAGATGGAGCTAAACTGGTAAATGCGGTGGCTAATTCGGTGGTTCCAAAAATTACGATCATCACCGGAAATTCTTATGGCGCAGGCAATTATGCCATGTGTGGAAAAGCTTATGACCCGCGTTTTATTTTCGCGTGGCCTTCCGCAAAAATTGCAGTGATGGGTGGTGACCAGGCAGCGAAAACTTTACTGCAAATCCAGGTTGCATCCATGAAAGCAAAAGGCAAAGAAGTGAGTGCAGAAGAAGAGCAGGCTTTATTGAACGAAATCAAAAACCGCTACGATAAACAAACCACGCCTTACTATGCGGCAGCCCGTTTGTGGGTGGATGAAATAATTGATCCTGCACAAACACGAATGCTGATTTCGGAAGGCATTTCGGCAGCAAATCACAATGCGAAAATTGAGGATTTTAAAATGGGTGTTTTTCAAGTATAATAAACCATGTACTCCAAGCAAGAAGCTTCACAACTCAAACAAGAATTTTGGACGGCTTTTGGAAAATACATGTCGCCGGTGTTATCTGCCGAAGGCGAAAAACTTAATTGGCTCAATTACAAAACCGGCGAAAAGAACATTTATTTCCGAATGAACGCTGACAACAAAAAAGCTTCCATCAGCATTGAATTAACCCATAAAGATGCAGATTTTCAAGCTTTATATTTTGAACAATTCCAAACGTTGAAAATCTTATTGTGTCAAGCTTTGAACGAAGAATGGACATGGCTTCTTCACACAAAAGATGAACTGGGAAAAACCATCAGCCGCATTTATACCGAAATAGAAAATGTAAACATTTTTAAAAGAGAAGACTGGTCGCAACTCATTTCATTTTTTAAGCCGCGTATTATTGGATTAGATGAATTTTGGAGTACCGCAAAGTATAGCTTTGAAGCGATGCGTTAATGTTAATCTGCAGCTATTTTGCTTTCCTCAGATTGTACGCATCTTTCAACGCTGATTGCACTAAACTCTTTGTTGCTTTCGGAAGATAAATAGTAGTAGCTCCTTTTTTACCCCAGGCATTTGGCACCGGATAAATGACTTCACTTTTCGGCGGACAATAAATGAATTGTAATTCGGGTGAAAACATCAGATTTAATCTTTTGTCTTCAAAAGAAAGCGTGGCAAATATTTTTTTCTTTACCGTGAAAGCCACACGGTTAAAGTGCGCTTTCTCTTCAACGCCTTCTAAAGCCAATGCCATTTCTTTTGCTTGTTCGGGTGTTATCATGCTAATCATTTTTATTCATAAATCAATTGATGTGTTTGCTTAATAATTCCCATTACAAACGTGCTTTGCACATGACCAATGTTTTCAGCGGCGCTCAATTTGTTCACATGGAAGTTGTAATACGCATTCATGTCTTCGCACATTACTTTTAGCATAAAATCAAATTCACCTGAAATGCTGTAACATTCCACCACTTCAGTCAATTCATTAATGGTTTTGATAAATTTTGTTCCGGCATTTTTGCTGTGTTCTTTCAACGATACATAGCAAATTACCATCAGGCTTTTGTTCACTTTCACGTGGTCAACCAGTGTTGCGTATTGCTTGATTACACCTGCCGCTTCCATCTTTTTAATGCGTTCATAAACCGGCGTAGTGCTTAAGTTTGTTTTTGCCGCTATTTCTTTTACCGTCATTCTTGCATTTTGCTCCAACCAATGAAGAATAGCAAAATCTTTTTTATCGAGCGAAATTTTTTCAGAAGATGTTTCTTCTTTTTGGGCGATTGATTTCATCAAAAAGTATTACTTTATTCTTTTATAAAGATAATAGTAGATATTTATTCTTAATTTTATTTTAATATCATCCATTTATTCTACTTTGATAATTTTGCCTAAAACAAAAAGATGTCAACACTTACAAAATCAATTGATTTGAATCTGCCTTATAAAGTGAAAGATATTTCGCTGGCAGAATGGGGCAGAAAAGAAATTCGTCTCGCTGAAGCCGAAATGCCCGGTTTAATGGCAATCCGCAAAGAATATAGCGCATCGCAACCTTTAAAGGGTGCCCGCATTGCCGGTTGCCTGCACATGACCATTCAAACCGCCGTTTTGATTGAAACGCTGGTTGCTTTAGGCGCTGAAGTAAGATGGAGTTCATGTAATATTTTTTCAACACAAGATCATGCAGCTGCAGCTATTGCAGCAGCAGGTATTGGCGTATTTGCCTGGAAAGGTCAAACGCAGGAAGAAGCCGATTGGTGCATTGAACAAACCTTATTTTTCGGCAACACCGATACACCGCTGAACATGATTTTGGACGATGGTGGTGATTTAACCAACATGGTGTTGGATAAATATACAGAACTCGCGCATCATGTAAAAGGCATTTCAGAAGAAACCACTACCGGCGTGCATCGCTTATACGAAAGAGTTGCCAAAGGCACATTGCCGATGCCGGCTATCAACGTGAACGATTCAGTTACGAAAAGCAAATTTGATAACAAATATGGTTGCAAAGAAAGTTTGGTGGATTCGATTCGCCGCGCAACCGATATTATGCTTGCCGGTAAAGTTGCCGTGGTTGGCGGTTATGGCGATGTGGGTAAAGGTTCGGCTGCTTCGTTGCATGGTGCAGGTTGCCGCGTTATCGTTACAGAAATTGATCCTATCTGCGCATTGCAAGCCGCAATGGATGGTTATGAAGTAAAGAAAATGATTGATGCAGTAAAAGAAGCTGACATTGTTGTTACAGCAAGTGGTTGCCGCGATTTGATTACGGAAAAACATTTTCGCAGCATGAAAGACAAAGCAATTGTTTGCAATATTGGTCATTTTGATATTGAAATTGATATGGCCTGGCTGAACGAAAATTACGGCAAAACCAAAGATACCATCAAGCCGCAGGTTGATTTGTATAGCATTGATGGCAAGGAAGTAATTGTGTTAGCCGAAGGTCGTTTGGTGAATTTAGGTTGTGCAACAGGTCATCCTTCTTTTGTAATGAGTAACTCATTCTCTAACCAGGTGCTTGCCCAGATTGAATTGTGGACAAATGGCGATGCTTACGAAAACAAAGTGTATGTGTTGCCAAAGCATCTGGATGAAAAAGTAGCTCGTTTGCACCTCGCAAAAATCGGTGTAGAATTAGACGAGTTGTCTGATGTGCAGGCCGGTTATTTAGGCATTTCCAAAGAAGGTCCGTTTAAGTCTGATTTGTATCGGTATTAATCAATAGCAATCTTCATAAAAAACCTCTTCGATTGAAGAGGTTTTTGTTTTTAACCACAGAGAAAAGGAGTTAGAAGAGGTTTCGCAGAGGTTTCGTTTCTCGCCGAAATCTCTTATTTCTCTCGTTCTCTGCTGTACAATACCTCTCTACTTTTTCTGCATCAAACTCTCAATTTCTTCCACCGTTATTGGAATATTCTTCATCAAATCAATGTTGCCCTCTTCCGTTATCCAAACATTGTTTTCAATGCGAACGCCCATGCTTTCTTCTTCAATGTAAATGCCTGGTTCAACGGTTACCAACATGCCCGCTTCAAGCGTAACAGCTTTGCTTCCCAAATCGTGAACATCAATGCCCAAATGATGCGAAATGCCATGGTACAAATACCTGCGATAAGCACGGTTGTTTTTGTCTTCATTCGCCACATCATCTTCATTTAACAAACCGATTTTTATAAACGTCTGTGTGGCTTCTTCGCCTACTTTTTGTTCATACTCATTTAAAGTAATGCCTGGCTTGAGTAATGTTTTGCAATAATTGTGAAGATGCAAACAAGCATTGTACACTTCTTTTTGGCGTTCAGTAAACTTACCATTTACCGGAATCGTCCTGGTTAAATCGGCTGCGTAACCGCCATACAACGCACCAAAATCCATCAGTATCAATTCGCCGTCTTTGCATTCTTCACTGTTGGAAATATAATGCAGGGTTCTTGCTCTGTCGCCGCTGGCAATGATGCTGCTGTAAGCTTCTCTGGTAGCGCGGTTGCGCAAAAATTCGTGTACAATTTCGGCTTCAATTTCGTATTCCGCTACGCCGGGTTTTACAAACTTGAGCAAACGGCGAAATGCTTTTTCTGTGATGTCAATTGCCTGTTGCGTAACAGCAACTTCTTCCCCGGTTTTGATTTGCCGTAATTTTTTTAAGATACGTGCGCTACGCTCGTACTGATGCAACGGGTAGCGTTCTTTCATTTCATCAATAAAGCGATAATCGCGTGTTTTATAGAACGCGCCTTTTCTATCATTTTCATTCGTATTCAAATACACCGTTTCAGCCGTGTGCATCCACATTTGCAAAAGCGGCTGCAAATTGTCTAACCATATCACCGTTTCAAAACCGGAGATTTGTTTCGCTTCATTAGCACGAAGGCGTTTGCCATCCCATTTTTCTTTTACTTCATTCGGGCGAACCAACACCAACACTTCGCGATGTTTTTCATCCGGATTATCGGGATACAAAACCACCATTGAATCTTCCTGTTCAATGCCCGAAAGCCAATACAGATCGCTGTTTTGCGTGAATTTATACGTAGCATCACCGTTCATTGGCATTTCATCATTGCTGTTGAAAATGGCAATGCTATTTGGCTTCATTTCCTGTACATAACGCTTGCGGTTTTGTGTGAACAAAGCGTTTGGAATTGGCAAATTTTTCATGTAGCAAAGATGAAAAGAAAATGATTTGACTAAGAAAGAAATGTACATTAAAACCGCTTCTCTTTACAGCAAATATTTTTTTACCTTTTAAAAAGGCATTTGTTTTGTAACATTGTACATACTGTGGTAAACGCATCTTCATTCCTTCGCAAGTGCATCGGCTTTTTTCTTTTTGTAGTGTTTGCATTCAGCATAACGCCGGTTAATTTGTTGCATGATGTTTTTGCGAATCACAAAGACGTTTGTTATCATAATTTTAATAGTGATAACAAACAAATATCAAAAGCCGATATCAATTGCCATTGCATTGATTTTGTTGCCGAAGCGCAATTTATCAATGGATACAAGCCTTTTGTTTTTACTCAACTTATACAATCAACCCCGCCGATTTATATTCCTTTTGAACAAGATTTTTACTCACAACATCATTTCTACAGAGAGCTTAGAGGCCCACCTTGTTTAATGTAATTCGTTTGGTTTTACAAGCAATGGTTTTTGTTTTCACAACAAAACCTTCAATTACATTTCACAACAATCAATTACTATTTAGCATGTCCATCAAACATATTTTTATTCTTGTTTTCGTTTTATTAACCGGTTCTCAATTGTCAGCGCAACGAACCCTTTCAGGCAAAGTCGTTTCGGCAAAAACAGGTGTGCCGCTCGACGCCGCTTCCGTCTATATCAATGACCTTCGTTTGGGAGTTATTACCGATTCTCTGGGTAATTATTCTTTCAAAAATTTGCCCACAGGAAATTTTGTGGTGGAAGCCCGTTCCATTGGTTACAAATCGGTTACACACAACATTAGCTTTTCAACTACATCAACCCAAAATTTTCAGTTGCCCGAAAATGTGGTGGAAGAAAGCGAGGTTGTGGTAACAGGTTTATCGAAAGCGGCGCAAATCAAGCGCAGCGCCATTCCCATCGTTTCAATCAGTCATGCTTATCTGGCTTCCAATCTCAACAATAATATCATTGACGCCATTACCAAAATACCTGGCATTACAGCCGTTACAACGGGACCAAACATCTCCAAACCTTACATCCGCGGCCTGGGTTTTAACCGTATTTTGACCTTGTACGATGGCGTGAGGCAGGAAGGGCAGCAATGGGGTGATGAACACGGAATTGAAGTTGACCAGTACAGCATTGACAGGGTAGAAGTGGTGAAAGGTCCTGCCAGCTTAAGTTACGGCTCTGATGCTTTGGCTGGTGTTGTTAATTTAATTCCAACACAGCCTGCGCCCGAAGGAAAAATTCAGGGCGATGTAATTGGCGAGTATCACACCAACAATGGTCAGTATGGCGGCACTGCCATGTTAAGCGGAACGAAGCATGGTTGGGAATGGCTGGGAAGAGTTTCGGATAAAGAAGCCACCAACTATCAAAACAAAGCTGATGGCAGAGTGTATGGCACTGCATTTAAGGAACGCGACGCAACAGCGTATCTGGGCAAACATGGCAGCTGGGGTTATTCGCACTTAAGTTTTTCTTTGTTTGATGACAGGCAAAAAATCCCAGATGGCAGCCGCGATTCTATCACCGGGCAATTCACCAAACAAATCACTGAGGCTGATACAATTCGACCCATTGTTTCGCCAGAGGAATTGAAATCTTATGATATAACAGGCACCTATCAGCGGGTTCGCAATTACCGCTTGTACAGCAACAACAGCTTCACGTTAGGAACAAGTCGTTTAGCAATTAATCTGGCGTTTCAAAACAATCACCGGCAAGAGTTTGCACACCCTCAACAACTGAATATTGCAGGGCTTGATTTGCGATTGAATACATACAATTATGACATTAAATATTATTTCCCTGAAAGCAATGGGTGGAATGTATCGGCAGGTATTAACGGCATGTATCAAACTAACGATGTAACAAAAGGAACAGATTTTATTATTCCTTCGTATCATCAGTTTGATATAGGTCCATTTGTGTATGCAAAAAAGACCATTGATAAATGGGATTTTGCAGGCGGCGTTCGTTATGATACGCGCTCGTTCAAAAACTTTGCTTTGTACACAACCACCGATCCGGTTACGGGCTTCCCGAAGGCTTTACCATCGCCGGTTTTACCTGGCGATACAGCGGTTTTCAACAATTACAAGCACGTTTTTTCAGGTGCATCCGGCAGCTTAGGCTTTACTTATAATGCCAACGATAAAATATCATTCAAAGCCAATATAGCACGCGGTTTCAGAGCACCAAACATCTCAGAAATCAGTGCCAATGGTGTACATCCGGGAACCAATCTTTATCAGATAGGAAGTGATAAGTTTAAACCTGAATTCAGCTTGCAGGAGGATATTGGTTTTACTTACTCATCGCAATATGTAGTCATTAATGTAAGCTTATTTAATAACAACATCAGCAATTATATTTTCAATCAACGATTGCTAACAGCGAGTGGTGCTGATTCGGTGATTGTTGCAGGCAATCAAACTTACAAATTTCAGCAAGGCAAAGCGCAGTTATATGGTGGCGAAATGAACATTGATTTTCACATCATCAAGCCCTTGCATTTTGAAAACAGCTTATCTACTGTTTATGGCGAAAACAAAGCCACCGGCAACATAAAAATAAATGACAGCTCACGTTATCTTCCGCTTATTCCACCGTTTCATGGCGTGTCGGAACTGCGTTACGATTTTGCATCAAAACAAAACCATATCGTCAATGGTTTTATCAAAGCACAAGTGGTTTATTATGCCCGTCAAAACCGCGTTTATTTAACCGATAATACCGAAACACCAACGGCAGGTTATACATTGTTCAATGCTGGTTTGGGTTGTGGCTTTACCAATAAACAAGGGAAAGTTTTATTCAATCTTTATGTGATGGGCGATAATTTGTTTGATGTTGCTTACTATGATCATTTAAGCCGGTTGAAATATTTTACTTCGCCTTATAATCCAACACTGGGCATTCATAACATGGGTAGAAACATCAGCTTTAAAATTGATGTGCCATTGGCGTTTGATATGAAGTAGTCTGAACAGGGATTAATGGGATGTTTGGGATAAGTGAGATAAGGATACAGAATTGTTTTTCCTCAATTGTGGTTTATCAAAATCCCATACATCTTAAACATCCCAATCATCCCAGTTCAGATTGCATTGGTAAGAAAATTGCTTTTTCATTCGCAATGAAGAAGCCTTACGATATACTTGCTATGTTGCAACTGATTGAAAAAGCGGTTGCACCTTATCCGAAAGCAGCCATGTTTCAGTTGTATGAAGAAGGCTTCTCTTCTGTGCTCGAGCAATTGGTTTCGTGCATTATTTCCATCCGCACATTGGATGAAGCAACCATCCCCATATCGCATCGTTTGTTTGCGAAAGCGCGAACGGCGGAAGCCATCGCTGCATTGTCAAAAGAAGAATTGGCTGAATTGATTCACGGTACCACATTCGCATATAACAAAGTGAATACGATTCTAAATATTGCAAAAGAATCCGTTGAAAAGTACGGCGGAAATTTACCAGCCGATTATGAAGTGCTGACTTCGTTTTCAGGCGTTGGGCCGAAGTGCGCTAACCTTGCAATGGGCGTCGCATTAAAAAGTGCTGCGATCTCGGTTGATATTCATGTGCATCGCGTGGTGAACCGCTGGGGCTTTGTTCATACAACTTCGCCTGAACAAACTATGACTGCTTTGGAAGAAAATGTGCAAAAACAAAACTGGATTGACATTAACCGTTTACTGATGCCATTCGGAAAGCACATTTGCACGGGCAAATCTCCACATTGTTCAACCTGCGTAGTATTGGATCATTGCAGACAGGTTGGTGTTACATCGCACCGATAAATCATTTACCAAACAACTCTTCACGGCTCTTTGGTCGTTTGTCGTTTTGCCATGTGAAGCCACGCAATTTCAACTCTTCATGGTTCACTTGCTGCATTGGATAAAACACACCCTTTAAATTATAAAGCCGCGATATTTTATCTGGCTTTCTGCCTCTGAAATAAGTATCAATGGCATCGCAGCTCGATTTATCTACACCAATAAATTTCCGGTTGTCATCCTGTGCATAATAAACCGACTCAGCATTGCCCTGCGTATGTATAAAATTGATTTCGCCGTCTTTAAAAAGCCCATTGATGATGCGACCTTTTATCTGGTTAAAAAACTGCGTACTATCAACATCGCTAATAGCAAGCGCATTCTCAAATACATTCACTTTTTGCGGCTTTTTGTTTTGCGTAAATAAATAAATCGTATCACCGGTTATCTGGCTGTTGTTCGACCAAACGATTGGATTTTTGAAAAAACGAAACACCGAATCGGCAGCAGAATAAAATAAGCTGTCGCCCGTTGCCTGTAACGAATCGGAGAAGATACGAACATGATAATACGCTTCTACATATCTGTCTTTCGAACTGTCTTTTGGAGACTTTAATAGACTATCTAATGAGATTGCGGAATCCAATGCAGCAGGCACTTTGCGCGTTTGCAACAGTTGCGAAAGTTTTGCGGTAAACAATGTATCAGCCGCAATAAAAAGCGAGTCCCCATTTTGTTTGAACATCATTACAGGATGTTGCGTTGCCAATGCGACACCTTGTTTTCGATTGCCTTTTATATCATTAGCAAAAAGAGCATACCCTTGTGCAGTATCGCGGTAAATTGCATTTCCACGTCCTTGAAAATTGCCGGTTGAATCTTCGCTTGCCAATTCATCAGCAATCAAAAAAGAGGTACTGTCTTGTACTGCAGAACGTGAACCAAAATAAGATTGCTTTGTGCTTAAATTGTAATAACCGTTTGAGGTGTGTATGACCTTTTGACCACTTACAATTTTGGTTGGAACGGTGAACGTTGCGATGTTGGTGTATGTGTTGTACAGCAATGTATCGGTAGTAACGTGATAATCAGGATTGATTAACACAACATGCTTTTTGAAAGTAGCATCGCGCGTTTGTCCATAATAATAACCTTCATCTGATGTTAACGTGGTTGGTCCGTTTACCAGCTTTCCGCCATTTCTGTAAATGCCAATTTTTGTTTGTGTGTTGTAATCTAATTCAGGTGTGGTAAGCGTTCCTTTACCATCGGTTAAGCGAACATTCTTTCGCAAATAAGCGGTTTTATCATTGCCCAAATAACGCAGATAATCAGCATACGTATTTACACTATCAGCATTGTTGATGTGTACATGACCAAAAGCTTCCATCGTATTGTTGCGCTCATTTAAAATGGCGCTATCGCAATAAAACTTCGTGTTTTGCTGCTGTACGGCAACATTGTTTTTTAAAATTTTTAGATTGGTGGTATCGTTCAGTTTTCTAAACGTCAACGTGTCTGCATGTATAATGTTGATTTGCTTGCTGTTCGGGTCAGTGCTGCTTTGCGCGGCTACAAAACTGCATCGGCACAAAAGAAAAAAAAGGAGAAAAAAAACGGCATTTATAAACCTCGCGCCTGTCATACTTTATCTTGGTTGAACAACAAGAATGGTATCCTTCGAGGCGATAAGTGTATCGGGTTTGGTTTGCTCGTTCAATGGCTTTCTTATATAATTGCCTTTGTCTTTTCTGCCAAAAATCGAAATGTTCACATACCGCCGTGGATGCACACGAAGGTCATCCGTTAATGTATGCAAACTCACAACCGTGCTGTTTAAATTGTTGTAAATTTCGCGGTCGTACAGTAACGCACCTACCGAGCCTTTGGTTGAGTTGATGGCAGCCATTGCACTGTCTAACTTAGCAGTAGCGGCTTTTACCTGAAGCATAATACTATCCAAACGAAGACGGGCAAGATTGCCGGTTAACGTATCAACATTGTTGAGCGAATGCGTGAGCGTTGCATTGTTATCAGCTAAGTTTTTAGTAAAACTGTTCATGTTGTTAAGGCTGCCGGCCAGTGAGCCACTTTCAACATTCAGCAATTTGTTTAACGAAGCTGTAGTTACCAGCAATGCTGCTGAAGCGCTGCTTAAATTACCAATTACAGATTGCAGATTGCCTTTTGTTTTTGTATCTAAAATACTATTAAAATTTTTGAACAGAGAATCGAGCGAGTGCATAGTTGCCGTTACCTGGTCGGCAACAGGCCCTAATTTATTGGTAAGCGTTCCCAACAAGCCTGGATTGTTGTTAGTGGCAATGGTATCGTTGTTTTTGTAAAAGGTACTGCTGTTGCCCAAATCAATTTCTATACTGGGCGAACCCAAAGGATTTGAATTGATGGTAGCAACAGAATTGCTGGGTATGCTGTAAAAATCTTTTAATTTAATGGTAACAATGATGTTGGTAACAGTTTTGTTTGCCGATTCAATTTCCGACACGCTACCAATTTGAAACCCGTTTACATAAACTGCATTTGAAGGAGCAAGACCTTTGATATCGGCATACTTTGCATAAAAATAACTGCCGCTTTTAAACACGCTTTTTCCTTTCAAAAAATTAAAACCTAAAATCAAAAGTGCAACTGCAATAATTGTAAGCGCACCAATTTTGGTTTCGTTCGATATTTTCATCAAAGTGATTTTATGTCAGAGGCTGCAACGCAAATGTAAGGTGATTGCTTATGCCAATGGTTTACTTCCAACAAGGGAAAGTTATAAATTTTTATGAACGGCAAATCTATGTGTTATCAGATTATATGTAACTACATCTGTTTAAAATATGACAGAAGTATGTTGTGTATGAATGGGATAATTATTTGTTTGATGTATCAGATGAGCCGTTTACAGTTTGCTGTGATGTTTGGGGAACATTGCCATTCTCCAAACTTTCTTTGTACCGTAAAACGCCGCGCATAATGGCATAAGCAACTTCGTTTTGGTCTTTGTCATCGTTCAAATAATTCTCTTCTTCGCGGTTACAAATAAAGCCGGTTTCTACCAGAATGCTTGGCATTGCCGTTGCCTGTAGCACCCATATTCCTTTGTTGTTGCGCTGCAAAACACCACGATTCACTCTGCCTTGTTTTTCAAATTCCTCCTGCACATATTCGGCAACCATCAGGCTGTTGTTAAAATATTTTTTTGTCAAAATCGAAGCTTTGATTTTTGCTTCTGGCGAATCAAACATAAAGTCGGAAGAATCTGCTGTAGCAGCGCTATCTTCCATTTCACCTTCCGAATTGGCTACAAATTGTTGTTTAGAAGATGCTTTGGCAACAGCCCACACATACACTTCGGTGCCTTTGGCATCGCAGCCTAAATTGGTGTATTTATAAACCGGCACACTTCGGGTATGTTTCACCTTTCTTTTTTTCTTTCCTTTTCCCGAGTAAGAATAATATGTTTCTTCTCTATGTCCGATAACGTCTTTCCGGATTCTATCGCTCGAAGAATTTAAGTGAATACTGATGAATAAATCGCCATGATTTTCGTTGGCAATTTGCGCACGTCTTCTGTTAGCAACATCTTTATTGTTCAGATGTTCAGGCAGATATTCATCCGTTCTTGTAAAAATAATTTTGGTATTGGGCAAATTTTGTTTGAGCATATCGCCAAGCTTCAAAGCAATTTCCAATGCTTTGCTCGATTCATTGCTGTAAGCGCCGGGAGCACCCGGATCGGGCAAGCCATGGCCCGGATCAATGATAATGGTTTTTAAAACATTCTTTTGCACTGCATCGTTTTCAAAATCCGGCTTGTCAAAAGAAGAAAGAACAAAAAGGAAACAAAGAATTAAGCTTGCTTTACCGGACAATTTATACATAATTCACGTATCGTTAAGTTATCTGTTTACTGTTTCGGTTACTTTTGTTTTTAACTGTATGAGCAAACGTAGTAAAATTAGACAAAATAAAATCCTTGCCTTTTCAGGTTTGCTCATTTTGCTTTTTTTTATCAATCAAATTCATGCTTCAGGTTATCATTCTTTTTATTCAAATTCTTTTACTGATAACAATGTAACTGATACCATTATAACGGATTCAACCTTACAAAAATTACGCAACGATACAGGTGCTTTGCCGCATGATACAGTACGCAGCAACAACGTAATTAGCGCACCCGATAGTTTGTTCTTTAAAGATACGGCTGCAGAAAAGGGGCGAAAACAAAAGATTGATTCAATGCTTATTTCGAAAGATTCGCTTACTGCGCCTATCGAATATTCGGCGGAAGATTCAGGTGTGCTGATTGTTGCATCACGAAATTTTTATTTGTATGGAAAAGCCAATGCAAAAAACAAAGATGTTGATTTAACAGCCAATAATATACAGTACGATCAGTTAACACAAGTGGTAAAAGCATTTGGTGGCATTGATACAGCCAACAACCCATTAAGCAAACCTACTTTAAAGCAAGGCGATCAAACTTCAATCTCTGATACCATTTTATTCGATTTAAAAACGCAACGTGGCTTATCCAAGAATTCATATTATAACGAAGGAGAAATTTATGTAAATGCCGAGCGCGTAAAAAAGGTATCGAAAGATGTTGCGTTCGCTTATCGCAGCCGCTTTACTACTTGTAATTTAGACACACCGCATTTTGCTTTTATTGCAAAAAGAATGAAGCTCATCAATAACAAGATAGGCGTATCTGGTCCTGCTCATCCTGAAATTGAAGGTGTGCCGATTCCTATTTACGTGCCGTTTGCCATTTATCCATTGAACCGCGGCCGTCATTCAGGGTTGTTGCCTGCACAGTTTACCACCAATAGCAGCTATGGTTTGGGCATTGAGGGTTTGGGTTATTATAAAGTAATGAATGATAACTGGGACTTTACAACCCGCGTTAACCTTTACTCTTATGGCGGGTGGACGCTTACAGAAACGCCGGAATATTACAAACGATACAAGTACAGGGGAACACTCAACATAGAAATACAGCACAGTAAAATATTGAACTCATCGTATGGTTATGCTTTTTCAAAAGATGAGTTTACAACGTCGCAAAATTATGCCATTCGCTGGAGTCATTCGCAGGATACGAAAGCGCATCCCGGCACTTCGTTTACAGCAAATGTAAATGCAGGCACCACACGGTTCAATCAATACGTTCCTGATAATCCCATTCGCAACTATCAAAATTTATTGACTTCTTCCATCACCTATTCAAAAACCTGGGACCAGGGAAAGTACAATATGTCGGTTGGTTTGAATCACAACCAAAACAATTTACTGCATTTACAAAACATCAATTTTCCAACGGTAAGCTTTACAGCCACTACATTGTATCCGTTCGAGAAAAAAGAATTTGTTGGTACGCCTAAATGGTATGAAAAGCTGGGGATTTCCTACAATGGACAGTTGCTCAACCAGTTTTCGTTTTATGATACTTCATTTAATTTTAAGCACATTTTAGATACAGCGCAATGGGGCGTACAACACAACATTCCCATTACTTTATCATTGCCGGCGTTAGGGCCGTTTATTGTTTCGCCCTCGGTAAGTTATAGCGAGAGATGGTTTGGTCAGAAGAACGAAATTTTTTATGATACTGGCAGAGCAAGGGTTGATACGATTGAGCACAAAGGCTTTTATACCGCACGTGAAGTAACCTTCGGTGCGGGAGTAAACACCCGCATCTTTGGAACTTACAACTTTCCGCATTCCAAAAGCATTGTTGCCATCCGGCATCAGATTACACCCACTGTTAGCTTTAACTTTAAGCCTGATATGGTGAGCCAGTTTTATAAAAATATTGTCGTACCCATTCATGATACCGATTCAAAAACCGGCAAAGTAACAGACACGTTTTTAGTGCAAAAAGTTTCCCTTTTAGGAGGCAATTTAATCTCTCCTTACTCACCGGGAAGGTTCGGTGGCCTTAGTTTTAGTTTGGATAATTTGCTGGAGATGAAAGTGAAAAATAAGAAAGATACAACCGGCGATAACCCAACAAAGAAAGTAAAGCTGATTGATGGTTTGAACTTTACTACCAGTTATAATTTTCTTGCCTCAAGGTTGCGCTGGTCGTATATTAATTTGCAATACCGAAGCACATTCTTTCAAAAAGTAAATGTAACCGGCAATGCAGTTTTAGACCCTTATGAAACGGATAAATTTGGAAGAGATATGGACACATTGTTGTGGAAGCGCGGTGTTATTGGGAGACTTACTTCTGCTTCTTTTGCAGTATCAACACAGATACAAAGCAAAAGCAAAGACGGTAAAAACGATAAGCAGCGTGTGAATGAATTAGACCAAACATTAACGCCTGATGAGCAAGCTTCAGCTTTGGCTTATTTAAGAGCCAACCCAGCCGATTTTGTTGACTTTGATATTCCATGGTCGTTAAACTTATCATTCACTACCAGTTTTCAGCGTATCTTAAAACCTAATTATAGTGGTTACTACACACTGGTTACATCAAGCCTGAATTTGAATGGTGATTTTAGTTTAACCCCGAAATGGAAGATTGGCGGCAGCACTTATTTTGATGTGCGCGCGTTAAACATTGGTTTGCTGACTATGTACATCACGCGCGAAATGCATTGCTGGCAACTTGCTATTAACCTTACGCCGGTAGGAAGAACACGTTCGTTCAGTATTACCATCAATCCAAAGTCGAGCCTGCTTCGCGATTTGCGCATCAACCGCACAAGAAGCTTTACCACTTATTAATAGTTTTGAAGATGTTTTCGAACCACCAAGACACAAAGAACACAAAGGTTCACGAAGAAAAATAAAAGAACCCTTCGTGTAACATCATCACTTTGAGATTTAATGGTTTTTGTTTTTGCACTAAAAATCAATATTGAAAGAAAATTTGCGTAGCACCGTAACCAAAACGCGGGTCGTATTGGTTGATGAATGTTTTTACTTCTTTACGGCTTTTTAAAATGTCATGAATCTCATCCTTTAATTTTCCGGTGCCGATGCCATGTATCACTATCAATTCGGGCTGGTGATGTGCTATCGCCAATTCATACCATTTTTCAAACTCGTGCAACTGAAGTGAAAGCATTTCAAATGCACTCATGTTCTTCCAGTTGTCGGTTAATTTTTCAATATGCAAATCAACCATATTGCGGGGGGGCGGCAAATGCTGCCGGGCTTTGGCAGCATCGTATATTTTAAAACCTTTGGCAGCCAAACTACTCAATTCTAATTTCTCCTCTTCTGCTTTATCAGGATAGTCGGTAAACACCAAATAAGAAATGGAAGGCAGGTTTTTTTCCTTAATTTCTTCAACCTTTTTAAACATTTGTTTTGCCCTTATTTTCACACCCGCTTCAAAATATTCGGCTTTGTTTTTTTGGGGTGAAAGGAGTGAAAACTCAAAGGTGAAATTCGGATTGTCGTTCAAGCTTTCAAAAGGAATATCGTGTAAATAAAAATCTTTACCTGCGCGGACTTCATTGGTTAAATCGAATTCTGTTCTGCCGTTAGAAAGCTGCTGTTTATATTCAAAGCGGTAACCGTAATCTGTTTGATTGATGAGATACAATTTAAATGATTCCACCACTTCATCATTGAATTCATCCAATCCAAATTTGGGCAAAAATGAAAGCCACACACCGGGTTCAGTCTTTACGTTTGTTTTTACCCCTTTTTCTTTGGGTAATTGATCAATGTATTGTTTTGCCTTGTTAGGTTGAGGAACGACGGCTTTTTTAGTAAAGCGATGAAAATAAGGAAAGTCAATCTGATCCATATAAGCAGGAAACTTCACGCCGCGCACTTCAATCATCACCATTTTATCGTTCATTATTTCCACCACTTTTCCTTCCTCGTTGCTATGCAGCACAATAATTTCATCGTCCACCTGGTATTTCATGTGGCAAAGGTAGCAGGGTAGGATGAGATAGGAAATGGGAGAGGAGAGTTGTTTTTGAAAAAACGAGCTTATGAAATGCAGTTTATTTCAATAAAAACAAAAGTGATGGGGGTTTGTTGCGGTCAGTTTATAAATAACGTTAGCGGCTGTTTTGCTTTCTGTCCTTTGCTAATAGATTTCTTTTCTCAAAAATATAAGCCGTATTTTTATTAGCCATCCAGCCGATAAGTTTTACTATTCCAACTACATTCAAAATGATTCCAAGCGGAATACCAATTAAATAGTCTGTTGTTGTAATGAGATGTTCGTTATAAACGATTGAAAAAAAGAAATAAGCACAAGGTGCAAAAAACAACCAACTTGTAGCCAACCCAGCATTATAAATTGTCTTTCCTTTAATATTGAATAGAGTGGTATGGCCTATGATATTCCCAATAGAAATGAGTATGGTCGCCACTCCAAGCCAGATTGCTTTTTCAGCAAAGAGTGCGGCAAGCAAATAAAATGACCATCCAATCACAACATTTATATAAAATGCCGTGTTGGTGTTTAAGGGATAGCGGTCTGGTATTTCACTTTTATACAGAACTGTGTTCAGCATTCCCGGAAATGTTCCGATAACTCTATATTCTTCCAACTGGTGAAAAAACAGCGATATCAAACTTAACCACATTAAAAGTTGATAGTTTGATAGTGTTTTAAAGTTTAAAAAAACAAACGCTAAAACCAAAATAGATAAGATTGCTCCGATGTCAAACCAATGCTTCCTTAAAAAATTCATTGTTGTTTGGTTTTGTTGATATACAACACAAAATTCTAAAAAACAGAATGAATAAAAATTGATTGAACTCAAGATTTTAGTAACCTGCTTAACGTTTCTGGCGCCAGGCCTAAATAATAAGCAATATAACGTTTTGGGATTTGCTGAAAAATGTTTGGCTTTTGTTCCAGTAAAATATCAACACGTTGCTGAGGACTTTGAGTAAAATGGATGATTTGTTTATTTAAAATTTCAACAATTTTATTTTCTAAAGCCTTTCTGTAAGTAATGGCAAAGGCATTGTCGTTATCTAACAAACAGTTGAATTTCGATTTATACATCCCAATCAATTCTGTTTTTTTTATTGCTTGTAAATAAATTTCAGAAGGCTTGTTTGTTAAGAATGAGATGAGATTACACACTAAATCTCCTTCGGTAGCAAAATTCAAAATTGTTTCTCTGTCATTATTAAAGACGCAGATTTTAACGGCACCTCTTTTTACTAAATACATATTGTCGTTAGCAATATGGGGCGTATCAACAAATTCATTCCGAAGAATAGTTTTGCGTATACTCCAAATATCGTTTTCTGTATGTGATGGTAGAATATGTCTGTCGAGCTTTATCATTTATTAGTTTCTGTTTTATAATAGCGAACAAACGTTTCTGATTTTGCTATGAAGCCCCGGCTACAACGTAAAATTTGATTTCTAAGTTAGCCAAATGCATCCACTAAACTTTCAATTAATTTGGTTTTTTACACAGTTCATGTTGTAGGCAGCCAAAGTATTTTATGCAAGTGCTATACATTCAACTGAAATAAGAATTCCACCTGGAAAAGCCAAGACTTGAGGCACACTCCGGGCAGGTGAATTTTCCGCAAAAAATTCGGAATATACCTTGTTTATAATGCTGAAATCATTACCAGCAACCATGAAAATGGTTGTCTTAATTACCTTCGACATGTTGCTTCCGGCTTCCTCTAAAATTGTTTTAATATTTACAAAGCATTGTCGTGTTTGCTCTTCAAAGTCGTTACTTACTATTTTACCAGAGTCAGGATTTAAACCCGGTGTTCCGGAAAGGAAAATATAATCTCCGGCAATTACTGATTGCGGAAAGAACTCGCTCATTCTGGGAGCTTTTGTAGTATTGAAGTTTTTTCTTTCAATCATTTTATAAATTTAAAATGTCAACTAAAGATTGCTTATAAAAGCTTTTGGCTTTGCCGTTAAGAAATAGAATTCTTCGTTTGCACGAACCCGGTAATGATAAATGTTTTTGCAGGTCATTATGTATTTGTCGTGCTTAACCTCTTTACCTTGTTTGGTGTGTGAAAATTTGTTGCGCACAACGAACAGGTATTCGCGATGGGCTGGGCTGGTATTCATTGCTTGTCAAGCCCAGAACCGAAGCTGAAAATGATTACTAACGATGAAGATAACAACTAAAAGCGAAGCTTATAAGGTCAAGTTGGAACTATTGCTGATATTGAGTTGTATCTAATTGTTATTCCGTCTGCCAGCCTATTGCCAAGCCTCCTGTTAGCCGCTTTCAATGAGTTTATGAAGGTTTCCTACATCTTTTTTAAATCGTCCAAATTTGAAGTAGGGTGTGCTTAGTCAGGCTACCGGTTTGTGTATAGAAATGTTGTACTTATTTATATGCAGTTGGGCGGGTTCGCTTTAGGTATGCAAGCCATGTCACTTGGCTGCAAATTCTGGGTGAGCATATGATTCCAGGAAGCCACACACCGAACACCGGAAGGTACCCACCGGAACGCACTTTTCCTTTGGTACTCTCGTAACAGTCCAAAAATCAGACTTTTCCGGTGCTCCCTCAACCCAGTTGATGACACGACGGTTGCCTCCGTCCGCCCGGTCGAAGATGAACCCCTGCACCATCTCGCCGTTGCACTTGGGGCACCGAATCGCTTCCGTACTCATGCTCAAACCTCCTGAAAAGGAATTGGAAGAAGTTGTCATATGTTGAATATTTTTATTCTGCTGCCAAAATCTGCATTAAGGCAAATTTACAATAAATTACATCAGTTATTTAGTGAAGAAAAATTGGATAATAGGCAATTTGAACACACATCACCTATCAAATTTGAAGTAGGCTGAAGGGAACTTGTATATTACCGTGAAGAGTTCAAAGCTTATAGACCCAGTTGGGGAGGATGTTGGCACAACCAATTTCAGCTCGTTGCCCTTAATGGTTACACATGTCCTAAGCAAATTTTTTGCACGGAACTTGTCCCATTATCAAATTACAAACATGTGAAGCTAATAAGAATTTGCTTTGTCAGCCCGCTGATGAACTAAAGTACAACGCCGATTGAAGAACCTGCATTGGCTGATTGTACCTGCAACATGGCGGCTAACGTTCCGGTATTGCCGAAGTGCGGGTAATAGAATTCTGTCACCCGAATATGCCACGAAAGTTTAATTGAAAAACTATTGTTCAGCCCATGTTTGTCAGCCCGCATTTTGGCAATACAATGTTGGCGGTTCGTGCTTTTGTCAAGCAGGTTGTTTGCTTTTTAAGGATATTTTTGTTTTGGCTTTTCGTAATCCTTGCAACCTGCGTTTTTCTTTGTCGGCACGAATGAACTCACTAATTGCAAGTTCCTCTTCTCTGGTCATTGGTTCTTGTCCGCCAATAAAATCTACGTCAAGTTCTTTTTGTTTATTTTTCATTTGGGAAATATTTATTGATAAGTTTTAATGCTGCAATTGTGTCGATAATCATAATACGTCCACCAACATGCATTGCACCTAAGCTGTCAATATAATGTTGAACAAGTTGCGTTTTAGAAAAGAAGGAAACGTTGCCTTCATGTCCACGTTGAAAAGAAAGTTTACAGGCAAAAGCTACCAAATTACCAGGAACGCCTGCGTAAACTTTTGATTTTCCTTTATTGAAAGATGCGCTCTCAACGAGGTGCATATAAACGTGGTCAGATTTGATTTCTAAGCTTATTAAGCCTTGTATTACAGTTTGATTGTTTACTATAGTCAGCTTATAAACATCTCTTTCCGGTTGCTAAAATTCTAATTTCCAGTTAAACTGCCAATCATTTTTCTTAGTTACGGTCTTTAAGTCTGCATTTGTGATAAGCGTAATATCAATAGGAAAACTGTCACCTGTAATGACGTTTTCAATCGAGTTGGTCAATTTGTCAACTTCAAAATCAAGTCCTATTTTTTTTCGTTGTTTCACTAAACGAATTTAGGAAAAAGCAAGCAGTCTGTCAAACGGTTTTGTCTTGTGGGAATGTCCGATAGCATGACGCACAACGGTTAAGGCCTTTAGATTTGTTTACACCTTTTATTGAAAATATTACTACTATTATTACTTTTTCTTTTTTGTTACTTTTTTCTTTTGTGAATTCACAGTAAAGAGTGAATAACTAAATTTAAAAAACCTGAAGGCCACCGGAGCGCTTTATGTTAGGGCAAGGACCAAAGACCTAAGCCAAGTTTTAATCTCCGGTAGCTTTTTTGAACAAAGAATCAAATAGAAATTAGGGCTCACGACCCATTATTAAGGTCTTGATAACTGTTCAAAAAATTCAGGCTTTTATTCATCGTTTAAATGAAAATGTTATGAACAAATTTAAAGCATTTACCGGGATTGATATCTCTAAAAAATCATTTGATGCTGCCCTTCTTTTCTCCGAAACGGGTGTATTGCATCACCATTGTTTCAGCCAGACAAGGGAAGGATTTAAGTCTTTTGAACAATGGCTCAAATCACACGAGGTAACTTTATCAGAGACCTTGATTTGCATGGAGCATACAGGTCTTTATACCAACGGGATCATTGACTTTTTGGTAGACCGTAAAGCAAATCTTTGGGTTGAGATGGCTATCAAAATAAAACGCAGTATGGCCTTCAAAGAGGAACAGGTGATAAAGCCTCTGCCATTACGATCGCTGAATATTGCATGCGCTTTATTGATCGTGCACGGCTCTGGAAGCCAGTGGACACAAAGCTTTCAAAACTTAAGAACATGACCTCGTACAGCGCGACCGGATTGTGAATGCGCTCACACAGCTCCTCGTTCCCATTGAAGAAATGAAGAGTTGTAATGGTGGCAAAGAAGCTGCAGAATTAGAGCGGCTTCAACTTCCGGCCATCAAAGGGCTTAACAAAGCAAAAGAGAAGATTGAGGCTTCCATACAATCTTATATCAGCAGTGAAGAAACCATCAATAAAAGCATTCAATTAATGTGTAGTATCAAAGGAGTTGGTTTGCAAACAGCAGCATCATTGTATGTGTATACAAAAGGATTTACCATGTTTGAAAATGTAAAGCAACTGGCCTGTTATTGTGGTGTGGTGCCTTTCAGTAAAAGTTCCGGAACGAGCGTTCGCTTTAAACCAGGTGTAAGTCCGTTTGCCAACCGTAAACTAAAAAGCCTTTTGCATTTATGCGCCATGTCCGCTCTTCGCTGGGATAAAGAAATTAAAGCTTATTACGAGCGCAAAGTTTTAGAAGGAAAAAACAAAATGAGTGTGATAAACGCAATCAGAAATAAACTGCTGCTAAGAATATTTGCAGTGCTAAGAGATCAGCGGCCTTATGTGGAAAAATACCAGAAGGTAGGTGCATAAATGAAAGAAAAATAATTTTGTGGGATCATAGAAAACTTGGCGAAGAACTGGAATTTGAAACTCGTCAGCCAGGAACTAAAGTTAAATTTATAAACAAATGTTGATGCTTCTTTTACCGGCTAAATTTTGTTCCGTCGGCCGAAAGTGAAGCCAAATAGTAAAATAAAACTTAATGTTTATTCCGTCAGCCAGTTTTTTGCCAAACCAATGTGCGTGTTGCACAACTCACAATGTGTGAATAAAGATAGTTGAAAAAGGGTGGAGGATGGAGTAACTTGTCGTATGCAAGGCAAGAAAGAATACACGGAACAACTGTTCACTTCTTTTCAGTTGTCACAGCGCGTGCCGCAGGATAACTTCTACCGCAGGCTCAGAGACCTGCTTGATCTTCACTGGCTCTATGCCGCCACCAAAAAGTACTACGGCTCGGAAGGACAACAAAGCGTTGATCCGGTTGTCTTTTTCAAGCTCATTCTCATTGGTTATTTAGAGAACCTGATGAGCGACCGCAGGATCATCACTACCGTCGGCCTGCGCCTCGATATGCTTTTCTTCATCGGCTATGATATTGATGAACCCTTGCCCTGGCACTCTACATTGAGCAGAACAAGACAATTGTATGGTGAGTCATTGTTCAAACAGCTCTTCAGAGAAGTACTGAGGCAGTGTATTGACAAAGGCATGGTGGCTGGCAGAAGACAAGCGATGGACAGCGTGGCTGTGAAAGCCAATGCAAGCATGAGTAAACTGGCAGAAAAAGAAGTATTGGATGATGGTGATGATTATACAGGTGATTTAAGTGATAGTGATGATGACAAACAAAGCACAACGGTATCCTCTGCCAGAAAAAAATCAGTAGAACTGCATCACGGGTGGAAAGCCAACGCCTATAAGGACATGCCCAAAGGCGACAAGGAATCTAATGGGAACGCAAAGTTTGTGAGCAATCATACCCATTACAGCACAACCGATCCTGATGCCCGTATATCTGTAAAACCGGGCAAACCCAGGCAATTAAATTATCACGCACAGGTAGCCGTAGATACCGCCCATCACGTCATCACGCAGATAGAAAGCCATCATGCAAACAAAAAAGACTCACAATGTTTAGCCTCATTACTTAAGAACACGATAAACAACTTAAAACAAAACGACCTCATCATAGAAGAAGTGCTCTGTGATGCCGGTTACAGCAGCGGCGAAGCCCTGAAGGCACTGGAAGATCATAACATAAAAGGCTACATCCCCAATTTTGGTCAGTACAAAGCGGCAAGAGAAGGCTTTACTTATGACAAAGAAAACGATCGTTACACTTGTTCAAGAGGTGTTCACCTGCCCTTTAAGAAGATACAAACCACTTCTTTGGGCTACCAGATGAAAGTATATCGCAGCAGCGCTCGGGACTGCGGCCATTGCCCTTTAAGAAGCAAATGTATTGGCAAGAGTGATTTTAAAAAGATTGATGATAGTGTTGACAAGCCTTACTATGACCGCATGCACGCGAGATTACAAACCAACAAAGCAAAGCGGATGAAGAAGCTCAGAAGCAGTACGGTTGAACCGGTGCTGGGCACATTGGTCAATTTCCTGGGTATGCGAAGGGTAAATACAAGAGGTGTGGAAGGGGCAAACAAGTGTATGCTGATGGCAGCGGTGGCTTACAACCTTAAAAAGCTGATCAAGTTTACTACAAAAAAAGTACAGGCTGATGTAAAAGCATTGCAGAAAAGCCTGCAAAACACTTTTTCAGGCTTTATTCATCACCTGATGCCCGTTACAGCATCATGGGCTCATTGAAAGATCAAAACCAGTACATGTCTGTAAACCCCCGATTTGTTTTTAATAACCAAAGAAAAAGGAAATGGATTATTTTTTATCCGAGTTGTGCATCAGCCACCAATGTTGCCTGCTGGCTTTCTCTTAATGTCAAATTTGTGTTCCTTTTATAAGTATCACAGATTTTATTGATTGTTCTTTCAAGTATAAAAAGTGTTTACGTTCTTCGTCTTGCATAAAATTCTCAAAGTCATTTTCTGCTGCAAATTCTACTAAATGAATTTCGTAAGGCTTTTCAATGTGTGTTTCAACAAATGATCTTTCGTTAGGTCTTATTCTCAATAAAAGTTGTCCATTATATTTCAAAATTGTTGGAATTGCAATATCTTCAAATTGATGAAATATATTTTCTTGCCCTTCTTTTATATAAATTAGTTGAGTTATAAAAAGCATGGTTGTCATTTATAAAGTTTGTCCTTAAAACTTATAGTCCATTTGTTATTGGTCACTTTAGAGTTTGTAGGCTGTCAAGTAAGCTTGCAGGCAACTCAAAAAATAGACGCTATTATTTATTCCACCAAGTCCGCGCACTTATTGTATATTCAACTTAAAATCAATTACAATACAAAAACGAGCAAAACCAAAGATCCGCGCCAATACAACTTTCCGCGCATTTCTATTGTTTCGCAACATCGTCATTCATTCACATAACAATTCATAACTAAATCTTTTCATTCCCTCCTCAAATTACATACTTTCAAAAAATGAAAATCTATTATAAGTATCCTTTTCAGCACTAAATAATCATCTCTCAAAAAACCCGTTAAAAAAACACTTTTCTTATCCAAATTCATTGATAAATAATTACTTTTACCACTTACAAAATCTACACATTTGCCTGCTGCAAACGATTAAAAAATTTCATGGAAGAAAATCAGATAACACCCCTCGAAACAAACGATAACGACCGCATCATCCAGATTAATATTGAAGAGCAAATGAAAACGGCTTACATTGATTATTCAATGTCTGTCATTGTTGGTCGTGCTTTGCCCGATGCGCGCGACGGTTTTAAACCTGTTCACCGCCGTGTGTTGTATGCAATGAATGAATTGGGCAACAACAGCAACAAAGCTTACAAAAAGTCGGCACGTATTGTTGGTGAGGTAATGGGCAAATATCACCCGCATGGTGATGCTTCTATTTATGATACGCTGGTGCGCATGGCGCAGGACTGGACAATGCGCTATATGATGGTGGATGGCCAGGGAAATTTTGGCAACCAGGATGGCGACCCTCCGGCTGCTATGCGTTATACCGAAGTTCGTTTGCAACGCGTTGCCGAAAGCATGCTGGAAGATATTGATAAAGAAACGGTTGATTTTGGGCTTAACTTTGACGATTCGTTGAATGAACCGACTGTGTTACCAACCCGCGTTCCGCAATTGCTGGTGAACGGCAGCAGCGGTATTGCTGTGGGCATGGCAACCAACATGATGCCTCACAACTTAAGCGAAGTGGTTGATGGCTGCATAGCTTACATAAACAATAAAGAAATCTCCATTGAAGAACTGATTGGTTTTGTGAAAGCACCCGATTTCCCAACGGGCGGTGTCATCTATGGCATGGAAGGCGTGAAGCAAGGCTTTTTAACCGGTCGTGGAAGGGTGGTGGTCCGGGGTAAATATACCATTGAAACCAAAGCCAGCGGCCGCGAACAAATTATCATCACCGAAGTTCCGTACCAGGTAAACCGCGATTCGCTAACTGACAGAATCGGGCAGTTGGTAAATGAAAAAATTATTGAAGGCATTGCACACGTAAACAACGAAAGCAACAAGCGCGAAGGCACCCGTATTGTGATTGATTTAAAACGCGATGCTGTTGCCAGCGTAGTTGCCAACCACCTTTATAAACACACGGAACTACAAACCAGCTATGGCATTAATAACGTGGCCATCAGCAAAGGCCGTCCGCGCATAATGAATCTCAAAGATTTGATTGTTGAGTTTGTTGATTTCCGCATGGAAGTTGTCATTCGACGCACCAAATTCGAGCTTCGCAAAGCAAAAGAAAGGGCGCACATCTTAGAAGGTTATCTGAAAGCGTTGGATCATTTGGATGAAGTGATTCGCCTCATTCGCGAAAGCCGTACACCTGATGATGCGATGAAGAGTTTAATCAATAAAAGCAAAGAAGAGAACTGGTATTTGAACCAGGCTTTGTTTACTGATATTGATCAGAATATTTATAACCAGGAAGCCGGATTAACAGATGTGCAGGCAAAAGCCATTTTGGAATTGCGCCTGCAACGGTTAACGGGTTTAGAACGCGATAAAATTCAGAATGAGTTTGGTGATTTAATGCAAACTGTTGCTCATTTAACTGCTTTGCTTGGTGATGAAGCATTGCGCTTTGATGTTATCAAAAATGAACTAGGAGAAGTAAAAGAAAGATTTGGTGATGTGCGCAAAAGCGAAATTCAATACCTCGCTGATGAAATGCGCATTGAAGATCTGATTGAAGACGAAAACGTTATCATTACTATTTCGCATTTGGGTTACATCAAACGTACATCGGCTACCGAATATCGCCAGCAGCGGCGCGGTGGAAGAGGAGCTATCGGTAGCAAAACAAGAGAAGAAGATTATGTTGAACATCTTTTTGTAGCTTCTACGCATCACACCATGATGTTTTTTACCGAGAAGGGAAGAGCATTCTGGCTGAAAGTGTATGAAATTCCGGAAGGCGAGAAGCAAAGCAAGGGAAGAGCAATTCAAAACCTAATTCAAATTCCGCCCGACGATAAAGTAAGAGCCATTCTTGATGTTAAGAAATTAGATAACAAAGAATTTGTGCAAAACCATAACATCATTCTTTGTACAAAAAAGGGCATTATTAAAAAAACGCCGCTGGAAGATTTTAGTCGCCCCCGTACCAGTGGCGTAAATGCAATTACAATTGTAGAAGGCGATGAGCTGCTGGAGGCTAAGTTAACCACCGGCAACAACGAAATAATGATGGCGGTGCGTAGTGGCAGAGCCATCCGTTTTCCTGAGGTTAAAGTGCGTCCAACAGGCAGAGGCGCAATTGGTGTGGGAGGAATTGATACAGAAGATGGAAAAGATGAAGTGATAGGCATGATATGTGTAAATAGGGAAGATTCCGAAAAGACGATTTTGGTGGTGAGTGAAAAAGGCTTTGGCAAACGCACGCCGCTTGTTACAGAAGGTGAAGATGTGTATCGCATTACCAACCGTGGTGGTAAAGGAGTGAGAACCATTAATGTTACTGAAAAAACAGGATATCTGGTTGCCATTTTAAATGTGAGCGAAAAAGAAGATTTAATTATTACCTGTAAATCGGGCATCACATTAAGAACGCCGGTAAAAAACATTAAAGAAGCCGGACGAAACACGCAGGGAGTAATTTTGATACGATTGGATAATGGTGATGAAATTGCTGCTGTTTCGCAGGTAGAAGAAGAGGAAGCAATTGTTGAAGAAATTGAAGCAAAAGAAAACGCTACACCAGAAACAAATCTCTCTACATTAAACGAAACAAATTCAGAAACATCTGATACTGCTAACGACAATCAACAATAAAAAATAAACGCTATGAAAAAAATAACGTTATCACTTTTGTTCGCCTCGGCTGTTTGTATTGCCATGGCACAGGATTACACCAAAGTATCTACCTTGTATACCCTGAAAAAATACGATGATGCAAAAAAAGAGCTTGACAAAATTGCAGCATCAGACAAGGGTAAAGACAAACCTGACACTTATTTGTGGGAAGCCGCTTTGAACAGCGAATTTTATAAAGATAGTGCCAATGCTTCCAAATATCCCAATGCTGCAGAAGATGCGTACAAAGCTTTGATGATGTATGAAGCAAAAGATACTTCTTTAAAAGATTTAAGATCAAATGGTACTTTAAACAGCATTGCGCAACTGTACACAACATCGTTTAACGACGGAAAAAAATACTTTACACAGAGCAATTGGCCTCTTGCGTTCGACAACTTCAAACGCGCCGAAGCCATGAGTGAATTTATCAACAAACACGGTTTTAACAGTAACAAATCTTCCGTTGATACCTTCACTATTTTATATACAGGTTATGCTGCTCAAAATGCTGGTAAATTAGATGACGCAGTTACGTATTATCAAAAGCTTGCCGACATAAAAGCAAGCGGCAAGGATTTACAACCTATGTATCAATATATGCTGGATGACTTTCAGCGATTGAAACAAACTGATAAATTTACAAAGTACGTCGCTGTTGCAAAGCAGTTGTATCCCGACCAATCTTCTGTATGGACGCAAATGGAAATGAGCAACATGACCAGTGGCTCTTCGTTACAGCAAATTATTGACAAATACAAAGCTGATGCAAATGGTTCATTAACCGAAGATCAATTGGTGGCTTACGCAGAAGCTTTTAATGATCCTGAGAAAACAAAAACATTGGATAGTGCGCAGCAAATTGAACTGAAAAAAACGTCGGCAGGTATTTATGAAAAGTTGTTTGCTATAAATCCAAGTAAAGGCTTATACGCTTTTAATGCCGGTGTTTTGAGTTACAACATTTTTAATACTTTGGATGACAAGTATTATGCTTTAAGAGGCGAAGGAGCAAGTTTAAAAGCAAAACGTACCGAAATTCAGAAAGAGCAGGCGCCTTACGCTGATACTGCTATATACTGGCTTGAAAAAGGCTATGATGTTTTAAAAGCGAAAACTGACAGAGATAAAAGCGAATCAAATTCTTTAAACCGCTCAGTAGATTTTCTTGCTAACTTATATCAGTGGAAAAGAGAACGCACCAAAGGCGTAGCTCCAAAAGATTACGACAAGTACGACGCTAAGTTCAATCAGTTCTCAAACGAACATGATAAGTACAAAGGCATGTAAGCTTGTTTAAAAATTCATGCAAAAACAAAAGCAGCCAACTGGATTGGCTGCTTTTGTTTTAGTAGGGCATAAACAATCAAGAAATCAACTTAACATAATATAAATTATAAGAAAGATAGCCTTAATTTTTTATTCGATATTTAACGCCATTATGTAATCGTTCATAAAGTATCTGTTGCCAATTTCAATATCTGCTTTTTCTTTGATTATAAAACCGTGCTTTTCATAAAAGAATCGTGCTTTGTTTTTGCGGTTCACATTCAATAACAATTGAGCGCTACCTAATGAGCGAACTTTGTTGATAATGAATTCCAACAATGCTTTACCAACACCTTTGCCTTGTTGCTGTGGCACCACATAAATCTTATGCAACTTACAAATATTGTCGTCTATTTTTTCTATTGAAGCAAAACCAGCAATATCCCAATTATTGTAAATAAAATAAAACAGATGCCCGTTTTCAAATTGCTTTAGAAGTTCGTCTTTTGAATACATCCAATTGTACATATAATCAATCTGATCTTTACTCAAAATAGAAATATAAGTTTGTTTCCACGTGGCATCAGCAATAATTTGTATAGCACTGATTTCACTTTCATCTGCTCTTTTAAACCGAAACATTATCTGAATATCTTTTTTGTGAGCCAATGACTTACAAAAGCGCTGCCAGTGCCAATGGCTGCACCAGCCAACACATCGGTGGTGTAATGTTCACCCAAATACAATCTTGAGTAACCGCAGCTTGCCGCCCACACATAAGCTGGCACTACTACATACCATTTTTTGTACTGTAAAGAAATAGTTGTGGCGGTAGCAAAAGCAATGGTTGTGTGGCCGGATGGAAAGGATTCGCCCGTTTCATATTGGTAGGGATAAATGCCTGAGTACTTTTGGTAAGGTCTTTCTCTGTTGATTCCTTTTTTCAAGGCTTCAGCAATGATGGCACTTATTGCAATGGAACCGATTTGCTCATACGCCTGCACTTTTGTTTTTGCATCTTTTTTTACTTCTCCGATAATGAAAGTTGTAACGGGAATTGCAATACCTATAGGATATACAGATGCACTCAAACCCTTAGCCACAAAGGAATTCGGATGAATTGGGTTGAGCGCTTTAACAACATTGACATCCCAATTTTGGGCGTTTGCTTTTTTTACAAAACCAAAACAAGCGAGAAGAAAAAAAGCGGCAAAAACAAAAAAGACTTTTAATCTATCTTTCATAAGTTAGCAAGACTTTGTTCTAAAGATTGAATGCGGGCTTCCGCATCAGTTTGCTTTTTACGCTCCAACGCAATCACTTCAGCTTTTGCGTTTTGTACAAAGCGTTCGTTCGATAATTTTTTCATCACACTATTTAAAAAGTTGCGCTGGTATGCGAGGTCTTTTGCAATTTCTTCTTTGATACTTTGCTTGTCAATCGAAATATTTGCTCGCAGATATATTTTATCTTTTTCAAGAGAAATGACAATTGCCTCCGCAACAGGTTCATCTACAAAAAGTATTTCGCTTGCCGAGGTTTGTTTTTGCAGGATAAATGCAAACCGTTCATAAGAGCTTCTCTCACCTGTTTGAATGAAAAAACCAACTGTTTCACGAGGCTTCAATCCGTTTTTATTTTTTGCATCGCGAACCCCGGTTATAGTTTGTTGAAGCAAAATTCCTTCTTGTAAAATGGCATCATCTGCTTCTACAAAACCTTTCCACTGCTTTACACACAAATCATCGCTTCTTTCTTTCAGTAAATGATAAATTTCTTCCGTTATAAACGGCATGAAAGGATGAAGCAGTTGTAAGATGGTATCAAAGAAATCCGTTGTTTTTTGATACACTACCCTGCTCATTTTTTCATCGGCTGAAGGTTTTATCCATTCGAGATACCAGCTACAGAAATCATCCCATATCAGGGAATAAATGCTTTTTAATGCCTCGCTCAGTTTAAAGTTTGACAATAAATAATCAACCTCTCCCCTTACTTTATTCAGCCTGTTGCCAAACCATTGTACAGCAAAGTTAATCTGTCCTGCAGGCGGGTTGTTCTCGCTTTCCAATTCTCCGGCTTCGCTAGTTTCTAATTTATCCTCCCACATCTTCACCAGCTTCAGTGCATTCCACAGTTTATTGTTGAAATTTCTGCCTTGTTCCAGCGATGCTTCATCAAACAACAAATCATTACCCGCTGGCGATGAAATCATAATGCCAAAGCGCACAGCATCGGCTCCATATTTATCAATCAATTGGAGCAAATCGGGCGAGTTACCCAATTGCTTGCTCATTTTCCTTCCCTGCTTATCGCGCACCATACCAGTAAAGTACACATCGCTAAAAGGCTTGCTATGCTTGAATTCCATGCCTGCCATTATCATGCGTGCCACCCAAAAGAAAATAATGTCCTGCCCTGTTACCAATACAGAAGTTGGATAATAATAATTGATATCTTTGTTATCAGGTTCGGTTATTCCTTTAAACACTTCGATAGGCCAAAGCCATGATGAAAACCAGGTATCGAGAACGTCAGGATCGCGGATAAGTGGAGGAAACGCGACCCGTCCGGTTGAATTATTTTCTTCATACTTTTTCCTAAGAAATTGCTCGCAAGCTTTATGAGCTTCCGCTTCTGATTCACCAACGTAAACAAGTTCAGAACCACAATACCAAGCCGGTATCTGCTGTCCCCACCAAAGCTGGCGGCTGATGCACCAGTCTTTTACATTCTCCAACCAATATTTATAAGTAGCTAAAAACTTATCGCCTGGATGAATTTTAATATTGCCGCTCAAAACCGCATCCAGTGCAGGTTTGGCAAGCTCTCTCATTTTTACAAACCACTGCGTTGATATTTTGGGTTCTACCACCGCATTGGTTCGTTGCGAATAACCAAGTCTTGTTGTGTATGTTTCTTCTTTCACCAACAAACCTTCGCTACGCAATTGCTCAACGGCAAGTTGGCGAGCTTCAAATCGGTCTTTGCCAACAAACACTTGTCCGGCTTCGCTTATTTTGCCCCCTTCAGTGAGCGTATCAATGATGGGAAGATTGTGTTTGATGCCTATGTTGTAGTCGTTGATGTCGTGCGCAGGTGTGATTTTTAAAACGCCGGTTCCGAAAGAAGGATCAACATAGTTATCAAAGATTAGCGGAACGGCTTTATTAATCAGGGGCACAATTACCTTCTTTCCTTTGAATGATTGATAGCGTTCGTCATTTGGATTTGCACAAACAGCTACATCACCCATAATGGTTTCGGGTCGTTGTGTGGCAATAATAATGTAGTTGTCAGATGATAGTTGACCGTTGACAGATGCTTTTTCATTGTCATTTGTCATCTCATCTTTGCCATCTTCAATCATATACTTTACATAATACAACGTGCTTTCCACATCTTTGTACTCAACCTCTTCATCGCTCAAAGCTGTTTTGGCAACCACATCCCAATGAATCATCCGCGCACCGCGATAGATCAAACCTTTATTGTATAAATCAACAAATACCTTGATGACGGCTTTGTAATAATGGTCGTCCATCGTGAACGTAACGCGGTTCCAATCTACACTACAACCCAACTTTGCAATCTGGCTGTAAATAATATTGCCATATTTTTCTTTCCATTCAAAAGCATATTTCAAAAACTCTTCACGAGTAAGATTGTTCTTGTCAATACCTTGTTCCTTCAGCATCGCAACTACTTTCGCTTCAGTAGCAATGGAAGCATGGTCGCTACCCGGCACCCAGCAAGCATTGTAGCCGTTCATTCGCGCCCTGCGCACCAAAATATCCTGCACGGTTTCGTTTAAGGTATGACCCATGTGGAGAACGCCCGTAACGTTAGGCGGAGGAATCACAACTGTGAAGGATTTACATTCGTCAGGCTGGCTGTTAAAATATCCCTTTTTGAGCCAATGCTGATACCACTTGTCTTCTGCTTCACCAGGTATATAATGCTTACTTAATTCCATAATTACAATTGCAAAAAAATGAGTGCAAATGTAAACGAAAACATTCGCCGATTGATGATGCACGTTTATCAAAAACCTTGGTTCTGGCACCGTCTCTCAAGGATGATCAAGCAATGCAGAAAATGAGATATTTCCTTCACCTCATCGCCCTTTCAGGAGACGATGATAGAATCCTACGTACACAAAATAAAAATTATGGGCTTAGCAGTAAAGGCTTTTGGCAATATTTTTATGGACAGGCTTATATCTTGCTTTAGCCTTAATACTTGTGATACTCAGTTATTGTCAAAAAATAGCCGTCCGGGTCTCTTAGTGAAAATTCTTTTTTTTCTGAGTTCTGATTCAAATGAATTTCTTCTTCAACAAGACCACCTGTTCTTTCAACGTTTTGCCGGATAAGGTTCATGTTGTCTGTCCTAAAGTAAAGAATTAGTCCATTTCCAGGGGCAATGGTTGGATTTATCATAGAAGGATGATTGTCTTCTTCCCATTTATGCAGACAGAGTAAAACTTTATCCTCATCAGATACCAAAACAGCAAACATTTCTTTTTCACCATGGGCTCGTTTAAATCCAAATACTTGCCTGTACCACTCTGTGCTGGCTTCAACATCTTTTACTGCAATTATTGGGTCAATTGTTATCATAGACTTTTGTTAATACTCTTTTTAAAAGGTTCGTTTGTGGTTTTAAAAGTATATTGGGTGTTGTGTTTTTTGTTATAGATGAAAGGTAGCAAAGTTTTATTTTGTGTTGCCCGGATATTTTGAGCCAGCTCCAAAAAATACTTCTATGGATTTGATCTTCCCTGTTTTGTTAAAGCTATAAACATCAACGTTGCGGACGATTTTGTCATCAACAGTGGTTATTTGAACCAGCAGCATCAGGTCATCACCATTTTCAGCCATTGTAATATAATTCACCTTTTTAAAAAACTTAGCCGTCGGCCAGCATTTTTCTTTGAAGTCTTCTACAGAAATATGGTCATCATTGTTTGGACTGGTGAAAGTAAAGCCATCAGCAAACTGGGCTGCCACGGCGTTCCAGTCCTTTGTTTCAAAACCCGAATAGTATGCCCTAACTACTTTTTCTTTCTCTGTGCCTTGTGCATCAATGCTGGCAGCCATGCTGAGTAAGAGGAGGCATGTGATAAGTCGTTTCATAGTAATGTTTTAATTGGTCATTTTCAGGTAATCAAACCATTTGTAAATTATGCCATACCTGTTACAGATTTAAAATAAAGGCAGCCAGTTGGTGCAGAGAAACGTGATGAAATAAACATCCCTTTTTCAGCAGTCTTTTTGTAAAAGGCAGAGAGGAAAGATAAGAATTTTTTCTACTACTCCGTTGAGGAGTGTCAAAATTAGTAACCCAAATACTGCCTAAGTTGCTTATTCAGTTTATAATAGAAAATAAAAAACCTGATAAGCTTGCAACCTATCAGGCTAATAAAACCATCAACCAAATAAACTCACGCTTCTACCCTTTCCTCTATCTTGCCGCTTTTCTTATGTTTCAAAATCAATTTCTTCGCGCCATAATGCGTCATTTCTTCTTTTATTAAATAATAGTCCGCATCATAATCGGTGTAATTGCTCGGTTTGCTTAAGCCTTCCTGACCACGCCAGATGTCCAGTTGCACAGGTTCCCAAAGTTTGGTTTTGGCACTTTTATAGGCGGCATCTAAAATGGCATTCACTACATAACCATCATAAAAGGTTTCTTTGGGCTGTGTTCCGTTTTCCATACTTCTAAACATATCCGCAAACATGTGGTTATAGCCCAATTCGTTCAGTTCATCTCCTACCGGAAACAGCCAGCCGCTGTTGCTTTCGGCTTTTTCTGCAACATAATCAGCGCCTTTGCCGGTGGTAAACATTTCAAAGCCGGTGCGCAAAAAGCTGTTTACCCAAATAGTGCCTTCGGTGCCCATTACTTCATCACGCAGATCCAGCCCACCGCGGAACGTCCAGCTTACTTCAAACTGAGCAATCGAACCGTTCTCATATTTTATCAACCCAATGGCATGGTCTTCAGCATCAATGGGTTTTACCTGTGTATCAGCCCAGCACATCACTTCCACTGGTTTAATGTCTTTGCCTATATAGCTACGGGTAATTTCCACGCAGTGGCAACCCAAATCTAAAATGCAACCGCCACCGGCCAGTTCAATATTCCAAAACCATTCGCTGTGCGGGCCAGGATGCGTTTCTCTTGACTTTGCCCAAAGGATTCTTCCTAACGCGCCGTTCTTTACACTTTCCATCGCTTTTATGAACTTAGGCGTGTACACCAAATCTTCTAAATAACCATTAAAAATGCCTGCTTTCTCAACCGCTTCCAACATGCGTTTCGCTTCGGCTGCATTGCGACCCAGCGGCTTTGTGGTAATCACGGCTTTTTTGTGTTTGCAACAAAGCATGACGGCTTCTTCGTGAAGGTTGTTAGGCAGCGCAATGCAAACCACTTCAGTTTCTGAATGCGCAATACTTTCTTCCATGTTGGTCGTAACGTGCGGCACTTTGTAATCATCTGCAAATTTTTGCGCGCTTTCTTCTCTGCGCGAGTAAATGCTAACAATGGAATCTTTACTACGGTTGCTCACCAGTGCATCGGCATAAAAACGACCGATGAATCCTGAGCCAAGCATCGCTATTTTCATAATTTATAAATTGGTTTTTTGTGTAAAAAATTCAGGCAAAAACAAACGCGATTATACCATTTCAACAGGTTCGCCAACAATTTGTTGTTGATGAACTGCGTTGCGTTGATTGTCTTTGAAAAACAATAGAAACAAGATAAAAACAAAGGCTGCAATAGCTGCAGGAACCATCCAAATGCTTCGCCATTGTGGAACGCCGCCAACTGTGTAAAAGTCTTTAATGTAACCCGAAAGCAAAGTACCTATCCACATGCCAATGCCATACGTTGCCATCGTTATCATTCCCTGCGCCTGACTTTGTATTTGAACAGAAGCTTTACTATCGGTATAAATTTGTCCCGTTACAAAAAAGAAGTCAAAACAAACGCCATGCAGGATAATGCCTGCAAACAGGAGCCACAGCAAATCATCAGCATTGCCATAACCAAAACAAAGGAAGCGAAGTGTCCAGGCAATCATACCCAGCAGAATCATCCATTTTACACCCAACCTTCTAAAAAAGAAAGGAATTAGCAAGATAAAAAACCCTTCAGAGAACTGTCCGAACGTCATATTACTGGTAACGTTTTTCATTCCGGTATCTGTAAGATAATCATGCGTGAAACTATAATAAAAAGAAAGTGGAATACATATTAAAACTGAAGCAATAAAGAATATTACAAACGAACGGTCTTTAAATAATACAAACGCATCTGCACCTAATATCTGCTTGAAAGTGGCTTTTGTGCCTTTGGCTTTAGGTGGTGTAGGAGGCAAAAAGAAACTCAGCAAACCCAACGCCAGCGATGCTACAGCCGCCATTTTAAAAGTAAATACCAGTTGCTCTGTGCCAATGTGAAACACTTTATCAATCAGCCAGCCGGTTGCAATCCAGCCAACAGTTCCCAGCACGCGGATGGAAGCAAACTCTTTGCTGGTGTCTTTCATTTGCCGGAAGGCAACACTGTTTGCCAAAGCCAATGTAGGCGCATAGGCCAGAGAATACAACAACAGAATCCAGTAAAAAGTATCAGGCGAAGTAATGGTGGTTAAATAAAACAACAAAGCTGCACCAATCAAATGCAATACACCCAACACGCGTTGCGCCGCAAAATAGCGGTCAGCAATCATGCCCACAAAAAAAGGCGAAATAATGGTTGCAATTGCCAATGCGCTATAAGCCTTACCTACCTGGTAACCTGTTGCATGAAGCACTTTATCCAAATACGTTCCCAATGTTACATACCAGGCGCCCCAAATAAAAAACTCAAGAAACATGAGTAAAGAAAGCTGCACACGTGTTGTTGTTTTCATAGGAATTGTATTCAATAGTTGGCATTAGAATGGCGTGAAAGCAAAGTAATCGTTTTACTTTAAAATGCTGATAAAACAACGTTGAAAAAAGCGGAAACAAAAATTTATTTTTACAACCCATGCAATCTTATTTTGCGTCAATAATGAGAAAGGGAGAAGACACATACATGCACAAAGGAATGAGACGCCAACTCATTCAACTACTTCGCCAGAAAGGTATAAAAGATGAAAATGTACTGGAAGCCATGAATGCCATTCCGCGACATTGGTTTTTAGATTCGGCTTTTGAAAAAATTGCTTACGAAGACCGGGCTTTTCCCATTGGCGAAGGACAAACCATTTCACAGCCTTACACGGTAGCTTATCAAACCGAATTATTGAATGTTCATCGCAACGAAAAAGTATTGGAGATAGGAACCGGCAGTGCTTACCAGGCAACGGTTTTAGCTGAAATGGGCGCACGTGTATTTACTATTGAACGGCAAAAGAAATTGTACGATGTACAGATAAAAAATTATGTGTTTAAAAACACCTATCCTAACATCAAGTTTTTTTATGGCGATGGCTTTGAAGGCTTAGCTCCTTTCGCTCCTTTCGATAGAATTGTTATCACCGCAGCTGCACCGTTTGTTCCGCCGAAATTAATCGAGCAGCTTCGAATAGGTGGCGTTATGGTAGTTCCGGTAGATGATGATGACAAGCAAAAACAACGCATGTTGCGCATTACCAAATGGGAAGATAACATTGCCACTGAAACCTTCGATAACTTTTCTTTTGTACCGATGTTAAAAGGAAAAAATTATTAGCTGCTAATGTTGAAGCATTCGTGGCGGAATTGTTAGGCCTCTGCCCGTATTCTTTACTCCTATTATATTTTTTGAAAGATTTTTGCTGATGAAGAAAAGGGGCAAAAACAAAACTCATTAATTGTCTCTTGGTATTTCAATATAAAAAGTAGTGCCTTTTCCTTCTGTGCTTTCAAACCAAATGTGTCCGTTGTGCCATTCAACAATTGTTTTGATGATTGACATACCTAAGCCTATGGTTGTTTCTCCATGAATCCCTTGTCTTCTTGCTTTCGTAAACTTATCAAACAAAAAAGGCTGCATATCTGCGGGTATGCCTATGCCATTGTCTGCTACTGTTATCAAAACATGCTTTTCTTTATCTTCAATGCTAACCTTAATATTACCATCGTCGGAAGTAAATTTTAAGGCATTTGATAATAAATTGGTAATGGCCTGTATGAATTTGCTTTCGTCAATCGTAATATAGAGCGAGTCTAAAGACGTTTGCAAACTAAACCGTTGTGCTACAGAACCTGGCGACTGTTGATATTGATCAATAATGTCGCTCATTTTTTTTACAATGTCAACCCGCTGTTTTACCAGGCTGGCTTCACTCGACTGTAAAAATTCATTATTAATGAGATCGCGTATCATCGCAACGCTTTTTTTGCCACTTTTCCTAATCGTATCAATCAATTTTATCGCTTTTGCATTCGTATGGTGTTCCATATCTTCAGATAATAGCAATGCCGACATTTCGATACTGCCTAACGGGCCTAACAGGTCGTGCGAAAGAATTTGTAAGATCGAATTTTTCTTATCCGAAAACTTATGAAGCGTATTGCTGTAATCTTTTTCTTTGGTAATATCAGTTGCAATGCCTGTGATAACTTCTTTATAATCTTTTTGCGATGTATAGGCATTTACTTTTATCCATTTTTGCATCGCGGGGGGGGTATAATTATACGGAACTCCAGTTCCAGACTTTGCCCGTCTTTTAGTAAAGTGGCAAAAGAATCTTCAACATGCAATTTATCATCTGGATGAACCGAAGCGAAAAGTAAAGACAAATCGGAGCCAATCGTATCGCGCGATATATTCCATACGCTTTCAAAGGCTGCATTTAAATAAATCAGTTTATTGATTCCCCGGTGAAAAGCAAAGAATACATCATTCGTTAAATCAGGAAGCTCATACAAAGGAAAACCAAAAGGAAACGGTGTGGTGTTATCCATAAAAGTCGAATTGAATCCAGCCGACTTTTATTTGCAGATTTGGCAAGTTTATCAGTAGAGAGGAGCAACCAAAGCTACTACTAAATTTACAATATTATAGCACTTGGTTCATGCGGTTTCACTGTAAGCTTACTGCCAACGGGAAAATGGGGTATAGAAATAAAGAGATAATGCGTGATGTAAATGGGATAAGAAATATCGCCTAAAAACTTACAGCTATTGTTTTTAAGTGTTATTTTTTAAAGATTTCCCCACTTTTTATGACAAGGTAAACCGATTCTATATTGTCAATATTATCCAAAGGATTTTTATCGAGCACCAACAAATCTGCAGTTTTGCCTGCTGAAATTGCACCCCGAGTATTATCAATGTGCAAGGCTTTTGCACTATTTAGCGTAGCTGCTACAATTGCATCTATTGGCGTAAAGCCCGCTTCCTTTACCAAAAGTTCCATTTCTTTTTGCACAAATTCTTTCTGGTCGTCATCCGTGCCTGCATCTATGGTTACACCTGCTTTATATGCCTGCGTTGTAATGCGTTTTCCAATTTCATAATTATACCGCATGTTTGAATCTTCCTCTCCCCATTGCTTGTACGTTAACAGTGTTGCATCAAGTAGGGTGTGATGAGTTTTCATTAGGGCAAACAGGGATGAAAAGTCGGGTGTTACACGATCCCAAAATGCAGCGTCATGCTGTTGATTTTTCCACGATGAAGGAACGGTATCTAACTTTTCGTGAATGATTAATGGTGAATGTGAAATTACATTTACACCGGCTTTCACCAAATCAGAAGGCCTGGCATCCTGAAGCCAGGCGTGTCCCCAAACAAGCATGTTTTGCTGTGTGGCTTCACTAACAATTTTATTAACGAGCGTCGCAGATAAATTAGCATATAGCTTGATGCCCGTTGCTCCCGTACCTTTTGCTTCTGCTACAGCCAATACCATGTTTGTACTGTCTGTAACCGCAAGCATATAAGGCATTGTTCCTACAATAGCACCTTTAGAAGAAAGGCCAGTTCTGGGGTCGCTGAAAAAAACAGGACCTGCCATCAGCGCTGAATAATAAATATCAGGCGAAACCAAATCGCCGGTTGCTGCATCGCGGGATAGGCTTGCCAATGTACGTGCATCGCCCGCCATATCTCTTACCGATGTTACACCGCTGTATAACATTCTTCGCAGTACATCTACTGTATGCTCACGGCTATCAACACCAGAAGGATCTGTAGCCAAATGCACATGTGCGTCTATCAAACCGGGCAACAGGTATTTTCCATCCATCCTCAGGATATTGAACGAGTCGGGAATGGGTTTGCTACCATCTGTAAAAATATTACTGATTATACCATGCTCAATCAAAATCGTTTGATGCGCAGCCGGAACTTTGTGGTTGGCATCAATGATAGTAATACTTGTTATCGCATACTTGTCGAACGATACCTGAGCACGCACATTATGCCATAGTAAAGACAAACAAAGCAGAGCTGTCTTTTTATAAATTTTCATTTGCAGCTTTAATTAAATAAAGATTGAAAATACAAAAAGATTACAATCAATAAATTGGGCTTGTAATAGTAGCCTGTAGAAAGAAAACGAAATAACAACTAACCTTATCTGTCGCCGTGTTTGTATGCAGCCTGCCCTCGCTTCTCAAACACTTATTCCCATTTCTTTATCATCTCTCGCAAAAACAAACGCAATTCTTTTTTCTATAACATTCCCTGTTTTACTTTGCGTCATTCACACAACCTGTTTCCATGCAGTCATTCCAGGAGTTAAGTATTGAATTTAAAAAGCGGTTTGAAACGGAACATTTTCCGCAGCAACCGACTTCTTTATACGAGCCGGGGCGTTATTTTTTGAACATTGGCGGCAAGCGCATTCGCCCTGTGTTGTGCTTGCTGGGCAACGAATTGTTTGATGCCATAAAAGAGGATGCGTGGCAGGTTGCTACCGCCATTGAACTGTTTCACAACTTTACCCTGATACATGACGACATTATGGACAAAGCACCGCTACGCCGCGGTATGCAAACCGTTCATCACAAGTACGGCGAAAGCACGGCCTTGCTAAGTGGCGATGTAATGCTCATTGTTGCGTATGATTATCTAAATAAAATCAACACGTCTTATTCGCAACGCATTTATAGGTTGTTCAACCAAACGGCAAAGCAGGTATGCGAAGGGCAACAGTTAGACATGGATTTTGAACAAAAACAAACCGTGCAATTCAGCGATTATTTGTTGATGATTGAATTGAAAACCTCTGTGTTGCTGGCAGCTTCTCTGCAAATGGGCGCCATTATTGGCGGCGCGAGTGCATACAATTGCAATCATTTGTATCAGTTTGGAAAAAACCTGGGCATCGCCTTTCAAATTCAGGACGATTACTTAGATGCTTTTGGCGATCCTGAAAAGTTTGGTAAAGATGTAGGCGGAGATATACGGCAAAACAAAAAAACATTTTTATTGCTGCATGCATTGGAAGTTGCGAATCCAGCGCAGCGCAGCGAGATTGAAGAACTGCTCAATCGCTCGTATGATGACAAAGTGGAGCGCATGATAGCCCTTTACAAAGCTTGCAATGTGGACGATTGGGCAAAAGAGGCGAAAGCCAAATACATGAATACCGCAATGCAACATTTGGAAGATATTGCTGTGGTGTCATTGCGCAAAAAGCCATTGCACGAACTGGCTGATTATCTTGTGAGTCGCGATTCGTGAAGTCGTCATTCCGCAATTGCCCTCAAAACGAACTCAAACTTTCATCGTGACAGCGAGGGCTTTGTGCGGAATCTGCTCTCCAAAATTTGAACGAGTTGTTATGTTGTAAGCGCGTTCTTTTATTCAATCACATTCATTATTCTGCCATCAGACCTGCCTGGCGGCAGACAGGTTCCCCACAAAGCCCTCGTAAAAACGTAAAGGCGCATGTTCGTGTTGAGGGCAATTGCGGAATGACGGAACATTGTAATGATGCGACATAACAGAAACATCTTGTGAGGAATAGTTGAATAATAATTAGTCATATCTTCCGCAACCAAAGCCAACCTCATGTCTTCATCTCTTTTCAGAAAAAAAAATATAGCCAAAATACTTGCTGATGCCGCTACCAACGAAGAAGCTTCGCATGGCGGCCCCAGCTTAAAGCGTGTGCTTACCCTGCGCGACCTTACCTTTTTTGGTATTGCCGCAATTATTGGAGCTGGCAGTTTTAGCAGCTTGGGCGAAGCTTGTTTTAAAGGTGGTCCCGGCGTTATGTTTTTATTTATCATCTGTGCAGTGGCTTGTGGTTTCACGGCACTTTGTTATGCCGAATTTGCCAGTCGCATTCCGGTGGCAGGCAGCGCTTATACGTATGCTTATGCTTCGTTTGGCGAGCTGTTCGCATGGATTATCGGTTGGGCGCTTATCATGGAATATTCCATCGGAAATATTTATGTTGCTTTTTCGTGGAGCGATTATTTTGTTTCTTTTCTTCATAAAATCAATGTACATGTTCCCGATTATCTTACGTGCAGTTATATGGAAGCGCACGGAGCGTTCCTCTCCCACTCTCCCAACACTGCGTTAATCAATGCCTGGAAAAGGGCGCCATTGCTTGGTTCGCTCAAAATCATTTTCGATTTACCTGCGCTTATCATCAACATTCTAATCACAGCACTGGTATATGTTGGAGTAAAAGAATCGCGCAATTTTAGCAATGTAATGGTAGTTTTAAAACTGTGTGCCGTGGTTTTAGTAATTGCAGTCGGCGCTTATTATGTTGTGCCTGCCAATTGGTTTCCCACAAATGATGCAGGCGAGCAAGCGTTTATGCCGAATGGTTTTGGCGGTGTGATGAGCGCTGTGAGTGGTGTGTTCTTTGCCTACATTGGTTTTGATGCGGTAAGCGTTATGGCTGAAGAAGCCAAAAATCCGCAGCGCGATTTGCCGCGCAGCATGATACTCTCATTAGTGATTTGCACGGTTGTTTATATTTTACTTACCCTTGTTTTAACAGGCGTTATGAACTACAGAGGATTTGAAGGTGTTGGCGATCCGCTGGCTAAAATATTTGAAGTAACACATGTTGGCTGGATGCAGTTTTTAATTTCAATCATAGCCGTGGTTGCCATGACGAGCGTACTGCTGGTATTTCAAATGGGGCAGCCCCGCATCTGGATGAGCATGAGCCGCGATGGTTTGCTGCCCCGCGTGTTTCAAACCATTCATCCCCGTTTTCAAACGCCTTCTTTTTCTACCATTATCACTGGTTTGCTGGTAGCCATTCCGCTACTTTTTACAGACAAAACTTTTGTGCTCGATTTTACAAGCATTGCTACTCTGTTTGCTTTTGTGCTGGTGTGCGGCGGTGTGTTATTAATACCCCGAAAAGAAAAAGTTGCAGGTAAGTTTAATATGCCTTACATCAACGGCAAGTACGCTTTTGGTTTTATCGTTTTTATTGCCATTGTAATGATTGAGTTTTATAACAGAAACTATTTTACTGGTTTGTTCAACATTACGGAAGACAACGCTTCGCTCAACGTTTCGAGTATTGTATTTTGGATTGCGATGATATTGATTGCCATTGCTGCTTTTTTAAAAAATTATTCCCTGATACCCTTATTAGGTCTTTCCACTTGTTTGTATTTGCTAACCGGAATGACAGGAACTAACTGGGCATGGTTTGCATCGTGGTTGGTGTTGGGCTTGATTGTGTATTTTATGTATGGATATAGAAAAAGTAAACTGAGGCATGAATTGCACTAATCAGAAAGAGATACAAAGAAATTGCTTCAGCCAGTATCAACCATATAAAATATCTCACAAAAGCTGTCCACTTTAGCACGTCTCAATAAGCAGGCTTTCCCTGTTTGCTACATCTTCATTTACTTTTCGTAAATCCTTGTATTTATTTGCATCCTTCGTTGGAAGATGTTTTCAGTTGTTTTTATAATTGGCCTTATATAAGTTAGTGATGCAGATGACAAATTCAACAATACATAAAACGGAAGAAGATGAATAAAAGAAGTTCTTGGGTGAGCAAGTATTTTTTGTTAAGGTAAAAAAGAATAAGAAGATATATACCTTTAGTAGAACAAAAATCTGTTCATTATGAAAAGCATTACCCTCTCACTTGTTTTTCTTTTAATTGTCGGTTTTTCTTTCACAGGATACGCCCAGGTGAAAATCGGCGACAATGCCAAAACCATAAATACCAATTCTTTACTTGAATTAGAAAGCACTACCAAAGGATTGCTGCTTCCCCGCTTAACCAGTAGTCAGATTAATGCCATGAGCAATGTGCCTGTTGGCATGTTTGTTTTTAATAGTACCGACAGCTCATTGTATTTAAGACGCGATACAGGCTGGGCGGTGCTTGCTTTGCGTACTGATATAACTCCGCATAACGAATGGTCTACTTTTGATGGTAACATTTACAGCGCCGGCAATCGTAGCGTAGGCATTGGTACACCCGCCCCTTTAGCAAAGCTTGATGTGAATGGCACCGTTCGGGCTACGGGCATAACCATTCCTGGTTTTGCTTCCCTCAACAATTTTGTTATCAGCAGCCTTACCGGCAGCCTTACTACCCGCAAAGGTTTCGGCGGTTTAGGATTGAATTACATTATTTGTATGAGTGGAATATATCCAACAAGAGATGCCGGTGGAAGCGAAATTTCTGCCATGATCGGTGAAGTGAAATTGTTTGCAGGAAATTTTGCCCCCAGCGGCTGGGCTATTTGCGATGGAAGCATAATGCCGATAAATCAAAACCAAGCTCTGTTTAGTATTTTAGGAACCTACTATGGTGGTGATGGAAGAACCACTTTTGCACTGCCCGATTTACGCAATGCTACTGCGGTTGGTGCTGGTTCGTTTTGGCAACTGGGTGAAAAGAATTAAGGCTAAAACAAAGTACTCGGTTTTGATTGCTAACAACACAATTGAGTAGGAAGAAATGAGGATTGTTCTTTTCAACAAAAATAAACTACAATGAAAATATACATCAAAGCTCTTATTATAATTTGTGCCCTTTTTGCAACTTCAATAAGACTCACCGCACAAACCGTTATGAGCATTGCTGACGGAGGCACTGTTTACATTCAGCAAAATACGAGCATCTCATTCGATAGCCTTGTTCTTACCCCTACGGCTGAGGTTTTGCTCACTGCCAATGATATTACAAAGAACACAACCGTTACGCACGCTGCAACCGGAAATTATATCAGCCGGGTGTACAGGTTTAGCTCACCTGTAATGGATTATTCAGGAAATATTACAATAGGTTACAAGGATAACGAGTTAAACGGACTGAATGAAAATAATTTGATCTTAGAAGCTTTCACAAATAATAATTGGCAGGCTTTCGCAAATAATGTTAGCCGTAGCACAACAGATAATTATGTTACTACTACCGGGATAACCAATATTAGTATTGATGAATTAACGCTTGCCAGCAATAACGGCGTGCTGCCGCTGCAATGGATTTTGGTAGAAGCTATGAGAGAGAACAATGTTACTTTACTAAAATGGACAACAACCAATGAAGTGAACAGTAAGCATTACCAGGTGCAAAAGAGCGATGATGCTACAATATGGACTAACGTTGGTAATACCATTGCTGCAACTAACCGTACAGCGTTAAATGACTATAACCTTACCGATGCTTCGTTTTTAAATGGCACGACTTATTACCGCATTGTACAAATGGATGCCAATGGCAAATTGAGCTACTCCTTTATTGTTTCTGTAAAAAGTATTTTGAAGGATGACATTAGCGTTTATCCAATTCCAGCCGTAAGCGTTATTAATGTAAGAGCAAATAACAATACTACTATCAAACGTATCAAATTGTTTGATGCCGGGGGCAAATTACTTATGTTGAAAGAAGGCAGCAACAGCACTGTGTACAGCTTTTATATCAGCAATTTAGCAAGTGGCTTTTATCTCATATCAATCGAAACCAATAATAGCAAAACAACAAAAGGTTTTATGAAGAAGTAATTAGTAGAATCGTTTCAAATATGTGCAAAAACAAAAGCGGTTGATATTACTCAACCGCTTTTGTTTTTATCCGTATTTACTGGGGATGATACTTTATGCATTCATCAGTTCAACATTAATTTCTACATCAGGATTGTCCAATAAAAATTCAGCCATTTCTTCGTTCATGGTAAAGCCTCTGTCCATCGTGTGCAGCGTGACTTTTAAATTGTGCAATGGCTCATAAATATTGAACCGGATTGACGATTTGCCAGGATTTGTTTTTACGTTATTTTCAACAAAGTTTACAAAATTGGGGGTAAGGCTGGCAGGTTGAATGTTGATGTCTATGCCTTTGGTAAGCGTTTGCTTTGCCGTTTCCAGTAAGCAAACATTGCTTACTTTAAACTCATATTGGTCGCTGTTGTAGCGCGATTTAAAATAGCCTGTAATCATTACATTTTTGTTGCTCTCCACGTAATGCTTAAAGCGCATATAATCGTCGCTCCACAACATGATTTCGGTTTTGCCGGTAAAATCTTCAATGGTAAGAGAACCAAAATTTTTGCCTGTTTTGGTAATACGATGGTTGGCAACCGTAACCAAACCGGCAATGCGAAATGTTTTGTTCAGATTCGCAGCTACAGCGCCGGGCGATTCATTCACTTCATTAAAATCGCTTAATGGCATGATGCCATAATATTTTAGTTCGAACCGAAAATGATTTAACGGATGCCCGCTCATAAACATGCCCGTTACTTCTTTCTCGTGATCAAGCAATTCAGTTAGCGTCCATTCAGGTGCTGGCAATATTTTAGGCGGCGCAATCTCGGGCATTATATTTTCGCCAAACAAGCTGTTGCTGCTTCCTGCTTTGTTGGTTTGATAAATATTTCCGTAACGTATAATCCGTTCTAACATACTCGATGTTTCGCCCTGTGGCAAAAAGAAATATTGTGCACGATGCAACTCTTTAAAAGAATCGAAAGCACCGGAATACACCAGGCTTTCCATGCTTTTCTTATTTACGGTTCGTTGGTTGATGCGCCTGATGAAATCCCAGATGTCTTTGTATTTGCCGCTTTTTTCTCTTTCTTCAATTATACTTTCAACGGCTGCTTCACCTACACCTTTTAAACCTCCCAAACCAAAACGAATTTCACCCTTTTCATTTACCGCAAAGCCTTTAAGCGATTCATTTATATCGGGTCCTAACACGCGATGATTCATGCGTTTGCATTCTTCCATGAAGAATGTAATTTTTTCAATGCTGCCTGCATGATTAAGTACTGCCGACATGTACTCGCCCGGATAATGCGCTTTTAAATACGCCGTTTGATAAGCCACAAAAGCATAACAGGTTGAATGGGATTTATTAAACGCGTATTGTGCAAAAGCTTCCCAATCGGTCCATATTTTTTCAAGAGTGTCTTTTTTATGGCCACGCTCTGTTGCGCCTTTTATAAATTGCGTTTTCATTTTATCCAACACAGCTTTTTGTTTTTTACCCATGGCTTTGCGCAACACATCTGCATCGCCTTTGCTAAAACCCCCGAGCTTTTGCGACAGCAACATTACCTGTTCCTGATACACGGTAATGCCGTATGTTTCTTCTAAATATTCGCGCATTTCGGGCAAGTCGTACACCACGTCTTCCCGCCCATGTTTGCGGGCGACGTATTGCGGAATATAAGCCATCGGACCGGGACGATACAAAGCATTCATGGCAATCAAATCAGCAAAGGCATCAGGTTTTAATTCGCGCAAATATTTTTGCATACCCGTACTTTCAAACTGAAAGGTGCCGTTTGTTTCGCCATTTTGATAGAGTTTGTACGTTTTTTCATCGTCCAACGGAAGGTTATCCAAATCAACATCAACACCGTGGTTTTGCCTGATTAATTCAAGTGCTGTTTTTAAAATAGACAATGTTTTTAAGCCCAAAAAATCCATTTTGAGTACACCCGCTTCTTCAATGGACGAACCGCCAATTTGCGTAACCCATAAATCAGAATCTTTGGCAGTGGCAACCGGCAACAAATCGGTTAAGTCTTTAGGTGCGATAATGATGCCCGCTGCATGAATACCTGTGTTGCGAACTGAACCTTCTAACCGCTCAGCTTCTTTTAAAACCTGCGCTTTGATGTCAGTTCCCGCATAAATTTCACGAAGCCGTTTGATATTTTCAATGTCTTCGCTGCCATATTGTTCTTTTTCTTCGAGAGATTTTTCACCTTCTTTTATAGTAAGTGGCGCGGTTAAGCAACGTCCTAATGTAGTGCCTACTTTTTCGGGTACCAGCTTCACTAAATTGTTGGCTTCAAAAAGGGGCAAATCCATCACACGGGCAACGTCTTTAATGCTGCTTCGCGCCGCCATCGTACCATACGTAATGATTTGTGCAACCTGGTTTTTGCCGTATTTTTCAACTACATAATCAATCACTTTTTGTCTGCCTTCATCATCAAAATCAGTATCAATATCCGGCATTGATTTTCGGTCGGGATTGAGAAATCGTTCAAACAGCAAATCGTATTTGATTGGATCAATGTTGGTAATCCCAATGCAATAGGCAACTACGCTTCCGGCAGCCGAACCACGACCCGGACCAATGAACACGCCGCGCTCGCGACCAGCTTTGATGAAATCGCTTACAATCAAAAAATAACCGGCAAAGCCCATTGTTTTTATGGTAAACAATTCAAAATCCAGACGTTCTCTGATTTGTTCTGTGATTTCACTATACCGATCTTTCGCTCCTTCGTAAGTGAGATGTTGCAGATAATTCCATTGGTTCAGATTGCTGTCCGATGACGTTTGAAATTCTTTTGGAATAGGGAACGCTGGAAGCAGAATGTCTTTCTTTAAATTCAGCACTTCTATTTTATCAACAATTTCATTGGTGTTGTCAATGCTTTGAGGAACATCCTGAAATAACTGAATCATTTCATCGCTTCCCTTAAAATAAAATTCATTGTTGGGAAATTTAAAACGACGGTTTTTTACCAGCGTATCATCGTTTACAAAATCGTCTAAGCCAGGTGTAGATTGCTTTTCACCGGTATTGATGCAAAGCAGAATATCGTGCGCGTTGTAATCTTCCTGGTCGGTATAATGACTGTCGTTGGTAGCAATCATTTTTACATTGTGCTTTTTCGCCCATTTAACAAGCGTTGCATTCACTTTTTCCTGCTCGGGAATTTTATGGCGTTGCAATTCAATGTAATAATCCTCGCCAAACATATCGAGCCACCACAGAAATTCTTTCTCTGCTTCGGCTTCACTTTTGTGCAAAATGGTTTGCGGTACATAAGCACCGATGCAACAGGTAGTGGCAATTAAACCTTCCTTGTATTTTTCAATTAACTTTTTATCTACACGGGGATATTTTCCATACAAGCCCTCGCTAAAACCATACGATGTTAGCTTCACCAGATTGTGATAACCCGTTTTGTTTTTGGCCAATAACACCTGGTGAAAGCGGGCGTCTTTTTGTTCTTTGGTAAAGCTTCTTTTTGTTCTGTCTTCCACCACATAAAACTCACAGCCAACAATGGGTTTAATAACGGGTTCAAGAATGTCTTTCCCATTCGCATCTTTGCCCACCACTTTCGTTTTCTTCCAGGCCTGGTTTACAAAATCAAACACACCAAACATATTGCCGTGGTCGGTGATAGCAAGCGCTGGCATGTTGTGCTTTTCAGCTTTTTTATAAAGAGAGTCAATGTTGGCAGCGCCATCGAGCAAAGAATATTGTGTGTGAACGTGAAGATGAGAGAACTGCATAATGGAACGATGTTTTCAATCCTTAAAACAAAGCACAAAATACTTCATAAAAGGCTAAAGAAATTGGTATTTTTTCAACATCGCCTTTGCAAATAGGGAATAAATTTTATGCAGTAATGGTTTGGATAAATGGATGATTCTCCCTAACTTTTATCATGCTGACAGTAGCAGCTACAACTGCATAAGCCGGCGCGAAAATCCAACCAATGACGGGCACAAGGTGTAAAGTATAAAAAATAAAACCGTTTCCAATGGCAAGACCGCGATGCGAGCCGATAAAATGGAAACTTTGTTGTGAAGAAAGGTTGCGGCGTTCGCAACTATAATACAACATAGCAAAGCCATAATAATAAGCTTCAATAATTAAAGCAATAACTGGTGTTATCCAACCTGCAACCGGTACAAAAGAAAGAAGTAACAAAGAGAGCACATATAATGTTTGCCACAACATATTACGAAACGAAACGGCTATGCTTCGCAAAATATCCTTGCCCAGTTTGGCGAAAGAAAAAGGAAAGTTTCGGTTTTCGATGATGGCTTCTGTTTTTTCGCTTAGATAGGCAAATATAGGCGAACCAATAATCAACCAGATGTATTTGAAAAGGGAAAAATACAGCAAAACCAAAATGAGCCAGAATATAAAAGTGGCAAAAGCAAAAAGAAAATTCAGCAGTCCGCCCTGATGATGCTGCTTCCAGTTATTAATATGTGTAACTGTAAAAATCCATTGTATCAAACGGCTGGCGCTTTCTCCAAAAACAATCATGCTAACAGCGAACAAAATAGCGTAAATTAAACCTGGCAAAACAATCCATTTCCAAAGCTTATGCTTTTTAATAAAGCGATGCGCTTCGAAGTAAGATTGAAATGCAATGACGATTTCTTTAAACAAGCCGGTGAAATTTAAGAGCTAAGGTAGATGAATAACGATGCGGCTTGTAACCGTTGGTAAAATGATTGTGAAGTTTTTTGAAATAGTATCTTCGTGCTGCTACAAACCCGCGCTATCGTGGTCCCGACATGTCGGGACCAAGGAAAGTCCGGACAGCAAAGAGCAACCTACCGGCTAACAGCCGGCTGTCATTGCAAAATGACAAGAGAAAGTGCCACAGAAAATAACTGTGGCGCCTTGGCGCCATGAGGGTGAAAACGTAAGGTAAGAGCTTACGGCTTTGTGCAGCAATGTGCTAAGCGGGTAAACCTTAGGTGCTGTAATGCCACATAAAAATTCGCCTGAGAGCGGCTCGTTCGATGAATTTGGGTAGGCAGCTACATCTCAACAGTAATGTTGGGAGCAGATAAATGATAGTGTAGAAACAGAATCCGGCTTACGAGGTTTGTAGTTTTTATTTTGTTTTCGTGTAAAAAAATGCACAAAAACAAACTCTGGATGATGTTTATATCGAATGAATTGTTAAGTGAAGATTATGAACCGGATTTACTTTTTACGCATTCGTCTTATATTGAAACCTTTCCCTTTCTATCAGTATTTCGTTTTGCTATTTTATCAACTTTCTTGCTGAGAATAATTATTCATTGCGGTTATTCGTTTAACCAATCATATTAAAATAAAAATACAACTTGCAAAACTTTGACAATGTTTGTCTCATTCTCAATAGTTGCATGTATCAGGTATAATTTTTTGTATTGATAGAGTATTCAATCAAATTATAAAATTGAATTTTATGGAACAGAACACTCACAACCGACGTTCTTACTCTAACGAGAGCAACAAATGGAACGACGACCGTTACAATGATGATGATAGAAATCAGTATGGTAAAGATTATGAAAACGAGAAAGGCGGCAACAGCGATTACAACAAAAATAACCAGTTCGATAGCCATGGAAATAATTATCAAAGGGAAAAAACAAATGAAAGAAACAGGAATTTAAAAGACAGTGGCTGGAATTGGAGCGAACATTCGTCGGGTAATAATTCCAATCAGCAAAATCGCGATCGGCGCGATTACAACCGGCCTCAAAACAATCGCAACTTTGACAGCTTAAACAAAAGCGGTGATTGGAGCAATAACGAGAACAATTACAACGATGACAAAAACCGAAACGCCTACGGACAAGATTTCGACAGAGGCATGAACAGAGACTCTGGCCGTTATGGGAACAAAGGAGAATGGGGAACTGATTACAACCGCCGCCAGGATCATGGCAGACGCAATAATTCAGAAGAATATGGACGTAACCAAAATTGGGAAAACGATTATAACCAAAGTCATGAAGACAACCGGAATAATGAAAACAATGAGCGCCGCTGGTTGGATAAAACCAAAGATGAAGTATCGTCCTGGTTTGGAGATGACGATGCAGAACGTCGCCGCGAGCAGGATAAACGGAACGAGCAAAAGACATCGCATAGAGGAAAAGGTCCAAAAGACTATAAACGTTCAGAAGACCGCATTCGGGAAGATGTGAGCGACAGGTTAAGCGATTCGCATGATGTGGATGCTTCAGAAATTTCGGTTCGGGTAGAAGGAAACGAGGTAATATTGAGCGGTGAAGTAAAAACAAAACGCGAAAAACGTCTTGCCGAAGATATTGCCGACAGTGTTACCGGCGTAACCAATGTGCAAAACCATTTGCGCATCTGGCAGGAAAACAAAGGCAGTTATGAAAACAAAACAGTAGGCGTTACTCAGCACAGCGGTTCTACAGCAGGGCAACAGAATGCTTCTTCTTACGGTTCTGGTTCGGGGGTTGGAAGCACGGCTACAAGCATGACAGAAAATGAAAGCACCTCAGGGAGTGAAACTTCATCAACCGAAAATAAAAGCGATACTCAAAAAAAAGAAACCTCTGATAAAACAAATTTCAGCTAAAAATAAAAAGTAGGATTGATAAAAACCACAGTTGTTATGGCTGTGGTTTTTTATTAGACAGATATTGAACAAGAGTTTTTAAGTTCGTTAATTTGTTTTTGCCCGATTTCTCACTTACTATATTTGCGTTTACTAACAATTGTTCGTTTATGAAAAAAGTTGTGATTGTATCCGCTGTTCGCACTCCTATTGGAAGTTTTGGAGGAAAACTAAAAGACCTTACTGCTCCGCAATTGGGAGCTATTGCTATAAAAGCCGCCGTTGAAAAAGGGGGCATTTCTCCACAACATATTGATGAAGTGATTATAGGTTGCGTACTGCAGTCCAATTTGGGTCAGGCACCTGCGCGGCAGGCAAGTATATTGGCAGGACTACCGGAAACGGTAATCGCAATTACCATTAATAAAGTTTGTGCAAGCGGAATGAAAGCCGTGGCTTCGGCAGCACAAAGTATTCTGTTGGGCGATGCAGATATTATTGTGGCTGGCGGAATGGAAAGTATGTCCAACGTTCCTTTTTATGCAACCAAACAGCGCTGGGGAAATAAGTATGGGGATGTTAGCCTGGTTGATGGTTTATCAAAAGATGGATTAACTGATGTTTATAAAGATTACCCCATGGGTAATGCTGCCGAATTGTGCGCCCAAACCTGTAACATCAGTCGTAACGAGCAGGACGACTATGCAATTGAAAGTTATAAAAGAAGTCAGCAAGCGACTGAGCAAGGTTTGTTTTTGCACGAAATTGTTCCGGTTTCCATTCCTCAAAAAAAGGGTGATGCTGTTATAATTGATAAAGACGAAGAGCCTTTCAACGTTAAGTTTGATAAAATTCGGGAACTGAAACCTGCTTTTATAAAAGACGGCACTGTTACCGCAGCCAATGCCAGCACCATTAATGATGGCGCAGCGGCTTTGGTTTTAATGAGCGAAGACAAAGCAAAGGAATTGGGCATACAACCGCTGGCAACGATTTTAAGTTTCGCAGATGCAGAACAAGCTCCCGAATGGTTCACTACTACTCCCTCCATTGCACTACCAAAAGCTTTGCAAAAAGCGGCTCTAACTTTACATAATGTAGATTATTTTGAAATAAATGAAGCCTTCTCTGTAGTAAGCATTGCCAACATTCAGAAGTTAGGAATTGATGCAGCCAAAGTGAATGTGCGGGGTGGCGCTGTTTCTTTAGGTCATCCGTTGGGTTGTAGCGGTGCGCGCATTTTGGTAACCCTGATCAATGTATTACAGCAGAACGATGGCAAAATCGGTGCGGCAGCTATTTGCAATGGCGGTGGTGGTGCCAGTGCAATGGTTATTGAAAAATGGGCAAAAACAAATTGATTTTACCGTTTACAACAGTTTAAGAAAAGTTTCTACTTCTGTTTTTTGTGTGCCGATGTGGAATGGTACTTTTGTTTTTCTCTAAAAATAAAATATGGGTTGGGCTATCTTTATCATTTGTACTCTCGGCTGGCACATTGGAATGTATGGAATGTTTAAAAAAGCAGGCATCGAACCCTGGAAAGCGTTCATTCCATTTTACAACACCTGGTGCATTGTTGAAAAATGCGGCATCAAAAAGATATGGTTCTGGCTACAGTTTATACCCATTGCTGGTCAGTTTATTACCATCTGGATTACTATTATCTGGGTAATGCACTTTGGCAAATTCAATGTATTTCAACATGCTGCTACTGTTTTTTTACCTTTTCTCTACTTCCCGTATTTGGGTTTTTCAAAGGCCGAACGCTACAAAGGCAAGGAAGTAATGAAGTTGTACAAAAAGCCTGCTTCCCGCGAATGGATTGATGCAGCCGTTTTTGCCATCGTTGCCGCAACGCTTATCCGTAGTTTTATTTTTGAAGCTTATACCATCCCCACTCCCAGCATGGAAAAAACCTTGCTGGTAAACGACTTTTTATTCGTGAGTAAAATGAGCTATGGCGCCCGCATTCCGCAAACGCCAGTTAGTTTTCCTTTTGTTCACAATACGATGCCTTTTTCTCAAACCACTCCCTCTTACACAACTTCAATCCAATTGCCTTACAGGCGATTGCCTGGATTTACAACTGTGCAAAGAAACGATGTAGTAGTGTTTAATTTTCCTGCGGGCGATACCATTATCAATGAACCTGATTATCTAAGTGCCAATACTTATTATGATGTACTACGCAGAGATTACAACGGAAACCGAGACGCATTGAGGGCTGAACACGCGGTGATTGTACACCCGATGGACAAAACCGATAACTATATCAAACGTTGTGTTGGCGTTCCGGGCGATGTTTTACAGGTTATAAATGGAGCTTTGTATATCAATAATCAAAAAGCATATATGGCTCCCGGTCAGCAGAACGAGTACATTGTTGAAACGAACGAAACTCCGTTTTCAGAAGATTTTCTATCCAATCAATTAAATTTTCACTTTGATACTGGCACTGATCCGCAAAGTGGTAAAGATGTTACTTATGAGAAAGATGGGAAATATATGCCTTTGTTAGGCTTGAAGTACAGAATGACATTATCTAATGCAGATGTAGAACTTATAAAAAAACAGCCCAATTTCAAATCAATCACTTTATACAGCGATAACTCCGTTGACCAAAGAACATTTCCCTTCGACATCGCCAATTATCCCTGGAGTGCAGACAATTATGGACCAATACAAATTCCTTCAAAAGGCCAAACTGTTACCTTAGATACAAAAAACATTGCTCTTTACCGCCGCATTATTGCTACTTACGAGCACAATCAACTTCAGGAAAACAATGGTCAGTTTGTAATTAACGGGAAGCCTACCAACCAATACACGTTTCAATACAATTATTATTGGATGATGGGCGACAACCGCCACAACAGCCAAGACAGTCGTTTTTGGGGTTTTGTACCGGAAACCAACATTGTTGGAAAAGCGTCTTTAATCTGGTTTAGCTGGGACAAAGGTCCACGGTGGAACCGCTTTTTTAAACCTATTCATTAGTTTTTGTTGAAAGAAAGCGAATTTACTTTTACTTATCAGGTATTAGATTCTGAAAGAGAGCTGGTTCAAAACGATTATGAATTAGTTCTTTTAGCCCGAAATGCGGCAACGATTGCTTATGCACCCTATTCCGGATTCTTTGTAGGGGCCGCTGCCTTACTTTCCAACCTACAGATTATTACCGGCAGCAATCAGGAAAATGCGAGTTACCCATCCGGCATTTGTGCCGAGCGATCATTATTAGCTACCGCTGCCCAACTCTATCCAAATATATCCATTCTTACAATGGCAGTTACTTACATCAATTCCAGAGGAAAAAGTGACACGCCGGCTTCGCCATGCGGCTTTTGCCGCCAGGTGCTTGTAGAATTTGAAAATCGCGTCCGATATCCTATCCGATTAATTCTTTGCGGCAGTAGTGGACAAGTCATTATTGTCCCTAAATCATCTCTTTTATTGCCTTTAGGTTTTTCGCATGATAACTTAATGTAATCAATAAATTAATTTTTTGTTATCTTATTTTTATAAACATTAATACAATTGTAATTGTTCTATATATCTGTAAATCAGATTGTTATATAAAATTACATTATATTGAACGACAGAACATATTTTGCAGCTGAAATTTCACTTTCGGAAAGACTTTAAATTTTAATTATAAAACTCCATTAACCTTTATAAATTCTTATAAGTTAATATTTTATAACTAAATAGACTTAGCTAATTTATTGTGTAAATATTCATTTTATTTTTGTCAAATTTTCATAGCAATTATGACAAAGATATTAGCAGTAAATATACATCCGTAATCGAATTTTCCTTTCGAAAGAATTATAAAGGCAATGATTTTGTTGTTGAAGAAAGAAAAAGCTCTTAAAAATGAAAGCAGTAAGGGAAACTGAAATGAGTTTCTATGAGGAAGCTTTAGGAAGTATTTACAGGTAAGATTCAGGATTGAGTGAAATCAAAAAGATGAATTTTCATTTTTAGATGCGACATTACATACAGAATAGCCACAGTCATAGGAAGCTTTGTAGACAGAAATAATGCGATAAAACCAAAGATCTTGCAAACCGTCGTGGCAGAGAGAAATTAATTGTGCAAACACAATGTAGGAAGAGTAACTATTAAAAGGGAGTTTTTAGGCTTTATCCTATCTATACTTTGCTATAACAAGTACTTTAGCTATTGAAGTTTCTAAGAAGGCTAATAGTTCAGCAAAAGATATGCATTAGTAACATAGCAAATTTTACAAGGCCTCTTTCACAAGTTTATATTAGAACAATTGACAATTAGGAATAAGGAAGTTAACATAAATAATATTCTTTGGACAAAGTAACCTGTCTCCTCTAAGAAAAATGGAAGAAAAAAAAGGGTTATAAATAGTTCGAAGTTCAATTGAGATATTTAGGTATGAGTTTACTTAGAGATTTGGCGTCCTCATCAACAGCAACAATTTTTCCGTTTTTGTCCACTAAAAAAGTAGTTGGTATAACAGAAATGACCCATTGATTCGCCACCTTGCCGGTTTTATCGTTGACATGAATCCAGGTAGATTGATCATCTGATATTGCTTGTTGCCAGGCTCTTGCATCATCGTCCAGTGAAACGCCATAAATTTCAAAACCTTTGTCGTGGTACATAGAGTACAGCTTTTTTAAACCAGGAACGGTTTGCCGGCAAGGCCGGCACCAGCTCGCCCAAAAATCAATTAATACCACTTTTCCTTTCAGAGAAGATAAAGCGATCGGTTGATTGTTTGCGTCAGGCAGCTTAATTTCTTTTGCCATATTTCCGGGCTCCGGTTGTGCAAAACAAGAAATAGTACAAAAAAGGGCAAAACCAAAAGCACCTAATAGCTTCATAATTAAAATGATTTATTGTTTTTATCATTACAAACCTTCTCATCATTTTTTGCTCCGCTTCTATCATATTGGCAGCAGGAAGGTAACTTGCTGTACGATTGAACGGACGCTTTCACGTCGCGTGTATCGTAACCAACAGTTGCGATTTTCTTTTCAATTGCCAACAGCGATGTGGCAGAATCGTTGTAAGAAACGCTCAACAATTTGCTCTTCTCGTTCCAGTCGGCTGTGGTTGCGCCTGCTTGCTTGGCCGCTTTTTCAATACGGCTTTTGCAACTTTCGCAAACGCCGGCAACAGTTACAGTGTCGGTTTTGTCGTTTGCTTTAGCTTTTATTGATAAAACCAAACTCATTAAAATGATTGCGATTGCAGATAAAAACTTCCGGTTCATAGTCTTAGTTAATCAAACAAAAATAAAAAATAAATAAAGCTAACAACGAGCCGACACGCTAATTAACAAAGCTCCACCAAACGCCAAACCGTATCCAAAGTGCATTCTGCGGATAATGCGGCGCAGAAAAATTGTGATTTAAAAAGCCGAAGCTGCCATTGTATTTATCCAAAGTATTCAAATTTTCCACCCGGATAAAGGCTTTGAAACTCTTAATTCGAAAATTAAAATACACATTTACATCGGGCCGATTGCTTAAAGTAGAATCGGATTGATAATAAAACTGGCCGTTTAACGGCGTGTAACCATCAGCTTTGTAAGGGGTAAAATATCTTACTTCTATACCAGTTGACAAATACAGGTTTTTATAAAAATTACCTTCAAAAGCAAGCCGGTTTCTCGTGTAAATCTGGGGCAAATGCACCGGCGCGTTGCCAGCAGATTGCTGAAAAGCGGCTTCAGTGTACCAAAACAAATGTTTCGATAATCTAAATTTCTTATCAAGCCCAACGGTTAAATAATTAAAAAGTGATGCTTGCTGCCGCATTGTAAAGTAATCGGTGAGATAAGTGTAATTGGTTACGGCATAATAATTTGCATACAAATGCAAGCCCGCTTCAGGAATAAAAAGATTACCAAAGAGTTTTGCAATGTTCGTATTGTGAACGGAGCCAATGGGAATGACCGGAAAAGAAGTAATGTTCTGGCTTAATTCTGTTGGACTTTTGTTGGTATTTTGAAATCCGACTTGCAAGGCTCCTAACTTCTTTGAAAGTTGCCTTTGCAAACTGATATAACCAGTATAATTGCCAATAAAGCTGCCCGCCAAATACAAACGCCCAAACGCTTCCACATCCCATTTTTGGTTTCGCGTTCTGTTTCTGTACTCAGCCGATGCATAAATGTTTGTATAGGTTTTTGTACCAGCTTTATAAAGCGTTCCGTTTATCAATTCTAAATTGGCGCTCAACCGTAAAAATTGCGCAACATTCTTTTTATCCGGAAAAGTAACAATGCTAAACTCATTGTTTAAGTTTTTCCATTTATCCTGAAACAAAAGCGTGTCTAAATTATTGGCTCCGTAATAATGAAAGAAATTGATATAGCTGGTTGAATCCAAAGCATCATCGTGGTATTCATAAGTGTTTGAACTATAAGAAATGGAATGCTGCAAACGTAGGCGCGGATAAAACAAACGGGTAACCGTGGAATCATGAACAATCGAATCTTTCTGACCGAAATCGTAATACTGGCGCAAGTAAAAAATGCTCTCACGATAATAAGTTCCAATATTTACAGCAGTATTAAAAATGTTGCCTGTATTGTAATTGCTAAGGTTATTTCCTAAACGAACATTGGCTTCAATCGGATTGTTCAGAGACAAATTCTGCAGTTGCGAATCTACCACCAATCCGCCATTTTCAGAAGCTTTTATTTTGTTGTTCAGATAAATAAAATACAAACCATAGCGTTTGTTTTTGCTCTGATAAAAGGAGCTGATGCGAACATTGTTATGGCTGGTATTCTGATTTTTGAATGCACCCGGCGAACCGATAAAACGGTATTCAAACGTAAAATTCAAATTGTTTTTTCGGTTTTGCGTGTGAAGAAGGTTTACCATTTGCTCCGCACTGCTGGCAAGCGCATACGAAAGGTCAGTGTAAGGTCGGGTAGTTTGAAAAAAGCGCGTTCCGGCAAGTGTATATTTATAAATATCAAACGAATGAAAACCGGCATCAAAGCCCGGCTCCATGTTCATATTAAATAATAACGAATGAGCTGCACTTCCAAAGTTGCTGAGATAATTGTAGGTTGGCGGAACAGGAAAACGTGTGTACCAATCGTTGATGGAAGAATCTAATTTCCTGATTCGCGAAGAATCAAAATAGCGATACGAAATTGTTATCGAATCTGCGTTGGGATCGCGGTGAACAAGCGAATCTTTGTTGCCTTTTCCCGACTGACCGAAGCCACTCATCCGGTTCCGCAGTTGGTTTAAATCCTGCGAAAACAAATGCGTTGAGAGGAATAAAATCAATGCAAAAACAAACGTGATTTTCTTATACATGCTTCCGGCAACTACAACTAAACGCGCAAAGTAAAGGCAAAGCTGTAAACGAAACGATAATTTAGAAAATGTACCTGTTTTCTATTAAAAATAATTCGAAGATAGACGCTACGAAAGCTTCACTTAAAATTGCTGCAAAACCAAAAATGGTTGTTCCAACATGCAAGTTTAATTTTGCAACAAGCCATCTTTCATGTGCAGAACGCGGTCGCTGCCAGCCGCGAGATCTTCGTTGTGTGTAACAATTAAAAACGTTTGTGCAAATTCATTTCTCAGTTGAATAAACAATTGGTGAAGTTCTTTTGCATTGTTACTATCTAAATTACCTGTTGGTTCATCTGCAAATACAATAGCAGGATTGTTTATCAATGCACGTGCTACGGCAACGCGTTGCTGCTCGCCGCCGCTTAACTGTTGCGGTTTGTTGTTTATGCGGTTTTCAATTCCCAACACGCTCAACAAACGCATGGCATGATTTTCAACCTCTTTTCTTTTGCCGCCTTTTATCCAACCAGGAATACAAACATTTTCGAGTGCTGTAAACTCGGGTAACAAATGATGAAACTGAAATACAAAGCCCAGTTGATGGTTTCGGAATTGCGATAGCTGTTTGTTTTTTAGTTGAGACAGGTTAACGCCATTGATGATTACTTCGCCGCTATCAGGCGCATCCAGCGTTCCTAAAATATGAAGCAATGTGCTTTTTCCTGCACCCGATGAGCCGGTGATAGAAACAATTTCTCCCTTCTCAACCTCTAAACTTACGCCTTTCACCACCGGAATCTGACCATACGATTTGTAGATGTTCGTTGCCCTGAGCATAGAGTGCAAACGTAAAGGAATATTTAAATGCCACACTAATATTTTACTGATTGAATGAACCTTGAATTTGGATTTTCATTCTCAACTCCTACATTTGCAGCAAATTTCAAAAGCTGTTATGTTTTGGACTCTCGAATTAGCCAGCTATCTTGAAGACGCACCCTGGCCTGCTACAAAAGACGAATTGATTGATTACGCTATCCGCTCCGGTGCGCCGATTGAAGTGGTTGAAAATCTTCAGGAGCTGGAAGACGAAGGTGAAGTGTATGAAAGCATTGAAGACATTTGGCCTGACTATCCAAGCCAAGAAGATTTTATGTTTAACGAAGACGAATATTAGCTTTGGTTTTGCCTCTTTTTTATAAAAGCTGTTTGTGGTAAACAGCTTTTTGTTTTTAGTGAAAATAAATGAAGCTTACTCATCAAGCATTAAAAATTACAAATTCACCATATTATGCCAACCTTGCACAACCACCTTTTGTTAGTTGATATTAATACCAAAGGAGCCGAATTGCAAAGCCTCATCAATCAGCAAACCGGCCTGCAATATTTATGGAATGGCGATCCTGATGTCTGGGCAAAACACAGCCCTGTGTTATTTCCGATTGTTGGTGAATTGAAAAACGGCAGCTACACATACAATGGCAAAACATTTCATTTAAGCCGCCATGGTTTTGCCCGCGATGCCGAATTTGCCATTACCGATCAATCTGAAACATCTATTACATTTACTATTACCGATACGCCGCAAACTTTGTTTTTGTACCCATTTCCGTTTTCATTTTCCATTCAATACACTCTTGATGAAAACCGTTTGCATGTTGTGTATTCAGTAACCAATACGGGCAGTGAAACGATGTACTTTTCGCTTGGCGGGCATCCGGCTTTTAAAGTTCCGTTGGCTGAGAATACCGATTTCGAAGATTATTATCTTTCATTTAGCCAGATTGAAAATGCGGAGCGTTATCCTTTGTCGGAAGATGGTTTGATCGAAACAACGCCAATTCCTTTCTTCCACAATGCTGAACAATTAAGGTTAAAACGCTTTTTCTTTTATGAGGATGCACTGGTGTTTAAACACATCCAAAGCAACAGCATCAGCGTAAAAAGCGATGTTACGCCGCATGGCTTTACCGTTTACTTTGAAGGCTTTCCTTACCTCGGCATCTGGAATAAAAAAGACGCTGACTTTTTATGCATTGAACCCTGGTGCGGCATTGCCGACAGTACGAATGCAAGTGGCGATATTACGCAAAAAGAAGGCATCAATACACTACAACCGAACGCTGTGTTTGAGCGGCAATGGAGTGTTGAATTGTTTTAATTTTTTCGACAAAAACAAACCAGCCAACTTTTATAACAATCGTGAGGATAGAAATAGCTGCGGTTTCAAAAAGTAAAGCCTGACCAATGGTGCAGACACCCCTGATCCTACAAAGCAAATGACAACCAACACAACTATGAAAGTATCTTTTCTATCTTTATCCCTGGTTATTTCTTCGTTTGTTTTTGCCCAAAAAGATACCATTGTTGCGCCCCGCAACAAAACGCCTGATTCATTGTGGTCGGCGCATTTTCAGTTTACTGCTGTTTCGCAAACCCACGGAGCTTTCAGGGCTTTGTACACTGGGCTCAACAGCTTGAGTAGCGGTGTAGAAAGAGGCGTGCTCACCATCACCTCTACGGCTTTTATAGGCAGAAAGCTGTTTCATTTTACAAATGTGTACGCCAACGCTGAAATATCCGGCGGCAACGGCTTCGACGGGACCACCGGTATTGCTGCTTTCACCAATGGCGAAGCGTTCCGTGTGGGCGATCCTGTGCCGGTTTTATCAATGGCGCGGTACTATATTCAGCAGCATATTCCTCTTTCAAAAAACAAAATGGACACGCTGGAAGATGACGCCAACCAGGTAAAAGAAATTTTGCCAGCTTCCCGTATTACCATTAGTGCAGGCAAGTTTGCCGTGAGCGATTTTTTTGACAAAAATGGGTATAGCCACGACCCACGCACGAGCTTTTTAAACTGGGCGTTAATGAGCAATGGTTCTTATGACTATCCTGCCAATACGCGAGGTTATACTTTGGGTTTTGTAGTGGAATGGATTAACCCTTTATGGGCGGCGCGTTTGAGCGGAACTCAGGTTCCTGTAAATGCAAATGGCCCTTATCTGAATAAAAATATCGGCGCTGTAAATGGATTTAGTGCGGAATTAGAAAAAAGCTTTTTACTCAATAAAAGAAAAGGAACCATACGGGTTTTGGGTTTTAGAAATAGCACCAACGCGCCCTCTTATCAACAGGCAATTACTGAAATGAAAAGGGGAGACAGCACTGCAGTGCACGTGATAGAAGGCTTGGGATATGACGCAAATTATCACAGCTCAAAATACGGTTTGGGATTGAATGGAGAATTGGAATTGTCTGATGTATTGGGTTGCTTTGTTCGTGCCGGTTACAACGATGGTAAAACGGCAACCTGGGCATTTACTGAAATTGATGAGAGCATTAGCGCCGGTTTGCAAGTGAAAGGAAATTGGTGGAAGCGCAATGATGATGTGGTTGGCATTGCAGGCGTTGCAAGCGGTATTTCAAAGGATCATCAGGACTATTTAAAAGCTGGTGGCGATGGCTTTTTAATTGGTGATGGCGCATTGAATTATCGTACTGAAAATATTGTAGAATTGTATTACAATGCAAAACTGTTCAATCATTTCTTTATAACGGCAGATTACCAGTTTGTAGATCATCCAGCTTACAACAAAGACAGAGGTCCGGTGCATGTGTTTTCATTGCGCGGGCACATCAATTTTTAAGCAGATTGATAAATGTCTTTCAATGTAATGTTGATGCTTAGATGGTTCAATGCAATAACATCGTCATCGCTGGTAAACGTTTCTGTCATCCACTCTCCTTCTTCAGTTTTGAAATAAAAAATAACTACTTTTTTTTCTGGCTCGATGCACAAATAGTATTGTAAACTTTCTGCTTTTTGGTATTGAATGAATTTATCAACTAAGTTATACTTGCGTGTTGATGGCGAAAGCACTTCAATAATTAAAATAGGATTTTCTGTATAATATTTCGCAGCATCTGTTTCACAAATCATAATATCTGGATAAAGAAAATTCTTATCCGGAGATTTGAATTTAAAACTTTCAAAAGCAACCAGGTAGTTCTCTTCATCAAGCAATCTTGAAAACAACACAATTAACCTTCTAACTATATTGTTATGGTATCTACTAACCCCATTCATTTCATATAAATTTCCGTTGATTAATTCATGTCTTGTTTCGCTCTTTTCTTCAAACAAAAAATACTCTTCTTCAGAAGTAAAGTTTGCTCTAATTGCTGTACGTTCCATATTCTTTTAGTTTATTCAAATATCATTTTTTAATCGTTCGGCGCCGATTCTTTCTTTAAAAATTCTTTCCAGGCCAAAGCGATTTTGATGTCGCCATAACTCACGTCACTACCCAGTTTTGTTTTTACAGAAGAGAGTGTTTTGCCGTCATATTCTTGCAGGGCAGGCTCAATCAAAACCAGCTTTTCGCGCGTTACCAGTTCATCAACCGATAGCATTCCTTCCTGAACAAAATAAGCCAGATGCCCTTCGATAGTTTGCGGTGAAAGCTTGCGCTCATCTGCAATTTCTTTTACTGTTTTCCCTTCTTTATACAATACAAACGTTTCTTTTTTAGTGTCAGGCTTTGTTGCCACTTCAGGTTTGTTTTCGTCCGATTTTTCCTTTTCTTTTCGCTGCTTTTTTGCTTTTTTTTCGCCGATAGTAGATGATAAATTGTGGTCATCAGCATATCGGTTGATGATGCGCAAAAACCGCTCGCCAAACTGATGCGCTTTTACTTTTCCAAAGCCGGTAATTTGAATTAATTGCGCTGTTGTAAGAGGCAGAAACCGGCTCATTTCATCTAAAGCTGTGCTGCCGCAAACCATGTAAATCGGCACTTCCAGCTCTGTGCAAATGGTATCGCGCAACTGCCGCAACTGCCGGTATAAATCGGGATGCGGACTTTCGGTTTTTGTTTCGCTCGTGCCTGCATACGCATTGAGAGAAACATTGCTGGTTGAAAAATTTTTCTTCGCTTTGTTATAAGCTTCGGTATGAAAACCATTGGCACAACTTCTCAGCAAAACCAAACGTAACGAAATAGCATGATACAAAGCACGCAACTCGTTGTTATAAGCCAGCGCTACCATCTTACTATCGGTAATGGCAGGCGATTGTGGAATGGTTTGATAAACTGTTTCCCATTCCTTTACAAAGTGTGCAACCGCGCTTCGGATGCGGCTTTGCGCAGCTTCGTTGTTTTCGGGCAGGTCTTCTCTTTCCAGTAATGTCATCAGTTGCAACTCAAATTTATTGGCAACCGTTTGTTGCTGTTCTATTTTGTTTTGCAATGATTCCAGCCATTCTTTCGTGCCTTCGTTAAACGATGTAGGATGTTCGTAAAACACTTTCATTACGCGGGCAGCCTGGTGATCGATAGAATGAAAATCGAACAGTTTTAAAATGGTTTCTTTTTGGTAATCGGCTTTACTCTTTTCCAGCTGCTGCGTTAGCGCATCAACGTTTTGTTTTTGCACAGAAAACTCAACAATGCGTGCATCCGTTCTTAAATTATAAGGTGTAAGCTTGCTTTTCAAAACGATGCCATTCAATGTTGTACAACGGCTCAAAGCAACATACACCTGGCCTGATGCAAATGAAGAACCCGCATCAATTATAGCTTTTTCAAACGTCAATCCCTGGCTTTTGTGAATGGTAATTGCCCACGCATATCGCAATGGCATTTGCTTAAACCACCCGATTACATCTTCATCCACAGAGTCGTTGTTCAGCGTGTAACGTATGTTGTTCCACTTCTCCGGTTTTACTTCAATTTCGGTTTCATCTTCGCCGCATTTTACAAACACTGCGCTATCTTCCATACGGGTTACTTCACCAATTTTTCCATTAAAAAATCGCTTCTCAGGATCGTTTTTAATAAACATCACCTGCGCTCCTATCTTTAATTGCAAAGCGGCTTCTGCCGGATAGGTTTTGTCAGAGAAGTCGCCGCCAATTTCTGCTTCATACACTCGGCTTTCGCCTTTTAATTTTGACAGTTCAGCCGCATTAATAGCATCTGCTTTATTGTTGTGCGTGGTAAGCACAACGTATCGTTCATGTTTTGGAACACTAAACTCAGGTTCGTAACGCTCGTGCAGTTTTTCAAATGCCTCAAAATCCATTTCGTTATTGCGAACTTTATTCAAAATATCAATAAACGATTTTTCGTTTTGCCGATAAATTTTGTTCAACTCAACGTACACCGGCGGATTTTCTTTAACTACTTTACTGTCAAAAAAATAAGGACTATGATAAAAGCGTGAAAGGATATTCCATTCGCCTTCACCTGCAACCGGCGGTAACTGAAACATGTCGCCAATGTACAGCACCTGTACGCCGCCAAATGGTTCGTTGTGACGGTTGCGAAACGAGCGCAACACCACATCAATCGCATCAATCACATCGCAGCGCACCATGCTGATTTCATCAATGATGAGAAGCTCTAATTTTTGAAACACTTCTCTCCTGTCGCGGTTGATTTTTATCCTGCCCAGCAGGTGATGTTTATCCAACATTTCGTCATTGGATGCGAAGCCCTGCGTTTGCGGAATGTAGGGCGTAAACGGCAGTTGGAAAAACGAATGAATGGTAACGCCGCCTGCATTGATTGCCGCAACACCGGTGGGCGCAACAACAGCCGTTTGCTTGTTGGTATGCTGCTTTATGTATTTTAAAAACGTAGTTTTCCCTGTGCCGGCTTTTCCGGTTAAGAACACGGGTTGGCTGCTGTAATTGATGAAATCAGCCGCCATTGAAAACATTTTATTTTCTGTATCGTGAAGCATGAAGTTGAATACTTTTAAAGGTACGCCATCTTTGTTTTTTGTCTTGTTAAGATGGTTGATAAAAGTAATGAAATCCACCTTTATTTTGCACTCTTATTTATACAATATGCGCTTACCCATTTACATCGTTCATGCGTTTACAGATGAGTTGTTTGGTGGCAATCCGGCTGCCGTTTGCCCGCTTACCGATTGGTTGCCCGATGCCACCATGCAGCAATTGGCAAAAGAAAACAACCTGAGTGAAACCGCTTTTTTTGTGCCTGAAGAAGAAGGCTTTCGCATACGCTGGTTTACGCCAACTACAGAAGTAAAACTCTGCGGACATGCTACCCTGGCGTCGGCACATATTCTTTTTACAGAATTGGGTTATGATAAAGATGAAATTCTTTTTCATTCATTAAGCGGTTCTTTAAAAATTAGTAGTGTGGCTGAAAGCACTATCCAGCTTGACTTCCCGGCGAATCCTCCAACGCCGTTAACCAATATTCCTGACGCATTGTTCAGCAGTTTAGGTGTTCAATCTGCACCGGTTTTTACAACTTCATTTGATACAATGGTTGTGTTATCATCGCAAAAAGAAGTAGAAAGCCTGCAACCCGATTTCGCCCAACTTGCCACGGTAAAAGCACGTGGTGTTATTTGCACAGCAAAAGGCGATGACAGTGATATTGTGGCTCGTTGCTTTTATCCACAAAGCGGCATTAATGAAGATCCGGTTACCGGTTCAGCGCATACTATTTTGGTTCCTTATTGGGCTGATCTGTTGGGCAAAAATCATTTGCAAAGCATTCAATTGTCGGCTCGCAGAGGTTACCTGGATTGTAAATTAAAAGGCGACCGTGTGCTGATACGCGGCAACGCTAAAACTTATTTGAAAGGAACTTTTTTTACAGAATAATTTTTATAAATTTTATTGTTGAATAACGAACTGATTATTTATACCGATGGAGCCGCACGCGGCAATCCTGGAAGAGGTGGTTATGGTGTGGTGATGATGTTTGGCGAAAAGAAAAAAGAACTTTCTGCGGGCTATCGCCTAACCACCAACAACCGCATGGAACTGATGGCCGTTATTGTTGCGTTACAAAATCTGAAAAGAAAAAATTTATCGCTCACCATTTATACCGATAGTCAGTACATTGTAAATGCGGTTACCAAAAACTGGTTGGAAAAATGGGTAAAAACAAACTTTGCCGGTGGTAAAAAAAACAAGGATTTGTGGTTACAGTTTTATGAACTTTCAAGAGATTATCATATCACGTTCATATGGGTGAAAGGTCATGCTGCTAATGTTTACAACAATCGTTGCGATCAGTTGGCAACCACTGCTGCTGATGGAACGGATTTGTTGATTGATGAAGAGTATGAAGGAACTTCTGATAGGATGAGAGGAACTGGTGAAAGGCAATAAAAAACTTTTGAGAAGATGATGGAATCTAAAGTGAATAGATCAAAATCATACGTTTGTTTTTATTACTTTTCATTACTTCTCATCAGTAGTTCTTTTGTATTTATCAGCATTAATAATAAATACACTTGACAGTATAATGGCTAAAGCAAACAATTGCACTTTGCCGATAACTTCTCGGCCCAAAAATGCCCCAAGTAAAACGGCAACTACAGGATTTACATACGAATTGGTGCTTACCTGCGTGGCAGGCCGCACACTTAGCAGCCAAATGTAAGCGCTATAACCTGCGAGTGACCCCATTGTTACCAGGTACAATACCGAAAGCCATGCAGTAAGCGGCACTTGGTGAATATTAAAATGGGTTACTTCGCCGGTGCAAAAAGTGAGGATGATAAAAGAACAAGCTGCCCCAATCATCTGCCAGGCAGCACTTACCATTACGTTGCCTACGCCATGGTATTTTGAATACAAAGAACCTGCCGCCCAACTCATATTTCCACCAATCACAATCAGCATATTGATAATTAAAAAGGCAGTGTTGGCTGACGATAAATTCGACATCAACTTTTGTGCAAACAACAGTACAACACCCGCAAAACCTACGATTATACCAATTATAATTTTCGGGTTACCGAAGTTGTCTTTCCTGTTACGCCGGTCGAGCAAAACCAGCCAAACCGGCACGGCTGAAACCAATACAGCAACAAAGGAACTTGGTAGCCATTGTTCGGCCCAAATAATAGAGCCGGTTGCAACAAACAACAATAAATTACCTGCGATAAATGAAGAAATAATTTGCTTTCTCAACCAAAGCTTTTGTTTTTTGATAGCGCACCATGCAAGTAACAAAACGCCTGATGCCGAAAAGCGAACAGCACCCAGCATAAAAGGAGGAAACCCTTTTTCGGATGCTTGTATAAAAAAATAAGTGGAGCCCCAAACAATATAAACAATAGCAAAAGCTACTACAATTAACCAAATTGGTGCCCCTGGCTTTACTGGCTGCTTCATGTGTGGTAGCAAAGATGGTACTGCAAACGAAATCTCTTGCAAAAAAGTTAGAGGATTGGCGTTACAAGCCCGCTGTTAAGACGGCTACCGGAAACTTCTGTAACGAGGAAAGCAGGCCGCCATTATTTTTGAAGTTGATTCTTTCATTTGTAAAAATGTTTGTCCATTGCTGCGGCGCATCAGTTGGAAGAGAAACAGTTATTGCTTCTTTGTTTTGCAGTATTTCTCCACAAAAAGGAATAACAACCACAATCCAGCTGTCATCTTTTCCTCTCGCATAAGCCATTACCTTTTCATCATTGGTTTGTAATGGAATGTATTTTCCATGCAAAAACAAATCGTTGTGCGTAGTGCGGAAATTGAGCGTTTTGTAAGTGGCATACAACTTTTCTCGGCCTTCTTTTTTATGCTTATGAAGGAAGGATAACAATGATTCAACGCTTCCTTTTTCCAATGCAATGATTTCATCTAAATTGGCAATGCGACAATCATAATCAATCAGTCGGCGGTTATCTGGGTCCACATAACTTACGTCCCACAACTCGCAGCCCTGGTAAATATCAGGTATGCCTGGCGCCGTTATTTTGATAACCGTTTGTGCCAATGAATATAAAGTAGCCACTTCAATTACTTCATTCAAAAAAGCGGTAAAGCTTTTTATAAACGGATGCTTTTGGTCTAAAATTGAAGTGATAAAGCTTTTGCAGGCTTCTTCATAGTCAGCGTTGGGTTCGTTATAGGTAGTTTCTACTTTGGCTTCGCGCAATGCTTTTTCTATAAATGATAATGTACGGTTGATAAACGATTCCGTTACATTCAAATTTTCCGGAAAAGCACCAATCAGCGATTGGTAAATAAAGTATTCATCGTTAGTAGAAGGCGCAGGTTTGTTTTTGACCATTTTTATAAATGGCGTATTCAGCCGCCGCCAGTT